>NZ_CP170553.1:242500-5322215 GCF_042697355.1 Hydrogenophaga sp. UC242_50
TCTCGGGCGGCGAGCGCAACCGCCTGCTGCTGGCGCGGTTGTTCGCGCGGCCGGCCAACGTGCTGGTGCTCGACGAGCCCACCAACGACCTGGACATCGACACGCTGGAGCTGCTGGAAGACCTGCTGCAGCAGTACGAAGGCACGGTGTTCCTGGTCAGCCACGACCGGCGCTTCCTGGACAACGTGGTCACCAGCACCCTGGTGTTCGAGGGCGAAGGGCGCTGGCGCGAGTACGTGGGGGACGTGCAGGACTGGCTGACCCAGTCGGCGCGGTCGGCCGCCCTGCAGCGCGAGCGCGAGGCGCCCACCCCGCCGCCGGCCGCCCCGGCCGCCAAACCGGCCAGTTCGGCGCCCGCACCAGCACCCGCCAAGAAAAAGCTAAGCTACAAGGAACAGCGGGAGTTCGACGCGCTGCCTCAGCTGATCGCGGCCCTGGAGGCCGAACAAGCCACCATTGGCAAGGACCTGGAGAATGGCCAACTATTTCACAGCGATCCCACCCGCGCGGCTCAACTTGGCGCCCGACATGCCGAAGTCGAGGGGGAATGGCTTCAGGCGCTGGAGCGCTGGGAAGCGCTTGGCGGCAGCTGAGGGCCCGGCACGGGAACCCTAGGCCTTCGCACCACCTCACACACGCCCATGACGCCCGATCGTCTCGCCTTTGACTTGCAACGCACGCTGGACGAGCTTCAGCAGGAGCGCGAGCGCACGCAAAGGTTGCAGGGCGAACTGGAACACCAAAGCCGCGAGCTCGACCGCCTGCGCAGCACCGCGCACCGCGAATCCAACAGCCGCCTGCTGGCCGAGGAGGCGCTGGACGAAGCGCGCGACCGCCTGCAACTCGCGGTAGATGCCGCCGGCCTGGCACTGTGGGACTGGCAACTGCCCGCCACCCAGGTGTTCCTGACGGCGCGCTGGGGCGAACTGCTCGGCGACATCGCCGCCGACGGCTACTGGGAGGCGATCGACCTGCGCGCGCGCCTGCACCCCGACGACATCGAGCCGCTGCGCGTGCAGGTGATGGCCTTGCTCGAAGGCCGCAGCCAGCGCGCCGTGGTGCAGCACCGGGTGCGCGCCTCCGAAGGCTGGCGCTGGGTCGAAACGCACGCCATGGTCGCCGAGCACGACAGCAAGGGCCAGCCCCTGCGGCTCATGGGCACCCTGGCCGACATCGGCGAGCGCAAGCGCATCGAGCAGGATGGCGAGCGCGCCCGCGAATTGACCGAACAGGCCAGCCGGGCCAAGAGCGAATTCCTGGCAAACATCAGCCACGAGGTGCGCACGCCCCTCAACGCGTTCATGGGCCTCACGCGCATGCTGATGGATTCGCCGCTCAATGGGGACCAGTCCAGCTGGCTGGCGCTGATGGACAACTCGGCGCACGAGTTGCTGGACCTGCTCAACAACCTGCTGGATCTCTCCCGCATCGAAGCCGGCCAGTTCGACATCGAGAACGTGCGCTTCGACCTGCACCAGGCCCTGGAACAGGCCATCGTGCCGTACGCCGAGCAGGCGGGCGAACAGGCTTTGGACTTCCGCTTCGAACTGCCACCGACCCTGCCCCAATGGGTGATGGGCGATGCGGTGCGCCTGCGCCAGGTGCTGAACCACCTGCTCTCCAACGCGCTCAAGTTCACGCCCCGCGGCGGCCGGATCGAGGTGCGCATCCAGCCGATCGAGCCCGCGGGCCAGGCCCCGAAGCGGCTGCAGCTGCAGGTCCGCGACAGCGGCGTGGGCATCGCGCGCGAACACCACGCCACCGTCTTCGACGCCTTCACGCAGGCCGACGCCTCCACCGCGCGCCCCTATGGCGGCAGTGGCCTGGGTCTGGCGATCTGCGCGCAGCTGGCCCGGCTCATGGGCGGCGAGATCGACCTGCAGAGCGACCCCGGCGAAGGCAGCACCTTCACCCTGACCCTGCCCTTGCGCGAGCTGGACCAGAGCCCGCTCAGCGCCTCGGCCGAGCTGCAGGAAGTCGCGCAGGCCGGTGCCCGCTATGTCGGCCTGGTGGTGCTGCTGGCCGAAGACCACCCGGTCAACGAACTGATGATGCGGCAGTTGCTGCTGCGCCTGGGCTGCATCGTGCGCGTGGCGCGCGGTGGCGTGCACGCCATCGCCCAATGGGAACAGGGCGGCATCGACCTGGTGCTGATGGACGTGCAGATGCCTGGCATGAGCGGCCTGCAGGCCACGCACGAGATCCGCGACATCGAGACCCGCCGCAAGCTGCCCCGCACGCCCATCGTGGCCGTGACGGCCAATGCCATGCCGGGCGACCGCGAAGCCTGCCTGGCCGCCGGCATGGATGGCTATACCGCCAAGCCGGTCAGCCCGCAGGCGCTCATCAAGGAAATGGACCGGGTGCTGAAGCTCGACGACGGCCTGGCCGAGCCCGAGCAAGCCCCGGCCACACCCGCACCGGCCCCGGTGACCATCCCCGCCCCCGTCGTCCCCAGCGCCGTGTCGGGCTCGCGCGCCGCCGCCACGCACCTGGAGGCGCTGGACGTCGAGAAACTGCTGCGCCGCCTGGATGGCGACGAAGAGACGCTGGGGCAACTGGCCCAGGCCATGCGCGCCGACCTGGCTTCGCGCCAGAGCGAATTGCAGAAGGCGCTTCAGACACGCGATTCGGCCGCGGCCGTGGCCCACGCGCACGGCCTCAAGGGCTCGCTGGGCAGCATGACCGCCGAGCGTGGCGCGCGCCTGGCCAAGGGCCTGGAGCTGGCCGCCCGGTCGGGCGACTGGCACTTGTTCGCGCGCGCCCTGCCCTTGATGCAGGCCGAAGCGCGCCAGATCGACCGCGCGCTGGCGGACATCCTGCAGGCGCGCGGCCGCGACCTGTTCGACACCAAGCTCTAGCCAGCCCCAGGGCTCAGCCCGAGGCCTTCAGGCGCGAGAACACGCGCCAGAACGCCGCGTCCTGCGTGGTCGTGAAGTTGATGCGCATGAGGGTGCTGGGCGCCCGCGCGGCATGGAACAGCGCACCGGGCGCGATCAGGTAGCCCTCGTCCAGCATGCGCTGCGCCAGCGCGTCGGTGTCCACCCCGGTGTCGACCCAGCCGAACAGCCCCACCGGCTCGGCCGCGAAGCTGCAGCCCGCGCCCAGCGCCAGCTTCACGCTGCGCGCCCGCGCGGCATCGAGCCGGGTGCGGATGCGCTCGGCGTGGCGGCGCAACTGGCCTTGCTCGATGCACAGCGCCAGCGCCCTTTCCAGCAAGGAGGGTGTGGTCAGCGTGGACAGCAGCTTGGTGTCGAGCAGCGGCTCCACCAGCGCCGGCGGCGCGGCCAGGTAACCAATGCGCCAGTTGGGCGCGAGGATCTTGGCGAAGCCGCTCACGTAGATGGTGCGCTGCAGGCCGTCGAGCGCGGTCAGGCGCGTGGCGTGTTCGGGCGCGATGTGGCTGTAGGTGTCGTCCTCGACGATGTGGAAGTTGTGCCGGTTCGCCAGCTGCAGCAGGCGGTGCGCGCTGCCGGGCGACAGGCAGTAACCGGTCGGGTTGTGGAACACGCTCACGCTCACGTACAGCTTGGGCTGGTGCACCTCGCAGTACTTCGCCATCACCTCCAGGTCGGGCCCGTCGGCGCGGCGCGGCACCGGCAGGATGCGCATGCCCAGCGCGGCCAGCCGCGCGAACTCCACGGCCCAGCCGGGCTCCTCCACCATCACCGGATCGCCCGCGCGCAGCAGCGTGCGGCTCACGATGTCCAGCGCGTGTGTGGCGCCCACGGTGGTGATGATGTGCTCGGCATCGGCGTGCACGTTGAGCGAGGCCAGCTTCTGCGACAACACCCGGCGCAGGCTGCTGTCGCCCATCGGCTCGCCGTATTGAAGCGAGAAGTCCTGCAAGGCGCGCGTGCCGGTGACCTTGCGCACGGCGGCCGGCATGAAGGTCGACTCCAGCCAGTCGGGCGGAAACACGCCCATGCCCGGGTGCGGCTTGTTGCTGACCTTGTGGAACATGCCGCGGATCAGCGCCGTCGCGTTGATGGGCGACGCCCCGCCGCCGGCCCGCGCGGCAGCGGCCTTGGTTTCGCTCGACAGACCGTCGGCGCGCGGCGTGGGCATTTCGCGCACGAAGAAGCCCCGGTTCTTGCGCGCCTGCACCAGGCCTTGCGCGAGCAGCTGGTCGTAGGCGGCCACCACGGTGGAGGGGCTCACGCCGTGCTGCAGCGCGCACTGGCGCACCGAGGGCAGGCGCGCACCGGGCGCCAGCAGGCGGCTGCGGATGCGGTCGGCGAAGCGCACGGCGAGCTGCTCGGTCAGGGATTGTGCGGGGGTCTTCATCAGCATGTCGGGGGCATCCTTCCAGCGCCTGTACTGTCGCATCGACCAATACAGACTCGCAACTGCGCCGGTCAACTGTATTGGTTGTGTACTGGCGCAAAAGCGTACATTGAACCTCCCGTGTTGACAAGCCCATCCCTCCGATCTTCATGAGCGCCACCGAGCTGACCGCCCTGCTGCTGTTCTGCACCGCGATGAGTTTTTCGCCGGGGCCAGAACACCACGCTGTCCACCGCCCTCGCGGCCAACCTGGGCCTGCGGCGCGCCCTGCGCTTCTGCTTCGCGGTGCCCACCGGCTGGACGCTGCTCATGCTGGCCTGCGGCCTCGGCCTGGGCGCGCTGGTGCTGGGTGTGCCGGCGCTGCGCTGGGGCGTGAAGCTGCTGGGCGTGGCCTACATGCTGTGGCTGGCCTGGAAACTGGCGGGCGCCTCCAAGCTCTCCGAGGTCGACGCCTCGCGCCTGAACGTCAGCTTCCTGCAGGGCGTGGGCCTGCAGTTCCTCAACATCAAGGCCTGGATGCTGGCGCTCACGCTCACCGCCGGCTGGGTGGTCAACGCCGCCGGGCAGCCCGCGCCCAACCCGGGCCAGCGGCTGGCCATCATCTGCGTGGTGATGGTGTTCTTCGCCTTCACCAGCAACCTCACCTACGCGGTCGCCGGCTCGCTGCTGCGCCAGTGGCTCACGCAGGGCACGCGCCTGGTCTGGTTCAACCGCGTGCTGGCCGCCGTGCTGGTGCGCCACCGCCCTCTGGATGCTCACTGTATGACCACCCACAGCCTGCCCGCACCGCGCTGGATCGACCGGCCTGCCAACAAGGGGCTGATGCTCGGCCTGCTGGGCGTGGTGATCTTCGCGCTCACCCTGCCCATGACGCGGCTGGCCGTGGGCACGGTCGATGCGCCCCAGATGTCCGGCGTGTTCGTCGCGCTGGGCCGCGCCGTGGTGGCGGCCCTGCTGTCGATCGCCTTCCTGGTCGCCACGCGCGCGCCGCTGCCGCACCGCGAAGACCTGCTGCCGCTGGCCATCACCTCGGCCGGGGTGGTGTTCGGTTTTCCGCTGTTCACCTCGGTGGCGATGCGCTATGTGGAAGCGGTGCACGCCAGCGTGATCGTGGGTGTGCTGCCGCTGGCCACGGCGGCGGTGGGCGCGCTGCTGCACCGCCAGCGGCCCTCCGTCGGCTTCTGGGCCTGCGCCGCCCTGGGCAGCGCGCTGGTGGTGGGCTTTGCGGTGCTGCGCTCGGGCAGTGCCGGCCTCACACTGCATCCGGCCGATGCGCTGCTGCTCGCCGCCATGCTGTGCGCCGCCGTGGGATATGCGTACGGCGCGCGCCTGTCGCAGCGCATGCGCGCCGAACACGTCATCTGCTGGGCCCTGGTGATCGCCCTGCCACTCACCCTGCCCCTGGCAACCCTGACCCGGCCGCAGGCGGTGCTGCAGGCCTCGGCCTGGTGGGGCTTCGCCTACACCGCCGTGTTCTCGATGTGGATCGGTTTCTTCGCCTGGTACCGCGGCCTGGCCCTGGGCGGCACGGTGCGCGTGAGCCAGGTGCAGCTGGTGCAGCCTTTTCTGGGCATGCTGTTCGCCGTGCCCTTGCTCGGCGAACGGCTCGACGCCGTCTCGCTGGGTTTTGCGATCGCGGTGATCGCCACCGTCTTCATTGGAAAGAAAATGCCGGTACACGCCAGCGCGCCCACCGAACACGTTTGAACGGAGACCTTCATGAAACCCAACGACCTGCCCACCACGCCCACCACCGCCATGCCCTGGACGCTGGCCCGCCGCGCCGCGCGCATGAACCCCTCGGTGATCCGCGAGATCCTCAAGGTCACGGAGAAGCCCGGCATCATCAGTTTCGCCGGCGGCCTGCCCTCGCCCAAGACCTTCCCGGTGAGCGCGTTCGCCGACGCCTGCGCCAAGGTGCTGCGCGAAGACGGCCTGGCGGCCTTGCAATACTCGGCCAGCGAAGGCTACGGCCCGCTGTGCGAGGCCGTGGCGGCGCAACTGCCCTGGGAAGTGGATCCGGCCCAGGTGCTCATCACCACCGGCAGCCAGCAGGGCCTGGACCTGGTGGCCAAGGTGCTGATCGACACCGACAGCCGCGTGCTGGTGGAAACGCCCACCTACCTTGGCGCGCTGCAGGCCTTCACCCCCATGGAGCCCATCATCGAAGCCGCTGCCAGTGACGCCGAGGGCGTCGACGTGGGTGACCTCGAACGCCGGGTGGGCAGCGGCGCGAACCGCGCGCGTTTCCTCTACGTGCTGCCCAACTTCCAGAACCCCACCGGCCGCAGCATGAGCGAGGCCCGCCGCGCCGCGCTGGTGGCCAGCGCGGCCGCGCACGGCCTGCCGATCGTGGAAGACAACCCGTATGGCGACCTCTGGTTCGACGCGCCGCCGCCGCTGCCGCTGAGCGCGCGCAACCCCGACGGCTGCATCTACCTGGGTTCTTTCTCCAAGGTGCTCGCGCCCGGCCTGCGGCTGGGTTTCATCGTCGCGCCCAAGGCGGTCTTCCCCAAGCTGCTGCAAGCCAAGCAGGCAGCCGACCTGCACAGCCCCGGCTTCAACCAGCGCATGGTGGCCGAGGTGCTCAAGGACGGTTTCCTGGACCGCCATGTGCCCACCATCCGCGCGCTCTACAAGAGCCAGTGCGCGGCCATGCTGGCCAGTCTGGCGCAGGAGATGCAGGGCCTGGACGTGCAGTGGAACTCGCCCGACGGCGGCATGTTCCTCTGGGTGCGCCTGCCCGAAGGCATGAACGCCATCGACCTGCTGCCGCGCGCGGTGGACAAGGGCGTGGCCTTCGTGCCCGGCGCCGCGTTCTACGCCGACGAACCCGATCCACGCAGCCTGCGCCTGAGTTTCGTCACCGCCAGCGTGGAGCAGATCCGCATCGGCATCACCGCGCTGGCCCAGGCCATTCGCGAACAACCGAAGGCCTGAGCCCATGCTGCAGCTGTGGGGCCGGCTGAGCTCGATCAACGTGCGCAAGGTCGTGCTGTGCGCGCAGGTGCTCGGCCTCGACCTGCCGCGCACCGACGCCGGCCTGGCCCACGGCGTCGTGGACACGCCCGGCTACCGCGCGCGCAACCCCAACGGCCTGGTGCCGCTGCTGCAGGACGGCGACTTCACGCTCTGGGAATCGAACGCCATCGTGCGTTACCTGTGCGCGCGCGAGAACCGGCTCTACCCGAGCGATCTGCGACAACGCTTCGATGCCGAGCGCTGGATGGACTGGCAGCAGACCACGCTCAACCCCGCGGGCAGCCCGGGCTTCAAGCAGTGGATCCGCACACCGGCCGCGCAGCGCAACGCCCAGGTGATCGCGCAATCGGTCGCCGCCACCGAGCCGCTGTTCGCCCTGCTCGACGAGCACCTGTCGCGCCAGGCCTTCATGGCCGGCGATGCGCTCACCATGGCCGACATCCCCATCGCCTGCGAAGTGCACCGCTGGTGGGGCCTGCCGCAGCCGCGCCCCGCGTGGCCGCACCTCGAACGCTGGTACGCCGGCTGGCTGGCCCGGCCCGCGAGCCGCGGCGTGCTCGACCTGCCCCTGTCCTGACGAACCCGGAGAACCTTCCCATGGCCCAACGCCCCTTCAAGCAAGTCGACGTGTTCACCGAAACACCCTACCGCGGCAACCCGCTGGCCGTGGTGCTCGACGGCACCGGCCTGAGCACCGAGGCCATGCAGCAGTTCACCGACTGGACCAACCTCTCGGAGTGCACCTTCGTGCTGCCGCCCACCGACGAAGGCCACGCGGCCGGTGCCGACTACCGCGTGCGCATCTTCTGCCCCGGCCGGGAACTGCCTTTCGCGGGCCACCCCACGCTGGGCACCTGCCACGCCTGGCTGCAGGCCGGCGGCCAGCCCCGGGCCCAAGCCCACGTGGTGCAGGAATGCGGCGTGGGCCTGGTGCGCATCCGGCGCGATCGCCAGCGCCTCGCGTTTGCCGCGCCGCCGCTGCGGCGCAGCGGCCCGCTCGACGAGGCCGACGTGGCCCTGATCGCGCGCGGCCTGGGCCTGGCGCGCGATGAGATCGTGGCGCACGCCTGGTGCGAGAACGGCCCACCCTGGCGCGGCGTGATGCTGCGCTCGGCCGAGCAGGTGCTCGCGGTGCGGCCCGATGCGCAGGTGCTCGCCGGGCTGGAGATCGGCGTCGTCGGCCCGCAACCCGCCGGCTCGGACACCGCCTTCGAGGTGCGCGCCTTCTTCCACGGCCACCAGACGCTGAGCGAAGACCCGGTGACCGGCAGCCTCAACGCCGCCGTGGCGCAATGGCTGATCGGCGCGGGCATGGCGCCACCGGACTACGTCGCCGCGCAAGGCACGGCCATGGCGCGCGCCGGGCGCGTGCACATCCACCGCGACGCCGAAGGCACCATCTGGGTCGGCGGCGCCTCCGTCACCTGCATCGACGGCGAGGTGACGCTGTGACCTCCGGGAGAGGCCATGGCTGAGCCCCGGGCGCAGATCGACCACCTGGTGGTGGCCGCGCGCACGCTCGACGAGGGCGTGGCCTGGTGCGAAGCCACGCTGGGCGTCACGCCCGGCCCGGGCGGGGAACACCCGCTGTTCGGCACCCACAACCGCCTGCTTCGGCTCGACGGGGATGAGGCACCCGAGGCCTACCTGGAGGTCATCGCCATCGACCCGCGCGCCACGCCCGGCCGCGCACCGGGCCAGCGCCGCTGGTTCGACCTCGACGACCCCGCGCTCCAACAGCGCCTGCAGCGCCAGGGGCCGCAACTGGTGCACTGGGTGGCGCGCGTCGCCGACATCGATGCCGCCCTCGCGGCGCTGCGCGCCATCGGCATCCAGCGCGGCCCGGTCGTCAGCGCCTCGCGCCAGACACCGCAGGGCCTGCTGCAATGGCGCATCAGCGTGCGCGACGACGGCCAACGCCTCTTCAACGGCGCGCTGCCCACGCTGATCCAGTGGAGCGGCACCCACCCCACGCGGCACATGCCCGCCAGCGGCGTGGCGCTGCGCCGCCTGCACCTGCGCCACGCGGGCGCCGCCGGGCTGCGCGCAGCCTTGCAGGCCGTGGGCCTGCCGGGCATCACCGTGAGCGACGGTCCGGCCGGCCTCGCGGCCGAGCTCGACACCCCGGCCCACGGCCGGCTCAGCCTGCTGTCCCCGCCATGAACCACCTGCTGCCCACCCTGCACGACATCGAGGCCGCCGCGCAGGTGGTCTACCGCGAGTTCGGCCCCACACCACAGTACCGCTGGGCCACGCTCAGCGCGCGCCTGGGCACCGATTGCTGGGTCAAGCACGAGAACCACACACCGGCGGGCGCGTTCAAGATCCGCGGCGGGCTGACCTACTTCGACCAGCTCAAGGCGCGCGGCGAGCTGCCGCGCGAGGTCATCAGCGCCACGCGCGGCAACCACGGCCAGAGCATCGGCTGGGCCGCGCGCGCGCATGGCGTGGCCTGCACCATCGTCGTGCCGCGCGGCAACTCGGTGGAGAAAAACGCCGCCATGCGCGCGCTCGGCGTCACGCTGATCGAACACGGCGACGACTTCCAGGCCAGCCGCGAGCACGCCATGGAGCTCGCCGCTGCACGCGGCGCGCACATGGTGCCAAGCTTCCACCCCGATCTGCTGCGGGGCGTGAGCACCTATTGGTGGGAATTCTTTCGCGCCGTGCCGGCGCTCGACATCGTCTACGTACCGATCGGCCAGGGATCGGGCGCGTGCTCGGCGATCGCCGCCAAGCTGGCGCTGCGGCACCCCGTGCGCATCGTCGGCGTGGTCAGCGCCCACGCCACCACCTACGCGGTTTCACTGGCCGAAGGCCGGGTGGTCGAAGCGCCCGTGACCACCACACTGGCCGATGGCATGGCCTGCCGCGTGGCCGACGCCGCCGCGCTCGAGGTGCTGCGGCCGCACCTGGAGCGAATCGTGCAGGTCAGCGACGCGGAAGTCGCGCAGGCCATGCGCATGCTGTTCGCCGACACCCACAACGTGGCCGAAGGCGCGGGCGCCGCCAGCTTCGCCGCCGCCTGGCAGGAGCGCGCCGCGCTCCCGGGCCAGGTGGTGGGCACCACCCTGAGCGGTGGCAACGTGGACAGCGCGGTGCTGGCCGGCGTCCTGGCCGAGGGCTGAATCTCGCGCGGCGGCGGATCAAGCAGAATGGGCACCCGGCAAAAAACGCGGAGTGCAACGCATGTTCGATCTGAGTGAAAGGGCGCAGGCCTGATGGAAGCCACCGTGATGTGGCGCTGCCTGGTGGTGGAAGACGACGCGGACAACGCGCGCTACATCGCCAATGGTTTCCGCGCGCTCGGCCACGTGGTCGTGATCTGCCGCGACGGCATGGAAGCGCTCGGCCGGGCCACCAGCGAGCAGTGGGACCTGATCATCCTGGACCGCATGCTGCCCAACGAGGTGGACGGCCTCTCGATCCTCGCGACCCTGCGCGGCCTGGGCAAGAAGACACCCGTGCTGGTGCTCAGCGCGCTCAGCGCCCTGGACGAACGCGTGCGCGGGCTCAAGGCGGGGGGCGACGACTATCTGACCAAACCCTTCGCCTTCTCCGAACTCGCCGCGCGGGCCGAGGCCCTGGTGCGGCGCTCGCGGCCGGGCCCGGCGATCCGCACGCTGCAGGTGGCCGATCTCAAGCTCGATCTCGCGAGCCGCCATGTCGAGCGCGGCGGCCGGCCGGTGGCGCTGCAGCCGCGCGAGTTCCGCCTGCTCGCCTACCTGATGAGCCATCCCGGCCAAGTGCTGACCCGCACCATGCTGCTCGAAGCCGTGTGGGACTACCAGTTCGATCCGCAGACCAACGTGATCGATGTGCAGGTCAGCCGGCTGCGCGGCAAGCTCGATGCGGGCGGTGCGCCGCCGCTGATCCACACCGTGCGCGGCATCGGCTACCGCATCGCCGCCGCCGACGACCCAGACCGCGCCGGATGATCGCCAAGCTGGGGGGGCTCTGGCGCTCGGTCGGTTTTCGCCTGGCGTTCTCCTACGGTTTCCTGGTCGCCGTCACCATGCTGGCCGCCCTGGCCATCGTCTACCTGCAGACCGTCGGCGTGCTGCACCAGCGCATGGCGCGGCAGGTCGGCCTGTCGGCGCAGCAGCTGATGGCGGACATGAACGAGGGCGGCACCGCGGCCGCGGCCGCGGCCATCACCCGGGCGCTGACCGACGGCCGCGACTCCGACAGCGAGATCTACCTGCTGACCGACCGCGAGGGCCACCGGCTCGCGGGCAACCTCGACCGCGCGCCCGACGCCGCCGCGAACACCGGGCCGACCCAGCGGCGCGTGGAGCGCGACGGGCGCAGCGTGAACGCCTACCTGGTCACGCGCACCCTGCCCGACGGCGGCGTGCTGGTGGTCGGGCAGGACCTGCGGGACCAGGAGCTGATCGAGTCCCTGGTGGCGAGCGCGAGCGCGGCCGCCGGCATCGTGGCCGTGCTGCTGCTGATCGGCGGCACCTTCGTGTTCCGCCAGGAACTCGAGCGCAGCGTGAGCGCGGTGCGTCTCACCGCGAAGCGCATCGCCACGGCCGGCGAGTTGCGCGAGCGCGTCGCGGAGTCGGGCGCGGACGATGAGTTCGCGCTGCTCAACCGCGAGATCAACACCATGCTCGACCGCATCGAGTCGCTGATGGACGGCGTGCGCCACGTCTCCAACACCATCGCGCACAACCTGCGCACGCCGCTCACGCGCATCCTGGTGCGCCTGCGCCACGCGGAGCAGGCCGACACCGATCCGGCGCAACGCCGCGAGGCCATCGGCGCGGCCATCCGCGAGATCGAAGAGCTGACGCTGGTGTTCGAGAAACTGCTGCAGATCGCCGAGGCCGAGGCCGGCGCGCGGCGCCGCAGCTTCACGCCGGTGGCGCTCGACGTGGTCGCCGCCGACGTGGTGGAACTCTACGAGGCCGTTGCCGACGCCCAGGACGCCGTGCTGCGGCACGAACCGGCCGACGAGGTGCAACTGCCCGGCGACCGCGACCTGCTGGCCGGCGCGCTGGCCAACCTGCTCGACAACGCGCTCAAGTACGCCGGCCCGGGTGCGGTGATCCAGGTGGGCACGCAGGAGCTGCCCGATGGCGTGCGGCTCAGCGTGCAGGACAACGGCCCCGGTGTGCCCGATGCCGAACTCGCGCGCCTGGGCACGCGCTTTCACCGCCTGCACCCGGACGACGCGCCGGGGCATGGCCTGGGCCTGGCCAGCGTGCAGGCGGTGGTGGCCCTGCACGGCGGGCGCCTGCATTTCGAGAACGCGGCACCGGGCCTGCGCGCCGTCATCGAACTGCCGCGACCCAACCGCTGACGCGGCACCGCGACGGCAGCGGCCCACATTGCCAAATGGCAATGTTTTGGTCACCCACACACCCCCACGGTCTTCTTACCATCGCGCGGCGCACGTCTTGTGCCCTCGCCGAGCCCTGTGCAGGAGCCGGCGATCAACGCCATTTCAGGAGACATCGTGAGAATCAAGAGTCAGAGAGACTTTGCCTCGGGCGTGCTGTTCAGCGCGTTCGGTGTGGCCTTCGCCTGGGGTGCCACCACCTACAACGTGGGCACCGGTGCCCGCATGGGCCCAGGCTATTTCCCGCTGGTGGTGGGCGTGCTCATCGCCATCATGGGCGTGCTGATCACGCTCAAGGCCCTGACGGTGAAGACCGAGGATGGCGAGCCGATCGGCCGCATCGCCTGGCGCCCCCTGATCTTCATCATCGGCGCCAACCTGATCTTCGGCGTGCTGCTGGTGGGTGTGCACAGCTGGGGCCTGCCGGCCATGGGCCTGATCGTCGCGATCTACGCCCTCACTTTCGTCGCCAGCCTGGCGGGCGACCAGTTCAAGGCCAAGGAGGTGTTCGTGCTCGCCACCGTCCTGGCGATCGGCAGCTACATCGCCTTCGAGCTCGCGCTCAAGCTGAACTTCCCGATCTGGCCGGCCTTCATCGGCTGATGCGCGTGACCACGACCCCCACCAGACAAGAACCATGGATCTGATCACCAACCTCTCGATCGGTTTCGGCGTCGCCTTCACGGCGCAGAACCTCATCTACGCCTTCGTCGGCTGCCTGCTGGGCACGCTGATCGGTGTGCTGCCCGGCATCGGCCCGGTCGCCACCATCGCCATGCTGCTGCCCGCCACCTACGGCCTGCCGCCGGAAGCGGCGCTGATCATGCTGGCCGGCATCTACTACGGCGCGCAGTACGGCGGCTCCACCACAGCCATTCTGGTCAACCTGCCCGGCGAAGCGTCCTCGGTGGTGACCGTGATCGACGGCTACCAGATGGCGCGCAAGGGACGGGCCGGGCCCGCGCTGGCGGCTGCCGGTCTCGGGTTCGTTCTTCGCGGGCTGCGCCGGCACCCTGATCCTCGCGGCCTTCGCGCCGCCGCTGACCGAAGTGGCGCTGAAGTTCGGCCCGGCCGAGTACTTCTCGCTGATGGTGCTGGGCCTGATCGGTGCCGTGGTGCTGGCCTCGGGCTCGCTGCTCAAGGCGGGGCGCATGATCCTGCTCGGCCTGGCCTTCGGCCTGGTGGGCACTGACGTGAACTCCGGCGTGGCGCGCTACAGCTTCGACATCCCCGAACTCACCGACGGCATCAGCTTCATCGCCATCGCGATGGGCGTGTTCGGCTACGGCGAGATCATCGCCAACCTGGCCGACGCCGTCGGACCAGCGCGAGGTCTTCACGGCCAAGGTCAAGGGCCTGATGCCGACCAAGGAAGACTTCCAGCGCATGACGCCCGCGGTGCTGCGCGGCACGGCCCTGGGCTCGGTGCTGGGCATCCTGCCCGGCGGCGGCGCGCTGATGTCGGCCTTCGCCTCGTACACGATCGAGAAGAAGATCAAGCTCAAGAAGGGCGAAGTGCCGTTCGGCCAGGGCAACATCCGCGGCGTGGCCGGCCCCGAGTCGGCCAACAACGCCGGCGCGCAGACCTCCTTCATCCCGCTGCTCACGCTGGGCATTCCGCCCAACGCCGTGATGGCGCTGATGGTGGGTGCGATGACCATCCACAACATCCAGCCGGGCCCGCAGGTCATGACCAGCAACCCGGAACTGTTCTGGGGCCTGATCGCCTCGATGTGGATCGGCAACCTGATGCTGATCGTGCTCAACCTGCCCCTGATCGGCATGTGGATCAAGCTGCTGACCATCCCCTACAAGTGGCTGTTCCCGGCGATCGTGCTGTTCTGTGCCGTGGGTGTGTACTCGGAGAACAACAACACCTTCGAGATCTGGATGGTCGCCATCTTCGGCGTGATCGGCTACCTGTTCCACAAGCTCAAGTGCGAGCCGGCGCCGCTGCTGCTGGGCCTGATCCTGGGGCCGATGATGGAAGAGTACCTGCGGCGCGCGCTGCTGATCTCGCGCGGCGACTGGAGCGTGCTGGTCACGCGCCCGATGTCGGCCAGCCTGCTGGCCATCGCCGTGGTGCTGCTGGTGGTGGTGCTGCTGCCCTCGGTCAAGGCCAAGCGCGAGGAAGCGTTCGTGGAAGATTGAGGGGCTCCCCCTGCGCCGCCCTTGGCGGCTTCCCCCTCTCTGGCGCGCCTTCGGCGCTGGGAGGGGGACGGCATTTCGGGCCGGCGAAGCCGGACCCTTGATGCCTTTGGATGCGGTGGCGTCAGTCCGGCTTGACCAGGCGGGCCACCACCTCGCAGAAGGCCTCGACCGCGTCGGTCTTGAACACCACCTCGCGCACGCCGGCCGTCTTGGCCTCGGCCTGCAGTTCGTCGGTGATGTAGCCGGAGGCGACGGCCACCGGCAGCTTGGGGTTGATCGCCAGCACGGCGCGCGCCACGTCCAGCCCCGACATGCCCGGCATGTTGTAGTCGGTCAGCAGCAGCTGGAAGGCCTCGGGTTGCTCGCGCACCGCGTTCACCGCCAGTTGCTGGTCGGTGAAGGACGTCACGCGGTAGCCCCGGCGCTCCAGCAGGCGGCGCACCAGGAAGACCAGCGTGTCGTCGTCGTCGAGGTACAGGATGTGGGGCTGGTCCGCTGGCGGGGCGTCGGCCATGAGGGGGGTCTCCAAAAGGGCGGTCTCGGCGCCCTCGGGTGGGCGAGGGGCCATTGTGACGGGATCGGCCCCCGCATGTCCAACCACGGGATCAAGGGCCAGCCCGGGCGGACCATCGGGCGCCGCCGGGAAGTAGAGCGTGAAGGTGGTGCCCTTGCCGGGCCGGCTCTCGACATCGATGGCGCCCCCGTGCACCTGCACGATGCCCAGCACCACCGGCAGGCCCAGGCCGGTGCCGCGCCCCACCACCTTGGTGGTGAAGAAGGGCTCGAAGATGCGGCTGCGCACCGCCTCGGTCATGCCGCAGCCGTTGTCGCTCACCCGCAGGCGCACCGCATCCACCCCGGCTTCGGCGCAGGCCTGGGCCACCTCGGCGGGCAGCCGGGGGTCGTGGCCCTTGAGGCCGTCGAGCTGGCACTCGACCCGCCCCGGGCGGCCTTCGAGCGCGTGCACGGCGTTGGTGCCCAGGTTGATCAGCACCTGCCCGAGCTGGGTGGCGTCGGCCAGCAGGGGCGGCGTGTCGGGGTGGCACTCGTGCAGCAGTTGCACGTGCGGCGGCATGGCCGCCCGCATGAGGTTGCAGGTCTCGGCCAGGATGGCGCCCACGTCCACGCGGGTGCGTTCGGCCGGCTGCTGCCGGCTGAAGGCCAGGATCTGCCGCACCAGCTCGCGGCCGCGGCGCGCGGCCGTGCTGATCTCGTGCAGGCTTTCGCGCGCCGGCGCATCGTGCGTGAGATCCTGCCGCGCCAGGTCGGCGTTGCCCAGGATCGCGGCCAGGATGTTGTTGAAGTCGTGCGCCACGCCGCCCGCCAGCGTGCCCAGGGCCTCCATCTTCTGCGACTGCGAGAGCTGCGCCTGCAGGGTCTTCTGCTCGGCCTGCGCGGTCTTGAGCGAGGTGATGTCGATGAAGGTCAGCACCACGTGGCGCAGACCGCCCTGGGCGTTGTTCTCGGGATAGGCATTGAACAGGGCCCAGTGCACCTCGTCGCCGTTGCCCACCGGCACGCCCACCACCACGCTCTTGACCGGCTGGCCGGTCGCCAGCACGCGCTCGAACGGCATGTCGTGGCGGCGCATGGGCTGGCCGTCCTCGCGCAGCATCTGCCAGCCCGGCCCGGTCGGTTCGGGCAAGGCCGTGTTGGCGCCACCCGGGCTCCAGCCGAAGAAGCGGCGCGCCGCGCTGTTGATGCTCGAGAGCGTGTGGTTGGGCCGGAACACCATCACCCCGGCACTGAGGTTCTCGATCAGCGCGCGCGAGTCCGCCTCGCGGATCAGCAGGCCCTGGCGCGCGCGATCGCCTTCGAGCCGCAGCCGGTAGGTCACCAGGGCCCCATAGAGCACCACGCGCAGCAGGCCCGCGAGCAGGAAGAAGAACACCGTGACCGGCCCCACCTGCGACAGCGGCAGGCCCGCCACCGGCCCGGCCAGGGCGAACAGCAGCATGGCGACGAACTCCACCGCGGTCAGCAGCTTGAGGGCCTGCATCTCGGGCACGCGCCGCTGCGGGTCGGCGCTCACCATGTCCCGGTACGCCATGCCCATGACGATGAGCACCGCCAGCGCGAACACGGCCTGGCGCGCCTGCGGCAGGTCCCACACGAAGATGAACACGGTCTGCAGCGCGGCCGCCACCAGGCCGGCCGCGGCCACCCGCGCCACCGGCTGCAGGAACTGCAGGTGGCTGCGAAGGCCCATCCAGGCCAGCAGGGGCGCGATGCAGAGGGCCGCGTTGCCGACGCCGTAGGCGAGGAAGTCGGGCACGCTGCCACGCAACCACAGGCCCAGCGACCCCAGGATGGACACCGTGGCCGACAGCGACCACCAGCCCGGCCCCCCGATGGTCGGGTAGCGGCGCAGCAAGCCAAAAAATGCCAGGGCCGTGAGCCCATCGATGCCGACCCGCATCGCGAGCAGGGTGGGCATGTCAAACAGCATGGCAACGGGAAAAGACGCACATGCCGACGATTGAAGCACAGGGCCTTTGCCGCCTAGCAATGGAAAAAGACCGCAAAGCCGCGCGAGTTCGGGCGACCGACATCCGTCACGGTTGCGGGGGCAGACACCTGCGCGACTGCCGGGCGGCGGCCCAGTCGCTGCCGGGACAAAGTCGGGCCGCCACGCGGCCACAGAATGCCGCCATGGGAACCCTCTACCTTGTGCGCCACGGCCAGGCCTCGTTTGGCTCGGACGACTACGACCAGCTCAGCGACATGGGCCAGCGCCAGAGCGTGCAGCTGGGCCGCTACTGGGCCGAGCGCGGGCTTGTGTTCGACGCCGTGATCACCGGCACCCTGCGCCGGCACCAGCAGACCTGGGCCGGCATCGCCGAAGGCGCGGGGCTCTCACATGAACCCCTGGCCTGGGCCGGCCTGAATGAGTACGACAGCGAGGCGGTGATCCGCGCCATCCACCCGCACCCCTTGCAGAAGCCGCGCAGCGCCGCCGAGGCCCCCGAGCTCTACCGCCACCACTTCCGCCTGTTGCGCGACGGCCTCGCGCAGTGGATGGCTGGCACCGTGAGCCCGCAAGGCATGCCCAGCTACACCGAGTTCGTGCGCGGCGTGACGGGCGCGCTCGACCATGTGCGCGCGAACCACCACGGCCAGAACGTGCTGCTGGTGTCCAGCGGCGGGCCGATCTCCACCGCCGTAGGGCATGTGCTCGGGCTGAGCCCCGAGGCCACCATCGAACTGAACCTGCGCATCCGCAACAGCGCGGTGACCGAGTTCCAGTTCAACCCCAAGCGCCACACGCTGCTGAGCTACAACACACTGCCACACTTGGACCGGGCAGAGTTCAGGGACTGGATGACCTACGCCTGAGGCGAAGCCCCCACGCTCCGCCGCTGCGCCGGTCGCTGCCCCCCAAGGGGGCTGATCCGGCTTGGGGCGGCCCGGCGCCGGATCGGTCGCTACCGGGCCGGCGGGAAGGCGACGCGATCGGTGAGCGTGTCCGGCGGCAGCCGGTCGATCTCGCTCAAGAGCTGGGCCAGCGCGCGGCCGGCGGCCTCGAGCACGGCCTGCCCCTTGTCGGCGCTGGCGGCGGCGGCGTTGCCCACGGCACCCTGTGGGTTGTAGTCCTGCATCTGCCAGGCCAGCTTCGCGCTCTTGCCGTTGCCCAGGATGGGGAAACGCTGGGCACGGCCCTGCGAGGCCGACCGGAAGTGCTCGGCCTCGCGCAGGTGCACCCGCTCGGGTGACAGCGCAAGCATGAGCGAGGTCTCGATCTCGCCCGCGTGAATGCCGAAGCGGTGCTCCTCGGCGCTGAAAAGCGCGTTCAGGTCGTGCCCCTTGGCGTCGGTCAGCGGCAGGTGGAACCAGTTCACGCTGTAGACCAGCATGCCCAGCCGCGCGCGCAGGTCGCGCGCCACGAGGTCGAGCGCGCCCACCTGGCCGCCGTGCGCGTTGAACAGCACGAGCTTCTTCACGCCGCTGGCCGCCACGCACTCGGCCAGCTCGGTCCACACCCGCATCAGGGTCTCGATCCTGAGCGTGAGCGTGCCCGCGAAACCGGTGTGCTCGGGGCTGTAGCCCACGGCCTGTGTGGGCAGCACCAGCACCGGCAACTCGCTGGCGATGTGCGGCAAGGCCGCGCGCAGCACGCCGTTGACGATGTCGGTGTCGACCGACAGCGGCAGGTGCGGCCCGTGCTGTTCGGTGGCGGCCACCGGCAGCACGGCGATGGCGCGCGCGCTGTCCAGCGCGGCGAAATCGGCGGTGGTGAGGTCGGACCAGAAGCGGGATGGGGCGGACATGCCCGCATCTTAAGTGCGTTAAGCGCGCCCCCGTAAGATGGCGCGATGACCCACGACCTTTTCCGCCAGGACGCCTACCTGCAGCAGTGCGACGCCACCGTGGCGCGCACCGACGACCACGGCATCGTGCTCGACCGCACGGTGTTCTACCCGCTCGGCGGCGGCCAGGCTGGCGACGCCGGCACGCTCACGCTGGCCGACGGCACGGCCATCGCGATCGCCGACACCCGCAAGGGCAAGGACGCCGAAGGCCGGGCCACCGCCGACATCGTGCACGTGCCGGCGCCGGGCCAGGAGGCGCTGCTGACCCGGCTCGCCGCCGGCCTGCCGGTCACCGCGCGCATCGACTGGGACCGCCGCCACCGCCTGATGCGCTTTCACACCGCGACCCACCTGCTCTGCCACCTCGTGCCGGTGCCGGTGAACGGCTGCTCGATCACGCCCGACTACGCGCGCATGGACCTGCACCTGACCGACCCGCTCGACAAGGAGGTGCTCACGCAAGGCCTGGCACGGCTGGTGGCCGAGTCGCACCCGCTGACCGTGGGCGCGATCACCGACGCCGAACTCGACGCCAACCCCGCGCTGGTCAAGAGCATGAGCGTGGCGCCGCCGCGCGGCAGCGGCACGGTGCGCACCATCCGCATCGGCGAGGGCGATCTGCTGATCGACCTGCAGCCCTGCGGCGGCACGCACGTGGCCAACACGGCCGAGATCGGCCGCGTGGTGGTCACCAAGATCGAGAAGAAATCGGCCACCACCAGGAGGGTGGTGCTGGGGTTTCAGGAAACACCCCCCGCGTCGCCTTCGGCGCCTCCCCCCTGAAGGGGGACGACACCTATGGCCCGGCAAAGCCGGTTCCTCGGTGCCTCTGGACGGGCTCGTTGCTAGCGGTAGATGAAGCGCCGCGACCAGGGCAGGCCTTGGGCGGGCTGGCCCGCCGCGCGGCAGATCACCTGGTAGATCGACACCTCGTCGTGTTCGAAGGCCCAGGCGCAGCCCGCGAGGTACACGCGCCAGATGCGCCATTTGCGCTCGTCCACCAGCGGCTTGATCTGCGCCGTGCGCGCCTCGAAGGCCTCGCTCCAGAGCTGCGTGGTGCGCATGTAGTGGCGGCGCAGGCTCTCGATGTCGAAGGCTTCGAGCCCGCCTTCCTGCATGGTGCGCAGCACGGTGCCGATGTGCGGCAGCTCGCCCTGCGGGAACACGTAGCGGTCGATGAAGGTGCCACCACCGTGCCGCGTCTCGCCATCCTGCGGATCGGTGCTGGTGATGCCGTGGTTCATGGCCCAGCCGCCGGGCTTGAGCAGCGAGCGGATGTGCCCGAAATACCCCGCCAGGTGGTTCAGCCCCACGTGCTCGAACATGCCCACGCTGGTGATGCGGTCGAACGGGCCGTCCTTCACGTCGCGGTAGTCCTGCAGGCGAATGTCGATGCGGTCTTCCAGGCCGGCGGCCTTCACGCGCTCGCGCGCCAGCTCGTGCTGGTTCTTCGAGAGCGTCACACCCACGCAGTGCGCGCCGAACTTCTGCGCCGCGCGCAACACCAGCGCGCCCCAGCCACAGCCGATGTCGAGCAGGCGCTGGCCGGGCTGCAGCTGGATCTTGGTGAGGATGTGGTCGATCTTCTTGACCTGCGCCTCGTCCAGCGTTTCGTCGCCGTTCTCGAAGTAGCCGCAGGAATAGACCATGCGCTCGTCCAGCCACTGGGCGTAGAACGCGTTGGACACGTCGTAGTGGTACTGGATGGCCTCGCTGTCGCTCTCGCGCGTGTGGGCGAAGCGCCGGCGCAGGCGCCCGAGCAGGCCGCCATCGGGTTCGGCGGTCTCGGCCAGGCGGTGCGCCACGGCCAGGATGTCCGCCATCGAACCCTCCACGTCGATCAGGCCCTCCACATAGGCCTGGCCCAGGGTGTCCAGGCCGGGGTCGATGAGCAGCGGCAGCGCCGAGGCGTCGCGCACCCGGATCTCCACCTGCGGCGCATCGAACTCGCCCAGGGACAGCGAAGACGAGCCCCGCTCACCCCAACTCAGGCGAACCGGCAGGTTCACCCGCGACTTGACTCTTTGCGCCCATGGCAGCAAGGCGCGTTCAACGATCGATCCCATGCACAAAACCCTCCATGCTGGTCAACCACCCGTCCGCCCCCGGTTGTACCCAAACATGAAAGCCCTGTGAAGCCTGGGTGAAAAGCCCCCAGCGTGTCGCGGCGCACAGACAAACAGTGCTCGCTTATATTTGAGCGGCCTGCCCCAGGAACTTGGGCGCGCCCGGCCTCTCATACCCACGGGCGGCGCCACCGCCCCGCCCCGATCCCCCTGCCTGTTGCCCGATGCCCCTCAACGCCTTTTCCTCGGTCCGCCACGCCACGCGCCACCTGCTCGGCGCCCTGCTGCTGGCGCTCGCCCCCCTCTCGGTGCCCGCCCAGGGCCTGCTGTCGGGCGCGGCGCCCGCGCAGACCGTGGTGCAGAGCGACCAGGCGCGCGCCGAGCTGCTGGCCCACGCCCCCGAAGGCGCCGGGCCGGGCCAGCCGGTCTGGGTCGGGCTGCAGATCACCCACGCGCCCGACTGGCACACCTACTGGAAGAACTCGGGCGACTCCGGCCTGCCCACCGACCTGCAGTGGACGCTGCCGCCGGGCGTGACGGCCGGGGCCATCGCCTGGCCCACGCCGCGCAAGTTCCCGATCGGCAACCTCGCCAACTACGGCTACGACGGCACCGTGGTGCTGCCGGTGCCGCTGACCGTGGACCCCGGTTTCACCGGCAGCCACATCGACGTCAAGCTCCAGGCGACCTGGCTGGTCTGCCGCAAGGAATGCATCCCGGAAGAAGGGAGCTTCGCGCTGCGCCTGCCGGTGCGCGGCTCCACCGGCCTGCACGGCGCCGCCTTCGACGCCAGCTTCCAGGCCGCGCCCAAGGACCAGCCGGCGCAGGACAGCCGCGCCGCCCCCGAGCCGGGCTTCCTGAACGTGGCACTCAACGGCCTGCCCGCCGCCTGGCGCGGCCAGGCGCTCGAATTTTTCCCCGAGGCCGCCGGCCTGATCGAGCCCGGCCAGCCCTGGACACAGGCCTGGGACGGCGAGCGCTGGACCGCGCGCGTGCCGCTCTCGCCGCACCGCAGCGACAGCCCGGACCGGCTCGCGCTGGTGGTGGCCCAGGCCTCGCCCGCGGGCCAGGGGCCGGGCAGCCCCGGCGTGCGCCTGGACGTGCCGGTGCAAGGCACCTGGCCGGCCGCCGCGCCCCTGCCCGCCGCGGTGCCCGAGGCGCTGCAGGCCGCACTGGACGCCAATGCGGCCCGCGCGACCGCCGCCACCCCCGCGGTCGGCGCCACCTCGCTCACCCTGGGCGCGGCCCTGCTGGGCGCGCTGCTCGGCGGGCTGATCCTCAACCTCATGCCCTGCGTGTTCCCGGTGCTGGCCATCAAGGTCCTGGCCTTCGCCCAGCACGCCGACAACCGCCGCGCCCACCGCGCCAACGGCATCGCCTACACCGCCGGCGTGGTGCTCTCCTTCGTCGCGCTCGGGGCGCTGCTGCTCGGGCTGCGCGCGGCCGGTGAACAACTCGGCTGGGGCTTCCAGCTGCAAAGCCCGGGCGTGGTGGCCGCGCTGGCCGTGCTGTTCACCCTGATCGGCCTGAACCTGGCCGGCCTGTTCGAGTTCGGCAGCGTGCTGCCCAGCCGCATCGCCAGCCTGCAGGCGCGCAACCCGACCACCGACGCCTTCCTCACCGGCGTGCTGGCCACCGCCATCGCCTCGCCCTGCACCGCGCCCTTCATGGGCGCCTCACTCGGCCTGGCCATCGCCCTGCCCGCCGCGCAGGCGCTGGCCGTGTTCGCCGCGCTCGGCCTGGGCATGGCCCTGCCCTACCTGCTCGCCAGCTGGGTGCCGGCGGTGGCGCGCGCGCTGCCGCGCCCGGGTGCCTGGATCGCCACCTTCCGCCACCTCATGGCCTTCCCCATGTTCGCCACCGTGGTCTGGCTGCTGTGGGTGCTGGGCCAGCAAAGCGGCATCGACGGCGCGGCCGCGCTGCTCATGCTGCTGGTGGTGCTCGCGCTGCTGGTCTGGGCCCTGGGCCTGCGCGGGCGCGGCCGCACCGTGATCGCCGGGCTCTCGCTCGTCGGCCTGGCCTGGCTGGGCTGGACCATCGGCCCGAACGTGACGCGCCTGCAGGACCCCACCCCCGGCCAGGCCGTGCGCACGGCGGTCGAGGGCGTGAGCTGGCAACCGTGGAGCCCGCAGGCGCAGGCCGAGCTGGTCGCGCAGGGCCGCCCGGTGTTCGTGGACTTCACCGCCGCCTGGTGCGTGACCTGCCAGTACAACAAGCGCACCACCCTGGCCGACGCCAGCGTGCTCGGCGACATGGCCGGCAAGAACGTGGCCCTGCTGCGCGCCGACTGGACGCGCCGCGACCCGGCCGTGACGGCCGCGCTCGCCAGCCTGGGCCGCAATGGCGTGCCGGTGTACGCGATCTACAAGAACGGCCAGACCCCGCAGGTGCTGACCGAAGTGCTCAGTGTCGAGGAGGTCCGCGCGGCGCTGGCCCGGCTGTAGACAGGCCAGCCCCGTTGTTCTTCAACCGTGTTTTCAGGAGTGCCACCATGCAACGCCGTCCCCTGCTCGCCCTGGCCGTCTTTTCGCCCCTGGGCACGATGCTGGTCACGCCCGCGTTCGCGGCCCCCGGTGTGGGCCAGCCCGCGCCCGACTTCAGCCTTCAGGACACCACCGGCAAGCCCGTCAAGCTCTCGGACTTCAAGGGCAGGACCGTGGTGCTGGAATGGAACAACCCGGGCTGCCCCTTCGTGCGCAAGCACTACCAGGGCAACATGCAGGCGCTGCAGAAGGAAGCCACCGCCCAGGGCGTGGTGTGGCTCGCGATCAACTCCACGCGCGACGACAGCGCCGACTACCAGTCGCCCCAGCAGCTCGGCCGCTGGATGACCGAGAAACAGGCCAGCCCCACCGCCACGCTGATGGACGAGGACGGCAAGGTGGGTGAGGCCTATGCCGCGCGCGTCACGCCGCACATGTACATCGTCAATGCGCAGGGCCTGCTGGTGTACGCCGGCGGCATCGACAGCATCCCCTCGGCGCGGGTGGACGACATCCCGAAGGCCACCAACTACGTGCGCCAGGGCCTGGGCGAACTGCGCTCGGGCAAACCGGTGAGCGTGGCCACCAGCCGTGCCTACGGCTGCGGCATCAAGTACAAGAACGGCGCAGCGTAGCCGACCTGCGCCTGCGCCCTGGGTGGGGGCCGATAATCCCCCCGATACCCCCCCCACCCCAGTCCCCGATACCGACATGCCCTTTGCTCCCCTGCAGAACGACACCTTTCTGCGTGCCTGCCTTCGCCAATCCACCGACCACACGCCCGTCTGGCTCATGCGCCAGGCCGGCCGCTACCTGCCCGAGTACCGCGCCACGCGCGCCCAGGCCGGCAGCTTCATGGGGCTGGCGACCAACACCGACTACGCGACCGAAGTGACGCTGCAACCGCTGGAGCGTTACGCGCTGGACGCGGCCATCCTGTTCAGCGACATCCTCACCGTGCCCGACGCCATGGGCCTGGGCCTGTCGTTCGCCCTCGGCGAAGGCCCGAAGTTCGAGAAGACCGTGCGCACCGAGGCCGACGTGGCCGCGCTGGCCGTGCCCGACATGGACAAGCTGCGCTACGTGTTCGACGCCGTCACCTCGATCCGCAAGGCGCTCAACGGCCGCGTGCCCCTGATCGGTTTTTCGGGCAGCCCCTGGACGCTGGCCTGCTACATGGTCGAAGGCGGCGGCAGCGACGACTACCGCGCCGTGAAGTCGCTGATGTACGCGCGCCCCGACCTGATGCACCGCATCCTCGCCGTCAACGCCGACGCCGTGCGCAACCTACCTCAACGCGCAGATCGACGCCGGCGCCCAGGCCGTGATGGTGTTCGACAGCTGGGGCGGTGTGCTGGCCGACGGCAAGTTCCAGGACTTCAGCCTGGCCTACACGCGCCGCGTGCTGGCGCAGCTCAAGCGCGAACACGGCGGCGTGGTGATTCCGCGCATCGTCTTCACCAAGGGCGGCGGCCTGTGGCTGGACGACATGAAGGACCTCGACTGCCACGCCCTGGGCCTGGACTGGACCGTGAACCTGGCCCGCGCGCGCGCCCAGGTGGGCGAAGGCGCCCACGGCAAGGCGCTGCAGGGCAACATCGACCCCAACGTGCTGTTCGCGCCGCCCGAGCGCATCGAGGCCGAGGTGGCCGCGGTGCTCGAGAGCTTCGGCCGGCCGCACCAGGGCGCCGGCACCGGCCCCACGCACATCTTCAACCTGGGCCACGGCATCAGCCAGCACACCCCGCCGGAGCACGTGTCGGTGCTCGTGGATGCGGTGCATTCGCATTCCCGGCGGCTGCGTCAGGCGGCCTGAAGCGCTCCCGTTTTTGCAGCTGGACCGGGGCTTTTGGCCTGCCCCGGCGCCCTTGGGGCGGCGGATGCAACGCCCCCGTTCTGGCGTCATGAAGGCGTCAAAAAGCCGCCGTCTGAACCGGCCATAACACAAATAATGCCGAAAAAGTCACTTGACACGCCTTACTTATGCACAAAACTCGTGCTGCGGTGCGCCATGAGGCCCGCCGCGGCCAGGCGCCAGACAAATCCTACAAGTGCCTCGTAAGTTATTGATTCATATAGATTTTATTTTCTGCTTTTTTTGCGGGCAGTTTAAGCAAACCCTTGATTTGCAAGGCTTCCGACGGCGCGCAGGCAAACTATCAACAAAGTTATCCACAAAAAGTCTGGATATGTTCCGATGCTCTGTCAAATCAACAACTTAGCGCGCGTTCCGACAGTCCAGCTGAGGAATGGGCGCTAAGCATGGCTTTCTGGCCCAGCGTCGTCGTGCGCACCCCGGCCCACAGCGGGGTGGGCGCCAGCCTGACTTACCGGAGTGAGTTGTCGCTCGCACCGGGCACCTTGGTGCGGGTGCCGCTGGGTGCCCGGGAGGTGCTGGGCGTGGTCTGGGAATGCCCCGACCAGCCCCCCGAAGGCCTGAGCGAAGCCCAGACCAAAACCGTGGCCGGCGTGCTCGAAGGCCTGCCGCCGCTCAACGCGCGCTGGCGCCAGCTGCTGCGTTTCGCGGCGCAGTACTACCAGCGCAGCCTGGGCGAGGTGTCGCTGGCGGCCCTGCCGCCGCAGCTGCGCGACCTGAACACCGTGCAGCTCGCCCGACGCCTCAAGAAAAGCCAGAAACAGCAGGCCGCCCGCGCCCCGCAAGCCCCGCCCGACGGCACGGCCACCGACATCGGCCTGGACCTGAGCGACGAACAGCGCGAGGCCCTGCAGGCGCTGGAAGCCGCGCAGGCCCCGGTGCTGCTGTACGGCGCCACCGGCAGCGGCAAGACCGAGGTCTACCTGCAGGCCACGCAGCACGTGCTGCAGGCGCAGGCCGACGCGCAGGTGCTGGTGATGGTGCCGGAGATCAACCTCACGCCGCAGCTGGAAGCGCGCTTTCGCGAGCGCTTCGAGCCCCTGTTCGGCGCGGGTGCCCTGGTCTGCCTGCACAGCGGCATGACGCCCGCGCAGCGCCTGGCCGGCTGGCTCGCGGCGCACACCGGCCAGGCGCGCATCGTGCTGGGCACGCGCATGGCGGTGCTGGCCAGCCTGCCGGGGCTGCGCCTGATCGTGGTCGACGAAGAGCACGACCCCAGCTACAAGAGCCAGGAAGGCGCACGCTATTCGGCGCGCGACCTCGCGGTCTACCGCGCCAAGGTGGAAACGGAGGCGCTGGTGGCCGAGACGGGCGATGCGGCGGCGCGCTGCCGCGTCGTGCTCGGCTCGGCCACGCCCTCGCTGGAGAGCTGGCACGCGGCCGACCAGGGCCGCTACCTGCGCCTGGCCATGCCGGCGCGCATCGGCGGCGGCGCGCTGCCGCGCCTGCGCCTGGTCGACATGAACCACCAGCCCAAAGGCGCGGTGCTCGCCCCGCCCCTGGTGGCCGCGATGGCCGAGCGCATCGCGCGTGGCGAACAATGCATGGTGCTGCTCAACCGGCGCGGCTACTCCCCGGTGCTGGCCTGCCACGACTGCGGCTGGAAGAGCGCCTGCCCGCACTGCAGCGCCTTTCGCGTGTTCCACAAGCTGGACCGCACGCTGCGCTGCCACCACTGCGGCTTCACCGAGCGCGTGCCGCGCGCCTGCCCCGAGTGCGGCAACCTCGACATCGCGCCCATCGGCAAAGGCACGGAACAGGTGGAAGAGCAACTCGCCAGCCTGCTGGCCGACGTGAAGCGCCCCGACGGCGGCCCCGCGCGCGTGGCGCGCATGGACGCCGACTCGACCCGCCTCAAGGGCAGCCTGGAACAGCAGCTCGCCACCATGCACAGCGGCGAGGTGGACGTGCTGGTGGGCACGCAGATGATCGCCAAGGGCCACGACTTTCGCCGCATCACGCTGGTGGCCGGCATCAACGCCGACTCGGGCCTGTTCGCCAGCGACTACCGCGCGCCCGAGCGCCTGTTCGCGCTGCTGATGCAGGCCGGTGGGCGCGCCGGGCGCGACGCGGTTTTCGTGAGCAGCCAGGGCAGCGAGAGCGAGCTGTGGGTGCAGACCTGGACGCCGCAGCACCCGCTGTTCGCCGCGCTGCGCCGGCACGACTTCCCGGCCTTCGCCGCGCAGCAGCTGGGCGAGCGCGAAAGCGCGGGCATGCCGCCCTTTGCGCAACCAGGCGCTGCTGCGCGCCGACGCGAAAACCCAGCAGGCGGCCCAGGCCTACCTGAACGCGGCCGCGCAGGCCGCCGACGGCCTGCCGCACCGCGACGAGATCACGCTCTACCCGGCGGTGCCGCTGACCATCCAGCGCGTGGCGAACGTGGAGCGCGCGCAATTGCTGGTGGAGGCCGTCTCGCGCGCCGCCCTGCAGCGCTTCCTGAGCGCCTGGCAGCCGGTCTTGCTGGAGTGCCGGGGCCTGCCGCAGGCGCGTGGATTGGTGCGTTACGCGGTGGACGTGGACCCGCTCGCGATCTAGAGGGATCCCCCCGCGCCGCCTGCGGCGTCACCCCCCAGGGGGCAACACCTGCGGGCCGGCGAAGCCGGACCCGCGGTGTTCTGGAGGGCGCCTCTTCAGGCGACGAGGATTTCCGGCATCGGCCAGAGCTGCTCCAGCGTGTGCACCACGTCGCGCAGGCGGAAGGGTTGCAGCAGCAGGCGGCGCACGTCAAGCTCCTTGAGTCGCACCACCAGCTCCGCGTCGGCGCTGGCCACCATCACCGCCACCGGAATGTCGGCCTCGCAGCGCAGTTCACCCGCGCGCAGCCGCGTGAGCAGCGCCAGCGCCGCGTCGCGCTCGGCCAGCGAGAGCAGCAGGCCGTGGTCCACGTTGCTCTGCATCCATTTTTCGCCCTGGGCGATGCTGGTCGCCTGCTGCAGCCGCACCAGCTGCAGCTCGCGGCACACCGAGGCCACGGTGCCGCGCACCAGGCCATCGGGTTCGATCAGCAGCACCTGCGGCCGGCCGGCGCTCACGACACCGCCTCCTCGCGCCGGAACAGCTCCTCCACCACCAGGTCGCGCAGGCCGTTGAGGATGGCCTCGTCCAGTTTGTCGAAATCGCGCGGGCGCCGGTCCATGATGCACAGCGTGCCCACCACCTGCCCGTACGGCAGGCGCAGCAGCGCCCCGGCGTAGAAGCGCACATAGGGCTGGCCCACCACCATGGGGTTGTCGGCGAAGCGGGGATCGGCCAGCGCATCGGGCACGATCAGCGTCTTCGCCATCGCCACCGCGTGGCCGCAGAAGGAAATGTCGCGCGGCGTTTCCTGCACGTCCTCCAGGCCGAAGGACGACTTGAACCACTGGCGATCGTGATCGACCAGCGACACCAGCGCGATCGGCACGTTGAACTCTTTCGCCGCGAACGCCGAAATGCGGTCGAAACGCTCCTCGGGCGGCGTGTCCAGGATCACCAGGTCGCGCAGCGCCTTCAGGCGCTTCGCTTCGTTGTGCGGCAAAGGGGGCTTGATCATGCGGGCTCCTGGCCGGTCATGTCGCCGGCTCGCCTTGAAGATCGGCAGTCGGCCCGAAAACGTGAGACCCGCAAAGCCGACCGCGCTCAAATATAAGTAAATTGCGATATAAGAGCAGGCAAGACTACTGGAGACGACCCGTGCCCCGACTTTCCCTTCGCTGGTGGCTTGCGCCCCTGATCGCCCTGGCCACCTTCGCCGCCCAGGCCCAGCCCGCCGCCGACACCGGCCCGGCCATGACCGTGGAGGCGGTCGGCCCCCACAGCTACTACGTGCAGGGCCTGACCCAGCTGGGCTCGACCAGGAACCAGAACTTCATCAGCAACGCCGGTTTCGTGGTAACCCCCGAGGGCGTGGTGGTGGTGGACGCGCTGGGCTCGCCCCGGCTGGCCGAGCGGCTCACGCAGGCGATCCGCCAACGGACCGACAAGCCGATCACGCACGTGATCCTGACCCACTACCACGCCGACCACATCTACGGCCTGCAGCACTTCAAGCAGCTGGGGGCGAAGATCATCGCGCACAGCGCGTCGCGCGAGTACATCCAGTCCGACACCGCGCGCCTGCGCCTGGAGGCCTCGCGCACCGACCTCGCGCCCTGGATCAACGAGCAGACCCGCATCGTGCCGGCCGACGTCTGGATCGACGGACCCACCGCCCTGAAGGTCGGTGGCGTGGTGTTCGAGCTCACGCCGGTCGGGCCCTCCCACACGCCCGAAGACCTCACGGTGTTCGTGCCTTCGGAAAAGGTGCTGTTCGCGGGCGACCTGTTCTTCAACGGCCGCCTGCCCTTCGTGGGCCAGGCCAACAGCCGCCAGTGGATCCTGTCGCTGGAGCGCCTGCTGGCCTTCGACGCCAAAGCGGTCGTGCCGGGGCACGGCGCCGCGTCCACCGACCCGAAGAAGGACATCGGCACCACGCGCGACTACCTCAAGCACCTGCGCCAGAGCATGGGCGAGGCGGTGGAGAACTTCGTGCCGTTCGAAGAGGCCTACGACAAGACCGACTGGTCCGCCTTCGAGACCATGCCCATGTTCGGCCCGGCCAACCGCATGAACGCGTACAACACCTACCTGCTGCTGGAGCAGGAGGCCTTGAAGCGGTAGGCAACCGTCAAGGCGCGCTCAAGCGTCGACCCGCCTGGGCCGGCGGGCCTACCGGCATGGCGGTTTCCATCCGCGAGACCGTGTCGCGCAGGGTGTCCCAGACACCTTGGCCTTGTGCCGCCAGGGCATGCAGCAGATCGCAGAACTCCTGCGCGCTCGGTTCGACCGGCAAGGTCTGCTGCAGCGTCATCACCACCGCCTCGCGCTGCGGGAGCACGCTGAACAGCACATCGCCGCCCGCGCCCATCAGAAAGTTGCTCCACAGCAGGCCCTGCCACAGCTTTTCACGCGGGCCGATTGGCGCCATGCCCAGGTCGAGGCTCACCTGGAAACGCCCGGGCACCAACGGGTCGTGCCGCAGCAGCATGTCCACGCCGTCCACCCGCAGGCTGCCCTCGCCACGCCGCAAGGCATGGCGCTCGGCGATGCCCACGTGGTCGCAGAGCGCGTCGATCAGCGGCTCCCAGCCATCGGGCTGCGTGGACACGGGCCGCCGGGTGCGCCGCAGCGGAGCCAGGGCCTGGAAGTCGGCCATGGCCTGCCGCGACGGCAGGGCCTGCCAATGCGCCCGCGCGCAGACCAGCAGCTCACGCAGCCAGGCGGCCAGCTCGGCACCCGTGGTCTGCGTGTCCAAGGGGTGGTGCGCGGTGAGCATGGCCAGATCGCCCTCGGGTGACAGGCTCCAGCCCAGGCTGCCGTTGCAGGCCCATTCGAAGTTGCTGACCAGCAGCCGGTGCCAGATCCATTCGCGCTGGTGCGGGTCGGCCGGTCCCAGGTTCAGGCGCGCCTGGACCAGGTGTGGCGCATTTTCTGCGTCGTGATGCAACAGCAGTTCGTGCCCGCCCACCTCCAGCAGCCCGCCGTCCTGCAGGCGGTGCGCGTCCCGCAGGCCGAGGTGTTCGCCCATCTGCGCCAGCACCCGTTCGAGCTCGGAGCGCGCCATCGACCCGGCCTACCGCGCACGCACCCAGGTGCCGGACCGGAAGCGGTAGCTGGGCGCGAGCACGCCCTGGTCCTTCGTCCAGGTGTCGTAGATCGACCCCGCCTGGCACGCCCATGCGCGTTCGGAAAATCCGTTCGACAGGTTGTCGAACAGGCCGACGCGCCGTGCACGGAAAACACGGCGGACTTCACCAGCAACACCGGCAGGCAGACGCACAGCATCGCAAGCACGCCCTGCACCTTGCCGTCGCCGGTGGCCAGCCAGTCGGCGAAACCGTCGCCCCACAGCGCCCGCACCAGCCGGCTTTTGCCCAAGGACTGGGCCAGGCCCCCATCGCCCCACTCCTTCGAGGCGCATGCCACGGCATGCGCCAATGGAATCGCGACCGTGTTCAACGCCAGCAGCAGCGGAAACGCCAGCACGGCCGTGAAAACACGGAACACCCTGGCCAGAAGCGGGTGCCTTTGCGCAAACGTGGGCAGGCTCTTCACGGCCTGGACATCCTGGTGCACCAACACCCGCGCCCTCACCGAGGGAGGGTCCTCTCGCAGCGACGGCGCGGAGATCGAAATGCCCGAAACCTCATCAGAACCCGGCAAGGGGCCAGAGCCGGCCTTCGTCGATGCCCAGGTGTTGCCAGGGCTGAGCGCAATGCCCCTGGGGCTTTCCACCTTTTTGAAGGGGTCGACCCCGACCTGGGCGACCCTCCTCGCGCTGAACCCAACCACGTCCATGAACCACATCCTCACAACACGAACACAACACCCGTCCCCATCGCACCGCGACGGGTCCAGCATGAGTGCGCCCCCATGATCGAAAGTTTGGTTGATGCAGCAACGGCATGGGCCTCGCCGCCGGGGACATCGGCCCATGCCCAAAACAAAAGCCCCGGGATTCGGCATCCCGGGGCTTGGACGGATGCCCGAAACGATCAGGCGATGTCGAACCGGTCCAGGTTCATGACCTTGGTCCAGGCGGCCACGAAGTCCTTGAGGAACTTCGACTGGCCGATCCGCGCTGGCGTACACCTCGGCATAGGCGCGCAGCACCGAGTTGGAGCCGAACACCAGATCGTTGCGGGTGGCGGTGTACCGCAGCTGGCCGCTCTGGCGGTCCTTGCCTTCGAACACCTCGGCCTCGGCATCCACCGGCGTCCACACGGTGTTCATGTTCAGCAGGTTGACGAAGAAGGCATTGGTGAGTGCGCCGACCCGGTCGGTGAACACCCCGTGCTGGCTGCCGTCGGCGTTGGCGCCGAGCACGCGCAGGCCCCCCACCAGCGCGGTCATCTCGGGCGCCGTCAGCGTGAGCAGCTGCGCCTTGTCGACCAGCAGCGCTTCCGTCGACGCGGCGCTCTTGCCCGCCTTGTAATTTCGGAAGCCATCGGCCTCGGGCTCCAGCACGGCGAAGGATTCGACGTCGGTCTGGTCCTGCCGCGCATCGACCCGCCCGGGCGTGAACGGCACGTCCACGGCGACCCCCGCGGCCTTGGCCGCCTGCTCGACACCGACCCCACCGGCCAGCACGATCACGTCGGCCAGCGAGGCCTTGCCCGAGGCTTTCTGGATCTCCACCAGCTTGGGCAGCGCCCTCACCGCCACCTGGTTGACCACCCAGTCCTTCTGCGGCGCGAGCGCCAGGCGCGCGCCGTTGGCGCCACCGCGCTTGTCGCCACCACGGAAGGTGGAGGCCGAAGCCCAGGCCACCGAGACCAGCTCGCTCACCGACAGGTCCGAGGCCGCGATCCGGGCCTTGAGGTCGGCGATGTCCGCCGCCGTGGGGTTGTGCGTGGCCGCGGGCAGCGGGTCCTGCCAGATCAGGTCTTCCTTCGGCACTTCAGGGCCAAGGTAACGCGCCTTGGGTCCCATGTCGCGGTGCGTCAGCTTGAACCAGGCGCGGGCGAAGGCCTCGGCGAAGGCTTGCGGGTCGTTGAGGAAGCGCTGGGAGATCTTGCCGAACTCGGGATCGAAGCGCATGGTCAGGTCGGTGGTGAGCATCTTGGGCTTGTGCTTCAGACCGGGCACGTGCGCATCGGGGATGATCTCCGGCGCGTCCTTGGCGACCCACTGCCTGGCGCCCGCGGGGCTGCGCTCCTCTTCCCATTCGAACTTGAACAGGTTCTCGAAGAAGTTGTTGCTCCATTGCGCGGGGGTGGTGGTCCAGGTCACTTCCAGGCCGCTGGAGACGGTGTCCTTGCCATGTCCACTGCCGAAGTCGCTGGTCCAGCCCAGGCCTTGCGCTTCGATCGAACCGCCCTCGGGTTCCTTGCCCTTGTGCGATTCCGGCGCCGCGCCGTGCGCCTTGCCGAAGGTGTGACCACCGGCGATCAGCGCGACGATTTCCTCGTCGTCCATGGCCATGCGGTAGAAGGTGGCGCGGATGTCCTTGGCCGCGGCCATGTAGTCGCCGCTGGCGTTCGGGCCTTCGGGGTTCACATAGATCAGGCCCATGTGCGTCGCGCCCAGGCTCTTGACCAGGACACGGTCGCCCTCGAAGCGCTGGTCATCGCCCAGCCACTTGGTCTCGGCGCCCCAGCTCACGTCGGTATCGGGTTCCCACACGTCCTCACGGCCCGCCGCGAAGCCGAAGGTGCGAAAGCCCATGGACTCCAGCGCCACGTTGCCCGCGAGGATCATGAGGTCGGCCCAGGAGATCTGCTGGCCGTATTTCTGTTTGATCGGCCACAGCAGGCGGCGCGACTTGTCGATGTTGACGTTGTCGGGCCACGAGTTGAGCGGCGCGAAGCGCTGCTGGCCACGGCCACCGCCGCCACGGCCGTCGGTGGTGCGGTAGGTGCCGGCCGAGTGCCAGGCCATGCGGATGAACTGCGGGCCGTAGTGGCCGAAGTCGGCGGGCCACCAGTCCTGGCTGTCGGTCATCAGCTTGTTCAGATCGGCCTTGAGTGCCTTGTAGTCCAGCTTCTTGAATTCGGCCGCGTAGTCGAACGATTCGCCCAGCGGGTTGGACTTGGCGGAGTGCTGGTTCAGCACGTCCATGCGCAACTGGTTCGGCCACCAGTCCTTGTTGCTGGTTCCGACACCGGAACCGTGGTGGAAGGGACACTTGGCTTCTGACATGGGGATCTCCTTTGTGGTTGGCGGGGATGAGCCAACGCACTTTAGAGAGCCACCCCGGGGGTGTCAAAACAAAAGCCTGGATGAAGGACATAGGCAGTGCCTATCGAAGCTTCATTCTCCCGTCACGAAAGCTTCAGGTCAGCAGCGCCACGGCCCCGGAGAACGTGAGGAAGGCGGCCGCCGTGGTCACGAGGATGATGCGGGCGATGCGCCCGTTGTCGGCGCCGAAGCGCTCGGCCAGCAGCGAGACGTTGCTCGCGCTGGGCAGCGCGGCCACCAGCACCATCACCACCAGCGTCGGCCACGACAGTGGAGCACCCGCGCGGATGGCCAGCCAGCCCACGGCGAGCACCAGCAGCGGGTGCACGAAGAGCTTCATCAGCGCCACCGGCAGGTAGTCGGCCAGGGGCATGGGGTGGTTGGCCGTCATCCGCGCGCGCGCCAGCACCGCGCCAATGGTGAACAGCGCCACGGGCGAGGCCGAATCGGCCAGCAGCCACACCGTCTGCTCCACCGGCTTGGGCAGGGTGAAGGCCCAGGCCGAGGCCAGGCCGCCGAGCACGATGGCCCAGGGCATGGGGTTGGTGAGCACGCCCTTGAGCGCCTTGCGCGTGGCCTCGGCCACCGCCGAGCGGCCCTGGCCCTGCGCCTCGTCCAGGCGCGAGAGCGCGATGCACAGCGAGCTGGTGATCACCATGTCCACCACCATGGTGAGGATCACGGTGCCCGCCGCCGACGCGCCGAGCAGGGCCACGATCAGCGGCACGCCCATGAAGCCCGAGTTGGGAAAGGCCGCCACCAGCGCGCCCAGGGAGGCGTCGTTCCAGCGGATGCGCGCGTTGCGCGTGAAGGCGATGGTGGCGCCCACCACGATGAGACCGCACAGCAGGTACAGGCCGGCCACCCAGCCGTCGAGCAGCTGCGCGATCGGTGTGGTGGAGCCGAAGCGGTACAGCATGCAGGGCAGCGCGAAGAACAGCACGAAACCGTTGAGCCCGGGAATGGCCTCCAGCGGCAGCATGCGCCGGCGCGCGGCCACGTAGCCGGCGAGCACGAGCGCAAAGAAGGGGAAGGTGACCAGCAGGATGTGCAGCACGGGGCCGATTGTCTCAGGCGCCCGTGGGCGGCCCGCGACACCCCGCCCGGTATGATCCAACGCTCTTTTCCCGCCTTTCCCGACGCCCGCCCGCCTCCCTCCATGTCCCACGGCCTGAACCTCGCGCAACTGGAAGCCGTGAACCACCTGGCGGGGCCCTGCCTGGTGCTCGCGGGCGCGGGCTCGGGCAAGACGCGCGTGATCACGCACAAGATCGGCCGGCTCATCCAGGCCGGCCTGGCGGCCGACCGCATCGCCGCCATCACCTTCACCAACAAGGCCGCCGCCGAAATGCGCGAGCGCGCGGCGCAACTGGTGGGGCGCGACGCGCGCAAGGTGCTGATCTGCACCTTCCACGCGCTGGGCGTGCGCCTGCTGCGCGACGACGGCGAGGTGCTGGGCCTGAAGAAGCAGTTCTCCATCCTCGACACCGACGACATCACCAGCCTGCTCAAGGACTGCGGCGGCACCACCGACGCGGCCACCGCGCGCGGCTGGCAGTGGGGCATCAGCGCGTGGAAGGGCGCGGGCATGAACGCGGCACAGGCCCTCGCTCAGGCCAAGGACGAAAACGAGCGCGTGATGGCGACCATCATGGCGCGCTACGAAGAGCGCCTGGTGGCCTTCCAGAGCGTGGACTTCGACGACCTCATCACGCTGCCGCTCAAGCTGCTGCGCGAGCACGAAGACGTGCGCGCGCGCTGGCAGAAGAAGATGGGCCACGTGCTGGTGGACGAGTACCAGGACACCAACGCCACGCAGTACGAGCTGCTCAAGCTGCTGGTGGGCGAACGGGCGCGCTTCACCGCCGTGGGCGACGACGACCAGTCCATCTACGGCTGGCGCGGCGCCACGCTGGACAACCTGAAGAAGCTGCCGCACGACTTCCCCGAGCTCAAGGTCATCAAGCTGGAGCAGAACTACCGCTCCACCAGCGCGATCCTTCGCGCGGCGAACAACGTCATCGGCCCCAACCCCAAGCTGTTTCCCAAGACGCTGTGGAGCGACCTGGGCGAGGGCGAGCCGGTGCGCGTGGTCGATGCCGACAACGAGGAACACGAGGCCGAGCGCGCGGTGGCGCGCATCCTGAGCCTGCGCGCGAGCTCGCAGCATAAGGAGTGGCGCGACTTCGCCATCCTCTACCGCGCCAACCACATGGCGCGCCCGTTCGAGCAGTCGCTGCGCCGCGCGCAGGTGCCGTACAAGGTCTCGGGCGGCCAGAGCTTCTTCGACAAGGCCGAGATCCGCGACCTCTGCGCCTGGCTGCGCCTGCTGGTGAACAACAACGACGATCCGGCCTTCCTGCGCTCGGCCACCACGCCCAAGCGCGGCATCGGCCACACCACGCTGCAGCAGCTGGGGGCCTTCGCCACGCAGTACAAGCTGAGTCTGTTCGAGGCGCTGTTCGCCAACTCGCTGGGCACCGCCCTGCCCCCGCGCGCGGTGCGCAACGCTGCACGAGTTCGGCCGCGCGGTGAACGACCTGGAGTACCGCGCGCGCCACACCGTGGGCCACGAGGCCGGGCGCGCCTTCCTCACCGAGTGGCTCAAGGACATCGACTACGAGAAGCACCTCTACGACAGCGAGGACAACGAGAAGGTGGCGGCCGCGCGCTGGACCAACGTGATGGACTTCTGCGACTGGGTGGCCGGGCGCTGCGGCGGCAAGCTGGAGGAAGAGGACGGCGTGAAGATCGAGAGCGAGCGCAAGAGCCTGCTCGAGGTGGTGCAGACGATCGCCCTGCTCTCCACGCTGAGCGAGCGCGAGCAGGACCAGAACGTGGTGACGCTCTCGACGCTGCACGCCTCCAAGGGCCTGGAGTGGCCGCACGTGATGCTGGTCGGCGTGAACGAGGGCCTGCTGCCGTTCAAGATGGACGAGGAGCCCGGCCAGAGCGACGCGCAGGCGGCCGACATGGCGCAGCGCCTGCAGGAAGAGCGCCGCCTGATGTACGTGGGCATCACGCGCGCGCAGCGCACGCTGGCGGTGAGCTGGCTCAAACGCCGCAAGAAGGGGCGCGAGAGCGTGCCCGGGCAGGCCAGCCGCTTCATCAAGGAGATGGCGCTGGACCAGGCCACCGTGAAGGAAGACCCGCGCGAGAAACTGCGCGCGCTGCGCGCCGAGTTCGCGCAACGCGCCACCGACCAGGCCGCCCAGAAGGCGGCCGACCCCGCCTCATGAAACACCTCTGCCTCGCCGCCGCGTGGGCGCTGCTGGCCGGCGCCGGCCATGCGCAAGCGCCGGCCACACCCCCGACCGTCTGCAGCCAACCCGGCGACATGGCGCCCAGCCAGCTCTACGGCCTGTGGCAGCTGGTGCTCTGGCCGCAGGAGGGGGGCAGCGAGGCCGCGCCCGCCTCCACCGGCGCGCTGCTGTTCGAGCGCCACCCGGAGTACCCGGACAGCGTGCGCGGCAGCCTGAAACGCAGCACCGCCGGCAACGACCGGCAGGCGGTGGTGTCCGGGGACGTCATGGACGGCGAGTTCAACCTCGACGAGTCGGCCGACGGCGCTGCGCATGGACGCGGTGTGGGAAGGCCACGTCACCGCCTCGGGCTGTCGCCAGGAACTGCGCGGCATCCGCCGCTCGGCCCAGGGGCGCGGCACACCGGCCGAACCGGCGATGAACTTCGTGCTGAAGAAGGTGCCGGGCTGGCGCTGAGCCACCCCTGCGAAGTCAAGGCCGGGGGTCGACCGGCGGCTGCAGCAGGTGCCGGTTCTCCGGCGCCTGGAAAAAATCCACCAGCACCTGCAGGTCGCGCTTGTTGAACTGCGCATAGCCCTCGCCGGACTCGATGCGCGAGGACAGCACGGCCACGCCCTCGTCGAAGAAGTGCAGCGACAGGCCGCGATCGAGCACCACGTCGGTGATCTCGCCCTGGGGCGAGACAGCCGCGTCAGGGCTGGAGCGGCGGGCGGCGCGGCGCATCAGAAGCCCAGCGCGTGCGGCAGCCAGGTGGAGATCGCGGGCACGAAGGTGAGCAGCAACAGCACCACGAGGTGGGCCCACAGGAAGGGCGGCAGCTCGCGCGTGAGGGCCATGAGCGGCACCTTGGTCGCCACCGAGGTGACGAACAGCAGCCCGCCCACGGGCGGCGTGATCATGCCCAGCGTGAGGTTGACGATGACCACCATCGCGAAGTGGATCGGGTCGATGCCCAGCGCGGCCGCGATCGGCGCCAGGATGGGCACGAGGATGGTGACGCCGGGCAGCGGCTCCATGAAGATGCCGAACAGCAGCAGCAGGATGTTCACCGCGATCAGGAAGGTGACGGGCGAGAGATCCCAGCCGATGATGGCCTGCGCCAGGTCCTGCGGCACGCCTTCGATGGTGAGCACCCAGGCGAAGGCCGACGAAGCGGCCACCACGAACAGCACCGAGGCAGTGAGCATGGCCGAGCGCGCCGCGATGCCGGGCAGCGCCGACCACTTGAGCGTGCCGTAGACCCACTTGCCGCAGACCAGCGCGTAGAACACCGCGACCACCGAGGCCTCGGTGGGCGTGAAGACGCCGAAGCGGATGCCGACCAGGATGATCACCACCAGGAACAGCGCGGGCACCGCCTTGATGGTGTTCATGAGCATCTCGCGGCCGGTGGGGCGCGGGGCGTCGGAGCGGAAGTCGCGCCGGCGGCAGACCCACCAGTTGACCCAGCTCATGGCGGCGGCGATCAGCAGGCCGGGGATGAAACCGGCGATGAACAGCGCGCCGACGGAGACGTGCTCGTCCTGCAGCGCGTAGATGATCATGATGATCGAGGGCGGGATGATGGGCCCCACGATGGCGGTGCTGGCGGTCAGCGCGGCCGCGTAGGCGCGGTCGTAGCCGGCCTTGTCCATCATGCGCACCATCATCGAGCCCGGGCCGGCGGCGTCCGCCAGGGCCGAGCCCGAGATGCCCGAGAAGATGGTGAGCGACAGCACGTTGGCATAGCCCAGGCCACCGCGCAGGTGGCCGACGAACTGCGAGGCGAAGCGCAGCAGCACCAGCGTGAGCGCCCCGCCCGACATGATCTCGGCCGCCAGGATGAAGAAGGGCACCGCCATCAGCGGGAAGCTGTCCACGCCGGTGAACATTTCCTTGAACACGATGATCTGCGGGTACTGCCCGCCCAGGGCCACGGCCAGGGCGGCGGCGATGGCGAGCGAGAACGCCACGGGCACGCCGATCAGCATGAGCACGACGGCGGCGACGAACAGGGTGATGACCATGGTTGGGGGTTCCGCGTCAGGGGCTCAGAGCGAGGCAGCCGCCTCGGCGTCCATCTCGGGCGACTCGTGGAAGCGGCCGTCGATCACGTAGCGGCGCACCAGAAAGGCCAGGTGCACCAGCATCAGGATGAAGCCCGCGGGCAAGGCCGCGTAGATCCAGGCGAACGAGATGCCGGTGGCGGGCGTGGTCTGGAACCGCATCACGCTGGTGTAGACGATGGAGAAATACGTCATCGACACGCAGAAGCCGGCGATCAGCAGCGCCACGACCGCACGCAGCACCCGCGCCAGCGGCGTGGGCACGGCCTGGTGCAGGTTGTCGATCGCCACGTGCCCGCCGAAGCGCAGCACCAGCCCGGCGCCCAGGAAGGTGCCCCAGATCATGAGGTGGCGCGCGACCTCTTCGGCCCAGACGATGGAGTCGTTGGTGGTGTAGCGCAGCACGACGTTGGCGAACACGATGACGGACATCGCCGCCAACAGCAGGATCAGCACCCAGCGGTTGACGGCCACCAGGGCGTTCTCGAATCGGTCGATCATGGGGATTTCCTGCAGCGCACGTGCACAAGCGCACCACCCGGCACGGGGCCGGGCGGTGCGGGGTCAGACGGTCACTTCGCGTTGGCGATGCGGTCGATCAGCTCTTTGCCGTACTTGGAGGCGTACTGCTGGTAGGCGGGCGAGAGGGCCTGCTGGAACGGCGCCTTGTTGGGCACCTCGGTGATCTGCATGCCCTGGGCGCGCAGCTCGTCCACGCCCTTCTTCTCGATGTCGTCGACGAACTGGCGCATGGCCTTCGCGCCGTCCTTGGCGCCCGCGGTCACGGCGGCCTTCTGACTGTCGTTGAGCGAGTCCCAGAACTTGGGCGAGACCAGCAGCATGGCCGGCGAATACACGTGGCCCGTGAGCGCCAGGTGCTTCTGCACCGCCGAGAGCTTGGCCGAGGCGATCACCGAGATCGGGTTCTCCTGGCCGTCGATGGTGCCCTGCTGCAGCGCGCCGGTGACTTCGGGCCAGGCCATGGGCGTGGGCGCGGCGCCCAGCGTGCGGAAGGCGGTGATGTGCACCGGGTTTTCCATCGTGCGGATCTTCAGGCCCTTGAGGTCTTCGGGCTTGGTGATCGGGTGCTTGCCGTTGGTGATGTGGCGGAAACCTTGCTCGCCCCAGGCCAGCGCGACCAGGTTGCGCGACTTGAACTTGCCCAGCAGGTCCTGGCCGATCGGGCCGTCGAGCACGCTGCGTGCGTGGTTGATGTCGCGGAACAGGAAGGGGATGTCGGTCACACCGACTTCGGGCACGAAGTTGCTCAGCGTGCCGGAGGAGACGATGGCCGCTTCCACGGTGCCCAGCTGCAGGCCTTCGAGCAATTCGCGCTCGCCACCCAGGGCGCTGGAGGGGAATTGACGGAACTTGAACTGGCCGTTCGTGGCCTTCTCGAACGACGCGGCCCAGGCGTTGGCGCCGGCACCGTAGTGCGAGTTCGGGGCCAGGGCGTAGCCGATCTTGACTTCGCGGGTCTGGGCATGCGCAGCGGTGCTGATGGCAAGGACTGCGGCGCCCACGGCCAGCAGGCCGGCGCGGCGGGAAATGGACATCATGTTTGTCTCCGATCGTTGTATGCCGGGTATGGCGGTCGCCACTGTATTGAGATGCCGGCATTCGAGCCAATACCGTTTGCAGGCCTCTGTTATATGATTTTCGTATGCCTGACATCCGGCAACTCCGCTATTTCATCGCCGTCGCCGAAGAGCTGAACTTCATGCGCGCGGCCGAGCGCCTGCACATCAGCCAGCCGCCCCTCTCGGTGCAGATCAAGGCGCTGGAGGAAGAACTCGGCGTGCAGCTGTTCGAGCGCACCAACCGGGGCGTGGTCATGACGCCGGCCTCGCAGACCTACTACGTGGAGGTGCGCGCCGTGCTCGCTCGGCTGGAGCACGCGCGCATCCTGGCCCAGCGCAGCGCGCGCGGCGACACCGGCTCGCTGGCGGTGGGCTTCGTGTCCATCGCCAACGTCACCATGCTGCCCCAGGCCCTCAAGCTCTGCCGCGAGCGCTACCCCGGCATCGAGCTGCACCTGTCGGAAGAGACGCTGGACATGCAGGTGCCCAACCTCAAGACCAACAAGATCGACATCGGCATCGCGCCCGGGCCGATCAACGAGCCAGGCCTGTCGTTCCAGCCGCTGTTCGACGAGCGCCTGGTGCTGGCCCTGCCCGACAGCATGAAGGAGGCGCACATGAAAAGCCCCAGCATGAAGCTCTTCAAGCACCAGCCCTTCGTGCTGTTCGGCCGCCCGATGGCGCCCGGCCTGTACGACGCGGTGCAGGACTACTGCGCGCGCGCCGGCTTCACGCCCGAGATCGTGCAGTACGCGCGCCAGATGCAGACCATCATCTCCATCGTGTCCACCGGCCTGTGCATCTCGCTCATTCCGTCCTCGCTCTCGCAGCTGCAGCGCCCGGGCGTGGCCTACGTGGTGCCGAAGGAGCCCAGCCCGATCGTGCGCATGGGCCTGCTCTACCGCACGCAGGACCGCAACCCGGCGGTGAAGAACTTCATCGACATCGCGGCCGAGGCGTCGCGCTCGTGGAAGAAGCGGCGCCCGCCCGCGCTGCGCTGAGACCCGCTCAGACCCCTCGCATGCCGGTGGCGGCGGCGAAGCGCGCCAGCGTCCAGCCGCTGCCAAGCAACAACATGCGCGTGTGCAGCTCGTCCATCACCTCGGGCGCCACCTCCGGCCCGAGGTAGGTCAGGGTCTTGTCCTGCAGGCGCACGCAGCCCAGCTCATGGTCGCGCGCCAGCGAACGCCACAGCGCGTGCGCACCCGGCGATTGGCGCGCGCCGGTCACCAGGCACAGGCCCGCGCCCAGACCCCAGCGGTAGATGGCGCTCGCCAGGCCGCGCCGCTGGTAGGCCTCACCGTAGCTGGAATGGGGCGCGCGCACCACGCGGTCGGCCGCGCGGTTGACTTCGATGAGGCGGTTGAACACCGTGTAGCCCGCCAGCCGTCGGTGCCGGACGTCTTCCACATACACATAGAACTCGCCATCGGCCTCGCGGTAGCGCACCACGAGGTCCGGGTCGTTCAGCGGGATGGCGGGAATGCCATGCAGGCGATCACCGGGCTGGTGGATGCGGTCGTAGATCGAACCGAAGGCGTCCTCCATGGGCTGGCTGGGACGCTCCACGTCGATGCGCAGCTCCGTGCACCGGCGCCACCACGCGGGTGGCGCGAACGACCAGGAAGGCGGAGGCGAAAGGGTGAGAACCATGGACGGAAAACTCCAGACGTGCAGGCACGGCCGCGCGCGAGCGCGGGCATGGAACGGCCTTGGCGAAGAAGGCCGGGCGGCAGGTGCGTGGAGGGGGGTGGACTCGGACCGCGGGCTAGCCGCGGGCCTCGATGCGCCGGAGGCGTTGACCTGTCACGCTCAGGTCAACGCGAAACGAATGTGCGGCCAGGGGCCCACGGGCATGGCGGCGCGGCCGACGAGGGCATCGGCGATGAAGAACGGGCGCGCGCAGACCCACGCCATCATCGAGATGGCGCGGGCTTGTGTGAAGAGGCACACCCGACATGAAGAAACAAACGCTCCGCTGGACGACTGGTGGTTGTCAACGCGGGGATGTTAGTGGCGCACCCATACCGCACGCGGGAGGTGCGGTATTGCGTTCAGGCAGTTTCCGCGGCGGCCGCCGCGACAGGCACATCGGGCACACCGACCAGCAACTGGCTCAGGTGCGCCGGCACATCGTTGTCGAAGCTCATGAGCGCATCGCTGGGCTGCGCGGCGGCGGCGGCCTGCAGCAGGTCGCGCACGGCCGCCTGCTGCCCTGCGTCGGCCGGGTGACCGAGCCGCGCTTCCACTGCGCAGAGCACCGCCTCCCGCAGCCGCTCGGAGCCGAGCACGTGCCAGGCGTAATCGATCTCGTACCGGTCCACCGCGTTCTTCAGGCTTTCGCCATCCAGCCGGGCCTCATCGGCCACATGCGCCAGCGTGCGGGTCACGAGGCCTTGGGTGAAGCGGCTCAACAGGTCGTCATCGCGCGCAAGCGCCGGGGTCACAACAGGCATCGGATCTCCAGAAGGGGAATGGGCGCTGGCTTCGAGCCGATCGCGTGGAAAGGCCGAGCCCGGAAATGAAAAAGCCCATCGCGCGAGGGATGGGCTTTTGCGATATCTGATTGATTCTGTTGAATTTTTTCAGATCAGAGAGGGCTTGAGTGTAGCACCTTAGGCTCAGTCGTCCCGGTCCCAGGCCTGCATCAGGTCGGGCGGGATCATGTGTGCCACCTCCGCGAAACGCCGGCCCCACATGCGATCTGCCTGCTTCAGCAGGATGGTGACAGGGCTGCTCGGTTCATGGCGTTCGACCAAATGCCGGATGTGACGCAGCAAAGCCCGAATCTGCTCGCGCTCCTGCACGATGTGCGCATGGGTCGCCCCCGCGGCGGGCAAGGCAAGCGGCGCCGACCACCGGGCCTCAACAGGGTCACCCGGCGGCGTCGGCGCGCCGACGAGCTGGGCCTGGAAGCCCGGCCGCAAGCCATCCGATTCGACATCCTCGACCTGCAGCTTTTCGGCGCGCACGGGCGCCACGGCGAAGGCGGCCAGACAGCCCAGCAGGTGCATGAGTGGACCCAGGTTGGGCGCATCGTCGCCCAGAGCGCCCTGGCTCCAATGGTCGATGCCCAGCACCGCATTGCCGCAAGCCAGCAAGGCACGCAAGGCGCCGTCGCCCTTGACGTGCAGGTCCGCCAGCTGCCGCTTGACCCCTTCGGGCTCCGGAGCGTAAGGCGGGCGAGGCACGGCGAAGGCACGTTCCACATCGCGCACCGTCAAACGGAACGCAGTACCCCCGCTCACCACGACGTCGCGCACATCCCCCAGCAGACCATCCGGGTCGCAGAGTGCCGCCAGGGCGTTGGCCCGCACGGCGGGATCGGGCACACCATCCAGCACCACCTGCGGATGGACCTGTTCAGGGTAGGCCTGCAACACCGACTGCAGGGTGAGCAGGCCCTCCAGCAAACCGGCAGCGCCCGCCAGGCGGCAGCGCGCGCGCGTGAACCACCCCAGAACAGCGATGTCCTTGCTGCGCACCAGCAGGCGGCGCGCATCGCGCTCGACCTCGGCCCAGTCGGGCGCCTCGGGCCGGGATGAAAAGCTCCCGTACTGCACCTCGCTCTGAGGCGCCAGGCGCGCCTGCAGCACGGCGTGATCCGCGTCGTACTCCAGGCTTTCGCCGCAGGGCGCGATCTCGCTCACGGGTGCAAGCAGTTCCGTGGACACGCCGGGTGCCCCTGCCAGCGGGTCCGGGGAGATGCCCACCAGGGCGGCCAACAATTGTCTGAGAGGGTTCATGTGCAGTAGCTTTCGGGTTCGAACACCATGCCGGTCACGGGCCCGCGCCAGGTTCCCTCTCCCGCCATCCAGGTCGACCAGCCCAGTTGCGTGCCGTCACCCAGTCGCGACCGGGGCGCGGCGGTCCTGTCGATCAACAGCTCCACCTCCCACACATACTCGAAACCGATGAAGGAGCGCACGATCTCGACCAGGGCCGGCAGGTCCCGCCCCGTGGCAGCGCCCTGCGGCGTGAGCCGCAGGTACCCGTCAAGATCCAGCGGGCCCATCACGAGGCGAAACCGGCTTTGCCGATCGGGAACCACCTCTCCGAGCATCGCCCCTTCACCCAGCACGCTCGAGAGCCTCGGCTGGCCCAGCACGCACCGGTCCTGCGGCTCGATCGGCATCCACTGCAGCATGTATTCGCGCAGTTGCACCACCACGCCGAAGAAGCGGGACAACGTGCTGACCAGGCCGTCGGGGTTGCGCGCAGACCGCACCCGGTGCGCGCTGCTGGTCGTTCGCCCACTGATCAAGGAGCACGCGGCCGCTCACTACAACGTGCTCACCTTCGAGATCTCGGGCCACATCCACATGCAACCCTATCCCCTGGAGTTCATGGTGCAAAGCAACGTGGATCTGGAAACGAACCGCATCGAACTGCACCCCACACGGAGCCCGACGCCATGAGCCAGGATGCAAGCCACCCCCCCGAGCAGGAAAAGAAGCTTCGCCAGTTGTTTGAACTCGCCGAGGACAACCAGCTGGCCGTCCAGGACGCGATCGCCTGCCTGACCGCAGAGCGCGAGGCCTTTGCCAAGGAGCGCGCCGCGCTCGTGAAAACCACGGCGAACTCGGCCGAGGTGTCCGACACGCTGCGCCGTGCCACGGCCCAAGCCATACCCGCCATCGAGGCGGCGGCGGACAAGGCCATCCAGTCGGCCGTGGGCAAGTTGATGGGGTTGACGGCCGATGCCGCTGCGCCTCAGTGGAGCCATGCAGCCAACGCCGTGCTCGAGCGCTTCGGCAGCGTGGTCCAGATGGCCGGGGTGGTCGAGGAACGCGTGAAAGCGGCCAGCCATCGCCTGACTTGGCAGTGGGCGGCCCTGTGTGCAATGGGCTTGGTGCGCACGGTCGTGGTGGCGGGGGTCGGTGTGCAGCAGATCCGGAGCCAGCAGGCCGAACTGCAGCGTCAACAGGCCGATTTGCAAATGCAGAAGACCGCGTTCTCCGACGACATGGCGCGCATGCAGGCCAGCGTCACCTTCCTGGAGAAGAAGGGCGGGCGCATCCGGCTGAGCAAGTGCGGTCCGGAACAGCGTCTGTGCATTGAGGTCGCGCCCGACCAGGGCCATGGCCGAAGCAATTTCCGGGGCGTTTGGTCCGACGACACCAACGAACGCAGCTACGTGATTCCCAAAGGGTATTGAGCGCGGGTGGCGCCGCGAACCCTTGAACGCCCCTCATCGGAGACACCTGAAACATGGACCCTCAACTGCTCGACTACTACAACCGCGAACTCACCTACATGCGAGAAGCGGCGTCGGAGTTCGCCCAGCTTCATCCCAAGATCGCGCGCCGCCTGGGCATGCAGGGCATGGAGGTGGCCGACCCGTATGTGGAGCGTCTGATCGAGTCGTTCTGCTTCATGTCCGCGCGCATGAGCATCAAGCTCGATGCGGAGTTTCCGCGCTTCAGCCAGCGGTTGCTGGAGGTGGTGTACCCCAACTACGTCGCGCCCACACCCAGCATGGCGGTCGCGCAATTGCATCCGAAGGTGCAGGAGGGGACTCGAGCAAGGGGTTCTCGGTACCGCGTGGCACGGCCTTTTTCGCCAAGGTGCCCGATGGCGAGACCACCTCGTGCGAATTCCGCAGCGGCCAGGATGTGGTGCTCTGGCCGATCGAGATCGTCAGCGCCCAGCTGGCGGGCGCGCCACCGGACATTCCGGCGCTGGAGCGCTACCTGCCTCCCACGGTGCAGGTGGCCGGCAGCCTGCGCATCCGCCTGCGCGTCACCGGTGAGCTGAATTTCTGCGACCTCAAGGGACTGGACCGCCTGCCCCTGTATCTCCGGGGCGACGAGCAGGTGGCATCCCACCTGTTCGAGTTGCTGCACGTTGGCGCTGTCGCGTCTCTCACCGGTGTGCCCGGCCGCCTGGCCGACCACCCGCATGTGGTGACGCAGGACGCACTGGTGCACGAAGGCCTGGGTCCCGACCAGGGCCTGCTGCCGCTGGCCTGGAACACCTGGCATGCGCAGCAACCTGCTGCACGAGTACTTTGCCTGTCCCAGCCGTTTCTACTTTCTGGCGCTGCAGGGGCTGCAGCCAGACCTCGGCCAGCTGAGTCAACACGTTGTGCTCGATGAATTGGCCGATGCGGCGCGCGCCGGTTTCGTGGGTACCGCACTGCGCCACGATGTGGGTCAATGCGCCGGAGGTGAACTCCAGAAGCACGCCGTGTTGCTCCTGCATGCGTGCCACCACTTTCTGCAGCTGCAGACGAACAATCGACTCCAGCAACCCGGCTGAGAGCGGCAGGTAGGGCACCACCAGAAGGCGCCCGAGAAAGGCCGCGGGAAAAACCTTGCGCAACTCGGGCTGCAAGGCGTCCATAAGCGCTTGGGTGTCCGGCAGAAGAACCGGGTCTTCACAGAGTTGATGGAGGAGATCGGAACCGGTGTTGCTCGTGAGGAGAATCAAGGTGTTCCTGAAATCGATGGCACGCCCCTCCCCGTCTTCCATCGAGCCCTTGTCGAACACCTGATAGAAGAGTTCGTGCACATCGGGGTGGGCCTTCTCAACTTCATCGAGCAGAACGACGCTGTAGGGCCGACGTCGCACCGCTTCCGTCAGCACCCCGCCTTCGCCGTAACCGACATAACCGGGCGGAGAACCCTTGAGACCAGAAACGGTGTGAGCCTCCTGGTACTCACTCATGTTGATGGTGATCAGGTTGTGCTCACCGCCATAGACAGCCTGAGCCAAAGCCAAGGCCGTTTCGGTCTTGCCCACCCCGGAAGGCCCCACCAGCAGAAAGACGCCCAGCGGCTTGTGAGGGTCCCCGAGGCGCGCCCTGGCTGTTTTGACACGAGCAGCCACCGTCGACAGCGCAGCATCCTGGCCGATCACGCGCTTGCGCAACTGGTCTTCGAGGGACAGGACAGTTGTCAGGTCGTCGCGCACCATGCGGCCCACGGGGATGCCTGTCCAATCCGCCACGATGGATGCCACGACTCCTTCATCCACCTGAGTGTGGACACCAGGCCTATCACCCTGCAGTTGGTGCAAGTCCCGCTCCAGGGCCTGGAGTTCGCATGCCAGAACACGCCTTGAGTTTTCGTCTTCGACCCTGCGGCAGGCTTCGCGTTTTTCAAGAATGGCACTGGTGAGCAGACGCTCGGCCGCGCCTGCATCGGCCAGCACCTTGTGCTCGTGCTCCACGTCCGCCATGCGCTGCTGAACCTCCCCCAGTGCCTCGCAGCGGTCTTTCCCTATGCTGGCCTCCTGCAAGAGAAGGGTGTGCTCGCCTTGCAAGGCATCCCGACGCGCCTGGATCGTCTCCAGTTCACGCGAGGGGGCATGGAGTGACATGGCGACCCGTGCGCACGCGGTGTCCAGCAAGCTGATGGCCTTGTCCGGCAATTGGCGCGCCGGGATGTACCGATGGGACAAGCAGACCGCGGCACGCACCGCTTCATCGAGCACCGTTACGCCATGGTGCCTGGCGAATGCGGGCACCAGGCCCCGCACCATCGCCACGGCGGCCGACTCTTGCGGCTCCAGCACTTGCAGCATCTGGAATCGCCTCGTCAGCGCGGGATCCTTTTCGATGTGTTTTTTGTATTCGGACCACGTGGTGGCACCAATCACACGAAAGGCGCCCCGCGCCAGCGCGGGCTTGAGAAGATTGGCCGCGTCGCCCGTTCCGGCCTGACCACCGGCCCCGATGAGGGTATGGACCTCGTCCACGAACAGGATCACCGGCACTTGGGAATCAGCCGCCTCCCTGAGCACAGCTTTCAGGCGCGATTCGAACTCCCCCCGCATGCTCGCGCCGGCCAGCAAGGCCCCGACATCCAGGCTCAGGATGCGCACACGATGCAGACTGGGAGGTACCAGACGGCCTACGACGGCCAGGGCCAAGCCTTCGACCACCGCCGTCTTGCCGACTCCCGCCTCGCCCGTCAGCAAAGGGTTGTTCTGACGGCGGCGCAACAGGATGTCCACCATGTTGCGGATCTCTTGCTCGCGCCCGACCACTGGGTCGATTCCCCCTTCTCGCGCCAGCGCGGTGAGGTCGGCACAGTACTTGACCAGTGCGGACTGGCCGTGGGGCTCTGGATCGAGCGCACCACTGGCCTCCCCTGGCAATGCCGGTTGCCAATCGGTGGACTCATGTGCCATCGCAGCGTCTTCACCCGAGCCGCGAACCGCCAGCGGAAAGTCCTCCGCCATTTGCGCCACAGGAATTCTCTGGAAGCTCGCCGAGACACCCAACAACACGCGTCGCAAGTCAGGTGTTTGAAGCATGCCCCCCAACAGCCAGGCGCCACGGATGCGCTGGTCACGCATTGTCAGACTGGCAAACACCCATGCGCGCTCAATGGCCAGTTCGACCATATGGCCAAAATCATTGACACCTGCGGCGCCGGTGGGCAAATGGGCCAAGGCCACCGTCAGATCTCTCTCGACCTGCGCGATATCCAGACTGTAGTGCGTGGCCAGGCGATGAAAATCGCCATTGGGCGCCTGCCAGAGTTGGTGCAACCAATGCACCACTTCTACATAAGGATTGCCTCTCAGTTTGGCCAAGACGGTGGCGGACTCGATGGCTCGAAACAGGTCGACATTGAGTTTGCCAAACAGTGTGCGGCGAGGAATGCTCAAGACACTCTCCCGCAATCGCCACTACCCTCGTCCATGAATTGCACATGGCCCGTACTAGTCAGCAAATTCATGCCGATCGCCCTCCTGACTGTTGTTTTCGTAGAGCTGCGAATGCTCGATTGCGAGCCACAACTCAACAACTGTCATATCTGACAGGATTGACGATGCAGTCATTTTTTGCATCAATCAATGCCTGCAACTCGATCCCGCAAAATGTCAATTCATGACCAAAAACCGCATTTCGTTTCAAATCAAAATTGAGAGCTGTCGAACGGAGGTTGAGAGTTTTTTTCAGGATGTCTGGATGGCGCAACAATGCTGCACTCAATGCGCGTGTGTTGCGCACAGAACCAGCAGGCGATCGCTCGGCAACGTTGGTGCGAGCGAGGCGTGCGCTGAAATTGGATTGGATTTGAAGAAAGTTGAACAGCGCGCTTTCCATCGGCCGTTCGATCAAATCGTGCGCGCCATCGGGGCAATTGCGCTCCGCCCTGGCACGGCCTTGCCACAGCAATGCCAAGGCACGCTCTGCGAGGTTGACACGGCAACAATGCAGAAGCCGCAGCTCTGAACCCAAAAGCAAAACGCCCCAGAACCCTTATCGGGCGCTGGGGCGCATAAATACTGGTGGCCTGGGGCGGAATCGAACCACCGACACGCGGATTTTCAATCCGCTGCTCTACCAACTGAGCTACCGGGCCTTTGGAAGAAGCGAGATTGTAGCAGCTTCCGGCGCCTGGTTTTTCCGCCGTCGGGCGCTCAGAGCGCGTTGCGTTTGCTGCGCGCCAAGTCCACGCCGAGTTGCTTGAGCTTGCGGTACAGGTGGGTGCGCTCCAGGCCCGTCTTTTCGGCCACGCGGGTCATGGAGCCGGACTCTTTGGCGAGGTGGTATTCGAAGTAGGCTTTTTCGAAATCGTCCCGCGCCTCGCGCAGCGGGCCATCGAGGTTGAACGACTGCAGCGACTGCGGGCCCAGGTCCATCATTGCCGGCTCGGGCAAAGCGCTGCCACTGACGGCGGCCTCCACCGCGATGTCGGTCGATGACAGCATGCCACCGCCCATGCGCAGGGCGGACACGACGGGGCCGCTGGGCTTGGCGGGGGCCTTGTTGAGCCCCTGGTCCACCGCCTTGAGCAGCTTGGCCATGGTGATGGGCTTTTCGAGGAAAGCGGTGGCACCGATGCGCGTGGCCTCGACGGCAGTGTCGATGGTGGCGTGGCCGCTCATCATGATCACGGGCATGGAGAGCAGGCCACCGCTGGCCCACTCCTTGAGCAGGGTCACACCGTCCGTGTCGGGCATCCAGATGTCGAGCAACACCAGGTCGGGGCGCAACTGGGCGCGCACAGCGCGGGCCTGTGCGGCGTTTTCAGCGAGTTCGACCGTATGGCCTTCGTCGTTGAGGATCTCCGAGAGCAGGTCTCGAATCCCCAGTTCATCGTCTACGACCAGAATAGTTGCCATGGCGCGGTGTGTGTCCCTCGGAACGTGTTGTCAATTTGCAACTGCGAATGATAACGACACTTGCGCGCCGATCACCTTGCCTTCGGTCATGCGGTTGCTCAGATCCACGCGGCCGCCGTGTTCGTCCATGATTTTCTTGACCACCGCAAGGCCCAGGCCGGTGCCCTTGACTTTGGTGGTGACGTAAGGCTCGAACGCCCGTTTGAGAATGTGTTCGGCAAAACCCGGGCCTTCGTCGAGCACCGACAGGCGCACCCACTGGCCGGAGTCGGAGCGCCGGGTGCGCAGCAGCACCTGGGCGTCGGGCACGCCGGCCATGGCGTCCTGCGCGTTCTGCACCAGGTTGTGCAAGGTCTGCCGCACCTGCTGCGGGTCGGCCATGGCCTTGGGCAGGTCGTCGGCGAGTTCCAGGCGCACCGGCACGGCGGCGTTGTCGTACAGCACGACGATGTCGCGCACCAGGGCGTTGAGGTCGACCGGCATGAGTTGCGCGGCGGGCAGGCGCGCGTAGTCGCGGAATTCGTTGACCAGGCGCTTCATCGCATCGACCTGGTCGACGATGGTTTTCACCGACTTGTTGAGAATGGCTTGTTCGGGCGGCTGTACCTTGCCGTCGAGTTTCATGGCCAGGCGCTCGGCCGAGAGCTGGATGGGCGTGAGCGGGTTCTTGATTTCGTGCGCGAGGCGGCGCGCGACCTCGCCCCAGGCCTTGGCGCGCTGGGCGGACACCATTTCCGAGACGTCGTCGAACACCAGCAGGCGTTCGTTGTTGGGCAGCAGGGCGCCGCGCGCGATGAGGGTGATGCCTTCGTCGAAGGGCGTGGTGCCGTCCGCGCTGAGCTCGAAGGACTGCTGCCAGTAGCCGCCTTCGTGTTGCGCCTGGTCGGACAGGAAGCGCTCGAACTGCTGCAGCACGCCGCCGCCAAAGGTCTCCAGTCCCGGCACCTCGGCCAATGGCTGGCCCATGTGCACGGCCAGCGGCGTGTGCAGGATGCGCGCCGCGCCGGGGTTGACGCTGCGCACACGGCCCTGCTCGTCGAGCACGACGACACCGGCGGTGAGGTTGTCCAGGATGGTCTGCAGGTTGTCGCGCGCGGCGTCCACCTGCTCCATGCTTTGCTGCACCGCGGCGCGCGCGTCCGAGAGGTCTTGTGTCATGTGCGCGAAGGTGCGCGTGAGGCTCGCGAGCTCGTCGCGCGAGGTCAGTGCGGTCTTGGGCGCGAGGTTGCCGGCCGCCACTTCGCGCATGCCCTCGGCGAGCACGAGCAGCGGGCGCACCAGCTGGTTGCCCAGCAGCACGGCCAGCAGCACGGCGCCGAACACGGCGAGGAACAGCGCCAGCGTGAGCGTGCCGATGTACATGCGGCGCAGACCTTCGCGGGTGAGCGCGCGCTCCTGGTACTCGCGGTTGGCGACCTGCACGGCCAGCGCGTCCGTCACCAGCGCACCGGGCAGCGGTGCCACCACCTGCAGGTAACGCGGCTCGGCGTTGAAACCGAAGTTGGGCGGGCTCACCAGGGCCAGCACCTTGATGCGCGGTTGGCTGGCCGCGATCAGGGCCTCGATCTCGCCACTGCCGTCCTCCTCCAGGCCCTCGATCTGGGCCACGACGCGGGCGTTGCGGGCGCTGCGCAGCTGGGCTGGCGTGGGGCGCTCGGGGTTGATGTCGAAGCGCGAGCTGCCCGAGCTGCCCAGGGCCTGGCCGTTGGCGCTCCAGAGCACCAGGTCGGTCACGCCGAGCTGTTCGCGCACGCGCTCCAGCGCGAGCACGGCCGACGGGTTGGGCACGCGCGAGAGGCCCTCGGCGGCCACGCGGGTCTTGCTGCTGAGGTCGGCGGTCAAGGTGTCGAGCGTGGTGCGCCCGAGGTTGAGTCCGGCGACCAGCGCGGATTCCACGCGCACGTCGAACCAGCTCTCGATGGAGCGCGAAACGAACTGGTAGGACACGGTGTAGATCAGCAAACCCGGCAGGATGCCGACCAGGCCGATGATGGCGGCGAGCTTGATCAGCAGCCGACTGCCGAACTTGCCGCGTTTCAGGCGCAGGGCCAGGCGCAGGGCCAGCCACAGGATGACGAGCAACAGGAAGGCCGCCACCGCCACGTTGATGCCGACCAGCCAGTTGAAGTTCTGCTCGTAGAACGCGCGGTTGTTGGTGGCAGGGTGAGCAGGAACAGCAGCACCATGCCCACGCCGGTCATGAACACCAGTCCGGCGCCGATGGCCCAGCGCACAGCGGCGGGCTTGGTCTTGGGGGCGGTGGTGTGGACCGGGGTCACGATGGGGTCCTGGCCGCGCGGGCCGCGCACGCTGGACATGGCCGCTAGCGCGTGGGCTCGCGCACGCTGGGTTCGCCGGTGAGCTCGACGGCGTGAACGCCGCCGGCCGTGTGGTCCGGGGCCTTGTCGGCCTCCGCCCGCCCGGGCACCGGCAGGGTCTGGCGGACTTCCACGGTCCATTCGGGCTGGTTGCCATGCCGATCTGGAACGGCCGGGGCAGCAGGGTCAGATCCAGCCGGAACGAGAACTCGACTTCATGCTCGGCATCGGGTTCGAGCCGCGCCGCGTCGGCCAGCTTCCAGCGGGCCACGCGGCCCACGCCGGCCAGCGCCTCGTTGAGGGAGTCGAAGTTCTGGTGCAGGGCGTACTGCAGGCCGGCCCCGCCGGAGGCGGCGGCGGTCTCGTTGGACAGGCTCACGCGCCAGCGCCGGGTGAGCGGCTGGTAGGCCAGGCGCAGCGTGCGCGTGGCACTCGCCACGCGCTTGTCGGTCCAGTACCAGCGGGCACGGTAAACGTCGGCATGCCACACGAAATAGAGGGGAACGGCCTTGTACAGGGCGTCTTCGACCACCGGCGCGGGCTGGAGCTCCATGCGGGCCGAGAGGAACAGCGCTTCGGGGGTGCGCTGCAGACCGAGCTGCTCCACCAGCGGGGCCTGGGCGTGCGCGGGCCAGAACGCCAGCAGCGACAGCGCCAGCCCCAGGACAAACCCACGCCATCGGTTCACGGCGCGGGTCCGGCGGGTGGCGATGGGCGGTCGGTCAAGGCAGGGCCTTGTCGATGCGGGCATAGAAGAAACCGTCGTATCCACCTGGAGGATTGTCGTTGAACTCCCCCGACGGGGCGGCCGAACCGGGCAGCAAATGCCCCGGCGAAGGCCGATGAAGCGCGTCGGTGTGGCGCACAAGGAACGACTGGACCTGCCCGTCGCCTTCGGCGCGGAACACCGAGCAGGTGGCGTAGACCAGCCGGCCACCGGGTTTGAGCAGCGGCCAGAGGGCTTCGAGCAGGCCGCGCTGCGTGCGCACCAGCGCATCCACGTCGCTGGCGCGGCGCAGCCAGCGCACGTCCGGATGGCGGCGCACGATGCCCGAGGCGGTGCAAGGCGCGTCGAGCAGGATGGCGTCGAACGGCTGGCCGTCCCACCAGGCGGCGGGTTTTGCGGCATCGGCGCTGCGCACCGTGGCTTGCAGTCCCAGGCGCTGCAAGGTGTCTTCGATGCGCTCGCAGCGGCGCGGGTCCACGTCGAGCGCCAGCAGGTTCAGGTCGGCGCGTTCGAGCAAATGGGCGGTCTTGCCGCCAGGGGCGGCGCAGGCGTCGAGCACGCGGTCGGCCGCGGTCCAGGTCCGGCCTTCGAGCAACTGGTCGGCCGCCATCTGGGCGGCGGCGTCCTGCACCGAACAATGGCCCTGGGCAAAACCGGGCAGGCGCTCGACCGGCTGCGGGGCGTCCAGCACCAGGCCATCGCTGCCCGTGGGGGTGGCGGTGAGGCCGATGGCTTCCAGGGCCTGCTGGTAGGCGGCGCGCTCCACGCGGCGGCAGTTCACGCGCAAGGCCATGGGGCCGGGCTGGTTGTTGGCCTCCAGGATGGCGCGCCAGTGCTCGGGGTGGTCGCGCTGCAGGCGCTCGATCCACCACAACGGGTGGTTCCAGCGCGCAACCGGGTCGGCCGCCACATGCGCCAGCAGCGCCTCGCGCTCGCGCAGGAAGCGGCGCAGGCAGGCGTTGACGAACGCCGCCTGGCGCTCGGTGCGGCGGTCCTGGCGGGCGGCTTCCACCGCCTGGTTCACCACCGTGTGCGCCGGGTAACGCGGGGCATGTTCGTCGGTCGCGTCCAGCAGCAAGGCCACCGCGCTGGACATCAGGGCCTGCACCGGTGGCGCCGGCTTGCGCTCCACCAACTGGTTCACCAGGGCGCGCGCCGTCCCGAGGTGGCGCAAGGCGTGGAAAGTGAGCGCCTGCACGCCCGGCCGCAGCGCGGGCACCAGCTCGGGCAGCACCTCGCTCAGCGAACGCCCCTGCTCGACCGCGAGCACGCAGCCCGCGGTGTGGCGCAACTGGGTGCGCAGGGTGGGACCCTGGAGGCCGGGAGCGGTGGAGGTCGGGGGGGCCGGAGCGGTCAAGGCAGGTTCCGTGGCAAGCGCAGACAAAGCGAAGACCGCGAGTGTCACACAGCGCGGGACGGGGTGGCGGGTTCGTCCTCTCTCAGCAGGGGCAGCGGCCCCATGTCACGGCCATAGATGCGGCGGATGCGTTGGGCCAGCGGCGGGTGCGAGTCGAGCCAGTGCTCGGTCTTGCCGCCCGCGTTCGCCACCAGCAGCATGTGCTGCACCATCGAGCCCACCTGGCGCGGCACCACCCCTTCGCGCTGCTGGCTCAGCACCTTGCGCAGCACGCCACCCAGGCCGTCGCGGCTGCGCGTCCATTGCACGGCGCGCGCGTCGGCCAGGTACTCGCGCTGGCGCGAGACGGCGGCCTGCAACGCGTGGCCGGCGAGCCAGCCCAGCCAGCCTGCGGCCATGATGGCGAGGCCGATCAGGGCCGTGATCCAGCGCCGGTCCCGGCTGTCGAGCTCGGCCAGGTCCTGGCCCATGCGAAACAGCATCTCCAGCCCGAACACCATGCCGACCAGCCGCATGTTCAGGCGCGTATCGCCTTCACCGATGTGGCTGAACTCGTGCGCCACCAGGCCCTGCAGTTCGTCTCGGGTCAGGTGGTCGAGCGCGCCCTGGGTCACGGCCACCACCGCGTCGTTCTCGTCCCAGCCGGCCGCGAAGGCGTTGATGCCTTGGTCGCGCGCCAGCACCATGGCCTGCGGCCGTTTCAGGCCCGATGAAATCGCCATTTCGTCGACGATGTTGCAGAAGCGCTGTTCGTCGAGGTCGCCCGAAGGCTGCGCGGGCCGCGCCCCCATCTGCTCGGCCAGGCGCGCCCCGCCGCCGTCGGCCAGGCGGGAGGTCTCCACCCACCAGCCCCCCAGCACGAAGAGCAGCGTGACCCCGGTGTTGACGGAGAAGAAATAGCGGGGGAAGCGCAGTTCGCCGGGCATCCAGAATCCCCAGCTCAGGCCCCAGGCCAGGGCCAGCGCGGCGTTCACCGCCACCAGCAGCAACAGCACGGTGAGGCCGAACGCGAACAGCAGGCGCCGGGTCTCACCCCGGGCGTCGCGCTGGAATTCGAAGAAGCGCATTACAGCTGGATGCGCAGGGCCTCGCGTTCGGCTTCGCTCGTGGTGGACGCCAGCATGGTCAAAGGCTGGAAGCCGAACAGCCGCGCAATGAGCAGCGTGGGGAACTGGGCGGCGGCGTCGTTGAACTCGAGCACGTGGTCGTTGTAGGCCTGGCGCGCGAAACCGACGCGGTTCTCGGTGCTGGTGAGCTCCTCGCTGAGCTCGCGCATGTTCTGGTCGGCCTTGAGATCGGGGTAGTCCTCGACCACCGCGAACAGCTTGCCCAGCGCGCCGCCCAGAGCCTGTTCGGCCCCGGCCAGGGCGCCGAGCGCCCCGGCGTTGAGCGGGCTGCCGGCCGCCGTCTGCTCGGCCGTGCGCGCCTGGTTGCGCGCCGCGATCACCGCCTCCAGCGTCTGGGCTTCGTGGGCCAGGTAGCGGCGCGCCACCTCCACCAGGTTGGGAATCAGGTCGTAACGCCGCTTGAGCTGCACGTCGATCTGGCGAAACGCGTTGGCGATCGCGTTTTTCAGGCGCACCAGCCGGTTGTAGGCACCCACGGCCCAGAAGAACAGCACCAGGCCCACGGCCAGGAAGACCCACAGCGAGACGGACATGTTTGGAACTCCTTGTTGTTGGTGTTGAACCGCCTGCCGTGCGGCAAGCGCGGCCAATATACCCCGCAGGGCATCACCCGTGCCTGCGCGCGCGCCATGAAAAAAGCCCCCGGTCGGATGACCGGGGGCTTCTGTTGGCTCGAAGGCGAAAGTGCCCCTGTCCAGAAACACCGCGGAACCGGCTTTGCCGGGCCGCAGGTGTTGCCCCCTTGAGGGGGCGGCGCATAGCGCCGCAGGGGTGGGCTTGCTTACTCGGCGTCGTGGGTGCTCGATGCGTCGGCCTGATCGGCCTGGTCGGCAGCCAGCGAGATCGCGTCGGCTTCGGCGATGGCACGGCGTTCTTCGTCGTCCATCTTCTCCTTGACCTTGCGCGCCTCGTGGTAGGCCATGCCGGTACCGGCCGGGATCAGACGACCCACGATCACGTTTTCCTTCAGACCACGCAGTTCGTCGCGCTTGCCCATGATGGCCGCTTCGGTCAGCACCCGGGTGGTTTCCTGGAAGGAAGCGGCCGAGATGAACGAGTCGGTGGACAGCGAGGCCTTGGTGATGCCCAGCAGGATGTTGCTGTACACCGCCGGCAGCTTGCCATCGGCACGCAGCGCGTCGTTGGTGTTGAGGATTTCCGAGCGCTCGACCTGTTCACCGGCGATGTAGCTGGAATCACCCACGCTGTCGACGACCACACGGCGCAGCATCTGGCGAACGATCACCTCGATGTGCTTGTCGTTGATCTTCACGCCCTGCAGGCGGTAGACGTCCTGCACTTCGTCGACGATGTAGCGGGCCAGCTCTTCCATGCCCAGCAGGCGCAGGATGTCTTGCGGATCGGCCGGGCCGTCCACCACGCTCTCGCCCTTGTTGACCACCTGGCCTTCGTGCACCAGGATGTTCTTTTCCTTGGGGATGAGGTCGTCCCACACCTTGCCTTCGGGATCGGTGATCTGCAGGCGAACCTTGCCTTTGGTCTCCTTGCCGAACGACACGGTGCCGGTCATCTCGGCCAGCATGCCCTTGTCCTTCGGGCTGCGGGCTTCGAACAGCTCGGCCACCCGCGGCAGACCGCCGGTGATGTCTCGCGTCTTCTGGCCTTCGACCGGGATGCGCGCCAGCACTTCGCCGGGGCCCACGTCCTGGCCGTCGCGCACCTGGATCAGCGAACCGATCTGGAAGCCGATGGTCACCGAGTGGTCGGTGCCGGGGATCTTCACCTCGTTGCCCGAGCCGTCGATCAGCTTGACCTGCGGACGGACCACCTTGGCGACGCCGCGGCGCTTCGGATCGATCACCACCAGGGTGGACAGGCCGGTGACATCGTCCACCTGCTTGGCGCACGGTGAGGCCTTCCTCGACGTTCTCGAACTTCACCTGACCGGCGAATTCCGTGATGATCGGGCGCGTCAGCGGATCCCAGTTGGCCAGGATCGCACCGGCCTTGATGGTCTGGTCGGCCTTGACCGACAGGATCGCACCGTAAGGCACCTTGTGGCGCTCGCGCTCACGGCCGTGTTCGTCGTGAATGACGATCTCGCCCGAACGCGCGATCACGACCAGCTCACCCTTGGTGTTGGTCACGTAGCGCATGGTGGCGTTGAAGCCGATCACGCCGCTGGACTTGGCTTCCACGCTGGAGGCCACCGCCGCGCGCGACGCTGCACCACCGATGTGGAAGGTGCGCATGGTCAGCTGCGTGCCGGGTTCGCCGATCGACTGCGCGGCGATCACGCCGACCGCTTCGCCGATGTTGACCAGGCCACCGCGGCCCAGGTCGCGGCCGTAGCACTTGGCGCAGATGCCGAAGCGGGTTTCGCAGGTCAGCGCGGTGCGCACCTTCACTTCGTCCACCGCGGCGGCTTCGAGCACGTCGAGCAGGTCTTCGTCGAGCATCTCGCCGGCGGGCACCAGCATCTGGCGCGTTTCCGGGTGGATCACCTCCTCGGCCGTGGTGCGGCCCAGGATGCGGTCGCGCAGCGACTCGATCACTTCACCGCCCTCGACGATGGCGCGCATCAGCGTGCCATTGGACGTGCCGCAATCCTGCTGGTTGACCACCAGATCCTGCGTCACATCCACCAGACGGCGAGTGAGGTAGCCGGAGTTGGCCGTCTTCAGCGCCGTGTCGGCCAGACCCTTTCGGGCGCCGTGGGTGGAGATGAAGTACTGCAACACGTTGAGGCCTTCACGGAAGTTCGCCGTGATGGGGGTCTCAATGATCGAGCCGTCAGGCTTGGCCATCAGGCCGCGCATGCCGGCCAGCTGGCGGATCTGCGCCGCGGAACCGCGGGCGCCCGAGTCGGCCATCATGTAGATGGAGTTGAACGACTCCTGGTCCACTTCCTTGCCGCTGCGGTCGGTGGTCTTCTGCTTGGCCAGCTGGGCCATCATGACCTTGGAGATCTCGTCACCGGCCTTGCCCCAGATGTCCACCACCTTGTTGTAGCGCTCGCCCGCGGTCACCAGACCGGAGGCGTACTGCTGGGCGATTTCCTTCACCTCGTTTTCGGCGCGGTCGATGATGGCCGGCTTTTCCTTGGGCACCAGCATGTCGTCCACGGCGATCGAGATGCCGGCGCGCGTGGCCAGACGGAAACCGTTCTGGAGCAGCTTGTCGGCGAACACGACGGTTTCCTTCAGACCGCACTTGCGGAACGAGGTGTTGATCAGGCGCGAGATTTCCTTCTTCTTCAGCGCCTTGTTCAGCACCTCGAAGGGCAGGCCACGCGGCAGGATCTCGGACAGCAGCGCACGACCGACCGTGGTGTCCACCAGCGAGGTGGAGGCCACGAATTCGCCGCTGGCCTTGTCCAGCGTGTGCTGGGTCAGGCGCACGGCAATCTTCGAGGTGATCTCGACCACACCGTTGTCCAGCGCGCGCTGCAGCTCGGCCAGGTCGGCGAAGTACATGCCTTCGCCCTTGGCGTTGATGCGCTCGCGGGTGGCGTAGTACAGACCCAGCACCACGTCTTGCGACGGCACGATGGAGGGTTCGCCGTTGGCCGGGAACAGGATGTTGTTCGAGGCCAGCATCAGCGTGCGGGCTTCGAGCTGGGCTTCCACGGACAGCGGCACGTGAACGGCCATCTGGTCACCGTCGAAGTCGGCGTTGAAGGCCGCGCAGACCAGCGGGTGCAGCTGGATCGCCTTGCCTTCGATCAGGATCGGCTCGAACGCCTGGATGCCCAGGCGGTGCAGCGTCGGTGCGCGGTTGAGCATCACCGGGTGTTCCTTGATCACCTCTTCCAGGATGTCCCACACCACCGGCGTGCCGGCTTCCACTTCCTTCTTCGCGGCCTTGATGGTGGTCGCGATGCCCATGGCTTCCAGGCGCGAGAAGATGAAAGGCTTGAACAGTTCGAGCGCCATCAGCTTGGGCAGGCCGCACTGGTGCAGCTTGAGCGTGGGGCCGACCACGATGACCGAACGGCCCGAGTAGTCGACGCGCTTGCCCAGCAAGTTCTGGCGGAAGCGGCCGCTCTTGCCCTTGATCATGTCTGCCAGCGACTTCAGCGCGCGCTTGTTGGCGCCCGTCATGGCCTTGCCACGGCGGCCGTTGTCCAGCAGCGAGTCCACGGCTTCCTGCAGCATGCGCTTCTCGTTGCGCGCGATGATCTCGGGCGCCTTGAGTTCGAGCAGGCGGCGCAGGCGGCTGTTGCGGTTGATGACGCGGCGGTACAGGTCGTTCAGGTCGGAGGTCGCGAAGCGGCCGCCGTCCAGCGGCACCAGCGGACGCAGGTCCGGCGGCAGCACGGGCAGCACGTCGAGCACCATCCACTCGGGCTTGATGCCGGACTTCTTGAAGGCTTCCAGCACCTTCAGGCGCTTGGCGTTCTTCTTGATCTTGAGTTCGGAGCCGGTCAGGTCGTTGCGCAGCTTCTCGATCTCGATGTCGAGGTCGATCGCCTGCAGCAGTTCCTTGATGCCCTCGGCGCCCATCTTGGCGATGAATTCGTCGCCGAATTCCTTGCGCTTGGCGTCGTAGTCGTCCTCGCTCATGATCGCGAACTTCTTCAGCGGGGTCATGCCCGGATCGACGATCACATACGCTTCGAAGTACAGCACGCGTTCGATGTCGCGCAGCGTCATGTCCAGGATCAGGCCCAGGCGCGACGGCAGCGACTTCAGGAACCAGATGTGGGCGCAGGGCGCGGCCAGGTCGATGTGACCCATGCGCTCGCGACGCACCTTGGTCTGCGTGACTTCAACGCCGCACTTCTCGCAGATGACACCGCGGTGCTTGAGGCGCTTGTACTTGCCGCACAGGCATTCGTAGTCCTTGATGGGACCGAAGATCTTGGCGCAGAACAGGCCGTCGCGCTCGGGCTTGAACGTGCGGTAGTTGATGGTCTCGGGCTTCTTGACTTCACCGAAGGACCACGAGCGGATTTTTTCCGGCGAGGCCAGGCCGATGCGGATCGCATCGAAGTGCTCGTCGGGCGTGAACTGCTTGAACAGGTCGAGCAAAGATTTCATGGGTTGCTTTCCTTAAGTTCGGTGAATCAGGAACGTTCCAGCTCGATGTCGATACCGAGCGAGCGGATTTCCTTGACCAGCACGTTGAACGACTCGGGCATGCCCGCGTCGATCGTGTGCTCGCCCTTGACGATGGATTCGTACACCTTGGTGCGGCCTTGCACGTCGTCGGACTTGACGGTGAGCATTTCCTGCAGGATGTACGAAGCGCCGTAGGCTTCCAGCGCCCACACTTCCATTTCGCCGAAGCGCTGGCCCCCGAACTCCGCCTTGCCGCCCAGCGGCTGCTGGGTCACGAGCGAGTACGGGCCGGTGGAACGGGCGTGCATCTTGTCGTCGACCAAGTGGTGCAGCTTCAGGAAGTGCATGTAGCCCACGGTGGTCTTGCGCTCGAAGGCGTCACCCGTGCGGCCGTCGTACAGCTGCGCCTGGGTGCGGGTCTCGGTCAGGCCCTTGAGTTGAGCGATGTCGTCCGGGTAGGCCAGCTTGAGCATCGCGCGGATCTCGTCTTCCGAGGCACCGTCGAACACCGGGGTGGCGAACGGCACGCCGGTCTGCAGGTTCTCGGCCATCTCGATCACCTCGGCATCGCTCAGCGCGGCCAGGGTTTCCTTCTTGCCAGCCGAGTTGTAGACGGTCTCGAGGAACTTGCGCAGCTCGGCCACCTTGGCCTCGGCTTGCAGCATGTCGCCGATGCGCTGGCCCAGGCCCTTGGCGGCCCAGCCCAGGTGGACTTCGAGCACCTGGCCCACGTTCATGCGCGAAGGCACGCCCAGCGGGTTGAGCACGATGTCGGCGGGGGGTGCCGTCGGCCATGTGAGGCATGTCCTCCACGGGCACGATCTTGGAGACCACGCCCTTGTTGCCGTGGCGGCCGGCCATCTTGTCACCCGGCTGCAGGCGGCGCTTGACGGCCAGGTAGACCTTGACCATCTTGAGCACGCCAGCGGGCAGCTCGTCGCCCTGCGTGAGCTTCTTGCGCTTCTCTTCGAACGCGAGGTCGAAGCTGTGGCGCGTCTGCTCCATCGAGTTCTTGATGGACTCGAGCTGGGCGGCCACGGTCTCGTCGGCCGGGCGGATGTCGAACCAGTGGTACTTCTCGACGTCGTCCAGGTAGGCCTTGTCGATGGTCGTGCCCTTGGACAGCTTCTTCGGGCCACCGTTGGCGATCTTGCCGGTCAGCAGCTTCTCGATCCGGTCGAAGGCGTCGGCTTCCACGATGCGCAGCTGGTCGTTGAGGTCCAGGCGGAAGCGCTTGAGTTCGTCGTCGATGATCTGCTGGGCGCGCTTGTCGCGCGTGATGCCCTCGCGGGTGAACACCTGCACGTCGATCACGGTGCCTTGCGAGCCCTGATCCACGCGCAGCGAGGTGTCCTTCACGTCGGAGGCCTTCTCGCCGAAGATCGCGCGCAGCAGCTTCTCTTCGGGCGTCAGCGTGGTCTCGCCCTTGGGCGTGACCTTGCCCACCAGCACGTCGCCGGGCAGCACTTCGGCGCCCACGTAGATGATGCCGGAGTCGTCCAGGCGGTTGAGCTGCTGCTCGGCCAGGTTGGGGATGTCGCGGGTGATTTCTTCCGCGCCCAGCTTGGTGTCGCGCGCCATGACCACCAGTTCCTCGATGTGGATCGAGGTGTAGCGGTCGTCGGCGACCACGCGTTCGGAGATCAGGATCGAATCTTCGAAGTTGTAGCCGTTCCAGGGCATGAAGGCGATCAGCATGTTCTGCCCGATCGAGATCTCACCCAGGTCGGTCGACGCGCCGTCGGCGATCACGTCACCCGAGGCCAGCTTGTCGCCCTTCTTGACGATGGGACGCTGGTGGATGTTGGTGTTCTGGTTGGAGCGCTGGTACTTGATGAGGTTGTAGATGTCCACACCCACTTCACCGGCCACGGCTTCAGCGTCGTTCACGCGGATCACGATGCGGGTCGCGTCCACGTAGTCGACCACGCCGCCGCGCTTGGCGGTGACGACGGTGCCGGAGTCGATCGCGGCCACGCGCTCGATGCCGGTGCCCACCAGGGGCTTCTCGGGACGCAGCACGGGCACGGCCTGGCGCGACATGTTGGCGCCCATCAGCGCGCGGTTCGCATCGTCGTGCTCGAGGAACGGCACCAGCGAGGCGGCCACGGAGACGATCTGCGCGGGCGACACGTCCATGTACTGGATGGTGTCGGCCGGCGTCAGGATCGATTCACCCTTTTCACGCGCGGAGATCAGGTCACCGGTCAGGCGGCCTTCGGCGTCGAGCGCGGCGTTGGCCTGGGCGATGACGTACTTGCCTTCTTCGATGGCCGACAGGTAGTCGATCTGGTTCGTCACCTTGCCATCGATCACGCGGCGGTACGGCGTTTCGATGAAGCCGTATTCGTTCAGGCGCGCGTACAGGGCCAGCGAGTTGATCAGACCGATGTTCGGGCCTTCCGGCGTTTCGATCGGGCAGACGCGGCCGTAGTGGGTCACGTGCACGTCGCGCACTTCGAAGCCGGCGCGTTCGCGGGTCAGACCGCCCGGGCCCAGGGCCGAGACGCGGCGCTTGTGCGTGATCTCGGCGAGCGGGTTGGTCTGGTCCATGAACTGCGACAGCTGCGACGCACCGAAGAACTCCTTAAGCGCCGCGGAAATCGGCTTGGAGTTGATCAGGTCGTGCGGCATCAGCGGCTCTTGCTCGGCCTGGCCGAGGCGTTCCTTCACGGCCTTCTCGATGCGGGCCAGGCCGGTGCGGTACTGGTTTTCGGCCAGTTCGCCGACGCAGCGCACGCGGCGGTTGCCCAGATGGTCGATGTCATCGACTTCGCCACGGCCGTTGCGCAGGTCCACCAGGATCTTGACCACGGCCAGGATGTCGTCGTTGGACAGCACCATGGGGCCGGTGGATTCGTCGCGGCCCACGCGGGCGTTGAACTTCATGCGGCCCACGCGCGACAGGTCGTACGTGTCCGGGTTGTAGAACAGGCGGTGGAACAGGGCCTGCACGGCGTCTTCGGTCGGCGGCTCGCCGGGGCGCATCATGCGGTAGATGCCACGCGCGCGGCGAACTCGTCGGCGGTTTCGTCGATGCGCAGGGTCTGCGAGATGTAGGCGCCCTGATCGAGTTCGTTGGTGTACAGGCACTGCAGGTCCTGCACGCCGGCGGTGCGCAGCTTCTTCAGCAGCGCTTCGGTCAGCTCTTCGTTGGCCTTGGCGATGATCTCGCCGGTGTCGGTGTCCACGATGTTGCGCGCCACGACGCGGCCGATCATGAAATCTTCCGGCACGCTGATGTGCGTGGTGCCCGACTGCTCGAGTTCGCGGGTGTGGCGCACGGTGATGCGCTTGTCCTTGGCGACCACGACCTTGCCGCTCTTGTCGGTGATGTCGAAACGCGCCACTTCACCGCGCAGGCGCTCGGGCACGAAGGCCATCTGCGCGCCGCTGTCCATCAGGCGGAAGTGGTCGTTGACGAAGAAGTTGGCCAGGATGGCTTCCGGCGTCAGGCCGATGGCCTTGAGCAGGATGGTGACCGGCATCTTGCGGCGACGGTCGACGCGGAAGAACAGCACGTCCTTCGGATCGAATTCGAAGTCGAGCCAGGAGCCGCGGTACGGAATGATGCGAGCGGAGAACAGCAGCTTGCCCGAGCTGTGCGTCTTGCCCTTGTCGTGTTCGAAGAACACACCCGGCGAACGGTGCAACTGAGACACGATCACGCGCTCGGTGCCGTTGATGATGAAGGAGCCCTTCTCGGTCATCAGGGGCACTTCGCCCATGTAGACCTCTTGCTCCTTCACTTCCTTGATCACCTTGGATTGCGCGGTCGAGGACTCGCGGTCATAGATGATCAGCTGGACGCGAGCACGCACGGCGGACGCGAAGGTCAGGCCGCGGGTCTGGCATTCGCGCACGTCGAACGCGGGCTTGGCCAGGTTGTACTCGACGAACTTCATCTCCACGAAACCGTTGTGGGAGACGATGGGGAAAGCGGCCTCGAACGCGGCCTGCAGGCCTTCGTTGGTGCGTTTCTTCGGTGCGCTGTCGGCTTGCAGGAACGCGGTGTACGCGTCCTTCTGCATTTGCAGGAGGTAAGGAATCGCGAGGACGTTTTCGCGGGTACCAAAGCTCTTGCGGATGCGCTTGCGTTCGGTGTATGAGTATTTCGATGCTGAGGCCATGAGATCTCCGGGCTTGAGGTCTGCGGCGACTGTCTTGCCTACCAGGGACGGATTCCTGGTGGCTTTCTTGGTGGCTGGCCTCTACCAACCATTGGCGGACGGCCTGTGCATTGCACACAGGCCCGAACCAAGTCGTTTTCTGCAGTCGGGGTCAGAAAACACTGCTAAGAAGACTCGAAAAATCTGCTTAGCGGTGTTTCAACAAAACACTCAAAAGCCGTTTCGTGAGACGGGCTTTTGGGTGTGCTCTGAAAGCACCAAAGGCTGGAGGCCCTTGTCGAGCACTCCAGCCCCTGAAACCGGGCGAATTACTTCAGCTCGGCCTTGGCGCCGGCTTCCACCAGCTTCTTGACAGCGGCTTCGGCGTCGGCCTTGGCGATCGCTTCCTTGACGTTCTTCGGTGCGCCGTCGACCAGGTCCTTGGCTTCCTTGAGGCCCAGGCCGGTGATTTCGCGCACGGCCTTGATGACGGAGACCTTGTTCGCGCCGGCTTCGACCAGCACGACGTTGAATTCGGTCTTCTCTTCAGCGGCTGCGGCAGCACCACCGCCAGCGCCGCCGGCAGCAGGAGCGGCCATGGCGGCAGCGCTCACACCAAACTTCTCTTCGATGGCTTTCACCAGTTCGTTGAGTTCCATGACCGTCATGCTGTCCAGCGCGGTCAAAAATGCGTCTTTATCGAATGCCATTTTGATTTCCTAACAATTGGTTTGAATGAAAGTGCCGCGCCACTCAGGCAGCAGCCGCTTCTTCGGCTGCCGGTGCGGCAGCGCCTTCGCCTTTTTTGGCCGCCAGCGCGCCCAGCACCACGGCCGTGCGCGAAATGGGCGACATCAGCAAGCCACACAGCTGCGCCAACAGGACTTCCTTCGAAGGAATGCTGGCAAGCGTCTTCACGCCGTTGACGTCCAGGGCCTTGCCTCCGTACACACCGCCGCGGATCACCAGCTTGTCGTTGGTTTTCGCGAAATCGGCCACCACCTTCGCGGCGGCCACAGCGTCTTCAGAGAAGCCATAGATCAGCGGGCCGGTCATCTGGTCAGCGGCCACTTCAAACGGGCTGCCAGCCACCGCACGGCGGGCCAGGGTGTTCTTCAACACACTCAGGCTCACACCATTGCTGCGGGCTGTCACGCGCAGTTTGTCCATGTTCGCGACCGTGATGCCACGGTATTCCGCCATCACGAGCGTTTGAGCTTTTGCGGCGAGGCTGGTCACTTCGGAAATGACCGCTTCTTTCTCACTGCGATTCAGACTCAAGGTCTACTCCTTAAATGTGCCCTCGGTCCTTCAAGACCTGGGGCACGCCTCATTGCAGCGATTCAACTGTTTCGGAACGGATTCCATCTGCAGCGGGATCGCCATCTGCGTTGGCTTGTCACAATTAAGCCGGCTTGCACCAGCACCAACGGTCTTGGATGGCCCCCGGATCGGCTTTCGCCAGCCCGGGGCCCACCACACCCAGGCCCCGAAGGGCCCGAATTTCTTGCGATTACGCCGAGATGGACTGGGTGTCCACGCGGACGCCCACACCCATCGTCGACGACACCGCCACCTTGCGCAGGTACACACCCTTGCTGGTGGCGGGCTTGGCCTTGGTCAGCGCGTCGAGCAGCGCCACCAGGTTGCCCTGGAGCTTGTCGGCGTCGAACGAGCGGCGGCCGATCGTGCCGTGCACGATGCCGGCCTTGTCGACGCGGAACTGCACCTGGCCCGCCTTGGCGTTGCGCACGGCTTGTGCCACATCGGGCGTCACGGTGCCGACCTTGGGGTTGGGCATCAGGCCGCGCGGGCCCAGCACCTGACCCAGGGTACCGACGATGCGCATGGCGTCCGGCGAGGCGATGACCACGTCGAAGTTCATGTTGCCGGCCTTGATGTCGGCGGCGAGGTCGTCCATGCCGACGATGTCGGCACCGGCGGCCTTGGCTTCTTCGGCCTTGGCGCCTTGGGCGAACACGGCCACGCGCTTGGTCTTGCCGGTGCCGTTGGGCATCACGACGGCGCCACGCACCACCTGGTCCGACTTCTTGGCATCCACGCCCAGCTGGATCGCCACGTCGATGGACTCATCGAACTTGGCGTTCGCGCATTCCTTGATGATCGCCAGGGCGTCGGTCAGGCTGTACAGCTTGTTGCTGTCGACCTTGCCTTCGAAGGCTTTCTGTTTTTTGGTCAGCTTGGCCATTTACACGCCCTCCACAATCACGCCCATCGAGCGAGCCGAACCGGCGATGGTGCGCACAGCAGCGTCCACATCGGCAGCGGTCATGTCCTTCATCTTGGTCTTGGCGATCTCTTCGAGCTGGGCCCGGGTGATCTTGCCGACCTTGTTCTTGTTGGGCACCGAGGAGCCCTTGTCCAGCTTGATGGCCTTCTTGATCAGGGTCGTCGCGGGCGGCGTCTTGATGATGAAGGTGAAGCTCTTGTCCGCGAAGGCCGTGATCACCACGGGCAGCGGCAGACCGGGCTCGACGCCCTGGGTCTGGGCGTTGAACGCCTTGCAGAACTCCATGATGTTCAGGCCGCGCTGACCCAGCGCCGGACCGATCGGGGGAGAGGGGTTGGCCTTACCAGCTGGCACTTGCAGCTTGATGAAGCCGACGATTTTTTTCGCCATTTTTTAGCTCCTGCGAGTGCAGACGGTTGCCATCAAGACAACCTCCTCGCGGTTGGGGACCCGGGAAAGAAACAATGGCACAGGCGTCGGGCCGACCCGCCTGTGCCACGAAAGATTCAGGTCTTTTCGACCTGGCTGAATTCCAGCTCCACCGGCGTGGCACGACCGAAGATGGTCACCGACACGCGCATCTTGTTCTTCTCGTAGTTGACTTCTTCGACGGTGCCGTTGAAGTCGGTGAACGGACCTTCCTTGACGCGCACGTACTCGCCGACCACGAACTCGACCTTGTGGCGCGGCTTGTCGGTGCCTTCCTGCATCTGGTTGACGATCTTCTGAACGTCTTCCTCGGAGATCGGCGCCGGGCGGTTCTTCGCGCCACCCACGAAACCGGTCACCTTGTTGGTGTGCTTCACCAGGTGCCAGGTGTCGTCGTCCATCACCATTTCCACCAGCACGTAGCCGGGGAAGAACTTGCGCTCGGTGGTGCGCTTCTGGCCGTTCTTCATCTCCACCACTTCTTCGGTGGGGACCAGGATGCGGCCAAACTTGTCTTGCATGCCGGCGCGGTTGATGCGCTCGACGATGTTGCGCTCGGCCGCCTTTTCCATGCCGGAGTAGGCATGGACCACGTACCAGCGCATGCCTTCAGCGGCCACGGGACTGTGTTGCTCGGTCATCATTTCCTCCAGCCCAGGATCAGGTCGTAAAACAGCCATTCGACGGTCTTGTCGGTCAGCCACAGGAACAGGGCCATCACGAACACGAACGCGAACACATAGGCCGTCATCTGGATGGCCTCCTTGCGCGCCGGCCAGACCACCTTCTTGACCTCACGCCAGGCGTCACGGCCGAAGGCGATCAGCTGCTTGCCCGACTCGGACACCGCGAACACCACCACGGCCGCGCCCAGCAGCACGATCAGCGCACCCCATTGCGCCAGCGCACCGCGCGAGGACAGCAGGTAGAACGCCACGAACGAGCCCAGCAACAGCGCGATCGCCGCCGCCAGCTTGGCCTTGTCGGCGCCGGTGTGGACGGTTTGAACTTCGGAAGTGGCGATGAGGATCCAGACAATTCGTATCAAAAGGCGCGTCCAAAACCCGAAAGCTTGAGACACGCAAGCCCACCAGAGGTCTTCACGACTTCGGTGGGCTTGTTAACCACTCAACAGGGTGGATTCAGGTTCCTGGCTTCAGGTTCCGGCGACATCCTGTCGGGTGGCAGGGGCAGTAGGAATCGAACCTACAACCTTCGGTTTTGGAGACCGACGCTCTGCCAATTGAGCTATACCCCTACTGGCTTCTGCCCCACAAAGGGCTTTTCTTACGCGATGATTTTTGCGACGACGCCGGCGCCGACGGTGCGGCCGCCTTCGCGGATGGCAAAGCGCAGGCCTTCTTCCATGGCGATCGGGGCGATCAGCTTGACCGTGATCGACACGTTGTCACCCGGCATCACCATTTCCTTGCCTTCGGGCAGCTCGATCGAGCCGGTCACGTCGGTCGTGCGGAAATAGAACTGCGGACGGTAGTTGTTGAAGAACGGCGTGTGACGGCCACCTTCGTCCTTGGACAGCACGTACACCTCACCCGTGAAGTGCGTGTGCGGCTTGATCGAGCCGGGCTTGCACAGCACCTGGCCGCGCTGCACGTCTTCGCGCTTGGTGCCGCGCAGCAGGATACCCACGTTGTCGCCCGCCTGGCCCTGGTCCAGCAGCTTGCGGAACATCTCCACGCCCGTGCAGGTCGTCTTCTGCGTGGCGGAGATGCCCACGATCTCGATTTCTTCGCCGACCTTGATGATGCCGCGCTCGATACGGCCCGTCACCACGGTGCCGCGGCCCGAGATGGAGAACACGTCTTCCACCGGCATCAGGAAGGCACCGTCCACCGCGCGCTCGGGCGTGGGGATGTAGGTGTCCAGCGCGTCAGCCAGCTTCATGATGGCTTCTTCGCCCAGCTTGCCCTTGTCGCCTTCCAGGGCGAGTTTGGCCGAGCCGTGGATGATGGGGGTGGCGTCGCCCGGGAAGTCGTACTTGTCCAGCAGCTCGCGCACTTCCATCTCGACCAGCTCGAGCAGCTCGGCGTCGTCGACCATGTCGCACTTGTTCAGGAACACGATGATGTAAGGCACGCCCACCTGGCGCGCCAGCAGGATGTGCTCGCGGGTCTGGGGCATCGGGCCGTCAGCGGCCGAGCACACCAGAATGGCGCCGTCCATCTGGGCGGCACCGGTGATCATGTTCTTGACGTAGTCGGCGTGGCCGGGGCAGTCCACGTGGGCGTAGTGGCGGTTGGCCGTCTCGTATTCCACGTGCGCGGTGTTGATCGTGATGCCGCGCGCCTTCTCTTCCGGTGCCGCATCGATCTGGTCGTAGGCCTTGGCCGCGCCGCCGAACTTGGCCGCCAGCACCGTCGTGATCGCCGCCGTCAGCGTCGTCTTGCCATGGTCCACGTGACCAATCGTGCCCACGTTCACGTGCGGCTTGGTCCGCTCAAATTTCTCTTTTGCCATTTTTCAGCTCCAAAATCAAAATTGCCGAAACACCAGAACAATGCAGGAATATCACTGGTGCCCATGGCGGGAATCGGACCCGCGACCTCTCCCTTACCAAGGGAGTGCTCTACCACTGAGCCACATGGGCAAAGGCACCCGGCGGACCGGACACCCCTGAAAACTCAAACGCCTGTCAAAAACACATCCAACCACCGACGGGACATGGAGCGGGAGACGGGAATCGAACCCGCGTCATCAGCTTGGAAGGCTGGGGTTCTACCATTGAACTACTCCCGCCTGACCTAACCGGCACCACACGGCACCGACCCTCTGGGCGAAACATCCCATTTGCTAACACGTCACATCGATCGCTGGTGGAGGAGGCTGGATTCGAACCAGCGTACGCGTAAGCGGGCAGATTTACAGTCTGCTGCCTTTAACCACTCGGCCACCCCTCCATAGCGCAGCCCGCGATTATGCCATGGATTTGTGGCACTTGGCGCCCGCTCCCCGCTGCCCATTCCGTCACCAGGCGATCGGCGCCCGGCCCTGCCCGGCCAGCCAGGCGTTGGCCTGCCCGAAATGGCCGCAGCCGACGAACGGTACGGGGCCGCGCCGGGCCGACAGCGGCGACGGGTGGTTGGCGCTGAGCACGAGATGGCGCCGGGCGTCGATCAAAGGCGTCTTTTTCTGGGCATGGGCGCCCCAGAGCAGAAACACCTTGGGGTCGCCGGTGTGGCCGCAGTGCTGGATGACGGCGTCGGTCAAGGCTTCCCAGCCCCGGCCGGCATGGCTGGCGGGCTGGCCGTCCTCCACCGTCAGGCCGGTGTTGAGCAGCAGGACACCCTGCCGGGCCCAGCGCACCAGCGAGCCGTCGGCTGGCACAGGCGTACCCAGATCGCGCTGCAGCTCCTGGAACATGTTGCGCAGGCTGGGCGGAGTCTTGACGCCGGGCGCCACGGAAAAGGCCAACCCTTCAGCCTGTCCGGGGCCGTGGTACGGGTCCTGGCCCAGGATGACCACGCGAACCGCCTCGGGGGCACTGAGTTCAAGGGCCCGCAGCGGCCTGGGCGGGTAGACCACCGCCCCCTGCGCCAGCCGCTCGGCCAGAAAGTCCTGCAACCCGCGCCCCGGGGACGAGGCCCAGAAATGGTCCACCAGACCGGCCCAACCCGGCTGCACCGGCCAGTCGGCCGGCTGGGCCGACAACAGATGGGGGGTCACCGCGGGCCCGTCCCAGTCGAAACCGGCTTGCATCGCCACCTCAGTTGAACAGCTCGGCCAGCGCCAGCCCGGGCTCGGGCGCGCGCATGAAAGCCTCGCCCACCAGGAAGGCGTTGACCCCCGCCGCGCGCATGGTCTGCACGTCGGCGCGGCCCAGGATGCCCGATTCGGTGATCAACAGGCGGTCGGCCGGCACATCGGGCAGCATGTCCAGCGTGGTCCGCAGCGTCACCTCGAAGGTGCGCAGGTTGCGGTTGTTGATGCCGACCAGGCGGGTCTTGAGCCGCAGCGCGCGCTCCAGTTCGGCGCGGTCGTGCACCTCGACCAGCACGGCCATGTTCAGGCCCAGGGCCACGGCCTCGAGCTCGGCCATGCGGGCGTCGTCCAGGCAGGCGGCGATCAGCAGGATGGCGTCGGCGCCCATGGCGCGGGCCTCATAGACCTGGTAGGGGTCGACCATGAAGTCCTTGCGCAGCACGGGCAGGTCGCAGCTGGCGCGGGCCTGCTTGAGGAAATCGGGGCTGCCCTGGAAGAACTGGCGGTCGGTCAGCACCGACAGGCAGGCCGCGCTCACCTGGCCATCGCCTTCGGCGTAGCTTTGCGCGATGTCGGCGGGAATGAAGTCTTCGCGCAACACGCCCTTGCTCGGGCTGGCCTTCTTGACCTCGGCGATCACGGCCGCCTGGCCGGCGGCGATCTTGGCGCGCAGCGCGCCCTCGAAATCGCGCGTGAGCACGCGGCTCTCGGCATCGAAACGCACCGCATCCAGCGGCTTCTTGCGCTGGGCGGCGGCGATTTCCTCGTGCTTGACGGCCACGATCTTCTGCAGGATGTCGCTCATGACGGTGTTCCAGATCAGGCCACGAAGGCCTTGAGTTGTTCGAGTTTCGCCAGCGCCGCGCCGGCGGCGAGCGTGCGCCGCGCCAGCGCGATGCCTTCGCCCATGTCGGCGACCACGTTGGCCGCGTACAGCGCCACACCGGCGTTGAGCGCCACGATCTCGCTGGCGGCCTTGAAGGCCGGGTCGTCGCGGCCTTCGAGCACCCCCATCAGCATCTGGCGCGAGGCCTCGGGCGTTTCCACCCGCAGCGCGCGGCTGCTGGCCATGGTCATGCCGAAGTCCTCGGGGTGGATTTCGTATTCGGTGATCTCACCGTTCTTGAGTTCGCCGACCAGCGTGGCGGCGCCGAGCGAGACCTCGTCCATGCCGTCGCGCCCGTACACCACCACGGCGTGTTCGGCGCCCAGGCGCTGCAGCGCGCGCACCTGGATGCCCACCAGATCGGGGTGGAACACGCCCATGAGGATGTTGGGGGCCGAGGCCGGGTTGGTCAGCGGCCCCAGGATGTTGAAGATGGTCTTGATGCCGAGCTCGCGCCGCACCGGGGCCACGTTCTTCATGGCGGGGTGGTGGTTGGGCGCGAACATGAAGCCCACGCCGACCTGTTCGATGCAGCGCGCGATGGCCTCGGGCGGCAGGTTGATGTTGACGCCCAGGCTCTCCAGCACGTCGGCGCTGCCACTCTTGCTCGAGACGCTGCGCCCACCGTGTTTGCTCACGCGCGCGCCGGCCGCGGCGGCCACGAACATGGAACAGGTGGAGATGTTGAAGGTGTGCGAGCCGTCGCCGCCGGTGCCCACGATGTCGACCAGGTGGGTCTTGTCGGCCACGTGCACCTTGGTGGAGAACTCGCGCATCACCTGCGCGGCGGCGGTGATCTCACCGATGGTTTCCTTCTTCACGCGCAGGCCGGTGATGAAGGCGGCCATCATGACCGGCGACATCTCGCCGCTCATGATCAGGCGCATGAGGTGCAGCATCTCGTCGTGGAAGATCTCGCGGTGCTCGATGGTGCGCTGCAGCGCTTCCTGCGGGGTGATCTTGTGTGCGGAGGTGGGTGACATGAAGGTCTCCAAGGGTCTCTTTACGGGGCGGGATGGTCGGTCAAGGCCAGTTTCAGGCCGAAGCCGATGAAGAGCACGCCGGCGGCGCGGTCGAGCCAGTGCATGGCGCGGCGCACCAGGCTCACGCGGTTCGCGGCCCAGGCCGCGAGCCAGGCGTAGCCCAAGGTCACGGGCAGGGCATTGAAGCTGAACAGCACGCCCAGGGCCAGGAAGGCCAGGGTCTTGTGGCTGGCGTCGGGCGCGATGAACTGCGGCAGGAAGGCCAGGAAGAACAGCGCCACCTTGGGGTTGAGCACGTTGGTGAGGAAGCCGCGGCGGAACACGCGGCCTAGGTCCGGCTCGGCGGGGGCGGCGTCGGGCGCCCAGCCCGGGGTGGACGCGCGCAGCAGGCGCACGCCCATCCACAGCAGGTAGGCCGCGCCGACGAACTTGACGACCGTGAACGCCGTGGCCGAGGCCGCCAGCAGGGCGCCCAGGCCGACGGTGGCGATCGCCACATGCACGAAGCAGCCCGCGAAGATGCCGAGCGCGGCCACCATGCCGGCGCGCACGCCGCCGCGCAGCGAGTTGCTCACGATGTAGAGCACGTCCGGGCCGGGCGTGAGGTTGAGCAGCCAGCCGGCCACGATGAAGAGCAGGAGTTGCGGCCAATCGGGCATGGGACGCTCCGGCTCAGTAGACGGCGGTGCCGGCGGCGCGCGCGGCGGGCGCGGTGCCGCCCTGCGCGAAGAAGGCCCGGGTGCTCGCGATCGCGCGGTCGATGCCGGCCGTGTCCACGTCGAGGTGTGTCACGAAACGCAGCCCGATCAGGCCGGTGGCGAGCACGCCATCCTTCGCGAGGTGGGCCAGCAGGTCGGGCCCACGCCCGCCGGCCACATCGACGAACACGATGTTGGTCTGCGCGGAGCGCACGCTCAAGCCCTCGATGCCGGCCAGGCCCTGGGCCAGGCGCAGCGCGAGCGCATGGTCGTCGGCCAGGCGGCGCACGTGGTGGTCCAGCGCGTGGTGCGCGGCGGCCGCCAGCAGGCCCGACTGGCGCAGCCCGCCGCCCAGCATCTTGCGCCAGCGCAGCGCGCGGCGGATCAGGTCTTCCGAGCCGCACAGGGCCGAACCCACGGGCGCGCCCAGGCCCTTGCTGAAGCAGACCGACACGCTGTCGAAGCGGTCGACGATGCCGCGCACCGTCTGGTAAGGGTCGCCCCCACGCTCCCCCACTGCGTGTGGGTCGCTGCCCCCCGAGGGGGCTGCCTCGGCTTGGAGCGGTCCTGCGCCGAGGCGAGGGTCACCACCGGCCGCCACCGCCGCGTTGAACACGCGCGCGCCATCCAGGTGCACCGCCAGCCCGTGCTCGCGCGCCAACGCCGTGGCGCCGTCGAGGTAGTCGGCCGGCATGGGGTGGCCGTTCCAGGTGTTCTCCAGGCACAGCAGGCGCGTGCGGGCGAAGTGCGGGTCGTCGGGCTTGATGGCGGCGGCGATGTCGGCCAGCTGCATCTGCCCGCTGGCGTTCTGCGCCAGCGGCTGCGGCTGGATGCTGCCCAGCACCGCCGCGCCACCACCTTCGTAGCGGTAGGTGTGGGCGTTCTGGCCCACCAGGTACTCATCGCCGCGCTCGCAGTGCGCCAGCATCGCGCACAGGTTGCTCTGCGTGCCGCTGGGCATGAAGAGCGCGGCCTGCTTGCCGGTGATGGCGGCGATGCGCTCCTGCAACGCCTGCACCGAGGGGTCGTCGCCGAACACGTCGTCGCCCAGGGGCGCGGCCATCATGGCCTCGCGCATGGCGGCGGTGGGTTGGGTGACGGTGTCGCTGCGCAAGTCGACGGTGGTGTTCATGCCTGCTCCAGGAAGTTCTTGAGCATGGCGTGGCCGTGCTCGGTGAGGATGCTCTCGGGGTGGAACTGCACGCCTTCGATGGCCAGTGTCTTGTGTTTCACGCCCATGATCTCGCCATCCGGCGTCCAGGCCGTGACCTCGAGGCAATCGGGGCAGCTCGCGCGCTCGATGGCCAGCGAGTGGTAGCGGTTCACGGTGAACTGCTCGGGCAGGTTCGCGAACACGCCCTGGCGCGTGGTGGTGATCGGCGAGGTCTTGCCGTGCATCAGCTCCTGCGCGCGAACGATCTTGCCGCCGAAGGCCGCGCCGATGCTCTGGTGCCCCAGGCACACACCGAGGATGGGCAGCTTGCCCGCGAAGTGCTGGATCGCCGCGACCGAAATGCCGGCCTCGGCGGGCGAACACGGCCCTGGCGAAATCACCAGGCGATCCAGTTGACCGGCGGCCAGGCGCGCATCGATCTCCTCCAGCGTGATCTCGTCGTTGCGGAACACGCTGACCTCGGCACCGAGTTCGCCGAAGTACTGCACGATGTTGTAGGTGAACGAGTCGTAGTTGTCGACCATGAGCAAGCGGATCGGCTTCATTCCAGGCCCTCCTCGACCAGTTCGGCGGCGCGCAGCAGCGCGCGCGCCTTGTGTTCGGTTTCCCTCCACTCCATCTCGGGCACCGAGTCGGCCACCACGCCGGCCGCGGCCTGCACGTAGAGCGTCTGGTCCTTGATGATGCCGGTGCGGATCGCGATGGCCACGTCCATGTCGCCGGCGTAACTCAGGTAGCCGCAGGCGCCGCCGTAGATGCCGCGCTTGGTCGGCTCGAGCTGGTCGATCAGCTCCATGGCATGCACCTTGGGCGCGCCGGTGAGCGTGCCGGCCGGGAAGGTGGCCTTGAGCACGTCCATGCTGCCCACGGGCTGGCCGTCCGGACCCTCCACCAGGATGCCCTCGACGTTGCTCACGATGTGCATCACGTGGCTGTAGCGCTCCACCGCGAAGGCCTCGGTCACCTTCACGCTGCCGGTCTTGGCGATGCGACCGATGTCGTTGCGCGCCAGGTCGATCAGCATCACATGCTCGGCGCGTTCCTTGGGGTCGTTGACCAACTCGGTCTCGGTGGCTTTGTCCTGCTCGGGCGTGGCGCCGCGCGGGCGCGTGCCCGCCAGCGGGCGGATGGTGATCTTCTGGCCCTCGGGCGTGTGCTCCTGGCGCACCAGAATTTCCGGCGAAGCCCCCACCACGTGGAAATCCCCGAAGTGGTAGTAATACATATAGGGAGACGGGTTGAGCGAGCGCAGCGCGCGGTACAGGCTCAGCGGCGACTCGGTGTAGCGCTTCTTGATGCGCTGGCCCACCTGCACCTGCATGAAGTCACCGGCGGCGATGAGCTCCTTGGCGCGCTCGACCGCCGCGAGGTAGTCGGCCTTGGCGAAGTCGCGCTCGGCCGGGTAGCTCTGGCTGGGCTTGACCACCGGCGCGCTCACCGAGTACTTCAGCGCCTCGCGCAGTTCGCGCAGCCGCTTCTTGGCGTTGGCGTAGGCCTCGGGCTGGGCCGGATCGGCGTACACGATGAGGTAGAGCTTGCCCGAGAGGTTGTCGATCACCGCCAGTTCTTCGCACTGCAGCAGCAGGATGTCGGGGCAGCCCAGGGTGTCGGGCGGGCAGCTGTTCTCCAGCTTCTTCTCGATGTGGCGCACCGCGTCGTAGCCGAAGTAGCCGGCCAGGCCGCCGCAGAAGCGCGGCAGACCGGGGCGCAGAGCGACCTTGAAGCGCTTCTGGTAAGCGGCGATGAAGTCCAGCGGGTTGCCGTGCGCGGTCTCGACGACAGCGCCGTCGCGCACCACCTCGGTCTTGGCCTCGGCGCCGAAGCCGCTGGCGCGCAGCAGGGTGCGCGCGGGCAGGCCGATGAAGCTGTAGCGCCCGAAGCGCTCACCGCCCACCACCGATTCGAGCAGGAAGCTGTGTCTGCCGTCACCGCGCCCGTGCGCGAGTTTGAGGTAGAGCGAGAGCGGGGTTTCGAGGTCGGCGAAGGCCTCGGCCATCAGCGGGATGCGGTTGTAGCCCTGCTGGGCCAGGCTCTTGAATTCGAGTTCCGTGATCATGTTCGTTCTTTCCATCGGCCACACGCCGGGTCATCGTCGACGCATCGGGTGGGGCTGGGGTCCATGCCATCCGGGGAAACATCCGCCGGGTTCGGGGTGGGGTGACAGTGGCGGCGTGGAACGCGCGCGGACTGTGCAAACCCCGGGGGAAGGTGCACGTTTACGCTGGCTTGCGCCAGGGCCAGGCTCCCCGGCCATTGCGGCTCGGCAGACCACCTGAAAAGGATGTGCGTGGGTTGAACATGGAAGGCGCAGTGTAGCAAAGCGCCATGACCGTGTCCCACATCACGCGCCCAAGCTTTGGTTCTACGGCCAAACCCTGATGTCCGGCACAGGCTCGGCAAGGACAATCCTGGCGAAACGAACGGGTGTTCGTTTTTTTACGCGCCATCGCCCTCGCCCACCCGGACACACCCCATGAAAACACCGTTGATGCCCACCCTCGCCCTGGTCTTTGCCCTGCTCGGCATGGGTGCGGCGCAGGCCGCCACCGTCGACCTCGCCGGCGTGAAGCTCGAAGACCGCGCCACCGTCGCCGGCAGCCCGCTGGTGCTCAATGGCGCCGGCATCCGCTACAAGGCGGTGTTCAAGGTCTACACCGCCGGCCTGTACCTCGGGGAGAAGGCGAGCACCCCCGAGGCGGTGCTCGCGACCAAGGGCCCCAAGCGCATCAGCATCACCATGCTGCGCGACATCGACTCGGCCGAGCTGGGCAAGCTGTTCTCGCGCGGCATGGAAGACAACATGGACCGCAGCGCCTTCTCCAAGCTCATCCCGGGTGTGCTGCGCATGAGCCAGGTGTTCAGCGACCACAAGAAGCTGCAGGCCGGCGACAACTTCCTGGTGGACTGGGTGCCCGGCACCGGCGCCGTGCTCACCATCAAGGGCAAGGTGGAAGGCGAGCCGTTCAAGGAGCCCGAGTTCTACGACGCCCTGCTGCGCATCTGGCTGGGCCCCAAACCGGCCGACCACCTGCTCAAGGACGCCCTGCTGGGCAAGCCGGCACGCTGACCCGTCCGCGCGACGCGCGGCCCCCATGCGCCGCCGAACGGGCGGTCCGGCCCGCCAGAATGCGGGTCATCCCCTCTACGCCGCATTCACTATGATCCGTCGCAACCTGATGGCCGCCCTGGCCGCCGCCCTCCTGCCCGTCACCGGCCTGCCCCAGGACAGCGGCGACATCGTGGTGGCGCAGATCGGGCCGTTCACCGTGCTGCCCGCGCCGGACCCGAAGGAGCTTAACGAAGGCATCACCGCCGCGCTGGACGAGATCAACGGCCGCGGTGGCATCCAGGGCCGGCGCATCTCGCTCGTCAAGCTGGACGACACCTACACCTTCGACGGCTTCCGCCAGCAGCTGGGCACGGTGATGGCGCAAAAGCCGGTGGCGCTGCTGACGCCGCTGGGCTCCGCCACCCTCAAGGGCCTGCTCGACAGCAAACTGCTGGACACCACCGACATCGTGATCCTCAACGCGGTGCCGGGCGCCAGCGTGCTGCGCTCGCCGGGGCACCCCAAGCTGTTCCACATCCGCGCGGGCGACGAGCAGCAGATCCACAAGATCGTGACGCACGCGCGCACGCTGAGCATCCGCTCCATGGGGGTGCTGCACCAGAACATCCCGATCGGCTCCTCCGGCCTGGCCTCGGCGCGCAGCGCGGCGGCCGAGCTGGGTGGCATCGAGATCGTGGAGGCGCAGTCCGCCACCGACGCCGCGGCGCTCGCGCAGGCGGCCAAGACCCTGGCCGCCGCCAACCCGCAATCGGCCCTGGTGGTGGGCGCACCCAAGTTCTCGGGCGAGGCCATTGCCGCGCTGCGGGCGGCGGGGGTCTCGCAGCAGATCTTCAGCCTGTCCTACCTGCCCGCACCGGCGCTGATGAAATTCGCGGGCACCGGCGCGCGCGGCGTGGGCCTGTCCCAGACCTTCCCCAACCCCATGGGCGCGACGCTCCCGCTGCAGCGCGATTTCCGCGCAGCGATGCGCAAGGTGCACCCCACGCTGATGGACTACACCACCTTCCACATGGAGGGCTACATCACCGCCCGGGTGTTCGCCGAAGCCGCCAAACGCAGCCGCAGCCTCAATCCCTCGGGCATCGCGCAGTCGCTGCGCGCCATGGGCGAGGTCGACCTCGGCGGTTTCCGCGTCAACTTCGCCAAGAGCAACCTGGGCAGCAACTGGGTGGACATCGGTGTGGTGTCCGGCGACGGCAAGCTGCTTTACTGATCGTCTTCAGGCCCCTGCCTGCAGCAAGCCGGGCAGGCCGTCGAGGCGGTCCACGAAGGCATCGGCGTCGACCCCGCGCACCGGCTCGCCGTGGTTGTAGCCGTAGGTCACCAGCACCACCGGGCAGCCGGCAGCTCGCGCGGCCAGCGCATCGTTCTGCGAATCGCCCACCATCAGCGTTTGCGCCGGCACCGTGCCCAGGGCTTCACAGGTCTTGAGCAGCGGCAGCGGGTCGGGCTTGGTGCGCTCGAAGCTGTCGCCGCCGAACACGTGGGCAAAAAAGTCCGCCAGGCCCTTGGCTTGCAGCAGCGGGCGCGCGAAGTTCAGCGGCTTGTTGGTCAGGCAGGCCAGCGGCAGGCCCCGCTCGCGCAGCGCCGCGAGGCCCTCGACGACACCGGGGTAGACCGCGCTGTGCTGGCCGTTGATGGCCAGGTAGTGCGCCTGGTAGCGCGTCCAGGCTTCGGGCTGCAGGCGGGCGGCCTCGTCGGCACCAAGCCCGCCGTGCAGCAGCGCCGAGCGGATCAGGTGCGCCGAACCCTTGCCCACCATGCGCTCGATGTCGGCGCGGGCGACGACCGGGCGGCCCAGGTCCTTGAGGGCTTCATTCAGGGCGACGTCGAAGTCGCCCAAGGTGTCGACCATGGTGCCGTCAAGGTCGACGATCAAGGCCCCCACGCTCCACCGCTGCGCGGGTCGCTGCCCCCCGAGGGGGCTGGCCGGGCTTGGGAGCGGCCCGGCGCCCAGCCGGGCGTCGTCGATGCTTCTCATTGGAGCGCCGCGCGCATCTGGTCGATCACGGCCTTGTAGTCCGGCTTGCCGAAGATCGCGCTTCCGGCCACGAAGGTGTCGGCCCCTGCGTCGGCCACGCGGCGGATGTTGTCGGCCTTGATGCCGCCGTCCACCTCCAGGCGGATGTCCTTGCCGCTGGCCTCGATGCGCCGGCGCGCGTCCTCGATCTTGCGCAGCGCGGAATCGATGAAGCTCTGGCCGCCGAAGCCCGGGTTCACGCTCATGATCAGGATCAGGTCGATGTCGTCGATCAGCCAGTCCAGCACGTCCAGCGGCGCGCCGGGGTTGAAGGTCAGGCCGGCCTTGGCGCCCTTGGCCTTAATGGCCTGCACGCTGCGGTGCACGTGGGTGCTCGCATCGGGATGGAAGCTCACGAGATCGGCGCCGGCGTCGATGAAGGCACCGGCCAGCGCGTCCACCGGCTGGATCATCAGATGCACGTCGATCGGCACCGGCGTGCCGTCGGGCTTCTTGGCATGCGGCTTGAGCGCCTGGCAGATCATGGGCCCGAAGGTCAGGTTGGGCACGTAGTGGTTGTCCATCACGTCGAAGTGGATCCAGTCGGCGCCGGCGGCGATGACGTTCTTCACCTCGTCGCCCAGGCGGGCGAAATCGGCGGACAGGATGGAGGGGGCGATGCGGTGCTGGACGGGAAGCTGGGACATGGGCAACCTGGCTGGTGGGGAATGAGTGGGCGCGGGATCGGGCCAAAGACCCCCATTCTCGCAGGGCCACCGCGTTGACGCAGGCGCGCGGTAACATGCCGCCCATGCCGAAATACCTGTTCACCTGCGAGGTCGAACCCCAGTTCCTGAGCGAACAGTCGTCGCCCGACGAAGACGTGTACGCCTTCGCGTACACCATCACCATCACCAACGCGGGCGAGGTGCCGGCACAGCTGATCGCGCGCCACTGGATCATCGACGACGCGCGCGGGCAGACCGAGCAGGTCAAGGGCCTGGGCGTGGTCGGGCACCAGCCCCTGCTGCGGCCCGGAGAATCCTTCCAGTACACCAGCGGCACGCGCCTGGCCACGCCCACGGGCACCATGCGCGGCAGCTTCTTCTGCGTGGCCGAAGACGGTGAGCGTTTCGAGGCCGAGGTGGCCGAGTTCGCGCTGCGCGCCCCGGGCTCGGGCGACGCACCGGCGCGGGTGCTGCACTGAAACCCGGCGCCCCGACACGCGGCCCCCACTCCGACGACCGCATGCCCACCTCCACCCCGCTCGACACCCTGGACCCGGACGCCCCGCTGGCGCTGCGCCACCTGTGGCTGATCGGCGCGCTGCGCTGGGTGCGCGGCGAAGAGGCCGACGTGCAGGCCAGCGTCGGCCGCGTGCGCCTGTTCCTCGACACCGTGCAGGGCGATCCCGCCGTGCAGGCGCGCTGGCGCCGCTGGTGGGGCCGCTTCATCGCCACCGTGGACCTCACGCCGCTGCTGGCCGACCACGGCTTCGCGCCGCGCACCGCCTTTCTGAGCGAATTCGGCAACCGGCTGCGCAAGAAAGTGCTGCCGGGCACGCCCGAGACCACCGACATGGCCGAGCTGTTCGACCTGCTGCTGTCCGCGCGCTTCGACGTGCGCTGGCTCAAGGCGCTCGACAGCGACACCCTCAAGCGCCTGCGCAGCCTGCTGATCGCGGCGCCGGCCGACGAGGCCCCGGCCGCCGACTCGCCCGCCGGCTTCTGGCAGACCGCGCTGATGGACGCGCTGATCTTCTGCGTGAGCCAGATCAGCGCCACCGGCTTCGCCTCGGAAATCCGCATCCGCATGTCGCCCGAGGCGCAGGCCCAGCGGCCCTTCCACGAGCTGCCGGCCGATTTCGAGGCGCTGCGCCGTGCCGTGAACAGCCACGGCGCACGCAGCCCCGAAGCCCTGGCCGCCGCCGATGTGCTGCGCCAGCAGCTCGACGCCTGCCGCCACGCCGCCTACACCGTGTACTCGCACCTGGAAGAGCACGGCGTGTCGGTCGGCATCGTGTTCCGCCTGCGCCAGCTGCGCGAACGCATCGTGCGCGTCAAGGAGCTGCTGGACTGCCTGCAGTCCGAGCAGCCCGAGCGCGCCACCGCCGCGCTGCTGGCCGACCTGGCCCAGGTCGGGCTGGACAACCGCAGCGTGCGCTCGCTCATCGCCAGCAGCTCGCACCTCACCGCGGCCAAGGTGGCCGAGCGCAGCGCCGAGAGCGGCGAGCACTACATCACCCGCAACGCCGCCGAGTACCGCGAAATGGTGCGCAAGGCGGCCGGCGGCGGCGCCATCATCGGCCTGACGACCTGGATCAAGTTCCTGCTGTACGGGCTGGGCCTCACCGCGTTCTGGGGCGGCTTTGCCGCCGGCCTGAACTACGCCGCCTCGTTCGTGCTGATCATGCTGCTGCACCTCACGGTCGCAGCCAAGCAGCCCGCCGTGACCGCGCCAGCCATGGTCGCCAAGCTGCGCGACATCAAGGCGCCCGGCGCGGTGCGCCGCTTCGTCGACGAGGTGGCGAACCTGTTCCGCTCGCAGATCGCCGCCATCGTGGGCAACGTGGGCCTGGTGATCCCCGTGGTGGTGCTCATCAGCCTGGGCCTGCAGCTGCTCACCGGCCAGGCCATGGTGAACGAGGACAAGGCGCACCACGTGCTCAACGACATCCACCTGCTCGGCCCCACCGTGTTCTTCGCGGCCTTCACCGGGGTGCTGCTGTTCGCCTCCAGCATCATCGCCGGCTGGGTCGAGAACTGGTACGTGTTCCACAACCTGGACTCGGCCATGCAGCACAACCCGCGCTTCACCGCCGTGCTCGGGCGCGAGCGCGCCGCGCGCTGGGCCGATTTCATGCGCCGCAACATCTCGGGCCTGGCGGCCAACATCTCGCTGGGCTTCATGCTCGGCCTGGTGCCCGCGTTCGCGGCCTTCTTCAGCCTGCCGCTGGACGTGCGCCACGTCACCCTCTCGGCCGGCCAGGTCACGGCCGCGGCCATGGCGCTGGGCTGGGACGTGTTCACCGAGCCCGCCTTCTGGTGGGCGGTGGCCGGTGTGCTCGCCGTCGGGCCGCTCAACCTGGGCGTGAGCTTCTACCTCGCGTTCCGCCTCGCGCTGCAGGCGCAGAACATCAGCGAGGTCAATCGCCAGCTGATCCGCGCCGCGATCAAGCGCCGCATCCGCGCCGCGCCGCTGAGCTTCCTGATTCCGCCCCGGGCCGCGCGCCGCGGCGAAGACGACGAACCCCCTGCCCCGGCACCCTCGGCCGGTTCGCCCCAAGCGCATGGGTGAGTTCGAACTGATCCGCCGCCATTTCCAGCGCGCGCCAGCGACCGGTGGGGACGGCGCGGTGGTGCTGGGCATCGGCGACGACTGCGCCCTGCTGCAACCCAGCCCCGGCCACCAGCTCGCGATCTCCAGCGACATGCTGGTCGAGGGCCGGCATTTTTTCGCCGACGTGGACCCCGAAGCGCTGGGCCACAAGGCGCTGGCCGTGAACCTGAGCGACCTCGCCGCCATGGGCGCGCGCCCGCTGGGCTTCACGCTCGCGCTCGCCCTGCCCCACGCCGACAGCGACTGGCTCGCGCGCTTCGCGCAAGGGCTGTTCGCGCTGGCCGATGCGCACGCCTGCCCGCTGGTGGGGGGGGACACCACGCGCGGCCCTCTCAACCTCTGCATCACCGTCTTCGGCGAGGTGAAACCCGGCCAGGCGCTGCGGCGCGACGCCGCGCGCGCGGGCGACGACCTGTATGTGAGTGGCCGCACCGGCGAAGCCCGGCTGGCGCTGGAGCAGCTGCGCGGCACCGAATGGGCCGGCACGGCCGTGGAGGCCGAAGCGCGCGCGCGGCTGGAGCGGCCCACACCGCGCAACGCCCTGGGTGTGGCGCTGTCGGCCGTGGCGGGCGCGCACGCCGCGATCGACCTGAGCGACGGCCTGGCCGGCGACCTCGGCCACCTCCTGCAGGCCAGCGGCGTGGGCGCCGAGATCCACCTGCCGGCCCTGCCCGTGGCCCCTGCGCTGCAAGGCCTGCCCGAGGCGCGGTGGCTCGAATGCCTGCTGGCCGGCGGCGACGACTACGAGCTGCTGTTCACCGCCGCGCCCGAAGCGCGCGAGGCCATTGCCCAGGCCTCGGCCGACAGCGCCACGCCGGTCACGCGCATCGGGCGCATCACGGCCGCCCCGGGCCTGCGCCTGCTCGGCGCGGCGGGCCAGGAGGTGCCACTCGGCGCACAAGGCTTCGACCATTTCGCCTGAGTGCCCGCCCGATAATCCCCGCATGCCCGACACCGCCAACGACGCGCCGCTCACCCGCCCGACCTGGCGTTTCCTGCTTGCCCACCCCGCCCACTTCCTCGCGCTCGGCGCGGGCGCTGGCCTGAGCCGCCTGGCGCCGGGCACGGCCGGCACGCTCTGGGCCTGGGTCGCCTTCCTGCTGCTGGACCCGCTGCTCACGCCGCTGACCTGGGCGGTCGTGATCGCCGCGGCCACGCTCGCGGGCTGGTGGGCCTGCACCGTCACCGCGCGGCACCTGCGCGTGGCCGACTCCGGCCACATCGTGTGGGACGAGGTGGTCGCCTTCTGGCTGGTGCTCTGGATGATCTCGCCCAGCGGCTTCTGGGCCCAGCTTGCGGCGTTTCTGATCTTCCGGCTGTTCGACATGGTCAAGATCGGCCCCATGGCCTGGGCCGACCGGACCTTCAAGGGCTTCGGCCCGCGCGGCGGCTTCGGCATCCTGCTCGACGACTTCGCCGCCGCTTTCTGCACGCTCATCGTCATCGCCTTGTGGAGGCTCTGAACATGCCCGACACCACCACCGCCCTGGTCGAACAACTCGCCGCCGCCCTCAAGGCGCGCGGCCTGATGATCGCCACGGCCGAAAGCTGCACCGGTGGCCTGATCGCGGGTGCCTGCACCGAGCTCTCGGGCTCCAGCGACTGGTTCGAGCGCGGGTTCGTCACCTACTCCAACGCCGCCAAACACGGCCTGCTCGGCGTGCCGGCCCTGCTGATCGAGCGGCACGGCGCCGTGAGCGAGCCGGTGGCGCGCGCCATGGCCTCGGGCGCGCTGGCGCACTCGCCGGCCCAGCTCGCCGTGGCCGTGACCGGCGTGGCCGGCCCCACCGGTGGCAGCGCCGAGAAACCGGTGGGCACGGTGTGGTTCGGCTGGGCCACGCCCGAGGGCGTGTTCACCGAGCACCAGCGCTTCGACGGCGACCGCGCCGCCGTGCGCCAGGCCACGGTGCGCCATGCGCTGGCCGGCCTCCTGCAACGACTGCCCCGCACCTGAAGCCCATGGAACCGTTCAAGAACCTCATCGGCCCGGCCACCGTCGTCAACGCCGGCCACCACCTGCGCCGCGCCTGGCCGACATTCGACCGCAAGCGCTTCGAGGCCCAGGCCGCCACCGGCCTGGAACAGCTGGAGTTCAAGGCCCGGGCCATGCAGCTGGCCGACGCGCTGGAAGCCACACTGCCCGACGACTTCAACGCCGCCTGCGAACTGCTGGAGGCCAGCCTCGCGCCCCCCTGGCCATGGACGCCCAGGGCGAACCGCTCAAGCTCGGCGAGGCGCGCGACGAGCACGGCATCGGCGGCTGGGCCCTGTGGGCGGTCGGCGAATTCGTGGCGCGCCGGGGCGTGGCCGACGAAGCGGCGGCCCGGCGCGGCCTGGCCTGCCTGCACGCGGTCACGCAGCGCTTTACCGCCGAGTTCGCCATCCGGCCGCTGATCCAGCGCCACCCCGCCCTGGCCTTCGACACCCTGGGCCAGTGGGTGAACGACCCGAGCGCGCACGTGCGTCGGCTGGTGAGCGAAGGCAGCCGCCCGCGCCTGCCCTGGGGCCTGCGGCTGCAGGCGCTGGTGCTGGACCCGGCCCCCACCCTGCCCCTGCTGCGCGCGCTGCAGGACGACCCCAGCAGCTACGTGCGCCGCAGTGTTGCGCAACCACCTCAACGACATCGCCAAGGACCACCCCGACCTGGTCGCGGGCTGGGTGCGCGACCACCTGATCGACGCGCCCGATGCGCGCAACGCGCTGCTGCGCCACGCCAGCCGCGGCCTGATCAAGGCCGGCCACGCGCCCACGCTGGCGGCCTGGGGCCTGGGCAGCGGCCTGCAGGGCGAGGCCACGCTCGCGCTGACGGCGAAGCGCGCGGCGGTCGGCGGCGAGATCGGCCTGCGCGTGCAACTGCGCTCCAGCGCGCGCCAGCCCCAGTCGCTGGTCGTGGATTACGCCGTGCACCACGTGCGCGCCAACGGCAGCGCCTCGCCCAAGGTGTTCAAGGGCTGGAAGCTCACGCTCGCGCCCGGCGAAGAACGCGCGCTGGAAAAGCGCCACAGCCTCAAGCCCGTGACCACGCGCACGCTCTACCCCGGCACGCACCTCATCGACCTGCGGGTCAACGGCGTGGCGCTCGCGGAGGCGGCGTTCGAACTCAAGCCTTGAGGATGTGCGCCGCGAGACCGCGCCGGGGCGAGGGCCCGATCACCGGCGCATAGCCCAGCCGGGCCCACATCTGCACCGTGAAGCGCGGTGCCGGCGCACCCAGCAGCCGATGGATCTCGTTGTATGGCCCTATCTGCTCGGGGTACTCCTGCAGCGCCTGCGACAGCGGCTGCATCGACAGGCCCGCGGCGGTGGCGGCGAGTTGGGCCCGCACATAGGCGCGGCCCGCGTTGATCTGCGTGCAGCGGTCGTTGCCCTCGGTCACCAGCCAGAAGAAGGCGGGCGTGTGCTCGATCCGGGTGTTGAAGTCCTGGATCTGGGTCGTCGTCGACGTGCCGTCGGGCGCGGGCACCTCGCGGCGGTCGAACAGGCCCAGGGCCACGAGCGCGCGCACCATCGGCGCGTTGAGCGAAATGCCGTCGCGGTGCCGCGCGATCTCCTGCGGGCCCACGCGCAGCACCTGGAGCGACTCCATCACCGTGCGCGGCGTGACCAGCTCGATGCGCCAGGCTTCGCGGGCGATGCGGCGGTGCCGCGCCAGCGCCTCCGACTGCGCGGCACCCACGAAACCGACCCGCATCGGATAAGCCTGCACACTGGCGCTGATCGCCTCCAGGGCAGCGGCATCGGGTTCGCGCGCCTCATAGGCCTCGCGGTTCGTGCGGCGGTGGAAGATCTGCGCGAACAGTGGATCGGGCGCCACCGACGCCTCGGGCACCAGGCGGATGCGCGCGGTCGGCCGTGCATCGACCGTCTCGGGGCCGAAGGCGCCCTGCGGGAACAGCTCGATCTGCGCGCGCAGGCCCTTCTCTCGCGCCGCCAGGTCGAGCAGTTCGATGAAGCAGCCCTGGCTCATCATCATCTGGCGCGAATGCGGGTCGGTCTGGGGCAACAGGCGGCTGCGGTCGATGAACAGGGTGATCTCGTCGGGCACGCCCAGGTCCACCAGCCAGGACTGCAGGTTGTGCGAGTGCGGCGCGAGCAGCGCGTGCCCCACCAGCCAGCGGCGCACGTCGGTCTGCTCGCCCGGCCCCTGCCAGGCGGCAATGGCCTCGGGCGGCAGCGCGCTGTCGCAGGCGCCCAGGGTGACGGCGACCGCGCCGCCGCCCGCAAGGCGGATGAAGCGCCGGCGGTCCATGGACATCAGGCCCGCGCGGGCAACGCGGTCACGCCCTCGGCGCCCAGCAGCGCCAGGCCCTGCAGCGTGTGTTCCAAGGCCTGCGGCCAGGGCGTGTGCGGCTCGCTGCCGATCCGCTCACGCAGGCGGCGGTTGTCCAGCCGGTGGGTCTGGTTCCAGAGATAGCGCAAGGCGGCCAGCGCGCCCAGGGTCGGCATGCCAGGCCGAGCGCGCGGATCAGCGGCCAGGGCATGCCACCCACGCGCAGCGCCTCGTTCTCGCGCAGCCAGCCTTGCTCGCGGGCCAGTGGCTGCAGGGCATTCACCCAATCGCGGCCCGTGAGCGTGTGGCCGCTGAAGTGCAGCGACTCGAACGCGGGCAGGGTCTCGCGCACACGCGCCAGGGCGACGAAGGTCTGCGCCAGGTCGGGCAGGTAGGCCCAGGGCGTGCGCAACGTCCAGCGGACCGGGAAACACCAGCTTGCCGCGGCGGATGCCGGTGAGCATCGCGCGGTCCAGCCAGGTGCCCTGGCCCTGCCCATAGAAATTGCCGGCGCGCACGATCACCGCGCGCAGTTCCCCGCGTTGCGTGGCCGCCTCCAGCCGCTCTTCCATCTCGGTGCGCACGCGGCCCATGGCCATGGTCGGCCGGTACGGTGCGCCTTCGAGCAGCACCGCCGGCATGCCCTGGCCGAAGTTGTAGACGTTGCCCGGCAGCATCAGCGTGGCGGCCAGCGCGCGCGCCACGGCCATGCCACTTTGCAGCAGGGGCCCGTTCTCCCGCTCCCAGGCCGGGCGGGTGTACTGGTTGGGGTTGAGCGCGTGCACCACCACCGTGGCGCCGCCCGCCTGCCGCACCCGCGCCACCAGGTCGGCGACGGCCTGCGGCGTGTCCACCGCCTGCGCCAGCCATTGCACACCGGCCACCGTGGGTGCCTGTGCACCGGGGCGCATCTGCGCCAGCACGCGCCAGCCGTCGCGCGCGAAGGCCTGCACCGCGGCCAGGCCCAAGCGGCCGCGACCGCCGAGCACCAGCACCGTGCCGGCAGGGGAGGAAGAAGAGGGCATGGTTTTCATGAGGAACTCCGCGAAACACCGACCACCGGCGCCATGGCATCGATTGTGGAAACAGATCGCCCCATTCACAATGGGATGAAACTGAACATCAGCCATGCACAAATGAATACCGGTGATTTCAACTGGACCCTCATCCGCTCCTTCCTCGCGGCGCTCGACCGGGGCAGCCTGATGGCCGCCGCGCGGGCCCTGGCCACGACCCAGCCCACGATGGGTCGCCACATCGGCGAGCTCGAAACGCAGCTCGGCGTGGTGTTGTTCGAGCGCACCGGCCGTGGCCTCGTGCCCACGGCGCACGCCCACCGGCTGGCCGAGGCGGCGCGCGCGATGGCCAGCGCGGCCGACCAGCTCGCGCGCCAGGCTTCGGGCGCGCAGCAGGATGCGCGCGGCTCGGTGCGCATCAGCGCGAGCCAGCCCGTGACCTGCGTGCTGCTGCCGCCGGTGCTGTTGCAGTTGCGCCAGGCCCACCCGGACATCCAGGTGGAGCTGGTGTCGAGCAATGCCGTGAGCAACCTGCTGCAGCGCGAGGCCGACATCGCGCTGCGCATGGTGCGCCCCGACCAGGCCACCCTGCTGTGCAAAAAGGTCGGCCAGGTGGCCCTGGGCACCTACGCCCACCGCGACTACCTGCGCCGCCGGGGCACGCCGCGCACGCCGCAGGATCTGCTGGCGCACGACCTGGTGGGCAACGATCGCCAGACCGACATCCTGCGCGGCTTCGCGGCCATGGGCTACCCGATGCAGCGCGAGAACTTCGCCGTGCGCACCGACGACCTCAACGCCTACCAGGCCGCGGTGGACGCGGGACTGGGTGTGGGCTTTCTGGCTCGCTATGTGGCGCGCCGCAACCCCGACCTCGTGCCGCTGCTGCCGATGCTGCCGATCCCGCCGCTGCCGGTGTGGCTCGCGGTGCACCGCGAGATCCGCAGCAACCCGCGCATCCGCCAGGTGTGGGACTTCCTGGCGCAGGCCCTGCCGCCGGCCCTGGCCTGAACGCAGCCCCTACACTGGCACGGCACCACCCCCATTTGAAAGGCAGCCCTTCATGCTCACGGTCCACCACCTGAACAACTCGCGCTCGCAGCGCGTGCTCTGGCTGCTCGAAGAGCTGGGCGTGCCGTACCAGATCGAGCGTTACGAGCGCGACCCCAAGACCATGCTGGCGCCGGCCTCGCTGCAGAAGGTGCACCCGCTGGGCAAATCGCCCGTGGTGACCGACGGCAAGGCCACGCTGGCCGAATCGGGCGCGATCCTGGAGTACCTGGTCGAGACCTACGGCGAAGGCCAATTCGCGCCCGCGCACGGCACACCGTCCTTCCTGCGCTACCGCTACTGGCTGCACTACGCGGAAGGCTCGCTGGCCACGCCGCTGCTGCTGCAACTGGTGTTTGACCAGATCGAGCGCAAGAGCCCCTTCATCGTGCGCCCGGTGGCGCTGGGCATCTCGTCCCAGGTCAAGAAGCTGCTCGTCACGCCCAACCTCAAGCGGCACTTCGACTACCTCGAAGCCGAGCTGGCGGAACACGGACCCTGGTTCGCCGGACGCTCGTTCAGCGCGGCCGACGTGCAGATGAGCTTCGGCATCGAAGCCGCCGCCGCGCGCGGCCTGCTGAAGAACCGGCCCAAGCTCGCGGACTGGCTGCGCCGCATCCACGAGCGGCCCGCCTACCAGCGCGCGCTGGCACAGGGCGGGCCGTTCGACCTCGGCACGTTCTAGACCGGCCGCGTCACGCCAGCTTGAACGGCAGTTCGCGCAGCGGCCTGCCGGTCAGGCTCGCGATGGCGTTGGCGAACGCCGGCGCCAGCGGCGGCAGACCGGGTTCGCCCACGCCGGTGGGCGCGTCGGCGCTGGGCACGAGGTGCACCGCGATGGCCGGCATGTCGGTGATGCGCGGCACCGCGAAGTCGCCGAAGTTGCTCTGCTCCACCACGCCGTCCTTCAGGGTGATGGCCGCGCCCGGCAGGCACATGGACAGGCCCATCAGCGCCCCGCCCTGAATCTGCGCTTCCACGCTCTTGGGGTTCACCGCGAGGTTGCAGTGCACACCGGCCGTGACCTGGTGCAGCTTGGGCGTGCCGTCGACCACCGAGGCCTCGACCACGTAGGCCACCACCGAGTCGAAGGACTCGTGCACCGCCACGCCCCAGGCGCGGCCGGCGGGCAGGGCCTTCTTGCCGTAGCCGCTTTTGTCCACCGCGAGCTGCAGCGCGGCGCGGTGGCGCACGGCCTTGTCGTCCATCAGCTTCAGGCGGTAGGCCACTGGGTCCTGTTTCGTGGCGCGCGCGATGTCGTCGATCAGCGTCTCCATCACGTAGCCGGTGTGCGTGGAGCCCACGCTGCGCCACCACAGCACCGGCACGTTGAGCTTGGGGTGGTGGGCCGAGAGGCGCATGGGCACGCTGTAGGGCTTGCCCATGCCTTCGACCATGGTCTCGTCCACGCCGCCCTTGACCATCATGGGTTCGAAGAAGGTGCCGGCCATGATGGACTGGCCCACGATCACGTGGTCCCAGGCCAGCACCTTGCCCTGCGCGTCGAAGCCGATCTCGGCGCGGTGCAGGTGCATGGGGCGGTAGTAGCCGCCGCGCACGTCGTCTTCGCGGCTCCACACCGTGCGCACCGGCGCGCTCAGGCCGGCGGCCTGCGCGGCTTTCGCGATGGTGCAGGCCTCGACCACGAAATCGCTGGTGAGCAGGCCGCGCCGGCCGAAGCCGCCGCCGGCCATCTGCACGTTCATCGTCACCTGCTCGGGCTTCACGCCCAGCGTGCGCGCGGCCGCGGCCGTGTCCAGCCCCGGCATCTGGGTACCGGTCCACACGGTGGCCTTGGCGGCGGCGCCGCTGCCGGTGAGCTGCACCGTGCAGTTCAGCGGCTCCATGGGCGCGTGCGCCAGGTAGGGGAACACGAACTCGGCGCTGATCTTGTGCGGCGCGTTGGCCAGCGGCGCCATGTCGGCGTCGTGCTTGATGTGGCCGGTCTTGGCGGCCAGGGCGCGGTAGCTCACGAGCTGCTGCGCGCTGTCCACCTTCTCGCGGCCGGCGTCGTTCCACTGCACCTTCAACGCATCGCGGCCCTGCTTCGCGGCCCAGTAGCCCTCGGCCACCACGGCCACGCCTTCGCCGCCATCGTGCAGCGGCACACGCAGCACGGCCTTCACGCCCTTCACCGCGCGCGCGGCCGCGTCATCGACCGAGGCCACCTTGCTGCCGAACACCGGTGGGTGCTGGAGCACGGCGGTGAGCATGCCGGGCAGGCGCACGTCCATGCCGAAGCCCTGCCGTCCGCTGGATTTCGCCTTCGCGTCCAGCCGCGTCGTGGGCTGGCCGATCAGCTTGAAGCGCGACGGGTCCTTGAGCGTGACCTGCACCGGCACCGGCTGCTGCATGGCGGCGTCGGCCAGGGCGCCGTAGCCGAGCTTCTTGCCGCCGGGGCCGATCACCACGCCGCGCTCGGTGCGCAGCGAGGCCACCGGCACGTTCCACTGCTTCGCGGCGGCCGCCAGCAGCATGGCGCGCGTGCGCGCGCCGAGCTCGCGGTACTGGGTGTACGAGTGCTTGACCGCCGTCGAGCCGCCGGTGATCTGCATGCCGAAGGCCGGGTCGTTGTAGGCCGGGTCGGCGTTGCCGTGCACGGCCTGCACGCGGCTCCAGTCGGCGTCCAGCTCTTCGGCCAGCACCATGGCCAGGCCGGTGTGCGTGCCCTGGCCGAACTCCAGGCGGTTGACGGTGACGGTGACCGTGCCATCGCGCGCGATCTTCACGAAGGCGGCGGGCTGCTGGTCGGGCTTCAGACCGGTGGCGGCGGGGGCCGCACCCTGCTGGGCGCTGGCGATGAGGGGGTAGGCGCCCAGCGCGAAACCGGAGGCGGTGGCGATCTTCAGGAAGCTGCGGCGCGCGATGCCTTCAGGCGCCTCGGCGTCCTCCAGGCGGTGGGCCAGCGCGGGCGGCAGGTGGGCGCGAATCTGGTCGGCGGTGTGGGTGTGCAGGTGCATGGGGTGTCCTTTCAGGCCAGCGTGCGGGCCGCGTCCTGGATGGCGATGCGCACGCGCGCATAGGTGCCGCAGCGGCAGATGTTGCCGGCCATGGCACCGTCGATCTCGGCATCGCTGGGTTTCGGGTTGGCCTTGAGCAGCGCGGTGGCGCTCATGATCTGGCCGCTCTGGCAGTAGCCGCACTGCGCCACGTCGGCCTTCACCCAGGCCTGCTGCACGGCCTGGCCGACGCGGTCGGTCGCCACTGCTTCGATGGTGGTGATCTTCTGCCCCACGGCCGAGGCGATGGGGGTGACGCAGGAGCGGATGGCCGCGCCGTTCAGGTGCACGGTGCAGGCACCGCAAAGCGCCGCGCCGCAACCGAACTTGGTGCCGGTCATGCCCAGGGTGTCTCGCAGGGCCCAGAGGATGGGGGTGGATTCGTCGGCGTCGACGCGAACGTCCTTGCCGTTGATGTTGAGCGTGGTGGGCATGCGTGGGTTCTCCTGTCGTGGGTTGAAGTGCCGGTACACCAGTGAATGAATGTTCATTCGCTTTATAGTGAAAAACGGTGTCGAAGAAAAGTCTTTTCTCAGGCTTTGATGCCATCCCAGCAAAGACCGAAGGCCTGCGCCAGCGCGGCCTCGGTGTCTTGCAGGTCGCCGCTGCGCAGCAGGTTGGCGGTGTCGCGCACCGAACCGAAGAAGCTCGCGGCCAGCAGCATGGTGGGCACGTCCTTCACGATCTGCTGCGCCCGCGCCTCGTCGAAAAAGCCCAGGCAGCCGCTGGCGAAACGCGCCGAGAACTGGCGCGAGGCCTCGCTGAACCAGGGCGAGTTGTAGTACTGGTCCATGAACACCGCCTCCGGGTAGTGCGCCAGTCGGTGGCGCAGCAGCCGGGTCCAGTTCTGCTGGATGCGGCGGCGGAACGGCACGGACGGATCGATGCCAGTGTCGATCAGCGCGCTCAGCGCACCCTTGACCTGCTCGTACAGCGCGTTGAGCAGCTCTTCCTTGGAGCGGTGGTAGACGTACAGCGTGCCGGTGGCGAGGCCCGCCTCGCGCGCGATGCCGGCCATGGTCAGCCCGCTCAGGCCAACGCGCTCGACCAGCGCCAGGGTGGCGCTGGCGATGGCCTGCTGCTTGTCGTCGTCCTTGGGTTTCATGAGGGCGCGATCTTAAGCGAATGAATGTTCATCCGTCAACCGCGCCCGGACGGCCGTCAGGCCCCGTGGCATTTTTTGTATTTCTTGCCGCTGCCACAAGGGCAAGGATCGTTGCGGCCCGGCGTGGCCTCCTTGCGCACCGGCTCCACGCGCGGGCCCAGGCTCTTGCCGATCTGGTGCAGGTCGTAGACCGCCCAGATGGCGGCGCCGAAGGCGTTGAGCCGGTCGTCGCTCACGCTGGGCGGGCCGTCCTCGGCGTGCATGTTCACCGTGGGGGTGTCGGTGTCGTCCTCGGTCAGCTTGACCACCTTCTCGAGCGCCTCGTCGATCCAGGCGGCGGTCTCCTTGTCGCGCGGCGGCTCCCAGTCCTCGCCGAAGTTCTCCACCACGAACATGAAGCCCAGCGCCCACACCTGGGCGTAGGCCGGCAGCTCCTGGTCCTGGAACTCGGCGCGCTCTTCGTCCGGCAGCGCGGCCACGGCGCCGCGCACATCCATCAGCTCGGGGTGGTAGCTGCGCTCGTCTTCCAGCGTGTCCACCGGTGCGGCCAGCGATGCCGCCACCTCGGCCTCGCGGCGCGACCACAGGTCCATGAAGCGCTCGTACTGCGCGGTGTCGCTGAAATGCGTGCCGTCGTCCTGCGGCGCGGTGGGCAGCGGGCCGGTGCCCAGCAGCACGGGCAGCCACTCGGCGGGCTCGATGGGGCGGCGCGTGCACAGCAGCGCGGCCATCGCGCCTTCGCAGAACTCCCACTGCGGCACCTCGTCGCCGCGCGTGCGCAGGTCGTCCAGGATGGCGTCGAGCGCGTCGTAATCGTCGTGGTCCAGCGCGCCGGCCGGGTCGGAGGGGGTGTTCGTCGTTGTCATGGTGCAAAGAAGCCGGGGTTTTATGATGCCCCGCAGTGTATTCCCCGGTGCACCCACGAAAGCCCGCATGCTCGACCGCCTCAACGCCCTCTACCCCGTGCGCTACACGGCCTTCGCGCTCTGCGTGCTGTTCGGGCTGCTGAGCCTGTTTACCCTGGTGGCCTTCGGGGTGGGCGGGTTCACGTTCCTGGTGTTCGGGGCCCTGTCGGCCGTAGGCCTGTGGGACCTGCGGCAGACCAAGAGCTCGGTGCTGCGCAACTACCCGGTCATCGGGCACCTGCGCTTCATGCTGGAGAAGATCCGGCCCGAGATCCGCCAGTATTTCCTGGAGAACGACACCGACGCCACGCCGTTCTCGCGCAGCCAGCGCAGCCTGGCCTACGCGCGCGCCAAGGGCGAGACCGACAAGCGCCCCTTCGGCTCGCAGCTGGACATGAACGCCGACGGCCACGAGTGGCTCAACCATTCGCTGCAGCCCAGCACCCTGGCCACGCACGACTTCCGCGTGCTCATCGGCGGCGACACCTGCACCCAGCCGTACGACGCCAGCATCTTCAACATCTCTGCGATGAGCTTCGGCGCGCTCTCGGCCAACGCGATCCAGGCGCTCAACGCCGGTGCGAAAAAGGGCGGCTTCGCGCACGACACCGGCGAAGGCTCGATCTCGGCCTGGCACCGCCTCAACGGTGGTGACCTGATCTGGGAGATCGGCTCGGGCTACTTCGGCTGCCGCGATGAAACCGGCCGCTTCAGCCCCGAACGTTTCCAGGCCAACGCGATCGACCCGCAGGTGAAGATGATCGAGATCAAGCTCAGCCAGGGCGCCAAGCCGGGCCACGGCGGCGTGCTGCCCGGCCCCAAGGTCACGCCCGAGATCGCTGCGGCGCGCGGCGTGCCGGTGGGCATCGACTGCGTCTCGCCCTCGTCGCACAGCGCGTTCACCACGCCGATCGAGATGATGCATTTCATCACCCAGTTGCGTGAACTCTCGGGCGGCAAGCCGGTGGGCTTCAAGCTGTGCATCGGCCACCCCTGGGAATGGTTCGCCATCGTCAAGGCCATGCTGCAGACCGGCGTGCGGCCCGACTTCATCGTGGTCGATGGCGCCGAGGGCGGCACCGGCGCGGCGCCGCTGGAGTTCACCGACCACGTGGGCGCACCGCTGCAGGAAGGCCTGCGCCTGGTGCACAACACCCTGGTGGGCGTGAACCTGCGGGAACACATCAAGGTGGGCTGTGCCGGCAAGGTGGTGAGCGCCTTCGACATCGTGCGCGCCATGGCCATCGGCGCGGACTGGTGCAACAGCGCGCGAGGCTTCATGTTCGCGCTGGGTTGCATCCAGGCGCAGAGCTGCCACACCGGCCACTGCCCCACCGGCGTGACCACGCAGGACCCGGTGCGCCAGCAGGCGCTGGTGGTGCCCGACAAGGCCCAGCGCGTGTTCCATTTCCACCAGAGCACGCTGATGGCGCTGCAGGAACTGGTGCAGGCCGCCGGGCTGCAGCACCCGCGCCAGATCACCTCGCACCACCTGGTGCGCCGCGTGAGCGAGAACGAGGTGCGCCTGCTGGCCAACCTGCTGCCCTCCACGCCCCCCGGCGCGCTGCTGACCGACCTGGCGGCGCAGCACGCGGTGTTCACGACCTATTGGGAGCGGGCCAGCGCGGAGCGGTTCAGCCTGGCCTGAGGCCCGTCACGCGTCCCGGCCGTTGTACTCGTGGACCGGCACCGTGCTCAGGTCCAGCCCCTCGATGCAGCGCAGGTTCACGGCCGCCATGGCGTTGCCCTTGGGGTCCACCCCCTCGGCGTAGGGGTGCATGCCGCAGGTGGGGCAGAAGCGGTGCTTGATGAGGTGTTTGTTGAACAGGTAGGTGCTGGCCGCGTCCTCGGGGGTTTTCAGCGTGAACTGGTCGCGGGGCACGAACCAGAGCAAGGACCCTTTGCGGGAACAGATCGAGCAGTTGCAAGACAGGGCGCTGCCGATCTCGCCCTCGACGTCGAACGCGACCTTGCCGCAATGGCAACTGCCGGAATAGCGTGTGCTGGCCATGGGAACCTCGCTCGGTGATGGTTGGGGGATGTCAGTTGTAGCAAACCAGGACCGCACACGCCGCGGCCACCAGCGCCGCCGCGGTGCGCACGTGGTTCCAGCGCGTCCATTCGCGCACGTAGGTCGGCCAGTAAGCCGCCGCGTCGGACGACGCCGCCTCCAGGCGCGCTAGGCGGTTGTTGCGCGGCACGTTGAAAGCCATGGTCACGCCGAAGGTGCCGAGCGCGTAGAGCAGGCCCCCGGCGAGCAGCGCGGCCGACCCGGCCATCACGGCCACCACCACGCAGGCGATGGACAGCAGCAGCGTGCCCATGAACGCCCCCATGAACCAGGGGTTGATCACCACGATGTTGATGCGCTGCATGGCGGCCACGCCCTGCGCGGCGGGCAACTGCGCCAGGGCCTTCATCACGAATGTGGAGAAGCCGTAGAACACGCCCCCCACCGTGGCCGCGCCGAGCGCGGTGAGCAGGGCCAGCAGGTCCGTGCCGCTCATGGCTCGACCTTCGCGCCCTTTTCCCGCAGCAGCTCGCGCAGCACCGAACGGTGGCAGTGCGATTCGTCCTCGCAGTAACAGCCGACGGAAAAATCCGAGCGGTGCGACAGCGCGGCGAGCAGCTCCAGGTTGCGCGCGTTCTCGGGCGCGGCCATCTCGGCGCGGTATGTCCGCGTGAAGGCGCTCCACTGCGCGGCTGTCTCGGCGGACTGGCCGAGCTTCATGGTCTCCACGCTGGGCGCGAGGTTGGGGTACCACACGTCGTACCAGTTGCCCGAGGCGAACTCGGTCTTGGGCACGCCGCGCGGCGGCCGCCGCACCGTGCCGATGCGGGTGCCCTCGCCCGCCGCCCTGTCGCTGCCCAGTCGAACCACCCGAATGGCGATGGCCGTCTCCTTGTGAAACTTCAGATGCGCGAGCCGTCTTCCAGGAAGCGCTCTTCGCGCTCCAGCCCACCCTGCTCGTTGTACCGCTTGCGGCGCTGCAGCAGCCCGCGTTCGCCGTGTTCGTCCTCGCGCACGAGCACGCCTTCTTCGTTGAAGTACTTCTGCCAGCCCCAGAGGCGGCCGTTGCGCTCGGCGTTGACGGCCGCGGGCTTGCCGTTGTCCCAGAAACTCTCGATGTTGCGCTCGAGCTCGCGGCCTTCGCGCCGGATCTGTTGGCGCATTTTCGGTTTCCCGTTCAGGTACCACTGCTGGATGCGCTGCTCGTAACCCTGGGCCCAGGTGGTCTCCTGCGTGAGCTGGCCGCTCTCGGCCCATTCGCGCGCCGTGCCTTCGCGGCCGCCCGGGCCGTTGGGGTCGCGTTCGATGAAGTCGGTTTCGGAACGCGGCTGGCCCGAGGTGTAGAACACGCGCTTGATGCGCCGGCCATCCTTGAGCTCCTCGTTGCGCACCAGCCGGCCTTCGCGGTCGAGCACGCTCAGGCGCTGCATCTGGCCCTTGAGGTGGCTCACGGTGCCCGAGGGTTTGCCGGGTTCGCGGTACAGCGTGACCTCGCTCGCGCGCCCGCCGTGGCCGCAGACCTCGCGGTCCTGCGGCAGCACGCTGGTCGGCGCGCAACGCAGTTCCTTCAGCGTGCCGTCGGCCAGGTAGGCGATGGTGAGCACCGTGCGGCGCTCGTCGGAGAAGTGCAGCTCCTGCAGGTAACCGGCTTCGGCAAAGTGCTTCTGCACGCCCACGTTGCTGCCGTTGTCGAGGTTCTCCTCCTTGCGCAACGTGCCCTTGGCATCGAAGGTGCGCGCCAGACCGTGGCGGTTGCCACGTTCGTTGACGCTGTACTCGCGCCGCTCGCCATCCGCCAGCACCATCACCACCGGGCCGACGAAACGACCCTCGCGCAGGGTCTGCTCGCGCCGGCGCACCTGGCCGTCCTCGTCGGTGCAGCGCATCACGCCGCTCTTGCCGGCCGTGGTGTGGCCGTTGTTCGGGTTCACGCTCTCGCCGTTGAGTTCGCAGCGCTGCACGGCCCAGGACGGGGCACAGACCATCAGCGCGATGCTCAGTCCCAGGAGCTGGCGTTCAAACCGCATGGGCAGGACTCCTCCATTCGCGGCAGATGGTCACGCCGATGCGCTCCATGCGCCGGGCCATGCAGAGCACGGCGTCGTCCTTGCTGACCAGCGTGGCACGGTGCGCGGCGGCGAGGTCGATGAACTTCTGATCATCGGCGTCCTTGCAGGTGAAGGCCGCCTTGGGGGCTTCGGGCACGAGCCGGGTGCAACGGTCGAACGCATCGAGCACGTCCTGCGCGGGCCGGGCCTGCGCCGCCAGGCGGCGCGCGATCTGCGGGTAGGCCAGCACGCGCACCAGCTCTTCGCGCATGGCGGCGGTGGCCAGCCAGACGCCGGCCGACCGCTCCAGCGCCTCGCGCAAGGGCGCGGTGACCGGGTCCTGGAAGACGAACAGGTCGAGCGTGATATTGGTGTCGAGCACCACCGTGTTCATTTCAACGTTCTCGCTCACTGCAGTCCTCTCACGTTGAAAGAAGTGTCTCAGTCCAGAGATGTCGAGGATCCGGCTCCGCCGGTCCTAGGCATCGCCCCCTTGAGGGGGACGCGCGGAGCGCGGCGGGGGGTGCCTCACTTTTGCGAGGGGTCAGGTCGAAGCGGAACAGCCGGCATTCGATCGGGCCGTTCCACAACGGCACGCGGCGCGATTCCTTGAAGCGCATCTTGCCGGGCAGCTTGAGGTCGGGCGTGAGCAGCCAGGCGCTCCAGCCCGCGTAGTGGGTCTTCCAGTGCGCGGCGAGCTGGTTGAAGAAGTCGCTGCCGTCGCCGCCATCTGCCATCTGGGCGCTCTCGCGGCCCTGGCCGGCGGTGGGTGGCGGCGGGGCGCCCACGGTGAAAGTGCGCGGCGCGCGCGGGGCCATGCGCTGGGCGCGCGCACTGGCGTTTTCACCGGCCACGCCGGCGGCGGCGATGCGCTCGCCGTAGGGCGGGTTGAGCAGCAGCACACCGGGGCGCGCGGTGGGCGGCGTGCGCTGCAGCGCGTCGCCGCCGCGCAGCTCCACCGCATGGGCCACACCGGCGCGCTCGGCGTTGCGCTGCGCGAAATCGACCATGCGGAACGACACGTCGCTGCCGAAGACGATGGGCGCATGGCCCGCCGGCCATTCGCGCTGCTGCTTCACGGCATCGGCCTTGATGGCCTGCCACACGTGCGGCTGGAACGGCAGCAGCTTCTCGAACGCGAAACGGCGCAGCTGGCCGGGCGCGATGTTCAGCGCGATCTGCGCGGCCTCGATCACCACCGTGCCGCTGCCGCAGCAGGGGTCGTACAGCGGCGCGATGGCGTCCAGCGGCGTGTCGATGCCGGCTTCCCAGCCGGTGGCCGCGATCATCGCGGCGGCCAGGGTTTCCTTCAGCGGTGCGTCGCCCTTGTCTTCGCGCCAGCCGCGCTTGAACAGCGGCTCGCCCGAGGTGTCGATGTACAGGCTCACCGTCTCGGTGGTCAGGTGCACGTAGATGCGCACGTCGGGCCAGGTGGTGTTCACGCTGGGCCGCTCGCCGCGCTTGGCGCGGAAGCGGTCGCAGATCGCGTCCTTCACCTTGAGCGCGGCGAAGTTCAGCGAGGTCAACGGGCTGTGCTGCGCGGTGATCTCGACCTTGATGGTCTCGGCCGGCGTGAACCAGATTTCCCATGCCACCTCGCCGGCGGCGTTGTAGAGGTCCTGCTCGTTGCGGTAGCCGCCGTGCCAGAGCTGCACCAGCACGCGCTGCGTGAGGCGGCTGTGCAGGTTCAGGCGCAGGGCATCGCGCCACGAGGCGTTGAGCGCGACACCGCCGCGCGCCTTGTAGGGCGAAGCCTCGCCGGTGATGCGCTGCACCTCGGCGGCGAGCATGTCCTCCACGCCGGCGGCGCAGGGCAGAAAAACTTGAAGTTGGTTCACAGTGCTTTGCGCAGGTTCGCGGGCGCGATGCGCAGCGCCTCGCGGTATTTGGCGACGGTGCGGCGCGCGCACTCGATACCCTGCTCGCGCAGCAGGTCGGAGAGCTGGTTGTCCGACAGCGGCTTGGCGGGCTCCTCGGCGGCGATGAACTGCTTGAGCAGCGCACGCACGGCCGTGCTGGAGGCGTTGCCGCCGGTCTCGGTGCCCAGCGAAGAGCCGAAGAAGTACTTGAGCTCGTAGGTGCCGAAGGGCGTGCGATGTACTTGGCGGTGGTCACGCGGCTGATGGTGGATTCGTGCAGGCCGAGTTCGTCGGCGATCTCACGCAGCACCAGCGGGCGCATCGCGAGTTCGCCGTGCATGAAGAAGTTGCGCTGGCGCTCGACGATGGCGCTGGAGACGCGCAGGATGGTGTCGAAGCGCTGCTGGATGTTCTTGATGAACCAGCGCGCCTCCTGCAGGCGCTGCTGCATGGCGGCGTGGCCGGCCTCGCCACCGCCGCGGTTCTGTCGCATGGCGTTGGCGTAGACATCGTGCACGCGCAGGCGCGGCATCACGTCGGGATTGAGGATGACCTTGAAGCCCCGGCCGGCGCGCGTGACGATCACGTCGGGCACGACCACGTTGCGCTCCACGTCGACGAAGCGGCGGCCCGGCTTGGGTTCGAGGCGCGCGATCAGGCCGAGCGCGGCGCGCGCGGTCTCGTCGTCGATGCCGCAGAGGTTGCACAGGCGCTTCACGTCGCGCTTGGCCATGAGCTCCAACGGCTGGTTGCAGATGGCGAGCGCGGCGCGCGCCTCGGCTGTGTTGCGCAGCTCCAGGATCTGCAGGCGCAGGCATTCGCCCAGGTCGCGCGCGCCCACGCCCGAGGGCTCCATGTGCTGCAGCAGCTGGAGCGCCACCGCGAGGCGCTGTTCCAGCGCCTCGCGCGCCTCCAGCGCGTCGTTCGGGTCGCCCGCGAGCTGGGGCGTGCCCGAGAGGTGCAGCCAGGCGTCGGCCAGTTCGGCCAGGTCTTCCTCCAGGTAACCGTCGTCGTTGAGCGACTCGATCAGGAAGTAGAGCGCGGCGCGGTCCTCGTCCGACAGGCGCAGGCAGCGCGCCTGGTCGTGCAGGTGGTCCTGCAGGCTGACCGGGGCGCGCGCCAGGTCGGCGGCGCTGGCGGTCTCGTCGTTGTCGCCCGAACCGCTGTTGCGCGCGGGCGCGTCGCCGCCCCACTCGCTGTCGTCGGGCGCCATCTCCACCGTGCCGTCGCCCTCCCAGCTTTCCTCCACCGGGGTGGCGCCGTCGAGCTTGCTTTCCAGGCCATCGCCGTCACCGCTGTCGGTGCTCGCGCTGGAGGATTCGAGGGATGAGGACAAGGGCACCGGCGCCTCGGGCAGGGCCGCCTCGGCGATCTGCTCGCCGGCGCTCACCGGCACATCGGTCTGCTCCAGCCCGAAGGTCTCGCGCTCGGCGATTTCCTCCGCGCGTTCGAGGAAGGGGTTGTCGTCGAGCATCTGCTCGACTTCCTGCGCCATCTCCAGCGTGGACAGCTGCAGCAGCCGGATCGACTGCTGCAGCTGGGGCGTGAGCGCCAGGTGCTGCGAGACGCGCAGGGAAAGGCCTTGTTTCACGGCCTCACATCCTGAAGTGTTCGCCGAGATACACCCGGCGGACGTCGGCGTTTTCCACGATCTCGGCGGGGGGTGCCGCTGGTGAGCACGTGGCCGTCGTTGATGATGTAGGCGCGGTCGCAGATGCCCAGCGTTTCGCGCACGTTGTGGTCGGTGATCAGCACACCGATGCCACGCGATTTGAGAAAACCGATGATGCGCTGGATCTCGATCACGGCGATGGGGTCGATGCCGGCGAAGGGCTCGTCGAGCAGGATGAAGCGCGGCTCGGCGCCAGGGCGCGAGCGATTTCCACGCGCCGGCGTTCACCGCCGGAGAGCGCCGGCGCGGGCGAATCGCGCAGGTGCTCCACGTGCAGGTCCTGCAGCAGGGCGTCGAGCCGGCTTTCGATGGTGGCGCGGTCCAGCGACTTGCCCTGCTCGTCCTCCTGCAGCTCCAGCACGGCGCGCACGTTGTCGGCCACGCTGAGCTTGCGGAAGATCGAGGCCTCCTGCGGCAGGTAGCCCAGCCCCAGGCGCGCGCGGCGGTGGATTGGCAGGCTCTCGATCGGCTGGTTGTCCAGCAGGATCTGGCCCGCGTCGGAGCGCAGCAGGCCGACCAGCATGTAGAAGGACGTGGTCTTGCCCGCGCCGTTGGGGCCGAGCAGGCCGACCACCTCGCCCTTGAAGACCGCGAGCGACACGTCCTTGACCACCTTGCGGCTGCCGTAGGACTTCTGCAGGCCGCGCGCCTCGAGGCGGCTGACCACCGGGGCGGGGCGGCCCCTGGGGGTGGCCGCCGGGCTGGGAGAGGCATCCGTCACTGGCGGCCCTCTTCGAGCTGGGGACTGGGTTTGAGCGTGGCCGGCGGGGCGGGCGGCGGTGGGGTGGCGGGGGCGCCGCCCTCCTTGGGCACGGGCGTGAGCATGGCGCGCACGCGGCCGGTGGGGTTCTGCGGCGTGCGGTTGCGCACGCCACCGTCCACGGTGAACACGTCGGTGGTGTTGTTGTAGACGATCACGTTGCCCGTGGTCTCGTCGTTCAGCTGCGTGCCCTTGAAGCGCTTGAGCACCGCGTTGCCGGTGAAGCGCACGGTGTCGGCCTTGCCGTCGTAATCGATGCGCTGGCCCGTGCCTTCGATGAACTCGTCGACCAGGTCGCGCTTCTGGCGAAAGAAGCCGGGTTTGCCGTGCACGATGCCGAACTGGTTGCCCTGGGCGTCCTGCCGCACCTCGACCTGGTCGCCGCGGATGATGATGGTCCCCTTGGTGATGACCACGTTGCCGGTGAACACGCTGGTCTGGCGCGCGTCGTCGTGGCGCAGCGCATCGGCCTCGGCGTTCAAGGGCAGGTTGCGGTCGGCTTTCTCGGCCTGGGCAGGGCCCGCGCACCACAGCGCGGCGGACAGGCAGAGGGCCCAGGGAACGGCGCGGCGGGAAGTGGAAAGGAGGGGCATGGGATTTGAGGGCACGAAACTTGCATTCATTGTAGCGGCGACAACCTGCTTCCCGGGGGAAGCGCCGCACAAACCACAAGGCCCGCACGGGGCGGGCCTTGGGAGCAGGGCAAGCGGTGGTTTCAGGCCTTGGCGCGCAGCTCGGCGATCAGGGCATTGGCCACCACCAGGGTGCGCGGGCCCTGCCCAGGCAAGTAGTAGCGGCCACCGATGCCCAGCGCGGGCGTGCCCTCCACCCCGTAGGCATCCTGCAGGTTCACGGCTTGCTGGGCCTTCTGGCCGGTCGCGGCGATGTCGAAGATCTCGGTGAACTTCGCGCGGTCCACGCCCTGCTTGCGCACCCAGTCGATGATGGCCGGCGGCGTGGTCAGCGGCAGGCGCTCCACATGGATGGCCTGGAAGACCTTGGCGTGCAGCTTGTCGACCAGGTTCATGGCCTCCAGCGTGAAGTACAGGCGCTGCATGGGCACGAACTGCGGGCTGAAGGCGACCGGCATGCGCCTGACCGTCACATGCGCCGGCTTCTTCTGGATCCAGTCCTCGAAGATCGGCTCGAAGTTGAAACAGTGGATGCAGCTGTAGGCAAAGAACTCCAGCACCTCGACCTGGCTCGCCGGGCTCTGCACCGGGGCCGGCTGGGCCAGGCGCATGAAGTCCACGCCCTCCTTGGGGCCCACGCGCTGCGCCAGGGCGGGCGTGAGGGTCAGGCCACTGGCGGCGCCCAGGGCGGCGGTGCCGGCGGCCAGCAGGGAACGGGAGAAATCGCGACGTTGCATGAAATGAAACTCCAGGGGAACAGGCCCGGTTGGGGCTGGCCGGAGCCGCAAAAGTTCCCGCCGGAGGTTCGCCTCAGCGCTGCACGCGCACCAGGGCCGACTCGATGTGGTTGACCTGCAACTGCTCCAGCGTCAGGTCGGCCAGGGCCTTCTGGTTGAAGGGGCCCACGCGCACGCGGAACACCGTGCGGCCGTTCTGCTCGCGCTCGCTGATCGCGGCATCGATGCCCAGCATGGCGAGCTTGGCGCGCTGGGCCTCGGCGTCTTCCGGCGTGCGGAAGGCACCGGCCTGCACGAAGTAGGTGAACGGGTCGGCCCCAGGGGCGGCGGCGGCCGTGGTGGCCGGCGCGGTGGGCGCTGGCGCGGCGGCCCCGGGCTGGCCCAGGCGCGACTGCACCAGGTCGCCCAGCGGGTCGGCGGCCGGGCGGGTGGCCGCGCCGGTGGCGGGCGCGGCCGGCGCCGGCAGGGGCTGGCGATCGGCAGGGGGCACCACGATGGCGCCCGGCGCCTGCGCGGCCGGCACGGCGGGCGCGGGGGTGGCCGGCACGGGGGCGCCACCCAGGCTGCGGTTCGGGTTCCAGCCCTTGTTGCGCTCGGCCTCGAGCGCGTCCTGATCGGGGTTGCGCGAGACGTTGCGGTCCACGAACGGGATCGGCACGCGCGTCACGTACACCGCCACGGCCAGCGCGGCGCCCAGGCCCACGAGCAGGCCGATGACGAAACCCATGAGGGTGCCGCCGAAGCTGCTTCGGTTGGTGGAGGATTTCTTTTTCATCGCTTGTTTCACCATCACATCTTCTGCGGGGCACTGACGCCCAGCACGGCCAGGCCATTGTGCAACACCTGCGCGGTGGCCTTCACCAGCGCCAGGCGGGCTTTTTTCACCGCCTCATCATCGACCAGGATGCGCTCGGCGTCGTAGTAACTGTGGTAACTGGCCGCAAGCTCGCGCAGGTAGAAGGTGACGTCGTGCGGCGCGAAGTCGCGCGCGGCGTCGCTCAGCATCGCCGGGTACTTGGCCAGCAGCAGCATCAGGGCCTGGGCCGGCGCGCTGTCGAGCGCGGACAGGTCGGCGTCGGCCAGCGAGGCGGCATCGCCGCCCCACGAGGCCAGCACCGAGCAGATGCGCGCGTGCGCGTACTGCACGTAGTACACCGGGTTGTCGTTGTTCTTCTGCACCGCGAGGTCGACGTCGAAGGTGTACTCGGTGTCGGGCTTGCGGCTGAGCAGGAAGAAGCGCACCGCGTCCTTGCTGGTCCATTCGATCAGGTCGCGCAGCGTGACGTAGCTGCCCGCGCGCTTGCTGATCTTGACCTCTTCGCCGCCGCGCACCACCCGCACCATGGTGTGCAGCACGTAGTCGGGGTAGCCCTGGGGAATGCCCACGCCCGCGGCCTGCAGGCCGGCGCGCACGCGCGCGATGGTGCCGTGGTGGTCCGTGCCCTGGATGTTGATGACCTTGCTGAAGCCGCGCTCCCATTTGGCGATGTGGTACGCCACGTCGGGCACGAAGTAGGTGAACGAGCCGTCGGACTTGCGCATCACGCGGTCCTTGTCGTCGCCGTACTCGGTCGACTTGAGCCAGAGCGCGCCGTCCTGCTCGTAGGTCTTGCCGGCGTCGATCAGCTTCTGCACCGTGGCCGCCACGCGCCCGCTGGTGTACAGGCTGGACTCCAGGTAGTAGTGGTCGAACTTCACCGCGAAGGCCTGCAGGTCCAGGTCCTGCTCGTGGCGCAGGTAGGCCACGGCGAACTGGCGGATGCCGTCGAGGTCGTTCACGTCGCCGCTGGCGGTGAACTCGCGGTCGTCGGCCTTCACGGTCTGCTTCGCGAGGAAGTCGTTGGCGATGTCCTGGATGTAGTCGCCGTTGTAGGCCGCCTCGGGCCAGCCCGCATCGCCTGGCTTGACGCCCTGGGCGCGCAGCTGCGTGGAGGTGGCGAGGGTGCCGATCTGCACGCCCGCGTCGTTGTAATAGAACTCGCGGTGCACGCTCCAGCCCTGGGTGCCGTAGAGGTTGCAGATCGCGTCGCCCAGCGCGGCCTGGCGGCCGTGGCCCACGTGCAGCGGGCCGGTGGGGTTGGCCGAGACGAACTCCACCATCAGGCGCTGGCCGTTGGAAGGCTGCACGCCGAACGCGTCACCGCCCTGCAGCACCTCGCGCACGATCTGCTGCTTGGCCTCGGGCTTGAGGCGGATGTTGAGGAAACCCGGGCCGGCCAGGTCGATCTCCGACACCCAGCGCTGGTACACCGGCTGCGCCAGCAGCAGGGCGCGCAGGTTCTCGCCGAGCTGGCGCGGGTTGAGCTTGAGCGGTTTGCGCCAGCTGCATGGCCGCGGTGCTGGCGAAGTCGCCATGGGCCGCCACCTTGGGCGATTCGAACGCCGCCTTGGCGCCGGCACCGGGCGAGAGGCTTTCCAGCGCGGCGGCGAGGCCGTCCAACAGTTCCTGTTTGATCTTGAGCATAGGGGCGGAATTTTTACGGGGGCCGCCTTTCTCGGCGGGATCGGCGCCCTGGCGGCGCCCTGTCGGGGTCACACCGCCTCAGCGCGCGCTGATGCCGAAGCGCTCGCCGGTGAGGCCTTCGAGGTCGATCTCGGGTGTGCGCCCGGCCACCAGGCTGGCCACGATGCGGCTGGTGCCGCAGGCCTGGGTCCAGCCGTTGGAGCCATGTCCGCTGTTGAGGAACAGGCCGCGCCAGCGCGTGGGCCCCAGGATAGGCGGGCCATCGGGCGTCATGGGGCGCAGGCCGGCCCAGAAATCCACCCGCTGTTCGTCCATGCCGCGCGGGATGAACTCGCGCACCACGCGCAGCAGCATCTCGCGCTGGGCCGGGTCGGCGCTCAGGCCATAGCCGCCCAGCTCGGCCATGCCCGCCGCGCGGATGCGCCCGCCCAGGCGCGAGATCATGACCTTGTTGTGCTCGTCCATCAGCGCGGGACGGATGTCGGGCGCGTCCGCCAGGAGCGGCACGGTGATCGAATAACCCTTGAGCGGGTAGACCGGCAGGTTCAGCCCCAGCGGGCGCAGCAGGAAGGGGGCCTGGTTGCCCAGGGCCACCACGCAGGCGTCGGCCGTCAGCCGCCCGGCCGAGCTGCGCACGCCGGTGACGCGGTCCCCTTCGGTCTCCAGCGCCTCGACCGTGGTGTTGAAGCGCAGCGCCACGCCCTGGTCGCGCAGCAGCTGCGCCAGCGACTGGGCGAACCGGTGGCTGTCGCCCGAGGCGTCGGCGGGCAGCTGCAGCGCGCCGGCGATGCGGGCGCTGCGCTGCGCCAGCGCGGGTTCGCAGGCATCGACCTCGTGCGGCTCCAGCCAGCGCCAGGGCACGCCGAAGCTGTCCAGCGCCCGCGCGGCCAGCCGCCCCAGCTCGGCCTCCTGCGGTGTGCGGAACAGCCACAGGGTGCCGTCGGCGTGGAAGTCGAAGTCGTGCAGGCCCGCCTCGTCGGCCAGGCTGCGCAGGCAGGCCAGGCTGTAGTGCGCCACGCGCTGCATGCGCAGCTTGTTGCGGCGAAAGCTCTCCGGGTTGCATTCGGCCACCCAGCGGGCGATCCAGCGCCACTGGGGCAGGCTGGCCTGCGGCCGGAAGCGGATGGGGGCGTCCGCCTGCAGCAGCATGCGCATCACCTTGGACACCATGCCGGGCGCGGCCCAGGGGCCGGCGAAGCTGGGGCACAGGCCGCCGGCATTGCCGAAGCTGGTCTCGCCGGCCGCGCCGGCGTTGCGCTCGACCACGGTCACTTCGTGGCGATCGCGCCAGAGGTAGTAGGCCGTGGCGATGCCGACCACGCCCGCGCCCAGCACCAGGACTCTCATCGTCGGATCGGCCCGCTCGCGCGCCCACCGGCTCCGCGGCCCGGGGCCGCGCAAGACCGGGTGGTCACTCGATCTTGATGCCGGCCTTCTCGATGATGGCCTGGTACTTGGCCGTCTCGCTGATGATGTACTTGTTGAAGTCGGCCGAGTTGCGGAAGGTGGCGTCGAAGCCCAGACCGTTGAGCTTGGTCTTGAACGCGGCCGACTTCGTGGAGCGCTCGGTGGCGGACTCCAGCGCCTTCAACACGGGTGCGGGCAGCTTGGCCGGCGCCCACAGGCCGTACCAGGAATAGAACTCGAAGTCGCGCAGGCCGGCTTCGCGCATGGTGGGCACATCGGGCAGCAGCGGGCTGCGCACGCGGCCGGTCTGGGCCAGGGCGCGCAAGCGACCACTCTGCACATGGGGCAGCGAGGACAGGAAGGGGTCCATCATGGCGTGCACCTGGCCGCCGATCAGGTCCTGCAGCGCGGGCGCGGCGCCCTTGTACAGCGCGATCGGGATGCCCTTGTCGGCCAGGCCGACGTCGGACACGAACTGCGCCATGCCCAGGTGGCCCGCGGAGCCATAACCGCTGGTGACGAAGCTGTACTTGTTGGGGTTGGCCTTGACCACGTTGACCAGGTCGATCACCGTGTTCGCCGGCACCTGCGGGTTGACGCTGAAGATCAGCGCGCCTTCGGCCACCATGCCGATCGGCGTGAAGTCCTTGATCGCGTCGAACTTGACCTGGCTCTTGTAGAGCAGGGGCGCCGCGGCGTGGATGGAGGCGTTGAAGTACAGCGTGTAGCCGTCGGCCTCGGCACGCGCCACCGATGCGGCGCCGATCAGGCCCGAGGCCCCCGGGCGGTTCTCCACCACCACGCTTTGTTTCAGATCCTCGGCCAGGCGCTCGGCCAGGGTGCGGGCCACACCGTCCACCGCGCCACCGGCCGCGTGCGGCACGACGATGACGATGGGCTTGGCGGTGGGGTACGGCGCCTGGGCCTGGGCCAGGGGCGCGTGAAGCGCACCAGCGGCGGCCAGGCTGGCCAGGGCGACGCCATAACGGGTGAAAGCGCGGCGATGGATCGATTTCATGGAGACCTCGGATGGTTGGCGATGGGACGGTGGTGGGGACGCTGTCTCCGGTGACGCCGGTCGGGTGCCGGCTTGCAAAACGGATGTCAGAAGGTGCCTGGGTAGGCGCCTCCGTCGATCAAGAGGTTCTGACCGGTGATGTAGCCCGCGCGCGCCGAGCAGATGAAGCCGCACAGCGCTCCGAGCTCATGGGCCTCGCCATAGCGGCCGGCCGGGTTCTGCGTGCCGCGTTCGTGCCAGAGCTGGTCGAAGGTCTTGCCCGTGGTGTCGAGCATGCCCAGGATGTGGTGGCGCTGCGCGTCGGTGGCGAACACACCGGGCAGCAGGTTGTTGATGGTCACGTTGTGGCGCACGGTCTGGCGCGCCAGACCGGCCACGAAAACCCACCAGGCCCGAGCGCGCGCCGTTGGACAGGCCGAGCTCCAGCTGTGGCGTCTTGACGCTGCGCGAGACGATGTTGACGATGCGGCCGAAGCGCCGCTCGATCATGCCGTCCACGGTGCGGCGCATCATTTCGATCGGGCCGACCATCATCGAGTCCACCGCGCGGTGCCAGTCGGCCGGCGTCCACTCGCGGAAATCGCCGGGCGGCATGCCGTCGGCGTTGTTGATCAGGATGTCGGGCGCCGGGCAGGCGGCCAAGGCCGCGTCGCGCCCGGCATCGGTGGTGATGTCGGCCGACACCCAGCGCACCGGGGTGCCCGTTTCGGCCGCGATCTCCGCCGCCGCCTGTTCCAGCGTGGCCGGCGTGCGGGCGGCGATCACCACCTCGACGCCCTCGGCCGACAGCTCGCGCGCGCAGGCGCGGCCCATGCCCTTGCTGCCGCCAAACACGAGCGCCTTGCGCCCTGCGATGCCCAGGTCCATGTCAGACCGCCTTCAGCTCGGGCGAGCTCCAGCCGTACTTCTTGTCCAGCTCCAGCTCCTTGACGATGCGCAGGCCCTTGAGCAGCGCTTCGCCTTCCAGGTTCTTGAGCGGCTTGCGCAGGATGCCGGAGGGCAGGCCGACGGCCTTCATGAGGGACTTGACGCCACCGGGTTGATGGCGGAGTAGGAGTAATGCAGCATGGGCAGCAGGCCGAGGTAGGCGTCGCGGAAGCTGACCGACACGTCCGGCGTGGTCCAGGGCTTGGAAATGGTGACCAGCTCGGCGGGGGCGATGTTGCCGGTCATGTTCGCGGTGCCGTGGCCGCCCAGGCTCATGGTCGGCACGACCAGGCCCAGGTTGGGCGAGTCGCAGCACATCACCGACACGTCCGGGCGTGCCTTGAGCACCTGCGCGACCTGACCCACGCGGGTGGTCGACTCCTTGTGCACCACGTAGTTGGGGTGCTTGAAGATGCGCAGCAGGTTGTCCCAGTGCAGGTCGGTCTTGACGCGCGGCGGGTTGTTGTAGAGGCCCAGCGGCAGGTCGGTGGCGTCGGCCACTTCCAGGAAATAGTCTTCCAGATCGGCCTCGGGGCCGCAGATGTAGGCCGGTGCGGCCAGGATCGCACCGTCGGCGCCGTTGGCACGGGCGAACTTCAGGTAGTCGATGGTGGTCTGGGTGTTGTTGCCAGTGCAACCGTAGAAGAACTTCATCTTCCCGGTCTTGAAACGCGCGGTCTCGGCGATGATGGTTTCGCGCTCCTTCTGCGAGAGCATGGAGACTTCGCCGGTCGATCCCATGATGAGCACCGCGCTGGTGCCGTGGTCTTCCTGGAATTTCAGCAGGCTGCGAAAGGCGCCGAAGTCGGGGCTGCCGTCCTGGTTGAACGGCGTGATCAGGGCGACGAAGGAGCCCTCAATTTTCATCTTGCTCATGGGGAGATACCTGGGATGGGGTGGAACAGAAAAAAGGCGAACCAGTATGTCCCAAGGGGAACGATGGTAGTCGCCGAAAGGTCATTTGAAGCCGATCGTTTAGACAGATTGGAAAGAAGCTTATGTCAGGCCGCGCGCAGGCGCCGCGACATGCGCACCAGGGCCTGATCGAGGTCCGCGATCAGGTCCCGCGGGTCTTCCAGGCCCACGTGCAGGCGCAGGGCCTGGCCGCGCCAGGGCCAGCGCGCGGCGGTGTGGTCGCCGCCTGGCGTGAAGGGGATGACCAGGCTTTCGAAGCCGCCCCAGGACACACCCAGGCCGAACAGCTGCAGCGCGTCGACGAAGCCGTGCATGTCCTGCACCGAGGTGGTCTTGAGCACCACCGAGAACAGCCCGCAGGCGCCCAGGAAATCGCGTTGCCACAGGGCGTGGCCCGGGTGGCTGGGCAGGGCCGGGTGCAACACGGCCTCGATGGCGTCGTGGCCTTCCAGCCAGCGCGCCACCTCCAGGCCGGCGCTGTGGTGCTGGCGCAGGCGCACGCCCAGCGTGCGCAGGCCGCGCAGCGCCAGGTAGGCATCGTCGGGGCTGGTGGTCTGGCCCAGGTCCTGGGCCGCCTGCTTGATCAGCGGCCAGGTCTGCGCGGTGCAGGTGGCGATGCCCAGCATCGCATCCGAGTGGCCGACGATGTACTTGGTGGCGGCCTGGATGGACACGTCCACGCCGTGCTCGAAGGGCTTGTAGAACAGCGGCGTGCCCCAGGTGTTGTCCATCACCACATGGGCGCCCTGGCGGTGCGCGACCTCCGCAATGGCCGGGATGTCCTGGATCTCGAAGGTCTCGGAGCCCGGCGATTCCACGTACACGACCCGGGTGTTGGGCCGCATCAGCGCGGCGATGCCGGCGCCGATGCGCGGGTCGTACAGCGTCGTCTCGACACCGAAGCGGGCCAGCACGCGCGAGAGAAAACCGCGCGTGGGGCCGTAGGCGCTGTCGGTCACCAGGATGTGGTCACCCTGGCGCAGCAGGCCGGTGAGCACGGTGGTGATGGCCGCCAGCCCCGAGGGAAACAGCTGGGCACGGTGACCGCCTTCGAGCTGCGCGATGGCGTCTTCCAGCGCGTGCGTGGTGGGGGTGCCGAAACGGCCGTAGGTGGTGGCACCCGGCACGTCGGCGGCGCGATCGGCCTTGCGCTGCTCCCATTCGGCCATGCTGGACGAGAGGATCGTCGAGCCGCGAAAGATGGGCGTATTGACCAGGCCGCCGAAGCGCTGGGGGTCTCGGCCGAGGGAGGCCAGGCGGGTGCTTTCTTGCATGTGAGGGAACTCCTTGAGCGGCCAGTCTAGGAGCGGGGGCGGGGACGTTTTTTTCCAAATGGGCGCTCAATCCGCCTTGCAAGTGAAAAAAATTTACCATTGCCGACCCGACACTCGGAAGCACCCATGGACAAGAAAGACCGAGCCATCCTCGCCCTGCTGCAAACCGATGCGCGGCTGCCCGTCAGCGAGATCGCCGAGCGCGTGAGCCTGTCGACCACCGCCTGCTGGAAGCGCGTGCAGCGCCTGCACGAACAGGGCTACATCCGCCAGCAGGTGTGCCTGCTCGACAGCGCCAAGCTCGGCCTGGGCGTGACGGTGTTCGTGTCCATCAAGACCAGCCACCACGATCTGCAGTGGCTGCGCCGCTTCGCCCTGGGCGTGCGCGACCTGCCCGAGGTGGTCGAGTTCTACCGCATGAGCGGCGACACCGACTACCTGCTCAAGGTGGTGGTGCCCGACATCGCGGGCTTCGACGTCGTCTACAAGAAACTGATCCAGATCGTGGAGCTGTTCGACGTCAGCTCCAGCTTCGCGATGGAAGAGATCAAGTACACCACCGCGCTGCCGCTCAACTACGCCGTCTGACCTCCCGTGCCAGACGCGGCCTCCATTTCCGACCATGCAACACCCGCGCCAGCACTTTCCTTCCCTGTCCCACTGGGGCGCCTTCACCGCCGTGGTCGAGAACGGCCGTGTGGTCGACTGCCTGCCCTTCGCGCGCGACCCGGTCCCCTCGCCCATCCTGCGCTCCATGCCGGGCATGGTGCATTCGCCGCTGCGCATCGCGCGCCCGGCGGTGCGCGAGGGCTGGCTGCGCCAGCGTGAGGGCAGCGACCGCGCCGCGCGCGGCCACGACCGCTTCGTCGAGGTCGACTGGGACACGGCGCTGGACCTGGTGGCCGGCGAACTGGCCCGGGTGCGCGGGCAACACGGCCACGACGCCGTCTTCGGCGGCTCCTACGGCTGGTCGTCGGCCGGCGGCCTGCACCACGCGCGCACGCTCACCCAGCGCTTTCTGCACAGCGGCGGCGGCTGCGTCGGACAAGCCGGCAACTACAGCTGGGGCGCGGCCCAGTTCCTGCTGCCGCACGTGATCGGCACCTACGCCCCCGTGACCGGCCGCGTGACCGACTGGCGCAGCGTGCTGGCCCACACCCGGCTGTTCATCGCCTTCGGCGGCCTGCCGCTGCGCAACACCCAGGTCACCTCCGGCGGCGCGGGCGAACACAGCAGCGCGGCCTGGATCGCCCGGGCCGCCCAGTCCGGCATCGAGTTCGTGGTCGTCAGCCCGACGCGCGCCGACGTCCCCGAGGGCCTGAACGCGCGCTGGATCCCGATCCGGCCCAACACCGACACCGCGCTGATGCTGGGCATGGCCCACACCCTGCTGGCCGAGGACCTGCACGACACCGGCTTCCTGCGCACCCATTGCAACGGCTTCGACGCCTGGGCCCGCTACCTGCGCGGCACGGACGACGGGCAACCCAAGGACGCGGCCTGGGCCGCCGCCCTCTGCGGCGTCGACGCCCTCACCATCGCCGAGCTGGCGCGCAGCGCCGCGCGCCAGCGCACCATGATCAACTGCACCTGGTCGCTGCAGCGCGCGCACCACGGCGAACAGCCTTACTGGGCCAGCATCGCGCTGGCCGCCGTGCTGGGCCAGATCGGCCTGCCCGGCGGCGGATTCGCCTTCGGCCATGGCTCCATCAATGGCGCGGCCACGCCCCGGCCCGATGTCGCCGCCCCCCGGCTCTCGGCCGGCCCCAACCCCATCGGCCGCAGCATCCCGGTGGCGCGGATGGCCGACATGCTGCTGCAGCCCGGCGAGAGCTACGCCTTCAACGGGCGCACCGGCACCTACCCCGACATCGAGCTGGTCTACTGGGCCGGCGGCAACCCGTTCCACCACCACCAGGACCTGAACCGCCTGCTGCGCGCCTGGCAGAAGCCCGAGACCATCGTCGTGCACGACAGCTGGTGGACGCCCACCGCGCGCCGTGCCGACATCGTGCTGCCGGCCACCACCACGCTGGAGCGCAACGACGTCGGGGGCTCTTCGCGCGACCGTTACCTGCTGGCGATGAAGCAGGCGATCGCGCCGGTGGGCCAGAGCCGCAACGACTTCGACATCTACCGCGACCTGGCGGCGCGCGCCGGGCACGAGGCCGCGTTCACCGAGGGCCGCGACGAGGCCGCCTGGGTGCGCGCCCTCTACGACAGCACCGCCGAGAACTGGCGCGCCGCCGGCTTCCCGCTGCCCGATTTCGACCGGTTCTGGGAAGAGGGTGTGGCCGAGCTGCCCGAGCCCGAGCGCGAGATGGTGCTGTTCGAAGCCTTCCGCCAGGACCCGCAGGCCGCGCCCCTGGGCACACCGTCGGGCCGCATCGAGCTGCACTCGAGCGCCATCGCGGGCTTCGGCTACGCGGACTGCCCGCCCCACCCGAGCTGGCTCGCCCCCGCCGAGTGGCTGGGCGCGGACAGCGCGCGCCAGTGGCCGCTGCACCTGATCAGCTCGCAACCGGCCGACAAGCTGCACTCGCAGCTCGATGCCGGGGTCGTCTCGCGCGAGCAGAAGCTGCGCGAGCGCCAGCGCGTTCGACTGAACCCGGACGACGCCCGCGCACGCGGCATCGCCGACGGCGACCTGGTGCGCGTGTTCAACGCCCGCGGCACCTGCCTGGGCGGCGCCACGCTGGACGAGGCCGTGATGCCGGGCGTGGTCGTGATCTCCACCGGCGCCTGGTTCGACAGCGACGGTGGCGAGCCGGAGCGCCACGGCAACCCGAACGTGCTCACGATCGACCTCGGCACCTCGCGCCTGGCCCAGGGCAGCAGCGCCATGACCGCGCTCGTGGACGTGGCGCTCTGGCACGGCGAGGCGGCACCCGTGCGCGCCTTCGAACCGCCGACCCTCACCCCCGCCTGAGCGCCACCGCCGCCCGGGCGCTCAGCCCGGCGCCGCCAGGTGCGCGCGCGCCGCCGCCTTCACCGCTTCGGTCAGTCGCTGCGCCGACAGCGATTCGTGCGCCCAGTGCTGCCAGTACAGCGACACGTCCACCGTGGCGCCGGGCAGGATTTCCTGCAACGCCGGGCGGTTCTGCAGGTGCTGCTCGGGCACCATGCCCCAACCCAGGCCGAGCTCGATCGCGGTCTCGAAGGCCTCCACCGCCGGCGCGAAATGGCGCGGGTAGCGCGGCTGGCGCAGGCCGAAGTGCTGTTCCAGAAAGGCGTCCTGCAGCGCATCCTTGCGGTTGAAGATGATGGCCGGCTGCGCCAGCAGCTTGTGCACCGAGACCGCGCCCTTGGGCGTGCGGCAGCGCTGCACCACGGCCGGCGAGGCCACGCAGTGGTAGCGCATCACGCCCAGCGGCTCGGCCACGCAGCCGCGCATGGCCGTGGACAACGCGGTCACGCAGCCCATCACGTCGCCGCTCTTGAGCGCGCTGTGCGTGTGGTCCTGGTCGTCGATCATGATGTCCAGCAGCAGGTGGTGGCGCCGCAGCAGCGGGGCCACGCCGGGCAGGAACCAGCCCGCCACGGAGTCGGCGTTGATCGCCACCGACAGGCTCTGCCAGCGCACGCCGCCCGGGGCCGGCGCCCCGCCCTGCAGGCCGTCGAGCAGGTCGGCCTCCATCAGCCGCACCTGCTTCACATGGGCCAGCAGCGCCTGCCCGGCCGGGGTGGCGCGCACCTGCTTGCCACGCACCAGCAGGCGCTGGCCCAGCGTGTCCTCCAGCGACTTGATGCGCAGCGACACCGCCGCCAGCGTGAGCGAGAGGGCCTGCGCGGCCGGGCCGAAGCCGCCGTGTTCGACCACGGCGGCCAGGGCGTCGAGTTGGCGGGCGTCCAGCATCATTCACTCAAGTTATTTTCAATCGATCTGAGTTTAAGTTAACTTGATTTAAATGAAGCGGTTTTGCGCGCACACTGCCGGCCATTCACCCGTTTTGGTTTCCGGAGTTCGCATGACCCTCGCCTTTCCCACCTTCACCGCCGGCATGGTGCTGAGCATGTCGCTGATCATGGCGATCGGCCCGCAGAACGCCCACGTGCTGCGCATGGGCCTGCAGCGCCAGCACCTGTGGCTCACCGTGATCACGTGCGCGCTGGCCGACGTGGTGCTCATCGGCCTGGGCGTGCTGGGCCTGGCCCAGCTCGGCGGCCTGTCGGACAAGCTGCTCGGCGCGATGATCGGCGCGGGCGTGCTGTTCCTCGGCGTCTACGGCTGGCAGGCCTTCCAGCGTTTCCTGCGCCCGCGCGCCACGCCCTTCAGCGCCGACGGCGGCCTCACCGCCGAGCCGGTGTCGCCGCGCCAGGCCGTGCTCTCCGCCCTGGCCTTCTCCTTCCTGAACCCGCACGCCTGGCTCGACACCGCCGTGCTGATCGGCACCGCCTCGCTCGCCTACGGCCAGGGCAGCGCCGTCTTCGGCCTGGGCGCGGCCACCGGCTCGCTGGTCTGGTTCATCGCGCTGGGCGCGGCCGCCTTCTGGCTCGGCCGCCGGCTCAACTCCCTGCACGTGTGGCGCGTGCTGGATGGCCTGGTTGCGTTGATGATGTGGGGCACGGCCGCCTGGTTGTTGACCAGCCTGTTCTGACCCCGGAGGTTTCACCATGTCCACCCCCCAACGCGGCGCCGATGCGCCCGTGACCCTGTTCGGACCCGACTTCCCGTTCGCCTTCGACGACTGGATCGCCCACCCGCAAGGCCTGGGCGAACTGCCCGCCGAGCGACTGGGGCAGGAAGTGGCGATCGTCGGCGCCGGCATGGCTGGCATGGTGGCGGCCTACGAGCTGATGAAGCTGGGCTTGAAGCCCGTGGTCTACGAGGCCTCGCGCATGGGCGGGCGGCTGCGCTCGCAGGCCTTCGAAGGTGCGCAGGGCGCGATCGCCGAGCTCGGGGGCATGCGCTTTCCCGCGTCGAGCACCGCTTTCTTCCACTACGTGAACCGGCTCGGTCTCAAGACCCAGCCCTTCCCCAACCCGCTCACGCCCGCCGCCGGCTGCACCGTGATCGACCTCGAAGGCCAGACCCACTGGGGCCGCACCCTGGCCGACCTGCCGCCGCTGTTCGGCGAGGTGGCCGAGGCCTGGGCCCAGGCGCTGGAGGAAGGCGCTGGCTTCACCGGCCTGCAGCAGGCGCTGCGCGAGCGCGACGCGGTGAAGCTCAAGGCCTTGTGGGACCGCCTCGTGCCCCTGTGGGACGACCGCACCTTCTACGACTTCGTCGCCACCTCCAAAGCCTTCTCGCGCCTGCCGTTCCAGCACCGCGAGGTGTTCGGCCAGGTCGGCTTCGGCACCGGCGGCTGGGACTCCGACTTCCCCAACTCCATGCTCGAGATCCTGCGCGTGGTGCTCACCGGCTGCGACGAGAACCAGCACCTCATCGTGGGTGGCGTGCAGCAGGTGCCGCTGGGCCTGTGGCACCACGCGCCCGCCGAAAACGAGCTGCGCCACTGGCCCGCCGGCACCACCCTGGCCAGCCTGCACCACGGCGCGCCGCGCCCCGGCGTCACGGCCATCGCGCGCGCGGCGAGCAACGAACTCGCCGTCACCGACACCTGGGGCAACACGCGCAGCTACCCGGCCGTGCTCACCACCTGCCAGAGCTGGCTGCTGACCACGCAGATCGCGGTGGAAGAGGCGCTGTTCTCGCAGAAGCACTGGATGGCGCTGGACCGCACGCGCTACATGCAGTCGTCCAAGACCTTCGTGATGGTGGACCGCCCGTTCTGGAACGACCTGCGGGCCAATGGTTGGCCTTTGATGGGCATGACCCTCACCGACCGCCTCACGCGCGGCACCTACCTGTTCGACAACGGGCCCGACCAGCCCGGCGTGATCTGCCTGAGCTACGCCTGGATGGGCGATGCGCTCAAGATGCTGCCGCACGGCACCCGAGAAGCGCGTGCAGCTCGCGCTGCAGGCCCTGCAGAAGATCTACCCCGACGTGGACATCGCCAGCCACATCATCGGCGACCCGATCAGCGTCTCCTGGGAGGCCGACCCGCACTTCCTCGGCGCCTTCAAGGGCGCGCTGCCGGGCCACTACCGTTACAACCACCGCATGTACAGCCACTTCATGCAGGACGGCTTCGCGGCCACCGAGCGCGGCATCTTCCTCGCGGGCGACGACGTGTCCTTCACGCCCGCCTGGGTCGAGGGCGCGGTGCAGACCTCGCTGAACGCGGTGTGGGGCATCGTCAAGCACCTGGGCGGCCACACGCACGCGGCCAACCCCGGGCCGGGCGACGTGTTCGCCGAACTCGGGCCCATGGCCCTGCCGGACTGAGCATGGACGACACCCTCACCCTCGCCCTCTGGCAATGCCCCTACGCGGGCAGCCCGTCCCAGGCCCTGGTGCTGCTCGACGCCACCGCCGCGCAGGCGCGCGACCAGGGCGCCGGGCTGCTGCTGTGCCCCGAGATGTCGCTCACCGGCTACCAGATCGGCGCGGCCGGCGTGGCGGCCCTGGCCGAGCCGGCCGACGGCGCGCTCGCGCAGGCCGTGGCCGCCATCGCGCAGCGCCATGGCATCGCCATCGTCTACGGCTACCCCGAGCAGAACGCCGACGGCAAGCCCTGGAACGCGGTGCAGTTCATCGACGCCGACGGCCAGCGCCTCGCGAACTACCGCAAGACCCACCTGTTCGGCGACATCGACCGCGCGCAGTTCAGCCCCGGCCCGCAGGCGCCCGCCGTGTTCGCCTGGCAAGGCTGGCGGCTCGGCCTGCTGATCTGCTACGACATCGAGTTCCCCGAACCCGCGCGCGGCCTCGCGCTGCAGGGCGCCGATGCCGTGCTCGTGCCGACCGCGAACATGATCGACTTCGACCAGGTGCAGCGCGTGCTGCTGCCCGCGCGCGCGCTGGAGAACCGCGTGTTCGTGGCCTACGCCAACGCCTGCGGCCAGGAAGGCCACACCACCTACGGCGGCCTGAGCACGGTCTGCGCGCCGGACGGCGCCGTGATGGACCAGGGTGGGCGCGAGGAAGCCCTGCGCTTCGCCACCCTCGCGCGCGGCGCGCTGGCCGAAGCGCGGCAGCACTCGCAGCTGCGCGACCGGCGCGGCGATCTCCCTTCCGCTTGGAGCTGAACCGAGCGCGGGACCGCGCCCACTGCTTCTGCTTCATCCTTTTTGAAGCGAAAGTGAGCCCCCCGTGCACTCCATCTTTGGTACCGGCCTTCGTCCACAGGCAGCCGTCGATCCCGGCGATCTGGCGCGCCAGGCCATCGCCAACCACGACCTGCCCCAACTCATGTGGCAGCTGGCCCAACAGAACGTCAACCTGAATACGCGGAATGCCCAGGGCGTCACCCTGCTGATGGAGACCGTGAGGCACCGCAACGCCAACGCCCTGTACCTGCTGCTCGCCGACGTGGCGATCCGGTCGATCGAACCCGAACTGATGCACCACGATGACCAGGGCAACACGGTGCTGCACGACATGGCGATGCACCTGCCAGATGCCTGGTTTGACGAACCCTCGGACCAACCGGTGCTCGCGAACCTGCTGGAAGACTTCTTCCACGAATTCCACCTGTTCTTCGACTGGGAACGCCACAACATCCGAGGCCTCACTGCGGTCGAGCTGGCCGAAACGGTGCACAAAGACAACCTTCTCGGCTTCCTGGCGACCTACGAAGTCCCGGGCGTGGACACCTCGGCCAGCAGCGACCTCGAGTCCGACCATTCGTTCCGCAGCGGTTCGGATGGGCCGGGCGATCCGGACGTTGAAGGCCACGGCCTGCTGGTCTGAGAGGCGCCACCCGGACAGCCGCTCGCGTTGAAGCGGCCAGCGCGTCAGCCCACGCCTGAACGCCGAAGGCCGCGCCGCGTCGTGGCGCGGCTGGCCTGCGTGAGCAGGCGCGCGAAGGCCGCCGCCGCCGGCGAGAGGCTGCGCCCGGTGCGCTGCGTCAGACCGATGGTGCGGCTGATGACCGGGTGCTCCAGCGGCACGCCCACGACCGAGGCCGGCTGGTGCGGCAGCGTGAGTTGCGGCACGATCGCCACGCCCAGGCCGTTGTCCACGAAGCCAATCAGCGTGGAGATGTGGCGGAACTCGCACACCGGCCGGGGCAGCGGCGTCACCTCGGCCAGCGCCTGGTCGATCAGCACGCGGTTGCGGCTGGCGTGCGACACCAGCGCGTAGGGGTAGTCCACGATCTCCTCCCAGCGCACCGAGCGGCGCTTGGCCAGCGGGTGCCCGACCGGGCAGGCCAGCACGAAACGCTCCTTCAGCAAGGGTGTGAACGCCACCTCCGGGTCCTGCATGCCGGTGTAGTTGAGCGCGAAGTCGGCTTCGCCGCTCTTCACGCTGGCCAGCACCTCGTCGGCCCCCTCTTCGATGATGCGCACCAGCACGTGCGGGTGCTGGTCGCGAAAACTGCGGATCACGCCGGGCAGGAAATGGTGCACCGCGGAAAACACACAACCCACCGTCACGTCGCCCGCCTCGATGTGGGCCACGTCGTGCAGGTCGACCACCGAGCGGTCCAGGTCGGTGATGACGCTGCGCACCTGGCCCAGAAAGCGCTGGCCCAGCTGCGTGAGTTCCACGCTGCGCGTGGTGCGGTCGAACAGGCGCACGTCCAGCAGCCCCTCCAGGTGCGAGATGCGGCGCGAGAGCGCCGGCTGCGACAGGTGCAGGGCCTTGGCGGCGGCCGCGAAGCTCTGCAGTTCGCCCACGGTGACGAAGGCGCGCAGGTCCGCCAGCGTGGGTTTGAGCGTGCCCATGGGGTGCCTTTCATTCTTGCAAGCAATGCATCAAGACCTCAGAAAGATGCAATTTACAGCAGGTTGTCCCACTGTCAACATGCGCCCACAACGAAGGAGACAAGCCACATGAAACGCCGCCACCTCTTGCAGGCAGCGGGGGCCACCCTGGCCCTGCCGCAGCTCGCCATGGCCCAACAGGCCTACCCCGCGCGCTCCATGCGCTACATCGTCCCGGTGGCGGCCGGCGGCGGCAGCGACATGATCGCCCGCGTGGTCACCGAGCGCTGGGGCAAGCTGCTCAACCAGAACTTCGTCGTGGACAACCAGAGCGGCGGCGGCGGCGTGGTGGCCTGCCAGCTCACCCGCGCGCGCGCCGGCCGACGGCTACACCCTGCTGCAGGGCTACGTCGCCACCCACGGCACCACGCCCGCCACGCGCCGCGTCAGCTACGACGCCGTCACCGACTTCACCCCCATCGGCATGATCGGCGCCACGCCCAACGTGCTGGTGGTCAACAGCAGCGTGCCGGTCAAGGACATCAAGGAATTCATCGACTACGTGAAGCGCCAGCCGGGCAAGCTCAGCTACGGCTCGGCCGGCCAGGGCTCGCTCACCCACCTCACGATGGAGCTGCTCAAGCAGGAGACGGGCATGTTCCTGCTGCACATCCCCTACCGCGGCGTCGCGCCGGCCATGAACGACCTGCTCGGCGGCCAGACCCAGGCCGTCTTCCCCGGCCTGGCCGCGGCCCTGCCGCACCTGCGCTCGGGCCGCATGCGCGCGCTGGCCGTGACCGGCAAGCAGCGCAGCCCGCAACTGAAAGACGTGCCGACCATGGAAGAGGTCGGTTTCAAAGGCTTCGACGCCATGCAGTGGTACGGCGTGGTCGGCCCGGCCGGCATGCCGCCCGACATCGTGCGCCGCCTCAACGAAACCCAGGTCGCCGTGCTCAAGGCGCCCGAGCTGGCCGAGAAGCTCGCGGGCGAGGCGGTGGAGCCGTGGCCCATGACGCCCGAGCAGTTCGGCCAGTACATCAAGGCCGACGTCACGCGCTGGACCGCGCTGGCCAAGGCCCGAAACATCCGCCTGGACGAGTGACGCCCGGCGCCCGCTCTTTCTTTCTCTTCTCCAACCTCAGAGCCCCGAACCCGTGACCCGCAACACCCAAGTCCCCGCCGACCTCACGGCCCCGCCCATCACCACCCTGCTCGCCCGCTTCGTCGCCCGCCACCCCTCGCGCGGCTGGAGCGACGCCGTGGAGCGCGAGGCCCACCGCACCTTCTACAACTGGCTGGGCTGCGCCATCGGCGCGGCGCGGCACGAGGCCGCCGACGCCGCCGTGGCCGCCGTGCAGCTGCTGCAGCCCGCGCCCCAGGCCAGCGTGCTCGGCCGCCGCGAGCAGGTGGACATGGCCAGCGCGGCGCTGGTCAACGGCATCACCTCGCACACCTTCGACTTCGACGACACGCACCTGAAGACCATCATCCACCCCGCCGGCCCGGTGGCCTCGGCCGTGCTGGCCCTGGCCGAGCACCGGGGCAGCAGCGGGCGCGAGGTGCTCGACGCCCTGGTGCTGGGCATCGACGTGGCCTGCCGCATCGGCAACGTGATGTACCCCGACCACTACGACCGCGGCTGGCACATCACCGGCTCCACCGGCATGCTGGGCGCGGCGGCCGGCTGCGCGCGCCTGCTCGGGCTGGACGAGGCGCAGACCGCCATGGCCATCGGCATCGCGGCCTCGCAACCGGTCGGCCTGCGCGAGCAGTTCGGCACCATGACCAAGCCCTTCCACCCCGGCGGCGCGGCGCGCGCCGGCCTCATGTCGGCCCTGCTGGCCAGCCAGGGCTTCACCGCCAGCCCACGCGCGCTCGAGGCACCGCGCGGCTTCGTGCAGGTGGCCTCGGACAAACGCGCCTGGAACGAAGCGACGGACGAACTCGGCGAGCGCTTCGAGATCTCCTTCAACACCTACAAGCCCTTCGCCTGCGGCATCGTCATCCACCCCAGCATCGACGCCTGCGTGCAACTGCGCGACCAGGGTGTGACACCGGATCAGGTGAAGCACATCGAATTGCGCGTGCACTCGCTGGTGCTGGAACTCACCGGCAAGAAGGCGCCGAAGGACGGCCTGCAGGGCAAGTTCAGCGTTTACCACGGCTGCGCGGTGGGCCTGATCCACGGGCGCGCGGGCGAGGAAGAGTTCTCCGACGCGGTCGTCACCGACCCGCAGGTGGTGGCCCTGCGCGACAAGGTGCAGGCCACGGTGGACGACAGCATCGCCGAAGCGGCGGTGCATGTGACGGCCGTGCTGCTCGACGGCCGGCGCGTGGAAGTGCGCGTGGAGGACGCCATCGGCTCGCTGCGCAACCCGCTGTCGGACGCACAGCTGGAAGCGAAATTCCAGGCCCTGGTGGTGCCCGTGCTGGGCGAGGCGAAGGCGCGCGACATCACGGCCGCCTGCGCCTCGCTGGCCTCGCTGCCGGACGTGCGCGCGCTCACCGCGCTGTGCCGCCCGCAGTGACTGGAGGCGCGCCATGCCCCACCTGCCCGCCTCCACCGCCTTGCAGCGCTTTCGCGTCATCGACCTGACCCAGGTGCGCGCCGGCCCCACGGCCTGCCGCCAGCTCGCCGACTGGGGCGCCGACGTGGTCCAGGTGCAGATGCCCGACAGCATGCGCGGCGACGACACGCTCGGCGGCCAGGACGGCTCCGACTACCAGTACACGCACCGCAACAAGCGCTCCATCACGCTCAACCTCAAGACGGACGAAGGCATCGCCACGCTCAAGCGCCTGATCGACGGCGCGGACGTGGTGGTCGAGAACTTCCGGCCCGACGTGAAGTTCCGCCTGGGCATCGACTACGCCTCGCTGGCCGCGAGCAACCCGGGCCTGGTCTACGCCAGCATCTCGGGCTTCGGCCAGACCGGCCCGCTCGCCTCGCGCCCCGGCTTCGACCAGATCGCGCAGGGCATGGGCGGCCTGATGTCCGTCACCGGCACGCCGGGCGACGGCCCGATGCGCGTGGGCATTCCGATCGCCGACCTGTGCGCCGGCATCTTCGCGGCGCAGGGCATCCTGGTCGCGCTGCTGGAGCGCGAAGCCTCAGGGAAAGGCCAGTTCCTGCACACCTCGCTGCTGGAGTCCATGGTCTACATGCTGGACTTCCAGACCTCGCGCTACCTGATCGACGGCGAGGTCGCCACGCAGGCCGGCAACTTCCACCCCACCAGCATCCCCACCGGCGTCTACAAGGCGCGCGACGGCTACATGAACATCGCGGTGTTCGGCTCCAAGATCTGGGAACGCTTCTGCCACATCCTCGGCGCGCCCGAATGGATCACCGACGAGCGTTACCACGACAAACCCTCGCGCTCGGTGAACCGCGACACGCTCAACGCCGAGATCAACCGCCGCCTGGCCGAACACGACCGCAGCCACTGGATCGCGCAACTCAACGACGGCGGCGTGGCCTGCGGCCTGATCAGCAACATGCAGGAAGCGCTGGAAGAACCGCAGGTGCAGCACCTCGGGATGATCAAGGACGTGGTGTCGAAGTGGCAGGGCCCGCAGCGCCTGGTGGGCCAGCCCATGCAGCTGGAGCGCACGCCCAGCACCATCGCGCGCGCCGCGCCGCGCCGGGGCGAACACACCGAAGAAATCCTGGCCGAACTCGGCCTCGGGCCCGAGGACCTCGCCCGCATGAAAGCCGCCGGAGTCTATTAATGACCGATCCCACCTACACCTCCCCCACCGAGCGCGTGCAGACCTGGCTGGACGGGCGCACGCTGTACATCCGCTTCAACAACCCGGCGCGCCACAACGCGCTCTCGGTCGACATGTGGGAGGCCGTGCCGCCGCTGCTGGCCCTGGCCCGCGACGATGACCGCGTGCGCCTGGTCGTGTTCTCCGGCGCGGGCGACAAGGCCTTCGTCTCGGGCGCGGACATCACGCAGTTCGAGGACATGCGCGCCGCGCGCGAGGCCGTCGCCTACTACGAGAAGATGGCCGAGACCACGCTGATGGGCATCCACGACTTCCCCAAGCCCACGCTGGCCTGCATCCGGGGTTACTGCATCGGCGGCGGCGTGAACGTGGCGATCAGCTGCGACCTGCGCATCGCGGCCAGCGACTCGGTGTTCTCCATTCCGGCCGCGCGCCTGGGCCTGGGCTACCGCTATTCCGCCATGAAAAACCTGGTGGACCTGATCGGCCCGGGTGCAGCCAAGGACCTGTTCTTCACCGCGCGGCGCATCGACGCCGCCGAAGCGAAATCGCTCGGCCTGGTCTCGCGGACCTGCGAGCCCGAGGCCCTGCCCGCGCTGCTGGCGGAGTACGCGGGCAGCATCGCCGAGAACGCGCCGCTGACCGTGATGGCCGGCAAGGCGATCACGCGCGAAATCCTCAAGCCCTCGCCCGAACTCGACAGCGCGCTGTGTGCCTCGCTCATCCGCGGCTGCTTCGAAAGCGCCGACTACACCGAAGGCCGCACGGCCTTCATGCAGAAGCGCAAACCCGTGTTCACCGGCCGCTGAGCCACACCAGGAACCCCCCACCATGCAGGCCTACTGGATGCAGATGACCGACACCGCCACCGAGCTCGCCCTGCGCGAGACGCCGGTGCCCACGCCCGGCGCGCGGCAACTGCTGGTGCGCATGCGCGCGGCGGCGCTGAACCGCGGCGAGTTCCTGCTCGGCCATGGCCTGCACGGCGCGCCCGGCACCTGGAAAGCCATCGGCGGCGAAGGCGCGGGCGAGGTGATCGCCGTCGGCGCCGAGGTCACCACCTTCCGACCCGGTGACCGCGTGATGGGCCGCTGCCCGGGTGCCTTCGCCGAGTGCGCGCTGATGGAAGAGATCGAGGCCATGCCCGTGCCGGTGGCGCTCGGCTGGGAACAGGCCGCCGCCGTGCCGCTCACCTTCCTGGTCGCGTTCGACATGCTGGTGCTGCAAGGCCGGCTGCAGGCGGGCGAGTGGCTGCTCATCAACGGCGTGTCCTCCGGCGTGGGCGTGGCCTCGCTGCAGCTGGCGCAAGGCCCTGGGCGCACGCGTCATCGGCACCTCGGGCTCGGCCGACAAGCTCGCGGCGCTGCAGCCGCTGGGTCTGGACGTGGCGCTGCACACCCGCGCGGCGGACTTCGCGCCCGCCGTGCTCAAGGCCACGGACCAGCAGGGCGTGAACCTGGTCATCAACACCGTGGGCGGCACGGTGTTCGCCGAAAGCCTGCGCGCGCTCGCGTTCGAAGGGCGCCTGGCGCACCGTGGGCTATGTGGATGGCGTGGTGCGCGCCGAGATCGACCTCGAAGCCCTGCACGCCAAACGCCTCGTGCTGTTCGGCGTCTCCAACAAATTGCGCACCAAGGAACAGCGGGCGGCCGCGCTGCCGCGTTTCGTGGCCGAGGTCATGCCCCTCATCGCTGCCGGCCGCATCCAGCCGCACATCGACCGGGTGATGGACTTCTCGCAACTCGAGCAAGCCAAGGCGCGCATGGAAGCCGGCGCGCACATCGGAAAAATCGTCCTGCGCATGCCGGCGGACGCGAGCTGAACCACCACCCGCAAGAGGAGACAACCCCGTGAAGCACCGCAAACAATTCGTCCTGGCGCTCGCGCTGGGCACCCTGGCCTCCCTCGGCTGGGCGCAGCCCGCGCCCTACCCGAACAAGCCCATCCGCATCGTGATCGGCTTCGCGCCGGGCGGCGCGGCCGACTACGTGGCGCGCGCCATGAGCGAGTCCTTCAGCAAGGCCCTGGGCCAGACCGTGCTGATCGACAACAAGCCCGGCAACGGCTCCAGCATCGCGGCCGACATCGTGGCCAAGGCCGCGCCCGACGGCTACACGCTGCTGATCGCCAGCCCCAGCGCCATCTCGGTCAACCCCGCGCTCAACCCCAAGCTGACCTACAAGCCCAGCGACCTGCTGCCCGTGGGCAAGATGACCACCTCGCCGCTGGTGCTGGCGGTCAACCCCAGCAGCAGCATCCGCTCCGTGCCCGACCTGATCGCGGCGGCGAAGAAGGACCCCGGCAAGCTCAACTACTCGACCTCGGGCAACGGCTCGGCGCCGCACCTGGGCGCCGCGCTCTTCAGCCTGCTGACCAACACCGAGATGACGCACGTGCCCTACCGGGGCGGCTCCTTCGCCATCACCTCGGTGATGGCCGGCGAGACGCAGCTCACCTTCGGCACCTCGCCCTCGGTGCTGCCCCAGGCCAATGCGGGCAAGCTGCGCGCCATCGCCGTCAGCACGCGCGAACGCTCGCCGCTGGTGCCCGACATGCCCGGCATGCGCGAGGCCGGCCTGCCCGAATACAACCTGGAGTTCTGGTACGGCATGTTCGCGCCCGTGGGCACGCCGCCGGCCACCGTGAAGACCATCCACGACGCGGTGCGCACCGCCATGCAGCAGCCCTCGGTGAAGGCCGCGCTGGAGCGCGAAGGCACCGAGGTCTCGCTCTCCGGCTCGCCCGAGCAGTTCGCCAGCTTCCTGGTGGAGGACGGCAAGTTCTGGGTCAACCTGGTCAAGACCGCCAACGTGAAGGTGGACTGACATGGACCGCTTTCGCCGCACCCTGTGCGCCGCCAGCGCCCTGGCGCTCGCCGGCTGCGCCGCGCCCGGACCCGCCTCGACGCCCCCGCCGGCCGCCGCGATCGCCGAACTCTCGTCCACCGGCAAGCTGCGCGCCGCGATCAATTTCGGCAACCCCATCCTGGCCACGCGCAGCGCCTCGGGCGAGCCGCAGGGCGTGTCGGTCGATCTCGCGCGCGAGGCCGCACGGCGCCTGGGCGTGCCCATCGAACTGGTGCTGTTCAACTCGGCCGGCAACGTGGTGGAGGCGGTCAAGGCGCGGCAGGTGGACCTCGCCTTCGTCGCCATCGACCCGGTCCGCGCGGCCGACATGGAGTACACCGCGCCTTACGTGATCATCGAAGGCGCCTACCTCGTGCGCAACGACTCGCCGCTGCGCCGCAACGAGGACGTGGACCGCGCCGGCACGCGCGTGGTCGTCGGGCGCGGCAGCGCGTACGACCTGTTCCTCACGCGCGAGATCAAGGCCGCCACCCTGGTGCGCGCGCCCACCTCGCCCGCCGTGACGGACCTGTTCCTCGCCGAAAAGCTGGACGTGGCCGCCGGCGTGAAGCAGCAGCTGGAGGCGGACGCGCAGCGCGTGGGCGGCGTGCGCCTGCTGCCCGGGCGCTTCATGGTGATCGAGCAGGCCATGGGCGTGCCCAAGGGCCGCACGGCGGCGCAAGCCTGGCTCAGCGGGTTCATCGGAGAGATGAAGGCCAGCGGCTTCGTGACCCAGGGCCTGCAACGGCACCAGATCCAGGGCGCCGCCGTGGCGCCCGCGCGCGCCAGCCGCTGACCACGGCGAGGCGCCCCTGCGCCGGCTGGGGTAGCCTGTCGGCATGGATTCCCTCATCACCGCCGCCGCGCGCGCCCTGGCCGCGGGCGACGCGCTGGGCGCGCTCAAGCGCGTGGCCTTGCGCGACGACCCGCCGGCCCTGGCCTTGCGCGGCATCGCCATGGCCCAGCTCGGGGAACATCCGCGCGCACGCGACCTGCTGCGGCGCGCCGGCCGAGGCTTCGGCGCGCACGAAACCCTGGCGCGCGCCCGCTGCGTGGTGGCCGAGGCCGAGGTGGCGCTGGCGATGCGCGACCTCGGTGGCTCCACGCGCCCGCTGGCCGCCGCCGCGGCCACCCTGGAAGCCCACGCCGACCACGCCAACGCGCGCCAGGCCCGCTTGATCGCGGCGCGGCGCCTGCTGCTGCTCGGCCGCCTGACCGAGGCCGAAGCCGTGCTCGCGGCCATCGACACCACCCGCCTGCCACCCGCGCTCGCGGCGGTGGCCGAGCTGGTCGCGGCCGAGCTCGCGCTGCGCTCGCTGCGCGTGGAGGCCGGGCGCGCGGCCCTGGCCCGCGCGCGCGATGCGGCCACACGGGCCGGCGTGCCCGCCCTTCAGGCCGAAGTCGCACAAGCCCAGGCCACGCTGAACCAACCGGCCGCGCGCCGCCTGGGCAACGGCAGCGAGCAGGCGCTGCGGCTGGCCGACGTGGCGGCCCTGCTGGCCTCCGACGCGCTGGTGGTGGACGCCTGCCGCCGCGGCCTGGGCACAGGCGCCGCGTGGCAATCGCTCGCGCGCCGGCCCGTGCTGTTCGCGCTGGCGCGCGCGCTCGCCCAGGCCTGGCCGGGCGACGTGGAGCGCGAGGCCCTGATCGCCGAGGCGTTCCGCACCCGCCGCCCGGACGAGACGCACCGCGCGCGCCTGCGCGTCGAGATCGGCCGCCTGCGCGCGCTCGTCAAACCCCTCGCGGGCATCGAGGCCACCGCGCGCGGCTTCGCGCTGCAGCCCTCGGGCGGGCGCTCCCTCGTGCTGCTCGCGCCGCCCATCGACGGCGAACAGGCTTCGTTGCTGGCGCTGCTGGCCGACGGCGCGGCCTGGTCCACCTCGGCCCTGGCGCTCGCGCTGGGCGCGAGCCAGCGCACCGTGCAGCGCGCGCTCGCCGAGCTGGAGGCCGAGGGCCGCGTGCGCGCCATCGGCCAGGCGCGGGCGCGGCGCTGGCTGGCGCCGCCGCTGGCCGGATTCGCGACGATCTTGTTACTCCCTGCTTCGCTGCCGATTGAATAGAGTGACCCTCAAGCGCCGACACCCGGTGCTGCCACAAGGAGATTCACCATGACCCGTCAGACCACCCCCACCGCGCGCACCGCCGAAGTCGTGCGCGAGTACGGTCCCTTCCTCGGCTCCGAGCGCGTGCACGGCGTCACCCACGACGGCCAGCGCGTGTGGGCCGCCACCGACGAAGGCATCGTCGCCTTCGACCCCGCCAGCGGCGAGGTCACCCGCACGCTGAAACGCGCGGGTGATGCCGGCACCGCCTTCGACGGCAAGCACCTGTACCAGATCGCCGAGGCGCGCATCGACAAGATCGACCCCGCCTCCGGCACCGTGCTCGCCTCCATCCCCGCGCCCGGCGGCGGCGCCGACTCCGGGCTCACCTGGGCCGAAGGCAGCCTGTGGGTCGGCCAGTACCGCGACCGCAAGATCCACCAGATCGACCCGGCCACCGGCGCGATCCGGCGCACCATCGAATCCAACCGCTTCGTCACCGGTGTCACCTGGGTCGATGGCGAACTCTGGCACGGCACCTGGGAGGGCGACGAGAGCGACATCCGCCGCATCGACCCGCAGAGTGGCAAGGTGCTCGAACGCCTCGACATGCCCGCCGGCCTCGGCGTGAGCGGCCTCGAATCCGATGGCGCGGACCTGTTCTATTGCGGCGGCGGGCCGAGCGGGAAGGTGCGCGCGGTGCGCCGGCCCAAGGCCGCATAGGCGGGATTTGGCTGCTCGCGCGCCGCGCCTATGCCGCAGGTCTGCCCCGCGATTTAGCGGCATGGGCGAACCACCTTCGGCCTTGACTCACTGTGGTTCTGGGCCCGTCCTGGGCCCTTCTTCCATCTTGCACAGCAACCGACAACTGATGATCAACCATCTCCAGCCAGCGGGCCTCCAGGCCCCCCACATCCGGCCTTTCACACCCGCTCAGGCCGCACAACACGCCATCACCGAAGGCGATCACGAGGAATTGCGGTTCCTGGTGGAGCAGCACCATGTCCATGCCGCCACGCGAACCGCGAACGGGGAAACGCTGCTCATGTTCGCGACGAGGCAAGCGGACCCGGGCGCCTTCAATGCCTTGGCGCCATCGCTCCAACCGCATCGGGTCAACGAGGTCGATCAACAGGGCAACACGGTGCTGCACCACCTGGCACTGCACCTGACGAATCGCACCATGCAAGGCGGTGCCTGGGCCGACGGCCTGGACGACTTCCTGAACACACTCGCCGCAGACATCGATTGGGAACAAGAGAACCATCAGGGTTCGACGGCTCCGGAGTTGCGCCACCGCGCTGCGCAGAACACGCCTCCTGAACGTGCTTTCGGCTTTCATTCCCGACGATACCGACAGCGACGTCAGTGAACCTACCGACAACTCGGCGGGAGACCTGTTGAATGAAGCCCACGATCGATTCATGAGCAGAAAGAGGGGACGGGGCGGCTGAAACCGCCTCGAAACCCCACCGCCTTGTCGAAACGGCGTCACCTCGATCGTCGAGCATGAGGAGCCGGGCGCACAAGCCCGGCCCTGCCCATGTCCCTCGACCCTCACCAGAAAGGACCCTCACCATGAGCACTTCCTCTTCCCGCGCCGTTCGCCTCCATCGCGTCCTCAAAGCCCCGCCCGAGAAGGTCTACCGCGCCTTCCTCAACGCCGACGCCCTCGCCCGCTGGCTGCCGCCCTACGGTTTTCTCTGCAAGGTGGAGCACCTGGACGCCAGGGTGGGTGGCACGTTCCGCATGTCTTTCCGCAATTTCTCGACCGGCCACGCCCATTCGTTCGGCGGCGAGTACGTGGAACTCGTGCCCCATCAGCGCCTGCGCTACACCGACAAGTTCGACGACCCCAACCTGCCCGGACTCATCACGGTGGACGTACAGCTGAAGGCCGTGTCCTGCGGCACCGAGCTCCACGTGGTGCAGGAGGGCATCCCCGACGTGATCCCGCTGGAGATGTGTTACCTGGGCTGGCAGGAGTCGCTGGCCCAGCTGGCGCACCTGGTAGAGCCGGACATCCCCGGCTGAACCGCCGCCGCCCTTTCAGGGCTTTTTCGCGGCCGCGACGAAGGCCGCGAAGCCCTGCACGAATTCGCCGAGCTGCTGGCGCACCTTGTCGTCCAGCAGCGCGCCGTCGGGGCCGAACACGGACGACGCGCGCGAAACCATGAGCCGCCCGCCCTGCCAGGTGTGGGTGCCCAGGGTGCGCAACACCGGCAACCAGTGGGCTTGCGACAGGATGGTGCCGAAGCCCCCGGGCGAGGCGCCGATGACGGCCACGGGCCGGTCGCGGAACACGTCGGGCAGGCCGGGCGTGGGCCGCGAGAGCCAGTCCACCGCATTCTTGAACACGCCGGGAATGCCGTTGTTGTACTCGGGCGTGACGAGCAGCAGGCCGTCGCTGGCGAGGATCTTTTCCTTGAGTTCGCGCACGGCCGCCGGCGTGCCCTCGCGCTGCTCCAGGTCGCCGTCGTAGAGCGGGATGCCGTGCAGCGTGGCGGCGTCGAGCTGTGCGGCGTCGCCCGCCAGCGGAACCGCCGCGCGCAGCAGCGAGGTGTTGAAGGACAGCTGGCGCAGGCTGCCGGAGAGGCCGAGGAGCTTGGTGGTCATGGGTGTGAGGGGTTCAGGTTTTCCAGAAGTCGGGCCGCGCGTACTCGTGCTTGAGGAAGTCGATCCACAGGCGCACGCGCAGCGCGAGGTGCTTGCGTTGCGGGAACAGCACGAAGATGCCATTGGGCGGCGCGGCGAAGTCGTCGAGCACGCTTTCCAGCCGACCGGCGGCGATGTCGGCCTCCACCTCCCAGGTGCTGCGCCAGGCGATGCCATAACCGGCCAGGCACCATTCGCGCAGCACCTGGCCGTCGGTGCAGTCCAGCGGGCCGTTGGGGCGCAGGTGCACGATCTCCACCTCGCCCAGGCCGCCGGGCGCCGGCACGGTGAAGGCCCAGCCCCGGGTCTGCGAGGCGTCGCTGGAGAGCGTGAGGCAGTCGAAGCGCACCAGGTCGGCCGGCACCTGCGGGCGGCCGTGCTGCTGCAGGTAACGCGGCGCTGCGCACGCACAGGCGGCGGTTGTCGGCCAGTCGCACGCTGACCAGGGAGGAGTCCGGCAGATCGCCCACGCGCACGGCGCAGTCGTAGGCCTCGCCGGCCACGTCGACCACGCGGTCGCTCAGGTTCAGCGAGATGGTGACCTCGGGATGCAGTTCGCGAAAGCGCGGCACCAGCGGCGCCACATGGCGGCGGCCGAAACCGGCCGGCGCGGTGATGCGCAGGTGGCCGCTGGCCTTGACGCCGCCGGCGCTCACGCTGGCTTCGGCGTTGGCGATGTCCACCAGCAGGCGCTGGCAGTCTTCCAGGAAGGCGCTGCCTTCGTGGGTGAGGGTGATGCGCCGCGTGGTGCGCACCATGAGCTTCACGCCGAGCCGGGCTTCGAGGGCGTCGAGCCGGCGCCCGATGATGGCCGGGGCCACGCCCTCGGCTTTGGCGGCGGCGGTGAGGCTGCCGCGCGTGGCGACCGCCACGAAGGTTTCGAGTTGCTTGAGTTTGTCCACCCGGGCAGATTACCCCACCTGCAGGAGCGAATCAATGATAAATTTGGGCCGATTGATGACTTTTCAGGCGGTTTTGACGACCGTGCGGCTCAGTTGCGCCGCGTCCTCCGCGCCGTAGCCCAGCTCGGCCAGCAGCTCGGCGCTGTGTTCACCGAGTTTCGGCGGGCTGCGGCGCACGCCCAGGCGTTCGCCGTCGAGCGCCAGCGGCAGCAACACGGTCTGCGCGGCCTGGCCGGCGCGCTCGCCATCGGGCAGGGTGATGGGCGCGAGCCCGCCGGTGGCGCAGAGGTGGGGGTCGTCCAGCAGTTCGTGGGGTTTGGTGATGGGCGCGAACGGCAGGCCATGGCGCTCGAACAGCGCGGCGAGATCGGCCGCGCTCTGCTGGGCCAGGCGCTCGCGCAGCAGGGGAATGAGCCAGTCGCGGTTGCGCACGCGGTTGTTGTTGCCCAGCAGTCGCGGATCGGCCTGCAGGTCCTGGTAGCCGAAGGCCTTGCAGAAGATGGCCCACTGCGTGTCGCTCACCACGGCGAGGAAGATCTGCTCGCCGTCCTTCACCTGGAAGACGTCGTAGATGCCCCAGGAGGAGATGCGGTCGGGCATGGGCGCGGCGGCCTTGCCGGTGACGGCGAACTGCATCATGTGCTGCGCGACGAGGAAGACGTTGTTCTCGAACAGCGAGCTCTGCACCTCGCAGCCTTCGCCGGTTTTCTCGCGCGCGCTGAGCGCGGCCATCACGCCGATGGCGCCGAACAGGCCACCCATGATGTCGTTCACCGAGGAACCCGCGCGCAGCGGGTCGCCGGGGCGGCCGGTCATGTAGGCCAGGCCACCCATCATCTGCACCACCTCGTCGAGCGCGGTGCGGTGGTCGTACGGGCCGGGCAGGAAGCCCTTGTGGCTCACATAGATGAGGCGCGGGTTGAGCTTCTTCAGGCTGGCGTGATCGAGCCCCAGCTTCTTCATGGTGCCGGGCTTGAAGTTCTCGCTCACCACGTCGGCGGTGGCGATCAGCTTGAGCACGGCCTCCCGGCCTTCGGGCGACTGCAGGTCCAGCACCAGGCTTTTCTTGTTGCGGTTGAACAGCGGGTAGAAGCCCGCGCCCGAGCCGAGCAGGCGGCGCGTATTGTCGCCGGCGGGTGGCTCGACCTTGATGACCTCGGCGCCCAGGTCGGCCAGCACCATGCCGCAGGTGGGGCCCATGACCATGTGGGTGAATTCGACGACGCGGATGCCTTCGAAGGGCAAGGGACGGGGGGTGTCTTGGGTGTCTGGCATGGCAGGGGTGGAGAAGTTTCAGGCGGCGCGCCAGCCCTTGGGCAGGCCGGCTTCGGGCGTCATGCCGTACACCGGCTCACCGGGCAGGCCGGCGCGCAGGGGATCGCGCGCGGCGATGAGGGTCGAAAGATCGATGCCGGTGCGCACGCCCATGGCCTCGAACATGAAGACCAGGTCTTCGGTGACCACGTTGCCGGAGGCCCCTGGCGCGTAGGGGCAACCGCCGAGGCCGCCGAGCGAGGCGTCGAAGGTGCGCACGCCCACGTCGAACGCGGCCAGGCAGTTGGCGCAGCCCGAGGCCGCGCGTGTTGTGCATGTGGGCCGCGCCCGCGCGCTCGCCCAGCTCGGCGCGCAGGCGCGTGAACAGGCGGCGCACCTGCGCGGGGTTGCGATGCCGGTGGTGTCGGACAGGCCCACCTCGTCCACGCCCGCCTTTACGCAGGCCACGGCCAGGCGGATCACCTCGTCTTCGTCCACCACGCCCTGCAGCGTGCAGCCGAAGGCGGTGGACAGGCCCACCTCCATCGCCACGCCGGGCGCGGTATCGCGGCGCAGCGCGTGCACCTCGCGCAGCTCGTCCACCATCTGCTCGCGCGTCTTGCGCACGTTGGCCAGCGAATGCGCCTCGCTCGCCGACACCGGCAGGGTGATCTTGTGCACGCCCGAGGCCAGCGCGGCCTCGGCCCCGCGCCGGTTGGGCACCAGGGCCATCACGGTGATGCCCTGGTGCCGCAGGGCGTGGCGCACCACGTCGACCACGTCGGCCATCTGCGGCAGCAGCTTGGCGGGCACGAAGGAGCCGACCTCGATCTCGCGCAGGCCGGCGGCCACGAGCGCATCGATCCAGCGCAGCTTGTCGACCGTGGGCATGGTGGCCTTCACGGACTGCAGGCCGTCGCGCGGGCCGACTTCGCTGATGAGGACTTCGGGGGCGTTTTGCATGGAAGAAGCCGGGTTGCTTGCGTTTTACAAGATAGAACGATATTCTTTCTAGTAAAAGAATCGCAGATCACTTCCGTCCTGTCAACCAAGCCCCTTCCTCCTCCTTCATGCCCCGCAAAGCGCAGACCCCTTCCTTGGCCGATGCCAACGCCGCCACCGGCGGCACCGCCGCGGTGGACCGCGCGCTCTCGCTGCTGGGCGCGTTCCACGCGGGCGACGCCTCGTTGTCGCTGGCCGAGCTGGCCGAGCGCACCCAGCTGCACAAGAGCACCGCGCTGCGCCTGCTCGCCTCGCTCGAACACGCGCACCTGCTGCAGCGGCTGGACGACGGGCGCTACGCCCTGGGCGGCGAGGTGGCGCGGCTGCACGGCATCTACGCGGCCTCGTTTTCGCTGGACCGGGTCGTCATGCCGGTGCTGCGCCAGCTGGTGTCGGCCACCGGCGAGAGCGCGGCCTACCACGTGCGCCAGGGCCAAGCGCCGAACCAGACGCGGCTGTGCCTCTACCGCGTGGATTCGCCCCATCCGGTGCGCGACCACATCCGCGCAGGCGACGTGCTGCCGCTGCACCAGGGCACGGGCGGGCGCGTGCTCTCGGCGTTCGGCGCGGGCGATGACAGCCGCAAGCCCACGCCAGCCGACAAGCGCGTATTGGCGCGCATCCGCACCGATGGCTTCATGACCGCCGTGGGCGACCGCCTGGCCGAGGTGGCCGGCATTTCGGCACCGGTGTTCCACGCGGACGGCTCGATCGCCGCCTCCCTCACGCTCACGATGCCGGCGCACCGTTTCGATGAGCGGCACGTGGGCAAGGTGCTGGCGGCGGCGCGGCAGCTGAACGGGCGGGTCGGTTGATCACCGGGTGCCGGATCGACGCGGACCGGAAAGAGAACAAAAAAAACCCACCGCCGGATGGCGGTGGGCAATTCCAGCACCTGGCCCCCTGCGGCCAGGTGTTGACCCTTGTCTTGCTCAGAACCGGTGACGCAGGCCCACGCCGTAGGTTTGGTCCTTCAACGTGCTGACCGGCGCCGATTCCCTCTCGAACTTCACGTTCGTCAGGCCCGCGTACACGGTGGTGCGCTTGCTCAGATCGTGGCGGTATTCGACGCTGGCGGAGGAGGTCTTGCCGACGCGCAGGCCGGTCGCGACCGCCTTGGTTTTCTCGCTGCCGATGCCCGCGTTGAGGCTGCCCGCCGAGCCCACCGGAACGGCCACGCTCAGCACAAAGCCGCTGTCCTTGATGCCGTTGGTCAGGCCGTTCTTCTGGTTGACGAACTGGGCCAGCACCTTCACCGCGGTGAAGTCGTAGCTCACGCCCAGGCCGGTGGACTTGGCCGTCGTGGCGGCCGGACCGGCACTCTTGACGGCCTCATACACACCCTGCACCGCCACCGGACCACCTTCGTAGAGGGCGGACAGGCCCATCGTGCGGCCGGCCGAGACGCCGGGACCACCGTTTTCGCCGAAGGCATATTGCAGGGCGCCGGTGAAGCCGCCCATGTTCGGCGTGGTGTACTGCAGCATGTTGTCACGGCGAAGGGCCGGGGACAGCGCGCCGACCGCCGCAGGTGTCGTGCCGGGGAGCGCGCCCGCAGGCGCCGGGCCAAAGATGGCGTTGGTGGCGGAGAAGCTGGAGGTGCCCTGGGCATCGAACCGGTCCATCAGCAGGAACATCTGCGTGTATTGGCGGCCCATTTCAAAGGAACCGAAGCCACCGCTCAGGCCCACCTTGCTGGTGCGGTTGAAGCCACCGGGCGCGACGCTGGTGCCGGTGTCGGCGTTGAAACCGGACTCCAGCTGGAACGTGGCCTTCAGGCCACCCCCCAGGTCTTCCGTTCCCCGCAGGCCCCAACGGCTGCCGTTCAGGCCGCCGCTCGTCAGGCTCGTGCCTGGGCCGGTGCGGGTGCTGACGCCGGCCACCGTGGTCTTGGTGGTGTTCTTGCCCACATAGAGGTCCACCAGGCCATACAGCGTGACGTTGGATTGGGCGTGGGCGACCCCGGTCAGGGCACCGAAAGCGGCCAGGGCGACCGCCGTCTTTTTCAAGAGTGTCATTTTTGAGATTTGAGATGGGTTCAACACATGCCACCAGCGAGCGCCTTGTGAGCCACCGGTGGCCTCTTAACGGACACGCACACGGTGTTGCGCGCCGAATTTCGGAAGAACCCGGAATCTAGGGATTTAGACTCAAAGAATTACAAACAAGGAATTAGGCAGCTCGAATCAGGATCGAAGTGCAGAAATTCTTCAACCAAAAGAATTCATCCGATCAAGGCAAAGCGGCACGATGCGCCCATTCGAGGCCCATTACCCACAGTCAAGTCACTGATCCGTGACGAAAAATCGAATTAATGCTGACGTGGGTATGGAATACAGTTCGCTCACGCCCGCGCCAGTGCGGGCACCCCCACTTTTCGCCCAGACGGAGCTTTCCATGACCGCACGCACCCAGATTCACGGCCTGAAGGTCGCCACCGAACTGTTCAACTTCATCAACCAGCAAGTGCTGCCCGGCACCGGCGTGAGCGAAGCAAACTTCTGGCAGGGCTTCGACGGCATCGTGGCGGACCTGGCGCCCAAGAACGCGGCCCTGCTGGGCGAGCGCGATCGCCTGCAAACCGAGCTGGACACCTGGCACGCGGCCAACCCCGGCCCGATCCGCGACATGGCGGGCTACCGCAAGTTCCTGGAAACCATCGGCTACCTGGTGCCGCAACCCAAGAGCGTGAAGGCCACGACCAGGAACGTGGACGACGAGCTGGCCGTGCAGGCCGGCCCGCAGCTGGTGGTGCCGATCCTGAACGCGCGCTACGCGCTCAACGCGGCCAACGCGCGCTGGGGCTCGCTGTACGACGCGCTGTACGGCACGGACGTGATTTCGGAAGACAAGGGCTGCGGCAAGGCCGGTCCCAAGGGCGGCTACAACCCCAAGCGCGGCGCCAAGGTCATCGAGTACGCGCGTTACGTGCTGGACCGCACCGCGCCGCTGAAGAAGGGCTCGCACGTGGGCTCGATCGGCTACCGCGTCAACAAGGACGGCGAGCTGGTGGTGACGCTGGCCGACGGCGGCACCAGCAAGCTGGCCGACAAGTCGCAGTTCGTGGGCTACCAGGGTGAGGCCAAGAGCCCCAGCGCCGTGCTGCTCGCGCACAACGGCCTGCACCTGGAGATCCAGATCGACCGCAGCACGGCCATCGGCAAGGGCGACGCCGCCGGCGTGAGCGACCTGGTGGTGGAAGCCGCGCTCTCGACCATCCTGGACCTGGAAGACTCCGTGGCCGCCGTGGACGCCGAGGACAAGGTGCTGGCCTACCGCAACTGGCTGGGCATCCTGCAGGGCACGCTCACCGAGTCCGTCAGCAAGGCGGGCAAGACCTTCACGCGCGGCCTCAACGGCGACCGCGAGTACACCGCGCCCAACGGCAAGAAGAACGGCGTGCGCCTGCACGGCCGCTCGCTCATGTTCGTGCGCAACGTGGGCCACCTGATGACCAACCCCGCCGTGCTCTGGGGCGCGGACGACAAGGAAATCCCCGAAGGCATCCTGGATGCGATGGTGACCACCACCATCGCCCTGCACGACCTCAAGCGCACGAAGAAGGACGCGATCCGCAACTCGCGCAAGGGCTCGGTCTACATCGTCAAGCCCAAGATGCACGGCCCGCGCGAAGTCGAGTTCGCCGCCGAGCTGTTCGGCCGCGTGGAAAAGGTGCTGGGCCTCAAGGACAGCACGGTCAAGCTGGGCATCATGGACGAGGAGCGCCGCACCTCCATCAACCTCAAGGCCTGCATCGGCGCGGCCGCGAGCCGCGTGGCCTTCATCAACACCGGCTTCCTGGACCGCACCGGCGACGAGATGCACACCGCCATGCTGGCCGGCCCCATGGTGCGCAAAGGCGACATGAAGGCCAGCGCCTGGATCCAGAGCTACGAGAAGAACAACGTGATCGTGGGCCTCACTTGCGGCCTGCGCGGCAAGGCGCAGATCGGCAAGGGCATGTGGGCCATGCCCGACCTGATGGCCGAGATGCTGCGCCAGAAGATCGCCCACCCCAAGGCCGGCGCCAACACCGCCTGGGTGCCCAGCCCCACCGGCGCCACGCTGCACGCGCTGCACTACCACCAGGTGCTGGTGTCGGACGTGCAGAAGGAACTGGAGAAGATCGACGCCAACGCCGAACGCGACAACCTGCTGACCGGCCTGCTGACGGTGCCCGTGAGCAGCAACCCGAACTGGAGCGCGGCCGAGAAGCAGCAGGAGCTGGACAACAACGTGCAGGGCATCCTGGGTTACGTGGTGCGCTGGGTGGACCAGGGCGTGGGCTGCTCCAAGGTGCCCGACATCCACAACGTGGGCCTGATGGAAGACCGCGCGACGCTGCGCATCTCCAGCCAGCACATCGCCAACTGGCTGCACCATGGCATCGTGAGCGAGAAGCAGGTGCGCGACACCTTCGAGCGCATGGCCGCCGTGGTGGATGGCCAGAACGCCGGCGATCCGCTGTACAAGAAGATGGCCGGCAACTTCAAGACCAGCAAGGCCTACCTCGCCGCGCTGGACCTGGTGTTCAAGGGCAAGGAGCAGCCCAGCGGCTACACCGAGCCGCTGCTGCACGCCTGGCGCCTGAAGGTCAAGGCCGCGGCCTGACCCCCGAAAGCCCGCCACCCGGCGGGCTTTTTTTGATGGAACTCAGGCCGGCTGCGGATCGGCCGATGCCGCGGTCAGGCGCTCGACGATGCGGCGCGCGCGGTTGCCCCCCACGTCGACGTGGATGTCGATCCAGCTGGGCTTGCCGCCGAAGCGCTGGATGTTGCGGTACTGCTCTTCGATCACCACGCGGTCTTCGTCGAAGGTGAAGGCGGTCTGCTCGATGACGGCCTCGATGTTCTCCGGCATGTCGGGGTGCCGGGTGCTGGACATGCTCCAGAAGTAGTGGCAGCTCTCCTCGGTCTCGGGCGTGATGCCGTGCAGGCCGCGCATGTGGAAGCCGCCGCGCTCGGGGTCGTCGATGGCGTCGGTGCCGGGCTCGACGGCGCCGGTCCAGATCCTGAGGTGCGAGAGCTCGAACTCGATTTCCTGCCAGCGGTCGCAGGTCTCGCCGAAAGGCCAGGCGGCCTTGTAGGTCGGCGGCGGCGTGGAGCCGGGCATGAGGCGCACCACCTTGACCTTGTCACCGTCCTGCGTGACGTTCATCTTGGCGCTCATGTGCAGCCGGGCGTTGCCGCCGATGGTCTTGAGGTGCACGTAGCCGAGGTGGCTCAGGTCCAGCAGGTTGTCGTGGATCAGCTGCCAGGGCGCGTTGTAGTGGTACTGGCCGGAGCCGAACTTGTAGCGCGGGTCGTCGTGCCAGGGGTAGTCGGGCGCCTCGACGGTGGGTGCGCCGCCCTCTTCCTTCGGCATCCAGATCCAGAGGATGTGGTTCTTCTCGGCGACGTGGTAGGCCTTGACCCGGGCCTTGCCCGGAATGCGGTCCTGCCCCGGGATCTCGATGCACACGCCCGTGGGCGCATACAACATGCCGTGGTAGCCGCAGCGCACGCCCGAGGCCTCGACCGTGCCGCACGACAGCGGCAGCGAGCGGTGGCAGCAGCGGTCTTCCAGCGCGGCGACCTGGCCTTCGCCGGTGCGGAACAGCACGACCTTCTGGTTCAGGAAGGTGCGGCCCACGGGCTTGTCGGTCAGGTCGCTGGAGAAGCCGGCCATGTACCACTGGTTCAGCGGAAAGCGACCGCGGCTGGCGGCGGCGGGCGGGATCGGTTGGATGGCGATGCAATCGGCGTTCATGGGGGTCTCCTTGGGTGACGGTCAGGCGGTCGGTCTCACAGGTCGAGGACCAGCGTGGGGGATTTCGAGCGGGAACAGCAGGGCGTGAACTGGTCGTTGGCGGCGCGCTCCGCGTCCATCAGGCAGCTGTCGCGGTGGTCGGGCGTGCCCTCGAGCACGCGGGTGAGGCAACTGCCGCAGACACCGGCCTCGCACGCGTAGTTCACGTCCACGCCGTGGTCCAGCAGCACCTGGAGCGCGCTCACGCCCACCGGCACGTCGAGCGTGGCGCCGCTGCGCTGCAGGCGGATCTGGAAGGCCTGGTCAGCGGTGCTGTCGGCCACGGTGCCCGCGAAGTGCTCGCGGTGCAGGCGCGCCTCGGCCCAGCCGGCCGCGCGCGCGGCCGAGAGCACGAAGTCCATGAAGCCGGCGGGGCCGCACACGTAGAGGTGCGCGCCCTCGGGCGCGGCCCGCAGCAGGGCCGGGGCGTCGAAGGCCTGGGGCGACGGCGCGTCGCTGAAATAGAGCCGCGTGTGCCCGGCCAGCGGCCCGGCCTCGATCTGCCCGCGAAACGCCATGCGCCCGGGCGAGCGCGCGCAGTAGTGCATCTCGAAAGAGCGGCCGGTGTCCTGCAGGTGCTGCGCCATCGACAGGATGGGCGTGACGCCGATGCCGCCGGCCACCAGCACGCTGTGCGGGGCCTCGACCAGCTCGAACAGGTTGCGCGGCGCGCTCACCTTGAGCACCGCGCCCACCTGCACCCGGTCGTGCATGCCGGCCGAGCCGCCGCGCGACTGCGGTTCGCGCAGCACGCCGATGCGCCAGCTGCGCCGCTCCTGCGGGTGGCCGCAGAGCGAGTACTGGCGGATCAGGCCGGGCGCGACCTGGACGTCGATGTGGGCCCCGGGGCGGAAGGCGGGCAGCTCGTTCGCCCCGATGGGCTCCAGGTCGAAGCTGCAGATGCCGTCGGCCTCCGGTTGGCGCGCGCGCACCCTGACGTCCAGTTCCACCATGTCTCAGTCGCTTTCGGGGGGCGCCGGCTTTCGCGGCGGTTTGCGGGTTTTGGCGTACTTCTGCTCCACGAAGCGCTGGGTCGCGGTTTCCACGGCCGGCAGGTTTTCGTGCAGGCGGCGCAGCAGCACCAGCAGGGTCTCGGCTTCGTCGGCGGACAACACCTCGAGGAAAGCGCGCTCGCGTTCGAGCGCCACTTCGCGGATCTGATCGTGCATGGCGCGGCCCTTGGTGGTCAGCACCGCGATGCGGGCCCGGCCGTCGCGCGGGTCCAGCTCGATGCGGATGAAGCCACTTTCCTGCATGGACTTGAAGCAGCGGCTGACCGAGGCCTTGTCCATGCCGATGACGCGCGAGACCTGCTGCGCGGAGATCGAACCTTCGATGGCCAGCAGCACCAGGCAGCGCCAGGTCTCGATGCCCACCCCGAAGATCTTCAGGTAGTGCTGGGACGCACCGCGCGAGAGCTTGTTGGCGGTCCAGGTCAGGTAGGCCGGGACGTAGTGGTCGAGGTCGATCTGCTTGAGCGGATCGCTGACGGCGGGGAGGGATTTGGAGGTTTTCATGCCTCTATTCTGGACACGCATGTCAGTGCACCGCCATCCCGACCCAGCGCTCCAGCGCCGCGGTGTCGCGCGCCAGCTCGTCGGCGGGTGCGCCGTGCACCACCACGCCGTGGTCCAGCACCACCGCCCGGCCCGCGTAGGCCAGGGCCTCGTCGACCTGCTGTTCCACGATGACGACCGCGATGCCGGTCTGCCGGCTCATCTCGCCGAAGGCGCGCAGCAGGTCCAGGCGGATCAGCGGCGCCAGGCCTTCGAGGGGCTCGTCCAGCAGGATCAGCCGGGGCTGGCCCAGCAGGGCGCGCGCCACCGAAAGCATCTGCTGCTCGCCCCCCGAGAGCTGGGCGCCCCCGTTGCGGCGGCGCTCGGCCAAGCGCGGGAACAGCTCGTAGGCCTCGCTGAGCGCGGCGCGCGGGCGGTGCTTGAGGCCGGCGAGCAGGTTCTCCTCGACGCTCAGCGAGGGAAACACGTCGCGGGTCTGGGGCACGTAGCCCAGGCCGCGCTGCGCGCGCTGGTGCGCGGACAGCCGCGTGACGTCCTCGCCCTGGAAGGTGATGGTGCCGGCGCGCAGCGGCACCAGGCCCATGACGGCGCGCAGCGCCGTGGTCTTGCCCACGCCGTTGCGCCCGATCATGGCCAGGCGCTCGCCGGCGCCGACCTCGAACGACAGGCCGTTGAGCACCGTCGTGGGGCCGTAACCGGCCGTGGCGTCTTTGACTTCAAGCATGCCGTGTCGCCTCTCCATGGCCCAGGTAGGCCGCGCGGACCAGGGGGTCGCGGCGGATCTCGTCCGGCGTGCCGTCGGCCAGCACCGCGCCCTCGGCGAGCACCAGGATGCGGCTGGCGAAGCGGAACACCAGGTCCATGTCGTGTTCGATGATCAGCACCGCGAGGTCCCGCGGCAGGGCATCGAGCGCGGCGAGCAGGCGCTCGCCGTCGCCCTTGGGCACGCCGGCCATGGGCTCGTCCAGCAGCAGCACCTGGGGCCGCAGCGCCATCGCCAGCGCCATCTCGATCAGGCGTTGTTCGCCATAGGCCAGGTCCTGCGTCGGCGTGGCGGCCTGCCCTTGCAGGCCGAAGCGGGCCAGCAGCGCCCGGGCCTCGGCCTGGAGCGCGGGGAAACTGTCGATGCCGCGCCAGAAGCACCCGCCGAGTCCTTCGCGCTCGAACAGGGCGAGTTCGATCTGGCGCTGCACCGGGAAGTGCGGCGCCAGCGTGGTGATCTGGAAGGTGCGGGCCAGGCCGGCGCGCACGCGCTGGGCCTGGCTCAGGCGAGAGACGTTCTCGCCGCGCAGCCAGATCTCGCCGCTGTCGGCGGGGAACACCCCGCTGATCTGGTTCACCAGCGTGGTCTTGCCGGCGCCGTTGGGGCCGATGAGGGCCAGGCGGTCGCCCGGCGCGAGCTGGAAGGAGACGTCGCGCGTCACGTGGATGCCGCCGAAGCGCTTGTCCAGGTGGCGCAGTTCGAGCAGGTGGCTCATGCGCGGCCTCCCCAGCGGTTGCGCAGCCAGGCCACGGCCTTCGCGGGCGACACCAGCACCACCAGCATCAGCAGGCCCCCCACCACGAACAGCCAGTGGTAGGGGTTGATGGAGGCCGCGGTGTGGTGCAGCACCAGGAACACCGCCGCGCCCACCAGGGCACCGCTCAGGCGCCCGGCACCGCCCAGGATCAGCATGACCAGGGCCTCGGCGGAGAGGGAGAACGACAGGCTGTCCAGGCCCACCACGGCGGTGGTCTGCGCGGAGAGCGCCCCGGCCGCGCCGGCCAGCGCGCCCGCGGCGGCGTACATGCCCCAGAGGCGGCGGTAGACCGGCGTGCCCAGGGCGGCCATGCGGGCGCGGTTTTCGTGGATGCCGCGCACGGCCATGCCGAACGGCGAGTCCACCAGGCGGCGCGCGGCATAGAAGCAAACCACCAGCACCGCCAGCGCGTAGAACGCGGCCAGCCGGCCTTCGAGGTCGAATTGGAACTGCCCCAGCAGCGGGCCCATCACGTAGCCCGAGAGGCCGTCGTCGCCGCCCGTCCAGTCGCGCGCCTTGTGCGCCAGCGACAGCACCATCTGCGCCACCGCCACGGTGAGCATGAGGAAGGTGAAGCCCTGGTAGCGCAGCAGAAAGGCCCCGGTCGCCGCCGCGAGCACGGCGCCCGCCAGCACGCCGACGGCCAGGCCCACCAGCGGGTCGGGCATCACGCGCAAGGCGAACACACCCGCCGCGTAGGCACCCACGCCGAACATCGCGGCGTGTCCCAGGTGCGCCAGGCCGGCGATGCCCACCACCAGGTCCAGCGACAGCACGAAGAGGCCCATGATGAAGATGCGCGTCAGCAGCCCCAGCTGGTCGGGCAGCAGCAGGCAGGCCGCCAGGCCCAGCGCCAGCATCACCAGCGGCGCGCGCCAGGCCGGCGCGCAGCGCGGCGAAGCGGCATCGCCGTCTTGCGGGCCCGCGAGCGCCCGCGTCTTGAACAAGGACAGGGCGTTCATCGTTTCAACAGTCCGTTGGGACGCCAGGCCAGGAAGAGGGCCATGGCGGCGAAGAAGAAAAGGCTGCCCCAGTCCGAGGCCAGGTACTTGCTCGCGGTCTCGATCAGGCCGAGCACGATGGCCGCGCACAGCGAGCCCGCGATGCTGCCCATGCCGCCCACGGCCACGACGACCAGCACCAGCACCAGGTACTTCAGCGCGTAGTAAGGCTCCAGCGGCATCACCTCCGCGCCCAGCACACCGCCCAGGCCGGCCATCGCCGCGCCGGCGGCGAAGGTCAGGCACTGCACGCGGCGGATCGGAATGCCCAGCGTCGAGGCCGTGCCCGCGTGGTCCACCGCCGCGCGCAGCCAGATGCCGAAGCGCGTGCGCGTCACCGTGAGCGCGGCCAGCACGGCCACGGCCAGGCCCACGCCGATCACGAGCAGGCGCTGGGCCGGCAGGGTGCGGAAACCCAGGTCCACCGAGCCCGACAGCGAGGGCGGCAGCTGGACCATCTGCACCTGCGGGCCGACCAGGGCATTGGTCGAGGCGATCAGCACGAAGGTCAGGCCGATCGTGAAGAGCACCTGGTCCAGCTCCTTGCGCTGGTACAGGTGCCGCAGGACCAGCGCTTCCAGCAGCGCGCCCAGCAGGCCGGTGGCCAGCACCGCCAGCGGCACGGCGATCCAGAAGCTCCACTGGAGCTCGCGCGTCAGCAGGGCCACGCAGTAGCCGCCCACCATGGCGAAGGCGCCATGGCTGAGGTTCACGAAGCGCATGAGCCCCAGCGTGACCGACAGGCCCACGGCGATGACGAACAGCACCATGCCGTAGGCCAGGCCGTCGATCAGGATGTTGGAGAACGTGATCACGTCGCTTCGTCCATCAGCCGCCGCATCAGGGGTTCAGGCCGTGATCGGTCTGCGGTCCGAAGCTCTGCACTTCCTTGTTGACCAGCACGCCGCCCTCTTTCTCCACCTTGCGCAGGTAGACGTTCTGGGTGATGTGGCGCGTCTTGGCGTCGATGCGCACCGGGCCGCGCGGGCTTTCCCATTGCAGCTCGCGCGCCGCAGCCAGGGCCTTGGCGCCGTTCTTCTGGCCGCCGGTGGCCTCGATCATCTTGTGGATGACGTGCATGCCGTCCCACGCGCCGACCGAGGCGTAGTTCGCCACCGCCGCCGGGTTCTGCTTCTTCAGCGCGGCGACGAAGGCCTTGTTCGCCGGCGAGTCGTGCGCGCCGGAATAGTGGAACGCGGTCGTGAGGCCGAGCGCCGAGTCACCGAACTTCTGCAGGTCGAACTCGTCCGTTTCCGAGGTGCCCAGGAACTGGATGCCGGCCTTGGCCAGGCCGTTCTCGTTGTAGGCCTTCACGAAACCCAGGTTCGGCGGGCCGCCTGGCAGGAAGGTGTAGACCGCCTGCGCGCCGCTGGCGCGGATGCGCTGCGCGAACGGGCCGAAGTCCGTGGTGGCGATGGGCATGCGGATGGTCTCGACCACCGTCCCGCCCTGCTTGACGAATTCGCTCTTGAACGCCGCTTCACCGTCCAGGCCCGGGCCGTAGTCCGTCACCGCCGTCACCACCTTCTTGATGCCCTGCTTGGCGGCCCACTGGGCCAGCGGCACCGTGACCTGCCACAGCGTGTAGCTGCTGCGGATGAAGTACTCGGACTTCTCGGTGATCGACGAGGTGGCCGCGTTGAAGATGACCGTGGGCGTCTGCGACTGCTGGATCAGCGGTGCGACCGCGAGCGCGTTGGGCGTGAAGACAAAACCGCCCAGGTAGTCCACCTTGTCCTTGACGATCAGCTCCTGCGCCAGCACCCGCGTCTGCGCGGGGTTCGGGCCGCCGGTGTCGCGGTAGATGAACTCCACCGACTTGCCCGCGAGCTTGCCGCCCTGGCTGGCCACATAGGCCTCCACACCGGCCTTGAACAAGGTGCCGTAGTGCGCGAACGGGCCGGAGAACGGGCCGATGACGCCCACCTTGATCGCCGGGTCCTGCGCGTGGACGGGCGCGGTGGACAGGACGGCGGCCGCCAGGGCCGTGCCGCAGAGAACGCGTCGTGAGATGGACATGTCTGTCTCCTGGTTGTTGCGCCACTCGGGGGAAATGGCATCGGTGTTGACGGCTCGAATTATGGTTGTATTGCCAACCAGTTGCAATATCAACCAAATGCGGGTTTACCCTGAACAGCGTTCGGCGGACCGGCTAAGCTCGCCGCCATGCCCGCAATGAACTACCTGCTTTTTGACGCCAGCGACGACGGCGAAGGCACCGGCACCTGGGACGCCATGGCCAGCGTGCGCGCCGCGCAGCTGCCCGACGTGATGACCGAGGTGCGCGCCGTGCTGGACTGGGCCGAGACCCACGCGCCGGGCCCGCGCGGCCCGCTCGACGAGGGCGGCGCGTGGGACGCCGACGAGCAGGTGCGGGCGGACGGTGAATGGACCACGGTGACGCTGACGGTCACCGGCCCCTGGGGCTGGGGCGAGGCCCTGCTGGCGCACTTCGCGCCAGCCGATTGAAGACCCCGCAGCGCTAGCGCGCCTTCGCGGGCGCCAGCACGGGCTCGAGCCGGCCTTGCGCCATGAGTTCGTCGAACCACACGCGGTAGCCCGCGTCGCTGGGGTGCAGGCCATCGGCCGCGTTGAGCTCAGGCCGCTGGGCGAACGGGTCGTCCGCCTTCTCCTTGAACAGGTTCACGTACACCGCCCCGTGCCGCGCCGCGGCCTCGCGCACGAAGCCATGCATCGAACGGGCGCGCGAGCTCATGAGCCAGGACACCGGTGCGAAGAAAAAGGGCGCGTTGCCCACGTTGCCCGCCGGCATGAGCAGCACGCGAGTGCCGCGCGCGTGGGCGAGCACGGCCACGCGCTCGATGTCGGCGCGCACGCCGTCGAGCGCGCGCAGCCGGATCACGTCGTTGCCGCCGGCCTGCACCAGCACCAGGTCGTGGCGCGCGGTGGCGGCCTCGAGTTGGCCGATCACCTGGGCGAAGGTCGCGCCATCGCTGGCGCGGTTGTCGATGTGCAGCCTCGGGTAGGCCTGCGCCAGCAGGCCGGCCAGGCTGTGCCGCGGGTCGCTGGCACCGGTGCCCACGCCGGTGCTGTCGCCCACGATGAGCAGGCGAAGCGTGGCGTCCGCGGGGGCCTGCTGCAGCGGCTCGCTGCGCTGGGCCAGCTCCCGGGCCTGGCCCATGCGCCAGACCGCGCAGCCCGAGGTCGCGAGCAGCACCACCAGCAGAACGGCGATGAGGGTGGGCAGCACAGGCCAGGACGGGGAACTCATGCGGCCCAGTCTATGCCCCGGCGTCGCTGGCGCGTCAACGACCCGGATTTGGCCCTTCGCGGCGCCGCGACAATAACGGGTTTGCCCCATGTTCATTTCCCGACGCGCAGGAGACCGTTTCCGATGATCCATACCCACAAGGCCCTGGGCGGCATGGTGGTCGCACCCCATCACCTGGCGGCACAGGCCGGGCGCGATGTGCTGCGCGACGGTGGCAACGCGGTCGAGGCCATGGTGGCCGCCGCCGCGGCCATCGCCGTGGTCTACCCCCACATGAACGCCATCGGTGGCGACGGTTTCTGGCTGATCCACGAACCCGGGCAGCCGGTGGTGGCGATCGACGCCAGCGGACCGGCCGCCGCGCTGGCCACGCGCGACTTCTATGCCGGTGCGCAGGAGATCCCCGCGCGCGGCCCCACCGCCGCGCTCACCGTGGCCGGCACCCTCGGCGGCTGGGCCGAAGCGCTGAACCTGGCCGCGCCCTGGGGCCAGGCCCTGCCGCTGGCGCGCCTGCTGGCCGACGCGATCCGCCACGCGCGCGACGGCGTGGTGGTCACCACCAGCCAGTCCGCCCTGACCCGGCAGAAGCTCGACGGCCTGAAGGACGCGCCGGGCTTCGCCGCCACCTACCTCGTGGACGGCCAGCCGCCCGAGCCCGGCCACCTGCTTCGGCAACCCGCGCTGGGCCAGACCCTGGCGACGCTGGCCGAACGCGGCCTGGACGACTTCTACCGCGGCGAGCTGGGCCGGCGCATCGGTGCCGAGCTGGAGCGCCTGGGCAGCCCGCTGCGCACCACAGACCTCGCGGCCTACCGCGCGAAGCGAGTCCAACCGCTCGTGGTGCGCCTGAAGGACAGCACGGTCTACAACCTGCCGCCGCCCACGCAGGGCCTGTCGGCGTTGATGATCCTCGGCCTGTTCGACCGCCTGGGCGTGAGCGAAGGCGAGGGCTTCGAGCACCTGCACGGCCTGGTGGAGGCCACCAAGCGCGCCTTCCGCGTGCGCGACCGCGTGGTGACCGACCCGGGGCGCCTGCCGACCGACCCGCAAAGCCTGCTGGAGGCCGCCTCGCTGGACACCCTGGCCGCGCAGATCGACCCGCGCCAGGCCTTGCCCTGGCCCGACCCGGCCGCGCCGGGCGACACCATCTGGATGGGCGCGATCGACGCCCAGGGCCGCTCGGTCAGCTTCATCCAGAGCGTGTACTGGGAATTCGGTTCGGGCACCGTGCTGCAGGACACCGGCATCTGCTGGCAGAACCGCGGCACCAGCTTCTCGCTCGACCCGCAGGCGCTCAACCACCTCGAGCCGGGCCGCCAACCCTTTCACACGCTCAACCCCTCGCTGGCGCTGTTCGACGACGGCCGCGTGATGCCCTACGGCACCATGGGCGGCGAAGGCCAGCCGCAGACGCAGGCCGCGGTGTTCACGCGCTACGCGCGCTTTGGCCAGCCGCTGCAGCAGGCCGTGAGCGCGCCGCGCTGGCTGCTGGGACGCACCTGGGGCGACAAGAGCACCACGCTCAAGCTGGAGAGCCGCTTCAACCCGGCCCTGGTGCAGGCCCTGCGCGACGCCGGCCACGTGATCGAGGAACTGCCCGAGGCCTTCAGCGACACCATGGGCCACGCGGGCGCGCTGGTGCGCCACCCCGACGGGGTGATCGAGGGCGCGGCCGACCCGCGCAGCGACGGCGGCGTGGCGGCGCTGTGAGGGCCGCTGCAAGCCTCGGCGCGGGTGAGCGCCTGATGTTCATCGACCTGCTCAAGGCCGTGGGCTCGCAGCTGATCGTGCTGCACCACCTCGCCTTCTACGGCCCCATGTCGGACTGGACGCACCGGCTCGCGCCCGAGCTCGTGACCTGGTTCAGCCAGGACGCGCGCATGGCGGTGCAGGTCTTCCTGGTGGTCGCGGGTTTCCTCGCGGCGCGCAGCCTCGCGCCCGACGGCGTGCTGCGCGCCGCCTCGCCGCTGGGCCAGGTCGGCCAGCGCTACGTGCGCACCGCCCTGCCCTACATCGCCTCGCTGCTGATCGCCATGCTGTGCACCGAACTGGCCCGCCTGTGGATGGCGCACGACTCGCTTTCCGCGCCGCCCGGGCTGTGGCAGTTCATTTCGCACGCGCTGCTGCTGCACACGCTGCTGGACGTGGACTCGCTCTCGGCCGGCGTCTGGTACGTGGCGATCGACTTCCAGCTCTACGCCCTGCTGCTGGGCCTGCTCTGGCTGGCGCGCCGCCAGCACGCGGCCGGCGCCTGGGCGCAGGCGCTGGTGGTGGTGGTGGTGGCGGCCTCGCTGCTGCACTTCAACCGCGAGAGCGACTGGGACAGCTGGGCGCTGTACTTCTTCGGCGCCTACGGCCTGGGCGCGCTGACCTGGTGGGCCACCCACAGCGACGAGGCCTGGCGCAGCGGCCGCTGGCTGCTCGGCGCCCTGGTGGCGATGACGCTGCTGGCGCTGGCGATCGACTTCCGCGAGCGCATCGCGCTGGCGCTCGCGGTGTGTCTGGCGCTGGCCTGCTCGCAGCGCCAGGGCTGGCTGTTCACCTGGCCGCGCAACCGCGTGGTGGCCTACCTGAGCCGCATTTCCTACGCGGTGTTCTTGCTCAACTTCCCCATCGCGCTGGTGGTCAACGCGCTGTTCACGCGCTACGGCAGCGCCGACGCCGAGGTGCAGACGCTCGGTGTGCTGCTGGCCTGGCTCGCGTGCAACGTGGCGGGGGCCCTGTTCCACCACGCGGTGGAACAGCCGCTGGGCCGCCTCGGGCGCCGGCGCGAGCCGGCCCTGGCCGGGACGGCGCCGCTCAGCGCCCGGTGAAGCGCGCGGCGCGCTTGGCCTGGAAGGACAACACGCCTTCGCGCGCGTCCTCGCTGTTCGCCAGGCGCTGCTGCGTGGCCTCGAATTCGTCGGCCGCCGCCGTCGGCCCTTCCTCCACCGCCTTGAGCGCGTTGAGCCGCGCTGCGCACCACCGCCAGCGGCGCCTGCTGGGCGATCGCCTGCGCGATGCGCAGGGCCTCGTCGAGCTCGCTGCCGGCGGGCACCACGCGCTGCACGAAGTGCAGCCGCAGCGCCTCGGCGCTGTCGAACACGTCGGCGGTCAGCAGGTGCAGCAAGGCGTTGCCCAGGCCCGCGCGCTCGGCCATGCGCAGCGTGGCGCCGCCCGTGGCCATGATGCCCGCGCTGCACCTCCAGCTGAGAGAAGCGGCAGTCGTCGGCCGCGACCACGATGTCGGCCGCCAGCATGAGCTCGATGCCCAGCGTGTAGGTGATGCCCTTGACCGCGACCACCATCGGCTTGGTGCGGCGACGCAGGCCGGGGCGGCCCAGGTTGAGCGGGTCCACCAGGCCCTCGGCGATGGCGCGTTCGCCGCGCTGCATCAGTGGCGCGAAGCTGGGCAGGTCCAGTCCGGCGGTGAAGTGGTCGCCCTCGGCGTGCAGCACGCCCACGCGCAGCGCGGGGTCGTCGTCGAGCCGGGTGTAGGCCTCGGCGAGGGCCTGCAGCATGGCCGGCGTGAAGCCGTTGCGCTTGGCCGCGCGGTCGATCGCGATCAGCAGCACGGGGCCTTGCACCTCGGTGCGGATGCGGCCTTCGGAAAGGGTGGGGTCGGCGCTCATGCGGCCCATGGTAGCCACGCGCGCACCGACGGGCTGTCGCCTGCGCACGGCGGCACACCGTGCATAATTGCGAATAACTCTCATTTACACATCTTCCCATCCGTGGCGCACGCACTACTACGCCGAGCTGCTCAACTACTTCTCGCGCGCGCTCCAGAACCGGGAAGCGGCGGCCGACGTGGTGCAGGAGAGCTACGCCCGCGTGCTGGGCATGGACGGCCAGGCGCTGGTGCGCGACATGCGCGCCCTGCTGTACCGCACGGGCAAGAACATCGTCATCGACGACGCGCGCCGCCGCCGGGTGGAGGCCGGCATGCTGGAGACGCTGGGCCTGATCCACCGCGACGAAGCGCCCTCGGCCGACCGCATCGCCAGCGCGCGCCAGCAGCTCTCGCGGCTGGCCGTGCGGCTGGCGACGCTGCCGCGCCGCCGCCGCGAGGCCTTCATCCTGGTGCGCGTCTACGGCCACACGCACGCCGAGGCGGCCGAGCACCAGGGCGTGAGCGTCGAGGCGATCGAAAAGCACGTGGTGCGCGCGGTCTGCGACCTGATGGATCTGGCCACGGCACACGCCGCCTGAGCCGATGCCCGCCACCCGCACCCCTCCTCACGCGCCCGCGGCCTCGCCGCGCGCGCAACTCGAACACGCCCTGCTGCTGATCGCCCGCGTGCACGGCGGCGACGCGCGCACCGCCGAGACCGCGCGCGAGGCCCTGGCGCACTGGCGCAGCGCCCACCCGGCGCACGAATCGGCCTACGGCGCCGCGCGCGCCGGCTGGGACGCCACCAGCGCCGATGCCCTGCGCGGCGAACTGCCCCTGCCGGCCTCGCACCAGGAGCGCCTGCGCGCCGGCCGGCGCAAGGCCCTCTCGGTGCTGGGCCTGGGCGCCCTCTTCCTGGGCGCGGGCGCGCTGGCGCGCTGGCACTGGCGGCAGGCGCTGCACGAGGTGGCGCTGCAGACGCCGCGCGGCCAGATCAAGACCACCACCCTGCCCGACGGCAGCGGCCTGGCGCTGGACGCCCACACGCGCGTGCGCATCGCGCTGTACCGCGACCGCCGCGAGGCCTGGCTGGACGAGGGCGAGGTGCAGTTCAGCGTGGCGGCCGACGCGGACCGCCCCTTCCTCGTCATGACGCGCTGGGGCCAGGTCCGCGTGCTGGGCACGGTGTTCACCGTCGAGGCGCGGCAGTCGCGCATGCGCGTGGCCGTCTCTCAAGGCCGCGTGGCGGTGTGGGCCGGTCCCCTGCCCGAAGGCGGCGTGGGCGCCGCGCTGGCCCGGCCGGTGGACACCGTGCTCGGCGCCGGCCAGGCGGTGCTCACCGAGGCGCAGGCCCTGGGCCCGGTGCTCCCGGTGCGCACGGCGGAGATCGCCGCCTGGCGCCAGGGCTGGCTGGTGTTCGACAACACCCCGCTGCCCCAGGCCGTCGCGCGCTGGAATCACTACCTCGGCGCGCCGCTGCGGCTCGACGACGACCCGGCGCTGGCGCGGCTGCGCCTGACCGGCAGCTTCCCGCTGCGCTCGCCGGGCGTGTTCGTCGACAGCCTGCCCGCCAGCCTGCCGGTGCGCACCGAGCGCCTGGCCGACGGCGGCGTGCGCATCGCCGCCGCGCGGCGCTGAAAAAAATTGTCCGGTTCCGGGCGCGGGCCGCGTCTTCACAGCAGACCACCCTGCTGAAAGGACCTTTTTCCATGCCCCGTTCCCTGCCCTCCGCCCCGCGCCGCTGGCGCGCCACCGTGCTGGCCTGCGCCGCCGCCCTCGCCACCCTGGGGGCCTCCGCCGCCCTGGCCCAGGGCGCCTCGTCGGCCGCCCTCGCGGCGCCGCACGCCTTCAACCTCGGCGCGCAGCCGCTCGGCCAGGCCCTCAATGCCCTGGCCCGGCAGGCCGGCGTGGCGATCTCGGTCAACGCCGAACTGGTCGCCGGCAAGTCGGCCGCCGCGCTCAGCGGCACCATGAGCCTGCGCGAGGCGCTGGAGCGCGTGCTCGCCGGCAGCGGCCTGGACGCCCACCTGGAAGGCGGCAGCGTGGTGCTGCGCCCGGCCTCGGCCGCGCCCGCGGCCGACCGCGCCCTGCGCGAGGTGCGCGTGGTGGCCGAGCGCACCAGCCCCGGCACCTTTCGGCTCGACGGCGAGCCCGGCCCGGTCGAACCCGGCATCGTGACCGCGCGCACGCTCGAGCGCCACGCCGCGAACGACCTCGAGGACGTGTTCGCCAGCCAGCCCGAGATGGCCGTGGGCGGCGGCCACGCCATTGCCCAGAAGATCTACCTGCGCGGCGTCGAGGACACGCTGCTCAACGTCACCATCGACGGCGCGGGCCAGGTGGCCCAGGCCTTTCACCACACCGGACGCGTGCAGCTCGAGCCCGAGCTGATCAAGCGCGTCGAGGTGCGCCCCGGCACCGGCGACGCCACCGCCGGCCCGGGCGCGCTCGGCGGCGTGGTGCGCTTCGTCACCAAGGATCCCGAAGACCTGCTGCGCGAAGGCCAGTCGGTGGGCGCGCTGCTCAAGGGCAGCTACTTCAGCAACTCGGAAGGCCTCAAGCTGCACACCAGCGTGTACGGCCGCCTCGCCGAGAACTGGTCGGCCATGGCCGCGCTCACCGACCAGGACTTCAAGGACTACCAGGACGGCGCGGGCCGGCGCGTCGCCAACACCGGTTCGCAGCAGGCGCTGGGCTTCTTCAAGCTCGTGGGCAAGCTGGCCCAGGACCACACCGTGCGCCTGAGCTACGACCGGCACGAGGACGAAGGCCTGCGCACCCAGCGCCCGCAGTGGATCGCGAGCAGCTTCAACCGCGCCTACCCGCTGCAGAGCGAGCGCGAGACCTGGAACCTGGGCTACACCTACCGCCCGGCGTCCAACCCGCTGTTCGACGTCGCCTTCAACCTCTACCAGACCGACACCGACATCGAGCAGAACGTGATCGGCCGCTGGGGCCGCTACCGGGGCAGCATCGAATCCACCGGCTTCGACCTGCGCAACACCTCGCACCTGGAGCGGCACGAGATCACCTACGGCGTGGACCACCGCAAGGACCGCAGCAGCGCCGGCCCGGCCACCAACCCCACGTCCGAGCGCGAGCGCGGCGGCGTGACCGGCTTCTACGTGCAGGACCGCATCACCCTCACGCCCGAGCTCACGCTCGACCTCGGCGCGCGCCACGACCGCTACACGCTCAAGGACACCAACGGCCTGTCGTTCAGCCACAGCGGCACGAGCCCCAACGCCAGCGTGCGCTACGCCGTGACCCCGCAGCTGGCCCTGCTGGCCGGGCATTCGCGCGCGCTGCGCGGCCCCAAGATCCGCGACGCCTTCAAGCTCGACACCATCACCAACGACCCCAACATGCGGCCCGAGCGCGCCCGCACCTCGGAGCTCGGCTTCGAGTACACGCGCAGCGCCTGGCGCTTCAACGGCAAGGTCTACGACACCACCATCCGCGACGTGATCGCCGACCCCATCGGCAATCCCGCGCGTTATTTCAACGTGGGCGAACTGCGCTCGCGCGGCGCGCTGCTGCACACCACCTACGACTGGAAGCAGGTGCAGCTCGGCGCCGGCCTGCACCACAACCGCGCCACGCTCAACGGCCAGCGGCTCAACGTGTACGACCACAACGGCCTGGGCGCGAGCATGGGCAACACCCTCACCACCAGCGTGGACTGGCGCGTGACCTCGCGCGTGGACGTGGGCTGGGCCGGCCGCTTCGTGCAGGGCATCGGCTCGCTGGACACGCCGGTGGGCCGCGTGCGCAAGCCCGGCTACGCGGTGCACGACCTCTACGCCAACTGGCGCCCGACCGGCCGCGACAGCTTCACGCTGACCTTCGCGATCAGCAACCTGTTCGACAAGGACTACCTGGACCACGCGAGCAACGAGGACTTCCAGCGCATCCCGGGCTATGAGGGCATCGTGGGCTCGCGCGAACCCGGCCGCGAACTGCGCCTGACCGCGACCCTGCGCTTCTGATGCCGGTCGACCTGCGCAACGGCCTGGTGTGGCTGCACCGGTACGTGGGGCTGGTGATGGCGGCCTTCCTCATCCTGGCCGGCCTCACCGGCGCCGTGCTGGCCTGGTACCACGCCTTCGACGCGGCGATCAACCCGCAGTGGCTGCGCGTGGTGCCGCCGTCGGCCGGCGCGCAGCCGCTGCCGGCCCTGGTGCTGCGCGACCAGGTGCTCGCGCGCCATCCGCAGGCCGAGGTCAACTTCGTGCCGCTCACGCAGCCCGCCGGCGCGCCGGCCGTGTTCTTCATCGAAGGGCCGGAAGACCCGGCCACCGGCCGCCACCGGCCGATCGAGGAGGACGAGGTCTTCGTCGACCCCTACAGCGGCGAGGTGCTGGGCGGGCGGCGCTGGGGCGACATCAGCCAGGGCTGGAGCAACCTCATGCCCTTCATCTACCGGCTGCACTACCAGGTGGCGCTGGGCACGGTGGGCACCTACGCCTTCGGCGTGATCGCGCTGCTGTGGACGCTGGACTGTTTCGTGGGCGCGGCGCTCACCCTGCCGCGCTCGCGCGGCCCACGCGCCGACACGCGGGCGACCGGCTGGTGGACGCGCTGGGCACCGGCCTGGCGGGTGCGCTGGGCGCAGGGCCGCTACAAGCGCTGGTTCGACCTGCACCGCGCCGGCGGCCTCTGGCTGTGGGCCTGGATGTTCGTGTTCGCCTGGTCCAGCGTGGCCTTCAACCTGCGCGAGGTCTACTACCCCACCATGCACAGCCTGGCGGGCACGCAGGAGCGGACCGAAGCGCCGGCCGTGAAACCCGTGCCGCGCGACGAACCCGCCATGGGCTGGCACGCCGGGCTGGCGCGGGGCCGCGCGCTCATGGCCGAGCTCGCGCGCGAAAAAGATTTCAGCGTGCTCAACGAAGAGCGCCTGTCGTACAGCCCCCACCGGGGCAGCTTCCACTACCGCGTGCGCAGCGACCGCGACATCCGCGACCGGCGCGGCACCACCTCGCTGGACTTCGACGCCGCCACCGGCGCGCGACTGGGCAGCTACGTGCCCACCGGCGAATCGGGCGGTGACACCTTCACCACCTGGCTGCTCGCGCTGCACATGGCCGACGTGTGGGGCCAGCCCTTCAAGCTCGCCGTGTTCCTGCTTGGCCTGGCCAGCGCGGGGCTCAGCGGCACGGGCGTCTGGATCTGGTGGAAGAAGCGGGCCGGCCGGCAGACCGCGGCGCGCCAGCGCCAGGCCCAGCGCTGACGCGGCGGCGCGGGGCGAGTACCCTATGCGCCATGTCCGCCCCCACGATCGACCCCGGCCGCTGCCCGCTCTGCGGCGCCGACAACCGCTGCGCGATGGAAATCCAGCGCGAGACCGGTGAACCCCAGCCGCCCTGCTGGTGCGTGGGCGCGACCTTCAGCCCCGATCTGTTCAAGCGCATCCCCGAGGCCGCGCGCGGCCAGGCCTGCATCTGCGCGGCCTGCGCGGCCCAGGCCCTGCGCGCGGCGCGCGAAGCGGCCGGCTAGGGCTCGCGCGGCGGTTGGTCCGCCTCGGGCGGCGGCACCAGCGGCGGCGCGGGCGCCGCGCTCAGGCTGTGCAGCCACTCGCGCCAGATCGCCACCAGCAGCGCCATCAGCACCGGGCCCACGAACAGGCCGACGAGGCCCATGGTCTTCACGCCACCCACCAGGCCGAAGAAGGTCGGCAGGAAGGGCAGCTTCACCGGCCCGCCCACCAGGCGCGGGCGCAGGGTCTTGTCCACGATGAAGAGCTCGATCGAACCCCAGGCGAACAGGCCCACGCCGGCCCACAGGTGGCCCGAGCCCACGAGGTAGAGCGAGACCAGGCTGAACGACAGCGGCGCGCCGCCGGGGATCAGCGCCATGAAACCGGTGCGCACGCCCAGCAGCACCGGCGAGGGCACACCCGCCACCCAGTACGCCACGCCCAGCACCACGCCCTCGCCGATGGCGATCAGGCCCAGGCCGGTCACGGTGGCGCTCACGGTGGCCGGCACCACGCGCGAGAAACGCTGCCATTGCAGCGGCAGGATGCGCTCACCGATGGTGTCGAGCTGGCCGGCGATGCGCGCGCCGTCCTTGTAGACGAAGAACAGCGTGATCAGCATGAACAGCACCGTCAGCGCGAGGTTGACGGCATCGCCCGTGGCGCTGAGCACCATGCGGTAGATGTTGCCGATGTGCTGGCCGCTGAGCAGCTGGATCCAGTCGCCCAGCGCGTGCGGCTCGCCCAGGTGCTCGCGCCAGTAGGTGGCCAGCGTCTCGCCCACCCAGGGCAGGGCTTCGATCCACTGCGGCGGCGGGGCGCCGTAGCGGTTCACGTCCAGCAGCCAGGCCACCAGCCCACCCGCCTCCTTCAGCGCGTAGTGCAGGGCCAGGCTCAGCGGCACCACCAGCACCACGACCACGACCACCAGGGCCAGGCTGGCCGCCAGCGCGGTGCGCCCGCCGCAGGCGCGCACGCCCCGGCGGTACAGCGGCCAGCTGGCGAACCCGATGATGAGCGCGGCCAGCACCGGCACCAGGAAACCACGGAAGAAGTAGACACCGGCCGCCACGATCAGCAGCAGCAGGCCGCGAATGATCAGTGAAGCGTTCGGGACAGGTGGCATGGAGGGAGAAGGGCGCGGAGAGAGACAAAAAGACCTGGGGCAATATACCCGACCCCCCTACGGTGCCCGATGACACGCGCCCGTTCGCGGTCCGGCCCGCAAAGGCGCTAAGCTTGACCGTCACCACGGCACCCACCCCATGAGCCCACCGCCCGACCACTCCCTGCCCGCTTTGCGCGAACGGTACGGCGAGCGTTACCGCTGGCTGCTGCTGCTTTCGGTGATGGTCGGCACCATGGCGGCCATCATGTCGTCCACCATCATCAACGTGGCATCCCCGACATGAGCCACCACTTCACGCTCGGCCAGGAGCGCGCGCAGTGGGTCACCTCGGGCTTCATGGCGGCCATGACGGTCTCCATGCTCACCACCCCCTGGCTGCTGGCGCGCTACGGCTACCGGCGCACCTACGTGGGCTGCATGTGCCTGCTGATGGCGGGCGGCATGGCCGGCGGCTTCGCCAACGACTACCCGGTGGTGCTGGCCGCGCGCGTGGCCGAGGGCCTGGCCGCGGGCGTGGTGCAGCCGATCCCGGCCATCATCATCCTGCGCGCCTTCCAGCCGCACGAGCAGGGCCGGGCCAGCGGCATCTTCGGCATGGGCGTGGTGCTCGCGCCCGCGCTCGGGCCCAGCATCGGCGGCCTGCTGGTGGACGGCTTCGGCTGGCGCTCGATCTTCTTCATGGTGGTGCCGTTCTGCCTGGCCTCGCTCTGGCTCGCGCACCGCTTCGTGCCCACCACCTCGCCGGGCGGCGCCGCGGCCAACCCGCAGGGCGGCGGGCTGGACTGGCGCGGCCTGCTGCTGGCCGCCGTGGGCACGCTGTGCCTGCTCAACGGCCTGGTCGAGCTGCACGGCGGCACCGCCACCACGGCCACCCTGCTGCTGGGTGGCGCGTTCCTCGCGCTGCTGGCCTTCGTGGTGCTGGAGCGGCGCACGCTGCGCGCGCGCCGGCACCAGCCCGACCAGGGCACGGACCCGCTCATGAACCTCACGCTGTTCAAGGACCGGCGCTTCGCGATGGGCAGCATCGTGGCCTTCATCTACGGCATCGCCCTGTTCGGCTCCACCTACCTGCTGCCCGTGTACATGCAGAGCGGCCTGGGCCTGTCGGCCTCCCACGTCGGCACCATCCTGCTGCCGGCCGGGCTGGTGCTGGCGGTGGCGCATCGCGGTGGTGGGGCGCCTGGCCGACGAGCAGCCCACGCACCGGCTGGTGAGCATCGGCCTGGTGCTGCTCTCCGCGTCGTTCGGCCTGATCGCCACCATCGACCCCAGCCGCCCGGCGCAGATCATCCCGCTGCTGGTCACCTGGGCCATCGTGGGCCGCATCGGCCTGGGCTTCATCCTGCCCTCGCTCAACATCGGCGCCATGCGCGGGCTGGAGCGCGTGGACATCGCACAGGGCGCGAGCGTCATCAACTTCCTGCGCATGCTCGGCGGCGCGGCCGGCGTGAGCCTGTGCGGCATCGTGCTCGAATGGCGCCTGGCCGCGCACGGCGCGCAGCTCACCACCGGCGGCGTTGCGCACCCCGGCGCGCGTGGCGGCGTTCGAGGAAACTTTTCTGATGCTCGCGGCCATCTGTGCGCTGGCACTGACCGCCGCGCTGAGACTCAAGGCGGCGCCCAAGGCCCAGGCGTCACAATAAACACCATGTGCCAACTGCTCGGACTCAACTGCGCCACGCCGACCGACGCGGCCTTCAGCTTCACCGGTTTCTGCCAGCGCGGCGGCAAGACCGACCACCACGCCGATGGCTGGGGCATCGCCTTCTTCGAAGGCAAGGGTCTGCGGCTGTTCGTGGACCACCAGAGCGCGTCCGACTCGCCGATGGCCGCCTTCCTGCAGCAGTACCCGCTCAAGAGCCGCAACATCATCGCCCACGTGCGCAAGGCCACCATCGGCGCCGTGGCGCTGGAAAACGCCCATCCCTTCGTGCGCGAGCTCTGGGGCCGCCAGTGGGTGTTCGCGCACAACGGCGACCTGAAGGACTACGCGCCCACGCTGCACAGCCACTTCCGCCCGGTGGGCACCACCGACAGCGAGCGCGCCTTCTGCTGGCTGATGCAGGAACTCGCCAAGTCGCACGCCGGCCTGCCCGACGTGCGCGAACTCACCCTCACGCTGCGCGAGCTGGTGCCGCAGGTGCGCCAGTTCGGCACCTTCAACTTCCTGCTCTCCAACGGCGAGGCCCTGTGGGCCCACTGCAGCACCAAACTGCACTGGCTGGTGCGCCAGCACCCGTTCGCCCAGGCCACGCTGATGGACCAGGACTGGACGGTGAACTTCGCCGAACTCAACCACCCCGGCGACCGCGCCGCCGTGGTCGTGACCACGCCACTGACCAGCAACGAACAATGGACCGCCTTCGAGCCCAACGAGCTCAAGGTGTTCGTGGACGGCCTGCCCCTGCCGTGATTTCCCGGATGCGCGGGGCCGGGCCCCGGGCTACCATGGTGTTTCCAACATACCCCCAGGGGCATTTCGCGCAGCCCTGGCGGCGCTCGCAACCAAGGAGACACCCATGCAAAGACGACACCTGATGGCCGGTGGCCTGGCCGCCGCGGTCCTGCCCCCGTTCGGATTCGCGCAGGGCCTGGAGAAACCCAAGGTCACGATCGCCGTGGGCGGCAAGAACCTGCTGTACTACCTGCCGCTGACCATCGCCGAACAGCTGGGCTACTTCAAGGCCGAGGGGCTGGACGTGACCATCGTCGACTTCGCGGGCGGCTCGCGCGCCCTGGCCGCGGTGGTGGGTGGCAGCGCCGACGTGGTCTCCGGCGCCTTCGAGCACACGGTCAACATGCAGTTCAAGGGCCAGCCCATGCGCGCCTTCGCGCTGCAGGGCCTGGCACCGCAGATCGTGCTCGGCGTCAACCCCAAGACCATGGGCGGCTACCAGGCCCTCACCGACCTCAAGGGCAAGAAGATCGGCGTGACCGCGCCGGGCAGCTCGACCAACGTGATGGTCAACTTCGTGCTCGCCAAGGCCGGCCTCAAGCCCAGCGACGTGAGCATCGTCGGCGTGGGCGCGGGCAACGGCGCGGTGGCCGCGATGCGCGCGGGCCAGATCGACGCCATCAGCAACCTCGACCCGGTCATCACCCTGCTGCAGCGCTCGGGCGACCTCAGGATCATCTCCGACACGCGCATCGTCGCCGAGTCGGCCAAGGTGTTCGGCGGCCCCATGCCGGCGGCCTGCCTCTACGCGCCCCAGCCCTTCCTGGACAAGAACCCCAACACCACGCAGGCCCTCACCAATGCCATCGTGCGCGCCGACAAGTGGATCCAGGCCGCCGGCCCGGGCGACATCATCAAGGCCGTGCCCGAGAGTTACCTGCTGGGCGACCGCGCGGTCTACATCGACGCCTTCATGGCCGCCAAGGGCGCGCTCTCGCCCGACGGCAGCTTCCCGGCCAAGGGCGCGGACACCGCCTTTCGCGCCCTGGCCAGCGTGGACGCCGAACTGGCCAAGGCCAAGCTCGACCTGAACGCCGTCTACACCAACAGCTTCGTGCAGAAGGCCAACGCGAAATACCCGAAGGGTTGATGTGACGAGTCCAGCCGCGATCGACCTGCAGGGCGTGTCCTGCACCTTCATCAGCAAGGACGACCCCGGCCAGCGCTACACGGCGGTGCAGAACGTCACCCTGACCGTGGGCGCGGGCGAGTTCGTGAGCGTGGTGGGCCCCACGGGCTGTGGCAAGAGCACGCTGCTCAACGTCGCGGCCGGCCTGCTCGCGCCCAGCACCGGCAGCGTGCGGGTGTTCGGGCAAGCGCTGCAGGGCATCAACACGCGCGCCGGCTACATGTTCCAGACCGAGAGCCTGATGCCCTGGCGCACCGCCTTGGGCAATGTGATGGCGGGCCTGTCGTTCCGTGGCGTGGCCGAGGTCGAGGCGCGCGCCCAGGCCGAGGACTGGCTGCGCCGCGTGGGCCTGGGCGGTTTCGGTAACCGCTACCCGCACCAGATGAGCGGCGGCATGCGCAAGCGCGCCAGCCTCGCCCAGACGCTGGTGCTCGACCCCGACATCATCCTGATGGACGAGCCCTTCTCCGCGCTCGACATCCAGACCCGCCAGCTGATGGAGAACGAGGTGCTCGACCTCTGGGCCGCGAAGAAGAAGGCGGTGCTCTTCATCACGCACGACCTGGACGAGGCGATCGCCATGAGCGACCGTGTGGTGGTGCTCAGCGCCGGCCCGGCCAGCCACCCGATCGGCGAGTTCGCCATCGACATCCCGCGCCCGCGCGACGTGGCCGAGATCAAGACCAGCGCCCGCTTCGTCGAGCTGCACGCCGCCATCTGGGCCGTGATGCGCGAGGAAGTGCTCAAGGGCTACCAGCAACAACTCAAGGCGGCCTGAACCCATGTGGAAGCACATCAAACCGCAGCCCTCCACGCTGCGCCTGTGGCAAGGGGCGCTGCTGGTGGCGCTCATCGTGTTCTGGTACCTGATGACCACGCCCGGGCTGGTGCCGCCCTTCATGTTCGACAACGACCGCCAGGCCGCCTTCTTCTTCGGTGAGCCGCTGCGCGTGGCCGAGCGCATCTGGACCTGGTTCGTGCGCGACGCCGACATCTACCAGCACCTGGGCGTGACGCTCACCGAGACCGTGCTGGCCTTCGCCATCGGCGCCATCGGCGGCCTGGCCGGCGGCCTGTGGCTGGCGCTCTCGCCCATGGCCTCGGCCATCCTGGAGCCCTACATCAAGGCCATGAACTCCATGCCGCGCATCATCCTCGCGCCCATCTTCGCGGTGTGGTTCGGGCTGGGCATCGCCAGCAAGGTGGCGCTGGGCGTGACGCTGGTGTTCTTCATCGTGTTTTTCAACGTCTACCAGGGCGTGAAGGAGGTCAGCCCGGTGATCCTGGCCAATGCGCGCATGCTGGGCGCGAGCCAGAAGCAGCTGCTGCGCCACGTGTACCTGCCCAGCGCCACGAGCTGGGTGTTCAGCTCGCTGCACACCTCGGTGGGCCTGGCCTTCGTGGGCGCGGTGGTGGGTGAGTACCTGGGGTCGAGCCAGGGCGTGGGCTACCTGATCTTGCAGGCCGAGGGCAGCTTCGACATCAACACCGTGATGGCCGGCATCGTCGTGCTCACGCTGTTCGCGCTGGCGCTCGACGCGGCCGTGGGCCGCATCGAGAAGCGGCTCATGAAATGGCAGCCGCGCAGCGGCGAGACCGAGAAGCTCTGAGGCCGGGGGTCTATTTCATCCCGGGGGCCGAGGTGCTGTACGAGCGGCGCACCGGCGGGGCGCTGTTCGATGGTGCCGGGTTGTAGCCACCGGCGCTGCTGGAGCGGGCACGCGACGCCTCCTGCTGCTCGAGGTGGGCATTGAAGCGATCCACCCAGTTGTTGGCCTCGGCGCGCAGGGTGTCGATGTCGCTGGACCGGTTGCGCCGGTCGCTGCGGGCTTTCTCGAAGGCGGCGATGTTCGCGGGCGTGGCGACCACGGCCACGCGGTCCCAGCTGGCGTCCGGCAGGCAGCCCGAGGCGGCGTGCACGGAGCAGCGGTAACGCGCCGACCCGGTCACCAGGGCGACGGCCTCGTCGGCATTGAAGTCGCCGCCGCTGGTGTGTCCCATGGCCGCCTGCGTGAACGCGCTCTCGGCCCGGCTCTCCAGGCGATCCAGACAGGTCCGGTATTCTTCGAGTCCCGTCTTGGCGGCGTTCCATTGGGCCTGGTTCGAGGGCATGGGGCGATCGAAGGACCCGCACATCTGACGCGCCGATCTCGACGCGCGCGCCTCGTCCAGGGCCATCTTCAAGGCAGGCAGGAACATCTGGTCCAACGGCGCCTTGAGGTGGACCGATGGCGAGGCCTCGACGCGGCTTCGGGCGGCCTTGTAGGCCCGGTCGACCTCCTCCGGCGTGCGGGCGACCAGGGCGTCGATCTCGGCCAGCGCGGGGCTTTGCGTGTCGAGTTTCGCCACTTGCTCGCGCACGCCCTTGAGGCATTCCGTGCGCACGTTTCTGCTCTGCTGGGCTGCCGAACGCAGGTTGGCGGTCAGCAGCAGGTCCGTGGGCGACTTCAGCGCGATCGCCACGAAATCCTGGTCGGTGACGTCGAAGCCGCAGGTGCGCACACCCACCTGGGCATACCGCGTGGCCTCCTGGGCTTTCTCGGCCGACGCCTTGGCCGCCAGATCGCGCTCGAGCGGCAACCCGGCATTCACCCACCCGCTGTTGCCCTCGCGCAACCAGTAGAGCTTGCGGTAGCCGGCCTCCACGGCCCGCTGCACGGCGAACACCGACAGCTGGCAGCGGTCATGGTGGCAGTAGAAAAGCATGGGCGTGTCCTTCTCGCCCCCGGTGAACCGCTGAAAGGCTTTGGCGTACGCCTGACGGATCTCGTCCGAATCACCGGCCACCTGGGGCATTTCGACCAGGGTGCCCGGGATCTTGTCCTGCGTCCGCATGGCCGCGACCACGGCCAGCCCGAGCCCCATCTGCTCGATCATGCAGTGGGCCTCGCGCGGTGAGATGGTGACCGCGCCGGGCACCTGCAGCGGCATGGCGCCTTCGGGAACCGGTGTGCCCTTGGCGACCGCGGCGCGCGCTTCGCGCCCGGGCTGGCACTGCTGCTCCGCCGTGGTCAGCCGATCGCCGCGCGATTGGGCGGCGGCAGGCCCAGCGCTGAACAGCGCGGCAACAAGAACGGCGGCCAAGGGAATGTGCAGTCGCATGGTGCTCCGATCGGGTCGATGGCCCTGTCGCGCCATGGGCGTCGCGCACGGGCAAGGGCGATGCGGCATTTTGTAACAAGCTCATTGCCCCGCTGCCCATCCATTCCGATGAAGTGCGAGAAATGCCACGCTGTGCGGCTTGTGGCGGGCGCTCGAAGCGGCCGTGGGCCGCATTGGGAAGGGGCGACGGGTCAGCCGGCCGGGCGCCCGAAGCAGCGCTGGACGAAGTTCAGGCAACCCGTGCTCAGGCGCGAAAGAAGGCCCGGTCGAAGCACCCTTGGTGGCGGGGACAGCTGTGGCTCGGCATGCACCTGCACCAAGGGCACGCCCTGGCGAGAGATGAATTTCTGATGGCTGCCGTTGAGATCGTCCTGGTCCTTCTTCTCGCCGCGGTCAAGGAGGTTCAGGCGAACGGGGGCCTGGTGGGCGCTGGCGCTTCGGACAACTTCCTGAGCGAAGGCATCTTCTGCCGGCACCTCCCGGATCTTCTGCTCTTCCTGGGCGTCCTCGTAGTTCTTCACCATCTCTTTCGTGAATTCTCTGAATTGCGTGTCTTTCATCAAATCCGTGACCCCGTGCAGGGACGTCCCACCGAGTGGAATGGAAACACTGGACGAGGGGAAGCTGGTGTTCATGGGGTCGTTGCAAGAAAACTGAAGAGCCTCGACTGGGTGAATCTCATCTCCGAAAAGTTCAGCGCAAGCGCTTGTAACCAAAGCCGCTTCGGGCGCTACCACCTTCGTTTGACACCGTACAATTTTGGACTGTCCACTGCCTGAGCATCCCGGCCATGAACCCAGACCATCCAGGCGCCGACCACCAGACCTGTGACGTGCTCGTGATCGGTGGCGGGCCCGCCGGGTCCACCGTCTCTCCCCTGCTGGCCAGCAAGGGCCACCGCGTCGTGATGCTCGAGAAGGCGCACCACCCGCGCTTTCACATCGGCGAATCCCTGCTGCCGGCCAACCTGCCTCTGCTGGAGCGCCTGGGTGTGGCCGACGAGGTGCGCGCCATCGGGCAGCACAAGCCGGGCGCCGAGTTCGTCTCGCCGCACCATCCGCACACCCAGACCTTCGAGTTCGCCGACGCCTGGGACAAGTCCATGCCTTACGCCTACCAGGTCAAGCGCGCCGAGTTCGACGAGATCCTGTTCCGCAACGCCGCCCGAAAAGGCGTGGAGGTGCACGAAGGCTGCAAGGCGCGCTCGGTGGAGTTCCTGCCCGACCGCACGGTGCGCGTGCACGCCGAGCACGACGACGGCCGCACCAGCGTGTGGAACGCGAAATTCCTGGTGGACGCCTCGGGCCGCGACACATTTCTTGCATCCCGTTTCAAGATCAAGGAACGCAACCCGAACCACAACAGCGCGGCGGTCTACGGCCACTTCGCGAACGCGCGCCGCAACACCGGCGAGGCCGAGGGCAACATCACCATCTTCTGGTTCGACCACGGCTGGTTCTGGTTCATCCCGCTCACGGGCGGCGTCACCAGCGTGGGCATGGTGACCTGGCCGTACCACATGAAGACGCGCGCCGGCCGCAGCGTGGAGCAGTTCCTGATGGACAACGCTGCGCACCTGCGCGGGCCTGGCCGAGCGCCTGAAGGACGCGCACCGGGTGGCGCCGGTGGAGGCCACCGGCAATTTTTCCTATGCCGCGCAGCGCAACCACGGCGACAACTACCTGATGCTGGGCGACGCCTACACCTTCATCGACCCGGTGTTCTCCTCGGGCGTGTGGCTGGCCATGAACGGCGGCGAGCTGGGCGCGCAGACGATCGACACCTGCCTGCGCCAGCCCGCGCAGGCGCGCGCGGCGCTCAGGCGTTTCGACCGCCACAGCCGCCACGGACCGAAGGCGTTCTCGTGGTTCATCTACCGCGTGACCAACCCCATCATGCGCGACTTCTTCATGGGCCCACGCAACATCTTCCGCGTGAAAGAAGCCCTGCTGTCCACGCTGGCGGGCGACGTGTATGGCGGCGCGCCGATCGGGCGGTCGATGCTGGCCTTCAAGACCCTGTACCTGCTGGCCAACCTCACCCAGCCGCGCCGCGCGTTCAACGCCTGGCGCAAGCGCCGCTTCAACATCCGGCCCGCGGACGAAGCCGCCCTGGCCCGCACGCCGTGAGCTTGCAACACACCATCAGCCGCGTGTTCGCCGCGCCCGCCGACGGCGAGGTGCTGGGCGGCATGTCGATCGGGGAACCGAAGGACCTGGGCCCGATGGCCTGGCCGACACCAGCCCCTGCGCGCGCCCGTGCTGCCCGCGGGCGCGCCAGCGGTGCACGAGCACTGGCGCGTGGACGGCCCACTGCGCCAAGGCCGCGACGAGGGCATCCACTGGTGCCGAAACGCTGAACTGCTCTATGGCGTGATCGAGCTGAATGAGACCGAACAGGCCCCCACGGCCGAGGGCGGCTCGCCGCTGCAGACGGCGAGCCGAGTGCTCTACGAGCGCCTGTTCCGCCTGCTGCGCGCGCAGGGCACGCCGCACCTGTGGCGGGTCTGGAACTACATGAGCGACATCAACGGCGAGTCGCACGGGCTGGAGCGTTATCGCCAGTTCAACCTCGGCCGCTACGAAGCCTTCGTGCACGCGCAGCGCGAGACCGGTGGCCAGGTGCCCGCGGCCTGCGCCATCGGCGTGGCCGGTGGCCCGCTCTCGGTGGCCTTCCTGGCCGGCCGCTCGCCGGTGGTGCCGCTGGAGAACCCGCGCCAGGTGAGTGCCTGGCGCTACCCCTCGCAGTACGGGCCGCGCGCCCCCACCTTTTCGCGCGCCGCGCTGGCCTACCCGCGCGGGCGCGAGGCGCTGTTCGTCTCGGGCACGGCCAGCATCGTGGGGCACGCCACGGTGCATCCCGGCGATGTGGCCGCGCAGTGCGAGGAGACCGTGCGCAACATCGAGTGCCTGTTGCAGGAGGCCAACCGCGTGGCGCGCTCGGGCCGGCCGTTTTCGTTCACCGGCCTGAGCCACCGCGCCTACGTGCGCCACGCCGCCGACGTGGACACCGTGCAGCGCACGCTGCAGCCGCTGCTGCGCGGCGCTTCGCTGGTGTGCGTGCAGGCCGACATCTGCCGCGCCGACCTGCTGGTGGAAATCGAGAGCCAGGCCATCCACCCGCTGGGGTCGCCATGAGCACGGCGGCGACCCGCCCGACCTCGCTGCTGTGGAGCGTGTACGAGCACCTCGCGATGGTGGTGGGCCTGAGCGCGCTGGCGCTGGTGTGCCTGAGCTGGACGCCACCGGCGCTGGCCCTGTACCCGGTGTTGCCCCGGCCGCTGGGCCGCTGGCTCGGCCGCCAGGCCATCATGCGCGGCTTTCGGCTGTACGTCGGCATCCTGCGCCTGCTGTGCGCCTGCCGCTTCGACCTGTCCGAGATCGATGCGCTGCGCGACCAGGGGCCCATGGTCATCGCGGCCAACCACCCCTCGCTGCTCGACGCCGTGCTGATCACCTCGCGCCTGCCCAACGCGGTCTGCTTCATGAAGGCCGACCTGATGGACAACCCGCTGCTCGGCGCGGGCGCGCGCCTGGCGCGCTACGTGCGCAACGACAACCTGCTCACCGCCGTGCTGAACTGCCGCCGCGAGCTGCAGCAGGGCGCGCAGGTGCTGATCTTCCCCGAGGGCACGCGCACGCGCGGCTACCCGGCGAACCCGATCAACCCGCTCTCGCGCTCCACCGCGCTGATCGCCGCCCGCGCCGAGGTGCCGGTGCAGACACTGATCGTGGAGTTTTCCAGCCCCTACCTGGGCAAGGGCTGGCCGATCTGGCGCCGCCCCCTGCTGCCGCTGACCTGCCGCATCCGCCTGGGCCGGCGTTTCGAGGCGCCACGCAACCCGGGCGCCTTCACGCAGGAGCTGGAAGACTATTTCCGTGCCATGCTCGACCCCTCTTCCCCACCGATGGCGTCGTCCGCCGCCGCCTGATCCATGCCCGTTTCCAGCACCACGCACCTGGTCCTCATTCCCAGCTACAACCCGGGCCGCAAGGTATTGGCGACGGTGCGCGCCCGCGCGCGCGCAATGGACGCCCGTGTGGGTGGTGGTCGATGGCAGCACCGACGGCTCGGCCGACTGGCTGACCGAAGAGGCCGCCAGCGACCCCGGCCTGCGCGTGCTGGTGCTGCCCGAGAACCAGGGCAAGGGCTCGGCCGTGCTGCACGGCATCACGGTCGCGGCGCAGCAGGGCTTCACGCACGCGCTGACCATGGACTCCGACGGCCAGCACCCCGAAACCCTGATCCCCGACTTCATGGCCGCCTCGCAGGCCGAGCCCGAGGCCATGGTGCTGGGCAAGCCGGTGTTCGGTCCCGAAGCGCCCCTGGTGCGCGTGCTGGGCCGCAAGCTCTCGAACGGCTGGGCCAACCTGGAAACGCTGGGCTTCGGCATCGGCGATTCGCTCTACGGGTTTCGCGTCTACCCGATCGCGCCGCTGATGCGCGTGATGCACGGCACGCGCTTCATGCGCCGCTTCGACTTCGACCCCGAGGCCGTGGTGCGCCTGAGCTGGGCCGGCGTGCGGCCGATCAACATCGACGCCCCGGTGCGCTACTTCACGCCCGAAGAGGGTGGCGTCTCACATTTCAACTACCTGCGCGACAACCTGCTGCTCAGCGGCATGCACACGCGCCTGTTCACCGGCTTCGTGCTGCGCCTGCCCCTGCTGCTCTGGCGGCGCCTGACCGGCTGACAACCACCCCGCCATGAACACCACCGAGATCTTCCTGATCGCCATGGCGATCATCTTCACCGTGCCGTGGCTGATCTGGCGGCTGGGGCGCACCGACTACTGGGCGCCGCTGGTGGTGGTGCAGATCGTCACCGGCATCCTGCTCGGCCCCGGCGTGCTGGGCAAGGCCTTCCCCGAGTACCACGCCTTCGTCTTCAACCCGGCGGTGATCCAGTCGCTCAACGGCATCGCGTGGTGGGCCGTGATGCTGTTCGTGATGATCGCGGGCATCGAACTCGACCTGCGCCAGGCCTGGAAACACCGGCGCGAGAGCGGCATCACCGCCGGTCTGGCCCTGGGCGCGCCGCTGCTGCTGGGCAGCGCGGCCGCGCTGGTGATGCTGGGCATGCCGGGCTGGATGGGCGCGTCCGCGCGGCCCTGGCAGTTCGTGCTCGGCGTGGGCATGGCTTGCGCGGTCACCGCGCTGCCCATCCTGATCCTGCTGATGGAGAAGCCGCAGCTGCTGCGCCAGCCGCTGGGCCAGCGCATCCTGCGCTACGCGAGCGTGGACGACATCGCGATCTGGGGCGTGCTCGCGCTGATCCTGATGGACTGGCAGCGCGTGGGCAAACAGGGCGCCTTCATCCTCGCCTTCGTCGTGCTGAGCTGGGCCTTCCGCCACCTGATGCGCCGCCTGGCCGAAGCCGACCGCTGGGCCGTCGCGCTGATCTGGCTCGCGGTCTGCGCCTTCGGCGCCGACTGGTCGGGCCTGCACTACATGGTGGGCGCCTTCCTGGCCGGTGTGGTGATGGACGCCGACTGGTTCGACCAGGACAAGCTGGACCAGCTGCGCCACCTCGTGCTGCTGGTGATCATGCCGGTGTTCTTCCTCTCCACCGGCCTGCGCACCAACTGGGACGTGGGCGGTGCGGCGGTGTTCGGCATGGCGGCCCTGCTGCTGCTGGCCTCGGTCAGTGGCAAGCTGATCGGTGTGCACCTGGCCGGCCGCGTGCTGAAGTGGCCGCCGGGCGAGGCCTCCCTGATCGGCTGGCTGCTGCAGACCAAGGCGCTGATCATGATCATCTTCGCCAACATCCTGCTGGACAAGCAGGTGATCACCAGCGAGACCTTCACCGCGCTGCTGTTGATGGCGGTGGCCAGCACCATGCTCACGGTGCCCATCGTGGAACCCAAGCTGCGCAGCGCTGCGCGCGGCGCCAGCGCGCTGCGCCATCCCTGACGGCCGGCTCAGAACTGCAGGAAGCTCACGCCCGCGCCCAGGCTGGTCTGGCGGAAGTTGTAGTCCGACAGCGTTTCGCCATAACCACTGAACAGCTGCACGTACCAGCGCAGCCCATTGGGTTGGTCGCGCACCACGGGGTAGGTCCATTCGAGCGACGTGCTCCCGCGGTTGCCACCGCGCAGCGTGCTGCGGTGCACCAGCGACGCGGTGTGCACCCCGCTCGCCCACCCGAGGTTGAACTCCGCCTTGCCCCGGTAGTCGAGGAGATCGGGGTTGTTGTCGTTCTCTTCGCGTTCCCGCAGCCGCTTGTTGAGTTTCGTCGTGAAGGTCCAGTTGCCGCGCTCGAAGCCGGCACCGAGGTAGACCCGGTTCCAGCTGCGCGACAAGGGGTCGGACTGCCCGTTCGACTGGTGCGCCAGGCCCAGCTGGGTGAAGCGCCATTGCCAACCCAGCGGCAAGGCGCGGAACTGCGGCGCGGTGGGCACCACGTAGATCAACTCGGGCTGGTAGTCGGTGTTGCGAAAGGGCCGCGAGTCGGCGTGGTTGTAGACCTGCCACATCGTCTGCAGGGTGAAGGCGCCCCACAGATCGGCGCCAGGAAAACCCACGTTCTGCAGGAACTTGGTGCGCAGCGACAGCTGGAATTTCGCCTCTTCCCGGCGATCGTCGGGCGCGGTCACGGCCGCCTGCGTCGGCGACTGGGGCGAGCGGTTGATGCGGGAGGTGACGTGCACGGGCAGCACGTAGTTCGGGTGGTAACCCACGAAATTGAACACACCGCGCTTGTCGGCCGGGTCCAGCTCCCAGAACTTGGCCAGCAGGCTGCTGGAAGACGCCGGTGCGGCCGCCGGGGGCAGCTGCCCGCCCGACTGCGACAGCAGCGAGGGGGTCGGGTCCGCCGTGGCCGCTTCGCCGCCGAACGGTTGCTGCGCCACCGGGGCGACAGGCGCCGGCGCGCGCCCGGCGAGCTTGTCGTAACAGGTCAGGCGATCGGCCGCGGCACCGATGGCGGCGCAGGCCTCCAGCGTGGGGGGCGTCTCGGTCTGCGCCTGTGCGGGCAGGCCCGCCGCGAGGCCGCACAGCAGGATGAACGGGGAGAGGTTTTCAGGTTTCACAGGCAGGCCCTCAGCACATCGCACCGTTGATGGAGATCACCTGCCCACTCACGTAGGCCGCCTTGTCGGACACCAGAAACGCCACCAGCTCGGCCACCTCGTCCGCGCGGCCCGCGCGCTGCATGGGCACCAGGCGTTTGATGGCCTCGGCGTCGAAGGCGCCTTCGATCATGTCGGTCTCGATGATTCCCGGGGCCACCGCATTGACGGTGATGCCCCGGCTGGCGAGTTCGAGCGCGAGCGACTTGCTCGCCGCGTGCAGCGCGCCCTTGGCGGCCGCGTAGTTGACCTGCCCCCGGTTGCCCATGAGGCCGGCGATGGACGAGATGCTCACGATGCGGCCCCAGCGTTTCCGGATCATGGGCATGGTGAGCGGCTGCGTCACGTTGTAGAAGCCGTTGAGCGAGACATTGAGCACGCGGTCCCACTGCTCGCCGCTCATGCCGGGGAACACGGCGTCGTCGTGGATGCCGGCGTTGTTCACCAGGACCTGGATCGCACCCGCCTCGGTCAACGTGGCCAGCGCGGCGGCGGTGCGCGACGCGGTCGGTCACGTCGAAGGCCACGGCCTCGGCGCTGCCGCCACTGTCGCGGATGGTCGACGCGATGGCCTGGGCCTTGTCGAGCTGGCGGTTGGCGTGCACGATCACGTGGTGGCCGTCGGTGGCCAGGCGCTGGCAGATCGCCGCGCCAATGCCGCCGCTGCCGCCGGTGACGAGGGCTCGTTTCATGGCTGCGGGTCCTTGTTGGGGTTCAGGGAGTCGGCGTCGAGCACCACGGCCGCGCGCCCTTCGAGCAGGCAGCGGCCGGCGTGGCCCACGGTGAAGCGGTAGAGCACGTTGGAGGCATCGCCCGAGAGGCGCTCGGCGCGCACGTCCAGCGGGCCCGGCAGGTCGTCCAGCCGCTCGGCGTGCAGGCTGACGCCGCGCACGCTGGTGAGGTAACCCTGGCGCGGCGCGGCCTCGGTGCCGGCCACCAGCGCGCCGTGCACCGCCATGGCCTGGGCCGCGTACTCGATGCCATCTGCGCAACGCCCAGGCGGCCGTGCGCGCGCAGCGGGTGCGCCGGGTCGGCGTGGCCCACGGCGCGGCACACCACGTGATCGGCCGACCACTCGGTGACGGCGTCGAGCAGGCACATGGTGCCCTGGTGCGGGATGCGGGCCGCGATGCCCTCGTGGTTCAGCGTGGCCGGGTTCACTGGCGCACCTTCGCCCTGCGGGCCGCGGTGCGAGCTTGCTTGGGAACGGCCCGGCGCTGCGCTCATGCGGGGTCGATCCGGACCGCGAGCCGCAGGCCGGGCAGGTAGTCGATGCAGACCTCGCCGCTGCGGCCTTGCGCCAGGCGCTCCAGCAGCGGCAGCGAACGCAGCGCGGGAATGGTCGCGCGCAAGGGTTCCAGCGTGGCCTGCTCCAGGGGCCGCGCGGGCGCTTCGGTGGTCTGCACGGTGATGCGCGCCAGCGCCTGCGGCGAGGGCTCGCACTCCAGCCGAAGGGACACGCCCGCGCAGTCCGGCACGGGCCGCTTGGCGAACAGGGGTTCGGGGTACTCGCTGTCGTAGGCCAGCAGCAGCGTGGCCTGGCGGTCCAGCACCACCTGGCCGAGCGCGTCGATCAGGCCGGCGCCGAAGCTGCCGTCGTGGGCGCACAGCACCTGGCACGGCGCCATCGACTTCGTGGCGATGCCCCAGTAGCCGGCGGGCGCGTTGTGCACCGAGTTGTGGAAGCGCGTGGGCGAGATGTGGCGGTCGTCGGTGGCGAGCTGCTCGCACAGCGCGTGGCAGTTGTGGCCGTCCGAGCCCGAAGCGCTGAACACCGTGGCCAGGGTGGACACGTCGGCACCGGCCGCGGCTTCCAGGCCGATGCCCAGCGCGAGCTTGATCACGCGGCTGGCGCGGCGGCGCTCGGCCGGCGGCAGCAGGCTGGGCGTGGGCAGCACCGAGGGCGCGGGCGCCCAGGCCTGCTCACCGCGCAGCACGGCGCGCGCACTGGGCCAGTCGGGCAGGCCCGGCGCGATCAGGCCGATGCCGGTGATCCAGGCGGTCAGGGGCGCGTTCATGCCTGCACCCTCCCGAACACCAGGCTGCAGTTGCTGCCCCCGAAGCCGAAGGAGTTGGTGAGCGCGTGGCGCAGCGCGGCGGGCTCGCCCTGCAGCTGGTAGCGCAGCGGAATGGCGGGATCGCGCTCGCGCGTGCCAGGGCTGCCGGGCACATAGCCATCGACCAGGGCGAGCGCGCACAGCACGGCTTCCACCGCACCGGCCGCGCCCAGGGTGTGGCCGGTGGCGCCCTTGGTGGACGAACACGGCACGCGGTCACCGAACACGGCGGCCACGGCCTTGCCTTCGGCGCTGTCGTTGGCCGGCGTGGCCGTGCCGTGCAGGTTGATGTAGTGGATGTCGCCCGCGTTCAAGGACGACGAGCGCAGCGCGGCCTCCATGGCCAGCTTCGCGCCCAGGCCTTCGGGGTGCGGCGCGGACATGTGGTGCGCGTCGCTGGATTCGCCCGCGCCCAGCAGCCACACGGCCTGCGCGTCGGGGGCGTCAGCGCCGCGCTCCAGCAGCGCGTAGGCGGCGCCTTCACCGATGGAAATGCCGTCGCGCCCCGCATCGTAGGGTCGGCAGGGCTCGGCGGAGGTGAGTTCGAGCGAGGCGAAACCGTACAACGTGGTCAGGCACAGCGAGTCCACGCCGCCGACCAGGGCCGCGTCGATCGTGCCCAGCTCGATCTGGCGCGCGGCGGCGGCGAACACCTTGGCGCTGGACGAACACGCGGTGGAGATCGTCATGGCCAGGCCGGTGATGCCCAGGTGTTCGCGCAGGAACTCGCTGAGCGAATACGGGTTGTGCGTGGTGGCGTAGCTGAAGGCGGCGGGCAGCGCGCCGCTGGCGGGGTCGCGCTGGCGGTAGGCGAGCTCGGTCTCCAGGATGCCCGAGGTGCTGGTGCCCATGAAGACGCCGACGCGGCCCGCGCCATGGCGCTGCACGGCGGCGCGCACGCGGTCTTCGAAACCATCGGCGCGCAGCGCGAGCAAGGCCAGCCGGTGGTTGCGGCAGTCGTAGGCGGCCAGCGAGGCGGGCAGCGCCTGGGCGTCCACACCCTGAATCTCACCCACCCAGGTCGGCAGTTCCACGGTTTCGAAATGGCAGGGCCGCAGCCCGCTGCGGCCTTGGCGCACGGCCTCGCGGTGGGCATCGAGTCCCACCCCCAGGCAGGTGGTGGCGGTGTAGGCGGACAGCAGCAGGGGCTTCACGGGCAGGGGCAAAAACGGGTTCGGGCATTGTCTCAGATGGTGGCAGGAAAACCGCCCGCGCTCAGTGCGGTACCCGGCAGACCAGCATCACGTTGGCGAAGGGCTTGCGCCCGCTCATGGGCTCGGTCTCGACCACGAAGCCCAGCTGCCGCAGCTCGGCCACCCAGTCCTGCAGGGTGCGGCAGTACAGGCGCGGCAGGCGGTGCCCGCGCGTGTAGGTGACGAGCCGGTCCACGCCGTTGCAGATGCGGTAGGTCAGGCCCGCGCCCGCGTCGCCGATGCGGGTGAGGAACACGCCCCCGGGCGGCAGCGCCTGGCGGATGCGCGCGAGCACCTCGCGCTGCTGCTCGTGGCTGAAGTAGTGCAGCGCGTCGAGGATGAGGATGGCGTCGGGCCGGCCGAAGTCGACCGCGTTCATGTCGCCCTGCTCCACCCGCACCACCGGGTGCTGCGGGCCGAAGGCGCGCGCGGCGCGGTCCACGTCGCGCTGCATGAGCTCAATGCCGCGCAGCTTCCTGGGCTGTGGCGGCGTCGCCCAGCCCGCCGGCCAGCGGCCCTGCTCGTGCAGCCGGCGCGCGGCCAGCAGCCAGGCGAACAGGCTGCCCTGGCCGCAGCCGAGGTCGAGGTAGTGGCCGCCTTCGGGCAGCAGGCCGCGGCGCAGCATCTCGTGGAAGATGCTGTCGTAACCGAGCTTGCCGCGCGCGTAGTGGTAGGCGAAGCGCCCGCTGGGGCGGAAGGTCTGGCTGGCTTCGTTGACCAGCAGCTGGACGGATTGACGGCTCATGGGGGAAGGGTTTGGTTCAGGGTGACGGGAGGAAGCTGGCGCTCGGCGAGGGTCTGCAGCAGGCGCGGCAGCACCACGAGAATGACGGGTTCACCGGCGGGGGTGCGGGCACAGTGGCCGTCGTGCATCAGCACGATGTCGCCCGGGCCCAGGTGTTGCGAGAGGCGCTGGAACACGCGCTCGGGGTCGCCGGTGCGGGTGTCGTAGGCGCGGCGCGTCCAGGTGGCGAGCGTGAGGCCCAGGCCGTGCAGCACCGGGTCGAGGAAGGGGTTGCGCAGGCCGGCGGTGGCGCGGAAGAAGCGCGGCGCCTCGCCCGTGAGGTCGGCCAGCGTGGCCTGCGCGCGCACGATGTCGCGCCGCATGGCGCCCGGGCCGAACAGCGAAAACGCGTTGCTGTGCGCGTACCCGTGGTTCTCCACGCGGTGGCCGCGCCGCACGATCTCGCGGCACAGCGCGGGGTGCCGTTCGGCGATGCGGCCGATGCAGAAGAAACTGGCTTTCGCGTTCGCGGCGTCGAGCAGGTCGAGCACGCGCGGCGTCACCTCGGGGTCGGGCCCGTCGTCGATGGTCAGCGCGACCTCGCGCCGCCGCACCGAGGCCTCGGGCAGGCGGATCAGGTTGGGCCCGAGCAGGCGCGAGCTCGGCCACAGGCCGGCACCGGCCAGCAGCGCGTGGTTGCGCCACCAGCGCGCCCACCGCCCAGGGCCAGGCGGCCGGCACGGCCAGCGTGCCGAGCACGGCCGCCCCGTGCACGGCGGCGCTCGCGCTCAGGAAAGGGGATGGGCTCCAGCGCTTCGTGGCGATGTCAGTGGAAGTGCCCGGCATCGAGGAAACGCGCCCACAGCGGCCGCCAGGCCGACCAGTCGTGCCCGCCCGGCACGGTGTGGCGCGAGGCGGCCGGGAAGCGCTCGGCCAGTTGCGCGATGCGCGCGGCGAACCGGTCTTCCGTGCCGTGGCCGACGAACACCGGCAGCTCGGCCGGCGGGTTCTGGAGCCACTGCCACACGCGCAGCTCGGGATCCTGCAGGTCCTGCGCGCTGGGCTGCCAGCGATCGATGCCCCCGGCGCGCTCGATCACGTTCACGCTCGGGCGGCTGCCCGGGTAGGGCGCGAGCAGGCACAGGCCGTCGGCCACGCCGGGCCGCGCGGCCAGGTGCGCCATGGCGACCATGCCACCGAGCGAGATGCCGCCCAGCCACACGCGCGCGCCGCGCTCGCGCGCCGGGGTGAGCACCTGGTGCTGCAAGGCGTCCCAGGTGTCGACGGCGTCGAGCCCGAGCCCGCTGAGGTCCACCGCCAGCAGGTCCAGCGCCAGGCCCCGGCGTTCGATGGCGTCGGCGAAGCCGGCCTCGAAGAGCTCTTCGGGCCGCATCGCCAACGCCGGGCAGCATCACGAGCAGCTGCGGCGCAGCGCCCGAGGTGCCGACCGTGCGCAAGGCCTTCACGGCGCGGGCCTTCTGACGGCGAAGGCCGCCGACAGCACCAGCGCCAGCACCGCGCCCGGCCCCACCGTCACGCCGATGGCGTGCAGCACCGGCACCGTCGACCAGGCCAGCACGCCGAAACCGATGACGGTGGTGAAGCTGGCCACGCCGATGGACAGCAGGGTCTCGTCGTCCAGCACCTCGCCGAGCGCGAGGCGGTCGAAGAACAGCGCGTAGTTGGAGCCCACGGCCACGGTGAGCAGCATGCCCACCAGGTGCAGCAGGTGCAGGCGCACGCCGAAGAAGTGCAGGCCGGCGATCACGACCAGCACCGCCATCACCAGCGGCAGCATCACGCTGGCCAGCCGCAGCGCGCTGCGCTGCACGAAGGCCATGGCCACGACGATGGCGAGAAAGCCCGCGAGCGAGAGCACGATGGCCTCGTCGATGTACTCGCCGTAGAGCGTGTCGAATTCGCCCTTGAGGTCGATGAAGAGCGCGCCGCTGCCGGCCAGCGCCTCGCGCACGGCCGCCACCGGGATGTCCGCGCCCGTGGCCTCGGCCGAGGGGCGCAGGGGCAGCAGCACGCTCCAGCCGCTGGGGCGTTGCATCAGCAGCGCGTCCACCGCCAGCCCCAGGCCCGTGCCCTCGAGGTCTTGGCGCGTGAGGTTCGGTGCGCTGCGCGCGGCGGCCACGTCGTCCAGGAAGGGCTGCAGGCGATCGGCCGAGAGCGGGGCGTCCACCAGCGCGCTGCGCAGCCGCTCGCGCAGTTCGTCGGGCGTGGGCAGGCTGGCGCGGCGCGCGGCCTGCGTGGCCTCGCTCGGCAGGAAACGCGCCGGGGTGTCGAAACCGCCGATGAGGCCTTGCTCGACCAGCGGCCGCAGCTTGGCACCCGCGCGCTCGGCGGCCTGCAGCGCGCTCTCGCGGTCGGGCGCGGTGATCACGGCCATGTAGCGCGCATCGGGCGCGCCCAAGTCGCCGCGCAGCCGCGCATCGAGTTCGCCTTCGGCCTGGCTCACGGTGGACAGCGCGGACAGGTCGGACTGCCACACATCGTGGCGCTCCTGCACCAGGTACACGCACGAGACCAGCACCAGCGCCAGCAACGGCCAGCGCAGCACGGTGGCATGGTCCACCAGCGGGCGCAGCAGGCGGCCCTGGCGCGCGCCGTCGTGCAGGTGCACGCCCGGGCCCGCGAGCTGGGGCAGCAGGTAGCGCGTGACCAGCGCGGCCGTGAGCACGCCGGTGATGGCGTACAGGCCCAGCTGCGCCAGGCCCGGAAAACCCGAGAACAGCAGCGCGCCGAAACCGAGCACCGAGGTGAGCACGCCCAGGCGGATGGTGGGCCAGTACTGCTCGCGCCAGGACCCCACGCCCTGCCGCCCCGACTGCACGAAGTAGTAGATGGCGTAGTCCACCGCCTCGCCGATGAGCGCGGCGCCGAAGCCCACGGTGATGCCGAACACGGTGCCGTGCACCAGGCCCACCATCACGATGGCCGCGAGGGTGCCGCTGAGCACCGGCACCAGCGTGAGCAACATCAGGCGGCCACGGCGGTAGACGAAGCCCAGCATCACCGCGAGGATGGCCGTGCTGATGAGCGAGAGGCGGCTGACCTCTTCCTGGATGGTGGCGCGCGCGCGCACCGCGAACAGGCCGGGGCCGGACATCTCCAGCGTCAGGGCCTGCAGGCCGGGCTGCTGCTGCACGACCTGCGCGAAGCGCTCGCGGATCAGGTCGATGGCGGCGGCCTGGCCGTCGGTGTCGGAGCCCAGCGCGTGCGTCTGCACCACCAGCATGGCGCGTTCGCCGTCGCGCGAGGCCCATACGCCGTCCTGCTCGTTGGGCTGCACGCCGGCGTTCAGGCCCGAGACCAGTTCCACCAGCTCGCCGGTGGGGTCGCGCGCCAGGTAGGGCTTGAACAGCAGGCCGGCCGAGGAGCTGAGCAGGTCCACGCTGTGGTTCACCGCGCTGCGCAGGCCCTCCACACTGAAGCGCTCGGGCGTGACGGCGCCGCTGAGCACGTAACGGTGGTCGAGCAGGAAATCGCGCGCGGCGTCCAGCGCCTCCGCCTCGCCGTTCTGCACCGTGTCCAGGCTGGGCTCGTCCTTGAGCGAGGCGCGCAGCGCGCGCGAGGCGTCGGCGCGCTGGTCGGCGCTGCCGCCGACGATGGCCAGCATCAGCAGGCGCGAGACCGCGCCCTCGCGCAGCTGGTCCACCATGACCGACTGCTCGGGCGTGGGCTTGGACGGCAGGAAGAAGGAGACGTCGGCCGAGAAACGCGTGTTCCACAACAGGCCCAGGCCGACGGCCATCGCCGCCAGCCAGATCAGCAGGGCACGCCACACGCTTCGGGTCATGGCGTCGGCTCGATCGTCATTTCGGTGCGGTCGCCGTCGGCCTGCAGGTAGTCGATGCCCAGCACCTGCTGGCGCACGCCCTTGACGGTGATGCTTTTGAGCAGGCTGGTGATGCGCTCGTCGTTGGGCACCAGAACGAGCACCCAGGCCTCCAGGCTGCCGCTGAGCGAGAGCTTGTAGTGGCGCTCCAGCGCGGCGCGGTCGCCCGCGAGCGTGCTGCGGATGCTGTCCACGAAGGCGGCCACTTCGGGGCGCGCGCTCAGGCGGATCGTCATGCGGCGGCGGTCGCGCTCCACGCTGAGCGTGTCCTTGTCGAGCACCATGGTCTCGACCTGGGGCGTGAGCGTGCGTTTCTCCAGCCGGTCGGGCGGCGTGTAGCGCATCTCGCCGGTGGCGATGACGGGTTTGTCGAGCAGCGCGAGGTGGCGCTTCTCGACGAACTTCGCCTGCCCGCCGGGGTTGCGGGCGAGCTCGGCCATCAGCTGGTCGAGATCGAGGGCGGCGTGCGCCAGGGCGGTGAAGCCCAGCAGCGCGAGGCCGCAGAAGAGTCGTCGGATCATGTGCGTTGCCAGAAATCGTAAAAATTGAACCAGTTGTAAGGCGCCCGGCGGCAGAGTTCGCTCAGGCGGTCGGCATAGGCCTGCATGGCCTGCGCGATGGCGGCGTCGCGCTCGCCGCGCTCGACGTTGGAAAAATCGGCCAGCAGCTCGAAACGCAGTTCGTAGCGGTTGTCGCCCAGGTACAGGCCGGCCATGAAGAACACCGGCCGGCGCAGCATGGCGGCCATGCGCCAGGGCCCGACCGCGAACCGCGCCGGCGCGCCCAGAAACATGCATTCTGCCGTGCTGTCGTTGGCGAGGGAACGGTCGGCCAGCAGGCCGACCAGGTGGCCGTCGTCGAGCTTGTCGCGCGCCTTGAGCATGGTATCGGGGTGGCCGAGCGCCACCACGTCCTGCTGGGCGCCCGGTTTGATGGCGTTGAGGATGGCGTTGATCTTCTGCGCGTTGTCCTCGTACATCATCATCGCCACGGGCACGTGGGCCCGGGCATGCGCCATCACCCGCAGGACCTCGAAGCTGCCCAGGTGGGCGCCGAGCAGCAGGGCGCCGCGCTGGCGCTGCAAGATATCGTGCAGCGCGTCGTCGCCCACGAACGTGATGTCGAACAGATCAAAGCGGTCATTGAGCAGGTAGATGCGATCGTGCACGGTGCTCGCGAAGCTGAACACGTGCCGGTAACCGTCGCGCCAGGTGGGCGCACGGCCGAGCGCGCGGCGCAGGTAGTCGCGGCCGGCGCGGCGCGCGCGGGGCGAGAAGAGCACGAAGTACAGGGTGACGAAACGCAGCACCAGGCGGCCGAAGGGGCGGCCCAGCGTGAGCGAGAGCCAGACCATGAAGCGCAGCGCGCCAAGGTGGCTGCGTTCGCGCTGGCGCATCCACTCGGGTGGCGTGTCGCCCCTCATGGCGCCGGGGGCACGAGGCTGCCCGCCGCCACTTCGCGGCCTTCGCAGCTCACGCTGAAGGCGATGGCGCCGCGCGGCGTGGTCTGCAGCGCGAAGCGCAGCACCTGGGACGGCCCGACCGGCACGAAGAACTTGGCCTGCGCGACCTGCCACCCGCCCTGCCACGGGCGTTGGCGCATCTGTCCCGCGAACACGATCGCCTGATCGAGCAGCGCCACGCCCGGCACGATGGGGCGCGCCGGGAAGTGCCCGGCGAAGGCCGGGTGGTCGGGCGGCACGGCCCAGTGGAACTCAGCCTCGTCCATGGCCAGGGCCCACTTTCTCGGTGTAGAGCGCCTGCAAGGCCTGGCGCGGCAGCTTGCCGGTGCTGTTGCGCGGCAGCGCCTCGACGAACACCAGCGGGCGCGGCAGGAAGATCGCGTCCAGCCGCTGGCGCAGGCCGGCCATGAGCGCGCGGGCGTCCAGCGTGGGCGCGACCACGAAGGCGGTCAGGCGCGTCACGCCGTCGTCGCCGAGCTCATCGGGCAGGAAGAAGGCCGCGTCCACCACGCCGGGCAGCGCGCCGATCTGGTGGTTCAGGTAGGCCAGCGAGGTGCGCTTGCCGGCGATGTTGATCAGGTCGGCGTGGCGGCCGTGCAGCAGGAAACAGCCCTCGGTGCCGGACTCGATGATGTCGGCCAGCGGCACGCGGCCTTCGACATGCCCGCCGCTGGCGTAGGTGGTGTCGCCCTCGTGCTCCAGGTGCACGGCCTCCATGAGCCGCCAGGCCGCGCCGTCGAGCGTGCGGCGGCTGGCCAGCGCGGAGGATTCGGTGGAGCCGTAGATCTCGTGCACCGGCGCGCCGCAGCGTTCTTCGGCGCGGCGCGCGAGATCGGGGCTGAGCGGCGCGGTGGCCGAGAGCACCAGGTCCATGGGCGGCAGCGGCAGTTCCGAGGCCAGCAGCGCGGAGAGGTGGAACGGCGTGGTCACCAGCATGCGCGGGCGCGGCACGGCGTCCAGCGCGGCCACGATGTCCTGCGGGTAGAAGGGTTTGCCGGCCGCGAACTGGCAGCCGCCGTGCAGCGCGATCAGAAAGGTCGACTCGAAACCGTAGCTGTGCTGGATGGGCACGGTGCCCACGATGGATTGCGGCCGTTGCATGAGGCCGAGGGCCGTGGCCTCGGCGCGGCCGTTGAGCACCAGCTTCCCCCAGGTCTTGCGGTGCGGCTGGGGCAGGCCGGTCGAGCCCGAGGTGAACAGGATGGCGACCACGCGCTCGGCGTCCAGCCGGGGCATGTCGTGGATCTCGGGCCGGGGCTGCACGGAAAGATCGGGGAACACCAGGCCGGGCAGGTCGGGCACCGCCCCGGGGCGGTCGCCAAGCCAGGACACGCCGGGGTAGTCGGCCGCCAGGCGCTGCAGCGTTTCGGGCGACTGCGACGAGGGCTGCAGGCTGACCTTGCCCGCCAGCAGTCCGGCGGCGAAACCGACCGCGAAGTGGTAGCGGTCTTCGCACACGTTGAGCAGCCAGCCGCCCTCGGGCAGGCGGGCGGCGAGTGCGTGCGCGTCGGCCAGGAACTCGCGCACGCGCACCGCGCCCTGCGCGCGCCAGGCGAACACATCGTCGAGCCCGTGGGCCCCGATCAACGGCAGGGTGTCGTTCATGGCGGTGGTGGCGCGGCGCTGCGGCGCGCCGACTCGCGCTGGTAGGCCCGCCGGATGTCGGCCAGGCCCGGGCGTTCGTGCGGCGGCAGCACCCGCAGGCGGACGAGGTGCTCACCCAGGAACATGAGGCCAATCAGCGGACCGGTCAGCACGTTGGCGTGGATCGACCAGATGGCTGGCGGCGCCCAGATGAAGAGCCCGGTGGAGACCAGCGCGTTGGCGAAGAAGAAGATCGTCCAGGCCAGCGTGGCGCCGCGCGTGTAGCGCAGCTTGCGCTCGGACAGCTCGGACCCGAAGATGCGCCGCGCCATGCGGGTGATGAGGGCGTCGCCGGGGCCGATCAGCGACTTGCCGAACAGCACGCCCAGCGCGATGTGGATGCCCAGGTGCTGGATGTAGTACAGCAGGGCCACGTTGTGGCGCAGCCGCGGCCAGAGCCAGGCCAGCAAGGCGCCCAGCGCCAGCACGCCGGCCCCGCGCACGGCCCAATGGGGCAGCCGCCACAGCGCCATCAGCACGGCCACGGCGATGGGCAGCACGGCCACGGCGGCGTTGAAGTCGGCATTGCCCCAGCCGTTGCTGCCCACGTGCGCCGCGATCACCCAGGCCACCATCAGGAGCAGCGCGCCGAGGTCCCGCAGCAGCGTGGAAGCGGTCATCTCACTGGGTGCGCTGGCTGGCGATGTGGGCGGCCAGGGCGCGCGGCGAAGCGAAGATCTTCTCGTTGTCCTCGTTGTCCGAACGCATCTGGAAGCCATAGCGTTTGGAAATGACGAGCGAGATCTCCAGCATGTCGATGGAGTCCAGGCCCATGCCGTCGCCATACAAGGGGCCGTCGGGATCCACCTCGGCGGGCGCGAGCTCCATGTTGAGGGCTTCGATGATCAGCGCGACCACCTCGGGCCAGAGGGCATCGACGGTTTCAGGGGAGACGGGTTGGGTCATGACGGTCACTCGGGAAAAGGGGTCTTCAAAGGGGCGGCGCGCGGAACGCCAGCACGGCGTTGCTGCCACCGAAGGCAAAGGAATTGGACAGCGCCGCGCGCAGCGGCACCTGGCGGCGGCCTTGCAGCACGTGGTCCACGCCCTCGCAGGCGGGGTCGATGCGACCGGCCAGGTGGGCGGTGGGCGGGATGGCCTGCTCACGCAGCGCCAGCACGGTGGCGCACGGCCTCGATCGCGCCGGCGGCGCCGAGCAGGTGGCCGTGCATGGATTTGGTGGCGCTCACGGGCAACTCCGCGGCGCCGTCGCCGAACACCTCGCACAGGGCCGCGACCTCCACCGGGTCGCCCTCGGGGGTGGCCGTGCCGTGGGCGTTGACGTAGCCGATCTCGGCCGGCGCCAGGCCGGCGTCGGCCAGCGCGGCGCGCAGGGCGCGCACCTGGCCCTGCCGGTGCGGGCGGACCAGGTGGCTGTGATCGCAACTGGTGCCATAGCCCACGATTTCACCATGGATGGTCGCGCCGCGGGCGACCGCGTGGTCCCAGGCCTCCAGCACCAGCGCCGCCCCGCCTTCGCCGAGCACGAGGCCGGCGCGGTCGGCCGCGAACGGGCGGCAGGCGGCGGGCGCGGTGTCGGCGTCGCCGGGTGCCATCACGCGCATGGCGTCCCAGGCGCGCAACACGCTGTAGGACTGGCAGACGTCGGAGCCACCGGTGACCATCACCGTGGCCTCACCGCTGCGCACGCGCCGGAAGGCCTCGCCGATGGCGATGCTGGAGGACGCGCAGGCCGCCGTGTGGCTGGTGCTCACGCCGCCCAGGCCGAGCTGGATGGAGATGTGGGCGTTGACCGCGTTGTTCATGCCCTGCACCACCGACAGCGGCGAGACGCGCTCGCGCCCCCGGATCCACAGATCGCGGCCACCGCGCTCGTGCGCCTCCAGGCCGCCCAGGGCGGTGCCCCAGATGCAGCCCCAGGCCTCGCGCTCGGCGCCCTCGGTGTCCGTGGCCTGGCGCGGCAGGCCGGCCTGCTCCCAGGCCTGGAAGGCCGCGGCCACGCCGAGCTGGGCGAAACGCTCCATCATCAGCGCCAGCGGCTTGCCCAGCGCGGCCTCGGGGTCGAAGCCGGCGCAGCCCACGAACGGGTGGGACAGCGGGCGCGGCAGGTCCTGCGTCACCCGCAGGTGGCGCACGGCGGATTCCCCGGCCAGCAGGCGTTCGAAGAAATCCCGGGCATCACCGCCGTAGGGGCTGATCACCCCGATGCCGGTGATCGCGACGCGGTGGGGGCGCATGTTCAACCGGCCTTGAGCGCGGCCAGCGAATCGATCACGGCCTGCATCTCTGCCACCGTCTTGGGCGGCTGCACGTCGGAGGGGATGTCGATGCCCAGCCGGTCCTCGGCTTCGAACATCAGTTCGGCCAGCATCAGCGAGTCCACCCCGAGCTCGGCCAGCAAGGCATCGGGCAGCACCTGATCGGGCTGGACACCCAGGCGGTCGACGAGGAAGGTGCGGATCAGTTCAGTGGAGCTCATGAAAATTGCCCAAGGATGAGACTGGCACGGTGGGGCCTGCACGCAAGCCGATGCGCAAAAACGAACATGGGGGGAACTCCTCCGAAGCAAAGACCGTCTTGGGGTTCTGGTACGGCCTTGGGCGGGCGCGCCGCCCTTGCTTCACAGGGCATGGGATTATACAAAGGGGCTACAGGAAGGCCGGCTGTCACACGCGTGTCGTACATTAGGCCGGCCCCCTGCGCCGGCCCCACCCACACCCATGCCCACCCCCACCGAACGCGCCTGGTACCGCCAGCTCCTGTCCCGGTTCGTCACGCTGTGGTACCTCAAGGCCTTCGGCACCATGGCGTTCATGGTGTTGTTCTTCCAGGCCTACTTCTGGGTGCTGCACCACCCGATGGCCGAACCGCTCATGATGCCCATGCTCGTGGTGGACGACTGGGTACCGTTCCTGCCCGGCGCCTTCTACGCCTACGTGTCGCTGTGGGTCTACGTGTCGCTGGCACCGGCCCTGCTGCCCAACCTGCGCGAGCTGCTGCGCTACGGCCTGTGGGTGGGCGCGCTGTGCGTGTTCTGCCTGGCGCTGTTCTGGCTGGCCCCGACCCAGACACCGTTGACCGACATCGACTGGTCCCAGCATCCCCGGCTGGCCTTCCTGAAAGGCATCGACGCCTCGGGCAACGCCTGTCCCTCGCTGCACGTGGGTTCGGCGGTGTTCTCGGCCTTCTGGTTCCAGCGCATCTTCCGGGAGACCGGCGCGCCGGCCGCGCTGCGCTGGCTCAGCGTATTGCATTGCGGGGTGATCGTCTGGTCCACGATGGCGATCCGCCAGCACGTGTTCCTGGACGTGCTGGCCGGCGCCGCCGTGGGCGCGGTCTTTGCCTGGCTGTCGCTGCGCCGCTGGCTCAGCCCGACGAGAGCCTGAACACCGCCACGGCCTGCACCATCTGCTCGGCGCGGGTCTTGAGGCTGGAGGCCGCGGCCGCGCTCTCTTCCACCAGCGCCGCGTTCTGCTGCGTGGCCTGGTCCATCTGCGTGACGGCCTCGCCGACCTGAGCCACGCCCGAGCTCTGCTCCTGGCTGGCCGCGCTGATCTCGCCCATGATGTCGTTGACGCGGCGGATCGAGTTCACCACCTCGGTCATGGTCACGCCGGCACGGTCGACCAGCGAGCTGCCCTGCTCCACGCGCTCCACGCTGGCGGTGATCAGGCCGCGGATTTCCTTGGCGGCTTCCGAGCTTCGCTGCGCGAGGTTGCGCACCTCGCCGGCCACCACCGCAAAGCCCCGGCCCTGCTCGCCGGCGCGCGCGGCTTCCACCGCCGCGTTCAGCGCCAGGATGTTGGTCTGGAACGCGATCCCGTCGATCACGCCGATGATGTCGGCGATCTTGCGGCTGCTGTCGTTGATGTCGCGCATGGTGTCCACCACCTGGGCGACCACCTCGCCCCCCTGCGTGCGCACGGTGGAGGCGCTCATCGCGAGCTGGTTGGCCTGCTGCGCGTTGTCGGCGTTCTGGCGCACGGTGGAGCTGAGCTGCTCCATGGACGCGGCGGTCTCCTCCAGCGCGCTGGCCTGCTGCTCGGTGCGGGCCGACAGGTCGTTGTTGCCCTGGGCAATCTCGGCGCTGGCGACTGCCACGCCCTCGGCGTTGCCGCGCACGTTGGAGACCACGCGGCCCAGGCTGTCCTGCATGCCCTTGAGGGCCTGCAGCAACTGGGCGGCTTCGTCGCGGCCCTCGGCGGGGATGGCGCGCGTGAGGTCGCCGTCGGCGATCAGGCGCGCGGTTTCGGCGGCTTGGCGCAGCGGCACGGTGATCGAACGGCTGAGCACGAAGGCGGCCGCCGCGCCCAGCAGGGTCGCGAGCACGCCGCCCATGATCAGGATGGTGCGGCCATTCGCAGCCATCTCTTCGGCTTCTTTCAAGGCCGCGTCGTAGATGCCCTGCTGGCGCTGCTCCAGTTTCAGGATGGTGTTGATATAGGCCTCGGCCAGGGGTCTGAGGTCGCGGTCCAGCGCGGCGCTCATGTCTTCACCGGCCATGCGCGCCTTCATCACGACACCGCGCGGCGTGCGGTAGGCCTCGCGCGCGGCGTCGATGTCGGCGATCATCTTCTTGCCGGTGTCGGACTTGACCAGCTCGACCATGCGATCGCGCGAGGCCTGCGAGATCTTGGAGGTCTCGTCCATGTCCGCCTGCCACGTGGCGATGCGGCTGGTGTCGGAATCCAGGATGGCCGCGCGGGTGCGCACCCAGTTGATGTCGATGGTCTGGCGCCAGCGCGCGGCCAGCTGCAGTTTTTCGTTGTCTTCCCCGGCCAGCGTGCGCGTGGTCTGCACCAGCTCCTGCAGGCGCCAGACGCCGATGCCGGCCATCAGGGCCGTGATCAGCAGAACCAGTCCGAAGGCGATGGCCAGGCGGCTGCCAACCTTGATGTCGTTGAGTTTCATGCGGGAGAACTTTCTGGAGGAGTAAGGGGATCGGCGTCCCGGGCCAGCCCGCTTTTGGCGGTCATGGCCCAGCGCCACCACCCCCAGGGCATCGGCGGATTGGCCACGATCTTGAGCCACCCGCCTGGCGGCGATGCGCCGAAGAGGGCCCGCTCTTGCCCGCTTTTCAGCGCCCGCCCACAATGCCTTCCCATGCCCACCGACTCGAAACCCCTGGCCGTGGTGGCCGCCGACGCCCCGGCGCGCACCAAGCCCTCGAACTATCCCGAGCCTTTTGCGGCCCGCGTGGCCGGGCGCGTCAAGCGTCCCCTGGGCGACTTGTTTGCCCTGAAACACTTCGGGGTCAACCACACGACCCTGCCGCCGAAGTCGGTGTCGGCGCTGCGCCACGCCCACAGCCGGCAGGACGAGTTCGTCTACATCCTGGCTGGGCACCCGACGCTGTACACCGACGAGGGCGCCACGCCCTTGTCGCCCGGCATGTGCGCGGGTTTTCCGGCCGGCAGCGGCAACGGCCACAAGCTGGTGAACGAAACCGATGAGCCGGTGCTGTACCTGGAGGTGGGTGACCGCAGCGAAGGCGACGAGGTCAGCTACCCGGAAGACGACCTGCGGGCCGTGCAGGTCGACGGCCGTTGGGCCTTCACGCACAAGGACGGGCGGCCGTACTGATATCGGCGCCGCGGGCACGGTCAGACCCGCTTTGTCATGCCCTTTTTTTGAGCATCGCTCGCGCCGCCAGGCGGGCCGCGGCCTGCGGCAGTTGTCCCAGGGGTTGTCCACACCCTTGGGCACAGCAGCTGTGAGCAACCCTCGAAAGAGCCTCCTCGGAAACGACAAAGCCCTTGAGGCAACTCAAGGGCTTGAACGTGGTTGGTGCGGCTGGCGGGGATCGAACCCACGACCCTTGGCTTCGGAGGCCAATACTCTATCCACTGAGCTACAGCCGCAACGCCAGCGATTCTATCAGCCGAGGGGGCGGCGCTCGGTGGGTGCCAAGGGGGCTTGGCTATAATCCAAGGCTGTTTGCCCGGCCTGACACGGGCACGCCCCACACCCGAACAGGCCTTGCTTCGCCACCCCCTGAGGACATCATGAGCGACCACGCGCACGAAGAACACCATACCGGTCCCATCAAGACGCCAACCCAGTTGATGTGGACGGCCTTCTTTGCGTTCGTCGCGCCCATCTTCATCATCATCGGCCTGGTGTACTACGTGGTCTCGGCCAACAAGCCGGCGGCCGGCGCGGTGGACATGGAGCAAGCCGTTGCCCAGCGCATCCAGCGCGTGGGCACGGTGGAGCTGCGCGACGCCAACCGCCCGCTGGCTTCCGGCGAGTCGGTGTACACCGCCCAGTGCGCGGCCTGCCATGCGGCGGGCCTGGCCGGTGCGCCCAAGTTCGGCGACGCCGCCGCCTGGGGCCCCCGCATCGCCACCGGCTATGAAGCCCTGCTGACCTCCGCCCTCAAGGGCAAGGGCGCCATGGGCGCGCAAGGCGGCGGCGCGTTCCGCGACACCGAGATCGGCCGCGCCGTGGTGCACCTGGCCAACGCCGCTGGCGGCAAGTTCCCCGAGCCCCAGGCACCGGCACCCGCCGCTGCAGCAGCCCCTGCGGCCGCTGCAACGCCTGCCCCCGCTCCTGCCGTGGCCGCAGCGGCTCCGGCGCCCGCTGCCGCTGCGCCGGCACCTGCCGCCTCGGCCACCGTGGCCGCTGGCGCCGGTGAGGCCCTGTACAAGCAGGCTTGCGCCGTGTGCCACGTGGCCGGCGTGGCCGGTGCACCGAAGTTCGGCGACAAGGCCGCCTGGGCACCCCGCGTGGGCGCTGGCCTGGACACCCTGACCGCCACGGTCATCAAGGGCAAGGGTGCGATGCCTCCCAAGGGCGGCGCAGGCGCCGCCGCGGAGGCCGACATCAAGGCCGCCGTGCAGTACATGCTGAACGCGGTGAAGTAAGGCGCGTCCCCTTCCCCCAAAAAGCCGGCCCCGTGCCGGCTTTTTGTGCCCGCGCGCGGCCGCCCTCAGGCGGCTTGTAGCGCCTGGGGATGGGGAATGAAGCCGAACCGCGCTGGCAGCGCATCGGCGCGCACCTCGGCCGGGCGCCAGCGGCCGGCTTCGACCGCGTCGGCGGCCAGGTTCATGTCGGCGCTGTGCACCAGCCCGACACCCAGATCGGTCACCAGGTACAGCCGGCCCAATTCGTCCAGCAGGCTTTCCTGCACGCGCGCCGGCAGGCCGGTGTGGGACAACACACCACCCTCGGGCTGCAGGCGCCAGATCCACGGCGTGGCCTCGAGTTCGACGTACACGCGCTGCGGCCCGTTCTGGAAGTACCACTGGCCTTGCGCGTCGGCCGCGTAGTTGCGGTGGATGAACTCGATGAGCTTGTCGTGCTTGAGCAGCGAGCCCTTGCTGGCGGGGAAAAGCCCTTGCGCCTGCGTGCGGTCGTCGCGCATGTACCAGTTGCCGCGGGCATCCAGGCCCAGCCAGCCATAACAGTGCGGCACATTGGGCCACTTGGCCATCGCGGCCTTGACGATGTCGTCCATGGCGAGGCTCCTCAAAGGTGGGCGAGCAGCCAGTTTCCCACGGCCTCGGGCATCGCGCGCACATGCCCGGGAAGGCCAAGGGGTCCGTACGAGACCGGAAAGCCCACATGCGCACCCTGCTCGGGCTGCCACAGGGTGACGTGATGGCCCGCGTCCTGCTGGGTCGGCAGGGACTCGGCGGGCACGAAGGGGTCGTTGCGCGCATTGAGCGCGAGCGCGGGCACGCGGATGCTGTGAAGCACCGGCTTGGCCGAGGCACGCGCCCAGTAGTCGGTCGTGTCCTTGAAGCCGTGCAGGGGCGCGGTGAAAAGGTTGTCGAACTCGTAGAGGTCGCGCGCGGCCAGCAGCTTCTGCCGGTCGAACAAGCCAGGGTGCTGCTCCAGCTTGCCGAGCGCCTTGGGCACCATGGAGCGCATGAACATGCGGGTGTAGACCACGCGGTTGAAGCCGCGCCCGATGGCGTGGCCGCCCGCGGCCAGGTCCAGCGGGGAACACACCGATGCAATGGCGCGCACGCAGGAGGTCGCTTCCGTGCCCATCTCACCGGCCCAGCGCATCAGCGCATTGCCACCCAGCGACACGCCCACGGCGATCAGCGGCCGGCCCGGGTGTTCCTCGGCAAAACGGCGCAGGATCCAGTCGATCTCCTGGAAGTCACCCGAGTGGTAGGCGCGTGGCGCGTGGTTGAGTTCGCCCGAGCATCCCCGGAAGTGGGGCACCGCGTAGGCCACGCCGTGGGCGGCGGAGAAATCGGCGAAGGCCACGGCGTACTGGCTCGCGGAAGAACCCTCCAGCCCGTGGAACAGCACCAGCAGGGGCGCCTCCTGCGCGCTGCTGTGCAAGGCCTGGTCCACGTCGATGAAGTCGCCATCGGGCGTCTTCCATCGGCTGCGCTTCCAGCGCGGCGGCGGTCCGAAATGGCGGCGGCTGGCCAGCGCGGCCCACACCGTCTGCGGGTTGCCTCCGGGCAACCACCACGGCGCGCGGTAGGAAAAGCGGTCGGACTTCAATGCAGCACCGGCTGGGTGGTGAAGGCCTCGAGCGGCTCGGTGCGTGAGCCGGGGCTGGCGTGGTGCGCGACCATGCGCCAGCCCTGGGCGGTCTTGGCATAGACGTTGGTGCGCCACCACCCAGGCGTGTTGCATGCCATCGTCCGTCATCACGGCCACGCGCTCGACCACGCTGTGCACGCTGCAGCCACCGGCATCGAGCCGGCGCACCTTCTCGGGCTGGGCCTGCACGCTGCCACTGGCGAACATGGTCTCGAACGCGGCGCGCACCGCGGCGTGCCCCACGAGCCGGGGACCACCCGGATGCACACACACGATGTCGTCCTCGTCCGCCCAGCAGGCCATGAGGCGCTCGATGTCGGCGTGTTGCAGCGCGTCGTAGAAGGCCGCCTCCGTGTCGTCCGCCGAACCGGGGGGCAGTTTGGGTTTTCGCATGTGGGCTATTTTGCCGCCAGTGCCCGGTTGCCCGGGTGCACCCCCGGGTATATTCCCGCTGATCGACCTGATCTCATCCAGCGGAGGTTTTATGCGCACATCCATTCGACGCCTGTCCACCGGGGCCGCCGCCCTGTTGCTCGCCACCAGCCTCACGGGCTGTGGGTACAACGACTTCCAGCGCCTGGACGAGCAGAGCCAGTCGGCCTGGTCGGAGGTGCTCAACCAATACCAGCGCCGAGCCGACCTGATCCCCAACATCGTCGCCACCGTCAAGGGCGAGGCCAACTTCGAGCAGGAAACGCTCACCCGCGTGATCGAGGCCCGCGCCAAGGCCACGTCGATCCAGGTCACGCCCGAGACCTTGAACAACCCGGCTGCGATGCAGCAGTTTCAGGCCGCGCAAGGCGAACTGGGCAGCGCGCTCAGCCGCCTGATGGTGGTGGTGGAGCAGTACCCCAACCTCAAGGCCAACCAGGGCTTCAGCGACCTGCGCGTGCAGCTCGAAGGCACCGAGAACCGCATCACCGTGGCGCGCAACCGCTACATCCAGACCGTGCAGGAGTACAACGTGCTCGCGCGCAGCTTCCCCACCAACCTCACCGCGATGGTCTTCGGCTACAGCCCCAAGGCCAACTTCCAGGTCGCCAACGAGGCCGCGATCTCGACACCGCCCACGGTGGACTTCAAGAAGCCATGACGCTGCGCCTGGCCCGGTGGCTGCTGGCCGCCCTGGGGCTCTGGTTCTTCCCCTCCTGGGCGCTGGCGCAAGGCCTGCAGCCCATCCCCGAATTGCGCGCGCGCGTGATCGACCAGACGGGCACGCTCGATGTGGCGAGCCTCGCCGCCATCGAGGCCAAGCTCGCGGCCTTTGAAAAGACGAACGGCTCGCAGGTGGTGGTGGTGATGGTGCGCCACCACCGCACCCGAAGACATCGCCGATTACACGCAGCGCCTGGGCGACGCCTGGAAGATCGGCCGGCGCGATGTGGGCGACGGCGTGCTGTTCGTGATCGCCAAGGACGACCGGCGCCTGCGCATCGCCACCGCGAAGGCGCTGGAAGGCGCGATTCCCGACCTGATCGCCAAGCGCATCATCGACGGCGCGGTGACGCCCGCGTTCCGCATCGGCAACTACGCCGCCGGCATCGAGGCCGGGGTCGATCAGATCCTGGCGCGCATCCGGGGAGAGAACCTGCCCCTGCCTGCGGAACAGGCCACGCGCGATGGCGCCGGCCTCGACGATTTCGACGGCATGGAGGTGCTGGTGTTCCTGGTCTTTGCCGTGCCCATGTTCTCGGCCGTGCTGCGCGGCATCTTCGGCAACAAGCTGGGCACGGTGTTCACGGGCATCGGTGCCGGTGGCCTGGCCTGGGTGCTGACCGCCGTGGTCTGGGTGCGCATCGGCGCCGGCCTGCTCGGCATGCTGGCCGCGCTGTTCCTGCAGTTCCTGCCGGCACCCACTTCGGGAGGCTCCGGCCGCGGTGGGCGTGGCGGCGGCTGGGGCGGTGGCGGCTTCGGAGGTGGGGGCGGAGGACGCGGAGGGGGTTTTGGCGGTGGTGGTTTCAGCTCGGGCGGTGGCGGCAATTTCGGCGGCGGCGGCGCTTCCGGCGGCTGGTGAGGGCAACAGGCCATGAACAAACTCGCCCGCATCCTGAAGCACCGTTGGCTGGACGCCTCGGACACCGCGCGCGCGGTGCCCGACGACATGGCCGAGCGTCTGGCGCGGCGCGTGGCCGCCAGCGAAGGCCGGCACAGCGGCGAGGTGCGGCTGTGCGTCGAAGCCGCCCTGCCCCTGAGCTACCTCTGGCGCATCAATGCCAGCACCCCGCTGTCCACCGTGGTGCGCGAGCGCGCGCTGACCTGGTTCGGCCGCCTGCGCATCTGGGACACCGAGCACAACAACGGTGTGTTGATCTACCTGCTGCTGGCCGAGCACGCCATCGAGTTCGTGGCCGACCGGGCGCTGGCGCAACGCGTCGCGCCGGCCGAATGGCAGGCCATCGTGGACCGTCTGGGCGCGCGCCTGCGCGAGGGGGCGTTCGAGGATGGGCTCACGCAGGCCCTGGAAGAAGTGTCCGCCCTGCTGGTGCTGCACTTCCCGGCCGACGCCGGCGCCACCCGGCGCAACGAGCTGGCCGACGGCGTCGTGCGCCGCTGAAGAGCGCCGGCGGACTCAGCCGCGCCGCTTGTCCTGCGCGGTGCGGCCGTTGTTGAGCGCCACATTCAACTCCTGCTGCAGCGCCTTGTTCATCTGGGCAAAGGTCTTGAGTTTGCGCGTGGTCTCGCGCAGTCGATCGGCCATGCGCTTGGAGATCGCCAGCAGCAAGCGGGCGCCCAACCTCGGGTCGTCCTTGAGCAGGCGCATCAAGGCCGTGCGCGAGAGCACGGCCGCCGCGATGTCGGTGTTGGCGGTGCAGGTGGCCGAGCGCGGCGCGCCATCCAGCACGCCCATTTCCCCGATCAGGTGGCCGGGGCCCATGATGTTCACCACCATGCTCTCATGCAGGCCGGGCAACTCGTTCTCGACCGCGATGTCGCCTTCCAGCACCAGCAGCATGTAGTCGGTCTGCTTGACCTCCCCCTCCTGGATGATGACCGCGCCCGCCTTGATGAGCTTGGGCCGCATGTAGCCCACCACTTTCAACGCATCGCTCAGGGTGAGGTCGGCCAGCGCCGACGAGGTGACCAGCAAACGGGCTGCCACCTCTTCCGGGGCCATGTCGGGGCTCTCAAAAATGGATGACATCGGCGATGCTCCCAACGTGTTCTTGTCTTGTCCGAGATGGTATGCGGACTGTCACACGGCTCGCCGCAAAAGCCGACAAAAAGACCGGCACGAGGCCGGTCCTTCTTTGATAAACGACACGAAGTCGTCGCTTATTTCTTTTGGCGGTATTTGCGCAGAGCGGCGATCTGCGCGGCCATGACCGCGAGTTCCGACGTGGCCTTGGCCAGATCGAGATCGCTCTTGGCGTTCTTCACGGCCTCTTCGGCCTGCCGGCGCGCTTCGGTCGCCTTGGCCTCATCGAGGTCGTGCGCACGGATCGCGGTGTCGGACAACACGGTGATGTGGTGCGGTTGCACTTCCAGAATGCCACCGGCCACGAACACGAATTCTTCACCGCCATCGGCCTTCTCGATGCGCACGGCGCCGGGCTTGATGCGGGTGATCAGCGGAATGTGGCCGGGCAGGATGCCCAGCTCACCGGCCTCGCCCGGCAGCGCCACGAACTTGGCTTCGCCGGAGAAGATGGATTCTTCGGCGCTGACCACATCGACGCGGATGGTGCTCATAGTTACTCCAATAAAAAAGGTGAGTGGAAAGCAAGCAGCGGGGTGGCTGGCTAGGCGCCGCGCGGAGCCGTACCAAGGTACGGCGAGCACGGCAACAACGCCAGACGCCCCGGGGCGCCGCTTTACGCCACCTTTTTGGCCTTTTCGAAGGCTTCGTCGATCGTGCCGACCATATAGAACGACTGCTCGGGCAGGTGGTCGCATTCACCGGCGGTGATCATCTTGAAACCACGGATGGTTTCGGCCAGCGGCACGTACTTGCCGGGCGAGCCGGTGAACACTTCAGCGACGTGGAAGGGCTGCGACAGGAAACGCTGGATCTTGCGGGCGCGGGCCACGGCCAGCTTGTCTTCCGGCGCCAGTTCGTCCATGCCCAGGATGGCGATGATGTCGCGCAGTTCCTTGTAGCGCTGCAGCGTGCCTTGCACGGCGCGGGCGGTTTCGTAGTGGTCCTGGCCCACCACCAGCGGATCGAGCTGGCGGCTGGTGGAGTCCAGCGGGTCCACGGCGGGGTAGATGCCCAGCGCGGCGATGTCACGGCTCAGCACCACGGTGGAATCCAAGTGGGCGAAGGTGGTGGCGGGCGACGGGTCGGTCAAGTCATCGGCAGGCACGTACACGGCCTGGATGGAGGTGATCGAGCCGACCTTGGTGGAGGTGATGCGCTCTTGCAGACGGCCCATTTCTTCGGCCAGCGTCGGCTGGTAGCCCACGGCGGAAGGCATGCGGCCCAGCAGGGCGGACACTTCGGTACCGGCCAGGGTGTAGCGGTAGATGTTGTCCACGAAGAACAGCACGTCACGGCCTTCGTCGCGGAACGACTCGGCGATGGTCAGGCCGGTCAGGGCCACGCGCAGACGGTTGCCCGGCGGCTCGTTCATCTGGCCGTAGACCATGGCCAGCTTTCGAGTCCTCGAGCTTCTCGAGGTTCACGACGCCGGAGTCGGCCATCTCGTGATAGAAGTCGTTGCCTTCGCGGGTGCGCTCACCCACACCAGCGAACACCGACAGACCGCTGTGGGCCTTGGCGATGTTGTTGATGAGTTCCATCATGTTCACGGTCTTGCCCACACCGGCACCACCGAACAGACCCACCTTGCCGCCCTTTGCGAACGGGCAGACCAGATCGATCACCTTGATGCCGGTTTCCAGCAGTTCCTGCGAGGGGGACAGTTCGTCGTAGGCGGGAGCCTTGCGGTGGATCGAAGCCGTCAGGGTCTGATCGACCGGGCCACGCTCGTCGATAGGCGCACCCAGCACGTCCATGATGCGGCCCAGGGTGGCCTTGCCGACCGGGACCATGATGGGGTTGGCGGTGTTGGACACCACCATACCGCGGCGCAGGCCGTCGGACGAGCCCAGCGCAATGGTGCGCACCACGCCGTCGCCCAGCTGCTGCTGGACTTCCAGCGTCAGGGTGGAGCCTTCCATTTTCAGCGCGTCGTAAACGCGCGGCATCTGGTTGCGCGGAAATTCCACGTCCACGACGGCGCCGATGCACTGGACGATCTTGCCTTGTACTTGAGACATGATGGATACCTTCTGTTTTCTCTGGATTCGGTTGGGCGGCTGCTTCAGACCGCGGCGGCACCGGCGACGATTTCCGAAAGTTCTTTCGTGATCGCGGCCTGACGGGTCTTGTTGTAGACCAGCTTGAGTTCACCGATGACGCTGCCGGCGTTGTCGGTGGCGGCCTTCATGCGCACCATGCGGGCGGATTGCTCGGACGCCATGTTCTCGGCGACCGCCTGGTACACCTGGGCTTCCACGTAGCGCAGCAGCAGTTCGTCGATGACGGTGGCTGCATCGGGTTCGTAGATGTAGTCCCAGTCGCGGCCACCGGCGTTGTCCTGCAAGGTGCCTGCATTGAGCGGCAGCAGTTGCTCGATCACCGATTCCTGCTTCATCGTGTTGATGAATTTGGTGTACGACAGGTAGACCGCGTTGATGCGACCTTCGGTGTACGCATCGAGCAGCACCTTGACGGGGCCGATCAGCTTTTCCAGGTGAGGCGTGTCGCCCAGCCCGGTCACGCTGGACACCACCTTGGCACCGATGCGGTTGAGGAAGCCCAGGCCCTTGTTGCCGATCGCCACGGCCTCGGCGCTCACGCCCTGGGCCTGCAGTTCCTTGAGCTGGGTCGTCACCGCACGCAACACGTTGGTGTTGAGACCACCGCACAGACCCTTGTCGGTCGTGACCACGACAAAACCGGCGGTCTTGGCGTCGTTGGTCTGCATGAACGGGTGCGTGTACTCCGGGTTGGCCCGGCTCAGGTTGCCAGCGATCTGGCGCACCTTCTCGGCGTAGGGACGCGCGGAGCGCATGCGCTCCTGCGCCTTGCGCATCTTGGAGGCGGCGACCATTTCCATGGCTTTGGTGATCTTCTTGGTGTTCTCCACCGATTTGATCTTGCCGCGTATTTCCTTACCTGCTGCCATTGGGGCTCCTTAGCTGGTCAATGGGGCGGATCAGTACGTGCCGGTCTTCTTGAAATCGGCAACCGCGGCGGCGAGCTGGGCTTCGGCTTCTTTGTCCTTGTCCAGCGCCTTGCCGCCTTCCATCTTCTGCAGCAGGGCGGCGTGCTTGTCCTTCAGGAAGGCGTGCAGGCCGGCTTCGAACGACAGCACCTTCTTGACGTCGATGTCGTCCAGATAGCCCTTGTTCACAGCGAACAGCGAGGCGGCCATCAGGCTGATGGACAGCGGCGCGTATTGGGCCTGCTTCAGCAGTTCGGTCACGCGGGCACCGCGGTCGAGCTGCTTGCGGGTGGCTTCGTCCAGGTCGGAAGCGAACTGCGCGAACGCAGCCAGTTCACGGTACTGGGCCAAGTCGGTACGGATGCCGCCGGACTGCTTCTTGATCAGGTCCGTCTGGGCAGCACCACCGACGCGCGACACCGAGATACCGGCGTTGATGGCGGGGCGGATACCGGCGTTGAACAGGCTGGTTTCCAGGAAGATCTGGCCGTCGGTGATCGAGATCACGTTGGTCGGCACGAAAGCGGACACGTCGCCGGCCTGCGTTTCGATGATGGGCAGTGCGGTCAGCGAACCGGTCTTGCCCTTGACTTCACCCTTGGTGAAGGCTTCGACGTAGTCGGCGTTCACGCGGGCTGCGCGTTCGAGCAGACGGCTGTGGAGGTAGAACACGTCGCCGGGGTAGGCTTCGCGGCCTGGTGGGCGGCGCAGCAGCAGCGAGACCTGGCGGTAGGCCACGGCCTGCTTGGACAGATCGTCATAAACGATCAGCGCGTCCTGCGCAACGGTCGCGGAAGTATTCGCCCATGGTGCAGCCGGAGTAGGCCGACAGGTACTGCATGGCAGCGGATTCGGAAGCCGAAGCGGCCACGACGATGGTGTAGTCCATCGCGCCAGCCTGCTCCAGGGCACGCACCACGTTCTTGATCGACGAGGCCTTCTGGCCGATCGCGACGTAGACGCAGGTCATGTTCTGACCCTTCTGGTTGATGATCGCGTCGATCGCCACGGCGGTCTTGCCGGTCTGGCGGTCACCGATGATCAGCTCGCGCTGGCGCACGGCCGACGGGCACCATGGAGTCGATCGACTTCAGGCCGGTCTGCACCGGCTGGTCCACCGATTTGCGGGCGATCACGCCCGGGGCGACCTTCTCGATCACGTCGGTCATCTTGGCGTTGACCGGACCCTTGCCGTCGATCGGCTGGCCCAGGGCGTTGACCACGCGGCCAACGAGCTCGGGACCGACCGGCACTTCCAGGATGCGGCCCGTGCACTTCACGGTGTCGCCTTCGGAGATGTGCTCGTACTCGCCCAGAATCACGGCGCCGACGGAGTCGCGCTCGAGGTTCAGCGCCAGGCCGAAGGAAGGCACGCCATCCTTGTTGGCCGGGAATTCCAGCATTTCGCCCTGCATCACGTCGGACAGGCCGTGGACACGGACGATACCGTCGGTGACCGAGACCACAGTGCCCTGGTTGCGCACATCGCTGGATGCGCCCAGACCCTCGATGCGGGACTTGATCAGTTCGGAGATTTCGGCGGGATTGAGTTGCATGACTCTTTCCTTCTTTCGTTAAATGGTGTGCAGGCGCGCCCGGAAAAACAGCCGTCAGGCCGTCAGGGCAATCTTCATTTGTTCCAGGCGGGCTTTGACCGAGGTGTCGAGCACCTCGTCGCCCACCACCACGCGAATGCCGCCGATCAGATCGGGCTGCAGTTTCACCTGGAGGTTGAGCTTGCGTCCAAAGCGCTTTTCCAGCACCCCGGAGAGCTCGGCCAGCGTGGCGCTGTCCACCTCGAAGGCGCTGTGGACCACCGCGTCGTACGCCCCCAGCTGCGCGTTCTTCAGCGCGCGGAACTGGGCGGCGATCTCGGGCAGGGCCTCGATGCGGCCGTTCTCGATCACGGTGCGCAGGAAGTTCTGGCCGATGGCGGGCAGGCTGCTCTTGAGCAGGCCGGTCATGAGCGAAAGCACCTGATCGGGTTCGGTCTTGGGGCTGTCGGCGAACTGACGCAGCTGTTCATTGGCGGCCAGGGCAGCCAGCTCGTCGAGCCAGGCCGCGGCGCCAGCCGCGTCAGGGCCTGCGGCCTTGAACAGCGCTTCCGCATAGGGGCGGGCAATGGTGGCGATTTCTGCCATGGTGGTCCTTTGAATGCCGGTCGGTGGCGTCAGGCTCGGATCAGAGCTCGGTCTTCAGGCGGCCCAGCAATTCGGCGTGAACGCCGGCATTGATTTCGCGCTTGAGGATCTGCTCGGCACCCTTGACGGCCAAGGCAGCCACCTGCTCGCGCAGGGCTTCGCGGGCCTTGACGACCTGCTGATCGGCGTCCTGGCGGGCGGCCGCCACGATCTTCGAAGCCTCTTCGGTGGCACGGGCCTTGGCTTCTTCGATCACGGTCTGGGCACGTCGCTCGGCGTCGGCCAGGCGGGTGGCGGATTCGTTGCGCGATTTGCTCAACTCTTCTTCCACCCGCTTGTTGCGCCACGGCCAGTTCGGTCTTGGCTTTTTCGGAAGCGGCCAGGCCTTCGGAAATCTTCAACGCACGCTCATCGAGCGCCTTGGCGATGGGTGCGCACACCAATTTCATCGTGAACCACACCAGAATCGCGAAGACGATGGCCTGCGCAAAGAGGGTTGCATTGATGTTCATCGCAACGCCTTTCTGTGTGTTGACAAGAGGGGTGACGCACCGACTGCCGACACGGGTGGCGGATGGTGGCGACGGGATGGAAGGCCGTCACCGCAACACCAGCCCGCGCGGGGCAGCGAGCCGATTTACAGCGTGAACGGGTTCGCGAAAGCGAACAGCAGGGCGATCGCCAACGCCGATCAGGAAGGCAGCGTCGATCAGACCGGCCAGAATGAACATCTTGGTCTGCAGGTCGTTCATCAGCTCGGGCTGACGGGCCGACGATTCGAGGAATTTGCCGCCCATCAGCGCGATGCCGATGGATGCGCCGATGGCGCCCAGACCGACGATGAGACCGCAAGCCAGTGCGACAAGACCCAGAACGTTTTCCATGATGACTCCTATGAAGTGGAAGTTTGTTGAGAAAGGAAAGAAACGAGAGAAACCGAATGCGACCTAGAGAGCCGCGTCAGTGAGCGTCATGCGCCTGCCCCAGATAGATCAGGGCCAGCATCATGAAGATGAACGCTTGCAAGGTGATGACCAGAATGTGGAACAAGGTCCACACCGTGCCAGCGATCAGGTGACCGATGAAGAAGAGCGAGCCGCCCAGCGACAGGGTGGCGTAGGCGCCCAGCAGGGCGATCAGCATGAACACCAGCTCGCCGGCGAACATGTTGCCGAACAGCCGCATGCCGTGCGAGACCGTCTTGGCGACGAACTCGATCATCTGCATCAGGAAGTTGACGATGCCCAGCAGCAGGGCCCAGACCGGGTTCTTGCTGGTGCCGAAAGGCGCGCTCACGAGTTCGTGCGCCCAGCCGCCCAGGCCCTTGATCTTGATGTTGTAGAACAGGCACATCAGCAGCACCGACACCGACAGACCCAGGGTGGTCGACAGGTCGGCGGTTGGCACGACGCGCAGGTAGTCCTTGAAGCCCATGGCCGGGCCGGCGCTGTGCCAGATCTGGGGAATCAGGTCCACCGGGATCATGTCCATGAAGTTCATCATGAAGATCCAGACGAACACCGTCAACGCCAGGGGGGCGACGAGCTTGCGGCTCTGGGCGTTGTGGATGACGGATTTGGCCTGCGAATCGACCATTTCCACCAGCATTTCGACGGCGGCCTGGAAGCGGCCGGGCACGCCGGCCGTGCGCAACGCGGGCGGCACGCCAGAGCACGAACACCGTGAGCAGACCCAGCAGCGCGCTCACCACGACGGAGTCGAGGTTGATCACCGAGAAATCGACGATGGATTCCTGCTTGTGGTTCGTCAAGTGGACGAGGTGGTGGCGGATATATTCGCCCGGGGTCAAAGTGCCTTCAGCAGCCATGTTCGTGTGTCCGATGAGCCGGAGAGTCAACCGTTTGCATTTGATCGCTTGGCCTGGATGAGGTATCCAAACCAATAGACCTTGAGAACCAACACAAGCCCGGCCAGAAGGCCGAACCAATTCAAGGGAGAGACCACCCAGGGGGCTGCGGCCAACATGACCACCGCCAACAGGATCTTGACGCCCTCCCACAGCAGGAAGCCGGCAAATGCCGCGTTGGCGTGCTTCGCCCACACACGGGACATTGCACTGGAGGTCAACCCGTAGGCCATGAGAGCCGAAGGAATTGCCACCGCCGCCGCGCCATACAGAACCGACCACGCCACCGAGGACGACTGCCACAGCAGTCCACCCACGATGCTCGCCGCCAGCCCCACCAGCCACTGCACCATCACCAGCCGCCAGAGCGAGAGCACTGGCTGGCCAACCCGCCACTGCTGCGCTTCTTCGCGCGTCAATGGCTTGAAATCGGATTCCTGCTCCCCATCTTCCTGGTCTGTCCAACCGGGCGGGATCGAATGGCCTTGCGTCATGTTCGACCTCGCGCGTGACAAACAGACGACAAAGCGCCTGGGTTGCAAAGCCGCTCATTATACGTAGAAACCCCAGCCCTCCGTCAATATTCGGCGGACGGGATAACCGTGCCCGCCACGCGCCCCGAGGGTGCGGCCGATAATCCCGCCATGACCGACCTGCCCGACTCCCTGTGCTTCCTGGATGGGGACTACGGTCCGCTGCGGGAGGCCCGCGTGAGTGTGCTCGACCGCGGTTTCATCTTTGGCGACGGCATCTACGAGGTGCTCCCCGCCTATGGCGGCCGCGTGTTCCGCTTCGCCGAACACATGGCGCGGCTGGAGCGCTCGCTGCGCGAACTGCGCATTCCCAACCCGTTTTCGCCCGACGAATGGCTGGGCATCGCGCGGCGCCTGATCGCCGACCAGCAGACCCGCGGCGTGCACGACCAGCTCGTCTATATACAGATCACCCGGGGCGTGGCCCCGCGCGACCACGTGATGCCGCCCGGCCTCCAACCCACGGTGTTCGCGATGGCCAACCCGATGAAGCTGCGCAACCCCGGAGCAACGCGCCCACGGCGTGGCCTGCGTCACCGCCGATGACTTTCGCTGGCGCAAGGCCCACATCAAGGCCACCAGCCTGCTGGGCTCGGTGATGGCGCGCCAGATCGCCGCCGATGCGGGCGCGGTGGAGGTCGTGATGTTCCGCGACGGCTTTCTGAGCGAAGGCGCGTCCAGCAACGTGTGGGCGGTCAAGGATGGCGTGGTCATGGGCCCGCCCAAGGACAACCTCGTGCTCGAGGGCATCCGCTTCGGGCTCGTCGAGGAACTCTGCCGGCAGCAAGGCCTCCGGCACGAGCTTCGCCGCGTCACGCGCGCGGAGGTGCTGTCGGCCGACGAGCTGCTGCTGTCTTCGGCCACCAAGGAAGTGCTGTCCATCACCACGCTGGACGGCGCGCCGGTGGGGCATGGCGCCCAGCGCGGCCAGCCTGGCCCCGTCTGCGCGAGCCTCTATGCGGGCTACCAGCGCGCGGTGGCCGCGCAATCGATCTGAAGAACTGGAAAATGGACCGATGGAACTCCCGCCCGACATCCCCCCCGAACAATCGCTCATCACCTACCCGAGCGACTTCCCCATCAAGGTGATGGGCGCCAACGTGGAAGGTTTTGCCACCGCCATGACGCATGTGGCGCGCGCCTTCGACCCCGGCTTCGACGAAAGCACGATCGAACAGCGCCCGAGCAAGGCCGGCAACTACCTGGGCCTCACGCTCACGGTGCACGTGACCAGCCGCGAGCAGCTCGACGAGCTCTACCGCACGCTGACCACGCACCCGATGGTCAAAGTCGTGCTGTGATCATTCGCACACTGGGCCGGGTGGACCACGCGCCCACCTACGAGGCGATGCAGGCCTTCACCGCGGCGCGCACGGCCGACACGCCCGACGAACTCTGGATCTGCGAACACGACCCCGTCTTCACCCAGGGCCTGGCGGGTCGCGAAGACCACCTGCTGGCCCCGGGCGACATCCCGGTGGTGTCGACCAACCGCGGCGGCCAGGTGACCTACCACGGGCCGGGCCAGGTGGTGGCCTACCCGCTGATCGACCTGCAGCGCGCGGGTTACTTCGTCAAGGAGTATGTCTACCGCGTGGAAGAGGCGGTGATCCGCACCCTGGCTACCTTCGGCGTGACCGGCCACCGCGTGGCTGGCGCGCCCGGCATCTACGTGCGGCTGGACGACCCCGGCAGCCACGCCCTGCTGCCGCAGCGGCCGCAGAAACGGAACCCGGGCGAACCCCTGCCCCCACCCGACTTCACCGGCCTGGGCAAGATCGCCGCGCTGGGCATCAAGGTCAGCCGCCACTGCACTTACCACGGCGTGGCGCTCAATGTGGCGATGGATCTTCAACCCTTCGATCGCATCAACCCCTGCGGCTACGCGGGCCTGCCCACGGTCGACCTTTCTACAATCGGGGTCGCGGCGTCCTGGGACGACGCCGCGGCGGTGCTGAGCCAGAAGCTCATCGCCACCCTGAGCCCCTGACCCCAACCGCGCCCATGCCATGACCCGCCTCGACACCCCCACGGCCCCCGCCAGCAGCACCGTCCGCGACGCCCAGCCCGCTGCCAGCTACGACGCCACGGCCAAGCAGAAAAGCCAGGCCAAGACCGCGCGCATCCCGATCAAGATCGTGCCGGCCGAGGTGCTGAAGAAGCCCGAGTGGATTCGCGTCAAGGCCGGCAGCCCGACCACCCGCTTCTACGAGATCAAGGACATCCTGCGCACCAACAAGCTGGTGACGGTGTGCGAGGAAGCGAGCTGCCCGAACATCGGCGAGTGCTTCGGCAAGGGCACAGCCACCTTCATGATCATGGGCGACAAGTGCACGCGCCGCTGCCCGTTCTGCGACGTGGGCCACGGCCGCCCCGATCCGCTGGACGTGAACGAGCCCGACAACCTGGCCAAGACGATCGCGCAGCTGAACCTGAAGTACGTGGTGATCACCAGCGTGGACCGCGACGACCTGCGCGATGGCGGTGCCGGCCATTTCGTGGCCTGCATCGAAAAGACGCGCGCCCTGTCGCCCCAGACGCAGATCGAGGTGCTGGTGCCCGACTTCCGGGGCCGCGACGACCGCGCGCTCGACATCCTCAAAGCCGCGCCGCCCGATGTGATGAACCACAACCTCGAGACCGTGCCGCGCCTGTACAAGGAAGCACGCCCGGGCTCGGACTACCAGTTCAGCCTGAACCTTCTCAAGAAGTTCAAGGCGCTGTTCCCGCACGTGCCGACCAAGAGCGGCCTCATGGTCGGCCTGGGCGAGACCGACGAGGAAATCCTCGAGGTGATGCGCGACATGCGCGCGCACCACATCGACATGCTGACCATCGGCCAGTACCTCGCCCCCAGCGGCCACCACCTGCCGGTGCGCCGCTACGTGCACCCCGACACCTTCAAGATGTTCGAGGCCAAGGCCTACGAAATGGGCTTCACGCATGCCGCCGTGGGCGCCATGGTGCGCAGCTCGTACCACGCCGACCAGCAGGCCCATGGCGTGCTCAACCCCGAAGTGAAGTGACATGCCCGCCGCGCACGACCACCTGAGCGTGCGCGACTACGGCGCCTCGCACGGCAGCCACGACCACGACCACTTCCAGATCCTGGTGGGCCTGGAAGGTGTGCTCGAACTGGAGGTGGCGGGACGCGGGCAACGCATCGCCGCCGGCGACGGCTGCGTGGTGCCGCCGGGCGAACACCACGATTTCGAAGGACGGGACGCCACGCGCTGCCTGGTGCTGGACTCGCACGACCCCGCCTGGGCCCGGGCCGTCGCGGCGCCGCCCCCCGGCGTGCAGCCCCTGGCGCGTTACCTGGCCGCCGCCGTGTCGGCGGGCCTGCCACGCGCCCGCCAGGCCGGCGCCGGCCTGCTGCTCGAAGCCTGGTTGCAACACGGCCCCGCCACCGCCCTGCCCCTGGAACGGCCTCGCCGCCCCATCGACTGGGCCGCGCTGAACCAGTGGCTGCAAGCGCGCTGGCAAACCCCGCTGACCGTGGCCGACCTGGCCTCGCAGGTGCACCTGAGCCCATCGCAGTTCACCGCGCGCTGCCAGGCCGAGCAGGGCGACAGCCCCATGCAGTGGCTGCGCCGACAGCGCCTGGCCCAGGCCCGCGCCTGGCGCGCCCATGGGCTGAGCGTGGCCGAGACGGCGCGGCGCATCGGTTACCGCTCGCCCTCGGCCCTGACGGCCGCCCTGCGCCGCGAGCCGCCCCGCGGCTGAGCGCCACTCAAGACCCGCGAAACGCGACGACACACCAGCGGATCGCGACGAAGGCCCGGGCTAAGCTCCGGGCATGAGCCTCTCCTTCCTGCCCGGCCACCGATGAGCCGGCCCAACCACTCCCTGGCACTGGGCATCGGCTTTGGCGCCGCCGCCGGTGCCGCCTGGGGCTTCGTGTTCCTGGCCCCCGAACTCGCGCGCGACTTCTCGCCCTTGCAACTCTCGGCCGCCCGCTACCTGGCCTATGGCCTGGTGGCGCTGGCCCTGATCGCGCCGCGCTGGCGCGCCGTGGCGCCCCGGTTGGGCCGACCGGAGTGGTGGGCCCTGCTGCGCCTGAGCCTGCTGGGCAACATCCTGTACTACGTGCTGTTGGCATCCGCCGTTCAGCTCGGTGGCATGGCCGATGACTTCGCTGGTCATCGGTTTCCTGCCGGTGGCGGTCACGCTCATCGGCAGCCGGGGCCACGGGGCCGTACCGCTGCGCCGGCTCGCGCTCACCCTGGCGCTGGGCATCGCGGGCATCGCCTGCGTGGCCTGGCAGGCGCTGGGCGTGCCGTCCGAGGCGCCGGTGGCCGACCGCCTCACAGGTTTTCTCTGCGCCCTCGGTGCGCTGGCGGCCTGGACCGCCTACGCCGTGAGCAACAGCCGCTGGCTGGTGCGCCTGGACCATGTGTCCTCGCACGACTGGAGCCTGCTCACCGGCCTGGTGACGGGTGGGCTGGCCCTGCTGCTGGCGGTGCCAGCCTTCATGGGCAGCCGCCTGAGCGACCACACCGGCGCGCAATGGGGAAGCTTCATCGGCGTGGCCGCCGGCATGCGCAATCGTGGCCTCGATCCTCGGCAACGCGTTCTGGAACCGGGCCAGCCGCCTGCTGCCGCTGACCATGATCGGGCAGATGATCCTGTTCGAGACCCTGTTCGCCCTGCTCTACGGCTTCCTGTGGGAGGCGCGCTGGCCCACCGCGCTGGAGGCCCTGGCGATGGTGCTCGTGAGCGCCAGCGTGCTGGCGGGCATCTCGGCGCACCAGCCGCAGCCGGCGCCGGAGCACGGCAACTAGTCGGTCATCAGGGCCGCGGGGTCTTCCGCGGCGAGCACGCTCTGCGCCCAGGTCTGCAGGCGCGTGGTGTCGCAGCGCAGGATCTGCTGCTTGACCGCCAGGATCTGCGAGGGGTGCATGGAAAAGCTGCGCAGCCCCAGGCCCAGCAGCAACCGCGTGAGGCTCACGTCGCCCGCCATCTCACCACACACGCTCACGCCCTTGCCCTTGGCCCGGCATTGCTCGATGGTGCTGGCCAGCAGGTGCAGCACCGCCGGGTGCACCGGGTCGTAGAGGTGCGACACCGCTTCGTCCGCGCGGTCGATCGCCAGCGTGTACTGGATCAGGTCGTTGGTGCCGACGGACAGGAAATCGAAATAGCGCAGGAACAGCGGAATGGTCAAGGCCGCGGCCGGCACCTCGATCATCGCGCCGAGCTTGACGTGGCGATGGGCGATGCCGGCGTTGTCCAGCTGTTCGCGGGCGCGGTTGACCAGCGCCAGGGTCTGGCGGATCTCGCTGGCGTGCGCCAGCATGGGAATGAGCAGGTGCACCGGGCCGTGCGCGGCGGCACGCAGGATGGCGCGCAGTTGCACCAGGAACATGGCCGGCTCGGCCAGGCTCCAGCGGATCGCGCGCAAACCCAGCGCCGGGTTGAGGTGGTCCTCGCCCGCGCGCGAGGCGCCCCGGTCCAGCGGCTTGTCCGCACCCACGTCGACCGTGCGGATGGTGACCGGCAGGCCCTGCATGCCCTCGACCGCGCGCCGGTAGGCGTGGTACTGCTCTTCCTCGTCGGGCAGTTTGCCGGCCCGCCCCATGAACAGGAACTCGCTGCGAAACAGGCCCACGCCCACGGCGCCGGCCTTGAGCGCCGCCACGGCGTCCTCGGGCTGTTCGATGTTGGCCAGCAGTTCGATCTTCTGGCCATCGAGCGTGACGGCCGGCGTGTTCTTCAGGCGCGAGAGGCGCTCGCGCTCGACCTCGCCCTGGCGTTGCTTGAAGCCGTACTCGGCCAGCAGGATGGGCGAGGGATCGACCAGCACCACGCCGGCATCCCCATCGATGATGACCCAGTCGTCCTGCTGGATCAGCTGGCTGGACGAGCGCGCGCCCACCACCGCCGGGATGTCCATGCTGCGCGCGACGATGGCGGTGTGGCTGGTCTTGCCGCCCACGTCGGTGACGAAACCGGCGAAGACGCTCTGCTTGAACTGCAGCATGTCGGCGGGCGACAGGTCGTGCGCAATCAGCACCAGCGGCGCCTCGATGCTGCTGTCGTGCACCGCCTTGGCTTCGCCACCCGGCGCCACCGGCGAGGCCACGCCGCGCATGAAGCGCAGCATGCGCTCGACCACCTGCTCCAGGTCGGCCTTGCGCTCGCGCAGGTACGGGTCTTCCATTTCGTCGAACTGGCGCGCGATCACCTCGAGCTGGGTGGTCAGCGCCCATTCGGCGTTGTAGTGGCGGTCCACGATCCAGTGCTTCACGCCGCTGGTGAGCTGCTCGTCCTGCAGCAGCATCAGGTGCACGTCGAGCAGCGCGGTGAGTTCGGGGTGCGCGTCATTGGGGCCGAGGTCGTGCAGGCTGTGCTGCACCTTCACGATTTCCTCGGCCACCGCGTTGCGCGCGTGGCGCAGGCGTTCGATCTCGCTCTCGACCTGCTCGGCCTGCACGAAGTAGTGCGCCACGTCCACACGGCTGGACGCCACGATCACGGCCCGCCCGATGGCAATGCCCCGGGAGACCGCCAGACCGTGGATGGAGATGGTCATTCGCCCTCGCCGAACTTGTCGTTGACGAGCGCCACCAGCGCGTCCATGGCAGGTTGCTCGTCCTTGCCATCGGTCTCGATCTCGACCACGCTGCCGATGCCGGCGGCCAGCATCATGACGCCCATGATGCTCTTGGCGTTGACGCGCCGTTCGCCGCGCGACATCCACACATCGCAGGCGAAGCCGCCGGCGAGTTTGGTGAGTTTGGCCGAGGCGCGCGCGTGCAGCCCGAGCTTATTGCTGATGGTCACGGTGGTCTTGATCATGCGTGGCTCGTTTGGCCTGGTTCTGGGGCGCGGTCACCGCCACCTGGATGACACCTTGCGTGGCGCCGATCATGGCGCGCGAGATCAGCGCATCCAGCGATTCATGGCGGTACGACACGGTGCGCAACAGCATGGGCAGGTTCACGCCGGTGATGAGTTTGGAATTGATGCCGTCGATGAGTTTCTGCGCCACGTTGCAGGGCGTGGCGCCGAACACGTCGGTCACGACCAGCGTCTGCGGCAGGTGCATCTGGCGCATCAGCGCGCGGGCCTGCGCCAGCGACTCCTCGGGCGGCACGTTGGGTTGCACATCCAGCGCCGACACCGCGTCGGCGCTGTCGGGGAACACATGCAGCACGCACTGGCGCAGTGCGGAGGCCAGCGGCGCGTGCGCCATGATGAGGATGCCGTTCATGGCCCCAGTTTAGCCCGCGCGGCCGGCCGCGCGGCGCAGGTGGGCGCGCAGGAACACGGCGTAGGCGAGAACGCCACAGACGGCAAAGAGGGTGATGGCGCCGCGGTAGCGGGCGACCTCGTTGTCCACGAACAGCCCCAGGGCATCGATCAGCAGCCCGATGCCCCACTGCACCACGAACACGCCACCAAAGATGACCAGGTTGTAGCCCGAGAGCGCCCGCCCGGCGGCCTCGGCCGGCAGGGCCAGGGCCACGGCGGGCTGGGACAGCGAGCCGACCGTGCAGCTGACGCAATACAGGGCCCAGAGCGGCCAGCCGGCGCGCTCGCCCAGCAGCACGATGGCGCCCAGCACCACGAAACTCAGCGGCAGGCCCCAGGCGATCAGGCGCTCGGGCAGCCAGCCCTGGCGCGCCAGCCGCGGGTTGAACACCCCCCAGAGCCAGAAGGTGCACAGCATGCAGAGGTTGATGCCGAACAGGCCGCCGGCCGCCTGCTCCGGCGTGTAGCCCGCGACCTTCACCATCCAGGGCCCGGCCCACAGCGTCTGCACGGCGATCATGCCGCCGTAGTTGACGAAGCCGATCGGCACCATCTGGCGGAAATAGGGATGGCGCCAGACCATGCCGTAACCCGGCTCGGAAACCGGCGCGGCGGCCTCCGCCGGCTCGGTCCGCCGCCAGCGCGGCACCGTCCAGACGATGCCCACCATCGACAGCAGGATCAACCCGCCCAGCAGCCAGAACAGGCCGCGCCAGCCGGTCAGCGGCATCAGCCACTGCACCGGCAAGGTGGCGGCCACCATGCCGAACGAGCCGGTCATGAGCATCCAGGAATTGGCGCGCATCTGCGCCAGGGGCGTGAGCCAGCGCCGATAGCCGGTAAGCGGGGCCATCAGGCAGGCGCTCACGCCCATGCCGATGAGCACGCGCGCGGCCAGCAGCCAGGTGAAGCTGGTGGCCAGCGCAAACGCGGCACAGCCGGCAACCGCCACCCCCAGGAACCACAGGATCACGGTGCGCGGGCCATGGCGGTCCAGCCAGTTGCCCAGCGGCAGTTGCGTGAGCGCGAAGCCGAAGAAATAGCCTCCGGCCAGCAGGCCGAGATCGCCCGCATTGAGCGACATCTCGGCGCTCAGGGTGGGCGAGAGCGTGGCCGTGATGGCGCGCAACAGCGCCGACAGGAAATACGCGAGCGCGAAGGTCAGGAAGACGATGACCACCGTGCGCGGCGCGAGCAACTCGCTTTGCGGGGGGCGCGGCGCCACCGCGCCGTCGAGGCGCACGGGACCGGGTCGAACAGTCGGGTTCATGGCAGCTTGAGTCCGTCAAAAAAGGCGGTGGTCACGTCGTCGCGCAGCGCGGGGCCATAGACTGCCGCCTGGTACACCTGCGTGCCGCGCGCGAAATGCACCGCGCGCACCTGCACCGGTTGGCCTTGGTGGTCGGTGCCTTGCGCCGCCAGGCCCAGGGCCTGGGTGGCGCCGGGCACAGCCGCCGGCCAGCGTGTCGCGGGGTCGTCGGCCCGCGCCGGGTCGACGCGCACGGCCCCCAGCGAGGCGCGGCGCCAGCCGTTCAGCGCGGCGGGCACGCGGGCGGCGTTACCCAGCTCGGCCCAGGCCAAGGCGAAGGTCAGGCCACCCGTGTCGCAGCTGTGCATGTGCAACTCGGCCGGCGCACCGCCATCGAGCGGCACCGGCCGCGCGGCGGACTCGGGCTTGCAGGGCATGAGCGCCAGCAAAGTCGTGCCCTCGGGGCGCAATTCGCGCCAGTTGAAGGTGGGGTTGCACGCACTGAGGACCAGCCCGGCGGACAGCGCGAGCCCCAGCGGGCGCAGGCGGCGGCGCGGCGCACCGCCGGGAACGGGGACAGACATGGAATTCCAGCCAGAGAGGCCACCGCCGGGACACCGCAGCGAAGGCGGGGTCGCGCACAATGGCAACATGAATGCTCTGGATGGTATCCGCATACTTGATCTCTCGCGCGTGCTCGCCGGCCCCTGGTGCACGCAGACGCTGGCCGATCTGGGCGCCGATGTGGTGAAGGTGGAGCGCCCTCCGGGCGCGGGCCATCCCGGCGGCGACGACACCCGCGGCTGGGGCCCGCCCTTTCTGCAGGGACGCGATGGCCAGGACACCGCCGAGGCGGCCTACTACCTGGGTGCGAACCGCAACAAGCGCTCCATCACCTGCGACATCGCCACGCCCGAGGGCCAGGCCCTGATCCGCGAGCTGGCCGCCAAGGCCGATGTGTTCGTCGAAAACTACAAGGTCGGCGACATGGCGCGCTACGGTCTGGACTACGCCGCGCTGCGCGCGATCAACCCCCGACTCGTCTACTGCTCCATCACCGGCTTCGGCCAGACCGGTCCCTACAAGGACCGCGCGGGCTACGACTTCGCCATCCAGGCCATGGGCGGCCTCATGAGCGTGACCGGCGAGCGCGATGCGCTGCCCGGCGGCGGCCCGCAGAAGGTGGGCGTGGCGGTGACCGACCTGTTCACCGGCCTGTACGCGACCATCGCCATCCAGGCCGCGCTGCGCCACGCGGAGCGCACCGGCGAAGGCCAGCAGATCGACATGGCGCTGCTTGACACCCAGGTCGCCATGCTCGCCAATCTGGGCGCCAACTACCTGGTGCGCGGCCGGGATGAAGGCAAGGTGCCGGGCCGGGCGGGCAATGCCCACGCCAACATCGTGCCGTACCAGGCCTTTGAGGTCGCGCCGGATGCACAAGGTCAGGCGCAATACATCATCCTGGCCGTGGGCAACGATGGCCAGTTCGCCAAGTTCTGCGCGGTGGCCGGACGGCCCGGGCTCGCCACCGACCCGCGCTTCGCGCAGAACCAGAACCGCGTGCGCCACCGCGAGGTGCTGGTGCCCTTGCTGGCCGACCTGCTCAAGACGCGCGGCAAAGCCGACTGGCTGGCCGCGCTGGAGGCCGCCAAGGTGCCCTGCGGCCCGATCAACAACCTCGCCGAGGTGTTCGCCGACGGGCACGTGCGCTCGCGCGACATGGTGCACACCTGGTCGCACCCGCTGGCCGAGGCGGTCGACCTCGTCGCCAGCCCGCTCAAGCTCAGCGCCACGCCGGTGCGCAACGACCTGCCGCCACCGCTGTTGGGCCAGCACACGGCCGAGGTGCTGGATGACTGGCTGGCCTGCCCGCCCGAGCGCCTGGCCGAACTTCAACGCCGCGGCGCGGTCTGAACCACGACGCCCCAACTTCGTGACACCCATGAGCGACATCGCCACGCCCCCACCCGCCACCGCCGCGCAGGCCTTGCCCACCCCCACCTCGCTGCGCGGCGCCGCGCAAGCCGCGGCCGCCCGCGGCGAGCCTCTGGTGGTGATGACCACGCTGACCGGCTGCCCCTATTGCGCCATCGTGCGCAACCACTACCTGCTGCCCATGCGGCGAGAAGGTAAGGTCCACGCGGTGCAGATCGACGTGATGGACCGCACCGGCAACCTGCAAGGTTTTGATGGGCAACTGAGCACGCCGGCCGAGCAGGCTCGGGCGTGGAAGGCCCGCTTCACGCCGACGGTGCTGTTCTTCGGCCCGGACGGGCGGGAACTCGCCGAGCGCCTGGTCGGCATTGCGGTGCCCGACTTCTACGGTGAGTACCTGGAGGCCCGCCTGGCCGAGGCCAGGCAGAAGCTCAAGTAATTTCGAAAAAGTATCGCAAGGAGGCGCTTACTTCAAGGTGCCAAAGACCTTTTTCAGGATGGCGCTGCCGGTGCCCACCGGGTCCTGGCGGATCTTGCGCTCTTCCTCGCCAATGATGGTGTAGAGCCCGTCGAGCGATTTGCCGGTGACGTAGCGCTGGATGTTGGCGTCTTCCGACTTGACCAGCCCGATGCCCGCGGCCTTGCCAGCCACCTTGTTGTACTGGTTCGCCAGACCCACCTTCTCTGTGGCCTTGGTCACGATGGGCAGGAACTTCTCGCCCAGCGGGCTGCGCGTTTTTTCAGCAAAGAACTGCGTCACGGCGTTGTCGCCCCCGCCCAGGATGTTCTTGGCGTCGGTCACGTTCATGGACTTCACCGCCCCCACCAGCACATCGCGCCCCATCGGCACGGCCGCCTCGGCAGCCCGGTTCATGCTGGTGACGAGTTCGTCGACCCGTTTGCCCTGGCCGGTCATCTTGAGCAGCTTGGACGCATCCTCGAGAAATCCGGGCAAGGGAATCCGAACTTTTGGGTTGCCCAGGAATCCATCCGTCTTGCCCAGCAAGGCCACCGCGGCCAGCGCGCCCTTTTCCAGGGCCACCTTGATGCCCTGGCTGGCGTCGCCTTCGGTGAGATCGCCCAAGGACAAGGCCCTGGCCTGCTGATGGGCGGCGAGGACCAGAAGGCCGATCATCGCGGTGGTGGACTGGGTAAACTGGCGGCGCTGCATGGCGGTTCCTCCGGGAAGCAAGCTGTTCAATGAATGACGTGGGGCAATGTAGCCCCCGGGAAGTGAAAAGACAATGACCGATCTCAGCCCCCGCGGCCAGCACCGCCGGCGCACCCTTCAAGCGGCCGCCGCGCTGGGTGCCCTCGGCGCCCTGGGCTTGGCGGGTTGCGCGGGCCGCGACGCGGCGCCCGAATCCACCTTCGTGCTGCTCGATGGCAGCAAGGCCACCACCGCCGACCTCAAGGGCAAGGTCACGCTGGTGAATTTCTGGGCCACGACCTGCGTCACCTGCGTGAAGGAAATGCCCTCCATCGTCGCCACGTACCAGAAGTACCAGGGACAGGGCTTCGAGACCGTGGCCGTGGCGATGGAGTACGACCCGCCGGCCTGGGTGCTCAACTTCGCGCAGTCGCGCCAGCTGCCCTTCAAGGTCGCGCTGGACAACACCGGCGACATCGCCAAGCAATGGGGCGACGTCAAGCTCACGCCCACCACCTACCTGGTGGACAAACAGGGCCGCATCGTCAAACGCTATGTGGGGGAACCCGATTTTCCCGCGCTGCACAAGCTGATCGAAGAGCTGCTGGCCCAGCAGGCCTGAACCTTCACGCGCGAGCTTCCATGAAAAAAGGCCGGGATCGTTCCCGGCCTTTTTGTTTGGAGGCGATCCGTCTTATTTGCGGAACGCGTCGTGGCAGGCCTTGCAGGTCTGGGCCGTGGCGCCGAACGCGGTCTTCACGCTGTCGAGGTTGCCCGTTTTCGCGGCGGCCGCCAGCTGGGCGGTGGCGCTCTGGAGCTTCTCCGAGTTCTCCTTGAACTTGGCCTGTTCGGTCCAGATCACGGGCAAGGCGCCGGTGTCGCCCTTGTCGGTGCCCGGCACGAAGCCTTCCCACGGCAGCTTGCTCATGGTCTCCACGATCGCGGCGCTCTCGGCGGCCACCTTGGCATCGAAGGGCGCGCGGCCGTTGGCCATCGCACCGATGCGGCTGAAGTGGTTGGCCATCACGGTCAAGGCGCCCTTGCGGTACTTCACCGCGTCTTCGGGCTTCTGGAATTGCGCGAAGGCGGGTGCCGACAGGGTGCCGAAGGCCAGGGCCAAGGCGAGGGGAGCGATTATTTTCATGAAAACTCCTGAGGAGGTTGTGGGGCGTTGCGGCGTGGCTCCGGGAGCCACCCGCTCAGGAGTGTAGGGAATCGGCGAAAGTTCCACTGGAACGTTTTCCGATATACCTTCTCTATTCCTCGATTCCGAATCCAACCCTCCACGATCACCATGCACACCATCCGCGTCTGGGACCTGCCCACCCGTCTGTTCCACTGGCTGCTCGCGGCCTGCGTCATCGGGCTGATCGTCACCGGCAGCATCGGCGGCAACTGGATGAACTGGCACCTTCGCCTGGGCTACGCGGTGTTGACCCTGCTGCTGTTCCGCCTGGTCTGGGGCTTCATCGGCGGCCACTGGTCGCGCTTCACCCGCTTCATCTATGCCCCCTCGTCGCTGGTGGCCTACCTCCGGGGACGGGGCCGGCCCGAGCACTCGGTGGGCCACAGCCCGCTGGGGGCCCTCTCGGTCTTCGCGCTCCTCTTGATCCTCGCCGCCCAAGTGGGCACCGGTCTCATGAGCGACGACGAGATCGCCTTCTTCGGCCCGCTGGTGCGCTTCGTCTCGGGCGAAACGGTGTCGCTGGCGACCGGTTACCACAAGGAAGTCGGCAAGCTCATCGTCTTCGTGCTCGTGGGCCTGCACCTGCTGGCCATCGCCTACTACAAGTGGGTGAAGAAGCAGGGCCTCGTGCGCCCCATGGTGGTGGGCGACAAGCAGGTGCCGGTCCCCGTGCCCAGCACCCGCGACACGGCGGGCACGCGCCTGCTGGCCCTGGTGGTGCTTGGCCTGTGCGCCGCGGCGGTGAGCTGGTTGGTCAGCCTGGGCAACGCCTTCTGAGGCGGCGGTCGGCCCATGCTGTCGTATAGTGGCAGCCACGCCACCCACCGGGCCTCGCGCCCGCCCTCCCCACCGCCATGACCGACACCGGAACCGCCGTGATCTCGCTGAGACCGGCCCAGTTTCCCGACGATCTGCAGACCGTTCGCCAGCTCTTCCTGGAATACCAGGCAGGACTGGGCATCGACCTGTGCTTCCAGGGCTTCGACGCCGAGCTCGCCGAACTGCCCGGCGCTTACGCCCCACCGGCGGGCACGCTGCTGCTGGCCTGCGTGGACGGCGAACCCGCCGGCTGCTGCGCCATGCGCCCGCTCTACAACACCGACCACCTCAACGCCTGCGAGATGAAGCGCCTGTTCGTGCGCCCGGCCTTTCGCGGCTTCGGCCTGGGCCGCCTGCTGGTGGAGCGCGTGCTGTCGGACGGCCAGCTGTCGGGCTACACCACCATGCTGCTCGACACCCTGAGCGACATGGAAACGGCGCGCGCGCTGTACCAGGAGATGGGTTTTGTCGAGGTGGCGCCGTATTACCACAACCCCATTCCGGGTGCGCATTACCTCAAGGTCGATCTCTAGCCGGACAAGCGCCCACAAAAAAGCCGCCAGGTGGCGACACCGGCGGCTTTTTTCTTGGGTGGCGGATCAGGCGCCGGCTTTGGCCTGGGCCAGCAGGGTGTCGGCGTCGCTCACCTCGAACTTGCCGGGGCCTTCCACGTTCAGCGACTGCACCACGCCGTTCTTGACCAGCATCGAGTAACGGTTGCTGCGCAGGCCCATGCCGCGGCCGGTCAGGTCCAGGGTCAGGCCCGTGGCCTTGGCGAAATCGGCGCTGCCGTCGGCCAGCATGCGCACCTTGTCACCCGTCTTCTGATCGCGCGCCCAGGCGCCCATCACGAAAGCGTCGTTCACGCTCAGGCACCAGATCTCGTCCACGCCCGCGGCCTTGAAGTCGGCGGCGTGCTGGACAAAGCCCGGCACGTGCTTGGCGGAACAGGTCGGCGTGAACGCACCGGGCAGCGCGAACACGGCGATCGTCTTGCCCGCCGACGCCTTCTGCACGTCCACCGGGTTCGGGCCGATGCTGCAGCCATTGCCTTCGACTTCGCTGTATTCCATCAGCGTGGCCGCCGGAATCTTGTCACCAACTTTGATCATGTCGTGCTCCTCGTTGTGTGGCCCGCAGGCCGTGGCTGGAAGGCCCGTTCATGCCGGGCCGGAAAAGAAAAAGCGACCGGATTGTCGGTCGCTTTTTCGATCTGCGCTGCAAGCAACGCAATGGGGCTCAGACCAGCGCGGCCTTTTGCACCAGGCGCGTGGCGACCCAGTTCTTGGTCTTGGACAGCGGACGGCTCTCGGTGATCTCGATCACGTCGCCCATCTTGTACTCGCTCTTTTCGTCGTGAGCGTGGTACTTGCTGGACTTCGCCACGATCTTGTCGTAGAGCTCGTGTTTCACACGGCGCTCCACCAACACCGTCACGGTCTTGGAACGCTTGTCGCTGACCACCTTGCCAACCAAGGTGCGCTTGAGGGATGTTTTAGCTTCCGTCATGGTCACTCCTTATTTGGCCGCGGCGGCGGCGCGCTGCTTCTCGGCCAGAATGGTCTTGGCGCGAGCGATCGCACGGCGGGTGTCACCCAGCGTGGCGTTGTTGTTGAGTTGTTGCGTGGCTTTTTGCATGCGCAGACCGAAGTGGGCCTTTTGCAGTGCCTTCACTTCGGCTTCGAGGCCGGCCACATCCTTTTGGCGCAGTTCAGCAGTTTTCATCTTGTGTTCTCCTGAATCACTGACCCAACATGCGCGTCACGAACGTGGTGCGCAACGGAAGCTTGGCGGCCGCCAGCGTGAATGCCTCGCGGGCCAGCTGTTCGGGCACGCCCACGATTTCGTAGAGCACCTTGCCAGGCTGGATCTCGGCCACGTAGTACTCCACCGAGCCCTTGCCGTTGCCCATACGGACTTCGGCAGGCTTCTGGGAGATCGGCTTGTCCGGGAACACGCGGATCCAGATGCGGCCGCCACGCTTCACGTGACGGGAGATCGCACGGCGTGCGGCCTCGATCTGGCGAGCCGTCAGACGACCGCGGTCGGTCGACTTCAGGCCGAAGTCGCCGAACGCGACGGTGGCGCCACTGGTGGCGACGCCGGTATTGCGGCCTTTTTGTTCTTTACGGAACTTGCGGCGAGCAGGTTGCAACATGTTTATTCTCCTTTGCCGTCCGCAGCTGCAGATGCGGGCGCGGCGTCTTTGCGAACGCGCTTAACGGCGGGTTTGGTTTCGGTGCCGGTGGCTTCGGCAGGCTTGTCGCTGCCATCGGCCGGAGCGGCATTGGCGCCAGGGCGGCGAACTGCGGCGCGGGCAGGAGGACCTGCCGGACGCTCGCGGCGCGGACCACGCGGACGACGCTCTTCTTCCACACGCGGCTCGGCCACCACGGGCGCATCGTTGCGGCCCAGGGTGTCGCCCTTGTAGACCCAGACCTTGACACCGATGATGCCGTAGGTGGTCTTGGCTTCGGACGTGCCGTAGTCGATGTCGGCGCGCAGGGTGTGAAGCGGCACGCGACCTTCGCGGTACCACTCGCAACGAGCGATTTCAATGCCGTTGAGACGGCCCGACGACATGATCTTGATGCCCTGTGCGCCCAGGCGCATGGCGTTCTGCATCGCGCGCTTCATGGCGCGGCGGAACATGATGCGCTTCTCGAGCTGCTGCGTGATGCTGTCGGCGATCAGCTTGGCATCGATTTCGGGCTTGCGCACTTCTTCGATGTTGACCGCAACCGGCACGCCCAGCTTGGCGGCCAGTTCCTTCTTCAGCTTCTCGATGTCCTCGCCCTTCTTGCCGATCACCACGCCCGGACGCGCCGAGTAGATGGTGATGCGGGCGTTCTTGGCGGGGCGCTCGATCACGACGCGCGAAACGGCGGCGTTCTTCAGCTTGCCCTTGAGGTACTCGCGCACCTTGATGTCTTCGGCCAGCATGCCGGCGAAGTCACGGTTGCTCGCGTACCAGCGGCTGGCCCAGTTGCGGGAAACTGCGAGGCGGAACCCGGTGGGGTTGATTTTCTGTCCCATATTCCTGTGACCTCTTCAGTTGCCAACCGTCACGTAGATGTGACACGTGGGTTTGCTGATGCGGTTGCCGCGGCCTTTGGCGCGGGCCGAGAAGCGCTTGAGCGTGGTGCCTTGCTCGACGTAGATGGTCTTGACCTTCAGTTCGTCGATGTCGGCGCCGTCGTTGTGTTCCGCGTTGGCGATGGCGGACTCAAGAGCCTTCTTGACGATGCCAGCGGCCTTCTTCTGCGTGAACGCCAGGATGTTGAGGGCCTGGTCGACCTTCTTGCCACGAATCAGGTCGGCAACCAGTCGGCCTTTGTCGACCGAGAGGCGAACGCCTCGAACGATTGAACGGGTTTCCATGGTTAGTCCTTACTTCTTCGCTTTTTTGTCGGCCGGGTGGCCCTTGAACGTGCGCGTCAGCGAGAACTCGCCGAGCTTGTGTCCCACCATCTGATCGGTGATGTACACGGGCACGTGCTGCTTGCCGTTGTGCACGGCGATGGTCAGGCCGATGAAATCGGGCAGGATCATCGAGCGGCGCGACCAGGTCTTGACGGGCTTTTTGTCCTTGGTGGCTTGGGCTTTTTCAACCTTGGCCAACAGGTGATGGTCGACAAACGGACCTTTTTTGAGTGAGCGAGTCATGTTGTCAACCCTTTACTTCTTGCGACGCGAGACGATCATCGACTGCGTGCGGCGGTTGTTGCGGGTGCGATAGCCCTTGGTCAGGTTGCCCCACGGATCCACCGGAGCGCGGCCTTCGCCGGTCTTGCCTTCACCACCACCGTGCGGGTGGTCGATCGGGTTCATCGCGGTACCGCGAACGGTCGGGCGGATGCCCATGTGACGCTTCACACCGGCCTTGCCCAACTGGCGCAGGCTGTGTTCCTGGTTGGACACTTCGCCGATGGTGGCGCGGCAATCCACGTGGACCTTGCGCACTTCACCCGAGCGCATGCGCACCTGGGCGTAGATGCCTTCGCGGGCCAGCAGCACAGCCGAGGCGCCGGCGGAACGGGCGATTTGCGCGCCCTTGCCGACCTGCAGCTCGATGCAGTGGATGGTCGAACCGACCGGGATGTTGCGGATCGGCAGGGTGTTGCCCACGCGGATCGGCGACTCCGAGCCGGACAGCAAGGTTGCGCCCACTTCAACGCCACGCGGGGCGATGATGTAGCGGCGCTCGCCGTCGGCGTAGCACAGCAGCGCGATGTGCGCCGTGCGGTTCGGGTCGTACTCGATGCGCTCGACCTTGGCCGGGATGCCGTCCTTGTTGCGACGGAAATCGACCACACGGTAGTGGTGCTTGTGACCACCGCCCTTGTGGCGGGTGGTGATGTGACCGTTGTTGTTGCGGCCGGCCTTCTGGAATTGGGGCTCCAGCAGGGGCGCAAAACCCGCACCCTTGTGCAGTTGGTCACGCGTGACCTTCACCATGCCGCGACGGCCTGGCGAAGTCGGTTTCATCTTGATGACTGCCATGATTAAACGCCCTCTCCGCCGAAGTTCAGCTCTTGACCGGGCATCAGCGTCACATAGGCCTTGCGAACGTGGTCGCGACGACCGACGGTCTTGCCAAAGCGCTTGGACTTGCCCTTCTGGTTGAGCACGGAAACGCCCTTGACCTGGACCTTGAACATCAGTTCAACGGCCGCCTTGATCTCGGGCTTGGAGGCATCACGCAACACCTTGAACATCACGGCGTTGGTTTGCTCGGCAACCTGGGTGGCCTTCTCGGACACGATCGGTGCCACGAGGACCTGCATCAGGCGACCTTCGTCGTATTTCGTGACGCTCATGCGAACATCTCCTTGAGCTGGTCGATCGCCGCCTTGGTGACGATGACCTTCTTGTAATGCACCAGCGACAGCGGATCGGCGTAACGCGGCTCGACCACCAGCACGTTGGGCAGGTTGCGCGAAGCCAGGTACAGGTTCTCGTCGACTTCCTCGGCGATCACCAGCACCGATTGCAGGTTCATGGCTTTGAATTTGTCGGCCAGCTGCTTGGTCTTGGGCGAGTCCACTTTCAGGGAATCGACCACGGCCAGACGGCCTTCACGCACGAGCTGCGAGAAGATGGACGCCATGCCGGCGCGGTACATCTTCTTGTTGAGCTTCTGGGTGAAGTTTTCGTCAGGGCTGTTCGGGAAAATGCGACCGCCCCCGCGCCACAGCGGCGAAGACGTCATACCGGCGCGTGCGCGGCCGGTGCCCTTCTGCTTGAACGGCTTCTTGGTCGAGTGCTTGACCATCTGGCGGTCTTTTTGTGCACGCGTACCTTGACGGGCGTTCGCCTGATAAGCCACCACGAGCTGGTGGATCAGGGCTTCGTTGTAGTCGCGACCAAACACGGTCTCGGGCACGTCCACGTTGGACGAGGCTTGACCCTGGTCGTTCAGGAGTTCAACTTGCATCAGTTTGCTCCCTTGCCGGATTTGGCCTTGATGGCGGGACGCACGGTCACGAAACCGCCGTTGGAGCCGGGAACGGCGCCGCGGATCATGAGCAGTTGACGGGTTTCGTCCACGCGCACGATGTCGAGGTTCTGGATGGTCTTGGTCACATCGCCCATGTGCCCGGTCATCTTCTTGCCGGGGAACACGCGACCCGGATCCTGGGCCATGGAGATGGAGCCCGGCACGTTGTGCGAACGGCTGTTGCCGTGCGAGGCGCGCTGCGAGCTGAAGTTGTGGCGCTTGATGGTGCCGGCGAAGCCTTTACCGATCGAGGTGCCTTGCACGTCCACCTTCTGACCCGCCGCGAAGATCGCATTGGGGGCCACCACGGCACCGGGCTGGTACTGGGCAGCGACGTCGGAGGCGACGCGGAATTCCTGGATGATTTCACCCGCTTCGACACCGGCCTTGGCCAGGTGGCCCGCTTCGGGCTTGGTCACGCGGGAGGCACGGCGGGCACCAAAGGTGACCTGCAGCGCGTCGTAGCCGTCATGGGCCAGGGTTTTGACCTGCGTCACACGGTTGTTCGACACATCGACCACCGTGACAGGCACTGCGTCCCCGTCATCGGTGAACAGACGCATCATGCCCACCTTGCGACCCAACAACCCGAGGGAGTTGCTAAGACTCATTGTTTTCTCCGTTCCCGACTTCAATTGGCCGGGGCTGATGGTGCGGAACCGAGGCTCCGCGCTAAGGGCCGATGATTCAGGATCAAACGGCACCACGAAATCTCCGACCAGAAGCCGGAAAGCCCGCCAGTATAACCGGCGGGCTTTTTCTCTGCAAGCACCGCCGGGCGACTGGCCCGACGGTGCTCAAGCGAGAAACTTACTGCAGCTTGATTTCGACGTCCACACCAGCCGGCAGGTCGAGCTTCATCAGGGCGTCGACCGTCTTGTCGGTCGGGTCCACGATGTCCATCAGACGCTGGTGGGTGCGGATTTCGAGCTGGTCGCGGCTGGTCTTGTTGACGTGCGGCGAGCGCAGGATGTCGAAGCGCTTCATGCGGGTCGGCAGGGGCACGGGGCCCTTGACGATCGCGCCGGTGCGCTTGGCGGTGTCAACGATCTCGGCGGCCGAGCTGTCGATCAGCTTGTAGTCGAAGGCCTTGAGGCGGATGCGGATTTTTTGTTTGGTGGACATACCCGCTCCTTACGCGATGATTTTTGCGACGACGCCGGCGCCGACGGTGCGGCCGCCTTCGCGGATGGCAAAGCGCAGGCCTTCTTCCATGGCGATCGGGGCGATCAGCTTGACCGTGATCGACACGTTGTCACCCGGCATCACCATTTCCTTGCCTTCGGGCAGCTCGATCGAGCCGGTCACGTCGGTCGTGCGGAAATAGAACTGCGGACGGTAGTTGTTGAAGAACGGCGTGTGACGGCCACCTTCGTCCTTGGACAGCACGTACACCTCACCCGTGAAGTGCGTGTGCGGCTTGATCGAGCCGGGCTTGCACAGCACCTGGCCGCGCTGCACGTCTTCGCGCTTGGTGCCGCGCAGCAGGATACCCACGTTGTCGCCCGCCTGGCCCTGGTCCAGCAGCTTGCGGAACATCTCCACGCCCGTGCAGGTCGTCTTCTGCGTGGCGGAGATGCCCACGATCTCGATTTCTTCGCCGACCTTGATGATGCCGCGCTCGATACGGCCCGTCACCACGGTGCCGCGGCCCGAGATGGAGAACACGTCTTCCACCGGCATCAGGAAGGCACCGTCCACCGCGCGCTCGGGCGTGGGGATGTAGGTGTCCAGCGCGTCAGCCAGCTTCATGATGGCTTCTTCGCCCAGCTTGCCCTTGTCGCCTTCCAGGGCGAGCTTGGCCGAGCCGTGGATGATGGGGGTGGCGTCGCCCGGGAAGTCGTACTTGTCCAGCAGCTCGCGCACTTCCATCTCGACCAGCTCGAGCAGCTCGGCGTCGTCGACCATGTCGCACTTGTTCAGGAACACGATGATGTAAGGCACGCCCACCTGGCGCGCCAGCAGGATGTGCTCGCGGGTCTGGGGCATCGGGCCGTCAGCGGCCGAGCACACCAGAATGGCGCCGTCCATCTGGGCGGCACCGGTGATCATGTTCTTGACGTAGTCGGCGTGGCCGGGGCAGTCCACGTGGGCGTAGTGGCGGTTGGCCGTCTCGTATTCCACGTGCGCGGTGTTGATCGTGATGCCGCGCGCCTTCTCTTCCGGTGCCGCATCGATCTGGTCGTAGGCCTTGGCCGCGCCGCCGAACTTGGCCGCCAGCACCGTCGTGATCGCCGCCGTCAGCGTCGTCTTGCCATGGTCCACGTGACCAATCGTGCCCACGTTCACGTGCGGCTTGGTCCGCTCAAATTTCTCTTTTGCCATTTTCAATTCCTAAAGAACAAACCCGTGTCACGGTTTAAGGTCTGCACCACACTGCTGGATCGCCCCGCACGGGAACAGGGCGGCGCATGGTCGCAGACCGGCTGATCAATTGGGGACAGCGCGCCCGAAAGCGCCCCACCCCCAAGGTATTTACTTCGCGCGTGCAGCCACGATGGCTTCGGACACGTTGCGCGGCGCTTCGGAGTAATGCTTGAACTCCATCGTGTACGTGGCACGGCCTTGCGACATCGAGCGCAGCGTGGTCGAGTAGCCGAACATTTCGGACAGGGGCACTTCGGCCTTGATGGCCTTGCCGCCGCCCACCATGTCTTCCATGCCCTGCACCATGCCGCGACGGCTGGACAGATCGCCCATCACGTTGCCGGCGTAGTCTTCAGGCGTTTCCACTTCCACGGCCATCATGGGTTCCAGGATGACCGGGCTGGCCTTCTTGCAACCTTCCTTGAAGCCGAAGATGGCGGCCATCTTGAACGCCATTTCGGACGAGTCCACGTCGTGGTACGAACCGAAGTGCAGCGTGACCTTGACGTCCACGACGGGGAAGCCCGCCAGCACACCGGCGTTGAGCGCCTCGATCACGCCCTTTTCCACCGCCGGGATGTACTCGCGCGGCACCACGCCGCCCTTGATGGCGTCCACGAATTCGAAGCCCTTGCCGGCTTCGTTGGGTTCGATCTTGAACACCACGTGGCCGTACTGACCCTTACCGCCCGACTGGCGCACGAACTTGCCTTCGGCTTCGTCCACGCTCTTGCGGATGGTTTCGCGGTAAGCCACCTGGGGCTTGCCGACGTTGGCTTCCACGCCGAACTCGCGCTTCATGCGGTCGACAATGATTTCCAGGTGCAACTCGCCCATGCCAGAGATGATGGTCTGGCCGGACTCTTCGTCGGTCTTGACGCGGAACGAAGGATCTTCGGAAGCCAGGCGTTGCAGCGCAATGCCCATCTTTTCCTGGTCGGCCTTGGTCTTGGGTTCCACGGCCTGCGCAATCACGGGCTCGGGGAAGACCATGCGCTCGAGCATGATGATGGCGTCCGGATCGCACAGGGTCTCACCCGTCGTCACGTCCTTGAGGCCCACGCAGGCAGCGATGTCGCCGGCGCGGATTTCTTCCACTTCCAGGCGGTTGTTCGCGTGCATCTGCACGATACGACCGATGCGCTCCTTCTTGCCCTTGACCGGGTTGTAGACCGAGTCGCCCTTCTTGAGCACGCCGGAGTACACGCGCACGAACGTGAGCTGGCCCACGTACGGGTCGGTCATCAGCTTGAACGCCAGGGCGGACAGCTTCTCGTCGTCGGACGCCTTGCGCGAGGTGGGCTCCTCGTTGTCATCGGTGCCGCCCACGGGAGGAATGTCCACTGGCGAGGGCAGGAAGTCGATCACGGCGTCGAGCATGCGCTGCACGCCCTTATTCTTGAACGCGGTGCCGCACAGCATCGGCTGGATTTCGGTGGCCAGCGTGCGCGCACGGATGCCTTGCTTGATCTCGGCTTCCGTCAGGTTGCCTTCCTCAAGGTACTTGTTCATCAGCTCTTCGCTGGATTCGGCGGCGGCCTCGATCATCTTCTCGCGCCATTCTTCGGCTTGCGCCTGCAGTTCGGCCGGGATGTCCTGGAACTCGAACTTCATGCCTTGGGACGCCTCGTCCCAGATGATCGCCTTCATCTTGATGAGGTCGACCACGCCCTTGAAGTTGTCTTCGGCGCCGATCGGGATCACGATCGGCACAGGGTTGGCCTTCAGGCGCAGACGCATCTGGTCATAGACCTTGAAGAAGTTGGCGCCGGTGCGGTCCATCTTGTTGACGAACGCGAGGCGGGGCACCTTGTACTTGTTGGCCTGACGCCAAACAGTTTCCGACTGCGGCTGCACGCCGCCCACGGCGCAGTACACCATGCAGGCGCCGTCCAGCACGCGCATGGAACGCTCCACCTCGATGGTGAAGTCCACGTGGCCGGGGGTGTCGATGATGTTGAAGCGGTGCTCGGGGTAGGACAGGTCCATGCCCTTCCAGAAGCAGGTGGTGGCAGCCGAGGTGATCGTGATGCCACGCTCCTGCTCCTGCTCCATCCAGTCCATGGTGGCGGCGCCATCGTGAACTTCGCCGATCTTGTGGTTCACACCGGTGTAGAACAGGATGCGTTCGGTGGTGGTGGTCTTGCCGGCATCGATGTGCGCGGAAATACCGATGTTGCGATAACGCTCAAGGGGCGTGGTGCGGGACATGGAAATACTCCGAAAAGGGGACGAGCCCGCTCCCCTGATTCAGGGAATGCGGGCTCTCGGTTCTGGATGCTCTACTGGACGGCAGCCCGGATCAGAAGCGGAAGTGGCTGAAGGCCTTGTTGGCTTCGGCCATGCGGTGCACTTCATCACGCCGCTTCATGGCGCCGCCACGGCCTTCGGTGGCCTCGATCAGCTCGTTCGCCAGGCGCAGGGCCATGGACTTCTCGCTGCGCTTGCGGGCAGCCTCTTTGATCCAGCGCATGGACAGGGCCAGACGACGCACGGGCCGGACTTCGACCGGCACCTGGTAGTTGGCACCGCCCACGCGGCGGGACTTCACTTCCACCATGGGCTTGACGTTGTTGATGGCGACCGAGAAGATTTCGACCGGATCTTTGCCGCTCTTCTTCTCGATCTGCTCCAGCGCACCGTAAATGATGCGCTCGGCGACTGCCTTCTTGCCGCCTTCCATGATCACGTTCATGAACTTGGAGAGCTCGACATTGCCGAACTTGGGATCCGGCAGGATTTCACGTTTAGGGACTTCGCGACGACGTGGCATTTTTTCACCTCATATTGCTTCAGTTGGCACCTTTTCAGGGGCCGCGAGAGTCATGCAAAACTCTCACTTACTCGACCCGCACGGACCATTCCGTGTTGTGGGCCACTGCGCTTGAACCACCTGCCAGGCGGAACAAACACCGGAAATTTCGAACGATCAGGCCTTCTTGGGGCGCTTGGCACCGTACTTGGAGCGCGACTGCTTGCGATCTTTCACGCCTTGCAGATCGAGCGAACCGCGCACGATGTGGTAACGCACACCGGGCAAGTCCTTGACACGACCGCCACGGACCAGCACGACGCTGTGTTCCTGGAGGTTGTGGCCTTCACCGCCGATGTAGGAGATCACCTCAAAACCGTTGGTCAGGCGCACCTTGGCAACCTTGCGCAGAGCGGAGTTGGGCTTCTTGGGGGTCGTGGTGTACACACGGGTGCACACACCGCGACGCTGCGGAGAGTTTTCCATGGCCGGGCTCTTGGATTTGGTCTTTTCGACCTCCCGGCCGTGGCGCACGAGTTGATTGATGGTTGGCATTAAAACGTCCCTAAACGTTTGAAAAAAGCGAAAACGAAAACTCCTCGGAAGATTCCGAAAAGCCCTCTACTGTAGCACGTGGCCGATTTTCTGACAATGCGAGCCCTCGGAAGGGCCGTGGAGCTCGAAGCGTCACTGGATCCAGAGGCGGATCGCGTCCCACGCGCGGCCGAAGATGCCGCTTTCCTCGACCGTCTCGAGCACGGTCAACGGGATTTCAGCCACCGTGGCGCCGCTGGCGGTGGTCACGCGCAGCGTGCCGACGGACTGCCCTTTCATCAGGGGCGCCACCAGCGGATCGGGGCGGACCACCTCGGACTTGAGCTTGGCGCCCTCGCCCGCGGGCACCGACACAACCACGCCTTCGGCCCGGCCCAGGCGGACCTGATCGGCCTTGCCCTTCCAGATGCGGGGCGTCGCCACCGGCTGACCAACGGGGATCAGGCGCACGGCGTCGAACGCGGTGTAGCCCCAGTTGAGCAGTTTCTGGCTTTCGGCGGCGCGGGCGTTTTCGCTGGATGCACCCAGCAGCACGCTGATCAGGCGCCGCTGCCCTTGGGCACCCTCACCCAGGCCTGGCACCTGCCGGCGCGCGGTGGCGACCAGGCAATAGCCGGCCGCGTTGGTGTGCCCGGTTTTCAGGCCGTCCACGCTCGGGTCGCGGAACAGCAGCAGGTTGCGGTTGGTGTCGTTGGCGGCGGGCGTGCCCGGGTAGCGGTAGCGCTGGATGGCGTAGTACGGCACGTACTGGGGGAAGTCGGCCATCAGGCGCGTGGCGCAGCGTGGCCAAGTCGCGCGCGGTGGTGGTATGACCGGCTTCGGTGAGGCCTTCCACGTTGCGGTAGGTGGTGGACGCCATGCCCAGGGCCTTGGCCTGTTCGTTCATGAGCTGCACGAAGCGTTCGACCGACCCGGCCACGCCCTCGGCGAGCGCCACCGTCGCGTCGTTGCCCGACTGCACGATCATGCCCTTGATCAGATCCTCCACCGGCACCTGCATCTTGGGGTCGATGAACATGCGCGATCCGGGCATCTTCCAGGCGCGCTCGCTCACGCCAAAGGTCTGGGTGAGGCTGATCTTGCCGGCCTTGAGCGCGTCAAACACCAGGTAGGCAGTCATGAGCTTGGTCAGCGACGCGGGCTCGACCGCCTGGTCCGGGTCCTTGGAGGCGAGCACTTGGCCGGAGGTCGCGTCCAGCAGCAGGTAGGCGCGCGCGGCCACCTCGGGCGGGGCGGGCATCTGCGCCAGCGCGGGCACCATCACACCGAGGGACAGGCACAACAGAAAACGGGAAAAGAGACGACGCAACAAAATCCGGTCCTTCAAAGGGGAAAACAAGAGAACCCGCGAGCGGTCAGGCCCGCAGGTGACGCAGCACCAGATCCCGCAACAACGGGAGCTGGCCGTGGAAGAAATGGCCGCCACCGGGCACCACCAGCACCGGCAGCGATTGGGGGCGGGCCCAGTCCATGACGGACGACAAGGGCACCGTGTCGTCCTGCTCGCCATGAACGACCAGCGTGCGGGCATGAAGTTCCGCCGCCACCGGCGCCACCTCGAAACGGCTGGCCGCGGTCCCGATCAGCACCAGGTGCTGAATGTCCCGCGAGTCGTGCAGCCGGGCGGCGGCATGGCTGGTCACGAAAGAGCCGAACGAAAAGCCGGCCAGGCACAGCGGGCCGCTTGGCGCCTGCGCCTCGATCACCGCCATCAGATCGTCGAGCTCGCCGCGCCCTTCGTCGTAGACACCCTCGCTCTGGCCGACTCCGCGAAAGTTGAAGCGCACCGCGGTCCAGCCGGCTTGCACGCAGGCCCGCGCCAGGGTCTGGACCACCTTGTTGGTCAGCGTGCCACCGTGCAAGGGATGGGGGTGGGCAATCACGGCGGTGCCTCGCGCCGCTTCCGTGGGGCGGTCGATCGCCAGCTCCAGCTGGCCCGCGGGGCCAACGATCGACAGAAACTCGGTTTGTGCGTTCATCGCGCCTCAGCGCCCCACGTCCGGTGGCGTCAGCAGGCGTTGCACCACCACACCGTCGCGCAGGTGCGATTGCACGATTTCATCGATGTCGTGCTCATCCACGTAGCTGTACCAGACCGCCTCCGGGTACACGACGGCGATCGGGCCGCCGGCACAGCGGTCCAGGCATCCTGCCTTGTTGACGCGCACCTTGCCCGCGCCCGACAGGCCCAGCGCCTTGGCCTGCGACTTGCAGCGATCGAATGCGGCCTGCGCCCGGTGCTGGGCGCACGAGGCTTCGCCGCCTTCTCGCTGATTGAGGCAGAAGAAGATGTGCCGCTCGTAGTAGGACTTGTTTTCGCTCATGGCGGAATTTTAGTGGTCCGCTCCGAGGCCAGCGGTGCACGCGCGACCACGCGCAGGCCGAAGATCAGGGCGGCGAAGGGCCACAGCCAGCCCAGCCACTGCGAAATTCCGTGGAAACGGATGAAGCGCCCCTGCTCCCAGACTTCCAGCGACTGCGCGAAGTAGGGGCTGTCGGGCGCGAGGTTGAGGAGCGTCAGCGACACCGCCAGGGTCAGCAGCATCACCACGTTGCACAACCGGCGCGGGAGCCCCAGCATCGCCAGGCCCAGCAGCACCGCCATGACCAGGCCCATGGTGGCCTGCGGACTGACCCACGCCCAGGCATGGGATGGCCCATAGGTGAGGGCGGCCGACAGGCCCGCCGCGCCCGCCGCGGCCAGAAAGAACATCAGCAGGAAGAAGACCCGGCGCAGCACCGATCGCATTTCGGCAAACCCCATCAGCAAAGGCGACAGCAAGCACAGCGAAATGCAAAAGGCCTCGGCCAGCGGGCTGAGCGGGTCGGGAGCTTCCAGGCGCACGGGCACCCAGGTCAGAAAAGGGGTGTCCTCCAGCAAGAGCACCAGGCCAGCCTCCAGCCGATCCCAGACCTGACCCAGACCAAACGGCACCGACAGCGGGTAGAGCAGCGCAAACGGCCAGAGCGCCAGCAGCACCAGGCTGCCGTGGGCCGAGGGCTCGAACCAGTTGGCGCGAAACTGGCTCCAGTGGCGCAGCACCCCCAGGCGCTCCAAGCCCCAGGCACAGGCGGCGCCGAGGGCCGCGCCAGCGCTGTTGAGCACGAAGTCGACATTGGACGGCACCCGCATCGGCAGGTAATTCTGCAGAGTCTCCACCGCCAGGGACAACAAGGCCGACACCCCGAACGCCAACCACCAGGACCACCGCCCCCAGCCCGATCGCAGCATCGCCAGGCTCAACAAAAAACCCAGGGGGGCATAGCCCAGCAGGTTGGAGGCCACATCAAAACCGGTCCAGTACTGCGGCAGCGGCGCCCACAGGAAGGCCAACGGCGACACGCCCTGCACGCGCCATCCCGTGAAGGGGTACAGGCTGGCGTACACCACCACACCAGCAAACAACAGTGCCAGCGGCCAGGCGGAGGAGCGGGTTTTCAAAGCGTCAGAAGGGCTTGACCACCACCAGCACCACCACGGCCACCAGCAGGATCACAGGCACTTCGTTGAACCAGCGGTACCAGACGTGGCTGCGCCGCTGGGTACCTTTCACGAACCGGCGCAACAGCAGGCCGCAGGCATGGTGATAGCCCAGGATGAGGACGACCGCGGCAAGCTTGGCGTGCATCCAGCCGTTGCCCGCCCCCCGGCCAATGCCGTAGCCCAGCCAGAGCCACAGCCCCAGGGCCAGGGCCGGCACCGCCAGAATGGTGGTGAAACGCATCAGCTTGCGCGCCATCAGAAGCAGGCGCTCACGCTCCGCGACGCTCTCGGGAGGCACCATCGCCAGGTTCACGAAGATGCGCGGCAGGTAGAACAAGCCGGCAAACCAGCTGGCCACGAAAACGATGTGGAAGGACTTGACCCAGAGCATCCGGGCAGTGTAGCCCCGGGGCTTCAGGGAACGGGTCGAGGCGGGCAAATCGCCAGAATTGACAGGGCAAAAAAAACCCGGCCTTTCGGGCCGGGTCAGGAAGCCTTTTTGCTGTCACACACTAAGGCACCCGCTCAGGGAGGAAAAGCGGGGAGCCGACCTTTCGGCAAGCTCGACAGAAATATTACACCAAGAAGGGGCGGAAACCAAGAGGACCTGTCAGTTCTGACATTGTTCTGTTCGATTTTTTGTTGTAGGCGGAACAGGTCACATCATTTTGGCGAGTTCAAACATCACCGCCGTGCCCAGGGCTTCGCGGATGTTACCCCGCCCCACCTTGGCCATGGAGAACTCACCAAAGCCCGACATGTCGAACGAGCTGTCGTCCGGCGAGATCTCGACGAAGGGGAACTCCAACACTTCGCGCAGCAGTTCGCGGCGGAACTGATCGAAGCCTTCGTCCTTGATCCCGGCATCCACGACGATGAGGTTGGGCATGCGGGAGAGGATCGCCTCGCGCGCCTGCCGGAAGTCGACCACGCTGTCCGAACCGATGCCGATCTCGCGCAAGGCGTCGCGCACATCGGCGCGGATCTGCAACGTGGGCGAGATGGTCAGCACATACACGCCGGACAGCGATTTGAACATCGAGGAATGGTCGTCTGAGAGGTCCACGGCCGAGATGCCGTCCACCGCCTGCACCGTGCGGCTGAACAGGGCGGTGAAGTTCACGCCATCGTCGGTGACCTGGCGGTCGATTTCGATGCCGCCGGCCGCGAGCGCGATCTGGCGCACCAGCAGCCAGCTCAGGCTGTCCGCCGACGCGTGGCTCGATGGGGGTGCGCCGTCGTTGGAGACGCGCAACTGCAACCGGGCGTGCCGCGGCCAGGCATTGGTGTCCATGCGAACGTCCATGCGACTGCCGAACGGCAGCCCCCAGTCGAGCACGGCGTTGACGAAGGTGTGGGCCACGGTCGGGTCCACCAGCACCTCGACCGGCTTGAGCTTGCGCCGCATCTCGATGCCCAGCACGGCAAATTCCTTCTTGCGCTCCTGCAGCACGCCTTCCACCAGGTCGGCCATGCCCACCTTTTCATGCGATTGCCGGATGCGCCCGCCATAGAAGCGGTGGATCTGCTGCGCGCTGACGCCGGACTGCTTGATGCGCTCGGCCGGGATGCTCAGCGCCCGGTGCTCCTGCCGGCTGATGGTGCCCTTGCTCAGCAGGAGATCGATGGTGTTCTGCAGTGCACTCACCCCTTCCGTGACCTGATCGGCCAAGCCGGACAACAGGGTCGGCCAATGCTCGTCCAGCGACCACGACTCGGGCTCACTGGCGCTGGGCTTGGTGTTGGCAAAGCTGTGCGAAGAGGGCTTTTTGGTGGTCAACATGGGCGGACTGGTGGTGCGCAGGGTCTCCCGCGGATCAGTAACAAGATGTGTTGACTGAAGAATAGCGGCTGACACGCCGGATGGTGAGCACTCGGAGACCAGTATTTTCTTCTTACCGTGGAGTTCACCACACCTGCGGCGCATTTTCGGGCGCCCAGCCCCCTGTCAACTTTCCCAGTTCAGCCGGGCAAGCCGCGTCGCGGCGGCCTTAACACGGCGAAAAGGGGCGTTTGCCACAATACGCGCATGCACGCCCCCGCCCCCTACCCCCACAGCCGCCCCCGCCGCCTGCGCCGGGATGCCTTTTCCCGCGACCTGGTGCGTGAGCACCGCCTCAGCCCGGCCGACCTGATCTACCCGGTGTTCGTGCTGGACGGCCAGAACAGGCGCGAAGCCGTGACCTCGATGCCGGGCGTGGAGCGCCTGAGCCTGGACCTGCTGCTGCCAGTGGCCGAGGACTGCGTGGCGCTGGGCATCCCGGCCATGGCGCTGTTCCCGGTGATCGACCAGTCGCTCAAGACGCCGGACGGCCAGGAGGCCCTGAATCCGGACGGGCTGGTGCCGCGCGTGGTGCGTGAGCTGAAGAAGCGCTTCCCGCAGCTCGGTGTGATGACCGACGTGGCGCTGGACCCCTACACCAGCCACGGACAGGACGGCGTGCTCGACGAGCACAACTACATCCTGAACGACCCCACGGTGGAGATCCTGGTGAAGCAGGCCCTGACGCAGGCGCAGGCGGGCGTGGACATGGTCGCCCCCAGCGACATGATGGACGGGCGCATCGGCGCCATCCGCACCGCGCTCGAGGCCAACGGCCTGGTGCACACGCGCATCATGGCCTACAGCGCCAAGTACGCCAGCGCCTTCTACGGCCCTTTCCGCGACGCGGTCGGCTCCGCCACCAACCTGGGCAAAGCCGACAAGAAGGTTTACCAGATGGACCCGGGCAACTCCAACGAAGCCCTGCGCGAGGTGGCGCTGGACCTGGCCGAAGGCGCCGACATGGTGATGGTCAAACCCGGCATGCCCTACCTGGACATCGTGCGCCGGGTCAAGGACGAGTTCGGCGTGCCGACCTTCGCCTACCAGGTCAGCGGCGAGTACGCCATGCTCAAGGCCGCCGCCCTCAACGGCTGGCTGGACCACGACGCGGTGATGATGGAAAGCCTGCTGGCCTTCAAGCGCGCGGGCGCCGACGGCGTGCTCACCTACTTCGCGCGCGACGCGGCGCGCCTGCTGCGCGGCTGACACCAGGCACCCACCCCACCATGCGCATCTTCCACGTCCTGCCCGGCTCGGTGAACGAATCCGGCGCCCTGCCCATGGTGTTGCCGGAGAAAGGCTACATCTGGATCGCCTGCGGGCGGCGCGAGTTCGAGCTGGAACAGGGCGCGGTGCAGTCCACCCTGCAGGTGCTGTGCGGCATGACCCTGGTGGACCTGCACATCGCCGACCTGCTGAACAACCAGCTGCCCTCGCACTACGACTACACCTCGCAGTACGACATCCTGGTGTTCCGCCGGCTGGCCGCCGGCCACAGCGAGACCGACCTCGCCCACCCCGGCGAGGTGCTCACCCAGTCCGTCAAACGCGGCGGCCCGCCCGTGCTGCGGCGCATCGACACCAGCCCGGTGGGCTTCGCGGTGTTCGACCGCGTGCTGCTCACGGTGCACCCCGTCGGCTGCCAGGCGCTGGAACAGTACGCCACGCGGCTGCTCTCGGCCGCCACCGCCGCTTCGCGCGCGGCCGGCGTGCACCTGCCGCCCAGCCCGGCCGACCTGATGCTGCGCATCGTCAACCAGATGGTCGACGGCTACCTCGCGCTGCGCCGCGAGCTCACGCGCCAGCTCGACCACTGGCAGACCGAACTGCTGATGCCCAAGGCCCGCTTCAGCAACTGGGGCTCGCTGCTGGACGCGCGCATCTCGCTGCACCAGCTCGACGAGATCTGCGAGGACCAGCGTTCCGCCATCCAGGACTGGAACGAGAACCTCGCCACCTGGGAGCCGACCGACGCGATCGGCGGGCAACGCGGGCTGGAGCTGCTCAAGGTGCGTTCGCGCGATGTGCTCGAGCACATCGAGCGCGTGGTGCACCACGTGCGCCGGCTGGAGCAGAACGCGGAAACCGCGGTGCAGATGCACTTCTCGGCGCAGAGCAACCGCACCAACGACATCATGCGCACGCTCACCGCACTGACCGCCATCTTCCTGCCGCTGAACCTGATCGCGGGCATCTTCGGCATGAACTTCCAGTTCATCCCGCTGCTGCACCAGCAGACCGGCTTCTGGTGGGCCATCGGCTCCATGGCACTGACCGCCGTGGTGCTCGGCGTGCTGTTCTGGCGCAAGCGCTACCTGGTGCGCACAAGCCGCTGAAGCCTCACACGTAAGGCGGCGCCAGGCCCTCATTGCGCAGCACCCGCTGCACCGATGGCCTTGCCAGCATGCGCTGCAGGTACGGGCCCAGGTGCTGACGGTCCCGCGCCGGCGCGCTGGGGAAGTTGCGCGTCCAGCGGCACAGCGTGAACACGTAGGCATCGAGCAGCGTGAACTGCTCGCCCATGAACCATGGACCGCCACGGCGTTCGATTTCGGCATCCAGCTGGTTGAGCAGCGGCCCCACGCGGGCCTGGGCGTTGCGCTGCACTTCCGCGGCGACCTCGGTGTGCCCGGTATCGGCCCAGCGCTCGGGGTAGAAGTAGACGATGAGCGTGGCCTGCAGCGTGTTGGTCAGCCACATGAGCCACTTGTAGGCATGGGCACGGTCGCGCGTGTCCATGGGTGGCATCAACGCGGCCTTCGGGTGAGTGTCGCTCAGGTGCAGGCAGATCGCGGCCGTTTCATACAGCACCAGATCACCGTCGACCAGCACCGGGATCAGGCCGTTCGGGTTGAGCGCGAGGTAGGCCGGCGTCTTGTGCCCACCGTTCTGTTTGTCGACCAGCACGCGCTCGTAGGGCACGCCGATTTCTTCGAGCAGGATGTGCGGCACCATGGCGGCGCTGCTGGGGGCGAAGTGCAGTTGGATCATGGGATTCAAGGGGTGGGTGGGGGCACGCCAAAGAGCTTCGCGCCATTGTCCCAGGCGATGCGCCGCGCCACGTCGGCCGGCAGCCCGCCCAGCCAGGTGCGGTAGCCCTTCATGAGCTCGTCGTAGTACAACCAGCGCTGGTTGATCCAGGTGTCCGAGCCGATCAGGAAACGGTCCGGGTACTTGAGCAGCAGCGCGCGCCATTCGGGACAGAGCTGGCCGTCGGCGCAGGTCAGGCCGGGGCGGTACGACAGCTCGCCCACCAGGCGCGGGTAACGCGCGAAGAGTTCGTCCACCCGCGCCACCGGCGTGCCACCGATGCCGGTGTGGGCCCAGATCAGGAGCGACCTGCGGCCCTTGGAAGGCGTGTTGGCCATCAGCAAGTCGATCGCCGCATCGTCCACGTGCGCGAGGATGGCAAGGTCCTTCTCTTCGGCCAGGGCCATGAGCTGTTTGGCCACCGGGCCATTGGCGTTGGCGCTGTCGTACAGGTGGAATTCGCCCAGGCCGCGGTAGGGCCCGGCGGGCGTGCCGCGCTGGAGTTCGGCGTTGACCATTTCGACGATGGTGGGGTCGCGGAACCAGTTGTTGTAGTCGGCGCGGTCGCGGTACAGGCGCACGAAGGGCACGACCGCGACACCGGCCTTGCGCGTCTGCTCGCGCGCGCTGGCCAGCGCCTTGGTGCCGTCGTTGGGCCGCGAGTTGGCGACGATGGCGCGCACCCCGTTGCGCTGCATGCGGTCGAGCACATCGGCCATGGGGTGCGGGCAGCCCGGGGCCGGTGTGTCGTGCGTGCAGGCTTCGTTGTTGTAGTGCAGGTGCGCGTCGAACAGCGGGCCGCTGTAGTCGGCGGCCGCCACGCCCGCGCAGGCCCCGATCAGCAGCCCCAGCGATGCCGCGGCGCGCCACACGGTGTCAGCCCAGGTGTTGCGCGAAGAAAGCCAGCGTGCGCTCGCGCGCCAGCTTGGCCGCCGCCTCGTTGTACGAGCCGCGCTGGTCGCAGTTGAAGCCGTGGTTGGCGTCGTACACGTGCACCGTCACGCCGGGCTGGGCCTTCTTGAAGGCCTCCACCGTGTCGAGCGGAATCCAGTGGTCCTGCGCGCCGAAATGCACCATCACCGGCACGGTGGGCCGGCGCTCGAGCTCCGCGCCCACCGTCATGCCGCCACCGTAGTACGGCGCGGCGGCGGACAGTCCCTGCAGCGCGCTGGCCGAACGCCAGGTGAGCAGGCCACCCCAGCAGTAGCCGAGGATGCCGACCTTGCCGGCCTGCGCCGCGTGCTGGATCGCGGCCTGGATGTCGGGCATCACGCCCGGCGCCGGCAGGCCTTCCACGGCGGCCTTGAGCTCCATGCCGGCCTTCATGTCGGCCTCGGTGTAGCCGAGTTCCACACCGGGCTTGGCGCGGTGGAAGGTGTGCGGCGCGACCACGAAGTACCCATCGGCCGCGTAGCCGTCGGCCACCGAGCGGATGTGCGAGTTCAAGCCGAAGATTTCCTGCAGCAGCACCAGGCCGCCCTTGGCCTTGCCGCTGGGCTGGGCCACGTAGGCCGGGCATTTGAAGCCGTCGGCGGAGGTGAGTTCGATCGTCTGACCCATGGTGTTTCTCCTGTTGTCGGGTTGAAAAAGTCAGGCGCGCAGCCGGCGCGCCACGAAGTCGAGGCGGTCCTGGCCCCAGAACAGTTCACCGTCGATGACGTAGCTGGGCGCGCCGAACACGCTGAGGTCGATGGCGGCCTGCGTGTGCCCGTCGTAGCGCGCCTGCACCTCGGGCTGCCGGGATTGCGCCAGCCGCGCGGCATCCAGACCGGTCTCGGCCAGCAGGGCCGCCAGCGTGGCGTCGTCGGCGATGTCGCGCTGCTGTGCCCAGACGGCGGCCAGCACCGCGCCGGTCAGGCGCATCGCGGCCTCGTCGCCGTCGTGCTGGGCCACGGCGGTGATCAGCCGCGCGGCGGGGTCGCCCGCCACGGGAAAGAAGCGGGGCTCGGGGTGGAGCGGGATGTCCAGCGCCTCGCTGAAGCGGCGCAGCTCGAGCAGGCGGTAGGCCTGGCGCTGCGGCGCGCGCTTCTGCAGGGGCAGCCCGCCGGACAGCGGGAAGATCTTGCCCAGGTCCATGGGCCGCACGCGCACGGCCGTGCCGGTCTCGCGCAGCAAGGCCGCAAAACGCGCGTGGCCCAGGTAGGCCCAGGGGCTTTGCGGGACGAAGTAATAGTCGACTGTGCGACGCATGTCGGTCTCCTGTCGCTGTTGTAATGGCAAGCTCGGTGGCGAGCCCGTGTTGTACGCGATGCCACCACATTCTGCAGGAGACGGGTTATGGCTGAGATGACAGGCCGGGCGCTGCTGGTCACCGGGGGCGGGCGCGGCATCGGCGCGGCCACCGCCGGGCTGGCCGCGCGGCAGGGCTGGGCGGTGGCGGTGAACTACACCGCGAACTCGCTCTCGGCCGACGAGGTGGTGCGCGCGATCCGCGCCGAGGGCGGCACGGCCATGAGCGTGCAGGCCGATGTGGCGGACGAAGAGCAGGTGCTCGCGATGTTCGCGAAGATCGACGCCAAGCTCGGCCGCCTGCACGGCCTGGTGAACAACGCGGGCGTGGTCGACGTGACGGCCCGCGTGGACGAGATGAGCGTGGCGCGCTGGCGCCGCATGTTCGACATCAACGTGATCGGCTCGATGCTGTGCGCGCGCGAGGCGGTGCGCCGCATGAGCACAAAACACGGCGGCGAAGGCGGGTCCATCGTGAACCTCTCCAGCGCGGCCTCGCGCCTGGGCTCGGCCGGCCAGTACGTGGACTACGCGGCGGCCAAGGGCGCGATCGACGCCTTCACCATCGGCCTGGCGCGGGAAGTCGCGAGCGAGGGCGTGCGCGTCAACGCGGTGCGCCCGGGGCTGATCGAGACCGGGATCCACGCCTCGGGCGGCCTGCCCGACCGGGTGCGTGACCTGAAACACCTGGTGCCCATGCAGCGCGGCGGCCGGGCCGACGAAGTGGCGCAGGCCATCGTCTGGCTGCTGTCCGACGCCGCGAGCTACACCACCATGACCCTGATGGACGTCTCTGGAGGACGCTGACATGACCACGACCACAAACACCCCCGACACCTCGCACATCAAGTACTGGTGGGAAGACCTGCAGGTCGGCGAGACACGCGACCTGGGCACCATCACGCCGACCGAAGAGGAGACGGTGGCCTTCGCGCGCCAGTTCGACCCGCAACCCTTCCACCTCGACGCCGAGGCCGCCAAAGCCTCGGTGTTCGGCGCGCTCAGCGCCAGCGGCTGGCACACCTGCGCCATGGCGATGCGGCTGATGGTGACCAACTTCCTCAACGAAAGCTCCAGCCTGGGCTCGCCCGGCCTGGAGAGCGTGAAGTGGCTCAAGCCGGTGTTCCCGGGCGACACGCTGCGGTTGCAGCACACGATCCTGGAAAAACGCCCCATGAGCAAGCGCCTGGACGTGGGCCTGGTGCGCACCACCTGGGAGATGTTCAACCAGCACGGCGACAAGGTGCTCTACATGGAGGGCTACGGCATGTTCCGGCGACGCGAGCCTGGCCAGCCGGCCGCCTGATCAGGCGGCCATGCCCCACAATCCTGGGCATGGATTTCAAGCCACTCATCACCCTGCTGGCGATCGTCAACCCGCTGGCGATCGTGCCCTTCTTCATCCACTACACGCAGGGCTTCTCGCGCCAGCAGCGGCAGCGCACGGTGATGATCTCGGCCTTCAGCGCCTTCGCGGTGATCGCCACCTGCGCCGTCATCGGCCTGCAGATCCTGGAGTTCTTCAGCATCTCGCTCGCGAGCTTCCAGGTCGGCGGCGGCATGCTGCTGCTGACCTCGGCACTGTCCATGCTCAACGCGCGGCCGGCGGAGGCCAAGGCCACCGACCAGGAACTGAGCGACACCTCGGCGCGCACCTCCATCGCGGTGGTGCCGCTGACCATCCCGCTGCTCACCGGGCCGGCCACCATGTCCACCGTGGTGATCTACGCCGACCAGGCCAAGACCTTCTTCCAGCACGCCGCGCTGGTGGGTTACGGCGTGGTGATCGCCCTGGCCACGGCCATCTGCTTCACCTTGGCCGAGCCGATCGCGCGCTTCCTGGGCCAGACCGGCATCAACGTGATGACGCGGCTGATGGGCCTGATCCTGGCCGCGCTGTCGGTCGAGGTGATGGCGACCGGCCTGGTGAAGCTGTTCCCAGCGTTACTGGGCTGAGGGGTAGAGGTTCAGCGTCTGCGCCTGCAGGCGCGAGAGGCCCAGCAGCGCGTCGGTGAACGGCGTGGGCACGCCGGTGAGCTGGCCGAGTTCGCGCACCACGGTCACCAGGGCGTCGAGTTCCACCGGCTTGTGCGCCTGCACGTCCTGCAGCATCGAGGTCTTGAACGCGCCGAGCTTGAGCGTGACCGCGTGGCGGTCTTCGGGCTGCTGGTCGATCGGGATGCCGATGCGCGCCCCGATGTCCTTGGCCTCGAGCATGACGCGGCTGATGAAGTCGCGCACCAGTGGGTCACCCAGGATGCGGTCGGTGGTGGCGCCGGTGAGTGCGCTCACGGGGTTCACCGTCATGTTGCCCCAGAGCTTGTACCAGACGTCTTTCTGGATCTGCGGCGACACCGTGGCGTTGAGCCCGGCGCGCCGCAGCAGCTCGGCCAGGGCCGCCACCCGCTCGCTGGACTCGCCCGAAGGCTCGCCAAGAATGAGGCCGTTGCCGAAGTGGTGGCGGATCACGCCGGGCGCGTCCACCGAGCAGCTCGCGTGCACCACGCCGCCGATGACGTGGCGCGCCGGGATGCAACGCTCGATCTCCCCCTCGGGGTCCACCGTTTTCAGGCGCGTGCCGGCACGCTCGCCGCCAAAGCCGTTGAAGAACCACCAGGGCACGCCGTTCATGGCGGTGAGCACCACGGTGTGGCGGCCGATCAGCGGCGCGATGCCGCGCGCGAGGTCGGGCAGCGAAGGGGCCTTCACGGCCACGATCACGAGGTCCTGCACGCCCAGGGTCACGGCGCTGGCGGCGGCCTGCACCGGCGCGCCCTGCAGCTGGCCGTCCTGGTGCAGCTGCAGGCCATCGCGCTGCAGGGCCGCGAGCGTCTCGCCGCGCGCGAGCGCGCTCACGATGCAACCGGTGTGCGAGAGCCGCACGCCGAGCCAGCCGCCGATGGCGCCCGCGCCGACGATCGCCACGCGCTGAAAGTCAGGGGAAGAGGTCAAGGGCTCACTCCAGGTAGCTGCGGTCCAGGCGGTTCACCTGCCGGACCAGCGCGTCGAACACGTCACGGCCGGCGCCGTGGTGGGGGTTGAACTGCAGCGCGTCGCGCGTGCATTTTTCCGCAATGGCCTCGGGCACCGGCAGGGCCGCCTGCGCGCCGCCCATCGAGAACGTCGCCATCTGGATTTCGCAGGCGCGCTGCAGCGTCCAGAGGATGGCGAAGGTCTGCGGCAGGGTGGCGCCCCAGGCCAGCAGGCCGTGGTTGCGCAGGATCACGGCCGGGCGGTCACCAATGCTTTTGAGCAGGCGCGGCGCTTCGTCCGCGTGGATGGTGATGCCTTCGAAGGTGTGGTACGCCACCATGCCGTGCAGCTGCGCGGTGTAGAAGTTGGTCTGCTGCAGGCCGTCCTTCAGGCAGGCGACGGCCACGCCGGCGGTGGTGTGGGTGTGCATCACGCAGTGCGCACCGGGCAGGCCGTCGTGGATGGCGGCATGCACCGTGAAACCGGCCGGGTTGACCGGGTGCGGCGAACCGTCGAGCACGTCGCCCTGCAGGTTGATCTTCACCAGGTTGCGCGCCGTGACCTCGCTGTAGTGCAGGCCGAAGGGGTTGATCAAGAACTGCTTTCCACAGGCCCCCACGCTCCCCGCTTCGCGTGGTTCGCTGCCCCCCGAGGGGGCTGCCCCGCCTTGGGGCGGCCCGGCGGCGGGTCGGCCTTCTTCCTCCCCCGTCACGCTGGCGGGTAGGCGCAGCGTGATGTGGTTGTAGATCATCTCGGTCCAGCCCAGCATGGCGAAGACGCGGTAGCAGGCGGCGAGCTCGACGCGCGCGGCCCATTCGTCCGGGTGCATGCCGGCGGGCGTGGCGGTGGTGGTGGGCAGGGCGGCGTTCATGGGGGTGGTCTCCTAGTACACACTGCCCTTGGCCTGGGCAGGCACGGCGGGCGCATCGGTCTTGAAGCGCGCGGCCAGGGCGCTGGTCTGGCGCGCGAGGATCTGGGTGTCCAGCCCCACGGCCACGAACACCGCGCCCAAGGCGAGGTAGTGGCGCGCCTGGGCCTCGTCGGTGGTCAGGATGCCGGGCGCCTTGCCGGCGCGCAGGATGCGCGCGATAGCGTCCTCGATCGCGACCTGCACCTCGGGGTGGCCCGGGTCGCCCACGTGGCCGAGCGAGGCGGAAAGGTCGGCCGGACCGATGAAGACGCCGTCCACGCCGGGCGTGGCCGCGATGGCATCAAGCTGCTGCAGGGCCTCGCGCGTCTCCGCCTGCACCAGCAGGCAGACCTGGGCGTTGGCCTCTTTCGCGTAGTTCGGGTAACGGCCCCAGCGCGAGGCCCGGGCGCCGGCCATGCCGCGAACGCCGCCCTGGCCGTCGTTCTGCGGGTAGCGGCAGGCGCGCACCAGTTGGGCCGCCTGCTCGGGCGTGTCCACCATGGGCACCAGCAGGGTCTGCAGGCCGACGTCGAGGTACTGCTTGATGATCGCCGCATCGCCCACGGGCACGCGCGCGATGGCGTGCGCGCCCGGGTAGGCGGCGATGGCCTGGGCCTGCGACAGCAGGTCCTGCAGGCCGTTGGGCGAGTGCTCGCCGTCGATCAGCAGCCAGTCGAAGCCGGCACCGGCGCAGATTTCCGCGCTGTAGGGGTTGGCCAGGCCGAGCCAGAAGCCGATTTGCGCGCGGCGCTCGGCGAGCGCCTGTTTGAAGGGGTTGACGGGGGTTTGCATGGGGTGGGGAGAGAAACTCAGACGAACTGGAACCGAAGACTGCCGAGCGGGCCGTAGTCGGCCTCGAACAGGTCGCCCTGGCGGGCGGCAACCGGCCGGGTGAACGAACCGGCCAGCACGATCTGGCCAGGCTGAAGCGATTCGCCCCAGGGCGCGAGCTTGTGCGCCAGCCAGGCGATGCCGACCGCCGGGTGGCCTTGCACCCCGGCGGCCAAGCCGGTTTCTTCCACCACGCCGTTCTGCCGCAGGATGGCGCCGCACCAGGGCAGGTCGAGGGTGAACGGGTCGGCGCGGTAACGCAGATCGCCCTCGCCGATCACGATGCCGGCGTTGGCCGCGTTGTCGCTGATGGTGTCGAACACCTTGCGCATCACCTTGGTGTGGCGGTCGAACTGCTCGATGCGCGCATCGATGATCTCGATGGCGGGCGTCACGTACTCGGTGGCCGCGAGCACGTCTTCCACCGTCACGTCCTTGCCCTGCAGAGGCGACTTGAGCACGAAGGCGAGCTCCACCTCCACGCGCGGCGCGATGAAGCGCGACGTCGGGATCTGCAGCACCTCGCCCGCCGAGGCGGTGAAGCGCATGCTGTCGAGCAGGGTGCCGTAGTCGGGCTCGTCGATCTGGCTGGAGATCTGCATGGCGCGGCTGGTGAGGCCGATCTTGTGGCCGATCACCTGCTTGCCGGCGGCCACCTGCAGGCCCACCCAGGCACGGCCGACGCGGTAGCCGTCGTCGACCGTCATGCCGGGAAAGCGTTTGGAGAAGTGCTCCAGCGGCACGCGGCTGCGTTCCGAAGCGTCGAGCTCGGCCGCGAGCCGCTGGATGAGGGTGTCGTCGAGCATGGGGTCAGCTCCGGTTGAACAGCGGGTGCAGGGAACTGGTCTTGGCGTCGAACACCTCGTGGCCCTCGTCCACTTGCACGGTGATGCCGATGGCGCGCGTGGCGAGCTGCACGGCGAAGTGCGCCTTCACCACGGCCTGCAGCGCCTCGCCCACGCGCTGGTGGGTGACGGCGCTGCGGCCCTGGGCCATGCGCACGTTCATGTAGACGAAGGCGTAGTCGCCCCCCAGGCCGGCGGCGATGCCGGCCGCGCCGCCGTCCGAGATGGCGCTGTGCGCCGCCGGGTAGGCCAGCACGCGCGTGCCACCGGTGGGGAAGACCTGCTTGTCGGCCTCGTCGCGCACCGCGAGCATGGCGTCGCACAGCTCGCGGCAGAGCGCGCCCATGTCGGTACCGCCTTCTCTGGCGGGCTTGTCGAGGTTGGGGGTGTAGAGGATGACGAGGTGCGGCATGGGTGGCGTTCTCAGAGTCGGGAGACGGCCTGGTATCCCTTGGCCGACGAGGCCTGTGCGGCGGGGATGGCCGCGCCGGTCTGCGGCGTGACGGGGAAGACGGCGTTGATCTGGCCGGTGCCGGAGGCGCCGAAGTACGGGGTGATGACCTCGGCCTGGCCGTCGTAGTCGCTCCAGCCGAGGGCGCCGAGCATCATGGCGGTGTCGTGCATGAAGCCTTCGCCGTGGCCCTTGGCGGCGTACTCGGGCAGCATTTCGCAGAAGGCTTTCCACTCGCCCTGCTCCCACATCTCGACGACGCGGCGGTCGAGCGTTTCGAGGAAGGGGGTCCAGATCTTGAAGGCGAAGTCGGGCGCAAGGCCGTTCTGCGCGAAGCGGTGGCTGAGGGAGCCGCTGGCGAAGAAGGCGACGGTGCCGTCGTAGTGGTCTTCGACGGCCTTGCGCATGGCCCAGCCGAGGCGCGCGCTGTCGTTGAGGTAGTGCGACTGGCACAGCGCCGAGACCGAGACGGCCTTGAAGTGCTGGTCGGCGTTCATGTAGCGCATGGGCACGAGGGTGCCGTATTCGGGGCCGAGGGTGGTGGCGTCGTGGGCCAGGGTTTCGACGCCGTGCTGGTTGCACACCTTGGCGAGCAGCTGGCCGAGTTCGGGGTTGCCCGGGATCTCGAACGGCATGTTGCTGATGAAGTGGGGCAGCTCGTTGCTGGTGTAGGTGCCCTGGAAGTGGGGCGCGCAGTTGAGGTGGTAGCTGGCGTTGACGAGCCAGTGGGTGTCGAAGACGACGATGGTGTCGACACCGAGTTCGCGGCAGCGGCGGCTGATTTCCACGTGGCCGTCGATGGCGTCCTGCCTCGTGCCCTTTCTCGGGCCGTCGAGTTCGCTCAGGTACATCGACGGGACGTGGGTGATCTTTGCGACGAGTGCTAGTTTGCCCATGATCGGTCCTCTGGCTTTTTGTAGATGCTCCGTGGGTTTGCCAGTGGGGGTGGCCGCCTCCGCTCATGTCCTCCGGTCTGGGCTGCGCCCAGCCCTCCCCCTTTACTTCGCTGCGGCGGCCACCCCCACTGGCAAACCCACTGCGGACCGCGCGCTCGACGGAGCTTGTGTGCCAGCGCCGTTTCGGATCGGGCGGGCAGGGCGTTCTGCGCAGCGGGGTAAAGGAGGAGACGGCACCAGCCGTCGGGGGACACCCGCGGAGCAGAGCGCCCTGCTCGTTCGATCCCGCCCACCCGTTGGAGCGAAAGCATTTCAGACACCCCAGTGGGGAATGTGATGCGACCCGAGAGACACAGCGACGTTCTTGGGCTCCAGGAACACCTCATAACTCCAGGTACCCCCTTCGCGCCCCGTGCCGCTCGCCTTGGTGCCACCAAACGGCTGGCGCAGATCCCGCACGTTCTGCGAGTTGACGAAACACATGCCCGCCTCCACGGCCGCCGCCACCCGGTGCGCACGCCCCAGGTTCTCCGTCCACACATAGCTCGAAAGACCGTACTGGATGTCGTTCGCCAGCTCGATCGCATGCGCCTCGTCGCGGAACGGAATCAGGCATGCCACCGGGCCGAAGATTTCCTCCTGCGCGATGCGCATGCGGTTGTCCACGTCCGCGAACACCGTCGGCCACACGTAGTTGCCCTGCGCAGCGCGCGAGGACAGCTCCGGCGCGTACGACGGCCGGTCCAAGCCGCCGCACAACATCGTGGCGCCCTCCTTCGGGCCCAGCTCGATGTAGCTGCGCACCTTGGCCAGGTGCGCCTGGCTGATCATCGGGCCCACGATGGTCTTCTCGTCCAGCGGATCGCCCACCGTGATGCGCTTGGCGCGCTCCACGAACTTCGCCACGAAGTCGGCGTAGATGCTCTGCTGCACCAGGATGCGGCTGCCCGCCGTGCAGCGCTCGCCGTTGTTGCTGAAGATCATGAACACCGCCGCGTCCAGCGCACGGTCCAGGTCCGCGTCGTCGAAGATCACGAACGGGCTCTTGCCGCCCAGCTCCATGCTGAACTTCTTCAAGCCCGCGCTCTGCACGATGCGGTTGCCCGTGGCCGTGGAGCCGGTGAAGGAGATCGCGCGCACGTCCGGGTGCGCGCACAGCGGCTCGCCCGCGTCCTTGCCGTAACCATGCACCACGTTGAGCACACCCGCCGGAATGCCCGCCTCCAGCGCCAGCTCGCCCAGGCGCGCGGCCGTCAGGGGCGACAGCTCGCTCATCTTCAGCACCGCCGTGTTGCCGAACGCCAGGCAGGGCGCGACCTTCCAGGTCGAGGTCATGAAGGGCACGTTCCACGGGCTGATGAGCGCGCACACGCCCACCGGGTGGAACAGCGTGTAGTTCAGGTGCGTGGGCGTGGGGTAGGTGCTGGCGATCCACCCGCGTGCACATCTCGGCGAAGTAGTGGAAGTTGTCGGCCGAGCGCGGCACCAGCTGCTTGCCGGTCTGCGCGATCACCTGGCCACAGTCGTTGGTTTCGGTCTGCGCGATCTCGGGCACGTTCGCCGCGATCAGCTCGCCCAGCTTGCGCATGAGCTTCGCGCGCTCGGTGGCCGGCAGGCCAGCCCATTTCGGGAACGCGTCCTTCGCGGCCTGCACGGCGGCGTTGATTTCCGCCGCGCCGCCCGCGCTGACCTCGGCCAGCACGTCCTGCGTGGCGGGGTTGAGGGTCTCGAAGCTCGCGGCGCTGGCGCACGGCCTTGCCGTTGATGAGGTGCTGGATCGTCGTCGTCATGCTGCGGTTCAGGGGTGTTGGGTGATGGTGTTGACGAGGTCGCCGATGCCTTCGATGGACGTGACGATCACGTCGCCGGGCCGGCAGTCGACCACGCCGTCGGGCGTGCCGGTGAGGATGAGGTCGCCGGGTTGCAGCGTCATGAAGGCGCTGAAGTACTCGATCAGCGTGGGCACGTCGAAGATCATGTCGCGCGTGCTGCCCTGTTGCGTCACCTCGCCGTTGACGGTGGTGCGCAGCGCGAGGTTCATCGGATCGGGCACGTCGGCCGCGTCCACCAGCCAGGGGCCGATGGGCGTGCAGGTGTCGCGGTTCTTGGCGCGCAGGTTGGGTCGGTACCAGTTTTCCAGCACGTCGCGGATGACGTAGTCGTTCGCCACCGTGTAGCCGCCCACGAAGTCCAGGGCGTCGGCCCTCTTCACCCGCTTGGCGGTGCGCCCGATCACCACCGCGAGCTCGCACTCGTAGTGCATGAAATCCACGCCGGGCGGGCGCCGCGTGAAGCCGCGGTGGCCGGTGAGCGAGGCCTCGCCCTTGACGAAGGCCAGCGGTTCCTCGGGCGCCTTGAAGGCCAGTTCCTTCGCGTGGTCGGCGTAGTTCAGGCCGAGCGCGAGCACGGTGCGCGGGCGCTGCGGCGGCAGGGGCTGCAACGGTGGCAGCCAGACCACGTCGTCAAAGGCCACGCGGCGGCCTTTCAGGGCCGGTGTGAGCAGTTCGAGCTGGCCGTCGGACTCGATGGCGTCGTGGACCGCGCCGGCCCAGGCGATGCGGGCGCGCTTCATGCGGCCACCTCCTGTGTGAAGCTGTGCAAGGTGGGCGCGAAGCCCGGGGCGGTGATCTCCACCGTGTCGCCCGGGTGCACCAGCGGGCGCGTGCCGTCGGCCAGGCAGTCGGAGCCCAGCATCAGCACGTCGCCCGGCCGCAGGGTCATGAACTCGCTCACGTCGGCCAGCAAGGTGGCGGCGTCGCGCAGCAGTTCGGCCAGGACCGTGGTCTGGCGGTGCACGCCGTTGATGTGCAGTTCGATCTGCAGATCGACCAGCCCGGCCAGGCCTCCGAGCTGTGCGATGGGCACGCACTCGGCGCCCACGCCGAGGAAACCGTCGATGCAGCGCGCCTTGACGGGCGGGCGGTAGTAGCTCTCGTGCGCGATGGCCACGTCGTTGAACAGCACCGCGCCGAGCACGCTGCCCTCGCCCATCACCAGGCCGAGCGAGGCCGCCACCTGCACCGCCGCACCGGCGGGCAGCGCGATGGCCTGGCCAGGGGCGTGAAGGTGTTGGCGGTCTTGACGTAGAGCACCGGCGCTTTCGGCGGCGCCTTGTAGGGCGCCTCGTGCATGCGCGGCGCCCACAGAGCGTGTTCGCGCTGGAAGTTGAGCAGGGTGCCGTAGACCGTGCCGGCCGGCATCCAGGGAATCGGGTTCATGCGGCGTCGTCCTCCAGGCCATCGGCCTCTTCGGTGTTCAGGGGTTGTTCGAGCGCGATCACCTCGTCGAGCAGGGCGTAGAGCTGCGCCAGCCGGGCCTTGCCCAGGCGCTGCTCCATCCAGGCGTAGTGCGCCTCGATGGTGCTGGAGAGGCCCTTCACCAGCTTGAGCCCCGCTGGCGTGGCGCGCACCACGGTGCGCCGCGCGTCCTGCGGGCAGCGGCTGCGCGCGATCAGGCCGTCGCGCTCCATGCGGGTGAGCACGCCGGTGAGGCTGGGGCCGAGCAGAAAGGCCTCGCGCGCCACGCGCCCGGTCTCCACCCCGCCAGGCAGCTGCGCGTGTTCGCCCAGCACGCGCAGCACGCGCCACTGCTGGTCGGACAGGCCGTACTGGCGCAGGCTGGGCCGGGTGTGCAGCATCACGGCCTCGCGCGCTTCGAGCAGCAGGCGCGGCAGGTTGCGGTGGATGAAAGGGGTGGTGTCGTCCATTTATTTAATATATTAAATGATTATTCTGGAAACAAATCAAGGGTTTACCCGGAACGGCGGCGCGGTGAGAATGCGCGCATGAACGCACTCACTGCCCTGCTCGGTACGGAATACCCCTTGATCCAGGCGCCGATGGCGGGCGTGCAGGGCGCGGCCCTGGCGGTGGCGGTGAGCAACGCGGGCGCGCTGGGCTCCCTGCCCTGCGCCATGCTTTCGCCCGAAGCCATGGACCGCGAGCTGACGGCACTGGCCTCCGGCACCGAGCGGCCGTTCAACGTCAACTTCTTCTGCCACGCACCACCCGAGGCCGACGAAGCGCGCGAAGCGGCGTGGCGCGCCTGGCTGGGCACCTACTACCGCGAAGCGGGGCTGGACATCGATGCCGTGCCGACCGGGCCGGGCCGCGTGCCATTCAACCGCGCGGCGGCCGACATCCTCGAACGCTTCCGGCCCAAGGTGGTGAGCTTCCATTTCGGCTTGCCCGACCTGGACCTGCTGGACCGCGTGAAGGGCTGGGGCAGCGTGGTGCTGTCCTCGGCCACCACGGTTGAAGAGGCGCGCTGGCTGGAGGCCTTCGGCGTGGACGCCATCATTGCCCAGGGCGTCGAGGCCGGCGGCCACCGGGGCATGTTCCTCACGGACGACCTCACGACGCAGGCCGGCACTTTCGCGCTGCTGCCGCAGATCGTGGCGGCCGTGGGCGTGCCGGTGATCGCGGCCGGCGGCATTGCCGATGCGGCGGGCGTGGCCGCGGCCATGGCGCTGGGCGCCTCGGGCGCGCAGGTGGGCACGGCTTTTCTGTGCTGCCCCGAAGCCACCACCAGCGCGCTGCACCGCGCGGCTCTGCAGAGCGAGGCGGCGCACCACACCGCCCTCACCCACCTGTTCACCGGTCGCCCCGGCGCGCGGCATCGTCAACCGCGTGATGCGTGAGCTCGGCCCCATGAACCCGGTCGCGCCGGCGTTCCCGCTGGCCACGGCGGCCATGGCGCCGCTGCGCGCGCATTGGGAGGCCAAGGGCAGCGGCGACTTCTCACCGCTGTGGTCGGGTCAGAACGCGAGTGGCTGCCGGGAGGTGCCTGCGGCGGAGCTCGTGCAGGAACTGATTCAGGGGTTCACGCCAGATCGCGCTGCGCGTTGAGCCAGCGCTTGAGCCGCGCGGGATCCTCCGCCTGCTCGAGGTCGCGCGCCAGCTGAGCCAGGGCGCCCTCCAGCGCGCGCGTCTCATCGATCCGGCTCTGCAACAAGGTGTTGGCGTTGGTTGACACGCCCTCTGGCAGATCGAACTCGTCCGACAGCGCGCTCTGCCGCGCGGCGCGCTCGCGCTCCAATGCCGCCACCTGGGCCTTGAGCAAAAGCGTGAGCGAGGCCAGGCGCTCGTCGGACAGCTGCTGCCCGGCAGCGGGGTCGGCGAGCTCGGCGCGGGCCTGGATCTGCAGCAGCGCGACCAGGTCGCGTTGTTCGTAGGCGGCGTTGGCCTCGCTCATCAAGGCCGTCTTTCGCAACCGCGCCTGCGGGTCGGTCTCGCGGTCGGGGTGCAGGGCACTGGCGAGCTGGCGGAACAGGCGGCGCAACAAGGTGTCGGCATCGTGCTGCTGGGTCTGGCGCGCCGCGGCGCCAGGCTTCTTGCGTTCGCGCCGGGCTTGCGCGGCCCCCCGGCGCTGCTGCTGCGCATCCGCCTGAGAACGCCGCAGGCGCTCCATGCCGGCGTGCAGCAGTTGTTCGGCGCTGAGGTTCTGGCCCTCGTCGTCCAGTGGCTCGCCCAGCACCGCCTCCAGGCGCTGGCGCAGCGCATCGGCCGAGTCCTGTTGGAGTTGCGCCAGGGTGCGTGGGCTGTGGCGGTCGTGCAGTTCACGCATCGCGGCGTCCCCCGCTTCGGCCAGGGCGCGCACCAGGCGGCGCAGCAGCGCGCGCGCGGTGTCGGCCTGCACGCGGCTCAGCAGCTTGCCTTGCAGTTGACCGTCCAGCGCCAGGGCCAGCGCGCGCTGGTCCCGGGCCAGCTGCCGGCGCAGTGGGTCGACCGCCTGGTGGCGTTCCTGGCGGTGCTGCTGCGCGAGCGCATCCATCTCGGCCAGCTGGCGCTTGAGTTTGTCGATGCGGGTGAGTTGCAGGTTGTAGGCGCGCGCGGCGGCCGACAGCGCTTGCGCGCCGGGAGGCAGCACTTGCAGGGCGGCGGCGGGAACAGGTGGGGACATGAGGGTGTCGACTATATTTGCCCGGCACCATCGCCAAAGACAAAACCCAATACATCTGCAACGAATGCGGCGGCACCAGCCCCAAGTGGCTGGGCAAATGCCCGCACTGCAACGCCTGGAACACCCTGGTCGAATCGGTCGCGGAATCGACCGCCCCGGCCAAGAACCGCTTCGCTTCGCTGGCGAAGACGGCCGAGGTCACCACCCTGGCCGACATCGAGGCCACCGACGTGCAGCGCACGCCCACCGGCCACGACGAGCTGGACCGCGTGCTGGGCGGCGGCATCGTGGAGGGTGGCGTGGTGCTGATCGGCGGCGACCCGGGCATCGGCAAGTCCACGCTGTTGCTGCAGGCGCTGGACTCGCTGCAGCGCGCCGGCCTGAAGACGCTCTACGTGACCGGCGAGGAAAGCGGCGCCCAGGTGGCCCTGCGTTCGCGCCGGCTCGGGCTGGACGGCTCGCAGGTCAGCGTGCTGGCCGAGATCCAGCTCGAGAAGATCCTGGTCACGCTGGACGCGACACGGCCCGCCATCGCTGTGATCGACTCGATCCAGACCGTGTACTCCGAGCAGCTCACCTCGGCCCCGGGCTCGGTGGCGCAGGTGCGCGAGTGCGCGGCCCACCTCACGCGCGCGGCCAAGGCCAGCGGCACGGCCATCGTGCTGGTCGGCCACGTGACCAAGGAAGGCGCCCTCGCCGGCCCGCGCGTGCTCGAGCACATGGTGGACACGGTGCTGTATTTCGAAGGCGACACCCACAGCAGCTTCCGCCTGATCCGCGCGATCAAGAACCGCTTCGGCGCGGTGAACGAGATCGGCGTGTTCGCGATGACGGAAAAAGGCCTCAAGGGCGTGAGCAACCCGAGCGCGATCTTTCTCTCGCAGCATTCCGAGCCGGTGCCCGGCAGCTGCGTGATGGTGACGCTGGAGGGCACGCGGCCCATGCTGGTGGAGATCCAGGCACTGGTGGACAGCGGCGGCCCCAGCCCCCGGCGCCTGTCGGTCGGCCTGGACCGCGACCGCCTGGCCATGCTGCTGGCGGTGCTGCACCGCCACGCGGGCGTGGCCTGCATGGACCAGGACGTGTTCGTCAACGCGGTCGGCGGCGTGCGCATCAGCGAGCCGGCGGCCGACCTGGCGGTGATGCTGGCCATCACCTCCAGTCTGCGCGGCAAACCGCTGCCCAAGGGCTTCCTGGCCTTCGGCGAGGTGGGCCTGGCGGGCGAGGTGCGCCCCGCGCCACGCGGCCAGGACCGGCTCAAGGAAGCCGCCAAGCTGGGTTTCAGCGTGGCCGTGGTGCCCAAGGCCAACCTGCCGCGCAAGAACGACAAGGCCTTCGAGGGCCTCACGGTGCACGGCGTGGACCGGATCGAGGAAGCCATGGAACTGGCGCGCAGCCTGGCCTGAGCCGGGCCATCCGTACTTGCCGCAAACGGCCCGCCCCGGCCAGCAACGACAATCCCCTTTATGCGATTCCAGAAACTGCTTTACCTCGCGGCCGGCCTGGGCCTGCTGTATTTGTCCCACCGCACCTACGGCTGGCCCGGGGTGGCCGCCGTCGGCGGCGGCCTGACCATGTGGCTGCTGCTGCACTTCACCCGCCTCATGACGGTGCTCAAGCGCGCGTCCGACCGCCCCATCGGCTACGTGGACAGCGCGGTGATGCTCAACGCCAAGCTCAAGCCCGGCGTCACCCTGATGCACGTGATGGCCATGACCCGCTCGCTGGGCGAGCGGTTGTCCGAAGAAAGTGTGCAACCCGAGGTCTACCGCTGGCGCGACAACGGCGACTCGACCGTGACGGCGGAATTCCTCAACGGCAAGCTGCAGGGCTGGAAGCTGCACCGCCCCGCCACGGATGAGGCCCCGGCGGCACCGGAGGGTGGCAGCCCGACACCGTAAAATCATGGGTTTGGCAGCCGGACTGCCCCACGAACAACCCAAGGACCCCCACATGAGCCCCATCGTTCCCTCGATGTCCGACCGCGACGGCAAGATCTGGATGGACGGCCAGATGGTGGATTGGCGCGACGCCAAGATCCACGTGCTGACCCACACCCTGCACTACGGCTGTGGCGCCTTCGAGGGCGTGCGCGCCTACAACACCCAGGGTGGCACCGCGATCTTCCGGCTCGAGGAACACACCGAGCGCCTGTTCAACAGCGCCAAGATCCTGCGCATGAAGATCCCGTTCACGCAGGACGAGGTGAACGAGGCCCAGAAGGCCGTGGTGCGCGAGAACAAGCTCGAGAGCTGCTACCTGCGCCCGCTGACCTGGATCGGCGACAAGAAGCTGGGCGTGTCGCCCAAGGGCAACACCATCCACCTGATGGTCGCGGCCTGGGCCTGGGGCGCCTACCTGGGCGACGAAGGCCTCAAGCGCGGCATCCGCGTGAAGACCAGCAGCTACACCCGCCACCACGTCAACATCACCATGACGCAGGCCAAGGCGGTGAGCAACTACAGCAACTCCATCCTGGCCAACATGGAGGCCACCGACGAGGGCTACGACGAGGCCCTGCTGCTGGACTCCAGCGGCTTCGTGAGCGAAGGCGCCGGCGAAAACATCTTCGTGGTGAAAAACGGCGTGATCTACACGCCCGACCTCTCGGCCGGCGCGCTCAACGGCATCACCCGCAACACGGTGTTCCACATCGCCAAGGACCTGGGCCTGGAGATCGTGCAGAAGCGCATCACCCGCGACGAGGTCTACATCGCCGACGAGGCCTTCTTCACCGGCACCGCGGCCGAAGTCACCCCGATTCGCGAACTCGACCGCATCGAGCTGGGCAAGGGCGACTACGTGGGCAGCCGCGGCCCCATCACCGAGAAGATCCAGAGCGCGTTCTTCGACATCGTCAACGGCCGCAACCCCAAGTACGCCCACTGGCTGGCCAAGGTCTGAGGAACACGCCATGAGCAAAGCAGCCGTCGAACTCAAGGCCTCCGACCTCAACGCCCATGGAGGCGTGTTCTGCCCCAGCCCGCTGGCCGACATGAAGCTGTGGAACAGCCACCCCAAGGTCTACCTGGACGTGGCCGTCACGGGCGAGGCGAAGTGCCCCTACTGCGGCACGGTGTACCGCCTGAAGGCGGGCGAGACCGTTTCACACGGTCACTAAACGAACACGGCGGCCGCCCGGAAGCCCCGGGAGACCGAAGATAATGCGGTGGGCCAGGCACCCTTGACGGGCGCTTGAAGACCAACCCCCAAGGGACAGGGACAACCGATGATTCTGGTCACTGGTGGCGCCGGCTTCATCGGCGCCAACTTCGTGCTCGACTGGCTGGCGCTCCACGATGAGCCGGTCATCAACCTCGACAAGCTCACCTATGCCGGCAACCTGGAAACCCTGGCCAGCCTGCAGGGCGACGCACGCCACGTGTTCGTCCAGGGTGACATCGGTGACCACGCCCTGCTGACCCGCCTGCTGGCCGACCACCGGCCGCGCGCCGTGATCCACTTCGCTGCCGAGAGCCATGTGGACCGCTCCATCCACGGCGCGGAAGACTTCATCCAGACCAATGTGGTGGGCACGTTCCGCCTGCTCGAAGCGGTGCGTGCCCATTGGAGCGGCCTGCCCGAGGCCGACCGGTCGGCCTTCCGTTTCCTGCACGTGAGCACCGACGAGGTGTATGGCAGCCTGGCGCCCGGCGCGCCCGCCTTCACCGAAACCCACGCCTATGAACCCAACAGCCCCTACTCGGCCAGCAAGGCCGCCAGCGACCACCTGGTGCGCGCCTGGCACCACACGCACGGCCTGCCGGTGCTGACCACGAACTGCAGCAACAACTACGGGCCCTTTCACTTCCCCGAAAAGCTGATCCCGCTGATGATCGTGAACGCGCTGGCGGGCAAGCCCCTGCCGGTGTACGGCGACGGCCTGCAGGTGCGCGACTGGCTGTATGTGAAAGACCACTGCAGCGCGATCCGCCGCGTGCTGGAGGCCGGCTCGGTCGGCGAAACCTACAACGTGGGGGGCTGGAACGAGAAGCCCAACATCGACATCGTGCACACCATCTGCGCCCTGCTCGACGAACTGCACCCACGCGCCGACGGCGGCTCGTACACCGCGCAGGTCACGCACGTGAAAGACCGCCCCGGGCACGACCGGCGCTACGCTATCGACGCGCGCAAGCTCGAGGCCGAGCTTGGCTGGAAGCCGGCCGAGACCTTCGAGACCGGCATCCGCAAGACCGTGCAGTGGTACCTGGACCACCCCGACTGGGTGGCGCACGTGCAGAGCGGCACTTACCGGCAGTGGGTGCAGGCGCAATACGGGGCACCGGCCGCCGCATGAAGATCCTGCTGCTCGGCAAGAACGGCCAGATCGGCTGGGAGCTGCAGCGCAGTCTCGCGCCGCTGGGCGAACTCGTCGCGCTCGACCGGCACAGCACCGAAGCCGATGGCGGCTGCGGCGACCTTGCCCGGCCCGACGCGCTGCGCGAGACCGTGCAGCGGCTGCGCCCCCACGTGATCGTCAACGCCGCGGCCCACACGGCCGTGGAGCGGGCCGAAAGCGAGCCCGGGCTGGCGCACACCGTCAACACCGTGGCTCCCGGGGCGCTGGCCGACGCCGCGCACACCGTGGGGGCCCTGCTGGTGCACTACTCCACCGACTACGTGTTCGACGGCAGCGGCCACCTTCCCTGGCGCGAGGACGCCGCCACCGCGCCATTGAGCGTCTACGGCACGACCAAGCGCGACGGCGAGAACCTGGTGCGCGCCAGCGGGGCGCGGCACCTGATCCTGCGCACCAGCTGGGTCTACGCGGCGCGCGGCGGCAACTTCGCCCGCACCATGCTGCGCCTGGCCCAGGAACGCGAACACCTCACCGTCATCGACGACCAGTGGGGGGCGCCCACCGGCGCCGAGCTGATCGCCGACGTCACGGCCCACGCGATGCGGCAGGTGCTGCGCGAGCCCGCCTGCGCCGGCACCTACCACTTGAGCGCCGCCGGCGAAACGAGCTGGAACGGTTATGCCCGCTTCGTGTTCGACACGGCGCGGGCCCTGCACCCTGCCCTGCCCCTCAAGGTGCAGGACGTGGCGCCGGTGCCCAGCAGCGCCTTCGCGACAGCCGCCCGGCGCCCCCTGAACTCGCGCCTGGACACCACGCGCCTGTGCGACACCTTCGGCCTGGCCCTGCCCCACTGGCAGCTTGGCGTGCGGCGTATGCTTGCCGAAATCCTTGGACCCACGGGCACATCCGCATGACGCAACGCAAAGGCATCATCCTCGCAGGCGGCTCGGGCACCCGCCTGCACCCGGCCACACTGGCCATCAGCAAGCAATTGCTGCCGGTGTACGACAAGCCGATGATCTACTACCCGTTGACCACGTTGATGCTGGCCGGCATCCGCGAGGTGCTGGTGATCAGCACGCCGCAGGACACGCCGCGCTTCCAGCAGTTGCTGGGCGACGGCAGCGCCTGGGGCATGAACCTGCAGTACGCGGTGCAGCCCAGCCCCGATGGCCTGGCGCAGGCCTTCATCATCGGCGCCGACTTCGTGGGCAACAGCCCCAGCGCCCTGGTGCTGGGCGACAACATCTACTACGGACACGATTTTGCGAGCCTGCTCGCCAGCGCCGACCAGCAGGCCAGCGGCGCCACCGTGTTTGCGTACCACGTGAACGACCCGCAGCGCTACGGCGTGGTGGCCTTCGACGCCCAGGGCAAGGCCCGCAGCATCGAAGAGAAACCCGCCGAACCCAGAAGCAACTACGCGGTGACGGGCCTGTATTTCTACGACGCCCAGGTGATCGACATCGCCCGGGCCGTGAAGCCCAGCGCGCGCGGCGAACTGGAGATCACCGACGTCAACCAGGCGTACCTGGACCGGGGCCTGTTGAACGTGCAGATACTGCAGCGTGGCTACGCCTGGCTGGACACCGGCACGCACGACAGCCTGCTGGAGGCCAGCCAGTTCATCGCGACGCTGGAACACCGCCAGGGCTTGAAGATCGCCTGTCCGGAAGAGATTGCCTGGCGACACGGCTGGATCGACAGCGCACAGCTGGAGGCTCTGGCGCAACCGGTGCTCAAGAACGGCTACGGCCAGTACCTGATGCGCCTGCTCAAGGAACCGGTGCAGCGATGAAGGTCACCCCCACCCGCATTCCCGACGTGCTGATCATCGAACCCAGGGTGTTCGGCGACGCACGGGGCTTCTTCTTCGAGAGTTTCAACCAGAAGGCCTTCAACGAGGCCACGGGCCTGGACCTGGACTTCGTCCAGGACAACCACAGCCGCAGCGCCCGTGGGGTGCTGCGCGGCCTGCACTACCAGGTGCAGCAACCCCAGGGCAAGCTGGTGCGGGTGGTGCGGGGCGCGGTGTTCGATGTGGCGGTGGACATCCGCCGCCAATCGCCGACGTTTGGCCAATGGGTCGGTTGCGAATTGAGCGAGGACAATCACCGCCAGCTCTGGGTGCCCCCGGGCCTCGCCCACGGATTCCTGGTGCTCAGCGACGCCGCCGACTTCCTGTATAAAACCACCGACTACTACGCCCCGCAGCACGAACGCTGCATTGCGTGGAACGACCCCGAGATCGGCATCCAGTGGCCTGCAGGTGTGCAGCCGCTGTTGTCTCCCAAGGACCAACTGGGCACCACGCTCAGCGCGTCCGATATCTGAAAAATCCCCACCTCATCGATCTGCACATGAACCTGGATCAAAAAACCATTGCCGTCATCGGCCTGGGCTATGTGGGCCTGCCACTGGCCGTCGAATTCGGCAAGCACCGCCCTGTGTTGGGCTTCGACATCGATGCCCATCGCGTCGAGGAGCTCAGGCAAGGCCGTGACCACACCCTCGAGTGCAACGCCCAGGAACTGGCCCAGGCGAAGCAGCTGCGCTACAGCTGCGATGCCGCCGAGCTGCGGGATGCCCAGGTGTTCATCGTCACGGTGCCCACGCCGGTGGACAAGGCCAACCGGCCCGACATGACCCCGCTGGTCAAGGCCAGCGAGACGGTGGGACGGGCGCTCAAGTCCGGCGACGTGGTGATCTACGAGTCCACCGTGTACCCCGGCGCGACCGAGGAAGTCTGCGTTCCGGTCCTGGAGAAGCTGAGCGGCCTGGTCTTCAACAAGGACTTCTTCTGCGGCTACAGCCCCGAACGCATCAACCCGGGCGACAAGGTCAACACCCTGACCACGATCCGCAAGATCGTCAGCGGCAGCACGCCCGAAGTGGCGACCCAGGTCGACGCCCTGTACTCCCAGATCATCAAGGCCGGCACCTGGAAAGCGAGCAGCCTGAAGGTGGCCGAAGCGGCCAAGGTGATCGAGAACAGCCAGCGCGACCTCAACATCGCCTTCGTCAACGAGCTGTCCGTCATCTTTGACCGCATCGGCATCGACACGCTGGAGGTGCTGGAGGCGGCGGGCAGCAAGTGGAACTTCCTGCCATTCAGGCCCGGCATGGTGGGCGGTCACTGCATCGGCGTGGACCCGTACTACCTCACCCACAAGGCGGAAGAACTCGGCTACCACCCGCAGGTGATCCTCGCGGGCAGGCGCATCAACGACAACATGGCGCGCTACGCCGCGCGCAGCATGATCCGCCGAATGCTCAAGAACGGCATCGACGTGGCACGCAGCACGGTGGGCGTGATGGGCATCACCTTCAAGGAGAACTGCCCCGACATCCGCAACAGCAAGGTGGTGGATCTGGTGCGCGAACTCCAGGGCTGGAACGTGAAGGTGGTGGTGGAAGACCCCTGGGCGGATCCCGCCGAGGTGGAGCACGAGTACGGCATCAGCCTGTCCAGGCTGAGCGCCGACCAACCCGTCGACAGCCTGATCGTGGCGGTCGGGCATCAGCAGTTCCGCGAGCTTGGACCGCAAGCGCTTCGCGCCGTCTGCACCCGCACCCACGCGCCCGTGATCGGGGACCTCAAGAGTCTCTACGACCGCCATGCCCTGGACGCCCAGGGTTTCCATGTCTTCCGCTTCTGAACCATCCACATGAAGAACTTTGCACTCATCGGCGCCTCCGGCTACATCGCTCCGCGCCACATGCGCGCCATCAAGGACACCGGCCACCACCTGGCCGTGGCGTACGACATCAACGACTCGGTGGGCATCATCGACAGCATCTCGCCGCAGAGCGAGTTCTTCACCGAGTTCGAGCGTTTCCAGGAGTACGCACACCAGCTCAAGCGGCAGCCCGAAACGGCGCTGGACTACGTGGCCATCTGCTCGCCCAACTACCTGCACCATGCCCACATCGCGGCCGGTTTGCGGCTGGGCTGCGACGTCATCTGCGAAAAGCCGCTGGTGCCGACCCCCGAACTGCTCGACGAGCTGGCGCTGGTGGAGCGCGAGACCGGGCGCCGGGTGTACAACATCCTGCAGCTGCGCCACCACGACGCCATCCTGAAGCTCAAGGAAAAGGTGGCAGCGGCACCGGTGGACACCAAGTTCGACGTCGAGCTGACCTACATCACCTCGCGTGGGCGCTGGTATGCGGAGAGCTGGAAAGGCGACCCCCGCAAGGCCTTCGGCGTGCGCAACCAACATCGGCGTGCACTTCTTCGACATGCTGCACTTCATCTTCGGCAAACTGCAGCGCAACGTGGTCCACCATGCCGGTGAAGCCAAGGCCGCGGGCTACCTGGAGTACGAGCGCGCCCGGGTCCGCTGGTTCCTGTCCATCGATGCCAACGACCTGCCCGACGAGGTGAAGGGCAAGAAGACGACCTACCGCAACATCGACATCAGCGGTGAGCAGCTGGAATTCTCCGAAGGCTTCACCGACCTGCACACCACCAGCTACCGCGAGATTCTGGCCGGGCGCGGCTACGGTGTGGAAGATGCGCGCCACTGCATCGAAACGGTCAACGTCATCCGCACGTTCCGCCCCGTCCGTGCGGCCAGCGATGAAGGCCACCCTTTCCTGAGTCGGCTCGAACTCGCCTGATCGGCACGCGACAGGTCGTCGTTCAAACCCATGTCCGCCCCCGCGCCGAGCCTGAGCACCCAGGACATCAGGCTCGACATCCAGGGATTGCGTGCGCTGGCCGTCCTGGCCGTGCTCGCCTTCCACCTCGACAAATCCTGGCTGCCCAGCGGATTCGTCGGGGTGGACATGTTTTTCGTGATATCGGGCTTCATCATCTCGAGCCTGCTGCTGAAAAACGAGGGGCGGATTTCCCTGTCCGGCTTCTACTGGAGCCGCGCCAAGCGAATCGTGCCGGCCTACGTGGTCACGCTGCTCGTGTGCGCGGTGGTGGCGGCCATCGTGTTCCTGCCACCCGACTTCGCGCTGTTCAAGCGCAGCCTGTCTTCGTCCCTGAAGTTCACCAGCAACCACTTCTTCTCGAACTTCAACGGCTATTTCACACCGGACGCCCATGAGCTGCCGCTGCTGCACACCTGGTCCCTGGCGATCGAGATGCAGTTCTACCTGCTGCTCCCGTTGTGCTTTGTCCTGCTGCGCCGGTCCACGCTCACGCCCTTGTTTCTGCTGCTGATCGTGGCGGGTCTGGCGTTTGCGCAATGGCAGCTGGCCGACCCGGTCAGCTCGCGCGACGCGTACTACTCGCTGATCGCACGGATGCCCGAATTCCTGCTGGGCTCCCTGATGGCGCTGCATGGCGTGGGCAACGGGTGGACCGCCCGGCAACGCGCAGGCGCCAGCCTCCTCGGCCTGGTCCTGATGCTGTCGTCATGGGTCTTCATTCCAGAACAGCATTTCCCGGGCCTGTGGAGCCTGTGGCCTTGCCTGGGCGTGATGCTGGTCATCGCGGGCCGCGCCGAAGGCCGGGCAACGGGCTGGCTGAAGTCGCCCGGGATGGTCTGGCTGGGGGGCCTGTCTTTCTCCCTGTACCTGTGGCACTGGCCCGTGCTGGCCTTCCTGCGCTACATCACCCAGGCCTATGAGCTCGCGCCCGTGCTGTGGCTCGCATTCGCGGCCATCACCTTGCTGCTCTCCTGGCTTTCGTGGTCGTTCATCGAGACGCCCGCGCGCCGACTCCAGTTCAGCCGCCAACGCTGGCCGCGCTGGTTGTTGCTGGGCGCCACAGTGGTGGCGATCCCGCTGATGACGGTCAATCGATTGAACGCCTCCATCGTTCATCCCATGACGCCGTCCACCCTTCGCTACGCCGACCCCAGCCAGATCTGCCATGAGCGCAAGGTGGGCGACTGCCTGCGGGGCATGCCGGGTGCGCCACCGCTGGCCCTGGTGCTGGGCGACAGCCACGCCGCGCAACTCAACCCGGCCTTTGACGTCGCCGGACGGGAGAAAGGTTTCGCCGTTCAGGTCGTCTCGGCCAGCAACTGCGTGCCGATCGATGGCTTCGACGTGGACAGGATTCCCGTCTACGACCGGCAGCCGTGCCAGGACCAGACCCGGTTCGTCAACGCTCTGCGGCCTGCGGTGCACACGGTCATCGTCGCCGGCATGTGGTCCCGACACGCGAACAGCCCGCAGTTCCTCAAGGCCCTGGAAGCGTTCTTCCAGGAGACGGCCCGCCAGCACCAGTCGGTCATCGTGCTGGCACAGGTCCCCATGCTGCAAGGCAATCCGGTGCGGTCGGTGCGGTTCAGCCAGCTCGGGCTGAACGCCCCCATCGCCTCATCGGCCGACGCAGAGGCCGCCAACGCGGCGATCCAGCAGCTGTCCCGGCCGTTCCCGCATGTCCGCTTCCTGAACTACGGCGCAACGGATTTTTTCCGGACCAAGCCGTTCCACGACAATCAGCTGATCTACATGGACCACCACCACCTGAACGAAGTGGGGTCCCGGGCGTACGGGCGCCTTTTCGCTGCAGAGATATATTCAGCCCTTCAAACACAGCCAACCCAGCGTTGATCCAGCATGAGCTACACCGTCCACCCCAGTGCGATCGTCGATGACGGTGCCGTCATCGGCGCAGGTTCGCGCGTCTGGCACTTCGTGCATGTCTGCGGTGGCGCGCGCATCGGCGCTGGCGTCTCGCTGGGGCAGAACGTGTTCGTCGGCAACCGGGTGTCGATCGGCGACCGCTGCAAGATCCAGAACAACGTGAGCGTCTATGACAACGTCACGCTGGAAGAAGGCGTCTTCTGCGGCCCCAGCATGGTGTTCACCAATGTGTACAACCCCAGGGCGCTGATCGAGCGCAAGAACGAGTACCGCGACACGCTGGTGCGGCGCGGCGCCACCCTGGGCGCCAACTGCACCATCGTCTGCGGTGTGACCGTCGGTGAATTCGCGCTGATCGGGGCCGGGGCGGTGGTGAACAAGAACGTGCCGGCCTACGCGCTGATGGTGGGCGTGCCCGCGCGCCAGATCGGCTGGTGCAGCCAGTACGGCGAGCAACTCGACCTCCCCCTGAGTGGCAACGCCAGCACCACCTGCTCGCACACCGGCCAACGCTACCTGCTGGTGGACGGTGTCTGCCAGCTCGCCCCCTGAACTTCACACCACGAGCCAATCCCATGGACTTCATCGACCTCAAATCCCAATACCAGCGCCTGAAGGCGGACATTGATGCGGGCATCCAGCGCGTGCTGGACCACGGGCAGTACATCCTGGGCCCCGAAGTGGGGGAGCTCGAAGAACGGTTGGCGGCCTACACCGGCGCCCGGCACTGCATCACGGTCGCCAACGGCACCGACGCGCTGCAGATCGCCCAGATGGCGCTGGGCATCGGCCCCGGCGACGAGGTGATCACACCCGGCTTCACCTACATCGCCACGGCCGAGACGGTGGCCCTGCTGCGCGCCAAGCCGGTCTATGTGGACATCGACGCGCGCACCTGCAACCTCGATCCGGCACAGCTCGAAGCCGCCATCACGCCGCGCACCAAGGCCATCATCCCGGTGAGCCTGTACGGCCAGTGCGCGGACTACGACGCCATCAACGCCATCGCCGCGCGCCACGGCATTCCGGTGATCGAGGACGCGGCACAGAGCTTCGGTGCGACCTACAAGGGACACAAGAGCTGCAACCTCACGACCATCGCCTGCGCCAGCTTCTTTCCCAGCAAGCCGCTGGGCTGCTACGGTGACGGCGGCGCCATCTTCACGAACGACGATGAACTCGCGCGGGTGATGCGACAGATCGCGCGCCATGGACAGGACCGCCGCTACCACCACATCCGCGTGGGGGTGAACAGCCGCCTGGACACCATCCAGGCCGCCGTGTTGCTGCCCAAGCTCGCCGTGCTGGACGCCGAGATCGCACAGCGGCAGGTGGTGGCGCAGCGCTATGCGCAGCTGCTGGCCCCGTCGAGCGCATTGACCACGCCCTGGGTGGAGCCGCACAACGTGTCGGCCTGGGCGCAGTACACCGTTCAGGTGAAGCAGCGAGACAGCGTGCAGGCCCGCCTCAACGCGTCGGGCATTCCCACGGCCGTCCACTACCCCATCCCGCTGAACCGCCAGCCTGCGGTGGCCGATGAGAGCGCCGTGCTGCCGGTGGGTGACGCCGTGGCCGAGGAGGTCATCAGCCTGCCCATGGGCCCGCACCTGTCGCAGGCCGATCAGGAGCGTGTCGCCGATTGCCTGCAAGCCCTGCAGGCCGCATGAATCGCGCGGCCACCCGCCGCCCCCTGGCATGAGCTTCCTGCGCTCCGTGGCGGTGTTGGTGGGCGGCACCGCAGTGGGACACGGCATCACGGCCGCCGCGTTGCCCGTGCTGTCCCGCCTCTACACCCCGGCGGACTTCAGCCTGCTGGCGGTCTTCGCCGGCCTGGTGTCGATCATTTCCGTGGTCGCCTGCCTGCGATTCGATGTGGCCGTCGCGCTGCCCGAAGAGGACGCCGAGGCCCTGCGGCTGCTCGCCCTGGCCCTTGGCGCGGCGCTCGCCTGCTCGGTGGTGGTGCTGATCGCGGTGCTGGTGGCGCCAGGCTGGATCGCGAACAAGCTGAACCAGCCCGGGCTGCAGACCTACCTGTGGCTGCTGCCCATCAGCGTGCTGCTGGGGGGTGGCTACAGTGCGCTGCAGATGTGGTTCGTGCGCGAGAAGGCATTCGGGCTGATCGCCCGGAGCCGTGTGGCGCAATCCACCGCCAGCGCGGGCACCCAGATCGGCTCCGGCGCCCTGGGCGTGGGCCCCGGCGGCCTCTTGTTCGGGCATGCGATGAACACCGGCGCAGCCTGTCTCTTCCTGGGCTACCGCCTGCTGGCAGGACACCCCGCCCGCGCTGCGTTCAAGCGCATGGCCTGGAGCGAGCTTCGCCAGACGTTCAAGCGCTACGACCGCTTTCCCAAATACTCCACCTTCGAAGCGCTGTGCAACAGCGCAGCCATCCACCTGCCCGTCATCATGATCGCGGCGCTCGCCGCGCCCAAGGAAGCCGGCTACCTCATGCTGGCGACCTATGTCATGCAGGCACCCATGGCCCTGGTCGGTGCGGCGGTGGGACAGGTCTACCTTGCCGGCGCCGCCAACAAGCACCGCCAGGGGCTGCTGGGCGAATTCACCGCGGAGGTGCTGGGCGGGCTGCTGAAAACCGGCACCGGCCCGCTGCTTGCGGTGGGCATCGTCTCGCCCGCGGTGTTCGGCCTCATTTTCGGTGCGGGTTGGGAACGCGCCGGCGTGCTCGTGGCCTGGATGACGCCCTGGTTCGTTCTGCAGTTTCTCAGCACACCGATCTCCATGGGGCTGCACGTCACCGGGCATCAGCGGCTGGCCTTCGCGCTGCAGCTGTTCGGCCTGGCGCTGCGGGTGAGCATGGTGTGGCTGGCGGTGTCGCTCTCCCCCGCCCACATCTCGGAGTGGTACGCGGTCTCCGGCTTCCTGTTCTACCTGCTGTACCTGCTCACCATCCTGTGGCGCACCGGCCTGGACTGGAGGCGCTTTCTCGAATCGAGCCGGCGTGCCCTGCCGGTGGGTCTGTTCTGGATCGCCCTGGCTGCCGCGTTCTTCTTCCTGGTGGCCGCGTTCCGGCCCTAGACCCCGGCGCCTCAGTGCGCGGGCTGGCCCTTCTTCAGCTGCCGCAGATCGGCATGCTCGAGCGTCAGCTGGGAGATGCCCAGACGCTGGACGGCGATTCGCACATAGCGGGCCCCCTCCATGACGCGAAACCGGCGCTGGAATGTCAGCCGGGGCACCTCCGGCGAAAGCGCGAAGTCACCCATCAGATCGCCCCGCCGCAGCTCGACATCCGGTGAACTCAGCTGGCTGATCCAGATGCGGATGAAGCCATCGCCCTCCACACCCAGCGTGATCGTGTATTCCCCGCCGGGCTCAACGGCGATCGGCTCGTTTCCCACAGGATCATGCGGCTGGCCGCCGCCGAGCTCCAGGGTGTGGCTGTAGCTGGCCGGCATGAAGATGGAGGAGGAGCCGTTGGAATACGGCAGGCCATCGACCTGCCGGCCCAGGCTCCGGACGGCCACCGACAGACGCCCCGTCCCCAGGCTGGGGTACTCGACCCAGGTCTTGCGGGACAGATCCATCGAACGCGGTGCCTCGCCTGGCGGGCCGTCAGGGTCCGCGGGCGCCAATCGATACAGCTGATGCGCGTAAACGTCGCGCACCAGGGTGGAAAGCCCGGGTTGGGCCAGCACCGACATCAAGGCGGAGTTGGAGACCGGCGGGATGAAGTAGTTCGGCACCTGGACATACTCGATGCCCAGTTCCTTCAGCTTCGACACGAACCGAACCGGGTCACGTTCACCGTAGACAGGCACCATTTTCGGGTCGAGGTAGCTGACCATTCGCCGGTCCGTGTAGAACATGTCAGCCGGACGGATCGCCAGCACCTTCCTGTCGGGGGGCACATCGGCATTCAGGTTTCTGGCGATCCCGATGCCCGGAATGTTCTCCGCCGGATCGTCGATGACCAGATCGCCGAGTTGGCCGAGGGCCCTGGGCGATTCGCCGGCGAACAACATGCCATAGACCTGCCGCGGCATGAAGTCGGACACCAGGGCTTTCAGGTTGAACAACTGGCCCCACTGCACCAGGTTGGCAAACAGCAGGAACACCGCCGCGTGAAAGGCCAGCGTGAGCGACAGGGTCAGCTTCGTGAGCCGCCGCTTGGCCGCACCGGCCTCATGGCCCGTCCACACCGGCCAGAACCGGGAGAGGATGTCCGTGCATCCGCAGGCCGCCACCACCGACACCGCGGGCACCATCACCAGTAGATAGCGGTCGTTCTTGACCATCAGGTCGGTCCCCAGGGCCAACGAGAGGAGCACGCCGGAAAAGTAGATGCCGCAGATGCAAAGGGAAACCAGGACCGGGCCCATCGGCTCCCACTGGCTTCGCGGCGCCTTGATGAGCTGGGTGAGCCAGCGGCGCAGTGTGCCGGAGAACAACAGGTACGCGCTGCGCCACCAACCCCATCCAGAACACCAGGCCGAAACTGCGTGGGCTGAGCAGGCCCTTGAGCACCCCATACTGCAGGCGCGTGCTCCAGTCGTAGATGGAGCGGGCGTACTTGAAGTAGCTGTCCCAGTCCAGGCTGGGCAAGGCGAACACCACCGGATTGTCCGAAATCAAGGAGCCGTAGATCGCCAGGTTGCGGCCATACGGAAAGGCGGCAACCACGGCGAGGGTCACCAGGGCCTTGAGCGCAAACACGGTGGAAGAACGCCACGCGCGCAGGCCGCCCGACACGATGACCGTGCCGATCAGGATGGGGATGTACAGAATGGCCTGGGAATGGGTCCACAAGGCCAGGCCCACCAGCAGACCGGTGTAAATCGGCGCGCTCTTTCGCTCCGGGTCGAAGCCGATGAGCGCCAGCATCATCAAGACTATGCCGGCCACCGGCAAAGCGTCGATGGCCGCCGTCTGCGCGCCCACCGACAGCAGTGGCGTGGTCACGAACAGCAAGGCCGCGATCCAGGCGGTGTGCGGCCCGTGCAAACGGCCCAGGGCAAACACCCCCCAGGCGGCCGTGAGCATGAACCAGGGCGCCAGGAACTTCATCAGCAGGGCCTGTTCCGCGTTCCCCTGCAGGACGTAGGTCAGATAGATCAGGCTGGTGTAGAGCGGCGGGTGGGTCCAGGGCGCGAAGAAGCCCGAGGCCGCCTGGTCGGTGTCGAGCAGCGGGTACACGCGCAGGCTCTGCGCCTCGTGGATGGCGCGCCCCACCAGGCCGTACTCCAGCGAGTCGTTTTCGGTCAGGGGAAGCGCCAGCGCCAGGTACAGCAGGCTGCCCACGCAGACCACCAGGGTCGCCGCCAGCAACCACCACAGGGGGCCACGGCGGGTCGGAACGTCCGCGGCACCTACCGGCGCCGGCCGAGGCGTCTTGCGCCACAACACCGCACCGATCAGCAGCAGCACGGCGCCGACGATGCCGACGTGAACGGTGGGCGGTGCGCCGTCGGCCACCAGGAGGGCTGCGCACGGTCACCAGCCCCAGCAGGAACGGCGCCAGCGCCGCCGCCAGAGGCCACCGAAGCCGGTGCGCGTGCACGGTGCTGCGCCACGGCATGGCGCGCGCCATGCCGCCCCCGACGAAGGTGGAGGCGACCACAAGCAGCGCCAACGCGCCCCAGGCTGGAAGGTGGTTCATCGGCGTCTCTGGCCTGCCCGCAACGACCCTGTCACCGCGCTCATCGCGCGAGCGGGCCTCATCGCTGCCCGTCCGGTGCCAGCCGCGCCAGGCTCCAGACCACGTTCGCCAGCTCCCAGGGTGAGGTCAACCGGGCGTACTCGTCTGCCACCTCGGGCTGCAGGTGGATGCGGCCCGTGTGCGCCGCCAGCGCCTGGTTGGCCAGGGGATACAACAAGCCCTTGCTGGTGAGCGCGGCCGCGGATTCCAGCGCCTTTGCGTGAACGGCCGGATCGGCCTGGCGGCTGACCGACAGCAGGGCCATCGCGTCGATGGTGCGAAACGAGATCCAGGCCTTGCCCTTGTCGCCCGGGTACTCGGGCTTGTTCTCAGAGACCTTGTCCGCCGAGGTCCAGCCATCGTGGGCGCGTCCCCACCAGTAGTCCCAGACACCCGTCGCGGGCAACTGCCCGCCTGGGGCGATGCGGTCCACGAAGTGCTGGACGATGTCGCGCGCCGCGGCCAGCGGCGCGGCGTCCGCCACCGGATCCGCGTTTTCAGCCACGGCATAGGCCCATTCATTCTGGTGGTTGAAGGGCACCGCCAGGCCGTCGAAATAGAACTTGCTGCCCTTGGGCCAGCGCAGATGGGCCCGCCCGGGCGCCAGCCATTGTTCGGTCTCACCCTGCCGCGCCAGGACTTCGATGTGGTCCTTCAGCGTCAGCACATCCCGCTTCAGGCTGTTGAAAGAAGCCAGGGGCAGCGCCCCGGGCACTTCGGATCGGTAGCGCTGGAACAGCAGCAGCAGGCGGGCGGTCTGCACGGCAAAAAGCGCCTGGCTGCGGTCCACCGTGAAAGCGCGCGTGCGGTAGCGGCCTGCGGCCTGGTGCCGGTCGATCAACGCGATTTCCAGATCCAGTCTCTGGCGCACGCCACTCACCAGCGGGCCGAAAACGCGTCGGGCACCATCGCTGCGGCGCGCCACGTCGAGCAGATCCAGCAGGCCGTTCAGGTAGTAGATCTGCGACCAGGGAATTCGCCCCTCGTCGTTGTTGATGCCGAACTCGAACCACCCACGGTGCTGCGCGGCAAGAAAGTCCCGCGCAAACAGCTGGCCCAGTTGTTCGGGCGAGCGCGCATGGTCGATCTGCAGGCGCCTCACCGACCAGGACAGTCCCCAGGGCACGCCGAGCGCGGGGTCCACGGTGGGCGCCTCCACACCGTGGGGCGCCACCACCTTGAAGCCGCGTGCGCCCGTGGCGCCGGCTTCGGCGGCAATGCACAGGTGCGCAGGCCCTCTTGGCGTGAGGGTGGACTCGATCACGTGGCGGCAGCCCTCCACGCGCCGCGCCGTCAGGCCGTTGGCGTCCACCTGGGCCTCGAGGGCGCCCCCCACGAGGTAAAGGCGGTCGCCCTGCGAGAGAAACCGCAAGGCCGGGATCATCTCGTAGGTCGAACCCGCGGGATCTTCCAGCGAAGGCAGCTTGATCGGCGTGGACATCCTGTCGGTGCACACCGTCGCCAGCGGCCAGCTCACCAGCCAGTTGGCGGAACCGGGGTTGTCGTAATAGACCACATACAGCCGCTCGCCATGCACCGTGGCTGCGCGCAGGATGGGGTTGGCCTCGGCACGGCCTTCGTGATGCACGGGCACCGAACACTCGGCGCGGCCGTCGGCACCGTACCGCTGGAGCATCAGCCGATCCGAGGGGAATTGCCTGAACAGCGCCAGGCGGGACGATGACGAGTCAAACCAGGCCAACGGAACACCCGGCTCGGGCAACTTCTGCGCCCCCCCTGCGGGCGAATGGACCACGGACATGACGTGCGGGTCCATTGTCACGGCCCCCATCGGCGCGCCCAGCAAAGGCAGGGCCGCCGATGCCGGGCTGACCACGGCTAGGTCGCGGTCCATGAGCCGGCGGGTGTTCTCCGACGCGTGCAGAGGACGGTCGGCCCCCGCCGTGGGAGCGACCGATTTCGTCAGCGCGCTCAGGCACGTCATGACACCGCGGTACAGATACGCCTCGTACTCGGCCACCGACAGCACTTCCTGGCCCTCGGTGCCCGCCGGGTACTTGGTGTACTGGCCCTGCTCGTTGCGGTACCTGGGCAGGATGGCCAGCATGGTGTCGCGCAGATCCGCCACGTAGGGCTCCGAACACACGAGGTGCAGCGCAAAGCCCAGGTCGTACGAGCGCGCGGGAATGGCGCACGTCGCGCCGGAACGATGGCCAGGCACGCACCGTCTCTCCGCCCACGGGGAAGTCCCGCAAATGGGCGAGCACGGCGAAACGGTCGAACTGCTCGCCCAACAGGCCTTCGTAGGCGATGTAGGTGCGAATGCCGTCAATGATGTAGCCCGCATGGGGCAGGTCGTTCGCCACCTCTTCCTGCACGGAATAGTTCCAGTACCAGCGCCCCTTCAGGGGCGAATTCTGGCGGTACTCCAGCAACGACCGCATGGTGTCGTCGGCCACGGTGCGCAACTGCATCTGGCGCACGGGGTCCTGCGTCTTGCGGCTGAACCGTTGCAGCTGCCCCGCCAGGTAGGCGGCGGGGTTGAAGGTGTCGTAGGGGCGGTCGGAGACCCGCAGCGAATAGGGCACCAGGCCACTGGGCGTGCGCATCGCCTTGTCCAGGTACGGCTGCAGCGAGCGATCGATGATGTCCATGATCTCGCGAGCGGGCGCATCGGCGTCGCGTTCACTCCACGTGAGCAGCGCATCGACCACGATCGCGGTCGAGATCGTGTACTCGGTGTTCGCCGGGTTGATCGAGCCGTCGCCATAGGCGTCCCATGCCACGGGGACGCCCCATCCGATCACGCCGTCGCCATTTTCATCCGCATGGTCCAGCAGCCATCGGCCCGCCGCCGCCGCCATGTTCCGGCTCTCCGGCTTCAAGCCGGCGTCCATCCGGTCGAGCTCGGCCAGCAGGACCATCGCATACGACTTGGGCACATCTTCGGCCGTGTTGCCCGGATAGTCCGTCGTGCCCCGGCCTGGGTGCGCGGGGTTGATGCGCTCGTGCAGATCCGCACCCAGCCGGCGAAGCTCGGCTTCCACCGCGGCTGGCGATGGCGCATCGGCGCTGCACGCTCCCAGGAAAGCGGTCATCAGGACGGCACCGCACAGTGCGGCGGCACGACACAAATTCCATCCAGACATGGCGCGGCTCGCGTGCTTCATCGGTGCAGTCCCAGGGTGTCAAGCGTGTTGATGCGCCGGATGGTGTCGTTGAAGTCCAGGTTGATGGTGTCCAGGTACCACCGCAGCGAAGGCACGCGGGGCCGGTTCTCCACCATGATCGACTCCATCGCCTGCGCGCGGGTGATCTGCCCCTCGCGGATCTGGTTGCTGCGAAAGGTGTCGAACTCGGTGAATCCTCGCGCCGTCATGTAGATGTAGTTGTAGAACGGCGCTGTGCCATCACCGATCCGCCATGTGCTCGGGGAATCGGGCGAGAGCTCCCACTCGTACTCGCCCAGCAACGTGCGATTGACCTCGTCCTCGTTCCAGATGAAGTGGTCGAACATGAAGTAGAAATCGTGCCGCGGCTCCACGTAGTAGGCGAGGAAAGCACCAAAGGTGTCTTGCAGCGAACTGTTGAGGTAGCGCGGGTTCTTCAAGAAACGCGTGGCGTAGTAGCCCGCCAGGCGCGCCTTGCGCCCCAGCGACAGGTAGTCCAGGCGCTTCTTCTCGAAGTCGGGCGACACGTTGCAGAAGCCGGACTTGAAGTCGGTGTTCTCCAGCGGGTTGGCGCACCAGAGATCGAGCTGGATGCCGGTCTGTCGCTTGAGTTCGTTGACGACCCGGAAAAAATGCTTGTCGCCTGCCATGAACAGCGGGACCATGCCCAGATCGGGCTGCTTGAGCCAGGCGCTGACGTTCTTGCGGATGTTGTCGCGCTTGGTCTTGATGTCGGCCGAGACCAGGATGTTCTGGATGCCCAGCTGACCGCACAAGCGGGCCACATTGCGGCGCGCCAGATCGGTCACCATGCCCCAGTCGTAGGTGAAGGTCACCGGCTTGAGCCCGAACTCCTTCTTGATCAGGTGCAGGCCGTAGCTGCTGTCGCGGCCACCGCTGAACGGCACGATCGCATCGGGGCCGGCCGTGTTGCGGCGGTAGCGCTCGAGGGACGCGATGAAGTTCTTGCGGGTCTCTTCCGGGTGCATGCCGGCGTAGCGGGGCCGGTAGCTGCGGCAGTAGTTGCACACCCCGTCGTGGTCGAAGGCGATGAAGGGAAAAGTCTCGGGCAGCACGCAGCGCGTGCACCGGCGCAAGGCCCGGACGCGGGCTTCACCGTAGCGGACCAGGGACTCGTCCGCCAGGCGGGTCAGCACACCCACCGGCTCGATGCGGCCGGTGAAACTGTCGTGGTGAACCGTGGGCGCGGCCGTCACGGCCACCGGGCGGCCTGGCTCACCCGCGTTCGATGTGTCCTGAAACAGCGCATGGCGCCGCGGTGCAGCAGTGCCGCCGACATCGAAGCACAACGCATGGCCGGCGCCCAGCCACTCGATGGCCTCGGCCTTCGGCAAGCCATCGTCCGGCCCCACCGCCCCAAGCACCTGTTCGAGGATGTACCGCTCGGAGGCGAACACCAACATTTGTGACTGCGGGTCCATGGCCAGGTAGATGTCGCCGGTGTTGGTGGCCAGGGTCACGAGAGGCAAGCCATCGTGCACCCACGCCATCGAGGCCGCCCCCTTGAGAGCGGCGTAGATGTGTTGTGTCGCCTGCGCGGGCTCTGCGCCCACCTTGAGGGCCGCATCCAGCATGGCGGCCAGCACCTCGGTGTCCACCTCGGCCTGGCGCTGGAGTTCGGGATGGGCCGCCCAGAGCGGGTCCACATTGACCACGATGCCATTGTGAATCACGCTGACGCGACCGGACCGCACCGGCTGGTTGTTCTGCGGCAAGGCCGCCGTGCCATTGGTGACGAGACGGGAATGGGCCAACAGCACCAGCGGTTCCTGCAACGCGGCACCGGTACCGAACGCGCCACCCAGTGCCGCCTTCATCGCATGGCGGAAAGGGTCCGTCTTGAGAAACTCGGCCGCAGACTGGGTCCCCTTGACGGTCCATGCCAGCCCCTTCGACGGCAGGAAGGCGTGCACGCCTGCGGACTCTTTCCCGCGGCTCTCCGACAACACGTAGAGACGGGACATCACCGATTCGACGGTGTCACGCTTTACCGGCGCATCCCGCTGAAGAAGAACTCCAAAAATGCCACACATGATCAGTTCCGAAAGGTGTTGGAAATTAGGTGCCAGCCGATCTTGCGACGAGCGAGTATGAAGAGGACGGCAATGCCGGTCACGTAGCTCAGGGCCGTGCCCATGGCCGCGCCCTCCAGCCCCCACAGCGGCAGAAGCCATGCGGCGCAGGCCACATTGACGCCAACGGCCATCAGCTGCTGGAGCGTCTGGTAGCCGGGGTGTCCGGACACCAGCATGAGGTTGTCGAAGGGTACCCAGGTGGCGATCAGGTTCAAACCGATCAACAGGATGATCAGCGAAGGCAGCCCTTCAGCCAGGCCCTTGCCGGGAACGATCCAGGCGTCGGCCACCCCATAGGCGGCCACCAGGCCCAGCGACAGGGTCAGCGTGGCGAGAACCGCATAACGCGCCGACAGCGAACGCAAGCTGCGCAGGCGGTTCCAGTCGCCCTGCTTGAGCGCGGCCACCAGCACGGGATTGAAGTTCAGGCGCACCATGGCGAGCACGTGGTAAGCCCCATCGACCAGCATGGCAGCGAAGCTGTAGATGCCCACCGCCCGGTCCGTGAGGAAAACGCCGATCATGAGCACGTCCACGCGCGAGTTCACCTCGGTGAACATGCCCGCCGGCAGGCTCTTGCTGCCGAACGCCAGGTGGCGCCGGCACCACGCCATCGAGAAGCGGGGCCACTGGCTCAAACGCGCCGCGCCGATGAAGATGAGCGCCGAGAGGCAGGTCACCGCCTCCGCCATCACGAACGACAGTGTCGCGGCCTCCGCGGGCCAGTCGGATGCGGCCACGAATGCCACGCCGACCATGACGAGGATGTAGCGCAGGGCCTGCAACACGGCATGGGCACGCATGCAGCGCAATGCGTTCAGATAGGCGAGCAACACCTTGTTGAGCGGAAAGAGCGCCAGGCCGGCCGCACTGAACGCCACGGCGGTGCCAGCGGCTTCGCTGCTGAACAACCGGGTGAACAGCGGTTGTGCCCACCACAGCATGCCGGCAGCCACACACCCGAACAGCAGCGCGCACAGCGCGGCCGTGCTCAACAGCCCCGTGCGCTCGCGCAGGTCATCGGCGTGGTAGGCGCCGTGGCGCAGCACGGAATAGTGCAGCCCCCAGGTCGCCACCTGCGATGCAACGATGTAGACCGCATAGGCCAGATTGAACACGCCCAGGGCAGCGGCATCGCGCAACGCCGTGATGATGACGTTGATGACGATGCCACTGACGGCCAGCACCGCGAAGCTGCACAGGCTGTACGCGATGTCCTGCGACAGCTTGTGCTGCCGCAGGCTGGTGACGATGCCCTGGACGAGCCCTTTCACCATGCGAGTCAGGCTGCGCGCTTGCGCGCCCTCACGTCCCGACTGCGCAGGGGCGGATTCAGGTGCTTGTTCTCTTCATAGTCAAACCACATGGCGAAGAACAGCGAGTTGAACCCGAGGGAGAAGGAGAACAGCCAGCTGAGGAATGTGATCTCGGGGATATGCCCCAGGCCGATCCAGAGCGCAATCAAGCGGATGAACATGATCGCGCTCAGGGCCACGCCAAAGAAGCCAAAGGCGTAGAAGAAGACCAGCGGATGGAAGTTGCGGATGACGTACTTCTCCTTCAGGCGCCAGAAGAAGAGCCTGACCAGAAGCGACCCGATGGTGAAGATCACCTTGCGCACGCGGATGCCCGACTTCTCGCCCACGTCGTACACCGGCTCGATCGGCACGTCGACAACCCGCATGCCCGCCACATTGAGCTTGACCAGCAGGTCGTTGGGCTGGCCGTAACGCTTGTACATGCGATCCCAGTCGATGGCCTCCAGGGCCTGGGCGTTGATCGCGGTGTACCCGGTCTGGGAATCCGCCACGTGCCAGTAGCCCGAAACGATCTTGGTGAGCAGCGACAGGATGGAGTTGCCAAAGAACCGGATCTTGGGGATCTTCTGGAAGGCTTCCCCCGTCACCAGTCGATTGCCCTTGGTGTAGTCGGCCTCATCGTCCACCACGGGATCCAGGATGGCGGGCAGGTCGGCCGGGTCCATCTGTCCGTCACCCGCCATCACCACCGCCACGTCGATGCCGTTGTCGCGCGACCACTTGTAGCCCGTGGCGATCGCTCCGCCCACGCCCTGATTCACCTCATGCTCGATGAGTTGAATGCGCCCGGTCGTGTACACGGCGTTGGCGCGCACCACCTCGGATGTCCGGTCCCGGCTGCGGTCGTTGACGATGACAATGTGGTCCACCCATTCCGGCATCGTGTCGATAACCCGATTGATCTGGGTTTCTTCATTGAACGCCGGTACGACAACACTGACCTTTTTGTTTCGGTACATAAGGTATTCAAGCAGGGAAAGTTGGAGGGAGAGGCCACTGGCCAGCGTGTCGTGCGAAAACCGCGGCACGTAGCAGGCAGCAAAGGGAAACAGTTGGTGACATGATGGACTCCCGGACGTGCCAGAGCATCAGGCCTCGCCGCGCTGGTTGCGCTTTCGTGGTTGTAATATGGGCCGTCTTCGCCGAGGAGGATCCGTCCCGGCGTTCATGATCTACTTCTTGGAGATAGGCACCACTCCCGCCTGGCATGACCAGCCTCCTCGAGGACGCCTGGGTCGTCAGGCGATAGTGGGTGGGGAATTGTAGCGGAGGCAGGTCTCCTTCTGAATTGGTGGTCGGGAAGTTACTGATGTTTCCAGCCGCTCTCGGAAGGCAATCGACCCCCCAGCGGCGGTAACATGCAGGCCGTCGACGAATTCACCCGTCTCCACAGGCAGCGCCAAAGTGTTACCTCTTCAGCACTTGTGACGCGCTTTTTTACCAATGACATCGTTTCTTTCAATTTGAAGGACGGCATCGCGCGCGAAGCGCGCATCGATCACACTGGCAGCCAGGGCACCCGCGCAATGACAAAGCGGTGCATTCCATGAAATGCCCACCCCCATCCACATGACAATCCAGCTGATCTACTCCAAGATTCTCAAGAAGATCCGGGGGAATGCCATTAGACGGTCCGCCATTGACCGCACGTCAAAGGTTGAATCTGGCAGCACGGTTTACGACTCGACAATCGACCGGCATTCCTTTTGCGGCTACGACTGTTCAATCCTGAATGGCGAAATCGGTGCGTTCTGCTCGATTGGCAACAGGGTGTCCATTGGCGGCGTGGCCCATCCGGCGGCATTTGTCTCCACCAGCCCCGTATTCCTGTCCCACAAAGACAGCGTGCAGGCCAAGTTCGCCCACCATGCGTTCCTGCCGGAGTTGAAAACCCGCATTGGCGATGACGTCTGGATTGGGGAGGGCGTCTTCATCAAGGCGGGCATTCAGATCGGGCACGGCGCCATCGTCGGCATGGGCAGTGTGGTGACCCGGGACGTCCCGCCGTATGCCATCGTCGCCGGCAATCCCGCCAGACTCATCCGGATGCGCTTCGAAGACAAGGTCGTTGCCGCGCTGCTGGACATGGCCTGGTGGGCTCTGCCTGAAGCGGAACTGCGCCGCGTGGCGGTCCATTTCAATGATCCCGAGCAGATGCTTCGCCACGAGGGCCGTCTGTGAAGATTGCCCATCTGTGCCTGTCCTGCTTTTATGTGGACGGGTTTTCGTACCAGGAGAACGAGCTCGTCCGCCAGCACGTCCTGGACGGTCATGACGTGGTGGTGATCGCCTCCACGGAGTCCTTCGGTCCCGATGGAGCGCTCAAGCATGTCCAGCCCGGCAGCTACATGGGAACCGATGGCGCCAGGGTCATCAGGCTCCCCTATCGACGCTGGATTCCGAAGATGCTGGCCCCCAAACTCAGGCTGCACCCGGATGTCCACCGGCTGCTGTCCGCCGAGCGCCCTGATGCGATCCTCTTCCACGGCCTCTGTGGCTGGGAACTGCTGACGGTGAGCCGCTACAAGCGCGCCCATCCGGACGTGGCCTTCTTCGCCGACAGCCACGAGGATTTCAACAACAGCGCCCGCTCCTTTCTGTCGCGGTACCTGCTTCACTGGAGCTACTACCGGACCATTCTGCATGCGGCCCTCCGCTCCATCGACAAGGTACTCTGCATTTCCGACGAAACCATCAGCTTCGTTCGGGACTTTTACCGCGTGCCTGTTGAGAAGATCGAGTTTTTCCCATTGGGCGGCAACGTGCTTCCCGACCAGGCCTATTTCGATGCCCGGGCCGCCACCCGGTCGGCCTACAACATCCTGGATACGCACACCTTGCTGGTGCAATCCGGAAAGATGGACGTCCACAAGAAATTGCTGCAATCCTTGCAGGCCTTTGTCCGGCAGCCCGATCCGGACCTGCGGTTTCTGGTGGTGGGCCATCTTCACGACGACATCGCGGCCGAGGCCATGAAGCTGATCGATGCCGACAGCCGGATTGTCTTCGCCGGTTGGAAATCTGCCGCCGATCTGCAATCGATCCTGTGTGCCGCGGACGTCTACGTACAGCCCGGCACGCAATCGGCCACCATGCAGATGAGCCTTTGCCTGCGCTGCGCGGTCATCCTGGACGATGTGCCGAGCCACCGGCGCTACGTGGGCCAGAACGGCTGGCTGATCGGCAAGGACCGGACACTCGATGCGGTGCTGGCGGAGATTTCTCGATCGCCGCAACAACTCAAAGCCATGGCCGAGCACTCCCACGCCTTCGCCATCAAGCACCTTGACTATCAAACCCTGGCCGACCGCATCACCCGCGCCGTCCCGCCATCGCATTAAACCCATGAGAACGATCGCAGCCTTGACCCCCTCACGATTTGCTGAATGCGCAAAAGCACCGAAACCATGGTTGTTCATTTTTTCGATGATTTTTGCGATCGTCATCCATAAAACCCACGCGGCCTACCTCTACCCTGAACACGCCTACCTGGGCTTCCCGTATGTGCCCATGGGGGTGCCGGAATGGGTGTTCATCGTCATTTCGGTCCTGCTGGTTGCATTTTCGCTGCCGCTGAATTTACTGCGACCCTCCGGCATCATTTCATTCATGATGTATGTCATCGTTTTTCTTCCCACGCTGGTGATCACATTGGCCACCGAAGAAGCGGCGCTGAAGAAATACGGAGTCAATCTGTCCGCGCTCACTGCCGGCTATTTGTTCCTGTTGCATGCCACCCAGAAATGGGGCGGCAGCGATGACAGAAATTCGACCGGCATTGCAGGTCGCAATTACGCTCTGTTGTTCACCGCCCTGCTCCTGATTTGCGCAGGATTCCTGTTGTACGCCTTTTGGGATACGATGAATTTTGTGGGCCTGGGTGGCACTTACGCGCAACGCGAAGCCGGCCGCAGCAGAAATCTTTTCGAAGCCTATGGGCAAACCTATCTGGCATTTGTCTTTGCCCCCGCCCTGCTTTCAATTGGCCTGATCCGGAAGAATCCCCTGTACATTGCGCTGGCATTGGGTGGCTTTTTCCTGATGTATTCCATCACGGCGGAGAGAACGGTGTTTCTGTTGCCGGTGGTCATGATCATGAGCTTCCTGGTGCTTCGCTCCCGGCTTTCGCACCCGACATTGATGCTCATCACGCTGATCGCCATTTCTGCGCTCTTCGTGTTCTCGATCACGTTTCGCGCCACCAGCACATTGGCCAACATGTTGTCGCTGTACTTGGTCTTCAGAACCTTCTCGGTCCCGGGCGCCATGCTCTGGCAGTACCAGGAGGTTTTTGCCGAGTATGGGTACACCTTCTGGAGCCATGTTCGCGGCATTGCCTCATTCGTGTCTTCGCCGGTTGCATTGGACGGTGATCAGCACTGGCCGCAGCTCGGGCGCATTGTTGCAAAGCATCTGCTGAATCTGGACATCAATTCAAACGCCAATCTGTTTGCATACGACGGGGTTGCCGGCGCGGGCGCATGGGGCATTCTCTTCATGTGCGCGCTCCTCACCCTGTGGCTCATTGCATTGGACCGGCTGTCCCGTGGATTTGAATCCTGCTTTCCCGCTCTGATTGCAATTCCATTGGGGCTGGTGCTGATCAATGGCCCATTCTTCACCGCCATGATGTCTTTCGGCGGCCTATTCTGGTTGTTTTTCTTCCTTTTCGCCCGCCGTGCCCAGGCGGGCCGAAAGATACAATAAGCGATGCCCTCCCACATGATCAAACGAGAGCCCCAGATGTGCACGCGCTGCATCATGGACACCTCGGACCCGAACATCTCTTTCGACGCGCAAGGTGTTTGCGATTACTGCAACAACTTCGACAAGGTCATTCAGCCCAATTGGGATACGGGTGCCGCAGGCAGCGCCGAGCTGGACGCACTTTCGGAAAAGATCCGCGCCAGCGGCAAGGGTCAGCCGTTCGATTGCATCATCGGGCTGAGCGGCGGCCTGGACAGCTCCTACGCGGCGTTCATTGCCAAGGAGAGGATGGGCTTGCGCCCGCTGCTGTTTCACGTCGATGCGGGCTGGAACACCGACCAGGCCGTCGGCAACATCGAAAAGCTCGTGGACGGGCTGGGCCTGGACCTCTACACGGAGGTGATCAACTGGCAGGAAATGAAGGATCTGCAGGTCGCCTTCCTGCACGCCCAGATTGCCGACCAGGACCTGCCACAGGACGCCGCGTTCTTTTCCGCCCTGTACAAGTTCGCGCGCAAGAACCGCATCAAGTACGTGTTGACGGGTTCCAATTTCTCGACCGAGTGCTGCCGCGAGCCCGAGGAATGGGGCGGTTATCCCGGCATCGACAAAACGCTCTTCAAGGACATTCACCGCCGCTTTGGCGAACGTGAGCTGAAGACCTTCCCCCTGGTCGACATCCTGGTCTACAAGCTGTACTACCAGAAGATCCTGGGCATGGAGATCGTCAAGCCCCTGAACCTCGTGCCCTACATCAAGAAGGACGCCGAGGCCGAACTGGAGCGCCGCTTCGGCTGGCAGAAGTTCCAGCACAAGCACCACGAATCGCGCTTCACGCGTTTCTATGAAGACTATTGGATGCCGCGCAAGTTCGGCTACCACAAGCGCCGGGCGCACTTCTCCAGCCTCATCCTCACCGGCCAGATGACACGCGAAGCGGCGTTGGAGCGCCTGTCCAGGCCCGAAATGGACGAGCACTTCCTGAAGCAGGAGTTCGAGTACGTGGCGAACAAGCTGGGGCTCTCCGTGGACGAGCTCCAGGGCATCTTCGATGGTGAGAACAGGACGTACCGCGACTACAGCAACAAGCGCTGGGCGATCGGCATCGGTGCCAGCGCCATGCGGATGCTGGGCTTGGAAAGAAGGTTGTTCCGGTGATCCACATCGTCGACTACGGCGTGGGCAATGTGCAGGCGTTTGTCAACATGTACAAGCGCCTGGGCGTCGAGGCCACGCGCGCACAAACCGCCGGCGACCTGCTGGGCGCGAAGAAGCTCATCCTTCCGGGCGTGGGCGCGTTCGACCATGCGATGGAGCTGCTCAATGCTTCCGGCATGCGCGAGCCGCTGGATCGGCTGGTGCGGGAGGATGGGGTGCCTGTGCTGGGCATCTGCGTCGGCATGCAGATGCTGGCCGATTCCAGTGACGAAGGCACTGCCGCCGGCCTGGGCTGGTTGAAGGGTCGGGTGCGCAGCTTTGCGAACCATCCGGCGTCAGCGACCCTGCCCATGCCCCATATGGGCTGGAACGACGTGTCTCCCGTCGGTGCCTCCCATGCACTGTTCAAGGGGCTGGAGAGCGATGCGCGGTTTTACTTCCTGCATTCCTATTATTTTGAAGCGGCAGACGAGGCCCACGCCGTGGCGCATGCCGACTACGGCTTCAAGTTTGCCTGTGCCGTCCAGCGCGACCACGTGGCCGGGGTGCAGTTCCATCCCGAGAAGAGCCACCACTGGGGTGCCGCGCTTCTGAAAAACTTCGCGGAATTCTGATGCTGCGCCCTCGAATCACACCCTGTCTGCTGGTTCACCAAGGTGGCTTGGTGAAAACCGTCGGGTTTCGCGATCCCAAGTACGTGGGCGATCCGATCAACGCGGTCAAGATCTTCAACGAGAAAGAGGCCGACGAGCTGGTGGTCCTGGACATCGACGCCACGGTCAACGGCACCGAGCCCGACTACCGGATGATTGCGCACCTGGCCGCCGAGTGCCGCATGCCCCTGTGCTACGGCGGTGGCGTGAAGACACCGGAGCAGGCCCGCAAGATCATCGGGCTGGGCGTGGAGAAAGTGGCCGTCAGTGCGGCCGCCGTTGAAGACACCACCCTGCTCACCCGCATGGCCGAGGCCGTGGGCCGGCAAAGCGTGGTGGCCGTGCTGGACGTGCGCAAGAAGACCGGGCTGTTCGCCAAGGGCTACGAGGTGGTCACGCGCAACGGCACACAGGTGCACAAGCACGACCCCGTCGAGTTCGCCCAGCGATTGCAGGCCGCCGGTGCCGGCGAGATCGTCATCAACTCCGTCGACCGGGATGGTCAGATGAAGGGCTATGACATTCCGCTCGCGCTGAAGATGCGGCAATCGCTGCAGATTCCGCTGACCTTTCTGGGCGGTGCCGGCTCCCACCAGGACATCGAGGCCCTGCTGCAGGCGTGCGGGGTGGTGGGTGCGTCGGCGGGCAGCCTCTTCGTCTTCAAGGGACCGTACCGCGCGGTTCTGATCAACTACCCCAACCCCGCCCAGCGCGAAGACATCTACCACGCCGGCCTGGCGGCACATGCATCAAGGTGACAAGGCTCCGATGTTCAAAGACAAGACGCTTCTGATTACGGGAGGGACCGGCAGTTTCGGCAACGCCGTGCTGCGCCGCTTCCTGAGTTCCGACCTGCGCGAAATCCGCATCTTCAGCCGCGATGAGAAGAAGCAGGACGACATGCGCAAGCATTTCAACCACCCCAAGCTGAAGTTCTACATCGGCGATGTGCGAGATGCCCGCAGCGTCGCCACCGCCATGCGCGGGGTCGATCACGTGTTTCATGCTGCCGCGCTCAAGCAGGTGCCTTCGTGCGAGTTCCACCCCATGGAAGCCGTGCGCACCAATGTGATGGGCACCGAGAACGTGCTGGAGGCCGCCATCGCGGCGCGCGTGGGCCGGGTGGTCTGCCTGAGCACCGACAAGGCCGTCTATCCCATCAACGCGATGGGCATTAGCAAGGCCATGATGGAAAAGGTGATGGTGGCCGCCAGCCGCAACCTGGAAGGCACCGGCACCGTCATCTGCGGCACCCGGTATGGCAACGTGATGGCCTCGCGGGGCTCCGTCATCCCCCTGTTCGTGGAACAGGTGCGCAGCGGCAAACCCATCACGATCACCGACCCGGCCATGACGCGATTCATGATGACGCTGGCAGATGCCGTGGACCTCGTGATGTATGCGTTCGAACACGGCCACAACGGCGACATCTTCGTGCAGAAGGCCCCGGCCGCCACGGTGGAGGTGCTGACGCAGGCGCTGTTGCAGCTGATGAGCGCCACCGAACACCCGGTGCGCGTGATGGGCAGCCGCCACGGAGAGAAGCTCTACGAAGCCTTGCTCAGCCGCGAGGAAATGGCGTGTGCGCAGGATCTGGGCGACTACTACCGCGTGCCCCCGGACGGCCGTGACCTGAACTACGCGAAGTACGTGGATGAAGGTGAAGAGCGGTTGACGCAAGCCCTGCATGCGGACGAATACCACTCGCACAACACCACGCGGCTCGACGTGGAGGGCATGAAGGCCCTGCTGCTGAAGCTGGACTTCATGCAGCGCATTGCGCGCGGTGAAGCCGCGGCGGCCGAGGAGTGAGGCGATGAAGGTCTTGATCACGGGAGCTCAGGGCTTCATCGGCAAGAACCTCTTGCTGCACCTCGCCGAGCGCAAGGACGTGGAAGTGGTTCCGTTCACGCGAGACAACCCGACCACGGATCTGCCCCGCCTGCTCGACGGCGTGGACGTGGTGTTCCACCTCGCCGGCATCAACCGCCCCCAGGATCCCCAGGAGTTCACGCGGGGCAACGCCGACCTGACCCGGGCGCTGTGCCAGGCGATCGCGGCGCGCGCCGCGCATCGCCCCATTTCGGTGATCCTCACGTCCTCCACGCAGGCCGCCAACGACAACCCGTACGGCCGCAGCAAGCAGGCCGCGGAGCGCGAGCTGTTCGAACTGCAACGCCAGCACGGCACGGCCGTGCACGTGTTCCGCCTGCCCAATGTCTTCGGCAAATGGTGCCGCCCCAACTACAACTCGGCGGTCGCAACCTTCTGCCACAACATCGCCCGTGAGCTGCCGATCCAGGTGAACGACCCCGCCGCACCGCTGACGCTCGTGTACGTCGACGATGTCATCGCCCGTTTCGTCCAGTTGATGGATGGTGCCGAGGCATCGACCGACGCCCAGGGTTTCGCCACCCTCACTCCGCAGTACACCACCACCGTCGGTGAGGTCGCCGAGAGGATCGCGAACTTCAAGGCTAGCCGGCTCACCCTGGTGACCGATCGCGTGGGCACCGGCCTGACGCGGGCGCTGTACTCGACCTACGTGAGCTACCTGCCACCCACGGACTTTGCCTATGCCGTGCCCCGGCACGCGGATCCGCGCGGCGTCTTCGTCGAGATGCTCAAGACCCCGGACTGCGGCCAGTTCTCGTTCTTCACCGCGCTGCCAGGCGTCACGCGGGGAGGCCACTACCACCACAGCAAGACGGAGAAGTTCCTGGTGATCCACGGCCAGGCCCGATTCCGCTTCCGGCAGATGCTCACGGGAGAGACCCACGAATTGCACACGGACGCGGACGCACCCCAAGTGGTGGAGACCGTGCCCGGCTGGACGCACGACATCACCAACACGGGTGAACGCGACATGGTGGTCATGCTCTGGGCCAATGAAATCTTTGATCGCGAACGCCCGGACACCTTCGCTTGTCCGGTCTGAAAGGCTCCGTCATGAAAAAACTCAAGGTGATGACGGTGGTGGGCACCAGGCCGGAGATCATCCGCCTCTCGCGCGTCATGGCGCGCCTGGATGAGCACTGCGAACACGTCCTGGTGCATACCGGCCAGAACTACGACTACGAACTCAACCAGATCTTCTTTGACGATCTGGGCATTCGCAAGCCCGACCACTTCCTCAATGCGGTTGGCGCGAACGCGGCTGAAACGATCGGCAAGATCATCGCGGCTGTGGATGGCGTGCTGGCCAGCGAGCAACCCGATGCGCTGCTGGTGCTGGGCGATACCAACAGCTGCCTGTCGGTGATTCCCGCGAAGCGCCGCAAGGTGCCCATCTTCCACATGGAAGCCGGCAACCGCTGCTTCGACATGCGGGTACCGGAAGAGATCAATCGCCGCATCGTGGACCACACCGCCGACATCAACCTCACCTACAGCAGCATCGCGCGCGAATACCTGTTGCGCGAAGGGCTGCCGCCGGACATGGTGATCAAGACCGGCAGCCCCATGGCGGAGGTGTTGGCGCACTACCGGGACCGCATCGAGGCATCGGACGTGCTCACCCGGCTGGACCTGCAGGAAGGCCGGTTCTTCGTCGTCAGTGCGCACCGCGAGGAGAACATCGACTCCGACGTGCAGTTCTCGAAACTGGTGGACGTGTTGAACCAGTTGGCGAGCCACTACCAGATGCCCGTGATCGTCTCCACGCACCCGCGCACCCAGAAACGGGTGGACAGCCAGGCGGTGGCCTTCCACCCGCTGGTGCGCCTGCTCAAGCCGCTGGGCTTCACCGACTACAACCAGCTGCAGATCCAGGCGCGGGCCGTGCTGTCCGACAGCGGCACGATCAACGAGGAATCCTCGATCCTGAACTTTCCCGCGCTCAACCTGCGCGAGGCGCACGAGCGGCCGGAAGGCATGGAAGAAGCCGCCGTGATGATGGTCGGCCTCGACACTGAACGGGTGCTGCAAGGCCTGGCGATCCTGGCCTCGCAGCCACGCGGCGAGCAGCGCCTGCTGCGCCAGGTGGCCGACTACAGCATGCCCAATGTGTCGGACAAGGTGGTGCGCATCGTTCACAGCTACACGGACTACGTCAACCGCGTGGTCTGGAAAAAAACCTGATCCGGACCTGCCTTGCGAATCTTGGTGGTCAGCCAATACTTTTCTGCGCAGAGAATTTCCGCATCAACGATCTCGTCCAGGAATGGACGAAGCGCGGACACGCCGTCACGGTGCTGACCGGCAAGCCGAACTACCCCGCCGGCCAGGTCTTCCCCGCCTTTCGTGACAATCCTGCGGAGTTTGACACGTACCACGGGGCGCGCGTCGTCCGAGCGCCCATGCTGGCGCGGGCGCAGGGCTCGCTGCGGCTGGCGCTGAATTACCTCAGTTACGTGGTGGGCGCCAGTCTGGCCGGACCCTGGCGGCTGCGCGGGGAAGCTTTCGACACCGTGTTCGTGTTCGAGCCCTCCCCCATCACAGTGGGCCTGCCGGCCATTCTGATGGGCCGTCTCAAACGCGCCCCAGTGGTGTTCTGGGCGCTCGACCTCTGGCCCGAGACGCTGGCCGCCATCGGTGTGGTGCGCTCGCCGCGCCTGCTGGGTGCGGTGGGGCACCTGGTGAGCTTCATCTACAACCGCTGCACGCTGGTGCTGGGCCAGTCCCGCGGCTTCCAGGCAAGCATTGCCCAGTACTGCGCCGACCCCGGCAAGATCCGCTACTTTCCCAGCTGGTCGGAGCCGGTGTTCGCCCAGGACCTAGTCACCCCCGCCCCCGAAGTACCGAGCCTGCCGGGGACGTTCAGCGTGCTGTTCGCTGGGAACATCGGCGAAGCGCAGGACCTGCCCGCCGTGGTGGAGGCCGCGACGCGGCTCAAGGACAATCCCCGTGTGCGCTGGCTCATTGTCGGCGACGGCCGCAAGTCGGACTGGCTTCAGGAAGAGGTGCGCCGCCGGGGGCTGGAAGAGCGCGTGCTGTTGCTCGGCCGGTACCCGGTCGAACGCATGCCGTCGTTCTATGCTCACGCCGATGCTCTGCTCGTTTCGCTGAAGAAGGACCCCGTGTTCAGTCTGACCATTCCCGGCAAGGTACAGAGCTACCTGCAATCCGGCATTCCGCTGCTGGGCATGCTCGACGGCGAGGGAGCCCACGTGATCCGCTCGGCACAAGCGGGCCTCGTGTGCGAAGCTGGCGATGCGGCTGGCCTGGCCGATGCCGCGCTGGCCATGGCCGCGATGACCCCTGACGAGCGTCGGGCCATGGGCAGCAACGGCCGCGTCTACGCGAAGAACGAATTCGACCGCGACGCGCTGATGGACCGTCTGGAGCAACTGCTGGAGGAAGCCGTGCAGATCCAAGTCAGGGCACCGTCATGAGCACACTGCTGATCACCGGCGCCAGTGGGTTTGTGGGTACCGCCTTGTGCCGCCAGGCCCAGTCCACCGGCCGTGCGGTGCGCGCTGCCGTGCGCACCGCTGGCGCCGCAGCCACGAATGTGCCGTCGGTCAGCGTGCCGTCCATCGACGGCCAAACCCCGTGGGCCGACGCCCTGCAAGGTTGCGACAGCGTCATCCACACCGCGGCGCGTGTGCATGTGATGAACGAATCGGCCACCGACCCCCTGAGTGAATTCCGCCGCGTCAACGTGGACGGCACGCTCAACCTCGCGCGACAGGCAGCAGCGGCCGGCGTGCGGCGCTTCGTGTTCGTCAGCTCCATCAAGGTCAACGGCGAGGGCACGCAGGCGCAGCGGCCCTTTCTCGCCAGCGACGTGCCCGCACCCCAGGACCCCTATGGCGTCTCGAAGGCCGAAGCCGAACAGGGGCTGCGTCACGTCGCCGAACAGACCGGGCTGGAAGTGACCATCGTCCGCCCGCCCCTGGTGTATGGCCCGGGCGTGAAGGCCAACTTCGGCAGCCTTCTGCGCGCCGTTCAGCGCGGCCTGCCTCTGCCGCTGGGTGCGGTCCGGCACAACCGACGCAGCCTGGTGGCGCTGGACAACCTGATCGACCTGCTGCTCACCTGCGTGGACCATCCGGCCGCGGCCCACCAGACCTTTCTGGTGAGCGACGGCGAAGACCTCTCCACCACCGCGTTGATACAGCGCATGGGCCAGGCCATAGGCCGTCCGGCGCGCCTGCTGCCGGTCCCGGTGTTTCTGCTGCACCTGGGTGCCACGGTGCTGGGCAAGCGGGACGTGGCCCAGCGCGTGCTCGGCAACCTGCAGGTGAACATCGACCACACCCAGGCCACACTGGGTTGGTCACCACCGATCACGGTGGAAGAAGGCCTGCGGCGGGCCGCCCCCAAGGTGCCCTCATGAAACGCCTGTTCGACCTCTCACTCGCCCTCGCAGCGGGCCTCGTTCTGCTCGTGCCGGTGGCGCTCGTCGCCCTGGCGGTCCGGCTTACGTCTCCAGGGCCCGCGCTCTACTGGTCCAACCGCGTCGGCCGCCACAACCGCATCTTCCGCATGCCCAAGTTCCGCAGCATGCGCACCGACACGCCTGCGGTGGCGACCCACCTGCTGACCGATCCGGCCAAGTACCTCACACCCATCGGCCCGTTCCTGCGCAAGAGCAGCCTGGACGAGCTGCCCCAACTCTGGAGCATTCTCAGGGGCGACATGAGCTTCGTGGGCCCTCGCCCCGCGCTGTTCAACCAGGACGACCTGATCGCCCTGCGCACGCAGCAGGGTGTGCACGAGCTGGTCCCTGGCTTGACAGGCTGGGCCCAGGTGAATGGCCGCGACGAGCTGCCGATTCCTCAGAAGGTGGCGCTGGATGCAGAATACCTGCAGCGCCAGAGCCTGGGATTCGACCTGCAGATACTCTGGATGACGTTTGTCAAAGTGCTGCGCCGGGATGGTGTGGCCCACTAAAAGAATGAAAAACAGGGACCATCGAAGCCAAGCCGCCGCCACGCTTCTGCACATGCCACGGGCCGCCAAGCGCCTGTCCGCGGTGCTGGTGGACATTGCATTGTGTGCGCTCACCGTCTGGCTCGCGCTTTGCCTGCGGCTGGAGCACTGGGTGCAACTGACCCCCGCGCATGTGCTGGCCATCATGGGAGCGGTGCTGATCGCCCTGCCCCTGTTCATCCGCTTCGGCCTGTACCGCGCCATCTTCCGCTACGCCGGATGGAATGCCATGGTCAGCCTGGCGCAGGCCATGGTGCTGTACAGCTTGTTCTATGCCACGGTGTTCACCGTGATCGGCATTCCAGGCGTGCCCCGCACCGTGGGCGTGATCCAGCCCCTGCTGCTGCTCGTCACCATCGGATTCAGCCGCCTGGTGGTGCGCTACTGGCTGGGCGGCCTGTACCGCACCATGCTGCAGCGCGAGCATCTGCCAGGCATCCTGATCTACGGCGCCGGCGTGGCGGGACGGCAGCTCGCGGCAGCGCTCTCGCGCGGCAGCGAACAGCGCCTGCTCGGTTTCATCGACGACGACGACCAGCTGCAGGGCAACAGCCTCGATGGCCGCACGGTGCACGACCCGGCCGAGCTGGTGCGGCTGATCCCCAATCTGGGCGTGACGGACGTGCTGCTCGCGCTGCCCTCGATCACGCGCCAGCGCCGTCTGGACATCCTCGACACCCTGCGCCACCTGCCCGTGCACGTGCGAACCCTGCCCGGCATGTCCGACCTCGCGGCGGGCCGGGTGACGATGAGCGACGTGCGCGAGCTCGACATCGAAGACCTGCTGGGCCGCGATCCGGTCACGCCCAACACCGCGCTGCTCCACAGCCTGATCCAGGACAAGGTGGTGGCGGTCACGGGTGCGGGCGGCAGCATCGGCAGCGAGCTGTGCCGGCAGATCGCTGCCTGCGGGCCGCACATCCTGCTGCTGGTGGAGAACAGCGAATTTGCCCTCTACCAGATCCACCGCGAACTGGAAGCGCTGTTCGACAACGAGGCCTCCGCGCCAGGCGTGCAACTGGTGCCTTTGCTGGCCTCGGTGCAGGACGAAGCCCGCATCGCGCAGATCATGCAGGCCTGGCGGCCCGACACGGTGTACCACGCCGCGGCCTACAAACACGTGCCGCTGGTGGAGCACAACCCGGTCCAAGGCCTGCGCAACAACGTCTGGGGCACCTGGGTGTGCGCGCGCGCCGCGCAGGCCGCCGGCGCCGCCAACTTCGTGCTGATCAGCACCGACAAGGCGGTGCGCCCCACCAACGTCATGGGCGCGAGCAAGCGCCTGGCCGAAATGGTGTTGCAGGCGATGGCCGCCGAGCCCGGTGGCGCCACCACGTTCGCCATGGTGCGCTTCGGCAACGTGCTGGGCTCCAGCGGTTCGGTGGTGCCCTTGTTCCGCGAGCAGATCAAGAACGGTGGGCCGATCACGCTGACCCACCCGGACATCACGCGCTACTTCATGACCATTCCCGAAGCCGCTCAGCTGGTGATCCAGGCCGGCGCCATGGCGCATGGCGGCGACGTGTTCGTGCTGGACATGGGCGAGCCCGTGCGCATCATCGACCTGGCCCGGCGCATGGTCGAACTCTCGGGCCTGCAGGTGAAGAGCGAGCAGAACCCCACTGGCGACATCGAGATCCAGATCACCGGGCTGCGACCGGGCGAGAAGCTGTACGAGGAGCTGCTGATCGGCGACAACCCTCAACCCACGCAACACGCTCGCATCATGAAGGCACAGGAAGACATGCTGCCCTGGAGCGAGCTGCAGGCCTTGCTGAAGTCGCTGGAAGAGGCCATGGAGTCGAACGACGTGACCACCTTGCGGGCCCTGTTGCAGGCTTGCGTGCAGGGCTACCAACCCACCGGAGAGGTCGTTGACTGGCTGCACTCCTCTCCGGGGAGCAGCCTGGAATCCACCCGCGTCTGAACAAAAAAAAGCCACCGCAGGGTGGCTTTTGAAAGTCCTTGAAGGGACGTCGTTGGGAGACCAGATTCAAACGTTTTTCATGACGTGTGGTGTTTGCCGGATCCGTTGTTCTGATGTTGTGACAGCATCGATGCGAATTGTGCGCTGAGGCTCTGTTTTCGGCCATCCCCCATTTGTGGGAACCGGGCCGTTTTCTTGGTGAATAAAACCCGAAAATCCCCTCGGAATCCAAGAACGGCCTCGTGACCGACATCCGGGCGCGCGAAATCTCCGCCAGCTCAGCAGACCAGCGGCAGCTGGCCTGCCTCGCCATCCGTCAGACCGGCAGGTCCACCACGAAGCGCGCGCCGCCGCCGGGACGGTCCTCGCAGCGCACGCGGCCCCCGTGGCGCTCGATGATCGTCTTCACCAGCGACAGGCCCAGGCCCACCCCGCCTTCGCGTTCGCTGGCGCCGGGCAGGCGGTAAAAGGGCTCGAAGATGCGCGCGCGCTGATCGGCGGGCACCCCGGGGCCCCGATCCTCCACCCAGAGTGTCACGCGCGGTGCGCCCTGCCCCGGGGCAGACGTGGGCGCAAAGATGCTCAGGCGCACCTGCGAATCGGCCGACGCGCCGACATCGCCATAGCGGCGCGCGTTTTCCAGCAGATTGCGCAACACCCTGCGCAGCAGGCGGGCCTGGCCGTGCACCAGCACGGGCGTGGCACCGGCCGCGATCTCCAGGTCGGCACCGGTGCGCGCGCATTCTTCGGCCGCCAGGCCCACCAGGTCGACCTCTTCCGTGGGGCCGAGCGCGCTCGCGTCGCGCGCGTCGATCAGGTCCAGCCGGCTCGCCAACAGGATCTCGTCGATCAGCTGGTCGAGTTCTTCGATGCTGCGGGCGATCTCGGCGCGCTGCGGCGCCCTTGCGTTGTCCTTGTCGAGCAGCTCCAAGCCCATGCGGATGCGGGCCAATGGCGAACGCAGTTCGTGCGAGGCATTGGCCAGCAAGGCCTTGTGCGATTGCAGCAGTGTCTGCACCCGTTCGGCCGCGGCGTTGAAACGGGCCGCCAGAAACGCGACCTCGTCCTGCCCCTGCATGGGCAACCGGGTGGAGAGGTCACCGTCGCCCCAGCGCTCCACGCCCTTCTGCAGCGCTTCGAGGCGCTTGGTCAGGCGCCGCACGATGGGGTAGGCGCCCAGGGCCACGGCGAAAGCCACCAGGCCGAGCAGCCAGGCAAACCCGGTCGGTGTCTGGAACCACTCGGGCGCGCGGCGCCCCGGGTTGTTGCCCCCGGACGGGCGGGGCGGGCGCGGCAGCAGCACGTACAGGGTCTGCCCATCCTTCATCACCACCTCGAATTCCCAGCCCTCGCCGGGAATGCTGACCGCCCGCGCAGGCGCCTGCCCCACGATTTCGCGCGCGCCATCGCGCACGATGATCGTGCGGGTCACCCGCGCCTCACGCTCGGCGCGGTCTTCGTCCAGCGCCTGCTGCCACAGCCAACCCGTGACCAACGTCAGCACCGTGACCGCGGCGACCACCGCCAGCCAGATGCGGACGTACAGCCGGGAGCCGAAGAGCGAACTCATTCCTGCTGCTTCGCGAACACGTAGCCCACGCCGCGCACCGTGAGGATGCGCTTGGGGTCCTTGCTGTCGGCCTCGATGGCGTTGCGGATGCGCCCGATGTGCACGTCGATCGAACGGTCGAAGGCTTCGAGCTCGCGGCCGCGCACCGCTTCCATGATCTGGTCGCGCGTGAGCACCCGGCCCGCGCGCTCGGCCATGGCGACCAGAAGATCGAACTGGTAGGAGGTCAGCTCGCAGGGCTGGCCGGCCACCTGCACGGTGCGGGCGTCGCGGTCGATGTCGAGCGAACCGAAACGCAGCACCGGCGTGGAGCGCGACACAGCCGCGCTGCCGGTGGGCTCGCCGCGGCGGCGCAGCACGGCGCGCACGCGCGCGAGCAGCTCGCGCGGTTCGAAGGGTTTGGGCAGGTAGTCGTCGGCGCCGAGCTCCAGGCCGATGATGCGGTCCATGGGGTCGCCCTTGGCCGTGAGCATGAGCACCGGCACGCGCGCGGCTTCACCCGGCATCGAACGGATGCGCCGGCAGACCTCCAGCCCATCGATGCCGGGCATCATCAGGTCCAGGATCACCAGCTGCGGCTGAATGAGCTGCAACTGCTCCAGGCCGGCTTCGCCATCGCTGGCGTGGGTCACCTCGAAACCCGACTGGCCCAGGTACTCCACCACCATCTGCGCGAGGCGGCCGTCGTCTTCAATCATCAGCAGGGGAGCGTTCATGGTTTTCAGTGTAGCGGCGGGCGCCGGAGCCCATCATCGTGTCAGCGCTGTGTGAAGCGGGCTTTCGGGTCACGTAAAGTCATGTAAATGGCACCGCCCACCCCGCCCCCCACCCTGCCTGCCGGTTCGCTGGCCGCTCTGCTGCGCCAGCAGGCCCAGGCAAGACCGCAGGCGACGGCGCTGCGCTGGCGCGAGCCGGGCCAGGCCAGCCCCGACCCGCGCTGGGGCCAGCTGTCGTTTGCCGAGCTGGCCCGGCACGCGGACGCGCTGGCGCAGGGGCTCGCGCGCGCCCACGGCGTGCGCGAGGGGGACCGCGTGGTCTGGCTGGGTTTGAACCACCCGGCGCAGATCGCCCTGCTTTTCGCGCTGGCGCGGCTGGGCGCGGTGCTGGTGCCGCTGAACCACCGCCTCTCGCCCGCCGAGTGGGCCGCGCTGCTGCAGGATTGCCGCCCCGCCCTGCTGGTGCACGACACGGCGCTGGCCGCCGCGGCCCGATCGCTCGCCCACCCCGCCACGCTCCACCTGGACGGCCTGCCGGTCGATCCCGTGGCCGACGGCGCAGGCGAGCAGGGCAGCGCCGACCACCCGGCGCTGCTGGTCTACACCTCGGGCACCATGGGCGCGCCCAAGGGTGCGGTGCACACCCAGGGCAACCTGCTGGCCAACATGGCGATCGCCGCGCAGGTGCAGGGCCTGAGCGAACACGACACGGTGCTCACCGTGCTGCCGCTGTTCCATGTCGGTGGCCTGTGCATCCAGACCTTGCCCGCGCTCTCGGTGGGCGCGCAGGTGCTGCTGCACAGCCGATTCGACGCCGGCACCACCCTGCGCAGCCTGCACGACGACCGTCCCACCCTCACGCTGCAAGTGCCCGCCACGCTGCAGGCGCTCACCACGCACACCGACTGGTCCGGCACCCACCTGGGCAGTCTGCGCGCCATCTGGGCCGGCTCCAGCCTGCTGCCCGCCCCGCTCATCGAAGCCTGCCACGCGCGCGGCGTGCCGGTGTGCAATGTGTACGGCAGCACCGAGACCGGCCCGTTCTCCATCGCCCTGCCGCCCGCCCATGCGGCCAGCCACCTGGGCGCCTGCGGCTGGCCCTCGCCCGGCGTGCAGGTGACGCTGCGCGACCCCGCCGGCCAGCCGGTGGGCGTCGGCGAAGTCGGCGAGCTGTGGCTGCGTGGGCCCAATGTGGTGCAACGCTACTGGCCCGACCAGCCGGCCTGCGACGCCGAAGGCTTCTTCCACAGCGGCGACCTCGCGCAACAGGCGGCCGACGGCAGCTTCACCGTGGTCGGCCGCGCCAAGGACATGCTGATCTCGGGCGGCGAGAACATCTACCCCGCCGAGATCGAGAACCTGCTGGTGCAGCACCCCTGGGTGGTCGAATGTGCGGTGGTCGGCCAGGCCGACCCGCGCTGGGGCGAGGCGGTGGTGGCCGTGGTGGTGCTGCGCGACGGCGCGGCCGAAGATTGGGCGGCCGCGCTGCAGGGCTTTCTGGACGGCCGGCTGGCGCGCTACAAGTGGCCGCGCCGATGGCACCGCGTGGCGGCCTTGCCCAAGACCGCGCTGGGCAAGGTGCAGAAGCCGGCCGTCAAGGCCCTGCTGGAAGCTTGAGCCTCAGGCCTTGGGCTCGACCGGTGCCAGGCGCGTCGCCAGCCAGATCAGCAGCAGCACCGGCACACCGAGGCAGGCCGTGGCGATGAAGAAGGTCGTGTAGTCGTAGGCATCCACGAAAGCGCCCGAGTAGCCCGCCAGCCACTTGGGCGCGAGCAGCATCATCGAACTGAACAGCGCGTACTGCGTGGCCGAGTAGCGCACATTGGTCAGGCCCGAGAGGTAGGCGATGAACGCCGCCGAGGCCACCCCGGCGCTGAGGTTGTCGGCGGAAATCACCAGAATCAGCGCCGTCACGTCGTGCCCGTGCCCCGCCAGCCAGGCGAACAGCAGGTTGCTCGCGGCCGAGAGCACGGCGCCCAGCATGAGCACCCGCATCACGCCCAGGCGCAGCGACAGCGCACCACCGATGAAGGCGCCGACCAGCGTCATGATGACGCCGAACACCTTGGTCACGGCCGCCACCTCGTCCTTGGTGTAGCCCATGTCCACATAGAAGGGGTTGCGCAATGATGCCCATCACCACGTCGCTGATGCGGTAGACGCCGATCAGCGCCAGGATCAGCAGCGCCTGCTTGCCGTAGCGCCGCAGAAAGTCGGCGAACGGCTCGATCAGCGCGCCGCGCAGCCAGTCGGCGGCGTTCTTCGCGGGAGGCAAGGCCACGCGCGCGGGTTCGCGCGAGAACAGCACCGTGAGCACCCCCACGAGCATGCTCGCGGCCATCACCAGGTAGGCGGTGGTCCAGGCCGCCTGCTGGTAGAGCGCGCCGGGCGCGGTGGCCCCGGCGGCGGGGGCGATTTCCGCGCGGGCGGCGATCCACAGCACGCCCGCCCCGGCCCAGATCATGGCCAGCCGGTAACCGGTCTGATAGGTGGCCGCCAGCGCGCCCTGGTGGCGCACGTCGGCCGATTCGATGCGGAAGGCGTCCAGCGCGATGTCCTGCGTGGCCGAGGCAAACGCCACGGCCAGGGCGCACCACACGACCAGCTGGAGCTCGGTGCGCGGATCGGCCAGCGCCATGCCCACCAGCGAGGCCATGATCAACGCCTGAGACAGCAGCAACCAGCTGCGCCGCCGGCCGAGCCAGCGCGTGAGCAGCGGAATGGGCAGGCGGTCCACCAAAGGCGCCCAGCACCATTTGAAGCCGTAGGCCAGGCCGACCCAGCTCAGGTAGCCGATCGTGGTGCGGTCCAGCCCGGCCTCGCGCAGGCGAAAGCTCAACGTGCCCAGCACCAGCAGCAGCGGCAGGCCGGCGGAGAACCCGAGCGCGAACATGCGCAGGCTGGCCGGCTCCAGGTACACCCGCAAGGTCTCGCCCCAGGTGGGTCGGGCGGTGGTGTCAGCGTCCGTGGGGGCAGTCTGCGGCAAGGTGGGGGGCACGGACATGGAAGTGGATAAAAGGAAAAAAGGTGCAGGCACAAATGCCCGGCTTTGTCTATTATTCACGCATGTGCCTGCTCTGCGACCTGAAGTCCCCCGCCCCTGAGACCCCTCGGCCCGAACACGTGTGGTCGGCCCGCCGCGCCTTCGTGCTGGCGGGCACCGCCGCCGCCGCGGCGTCGGCCCTGCCGGCCGTCGCGCAGGTGAACGTGGGCGAGGGCTCCACGCTGCGCAAGCTGGTGCCGGCCGATGAGCTGGAAAACGCCGCCGGCCAGCAGTACGGCCAGATGATGGCCGAGGCCAACGCCAAGAAGGTGCTGATGCCCGACGGCCACCCGCAGGTGCAGCGCCTGCGCACCATCGCGCGCCGCATCATTCCCCACTCGGCGCAATGGAACAAGCGCGCCACGCAGTGGAAGTGGGAAGTCAACCTGATCCAGAGCACGCAGATCAACGCCTTCTGCATGCCGGGCGGCAAGATCGCGTTCTACACCGGCATCCTGGAAAAGCTCGGCCTCACCGACGACGAGACCGCGATGATCATGGGCCACGAAATGGCGCATGCGCTGCGCGAGCACGCCCGCTCGCGCGTGCGCAAGAGCAACGCCACCGGGATCGGCCTGTCGATTGCGGCACAACTGCTGGGCCTGGGCCAGCTGGGCGACGTGGCCGCCAACCTCGGCACGCAGCTGCTCACCCTCAAGTTCAGCCGCGAGGACGAGACCGAGGCCGACCTGGTGGGCCTGGAACTCGCGGCCCGCTCGGGCTACCAGCCGCGCGCCAGCGTGAGCCTGTGGCAGAAGATGGCCGCCAACGGCGGGGGCTCGGGCGCAAGCTTCCTCTCCACCCACCCCAGCGGCCCTGATCGCATCCGCGAACTGGAAGCCAACGTGCCCAAGGTGCAGAGCCTCTACGAACAGGCCCGCAAGGGCTGAGCTCAGGTCCCGCGCACGTACGGGTTGCTCTGGCGCTCCCGGCCGAAGGTGCTCTCCGGCCCATGGCCGGGAATGAACACCGTGTCGTCTCCCATGGGCCAGAGGCGGCCCGTGATGCTGTCGATCAGCTGCTGGTGATTGCCCTGCGGGAAATCGGTGCGACCGATGCTGCCGGCGAACAGCACATCGCCCACGAAGGCGCGCTTGGCCTGCGGCGAATGAAACACCACGTGGCCCGGCGTGTGCCCCGGGCAGTGCCGCACGTTCAACGTGCAATGGCCGATCTGCACCGTGTCGCCATCGGCCAGCCAGCGCGTGGGCGTGAAGGCCTCGGCCGGTGGAAAACCGAACATCGCGCCCTGCTGCGGCAGGCCCGAAATCCAGAACTGGTCGCCCGGGTGCGGGCCGATGATGGGCAGGCTCAGGCGGCGCGCGAGTTCGGCCGTGCCACCCGCGTGGTCGATGTGCGCATGGGTCTGCCAGATGGCCTTGAGCTTCAGGCCCAGCCGCTGCACCTCGGCCAACAGGCGCTCCAGGTCACCGCCGGGATCGATGACCGCCGCGTCCATGGTGTCGTCGCACCAGACGAGGGAGCAGTTCTGCGCGAACGCGGTGACGGGAACGGTGTGGTAGCGGAGCATGGATCGGGACTGGTCTTTGCGAATCAGGATGGAACGCCGTCGAACGGGCGACCGTACTTTAAACGCCAGGCATCTGACGATTCGAAGGCCGCCCGGGATCGTCAGAGGTCCAGAACCAGACGGGCCGATTTGGCCCGAGAGCAGCAAGGCAGGAACTGGCTGTTGGAGGCCTGCTCCTGCGGTGAGAGGTACAGGTCGCGGTGATCCGGTTCGCCCGCCACGACGCGCGTCAGGCAGGTGCCGCACACACCCTGCTCGCAGGAGGTCGGCACAGGCACGCCCGCCGCGGCCAGCGCGGCGGTCACGGATTGGTCCGCCGGCACGTGGATCACGCGACCCGAGCTGGCGAACTGAACCTCGAAGCCGCCGTCATCGCTCTTCTGGACCGGCCGGGCGTTGAAAAACTCATGGTGCAGCCGGTCCTCGGGCCAGCCGGCCTGGCGGGCCGTGGACAGCACGGCATCCATGAAGCCTTGCGGGCCGCAGGTGTACAGGTGAACGCCGCGCCGAGGGTCCCGCAGCAGCTCGCCGATGTCCAGCCGCTGATCAGAGGCGCCATCGTCAAAGTGGAACGCCACCCTGTCCGCGTAGCCAGAACGGCCGATGCGGTCCCGGAAGGCCATTCGCTCCACGGAGCGCGCGCAGTAGTGCATCTCGAAGGGGTGCTGCAGGGCCGAAAGCCGGTCGGCCATGCACAGGAGCGGCGTGATGCCGATGCCGCCGGCCAGCAGCAGCGACGAGTCGGCCGCGTGCGCCAGGGGAAAGTGGTTCTTCGGTGCGCTGATGGAGATCACATCGCCGGTTTGCACGGACTCGTGCATGGCCCGGGATCCCCCCACGGCCATGGGGATCCTTGAGCACCGCGATCTGGTACCGGTGCGCCTCGGCAGGATCGTTGCACAGCGAGTACTGGCGGGTGAGGCCATTGGGAAGAAAGACATCGATGTGCGAGCCGGCGGCGAACGCCGGCAGCACCGAAGCCCCCTCGGCCCTCAATTCGAACAGGGCGATGTCGCGCGCCAGGGGTTCTTTGCGCATCACGCGAACGCGCAGGGGATTGGAACAGGTGGTCATCGTTGAAGCTCTCGCGCGGGACGGGCCGAACCGGACGCGCCCTGGGACAGACCGATCAAGGCGTCGAGCCGGGTCCGGTCGTTCAGCAGTTCCTCCGCGCGGCCATCGAAGCGCACCGCGCCTTGATCGAGCACGATGGCCTGGTCGCTGATCCGCAGGATGGCCTGGGGGTGCTGCTCGACGATGATGGCGCAGATGCCTTCATCGCGCGTGATGCGCCGGATGGCCCGCAGGAGCTCTTCCACGATGATGGGAGCGAGGCCTTCCAGCGGCTCGTCCAGCAGCAGCAGCCTCGGATTGAGCACCAGCGCCCGTCCCACCGCCAGCATCTGCTGCTCCCCGCCGGACAGTTGCGTGCCCAGGTTGGACTTGCGTTCCGCCAGCCGGGGAAACATCTCGTAGACGCGAGCCGGCGTCCAACGCCCCGGGCGGGCCACCGAGCTCAGGTTCTCATGGACCGTCAGCGATCTGAAGATGTTGCGCTCCTGTGGCACCCAGCCGATGCCCGAGGCGGCGCGCTGGTGCGAGGCCAGGCCCTGCAGCGATCGGCCGGCCAACCGGATGTGGCCGGCATGTTGGCGGGTCGCCCCCGCCAGGGTGTCGATCAGCGTCGTTTTCCCGACGCCGTTGCGGCCCAGCAGCGCCAGGGTGGCGCCTTCGTTCAAGGCAAACGACACGTGATGCAGCACAACGGCCTCGCCGTACCCCGCCGACACGTTCTCCAGTTGAAGCAGCGCGCTCATGCAGGGACCTCCTGTCCATGGCCGAGGTACACCTCGGCCACGCGCGGATCGCGGGCGATCTCGTCGGGCGTTCCTTCGGTGAGGACGCACCCGTTCACCAGAACGGTCATGCTGCGGGCGAAGCTGAAGACGAGGTCCATGTCGTGTTCAATCAGGAGCACCGACACGTCGTCCGGCAACGAGGCGACCGTTCGGAGAATCTCTTCCCGCTCCCCCGCCGGCACGCCGGCCACGGGCTCGTCGAGCAGCAGCACCCGGGGGCGGCAAGCCAGGCCCATCGCGATCTCGAGAAGGCGGCGCTTGCCATACGGCAACCGTTCCGTCGGCACATCGGCCACCGGCTCCAGATGGAACTGTTCGAGCAGGCGATCGGCCTCGCGCGCCACTTGCTCGCTGCGCCCCAAAGGGCGCCAGAACGACGCGCCGTCTCCCGCGCGCTGGGCGATCACGAGCGCCAGCGTCTCCAGAGGCGTCATGGATGGAAACAACTGGTTGATCTGGAAGGTGCGCACCAGGCCGCGCTTGACGCGTTCGTGCGGGGACAGCCCCGTGATGTCCTTCCCCTCGAGCACGATGCGCCCTTTCGTGGGATCCAGCACACCCGTCAGCAGGTTGACCAGCGTCGTCTTGCCGGCCCCATTGGGGCCGATCAGCGCATGCCGCGCGCCGCGTTCGATGCCCAGCGTCACGTTGCCGGTGGCGGTGATGCCGCCGAACTGCTTGACCAGCCCCTCGGCGGCCAGAACCACGTCCTTCATGCTTCACCTCCCACCTTGGTCGCGATCCCCTGTTGTCGTCGGGTCACTTTCCGCCAGGGCCCGAACCAGCGCCAGGGGCGCACCAGGCGATCGCGGCCGACCAGCACCAGCACCACCAGGAACAGGCCCAGCCAGAAGGTCCAGTACTGGGGTGTGAGGCCGGAAACCACTCCGTGCAGGGACTTGAAGACAATGGCCCCGATCACACCGCCGTACAGCCAGCCCGCGCCGCCAATGACGAGGATCAGGAGCACATCGGCCGAGCGGTGGAAGTCAAAGACATCCAGCGAGGCGAACGCAGAGGTCTGCGCCAGCAGCGCGCCCGACACGCCGGCGAGCGCCGCGCCGAGGGTGTACACGGCGGTCAGCCGCGAGTTGACCGGGATGCCGATGGCGGTGGCGCGCAGGCGGTTGTCGCGGATCGCTTTCATGGACATGCCAAAGGGGGAGTTCATCACCCGACGCACGACCAGGAAGCACACCAGCAAGACGGACAGCGCGTAGTAGGCGGCCGTGCGGCCCACCAGGTCGAATTCGAAGCGCCCGAGCACCGGCGCCATCGCGACACCTTGCAAGCCATCCGCCCCGCCGGTGAGCCAGTCCAGCTTGTTCGCCGCCTCGAGCAGGATCAACGAGGTGCCCAGGGTCACCATCACGCGGGTGAGATCGGTTCCCCGATGAACCGTGAAACTGGCCACAAAACCCAGCAGCGCCGCGGGCAACACCCCCATCACCAGCCCCAGCAAGGGGTCGGGATGCACATGCTTGGCGAACAACGCCGCCGCGTAGGCGCTCAGACCGAAGAAGGCCGCATGCCCCAGCGACACGATGCCGGCGTAGCCCAGAACCAGGTCCAGCGAGATGGCGAACAGCGCGACGATGGCGATCTCGCCGATGGCGTGTGCGTGCTGGGGCAGCAGGATCGGCGATGCGAAGGCCGCCACCCACAGCACGGGCTCCCACCAGCGCCATTGCGCGGCGCCCAGCAGCTTGCGCTGCGAGATGCAGATGGGGTTCATGCGCGCCTCCCTTGACGGACGAACAGGCCATGGGGGCGCCAGAGCAGGATGGCGATCATCAGGACGTAAACGATGAACGCGCCCATTTTGGGGATGTAGTACTTGCCCGCGACATCCGCCACGCCCAGCAGGATGGCAGCGATCAGCGGTCCGGTGACGGAGGAGGTTCCACCGACGGCCACCACGATCAGGAAATAGATCATGAACTTGAGCGGGAAGGTCGGGTCCAGCCCGAGGACTTCCGCGCCGAGCGCGCCCCCCAGGCCCGCAAGGCCGGAGCCGAACGCAAAGGTGGACAGGAACACCACATTCACGTTGATGCCCAGACCGGCGGCCACGCGCTGATCGTCCACGGAGGCGCGCAGGCGGGCACCAAAGCGCGTGGACGCCAGGATCCATTGCAGGACCAGCGTGACGGCGGCACACACGCCGATGATGAACAGGCGGTAGTGGCCCATGGCCAGCGTCAGATCGCCCGAACCGATCTCGGTGCGCCCCATCAGCCACTGGGGCAGCAGCACGTTTTGCGGCGAGGAGCCGAAGTGGTAGTCAAAGCCCGCCACCGCCATGAAGACCAGGCCGATCGAGAACAGCACGTGGTCCAGGTGGGAACGCTGGTACAGGCGCCGGTAGAGCGTGCCCTCCAGCACCGCGCCCAGGGCGGCCGCGACGAGGAAGGCGATGGGCAGACACAACAGGAAGGGCATCTCGGCCCGCTGCAGGAGCAGCACCGTCGTGTACCCCCCGACCATGGCGAAAGCGCCGTGCGCGAGGTTGATGAAGTTCATCAAGCCCATGGTCACCGAGAGACCCACCGCCAGGACGAACAGCAGCATGCCGTAGGCGATGCCATCGAACAGGATCGTCAACATGCTCTGTCACACCATCGCCAACTCGGGCGTGGTGTCTTCCATCATCAGTTGCGGCCGGTAGACGAAGTTCGGGTCCTCGTTTTCCTTCCTCACCAGCGCCTCGAGCAGGCGGCGCGCCCGGATCGGCGCCTCGTCCACCTTCAGGGCCACGCGCGGTACGGCGCCCCCGTGCCTGCTCACCTGCGACTGCTGGATCTTGAGCACCAGGGCATCCTCGTCGAAAGTCTGCTCGATCGCCCGGCAGACCGCCTGCGTCAGGCCCTCGTCGTCCAGGCGCCGGTTGCGGGCGACCGACCAGAAATAGTGGGTGGTCTTCTCGCTCTCCGGTGTGAGCAGGTGCAGGACATGGCTTCTGTAGGCGTGGTCCGCGGAGGTGCCCACCGGGTACACGCCGAAATCGGTCATGCAGATCGAGGGCGCCAGGCTGACGGCGGTCTGCCAGCGGTTGATCTTGCCCTGGTGATCCAGCACCATCGCGAAGAACGGCGGCGCGTCGATGTTGGGCATCTCGCGGTGCGCGTGCAGCAGGCCTTCGCCCTTGACCGTCACCTTGACGGGATAGCTGGGAATCGCTTCCTCGTCCTCCTGGCCGATGGTGCGCAGGTGCACCCAGCTTTCGTGTCCGAGATCCATCAGGTTGTCGACCGACAACTGGAAGCCCGCCTCCACATGGTGGTAACCACGCGACGGCGTCCATTCCGGGTGGTCGTTCCAGCGGATGTCGGGAACGAGGTCGGCGTCGGCGAGATCGGGCCTCCCCATCCAGATCCAGAGCAGCCCATGGCGTTGCGCCAACGGGTAGTTGCGCACACAGGCCTGCGCCGGGATGTGCGACTGACCCGGTGCCAGCGTGCACACACCTGTCACACCGAAGCGCATGCCGTGGTAGCCGCACTCGAGCTCGTCGCCGATGCGCTTGCCGGCGGACAAGGGCATGAGCCGGTGAGGACACATGTCCTCCAGCGCGGCGATGCGCCCATCGGAGTGCCGCAGCATCACCACGGGCGTTCCCAGAAAGGTGCGGGCAACGACCTTGCCGCCATCGAGTTCGTTCTGAAAGCCTGCGACGTACCAGGCGTTTTTCAACCAAGCCATTGAGATCTCCTGGGATCAGTTGCCGCGCCCGGGATCGCGCACGGCTTTCATGACATCGAACTCCACGTTGTAGAGCTCGCCCTCCTTGCGTTCGACGCGCCGGATGTAGACGTTCTGCACGATGTCTCGCGTCTGCGGATCGATCTGCACAGGCCCGCGCGGGCTGTCGAAGGATTGCCCTTTCATCGCGTTCAACAGCGGCTCGCCCCCCTTGCCGCCCGTGGACTTCAACGCGTTCGAGAGCACGCGCATGCCGTCGTACCCAGCCACGGCCATGTAGTTCGGCCGCTTGCCACCATTGGCCTTCTTGAAGGCCTCCACAAACGCCTGGTTTTCAGGCGAGGGGTGCGCGGCGGAGTAGTGGTGAGACGTGACCACCCCCAGGGCGACGTCGCCCATGTCGTTGAGGATGTCGTCTTCGGTCACGTCACCCGTGCCGATCAGCCGGATGCCGGCCTTGTCCAAGCCACGCGAGGCAAATTGCTTCATGAACTGGGTTCCCACACCGGCGGGCAGGAAGACGAACACGGCGTCGGGCTTTTCGTCCCGGACCTTCTGCAGGAAGGGCGAAAAGTCGGGATTTCGCACCGGCACCCGGATGGCCTCCTTCACCGCGCCGCCACTGGCTTCGAAGCGCTTCTTGAAGGACAGCTCGGCGTCGATGCCCGGGCCGTAGTCGCTGACCAGCGTCACCACGCTCTTGATGCCGTTGCGGGGCGCCCACTCGGCCACGCCGACCGAGTTCTGCGGCAGGGTGAAGCTCACCCGCACAAAGAACGGGGACGCGTCGATGACGCTGGAGGTGCCCGCCGACATGACGATGGCCGGCGTCTTGCTCTGGGAGGCCACGGGCGCGACCGCAAGCGCCAGCGGCGTGAGCACGAAGCCCCCCAGCACATCCACCTTGTCGTTGACGACCATTTCCTGCGCGATGCGTTTGGCCTGGTCCGGCAAGCCGCCATCGTCCTTGACGACGAACTCGATCTTGCGGCCCGCCATCGTGTCGCCATGGCGGGTGAGGTAGAGCCTGGCGCCGGCTTCGATCTGCTTGCCGGTGGCGGCAAAGGGGCCGGTCAGCGAAAGGACCAGCCCGACCTTGACGGGCCCGGTCTGGGCGTGCGCGGGAGCCCCCGTGGCAAGGACCAGGAGGCCGGCGATCGCCACCAGCCCGTGGAGTCGGTATCGGAAGTTCATGAGGCGTCTCCTGCTGTCGATGGGTGAGAATGTAGTAGGACGCATACTGATATTCAGCATGCTGAACTTCAGTTTAGTGAATTCCATTTCTCGTAAAATTGGGGCTAACCCTAGGGACACGTCATGAAGAGCCAACAACACCTCGAGGTCGACCTCAACGATTTGCCCGGGCACTACGCGCGCCGCATCCACCAGATCGTGGTGGCGTTGTTCGTGCAGGAGATGGGCGACATCAATGTCACGCCCGTGCAGTACTCGTCGCTGCAGACGATCTGCAAGTCGCCGGGCATCGATCAGGGCACGCTGGCCCGGACCATCGGCTTTGACACGTCGACCATCGGCAATGTGATTGACCGCCTGGAATCCAGAGGGCTGGTCAAACGCGAGGTGTCACCGACGGACAAGCGGGTCCGTCAGGTCACGGCGACGTCAGAGGGTGAGCAATTGCTGGCCAAGGTGGTCCCCCCCATGCTGCGCTCGCAGGACCTGTTTCTTGAGCCGCTCCCGCCCAAGGACCGCAAGGAGTTCATGCGGCTGATGCACGAGCTGATCGAAGCGCATGCATCGAAGGGGCGCGGCTACAGCCTGCCCCCGTCGGACTGAGCCGCCCGCCCGGCCCCGGAGGGTTACAACGCGCTGCGCTGCTTGAGCGACAGCACCGACAGGCCGGCGGCGATGAAGGTCAGGCCCGCGCCCACGTTCACGCCGCGCACCATGCGCGGTCGCGCCTGCAGCCAGCCCGCCAGGCGGGACGCGAAGCCGCCCATGAGCGCGAAGATCACCGCCGTCATCAGCGCGAAGATCGCGCCGTAGACCAGCATCTGCACCACCACCGGGCCGCGCCCCGCGCTCACGAACTGCGGCAGGAAGGCCAGCACGAACAGGCCCGGCTTGGGGTTGAGCACGTTGGACAACACGCCCGTGAGCAGCACCTTGCGCAGCGGCACGCGCGCCGAGGGCTGGAACGAGATCAGGTCACCGGCGACCAGCGCCTTGTAACCCAGCCACAGCAGGTACAACGCGCCCACCACCTTCACGGCCCAGAACGCCTCGGGCGAGCCCTGGATGATGAGCGACAGGCCGAAGGTGGCCGCGAGCGTGTGGAACAGGATGCCCAGTCCCGCGCCGAAGGCCGAGAGCGCGGCGGCCAGTGGGCCCTGGCTCAGGCCCCGGCCGATGGCCAGGATGTTGTCGGGCCCGGGCGACACCACCACCAGGGTGCAGGCGGCCACGTAGGCCAGCAGGATCTCCGTCGGGAACATGGGCCGCTCCTTCGCTCAGTGTTGGAAGTCGTATTCGATCGTCAGCGGCGCGTGGTCGGAAAACTTCTCGCCCTTGTAGATGGACTCGCTGCGCGCGAGCGCTGCCATGGCCGGCGTGGCGAGGTGGTAGTCCAGCCGCCACCCGACGTTGTTCGCGTAGGCCTGGCCCCGGTTGCTCCACCACGTGTAGCAGGTGTCGGTGGTGTCGGGCTGAAGCCGGCGGTAGACGTCCACCAGCCCGGCCTCGTCGAGCAGCTTGGTCATCCAGGCGCGCTCCTCGGGCAGGAAGCCGCTGTTCTTCTGGTTGCTGCGCCAGTTCTTCAGGTCTTTCTGCTGGTGGGCGATGTTCACGTCGCCGCACAGGATGAACTCGCGCCCGCCCTTGAGCGCCTGCAGGTGGGGGTAGAAGCCATCGAGAAAGCGGTACTTGGCTTCCTGCCGCTCGGGGCCCGAGGAGCCGCTGGGGAAATAGACGCTCAGGATGGAGAGCTTGCGCTGGGGCGTGTCGAAGCGCAGCTCGGTGAAGCGGCCCTCGGCGTCGAACTCGGTTGAACCGTAGCCGATGATCACGTCGCTCGGCTCGTGGCGGGTGTACACCGCCGTGCCCGAGTAACCCTTTTTCTGGGCGTAGTGGAAGTGCCCCTTGAGGCCGGCGATTTCTTCAAAGCGGCCGCTCACATCGGCGGCCTGGGCCTTGACCTCCTGCACACAAATACAATCGGGCCGGTGCGCGGCGAGCCATTTCTCCAGCCCCTTGGTGGTGGCGGAACGGATGCCGTTGAGGTTGAGGCTGGTCAGTTTGAACAAGGATGTCTCCATGGTGTTGGATACAGGCGCGGCGAAGGCCGGCGCGCCCGATGCTGCGCTCGCGCAGGAATTCGTGCAGTTTTGCGTCGATGCCGGCGTGTTGCGCTTTGGTGAATTCAAGACCAAGGCCGGGCGCATGAGCCCGTATTTCTTCAACGCCGGTCTGTTCGACGACGGCGCCAAGCTGGGCCGGCTCGCACAATTCTATGCAAAAGCCCTGGTCGCCAGCGGCATCGAGTTCGACATGATCTTCGGCCCGGCCTACAAGGGCATTCCACTGGGCGCGGCGGTGTCCATCGAGCTCGCGCGGCTGGGCCGCAATGTGCCCTTCGCCTACAACCGCAAGGAAGCCAAGGACCATGGCGAAGGCGGCACCCTGGTCGGCGCGCCGCTCAAGGGCCGCGTGCTGATCGTCGACGACGTGATGTCCGCCGGCACCGCGGCGCGCGAATCCATCGCGCTGATCCGCGCCGCCGGCGCCACGCCGCACGCCATCGCGATCGCACTGGACCGCCAGGAAAAGGCCACCGAGGTCGGCGCCGACGGCCAGGTGCGCGACGTGGACCACAGCGCCGTGCAATATGTCCAGCGCGAGCTGGGCATGCAGGTCTGCACGATTGCGAGGCTGGCCGATTTGCTGCACTATTTGACCGCCCGCTCTGGCGGCGAGTTCGATTCGCACCGCGAACGGGTGCTGGCCTACCGGCAACGCTACGGCGTGTCCTGACCCTTCTTCCACGATGACCCTGCACCACCCCCTGTTCTCCGTTCTCTCCCGCCGCCTGTGGCTGGCCGGTGGCGCGCTGTTGCTCGGCGGGGGCCTGTGGGACACGGCACACGCGCAGGCGGGCATGTACACCTGCAAGGATGCCAAGGGCAACACCATCGTTCGAGACCGCCCCATCGTCGAATGCCTGGACCGTGAGCAGCAGCAGCTGGGCAACAGCGGCACCGTGCGCAAGACGCTGCCGCCGAGCTACACCGCCGACGAGCGCGCCAGGCTCGACGCCCAGCGCAAACAGGAAGAGGAACAGCGCAGCCGCCTGCAGGAAGAAAAGCGCCGCGAACGCGCCCTGATGATCCGCTACCCCAACCAGGGGGTGCACGACAAGGAGCGGGCCGACGCCCTGGCGCAGATCGACGAGGTCATCGGCGCGGTGAACAAGCGCGAGCTGGCGCTGGTGGCGCAACGCAAGGACATCAACGTCGAGCTGGAGTTCTACCAGAACGACGTCAGCAAGGCGCCCAACTGGCTCAAGCGCAAGATCGAAGACAACGAGAAGCAGATGGTGGTGCAGAAGCGCTTCCTGGACGAGCAGGTCCAGGAAAAACAGCGCATCAACGCCCGCTTCGACGAAGAGCTGGCCAAGCTGCGCCAGCTCTGGACGGCCGCGGGCGGCAACCGCACCGGCGTCGGCAGCCCGGCATCCGCCGGGCGCTGACCCTCAACCGAGTTTCTGGCGCAGCAGGTCGTTGACCTGTTGCGGGTTGGCCTTGCCCTTGCTCGCTTTCATGGCCTGGCCGACCAGGGCGTTGAAGGCTTTGTCCTTGCCGGCGCGGAACTGCTCGACCATCTCGGCGTTGGCGGCCATCACCTCGTCGATGATCTTCTCCAGCGCGCTGCTGTCGTTCATCTGCTTGAGGCCCTTGGCCTCGATGACGGCGTCGACCTCGCGGCCCTCGCCGGTCCACAGGGCGTCAAAGACCTGCTTGGCGGCGTTGTTCGACACCGTGCCGTCGGCGATGCGCCCGATCACGGCCGCCAGTTGCGCCGCGCTCACCGGCACGCCGGCGATGTCGCGTTCCTCGGCGTTGAGCCGGCGCGAGACCTCGCCCATGATCCAGTTGCTGACCAGCTTGGCCTGGCCGCTGGCCTGGGCCGCCGTCTCGAAGTAGGCGGCCATCGCCGGGCTTTGCGTGAGCGTGGTGGCGTCGTACTCGGGCAGGCCGTAGTCGCGCACCAGGCGTTCGGCCATCGCGCGCGGCAGCTCGGGCATGGCGGCCTTCACCTGGTCCACCCAGTCGCGCGCGATCACCAGCGGCGGCAGATCCGGGTCGGGGAAGTAGCGGTAATCGGCCGCGTCTTCCTTGGTGCGCATGGCACGCGTCTCGCCGGTGTCGGGATCGAACAGCACGGTGGCCTGCTGGATCGCGTGGCCGTCCTCGATCTGCTCGATCTGCCAGCGCACCTCGTAGTCGATGGCCTGCTGCATGAACTTGAAGCTGTTCAGGTTCTTGATCTCGCGGCGCGTGCCCAGCGGCGCGCCGGGCTTGCGCACCGAGACGTTGGCGTCGCAGCGGAACGAGCCTTCCTGCATGTTGCCGTCGCAGATGCCGATCCAGGTGACGATCTTGTGCAGCTCCTTCGCGTAGGCCACGGCCTCGGCGCTGGAGCGGATGTCGGGCTCGGTCACGATCTCAAGCAGCGGCGTGCCGGCGCGGTTGAGGTCGATGCCGCTCTGGCCGATGAAGTCCTCGTGCAGGCTCTTGCCCGCGTCTTCTTCCAGGTGCGCGCGCACCAGGCGCACGGTCTTCTTCTCGTCACCGAGGAAGAACGAGACCTCGCCGCCCTGCACCACCGGGATCTCGAACTGGCTGATCTGGTAGCCCTTGGGCAGGTCGGGGTAGAAGTAGTTCTTGCGCGCGAACACGCTCTGCTCGGCGATGTGCGAACCGAGCGCGAGCCCGAGGCGGATCGCGAGTTCGACGGCCGCGCGGTTCATGACCGGCAGCGTGCCGGGCAAAGCCAGGTCCACCGCGCAGGCCTGCGTGTTGGGCTCGGCGCCGAAGGCCGTGGGCGCGCGGCTGAAGATCTTGGATTGCGTGGCGAGCTGGGCGTGGGTCTCGAAACCGATCACCACCTCGTAGCCGCCGACCAGAAGGGATTTGCTGGAACTCATGTCAATAGCCTTGCGGAGCGCGGGTGTGCCAGTCGGTCGCCTGCTGAAAGGCGTGCGCGGCCTGCAGCAGCGGGCCTTCCTGGAAATGGTTGCCCACAAGCTGCAGGCCCACCGGCAGGCCACCCGCGCCGAAGCCGGCGGGCACGCTCATGCCGGGCAGGCCGGCGAGGCTGGTGGAGAGGGTGTAGATGTCGGCCAGGTAGTTGCGCACCGGGTCGTTGCTCTTTTCGCCGAGCTTCCAGGCCACGGTGGGCGCCACCGGGCCGGCGATCAGGTCGCACTGCGCGAACGCGGCCTGGAAGTCCTGCGCGATCAGGCGGCGGATCTTCTGCGCCTGCAGGTAGTAGGCGTCGTAGTAGCCGTGGCTGAGCACGTAGGTGCCGATCATGATGCGGCGCTGCACCTCGGGCCCGAAGCCTTCGCTGCGCGACTTCTTGTACATGTCGGTCAGGTCCCCGTACTGCGCGGCGCGGTGGCCGAACTTCACACCGTCGAAACGGCTGAGGTTGGAGCTGGCCTCGGCCGGCGCAATGATGTAGTAGACCGGGATGGAGAGCTCGGTGCGCGGCAGCGAGACCTCGACCAGCGTGGCGCCGAGCTTTTCATACTCCGCCAGCGCGGCGCGCACGGTGGCGAGCACGTCGGGCGCGCAGCCTTCGCCGAAGAATTCCTTGGGCAAGCCGATGCGCAGGCCCTTGAGCGGCTGAGCGGCGGTGGCGCCTTCGCGCGGCTGGCCGAGCAGCGCGGTGTAGTCCTCGGCCGGGTGGTCCAGGCTGGTGGAATCGCGGTCGATGTCGGGGCCGGCCATGGCGCTGAGCAGCACCGCGCAGTCGGCGGCGCTGCGCGCCATCGGGCCGGCCTGGTCCAGGCTGGAGGCGAAGGCCACCATGCCGTAGCGCGAGCAGCGGCCGTAGGTGGGCTTGATGCCGGTGATGCCGCAGAAGCTCGCCGGCTGGCGGATCGAGCCGCCGGTGTCGGTGCCGGTGACGGCGGGTGCCAGGCGCGCGGCGACGGCCACGGCGGAGCCGCCCGAGGAGCCGCCCGGCACGCGCGTGGTGTCCCAGGGGTTGTGCACCGCGCCAAAGGCCGAGTTCTCGTTGCTGCCGCCCATGGCGAACTCGTCGCAGTTGAGCTTGCCCAGCGTCACCGCGCCCTGCGCGGCCAGGCGCCGCACCACGGTCGCGTCGAACGGGCTCTGGTAGCCCGCCAGCATCTTCGAGCCGGCGGTGGTGGCGAAGTCCTTGGTGACGAAGATGTCCTTGTGCGCCAGCGGCACGCCCAGCAGCGGCGTGCGTTCGCCGGCGGCGATGCGCGCGTCGGCCGCGCGGGCCTGGGCCAGCGTGGCCTCTTCATTGAAGGAAAGGTAGGCGCCGAGCGCGCTGTGCTGCTTCGCGCGCGCCAGCAGGTGCTGGGCGGCCTCGACGCTGCTGGTTTTCTTGTCGGCGATGGCGGCGGCCAGCTCGCTCACGCCCAGGATGTGCAGATCGTTCATTCGATCACCTTGGGCACGAGGAACAGGCCGCGCTCGACCGCCGGGGCGCTCTTCTGGTTGGCTTCGCGGTCGTTGGGCTCGCTCGCCACGTCCGGGCGCAGGCGCAGCGAGACGTGGTCGATCACCGCCGTGGGATGGGCCAGGGGCTCCACGCCGGTGGTGTCCACCGCGTTCATCTGCTCGACGATGTCGAAGAAGCCATTGAGCTGGATGCGCATGGTCTCGCTCTGCGCGCCGGAGAGCTCCAGGCGCGCGAGGTTGGCGATGCGCCCGATGTCGGACGGGGTCAGGGACATGGCAAAAGAGGGTTCCGGATGGGGAAGAGACGCACCGTCTGCGGGTTTTCCGCCCTGAAACGGCTTGTAACTGGACAAAATGCACCCTGTTTGCGCGCAGTTGTACACAGGGGATACGGTATTATCCAAGGTTTAACGGCAGCGCCCGTGCCGTTGCGGTTTTCGCCTAGGAATCAACCACTTAGCACCGATGCCCGGCCAACGACCCGGCCCCATACCCGGCGACGAGCGCGCACAGCCGCGCCCGTGCCCCACAGGACCCATGCACCATGTTTGAAGCTTTCCGTCGGCAATTTTCGACCGACCTGGCCATCGACCTCGGCACCGCCAACACCCTCATCTACGTTCGCAACAAGGGCATCGTGCTCGACGAGCCCTCCGTCGTGTCCATCCGCCACGAAGGCGGCCCCCAGGGCAAGAAGACCATCCAGGCGGTCGGCCACGAGGCCAAGGCCATGCTGGGCAAGGTGCCCGGCAACATCGAGGCCATCCGCCCCATGAAGGACGGCGTGATCGCCGACTTCACCGTCACCGAGCAGATGCTCAAGCAGTTCATCAAGATGGTGCACCCGCGCTCGATGTTCAAGCCGAGCCCGCGCATCATCATCTGCGTGCCCTGCGGCTCGACCCAGGTCGAGCGCCGCGCCATCCGCGAATCGGCCCTGGGCGCCGGCGCGTCCGAGGTTTACCTGATCGAGGAACCCATGGCCGCGGCCATCGGCGCCGGCCTGCCGGTGTCGGACGCCTCCGGCTCCATGGTGGTCGACATCGGCGGCGGCACCACCGAGGTGGGCGTCATCAGCCTGGGCGGCATGGTCTACAAGGGCAGCGTGCGCGTGGGCGGTGACCGCTTCGACGACGCCATCATTGCCTACATCCGCCGCAACTACGGCATGCTGATCGGCGAGCCCACGGCCGAAGCGATCAAGAAGCAGATCGGCTCGGCCTTCCCCGGCAGCGAAGTCAAGGAAATGGAAGTCAAGGGCCGCAACCTCTCCGAGGGCGTGCCGCGCAGCTTCACCATCTCCAGCAACGAGATCCTCGAAGCCCTGACCGATCCGCTCAACAACATCGTCACGGCCGTGAAGATGGCGCTGGAGCACACGCCGCCCGAGCTGGGCGCCGACATCGCCGAGCGCGGCATGATGCTCACCGGCGGCGGTGCGCTGCTGCGCGACCTCGACCGCCTGCTGGCCGAAGAAACCGGCCTGCCGGTGCTGGTGGCCGAAGAGCCGCTCACCTGCGTGGTGCGCGGTTGCGGCATGGCCCTGGAGCGCATGGAGCGCCTGGGCACGATCTTCACCAGCGAATAAACCCCGGCCGCCGCCCGGCGGCCGCGCCTCCCCACCACCGACCAGACCCCTCCGAGCGCCATGCCACTGGGCACCCTGGACCGCACCCCGCCCCCGTTCTTCAAGCAGGGTCCGTCGGCCCTGTCCAAGCTGGTGGTGTTCAGCGCCCTGGCGCTGTTCCTGATGGTGGCCGACCTGCGCTTTCGGCTCACCGAGCCGATCCGCACCGCCATGGCCGTGGTGCTCTACCCCGTGCAATGGGCGGTGCTGCAGCCGGTGCAGCTGGCCTCCATGGCGGGCGGTTACTTCACCTCGTTGCACGCCGCGCAGAAGAGCGAAGGCGAGGCGCTGCAGCGCCTGGCGGTGCAGGCCGAGCGCAGCCTGCAGCTGGAGCAGATCACCCTGGAAAACCAGCGCCTGCGCGAACTGCTGGCCATGCGCGAGCGCATCGGCACCCAGGCCATCGGCGCCCAGGTGCTGTACGACGCGGCCGACCCCTACTCGCGCAAGATCGTGATCGACCGCGGCCAGACGCACGGCATCGAGGCAGGTTCCCCGGTGGTCGATGAAAGCGGCGTGCTGGGCCAGGTCACGCGGGTCTACCCGCTGGTGGCCGAGGTCACGCTGCTGATCGACCGCGACCAGGCCATTCCCGTGCTCAACACGCGCACCGGCGTGCGCAGCGTGGCCTACGGCCAGCCGTCCACCAGCGGCGACGGCCTGGAGCTGCGCTACACCCTGGCCAGCGCCGACATCGCCGAAGGCGACCTGCTCTCCACCAGCGGCGTGGACGGCGTCTACCCCGCCGGCCTGCCGGTGGCGCGCGTGACCCTGGTCGAGCGCCAGGCCGAGTCGTCCTTCGCGCGCATCCAGTGCGAGCCCCTGGCCCGCGTGCAGGGCACGCTGCACGTGCTGGTGCTGGGCTCCATCGCGGCCTCGGTTCCGCCCTCCCCCCTGGCCGAAGCCGCCGACACCCCCCGCCCGGCGCGCGCCAACCGCCCGGGTGTCCGGAGCACCGCGCCATGATCATGCGTCCCGGCCAGCAGCTGCTGCTGCCCGCCAACCCCGGCTTCATCTGGTTCAGCCTGCTGGCCGCGCTGGTGTTCAACATGCTGATGAACATGGGCCTGTTCGGCCGCGCCGCCTGGGTGCCCGATCTGCTGGCCGTGGTGCTGGTGTTCTGGAGCGTGCACCAGCCGCTGCGCATCGGTGTGGGCGTGGCCTTTGCCTTTGGCCTGGCCATGGACGTGCACCAGGGCGCCCTGCTCGGCCAGCACGCGCTGGCCTACACCGCGCTGGGCTTCCTCGGCATTTCCATGCACCGGCGCCTGCTCTGGTTCAGCGTGCCCAACCAGTCGGTGCAGGTGCTGCCGCTGTTCGTGGCCGCGCACGTGCTCGAACTGCTGGTGCGCATGGCCGCCGGTGGCAGCTTCCCCGGCGTGTTCTACCTGCTGGCCCCGGTGATCGAGGCCGCGCTCTGGCCGGTGGTGAGCGTGCTGCTGCTGGCGCCGCAGCGCCGCGCGCCCAACCCCGACGACAACAGACCTCTATGAGCACCCCCCGCGCCGCCTTCGGCGTCACCCCCCAAGGGGCGCCAGCTGCGGCCCGGCAAAGCCGGTTCCGCGCTGGCACTGGCCGCGGGTCGGCAAACTCACGCGGTCTTTGCCATCTCGGATAAAACACGGTCATGACGGAAATCCGCAACGTCGAAGCCGATCTGGCGCAGTTCCGCACCCGGGCGCTGCTGATCGGCCTCACGGTGGTGTTCGCGTTCGGGCTGATCGCCTCTCGCATGGTCTACCTGCAGGTGATCCGCCACGAGGACCTGGCGGCGCAGGCCGAGAGCAACCGCACGGCCGTGCTGCCGGTGGTGCCCAACCGCGGGCAGATCCTGGACCGCAAGGGCCGCATCCTGGCCACCAACTACTCGGCCTACACGCTGGAGATCACGCCCTCGCGCGTGGAGGACATGGACGCCACCATCGCCGGCCTGAGCGAGCTGGTGGAGGTCACGCCGCGCGACCAGCGCCGCTTTCGCAAGCTGCTGGAGGAGTCGCACCGCTTCGACTCGCTGCCGCTGCGCACCCGCCTGACCGACGTGGAGGTCGCGCGCTTCACGGCGCAGCGCTACCGCTTCCCCGGCGTGGACGTGCGCGCGCGCCTGCTGCGCCAGTACCCCAACGGCGAGGTGGCGAGCCACGTGATCGGCTACATCGGGCGCATCAACCAGCGCGAGACCGAGCTCATCGCCGACTGGCCGGAAGAGGACCAGGCCAACTACCGCGGCACCGAATACATCGGCAAGCTCGGCGCGGAGCAGAGCTACGAGCGCGAGCTGCACGGCATCACCGGCTTCCAGCGCGTGGAGACCTCGGCCGGCGGGCGTGCCGTGCGCTCGCTGGCGAACACGCCGGCCACGCCGGGCAACGCCGTGGTGCTGTCGATCGACATCCAGCTGCAGAAGCTGGTGGAGGACATGTTCGGCGAGCGGCGCGGCGCGCTGGTGGCGATCGACCCGCGCTCGGGCGAGGTGCTGGCCTTCGTGAGCAAGCCCACCTTCGACCCCAACCTGTTCGTCGAGGGCATCGACGTGGAGAACTGGCGCGCGCTCAACGAGTCGATGGACAAGCCTTTGCTGAACCGGGCCCTGCGCGGCACCTACCCGCCCGGCTCCACCTACAAGCCCTTCATGGCGCTGGCCGCGCTCGAAACCGGCTCGCGCAGCGCGAGCCTGGTGATGAACGACCCCGGCTACTGGATGTTCGGCGGCCACCGCTTCCGCAGCCACGGCGACGGCCTGGGCGCGGTCGACATGCACCGCGCCATCGTCAAGTCCAGCAACACGTATTTCTATTCGCTGGCCAACGACATGGGCGTGGACACCATGCACGACTTCATGAAGCCGCTGGGCTTCGGCCAGATCACCGGCATCGACCTCAAGGGCGAGGTGCGCGGCGTGCTGCCCAGCCAGGCCTGGAAGCGCAACACCTACAAGCGGCCCGAGCAGCAGCGCTGGTACGCGGGCGAGACCATCTCGCTGGGCATCGGCCAGGGCTACAACAACTTCACCATGCTGCAGATCGCGCACGCCATGGCGACGCTGGCGAACGGCGGCATCAAGTACAAGCCGCACCTGACCATGGCGACCGAGAACGTGATCACGCGCGAGCGCGTGCCGCTGCCCGGCCCGCCGCCCGAAAACCTCGGCTTCAAGCCCGAGAACGTGCGCATCGTGCTCAACGCCATGCAGGCCGTGACCACCGAAGGCACCTCCACCCGCGTGTTCGCCGGCGCGGGCTACGCCAGCGGCGGCAAGACCGGCACGGCGCAGGCCGTGACCATCGGGCAGAAGGAGCGCTACGACGCGCGCCGGCTCGAAGAGCACCAGCGCGACCACTCGCTGTACCTGGCCTTCGCGCCGGTGGACCAGCCGCGCGTGGCGCTGGCGGTGATCGTGGAGAACGCCGGCTTCGGCGCGGCACACGCCGCCCCGATCGCGCGCCGCGTGTTCGACTACTTGCTGATGGACCAGTACCCCAACCCGCAGGACCTGGCCGCCGTGCGCGTGGGCCAGGCCAGCGCCCCCATCGGCACGCCGCTCAAGGCCAGCAGCCTGCCCTGGCCGCCCGACGCCCCGGTCGCGCCCTGAGGGCCCGCGCTACAGCACGCCCGGGTTGGCCCGCCACATCGCCCAGGTGAGCGCGCTCGCGAAAGCCACCCAGGCCAGGTAGGGCCACAGCAGCCACGCGGCCAGCGGGCGCACGCGCCGGAACAGCGCGATCGCCGTGGCGATCAGCACCAGCAGCAACAGCACATCGGCCAACGCCCAGGCCCCCCGGTGCCAGGCAAAGAACAGCCACGACCACAGCGCGTTGACCGCCAGTTGCAACACGAAGACGACCAAAGCCGGTGCCCGCGACGGCTGGGCCGGCTCGCGCCAGACCAGCCACGCGGCCACCGCCATCAGCCCATACAGCAGCGACCACACCGGTCCGAACACGCCCGCCGGTGGCGCCCAGCCGGGCCGGTTCAGCTGCGCATAGAACGACGCGGCCTCCACCGACGCCAGGGCACCCAGACCCCCCGCCAGCAGCACCAGCGCCAGCCAGCCCATAAAACCCAGGGTCTGTGCACGGATGGAGCGAGACGGCATAAGGGCCTCCTTGGAAGTGGGTGTCAGCGTCGGATCCAGGCGTCGTACGTGGTCTTGAGGATCAGCGCGCTCACCACGAAGATGAACACGATGCGCACGAAGCCGCTGCCGTGTTTCAGGGCAAGCCGCGTGCCCAGCAGGCTGCCGACCACGTTGGCGATGGCGATGGCGAGCACGAAATGCCACCACACATGGCCCTTCCAGGCGAACAGCGCCAGCGCGGCCAGGTTCGTGGCGGTGTTGAGCAGCTTGGCGCTGGCGCTGGCGTGCAGGAAGTCGTAACCCAGCCAGCGCACGAACAGAAAGACGAAGAAGCTGCCCGTTCCAGGGCCGAAGAAGCCGTCATAGAAGCCGATGACGGCACCGAGCAGGCTTGCGGCCAGCATTTCCTGGCGGCCGCTGAAGCGCGGCGTGTGGTGCCGACCCAGCTCCTTGCGCGCCAGGGTGTAGCCCAGCACCAGCAGCAGCACCAGCGGCAGGGCACGGCGCAGGAAGTCGGGCGAGATCACGGTGACCGTCCAGGCCCCCGCCATGGAGCCGGCAAAACCCACCGCCGCCGCCGGCAGCAGCGCATGCCAGGGCATCTCGACCCGGCGCGCGTACTGCAGCGTGGCCGCCGCCGTGCCCCAGACCGAGGCGCCCTTGTTCACACCGAACAGCGTGGCCGGGTGGGTGGTGGGAAACATCGCGAACAGCGCCGGCACCAGGATGAGGCCGCCGCCACCCACGATCGAATCGACAAAACCGGCGAACAGCGACGCCAGCGAGACCAGAAGCAGTTCCATCCCAGGATTGTCGCCGGACGGCTCCGGGCAAAAAAAAGCCGACCCTTGTGGGGTCGGCTCGAGGAATCTGGCATCTCTGGAGGACGCTGAAACCGTTGTTCGAATTGGACTGGGTTGTCTCCTCGGTCCCCCGCGGTCACCAGCGCTGGGCGCTGTTGGCGAGTGCATGCACTGTAGCGGCCCGCACCAGGGCTGTGCATCCGGGCTTTCCCTTGCTTTCTGGCGGTTTGGCACAGGAAATGCAACGGTCTGTTCGTCGTTGGAAGAGAGCCATTCATGCACCAATACCGCTATTTCGTTCGGCGGGGCCTGCTCCTGCCCACCTTGCTCTGCGCAGCTTTTGGCCGCCTCGCAAGGCGAAACCACAGAAGCCGTGACAAAAGTCACGCTCGATGCACCAGGCCTGGTCGCGGCCAGCGCCATCCAGGGGGCCGACACGGCCTGGCTCATGGTCAGCACCGCGCTGGTGCTGCTCATGACGCTGCCGGGCATCGCCCTGTTTTATGGCGGCATGGTGCGCCGCCTGAACGTGATCAACACCATGGCGAGCGTGGTCGGCATCGCCGCCGTGGTCAGCGTGCTGTGGTTCGCGCTGGCCTATTCGCTGGCCTTCACCCCCGGCGGCGCGCTGGGCGGCTTCATCGGCGGTCTCGGCCGCATGGGCTTCTCGGGCATGGACTACCTGGGAACCACCGGCCAGGTGGCGGTGAGCCACATCGCGCAGCACGTGCCGGAATCGGTGTTCGCGATGTTCCAGCTCACCTTCGCCATCATCACCTGCGCGCTGGTGGTGGGCGCGCTGGTCGAGCGCATGCACTTCGGCGCGCTGCTGCTGTTCGCCGGCCTGTGGCTGCTGCTGGTGTACGCGCCGGTCGCGCACTGGGTGTGGGAACCGGGCGGCTGGCTCGCGCAGCTGGGTGCGCTGGATTTCGCCGGCGGCGCGGTGGTGCACATCAACGCCGGCGCGGCCGCCCTGGTCTGCGCTTACGCCCTGGGCCCACGCTCGGGCTACGGGCAGGAGCCCTTCGTGCCGTTCAACCTGGGCCTGACCATGGCCGGCACCGGCCTGCTGTGGGTGGGCTGGTTCGGTTTCAACGCCGGCTCGGCCCTGGCCGCCGACGGCCGCGCGGGCCTGGCCCTGCTGGTCACGCACGTGGCGGCCGCCTCGGGCGCGCTCGCCTGGATGGCCGCCGAGTGGCTGGCGCGCAAGCGCGCCTCGCTGCTGGGCCTGTGTTCGGGCGTGGTCGCCGGGCTGGTGGCGATCACGCCGGCGGCCGGGTTCGTCACGCCGCGCGGCGCCCTCCTCATCGGCCTGGTGGCCGGCGTGGCCTGTTACTGGGGCGCGACCGCGCTCAAGCGCCAGCTGCGCGCGGACGACTCGCTCGATGTGTTCGGCGTGCACGGCGTCGGCGGTCTGGTGGGCGCGCTGCTCACCGGCGTGCTGGCCGACCCGGCCATATCAGGCGTGCAGGCCAGCCTGCTGGCGCAGCTGATCGCCTGCGTGGCGGTGCTGGCCTACAGCCTGGTGATGACGGCGGTCGTGCTGTGGATCACCTCGCGCTTCACCACCTTGCGCGTGCGCGAGGGCGTGGAGCGCGCCGGGCTGGATGTGTCCCTGCACAACGAACAGCTCGGCCACTGAGCAGCGGCACCCCCCCCATGAGCACCGCGCCCGACCCCTTCGCCATCGCCGCCCACCTGCACGTGCTGCTGCGGCGCAAGACCGGCCGGGTGACGGACACGGAGTGGATGGCGACCAACGCCGACTACGCGCGCGAGATCGTGCGCCATGCGCGCGAAAAAGCCGCGAGCGACGGGCACGAGGAGCTGCTGCCCTGGGCCGAGAAGCTGGAGGCGGCCATTCCCGCCATGGGCGTGCCGCCGCGCAAGACCCTGCTCGACGTCGCCACCGAGGCGCTGCGCGGCAAAGGTGACGGAAACCAGTACGTCGGCCGGTTGAGGTAATCGCATCCAGAGACACCGAGGGTCCGGCTCCGCCGGCCCCAGGGGTCGTCCCCCCTCTCAGGGGGGAAGCCGCGTCAGCGGCGCAGGGGGGTCACTCTCCTGCCACGATCCAGGTCGCGGCCTTCTCCGCGATCATGAGCGTGGGGCTGTTGGTGTTGCCGCTGGTGATGGTGGGCATCACGCCCGCGTCCACCACGCGCAGCCCGGCCACGCCGCGCACGCGCAGGTGGCTGTCGACGACGGCCATGGGGTCGTCGGCGCGGCCCATTTTGGTGGTGCCCACCGGGTGGAAGATGGTGGTGGCGATGTCGCCGGCCAGGCGCGCGAGCTCCTCGTCGGTCTGGTACTGCAGGCCGGGCTTGAACTCCTCGGGCTGGTACTTGCGCAGCGCCGGTTGCGCGACGATCCTGCGCGTTACGCGCAGGCTGTCGGCCGCGACCTGCCGGTCTTCGGCCGTGCTCAGGTAGTTCGGCGCGATCAGTGGCGCGTCCTCGAAGTTCGCGCTGCGGATGTTGACCGTGCCCCGGCTCGTGGGGTTGAGGTTGCACACGCTGGCGGTGAACGCCGGGAAGCTGTGCAGCGGCTCGCCGAAGGCATCGAGCGAGAGCGGTTGCACGTGGTATTCGAGGTTGGCGTAGGGCTGGGCCGGGTCGCTGCGCGTGAAGGCGCCCAGCTGCGACGGCGCCATGCTCATCGGCCCGCTGCGCTTGAACAGGTATTCCAGCCCGATGCGCGCCTTGCCCATCCACGAGGAGGACAGCACGTTGAGCGTGGGCGCGCCGTTGACGGTGTAGACCGAGCGGATCTGCAGGTGGTCCTGCAGGTTCGCGCCCACGCCGGGCAGGTCCACCACCACGTCGATGCCGTGCTGGCGCAGCAGCGCGGCCGGGCCGATGCCCGAGAGCTGCAGGATCTGCGGCGAGCCGATGGCGCCGGCGCAGAGCACCACCTCGCTGGTGGCCTCGGCGGTCACGTGCGCCACGCCGTCCCACACCTCCACCCCGGTGCAGCGCAGCTCGCCGTCGGCGCCGCGCTGCGTCACCAGGCGCGTGACCTGCGCGCTGTTCCACAGCTCGAAGTTGGGCCGGCCATAACAGGTCGGGCGCAGGAAGGCGCGCGCGGTGTTCCAGCGCAGGCCCTCCTTCTGGTTCACCTGGAAATAGCCCACGCCTTCGTTGTCGCCGCGGTTGAAGTCGATGCTGTGCGGGATGCCGGCCTGCTGCGCGGCTTCGGCGAACGCGTCGAGCACATCCCAGCGCAGGCGCTGCTTCTCCACCCGCCATTCGCCGCCATGGCCGTGGTACGCGCGGAAGTTCGGGTCGCGCTGGGCGGCGTTCTGCTCGTCGCCCAGGTAGTGGTTCTCGTGGCGCTTGAAATCGGGCAGCGCATTCTCCCAGCGCCAGGCGTCGTCGCCGGTGAGCGCGGCCCACTGGTCGTAGTCGCGCGACTGGCCGCGCATGTAGATCATGCCGTTGATGCTGGAGCTGCCGCCCAGCGTCTTGCCGCGCGGGTAGCGCAGCGCACGGCCGTTGAGCCCGGCCTCGGCCTCGGTCTGGTAGAGCCAGTCGGTGCGCGGGTTGCCGATGCAGTACAGGTAACCCACGGGAATGTGGATCCAGTGGTAGTCGTCCTTGCGGCCGGCCTCGATCAGCAGCACCCGCTTGCTCCGGTCGGCGGACAGCCGGTTGGCCATCAGGCAACCCGCGGTGCCGCCGCCGATCACGATGTAGTCGAAGGTCGTCTCACTCATGCTTGTCCCAATGTTGTTGTCGTTGTGATGTCGCCGGCGAAGATACCAGGGCTGTCAAGGGTCCGGCTCCGCCGGCCCAAGACAGCGTCCCCCCTCGGGGGGAAGCGCCGAAGGCGCGCAGGGGGAACCTACTTTGCCGTGGGCATGATGAACTCCGCACCTTTCCCGATACTTTCAGGCCAGCGCTGCATGATGGACTTCTGCTTGGTGTAAAAGCGCACGCCCTCCTCGCCGTAGGCGTGCATGTCGCCGAACAGGCTCTTCTTCCAGCCGCCGAAGCCGTGCCAGGCCATGGGCACCGGGATCGGCACGTTGATGCCGACCATGCCGACCTGGATGCGCCGCGCGAACTCGCGCGCCACGTTCCCATCGCGCGTGAAGCAGCTCACCCCGTTGCCGAACTCGTGGTCGTTGATGATCTGCACGGCGTTGGCGAAGTCGGGCACGCGCACGCAGCTGAGCACCGGGCCGAAGATCTCTTCCTTGTAGATCTTCATGTCGGTGGTCACGTGGTCGAACAGCGTGCCGCCCATCCAGAAGCCGTGGTCGCAGCCCTCGCCCGCGTCGCCGCCCTGGAAGCCCCGGCCGTCCACCCGCAGGGTGGCGCCCTCTTTCGCGCCGGCCTCGATGTAGCCCGCGATGCGCGTGTGCGCGGCCGCCGTGACGATGGGCCCCATCTCGGCCGCGAGGTTGGTGCCGTTGAGCACCTTGAGCGCCTGGGTGCGCTCGACCAGCTTGGGCATGATGCGCTCGGCCACGTCGCCCACCAGCACCGCCACGCTGATGGCAATGCAGCGCTCGCCGGCCGAGCCATAGGCCGAGCCGATCAGCGCGTCCACCGCCTGGTCCAGGTCGGCGTCGGGCATCACCACCATGTGGTTCTTCGCGCCGCCCAGGGCCTGCACGCGCTTGCCGTGGTGCGCGCCGGTCTCGTAGATGTAGTTGGCGATCGGCGTGGAGCCGACGAAGCTGATGGCCTTCACGTCCGGGTGCACCAGCAGCGCGTCCACCGCCTCCTTGTCGCCCTGCACCACGTTGAACACGCCATCGGGCAGGCCGGCCTGCTGGAGCAGCTCGGCCATGAACAGCGAGGCCGAGGGGTCGATCGGGCTGGGCTTGAGGATGAAGGTGTTGCCCGCGGCGATCGCCACCGGGAACATCCACATGGGCACCATCACCGGGAAGTTGAACGGCGTGATGCCGGCGACCACGCCCAGCGGCTGGCGCAGGGTCCAGTTGTCCATGCCGGTGGACACCTGGTCGGTGAAGTCGCCCTTGAGCAGCTGCGGGATGCCGCAGGCGAACTCGATGATGTCGATGCCGCGCGAGACCTCGCCCTGCGCGTCGGTGAACACCTTGCCGTGCTCGGCGGTGATCAGGCGGGCCAAGTCGTCCTTGTGCAGGTTCACCAGTTCGAGGAACTTGAACATCACGCGCGCGCGGCGGATCGGTGGCGTGTCGGCCCAGGCGGGAAACGCGGCCTGCGCGGCGGCCACGGCCGCGCCCACGTCGGCCGCGTTCGCCAGCGCGACCTTGCCACTCACCGCGCCGGTGGCGGGGTTGTACACGTCCTGGCGGCGCGGCGAGCTGCCGGCGTTCACGGCGCCGTGGATGAAGTGATCGATGGAATGGGGGGTGGTGGCGATGGCGGTCTCGCGGGAGGGTGTCGAAGGAAAGAGGGCCAGTTTAGGCAGCGGAAAACCCCTCGCCTAGTGGCCGGACCTGAATTGATTGTTTGCCATGATGAACAATAGGGCCATGAATGACAAAAAAGTGGAAGACCTCTGGATGCACCTGCACTGGCTCACGGTGCTGGCGCAGCAGGGCAGCTACACCGCCTCGGCGCAGCGCCTGGGCGTGAGCAAGGCCGCCATGAGCCAGCGCATCAGCGAGCTGGAGCGCGCCGCCGGCCTGCCCCTGGTGCAGCGCACCACGCGCAGCGTGCGCCTGACCGAGGCCGGCCAGCGCCTGGTGGACGGCCTGCGCGACCCGTTCGAGCGCATCGCGCAGAGTTTTTCCAGCGTGCGCGACCTGGCCGACGAACCGGCCGGTCTGGTGCGGGTCACGGCGCCGGTGGCGTTCGCGCGCCAGCAGCTGGTGCCCCGCATCGCGGCCTTCGCGCGCGAGCACCCCAAGGTGCGGCTGGAGCTGGACCTGTCGGACCGCCTGAGTTCGCTGCGCAACCGAGGGCTTCGACCTCGCGATCCGCCACACCGCCGCGCCGCCGGACACGCACGTGGCCTGGCCGCTGTGCGCCACGCGCTCGGTGCTGGTGGCGCAGCCGCGACTACCTACGGCGCCACGGGCACCCGGCCGCGCCGCCCGACCTCGCGCAGCACGCCTGCCTGCACTACCCGCGCGCGCAGGACACGCCGGCCTGGCATTTTCTGCCGCCCGAAGGCCGGCGCAAGGCGCCGCGCCAGCGGATCACGGTGCCGGTGTCGGGCCCGTTCTGCGCCAACAACAGCGAGGCCCTGCGCGACGCCGCCATCGCCGGCCTGGGCATCGCGCTGGTGCCGGACTTCAGCGCGCAGGCGGCGCTGCGCTCGGGCCAGCTGGTGGAGGTGCTGGAGGACTGGGCCTCGGTGGGCAGCTTCAGCCCGCAGATCTACGCGATCCGGCCCTACGCCAGCCACGTGCCGCGCGCGGTGTCGGCCTTCGTGGCGTGGCTGCGCGGGGCCTTGGCGGAAGGCTTCGACGCGCGGGCCTGAGCCGGCCTCGTGCGCGCCGATGGCGCCGCGCCAGGTGGTGCTGCGCCGGCTCAAAGGCCCGAGCCGCCCGAGCCGGCTGGTGATGGTGCGCAACGAGCGCCAGATGCAGGACGCCTGGGGCAGCCAAGTGGTGCGCGAGGCCTTGCTGGAACTGCAGACCCTGCAGGCGACCATCCGCAAGAAGATGCCTTGAGTCGGCCAGCGGCCACACAAGACAGTGACATGGATGTTTGGATATATCGTAATTTAAAACTTTTATACTGCATTTCTTCTGAATCATCCAAAAAATGGAACTATATGGCTCAAAGAATGAATCTGCACGGCAAATCCCAATGTGTGCTGGGCGACAAAACCAGCCACGGAGGAGTCGTCATTTCTGGGAGCGAGACCAACTCATGGCACAACATTCCTGTTGTCCGCAAGGGCGACAAGGTCTATTGCCCGAAATGCAAGCCCCACTTCTTTGTGGTTGCAGAAGGACTGGACCAATGCACAGACACGAATGCGGCCCTGCCCATGTCAACCGAGGGGCACTCAACCACCTGCGGTGCGGTGCTGATTGCAGAAAGTGCCCCGATCAGCCTGATGCAAGAGGCATTGCATCTGAACAACAAAACCGGATTTGATGATCTCTACGTACTCAGAGATGCCCAGGGCAATGCCATGAGCAATACCTACTACGGCGTGCGAAAGGGAAACGGTCCCATCGAATTCCACACGACAGACGAAGCCGGACGCACCCAACTTCATCTCACCGGCGAACAAGCCAGGGAGATGAATTTTTACATCGCGGGGTGATCGAATGCCTGAAGAAGTCATTCAGAGCCCGGACGGAGAAGTCCTGCGTTTGATTGCAAGGGTCAAAAGCACGCCACACAGTGACACCTCCATCAAGCCAATCGCAACCGATTCAACGACTGTGGAGATCATCGTCAGCGACGGTCGGATCGTCAGCCGGGGTTCGCAATGGGGCCACGTTGCCATGGAGATCGATGGCATGGTTTACGGCATGTCACACGATGGGTATGACCGGCGGCCCAAAGACGTTTACATCGTCAGAAATTCGTATCGCGACTCGATTGGCGTGGTGTTGCGCGTTTCGCCGGCAGAGCGCGAAAAGATGCGCCGTGAATTTGAGCGAAGGAAGAACCTGGGCCAAGGTTACAACCTGATATCAAACAGCTGTTCGACCAATGTCGCCGATGTTCTCGAAAGCATTGGCATACTGGCTCACGACCCCAGATTTTTCTTTGCCCCCGCGTCGACAGCTGGCGTGGCTCCCAAAGAGTTGCTGACCACCATCAAGAAGTCGAAGCGGGTCGTCAGGATCATCGACTATCCGAAGAGATGAAAGCCATTCTCCTCACCCTTCTCTGCATGACCCTTCTGCCAAGCTGCAAAAAACCCGAGGGAAAGTGGGAAGCGCTTGAAGATGTCAGGGTTTTCAAGGAGGCAGATGAAGCCGATGAGTTGAAGTTCATCGTCGAAAAAGGGGCCATCTGTGAGCTGGGCGGGGAGCGGGTGGTGAAGTCTTTCATGTACAGGGAAATCGCGTGCAACCAGGGCACGGGATGGATCGCCTATGAAGGGGGATACCCCTTCAGGAAGATGGACTGAGCAAACCACTGCGCCCTCATATCCGCAGACATATTCAGAAGCCCGTGGATGTGAATCAGCGCCGAGGCACAGCCGACACCGGCTGCACCCGCCCGCGGATCTCCACCTCCACGCGCCGGTTGTCGCGCAGGCAGGCGATGAGCGCGCTGCGCGCCAGGCCGTCGCTGCAGGTCTTCACCGGCTCGGCGCTGCCCTTGCCTTCCACCGTGAACAGCGCGGCATCGAGCCCGCGCGCCACGAGGTGGTCGCGCACGGCGGTGGCGCGCTGCAGCGAGAGCGGCTGGTTGTGCGCGTCGCTGCCCAGGCGGTCGGTGTGGCCGATCAGCACGATGCGTTCGATGCCTTGCAGGCCCTTGGCGCGATCGGCCAGCACGTCCAGGCGGGCGCGGCCGGCCGCGCCGATGTCGTTCAGGCCCGAGCGGTCGAACTCGAACACCGCGTCGGTGGCGCAGCACCAGGCGTTCGATGATCCGCTCGACCACCACCGGTGCGGGTGCCGGCGCGGGCGCGGCGGCCACGCCCGGGCCGGCGCAGGCGGCCTGGGCGGTCTCCAGGCGCGCGGCCATGGTTTCGGCCATGCCGATGTAGGGGTTGGCGTGGCGCCAGCCGCCTTCGGCGTACTCGTGGCCCATCCACACCAGCTGCACGTCCAGGCACGCGGCCTGGGCCGCCACGCAGGCCGCACCCGCGCCGGTGCGCCCGCGTTCGGCGCGCGCCCACAGGTCTTCGCGCAGGCGCACGGCGCCGCCGATCAGGGGGTTGGTGACCGCCGGCGTGGTGCCCTTCTCCAGCGCCTCCATCAGATTGACCGACTCGGCCAGCGCCTCACCGATCACCGGGCCCCGGTCGTTCTCGTGGTAGTTCTGGCGCGCCATGTCGAGCCAGCACTGCGCCTTGGCCCAGGGGTAGCTGGTCTGGGGCACGCGGCCGTCTTTCTGCAGCGCGGCCAGGCGGTCCTGCACCGATTGCAGGGTGCGGTGGTCGGCGCGCTGCGCCTCGTCGGTGAAGCGCGTGGCTTCGGCGAAGGGCGGCACGGCGCCGGGCGCGCGGTCGGTGGCGCGCGGGTCGGTCACGGCGCAGCCGCTCAGGGCCGCCAGCGCCAGCAGGGACAGAAGAAAGGATTTGGAAGTCATGGCAAGGGCCTCTCAACAGATCAGGGACGGGCGGCCGAAGCCAGCGGGCTCAGGGCGCGGTTGGTGGCGGGATCGCTGCCCCGGAACAGGGTCTCGTCGAACTTGAAGCGCAGCCGCAGGTACACGCCCTTGCGGGTGTAGGCCGCGCCGGTCAGCTCGTCGTCGCGGAAGCCGCGCAGGTTCACGCCGAAGGACAGCCAGAGGTTGGCCTTGACGAGGTAACCCGCTTCGACGCCAAAGGAGTCCTGGCGTGTGTTGCCCTGCGGGCTCCACATCAGGTGGTGCTGCAGGCCCACGTCCCAGCGCTCGGACAGGTCCCAGGTGATGCGGCCCCCGACCAGCCAGGCGGTGTAGTTGGAGCGCATGCCGCCGAGGAAGCGCTCGGACACGCGCTTGCCGGCCAGGCGCCCGGTGAGCCACCAGGGCCGGCTGGGGTGGTAGTCGGCGTGCAGCGAGACCGCGTGCGAGGTGCGGCGGTAGTCCACGCCGGGGTTTTCGTCGTTCTCGGCGCGCAGCTCGTACAGGCCGAGCGCGTTGACGCGGTTGAGGTCGGTCTGGCGGTAGGCCGCGCCGATCTGGAAGCGGTCCTGCCACTGGTCGAAGGCGCCCGCGTGGCGCGCGTTCTGCAGCGAGAGCGTGTTGCGCGCGAGCAAAGACCAGTCGCGGTCGATCTTCACCGTGGTGCCCAGGGTGGAGAGCCAGGCGTCGTGGTTGCGGTCGCGGCGCCACTCCAGGCGGCCGGTGGCGCGCCAGGTCGGGTCGTAGGCCAGGTCGATGCCGCCGGTGAGCGCGGTGGCGGACGAGGCATCGCCCGCGATCGCCTTCTGGTGTTCGACGCTGGCGCTGTAGCGCACGCCCTCGGCCACGCGGAAGGTCTGGCGCAGGCCGATGGCGTTGACCGCGTCCTCGCCCGAGATCGCGTCGCGCAGGCGGTACTCGTTGAAGACTTCGCCGTCGCGGAAGGTCTCGCTGGAGAGGCCTGCCACGAGCGCGGTCTCGCGCCCATCGGTGGCCAGGCCGTTGACACCACCCAGGCCCTTGGACACCTCGGCGCGACCGTAGGCGCGGAACTGCTCGCTCAGTCGGTAGTCGGCGCCGAGCGTGATGCGCTGGCCGCGCGCGTTCTCCACGTCCTGCTCGAGTTCGCCGAGCACGGTGAGGCGGTCGCTCAGCTGGCCTTGCGCGCTCAGCGAGAGCGCGGTGAAGCTGCGCGTCTGGCCCGGCGCGGCGGAGAACAGCGGCGCGTTGATCTGGAAGGGCGTGAAGCCCGAGGTCTGCGGGATGTTCACGCCCCAGGCGGAGGCCGCGTTGGGCACGCCGCCTTCGTCGCGGCCATGGCGCAGGCCCACGCCCACAGTCCACTTGGGCGTGAGGCGGTACTGCACGCCGGCGTAGGCCGTCTCGCGCACCGCTTCCACCGCCTTGTCCTCGGAGCGCATGGCGTCCACGCGCAGCGACCAGTCCTCGTTGATCTGGTAGCTCGCCACCGCGCCGGCCTCGGCGCGCCCGCCGTTGTACGAGGACGAGAGGTTGGAGAACTCGCGGTCGGTCTCGCCGGCCCACAGGCGCGCGTCGAGCCGCTCGCCCTGGTGGCGCACTTCCACGCGCGCGCCGTCGCCCTTGCCCCGCTCGCCCAGGGCCTCGCGGTCGGAGCGCGCCAGCTCCACCAGCGCCCAGCTCTGCTCGCCCAGGCGCAGCGTGGCGTTCACGCCGCTGAGCTTGTAGGGGTCGGACGGGTCCTGCGATTCCACGTGGCTGGCGCCGATCTCGAGCGCGGGCGTGATGCGCCACGAGCCGTCCACGCCACCGAGCCAGTACTTGGGCCCGCCCTGCTCCACCTCGTAGGTGATGCGCACCGACATCGGGTTCATGTTCGCGTCTACCGAGGGCACGGGCGCGCGGAACACCACGCTGCCGGCGAAGGGCTCGAACTCGTAGTCCACGAAGCGCACCATGGGCTCGGCGCGCAGGATGATGGAGGGCTGGTTGCGGTCGCGCGTGAGGATCTCGACCTTCTCGGAGCCCGAGATGCCCTCGCTGCTGGAGAGCCGGTAGGGGCCGGAGACGCCGCGCGCGGGCTGTTCGTCCACCACCTGCGCGACGTTGTCGCGCACCACCCAGGCGTTGGCCTCGAAGGTCTCGCCCTCGTGGTGCAGCTGCAGGCCGGAGACCGAGCGGTTGAGGCGGCTGAGCTCGCGCGCGGGCCCGCCGGTGCCGGTGTTGAAGTCGCCGAACAGCACGAAGGAGCGGCCCTGGTCGACCCGCACGTACAGGCGCTGGCGCGACTGCGCGTCGAAGCCGCGCAGCGAGGAGTCGCCGTAGATCGGGTAGTACTGGTCGGGCTGGATGTCGCGGAACAGCCGGCCCCGGCTTTCCTTCTCGGAGTCGTAGGCCAGGGTGAGCAGGGTCTCGCCTTTCACCACGCCCTTGAGGAAGAACGCGGTGCGCGCGCCGAGCGAGCCCTTGCCGTTGTCGAAGCCGTTGGCGTGGCGCTGGATCTCGAGCTCGAAGCCGTCGTTCTCGCGCGCCGGGCTGACCTGCGAGGCCTTGAGGCGGCTGAGGTCGAGCGTGCCTTCGATGACGCCGACGGCGATCATGGGCCGGCGCTCGGTCACCATGCCCACGCGCCCGTGCACCACCACGTTGCCGGACTGCACCTGCAGCTCGGCATCGCCCGGCTCATAGGACGCGACGAGCTCGACCACGGCCTCGCCCCCGCGCACCGTGAGGCGCAGGTTCTGGCGCGGCGGTTCGTCCACGGCGGCATCGGGCAGGCGCACGCGCCCCCGGGTGGTGGCGCACGGTCACGTCGATGGGCGTGGTCACCTTCTGGCCGTCGCGGTCGAACAGGCGCAGGGTGAGCAGCACGACCGAGCGGCCGTCGGCGGCGACCTGGTCCTGCGCGGCCTCGAGCACCAGCTGGCCGTGGTCGGCCAGGCTGGTGGCGCGCCAGTTCGCGGCCAGCGGCAGCGCGGTGGTGGGCGCGGGCAGCGCGGTCTCACCCGGGCCCCGGGCCGGGTCGCTGCCCGGGGCCAGGGGCGTGAAACGCGGGGCCAGGGGCGCGGTGGTCTGCGCGAGCGCCAGGCCCAGGGGCAGGAGCAGCACGGCCGAGGTCAGAGCGGATCGCATGGGAAGACGGGCTTTCATTTCGCACCTCCCACGCGGGCCGGCGGGCCGGAGCGGAAGACGCGCGGGGTGGGTGTCGGTGGGTCGACCAGCGGGGCGACGATCTGGCCGAGGCGGCGGCGGTTTTCCACCTGCTCGAGCACGGCGGGCGAGCAGCTGCCTTCGATGAAGTCGGCGCGGTGCAGCTCGCCGAACTTGAGGTCGAGGAACAGGCTGCCGGCGTCCAGCGCGTTGCGGTTGCTGCTGGTCACGAGCTGGCTGCCGGCCGGCAGCGTGGTCGGGTCCACGCGCAGCACCGAGGTGCGCGCGGGCAGGCCGCAGATGCTGTACTTGCCTTCGCTGTCGGAGACCAGGTGCGTGCCGTCCTGCAGGTACAGGCGCACGCCGGGGATGCCGACTTCCTCGGCGTCCTGGATGCGGTTGCGGTTGCAGTCCATGAACACCTTGCCCATCACGCAGGCTTCCTGGAAGAACACGCCGCCGGTGATGCGGATGCGGGCCTGCGCGCGGTTGGAGGTGACGGGCACGCCCCCCACCACACCTGCGGCCTGGGCGCGGTTGATGCCATCGCCCTGCTGGGCGCCGACACCGACGCGCACGCGGTAGGTCACGGTGACCGGCGTGTTGGCGGCGAAGTTGCCCAGCGCGAAGTTCAGCACCGGGCCGGGCGAGCCGGCCGGGTCGGCCACGACCACGCCGTCCTGCGCCACCGTGCCCGGGATCAGGCGCAGGCCGGCCGGCAGGCTGTCGGTGATGACCACGTTGCTCGCCGCGCCGTTGGGGCTCTGCACGCGCAGCGTGTACTGCACCGAGTCACCGATCTCGACCACGTCGCGCAGCACCTGCTTCTGCAGGAACAGGCCGGCGCCGTTGAAGGGTTCCAGCGGGATGTGGTTGTGGATCAGGTCGGGCATGCCCGGCGCCAGGTTCAGGCGCAGGTAGTAGGTGGTGGGCTGGCCGATCGGCGGCGGGCCGGCCTGGGCCTGCACCAGGTAGGGCGAGGCGCCCGAGGGCGTGAACACGCCAGGGGCCGGCGGGATCGAGGCGATCGGCGTGGGCGCGTAGTTGGGCGCCGAGGCGCTCAGCGTGTACTCGCCGGTGGGCGCGCCCGGGGCCAGCAGGAACTGGTAGAAGCCCAGCGGCCCGGTGGTCATCTGCGCGCAGTTGCCCACGGCCACGTAGCTCGCGCCACCCACCAGCATGGTGGCGGGGTTGAAGCCGGCCGGGCCGCAGAAGCGCACCAGCGAGGCGTCGACCGGCGCGCGGGTGTTGGCGTCGTAGACCACGCCCGAGGGGTCGAGCGGCAGGTCCTGCTGCTGCAGGTTGGCGCCGGGCTGCAGCGAGACGGCCAGGTGGTCGCGCTCGCGGGCCAGGCGCGAGTTCGTGTCGGCGCCGCTGTTCTGCGGCGTGCCGTAGATGACGTTGTTGGCCGGGTCGCGGAAGTACACCTTGTAGTCGCCGGGCACCAGGCCGATCACGCCGTAGGCGCCGTCGGCCCCGGTGCGGAACAGGCTGCGGCCGTCGGGCATGCTCACGCAGCCCTGCGCGCTGTTGGACGGCACCAGGCGGCAGGCCACGGCCTGGCCGTCGCTGCCGACCACTTCCACCGCCCAGTCGGGGATGGGTGTGTCATTGCCGTCGCGGCGGCGGTCGCCGTTGTTGTCGCGCCAGACGAAGCCCGAGAGCGCGGCGGGCAGCGAGGACAGCGGCACGCCGGTGGCGTCCAGGCCCGGGGTCTGGTACGGCGTCTGCGGCACGCTGCCCGGTGGGATCACGCCCGAGGGCGGCTGGCCCGGCCCGCCGGTGGGCGTGCCGTTGTCCACCGCGTCGGTGCGGATGCCGGTGGGGCCGGCCGTGGCCTGGTTGAAGCGCGTGGTGGTGGCGCCGGCCGTGACGATCACCGGGATGTCGACCGACACCCAGGCGCCTGCGGGCAGGTTCGCCGAGCCCAGCAGGTCACCGCCCGCGGTGCCGGTGAAGCCGGCGTTGGGCGTGAACACGCCGCCGTTGCCGCCGCCATGGGTGATGGCGGGCGCGCCGGCGCGGGTCATGAAGTCGGGCAGCGTGTCGCGCACGTCCACCGTGACCGGGTAGGCGCTGTCGTTCTGGTAGATCACCTGCCAGACCACCTCGGCACCGGGCGAGACGCCCAGGGCGGCGGCCGGCGAGACGATGCGGGCGGACTTGTAGCCGCGCACGCCCTCGCCCTGCGTTTCACCGAAGTTCACCTGCAGCGCCGCGCCGGGCGTGGCGACGAAGCGCAGCGCGATGGTCTCCACGGCGCCACCGAGCGGACCCACGGTGCCGGCGCTGCCACCGGTCACGGGGCCGGGCGTGTTGGCCACGCTGGTGTAGCCCAGCGGCTGGGTCTGGCGCACGGTGTAGTTGCCCGGCGCCAGGCCGGTGAAGCTGTACTGGCCGCTGGCGTTGGTGGTGGTGTAGCGCGTGATGGGGTTGCCGAACGCGTCGGTGCCGACCAGGCCCAGGGTGCCGCCGGGCAGGCCCACGTCGGTGCCGCCGAACTGGCCGTCGAAGTCGCGGTCTTCGTAGACGCGGCCGGCGATCTGGATGTTGGCGACCAGCGGGAAGTTGTGGTGCGCCGTGCTCTGGTTCGCGGCCACGGCGATGTTGGCGATGGACGCGGGCGCCGCGCCCGGCGCGCTGGGCGTGCCGTTGGGCGCGCCCGCCAGCGTGCCGGCGCTGGTGATGCCGTGGGTGGTGCCCGTCGGCAGCGCCGGCATGAGCACGCGGTAGTTGCCCACCGGCAGGCCGCTGAAGCTGTAGGCGCCGCTGGCGTCGGTGGTGGTGGTGGCGATCAGCGCGTTGCTCGCCTGGTCGCGCAGCTCCAGGGTGCGGCCCGGCACCGGCTGGTCGTCGGGCGTGAACACGCCGCCGCTGTTGTCGGGGTCGAAGTAGACGACGCCCGAGATCTGGCTGCCCGGCAGGGTCTTGGTGAAGTGGTTGTCCACCGAGGCGGTCTTCACGCCGCTGAGGTCGATGCCGGTGATCGCGGGCACGGCCTGGGTGCCGCCGGCCGTGCCGCCGGTGCTGCCCGGCCAGGCCAGCGGCGCGGTGCTGTTGAGGAAGCCGGCCGGGGGCGCGCAGGTGGTGCAGGTGACCGTGTAGCTGGTGCCCGGCGGCACGCCGGTGAAGTTGTATTGGCCGCTGGCGTCGGTGGTGGTGGTGATCGACACCGGGTTGCCGTTGAGGTCGTTGCCGGTGAGCGTCAGCGTCTGCGGCACGTTGTTCGCGCCGCCCGCGCCGCTGCCCACGCCGGCATCGCTGCCGTTGAAGGCGCCGTCGCCGTTGCCGTCGGTGAAGATGCGGCCGCTGATGCTGCGGTCGTTGCCGATCTCGCCGAAGTTGTTGCCGGCCGAGCGCGCGTTGGGCGGCAGCACGATGCCGGCGATGCGGCTGGTGCCGGCCGGGATGCTGTAGGCCGGTGCGCCGTGGCTGATGGCGGGCGCGTTGTTCGAGGCCGTGCCGGCGGTGCCGGTGGCGCCGCCCGAGCCCAGGTCGTTGACCGTGCCGGCCGTGGGAATGCCGTTGACCGTGCCGGCGGGCTGCGCGCCCTGCGTGACCACGTAGCCCGGGCAGGTCGGGGCCGCCAGCGGGCTGCAGCTGGGCCGCAGGTCGGTGAAGCGGTAGCGGCCGCTGGCGTCGGTGGTGGTGGTCAGCGAGACCGGGTTGCCCCGGTCGTCCACGCCCACCAGCGTGATCTGCACGCCCGGCAGGCCGGGCTCGGTGCCGTTGGGCACGCCGTTGTGGTTGTCGTCGCGGTAGACCTGGCCAGCGATCTCGGACGCGCGCAGTTCACCGAAGTGGTTGCCCACCGAACTGGCCACGTTGCCGCCGGCCGCGTCGAGCCGGATGCCGCTGCGCAGCGAGACCGCGTTGATGCCGTCCACGCTGGGCGTCGCAACCTGGCCGGTGCCGCCCACCAGGCTGGCTTCGGCCGCGGTCGCGGCGGTCACGCGGGCCTGGTAACTGCGGCTCGAGGCGTTGAGCGCGCTCGACGGCGCGAGCGCGCTGCCGCCCACCGAGTCGCTGCCCGAGCGCAGGTAGCGCACGGTGTAGGCCGAGCCCAGGGTGGCGGAATCCACCAGGCCGCTGAACACGTAGAAGCCGCCCGCGTCGGTGGTGGTCTTCTGCAGCACCTGGCCGTCGCTGGCGCGCAGCAGGCTCACGGCCTGGCCGGCCAGCGGCGCTTCACCGGCGGTGAAGGCGCCGTCGTTGTTGGCATCGAGGTAGACGCGGCCGGAAATGGAACCCAGCGGGCTGACCACCAGCGGGGCCTCGGCCGGCGTGGGGTTGCTGCCCGCGTCGGTGCGCAGCGCGCCGGCCAGGATGCGGTTGGGGTAGGTGCCGGCCACGCTGGCCGTGACGTTCACCGAGATCGTGCAGCCGCCGGGCGGGATGCTCGCGCCGCTGGCGTAGCGCACCAGCGCCGTGCCGGCCGCGGCCGTGACCGAGCCGGTGCTGCAGGTGCCGCCGATGGCGGGCGTGGGCGCGACCAGCACGCCGGCCGGCAGCGTGTCGTCCAGCGCCTGCGCCAGCGTCTGGGCCGCCGGGTTGGCGTTGCCCAGCGTGATGGTCAGGCGGGACACGCCGTTGGGCGAGATGCTCGGCGGCACGAAGGCCTTCACCACCGTGGGCGGCTCCAGCACGCGCACCGGCGCGCTCGCCGGGTCGGGGTTGCTGACCCCCTCGTTGCTGGTGATCGCACCGGCGGGGATGGTGTTGGTGTACAGGCCCGGCACGTTGGAGACGGTGTCGAAGGCGAAGCTGCACGAGCCCCCGGCCGGCACGGTGGCGCCGGCGATCTGGGCGCTGTCGGCCGAGGCGACGGCGCTCACCGTGCCCCCCGCGCAGGTGGTCGAGGCGTTGGGCACCTGGGCCACGAACAGGCCGGTGGGCAGCGGATCGCGCAGCACGACACCGGTCAGGGCCTGGGCGGCGTTGGGGTTGCTGATGGTCACCGTGAGGCGGTTGCGCAACGCCAGGTGCCACGGTGCCCTGCGCGAACGCCTTGGCGATGGTGGGTGGCTGCAGCACGTGCAGCGTGGCGCTGGGGCCGGGCTGCGGGTTGGTCACCGCGCCGTCGTTGGCGATCACGGTGCCGCCCGGCATGGTGTTGACGTAGGCGCCCGCGACCGGCACGACCACGTTGACGCGCACCTCGCAGACGCTGGGGCCGACGGGCAGCTGCGCGCCCCGGAACGAGACCTTGTCACCGACGGCGGTGATCACCGCGCCCGCGCAGGTGGTGCTGACATTGGCCGGGCTGCGCCACGACCATGCCGGCGGGCAGGTGGTCGGTGGTGGAGATGTTGGTGAGCGGCTGCGGCAGCGAGTTGCGCACCTGGATCACCAGGCGCGCGGGCTGGCCGGCCGCCACGGCGGAGGGCTCGAAGTGTTTCTCCACGCCCATGCCCGCGAGCGCGCCGAGGTTGGCGGTGAAGGGGCTGGCGTTGGTCACGCCCTGGGTGTTGGTGATGGCCCCGGCCGGCAGGGTGTTGTTGAGCGTGCCGACGACGCTGGAGGTGATGTCCGCCGAGACCGTGCAGCTCGCGTTGCCCGCGAGCGTGCCGCCGCTCAGGCGCACCACGCGCGTGCCGGTCACGGCCTCCACGCGGCCGCCCGGGCAGGTGGTGGCGGCGTTGGGCACCACGCCGACCACCATGCCGGCGGGCATGTTGTCGGCCACCGCGAGCTCGGTCAGCGCGGTGGCGGTGGTGTTGTCGATGACGATGGTCAGGCGCGAGACGCTGCCAGGCCCGGCGATGGAGGTGGGCGCGAAGCTCTTGGTCAGGTTCACGCGGCTGGTGACCTTGTTGAGCGTGGCCGTGGTGGTGCCGGTGCTGCGCAACGCCGCCGTCGGCCGTGACGGCGCCGGGCGCGAGCGTGTTCACCGACGGTGTGCCGCTGGTGCTCAGCACGTCGAACAGGAAGTCGCAGCTGGTGCCGCCGGCGATGGTGGCGCCGCTGATCGAGGCGGTGCTGCCGCCGTCGGGCGCGTCGAGCACCACCGGGCCGGCGCAGGTCGTGCTGGCCTTGGCCGGGGTCGCGAGCGTGAGGCCGGTGCCGGCCAGCGGGTCGGTGGCGCGCACGCCGGTGAGCTGGCCGTTGCCGGTGTTGCCCAGCGTGATGCGCACGCGGCTGGTGCCACCCACCTGCACCGGGTTGGTCAGGAAGGTCTTGCGCAACGGTCAGCGCGGGCAGGTACTCCAGCGTGGCGGAGGTGGCGTTGAGGTTGCGCACCGTGGTGCCGGGCACGTTCGCCACCGTGCCGGTGGCGCTGACGGTGGCGGCCGCGTTGCTGCCGTTGTAGGCCGGGATGCTGTTGGTGTGCACGCCGATCGTGCCGCCGACCACGTTCACGCGCACGCTGCACTGGCCGGGCGAGAAGGGGCTGGTGCCCGCGCGCGCCGGCAGGCTGCCGCCGCTGAGCGAGAAGGACGTGTCGCCCGGGTTGGCGCTGACGCTGCCGCCGCAGGTGGTGGTGGCGTTGGCCGGGTCGGCCACGCGCAGACCGGCGGGCAGGCTGTCGCTGAAGGCGAGGCCGGCGAGCGCCGAAAAGTTGTTGTTGGTCAGCTCGATCTGCGCCACCGAGGGCGCGCCCTGGAAACGCTGGCGCGCGGTCACGCCGTCGAAGGTCTTGGTGACCACCAGCGGGTTGACCGCCGTGAGGCTCACCGCGCCCGAACTGCCCGTGACCGTGCCGTTGCCGGCGCTGAAGCTGCTGTTGGTGAGCGTGGCGCCCGGCACGGCGTTGGCCGGCACGCGCGCGGTGAAGCTCACCACGCAGGTGGTGCCGCCCGGTGCGGCGCCGGGGAAGTTGAAGCTGAAACCCGGCGTGGTGGCGCCAGCGGCGTGGGCATGGGCACGCCGCCGGCGAAGCTGCAGCCGCCGCTGATGACGGGCGTGATGCCGCCGGTGGTGGCGTCCACGTAGACCATGCCCGCCGGCAGGGTGTCGGTGAAGTTCACGCTGGTCTGCGGCGTGAGGCTGAACGAAGTGACCGCCACCGAGAAGAGCGCCACGTCGCCGGGCGCCACGGTGGTCGGGGTGATCGCCTTGGCGACCGTGAGCGCGTTGTCGCGCACCTCGATCGGCGCCGAGCTCGCGGGCGAGGTGAAACCCTGGGTGTTGCTCACCGCGCCGCTGGGCAGCGCGTTGGTGTGGGTGCCGGTGGTGGTCGAGGTGACGTTGAACTGGACGCGGCATTCGCCGCCGGCGGCGATCTCGGCGCCCGCGAGCACGAAGCCCTGGCCCCCGGGCCCGGCGACCAGGCTCGCGCCCGCGCCGCAACCGCTGAGCTGGGCCGCGCCGATGGCGCCCGAGTTGGTCAGCGCGGCCGGCCAGCGCGCGCCCACGGTGGTGTCGCTCAGGCCGACGCCGGTGAGCGCGGCGGCGCTGTTGTTGCCGATGCGCACGGTCATCAGCGAGTCGGCGCCCGCCGTCAGCGGCGTGACCGAGAAGCCCTTGCGCAACCGTGATCGGGCTGTTGACGGTGATGTTGGTGGTGTCCGCGGGCGAGGTCAGGCCACGCGTGTTGCCCACGGCGCCGGCGGGCAGGCTGTTGACGTCGGCCAGCGAGGCGGTGGCGGCCGGCAGCACGCCGCGCACGGTGAATTGCAGCTGGCAGGTGCCGGGTGAGCCGGCGGGAATCGCGCCGCCGGTGAGGGTGACGCTGCTGGCCGTGAAACCTGCCGTGCTGCCGCAGGTGTTGGAGACCACGCCGGTGACCTGCAGGTTGGAAGGCAGGTTGTCGGTGAAGCTGGTCAGCGGGATGTTGTACGCGCTGTTGGGGTTGCTCAGCGTGATGGTCGCGGTGCGCGAGAGGCCCTGGGTGAGCGTGGCGCCGCCCAGGTTCTTGGACACCGTGGGGTTCCTGAGTTCGGTGACCGACACGCTTTGCGTCGCCGCCGAGACCGCCGCGGGCGAGAGGTCGCCGGGGTTGATGACGTTGTCCCAGATGTCTCCGCCGTCGTAGGAGGTGAGGTCCACCGAGATCGTGCAGCTGCCGTCCACGCCGCCGACGTGGGGCGGGATGGTGAAGCCGCTGACCTGGAGCCGGTCGACGCCGCCGGGGCCCGCGCCGAGGTTGATCGACGCGCCGGCGCAGGTGCTCGTGGGGGCCACGTAGCCCGGATGGCCGGCGGGATAGAACCGCAGCTGCGGCGGCAGGGTGTTGGTCAGCGCGGCGTTGTCTTCCTGCGTGTCGCTGTTGCTGATGGTGATGGTCAGTCGCGTGCGGTCGCCCACCGCGATCGTGCTGGCGCTCACCGCCTGGCTCACCACCAGCGTGGCCTGGGCCGCGCCCACCGAGAACACCGTGGCCGCCGCCCACAGGCCGAGCGCGCGAACGGGCCGGCCGAACGCGCGCAGGAAGGCTGGCGAACGCGCAGGCGCGCCCTCACCCGTGGCCTGGCCACGTGCAAAAAATCGAAGCATGTTTTTTCCCTCTGAGTGGCACGCGAACGACCGTCGCGTGTCCCTTGGGGCGCCCGGCCCGGTGGACCTGAAACGCCATCGCACGGCGGCGCATGGACCGGGGCCCAGGCACTTCAATGCATTTGGTTACAAGTGCGCACTGTATCGGGACGTGCAGCTTGTTACAAATTCACGACTTAATTAGTGCGTTAAAAGTCATGAATTTGAAAAAGTGCTGTAGGAAAAAACATGCCTGAGCATGAATTCAATTGTTAAAAGATTGTTGTTTTTATTTTGTTTTTTGAAATACCATCCAAATTTTGGACAAATTTTCAGCTCTATATTCGATAGCAGCCGCGAGCACTCACTCACTTATATTAGTTAACAATTAGTTAAAAGATTGTTAAAAATCAATCCGACGAACGGTTGGGAGGGATTGCACGGCGTTTCGCCATGAAAAAAGCGCCGAGAGACCCTCACGGCGCCTCGGCGCGGCCACCCACTGGCGTGGACCTCGGCGCGGCGGCCGGCCCTAGGCCTCGCTGTGCCGGGCGAGGAAGGCGTGCAGGGCCGCCGCCCCCGCGCCGGGCGGCGCATCGCCCGCCGTGCAGAGCAGCAGACGCCGCGTGGCCCAGGCATCGCCGAGCGGGCGCACCACCACGCGCTCGTTCGCCAGGCGCAGCGCCGTGGCCTGCGGCACCACCGCCACGCCCACGCCCTCGCCCACCAGCTGCATCACCGCGTCCAGCCCGCGCACCCGCACCCGGTGGTGCAGGCCCCGGCCATGCTGCAAGGCCTGGTCGTGCAGCAGGCGGCTCAGGCCGCTCTCCACCGGCAGCCCGACGAAGGGGCGGTCCAGCAAGTCCACGAAAGGCAGCGGTCGGCGCGTGGCGCGCGCGCCCTGCCGGGGCAGCACCGCCACCAGCCGGTCTTCGCGGAAGACCCGGGTGCGCCAGGCCTTCGGTGCCCACGTGGTCGGACACGATGCCGATGTCGGCCTGCTCCTGGCGCATGCCGAGCAGCGCGTCGAGGCTGCTGAGTTCGCGCAGGTCGACGTCGATGTCCGGGTGCTCGACCAGGAAGCGGCCGAGCAGCCCCGGCAGGTGCTCGGTCATGGCGGCGGTGTTGCAGATCACTCGCACCGTGCTGCGCACGCCGTGGGCATGGGCCGCCATGTCGGCGTGCAGCGCTTCCATGCCGCGCTGCAGGCGCGCCGCGTGCAGCAGCAAGGTGCGGCCGGCGTCGGTGGTGCGCACGCCCTGTTTGGAGCGCCGCAGCAGGGTGGCGCCGAGCGCGTGCTCCAGCTGCTGCAGCCGCGTGCTCGCTGCGGCCAGCGAGAGGTGGATGTGGCGCGCCCCGGCGGTGATGGAGCCGTGCTCCACGACGGCGGCGAACAGGCGCAGGTCGAACGGGTCGACGCGGTAGGTGGGCGCGGCGCGGGGGGCGGTCATGGGCGATCCTCCGGAATCGGCGAAGGATACCTCTGGCGATGCGCGATGGACAGACCGGGCCCCGGACCGCACCATGCCGCCCCATGGACCTCTCGCTGCTCGGGCTGATCGCCGTCGTTTTTCTGGCCGCTGGCGCGGTCAAGGGCATTTCCGGCATGGGCCTGCCGACCTTCTCCGTCGCGCTGCTCGGCCTGTTCATGCCCACCGCCGCCGCGGCCACGCTGATGCTGCTGCCTTCGCTGTTGACGAACATCGCCCAATGCATCGGGCCGCACGCCCGTGCCCTGGCGCGCCGCCTGTGGCCCATGTGGCTGATGCTGGCGGCGGCCACGGTGTTCAGCCCGCTGCCCGATCTGGGCAGCGCCGGCGCGGGCGCGCGCCTCACCCTGGGCACGGTGCTGGTGGCCTACGGCCTGTGGGGCCTGGCCAGGGCGGCCCTGCCCGATCCAGGCCGCTTCGCGCGCCCGCTGGGCGGCGTGGCGGGCGCGCTCTCGGGCCTGCTCACCGCCGCCACCGGGGTGTTCGTGATGCCCATGGTGCCGTACCTGCAGTCGCTGCGGCTGGAGAAGGAGGTGATGATCCAGGCCCTGGGCCTGAGTTTCCTGGTGCGCCACGCTGGCCCTGGCGTTGCGGCTCGGGCCACTGGCCGTGCTCAGCGGCGCGGCGGTGCCGCTGGCGGGCCACGCCATCGCGCTGGGGGCGGCCTTCACCGGGCTCTGGCTCGGCTCGGTGCTGCGCCGGCGCCTGCCGCTGCTGGTGTTCCAGCGCGCGCTCTACAGCGTGTTCATCGCCCTGGGTGCGCTGATGCTGGCGCGCGCCCTGTAGGGACCCCCATGCCGCCCGGCCCCGACGCGCTGGCCCTGGCCGAGGCCCTGGAGCGGGCCTACCGGCTGGCGCTGGCGGTGGAGGCGCTCGCGGCCGGGCCGACGGCCTCGGAAGGCCAGGCGATCTCGGTGATGGCCGACGGAATTGCTCGGCCTGCTGGACCAGGCCCGGGCGTCGATGCTGCGGCCCAGCACCAGCAGCCGCACCGGCTGGTGAAAGCCCGCGCTGTTCGCGGCCAGGGTCTGCACGGCCTCGCTCAGCGCGGCCCCGTCCACCCCCTCCTCCTCGGCCACCATCAGGGTGGCGCGGCGCGGCCGGAACGCGCGCAGGGCCTGCGGTTCGCCGATCAGGTAACCGGCGTCCCAGGGGTCCGAGGGTTGGCGTTGGCGCCACCACATCGCGTCCTGGCCCTTCACGCGCAGGCGCAGCAGCAGGCCCGCGAGCGCACCACCGGCGGCGGCGAGCTGGTCGCTGCCGTCGAGCCGACGCGAGAACGCCTCGACCAGCCCGGCCCGCTCGGCCGCTGGCCCCTGCGCCAGCGCTGCGCCAGCGCAAAGCGCTCGTCTGTGAAGCACCACGCCTGCAGGGCCGCCCAGGTGGCGGGGGCCAAGGCACGGCGAGCCCCAGACCCCTCGGCGATGGGCCGGGTGGACTCGACGCGCATCACCGCGCCGTCGAAACGGGCCAGCAGCAGGCCGGCGCGCGCGGCCAGCGATGCGGAAAAGGAGCGTGGCGGCGTCATGGCGCGGGCGACTGGGCCAGGAAGAAGCGCAGCATCTCGGCCGAGGCGTCGGGGCCGCTGCCGTCGGTGTACGAACCCGACGCATGCCCGCCCGACCAGGCATGGCCGGCGCCGTGCAGGGTCCACCACTCCACCCAGGGCCGGCCCGCCGCGTCGGCGTGCACGGTGCGGGTGTAGCGCCGGCCACCGGGCACGGTGGCCGTCTCGGTGTGGACGTGCAGGCCTTGCGGGCCGTGGGCCTGGGCGGCGTGTTCGACGACGCGCTCGCCATTGCGCGCCTGCACGGTGTGGTCGCGGTCGCCATGGAAGACGATGGTGGGCACGGCCCGCCCGGTGGGCGGCGGCGCGGCCGCGCCCCGCCCCTTCATCGCGGCCAGCGCCGAGGGGATGTCGCTCGCGCTGCGGTAGGGCAGGCCCGAATGCACGCCCACGGCGGCGAACAGATCGGGGTGCGTCTCGCCCAGGATCACCGCCATTGCCGCGCCGGCCGAGAGGCCGGCCACGAAGATGCGGCGCGGGTCCACCGCGTGCTCGGCCGCCACGGCCCGCACGATGCCCGCGATGAGCGCGGGCTCGCCGCCCTCGCGCCCCTGGTCCTCGGCGCGGAACCAGTTCCAGCAGCGCGATGGGTTGGCGCCCGCGGGCTGCTCGGGGTAGACCACCAGACAACCTTGGGCGTCGGCCAGGCGGTTCATCTGCGTGCCGGCGGCGAAGTCGTCCGCCGACTGCGTGCAGCCATGCAGCATCACCACCAGCGGCAGGGGCGCGGCGCTGGCCGCGCCGGCGCGCGCGGCGGGCAGGTAGAGCTTGTAGTCGCGCGACCCGGTGGGATGGGTGAAGCGGCGGCGCAGGAACTGGCCCTCGCCCGGGTCGCGTGCGACGACGTCAATGACCTCGGCGCCCCCAGCGGCCGTGGGGGACGGGGCCGGGCGGCGCGGCGCGAACACGTCGGCCAGACCGGCGCCCGCCAGCGCTTGGCGGATGGTGTCGGTGACCCCCTGCAACGGGCCCGGGCGACCGTCCAGCCCGGCGCGGGCCAGGGCCTGCTCAATGGTGTGCTGCACGCTCACCGGGATCGTGGGATGGGGGGTCATGGGCGCTTTCGAAGGAGGAAGACAGAGGAAAAAAACCGGTTCAGACGGTGCGGTCGGCCAGCGCGCGGCGCACCGCGGCGCTGGCGTGGAAGGCGCCGAGCACCGAGACCGACTCGATCGCGGCGCGCGCGAGCTCGGGCGTGACGTCGTCGTCGATGCGCGCCAGGCCCACGACCTGCACGCGCAGGCGCTCGCCCGCCGCCACGGCGCGCTCGAGATCGGCCCGGCCGAGGTGCTGCAGGCCCAAAGTGAGGGTGCGGCGCGCGACGGTCTGCCGCAAGGTGTCGCCGTGCTGGGTCAGCAGGTTGCGCACCGCCGTGCGGACCAGGTCGGACCGGTTCGAATAGAAACCTTCCTGCACCAGCAGGTCCACCTGGCCAAGATCGACCACGCCGAGGTTCACGGTCATCTTTTCGGAGTCCCCGATGCGGGGCTTGGGTTCGAGGGTTCGGTCGGTCATTTCACCATCCATATGGATTCCATATGGATGGCATTTAAACAGCTTTCCAAGGGTGGCGCAATCGGCCCCATACTTTGAGCACCCTTTTTCTCCCTCAGCGCCCATGCCACCTTCCAACGAAGCGCCACCGGCCCAGACGCCCGAGCCGCCCCGCCCCAGCCCGCCGTCCATGTCGCCGGTCTCCGGTTCGCTCATGCTGCGCGTGCTGCTGGGGGCGGTGACGGTCGCCTTCATCTGGATCCTGCTGCCCTTCTACGGCACCATCCTCTGGGGCGCGATCATCGCGCTGCTGTTCGCCCCGCTGAACCGCTGGCTGCTGCCGCGCCTGGGCCAGCGCCGCAACCTCGCGGCGCTGACCACCATGCTGGCCGCCGTGGTGATCGTGGTGCTGCCCACGGTGCTGGTGGCCGCCTCGCTGACGCGCGAGGCCAGCCAGCTCTACGCCCGCATCGAGTCGGGCGAGATCAAGCCCGCGCAGTGGCTGCGCGGCGTGTTCAACGCCCTGCCCGACTGGCTCACCGACCTGCTCGCGCGCTTCGGCCTGGGCAATTTCGACCTGATCCAGCGCAAGCTCACGCAGGCGCTCACGCAGGGCAGCCAGTTCATCGCCACGCAGACCTTCAACCTGGGGCAGGACATGCTGGGCCTGGTGATCGGCCTGTTCATCGCGCTCTACCTGGCCTTCTTCCTGGTGCGCGACGGCGGCTCCCTCGTGCGCTCGATCCGCCTGGCGATCCCCCTGCCGCCCGACGACAAGCAGGAGCTGCTGGAGCAGTTCGGCACCGTGCTGCGCGCCACCGTGAAGGGCAACCTCGTGGTCGCGCTGGTGCAGGGCGCGCTGGGTGGCCTGGCGTTCTGGGTGCTGGGCGTGAACGCCGCGCTGCTGTGGGCGGTGCTGATGGCGGTGCTCTCGCTGCTGCCGGCGGTGGGCGCGGGCCTGGTCTGGGGCCCGGTGGCGATCTGGCTGTTCGCCACCGGCGAGGTCTGGCAGGCCGTGGGCCTGGCGCTGTACGGCGTGCTGGTGATCGGCCTGGTCGACAACGTGCTGCGCCCGCTGCTGGTCGGCAAGGACACCGGCATGCCGGACTACCTGGTGCTGATCAGCACGGTGGGCGGCATCGCGGTCATGGGCATCAACGGTTTCGTGATCGGTCCGGTGATCGCCGCGATGTTCGTGGCGGTCTGGGACATCCAGACCGCGACCCGGGTGCGCGCGCGCGCGGCCGCCTTCGGCATCGACACCACGGAGCCCGCCGCCCCACCCGCCATCGCGCCGCCCGCCCCGCCCATTGACACCGGCGGCGAACCGCGCTGACCATGCAGACCATGAACAAAAAACTCGCGCTCTGCATCGCCACGCTGCTGCCGTGGCTGGCCGCCTGCTCCACCACCACACCCACACCGCCCGCGAGCGAGCGCTCACCCATCATGTGCACGCAGGATGTGCTGCAGTGCCCCGACGGCCGCTTCGTCGGCCGCACACCGCCGGGATGCGTCTTCGTCTGCGCCGCCAACACGGCCCCGGCCGCGCGCTGACATGCCCTGGCGCCACCCGCGCCTGAGCCTTCTGGTGGCCGCGCTCGCGTGGTTCGGCCTGGGCCTGCAGCTGCTGCTCTCGCTGCGGCTGGTCGTCGCGCAAGGTGGCACGCCCCTGGGCGGGCTGGTGGTCTACCTCGGTTATTTCACGGTGCTCACCAACCTGCTGGTGGCCGTGAGCCTGAGCCTGGCGCTTTGGCGGCCGGGCAGCGCCGCCGGGCGCTGGTTCCGGCGGCCCGGGGTCGCCACGGCGGTGGCCGTGAACATCGCGCTGGTGGGCCTCACCTACCACCTGCTGCTGCGCCACGTGTGGGATCCGCAGGGCCTGCAGAAGCTGGCCGACATCACCCTGCACTACGCCGTGCCGCTGCTGGGCGTGCTGCACTGGTGGCTGGCGGTGCCGCCCGCCCGCATGGCCTGGCGCGCGCCGCTGGCCTGGGCCGCCTGGCCGCTGGCCTACCTGGGCTACGCGCTGCTGCGCGGCCTCTGGCTCGGCACCTACCCCTACCCGTTCATCGCGCTGCGCACGCTGGGTTACCCACGCACCCTGCTGAACGCGCTGGGCCTGCTGGTGGTGTTCCTGCTGGTGGGTCTGGCCTTCGTGGCGGTCGGCCGCGGGCGGCTCAGGCGATCGCCGCGCTGAGCAGGCGCTGCACCAGCGGGTGCTGCACCTTGCGCGCGGTGCCGATCGCATAGAAGTGCTCCTGCACCCCGTCGCAGGGCGCGACCCAGGCCAGGCCATAAGCCTGCGCGAGCTGCTCGCGCATGCGCTCGGCGGCCGGCAGCACGCCCATGCCCGAGGCGCCGAAGGTGGCGAACAGGGCGCTGTCCTCGAACTCGCCCACCACGCGCGGCGCCACCCGCTGGCGCTCGAACCACTGGTCGATGCGCAGGCGCACCGAGGACTGCGCCGTGGGCAGCAGCACCGGCACCTGCGACAGGCCGCGCGGAAAGTCGCTCCGCGCCTGGGCCAGCAGGGCCGAGGGCGCGTACCAGCCCAGGGGCGAGGCGCCCAGCGCGTGGCTGTACAGCTTGAGGTTGGGGTTGGCCGGCGCGGGCCGGTCGGACAGCACCACGTCGAGCCGGTGCAGCGCGAGCGCGGCCAGCAGGTCGTCGAAGCTGTCCTCGTGGCAGAGCAGGCGCAGGTTCGCTTCGGTCAGCACCGGCGCGAGCAGCTCGCGCACCGCCAGTTTGGGCAGGCCGTCGGAGATGCCCACCACCAGGCGCACCCGCTGCTGGCTGGCGGCATCGCTCACCGCGCCACGCAGCTGTTCGCCGAGCGAGAAGATCTGCTCGGCCAGCGCCAGCGCGGTCTGCCCGGCCTCGGTGAGCGCCAGGCCGCGCCCGGCCGGCTTGAACAGCGCGTGGCCGAGCGACTGCTCCAGCTGGCGCACCTGCGCGCTCACGGTCTGCACCGCCATGCCCAGGCGGGCCGCCGCGTGCGACATGCCGCCCTCCTTGGCCGTGACCCAGAAGTAATACAGGTGCTTGTAGTTGAGTTCCGGGTCCATGCTTCGTATTTTTAGGATATTGCTTCTCTGATTTGCTGCTTTTTGCGAAGTTCAAAACTGCGTATCGTCGAGGCTTTCCCTCTCCAAGGACATCGACGCCCATGCGCACCTATCCCACCAACAGCCCGCAGGCGGCCGCGCGCCTGCTGGCCATGGCCCTGGTGGCCGACGGCAACTACTCGTTGACCGAAATCCGCGCGCTCGACCGCATCCGGGCCTCGCGCCGGCTGGGCCTGAGCGCCAGAGCCCTCAAGACCGTGCTCGACCACTTCTGCGAGGACCTGCTGGCCGCCGCCCAGGGCCGCTGGAGCGGCTCGGCCGACATGGACGACGCCCTGCGCCAGCAGCTGCTGGACGAGGTGCGCGACCCCGCCCTGCGCACGCTGGTGGTGGACCTGTGCCAGGCCATCGTGCAGGCCGACGGCCACGAGGCCGATGGCGAAGCCGCCCTGCTGGACACCTTCACCCGGGCCTGGCGGCAGCAGCCGGCGACCCGCCGGGTCGCCTGGTCGGTGGGAGCCCTGTCATGAAGCCGCTCATCTGGGGGGTGTTCGGCCTGCTGGCCCTGTGCTGGACCGGCCTGGCCGCGGCCTCGGTGCAGATCACCGAATGGCTGCTGACCCTGGTGGGCACGGGCCAGGCGACCGACCTGGCCACCGCCGCGGGCCAATGGCCGGTGCCCGACTGGCTGGCCCTGTGGGTCGATCCGGCCTGGGTGAAAACCATGCAGGGCGCGTGGCTGGGCCTGGTGCAGTGGCTGGGCCAGGTTCTGCCCTCGGGCAGCGGCCTGATGGCCTGGGTCACGCCCCTGGTGTGGATCGCCTGGGCGCTGGGCCTGTTGTGCCTGCTGGTGCCGGCGATCGCGCTGCACTGGCTGGCCGGCCGCCTGAAGCTGCCGCCGCGACCCGTCAGGGGCTGAGCCCCCGGGCGCGGCGCGCCGAAACCACCGCAGCGTGCGCAATGCACGGACCGGGGAGAAACGGGCCGGCGCGTCACGAGGGAAGTGAGGACCGACCCCTAAAATCGGCCCACACTTCCCTGGACGCACACCTTGACGCCCAACACCACCCCCGCGCCGACCGATGCCTGCCCGCTCTATGTGGACCTGGACGGCACGCTCACGCGCAGCGACACCCTGCACGAATCGGCCATGCTGTTCGTGCGCGCCAACCCGCTGAACCTGCTGCGCATGCTCACCTGGCTCCCGCTGGGCAAGGCCGGCTTCAAGCAGCGGCTGGCCAGCGCGGTGCGGCCCGACCCCGCGCGCCTGCCCTACAACGAGCCCTTCGTTCAGTACCTGCGCGACGAACACGCGCGCGGCCGGCCCCTGGTGCTCGCCAGCGCGGCCGACGCGCGCATCGTGCAGGACGTGGCCTCGCACCTGGCCGTGTTCGACGACAGCCTGGGCACCAACGCGCAGGCCGACGGCATCAACCTCAGCCGCGGCAACAAGCGCGCGGCGATCGACGCCCACGCCCGCGCCCAGGGGCACGGCAGCTGGGCCTACGCCGGCAACAGCCGCGACGACCTCGACGTGTGGGCCGGCAGCGCCGAGGCGGTGGCGGTGAACGCCCCGAGCGGCGTGGTGGCCTCGCTGCAGCGCACGCACCCGCAGGCGCGGGTGTTCGAACGCGAGCCGCTGAGCCTCAAGACCGTGCTGCGCGCGATCCGGCTCAAGCAATGGTCCAAGAACGGCCTGCTGTTCATCCCGCTGCTGGCCGCGCACTCGCTGGACCCGGCGCTCTGGGGCGCGGTCTTCCTCGCCTTCATCGCCTTCGGCCTGTGCGCCTCGGCCACCTACCTGGTCAACGACCTGCTGGACCTGCCCAACGACCGCGCGCACCGCATCAAGCGCAACCGCCCGCTGGCCTCGGGGGCCATCGGCATCACCACCGCCGTGGGGCTGGGCGCGGCCATGCTGGTGCTGGCCTTCGTGCTGGCCTTCGCGGTCTCGATCGGCTTTGCCGTGATGCTGCTGGCCTACACCGTGACCACGCTCGCCTACTCGATGTACCTCAAGCGGCTGGCGCTGATCGACGTGCTGGTGCTCTCGGGCCTGTACACGCTGCGCATCGGCGCGGGCGCGGTGGCCTCGGGGGTGGACCTGTCCAACTGGCTGCTGGCGATCTCGATCTTCCTGTTCCTGAGCCTGGCGCTGGTCAAGCGCTGCGCCGAGCTCGAAGAGCTGGCGGACGACCGCAGCACGCTCGCGCCCGGCCGGGGCTACCAGCCGCGCGACCTGGCCTCGCTGCGCGCCATGGGCATGTCCAGCGGCTTCATGGCGGTGCTGGTGCTCACGCTCTACATCGACAGCCAGAACAGCCAGAAGCTCTACGCCCACGCCGACTGGCTGTGGGCCGCCGCGCCCGTGCTGCTGCTGTGGGTCATGCGCATCTGGCTCAAGACCGGGCGGCGCGAGCTGCACGGCGAGGACCCGCTGCAGTTCGCGCTGAAAGACCCGTTCAGCTGGGCCACGCTGCTCGTGATGGGCGGCATCGGCTTCGTGGCGCACCGTCGGTTTCTGAACCCAGGACACCCCCTCCCATGAAATCCATCGCCCTGGGCCTGGCCCTGTTCTGCGTGCTGCTGTCTTCGGCCGCGCAAATCGCCATGAAGCGCGGCATGGGCGCGCCCAGCGCCGCCGCCGACGTCGGCGGCACCTACCTGCAGGCGCTCAGCAGCCCGCTGGTGTGGGTCGGCCTGATGCTCTACGGCGCCAGCGCCGTGCTCTGGCTGTGGGTGCTCTCGCGGCTGGACGTGAGCGTGGCCTACCCGCTGGTGAGCCTGGGCTTCGTGGTCACGCTCGCGCTGGGCGTGCTCTGGCTCGGCGAACCCTTCTCGTGGCTGCGCGTGGCCGGCTGCACGCTGATCGTGGTGGGCGTGAGCCTGCTCGCCCTGGACGCCTGATTCCCTGACCATGCACGCCTCCGAGTTTTCCGCCCACACCTCGCGCCAGATCTTCTGGGTCGCGTTCGCCGCCACCCTGCTGCTCAAGCTGGTCATCGCCGCCGGTTTCCCCATCACCGGCGACGAGGCCTTCTTCTACCAGTGGGGCGTGTTCCCGTCCTGGGGCTACTCCGACCACCCGCCCATGGTGGGCTGGCTGATCGCGGCGCTGCGCCAGATCAGCGACCACCCGCTGGCGCTGCGCAGCTTCACGCTGCTGCTCACCAGCCTCATCGCGCTCGGCGTGGTGGACCTGCTGCGCCGCTTCCTGCCCGAAGACCGCGAGGCCAGTGCCTGGCTGGCGGGCGCTGTCTACCTGGCGATGCCCTGGTCGTGGATGTTCGTGCTGGTGACCACCGACACGCCGCTGATCTTCTTCATGGTGCTCTCGGCCTGGTGCTACCTGCGCGCCGACACCAGCGCGCAGCGCAGCGCGCCCTGGTACGCGCTGGCCGGCGCCTTCCTCGGCCTGGCCTTCCTCTCCAAGTACTTCGCGGCGCTGCTGGGCTTCGCCTACGCGGCGCACTGCTTCGGCTGGCGGCGCGAACGCTGGTGGGGCCCGTTCCTCATCTTCGTGCTCGCCCTGCCCTCGATCGCGCTCAACATCGCCTTCAACGCCACGCACGGCTGGAGCAACGTGATGTTCAACGTGTTCAACCGCAACGAGGGCTCGGCCTGGTCGTTCGAGACCTTCGGCGTGTACCTCGCGATGGCGCTTTACCTGCTCACGCCCTGGCTGCTGTGGCGCGCCGCCGCCGCGCGCGTGGCGCCCGGCGTCTCGCCCACCACCTCCCGCACCCTGGCCGTGCTGTGGCTGTTCCCGCTGATCCTGTTCGCGCTGCTGAGCACGCGCCGCACCATCGGCCTGCACTGGGTGCTGGGCTTCGTGCCGCTGTTCGTGGTCTGGGCCGGCCTGCGGCTGGACCCGCGCGCGCTGCGCCGTTGCCTGACCTGGACCGTGGCGCTCTCGGTGCCCCACCTGCTCGTGGTCGCCGCCATCGCCTGGGCACCGCTCGCCTGGTGGCAGCCCTTCAAGATCTACGACCGCGCGGTCTTCCTGCGCGAAACCGCCGCCGTGGTCGCCGCGCTGGAGAAAGACCTGCCGGCGGGCGCCACCCTCATGGGCCGCACCTACAACCCGGCGGCCATGCTCGCCTTCCACCACAAGCAATACGTGCCCGTCTTCGGCGTGGGCAAACACCATGCGCGGCAGGACGACCAGATCATCGACTTCCGCCGGTACGACGGCCAGCCCATCCGCGTGTTCCTCTACGACGAACCCCAGCTGGCGGACTTCGAACCCTACTTCGAGCGCGTGAGCGCCAAACGTTTCGAGGTGGACGGCGTCGCCTTCTACGCCGTCGACGGCCAAGGCTTCAAATACCAGCCCTTCCACGACACCGTGCTCGCCGAAGTCGCGCGCGAATTCCACGACATCCCGACATGGCTGCCCATCCTCGGCAGCCCCTTCTGCGAGCGCTACGGGTTCGCACACTGTTCGCCGGGACGCTGAAGCAACAGAACGAATGAGGGGGAGCCCGCCCCCGATCCCGAATCCGATCCCGCCTGTGCCGTGTGGCCGGGCCGAGACCCGGCTCGCCACGAAAGAAAAACCTTACATCAGGAGAGCGCAAACGGAACCCGAGGCGCCACCGCGCACATCAACTCATAGCTGATGGTGCCCGCGGAAGAAGCCACCTCATCGATCGGCAGCACCTCGCCGGAAGACGACGAGGCCCGCCCCCACAACACCACCTCCGCCCCGATCCCCGCGGACGGAACGGAAGAAAGATCCACCGTGATCATGTCCATGCTCACCCGCCCGATCAGGCGCGTGCGCACCCCATCCACCAGCACCGGCGTGCCCGTGGGCGCGTGCCGCGGATAACCATCCGCATAACCACAGGCCACCACCCCGATGCGCATCGGCCCCTCGGCCGTGAACGTCGAGCCGTAGCCCACGGTATCGCCGGCCTGCAGCGTCTGCGTGCCGATCACCCGGCTGGACAGCGTCATGGCCGGTTGCAGGTCCCAATCGCTCACCCGCTTTTCGGGGAAATCGGGCGCGCTGCCGTACAGCGCGATGCCCTCGCGCACCCAGTCGGCCGACAGGCTCTGCGCCCCGCGCAGCGCCAGCTTCGCGTGGCGCAGGATGGCCGCGCTGTTGCACAGCGTGCGCTCGCCGGGCAGGTCGGCGGTGGCGGCCTCGAACGCGGCCACCTGGTGCGCGATGCCGCGCGCGCCGTCGGCGTCGCTGAAGTGCGTCATGAGCGAGATCTCGTCCACCTGCGGCAGCGCGTTGAGCCGCGCCCAGGCGCTGCGGAAGGCCGCGGGCGTGAACCCCAGGCGGTTCATGCCGCTGTTGAGCTTGAGAAAAATGCGGTGCGGCACCTGCGTCTTGTGCGCGGCCAGCCAGTCGACCTGCTCGGTGCAGTGCACCGTGTGCCACAGGTGCAGGCGCGAGCACAGCTCCAGGTCGCGCGGCTCGAACACGCCTTCGAGCAAATGGATGGGGCCGCGCCAGTCGAGCGCGCGCAGGCGCTCGGCCTCGGCCAGGTCCAGCAGGGCAAAACCGTCGGCGCTGCGCAGCGCGTCGAAGCAGCGCTCGATGCCATGGCCGTAGGCATTGGCCTTGACCACGGCCCACACGCGCGCATCGGGCGCGAAGTGGCGCGCGCGCGCCAGGTTGTGCTGCAGGGCGTCGGCATGGACGGTGGCAAGGATGGGACGGGGCATGGCGGCAGGGTGCGGTCTTCGTCGAGGGAGCGTGCGGGAAGTCGCGGGTTGGACTGCCGGGTGAAAACCCGGTGGAACCCGCCCCGGTATTTTCAGGGTGGCGTGCTATAACCCGGCATCGTCTGGAGACCCGTCAACTGTCGCACAAAAAAGGCCGGTGCATCGGCTCAGCTCCCCCTGGCTGAAACGCCCCGGCACACAAAATCATCTCCATGAAGCGCGGCTTCTACACCATCATGACGGCGCAGTTCTTCAGTTCGCTGGCGGACAACGCGCTGTTCGTGGCCGCGATCGAACTGCTCCGCACGCGCGGCGCACCCGAGTGGCAGAGCGCCGCCCTGGTGCCGCTCTTCGCCCTGTTCTACGTGGTGCTCGCGCCCTTCGTCGGCGCCTTCGCGGACGCCAGGCCCAAGGGCCAGGTCATGTTCATCAGCAACGCCATCAAGGTCGCGGGCTGTCTGCTGATGCTCGCGGGCGTGCACCCGCTGCTGGCCTACACCCTGGTGGGCCTGGGCGCGGCGGCCTACTCGCCGGCCAAGTACGGCATCCTCACCGAGCTGCTGCCGCCCTCGCAGCTGGTCAAGGCCAACGGCTGGATCGAAGGCCTCACGATCGCCTCCATCATCCTGGGCGTGCTGCTCGGCGGCCAGCTGGTGAGCCCCTGGATCTCGGCCCGGCTGCTGGCCCTCGACCTGCCCGGCATCCACCATGCGGCCGAAGCGGCGGTGGCCGCGCTCGTGGTGGTCTACGCGCTGGCGGCCTGGTTCAACACGCGCATTCCGCTCACCGGCGTGACGCCGCGGCCCATGCCGAAGAACCCGCTGGCCCTGCTGCCCGATTTCTGGCGCTGCAACAGCCGCCTGTGGCGCGACCGCCTGGGCCAGATCTCGCTGCGCCACCACCACGCTGTTCTGGGGCGTCTCGGGCAACCTGCGCTACATCGTGCTGGCCTGGGCCGGCGCCGCGCTGGGCTATGGCACCACCCAGGCCTCGTCGCTGGTGGGCGTGGTGGCGCTGGGCACCGCCGTGGGCGCGGTGGTCGCGTCGATGCGCATGCGGCTGGACCAGGCCACGCGCGTGATGCCGCTGGGCATCGCCATGGGGGTGCTGGTGATCCTGATGAACTTCATCGACAACGTCTGGGTGGCCGCGCCCTTCCTGGTGCTGCTGGGCGGCCTGGGCGGTTTCCTGGTGGTGCCGATGAACGCGCTGCTGCAGCACCGGGGCCACAACCTGATGGGCGCGGGCCGCTCGATCGCGGTGCAGAACTTCAACGAGCAGGCCTGCATCCTGAGCCTGGGCGCGCTTTACAGCTTCTCCACCGGCATGGGCTGGTCGGCGTTCGCGGCCATCACGGCGTTCGGCGTGCTGGTGGCTGGCTGCATGGCGCTGATCGCGCTGTGGCACCGCCACAACCAGCGCACGCACCCGCACGAACTGGAACGCCTGCTGGAAATCGCCCGCCGCGACGACCTGCACGGTTGAGGCGCAACGCGCGAAGTGACGCCCGTCCAGAAACACCGCGGAACCGGCTTTGCCGGGCCGCTGGTGTTGCCCCCTGGAGGGGGTCGCGCGAAGCGCGGCGGGGGGTGCTTCCTAGAACCCGACGTTGGTGGGCGCGAAACCGTTGAGGCTCACCAGGCGGTGCTGGGCCAGCACCTTGTAGAGCTCGGCCTCGCCCACGGAGCGTGAGAGGTAGGCGTCGCTGCCGGCCAGCCCGGCTTTCATGCGGTCCATGCTGCCCGCGGTGGGCGCGAACATGATCACCACCGGTGCGCCCTTGGGGCCCTTGGTCTGCTTGGCGGCGCGGCAGATGTGGTTGGCGTCGGGCTCACCCTTGAGGCGGTCGATCGCCACCACGCGGTAGGCATGGGCCTTGAGCATCACCAGCGCCTGCGCGCCTTCGCGCGACCAGTCCACCGTCAGGCCGTACTTCTTGAAGCGCTTGAGCAGGATGCGCCCTTCCACCAGGCTCTCGGCGACCAGCAGCATGTCGCCGCGCGGCACGTCGGGCGCGGGCGCGGCCTTGTCGGCGCTGAGGCGGGACTTGGGTGAGCGGGTGCGGGGCGCGGCCGGCGCGGGCAGGTCTTCGAGGCTGCCGAAGTCGGTCATGCGCATCACGCCAGGGCGTGCGGCCGGCGCGGGCGCTGGCACGGCGCTGCCGCGCGCGGGAGCAGCAGCAACCACCTCGCCGCGCACCAGCGGCCGCGTGGGCGGAAACTCGGTGTCGGGCGAGCGGCGCCGGCCGACGCGCGCGGCCGGCGCCACAGCAGGCAGCGGCAGCAAGGCCCCATAGGGCTGGGTCAGGGCAAAACCCCGGTCGGCCCCCGCGCCGGGCGCGACCTGGGGCGGGTGCTGGGGGGTGGGCATCGCGCGCCCGCTGGCCAGCTGCATGCTCGCGTCCAGGCCCTGGAACTGGGACGGCGGGAAGGGCTCGCCGCCGTTCGCGGCATCGGGCGCGCGGCGCCGCGCGGGCGGGGGCCGGGTGGCGCCCACGATCTCGTCGAGCGCGGCCAGCATGCGCACCAGCTTGACGGGCTTGCGCTGCAGCGGCCAGCCGGTGCCGCCGTCGGAGCTGCCCACCAGCATCACCCGGCCGGGCAGCTCGGCGTCGCGCACCAGCACCACGGCCTGCACGTTGTCGGCGTTGACGATCAGGATCTGCGCGTCCATGACCTCGTCCTGCACCAGGTAGCCCGGCGGCCGGCGCGAGGCCAGGCGAAAGAACGATTCGAATGTCGACGACTCGGTCTGGGAGAACCCCACCAGCGCCACGGTGTATGCAGCCACCATCTCCAGCCCCAGATTCGTTATTGGATGTTGCGGGTCAGTATGCCCGCACCGCCCAGGCCGGGGGAAGGGGGAAGCGTTACGCCAGCGCCCGCGAATGCACCTTTCGTCGTACATCCCCGCTGCGGCGCACAATCCGTCACACTGCACCCACACCCGTCCCAGGAGCCCGCATGAGCAGCATCTACGACTTCGAAGCCCAGTCCATCGACGGCAAGCCCGTGCCTTTGCGGCAGTTCGAGGGCAAGCCTTTGCTGATCGTCAACACCGCGAGCGCCTGCGGGTTCACGCCGCAGTTCGGCGGGCTGGAGAAGCTGCACCAGGCGTATGGCGCGCGCGGCCTGGTGGTGCTGGGTTTTCCGAGCAACCAGTTCGGCGGCCAGGACCCGGGCAGCAACGACGAGATCGCCAGCTTCTGCCAGCTCAACTACGGCGTGAGCTTTCCCATGATGGGCAAGATCGACGTCAACGGCGCGAACGCGCACCCGCTCTACCAGTGGCTCACGGCCGAGGCCCCGGGCCTGCTGGGCAGCAAGGCCATCAAGTGGAACTTCACCAAGTTCCTCGTGGGCAAGGACGGCCGCGTGCTCAAGCGCTACGCGCCGCAGGACGCGCCGGAGAAGCTGGCGAAGGACATCGAGGCCGCGCTCGCGGGCTGAGGCCGAACAGCGGGCGCAGCCACGCCGAGCGGCGCACCAGGCCATCGGTGAGCACCCAGCAGCCCAGCACCGTGCCCAGCAGCAGCACGGCCGGCTCCGCCACCGGCCCGAGCGCCAGCGGCGCCAGCAGCACGGCCAGCGCCAGGATCAGCGTCTGGTGCAGCACGTACCAGGGGTACACCGATTCGTTGGCCCACCCCAGCCAGGGCCAGGGCCGGTTGAGCCGGTGGTGGGCCCAGCCCAGCACCGCCACCAGGGTGGTCCACAGGTAAGCGTCGGCCGCGAGCCGCGCCGCCAGGCGCCAGCCGGGCGCCCCGCCCACCGCCGCGGTGCGCAGGCCCACGTGCAGCGCGAACCAGCCCAGCGCCAGCGCCAGGGCGATCCAGCGCAGGCGGCGCAGCGCGGCCCAGAGCCCCGCGTCCACCCCGATCCAGTACCCGTACACGAACAGCGTGAAGTACACCGCGTGCAGCCAGGCGTCGTGGATCAGATCGTGGGTGGGTGGAAAGCGCGGCCAGAGGGTGAACGAGTACAGGGCCAGCGGCACCACGGGCAACAGCAGCAGCGCCGGGCCGCGCAGCCGGGTGAACGCTATGCGCAGGCGCTGGCCTGCGGCCGAGTCCAGCACCGGCGTGAGCAGCGCCAGCACCCCCGTGTACACCCACAGGTAGGCGAGGTACCAGAGGTGGTTCCAGGTGACACCGGCCTCCCAGCCGTCGAAGGCGCCGCGCGGCCAGGGGCCGCCGGTGAAGTAACGCGCCAGGAAGGCCAGGAAACCCGGCCCGATGCTGCCGTTGTCGACCACCTGCACATACACCTGGTAAGGCACGACCACGGCCATGCCGAACGCCAGCGGCACCCCCAGGCGCAGGCTGCGCCGCCCGATCAGCCTCAGCGGCGCGTGGCCCTGCCGCAGGAACGCGAAGGCCACGCCGGAGATCAGGAACACCAGGTCCATGCGCCAGAGGTTGAGCGCGCGCATCGGCCACTGCAGCCATTCGGCGACGTGCGGGCTTTTCAGATGCCAATGCCAGTCGGCGACGTAGTACATGGCCACGTGGTACAGGATGACCAGGCCGAAGGCCAGGGCGCGCAGGGCATCGATGTCGTGTCGGCGGTTCATGAAGGGCCCCTCGGTCGGACGGGAAAGGCGCCGATTCTTGGCCCGGCGCGCGCTCCCACGCAGCGCTTTGGGACGACCCGTGGGCCGGCTGTGACGGGTGGCTCACCGCAGGGATGGGCGGGGCGGCCCCTCGGGCCTAGACTGGCGGCCATGGCCTATGCACCCGACTGGTTTGCGCGCTACCCGGCGATCCGCCGCCGGGTCGAAGTGGCGTTCTGGGTGGGGGTGCTGGCGCTGCAGGCGGCCTTCAACACCCTGGTGGCCTGGGTGGACCTGCCGCGGGTCGCCGCGTGGCAGCCGGTGGTGTGGGAGGTCTCCAGCGCCCTGGCGGCCGGCCTGCTGATCCCGGCGATCGTGGTGTTCGAGCGCGGCGTGCCGCTGCGCTGGGAGACGCTGCGCACCGCCCTGCCGCTGCATCTGGTGGCCAGCGTGGTGTTCTGCGTCCTGCATGTGGCGGGCATGGTGTTGCTGCGCCAGGCCGCCTACGCGCTCGTGGGCGCGCGCTATGGCTTCGGCGATTGGCCGCTGCAGCTGGCTTACGAGTACCTGAAGGACGTGCGCAGTTACGCCCTGATCGTCGCGGCGCTGATGAGCTACCGCTTTCTGATGCTGCGGCTCACCGGCGAGGCGAAGCTGCTCGATGCCCCGGAGCCGGCCCCTGGCGGCGCCGACGCGGCGCCCTTGCCCGCGCCGCGTCCGGCGCGTTTTCTGGTGCGCAAGCTGCGCCGCGAGTTCCTGGTGGCCGCGTCGGACATCGAGTGGGTGCAGGCCCAGGGCAATTACGTGGGGTTGCACGTCAATGGGCACGACTATCTGCTGCGCTCGACGTTCACCGAGTTCCTGCAGCAGCTGGACCCGGAGCGTTTCGTGCGCGTGCACCGCAGCCACGCGGTGAACCTCGACCATGTCGCCGAGATCGAGCCGCTGGACAGCGGCGATGCGCGCCTGACCATGCGCGATGGCTCCACGGTGCCCTGCAGCCGCCGCCATCGGGATGCGATCGGCCAGCGCGGCCGCGTCTCACCCGGCTCAGCGGCGGCGGCGCGCTGAAGGCCCTGGCGGGAGACCTCGCGTCAGGACAGTGGCGGGATCCGACTGCTCCGGCCCTGCTCGCGGGCGTCTGCCCGGGCACGCAAACGTCACTTCATCAACACCACGGTTGGCGCGCACCCTCTGTGGCAACCGCGAATGGGGGCCTGCGCATTCGGACGCCGCCACTGTCCTGCAAGAAGCGTGGGCACACCCAGCTTGGCACGCCTACTTTTGTCGTGGGGCGGGTGGTCCGGGCAGGAGGGCGCCGGCCCCATTCGCGGTTGCCACAGAGGGTGCGCGCCCACCCGGTGTTGACGAAAGGGTGGCGGTGGGCCCGGGCAGACGCCCGCGAGCGGCCGGCGCCAGCCTGCCCGGACCACCCGACCTCGTCAACCCGGTGGAGCGGAAAACTCAGAACCCCAAAGCCTCGTCTAGCACCTCGACCCAGTGCCGCACCGGCGTGGCCGTGCCGCTCTGCAGGTGCGTGATGCAACCGATGTTGGCGCTGGCGATCACCGCCGGCCGCAGCTCATCCAGGTGGCCGAGCTTGCGGTCGCGCAGGGTGTGCGCGATCTCGGGGTTGAGCACCGAGTAGGTGCCGGCCGAACCGCAGCACAGATGCGCCTCGTTGTTCGCCACCTGCACCGTGAAACCCAAGGCACCCAGGTGCTGCTCCACACCGCCCTTGAGTTGCTGGCCGTGCTGCAGCGTGCAGGGCGGGTGGAAGGCCACCACGCGCGCCGCGTCCGGCGCCTGCTTCAACAAGGGCCGCAGCACCGGCACCAGCGCGGGCAGCAGCTCGCTCAGGTCGCGCGTGAGTTCGCTCACGCGCGCGGCCTTGGCCGCATAGGCCGGGTCGCCCTGAAGGATGTGCCCGTACGCCTTCACCGTCACACCACAGCCCGAGGCGTTCATCACGATGGCCTCGACGCCGCCTTCGATCAGCGGCCACCACGCGTCGATGTTGGCGCGCATCTGGGCGCGCCCGCCGTCCTGGTCGTTCAGGTGGAACTTCACCGCGCCACAGCACCCGGCCTCGGGCGCGAGCACCCCCTGGATGCCGGCGGCGTCGAGCACGCGCACCGTGGCGGCGTGGATGCTGGGCATCATCGCCGGCTGCACGCAGCCCGCGAGCAGGAGCACGCGGCGCGCGTGCGTGCGCGTGGGCAAGGCGCCGGCCGCGCGCGGCGCGGGCACCTTGTCCTTGAGCAGGCCGGGCAGCAACGGTCGCACCATCTGGCCGAGCTTCATGGCCGGCGCGAACAGCGGCGAGGTCAGGCCCTCCTTGAGCAACCAGCGCACGGCCTTTTCACCCATCGGGCGCGGCACCTTTTCGTCCACGATCTGGCGGCCGATGTCGACCAGGTGGCCGTAGTCCACCCCGCTCGGGCAGGTGCTTTCGCAGTTGCGGCAGGTGAGGCAGCGGTCCAGGTGCAGCTGGGTCTTGCGCGTGGGCTCGGCGCCTTCGAGCACCTGCTTCATCAGGTAGATGCGCCCGCGTGGGCCGTCGAGTTCGTCGCCGAGCAGCTGGTAGGTGGGGCAGGTGGCGGTGCAGAAGCCGCAGTGCACGCACTTGCGCAGGATGGCCTCGGCCGCGCGGCCGTCGGCGCGCTGCTGGTATTCGGGAGAGAGCTGGGTTTGCATGGTCGCTCGGTTCCGGTCAGCCCATGCGGCCCGGGGTGAAGATGCCCGCCGGGTCGAACTCGGCGCGCAGGCGTTGCGTGATGGTCTGGATGGCGGTGGCCGCCGGGTGGAAGCGCGGCACGCCGGGCGCGCCGTCGGCCCCGGCGCGGAACAGCGTGGCGTGGCCGTTCACGGCCGCGGTGGCCGCGCGGATCTGGCCGGCCGCGCCCGCGGGCGCCCACAGCCAGCGCTGCGCGCCCTGCCATTCGATCAGCGGGGCCCAGGGCAGGTCCAGCACCGGCGCGGTCTGCGGCACCGACAGGCGCCACAGGCCCAGGTCGGCCGCCGGTGCCTCGAAGAACGGCAGGCGCTGGTCGCGGGCGTCGGCCCAGTCGCGGCCGGCCTGCGCGGGGTCCAGGCGGGTGCCGCCGGCCTCGCGCGCCAGGCGCTCGCAGGCGGCCTCCACCGCCGCGACGGCACCGCGCAGGCGCACGGTGAGGCGGTCCGCGGTCCAGCGGCTGGCGTTGACCGGCAGTGGCTGGCCGCCCCAGCGGTGCACTTGCTCCAGCGCCTCGTGCTGGCCGAGTGCAAACACGAGCGTGGCCTCGGCCGGCGCCACCGGCAGCACCTTGAGGCTGACCTCGGTGATCACGCCCAGCGTGCCCAGGGAGCCCGCGAGCACGCGGCTCACGTCGTAGCCGGCCACGTTCTTCATGACCTGGCCACCGAAGGTGAGCAGCTCGCCGCGCCCGTTGATGAAGCGCGCGCCGAGCACGTAGTCGCGCACCGCGCCGGCGCTGGCGCGCGCCGGGCCGGCCAGGCCCGCGGCGACCATGCCGCCCACAGTGCCGCCAGGGCCGAAGTGCGGTGGTTCGAACGGGAAACACTGGCCGCGCTCGGCCAGCACCGCCTCCAGCTCGGCCAGTGGCGTGCCCGCGCGCACCGTGACCACCAGCTCGGTCGGCTCGTAGCTGACGATGCCCGACCAGCCGGTGGTGGACAGGGTGTCACCCGCGACGGCCTCGCCGTAGAAGGCCTTGGTGCGGCCTCCGGCGATGTGCAGGGGTGCGTGCGCGGCCGCGGCGGCGCGGACCCGGTCGATCAGTTCGCCGGGGGTCTCGTGGGGCGGGAAAGACATGGCGACGATGGTAGTCGCCCGACCTCTTTCCGGCTTTGAATTTTCTGCACGCCGCGATGCAATCGCGGCGTGCCCTAACGGGTGTAGCCCATGCACATGCCGGCGTTGGGCCGGCCCTGGCACTCGCGCTTGAGGCGCTTGTCGCGCGCGGCCGGCGCTTCTTCCGACGGCGCCTTGTGGAACGTGACCTTGGACGGCGCTTTTCGCTGACCGCCGCTGGCGGCCTGCCCCGGCAGGCTGCTCAGGCCCAGGCTGGCGAACAGAACGAGGGCGACAAGGCGCGGTGGTGCACGGAACATGGGACTCCTCCTGAATGTGGGTGTCGGGCGCGCATCATAGGCGCGGCCGGCAGGCGATATCAGGGGGGGTATCGCAGCGGCGCCAGCTGCGCGGCGATGCGCTCGGCCTCGGCACGCAGCAAGGTCAGCAGGCGCGGCTGGCGGGCCGCCAGGTCGGCCCCGGTCGCGGCCAGGCTCAGCGAGGCCACCGGCGCCCCCGACGGGCTGCGGATCGCCACGCCCAGGGCGGCGATGCCCGGGATGATGTCCTCCTGGTTGAAGCCATAACCGAGCCGGCGCGAGCGCTGCACCATGCGCCGCACCGCCGTCTGGCGCGCCTCGCCCCGGCGCACGATGGCCTGCAGGTTCTGCGCTTCCAGCCGCGTCTGCTCGGCGCGGGGCAACGCGATCAGCATGGCGACCCCACCGGCCGAGAGGCTCAATGGGCGGCGCGTGCCCACGTCCACGGTGTAGGCCTTGAGTGCCTTGCGGCCCTCGAAGCGCGCCACGCACACCGACTCGGCGCCGCTGCGCACGTTCAGGAACACGATGTCGCGCGTTTCGGCGGCCAGCCGCGCGAGCCCGGGCGCGGCCAGGCGTTCGATCGCGAAGTGCGGCGCGGCGGCCACGCCGAACTCGTGGGCCAGCGGCCCCAGCGAGTAGCGCCGCGTGCCCGGCACCCGCACGGCCAGCCCCTCGTCGAGCAGGCAGGCCAGCATGCGGTGCACGGTCGAATGTTCCAGCCCGGCCTCCTGCGCGAGGTCGCTCAGCCGCCAGCCGGTGGCGGTGCGCATGGACAGCAGGCGCAGCAGGCCGATGGCGCGGTGCAGGCTGCGGGCCCCATCGGGCGAAGAAATGGCGGAAGACATTTTGTCCACTATACGGAAAAACCGGGCGCACCCATGCCCCTGCCATCGACCGCGCTCGGAATAATTTCCCCAGGGCCGATCACGGGATCGGCACACCAACGGAAAGTGGGACACGATGCAGACATTCGAGGATTTCGCGGTCACGCGCCAGGCGATGGACAGCGATGTGGTGGTGCTGGGCGCCGGCGCGGCGGGCGTGGCGGCGGCCCTGGCCGCGGCGCGCGGCGGCGCGCGCGTCACGCTGGTGGAGGCCGGCGCCCTGCCCGGCGGCGAGCTGGTCAGCGGCATGGCGATCGACGGCGCGCTCAACGCGCGCGGCGAATGGATCCTGGGCGGCACGGGCCGCGAGCTGCTGGCCGAGTGCGAGCGCCTGGGCGGCTACATCGGGCCGCTCAACGACTGGCGGCTGATCTGGTACGTGTGCCTGGACCCGGAGGTGATGAAGCTCGCGGTGGCGCGCTGCCTGGCGCGCGCCGGTGTGCAGCTGCTGCTGCACACCACCGCCACCGGCGTGGTGCGCGACGGCGGCACGGTGCACGCGCTGCAGGTGCGCAACAAGGAGGGCCTGACCGAGATCCGCGCGCCGCTGTTCATCGACTGCTCGGGCGACGCCGACATCGTGCGCGCCGCGGGCGGCCAGGCGCTGCACGGCGGCAGCCAGGGCGAGATGCAGCCGGTCTCCATGATGTTCCGCATGGCCGGCGTGCGCACCGCGCCGCTGCTCGAGTTCCTGCACGCGCACCCCGAGCACTTCGCGCTGGGCGAGAGCGAGGCGATCCGCCAGGGCCGCACCGACCAGGCCCTGGCGCAGGCCGCGCAGGCCCAGGGCGAGCCCACGGTGTTCCTCAAGGGCGATGGCCCGCTGGTGGCGGGCGCGATCGAACGCGGCGAGCTCTACCCCACGGCGCTCATCATGGTCCAGCCCACCTCGCGCCAGCGCGGCGAGGTCTGCCTCAACAGCACGCGCGTGGGCGGCATCGACGGCACCCGCACGCAGGCCCTCAGCGCCACGCTGGCCAACGCTGTCCGACCAGGTCTGGCAATGCAGCGCGTTCATGCAGCGCCATGTGCCGGGCTTCGAGCAGGCCGGTTTCAGCGGCATCGCCACCCGCGTGGGCGTGCGCGAGACGCGCCGCATCGTCGGCCACGACAGCCTGTCGGAAGACGACGTGCTGAGCGCGCGCAAGCGCGACGACGGCATCGCCAAGGGCTCGCACCACGTGGACATCCACCAGTCGGGCACCGGGCAGATCCGCATTCCGGTGCGCGATGGGGGTTCCTACGACATTCCCTGGGGCTGCCTGCTGCCGCAGGGCGTGCGCAACGTGGTGGCGGCCGGGCGCATCTTTTCCTCGGACCGCGGCGCCAACGGCTCGGCGCGCGTGATGGGCCCCTGCCTGGCCATGGGCCAGGCCGCGGGCACCGCCGCGGCCCTGCTGCTCGACAGCGGCGCCGGTGTTGCCGACTTCGCCACCTTGCCCGTGCAGGCGCTGCGCTCGCGCCTGCAGGCCGACGGCGCCATCCTGGACGGCACGCACTGATCCCGATTTCCCCCACCACAATGAGGAGACACACCATGAAAAAAACCATCACCGCCCTGCTGCTGGCCGCCTGCGGCCTCACCGCGCACGGCGCGAGCGACTACCCCAGCGCTCCCGTGCGCATCGTGGTGCCGTTCCAGGCCGGTGGCCTGACCGACATCCTGGCGCGCGCGATCGCGCAGCACGCCAGCCCGCGCCTGGGCCAGCCCTTCGTGGTGGAGAACAAGCCCGGGGCCAGCGGCAACATCGGCGCCGACACCGTGGCCAAGAGCAAGCCCGACGGCCTGACGCTGCTGATGGGCTCGATCGGCACCAACGCGGTGAACGCCCACCTGTTCTCGCGCATGCCCTACGACACGCTCAAGGACTTCACGCCCATCAGCCTGGTGGCCAGCGGCACGCTGATGCTGGTGACCAACCCGGCCGTGCCGGCCACCGACATGCGCTCGCTGCTGGCCTATGCGCGCGCCAACCCCGGCAAGCTGACCTACGCCTCCGGCGGCGCGGGGGGCCTCGCAGCACCTCGCGGGCGAGTTGCTCAAGACGATGGCGAACGTGGACATCGTGCACGTGCCCTACAAGGGCGTGGTGCAGGGCGTGACCGACGTGGTGGCCGGTCAGGTGAACATGACCTTCGACCTGGCCACGGTGGAGCCGCACATCCGCGCCGGCAAGCTGCGCCCGATCGCGGTGGCGCAACGCGCGGCGTTCGTCCGCCTTCCCCGAGGTGCCCACCATCGCCGAGTCCGGCGTGCCCGGCTACGAGGTCAGCGCCTGGTACGGCCTGTTCGCGCCGGCCGGCACGCCGCCGGCCATCGTGCAGCGGCTGCAGGCCGAGGTGGTGAGCGCGCTGAAAGACCCGGCCCTGCTGCAGCGCCTGAGCGCGCTGGGCGCCGAGCCCGCCGGCAGCACGCCCGAGGAGCTGTCGCGCTTCGTGCGCAGCGAGTACGACAAGTGGGGCAAGGTGGTCCGGCAGGCTGGCATCCGGCTCGACTAGAGACCCCCGCCGGTGCGGCCCGCCGCTGAGGCTCGCGGCCATGCAGGTGGACCGCGAAGGTGTCCCAGGGCAGTGGCGCGCCGGCCTGGCGAAGCAGGCGCCCCACCTCGCCCCGGTGGTAGCTGCCGTGCACGATCACGTGCAGCAGCATTTCCTCGCGCGTCATGCACCCTCGGTCTCCATCGGTGAAGGCGAAAGGCCAGGGCTCGGCCAGCGCCTCGGGGGTCAGGTCGCGCAGGTGGTCCAGGTACCAGCGGTCCGCGTTGCGCAGGGCCTTCCCCAGGGCCGCCAGCGTCGGCGTGTCGGGCGTGTTGTCCGCCGTGAAGCCGTGCGGCTGCCCGGTCAGGTGGGCCATGAAGATCCGGTTGACGGTCAGGACGTGGTTGAGCAGCCGCAGCGCGTCGTGCCGCGCCGGGGCGTGGCCCCCGGCATCGAGCCCTTGGAGTGCGTCGACGAGTTCGCCGTGCGCCCAGGCCTGGTAGCGGAACAGGCTTTGCAGCGATGCCAGAGAGCTCATGGCCCATCTCCTTCAGAATGTGAGTCAATGGCTCACATCCTCTGACCTGGGAGGCCGCATGTCTACTCGCATTCCCGCCGCGTCCGCGCCCATGCGCAAACAACCTCGCCAGGCCCGCTCGCGCACGACGGTGGACGCGATCGTCCAGGCAGGGGCTCGCATTCTGGGCCAGCGCGGCTGGGCGGGGTTCACGACCAACGCGGTCGCGGAGGCCGCCGGCGTGAGCATCGGATCGCTCTACCAGTACTTTCCCGACAAGCACGCGCTGATCGACGCGATCCGCCGCCAGCACCTGGACGATTGCCTGTCGGCGGTGCAAAAGCCGGCCGCCGGGAAAAGCCTGAGGCGGTACGTCGAAGCACTCGTCGACGACATGATCGCGGTGCACGCCGGGAACCCTGGCCTGCACCAGGTCCTGCTCGACGAGGTCCTGGCCGCCGAAGGCCTGCGCGACCCGCACAGCGCCTTCGAAAAAACCTACCTGGGCTGCCACGCCAGCGCCGTCGCCCACTACCGCGGCCAGGCGACCGCGGCGGCCGCGGACGCGCTCGCGGGCACCCTCGTGTCCGACGCGCTGGATGGCGTCATCCACAACGCCATCCGCCGCGGCGAGCTGGCGTCGACGGCGGTCCGCTCGGAACTGGTGCGCCTGCTGCTGCTGTACCTGAGGGACGTCGCCCGCCGCCGAGCCCCGGCATGAAAAAAGCCCGCGGGCCTGTCGGCTCGCGGGCTGGACCTCCCACCAGGGGGAGATCGATCCCAGGAGAACTCAGCGGTTGTAGGCCGTCTCGCCGTGCGAGGTGATGTCCAGGCCTTCGCGCTCGGCTTCTTCGCTGACGCGCAGGCCGACCATCATGTCCACGATCTTGTAGGCCACGAACGACACCACGCCGGACCAGACGATGGTCACAAGCACGCTCTTGATCTGCACCCAGAGCTGGGCGCCGATGGCGTAGTCGTCGGCCTTGACGCCGCCCAGGCTGGAGGCGGCGAACACCGCCGTCAGGATGGCGCCGACGATGCCGCCGACACCGTGCACGCCGAACACGTCGAACGCGTCGTCGGCACCCAGCATCTTCTTGAGACCACCCACGCCCCACAGGCAGACCAGGCCGGCGATCAGACCGAGGGCGATGGAGCCCATCGGGCCGATGAAGCCAGCGGCCGGCGTGACCGCCACCAGGCCGGCGACGGCACCCGAAGCGGCACCCAGCATGGAGCCCTTGCCCTTGTGCAGCGCTTCACCCGCGATCCAGGACAGCGTGGCCGCGCCGGTGGCGAGGATGGTGTTGATGAAGGCCAGACCGGCCACGCCGTTGGCGGCACCCGCCGAGCCGGCGTTGAAGCCGAACCAGCCGACCCACAGCAGCGAGGCACCGACCATGGTCAGCGTCAGGCTGTGCGGGGTGAGCGCTTCCTTGCCGTAGCCGATGCGCTTGCCCACCACGTAGGCACCCACCAGACCGGCGATACCGGCGTTGATGTGCACCACGGTGCCGCCAGCGAAGTCCAGCGCGCCGTCGGCGCCCAGCAGACCACCGCCCCAGACCATGTGGGCCATCGGGATGTAGCTGAAGGTGAACCAGATCACGGAGAACAGCAGCACGGCCGAGAACTTGATGCGCTCGGCGAACGAGCCCACGATCAGCGCGCAGGTGATGGCCGCGAAGGTCGACTGGAAGGCCACGAAGACGAACTCGGGGATCGTCGGCAGCAGGCCCGAGAGCGTGTCGGCCGTGATGCCCTTGAGGAAGACCTTGTCGAAGCCGCCCACGAACTTGCCTTCGCCCACGAAGGTCAGGCTGTAGCCGTAGACGCACCAGAGGATGGTGATCAGCGAGAAGATGACGAACACGTGCATCAGCACCGACAGCATGTTCTTCGAACGGGCCAGGCCGCCGTAGAACAGGGCCAGGCCCGGGATGGTCATCAGGATGACCAGCATGGTGGAGGTCAGCATCCAGGCGGTGTCGCCGGTGTCCAGCGCGGGCGCGGCAGCGGCCGGCGCGGCTTCGGCGGCGGCAGCGGGGGCTGCTTCAGCCGCAGCGGGGGCCGCGGCCGGCGCCGCTTCGGCAGGGGCGGCGGCCGCGGGGGCCTCCGCGGGCGCGGCGGTCTGCGCCATGGCGTTCAGGCCACCGAAGGCCAGGCCCATGCCCAGGAACAGGGTTGCGATGAGTTTTTTCATGTCCGTGATCTTTCTTGTTCAGGGGGCGGCGATCAGAGCGCTTCCTTGCCGGTCTCGCCGGTCCGGATGCGCACCACCTGTTCCAGGGAAGTGACGAAAATCTTGCCGTCGCCGATCTTGCCGGTGCGCGCGGCACCTTCGATGGCTTCGATCACGCGCTCGACGAGCTCGTCGGACACGGCGGCCTCGATCTTGACCTTGGGCAGAAAGTCGACCACGTACTCCGCGCCGCGGTACAGCTCGGTGTGGCCCTTCTGGCGGCCGAAGCCCTTGACTTCGGTGACGGTGATGCCTTGCACGCCCATGCCGGAAAGTGCTTCGCGCACTTCGTCCAGCTTGAACGGCTTGATGATGGCTGAAACCATTTTCATGCTGTGATTCCTCTTCTAGAACGGAAGGGTGCTCAGACCGGAGGGCCGACACCGCGGTTTGCGGAGGGACCATGGAACTCCACGGCCCGGATTCAATCGCTTACACCCCCAAGCATGGACCGTGCCAACGGCCCCCGCCCGCGTACCCCCCCGGGTTCGGGTCCTGGCGGCCACCTACAGTTGGGCCGCGCGCCCGGATTTTTCAGGCGCCACCGCCGCCCCGATCGCCCACGGCCACACCAAAGCTGTGCGCACCAATTGGGTGCGGCCCACGGGGCGCCTTTTGCCCCAGCGGGTGGCCTGGGCGCGCACCGAAACAGGGAGAAACCACACATGAGTCTGTCATTGGTGCACAGCCGCGCGCTGCTCGGCCTGGAAGCCCGCCCGGTCTGCGTCGAGGTCCACCTCGCCAACGGCCTGCCCAGTTTCACGCTGGTCGGCCTGGCCGACACCGGCGTGAAGGAAGCGCGCGAGCGCGTGCGCTCGGCCATCGCCAACGCGGGGCTGGAGTTCCCGTCGAACAAGCGCATCACCGTGAACCTGGCGCCGGCCGACCTGCCCAAGGACTCCGGCCGCTTCGATCTGCCGATCGCCCTGGGCATCCTCGCCGCCAGCGGGCAGATCGACGCGGCGCGGCTGGCCGGCTGGGAGTTCGCGGGCGAGCTCTCGCTCGGTGGTGAGCTGCGGCCGGTGCGCGGCGCGCTGGCCATGAGCCTGGCCGTGCACCGGCAGGACACCGAGCGCCCGACCCGCCTGGTGCTGCCGCCGGGCAGCGCCGAGGAAGCGGCGCTGGTGCCGCAGGCGCAGGTCTACCGCGCGCGCCACCTGCTCGATGTGGTCGCGCGCTTCCTGCCCGAGCGCGAGTCCGACACGGCGCCACCGCCGCCACCCGACGAGGCCGGCTGGGCCCGCCTGGCGCCCACCGCGCGCGCCGCCCTGCCCCGCTACCCCGACCTGATCGACGTCAAGGGCCAGGTGGCCGCCAAGCGCGCGCTGGAGATCGCCGCGGCCGGCGGCCACAGCCTGTTGCTGGTCGGCCCGCCGGGCTCGGGCAAGTCCATGCTGGCCCAGCGTTTTGCCGGCCTGCTGCCGCCCATGGGCACGCTGGAGGCGCTGGAGTCCGCCGCCGTGGCCTCGCTGGCCGGGCGCTTCAGCCTGGAGCGCTGGGGCCAGCGCCCGACCTGCGCGCCCCACCACAGCGCCAGCGCCGTGGCCCTGGTGGGGGGCGGCTCGCCGCCGCGGCCGGGCGAGATCTCCATGGCGCACCAGGGCGTGCTGTTCCTCGACGAGCTGCCGGAATTTCCACGCTCGGCGCTGGAGGCCCTGCGCGAGCCGCTGGAGAGCGGCCACATCCGCATCTCGCGCGCGGCCATGCAGAGCGAGTTCCCGGCGCGCTTCCAGCTCATCGGCGCGATGAACCCCTGCCCCTGCGGTTTTCTGGGCCACCCCACGCGCGCCTGTCGCGACACGCCCGACCAGATCGCGCGTTACCAGGGCAAGCTCAGCGGCCCGCTGCTCGACCGCATCGACCTGCATGTGGAGGTGCCCGCGCTGCCGCCGGACGACCTGCTGCACGGCGCGGCCGGCGAGCCCAGCGCCACCGTGCGTGAGCGCGTGCACCTCGCGCGCCAGCGCGCACAGGCCCGCCAGGGCAGCACCAACCAGACCCTGGCCGGGCAGGCGCTGGACGCGCACGTGAACGCCGAACCGGCCGCGCTGAAGTTCCTGCACACCGCCGCCGCGCGCCTGGGCTGGAGCGCGCGCAGCACGCACCGCGCCCTGCGCGTGGCGCGCACCATCGCCGACCTCTCGGGCGCGGAAGCGGTCGCCACCGCGCACGTGGCGGAGGCGGTGCAGTACCGCCGGGTGTTGCGACACTCAGAACCCCAAAAATGAGGTATTTACATTGATTTTTGGTTTTGAAAAATAGGAAGAAGGAATTCAAAATCAAGGATGCATATGCAAAAGGGACTTCGTTTTTGGTTATGGGTATTGCTGTTCCTCGGGGCCACCACGCACCTTCGGGCCAACGCCGAAGCCACATGCTTCTCCCTGTACTCGTGGGGCGATGTCTCCTTCCCCGCCGAGTGGGCGCTGACGCCGCAGCAAAAACTGCAGCACGAGTTCTTTGATGGTTATCGCGCCTACCGAGGGGATCCCTCCATGGCCGAATTCCTCTATGCGAGCTTCGGCGCCATCCCACTCCGATGTGATCCTCCGGCCCGTGGGCAGTACACCCGCTGTGAGTACTGGGGCGGGTCCACTTCATCAGGGGTGCTTTACAACGTTCCCGAGCCTTATAGCTACCGGGTGGAAGTGCGGGAACTGCGGGCGCTCAACACCCTCTGCGATGCCAAGGGGGTGTGCAAGCAGAGCGATGACCCCAACGCCTACGCAGCCTGCGTGACACCCACCTACATGCCCTACACCGTGACGCTGGTTGGCACCCACGACACCGTCGACAAGGAACTCACGCCCATCGATCTCACGGCCCAGGTATCGCTCGACGGCAGGCCGATCACCCAGCACCCCGTCAAGGTTCAGCTTTCCGACAACGGCCAGCATGGCGGCCTGCTGTGTGGGGCGGGATGCAACCACTGGCGAACCGACAGCAACGGCCGTCTGCTGCTGCAGTACGTGCCCAAGCAACGCTCCAACACCCCCATCACCTTCACCGCCACCTGCACCGACTGCAGCAACTCGGGGTGGTGGACGGTGAAGTCGCGAAAGGAAGTGGTGATCGGGTTCTTCAACGGGGTGGCGAATACGAGAGAGGCAGCACAGAAAAGCATTGACCGGCTCGAAGTCGAATTCGGCTCTCAGCACAATGAAGCGCCACTCAAGTACGACTGGTTCTACAACCAGACCGCTTGCGGGGAAGGTGTGATGGGCAAACCCTCGTGCCTTGAAGACGTGGCCGAGGTGTTCGAGCAGCGCAGCCGGGAACTGGGCGGCGTGTTCGCCGACCGCTGGGAAACCTTCTGGGACATTCTGACCGGGCGCCATCAGCACGACACCTCGACCACCGGGCGCCTGCTCCACCTGCTGGGCACCGGGGGAAACGCCTTGTTGCAGTGGCTGGACGCCACCGCCAGCGCCGCCCTCAACCAGCTGACAGCCAGCACGCTCAAGCTGCTCACGCTGTTCACCCAGTCCCCCACCTACGAAAACCGGGCCGCCCACCTTGAACGGCTGCTGCGCTATGCCGACGAGGGCGCCAGCCTGCTGCTGGTGGCCCACTCGCAAGGCAACCTCTTCGTCAACAACGCCCACGATGCCATCCGGGCTGCGCGTCCGAACGTCGCGGCCCAGGTGGTGCATGTCGCTCCAGCTTCGCCCACGCTGCGAGGCGACTATGTGCTCGCCAGCATCGACCTGGTCATCAACGGTTTGCGCCTCACCGGTGCCAACAGCGTGCCGCCCGCCAACATCACCATTCCCCCGCGCCTCAGGGACGCGACGGGCCATGGCTTCGAGCCTACCTACCTCGACACGGCGCGCGCGGCCTACGCCCGCACCCGGGGCTTGATCGTCCAGTCGCTGGACACGCTCATCCACTGACCCACCCACGCACCATGAACCATCATCGTTTTCTCATTTCAATGTTTTCGCTGTTGCTGGTCGCTTGGCTGCCGGCCTGCGGCGGTAACACCACGTCCAGCAACGCGCCGGGCGGCACGCCGCCCCCCGGTTCACCCGCCCCGGCATCGCCCACCCTGGCCGAACAGATCAAGGCCCTGGAAGACAGCGGCCAACTGCCCCAACTGGACCGCTCCAGCGATCTTCGAGGGCCCGATGGCGACAACAACGGCATCCGCGATGACATCGATGCCTGGATCGCGGCCCTGCCCATCACGGATGTGCAAAAGAAAGCAGCGCAACAGGCCGCCCGTGTGCGGCAAGCCGAGTTGCTGGTGGACCAGAACAACAAGGCCGAACTGGACAGGCTGGGCGATGTGTCAATGGCCAGTGTGAAATGCTTGCGACTATCTTTCATGCCTGACTACCAACAGGGCTATGACTTGAGCAGCAAGATCGAAGCCATCACCGCCAACACCAAGCTGCGCGCCAAGCAATACCTTGCCTACAACCGCGCTGTCTCGGGCAGCGCCGGTCGATTGCCCGAGGGCAACACGTGCGATCCCTGACCACGTCTGTCACCGTGGCATCCCATGGCGGACGCTCTTTCAACGACCCGTCGGAAGCCCCTAGTCGATCCGAATGCCCGCTTCCTTCACCACGCTGGCGTAGCGCTGCACGTCGTTCACCAGCGTGCGCATGAACTCATCGCGCGAACGCGGGGCGACCAGCTGCCCCAGGCCGGCCAGCTTGGCCTTGATGCCCTCCTGGGCGAGCGAGCGGTTCAGGCTGGCGTGGAGCTTGTCCAGCACGTCGGTGGGCGTGCCGGCCGGCGCAAGCAGGCCGAGGTTGCTGGAGATGTCCACGTCCTTGATGCCCGACGAGGCCAGCCCGGGCACGCCGGGCAGCATGGGGGAGGGGTTGGCGCTGAGCACCGACAGCGCGCGCAGGCGGCCACCGGCGATGTGCGGCACGGCGCCGGCGTCGGCCACGGTGAAACGCACTTCGTTGGACAGCAAGGCGGTGAGGGCCGGGCCCACGCCTTTGTAGGGCACGTGCAGGAATTTGACGCCGGCCGAACGGGCCAGCAACTCGGCCGAGAGGTGGGGCGCCGCGCCGTTGCCGCTGGAGGCGTACGTGATCTCGCCGGGCTGGGCGCGCGCGGCCTGGATCAGCTCCTGCACCGTGTGTTCGCGCGCCGCGCTGTTGACGGCCAGGATGAAGGGCGACTCGGTGACGAAGCCCACCGCCGTGAACGACTTCACCGGGTCGTAGCTCAGCTTGTTGTACAGCGCGGCGGCCGACGCGTGGCTGATGGTGCCGGTGATGTAGAGCGTGTGGCGATCGGGCGCGGCGGCCGCGACGTTGGCCGCCCCGATGGTGGTGCCGGCGCCGGGGCGGTTGTCGACGATGACGGGTTGCCCCAGGTCCTGCGCCATGCGCTCGGCGATCGTGCGGGCCGCGACGTCGGTCGAGCCCCCCGGCGGGAAAGGCACGACCAGGCGGATGGGCCGGTTCGGGAAAGGCGCCTGCGCGTGCGCGGGCATCGCCAGCGCGGCGGCCATGCCGGCCGCGGAGATCAACACGGTGCGACGGTTGGGGTTCATGGTGAGGGCCCTCGGGTCAGATGGATTGTTCGGCTTCGCTGCGCACCACGTCCAGGCCGCAGGCGGACATCAGCCGGGCCAGCGTGCGAATCTCTTCGGGGCGGGGGCGCGGCATGGGCGCGCGCATCAGGGGCGAATCGATCAGGCCGCGCAGCCAGGTGGCGATCTTGTAGCGCACGTGCAGTCGGCCCGGCTCCGAATACACGTATTCGTGCAGCTGCGCCATGCCGCCGTTCCAGATCTCGCGCGCGGCCTTCAGATCGAGGCGCTCGAAGGCCTCGATGTGCGCCAGCATGGGCTCCATCGCGTAGTTGAAGGAGCCGCTGATGGCGCCGTCGAACTGCCAGCCGGAGGCCAGGTAGTCGTGGAAGAGGTGGGCACTGGACGGCAGGACCGCCACGTTGGGCAGGTGCTCACGCAGCGCGCGGGCGATCACCCGGGCGCCCTGGGGCGAATAGGTCATCTTCCAGCCCATCACATTGGGCACGGCGCGGCAGATCGCCAGCGTGGCCTCCAGCGGCAGGCCCAGCCCCCACTGCGGTGTGGCGTTGGAGATCGGGTGCGCGAAGATGGGCAGGTCCACCGCCTCCTGCTGCAGGCGGATCTGGTCCAGCCACACCTCGGGGTAGCGGGCCGCGTCCCAGGCCACCGACACGTCCATGGAACCGGCGGGCGGGATGACGAAGATGCCGTCCACGCCGAATTCCTTGGCGTCCTGCGCCGCCTGCACGGCGTCCTTGGTCGTCCAGCCGAAGGTGCCGGCCAGCACCGGCAGCCGGCCGCGGGCTTCCTCCATCACGATCTCCAGCACGCGGCGCTTCTCCTCGCGGCTCAGGTACGAGACCTCGCCCGCTTCGGGGTTCGCGATCAGGCCGCCGACCTGAGCGAAGCGGTGGTCCGCGTAGTAGCGCACCAGCCGGCGCAGCCCGGGCTCGTCGATCTCGTCGTCCTTCAACGGAAGGACCATGGCGGTGTAGAGGCGGTGGGACAGTTTTTTCCGGTCGTCGTCGGACATGGGCATGTGAGGTCTCCTGAGGGCATTGAAATGGCGGTGTCCACGCACGAGATCTCTTGCCCGACCCATGCCAAGAACGGTTCCGAGCGGGAATTACAGCCCCAGCCCGTCCCTGCATCAAGCGGAAGATTTTGAACAACTCATCAGGAAGATTGAACAATCCAGGAGGGGTCGGCCGTCCGGCGGCGGGCGGCCCGTTCCAGCCGCGCCCGCAACGCGAGGTCGTCCCACGGCATGGCCTCGAGGCAGTAGCGCCACTGCGCCTCGGGCACCGGTGCACCGGACTCCATGGCATCGCACAGGCGCAACACCGCCAACCTCCGATGGCGAAAGCGGATGCTGCGCTCCAGCAGCGCCATCAGGGCCTCCTGCGCGCGCTGTGGATTCGCCCCGGCGCACGCGGCCTGTTGCTTCATGGCCCGCACGGCCGCTCTGCTTCTGCTCATGCCGGCATTGTGGTTCCGCGTGCGCGTTTCAGGTGATCGCTCGAAGCGATCGCTATAGCACCGCGCTGACTTGTTGCGGACGGAGGGTCTTCCTACGATCCGCCCCACTCAACCAGCGCCTTTTTGCACATCACCATGAAAACCCAAGTCGCCATCGTCGGGGCAGGCCCGGCGGGCATGCTGCTTTCGGAAATCCTTCACCACCACGGCATCGACAGCGTCGTCGTGGAACGCCAGAGCCGCGACTACGTCCAGGCGCGCATCCGCGCCGGCGTGCTGGAGCAGACCACCGTGGACATGCTGCGCCAGTACGGCCTCTCGGCGCGCATGGACCAGGAAGGCCATGCGCACGACGGCATGAAGATCGTGTGGGCCGGCCGCAGCGAGTTCTTCATCGACGTGCACAAGCACGTGGGCAAGCGCTTCGTCGCCTACGGCCAGACCAGCATCCAGGAAGACCTGTTCGCGGCGGCCGACCGGCGCAACGCCCGCGTGATCTTCAACGCGGGCGAGGTCGCGCTGCACGGTGTCGACACCGATGCGCCCAGCGTCAGCCTGCAGCTCGATGGCCGCCGCGTCACCATCGAGTGCGACTACATCGCCGGCTGCGATGGCTTCCATGGCGTGTCCCGCCGCGCGATCCCGGCCGACGTGCTGAAGGAGTTCGAGAAGATCTACCCGTTCGGCTGGCTGGGCATCCTCACGCCGCAACCCCCGTTGCCGGACATCGTGTACGCCAACCACCCGCGCGGTTTCGCGCTCGCGTCCATGCGCAGCCCGACGCTGAGCCGCTACTACATCCAGGTGCCGCTGGACACCAACATCGAGGACTGGCCGGACGCGCGCTTCTGGTCCGAACTCAAGGCGCGTTTTCCGGCCAGCATGGCCGCCTCGATCGTGGAGGGGCCTTCGATCGAGAAGTCCATCGCGCCGCTGCGCAGCTACGTGGCCGAGCCCATGAGTTACGGCCGGCTCTTCCTCGCCGGCGACGCGGCGCACATCGTGCCGCCCACGGGCGCCAAGGGCCTCAACCTCGCCTTCTCGGACGTGCACTACCTGAGCCGCGCGCTCGATCACCGCTACCGCACCGGCAGCCCGGACCTGCTGGCCAGCTACAGCGAGACGGCGCTGCGGCGCGTGTGGCACTCCGTGCGCACCTCCTGGTACCTGACCAACCTGCTGCACCGCTTCCCCTCCTCGACCGCCTTCGACCAGCGCGCGCAGGAGTACGAGCTGGATTTCCTGAAGTCCTCTCCCAGCGCGCAAGTGGCCCTTGCCGAACAGTACGCCGGCCTCCCTTTGGAACACACCTGATGACACCCCAGACACGCGACTACCACGACATCCCGGGCACCTACGTGTTCGACGGCACCCATCAGCGCATGGGCTACGGGCTCAACATGTTCTGCAAATCGCTGGACATCGCGGACCACCGCGACGCCTTCCGCGCCGACCCGCAGGGCTGCCTGGCCCGCTACCCGATGACAGAGGCCCAGCGCGAGGCCGTGCTCCAGCGCGACTGGCTGGCCCTGCTGCGCCTGGGCGGCAACATCTACTACACCTTCAAGCTGGCCATCTTCGACGGCCTGAGCATGCAGCACGTCGGGGCCGCCATGTCGGCCACGCCGACGACGGTCGAGGACTTCCGGCGAATGATGGTGGGCGGCGGCCGCGCGGTCGCGGGCCTTCGCAGCCGGCAACAGAACCGGGAGGCGGCCCATGGCTAAGGTGATTGGTGGCGTGGGCACCTCGCACGTGCCCGCGATCGGCGCCGCGGTCGATGGCGGCAAGACGCAGGAGCCGTACTGGAAGCCGGTGTTCGACGGCATGCAGGCGGCCAGGGACTGGATCGCGCGCGCGAAGCCGGACGTCTGCATCGTCGTCTACAACGACCACGCGTCCTGCTTTTCCCTGGCGCTCACGCCCACGTTCGCGCTGGGGGTGGCCGAGCGCTACCAGCCGCACGACGAGGGCTACGGCCCCCGTCCGGTGCCGGTGGTCCAGGGTGCGCCCGAACTGTCCTGGCACCTGGCCGAATCGCTGATCCTGGACGAGTTCGACATCACGGTGGTTTCCGAAATGACGGTGGACCACGGCCTGACGGTGCCGCTCTCCGTGCTGTTCGGCCAGCCGACGTCCTGGCCCTGCCAGGTGATCCCGCTGTGCGTGAACGTCATCCAGTACCCGCCTCCCACGGGCCGGCGCTGCCTGAAGCTGGGCCAGGCGATCCGCAAAGCCATCGAGGCCTACCCCGCCGACGTGCGCGTGGCCGTGATCGGCACCGGCGGCCTCTCGCACCAGCTGCAGGGCGAACGGGCCGGCCTGATCAACGCCGAATTCGACAACGCCTGGCTGGACGATTTTGTCGCCGCGCCCGAGCAGGTCGCTCAAAAGGACCACCTCGAACTCCTGCGCGAAGCCGGCTCGGAAGGCCTGGAGTGCGTGATGTGGCTCGTCATGCGCGGGGCCCTGCAAGCCGAGGTCGACGTGGTGCACCGCTTCTATCACGTCCCGGCGTCGAACACGGCCTACGGGCTGCTCGTGCTCGAGGACGTGGACCCCCCGCTTCACACCACCACCTGACGATCCGGCCACGCATCGGATCGCGCCCCCTCACCCCACCAGGAGACAACATGACAACGACATCCCCACGGCCACACCGCTCTCGACTCTCGACCTGGATCGGCCGCCTGGCGGTCTGCGCCGCGCTGCTCCCGGGCGCCCATGCCGCCAGCGCCAACACGCCCGCCGACTGGCCAAGCAAACCGATCCGCCTGATCGTCGGCTTTCCGCCCGGCAGTTCCCCGGATGTGATCGCGCGGGCCCTGGTGCCGGGGCTGACGGAGGCGCTGCGCCAACCCGTGGTGGTGGAGAACAAATCGGGCGTGACCGGCATGATCGCCGCCGAGGCCGTCGCGCGCGCGCCCAACGACGGCTACACCTTCCTGGTGACGTCCGGCAGCGCGATGTCGATTTCCGTGCACACCCTGCCGCGCCTGCCGATCCAGCCGGACAAGGACCTGATGCCGGTGGCCGCGGCGGCCCGGATCGAACTGTTCCTGGTGTCGGATGCGCGCCTGGGCTTCAACGACTTCCAGGGCTTCCTGGCCTACGCCAAGGCCCACCCCGGCAAGCTGTCCTACGCGACCCCGGGCAACGGCAGCGCGCCGCACGTGGCGGCCGAGATGCTCAAGGAGCAGGCCGGCATCCGGGCCGAGCACGTGCCCTACCGGGGCTCGTCGCCCGCGCTGCAGGACCTGCTGGGCGGTGTCGTGCAGTTCGCCTTCGACCCCGGCATCGCGCTCGAACACATCCGCGCGGGCCGGCTTCACCTGCTGGCGGTCGGCACCACCAAACGCTCACCGCTGTTCCCGGCCACGCCCACCATCCAGGAGCAGGGCCTGGCGGGCTTCGACGCGGGCACCACGCACGGCGTCTACGCCCCCGCCGGCACCTCCGCGGCGATCGTGGCCCGGATGAACGCCGAGATCAACAAGCTGCTGGCCTCGGCAGCGGTGGCGCAACAGATCCGCGCCCTGGGCGCGGAAGCCACGCCCATGACCCCCGCGGACTTCGGGGCGCAGATCCGGCGCGACAGCGAGCGCTACGGCGCCATCGTCAAAGCCCGCGGCATCAAAGAGTAAACCGCCATGCGCCTCTTCTCCCATGACGAACGGCCCGTGCACCTGGGCGCCTACCCCAGCGAGCGGCTGAGCCGCCGGGCCGCCGCGCCCGACCTGGACCACATTCGCGAGACCGGCGTGCTGCGCCCACCGCGCGAACCCGGGCCCCGTTCCACGCTCGCGTCCTCCATCAGCCGCTTCATGTGCGCGCTCGACCAGGTGCGCGAAGGCGACCGCAACCCGACCGAGGCGGAGATTCCCTCGAGCCCGCGCGAGCGGGCCGAACACCTCAAGTCCGCCGCCTACTTTCTGGACACCTCGATCGCGGGCGTGTGCCGTCTGGATGCCGGTGATCTGCTGGCGCAACCGGTGGAACACCCGGACTTCCGCACCGCGACCTACGAGCAGTCGGAAACCAAGCTGCGGCTGCGCTTCAACCCCAACGCCGTGCTGCGCCAGATGAAGCGTTCGATGGCCTTGTGCGAGTCGGGCATCGAGCACCACACGCACGCGCTGGTCCTGATGGTCGAGCACCCCCGCGACCCCTCGAAGGACGAGCCCGGTTCGGACTGGATCGTCGGCATGCAGGCCTGGCGCGCCGCGCTGCGCGCGGCCGAGACGGCGGCGGTCCTGGCAGACTACCTGCGCATCCTCGGCTACGAAGCACGCAGCCACACCGCCACCACCACCAACGTGAACCTCCTGCGCCTGGCGGTGTCCAGCGGGTTGGCGCGGCGGGAAGGCGACACCGTCGTCAACCCCTTCATCGGCGACCGTTTCGGCCTGGCCGTGGTCACCACCAACCTGGCGCTCGAGCCCGACCAGGCCCTGGCGCCACCCTCGCTCGCCGAACGCTTCCATGCCCAGGGCCCGAGCTGGTGGATCGGCTCGGCGAGCCCGAAGAACGCCTCCAATGCGATCGACTTCCAGGGCCGCCACTACCGGGACAGCCGCTACCCGGTCGAGACGCTCAAGCGGGTCGACGAGACCACCACCTACATCGACGAAGCCCGCATCCCGCGCGTGCCCAAGAGCAGCGAGTTCTTCCTGCGGGCCGCGTTCGGCGACCTGGGCAAGACCACGCAGGACATGTCCAAGGACGGTTATTCGGTCGCCAAGGCGCCCCTGGCCGCGGCGCTGCGCCTGGCGCTGAACGTGTACTCGGTGCTGCAGCGGGGCGAGCCGGCGGCCGAGCAGGCCCCCTACAGCGATCCGGCGCACAACGCGGACCTGGTGAAGGCGACGCTGCACTTCCTCGGCGCGGACCTGGCGGGCCTTTCCCGCGCGCCGGCGTGGGTCTGGTACTCGCACCGGCAGGACGGCACCGAAATGCCGGTGGCCCACCCCTTCGCGGCCACCGTGATGATCGACCAGGGCTACGAAACCATGGAAGGCGCCTCGGGCGACGACTGGATCTCCAGCGCCCAATCGATGCGCACCTACATGCGCGCGGGCCTGGTGTGCGGGGTCCTCGGCGACCACCTGCGCAACCTCGGCTTCAGCGCCACGGCCCATTCGGCGGCCGACAGCGACGTCATCCAGACCCCGCTGGTGCTGCTGGCCGGCCTGGGCGAGGTCAGCCGGATCGGCGAGACGATCCTCAACCCGTTCCTGGGCCCGCGCAGCAAGACCGGCGTCATGACCACGGACTTTCCGGTCCAGCCCGACAAACCCATCGACTTCGGCCTGCAGAACTTCTGCGACTCCTGCAACAAGTGCGCGCGCGAGTGCCCATCGGGCGCGATCTCGGCGGGTCCGAAGGTGATGTTCAACGGCTACGAGATCTGGAAAGCCGACGTCGAGAAATGCACGCGCTACCGGATGACCAACCTGGGCGGCGCCATGTGCGGCCGCTGCATGAAGGCCTGCCCCTGGAACCTGCCCGGGCTGGTGCAGGAGAAACCCTTCCGGTGGGCGGCCATCCACATGCCGGTCGCGGCCCAATGGCTCGCGCGGCTGGACGATGCCCTCGGACGGGGTGGCATCAACGCCAGGAAAAAGTGGTGGTGGGACATCACGAACGATGGCACCGGCCGGATCGTGCAGGCCCAGGAGGTCAACACGCGCGGCCTGAACAAGCACATCCGGTTGAAGCACGAAGACCAGACGCTGGCGGCCTACCCCGCGCCGCTGGCCCCCCTGCCCCTGCCGATGCCCAGTCCCCTGGACCGCGAGGCCGGCATCGAGGCGTACCGGCAGCTGCTCAGCCCCCAGCAACACCAGCAGCGCATCAAGGACGGCGACACCGACAACCTCGTTCCGCCCCTGCGCCCGCTGGTCGAGGCGCCGCCCGTGATCGTCGCGCGCATCGGCCGCCGCTGGCAGAGCTCGGCCGACGGCAAGATCGACCTGTTCGAGATCGTGTCGAAAGACGGCCAGCCCCTGCCCGCCTGGGCGGCCGGCGCCCACGTCGACGTCACCGTCACGCCGGAGTACATCCGGCAGTTCAGCCTGGCGGGCAACCCCGCCGAGCGCGGGCACTACCTGCTGGGCATCCTGCGCGAGGACCAGGGCCGGGGGGGCTCGCTCAAGATCCACCAGATGCTGCGGCAGGACACGCCGGTGGTGATCTCGCGGCCGCGCAACCACTTCCCCATCGTGCCCTCGGCCCGGCGGCACGTGCTCATGGCCGGCGGCATCGGCGTCACCCCGCTGATCGCGATGGCGCACGAGCTGCACGCGATGGGCGCCGACTTCGACCTCTACTACAAGTCCAGGACACGGGCCCAGGCCGCGTTCATTCCGGAACTCGAGGCCATGCCCTGGGCCAGCCGGGTGCACTTCCACTTCAGCGACGAACGCCGGCTCGACATCGCGGACGTGCTGCGCGATCCGGTGCCGGACAGCCACCTGTACACCTGCGGCCCCTCGGCCTTCATGGACGCGGTGTTCGACACCGCCAGCGGATTCGGCTGGCCCGAGGAGAGCCTGCACCGGGAGTACTTCTCGGTCCCCGAGGCCCCCGCGCGCGCGCGCCACCCCTTCGTGCTGCGCCTGGCGCGCTCCGCCAGGACCATTCCCGTGACCGCCGAGCAATCGGCGGTGCAGGCGCTCGCCGCCTGCGGGCTGCAGGTGGACGTCAAGTGCAGCGACGGCCTGTGCGGTGTGTGCGCCGTTCCCTACATCGAAGGCGAGGTGGACCATCGCGACTTCGTGCTGAGCAAGGAACAACGGAAAACCAGGATGGTGCTGTGCTGCTCCCGCGCCGCCGAGGCGGATGCGGAGGTCGTGCTGGATCTGTAACCGGCGGCGCCGCCAGGCGCTGCCATTCGCGCTCGCCCCGAGCGCTTCCCACGGAAGGAGACAACATGAAGAAGAAGAGTGTGATCGGCGCGTGCCTGCTCGTGCCGCCCCTCGCGTTCGCCCAGGCCCCGGGCGGCACGTCATCGGTCCAGCTGTATGGGCGCCTGGACGCGTCCGTCAACGCCGTGCGCATGTTCGGCACGGCCTTGACGGCCGCCCGCCGCCACACGCTGCTGTCCAGCGACACCTCGCGCTGGGGCGTGCGCGGCACGGAGGATCTGGGCGGTGGGCATCAGGCCTTCTTCAAGCTGGAGCAGGGCTTCAACGCCGACACCGGCACCTTGTCCAGCCCCACGCAGGCCTTCAACCGCGAAACCGTGGTGGGCCTGCGCCACGCCACGCTGGGCAGCCTGGCCCTGGGCAGCCAGTTCACGCCCAGCATCGCGATGTCGCTGCGCATCGACCCGTTCCAGCGCTCGAGCATGGGTGCCATGCAGACGCTGTTCCAGCGCGGGGGGGCGGCGGGCAACCTGGGCTATCCGGTTCAATACAACAACGCGATCCAGTACACCTCGCCCACCGTCGGCGGCTTCGTGGGCCGCGTGATGGTGGCGACCAACGAGGGCGCCTCACCGTTTGGCCATCCCGCCAGCTATGCCCTGGAATACGCCCAGGGCGCGCTGTACGTCGGCGCCGTCTACGACCGCCTGAACACCACCGGCGCCTCGGCGGGCCAGCCCGGGCGGGCCTCGGTCTCCACCGACACGGTCAGCCTGGGCGCGAGCTACGACTTCCGGGTGGCGAAGCTGTACGGCTATCTCACCAAATCCGATGTCGATGGCTCGTTCGGCATGCGCGGCGGCTCCGTCGGCGTCAAGGTGCCGGTGGGGCCGGGTGAAATCAACGCCACCTACCAGGTGCGCAACGTCGACGACGCCGCCGGCTCGGACGCGCGCCTGTGGGCGGTGCAGTACCTGCAACCCCTGTCCCGGCGCACCTCGGTGTACGTGAGCGTCGCCCACCAGCGCAACGACGGTGCGGCCGCGTTCGGCCTGTGGCCCAGCCGCGCCGACGCGGGCGGCAGCCCGGCCGCGGGCGCGGACGTCCGCGGGGTCCAGATCGGCATGCGCCACGTCTTCTGACCCGGGCGGAAAGGCTCAGGGCCTGACCCCCAGGGCCAGCGCGCGCGCGCACGAGCGGCACATGGCGACGAAGGCCTGGGCCGCTGGCGAGAGCGGGGGCTCGCGGCGGTAGACCACGCTGTTGACATAGCGCGGCACCGCCTCCCGCAGCTTGAGGGTCGCGAGTCCGTCGCCCATGAGACCGCGGTCGATCATCACGGCCGGGATGACGGCCATCCAGTCGGTGCCGCGCACCAGGGCCGCCAGCTGGGTCAGGGACTCGCACGTGGCCGCGATGAGGGGCGCCGGCAACCCGTGCTCGATGTGGTACTGCGTCACCGTGCCACCCGGGCCGCCCGGCGAGCCCAGCAGCACCCATTCGGTCTCGAGCAGCTCGCGGATGGAATCGGCGCCCGCCAGCGGGTGGTCTTCCCGGGCGATCACGGCCAGATCGCTGCGGAACAGCTCCACGCTCGTCAGGTTCGGTGACACGCCTTCGCCAGGCACCGCCGTGATCGCGAGTTCCACCTTGCCCTGTTGCAAGGCGGACTCCAGGTGCTCGTACACCCCGCTGGTCAGGTTCAGCCGCACGTCGGGGAAACGCTTGTGGAAGTCCGGCACCACGTGGTGCAACAGGGTCGCGGTCGGCGTGGGGCCCAGGCCAATGCTGAGGTGACCGCCGCTCTTGCCACGCAGGCGATCGGCGTCGCTGAGGATCTGGCGCGACTCGCGATCGACGATCTGCGCGCGCTCGTAGATCTGCCGGCCCTCCGCCGTCAAGGTGATCCCATGGGTCGATCGCACGATCAGCCGCAGCTTCAGCTCGTTTTCAAGCGCCTGGATGCTGGTGGTCAAGCCCGCCTGGGACACGTCGAGCTCTCGCGCGGCTCTGCGAAAACTGCCAAACTCGACAATGGCCAGGAAAGTTCGCAGCTGCTGAAGTGTCATGTCGTGATCACCGCAGGAAGCGGCCCGGGAATTATCGCGGACAAGCGCACGCGATAAGGCTCGAGATTTCCCGCATGCCACCGTGCCCGCGCGGCCATTCGACTGCTGTTAAGGTTCCGCTTTCACCGCCGCTTTCACCGCTTCAGGAGACTTCCTTGACGTACCCCAACACCCAACTCTTCATCCAAGGCCATTGGCGCGATGCCCAAGCGGGCGAGACGCTGGCCGTGTTCAACCCGGCGACCGGCAAGGAAATCGGGCGCGTGGCGCACGCGCGCCAGGCCGATCTGGACCTGGCCCTGGCCGCCGCGCAGAAGGGCTTCGAAACCTGGCGCGACACGCCGGCCATCGAGCGCGCCAAGGTGATGCGCGCGGCCGCCGGCCTGATGCGCGAGCGCGCCGGCGCCATCGCCCGCCTGCTCACGCAGGAGCAGGGCAAGCCGCTGGCCGAGGCCAAGGGCGAGGCCATGGCCGCCGCCGACATCCTGGAGTGGTTCGCCGACGAAGGCCTGCGCGTCTACGGCCGCATCGTGCCCTCGCGCGGCAACCTGGCCCTGCGCCAGATGGTGCTGAAAGACCCGGTCGGCCCGGTGGCCGCGTTCACGCCCTGGAACTTCCCCATCAACCAGGTCGTGCGCAAGCTCGCGGCGGCGCTGGCCACGGGCTGCTCCATGATCGTCAAGGCGCCCGAAGAAACCCCGGCCGCGCCGGCCGAACTGGTGCGCGCCTTCGCCGACGCCGGCCTGCCCGCGGGCGTGCTCGGCCTGGTCTACGGCACGCCGTCCGAGATCTCCAGCTACCTGATCGCGCACCCGGTCATCCGCAAGATCACCTTCACCGGCTCCACGCCGGTGGGCAAGCAACTCGCGGCCATGGCCGGCCAGCACATGAAGCGCGTGACCATGGAGCTGGGCGGGCACGCACCGGTGATCGTGGCGGAAGACGCCGACGTGGCCCTGGCCGTGAAGACCGCGGGCGGCGCCAAGTTCCGCAACGCGGGCCAGGTCTGCATCTCGCCCACGCGTTTCCTGGTGCACGAGAGCATCGCCAAGGAGTTCTCGGCCGCGCTTGTCAAACACGCGGCCGGCCTCGCGGTGGGCGACGGCACGGCCGAGGGCACGCAGATGGGCCCGCTGGCCAACCCGCGCCGCGTCACGGCCATGGCCGAGTTCACCAAGGACGCCGTGGAGCGCGGCGCCACGCTGGCCACCGGCGGCGAGCGCATCGGCGACGAAGGCAACTTCTGGCGGCCCACCATCCTCACCGACGTGCCACTCGAAGCCCGCGTGTTCAACGACGAGCCCTTCGGCCCCATGGCCGCCGTGCGCAGCTTCAACACCCTGGACGAAGCCATCGCCGAAGCCAACCGCCTGCCCTACGGCCTGGCCGGCTACGCCTTCACGCGCTCGCTGAAAAACGCCGACCTGCTCGCGCGCCGGGTGGAAGTGGGCATGCTGTGGGTCAACATGCCCGCGATGCCCTCGGCGGAAATGCCGTTCGGCGGCATCAAGGATTCGGGCTACGGCTCCGAAGGCGGTCCCGAGGCCATGGAGGCCTACCTGAACTCGCGCGCCGTGGCGATCATGAACGTCTGATCGCTCGATGCGAAGGCCTAGGAACCCGGGTTCCTGGGCCTGGCCACCGGCGCCAGCAACTGATGCGCCTGCAGGCCGAACACGTGGGCAATGCGCTCCACGTTGTCCAGTGAAATGTTGCGCGCCTGCCGTTCCACGTGGCCGATGAACGTGCGGTGCAACCCGGCCTCATGGGCCAGGTCTTCCTGGGACCAGCCCCGCTCGGCGCGCAGCCGGATCATGTTCAGGGCCAGGGCCTCTCGGGCCGAAATGAGGGTTGGGGGAGCGCTGGCCGATGAACGAGACATCGCTCAAGTCTCTGGCTGTGACGTGTTTGAGTCAGCCTCCTTTAAGTCACATTATGATGCGCATACCGCAATGTCAGTCGCTGCACGCGAATTCCAGAAGAACTCGCGTGCAGCCGCAAGGAGATGTGTATGGGCTTTTTTTCAGGAGCGCCGGAAGTGTTCCGAAGGCGCAAGGCCGAAGCGGCCATTCAAACGCAGTTTGAACTGTGCCGCAACATGGGTGTCTCTCTGGGTCGCCCAGCGACCCTGGCCCGGCAGGTCGTTGAACTCGCATTCAACGACCTGCCGGGATTGTCCGATGGACGCCTCCAGGGCTGGGCCCTGACGACCACTGTGCTGGTCATGGCGTTCATGCGCAAGGAATCGCCTCAGGCAATGCGCATTCTCTGCGCCGTGGCATTGACCAGGATGCTGCTGGCGGCGAGCGATGAGGGCTCGCTGTGCGCCCTCTCCCTGGAAGAGGAAGCGCTGCTGCAAACTGCCCAGGAACTGATCCTGCAGTTCAACGCACAGCAGCGGATCACGTCAGACCTGTGATGGGGCTTGGCGCCCCGCCAACCTCCTCACTTGTTCGGGCCGATGCGGTGCGTGAAGGCAACGACCAGCGCGGTCACGAAGAAGAAGGCCTGCAGTTCCAGGCGCCAGCCGCCGGTGTTGGTGAGATCGAACCAGTGGCCCATGTGCGCCAAGCCCACGGCGAAGGCCATGTTGATCGCGATGACCAGGGCCGCCGGCACCACCCACACGCCCGCGAGCAGGAACAGCGGCGCCACGAACTCGCCCAGGTACACGCCATAGGCGAGGAAGCCGGGCAGGCCCTTGGCGACCAGCATGCCTTCGATGCCGCCCACGCCGCCGGTGATCTTGGCCCAGCCGTGCAGCACCATCAGGAGCGCGAGCGTCCAGCGCAACAGGATGACGCCGAGCCGGGGGTGGTTGAAAAGGTTGTTGAGCAGGTTCATGGTGAAAAGGTTTTAAGAAGCCAACATCAAAAAGGGGATGTACGGAAGGCAGAGCCGCCGCCGCATGAGGAGGTTCCCGGCGCGCCGCCATGGCGCCCCGTGACAAGGTCGGTGACCTACTGGCGCTTCCAATGCCTGTACCCGCGCCATCCCCACACCGCCAGGCACCCGGCGCCCAACACCAGCGCCAGCCAGCCCAGGCCCGCCGAGCCCGCGACGATGTCCCGCAGCGCCGGCGACTGGAGGCGGTGGGGTGCGATCAGCACGATCAGGCCAATGGCGGCGAGCAACACGCCTTTCCAAAGCAGATCGTCGTTGGGCCGTGGGTTCTTCGACGTCATCGTCTCCGTCCTCACAGGTTCGGCGCCAGCCAGCGCTGCAGCTCGTTGCGCGCCACGGCGCTGCGCTCGGCCAGGTCGTCCACCTGGTCGTCGCCGATCTTGCCGACGTTGAAGTAGGTGCTCTGCGGGTGGGCGAGGTAGAAGCCGCTCACGCTGGCCGCCGGGGTCATGGCCAGGCTTTCGGTCAGGCCCATGCCGATGTCCTCGCACTGCAGCACGTCGAACATCGCGCGCTTGACGGAGTGGTCCGGGCAGGCGGGGTAGCCCGGCGCCGGGCGGATGCCCTGGTACTTTTCCTTGATCAGCTCTTCGTTGCTCAGCGCCTCGTCGGCCGCGTAGCCCCAGAGGTCGGTGCGCACGCGGTGGTGCATGCACTCGGCCAGCGCCTCGGCCATGCGGTCGGCCAGGGCCTTGAGCATGATGGCGGAGTAGTCGTCGAGGTCGTCGAGGAACTGCTTTTCCTTCTTCTCCACCCCCAGGCCGGCGGTCACGGCGAACATGCCCACGTAGTCGTTGGCCTCGCCCTGGGGCGCGACGAAATCGGCCAGGCAGCGGCTGGGGCGCATCACGCCGTCGATCTCGTGCTTCTCGGCCTGTTGGCGCAGGCCGTGCCAGGTCAACGCGACTTCGCGGCGGCTCTCGTCGGTGTAGAGCTCAATGTCGTCGTCGTGCACGCTGTTGGCCGGGTACAGGCCCACCACCGCGCTGGCGCTGAGCCAGCGGCCTTCAATGAGGCGCTGCAGCATGCGCTTGCCGTCGCTGAACACGCGCCGCGCTTCTTCGCCCACCACCTCGTCCTTCAGGATCTCGGGGAAGGGGCCGGCCAGGTCCCAGGTCTGGAAGAACGGGGCCCAGTCGATGTACTTGGCGATCTCGTGCAGGTCGAAGTTCTTGAACACGCGCTTGCCGATGAACTTGGGCTTCTGCGGCGTGTAGGCCTTCCAGTCGATCGGCGTCTTGTTCAGGCGCGCGCGCTCCAGCGGCCACAGCGGCACCTGTTTCTTGTTGGCGTGCTGGGTGCGCACGCGCTCGTAGTCGGCATTGACCTCGGCGATGTAGGCCGCGGCCTGGTCGGACAGCAGGCCCTGCGCCACGCTCACGCTGCGCGAGGCGTCGGGCACGTAGACCACCGGGCCGTCGTAATGCGGCGCGATCTTCACCGCGGTGTGCACGCGGCTGGTGGTGGCGCCACCGATCAGCAGCGGGATGCCCCGGCCGCGGAAGTGTTCGTCCTTCTGCATCTCGCCGGCCACGTACTGCATCTCTTCCAGGCTGGGCGTGATCAGGCCCGAGAGGCCCACGATGTCGGCGCCCTCGGCCTTGGCGATGGCCAGGATCTCGTGGCAGGGCACCATCACGCCCATGTTCACGACCTCGTAGTTGTTGCACTGGAGCACGACGGTGACGATGTTCTTGCCGATGTCGTGCACGTCGCCCTTGACGGTGGCGATCACGATCTTGCCCTTGGGCTTCACGTCGCCGCCGGCCGCCTGCAGGGCCAGTTTCTCGGCCTCGATGTAGGGCAGCAGGTGCGCCACGGCCTGCTTCATCACGCGCGCGCTCTTCACCACCTGCGGCAGGAACATCTTGCCCTGGCCGAACAGGTCGCCGACCACGTTCATGCCGTCCATCAGCGGGCCTTCGATCACGTTGAGCGGGCGGCCGCCGCCGGCCTCGATCTCGCGCCACATCTCTTCGGTGTCTTCGGTGATGAAGTCGTTGATGCCGCGCACCAGCGCGTGGCTCAGCCGCTCGCGGATCGGCAGCGCGCGCCATTCGTTCTTCTTGCTGTCGTCCTTGGCCGAGCCCTTGGCGCTCTCGGCCACCTCCACCAGGCGCTCGCCCGCATCGGGCCGGCGGTTGAGCACCACGTCTTCCACGCGCTCGCGCAGCTCGGGCTCGAGCTCGTCGTACACGCCCACCATGCCGGCGTTGACGATGCCCATGTCCATGCCGGCCTGGATCGCGTGGTACAGGAACACGGTGTGGATGGCCTCGCGCACCGGGTCGTTGCCGCGGAAGCTGAACGACACGTTGGACACGCCGCCGCTGACCTTGGCGCCCGGCAGGTGCTGCTTGATCCAGCGCGTGGCGTTGATGAAGTCCACCGCGTAGTTGTTGTGTTCCTCGATGCCGGTGGCGATGGCGAAGATGTTGGGGTCGAAGATGATGTCTTCGGGCGGGAAGCCCACCTCATCGACCAGCACGCGGTAGGCGCGTTCGCAGATCTCGACCTTGCGTTCGTAGGTGTCGGCCTGGCCTTTTTCGTCGAAGGCCATGACCACGGCGGCCGCGCCGTAGCGCTTGACCAGGCGCGCCTGGCGCTTGAACTCGTCCAGGCCTTCCTTCATGGAGATGGAGTTGACGACGCCCTTGCCCTGCACGCAGCGCAGGCCAGCCTCGATCACCTCCCACTTGGAGGAGTCCACCATCACCGGCACGCGCGCGATGTCGGGCTCGCCGGCGATCAGGTTGAGGAAACGCACCATGGCGGCCTTGCTGTCGAGCATGGCCTCGTCCATGTTGACGTCGATGATCTGGGCGCCGTTCTCCACCTGCTGGCGCGCCACGGCCAGCGCGTCTTCGAAGCGCCCCTCGAGGATCATGCGGGCGAAGGCCTTGGAGCCGGTGACGTTGGTGCGCTCGCCCACGTTGACGAACAGGCTGCCCGGCTCGATGCGCAGCGGCTCCAGGCCGGAGAGCAGCATCGGCGGCACGGGGGAAGACGGGGACGGAGAAGCGGATTCGGAGGACATGAGGCTCACCAAGGCAGTTTGCGAAAAACAGACCGGTGAGCGCCGTTTGGGCCTGTTCGCGCCCACTCAAGCCTGACGCACGGTGAGGGCTGAAAAACCCGCCGGCGCTGCAACGCTCCTTGAGAAGCGGCGATTTTAGCTCGCCAGGGCGGGCTTCGCCCGCCATTGGTGCGATGTTTGCTTGCCCCGCGCCCATGCCTTCCAGCCCCAGCGACCCCGACAGCCCCGCAACCGACTGGCACGCCCAGGAGCTGCTGCTCATGCGCGAAGTGATGAAGCTGGTGGGCCGCAGCCTGGCGCCGGCCTTCGTGCTGCGCGAGATGCTGCACCTGATGAGCGAATTGCTGGGCCTGAACCGGGGCCGCATGGTGCTGGCCGGCGAGGCCGCGCCGGGCGAAGAGCGCACGGCCTCGGTGCGCCACGCCTACGGCCTCACGGCCGAGGAGGTGCAGCGCGGCGTGTTCCGCTGGGGCGAGGGCATCACCGGGCGCGTGCTGGCCACCGGCCTGCCCGCGATCGTGCAGGACGTGGACGCCGAACCGCTGTTCCTGTTCCGCACGGTGCCGCGCGATCGCCTGCCGCCGCAGACCGTGGCCTTCATCGCGCTGCCGATCGAGGTCAACGGCGCCACCATCGGCGTGCTGGCCTGCCACCGCATCCGCAGCCGCCAGCGCCACCTCAACGACGATCTGGCGGTGCTGCGCATCCTGGCCACGCTGGCCGGGCAGCTGCTGCGGCTCGAACAGCTGGTGGCCGAGCAGACGCGTCAGCTGCTGGCGCGCAACGCGGCCCTGGCCCGCGCGCTGGACAGCGCCAGCGCCCGCTACGGCCTGATCGGCCGCTCGCCCGCGCTGCTGCAGGCGCTGGGCGAGCTCGAGCGCGTGTCGCAGTCGCAGGCCACGGTGCTGCTGCTGGGCGAGTCGGGCACCGGCAAGGAGCTGTTCGCGCGCGCGGTGCACCTAGCCAGCGGCCGGCACGACCAGCCCTTCATCAAGGTCAACTGCTCGGCGATTCCCGACACGCTGTTCGAGTCCGAGCTGTTCGGTTACGAGCGCGGCGCCTTCACCGGCGCGAACACCGCGCGCGCGGGCTGGTTCGAGCAGGCCCACGGCGGCACCATCTTCCTCGACGAGATCGGCGAGCTGCCGCTGGCCATGCAGTCCAAGCTGCTGCGAACCCTGCAGGAAGGCACGCTGGTGCGCCTGGGCGGCACGCGCGAGCTGAAGGTGAACGTGCGCCTGGTGGCCGCCACCAACCGCGACCTCGCGCGCGAGGTGCAGGCCGGGCGCTTCCGGCAGGACCTGTACTACCGCCTCAACGTGATCCCGATCCGCCTGCCCAGCCTGCGCGAGCGCGGCGAGGACGTGCGCGCGCTGGCCCTGCACTTCGTGAACCGCGCCAACCAGGCGCACCAGCGCAACGTGAACCTCGCGCCCGACGCGCTGGCCCGGCTGGAAGCGCATGACTGGCCGGGCAACATCCGCGAACTGGGCAACCTGATCGAGCGCCTGGTGCTGCTGGCCGACCACACCCTGGTGACGGCCGCCACGCTGGAGCGTTTCATGCCCCAGGGCACGGCGGCCACCGCCGACGACGATGAGCCGCTGGTGCGCGACTACCAGAGCGCGCAGTCGCACAGCGCGCAGGCCCTGCGCGAGGCGCTGGCCCGGCACCAGGGCAACCAGTCGCGCGCGGCGCAAAGCCTCGGGTTGACGTTGCGCCAGTTCGCCTACAGGATGAAGAAGCTCCCCCCTGCGCCGCCTTCGGCGCCTTCCCCCCGAAGGGGGGACGACACCTGAGGCCCGGCGAAGCCGGTTCCTCGGTGTCTCTGGTTTGCACCTCCCAATGCGTCGACATTGTGTCGACACATTGAAGCGACAAGGATCTGGTCACGGATGGCAGCGCTCTATTTTCAATAGCATCAAACTCAATGAAAACAATGACTTGACAGCCATTTCAGGCAACTTCACGAGGCTGGCACGCGGGTTGCGAAAAGGCACCGCAGGCAATCCCGCCGGCCGCTTTTTTCGTGAGGTTTCCATGAGCATCGACGCCATCCTGATCGCCCCCGCCCAGTTGCAGGCCCTGCAGTCGTCCGAACCCGTGGTGGTCATCGACACCCGCGACGCCGAGACCTACGCCGCCGGCCACATCCCCGGTGCGGTGAACCTGCGCGAGGTCTTCACCTACCTCGCCACCTCCACGCCCGAAGGCCTGCAAGCCCTCAAGGCCACCTTCGCCGCCGCGCTGGGCGCCGCCGGCCTCTCGGGCGAAGAGACCGCCGTGTTCTACGAGGACGCGATGAACAGCGGCTACGGCCAGTCCTGCCGCGGCTACTACCTGCTGACCTGGCTGGGCTACCCCAGGATCAAGGTGCTCAACGGCGGCTTCAGCGCCTGGAAGGCCTCGGGCCTGCCGGTCTCCACCGAGGCCGCCACGCCCACGCCGGCCACCTTCCCCGAGCTGGCGGGCAGCGACGTGATGCTCACCCAGGCCGACGTGCAGGCCGCGCTGGGCACCGACACCGTGCTGCTCGACGTGCGCGACGTGGACGAGTGGATCGGCGACAGCTCCTCGCCCTACGGCAAGGACTTCGCGCCGCGCAAGGGCCGCCTGCCCGGCGCCAAGTGGGTCGAGTGGTACCGCTTCATGAAGCCGTCCGCCCAGGGCCCGGTGTTCAAGACGCCCGACGAGGTGAAGGCCGAGTGCGCCACCGCCGGCATCGCGCCCGACGACACCGTCTACCTCTACTGCTTCAAGGGCGCGCGCGCGTCCAACACCTTCTTGGCCCTCAAACAGGCCGGCTTCAGCGACGTGCGCATGTACTTCGGCTCGTGGAACGAGTGGTCGCGCGACGAGAGCCTGCCGATCGAGACCGGCCTGCCGTTGGCGAAGTCGAGCAAGAAGCCCAGCCTGGCGCTCGCCGCCTGATCTCAACCCTTCCCGTTTTTCAACCCTGGAGACCCCATGTCCGCCACCGACACCCTTGAACCCACCGCCCCCGCCAGCACCACCGTGAAGGCGTGGCTGCGCCCGATCGACGGCGCCGGCCTCGCCGCCTTCGCCGCCAAGGGCAAGGCCAACCCGGCCAGCCGCGGCACCAACAAGGTCCACACCGTGATGGAGGGCCAGTACCGCTCGCTCTCCACCGTGGGCCAGCACGCGCCGGTGGTGGTGGACGAGCCGCTGCACCTGTTCGGTCAGGACACCGCCCCCGCCCCGGGCGAGATCGTGCTCTCGGGCCTGGGCGGCTGCCTGGCCGTGGGCATCACGGCGGTCGCGACCTGGAAGGGCGTGAAGCTCAGCAAGCTCGAGGTCTTCCTCGAGGGCGACATCGGCAACCCCGCCGCCTGGGGCGCCGGTGGCGCGCTCGAGAAGACGCCGCCCGAGATGGGCTTCCAGGCCATCCGCGTGAAGGTGCTGGTGGAGGGCGACGCCCCGCGCGAGGTGCTCGACGAGATCGTGCGGCACGCCAACTTCTACTCGCCCGTTGCGCAACACCCTGCGCAACCCGATCCCGATGACGGTCGACCTGGCCTGAGCGCCGCCGCCTGCCTGCCTGCCTGCCCCTTCAACCTCCTGGACCGCGCATGAACCCGAACGACCTGCCCCGCGAACTGACCCACGAAACAACGGCCGACGCGCTGCTGGCCGCGGTGCGCACCGTGGCGCAAGGCCCGCTGGCCGCGGTGGTGGAAGCCATCGACCGCGAAGGCCACTACCCGCGCGAGGTGCTGCAGCAGCTGGGCGCGCTCGGCGCGCTGGGGGCCCACCTGGACGCACCGGCCGGGCGCGCCGACTACGGCCTGGCGATCCGCGCCATGGCCGAGGTCTCGCGCGTCTGCGGCGCCACCGGCTTCATGGTCTGGTGCCAGCTGGTCTGCGGCCTGTACATGCAGGCCAGCGGCAACCCGGCGCTGGGCGGCGCGGCGCTGCGGGCGCTGGCCAGCGGCGAGGCCCTGGGCGGCACCGCCATGTCCAACCCCATGAAAAGTTATGCGCAGATCGAGAGCCTGCTGCTCAAGGCCACGCCGGTCGAGGGGGGCCACCTGGTCAGCGGCACCCTGCCCTGGGTCAGCAACCTCGGCCCGGGCCACGCCTGCGGCGCGCTCGCGGCGGTGGTGGATGCGCAGGGCGAGCCACTGGGCCACGAGCTGATGTTCCTGCTGCGCTGCGACGCGCCTGGTGTGGAGCTGCGCGAATGCCCGAGCTTCTCGGCCATGGAAGGCACCGGCACCTACGCGCTGCGCCTGAAGGACGTGTTCATCGGCGCGAACGAGCGCATGGCCGAACCGGCCAAACCCTTCATCGCGCGCATCCGCGCGGCCTTCGTGCTGCTCCAGTGCGGCATGGCGGTGGGCGTGGCGCAGGGCGCGATCGACAGCATGTGGGCGGTGGAGGCGCAGCTGGGCCACGTGAACCAGTTTCTCGAAGACCGGCCCGACGCCTTGCAGGCCGAGCTGGACGCGCTGACGGCGCGCGTGATGGCACTCGCCGACACGCCGTTCAACGACAGCGTGGACTTCTTCATCGACGTGCTCGACGCGCGCGCCCACGGCGCCGAGCTGAGCCTGCGCGCCGCGCAGTCGGCCCTGCTGCACCAGGGCGCGCGCGGTTACCTCATGAGCTCGGACGTGCAGCGCCGCGTGCGCGAATCGCACTTCGTGGCCATCGTCACGCCCGCCATCAAGCACCTGCGCAAGGAAATCGCGCGCCTGTCCGCCGAGGTGATGCCGTCATGAACACCGCCCCCTCCTTGTCCCCGGTCACGGCGGCCATGCAGGCGCTCGCGCCCTACCAGACCTACCTCTGCGACGCCTGCGGCTACCTCTACAACGAAGCCGACGGCGACCCCGACGGCGGCCTGCCGCCCGGCACGCGCTACGCCGACATCCCCGACGACTGGGCCTGCCCGCTGTGCGGCGTGACCAAGGCCGACTTCCGGCCTTACACGCCGCCCTCTCTGGAAACCTTGCGCGCCGCCCTGCCCCGCAGCGCGCCGGTGGCCGCGCGCGGTGGCGCGGCCGGCGTGGTGATCGTGGGCGCGGGCCGCGCCGGCTGGCAGATGGCCGAGGCGCTGCGCGCGCTCGACGCGAAGCGGCCGATCACCCTGGTGAGCCAGTGCGCGGGCGACCTGTACGACAAGCCGCTGCTGTCCGTCTCGCTGGCGCGCGGGCTCGCGCCCGACACCCTCGCCAAGGAAAGCGGCCCCGCGGCGGCCGCGCGCCTGAACCTGCGCCTGCTCGCCCACACCCAGGCCGTGCGCATCTGCCCCGACACGCGCACGCTGCGCACCACGCGCGGCGTGCTCCGCTACGACCACCTCGTGCTGGCGCATGGCGCCCAGGCCGCGCTGCCGCCGGCCCTGCCCGCCGCGCTGTGCTGGCGCATCAACCACCTCGACGCCTACCGGCGGCTGCGCGCCGCGCTGGGGAATTCAACGAAGGACGCTGCGCATCGTCGGCGCCGGCCTGATCGGCAGCGAACTCGCCAACGACCTCGCGCTCGGCGGCCACCGCATCACCCTGCTGGACGTGCAGGCCGCACCGCTGGCGCGCTGGCCCGCCGAGCAGGCGGGCGCGCCGCTGCTCGATGCCTGGAAAGACCTGGCCATCCGTTTCGTGGGGGGCGTGCAGGTGGCGCGGCTGGAGCCGGTGGCCGGCCGCTACCGGCTCACCACCGCCTGCGGCCAGCGCTTCGCGGCCGACCAGGTGATCGCCGCCGCCGGCCTGCAGACGCCGACCCGGCTGGCGCGCAGCGCCGGGCTCGCGTGGGACCAGGGCATCGCGGTGGACGCCGCCACGCTGCGCACCAGCGACGACCGCATCCACGCCCTGGGCGACTGCATCGCGGTGAACGGGCAGCCGAGCCGCTTCATCGAACCGATCGCGCGCCAGGCCCGGGCCATCGCGGCCGAGCTCTGCGGCACGGCCCCCGCGCCATACGCACCGCGCGCGGCGGTGGTGCGGGTCAAGACCACCTCGCACCCGCTCACGCTGCACTGAGCTGAGCTGAGCGGTGCGCGCGCTCAGCCCTGGGTCTTCTCGTGCGCCAGCGCGAAGGCGAGGATCACCTCGCGCACCACCTTGCGCTGCCCCACCGGCAGGTTGAGGTAGGCGTCGAACATCTCGCGCTCCTCGAAGCTCAGGGCCTCGTCCCAGCGCTTGCGCTTCTCCTGCACGCGGCGGCGCACATCCGGGCCGTAGCGCAACACCTCGGGCTCCACCTTCAGGATCTCGGCCAGCAGCTGCAGCTTGTCCTGCGCGGGAATGGCCTGGCCCTTGAGCCAGCACGACACCGCCTGAAAGGACACCGAGGTCCCCCAATAGCGGGCATTGAACAGGTTGTGCAGCACGCCGGGCCGGGGCTGCAGACCCACCGCCAGCATGGCTTCGCGCAGCCGTTGAGCGAATTCGAGCTTCTGATTCATGCACCGAACGCTAGTTTTCGGCCGCGCGCGAGATTAATATCCATTTGAGTTTTGAACTCACATCTTGATTGATTTGTTCACATTGTCTCAAGGAGGACAAAGATGACCCAGGCTGTGGCACCCCGCCTCACCCCCACCACCACGGCCCTGCTGCGCTGGTGGTTTGGCCAGGAAGCGATCTGCCTGCGCGGCGGGCAGGGCTTTCATGACCGGCAGCGCCGGGCGATCCAGGACACCCTCATGGCGCACGAAGCGATGGACCCGCACTCGCTGCGGCTGGAGCGGCCCGTGCACCGCCTGGCTTTGACCCAGGGAGAACACCAGATCGAGGTGCTGCTGGCGCTGCTGGTCTGGCAACTGCTGAACCGCAACGACACGCTGGCAGCAGGCACCGACGACGCGCGCTTCACGCACCACTTCATCGCCGTGGCCGCGCATGACCCTGCCCGCGAGCGGCTGCGCCAGGTGTTCTTCGGCCGGCCCCGGCCGGGCGGCCGCGGCCAGCGCGACTTCGGCACGAGCGATCTGGTGCGGCTGAGCCCGCTGCTCGTCCCCACCGCCCGCCACGAGGAGGTCCACGCCTTCGTGCGCGCCAGCGCGTGCCACGGCGCCCCGCTCTTCCACCAGTTCGATGGCGGCGGGGTGATCGCCCTCACCGACGGCCGCCTGGAAGCGCTGGAATGTCTGGCGCGCCTGCCCCATGCCATGCTGTTCGACGACGACACCCGCCCGCCCTACCTGGAGCACTGCGAAGAGGACCGGCACGGCCTGGCCTGGCGCCACCACGTGCGCCGCTTCGCCACCGCGCGGCGCGGTTTTGGCGTGCAGGTGGTGTTCACGCCGCCGCCGGGTCAGGGCCCCGGACAGCCCTGACCGCCCTCAGGCGCTGGGGGTGCCTTGCGCGCGCAGCGGGATCGTGCGGCGCGCGGGTTTTTCCGCCCGCGCGCGCAGCTGGCCGCAGCCGCCTTCCACATCCTGCCCGGCCGACTGCCGCAGCTTGGTGAGGATGCCGCGCCGGTGCAGGCGGCGCGCGATCTCGGCCGCCTGGGCCCAGCTCGGGCGCCGGTACGGCAGGTCGTCCACCGTGTTGTACGGGATCATGTTCAGGATGGCGTACTTGCCGTGCAACAGCCGCACGATGCCCTCGATCTCGTCGTCGCCGTCGTTGATGCCTTCGAGCAGCGTCCACTGGTATTGAATGGGGTAGCCGGTGGCGCGCGCGTAGCGCTCGCCCGCGTCCACCAGTGCCTCGGGCGTGAGGCGGGGCGCGCGCGGCAGCAGCTGCTCGCGCAGACCGGCCTTGGTGGTGTGCAGCGAGAGCGCCAGCGCGGGCTTCACCCGGCCCTGCGGCAAGGCCTCGAACACGCGCGGGTCGCCCACGGTGGAGAACACCAGGTTCTTGTGGCCGATGTTGCCCACGGTGCCCAGCAGGTCGATGGCTTCGAGCACGTTGTCCAGGTTGTGAGCGGGCTCGCCCATGCCCATGAACACCACCTTCTTCACCACGCGGCGCGTGCGCGCCAGCGCCACCTGCGCCACGATCTCGGCGCTGCCGACCTGGCGCACCAGGCCGCCCTGGCCCGTCATGCAGAACACGCAGCCCACCGCGCAACCCACCTGGGTGGACACGCACAGGCCGTCGCGCGGCAGCAGCACGCTCTCCACGGTCTGGCCATCGGCCAGCGCCACCAGCAGGCGCGCCGAACCGTCCTCGCCCGGGTGTTCGGAGCGCAGCACCGCCAGGCCCGCGAGCTCCTCGGCCAGCGCCGGCAAGGCCGCCACCAGCGTCGCGGGCAGGAAATGCTCGACCTGGCGCCGGCCCGCGTCCTGCGGCAGGGCCTGCGACCACAGGCGCAGCACGCGCTGCTCGTGGCGGGGGTTGGCGCCGAGCGCGCGCAGGCGTTGGCGGAGGTGTTCGATGCGCATGGGACGAGAAGCTTAGCGCCGGGCTCAGCGGTCGAACAGCGCGGCCAGGGCCGGCCCGGCTTCGTCGATGAAGTGGCGCAGCTTGGCCGGCACGAAGCGCTGGCCCGGGTAGACGAGGTGGATAGGGTCGGTGCGCGCGTGCCAGCCCGGCAGCAGCGGCACCAGCTGGCCGTGGTCGACCTCGCGCCGGCACACGTAGTCCGGCAACAGGGCCACGCCCTGGGCGTCGAGCGCGAGGCGGCGGATCAGCCGCATGTCGTTGGCGGCGAAGGCGCTGCGCAGCGGCACCTGCACCCGGGCCTTGCCGCGCGAAAGCGTCCAGCTGTCGCGCCCGAGCGGGCTGAAACACAGGGCGGCGTGCTGCGCGAGGTCTTTGGGTTGGCGCAAGGCGGGCGCGCGCGCCAGGTAGTCGGGGTGGGCGAAGGGCGCCCAGCGCGCCTGGCCGATCTGGCGCGCCACCAGGCTGGAATCGGCCAGCTCGCCCGCGCGCAGCGCCAGGTCCAGCCCCTGCTCCACCAGGTCGAGCCGGGCGTCGGAAAACACCAGCTCCACCGCCACGCCGGGGTGGCGCGCGCGGTAGCCGCTCAGGATGCCCAGCAGCTGCTCGTCGCCCATGTCGATCGGCAGCGTGATGCGCAGCAGGCCCTGGGCCTCGTGTTTGCCGGCGTCGAGCTGGGCTTCGGCCTGCAGGATCTCGTCCAGCCCGCGCGCGGCCTGGCGCAGGTAGGCCTGGCCGGCCTCGGTCAGGCGCAGCCGGCGCGTGGTGCGCTGCAGCAGCGTGACGCCCAGGCGCTGCTCCAGCCGCGACACGCGCACGCTCAGCGTGGACGTGGGCATGCCCATGAGCCGCGCGGCGGCGCTGAAACCGCCGGCCTGGGCCACGCGCACGAACACCAGGGTGTCGTTCAGGTCGGGGTGTTGATTGTTCATCTCATTGAAAAATGATTTGTGATCTTACCGGCTTATCAAGGGAACGCCAGCCCGGTACAGTGCTCTTTCATACAGGAGAACACCCCCATGAAAACCGTTTCTTTCATCCAACGCAGCGCCGGCGGCCACTGGGTCGGCGACGGCTTTCCGGTGCGCAGCATCTTTCGTACAACGGCGCGGCGGAGCGCTTCTCGCCCTTCCTGCTGCTGGACTACGGCGGCCCGACGAAATTCGAGCCCACCACGAAGCGCCGGGGCGTGGGCCAGCACCCGCACCGCGGCTTCGAGACCGTGACCATCGTCTACGACGGTGAGGTCTCGCACAGCGATTCCAGCGGCGGCGGCGGCACCATCGGCCCCGGCGAGGTGCAGTGGATGACGGCCGCCTCGGGCATCGTGCACGAGGAGTACCACGGCGAGCACTTCGCGAAACAGGGCGGCCCGTTCGAGATGGTGCAGCTCTGGGTGAACCTGCCCGCGCGCGACAAGATGGCCGCGCCGGGTTACCAGGGCATCACACGCGATCAGATTCCGCAGATCGACCTGCCCGATGGGGCCGGCACGGCGCGCGTGATCGCGGGCGAACTGCTGGGCACGCAAGGCCCGGCCCGCACCTTCACGCCCATGCAGGTCTGGGACCTGCGGCTGAAGGCCGGCCACACCGTGACGCTGCCGGCGGCCGAAGGCCACACCACCGCGCCCTTCGTGCTGCGCGGCCGGCTGCGCCTGGCCGACGGCAAGGAAGTGAGCGCCGCGCAGATGGCCGTGCATTCGCGCGACGGGCAGGACGTGAGCTTCGAGGTGCTGGAAGACGCCACCGTGCTCTGGCTGGCGGGCGAACCGATCGACGAGCCCATCGTGGGGTATGGTCCGTTCGTGATGAACAGCGAGGCCGAGATCCACCAGGCCTTTGCCGACTTCCAGAGCGGCAAGATGGGCCGCATCGCCGGCGCCACGGCCTGAACCCACGAAAGGAAAAGAGATGCTTGAAATGGTGATCACCGCCCGCGAGGCCGACCTGGGCCACGGCCTGAAGGTCCGGCGCGTGCTGCCCTACGCGAAGCGCCGCATGGTCGGCCCGTGGATCTTCGTGGACCACGCCGGGCCGGTGACGCTGGCGGCCGAGGACACGCGCGCCGCCGATGTGCGGCCGCACCCGCACATCGGCCTGTCCACCGTGAGCTACCTGCTCAGCGGCCAGGTCTCGCACCAGGACAGCCTGGGCGTGCACCAGCTCATCAACCCGGGCGACGTGAACTGGATGACGGCCGGGCGCGGCATCTCGCATTCCGAGCGCTTCAAGCACCCGGACTCCTTCGCCGGCGGCGGGCTCGAGCTCATGCAGCTGTGGGTGGCGCTGCCCGAGGCCGATGAAGAAACCGAACCGGCCTTCACCCACTACCCCGCCGCCGACCTGCCGGTGCGCGACGAGGGGGGTGTGTGGATGCGCCTGATCGCGGGCGAGGCCTACGGCATGAAAAGCCCGGTGCGCACGCACTCGCCGCTGTTCTACCTGCACACCGAGTGGCAGCCCGGCGCGCGCCTGGCCCTGCCGGGCGGCCACCGCGAACAGGCGGCCTACGTGGCGCGCGGTGAAGTCGAGTACGGCGGTCAGACCTACGTGCCCGGCCAGCTGCTGGTGTTCGGCGACGACAGCGACGCCGTGATCACCGCGCACACCAAGAGCACGCTGATGATCTTCGGCGGCGAACCGCTGGGCGAGCGCCACATCTTCTGGAACTTCGTGTCCTCGCGCAAGGAACGCATCGAGCAGGCCAAGGCCGACTGGGCCGCCGGCCGCATCCCGCTGCCGCCGGAGGACAACCAGGAGTGGATTCCGCTGCCGGGCTAGCCGGGTCCACGGCAGAAGGGCATCTGGTGTATTCTTACCAAATTAAGATCGATGCACCAGGAGCCAGACATGTCTGCCACCGCCACGCTTTCCAGCAAGTTCCAGATTTCCATTCCCAAGGCCGTTCGAGACGAGTTGCATTGGGAAGCCGGTCAGGAGTTCGTGTTCATCCCCAAGAACAAGGGTGTGCTGGTCATGCCCGTGCCTGAGCTTCAGGAACTCGCGGGCATCGCCAAGGGCGCTCGCAAAGATGGCTACCGCGACCGCAAGGACCGCTACTGATGGCCGCGCCCTTGCGGGTGATCGACACCTCCGCCTGGATCGAGTGGTTGGTTGCCTCGCCGATCGGCAAGAAGCTGGAGAAGGAAATCCCGGTCAAAGATTTGTGTATCGTGCCCACCATCGTGCAACTGGAGTTGTCCAAATGGTTGTGGCGCGAACTCGGCGAGTCGCAGGCCGATCAGGTGGTGGCCTACACCATGAAATGCCAGGTGATGCCGTTGGACACCGCCACCGCTCTGCTGGCCGCCGATCTGCATCGGCAGCACAAGCTGGCCACAGCCGACGCCATCGTGTATGCCACCGCCGTGCAACAACGGGCTGAGTTGCTCACCTGCGATGCCCACTTTGAAGGTCTCCCCGGCGTGGTGCTGTTTCCAAAGTCACAGCCCCACTGAACCTGCGTCGTCACAGCCGAGCCAACAGCCGCCCCACACCCGCCAGCGCCGCCTCCCGCGTCGCGCCGTCGGTGGCGCTCTCGGCGAGGTAGGCGGTCACGATCACCGGCGCGCGCTGTGGCGGGAAGGCGATGCCGATGTCGTTGGCGTCATCGCCGGCGGTGCCGGTTTTTTCGCCCACTTGCCAGCCCGCCGGCAGCCCGGCCCGCAGGCGCTTGCCGCCGGTGGTGTTGGCCAGCAGCCATTGCAGCAGCCGAGCGCGCGAGGCCGGCGCCAGCGCGTCGCCCACCAGCAGCGCGCGCAGCGTGTGCGCCATGGCGCGCGGCGTGGTGGTGTCCAGGGGCTCTCCACTCGCGGCTCGGCGGTTCAGCTCGGGCTCGGTGCGGTCCAGCCGGGTCACGCGGTCGCCGAGCCGGCGCGCGTAGGCGGTGAGCGCGGCCGGGCCGCCGTAGCTGGCCAGGATGAGGTTGGCGGCGGTGTTGTCGCTGGTGGTGATGGTGGCTTCGCACAGCTGCGCCAGGCTCAGGCCCTCGCCACCCACGTGGCGCTCGGTCACGGGCGACCACGACACGAGGTCCTGCCGGCGGTAACGGATGCGCCGCTCCAGCGACTCTTCGCCCCGGTCCGCCCGGTCCAGCACCAGCGCGCTGGCCAGCAACTTGAACGAACTGAGCATCAGAAAACGCTCGTCCGCGCGCCAGCCGTGTTCGCGCCCGGTGGCGGTGTCGATGAGGTGCACGCCCAGGCGGCCCCGGGCGGTGGCCTCGATCTCGCGCAGGGCGTCCTGCAGCGCGCCGGTGTCGGCCCAAGTATTTCCGTGGATCAGGCCCAGCAGGGTGGCGCCGGAGGCCAGGCAGAAGGTGCGTCGGTCGGTCATGGTGGTTCCTCGTGAATCAGGCCTGCATCGTAGGCAGGACGGCCATCCCGTTCAAACGGGAATAATCGAGGCCACACCACGGAAAAACTTGGGGATTAAAGCCATGGACCTGCCACTCAACGCCCTGCGCGCCTTCGAGGTGTCGGCGCGCCACCTGAGCTTCACGCGCGCCGCGCAGGAGTTGAACCTCACGCAGACCGCCGTGAGCCAGCATGTGAAGAACCTGGAGCAGCGCCTGGGCAAGCCGCTGTTCCGGCGCGTGCCACGCGGCCTGGCGCTGACCGACGAGGGCATGGCCCTGTTGCCCACGCTGGTGGACGCGTTCGCGCGCGTCTCGGCCACGCTGGAGAGCTTCAAGGGCGCGCACAAGCGCGAGGTGCTGTCGGTGGGCGCGGTGGGCACCTTCGCGGTGGGCTGGCTGCTGCCGCGCCTGCGCGACTTCCAGGCGCGCCACCCCTTCGTGGAGCTGCGGCTGTTCACGCACAACAACCGCATCGACCTCGCGGCCGAGGGCCTGGACTGCGCGATCCGCTTCGGCGACGGCCAGTGGCCCGGCCTGCAGACGCGGCACCTGCTGGCCGCGCCGCTGGCGCCGGTGGGTGCGCCGGCCCTGGCGCACCGCATCCGCGCGGTGGCCGACCTGGGGCGCGAGACGCTGCTGCGCTCCTACCGCTCGGACGAGTGGGCGCAGTGGTTCGAGGCAGTGGGCGGGCGCGCGCCGCTGCTCACCGGGCCGATGTTCGACTCTTCGCTGGTGCTGGCCGATGCCGCCGCCCAGGGCGCGGGCGTGGCCCTGCTGCCGGTGTCGCTGTTCACCCGCGACCTGCAGAGCGGGCGGCTGGTGCGCCTGTTCGAGGCCGAGGTGGACGTGGGCGGCTACTGGCTCACGCGCCTGAAGACGCGGCGCAAGAGCGCGGCCATGAAGGCCTTCCAGGACTGGCTGGAGCTGCAGGCCCCCGGAACACCCGCGGCCTGAGGGCCGCGCTCACAGCCCGAGCGCGCTCAGCCCCGGGTGGTCGTCGGGCCGCCGGCCGAGCGGCCAGTGGAACAGCCGCTCGCTCTCGTGGATCGGCCGGTCGTTGATGCTGGCGTGGCGCTGTTCCATGTAGCCCAGGTCGTTGAACTGCCAGTTCTCGTTGCCGTGCGAGCGGAACCAGTGGCCCGAGTCGTCGCGCCATTCGTAGACGAAGCGCACCGCGATGCGGTTCGCCTCGAAGGCCCACAGCTCCTTGATGAGCCGGTAGTCCAGCTCCTTCGCCCACTTGCGCACCAGGAAGGCGTGCACCGCGTCGCGGCCCACCGGGAACTCGGCGCGGTTGCGCCAGCGCGTGTCCTCGGTGTAGACCTTGACGACGCGGTCGGGGTCGCGCGAATTCCACGCGTCCTCGGCCAGACGCACCTTCTCGACGGCCGACTCGCGCGTGAACGGTGGCAGCGGCGGGCGCGGTTCCATCAGTACTGCTTGTACGGGAGGAACTTGCCCGAGAGCACCACGTTCACGCGGTCGCCTTTCGGATCGGCCTGGCGCTCGATGTCCATGCTGAAGTCGATCGCGCTCATGATGCCGTCGCCGAACTCCTCGTGGATCAGCTCCTTGATGGTGGTGCCGTAGACGCTGACGATCTCGTACCAGCGGTAGATCAGCGGATCGGTCGGCACGGGCGTGAGCAGCGAGCCCTTGTAGGGCACGACCTGCAGCCACTTCTGCTCTTCCACCGAGAGGCCGAAGATCTTGCCCACCACCTTGGCCTGGGCGGGCGAGGCGGTCATCTGGCCCAGGCACAGCGCCGTGGTCCATTCCTTGGACTGGCCCACCTTCTTGGCCACGTCGGCCCAGCTGATGCCTTTGGACACCTTGGTGGAAATGATCTTTTCGGTGACGTCGAGTCGGTTCATGTGTTGCCTCTTGTTGATGAAACGGTTGAGTGAAAGGGGTCGATCCAGGGACACCGCGGGTCCGGCTCCGCCGGCCCCAGGTGTCCCCCCCTCTCTGAGGGGGGAGGCGCCGAAGGCGACGCGGGGGGTTCAATGGGCTCGCGCACGCGAGACCAAGAAATCGACGATGTGGTTGCGCAGGTCGTAATAACCATCCAGGTGGTGCAGCTGCGCGCGCGTGCGGCTGCGCGGCAGCGGGTTGACCACCACCTCGGCCATGCCGCCGGGCACGTAGCCGTTGGCGCCTTCGCTGCCGTTGCTCATGAGCAGGATGCGGTCGGCCAGCAGGATGGCCTCGTCCACGTCGTGCGTGATCATGAAGACGGTCTGCCGCGTCTCGCGCACGATGCCCATGAGCTCGTCCTGGATGGTGCCGCGCGTGAGCGCGTCCAGCGCGCCGAAGGGTTCGTCGAGCAGCAGCATCTTGGGCTGGATGGCGAAGGCGCGCGCGATGCCCACGCGCTGCTTCATGCCGCCCGAGAGCTGGCTGGGCTTCTTGTCGATGGCCGGGCTCAGGCCCACGAGCGCGACGAACTTTTCGACGTGGGCGTTGAGGTCGGCGCGCGGCATGTCGGGCCAGCGCGACTTCACCGCGAAGGCGATGTTCTGCCGCACCGTGAGCCAGGGCATGAGCGCGTGGCTCTGGAACACCACGCCGCGCTCCAGGCTGGGGCCGGCGATCTCGCGGCCGTCCATGAAGCAGTGGCCCGAGCTCGCGGTGTCCAGGCCCGCGAGCACGTTGAGGATGGTGGTCTTGCCGCAGCCGCTGTGGCCGATGATGCAGACGAACTCGCCCTTGTCGATGGCGAAGGACACGTCGGCGAACACCGGCTTGTCGGCCTGGTAGGCCTTGGCGAGGTTTTCAACCTGGAGGAAACCGGTCATCTTGGGGGCTTTCGTTGGGGCCGGTGCGGCGGGCTGGGCGGCCACCGCGCCTTCGCGCACGCTGGACTCACTCCACATAGGTCACCGCCTTCTGGAGCTGGGCGAACATCAGGTCGAGCAGCATGCCGACCACGCCGATGAGCAGCACGGCGAAGATCACGTTGGTGAGCGAGAGGTTGTTCCACTCGTTCCACACGAAGTAGCCCACGCCGGTGCCGCCGACCAGCATCTCGGCGGCCACGATGACCAGCCAGGCGATGCCCATGCTGATGCGCATGCCGGTGAGGATGGTGGGCGCGGCCGCCGGCAGGATCACCTGGAAGGCCTTGCGGATCGGGTTGACCTCCAGCGTGCTGGCCACGTTGAGCCACTCGCGCTTGACCGAGGCCACGCCGAAAGCGGTGTTGATCAGCATGGGCCAGACCGAGCAGATGAAGATGACGAAGATGCCGCTGACGTCCGAGTCCTTGAGCGTGTAGAGCGCCAGCGGCATCCAGGCCAGCGGGCTGATGGGTTTGAGCACCTGCACGAAGGGGTCGAAGGCCTTGCGCATCAGCGGCGACATGCCGATGAGAAAGCCCAGCGGGATCGCCACGGCCATCGCCAGCACGAAGCCCAGGCCCACGCGCGCCAGCGAGTGCGCGAGCTGGATGCCGATGCCCTTGTCGTTCGGGCCCTTGTCGTAGAACGGGTCGGCCAGCTGCGCCCAGCTCGCCTTCGCCACCTCGATCGGCGGCGGGAAGCCGGTGCTCTTGGCCGCGCCGGGATCCTTGCCCATCATCTTGGCGTACTCGATCTCCTCGGCCGTCATGCCGGCCGAAGAACCGCCGATGCTGGGCCCGCTGGTGGAGAGCTGCCAGGCGCCGATGAAGACGGCGAACAGCAGCAGGGAGACCAGCGCGGCGCGCAGGTTGAGGCTCGCGACTTTCATGCTCAGGCCGCCTTCTGGATCGCGAAGCTCTTCAGGTACTCGGCGGGTTTGGCCGGGTCGAACACCTTGCCCATGATGGTGTGCTTGGCATAACCCGGGCCGGCCGCGAAGGGCTGGCCGAGTTCCTTCATGTGCTTGCGCGCGTCGGTGATGAGGAAAACCTTCTCGGCGATCTGCTGGTAGTTCACCTCGCCCTTGATGTAGCCCCAGCGCTGCATCTGCGTGAGCATCCACACCGCCATGCTCTGCCAGGGCATGGGGTCGAAGTCGGCGCGGTCGGGCACGGTCTGGATCTTGCCCAGGCCGTCGGCGAAGCGGCCGGTGAGCACTTGCGTGAGCACGGCCTCGGGCTGGTTGAGGTACTGGCTGGGCGCGATCACCTTGGCGATGAGCTCGCGGTTCTTCGGGTCGCGCGCCATGGCGGCCGAGGTGAGCACCGCGCGGTAGAGCGCGGCGAAGGTGTTGGGGTTCTTCTGGATGAACTCGGTGCTGGTGCCGAAGGCGCAGCAGGGGTGGCCGTTCCAGAGGTCCTTGGTGAGCACGTGGATGAAACCGACCTCGTCGAACACCGCGCGCTGGTTGAAGGGGTCGGGGCCGAGGAAGCCGTCGATGTTGCCCGCGCGCAGGTTCGCCACCATCTCGGCCGGCGGGATCACGCGCAGCTGCACGTCGGTGTCGGGGTTCAGGCCGGCTTCGGCCAGGTAGTAGCGCAGCAGGAAGTTGTGGATCGAGTAGTCGAACGGAATGCCGAACTTGAAGCCCTTCCAGTTCTTCGGGTCGCGGTTGTCCTTGTGCTTCAGGCTCAGCGTGATGGCCTGGCCGTTGATGTTCTGGATGGTGCGCCACGTTCATCGGCGTGGCGTTGCTGCCCAGGCCGAGCGAGATGCCAGCGGCATGGGCGAGAGGAAGTGCGAGGCGTCGTACTCCTTGTTGATCATCTTGTCGCGCACCAGGGCCCAGCCCGCCGTCTTGGTGACTTCGACGTTGAGGCCCTGCTTGCTGTAGAAGCCCAGCGGGTGGGCCATGATCAGCGGCGTGGCGCAGGTGATGGGGATGAAGCCGACCTTGAGGTTGGTCTTCTCCAGCGTGCCTTTCTTGGTGCCGGCCTCCTGCGCCAGGGCTTGCAGGCTGGTCACCGGCAGCACGCTGGCGATGGCGGCCATGGCCGTGCCCTTGCCCACCGCGCGCAGGAAGCGGCGGCGCATCTCGTCCTGCGGGAACAGCGCCTTGACCAGGGTGGCCTCGATGAACTCGTTGCTGTAGGCCTCGAACTCGGCGGTCTCGCTGCGCCGGCGCAGTTCGATGGCGGCGCTGTCGGCGGCCACCTCGGCGTGGTGGTCGGCCACGGTGTGCTCGCGCCCGCAGCTGCACTTCATCATGAGCGGACGATCGGCGTTGTAGGGATCGAAGAAGTCGGACATGGCGCACCTCGTGTGTTGAAGACGAGGGGCTCTTTGCAAGCACCGGGCCAGAAGCCGGGTGCCGCGCGCTGCGTGGCGCAAGTCGTGCCGCGCCGACCGACGCGGTGTAGGGCTAGCCCTACAAAACGCGGCCTTTCAGGCGATCTCAGGCGCTTTTCGGGCGCGCGCGCGTGGCGTTCGGCGTAGAGCGCGAGTTCCACGTCGTTCTTCGCGCCGGTCTTTTCGAGCACGCGCGCACGGTAAGTGCTCACGGTGTTGGGTGCCAGGCCGAGCTGTGCACCAATTTCGCTCACGGTGCGGCCCTGGGTGAGCAGGCGGTAAACCTGGTACTCGCGGTGCGAGAGCGCCTCGGGCCCGCCCTGCGCGCCCGCGCTGCCCACGGCGGCGGCCAGCGCCTCGGCCGTGGCCTGGCTCACGAACACCGCGCCGCCGGCGGCCTTGCGCACGGCGGCGAGCATGTCGTCGGGGTCGGCGCTCTTGTTCAGGTAGCCGCAGGCACCCAGGCGGATGCAGCGCACCGCGTACTGCTTCTCGGGGTAGGTGCTGAGCATGAGCACCGGCAGGCGCGGGTGCTCGCGCTTGATGGCCTGCAGCACGTCCAGCCCGTCGAGCCCGGGCATGGCGATGTCGAGCAGCACCAGGTCCAGCCCCAGGCTGCCGCCGAGCTCGCGCACCTGCGCCAGCACGTCCGGCCCGGTCTGGGCCTCGGCCACCACCTGCACATCGGGCGCGTCGGCCAGGATCTGCTTGAGCCCTTCGCGCACGATGCGGTGGTCGTCGCCGATCAGCACGCGGATGGTCTCGGCCAGCAGGTCGAAAGAGGTGTTCATGTCTGTGCCTGTGTCTCCGGGAGCAGCGTCACCGTCAGGCACATGCGGGTGCCCTGGCCTGGTGCGCTCTCTATTTGAATATCGCCACCGAAATGGCGCGCCCGCTCGCGCATGCCCATCACGCCATAGGCATTCGCGGCCTCGAAGGCCTGCGGCGGCGCACCCACGCCATTGTCCTGCACGGTCAGTTGCAGGGCAGTCCCCCGCACGACGATGTGGACACCCAGGCGGTCGGCGTGCGCGTGGCGCCCGACGTTGCTGAGCATCTCCTGGAAGATGCGGAACACCGCCATGGCCAGGGGTTCGGGCGGCTCGGGGGCCTCGGCCACGGCCAGGTGCCAGTCCAGCGCCAGCTCGGCCGACTGCACGAATTCCTGCGCCTGCCACTCCAGCGCGGCCCACAGGCCCTGGTGGTCCAGGATGCTGGGGCGCAGGTCGGTGATGATGCGGCCGACGTTGTCCACCGCGGTCTCGATCAGCCGGCTCATGTTCTGGCACTTGCAGCGCATGCGCTCGCGCATGTCGTGCGCGGCGTCGGCGCTGCGCTGCTCCTGCTCGGACAGGCGCTTGTCCATCCAGTTCACGTCCATCTTGAGCGCCACCAGCAGGCTGCCCAGCTCGTCGTGCACCTCGCGCGCAATGCGGGTGCGCTCGTCCTCGCGCACGGTTTCCGAGCGGGCGGCCAGTTCACGCACCTGCTTCAATGCGGTGGCCAGCGCGAGCGTGCGCTCACCTACACGCTCTTCCAGCTGGTCTTTGGCGCGCCGCAGGGCGTCGGCGGCGCGCTTGCGCTCGGTGATGTCGACGAAGGTGACGACCGCGCCGCGCACCTCGCCGCCGTCCACGATGGGGTGGCTGGAGTACTCCACCGGGAAGCTGCTGCCGTCGCGGCGCCAGAACACCTCGCTGTCGATGCGGCAGGGCAGGCCCTGGCGGAAGGCGTTGAAGATCGGGCAGTCCTCCACCGGGTAGTGCGCACCATCGGCGTGCGAGTGGTGGGTGAGGTCGTGCATGTTGGAGCCCAGCAGCTCGGCCGGCTCGAAGCCGATCATGCGGGCCCCGGCGTGGTTGATGAACACGCACAGGCCGTCGAGGTCCACGCCGAACACCCCCTCCCCGGTGGAGGCCAGCAGCAGCGCGAGCGGGTCGCGCCAGGCGCCGGTGGTGGCGGGCGCTTCGGGCCGGCTGACGAGGTGGTTGGCGTCCAGGTGCATGGGCCTTACCCAAGCAATCGATGTGCCAAAGCGGTGCATAGCGCCAGAAGGCACGACAATCGCTTGGTTTGCCCACCCCGCCCACCCGTCACCCGCCATGGCCTTGTTCAACACCCTGTTCGGCGCGCGCCCCAACGAGCGCCGCGCCCGCGCGAGCGCTTCGGGCACGGCCCGGCGCGCGGCGGAGCTGCTGCGCTCGGCGAACGCGCTGATCCAGCTCAGCGAGCGCGAGGCGCTCACGGTGGTGGCCTACATGGAGGTGCGGCGCTGCGCCGAGGGTGAGGCCATCATCCGCCAGGGCGACAGCGGGGGCAGCGGTGACGACGGCTTCATGGCGCTGGTGGTGGAAGGCGAGGTCACGGTCGAGGCGCTCAACGTGAGCCGCGTCGACGCCCAGACCGTCAACGTGCTCGGCCCCGGCCACCTGATGGGTGAGATGTCGCTGATGGACGGCGCGGCGCGCTCGGCCACCTGCACCGCCAGCACCGAAGTGCGCTGCGCGGTGCTCACGCGCGATGCGCTGGAGGCGCTGATCGCCGAAGAGCCCGCCACCGCCGCCAAACTGCTCAGCGCCGTGGCGCTGCGCCTGAGCCGGCGCCTGCGCGAGGCCGACAGCAAGCTGCAGCTCTACAGCCAGCTGGTGTTCTCCATGCAGCAGGAGATCGACCGGCTGGTGCCCGACCTGGACTGAAGCGTCAGGCCTTCGCCGTGCGCGCGCTCCAGAGCATGGTGACGGCCAGGATGGACAGCACCACGCCCAGCGCCACCGCGACCGGGATCTTGTAGATGTCGATCAGCAGCATCTTGGTGCCGATGAAGACCAGGATCAGCGCCAGCCCGTAGTTGAGCAGGTGAAAGCGGCTCGCCGCGGCCTGCAGCAGGAAGAACATGGCGCGCAGGCCCAGGATCGCGAACACGTTGCTGGTCAGCACGATGAACGGGTCGCGCGTGACCGCGAAGATGGCCGGGATGGAGTCGACCGCGAAGATCACGTCGGTGAAGCCGACCAGGCAGATCACCATGAGCAGCGGCGTGGCGATGCGCTTGCCGTTCTCCACGGTGAAGAACTTCTCGCCGTCAAAACCCTTGCTCACGGGCAGCACGCGGCGCAGCAGTTTCAGCGCGGGGTTCTCGTCCAGGCTGGGCTCCTGGCCGGCGGCCCACCACATCTTCACGCCGGTGAGCACCAGGAAGGCGCCGAACACGTAGAGGATCCAGTGGAACTGCGCCAGCAGCCAGCCGCCCACCAGGATCATCACGGTGCGCAACACGATCGCGCCCAGGATGCCGATCATGAGCACGCGCTTCTGGAACGCCGCCGGCACGGCGAAGTAGCTGAAGATCAGCAGGAAGACGAAGATGTTGTCGACCGCCAGGCTCTTCTCGATCAGGTAGCCGGTGAGGAATTCGAGCGACTTCTCGGTCGCGATCGCGCTCGAACCGGTGGCGTCCTTCACGGCCCACCAGAACAGGCCGTTGAACAGCAGGCTGAGCGCCACCCAGGCGAACGACCAGTTCAGCGCCTCCTTCACGCCCACGGCGTGCGAGCCCTGCTTCTTGAGCACGACGAAATCCACGAACAGAGCCGCCACGACGAACACGACGAAGACGACCCACAGCCACAGCGGGGCAATGCTTTCCATTGAAAAACCTCAGGTTGGTGTTGAACAAACACCCCAAGGTCTTGTCACCACCGCGCGTGGCGCGGCTCTGGATTCCCGGTGGCCCGCAGGCCACGTAATGACGGAAACCCCGCCCACCGAGGCCCGGCTGGACGCCGGGTGGTGGACTGACTACTCCCCTTGAAGGGAACGGCGATTATGCACGAGGTCCTTCAAACCCCGCGCCGCCGTGGGACTTCAGGCCGCTTCCTTGTAGAAGAAGTCGCGCCGCACGCTGCGCGGCGCCATGGGCTCCACGCTCAGGCGGATCGCCTCGATGTGCTGCGGCGTGGTGCCGCAGCAGCCGCCCACGATGTTGACCAGACCTTCGGCCGCGAACTCGCGCAGCAGGCGGCTGGTGTCGGCCGGCGTCTCGTCGAAGCCGGTGTCGCTCATGGGGTTGGGCAGGCCGGCGTTGGGGTAGCAGCTGATGAAGGTGTCGCCCGCGGCCTTGGCCAGTTCCTGGATGTAGGGGCGCATCAGCGCCGCGCCCAGCGCGCAGTTCAGGCCCACGGCCAGCGGCTGTAGGTGGCGCACGCTGGCCCAGAAGGCGGTCACGGTCTGGCCGCTGAGGATGCGGCCGGAGGCGTCGGTCACGGTGCCGCTGATGATCAGCGGCAGGCGCTGGCCCGACTGCTCGAAGAACTCGTCCACCGCGAACAGCGCGGCCTTGGCGTTGAGCGTGTCGAAGATGGTCTCGACCAGCAGCACGTCGGCCCCGCCCTCGACCAGGGCCTCGATCTGCTCCAGGTAGGCCGCGCGCAGCTGCTCGAAGGTGACGTTGCGCGCGCCGGCGTCGTTCACGTCGGGGCTGATGCTCGCGGTCTTGGGCGTGGGGCCCAGGGCGCCGGCCACGAAGCGCGGCTTGTCGGGCGTGCTGAACTTGTCGCAGGCCTCGCGGGCGAGGCGGGCCGAGGCCAGGTTCATCTCGCGCGCGAGGTGGCCCATCTCGTAGTCGTCCTGCGCGATGGTGGTGGCGCCGAAGGTGTTGGTCTCGATCAGGTCGGCGCCGGCGGCGAGGTAACCCTCGTGGATGTCGCGGATCACGTCCGGGCGCGTGAGGCTGAGCAGCTCGTTGTTGCCCTTGACGTCCTTGTGGAAGTCCTTGAAACGCTCGCCCCGGTACTCGACCTCACCCAGCTTGAAGCGCTGGATCATGGTGCCCATGGCGCCATCGAGGATGGCGATGCGGTGCTTCAGGATCTCGGGCAGCGCCTGGGCGCGGGTGTAGGCAGGGGCGTTCATGCCCTGGATTGTAGGTAGCCTCCCAGGCCCAGGGCCCACGGTCATCCGGGCGGCCCTGCGAATTCCCCGACAATACCCGCCATGAAACACCTCACGCCCCAGCAGGCCTGGGCATGGCTGCAGGCCGAACGCGAGCAGCGCGCGGCCCGTGGCGAAGAGCCCCCGCTGTTTGTCGACGTGCGCATGGAGATCGAGTCGCTCTACGTGGGCCGCCCGCCCGGCGTGGAGAACATTCCCTGGTACGAATACCCCGACCTCACGCCCGACCCGGCGCGCTTTGCGTCGTCGGTCGAACAGGAGGCCGGCGGCAAGCACCGGCCGATCCTGCTGATCTGCCGCAGCGGCAAACGCACGCTGGACGCGGGCCAGGCCCTGGAGGCCGCCGGCTTCAGCGACGTGGCGCACGTGCTGCACGGCTTCGAGGGCGAACTCAACGACGACTTCAAGCGCTCCAGCCTCAACGGCTGGCGCCACGACGGCCTGCCCTGGGAGCAGATGTAAAACGGATGACCGAAGCCATCGACATCGCCCCCGGCAGCGAAATCCTGGAAACCAGCCTCGGCGTGTTGCACGAGGTGTTCGGCTACGACGCCTTCCGGGGCCCGCAGGCCGACATCGTCTCGCACGTGGGCGCCGGTGGCGACGCGCTGGTGCTCATGCCCACGGGTGGCGGCAAGTCGCTGTGTTACCAGGTGCCGGCCATCGTGCGCGAGCGCGCCGGCCAGGGCCTGACCGTGGTGGTCTCGCCGCTGATCGCGCTGATGCACGACCAGGTGGGCGCGCTGATCGAGGCTGGCGTGGCCGCGGCCTTTCTCAACTCCAGCCTGTCGCTGGAAGACGCGCAGCAGGTCGAGAAGCAGATGCTGCGCGGCGAGCTCACCCTGCTCTACGCGGCGCCCGAGCGCCTGACCACGCCGCGTTTCCTGGCCCTGCTGGACTCGCTGCACGAGCGCGGCAAGCTCAGCCTGTTCGCGATCGACGAAGCGCATTGCGTGAGCCAGTGGGGCCACGACTTCCGCCCCGAGTACCGCGCCCTGGTGGTGCTGCACGAGCGCTACGCCGGCGTGCCGCGCGTGGCCCTGACGGCCACCGCCGACGACCTCACGCGCGCCGACATCGTCGAGCGCCTGCAGCTGCAGGAAGCGCGCACCTTCATCAGCAGCTTCGACCGGCCCAACATCCGCTACCAGCTGGTGGAGAAGAAGGACGCCACAACCCAGCTGCAGCGCTTCATCCGCGACGAGCACACCGGTGCCGACGGTCACGACGCCGGCATCGTCTACTGCCAGTCGCGCCGCCGGGTCGAGGAAGCTGCCACGATGCTGTGCGAGGCCGGCTTCAACGCGCTGCCCTATCACGCGGGCCTGGACGCGGCCGTGCGCCAGCGCCACCAGGACCGCTTCCTGCGCGAGGAGGGCCTGATCATGGTGGCCACGATCGCCTTCGGCATGGGCATCGACAAGCCCGACGTGCGCTTCGTGGCCCACCTGGACATGCCCAAGAACATCGAGGGCTACTACCAGGAGACCGGCCGCGCGGGCCGCGACGGCGAGCCCGCCAACGCCTGGATGGCCTACGGCCTGCAGGACGTGGTGAACCAGCGCCGCATGATCGACGAAAGTCCGGCGGCGGACGAATTCAAGCAGGTGCTGCGCGGCAAGCTCGACGCGCTGCTCACGCTGGCCGAAGCCAGCGACTGCCGGCGCGTGCGCCTGCTGTCGTACTTCGGCGAAGCCAGCCAGCCTTGCGGCAACTGCGACAACTGCCTCACGCCGCCCGAGCTGCACGACGCGACCGAATCGGCGCGCAAGCTGCTCTCGTGCATCTACCGCGTTCAGCAGGCCAGCGGCACCGCCTTCGGTGCCGGCCACATCATGGACATCCTGCGCGGCAAGGCCACCGACAAGGTCAAGCAGTACGGCCACGAGAAGCTGTCCACCTTCGGCATCGGCGCCGACCTCTCCGAAACCCAGTGGCGCGCGCTGCTGCGTCAGCTGATCGCGCGCGAGGCGGTGCAGGTGCACGACGCGCCCTACAACACCCTGCACCTGGCCGACGCGGCGCGCGACATCCTCAAGGGCCAGAGCCCGGTGTGGCTCAAGTCGCTGGCGGACAAGGCCACCAGCTCGGCGCGCAGCGGCCGGCAACGCGCTTCGCGCGCCACCGCCAAGGACGATGGCGTGCCGCTCAGCCTGTCCGAACGCGAATGCCTGGAGGCCCTCAAGGCCTGGCGCGCGGGCGTGGCGCGCGAGCACAACCTGCCGGCCTTCGTGATCTTCCACGACGCGACCCTGCGCGCGATCGCCGGCCGCAAACCCGAAACCCTGGCCGATCTGGACGGCATTGCCGGCATCGGCCAGAAAAGCGCGAAGCCTACGGCTCGGACGTGCTTCGGGTCGTGAGTGCTTTCGTCTGATGCCAGCCGGGCGCTTTCCCGGCCTTTGATTACCTAGGTTCTAGACCCTCAACCGCCTGTCGGCGCACCGCCTGTCGGGCCCCGCTGCCGCTCAAGCTTGCGCCTGCCGCGCCGATGTTTCAGATGTAGCCGGAGGACTTCTTGTCCCCTCGGCCTGAGACCCACGAAACGGAGCGCGTCATGTTTTTCAGGTTGCCATGGTTTGGCAAATCCCGGCAGGTACAGCCGCAGTACCACGACACCCAGGTGCTGGAACTGGATTTTCTGGTTGACGAGTTCCATGAAGCCATGGCCGACATCAAGGACCCGGTGCGCCAGCGCGTGCACGCCGCGCTGATGTCCTGCCAGACGCCCAAGGATCTCTGGTTCCTGCGCAGCAAGCTGTTCAGCCTGATTTCCAAGCACCACTGCGAAAGCGTGGCGAACAGCCGCGTCGCCCGGCTCGACCAGAAACTGCGCTTCTTCGTCTCCAACCACCCCGAGTACTCGGCGGACGACCTGCCCAGCGGCCCGATGGCCTTGTTGCACTGACCATCCCCCCTGCGCCGCCTGCGGCGTCACCCCCAGGGGCGGCGGCAGCGGCCCGGCAAAGCCGGTTCCGCGCTGCCACTGGATAAGAAAAGGCCACCTTCGGGTGGCCTTTTCTTTTGCCTCGTTCGATCAGTGCACGAAGCCGATGCCCCTGGCCTCGCGCACTTCGGGCTTGATGCGGTGCTCGGCCTCCAGCTGGGCCATGAACTCCTCGGGGGCCAGCGCTTCGGCCAGGATCTCCACCTGGCGCTTCACGGCCGCGAAGTCGCCCGGGCAGAGCTGCTCCAGCTTGGCCAGCCGGGCGGCCAAGCCCGCGTCCAGGCGCGTGGCATCGCCCTCCAGGGCCTCCACCACGAACATGGTCTCGCGCTGCCTCGCCGTGAGCGGCTTGAAACGGATCTTGAAGGTGAAGCGCCGCAGTGCCGCCTGATCGATGCTGTCCATCAGGTTGGTGGTGCAGATGAAGATGCCGGCGAAGCGCTCCATGCCCTGCAGCATCTCGTTGACCTCGGTCACCTCGTAGGTGCGCTGCGCGCCGCGCCGGTCCTGCAGGAAGCTGTCGGCCTCGTCGAGCAGCAGCACCGCCTTCTCGGCCTCGGCCTCACGGAACATGGCCGCCATCTGCTGCTCGGTCTCGCCCACGAACTTGCTCACCAGGTCGCTCGCGCGGCGGATCATCAGCGGGCGGTCCAGCTGCTGGGCCATGTGCTCGGCCAGCGCGGTCTTGCCGGTGCCGGGCGCGCCGTGGAAACACAGGCAGCCATGGCCGCGCGCCTTGAGCGCGGCGATCACGCGCGGCAGTTCGTAGCGCGATTCGACGTTGAGCATGTCCAGGCTGTACTGCGTGGCGCTGGGCCGCTGCACCAGGTCGGGCTTGCGGCCCAGGGCCAGGTCGGCGTTCTTGAGCTGGCGCTCGATCAGTTCGTCGAGCACGGGCGCGGCCGCCTCGGCCGCCCGCGCCTTGCTGCCGCGCTTGGGCGCGGGCTGGCCCGCCAGCTGCGCGAAGCGCAGCGCGGTGCGGATCTGCGCGGGCGTGAGGCCCTTGCGTTCGGTCAGTCGCGCCACCAGGCCATCGGACACCGGCGCGCCTTCCAGCGTCTTGCGCACCAGCTGCTCGCGCGCGCCGGGCGGCGGGCTCTTGAGTTCGAGGTGGTAGGCAAAGCGGCGGCGGAAGGCCGGGTCGATCTGCTCGATGCGGTTGGTCACCCACAGCGTGGGCACGGCGTTGGTCTCCAGGATCTGGTTGACCCAGGCCTTGCCGCTGACGCTGCCGGTGTGCGCGGCCGCCACGTGTTCGGCGCGCGCCATGATCTGCGCCGCCTCGCTGGAGATCGGCGGGAACACGTCTTCCACCTCGTCGAACAGCAGCGCCGAGTGCGCCGTGCCCTTGAGGAACACCTGCGCGATCTGCAGCGAGCGGTAGCGGTCGCGGCCCGAGAGCGCGTTGCCGTCGCGGTCGGCGTACTCCACCTCGAAGAGTTCCAGGCCGGCGGCCTGCGCCACCACGCGCGCGAGTTCGGTCTTGCCGGTGCCGGGCGGACCGTACATCAGCACGTTCACACCCGGCTCCTTGCGCGCCACGGCCTCGCGCAGCAGGCCGCAGAGCAGGCGCACGTCTTCGCCCACATAGTCGAAGTCTTTCGCGGTCAGCGCCGAGCGCGCGGCCGGCCGGGTGAACACGGCCATGAGCTCGCTTTGCGTGCGGTACTCACGCATCAGCACCGGTGGCAGCTTCTCGCTCACTTTCATGAGGTCGGCCAGGTCGGTGATGTTGTGCTCGGAGATCAGGTTCTCCACCATGCCGATGCGCTCCAGGCGCGAGCCGGCGCGCAGCGCCTCGCCCACCTCGCTGGCCTTCACGCCGGCCACGTCGGCGATGGCCGCGTAGGCCTCGGGCGCGTTGTTGACCTTGAACTCGACCAGGATGGAGCGCAGGTCGCGCTGGTAGCGCGCGAGCGTGCCGTACAGCAGCAGTGCGCGCTCGGCGCGGTTGAGCTGCAGCAGGCTGGCCAGCGCGTCGATGTTCTTCTCCACCAGCGTGGACTGCTTCTTGAGCGAGTGGCTGAGCCAGTCGCCGGTGACCGCCAGCACCGACAGCAGGTCCTTGGGCGACTCCTTGGCGTACTCGTCCAGGTAGAAGAACAGCGTACCTTCTTCGTACGGACCGCGCCACACGCCGTAGCGCTCCATGAAGGCGTTGGTGGTCAGGCCGTCGTGGCCGCTCCAGAGTTCGTTGTCCTTGCAGCGGCGCTGCAGGAACTCGCGCAGGCGCAGCAGCACGGTGTGGGGCCACACCAGGTGGCGGCCGGCGAGCGAGAGCAAGGTGTTGAGGTCGCGCCGCACGTTGAAGCGCGGGCCCTGGCGCGCGGCCAGCGTGAGCACGAAATGCGAGCACATGAGGTCGAGCACGGGCGCCTGGCGCAGGCCATGGGGCACGAAAACGCGCCCCTCGCCCGCGAGAGGGGCACGGCCTTCGCGTGCATCGAGTACGGTGCGGGCCGCCGATGCAGCGGACTGCAGCGAGCGCTTGGTCATCCAGACACCTCCAGAAATGCCTTCCCGTGACGCCATGCCAGGGGAGCCGACATTTCAGCGGACCATAACCCAGCTTGATGAATCATGGAAGAGAGTGATACGAACGGTTTGAGCAATTTGTCGGGCTTTGCCCTCGCACCACACCGTCACGGCCGGTACACAATCGCGCCATGCTGCAACTACACGACATCCAGACCGCCGCCGGTCGCCTCGCCGGCCAGGTGCTGGACACGCCCTTCGTCGAATCGCGCACCATCTCCCAGCTCACCGGCTGTCAGGTCTTCCTGAAATTCGAGAACCTGCAATACACCGCCTCTTTCAAGGAACGAGGCGCCTGCAACAAGCTGGCGCAGCTCACGCCCGAGGAGCGCTCGCGCGGCGTGGTGGCCATGAGCGCGGGCAACCATGCCCAGGGCGTGGCCTACCACGCGCACCGGCTGGGCGTGCGCGCGGTGATCGTCATGCCGCGCTTCACGCCGGGCGTGAAGGTGGAGCGCACGCGCGGCTTCGGCGCCGAGGTGCTGCTGCACGGCGACACGCTGGATGCGGCTCGCGCGCACGCCCGTGAGTTGGCGCAGCAGCAGAGCCTGGTGTTCGTGCACCCGTACGACGACGAGGCGATCGTCGCCGGCCAGGGCACGGTGGCGCTGGAAATGCTGCGCGAGCAGCCCGACCTGGACACGCTGGTGATCGCCATCGGCGGCGGCGGCCTGATCGCCGGCATCGCCACGGCCGCCAAGGCGATCCGGCCCGACATCGAGATCGTGGGCGTGCAGACCGAGCGCTTTGCCGCCATGGTCAACGCCATCAAGGGCACGAACCTGCCGCAGGGCACGAGCACGATTGCCGAGGGCATCGCGGTGGGCACGCCGGGCGTGGTCACCGAGGCCATCGTCCGCCAGCGGGTGGACGACCTGCTGCTGGTCGACGAGGGCGACATCGAGCAGGCGATCGTGATGCTGCTGGAGATCGAGAAGACGCTGGTGGAAGGCGCGGGCGCCGCCGGCCTGGCCGCGCTCATCAAACACCCGCAGCGTTTCGCGGGCAAGCGCGTGGGTCTGGTGCTTAGCGGCGGCAACATCGACCCGATGCTGCTGGCCTCCATCATCGAGCGCGGCATGGTGCGCGCGGGCCGCCTGGCGCGCATCCAGGTCAACGCGCGCGACGTGCCCGGCAACCTGGCGCGCATCACGGCCACCGTGGCCGAGGCCGGCGCCAACATCGACGAAGTGCACCACCAGCGCGCCTTCACGCTGCTGGCGGCGCAGAACGTGGCGATCGAACTCGTGCTGCAGACGCGTGGGCGCGAACACATCGAACAGGTCATCGAGCGCCTGCGCGAAGCGGGCTTCGACACCACCCTGCTCTGACCCGCGCGCCCACCGGTTGACGCTGCGGCAAGGCCTCCGGCATCATCGGCCGATCAACGGCCAACGCGACAGGAGGTAGGGCATGGACACGAACACGCTGTGGAACTCGCTGCAAAGCACGCTGGGCACCCACATCCCGCAACTGCTCGGCGCGCTCGCCATCTTCATCCTGGGCTGGCTCATCGCGGTGCTGGTGCGCGCCGCGACGCGCAAGAGCCTGGGCTTCGTGGGCGTCAACCACCGCTTCGGCAAACTCACCAACACGCGCGTGGACATCGAGGGCGCGGTCGCTCTCGCGCTGTTCTGGATCGTGATCCTGCTCACCCTGGTGGCGGTGTTCAACTCGCTGAACCTCGCCATCGTTTCCGGCCCGTTTTCGGTCTTCACCACCCAGCTCTTTGAATATGCGCCGCGCCTGCTGGGTGGCCTGTTGCTCGCGCTGGTGGCCTGGCTGGTGGCCGGCGTGGTGCGCGCGCTCTCACAGAAGCTGCTGGACAAGACCACGCTCGACGAAAAGCTCTCGGAGCACGCCGACATGGCGCCCATCAGCGACAGCCTCGCCGGCGCGCTGTTCTGGCTGGTGATCCTGCTGTTCGTGCCGGCCATCCTGGGCGCGCTGCAGATGGACGGCCTGCTCGACCCCCTGCGCGCCATGGTCACCAAGACCCTGGACATGCTGCCCAACGCGGTGGCCGCATTCGTGATCGGTGGCGTGGGCTGGATCGTGCGCAACGGTGCTGCGCAACCTCACCACCCACCTGAGCCGCACCGCCGGCGTGGACCAGCTCGGCAGCCGCGCCGGGCTGGCCGACACGGTGCAGCTCTCGCGGGTGATCGGCATGCTGGTGTTCGTGGCGGTGTTCCTGCCGTCGCTGATCGCCGCGCTCGACGCGCTCAAGATCGAAGCCATCTCGCGCCCGGCCACCGACATGCTCAACACCCTGCTGCAGGCCGTGCCCAACCTGATCGCCGCCGCGCTGATCCTGGTCGTCACCTGGCTGGTGGCCTCGTTCGCCAGCAAGCTGCTGGCGACCCTGCTGGCCACGCTGGGCTTTGACACCCTGCCCGCGCGCGTGAACATGGCCCATGCCTTCGAGAAGACCAGCGCCTCCACCGCCGTGGGCCGGGTCGTGTTGTTCTTCGCCATGCTGTTCGCCACCGTGGAGGCGGCCGCGCAGCTCGGTTTCGGACAGGTCAGCAGCATCGTGGCCAGCTTCATCCGCTTTGGTGGCGACATCCTGCTGGGCTCGGCCATCCTGGTGATCGGTTTCTGGCTCGCCAACCTGGCCTACGACGCCATCGACCGCGCCAGCGGCCCCGGCACCAAGGGCCTGGCGCGCATCGGGCGCTACGCCATCCTGGCGCTGGTGATCGCCATGGGCCTGCGCGCCATGGGCATCGCCGACGACATCGTCAACCTGGCCTTCGGCCTCACGCTGGGTGCGGTGGCCGTGGCCGTGGCGCTGTCCTTCGGTCTGGGTGGGCGCGAAGCGGCCGGCAAGCTGATGGACCACTGGCTCTCCAAATTCCGCCGCGAGGACTGAGCGCATGACGCAGAACCCCGAGACCCCCGTCACCGTTGATTTGCTTCAAGGCCTGCTGGCCGATTGGTTCGCACCCTGGATCCAGGCCATGGGCCTGCGGGTCGAGTCCTTCGCCGACGGCGAAGTCACCCTGCGCCTGCCGCAGAGCGACCAGCTCTCGCGCGTGGGCGGCATGCTGTGCGGCCAGGCCATGATGTCGGCCGCCGACACCGCCATGGTGCTGGCCATCGTCACCCAGCTCGGCACCCGCCGGCCCATGACCACGGTGCAGCTCAACACCAGCTTCCTCAAGCCGCTCTCCGGTCAGGACGCGCGCATCACCGCGCGCGTGGTGCGCGCGGGCAAGAACCTGGTGTTCGGCGAGATCGACATCAGCGGGGTCAGCGACGGCAAAAGCGTGTGCCGCGCGAGCACGACCTACGCCCTGCTCTGAACCTGCCGCGCCGCATCCCGTAAAATCCCGGGAGTTTTGAACTTTCGACGGAGCGTCACATGGCCCAGCACCAGCAGCACACCCCCCACGACCAGCCCCAGGACATGGTGGAATCCATCGTCCCCTACATGCCCGTCGTGCTGCCGGTCGCCGGTGGCGTGCTGATGTTCCTGCTCGCTTTCATCGCGATCTACATGGCCTGAACCCACCCGGGTTCCGCCAGGCCGAACGCCCGCCGGGGCCTTCGGCCTTTCTTTTTGGGCGCCCCGCCCTACACCCGGCCCAACCGTTTAATGCATCACGTTATGCGGGTTTTGCATGTAACCGCCTCGTAACGGAGCGGTCGCTTTCTTAAAATCGGGGCATTGGCCGACACGCTGATCAAGCCCGGATCCACCGACCCGGGTTTCATCTCCCCTTGCTGCCCCGCCATCCGCACCGCAGCCCCCCACGCGCCGACCGCCCTTTTTCGCCAAAGGGACCCCTTGGACAGCCGCCCCGTCATCTGCATGACGCCCGCGGCTGTCGGTGTCTCTGAGGCATGCCGGTTTACAAACTTCTGGAGCGACTCCATGAACTCACCCGTGATGCAGGGCCTGGCCCTCAACACCCCCTCCTATGTCAAGAACGCCCGGCTGATCGCCTGGGTGGCCGACATGGCCGCCTTGTGCAAGCCCGACAGCATCTACTGGTGCGATGGCAGCGAGGAGGAGTACGCCCGCCTGTGCCAGCAGCTGGTGGACGCCGGCACGCTCAAGAGGCTCGACCCGGTCAAGCGCCCCAACAGCTTCCTCGCCTGCTCCGACCCGTCGGATGTCGCGCGCGTGGAAGACCGCACCTTCATCTGCTCGCAAAAACAGGAAGACGCCGGCCCGACCAACAACTGGAAGGCGCCCGCCGAGATGCGCGCGACCCTGCAGCCGCTGTTTGACGGCTGCATGCGCGGCCGCACCATGTACGTGGTGCCGTTCAGCATGGGCCCGCTGGGCAGCCCGATCGCCCACATCGGCATCGAGCTCTCCGACAGCGCCTACGTGGCGGTCAACATGAAGCTCATGACCCGCATGGGCAAGGCCGTGTTCGACGTGCTCGGCGCCGACGGCGAGTTCGTGCCCTGCGTGCACACCGTGGGCGCACCGCTGGCCGAAGGCGAAACCGATCAGACCGCCTGGCCCTGCAACCCGACCACCAAGTACATCGTGCACTACCCCGAGACGCGCGAGATCTGGAGCTACGGCTCGGGCTACGGCGGCAACGCCCTGCTGGGCAAGAAGTGCTTTGCGCTGCGCATCGCGTCCAACATGGGCCGCCAGCAGGGCTGGCTGGCCGAGCACATGCTGATCCTGGGCGTGACCAACCCCCAGGGCAAGAAGTACCACGTGGCCGCCGCCTTCCCCAGCGCCTGCGGCAAGACCAACTTCGCCATGCTGATCCCGCCCAAGGGCTTCGAGGGCTGGAGCGTGACGACCATCGGCGACGACATCGCCTGGATCAAGCCCGGCAAGGACGGCCGCCTGTACGCCATCAACCCCGAAGCCGGTTACTTCGGCGTGGCGCCGGGCACCAACACGGCGACCAACCCGAACTGCATGGCCAGCCTGGACCGCGACGTGATCTTCACCAACGTCGCGCTGACCGACGACGGCGACGTGTGGTGGGAAGGCATGAGCGAAGCCCCGGCCCACGCCATCGACTGGCAAGGCAAGGACTGGACGCCCCAGATCGCCAAGGAAACCGGCGCCAAGGCCGCCCACCCGAACGCGCGCTTCACCGTGGCCGCCACCAACAACCCCGCACTCGACCCGGCCTGGGACGACCCCAAGGGCGTGGCGATCGACGCCTTCATCTTCGGCGGCCGCCGCTCGACCACCGTGCCGCTGGTGACCGAGGCCCGCAACTGGACCGAAGGCGTCTACATGGCCGCCACCATGGGTTCGGAAACCACCGCTGCCGCCTTTGGCGCGCAAGGCGTGGTGCGCCGCGACCCGTTCGCCATGCTGCCCTTCACGGGCTACAACATGAGCGACTATTTCCAGCACTGGCTCGACGTGGGCGGCAAGCTGGCCAGCCAGGGCGCCAAGCTGCCGGCGATCTACTGCGTGAACTGGTTCCGCAAGGACGAGGCCGGCAAGTTCGTCTGGCCCGGCTTCGGCGAGAACATGCGCGTGCTCAAGTGGATGATCGACCGCCTCGAAGGCCAGGCCGGCGCCGGCACCGAACACGCCTTCGGCGTGAGCCCGCGCTTCGAAGACATCCACTGGAACGGCCTGGACTTCTCCGCCGACCAGTACCGCACCGTGACCCACATCGACCGCGCCGCCTGGGCCCAGGAACTCGAGCTGCACGCCGAGTTGTTCACCCAGCTGGCCTACCACTTGCCCCGGGAACTCGAGGAGACCAAAGCGCAGATCGAGAAGCGCCTGGCGGCCTGAGACAGGCCGCACTCGATCACACCGGTGGTCCGCACGATCTGCGGCCCACCGGCGCGCCCCGGACCCACCGGCCAGGGCAAAAAAAAGCCACCGGACCCGGTGGCTTTTTTGTGGGCGCGTGGAACGCTCAGATGTAGTACATTAGGCGGTTGCGCGCGCGGGCGGTGCCCAGGCGTTCCCAGTAGCCCACCTGCGGTTCAGCGGCCCGGGTGGCTTCGGGCAGACCCAGCGGCTCCAGGGCTTCGGTGAAGGACGTCGCCTGCGCCACCGGGGCCTCGACTTCGCTCTCGTCCGCAGCGCGGGCGCGGGCGGCCATCAGCTCGTTCATCAGGCGGTGGTCCATGCGGGCCATTTCCCAGAGACGGGTTTCGGCGCGCGCTTCGGCCAGGGCTTGCGACCAGCCGTCCAGCGAAACCACCGCGCGGCGGGCCAGCGAACGGGCCGTGTCGGCAAACAGGGCCATGCCGGCGAAGACCACGACCCACAGGAAGACCCAGGCCAGGAACAGCTGGCCATCGGCCCAGGTGCTGATCAGGCGATCGGCGACCACGACCATGGCGGCCACGACGGCGGCCAGCAGCATGACGGAAAGACCACGCGCACTGTCGTTGCGGCGCTGAATGCCGTCGACACCCTTGTGCGCGGGCGTGGATGCCGGGCGCAGGCCCAGCGGGGCAGAAGGAAGGGATGCGTATGTGCTCATGGCGAACTCCAGAAATAGAAAAATGTCTTTTGGACAAGCGAATATTAGGGTTTGCCCTAGTATTTAGCCACTTTATCTTTGTGATGTCTTATATTCACCCGGGTGATAAATGGCCTGAATTTCCGAACCCTCGACCTGAACCTCCTGCGCGTCTTCGACGAGGTGATGACCGAGCGCAGCCTCACCCGCGCGGCCCACAACCTGGCCATGACGCAGCCGGCGGTGAGCAACGCGCTGCGCCGCCTGCGCGAGGTGATGGGCGACGAGCTGGTGCGCCGCTCGGGCTATGGGGTGGAGCCCACGCCGGTGGCGCTGGCCCTGTGGCCCACGGTGCGCGATGCCCTGCACATGCTGCGCGAGTCGCTCGCCCCGGGCGCCTTCGACCCGGCGAGCGCGCGCAACGCCTTCGTGCTCGCCATGGCCGACGCCACCGCCGCCAAGCTCATCCCCGGGCTGATGGACCTGCTGGAGAGCGAGGCGCCCGGCGTGAACCTGCGCGTGCTGCCGCTGACCACGCGCGACCCGCGCGGCCTGCTGGAGTCGGGCACGGTGGACCTGGCGATCGGGCACTTTCCCGGCGTGCTGGCCGAACTGGGCGCCATGCACCTGCAGGAAAACGACCCGCACTTCCACCACCAGCGCCTGTACGACGGCGAGTACGTGGTGGTCATGCGGCGCGGGCACCCGCTGGCCGGCCAGCCCCTGAGCCTGGACAGCTACTGCGATGCGCGCCACATGCTGGTGAGCTTCTCGGGCCGCCCCTTCGGTTTCGTGGACGAGGCGCTCGCGGCCATCTCGCGCCAGCGCCGCGTCGTGATCACCGTCAACCAGTTCTTCACCGCCGGCCGGGTGGTGCGCACGACCGACCTGCTCACGGTGCTGCCGCGCCACTTCGTCGGCGCCACCGGCATGGAGCACGAGCTGGCCCTGTGCGACCTGCCCCTGCAGGTGCCCCCCGTGCACGTGGACTCGCTGTGGCACCGCCAGGCCACACAGAACACGGCGCACCGCTGGCTGCGGGAGACGGTGGCGCGCGCCGCCAACATCGGTTTTCGCCCTGCCCCACCCACCAACGCACCACCGCCGCAACGCCCCCGCAAGCCCAAGGCTTGAGCGCCCTGGACCACAATGCGCGCATGAAACTCCAGCTGCTCAGCGACCTGCACCTCGAAGCCAACCCCGACTTTGTGCCCATGCCGGCACCGGGCGCCGACCTGCTGGTGCTGGCCGGGGATGTCGGCTCGTACCAGCTGCGCCGCGACGGCAGCGCCATGAACGAAGCCGACTGGGGCCTGGGCCGTTTTGCCGACTGGCCGGTGCCGGTGCTGTTCGTGCCGGGCAACCACGAGTACGACGCGCTCGATGTGGACGACGCCCACGACCGCCTGCGCGAGACCTGCGAGCGCCTGGGCCTGATCTGGCTGGAGCGCGAGACGCGCGTGATGCAGGGCGTGCGCTTCGTGGGCACCACGCTGTGGAGCGACTACGACGTGCTCGGCGAGCGCGAGAAGGCCTACCGCGCCGCCAACCACTACCTCGTCAAGATGGCCGGCCAGCGCGACGGGCAACTGTTCGACGCCGAAGCCATGCGCGCCCTCGCCCTGGAGTGCCAGCACTGGCTGCGCGGCGCCCTGGCCGAACCGTTCGACGGCCCCACCGTCGTCGTCACCCACTTCGCGCCCACCCTGCACAGCGCCGACCCGCGCTACGGCCTGAGCCCGGGCACGGCCGGCTTCTGCAACGGGCTGGACGCCTGGCTGCCGCAGGCCGACCTCTGGCTGCACGGGCACCTGCATTGCCCCACGGACGTGCAGGTCGGGCGTTGCCGCATCGTGGCGCAACCCGCTGGGCTACGCGGTGAAGAACGAACAGGACGGTTTTCTGCCGGACCAGCTGATCGACGTGCCGGCGCGGCCGGGCCTTGCCGCGGTTTGAGCCAGCGCAAGGTCCTTGTGCGCCAAGGACATACACTGCGCACTGATTCAACCTAGAAGGAGAGAACCTATGAAGATTCTGCTGGCTGTCGATGGCAGCGCCTACACCAAGAAGATGCTGGCCTACCTGGCCACGCACGGCGAGATGTTCGGCTCGAACAACAGCTTCTCGATGATCACCGTGCAAGCCCCGCTGCCACCCCGCGCACGCGCGGCCGTGGGCGCCGCGGCGGCCAACGAGTACTACGAGGAAGAATCCGCCAAGGTCACCGGCACGGTGCGCAAGTTCCTCAAGCGCCATGGCATCGATGCCAAGGCGATCCACAAGGTCGGCTCGCCCGGCGAACAGATTTCCAAGGCAGCCGACGGCGGCAAGTTCGACCTGCTGGTGATGGGTTCGCACGGCCACAGCGCCCTGGGCAACCTGGTGATGGGTTCGGTCGCCACGCAGGTGCTGGCCCACTGCGGTGTGCCGGTGCTGCTGGTGCGCTGACACCCCCCGCGCTCACGCAGAAAGGGCCGCATCCGCGGCCCTTTTTCATGGTCGTGCGGCCAGCGCCGTCAGCGCGCCCGCAGCCCGTCGAAACAGGTGCTCAGCACCATCTGGATGATCTGTTCGTTGTCGTACTGCTCGCTGCCTTTGAGGAAACCAAGCACCGGGTCGCAGGCGCGTGCGTACAAGGTGTAGAGCACGGCAATGGGTGGCAGGGCCGGGTTCAGGCTGCCGTCGGCCTGCGCCGCCGTGATCCAGGCGCCCAGGCGCTCGCTCACCTCCATGAGGCCATCCACATAGGCCTTGTTGGTGGTCAGCGCGGCGCGCAGGCTGGAGTTCTCGCTCGGCAGCGACGGCATTTCACCGGCCAGCTGCACCTCCATCGTCCAGCGCGCCACGGCCTTGAGCTGGTCGATCGGTCGCGCGCCGGTGGACTCGCCCTGCAGCTTGTCAAGAAACGCCAGGGCGCGCTCCATCACCCGCACCATGGCCGCCGCCGCGAGGTCTTCCTTGCTGGAAAAATGCTTGTAGAGGCTGGCCTTGGCGATGCCGACCTCGATCGCCACCTCGTCCAGGGTCATGGCCTCGAAGCCCTTTTCGGCCAGCAGGCGGTTCACCGCCGTGATGATCGCGTCCTCGCGCGCCAGGTGCATCTGCGCGCGGAAACTGCGCTTGGGAACCGGAAGAACGGGGGATTTGGCGACGGCGCTGACCATGGAAGCCCTTGTGACTGGTCCCGGATTCTGCATCAGATCGACGCATGCGTCGACATCATGACCGGTGAGTCACCATTCGGCCGAACGGGTTTTCCGACCTCAGGCCGCCACCGCCTCGACGCCTCGAAGGTTGTGGGCGGCGGCGCGGCGCAGGGCCGTGCTCAGCGCATCGAGCACGTCGGAATTGAGGTTCCAGCAATGCCAATGCAGCGCCACGCCCAGCCGATGGCGCGGCGCGAGGTTCACCAGCTCGCCGCGGGCCAACAGGTCGCGCACGCGCAGTTCGGGCAACACACTCACGCCCCAGCCCGCCATCACCGCGCGCACCTGGCCTTCGCTGGACGGCACGAACAACTGCTTGAGCATCACGCGCGAAAGACCGAAGGCCTTGGACACGAAGCCGTGCTGCAGGTTGTCCTTGCGGTTGAAGGCCACGAAGGGCACCTTGTGGAAGTTGTGCGCGTTCAGGCCCTTGGGCAAATGCTCGGCGGCGTAGGCGGCTTGCGCCACCACCACATAGTCCATGGTGCCAAGGGCTTCCATCTTGCAGCCCCGCAAGGCCTGCCCCAGCGAGGTCACGCAGCCCAGCACCTGGCCTTCGCGCAGCCACTCGTGGGTGAACTCCTGGTCGTCGGTGATGATCTCGATCGGCAGGCCGCCCTGCGCCAGGGCGTCGAGCGCGGGCAAGGCCCAGGTGGCGATGCTGTCGGCGTTGATCGCCACCGAGATGCGCTCGTCGTCGCGCCCGTTGCCGGTGGAACTGGGCGCGAGCTCCTTGAGGTCCTTCTCCAGATCGGCCCGCAGCAGCCGCATCATCTTGGCGTGCTTGAGCATGAGCTGCCCCGCCGCCGTGGGTTTGAGCGGGCGGCTGCGCACGATCAGCACCGTGCCGACCTGCGCCTCCAGCGCGCGCAGGCGCTGCGAGACGGCGGATTGCGTGATCGAGAGGCGCTGCGCGGCGCGCTCGAAACCGCCCTCTTCGATGATGGCGGCCAGGCATTCAAGGGCGTCTGGATCAAAGGTGCTCATGGGAAACCTCCGGCAGAGAGCGGCGTGCGCGGCTTGTGGCCTGCACATAAGTCGTTCTGATGAATGCGATTTTAGTTTAATTTCACTTCACCAAGCACCCGATATTTTCCATACTGCGGCGCATTCACCATCCCCTTTTTTGTGGAGCGGATCATGCAAGTCACGGTATTGGGCGCGGGCATCATCGGAGTCAGCACGGCGTGGCACCTGCTGCAGCGAGGCCACGAGGTCACCCTGGTCGACCGGCAGCCGGACGCCGCGCTGGAGACCAGCTTCGCCAACGCGGCGCAGATCTCGGTGAGCTATTGCGAACCCTGGGCCAACAAGGACGCGCCACTGAAGACCCTGAAGTGGATGTTCTCCGACGAATCGCCGCTGCTGTTCCGCCCACAGCTCGACTGGGCGCAATGGCGCTGGGGCCTGCAGTTCCTGGCCCAGTGCAACGACAAGGCCTTCGTGCGCAACGTGGCGCAACTGGTGGCGCTGGGCGCCTACAGCCATGCGGCCCTGAAGGACGTGGTGGCCGAGACCGGCATCGAATACAACCGCCTCGAGCGCGGCATCGCGCACTACTACACCGACCAGAAATCCTTCGATGGCGCGGCCGACGCGGCCGCGGTGATGCAGCGCTTCGGCGTGCAGCGCCGCGTGGTCACTCGCGAAGAGTTGCTTGCCATCGAACCAGCGCTCCAGGCCTTTGGGGATCGCATCGTCGGTGGCACCTACACCCAGAGCGACGAATCGGGCGACGCGCGCGTGTTCACGCAGCAACTCGCGGCCCTGTGCGGCCAGCGCGGCGCGCGGCTGCTGTTCGGCCACGACATCGAGCAGTTGGAAAGCGACGGCCGCGAAGTGCGCCAGGTGCGCGTGCGCGACCGCATCACCGGCCTGGCCAGCGTGCTCAAGGCCGACGCCTTCGTCGTGGCCTGTGGCTCGTACTCCACGCCGCTGCTCGCCTCGGTGGGTGTGAACGTGCCGATCTACCCTGGCAAAGGCTACAGCGCCACCCTGCCCCTGTTGAACCCCGAGCGCGCGCCCTCTGTGAGCCTGCTCGACGACCAGATGAAATGCGCCGTCTCGCGGCTGGGCAACCAGCTGCGTGTGGCCGGCACCATCGAACTCGGCGGCTTCGATCTCTCGCTCGACACGCCGCTGGCGCGCAAGCGCTGCGACATGCTGGTGCGCCGCATCGAGCAGGTGTTCCCCGGTGTGGCCGACACCCGCACGGCCGACGAAGGCGGTGACCCGCAGTTCTGGTGCGGCCTGCGCCCCGCCACGCCGACGAACATCCCCTTGATCGGCCGCACCAAGCTGCGCAAGCTCTGGATCAACGCCGGCCACGGCACGCTGGGCTGGACGCATGGCGCGGGCTCCGGCAAAGCGATTGCAGAATTCATCCACGGTGAGCAACCAGCGATGAACTTCGGGTTCCAGGGCATGGGAACCCGCACGCAGGCGACCGCGCCGGCTGGCGTGCGGCGGTTGCAGGCGACTTCGCGGGGCTGAGCCCGCTTCCGCCTTTTTGCCATTGCTTCCTTCGCAGGGACGCCTTGTTCCCTCATAGCGATTCTTCGTCCCCGCCTGCACTGGCGACGACTCACTCCCGGCAAACTGCCTGAAGGCAATTTGCCGTCGCGCAAACAACTTCACAAAACGCGTGCATGACCGACCAAAAGGGTCGATGTCACTCGCGATTGCGCAGGGAGGGAGGAAACATCAACGCTTGATTTAATTCAACCGCACTGCATTGCATGGCTGCATATCGCCGTGCCTCAACCTCGCTCATGCATCGGGGTTGAAGTCAACGTCTACGGACACTCCACATTCTCAAAATCAACCACTGTTCACAAGACAGTGGTTTGAATTCGCACGTACTTTTATGGTCAATCTATCCATATCTCAGCAACGCATTGCACTTCTGTCTGCCCTCCTGATTTCACTGCACATCGCCGGTTGTGGCGGTGGTGGTGGAGACAGCGCCTCTCCGAGTGGGGGCGGCAATTCTTCTCCGGTTTCTCCGAGCAGCCCAATCAGCGCCGTTGAGCCTGCCTGTCAGTCCTGTGCCGCCACCAGCGCCACGACGTACGCGGGCAGCGGGACGGGCATCTGGCAGACCACCAACTCGGGCAGCGCCGCCAAGGACATTCCCATCTCGATCTCGGGCCTGGCCGGACAGGACGTGCAGCTGATCCTGACCAACGAAAGCATGGCCGCCGTGCCACTCCCGTCTGGCTCCATCCCCAACTTCTCCGCCAGAGATCTGTTCACCGCATCTGCGTCGCAACTGGAAGATCCGACGAAAGCAAGCATTGCGGAGTTCAATCGCGCCGGGTGGCATCAGGCGATCCTTGATGCACAAGGTCGCGCTCGCTCGCTGATCAGCAGCCCGCAAGCTTCAACGGTCCACGTCGTGGGCGACACGCAGCCGTTCAGGCACACCGATACCACCAACCGAACCACCACCTTGATCAAGCAAGTGGTGGCGTCCGACGGCCGACAGGTCAATTTCTGGGTGGAAACCTCGGAATACGCCACACCCAAAATCACCGACGCCATCCTGGACACCTCGGCCACCAAGCTCACGCAGTCCAATGGCGTGTACGACAGCCTGCTTTCGGTGGGAGGGCCGTTGTGGGGCGCACACAATTACAGCGATCTGATCGACAACACCAACCGCCCGCTGGACATCGTCTTGCTCAACTTTGACAACAACGGCAACGCCTATGGCACCGTCGGTTATTTCTACGCCATCAACAACTTCCTCAAGAGTGCGATAACTACAAGCAACGAGTCTCTTTCGATCTACCTGGACACCGAGACCCTGTACCGCGACGGCAGCACGGGTCTGCAAAGCGGCATCCTCACCCTGGCCCATGAGTTGATGCACATGAGCAACTTCTATCGACGTGGCATCGGAATGAGTTTCAGCCATGCTTTTGACACCTGGCTGAATGAAATGAGCGCCGTGGCCATGGAAGATCTGGTGGCCAATCAATTGACCACCTTCAACCCCATCCGGGACCTGCGCCTGCCCCAGTACCTCGGCGGCAATGGTCTGGGGTATTCGTCCTTCCAATGCCCGTTGACGACGTGGACACCCTATTCGGGCAGTTGCGACAGCTACTCCGTGTCGGGATCGTTCGGCGGGTTCCTCGTGCGGCAACTGGGTGTGGGATTCTTCAAAAACCTGCTGACGCAGTCCCAGGCCAACTCCCTCCTTGCGCTGGACGCCGCGATCAAGGTGGCGGCACCCACGTCCTCGCTGGCGCAGCAGTTCCGGCGCTTCACCGTGAGCGCGGCAGGCGTGCTGCCAGCGGCCAGTGCGCCGACCGGCTACGGATTCCCGGCGCGATCGGAAAGTGGTTTCAGTGTTCCCGCCATCAATGCGTTCGCCTTCAAGAGCCAGCGGGTTCTGCCTTCGTCAGCCCCCACACAGATCAAGTCGCTTGCCACCTTGCCTGTCGTGCGGCAACGCGTCACCGGCACCTACATCGATTCGGTGAGAGTTCCTCCGGGTGCATCCCTCTCCGTGGTCATTCACTGAAAGCCCTGGAGCGCCAGCGATGCTGAAGAACATCCCGTCGATGCGCCGGTGGCTGACCTCTCTCGCGGTCACAGCCAGCTTGCCACTGGCCGTTGCCTGTCAAGGCGGTGCGGCGAACGCCGGCACGACCGAAATCGAAGGCACGCTGGTGTTGAAAGGGAACGAACCCTTCGTGCAAGCCGTGGTTGTGGTTTCCGACAAGGAACAGTGGGAGCTTCTGGGCTTGCACCGTTCCGAGGCCGAAAACCATCAAAACCAGGTCGTGAAGGTCAAAGGGCAAGTGGTCCACGAAGCGACGCCGTCAACAGCGCGACGTCCTTCACTCAAGGTGCTGGACTTCACACCCCGCCTCACGAAGCCAGCGCCCGCATCTCCGAAATGAGATCCGACTTGCCCTCAAACCCGATCCCCGGCAGCGGGGGCAAGCTCACATAACCCTGCTCCACCTTCACCCCATCGGGGAAACCGCCATACGGCTGGAACAGATCCGGGTAGCTCTCGTTGCCACCCAGGCCCAGGCCGGCCGCGATGGCGAGCGACATCTGGTGGCCGCCGTGGGGGATGCAACGGCTGGGTGACCAGCCGTGTTGCTTGAGCATCTCCAGCGTGCGCAGGTACTCCACCAGGCCGTAGCTCAGCGCGCAGTCGAACTGCAGCCAGTCGCGGTCCGGGCGCATGCCGCCGTGGCGGATCAGGTTGCGCGCATCTTGCATGGAGAACAGGTTTTCGCCCGTGGCGATGGGGCCGGCATACACCTTGCCGAGTTCGGCCTGCAGTTCGTAGTCCAGCGGGTCGCCGGCTTCTTCGTACCAGAACAGCGGGTACTGCGACATCGCCTTGCCGTAGTCGATCGCGGTCTTCAGGTCGAAGCGGCCGTTCGCGTCCACCGCGAGCTGCTGGCCGGGGCCGAGGATCTTGAGCACGGATTCGATGCGCTCGCAGTCGTCGGCAAGCGAAGCACCGCCGATCTTCATCTTCACCACCGAATAACCGCGCTCCAGGTAACTTTCCATCTCCTTGCGCAGGCCATCGAGGCCCTTGCCGGGGTGGTAGTAGCCGCCGGCGGCGTAGACGAACACGCGCGGGTCGGGTGTGCCGTTGCCGTAGCGCTCGGCGAGCAGTTGGTACAGCGGCTGGTTGGCGATCTTGGCGACGGCGTCCCACACGGCCATGTCGATGGTGCCCACGGCCACCGAGCGTTCGCCGTGGCCGCCGGGTTTTTCGTTGATCATCATCTGCGCCCAGACCTTGTGCGGGTCGAGGTTGTCGCCGGTGGCGTCGAGCAGGCTGGCCGGCTCGGCTTCGAGCACGCGCGGGCGGAAGCGGTCGCGGATCAGGCCGCCCTGGCCGTAGCGGCCGTTGGAGTTGAAGCCGTAGCCAATCACGGGTTTGCCGTCGCGGATCACGTCGGTGACCACGGCCACCAGGCTCAGGGTCATCTTGGAGAAGTCGATGTAGGCGTTGCGGATGTCCGACTTGATGGGGCGGGTGGATTCGGCGATGTCGACGATTTTCATGGTGCTGTTGGGGGTGAAGGAAGAAGCAATGGGTGGCATCATTCCCGGCGGACCGCACGGCGTCCAATACCCGAATCGCATACAACTATCTCTCGCCCATGGGCCCCGGCAACCGACCCCTTGACCTCGACTGGCTGGAGGATTTCCTCGCGCTGGCCGAGAGCGGCAATTTCTCGCGCGCGGCGCAGGCGCGCCACATCGCGCAACCGGCTTTCAGCCGCCACATCAAGTCACTGGAAGAATGGGCGGGCGTGCCGCTGTTCGACCGCAGCGCGCACCCCGCCGTGCTCACGCCGGCCGGTCAACGCTTCAAACCGCTGCTCGAAGACCTGCTGGGCCGGCTGGAGTCGGCGCGCAGCCTGGCGCGCGCAGCGCACGACGAGGCCGCGGCCGGCCTGCGTTTCGCGGCCACGCACCTGCTCTCGCTGGCATTTTTTCCATCGTGGTTCTCGCGCGTGGAGCAGACGCTGGGCCCGCGCACGGTGCAGATGCATTCCAACAACCTGGAGGCCTGCGAAGACCTGATGCTGCAGCGCAGTGTGCAGTTCCTGCTCTGTTATGGACATCCCGAGGTGCCGGGCCGGCTGGAGGCTTCGGGCCACCCCATGCACCCCATCGGCGAAGAGACGCTGCTGCCCGTCGCGGCCGCGCGGCCCGATGGCACGCCCGCCTTCCGCCTGGGCGAACCCACGCCCGCGCAGGAGCCCCTGCCCATCCTCGCGTACCACGCCTCGTCGGGCCTGGGCCGCATGCTGCAGGCCTGCCTGCGCCCGCTGCTCGGTGGTGAGGTGCCCCACCACACGGTGTTCGCCGCGCACCACGCGGTGGTGCTCAAGGCGATGGCGCTGGAAGGCCGGGGCATCGCGTGGCTGCCGCGCAGCCTGGTGGCGGCCGAGCTCGCGGGCGGTCAGCTCGTGGTCGCCGGTGGGGAGGAATGGGCGCTGGCGATGCAGATCCGCCTGTACCGCCAGCCGATGGAGATGACCGAGTCGGCCGAAGCGCTGTGGTCGCTGGTGCGCGGCAACGCGGCCACTCCCGCGCCCTGACCCTTCAGCCGGTCTTGCGGGCGGTCTTCACCGGCAGCACGATCGGCGCGGCGTCCTCGGGGCGCAGGCGCTCGCCCATCCAGCGCTGCATGTCCATCCACATCTGGCGCATCTCTGCGTCCAGCGGCGTGCGCAGCGCGCTGGGCAGTTCCACCGTGACCACCGGCATGCCCTGGTGCACGCCACCGTAGTTGCCCAGGCTGCCGGGGAAGATGCCGACCTGGTCGAGGTACAGGCGCCCGAGCTTGGGCGGCGGCACGCCCGGGCCGTCGAAGTCGAGCACGCCATAGGGCGCGTGGATGCTGACGATGAGGTGGGGCTGGAAGCGCGCCATCTCGTCGTGCAGGAAGCGCGATTCGGGCTCGGACAGCGGGCTCGAGCCCGGCCAGCGGCGCGGGTCCTTGCGGGTGCGCTGCTCCCAGTACACCTTGGCTTCGCGTTGCCAGTTGGGCGTGGGAAAGTTGCGGTTGAGATCCACGCCGTTGGCGTTGGTGCGCCGCGCGGGGCGGGCCAGCAGGCCGTCGGGGTTGAGCGCGGGGATGAAGCGCCAGTGCGCGTTGGCCGGCATCTGCACGGCGTGCTGGATCCAGTGCAGGGCCACGGCGGCGGACGAGAGTTCGTCGCCGTGCATCGCGCCCACCACCAGCACGCGCAGCTTCGCGTCGGGCGCGCTCACGTCGCGCGCGTAGATCGTGCGGCCTTGCACCGAGCGGCCGGGCGTGGCCTTGAGTTCGGCCGCGTCGCACAGCGCCCGCTTGAGGTTGGGCAGGCGCGCGACCAGGGCCTCGCAGGGGTGGGCCGGCGCCGACTGGGCGGGGGTGGTCAACAGGCCCAGCAGCGCCAGGCACAGCGGCAGAACGGAAGGGAACCGGCGGGCTTGGAACATCCCGGCATTCTAGGAGCCCGGCCCCGCCATTCGTTCCCAGTTCATTCGTCGCGCTCGCCGGCCTCGTACAGCGTCTCGCGCCCCATGCGGTCGAGGATGAGTTCGGCGGTCCAGGGCAGCATGAGCGCGCCGCAGCGGCTGTCGCGGTACAGGCGCTCCAGCGGCAGGTGTTTCATCATGCTCTGGCCGCCGCAGGTGCGGATGGCCAGGCGCGCGATGTCGTTGGCGCCTTCCATCACGCTGTAGTGGGCGGCGTACAGGCGCAGCTTCTCGTCTTTCGTGGGGTTGGGCTTGGCCTCGGTGATGGCGCGTTGGAAGAGGCTCTTCATGCTTTCGAGCTGGATGCGCATCTGCGCCACCGCGATCTGTTTGGTGGGGTACTGGCGGCGCTTCACCGGCGGCTCGCCCTCGACCTCGCCGCGCAGGTACTTCACCGTGAAGTCGTAGGCCGCGGTGGCGATGCCCAGGTAGGTGGGCGAGAGCGTGAAGAACATGGCGGGCCAGGTCTGCGCGCCCTTGAAGTAGATACCGCGCGGCATGAGCTGTTCGGCGTCGCTCACGAACACGTCCTTGAACGCGAGGTTGCGGCTGACGGTGCCGCGCATGCCCAGCGGGTCCCATTCGCCGCTGATGGAGAAGCCCGCGCTGGTGGCGGGCACGCTGATGTAGAGCGTGTCGCGCGCGTCGGGGTGGTCGTCGCCCTTGTCTTCGGTGCAGAGGATGCCGTAGTAGTCGGCCGCGCCCGAGAGGCTGGCGAAGATCTTGCGGCCGTTGACCAGCCAGCCGCCCTCGACCTTCTTCGCGGTGGTGCCGAAGGGCGCGCGGCCGGCGGCGGCGGCGCTGCCTTCGCTGAAGGGCTGGGCGTAGACCGCGCCCTCGTTCACGATGCGCTGGAAGTGCAACTCGCGCCGCGCCAGGTGTTCGGCGCGCTGCGCCTCGGTCATGGCGATGCCGTCGGCCAGCACGCCGGTCCACATGGTGCTGCAGATGTGCATGTTCCAGGTCAGCGCGGTGGCACCGCAGAAGCGGCCGATCTCGGCGGCCACCATCATGTAGGTGGCGTAGTCGGCACCCAGGCCGCCGTGTGCGGTGGGCACGCACAGCCGGAGGAAGCCGGCCTCGCGCAGGTCGTCGTAGTTGGCGAACGGGAAGCTGGCCTCGCGGTCCCATTGCGGCGCGCGCGCTGCGAAGCGGTCGCGGCCGAGCGTGTGGGCGCGCTGGAGCAGCTCGCGCTGCAGCGGGGTGAAAAGCAGGTCGCCCACGGCGGGGGTGAAGCTCAGGGAGGGGAAGGCGTCCATGGGTGTGTCCCTTGAAAACGAGGGGAAAAAGGATCAGTCGATGCGCCCGCCCAGCGAGGCCAGCACGCCTCGCCAGAGCGCGTCGGTCTCAGTCCGGGCGTTGTCGTCCCCGCCACCGCCGGGGTGCTCCCAGGCCGAGGTGACGACCATCACGAGGCCGCTGGCGGGTTGCACGAACAGGTGCTGCCCGTGCACGCCGCGCATGAGGAAGGTGCGCTCCTTGAAGGGCAGCAGCCAGAACTGGTAGCCGTAGCCGTAATAGGGGATGCTGCGGCCGGGCCGCAGCGCGTGGCTCTGTCGGTACTCGTCGGTGGCGTCCATCAGGTAGTCGCGCGGCACCACCTGGTGCTCACCCACGCGGCCGTTGTCGGCCAGCAGCACGCCCAGGCGGCCCCAGTCGCGCAGCGAGGCGTTGAAGAAGGCGAAGGCGCCTTCCTGTCCGTCGCCGCCGGTGCGCCAGAACGCCTCGTGCTCGGCACCCATGGGCTGCCACAGCCAGGCCTGGGTCAGCGCGGCCAGGCCTTGGCCGGTGGCGCCGCGCAACACGTAGCCCAGCACCTCGGTTTCGCCGCTGGCGTAGGCGAAGCGCTCGCCGGGCGGCGCGTTGCGCTGCGTGATGGTCTGCAACACCTCCATGGCTCCGCGGGGCGACTGCATGAAGGCCACGGCCAGGCGCGTCACGTCGTCGTTGCCGTCGTAGCGCTCGCTGAACTGCAGGCCCGAGGTCATGGTGAGCAGGTGCCGCAGGTGCGTGGCGCCGTAGGGCGTGCCGGCCAGCGCGGGGGCGTATTTCTCCGCCGGGTCGTCGAGCGAGGCGATGAGGCCCTTGGCCTGGGCGATGCCCACCAGCAGCGAGGTCACGCTCTTGGCCATGGAGAAGGACAGGAAGCGCGCGCCGGGTTCGCGGCCGTAGCGGTAGCGCTCGGCCACGATCTGCCCGTCCTTGAGGATGAGCAGGCCGGTGGCGCGCTGGTGCTCGAGGTAGTCGTCCAGCGAGTAGCTGTGCTCGCGGTGGCGGTAGTGCACGGCGGGCGGCGCGGCCATGGCGGGCAGCGGCCGCGCGTGCGATGCCGGCGCCACCCGGGCCACGTGCACGCCCGGCACACGGTCCAGCGCCGACCAGGACCCGACGCGGTAGGGGTTGTTGCCCCAGGTGGTGGCGTTGCCCACCGGATAACCCTGGGCCTTGCCCAGCAGCGCCTCGTCGGGCTCGGCCCCGGCCCCCAGTGCGGCCAGCACCAGAGCGGTGGCAGAGCAAGGTGGATTCGCCGCATGGACCGCCTTGGAAAGTGCCGCTCAGTGCAGCGCGCGCGTCTGCGCCAGGAAGTCGAGCAGCAGCGCGTCGAAGTCGTCGGGCGCCTCCAGGTTCATCAGGTGGCCGATGCCTTTGAGTTCGGCGTAGCGCGCGTCGGGAATGGCCTCGGCCATCTGCTTCATCACCGCGGGCGCGGCGACGCGGTCGAACTCGCCGCCGATCAGCAGCGTGGGCACGCGAATGTCGCCCAGCGCGGCCTGGCGGTCGAAGGTGACCAGGCAATCCAGCGCGCGGCGGTAGGTGGCGGCGGGCACGCCGGCCATGCAGTGCTCGGCCAGGCGCAGGCCTTCGGGCAGGGAGCCGGGGCCGACCATCTGCGGCACCAGCCGCTGCGCCACCTCGGCCATGCTCTGGCCCGCGTCCAGCGGCGCGGTGCGCTGCGCGATGAACTGCTGCGCCCAGGCGTCGGCGCTGCGGCCGTCGGTGCGCTTGCCGAAGGCGGCCGAGGTGCCGCAGAGCACCAGCCGGCTCACGCGCTCGGGCCGGCGCGCCACCACCTCCTGCGCCACCATGCCGCCCATGCTGTGGCCCAGCAGCACCACGTGCTCGCATTGCAGCGCGTCGATCAGGTCGATGCAGCTCTGCGCCAGGCCCTTGAAGGTGTAGGGCTCGATGGGCGCGCTGTGGCCGTAGCCCGGCATGTCCCAGGCCACCGCGCGGTAACCCGCGGCGGCCAGCGTTTCCACCTGCGGCGCGAACGCGACGTGGCCGCCGCCGATGCCGTGCAGCATCAGCACGGTGGGCCCGCTGCCCAGGGTCGTGAAGCGCGGGATCATGCGGCCACCACCCGGCCGGCGTCGACCACCACACGGCCATCCAGCGCCACCGTGCAGCCGCGCAGGGGGAAGTCGAAGTGACCGCGCGTGTGGCGCCCGGCCACTTCGTTGGCGCCGGTGCTGTAGAGGAAGTTGCCCGCGAAGGCGCGCAATTCGGTGCCGTTGAAATCGCGCTTGTCGTAGAGCGCCATGCTGTCCCAGCGCGCGGCTTCGTTGAGGCCGTATCCGACATGGCTCACCGCGTAGGCCTCCTTCTCGTTCCAGGCCGCGTAGTGGCTGCGCAGCAGCTCGGCGTCCACACCGCTGCCGTCGATGCGCGTCACGTGGTCGTTCTCGATGGTCATTGTGATGGCGCGCTCGATGTAGCGCTTGAAGGTGAGGTTCACGTCGCCCTCGGCCAGCACCAGCGTGCCGTGGACGCTGCCGGCCGCCGGAAAGGCCAGCACCATGCCACCGGGCCAGTGCGTGAGCGTGCCGGCGCGTGTGGTGCTGCCCCAGTTGCCACCCACCACCGCCCCCTGCAGCGAGATGGTGAGGTCGGTGCCGGCGGCGGAGCTCACGCGCAAGGCCTGGGCGCCGCGCACCCGTTTCACGTGGTCTTTCACGCGCGCCTCGGTCGCGTCGTCGGGCAGCAGCCGCACCAGCGCCTCGGGGTGTTCGTTGCTCACGTAGACGACGCGCGGCTGGGTGAAGCCATTGCCTTTCAGGATGGCGGGCAACTCGGGCGCGTGCATCAGGCCCTCGACCGTGCAGTCCACCACCAGCGTGCAACCCGACAGCGCGGCAATCACCGGCGCGAGTTGCTGCAGGGCAGGGCTGGCGCCGGTGGAGCGCGAGACCGGCTCGCCGGTGCTGAACACCGAGGGCAGCGTGAGCGTGAAGCTGCGCGCCCCCAGGCGGGCCGCCGCGAGCCGCGCCAGTTCCATCAGCACGGGCCGGCTCTGGCTTTCGCCGAGAATCGCCAACCGTATCGCCGGTTTGCACCGCGCAGCGGCGCAGCACGGTTTCGAAGGCATCGATCCAGGCGGGTTCGGTCCGCTCCTGCAGCATGGGCTTTCCTTGTCTTGGGCCGGACCGCGTCAGGGTCTTGCAGCCGGCATTGCCATTATTCATGAATTTTCATATAAATTCCAACCATGTCCCCAGCCCGCTCCGCCGGCCACCAGGCCCGGCCCCCTGATTTTTCGGCGCACGAGTTCCGCGCCTCGCTGGGCATGTTCGCCACCGGGGTGACCATCGTGACCGCGCGCACCGACAGCGGCGATCTCGTGGGCCTGACGGCCAACTCCTTCAACTCGGTCTCGCTGTCGCCGCCGCTGGTGCTCTGGAGCCTGGCGCGCGTGGCGGGCTCCATGGCCGCGTTCTCGAATGGCCGGCACTACGCCATCAACGTGCTCGCGGCCGACCAGCAGTCGCTGGCCGAGCGCTTTGCCGCGCGCGACACCGACCGCTGGGCCGGCGTGGGTTTCACCAGCGGGGCCAGCGGCGCGCCGCTGCTCGACGGCGCCGCCGCGAGCTTCGAGTGCTTCAACCGCAGCCAGTACGCCGAAGGCGACCACGTGATCTTCGTGGGCGAGGTGGAGCGCTGCCGGCATCGGCCCGAGGCCTCGCCGCTGCTGTTCCACGGCGGTCGCTTCTACACCGAGCACCCGCTCTGAAGGCGATGACGGCGGAGCGCTTCACGGACGACTACCTGGGCTACCTGCTCGGGCAGGCCAACCATGCGCTGTTCAAGGACTTCGACGCCGTGGTGCGCGACGCCGGCCTGAGCAGCATCGAATGGCGCGTGCTGGCCACGCTCACCGGCCGTCCACCCATGCCGGTGGGCCAGCTGGCGTTCGAGGTGTTGAGCCAGCAACCCACCGTGACCAAACTCGTGCAGCGCCTGGCCGCCCAGGGCTGGGTGGCGCTGCGCGACGACCCGGCCGACCAGCGCCGCACGCTGGTGAACATCACCCCCGCCGGCCAGAAAAAGGTGACGCCGCTGATCGCGCAGGCGCGCGAGCACGAGGCGGCGGTGCTCGGCACCCTGAGCGCGGCCGAGGTGCGCCGGCTCAAGGACCAGCTGCGCCGGCTCGCGCAGCCCGGCTGACCCCGCACGAAGCCCACGCGACAGCCGGGACATCGGCGCGCGCCGACAATCGCCGGCATGACTTCACCGGCCGACCGCAAGACCCACCTCGACTCCCTCGCCATCACCCTGCTCGTGGTGTGCTGCGCCTTCTGGGGTTTCCAGCAGATCCTGATCAAGGACACCGTGGCCGAGGTGCCGCCGCTGTGGCAGGCCTCGCTGCGCTTCTGGGGCGCGGCCGTGCTCATCTGGGCCTGGTGCCGGGTGCGCGGTGTGCCGCTGTTCACGCGCGACGGCACGCTCAAGGCCGGCCTGCTCGCGGGTTCGCTGTTCGCCGGCGAGTTCGCCTTCATCTACCTCGGGCTGCTGCACACCAGCGCATCGCGCCTCACGGTGTTCCTCTACACCAGCCCCTTCGTGGTGGCGCTGCTGCTGCCGCGCGTGGTGCCAGGCGAGCGGCTGCGGCGCATCCAGTGGGTGGGCCTGGTGATCGCCTTCGCCGCCGTGGCGCTGGCTTTCAGCGAAGGTTTCATGCACGGCTCACCGGTGGCCGGTGCGTGGCTGGGCGACGCGATGGCGCTGGCCGCCGGCACGCTCTGGGGCCTGACCACGCTCACCATCCGAGCCACGAAGCTCTCGGGCGCGAGCGCGGAGAAAACCCTGTTCTACCAGGTGGCGGTGACGGCGGTCGTCGCGCCTTTCATCTCGCTCGCGCTGGGCGAGGTGTGGTCACTCGACTACTCGGCGCGCGCCTGGGGTTCGCTGGGCATCCAGACCGTGGTCGGCGCCTTCGCGAGCTACCTCACCTGGATGTGGCTGCTGCGGCACTACCCTGCCACGCAGATGTCGACCTTCACCTTTCTCACCCCGGTGTTCGCGCTGGTGTTCGGCGTGGTGCTGCTCAACGAGCCGCTCACGCCGCAGCTGGTGGTGGCGCTGGTGGGCGTGGCGCTGGGCATCGTGCTGGTGAGCCGGCGCGGCTGAACGAGGCCTTTCGGCGGCCCGGGGCGCCTCCCCTGGGAAATCCCTGGGTGCGCAGCCGAACCCCGCAGGAGATTCGGATCACTTCCCTGTTTCAGTTCTTTCACCCACGAAACTGAAACAGGGAGGACATTTTGAGCACCATCAGCGCCTGCTTGCCGGTCTATTCATTCCCTCTGCCCTTCGGCGACCAGACGGTGGACTCCGATGAGAGGACGCTCATCGAAGACGCCCACTCCCCGGCCAACGGATCGTCGCCCTCCGACTCCGCCTGGGAGGCCAGCCAGATTCCCCTCGAGCTCTTGCGGCCGTCCTTTTTGCAGGCCGAGGGGCCCTCCCTCGACGTCCAGCAGCGGGTGGCCGACATCCTCCAGAGCGTGGCCTTCACCCCCCTGAAGGACGACCTCGACCCCCTCGTTTCCGCCCAACACTATTACCCAGTGTGGTGCGTCCTGCTGTACGCCACCGTCGGCGCGGGCTTCGGGACGGGCATCGATTTCCAGACGGGCGCCGAGCACCCGAATTCGGGGCTGCACAACCTGCCGGCGCTGGTCGTCGGCCTGGGACAGGCGGGCGACACCAAGATCACCTGGGACGGCATCCGCGGCGCGCTGGCGGGCCGCGAGCAGGAACTGGAAGCCTGCCGCGTCTACCTGAGCGCGGCGTCCGGCCTCCAGGCCCTGGCAGGCCTGGAGGCGGAGTTCCTGCGACGGCCTCCAGGCGCGCAGAACCCGCGCGACCTGTCATTGCTCAAGGAAGCTCAGGCCAGACTGCGGGCGCTGGCGGACACCCACGCGGCGACGTTCAAGCAGTGCCTGGAGCCGGGCCATCTCATCCCCCGCTGCCTGCTGGCCGGGGTGCGCGACGTCGGTTTCGGCTCGCTCTCCCTGCTCAAGACCGTCCCGTCGGCCGTGGTCAGCGGCCTGTCGACCAGCGGGCCGCTGACCGGCGCGGCCAAGAACATCGCCGTCGCCCTGCCCTACCTCTCCGGCTCCATGAACATGGTGACGGGCGTCCTCCACATCCTGCAGGCCGTCTGCGAGGGCATGGATGCCCGCCGGGAGCGCAAGACGCTGCTGTTGGCCGAGCGGTTCGACAAGAACGTCTTCGAAGCCCACGGCGCGGATTGCCCCGAGTTGCTGGAGCTGATGGAGCACCGCCACCAATGGCGGGAGTTGAAACGGCTGGACGCCAACCTGCTGGACCTGCACGGCTGGATCCGCGGCATCTACGGCGGCACCAGCCTGGGGGGCGCCGTGGCAGCCACAGCGCTGACCGCGCTGGGCGGCGGCGCCTTGTTCGGCGCCGCCACCATGGGCATCCCCGGCCTGGTGGGCATCCTCCTCGCGGGCGGCTACATGCTGTGGTACGGCATTCGCGCCAAGGTCAGGGCCGCTGAGCAGAAGCGCCACGACAAGGCCTGCCGCGCGGTGGCGGCCCACCACGACCGCAAGACCGGCGCGATGCCGGGCCTGGCCGACCCTGACCAGGGTCGCCCGATCCAGGCCATCGCGCGCAGCCTGGTCGATCGGCTTCTGGCGCCAACCACACAACACCGCACCCGGCAGATGCTGATCGCCCTCGGCCTCTCGCCCTCGGTGATCGACGCGGCCATCCATGGCGACCGCGAGCCGCTCACCCGGCTCATCGTGCAGCTGGGCTCGCAGGCCAGCTCCCCGTCGGAGGCCGAGGCGCTGCGGCGCTTCCATGCGCGTTCGGACGTTTCCGCCTGGGACCAGCTGATGGCCCTGGACCGGTGGCAAGCCCTCGGCCACGCGCCGACGGACATCGCCCGCCCGGCCGAGCCGGTCCAACCGCGCTGGACCCGGCACCTCGCGCCGGGCACCGGCATGGGGGACCTTCGCCAATCGTCCCTGACCCCGCGGCTCATCCACCGGCACTGGAACGATGAGGGCTTCCAGCCCTTCCTGCGCCGCCTGTGTGTGCACACCCACGAGGTGATGAACACGCCGCAAGACGCCTGGGACCTGCTGCAGACCCGCCGCCACGAGGCGAAACAGGAGGCGCAGGCGCGCGCCACCGTCGCCGGCTGGATCGCCGGCGGCCAGTGGCGCAACATCGAAATATGCCTGCGCGACGACCACGATTTCGCCAACGTCAAGTACCAGCAGGTCCTTCAGAACGGCTACGGCATCTCGCCGCGGGACGCGGGCGGCTTTCTGACCGTCCTGCAAGGGCACGCTCGGACCGCGCCCTTGCAGACCGACACGCTGGCGTCGTTCATGTCCATCTGCCAGGCCAGCGATGCGGCCGGCAAACGGCAGCTCGTGCCGCACGTGCAGGCGCTCGTGGAAGCCACCGTCAAGGGCATGCCTTCAGAAGGCGAGGCGTTCTATGCCGCGCTGGGCATCACCTCCCTCCACGACATGGATGCACGCAACGTGGATGCCGTGCTGCGGTTGCTGCAGCAATTCCTGTCCGTGTCCGAAAAACTGCGGGGCCAGACCCTGTCCAAGGTGGTGGCCTCACTGCATGCCTACCCCACGGGTGGCGGCTTTCCCGAGGCCCTCTGCCGCCTCGCGGCCTTGCGCGAGCTCCGCCTGCGCTGCGAAACGGCGGGCCGCTCCGTGGAGGACCCGGACGTCCAGCACGCGCTGGCGATGGCCCGACAACTGTCGGGGCAGAAACTGGACACCTGGACGATCGGTGCCGGCGAAGGCGGTGGTGTGTTCGGTTTTAAGGGCTACCGCCTGAACGATGAAGGCGCGTTCATCCGGTACCTGTTCGAGCGTTGCCTGGGCAGCCCCCTCTCCCCTTTGAACCTGTCCTCCACCTCGCTTGGGAAGTTGTCGCTGGCGTCGGCGGACCCCACGCACCAGGCCGCGCTGTACAGCGCCCCTGGGGCCTTGGAGAAGGCGCTCCAGAGCCGCGACCCTCGCCAGCGCAAGACCGCCCTGGCCTGCCTCGAGGCGCAGCTGCACACCGCCAGGGAGCGCGCGGAAGCCGCGCCCGACGCATCCGGCTGCGTCACCCATCTGCAGGCGTTCTTTCGCCTGGAGAAGCTCGCCCAACAACACGGCGTGGCGACGTCGACACCGAGGCTGGGCCACCCGCTGGACCCGAACCGGCTCAATTTTTACCGCGCCGCGCTGGCGTGGCCCAACAAGACCGCCCGCGCCAAGAACATCCAGGCGATCCAGACCGAGCTCGACCAGCTGAAAAGGGGCCACGCCACGGGCAATCCCTTCTGGTCGGCCAAGTTCCTGCGGTCGCAAAAGATCGCGGGCGCCGCCGAACTGCAGAAAATGCGGGCGCTCCATCCAGAGATCGCGGCAGGCTCGTACAAGGGCCTTGTGAAGTCGCTTCAGGCCTTGAGCCGCATGGGTGTGGCCGCCCTGCGCCAGGCCATCCACCGAGACACGGAGAAAGCCCGCCAGTGGATTCAAGTCCACTTCAGGTCCCGTGGCGTGCCGCTGCCGAGCGACTGGCAGGAGGGGCTGAAGGAGGCCGCCCGAAAAAGGGCCCCTCGACCTGTTGATGGCGCTGTCGGCCCTGAAGGACCGGGCGGCCCAACAGCACTCGAAAGAACTGGCGAAGCGGCTGTGGTCCCATGCCGGCAGCGGGATCCACATGGGCCTCACCCACAGCACGAAGACCCCTTCCAGCGACGCACCGCTCTGAGGCCCGTGGCGGCAAGCACCGCAGCGGACGGGTGGCCGTGCGATGTAAGTCATCCGTCAGTTTGGCGGATGAGCATCAGCCGGCCCCCATGGCCCGCGGCGCCCCAGCCGAGACCACCGCGGCAAGGAGAACCCCATGCTGTCCAAGGCTGTCGTGCTGCTGTCGCTGGTCGCGCTGATCTTTCCCATGGTGTTCTTCACCTTTGCGTCGCCGCCACTGCTCATCCTGAAACACGACACGCCGCAGGACGCGCGTTTCGTCCGGGGCTTGTTCAACTACTACTACTCGGTGGTGGTGGTCGCCGCCAGCCTCGGGGGCCTGGGCCAGCTGGCGGTGGGCCGCGTCGCGGTGGGGCTGGCCGATGGGCGGTGTGGCGGCCTTTGTCTTCGCGGTGCGCCGCTGGGTCGTCCCGCGCATGGACGCGCTGCGGGAACGGATCGCGGGCGGAGACGCCTCCGCCATCCCGAGTTTCCGGCGCCTGCACATGGCGGGCATCCTGCTCAACCTGGTGCAGGTGGGCGTGGTCGCCTGGGGCATGGCGAAGCTCGCCGCGCTGTAAGAGGCGCTCAGCCCGGCCGGGCCGCGAAGTGCTGCTGCAGGGCCTGCAGCGCATGGCGCACCTTGGCCGGTTGTTCGCCGCGCCGGGGCGTGACCGCAAACACCGCCGCCGGCTCCAGCCGCCAGTCCGGCAGCACGGGCGCAAGCCGACCTTCGGCCTGGGCCTGGCGCACGTCGTCGGCCATGCCCACGTACAGACCCCATCCCGCCAGCGCCATGGCCTGCAGCGCGGTCACCTGCGAGGCCAGCAGGCGCGCTTCGACGCGCACCTCTTCGCGCTCGCCTTGCGGGCCCTGGAAGCTCAGCGTGTCCACCGCCGTGCCGCGCGGCGGCAGGCCCAGCCAGTCGTGCCCGGCGAGTTCGCCTGGGTGGCGCGGCCAGCCGCGTTCGGCCAGGTAACGCGGCGCGGCGCAGAGCTGGCGCTGGAGTTCCCCCAGGCGGCGCGCGACCAGGGAAGAATCGGTGAAGCGGCCTACGCGCAGCGCAAGGTCCACCCGCTCGCCGATGAGGTCGATGGGCGTGTCGTCCAGCAACAGGTGCAGCCGCAGCCGGGGGTGGCGGCGCAGCGGTTCGAGCGCGCTGGCCAGCAGCTCGCCGAAGCCGATCGGCGCGGCCAGGCGCAGCTCGCCCTCGGGTTCGTCGCGCAGGCGCTCCAGCGCCTGGTCGGCACTGCGGGCCTGGGCGACCATGGCGGCGCAGGCGGGGTAATAACGCTCACCGGCCTCGGTGAGCGTGAGGCGGCGGGTGGAGCGGTGCAGCAGCACCAGTCCCAGGGCCTCTTCGAGCAGGCGCAGCTGCTGGCTCACGGCCGAGGGTGTGCTGCCCAGGCGGCGAGCGGCGGCGCTCAGCGAGCCGCTGTCCACGATCTCCGCGAACAGCGCCATGCGTTTGAGCTTGTCGGTCCAGGCGGTGGTTTCGCTGCTCATTGATTAGATTTTCTACAAGAAGAAAGCGGATTTTGCCGCCTACCGCGCTTTTCGTGTAGCCAGGACACTAGATCCATCCCAACCTTTTCAGGAGTCCCGTCATGAAGATCGCCCTCATCGGTGCCACCGGTTTCGTCGGCAGCGCCGTGCTCACCGAACTGCTTTCGCGCGGCCACAGCGTGACCGCCCTCGCCCGCCACCCCGACAAGCTGGCCGCCCAGCCCCGGCTGCAGGTGGTGAAGACCGACGTGACCGACGCCGCGCAGGTGGCCCGGGCCGTGGCCGGCCACGACGCCATCGTGAGCGCCTACAACCCGGGCTGGAGCGAGGCCGAGATCCACCGCCTGTTCGGCCTGGGCTACGACGGCATCCTGGCCGGCGCGAAGCAGGCCGGTGTGCAGCGCGTGCTGGCGGTCGGCGGCGCGGGCAGCCTGGAGGTGGCGCCCGGTCTGCAGCTGGTGGACACGCCCGAGTTTCCGGCCGAGTGGAAACAGGGTGCGCTGGCCGCGCGCGACCTGCTCACGCGCCTGCGGGGTGAGAAGGAACTGGAATGGAGCTTCATCTCTCCCCCCATCGCACTGGCGCCGGGTGAGCGCACGGGCCAGTACCGCACGGGTGGTGACCAGTTGTTGCCCGGCCAGGGCGAAGCGCCTGCCGGCATCTCGGTGGCTGATCTGGCGGTGGCGATCGTGGACGAAATCGAGACGCCCAAGCACACCCGCCAGCGCTTCACGGTGGCGAACTGAGGGTTCACGCCGACACGAACGGGGGAGGCCGCCGGGTGCCCGGCTCCGCGGCTGTCCCCCGGGGCGGCTTCGCCGCCCCTCCTCCTTTACGCCGCTGCGCCGGACACCCGGTGACCTCCCCCTCTGTGGCACGCGGACGGTCGAACACCCCCGCCCACCCTCAGCACGCTGCGGCTCGCGAGTGCCGGGCGCTCTGCGCAGCGGGGTCAAGGAGGAGGCGGCACCAGCCGCCGGGGGACACCCGCGGAGCAGAGCGCCCGGCACTCGCGGGCACCACGAGGTGCAGGCGCGAAAACCTGGCAGAGCAGCTACGCCCGCGCCCGCGAAGCCGCGAATTTCACGTACCAATCCAGGCAGCCCGGGTTGCGCGATGGCCTCGCGGTTGATGACCTTCTCCAGCGGCTGGCCGAGCAGCAGTTTCTTGATCGGCAGTTCCTGCTTCTTGCCCGAGAGCGTGCGCGGAATCTCGGCCACCTGAAACACGCCGTTGGGCACGAAGCGCGGCGACAGCGCGGTCTTGATGCTGTCGTTGATGCGCGCCTTGAGCGCATCGTCGAGCACGGTGCCTTCGCGCAACACCACGAACAGCGGCATGTAACTCTCGCGCCCGAGGTACTCGAGGTCCACCACCATGGAGTCCATCACCTCGGGCAGGGCCTCGACCGCGCTGTAGAGCTCGCTCGTGCCCATGCGCAGACCATGGCGGTTGATGGTGGCGTCCGAGCGGCCGTAGATCACGCAGGAGCCGTCCGCGCCGATGCGCAGCCAGTCGCCGTGCCGCCAGACCGCGCCGGCCTCAGGGCCGAGGTCGCCACCCCCGGGCTTGCGGCCCTGGCCCGGCGGGTAGGTGTCGAAATAACTGCCGATCAGGCGCTGGTGGTCCACGTCGCCCACGAAGTAGAGCGGCATCGACGGGATCGGTTGCGCGCACACCAGCTCGCCCACTTCGTCGATCACCGGCTGGCCCTGCTCGTTCCACGCTTCGACCGCGCAGCCCAGCAGCCGGCACTGCATGCGCCCGGGCGTCTGCGGCAGCTCGCGGTTGCCGCCGATGAAAGCGCCCGCGAAGTCGGTGCCGCCCGAAATGTTGCACCACCAGATGTCCTGCTGCGCCTCGCTCTTCGCGATGCGGCGGAACTGATCGGTGCCCCAGCGCTGCGCGTCTTCCGACAACGGTGATCCGGTGGTGCCGAGCGCGCGCACGGCGGACAGGTCGCCACACGCGGCCAGGTCGACGCCGGCCTTGATGCAGTTGGCGAAGAAGGCCGCGCCCGCGCCGAAGAAGGTCACGCCCAACTCGGCGGCGAAGCGCCAGAGCGTGGTCCAGTCGGGCTTGTCCTTGCTGCCGCCGGGGTTGCCGTCGTAGATCACGCAGGTGGTGCCGTTGAGCAGGCCGCTGGTCTGCGCGTTCCACATCACCCAGCCGGTGGAGCTGTACCAGTGGAAGCGCTCGCCCCAGCTGTTGGGGTGGTAGCTGCAGCCCACGTCGTTGTGCAGGATCTTGAGCGCCATGCCCACGATCACCGTGCCGCCATGGCCGTGCACGATGGGCTTGGGCAGGCCGGTGGTGCCGCTGGAATAGACGATCCACAGCGGGTGGTCGAACGGCAGCCACAAGGGTTCGAAGGCGGCGGTGGCGGCATCGTCGCGCGCGGTGGCGGCCGCGAAGCTGGCACAGGGCGATGCGGCCTGCAGCGCCTCGGCCTGCGCCGCCTCGCCTTCGGCCAGGTTGGTGTGCAGCACCACGTGGCGCACCGTGGGCAGGGCCGCGCGCAGCTCGGCCACCACCGCCAGGCGGTCGTGGTCGCGGCCGGCGTAGCTCACGCCGTCGCAGGCGATCAGCACCACCGGCTCGATCTGGCGGAAGCGGTCGAGCACGGCGTTGGTGCCCATGTCGGGCGCGCAGATGCTCCACACGCCGCCGATGGACACCGTGGCGAGAAAAGCCACCATGGCCTCGGGAATGTTGGGCAGGTAGGCCGCCACGCGGTCGCCCGGCTGCACGCCCTGGGCCTGCAGGTGCTGCGCGAGCGAGGCGACCTGGCGCCGCAGCTCGGGCCAGCTCAGCTCCACGTGCCGGCCCTTTTCATTGCGGCTCACCACGGCGGAAAAACCCGCCTCGTGCGCCGGCCGCACGTGGCGGAACACCTGCTGCGCGTAGTTCATGCGCGCGCCGGGAAACCAGGGTGCGCCGGGCATCACGTTCTTCGCCAGCACGGCCGTGTGCGGCGTGGGCGACTGCAGCTCGAAGTAGTCCCAGATGCTTTGCCAGAAGCCGTCGAGGTCGGTGATGGACCAGCGCCAGAGCGCGCCGTAGTCGTCGAAACGCAGGCCGCGGTGCTCGGCGAGCCATTGCTGGTAGAGGCGGATCTGGGGCACGTGGGGCGCGGTCATGCGCCGAGCTTAGACCGGGCCCGCGCCCGGTACGACTAGGGTTTGTACGGTTGTACAAGAATCGGCGCCAACCGTTCAATGCCCCCTTCGCCGGCCGCAGCCCGCGGCCCGCCTCATCGGGGAACCCACCATGCCTTCGACAAACAACCCGCTGGACGGCTTCCAGGTCGACCGCGCCGCCATCCGCACCATCGGCCAGGACCTGCAACGGCCCGAGTGCATCCTGGCCGAGCGCGACGGCACGCTGTGGGCGGCCGACGCGCGCGGCGGCGTCACGCGCATCGGCGCCGACGGGCAGCAGCGCTTCATCGGCCAGCGCGCCGACCAGCGCTTCGCCAGCGCCGCGCAGGCTTCGCTGCACGACGTGGAGGCCAAGTACACGCAGGGCACCTTGCCCAACGGCCTGGCCTTCGCGGCCAATGGCGACGTGCTGATCGCCAACTTCGGCACCGACCGGCTGGAGGTGATGGCGCGCGACGGCCAGACGCGCACGCTGCACGACACCATCGACGGCCAGGCGATCGGCAAGGTCAACTTCGTGCTGCGCGATTCGAAGAACCGCATCTGGCTCACCGTCTCCACGCGCGTGAACCCCTGGACCGTGGCGGCCAGCAGCCGCGTGCGCGACGGCTACATCGCGGTGGTGGACGAACGCGGCCTGCGCGTGGTGGCCGACGGCTTTCACTTCACCAACGAGATCCGTTTCGACGCGAACGAGGAATGGCTCTACATCGTCGAGACCACCGGGCCGCACATCAGCCGCATGCGCGTGGTGGAGTCGGCCCAGGGCGTCGCCCTGGCCGACCGCGAGGTGTTCGGGCCCTCCCACCTGGGCGGCTTCCCCGACGGCATCGCGTTCGACGCCTTCGGCAACCTCTGGTGCACGCTGGTGATGACCGACCAGCTGATCGCGCTCACGCCGCAGGGCGAGCGGCGCCTGCTGCTCGACGACGGCAACCCCGAGGCCTCGAAGGTGCTGCTGGACCACATGAACGACGGCACGCTCACCGCCGAGGACATGCTGCGCGCGCGCGGCACGCTGGCGCCCTGGATGGCCAGCGTCACCTTCGGCGGGCCCGACCTGCGCACGGTCTACATCGGTAGCCTCATGGGCACCACCATCCCCTTCTTCACCTCGCCCGTGCCCGGCCTGCCCATGGTGCACTGGTAACACACCAGCGCCCGCCTTCCGCACGACCCGGCCCAGGGTTTGTACGGGTGTACAACATTTTTGAACACATGTTCAATACCGCCATGCCGTCCCGCAAGCCTGAGCCTGCCCGTCGCCAGAAGAGTGCCGCGCCCCGCCCCGACCGCCAGCAGGCCATCCTGCTCGCGGCCGAGAAGCTGTTCGCGCAGCGCGGCTACCACGCGGTGACGATCCGCCAGATCGCCGAAGAGGCCGGCGTGCCGCTGGCGCTGGTGGCCTACTACCACGGCCCCAAGCAGGACCTGTTCCACGCGGTGTTCGCGCACTGGAGCCACACCATCGAGGAGCGGCTGGCCGCGCTGGACGCCGCCTCGCAGGACCCCGACGACCCGCAGACCCTGCCGCGCATCGTCGAGGCCTTCGTGGCGCCGGTGATCCGCATGCGCTCCAGCCCCGAGGGGCAGTTCTACGCCCAGCTGGTCGGCCGCGAACTGGCCTACCACGGCGAGGAGTCCGACCGCGTGCTGCGCGAGTTCTTCGACCCGCTGGCGCACCGCTTCATCGATGCGCTGCACCACGCCCTGCCGCGCGCCAGCCGCGCCGAGGCCGCCTGGGGCTACCAGTTCGCGCTCGGCGCCCTGCTGCACCACCTGGTGGATGTGCGCGTGGAGCGCCTCTCGCTCAACATCAACCGCGCCAACGACCCGGCCGCCGCCGAGCGGCTGGTGCGCTTCATCGTGGGGGGACTGCGCGCCGCGCTGTGCCCCCCGCCCCCGCTTTCGCCCCGCCCCCCGAGCAAAACCAACCACAGGAGACCCCAATGAAACGTCGCACCGCCCTGGCCGCCCTGGCCTCTGTTCCCGCCGCCGCCGTGAGCCTGCCGGCTTTCGCGCAGAGCCCCACCAAGATCGTGTTCGGCTACACCGCCGTGACCGACTTCGCCTCGGTGTTCGTCGCGGCCGAGAACGGCTACTTCAAGAAGCGCCTGCTCGACGTGGAGCTCAAGTTCATCCCGATCAACTCCACCATCCCGGCCGCGGTGCAGGCCGACTCGCTGCAGATCGGCGGCCCCACGCCCAGCGTGTACCTGCAGTCGGTGGACGGCGGCCTGGACCACGTGGTGGTCGCCGGTGCCGGCGTGACCTCCAAGACCATCACCGGTTTCGGCCTGGTGCGCAAGGCCGGCAGCGGCATCCGCAAGGCCCAGGACTGCGTGGGCAAGAAGATTGGCGTGCCCGGCCTGGGCGCCTTCCTGCACGTGACCTTCCGCGCCTGGCTCAAGAGCCAGGGCGTGGACTACACCAAGGTGAACTTCGTCGAAGCCTCGTTCCCGCAGCACGGCGACCTGCTGCGCGGCGGTTCGGTGGACGCCGTGGTGAGCGCCGACCCCTTCATGAGCCGCATCACCGACTCCGGCGTGGGTTACGTGGCCTCGTACTACTCGACCTTCCTGCCCGAGAACCAGCCCACCATCATCCACGTCGCGCGCCGCGACTGGGTGCGCAAGAACCCGTCGGCCGCGCGCGGCTTCCGCGAGGCCGTGCAGGAGGCCGCGGCCTTCATGAACCAGCCGAAGAACGACGCTGCCGTGCGCGCGGCCATCGGCAAGTACATCAAGCTGCCGCCCGAGGTGATCGCCAAGGTGCAGATCTCGCCCCCCATGGCGGTGGTGACCGAGAAGCAGCTCAGCTACTGGGTCGACCTCATGAAGGACCAGGGCATGCTCAAGACGGTGCCCGACGTGGCGCGCCTGATCGCCAAGTGAGGCACGCCACGCCCCACGCCAGCGCCGCTTCGACCATGACCGATACCGTTCTGCACTTCGACCGCGTCGCCATCGAACTCGGTGGCCGGCAAATCCTCTCACCCACCGAACTGACGGTGAAGCGCGGCGAGTTCGTGTGCGTGATCGGCCCCTCGGGCTGCGGCAAGACCACGCTGCTGCGCGCCGCCGCCGGCTTCGTGACGCCCAGCCAGGGCAGCGTGCGCCGCCAGGGCGCGCCCATCACCGGCCCGAGCCGCGAGGTGGCGTTCGTGTTCCAGGACTACGGGCGCGCCCTGCTGCCCTGGCGCACGGTGCAGGCCAACGTGAGCCTGGCGCTGGAGGCGGCGAACGTGCCGGCGGCCGAACGGCCCGCGCGCATCGAGCACGTGCTGAAAACCGTGGGCCTGGCCGCGCACGGGCACAAGTTCCCGGCGCAGCTCTCGGGCGGCATGCAGCAGCGCGTGCAGATCGCGCGCTGCCTGGCCCAGCGGCCCGACGTGATGCTGATGGACGAGCCCTTCGGCGCGCTCGACGCGATGACGCGCGAGACCCTGCAGGACGAGCTGGCGCGCCTGGTGCGCGAGGAAGGCCTGACGGTGATGTTCGTCACCCACGACCTGGAGGAAGCGCTGTACCTGGGCGACCGCGTGATCGCGCTGCGCAGCAACCCCACGCCCGAGCTGCCCAGCCTGGCCGCGCTGATCGACGTGCCGCTGCCACAGCCGCGCGACCAGCTCAGCACCAAGGAACACCCCGAGTTCCTGCGCCTGCGCCGCGAGCTCTACCACTACCTCGGGCACTGAACGATGAAGCTGAAGTCCCTTGCGTTCCCGGCCCTGCTGCTGGGCGCGCTGGAAATCTGGGCCCGCACCACGGGCCAGGGCAGCGATGCCATCGCCCCGCCCAGCGCCGCGCTGCGCGCCTTCGGCGGCGCGGTCACCGACGGCTCGCTGCTGGAGGCCACGGCCTTCACGCTCGGCACGGCCGCGCTCGGCCTGCTGATCGGCGCGCTCGGCGGCCTGCTGCTGGGCACCTTGTTGGGCCTGTCGCGGCGCGCCGCGCAGCTCGGTTTCCTGAGCGTGGAAGTCGCGCGCCCCATTCCGTCGGTGGCGCTGATCCCGCTGGCCATGCTGGTGTTCGGTTTCGGCCTGCGCATGGAGCTCAGCGTGGTCGCCTTCGCCTGCCTGTGGCCCATGCTGGTGCTCACGCAGGCCGCGGTGCAACAGGTCGAGCCCCGCCTGCTGGAGGTGGCGCGCGCGCTGGAACTCACGCCGCGGCAGCGCTTCGCCTGGATCATCGGCCCGGCCATCGTGCCGCGCCTGTTCGTCGCGCTGCGCCTGGGCGTGGCGATCGCCCTGGTGGTCGCCGTCACGGTGGAGATCGCGGCCAACCCGCACGGCATGGGCTACGCGATGATGATCGCGCAACAAAGCCTGGACCCGGCGCTGATGCTGGCCTGGCTGGCCTGGATCGGTGTCGTGGGCTACGTCATCAACGTCGGCGCGCTCGCGCTGCAGCGCCGCGTGGCGCGCGCCATGGGGGAGCAGGCCGCATGAGCGCCGCGCAGGGCCGCCCCAAGCAAGCTCGCACCGCGGTGCGGAGCACGAAGGATTTCGAATGAGCGCCGCACACAAAACCAACCGCACCTTGAACGCGCTCGGCAGCGCCTCGGGCTCCGTGCTCGTGCTGGCCGCCTTCATCGCCCTGTGGTGGGCCGCCAGCACCAGCGGCTGGGTCAACCGCGCCTTCCTGCCCACGCCACAGGCCACGCTGCAAAGCCTGGTGCAAGGCCTGGCCGGCGGCGACCTGGCGGCCTACACCTGGGCCACGCTCAGCCGCATGTTCAGCGGCTGGGTGCTGGCGAGCGCGCTGGGCATCGCCCTGGGCGCGCTGATCGGCAGCTCGCAGCGCGCCAGCGAATGGATCGGCCCGACCCTGGAGTTCATCCGCCCGCTGCCGGCTTCGGCCGTGATGCCGCTGGCCATCGCGCTCTTCGGCCTCTCCGGCGGCATGGTGCTGGCCGTGGTCGCCTTCGGTGCCATGTGGCCGGTGCTGCTGGCCACGCTGCACGGCCTGGCCAACGTGCACAAGCAGTTGCGCGAGGTCTCGCGCTCGCTGGAACTCAGCCACCTGGCCTTCGTGCTCAAGATCGGCCTGCCCAACGCCATGCCCGACATCCTGGCCGGCATGCGGCTGTCGATGACGGTCTCGCTCATCGTCTCGGTGGTGGGCGAGATGATCGCCTCGCAACCCGGCCTGGGCCAGGCCATCCTGCTGGCCGCGCGCTCGTTCCAGGCCAGCGAACTCTTCGCCGGCATCGTGCTGCTCGGCGCCATGGGCTTTGCCAGCAACGTGGTGCTGGCCCTGGCCGAACGCTCGCTGTTGCGCTGGCAACGCCCCTGATTCCCAACATCACCGCCCCACTGGAGAACACCGCCATGCCCCGCAAATTCATCGACCTGTCCATCTACCTGGAGAACGACGTGGTGAGCGACCCGCCCGCGTTCGCCCCCAAGATCCAGTACTTCACGCACGACAACACCTTCGAGCAGATCGAGCCCTTCTTCCCAGGGCTGAAGAAGGAAGACCTGCCCGACGGCGAAGGCTGGGCGGTGGAGCTGGTGCAGCTCTCCACGCACAACGGCACGCACCTCGATGCGCCCTACCACTTCCACTCCACCATGGACAAGGCGCTGGGCGAGAAGAAGCCCGCGATCGCCATCCACGACGTGCCGCTGGAGTGGTGCTTCCAGCCCGGCGTGAAGCTGGACTTCCGCCACTTCGCCGACGGCTACGTGGTCACGGCCGCCGACGTGGAAGCCGAGTTGAAGCGCATCAACCACACCCTCAAGCCGCTGGAGATCGTGGTGGTGAACACGCGCGCCGGTTCGCGCTACGGCCACAACGACTTCGTCTCGGCCGGCTGCGGCATGGGCTATGAAGCCACCATGTATTTGCTGGAACGCGGCGTGCGCCTGACCGGCACCGACGCCTGGAGCTGGGACGCGCCCTTCGTGCACACCGCGCAGAAGTATGGCGAGACGAAAGACGCCTCGCTGATCTGGGAAGGCCACAAGGCCGGGCGCGACATCGGCTACTGCCACATCGAGAAGATGCACAACCTCGAGGCCTTGCCGGCCGACGGGTTCTTCATCTCCTGCTTCCCCCACAAGATCCGAGGCGCCTCGGCGGGTTGGACCCGTGCCGTGGCCATCTTCGACGACGCCCTCCAAGCCACCGCCGCATGACCATGGAACTCAACCACACCCACGACGCGAACACCCGCAGCTGGCTCGAATCGGCCAACGCCCCGGGCACCGATTTCCCGATCCAGAACCTGCCCTTCGGCGTCTTCCGCCGCAAGGGTTCCAGCGAGGCCTTCCGCGGTGGCGTGGCGATCGGCGACCAGGTGATCGACCTGGCCGCGATCGCGCGCGACAACGCGGTCTCGGGCCCGGCTTCGCAGGCCGTCAACGCCTGCACCGGTGACGCGCTCAACGACTTCCTGGCCCTGGGCCCGACCGCCTGGCGCGCGCTGCGCCACGCGCTGTTCGACCTGCTCAAGACCGGCGCCAACGGCCCCGGCGTGAACGCGCTGCGCGCCAGCCTGGTGCCGCAGGCCGAGGTGGAGATGCGCGTGCCCACGCGCATCGGCGACTACACCGACTTCTACACCTCCATCCACCACGCGCGCAACGTGGGCCGCGTCATGCGCCCGGACGACCCGCTCACGCCCAACTTCCAGTGGCTGCCGATCGCGTACCACGGCCGCGCCTCCAGCGTGGTGGTCAGCGGCACGGCGTTTCGCCGCCCCATGGGCCAGGCCATGGCACCGGGCGCCGCCGCGCCGGTCTACGGCCCCTGCCGCCGGCTCGACTACGAGCTGGAGATGGGCTTCTACATCGGCCCGGGCAACGCCATGGGCCAGCCGATTCCGCTGGCCGAGGCCGAGCAGCACATCTTCGGCATGTGCCTGCTCAACGACTGGTCGGCGCGCGACCACCAGTTCTGGGAAATGGCGCCGCTGGGCCCCTTCCTGGGCAAGAACTTCTGCACCACGGTCTCGCCCTGGATCGTGACCCTGGAAGCGCTCGCGCCCTACCGCGTGCCCTTCGCGCACCCGGCCGACGAGCCGCAGCCGCTGGCCTACCTGGACAGCGCGGCCAACAGCGAGCGCGGCGGCGTGGACGTGCAGCTCGAAGTGCGGCTGGAGTCGCGCGAGCATCGCGAGCGCGGCATCGCGCCCGACCGCCTCTCGGCCACGAGCTTTCGCCACCAGTACTGGACCATCGCGCAGATGGTCGCGCAGCACAGCGTGGGCGGCTGCAACCTGCAGCCCGGCGACCTGCTGGGCACCGGCACCATCTCGGGCCCCACGCACGCCGAGGCCGGCGCCATCGTGGAACTCAGCGTGGGCGGCACAAAGGACGTGCCGCTGCCGGGCATCGGCGCGCAGCGCCGCTTCCTGGAAGACGGCGACACGGTGATCCTGCGCGGCTGGTGCGAGAAGCCGGGCGCGGCGCGCATCGGCTTCGGCGAGAGCCGGGGCGAGGTGCTGCCCGCGATCGGTTGAGAGACGGGCGGGGCCAGGGCGCTGGCGCCCCCCTCAGGCCTCGGCCTTGCTCGTGGCGCGGGCCTGCATGAACTTGCCCAGCCCCACCACCAGCAGCGCCCCCGTGGCCGCCGCGACGTAGTGCAGCCAGGGGTGGGCCATGGTGTAGCCCTGCATCAGGTGGTCGTTGACGACGGTTTCGCCGCCAACCCAGCCGATCAGGGCGGCGCCCAGGGTCACGATGACCGGGAAGCGCCCCATGAGCTTGATCATCAGCGTGGAGCCGAAAACCACCAGCGGAATGCTGATCGCCAGGCCCAGGATCAGCAGCACCATGTTGCCCTGCGCCGTCGCGGCCACGGCGATCACGTTGTCCAGGCTCATCACCAGGTCGGCGATCAGGATGGTGCGGATGGCGGCCATCATCGTGCCCGTGCCCTTGTGGTGCCCGTCCTCGCCGTCTTCGTCGCCGCTGAGCAGCTGGTAGCCGATCCACAGCAGCAGCACGCCGCCGATGACCTGCAGGAACGACAGCTCCAGCAGCTTGGCCGCCACCACCGTGAGCACGATGCGCAGCACCACGGCCGCGCCCGAGCCGAACAGGATGGCCTTGCGTTGCTGCTCGGCCGGCAGCGAGCGCGCCGCCAGGGCGATGACGACGGCGTTGTCGCCCGACAGGATGATGTTGATCCAGATGATCTTCACCAGACCGACCCAGAAGTCGGCGGTGCTGAGGAATTCCATGGTGTCTCCAGCGTTTCGGGTTTGAAGGGTGAAGGCGCACTTTAGGAGCGAAAAACGGCCTCCCTCATGCGGGGTTCTGCGTAAACTTTGCGCGCCTTGGAGTCGAAACTTAAGCGTGTTAAGTCTGCTGCGGCTCAGAGGCTTTGCGGGCACAATGCCTGCGGCGCGAGGGGCGCCTTTTTTCACAACACGACAACGAGGAGACCGTGCCATGGGCATGTTCAACTGGACGGAGAAATCGGCTTCCACGCTCAACCAAGGCGGCGTGATCGCGCCCGATGAGCGCCTGCCCTGCGCACAGACGGCGGTGATGGGCGTGCAGCACTTGATCGCCATGTTCGGCGCCACGGTGCTCGCCCCCATCCTGATGGGCTTCGACCCCAACGTCGCCATCCTCATGAGCGGCATCGGCACGCTGATCTTTTTCCTCATCACCGGCGGCAAGGTGCCCAGCTACCTGGGTTCGAGCTTCGCCTTCATCGGCGTGGTGATCGCCGCCAGCGGCTACGCGGGCCCGGGCCCCAACGCCAACATCGGCGTGGCGCTGGGCGGCATCATCGCCTGCGGCCTGGTCTACACCCTCATCGGCGCCATCGTGCAGGCCGTGGGCACGGGCTGGATCGAGCGCTTCATGCCGCCGGTGGTCACCGGCGCGGTGGTCGCGGTGATCGGCCTGAACCTGGCCGGCATCCCCATCAAGAACATGGCGCCCACCGGCTTCGATGCCTGGATGCAGGGCATCACCTTCGTCTGCGTGGCGCTGGTGGCCGTGTTCACCAGCGGGATGGTCCAGCGCCTGCTGATCCTCATGGGCCTGATCATCGCCAGCATCCTCTACGCCGTGCTCACCAACGGGCTGGGCATGGGCAAGCCGCTGGATCTTTCCGGCATCGCCAACGCCTCCTGGTTCGGCATGCCCAGCTTCAGCGCGCCGGTGTTCCAGATGAACGCCATGCTGCTGATCGCGCCGGCGGCCATCATCCTGGTGGCGGAGAACCTGGGCCACATCAAGGCCGTGACCGCCATGACCGGCCGCAACCTGGACCAGTACATGGGCCGCGCCTTCATCGGCGACGGCGTGCGCACCATGGTGGCCGGCAGCGCGGGCGGCACCGGCGTGACGACCTACGCCGAGAACATCGGCGTGATGGCCGCGACCAAGATCTACTCCACCGCGATCTTCCTGGTGGCGGGCCTGATGGCCGTGCTGCTGGGTTTCAGCCCCAAGTTCGGCGCGCTGATCCAGGCCATTCCGCTGGCCGTCATGGGCGGCGTGTCCATCGTGGTGTTCGGCCTGATCGCCATCGCCGGCGCCAAGATCTGGGTCGACAACAAGGTCGATTTCTCCGACAACAAGAACCTGCTGGTGGCCGCGATCACGCTGATCCTGGGCACGGGCGACTACACGCTGAAGTTCGGCGGCTTCGCGCTGGGGGGCATCGGAACGGCCACCTTCGGCGCGATCATCCTGTACGCCCTGCTCAACCGCGGCCGGGCCACGCCCAAGGCCTGAGCCTCCTCACCGGCGCGTGCGCTCGGGGGCGGCCTTGTCCGCCCCCACCTTCGGCGGCCCGCTGACCGCGCCGCCGATCCGGGACCCGATGGCGGTGCCGATGCCCGGCAGGATCGCCGTGCCGACCGCCGCCCCGGCCAGGGCGCCCCAGGAAATCTCCACCGCCGGCTCGCGCGTGGGCCCCTTCGCGGCGAAGGGCACGCTCACGATGCCGCCACCGATCGCCAGCTCCCCTTGCGCGTCGATCTGCTGGCGGTGCAACGTGGCCTTGCCCGTGGCGCTGTAGCTGCCCGCCACCGCCTTCACCTCGGTGAACTCCGTCCGCATGCCCTGTTCGGTGTTGCGCGTGGCCATGACGCCGCTGAGGCTGTCCAGCGGCGTCTGGCCGGCGCGGTCCTCGCCCAGGGACTTGATGGCCTTGTCCAGGTCGATGCGCAGCAGGCGGGCGCGCTCCACGTCGAGCACGCTGCGCGTGCGCAGCGAGCGGAACAGCTCGACCGCCGTGTCGCCTTCGGCGCTCAGTGCCGTTTGGCCCGAGGCAAGGCCACCGACGAACGAGCGCCGGTGAAAGGCGCCCATCAGCGCAGCCACGTCCACGCGCCGTGGCGCGAGCTCCCCTTGGAGCACCATGCGGCCGTCGGCCGAGGCTGCGCAGCCGTGCCTGGCCGTTCGCCGATCCGCCACCCGCCTGCACACGCAGCTGGTAGAGGTCCGCGCCGCCTTCGGCTCGGCCGTCGCGCGTGGCGTCCAGCGAGACCGGTGGATTCGCGTCCGGCCGGCGGATCTGCAGGCGGCCCGGCCGACGGTCCTCGTCCAGCTCGATCTCGCCCTCGTACACCAGGGGCACCTCGCTGTAGGAGATGTAGGTCACGTCGGTGAACACGATCGAGCGCAAGACCAGCGTGCCCGCCTGGCTGTCCGTGGTCTTGCCCCGGTAGGCGGCCAGCGCCTTGCGCGGCACCACGGCGCCATCCACCTCCAGGCGGTCGATGACCAGTCGCTTGCGCCACAAGGGCATGAGCTGGGGGCGGATCGCGATGCGCCGCACCTCGATGGCTTCGGCTTGTTCGGTGCGGGCGTCCAGCACCTCGACTTCCGGCACGCCGAGCACGCGCCAGCGCACCGCGCCCACCACGAGCTTCTGGCCCAGGCGGGCCTCGAATTCGGCCTCCACCCGCCGCGCCAGCTCGTCATCGCTGGGCAGCCACGCCCACACGGCCAGGCAGGCGAACACCAACAGCGCCACCAGGGCGGCTGCGGCCAGGGCCCAGCGGCGTGCGAGTGTCATGAAGGGGGTTGCTCCAACCTGGATGGTGCGGGCGCGCGCCGCCGCCGTCTGTAGGCATTCGCCGCCTTCTGCGTGGGAAACCGGCCGTCTCCTATAGTGACCCCACCATCACAGGAGCCCGACCTTGCCCATCTGGAAAAAACCCATCTCCGTCGCCGAACTCACCGCCATCCACAAGGACACCGCCGTGCAACACCTCGGCGTGGAGTTCCTGGAGGTCGGCGACGACTTCATCCGCGCCCGCGTGCCGGTGGACACCCGCACCAAACAACCGTATGGCCTGCTGCACGGCGGCGTGAGCGTGGTGCTGGCGGAGACGCTGGGCTCGTGCGGTGCGGCCTACAGCTGCCCCGAAGGCCACCGCGCGGTGGGCCTGGACATCAATGCCAACCACCTCAAGGGCGCCACCAGCGGCTGGGTGACCGGCGTCACGCGGCCGGTGCACATCGGCCGCACCACGCAGGTCTGGCAGATCGACCTGACGAACGAGGCGGGTGAACTCACCTGCGTCTCGCGCATCACGATGGCGGTGCTGGGGCCGCGCTGACCGGTCGGCGGCTCAGCCGCGTTCGCAGCGCCCCTGCGCCGTGGCCTGGCTCCGGAAGTCGCTGGTCCAGGTCTGGGCGGCGGTGTCGATCTGGATGCGCTCGTTGTCGACCGCAGTGAGGATCACGGTCTCCCGCACCGTGAAGGTGTAGACCGGCACGCCGTCGATGTGCACCGAGCGCACGCGCTTCTTGTCGTAGCCGATGCGCACGGTGCGCGTCCACGTGGTGCGCGCGGGCTGGTAGGCCGCCTCGCACACCAGCGTCACCTCACTCGCCGTGTCGGCCTTCTTGCCCTTGCCTTGCGCGGCGGCAGGCCCCACCACCCCGGTGGCCAGGCCCAGCACCAGCCAGGCGGCGACGGCGACCCTCATGGTGCGTCGGCCTTGGCCAGACGCTCGCTCTTCCAGTAGACGTCGTCACCGCCGTTCATGCGGTTGAGCACACGCGCGAGCACGAACATCAGGTCGCTCAGGCGGTTGAGGTACTGGCGCGGCGTTTCCTTCAGCTCTTCGGCTTGACCCAACGCAACCACGGCGCGTTCGGCGCGGCGCGCCACCGTGCGGCACACATGGGCCTGGCTGGCCGCGCGGTTGCCGGCAGGCAGGATGAACTCCTGCAGGCGCGGCAGGGCCTCGTTGTGCGTGGCCAGCGCCTCGTCGAGCGCGAGCACGGCCTCGGGCTTGAGCAGTTCAAACCCCGGGATGGACAGTTCACCGCCCAGGTTGAACAACTGGTGCTGGATCTCCACCAGCAGCTGGCGCACGCCCTCGGGCATCTCCTCGCACAGCAACACGCCGATGTGCGAGTTGAGCTCGTCCACGTCGCCCATGGCGTGCACGCGCAGACTGTCCTTGGAAACGCGGGTGTTGTCGCCCAGCCCGGTGGTGCCGGCGTCGCCGGTGCGGGTGGCGATCTGGGTGAGTCGGTTGCCCATGAAATGCCTCTTGTTGGCCGATGGTGAGACAGCGATTGTCCCCGAGGTCGGGCATCCGGCCGGAACCCGTAACCGGATGAGGGGAAATGTGTCTGAGGCAAAGGTGTTTGGCAGAGCGCAACGGCAGGCAAAAGCGCTTGGCCCGGGCCGATGATGCGGGCGTAATGCGGCTTCGTTCCCCGTTTCAAAGGAGTCACACCGATGTCCCGCTTTCGTCTCCAGTCCCCGCTCTCCATCTCGGATTTCGAGAAACGCAGCGTGCAGCTGATGGCCGCCTGCGCCCTGGGGCTGGCCGGTCTCTCCAGCGTGCAGGTCGCACCGCCCACGCGCCACGCCCTCTCCGCCTTCACCCCGTCCTCGCGCCAGGCCGACACACCGCGTCCCGTGCGCCTGAACCCCCACACCGCCCTCCTGCCCGCCCGCCGCTGAGGGCGGGGCGCCCGGGCCGCACACGGCGGCCCCCAAGGCTTAAACTGACCGACTGCACACCCCACTGCTGCCGGAGACAAGCCCCATGAACGCCCCCACCGCCCTGAGCCACCTCACCCCCGAAGTCCACCAGCGCGCCGTCCCGGCCGAGTTCCTCACGGCCCTGCAGGCGCGATTCGGCGCGCAATGCTCCACCGCCCTGGTGGTGCGCGAGCAGCACGGCCGCGACGAGTCGGTGTACGAGGTGCCGCCGCCGGTGGCCGTGGTGTTCGCCGAGAGCACGCAGGACGTGGCCGATGCCGTGAAGCTGGCCGCCCAGCACCGCGTGCCGGTGATCCCCTTCGGTGTGGGCTCCTCGCTCGAAGGCCACCTGCTGGCCGTGCAGGGTGGCATCAGCATCGACGTGAGCCGCATGAACAGCGTGCTGTCCATCAACGCTGAAGACCTGACCGTGACCGTGCAGCCCGGCGTGACGCGCAAGGCGCTCAACGAAGCGGTCAAAAGCGAAGGCCTGTTCTTCCCGATCGACCCGGGCGCCGACGCCTCCATCGGTGGCATGTCGGCCACGCGCGCCTCGGGCACGAACGCGGTGCGCTACGGCACCATGCGCGAGAACGTGCTGGCGCTCGAAGTCGTCACCGCGCGCGGCGAGGTCATCCGCACCGGCACACGCGCCAGAAAGAGCAGCGCCGGCTACGACCTCACGCGCCTGATGGTGGGCAGCGAAGGCACGCTGGGCGTGATGACCGAGATCACGCTCAAGCTCTACCCGCTGCCCGAAGCCATCTCGGCCGCGACCTGCTCCTTCCCCACCATCGAAGCCGCGGTGCACACCGTGATCCAGGTGATCCAGCTCGGCGTGCCGATCGCGCGCTGCGAACTCATCGACCACAACACCGTGCGCATGGTCAACACGCACAGCAAGCTCGGCCTGCGCGAAGAGAACATGCTGCTGATGGAATTCCACGGCTCGCCCGCGAGCGTGAAGGAACAGGCCGAGACGGTGCAGGAGATCGCCAGCGAGTTCGGTGGCAACGCCTTCGAATGGGCCGACACGCCCGAGGAGCGCACGCGCCTGTGGACGGCGCGGCACAACGCCTACTTCGCCGCGATCCAGAGCAAGCCGGGCTGCCGCGCGATCTCCACCGACACCTGCGTGCCCATCAGCCGCCTGGCCGACTGCCTGCTGGACTCGGTGAGCGAAGCCGACGCTGCCGGCCTGCCCTACTTCCTCGTCGGCCACGTGGGCGACGGCAACTTCCACTTCGGCTACCTGATCGACCCCAACAAGCCCGAAGAGCACACGCTGGCCGAGGAACTCAACCACAAGCTGGTGGCGCGCGCGCTGAGCCTGGAAGGCACCTGCACCGGCGAACACGGCGTGGGCCTGCACAAGATGGACTTCCTGGTGACCGAGGCCGGCACCGGCGCGGTCGACATGATGCGCACCATCAAGCGCGCGCTCGACCCGGACAACATCATGAACCCGGGGAAGATCTTCGCGCTTTGAGGTCCTCCAGCTGCATGCCTCTCACATGGAGGCGCATTCCGTCACGGACACGCCCACCGAAGTTCCTTTGCCGCGCACGCTAGCGAGCTTGGTCGACTGCCCCAGCAAGGTCGCCATGCGCTTGACGCTGTACAAGCCAATTCCCATGCCCTCGGGCACGCGCTCCAGCTCGCCGCCGCGCTGGAATGCCTCGAAGCACCGGGCCGCATCGGCCTCGCTCATGCCGATGCCGGTGTCGATCACCATAAGCCACAGACGCCCCTGCCGGCGGCGGCAGCCGATGAGGATGCGGCCGCCTTCGTCCGTGTAGCGCAAGGCGTTGGACAACAGGTTGCGGGCGATGCGCTGCAGCATCAAAACGTCGGTGCGGACAAGCCGGTGCACCGGCAGGTAGCGCAGGGTGATGTGGTGCGCCCGCGTCCACTGGCGAAACTCCTGCACCACGGGTTCGAGCACGGCGTGCAGGCTGACCACCTTGAGGTCCAGCACGGGTTGCTCGTTCGTGCTCATCTGGCGCATGCTGACCATGAAGTCGTTGACGGTTCTCATGGCTTCGTCAATGCCTTGCAGAAGCCCCTCCTGTTTGCGCAGGGGTGCATCCCGCAAAGCTTGCACGTACAGGTTCACGCTCTGCAGTGGCTGCAGAAGGTCGTGCTGCGCGGCGGCGTAAAGCAGGCTGCGGTCTTGCGCCCGCGAGACGCTGGCGCGCAGCAGGTTGCGCCTGCGCAGAATCTGCGCACTGACCGCACAACCCAGCAAGGCCGCCACCAGGGCGCCCTGCACGAAGTTGGAGATCAGGGTGACATGGATGGGCAGTTCCATCAGCCGATAGAGCACATACAGCAGGCCCGAGAACGCATAGACCCCCCACACGGCCAGAAACAGCAAGCGGTGCATCTCCGCGCGCCGGATAGCGTGGCGCAAGGCCAGGACCATCATGGCGAAGGCGTAGACAGTTCCGCCCATCACCAGCATCCGGCGGGAGGTGTAGGGCCAGAGGCCTGCCACCAGCGGCACGACCATCAGCCAGAGCCATGCGCCCAGGCTCAGCAAACGGTCCGCCATGGGGTCCTCGGCGCGCGTGTCCAGAAACACCCGGGCGTGCAAGGCGCTCAGTCCGAGCAGGCCGACGTAGCCGGCCCAGCCCAGCCACCCGGTCTGCCAGCGATCCAGCCACGGCAGCAAATGGTGCATCGCGCCGGAGACCCACATGGCTCCCAGCATCTCGCAGGCTGCCATGGCCAGGAACAGAGGCAGTGAGCGGTCCGCCGCCACCGGGATCAGCGTCAGCACGTACAGCACCACCACCAGGGGCACGGCCAGCATCATGCCGATGCCCAGATGCAGCTTCCCCTGCGTCAGCACGAAGGCGTCGTCCTGCATCGCAAACAGAGGAAAGCGCATGAGGTTGTAGCCATCGAGCCGCAGCATCAGGCGCACCTCCTGCCGGCCCTGCAAGTGAAGCCGCCAGGCTGGGTAGAGCAGACCGGAGGAGATGGCGAGTGGACGAAGACGCTCCAGTTGCGCATGCTCCACCCACTGCCCGCGGTCGTCCTGCAGCCACAGTCGCACCTCATCCTGGGTTGGCAACTCGTAGGTGAGCACCCAGGATCGGGGCTTGGCATCGGGGTTGTTCAGGGTGAGCTGCGCCCAGTAGGGGTAAGGCAGGCCCTCGCCAAAGGCGTGGTTGGCGTGCGGCAGGCGGGCCGCCTGACCCGATGCGACCCGTGCAGCGATCTGTTCGGGACCGTATTCGCCCTGGGGGTCGGCCACGGCCTGCAGCGCCGACCACAGCGGCACTCGGTCCGTGACGGGGTCCAGCGCCATCGCGGCCGCACCGGCCCAAGTCCCGAACAGCAGGGCCGCCGTGAGCAGCGGTCTAACCCAGCAAGCCATGCGCTTTGACCCATGCCATGTATTGCATGGAGGCCTGAGTCCGGTTCTGCACGCCCAGACGTTGAAAGATGGTGTTCAGATGGGTGCTGACAGTCTGCTCACCAATCTTGAGGCGCAACGCGATCTCCCGGTTGCGATAGCCACTCGCGACCTCGGCCAGCACCGCACGTTGGCGCTCCGTGAGCAGGTCGACGGGGTGATGTGGTGCCTCCCCCTCGCTGGCCGGCACCGACAGACCCAAAGCGCACGGCGTTGCCGATCCTGGCAGGAAAGGCTGGAGCTTCTGGACGAAGTTCTGAGGCAGCGCCGACTTGGAGATGAAGGCCTGCGCACCCAGGTCGAGCGCGGCCTGCTCGGTGGATTTGTCGTCGCTGGCGCTGAAGACGACGATGGCGATGCCCGGCGCCACCTCCCGCAGGGCGCGCAAGGTCGGCCAACCCCCGGGAATCCGGCAGATTGAGATCGGCAATGACCAAGCTGGGCGGCTCGCGCCGCCGCAGCAGGCGCTTCTTCGCCTGCATCAGCGAGCCCACGATCACGACGCCACAGTCCGCGTGGGCCTGAGGGTGCAGCACCGCCAGGCTGGCCGTGATCGAACGGATCATCATCGGGTGATCTTCGACGATGAGGATGTCGAAATGGCTCATCGCGCGGGAGATGAACTCAGGAATAACGAACCCATGTTGGATGTCCTCCCTCGGTTCTTGAATTGTTCGTATGGGCCCTTCTGAAAGAGGGCCTGGGCTCAAGAACGCTCAGCCGCGCAATCTATTTCGGCGCGCGCACCACAACGCACATGACGCACGAGTTCGCGTCATGAGTCATTGAAGGACTCTGTTCAGGGAACGAATCGACGCACCGGCACCCCGATGCGTGTACCCCGGGAGGTTCGATCGGTGGGCGTCAGGGCGCCGGGCGCGCCTCCAGCACCGCCACCTGTGCGCCCAGCCGGTCCAGCAGGCGCAGGCGCGGGCCCTGCATGGCCCACTGTTCGGTGGCTGCGCAGCGCGAACATGAAGGCGCGTTCGCGCTCCATGTCGGCCGCACAGGTCTGCAGTTCGCGGCGTGGGCCGCGCAGCATCTGCAGGGCCTGGCCGTTCAGGGTGTAGGTGCCGATGAGTTCGTTGCAGCCACCCGAGCCGGTCACGCGGCGGCCGTCGCTGTTCAAGACGAAGTGCGGCGCCTTGGCCGGGTCCTGCGTGGGCAGGGGCTGGCCGTCGAGCGACACCAGCACCCAGCGCACGTTCTCGATCCTGGGCGCGGCGGGCTGCGCGCGGGTGTCGACGGGGCGCAGCAGCACGTCGGCATGGGTCGTGCCCGAGTGGCCGAGCACGAGGTAGGCGCTGTCGGTGACGTACAAGGCCTTGCCGTCCACCAGGATCTCGGCGCGCACCGAGTAGCTGCCTTTCTCCTGCACCCGCCGCTGCTCCACCGGCAGGCTGAAGCGCAGCGGCTGCGGGCCGCTGGCGGGGCCGGCGAAGTGGGCCAGCGTGACGGAGCCGCCATCGGCGCGGGACACGTCGGCCACCGACACGTCAAGCACCGCGTTGGGCGGCAGGGCGATCGTCCCTTCGAAGCGGGCCGTGCCGGTCACGGTGTAGGACGGCGGGTTGGTGATGGGCGTGCCGCAGGCCGTGAGCAGCAGGCCGGTGGCCAGGGCGCCCAGCAGGGGACGGCGGGACACGCGTGGGCTGGAGAGGTTCGACATCGTCATCGGGAGGCTCCTGAAAAATGGGATGGTGTGCGGGACAGCCACCCCATTGTGCTCAGAAGTGCCCGCTCCGCCTGTGAAAGCCTGCAACCGGGCTCAGGCCGCCGCGCCCAGGCGGAACACCGCCACCGCCCGGACCAGGTCTTCGGCCTGCTGCCGCAGGCTGGTGGCCGAGGCGGACATCTGCTCGACCAGCGCGGCGTTCTGCTGGGTGGTCTGGTCCATCTGCAGAACAGCCTCGCCCACCTGGGACACCCCGGCGCTCTGCTCGGCGCTGGCGCTGGTGATCTCGCCCACCAGGTCGGAGACGCGGCGGATGCTGCCCACCACCTCCTGCATGGTGGTGCCGGCCTTGTCGGCCAGGGTGACGCCGCGTTCCACGCGCTCCACACTCTCACCGATCAGGTCCTTGATTTCCTTCGCGGCCTGCCCCGAGCGCTGCGCGAGGTTGCGCACCTCGCCGGCCACCACCGCGAAGCCCCGGCCCTGCTCCCCGGCGCGCGCGGCTTCCACCGCCGCGTTGAGCGCCAGGATGTTGGTCTGGAAGGCAATGCCGTCGATCACCGCGATGATGTCGGCGATCTTGCGCGAGCTGTTCTCGATGCCCTTCATGGTGTCGACCACCTGGTTCACCACCTCGCCACCCTGCTGGGCCACGCTGGAGGCGCCCTGCGCGAGCTGGTTGGCGGTGCGCGCGTGTTCCGCGTTCTGGGTCACGGTGCTGCCCAGCTGCTCCATCGATGCCGAGGTCTGCTCGAGCGCGCTGGCCTGGCTTTCGGTGCGGCGCGAGAGGTCGCTGTTGCCCGAGGCGATTTCCGCGCTGCCGTTGGAGACGGCCTCGGCCCCCTGCCGCACGGCGTGCACGGACGTGGCGCAGCCGTTCGGTCATGGTGCGCAGCTTGGCCAGGGCGCTGTGCGTGTCGCCCTCGCGCACCCGCATGGACACACCGAGGTCGCCAGACGCCACCGCGTCGGCGATGCGCTTGAGTTCATCGGGGTCGGCACCGAGGGAGCGCACCACCTTGCGCAGGTAGATCGCCAGCCCGGCCAACCCCAGGGCAACGACCACCACGGAGACCACCACGATGTTGCGGTCGAGCTTCGAGAGGCTCTCGATCTCGTCGATGCGGTAGGCCAGGCGCTCGCCCTGGCGCTTCTTCTCCTGGGCCAAGGGCTTCAACAGGGCATTGCGCGCGGGGATGGTGTGGTCCACCAGGTAGGCGAAGGCTTCGTCCTTCTTGCCTTCCTGGATGAGCTTCACGTTGGCCTCGCCGATGCGCCAGAACTCGGTCATGAGGGCCGGCAGGGGCGCGAAGGCCTGTCGCCCGGCGTCGTCGATCATGCCCTCGCCGAACACCTTGAGCGCGTCGAGCAGCAGGCGTTTCTTCTCGCCGATGTCCGCCAGCGTGGCGTCGAGTTCCTGGGGGTTGCGCGAGAGGATCGCGTGGCGCACCTGCAGCGAGGTGCGGGTGACGTTGAGCTCCAGCTCGGCAATGATCTGCAGCTGGGGCACGTTGGTTTCGTTGATGCGTTCGGCGGCATCCACCACCCGGCCCATCATGATCCAGACCGTGGCCGCGACGGCCAGCAGCAGCACGACGAGCGTGGCATTGATGAGCAGCAGCCGCTGCCCCAGATTCAAGCGTTGCGACATGGGTACCTCCTCAGGTGGCCCAAGTCGAGTGGCAACTTTCAGAGCAAGGCACAACGCCGCAAGACCGGGCCAGCTCAGGTTATGCGGCTGTCAAGTGGTGCAATGCGGGGAAAAAGCCGGGAGAAACAGGCCTGTTTCTCCCGGCGCAGGCGGGGCCGTCAGTGGGCAGCGGTGCCGCGCAGCCGGTCGATGATGCCGTTGAGGGCCTCCAGCGAGCCGAACTGGATCACCACCTCGCCCATGTCCTCGAAGCGGCCGTGGCGCTTCACGCGCTTCTTGACCCGGACCTCGACGTCCGCCGTCAGCAGGTCGGCCAGCTCTTCTTCCACCCGGCGGATGTCGCGCGATTTCTCCTTCTTGAGCTTCTGCGGCGCCAGCGCGAATTCGGCGCCCAGCTTCTTCACCAGGCCCTCGGCCTCGCGCACCGACATCTTCCTGGCCGCGATCTGGTTGCCGGCGGTGATCTGGTGGGCCTTGTCCAGGGCCAGCAGCGCGCGCGCATGGCCCATGTCGAGGTCGCCCGCCATCAACATGGTCTGCACCGGCTCGGCCAGCTGCAGCAGGCGCAGCAGGTTGCTCGCGGCGCTGCGCGAGCGCCCCACGGCCTGGGCCGCTTGCTCGTGAGTGAGTCCAAACTCTTTCACCAGGCGTTGCAGGCCATGGGCCTCTTCCAGCGGGTTGAGGTCTTCGCGCTGGATGTTCTCGATCAGCGCCATGGCGGCGGCGGACTCGTTGGGCACGTCGCGCACCAGCACCGGCACGCTGTCCAGGCCGGCCAGCTTGGAGGCGCGGAAGCGCCGTTCGCCCGCGATGATCTCGTACTTGCCGGCGTTCGGGCCATCGGCCAGCTGCCGCACCAGGATGGGCTGCATCACGCCCTGCACCTTGATCGACTCGGCCAGCTCGTACAGCGCGCCCTCGTCCATGCGGGTGCGCGGCTGGTACATGCCCGCCACCAGCTCGGTCACGGGCAGGCTGCTGGGCGCGCCCTCGGCGGCGGCCGGCGCGGCGGCGCCCTCTTCCACCTTGGGGCCCAACAGGGCTTCGAGTCCGCGGCCGAGGCCCTTGGGTTTCTTGGTGACCATGGGTCTTCTTCTTTCGATTGTCAGAGGTTCATGAGTTCGGCCAGCACGGCATGGCCGGTCGGCCAGTCGCCCAGGCCGGACTCGGCGTTGATGTGGCCGGCTTCGCCCAGGTCGACGAAGCGCGAGCCCCAGGCCATGGCGAACGCCTGGGCCCGCTCGAAGCTGCAGTACGGGTCGTTGCGGCTGCCCACCAGCACGCTGGGGAACGGCAGGCGCTGCAGGGAGATGGGCGACCAGCTCGGCAACACCGGGCGCATCTCTTCCCGCTCGGCATCCCCTGGCGCCACCAGCAGCGCGGCTTTCACACGATCGGTGTTCTTCGAGTGCGAGGCCCAGGCCGCCGTGTGCAGGCAGCCCAGGCTGTGCGCCACCAGCACGGCGGGTTCGTCGCAGCCCAGCAGCACCTCTTCCAGGCGGGCGATCCAGTCGCCGCGCTTGGGGCGCATCCAGTCGTGCTGGTCCACCCGGCGGTAGCCGTGGCTGGCCTCCCAGCGGCTCTGCCAATGGTCGGGGCCACTGTTCTGCCAGCCGGGGAGGATGAGGATGTTCTGAGGTTTCACGTGAAACACCCTCCGCTCAGAGCTTGCCGATGCGCGCGACCATCTCCTGCGCGAAGGCCACAAAGGCCTGGCTGCCGCGGGCCGCCGGGTCGAACACCACGCCGGGCAGGCCGTAGCTCGGGGCTTCGGCCAAGCGGACGTTGCGCGGGATCACGGTGTCGAACACCTTGTCGCCGAAGTGGGCCTTGAGCTGGTCGCTCACCTGCTGCTGCAAGGTGATGCGGGGATCGAACATCACGCGCAGCAGGCCGATGATGGCCAGGTCCTTGTTCAGGTTGGCGTGCACCTGCTTGATGGTGTTCACCAGATCGGTCAGGCCTTCGAGCGCGAAGTACTCGCACTGCATGGGCACGATCACGCCGTGCGCCGCGCACAGGCCGTTGAGGGTGAGCATGGACAGGCTGGGCGGGCAGTCGATCAGCACGAAGTCGTAGGCATCGCCCACCTCGGCCAAGGCGGTCTTCAGGCGCTTCTCGCGCCGCTCCACCTCCACCAGCTCGACCTCGGCCCCGGCCAGCTCCCGGTTGGCGCCGAGCACGTGGTAACCGCACTTCTCCGAATACACCGCCGCCTCGGCCACCGAGGCCGACTCCAGCAGCACGTCGTACACCGACAGCGCCATCTGCCGCTTGTCCACGCCCGAGCCCATGGTGGCGTTGCCCTGGGGGTCCAGGTCCACCATCAGCACCCGCTGGCCCACCTTGGCCAGGCCGGCAGCCAGGTTGACGGTGGTGGTGGTCTTGCCCACCCCGCCCTTCTGGTTCGCCACACAAAATATTTTCGCCATGGTGCTGCTTCTTATTTGGAGAGGGCCAGCTTGATGCCGAAGCCGATGAGGAAGACCCCCGCCAGCTTCTCCAGCGTGCGGCCGATGACCGGGTTGGCGCGCAGGCGCGCGGCCAGGAAGTGGGTGAGCAGCACGGCCACCAGGCCATAGAGGAAGGTGAGAACGGCCACGGTGACGGCCATGGCGCCGAAGGTGATCAGGCCCTGGTGGCGGGCCGGGTCCACGAACAGCGGGAAGAAGGCCATGTAGAACACGATGGCCTTGGGGTTGAGCAGGGTGATGACCGCCGCCTGCTGGAAATACTGGCGCGGGCGGATGTTGAGCACCGGGGCGTCGCCGGGTTTGGCGGTCAGCATCTTCCAGCCCAGCCAGGCCAGGTAGGCCGCGCCCAGCCACTGCACCGCGCTGAAGGCCGCCGGGTAGGCCGCGAGCAAGGCCGCCACACCGGCCACGGCCAGCCACATCAGCACCTGGTCCGCCGCGATCACGCCGAAGGTGGCGGCCAGGCCGCCGCTCACCCCACCCTTGCTGGTGGAAGTGATCAGCGCCAGGTTCCCGGGTCCGGGAATGAGCAAAAAGAGGACGATGGCGGCCACGAAAGCGCCGTAATCTGCGATGCCGAACATGGAGGAACCCCGAGAAGTGGAGGGTCGAGTTTAAGCGCCCGCCACGCGCCGGCTGTGATGTTCAGGCAACAGCGGCGGGGCCCGGGCGCATCCAGACGATGCAGCGCTCGGCCTCCAGGGCGGGCACCTGCAGCTGTTCCACGTGAAACACATCCACCCCGGGGGTGGCGGCGTTCAGGGCATCGAGTTCATCCGCCGGGTGTTTGCCTTTCATGGCGATCCAGATGCCGCCCTCGACCAGGGCGCCGCGCGACCAGTTCGTGAAGTCAACCAAGGACGCGAACGCCCGCGAGCACACCACGTCATAGCCTTGACCGGAGAGGGCGTTGAGACTCTCCACCCGGGCATGCAGGCCCCGCAGGTTGGGCAGCTTGAGCGTGGCCGCCGCCTGCTGGATGAAGGCCGCCTTCTTGGCCACCGTGTCCACGCAGGTCACCTGGATCTGCGGACACGCGATGGCGATGACCACGCCAGGCAGCCCGCCGCCCGAACCCACGTCCAGCAGCTGCAGCGCCCTGCCCTGCGTCTGTCGTTGCAGCGGGCCGATGGCGGCCAGGCTGTCGAGCAGGTGGTGCGTCATCATCTCGGCCGGGTCGCGCACGGCCGTGAGGTTGTAGACCTTGTTCCATTTCTGAAGCAGGCCGAGGTAGTCCAGCAGCAGGTCCACTTGACGGGCATCGAGGTCGAGCCGAAGCGACTGCAGCCCGGCCTGCAGGGTGGTGCGCAGATCGCTCATGCGGCGGCGTCGGCAGGCAAGGTGGCAAAGCCCTTGAAGCCACCCTTTTTCAGGTGGATCAACAACAGGGAAATGCTGGCCGGCGTGATGCCCGAAATGCGGGACGCCTGGCCCAGGGTCTCGGGCCGGTGCTTGGCCAGCTTCTGCCGCGCCTCGAACGACAGCGCCGTCACCTGCAGGTAGTCCAGGTCGGCCGGCAGCTTCAGGCCTTCGTAGTGGGCGGCGCGCTCCACCTCGTTCTTCTGGCGGTCGATGTAACCCGAGTACTTGGCGGCGATCTCCAGCTGCTCCACCACCGGCTCGAGCAACTCGGCCAGTGTTTCACGTGAAACCTCGGGCGCCGCGTGCTTGCCGCCGTCCATGCCCACGAGGTCCGCGTAGGCCACACCGGGCCGGCGCAACAGATCGAACAGGTTGTGCTCGTGTTCGATCGCCTTGCCCAGCACACGCTCGCCCTCTTCCGCCGGCAGGTTGCGCGGGTTCACCCAGGTCGCCTTCAGGCGCTCTGTTTCACGTGAAACCGCGTCGCGCTTGCGGCAGAAAGCGTCCCATTGCGCGTCGCCCACCAGGCCCAGGCGGCGGCCGGCTTCGGTCAGGCGCATGTCGGCGTTGTCCTCGCGCAGCTGCAGGCGGAACTCGGCGCGGCTGGTGAACATGCGGTAGGGCTCGGTCACGCCCTGGGTGACGAGGTCGTCCACCAGCACGCCCAGGTAGGCTTCGTCGCGGCGCGGCAGCCAGGCCGCTTCGCCGCGGCACTGCAGCGCGGCATTCAGCCCGGCGAACAGGCCTTGCGCCGCCGCCTCTTCGTAGCCCGTGGTGCCGTTGATCTGGCCGGCGAAGAACAGGCCCTGGATCTGCCTGGTCTCGAAGCTGTTCTTGAGCGAGCGCGGGTCGAAGTAGTCGTACTCGATGGCGTAGCCCGGGCGCAGGATGTGCGCGTTCTCCAGCCCCGGCATGCTGCGCACCAGCGCGTACTGGATGTCGAACGGCAGGCTGGTCGAGATGCCGTTGGGGTAGACCTCGTGCGTGGTCAGGCCCTCGGGCTCCAGGAAGATCTGGTGGCTGTCCTTGTCGGCGAAGCGGTTGATCTTGTCTTCCACGCTCGGGCAGTAGCGCGGGCCCACGCCCTCGATCTTGCCGGTGAACATGGGGCTGCGGTCGAAGCCCGAGCGAATGATGTCGTGCGTGCGCTGATTGGTGTGCGTGATCCAGCACGGCACCTGCTGCGGGTGCATCGCCGTGCTGCCCATGAAGCTGAACACCGGCACTGGCCGGTCCGGATTCATGCCGCCGGGCACGCCATCGCCCGGCTGCTCGGTGCACTTGGAATAGTCGATGCTGCGGCCGTCCAGGCGCGGCGGCGTGCCGGTTTTCAGGCGGCCCTGCGGCAGCTGCAGCTCCTTCAGGCGGGCCGAGAGCGACACCGCCGGTGGGTCGCCCGCGCGGCCGGCCGCGTAGTTGTTCAGGCCCACATGGATCTTGCCGTCCAGAAAAGTGCCCGCCGTCAGCACCACGGTGCGGCCGCGGAAGCGGATGCCCACTTGCGTTACAGCCCCCACCACCCGGTCACCTTCGACCATCAGGTCGTCCACCGCCTGCTGGAACAGCCAGAGGTTGGGCTGGTTTTCCAGCGTGCGGCGGATCGCGGCCTTGTAGAGCACGCGGTCGGCCTGGGCGCGCGTGGCGCGCACGGCCGGGCCCTTGGAGCTGTTGAGAATGCGAAACTGGATGCCGCCCTCGTCGGTGCGCCAGCGCCATCGCGCCCCCCAGCGCATCCACCTCTTTCACAAGGTGCCCCTTGCCGATGCCACCGATCGACGGGTTGCAACTCATCTGGCCCAGGGTCTCGATGTTGTGCGTGAGCAGCAGCGTGGCGCAGCCCATGCGCGCGGCGGCCAGCGCGGCCTCGGTGCCGGCGTGCCCGCCGCCAACGACGATGACATCGAATTCCTGTGGGTACAACATGGTGCTTCTTCCGGGGAAATGCAGGCCCGGTGCGCCCGGGCAACCTGCGATTGTCCCACCGTTGGGGATTTCCTGCCCCTTCCACCCTCTCACGGAACGCAGGAATGCTGCGCGGCGGCGGTGCCAGAATCCCGGCCATGAGCACCTTTCCACCCCTCCTCGTCTTCGCGGGCAGCACCCGCGCCCAGTCCCACAACCGCCGTCTGGCGCAAGTCGCCGCCGACCTCGCGCGCGCCGCCGGCGCCCCGGTGACCCACCTCGAACTGGCCGACTTCGACCTGCCGATGTACAACGCCGACCTGGAAGCGCGCGGCACGCCGGCCGCCGCGATCCGCCTCAAGGAAATCTTTTGCGCCCACCCGGCGTGGGTGATCTGCTCACCCGAGTACAACGGCAGCTACACCGGCCTGCTCAAGAACACCATCGACTGGGTCTCCAGCCCCGTCAAGGGCGACCCCGAGTGGGGCGACGGACTCAAGCCCTTCGCCGGCAAGGTGGTGGGCCTGCTGAGCGCCTCGCCTGGCGGTCTGGGTGGCCTGAGAAGCCTGTCCCACCTGTCTCCACTGCTATTGAATTTGCAGTGCTGGTTGACCCCGCGCCAGTTCGCGCTGGCGCGGGCGGGCGAGGCCTTCGATGCCAGCGGGCAACTGGCCGAGCCCGCGCGCCTGGGCGTGCAGGGCGTGGTCGACCAGGCGCTCTGGGCCGCGCAGCGCTTCAACAGCTGACCACCGCATGCGCTCAGCGCGTGCGCCGCAGGATCTCGTCGGCCAGCTTCTGGTACTCGCCGTTGAAATGGTGGTCCCCCGGCAGCGGCACCGGCGTCACCTGTGTGGTGGGCACGCGCGGGCAGACCGTGTCGCGGTCGTTGGTGCCGTAGACGCACAGCGTGTCGGCTGCCGCGAGCTTCTGCAGTTCGGGCTTGAGCGGCAGGCCGCCGCTGTCGCGCTTGACCCAGTTGCTCAGACGGAACTCGAACGACGCTTTCTCGCCCGGCCCGATCAGCACCGTGTGCGCCACCAGCCCACGCGAGCTCGCGGGCAGGCGCGGCACCGCGAAGGGCAGCACGTCCGCACCCTGCGAATAGCCGATCAGCAGCGCCCGGCTCTTCTTCCATTGCACGGCGAAGCTGCGCAGCACGCGGTCCAGGTCCTTGGCCAGACCCTCGGGCGTGCGCGCCGACCAGAAGTAGCGCAGCGAGTCCAGCCCCACCACCGGCACGCCCGCCGCCGCGAACTTCGCGGCCAGCTCCTTGTCGATGCCGGCCCAGCCGCCGTCGCCGGAAAGCAGCACGGCAAAGGTGTCGGAGGTGCCAGCGGAGGGCACGGGCACCAGGGGCAGGTCGGCCACACCGGTGTCGGGCGGGAGCGCCGCGACAGCGGGCGCGCGGCTGAGCTGTCGCTGCGCATCGAGCAGCGAGGACGTGGCATCCGGGCCGGCCACGTTCATCAGCTGGGCACCGCGCACCTGGGCCACAAAATCCTGTGCCGTCGCCAGCGCGCAGGCCTTGTCTTCACTGTCGCGCAGCACCGTCCAGGGCGCGTGCAGTTGCGGTGACGGCAGCAGCGTCAAGGCCGAGCTGTCGGCCCGGCGCGTGAAGTGCACGCCCTCACCCTTGCACAGCGGCCGCTTCACCGACAGCGTGGGACAAAAACCCATCGAGACCGCGCCGCCGAAGGTCTGGTCCGGTGCCTGCGCGAGCATCGCGTAGGCCAGCGTACCGCCCTGCCCCTCGCCCACCAGCAGCGGCGGGAAGTAGGCCGGCAGGCGCGCATACCCCTGCAAAAAGTGCGAGAGGTTTTCCAGGTCGCCATCGGGCAGCAGGCAGTCGCCGCCGTCCTTGGTCAGCGCGGCCAGCAGGCGCGGCGTGTGGATGCCGGCCACCAGCGCGCCCTGCCCGGCCAGGGCCTGCGCCTGGGCGGCCAGCGCGGGCGTCCAGCCGCCTTCACCCGAGAGGAACAGCACGAAGGACTTGGCCTCACCCAGCGGCCGGTACAGCGACAGGTTCTTGAAGTTGCCGTGCGAAAGTGTTTCGGTGGTGGCAGCGGCCTTCGCCTGCGCGAGCGCCACCCCGGGCAACGCCAGGGCCGCCAGCAGACAGGCCGCGATGAGCGAGGTCCTGGTCTTCATTTGGAGATCACCTTGCGCAGGCCACCCGCGATCAGCGCGGCCACGTCGGCCAGGATGAAAAACGGCGCGAACCCACCCGGCGAGGCCAGGTAGCGCGGCTCCCAGACCGGGTCGAATTTTTCCTTGAACGCGCGCAGGCCCTGGAAGTTGTAGAAGTTCTCGCCGTGGTTGAACAGCAGCCGGCCCAGGCGGTGCCAGTTGGGCGCCAGCGGGTGCTGCGCCATGCCCGAGAGCGGCACCATGCCCAGGTTGAAGCGTTGGTAACCCTGCGCCTGGAAATGCAGGATGGTCTGCGCGAAAAGAAAATCCATCGCGCTGCGTGGCGCGTCGGGCAGTTGGCGCATCAGGTCCACGCTGGCCTCCAGCTTCTGGTCGGTGCGCAGCAGCGTGGCGAAGGCCACGATGCGTTCGCCCTGTCGCACCACCGCCACCGGCTGGCGCAGCACGTAGTCGCGCCGGAACGCGCCCAGCGAAAAGGCTTTCTCCGCCGTCTGATGCTCGCTCAACCAGGCGTCCGAAATCAACTGCAGCTGGCTGAACACGGCCACCGCCTGCTCCGGCATCAGCACCTCGAAGCTCAGGCCATCGCGCTGCGCACGCGCCACGCCGTGGCGCAGGTTCGCGCGCGCCTTGCCCTGCAAGGTGAACGTGGGCAGGTCCACCAGCGCGCATTCGCCGAGCTTGTGCACGCGCAGGCCCGCGTCCAGGTACACCGGCAGGCCCTCGGGGCGCACCTGGTAGAAGGCCGCGCGCCCACCCGATTCGCGCGCCTGCTCCACGAAGCGCCACACAAGTTCGGCCCATTCATTCACCGGCCCCACCGGGTCGTACAGCGCCACCCACGAGCGGCCGCGCCGCCCGAACATGATGAAGGCGCGCTGCGTGTCCGACACCATCAAGCTCTTGTCGCCCATCATCACCAACCCGGCACCGGCCGAAGGCTGGGCGCGCACGATGCGCGCGGCCTGCTCCAGCGCGCCGCTGTCGGGCTTGACCAGCACCGCCTGCGGCCGGCGCAGCAGCCGGCTCAGCGCCACCGCGAGCGTGATCAGGCACACGGCCACCAGGGCGCGCAGCGAACGCGGCGCGTAACCGTCGAACTCGAACTGCCACCAGACCTGGTTCACGTAGTCCACGTCGCGGTACACGAAGAACAGCAACGCCGTGACCGCCATCACCACCGCCGCCACCGCGGCCAGCCAACCCCAGGTGAAGGCCTGCGAGAACAGCGCCGCGCGCCGATTGAACTGCTTGCGCGAGAGCGCCAGCGCGCCCGCCAGCACCAGCAGCAGCACCGCTTCCGACACCGCGATGCCCTTGGGCAGGCACAGCACCAGGCTCACCAGCGCCAGGCCCAGCCCGGCCCACCACGACGCGTCCAGCCGCAGGAACATGCCGCGCGCCACGAACAGCAGCGCCAGCCCCGCGATGCTGCCCAGGAAGTGCGCCGCCTCCACCACCGGCAGCGGCATGTGGCGCGAGAGCAGTTCGGTGGCGCCCTCGGTGGCCGGCGTCACGCCCGAGACCAGCAGCACCACGCCCACCACCCAGGTGAAGGCCGACAACAACAAGGGCGAGAGGCTCGCCGCCGCCTTCACCACCGGCGTGGCCGCGCCGCGCTGCCATTCGGCGCCCGCCAGCATCGCCACGGCCAGCGCCAGCGGCAGCAGGTGGTAGACCACGCGGAACATCACCAACGCCGCGGCCAGCTGCTCGGCCGGCACATGGTGGCCCAGCGCCAACAGCATCACCGCCTCGAACACCCCCAGGCCGGCCGGCACGTGGCTGATCACGCCCAGCGCGATCGCCAGCGCGAAGAAACCCACGAAGGCCGGAAAGGCAATGGCCCCGGCTGGCAGCAGAAACCACAAAGCGGCCGCGGCGGCCACCACGTCCACGGCCGAAATCAACAACTGCTGCAGCGCCAGCGACGCGCTCGGCAGGCGCAGCACCACGCCCCGGAACACCGTCTCGCCGCCGCGCCGGCAGAAACCAATGAACGCGCCCGCCGCCAGCAGCACCGCCACGGCCAGCCCACGCAACAGGCCCGGCGGCGTGCCGAACACCGACTGCACCGTGCCCGCGCCCCACACCAGCGCGCCCGCACCCACCACCACGATGCCGATGCCGAACCCGAAGGCGTTGAACACGATGGCGCGCGAGACCAGGCCCGCTTCCAGCCCCGCCGCCCCGTACAGCCGCATGCGCACCGCGCCGCCCGTGAGCACGCCCAGGCCGATGGTGTTGGACAGCGCATAGGCGATGAACGCGGTCTTCGCCACCACGCGCTGCGGCAGCTGCGCGCCCGCATAGGCCAGGGCCGTGCGGTCGTAGAACGTGAGCGCGAAGTAACTCGCCGCGGTGCGCAGCACCGACAACGCGAGCGCCGTGGCCGGTGTGGCGCGCACCGCGTCCACGATCTCGCCGTAGCTCAGCTCGGTCATGAGCTTGTGGCCGGCCTGCAGCAGCAGCGCACCCAGCAGCACGGCCAGCGCCGCATACACCCACAGGCGCCACTGGCTCAGACGGGACACCAGCGTCTCGGGGGTGGCGGTGGTCACGGGCATGAAGGGATGAACGTGTTCCGGTGAAAGGCAAGGGCACCCAGGGGCACCAGCGATGGACCAGTGTAAGCCCCTGCCCGCGCGCGACAATGCCACCCATGCTCCCCCCTGCTTCCGCCATGGCCTGCCGGCCCGGCTGCGCCGCCTGCTGCACCGCGCCGTCGATCAGCAGCCCCCTGCCCGGCCTGCCCCATGGCAAGCCTGCCGGCGTGCCTTGCCCGCACCTCGATGCCGCCTTGCGCTGCCGCCTGTTCGGCCGGCCCGAGCGCCCGGCCGTGTGCGGCTCGCTGCAGCCGCAGGCCGCCATGTGCGGCAACAGCCGGGAGCACGCGATGCATTGGCTCGGCGAACTCGAACGGTTGACGCAGCCCGCGCGCTGAAGCGCGCTTCGCGCTCCCTGCGCTGGACGCGCAAAAAACGGCCCGCATCGCGAACCACCGGGATAGCCCCCGCACTCAAGCCTTCGTGCCCGGCCGTGGCACGCTGAGTGCGCACCCAGGCCACCCCCCGTGCGCAAGCCCGCTGCGCACCCGCAGCTTCGACAGACCCCCCGTCGCGATGAAACTCGAATCTCCTCCTGCAACCCCACAAGGCCCCGATGCCTTCGGCCCCCTCATCAACGCCACTTGCGAACTGGTGGGCGTGGCGCCCGCCACCGCGTGGCTGGATCTGCCCATGAAAGACTACCGATGCGCCACATTCCAGGTGGACGGCGTCGAGTGCCTCGTGAGCCACCGCTCGATCGACCCCGAGGCCTTGTTCATCCACTGTGTGTTCGGCCCGGTGCCCGAGGTGCGCAGCGCCGACGTTCTGCTGGCGCTGCTCCAGTTGAACCTGACCCTGTACGGCGGCGGTTCGCCCACCTTTGGCGCGGACACGGAGCGCAACCTGCTGCTGTGCATGGAAGAGCGCCTGCAAGACATGCGTGCCGAAGATCTTGCCCAACGCCTGGAAAACCTGGCGACACAGGCCATGGGCTGGAGAAAGGTCTGGTTGGCGCATGGGTAACAAGGTCTCTGCCCCCCTCACACATCCGATCTACGGGCCGATCTATCCACTCACCGTCTCCCCCCACAGTGCCATTGAGATCGGCGACATCTTGGCGATGGCGCTCTGGACGGGCTTGCGCGACATGTCCGCCAGCATCATCTCGTCTGGGGTGGGGTTTGCCGTCACCTTGAGTGCCCGCATCCTGTGTCACGGCGTGCCGCAAGCGCAGCAGGAGTCCACCGCCCAGAGACTGGCCCAGATCCTGGGGACGGAGGAAAACCAAGACCGCTTTGAGGGAGTGCCGGGGGCGCATCACGGAATCGCGGCCATCAGCGTTGTAGCGGTGGCTTTCGCGGGTTTTTTCTTCGGCTCGGCCGGCACCTGGGAACGGCGCTCGGCAAGAACCTGGATCGGCGTCGGGACCGCCGCCGTGGGCGTCGCCCTCACCCTTGCCTCCGTCTACAGGCAGGAAAGCGACCTGTCGAGGACGGACACCGCGACCAACTACCTCGGCATCGCCATCGCCGCACTGACGCGCGACTTCATTCAGGCTCAGGCCGGCCGCATTTTTCCTGAAGTTCGTCTGCATCCAGAGCGCGCTCTGCGTTGGGCATTGAATGCAAACACCAGAACCCACCTCCTGCGATTGGGCACCCACATGGTGTTGTATGCGGGGATGAGCATCACGTTGAGCCGTTGGGTGGCCCTGCGCAACCTCCTGCACCCCGACTACAGTGGCATGAACCGGGAGCTTGGGATGTTTTCGAGCGACTCATGGAGGACCTTCGCGTTTCGCGGCCTCAACGAGGGAATCGACGGGGTCTTCGGCGTCATCCTGCTTGCCTGCTTCTTCCATGGGCATCTTCGGCGAGGACACGGCTGGCTCACCGGACCCGGCATCACCGTGAAAGAAGTGGCGCGTCGGGGTGGCTCGCGCGTCGCCATGAACCAGCCCGTCAGCGCCATCCAATCACTGATACCTTCCAAAGACTGGTACCTCGCGGCGTTGCAGGGCGTCACGGTGCTTCGCGGCGCCGTGCTCAACCTGGAAGCGAAGTGGCCCCGCACAGCCGGCGGCGGCGACTGTCTTCTGCACGCCGCTGCCGACGTCCTCGATGGCGGCGAGTGGAGGTGCGACGCCGCTCGCATCAGGGCAGCCCTGTGCAACCAGATCCGCCGATTGGCGCAGAACAGCGCCGATTCTGCGGAAAGTCTCAACTTGGTGGAGCACCACCTGGAACAGGCCGTCTCTCAGATGCGTGCGGATGCCGGAGAGCCGGCATATGCGGTTCTGGACGGCAACCGCCTGCTTGAAACCCTGCCGGAGACACTGCGAAGTGAACTCGAAGCATCCAGGCCCGAACAACACCCCTTGGTGGCAAACAGATGGCTGAACGAGGAGAGTCAAAGAGCTGCCTTGCTGCACTCCGTTGCCCGCTACTACGAACAAGACGGGTGCTATCTGCCCACGCGGGTGCTTCCGTGCCTGGCCCGGGTGCTGAATCGCCCCCTCGCACTGCATGGGGAAAGCACCACCGTCATGTACGACGCCGAGGGGAATGCCCTCAACGACCCTGCCGAAAACATGGTTCACATCCGGCACCGACTTTCGATTCACGGTGAGGCGGGCGATCACTTTGAACGCATCGAGGCGTCCTCCGCTCGACGTCGGGAGAACGGAGAACTGCAGAGTCCGCAGGAGACAGATTCGCTAACCCAGTCCGGGAATACGGCCGGCACGAAAAGCTCCATGAAGGCCTCGCACCAGCACATCGAGCTAGCCATTGAGTCGGAAACCCAGCTCCACGTCGGCCACGGCAATGAGTCCAACAACAACGCACGTCAACGGACAACGCCGAGAAGCGGACAAGGGCAACACAATCAGCGGACGGATTCCATGAACGGGGAAAGTCGGGAGCAGCACGAGAAGACGGACTAGCGTGGCAAGCCCGCCACGCACAGGTGACAGCGGCCCCGCAGGGCGCGCGATAGCATGGCCGTCCTGCCCCACGGAGCGCTTCGCATGCACATCCCTTCCCTGAAAGAAGTCGTCAGCGCCGAAGAATGGGCGCTGCGCTGCGACCTCGCCGCCTGCTACCGCCTCGTCGCCGCCTACGGCTGGAGCGACCTGGTCTTCACCCACATCAGCGCCAAGCTGCCCGACAGCGTGAGCGGGGGCGAACACCAGTTCCTCATCAACCCCTACGGCCTGATGTTCGACGAGATCACGGCCAGCAGCCTGGTCAAGGTCGACATGGCCTGCAACAAGCTGCACGACTCGCCCTTCCCGGTGAACCCGGCCGGCTTCGTGATCCACAGCGCCGTGCACGAAGCGCGGCCCGAGGCCGGCTGCGTGCTGCACACCCACACGCGCGCGGGCGTGGGCGTGAGCGCGCAGAAGGCCGGCATCCTGCCCATCAGCCAGCAGAGCACCTTCGTGCTGGCCTCGCTGGCGTACCACGGCTACGAGGGCGTGGCCTTCCGCCCCGAGGAGAAGCCGCGCCTGCAAGCCGACCTGGGCCAGGCCAACTACCTCGTGCTGCGCAACCACGGCCTGCTCACCGTGGGCCGCACCATCGCCGACGCCTTCCTGTCCATGTACACCTTCGAGAACACCTGCCGCATCCAGATCGACGCGCTGGCCGGCGGCGGTGAACTCACGCAGGTCGATCCCCGCATCCTCGCCGGCATGGCCGACGTGATGCGCATCGCCACCGCCGGCCAGGGCGCGCAGCTCGCGTGGCCGGCGCTGCTGCGCAAGGTGGACAAACTCGATCCGGGTTACAAGACCTGAGGCCCAGAAGCGGCGCGCAGATCAGGTAGGCGACGCCACAAACGCCGCCATGCCTTCGAGCACGGTGCGCAAACGCATCAGCTCCCGCGAGCCGTCCAGCCGCTTCGACCACGCCGCGATGCGCGAGACGCGCTGCAAGCGCGGCAGCAGGTGGGCGATGAAGGCGCGCAGCGCCGGTCCGCCCGTGCCGCCCTGCTCATAGGCCTGCAGCACGGCGAGCACCGCGCCGGGCCCCAGCGGTTGCAGGTAGCGCGCCAGCGAGAGCAGCATCTGCAGCACGTCGTAGACCTGCACGGTCTCCAGCGCCATGCCCGGGCGCAGGCGCTCCTCGAAGTCCAGCCGCGCGAAGCGCCGGCCGTCCCAGGTGGTGTTGCGCAACTGGGCCCCACCGTGCCACTGGCCGCGCGCGTGGAAGGCCGCGAGGTCGGCGCTGGCCGCCACCATCAACGGCAGGCGCTCGCCCTCGGGCAGGCGGTGCAGCTGCAGGTCCACCGTCTCGCCGATGTCGCCGGTGGTGAGCGTGAACCCGTCGAAGGCCAGCACCGGGGGCACGTGCTCCCCAGCGGCCGCCAGGGCCACGAGGCGCTCGTGTTCATACGCCAGCAAGGCCCGGGCATCGGTCTGGCGCACAGCGCGCCAGGGCACGGGCACGTCCACGAAATGCGCGAACACCCAGATGCCCAGCGACTTGGACCAGCTGCGCAGCGGCCGGTCGGCGGTCTTGGTCCAGGTCTTGGCGGGGGGGGTGGTCGGTTCGGGCAGGCTCACAAGGGCGCGATTATCCCGAAACCGGCCGCGCCGGCTAGGGCGCGTCGGCGTAGCGCCGCAGTTCCCACTCGCTCACCTGCTGGCTCCAGGCCGCCCATTCGTCGTGCTTGAGCGCCAGGAACTGCGCGCAGAGGGCGGGGCCGACGGCCTCGCGCAAGGCCGCGTCCGCCGCCAGGGCGTCGAGCGCGGCGAGCAGGTCGCGCGGCAGGCGCGCGGGCAGGGCATCGCCCATGGCGTGGCGCTCGTACAGGTCATCCTCGCAGGGCGCCACCGGTGGCAGCGCCTGGTCGATGCCCGAGAGGCCCGCGGCCAGCGTGGCGGCGATGGCCACGTAGACGTTGCACGCCGGGTCTGGCAGGCGCCATTCCATGCGCCCGGCCACGCCACGCACGAGGCAGGTGCGGTTGTTGTCGCCCAGGGCCTTCCACACAGGCGACCAGGTGGTGCCCGAGGCGCTGCGGCTCGCGGCCAGGCGCTTGTAGCTGTTGACCGTGGGCGCGCACAGCGCGGCCAGCGCGTCGGCGTGGTGCAGCAGGCCGGCGGCGAAGCGCTGGCCGGTCTCGCTCAGGCCCAGCACGCCGGCCGGATCGGCCATCACGGGCCGGCCTTGCTCGTCCGTCAGGCTCAGGTGGAAATGCAGGCCGCTGCCCGGCGCGTGCGCCAGCGGCTTGGGCATGGTGGAGAACACCAGACCGTGCTGCCGCGCCACCGCCTGCGCGGCGAGCTTGAAGAGCTGGTAGCGGTCGGCGGCGGCGAGCGCGTCGTCGTGCCGGTAGTTGATCTCGTACTGCCCGCTCGCGTCCTCGTGGTCGATCTGCTCCAGCTGGAAGCCCAGCGCCTCCAGCGTGCGGCGCATCTCGTCGAGAAAACCGAAGTTGCGGCCCATGGCCTGCAGGTCGTAGGACGGTTTGGCGAGCCTGTCTTCCCCATCGGCCAAGCGCCACTGGCCTTGCGCGTCGCGCTGCAGCAGAAAGAACTCGGGCTCGATGCCGACCCACAGCGTCCAGCCCCGTTCGGCTTTCAGGCGCGCCACCTGGCGCTGCAGCACCTGGCGCGGGCAGGTGTCCAGCGGCTCGCCGCCGGCGTAACCGTCGCACACCGCGTGCGCCACGCCCGGCATGAAGGGCATGGGCCGCAGGCTCTCGGGCCGCACCCGGCCCATGTACTCGCTGCGCGCGCCCATGCGCGGCAGGCCGGTGCCCGCGATGCTGGGACCGGAGAAACCGGCGCCCTGCTCCACCGCCTGCTGCAGGCGCTCCAGCGGCACGAGCTTGCCCTTGGGCGCACCCAGCAGGTCGGTGAAGGTGCGCAGCACCGAATGGATGCCCTGCGCGCGCAGGACCGCGACGCGTTCCTCCAGCGTGCGCAACCAGGCTCAAGCGAGCACCTCGGCCAGCGCGGCATCGAACGCGGCCAGGCCTTCGGCGAACACGTTGTCCTCGATGGTGAGCGGGAACAGGAAGCGGATCACGTTGCCGTACACACCGCAGGTGAGCAACAGCAGGCCGCGCTTCAAAGCGGCCATCTGCACACGCTTGGTGGTGTCGGCATCGGGCGCGCCGGTGGCCGGGTCGATGAACTCGCAGGCCACCATGGCGCCCAGGCCGCGCACGTCGCCCATGCGGGACTTGTACAGGGCGCGCTGCGAGATCAGGTGGGCGATGAGCTGGTCGCCCAGCTTCTGCGCGCGCGCGGGCAGCTGCTCTTCTTCCATCACATCGAGCACCGCGAGCGAGGCCGCGATGGCCAGCGGGTTGCCCGCGTAGGTACCACCCAGGCCGCCGGGCGCGGGGCCGTCCATGACGGCGGCCTTGCCGCTCACCGCCGACAAGGTGGTGCCCCCGGCCATGCTCTTGGCCATGGTCATGAGGTCGGGGCTCACGCCGAAGTGCTCCATGGCGAACATCTTGCCGGTGCGCGCGAAGCCGGTCTGCACTTCGTCGGCCACCAGCAGGATGCCGTGCTGGTCGCACAGCGCGCGCAGCCACTGCACGGCCTCTTTCTGGATCACGTTGAAACCGCCCTCGCCCTGCACCGGCTCGAACACGATGGCCGCCACGCGCGAGGGCTCGATGTCGCACTTGAAGAGCTGCTCCATGGCGTGCTTCGTCTCATCCAGCGAGGCGCCCTGGGCCGGAAAGGGCACGTGGTAGATCTCGGGCGGGAACGGGCCGAAACCGGCCTTGTACGGCTGCACCTTGCCGGTGAGCGCGACCGAGAACATGGTGCGGCCATGGAACGCACCGCCGAAAGCGATGACACCGGTGCGCCCGGTGGCCGAGCGCGCGATCTTCATCGCGTTTTCGATCGCCTCGGCACCGGTGGAGAAGAAGGCCGTCTTCACCGGCCCGTCGATCGGCACCAGCGCGTTGATGCGCTCGGCCAGCGCCACGTACTCGGTGTAGGGCACCACCTGGTAGCAACTGTGCGTGAAGCGCTGCAGCTGCGCGGCGATCGCCGCCTGCACCTTGGGATGCACGTGACCCGTGTTGAGCACGGCGATGCCGCCGGCGAAATCGATGAAGCGGCGCCCCTCGATGTCCCAGAACTCGGCGTTCTTCGCGCGCTCGATGAAGAAGTCGCCGAACACGCCCACGCCGCGCGGCGTGGCGGCCTGGCGGCGCGCGTGCCAGCTGGCGTTGGTGTGCGGGGCGTTCAGGTTGGCGGCTTTCTGCGGTGCGTTCATGTCAGGTCTCCTCAGAGGGGGCTGTCGATCCGGATCCAGGTGGTTTTCGTCTCGGTGTACTTGTCGAAGGCGTGCAGCGACTTGTCGCGGCCCACGCCGCTCTGCTTGAAGCCACCGAAAGGCACGGTGATGTCGTCCTCGTCGTAGGAGTTCACGTGCACCGTGCCCGCGCGCAGCGCGCGCGCCACGCCGTGCGCCTTGTTGATGTCGCGCGTCCACACCGCGGCCTGCAGGCCGTAGATGTTGCTGTTGGCCTGCTTGACCACGTCGGCCGCGTCGGTGAACGAGAGCACCGAAAGCACCGGGCCGAAGATTTCCTCGCGCGCGATGGTCATGGTGTTCGTCACGCCGTCGAAGATGGTGGGTTGCACATACAGACCGCCCTTCACGGGCTCGACCGCCGCGCCACCGGCGAGCAGCTTCGCGCCCTCCTGCTGGCCGCTGTCGATGTAGCGCAGCACGGTGTCGAGCTGCGTGCGGTCCACGATCGCGCCCATCACGGTGCTTTTCTCCAACGGGTTGCCCGGCTGGTACTGCGGCACCAGCTTCAGGGCCTTCTCCAGGAAGGCCTCCTTGATCGAGGCCTCGACGAAGAGCCGAGACGGCGCGTTGCAACTCTCGCCCTGGTTGAAGAAGATGCTGCCCACCGCGGCCTCCACCGCCTTATCGAGGTCGGGGCAGTCGGCGAACACGATGTTGGGCGACTTGCCACCCAGCTCCGTCCAGGCGCGCTTGAGGTTGCTCTGCCCGGCCATCACGTGGATCTGCTTGCCCACGCGCGTGCTGCCGGTGAAAGCGATGCAGTCCACGTCCATGTGCAGCGCGAGTGGGCTGCCGGCCTCGGCGCCATAGCCCGGCACCACGTTGAACACGCCGGGTGGAATGCCGGCGGCCAGCGCGAGTTCGGCCAGGCGCAGCGCGGTGAGGGGCGATTTTTCGCTCGGCTTGAGCACCACCGAGTTGCCGGCCGCGAGCGCGGGCGCGATCTTCCAGGCCGCCATGATCATGGGGTAGTTCCAGGGCACGATCACCCCCACCACACCTACCGGCTCGCGCGTGATCAGCGCCAGCGCGGTGCTGGGCGTGGGCGCGATCTCGTCGTACACCTTGTCCACCGCCTCGCCGTACCAGCGAATGCAATTGGCCGCGCTGTTCACGTCCACGCTGCGCGCGTACTTCACGGGCTTGCCCATGTCCAGGGTTTCGGTCAGCGCCAGTTCGTCGGCGTGGGCGATCAGCTGCTCGGCGAACTTGATCATCACGCGCTTGCGCTGCGCGGGCGCCATGCCGCTCCAGCGGCGGTCCTCGAAGGCCGCGCGGGCGGCGGCCACGGCCGCGTCGATGTCGGCCTCGCCGCAGCGCGCCACGGCGGTGAGCAAACGGCCGTCCACCGGCGAAATGCAGTCAAAGGTCTGGCCGTCGCGCGCGGCGATGCGCTCGCCGTTGATGAAGGCGCGGCCGTCGAAGGAGAGGTCGGTCATGAAGCGGGTTCCGGGGTTGCTGGGCCAAGGATTGGCCCCATGCTACGCCCGAAACGCGACGAACTGCGTATCCACTTTTTCGAGCTGGCAACGATCCAGTGCGTCACCCGAAAAAAGACCACCCGAAGGTGGCCGAACCCGGCATCTTCAACCGATCAGCAGCTCGGAAGACAGCTCTTCGAGAAGGTCTTGGGCAAGCACGGATTTTTCCCGCCGCCCTGGTTTCCTCCACTGAGACAGAAAAGCGCACAGCAATAAACCACGCCGAGCCCCACGGCGTACACGCCGCCGCTGGCCACGGTCAGTCCCAGGGATGTGCCGTGAAACGTCAAACAGCGCGCTCTTTGAACGCATCGATCGTCCGTTTCCACGCACTGCCAGTACTCGCGGCAGCTGTTCTTAAGATCCTCGTAGGAATCGTCATTGCGCGCCCGCGGGCGCTCCGACAATTGGTTGTTCGTGAGGACTGGCATGCCAAGCGGCTGATCGCTGCGCGCTTGGGCGATGACCACAGGAAGTCCGCTCGACCCACCAGGCGGGTTGACCTGGGTTTCATGGCGGACGATCCCCGCACCGCTCGACAGGCCAATCCCCGACCGCGGCGGGTTGTCGACCGGCAAGTGGCTCAGTTGAGACACCACCTCCTCCCGAGAGACCTCTCTATGGGGCTCCGTGAGATTCCGGGGCACCTCCAAGGCCACCTCATTGAGATCGATGGCATGGGGAATGTGAGCGGCGGACCGATCGATGTGGAAGCTGCTGTTCATGGGATTTTTCAGGGTTGTGAGAGGTTGCGGTGGAGGTCTTCGACGGTGTTGGACCAATGCCTGAACAAGACACCCAGCGCATCGAATGCGTGGCGCAGCTCGGGCGCGGCCATGGAGGGATGGACCGCTAACCGGGAGGTCAGCACGGCTTCCTCCGAATCCGGCGGCACGCTGAATGTGGTCCCGCCCAGTCCCCACCGATGGTTGGCTGTGAGCATGGACCGATGGCACTGAGGCCGGAGGAAGGCCGGGATCTCGCCCAGCTCGGCCCGGACCAGAATGTGATCGGCGCTGATGCCGGGCTCGAAATGGATGCGCCACGCGCCGCCCGTCCACGGTGAGCAGGCCATCGCGCAAGAGATCGTCGGGGTCGAGCCGCTCCTGCTCACAGAAGCGCCGGATGAGGTTCTGGTAGTCCTCGGTGTTCATGGTTTCCTCTGGGATGAAGACGGACCAGAGGCAAGTGAGGGGCACCCCATGAAAGTTCAGCCGGCCGGCCAACAAAAAGGCCACCCGAAGGTGGCCTTGGACATCGGCAGCGGGGCCGCGTCAGCTCTTGAGCGCCGCCGCGATCTCCCGCTCGCGCCGCCGCGTGGCGCGCGCCACCCAGATCGCATAGCTCACGATCACGATGGTCACCGTCACGATCAGCAGCGTGGCCGCCGCGTAGATGGTCGGGTTGATGCCGCGCCGCGCGTAACCGAAGATCACCTGCGGCAGCGTGTTCACGCCCGGGCCGGAGAGGAACTCGGAAATCACCACGTCGTCGAACGACAGCGTGAAGGCCAACAGGAAGGCCGCGAGCAGGGCCTGGAAGATGTTGGGCAGCGTGATCAGGAAGAACACCTGGTGCGGCCGGGCGCCCAGGTCCATGGCGGCGTCCTCGATCGAGCGGTCCATCTCCAGCAGGCGCGACTGGATCACCACCACGCCATAGGCCATGCCCAGCAGGGTGTGGCCCAGGATGATGGTGAGCATGCCGCGCTGCGGCCAGCCGAACAGGTTCTGCGCGCCCACGGCCAGCAGCAGCAGCGACAGGCCGATGATCACCTCGGGCATCACCAGCGGCGCGTTCACCATGCCGCTGAAGACGGTGCGGCCCAGGAAGCGCCGGTAGCGCACCAGCACGAACGCCGCGAAGGTGCGCAGCACCGCCGAGAGCACGCCGGTGATGGCCGCCACCTTGAGCGAGAGCCAGAAACCTTCGACGATCTTGGTGTCGCGCGTGAGCGCCTCGTACCAGCGCAGCGAGAAGCCGGTGAAGCGCGCGTCCTGCCGCGTGCTGTTGAACGAGAACACGATCATGAAGACCAGCGGCAGGTAGAGAAAGGCGAACACCAGCGCCAGCCAGAACTTGCCGAAGTGTTTTTCAAGGACTTGTTTCATGGTCCGACTCCTCAGCGCTTCTCGGCGGGATCGCTGCTGTAGTGGTAGTACAGCGCCAGCGGGATCACGATCAGCGCGATCATCACCACGGCCAGCGCGGTCGCGCGCGGCCAGTCGTTGGCGGTGAACATCTCGTCCCACACCACGCGCCCGATCATGAGGTTCTCCGGACCGCCCAGCAGCGAGGGGATCACGAACTCACCCACGCAGGGGATGAAGACCAGCATGAAGCCGGCCACGATGCCGGCCTTGGACAGCGGCACCGTGATCAGCCAGAAGGCCTTGAACGGTGAGGTGCCCAGGTCGTAGGCGGCCTCCAGCAGGCGGAAGTCCATCTTCACCAGGTTGGCGTAGAGCGGCAGGATCATGAACGGCAGGTACACGTAGGTCATGCCGATCAGCATCGAGACGTTGGTGTACAGCATGGGGATGGGCTCGCTGGTCAGACCGATCGACATCAGGAGGCGGTTGAGCACGCCCTGGTCGGCCAGGATGCCCTTCCAGGCGTAGACGCGCAGCAGGAACGAGGTCCAGAACGGCAGCATCACCATCAGCAGCAGCGCCGGGCGCACGCTGGCGGGCGAGCGCGCGATGAAGTACGCGAAGGGGTAGCCGATGATCAGGCACAGGATGGCGGTGCACAGCGCGTACCAGATCGAGCGCAGGTAGGCGTCGATGTAGAGCGTGCGGAACAGCGGCGCGCCCTCTTCGGTGCGGAAGATCGAGAGGTAGTTCTCGTACTTCAGGCTCAGGATGCCGCTCACCGGGTCCCAGATGGGCTTGAACGGGCTGATGTCGCCGCTCATGTCCACGAAGCTGATGTACAGCAGGATCAGGAAGGGCAGGAAGAAGAACAGGATCAGCCAGCCGTACGGCACGCCGATCACGAAGCGCTTGCCGGGAAGGGGTATTGAGGCCATACGAAGTTCCTGCAAAAGTAAGCGAACCAAACACGCTGTCCAGGGGTGCGGAGGAACCGGCTTCGCCGGGCCTCTCGCGCCATCCCCCTCTCAGGGGGAAGCCGCGAAGCGGCGCAGGGGGTCAATCGCGCAAGACCACGCCGGCGCGGTCGTCCCACCAGAAGTACACGTCGTCTTCCCAGGTGATGTCGGAGAGGTCGTGGCGCGAGGTGTTGGCCTCGGTGATCTTGACCTTGCTGCCGTCGGTGGCCAGCACGATGTAGGTGTTGTAGGAGCCGAAGTAGGCGATCTCCTTGACCTTGCCGGTGAACAGGTTGGGGCCGGCGCCGTCCGGTCGGCGCTTGCCGATCTCGATCTTCTCGGGCCGCACCGCGATCGCCACCGGCATGTTGAGCGTGCCGCTCACGCCATGGCCGACGTGGATTTCCCCGATGCCGGTGGTGGCCGCGCAGCGGTCGGTCTCGTCCACGCTGAGCCGGCCCTCGAACAGGTTGACGTTGCCGATGAAGTCGGCCACGAAGCGGTTGCTCGGGTGCTCGTAGATCTCTTCGGGCGTGCCCACCTGCAGCACGCGGCCCTTGCTCATGATGGCGATGCGGCTGCGCCATGGTCATGGCCTCTTCCTGGTCGTGCGTGACCATCACCACCGTCACGCCCACCTTCTCGATGATGTTGACCAGCTCGAACTGCGTCTGCTCGCGCAGCTTCTTGTCCAGCGCGCCCAGCGGTTCGTCGAGCAGCAGCATCTTGGGCCGCTTGGCCAGGCTGCGCGCCAGCGCGACGCGCTGCTGCTGGCCGCCCGAGAGCTGGTGCGGCTTGCGCTTGGCATACGGCGTGAGCTGCACCAGGGCCAGCATCTCGTCGGTGCGCTGCTGGATCTCGGCCTTGGGCAGGCCTTCGCGCTTGAGGCCGAAGGCCACGTTCTCCCAGATGTCCAGGTGCGGGAACAGCGCGTAGGACTGGAACATCATGTTGACCGGGCGGTCGTAGGGCGGCATGGCCGCCACATCCTGGCCGCCGAGCAGGATGCGCCCGGAGGTGGGCTTCTCGAAGCCCGCGAGCATGCGCAGCAGGGTGGACTTGCCACAGCCCGAGCTGCCCAGCAGCGCGAAGATCTCGCCCTTGCCGATCGATAGCGACACCTCGTCGACCGCGACCGCTTCATCGAAGCGTTTGACCAGTTTCTCGGTCACCAGAAAACCCGTTGTGTCTGCCATGTGGATGTCCGTTTCTTCTTCGCTGGACCAACAAAAAAAGCCGCTCAACCGGGGAGGATGAGCGGCCCTTCTACCTGAGTAAGGGAACGGTGGTGCTTACTTGCCGCGTTTGAAGGCGTTGTAGGTTTCGTTGACCACGCCCAGGGAGTCGTTGGAGAAGCCACCGGTGGGGATCAGGCGCGCCGTGTCTTCCGGACCCAGGAAGATGGTGTTGTTGTTCTTCACCTCGTCCTTGATGTCGGCCAGCGCGGCCTTGTTGCCGGTGGGGTAGTTCATCTCGTTGGCCATGGCCGCGGCGTTGGTCGCGCGCAGGTAGAAGTCGATGAAGGCGTGCGCGTTGTTCACGTGCTTGGCGTCCTTGGGGATGCGCGATGGTGTCGATGAACACGCGGCCGCCGCCGGTGGGCAGCAGCGGCACGATCTCGTCCTTGCCACCGGTTTCCTTCACGCGGCCGGCGGCGATGTTGATGTCGCCGGACCAGCCGATGAAGGCGCAGGCCTTGCCGCCGGCGATGTCGTCGATCATGGTGCTGGAGAACAGGCGCACGTCCTTGCGCACCTTCTTGAGCATCTCACCCGCGAGCTTGAAGTCTTCCGGGTTCTCGCTGTAGGCCGGCTTGCCGACGTAGTGCAGCGCGACCGGCAGGATCTCGCTGGGCGAGTCCAGGTAGGCGATGCCGCAGGACTTGAGCTTGCTGGAGTACTCGGGCTTGAAGACCAGGTCCCAGGCGTTCTCGGGCATGGGCATGCCGCCCAGCGCCTTCTCGACCTTCTGCTTGTTGATGCCCACGGTGGTGAAGCCCCAGGCCCAGGGCACCAGGTACTTGTTCTCGGGGTCCACGCCGGCGATCTTGCTCATGAAGTCGGGGTCGAGGTTGCCGTAGTTCTTGAGCTTGCTCTTGTCGATGGGCTGGTACAGCCCGCCCTCGATCTGGCGCTTGCCGAAGTCGGCGGTGGGCACCACGATGTCGTAGCCCGAGTTGCCGGCCACCAGCTTGGCGTGCAGCGCTTCGTTGTTCTCGAAGGTGTCGTAGTTCACCTTGACGCCGTATTCCTTCTCGAAGTCGGCGATCAGGGACTCGGTGATGTAGTCGGGCCAGTTGTAGACGTTGACGACCTTTTCATCGTCCAGCACCGGGCCGGCCGGTGCGGCGGGGGCGGCCGCCACAGGCGCCGGTGCCGCGGGCGCGGCGACGGGCTCCTCTTTCTTGCCACAGGCGGCCAGCAGGATCGCCGACATCGCCAGAACCAGGACTTGCTTTTTCATGGTGTTGCTCACTCCAGGGAGGTAATTGACCGAAAGAACTCAACCGGGCGGGGCCGACATGGCTGAACGTGCTAGCAATATTCAGACCCAGCGCCGGACAGCGCCACCAGGCACAGGGCTGGTGGAATATCCGGAAAACATTCTAGGGCCTGTTCACGCGACTTTTCCAGGTGCGGACGGGCCCTGGTCAGGCCAGCAGGCCCTCGGCGCGCAACTCTTCCAGGGTCGCATCCAGGCAGCGGTGGATGAGCTCCATCATCTCGTCGACCTGGGCGCGCGTCATCACCAGCGGCGGCGCGATGATCATGCGGTCGCCCACGGCGCGCATGATCAGGCCGTTCCTGAAGCAGTGCGCGCGGCAGCGCATGCCCACGCCCAGGGCCTCGTCGAACATCTGCTTCTTGGCCTTGTCCTTCACCAGCACCAGACCGGCGACGAAGCCACAGGTCTGGGCCGCACCCACCAGCGGGTGGTCTTCCAGCGCCTCGAAGCGCTCGGCCAGGTAGGGGCCGGTGTCGTCCCTCACGCGCTCGACCAGCTTCTCGCGCTCCATCAGCTCGATGTTGGCCAGCGCCACCGCGCAGGCCACGGGGTGGCCGCTGTAGGTGTAGCCGTGGTTGAACTCGCCACCCTTCTCGATCAGCACCTTGGCCACGCGGTCGCCCACCATCACGCCGCCCAGCGGGATGTAGCCGCTGGTCACGCCCTTGGCGAAGGTCACCAGGTCGGGCCGGATGCCGAACTTCTCGTAGGCGAACCAGTGGCCCAGGCGGCCGAAGGCGCAGATCACCTCGTCGGAGATCAGCAGGATGCCGTGCTTGTCCACGATGCGCTGGATCTCCGGCCAGTAGGTCTCCGGCGGAATGATCACCCCCCCGGCGCCCTGCACCGGCTCGGCGATGAAGGCCGCCACCTTGTCGGCACCGATGGAGAGGATCTTCTCCTCCAGCCAGCGCGCCGCGCGCAGGCCAAAGTCGGCCTCGTTCTCGCCGGGGTTGGCGTTCTCGAAGAAATGCGGCTGCTCGATGTGCACGATGTCGGGGATGGGCAGGTCGCCCTGGGCGTGCATGCCGCTCATGCCCCCGAGCGAGGCGCCCGCCATGGTGCTGCCGTGGTACGCGTTGTGGCGGCTGATGATGACCTTGCGCTGCGGCTGGCCCAGCAGGTCCCAGTAGCGGCGCACCATGCGCACGTTGGTGTCGTTGCTCTCGCTGCCGCTGGAGCTGAAGAACACATGCTCGAACTTGCGCCCGCCCACCTGCGGCGCGAGCTGCGCCAGCTTGGTCGCCAGCTGCACCGCCGGCACGTTGGTGGTCTGGAAGAAGGCGTTGTAGAACGGCAGCGTCATGGTCTGCTGGTAACCGGCGTCGGCCAGCTCCTTGCGGCCGTAGCCGGCGTTGACGCACCACAGGCCGCTCATGGCGTCGAGGATCTTCGCGCCCTCGGAATCCCAGATGTAGATGTTGTCGGCGCGCGTGATCACGCGCGAGCCGCGCGTGGCCAGGTCACCGTGGTCGGTGAAGGGGTGGATGAAGTGCGCGCTGTCCAGCGCCTGGATGGCCTTGGTGTCCTGCTGCTCGGCGCGGCGAACCAGCGCGGGTGGGGCGATGAGGGAGGAGGTGTTCATGCGGGGCTCTTCTTTCAAACTCAGACGTGCAGCAACAGGTGTTCGCGTTCCCAGGGCGAGATCACCTTCATGAACTCGTCGAACTCCAGCTCCTTGATCTCGGTGTAGATGGTGATGAACTCCTTGCCCAGCACGTCGTGCAGGTCGGTCTCGCGGCGCAGCCAGTCCAGCGCCTCGCCCAGGCTGCGCGGCAGCGAGTAGGGCGAGAGGTAGGCGTCGCCCTTCATCTCGGGCTTGGGCTTGATCTTGTTCTTCAGGCCCAGGTAGCCGCAGGCCAGCGTCATGGCCATTGCCACGTACGGGTTGGCGTCGGCGCCGATCACGCGGTTCTCCACGCGCCGCGCCTCGGGGCTGGAGATCGGCGAGCGGATGCCCACCGTGCGGTTGTCGTGGCCCCACTCGATGTTGATCGGCGCGGCCGTGTGGCGCGAGAGGCGGCGGTAGCTGTTCACGTAGGGCGCCACCAGCACCATGGCCGCCGGGATGTAGCGCTGCAGGCCGCCGATGTAGTGGTAGAAGGCCTCGGAGGGCGTGCCGTCGTCGTTGCTGAAGATGTTCTTGCCGGTGGCCTTGTTCAGGATGCTCTGGTGCACGTGCATGGCCGAGCCGGGCTCGCCCGCGATCGGCTTGGCGATGAAGGTGGCGTACATGTCGTGCCGCAGCGCCGACTCGCGCACCGTGCGCTTGAAGAAGAACACCTCGTCGGCCAGGCCCAGCGGGTGGGCGTGGAAGAAGTTGATCTCCATCTGCCCCGCGCCGGCCTCGTGGATCAGCGTGTCCACGTTGAGCTTCATCTTGTCGCAGTAGTCGTAGATCTCCTCGAACAGCGGGTCGAACTCGTTGACCGCGTCGATGCTGTACGACTGGCGCGAGGTCTCGGCGCGGCCGCTGCGCCCGATGGGGGCCTTGAGCAGCGTGTTCGGGTCGGTGTTGCGCGCGGTCAGGTAGAACTCCAGCTCGGGCGCGACCACCGGGTCCAGGCCCTCGGCGTCGAACAGGTCGCACACGTGGCGCAGCACGCTGCGCGGTGCGAACGGCACCAGCTTGCCGGCGTGGTCGAAACAGTCGTGGATCACCTGCGCCGTCGGGTCGGTGGCCCAGGGCACGATGCGCGCGGTGGTCGGGTCCGGGCGCAGCTGCATGTCGCGGTCGGTCGGCTCGATCACATCGTAGTAAGGCCCGCTGGCCGGAAACTCCCCCGTCACCCCCATGGCCACGATGCCCTGGGGCAGTCGCATGCCCCGGTCCTCGGTGAACTTCTCACGCGGCAGGATCTTGCCGCGCGCCACGCCGGTCAGGTCGGGCACCAGGCACTCGACTTCGGTCACGCGGTTCTGGTTGAGCCAGTTCTCCAGATCGTTGAAGCTCATCTTTTGGGGGGCTGTCATGTGCCATCTCCTGTGGGTGTGTTGTCGTTCGGGTAAGGCGGTCGGCAGAGCGAAAAGGGGGTCAGGCGCTGGCGCTGGCGGCGCTGCGCGCGAGGTCGGCGTGCTGCAGGCGCAGGTTCATGCGCTGGCGGCAGGCACGGCCGAAGGCCTCGAAGATCGCGGCGTAGAAAGGGGTTTCCCAGCAGCGCCACTCGGGGTGGAACTGCACGGCGTAGGCGAAGGTGCGCGCGCCGCGCACACCGAAGGCCTCCACCAGGCCGTCGGGCGCGTGCGCCAGGGCGTCGAGCCCGGCGGCCAGGCGGTTGATGCCCTGGCCGTGCAGCGAGTTGACCTGCGTCTCGCGGCCGCCGGCCCACTCCTCGAACACGCTGCCCGGCGCGAAGCGGATGGCGTGGCGCGGCGCGTACTGCTCGTCGGGCGGCGCGGTCTTGGGTTCGCGGTGGTCCATCATGCCGGGCACCTCGTGCACGCGCTGGTGCAGCGTGCCGCCCAGGGCCACGTTGATCTCCTGGAAACCGCGGCAGATGCCCAGCAGCGGCACGCCCTCGTGCACGCAGGCCTTCACCAGCGCCAGCGTGAGCAGGTCGCGGTCGGCATCCAGCGGCAGGCTGGGGTCGGCCACGTCCTCGTCGAAATGGGAGGGGTGCACGTTGGAGGGTGAGCCGGTCAGCATCACGCCGTCCACCAGGGCCAGCAGTTCGCTGATCTGGCCGGTGTCGGCCAGCGGGAACATCACCGGCTGGGCGTCCGCCCCGACCTTGACGGCCCGGGCGTATTTGTCACCCAGCAACAGAAAGGGCATCTGATGCCCGTGATCGCCCATCAGGCGGTGGTCGGCAGGCAGCCAGACCATGCAAGGTGGCTTGTTCATGAAGACTCCAGACAATGGCATTCATTGTGGGGGGCCAATTGGATTGGAACGAGGGCCATTTGGCCCCATGTTATGGTGCCAATGGCTCCCCCCCTTGCGCCGCTGACGCGGCTTCCCCCCGGAGGGGGACCGCACCTGTGGCCCGGCCAAGCCGGTTCCACGGTACGCCTGGATGGGGGATTTCGCTCCGGATAAGGCTTTGCATGCTGTCTGAATTTCTTCTGGCTGAAATGAGCCGCCTGGGCTCGCAGGACGCCCTGCCCTTGCACCGGCAGCTCTACGAGGCGCTGCGCCGCGCCATGCTGGACGGCAAGCTGGGCGCGGGCGAACGCCTGCCGTCCAGCCGCGATCTGGCACAGGACCTGCGCCTCTCGCGCAACACGGTGGTGGCCGCGATCAACCAGCTCAGCGTGGAGGGCTACCTCGCCAGCCGCGTGGGCAGTGGCACCTTCGTCAACGACAACGTGCCGCGCACCACGCCAGGGCGCTCGGCGCGCCCGGGGCCGGGCCGGGCGGCCGCCACGGTGCAAGCCGCCCGCCTGTCCACACGCGGCCTGGCGCTGTCCAGCACCTTCTGCGCCACCGAACTGGAGGTGCAGCCCTTCACGCCCGGCATCGCCGACTTCAGCGCTTTTCCGCTCACGCTCTGGCAGCGCCTGCAGAACAAGCACTGGCGCATGACCTACCCGGACATGCTGGACTACAACGACTCGGGCGGCTACGCGCCGCTGCGCCGCGCCGTGGCCGACTACCTGCGCGTGTTCCGCAGCGTGCACCTGGAGGCCGACCAGGTCGTCATCACCAGCGGCACCCAGCAGTCGCTCGAGCTCTGCGCGCGCCTGCTGGCCGACCACGGCGACACGGTGTGGGTGGAAGACCCGGCCTACTGGGGCGCGGTCAAGGCCTTCATCGCCACCGGCCTCGCCCTGCACCCGGTGGCGGTGGACGAGCAGGGCATCAACCCCAGCACGGCCGACAACGCGCGCCCGCCGCGCCTGATCTACGTCACGCCCTCGCACCAGTACCCCACCGGCGCGGTGATGTCGCTGCCCCGGCGCCACCAGCTGCTGGCCACCGCGCGCGCGCACGACGCCTGGGTGCTGGAAGACGACTACGACAGCGAGTACCGTTTCAGCGGCCCGCCGATCTCCAGCCTGGAAGGCCTGGACACCGATGGCCGCGTGTTCTACATGGGCACCTTCTCCAAGGTGCTCTACCCGGGGCTGAAGATCGGCTACCTGGTGGTGCCCAAGCCGCTGGTGGCGGCCTTCAAGCAAGCCCACTACGACCTCAACCGCCCGGGCCAGATGCCGGTGCAGGCCGCGCTGGCCGAGTTCATCGAGATGGGCCACTTCGCCAGCGCGCTGCGCCGCGCGCGCCAGAACTACGGCGAGCGCCGCCAGTGCCTGCTCGAAGCCCTGAAACCGGTGCTGCGCGACGACCTGCCCGACGGCCCCAGCATCAGCGGCGCCGAGCAGGGCCTGCACCTGTGCCTGCGCCTGCCGCCCGAGGTGGACGACCGGGCGCTGGCGCAGCGCATCGCACAGCACGGCCTCACGGTGCGCCCGCTCTCGGCCTACTGCCTGCAGCGCAAGGACCTGCGCGGCCTGGTGATCGGGTACGGTTACGCGCCGCTGGCCGAGATCGAGCGCTGCGGGCCGTTGCTGCGCCAACGCCGTGCGGCAGGTCCTCGCCGGCTGACTCAGATCACATCGCGCAGGCGGTGCCACAACATGCCCAGCGCCAGGCTGGGGGTGCGCAGCAGCGCGCCGCCGGGGAAGCGGCGGTGCTTGAGGCGCGCGTACACGTCGAAACGCGCCGCCTGCCCGGCCACGGCCTCGGCCACCAGCCGGCCGGCCAGACCGGTGAGCGCCACACCGTGGCCGCTGAAGCCCTGCAGGTAATACAGGTTGTCGCCGAGGCGGCCGAAGTCGGGCGCGCGGTTCATGCTGATGTCCACGAAGCCACCCCACAGGTGCTCGATCGGCACATCGCGCAGCGCGGGGAACACCTCGCCCATGCGCTGGCGCATCAGGGCCTCGAGGTTCACCGGCGTGCGGGTGGTGTAGCTCACGCGCCCGCCGAACAGCATGCGGTGGTCGGCGCTGAAGCGGAAGTAGTCGAGCACGAAGTTGTTGTCGCACACGGCCGCGTTGCGCGGGATCAGGCGCGCGCACAGCTCGGGGTCCAGCGGCGCCGTGCCCAGGATGTAGGTGCCCACCGGCATGATGCGCGGCGCGATCTCGGGCGCCACGCGCGGGCCGTACTCGGGCAGCATGCAGTTGCCCGCGAGCACGCCGAAACGCGCCTTCACCTGGCCGCGCGCGGTGCTCGCCACCAGCGTGGCGCCGCGCTGCAGGCCGGTCACGGGCGAGTGCTCGAAGAGGCGCGCGCCCGCGGCCTGCGCGGCGCGCGCCAGGCCCAGCGCGTACTTCAGCGGGTGCAGGTGGCCCGAGCGCTGCTCGCGCGCGGCCGCCACGTAGCGCGGGCTGTTGATCAGGCGCGGCAGGTCGGCGCCCTCGGCCCAGTCCACCGCGAGGCCGCGCCGCTTGAGGCCCTCCATCTCCTCGTGCAGCTCCTGCGCCTTGCGCGCCGAGTCGGCCACGTACACATAACCGTTGACGCGGTCGCACTCGATGCCGTGTTCGGCGATGCGCGCGTCGATCAGGTCCAGCGCCTCCAGCGACATGTCCCAGGCGCGCCTGGCGTCCTCGGCGCCGAGCTGCTGCTCGAACGGGCCCTGCCCACTCGCGTAACCCACGATGGCCTGGCCGCCGTTGCGCCCGCTCGCGCCGCTGCCGATGCGATCGGCCTCCAGCACCACCACCGAGAGGCCGCGCTGCGCGAGTTCGAGCGCCGCGCTCAGGCCGGAGAAACCTGCGCCGACCACCACCACGTCGGCCTCGACGGCTCCTTCCAGCGGCGGCAGCACCTCGGGCCGCTGCACGCTGGCCTCGTAGTAACTTTTCTGGTTGAGCTGGGTGTCCGAACCGATGAGTGACATCAGAGACCCCTCTGCCGCTTGGCGACCTGGCCGCTGAGGTAGGTCCAGACGAAGGTGGCCGCCGCGTTGGTGGTGAGCTCGGCGTGGTCGTAGGCCGGGGCCACCTCCACGCAGTCCATGCCGATCCAGTTCAGGTCGGCCAAGGCTTCCAGGAAGGTGAGCACCTGCGAGCTCGTCATGCCGCCGGGTTCGGGCGTGCCGGTGCCGGGCGCGAAGGCCGGGTCCAGGCAATCGATGTCCAGCGTGAGGTAACAGGGGCGTTGGCCGATGCGCGCGCGGATCGCCTCGATGGCGGGTTGCAGGCCCGCGCCGTCCAGCCCGCGCAGCGCGCGCGCCGTGAAGATCTGGCCGCCCTGGTCGGCCACGTACTCGCGCGCCGCGCGCTCGCCGCTGGAGCGAATGCCGATCTGCACCGTGTGCGCCGGGCTCGCCAGCCCTTCCTGCAGGGCCTCGTAGGTCCAGGTGCCGTGGCCGGCCGGTTCGCCGAAGTGGTCGGCCCAGGTGTCGCAATGCGCGTCGAAGTGCACCAGCGCCAGCGGCTCGCCGCCGTGCCGGGCCTTCGCGGCGCGCAGCAGCGAGAGCGTCACGGAGTGGTCACCGCCCAGGAACACGCAATGGTGCTTCGCCATCAGCGCCGCCGCCTGTTCCTCGATGTGGCGGCGCACCTCGGGCAGCGGCGAGGCGTTGGGCAGGCGCAGGTCCAGCGCGTCGCCCAGGTGCGCCAGGGGCGAGACGTCGAACACCGGGTGGATGCCGTCGCACAGCATCAGGCTGGCCGCGCGGATCGCCTGCGGGCCGAAGCGCGCGCCCGGCCGGTTGGTCACCACGCCGTCGAATGGCACGCCCGCGACGGCAAAAGGCTGGTCGGCCAGCGGGGCGCAGGCGAGGAAGCGGTTGGTGTTGCTGGCGTAGGCGAACTGACCCATCGGCCATGAAAACGTCCTCGGTGAACAGGGTGCCAGAAGATACCCCCCGCCGGTACCGCCCATGAGTCCAATTGACCGGCGGCGTCGGTGTCCACCGGCCGGGGTGACTTTCGTCACTTCCGCGATGCGCCCCCAGCGCCTAACATGCCCGCACCATGCATGCCCTGGTTGCCCCACCCGCCCACGCCGCGCCCGACCCGCACGGCGCCACCGGCTTGCTGGTGGTGGACGACCACGACCTGCTGCGCCTGGGCCTGCTCACCCTGGTGCAGGCCCACGCCACCGACAGCGGGCGTCAGATCAAGGTGCTGGAATCGCGCACCCTGCAGGAGGCGATGGAGCTGTACGGCCGCTACCGGCAGCGCATCGGCCTGGTGCTGCTGGACCTGCACCTGCCCGACGCCCACGGCCTCTCGGGCCTGACGGCCTTCGTCAAGGCCTTCCCCGAGGCGCCGGTGGTGGTGCTCTCGGGCGTGAACGACCCCGGCCTGATGCGCCACGCCCTCTCGCGCGGCGCGCGCGCCTACCTCGCCAAGTCGGGCGACCTCAAGGAGGTCATCGGCTACATCCGCTCGCTGGGCCTGTTCGGGCCCGCGCCGGCGCCCGGACCCGCCGCGCCCACCGAGCCGGTGCTGCGCAGCGTGCGCAACAACGCCAATGGCGAGTCGCTGCAGCTCACCGACCGCCAGGTGCAGGTGCTGGAATGGGTGCTGGCCGGGCAGTCCAACCGCGACATCGCCGAACGCGCCCACCTCAGCGAAGGCACGGTGAAGAACCATGTCTCGGCGCTGCTGCTGCTCTTTGGCGTGAGGTCGCGCGCGCAACTCATCAGCCTGTTGCGGTGAGCGAAGCCGACACCGGCGACCTGACCCAGCAGCGCGTGCTGCGCGAGCAGGTCGCCGCGCTGTACGCCACTTCGCTGAGTTCCACCATCGCCGACGCGGTGCTGGCCTGGGCCCTGTGCGCGCTGTTCTGGTGGCAGCTGCGCGACCCCCTGATCTTCGTGTGGCTGGGCCTGCACACCATCCAGGTGCTGCGCTACCCGCTCATCCACGCCTACTTCCGCGACCGCCAGGCCGCCGCGCGCAGCGCGTTCTGGGCCCGGCGACAGTGGCGCGAGCTGCTGTACTACAGCGCCACCTGGGGCCTGGCGCCCTGGCTGTTCATGCCGGCCGACGACCTGCCCATGACCACGCTGCTCATGCTCATCATGCTCGGCCTCATCAGCGGCGGCGTGCCGTCGGTGGCGCCACGCTGGGCCTCGGTGCTGGCCTTCGTGCTGCCCATGATGACCGGCCTGATCTCCGCCCTGCTCTGGCGCGGCGACCCCACGCACCTCTTCCTCGGCGCCTGCGTCGGCATCTACACCGGCGCCATGCTGCACTTCGCGCGCCGCCAGCACCTGCTGCTCACCGCCTCGCTGCAGATGCGCTTCGAGAAAGAGGCGCTGGCCGAGCAGCTCGCCGGGCAGATGGCCGCCACCCAGCGCGCCAGCGAGGACAAGACGCGCTTCTTCGCCGCCGCCAGCCACGACCTGCGCCAGCCGCTGCACGCCATCGCGCTCTTCGGTGCCGTGCTCGACAAGGAACTGCAAGGCCAGCCCACGCACGCCCACGCGCAGCGCCTCATGGGCGCGGTGCATTCGCTGGGCACCTCGCTGGACACCATGCTCGACGTCTCGCGGCTCGACGCCGGCGTGATCGAGGCCGATGTGCAGGACGTGCCGCTCAACACCGTGCTGCAGGCCCTGCACCCCTCGTTCGCCTCGCGCGCGGAAGAGCGCGAACTGCAGCTGCGCCTGCGCGCCACGCCGGTGTGGGTGCGCACCGACCCGCACCTGCTGCGGCGCCTGCTGGGCAACCTGATCGAAAACGCCATCAAGTACACCGCGCGCGGCGGCGTGCTGGTGGTGGCGCGGCCGCGCGGCGCGCAGGTCTGGATCGACGTGGTGGACACCGGCATCGGCATCGCGCCCGAGCACGCCGACCGCGTGTTCGACGAGTTCTACCAAGTCGACAACCCGGGCCGCGACCGCACGCGCGGCCTGGGCATCGGCCTGTCCATCGTGCGCCGGCTCTCCCTGCTGTTGAACCACCCGGTGCGCCTGCGCTCCTGGCCCGGCCATGGCACGCGCTTTCGCGTCACCGTGCCCCGCGCCAAGCCCACGCCCGAGCCCACCCTCTACAGCCCGCCGGCCACCCTGGCGGCCAGCCAGGCGCTGCCGCGCCGCGTGCTGCTGGTCGACGACGAGGCCGACATCACCGATGCGCTGAGTGCCTTCCTCCAGACCTGGGGCGTGGCCTCGGAGACCGCGCGCGACGAGGACGGCGCGGCACTCGCCCTGCAGGCCGCCGCTGCGCGGCAAGAGCCCTTCGACGCGATGCTCTGCGACTACCGCCTGGCCGAGGGCGCCGACGGCCTGGCCGCCTCGCAGCGCCTGCGCGCGCGTTTCGGCCTGGCGCTGCCCGTGCTGCTGATCACCGGCGAGACCGCGCCCGATCGCCTGCAGCGAGTGCGCGACTCGGGCGTGCCGGTGCTGTTCAAGCCGGTCGATCCCGACCGCCTGCTGCAGGCCCTGGCCCGCCTCGCCCCGCCGGGCACCGCCCCCGCCGCCTTCACGTCGTGACTTTCGGCACTGTCGCGCGCACCCGGCTTTGCCTATCGTGCGGACCCAAGGGCAGCCCCACCGCCCGGAGGTCTTCATGTTCGCTGTCACACCATCCCCACGCCCACGCCTGTCCCTGCCGCTGTGGCTCATCGCCTGTGTGCTGCTGCCCGCGCTGCTCGGCGCCTGCGGCGGCAGCAGCAACCCGCCCGAGGCGCCGGCCGAGCCCGAGCGCGTGACGGCGGTGATCGGCCCGGCCGGCGGCACCCTCACCGGGCCCGATGGCGCGCAGGTGGTCATCCCGCCCGGCGCGCTGCGCGGCAACACCACCATCGGCATCGCGCGCTCCAGCGCGGGCGCGCCGGTGCGCGACGCCTTCTGGCCCGCGCCCGCCGCCACCTACGAGTTCACGCCGCACGGCATCGCTTTCGAAACCCCGGTCACGATCCGCCTGCCGGTGCCCGCCGGCACCACCGGCCCAACGGCGTGGATGGCCTCCACCGACGCCGACTGGCAGGAGAGCGAGGCCACCCTCGCCGGCGGTTTCGCCAGCGTGCGGCGCAACACCTTCTCGTGGGGCATGGTGATCGCGGCCTGTTCGACCCCCGCCAACGCGCCACCCAATCCGGACCGCTGCTTCTCCCCACGCGGGCACACCAGCGTGGTGCGCAACCCCGGCAACGCCCTCACGCTCACCGGCTACTCCAACGCCTACAACAGCTCGGGCGGCTCCTACCGGCTCGACGCCGCGGCCACGCTGACCTTCACCGCGGTCTACAACCTCTGGCCCAGTTGCGCGAGCGCCCGCGTGACCATGGTCCGTCGCCAGCTCGACCGCCACCCGCAGGTGGTGGAAACGCTGTACGACCAGGCGAACATCGGCCTGACCCAGGGCGCCCACGGCGGGCGCGGCGCGGGTGGCACCACCGTGCTGCCGGTGCTCTCGCTCAGCCACCTCGACCAGGGCCGCCACGTGGTCGCCACCTACGTCGCCTGCCAGCGCGGCGACGGCTTCCAGGCGCGCTACTACGACGCCACGGTCATCAACGTGGCCGTCCCTGTGCCCACCACCACGCAGACCATCGGCGGCAACGTCAGCGGCCTCGCCGGCACGGTGGTGCTGCGCAACAACGGCGCGGACGACCTCGCCGTGAACACCGACGGCCCGTTCACCTTCCCCACGCCGGTGCGCAGCCGGCGTGCCCTACAACGTCACCGTCGGCACCCAGCCCGCCGGCCAGACCTGCACCGTGCAGAACGGCGGCGGCACGGCCAACGCCGACGTGAACAACGTCGCGGTGAACTGCACCGCTGGCGCGACCCAGGCCTGGCAGGGCGCGGCATTGATCGAGACGAACGACCTCGCCCGCGCCTTCAACCCCGTGGTCGCCACCGACAGCCAGGGCAACGCCTTCGCGGTCTGGGCGCAGGGCAACGGCAGCTTCGACAACATCTGGGCCGCGCGCTACACCCCAGGTGGCGGCTGGGGCACGCCGCAGGTGATCGACGACCACTCGGGCAACGCGACCGAGCCCCGGATCGCGGTGGACAGCGCGGGCAACGCCGTCGCCATCTGGGTGCGCGAGAACATCGTCTCCCACCGCGGCCTGGTCGCGGCGAGCTACACCGCCGGCACCTGGGGCGCGCCGCAGGACGTGGAAGGCAATGCCGGCCACGCGCGCGCGCCGCAGATCGGCATGGACGCCAGCGGCGCGGCCCGCGCGATCTGGATCCAGCACGACGGCAACTTCGAGCGCGTGCGCAGCGCCCGCCTGCAAGGCGGCTCCTGGGACTCGACGGGCTCGTCCATCGACGGCGGCACGGGCGACGCCTCCGACGCGCAGATCCAGGTGTTCGCCAACGGCAGCGCCCTGGCGGTCTGGACGCAGATCAGCGCGGGGGTTCCGCGGGTCTGGCACAACCGGTTCAACGGCGTCGGCTGGTCCAGCGCCGACCTGCTGGACGACAACAACACCAGCTTCAGCCTGGGCGCACCGGCCCTCGCGGCCGACGCCACCGGCAACACCATCGCCGTCTGGTCGCAGGGCACGGCCACCACCTCGTCCACCGTGTACGCACGGCGCTACGCCGGCGGCACCTGGGGCGCGGCCGAGGTCTTGTCGGGCGGCGGCACGGACAACAGCGCCCGGGCCCGGGTCGCGATGAACGCCAATGGCACGGCCACGGCGGTCTGGCAGGAATCGTTGGCCGACGGCCTGCGGACCTGGGCGCGCCGCCGCGTGGGCGCGGGCGCCTGGGGCGCGGCGGTGCGGCTGGACACCCCGCTGGGCGCGAGCGACAGCGAAGGCGAGCCCCAGGTGGCCATGGACCCCGCCGGCAACGCCACCGTGGTCTGGAGCCACACCCTCTCCGGCGGCAACCACCGCGACCTCTACGGCAGCCACCACCGCGTGACCACCGGCAGCTGGAGCGCGCCCACGCTGCTCGACGCGGTGAACACCGGCGGCGTCAACCGCTGCTCGGTGCGCATGGACGCCAACGGCAACGCCCTCGTGGTGTGGGACCAGGACACCGTCAACGCGCGGCTGGACATCTGGGCCAACGTGTTCCGCTAGGGCCCTGGCGCAGCAGGAAATCCCGGGCGCCGGTAGCATCGGGCCCGGTGCCGCCATCCGGCGGCGCCTTCCTGAGGACGACCACACATGAAGCTCTACTACTCCCCGGGCGCCTGCTCGCTCTCCCCGCACATCGCCCTGCACGAAGCCGGCCTGGCCTTCGAGGCCGTGCCCGCGCCCACCAAGACGCACCAGCTGCCCGACGGCACCGACTACTACACCATCAACCCGCTGGGCTACGTGCCCCTGCTCGAACTCGACGGCGGCGAGCGCCTGCGCGAAGGCCCGGCCATCGTGCAGTACATCGCCGACCAGGTGCCGCAGAAGAACCTCGCCCCGGCCAACGGCACGCTGGCGCGCTACCACCTGCAGGAATGGCTGAACTTCATCGGCACCGAGGTGCACAAGAGCTTCTCGCCGCTGTTCAACCCGGCCACGCCCGACGAGGTGAAGACCGCCACCAAGGACAAGCTGGGCCAGCGCCTGAAGTGGGTCGACAGCCAGCTCGCCGGCAAGCAGTACCTGATGGGCAACGACTTCAGCGTGGCCGACGGTTACCTGTTCACCGTCACCAACTGGGCGCCGCGCGTGGGCGTGGACATCACCGGCCTGGCCAACCTCACGGCCTACCGCGCCCGCGTGGGTGCCCGCCCGGCCGTGCAGGCCGCCATGAAGGCCGAAGGCCTGATCTAGAGAAGCACCCCCCGCGCCGCCTGCGGCGTCACCCCCTCCAGGGGGCGTGCCTGGCGGCCCGGCAAAGCCGGTTCCACGGGCACCCTGGAGGGCGTTGTCTCACACCAGCGCCTTTTGCTTCATCGCGAACGCCGCGCCCAGCCACAGCGCGACGGCCGAGAACACCAGGCCGCGCGCCAGGCCGCCCGGGCCGTCGGCGATGAAGCCCACCACCGTGGGGCCGACGATCTGGCCGGCCGCGAACACGATGGTGAAGGCGCTGATGCCCGCGGCCCACTGCGCGGGCGGCAGGTTGTGCCGCACCAGCGCGGTGGTCGAGGCCACCACCGACAGGAACACCCCCCCGAACACCAGGCCCGAGGTCAGCACCAGCGGCCAGCTGCTGGTGAGCGCCGGCACGATGGCCGCCACGCCCAGCAAGGCGTTGAGCCGCGCCAGTGCCTGGCCGTCGCGGTGCCGGTCCAGCAGGCCGGCCCAGATGCGCGACGAGGCCACCACCGCCACCCCGAGCAAGGCATAGAACAGCGTGATCGAGCCGGACGAACCGCCCTGCTCGCGCAGCAGCGCGATCACGAAGGTCATGTAGCCGATGTAGCCCACGCCAAAGCCCGCGTAACCCGCGAGCGAGAACACGAAGTCGCGCACCTGGAACACACGCCCGCCGCCCGCCTGCGCGCTGGCCGATGGCACGGCGTGAGCGGCCAGCACGCGCGCCGGCCAGGCCATGAGCGCGGTGGCCAGCAGGCAGACCAGCGCCAGCCCCCACCAGGCCCAGGCCCAGCCGTGCGGCTGGGACGCCGCCGCCAGCACCGGCGGCACGCCCAGCGCCGAGACCACGATGCCCAGCCCCGTGCCGCCGTAGTACAGGCCCAGCAGGAAGCCGCTGCGCCGCGGCTGGCGCGCGCCCAGCCGCGCGGCCAGCAGCCCGCCCACGATGAACACCACCGCACTCGCCACACCCGCCAGCAGGCGCTGCGCGAGCAGCGGCGCGGCGGCCGTGAAGAAACCGCTCAGGCCCATGAACAGCGAGGCCAGCAGCGAGCCCGACAGCAGCAGGCCGGTGGGCGAAAAACGCCGCATCAGCCAGGGCGTGGCGCAGCGCGCCGATCAGGTAGCCCAGCGCGTTGAAGGTGTTCATCGCGCCGGCCAGCGTGTAGCTCCAGCCCAGGTCCTCGCGCATCGGCGGCAGCAGCAGGCCGTAGGCGAAGCGCGTGATGCCCAGCGACACCGCCGCGCCGAGCGAGAGCGCCAGCGCGAGCCGCACGTAGGGCGTGGTGTCGGGCACGTCGGTGAGGGAGACGGGTTCGGTGCGTGGGTTCATGGCTGGGCCATTGTGGTTCAAGCGGTGCCCCACCGCACCGGTGCCAATTCGGCGCGCAACGAAATGTCCACTGCCACGCAGCGGCCCCACACCGCACCACCGCGCTTAAGCTGGCGCCATGCCCGACCCTCGACACATCGCCGCGCTCCAGCAAGCCGAGCGCGAACGTTTCATCGCCACGCACCCGCAATCCCTGGCACTCGCCCAGGCCGCGCAGGCCCACTACCTGTTCGGCGTGCCCCTGCACTGGATGCGCGACTGGCCCAGCCCCGCCGCGCTGTTCGTGCGCGAAGCGCAAGGCGCCTCGCTCACCTGCGTGGACGGCCTGCGGCACACCGACTTCTGCCTCGGCGACACCGGCGCCATGTTCGGCCACAGCCCGGCACCGCTGGCCCAGGCCATCGCGCAGCAGGCCGCGCAAGGCCTCACCTGCATGCTGCCGGCGGCCAACGCGGTGGCGGTGGGCGAAGGGCTCGCGCGCGTGTTCGGCCTGCCGATGTGGCAGCTGGCGCTGACCGCCAGCGACGCCAATCGCTTCGTGCTGCGCTGGGCGCGCGCCATCACCCGGCGGCCCCAGCTGCTGGTGTTCGACGGCTGTTACCACGGCGCGGTGGACGACACCCTGGTGGACCTGGACCCCGCGACCGGCCGCACGCTGCCGCGCGCCTCGGTGCTCGGCCAGGTCCACAACCACGCGGCCTTCACGCGCGTCGTGCCCTTCAACGACCTGCCCGCGCTCGAGGCCGCGCTGGCCCGGGGCGATGTGGCCTGCCTGCTGGCCGAGCCCGCGCTCACCAACTTCGGCCTGGTGCCACCCGCGCCCGGCTTCTGGGACGCGGCGCGCGACCTGTGCCGCCGGCACGGCGCGCTGTTCGTGTGCGACGAAACCCACACCATCTCCACCGCGCTGGGCGGCTACGCGCGGGCCCACGCGCTGGAGCCCGATTTCCTGGTGGTCGGCAAGGCGGTGGCCGGCGGCCTGCCCTGCGCGGTCTATGGCTTCACCGCCGAGATGGCCGACCGCATGGCGCGCGCCAAGGACGCCGCGCCCGAAGGCCACAGCGGCATCGGCACCACGCTCTCGGGCAATCCGCTCACACTCGCCGCGCTGCAGGCCGCGCTCACCCACCTGCACACCGATGCCAGCTACACCCCCATGCTGGCGCTGGCCGAGCGGCTCGAAACCGGTTTGCGCGAGCGCATCGCCCGCGCCGCCAAACCCTGGACGGTGACGCGCCTGGGCGCGCGCCTGGAGCTGCAGTTCATGCCGCACACCCCGCGCGACGCGCAGGACGTGCGCGACCACGCCCAGGCCGGACTCGAAGCCCTCACCCACCTCTTCATGCTCAACCGGGGCGTGCTGCTCACGCCTTTCCACAGCATGATGCTGGTCTCGCCCGCCACCACCGCGCAGGACGTGGCGCACTTGCTGCAGGTCTTCGACGCGCTGCTGACCGCGCTCGCGGCCTAGGCCTCGCCCAGCCCCAGCGGCGCGGGCGCGCGCAGCACGATGCGGGTGAACAGCCGGTCGAACTGCGGGTCGCGCGGCCTGCGCGGGTTCAAGGGGTCGGTGTGCCGGGTGAAGGCCTCGTCCAGCACGGCCCAGTCCGCCTCGGTCAGCACCTTCTCGGCCACCGGCAGCAGGGCGGTTTCTTCCAGCCGCATGTGGTCCAGATAAAACGCCACGTAGCGCTGCGCCTCGGCCACGAAGGCCGGGCGGTGCAGGTCGCCCATGTACTCCCAGGCCATCAGCAGGTGCATCAGTTCGCGCACCCGCATCTCGCCGCTCATGTGGTCGCGCTCGAGCTGTTCGATGGTCGGCATCAGCTGCGGCGCCGCGCGCGCCAGGCGCGGGAAAAGCAGGTTGGATTCCTTGGGGTGGTGGTTCTTCTCGGGGAAGGCGTCGATGTAGAACAGCATCGCGCGCAGCACGTCGAAGTAACGCTCGGGGCCACCCTCGCCGGACGCATCGGGGCCGATCCGCACCATCTGCGACAGCGTGGTCAGCATCGCGCTCAGGCTGGCGTGCTCGTCAAGGATCACGCGCACGGCGTCGTGTGTCGTCGTCATGGGAAGTCTCCTCCTCCTGCAGGAGCCCCGAGCATCGCGCGGCGGCCGCGCGCGCGCCTTGACGTGCATCAAGCCTTGAGCGCGGGCTCAGCGCTGCGGCGGCTTCCAGCGCTTGAGCAGCAGCGCGTTGCCGACCACGCTCACCGAGCTCAGGGCCATGGCCGCGCCCGCCACCACCGGGCTGAGAAAGCCCAGTGCCGCCAGCGGGATGCCGGCCACGTTGTAGGCAAAGGCCCAGAACAGGTTCTGCCGGATCTTGCGCACCGTGCGGCGCGAGATGTCCAGCGCGGCCGCCACCAGCAGCGGGTCGCCGCGCATGAGCGTGATGCCGGCGGCGTGCATCGCCACGTCGGCGCTCGCGCCCTGGCTGTGGCTCATCGGCCATGCCCACGTCGGCGGCGGCCAGCGCGGGCGCGTCGTTCACGCCATCGCCCACCATGGCCAACGGTGTGCAGGCGGTCGCCCACCACGGCCGCGCGCAACTTGCGCACCACGGTCGCCTTGTCGCCCGGCAGCACCTCGGCGATCACCTCGTCGTGGTCCGCGCGCAGGCCCAGCCGCGAGGCCATCGCCAGCGCCGCACCGCGGTTGTCGCCCGAGACCATGAACAGCCGCATGCCCTGCGCCCGCAGGCCGGCAATGGCCTCGGCCGCGCCGGCCTTGGGCTCGTCACCGAAGGCCAGCAGGGCCAGGGGCGCCCAGGTGGCGGCCGAGGCCGCATCACCCGGCGTCTGGCTGGCCAGCACCGACACCGTCGCGCCCTCGGCCTGCAAGGCCTTGGCGCGCTCGTCCAGCGGGCCCAGCTTCGCGCCGAGCTCACCCATCCAGCGCAGGCTGCCCAGGGCCAGCAGCGCGCCGTTGACGCGCCCCTGGCTGCCCCGGCCCGAGACCGCCTGCACGTCCTGCGCGGCGTCCGGCGCCACCTTGATGGACCTGGAGGCCGCGGCCTCCAGCACCGCGCGCGCCAGCGGGTGCGCGCTCTGCGCCTGCAGCGCCGCCGCCACCTGCAGCACGGCGATCTCGTCCACGCCCGGTGCGGCCTCGATCACCGTCAGGCGCGGGTGGCCCTCGGTCAGCGTGCCCGTCTTGTCGAAGGCCACCGTGTCGACCTTGTGCGCGATCTCCAGCGCCTGCGCGTCCTTGATCAGGATGCCGTGCTGCGCCGCCACGCCGGTGCCGGCCATGATGGCCGCGGGTGCTGCGCAGGCCCAAGGCACAGGGGCAGGCGATCACCAGCACCGCCACCGCGTGCAGCAAGGCCTCTTCCATCGGTGCGCCAGTCCCCAGCCAGCCCAGCAGCGTCACCAGCGCGATCACCAGCACCACCGGCACGAACACGGCCGCCACCTGGTCCACCATGCGCTGCACCGGTGCCTTGCCGGCCTGCGCGTCCTGCACCAGGCCGATGATCTGGGCCAGCACGCTTTGCGCGCCGACCGCGCGCACCCGCACGTCCACCGCGCCCTCGCCGTTGAGCGAGCCGCCGGTCACGCCATCGCCCACGTCCTTGGACACCGGCAGGGACTCGCCGGTCAGCATGGACTCGTCGGCCTGGGTGTGCCCCTGCACCACCGTGCCGTCGGCCGCGAAGCGCTCACCCGGCAACACGCGGATCACATCGCCCGGCAGCAGCTCGTCCACCGCCACATCGGTGGTCTCGGTGCGGCGAATGCCATCGGGCAACAGGTGGGCCCGCTCGGGCCGCAGCGCATGCAGCGCGCGGATGGCCGTGGTGGTCTGGCGCTTGGCGCGCGCCTCCAGCCACTTGCCCAGCAGCACCAGCGTGATCACCACCGCCGAGGCCTCGTAGTACAGGTGCGGCACCTCGCCCGCTTCGGCGCGCCACCACAGCCAGGTCGACAGCGCCCAACCGGCCGTGGTGCCGATCGCCACCAGCAGTTCCATGTTGCCGGTGCGCGCCTTGAGCGCGTGCCAGCCGGCGCGGTAGAAACGCGCGCCCAACACGAACTGCACCGGCGTGCGCAGCAGGAACTGGATCCAGGCCGGCAGCATCCAGTGCTGGCCGAACAGGTCCCCCACCATGGGCAGCACCAGCGGTGCCGAGAGCAACACACCGATCAGCACCGGCAGCAGGTCGCGCGGCACGCCCATCACGCGCTCGGTGTCCTCCTCGTCCAGGGCTTCCAGCGTGCGCGGCTCGTAACCCGCGTCGCGCACGGCGCGCTTGATGCGCGCCAGCGATTCGGCCTCGTCCACGCCACTGAGCGTGACGCGCGCCGACTCGGTGGCCAGGTTCACGGTGGCGTCGCTCACGCCCGGTTGCTTGCGCAAGGCCTTCTCGACCCGCGTCACGCACGAGGCGCAGGTCATGCCACCCACACCCAGATCGATCTGGGTCAATGGATAGGTCGAGAAGGTGGCACCGGCGTCGGGAGAGGCAGCGATCGTGTTCATGGGGTCAGCATAAGCTTTACCACCATGGGAAGGTCAAACGCGCTTGTAGCGAACTGTGACAGCGCGACCACCGCTTGACCTTGACACCATGTCAAGGATCACAATGGCTTCATGTTCCATCCACCTTTGAAGAAAGACACCATGAAACAAGTCCTCGATGTGCACGGCATGACCTGCGGCCACTGCGAAAAGTCCGTGACCACCGCCATCAAGCTGCTCGATCCCCAGGCCGAAGTCCGCATCGACCGCGGCCAGAACCGCGTCGAGGTGAACAGCACGCAGACGCGCGAAGCCCTGGTCGAAGCGATCCGCGAAGAAGGCTACCAAGTGGCGGCCTGACCCCATGCGCACCGACCGCTTTCTGCACGCGCTGGCCCCCGCCGGCGAGCAAGACCCGGGCGACGCGCTGATCCACTGGCCGGTCAGCATCGGCAAGGCGGCGCAGCTCAGCGGCATCTCGCCCAAGATGCTGCGCCACTACGAGAGCCTGGGCCTGCTCACGCCCGTGCCCCGCACCGACAGCAACTACCGCCAGTACAGCCTGGCCGACGTGCACACGCTGCGCTTCATCCGCCGTGCGCGCGACATGGGCTTCGGCCTGGACGCCATCACCGAGCTCGTGAGCCTCTGGCACAACCGCCGGCGCAGCAGCGCCAGCGTCAAGCGCATCACGCAGAAACACCTGGACGAACTGGCCCAGCGCATCGAAGCCCTGCAGGCCATGCAGCGCACGCTGGACCAGCTGCTGCACCTGTGCCCCGGCGACGACCGACCCGACTGTCCCATCCTCGACGACCTGAGCCACCCCGCTTGCACAGTTGCTGCAAAAAGCAGCACAAAACTTTACAAACCCGCCACATCGGCGGCACGGGGTGGAAACACGCGCGCCAGACACTGAAACCACTCCGCAGCCCGACACCTGTCCTGTGGAGATCCATCCTCAACAGACACCAGGAGTCCTCATGAAATCGCTTCCGAAACGCGCGCTGATCGCCACCACCCTGGCCACCGCCCTGGTGGGCACCTTCGCCACCGCCCTGGTGCAGGCCTCGGCCCTGCACCCCTCGGCCCTGGCCGCCGGCACGGCCAACACCGTCACCGTGGTGGCCCAGGCCGACACGGCGGCCAAGCCGGCCGTCAAACCCGCTGCCCCCACCGCCGAGCAGCGCGACCAGAAACGCGCCGAACGCCACGCCCAGATGCAGAAGCGCATGGCCGAGCGCCAGGCGGCCTTCAAGGCCGAGCTCAAGCTCACCCCCGAGCAGGAACCGGCCTGGAACGCCTTCATCGCCCGCACCCAGCCTCAGGTCGGCGCCATGCCGCGCCAGGGCACCCGGGAAGACTGGTCCAAGCTGACCACCCCGCAGCGCCTGGACAAGATGCAGGCCCTGAAAGCCGAGCGCGACGCCGCGATGGCCAAACGCGTCGACGCGATCAAGAGCTTCTACGCGGTGTTGAACGCCGATCAACAAAAAGTCTTTGATTCAAAACACCTGGGCGGCTTCCAGCGCGCCGGCATGCACCGCGGCCACCGGGGTGAGCATCGGCACCACGGCGAGCAACCGGGCGTGAAAAAGCCGACCTGAACAGGCGCCCGGACCGCGCCGGGTTCCCGTTCCACTATTCTTCTAAATCTTTAAATACAAAATAGCAGTAGTAGTAGAGGGCGCTGTCCGGTGTGGACAAGCGCCCTTTTTCTTGCTGGATCAAGGACTTGGCTCGCTCAGAAGCCTGTGTGAAGGGCACGGTTCCTTGGCGCTCGAAACGGGGATAACAAGGCAGTTACCCACTTTTCTGTGGATAACTCATGCGTTGTTAAAAAATTATTCACAGGTTTGTGCAAAACCCGCTCGTCGGTTGCTGAAACATGCCCTGACACCTGCACACCTTCCCGGGCCAAAACCCGTCAACCCGGCTGGTAAGATGCGCCGCTTCACAGCCAGACCTGCCGACCCGGCGTTCCTGCGGCTGGCCCGTTTTTGGATCTGTTTCGCCCATGTCTGTCGCCCTCGCAGGAAACGCGCCCGCCACCTTCGAAATCAAGAGCGCCCACCTGCCTTTGGTGGCCCTGATGCTCAAGTCGTCCAACCTGGATCTCCTGGCGCAGGAGTTCGCCCAGCGTTTTGGCGACATGCCCGATTTCTTCGACCACGATCCGGTGGTCATCGACCTGCACCCGTTGAACGTGGCCGAGGCCCATGCCCTGCCCGACTTCGGCGCGCTGCAGACCTTGCTGCGCCAGCACCGCCTCACGCCCCTGGCCGTGCGCGGCGGCACCATCGAACAGACCGCGCTGGCCGTGGCCGCCGGCCTCACGCCCGCGCCCGATGCCACCGTGCAACGGGCCGCCCCGTCGGCGGTACCGACCGAGACCGCCTCGCCGGAACCCGTGGCCGCGCCCCAGCCGATGCCCATGCCCGGTGCGCTGGTGATCGACAAGCCCCTGCGCTCGGGCCAGCAGGTTTACGCGCGCGGCCGCGACCTGGTGGTCATGGCGATGGTCAACCCGGGTGCCGAGGTGATCGCCGACGGCAACATCCACGTGTACGCGCCGCTGCGTGGCAAGGCCATCGCCGGTGCGCGCGGCTACGGGGAGGCGCGCATCTTCGCGCTGTCCATGGCGCCCGAACTCATTTCCATCGCCGGCATCTACCGCACCAGCGAAGTGGCCTTGCCCGAATCGGTCCAGGGCAAGACCGCGCAGGTGCGCCTGGTGCCCGGGCCCGATGGCGACAAACTCGTGATCGACGCCATCGGCGTCTGAGTCTCACCCCTTATTCGAATCGAAGGACTTTCACCATGACCAAGATTGTTGTCGTCACCTCCGGCAAGGGCGGCGTGGGCAAGACCACCACCAGCGCCAGCTTCGCCTCGGGCCTGGCCCTGCGCGGCCACAAGACCGCCGTCATCGATTTCGACGTGGGCCTGCGCAACCTGGACCTGATCATGGGCTGCGAGCGCCGCGTGGTGTACGACCTGATCAACGTCATCCAGGGCGAGGCCAACCTGAACCAGGCCCTGATCAAGGACAAGCAGTGCGACAACCTGTTCGTGCTGGCCGCCAGCCAGACGCGCGACAAGGACGCCCTGAGCCAGGAAGGCGTGCACAAGGTGCTGACCGACCTGTCGGCCATGGGCTTCGAGTACATCATTTGCGACTCGCCCGCCGGCATCGAGACCGGTGCGCTCATGGCGATGCACTACGCCGACGAGGCGCTGGTGGTGACCAACCCCGAGGTCTCCAGCGTGCGCGACTCCGACCGCATCCTGGGCATGCTGGGCAGCAAGACGCAGCGCGCCATCGAGGGCAAGGAGCCGATCAAGGAACACCTGCTGATCACGCGCTACAACCCGGGCCGCGTGGCCGATGGCCAGATGCTCTCGCTCAGCGACATCCAGGACATCCTGCGCATCAAGCTGATCGGCGTGATCCCGGAAAGCGAAAGCGTGCTGACCGCCTCCAACCAGGGCATGCCGGCCATCCACCTCAAGGGCACGGACGTGGCCGAGGCCTACAGCGACGTGATCGACCGTTTCCTCGGTGCCGACAAACCACTGCGCTTCATCGAGGCCGAAAAAGTGGGCTTCTTCAAGCGCCTGTTCGGAGGGAAGTAAGGCATGTCGATCCTGTCTTTCCTGCTGGGTGAAAAGAAGAAAACCGCCAGCGTCGCCAAGGAGCGCCTGCAGATCATCCTGGCGCACGAGCGCAGCGGGCGCAGCGCTTCCGAGCCCGACTACCTGCCCGCGCTGCAGCGCGAGCTGGTCGCGGTGATCGGCAAGTACATCAAGATCAACCCGGACGACATCAAGGTCCAGCTCGACCGCCAGGACAACCTGGACGTGCTCGAGGTCAAGATCGAGCTGCCCGACCGCAAGTGATCGATGGCGGATCGGGTGAACTTTTGCAGTTCGCGCCTCCGATTCCCCATCTCGGGCCGTTTTCAGCCCACTTCATGCCACCGGTGCGCGGAACATCCGCCAATTCCTAGACTCCATGTTCTAGGGGGTGGCGCCGGCTTGCTGGCGTGATGCGGTGGAAGAGCCGCACCCATCCCGGGTTTCGCGGCGCTGCTATGTTCTTGCTGGAAGGGTGCAAGGACGCGGTTTCCAGCTTGTCTGGCTTCTCCTCTGGGCCTGTTTGTTGGGGCAAATCGGGGCCGAGCAACGCCGCTTTTTCATTCCCCCGGGGCCGGGATGCCGCTGCGGCATTCGAACGGGCCCTGGATGAAGGTGTGGGGCTCGACGGTGCAGGGGCCCTCCAGGGATTCCGGGTAGACGTAGTCGTCGCCCCATGGCACCAGGTCCGCCGGCATGCGGCGCTCCTGCTCGGGCCGCTGGGCGACGGCGACCTTCATGTAATCCGTCCAGACGGGCAATGCCAGGCTTCCCCCGGTCGCGTTGCCCAGGCTGCGCGACTGGTCGTACCCGATCCACACCACCGAAGCGACGCCCGATGAATAACCGGCGAACCAGGCATCGCGTGCGTCGTTGGACGTGCCGGTCTTGCCGGCTGTGTCCTCGCGCCCGAGTGCGCTCGCTCGCCGCCCCGTGCCGTGCCGCACCACGTCGCGCAGCATGCTGTCCATCACGTAGGCATTGCGTGGGGAGATCACCTGGCCGCGGGGCGACACCGGCGGCGCTTCGTAGAGCACCGCACCGCCGCGCTCGCTCACCTTGAGCACCAGGCGGGACTCGACCCGTTCTCCTTCGTTGGCGAACACCGCGTAGGCCTCGGTGAGCTGCAGCGGGGTCACCGCACCCGCGCCCAGCGCCAGCGGCAGGATCGGAGGATTGAGCTCGGCCGCGAAACCGAAACGGGTGGCGAACTGCTGCACATATTCCGTGCCGGCGGCGTCCATGAGGTTGACCGCCACCACGTTCTTCGAGCGCGCCAGGGCCCGCCGGGCCGTGATGAAGCCTTCGTACTGGTTGCCGTAGTTGCGCGGTCGCCAGGCCTTGCGGCCGCGCGCCGAGGGCGTGACCAGCCGCTGCGTGTCGTCGACCAGGGTGCCGGGGAAATAGCCTTTTTCCAGCGCGGCGGAAAACACGAAGGGCTTGAAGGTCGATCCCGGCTGGCGCACCGCCTGCACCGCGTGGTCGAACTGGTTGAACGCAAAGTCGAAGCCCCCGGCCAGTGCCAGGATCTCACCCGACCTCGCATCGATGGACACCAGCGCGCCCTGCATCTGCGGCAGCTGTGTCAGCCGCCAGCGCCCGGCCGTGTCGGCCACGACACGAACGACGGCACCCGGTTCGATGCGCCTGCGCGCCGGTGCGTCGGGTTTGAGCAGCGCGCTGCTGCCCGGGCTCAGCGTGTGGCGTGCAATGCGAATCACGGTGCCGTCGCGCAGGGCGGCCGTGATGCCGGCGGAGGTCGAGGCTTCCAGCACGGTGCGCCACGCGCAAGGCGCCACTGTCCCGGTAGGGCGCGAGGGCCCGGCGGATGCCGGCCGGGTCGTCGGCCTGCACGGCTTGCTTCAGATGGCCTTCCGGCCCCGCGGGGCCGCGCTGGTGCTGTGCATTCAACAGGCCGGCGCGCAAGGCATGGGTGGCGGCGCGCTGCTCGGCCACGTGGATGGTGGTGGTCACATCCAGGCCCCGCGAGTAGGCCTCGTCCCCATAACGCTCCACCAGCATCTTGCGAACCTGTTCGACCGCGTAGGCCGATGCCGGGTCGGTCGACGGGTGGTTCAGCGCCAAGGTCAGGGGCTCGGCGCGGGCCTGCTCATAGGCCGGCTCATCGAGATGCCCCAGCTCGCGCATGCGCTTGAGAATGTGCTGCTGGCGCACGGTGGCGCGCTCGCGGTTGGCGACCGGGTTGTAGGCGGAGGGCGCCTTGGGCAGGCCGGCCAGCATGGCCGCCTCGGCGACGCTGAGCTGGTCGAGCGTCTTGTCGAAGTAGACCGATGCGGCCGCCGCGAAACCGTAGGCCCGTTCGCCCAGGTAGATCTGGTTCATGTACAGCTCCAGGATCTTGTCCTTGCTGTAGACCGATTCGAGCTTGTAGGCCAGCATGATCTCCATGACCTTGCGCCGGTAGGTCTTCTCCCGGCTCAGGAAGAAGACCCGCGCGACCTGCATGGAGATGGTGCTGCCACCTTGCGCGTGCCCACCGGCCAGGAGGTTGCCGAGCGCCGCGCGAACGAGGCCCGCGTAGTCCACCGCCCCGTGTTCGTGGAACCGCGCGTCCTCGATGGCCAGCAAGGCCTGCTGCATGCGCAACGGGATGCGCTCGATCGGCACGAACTCGCGCCGCTCTTCGCCGTACTCGGCGAGCAGGCTGCCGTCCCTGGCGTGGATGCGCATGGGCAGCATCGGTTCGTAGTGGGCCAGGTGACCAACCTCGGGCACCTGCTGCCACAGGCGGTGCAAGGCATGGGCGGCGCCGAGGGCAACGCCGATGCACAGGCCAAGGGCCAGCGCGGCGAAGAACCGGGCCGTGAAAGGGGTTCGAAAGGAGAACATGGGCAAGGCTCAGGTGAAAGCGCCTCTCCCCCTGTCCTTTTACCTGAGAGTTTCGACTGCGTCGGCAGTCTGCCCCTTCGGTGTGCCGGTGCGCGCGCGGTGCGGCTCGGCCTCTCTCCAGTCGGCGAAATGTGTCTGCGGTCCGGTGGCCTGAGCGATCATGGGAGTTTGCGCCTTCGGCGGAGGCGCGACACGCCTCGCTCTCCCGCAGAGCGTCGCAGTCTATCAGAGGGTCAAAACCCGGGCGTCACACCGGTGCGCGGGCACCCGTGCCACCCGGCCAGGGCGTGAGCACCTCGTGTCCCTCGGGCGTGACGGCCACCATGTGTTCCCACTGGGCGGACAGGGAGCGGTCTTTGGTCACGACGGTCCACCCATCGGCCAAGGTCCGGGTCTCGCGCTGGCCTGCGTTGAGCATGGGTTCGATGGTGAAGACCATCCCCGGCTCCAGCCTGAGCCCCTCGCCGCGCCGGCCATGGTGAAGCACGTTCGGTTCTTCGTGGTAGATCCGGCCAATGCCGTGCCCGCAGTACTCGCGCACCACGCTGAAGTGCTCTCGATGGGCGACGGACTGGATGGCATCGCCAATGTCCCCCAGCGTCGCGCCGGGCCTGACCTGCCGGATGCCGGCCAGCAGGGCTTCGTAGGTGGTCTCCACCAGACGCCGGGCCAGCACGTTGGGTGTGCCGACGAAGTACATGCGGCTGGTGTCGCCGAACCAGCCGTCCTGGTTGACGGCCACATCGATGTTGATGATGTCGCCCTTCTTCAGCAGCTTGTCGGGCGAGGGGATGCCGTGGCAGACCACCTGGTTGACGGAGGTGAGGATGGTCTTGGGGTACCCGTGGTACCCCAGGTTGGCCGGGATGGCGCCCTGGACATTCACGATGTGGTCGTGGCAGATCCGGTCCAGCGTCTCCGTGCTGACCCCGGGGACGACGTGGGGCTCGATCATGCCGAGCACCTCCGCGGCCAGCCTGCCGGCGCGCCGCGCCATCTCGATGTCCTCGGCGGACTTGATGGTGATGCCGCGAGCCACTAGCGCTGGCCCGCCGGGGCTGTGCGGGACTTGCCCGGTGGGGTCGCGGCCGCCACGGTGATGTCCAGGCCCCCCGCGAGTTCCGCCCGCACCAACAGCTGGCAGATCTCCCGGTGGTCCAGCGCCGGGTGAAGCTCGGTCAGCATGCCAACCCGCATCCAGTGTTCGGCCTGCGCATTGATGGACCTGCTCAGCGCATTCCCCGCCACGCGCAGGTTCTCGTGCATCAGGTCCGAAATCTTGACGATCCCCATTCATCACCTATATATGAAACGTATATGAATTATATACGCCTCAAGGTGGACGGCGGCTAGTTGGGGTTGGCCGGCGGGGTGGGTGGCGCGGCGGCCGGTGGGGGGTCCACCGGATCCAGCAGGCCCTTGGGCGGGTTGCGCTTCATCTCACCGGCCAGCGTCAGCTGCTCGGGACTCATGCATTCATCGGCCAGCCGCTTGCCCAGTTGCTGGCTCATGAGCATGGACTTGTTGCCCAACTGCAGCCACATGGCGCCCCGCTTCGGGTCTTCGAGCCGGATGGCACCGGTGCGGCTTTCCACCGGGTGCATGTAGTACCGCGCGTTGCGCATGTTCTTCACCTGCACGATGAAGAACCCCTGCCGCTTGGCGGGCACGATCTCCACAGCCGAGCCCAGTTCGCAGGGGATGTTGCCGAGGTACACGCGCTGCGCGACCGCGAGATCGGCTTCGGTGAGGTTCACGCTGGAATCCTCTTCGATCGGTGTCACTTCTTCCACGGCCTTGGCCGCGGAGCGCGCCAGCGGCGCGCGTTTGGTCGTGGTGGTGGGTTTGGCCGCTGGCTTGGCGGCGGGCTTCGCGGGGGTCTGCTGCGCCATCACCGGGATGGGCGCGAACGCCACGGCGCTCAGGGAGAAGACGAGGGCAAGGATTTTCATGGGCCATAGTCTGCCCGCATGGCCGCTGAAATGCTGTTCGCAGATGTTTCGACCGCATCCACCGTGGGCCGCCCATGGCGCGGCTAGGGAAAGAACAACAGCACGGCGAACACGGCAAACAGCGCGAGGTGCATGTAACCCTGCAGCGCCGAGGTGCGCTGGCCGTTGAAGGTGAGCATGCTCAGCACGGCGGTGCGCACAAACAGGGCCGTGTCCATGTGGGAGATGCCCATGACGACCTGCTTGTCGTACAACAAGCCAATCGCCAGCACCGCGGGAACCGTGAGCCCCACGGTGGAGACAAAGGCACCCAGACACAGGTTGACGGCCCGCTGCATCTCATTGCCCAGCGCCGCGCGCACGGCGGTCAAGGACTCGGGGGTGAACACGATCAGGGCGATGAGCACGCCACTCACGGCCACGGGCGCGCCCGCGGCCGCAATGCCGTAGTCGAGCACGACGGCCAGGTGGTGGCCCAGCAGAACGATCGGAACAATCATGGCCAGCAGCAGCAGCGAATGCACCCAGACATCCTTCCTGCTTTGCTGGACAGAACCCTCCGCCTTTTCGGTCTCGGTCGGCGCCCTGGAGGTGCGTTCCATGCGGCGCACCACCATCGCCCCGGGAGGGGGCTGAACGAAGAGGCGCTTGTGGCTGCCGATCTGCTTCCACAGGAAGGCCGCGTACAGCAGCGCGGTGAGGACACCGATGCCCATCGCCTGCTCAGGCCCGAATTCACCCGCTGTGCTGGTGAACTTGGGCAGCACCAGGGCCACCGTGGTCAACAGGGCAATCATCGACAGGTAGGCCGTCGCCCCCTGCGCATTGAACTCCTGTTCGCCATGCCGGGCAGCGCCCACCGCCAGGCAGATCCCCATCACGAGGTTCAGGATGATCATCAACACGGCAAAAATGGAATCGCGCCCGATCGTGGGAGCTTCCCCCGGACCCAAGAGCACCGAGGCAATCAGGATGACCTCGATGGACACGATGGACAGCGTCAGGATGAGCGTGCCGTACGGCTCGCCCAGTTTGTGCGCCAGGTAGTCCGCCTCATGCACGACACCAAACGATGCCGCCACGATGGTGCGCCAGCAGCACGGCGAAGCTCAGGCCGGCGACACCGGGTGTGAGTGGCGCGGCCAGCCAGGAGGAACCGTAAAAAGAGAACAACCCCACCACAACCCATGCACCGAGCAGAAGCGCCCAGGTGGCTGGAGAGATGAGCCGCGCGCGCGCGGCGGGTGGGTGGAGGGGGGAGGCGTTGACCATGGCGACCACTTTCACAAGCAGTGCGGGGGCCGTCCCTCGCGGTTGAATCCATGCCGATGGGGTCGTCCCCATTCGGCCTCACACCTGGCGCGTGAGCCCCACAATTATAGGTTTCGAGCTTGTGACCCCGTGAACCGCCTCAGCCGCGCCTCTCCTCTCACGGCATTGGCGCGGGCCTGAACAGGACCTGTGAAGCGGCCCTGTTCGGGCGCCATGCGGCTGGAGAAGAAACGGTGCTCGTGACCGCTCAGAGATGGGCCGATGCCATGTGGGCCATCGCCAAGGCCGTGTCCGGCGCGGAGCCGTCCTCCAGATGCCAGCAAGCGGAAAGGCCCGCCCAGGCCAGGATCCATTGAAGCAGCCGCCTGCGCTCGAGACCCGCCGAGGCGGCAACCACCTCCAGCCGGCGGAGAAACCGCTCCGGCGAGGTGGCGGTCTCAGCGTCGGGATTGCAGAAGAGGTTGGCGTAGTCAAAACCGCGTTCGCCCCACAGGCCCTTGGGGTCGATCGCGAGCCAACCGCGTGGACCGAAGTCCAGGACGTTGCCGTGGTGGATGTCCCCGTGAAGCACACCGACATCCCGCGCCGAGGCCAACAAGTCCCGTGCGGTCGCTGCGGCCGTGGCGAAGATGCCGCCTCTTGCTGCCGCGCAGGCCTCCAGCCCTTGAAACCAGGTGGGCAAGTCGGTGAGTGCCGGTGGCGGCCCTGGCCGGGGCGCGTGCAGTCGGGCGACCACGGCACACAGGATGTTGCAGGCTTCATCGTCGCGCCCATGGCGAGCCATCTCGGCGAGCGCCATGCCGCCTGGCGCGCGCTCCAACAGCAGCGCCGGGCCCTCGTGGGCCAGCACCCTGGCCGCACCGTCGCCCTGCCACCAGGCCATCAATGCCGCGCCGGCCCGCTCCTCCTGTTGGGTGGCCAGCTTCAGCATGGCGGGCGTCCCGTGGAACCGCACGGGCAGGAGCTGCCCGCTGTTCGTGACGACAGGCGGGCCGTCGGGCACCAGGCCCCAGCGATGGATGTGCTCGGCCCTCACGACACCTTACTGCATGCCCCCTGTCACCTGCATTGCTCGTCAAACGTGCTCGTCATGGTGGACACCACCTCGGGGCGGATGCCGAGCCAGGTCTCGACCTTCATGTTCGTGGCCTTGGCTTCGCACTGGAGCCGCGCCTGTTCGGGCGGTTTTGCCGGCATCAGCTTGATCAAACCCGACAGGGCATCGCAATACAGTTTGAAGTTCTTCGCGCGCAATGCGTTGTCTCTCTGGGTGCGGAGCTTGTCGTACTCGGCACACTGCGGATCGGGTGCCGCGACGGACACGGCGGCGAGCAAGGACAGGGTCAGGCCAAGAAGGAGTTTGCGCATGGGAACGGGTCCGGGGCGGGACGTGGTTGGGTCGGAAGGAGAGATGGTCAACAGACGATCGCGAGTATTCATCGCGACCCTCCCTGGCGTGAAGTGACCCCGGTCACATGGCGGCGGGTGAGAACGGCAGATCAGCGCGCCAGCGCGTCCAGCAGCTGTTGCGCTTGCACAGGTTTGTGCAGGAAGGGCACACCGCTGGTTCGGATGTCGGTGATGCGTTGCGGCGCGGTCTCGCCGGTCACCAGCAAGGTGCGCAGGTGGGGTGAGGTGTTGCGCAGGACCAGGAGGTAGTCCAGGCCGTTGCGTTCTCCCGGGAGCCGGAAGTCGGAAACGACGGCGTCGATCGGGTGTCGCTGCAGCAGGTGCTGCGCCTGCGCCAGATCGCTGGCGGGGTACACCGTGCAACCGCGCGCGCAGAGCACCAATGCCATGGCCTCGCGGCTGGCCGGCTCGTCGTCAATGACGAGCACATGGCGCGGCAGGCTGTTCGCGGCGTGAACCGGGGGAACAAGGCCAGCGTCTGCAGGGCTTGCTGGATGGAGCCTGCGCCCGTCGGCCTGTTTCACCCACACCCGAAAGCGTGTGCCTCGCGACGGCATCGATGAGAGCGCCATGGGATGTTCCAGCAGGCTCGAGAGCCGTTTGACGATGGACAGGCCGATGCCCAGACCGGATGCGCGGTCGCGTTGTGGATTGGCCAGCTGGTAGAACTCGTCGAACACCCGTTGTTGATGTTCTGTCGCGATGCCGATGCCGGTGTCGACCACCTCGAAGCGGACCCAACCGGCCCGTCCCGCGGGGACCCCCGCCCTTGCCGCGACGAGCACACCACCGGTGCGCGTGTATTTGATGGCGTTGTCGATCAGATTGCCGAGCAGGCGCGTGAGCAGCTGCACGTCGCTCACGACGACCAGATCGCCCGGCGCCCGGAACCGAAGCTGCAGGTCGCGCTCCTGGGCGCTGCCGGAGAACATGTGGTTCAGCGACAGGAACAGCTCGTGCACGCGCACGGGCGCCAGCGCGGGTTGCACGGCGCCCGCATCCAGCCGGGAGATGTCGAGCATGGTGTCCAGCGACTGGTTCAGCATGCGCACCGAGTGGCTCAACCGCGTGACCGTCTGTGCGCTGTCCGGATCGAGCTGGGACCGTTCCAGCACCGAGGTGAACAGCGAGATGGCATGAAGCGGTTGGCGCAGATCGTGGCTGGCGGACGCGAGAAAGCGGCTTTTTTCCCGGTTGGCGTTTTCGACCAGTTCCACCTGCTGGGCCAGGCGGCGGGCGAGGTCTTCCTTTTCAAAGCGCACCGTCAGCGACTGCTCGAGCAGGTCCGCCTGCTGGAACGTCCACTTGAGCGTCATCACCAGAAAAAGCGTCATGCAGAAGGCCAGCACCGAACCGACCAGGCCACCGTGCCAGAGGCAGGCGGAGATCATGCCGACCGCCGCCGGGACGCTGAACGCGGCGATGGTCTGGCGGTGGGTGGAGACGATCGCGGAGCCGAGCGATATCGCACCCATGATGAACACGGAGATGAGAATCAGAGGGTCCACGTTCCGGTGCGCGTTGAGCAGCCAGGGTGCGGCCCCCCACATGGCGCCCAGCAGAAAGATGTCCCGGACACGGCCTTGCAGGATGCGGGGCAACTCGTGGTCCTGCAGGGGGCCGTGGGCCTCCAGCTTTCTGCGCTGCACGTAGCTCGTGAAGACGACGATGTAGAACAGGCCGAGCCAGACCAGGGGAAGCAGGGACGTCCCATTCAGGTAGAACAGGATCGCCAGCGGCGTGGCGAAAGGGATGGGCGAGAGGATGCGCACCGGCCCGGTCTTTTGCAGCAGGAGCGCGAGCTGGATGCGCTGCACGGTCAGTGGCGACCGGGCTTGCACGCCCAGCGCCCGGTGAATGCTCGTCAGCAGCTTCTCGATCACACCAGGCTCAGGAAAACAGCCCGATCAGCTCGGCGCGGGAGCGAACGTTGAAGACGAGAAAAATCGTCGAAACGCAATTCTTCACCGAGCCCAGCACCAGCCCGGTTTCGGCGGCGATCGCCTGGTTGTCGAGGCCGCTGAGCAGCAGCTCCAGGACCTGGACCTGGCGGTCGGTCAACCGGACGCCAGGCCTCAGGTTCTGGCTGCGGGCCGCCGCGCCGTGTTTCCCCGGGCGATGGCTGGCCGTGGAGGCGCTCTCAATCGCCGCGAGCATGCCCTTCAATCCATCGGTATCGCCCGTCTTGCAGAAGTAGCCCCAGGCACCGTGCGCCAAGGCTTCTTCGCGAACGCGGGGATCGTGCGTGCCCGACACGACCACGATCGGCAACTGCGGATAGAGCTGCCGCAGGAGTTTGAGGCCGGTCAGGCCGCGGGTGTCGCCCAGGTTCAGATCGAGCAACAGCAGAAAGACCTCCTCGGCGCGCTGCTTCAGAAACAGCAGGGCCTGCTCCAGGCTGTGCGCATCGGCCACATGGAAACGGTCGGCGAAGTGCTGATCGATCACCTGGCGCAGACCCATCCGCACCAGTTCGTGGTCGTCCACGGCCAGTATCGTTTTGCATTGCTGGGTTTCTGACATCGCCAGATGTTAGCCGCGGCAGCATCGCGGCCGCAGAGGGCGCAAGGATTCGCCGCTCATGCCTCGGGACGGCCCGTTTCCTCCTCGTCGCGCTCATACCGCCTGGCGAGTGGGAACGGTGGCAGCCAGGATTCGCGGCGCACGGTCCAGAGTTCGTAGGTGGGCACGAACTGGTCGGGCGCGTCGAGGGTGCCCAGGTTGACTTCGATTTCGTCGCCACTGCGCCCATACACCGACGAACCACAGCGAGGACAGAAAAACCTGCCGGCGTAGTCGCTCGTTTCGCCTTCGACGGTCACGGCGTTCTGCGGAAAGATCGCGGAGGCGTGGAAGAGCGCGCCGTGGTGTTTCCGACAGTCGAGACAGTGGCACAGGCCCACCCGATGGGGTCGGCCGGTGGCTTCAATTCGAACGTTGCCGCACAGGCAACCACCCGTGAATCGGTCCATGCTGCGTCTCCTGGGATCGACCGCCATTGTCTCCCCGGCACCCGGTTTTCGAAAACGGTTTTTTTGACCACGGTCACACGGGCGTTCAGTAGGTGATGAACACCGTGTGCGCCTGGGTGCCCGAGCATGTGGGCCCGGTGCAGGTGCCTGCCTGACCCGCCTGCATGCTGCCGGTGAGCGTGACCGCCTGGCCGGTGTTGCCGTTGCCGCTGCCCGAAGCGGGCGACGGGGTGATGGTGTACCGCAGACCTTGGAGCACGGCGGGGTTCGGGCTCACAGAGATGGTCCACGGCAGGCCCGAGCTGCAGCGCAACATGAAGCTGGTGGTTGAGGTTTGTGCTGTGGCGCTGAACGCGGTGTAGTTGAACGCCAGGTTGCCCGGGTAGGTGTTGAACACGCACTGGTTGTTCACGCCCACTGTCATCACCACCGGTGCGTTGGGGCTGAGCGCGCCCGCGTTGCTGTTGGGGTATTGCGCGAAGATGTTGAAGGTGTCGCTGTAGACGCCGGCCGCGGGTGAGGAGGGGTTGCCGCCAAAGCCCACCTGAACCCGGATGCAATAGGTCAGCGTGGTCGTGGCCGTCAAGGCGGCACCAAAGTTCAAAGTGCCGGTTTCCACATTGCCTGTGCCCGTGGCGGGCGCGCGCCAGTTGGTGTTGTTGTTGCAAGTGCCGCCGCGGCGCAGGGAGTAGCTGAGGTAGTTGGAGCTGCTGCTCAGGCGCACACGCCGGAAGGGCTGAGAGGACGTTGCGTTGAGCCCGTCGTCCGCCTTGAGGCGGTAGCTCAGGTTGCTGCTATCGCCTGCGGACCGGGTGCAGGTCCGCCTGCAAGGCCACCTCGGTCTCACCCTCGTTGCTGATGGACACGGCCACGACCCGCTCGCGTGGGGTCATGTGGATGCGGACCGGCGAAATCGAAAAGGCACCCGCCTCGGCCGCAGGGGCCCATACCAAGGCGGGCGTGGAGAAAGCAAGTGCAAGACACCGGAGCCACGTCGATCGGGCGAGAGAGGCAGAAACGTTCATGGGCTTGAGCCTGCTCTGCAAGGAACGGGCATCCTCCGCAGGAAGTACAGAGACACTAGAAAGACACCAGGATCTCCACCGGCTCGTCGGTCCGCTCGTGGCCCGAGGACACTCGCATCGCGGTGACGGAGGCTGGTGGATCCCGCGAGACCGGGAAACGGGCGGAACGGGCCGAGTCGGACGCTCCGCGCATCATGAGATAGCGAAAATGGCCGCCCGATGTGCCCACAAAGGCATGGAGGGGCATTGGCAAGATGTCCACGAACTGACCGCTGGTGCACGTCACCTGGAAATCGGCAGCTTCGTTCAGAGGCTCACTCACGCAGGTGCCTTGTGACGTCGATGCCATCTTCACCGCGACGTGAAAGCCCGCCGTGGCTGCGGCGCCGGCCGCGAGGGGCCACGTCAGAAGAAGACCGCACAACACACCCACCGCTCGGCGGTGGGTGCTGCAGACTGCGTTCATGACATCTCGGGCGTCAATAGGTGATGATCAGCTGGCGCGCCTGCGTCTGCAGACCTGGGTTGTGAGTGCCTGCCTGGCCTGGAGGCATGGCGCCTGACACGGCATAGCGGTAGGTGTCGGCCGTGCCGATGCTGGAGGTCGTGGCTGCCGAGCCCGCTGTGATGGCACCTGCTGCCACGGCCAGCGTGTAGCGCAGGCCGGCAACCACGCCTTCGCCCGTCGCCGTGGCTGCCGCAGCGGTGCTCGTCATGTCGGTGCCGGTGTCGAAGGCCACGGTGGGGGCGGCGGCAAAACCGCGCGTGCATTCGAAATCGATATTGATGCCGGCGGCGTTTTGTGCGCCGCCCTGGAACGCGGTGTAGGTGCCGAAATTGAGTGTCTGGTTGTCCGAGCCGGTCTTGACCCGGCAGACGGAGGTCAGCGTGACAGAGGCGTTGAAGGTGGCGCTGACATTGGCAGCCAGTGCTTGCTGGCCCACAAGGCCGACGGCGCAAAGCAGCAGAACGCGGAATGGGGTCTTCATGGAACTTCCTTTGTGGCGAATGAGGCGCCCGCGTGCGATGCGTTGGAGGTCGAAGCGGTGAACGAAGTGGTCAACTCGCTTTCGAAATCCCTCACCATGTTGATGGCCGTCACACGGCTGAACTCCGGGCAGGTCACGACGTTGTCGGAGGCCATCTCGCTGGAAAAGATGTTCAGCTCCTTGGCCAATGAGTTTGAAGAGACGGCCAGCACCAGCGGTTTGAGCGTCGTTTTCGAGGCGCACGAACTGAGCGTGCTGACCGATCCCCATCATCTGAGAACGATCCTGACGAACCTGCTGTCCAACGCCATCAAGTATTCGTCGCGCGGCCTGGTGCGGATCACTGCCACGTCGCCGGCGCCCCAGTCGGTGGTGATCACCGTCGCGGACAACGGGATCGGCATCCCGACGGACGACCTGAACAAGATATTCGAGCCTTTTGTCCGATTGCCTTATCGAAAGGACTCGGTGGATGGCATCGGGCTCGGTTCTGCGCATCGTCAAACAGACGGCCGATCTCATCAAAGCCCCCATTCAGGTGGAATCGCTGGTGGGGCAGGGAACCACCTTCTTCCTGACCCTGCCCCGCAGCCAGGACCTGCAGGCGGTGGTCGCACCCGCCAAGGACACCTACCTTCGTGGGTTGCGCATCGTCGTCGTGGACAACGATGAAATCGTGCTGGAAAGCATGGCGCGCACGCTGGAGGAGTGGGGTTGCCGCGTCATCGCCGCGTGCGACTGGGTTGGCCTGGAAGCCAAGCTGGAAATGACGTCCAGCCCGATCGACCTGATCCTGACCGACTTTCATCTGGACGCCGGACTGTCCGGCTATGAATTGATCAAACGGGTCCGCAAGCGGGCCGGGGCACAAATCCCGTCCATTCTGCTGACCGGGGATGTGGAAATCCGGCATGGCCCGGAAAGCACCGCCACCGCCGTTGTCATCGCCTACAAGCCCCTGCCCTACGAAAAACTGGCGAATCTCATCCAGGAGACCATTTCTTCCTTTGGGGCCCAGGCGTCAGGCGGCGCCTGAGGGCAGCCAGCGCGGCTGGCTCTTTTGTGTTACATTACGCAGTCGCCTTGAGCGACCAGCCGCATCCCGACTTCACTGCCAGGATGCAACCGCCCCCGGCAGAGGGGCTGCTGGTCCAGCCCCTCCAAGGTGCCGCCACACCGCTTTCTCACAGCACCGTGGCCTTCTTCCTCCCTGCTGTTGCCGATGCCTCTGCCGTGGCTCGTGCGCCGGTTCTGGCTTGACGCATCCGCGCCACGCCGAGATCGGATGAACCGGTGGGGCACCCCGGCGCATGGGGCTGCCACCTGTTATTTGTTTCGGGCATCCACGACGCCACGGTACCGACCGCGCGTCCCGCCCACTGATGTTTTTGATGATTCACACGAACGACACAACGATTACGAGACTGTCTCCCCTCACCATGGGCAAATACCGCATCGCGGCTTTGCCCCGCCTTCTGCCGGAACGGCCTTTTTGCCGCGCAGGTCTCCATTGCCAGCGGCCATGGCAGCGCGTCCACCGACCGGGTGATCCGGTTCGACAGCGCCTTTCCCACACACGACGCGGCGGCCGATTACGCCCTTGCGCAAGGCATTGACTGGGTGCACGACTCGGTCCGCCTTTCCGCCCGCCCGAACTGACCGATACACTTCAAGCAAAGGAAACACCATCGCCAAAGAAGAACTGATCGACATGATGGGCATCGTCAACGAGGTGCTGCCCGACACGCGCTTTCGCGTCACGCTGGACAACGGTCATCAATTGATCGCTTATTCGGCCGGCAAGATGAAGAAGAACCACATCCGCATCCTGGCGGGTGACCGGGTGTCGCTGGAGCTCTCGCCCTACGACCTGACCAAGGGCCGCATCAACTTCCGCCACATCGAAGGCCGCGGCCCGATGGTGCCGCGCAAGCCGCGCTGATCCTTCGTTTTCTCAGTAGAACAGCGCCTGCAGGTCGACGCTGCTGCGTCGGCCCACGTCGGCGTGGTGCGCCGACAGCCAGGCGCTGCCGTGCTCGCGGCCCAGCGCGAACAGCATTTCAAAGAAGCGCATGTTCGCCGCGGCCTTGCTCTCGGCGCTCAGCTCGCGCATGACCTCGCTGGCCTCGATCACGTGAAAGTGCGTGCCGGCCAGGCGCCGGTCGAGTTCGCCCCGGCGCCACCAGGGGCTGTGGGCCGCGCGCTCGCGCAGGTGGGCAAACATGCGCATCTCGCGCAGGAAGGTGGCGTTGAACGCCAGTTCCATCATGCGGCTCTTGATGTCCGCCGCCGACTGCGGCGTGGCGCTGTGCTTGAGCGGGGCCAGCATCACCAGCACAATGTCGCGCGCGCGGCACTCGTGGAACAGCGGGAACACCGCCGGATTGGCCGCGTAACCCCCATCCCAGTAAGGCTCTCCATCGATCACCACGCTGCGGTGCATGGTGGGCAGGCAGGCCGAGGCCAGCACCGCGTCGGGCGTGAGCTCCCCCGAGCGGAACAGCCGCAGCTTGCCGGTGTTGACGTTGGTCGCCGCGACGAACAGCTTGACCGGGCTGCGCGCGCGCAGGCGCTCGAAATCGACCTGGCTCGACAGGATCTTGCGCAAGGGGTTGAGGTCGAACGGGTTGAGCTGCTCGGGCGAGAAGTAGTGGGTCCACTGCAGCATCAGCTGCATGGCCGGCGCCAGCCGCATGTCCTTGCCGTCGGCCGTGGGCAAGGCCACCTCGAACGGCATGCTGGCCGCCACGGCGCTCCAGAAGCCCCTGAGCGCGGCGCGCGCGCCCTCCGCTCCCCCGGCCATCAGGCCTTGCGCCAGCAGCACCGCGTTCATCGCGCCCGCGCTGGTGCCACTCACGCCGTCGAAGCGCAGGCGCCCATCCTCCAGCAGGGCATCGAGCACCCCCCAGGTGAAAGCGCCGTGCGCGCCGCCGCCCTGCAGGGCCAGGTTGACGGTGGGCGGACCGCGCCAGCGCAGGGCCATGGTGCCTACCCGCGCGTGCGCCGGGCCCGCACGGCGGCCGCCAGGCCTTCGAGCACCGGCACGGTCTGCTCGAACGAGATGCAGGCATCGGTCACGCTCACGCCCGCCTGCAGGGGCTGGCCGGGCACGATGTCCTGCCGGCCTTCGTGCAGGTGGCTCTCGATCATCACACCGACGATGCGGCGCTCGCCCGCGCCGATCTGCGCGGCCACATCGGCGGCCACGTCGATCTGCCGGCGGTGCTGCTTGCTGCTGTTGGCGTGCGACACATCGACCATCACCTGTTCGCGCAGGCCGGCTTTCTGCAGCAGGCCGCAGGCACCGGCGACGTCCGCGGCGCTGTAGTTGGGCTGCGCGCCGCCGCGCAGGATCACGTGGCAGTCGTCGTTGCCACGCGTCTCGAAGATCGCGGCCTGCCCCATCTTGGTCATGCCCATGAAGGCGTGCGCGGCGCGCGCGGCCTGGATCGCGTCGGACGCGACCTTGACCCCGCCGTCGGTGCCGTTCTTGAAGCCCACCGGGCAGCTCAGCCCGCTGGCGAGCTGCCGGTGGCTCTGGCTCTCGGTGGTGCGCGCGCCGATCGCGCCCCAGCTCACCAGGTCGCTGATGAACTGCGGGCTGAGCAGGTCCAGGAATTCGGTGCCCACCGGCAGGCCCAGCGCGAGCACCTCCAGCAGCAGCGCGCGCGCCATTTCCAGCCCTTCGTTGATCGCGAAGCTGCCATCGAGGTGCGGGTCGTTGATGTAGCCCTTCCAGCCCACCGTGGTGCGCGGCTTCTCGAAGTACACGCGCATCACCACCAGCAGGTCCTCCTGCAGCGCGTCGGCCTGGGCCTTGAGGCGCTCGGCGTAGTCGATGGCCTGGGCGTGGTCGTGGATGGAGCACGGACCGACGACGACCACGAGGCGGTCGTCCTGCCCATGCAGCACGCGCGAGATCGCGGCGCGGCTGCTTTCCACCAGGGCTTGCGCGGGATCGGGCGCGGGCAGCCATTCCTGCAGCAGGGCCGGCGTGATCAGGGGGCGCACCGCGCCGATGCGCAGGTCGTCGATGCGGGTGGTGTCGTGGGTGGACAGGACGGTGTGCGGGGTGTGGGTTTTCATGGCAGATCGAAATGTCGGGCGGATGACAAAGAAGCGGCCCGAGGTCCGTGGGCGCGCAAAAAGGTCACGTTCGGTGGATTCTGGGGCATGGGCGGTTTCAGGCGCCGAAGCGCGCGGTCGAGATAGACAGAGACAGCCCCACCGCGTGGGCGATGGAAGATGGACAGGACGATGAAGACCTTTTACCTCGGACTCGTGGCAGTGTGCCTGGGCAGCGGCCCGGCCCTGGCGCAGACGACCGCGCCCAGCGACCCGCCCGCGATGGTGCTGGAGCCTTTCAAGAACGAGGTCTGGATCAACGTGGGCGGCTTCTCGCGCCACTTTGCCCGCCACAACGGCTACAACGAGAACAACCTGGGCCTGGGCGCCGAGTACCGCACCAGCGCCGAGCTGTCCTACATGGCCGGCGCCTACGACAACAGCGTGCACAAGACCACCTCGTACGTGGCGATGAACTGGCAGCCCTGGTCGCTGGGGCCGATCAAGCTGCGCGTGGTTTGAGGGCCTGCGCATCCGGGCGCTGTGTGTGCGTCTGGATGAAACGAGGCAGGGCGGCGCGCGTGCAGCGCTGCAGGGCCATCAGAAAACCGTGATCGGGCTCGTCCACACCATGGCGTGCGCGCAGGTCGTGCTGGATGCGGCCCAGCAGCTCGGCCGCCATCTCGGCGTCGGCCAAGGCCCGGTGTGCCTGACCGGTGCGCGGCAGCCGAAAAAAATCCACCAGTGAACCCAGCTTGTGGCTCGGCGCCTCGGGGTAGAGCCGGCGCGAGAGCAGCACGGTGCAGGCAAAGGGTTGCGGCGCCGGCGCGCCGGCGCGCTCGAGCTCGGCTGTCCAGAAGCGGCGGTCGAACGCCGCGTTGTGCGCCACCATGGGCACCTCGCCCACGAAACGCGCGGCCTCGCGCATCACGGTGTCGGCCGGTGGCGCGGTCTCGATCATGGCGTTGGTGATGCCGGTCAGCTGCGTGATGAAAGACGGGATGCGCACGCCCGCGTTCATCAGGCTCTGGTAGCGGTCCACCACGCGCCCCTGTTCGGTGATGACGATGCGCCACCTCGGTGGCGCGGTCGCCCATGGTGGGCGAGATGCCGGTGGTTTCGAAGTCGATGACAGCAATGCGGGGCATGGGGTTGAACTGTAGCGCGGCGCGCACCCCATGCGCCGAAGCCCCGACATCGCTGAAAGACGCCGGGGCTCCGGTGGGCGGGCCGTTCAGCGCTGGACCACCACCAGGGTCTGCGTCATGTAGCGGTGCGGCGCCTGTTCGCGGTAGGTGATGCCGGTCTGGCCGTCGGCCACCAGCTCACCACGCGCCCAGGCGGTGCGCAGCTCGGCCCGCACGTCGGCGCGGGTCTTCATCGATGCCATGGGCATGGTGGCGTAGCGGCCAGGGTTCAGGTCGCGGTAGGTGGCACCGGTCTGGCGATCGGCGATCAGCGTGCCGTTGCGCTGCGCTTCGGCGAGTTCGGCGCGCACCTGGTCGCGCGTCTTGGGCGACGCAGCGTCGGCGGCCAGCGCCATGCCGGCGCAGGCGGTGGAGAGGGCCAGGGCGATGAGGGAGAGGCGGGCGAGTTTCATGGGAGGCTCCTTGGGGTTGTGCCGGCGGTGCCGGCGTTGGCTTGCCCACTGGATACGCGCTCATCCCGCCACTGGATTCAACCCGGTGCGCGCTCAGCCCGCCGCCTTGGGGTACAGCACCATCTGCGTGCAGCGGAACAGGGCAATCGTCTTGCCCGTCTCGCGGTGCGTGACCACCGCGTCCCACACCTGCGTGGTGCGGCCCAGGTGCGCGGGTTTTGCGCAGCGCAGTCGATGGTGCCTTCCAGCGCCGTGCCCAGGTGGTTGCTCTTGAGCTCGATGGTGGTGAAGCCGTTGGCCTCCTTGGGCAGGTTCGCCACGCAGCCGTAGCCGCAGGCCGTGTCGGCCAGCGTGACCACGCTGCCCGCGTGCAGGAAACCATTGGGTGCCATGGTGTGGGGCTGCACGGCGAGTTCGGCGCGCACCTCCTGCGGGCTCACCTGCGTGAAGACCAGGCCGAGATGGCCCGGCAGCTTGCCCACGCCGCGCTGGTTGAATTGTTCGGTGAGATCGGTCATGCGGGTCTCCTGTCTTTTGGAATGAAAGGGCGAGGGGCTCAACGCGTCCAGCTGCCCAGCCGGATCGCGATCGCCAGGGTGGAACCATAAACGACCAGGCTGAGCGCGACCACCGCGAACAGGCCGCTGGCCGAGGTCTGGAACACATGCACGCAGAGCCAGCCGCCCACCCCGAGGATGACGAGGCGGCCCATGCTGCCCGCGAGCGGCCAGAACATGCGGCCCGCGCCCTGCGAAGCGAAGAACAGCGCCAGGCCCAGGCCGAAGAAGCCGTAGCAGCCGCCGACGATGTTCAGGTAGCTGGCGCCGAAGGCCAGCACCGCGGCGTCCTGCGTGAAGAGGTTCATCCACAGCCCGGGTGCGATCGCGGTCGCCACGCCGATGGCGCCCGTGATGGCCGCCACCACCGCGCCACCGGCCCAGGCCACGCGCACCGCGCGCGGGGCCTGCCCCGCGCCCATGTTGGTCGCGACCATCGCGGTCAGCGCGGTGCCGAAGCCGAACGCGATCGGCACCAGGATGTACTCGAGTCGCGCCGCCACGCCATAGCCCGCGAGCGCGGCAGTGCCGTAGTGGCCCACGAACGCCGTGCGCACCGCGATGGAGGCGTTGCTGATCACCGGGCTGAGCGAGGCCGGCAGGCCCACGCGCAGGATCTCGCGCCACAGCGAGCGCTGGGGCCACCACGGTGTGCGCCCCAGGTGCACCGCGCCGTCGCGGCGCAGCAGCCAGGCCACCATCACCAGGGCCGACAGCGCGTTCACCGTGAGCGTGCTCAGGGCCGCGCCGGCCACGCCGATGCCCGGCACCAGGCCCCAGCCGAACACCAGCAGCGGGCTCAGGCCCAGGTGCATCAGCGCGGTGGCCACCAGCAGCAGCGAGGGCAGCAGCATGTTGCCCGCGCCGCGCACCACGGCGGCCAGCACGTTGGTGAACCAGATCACCGCGGCGCCCGCGAACAGCGCGTTCGAATACGCCAGCGCCGCCTCCAGCGCCGGCCCGCGCCCACCCATGGCGGCGAAGATGCCGCGCCCGCCGCCGAGCATGGCCGCCATGAACAGCACTGCCAGCAGCGCGGCGATCAACAAGGCCTGCTGCGCCAGCCGGCTCGCGTCCTCGCGCCGGCCCGCGCCCAGCGCGCGCGCCACGGCGGCGGTGGTCGCGCCGCCGATGCCACCGGCCGACATCTGCAGCATCAGCATCGACAAGGGGAACACCAGCGCGATGCCGGCGAGCGCGTCCGCCCCCACCAACCCGAGGATGTAGCCGTCGTAGCCGATCACGATGGTCATGGCGAACAGGCCCATCACATTGGGCGCGCGCAGCCGGAACAGCGTGGGCAGCAGCGGCGCGTGCAGCATCTGCTGCACGCGGGTCTGGGCGGGGTCGGCGCGCGGTGCGTCGACGGGCAGGACAGCGCTCATGGGGGGGCTCCGCTCAGGCGCGCGCATCGCGCAGGTAGATGCCGGGTTCGGCCGAGAGGCCGCGTTTGACCTGCTGCGTGAGCTCGTCGCCCAGCACCTCCTCGGCACCGGCTTCCAGCGCGTCGAAGGCGCGGCGCACGATGGCCTCGGGCGTGGACTTGGGCATCTCGATGCCGCGCGTGAGGTCGGTGTCCACGAAACCCATGTGCAGGCCCAGCACCTGCGTGCCCTGCGCGCGCAGGTCGTGGCGCAGCCCGTTCGTGAGCGCCCAGGCGGCGGACTTGCTCGCGCCGTAGACCGACAGCATGGGCGAGTTGATCCAGCTCGCGATCGACAGCACGTTGAGCAGCGCGCCGCCGCCGTTGGCCGCGAGCACCGGCGCGAAGGCCTGGCTCACGCGCAGCAGGCCGAAGAAGTTGGTCTCCAGGTGCGCGCGCGCCGAGGCCTCAGCCCCATCGGCGAGGAAGCCGCCCAGCGAAGCGATGCCGGCGTTGTTGACCACCAGCGTCACGTCGCTCGCGTGGCGCGCCGCGGCGGCGACCGCCGCCGGGTCGGTCACGTCCAGCGCGATCGGCTCCACGCCCGGCAGCGTCACGCTGGCCGGGTTGCGCGCCCCGGCGTAGACCTTGCGCGCGCCGCGCGCCAGCGCCTCGCGCGCGAAGGCCAGGCCGATGCCCCGGTTGGCGCCGGTGATGAGAACGGTGGCGTTGTGAAGCTGCATGGTGAAAGTCCAGTCAATGAAGGAAGGGAGACAAGGTGAATATGACGATCGTCATATTTGTGGGCGAAGCAAAACGGGGCACATGAAAGCCGGCAGGGTTCAGGTGGAAGGGGAAGAAGAAACGTCGTGCCGCGCCAGCAGGGCGCGGCGGTTGTCGGCCAGCAGGGCCTTGCCCTCGGCGTTGTCGCCCAGCGCGCGCGCCAGCTGCAGCGCGCCCACCAGCTGGCTGGCGATGGCGGCGGCCAGGCCAGGGGCCGCGCCCTCGGGCAGCGCGCGCTCGACCGCCGACACCAGGCCGCGCACGCGCTCGGCGGCGGCGGCGCGCACATCGGGCGACTGGCGCGGCATCTCCGACACCAGGGCCGCGACCGCGCAACCGTTTTCGGTGCCGCTCAGGTGGCGCTCCGACAGGTAACCGTCCACCAGCGCGCGCAGGGGGCTCGCACCCTCGGCCTCGCGCGCGGCGTTGCCCTTGGCGATGCGCGCCGCGCTCTGCTGCCCGGCGTGCGCCAGGGCCTCGGCCAGCAGCGCGTCGCGCGAGGCGAAGTGGGCGTAGAAGCCGCCGTGGGTCAGGCCGGCCTCTTTCATGATGTCGGCCACGCCCACGCCCTGGAAACCCGCGCGGCGGATCGCCCGCGACGCGGTGTCCACGATGCGTTCGTGCGTGAGGGCCTTGCGGTTGGGCGCGATTTCCATGGTGGCGGGATTGTAGCCGTCAATATGATGATCGTCATATTTCACCCGATCAACGGCGCAACCGCGCCCGGCGCTAACGCTTCGACGCCACCACCACCGAGCTGCGCCACGAGGCCATCGCGCAGTCAACGATGCGCAGCAGCTGTTCCTCGCCCATGCCGTCGCGCGCCTGCATCGACAGGCCCTCGAGCACCGTGGTGTAGTACATCGCGAGCAGCGCCGAGTCGACCTGCGGCGGCACGTCGCCGTCGGCGATGCCGCACTCGATGCGGTGCTGGATCGCGTCCTGCGCGCGCAGGCGCAGCTCGCGCAGGTGGGCGCGCACCTTCTCGTTGGCCGGCACGCCCACGGTGGCGCCGAGCACCACCATGCAGCCGCTGGGCCGGCTCGGGTTCACGTAGGCGATGGCGTGGCTGCGCAGCATGGCCGCGATGGCCTCGAAGGCCGTGGGCTCGTCGGTCAGCGCCAGCTCGGCCTCGGGGTTTTCCGTGCGCTCGTAGAGGTCCACCGCCTCGCGGAACAGCGCTTCCTTGGAGCCGAAGGCCGCGTAGAGGCTGGGCGGGTTGATGCCCATGGCCGTGGTGAGGTCGGCGATGGACGTGCCGTCGTAGCCGCGGTCCCAGAACACCAGCATGGCCTTGGCGAGCACGGCATCGCGCGTGAAACCGGGTGGGCGACCTCGGGCGCGATGGCGTTTCCTTTCTGTATGAGTGGTCGAAGAATTCGGGCCGGACGCGAACCGGTCCGCCTTTCTACCATTTTGAAGTCATCACTACGAAAAGGACTCGACATGAAACCGCTCCAGGGCAAAGTGGCGTTCGTCACCGGCGGCAGCCGGGGCATCGGCGCGGCCATCGCGCGCCAGCTCGCGCAGCACGGCGCCGAGGTGGCGTTCACCCACCAGCACGCCTCGGCGCAGGCGCAGCGCACCCACGACGCCATCGTGGCCGAGGGCGTGCGCTGCAGCGCCATCCAGGCCGACAGCGCGGACCGCCTGGCCCTGGCCGCCGCGGTGGGCCGCGCGCGCGAGGTGCACGGCCGGCTGGACATCCTGGTCAACAACGCGGGCATCTACGCCGGTGGCGCCATCGACGAGACCACCGATGCGCAGCTCGACGCGCTGGTCGCCGTGCACATGGCCGCGACGGTGATCGCCACGCGCGCCGCGGTGCCGCACATGGCGCCGGGCGGCAGCGTGATCAGCATCGGCAGCTGCCTCTCGGAGCGCGTGCCGGAGGCGGGCTGGAGCCTGTACGCGATGAGCAAGGCCGCGCTGGTCGGCCTCACCAAGGGCCTGGCGCGCGACCTCGGGCCGCGCGGCATCACGGCCAACCTGGTGCTGCCCGGCCCGATCAACACCGACATGAACCCGGCGGACAGCCCGCAGGCCGAGGGCGAGCGCGCCCATGTGGCGCTGGGCCGGTACGGTGAGCCGCACGAGGTGGCGGCGCTGGTGGCCTTCCTGGCCGGCGACGGCGCGCGCTTCATCACGGGCGCATCGATCGCCGTCGACGGGGGGTACGCCGCATGATCGCCTCTCAGGAAAAAACCGCCTGGCTGATCCTGCTCTTCGCGGCCCTGCTGGAGCCGGTGTGGCTGATCGCGCTCAAGCGCTCGCAGGAGTTCACCGTGTTCTGGCCCAGCGTGATCGGCCTCGGCGTGGTCGCGCTGAGCCTGGGCCTGCTGACGCTGGCCCTGCGCGACCTGCCCATGGGCACCGCCTACGCCGTGTGGGTGGGCGTGGGCTGCGTGACGGTGGCGCTGTCGGGCATCACCTGGATGGGGGAGAGCGGCGACCCGTTCCGGCTCGCCTGCATGGGCCTGATCCTGGTCGGCGTGGCCGGCCTCAAGGCCACGACGTAGCGCCGGCTCAGGCGATGGCGAGCTTGCGCTTGGGCGCCTTCTTCGCGCGCTGGGGCGTGGCGGCGGCGGGCGCGTCGATCATCTGCAGCACCACCAGGCGCACGCCGGCCTGCAGGGTGGCGATGGCCTTCCTGTCGCCTGAGAGGTGCTTGAGCAGGGCCTGCTGGAACAGGCCGTCGAGCAGGGCGTAGGCCACCTCGCTCGGCGCCTTCACCGGCGCGCCCGCGAGCTCCGAGAGGCGCTGCATCACGCGCCAGATCATTTTCTCCAGGCTCTTGTCGATGGCCTCCACGTCGTCGCGCAGCGCCTCCTCGAACAGCGCCTGCGAGCGCAGGTCGTACCAGAGCCGGTGCATGGTGGTCTCGGTGCGCAGCGTCTCGCCCAGCGCCTCGGCAAAACCGTCGAGCAGTTGTTCGAAGTGGGTGGAGGTCGTCGTGACCTCGTCGTAGCGCGTCACGCAGCGCGCCTTGTACTGGCGCACGCTGCACAGGATCAGGTCGAGCTTGTCGGTGAAGTAGTAGTGCAGCACGCCGTGCGAGAACGCCGAGTTCTGCGCGATCTCGCGCAGGCTGGTGCGCGCGTAGCCCAGGTCGGCCAGCGTCTGCAGCGCGGCCTCGCCGAGTTCGGCGCGGCGTTCGTTGAACTTGTCGTTGCGGGGGGGCGCTTTGCTCATCGGGCCATTGTAAGGACGGCCGCCCGCCCGCGCCATTCGAATTTGGACAGTCGTCAAGAAAAATCTTGACACTTGTCAAGAAAGCTCCGTAGCATGGAGCCGTTCCTCGAAGAACACGGTCCACACACACCAGGAGACAAACATGGCGAAGTTCGATCTGACCGGCCGCAAGGCCCTGGTCACCGGGGGCGCGCGCGGCCTCGGCGAAGGCATGGCACAGGCGCTCGCGGTAGCGGGTGCCTCGGTGATGATTGGCGACGTGCTCACGTCGCTCGGCCAGGAGACGGCGGGCAAGCTGCCCGTCACCGGCGGCGCGAAAGCCGGTTTCGTGAAGCTCGACGTGACGCAGGAGGCCGACTGGCAGGCCGCCGTGAAGGCCACGGTGGACACGCTGGGCGGCTTCGACATCCTGATCAACAACGCCGGCATCGAGGTCACCGCGCTGGTGGCCGACATCGAGCCCGAGTCGCTGCGCAAGATGCTGGACGTGAACATCGTCGGCACGGCGCTGGGCCTCAAGCACGCCTTCCGCGCCATGCGGCCCAACGGCGCCGCCGGCCAGGGTGGGGCGGTGGTGAACATCTCGTCGGTCGCCGCCACCATCGCCTTCCCCGCCATCGCGGGCTACTCGGCCACCAAGTCGGCGGTGGACCGCCTCACCCGCGTGGCCGCGATGGAAGCCGGCAAACTCGGCTACGGCGTGCGCGTGAACTGCATCTACCCCGGCCTGGTGCCGACCGAGATGGGCATGAAGCTGGCCACCGACGTGGTGGCCGCCGGCCTGTTCGCCTCGCCCGACGCGGCGGTGGGCGCGATCATCGAGCAGACCCCCTCGGGCCGCCTGGGCGAGGTGGGCGACATGGCGGACGCGGTGGTCTTCCTCTGTTCGGACGCGGCGCGCTTCATCAACGGCGCGGGCCTGCCGGTCGACGGCGGCATGGGCATGTGAACCGGGAGAACACCATGAGCAAAACCAGCAAGAAACCCGTCATCGTCTACGGCGCCTCCGGCTACACCGGCCGCCTGGTCTGCGAGTACCTGCGCGAGTACAACATCCCCTTCATCGCCGCCGGCCGCAGCGCCGACAAGCTCAACGCCGCCATGCAGGCCAACGTGCCCGGCATCGAGACCGCGAGCTTCGAGGTGGTGGAGGTCGAGCACTCGGTCAAGGCGCTCACCGAGCTCTTCAAGGGCGCCTCGGTGGTGCTCAACACCGTCGGCCCGTTCGCGAAGTTCGGCCCCGAGGTGGTGCAGGCCTGCCTGGCCGCGAAGTGCCACTACACCGACACCACCGGCGAGCAGGACTGGCTGATCACGCTGGACGAGCAGTACGGCGAGAAGTTCGCCAACGCCGGCCTGCTGCTCTCGCCCGGCCTGGCGCAGATGTACACCACCGGCGAGATCGCCGCGCAGCTCTGCCTGGAGACGCCCGGCCTGGACACGCTGGACATCGCGGTGTTCTGGGGCGGCAGCCCGACCATCGCGTCCACGCAGACCATCCTGGTCAATGCCGCCATGGCCAAGGCCTACCACCTGCAGCAGAACCAGTTCGTCGAATGGCAGCCCGACGCCGGGCTCTACCAGCTGGCGATTCCCGGCCAGCACGAGATGGCGCTGGCCCTGCCCTGGGGCGGCACCTCGCACCCGGTGTGGTTCAAGCGCGATCCGCGCGTGGCGAACGTGAAGGTGCTCGGCGGCGTGTTCAACAAGCCGCTGATGCAGGGCGTGCCGCTGATCGTGGCCGCCGCGCTGGAAGCCACCAAGGACATGAACCCCGACGACCGCTACGCCGCGCTCGCGCAGACCGCGGCCGGCGTGATGAACACCATGCCGCCGCGCGAGAACCCGCGCATCAACAAGTCGGTCGACTCGGTGCACGCCTCGGGCCCGCTGGGTCGCGCGCACTGCGTCATCTTCGGCAACTGCAACTACAAGCAGACCGGGATGATGCAGGCCTTCGCCGCCAACTGGCTGCTGCAGCAGCCACCGAAGCGCGTGGGTTTCGCCTCGGGCTGCCAGGCCTTCGGCCACCACGAGCTGCTCGGTGCGTTGCGCGGCTTCGGCCTGGTGCAGGCCCCGGTGCTGACCGTGCACGTGTGAAACGGGCCCCTCCATGCGACTGATCGACTACCTCGACAAGGGGGCCATGCTCGGCCCGGACGCGCCCTGTCTCTCGATGGGTGGCATGGACCTGAGCTACGACGACGTGCGGCGCATCAGCCACCGCGTGGCGCGCGCGCTGGCGCGCACCGGCATCGACCCCGGCGCCAAGGTGGCGGTGCTCTCCAGCAACGACGCGCTGGCCTTTGCCTGCGTGTTCGGCATCTCGCGCGCGGGCGCCGTGTGGTGCCCGGTGAACCCGCGCAACGAGGCCTCGGAAAACCGCTACGTGCTCGACGCCTTCGACTGCAGCTGCCTGATCTTCCACAGCGCCTACGCGCCCATGGTCGAGCAGATGCGCGCGCAGCTGCCCAAGGTGCGCGTGTACGTGTGCCTCGACGCCGTGCTGCCCTTCGCGCCCTCCTGGGCGCAATGGGCCGACGGCACCAGCGACGAGCCGGTGGAGGTGCTCCCGGTGGACGACCTGGCCATGATCGCGGGCACCGGCGGCACCACCGGCAGCCCGAAGGGCGTGATGCTCTCGGGCCGCAACCTGGAGACCATGAGCGCGCTCACGCTCATGGGTTACCCGTTCGACGGCCGGCCCACCTACCTCGCGCTCGCGCCGCTCACGCACGCGGCCGGCGTGTTGTGCCTGCCGGTGATGGCGCTGGGCGGGCGCGTGGTCATCATGCCCAAGCCCGACCTGGGCGAGTTCCTGTCGCTGATCGAGCGCCACCGCGTCACCCACACCTTCCTGCCGCCCACGCTGATCTACATGCTGCTGCAGCACGAGCGGCTGCGCCACGACCCAGCTCGATTCGCTGCAGTGCTTCTGGTACGGCGCCGCGCCGATCTCGGCCGCGCGGCTGGAAGAAGCCTTGAGCAAGATCGGCCCGGTGATGGCGCAGCTCTTCGGCCAGACCGAGGCGCCGATGATGATTTCCATGATGTCGCCGCGCGAACACTTCCACGCCGACGGCAGCGTGGCGCGCGAGCGCCTCTCGTCCGCCGGGCGGCCCGGCCCGCTGGTGCAGGTGGCGACCATGGACAGCGAAGGCGTGCTGCTGCCCCCGGGCGGGACCGGCGAGATCGTGGTGCGCAGCTCGCTGGTGATGATGGGCTACTACCAGGATCCGAAAGCCACGGCCGAGGCCGGCCGCTTCGGCTGGCACCACACCGGCGACATCGGCCGCCTGGACGCGGACGGTTTCCTCTACATCGTGGACCGTGCCAAGGACATGATCATCACCGGCGGCTTCAACGTCTACTCGGTCGAGGTCGAGCAGGCGCTGATGCAGCACCCCGACGTGCAGGACAGCGCCGTGATCGGCCTGCCCGACGAGAAGTGGGGCGAGGCGGTGGTGGCGGTGCTGCAGCCGCACGCGGGCCGCAGCCTGCAGCCCGAGGAGATCATCGCCTTCGTGAAGGCGCGCATCGGCAGCGTGAAGGCGCCCAAGCGGGTCGAGGTCTGGCCCGACTTGCCGCGCTCCAAGGTCGGCAAGGTGATGAAGAAGGACATCCGCGCCGAGCTGCTGGCGCGGCTGAACCGTCAGACCGGCGCCTGAGCGAGCAAGGGCGCGGTGCGCTCGGCGATGAAGTCGCGCAGGCAGCGCATCAGCGGTGTGAGCTGGCGCCGGCTGGGCAGCACGAGGAACAGCGGCACGGCTTCGGTGGTCCAGTCGATGCACAGGGCCTGCAGGCGGCCTTGCGCCAGGTCGTCGGCCACGTCGAAAAACGACTTGTAGGCGATGCCCTTACCCAGCAGGGCCCAGCGCCGCACGGCGTCGCCGTCGTTGGAGACATTGACGCTCTTCACGCGCACCGTGATCTCAGCCTCGCCGTCCCCGCGCGAGAAGCGCCAGCGGTCGTGCACCTCGTCGTTGAGCATGAAGCACAGGCAGTCGTGCCCGCTGAGCTCGTGCGGCGTGGCGGGCGCGCCGTAGCGCGCGAGGTAGGCCGGCGAGGCGCACAGCACGCGCCGGTGCGAGGCCGCCAGCGGCAGGGCCACCAGGTTGGAGTCGCGCGGCTTGCCGTAGCGCAAGGCCGCGTCCACCGGGTTGCTGTAGACGTTGGCGATGCTGTCCGAGAGCAGCAGGCGCACGTCCACTTTCGGGTGCGTGTCCTGGAACTCGTTGAGCCAGGGCAGCAGCAGGTTGCGGCCGAGGTCCGACGGCGCGGCGAGCTGCAGCACGCCTTGCAAGGCCTGCTCGCCCGCGCCGATCTGCTGGCTGGCCTGCTGCAGCGCCTCCAGCGCCGGGCGGCATTGTTCCAGGAAGCGCTCGCCCTGTTGCGTGAGCCGCAGGCTGCGGGTGGAGCGCACGAACAGCGGCACGCCGAGTTCGGCCTCCAGCCGCTTGAGCGCCGCGCTGGTGGCGGCCGGCGTGAGGTCGAGCGCGCGCGCCGTGGCCGAGAGGCTGCCGCTGTCGACGGTGCGCACGAAGATGTCCAGGTCCTGCAGGGCTTTCATGATCTTCAAATTCTGCTTGAAGATGCATTCAAAGGCCAGGTGGTTTTTCAAATGAACGGATCGAGAGACCATCCGTTCATTCCCATTTCACCGAAAGCCCACCATGACCTCCACCCTGTTCCGCCCCCTCGAACTCGGCCCGCTGCAGCTGCCCAACCGCCTGGTGATGGCGCCGCTCACGCGCAGCCGCAGCAGCCAGCCCGGCAACGTGCCCAACGAGCTCATCGCACTTATTACGCGCAGCGCGCCGGCGCGGGCCTGATCGTGTCCGAAGCCACCCAGATTTCGCCGCAGGGCCAGGGCTACAGCTTCACGCCCGGCATCCACAGCGAAGCCCAGGTGGACGGCTGGCGCCGCGTGACCGACGCGGTGCATGCGGCGGGCGGGCGCATGGTGCTGCAGCTGTGGCACGTGGGCCGCATGTCGCACGCCAGCTTCCATGCCGACGGCCTGCCGGTGGCGCCCTCGGCCCTCTCGCCCGACGCCAAGGTCTGGGTGATGGGCGAGGACGGCGTGGGCCGCATGGTGGATGCCCCGGTGCCGCGCGCCATGACGCTGCAGGACATCCAGGCCACGATCGGTGACTACCGCCGCGCCGCCGCCAACGCCATGCGCGCCGGTTTCGACGGCGTGGAGATCCACGGCGCCAACGGCTACCTGATCGACCAGTTCCTGCGCACCACCTCGAACCACCGCACCGACGCGTATGGCGGCGGCATGGCGCAGCGCACGCGATTTGCCGCCGAGGTGGCCGCCGCCGTGGCCAGCGAGGCCGGCGCGGAGCGCACCGGCATGCGGCTGGCGCCCTTCATCACCCAGCGCAACATGGACTGCCCCGAGATCGTGCCCACCATCCTGCACCTGGCCAAACAGCTCGACGAGATCGGCCTGGCCTACCTCCACCTGGCCGAAGCCGACTGGGACGACGCGCGCCAGGTGCCCGAAGCGTTCCGCCGCGAACTGCGCCGCGCCTACCAGGGCCGCGTGATCGTCGCGGGCAAGTACGACGCGCCGCGCGCCGAGGCCATCCTGCAGGCCGGTCTGGCCGACCTCGTGGCCTTCGGCCGCTCCTTCATCGCCAACCCCGACCTGCCGGCGCGCCTCGCGGCCAACCTGCCGCTGGCCGAGATCGACCCGACGACGCTGTTCGGCGGCGGCGCGCGCGGCTACACGGACTACGCTGTCGCTGCCTGAGTTCCTTCTTATTCCCTTCTCAATTGAAAGCACCCCCATGAAAGCCGTTGGATACCAGAAGCCCCAGGCCATCAGCGCCGCCGATTCGCTGATCGACATCACCCTGCCCGACCCCGTGCGCAGCGGGCCGCGACCTGCTGGTCGAGGTGAAAGCCGTGTCGGTCAACCCGGTGGACGCCAAGGTGCGCAAGAGCGGCGCGCCGGCCGAGGGCGAGGCCCACAAGGTGCTGGGCTGGGACGCCAGCGGCATCGTCAAGGCCGTGGGCCCGGAGGTCACGCTGTTCCAGCCGGGCGACCGCGTCTGGTACGCCGGCTCCATCGCGCGCCCCGGCACCAACAGCGAGCTGCATCGGGTGGACGAGCGCATCGTCGGCCGCATGCCCCAGTCGCTCGACTTCGCGCAGGCCGCGGCGCTGCCGCTCACCGCCATCACCGCCTGGGAAATGCTGTTCGACCGCCTGGGTGTCGCCCCCGGCAAGTCGCCCACCGCGGGCACGCTGCTCATCATCGGAGCCTCGGGCGGTGTGGGCTCCATCCTCACGCAGCTGGCCACGCGGCTGACCGGTCTCACCGTCATCGGCACCGCCTCGCGGCCCGAGACGCAGGCCTGGGTGAAGGCGCTCGGCGCGCACCACGTGATTGACCACAGCCAGCCGATCGCCGCGGAATTGAAGCGCATCGGCTTTCCCCAGGTGGACCGCATCGTGAGCCTCACGCAGACCGATGCGCACTTCGATCAGATCGTCGAGGCGATCGCGCCCCAGGGCCAGTTCGGCCTGATCGACGACCCGGCCTCGCTGGACGTGACGAAGTTCAAGCGCAAGTCGGTCTCGGTGCACTGGGAGCTGATGTTCACCCGCGCGCTGTTCGGCACCGCCGACATGATCGGCCAGCACCGCCTGCTCAACGAAGTGGCCGCGCTGGTCGATGCCGGCCTGATCCGCACCACGCTGGCCGAGCACTTCGGCCCCATCAACGCCGCGAATCTGAAGCGCGCCCACGCCCTGATCGAATCGGGCAAGGCGCGCGGCAAGGTGGTGCTCGAAGGCTGGGTCTGAGCGGCGCCGCGGTTCAGCCCGCGCCCAGGCGGCGCAGCTCGCGGTAGAGCGAGGCCCGGCTGATGCCCAGCAGCCGCGCGGCCTCGTCTTTCCGGCCCTCGGCCGCGCGCAGGGCCTGGCGGATGCGCGCGTCCCGCTCGCGGTCCAGCCCGGCCTGCAGCGAGTAGCCGCCGTCCGCCGCATTCGCTGCATCCGCCACGGGGCGCCCGGTGTCGGCGCCCAGGCCGGCGTCCTCGTCCAGCGCCACCTCGCCCGAGAGCAGGAAGCGCAGCAGCGCGTTCTCCAGCTGGCGCGCATTGCCCGGCCAGGGGCACTGCACGAAGCGCGCGAGCACCGCCGCCGGCATGCGGCGCGGCTCCAGGCCCTCGCGCTGCGCCACGCGCTGCAGCAGCAGGCCGATGAAGTCCGCCAGGTCGTCGCGCTCGCGCAGCGCCGGCATGCGCAGGCCGGCCACGTTCAGGCGGTAGTACAGGTCGAGCCGGAAGGCGCCGCGCCGCACCAGGGCGGGCAGGTCGCGGTGGGTCGCGCAGACGATGCGCGTGTCGATCGCGATCGGCGCGGTGCCGCCCAGGCGCACGATCTCCTGGTTCTGCACCGCGCGCAGCAGGCTGGCCTGCAGGTGCAGCGGCATGTCGCCGATCTCGTCGAGGAACAGCGTGCCGCCGTTGGCGATCTCGAACTTGCCGGGCTTGCCCCGGGCGCGCGCGCCGGTGAAGGCGCCACTCTCGTAGCCGAACAGCTCCGCGTCGATCAGGCCCTCGGGGATGGAGGCGCAGTTCACCCACACGAAGGGGCGCCGCGCCCGCGCCGAGTGCGCGTGGATGGCGTGCGCGGCCAGTTCCTTGCCGCTGCCGCTCTCGCCCTGGATCAGCACCGGCAGCGCGTGCTGCGCGGCCTGCACGATGCGCGCGCGCAGGGCGTCCATGCGCGCGCCCGTGCCGATCAGGTCCTGCACGCCGTGGCGCGCCACCCAGCCGCTGCCCGCGCTGCGGATCGACAGGTCCTGCTGCGCCGCCAGCGCCACCGCCTTCTTCAGCGCATTCAGGTTGGAGAACAGCGCCAGCCCGACCGCGCCGATGATGCGGTCGTCCTGGTACACCGGCACCTGGCGCGCGAACAGCTGCTGCCCTCGCACCTCCAGCGGCACGCCCGTCACCACCGCCTCGCCCTGCGCCACGAGGTGCAGGCGCGTCTTCTCCGACACCACCTCGGTGATGTGGCGGCCGATGAAATCCTCCTGCCGGCCGCCGAGCAGGCGGCAGTAGGGCTCGTTGATCAGGACCACGCGCCCTTCGGTGTCGACGGCGACCAGGCAGTCCGACACGTGGTCCAGCAGGCGGCGCAGAAAGACCGCCTCGTTCTGGCCGGAGCCGAACCAGTCGGGAAAGGGCATGGTGGGTTCCTCTCGGTTCTCAGATTTGAGACGCGAATTTGAGACTAGCCGCCGGCCGCGAAACCGTCAATCGGGCCCAACGCGCGGTTTTTCCCTTGAGAAACAACGGTCTTGCCTCGCGGGGCGGCCGAGGCGCGCACTGGCACATGTCGTGCGAAGACGGGCAGGCCGCCTGGCGGCGGCTTTTCTCAGCCCAACCCTGGAGACCCCAAGATGAGTTCCACATTGATCGGCGACACGCGCGTCACGGTGCACGGCAGCGGCCCCACCCTGTTCCTGTGCCACGGCTTCACGACCACCGGCGCGTTCTGGCGCGAACAGATCGAGGCCTTCTCGACCACCCACCGGCTGGTCATCATCGACCTGCCCGGGCACGGCAGCTCGCCGCGCCCGGCCCACCGCGACTACACCATGGAGGCCTTCGTGAGCGACCTCGAACGGGTCTTCGACACGCTGCGCATCACCGAGGCCGTGCTCATCGGCCTCTCGATGGGGGGCACGATCGCCCAGGCCTTCGCGCTCAAGAACCCCCCACCTTCTGCGCGCGCTGGTGCTCGTGGGCGCCACGCCCCACGGCCTGGGGCCGGACGTGCGCGTGGACAACGTGCTCAAGGCGATCGACGAACTGGGCGTGGAGCCGGCCAGCCAGGCGGTCATCGAGCGCTCGTTCGGCTCGGTGGCGCCGCGCGCGCTGATCGACTTCGCGCGCCAGGAGGTGACGCAGACGCCCGCCTTCGTCGCCCGCCAGGCGATCGCCTCGCTCAACGCGGCCGACTCGCGCGCGCAGCTGGCCCGGCTGCAGCTGCCGGCGCTGGTGGTCTGCGGCGAAGAGGACCGCATCACGCCGCCCGCCGAATCGCGCGCGCTGGCCCAGGGCCTGCCGCACGCCGAGCTGCTGCTGATCCCGCAGGCCGCGCACTTCCCCATGCTGGAGCAGCCGGCCGAGTTCAACGACGGCCTGCGCCACTTCATCGGCCGGCTTCCTGCGGTTCAATAAACACCATCACGGAGACAAGATCATGAGCACAACAACACCTTCCCCCGCCGAGACGCGCCGCGTCGTCTTCGCCGCCGCCCTCGGCACCGTGTTCGAGTGGTACGACTTCTTCATCTACGGCAGCCTGGCCGTGTTCTTCGGCGCCCTGTTCTTTCCGCAGGGCAACGAATCCGCCGCCATCCTCGCCTCGCTCGCCACCTTCGGCGCGGGCTTCGTGCTGCGGCCTTTCGGCGCCGTGTTCTTCGGCCGCCTGGGCGACACGGTGGGGCGCAAGAAAACCTTCCTCATCACCATGATGATCATGGGCGTGGCCACCGCGGCCATCGGTTTCCTGCCGACCTTCGAGACCATCGGCTGGGCCGCGCCGGCCATCCTGGTCTCGCTGCGCCTGCTGCAGGGCCTGGCCATTCGGGGGCGAGTTCGGCGGTGCCGTGACCTACATCGCCGAACACTCGCCGGTGCGCCGACGTGGCTTCATGACCAGCTGGCTGCAGATCACCGGCACCATCGGGCTGCTGCTGTCGCTGGCGGTCATCCTCGCGCTGCGCTCGGTGCTCAGCCCCGAGCAGTTCCTCGCCTGGGGCTGGCGCGTGCCCTTCATGCTCTCCATCCTGCTGCTGGCGTACTCCATGTACGTGCGCGCGCGCCTCGAAGAGTCGCCCGTGTTCCAGCAGATGAAGGCCGAAGGCCGGGGCTCGCGCAACCCGATCAAGGACACCTTCGCGCACGGCCCCACGCTGCGCATCGTGCTCGTCACCATCTTCGGCGCGGTCGCCGGCCAGGCCGTGATCTGGTACACCGCCCACTTCTACAGCCTGCAGTTCCTCACCGCCACGCTCAAGCTGCCGCCCCAGTCGGCCTACGCCTACCTCACCATCGCGCTCATCCTCGCCACGCCCTTCTTCGTGTTCTTCGGCTGGCTCTCCGACCTCATCGGGCGCAAGTGGATCATGCTCACGGGCTGCCTGCTCTCCGCGCTGCTCTTCATTCCCATCTTCGAAGGCATGGCGAAGTACGGCAACCCGGGCCTGCAGGAATTCCGCGAGCGCACGGTGGTGGTCATCGAAGGCGGCGACTGCCGCGAAGACCAGACCTTCATCGGCCAGCTGTTCCAGCCCAAGGCCACCAAGCCCTGCACGCGCGCGCGCTCCTTCCTCGCGGCCAACAGCGTGCCCTACACCATCCAGCCCGCCAGCGGCGAGCTGCGCGTGGTGCTGGGCGAGCAGCGCTGGGACGGCTTCGACCAGGCCGCGCTGCGCGAGGCGCTGATCGAGCGCGGCATGCCGGTGAGCGCCGACCCGGCGCGCATCAACGCGCCCATGGTGGTGCTGATGCTGTTCTGCCTGGTGTTCCTGGCGACCATGGTCTACGGCCCCATGGGCGCCTTCCTGGTCGAGCAGTTCCCCACGCGCGTGCGCTACAGCGGCGTCTCGGTGGCCCTGCAGTTCGGCAACGGCTGGATCGGCGGCTTCGCCCCCTTCATCGCCACGGCCATGGTGGTCGCCTCGGGCAACATCTTCCAGGGGCTGGTCTACACCGTGGCGGTGTCGGCCCTCGCGGTGCTCATCGGCGCGCTCTTCGTGCGCGACCGACACCGCACGGGCATGGACGACGCCACGGGGATCGTCGAGGCGCCGGCCGTGGTCTCGCCGCCGGGCGCGCTGCAGGTGAAGAGCCCGCCCCTTCGGTAAAACCGTCCCTTCGCGCCTACCGTCCGTTGCCTTTCTTGCGGGCCGGCCGGTGGACGCCTTCGGTGGGCGGCGACACGGTCTCGAAGAACGCGTGCACCATGCGCGCGCTGCGCCGCTCGGCCAGGCACAGCACGTGCGCGTAGGTGTAGATGTCCGCGTCGCTGATGCTCACCAGGTGCAGGCCCGGGCCGGGCACGAACTCCACCGTGGACACCGCGGCGATGCCGATGTCCTGCGACACGGCCTCGCGGATCACCTCGCGGCTGCTGATCTCCATCACCACCTCGGGCTCCACGCCGGCCTTGTGCAAGGCCAGCTCCAGCGCCTTGCGCGTGGTCGAGCCCTGCTCGCGCAGGATCATGCGCTCGCCCTGCAGCTCGGCCAGCCGGATGCTGCGGCGCCGCGCGAAGCGGTGCTCGCTGGAGGTGAAGATGCCCACCGGGTGGCGGCTGAACGGCACCGAGAGGAAACGGTCGTCCTTCACCAGCTGCGCGAGCACGCCCACGTCGGCGCGGTAGTCGAGCAGGCGGTCCAGCACGTCCTGCGAGTTGCCGGTGCTCACGCTGACCTTGATGGCCGGGTAGTGCTGGCTGAAGTCCGCCAGCATCCGGGTCACGTGGTACGGCCCCACGGCCGCCACGCGCAGCTGGCCGGTGCGCAGCTCGCCCGCGTCGCGCAGCAGGCTCACCGCGTCGCCCTCCAGGCTGAAGATGTTCTGCGCCAGCTGCATCAGCTGTTCGCCCAGCTGCGTGAGCTGCACGCGGCGACCGCTGCGGTGGAACAGCTCCACCTTGTAGCTCTCCTCGAGAAAGCGCACCTGCGTGGTGATGGTGGGCTGGCTCACGTGCAGGTGCTCCGCGGCCTTGGTGAAACTGCCCATGCGGGCCACGGCGTAGAAGGATCGGAGCTGAGTCAGTCGCATAGAAAAATTGTATAGAACTCCGCCAATCTTTGAATTGGTCTCGGCTGAACGGCGGTGGTTTACTGCGTCCAGAGCGGTGCAGGAGTCGACAGAACCACCGGACGCTCGTGATTTTTCATCGTTGTCACAGGCGCGTCACACCCGGCTGAAAAACTCCAAGCCGGGCAAGTCCGCTCAGTCGAAGATGGAGAATTTTCATGCCCCTACAAACCCCCGGAGACAAGCTCATGATGAATCGCAGAAAGGTGCTGATCGGCACCGCCGCCACCGTGGCCGGCACGATCGCCTTCCCCGCCCGCTCGCAACAGGTGCTCACCGTCGGCCTGATCCCGTCGGAAGACTCCCGCGCCATGATCGCCAACAGCCAGAAGATGATGGACATGCTGTCCGCCGCGCTGGGCATGCCGGTCAAGCCCTTCGTGGCGGCCGACTACAACGGCGTGATCGAGGCGCTGCGCTCCAAGCGCCTGGACGTGGCCTACCTCGGCCCGTTCTCGTACGTGCTCGGCGCCACCATCGCGCCCATCGAGGCCTTCGCCGTGGCCGAAACCAAGAAGGCCGGGCGCACGTTCTATTACAGCCAGGTGATCGCGCACAAGGACAGCGGCATCAGGACCGTGGCCGACTTGAAGGGCAAGACCTTCGCCTTCGTCGACCCCAGTTCCACCTCGGGCCACCTGTTCCCCAAGGCCGGTCTCATGAAGGCCGGCTTCGACACCGACAAGGACTTCGGCCGCGTGATCTTCTCGGGCTCGCACGACTCCAGCGCGATCGCCGTGCAGAACAAGAAGGTGGACGCCGCCGCCATCGCCGACCGCATCCTGGACGCGGCCATCGCCAAGGGCCTGGCCAAGCGCGAGGACCTGGTCGAGGTGTGGAAGTCCGACCCCATCCCCGAGTCGCCCACCGTGTGGCGCACCGACCTGCCGGCCGATCTCAAGAAGCGCGTGCAGGCCGCCTTCCTGCAGGTCAAGGACATCCCCTGGTCCGACCAGGGCCAGCTCAACGGCTTCCACCCCACCAACGACGCGGCCTACAACGTGATCCGCGACACCGCCAAGCTGCTCAACCTCGATCTGAGGAAGATGAAATGATCGAGATCCGCAACCTCACCAAGCGCTACGGCGACTTCGTGGCCTTGCACGACGTCAGCCTGAGCGTGCGCAAGGGCGAGTTCGTGGTGATCCTGGGCGCCTCGGGCGCGGGCAAGTCCACGCTGCTGCGCTGCATCAACCACCTCGCCGAGCCCTCGGGCGGCGAGATCCGGGTGGACGGCGAGCTCTCGCGCGGCGACCGCGCCGGCCTGCGCAAGGTGCGCCGCGACGTGGCCATGATCTTCCAGCACTACAACGTGGTGCCGCGCCTCTCGGTGCTGAAGAACGTGCTCACCGGCCGCCTGGGCTCCATGCCCGCGCTGATGTCGTGGTTCCAGCTGTTCCCGCGCGAGGACATCGACGCCGCGCGCGAATGCCTGCGCCGCGTCGAGCTTGAGCACAAGGCCGACGTGCGCACCGACACCCTCTCGGGCGGGCAGAAGCAGCGCGTGGGCATCGCCCGCGCCCTGGCGCAGCACCCCAAGGTGATCCTGGCCGACGAGCCCGTGGCCAGCCTGGACCCCAAGACCTCGCGCAAGGTGCTGCGCTACCTGCAGCAGGCCAGCCGCGACTCCGGCATCACCGTGATCTGCAACCTGCACCAGGTGGACTACGCGCGCGAGTTCGGCCAGCGCGTGATCGGTGTGGCCGGCGGGCGCATCGTGTTCGAGGGCCGGCCCGACGAACTCACCGACGAGGTGCTGCAGCGCATCTACCCCGGCGGCCTCGAAGGCCCGACCCCACCCGACGCACCGGCGGCCTCGGTGGCCGCGCCGTCCCCTGTCGCGGCGCACGCCGCTCCCCAACTGGCTTTGGAGCAACCATGATCGGCATCGGACGCTACAACCTGCTCGTCGCCAAGAGCGGCGGCAACGACGGCTGGTGGAAATACGCCGTCACCGGCCTGGCCCTGCTCGCCGTCATCTGGTGGGCCGCCATCGGCAGCCAGGTCAGCTTCAGCGAACTGGTCAAGGGCGCGCCCTGGATCGGCGACTTCCTCTCGCGCATGTTCCCGCCCAACTGGGAATTCGCGTCCAAGCTGGTCACGCCCGCCATCGAGACCGTGCAGATCGCGATCTGGGGCACGCTGCTGGCTTTCGTGCTCGCGGTGCCGGTGTGTTTCCTGGCCGCGCGCAACCTCTCGCCGCACCCCGTGGTGTTCCACTTCATGCGCCAGGTGCTCAACATCATGCGCGGCATCAACGAGATCATCCTCGCGCTGATCTTCGTCGCCGCCGTCGGCCTGGGCCCGTTCCCCGGTGTGCTGGCCCTCGCGCTGCACGGCGCCGGCATGCTGGGCAAGTTCTTCGCCGAGTCCATCGAAGACATCGACCAGGGCCCGATCGAAGCCCTGCGCTCCACCGGCGCGGGCCCGATCCAGATCATCATCTTCGGCGTGCTGCCGCAGGTGGTCACGACCTGGATCGCCGTCATCCTCTACCGCTTCGAGACCAACCTGCGCCAGGCCACCGTGCTGGGCATGGTGGGCGCGGGCGGCATCGGCTTCGAACTGGTGGGCAGCATGAAGCTGTTCCAGTACCAGGACACGGCCACCTGCATTCTCGTGATCGTGGCCATGGTCATGACCGCCGATTACGTTTCCAGCAAGCTTCGCGCTTGGATCCAACAAGGAGCACGTTGATGGCCCCGGACCAATTCAAACTCAAGGTCAATGACCGCGAGTACAACAAGCCGGCGCAGCCGGTGGTGGTGGTGTGTGTCGATGGCTGCGAGCCCGACTACATCACGCAGGCCATCCAGGCCGGCGTGGCACCCTTCCTGAAAAAGATGCTGGCCAAGGGCACCTCGCTGGTCGGCGACTGCGTGGTCCCCAGCTTCACCAACCCGAACAACCTGTCCATCGTCACCGGCGCGCCACCCTCGGTGCACGGCATCTGCGGCAACTACTTCCTCGACACCGCGCTGGGCAAGGAAGTGATGATGAACGACCCGGCCTACCTGCGGGCCGAGACGCTGCTGGCCGCGTTCTCCCGGGCCGGTGCGAGCGTGGCCGTGGTCACCGCCAAGGACAAGCTGCGCACCCTGCTGGGCCACCAGCTCCAGGGCGGCATCTGCTTCTCGGCCGAGAAGGCCGACAAGGCCACCGTGGCCGACAGCGGCATCGACCGGGTGCTCGAGCTCGTGGGCAAGCCCGTGCCCTCGGTCTACAGCGCCGACCTGAGCGAGTTCGTGTTCGCCGCCGGTGTGAAGCTGCTGGAGGCGCGCCGCCCCGACCTGATGTACCTCTCCACCACCGACTACGTGCAGCACAAGTGCGCGCCGGGCACGCAGGGCGCGAACGACTTCTACGCCATGATGGACGGTTACCTCGCCCAACTCGACGCGCTCGGTGCCGTGATCGCGCTCACCGCCGACCACGGCATGAGCCCCAAGACCGACGCCGCCGGCCAGCCGCGCATCGTCTTCCTGCAGGAGGTGCTGGACGAAACCGCCGGGGCCGATGGCAGCCGCGTGATCTTGCCCATCACCGACCCCTACGTGGTGCACCACGGCGCGCTCGGCTCCTTCGCCACCGTCTACCTGCCGCGCGGCGCGAACGCCCGCACCATCGCCAGCGCCCTCATGAGCCACGACGGCATCGAAGCCGTGCTCACGCGCGACGAGGCCGCCGACCGCTTCGAGCTGCCGCCCGACCGCATCGGCGACCTGGTGGTGATCTCCGACCACCTCACCGTGCTGGGCACGCGCGCCGCCGAACACGACCTCAGCGGCCTGACCGTGCCGCTGCGCTCGCACGGCGGCCTGTCCGAACAGAAGGTGCCGCTGCTGTTCAACCGGAAGCTGCAAGGCCTGCTCCCCGGGCGCCGGCTGCGCAACTTCGACATCTTCGACCTGGCGCTCAACCACGCCGTGCTCACGACCGCCTGAAGGCTTTCCATGACCGCGAACTACTTCAATCCCGTGCACAGCGTGTACGGGCCAGGGGCCCTGTTGTCTCTGCCGAAGCTGCTGGGGGGCCGCAAGGCCGCCCTGGTGACCTTCCCCGAGGCGCGCCAGCTCGGCCTGCTGGCCCGGCTGGAGGGCGTGCTCGGCGCGCAGCTGGCCTGCGTGATCGACCAGGTGCTGCCCAACCCCGACGTGGCCGAGCTCGCCGCGACGCACGAGGCCTTCTGGCGCGAACACGCCGACGTGGAGGTCATCGTGGCCGTCGGTGGCGGCAGCGCCATCGACACCGCCAAGGCGCTCATGGTCGGCACCGCCAGCGGCCGCTTCCAGGAGCTGGTCGACCTGCTGGCCACCGGCGCGGCCTTCACGCCGCACGCGGTCAAGACCCTGATCGCCGTGCCCACCACCGCCGGCACCGGCAGCGAGGTCACGCCCTGGGCCACCATCTGGGACCGGGAAAGCCAGAAGAAGTACTCGCTGCACCTGCCGCAGACCTGGCCCACGGCGGCCCTCATCGACCCCGAGTTGATGCTCTCGCTGCCGCCCGCGGTGACGCTGCAGAGCGGGCTCGATGCCTTGTCGCACGCGCTCGAATCGATCTGGAACGTCAACGCCAACCCGGTCTCGGACGCGTTCGCGATCTCGGCGGTGAAGGACATCCTGGACGTGCTGCCGCGCCTGATGCGCGAGCTCGGCAACCTGGAGCTGCGCGGGCGCATGGCGCTGGCCGCGCTCAAGGCCGGCATGGCGTTCTCCAACACCAAGACGGCGCTGGCGCACTCCATCTCCTACGAGATGACGCTGCGCTACGGCCTGCCGCACGGCATCGCCTGCTCCTTCCCGCTGCCCATGGTGCTGGCGCGCGCCATCGGCCGCCGGGACGACCGCGACGCGGTGCTCGAGCAGGCGCTGGGCGGGCCGCTGTCCAGCGCCCCCGTGCGCCTGGCGCGCTTCATCGAACAGTTCGGCGTCGGCACGCGCTTCTGCGACTACGGCGTGAGCGACGAAGAAGCCGAACAGATGGTGCTGCACGCCCAGGGTGGCGCGCGCGGCAAGAATTTCATTGGCAGCGCCGAGGAGACCCTGGCATGAACGCACGCAACCCCTTGCGCGACAGCGAACACTTCCGCGCCGAGGCGCTGCGCATCGGCGGCGAGCGCATCGCGCGCGAACGCACGCTCGACGTGATCAACCCCTACAACCGCGAGCGCGTGGGCACCGTGCCCCTGGCGACACTGGACGACGTGCGCCGCGCGTACCACATCGCCCACGCCTACCAGGCCCAGCTCACGCGCTACGAGCGCTCCAGCATCCTGCAGAAGGCCTCGGCCCTGCTGCGCGCGCGCGCCGACGAGGCCTCCACGCTGATCACGCTGGAGTCGGGCCTGTGCAAGAAGGACTCGATGTACGAAATCGGCCGCGTGGCCGACGTGCTGGTGTTCGGCGCCAACGAGGCGCTGCGCGACGACGGCCAAGTGTTCTCCTGCGACCTCACGCCGCACGGCAAGAAGCGCAAGGTCATCACCATGCGCGAGCCGCTGCAAGGCGTGATCACCGCCATCACGCCGTTCAACCACCCCATGAACCAGGTGGCGCACAAGGTGGTGCCCAGCATCGCGACCAACAACCGCATGGTGCTCAAGCCCTCCGAGAAGGTGCCGCTCTCGGCCTACTTCCTGGCCGACATCCTGTACGAGGCCGGCCTGCCGCCCGAGATGTTCCAGGTCATCACCGGCGACCCGCGCGAGATCGCCGACGAGATGCTGGTCAACGAGCACGTGGACCTGATCACCTTCACCGGCGGGGTGCCCATCGGCAAGTACATCGCGCAGAAGGCCGGTTACCGCCGCATCGTGCTCGAACTCGGTGGCAACGACCCGCTGATCGTGATGGAGGACGCCGACCTCGACAAGGCCTCCGACCTCGCGGTGCAGGGCTCGTACAAGAACTCGGGCCAGCGCTGCACCGCGGTCAAGCGCATGCTGGTGCAGGCCTCGGTGGCGGCCGAGTTCACCGAACTCGTGGTGGAGAAGACCCGCCGCTGGCAGCACGGCGACCCCATGGACGCCAAGATGGACATGGGCACCGTGATCGACGCCCAGGCCGCCGAGCGCTTCCAGGCCCTGGTGAACGAAGCCGTATCGCAGGGCGCGCGCCTGCTCACCGGCAACCAGCGCGAGGGCGCGCTCTACGCACCGACCGTGCTCGACAACGTGCGGCCCGAGATGACCGTGGTGCGCGAGGAAACCTTCGGCCCGGTCTCGCCCATCATCACCTTCCGCGACATCGACGAAGCCATCCGCATCTCCAACGGCACGGCCTACGGTCTCTCGTCCGGCATCTGCACCAACCGCATGGACCACGCGACGCGCTTCGCGAAAGAGCTGGTGGTGGGCACGGTGAATGTGTGGGAAGTGCCAGGCTACCGCATCGAACTCACGCCCTTCGGCGGCATCAAGGACTCGGGCCTGGGCTACAAGGAAGGCGTGCAGGAGGCCATGAAGTCCTTCTGCAACGGCAAGACCTTCACCCTGCCCTGGTGAACCGGGACTAGAGGGCGGGTGAACCGCCGGGTTCGCTGAGCCGGTTGCCCCAGCCCTCCACCGTCTCGCGCAGCATGCGCGCGACGATCTTGCTCGCCGGCGTGAGCTGGCCCTGTTTGGGCAGGGCCAGGGTCACGTGGCGCCGCAGGTCGGGGTTGACCACGCGCGAGGCGCGCAGCCGGCCCGCGCGCAGCTCGGCGTCGATGGAGAACGGCCCGAGCAGCGAGTACAGCCCGCGCGTGTGCGCCACCAGCTCGCGCTGCACGCGCAGCGAATCGGCCTCCACCTCGGCCTGCAGCACGAAGCCCTTGCTGCGCGCCGTCTCGTCCAGCACCGCGCGCCAGTGCGCGGGCCGCCGCGGCAGCACCAGGCGCAGCCCGGCCAGGCGCGCGAATTCGAAGGTGTCGTTCTGCGTCAATGGGTCGTCCGGCCGCGACACCAGGTAGGTGCCCGCCACGGCCAGCAGCTGCTCGTCCGCGCTGGTGGGCTTCTGGTAGCGGAACAGGACGGCCATGTCCACGCTGCCCATGTCCAGCAGCGTGTCCAGCTCGCCGCCCTGGCCCTCGCGCACGTTGAGCTTGATCTTCGGAAACTCCGCCTGCAGGCGCAGGAACACGTGGGTGATCAGCGGGTGCGCCGCCGAGGGCAGGATGCCCAGCCGCACCTCGCCCATGGGCTCGCCGGCGTCGATGCGGATGTCGGCCAGCAGCTGGTCCGTGTCGCGCACCCAGCCGCGCACGCGCGCCTCCACGTGGCGGCCCAGGTCGGTCAGCGTCACGCCGCGCCCGGTGCGCCGGAACAGCGCGCCGCCGCACTGTTTCTCCAGCTCGCCGATCTGCCGGCTGATGTGCGACTGCACCGTCTGGCGCAGCGCCGCTGCCTTGGTGAAGCTGCCGAGTTCGGCCACCTCGAGGAACAGCCGGAAGTCGTTGGGGTTCATGGGGTCTCCGGTTCTGATATGCCAATCAAGGCATGTCTGAAATCTCCGTTTGCATTCTAGGCAGATGGCGGGCGCTTTCCTAGACTGCGTCCCCATCACCCCCGCGCTGCCCGCAGCGCCCCACCCGGAGACAAGCCCACCATGCGTTTCGCCAGCTTTGAGACCGACGGCCGCGCCACCTACGGGGTGGTCGGCAGCGACGGCCGCCACACCCCGGTGCCCGCCGCCTTCCAGGCGCGCCACGCCGACCTGAAAGCCGCCATCGCCGCCAACGCGCTCGGTGAACTGAACGGCCTGGCCGGCCCCTCGCTCGCGCCCGAGCAGGTGCGCCTGCTGCCCGTGATCCCCAACCCCGGCAAGCTGATCTGCGTGGGCCTGAACTACAAGAGCCACGTGGCCGAGACCAAGCGCGCCGACAGCGAACACCCCTCGCTGTTCCTGCGCTTCAACGACAGCCTGGCCGCGCACGGCGACACCGTGCTGCGCCCCGCGTTTTCCGACCGCTTCGACTGGGAGGGCGAACTCGCCTTCGTGATCGGCCAGGGCGGCCGCCACATCGCGAAGGAAGACGCCTTCGAGCACATCGCCGGTTATGCCTGCTTCAACGACGTGAGCGTGCGCGACTGGCAGAAACACACCCACCAGTTCACGCCCGGCAAGAACTTCCCCGGCACCGGCCCCTTCGGCCCCTGGCTGGCCACGCGCGACGAGGTGCCCGACGTGACGAAGCTGCAGCTCGAAACCCGCGTCAACGGCCAGGTGATGCAGCACGCCAGCGTGGGCGACCTGATCTTCGACATCCCGACCATCGTGGCCTACATCTCGCGCTTCACGCCGCTCTCGCCCGGCGACGTGATCGCCACCGGCACGCCCGGCGGCGTGGGCGACCGCCGCGAGCCGCCGCTCTACATGAAAGAAGGCGACGTGGTCGAGGTCGAGATCACCGGCCTCGGAATTCTCCGCAACCCGATCGGCGTCACGGCATGACTGGCCGCACGCACCCGAGGAACACACCATGAGCAACACCAACCTCACCCCCCATGACGCGCGGCTGCGCGTCGCCGTCGACATCGGCGGCACCTTCACCGACATGGCCGCCTTCGACGAAGTCACCGGCCAGCTGCTGTTCGGCAAGGCCCTGTCCACCCATGGCCAGCTGGTCAACGGCATCCAGGCCACGCTGGACAGCGCGAACATCGACCTGCGCGACGGCCACCTGTTCCTGCACGGCTCCACCATCGCCATCAACACCCTGCTGGAGCGCAACGGCGCCAAGACCGCGCTGCTGATCACCGAGGGCTTTCGCGACATCTACGAGATCGGCCGCGTCAACCGGCCCGACGCCTACAACCTGTTCTTCAACAAGCACGAGCCGCTGGTCAAGCGCTCGCTGCGCTACGAAGTGGCCGAGCGCCTGCGCGCCGACGGCAGCACGCACAAGGCGCTGGACGAGGCCGCCGTGCGCGAGCTGGCGCGCGAACTCGGCGGAAAAAACATCGAGGCCGTGGCCGTGCTGCTGCTGCACTCCTACCGCAACCCGGCGCACGAACAGCGCGTGAAACAGATCCTGCAGGAGGAACTGCCCGGCGCCTTCGTCTGCGCCTCGCACGAGCTGAGCCAGGAATACCGCGAGTTCGAGCGCGTCTCCACCGCCGTGGCCAACGCCTACGTGGGCCCGCGCGTCTCGGCCTACCTCGGCCAGCTCGAAGAGCATTTGAGCAACAAGGGCTTCGAGGGCGACTTCTACGTGGTGCAGTCCACCGGCGGCCTGTTCCCCAGCGAGCACGCGCGGCGCGACTGCGTGCGCATGCTGGAGTCCGGCCCGGCGGCCGGCGTGATCGGCGCCCAGGCCATCTGCGCCCAGCTCGGCATGGGCGACGCCATCGCCTTCGACATGGGCGGCACCACCGCCAAGGCCGGCGTGATCAGCGAAGGCCGGCCGCTGACCACCGGCAGCGCGCTCATCGGCGGCTACGAGCGCGCCCTGCCGATCCAGATCCCGATGATGGACATCCATGAGGTCGGCACCGGCGGCGGCTCCATCGCCCGCGTGGAAACCGGCAACGCGCTGCGCGTGGGCCCGCAGAGCGCGGGCTCCATCCCCGGCCCCGTGGCCTACGGCCGCGGCGGCACCGAACCCACCGTGACCGACGCCAACCTGGTGCTCGGCCGCCTCGACGCCGACCACTTCCTCGGCGGCGAACTCAAGCTCGACCTGGCCGGCACGCAGCGCCAGATGGAAGAGCGCGCTGCGCCAAGCCCCTGGGGCTGGACACCACCGCCGCCGCCGACGGCATCCTGCGCATCGCCGTCACCCAGATGTCGCACGCGGTCAAGGCCGTGACCACCGAGCGCGGTCTGGACGCCGGCAGCTTCACCATGGTGGTCTACGGCGGCGCCGGCCCGCTGCACGCCTCGGCCATCGCGCGCGAGATCGGCATCCGCAAGGTGCTCATCCCGTACGCGCCGGGTTATTTCTCGGCCTACGGCATGCTGTTCTCCGACCTGCGCTACGACTACGTGCGCTCGGTGTTCCGCAAGCTCAACGACGTGTCCTTCGACGAGATCGAAGCGCTCTACAAGGGCATGGAAGACGAAGGCCGCGCCGCGCTCGCCGCCTCCGGCATCACGCCCGACGGCATCGTGATCGAGCGCGCCGCCGACATGCGCTACGTGGGCCAGGAGCATGCCGTCACGGTGGACCTGCCCGGCGCTTTCTTCGTCGACAAGGACCGCTCGGCCATCAAGAACCACTTCGACCAGGTGCACAAGGTGCGCTACGGCACCTCCGCGCCTCAGGAAGCGGCCGACCTCGTGAGCCTGCGCGTGACCGTGCTCGGCACCATGAAGAAACCGCCGCGCCACCATGTGGACGAAGGCGCGGCACAGCCCGAAGCCGCCGCCCTGCGCGGCACCAAGCCGGTGTACTTCCGCGCCGGCGGCTGGGCCGACACGCCCATCTACAAACGCGACCTGCTGCGCGCCGGCAACCTCATCAGCGGCCCGGCCCTCATCGAAGAACACGCCTCCACCACCGTGGTCCAGCCCGGCGACGAACTGCGCGTCGACGGCCTGGGCAACCTGCAAATCGCCATCGGGAGTGACCGCTCATGAACACACGAGACCTGCCCAGCACGACGGTTGACCCCGTCACCGTCGAGATCATCCGCAACGGCCTCTTCGCCGTGACGGAGGAGATGAAGACCAACCTCACGCGCACCGCCTACAACCTCATCATCTATGAAGCGCTGGACTTCACGGTGGGCCTGTTCACCAAGGAAGGCGACACCGTCTCCATCGGCCTGGGTCTGCCCATGTTCATCCGCGGCATGGCCGAGACGGTGAAGGCGAAGATCAAACATTTCGGTGTTGAGAACATCAAGCCGGGCGACATCCTCGTCACCAACGACGCCTACACCACTGGCAGCCACCTGAACCACTTCACCTTCACCATGCCGGTGTTCCACGAAGGGCAGCTCGAAGGCTTCACCTGCTGCATGGCGCACTGGCTCGACGTGGGCGGCACCCTGGGCAACGTGACCACCGACATCTTCAGCGAAGGCATCCAGATCCCGATCGTGAAGTACCAGCGCGAAGGCGTGGTCAACCAGGACCTGATCGACATCATCGCCATGAACGTGCGCATGCCCGAGCGCGCGCTGGGCGACCTGCGCGCGCAGATCACCGCCATCACCACCGGCGAGCGCCGCTACGTGGAGCTGCTGCAGCGCTACGGTGCCGACGCGGTCAACGGCTCGATCCGCCAGATCATGGACTCCAGCGAGGCCGTGGCGCGCAAGAACACGCTGTCGATCCCCGACGGCGTGTACGAAGCCGAGTCCTACATGGACGACGACGGCCTGGAGATCGGCAAGCGCATCCCCATCCGCGTCAAGGTCACCGTGAAGGGCGACGAGATGACGGTGGACCTCTCCGACGTGAGCAAGCAGGTGCGCGGTTTCTACAACTCGGGCTTCACCACCGGCATCGCCTGCGCGCAGGTGGCCTACAAGTGCCTCACCACGCCCACCGACTACCCGGTCAACGACGGCAGCTTCCGCTCGCTCAAGGTCATCATGCCTATGGGCACCGTCATCAGCGCCGAGCGCCCCTACCCGATGCGCGTGTGGATGACCTTCCCCATGACGGTGATCGACACCATCTTCAAGGCGCTCGCGCCCGCGATTCCCGACCGCGCCATCGCCGGCCACCACGCCGACCTGGTGTTCCCCAACATCCACGGCATCTCGCCCGAAGACGGCCGTTTGTTCATCGTGGGCATCGGCCCGCTGGGCGGCGGCTGGGGCGCCAAGAGCACCGAAGACGGCGTGTCCGTCACCGTCTGCATCAACGACGGCGACACCCACAACAGCCCGACCGAACAGCTCGAAGCCAAGTACCCGGTGCTGGTCGAGAAGTACGAGATCCGCCAGGACAGCGCGGGCGCCGGCAAGTACCGCGGCGGCCTGGGTGCCGAGATGGTGGTGCAGGCGCTCTCGCCCTTCACCGTCACCACCCGCATCGACCGCGTGCACTGCAAGCCCTGGGGCCTGGAAGGCGGCGGCGACGCCATGGGCAACGGCCTGGCCGTGCGCCACAAGGGCGAGTGGAAGAGCGACCACCTCAACGCCAAGATCTTCAACGTGCGCCTGGAGCGCGGCGACGCCTACAAGATGCTCTCGGGCGGCGGCGGTGGCTTCGGCAGCCCGCTGGAGCGCGAGGCCGAGAAGGTGGCCGAGGACGTGCGCGAAGGCTATGTGAGCGCCGAGGTGGCGCGCGAGGTCTACCGCGTGGCGCTCGACGGGCAACAGCAGCTCGACGCCGCCGCCACGGCCCGGCTGCGCGCCGCCGCCGCGCAGGCCTGAGATGGACGCCGCCACCGTGGCCGCCGCCGACCCCCGCGCCGCCCGCCTGCTGGGCCTGTGGAGCCGCCTGAGCGCCCAGCACGTCACGCTGGGCTCGGGTTGCGGCTGCGGCGTGGGCGGGGTCAGCGTCTCGCTGCAGGACTTCGAGCTCGACATCGCCGACTACCTCTGGGCCGAGAGCGAGCGCCTGGGCGTGCCCAGCGTGGAGGCCTTCCTGCTGCAGCCCGGGCCGATCGCCGAACAGCGCCAGCCGGTGATGCAGCTGCTCACCCGCCTGGAAGCGGGCGAGGCCGACGAAGCCGATGCCGACTGGCTGCTCACGCGGCTGGCGCGCACGCTCGAATCGTTTGCCAAGCTGCATGGCCCCATGGGCGAGATGTCATGACGAAGGCTGTGCCTGTCACCGTGCTCACCGGCTTCCTCGGCAGCGGCAAGACCACGCTGCTCAACCGCCTGCTGCGCGAGCCCGGCATGCAGGGCACGGCCGTGGTCATCAACGAGTTCGGGTCCGTCGGGCTCGACCACGACCTGGTCGACCACACCGAAGAGAACATGGTGCTGCTGGCCAACGGCTGCATCTGCTGCACCATCCGGGGCGACCTGGTGGAAGCTTTCGAGCGGCTGGCCGCCACACCGGCCGCGCAGCGTGGCGAGCTGCGCCACGTGGTGCTGGAGACCACCGGCTTGGCCGACCCCGCGCCCATCCTGCACACGCTCATGGGCGACCCGCGCCTGCAGGGTGCGTGGCGCCTGGCGGGCGTGGCCTGCACCGTGGACGCCTGCCACGCCATGGCCACGCTGGACCAGCACCCCGAGGCCGTGAAACAGGCCGCGGTGGCCGACCGCCTGCTGCTCACCAAGACCGATCTCGCGGCGGCGCCCGAGCTCGAACCGCTGGTGCAGCGGCTGCGCGACATCAACCCGCTGGCCGAGATCCGCACCGACGCCGACGGTGCCCTGAACGCCCTGCAGGCCTTGCTGGCGCGCCCGGCCGCCGCCTTCACCGCCGTGCCCGACACCGGCCGATCGAGTTTCTTTCCCGCGTCCGGCGGGCACGGTGCCAGCCGGCACGACGACCGCATCCGCTCGCACGTCATCGTGCGCGATCGGCCGCTTTCGCGCGAAGGCTTCTTCGCCTGGCTGGACATGATCGCGAAGATGCGCGGCGACGACCTGCTGCGCGTCAAGGGCATCGTGCACCTGGACGACGACCCGGAGCACCCGCTCGTCATCCACGGCGTGCAGCACCTGTTCCACCCGCCCGAGACGCTGCCGCGCTGGCCCAGCGACGACCGGCGCACGCGCATCGTGTTCATCACGCGCGGCATCGATGCCGAAGACATCGACGCCACGCTGAGCGTTTTCGAACGGCGCCGCGCGCGCCGCACCCCCGCCCCTCAACCCGATTGACCACAAACCCGAAGGAGACAGACATGAAGTGGATGAAGCATTGGATGACCGGCCTCGCCCTCGCCGCCGTGGGCGTGGCACCCGCCCTGGCCCAGGGGAAATTCCCCGACAACATGATCAAGCTCATCGTGCCCTTCGCGGCCGGTGGCGGCGTGGACGGCGCGGCGCGCCTGCTCGCCAAACAGCTGCAGACCGACCTGGGCGTGACCGTGGTGGTGGACAACCGCGCCGGCGGCAGCGGCACCATCGGTGGCAAGGCGGTGCAGACCGCGCACCCCGATGGCTACACCCTGCTGTTCTCGGCCGCCACGCACGTGCTCGCCAGCCACGTGCTGGCCACGCCGCCCTACGACCCGGTGACCGACTTCACCCCCGTGGCCCGCACCGGCGAGGCGCCGCTGCTCATCGTGATCCCGCCCACCGCGCCGCAGAAGAACCTGCGCGAGGTGATCGACGCGGCCGGCAAATCCGGCAACCACTGGAACGCCGCCATCCCCGCGCTCGGCGCGCCCAGCCACCTCGCCACGCTGCTGCTGGCCAAGCAGGGCAAGGTCAACTTCACCATGACGCCCTACCGCGGCACGGCGCCCGCCGCCACCGACGTGGCCGGCGGCCACGTGCAGGTGCTGGTGGATTCCATCATCTCGCTGCAGCCCATGGCCAAGGGCGGCCGCGTCAAACCCATCGCCCAGACCGGCGCCAAGCGCAGCAGCATCGCCCCTGATGTGCCCACGGCCGCCGAGAGCGGCTACCCCGGCCTGGTGTACGTGTCCTGGTACGGCGTGTGGGCGCCCAAGGGTACGCCGGACGACCGCGTGCAGTTCCTCAACAAGGCCATCAACAAAGCCACGGAAGAACTGGCCAAGGCCGGCTCGCTCGCCTCGCTGGGCGTGGAGCCGGTGGTGGAATCGGTGGACACCTTCCGCAAGTACATCGCCAGCGATGTGGCGCAGAGCGCGGGCTTGTTGAAGGAGGCCGGGTTCAAGCCGGAGTGAGCGTCCTTCAACAGCCCACGGCCTGCCCGTCGCGCCGGGGGTCGCTGGCGGCCACGTAGCCCGCCCCTTCGCCGTCCAGGCGCCAGATGAACTGCCCGGCGCCGAAGTCCTGGTAGGCGTCGTCGATGGTCTTCACGCGGTGGCCGCGCCGCTCCAGCTCGGCGACGGTCTGGCGGTTCATCGCGCCTTCGACGTTGATGTCCAGGCCCTGGTCGAAGCGCCAGCGCGGCGCGTCGCAGGCGGCCTGCGGGCTCTGGCCGTAGTCCAGCATGCGCGCCAGCGTCTGCATGTGGCCCTGCGGCTGCATGTTGCCGCCCATCACGCCGAAGCTCATCACCGGCTGGCCGCTATGGGTGAGGAAGGCCGGGATGATGGTGTGGAACGGCCGCTTGCCCGGCTGCACGGCGTTGGGGCTGCTGGGGTCCAGGCTGAAACCATGGCCCCGGTTCTGCAGGCTGACGCCGAAGCCCGGCTCCACGCAGCCCGAGCCGAAGCCCATGTAGTTGCTCTGGATGAAGCTCACCATCATGCCGTTCTCGTCGGCCGCCGTGAGGTACACCGTGCCGCCGCGCACCAGGTTGCCGGCGCCGAAGGTCTGGGCGCGGCCCATGTCGATCAGCCGCGCGCGGGACGCGAGGTAGCCGTTGTCCAGCATCTGCTCGGGCGTGACCTGCAGGTGGCGGCTGTCCGCGACGTGTCGGTACACGTCGGCGAAGGCCAGCTTCATGGCCTCGATCTGCAGGTGCTGCGAGTCGGCCGAATCCACCGGCAACGACGCCAGGTCGAACTGCGCCAGGATGCCCAGCGCCATGAGCGCGGCGATGCCCTGGCCGTTGGGCGGTATCTCGTGCAGCGTGTAGCCCCGGTAGTCGCGCGAGATCGGGGTGACCCATTCGGGCTGGAAGCTGGCCAGGTCCTGTTCGCTCAGCACGCCGCCGGCGTCCCTCACGAAACGCACGAGGGCCGCCGCCACCTCGCCGCGGTAGAAGGCTTCGCCCCGGGTCTCGGCGATGGCGCGCAGGGCGCGGGCCGCCGCGGGAAAGCGGAAGCGCTCGCCGATGTCCGGCGCGCGGCCGAAGGGCAGGAAGCTCTGCGCGAAGCCGGGCTGCGCCGCCAGCTCGGGCGCGCCGGCCTTCCATTTCTGGTGCACCACGGGGGGCACGCCATAGCCGCCCTCGGCCGCCTCGATGGCGGGCTCCATCAGGTCGGCGAACGGCAGCTTGCCGAAGCGCGCATGCAGCGTGGTCCACGCGGCCACGGCGCCGGGCACGGTCACCGCGTCGACGCCGCGCTTGGGCGGCGTCTTCGGGTCTTCACCGTACTTGCGGCGGAAATAGTCCGTCGACCAGCCGGCCGGCGCCGGCCCCGAGGCATTGAGGCCATGCAGCCCCTGGCCGTCCCACAGGATGCAGAAAGCATCGCTGCCCAGCCCGTTGCTCACGGGCTCCGTGATGGTCAGCGCGGCGGCGGCGGCGATGGCCGCGTCCACCGCGTTGCCGCCCTTGAGCAGCATGCGAAGACCGGCCTGCGCGCCGAGTGGCGTGGAGGTCGACACCACGTTCCTGAAAAAGCCCGGCAGACGGACGCTCGCGTAGGGGTTCTGAAAATCGAAAGGCAGGTTCATGTCAGTCCCGATTCGGGGCCGGCGACCACTTGCCCGGCCTTGATGACCAAGCGGTGGTGGCGCCGATCCGCCACTTGTTCGATCTGGGTGAAGGGATCGCCGCGCACGATCAGCATGTCGGCGATGTGGCCGGCCACCAGCGCGCCCCGGTCGGGCAGGTTCAACAGGTCGGCCGCCAGCGAGGTAGCGCCGACCAGCGCGGCCAGCGGCGACATGCCGCAGGCCACCATGTAGCGCAGCTCCTGCGCGTTGTTGCCGTGCGGGTTGCACAGCGTGCCGGTGTCGGCCCCCATCACGATGCGGCCGCCGGCGCGGTAATACAGGCCCACCGATTCGCGGTGCCGCGCGGCCACGCGCTGCGCCTTGGCCAGCGACGCGGGCGACACGGCCTGCGGGTTCAGCAGCACCTGCTCCACCGCGGCCAGCGTGGGCACCAGGAAGATCTGCCGCTCCAGCATCAGGCGCACGGTCTCGTCGGTCATGAACATGCCGTGCTCCACCGAGGTCACGCCCGCGCGCGCGGCGTTCAGGATGCCCTGGGTGCCGATCGCATGGGCGGCGGTGGGCTTGCGAAACCGGCGGGCCTCGGCCACGCCCGCGGCCAGCTCTTCCTCGGTGTACTGCGCGTCCTCGATGTCGGTGCCGGCGTGCAGCACGGCGCCGGTGGCCATCAGCTTGACGCAGTCGCAGCCCGCCAGCAGCTGCTCGCGCACCGCCTTGACGACCTCCTGCGGGCCGTCGGCCACGCGCGCGATCTTCCACTTGGTGCCGCCCGTCATGCAGATCACCTTGCCCGACACCCGGATGTACGGCCCGAGGAAACGCCCGGCGTTGCAGGCGTCGCGCACGGCGAACTCCACGTGGTCGACGCCGCCGCAGTCCCGCAGGGCCGTGATGCCGCCGCGCAGGGAGGCCTGCGCGTTCTCCAGCGCCTGCAGCGTCAGCGCCGCGTGGTCGTTGCCCTGCCCGGTGACGGTCTTGCCGTCGCCCGACATGGTGAGGTGCACATGGCAGTCGATCAGCCCGGGCAGCAGGGTGTCGCCGCCGAGGTCGAAGCGCGGCCCCTGGTAACCGGTGAAGCGGTCGGCCGGCCCCACCGCGTGGATGCGGCCGGCTTCCACCAGCACCGCGTGGCCCGTGGGCAGGACATCGCGCCCGTCGAAGACGGTTCCGTTTTCATACAGCATGCGTCAGTCGGCCTTGATGTTGGCGGCCTTGACCACCTTGGCCCACTTGGCGTACTCGCTCATGACGTAGGCCTGGGCTTCCTGCGGCGTGCCGCGCATGACTTCCACGCCCAGGCTCTGCCACTTCTCCTGGGCCTCCGGCGTGTTGACGGCGTCGTCGATGAGCTTGTTGAGCTTGAGCACGACATCGGGCGGCGTGGCGGCGGGCGCCATGATGGCGTACCAGGCCTCGAAGTCAAAACCCGGCACGCCCGCCTCGGCGATGGTCGGCAGATCCCAGCCCTTGCTGCGCTGGGCGCCGGTCACCCCCAGGCCGATGAGCTGGCCCGATGCGATGGACGGCTTGATCACCAGCGGGCTCACGAAAGCCACCGGCACGCGCCCGGCCAGCAGGTCGGGCATGAAGGCGCCCGTGCCCTTGTACGGGATGTGCTGCATGTTGACGCCGGCGGCCAGCTTGAACAGCTCGGCCGCCAGGTGCGGCGAGGTGCCCGGACCGCCCGAGGCGTAGTCCACGCCGGTCGGCTTGCTCTTGAGGTAGGCGATGAGCTCCTTGACGTTCTTCACGCCCAGGGACGGGTGCGCCACCAGCACCAGCGGGCCTTTGGCCACGATGGAGACGGCGGTGTAGTCGCCGACCTTGTAGGACGACGCGGCGCCGAAGATCGACGGGTTGACCGCGTAGGTCATGCCGTGCAGCACCAGGTTGTGGCCGTCGTGCGGCTGTCGCAGCACCGAAGCGGTGGCCAGGTTGCCCCCGGCGCCCGGGATGTTTTCGATCACCACCTGCTGCCCGAGGCCGGCGCCCAGCTTGGGGGCCAGCGTGCGCGCGAAGGTGTCGTTCGGACCACCCGGCGCCACCGGGACCACGAGGCGCACCTGGCGCACCGGGAAGTCCGTGGCCGCCGCGCTGGACACCAACCCGGCAAGGACCGCACCGAGGGTCGCCTGGACCCATGTCTTGACCATCTGATTCATGAAAGTACTCCATTTGCCCGCAGAGAACCCGCGCGCCCGGGGGCAAACCAGGGCGCAGCACATCGCGCTTTTTCTTGTCTTCCTCTACCGACCGCCGAGACGTTTCCAGGGTGGAGCGACTTGAGCCTGAAGCACAAGTCAGGCCTGCCCGTGGTCCACCTTCCAGGCATGGCCGCTGGCGTCCACATGCACCGTGTCGAAGTGCAGCGGCACGATCACCTGGGAGTCGGGCGAGGTGGTGTTCACCTCCTGCACAAAAGTCTCCGCCTGGGCCAGCGCCTCGGCCTGCGAGGCGCCATACGGCGCGGTCTGCACATCCCAATGGGTGGCGATCACGAGCTTGGGCAGGCCCAGTCGGCGCAGCAGGCGGTCGGTGTAGTCGCGCACATGCAGCCGGGGGCGCGCGGCGGGCACCAGCGCGATCGTGGCGTCGATGTCCAGCAGGTCGCGCTCGATGTAGTTCATGGAGCCGAACACGACGATGCGGTGCCCGCCCCAGCGGATGTAATAACCCATCGTGCCGCCTTCGCAGTAGTCGATCATGCGCAGCGGCCGATCCACATCGCGCGGCACCTCGCCCCATTCGAAGTAGCGCTTGGCCGCCAGCGGCGAGTGCAGGCTGTTCACCACCCGGATGGCGATATCGTCGAACTGGTAGTCCTCGCCGCCCTTCACCGTGATGAGCTGCTGCTCGTCCACGCCGTTGGCGCGCGCGATGTTGGTGGTGCTGTACGTCCCGATCACCAGCGCGCCGGTCTTGCGCGCGATGTGCGGCATGTCCATGCAATGGTTGAAATGCGAGTGCGAGATGACGATGTAGTCGGCGCTGTCAATGTGCCGGTCGACCAGCCCGGTGTCGGACGACAACACGTCCTGCGGACGAAAGATCGGCCGCGTGTCGCCGGGGGAGATCGGGGCGTCGGGGTCGCCGAAGGTCTTGCCCGCGTAACGCACGCGGGAGAAGTAGGGGTCGACCAGGAGCACCGTTTTGCCGTCGGTGATCCGCCAGCCCGCGGCGCCGAAATGGGTGAGCTGCAAGGCGCACGTTTCAACGGATTTTTTGTCGCTCATGACCGCTTCTTTTTGATGGATGAGCGCCCATTCTGCGGACGGTTCAGTGATACTTCTAATACCGTTTTGCTATTTATTGATAGCTCAAAGATATCAACATGATCGAGTTGCGCCAGCTGCACCAGTTCGTCGCCGTCGCTGAAGAGTTGAACTTCCGCCGGGCGGCCCTGCGCCTTCACATGTCGCAGCCGCCGCTGTCCCATGCCATCAAGCGCATTGAAGAAGCGGTCGGCAAGCCCCTGTTCGACCGGGGCCGGCGCCACGTGCGGCTCACCCCGGTCGGCGAGATCTTCCTGCGTGAAGCGCGCCGCACCTTGGCGCAGGCGGCCCACGGCATGAGCCTGGCGCAGCGGGCCTCCGACGGCACCGCCGGCAGCATCCGGCTTTCTTTTGTGGCCAGCGCCGCGCTCGGGCCACTGCCCGATCTCGTGCTGCTCTTTCGCAAGGAGTACCCGGGCGTCGAAGTCCTGCTGGACAGCGACACCACCGGCGGGCAGCTGGAGGCGCTGCGGCGAGGGGCCACGGACATCGCCCTGATCGTCGCGCCGCTGCAGGACTCCAAGGGCCTGGTCGTCGACCACTTCAAGGAAGAAAAGATCGTCATCGCCCTGCCGTCCTGGCACCCGCTGGCGTCGCGCAAGTCGATCCAGCTGAGCCAGGTGCGCACCGAGTCGTTCATCTCGTTCCCGTTCTCGGCGGGGCCCGGCTTCGAGAGCATCTTTCTCGCCGCCTGCCAGCGGGCCGGCTTCTTTCCGAAGGTGGTGCAGGAGGTCTCCCAGATGGTGACCAAGATCATGCTCGTGGCCAGCGGTGTCGGCGTCGCGCTGGTGCCGAGCTCCTTCGCCGCGATGCAGATGCCCCACGTGACCTACGTGCCGGTGCTGGAAGGCCGGCGTCCGCTGCGCTACAGCCTGGCGTTCGCGACGCAGGCGCGGCGCGACAACCCCCTGGTCGAATCGTTCCTGGCGCTGGCTTGCGGCAGCCAGCCTCGCGGGTGACGCCGCGCGCTCCGTCAGAACACGGACAGCCCGGTGCGCGAGGCGAAGAGTTCCAGCGCCTGCATGCCCAGCAGCGAGTTGCCCGTGGCATCCAGCGCGGGTGACCACACGCACAGGCTCAGGCGGTCGGGCACCACCGCCACGATGCCCCCGCCCACGCCGCTCTTGCAGGGCAGGCCGATCCGGAAGGCGAACTCCCCTGCCGCGTCGTAGGTGCCGCAGGTCAACATCAGCGCGTTGATCCGGCGCGTCTGGCGCTCGCTCAGCAGGGGCTCGCCGCTGAAAGGGTGGCGGCCGTCGCGGCACAGGAAGCCGGTGGCGCGCGCCAGCTGTTGGCAGCTCATGCGCACCGCGCAGTGGTGGAAATAGGCGTCCAGCACGGCCGCGACGTCGTTGTCGATCTTGCCGAAGCTCTTCATGAAGTTGCCCAGCGCGATGTTGCGAAAGCCCGTCGCGGCCTCCGATGCCGCCACCTCCTCGTCGAAGTGCACCGGCTCGTTGCACAGGCTGGACACCAGCTCCAGCATGGCCGCCTTGGGATCGCCCTGGCTGACCAGCCGGTCCGTGACGGCGATCGCGCCGGCGTTGATGAAGGGGTTGCGCGGCGTGCCCTGTTCGGCCTCCAGCTGCACCAAGGAGTTGAAGGGGTTGCCGGAGGGTTCCCGTCCGATGCGTTCCCACAGGCGCTCGCCCATGGCTCGCATGCCCAGGGTCAGGGCGAAGAGTTTGGAAATGCTCTGGATCGAGAAGGGGGTGGCGCTGTCGCCGGCCTGCGCCTCCTCGCCGTCGCAGGTGCGCAAGGCGATGCCGAACTGCGCCGCGGGCACGCGCGCCAGCGCGGGAATGTAGTCGGCCACCCGGCCCTGCGCCCCCAGGGTCGGGCGCAGGGTGGCGACGATGTCCTCGAGGATGGGCTGGAATTGCATGGGGCGATTGTCGGTCAGCGTGCACCGAGCGCCGCCGCCAGATGGGGTGCCGTCGGGCCGCCGGGGCAGGCCGCCACCGCGTCGGGCGTGCCCGCCACGACGATGCGGCCGCCTTCATGGCCGGCGCCCGGCCCCACGTCGATCACCCAGTCGCTGGCGGCCACGACACGCATGTCGTGCTCCACCATCACCACCGTGTTGCCGGCGTCCACCAGTGCATTCAGCTGCGCCATCAGCCGATCCACATCGGCGGGATGCAGGCCGGTGGTGGGCTCGTCGAGCACGTAGAGCGTGTCCCCGCGGTTGGGCCGCTGCAGCTCCGTGGCCAGCTTGATGCGCTGTGCCTCGCCGCCGGAGAGTTCGGTGGCGGGCTGCCCCAGCCGCAGGTAGCCCAGGCCAATGTCCTGCAGCAGCTTCAAGGGCCGGTGGATCGCCGGGTCTTCCTGGAAGAAGGCCACGCCTTCCTCCACCGTCATGGCCAGCACCTCGGCGATGTTCTTGCCGGCATGGGTGATCTGCAAGGTTTTCTCGTTGTAGCGCTGCCCGCCGCAGGTGGCGCAGGGTGCGTACACGCTGGGCATGAAGAGCAGTTCCACATGGACGAAACCTTCGCCTTCGCAGGTGTCGCAACGACCGCCCGGCACGTTGAACGAAAAGCGCCCTGCGCCCCATCGCCGCGACCGCGCCGCAGGCTCGGCGGCGAAGCGTTTTCGCACCGCATCGAACAGGCCCGTGTAAGTGGCGAGGTTGGAGCGCGGCGTGCGGCCGATCGGTTTCTGATCAACCCGCACCAGGCGGCGAAAGGCATCGGCACCGGCTTCGATCCGGCCGCCGCTCACCACCGCGCCGCCGACCTCGGCGTCCTCCGCCGTGTCGCCCGTGTCGCGCTGGGGCGGTTCATGGCCGAGGTGGTCCGCCATGAGGTCCACCAGGGCATGGCCCACCAGGCTCGACTTGCCCGAGCCGGAGACACCGGTCACCGCGGTCAGCACGCCGATGGGGAAAGCCGCGTCGAGGCGGTGCAGGTTGTTGCAGCTGACGCCGGTCAGCTTCAGCCAGCCCCGCGGTGGGCGAACGGCCCGCCTGCGCGGCGGCGGCGCGGCGAAGAGGTGCCGCGCGGTGTGGGAGTCCGGCACGCGGCGCAGGCCCGCCGGCGGGCCGCTGTACAGCACGCGCCCGCCGTTCTCGCCCGCTTCAGGGCCCACGTCCACGATCCAGTCGGCGTGTTTCATCACCGCGAGATCGTGTTCGACCACGAAGAGCGAATTGCCGGCGCGCTTGAGGCGGTCCAGTGCCGCCAGCAGCGCCACGCCGTCGGCGGGGTGAAGGCCTGCCGAGGGTTCGTCCAGCACGTAGAGCACGCCAAAGAGGTTCGCGTGGATCTGCGCTGGCCAGCCGCACGCGCTGCAGTTCGCCCGACGACAGGGTGGGTGTCTGCCGGTCGAGCGACAGATAGCCCAGACCGATGTCCTCCAAGGTCTTGACGCGCTCCAGCACGTTCTGGGCGATCCGTTGTGCGGCGATGCGTTTCTCTTCCGAGAGGTGGGGCGTTCGCCGCACGTCGGGAGCGCCTTCATGACCCGGGCGCGGGGCCATGGCCCGGCGGGCGCGGCCCCTGGGCGTGGCCGCTGGCGCCGAAGTGGATGCGAGCCGGCCGGCGGCCGCCGGTTCAAGCACCTGCGCGAGCCGGGTCAATGGCAAGCGGGAGAGCTCGCCGATGTCCAGGCCGGCGAAGGTCACCGAGAGTGCCTCGGCCTTCAGGCGTTTGCCCTGGCACGAAGGACACACCGTGCCGGACATGAAGCGCGCCACGCGGCGCTTCATCAGTTCGCTGGAGGTCGTGGCGAAGGTCTGCAACACGTACTTGCGCGCGCCCGTGAAGGTGCCCTGGTAGCTCGGCTCCATCTTGCGGCGCAACGCGGCCCGCGTCTCGGCCGGGGTGAAGCCGGCGTACACCGGCACGGTGGGCTGCTCTTCGGTGAACAGGATCCAGTCCCGGTCCTTCCTGGGCAGATCGCGCCACGGCGTGTCGACGTCGTAACCCAGCGTGACCAGGATGTCGCGCAGGTTCTGCCCATGCCAGGCCGGCGGCCACGCGGCGATGGCGCGCTCGCGGATGCTCAGCGTGTCGTCGGGCACCATGGCCTTCTCGGTCACGTCGTAGACAAACCCCAGTCCCTGGCAGACCGGGCAGGCGCCCTGGGGCGTGTGGGGCGAAAAGTCCTCGGCGAACAGCATGGGCTGATCGCGCGGGTACCAACCGGCGCGCGAGTACAGCATGCGCAGCATGTTGGAGATCATCGAGACCGAACCGAGCGTGGAGCGCGAGCCCGCCGAGCCCCTGGGCTGCTGCAGCGCCACGGCGGGCGGCAGCCCTTCGATGCTGTCCACATCGGGCGTGCCGACCTGGTCGATCAGCCGGCGGGCGTAGGGCGACACCGAGTCGAAGTAGCGCCGCTGTGCCTCGGCATAGATGGTGCCAAACGCCAGCGAGGATTTGCCGGAGCCGGAGATGCCGGTGAAGACGACCAGTGCATTGCGGGGCGCGTCGACATCGACGTTCTTCAGGTTGTGTTCGCGTGCGCCGCGCACGCTGACGAACTCGAAGGTTTTGTTCACAGGCGCACTCTTGAAGTTGCCGGATCAAGCGAAGATCCGATGCCCTACAGCTTGGCACAGTGGGAGGCGCGGCAACAGGGGGTGCTTGGCGGGGTCGTGTGTCGGAGGCGTCCGACGCGGCCGCCGCCGTTCGCCCTCGTCAGACGGCTCTTCGCGCCGCACCCACGCAGTTTCGTCGCAACGGGATCGCCAGGCGCCCTCGCCCCCGGCACAGTGCGTCCTCCCTCAACCCCTTCCTCGCGGAGCCCACCATGCTGCTGCAACTGCTCGCCAACCACCCCGAAGCCGTCGTCCCCGTCCTGCGCCAGACACCGTTGTGGGTGTGGGGCCTGCTCGTGGCGCTGCTCGCGCTGGGCGCCAGCCAGCTGCGCGAGCGCAGCGCCAGCCTGGCCCGCGTGTCGCTGATGCCCCTGGCGATGACGCTCTTCTCGGTCTCGGGCACGTATTCGGCCTTCGGTGCGACGCCCCACCGGGGCCTTGCCGTTTCGGCCTGGCTCATCGCCGCGGTGCTGGCCTTCGCCCTGGTCGCGCGCGGCCGCGCCGATGGCGCCCAGTACGACCCGGCGCGGCGCCTGTACCGCCTGCCGGGCAGCACCGTCCCGCTGGGCTTGATCGTGGGCATCTTTCTGGTGAAGTACGTGGTCGGGGTCGATCTCACCATGGCGCCGCAGCTGGTCCGGGACACGCAGTACGTGCTGTGCGTCGCGGCCCTGTACGGCGCGTTCACGGGTTTCTTCATCGGCCGCGCCGCGCGCCTGTGGCGCCTGGCGGTGCGCCCTGGCAAAGCCCTTTATTCACTTAATGGTGAATAAAGGGCTGCGCGGGGGAGTTCGGGTACGCTGTGGCGGCATTGCCCGCCCCACTTTCCCCCGCACAAGGACCTCCGCCGTGACCGCCAGAAAGGCCCCTTCCGAGCCCAAGATCCGCGACGCCGAGCGCTCCAAGGCCGCCATCCTGGTCGCCGCGCGCGAAGAATTCGCCCGCACCGGTCTGGGTGGCGCGCGCGTGGAGCGCATCGCCGAGAAGGCGGCGGTGGACAAGAAGCTCGTCTACTACTACTTCAAGGACAAGGACGGCCTGTTCGCCGCCGCGCTGGAGAGCGTCTACGCCGAGATCCGCAACGCCCAGCTCTACCTGGACCTGCAGGGCATGCCGCCGCTGATCGCGCTGCGCCGGCTGGTGGAATTCACCTGGGACTACTACATCGCCCACCCCGAGTTCATCACCCTGCTCAACAGCGAGAACCTGCACCTGGCGCGCCACCTGCACGGCTCGCAGCGCATCCGCGAGCTGAACTCGCCGCTGGTGCAGTCGCTGGGCGACATCCTGGAGCGCGGCCAGAAGGCGGGCCTGTTCCGCGCCGGCATCGACCCGGTGCAGCTCTACATCACCATCGCCGGCTGCTCGTACTTCTACCTCTCCAACATCCACACCCTCTCGGCCGGCTTCAACCGCGACTTCAAGGCGCCCAAGCAGCTCACGCAGCGGCTGGCCCACATCACCGAGGTGATCTCGGCGTTCGTGCTCGCGTAGCGGCTTTCTTCACTGCTCAGGGAAAACCAGGGGAAATCGGGGGCCCCACGCCCCTTTGCTTTTCCCTATAATTCTCCAATTGGTGAATAAAGAGCGAGAAAAGCCCATGCGAAAGATCGACAGTTACGCCCACATCCTGCCGCGCAAGTACTTCGAGCGCATGGCCGAGCTGGCCAAGGACAAGGGCGCCATCAAGCGCTGGCTGACGATTCCGGTGCTGTACGACCTGGACGCGCGCCTGAAGATGATGGAAGGCTTTCCCGAGTACCAGCAGATCCTCACGCTGTCGAACCCGCCCATCGAGCTGATCGCCGGCCCCGAGGACTCGCCCGCGCTGGCCCGCCTGGCCAACGAGGAGATGGCCAAGATCCGCGACGCGCACCCGGACAAGTTCCCCGCCTTCGTGGCTTCGCTGCCCATGAACAACCCGGCCGCCTGCCTGGAAGAAATGGAATACGCCATCAACGTGCTGGGCGCGCGCGGCATCCAGGTGTTCACCAACGTGAACGGCCGCCCGCTCGACGAGCCCGAGTTCTGGCCCATCTTCGAAGCCGCCGTGAAGACCCACGACGTGCCGGTGTGGATGCACCCGGCGCGCGGCGCCAACATGCCCGACTACGCCTCGGAGAAGAAGTCCAAGTTCGAGATCTGGTGGACCTTCGGCTGGCCCTACGAAACCAGCGCGGCCATGACGCGCATGGTGTTCTCCGGCTTCTTCGACCGGCTGCCCGAACTCAAGGTGATCACCCACCACATGGGCGCCATGATCCCGTTCTTCGACGGCCGCGTCGGCCCGGGGCTGGACCAGTTCGGCAGCCGCACCTCGGACGAAGACTACGAAGGCCTGCTCAAAAGCATCGGCCAAGCGCCCGATCGACTACTTCCGCCTGTTCTACGCGGACACCGCGCTGGCCGGTGGGCGCGCGGGGCTGCAATGCGGGCTCGAGTTCTTCGGCGCGAAGCAGGTGGTGTTCGCGTCCGACTGCCCCTTCGATCCCGAAGGCGGCCCCATGTTCATCCGCACGATTCCCGAAGCCATCGACTCGCTCAAGCTGTCCGAAGAAGAGCGCGAGGGCATCTACTTCGGCAACGCGCTGCGCCTGCTGAAGATGCCCTGCTGCTAGTCGCCACACCCACCTTTCAAGGAGACACGACGATGAAGAACCCATGGATCCGCGCGCTGCTGGCCGGCCTGCTCGCCGCCACCGGCCTCGCGGCGCACGCCCAGACCTACCCGAACCGCCCGGTGCGCATCATCGTGCCCTACGTGCCCGGCGGCACGGTCGATCTGGTGGCGCGCGTGCTCGCGCAGCGCCTCACCGAGCAGATGGGACAACCCTTCGTGGTGGAGAACCGCGCGGGCGCCAGCGGCGTCATCGGCAGCGACCTCGTCGGCCAAGGCCCCGGCCGACGGCTACACGCTGCTGGTGCAGTCGCCCACGCTGATCGCCAACCCGCTGATGGTGCGCAAGGTGCCCTACGACGTGGTCACGGACTTCACGCCGGTCTCGTTCCTGGGCTCCGTGCCCATGGTGGTGGCGGCGCACCCCAGCGTGCCGGCCGACGACCTGAAGCACTTCCTCGAAGCCGCGCGCGCCAAACCGCAGGGCTTCAGCCTGGGCACCTCGGCCATCGGTTCGCCCATGCACGTCTCGCTCGAAGCCATCAAGTTCGGCGGCAAGCTGGAGATGCCCATCGTCGCGTACCGCGGCACGGCGGCGGCCCTGAACGACCTGCTCGGCGGCCAGATCAGCGTGATCATCGACGCCCTGCCGTCCACCGCGCCGCACATTGCCAGCGGCAAGCTCAAGGCCCTGGCCGTCACCACCAAGGCGCGCCTTCCGAGCATGCCGAACGTGCCCACCGTGGCCGAGTCCGGCATTCCCGGTTTCGAGATGGTGACCTGGTACGGCCTGTGGGCGCCGGGCAAGCTGCCCGAGGCGATCAGCAAGCGGCTCACGGAAGAAAGCGCCAAGGCCATGCGCTCGTCGCTGGTGACCGAGCGCCTGGGTGCGCAAGGCTTCATCGCCGCGCCCATGGGCCCGGCGCAGTTCGCACCCTACATCACCAAGGAGATCGCGACCTACGCGCGCATCGTGCGCGACGCGAAGATCCAGATCGACTGAGGACGCGGGGCGGCCCGGGGTTCACCAGAACTTCAGCTTCGCCATGAGCTGCTCGAACGCGGTGCGAAAGCCGGCGTCGCGACTCAGGAGTTGGTGGCCCCAAGAGAGCCTCTCGTAGCAGCAGGGCGAGCCGTTCTGAAAGGCATGCAGGATCTTGTACAGCTCCCGCTTCGAGGCCTTGTTCATGTGCCGTGAAGCGCCTGCGAGCAGATTCAGGTAGGCCAGCGCGGTTGCGGTGCGCAAAGGAACCTCTTCTTCGCGGGTGAGCAGATCGAGCATGGTCTCGTTGTTCAACGCCAAGCTCCACAGCTTCGCCGCCTGCTCGGGATCCTCATCGATCGCTTCCTGGAAGCTCTCATGCACCTCTGTGGTGTGCAGCCATTGTGCAAGCCATCCGATGGCCTGCACGTGGCCCCATTGCACCGCCATGGTCAGGGCGCGCCGCACCTCCGCGTGCATGTGAGCGAAGGCGTTCCAGTTCCTGATCGTTTTCAGTGCCGCCGCCATTTCATGCACGGTGCCGTTGGCCAGGGCTTCCACGAAGCTTTCCAGAAGCGTTATGTCGTCCGACTCGATGAAGTGACCTGCCCGAGCTTTGGCCAGTGTCCGGTTGCCGATGTCCATGGACAGCACGTTCGCCGATTTGACGATGTAGCCCAGCGCGTCATAGAGCGCGATGCTGTGGCTTGAAAGTCCGTCGGGCGAGGTCTTGATGTGCAGGGCATTGCCGGAAACATTGGGGTCGTACAGCCAGACCTTGTCAATCCCATCGTCCCCCTTCTCGAGCAACACGGCCATCTCGTGGCCGTGAGCATGGAGGTCGTTCGGGATGTTCCAGCAGATCAAGTGTCCTTGGCGCTCACCCGGTTTCATGCACGAGAGCAGGCGCACGAGGAGGCGGCCGAAGTGTTGTGGCGTGAACTGGACACGGCTGTCGCTGCTGTCGCACACGTGCTCGTAATGCAGATGCTCCAGTGTGTCGACGTCGAAGGGGTAGGTGCCTTCAGCCACGTTGCACAAGAACTGCTTGAAGCATTCGCAACCTTGCATGAAGGCCATGGTCGCTTCCCACGCCATGTGGCGGCACAACGCGTCCCGGATCTTGCCGTTTTGATTCAACAGCGAGTTCACGTGCAGACCTCGGTAGGGAGCGGGCTTCCCGACCTCGTACACCTTGGATACCCTCCCCGGAACCTGCCAGGTGTGGTTCTTGTGCTTCGCGCTCTTTTCGGCGACGTGGGTGTGGAACGATTTTCTGCGTTGGTCACTTCGGGCGCCGCTGAACCACTCGGGCGGCAGCCCCGTGTCGAGCGCCAGCATCGTGGCGCGTTCCCAGCGGTCCTGGCCACGATGCCTGTGCATCGGTTTGCCCAGCAGGGTGGCGAAGGCATCCCGCACCTCGCGGTTCCACAGCAGGACGGCCACGGACTCCGGGTGGTCCATGACCAACTCAAGGCAGAGGTCGGCGGTTTGCTTGGGGTCTTGGATGGGAAAGCGGGAGAGGGTGGCGATCTCGCCCTTTTGCATCAGCAGACGCAGTGCCACGCGCTCGTCTGATGAATCATCATCTTCTTCTTGATGTCGCAGGTCTTGGTATTCGGTGTCGAATGCGTATCGGGTATCCAGTGAGTACATCTCGTCATGAACGGTCGCGAACCAGGCGCTTTGCGCTGAAGGCCTGTCAAAAAAACTCCCATGGCGGCCTGAGTACCGCGTTGTCGATCGAAAGTTCTATGCCGATTTTTTGCCCTGTCGCGCATACCCTCCCCCCGTAAACTCTCAGCCATGTCACTCAAAATCGTCGTCTACTCCAAGTCCGCCTGCCCGCAATGCGAGTCGGCCAAGATGCTGCTGAAATCCCGTTCGCTCGGTTTCGAGGAAATCAAGATCGACGACGAAGCCGAACGCATGGCCTTCTACGAAAAGTGCGGGCCCTCCGTGCGGCAGATGCCGCAGATCTTCATCAACGACCAGCGCGTGGGTGGCCTGCAGGGGCTGCAAGCGGCGCTGGCGCAACTGAGCCGGTAGGGCCGCCCGTCGTTGCAGGGCGTTGTCCGACAGCCTTCGAGGCATCGGGCGGGCCCAATGGGGGTTTGCAAGGAGATCGCCATGAAGCTCGAAGGCTCTTGCCATTGCGGCCGCGTGACCTTCTCGGTCGACTCGGCCGAGCCCGTGCCCTTCATGCGGTGTTACTGCTCCATCTGCCGCAAGACCGCGGGCACCGGTGGTTACGCGATCAACCTGGGCGCCGACCACCGCACGCTGAAGGTGAAAGGCAAGCGGCACCTGCGCGTCTACCAGGCCAGCATCACCGAGGGCGACGAGGTGCGGCACAGCACCGGCCAGCGCCATTTCTGCGGCGTGTGCGGCACCGCGCTCTGGCTGTACGACCCGAGCTGGCCCGAGCTGGTGCACCCGCACGCGGGCGCCATCGACACGCCCTTGCCCGAGCCGCCCGCGAACGTGCACATCCTGCTGGACTCCAAAGCCCCGTGGGTGCGCGTGGAAGGCCGCAAGGGCGACCAGCGCTTTGACGGGTACCCCGACTTCTCGCTCAAGGACTGGCACAAGCAGCACGCCAGGAAGCCCAAGGCATCCTGAGCCGGCGCCGCATGGACACCCTGTCAATCGATGGCATCCGCGTGGCATTGCGCCTTGCGGGCGACCCCCACCGGCCGGCCTTGTTGCTGCTGCACGGCTTCCCCAGTTCGTCGGCGTCCTTCCGCAACGTCATCGACGGGCTGGCGCAGGACTGTTTCGTCATCGCGCCCGACCTGCCCGGCTTCGGGCAGTCCGAGCCCATCGATCCCCCGTCCTTCGCGGGTTTCGCGGACCTCAGGACCCCACGCCCGAGCGCGCCGCGGCGGCCACGGCGCACCTGACCCGGGCGGGCACGCGCGACCAGTACGTGGGGGGTGTGCCCGACGACATCGCGCGGCGCATCGATTCGAGTGTGTGGGAAGAGGACTGGCGCGTCATGTCGTTGCCCGGGCGCATCGAGATGCACCGCCAGCTCGTGCTCGACTACGGCCAGCACCACGCGCGCTTTGGCGAGATCGCCGACTGCCTGGCCCACTGGCAACCTCCGGCGCTGATGCTCTGGGGCCGGCACGACGTCTTTTTCGATCTGGCCGAAACGCTTTCGTGGATGAAGGCCCTGCCGCGCATGGAAGCCCACATCCTGGATGGGCCGCATTTTCTGCTGGAGACGCACGCCGCCGAATGCGCCGCGCTGATGCGCGATTTCTTCCGCCGCTGCGAGCGGGCCGCTGGAACGGCCGCCTGAACGGGCCAACCGCCCGGGCCGTCAGGCGGTCATCTGGTCGATGCGCTTCTCCATGTCCAGCAGGCCCATCAGACCCAGTGCGCCGCTGGAAATGCCCAGGTAGATCAGCGCGTTCCAGGGAGACTGGTCCTGGCCCAGGGCCACGGCCAAGTGAAGGAGAGAGGCGATGGCCGCCATGCCGGCCACCGTGATCACGTACAGCTTGAAAAATTCTTTCATCGCCATCTCCTTGAATCAACGGTAACGGTCCGTGACAGCAGGAGACGAGTGTGGATTTGAACCTCGGGCGACTCTGTAGGAAGACCAAAAATGCGGATGTAGGAGATGTCCCACATGACAAAAACCCCTCCAAGAGAGGGGCGGGCGGCCCGAGGGCTCAGGCGGCCAGCATCCAGCGCGGGGGGCTGGGTTGTTGAGGCGCGTGCTCTTCGGCCGTGCCGAGCTGCACCACGCGCAAGCCTTCGGGCAGCCGGGAGGACGAACGCGGGTAGAGGTACGGACACTCGTCGAGCCACAGGTCGGGCTGGTTCTGCAGGTTCTTCACGCAGCTGTTGAAGATCAGCCCTTCGGCAAAGCCGGGTTGTTCACCAAAAATCTTGTAGATAAACACGAAAGCACTCCCAGAAGCAATTGGACAAGGGATGGGTCGCATGCACTTGAAACTTCTTTCGCACATGCTGCCACCGTTGCGCGGCAAGAATATGACGCAGGACGCGATCGCCGTGTAGGAGTTGTGGCAATTTTCACGAGGGAGAACGGGAAACGGCGAACGGCAGGGGGGCCGGTTCGACCCCGCGGCACCAGGGGGCTCGGTTACAGTATCGCTATATTCGGTTGTATATATCGAAAGCGCCCACCGCATGCCATCCCCCACTGCCCATCCCGGTCACCGTCTGCACTGGGTCTGTCTCGCCCCCCATCTGCAGGGCATGGTGCTGCGCACCTGCCTGCCCGCGCACGGTCTGCGGCAGCTCATGGCGCCCTTCACCGACGTGCTGAACCCGTCGGACTTCGCGCTGCGGTGCGAGGCCGCGCGGCTCGCCTCGCAGCACGCCGGCGTGGCCCGCGCCTTGCAGGGCCTGCTGGACCAGCGGCATCGGGAGGCCATCGAGCAGTGCTCCCGGGCCCGCACCGAGGCCGATCTGCTGAGCCTGTGGGAAGCGGCCACCCGCGCGGGGGAGGTGCGCGGCGCCTGCTGGGCCTTGCTCACCGACCGCCGCAGCACGCCCCGGCTGAGCGGACTGATCTCGCGCGACATCGAGGCGCTCACCAGCGCCGCGAGCGCGCAGCGCGAACGCGACGCGGCCGAGATCGGCGCCCTGCGCACGCAGGTGGCGGCCATCGACGAATCGTGGCGGCTGAGCGCCACCTTGCTCGAAGCGGCCAGGGACGCGCGGGAGCGGGCCGAGTCGCTGTCGTCGGCGCTGATGTTCCAGGGCGGTCGCCGGGAGCAGGCCGAAGTCGCCGCGCTCGCTGCCGAGGCCAACGCCTTGCGCCTGGAGCAGGAAACGATCCAGCTCCAGGTCCAGCTCGGCGAACTCGGGCGCGAGCTGACGGTGGTGGAAGAACAGCTGCGCGGCTGGATGAACGGCGAAGGCGCCGAACCCACGTCGCTCGGGCCGCTCATCCGTGGCCGCAAGCTGCTCTACGTGGGCGGACGCCCCAGCGCCAATCCGTCCATCCGCGCGCTGGTGGAGCGGCACGGCGGCGAGTACCGGCGGCATGAAGGCAGCGTCATCGACCCGCGCAACGAACTGCTGCTGGCCGCGCTGACCTGGGCCGACCTCGTTGTCGCGCCGCTGGACTGCGTGGACCGCGAATCCGCCGTGGCGCTGCAGCGCGCCTGCCAGCACAACGGCCTGGACTATGTGCCGTTGCGCACCGCCAGCGTCGCCAGTTTTGCCGCCGGCCTGTGCACCACCATGGCCCTGCCTCGCGTGTCGGCGCCGGTCAACAGGCTCTGCCTGCGGCACGGCTGAGCCGGCGTCACGCCACGCGGCCGCCGCCTCAGGGGATCGGGCGGTCGTCCCCGACGTTCATGCTGATGCGCTCCAGCACGTGGATGCAGGCGTCCACCTCCTCGGGCGGAATGCCCTGCAGCATGGTCTCCAGGAAGCGCTTGCGCTTCTCCAGAATGCCCTGCACCAGCTTGTCGCCCAGCGGGGACAGCGAGACGCGCGTCAGCCGGTTGTCGGCCGGATCGTCTTCGCGAACGATCAGCTTCTCCGCCTCCAGTGCCTTGAGCTGGCGGGTGATCGACCCGGGGTCGACGCGGATCTCCGAGATCAGTGCCTTCTGCGTGCAGCCCCGCTGCCGGTGGATCAGAAAGAGCAGCCGCCAGCGCGCGGCCGTGACGCCCGTGCTCTCCTCGAAGGCGTTGGTGGCGGCGTGGTAGGCCTTGCCCAGCCACAGGAAGATGGTGCTCTGGACAGGCGGTGACTTGGCTTTTTTGGTCATGTCGTCGGTGCGTGCTAGGTACTTTCCATTATCGATCGAAAATTGCTTGCCACAAGCAATTGATTGCCGGATACTCTCTTCATTGATTGGCACAGGCAACCATTGGAGTGGGCAAATGATTGAGGTGGTGGACAGGATCGCCCTGACGATCCGGGCGGACAACGACAACCCTTTTCTTCAGGGCCCGTTCACGCCCAACGCGAACGAGTACACGGCCGACACCGACAGCCTGCAGGTGATCGGCGAGATCCCGAAGGACCTGCACGGCATCTACGTGCGCAACACGCACAACCAGGTGCACGAACCGCTGGGCATTTACCACCCGTTCGATGGCGACGGCATGCTGCACGCGGTGCATTTCGAGAACGGCCGCGCCACCTACCGCAACCGCCTGGTGCGCACCACCGGCTACCTGGCGGAGAAGGGCGCGGGCCATTCCCTGTGGCCGGGCCTGCTGCAGCCGCACCTGGCCTCGCGGCGCGGCTGGGGCGCCATCGGCGCCATGAAGGACAACGCGGGCACCGACGTGATCTGCCACGCGGGCAAGCTGATCGCCAGCATGTCGCAAGGCAGCGAACCCTGGCGCCTGGACCCGCGCACGCTGGAGACGCTCGGGCCCGACGCCAACTGGGCGCGCAAGGTGCCCGAGGGCGTGAGCTCGCACTACAAGGTCGACCCGGAAACCGGGGAGATGATGTTCTTCAACTACCCCGAGAAATGGCCGTACATGCACTACGGCGTGGTCGATCGCCACAACCAGCTGGTGCACTACGTGCCGATCGAGCTGCCGGGCGCGCGCTGGCCGCACGACCTGGGCATCACGAAGCACTACACCATCCTGCACGACCTGCCGCTGTACTTCGACCCGGTCAAGCTCAAGACCGGCGAGCACGATCTGGTGTTCAACCGCGACCAGGCGGCGCGCTTCGGCGTCATCCCGCGCCATGGGGACAGCAGCCAGGTGCGCTGGTTCGAGGCCAAGCCCTGCTTCATCCTCCACCTCTCGAACTGCTACGAAGACGGCGACGAGGTGGTGATGGACGGCTGCATCATGCCGGACTTCAAGAAGATCCCGGTGAGCGCCGACATGAACGTGTACGACCGCATCCTGGCCAACCTCGACAAGCACCACAACAAGACCTTGATGCACCGCTGGCGCTTCAACCTGAAGACCGGCCAGACCACCGAGCAGTACCTCGACGACGAGGTCACCGAGTTCCCGGTCTGCAGCAACGATTACGTGGGCCGCCCTTACCGCTACAGCTACAACGTGCTGTACAAGCCCGGCGACTGGCTGTTCGCCGGCCTCAAGCGCTTCGACCTGCTCACCGGCGCGGCGCAGCGCTACGAATACGGCGAGGGCCGCTACGGCAGCGAGCCGCAGGTGGCGCGCCGCCTGGGCGCGAAGGCCGAGGACGACGGCTACGTCGTCGTGATGGTGGCCGACATGCGCCAGAACCGCTCCGAGGTGCTGGTGCTCGACGCGGCCGACGTCGCGCGCGGCCCGCTGGCCACCATCGTGCTGCCCGAGCGCATGTGCGTCGGCACCCACGCCTGCTGGGTCGAGGGCGACCGCATCGACGGCGAACACCGCGACCCGGCCGCGCTGGCGTGAGCACCATGCCCTCGCATCCCCTCGTGCTCCTGCACGGCCTGAACACCACCGCCGCGGTCTTCGATGGCGTGCGAAGCGCCCTGCCTTCCACCCTCGCGGTCCACACGCCCGAACTGCCGGCCCTGGCCGACGTCGACGCGATCGCCTCCGCGCTCTTCAAGACGCTGCCCGCGCGTTTTCACCTCGTCGGCTTCTCCTTCGGGGGTTACGTCGCGCTGGCCATGCGGGCGCTGGCCCCCGAGCGCCTGAGCGGCCTGGGCCTGGTCTGCAGTGGGCCCCAGGCCGACACGGCGGCACAGGCCGCCGCGCGCCGCCAGGCCATTGACACGGCGGCGAACGGTGCGACGCCCAGCTGGTCGCGGCGCAGACCGCGGCCGCCTTCCACCCCGACAGCCTGGGCGATGCGCTGCTGATGCAGCGGCGCACGGCCATGGTGGCCGCCTACGGCGCCGAGCGCTTCATGGCGCACCAGGAAGCCAGCCTCGCGCGGCCCGAGCGCGGCGCCTTGCTCGACGGCCGCGTGCCCACGCTGATCGTCGCCGGCTCGCACGACAAGCTGTTCGCGCCCGAGCACCAGCGCGCGCTCGCGCAGGGCATTCCGGGGGCCGAATTCCACACCGTGCCCGGCGCCGGCCACCTGCTTCCCCTGGAGCAGCCCGAGGCGCTGGCGGCCCATCTGGCGCGCTGGGTCGCCGCCACGTCCTCTCTTTGAACCAAGGATCCCGACATGCGAACCTATGAGCTGCCCGACTACCTGGTGTCGGGCGAAGGGCCGACCACGGTCTACCTGCTGCACGGTGCCTACGGCGCCAAGGAATACTGGCGCTGCACCACGCAGGCGCTCAACCAGGCCGGCTACCGCGTCGTGGCCTGGGACGCGCCCGGCTACGGCACCAGCCCGGTGCCCGACACCCTCAGCATGACCGACATGGCGCGCGTGGCCGGCCGCCTGATCGGCGCGACCAGCACGGGGCGCAACGTGGTGCTCGGCCACAGCATGGGCGGCATGGTGGCGCAGAAAACGGCGGACCTCTTTCCCGACCGTGTGCAGGCGCTGGTGCTCTCGGCCACCGCGCACACCTTCAACCACTCGGGCCCTGAATGGCAGGCCAACTTCCTGGCCACGCGCCGTGGCGCCCCTGACACAGGGCCGCGCCATCGCGGACTACGCGCCCGAAATGCTGCGCTCGATGATGGGACCGGGCGCGCAGGGCCCCGCCATCGACCACGTGCTGCACAACGTCCGCCTCATGAACGCTGCCGGTTTCCAGAAAGCCATCCAGGCCACGGCCGCCTACCTCGAAGAAGACGTGTTGTCGCGCATCGCCGCGCCCACGCTGTGCATCGCCGGTGAACTCGACGAGACCTGCCCCGCTGCGGTGATGCGCCGCATGGCCGGCCTGCTCAAGCGGGGCGAGTACCACGAGATGAAAGGCGTGGCCCACTTCGGCTGGGCCGAGCGGCCCGACGAGTACCACCAGGTGCTGCTGTCCTTCCTCGGCCGCACGGCCCCCGCGCACTGACCGACGCCCATCATCGCCCCCCACAAGAACGGAGACCGTTTCCATGAGCCCCCTTCACAAGACCCTGGGCCGCCTGGCGGCCATGGCCGCGCTCGCGGTGCTGCCCCACCTGGCGATGGCCGACACCTGGCCGAGCAAGCCCATCACCCTCATCGTGCCGTACCCGCCCGGGGGCTTCGCCGACAACGTCACCCGCTCCCTGGCCGCCGAAGTCAGCAAGACCCTGGGCCAGACGGTGGTGGTGGACAACCGCACCGGGGCCAGCGGCCGCATCGGCACCGACGCCATCGTGCGCGCGCCGAAAGACGGCTACACCATCGGCCTGGGCGTGCCCGCCACCCTGTCCCTGCTGCCCGTCACCGACCCGCGCTACGCCGACCTGAACCGGCAGATCACGCCCATCACCATCGCCGTGCGCACCGAGGTCGGGCTGGCCATCAACCCGCACCGCATCCCCGCGCGCAACTTCAAGGACTTCGTGGCCTACGCGCGCTCGCTCAAGGGTGAGATGGCCTACGGCTCGGCGGGCAACGCCACCAGCTCCCACCTCTGGTCGGAGACCATCCTGGAGGCGGCCGGCATCAAGGCGGTCCATGTGCCTTACAAGGGCGAAGCGCCGGCCGTGACCGACCTGCTCGGCGGGCAGGTCCAGTTCGTGCTCATCAGCGGCAGCGTCAAACCCTACGTGGACAGCGGCAAGCTGCTCGTCATCGCCACCTCGGGCGAAGAGCGCTGGCGCCTGTTCCCCGACGTGCCCACGCTCAAGGAACTGGGTGTGGACGGCGTGGCCGCCTCCGGCTGGCTCGCCTACTTCGGCCCGGCCGGTCTGCCTGCCGGTGTCACGGAAAAACTGAACAGCGCCTTCGCCGCGGCCCTGAAACAACCCTCGGTGCAGAAGCTGCTCGAGGGGCAGGGCTACAGCGCGATCGGCAGCACGCCGCAGGAACTCAGCGCCGTCACGGCGCGCGAGATCGTGCAGTTCGACAGGATCATCAAGTCGGGCCGCGTGAAGCTCGACTGATGCCAGGGCGCAGCCGCGCCCGTTTCACTTCCCCTTCCTTTTCCCCCGGAGACAAACCAATGACATGCAACCAGCTGCTGGCTGGCGCGGTGCTGTGCGCGCTCGGCGCCGGCGCGAGCGCCCAATCCAACGTCACGCTCACCGGCGTGGTGGACGCCGCGGTGCGCCACAGCACCAACTCACAAGGCTCGCTGACCTCCCTGGCCAGTGGCAGCAACTCCACCTCGCGCTTCATCCTGCGCGGCGTGGAAGACCTGGGCAGCGGCCTGAAAGCCAGTTTCTGGCTGGAAGGCGCCTTCAACGCCGACACCGGCACCTCCGCCGTGAGCAACCAGTTCTTCGACCGCCGCTCCACCGTCGGCCTGGCTGGCCCCTGGGGTGAAGTGCGGCTCGGCCGCGACTGGAACCCGGCCTTCCTGTCCTGGGCCGGCACCGACCCCTTCGTGGTGGTCGGCGTGGGTGGCGCGATCAACATGTGGGCCTCGGCCCCCTCCGTCGCGCTGCGCCGGGCCTTCGGCGCGGGCGCCACCACCTTGTCGCGTTCCAACAATGCCCTGCAATACCTCCTGCCCACCAACCTGGGCGGGGTGTACGGGCAGCTCATGGTCGCGCCGGGCGAGGAGGGCAACGCGCAGGGCAGCTACGACTACCACGGGGCGCGCCTGGGCTACGCGGCGGGCCCGTTCGACGTCGGCGGTTTCTACGGCAACACCCGCATCGACGCGACCAACGCGCAGTTCAAACAATCGGGCGCGCGCGCCTCGTACCACTTCGGCGGGGCCATCCTCTCGGGCAGCTTCACGCAATCGGCCTACCTGGGCTCCAAGCACAAGGCGCTCTTGGTCGGCCTCAGCGTGCCGGTGGGCGTGGGGGTGATCAAGGCCTCCTACGTCAAGGTGGACCAGAGCGGCCGGGACGCGGCGGGCGCCAGCATCGCCGCCGACGACGCCCAGCGCTTCGCGGTGGGTTATGTGCACAACCTCTCCAAACGCACGGCCGTGTACGTGAACGCCGGCCACGTCTCCAACAAAGGGCGGGCCACCTTCGCCATCTCGGGCGGCCCGGCCGGCAATGCGCCCGGCACCAGCTCCAGTGGCTACGAAGTGGGCCTGCGCCACCACTTCTGAGATCGACGGTCGAAGCCCAGGGGAGACGACGGGGCATGGCGGTCCGCGGGATGAAATGTCCTGAATGAACCAATTCACGCCGCGCCGCACTTTTGCCGTGGTTCCCTCGGCCGTGCGCCTGCACGGTCGAGGGAATCGACGTTTCCCGTTTGCTTACCGACTTTTTTTTCAGAATGAACCCGATCTCCCATCCGACTCCGAGCTTCAACCTGGAGGCTGCCCGCGACTACTACAACTACAGCCCCGACACCGTCCAGTTCCTGGAAGAGGACCGTTCCGAGACCCCCTTGAGCTTCGACCACGCTCGCCAGTACTTCGCCCAGGACGCGATGCAGCGCGGGATGATGCTGGAGAAAGCGCGGAACGTGCAGGCGAAATGGGGCAACCATGAGCCTGGCCTGGAATGGTTCGCCTATCTGAACAAGCATCCCCAGCTTCGGCAGACGATGTCCATCGAAGAGGCCGTGCAAGCCTCGAAGTTGCTGTGCAAGACGATCGAGGCACTCCGCGATCCCCGTCAGTGCGCGACGAACGCCCAAGCCCTTCACCAGGTGCTGTTGTGGGGGGACGGCCGAGCAGTTCCATCTCCATGGCTTCGCGCTGGAGTGGTTGAAAGACAGCCTGAAGCCCCGGGAACTCCAGGCGCTGCTGCTGGCCGAAAAACTGCGAAGGTGTGCCAGTCCGTGCCGCGGCTTTGCGGCGTGGTGATGCGGAGGCGGTCGACCGGTACGACCGGCTGCTGGACACCTTCGAAACCCACCTGGGCGAAGAAGGCATCCGGTGGGTGATCGAGGTGGGCTCCCACGACCGGCGGGTGTCCTGATCGGCCTGGGCCGCTTCAAACCCCATCAGCGCGCGGGCGGCGGTGGGGCGGGAAAACTCTCCGCCAGATACGCCTCCCCGCGCTCCAGCACGAAGTAGCGGAACGCCTCCGCCGCCGGTGACAGCAGCTTGGACTGCGTGTGCACCACGTTCCAGGCGCGCACCACCGGCGCGCCCTCCACGTCCAGCACGGTCATGAGCTGGTTGCTCAGCTCCAGGCCGATGGTGTGCAGCGACAGAAAGCTCAGGCCCATGCCGGCCATCACGGCCTGCTTGATGGTCTCGTTGCTGGCCATCTCCATGATCACGCGCAGCTCCACGTGCTCGTCGGCCAGGAATTTCTCCAGCGCCGCGCGCGTGCCCGAGCCCTGCTCGCGCACGATGAAGTCGTATTCCCGCAGCAGCGCCGCCGGCACATGGCCCGCGTGCGCGAGCGGGTGGTCCACCGGCGCCACGAACACGTGCGGGTGCGCCGCGAAGGGCTCGGCGCGCGTCGCCAGTTCCTTGGGCGGGCGGCCCATGATGGCGATGTCCACCTCGTTGGCATGCAGCATCTTCACCAGCTGCTCGCGGTTGCTCACCGCCAGGCGGATGTCGATGCGGCCATGCTCGCGCCGGAACTCGGCCAGCAGGTGCGGCAAAAAGTACTTGGCCGTGCTCACCATGCCGATCACCAGCGTGCCGGTCTCCAGCTTCTGCAGCCGCGCGGCCGCGTCCTCCGCGTCCTTCAGCGTCGCCAGCACCTTCCTCGCGTAGACCAGCATGTACTCGCCCACGGTGGTCAGCGCCACCTTGCGGCCGTTGCGCTCGAAGAGCGGCATGCCCACGTGCCCTTCCAGTTCCTTCACCTGCATCGTCACCGCCGGCGGCGTGAGGTGCAGCACCTGCGCCGCGCGCGCGAAGCTGAGGTGGCGCGCCACCTCGCTGAAGACCCGCAGCTGCCGAAAGGTGGCGTTCTTCATTCAGCAATTCCTTAATCGAACTTCTAAAAATCGTGAATTTACTTTATTCAATCCGAAATCTACAGTCCGCTCCACCCCAGACAAACCCCACTTTTGGAGCCACCGATGAGCAACGCCCCCACTGGTTCAACCGAGATCACCGACGCCAAGAAGCGCTACAGCGCGGGCGTGCTCAAGTACAAGCAGATGGGCTACTGGATGCCCGACTACGTGCCCAAGGACACGGACACGCTGTGCCTGTTCCGCATCACCCCGCAGGATGGCGTGGACCCCGAGGAGGCCGCGGCCGCCGTGGCCGGCGAGTCGAGCACGGCCACCTGGACAGTGGTGTGGACCGACCGCCTCACCGCCTGCGACAGCTACCGCGCCAAGGCCTACAAGGTGCAGCCCGTGCCCAACCGCCCGGGCGAGTACTTCGCCTGGGTGGCGTATGACTTGATCCTGTTCGAGGAAGGCTCCATCGCCAACATGACGGCGAGCCTGATCGGCAACGTCTTCAGCTTCAAGCCGCTGAAGGCCGCGCGGCTGGAAGACATCCGCATTCCCGTGGCCTACGTGAAGACCTTCAAGGGCCCGCCCACCGGCCTGGTGGTCGAGCGCGAGCGCCTGGACAAGTTCGGCCGCCCGCTGCTGGGCGCCACCACCAAGCCCAAGCTGGGCCTCTCGGGCCGCAACTACGGCCGCGTGGTCTACGAAGGCCTCAAGGGCGGGCTGGACTTCATGAAGGACGACGAGAACATCAACTCGCAACCCTTCATGCACTGGCGCGACCGTTTCCTGTTCGTGATGGACGCGGTCAACAAGGCCAGCGCCGAGACCGGTGAAGTCAAGGGCAGCTACCTGAACGTGACCGCCGCCACCATGGAAGACATGTACGAGCGCGCCGAGTTCGCGAAAGAGCTGGGCTCGGTGATCGTGATGGTGGACCTGGTGATCGGCTACACCGCGATCCAGAGCATCGCCAATTGGTGTCGCAAGAACGACATGATCATGCACATGCACCGTGCGGGCCACGGCACCTACACGCGGCAGAAGAACCACGGCGTGAGCTTCCGCGTGATCGCCAAGTGGCTGCGCCTGGCGGGCTGCGACCACCTGCACACCGGTACCGCCGTCGGCAAGCTCGAAGGCGACCCGCTCACCGTGCAGGGCTACTACAACGTCTGCCGCGACAGCTACACCAAGACCGATCTGCCGCGCGGCCTCTACTTCGACCAGGACTGGGCCGACCTCAAGAAGGTCATGCCCGTGGCCTCGGGCGGCATCCACGCCGGCCAGATGCACCAGCTGATCGAGCTCTTCGGCGACGACGTGGTGCTGCAGTTCGGCGGCGGCACCATCGGCCACCCCATGGGCATCCAGGCCGGCGCGGTGGCGAACCGCGTGGCGCTCGAAGCCATGGTGAAGGCGCGCAACGAAGGGCGCGACCTGCTGCAGGAAGGCCCTTCCATCCTCAAGCAGGCCGCGCAGCACTGCAGCCCGCTCAAGGCCGCGCTCGATACCTGGGGCGAGATCAGCTTCAACTACCAGAGCACGGACAGCAGCGACTACGTCGCGACGCCCGCGATGGCCTGAACCCATTCACTTCGAGGACCGCACACCATGATGACCAACGCCACCGGCCGCATCACGCAAGGCCAGTTCAGCTTCCTGCCCGACCTCACGGACCCGGAAATCACCGCGCAGATCGAATACGGCCTCAAGCGCGGCTACGCCTGGAGCGTGGAATACACCGACGACCCGCACCCGCGCAATACCTACTGGTCGATGTACGGCAACCCCATGTTCGACCTGCACGACGCCGCCGGCGTGCTGGAGGAGCTGCAGGCCTGCCGCAAGGCCTTCCCGCGCCACTACATCCGCCTGATGGCCTTCGATTCGACGCGCAACGTCGAGACCATCGCCATGAGCTTCATCGTCAACCGCCCGGCCAGCGAGCCCGGCTTCATGCTGGAGCGCCAGGAAGTCAACGGCCGCAGCCTGCGCTACACCACGCGCGGCTACGGTGCCGACCGCCCCGAGGGTGAACGCTACCGCGACACCGCCGCCTGATCACCGGGGAGCGCGCCGCCATGTCGTACCTCATCCCCGGCAGCACGCCGCCGCCGCTGTCCACCGATGCCGCCGTGACCACCGCGGCGGCATCGGCTGCGCACACCGCCCGCGCGCTCGGTCGGTGCCGTGCTGGCCGACACGCAGGTCGAGGCCGTGCTGCAGGAGCTGGACGATGAGCTCGTGGGCCTGGCGCCCATCAAGGCGCGCGTGCGCGACATCGCCGCGCTGCTCGTCATCGACAAGCTGCGCACCGGCCTGGGCCTGCCCTCGCAGCCGCCCAGCCTGCACATGTGTTTCTCGGGCAACCCCGGCACCGGCAAGACCACGGTGGCCCTGCGCATGGCGCAGATCCTTCACCGCCTGGGCTATGTGCGCAAAGGCCATCTGGTGGCCGTCACGCGCGACGACCTGGTGGGCCAGTACATCGGCCATACCGCGCCCAAGACGCGCGAGGTGCTCAAGAAGGCCATGGGCGGCGTGCTGTTCATCGACGAGGCGTATTACCTCTACCGCCCCGAGAACGAGCGCGACTACGGCCAGGAGGCGATCGAGATCCTGCTGCAGGTGATGGAGAACCACCGCGACGACCTGGTGGTGATCCTCGCCGGCTACGAGGACCGCATGAACACCTTCTTCCAGTCCAACCCCGGCATGCGCTCGCGCATCGCGCACCACCTGGCGTTCCCGGACTACTCGGCCGACGAACTGATGCGGATCTCGCGCCAGATGCTGGCCGAGCAGAACTACCGCTTCAGCCCCGAGGCCGCCGAGGCCTTCGAGCGCTACCTGGGCCTGCGCCTGCAGCAACCCCATTTCGCCAACGCGCGCAGCGTGCGCAACGCGCTGGACCGCGCGCGCCTGCGCCAGGCCAGCCGCCTGTTCGCGCAGCCGCAGCGCGAGCTCACGGCCGAAGAACTCACCACGCTGCAGGCGCCCGACATCCTGGCCAGCCGCCTGTTCAGCGACACCGAAGGGGCCGGCCATGCTTGAGGCCCTCATCTTCGACGTGGACGGCACCCTGGCCGACACCGAGGCCGCGCACCGCGCCGCCTTCAACGCCGCCTTCGCCGAGGTGCGCCTGGGCTGGCACTGGGACGACGCCACCTACATCCGCCTGCTGCAGGTCTCGGGTGGCAAGGAGCGCATCGCCCACCACTGGCGCATGGTCGAGCCCGACGTGGCCGGCGGCCAGGCCGCGCAAGCCACCATCGAGCGCGTGCACGCCATCAAGACGCGCCTCTACGAAAACCGCGTGAGCGGCGGCCAGCTCGCGCTGCGCCCCGGCGTGCTGCGGCTCATGCGCGAAGCCCTGGCCAGCGGCCTGCGCCTGGCCATCGCCACCACCACCACGCCGGCCAATATCGACGCCCTGCTGCGCACCCCGCTGGGCCCGGACTGGAAACGCCACTTCGCCGCCATCGGCGACGCGTCCACCGCGCCGCGCAAGAAGCCCGACCCGCAGGTGTACCAGCAGGTGCTCGCCACGCTGGGGCTGCCGGCCAGCGCCTGCCTCGCTTTCGAGGACTCGGCCAACGGCCTGCGCGCGGCCACCGACGCCGGCTTGCAGACCCTGGTCACGCCCACCGTGCACACGGCCGACCACCGCTTCGACGACGCCCTGCTCGTGCTGCCCCACCTGGGCGACGTGGACCAGCTGCTGCCCAGCGGCGTGGCCGGCATGGAGCAGCGCTGGGTCACGGTGGAGGCGCTGCGGCGCTGGCACGCCGGCACCACGCTGTTCGAGTCGGCCTGAGCTTCTTTTTTCCAACACAGAGTCGCCCCACGATGTCCCGCCCGCCCAAGTTCACCCCGTCGCCCAGCGTGCGCCTGGCGCCCTCCATCCTCTCGGCGGACTTCGCGCGCCTGGGCGAGGAGGTGCGCGCCATCGAAGCCGCCGGCGCCGACTTCGTGCATTTCGACGTGATGGACAACCACTACGTGCCCAACCTCACCATCGGCCCGCAGGTCTGCGAAGCCATTCGCCCGCACGTGCAGATCCCCATCGACGTGCACCTCATGGTGGAGCCGGTGGATGCGCTGGTCCCGCTGTTCGCCAAGGCCGGCGCCAACTGCATCACCTTCCACCCCGAGGCCTCGCGCCACGTGGACCGCACGCTGCAGCTGATCCGCGCGCACGGCTGCAAGGCCGGCCTCGCGCTCAACCCCGCCACGCCGCTGGCCTGGATGGAGCACGTCATGGACAGACTGGACCTGGTGCTGCTCATGAGCGTGAACCCGGGCTTCGGCGGCCAGGCCTTCATTCCCCACACCCTGCACAAGCTGCGCGAGGCGCGCCGCCGCATCGACGCCCACACCGCCACCGGCGGCCAGCCGATCTGGCTGGAGGTGGACGGCGGCGTGAAGCTGGACAACATCGGCGAGATCGTCCAGGCCGGCGCCGACATCTGCGTGGCCGGCAGCGCCATCTTCGGCGCCGCCGACGCGGCGGGCGGCTACCACGGCGTCATGAGCGCGATGCGCCACGCCGCCACCACCCCGGACTTCCATTCCAGCAACGCCCCGCGGAGAACCACGCCATGCCACTGACCGGCCGCAAGACCCTCACCCAGTACCTCATCGAAGAACGCCGCCGCTTCCCCGAAGCCAGCGGCGATTTCAACGCCCTCATTCTCGACGTGGCGATGGCCTGCAAGGCCATCGCGCGCGCCGTCGCTTTCGGGGCTTTGGGCGACGTGCTGGGCAACCACGCCGCCGCCGCCGGCGGCTCGGTCAACGTGCAGGGCGAGACGCAGAAGAAGCTGGACGTGCTGAGCAACGATTACTTTCTGCGCATCACCGAGTGGGGCGGCCACCTCGCGGGCATGGCCTCCGAGGAAATGGACGCGCCGTACCAGATCCCGGGCACCTACCCGCGCGGCAAGTACCTGCTGGTGTTCGACCCGCTCGACGGCTCCAGCAACATCGACGTGAACGTCTCCGTGGGCAGCATCTTCTCGGTGCTGCGCGCGCCGGCCAGCGAGGACCGCGAAGTCACCGAGGCCGACTTCCTGCAGCCCGGCACGCAGCAGGTGGCCGCCGGCTACGCGCTTTACGGCCCCACCACCATGTTCGTGCTCACCGTGGGCAACGGCGTGACCGGCTTCACCCTCGACCCCAACCTGGGCGAGTTCATGCTCACCCACCCCGAGCTCACCGTGCCCGCCGACACGCAGGAGTTCGCCATCAACGCCTCCAACAGCCGCTTCTGGGAAGCGCCGGTCAAGCGCTACGTGGACGAGTGCCTGGCCGGCAAGACCGGCCCGCGCGCCAAGGACTTCAACATGCGCTGGATCGCCAGCATGGTGGCCGAGGCGCACCGCATCCTCATGCGCGGCGGTGTCTTTCTCTACCCGCGCGACAGCAAGGACCCCGCCAAGCCCGGCCGCCTGCGCCTGCTGTACGAGGCCAACCCCATCGGATTCATCATGGAGCAGGCCGGCGGCCGCGCCAGCACCGGGCGCGTGCCCATGCTGGGCGTGCAGCCCGACGGCCTGCACCAGCGCATCGGCCTGGTGTTCGGCTCGAAGCACGAGGTCGAGCGCATCGAGCGCTACCACGCCGAGCCGCCGGCGCGCAAAGACCTGGACAACCCCCTGTTCCACGAGCGCAGCCTGTTCCGCGTCTGACCTGCGCTGGCACCGATTCTTCAACTCCACGGGACATCACCATGTCTGAGCGCCACCCCATCATCGCCATCACCGGCTCGTCGGGCGCGGGAACCACCTCGGTCACCCGCACCTTCGAGAACATCTTCCGCCGCGAAGGCGTCACCGCCGCCATCATCGAAGGCGACAGCTTCCACCGCCACGACCGTCAGCAAATGAAGCTGCGCCAGGCCGAGGCCGAGCGCGCGGGCAACGGCCACTTCAGCCACTTCGGCCCCGAGAACAACCTGTTCCCCGAGCTGGAGGCGCTGTTCGCCAGCTACGGCCGCAGCGGCACCGGCCAGTCGCGCAAGTACCTGCACGACGCCGAAGAGGCCGCGCCCTGGAAACAGGCGCCCGGCACCTTCACGCCCTGGCAGGAGCTGCCCCAGGACACCGACCTGCTGTTCTACGAAGGCCTGCACGGCGCCGTGGTCACGCCCGAAGTCAACATCGCCCAGCACCCCGACCTGCTCATCGGTGTCGTGCCCGTGATCAACCTCGAATGGATCCAGAAGCTCTGGCGCGACAAGTCCAAGCGCGGCTACAGCACCGAGGCCGTCACCGACACCATCCTGCGCCGCATGCCCGACTACGTGAACTACATCTGCCCGCAGTTCGCGCACACGCACGTCAACTTCCAGCGCGTGCCCTGCGTGGACACCTCCAACCCCTTCATCGCGCGCGAGATCCCGGCGCCCGACGAGAGCTTCGTCGTGATCCGCTTCGCCAAGCCCAAGGGCATCGACTTCCAGTACCTGCTGAGCATGGTGCACGACTCCTTCATGTCGCGCGCCAACACCATCGTGGTGCCCGGCGGCAAGATGGAGCTGGCGATGCAGCTGATCTTCACGCCCTTCATCTGGCGCATGATGGAGCGCAAACAAAGGGCGTTCGCATGAGCGCGCGCCAACCCCCGAACCTCGACCTCGCGCGCCGCATGGCCAACGCGATCCGCCTGCTCTCGGTGGACGCGGTGGAGGCCGCGCAGTCCGGCCACCCCGGCGCGCCCATGGGCATGGCCGACATCGCCGAGGTGCTGTGGAACCGCCACCTGCGCCACCACCCGGCCAACCCGAACTGGTTCGACCGCGACCGCTTCGTGCTCTCCAACGGCCACGGCTCCATGCTGCTCTACGCGCTGCTGCACCTCACGGGTTACGACCTGTCGATGGACGACCTGCGCCAGTTCCGCCGCCTGCACAGCAAGACCGCCGGTCACCCCGAGGTCGGTGTGACGCCCGGCGTGGAAACCACCACCGGCCCGCTCGGCCAGGGCCTGGCGAACGCCGTCGGCATGGCGCTGGCCGAGAAGCTGCTGCGCACCGAGTACAACCGGCCGGGCCACGCCATCGTGGACCACCACACCTACGTGTTCCTGGGCGACGGCTGCCTGATGGAAGGCATCAGCCACGAAGCGTGCTCGCTCGCCGGCACGCTGCGCCTGTCGAAACTGGTGGCGCTCTACGACGACAACGGCATCTCCATCGACGGCCACGTGCAGGGCTGGTTCACCGACGACACGCCGCGCCGCTTCGCCGCCTACGGCTGGCAGGTGGTCACGGTGGACGGCCACGACCCCGGCGCGATCGACGCGGCGCTGCGCCGCGCGCGCAGCGCCAGCGCACAGGCCGAAGGCAAGCCCACGCTGATCTGCTGCAAGACCATCATCGGCAAGGGCGCGCCCCACAAACAGGGCAGCCACGACGTGCACGGCGCCGCGCTCGGTGCGGCCGAAGTGCAGGCCACGCGCGAGGCCCTGGGCTGGACCGCCGCGCCGTTCGAGATCCCGGCCGACATCGCCGCCGCCTGGAACGCCACCGAACGCGGCCACGCGCTCGAAGCCGACTGGCAGGCGCGCTTCGCCGCCTACCGCGAGGCCTACCCGGCCGAGGCCGCCGAGTTTCACCGCCGCCTGGTCGGCGAACTGCCCGAGGGTTTCGCCGACGGCCTGCCCGCGCTCGTCGCGGCCCTGGGCCGGCGCACCGACGCCATCGCCACGCGCAAGGCCAGCCAGCTCGCGCTCGACGCCCTGGCGCCGCAACTGCCCGAAATCTTCGGTGGCAGCGCCGACCTCACCAGCTCCAACCTCACGAACTTCAAGGGCTGCGTCACCGCCGGCCCCGACAAGGCCGGCCGCTTCACCGGCGGCAACCACCTGAGCTATGGCGTGCGCGAGTTCGGCATGGCCGCGATCATGAACGGCCTGGCCCTGCACGGCGGCTTCATTCCCTACGGCGGCACCTTCCTCGCCTTCAGCGACTACAGCCGCAACGCCGTGCGCATGGCCGCGCTGATGAAGCTGCAGGTGATCCACGTCTTCACGCACGATTCCATCGGCCTGGGCGAAGACGGCCCGACCCACCAGCCGGTGGAGCACGTGCCCAGCCTGCGCCTCATCCCGGGGCTGGACGTGTGGCGACCCGGCGATGCGCTGGAAACCGCCGTGGCCTGGGCCCACGCCCTGCAGCGCCGCGACGGCCCCACCGCGCTCGCGCTCTCGCGCCAGAACCTGCCGCCGCTGGGCGACGAGACCCGCGCCACCGCCATCCAGCGCGGCGGTTACGTGCTCTCGGACATGCCGGGCGCGCAGGCCCTCATCCTCGCCACCGGCTCCGAAACGGTGCTGGCCCTGCAGGCGCAGACCGCGCTCGCGGCCGAGGGCATCGCCGTGCGCGTGATCTCCATGCCCAGCACCAGCGTGTTCGACCGGCAGGACACCGCCTGGCAGGACGCCGTGCTGCCGCCCGCGCTGCCCGCCGTGGCGGTGGAGGCCGCGCACCCCGACTTCTGGCGCAAGTACGTAGGCCGCACGGGCCGTGTCGTGGGCATGAGCAGCTTCGGCGAATCGGCTCCCGCGAAAGACCTGTACGCGCACTTCGGCATCACCGCGGCGCGCGTGGCCGACGAGGTGCGCGCGCTGCTGCATCCGCGCCCCCCGTGTGCGGGCCGGCATCGAGGCGGAGGCCGCATGAGCGCCGCGCCGGGCCGCCCCAAGCCAGCTCGCACCGCAGTGCGCAGCACGGAGGTTTCACCATGAGCGCCATCGACCTGGCGATGTTCGACCTCGACGGCACGCTGGTCGCCACCGCCGGCGAGATCGGCGACGCCGTCAACGACACCCTGGTGCGCTTCGACCTGCCCGCCGTCTCGCCGGTGCAGGTGGAGCGCTGGATCGGCCACGGCACGCGCGAGCTGCTGATCCAGGCCCTGGCCTCGGCCGGCAAGACCGAGGTGGCCGCAGTGCGCGCCAGCAGCGCCTTGCCGCTGATCGCCGCCGAGTTCGACCGCCACTACCAGCGCCGCTGCGGCACGCGCAGCCAGCTCTACCCCCAGGTGCGCGAAACCCTCACCGCCCTGCGCGAACGCGGCGTGAAACTCGCCGTGGTCACCAACAAGGAAAGCCGCTACACCGCCACCGTGATGGACGCGCACCGCCTCGCGCCCCTGTTTCACCGTGTGATCAGCGGCGACACCCTGCCCACCAAAAAGCCCGATCCGGCCGGCATCCACAGCTGCCTGGCGCTGTTCCAGGTGCCGCCCGAGCGCGCGCTCTTCGTGGGCGATTCGTCCATCGACGTGGCCACCGCGCGCAACGCCGGTGTGCGCGTCTGGGCCCTGCCCTATGGCTACAACATGGGCGAGCCCATCACCGCCTGCGCGCCCGACCGCGTCATTCCCGACCTCTCCGCCCTGCTGAACTGAACCCCCATGACACAGAAAGCTCCCCTCCGCCTCGGCATCAACGGCTTCGGCCGCATCGGCCGCAACGTGCTGCGCAGCGCCATCCAGAACTTCCAAGACATTGAAGTGGTGGCGATCAACGACCTGCTCGAGCCCGACTACCTGGCCTACATGCTGCAGTACGACAGCGTGCACGGCCGCTTCAAGGGCGAAGTCAAGGTCGAGGGCAACACCCTGATCGTCAACGGCAAGAAGATCCGCCTGACGCAGGAGCGCGACCCCGCCAACCTCAAATGGAACGAAGTCGGCGCCGACGTCGTCATCGAATCGACCGGCCTGTTCCTGGACAAGGTCACGGCCCAGAAGCACCTGGACGCGGGCGCGAAGAAGGTCATCCTCTCGGCCCCCTCCAAGGACGACACCCCGATGTTCGTCTTCGGCGTCAACGACAAGACCTACAAGGGCGAGGCCATCATCTCCAACGCCTCGTGCACCACCAACTGCCTGGCGCCGATCGCCAAGGTGCTCAACGACAAGTGGGGCATCAAGCGCGGCCTGATGACCACGGTGCACGCGGCCACGGCCACGCAGAAGACGGTGGACGGCCCGAGCAACAAGGACTGGCGCGGTGGCCGCGGCATCCTGGAGAACATCATCCCCAGCAGCACGGGCGCGGCCAAGGCCGTGGGCGTGGTGATTCCCGAGCTCAACAAGAAGCTCACGGGCATGAGCTTCCGGGTGCCGACCAGCGACGTGTCGGTGGTGGACCTGACGGTGGAGCTGAACAAGGACGCGACGTACGAAGAGATCTGCGCGGAGATGAAGGCGCAGAGCGAAGGCGCCTTGAAGGGCGTGCTGGGCTACACGACGGACAAGGTGGTGGCGACGGATTTCCGGGGCGACACGCGCACCTCGATCTTTGATGCCGACGCCGGCATCGCGCTGGACAAGACCTTCATCAAGGTCGTGAGCTGGTACGACAACGAGTGGGGCTACTCCAACAAGTGCCTGGAGATGGCGCGCGTCGTGGGCGGTTTCGCATGAGCGCGCTGCGTTTCGGCGACGTGTGCGCGAGCGGCTTCGCGCGCGGCAAGCGGATCTTCATCCGGGCGGACCTCAACGTGCCGCAGGACGGCGCCGGCCGCATCACCGAAGACACGCGCATCCGCGCGAGCCTGCCGGCCATCCAGCTGGCGCTGGACGCCGGCGCGGCCGTGATGGTCACCAGCCACCTGGGCCGCCCCACCGAAGGCGCCTTCAAGCCCGAGGACTCGCTGGCCCCCGTGGCCGCGCGCCTGGGCGAGCTGCTGGACCGCCCGGTGCGCCTGGTCGCCAACTGGATCGACGGCGACTTCTCGGTCGCTCCCGGCGAAGTCGTGCTGCTGGAGAACTGCCGCCTCAACGTGGGCGAGAAGAAGAACAGCCCCGAACTGGCGAAGAAGCTCGGCGCCCTGTGCGACATCTTCGTGCACGACGCCTTCGGCACCGCCCACCGCGCCGAAGGCACGACCTACGGCATCGCCGAGACCGCGCCCATCGCCTCGGCCGGCCCGCTGCTGGCCGCCGAGATGGACGCGATTGCCAAGGCCCTCGCGGCCCCGAAGCGCCCGCTGGTGCGATCGTGGCCGGCAGCAAGGTCAGCACCAAGCTGACCATCCTCAAGAGCCTGGCGAACAACGTGGACAACCTGATCGTGGGCGGCGGCATCGCCAACACCTTCATGCTGGCGGCCGGCCTCAAGATCGGCAAGAGCCTGGCCGAGGCCGACCTGGTGGGTGAGGCCAAGGCGGTGATCGAGGCCATGAAGGCGCGCGGCGCCGAAGTGCCGATCCCCACCGACGTGGTCACGGCCAAGGCCTTCGCGGCCGACGCGCCGGCCACGGTGAAGAAGGCCACGGAGGTGGCGGACGACGACCTGATCCTGGACATCGGCCCCGAGACGGCAGCCAAGCTGGCGGCGCAGCTGATGCAGGCCGGCACCATCGTGTGGAACGGCCCGGTGGGGGTGTTCGAGTTCGCGGCCTTCGAGGGCGGCACCAAGGCCATCGCGGACGCCATTGCGAAGAGCAGCGCGTTCAGCATCGCCGGCGGTGGCGACACGCTGGCGGCCATCGCCAAGTACGGCATCGAGAAGGACGTGGGCTACATCTCCACCGGCGGTGGCGCCTTCCTCGAGGTGCTCGAAGGCAAGACCTTGCCGGCCTTCGAGGTCCTCGAACGCCGCGCGGCCTGATTTTTTTCCTTTTCACTTCACCCAGGAGCTTTCCCATGGCGCTCGTTTCCCTTCGCCAGGTGCTGGACCACGCGGCCGAACACGGCTACGGCGTGCCCGCCTTCAACGTCAACAACCTCGAACAGATCCTGGCCATCATGGAGGCCGCGCAGGAGACCGACAGCCCGGTGATCCTGCAGGCCTCGGCGGGGGGCGCGCAAGTACGCGGGCGAGGCCTACCTGCGCCACATGGTGCTGGCGGCGGTGGAAGCCCACCCGGACCTGCCCGTGGTGCTGCACCAGGACCACGGCGCCACGCCGGCCGTGTGCATGCAGTCCATCCGCTCGGGCTTCACCAGCGTGATGATGGACGGCTCCCTGCGCGAGGACGGCAAGACGCCCGCCACCTACGACTACAACCTCGCGGTGACGCGCCGCGTCTGCGAGCTCGCGCACGCCGTCGGTGTGTCGGTGGAAGGTGAACTCGGTTGCCTCGGTTCGCTCGAAACCGGCGAGGCCGGCGAAGAAGACGGCGTGGGCGCGGTGGGCAAGCTCACGCACGACATGATGCTCACCGACCCCGAGCAGGCCGAGGACTTCGTGCGCCGCACCGGCGTGGACGCGCTGGCCATCGCCATCGGCACCAGCCACGGCGCCTACAAGTTCACGCGCCAGCCCACCGGCGACATCCTCGCGATCGACCGCATCGCCGCCATCCACGCCCGCGTGCCCAACACCCACCTGGTGATGCACGGCAGCTCCAGCGTGCCGCAGGAGTGGCTGGCCATCATCCGCGAGCACGGCGGCGACATCAAGGAAACCTACGGCGTGCCGGTGGAAGAGATCCGGCGCGGCATCCAGAACGGCGTGCGCAAGGTCAACATCGACACCGACATCCGCCTGGCGATGACCGGTGCCATGCGCCAGACCTTCGCCAAAGAGCGCAGCGAGTTCGACCCGCGCAAGGCGCTGCTGGCGGCGAAGAAGGCCGCGCGCGGCGTGTGCCGCGAGCGCTTCGAGGCCTTCGGCAGCGCAGGGCAGGCCGGCAAGATGAAACCGGTGCCGCTGGACGCGATGGCCGAGGCCTATGCCTGAGGGAGTTCCAGCACGAACTCCGCGCCGCCGCCCTCGACGTTGCGCGCGCTCAGCCGCCCGCCGTGCTGCTCCACGATGCCGTAGCTGATCGACAGGCCCAGGCCGGTGCCCTTGCCCACCGGCTTGGTGGTGAAGAAGGGGTCGAAGATGCGCAGCAGGTGCTCGGGCGGGATGCCCGGGCCGTTGTCGCGCAGCGCCACGCGCACGGTGCCGTCCGCGCGCTCCAGCGACACCACGATGCGCGGCGCCTCGCGCTGGCCCACGGCGTCGAAGCCGTTCTGCAGCAGGTTCATCATCACCTGCTGCAGCTGGCCCGCGCTGCCCATCACGGTGCAGGTCTCGCCGGCCTGCCACTGCACCTCCACCGGGGCCGAGCGGCCCTTCTGCACCCAGTGGATCGCGCGCTCGATCACCTCCACCAGGTTCACCGGCTTGCGCTCTTCCGAGTCCATGGCCGAGAAGCGCTTGAGCCCGTGCACGATGTCGGCCGTGCGCTGCGCGCCCTCCAGCGTGCCCTCGATCAGCGAAGGCAGGTCCGCCAGCAGGTGCTCGATGCGCAGCTTGCGCCGCATCTCGTCCAGCACCGCCTCGGGCTCGTGCGCGTGCATCGCGGCCAGGTAGGTGCGCAGCCGTTCGCTGTACTTGCTGAGCGCGTGCACGTTGCCCAGCACGAAGCTGATCGGGTTGTTGAGCTCGTGCGCCACGCCCGCCACCAGCTGGCCCAGCGAGGCCATCTTCTCCGAGTGCAGCAGCTGCTGCTGCGTGCGCTTGAGGGCCTCGTGCGCGGCGCGCATCTCGTGGTACGCGCGCTTGAGTTCGGCCGTGGGCCGGCCCACCCACACCGTGCCCACGCGCCGGCCCTTGTCGCCGATGCGCGGCGTGCAGTTCGCGTCCACCGACACGGCCTGGCCCTGGCGGTCCAGCAGGTTGAGCTCGATCGCCTCGCCCGCGCGCGGCGCGTCGGCCTTCTCCATGGCCGCGCGCGCCAGCTCCCGGCTCGCGTCGTCGGCCAGCAAGGCGTACAGCGGCGTGCCGCTGAGCTGTTCCTCGGGGCGGCCGGTCAGCTCGCACAGCGCCGCGTTGGCCTGTTCGATCACCCCGTTCGCGTCGCACACCACCAGCACGTCCGACATCGAGGTCAGCACGCTGAAGATGAACTGCTGCGACTGCTCCAGCTCGGTGTTCTTCTTCTCCAGCTCCACCTCGTCGTCGATCAGGCGGGTGTAGACCTCGTCCATCTTCTGGATCACGTCCATCCAGGTGGACTCGTCCACGCCCTCCATCGGCACGGTGGGCAAGGGACTCTTGGCGCGCGCTTTTTTCGTGCGCATCTAGTGCACCGTGCAGACCATGCAGGGGTCGAAGGAGCGCACGATGTGCTGCACGGCCACCGGCGTCTTCTCGCCCTCGCGCACCGGCGCGTTCACCAGCGCCTGCTCCAGCGCGCCGGGCGTGCCGGCGGCGTCGCGCGGCGAAAAATTCCAGCTCGTGGGCGCGACGATCTGGTAGTTGGCGATGCGCCCGCGCCGCACCACCACCCAGTGGCCCAGGCTGCCGCGCGCCGCTTCCGACAGGCCCATGCCGCTGCCCTCGTCGGGCAGGTCCGAGGGCACGCAGAATGGCTCGGTGGGCCGCAGCGCGCCCAGCCAGTCCTCCATCAGCGGCACCACGCGCGCGAGTTCGAGCGCGCGCGCCAGCACGCGGGTGTAGACGTTGCCGCCGTGCCGCGCCACGGCGTCGCGCACCAGCGGGTGGCCGGCCGCGAGCTGGCGCGCGATCGCGCCGGTCTCCACCACCTCGCCGGCCAGGCGCGGCGCCTTGTTCCAGGTGTAGCCGCGCGCCTTGTCGGGGTCGGGTTTCGTCTGCCCCACCAGTGGGTGCAGCGGGCCGGCGCCGTCGGCCAGCCAGGCGTGCGTGGCGTCCTCGGTGATGGCCGCCGCGTCCACCGCGTCGAGCCGCGCGGTGTCTGCCCGCCACACGCCACCGGGCAGGGCGAAGCCGCCCTCGGGCTGGGCGTAGGCGCCGTAGCTCAGGTAACGCCCCGGGCCGGGGCCCAGGGTCTGCAGTTGCAGGTCGCGCACCAGCGTGAGGAAAAAGCGCAGGTCGCCGCCCAGCGGGTCCCGCGCGTGCCAGTCCCACAGCGCGTCTTCGGTGGCGATGGCGGTCACGGCCTCCAGCGGCGTGGCGAACAGCTGGCGCTCCAGGAAGGCGCGGAACTCGCGCACGCGCGAGAGCAGGCGCACGCGTTCGGCCGCGTCGATCGGCCGCGTGGAGCCGCCCGGCTCGATGGACTGCGTGTGCGGCCACTTGCCACCCAGCGTGCCCAGCAGCGTGAGCCAGCGCTGCCGCGCGGCGGTGGCCGCGCGCACCTGCTCGCCATGGTTCGGCGCGAAGCGGCGCACCGCCTCGGCGTGCCAGGCGTGGGCCGCGTACACCGGGCGCGTGAAGTCCGGCATGAAGAACAGGTAGAAGTGCGTGAGGTGGTCGGCCAGGTTCTCGGTCGCCAGGATCACGTTGCTCGCGTGCTGGCCGTTGGCCGGCATGGTGATGCCGCCGAGCGCGGCCAGCGCGCGCGCCGAGGCGACCGACTGCGACACCGAGCAGATGCCGCAGATGCGTGGCACGTACACCAGCGCGTCGTGCGGCGCCTTGCCCTGCAGGATCTGCTCGAAACCCCGGTACATGGTGGCGTTGACCTGGGCCGAGGCCACACGGTCGCCCTGCACGTCGAGCTGGACTTCGAGATCACCCTCGACGCGGTTGAAAGGACCGACCAGAAGACGGCTCATTTGAGGCGGGTCTTCCGGATGGCCGGCGTCACCACCAGGTGGTCGGCCACGGCGTTGTGCTTCACGCGCTTGGGCGTGGCGCTCTTGGAGAGCGAGGCCAGCGCGACGAACCAGGCCTTGGGCATGTCGGTGGGCAGGCCGATGGGGATGCCGGCGAGTTTGGGCGTTTCGTGGAAGGGGTGGCCCGGCTCCTGGAAGCCGGGCTCGGTGCAGGCGATGCAGGCATAACCCCCGCGCGTGCACGAGCCTTCGCCGTTCCACAGCCGCGTGTTGCAGTCGGCGTGCACCTGCGTGCCCTTGCAGCCCATGTGCTCCATCATGCAGCCCAGGTCCGACGGTTTTTCCGCGCTGGCCTTGAACTCGTAGTACTCGTTGCGCGTGCAGCCGTGGTGCACCAGCTGGTCGGCGTAGAAGCGCGGGCGGTTCAGCGGGTCGAGCTCGCCGGCGCCGAAGCCGTCGGCGGCCAGCGCCATCAGCGTGTCGATCACCCAGCTCGGGTGCGTGGGGCAGCCCGCGATGTTGATCACCGGCAGGCCGCTGGCCGAGCGGAAGGCTGCGCCCAGCAGGCCGCCGGCTTCGTCGTCCTCGTACTGCAGGCCGCAGGCGTCGGTGGGGTTGTCGCCGCCCGCCGTGATGCCGCCCCAGGCCGCGCAACTGCCCACGGCCAGCACGTGCTTGGCGCGCGCGCTCAGGCGTTTCACCCATTCGATCATCGGCAGCTGCGTGCCGGCCAGCATGTGGAAGCGGCCGGTGCCGTTGGGCCCGCGCAGCAGTGAGCCTTCCACGCACAGCGCATCGAGCCGCGTGCGGCCATCGAGCACCGCGTCCAGCAGGTCCAGCAGCTCGTCGCCGCTTTCCATCGAGAGCGAGGGGTGCCACAGCAGGTTCACACCCGCGTCGCGCAGGTGGCCCTGGAAGTCGGTGGTGTCGGCGCACAGCAGCGACATGCTGCAGCCACCACACCCACCGGATTGCAACCACAGGACGTTCAGTGCCATGTCATTTCTCCAATCCCAGGCGCTGCATCTTGCCGCGCAGGCCCACGCGCGAGAGGCCCAGCTCCTGCGCCACGCGGGTCTTGTTCCAGCGGTGCCGCTGCAGCGTCTCGCGCAGCACCATGGCTTCGATCACGTCCAGCCGCTCGGCCAGGGTGCCGCTGGTGGGCAGCGCGGCCTGCAGGTCGTCACCGCCATTGCCATGGCCCTGCAGCACGCGCCCCGAAAACGCGGCGGCGTCAAGCGCGCTGCCGTCCTGCAGCGCGAGCGCGCGCGCGATCTCGTTGCGCAGCTCGCGGATGTTGCCGGGCCAGGGGTAGGCCAGCAGACAGGCCAGCGTGGCGTCGGGCAGGGTGGCGCCGGGGTGGCCGAGTTCGCGCGCCACGTCCTGCAGCAGCTGGCGGGCGATGGGCGCGATGTCGGCCGCGCGCTCGCGCAGCGGCGGCACGGTGATGCTCACGCCCGCGAGGCGGTAGTACAGGTCTTCGCGGAACAGGCCTTCGCGCACGCGCTGCTCCAGGTCGCGGTGGGTGGCGGCGATCACGCGCACGTCCACCGGCACCGGGCGCGCGCCGCCCACGGGCCGCACCTCGCCTTCCTGCAGCACGCGCAGCAGCTTCACCTGGAAGGCCGGCGAGGTCTCGCCGATCTCGTCGAGGAACACCGTGCCTCCGTGCGCGCGCTGGAACAGGCCGGGGTGGTCTTCGTACGCGCCGGTGAAGGCGCCGCGCTTGTGGCCGAACAGCTCGGACTCCAGCAGCGTGTCGGGAATGGCGGCGCAGTTCTCCACCACGAAGGGGCCGGTCAGGCGCGGCGAGGCGTAGTGGATCGCGCGCGCCAGCAGCTCCTTGCCGGTGCCCGATTCGCCGAGCACCAGCACCGAGAGGTCGTAGCGCGCCACGCGCTGCGCCATCGCGCACACGCCGTCCAGCGGGCTGCCGGGGGCGCGCACCAGGCGGTCGAAACCGAAGCTGGCGCGCGCGCGGTCGATCTGCGTGGCGGTGCGCTGGCGCAGCACGCCGGTGCTGGTGCGCAGCTCCAGGTCGAGTCGGCTGGTCTGGCGCTGCAGGGCCTGCGCTTCGACCGCGTTGCGCACCGAGTCCAGCAGGTGGTCGGGCGCCCAGGGCTTGAGGATGTACTGGTAGATGCCGGCCTCGTTGATGCCGGCGATGATGTCTTCGCTGTCGGTGTAGCCCGAGATCACCATGCGCACCGCATCGGGCCAGCGCTCGCGCACTTCCTTGAGGAAGCTCACCCCCGTCATGCCGGGCATGCGCTGGTCGCACAGGATCACGCTCACCGGCTGGCGTTCGAGCAGGCCGCGCGCCTCGTCGGCGCTGCTGGCGGTGAACACGGTGAAGTCCTCGTCCAGCGTGCGGCGCATCGCGTCCTGCGAGCGCACCTCATCGTCCACCACCAGCACGGTGGGCAACACGTCGGTGGGGAAGGGCGCGTTCATCGGTGCACGGCCAGATGCCGGGGCGTCCACGCGTGCGGCAGCTTGTGCACGAAATGGTGGCGCGCCACGTGGTAGCTGGGGTCGAAGCCGTAGAAGTTGCGGTGCATGCGCGCGAGTTCCTGTTCGCGGTGGTGGGCCAGCGGGCGGCGCGCTTCGTCGCGCTCGCGGGTGGCCTGCTTGGCCGCCAGCCTCTGCGGCAGATTGTAGGAGGCCGCGAGCGCCAGCGCGCGCTGCAGACAACGGTCTTCAAAGCCCTCGCGTCCCGTTCCGTCGCAGTGGTCGATCAGCGTCAGGTGCCAGGCGTCGAGCGCGCGCAGCGGCGTGCGCTGGCGCATGAGCGCCTGCGCACCGGCCTCGCCCAGGCGGCGTGGCAGCAGGTAGGTCCAGTACTCCGAGCCGTACAGGTTGCCCATGTTCTTGTAGTGCGGGTTGAGCACCACGCCCTCGTGCGCCCACACCTCGTCGGCCGCGAGCGCGAGGAAGGCGCCACCCGCGCCCGCGTTGCCGCGCAGCAGGCTCACCGTGAGGCGGTCGGTGGTCTCGATCACCGCCAGGGCCAGGTCGTTCATGGCCTGGATGTTGCGCCACGAGGCGTCGGCCGCGCTGTCGCCGCTGCGGTGGGCGGCGGCCTCGATGGCGTTGAGGTCGATGCCGTTGCTGAAGAAGTCCTCGCCGCCCATGAGCAGCAGCACGTTCACCGGCCGCTCGCGCACCGCCTGCCAGGCCGCGCGCAGGCGCTCGCAGCGCCCGGTGGACATGGCGCCGTTGTGGAAGTCGAAATGCAGGCAGCCCACGCGCGCGCCCTCGGGGCCGTGCTCGCTGTAGCGCAGCTCGCCCCACTCGTCCTCGGGCCGTTGCAGCGGCGCGGGCAGCTCGGGCAGGGCGGCGGCCTCGGTGGCGAAGGCCTGTGCCGCCGCCTGCTTGAAACCGGCGGCTTCGCCCACGCGGCGCACATGGCCGATCCACACGCCGCCGTCGCGCGTGCGGCGAAGCAGCGCGCCGTCGCGCACCGCCAGCAGCTCACCCGGTGCCGCGTGCGCGAAACCCGCCATCGCCGCGCCGGACGCCGCGTGGCCGTCCATCAGGTGGCAGGCCTGGCCCCAGAGCGCGTCGAGCACGCCGGGCTGGCCGTCGGCGCAGCGCAGGCGCGCGAGCACCTCCGCCGTGGTGTGCTGCGCCCAGTGAATGGCGCGGTCGGCCTGGCGCATCGCGGGGCGCCATAACGCGGGCGGCGGTGGTTCGCCCGAGCGCTCGCCGTTTTGAAAGCGCTGCACGGCGGCCAGCGTGGCGGCGAGTGCGGCTTGCGTGACCTCGCGCCGGTACAGGCTGCCCTTGGCCGCCTGGCGCAAGGGAAAGGCCGCGTGCGCCCACACCGGGCCCGCGTCGAACTCGGCGTTGGCCTGCAGCACGGTCACGCCCCAGTCGCGCTCGCCGCGCAGCACCGCCCAGTCCAGCGCGTTCGGCCCCTGGTCGCCCGGCGGGCCGGGGTGCACCACCAGGCAAGGCAGTGCCTGCCACACGCTGGCCGGGATGCGGCGCTTCAGGAACGGCGCGATCAGCAGCTCGGGCTGGAACAGGGCCACCGCCTCTTCGGTCACGCGGTCGTTGATGTCCAGCTCCACGCTCACCCGGTGGCCGCGCGCGCGCAACTCGGCGAACAGCCGCTGCGTGAGGCTGTTGAAGCTGTGGCACAGCAGCAGGATGCGCAGGCCGGCAGGGGCCGGGGCGTTCATGGCATCAGCAGATCCGCGGCAACTGCTCGCCACTCAACCAGTCCACCACGCGCCGACCGCCGAAGCGCGTCGGCGATCTGCACGAAGTGGTGCGGGTCGGCCGTCACCTCGCCGATGCGCGCGGCGTCCGTGCCCAGCGGGTGGGCGCGCATGGCCGCGAGCACGGCCTCGGCCGCCTCGGGCGCGCACACCGCGACCAGCTTGCCTTCGTTGCGCAACGTAGAGCGGGTCCAGCCCGAGCAGCTCGCAGGCCGCGTCCACCTGCGGCCGCACGGGGATGGCGGCCTCCTGCAGCAGCATGCCCACGCCGGACTGGCGCGCGATCTCGTTGAGCGTGGTGGCCAGGCCGCCGCGCGTGGGGTCGCGCAGCACGCGCACGGTGCCCGGCGCGGCCGCGAGCATGGTCGCCACCAGCGTGTGCAAGGCGGCGGTGTCGCTTTCGATGGTGGTCTCGAAGGCCAGCGACTCGCGCTGCGAGAGCACGGCCACGCCGTGGTCGCCGATGGTGCCGGAGAGCAGCAGCACGTCGCCCGCACGCGCGTTGCGCCCGCTGATGTCCACGCCCGGCGGCAGCACGCCGATGCCGGTGGTGCTGATGAACACGCCGTCGCCCTTGCCTTTTTCCACCACCTTGGTGTCGCCGGTGACGATGGGCACGCCGGCCTCCCGCGCGGCCTGTGCCATGGAGCGCACCACGCGCTGCAGCTCGATCAGCGGGAAGCCTTCTTCCAGGATGAAGCTCGCGCTCAGCCACAGCGGCGTGGCGCCGGACATCGCCACGTCGTTGACGGTGCCGTGTACGGAGAGGCAGCCCACGTCGCCGCCGGGGAAGAACAGTGGCGAGACCACGTGGGCGTCGGTGGCGACCACCAGCCGGCCCTGGCCGGGATTCAGCGAGGGCAGGGGCAGCACCGCGCCGTCGTCGCCCTGGCGCAGCCAGGGGTTGTCGAAGGCGGCGAGGAACAGCTCCTCGATCAGCTGCGCGGCGGCCTTGCCGCCCGCGCCGTGGCCCATGTCCACGCGGCCGTGTTTGATGTCGAGCGGGCGCGTGTAGTTCTTCTTCACCGGGCGCGGTGCGGGGGCCTCGCCGCTGGCGGCCTGGTCGGTGTCGGTTCTCATGGCGTGGCCTCCTCGATGGCGGCGGTGGCGATGGGGATGTCTCGAAAGCGGCCGTAGGCGTAGTGCGCCGCGCAGGCGCCTTCGCTGGACACCATGCACGAGCCCACCGGGTTCTCGGGTGTGCACACGGTGCCGAAGATCTTGCAGTCGGTCGGCTTCTTCACGCCGCGCAGGATCGCGCCGCACTCGCAGGCCTTGTTGTCGGCCACCGGGCGGTAGGTCAGCGCGAAGCGGCGCTCGGCGTCGAATTCGGCATACGCCTCGCGGATCTTCAGCGCGCTGTAGGGCACCTCGCCCAGGCCGCGCCACTCGAAGCTGGGCCGCAGCTCGAACACCTCGGACACGAGCGCCTGCGCCTTGAGGTTGCCTTCGCTGGTGACGGCGCGCTTGAACTGGTTTTCCACGTGGGCGCGGCCTTCGTTGACCTGGCGCACCAGCATCAGGATGGCCTGCATCACGTCCAGCGGCTCGAAGCCGGCGATCACCACCGGCTTGCGGTACTCCTCGGCGAAGTGCTCGTAGGGGCCGGCACCGATCACGATGCTCACGTGCGCCGGGCCCACGAAACCGTCGATGGGCACGGTGCCGTACTCGCGCACCTCGGGCGACTCCAGGATGTGCGTGATGGCCGACGGCGTGAGCACATGGCAGCACAGCACGCTGAAATTGGTGAGGCCCTCGCGCTGCGCGAGCTGGATGGTGAGCGCGGTCGGTGGCGTGGTGGTCTCGAAGCCGATGGCGAAGAACACCACCTCGCGCTGCGGGTTCTGGCGCGCCAGGGCCAAGGCATCGGCGGCCGAGTACACCATGCGGATGTCGCCACCGCGCGCCTTGGCGCGGATCAAGGAAAGGCTTTCCGACGCCGGCACGCGCATGGTGTCGCCGTAGGTGCAGACGATGGCGCCCTGCGCGAGCGCCAGGCCGATCGCCTGGTCGATGCGGCCGATGGGCAGCACGCAGACCGGGCAGCCCGGGCCGTGCACCATCTTCACGTTGGGCGGCAGCAGCTCCATCACGCCGTAGCGCGAGATCGCGTGCGTGTGGCCGCCGCAGAACTCCATGAAGCTGTAGGTTCGGTCGGGGTGGGCTTCGGCGGCGATGCGCACACCCAGCTGCTGGGCAATCTCACCGTCGCGGAATTCGTCGATGTATTTCATGGTGTGGCCTCCTCGTTCAAACGGGCCATCTCGGCGAACAGCGCCAGCGTGCGCTCCGCCTCTTCGGGGTCGATGGTGCCGATGGCGTGGCCCACGTGCACGATCACGTAGTCGCCGACCTCCACATCGGCCACCAGGGCGATGGAGATCTCCTTGCGGATGCCGCCGAGATCGACCACCGCCTGGTCGTTGGGCCGCAGCTCCACCAGCCGCGCGGGGATGGCTAGGCACATGGTTCGGTTTCCTTTTCGTGGGGCGTTGTCTGAACGGAAGCGGGGGATTCGAGCTGGCGCGCGGCCGCCCAGGCCTGGCCCAGGGCCAGGCCGGCGTCGCCGCAGCCGTGCGGGCCGGGCAGGTGCACGCCGAGGCCGGCGCCGCGCAGGCGCTCGGTCACGCGCTCGCGCAGCAGGCGGTTGAAGAAGCAGCCGCCGCCCAGGCACACGGTGGTGCTGCCGTGGTCGTGCGCGGCGCGCGTGGCCCAGTGCGCCAGCGCATCGGCCAGCGCGAGGTGAAAACCCGCCGCCGCCTCGTCCACGCGGTCGGTGCGCACGTCGAGCAGCGCGGCGAACAGGCCGCGCAGGTCGAGCCGGCGCTGGCCGTCGGGCAGGGCGTCGGTGAGCAGGTCCACCAGCGAGGCGGGCAGGGGCGGCTGCGCCGGGTGCAAGGCGAGCCAGCGCGCGGCGGCGGCTTCGAGCGCGATGGCGGCCTCGGCCTCCTCGGTCTGGCGCACGCTCAGGCCCAGCGCGGCGGCGGCGGCGTCGAACCAGCGACCGGCGCTGCTGGTGGGCGGGCAGTTCAGCCCGCGCGCCAGCATCTGCTGCACGCCGCTGGCCGTGGCCTGGCCCACCACGGGGGCGAAGCGCGGCACGGTCTCCGCGCCCCGGCCCAGCGCGTGCAGGGCGCTGGCGGCCATGCGCCAGGGCTCGCGCGCGGCGCGGTCGCCGCCGGGCAGGGCCAGCGGGTGCAGGTGGCCCAGGCGCTGGCAGCGCGCGCCGTCCACCAGCAGCAGTTCACCGCCCCAGGCCTGGCCGTCATCGCCCAGGCCCACGCCGTCGAGTGCGAGGCCGATCACCGGGCCTTCGATGCCGTGTTCGGCCACCACGGCCGCGATGTGCGCGTGGTGGTGCTGCACACCGATGGCGGGCACGCCCAGCGATTCGGCGAGGTCCATCGCCAGTCGGCTGCTGAAGAAGTCCGGGTGCAGGTCGTGCGCCACCGCGGCCACCGGCCCGTGCTGTTGCAGCAGCGCGCGGGCCGAGGCTTCGAGCGCGGCGCAGGCGGCCGGGTCGCTCAGGTCGCCGTGCACCGCCGTCCAGTGGGCCCGGCCCTGCGCGTCGAGCAGGCACGCGGCGTTCTTCAGCCAGGCGCCGCAGGCGAGCACGGGGGTGGTGGCGATCATGCGTGGACGTGATGATCGTGGTCGTGGTGCATCTGGTGGTCCAGCCAGTGCAGCCAGGCGTCCATGCCGTCGCCGGTGGTGGCGCTGAGCTGGATCACCTCGATGCCCGGGTTCACGCGCCGCGCGAGCTCGATGCAGCGCGCCACGTCGAAGCGCACGTGCGGCAGCAGGTCGGTCTTGTTGAGCACCATCAACGAGGCGGCGGCGAACATGTCGGGGTACTTCAGCGGCTTGTCCTCGCCCTCGGTCACCGAGAGGATGCGCACCTTCGCGGCTTCGCCCAGGTCCCACACGGCGGGGCACACCAGGTTGCCCACGTTCTCGATGAACAGCAGGCTGTGTTCGTCGTGGTGGTGATGGTGGTGATCGTGGTCATGGTGATCACCGTGGTGCGAGTGCAGCCGCGCGAAGGCCTCGGCCACCATGGGCGCGTCGAGGTGGCAGCCCTTGCCGGTGTTGACCTGGATCGCGGGCGCGCCGGTGGCGCGGATGCGGTCGGCGTCGAAGCTGGTCTGCTGGTCGCCCTCGATCACCGCCACGTGCAGGCCGGGTGCGCGCGCCTTGAGCGCCTCGATGGTGGCGCACAGCAGCGTGGTCTTGCCCGAGCCCGGGCTGGACACCAGGTTGAGCGCGGTCACCCCGTGCGCATGGAAGTGCGCGCGGTTGTGCGCGGCCACGCGGTTGTTGGCGCCGAGGATGTCGGTCTCCAGCTTGATGGCGCGCGCCTGGCTCATGCCGGGCACCGAGACGCGCGCGGCGCCGGCACCGAAGTGCAGGTCGCCGTTGGCGGGGTTCACCTGCAGCGCGGCCGGCGCGGCCACGGCGGCGCCCGCGACATGGTCACTGCATCCACATACGACACACATGGTCGGTCTCCTGTTTTCGTGGGGGTTCAATCATCGGCCACCTGCATGTCCAGCACGCGCAATTCAGCGCCACCGGTCGGCTGCAGATGGAAACTGCCGCAAGCCGGGCAGGCGTCGCCGCGCTGGGCCAGGGCCACGGTCTGCGAACAGCCCAGGCACCAGGCCTGGCCCGGGGGTTCTTCGATCTCGATCGCCGCGCCTTCGAGCAGCGTGCCGGGGGCCAGCGCCTCCAATGCGAAGCGCAGCGCGCGCACGTCCACGCCCGCGAGCTGGCCGGCCTCGAGCCGCAGCGCGAGCAGGCGCTGGAAGCCTTCGCGCGCGGCCGTGTCTTCCACCAGCTGGAGCACGCCGCCGGCGAGGCTGGCCTCATGCATGGTCCACCTCCGGGGCGCGCGCGAGGTGTTCGATGGCGAAGGGCACGCAGGGGTCGAAGGCGGCCACCAGCAGGTTCACACGCCGCGCGATCGCGCAGTCGGGCAGCTCGGGGTCGAGCCGCGCCAGGCGCTGCGCCACCTCGCCTTGCGGGTGGAAGTTCCATTCGGTCGGCGCGACCACGCGGCAGGCCAGCACGCGCTGCGCCTCGGGGTCCACCTCGACCTGATGCACCAGCAGGCCACGCGCCATCTCCACCCAGGCCAGGCCGCGACGGGGGCCGGTGGCTACGGCGCCCCAGTCCAGGCAGGCGTCGCCGCCGTCGAGCGCGAGGCGCACCAGCTCGGCGATGCGGGTGCCCAGCAGCGCCCAGGGCGTGAGCGGCACGCCGTCGGCCACGGCACCGAGGCGGCTCCAGGGGCCGGTGTGGGCGCAGGCGCCATGCCACAGCGGGCGCAGCGCGAAGGCGGGTTTGTGCGCGAGCGTGGCGCCCAACATGCACAGGCTGGGCGGGTGGGCGTGCGGGCGCAGCGCGGTCTCGTGCGTGAGCGGGGCGAAGGCGTCGGCGCTGTGGGCGCGGCGCAGCAGCAGGGGCAGCCACTGTTCGTGGCGCTGGGCCCAGGTGTCGAGCCAGTCGGTGCCGCCGGCCTGCCAGGCCGCGAGCCAGTCGCTCGCGGGCAAGCGCAGCAGCGCGTGCTGCAGCCAGTGGCGCAGCGCGGGCCAGGGGGCGGGGTCGTCCTGCGCGGGCCAGGGGCAGCCGCGCAGCGCAGCGGCGGCCTGGGCCGCGGTGGGCGCGTCACCCGGTGCGAGCAGGCGCGGCCAGTCCAGGCCGATGCGGCGGAGGTGCTCGGCCGCGGTCTCGCGGCGCAGGCGCTCGGCCACGGCCTGGGGCGGCGGCAGCAGGCCGGGCGCGGCCGCGCCGATGGCGAGCTGGCAACACAGGCGGTGCGCGTGGCTGCAGAGGTTGAACAGGCTGGCCATCAGCCCGGGCAGGCGCGCCGGCGGCACGCCGTGGCCCATGCGCGCGGCCCAGTCCTGGCGCGTGCTCTGCAGGCTGTGCGGCGGCGGCGCGCCTGGCGTGAAGCGCAGGGCGCCCGCCAGGTGGGCCAGACCGCCGGGGGCGACCAGGTTCATGCGCGGCCTCCCAGGAAGAAGGCGCGGCGCGAGGGCACGGGTGGGGGGGTGACCTGGGGCGCGGGTCGGGTGAGCGCCAGCGCTTCGCGCGCGGTCTCGCGCGCCAGGGCCTGCGTGGCGAACTCGCCCATGGGCGAGAACAGCGCGCAGGTCTCGTGGTAGCCCACGGCGGGGTCGTGCGCGCCGATGAAGTCAAAGCGCTCGCTGCCGAAATCGCGAACGAAGCTGCGGCCCACCTGGCCGCCGTGCGGAAGCGGCTGCGCGGGCAGGCGCACCAGGCTCATGAACCAGGGCGTGATGAGCACGCCCTCGGCCACGGGGTCTTCGTCACCGGTCCTCGCCCACTCGAAGCCCACCGCTTCCACGCACAGCGCGGCATTGAGCAGCGGAACGCCCTGCATGCGCTCGGCCTGCACATGCCGGTAGAAGTCTTCGAGGGCTTGCACGCGGTTCATCATGGCAACAACAAAAACTGATCGGGCTCGCAATCACAGTTCGGGCAGCGCCAATGCGACGGCAGGTCGGCGAAGGGCGTGCCGGCGGGGATCTGCCACTGCGGGTCGCCCACGGCGGGGTCGTAGACCCACCAGCAGATCTTGCACTCCAGGCGCGAGCCGGCTTGCAGCACCTCGCGGTTGCCGAGGTAGGAGCCCTCGAAGCCCTCGAAGTGCTCGCCGCTCATACCGCCTCCAGCCAGGCCATCACTTCGCGCAGGCGCTCGTGCGAATCGCGCAGGTCTTCGGGCGCGGCCATCGCCACCTCGGGCATGTCCACCACCTCCACCGTGTTGAGGATCACCTTGTCCATGGAGTTGTAGTACACCACGCGCCAGCAGTTCGGCAGCCGCGTGTTGGAGATGCGGCAGTTGCCGTACCCGCGCGAGAGCATGAGCACGCGGCCGGTGCCGAGCTGGTGGTCCAGGAAGCCGATGTCTTCGGGCGTGACGGGCAGCAGCGTGAGGTTGACCACGTGCGAGACCTGGCCGGGCTGCCAGCGCGCCACCTGGTCGCGGATCTCGTCCACCAGCAGCGGTGCGTTCTGCACATTCGGCGGCAGCAGGCCGTTCCACTGCGGCGGGCTGGCCCACACGTCTTCGGCGGCGGTGGCGGCGAACAGCGAAGGCACCGGGCCGACTTCGATCGCGTCGTCCACCAGCTCGGCGTCGCGGCCTTCCTCGTGGCGCCAGGTCATGAGGCGCCAGACGCCGGCGAACACCGACTCCTGCACGCGCACTTCCAGGTTGCCCGCGCCCAGCTGCACGATGGCGCTGGCCTCGCCCTCGCCCAGCACCTGGTTGATGATGCGGAAGTCGCGCGGCGCGAGCTGGCGCAGCGGCACCAGGCCCGGGGCACCGCCCTCGGCCCCCTGTTCCAGCAAGGTCAGCACCTGCTGCAGCGCGGCGCGCGCCTGGTCCAGCCCCACCAGTTCCTCGGGCTCGGGCAGCACCGGCGGGCGGTAGGTGCTCATGTCCTTGGGCAGGGGCAGGTAGTCGAGCGACTCGTCTTCGGGTTGCGTGCCGGGGCCCAGGGCCACGAGCGGAATGGGGAAGTCTTTCATGGGGTGTCCTTGGGTTCAGTGGCAGCCGCCGGCGTCGCTGGAAGAAGAAGCCGCCGTCTTGCTCACGACGGGAATGCCGATGGTGGGCGGGCGCGAAGGCGGCATGCGCAGCGCGGCGTCCACGCCTTGCAGGTACACGTCCCAGTCCTGCATGCCGGCGATGGCGGTGACGTATTGCCCGCCGCGGAAGAACAGCAGCGAAGGCCAGCGCTGCGAGCCGTAGCGGCGCGCCACCGCGTCTTCGCTCTCGCGCGGCACGGCGGCCACCGCGAAGCGGCCGGCAAACACCTTCATGAGCTCGGGCAGCACGGCGGCCACGTCCTGGCCTTCGGGGAAGCGCACGGCGTCGCCGGCCAGCAGCAGCACGCGGTCGCCGGGCTGGGCGGCCCAGTCGGCCACGCTGGTCTCGTCGACGAGGGCGGCGCCGAACTCGCGCACCAGGCGCATCACCAGCGGCGCGGCGGGGTCGGTGCTGGGCGGGGTGACGGCCAGCGGGCGGAAAGCGGTCTCGGTGGTCATGACAAAGTCTCCTGAAGAAGGGAATTCAACCGTGGGCGAGCTGGCGCAATTGCTCGGCGCTCATGCGCGAAGGCAGCTCGAAGCCGGCCTCGCCGTCGGCGCCCTGGCCCTGCATGGCGCCCAGCACCAGGTTCAGCGCGGCGTTCACTTCGCTGGCGCGCTCGGCGTCGATGCGCTCGCGCGCATCGCCCAGGAACACCAGCAGCCAGTCGCCCGGCGCCACGTCGCCCACCAGCGCGGTGGTCACGCGGCGGCGCTCGCCGCGCCCTTCGCACTGCGCGTGGCCGGGCTCGATGGCCGTGACCTGCATGGGCATGCCGATGCACATCTCAAGCACCCTGCGGAAAGAAGCGCTCGTCGCCTTCTCGGCAGGCCGCGTCGGGCGCGGGGCGCTGGGTCTCATACGCGGCGAGCGCGAGCTCGTCCATGGTCACGGTCTCGCGCCCGCTCAGCGGCTCGCGGCGCGGCACGGGCTCACCGCCCCAGCGCGCGATCTCGGCCACGGCCAGCGCCAGGGCTTCGTCCATCGCGGCCTTCACCACCGGGCGCAGGCTGCCGCCGTAGTCCTCCAGCTCCTGCGGCTGGCAGCCGATCAGCAGCACCTGGGCCGGGTACTGGCCGGTGAGCTGGGCGAGCGAGAGCACTTCCTGGAAACCGGTCTGGTGCAGGCTCATCTTCTTCGCGCCCAGGAATCGCGGCACCTCGTCGTCGCGCACCAGCTTCAGCGTGCCCGGGGCCAGGCCGTAGTCGATCGCATCGAAGATCAAAAGGCAGTCGGCCGCCTGCACGTGCTGGATGAGGTACAGGCCTTGCGTGCCGCCGTCCACCAGCGACACGTGGGGCGCGAACTGATGGCGCTGCTGCAGCGCTTCCACGCAGCGCACGCCGAAGCCTTCGTCGGCCCACAGCAGGTTGCCGATGCCCAGCACGCAGATGGCGGAAGGCGGGGTGTCACCGCTGGGGTGACAGGCGTTTTCAGGCGAGGTGAGGCTCATGGTGGGCAGGCTCACAAAAATCAGGTGGAAGAAAGAAGGGCGGCCGCGCGCAGGCGCTTCCAGGCGTGGAAGCTGTCCCAGGCGGCTTGCTGCGCGAGCCAGAAGCCCGCGTCCACGCGGAAGACGCGCGCGCAGCGAATCGCGGTGTCGGGCGACATCGCACGCTGGCCGTGCACCAGCTCGTGCAGCCGCCGGCGCGACAGGCCCAGCAGCCGCGCGGCCTCGCTCTGGTTGAGCGAGAGCGGGCGCAGGCAGGTGCGCGCCAGCAGCCGCCCCGGGTGCGTGGGCACGCGCAGCGGCACGCCCACCGGCGGCAGGGCCGGGGCGAGCTTGAAGGCAACTGCTGCGCGTTTCACGCTCATTCCTTGAACGTGCGGTGGCCGGAGATCATCGTGCTCACGATGCTCTGGCGGCCCATGATGTCTTCGCGAATGGCCGCGTAGATGTGCAGCAGCACGAAGGTGACGATGCCCCACATGCCCAGGCGGTGCCAGGTGTGCACGTCCTGGCTCTGGCCCATGAGCGGGATCACCCAGCCGAACAGGTGGTCCTGCCACGAGCCGGCCTGCGAGCCCTCGCTGTACAGCGCAAAACCGGTGACGATCATGAAGATCGACAGCATCAGGTAGAACGCGAACATCGCGAACCGCGCCAGCGGGTTGTGGCCCACGTACTGGTTGGGCTTGGGGATCAGGAACAGGTACCAGCGCAGCATGTTGAACACCTCGCGCCAGTAGGCCTTCTGGAACATCGGCACCCAGAACAGCTCCTTGGCGTGGTGGTTGCCCACCAACGCCCAGTAGGCGCGCGCCACCAGGCCCACGGCCATGATGTAGCCCGCCGCGAAGTGGGCAAAACGGATGTAGCCCATGAGGTAGTTCGCGCTGGCCTCGCCCGGCATGGTGGGCAGCGGCTGGCCGATGAAATAGCCGGTGACGCACAGCACGGTGATCGACAGCGCGTTGATCCAGTGCCAGAGGCGCACCGGCACCTCGTACACATAGACCGAGCGGATCGTCTGGCCCTGCTGCAGTTCGAGCGCGTCCGCGTTGGCGCGCGCCGTGGAGGATGGGGTGGACATGGTGACCTCCTTGAAAGAGGGTGCTGCCGCGTCAGGCCGCGAGCTGGCCGAAGAGGTACAGGCCGGCGGCGCTCAGCAGCGCGCCCAGGCCGCCCAGCGCCCAGCCGCTGCGCTCGGCCAGCCAGCGCCGGATGCCCAGGCCGATGCCCACGCCGCCCACGTGCAACAGCGCGGTGGTGAACAGAAAGCCCACCGCGTAACCGGCGAAACCGCTCTCGGGCGTTTCGGAACCGTGCGCCAGGCCGTGCAGCGACGCGGCGGCGGCGATCAGCCCCAGGCCGATGGCCGGCGACACCGTGGCGCGGCGCGCGAGCAGCAGCATGCCGCCGAACAGCACCACCGAGAGCGACACGCCGTGTTCGAGGTAAGGCACCGTCACACCGAGCATGCCCAGCGTGGCGCTGACGATGAGCGCCAGCAGAAAGGTGGCCGGGCCCTGCCAGGCCTTGTTCGCCGGCAGCGCCGAGACCGACCACACGCCCACGGCCACCATGGCCAGCAGGTGGTCGGGCCCGAAGGGGTGCACCAGGCCCTCGAACAGGCTGCTGGTGCCGTGGCCCGTGTGGGCCTGCGCGGCGCCGGCCGCGCCGGCCAGCAGGGTGGCGGCGATCAGGCCGCGCGCGGTGTTGCTCTTGAATGTCATGGGGAATCTCCTCGTTCTTGTGGGGGCGTTCAGCGAACCGTGACGTGGCTCATCTCCTGGCCGTCTTCGCTCATCACGTGGGTGGAGCAGGCCAGGCAGGGGTCGAAGCTGTGCAGCGTGCGCAGGATCTCCAGCGGCTGCTCGGGGTTGACCATGGGCGTGTTCATCAGCGAGGCCTCGAAGGCGCCGATCTGGCCCTTGTGGTCGCGCGGCGAGCCGTTCCAGGTGGTGGGCACCACGCACTGGTAGTTCTCGATCTTGCCGTCCTTGATGCGGATCCAGTGGCCCAGCATGCCGCGCGGCGCGGCCACCGTGCCCACGCCCTTGGCCTCCTTCGGCCAGGTGCTCGGGTCCCACTTCTCGATGTTGGCCGTGCTGGTGTCGCCGGCCTTGATGTTGCCGACCAGCTGCTTGAAGTCGTCCATCATCATCTCGGCGGCGTACTGGCTCTCCAGCGCGCGCGCCAGCGTGCGGCCGATGGTGGTGGGCAGCAGCTGCTTGGCGCTGTACTTGGTCTCGGGCATGCCCAGCGCCTTCGGGATGGCGCTGTTGATCGCCACCGCGGCCTCGTCCACCTGCTGCTTCACGCGCTGGCAGAACTTGTTGCCTTGCGTGGCATGCGCATAGCCCAGGATGTAGCGCGAGAGCGGGCCCACCTCCACCGCGTGGCCGCGCCAGCGCGGCGACTTGATCCACGAGTACTTGGCCGACTCGTCGAGGTTCTCGATCTTGGTGCGCGTGCCCTTGAAGTTCGGGCCCTCGGGCGTGTAGTTGGCCTCGGTCACGCCGTCCCAGGGGTGCAGGCCCTTGGTTTCGTCGCCGTACTTGTACCAGCTGTGCGTCACGAACTCCTGCACCTGCTCGGGGTCGCGCGGGTCGATCTCGTGGATCTTGTTCCAGTCGCCATTCAGGATCACGCCGCCGGGCAGCTGGTGCGTGCTGTGGTCGTAAGGCACCTTCTCATACGTGCCGTAGTCCGCCACGTTGGTGGCCGAGAGGCCGCCGCCGTACAGCCAGCCGGCTTGCTTGTAGATGGTGCCGATGGCCAGCACGTCCGGGATGTAGACGTTGTTGTTGAAATCGATCATCTCCTGGATGCGGGCCTGCACGAAATTCAGCCGCTCCATGTTGATCGGGGCGCCGGCCGCGCCGTTGCCATCGATGTTGATCGCGCAGGGCACGCCGCCCACCAGGTAGTTCGGGTGCGGGTTCTTGCCGCCGAAGATGGTGTGCACCTTCACCCATTCCTTCTGCAGGTCCAGCGCCTCCAGGTAGTGGGTGACGGCCATCAGGTTGGCCTCGGGCGGCAGCACATAGGCCTTGGAGCCCCAGTAGCCGTTCGCGAAGGGGCCGAGCTGGCCGCTCTCCACGAACTTCTTGAGCCGGTTCTGCACGTCGCGGAAGTAGCCCGGCGACGACAGCGGGTGCGAAGGCGACACGATGTGCTGCAGATCGCTGGTCTTCTTCGGGTCCGCCTTCAGGCACGAGACCACGTCCACCCAGTCCAGCGCGTGCAGGTGGTAGAAATGCACCGCGTGGTCGTGTACCTGCAGCGTCTTGGCCATCATCTCGCGGATGAGGTGGGCATTCAGCGGAATGCGGATGCCCAGCGCGTCTTCCACCGCGCGCACCGAGGCCAGCGCGTGGCAGCCGGTGCACACGCCGCAGATGCGTTCCACGAACGCCCAGGCGTCGCGCGGGTCGCGGCCCTTCAGGATCACCTCCAGCCCGCGCCACATGGTGCCGGTGGACACCGCGTTGCGGATCACGTTGTTGCTGTCGAGGTTCACCTCGCAGCGCATGTGGCCTTCGATGCGCGTCACCGGGTCGACGACGATGCGCCGGCCCGTGTTGTCCATGCGGAAGCCTTGAGTTTCGTAAGCACCCATCTGGTGTTCCTCGTGTTCGTTCTGGTTGTGGGGTGTCAGTGGCTGGCGGGTGCGTCGGTCTTGCGGGTGTCGCGGGCGCGCTTGCGCACCGAGATGGCGGCATGCGCCGCCACGGCCGCGCCCACCACGCCGGCGGCGGTGGCGCCGATCTGGTCGGCGTTGGCTTCGATGCCGAAGGCGTGGATGTCGGTCAGGCGGTCGTAGAACGAACCCTTGTCCCAGAAGCCGTCTTCCGAACAGCCGATGCAGCCGTGGCCCGCCTTGATGGGGAAGCTCGTGCCCTCGTTCCACTGCACGGTGGAGCAGGCGTTGTAGGTGGTGGGGCCCTTGCAGCCCACCTTGTAGAGGCAATAGCCCTTGCGTGCGGACTCGTCGTCCCACGCCTCCACGAACTGGCCCGCGTCGAAATGCGGGCGGCGGTAGCACTTGTCGTGGATGCGCTGGCTGTAAAACATCTTCGGGCGGCCTTGGCGGTCCAGCTCGGGCACGCGGTCGAAGGTGAGCATGTAGGTGATGACACCCGTCATCACCTCGGGGATGGGCGGGCAGCCCGGCACCTTGATGATGGGCTTGTCGGTGATCACCTTGTGGATCGGCGTGGCCTGCGTCGGGTTCGGCTTGGCCGCCTGCACGCAACCCCAGGAAGCGCACGAACCCCAGGCGATGATGGCCTTGGCGTCCTTCGCCACGTGCTTGAGCTTTTCAACGAAAGGCTTGCCCGACTGGATGCAGAACATGCCGTCTTCGTTCAGCGGCGGGTTGCCTTCCACGGCCAGGATGTACTGGCCCTTGTACTTCGTCATGATCTCTTCGAGGATCGCCTCGGCCTGGTGGCCGGCGGCGGCCATGAGCGTGTCGTCGTAGTCCAGCGAGATCATGGAGAGCACCACGTCTTTGGCCAGCGGGTGGGCGCTGCGGATGAACGATTCGGTGCAGCAGGTGCATTCCAGCCCGTGCAGCCACAGCACCGGTGTGCGCGGCTTGTTTTCCATGGCGTGCGCGATCTGCGGCACAAAGGAAGGCGCCAACCCCAGCGAGGTGGCCGTGAGCGAGCAGTATTTGAGAAAGCTGCGGCGCGAAATGCCTTTGCGGCGCATGACCTCGTAGAAGGTTTCCATGACGGGATGTCTCCGGTGCTTTGTTGGGGGCGGGGGGCGACACGCTGATTTGCAAGTCGTGCGCCAGCCCGCTCCATGTCCGGGAATACCCTGGGGAGCGCTTCTAAGTGGTTGTTTTTGTTGGGATGCGGCGCGGGAGTGCGCGCGGCGTGGGAGGCGGGGGGATTTAGGGGTGGAAGCGAGGTTGCCGGTGCCGGTGTTGGATTGAAAGAAAGTCTTGCAGTGAAAGTTCAATCGAATGAATTGTTTACACGTACCTGCCCACCTCTGGGTGATGGACTGACACTACAGCGCCCAAAAATCTCGCCCTCGCAACGACGACGAAAAATTTATGGGGGACACAGGCTTCCACAAGGCGGAAGAGTCCTTTTATTTGTCAGCGGCATAGTTCGTCTGGCTCGTGGCTTGTTGCCAAACATTGCCAACTTTGGCACAGCCCCAGCTATCGATCTCAGCATGCCCCATCGTTCTTTGCAGATTCGGGCTATATTTTCAGCTCCTTCATCAAGATTCAAGGGAATGAAATGACAAAGGCATGGGAGACAGCCTACCAAGCTAGAACAGACCTTACAGCCTACGGAGACAACGCTCTAGGACTCTTCGCGCTTGGGTTACGGTTCAATATAGAAGACCTAGCCACAGTGGCGGCGGATGCTATCACCGATGGGAGTGATGATAAAAAATGTGACATTGTCTACATTGATGAGAATGAAGGCTACGCTGTCGTTACGCAATGCTACCTCGCGACAAGGCAAAAGCAGAGCGCGCCAGCGAATAAAGCCTCTGATCTCAATACTGCAATCAGCTGGCTTCTTCAGGCATCATCGAAAGAGTTGCCGGAGCGAATTCGATCAGCCGCAATGCAGCTTCGTCAAGGAATAGACAATGGTGAAATAAAGAAGCTCTATATTTGGTATGTCCATAATCTTCCTGAATCCACTCAGGTAAAAAGCGAACTCAAGACTGTCGAAGAGACAGCTGTTGCCGCTCTCAAACGTCATTTTTCTGAGCGAAATGTGGCTACCTCAGTGTCCGAAGTTGGCCGTGCCACATTCGAGACTTGGTATAGCGAAACACTTTCCCCGATTCTTGTCAATGATGAATTTCTCATTGATATCCCTCACGGTTACGAGGTGGCGGAAACGGATTGGAATGCATTTGTAACCTCTGTTCCAGCAGTATTTCTGCATCGAACTTACAAGAAACATAAAACCAAAATTTTCTCGGCCAATGTGAGAGATTATCTTGGATCGAGATCTAGTGACTCAAATATTAATAATGGTATCAAGAAGACGGCTGAAGGTGAGCCGCAGAATTTTTGGGTTTACAACAATGGACTGACAATCCTGGTTAATGATTTTGAGCTGATCAATGTTGGGCGGAAGCAGCAACTGAAGATCTCAGGTATGTCGATTGTTAATGGTGCTCAGACCACCGGCGCTCTCGGTTCACTTTCCAAGGTGCCTAGTTCAAAACTTCAAATCCCCGCTAGGTTTGTTAAGACCAGTGATAGTGATTTGGTCCACAGCATCATTCAGTTCAACAACAGTCAGAATAAAGTGACTGCATCCGACTTTAGAAGTACCGATAGCGTACAAAAGCGACTAAAGGATCAGATGAGCAGGATTCCGAACGCAGAGTATGAAGGTGGTCGAAGAGGCGGTTCTGGCGATGCTATTGCACGGCGACCAAATCTACTTCCCTCGTATACTGTTGGCCAAAGTTTGGCTGCATTTCACGGCGATCCAGTGACGGCCTACAACCAGAAAACAAATATCTGGATCAACGACCGCCTCTATTCTAGGTACTTCAATGAGGAGACTTCTGCCACACATATCGTGTTCTCCTTCAGCCTTCTGAGGGCGGTAGAGCAAAGGAAACTTACGCTTACGCAGAAAAACAGATCAAATTCTGCATTGACCAAGACTGAAGATAAACAACTAGCGTTTTTCCGCAAGCGAGGTTCCATTTATCTTCTCGTTAGTGCCCTTGCCGCTTGTATCGAGACATTCCTTGGGAAAAGAGTATCTAACTTGTATCGTCTTTCGTTCGGAGATCGTGTATCGCCGAAGGATGCGCAAAAAATTTGGTCTGAAATTGTGGAGCTTACAGCGCCCCTTGCAATTCACTTGGAAGAGGCCCTAAACGATGGTCTCAAGAGCTTGGAACGAAGCGAGGCTGCAATCGTAAAGTTTCAGTCCTTAGTGGAAACAACAGCGTCGGCCAATGCATCGCAATTCAAGAACTTCAAAGCGAAGGTGCAGCAAAAGTAGGCATTGAACTCCTCTTGTGATAAGGCCGGAGTAGTTGTAAGTTGTGTATGAAGGCCAATCGAAAGCTGATGAGCGCAGGAGAGGCATTTGAAACGAATTTCGTGCTTATCAATAAGTGAACTCAGACTCTTTGGTTTTCCTCCCATACCAACTATGTCTTCTGATTACTTAAGGTCAAGAGTATTCCATTAAAGTGACTTGCGGAAATTTCGTCGGAGCTTTTCTGTGCTGAGGGGCCCGAACCGCCACTGAACAGATAAGGGCCCATTCTGAAATAGATCTTGTTGCTGTGAAGAATGGTTAAAAGAGTTGGCAATGGCAGGGTTGCTAGTTGGTCTGTGCGATCTATCATGAGATAACCAGCGGTTGATCACAACCTAGGCTCTCAATCGTTCCCTTGCCAAGCTGCCCTATACTCACCGCGTCGTACATCGAAAGTACGACCGGGATTGGCATCCCGAAGACGAATACTCACCGAGATAGCTGCAACGCTCACGCGCTGCGGCTATCTCCGTCTGTGCCTACCGCTTTTTTGGTGGCCCGGACGGGGAGCCGCGAGGCTCGCCGGTCCTGAGTAATCGTCCCGGTATGCCAACCCGTTCGGGCCACCGCCCTCTCACAAAGGGGGCGGTGGTATCACCCACCTGATAGGGAAGGCACATGCAACATCCCCGCATTTCTTCGTCTCATCTCTCCCACCACCATCGTCGCCGCCCGCGCCTGGCCGTCTACATCGACGCCGAGAACGTGAGCGGCCAGCACGCCGAGCAGCTCATGCGGCTGGTGAACCAGCGCGGCAGGCCCACGCTGTGCTGCGCGTATGGCGACTGGACCACCGACTTCCTGCTCTCCTGGAAGAAGTGGTTGCATCCGCTGGGCATCCGGCCGGTGCAGCAGTTCCACTACTCGCAGGGCAAGAACGCGAGCGACGCCGCGCTCATCATGGACGTGATGGAGCGGCTGCACCGGGGCCGGGTGGACGGCATCTGCATCGCGTCTTGCGACAGCGATTTCGTCGGCCTCGTGGGTCGCATTCAGGAGCACGGACACGTGGTCTACGGCTTCGGCCAGCACAGCGCTTCGCCCGCCTTCGTGGCGGCCTGCGACGAGTTCGTGTTTCTGGACGGCAGCGATGGCGACAAGAACAACAACGCCCGCGGCACGCCGAAAGGCGGCGGCAGCGTGGAGCTGCTGATGCGCCAGGGGCTTGCCCCCGCACCGCTGCCGCGCCCCTAGCCGGCGCGCCCCCCGGGCCCGCAGGCCGCGCATCGCGCGCTGCATACATTTGCTTGCAATTCGCGGCGCGGCCCTTGATCATGGCTGATCGCATGGCATTGGGCGGGGGGCTGATGTGGGTGAGCAAGCGCGCTTTCAGTGGCTGAAGGAGGCCTTGAGTTTTTGCGACAACAGCAAGCAATGGCGCTGCCCACGGTGGCCCATTCTTTTGCTGTCGGTCGTGATGCTCATGCTGGTGTCGATCGTCTTTCTGGCGATCGGCGATGCATTGAATGCCAAGGGCGCGGTGTTGACGCGCTTCCTCGCCCGGGCCCAGGCGCCGCTCACCGCGCAATGGAGTTATCCCTCGCAAGCCCGCGACCAGATCACCGTTCTTCTGTACGACGAAGAATTTCTCACCGGCACGGGCAGCGCCTGGCCCATCAGCTACGGGGAGCACGCCAGCAACCTCAAGCGCCTGGTGGCAGACACGAACGCGCTGCCCAAGGCCATTTTTCTGGACATCACGTTCGGCCAGGTGCGAGACGACAAGACGATCTCGCAACTGGCCGAAGCGCTGTGCGAGATCCAGAACCCGAAGAAGAAGGAGCATGCGGTCCCGGTGTTTCTGGCGGCGCTGCCGTCCAACGGGATCACACCGTTGGCGGTGCGCAAGGAACTCATGAATGACAAGGGCATGGCGGCGTGCGCCACCCTGGTGGGGGTGGACTATTTCCCCGATCCGCTCGACGGCCTGGCCTGGACTTACGAGCTGAGCCGCCACCGCACCGTCGAGGGTTGGCACCACGGCCCAGGCGGCCCGGGGGATCCCACCTACCGCAGCGCCGCCCTGGCCATGGCCCAGCTGGACAAGAAACTGGGCCCGGAGGTGGGCCCGATGGCGCTGGTGTGGGGCCTCAACTCGGCCAAGGAGCAGCGCGCCGCGACCCTGAAGAACTGCGTCCGGGGTGAGCCGAGCTGGTCGCGCCTGATTCCCGGGGTGTTGCGCAAACTCTGGGAGCCCGAGCACAAGCTGCCGCTGTGCCCTTACCACGCCACCTTGTCGATGGACCAGTTGAATGTCATGAACCCGGTGGAGATCAATGCCCACCTGAAGGACAAGTTCGTCATGGTGGGGGCGAACGTGCCGGGCTACAACGACTTTGTTCACTCGCCCGTGCACGGGCTGCTGCCCGGGATTCACGTGCACGCCATGGCGCTGGACAATTTCCTGACTTTTGGCGACCGGTACCTGGTCAGCGCCGAATGGGACAAGCCCTCGCGCAAGGAGCTGTTCCTGCCGTCCCTGGTGGTGGTGGCCGTGGTCTTTCTGATCCACCTGCTGTGGAACCTGGTGCGGCGCCGGGTGTGGGCGTTCTGGCGCCACCTCCATGCGTTTCCGGACTTTCAGCGTTGGCGCAGGCGCTACCGGGCATCGCCTGAATGGGCCAAATGGGCCACCCCGCGGCTTTTGAAGGGGCTGGGCTGGATCGTTCGATTGACGCTGCAGACCATTGCCGCCATGATTCTGATCGCGTTGTTACAAAAAGTTTTTCGGATCGGGATGGTGCCGGTGGCGGAGCTGGTGGGCATGACGCTGGTGGCCGAGGGGTTGGACGTGGTCCGGCGGTTGAAGAACTTTCTGTTCGAGCCCACTGCGCGGCCCAGGCGGGCAACGCCTTCCATGTGAATTCACCCATTGTTTTGAGATTTCAGGCGAGGTGTCTCTTGAAAAATCAGGTCATTGCAATCGGTCTTTTCGCGGTCTTCGCCAGCCCATGGGCTGTGGCGCAGTCCCAAATCGTGGGCCTGATGCCCAGCAACCAGACCACCCTGGATCTGTACAACAACGTGGGCGACTCGGGCACGGACACGCGAGCCACGCTGGCCGACTTGCCGATGAACGTGCTGGAGACCAAGGCGGGCCATCACCGGGTGAACTACAAAGGAAAAGACTACTGGGTGAGAGGGCCGCAGGTGCGCATCAGCCGGGGGAGTTCGGCCGGCTGCACCACCGCCCGCATCGCGCCCACCACGCAGACCACCAGCACCCCCGGAGCCGGCAAGAATGCGTGCTGACCGTCGCCGGCTTCCGGGTGGTGGCGCACCCGCATTGGCAGCGGCTTTGCTCGCGGTGGGCTTGCTGGCCGGCTGCGAGACCATGCCGCAGAGCATTGCCTCGCTGCCCGTCATATCCCAGATCCGCGGTTCGGGGCCCAGCAACCCGCTGGCCGAACTGCCGCCGCCGGTGGCGCGCACCTGGCCCGACGTGCGGCAAGACGTGCTCAACCAGCGCGCCCGCGGTTTCGGGCTGGTCAACGCCCCCGAGCTGCAGCGCTACCTGAACGGCCTGCTCAAGCGCATCAAGACCGCCGCCGGCGTGCCCAACTGGCCCGGCGGCGTGCACGTGCTGGCCAGCCACGCGCTCGACGCCTATGCCACCGGCGCCGGCAACATCTACATCTCGCTGTCGTGGTTGACCGACATGGAGAGCGAAGACGAACTTGTCGCCCTGCTCAGCCACGAGTTCGCGCACATCTACCTGCACTACCACCAGCTGGAAAGCGCGGTGGCCGACGCCGACACCGTGACCTCGGTGCTCGGGCTGGGCGTGGGCCTGACGCTCAAGACCGGCGAGGCGGCGCGCTGGAACAAGGTGGACACGCTGCTCACCACCTACACGCTCGGGCGCGGGCTGGTGACCACCATCTACAGCCAGTCCGAAGAGAGCGCGGCGGACCGTTTCAGCCTCAGCCTCACGCACAAGCTCGGGTATTCCTACGAGCACGGGATCAAGGCGTTCCTGGAGCGGCTGGCCACCTGGGAAGACGAGCAGGAGAAGCGCGAGAAACTGCAGCAGGAAGCCCTGCTGGCCGCGATCCGCGCGCAGGCCGCCACCGCGCCGGCTCCCCGGCCCGGTGCGGCGGCCAACAACCCGCTGAACCAGGGCATTGCCGCTACCGGCGCCGCCGCGCAGGGTGAGGTGGCCGCCGCGGCCAGCCAGTTGTCCTTCGAGCTCACCAAGGGCTTCGAGAAGGTGGCCGGCTCGCACCCGTCCACCCTCAAGCGGCTGGACGCGATGGCGGAAACCGCCGCCGCCTTCCCGGCGATCGCCGTGGAGCGGGAGGCCAAGAAGAAGCCGCTGGACGCCGCGCGCCAGGAGCGCAACACCGCGAACCTGCTGCGCAACTACGCGCTGGCCTTCAAGGTGATCGACGCCCCGAACGCGCCGGACGCGCTCGAAACCGCGCGCAAGGCGGTGGCGGCGCCCACGGCCTCGCACGCCGTGCCCCTGTTCGCGCTGTACGTGCGCACCAACGAAGCGCCGCCGGCACCCCGCACCCCGCGCCCGGCCGACCCCAGCCAGATGCTGGAAGCGAACTTCAACGCCGAGGCCGACCGCGCCTGGATCACCTACAAGGAGCGCAGCAGCAAGCTGAAGGACAACCGCCAGGTGCCCGCCGCGCAACGCGTGGTGGACCAGGGCCTGGCGTACTTCAGCCGGGCCGAGGAAGCCATGCCGTATGCCGTGCGCTTCTACGGCGAAACCAAGGGCTGGGACGAAGCCAAGCGCCGCGCCCAGGTGTGCGCGAAGGACTTCCCACGCGCGGCCGCGCGCTGCAACCAGGCCGCCATGAGCCCGGCCGAGCAGAAGCAGCAGGACCGCACGGACAAGATCAAGAAGGAAGGCCTGATGGAGCGCTTCTTCAAGTAGCCACCGCCTGCGCCAGCGGCCACTCGCCGCGCTCGACCAAGCCGAGCATCATGCGCTGCAGGCTCAACGCGGTGGAGCGCACGCCCGCGCTGTGGCGGCGCGCCTGGCTCACGTAGAGCGACCAGGTGATGGTCAGGCCCTTGATGGGCGTGGCGCTGAGTTCGCTCATCTGCGGGAAGTCGTGCATCGCGCAGTAGGGCATCACGGTGTAGCCCAGCCCGTCTTTCACGAGCGACAGGCAGAGCTGCAGGGTCTCCGCGTCGGCCGCGCGGCGAAACTTCTGGCCGTGGCGTTTCAGGTAGGCGTCCACGCTCTTGCGCACGAGGTTGGGCCGCCCCGGCAGGATGAGCTTGCACGCGCCCAGCTTCTCGGCGCTGGCGGGGCGGTCGGGGCGCAGGCCGGCGTCCACCGGGCCCACCAGCAGCAGGGGCTCGCGCACCAGCGGGGTCTGGTCGTGCAGCGGTGAGCTGCCTTCCTCGAAGTCCATGATGGCCACGTCCACCAGGCCCTGGTGCTGCCACTCGCGAAGGTGGTGGATGAAGCCTTCGTAGATGCGCAGCGACACGGCCGAGCGCTGCTGGATCTCGGCGGCGGCAAAGGGCGCGGTGATGAGCCGGTGCATGGAGAACGGCAGGCCGATGGAGACCTGCGTGCGCGCCTCGCGCCCGAGCTCGTCGCGCAGCAGCTCGGCCTGGCGCAGCAGGGGCCGCGCGCCGTTGTAGAGCAGGGTGCCGGCTTCGGTGAGTTTCACGCCGCGCGCTTCGCGCACCAGCAGCTGGATGCCGAGGTCGTGCTCGAGCGCGTTGAGCCGGCGCGAGAGCGCGGGCTGGGTGATCTCCATGTCGAGCGCGGCCTTGTTGATGCTGCCGGCTTCGACCACGCGCAGAAAACAGTCCACCAGTTTCAGGTCCATGCGGGCTCCATCGGGGTCGGGTTCGAGTTCAACGATTGTCGTTGAACTGCCATGTCGATTCTCATGTATCGCATATCCGGCGCCGTCCCTACCATCGCGGCTCAAGGAGACAGACCATGGCTACAGACAAGCTCGGCGCGGTGCGCCGTGTGGTGACGGGTCACGACGCGGCGGGCCGCTCGGTGATCGTGCAGGACGGCGCTTCGCCGTTCGTGTTGAGGACGACGGCCACCGGCCCGGTGGTGACGGACCTCTGGAAAACCTTTCGCACCCCCGCCGACAACAGCGACGCCGCCGAACCCTGCGGGGACGTGACGCTGGCCCCGCCCGCCGGCGGCAGCGTGTTCCGCGTGGTGCAGTTCCCGCCCGACGCGGGCTACATGGACGGCTGGGACGAGCACGCGGCCTTCGCCGCGATGGGCCACGACCTGGCCGGCTCGGCCACCCGCAAGGGCAAGACGGTGGGCATGCACACCACCGCGTCGGTGGATTACGCCATCGTGCTCTCGGGCGAGATCTGGGCGGTGATGGACGAGGGCGAGACGCTGCTGAAAACCGGCGACGTGCTGGTGCAGCGCGGCACCAGCCACGGCTGGAGCAACCGCACGGCGGCGCCGGCCTCGGTGGCGTTTGTGCTGATCGACGCGCTGGCCCTGCCGGCGCGGGGCTGAGCCGGGCCATGGACTCGCAGACGATCACCGTGGCGCGCACGCCGCCGTCGCCGCACCTGGCGGTGAGCGTGGCCGGCCAGGGGCCGCTGGTGCTCATGGTGCACGGCATGGGCGGTGACCGCCACACCTGGCGGGCGCAGATGAAGGCGCTGGCGCAGCAGGGCTTCACCGCCGCCAGCGTGGACCTGCGCGGCTACGGCGGCAGCGGCGACATTGAAGGCGCGCTGGACTTTCACCGCGATTTCGGCGCCGACCTGCTGGCGGTGCTGGACCATTTCCAGGTGCCGCGCGCGCACCTGGTGGGCCTGTCCATGGGCAGCCGCGTGGCGCGCTCGCTGGCGCTGCGCCACCCCGAGCGCGTGGCCTCGCTGGTGCTGGCAAACAGCAGCCCGGGTTTTGACGCGATGGGGGCCGACGAGGTGGACCGCTTCATCGCCGAGCGCTCGGCGGCGTTTCAGGGTGGGCAGGTGCCGGCCAGTTTCGGCATGGACCAGGCCCGCGCCATGTGCGCGCCCGACGCCGCGCCCGAGGCGCTGCGCAGCGCGGCCGAGGCGATGCAGCGCATCCGCCTGAAGAACTACCTGGCGGTGCTGGTCGCCTCTACGCGGCAGGACCGGGGCGACCGCCTGGAGCAGATCGCCTGCCCCACGCTGGTGATCACCTCGGACCAGGACCGCGTGTACCCCGAGCCGGTCACGCGCCAGCTGCTGGCGCGCATCCCTGGCGTGGCGCACGCGCGCATCGAGCGCGCCGGCCACCTGAGCAACCTGGAGCAGCCCGAGGCCTTCAACCGGGCCCTGCTCGCTTTTCTTCGTTGAGAGAGAAAGAGAACCTCCCATGTATTTCAACTGGCAAACCCTGCCGCTCCAACCGCTCGCCAGCCTGGACAACGCATCGGCCGAGGTGGTGATCGTGGGCGCCGGCCCCGTCGGCCTGGCCACCGCGCTCGGCCTGGCCCGCGAGGGCGTGCGCACCGTGGTGCTCGAAGCGCGCGACACGATTTCCAAGGGCAGCCGCGCGCTGGCCATGAGCCGGCGCTCGATGCAGATCCTGGACCAGCTCGGCGTGGGCGAGCGCGTGCTCGAGAAGTCGCTCACCTGGTCGGCCGGCTGGACCTTCTATGGCCGCCAGGAGGTGCATTCGATGAACATCGCCTCGCCGCCGCACGAGAAACACGGCCAGACCAACCTGCAGCAGTGCTGGATGGAACAGCTGCTGCTCGACGAGCTGCTGGCCAGCGGCCTGTCGGACGTGCGCTACCAGCACACGGTGACGCAGATCGAGGCGGGCGACGAGGGGGTGCGGCTCTCGGTGTCCACGCCCGAGGGCGCCTGCACGCTGGACGCGGCCTACCTCGTGGCGGCCGACGGCCCGCGCGGCCTCACACGGCGCAGCGTGGGCATCGACTACGAGGGCACCTCGTATTCGCAGCGCTTCGTCATCAACGACATCCTCTGCAAGGAGCCGCTGCCCGAAGGCCGGCGCCTGTTCTTCAGCCCGCCCTACCTGCCGGGCAAGACGGTGCTGATGCACAAGGCGCCGTTCGACATGTGGCGGCTGGACTTCCAGCTGATGGACGACCAGGACGCCGAGACCGAGATGCAGCCCGCGCAGGTGCATGCGCGCATCCGCGCGCACTTCGAGCTGATGGGCATCGAGCCGAACTACGAGCTGGTGCTGACCTCGGTCTACAAGGCCAACGCGGTGTCGCTGCCCACCTACAACACGGGGCGCGTGCTGTTCGCGGGCGACGCGGCGCACCAGGTGCCGATCTTCGGCGGGCGCGGCGTGAACCACGGTTACGAAGACGCGCACAACCTGGCCTGGAAGCTGGCGCGCGTGGTCCAGGGCGTGTCCGACCCGCAGCTGCTGGACTCGTACACGCAGGAGCGCCGGGGCGCGCTGCTGGCCACGCTGGCTGAGCTCACGCGCACCACCATCTTCATCACCACGCCCTCGCCGGGCATTGCGCTGGTGCGCGAGGCGATCCTCTCGCTCTCGCTGAGCGAGAACTTCCTGGGCAACCTGTTCGACCCCTACGCCACGCCGCCGCACGACTGCACCGACAGCCAGCTCAACACGGCGGACGCCGGCGGCGACTTCGGGCCCGCCTGCCGCCCAGGCGCGCTGGTGCCCGATGCCGTGGTCGGCGCGGCGGGCGAACGCCTGTACGACCGCTTCGGCCCGCGCTTCACGCTGATCGCTTTCACCGACGCCGCGCGCTTCGCCGCCCTGCCGCTGCAGGTGCTGGGCTTCGAGGCGGACAGCACCGTGGGCCGGCTGTTCGACGCGCGCCCGGGCAGCTGTTATCTCGTCCGCCCCGACAACCGGGTGGCCGCGCGCTGGCGCGAGGCCACGCCCGAGCAGGTGGACGAAGCCCTGAACATCGCCCTGTGCGCCGCCCGCACCGAGGAACTGCAATGAGCACCACCACCGACAACGCCTCTTCTTCGGCCACCTTTGCCGAACGCGATTTCGTCGACCTCGCCGGCGCGATCGACCAGGTGCCCGCGCCGCAGCGCGAGCTGTTCCTGACCAAGCTGGTCATCCTGCTGGCCGCCGGCGCGCCGGCCGGCCTGCTGGCCGATCGCATTCAGCGCGCGGGCCGGCACCTCTCGGGCTAGGCGAACCCTGTTCCGGATTTTTGATAACAAGGAGACAAGAGACATGAAGACAACGACAAGCTGGATGGGCCTGGGCCGCCTGGCGGTCGGCGCGCTGGCCCTGGCCTGCGCGGCCCCCGCCTGGGCACAGCCCGAGGCAGCCTACCCCACCAAGCCCGTGCGCCTCATCGTGCCGCTGGGCGCGGGCGGCGCGCCCGACGTGGTGACGCGGCTGCTGAGCCAGATCCTCACCGAGAAGAACGGCCCCTCCTTCGTGGTGGAGAACCGGCCCGGCGCCAACACCATCATCGGCACCGACACCTGCGCCAAGGCCCCGCCCGACGGCAGCACGCTGTGCGTGGTCAGCGGCAGTTCGTTGTCGATCAACCCGCACCTCTACCGCAAGCTGCCCTACGACGCCGCGAAGGACTTCGAGGCGGTCACGCCGCTGGTGGTGCCGGACATGGTCTTCCTCGTCTCGCCCTCGGTGCCGGTGAACAGCATGAAGGAGCTGATCGCGCACGCGCAGAAGCACCCGGGCAAGCTGGCCTACGGATCGTTCGGCAACGGCTCGGACACGCACCTCACCATGGAGTGGCTCAAGCGCGCCACCAAGACCGACCTGCTGCACGTGCCCTTCAACGGCTTCGGCCCGATGATGCAGGCCTTCCTCACGGGCGACATCCAGGTGCTCTACGTGTCGGTGGGCAACCCCGGCATCGTGGCGCAGGCCAAGGCCGGCAAGATGCGCGCCCTGGCGGTGCTGGCGCCCACGCGCTCCGCGCAGCTGCCCGAGGTGCCGACGCTGACCGAGGCCGGCGTGGGCGACCCCGGCACCTTCACCTGGTTCGGCCTCATGGCGCCGGCCGGCACGCCGCGCGGCATCGTCAACAAGCTCAACGCGCAGATCACCGCCGCGATGCAGACCCCCGCCATGCGCGAGCAGAACCAGACCATCGGCCATGCGCACCCGCGCGCAGACACCGGAAGAGTTCGCCGCCTTCCTGAAGAAGGACCGCGAGGTCTGGGGCGAGCTGGTGCGCCAGACCGGCATTCAACTGGACTGAGGGGACTGAGCCATGAAGACAAGTGCTTTCCTGACCCTCGCGCTGGCCCTGTTCGCCGGCACCTGCGGCGCGCAGACCGCCTACCCGAGCCGCGCCGTGAAGGTGATCGTGCCGCTCGCGGCCGGTGGCCCGGTGGATCTCGTGGCGCGGCGCGTGAGCGACCGGCTCTCGAAACAGCTCGGCCAGCCGGTGATGGTGGAGAACCGCGCGGGCGGCAACGGCATCATCGGCGCCAACGCCTGCAAGTCCGCCGCGCCCGACGGGCACACGCTGTGTATCCTGCTGAGCGACACGCTGGTGATCAACCCCGCGATCTACAAGAAGCTGCCGTACGCGGTGGGCGATTTCGCGCCGATCTCGGAGATCAGCCGCATCGACACCGCCGTGGTGGTGAGCGCGGGCCTGCCGATCCGCAGCATCCAGGAGCTGGTGCAGTACGACCGCGCCCACCCGGGCAAGCTGAACTGGGGCCATTTCGGCATCGGCAGCTCGTCGCACCTGTTCATGGCGCAGGTCAACGAGAAGCTGGGCGCGCGCATCGTGGACGTGCCCTACCAGGGCGGTGGGCCCGCGCTCAACGGCCTGCTGGGCGACCAGGTGCAGGTGTCGAGCCTGTCGTACTCGCTGGTGGCGCAGCACATCGACGCGGGCAAGCTGCGCGCGCTGGCCGTGCTGGGTGACACGCCGTCGCCGCGCTTCGCCGGTGTGCCGCTGCTGAAGAACCAGGGCCTGGGCACCGCGCGCAACGCGTGGATCGGCCTGTACGCGCCCACGGGCACGCCGCCGGCGGTGATCGCGCGGCTGTCCGCCGAAATCAAGGCCATCACCTCGGACCCCGAGTTCCAGAAGAGCCTGGACGCGCAGGGTTTGCACGTGACCGGGCGCAGCCCCGAGGAGACGGCGGCGGTCATCAAGGCCGAGGGGGCGGACTGGAGCGCGGTGGCCAAGGCGGCCAACGTCAGCCTGGACTGAGCTTCGGTCCGGCCTTGCGCGTGAAGCGCCTCACCTTCGGCTTCTTCGGCTGGGTGAGGTGCTCGCGCAGGAAGTCGATGAAGTCTTTCGCCGCCGCGTTGCGCATGGGGCCGGGCCGGTAGACCAGCACCACGCGGCGTTCGATGCGCGGGTCCTGCAGCGCGAGCACGGCCAGCTCGGGGTCGTGCAGCGAGGTGGTGTAGAGCTGGGGCATGAGGCCCAGCGCCATGCCGCCGCGCACCAGGGCGTACAGCGTTTCCGAGTAACGCACGTGGTACGGCGCCTGCGCGCCCTGCTGGCCGAACTGCGCGCGCGCCGGCTCGCCCAGGGCGGGCATGCTGCCGCTTTCGAACAGCACCAGGCGTTCATGGCCGATGGCCTTCCAGCTCGCCTTGCCCTCGCGCGCCAAGGGGTGGTCGCGCCGCACCACCAGCACCAGCGGGTCTTGAAAGAGGTCGATGCAGGTGAGGCCGCCCGGCGGCTCGGTGATGGCGGCCAGGGCCAGGTCCAGCCGGCCTTCGCGCACCTCCTGCAGCAGCACGGTGGAGGGCGCGTCGCGCCAGACGAATTCCACCGCCGGCCCGCCCGTGGGCTTGAAGGCGTTGACCGCCGCCGCCAGCCGCGTGCTGGCCGAGGGGATCACGCCCACGCGCACCAGCGCGCGGCCGCGCTGCACCACGTGGTGGATGTCCTGCAGGGCCAGGTCCACGGTGTTGACGAGAAAGTCGGTGCGCGCCAGCACCTCGGTGCCCAGCGGCGTGATCTCCAGCCGGTGGGTGTTGCGCGTGAGCAGCTGCGCGCCCAGCAGCTTCTCCATCTGCTTGATGGCGTTGCTCAGCGCCGGCTGCGTGATGGCCAGCCGCTTGGCCGCGCGGCCGAAGTGGCCTTCCTGCATCAGCACGGAAAAGAACTGCAGGTGGCGCAGCGTGAGCGCGCGGATGGCGGGGTTTTCCACGGCGGCCTGGTGATAAATCGGATGAATGAAATTATAGAAACTTAAAACTTCTCTTATCAAGCACGCCTGCCTAGACTGGCCGCATGCCCCCCACGACCGACCCGGCCGACCAGGCCCTGGACCGCTTTCTGCAGGCCATCCCGAAGATGGAGCTGCACTGCCATCTGTTCGGCACGGTGCGGCGCGACACCTTCGCCGAGCTGAACCGCCGCGCCGGCGCGCCGCTGACGGACGAAGAAGTGGCCGGCTTCTACACCCGTGGCGAAAAACCCGTGGGCGTGCTGCGCGTGCTGCGCTCGCTGGACGCGCAACTGGTGCGCACCCCGGCCGACCTCTACCGCCTCACCATCGAGTACCTGGAAGACGCGGCCGCGCACCACGTGCGTTATGCCGAGTTCTTCTGGAACCCCACCGGCACGGTGCAGGTCTCCGGCATTCCCTATGCCGCCGCGCAGGACGCGATCGTGCAGGCCATCCGCGACGCCGAGCGGCCGCTGGGCATCGTGGGCCGCCTCATCGCCGCAGTGGACCGCGAAGCCAGCCCGCAGGCCGCCACCGAGATGGTGGAGTGGGTCGGCGCGCACCGCTGCGACGAGGTGATCGGCATCGGCATCGACTACCGCGAGAACGAGCGCCCGCCCGAGCTGTTCGCGCAGGCGTACCAGAACGCGCGGCGCGCCGGCCTCAAGACCACCGCGCACGCGGGCGAGTTCGGCATGCCCTGGACCAACGTGCGCACCGCCCTGGAACTGCTGCAGGTGGACCGCATCGACCACGGCTACACCGTGGTGGACGACCCGGAGTTCGCGCGCTACTGCGCCGGGCGCGGCGTGCTGTTCACCGTGGTGCCCACCAACTCCTACTACCTGCGCACGCTGCCGCCCGAGCGCTGGGCGCTGGACCACCCGATCCGTCGCATGCCCGGCCTGGGCCTGCGCATCCACCCCAACACCGACGACCCCACCCTGCACCACGTCACGCCCACCGGCGCGTGGACCATGATGGTGCGCGACTTCGGTTTCCACCTCGACGACCTGCGCGGCTTCATGCACAACGGCCTGGACGGCGCGTGGATCGACGACACGCAGCGCCGCCGCTGGCGCACCGAGTGGTCCGCCGAGTTCGACGCACTGCGCGCCGCTTCTTTTTCTTCCGCTTCCATCCCCACCTGAAAGACCCCCATGGCCCACGAACGCTCAAGCCTCGTCCTCGCCGCCTCGCTGCTGCTGGCCTTCTCGGCCCACGCCCAGGGCCCCGCCTGGCCCACGGCCAAACCGGTGACGCTGATCGTGCCGTTCACGGCCGGCGGCAGCGTGGACTTCATCGCCCGCCAGGTCGCCACCAAACTGGGCGAGCGCCTCAACCAGACCGTGGTGATCGAGAACGTGGCCGGCGCCGGCGGCGCCATCGGCCTGCAGAAAGCCGTGAACGCCGCGCCCGATGGCTACACCCTGGTGGCCGGTCCCGACAGCGCCATCGCCATCGGCAAGCTGGCCAACCCGGCGGCCTACCGCTTCGACCCGCTCAAGGACTTGGTGCCCGTGGGCATGCTCAACACCGCGCCCATGCTGCTGGTGGCGCGCACCGACCTGCCGATCAAGAGCTACGCCGACTTCGTCAAGCTCGCCAAGGCCGAGCCCGGCAAATACACCTACGCCACCTCGGGCGTGGGCACCGTGCTGCACCTCGCCATGGAACAGCTCAAGCAGCGCTCGGGCATCTTCGTCACGCACGTGCCCTACCGGGGCGGCGCGCAGATCGCCAACGACGTGATGGGCAAGCAGGTGGACCTGGCGATGCTGGTCAGCGCGAGCAGCATTCCCCACGTGCGCGCCGGCAGCCTCAAGGCGCTGGGCGTGACCGGCAAGCAGCGCATCGCCTCGCTGCCCGACGTGCCCACCTTCGACGAGATGCCCGGCCTCAAGGGCTACGACGTGCTCACCTGGACCGGCATCTTCGCGCCCAAGGGCACGCCCGGCGCCATCGTGAGCAAGCTCAACGAAGCGCTCAACGACGCGCTGAAAGACCCCGACGTGCGCGCCCGCCTCGCCGAGCAGGGCGCCCTGCCGGGCAGCGGATCCCCCGAGGCGCTGGGCGGCTTTGCCCAGGCCGAATTCGCGCGCAACCAGAAGCTGGTGCCCACCCTCAACCTGAAGGACTGAAACAACATGCCCATCGACCTGGCTTCCCGTCGCGGTTTTCTTTCCACCGGTTCGCTGGCCCTGGCCGGCGTGGCCGCCACCGGCCTGCTGCCCGCGTTCGCGCAGGACGCGCAGACCCAGGTGCTGCTGGGCGTGGCGGCGCAGCAGCTGCCAGCCATTCCGGCGACGAAACGCACCGTGATCATCGACACCGACCCGGGCCAGGACGACGCCATCGCGCTGCTCTTCGCGCTGGCCGCGCCCGAGCGGCTGGACGTGCGCGCGCTCACCGTCTCGGTGGGCAACATGCCCCTGAGCGTGACCGAGAAGAACACGCGCCGCGTGCGCGACTGGGCCGGGCGCACCGAGGTGCCGGTGTACGCCGGCTACCCCCGGCCGCTGATCCGCGACCCCATCTTCGCCGACGACGTGCACGGCAAGACCGGCCTGGACGGCCCCACGCTGCACGAGCCGCGCGGCCCGCTCGCGCCCGGCCACGCGGTGGACTACCTCATCAGCACCCTGCGCGCCGCCGCGCCCGCCAGCGTGGTGGTGGTGGGCCTGGGCCCGCTGACCAACATCGCCGCCGCGCTCAACATGGCGCCGGACATCAAGGCCGCCATCAGCGAGGTGGTGGTGCTCGGTGGCTCGTGGGGCGTGGGCGGCAACATCACGCCGGCCGCCACCTTCAACCTGTACGCCGACCCGGAGGCCGCGTCGGTGGTGTTCCGCAGCGGCGTGCCGGTCACGGCGATCTCGCACGACGCCGCGCGGCGCGTGCTCGTCACGCCCGAGCGCATCGCGCCCTTCCGCCAGATGGGCAACAACGCCGGCAAGGTGGTCGCCGACATCCTGGACTCGGCCATGGACTACGCCATGCGCCGCCGGGGTGTGAAGGTGGGCCCGATGTACGACCCCTGCGTCATCGCCTACCTGCTGCAGCCCGAGCTGTTCAAGGGCGCGCGCGTGCCGGTGGACATCGAGACCCGGGGCGAATTCACCAGCGGCGCCACCGTGGTGGACTTCCGCGGCTACACCAAGCGCAAGGCCAACACGCTGTGGGTCAACGCGGTGGACATCGACGGCTTCTACCGCCTGCTCGAAAAACAGATCGCGCGTTTGCCTTGACCGGACCCGCTGCTCATACCCACCGTGAGGCTTCAGGGCGCCAGGTGGCCGTTGCCTGACTGTGGGCGGCGGCGACCTCGGTGGGTGCCAGCAGCAGGTCATCCAGCAACGCGACGGTGTCTCCAAGGCTGGCTGCCGCGATGCGGTTCTTGCTCAGGAAGGCCTGCCACTGGCGCAGCTTGGCGCCGTCTTCGCTGAACTGCCGGGTCAGTGCCAAGGGCCGCTCGGTCGGCAGTGCCGTCTGGCGCCGGGCAAAGGTGGCGGCGATGGCTGCGGCCAGCGTGGCGCCCTCCAGTTCCGTGCGCCGGGCAATCACCGCGAGATCGAAGAAGTCCTTCATGCGGCTGTTCGCCTGCCCCAGCATCACCATGGCCTGGTACTTCTCGGCGATCACGGTGTAGACCGGATACACCCGCAGCATGGAGGCTGGAAAGTCCCCCAGCAAGGTGGGGTACGCCACGGTCTGCGGTCCCGGCGTCACGGCATCACCGAAGCCCACGTCGATCTGCAGGGCGCAGCGCGCGGAGCCCAGGCGTGCCACCAGCCGGATGCGGGTGCCGCCGTAGGTGTTGTCTTCGCGAATGGCATCGGCCTTCACGGAGTCGGGGTCGAACACCATGCCGTCGCCCAGGTCCATGGCGGCGACTTCGCGGAAGGTGGCGATCAGGTTGGCCTCATCGTCGGGGCCGAAGCCCAGCAGGTCGGCGTCCCTTGTCGGGCGGTGCGGGGTGTCGTACCACAGCGCAAAGAGCAGGGCGCCTTTGAGCAGGAAGCGGTCGGCATGGGGAGACAGGCTGATGCGAGCCAGCAGGCGCTCCGTGCCAAACCGGTTGAGCAGCAGGTTGTAGTCATCACCGCGCTGTTTGGCGAGCGTCAGCAGCCGGGCCAGGATGGATGCCGAGCGGTTGCCGGTCATTGCGTCACCGCCTCCAGGTAGGGCTGCATGACACGCTCCACCCGGTTGATTTTGGCAAAGTGGCTCAGCTCGGCCATGGTGACCTTGCGGGTGCGCCAGGCGTCTTTCAGTGCCTCCAGCGCCACGTCCAGGCCGATCTTGTTGCGGAACTTGAAGCAGTCGGTCACCGTCTTGGCCGCGCTGTACACGCGGATGGGCGTCCCGTGGTCGATCACGGTCTGGATGCCCTCGCTGTACGCGGCGCCCCGCAGGCGCGTGATGCGCAGCGTCGGGTAGCTCAGCACCGGTGCCTGCGTTGCCTCGGGCAGCGCGATCCACACATCGTGCGGCAGTTGCGTGCCGATCTCATGGAATTGCAGCGCAGTCAGCAGGCACAGCACGGCCTTTGGCACACGCTGGCAGACCTCGATCAGCGTTTGATGTTCGGTGATGTCGGCGTCGGGCAGCCCGTACAGGCCCCGCGCGAACCGTTGCAGCTTGCCTGCGTGGTGAAGCCGGATCAGAAGCTGTGGCGACCAACCCTGCTCGCGCACGTCCGCGGCCCGCAGCACACGCCGGTGCCGGGCCAGTTCGAGGATGTGGTCAGACTGGTTCATGAAGTATGAGTTTAATATTTGCATTACTTTTGTTCAAGTGATGCGATTTTCAACCTAACGAGAGACCGTGCACATAATCCGCCCCACCGCACAGCCAGCCGCAGACCACGATGCCACCACGCCGCGCTTCCGCTTCCAGCCCCACCGATGCCGACAGCAGCGCCGCCCGTTCGGCCATCCTCGCGGCGGCCCGCGCGGAGTTTTCCGCCAAGGGGCTGACGGGCGCGCGCGTCAACGAGATCGCGGCCCGCGCCGGCGTCAACAAGCAGCTGATCTACTACTACTTCGGCAGCAAGGAAGACCTCTACCGCGCCGCGCTCGAGGTGGTCTACACCGAGATCCGCACGCAGGAACGCAGCCTGAAGCTGGGCGACATGCAGCCCGAGGAGGCGATGGCCAGGCTGATCGGTTTCTCGTTCGACTACCTCGCCGAGCACCCCGACTTCATCGGCCTGCTCAACCACGAGAACGCGCAAGGCGCGCGGCATGTGCGCGATTCCAGCGCGATCCGCGACACCAATTCGCCGCTGATCGAGCTCATCGCCAAGACCCTGGCGCGCGGCATCCGCGCGCGCGTGTTCCGCCGTGGCATCGACCCGGTGGAGCTCTACATCTCGGTCGCCGGCATGTCGTATTTCTTCTTCTCCAACCGCCTGACCCTGTCGTCCATCTTCAGCCGCGATCTCTCGTCGGCCGACGCGGTGGGCGCCTACCGCGCGCACGTCGTGGCCTTCGCCATGGCCGGTCTGCGCGCCTGATTCCACCGCACCATTCGAGGGCGCGAACGCATCCGGGCAAACCCTTTGTCCCGATTTCAACCAAACGGTTGACACGAAGTTGACACGCCCATATGCTCATCCCATCGCGTTTGAGAAAAGGGTCATGCCATGTCAGGCAACGTTGTCACACTGCTGGATCCCGCGCAGCTGCCGGCTCGTTTCGAGTCGGTCGAGGCGCTGGAGGAATTCCTGTCGCGGCCGAGCCAGGCCCTGATCGACGACCTGGCGCAGGTGGACGGCGACATCATGATCCTGGGCGTGGCCGGCAAGATGGGCCCCACGCTCGCGCGCCTGGCCAAGAACGCCGCGCCGCACAAGCGCGTGATCGGCGTGGCGCGTTTCAGCGACCCCGCCGTGCGCCAGCGCATGGAAGCCTGGGGCATCGAGACCATCGCCGCCGACCTGCTGGACCGCGCCGCCATCGAGGCGCTGCCGCGCGTGCCCAACATCGTCTTCGCGGCCGGCCACAAGTTCGGCGCCAAGGACAACCAGGCCCTGACCTGGGCCATGAACACCCACGTGCCGGCCCTGGTGGCCGACACCTTCCGCGAGTCGCGCATCGTCGGCTTCTCCACCGGCAACATCTACCCGCTGACCACGGTGGGCCGCCAGGGCGCGAGCGAGAAGACGCCGCCCGCACCGCTGGGCGAGTACGCGCAGTCGTGCATCGGGCGCGAGCGCATGTTCGAGTACTTCTCGGGTCAGCACGGCACGCCGGGCCGCATCTTCCGGCTCAACTACGCGATCGACATGCGCTACGGCGTGCTGTACGACATCGCCTCCAAGGTGCACCGCGGCGAGACGGTGGACGTGACCATGGGCCACGTGAACGTGATCTGGCAGGGCGATGCGAACGCGCAGGTGCTGCGCTGCCTGCGCCACTGCACGGTGCCGGCCACGCCGGTGAACTGCACCGGGCCGGAAACGCTCTCGGTGCGCTGGCTGGTGGACGAGTTCGCCGCGCGCCTGGGCGTGAAGGCGCAGGTGAGCGGGCAGGAGGCGGCCACCGCGCTGCTGTCGGACACCACTTTGGCGGGCAAGCTGTTCGGTTACCCGCTGGTGCCGCTGGGCGCCATGCTCGACTGGGTGGCCGACTGGGTCAAGCGCGAGCAGCCGGCGCACGGCAAGCCGACCAAGTTCGAGGTCCGGGATGGCGCCTTCTGAGGCACTGACCTCGGTCATCCTCGGTCCGGACGATGTGCCGGAGGGCCTCGCTTTGTCGGACGCCGCGGGCTGGAACCAGACCGCCGACGACTGGCGCCTGTTCATCACGCAGGGCCGCGTCTTCGGCCTGCGCGATGGCGATGCGGGCCCGCTGGTGGCGACGGCCGCCGCGCTGCCGTATGAAGGTGGCATCGGCTGGGTCTCCATGGTGCTGGTGAACCCTGCGTGGCGGCACCAGGGCCTGGCCACCGCGCTGATGGCGCGCTGCGTGGCGCACCTGCGCTCGCTCGGCGCCACGCCGGTGCTGGACGCCACGCCCGCCGGGCAACAGGCCTACCTGCGCATCGGTTTCGAGGACGGTTTCGCGCTCGCGCGCTGGGAAGGCACGGTCGCCGATGCCGCCGCCGCGCCGCGCCCCGCGCCGCCGGCCGATGCCGCCACGGTGTCGGCGCTCGACGCCCAGGCCAACGGCTGTGGCCGGGGCTTTCTGCTGACCGACTTCCTGCAACGTGCCGGCACGCGCGTGGGCCTGTCGCCGGCGCGCACCGGTTTCGTGATCGCCCGCGAAGGCCGCCGCGCCACGCAGATTGGCCCGCTGGTGGCCGACGACGAAAGCTCGGCGCTCTCGCTGCTGCAGGCCGCGCTGGCCGGCGCCAGCGGCCGCGTGTTCCTCGATGTGCCCGAACGCTGGGCCGCGCTGCGCGCCTGGCTGGAGCAGGCCGGTTTCGCGCGCCAGCGCGCCTTCGTGCGCATGTCGCTCGGCGCCGCCCCCATCGCCTCTGTCAACGACCGCCTGTTCGTATTGGCCGGTCCCGAATTTGGTTGAACCATGAGCCTCACTGCCTCCCAAGTCGAACACACCCGCGCGCTGCTGCGCCGGGGCCTGGCCATTCCCGCGCACCCGCTCGCGCTCAACGCGCAGCGCCAGCTCGACGTGCGCCGCCAGCGCGCGCTCAGCCGCTACTACCTCGATGCCGGCGCCGGCGGCCTGGCCGTGGGCGTGCACACCACGCAGTTCGCGATCCGCGAGGTGGGGCTGTATGAAGAGGTGCTGCGCCTGGCCGATGGAGACCGCGCGCGCCTGGGTCGAACCCGGCCGCGAGCTCGCCATGGTGGCCGGCGTGTGCGGCCGCACCGAACAGGCCGTGGCCGAAGCGACACTCGCGCGCGGCCTGGGCTACAACGCCGGCCTGCTGAGCCTGGCCGCGATGAAGGGCCAGAGCGAAGACGCGCTGATCGCCCACTGCGAGGCGGTGGCGCAAGAGATCCCGCTGATCGGCTTCTACCTGCAGCCCGCCGTGGGCGGCATGAACCTGAGCGCCGCCTTCTGGGCCCGCTTCGCGGCGATCCCGAACGTGGTGGCGATCAAGGTCGCGCCCTTCCACCGCTACCGCACGCTCGACGTGGTGCGCGGCCTGGTGCAGGCGCGCGCCGAAGAGCGCGTGACGCTCTACACCGGCAACGACGACCACATCGTGCTCGACCTGATCACGCCCTTCACCGTGCCGCGCGACGGTGTGCCGGTGACGGTGCGCTTCCGGGGCGGCCTGCTCGGCCACTGGTCGGTGTGGACCTCGGGCGCGGTGCGCATGCTGGAGCTGTGCAAGTCGGCGGCCAAGGGTTCGGTGGTGACGGCCGAGATGCTGGCGCTGGACAGCCGCGTGACCGACTGCAACAGCGCCTTCTTCGACGTGGCGAACGACTTCCACGGCTGCATCGCCGGCTGCCATGAGATCCTGCGCCGCCAGGGTTTGCTCGAAGGCATCTGGTGCCTGGACCCGAACGAAGGCCTGAGCCCGGGCCAGAAGGAAGCCATCGACCGCGTGTGCGCCGAGCACGGCGACCTGGCCGACGACGCCTTCGTGAAGGCCGGCCTGAGCCGCTGGCTCGCGTGACGGAAAGAAGAAACCCACCATGACGCAAAACAGAATCGCCCGCTGGACCGCCCACTACCTGCCCGCCATCGGGCTGTTCGTGGGCTTCATCGTGTTGTGGCAGCTCGCGGTGTCGGTGTTCGGCATCCGCGAATACCTGCTGCCCAGCCCGTACTCGGTGTGGCAGGCCATGCTGAGCGACGAGATCCCCTGGTTCAGCCACGCCTGGATCACGGGTGTGGAAATCCTCGGCGCCTTCGTGCTGGCCGGTGTGGCCGGCGTGATGCTGGGCATCGCGATCGCCTGGTCGCAAGGCATTTCGCGCGCGCTCACACCCTTCCTGGTGTTCGTGAACACGCTGCCCAAGGTGGCGATCGCGCCGCTGTTCCTGATGTGGCTGGGCTACGGCATCCTGCCCAACATGCTGATCGGCGCGCTGATCGGCTTCTTCCCGGTGGTCATCAACACCGCCGTGGGCCTGACCCAGATCGACCAGGACATGGTGGACCTGGGCCGCGTGTTCAGCGCGCCCAAGTGGAAGGTGTTCATGAAGATCCGCATCCCCAACGCCTACCCCTACATCCTGAGCGCGCTCAAGGTCACCGCCACCTCGGCCGTGGTGGGCGCGGTGGTGGGCGAGTTCGTGGCCTCGCAGAAGGGCCTGGGCTACGTGATCATCACCACGCAGAGCAGCATGAACACGCCGGCCGCGTTCGCCGCGCTGGTGTGGATCTCGGTGCTGGGCCTGCTGCTGTACGGCCTGGTGGCCCTGCTCTCGCGCCTGCTCGCGCCCTGGGCCGAAGAAGCCCCGCGCTGATCAAAGAAAACAACAACCCCTTCCCTCCCCGCCGTTCTCCTCTTCCCCACCCGTCCTCCGAAAGGAAAGCACCATGACTCCCAGGATCGCTGTTTCCGCCGCCGCCGTCTGCGCGGCCCTGCTGGCGCTGCTGCCGGCCACGGCCTCGGCCCAGGCCAAGGAGAAGTTCACCTTCGCCCTCAACTGGTTCGCCGTGGGCGACCACGCCGCCTACTGGGTGGCGCTGGACAAGGGCTATTACGCCCAGCGCGGCCTGGACGTGACGCTGGAAAACTCCAAGGGCTCGGGCGACTCCATCGCCAAGGTGGACACCAACCGCGCCGACGCCGGCCTGGCCGACGCGGTGCCGGTGATCTCGGCCGCCTCGCGCGGCGCGCGCGTGAAGATGGTGGGCATGGTGTTCGACAAGACGCCCATGACCTTCTTCAGCCACGCCGACGCGCCGCTGCTCAAGCCCAAGGACCTCGAAGGCAAGACCGTGGCCGCGCCCGCCGGCGACAGCCAGCGCCTGGCCTTCCCCGCTTTCGCGCGCCTGAACCAGATCGACCCGAACAAGGTGAGCTGGGTGAACATCGAGCCCACCGCCAAGGTCGCCTCCATCGCCGAGAAGCGCGTGGACGGCGTGGCCGACTACACCACCGGCCAGCCCTTCTACGACAAGGCCATGGGCCCGGGCAAGGCCGTGCGCCTGCAGTGGGCCGACTACGGCTTCGACCTCTACGCCATGTCCATCATCGCGGGCGAGAAAACCATGGCCGACAAGCCCAAGCAGCTCAAGGCCTTCCTCGAAGCCTCGTACATGGGCTGGCGCGACGTGACGCGCAACCCCAAGGAAGCGCTGGCCATCTTCAAGAAGCGCGTGCCCGAGATCGACGTGGCGATCATCGAGTCCAACATGATGATGGGCTTCGACCTCATGCGCACCAAGAACTACGCCGACAACGGCATCGGCTGGATCGACGAGAAGAAGATGTGCGCCTCCACCGACATCGTCAACACCTACATGGGCCTGCCCAAGAAGGTGGATTGCAAGACGGTGTTCAGCACCGAGTACTTCACCAAGGTGGCGATGCCGCTGCCGGTCAAGTAAGCCCACAGCGCGCAAGAAACCAGGCATGCAGGACACCGACGAGATGAGCCCAGCAACAGAACAAACGGATGGCGTGGCCTCGGGCCGCGTCCTCATCGAGGTGGACCATGCCGGCATGATCTACCAGGCCGAGAGCGGCCCGGTGGAGGCCTTGCGCGACATTTCGCTGCAGATCCGCGAAGGCGAGTTCGTGGCGCTGGTCGGCCCCAGCGGCTGCGGCAAGTCCACGCTGATGCGCGCCATCGCCGGCCTGCGCCCCGTCACCAGCGGGCGCATCCTGGTCGACGGCGTGCCGGTGGACAAGCCGATCCCCAAGGTGGGCATGGTGTTCCAGGCCGCGCTGCTGCTCAAGTGGCGCTCGGTGCTCGACAACGTGCTGTTGCCGGTGGAACTCTCCGGCGGCAACCCCGCGCAATACCGCGAGCGCGCGCACGCGCTGCTCAAGATGGTGGGTCTGGGCGACTTCGCGAACAAGCGGCCGGGCGAACTCTCGGGCGGCATGCAGCAGCGCGCCTCGCTCTGCCGCGCGCTGATCCTGGACCCGCCCATCCTGCTGATGGACGAGCCCTTCGGCGCGCTCGACGCCATGACGCGCGACGAGATGAACATCGAGCTGTTGCGCATCTGGGGCGAGAGCAGCAGCGGCGGGCAGCGCAAGACCATCGTCTTCGTCACGCACTCGATTCCCGAGGCCGTGTTCCTGGCCGACCGCGTGGTGGTGATGTCGCCGCGCCCGGGCCGCGTGGCGAACATCCGCCAGGTGGACATCGCGCGCCCGCGCACCGCCGAGACGCGCGCCGACCCGGCGCTGGGCCGCATGTCCTTCGAGCTGTACACCGAACTCTCGGGCGCCACCGGCCGGCGCGAGACGCGGGCCGGCCCGCAGTGGTGAACCTTCGCCACCGCCCGCGCGGCTGAAAGAGCGGCCCCGTGCGCATCGCCCTGTGCAACGAGGTGCTGGCGCCGCTGCCGTTCGCCCGCCAGTGCGAGGTGGCGGCCGCCCTGGGTTACGACGGGCTGGAGGTGGCGCCCTTCACGCTGGGCGAGGAAGCCTTGTCGAGCGCGCGGCGCAGCGGGCTGCGCCGCGCGGCGGTGGACGCGGGCATCGAGGTCTCGGGCCTGCACTGGCTGCTGCGGCAACCGGCGGGCCTGTCCATCACCTCGGCCGACACCACCGTGCGCGCCCGCACGCTCGACACCCTGCGCCACCAGATCGACCTCTGCGCCGACCTCGGCGGCTCGGTGCTGGTGCACGGCTCGCCCGCGCAGCGCCGCCTGCCACCGGGTGAGGAAGCCGCCGCGCGCGAACGCGGCATCGAGGCCTTCGCCGCCGTGGCGGCGCACGCGCAGGCGGCCGGCGTCGTCTACTGCATCGAACCCCTGGCCGCGCCCGAGGCCGACTTCATCCACACCGTGGCCGAGGCCGCCGCCATCGTGCGCGCCATCGGCCGCCCCGCGCTGCGCACCATGCTCGACTGCTGCGCCGCCGCGCGCGCCGAGGCCGAGCCGGTGCCTGCCGTGCTCGCGCGCTGGCTGCCCACCGGCCTGCTCGCCCACGTGCAGGTGAACGACCCCAACCTGCGCGGCCCCGGCCAGGGCGCGCTGGCCTTCGCCGACATCCTGCGCACGCTGTGCCAGCACGGCTACGCCGGCTGGGTGGCGGTGGAGCCCTTCGACTACCAACCCGATGGCCCCATGGCCGCCGCCCGCGCCATCGGTTACCTGCGGGGCCTGCTGGAGGCCCTGCATTGAGGAAATGACCGCCATGCCCACCGCCCCCCGCGTCCAAGTTTTGTCCGTCGAGCGCTTCGAGTCGCCCTACCGGCTGCGCCTGCCGTTCCGCTTCGGCGTCATCACCGTGACCGAAGGCCGCCAGGCCATCGTGCGCGTGCGCGTGCGCCACGAGAACGGGCGCGAAGGCACGGGCTACGCCGCCGAAGCACTGGGCGCCAAGTGGTTCGACAAGAACCCCGCGCTCTCCGACGCGCAGAACCACGACCAGCTGCGCAAGGCGCTGGAACTCACCGCCGAGGCCTACGGCGCGGCGCCCCCGCTCAGCGCCTTCGACCTGTATGCCAACCACTACCGCGAGCTGCTGGAGGCCGGCGCCGCGTGTGGCCTGAACCCGCTGGTGACCAGCTACGGCCCGGCCCTGATCGACCGCGCGGTGCTCGACGCGCTGTGCCGCATCGAAGGCCTGAGCTTCTGGCAGGCGATGCAGCACAACCGGCCCGGCATGCGCGCGCACCCCATCGCGCCCGATCTCCAGGGCTTCGCGCTCGCGCCCTTCCTGCGCGGCCTCACGCCGCTGACCTCGCTGGCCGTGCGCCACACCGTGGGCCTGCTCGACCCCATCGTGGCGGGCGACCAGGCCGCCGGCACGCGCGTGAACGACGGCCTGCCCGAAACCCTGGAAGAGGTGGTGGCCGCATACGGCAACCGTTACTTCAAGCTCAAGGTCTCGGGCCAGGCCGACGCCGACCTCGAGCGGCTGCGCCGCATCGCCTCCGTGCTCGACCGCCTGCAAGACCCCTACGTGGTCACGCTCGACGGCAACGAGCAGTACGAGAACGCCGAGGCCATCGCCGCGCTGTGGCAGCGCATGGCCGCCGAGCCCGCGCTGCGCCGCCTGTGCGAGGCCACGCTGCTGATCGAACAGCCCATCAAGCGGCAGATGGCGCTGGCCCAGCCGGTGGCGGCGCTGGCGCGGCACAAGCCCGTGATCATCGACGAGTCCGACGGTGACCTCGACGCCTTCCCCTGCGCCCGCGCGCTGGGCTACACCGGCGTCTCCACCAAGGCCTGCAAGGGCTTCTACAAATCGGTGCTCAACCTCGCGCGCTGCCAGGTGTGGAACCAGGCCGAGGGCCGCGAGACCTTCTTCATGTCGGCCGAAGACCTCACCACCCAGCCCGGCATCAGCGTGCAGCAGGACCTGGCGCTGGTCAGCCTGCTCGGCATCACCCACGTGGAGCGCAACGCCCACCACTTCATCGACGGCTTCAACGGCCGCCCACCGGCCGAGGCCGACGCCTACCTGGCCGCGCACCCCGACCTCTACCACCGGCAGGACGGCCGCGCGCGCCTGCGCATAGCGCGCGGGCAGCTGGCCCTGGGCTCGCTCGCGGGCGTGGGCTTCGGCTCCGGTGTGGACCCGGACCTGAGCGACACCGCCGCCATGCCGCGCGCCGACTGGCCCCCCCCACGCATCGGAGACCCCATGAGCACCATCGACTACGAAAGCCACGACGGCCTGGGCCTGGCGCAGCTGGTCAAGCAAGGCGAGGTGACGCCGCAGGAGCTGCTGGAGGCCGCGCTCGCGCGCATCGCCGCGCACAACCCGGCGCTCAACGCGGTGGTCACGCCGCTGTACGACGCGGCGCGCGCCGAGATCGCGCGCGGCCTGCCGGCCGGGCCGTTCCAGGGCGTGCCCTTTCTGGTGAAAGAGCTGGTGGCCTCGGTGGCGGGCGCGGCCACCACCGCGTCCTCGCGCCTGTACGCGCACAACACCGCGGCGGCCGACAGCGAGATCGTGGCGCGCCTGCGCCGCGCGGGGCTGGTGATCGCGGGCAAGACCAACTCGCCCGAGTTCGGGCTCTCGCCCATCACCGAGTCGCTGCTGTACGGCGTGACGCGCAACCCCTGGAACACCGAACTCTCGCCCGGCGGCTCCAGCGGCGGCGCGGCGGCGGCCGTGGCCTCGGGCATGGTGCCGCTGGCCCACGCCACCGACGGCGGCGGCTCCATCCGCATCCCGGCCTCGTGCTGCGGCCTGTTCGGCCTCAAGCCCACGCGCGCGCGCATCACCGCCGGCCCCGAAGGCGGCGAGGGCCTCAACGGCCTCGCCCACCAGCACGTGGTGAGCCGCAGCGTGCGCGACAGCGCGGCCCTGCTCGACGCCATCGCCGGCCCCATGCCGGGCGACCCCTACACCGCCGTGCCGCCCGAGCGGCCCTACCTGGAAGAGATGGGCCGCGCGCCCGGGCGCCTGCGCATCGCCTTCGCGAAGACCGCGCCCACCGGCGTGCCGGTGGACCCGGCCTGCGTGGACGCCGTGGAAGACGCCGCGCGCCTGTGCGAACAGCTCGGCCACCACGTGGAAGAAGCCTCGCCCGACTACGACGCGCAGGTGGTGGAGCGCGGTTTCGAAATGGTGTTCGCCACCCACACCATGGCCAACATCGCGCGCGCCACCGGTGGCCCCCTGCCCGACCCGGAACTGGTCGAGCCCTTGACCTACGCGCTGGCCCAGGTCGGCCGCGTGCCCAGCGCGGCCGAATACATTCTCAACCTGCATGCGCTGCAGCGGCAGTCGCGGCGCATCGCGGGCTTCTTCGAGCGCTTCGACGTGTGGCTCACGCCCACGCTCGCGCAGACGCCCCGGGCCATCGGCCACTTCAACATCCGCTCCAGCGACGTGCGCGACTGGATGAGCAAGCTCGCGGCCTACCTGCCCTTCACCTACCCCTTCAACGTCACCGGCCAGCCCGCGGCCTCGGTGCCGCTGCACTGGACGGCTGACAACCTGCCCATCGGCTGCCAGTTCGCGGCGCGCTATGGCGACGAAGGCCTGCTGCTGCGCCTGTGCGCGCAACTCGAAGCAGCGCGGCCCTGGTTCCACCGGCGCCCGCCGGTGAGCGGCCTCCCGCATGCGCACTGAGGAAACGGTCGACCTGCTCGTCATCGGCGGCGGCGTGGCGGGGCTCACGGCCGCGCTGGTGGCCGCCATCGAAGGCCTGAGCGTGCTGGTCTGCGAGAAGACCGAGCAGCTCGGCGGCACGGCCGCCACCTCGGCCGGCACCGTGTGGATACCCGGCAGCAGCCAGAGCGAGCGCGCCGGCCTGGCCGACCCGGTGGTGCGCGCGCACCACTACCTGGCCGCCGAGATCGACACCGACAGCGGCGCCGACCTGCGCGACACCTTCCTGGCCACCGGCCCGCGCGTGCTCGACTACCTGGCGCAACACTCCTGCGTCAGCTTCGTGCCCGCCGCGCGCCACCCCGACTACCACGACCAGCACGCCGGCGCGGCCATCGGCGGCCGGGCGCTCGTCGCGCGCGCTTTCGACGGGCGCGAGCTCGGCCCCGACTTCGCGCGCGTGCGCCCGCCCATGAGCCACATGATGGTGCTGGGCGGCATGTCCGTCAGCAAGGACGACATCGCGCCGCTGCTCAAGCCCCTGGCCTCGCGGGCCGCATTGCGCCACGTGTTCACCCTGCTGAGCCGCCACGCGCGCGACCGCCTGCGCCACCCGCGCGGCACGCGGCTGGTGATGGGCAACGCGCTCATCGCGCGCCTGCTGCTCAGCCTGCGCCAGCGCGGCGTGGACCCGCTCATGGGCGTGGCCGTGCAGCAGTTGCACGAAGACGGCGGCCGGGTGAGCGGCGCCACGCTCTCGCAAGGCGGGCGCACCTGGCGCGTGCAGGCGCGGTGCGGCGTGGTGCTCGCCTGCGGCGGCTTTGCGCACGCGCCCCGAGTGGCGCCAACGCCTGCTGCCCGCGCCCGCGCAGACGCAGTCGCTCCTGTTCGAAGGCAACACCGGCGACGGCCTTCGCCTCGCGCAAAGCGTGGGCGCCGCCATCGACGAGACCGGGCACCGCACGCCCGCCTTCTGGGTGCCGGTGTCGGTGCTGCGCCAGGCGGACGGCACCGAGCAGCGCTTCCCGCACTTCGCGCTGGACCGCGCCAAGCCCGGCCTGATCGCGGTGGACGCCAGCGGCCGGCGCTTCGTCAACGAAGGCGACTCGTACCACGACTTCGTGCTCGCGATGCTCAACGCCTCGCCCGAGCCCGCCGTGCCCGCGCACCTGATCTGCGACGCCCACTTTCTGCACCGCTACGGCCTGGGCCTGGTGCGCCCGGGCGCATGGCGGCTGCGGCCCTACCTGCGCGCCGGTTACCTCAAGCGCGCGCCCACGCTGGCCGCGCTCGCGGGCCAGCTCGGCATCGACCCCGAAGGCCTGCGCGTCACCGTGTCGCGCCACAACGGCTTCGCGCACACCGGCGTGGACCTGGACTACGGCAAAGGCACGAGCGAACTCAACCGCTTCAACGGCGACCCGACCCACACGCCCAACCCCTGCATCGGCCCCATCGCGACGGCGCCGTTCTACGCGGTGACCGTGTGGCCCGGCGACGCGGGCACCAGCGTGGGCCTGCGCACCGATGTGGACGCGCGGGTGTTAGGCCGCGACGGCCAGGCGATCGAAGGGCTGTACGCGGCCGGGGCCGACATGGCGTCCATCATGCGCGGGCGCTACCCCGGGCCGGGAGTGACGCTGGGGCCGGCGATGGTGTTTGCCTGGCGGGCGGTGATGCACGCGGTGGGGCGGCGCACCTCCACCCAGGTCAGTTCGTCGCGAAGCAGTACATGAGCCCCGCGCTGCCGCTCATCTTGAGCTGATCGACGCTGCAGCCGCGCGTGCCGTGCGACGCGTTCCACGACGCGTTCGCCACCGGGTCGGGGTTGGTGCCCTTGCGGTCGTGGTGGCCCACCATGGCGGAGCCGCCATCGCTCTTGGTCCAGTTGCCGCAGGTGGTGTCCTTGCCGGGCTCGGGCACGGCCAGCGTGCCGTCGGGGCGCGAGCCGGTGAGGATGTCGTGGCGGTTGACCGCATCACCGAAGCCGGAGACCACTTCGCCCTTCTCGGTCAGCGAGGTGTCCTTGCCGAGCTTGGCGTTGGCGCTGTGCAGGTCGGCCACGCTGGTGGCGACGACGACGCCCTTCGCATTGGTCCATGGGCCGGAGCCGATCCGGTCGCGCGCATTGACCACCGCTTGCCCATCCATGGCCGCGGTGCTCAGGTAGGCGCGCCAGGTCTTGCCACCCGCGCCGGCGGCGGTGGCGCAGCGACTGGCAGAAGCGGTCCGCGCCGGCCAGGCCGCCGAGGTCGCCGCCCTTGCCCGGGTTGGCGCTGGTGATGAAGAAACCCATGGAGTTGCCGCCAGAAGGCTTCATGGCGCCGCAACCCGCGATCAGGGCGACAGTGGCAACGGCGGCGCTGGCGAGAAGAAGGGAACGGCTGGGCATGGGAGGCTCCTGGGCACGGTGGAAGGAAGCCGCAGGCTAGCGCAGCGCCGTGTCAGCGGCAACCGAAGCCACCATCCATGGAGGGGTCTCAGTAAGCCGTCTCGCGGGCTTCCAGCACCAGCGACAGCACCCGCGAGCCCTTGCAGCTCGCCTTGGCGCGCACGCGGCATTCGGCATCGGCCTCGACCGTCAGGCGGCAGTGGTAGTCCAGGCCGTCGGTCTCGCCGGGGCTATGGCCCGGGACGCGGCGAGCCCACAAACGCCGGCCGTCCACCTCCACGACCAGTTCGTGCGAGGGCTCGGCGGGGTCCGCCAGCACAGACACCAGCAGGGTGGCATCGAGGTCGAAGGTGCGCGCGCGGCCCAGTGCGGCGGGAATCACCAGGGAGGCGACGGATTCGGTGCCCGCGTCATACTTCCAATATTCCAAGGTCATGGGGAAAGTCTAAGCCCACGCCATTCCCCTTTCGACGCGCATGAAAACCTTCCGCATCCAGATTGACGGCCAAGCCGTGGCCGCCGAGGCCGACAGCGAGACCAGCCTGTTCGCGGCGATGGCGCGCGCGGGAATCGATTGGCCGGTGTCCTGCCGCAACGGCACCTGCCGCACCTGCATCGCCCGGCTGCTGCAGGGGCAAGTGCGCTACGACATTCCCTGGCCCGGCCTGAGCGCCGACGAAAAGCAGGACGGCTATTGCCTGCCCTGCGTGGCCCGGCCCATGGCCGATTTGGTCATTGCCCGGGCTTGAAGCCCAAGCCACCCGACGCTTCGCCCGGCTTGCGATCGGCGGGATTGGTCTGAGGCGCCCGATCCGGATGCGTCGGGTTGGCACCCGGCGCGCGGTCGTCGCCAGGGGGCTGTTGGTCGATGGGCTTGCCGGGGGTCTGGCCTGGCGGGTTGGGGGTGATGGACATGCTGCGGGGCTCCTGAGCGTTTGCGGGACCGGACATCGGTCCGAAGACTCAGTGTCAGGTTGAAGCGCTTTCGCCCCGGTAGGCCAACTCTCTGTGGACCTGTAGGCCCTGTCCGGCCTCGTCGAATGCGCTGCTGAGTGCTCTTGCTCTCTAGCGGGCAGAAGAAGGATCGTCTGCCGTGTAGCGTCTTTCTATCCAGTGTGAGCCGTGGCCGAACTTCTCATTGCCCGCTTCGACCACGGTCCTGAGCGTCTGAAGAACAGCGGGATCCGCTGTCTGCCAATGGGTGGATGTGGAGGCTTCGCGCTTGAGCTTGCTTGCTGCGGGCGTGCAGCAAATTCGCGCGAGATGGTGCACGCTTTGAACGGTGTGCCCTTTGCCCACGGGTGCCTGCAGGATGCTCATCGCCTTCTCCTGGGGGGTGGGGTCCAAGCGCTCCACCAACAAACAGCTTGCCTTCGAGCTGGGCTCGCGTCTATCGATCCGGCAGGTTTTGAGTAAACGGATGTTTCTGGCGTGGGCCGAAAAGCCTTCGCGGGGCGGGGGTGCGCAAGGTGCGATCTGCAACACATTGCAGTCATTCAGCCATTGGCGGTGAAGGTCTAGGACTTGCAGGAAGCAGTGTCACCGCTAGACTGCCGCAATCGGCCAGAAGCGGACGTTCTCAGCTCGTCCTGGGAACGTCCGCTTCTGGCCGATTCCCGCTATTGGGGTGGCGATAGCTTTGTGACTTCCACGTCAACGCTGAAGAGGCCGAAGAACCATGGGCGCCGTTCTCTCACAACGTCGAGATGTAAAGGGCGACCATCCGCGTCTGTCACCACGTACTCGCCATTTAGGACATCAATTGGCTCAAGCTTCGCTTCGACTTCGGCAACCGACCAGTACTCCGTCAGGTCTCCACTTTCATCAACGCGAATGGGCAATTTGATCATGAATGCAATGTCCGCTTCTGGCCGATTGCGGAAGTCTAGCCGTGGCACCGCTGTGTGCAAGCCGTACACCTTCATAGTCACGACTGGATGACCGCCACGTGGCGCAGATCGCACGTTCGGTGCGCAAGCGCAGCCGTCAGCAATCGCTGCGATCGATTTACTGCGTTAGTGCGAGTCCTTCAACCGCACGGGGCAGTGCAAGCCAAGCTATCAAGCCTGTTGCAGTTCGCCGCAGCGTCAATCAACCTGGCCGCAAGCGCCCGTGCCTGCGCGGGGCTGAGGCTCCATTCCAGGTCGAAGGGGGCTTCGCGTGCCTGCAGCAGCACCACCGCAGGCACATCTGGTTCCGCCGTGCGGCTCGCGGCCACGCTCAGGCCTGCCATCGTGCGTTGCTGAATCGAGAGTGACATGCGCTGTGCCGGCACGGTGCAGCGCATGAGGTAGACCGGCTCGGGCAGTGGGATCTGGCGGAGTTTCATGGGGTGGTCCCCGTGTCGTTCATGCCCAGCTCACGCAGCACCGCGAGGCGGCACACGCTGGCCATGGAGCGGTGTTCGCGTTCGGCCCGTTCTTTCACACGTTCCAGCTCGGCCGGCGTGAGCCGCAGCGCGATGGGGCGCGAGCTGTTGACGCCGTTGGGCACGCGCTTGCGTGTCGAAGAGTCAGCTGATCGGGTCATGGCGAAGTAGCTCCTTCCCTGGGCTAGCATTGAGTAACGGAAAAATACACAAGCAAGTGAGAGGCTTGTCTTTTAAATAAGTACTTTGGATGTAGTTTTGAGGAAATATCAGATAATGTCAACCGTCGATGTGGAAGAATTAGTTACTCGTTTTCGTGCCGAGCTGGATCGGTTTGGCTCGATCGCCGAAGCCTCCCGGAAAATCGGCGAGCCGAATGGAGCCGGTCTTCGCGACGTGTGCAACGGCCGCAAGCGCCTTACGGCCGAGTTGCTGGCGCGGTTTGCTGCCGAGGGCGTGGACGCTCTCTACGTTCTGACGGGTGAGCGCCTTGTCAAGCGATCGGGCCTGAATCCGATGCAGCGCGCCGTGGTGGATGACCTCGAACGTTGCTCTCCGGAGAAGCAGGTCGAGGCGGTGAAGTACGTGGGCATGCTCGCCGCAGGCATGACGCCGCCACCATTGCCCACGGTGCCAATTGCTCCAGCGCGAAAGCCCCAGGCCAAGGGCTAAGCACCCTCCAAGCGAAAGAAGAGCGGTTAACCCCGATCGCTCCAGATCACGCCTTCGGAGACTTCGGCGAACTCGGCCTCGGTGGCGCCGTGCCGTCTTCCTCACTCTCGTCCAACCCCTCGTCGCTCAGCGGGTCGCCGGCTTCGGCGTCGTCGATGAAGGCGAGGTCGGGGTCTTCGTCGTCGGAGGCGGCGTCCGTGCCGCCGGGCGTGATCACGTGATCCACGCCGATGTCCCATCCATCGCGCTTGCCGCCGTCGCCGCCGGCGCTGCGGCTCTCGCCGGTGCCGGCGGCGTCGCTCGGGGAGGCCAGCGCGTCGGGCGACAGCAAGCTGGGGCGCTGTTCGTCGCGGGTGTCGAAGTCGGCGGGCGCGTTGGGGTCGCCGCCGTCGCTGTCGGCAATGCCCATCATGTCGCTGCCGCTGTCGGAGGAGTCCCCGGGGCCGAGCGAGGCGGTGTCGCGGCCGGCGGGTTCGGGTGGTGCAGGGGTGGTGCCCTGGATGCTGCTGCGTGCCATGGTGTGGTTTCCTTTCGGGTCGATGGGCGCGGTGTGCCGCGCCCACAGGGTCTCCGGCAGTTGGCGTGCCCGCCCGTCTGCCCTGGGCGCGGTGGCCGGCCTGTTCCTCGAGGTCTGCAAGTTTTGCCGCTCAGGGCAGAAACACCAGGGAAGGCAATGCGCTGAACACCACCGCCGCCGTGGCAATGGCGGTGGACCCTCGCGCGATGCGGTAGCTCCAGCCCGGGAGGCGGCCATCGGTGTGTCGGGCCTTCAGTCGAACGTCGTGCACGCCCACGGCCAGCAGCGCGATCGCCGTGGCGCCCCAGGCCACCGCGTTGGCCGTCCACTGGTGCGGCCAGATTTCGCTGGCCGCCCAGATCACCATGAAGTGCGCGAACCAGATGGCCAGGGCCGTGACGATCGGCCGCCCGCTCGACGGCTGGAGCGCCTTCACACGCCGCCCCACGGCAGCACGCGCGGCAACAGCAGGGCGGCCGCGCCTTCGCACGCGGCAAACATGAACAGGATGCGCAGCGCCTCCAGGGTCTTGTTGGCCGGGCCCGGCGCCAGGCCGCGCATCCAGCGCGCCAGGTAGTACACGGCCGAGAGCATCACCGCCAGCACGATGGAGCTGTGCCACGCCAACATGGCGTAGATGGCCGCGCCTTGCCCGCTGGCATCGCCGCGCAGCCCGGCGTTCCACCAGTCGAGGCTGTCCACCGCCAGCGCCGCGACGAGGCACACCATGCTCAGCGCCATGGCGACGGCGCTGAGCCCGCTGCCGCGCTTGAACCTCGCCAGCAAGGGCCGGGCCGCGTAGGCCAGGCCCGCCGAGGCGCCGAGCAGCAGCAGGCCAGGCGCCAGCGCGCCGCGTGGCGCGGTGATGCGCCACCAGTCCGGGTGGGCGCCGAACAGGTAGAGGTAGGAAAACATCGCCATCAGAAAGATCATCCCGAGCACGATGACCAGCAGCACCGCGGCCCACCAGCCGTGCGATTGCGGGCCGGTCACGTAGGTCGGCAGCAGGATGCCCCCGCCCGCGTCCACCTGCTTCTGCGGGATGTGCCGGTCGTTGTGCCAGACCCAGCGCATCACGCAGACGATGGTGAGCACGCCGCAGATCGCGCTCAGCGTCAAGGCCTTCACCGTGAGCAGCAGGAAGAAGCCGGCGGTGAAGAGCGCCGCCAGCAGCGGCGACCAGGCGGGCCCGGGCATGATCTGCACGTACTGCGGCTCGGCGCGCGAGCTGCTGGTGATCAGCGTCTCGCGCGCGCCGGTGGTGGTGCCGGGCAGGAAGTAGCGCCCGGCCTCGACGTTCTCGCGCAGCCGGGCATCGGCCCACAGGGGTTCGAGGGAGCTGACGACGGGGATGGAACGGATGCCGTAGTTGCCGGTGGACAGCCACTCCAGCGTGCCGCCGTGGTAGACGTTGCGCGCGTTCCCCCCGCCGCCGCCCATGCCCTGGCGGCTGTAGCAGCGGATGGCGTCGATCAGGAAGAGCAGCACCCCGGCCGCCATGATGAAGGCGCCCACGGTCGAGATCAGGTTGGGCACCTCCATGGACCGGCCCGGCAGGTAGGTGTCCACGCGCCGGGGCATGCCCATCAGCCCGCTCAGGTGCATGGGCAGGAAGCAGACATGCACACCGACGAAGTTGAGCCAGAAGACCCAGCGCCCCACGCGCTCGGACAGCTGCTGGCCGTTGATCATCGGCGTCCAGTAGTAGAACGCGGCGAACAGCGGGAACACCATGCTGCCGATCAGCACGTAGTGGAAGTGCGCGACGACGAAGTAGGTGTCGTGCACCTGGCCGTCGAAAGCGACCATGCCCACCATCACGCCGGTGAGGCCGCCCATCACGAAGATGAGGATGCCGCCGACGAGAAAGAGCGAGGGCACGTTGCGCTGGATCCTGCCCGCCGCGAGCGTGGCGATCCATGCGAACACCTGGGCGCCCGCCGGGACCGCCACCGCCATCGACGCGGCGGAGAAGTAGCCGGCCGACAGGCCGGGCAGGCCCACCGTGAACATGTGGTGGGCCCAGACCCCGAAGCTGATGAAGCCGGTGGCGATCAGCGCCAGCACCACGATCTCGTGGCCGACCAGCGGCTTCTGCGCGACCGTGACGATCATGGTCGAGAGCATCGCCGAGGCCGGGATGAAGATGATGTAGACGTCGGGGTGGCCGAAGAACCAGAACAGGTGCTGGTACAGCAGCGGGTCGCCGCCGCGCGTGGCGTCGAACAGCGGCCAGTTGAAGGCGCGCTCGAGTTCCAGCAGAAAGGTCACCATGATCATCGCGGGGAAGGCCAGGATGATCATCACGCCGAAGATCAGCACCGCCCAGGCGTAGAGCGGCATCTTGGCCAGCGTCATGCCGGGCGCGCGCGTGCGCAGCACGCCCACGGTGAGTTCGATGGCGCCGGCGATCGCGCTGATCTCGATGAAGCCGATGCCCAGCAGCCAGAAGTCGGCGTTGATGCCCTGGGCGTAGACCGCCGAACTCAGCGGCGGGTACATGAACCAGCCGCCGGACGGCGCCAGGCTGAAGAAGATCGAGCAGAAGAAGACGACGCCGCCGATGAGGTAGGCCCAGTACGAGTAGGCCGACAGCCGCGGGAAGGGCAGGTCGCGCGCGCCGATCATCTGCGGCAGCAGCAGCACGGCGATGGCCTCGACGGCGGGCACGGCGAACAGGAACATCATCACCGAGCCGTGCATCGTGAACAGCTGGTTGTAGGTCTCCTGCGGCACGATGCCGGCCAGCGGCGCGGACAGCTGCACGCGCATCACCAGCGAGAGCACACCGGCGGCGACGAAGAAGCCGAAAGCGGTGACGATGAACAGGAAGCCGATGAAGTTGTTGTTGACGGCGCTGAAGGCGCGCCAGCCCGTGGGCGTTTCCCAGACCTTCTTCAGTTCCTCGAGCTCGCCTCGCGGCCTTCGGCCCTTGGTGGGAAAACGCTCGTAGAGCCGCGCGTCGAAACCGGTTTCCGACGGCGCGCTCGCCGCGTCGTCGAGCGCGCCCGCCACGCCGGAGGGAATCCGGCTCGTCACTTCAAGGACTCCATGTACGCGGCCAGGGCGTGCAGCTCGGCGGCCTGCAGCGAGCGGTAGGCGGGCATGCGGTTGTTGGGCTTGATCGACTGGCTGTCGCCGATCCAGCCGATCAGCGTGCCGCGGTTGTTGGGTAGGATGCCGGCGCCGAGCGACTGCCGCGAACCGATGTGCGTGAGGTCGGGGCCCGACAAGCCTTGCGCGGCCGTGCCGGCGATGCGGTGGCAGGCCGCGCAGCCCATGTCGCCGAAGAGCTGGCGGCCGCGCAGCACCTCGTCGTTGACGGGGGCTGCGGCCGGGGCCGGCGGTGGCTGCTGGCGCGCCAGGCGCGCCTCGCGCCAGCGCTGCCAGTCGGCCGGCTCGTGCGCCACCACCACGAAGCCCATCAGCGAGTGCGCCCCGCCGCAGAATTCGGCGCATTGCCCGCCGTAGACGCCCGCCTTGTCGGCCTGCAGCTTGAGCCGGTTGGTGCGGCCCGGGATCATGTCCATCTTGCCGCCGAGCTTGGGCACCCAGAAGCTGTGGATCACGTCCTCGGACACCATGTCCACCACCACCGGCTGGCCCACCGGGATGTGCAGTTCGTTGGCATCGGCGTGCGCCTCGTTGCCCGCCGCGTCCAGGTAGGACACGCGCCACCAGTAGATGTTGCCCGAGACGCGCATGCGCAGCTCGTCGCCCTTGATGGTGCTCATGCCTGCGGCCAGCGTCAGGCCCCACACCAGCAGCAGGAAGAGGATGCCGGTCGGGACGATGAGCCCGAACCATCTGACGACGCCTTCGCCACCGAGCCTGGCGCGCAATTCGTCGCTGCCGTACAGCGCCACCCAGAGGGCCGCGCAGACCAGCACGAAGATCAGCGTGACGAGCGCGATCAGCACCCAGGCGAGCGAGGTGACCGTGTTCGAGAACGGGCCGTGCGGATCGAGCACGGGCGGGGGCCAGCCGCTCAGGGCCTCAGCGAGACTGGAGCGTGAGGAGGTAGGCTGTGACATCGCGGGCTTCCTGGTCTGACATCGTGATGGCCGGCATGGCCGTCCCGGGCACCAGCCCGGGCGCGTTTCTGACGAACTGCATCAGCACGCCGGGCTGGTTCGGCAGCTGCCCGGCGATCAGGCCCTGCCGGGCGAAGCCGTGCAGCGACGGCCCGAGCCCGCCGCGCGGCCACTTCACGTCGGGGAAGGTGTGGCAGGCCACGCAGCCTTTGTCGGCGACGAGGCGTCGGCCGGTGGCGGCGTCGGCGTCGCCCAGCGTCGGCGTGCGGTCGGGCGGGCCGTCGCAGGCCACCAGGCTGAAGCAGGCCAGCACCAGCCAGCGGCCGCAATAGCCCCTCAATGTGCCGCCGGGGCCCGGCATGAACGATGATCTAGATTCCATGCGCACCCACCCGCTGCTGCACACACACCGGCCCGCGAACCCCGGCCGGCTGTGGCTGGCCCTGTGCGCCCTGCTCCTGACGACGGCCTGCACCGACCGCAAGACCCCCAGCGACGACCGCTGGAGCCGCAGCGGCGAACTCATCGCGATGAGCGGCGGCGAAGCCGGCGCGCGCTACGCCTGCGCGACCTGCCACGGTGTGCGCGGCGAGGGCAATGGTTTCGACGCGCCGCGGCTCGCCGGCCTGCCGGCGGGCTACCTGCAGAAGCAGATGGAAGACTACGCCGCCGGCCTGCGGCCGCACGAGGTGATGCGCGACGTGGCGCGTTTTCTCGACAGCCACGAACGCGTGCGGGTGGCGAACCACTACGCCGCCTTGCCGCCGCAGGCGGTGGCACCCGCCACGCAGGAAACCATCGATGCCGCGACGCCGGCGCTGTATGCGCGCGCGTGCCAGCAGTGCCACGGCGCCGAAGGCGTGGGCAGCGAGAACGGGCCGCCGCTGAACGCCCAGCCGGCCTTCTACCTGAGCCAGCAACTGCAGGACTGGCAGCGGTCGAAACGGCGCAATGACGGCAAGCATGGGATGTTGGAGGTGGCTCAGCAGCTCGATGCCGGGCAGGTCAGGCAACTGGGCCTTTATCTGGCGCGGATCCCACCACACCCGGCGAGTCCGGGCCGTTGAGGTCGAACATCGAAGGCAGGACGCGGTCGCGCTTGATCACGTAGTGCAGCACGGCCGCCCCGGCATGGCCGGGAATGAGGAGCGCCGTGATCCACACGATCCAGAAGTGGGCGGTCGCGGCCCACTGCATCAGGCGGTGCTGCAGGCCCTCGGACAACTGATCGAACGGCAGGTTGGGGAACGGGATCAGGCCCGCGATCGACAGCGGCAGGTCGCTGGGCAAGGTGGACCACATCACCCAGCCGCTGATGGGCAAAGCGAAAAAGCTGACGTAGAACCAGGTCTGCAGCAGGCGGCTGGCCTTGCCCGCCAACGAGGTCTCGTCCACGGTGTCGGGGCCGCTGAGCTGGCTGTGCCAGAACAGGCGCAGCGTGCCCAGCAGCATGATCGTCAGGCCGATCTGCGTGTGGGTCTGGTAACCGACGTACTTGTCGCCCCCCACCGGCTGCCAGCCCAGGTACCAGCCATGGGCCAGCTGGAAGATCATCAGCGCCGCCATCACCCAGTGGAAGGTGACGCCGATCGGCGAGTACAGGCCGCGCCGGTTGTAGCCCTCGGCCCATTCGATGGCGGCAATGAGGTTCATGCGAGATCGGCGCGCACGCCGCGCGCGCGTTCGGCGCCCATCCAGCGCCAGCCGATCCACATCGCCGCGGCCAGGTAGGCGATGCTGCCCGGCGCCCACATCGTGATGCCGGCGAGTTGCTGGTCTTCCAGCGGCGCCACGCCCCAGCTCAGGGCGGACGCGAAATGCGGGGGATACAGTGGCCGCCCGGCGAAGGTGATCAAGGCGCCCAGCAGCCCCATCCACACCGTCGTGACCAGCACGGCGCCCATCGCCGCGGCCGGCGCGGCCCGACGCACGGCGAGCCAGAACGCCATGGCGCTGGCCAGCAGCGTGCCTTGCATCAGCGCGTAGATCCCGTCCGACGACAGGGCCGCCGCGTACGGCGCCGGCGCATGCCAGATCCAGAACACCACGGTGGCGATGGCCGTGGCGCTCCAGAGCGACACCGGCAAGCGCCGCAGCCAGGGCTCCAGACCGAACACCAGCAAGGGCGCCATCACCAGCACGAGCGCGAGGTGGTGGATCACCCGCACGGTGAAGAAGGTCGAGCTCAGCGCGCACAGCGGCGACACGTAGAGCACCACCGCGAGGGCCCACGCGCCGCGCAGGCTCAGGCGCCGGCGGGGCGTGGCATCGCTGCCCACCGGCATGCGCCAGAGGGCCAGCGCCGCCAGCAACAGAACGGCCCCGAGCACGGGGTCGAGGTTCCATCGGCTCAGCCAGACCTCCGGGCCGGGTGCCTCGCCGCAGTAGGGAACCCACCTCCTCAGTTCGTCCAAGGCATGTACCTCCACGTGCATGACACCACGGAGCGACATCGTGCACTGTTCGGTGGCGAACAGACACCTGCCCCAGCCCCTGGCGATCATGGCCTCAGCAACACCGCAGTTGGACCGTGAATACCCGAATGCATGCCCTCTTCGCCCTCTCCTCCGTGCCGCTCTTCCTGGGCGCGCTCCTCAGCGACTGGGCCTACGCCGGCAGCCAGGAAATCCAGTGGCTCAACTTCGCCGCGTGGCTGAACGCGGGCGGCTTGCTGATCGCCGGCCCGGTGCTGTTGTGGGCCGCCGTGGACGCGCTGCGTGCGTCGGCCCAACGTCCACGTGGGGGCCTGCTCTATCTGGCCTTGCTGCTGATCACCTTCGTCGTCGGCTTCGTCAACGCCTTGATCCACGGCAAGGATGGCTGGGCCACGATGCCGGCCGGCCTGATCCTGTCGGCCGTGGTGGTGGTGCTCGCCGTGGCGGCCAGCGCGAGCGGGCTGGCCGGTTTTCTGCGGAGGACGGCATGACGGCCCGGGCCCTGTGGATGGGCACCACCCTGGCCTTGGCGGCCGCGGCGAGCGGCGCACAGCAACCCGCCAACCCCGAGCTGCCGCCCCCGCAGCGGGGCTTGCTGCCGAGCATGCGCATCGCGGAACCCGCCGGCTGGGGCGAGCGCCGGCCCACCGTGCCGCCAGGCTGGACGATCAAGTCCATCGCCACCGACATGAAAGTCCCGCGCCAGTCGCTGGTGCTGCCCAATGGCGACATCCTCGTGGCCGAAGGCAAGGGCGGCGGTGCGCCGACCCTGCGGCCCAAGGACTACATCGCCGGCATCATCAAGGCCAAGGGCAACACCGCCGTCAAGGGCGGCGACCAGCTGACCTTGTTGCGCGATGCCGATGGCGATGGCACCTACGAAGGCCGATGGGTCTACGCGAAGGACCTCAATGCGCCCTACGGCCTGGCGCTGGTGGGCAACAAGCTGTACGTCGCCAACCAGGACGAACTGGTGCGCTTCGATTACGTGGCCGGGCAGACCCAGGCCACGGCGGCGCCCGTGAGCGTCACCAAGCTGCCTTCGGCGGTCAACCACCACTGGACGAAGTCGCTCGCGGCCGATGCCGAGGGCCGTTACCTCTACGTGGGCATCGGCTCCAACAGCAACATCGGCGAGCGCGGCATGGCGGTGGAAGAGAACCGCGCCGTGGTCTGGCAGATCGATGCCAGCCATGGCGCCACGCGCACCTTCGCCACCGGCCTGCGCAACCCCACGGCGCTGGCGTTCGAGCCCACCAGCCGGCAGCTCTGGGCGGTGGTGAACGAGCGCGACGAGCTCGGCCCCGACCTCGTGCCGGACTACCTCACGTCGGTGAAGGAAGGGGCGTTCTATGGCTGGCCCTATGCGTACTGGGGCCAGAACGTCGACCGCCGCGTGCAGCCTCAGGACGACAAGAAGGTCCAGGCTGCGGTGCGCCCGGACGTTGCCCTGCCCTCGCACTCGGCGCCTTTGGGGCTGTCCTTTGTGCAGACGGGGTTCGCGGCGCCGTTCGCCGAGGGGGCGTTCATCGGCATGCACGGCAGCTGGAACCGCGACGAGCCTGTGGGCTACAAGGTGGTATTCGTGCCCTTCGCCAACGGCCGCCCCAGCGGCCCGGCGGTCGACTTCGTCACCGGCTTCCAGAGCGACGGCAAGACCATGGGCCGACCGGTCGGCGTGACCGTGGACCCCAAGGGCGCCTTGATCGTGGCGGACGACCTGTCCAACACCGTCTGGCGCGTGACGCCGGCGCGCTGAGCACGCCCATTCACGCGCGCGGTGGCGCGTCGAAGCTTTCGAAGCTGACGAACTCGCTCACCTCGCGGCGCGGCATCGGCCATGCGGTTGACGGGTGCGTCTGGCTCGGGGTAACCGAGCGACATGCCGCACACCGTGAGTTCGTGCTCCCGCAGGCCGAGGTGCTGAGCGACCACCGGGTGGAAGCGCGCGAACGACACCTGTGGGCAGCTGCCCAGGCCGCGCGCGCTGGCCGCGATCATCACGTTCTGCACCAGCAGGCCCAGGTCCAGCCAGCTGTGCGGCGCCAGGCGGGCGTCGATGGTGAAGATCAGGCCGACCGGCGCGCCGAAGAAATGGAAGTTCTTCTCGGTCTGGCGCATGCGGGCCGGCATGTCGGTGACGGCGATGCCCAGGGTGCGGTAGTAGAGCGCGCCGAAATCGCGCTGCCGCTGCGCGTGTTCCTCGGGCAGGGGCTCGGGGAAATGCGGCGAGGGTGGCAGGCGGTTCTCGCGGAAGGCGGCCACCAGCGCGTCGCCCATCGCCTGCAGGGGCGCGCCGGCGAGGACGTGCACGCGCCAGGGCTGGGTGTTGGAGTTGCTCGGCGCGGTGGCGGCCACGGCCAGCAGTTCCTCCAGCAGCGCGCGCGGCACCGGCTCGGGCCGGAAGGCGCGCAGGGTCCGGCGCGAGCGCATCACGCCATCGACCACGCGGGTGGTGTCTTGGATGGAAGGCCTGTTCACGTTGCGTTCTCCGTGGCCGCTTCCACCGGCGGCGGGTGGTAGGCGATGCGCCCGGCGGGCAGGTAGAACAGCGCGATGACCGCGCCGCCGCGCGCCTCGGGGTAGTGGTGGCTGCCCGGGCCGGGCGCGGTCCAGCCGCCTTCGCACCAGCCATTGGGGCCGGCCAGCGCGGCGCCGGGGTTGAGCGGGATCACCATGTTCAGCTCGCCGTAGGGGTGGGCGTGGTACTGGCCGCGAAAGGTGTGGCCCGGATTGCCCTGCGTGTTGCCGGTGCTGTCCATGACCACCGCCGTGATGCTGAACCAGTGCGTGCGCGCCGAAGGCTCGGCGATGCGGCTGCGGCGGTAGTGCGGGCCGGTGATCTCGACGTTGGCGGCCCAGCCGTCGCGCACGCCGGCTTTCACGAGGCGCGCCAAGTCTTCGTACAGCGCGCTGCCCGGGCCGTGCGTGCTGTTCAGCCAGCGCTCCAGGGGCGTGCCGGCGGTCATGTCCTTGACCTCGTCCAGAAAGGCGATGCTGCGCTGGATGAGGGCTTCGCGGTCGTCGGTGGTCTGGGGTGACATCTTCATTCCTCCGATTTGAAGCCGGATGCGCGCACCACGGGCCCCCATTTGTCGCGCTCGGTCTGGATGTAGCGCTCGTAGGCCTTGGGGCTGAGGCTGAACAGCTCCAGGCCCACCTCTTCGAAGCCGGCCACCAGGGTCTCGTCGCGGCTGGCGGCGGTCACCGCCTCGTGCAGCGTCTTCACCGTGGCCTCGGGCGTGCCGGGCGGCGCGAAGAGGCCGTACGACTCCACGCCGGTGAGCGCGGCGTAGCCCTGCTCCGGAAAGCTCGGCACCGCCGGCAGGAAACGCGAGCGCTTCTCGCCGCTCACGGCCAGGATGCGCAGCTTGCCGCTCTGCAGGTAGGGCAGGAAGTCGGCCACGAAGCCGAGGTAGGCGGGGATCTGGCCGCCGAGCAGGTCGTTCATGGCCGGGGCCGAGCCGCGGTAGCCCACGTGCTGCAGCTGCAGGCCGGCCGCCTCGGAGAACTGGAAGCCCAGGAAGTGCGCCATCGAGCCGGCGGCGGGCGAGGCGTACATGGCGTGGGCGGGCGACTGCCGCACCCACTTCACGTAGTCGGCCAGTGTCTTCACCGAGGTGGGCACCGCATGGCCCACCGCCAGCGCGCAGGTGGCCGAGACCACCGGCGAGATGGGCACGAAGTCGGCCACCGCGTCGTACATGAGCTTGGTGTAGACGTGCGGGTAGATGCTGAGCGCCGAGGTGTGGGTGCACAGCAGGGTGTTGCCGTCGGCGCGCTCGCGCTTGAGCTGCGCGCTGGCCACGCGACCGGCGGCGCCCGCGCGGTTGTCCACGATGAAGCTCGCGCCCTGCTTGCGCCAGGCCTCGGCCACGCGGCGCGCGGTCTGGTCCAGCGTGCCGCCCGGGGGGTAGCCGACGAGCAGCCGGCGCACGGTGGTCTGCGCCCAGCTGGCGGGCTGCCAGGCGGTGGCGGCCAGGGCGACGAGGCTGGTGGCGCCGAAGCGCCGGCGCGAGAGGGTGTTCATGGTGGGGCTCCGTGGGGTTCAGGGTGGGAATATGCGGATGATCGCCATCGATCGACTTGAATGGAATCGCTGTTTTTGCAAGAGCAAAATGCACGCCATGCAATTCGCCAAGGACACGCCATGAGCATCGGACGCATCGACCTGAACCTCATCAAGGTGTTCGACGCGGTGCACGAAGACCGCAACCTGCTGCGCGCGGGCAAACGCCTGAACCTGAGCCAGTCGGCGGTGAGCCACGCGCTCACGCGCCTGCGCGAGGTGGTGGGCGACGAACTGTTCGTGCGCACGGCCAAGGGCATGGTGCCCACGGCGCGCGCCATGGCCATGGCCGACGAGCTGCGCGATGCGCTGCGCCGCATCGAGGCCACGCTGGGCGTGGAGCCGTTCGACCCGGCGCGCTCCACCCGGCGCTTCGTGCTCGCCGCCAACGACCACCTCACGGCGGTGATGGTGGCCGAGCTCAGCCGGCTGATGGCGCTGGAGGCGCCGGGCATCGACCTGGTGGTGCGCCCCTCCACGCGGCTGGACCTCGCGGAGCAGATCGACGTGGGCCGCATCGACCTCGCGGTGGGCATCTTCGCGCAGGTGCCTTCGCGCCTGAGCTCGCGCACGCTCATGACGCAGGGCGAGCGGATCGTGATGCGCAAGGACCACCCGGCCTCGCGCCGAAAGCTCGCGCTGGCGGACCTCGCGCGCTACCCGCTGGTGACGGTGTCGGTGGGTGGGCAGGAAGAGGGCGCGGTGGGCGGCTTCATCCTGGAGCGGGGGCTGGCTCGGCAGGCCGAGATGTTCGACCGCCATGCGCTCGAAGAGGCCTTGTCCGCCGTGGCCCTGGCGCCGCGCTACCGCGCCACCGTGCCGCACTCGCTGGCGATTCCCGCGCTGCTGCGCGGCTCGGACATGCTGTCCATCATGCCGTCGTCGCTCGCGCGCAACCTGGCCGAAAGCGGCGAACTGCGCATGCGCGAACCGCCCTACCCCAGCGCCCTGTCCACCTTCCGCGCGGTCTGGCACAGCCGCAACGACCACGACCCGGCGCACGTGTGGCTGCGCGACGGGGTGGCGCGCGCGGCGGCGCAGGTGGCCTGAGCGGGCGTTCAGATCGCGTCGAAGTGCGCCTGCAGCGCGCGCTCGGCCCGGGCGCGGGCCTGCGCCACGGCGTCCGCGCCGCCGCCGGTGCCCTCGACCGTGAAGAAGGTGACATCGCGCAGGCCGATCACGGCCAGCACGGCGCGCAGGTAGGGCGTGAGGAAGTCGGGCTGGCGCGCGCGCTCGCCCGAGAACGCACCACCCGAGGACACGGCCACCAGCACCGGGCGGTCGCGCAGCCGGCCGAGCTTGCCCTGAGGCCCCACGTCGAAGCTGCGGCGCACGCGCACGATGTGGTCGATCCAGGCCTTGAGCGCGGCGGGCACGCTGAAGTTGTGCATGGGGGTGGCGATCACCACCACGTCGGCCCGCTCGAGTTCGCTGATGAGGGTTTCGGAGAGGGACAGCGTGCCCGCGTTCGATGCCTCGGCCGGCGAGGCCTGCGCGGCGCCCAGCGCGGTGGCGTGCGCGCCATCGATGGGCGGCGGCGCGTCGGTGCCCAGCGCCCGCTCGACCCGCGCCGCCGTGGGGTGGGCGCGTTGCAGGTGCTCGATGATGCGCAGGGCGAGCCGGTGGCTCTCGGAGTCGGGGCCACGGGGGCTGAAGCTGAGGTGAAGGATGTTCATGGGCGGCATTCTTGGGCCGGCATGGCCCATCGAAAAGAGCCATGAATCGATAAGATGGCTGGGCCATGCCGAACCGACCGCCCCCCGCCCTCTCGCCGCTGGACCCGTCGTCCACCGAGCCCTTCTACCGCCAGATCCACGAGCGCTTTCGCGGCGCCATCGCCAGCGGCGTGCTCAAGCCCGGCGACCGCATCCCGTCCGCGCGGGCGCTGATGACCGAGCTGGGCCTGGCCCGGGGCACGGTGGAGGCGGCGTATGCGCTGCTCGGCGCCGAGGGCTACATCCAGGCGCGGGGCCAGGCCGGCACCATCGTGACGCCGGGCCTCAAGCCGCGCATGCCCGTGGCCCTGCCCGAGCGAGCGCCGCGCAGCGGCAGCGCGGCGGCGGGTTTCCGGCCCGACTCCATCCTGCCGTTCCAGTTGGGCCTGCCCGCGCTGGACGCGTTCCCGCGCAAGATCTGGGCGCGCCTGGGCGCGCGCTGCGTGCGCGCCATGCAGCCGGCCGACATGGCGCACCCGCCGGTGCAAGGCCTGCCCGCGCTGCGCGCCGAGATCGCCGCCTACCTCCAGGTCTCGCGCGGCATCGCCTGCTCGGCCTCGCAGGTGTTCGTGACCTCGGGCTACCGCCAGACCATGGAGCTGATCGCGCACGCCCTGCTGAAAGAGGGCGACCGCGTGTGGCTGGAAGACCCCGGCTACCCGCCCACGCGCGAGTTGCTCGGCCAGCGGGGCATCACCCCCGTGCCGGTGCCGGTGGATGGCGAGGGTCTGCAGGTGGCCCAGGGCCTGAAGCTCGCGCCCCGCGCGCGCGCGGCGGTGGTGACGCCCGCGCACCAGAGCCCGCTGTGCGTGTCGCTCTCGCTGCCGCGCCGCCAGGCCCTGCTGGACTGGGCCGCGCGCGCCAAGGCCTGGATCGTGGAGGACGACTACGACGGCGAATACCGCTACGTCAGCCGCCCGCTGCCCGCGCTCAAGAGCCTGGACCGCGAAGGCCGCGTGCTGTACGCGGGCACCTTCAGCAAGGTGCTGTTTCCCGGCATCCGCCTGGCCTACCTGGTGGTGCCGCCCTCGCAGGTGGCGCGCTTCGAGCAGGTCAGCGAGGTCTTTGCCGGCGGCAGCCCCGCGCTCACGCAGGCCATCGTCACAGGCTTCATCACCGAAGGCCATTTCGCGCGCCACATCCAGCGCATGCGCAAGCTGTACGCGCAGCGCCGCGAGGCCGCGACGGCGGGCCTCGAACGCGTGCTCGGCGCCCACCTCAGCATCGACGCCCCGCCGGGTGGCATGCACCTGGTGCTGCGGCTCAAGGCCCGCCGCTCCGACCGCCGGCTGGCCGCGCGCCTGCGCGAAGAAGGCCTGTCCGCCGAGGCGCTGTCGGACTGGGCGATGGACGGGCCCGTGGCGCCGGCCCTGCTGCTCGGCTTCACGAACATCGAGACCGAGGCCGTGGCCGAGAAGCTCGGCGCGCGCATCCTGCGGCTGCTGTAGCGGAAGGGGCCAGATCATGGCCCAGAGAGAAACGCGCATCTTGGCTCTTTCTGGATGGGCCATGAATGCGCACCATGGCGACCTTCGAAACTTTCTTTCAAGGAACCGTCATGAACCCGAATCGCATCGAATACGCCCAGGTCTCGCCCGAGAGTTACAAGGCCTTTGGCGGCGTGTACGCCAGCGTCCAGAAAAGCGGCCTGCCCAAGGGCCTGGTCGACCTCGTGTACCTGCGCGTCTCGCAGATCAACGGCTGCGCCTTCTGCATCGACATGCACACCCGCGACCTGCTCAAGGGCGGCCTCGCGGTGGACAAGCTCGCCCTGGTGCCCGTGTGGCACGACGCGCGTGGCCTGTTCACCCCCCGCGAGCGCGCCGCGCTGGCCTGGGCCGAGAGCGTCACGCGCGTGGCCGACACCGGCGTGCCCGATGCCGACTACGCGGCCGCCGCCGCCGAGTTCAGCGACAAGGAATTGGCCGACCTCACCTACGCCATCGGCCTCATGAACGCCTTCAACCGCTTCGGTGTGGCCTTCCGCGCCACGCCTGCCGCCGCCGCCAAGGCCTGAACGCCATGGCGTGGACCCTGCTCGGCATCGCCGGCCTGCTCGAAATCGCCTTCGCCCTGGCGATGAAGTCCTCGCTGGGCTTCACGCGCCTGTGGCCTTCGCTGCTCACGGTCGCCACCGGTGTGTGCAGCGTGGTGCTGCTCTCGCTCTCGCTGCGCACGCTGCCCGTGGGCACGGGCTACGCCGTGTGGACCGGCATCGGCGCGGCGGGCACCGCGCTGCTCGGCATGGCGCTCCTGGGCGACCCGGTCGCGCCGCTGCGCCTGCTGTGCATCGCGCTCATCCTCGCTGGCGTGATCGGGCTCAAGCTGGCCTGAGGGCCGAACGGCGGCTACCAGGCCGCGAACACGTCTTCGGCGATGCCGAAGGCGGTGCTCGCGCCGGTGCCACTGGTCACGAGCACGAGGCGCGTGGCATCGTCGGGGGCGTCGATGAAGCAGTCGCGGGTGGCGGACGAGGGGTAGGTGCCGACCCACCGGGCGCTGACGGTCGCCTGCTGGAGCTTGAGCGTTTCGCGAAGGTGGCGCAGGATCAATGCGTCCACGTGCTCTTGCGCGAACGGCTCGGGTGCCGCGCCGTAGTGATGCGAGTCACCCACCACCAGCGAACCGTCGGCGCTTTGCACCACGATGAGGTGGATGCCGTGGGCCAGCGATTCGCTCTCTTCGTGCCGAAGCTGGGCGAGCAAGGGCGCGGCTTCGGGCAACTGGCTGTAGCCGTGATAGCGGACCAGGCTCAGATCGCCCATCACCGAGCCCGGCAGCCGGAACCCGGCCTCTGGCGTGACCCGCAACATCTGCAGTTGGCACAGGCGCAAGTCTTGTGCGGCCAGCCGCTCGGAAAACAGGCCGTGCAGTTCGGTGTTGGTGCACACGGCCACGCGATCGGCGTGCAGCACGGCGCGCGAGGTTCGAACGCGCGGCGTGGCGACCTCCAGCACGGCTTCGCCAAAGCGGAAGACCACGCCGTGCCGCTCGGCCAACCAGCGGGCCAGCAAGCCGATGGCGGTGCGGGACTCCACCCGCATGTCGTGCGGGCTGTACAGGACGGCCTGCGCTTCATCCAGCCGCAGCACCGGTGCACGGCGCCGGGCTTCGGCCGGCGTGAGCAGCTCGCAGCCTTCACCCATCTCTGTGCGCATGAAGGCTTCCACCACGGCGCGTGCCAGCGGTCGCCGCGCGCAGAGGTACAGGCCGCGGTGCAGGACGTCGATGCCGGCTTGCGGGGCCACCGTGTCCCACACCTCGCGCGAGCGGCGCGCCCGGCGCCAGGTGCTGCCCGCGCCTTGGCCCGTGACCGTGACGAAGCCGAAGTTGCGGATCGACGCGCCGATGCAGGCGGCGTCGCGCTCGACCACGCAGACCTTCAGGCCTCGGCTGGCCGCCGTGTAGGCGTGGGCCAGGCCCACGATGCCGGCGCCCACGACGATCAGGTCGAAGTGGGACGGCGCGGTGCTGGGCGTGTGAAGGATGTCCGTCATTTTTTTGGAGTTCGATGAGAAACAGGCCAGGCGCTTTTTTTCAGATGAATCGTTTTCGCACCTTGGCCGACACCAGGTCGATCAGAGAGACCGTCACCACCAGGATCAACAGCACCGCGGCGGTCTGCCCGTACTGGAAGCTGCGGATCACCTCGTACAGCACCACCCCGATGCCGCCGGCGCCCACCATGCCCACCACCGAGGCGGAGCGCACGTTCGACTCGAAACGGTACAAGGTGAAGCTGAGCCACAGCGGCAGCACCTGCGGAATGACACCGTGGATCACCTCCACCAGACGGTGGCCCCCGGTGGCGCGGATGCCTTCGACCGGGCGCGGGTCGATGGCTTCCACCGACTCGGAGAAGAGCTTGGCGAGCGTGCCGGTGGTGTGGATGGCCAGCGCCAGCACACCTGCGAACGGACCCAGGCCGACCGCCACGATGAACAGCATCGCGAACACCATTTCATTGATGGCTCGGCAGGCGTCCATGAGGCGGCGCATGGGCTGGTACACCCAGGGCGGTGCCACGTTCGAGGCGCACAGCAACCCGGCCGGGACCGCCGCCACGAGCGCCAACACCGTGCCCCAGATGGCGATGTGCACGGTGACCAGCATCTCGTTGGCGTAGATGCGCCAGTCGCGGAAGTCCGGCGGGAAGAAGTCGCTGGCGTAGGTGCCGATGTTGCCGGCGTCGCGGATCAGATCGAGCGGCCGGATCTCCGCGCCGCGCCAGGCCCAGGCCAGCACGCCCAGCACCACGGCCCACGCCAGGTAGGTCAGCAGGCCCGGCCGCTCGCTTTCGGCGCGCGCCCTCAGTCGATCCAGCGCCGCCGCGCTGGGCGCGGCGCGGGGGAGGGTCGTGGCGCTCACAGCTTCAGGGCCGCCAGCCTGGCGTCGATGTCGGCGATCTGCCTGGCCCGCGTCGCGGCATCCAGCGCGGTGTCGTTCTCGATCTTGCTGCGGTCCTTGAACAGCTCGAGCTGGCGGATCGGCACCAGCTGTTCATTGCTCGACTCGCGGAAGCCCCCGTAGTTGTAGATGTTCTTGAGAATCGTCTTTTCCTGCTCGTCGGTCTTGGCGTAGTTCAGGATGAAGCCCTTGAGCTTGGCCTTGACGGTCGGGTCCAGGTCCTTGCGCCAGACGAAGGGGTCGCTGGGGATCAGGGGGCTTTCCCACAGCACGCGAATCTGGCTGGCCAGCTCGGGCTTGTTGGCCTTGAGCTTGTCCAGCTCTTCGGTGTTGTTGGTCGCCACATCGATCTGGCGGGCCAGCACGGCCTGGATGTTGGCGCCGTGGCTGGCGTTGCGCGCGGTCTTGAAGGCCGTGCGGTAGTCGATCTTGTTCTGCGAGAACAGGTAGAAGGTCGGGACGAGGAAGCCGGACGTGGAGTTCGGGTCGCCGATGCCGAAGTTCAGCGACTTTCCGTTCTTCACCACGTCGTCCCACGACTTCAGCGGGCTGTCCTGGCGGGTGATGAGCAGGCTTTTGTAGCCGAAGCTGCCGTCGGCGAACATGACCTGCGCGAAGACCTCGCCGTTGGCGCGATCGACCGCTTCCATGGCCGACTTGTTGCCGTACCAGGCCACCTGGATCTTGTTGAAGCGCATGGCCTCGATCACGCCCGCGTAGTCGGGTGCGTAGAAGGACTTGACGCTCAGGCCCGTCTTCTTCTCCATGTCGCGGAAGAAGGGCTCCCAGCGTTCGCGCTGGGTCGAGGCCGAATCGGTGGCGATGATGCCGAAGTTGATGTCCTGCGCATGGGCGACGGTGGCCGCGAGCGACAGCGCGGCGATGGCCAGGGTGTGAAGCTTGAACATGGAATTTCCTTTGGGAGGTTGGGGTGTGAGAGAAGCGGGCGCCGGCCTCAGGCCGCCAGCGCCAGTGGGAACATGTCGCGCGCAGGGGCCTCGGTGCCGGGCTCGTGCAGAAGTTCCGCCGCGGCGGTGCCGTAGAGGTGCTGGAGGAAACCCGGCGTCAGTGCATTGCTGGGGCCGTCGTAGACCAGGGCGCCATCGCGCAGCGCCACCACGCGATCGCTGTAGCGCTGCGCCAGCGCCACGTGGTGAAGGCTCACCACCAGCGTCATGCCCGACTCGCGGTTCAGGGCGGCCAGTTGCTCCATCACGCGGTGGGTGGACTGCGGATCCAGGGACGCGACCGGCTCGTCGGCCAGCACCAGTTCGGCGCCTTGCAACAGGACGCGCGCGATGGCCGCGCGTTGCTGCTGCCCACCCGACAACGTGGACGCCCGCTGGAAGGCTTGAGGCATCAGGCCGATGGCATCGAGCGCGTCCAAGGCCCGGGCCTGGTCGCTCATGTCGTACCGGCCGGCGAGTGCGCGCCACAGCGGCGCCTCCGCGGCCAGGCCCGTCATCACGTTTTGCATCACGCTCAGGCGGCCGACCAGGTTGAACTGCTGAAAGATCACGCCGATGCGCCGCCGCAGGGCGCGGATGTCCGGGCTGAGCCGGCCCCGCGCCTGCAGCAACTGGCCGAAGGCCTCGATGCGCCCGCCGTCCGGGTCGGTGGTTTCGAGCCCGCACAGGCACCGGATCAGCGTCGACTTGCCGGAGCCGGACGCCCCCAGCAGGGCCACGCGCTCACCGCGCCGGACCTCCAGAGACACATTGCGCAATGCCTGATGGCTGCCGTAGCTGCGGTGCACGGCGCTTGCGCTCAAGACGATGGGATTCATGGAATGGAGGCCTTGCGCGCCGGGGTGGCGATGGGCCTTGCAACTGGGATGAGGGCAGTATTTCGACGCCGTTTGACAGATCCGTGACAGCGCACGCCCCCTCAGCCATTTAATCCATTCAAAAATTTATCGTTAACTATTGATCCAATCTATGCATCTTTTCAGCGACCCCAGCGCTTCTTCTTCGCGCAAAAAAAACAGCCCCCGAGGGGGCTGTGAAAAAGGTGGAGTCATCTGGGATGGACCACCCTTGGAGAGACGTTGCGGCGGCGGCGTCGCCAGATAAGTGTCTGAGCGGCGCCTTCCAGAAAAAGTTCAGAACGTGTGGCGGATGCCGACGGCGAACTCGGTGATGTCGTTGTCCGCCGCCGAGGTCAGGCCGGCCGGCAGCGCCGCATTGAAACGACCCAGGCCGCCGGCGCCGGCGTTGGCGTCGTTGCGGAAACGGGTCAGGCTCGAATAGAGGGCCGTGCGCTTGGAGAGGTCGTACACCACGCCCACGCCAAAGGCCTTGCTGTCCGCGTTGCTCAGGTTCTTGGGCGAGTTGAGCACGTACTGCGCTTTCCAGGTGGTCTTGCCGGTCTGGTAGTCCACACCGATCCAGGCGCCTTCGCCATCGAGATCGGCCACGCGCTTGTCGTCGAAGTTGATGTAGCCGGCCACCACGCGGAACGGCGCGAAGTTGTAGGCGCCCGACAGCGTGCCGATGCGCGCGTCCGTCGAATTCACGCCGATGCCGCCACGGGCTTCGTCGGTGAGGTAGGAGCCGATCACGTCGAAGCCATGGCCGGTGTAGCGCACCGAGGCTTCCATCACCTGGTTGTCGCCGCTGGCGCCGGCGACTTCACCCATGCCGTAGACCGCGCCCAGCTTGAAGCCGGCCAGGCTCGGGGATTCGTACTTGATCGAGTTGTTGATCCGCGCGGGACCACCGTTGCCCGTGGCGCCCGCTTGCGGAGGCGCACCGGTGGCCGACGCACCGCGCACCAGCTCGTAGCCGCCGCCGAAGCCGCCGATGAGTGCGGTGGACGGGCCGGCGGCCGCGCTGGTGAACAGGCTGTGGTCGTTCGTGGCGGCGTAGAGCGCGGTGTACTGGCGACCGAGCGAGACCGAACCGAAGGCGCCGGACAAGCCCACGTGCGCCTGGCGGCCGAACATCGCGCCGCCTTGGCCGCTGGTGCCATCGTCCACGTTCACGCCACCTTCCAGCGTGAAGTTTGCGCGCAGGCCACCGCCCAGGTCTTCCGTGCCACGCAGACCAAAACGGCTGCCGGCCAGGCCACCCGATTGCGCGCGGGACAGCGAGTTCGCGCCATCGGCGTACTGATAGAACATGTCCGCCACGCCATACAGCGTGACGCTCGACTGGGCGAAGGAGGGAACTGCAAGTGCTGCAAGAGCGGCTGCGGCGGCGATTTTTTTCATGGTGTCTTTTCTTGGGTAAAGAAAGTTGAGGGCGAACGAGGCCGTCCCTGGCGAAAACCGGGGTTGGCATTTCCATGGAAGGAACAGGAGGGCGGGGGCGGTCAGGAAGGCGGTGGTGCCGCGGCCTGGAAGACGGCGCGCAGCGCGCCTGCGCCGATGGCGCAATGAAGATGACGAAGGTGGAAGCCCATGGAAAGAACTATAGGCACGACCTCGCTTCGGATAAAGACGATAACCAGGAGTAGTCTGTTTCTATTGCGTCAACAATGCGCCGGGCTTTTCCGCGCGCGCTTGTACCATCCGGGCTGCATCAACGAACGAGGCGTCCATGTCGGCAACGGTCCTGCTGCTCCAGCTCATCGTCATCCTGGTCACCGCGCGCGCCTGCGGCTGGCTGCTCCGTTACCTCGGCCAGCCCAGCGTGGTCGGTGAAATGGCCGCCGGCATGCTGCTCGGGCCGGTCGTCATGGGGGCGCTGTTCCCCTCGCTGCACGCGCAGATCTTCGACAAGGCCTCGCTCGCCGGTCTGTCCGCGCTGTCGACCGTGGGCCTGGTGATGTTCATGTTCATCGTGGGCCTCGAGCTGCGCGCCCACAAGGGCGCGCGCGAACAGCTGCGATCCGCTGGCGCCGTGGGCGTGCTGAGCGTGGTCGTGCCGATCGCGCTGGGCCTGGCGATCTCGCCCGCGCTGCACCCCACGCTGGCGCCCGCCGGTGTGGGCTTCTGGCCCTTCGCGCTGTTCATCGCCGCGGCGCTGTCGATCACCGCCTTCCCGGTGATGGCCCGCATCCTCAAAGACCAGGGCCTCACGCACACGCGGTTCGGGCAACTCTCGCTGGCCTCCGCGGCCGTGGTCGACGTGTTCGCCTGGGTGCTCGTGGCCTTCGTCGTGGCCCTGGTGGGCGCGGGCGATGGCTACGCGGGGCTGGCCCGAATCGGCATCGGCGTCGTCGTGCTCGTGGGCACGCTCTTCTGGGTCGTGCGGCCGGCCTTCGCGTGGTGGCTGCGCAAGCACGCGCCCGACGGCGAGCCCGGCCTTTCGGTGCTCGCGGCCCTCATGATCGGTTTGCTGGCGACCGCGCTGGCGACCGAATGGCTGCACCTGCACGCGGTCTTCGGCGCCTTTCTTTTCGGTGCCGCGCTGCCGCGCGACGACCAGCTGCTCAACTCGCTCGCCCAGCGCATCGAACCGTTTTCCATCGTGCTGCTGATGCCGCTGTTCTTCGCGCTGGCGGGCCTGGGCACCACGGCGAACGCTTTCGTTGGCGGCGGGCTCGGCGCCATGCTGCTCGTGCTCGGCGTGCGCACAGTGGGCAAGATCGCCGGTGGGGCTGCGGGCGCGCGCATCGCTGGCTACTCGTGGCGCGACAGTCTGGCCACCGGCGCGCTGATGAACGCGCGGGGCCTGATGGAACTCATCGTGATGAAGATCGGCCTGGACGCCGGCCTGATCGGCCCGGAGCTCTTCACCATCCTTCTCGTCATGGCCCTGGTGACCACCGCCATGACCACGCCGCTGATGACGCTGTTCTCGGGTGTCGGCCGCGCGCGCCCACACCCCAGCCCCGAGCACCCGACCCACCCCTACCGGCCTTGAGCCCCAGGAGCAGACCTTCGATGGAACCCACCACCTCTTCCCTGCCGCATGCGCCCCTGCCCGCCTACTACCGCGACGAGGCCGACCATGCGCGCTACGTGCGCCGCATCTTCGACGAGACCGCCGTCGACTACGACCGCATCGAGCGCGCCATGGCGTTCGGCTCGGGTGGCTGGTACCGGCGCGAGGCCTTGGTGCGGGCGGGCCTGGCGGCCGGCGACAAGGTGGTGGACGTGGGCATCGGCACGGGGTTGCTCGCGCGCCAGGCCTGCGACTTGATCGGCGAGCACGGCCGCCTGATCGGCGTGGACCCGAGCCCCGGCATGCTGGCGCAGGTGGACCTGCCGGGCGTGGAACTGCGCGCCGGCCGGGCGGAGGAACTGCCCTGCGCCACGGGCGAAGCCGACTTCCTGAGCTTTGGCTATGCCTTCCGGCACGTGTCGGACGTGGACGCCGCACTGCGCGAATTCCACCGCGTGCTGCGGCCCGGCGGCCGGCTGCTGATCCTGGAAATCAGCCAACCTTCGAGCCGCCTTTCGCGCACCCTGGTGAAGTTCTACATGCGCCGCATCGTGCCCACCCTGGCGCACTTCGTGGCCCGCGAGCGCGGCAGCGCGGAGCTGTGGCGCTACTACTGGGACACCATCGAAACCTGCATCCCGCCCGCGCAGATTTTGCAGGCCATGGAGCGCGCCGGCTTCCAGCAAGTGCAGCGCCACACCGAGCTCGGCGTGTTCTCGGAGTACACCGCCGTGCGGCCCTGAGAAAAGACCTCGTCGGTCAGTCCGCCTTCATGACCGTCTCGCCGCGCAGCGCCCCCATGTCGCGGATGTTGAAGCGGTGCCGCTTCCAGCCCGCATACGTGCGGCGCCAGTTCGCCACCGAGACCACGTAGTAGATCAGCTTGAACATCACCAGCGACATCCGATAGGCCGGGCCGTGGTGAATGTCCGCCGCCAGCAGCGACATGAGACCCTGCTTCACCTTGAACCGGTTGTTCGGGTGCATGAACATGTCGCGAATGGTGGGGTTGGTGACGCGGTAGATGAACCACGAATAGTCGCGCGGGCCCACGCGCACGCGCTTCTCGTAAGCGGCGCGGGCCGCGGGCAGGCGCTGCGGCGCGTCCAGCGCCGTGGTGACGAACTGCGCGCCGTCAAAGCCGCTTTGCATCGCCAGAAACACGCCCGAAGAAAACATCGGGTCGATGAACGTGAACGCATCGCCCACCATCAGGTAGCGGTCGCCAGTGGCGTGCGTGCTGGAGTACGAGAAGTTGCCCGTGGCATGCACCTGGTCGTCCACCAGCGTGGCGTTCTTCAGGCGGTCGTGCAGCTCGGGGCACAGGGCGATGGTGTCGAAGAAGTAGTCTTTCAGCGGCTTGTCGCGCGCTTTCAGGTAATAGGCCCAACACACCGCGCCCACGCTCGTGGTGCCGTCGGCCAGCGGAATGAACCAGAACCAGCCGTGCTCGAACCAGCAGATGCTGATGTTGCCCTCGCGCTTGCCTTCCAGGCGCCGCGCGCCGCGGGAAGTGCGCAGAACAGCGCCGTGCTGTTGTGGTCCTTGTTCTTTTCCTTGCACTTGAACTTGTTCGCCAGCAAGGTGTCGCGGCCCGTGGCGTCCACCACGAAGCGGGCGCGCCAGCGGCGCTTTTCACCGCTGTCGAGCACCGCCTCGGCACTGGCGCCCTCGTCGTCGAAAGCCACCTCGGTGACCTTCGCGCCTTCGAGCGCCTCGGCGCCCACCTTGGCCGCATGGCGAAACAACAGCTCGTCCATCTCGGAACGGCGCACCTGCCAGGCCGATGCCATCGACGGATCCCAACCCTCGGCGAAATCGACATAGCTGCAATAGTCCAGATCCGGCGGAACGAACTCGATGCCGAACTTCGGCATGCCGATTTTTTCGATCTGGTCCCGCACACCGAGCTTGTCGAACAAGGCCACGTTGCCGGGCAACAGCGACTCGCCGATGTGGAAGCGGGGATGGTGCTCCTTCTCCAGCAACACCACCTTGCGGCCTTCGCGCGCGAGCAGGGCGGCGATGGTCGAGCCGGCGGGGCCGCCGCCGATGACTAGGACGTCGCAGTTGTCTTCAGGGTGCATTGGGGGCTCTTGGGGTGGTGCGGGCGGATGAGGGCTGAAAAATACCATGTAGGGAGGCTGTCCTAGTGGATCGCGACTGCTCCAGACAGGCCTCGGACTTTCATGACCATGGCGCTGAAGGGTCACGATGGAACCTCACTCCGCTGCGCCCGTCACGTTCACCACTGTGGTGTAAAATGGTGCACTTGCTCTTCAGTTCGGGGAATAGCCATGCGGGCTCAGGCAAAACGCAATGACAGCGGGGCACATGAGCGCACGGTTCGCGCTTCCGTTAGCTTCCCTGAGGAACAGTACCAAGTCCTGGAAAGGATTGCGGCAGAGAACAGGGTCTCTCTTGCCTGGGTCGTCCGCGACGCGATCGATGGCTACTTGAAAGCTAAGTGGCCTCTTCTCCTGCAAGGCTCCGATGCCGAAGATGCGCAGTAGAGAAGCGAGAGAGCGTGCAGAAAAAATTTGAACAAAGTGGTGGAGAGATCAGGGTGCTATCCCTGTTCTCCGGTTGCGGTGGCATGGACTTCGGCGTGGAAGCGGCTGGCGGCCACGTCATCTTCTCGAACGACATACTGGCCGATGCCTGCAAGACGCTCGAGAAGTACTTTCCCGGCGCGGACATCCGCAATGCGGACATCTCGGGCATCCAAGCCTTTCCAGATGCCGACGTTGTCGTGGGCGGCTATCCCTGTCAATCGTTTTCTATGGCAGGGAACCGGGATCCTGAAAAGGATGAGCGCACGAGCTTGTACAAGCAATTCCTGCGCGTAGTCGGCATTGTCCAGCCCAAGTATTTCGTCGCGGAGAACGTGTCCGGCCTCAAGCAGTTGAGCAGCGGCACCTTCTTGAAGGAACAGCTTGAAGCCTACGATGAGGCCGGCTACAACGTCGCCTACAAGCTTCTGAACGCCAAGGACTATGGTGTGCCGCAATCGCGCAAACGGCTATTCATCGTTGGCGTGAGGAAAGACCTGAACCAGTCCTTCGAATTCCCCAAGGAAACCCACGGCAAAACAACCAAGGCTTCGGGCCCGCTACTGCCGTACGCGTCACATGGCGAAGCGATCAAGGGCATGCCGCTGTGCGCCAGAGGGCGAGTTCTACGAGCGTCCGCATGATCCCGAGGGCCACTTCTCTTGGTACTACATGTCCAGGAACCGCAAGGCCAAATGGGCGGACCCAGCATTCACCGTCGTTGCCAACTGGAGGCACATCACGCTGCATCCAGCCAGCCCGGTGATGACCCTGACGTGGTCGAACCTTGCTGATGGGTGGAAGCAGCGCTGGGACTTCTCTGGCGAGTACGAGCACCTGGAGGCCAATCCGAAGCGCAAGAAGCTTGAAACACCGCGTAGGCTGTCGTGGCGCGAATGTGCGCGCATCCAGACCTTCGACGCCAAATTCACGCCAATTGGAGACACGGAGTCGAAGTTCACCCAGATCGGGAACGCAGTTCCGCCAAAGCTTGCAGAGGCCATATTCACCCACCTGTTCTCCGGTGCTGGTTTGGTTGCACAAAAGGTTCCGGGCGCCCGCAAGGGCGCCTAGGACCGTTATGCATTCCCCCGGTGAGCCTGAACGAGTATTGATGTGAGCAGCGCAACCACCACCCTCGTCACCGCTGTCATATCTGCAGCGGAAGTTTCTCAAAACGAAGCGCAGCTGCGGCATGCGCTCGAGAATGCGCTTGAGCAAGCTTGCTTGGACCGATCCATTCCTTGGACGCCATTCCAACTCGAGCGTGCCCTCAAGGAGAAGGGTAAGCCCACCAAGTTCGCCGACGTGGCGCATGGTGCCGTGGTCATCGAATACGAGCCGCCGAAGTCGTTTGGCGGACGCGCTGGCGCAAAGGCGATACACGCGCGCAAACAGGCTGAAGAGTATGCAGACCTGATCTCTGCCGAAGAGGGGCGCGCTCTTGAGGAGTACGTCATGGTCGCCTGGGACGGCGCACACATCACCTTTGGCCGTTTCGATGGCGCGGCCGCAGCAACCACTTGGGAAGATGTTGTGGCATTCGACGGGATTGCCGCGGACCGCCTGCTTGCCGCTTTGGAAAGCAACGGCTGCCCGCTGGTCCACCCACAGCTCCTACAAGCGTTGGTGGGGCCCGACTCGGAGTACGGTACGGCGCTGATTCCCGAGCTTTATGCCAGCATCTGCAAGGCGGATGCTTCGGCGGCCACCACGAAAACCAAGATGCTGTTTTCGGAGTGGCGCAGGCTCTTTAGCCAGGTCGTAGGTTTCCAGCCTGCGCAAATGCAGAAGCTGCTCGCCCGGCAGGAGATCTCCCATGACCAACCGTACCAGGACAACCCTGCTGCATACCTGTTCGCGCTCAATACGTACATAGCCATCATTGCGAAGGTAGTCGCTGCCTGTGCCCTTCCAAAAGTCAGCCAAGACGTACTGGAGCCGGGAGTGCCAGTGGCAGAGCGGCTGCGCGCGGTGGAGACAGGCGAGTTGTTTGAGCACGCCGGCATCCTGAACATGCTGAGTGGCGATTTCTTCTCGTGGTACTTGGACGACAACGACTGGTCACGCTACCAAGACTCGCTCGGCGCCATGCTGGGAAGGCTGAGCGGGGTCGACTTCGCCGTATCCAAAAAACACGCGGATACCACGCGGGATCTGTTCAAGGGTATCTACGAGCGGTTCATCCCTCGGGAAGTCAGGCATGCGCTTGGCGAGTTCTACACGCCGGACTGGCTGGCTGAACATGGCATGGACCTGCTCGAATGGCAGCCATCGGATTCGCTGACGGATCCCACGTGCGGGTCGGGCACCTTCTTGCTCGAAGCGATTCGTCGCCGGCGCAAGGCCGGCAACGACGCTACGGCCCAATCGCTGCTCGCGGGTATCCACGGCATCGACCTCAATCCACTTGCCGTCCTTGCTGCAAAAGGGTCGCTTGCCGTCTTCCTGTCCCCACACCTGGACCCTGCGCATCCCATCCGCCTACCGGTGTACTTGGCAGATGCCGTCTACCCTGCCGCCGTCGACTTCTTCCGGAACTACAGCCACGTCCTCCACACGGAATTGGGACCCAGGGAGTTTTCCGTCCCTGAGAGGATGATCGGACACCCGGATTTCTTCCGGATCTTCGCGAAGATACGGATGTTGATCGATGCAGACTACGCTGCAGCAAAGATCTGCGGTTCGATCCTCGCCGACCTGCAAGCCATGGGGCTTGATCCGTCCGACATTTCCATTGTTGGCAATACTGTCGGAAACTTGGTCGAACTCCACGACCAAGGATGGAATGGCATCTGGTGCTCGATACTGGCTGACCGCTTTGCGGCAGGTGCGATTCCGCCGTCATCCCACATCTGCGGCAACCCGCCTTGGGTCAAGTGGAGCAACCTGCCAAAGGACTATGCCCAGTCGATCCAAAAACATTGCCGGGGGCTCGGCGTCTTCAGCGCCGACAAATGGGTGGGTGGCATCGAGTCGGATATCTCGACTGTGATCACCTACCAGGCCGTGAAGCACTACCTTGCCCGCGATGGGCGCTTGGGCTTCTTCCTACCTGGATCCGTGTTCACGACCGAGTCCAGCGCCGGCTTCAGGCGCTTCTCGATTGACAACGGCAGCTTGCAGTGCCGCGTCCTGCTGGTTGAGGACTACCAGGACATCAGGCCGTTCGATGGTGTCAGCAACCACCCCACATTCCTGATACTCCAAAGGGATGCAGCCACCGTATTTCCTGTTGCTTACCGCTCATGGACCGCAGACCCGGACAAGAGCACCAACCAACGGACCTACGCTTCGGCGGAGCAGTTCCGCCAGACTGCCAAACGGATCGATGGAACTGCGGTACCAGTGCCAGGGGGCGATGGAACGCGCCCATGGCTGGTCGGCTCCACGCAAGACCAAGCCGTGTTTTCGAAGGTCTTTGCAGCAGGTGCAAAGCCTGAGTACAAGGCACGTAAGGGCATTACGACCGACCGCAACGGCATCTTCTCGGGTCCATGCCACTGGTGCAGTCGGAACTGACCTGGTAACGGTGTGCAATGCGGCAGACATTGGCAAGACGAAAGGGATTCCCCTGATCACCGCGACGGTCGAGTCAGAGCATCTTTTCCCGCTTCTGCGGGGCCGTGGTGTCTCGCCATTCAATGCCGTGCCAGAAGCGGACCTCCGGATCCTTGTTCCCCAACGGGGCATGCATGGCGACCCGAATCTGCCGTCCGACAGCCCGCACACGTTCAAGTTCCTCAACCGCTTCAAGAGCCATCTTGAACAGCGGTCCAGCCTGAAGAGATTCCAGAAGGGGCAGGAGTTCTATTCGCTTTGGAGCACGGGGTCCTACACATTCGCTCCGTTCAAAGTACTCTGGCGCGAGATGGGCAACACCTTCGCAGCCGCTTATATCGGCAGCGCCTCAATCGAACACGCGGGCGAAAAGATTGTTGTACCGGACCACAAGCTCTATTTCATCCCGGTCGAATCTGAGCCCGAGGCGGCGTACCTGACAGGCTTCCTGAACGCGCCCACGATCGCCAAGGCAGTGTCTGCATATGCGGCGCAGCTCAGCCTGGGTGCCAGCGTTGCGGAGTACCTCAACATTCCTAAGTTCGACGATACCAATGGACAGATGGCTGCCATTGGCAGTATCGCGCGAGATCTCACCAATGGTCTGCGCAGCATGCAGCCTGCAGACTTGGAGCAGCTGGACTTGCGGGTCCGGGAACTGCTGTCGATTTAGCGGAGGCAGTGTGTGCCAAGGCGAGTGCACAGGCTGCCTCTGTACAAGCAGCCGGACCAGATCGTTGGCGTTAGACGGTCGGGGCGCTCGCTGAAAGACGGCCGGTGCGTTGCGAGTACCACTGCATAGCCTCTTCCGAAACCGCCATGATGGCTAGGCGGCCAGTCGCCCTGGTGCATGCGACATACAAATCATCAGCACTAAGTGCCCGGATCCGTCCAGGAACATCGGCATGGAGCAGAACCACATTCTTTGCCTCAAGGCCTTTGAACGACCTGATGGTGGAGAAGTAGACGAAGCCAGGCTTTCCCAGCAACGTGATGTCTTCGGTCAACTCAAGGCCATAGGCCCGCCTTGCCGAGGCCAAGTAGGAGTTGTCCAGCCTGAACGGAGACAGGAAGACCGCTCCGCCCTCCGGGCTCAGTTCATGTGCCGCTGCCCATGCAGATGCCGGGGCCGTCGCTGCGCTCCATCCCTTCTTCACAAGCGGGGCGGCACCCAACGGAACGCCCGGCATGTGCATCACCGAAAGTTCGCAGCAGCCATTCGTGGCTGCGTTCACCCGCTGGGTATTTCGGCAGTTGTGATACAGCCTAAAGGTGACCTCAGCGCCTATCGGTTCCTGCTTGGAAGACCTGTAGACGTTCTGATCCCAATCGGCAAAGAAGAGCCATTGGCCGGAGGGCGTGAGCAGTTCCAGCAACGCAAGCAGCCGAAGCTCCCCGAAGTCTTGGCCCTCATCCACGATGATCGCGTCGTACTTGGACAGCAGCGGCAGTTCCGATGCCACGTCCTGTACGAGGGACGGAAGCTCTTCCGTGAAGAAGCGATCGCCGATGGGGTGTTCTTCTGGTGTCGCGGCAAGCTGAAAGAAAAGTCGGTCGACGGAAGTGATTTTTTCCGCCATTTCTGGATTGGCTAGCTTCAAATGTTCGGAAAGGGCCTTGTTGAAACACACGTACAGGACGCGCTTTCCCTCTTCGATCAGGGCGTCCAACTTCCAAAGCGCGAGCAGGGTCTTGCCCGAGCCTGCAGGGCCAACGATGGCGACCCGCGGCAGCTCAAATGCTCCCCGCAGAGCTGCGAACTGTTGCCTGGTCAGCTCATCGAGATCGACGGCATCGTCGTCGGCATTCATGGGAACGTCTCGAGGCGCAATGCGGAAGGAGTTATTCGAAAGGATTGCAGCAACCCGTCCTGCCATATCGGCTGTGAATTCGCTGCTCCGCTGCTGAGGAATCCGGGACTCTAGAGCACCTCTTATTCTCCGTTCCAAGCGATGCATTTCCTGGGAGGGCACCACTGTGCTGGGGTCGTAGAGCGAGGAGGAGCCTTCAACCTGACCATTTGGGTATGCGACGAGGAAGGCAAACGCACCAGGGAACCGTGGCCGGGGCAACCGGTCGCAAACCGCCTTTGCCAGCGTGTGCATGTTCCTGCACGCCTGCTCCGGCGGAGGCTCGTCGATCGGCACCTCAGCTCGGACCTGCCCTGTACGCCGGTCGGTTTCTTGCCGGTACCAAGTCCCGTCCTCGCCTACACGGACCGACCGGGAGCCCTTCACTTCTAGCACGGCCATTCCGAGGCCTGGGACCAGTACAACGAAGTCGCACTGACCATCCCGAACCAAGCCCTGGTCATTCTGCAAAGCCCAGGCGACGTTGCACACCACTATCCAGTCTTGTGGCAACTGGTTCGCCAAAAGGCGGCGCACTTCCCGCTCCCAGCGGTCGATACTGATCTGTCCAAGTATCTTCGGCATATCAGGAACCCCCTCCGTTGGAGCGCAGCGCAATCAGGGGCAGGTTTGGACATGATTGGCGGTCGAGATGTGCGCCGCCGAGAACTTTGATGCGCAAGCCAGCTCCTGCAAAGTTAGAAATGTTCACCTTGGCCGGCCTCCCGTTGAAGTCTGCGAGCCAGACACCTGGCTGGGCTGTCCAGCCATCCACGCTGGACACTCTTGTCCACTGCACGCCATCTTGGGCCAAAGCCCCACCTTCTGGCATGTCTATCAGTTCCTGCATCCAAGGATCTATTGATGCGAGAGGCGTGCCACTGCCCGCGGCCGAGCTTGCCGTACTGATATCGATTTTCGGAAAGAGATGCAGGTTGCCACGCACCCACGCCATTCGGCGCGACAGGTTGAATGAGTCGATCAAGTAAATTTCCGTTGCCCCGATGCTGCGGGCCCAGTCCTCAAGTTCCGAATCGATTGGTCCTGAGCCCGTAACGGAAGCCGCCCATAGCGGATGACTCACCAAATAGAGGATGAGCGAGTCTTGCCCTGCCACGCTGCCTCGCGCTATCCAGCCATGTTCGCCCCTAGGCCCACTCTGCCGAGCCTGGGCGCTCCTCTCATAGGCTGAACAGTAGGTGTCTGCCAGGTCTGAGGCGAGGGCGCTCCAGCTGCGCAGTCCCACATCCCAATCCTCAAAGAACCGGTCCCGGCCAGGCACAAAGGTTGGGTCTTGCATTGCGTGCAGCAGCTCAAGTCCCAGACGCCACTCGATCAGCCCGTGAAGTTGCCGGTTCCGGAAACCGCGAAGCAAAATATCAGGCGAGCGCCATACCAGTTCGCTTTGATCGGAACGCCTGCATTCCTGCCTGATCATTGAGCCGAGCCTGGTGTGGTCGCCAGAACCGCTGATGCATCCGGCCAACAACGCGGCCCAGTTGCGGTTGGCCCAGTCGACAAGCCCGGCGCCATTGGGGTGGGCATCTGCAAGGTAGAGCTCCGCGCCGGACACATCGCTGTCCTGCAGGTATCTGTGGACAGACGCGATCTCGATATCAACCGAGTCGATGTCAAGTTCCAAGGCAATTGCGCGTTGCAAGATGGTCGCTGCGGAATACCAGGCAGCTCGCTTTGCGCAAAGTTCCTTCTCGCCATCAAAGAAGGCCAAGCCGTTGCCATCAAGAAGCCTGACGCTCAGGATGTCTGTCGTCTTCGGGGAGGCGATGCTTGCAGAGATCTCGGCCTCGTCATTCGAGGCCCTCCAGATCTCGCCGTTCAACCATTGATTCCCGTTGAGCTGACGAAGTGAGGGAGTCCGATTGAAGCCGAATGGCTTGCCCTTCGGGCCCTGCGCGATCCTGTAAACCTGTCCTTGGTGGTCCAAAGCCAGGAAGGCCCTTCCAAGCTGGCGATGCTGCGCCGTGCGTAGTGAAGGCGAGGCCACAAAAGACCTCGGTCCACCATTTCGCGAGGATTCTGTGGACGCCACTGGCTTTTCGATGTTGAGGTCGGTCACAAAGCCATTGGGAACAACTGCCAAGGATATAGCCGCAACAGCGCCGCATCTTGGGCAGGGTTGAGGCGGTGGATTCCTGATCCAAGACTCGTTCCACCCATCTATCGCGGTGGTGGGCTGCAACGTGACAGGATCGGCACGATACACGGTGAAGTTCCGGCAGCCTTGGCAAAAAAGCTGCCACGTTGCGCTGCCGATCGGTCTGTCAATCGTCGACCACCTGTTGATACGGTCATGGTCAATGGAGCCCGCGAGGCCAATCGGCGAAAGCAGCCGCTTATCCCAGACCCGCTCGGAGCCGGGCGCAAAGTCGGTGATAGCCTGGTCGAGGGTCCGGTCAAGAACTTTTGGCTCCCGCGATTGGCCCGCAGGCTCAGGTGGAAGGTGGAAGTACAGGTTGCGCACCGACGTGGGCATGCCATACATCGGCAGTACACCCGCTTCGGCCAGTGCCGTAGCAAGGCCCTGAGCCGTATCAGAGGCTGAGCTTGCAACGCTCGCGAGCTGCGTTGGCAAACACCGCGCTTCATTTGCGAGCCCAACAGGATCGATTCCCGTGCCGTTCGAGACTACCTGCGCGATGCCGGAGATCTGATCGCTGTGGTCCAGGAACCATTGCTCAACCATTGCCTTGCGTTGGTCGCGATAGTCGCGGACAAGTCCCATTTCTCCATGCGTATCGACGGGCTTGCCCGAGTGGTGCCAGGTGCAGCCGGCAGACCGGAATGCACGGCGAAGGACTTCTTTGGCAACCAGGCGTTCAGCGAGCAAGCGCTGGTCTTCAGTGACTGAAACCGTTGGTTGGGGCGGCGTCCCGCCCGTCATCTCTTCGGGATGGTCGAAATGGATCCGATCGTGCGTCTGGCCTCGGCAGTAGGTGAGGACTACCGAAAAGGCTTGTCCTTTGCGGCCAGCACGGCCTGCACGCTGCTGGTAGTTGAAGCGCTCAGGAGGCATGTTGGCCTGGAACACTGACTGAAGGGCACCAATGTCTACGCCCACCTCCATCGTCGTGGTCACGGAGAGCAAGTCGATCGTGTCAACTTGGGGCACGATTGTTCGCCGCACCACATCCTCGATGCTTTCCCCTGGAAAGAAGACGTCGCGGAAATGCCGCTGGCGCTGGGCCTGATCGCTTGTTTGTCCGGTCAGTTCCTCGGCATGTATCCGGAATGTCGATCCTTCATCGGACGCCAGATAGGCGTAGTAGTGGTCCTGCTCAATCTCTGCCGCCGAAAGCTGACCATTGGGGGCCGAAGGCAGATGTGCAGTGCAGCGGGAGCAGACTCCTGCAGACGGCTGCCAGTGGAGCTGGCCGCACCGCCCGCACACCCAAGGCCGGGCATCGCGTGGCGGAACTTTTACCCAGAGAGAGGAGAGCGAAACGATGCCCCACGCGTCATTGGAGCCGTGTCCAACCCGAGCCAAGGCGTCACGCACGCTGTCCCTTAGGCCCTCCCAAGCGACGCCAAGCCTGCTGGCGCACGCAGCCAGGTACGTCACGATCCGCGCCTTGTCCGCACCCTCCCTGCGGCTCCCGCTCGGGTGGATCGCGGACCACCGCTCTGGCGGCCAGTCCCTTTGGGGGGGCTCCGTGCGCCGCTGTTCAGTGAAGATCCGAATGACGCTCTCACAGACTCCTCGGAAAACTTGCTCATCAACATTGGAGGGCGCAAGAGCGCTCACTGATGGAGGCAAGCATAGATAGCCGACGCCTTGTGCTTCAAGGTCATAGAGCAGCCGCCCGGATATGGCCCGCCAAGATTGCCGGCGCAGGGCGACGCCAAACTGCTCAAGGCTGGCGATCTTGTCTTGCGGAAAATCAGCGGACGCGAGCTTTGGACCACCGGTATTGGGGCCGAATTCGAAGAGTGACGTCCAATCCTCGTCTTTTCCGACACGTTTGGAATCGATGCCTGGCCCCGCAGGATTGACCCCTAAACCCGCAAAGTGCTCCCATAGGGGGGGAAGCGTCTGCCTGGCTGGATTCGGCAGAGAAAGAAACTCATCGAAACGCACGAACCCGGGTTTCCAGTGAGTCAGGCGATCGACGTTTGATTTGGCTTCTTCGCTGGCGAACTCCGGATCGCCATGTACGGATCGGGCGTCTTGCCAGAACGCCATCAAGGCCTGCAACTGGGCTGGCGGCACCGACTCTTTGCTTGCGCGCAGGAGCGTGTGTGCATGGGATACATCGCCTGCATAAAGGGCATCAAGAAGCTGGCGCTTGATGGGTTCGATCCCTCCGGTTGCCCTTTCGCGGATCTCACGCAGCACAGCGACCCGCAGCAGGTGCTCCCATTGCTCGGTCTCGACCCCGTTGGCCAGTCTGGCGGCAGACTGCCTGCTGTCAGAGAACGCGACGAGCTTGCGGCCAGCGCCCACGGGCATGACACCCATGAGGTGTTTGGTCAGCAGCAGCGAAGTCTGGTTCAGGCCGGTTGCAAAAGACCGTATAGGGGCCGGCCGGCCGCCTTTGCGCGCGGAGTAGTCGATCTTGCATGACGGGCAGCGCTGTGGCATCGCCGGCAGCAGGTCGCCCGATGTCTCCAGGCGGAACCAAAGGCAAGGAACTTCATTGCCCGTGGGGTTCTTGCCTACTTCGACAATTCCCGTTGCGGGGTCGATAGAGGAGCGCTGCCAGCTCGCTTGAGCCGTGGTCACAGGCTTCCGGTCGGTCTCACGGCGTTCCTCTGATCCCTGTGTCCACTGCAGCTCGGACGGATCGGAGGCTCCTTCCCAATCGTCCGGCAGCAAATGCACCACTCCCAAATTGTCATAACGCTGTGCGTCGGTCCTGGTCTGGGGTGTTGACTCCGGCAATCCCTCGATTGCAGGAGGCATGGGCGCCAGCTCGAATCGATCGATGCTTCCGGGAATGGATGCAGAAGTCTTGTAGCCGGCAAGCAGCTGTGTTCCGCAGCACTCGCAGTACAGCACTTCAAGGGCCCGCTTGCCTTCAACCTCCATACGGGGTTCAGCAAGCAAGCGCCCAACCCTCCGGCGCCTGTCTTGGCCGACATGTTGAGCGATGGCCCACAGTCCATCGATGTTCTTGACCATCCAGTGGAACCTAATCCGCGGCAAAGGATGGGCAGGCTGGACCTTTCCCACGGAGAAGTGTTTTGCGGCGTTTCCTGCGGCCAAGAACAACCCGCGCACGGCATCGCTGGCATCGTGTTCAGGCATGTGTGGGAACAGGCTCTGCAGCAAACTGGGGAGCGATACAGCACGGTGGCGGCCACGCTCTCCCTCTACTCTCCAAAAGGAGTCTGCAAGGCGCTTAGCAGGTATGGCGCCATCCCTGCTCGATCCAAACTCGCCCGCGAGTAGATCCACCGGCTTGGCTCCCTCAGCTTGCCGGGCAAGGTTCAAGCAATCGTCCGCAAAGGAAGGCGGGATTTCAGTGGGCCCTTCGGGAGACCCATTCAAGCTGACACCTCCCTCCACGTGGAAGCGCGCACGGGCAACTTCCGGCTCCATTCCGAAGAACTCGCCGAGGAACTTGTATGTGTTCTCTGCCTCCCCATCCAGCGAAGCACTGGAGGCCAGGATCTGTAGCTGGTTGCTGACCGGCTCTAGGCCGAGGCGTTCCAGCAGCAGCCGAAGCAAATATCCGACCTCCGTCCCAGCCGCGCCGCGGTAGAGGTGGAGTTCGTCAAGGACCAGCTGGAAAACATGGTTGTCCCGGTCTTCTGCAAGCCACCTGCGCGTGGTCTCAAAGATATCGGCGTCAGCGCGGTCGTCTGCTATGGCGGGGCTCGCCTGGCGCATGAGCATGATGGAGAGCATGCTCACGTTGGTGATCAGGAGGTCAGGAGGTGCCGCCTGCATTTCCCAGCGGTGGAACATCTCGGCCGAGCTGGGTGACATCCGCGGCACGAACGATATCTGCTCCGTCAAATTGTCGAGCTGCCGTTTGGCGTCCCCGGGATCGCCACCTGCAACTCCAGCCGAGCTCAGATGTTCGCGTGCGGCCAGGGTCGCTGCAACCAGCTGTTGGTACTGATCGATAGCGTCCTTAAAGGCCGCCTTGAGCTCGTCATGCTTCGGCCTATTCAGCTCCCGCTGGCCCTCGTCATTGAGCCGCCATGGGTGGCCTGGTACGGGGGTTGTGCCGTTGTACCGGCCGAACCGCACGCGGTTAGCGCCCCAGTGCTGATCAAATGCGGCGTGCGCATCATCGGAGTCGAGCGCGCGGCGCAAGCGGGACATCTGGTCTTCTACCAGCGCGTTCATTGGGTATAGAAGCAGGGCCCTGACTGCAGGTTTTCTCCGCTCGCCACGTGCAGCGGCTCGGTCAAAATTCCACGGTGGAGCGCTTTGCCAATGGGATGGCAATGCAGGAGGCGGCCTAGCAGCATCCCATCCCCCAGAAGACCTGAGTGCTTCCCTTGCGATGGACGCGAAGACCGGCAGCAAGAACGATTCGGTCTTGCCAGAACCTGTACCGGTGACGACCACACAATGCTTGCCTTGCATGGCGGCTTGGAGCATCCGTTGCTGATGCACGTACAAATCCGCGCCAGCGGGCATGAGCCCGGCGCCTGCCAGTGCGAGGAATCCACGCCTCGCCGCCTCATCCAAGCCTGGCAAGTCCGCTGCGTCAAGGCTGCCCAGCTTTTTGTCGGCCGCATAGGCGGGCAATAGCTCGAGGTAGGGCTCCTGGAACAGGACGCCCGCAGTGTTCAGAAGCGCCTCGCGCTCGGCCTCAAAGGACGGCGAGTCGGTGCCAAATGCCGATTGGATGTAACGCTTCAGATGGTCCTTGAGCTGTTCCCACGAACCGATGGGGTCCTCACCTATGGTCTCTTGCACTCTTCCGTCCTCCTAATTAGTCATAGTTTCCGAGCCTCGGGCGACTCCCAAGCACGCGAATGGCTGCAGGATGCATCCCAGCAGCCCGGCGACTTGGCGCGCCGTCTCGGCTGGAACCCACTGGTAGCGCAGCCAATAGCCTGGAACGAACTCTCCGTACATGTGGCTGATAGTCCCCACCGCATGCCCAGAACCGTTGTCGAAAACCGCCAACGCTCCGTCGGCATTGCGGGAGGGAGAAAGGGAGTGGGTCTCGGGGCCGGCTCCAGAACAAAGCGCCAGGGCCCGCTCTAGCACCGCCGGTGGTCGCAGCCGCGCAGGCACCCAAATGTCGCGTGTTTCTGGGTCATAGTGGAGAGGCCAAGGAAAGGCGTCGGTCCGGCCATGCTTGTCTTTGAGCATTTCCGCAAACGCCAACTGCGAGATCCACACGCCCCAACGGGAGTCGGGCACGTGCGAGTATCTTGAGGCGCCATCTGGGCGGCGAACACCCAGGACGTACAGCTGCAATGCAGCAGCCTGGGGGTCGTCAAAGCGGAAAAGCTGAGCGCCACACTCCTGGTCTATGGACATGCGGGGTTCGCTAGCCGGTACAAACCGTGCGGAGTCTGCTTTTAAACGATGTAGATGCCCCAGCTCGGCAGTAACAGACTCTGTGCCGCGCGATTCTGCAGCTCCCCTGGCGTGCCTCAGCGACTCTGCCCAGCGGGCCACATCCCGCGCTGGACTCGGCGCGAAATCGAAGCCCATTGAGGAACACGCGGCCTGGACGGAAAGCGCGTCGATCGCAGCCACGCGCAACATTGGAAGATGCCCTGCTGCGGCGTCTGCGACGGTGGCGAGGAAGTCGGCATTGCCTTGTAGCAAAGCCCATTGGGCGAGCCGCAGGGTTCCTGATACGCCGAACAGCGGCAGGCCCTCTTGTGTAGCGGGCAGCGCATACAGCGAGGGCGCTACGCTGTGTATGCGGACAAAGTGTCCCTTGCCATCGGCTTCTATTTCCAAGCACCCTCTTGCCCGGAGGTCCATCAACAAGGCAATGGGGAGAGCGTCTTCGGATAGCCGCAAGAGCTGGTCCCTAGCCGTGCCGTACGACATCGATCCACGCGCTGCCAGTGTGTCTAGGAATTTTGCGGCAATGGAGTCTTCGACGGATGCGCTCCCGCGTTTCAGTGAGGCTGTGGCCTCCAGCATCTCTTCGCTTTGCCAACCACCTTCAATCGGGTCTTGGCACCCACCTCCAATGGTGATGCCACGCAGTCCGCCAAGATTCGATCTTGGGAATCCCAAGGGGTCGAGGGAGAAAGGCCTGCTCTCTCCGCGGCCCTCTCCATCAGGATCAGCCACCCGTAGCCGAAGGCTCGCCAATCCAATCCCATTCGACACGAGGCTGATGTCGAAACTGCTGCGGGTCAATTCAATCGAGTTGACCACGAAACGCCTGACTCCAGATCGCCCATTACTGGCAAGGTGTTGCGGCACTTCCAACAGCGTCAGTCCGGGAGATTCGACAAGCGTGCCAGACGGCGCTTCGACTTCGATATCGGGCAGGTCGTAAGAAGCAAACAGCCGTGTGCCGCCGCGCAGTAGCCGACTTCCTCCCACAAGTTTCAACCTGGCCGGTGGCACGTCGGTGGCTTCGGGAGCATCGGCCAAATGTTGCCGATGCTGTGTAGAGAGGTGCTCTGCCCGATGGACGCAAGCCATCTGCCAGCCATCGGGCAAACCGCAGACCTGCATGGGCTCGAAAGAGATCCGCTCCCGCTGCAGCCAAGGACCGGTCCTGGTCCAATCCACCGAACTGCAAACCAGGTAGAAAACCCCGTAGAGAGGAATCTCCCGCTCAATGAGCTGTTGTCCCAAGCGTGGATCGATCGAGTTCCAAACCAGTATCCGGCGGCTTGCCCGGCTGATCAGTTCCACGCGGTATTGGTCGCCGCATGCTCCAACGCTATCGTCTTCAAATCGGACCTGCACTGCGAGCTGGGCCAATGACGAAGAGGAGAGAGCCGCTACGGAGTGGCGGATGCTGGATTCCGAGAGATCCGTTAGAAATGTTGCGCTGGCGCGATGGAGGAAAGCCGGCTGGCGTTGACCAGCGATTTCAAAGCAGCAACGCGGCGCATCGACGACTGCAGGAAAGCTCCAGCGCACATCCCAGCCATTCGGCACTTCGTCTGAGGGCGACAGGACCAGGGTGACTGCGGCCCCAATCTGGCCTTGCTCCTTTACCAGCGGCCCAGCGCTGCGGTTCTCTGCGTCTGCGTGACCAATATTTGGCCTGCTTCCACTCCACGACCGGAGAAGCTTGCGCAATAGGGCGGCGAGTTGCGGGACATAGGCGGGCTCCGCCATTGCAATACAAAGCGGCCTCGTCAGGTAGGGCGCGTTGCGGCCGCGCTCAAGCAGGGATGTCAACGTAGAGTCGCTTAGCTCCTGGCCTGGTCGCAGCCTGGCCTCCCAAAAGAGCCTGTAGAGGTTCCTTTCGTCCTGGCGGCTGACTAGGCATTGCGAACGCGCGATACCGACAAACCGATGTTCTCCCAGAACGCGGTAGTGGAAGTTGCCGAACCGGCCAGCACACTCCTTGCACGACCAAGCTTCGAGGTCTTCCCATGCCTTGGACATGGCTTCGGTGATCCTCGGCTCGCTTTTGAATTGGGGGCCTAGCAAACGCTGCACTGAAGCGTAGAAGCCGTGTTCCAGCTGCTCACCCGATGCGGCCAGCACCCATAGCGCGAGGATAGGAAGGTATGCAGGCGCTCGCACGCGGGCATACCTTGGATTGGATGCTCCTGGATCCTCGTACAACAGCGTGCGAAGGGGGTCCCTGCGCTGTTGAACCAAGATGCGGGCGGTGTCCGCGCAATTGGGACCGTTCGGCACCCAAGGAGGGCCAGATCCGACGGCGTCTATCAACCCATGAGCGCCACCGAGATGCAAGCCGAAAGAGTCGAGTTCGGCGCGTGTGGCGCGGATCCACACCTCTTCGTTTTCAGCGGCTTCCGAAAAGAACTCCGACAACAGCAGATTGTTCCACGCGACGAAGCGGGACATCGTGCTGCGCCGGCTAGTAACCTATAGCCAAGAACGCGGCATCGGACCGCCAAGGCGCAGTCGCGGCCTGGTGAATGGGATTTTCTGCCTTGATCGGTTTGCGGCTCGGCGACATGCATTCCCCTCCTTTGATGCTGCTTATTTATTTGGCAGGTACATTTTGCAACATGTTTGCAAAGTCGTGGGACACGCATCACATTTGGCAAGAGGCGGACTCACCCCGTATGCTGGCCGTTACTGTCGCGCGGCGCTACCACCTTTATCTGAAGCTCGTGAACTAGTCCCTGGTGCACCCCAAAATGACTGCATTTGCAAGGCAGTCTTGGGTACACGCAAGAACGGGGCGTTGTGGTATTCGGAGACACCGCATGGGCCGCCTCTCAAACACGGACTTTTGAGCGGACCAGCGCTGATAAAGAAAGATGATGGCCTGGTGCGGAATCGAACACCGATACGCGGACTTTTTATCTCCAGCTCCACACCCATATCGCCGTGAGGCGGACGAGCGGAGACATTGTGCGTTCGCTTGCCACAAGCAGCTACCGCCGCCTAGCGGCCATCGAGTTACCGCGTTTGGCTCGAGGGCCTCGGGGCAGGTTTGGCCCCGATTCCTTTAACCGCAGTAAGCAGGGCCTGCGACCCTGTCGAGCTTGTTGCAGTTGTCCGCAGCTTCAAGCAACCTGCCCGAGAGCGCACGTGCCTGCTCGGGGGTGAGTTTCCATTCCAGTTCGAAGGGCTCTTCGTGTACCTGAAGCAGCACCACACCAGGCACGCCCCGTTCTGCGGTGCGGCTTGCGAGGACGTTGAGTCCCGCTGTTGACCATTGCTGAATCGTCAGTGACATGCGTTGGGCGGGCAGATCGTGTGGCTTGCTGGGTTTCATGCGGTGGCTCCTTTGTCGTTCATGTCCAGTTCGCGCAGCACGGCCAGGCGGCACACGCTGGCCATGGAGCGTTGTTCGCGCTCGGCCCATTGCTTGACGCGTTCTAGTTCGGCCGGCATGAGTCGCAGCGCGATGGGGCGCGAGCTGTTGACGCCGTTGGGCACGCGCTTGCGTGTCGAAGAGACAGCTGATCGGGTCATGGCGAAGTAACTCCTTCCCTGGGCTAGCATTGAGTAACGGAAAAATACACAACCAAGCGGAAAAATGCGATCAAACGATCCATTGTAAGCGATTTGAACGATTTAATGAATACTTTTGGTTCACGTTTTCGCGAAGAACGGCGACGGCTCGGCCTGCTCCAGCAGGAGGTCGCAGATGCCACCGGGCTTTCGATGCGCGCGATAGGGACCTACGAGAGAGGGGTGCGCAGTCCGGATGCCGAGGTGCTGATGCGTTTGATCGATCTGGGCATGGACGTGTACTACGTGTTGACGGGCGAGCGCGTTGGCACCAGGCTGGATCTGGACCCGATGCAGCGCTCGCTGCTGGATGATTTCGAGCGATGCCCCCCGGAGGCGCAGCTGGAGTTGGTGAAGCAAGCAGCGCTGATGGTCAAGGGTGTGGCACCACCGGCTTCGAGCACGCCAGCCCGAAAACCGCGGGCAAAGGCCACCGCCCCCGCCAAACAAAAAAAGAAGATCGACTAGTCAGGCCAGCCTGAAGATCCGGCCATGGCCTTCTCGCTGATCTGCAACGGTTCGCCCCTGCCGCATGAAGAGCCGCACAACGCGGCGGTGCCGTGGTGGAGTTTCACGAAGACGGTGTTGTCGGCCGCCTCGCTGACCCTGGTGCGCGACGGCCTGGTCGGGCTCGACGAGGCGGTGCCCGAAGGCCCGTTCACGCTGCGCCATCTTCTAAGGCACGAGGCCGGGCTGGCGGACTATGGCGAGCTGCCCGACTACCACGCCGCCGTGGCGCGCCATGAGGCGCCCTGGCCGGCAGACGAGATGCTGCAGCTCCTGGACGCCACCCGCCTTCGCCACGCGCCCGGGGCCGGTTGGCGGTATTCCAACGTGGGTTACCTGTATGTCGCGCGGCTCATCGAGCGCGTGGCGGGCCTCGCGCTGGAAGACGCGCTCGCGCAGCGGGCGCTGGCGCCGCTGGGTGTGGCGGGTGTTCGTCTCGCGCAAGCCCCGGGTGATGTCCAAGGCTCCCCGGCCTACCACCCGGGCTGGGTCTATCACGGCCTGCTGGTGGGCCCGCTGTCGGGCGCGGCGCGGTTCCTGGACGGTCTGCTGGCCGGGCAGCTGCTGCCCGATGCGCTGTTGCGCGAGATGCAGACGGCGCGCCACCTGGGCGGGGCCATCCCCGGGCGGCCGTGGACGTCGGCGGGTTATGGCCTGGGGCTGATGCAGGGCACCGTGGACGCGGGACTCACGGTGGCCGGGCACACCGGCGTCGGGCCGGGCAGTGTGGTGGCGGTCTACCGTTGCGCCCAGGGTGCCCGTTCGGCGACCTGCGCGGTGTTTCATGCGGGGGCCGACGAAGGCCGCGCGGAGAGAGACGTGGTCGATCGTCTCTCGCGGTGCTTGGCGCGCTGAGGCCGGCCGGGGGCGCCCGAGGGTCTCGGTTACCGAGGCAGCACCGTGCCCCGGCACTCCCCGAACCCGATGCGCCGGTAGCCTTCGCGCTCGCAGTGCGCGCGCAGCACGATGGTGTCGCCGTCCGCCAGAAAACCCAGGGTCTCGCCGTTCGCCAGCGTCAGCGGGCGTTGGCCGCCTTGCGTGAGCTCGAGCAGTGAGCCGCCCTGTTCGGGCGCGGGGCCCGAGATCGTGCCGCTGCCCAGCAGGTCGCCGGCCCGCAGGTCGCAGCCGTTGACGGTGTGGTGGGTCACCAGCTGCGCGGCGGTCCAGTAGGCGTCGGTGAAGTTGGATCGGCTGAGCCGCTCGGCCGCGTGGCCGCTGGCGCGCATGGCCGCGGTCTGCACCCACACTTCCAGCGCGATGTCGATCGCGCCTTGTTCGCGGTTGCGGGCCGAGTCCAGGTAGGGCAGCGGGGCCGGGTCGCCCTCGGGCCGCGTGAAGGCCTGGCGGTAGGGCGCGAGCGCTTCCATGGTGACGATCCAGGGCGAGAGCGTGCTGGCGAAGTTCTTCGAGAGGAAGGGGCCCAGGGGCTGGTATTCCCAGGCCTGGATGTCGCGCGCGCTCCAGTCGTTGAGCAGCACGATGCCGAAGAGGTGGTCTTCCGCGTCTTCGATGGCGATGGGCTCGCCCTGCTGGCTGGGCTGGCCGATGACCAGGCCGAGTTCGAGTTCGTGGTCCAGCCGCTTGGTGGGTTGCAGCGTGGGCGCGGCGCCGTTGCCGGGGCTCAGCTGGCCCATGGGGCGCTTGAATTCATCGGGGCTCACGCGCAGCGTGGAGGCGCGGCCGTGGTAGCCGATGGGCACCCATTTGTAGTTGGGCAGCAGGGGGTTGTCGGGCCGGAACAGCTTGCCGACCGTGGTGGCGTGGTGGATGCCGGTGTAGAAGTCGGTGTAGTCGCCGACGTCGAAGGGCATGCCCATGCGCACGCTGGCTTGTGGGTGCAGCGCGGCTTTGAACGTGGCTTCTTTCGGGCTGCCCTGGCGCAGGCCTTCGCTGAGGGTGCGGCGCAGCACCCGCCGTTGTTCGGGTGCGAGCGCCAGCAGGCGCGCCATGTCGCTGTGGTCCAGCACACCGGCGTGCTGCAGGTCGAGCACCTGGTCGCCGATCGCCACGCCGATGCGCCAGCCGGGTTCGTCGCCCACGGTGAACCGGCCGTAGGGCAGGTTCTGGATGGGGAAGTCGGTGGCGGGGTGATTGGCGGACGCCAGCCAGCTCTGCAGGCCGGCGCCGTGGGTGTCGTCGATGCGGTGCGCGGCCATGGGGCTTTACTCCACTTGGATGTTCTGGCGCTTGATGACCGCGCCCCATTTCTGGGTTTCGGCCTTCATGAAGGCGGCGAACTGCTCGGGCGTGCCGCCGGCGGGCTTGAGCGATTGTTCGTCCAGGAACTTCTGGAACTCGGGCGACTTGAGCGCGGCGTTCACGCCGCCGTTGAGCTTGCTCACCACGTCGGCCGGCACACCGGCGGGCGCGAGCAGGCCGACCCAGGAGGTGGCTTCGAAGCCGGGGTAGGTGTCGCCCACGGTGGGCACGTCGGGCAGCGCGGCGATGCGCTCGCGCGAGGTCACGGCCAGCGCGCGCATCTTGCCGGCGCGGATGTGGGCCAGCACCGAGGTGACGCTGACGAACATCACCTGCACCTGGCCGCCGAGCACGTCGGTGATGGCGGGTGCGCCGCCCTTGTAGGGCACGTGGTTGAACGCGGTGCCCGAGGTGGCCTTGAAGAGTTCGGTGGTGAGGTGGTTGGAGCTGCCCGCGCCGGTGGAGGCGTAGTGCAGCGTGTCGGGCTTGGCCTTGGCCAGGTCCACGAGTTCGCGCAGGCTCTTGGCCGGCACCGAGGGGTGCACCACCAGCACCAGCGGCGAGGTGGCGATCAGCGCGATGGGCTTGAGGTCCTTGTCGGAATCGAAGGTGAGCTTGTAGAGCAGCGGGTTGACGGCGTGCGTGTCGAAGGCGGTGAGCAGGGTGTAGCCGTCGGCCTTGGAACGCGCGACCTGGGCCGCGCCGATGGAGCCGCCCGCGCCGGCCTTGTTCTCCACCACCAGGGTCTGGCCCAGGCTGGCGCTGAGTTCGGTACCGAGCTTGCGCGTCACGTTGTCCACGATGCCGCCGGCCGGGAAGGGCACGATCACCTGGATGGTCTTGTTCGGGTAGGCGCCCGACTGCGCGCTGGCGGCCAGCGGCAGGCCGCCCACGGCCAGGGCGATGGCGCCGGCCACCACGGTGCGGCGGCGGGTGAGCGGAAGGGATGCGTGGTTCATGTTGTCTCCAGAGAAGGGAAAGAAAGAGAGAAGGGGGATGTCAGTCGTTGAGCACCGCGACCGCGCGCACCCAGCCGGCCGAGCCGTGTTTGATCTTGATGGGGAAGCAGCTGATGTCGAAGCCGTGCGAGGGCAGCTGGTCGAGGTTGGAGAGCTTCTCCATCTGGTAGTAGCCGATGTCGCGGCCGGCCTTGTGGCCTTCCCAGATGATGGAAGGGTCACCGTCGCGCTCGAAGCGCTCGACCACGAACTTGAAGGCCGCGTCCCAGCTGTAGGAGTCGGTGCCGACCACGCGCACGCCGCGCTCCAGCAGGTAGAGCGTGGCCGCGCGGCCGAAGCCGCAGGCGCTTTCCCAGTAGTCCTCCTGGCCCTGGCGCGCGCCGGCGCGGGTGTTGGCCACCACGATGTCCAGCGGCTGCAGCTCATAGCCGATGCGCTTGAGCTCGGCCTCGATGTCCTGCGGCGTGACCACGTAGCCGGCCTCGAAGTGGCGGAAGTCGAGCTTCACGCCGGGGCGCAGGCACCAGTCCAGCGGCACCTCGTCGATGCCGGGGGCAGGGCGGCCGCCTTCCTGCAGCGCGTGGTCGGTGGTGGGGTGGTAGTGCCAGGGCGCGTCCATGTGCGTGCCGGCGTGGGTGGAGAGCGAGATCTTTTCCACCGCCCAGGCCTTGCCCTCGGGCAGCGAATCGGGGCCGATGCCGGGGAACAGCTTGGAGAACAGCTCCCACGACTGGTCGTGGTCGGCGTACTGGATCTGCGGGCGGTGGTGGGCCGGCGAGGTGGGCTTGTCTTCCAGCGTGACGGAGAGGTCGATGATGCGGCGGGGCATGGGGGCTTGTTTACGGTGAGGTGGGGGAGGAAGGCGAGGCGGGCCGCGCGCGCAGGCCGGCGACCACGAAGGCGACCAGCTGGCGCACGATGGTTTCGGGGTCGTCGGTGTCGCACAGGCCGCCCGAGAGGCGGTTGAGCCGGTGGTAGGCCGCGTCAGCGTCGGACACGATGTAGTGCATGGCGCCGATGGCGAAGGCGTAGCGCCAGAACGCGTCCTGCCGGCTCAGGCCGGGCTCGGCGTCCATCAGGGCCTGCACGAACAGCAGGGCGGTGCTGTCGTACTGCTGGAACAGCGCGCTGTTCGTGAATTCGCTGGGCAGCGCGCGCGCCTGCAGGATCAGGCGCGTGAGCAGGCGGCCGTCGCCGGTGGCGTCGGCGCTCAGGCGGATCGGGGGCGCCAGCAGCGCTTCCACCACGTGCTCGAGCGAGCGGCCCGGGCCGTCGGGCTGCTGCGCCAGCATCTCGCGGCGCAGCTGGTTCACCGGGTCGGCCACGGTCTGCAGCACCTCGCGGATCAGCGCTTCCTTGGAGCCGAAGTGGTAGTGGATCGCCGCCACGTTGGTCTCGCTCGCGGTGGTGATCTCTTTCAGCGAGGCGGCCTCGAAACCGCGCGTGGCGAAGACGCGCAGCGCGGCCATCACGATCTTGGAGCGCGTCGAGTCCTTGGGTTTGGGGGCTGGGGTGTTCATGTGAAATTCAAATTTTAATTTGAAATGTAGATTTGAAGTCTGGTCTGGGGCATTGGTACAAACCCTAGGTCGGCGGGGAATGCGGGCCGCATCTCCGAGGCGGATTCTCATCAAACGAGAATGCAAATTGACCGGCCCCGGGGCGCGGCGCCACCATCCCGACCCTCACACCGCTTCCCATTCGATACTGGAGACTCCATGAAACCTTCCCGCAACCTGGCGCGTGCCCTGGCGCGCACCCTGGCCGCCCTCAGCCTGGGCGCCGCGAGCGCCGCCTGGGCCGGCCCTTTCCAGGGCGGCATCGTCACGCTGATCACGCCAGCCTCCTCGGGCAGCTCGTTCGACAACGCCGCGCGCGCCCTGGCCGACGGCCTGGCCAAGACCTGGGGCATCCCGGTCGTGGTGAACAACCGCCCCGGCGCGGCCACCATCCTGGCCACCAGCGTGGCCGCCAAAGCCGCGCCGGACGGCCGCACGATCCTGCTGTCCGTCACGCCCACGATCCAGGCGCCCTTTCTCTCCACCAAGCTGGACTACGACCCCGTCACCAGCTTCGCGCCGGTCGCGCAGATGTTCGACGCGCGCCTGTGGCTGGCGGTGAACACCCAGGTGCCCGCGCGCACCGTCAAGGAGTTCGTGGCCCTGGCGAAAGCGCCGAACGCGAAGTTCGCCTACTCCTCGCCGGGCAACGGCTCCACGCCGCACCTGAACGCGAGCCAGCTCGCGCACCAGGCCAGGATCGAGATGCTGCACGTGCCCTACAAGGGCGTGGCGCCGGCCGTGGTGGACCTGGCCGCCGGCATGGTCACCGCCACCTTCGCGAGTTATTCCGACCTGGTGCCGCACGTGCAGAGCGGGCGCGTGCGCATCCTCGCCAGCACCGGCGCCGAGCGCTCGCCGCTGAGCCGCGACGTGCCCACGATGAAGGAGGCCGGCTACGCGGACTTCGAGACCGTGGGCTTCGGCGGCCTGGTGGTGCCGGCCGGTACACCGCAGCCGCTGGTGGACGAGATCTCGCGCGACGTGATCAAGGTGCTGGCCCAGCCCGAGGTCAAGGGGCGCCTGATCACGCTCGGCCTCGAACCGCACAGCCAGGGCCCAGCCGAGTTCGGCAAGCTGATCGTGGCGCAGACCGCCTACTGGAAGAAGGTGATCAAGGACGCCGACGTCAAGCCCGAATGAAAGTCCCCACCATGACCGCACCCCGCCTCGAACACTCCCACCACCTGCGCTTCGTCGGTGACTGGGGCCAGGCCAATTTCCACCGCATCTGCTCCTGGCTGTGCGAAGAGTTCTGCAAGCGCAGCGGCCCACGCAGCCGCGTGGCGATCTGGAGCATCCGCGCCGGTGGCATCGAGGCCATCGACCTGGTGGAGGAAGGCGAGGCCGATCTGTGCATCGTCACGCCGGCCATGCTCATGCCCGCCGCGCTCGACGGCCGCCTGATCTTCCAGGGCCGCGCCGCGCCACACCTGCGCGCCCTGGCCGTGCTGCCGCAGAACGACCGCATGGTGCTGGCCCTGCGGCCGGACCTGGGCATCCGCAGCTTCGAGGAGCTGCGCCAGAAGAAGCCGGCACTGCGCCTCGCGACCTCGCGCAACGACGGCACCAACTTCATCGGCTACGTGGCGCGCCTGTTCATGCAGGCGCACGGCATCGACGACGCCACCTTCGCCAGCTGGGGCGGCCGCTACGTGGAAGACTCCAACCCGCGCGAAAGCCTGCAGCGCATGCAGGACGGCGAGGTGGACGGCGTGCTGCAGGAAGCGATCATGACGCCCTGGTGGTCCGACATCGTCGAGACCGGCAAGGTGGTGCCGCTGCCGTCGGAAGAGGCGGTGCTGCAGCAGCTCCAGAAGGACTACGGCTTCGGCCGCAACGACCTGCCGGCCGGCTACTGGCCTTCGCTGCAGACCTCGCTGCCCGCGCTCGATTTCTCGGACTTCCTGATCCTGGTGCGCGACGACATGCCCGACGACATCGCCCACCTGCTGACCTGGTGCCTGGTGGAAACGCGCGCGGCCATCGAGCGCCAGTACCGCCACCTGCCGCCGCAGCGCAGCCCGCTGAGCTACCCGCTGGTGCCCTCGGCGATGGCGCGGACCTCGATCGCCCTGCACCCGGGCGCGCGCCGCTACTACGAGGCCGCGGGCCACCTCTGAGCCTTGCGCGCAGCGCCCTCGCTCAGGGCGCGCGCATGTGTTGCACCGCGCGGCGCACCATGTCGCAGAAGTACTCCGCCGCCGGCGTGGGCGGCAGGCCGGCGCGGCGCACCAGGCACACCGGCGGCGCGGGCAGGGGCTCGCGCACGTCGATGCGCGCCAGCAGCGGCGCCAGCGACTCCGACTGGATCCACTGCACCGGCAGCATCATCAGCAGGTCGGAGTTCGCCAGCGCCACCATGAAGGTGAGCGCCGAGTGCGCCTTCATCACCAGCCGGGGCGCCGGCAGCCCGTTTTGCGCGAACAGCGGGCCCAGCTCTTCTTCCGCGTTGTGCGTGATCGAGGTCGTGATCCATTCCGCGTCCACCAGCTCGCGCAGCGAGCGCGCCTGCGCCAGCGGGTGGCCCTTTCGGCTCACGATGGTGCGCGTGTTGTCGAACAGCTTTTCCACCTGCAGCGCCGAGACCACGTCGGCCGGGGCCGGGCCGATGTAGAGGTCCAGGCTGCCGTCGAGCAGGCCGGGCTCGCTGCCCGGGTACACCGCGTCCACGATGTCGATCTGCACCTGGGGGTAACGCGCGCGGAACGCGCCGAGTGCAAACGGCAGCAGGGCGATGTGCGCCACGCTGGACATCGCCGACCGCGAGGTTGCCGTGCACCTCGCCGCGCAGCTGGTCCAGCTCTTCCGTGGCGCGGCGCAGGTCGTGCATGGCGCAGGCCACGCGCTTGTGGAAGGCCGCGCCCATGTCGGTCAGCACCACGCCGGTGGAGCGCCGCTCGAACAGCACCACGCCGAGTTCCTTCTCCAGTTCCTTGATGCTGTGGCTCAGCGCGGGCTGCGCGCTGCCGAGCTGGCGCGCCGCCGCGCGCAGGCTGCCGCGCTCGGCCACGGCGAGGAAATCCCGCAAGGCGTTGAACTTCATGCCGCGCCGCCCGGGGTGATCGAAAAAACATATCGCATCCCGCAATTCTCCGTCTTTTCCGATTCGCGGTGGCTGCCTACGATGCGGCCGCATGAAGACCTCGCCTCCCGTGATTCCCCGCGTGCTCATCGTCGGCGCCGGCCCCGCCGGCCTGGCCCTGGCGATCGAGCTGGGCCAGCGCCGCATCCCCTGCCTGCTGCTGGAGCGCAACGACCGCGTGGGCTACGCGCCGCGCGCCAAGACCACCAACGTGCGCACCCGCGAGCACCTGCGGCGCTGGGGCATCGCGCCGCAGCTGCGCGCGGCCTCGCCGCTGGGCGTGGACTACCCGTCCAACGTGGTGTTCTGCACCCGCCTCTCGGGCCACGAACTCACGCGCTTCGAGAACGCCTTCTTCTGCGCGCCGGGCCGCAACCCGCTCTACGCCGAGCACGCGCAGTGGATCCCGCAGTACAGCTTGGAAGAGGTGCTGCGCGCCCACGCCCAGACGCTGCCGGGCGTGGAAATCCGCTTCAACAGCGAGGTGCTGGCCTTCGAGCAGGATGCGCAAGGCGTGCACGTCACGGTGCGCGACCTCCAGCGCGAGGACACCTACACCGTCTCCGCCGACTACCTGGTGGGTGCCGACGGCGCGCGCAGCCTGGTGCGCGAGGGCATGGGCGCGAAGCTGGAAGGCCAGTACGGCCTCTCGCGCAACTACAACATCGTGTTCCACGCGCCGGGCCTGGCGCAGGCCCACGCGCTGGGGCCGGCCATCATGTACTGGCAGATCAATGAAGACGTGCCCAGCCTGATCGGCCCGATGGACCGGGGCGACACCTGGTTCTTCATGCCCACCGGCGTGCCCGCTGACTTCCGGCTCGACGCCGAGGGCAGCGCGGCGCTGATCCGCCGCGCCACCGGCATCGACCTGCCCTACCGCGCGCTGTCCACCGACGAATGGGTGGCCAGCCGATTCCTGGGCGACAACTACCGCGACCGGCGCGTGTTCCTGGTCGGCGATGCCTGCCACCTGCACCCGCCCTTCGGCGGCTACGGCATGAACATGGGCGTGGCCGACAGCGTGGACCTGGGCTGGAAGCTCGCGGCCGTGCTGGCGGGCTGGGGCGGCGAGGCCTTGCTGGACAGCTACATGGCCGAGCGCCGCCCGGTGCACCAGATGGTGCTCGACGAGGCCGTGGCCAACCACGCGCTGCTGGGCAACCAGCTCGCGCGCGCCGGGCTGGACGCCGACGACCCGGCCGGCGCGGCCCTGCGCGAGGACGTGGGCGCGCGCATCCAGGCCGCCAAGTCGCGCGAGTTCACCACGCTGGGTGTGGTGCTCGGCTACCGCTACGAGGACTCGCCCGTGATCGCCCACGACGGCAGCCGCGCGCCGCAAATGGACTACCTGAACTACGTGCCGTCCAACCGGCCCGGCGCGCGCGCGCCGCACGCCTGGCTGCACGACGGCAGCTCGCTGTACGACCACTTCGGCGAAGGCTTCACCCTGCTCGCGCACGCCGACGTGCCCGAGACCGTGGTGCAGGCCGTGCGCGAGCGCCTGCGCGCCGCGGGCGTGCCGCTCACCGTGCTGCGCCCGGCCTGGGGCGCGTTCGCCGAGCTCTACCCGACCCGGCTCACGCTGGTGCGGCCCGACCAGCACGTGGCCTGGCGCGGCGATGACTGGCCCGACGCGCCGGACGCGCTGGTGGCGCGCATCACCGGCCACACCGCGGTTGCTTCCCCTCGACAGAAGGCCTTCGCATGAACACCCACCTGCCCGCCGCGGTGCATTCGGTGCACCGCTTCACCTTCACCGTGCCCGACCTGGCCGAGGCCGAGCGCTTCTACACCTGCTTCGGTCTGGACGTGCGGCGCGACGGCGATCGCCTGCTGCTGCGCACCTTCGGCCACCCGCACGTCTGGGCGCACGTGCTCGAAGGCGGCGAGCGCAAGCGCCTGCAATATGTGGCCTACGGCATCCACGCCGAGGATGTGGAGACCTTCGCCGAGCGCATCGCGGCGCAGGGCCGCGCAGGCGAGCCGCACCCGCTGGCGCAAGAGCCGGGGCTGTGGCTGCGCGACCCCGATGGCCTGGCGCTGCAGCTGGTGGTCGCGCCCAAGGTCTCGCCCTCCGCACCCTCGGTGCCCCGGCCGCCGGTGCCCGCCGTGCCCGGCCAGGGCCAGGCCTCGCCGCGCAGCCGGCTGGGGCCCGTGCGGCCGCGTTACCTCTCGCACATCCTGCAATTCACGCCCGATGTGCCGGGCATGCTGGCCTTCTGTTCATCGATGCTCGGCCTGCGCCTGTCGGACCGCTCGGGCGACGTGATCGCCTTCCTGCACACGCCGCACGGCAGCGACCACCATCTGGTGGCCTTCGCGAAATCCCACGGCCCCGGCCTGCACCACAGCAGCTGGGACGTGCCTTGCCTCGACGAGGTGGGTCAGGGCATGGACCAGATGCGCAGCGCCGGCTACGGCGACGGCTGGGGCGTTGGCCGGCACGTGCTCGGCTCCAACTACTTCAACTACGTGCAAGACCCCTGGGGCAGTTTCTGCGAGTACTCGGCCGGCATCGACCACGTGCCCGCCGGCCTGGACTGGCCCGCCGCCGACCACCCCGCCGAGGACGCGCTGTTCGTCTGGGGCCCGGCCGTTCCCACCCACTTCATCACCAACCACGAGATCCCATGAGACTGATTGCCTTCCAAGACGAGAACGGCGCCGCGCGCCTGGGCGCGCGCGTGAACGACCACACCCTGCTGGACCTCACCGCCGCCGGCCTGCCCGATTCGCTCGACGAGCTGCTGCGCCAGGGCGAGGCGGGTTTTCGCGCGGCGCGCGCGGCCATCGAGCGCGGCCAGCACGCGCGCCCGCTCGCCGGCCTCACTTACCTGCCGCCGGTGCTGGAGCCCGCCAAGGCCTTCGCGATCGGCCTGAACTACGTGGACCACGCGACCGAAAGCCACTTCGAGAAACCGAAGCACCCGGTGATCTTCCACCGCTACCCCTCGTCCTGGGTCGCCCACGGGCAGCCGCTGGTGCGGCCGCACGTGTCGGCGCAGTTCGACTACGAGGCCGAGCTGGTGGCGGTGATCGGCAAGGGCGACCGCTACATCCGCCAGGAAGACGCGCTGGACCACGTCGCGGGGTACACGCTGTTCAACGACGGCTCCCTCCGCGACCACCAGTTCCGCTCCAACCAGTGGATGATGGGCAAGAACTTCGACCGCAGCGGGGGCTTCGGCCCCGAGTTCGTGAGCGCCGACGAGCTGCCCCCGGGCGCGCACGGCCTGCGCCTGCAATGCCGGCTCAACGGCCAGGTGGTGCAGGACGCCAACACGCGCGACATGATCTTCGACGTGCGCACGCTGGTGGCCGCCTGCTCGGAGGCCATGGCCCTGGTGCCGGGCGACCTCATCATCACCGGCACGCCCGCCGGCGTGGGCCTGGCGCGCAAGCCGCCGCTGTGGATGAAGCCGGGCGACGTGTGCGAGGTGGAGGTCGAAGGCGTGGGGGTGCTGCGCAACCCCATCGTGGACGAGCGATGATTGTCGACCCCGTTTCTCAGCATCCGAGAAACGGGTTTGACCCCGGCCGCACCGGTGGGCATGCTCCCACCGTGCTGTTTTCCTTCACGCAATTTCCATGTCAGGCAGAAACCCCATGAAGCTGGTCCGCGAACACATCGATGCCTTTCCCTTCGATGCGCCGCCCTATGTGCTGGAGCGCCGCGAAGCGCTGTTGCTCGCCGATCCGCTGCCGTCCCCGATGAAGCGGGCGCGCGAGTACCCGCCGATCGAGGTGGCGCACCTCGGCGCGGCCTACGTGGAGCGCGCCTTCGCGCCGCCCGTGGGCGTGTACGAGAGCGCGGACATCCGCATCGAATGGCAGAACATGAACGGCCGCCAGCCGTTCTACCACCGCAACACCGGCGTGGATGAGCTTTCGTTCCAGGTCTGCGGCGAGCGCACCCTCATCACCGAACTCGGCACGGTGGAGTTGCGGCCGGGTGACTTCTCGCGCATCCCCAACGGCGTGGCGCACGACAACTTCGGCCGGCACGACGTGCACCTGCTGTTCTACGTGCCGGGCCCGGTGCGCGAACTGGTCGCCCCCAGCCGCCAGGCCGAGTACCTGAGCACGCCCTTCCCCGGCTGGACGCCGGCGGTGATCAATGAGCTCACCACCGAAGGCGTGGGCGGCCCGGGTCAGGACCTCGCGCTCTCGCCGGTCGACGAGGCCCTGCTGCTGCAACACGCCGAGCAGGACGCCGAGCGCATCCAGGTGCTGCACCCCGAGGGCGAGGGCCTGCAATGGCTGTACCGCAGCGCGGCGGTTGCCATCGGCCGCTCGCGCAAGGCCTCGGACGACGGCGCCGTGTACACGCGGCACCGCGACGCCTGCGAGGTGCAGTATCAGATCCAGGGCGAGCGCACCCTGGTCACGCAGCGCGGCAGCGTGCACCTGGTGCCGGGCGACTTCGTGCAGATCCCGCGCGGCATCGCCTTCACCAGCCTGCACAGCGGCCCGAGCGAACACCTGGCCCTGGCCAGCACCCTGCCGATCCCGCAGGTGGCGCCGGCCCTGCGCCAGGGCACGCGCTTGCCGGCCGACGAGCTGGCCCGGCTGCGTGGCGCCTGAGCGCTTCAGAACCAATCACAACAAGGAGACAGACATGTCAACGATGATGGCCGCGCGCGCCCACCCCAGCGCGCGCGAACTCAGCCTGGAAACCCTTCCCGTGCCCACGCCGGGCGAGGGCGAGGTGCTGGTCAAGGTGGCGTCGGCCGGCATCGCGCCCGGCATGATGAAGCTGCTCGAAATGGGCCGCTTCAAGCACCTGCCGACCACGCCGGGCCACGAGATCGCCGGCACCGTGGTGGCGCTGGGCAGCGGCGTGGATGCCGCCTGGCAGGACGCGCGGGTGCGCGTGCACCCCATGCTCTCGTGCGGCCAGTGCGACTACTGCCGCTCGGACCGCCAGCAGATGTGCAACGACGCGGCCATGATGGGCCACGCCGGCTTCGGCCGCGGCCCGATGGCGCTGTACGCGAAGTACCACAACGGCGGCCTGGCCGAGTACGCCTGCGTGCCCGCCGACCTGCTGGACCGCCTGCCCGCGCACGTCAGCTTCGACGTGGGCGCCAAGGTGCACGACCTGGCCAACGCGGTGCGCGCGCTCAAGGGCGCGGCCCTGCCCGCCACCGGCCGCCTGGTCATCACCGCCGCCACCGGCACCATGGGCACGGCCAGCATCAAGCTCGCGCGCTTCTACGGCGCGCGCGAGCTGGTGCTGGTGGGCCGCTCGCGCGAGCGGCTCGAAGCCCTGCGCCCGTTGGCCGGCGATCTGCCGGTGCAGCTCGCGGTGCTCGACGAACTCGCGCCCGACTGGGCCGAGACGCAAGGCCTCACGAAACGCCTGCGCGAACTCATGCCACGCGGCGCCGACGCCGTGCTCGACTACTTCCCCGACGGGCCGGGCTCGGCGCAGGCCGCCTCGGCCATGGCCCAGGGCGCCAGCTTCGTGCACATGGGCGGCAGCAACGCCGCGCTGCCCTTCGCACTGCGCGACATGATGATCTTCTGCTGGCGCTTCGTCGGCACGCGCGCCTGCACCCGCTCCGACACCGACGAAGTTCTGGCCCTGCTGGCCGACCAGCGCCTCGACGCGGAAGACCTCATCACCCACCGCTTCGGCCTGCAGCAGGTCAACGAGGCGCTGGAAGCCACCCGCACCCGCACCCTGCCCATCTGGATGGCGGTGGTGAACCCCTGACCTTTTCCACCGGAGATTGAATTGCAAGACCGCAACCCCTGGATCACCGTGCCGACCGCCGCCGGCCCCATGCAGACCTACGTGGCGCGCCCCCGCCGCGCCCGCCACGCGCGCGGTCATCGTGCTGCAGGAAGCCTTCGGCGTGAACCCGCACATCCAGGACATCGCTCGGCGCTTCGCCGCGCAAGGCTTCCTGGCGCTCGCGCCCGACCTGTTCCACCGCAGCGGCACGCGCGAACTCGCCTACGCGCAGCACAGCGAGGCCGTGGCCCTGATCTCGCAGATCGGCGTGTCGCCCATCCTCGAAGACGTGCAGGCCGTGCTCGCGCACCTGCAGACCGCGGAGCAGATCGAGGCCGGCCGCAGCGCCGTGGTGGGCTTCTGCTTCGGTGGCCGCGCCGCCTTCACCGCCGCCACGCGCCTGCCCGATCTGGGCGCGGCCGTGGTGTTCTACGGGCCGGGCATCGCCGCCGGCCCGCACGCCACGCTGGGCGAGGCGGGCGCCATCCGCGCGCCGCTGCTGCTGCACGTGGGCGCGGAAGACCCGACCATCCCGCCCGCGCAGGTGCAGGCCATCGACGCCGCGCTGCAGGCCGCCGGTGTGCGCTTTGCGCAGCACGTGTACCCGGGCGCCGGGCACGCCTTCCTGTGCGACGCGCGCCCCGCCATGTACCGCGAAGGCGCGGCGGCCCAGGCCTGGCAGCGCACACTGGATTTCCTGAATACCGAGCTGCCTCCCGGACAATGAGCGCATGTGCCCACCCTCCACTTCCCTGGCCGCTGCCCTCGATGACGTGAAGCGCGCGCCGCTGCCCCCGGGCGACGGCCTGCTCGCGGACCTGGTCTGCGCCAACCACATCCTCTACGACCAGGGCGTGGTCGATGCCTTCGGCCACGTCAGCGTGCGCCACGACCGCGACCCCGAGCGTTTCCTGCTCGCGCGCAACATGGCGCCCGGCCAGGTGGGCGCATCGGACATCGTCTCGTTCACGCTCGACGGCGAGCCCATCGACGCGGGCGGGCGGCGCGTCTACATCGAGCGCTTCATCCACGCCGAAATCTACCGCGCGCACCCGCAGGTGCAGGCCATCGTGCACAGCCACTCGCCGGCCATCGTGCCGCTGACCATCTCGCGCGGCACGCCGCTGCGCGCGGTGTTCCACATGGCCGGCTTCATCGGCACCGGCGCGCCGGTGTTCGAGATCCGCGACGTGGTGGGCGACGGCAGCGACCTGCTGGTGCGCGACGGCCGCATCGGCGCCGCGCTGGCGCGCCAGTTCGAGGGCCATCCCATCGTGCTCATGCGCGGCCACGGCAGCACCGTGGTGGGCGAGAGCCTGAAGCAGGTGGTGTACCGCGCGGTCTACGCCGAGGTGAACGCGCGCGTCCAGACCACCGCCCTGGGTCTGGGCGAGGTGAGCTACCTGAGCGAGGCCGAGTGCGCCTCGTGCATGAGCAGCCACGAGGCCCAGGCCGAGCGGCCCTGGGCGCTGTGGAAGGAAGAGGCCCGGCGCCGGCGCGCCTGAGCCATCTGGGTTCTCATTTCTCAGGAAACGAGAAACGGTTTTGACCGGCCGGCACCCGATGTCCATGATCGACCCACTCGATCTCGAAAGGACATCCATGGAAATCGGAGCGCACCTCGCGCGACTCGAACTCACCGCCAGCGACCCGGCCGCGCTGGCCGGCTTCTACGCCCGGACCTTCGGCTTCGCGGTCTCGCACCAGGGCGATGCCCACGTGTGCCGCGCGCCCGAACGCGAACTCGTGCTGCGGCCCGGCAAGGGCGGCCAGCTGCACCTGGCCTGCTTCCGCTTCGACAGCGCCGCCGCGCTGCACGCGCACCGCGCGCAGTTGCAGGCGCGCGGTGTGGCCCTGCAGGAGGTGGGCGAGAGCGCCCACACCGTGCTCGACCCCGAAGGCCGCCGCATCCGCTTCGAGCACGGCCCGGCCGCGCCCGCCGCGTCCACCGCCGACGGCCTGCCGAGCGCGCGGCTGCAGCACTTCGCGGTGCGCACGCCCGATCCCGCCGCGCTGCTGGCCTTCTACACCGAGCAACTGGGCTTCGTGCTGTCGGACCGCGTGCGCGACGAGGCCGGCGCCATCACGGCGGCCTTTCTGCGCACCGACGCCGAGCACCACGCCATGGCCATCTTCCGCGCGCCGCTGGCGCGCTTCGACCACTTCTCGTGCGAGGCGCAAGACTGGGCCGCGCTGCGCGACTGGGCCGACCACATGGCCGACGCCGGCTTCCCGCTGGCCTGGGGCGTGGGCCGGCACGGGCCGGGCAACGACACCTTCTTCATGCTCAAGGACATGGACGGCAACATGGCGGAGATCTCCGCCGAGCTGGAGGTCTGCGAGCCCGGGCGCGCGGTCGGCGAATGGCCGCACCAGCCCTCAACCCTCAACCGCTGGGGTGCTGGCGATCATGCGAAGCTAGCCCCACCGACTTGCCCTTTCAGGAGCGCCACCCATGACCACCACCGCCAAGGCCTTGCAGGTTCTTCGCCTGTTCAAGCAGGGGTTCAAGCACGTGCGCGCGGTGGACGTGGAGACCGAGCTGCGCATCTCCACCGCCACGGCCTACCGCTACCTCGCCGACCTGGAGGAGGCCGGCCTGATCGAGCGCACCTCGATCGGCCAGTACGTGCTGGGCCCGGAGATCGTGGAGCTCGACCGCCTGATCCGCATCAACGACCCGCTGATCGCGGCCGCCAGCGAGATCATGAAGACGCTGTCGGAGCGCACGGGTGGCGTGGTGCTGCTCAGCCGCCTGCACAGCCGCAAGGTGGTCTGCGTGCACCAGGTGCGCGGGCGCCATGGGCCGCCGCACGTGAGCTACGAGCGCGGCCGGGCCATGCCGCTGTACCGGGGCGCCACGTCCAAGGTGATCCTGGCGCACATGGCGCCCGAAGACCTGCGCGACCTCGTGCGCCACGACACGGCGGCCCTGCGCGAAGCGGGCCTGCCGGGCAGCTTCGACGCGCTGTCGGCGCTGATGGCGCAGATCCGGCGCGACAAGGTCTGTGTGACGGCAGCCGAGGTGGACGCCGAAGCCTGTGGCTGGGCCGCACCGATCCACCAGGGGGAGCTGCTGCTGGGCAGCCTCTCGGTGGTGATGTGGGCCCAGGCACCGAACATCAACCCGCAGCGCGTCGCGGACCACGTCCTGCGAGCGGCGCTGCGCATCGGAGGGCGGCTGGAAACGCCGCGCTAGCAACTTATGTGGATGGATGGAAAAGACCCCGACGTGGTGATCGTCGGCGCGGGTCCGGTCGGGCTCACCCTGGCGAACCTGCTCGGCACGCACGGCGTGCGCACGCTGGTGATCGAACGCAACGCGGCGCTCGAGCCTGAGCCCCGCGCGGTGACGCTGGACGACGAGAGCCTGCGCACGCTGCAGGGCGCCGGCCTGCTGGACGCGGTGCTGAAGGACGTGGTGCTGGGCTACGGCGTGCAGTACCACGACTGGCGCGGCCGGCCCTTCGCGGCGATCCAGCCGACGCGCCAGGAATACGGCTACCCCAAGCGCAACGCGTTTCGCCAGCCGCTGCTGGTGCGAACGCTGTTCGACGGGCTGGCGCGCTTCGAACACGTGGCGGTGAAATTCGGCCACAGCTTCACGTCCTTCGAGCAGGACGCCGAAGGCATCACCGTGCAGGTGCAGGCCGAGGGCGAAGCCCGCCCCGTGCGCGCGCGCTGGCTGGTGGCCTGCGACGGCGGGCGCAGCCCGGTGCGCGAGTTCTGCCAGATCGTGCTCGAAGGCGAGACCTACGCCGAGCGCTGGCTCATCGTGGACCTCGCGGAGCGCACCGTGCCGCTGCGCCACACCAGCACCTACTGCGACCCGAGGCGGCCCACCATCCGCCTGCCGGGGCCGCGCGGCGCGCTGCGCTACGAGTTCATGCTGCGCGAAGGCGACCGCGACGAGGACGTGCTGGACGAGCGCAACTTCCGCGAGTGGATCGCGCGCCGCGTGCCGGCCGACCGCGACCTGCCGCTGGTGCGCAAGGTGATCTACGGTTTCCACGCCCGCGCTGCGCAGCGCGCTGGCGCGAAGGCCGCGTGCTGTTCGCGGGCGACGCGGCCCACCTCACGCCGCCGTTCGCGGGCCAGGGCCTCAACAGCGGCATCCGCGACGCCGCCAACCTCGGCTGGAAACTCGCGGCCCTGCTGCGCGGCAGCCTGCCCGAGTCGGTGCTGCACAGCTACGAGCAGGAGCGGCGCCCGCACGCGGCCGCGCTGATCCAGATGGCCCTGCGCATCGGCCGCGTGATGCAGCCCAAGAGCTTGCTGGGCGCGGCGCTGACCCAGACCGCCCTGCGCGCGGCCTGCCTGTTGCCGGTCTGCCGCGACTACATCCTGCAGCTCAAGTTCAAGCCCAAGCCGCGCTTCGCGCAAGGCTGCTTCCTGCCTTCGCCGAACCTGAGCGCGACCGAGCTCGCGCCCCAGCCCTGGGTGCAAAGCCCGGCGAAGGACGTGCGGCTGGACGAGGTGCTGGGCGCGGGCTTCTCGGTGATCGGCTGGGACGCGGCCGTGGTGCGCGAGGCCGCGCGCCAGGTGGTGCCACAGGGCCTGTGCACCGGGCAGGTGGCGCTGGTGCGCAGCGAAGACGATTTTCTCGACACACCCGCGGACGACGGCGGCGCGGTGGTGCGCGTGCGCGATGCGAGCGGCGAACTCGCGGCCCTGCTCGCGCGCTTCGGGGCCGCCGCCCTGGTGCTGCGGCCGGACCGCTACGTCTACGCCGTCGTGCCCCAGCCGGCCTGAGCCTTTCTTTTTTTCTTTCACAGGAACCCCCCCATGAAATTGATGAGTTTTGAGATCGGTGCGCAACGCCTCCTACGGGCTGTGCACGGCCGAAGGCGTGATCGACCTCGGCCGCCGCCTCGGCGCGGCCGCGCCCACGCTGCGCGAGCTGCTGGCCCTGCCGGACTGGCAGGCGCTCCCGCGCTCCCACGCGGGCGCGAAGGCCGACCACGCGCTGGCGGCGCTGACGCCGCTGCCGGTGATCCCGCAGCCGCGCACCATCGCCTGCGTGGGCCACAACTACGAGGAGCACCGCGTCGAGACCCAGCGCGACCCCACCGAGCACCCCTCCATCTTCTTCCGCCATCCCGAGTCGCTGCGGGGCAGCGGCGTGGCGCTGGTGCGCCCGCGCGAATCGACGCAGCTGGACTACGAAGGCGAACTCGCCGTCGTGATCGGCCGGGGCGGGCGCCGCATCGCGCAGGCCGACGCCTGGGCGCACATCGCGGGCGTGAGCTGCTTCAACGACGGCAGCGTGCGCGACTGGCAGCACCACACGCGCCAGTTCGGCCCGGGCAAGAACTTCGCGGGCACGGCCGGCTTCGGCCCCGCGCTGGTGACGCTGGACGAGCTGCCCGCCGACCGCGTGCTGTCGCTGCAGACCCGCGTCAACGGCAAGGTGGTGCAGCAGGCGCGCACCGACCAGATGATCTTCCCGATCCCGCGCCTGGTGGCCTATGTGTCCACCTTCATGACGCTGGTGCCGGGCGATGTCATCGTCACCGGCACGCCGGGCGGCGTGGGCGTGAAGCGCGTGCCGCCGCTGTGGCTGCAGCCGGGCGACCTCGTGGAGGTGGAGATCTCCTCGGTGGGCGTGCTGAGCAACGGCGTGGTGCAGGAGGCCTGAGCATGCAGGAGGCCCTGATCGCGCTCGAAACGCGCCGCTGCCAGGCCCTGGTGGCGGGCGACCTGAGTGGCATCGACGCGGTGCTGGACGCGCAGCTGGTCTACGTGCATTCGACCGGCCTGGTCAACGACAAGCCACAACTGCTGGACTTCCTCGCGCACCGCATCCGCTACGAGGCCGTGGAGCGCCAGGGCCTCGTGGTGCACCCCCACGGCGACGCGGCGTGGATGGCGGGCCTGATGCGCCTGCGCGGCCAGCGGGTGCCGGGCGGCGAGGCCGTGGCCTCCACCACCTTCGTGTCGCAACTGTGGGTCCACACCGCCGGTGCGTGGAAGCTGCGCGGCTTTCAAGCGACGCGCGTGGACGACGCGGCGTGGGCGAAGTGAGGCGCCGTTTCTCATCATCTGAGGCAAGGCTTTGACGCTCGCGACCCCCTCTGAACATCATGCCGACGCCGGTGCCTGAAGGCATCGCATCTGCTTCTCTTTCTTCTCATCAACCACATCACCCTCTCCGCAGAGAGAGGGACGGAGACATCGATGCCCCATTCTTCAAAAACCTCCCGTGCCCCGCGCTCGCTGGGCCGTGGCGTGCACCTGGCCCTCGCCAGCCTCGCGCTGATCGGCGCCGCGCCCCAGGCCTTCGCGCAAGCCCCCGGTGGTGGCGGCAGCGGCAGCAGCCAGGTCTCGCTCTACGGCGTGCTCGACGGCGGTTACTACCGCCGCAACCTCGCCGGCGAGGCCACGGTCTCGCGCATGGACAGCGGCCTGCTCTCCATGCCGCGCTGGGGCATGCGCGGCAGCGAAGACCTGGGCGGCGGCCTGAGCGCCGCGTTCGACATCGGCGGCCACTTCCGCATGGACACCGGCGAAGCGGGCCGCCACCCGGGCGACACGGCGGTGGGCCGCACCTTCTCGCTGGCCTCGTGGGTGGGCCTGCGCGGCGGCTTCGGTTTCCTGCGCATGGGCCGCATCCCCACCGGCAGCTACATCGCCACGCTGCAGTTCACGCCCTTCGCGGAGTCGGTGAACCTCGGTCCCTTCCTCATGCACACCATCACGGGTTCACAGCCCATGAACGCGGTGAACGGCGCCACCGACGGCATCTGGAGCAACTCGGTCGCCTACACCACGCCCACCTTCGGCGGTCTGTCGGCGAACCTGCAGTACGTGGCGCGCGAGGCCTCCACCGAAGGCCGCCGCGTGGACCTCACGGCGAACTACCGCCAGGGCGCCTTCGCCGCCGCGCTGAACCACCGCCGCGTGGACGGGGCCGCCATCACCACGCCGCGCGCGGCGGCCGAGCCCGCCGGTGCGCCCTACGTGATCCTGGAGACCAAGAGCACGCTGGCCAGCGTGTCCTACGACTTCGAGGTGGTGAAGGTGTTTGGTCAGTACTCCACCGGCACGGTGCAGGCGCGCGGCCTGCGGGAGATCGACCTGGACACGCTGGGCCTGAGCGCGCAGGTGCCGGTGGGCGCGGGCCGCATCGTCGCGTCCTGGGCGCGCACGAAGCGCGAGCAGGCCGGCGTCAGCGACCGCGTGCGCAGCACGCTGTCGGCGGGCTACATCCACGCGCTCTCCAAGCGCACCGACCTGTACGGCGTGGCGATCGCCGACCGCGCCACGAACCTGCGCTCGGGCACGGGCCTGGCGCTGGGCATCCGGCACTCGTTCTGAGGGGCTTGGCCCGGCCGGCCGCTCAAGCGGGGTTGGGGGGAGGCCGCACGATCAGGTGGGCCTGCAGTTCGCGGATGCGCTCGTCGGTGTAGTAACCGCCGACCTCGGTGTAGCGCAGGAAGGGCCGGGCGCAGCCGCTGCATTGCCAGACGTCGCAGCGGTTGTAGGGGAACCAGCCGAGGGCGATGGGCGCGTCGTCGGACCAGGCGCCTGTGCCGTTCGGGTGGTGCTCGGCCAGTGTGGGTTCGTCGGCGTCGGGGTCGCGCAAGCTGCCGACGCGTGTCAGGCGGGTCAGGTCGAAGCCGCCGGGCACGGAGTCCCAGCCTTTGCACACCAGGGCCTGGCAGTGGGGGCAGGTGGTGGCGGTGCGGCTTTGCTTGGCGATGGCCATCAAGTCTTCCAGGGTCATGGTCGCCATTGTGGGCCGCTTCTTCGCTGTCGGCTGGCGTCCCCCCGTTCTCCGGCGCCTGCTCGCGGGCGGCTGCCCGGGTCCGCAGCGACCCCTTCGTCAACACGACCCCTGACGCTCAAGCTCTGTGGCAACCGCGAATGGGGCGCCTGCGTCCGGGGGGAACACCATCCGCCGAGAGGTCGTCCCGGGCCCGCCGAAAGGAAGGCACCGCATGCCTGCGGTGCACTCTCGACGGTGGGTGGGGTTGCCGGGCGCAGGCGCCCGCGAGCAGGCGCCGGAGAACGGCAGCCACGCCCACCGGCAGCGAAGAAGCCCCGGCCCGGGCCTACTCGGGCTTGACGTCGATGGCCTTGATCACCGGCCGCCAGAGTTCCACGTCGGCCTGGATGCGGCGCGCGAAGTCCTTCGGCGTCTGCTGGCCGGTCTGCGGAATGAGGCCGGCCTTGGCCATGCGCGAGAGCACCGCGTCGTCGGTGAACATCTTCGCCACCGCGCCCGCGAGGCGGTCGGCGATCGGGGCCGGCAGCCCGGCCGGCGCGAGCAGGCCGTTCCAGGTTTCGGTCTGGAAGCCCGGGAACAGCGAGGCGATGGTGGGCACGCCCGGCAGCATGCCGACGGGTTGCGGGCTGGTCACGCCGAGCAGGCGCAGGCGGTCGCTCTGCAGGTAGGGCAGGGTCTCGGAGATGTTGGCCGTGTAGACCTCGGTCATGCCCGCGATGGTGTCGGCGATGGCCGCCGCGCCGCCCTTGTAGGGCACCATCACCGCGTCGATGCCCGCGCGTTTCAGGAACGCCGCGCCCGCGAGGAAGGACATGGAGCCGGTGCCCGCGTGCGCCATCAGCAGCTTGCCCGGGTTCGCGCGGCCGTGGTCCACCAGGTCCTTCAGGCTCTTGTGCGGCGAGGCGGCCGGCACCACCACCACCTGGGGATTGCCCGCCACGTTGGCGATCGGCAGGAAGTCCTTGAACGGGTCGTAGCGGATCTTGTAGAGGAAGGGCGCGAGCGAGATCTGGGCGATGGAGGCGAGGAACACCGAGTAGCCATCGGCCGGCAGCTTGGCCGCGTGCATGGAGGCGATGGTGCCGCCCGCGCCGGCGCGGTTGTCCACCACCACCGGCACGCCGAGCGCGCGGTTGAGGTAGTCCGCCGTCATGCGCGCGACGAAGTCGGTGTTGCCGCCCGCGGGGTAGGGCACCACCATGTTGATGGGGCGCTCGGGCCAGTTGGCCTGGGCGCGCGCCGCGCTGCCGGTGGTGGCCAGGGCCCAGGCCGCCCAGGGCGGGCAGCAGCAGGGAGTGTTGGACGAAGGAGCGTCGTTTCATGGAAAGTCCTTGGCTGGCAGGGTGGGGGCTGTTCAGGCCAGGGCGGCGGCGGGTTCGCGCACGGCCTTGGCGTGCTGGCCGAAGCCCTTCTGGCCGATCACCTGGTCGTTGAGGTAGACGGTGGTGCCGCGCACGATGGTGCGCACCGGCTTGGCCTTGAGCTTGCGGCCGGCGTAGGGGCTCCAGCCGATCAGGCTGAGCACGTCCTCGTCGCGCACCTCGTACTCGCGGTTCAGGTCGACCAGCACCAGGTCCGCGTCCGCGCCGACGGTCAGCGCGCCCTTGTTCGCGAGCTTGAACAGCTCGGCCGGCTTGGCGCTGCAGGCCTCGACCACGCGCTCCAGGCTGATCTTGCCTTCCAGCGCGGCGGTCATGAACATGCTGTAGTAGAACTGGGTCGAGGGCGTGCCGGTGTGGGCCTTCCAGCCGTCGGTCCAGCCGATCTCCTTCTCTTCGCGCGTGTGCGGCGCGTGGTCGGTGGCGACGATGTCGATGGTGCCGTCGCGCAGGCCTTCCCACAGGCCGGGCACGTTCTTCTCGGGCACCCAGTACGAGAGCGCGTAGGAGCCCAGGCGCTGGATGGCCGACCACTCGCAGCCCAGGAACAGCGCCCAGGGGTTGATCTCGCAGGTCACCTTCTGCCCGGCCGCCTTGGCCTGGCGGATCAGCTCCACGCTGCCGGCGGTCTGGGTGTGCAGGATGTGCAGGTGGCAGCCCGAGGCGCGCTGCAGGCGCAGCAGCGTGGCGATGGCGGTTTCCCAGATCACACCGTCGTGCGCGGCGTAGGCCTTGGCGTAGGCCAGGGCGTCGCGCTCGCCGCGGTCCCAGAACTTCTGCTCGATCACGTCCATCAGCGCCTGGTCGTGCGGGTGCACCATCAGCGGCACGTTCAGCTCGGCGCAGCGCTGCATGATCTCCAGGATCTTGCCGTGGTCGTGCACGCCGATGCCGGGCATGTGCGGGTAGTCGCGCCCGGTGTCCACGACCATGAAGATCTTGAACGCGGCGATGCCGGTGTCGGCCATGCCGGGCATCTCTTCGCTGATGGTGGGCGCGGGGTTGAAGTTCCAGTCCACGATCGCGTCGCTGCGGTAGATGTCGTACTGGCGCTCCAGCAGCTCCAGCGAGTTCGGCGGCGGCTGCACGTTGGGCATGCGCAACGCTGGTGGTCACGCCGCCGGCCGCGCACTGCAGCGTGGAGGTGTGGATCGTGTCCTTGTACTCGAAGCCCGGCAGCGAACCCTGGCGGTGGTGCGAATGCATGTCGATGGCGCCGGGCACGATGCCAGGCCGTCGGCTTCGATGACCTCGCGCGCTTCGGGCTCGGCCCCGGGTTCGTAGATGCCGGCGATGCGGCCGCCCTGGATGCCGATCGAGGCGACGCGGCGCCCTTGCGGCGTGACGATCAGCCCGTGGCGGATCAATGTGTCCATGAAATGTTCTCCTTGTGAGCGAGGGGGGTGGTGGAAGAGGGGTTGGGGCGGGGCGCGCGGCCGCGGATCACGTCGAAGATGTGTTCGACGTAGGCGCGGTCCAGGCCGCGGGTGATGAAGACCAGGCGCGAGTGGCGGTCCTCGTAGGGCCATTCGGCCAGCGGCGCGGGCGGGTGGAACAGGCGCTGCACCGCGTGCACGACGATGGGCCGGGCCTCGCCGGCGATGTTCAGGATGCCCTTGACGCGCAGCAGGTCGTCGCCGTGCGCGAGCACCAGCGCATCGAGCCAGGCGGCGAGTTCCTGCCAGGCCAGCGGCTCGTCGTACACGAGCGAGAAGGTCGCTATGCCCTCGGTGTGGTGGGGCGCGGCCGCCGCGCCGATCGGGCGGTAGCGCGCGGGCTGGTCGGCGTGGGCCTCGGCGTTGAGCCAGCGCCGCACCGCGGGGGCCGGCGTCGCGGCGGCGTACACGTCGAGCTCGGTGAGCACCTCCAGGCAGGGCACCTGGGTCGGCGTGGCCCAGCTCACCGTGGCGCCCGGGTTGAGCGCCTGCAGGCGCTGCTGCAGCGCCCGGGCCTGCGGCGGGTCGGCCAGGTCCATCTTGGTGACGACCAGCTGGTCCGCCACCGCCACCTGCCTGGTGGCTTCCTCGAAACCGTCCAGCGTGGTGGCGCCGTTGACGCCGTCCACCGTGGTGATCACCTGGGCCAGGCGGTAGCCGTTGGAGACCGGGAAGGTCATGAGGGCCTGCAGCACCGGGCCGGGGTCGGCCATGCCGGTGGTTTCGATCACGACGCGGTCGAAGGCGCGCACCAGGCCCCGGCTGCGCTTGTCCAGCAGCTCGCGCAGGGTCTCCACCAGATCGCCCTGCACGCTGCAGCACAGGCAACCGGTGCTCAGCTCGATGGTGTTGTCGTTGCTGCTGGCGATCAGGTTGTGGTCGATGCCGATGTCGCCGAACTCGTTGACCACCACCGCCGCGTTCGACAGCGCGGGCTCGCGCAGCCAGCGGTTGAGCAGGCTGGTCTTGCCGCTGCCCAGGAAACCGGTCAGCAGGGCCACCGGCAAGCGCGCACGATCGGAACTCATAATGGCTCTCCTTGATGAAAATCGCACCGGCTTGCGGTGCATCAGTTTTCGCAACAAGTGCGAATAATAGCAAAATGGAAACAAATGCGAAACAAGTTCGTTCGGGCGAGGGCGCGGGCATCCGCACGCGCAACCGGACGCTGCACATCCTTCAGCTCTTCGAGCGGCGCACGCTGTGGACGGTGGAGGCGATCGCCGCCGAGATGGGCGTGTCCATCAGCTCGGCCTACCGGGATGTCAAGGAACTGAGCACCCTGGGTTTCCTGGCGCCGTCGACGCGCTCGGCGTACATGCTCGGCCCGGCCTTCATCCGCTACGACCTGCTGATGCGCCAGGGCGACCCGCTGGTGAAGGCGGCCTCGGGGCCGATGCGCGAGCTGCTGGCGCGCACCACGCAGCACGCGGTGGTGCTGATCAGCCGGCGCTTTCGCGACCAGGTGATGTGCGTGCACCAGGAGAAGGGCAGCGACCACCCGCCCTCGTCCACCTACGAGCGCGGCGTGGCCCTGCCCATGTTCAAGGGGGCCACGTCCAAGGCCATCCTGGCGAACCTGGGTGACCGCGCGCTCAAGCAGATCTACCTCGACCACGAGCAGGAGATCCGCGAATCCGTGGGCCTGGGGGGCTGGAAGGACTTCGCGAAACAGATGAAGGCGATCCGCGAGACCGGCTTCGCCTGCACCGATTCGGAGGTGGCCCGGGGCCGGGTGGGCATCGCCGCGCCGGTGTTCGGCGACGGCCAGGTGGTGGCGGGCGTGAGCCTGGTGTTCGAGCTCGCGCACTACGACGAGGCCGCCTTCGCGGCCGAGGTGCGGCGCTGCGCGCAGGCGATTTCGGCGGCGCTGGAAACCTCGGCCTGAGCTCCCTGCGTTCACCGGCGGTTAAGACCTCTTGAGAAGGCTTCGCTGGTGGTGGCGCGCGCCGCTGCCTAGACTCGCGCTCAGCGAAACACCCTGAGGTTGCGACGATGACATTGACACAAGCCCTGGCCGCGGGCCTGGCCGCGATCGCGGTCGGCACCGCCCCCACCGCCTTCGCGCAGGCGAGCACCTACCCGAACCAGACCATCAAGCTGCTCGTGGGCTGGACGGCCGGCGGCGCCACCGACCTGCTGGCGCGCCACCTCGCGGCCCACATGGCCCGGCAGCTGGAGCAGCCGGTGGTGGTGGACAACCGCGCGGGCGCCGTGGGCACGATCGCCCACAGCGAAGCCAGCCGCGCCAAGCCGGATGGCTACACCATCATCCTCGCGACCAACAGCACCTACGCGATCGCGCCGCACCTGATCAAGCCGCTGCCCTACGGGCCCGATGCGCTCGCGCCGATCTCGCTGGTGGGCACGAGTCCGCTGATCCTCACCGTCAGGCCCACGCTCAACGCGCCAGGCGTCAAGGACGTGATCGCGCTCGCGCGGCAGCAGCCCGGCCGGCTGAACTACTCGTCGGGCGGCAACGGCTCCACCAGCCACCTGGCCAGCGAGCTGTTCAAGGACCTCACGCGCACCTCCATCACGCACATCCCCTACAAGGGCGGTGGACCGGCCACGCTGGCCGTGGCCTCCGGCGAGGTCGACCTGGGCTTCGTCGACATCGGCGTGGCCGTGCCGCTGATCCGCGCCGGCCGCCTGAAGGCGGTGGCCGTCTCCGGCAGCACGCGCAGCCCGGTGCTGCCCCAGGTGCCCACGGTGGAAGAAGCGGGCGTGCCGCGCTTCGAGTCGGCCACCAAGTTCGCGCTGTTCGCGCCGGCCGGCACCCCACCGGCCGTCATCGACCGGCTCTACGAGGCGGTGCGCAGCGTGCAGAAGAACGACGAACTGAAGGACCGGCTGCGCCAGCAAGGCATCGAGCTGGTCGCCGCCAGCCCGGCGGAGCTGCGCAAGGACGCGGCCGACGACCTCGCCAAGTGGGGCCGGCTGATCAGCGAGCGCAAGCTCTCGCTGGACTGATGCGCCGCATGACGTCGCGGATCGCCATCGTGGGCGCGGGGCCGGTCGGCTGCGCCGCCGCCGCCTTTCTCGCGCGCGACGGCATCGCGCCGGCCCTGTGGTCGCCCACCGGGCGCCGGGTGCGGCGCCACGCGGGCCGCGCCAGCTTCAGCTGCTCGGGCGCCGTCGGCGGCGAGGTCGAGGTCGAATGGCTGGCCTCGCCGGAGCGCCTCGCCGAGTTCGGCGTGGTGCTGGTCTGCCTGCCGGCCGACGCCTACGCCCGCGTGCTCGGGCCGCTGAACGCGCTGTGGCGGCCCGGCCAGCACGTGATCGTGAGCGGCGCCCTGTCGCTGGCGCCGCTGTGGATCGCGGCGGCGGCCGAGGGCGTGCAGGTCAGCGGCTGGGGCACCACGCTCACGACCACGCACTTCCAGCCCGACGGCAGCCTGCACGTCAACCCGCTGCGCAGCCGCATCGACATCGCCACCGTGGGCCCGCTGGACCCTTCGGAGGCGCGGCAGCTGTGCGCGGACCTGTTCGGCGACCGCTTCGTCGCGGCGGACAACCTGCTCACGCCCACGCTGGCCAACATCAACCCGATCGCGCACGCGGCCGAGGTGATCCCGAACCTCACGCGCATGGAGGCCGGCGAAGCCTGGTCGCTGTTCGGCCACTTCACGGCGGTGGTGGGCCGCATGGCCGAGGCGCTGGACCTCGAGCGCCGCGCGGTGGCGCAGGGCTTCGGGCTCGAAGTCCCGTCGCTGCGGCAGCACTACGCGCGCTCCTACCACGTGCCCGAAGGGCCGCTGCACACCATGGCGGCCGCGATCACCGCCAACGGCATGAGCCCGAACGGGCCGGCCTCGCTGCAGCACCGCTACGTGCTGGAAGACGCGCCGTTCGGCCTGGCCTTCCTGGAAGCGCTCGGGCGCGCGGCCGGGGTGCGCACGCCGGTGCTCTCGGCCTGCCTCGGCCTGCTGGCCGTGGCCTACGGGCGCGACTTCCGCGCCGACAACTTCTTGCTCGACGCGCTGGACATCGCGGGCGGCGGCGCCGACGCGCTGCTGGCGCGCTGCGCGGCGGCGGCCAGCCCGGCCAGCTGAGCCCGGTCGTTGCCGCTGCGGCGGTAGACCATGGCGATGGGCACGGGCGGCGGCAGGCTTTCCATCGGCAGCTCCACCAGGCTGCCGCGCCGCAGCCGCTCGGTCAGCGTGCCCTGGGCCGCGAGCGTGAGGCCCAGGTTCTGCTCGGCCAGCTCCAGGTGGGTGATCGCGCTCATGGTCTCGATGTGCGGGATGAGCGCCGGCAGGCCGTGCCCGCGCAGCGTGTGCTCCAGCATCATGCGCGAGTTGGTCGGCCGGGGCGGCAGGATCCAGTGGGCCTGCGCCACCTCGGCCCAGCGCAGGGGCGGGCTGTTCGCGCCGCGGTTCGCGGCCAGCGCATGCTGCGGTGAGCCGACCACGCGCCACTGCTCCAGGCCGATGTGCTCGATGGTGAAACCCTGGGCCGACAGGCTGCCGAGTTCGGAGGGCGTGTCCATGGTGATCAGGGCGTCCACCTCGCCGGCCTCGAGCTGGCGCGAGATGTCGGCCAGCCGGCCTTCGAGCAGCAGCACGCCGGGCAGCTGGTCCTGCGCCGCGAGCACCGAGAGGATGCGCGGCAGCACGGTCCAGGTCAGGAACGGCGTGGCGCCGATCTTCAGCCGCTCGTGCAGCGGGCGCAGTGGCGCGGCCAGTTCGTCGGAGAGCTGCTCCATCTCCGCCAGCAGCACGCGCCCGCGCTGCACCACCAGCGTGCCGGCCACGGTGGGCACCACGCCGCGCGGCAGGCGGTGGAACAGCGGCTGCTCGAACAGCGCCTCCACGTCCTTGAGGCCCTTGCTCACCGCGGCCGTGGTCATGTGCAGCCGCTGCGCCGCGGCCCGCATGTTGCCGGTGTCGGCCAGCGTGCTGAGCAGCTCCAGCTGGCGAAAACGCAGGGCGGCCATGAGCCGCTGCGATGGGTTCCTCACGCGATGCCTTTCATGGGTCCTGCGGGACAGGACGGCCAACCAGCATAGCGTCTTGGTGATGGACCCCAGAAAGCCGATGGCCGCCATGGACGGATCGTCCATCGGCGGCCATCGGCCAGGGGCGTGGTCAGAACCGCGGGTTAGCCGCCGTTGCTGCTGCGCGATTCCACGCGTTCGGCGCGCACGTCACCCCGTGCCTTGCTGTCGGCCAGCACCGGCTGGGCGTATTGGCCGGAGAACAGTTCGTTGGCCTTGACACCGGTCTGGCCGTCGATCACGTAGTCGCCCGTGCGGATGGCTTCGGCCACTTCGGCCTTCACTTCGGCGCGGGTCTTGCCCACGGCGGCGGTGACAGCAGCGGGCTTCTCGGCGCGGGCTTGGGCGTACTGGGCGGGAAACAGCTCGTTGGCCTTGGCGCCGGTCTGGCCGTCGGCCACGATGTCACCGGTGCGGATGGCTTCGGCCAGCTCGGCCTTCACCTCAGCGCGGCTCTTGCTCACGACCACGGGCTGGGCGTACTGGGCGGGGAAGAGGTCCTTGTAACGGGCACCGGTTTCGCCGTCGGCGATCAGGTCGCCGTTGCGTTGGGCCTGGATCAGTTCGGCGCGGACTTGTTCGCGGGTCTTGCCCACGGAGGCATCGGCGGCGAAGGCGTGGCCGGCAACGAGGGTGGAGAGGGCGATGGCAACAACAGACAGCTTTTTCATGACAGTTTCCTTGGAGAGGGTTGAACATGCCGGTCGGTCCGTTGTGCGGTCTGGCCGGCTTCGATGCCTCTGCGGAGGGGTTTGCGTGCATCGATGGGATGAACTGTAAAGTTTCTGAATCAGAAGAAAAACAGCATTGGAAGGCTTTATGTATTGCTGAATTGGCAACAATGAGGGCAAATTTCTCCGGGAAAACCCTTTAAATTGGGTCTCATGGACCGTCTGACTTCAATGCGTGTTTTTCAGAAAGTGACCGACGAAGGCGGCTTCGCGGCCGCCGCCCGGGCGCTCGACCTGTCGCCCGCCGTGGTCACGCGGCTGGTGGCCGATCTGGAAGACCACCTGGGCACCCGCCTGCTGCACCGCACGACGCGCCGCGTCTCCCTCACCGACGCGGGCGAGAACTACCTCGACCGGGTGCGCGTGATCCTGCAGGAGCTCGACGAAGCGCACGCGCTGGTGAGCTCGCAGACCAGCGAACTCGCGGGCGTGCTGCGCCTGCTGGCGCCACCCGTGCTCGCCACGCACGTGCTCGCGCCCCTGGTCAGCGGCTTTCGGCAGGCCTACCCCAAGATCCTGCTCGACATCGACGTGGAGTCGCACCGCGAGCCGCCGATCCAGGACTACGACATCACGCTCATGGGTACGCCCGCCTCGTTCGACGCCAACGTGATCGCGCGCAAGGTGCTCTCCAGCGTCACCGTGCTGCTGGCCTCGCCCGCCTATCTCCAGCGCAAGGGCACGCCCGCGCGGCCCGAGGACCTGGCGCAACACGACTGCCTGCGCTACAGGGCTGCGGTGGGCCGGGGCCGCAGCTGGCGCCTGCTGCACGAGACGGACGAAGCCCGCTTCGTCGACATCGAGGTGCGGCCCGTGCTCTGGGTCAACCACCCCGACACCCTGATGCACGCCGCGCTCGATGGCGCCGGCATCGGTGCCTGCGCCATCGGCCTGGCCGCGCCCTTCATCGAAAGCGGCGAGCTGGTGCGCGTGCTCAACCCCTGGATCACGGACCGGCTGACGATGTACGCGGCCCTGCCCAGCCGCAAGTTCATGCCGCGCCGCACCGAGGTGTTCCTGGACTACCTCGTCGAGCAGACCCGAGCCCGCGTGGGCAGCGCGCTCACCACCTGCACACCCGCCGAGGCCAGTCTGGCGGTCTAGGTCGCGCGGTTCAGGTGGGCACCCTCTTTCTCGCGTAGTCGACGAAGAAGTCGAAGCTGCCCGGGTTCTGCATGGCATCGGGGCTGCGCACCTGGTCGGGTGGCGCGCCGAGCAGCAGCTTGCGCACCGGCACCTCCATCTTCTTGCCGCTGAGCGTGCGCGGGATGTCGGCCACCTGCAGCACCTCGTTGGGCACGTGCCGCGAAGAGGCCTTCGACCGGATCTGCTCGACGATGCGCGCCTTGAGCGCCCCGTCCAGCGCCAGGCCCGGCTGCAGCACCACGAACAGGGGCATGAAGGAGGGCCGGCCGAGGTACTCCAGGTCCACCACCATGCTGTCGCGCACCTCGGGCAGCTCTTCCACCACCCGGTAGATCTCGGCGGTGCCCATGCGGATGCCGAAGCGGTTGATGGTGCTGTCGGAGCGACCGTAAATCACCGAGGTGCGGCGCTCGGTGAAGCGGATCCAGTCGCCGTGGCGCCAGACGCCGGGGAAGGTGTCGAAGTAGCTTTCCCGGTAGCGCCGGCCGTCCGGGTCGTTCCAGAAGAAGACCGGCATGGAGGGCATGGGCTGGGTGATGACCAGTTCGCCCACCTCGTTGACCACCGGCTGGCCCGCGTCGTTGTAGGCCTGGGCGGCCACGCCCAGTTCGGGGCACTGGATCTCGCCCGCGTGCACCGGCAGCGAGGGCGCGCAGGCCACGAAGCCGGCCGCGATGTCGGTGCCGCCGCTGATCGAGGCGAGCCAGACGTCGGGTTTGACGGCGCTGTAGACCCAGCGGTAGGCATCGATGGGCAGGGGCGAACCGGTGGCGTTGATGGCTCGCAGGTGCTGGAGCGAACAGAAGTCGCGCGGCCGCAGGCCGTCCTTCATGGCGTTGATGAGGAAAGCCGCGCCGCAGCCGAACAGGGTGATGCCCTGCTCGTCGAGGAAGCGCCAGAGCGCCTGGGTGTCCGGCCAGCTGGGGTTGCCGTCGTAGAGCACGATGGAGGCGCCCGTGAGCAGCGCGCCGACCTGCCAGTTCCAGACGATCCAGCCCGTGCTGCCCAGGAACAGCAGCCGGTCGCCCGCGCGCAGGTCGTGCTGCAGGGCCATGGTCTTGAGGTGCGTGAGCACGATGCCGCCGTGGCTGTGCACCATGGCCTTGGGCAGGCCGGTGGTGCCGGAGGAGTACACGATCCAGAGCGGGTGCGCGAAGGGCACCCGCTCGTAGCGCGGCGGCGCCGCGTGCTGGATGCACTCGGACCAGTCCAGGCGGTCGCGCCAGCCGACGGCGCGGGTGGTGTGCGCCGGGCCGTGCACGTGCACCACGTGCCGCACGCTGGGCAGTTCGGCGAGCAGGTTCTCGACCTGGGGCGCGCGGTCGTGCGCCTTGCCGTTGTAGCGGTAGCTGTCGGTGGCGAACAGCACCTTGGGTTCGATCTGGCGCAGCCGGTCCAGCACCACGGTGGGCCCCATGTCGGGCGCGCAGCTGGACCAGATGGCGCCCACGCTCGCGCAGGCCAGGAAGGCGATCACCGTCTCGGGCCGGTTCGGCAGGTAGCTGCGCACGCGGTCGCCGGGGCCGACGCCGAGCGAGCGCAGGGTGGCGGCGAGCGCGGCGGTGTCGCGCTCCAGCGAGGCCCACGAGAGGCTCAGCAAGGGTTCGTCTTCGGCGTGCGCGAGGATGGCGGGGCGCTCGGCGGTGGCGTTGCGGAAGATGTGCTCGGCGTAGTTCAGGCGCGCATGCGGAAACCACTGCGCATGGGGCATCCGCCGCTCGCCGAGCACGGGTTGCGGGCTGCCCTCGGCCACCACCTCGAAGTGTTCCCAGATGGATTGCCAGAAGCCGTCGAGGTTGTCGGTGGACCAGCGCCAGAGCTCGTCGTAGGACGTGGTGCGCACGCCCTTGTGTTCGCCCAGCCAGGCCTGGTAGTGGGCCAGACGGCTGGACCGCACCTGCTCGGCGGTGGGCGACCAGAGCAGCTCGCCGGCGCCGTCCGGCAAGGGGTGGGCGTTCGAAGCGGTGGTGGTCGCCATGATCAGAAGCGGTGGCGGATGCCCACGCGCAGCGCGTTCTGGCTGTCGTCGGACGACGGGCCGTTGGTCACCAGCACCGCGCGCGTGTTCGGGCCCGAGGCCTTGCGCGCGTTGTAGGTCACGTACACGTCGGTGCGCTTGGAGAGGTAGTAGTCGGCGCCCAGCGTCACGGTGGTCCAGGCGGAAGACTCCAGCTTGGCGCGCTGCACGCCCGAGGACAGGATCAGCTCGCCGAGCTTGTACGACAGCGAGAGGCCGACCGTCTTCATCGCGTCCGAGGCGCCGTTTGCCAGCTCGAACGTCGAGCGCGTGGTCAGGGCCGCCACGGTGGCCGGCCCGAAGGCGTAGGAGGCGCCGATGCCGGTGGCCTGGTACTCGGGCAGCACGAAGGCGGTGGCCGCGGTGGCGCAGCGGGGTGCCGAGGAACTGCGACACGCCGTAGCTGCTGCCCGGGCGCACGGTGTGGCCCTGGATGCTGGTGGTGCGCAACGCCCAGGTTGAACGGGCCGTTGCCGTAGGTCGCGCTGGCGCTCCAGGCGTTGCCCGCGTTGGTCGCGCTGGTGCCGCCTTCGGAGAGCGCGCGCTGCACCGCGACCTTGAAGCCGGCGAGGTCGGGGCTCACGTAGGTGATCTGGTTGTCCAGCCAGGCGCCGGCCACGCGGTCGGCGTCGCCCGGCGTCATGCCGTAGATGCCGGTGTTGAAGCCCGGGTGGTAACGCAGCAGGGCGCCCACCATCTGGTCGAACTGGCGGCCCACCGTGAACTGGCCCAGCTTCTGGTCGGACAGGCCGACGAAGGCCGCGCGGCCGAACGCCAGGCCGCCCTGGCGCAGCGTGCCGTTGTCGGTCGCCACGCCCATCTCCAGGTTGAAGATCGCGGCCAGACCCCCACCGAGGTCTTCGCGCCCGCGAAAGCCGACGCGGCTGCCCTGGGACACGCCGTCGTCCACGCGCGTGATGCCGCTGCCGCCGACGTTGCTCACCCGGCTCAGGCCGATGTCCAGCACCCCATAGAGGCTGACGCTGGACGTGGGCGCGGGGGCCGTTTGCGCGAAGGCGCTGAGCGGGCTCAGCGCGACCATGCCGAGGCAGGCCAGACCAACGAGTTTCGAATGTTTCACAGTGCTTGCTCCATTTGCCAGTGGTGGCGCCTGCGTGGCGCCGGTTGCGATTCCGGAGCGGGTGCTCCGGGCCTTGGGTGGGCCTTGCGGCCGTTTTCGGGCAACAGAAGCCCCGGCACGTGCGCCCTGGGGCGCGCGCGCAGCGCTCTGTCGGGGGGAAAGGAAATGGCTTGCGGGTGCGCTTGGCTCAGATCAACGTCAGCAGGCGGCGCGGGGTCTTCACCAGGATGGTGTCCACGTCGGCCTGGGTGAATCCGCGGCGCAGCATGCGCGGCGCGATGTTGGCGAAGATGTGCTGGTAGCCGTGGCCGCCGTAGCGGCCCAGCCGCGTGCGGGTGCAGATGTCGTGGCTGATCAGCACCTGATCGCGGTGGCCCCGGTCGACCAGCAGCTTGACCATGCGCAGCCGCGCGCCGTCGTTGGGCATGTCGATGTCGGCCGCCGGGTAGGCGGTCTGCTCCCAGCCGAACAGGTCGAACTCGATCACGCAGCCGGTGTCGGCCAGGCGCAGCAGCCGCTCGTCGTCGAAGATGGTGCGGTCGATGTGGCTGATGACCACGCGGTCCACCGGCAGGCCGCGCGCGCGGATGAAGTCCACCACCTCCATCGGCTGGTCGGCGTCGCGCCCGGGGTGCACGTTGAGCGCGGCCCCGGTGGCCTGCATCGCGGTGAGCGCGCCGTGCATGACGCGCTGCTCCAGGTCCGTCCACGGGGCCTGGCAACCGATCTCGCCGATGATGCCGGCGCGCACCTGGGTGCCCCAGGCGCCCACGGTGAGCTGCTCCACCATCTCGCGCGCGAAGTCGTCGGCCGTTCGCGTGTGGTTGGCCGGGTGCTGGTAGTCGTTCACGTAGTGGCCGCAGCCCATGACGATGTGCACGCCGGTGGCCCGCGCCACCTCCACCAGCCGATCGGGCTGGGGGTTGAGGCCGCCCACCGTGAGGTCCACCAGCGAGGCGCCGCCCGCGGCCTTCATGTCGCGCAACTCGGCCACGGCCACGTCGGTCTCGTCCAGCCGGTAGTTGCGCATGAAGAGCTTCTGGCCGTAGGCGATGCCCCAGCAGTTGCAGAGCTCGATGTCGGCTTCCTGCTCGGGCGGCGGGTTCAGTCGCAGCGGGGGCGGCGTGAGGTCGATGAAGACGTGCTCGTGCATGAGCGTGGGCCCCAGCTCGGCGGGGTCCACCAGGCCGAGCACGGTCTGCACGCGGCCTTGGCGCGGCTCGGCGGCGCTCATGGCTGAAGGCCCTGGCCGTAGCGGTCCACGAAGGCTTCGAAGGCGCCGTGGAAGCGGTCCAGGTCCTCGTCGGTCAGCGGCAGCGACAGCACGATGAAGCCGCGCCGCGCGACGTAGAAGCCGTGGGCCAGCATGTGGAAGAAGAACAGGTCCTTGACGATCTGTTCGGCGGCGGGGATGTCGTCGCAGTGGCGGATCTCGCCCGGCGTGGCGTGCAGGTTCATGAGCGTGCCCAGGCCGGTGAACTGCAGGCGGGTGCCGCGCGCCCGGGCGGTCGCGTTCAGGCGCTCGCGCAGCGCGTCGCCGCGCGCGTTGAAGGCCACCGCCACCTCGGGCGTGTAGACCTGGCTCAGGCCCGCGATGCCGGCCGACATGGTCATCACGTTGTTGTTGAAGGTGCCGGCGTGGCCCAGGTGGCCCGGCACGCGCGGGTCGAACAGCGCCATCACGTCCTGGCGGCCACCGAAGGCGCCGAAGGACATGCCGCCGCCGATGTACTTGCCCAGCGTGGTCATGTCGGGCGCGATGCCCAGGGCGGCCTGGCGCCCGCCCGGCGTCAGGCGCGAGGTCATCACCTCGTCGAACACCAGCAGCGCGCCGGTCTCGGTGGCGAGGCGGCGCAGGTCGGCCAGGAACTCGGGGCGCCCGACGATGCAGCCCCCGGCGCCCTGCATGGGCTCGACCAGGATGGCGGCCAGGTCTTTCGCGTGCTCGGCCACCAGCGCGGCGGTGCCGGCCTGGTCGTTGTAGGTGCCCAGCACGAAGTCGTGCGGCACGTTGATCGGCGAGTGGCCGGCGGCGAAGGTGAGCACGCCGCCGTGGTAGCCGCCCTTGAACACGAGGATCTTCTGCCGCCCGGTGAAGTGTTTGGCCGCCGCGATGGCCAGCAGGTTGGCCTCGGTGCCGGAGTTGGTGAAGCGCAGGCGCTGCACCGAGGGGAAGCGGCTGGTCACCAGTTGCGCCAGCCGCGCTTCGAGCAGGTTGTGGCCGGTGAGGTTGATGCCGCCGTCCAGCGCCGCCTGGATGGCTTCGCGGATCACCGGGTGGCTGTGGCCGTACAGGCCGGCCGTGAACTCGCCCAGGAAGTCGAGGTATGGATGGCCGTCCGCGTCCCAGAGGCGGGCGCCTTCGCCGCGGGCCATGGCCAGCGGAAAGGGCTCGTAGTAGAGCACCGAGCGGGTGTTGCCGCCGGGCATGACGGCGGTGGCCGCCTGGTAGCGGCTTTGGCTCTGGGGGTGGCGCGCCACGTAGGCGTCGCGCAGCTGGCTCAGTTCGGTGTCGAGGTTCATGTGATGGTCAGAGAAGGCAGGGGAAATCAGCCGGCGGTGTCGTCCAGCGGCCAGAGGGGGCGCCGCACGTTGCGGTAAGGCAGGGTGCGCAGGTCGGTGGCGTGGATGCCGCCCGATTCCACAAACACGATGCCGCGCGCGATGGGTTCGAGGTCGGCGCGGAAATGGTTGATGCCCTTGAGGGCGAGCACGTTGAGCCGCTCGACGTCCACGCCGAGCACGCGGTACTGGCCGCGCTCCTCGGCCTGCACGCGGTTGCTGGCGACGATGACCTGCACCTCGCCGCATTGCAGCAGGGCGCTGGCGCCGATGGAGGCCGGTGTGCCGGTCTTGAAGGGGCCGGTGCGCACGAAGCGGCCGTCGGACACCGCGAGCACCTGGGCGCGCACGGCCACGGGCCCGCCGCCGAAGGCCGGGTCGGTCTTGCCGCCGATGCGCAGGTCCAGCGCCTGGCCCACGCCGGCTTCGATCGCCTGGCGGGCGCTCTCGGGGTCGTGGAGCAGCCCCACCAGCGTGCCCGGCAGGTTGGCGGCCAGCAGGGCCTGGAGCAGGGCGGTGGCGTCGCCGTAGCCGCCGCCGCCCGGGCCGTCGGTGTAGTCGGCCAGGATCAGCGGGCCGCGGCCCTGGGCCGGCTCGCGGCAGCGCGCCAGCGCCTCGTCGACGCTTTGCAGGTGCACGGTCTTCTGGTCGCGCCAGCGGTAGGCATCGTCGATCAGCTCGTCCGCCACGCGCTGGCACAGCGCGGCGTCGCCGTCGCCGACCACCAGCACCGAGGGGCCGGCTTCGTAGACGTCGCCCATGTAGTAGCCCGCATTCAGGCTCACATCGAGCACGGCCGCCTCGCGCTGCTCCCAGGCCCGCGCGCGGGCGTGCAGGCGCGTCATGGGGCCCTCGCGCAGCGTGCGGCCCAGGTCCATGCCGGCGATCATGTCGCGCCGCGCGAGGTGCACGCGCGGGCGGATCTCGCCGGCCAGGGCGCGCCCCACCAGCGCGCAGGCCCGCTGGCCGGCCTCGTACTGGTCCACGTGCGGCGTGGTGCGGTAGCTGGTGAGGATGTCGGCGTAGCGCACCATGGCGTCGGTGACGTTGGCGTGCAGGTCCAGCGTGGCCGCGACCACCACGCGCGGGCCGACCTGCTGGCGGATGCGGCACAGCAGATCGCCCTCGGGGTCGGGCAGGCCTTCGACGAACATCGCGCCGTGCAGCGACAGCACCACGGCGGCCACGTGAGGGTGCTCGGCCAGCGCGCGCAGCATGGGCTCGGTGAGCGCGTCGTAGGCCGCGCGGGTGACGGGCCCGGCGGTGGAGGCGCAGGCGCTGACCGTGGGCACGAGCTGCCAGCCCTGCGCCTGCGCGGCGTCGATGATGCCGCCCAGCTCGGTGCGCGTGCCGCGCATGCGCTCGACGAGCTCGTCGCCGAACAGCAGCTCCTCGCGGCCGAACTCGGCCAGCGTGGTGCGCAGCCGGCTGAAGGCGTGGCTCTCGTGGCTGAGCCGGGCCACCACCACTTGGGGGGCCGTGGTGCGGAGCGCGCTCATGCCGTGGCTCCGTGGAAGGCGAAGCCGCGGCCGGGCACCGAGTCCAGCAGGGCGCGGGTGTAGGCGTGGGCCGGGTCGGCGAACACCTGGTGCGCCGGCCCTTCCTCGACGATGGCGCCCTGGTGCATCACGATGATGCGGTCGCAGATCTGGTTCGCCACGCGCAGGTCGTGGGTGATGAACAGCAGACCGATGCGCAGGCGTTGCTGGATGTCGTCGAGCAGCTCGAGGATCTGCGCCTGCACCGAGACGTCCAGCGCCGAGACCGCTTCGTCGGCGATCAGCACCTGCGGGTTGCAGGCCAGCGCGCGCGCGATGCAGATGCGCTGGCGCTGGCCGCCCGAGAACTCGTGCGGGTAGCGGTGCAGCGCGTCCGGGCGCAGGCGCACCAGGCGCATCAGCTCCTCGGCGCGGGCCCAGGCCTGTTCGTGGCGCTGGCCGGCGTTGACCGCGCCTTCGATGATGGACTCGCCCACGGTCTGGCGCGGGTTGAGCGAGCGGTAGGGGTCCTGGAACACCACCTGCACCTGCTCGCGGAACGCCTTGAGCCGGCGCCCGCTGGCTTTCTCGACGGCCTCGCCGTGCGACAGCACCTCGCCCGCGCTGGGGTCGATCAGGCGCGCGATGCAGCGCGCCACGGTGGACTTGCCCGAACCCGATTCGCCCACGATGCCCACCGTCTCGCCGGGGCGCACGCGCAGCGACACGTCGCGCGCGGCGTGCACGTCCTTGCGGCCGCCGAAGAGGCGCCGCGTGCTGTAGGTCTTCGCGCAGGCCACGCGCCTCGATCAGGGGCGCGGCCTCGGCCACGGGCGCGCGCCGCACCGGCTCGAGACCGGGCACGGCCGAGAGCAGCATGCGGGTGTAGGGCTCGCGCGGCGCCTGCAGCACCGCGAGCTCGGGGCCCTGTTCGACCATCTCGCCCAGTCGCATCACCACCACGTGGTCGGCGATCTCGGCCACCACGCCGAAGTCGTGCGTGATGAAGAGCACGGCGGTGCCGTTCTCGCGCTGCAGTTCCCGGATGAGCTTGAGGATCTCGGCCTGCGTGGTCACGTCCAGCGCGGTGGTGGGCTCGTCGCAGATCAGCAGCGCGGGCTTGAGGATCAGCGCCATGGCGATCATCACGCGCTGGCGCTGGCCGCCCGAGAGCTGGTGCGGGTAGGCGCCGAAGATGCGCGGGGGCGAGGGCAGGCGCGTGCGGCCGAACACCTCGAGGATGCGCTCGCGCCGCTCGGCGGGCGAGAGATCGGTGTGCACGGCCAGCATCTCGTCGAGCTGCTGGCCGCAGGTCATGACCGGGTTGAGCGCGGTCATGGGCTCCTGGAAGATCATGGCCATGCGCTCGCCACGCACGCGGCGCAGGCGCTCCGACGGCATGGCCAGCACGTCTTCGCCGAGCAGGCGCACGCTGCCGCGCACGGGCGACACGGCGGGCGGCAGCAGGCGCATCACGGTCTGCGCGATGACGGATTTGCCCGAGCCCGATTCACCCAGCAGGCAGGTGGTCTGGCCGGCGAAGACCTCGAAGCTGATGCGCTCGACCGCATGGAGCCGGTCGGCGTTGGGGGGCAGCTGCACCGTGAGGTCGTGGACCGTCAGCACGGGCTCGATGGCGGCGTGGGAAAGGGTCATGGTCAGGCTCCGCGGCGGCGCAATTTGGGGTCCAGCGTGTCGCGCAGGCCGTCCCCGAGGATGTTCACGGCCAGCACCGTCAGCGCCAGGAAGGCGCCCGGGAACAGCACGTTCTCGGGGTGTTCGTTGAAGTTGACGCGGCCCTCGGACATGATGTTTCCCCAGGTCGGGATCTCGGGCGAGAGGCCGATGCCGAGGAAGGAGAGGATGGCCTCGACCAGCATGGCCGAACCGCAGACGTAGGTGGCGTGCACGATCAGCGGGGCCACGGCGTTGGGCAGGATGTGGCGCCAGAGGATCTTCCAGGTCGGTGTGTTCAGCGCGGCGGCGGCTTCCACGTACGGTTCCTCGCGCACCGAGAGCACGATGGAGCGCAGCAGCCGCGCCACGCGCGGGATCTCGGGAATGGCGATCGCCACCACGATGGTCAGCAGGCTGGCGCGCCACATCGAGACCAGCGCGATGGCCAGCAGGATGTTGGGGATGGCCATGAAGCCGTCCATGAGGCGCATCAGCACGCCGTCGAGGCGGCGGAAGTAGCCGGCCACCAGGCCGATCAGGCCGCCGCCCAGCATGGCGAGCACGGCCACCGCCACGCCCACCAGCAGCGAGACGCGCGCGCCGTAGGCGATGCGGCTCCAGGTGTCGCGCCCGAAGCCGTCGGCCCCGAGCAGGAAGAGGTGGTCCCTGGCGTCGCCGGCCAGGTCGGTGAAGGGCGCGCGCGTGCCGGGCGCGATGTTGATGCTGGCCGGGTCGATGGCGGAGGGGTCCACCGTGCCCAGCCAGGGCGCGGCCAGGGCCACGAAGGTCAGCAGGGCCAGCGCGCAGGCGCCGACGCGCACGGCGCCGTTGGCGCGCACCAGGCGCCAGGTGGAGGGCCGTTGGCGAGCCGGCGTGGCTTCTTCGGGGGCCACGGAGGGCAGGTCGCGGGGATCGGAGGTCATGGTCGTCATTCGGGCAGGTCGGTCAGTAGCGGATGCGCGGATCCAGCAGCACGTAGCTCAGGTCGATCAGCAGGTTGATGAGCACGTAGACCACCGAGAACAGCAGGATCACGCCCTGGATGACCGGGAAGTCGCGCGAGAGCACCGCGTCCACGGTGAGCTGGCCCAGGCCGGGGATGGCGAACACGGTCTCGGTGACCACCACGCCACCGATCAGCAGCGCGATGCCGATGCCGATCACCGTGACGATGGGCACGGCGGCGTTGGCCAGCGCGTGCCGCATGAGGACGGCGCGCTCGGCCAGGCCCTTGGCCCGCGCGGTGCGGATGTGGTCTTCGGTCAAGGCCTCCGACACCGCCGCGCGCGTGACCCGCGCGATCAGCGCGGTGTAGACCAGCGAGAGCGTGATGGCGGGCAGCACCAGGTTCGCGAGCCAGGGGCCCACGCCCGAAGAGAGGCGCGCATAACCCTGCACCGGCAGCCAGCCCAGCTTGAGGGCGAACAGCCAGATCAGCGCGTAGCCGATGACGAACACCGGCACCGAGAAGCCCAGCACCGAGAAACCCATGAGCATGCGGTCGAGCCAGCCGCCATGGCGCGCCGCCGCGAGCACGCCCAGCGGCACGGCGATCAGCACGGCCAGCACGATGGTGAGCGCGGCCAGCGAGAGCGTGGGCTCCAGGCGCTGCGCGATCAGCGTGCGCAACGCTGGTCTTGAAGTAGTAGGACTCGCCCAGGTCGCCGCGCAGCAGCTCCCCGATCCAGATCAGGAACTGCGAGGGGAGCGAACCGTCCAGCCCCAGGCTCTGGCGCACGCGGGCGAGGTCGGCCTCGGTGCCCATGTCGCCCACGATGAGCGCCGCGGGGTCGCCGGGCGTCAAACGCAGGATCAGGAACACGAAGACCGCGACGAAGATCAGGACCGGCAGCGTCGAAAGCAGCCGGCGGGCGATGAAGGTGTACATGGCGTGGGGACCGGCGGTGCGTCAGGGCTTGCTGATGTTCCAGTAGACGTTGGTCGCTCCGACGAGCACGCCGCTGACCACGCCTTTGCGGAAGGCCACCGGGCGCAGCAGCTCGCCCATGGGGGCGAAGGCGCCGATCTCGTAGGCGCGCACCTGGATGTCGTCGGCCAGCTGCTTGCGCTGCGCTTCGGTGGTGGCGCGCGCGTAGGCGGAGCGGAGCTGCTCCAGGCGCTCGTCGCTGGCCCAGCCGAACCAGCCGGCTTCGCCGTTGGCCGACAGCGGGGCGTAGTTGATCGGGTTCAACGCGTCCTCGGTGCCCCAGTAGGTCACGAAGGCGTCCCAGCCGCCCTGGCTCGCCGGCTCCTTCTTGGCGCGGCGCGCCACCACCGAGCCCCAGTCCATCGATTTCATGTCGACGGTGAAGCCGCCCTGGCGCAGCAGCTGCGCCACCACCGGCGGCAGCTTGGCCAGCAGGCTGTTGTCGGTGGCGTGCAGCAGCACCACCGGCTGGCCCTTGTAGCCCGCGGCCTTCAGCAGTTCACGCGCCTTGGCGAACTGCGGCTTGTCGGTGAAGCCCAGGCTCTTGGTCGAAGCCAACGGCGAGCCGCAGGGGTAGACCGACATGCAGGTCTTGTACAGCTCGGGAATGCCGACCTGCGTGCGCAGCAGCGCGTCCTGGTTCATGGACAGCATGGCGGCCTGGCGCACCCGCACGTCGTTGAACGGTGGCACCAGGTGGTTGAAGCGCAGCAGGTACTGCCCGCCGGCCGCGGCCGCGGTGGTGATGCGGTTGTTGGCCTTCAGGGCGTTGTAGTGCTCGAAGGGCACGGACTCGAGCATGTCGACCTCGCCGTTGACCAGGGCATTGACCTGTGTCTGCGCGTCCTTGAGCACCACCCACTCCACGCGATCGACCTTCACCGTCTTGCCACCGGTGGTGCCCGAGGGGGCTTCGGTGCGCGGCACGTACTTGTCGTTCTTCAGGTAAACGGCGCGCTCGCCCGGGCGGAACTCGTCGGCCTTGAAGACGTACGGGCCCGAGCCGATGTGCTCGGCGATCTGCTTGTCGGCCGGCGTGTCGGCGATGCGTTTGGGCATGATGAAGGGCACCAGGGACGAGGGCTTGCCCAGGGACTCGAGCACCACGCCATACGGTTCGGTGAACACCAGGCGGAAGCTGCCGGCCGACACCGCCTCGGCCTTGTCCAGCACCGCGTACATGCGCTGGCCCATGGGGTCGCGCTTGGCCCAGCGCGCCAGCGAGGCGAGCACATCCTCGGCCGTCACCGGCTGGCCGTCGTGGAAGGCCAGGCCGGCGCGCAGCTTGAACGTCCAGCTCTTGCCATCGCTGCTCACGCTGTGGGACTCGACCATCTGCGGCTGGATGCGCCCTTTGGCGTCGGTGCCGAAGAGCGTGTCGTAAATCATGTAGCTGTGGTTGCGGGTGACCACGGCCGTGGTCCAGACCGGGTCCAGCACCTTCAGATCGGACGAAGGCACCAGGCGGAACGTGCTGCCCTGCGCCAGGGCGGACGACGCCGCGAGGACGAGGGCAGCCCCCAGGGTGGAGGCGAACATGAAGCGGCGCGTGAAGGGCATGGGCATTCCTTGGTGGACACGTTGAGTGGGGACGTTCAGCTTCAAGCAAGCAATATGCCACGCATGACAATTACTTTATTGTTCACTGGATAATTAGATTTTGTCGGATGGAGCATGGCGACAGGAGAGGGATAACCCTAGGCGGCAGGCTGGAGCCCTTGCCCGACAACGGTGCGCGCAACGCACCAAACGGGCCGTTGGGGCGCCCGGGAAGGGTGCGTGGCACGCGGGTGGAGCGTGTACCATCGGCCCGGCATCCTCAACGCCGTCCCGACGCCATGCCCCCCTCAGCTTCCTCCAAGCCCGCCCGCAAGACGGCGGGAAGGCCCACCAACAGCACCATCACGCGCGAGCTCATCGTCGAGGTGGCGCTTGCCCAGATCGACCGGGTGGGCATCCATGCGTTCAGCATGCGGGACGTGGCGCGGTCGCTGGACGTGTACCCCAGCACCATCTACTGGCACCTGGCGTCGAAGGACGCGCTGCTGGCCGAGGTGTCGAACCTGGTGATGGCCGGTGTGGTGCCGCCACGCGGCGAAGGCGACTGGCGCGCCTGGATGCGCAAGCTGTTCAACCGCTACCGCAAGTCCGTGCGCAAGCACCCCAACGTGGCGCAGTTGATCGGTGCGCAGCTGGCGTCAAACGGCGCCTTGAGCACCGACCTGATCGAAGGCGTCATCCAGGCCCTGCTGGAAGCGGGCGCCACCGAGGCCAACCTGCGCGAGGCCTACAACTGCGTCATCTCCGCGATGATGGGTTTCATGACGATGGAACTGGCGCCCCTGCCCACCGACGATCCCGAGGGCTGGGCCACCGCGCTGGAAGGCCGGGTGCGCTCCATCGACCCGCTGGCCAATCCCACGCTGGTGCGCTACCTGCCCTTGCTGGCGAACCGCGCTTTCATCCTGCGCTGGCAGAACGGCACCGACGTGCCGCTCAACAGCAGCTTCGACGCCCATGTCGAGATTTTCCTCGGGGGCCTCGAGGTCTTTCTTCGCGGCGAGGCGCCCCAGGCGAGCTGAGGCGGCCGCCGCCGGGCGCCAAAGAGTCTGCTTTGGCGTGCCATCGCGCGCGCTGTTGAAGGGCTGAGCCCTGTCAGAGCCTGAACGCCGTCAAGCGCGCCTTGGCGGCCTGCAAGAGACCACCGCGCCCGCTGGGCGCCTGGGCTTTGGTCTCGCCCGGGGCGAGGATCTGCATCGCTTCGCCCGAGGCCAGGCGCCGCGCCAACTGGGTTCGCGCCGCATGGGCCTCGAAGGAGGCGTGGCTCAGCACGTGCACCTGAAGGTGGCGCCCCAGCGTGCCCCGCAGCTTCTGGCAGGCCGCGGCCATGGCGGCGGCATCGGGCAGGCGTTCGCCGTGCACGATGAGCAGGTTCAGCGTGCCCTCGGCGTCCTCGCCCAGCAGCACGGCCTGCAGCACCGAGTCCTTGAACTTGGTGCGCAGCATGGCGCGCAGCGGCTCCGCCGCGGCGAAGGACTTGAGCGCGATGCGGCGCAGCTCGGCGTAGAAGACGAAGCCGGTGTTCGCGCTCACCGGCCCGGCCTCGCCATCGGCTTCGGCGGGGTGCTGGATCAGAATGCCGCTCTGCAGCAGGTGCTGCTGCGTGCGCTCGACATCGTCGGGCGTCAGCCGCGTCGCCTTGGCGAGCGCGGACCTCGAGTGCGGTTGGGTGGGGTTGGCGAAAACGGTTTTGAGGATCTGTTGAACCTCAGGCGCCAGAAGGAAATCGGCGGCGCTGCTCGTGCGGGAAGTCATGACCGCGACTTTGACACAAGCGCCGACCTCGCCGCCGGTCGGCAAGGGTTAGAGCGACAACCTCTTGAAGAGGCGCTCGGGAATGGACCGGATGATGGCCATCACGCCCCACCAGAACCAGGGCGCGTAAACGACATCGCGTCGCTTGGCGATGCCGCGAAGAATCTCTTGGGCGATGGCATCGGGAGAACTCCAAAGCGGCCCCTTCTTGTCGAATGCCGCCGTCATCGGTGTGTCCACGAACCCCGGCTTGATCGTCAAGACCTGGACGCCCGACTTGTGCAATCGGTTGCGCAGGCCTTGCAGGAACGTCGCCACGGCACTTTTCGCGGTGCCGTACACGTAGTTGGATTGCCTGCCGCGATCGCCGGCCACCGAACCGAGAACAACGATGGCGCCCTGCTTTTGCACTTCAAATCGGTTCGCCAGATGGGTGAGCAACGAGATCACGCTGATGGCGTTGGTGTTCAGTTCCTGGAGCGCGGCCTGGAAATCCTGCTCACAGGCTTTTTGATCGCCCAATGTGCCGTGGGCAATCAGGGCCACGTCGAGCCCCCCGAGGGCGCCTGCGGCGGCGTCGATCACAGCGGCATGCTGTGCGAAGTCGTTCACGTCCAGCGCCGCGCACTGGACCGACTGAGCGCCGCGAACTTTCAGATCACCCGCGATCTCGTGCAGATGATCCCTGTCGCGCCCGACCAGATAGAGCTCATGCCCCTCGCGCGCCCAGCGACGCGCCGTCGCTTTCGCGATGGCTGAAGTCGCACCGATGATCAAAATTCTCGTCATGATTTGTTGGGTCCAGATGAATCTGAAGGGCGTGCCTGCGTGCAGCGCTTATGCCAAACCCAGTCGGCGGGATTGGGTCGACATGAATTTGCCGTGGGCATGCCAGCGGGCACGCACGTCCTCGAACTCCTGCCACCGTGGGTAGCCCGCCTTGAACATGGCTTCGCTCATCCGAGCATCCTTCGCCAGATACAGCCGCCCGCCGTGCGCGGCAACGATGCTGTCCAGCACGTCGAGCAGTTCAAATGTCGCGGCTTCCGCTTTGAAATCCACCGCCAACGAATACCCTTTCAGGGGGAAACTCAACGGGTTGGCATTGGCGTCGCCAAACAATTTCAGAACAGCGAGGAAAGCACCGAGTCTGGATTGGCCGATGTGTTGGAGTATTTCCCGCAATCCGTCCGCACCGGATGCCTTGGGCAATACAAACTGGTATTGCAGAAATCCAGGGCGGCCATACAAGCTGCTCCACCCGGCAATGGCATCCAGCGGGGCAATAAATGACTCGAACGGCTTGCGCGACTTTTGTGCATTGGCGCGTGCCCGGCCGTAATAGGCGGCATTGAACATCTTGGCCACCGCTCGATTGAGCAAACCCGAGGGCATTTCGGCAGGTATTCCAAGGGCCTTGACCTGTTGTGCGACCAGCGGGCCTTCGGTGCATTGCTCCCCCATGACGAGAATGGAGCGGCCCAGGTGGGTGCCACGCGCCATGCAGTCGATCCAGGCGACCGAATAGGCGCTTGCGGCGTGCGCGTCAAAGGCTTCGAGCACCGCGTCCAGGCTGGGTGTCTTGATCCTGGTCTCCAGGATGTCGCTGGCGGTGATGGCTTTGAGCCGCAACACGGCGGACACGATGACGCCGGTCAGGCCCATCCCGCCACAGGTGGCGTGGAAAAGCTCGGCCTTGTCGGATGGGGACGCACCCACGCACTCCCCGTTGCCCAAAAGAATCCGAATCGACGCAACATGGGCGCTGAAGGTGCCGTCACGGTGGTGGTTCTTTCCGTGGACGTCACTGGCAATGGCACCGCCGACGGTGATGAAGCGTGTGCCGGGCATGACGGGCAGGAACCAGCCGCGTGGCACGAAGGTTCGCAGAATGTCATCCAGCGAAACACCTGCATCGCAGGAAAGCACACCCGTCTCCGGATCAAAGTCATGAAACCGATCCAGATAGCGGGTTGAAGAACCTGGGGGCCCAGCGCACTGTCGCCATAGCTTCGCCCCCGCCCGCGAGCAATCAGTGGCAAGGCGCCTGGCACGGTGCGCATGCACTGCTGTCTCGACAGCGGCTCGGCCACATGGGCTTCTTGCCTCGGATAGCGACCCCAGCCATGCAACTCCATCAGGCCGCCTGGGGTGCAACGCTTTCGCGGTGGATGGTGCAGTCCAATGCCAGGCCGATGGCACCACCAATGCATCGCATGGTGATGGAGAGGCGAGGTGGACGCATGGCGGCGATGCTAGCATGGGAGTTGTCCATGCCACGGGCTGGAATGGACAACGGCCGCAGGGTTCGCCGATAAAAAAAACAGTTCTCGCTCGACGTCCATCCATCCATGAAAACCCGACTTCTCTCTTTCGCGGTGCCGCTTGCCGGAACGCTGTTCATGCTCGGGTATTTGCTGTACGGGGATTTCGCACCATCAATGCGCGGGCTCGATTTGTCTTGGCACGTGATGCTGGGGTACGCCCATGAAAATAAACTTCAGCACGGCAGTCAGATCCTATTCAACTACGGGCCGTTGTCTTTCATCGAGTCGGTCATTTACTTCGAACAATCCCATCAGCAAAGGCTGCTCTACAAGGCCGCCTTCCTGCTGATGGTGGGCATCGGTTGTTTCCTGGTACTGCAAATCAGGAGCGCAGGGGCTTTGCTGGCCTGGGGGGGCCTCACCCTGCTGATGGGCATCTGGCGGGATGTGTACCTGCTCCTGCCGGCCTTGCTGCTGTGCCACCATGAATGCCGCAGACAGCAGGGCAATGCCGCGCAACTCGCGCTTTCGGTTCTGCTCGCGTTCGCCGCCGCGTTTGCATGCCTGGTCAAGGCGAACGCCCTGTTCTTTACCTTGCCCGCCCTTGTCCTGGCGAGCATCTACCGCTTCACCGTGCGGGACTACCGGCCCATTGTCCCCGTGTGTTTTGTCTTGTCCTTCGTCCTGCTGTTCTGGTTGTCTGGCCAGGATGTCTCAGGCGTGTTCGCCTTTCTGCGCGGCTATGTCGATGTCTCGCTGGCCTACAACGCGGACATGGGACTGCCCGCGCCGCTCGCGCTGCATGGCGCCTACATCGTTGGCGCCGCAGTCCTTCTCGCTGCGACGCTGCGCATGACCCAGCCTGCCAGCACCGTGCTCAGCCTCCTCACGCTGGGGTATCTGCTGGTGGCCTACAAGATGGGTTTTGTTCGGCATGGCGCGAACCCCGGAGCTTCGTTTCTCGCGCTGGCCTTGCTGTGCGCCGTGCAACTTGGGAGCCCAAGCGTCGACGTCCCGACCCGCCACCACCGGCGTGTGATTGCCGCGGTGGCGATGGCAGCGGCTTTGCTGGTCATCCACATCTCGGCATCCGTGCTCCCGCAGGGGGGCTACATCACAGGATACGTCCACGCTGTGGAGAATCGCATCCGCTATGTGCTGGACCCAGGATACCGGGCCGCCTCGGATGCCGACAGGCGCCGTCACCACGAGACGGCGCTCATGGAGGCACGCTCAGCCCTGCCATTTGTGGGCGTTGAAGGCCCCATCGATGTCTTCCCCTTCGAGTTCAGTCTGGCTTACGCGTCGGGGTTGCCGATCGCCTCGCGGCCCGCATTTCAGTCCTACTTTGCCACCAGCCGCTACATGTCGGCGCGCAACGCGGATTTCCTCGCCAGCCCGCAGGCTCCGCGGTCGGTGGTTTTCAGCGTCGTGCCCATCGATGGCCGCTACGCAGCCCAGGAAGATCCGCTCACCCTGGGAGCCTACCGACGGCAGTACCAAGTTGACCGGCAGACGCCGAACGCCCTGCTGTTGACGCGCCGTGCTTCGCCGCTGGCGCAGTCCGAGCGGTGCCGCACGTCTGAAACGGAGTTCGATCTGCCCCTGCTGATTCCCTCCGTGGGCCCGGATCAAGCGGTTTGGGCCGAGATGGACGTGGAAACCACCTGGTTCGGACGGATCCTGGGCGTGTTGACCGGTCCCCCCGTTCTTCGCATGACGATCGCCACCCCGATGGGGAGCACCGATTTCCGGTATCTGCGCGAGGCGGGCCAGACCGGTTTCCTGTTGTCACCCGCGCTGGTCTCGACCGAAGCGGCCGCGCATTTTTTCAATGCCGAGAGCCGCCTGGAAGACAAGGTCCTGGGTCTTTCGATCCACCAGCCCGGTGGCGCAATGCCTTGGTTTGAGGAGAGGATCTCCGTCAGGCTGTGCGTGCTTTCCTGGGGTTCAGCAGACAAAGCGGGCCCATGACGGCGGGCCGTTGATTCGTCACGTAGGGCGCCACGGTAATTGCTCTGGCGCATTCCAACAATCAAGAACTTACGAGACCTCGTGCCATAGGGCTGGCTCGGTTCGGGTCGAAGTTGGTGCGACTGGCCTACTTCGGTGCCAAAGTTCCTGAGACTGGACTTCCGGTGTCAAACCAGTCCAAGTAAACGTCCGCATCACCCCCCCCCCGAGGGGTGCGGACAAATACGTGGACTGGTTTATGCCGCAAGTCAAAGTTTTCGTCCGCATCTCCACTGGGTCAGTTTTCAATGGAAGACAACACAATCACGTGAAAAAATGCGTGAGAGCAGCTGCGTCGGGTGGAACTTCAGTCGGCCTTCAGTTTCGCGGCCTGCACCACCTGCTTCCACTTCACCTGCTCGGCCTGTAGGAAGCCACGCATCTCGTCCAGGCCCATCGCGTCGACTTCAGCCCCATGCTCTTCAAGGCGTTTGACGACGCTGGGGTCGGCGAGCACCTGGTTCAGCGCCTTGTTCAACTGCTCCAGCACCGGCTTGGGTGTCTTGGCGGGCGCGAAGATGGCGTACCACTGCGACACGTCCACGTTGTTGATGCCCTGCTCCTTGAGCGTGGGCACGTCGGGCATCAGCGGTGACCGCTTGGAGCCGGCCAGTCCCAGGGCCTTGAGCTTGCCGTTCTTCACGTTCGGCATCGCCGTGAACAGGCTGGGGAACATCACTTGCGTCTGGCCCGCGATGGTGTCGGTCACGGCCGGTGCGGAGCCCTTGTAAGGTACGTGCGTCATCGCGGTGCCGGTGGACAGCTTGAACATCTCGGCCGCGAAGTGCGGTGCCGTGCCGTTGCCCGCCGACGCGTAGTTGATCTTGTCCGGGTTGGCCTTCATAAAGGTCACCAGCTCCTTCGCGTTGTTGGCGGGCACCTGGGTGTTGGCCACCATGAGCGTGGCGGAGTAGCCCACCATGCCCACCGGTTCGAAGTCCTTGACGGGGTCGTAGCGCAGCTTCTGCAGCGCGGGGTTCATCGCATGGGTGGCGATGTAGCCCAGCATCAGCGTGTAGCCATCGGGTGCGGCGCGTGCCACGAACTCGCTGGCGATCGCGCCATTGCCGCCGGCCTTGTTGTCCACGATGAAGGACTGCTTGAGCAGCAGCGACAGGGCCTGGCCGATGGTCCGGGCCATGGCGTCGTTGGCGCCGCCCGCCGACGTCGGCACCACGATGCTGATGGTCCTTTCGGGGTACGCCGCCAGCGCGCTGCCACACGCCCAGGTGGCGGTGATCGCAAGGGCCACGGTGCTGAGCACGCGTCTTTTCTGAATCTGCATTTGTCTTCTCCGATGGGTGGGGGTGGCTTTGAATCTCGGAACGTATCGTCGCTGTTGTCCTATGCCAAGTAAATTGCATGTTTGTGAAGCATTGATGCACAATTTGGATCAACCAGAACACCCTCCAAGCTGCCATGGCCATCAACTTCAACCTTAACGACCTGCAGGCGTTCCGCGCCGTGGCCGAACTCAGCAGCTTTCGCAAGGCCGCCAACGCGCTGCACGTGTCGCAGCCCGCGTTCAGCCGGCGCATCGAGAAGCTGGAAGAGGCCCTGGGGGTCAAGCTGCTGGAGCGCACCACGCGCAAGGTCGAACTCACAGCCGTCGGCCGCGACTTCGACCGAAAAGTGCAGCAGTTGCTGGACGAGCTGGACAACACCTTGCTGGGCATTCGCGGGGTGGGCAGCACCCGCATGGGCGAGGTCACGATCGCCTGCGTGCCGTCCACGGTGTACTACTTCATCTCGCACGTGATCTCGCGCTACCGCGAACAGTACCCCAAGATCCGGGTGAAGATCTTCGACGCCAGCGCGAACGAGGTGCTGTCCGCCGTGTCGCGCGGCGAGGCGGATTTCGGGCTCAACTTCATGGGCAGCCAGGAACCCGACATCGAGTTCAAGCCGCTGCTGGAGGAGCGCTTCGTGGCGGCCTGCCGCCGCGATCACGCCATTGCCAAGAAGCGCCGCGTGTCCTGGGCCGAACTGGCCAAGTACGACTACATCTCGGTGAGCAAGGCCTCGGGCAACCGCCTGTTGATCGACCAGGCGTTGTCCGGCCAGCCCGGCCTGCCGCAGAACATCTACGAAGCCCAGCATGTGACGACCATGCTGGGCCTGGTCGAAGCGGGCCTGGGCGTGGCGGCGGTGCCGTCGATGGCGATGCCCGCCCCCGGCCACCCGCTGCTGGTGAGCGTGCCGCTGGTGGATCCGATCGTCACCCGCAAAGTCGGGCTGATCCGGCGCAAGGGCCGCTCGCTTTCGCCGGCGGCGCTGCAGCTGTATGAATTCTTCGCGGAGATGAAGGCGAAACGCGGCAAGGCCGCCGAGGGCCTCAGCGCCGCGCCGCGAGCACGCGATCGACCATGACGCCGGCTTGGCCCAGGTGGTTGGCCGGTTCGCACATGGCTTCGAGCTGGGCCCGGGTCACGTGGGCGGTGATCTCCGGGTGCACGGCCAGGATCTCGATCAGAGGCTGGTTTTCCTTCAAGGCCTGGCGGCACAGGTCGTAGACCAGGTCGTGCGCGTATTCGCGGCCGATGTAGGGCCCCAGGCCCATCATCACCGCCTCCGACATCACCAGACCGTGGGTGATGTCGATGTTGGCGCGCATGCGGGTGGCGTCCACTTCGAGGCCCTTGAGCACGAACTTGGTCTGTTTCAGCGCGCCGGACATCAGGCAGAAGATCTCGGGCAGCGACACCCACTCGATCTCCCAAGGGCCGGTGGAGCGCTCGTGGTCGGCGACCATCGCGTCCATCAGGGCGGCGGCGTGCTGCCGTGCAACCGAGATGTTGGCATGGATGTAGAGGCAGGAAATCGGGTTGCGCTTCTGCGGCATGGTGGAGGAAGAGCCGCGCCCCGGCGCATAAGGCTCGAACACCTCGGCCACTTCGGTCTGCATCATGAGCTTGACGTCCATCGCGATCTTGCCGAGCGAGCCACCGACGAGCCCCAGGAAGGCGCCGACCTCGGCGATGGTGTCGCGCACCGTGTGCCAGGAGATCAGCGGCTGGGCGAGGCCCAGCTCCTTCATCAACTCCGCCTGCGTTTCCATCGCGCCCTTCTCCAGCGACGACAAGGTGCCCGAGGCGCCACCGAATTCGCCCATCAGCACGCGCGGTTTGAGTTGCTGCAGCCGCTCGCGGTGCCGGTCGATGCCGGCCAGGATGCTGGCGATCTTGTAGCCGAAGGTGATGGGCGTGGCCTGCTGCAGGTTGGAGCGGCCGATCACGGGTGTGTCCCGGTACTTGCGGGCCAGCGCGGCCAGCGCGTCGCCGATCTCGTCCAGGTCCTGCTCCACCAGCGCGAGGCCTTCGCGCATCTGAAGGACGGCGGCGGTGTCGGTGATGTCCTGGGTGGTGGCGCCCCAGTGGCAGTACTCGCCCAGCTTGTCGCGGCAGTTGGCGTTGATCTGGTTGACGACCGCGATGATCGGGTAGCCGATCTGTTCGGTCTTGGCCTTGAGCTTGACCCAGTCGATCTGCGACAGCTCGCAGTTCTTCACGATCTCGTCGGCCGCTTCCTGCGGAATGATGCCGAGTTGTCCCTGGACCTTGGCCAGCGCGCGCTCGATGTCGAGGTACTTGGCCGTGCGGTTCTCGTCGGACCAGACCTCGCGCATGCGCGCGTCGCTGAACATGTCGCCGAAGATGCGCGAATCGATGATGGTGGATGCCATGGTGTGTCTTTCTCTGGGGTGATCGGTGGGGATGAAAGCCGGGGTCAGTGCCCTGCGGCCCGCAGCGTGCGGCGCGCCTGGCGCACCACAGGCGCATCGACCATGCGGCCGTCGAGCCGGGCCGCGCCGGGCGACGCCGCATCGGCCGCCAGCACGCGCCGGGCCCAGGCCAGCTCGGCCGCGTCGGGCTGCAGCGCGCGGTGGATCGGCAGGACCTGGTTGGGGTGAATGCACAGCTTGGCGCCGAAGCCGTGGCAACGGGCCCAGGCCAGGTCGGCCATGAGCCGTGCCTCGTCGTCCAGTTGCGGGGTAACGCCAGCCACGGGCGCGGGGAGGTCGGCCAAGCGCGATGCCAGCGCGATGCGCGCCGCCGCGTGACTCAGGCCGATGGCGTCGTGGCGGATGTCCAGGTCCAGGTCGAGGGCGAAATCCAGGGTGCCGAACACCAGCCGGGCCACGCCGACGGCACCCGCCACCTCGTCCACCTGGGCCACGCCCCTGGCGCTTTCGATGAGGGCCAGCACCTGAACACCCGGCACAGCCGCCACGACGAAGCCGACCTGCTGTGCCTGCTCGGCCTTGGGGAGCATGATCTGCGCCACGCCGGTGCCGGGCAGGGCGGCCAGGTCGTCCGCAAACCCGTCCGATGTCGAATCGTTGATGCGCACCACGCAGCGGGCCCGGTCGGCCGGTGCGGCGCTGTGCAACCAGCCGGCCACGTGGGCACGCGCGGCGGCCTTGTGCTCGGGCGCCACGGCGTCTTCAAGATCCAGCACCACCGCATCGGCGCCGCTGGCGAGGGCTTTGTCGAAGCGATCGGGCCGCGAGCCGGGCACGAAGAGGTAGGTGCGTGCGGGGGTGAGGGACGCCGACATGGTCGCGCCCTCAGCTCAGATGGCCTGGGCCGCGCGCAGCGCGGCAATGCCGTCCGCGCCGTAGCCGAGCTCGGCCAGGATGGCATCGGTGTGCTCGCCGAGCGCTGGCACCGGGTCCATGCGCGGGCCTTCGTTCCAGGTGCCCGGTGGCAGCAGGGCCGGCAGCGGCCCCTGGGGTGAACCCACCTCGGTCCAGCGCTGGCGGGCCTGGAGTTGCGGGTGTGCCCAGACGTCGGCCATGGTGTTCACGCGGGCGTTGGCGATCTGCGCCACCTCCAGCCGCGCCTCCACCTCGGCCACCGTCAGCGGCCGGAAGGTGTCCACGATGATCTGGCGCAGGGCGGTGCGTTCGGCGACGCGCTTGAAGTTGGCGGTGAAGCGCGGGTCGGCTGCGCAAGGCCGGCTGGAGCAGCACCTTCTCACAGAAGCTGAGCCATTCGCGCTCGTTCTGCAGGCCCAGCATCACGTGGGCGCCGTGCTCCGCCGGTCCGACCGGGAAAGGGCCGTACGGATAGATCGTGGCGTGGCTGGCGCCGGTGCGCGGTGGTGGCGCGGCGCCTTCGAACGCGTAATACAGCGGGTAGCTGGTCCATTCGGTCAGCGATTCCAGCATGGAGATGTCGATGCGCTGGCCGCGGCCGGTCTGGCTGCGCTGCATCAGGGCCGCGAGGATGTTGCTGTAGGCGTACATGCCTGCGGCGATGTCCGCGATCGACGGGCCGGCCTTGCAGGGTTCGTCGGCGGTGCCGGTCACCGACACGAACCCGGCTTCGCTCTGGATCAGCAGGTCGTAAGCCTTCTTGTCGCGGTACGGCCCCGGGTTCTCCCGGTCGTCGCCGTAGCCCGAGATGTCGCAGACGATCAGCCCGGGCTTGATGGCCGACAGCGCCTCGTGGCCCAGGCCGAGCCGGGCCGCCGCGCCGGGCGCGAGGTTCTGCACCACCACGTCGGCCTTCTCCAGCACCAGCCGTTCCAGGACGCGGGCGGCCTCCGGGTGTTTGACGTCGAGCGTGAGGCTTTCCTTGGAGCGGTTGGTCCAGACGAAGTGCGATGCCAGGCCGCGCACCCGCTGGTCGTAGCCGCGCGCGAAATCGCCCGTGCCGGGGCGCTCGATCTTGATGACGCGCGCACCCAGGTCGGCCAGCTGGCGCGTGGCGAAGGGCGCGGCGATGGCGTGTTCCAGGGTGACGACGGTGATGCCTGCGAGTGGCTGCATGAGGGTCTCGGGTGATCGTGGAGAAAAGAATCAGCGCAGCACGGCGGTGGCATCCATCGTGAGCCAGCCTTCGTGGTCGCTCGCCCACAGGCGCACGGTCTTGCCGTCGGCGGACGGCTCCCCTTGCACCTGAAAGGCGTGCAGGTCGAAGGTGGGGCGCACCGCCTTGAAGCGGAAGCTGGCCACGTCGGCCGTGGGCATCTCCCGGCGCAACAGGTCCAGCAGCAGCGTGGCGATCAGCGGGCCGTGCACGATGAGGCCCGGGTAGCCTTCGACCTGGGTCACGTACTGCCGGTCGTAGTGGATGCGGTGGCCGTTGAAGGTGAGCGCCGAGTAGCGGAACAGCAGCACGTCGTCCGGCACGACCTGGCGACGCCAGGTCGCCTGTTCCGGGGCGGCCAGCGGGGGCGGCGCCACATCGCCGGGTTGCTGGGCGTCGCGGTAGACGATGTCGTGGAACTCCACCAGGGCCGGTTCAGCCGCACCGTTGCACCGCATCTCGTGACGCACCTTCACGAACACCAGCGGGCCCGTGCGGCCTTCCTTGCGGCTCACGTCGTCGATGGTGGACGTGCGGGCCACCTGGTCGCCCACGCGGATCGGGGAGCGGAATTCGAACTGGCTGCCGGCCCACATGCGGCGCGGCAACGGCACCGGAGGCAGAAAGCCGCCGCGCCGGGCGTGGCCGTCGGCGCCGATGTCGGATTGCCGATGCAGGGGCAGGAAGTACAGCCAGTGCCAGAGCGGTGGCAGCAGCGTGCCGGGCGCGGTGTCGGCCGCAGGGTGGTCGAGCGTGGCGGTCAGGGCGGCCACGGGCGTTGGGTTCACGGTGTCGTGCACCGTCTCGCTGCGACCGATCCATGCGCGCAGGTCGTCGGTGGTCTGGGTCATGAGGATGTCCTTCGCTCTCAGGGCTGGAATGGCGGGTGCCGAGCAGGCAGTTTCGGCGCATCCGGTGGCGAAGTAAATTGCAATGTTGAGAACAAGTGATGCCTTTGGTGCATCAATGAACGGCTTGCCTGTTTATTGCAAACCATGGATCAATGCTTCTCAACTATGCAATTCACAGAATCAAAGCGGCTCTTGAGAATGCGGCCCATGAACAAAGTCATTCCCTGTGTCCTCATGCGCGCCGGCACCTCGCGCGGCCCCTTCTTTCTGCGTGAGTGGTTGCCCGACGGTGACGAGGCCCGCGACCAGGCCCTGATCGGGGCGATCGGGGCTTCGGACCCGTTGCAGCTGGACGGCGTCGGTGGCGGCAGCACCTTGAACAGCAAGGTGGCCATCGTTTCGCGCTCCACCCAGCCCGACTGCGACCTCGACTACCTGTTCGCGCAGGTCGGCGTGGGCCACCGTTCCGTCGACACCCGGCCTAACTGCGGCAACATGCTGTCGGGTGTGGCGCCGTTCGGCATCGAGCAGGGCCTGGTGAAGGCGCAGGACGGCGTGACCCGGGTGCGCGTGTTCAATGTCAACACCCGTTCTCGCATCGATGTGACGGTGCGCACGCCGAACGGTCGCGTCACGTACGAGGGCGACGCTCGCATCGACGGCGTTGCCGGCACGGCCGCTCCCATCCTGCTGGACTTCCTGGACGCGTGGGGCGCGGTGACGGGCCAGGTTTTTCCGACGGGCCAGCGCATCGACCACATCGACGGCACGGCCGTTACCTGCATTGACGCCGCCATGCCGCTGATGATCGTGCGCGCGGCCGATCTGGGCGTCACGGGACGGGAAAAGCCGGTGGCCCTCGACGCCAACACTGCGCTCCTGGCGCGCATCGAGTCCCTGCGCCTGCAGGCGGGACGGATGATGGGGCTGGGGGACGTCTCCAACAGCGTCATACCGAAGCCGGTGCTGGTCAGCGAAGGCGATGCCCCCCACAGCGTCACCTCGCGGTACTTCACGCCGCACCGCTGCCACGCGTCGCACGCCGTCACGGGCGCCATCGGGGTGCGCAGCGCCTTTGCTCTGCCCGGCACGGTCGCCAGCGGCATCGCGCGCGAAGCGGGTCGCCACAAGCTGGTGGTGCTGCACCCGGCGGGCCAGATCGATGTCGAGGTGGAGCTCGTCGGCCAGGGAGACGCGGCCGAGGTCAAGGGCGCCGCACTGGTTCGCACGGCGCGCAAGATCATGCAAGGGGAAATGCACCTGCCGGACTACGTGTTCCCGCGTCCCGAGGAGGCGGCGGCCCCGGCACGCAAACCGATCACCATCATCGTCCCGACCGCCGCCGGCGGCGGGAACGACACCATGGCCCGCATCATTGCCGGCAAGATGGGGCGGCTGCTGGGGCAGGAGGTGCTGGTGGACAACCGGGCGGGCGCGAACGGGGCCATTGCCAGCGAGTTCGTGGCCCGCGCGGAGCCCGATGGCCAGCACGCTGATGTTGGGCTATGTGGGCACGCACGCCATGAACCCCGCGCTGCAGAAACTGGGCTACGACCCGGTCGGGGACTTCGAGCCGATCGGCCTGGTGGGCTCATCGCCGACCTTGATGGTGGTCCACCCGAGCGTCTCCGCGCCCGGCGTTCAGGAGCTGGTGTCTGAACTGAAGGCGAAGCCCGGCAGCCTGGTCTACGCCTCGGCCGGCGACGGCACGCCGCCCCATTTTGCGGCGGCGCTGTTCCTGTTGGGCAGCGGCGCGGACATGGCCAGTGTGAAGTTCGACGGCGCGGCGCCGGCCATTGCCGACGTGGTGAGCGGACGCACGCAGGTCATGTTCCCCAGCCTGTTCACCGCCCATCCGTTCGTTCACAGCGGCCAACTGCGGGCCATGGGGGTGGCCGGCACGAGTCGGTTGCCCAGCCTGCCCGCGTTGCCCACGCTGGCAGAAGGCGGGATCGACGGCGTGGACGTCACGCAGTGGTATGGCCTGTTCGCGCCGGCACACACGCCTTCTGCGACGCTCGCCAAGTTGAACCAGGCACTGAACGACGCTTTGGCCGACGCGGCCGTGGTCGCTCAATTCGAGAACCACGGCGCCAGGGTGGAGCCTGGCACGCCCGACGCGCTGCGCATCAAGGTCGACAACGACCTCAGTCGGTGGAGAACGCTTGTGGCCCAGGGTGCGTTGGGCCTGACGGATGTGATCGCAGAAGGTTAGCGTCTTCCGACGGGGTACATCACTCGCTGGTTCCACCGTCAGAAAGATCTGTATTGTCGATCATCCCAAATCACTGCGAGGCGAGGGTGAAATAGAAGGTCGCGCAGTGGCGCCATCGGCCGGCGCGATGCGGCGAGGAAGCACACCCTGTTGACCAACCTGATTCAGTTGTGGCTGACTCGGTACGACCGGGGAGAGCTCGTGGATGGACCTCTGCTGGCGCAGTGCCCAGCGTCATATCACAGTCAGTGTCGCCACGTCTATTACTCCTGAAATCTCCTGCTGCCAAAAGCAGCAGGATAGGGTTCTTACGTGGGTCGGCTTTCAATGGAAATTGATGCTCTAACTGGGTCAGTTTTCAGTCGAAGACAACACCGAATGCGACCTCAGTGCGCCAAGTGCTGGGCCACCTTTCGCAGCAGGATGTCCCGGTTGAAGGGCTTGGCGCACAAAGCCCACAGCGCCCGCCTTGCGGCTCTCCACGATTACCTGCTTTTCGGTTTGGCCTGTGAGCATGATCACCGGTGTGTTCATGTGGAACTGGCCGGCCTTGAGCTCGCGCGTGAGCAAGATGCCGTTGGAGTCCGGCAACAGGACGTCCATCAGGATCAGGTCGGGCCGATTCTTTGTCAGAAAAAGCTGGGCATCCGCCGCGGTACCCACCCCCTCGACGTCGTACTGCTCGCTGGTCAGCAACTGCTTGAGCAATCGGCGCATGAACACATCGTCGTCCACGACCAACAGTTGCGGGCGGCTCCGTTTGGCGCGGTGCACCATTGCCTGTGTGGCTCTCAGTGGTTCGGCCAGTTCACTGGTGATCGTGTCCACCCAATCCTGCACCGGCTGGGCCGCCCGCACCACCTGTTCCAGCGTAGGAATCAAGGACTCGCGTTGCAGATTGCCAAAGGCCTGTTTCACGCGCGAGGCGTCGCGCACCGTCAGAGCGTTGTCCAGGCCGTTGGCCAGGATGCGCTCGGACAGGCCTCCCATCGCGCGGCTGACCGAGGCCTGGGCCATGCGCGCGGAGCTTTGTGCGTTCTGCGCGTGCACCCGCCCCAGCTTCACCTGCTGGGCGAGCTGCTCCTCCAGCGCTTCGGCACGGCGGGCCAGGGTGCGCAACTCGGACAGCGGTTCAAGCGCCTGCTCTTGGTCGAGGGCGCACAGCGCCAGGTGCGCCGACATGGGCAACCGTCTGGCGTCGTGCACCAGCCGCGCAGAACAACACGTAGTCGTCAAACACCTCCTGCATGCAGAGATCGAAGGCGCGGTGCACGCTTTCCTTGTCGCACAGCAACAGCGTGCGGTGTGCCAGCGACTGGATCACCTCGCTGCGCCGGTACAGGCCCAGGTAGAAGCGCTCACAGGCCTCCAGCGATTTGAAAGCCAACACCAGCAGTTGCGGCTTCAGCCGGTCGAATACCGCGTCTGACTTCGTCGGATCTGTCGTGGCCTCGGTATGTGGGTATCGACCGCGAAGCATGCCGCAGACCTGTTCTGCGTCCACCGCGTTGTCGCCGACAACGAGGATGCGCGCTTCTTTGTGCTTCATCGTCAGGTCCGGGTTGGTTGGCTCGGTTCAATCGGAAGCGTTTGAATGCTGCAATGCCTCGTGACCGGACAGGCGTGTCATGACATGGGCGAGCGCGTCTTCCAGCTGGGACATGAGCCCGTGCATCTCGCTTGGGCTGCAGCCAGAGCCAGCGCGTTCGATGCGGCTGCAGCACTCTCCCAGCGCCACGGCGCCGATCATGCGACAGGAGGACGAGAGGCGGTGAGCCAGGCCGGACAGGGTGGCCGTATTGCCGTCGCTGGCGGCGCGGCGCATCTCGTCCACGGTGTTGAGGGCAGAAACAATGAAACGCTGGCGGAACTCGGCCAGCAGCCCGGGCTCTTCGCCGACCAGACGCTTCAGCGCCTGGTCGTCGTAGACACAGTGGCCGAGCTCGACTTCGATCACATCCACTTCTTCACAGTCCGCAGCGCCAAACGAGGCCAGGGTTGGCGCCCCGTCCGACGGCAACCAACGCCTGATCATCTCGCCCAACTGGTGCGTCCGAACCGGTTTGCTGAGGTAATCATCCATGCCGGCCGAACGGCAGCGTTCGATCTCGCCATACAAGGCATTGGCTGACAAGGCCACGATCGGGAGACGAGATCCACCCGTTTCCTCGCTGCGAATGGTGGTGGCGCAGCGTGTACCCGTCGATGCCCGGCATGTGCAGATCGGTGAGCAGCAAGGCATGGCGCCGGGTGGCCCGACCCGCGCGCCAAAGCGCCAAGGCGCCGAGTCCATCGCCGACCATCTCCACCGCCCACCCCAGCAGCGCGAGCTGGTGCCCGATCACTTTCTGGTTGACGGAATTGTCTTCGGCCACCAACACCAGCGGGCCGCCGGATGGCACGAAGTGCGGCCCGGTGCGCGTGACCATGGCGAAGTTGTCATCTGCCACGGGCCGCGGGGACGACGTGGACTGGAAAGGCAAGGTCACGGTAAAAGCGGATCCTTGGTCCATCTCGCTGTCGACCTTGATCCATCCCCCCATCAAGCCAGCCAGCCTGTTGCAGATCGACAGGCCCAGGCCGGTGCCTCCAAAACGCCGGGTGGTGGCGCTCTCGGCCTGCACAAACGGCTGGAAGATGCGCTGCAGCACTTCAGGGTTCATGCCGATGCCGTTGTCGATCACGCTCAACTGAAGGTGCCCGGGCAGGTCCGACCCGCAAGTCCGTACTCGAAGCGCCACCCGACCTGCTCGAGCCAAGCCAGCGGAGAATTTGATGGCATTGCCAATCAGGTTGTTGAGAATCTGGCGCAGCCGTGTCCCGTCGCTCAGGATCCAGTCAGGCAGGCCCGGCGCCACATCCACCTGCAGATCGACTCCATGGGAGGTGGCCGTCGGACGCAAGGCGTTGCACACACTGTCGGTGAGTCGCTCCAGCGAAACCGCCTCACTCTGCAGCTTGAGCTGACCCGCTTCGATCTTGGAGAAATCCAGGATGTCATCAATGATGGTCAGAAGACCCAGCGCCGACTCGCTGACGGTGTCGATCAGATCCCGCTGGTAGGCCGAGAGCTCCGAGTGTTGCAGCAGATCGAGACTGCCCACCACCCCATTCATTGGCGTGCGAATCTCGTGGCTCATTGTGGCGAGAAACGCGCTTTTGGCTTCGCTGGCAGCCTCGGCTGCGCGGCGCGCGTCCACCAGTGCCACAGTGCGCTGCTCCACAAGCTGCTCCAGGTGGGTCTGATGGCACTCCAGTTCTTCGGTCAGGCGCCGCTTCTCTGTCACATCCAGCATCAGGGCCAGGTACTGGGTCACAGTCCCTCGAGCGTCTCGAATGGGTGTGATCGTTGCGGCCTCGACGTACTCCACGCCGTCCTTGCGACAGTTGAACAGCAGGCCGCGCCATGCCTTGCCCGCGGTGAGCTGCTGCCACATTTGGGCATAGGTCTCACGCGGCGTCTTGCCCGACTGCAACATGCGCGGATTTCGGCCCAGCATTTCCTGCATGGTGTAACCCGAGCTTGTCAGCGCCGCAGCGTTGACGTATTCGATGTTGGCATTCAAGTCGGTGATCAAGATGCTTTGCGCGCTTTGCTCGACCGCCATGGAGAGCAGCCGCACCTCCTGCTCCTGCGAATACCGCTGTGAAATGTCGCGCATAACCACCACAAAACGCTGCTGCTCCACCATCCGGATACTGACCTCCGCAATGAAGCAGCTGCCATCGCGCCGCAACACCCGCCAGTCGGCCAGTTGCTCGCGGCCCTTGAGCACCCGCAGCGTTGCGCGCGTGAGCCGGGTGTGTTCGTCTGCGGGCAACAAATCGCGCAGGTGCATCTGCCGCAGTTCGCCGGCGCGGTGGCCGAGCATGCGCGCGGTTGCGCGGTTCACTTCGATCACGCGGTGGGTGCGATCGACCAACAGGATCCCGTCGCCCATCTGATCAAACAGATTGCGGCGCTCGGCATCGGCCCTCTGCGTTTGCAGCCAATGCTCGGCCGCACGCGCGAGGTCTTTCAGCGTCTGGCGCTGCACGTCGGATAGCTGGCGCGGGCGATGGTCGATCGCGCACAGCGTACCCATGGCGTGACCTTCCACAGACAGGGGAACGCCGGCGTAGAAGACCACGTGGGGCTCGCCAGTCACCAACGGGTTGTCGGCGAACCGCGCGTCCAGCCGAGCGTCACTCACTTCGAACAAGCCGGTCTGCTGGATGGCGTGGGCACAAAACGCCTGCTCGCGCGGTGTCTGCTCCACATTCAGACCTAGACGCGCCTTGAACCACTGGCGCTGAGCATCGACCAGGCTAACCAGCGAAACGGGGCAACCGATCAGTTGGGCGGCAGCCCGCACGATGCCATCGAGCACGGGGTCGGCCGGCGTGTCGAGCACGCCCAGGGAATCGAGGATCGCCAGACGGCGGGACTCGCTGGGGGGCGGGGTGGCGGATTGCATGAGGTTGCATCAAGGGGTTGCAGAGGGCACGCGGCCAGAACTGAGAATGCGTCAGAACACGTTCTTTTGCACGTCTGCATGCCGTCCAAGGGAAGATCGGATACACCGACCAACATCTGCGATGGACTTTAAAAAGACCGCTGCTGGTGGTCTGTGGGGAGTTCTCGATGCAGCCTGGGGGCCGATCGTGTTGTTTGTTCGTTTGTGTTTGCTATCGCGCAAGACGATGTGGGGAGGACGCCACGAATCAGGCGTCCCCGGCATCGATCAGGCCGTTGCGGATGGCGAAGCGCACAAGGGCTGGCACGTCCGGCGCGGCCAGCTTTGCCATGATGCGGCTGCGGTACGAGTCCACCGTTTTGGGCGACAGGTGCAACGCGCGCCCTATCTCGGTGCTGGACTTCCCCTGCACCACCATCAAGACAATCTGGCGCTCGCGCACCGAGAGCGTGTCCAGGGCGTCGTCTCCCGGCGCCGTGAAACCCTGTACGGCGAGCTCGGCCACATCGGGGCCAAGGAAGCGCTGCCCCTTGCTCACGGCGTCGACCGCTTGCAGCAGTTGGGAGGCGGGCGATCCCTTGAGCACGTATCCAGCCGCACCCATCCTAAGTGCTTCAGCCACATGACGCGGCTGGGCCGACATGGTCAGCACAATCGAGCGCACCTCCGGCGCCCGACGCTGCAGCTCGGTCAGCAACTCAAAACCCGAGCGCTGGTCCAGATGCAGATCGAGTAGAACCACCACTGGCCCAAGCTCGCGCAGCTGGGCCAGCGCTTGCGTCGGATCGGCCGACTCACCCACCACGCGATGCCCGGCGGCTTCCAGCAACGCCCGCAGTCCGTCGCGCACGAGTGTGTGGTCGTCGACCAGGTAAATGTTGCTCATGGTTCCGATACCGTCCAGCTCAGGCGGACGTGTGTGCCGGCACCGGGTTCTGCGCTGATGAAACAGCGCGCGCCGATGGAGATGGCCCGCTCCCGCATGCCCACGATGCCCAGATCGGCCAGGTCGGCCGTGCTGCATGTCGGGGTCGATGCCCACACCGTCGTCAATGACTTCCACATTGAGCTGGTGCGTATCGCCTTCCAGAACCACCCGGATCAGCGACGCGTGTGCATGAAGCCTGGCGTTGGCGATGGCCTCGCGGACTACCATGAAAGCACTGTACTCCACGTCGGAAGGCCAACGCTGGCTGTACAAACCATCGACGACCTCCAGCAGCACATCGGGGCCAGATGCCGACAATGCGACGCGGATTTCGTTGTCCAGCGCGGCCGCCAGACCCTGTTCCTCGAGCAGGGGCGGCCGCAGGTCGGCCAGCACTTTGCGCACGTCCAGCACCGCTTGCCCCAGAACACCCGAAAGATGCTGGCACTGTTCCGCAAGCACAGAAGGCAAGGTCTCGCCCGCCATGATCAGCAAGGTTTCGAGATTCAACCGGGCCACTGCCAGAGACTGGCCGAGGTTGTCGTGCAGCGCCTGGGCCAGGCGTTGGGTGGTGATCCGCTCCTGCTGCATCAGCCGCTGATTGAGTTCGGAAAGTTCAAATTGATGAGTGAGCAGCGCAGTCTCAGCAGCACGGCGATCGGTGATGTCGCGCAGCACCGCGATGTGGCGGGTGGGGTCCAGTGCACGCGCGCTTACCTCCACCGGCACAACAGCACCATCCCGGCGCACGACGTTCCATTCCGTCAGCGGACCCCTGCCGGGAGACCGGGTCTTATGGGTGTCGAAAGGGATCGTCGGCTGCTGACCCGCCAGCAAGGCATGCAGCGGCATGTTGAGCAGGCTGTCACCCGGGTAGCCCAGCATGTTCATGGCCTGCGGATTGGCGTCGAGGATGCGATTGCTGTCGTCGATCAGCAGAACACCGTCGGCCAATTGCTCGAACAGCTTGCGCCGGTAGGCCTCGGATTCTCGCAGTGCGGCCTCAGCCTTCTTGCGCGGGCTGATGTCGACGGTGGTGCCGGCCATGTAAACGGCTCGCCCTGCGCCGTTCCATTCGGCAAGTCCACGAACATGCATCCAGCGCCATTCGCCCCAGGCATCGCAGATGCGAATCTCCAAGTCGAACGCTTCCCGGTTCTTGAGGTGGCGGCGCATTGCTTCGTGATGCCGAACGAGGTCCTCGTGGTGGATCATCGCACCCAGGCGGCTGCTGCGACAGTCCAACGCCGAAATCGGTTCAAACCCAAGCTGCCACCAGAAGTCTTCGCTGAAGCTGAGTCTGTCGCTCAACAAGTCCCAGTCCCACACCTGCCCGCTGGCCGCGGCCAATCGGTAGCGCTGCTCACTGCGTCGCAAACTGGCCTCGCTCTCGCGCAAGGCCTGTTCACTCTCCACCAGATCGGTGATGTCCAGAGCGATGCCTTGCACATACGCCGGACTTCCATCCGTGGGGTCAATCCGGCAGGAGCGGTCGCGGAAATGACGCCACTTGCCCTGTGCATCGCGCAAGCGGTACTGAATCTGGTGATCGACGCCGTCCAAGTACTCATCCGACAGCGCAGCCACCGCGCGTTCGCAATCGTCAGGGTGAAGCGCCTTGGTCCACGCCAGCGGATCGGCCATCCATTCGCTCACCGTGTACCCGAGGATACGAATGGACGGGCTGACATACAGCGTGCGATAGGGCGGCTCGAGAGACGCACGGTAGATCATCGCTGGCGTCTGCTCGGTCAGCAGGCGGAAATCACGCTCCCGGTCGAGCAACAGGCGTTCGAACAGCTTGCGTTCCGTGATGTCGTTGCAGAAGATCGACAGCCCCTCCGGCGAAGGGAAGACACGCCCTTCGAACCACTTGCTCCAGGGTGCATAAAAAGCCTCGAAGACTTGTGCCTGTTGGGACCGCAATGCCCTGTCGTATGCATGGTGAAAGACTTGCGCCTGCTCCAACTCGTACTCGTCCCAGATGTATCGACCGATCAGTTGTTCGGCTCGATCACGCTGGAGCAGGCTCAAGGCAGGCGCATTGAGGTAGGTGAAACGCATTTCCCTGTCGAGCGCAAAGATCGCGTCGCCCACCCTGTTGATCACGTGGTCCAGCAATTCGCGCGCCACACCCATTTCCCGCAGGGCATGCGCGGCCTGGCGCTGCAACGCAACATGTGCGGTCACCTCGTTCGTCACCACCAGGCTCACTGCACGGCCTTCCCAGTCCAGGTCGCTGGAGGTCATGTCGACATCGATCAGGCTGCCGTCTCGTAACCGATGCTGCTCTCGCTTGGTCAATCGCCGACCATCGGTTCCCACAAGCTCTCGGTCAAGATCCTCCCCCGTCTCGCCTTGGCCTGGCGGCACAAGCCGGATGTCCATGACTTTGAGTTGCAGGAACTCTTCGTATGAGTATCCGTAACGCGCGACGGCCGCCGCGTTGGCGGCCAAGATGCGCTTGCTGGTCTGTTCGAACACCCACATCGGCTGCGGGTGGGCATCGAACAGCAACTGGTAGCCCTGTTCATCGTTCCAGAGTACCCCCCGCATATCTGACTGCGCAGTTTTTCGGGGCGATGGGCAATCCATGGGCGCAGACATAAGGGTATTGTGCGCGCCGGGAGGCTTGTTGACGCCGACTGAAAAATTGACAGAGGGGGAACCTTTGACTGGTTTTGGGCCGTTCAAGGCTCTCTCGCTATTCGATGGGGCTGAGAGGGTCAAAGGAGAGCTTGATGCGCTTCTCGTTGTACCAGCGGAGAGTCATTGCCGGTCCGATGAGGTCAATGACGTGAGGTTCTTCACAACGCCGGGGCTTTACGGCTTGCAACACCCCAATCTTCTGAAAACTCACTACCCTGTATGTTTGGCTGCGACGTCAACGCACAGAGCGCCCTCGTGGATCTGGAACTCCCTATCTTGAATGGAAGCAACGACCCATGACTGCAAGTGACCACAAGTCAGTTGGTGCGGCAGCGCACCGAGCAGATGAGCAACGCGCACGCGAGCGGTTCTGGCACGGATTCTCTTTGCGCCGCCGTCTGATGTTGTTGGGCGTGGCAACGATTCTCCCGTTCTGTCTTTTTGCAACAGCCGCATTCGTCGTGATGCTTCATCAACAGAAGCAGCAGGTCGAACAAGCGACGCTTGGCATGACTCAAGCGCTTGCAGCTGCCATCGACGCGCGAATGCAGCGGACGGTGGCTACGCTGGAGGCCTTTTCGTTGGCTCAGTCCATGCAGGACGCTGAAGCCGCCCAGCTTCCGTCGGTACATGCGGCCGCGCGGGCGCTTCGTGCCGCGCGGCCGGATTGGCGAGGCGTCGTACTGGCAAACCCGGATGGCTCCATCGTTTTCGGCAGCGAGAGCCCGTTTGGGAGTGGCATGCGCCAGTCCATGGAAGGCTCAAGCGTTGCGGATGTGGTGCGTACCCAAGCGCCCATGGTGGGCCCGATGGTCGCGGGCCCTCGAGGCAATGTGGGCTACACCGTGCGCATTCCTGTTCTGCGCGCAGGCGAGGTCCGGTACGTGCTGACGGCCATCGTGAGTACCGACTCCATCCTGGAAGTCATTCAGCGCCAAGCGCTGCCGGGAGATTGGGTGGTGTCCGTCTTTGACTCCAACATGAAGCGGGTGGCCCGCTCCAAAGACCACGGCAAATACTTCGGCACGCCACCGAGTCCCTCGCTCCAGACCATGCTCGCGGAGTTGGGCGACAGGAAGGAGGGGGTAGGGATGACGTCCACCATGGAGGGGGATGAGGCCTACACGGCGGTCTCGCGGATCGAGCACACGGGGTGGACGATTGCGCTCGGCGCATCTTCAGAGATCGCACACGCCGCACTCTGGCGGGCCGCGTGGCTCTACCTGGCCGGCTTGCTGCTTTCGCTCGCGCTGGGGGGCTTGCTCTTCTGGCTGGTCAGCCGGTCAATCACTGTTCGCGCTCAGGCCTTGCGCGATGGCGCGGTCGCGCTGGGAAAGGGAGCTCCTTTGCTTCCTCCGACAAAAGGGCTGCCGGACTTTGACGAGGTCTCCTTTGCGCTTTGGACGGCGGGTCAGGAGCGTTCACGCGCTGAAAATGAGCGGGAAAGCCTGCTGCGCTCCGAGATATGTTCACGTGCAGTGGCCGAGGCGACAAGAGGGCGGCTCCAGATGTTGCTGACAGCGACGTCTTCGCTGACGCAATCGCTCGATGAGACGAGCACGATCAACGCGATCGCCGCGGCGGTGGTTCCCGGTGTTGCCGACATTCTGCGCATCGATATCATGAGTCCGGATGGAGCGCCGGCGCGAAAGCTCACTTTCCACGTGGATCCCGTGCGGTTGGAGGCCATTGAGAAAATCGTTCAATCCGGATCCCTGTCGGCCACGGTGCACGGCTCGCTGTCGTGGGTGGTCGCTTCGGGACGCGAATACGTGCATCACTTCGAACTTGGCGGTGTGTCGAAGATCGAGGATCCGCTGTACCGCCAGTTTGCGGAGGTGTCCGACATGAAGGCGATCTGCGCCGTGCCTCTGATGGCAAGGGACCGTGTCATAGGGGCCATGGCGGCCATCCAGGTCGATTCCGAACGCCGTTTCGAGGCGGACGACGTGGCCTTGTTCAGCGAGTTGGGACGGCGCGCAGCCCTCGCGCTGGACAACGTCCGGCTGTACTCGGAGTGCAACAGCGCGCTGGACAAGGCCAACGCCGCGAGCAAGGCGAAAGATGATTTCCTGGCGATGCTGGGCCACGAGTTGAGGAATCCGCTCTCGCCTATTCTCACGGCCATCGAGATCATGAAACGCCGCGATGGCGCAGCGTTCGTCCGAGAGCGAGAGATCATCGAACGGCAGGCCACACACCTGACGCACCTGGTTGATGACCTGCTCGACGTTTCCAGGATCGTCGCCGGCAAGATACAGCTTCAGCTCGAGCAGGTGGACCTTCGTCTTGTGGCCTGGCGGGCCATCGAAGTCACCCAACCTCTTTTTGATCGACGTGCTGAGCCGGTCGTCCAAGCCGAATCTGAGCCGATCTTCGTGAGCGGCGACTTTTTGCGGCTCGCTCAAGTGGTTGGCAATCTCCTGAGCAATGCCGCGAAATTCAGCGAGCCCGACCAGCCTGTCACCATCTGGATTCAGCGCGGGACGAGCGAAGCCATGCTCACAGTGGAAGATGGCGGGACGGGCATTCCCGACGACCTGTTACCGCAGGTGTTCGACCGCTTTTTTCAAGGCGAGCAAAGTTTGCAGAGGTCCAAGAGCGGCTTGGGTCTTGGTCTGACCATTGCAAGAAGCATTGTTGAACTTCATGGCGGCAACATCAAGGCCGATCACGGCCATGAGGGTCATGGAACACGGGTCACGGTCTCTCTTCCTCTTGCGTGTCCTGCTGGTGCAAGGTTAGAGGCATGCGGGGAAGCAGCACCCCGGCAACACAATGGGACCCCTGCCCGAGTGCTGATCGTGGACGACAACGCGGACGCGGCCCACACGCTGGCCAGTCTGCTGACGCTGGCCGGACACGAGGTCAGAACTGCGCTGCACGCAGAAGAATGCCTTGCCATGGTGGCGGACCGCGCCCCTGACGTCTGCATCGTGGACATCGGCCTGCCCGGCATGGATGGCTATGAGCTGGCACGCCGACTCAAGGCCGAGCCCGCGACACGGTCCCTTCACCTGATTGCGCTGACCGGCTACGGGCAGCCCTCTGATCGCGAAAAGGCGCTCCGCTGCGGCTTTGATGACCACATGACGAAACCCGTCCATATCAACGCGCTGGAGACCGCGCTAGACGCCATTGGCCTGAGGTCATCCTGATGCAAGGAGGACGTATTTGCTAGTGCAGCAAATGCCCTGGCAGATCGAGCGTGAAAATGCAGCCGATCCCTGGGACGTCCTTGACCGTCAACGTACCCATATCCGCCTCGACGCTTTGCCTCGCGATGGAAAGTCCAAGTCCCATTCCAGCCATACGGCCTGTGTTGTGGGCGAAGGGAATGAACATCTTCTTTTCCTCACCCAGGGTCAGACCGCCGCAGTGATCGGCCACGCTGATCAGTATCCGGTTGCCGGCCGCGCGTGCGCTCAGGCGGACGGCGGTATCGGACTGGGTGAACTTGAATGCGTTTTGAATGACGTTCGCCAGTGCCGCATGAAGCAGCTCCTTGTTCCCACTGAGAGCCAAAGTCGGATCGACGGCCTGGACTTCGAGTCTGCATCTGACCAGGTTCACATCGAGGCGGGCCCACAGATCGACGTCCGAGATGAACGTCGCCAGGCTGAACAGCTGACGCTCCTGAGGTTTTGAAGCGCTGATTTCCGAGATGGTTCTGCCAATCTGTAGCGCCAGTGCGGCCAGACTGCGCTTGAGAATGGCACCTGTGGCGCCGCTGATGGGCATGTTTCCCAGCTCAAGGGCACGCACTGCCCGCGTGGCTGTTCCCAGCGAGTTCCTCAGCTCATGCACTAAAAAGCCGAGGCGCTGCTTTTCTTCCGCAACATGCAGACCAGCGATCTGAGCGTCTCGTCGGGCGCTGAACTCCGAGACAGCGCCCGCGATGGCGTTGTCCAGACAACGATTCAAGGTACGAAATTCGGTGACGGCAAAGGGGGCATCACGCTCAAATGCCAGGTCGGTGATGGCTTGGCAGAGATCCCCATAGTCGTGCACGACCTGATCGACCGTGTAACCCAGGTCGAGCAGTTCTTTGCCATGCCGGGTAGCACTCATACCAATTTCCGACAGGCGCAGTGCGCCTCCTCCGGAAGGTCCGGATATCCGGGTGCTCAGCTCTTGCTTGTCCTCGTCTTCCGCCTTGAGCGTGCGGATGAGCTGGTCCAGAAACATCGGTATCCCATGCGACAACTGTTGATCAGTGGCCGCACGTTGAGGGCGCTGTGCCACCTTGTGTTTGCACCTTGCTGTGAGCTCCTCACGGTTGTTTTCAAGAAATTGGTACATGGATACCTCAGTGAAAATGCACCAGGGATCATTGCGAGAGGGGGGTGCGGATAAAAACTTGAACTGGTTATGTGCCACAGGTCCGAGGCTCTCCCTGTATTCGATGGGGCGGAGAGCCCCCAGGCAGATCTTGATCCGTTTCTTGTTGCACCAACGGATGTAGGAGTCGAGCGCTCCAGTGCGCTGCTCTCATAAAACTCCTTAAGCGAGGTACGCAGGTGCTGATCGGGTCAAACTCTTTGAGAGCCGCGTTCAGCATCCGCTCGTTGGCTTGTTCGTTAAGCCTTGCAGAGGCGCGCAAACCTGCGACCTCAGGAATTGCGATGGCTATGAGGATGGCAAGCACGCAACCTATGCTTGAACCCACGCAGCCTGCTTCGAGCTAGTAAGGCTGCACCATGAAATAAATTGACACATTACTGTTCAACAGTGCGCGTTCGTCACTGCACTGATAAACAGCAAATGCAGCAAGCGATGCGTTTGCTAAAAACTTGCGGTGCCCATTCGCATGCCGTTGGGGTCTTGCGATGCAACTGCCAGTGCGCTCCTAGCCATTCAAATGCAGTCCCTCGCTAGCGCGGCACGACTGACCGCATCCGCGTAGCCGACCTACAGCGCGCGGCTGAGAAGCTATGGCGTTAGGCCAGTTGCAATAACTAGCGTCCGCCAGTAGCAGAACTATGGCGGGAGTTGCAGTTACTTTGGCGGCCTACGCGTCAGGTGAGAGGAAGTGGAAATGACGGGACACTGGGTCCAGTGAAGTCAACGCCGGTCCAGTTATTTTCTTCCGGCAGTCTGCCTCGAAAACAAAAACACCTGGACTTTCTCCTCCTTAAGCTGGCAAATAGTCGGACTTTCTCCGGCGCGAGAAAAACTTGCTTAGCTAGAGCAATGCGGGCGCTCGGCCTTAAGCAGGCTGCAAAGCGCTACAAACGTTGAGGCCCGGTCTCGTCTCGGGGCATCGCCTCGCGCACGATGTCGATGAATGTGCGAAGCCGGCGCGGCTGCAGCCGTGATGCCGGGTAGATCAGGTACATGGGCAGGGGGGCGGCACGCCATGCCGGGGCCAGATGAACGAGGCGGCCGTTCGAAAGGTCGTCCGTTACGAGCCACGCCGACACGATCGCCGCACCCAGGCCTTCCAGGGCCGCGCGGCGCAGGGCGTAGAGGCTGTCGGTGGCGAGTCGAGGCGCGATGGCAAAGGCCTTCTCCTGGCCATCGGCTTCGTGGCGCAGGAGCACCTCGCGCTGGTAGAAGGTGCTCAGCGCCAGCCAGGGCAATGACACCAGCTCATCAGGATCCAGCGGTCGCCGGGCCGTGACGAGGCCGGGCGCGGCCACCACGATCCGCGGCACCTCGGCGATCAGCAGGGCGACCACGGATGGGTCGTTCACCGTGCCGACGCGAATCGCGCAGTCCACGTCTTCGGCGGCGAAGTCGGGCAGGCGGTCGTTGAGGCGCCACTCGACCGAAACCTCCGGATAGCGACGCAGGTAGTCGGCCAGCGGCTTCATGAGCTGGTCTTGCCCCAGCGCGTGGGGCGCGACAACGCGCAGCCTTCCTCGCGGTGTGTCCCGGCCTTGCGTGAGTTCGGCCTGCATGGCGAACCATCCCGCCACCAGTTCGCGGGCCATCTCCAGGAAGCGCTCCCCGTCTACCGTGAGCTTCATCGAGTGGGTGGACCGCTGCAACAGCCGGATGCCCATGGATTGCTCCAGCGACTTCAGGCGGCGGCTCACGGTGGGCTGGGTGGTCCCCAATTGCACCGCCGCGGCCGACAGGCTGCCCGCTTCGACGATGCGGATGAAGGTCTGCATGAGGTCGAGACGGTCGGCCTGCAGGGTGGGCTCGGTCATTCGCGAAGTGTATAGCCGATGTGCACGGGTGCCCTCTACCCAGCCGGATTTCGCAGGAACAGAATCCGGCAACGCACAAAACAAAGGGTTTTCACTTATGTCTACCATCCGAAATTCGCATGACGAGCCACTCAGCCCACCTCGCTCCCTGATCGGCCTGCTGGCCGCGGGCGCCGGGTTCTCCGTGGCGTCGATCTACTACGGCCAGCCCATCCTCGGCGCCATGGCGGCGGACCTCGGCGTCGCGCCGACCACCGTCGGCCTGCTGCCGATGTTGACGCAGCTGGGCTACGCGCTGGGCATCCTTCTGCTGGCGCCCCTGGCAGACCGCTACAGCCGCCGCCGCGTGATTCTTGCCAAGGCGGTTGCATTGACGCTGGCGCTGGCCGCCAGCGGACTGGCCCCGGGAATGCACGCGCTGCTGGTGGCGAGCTTTTTGGTCGGGCTGTTCGCCACCTTGGCGCAGGACTTCGTGCCGGCGGCCGCCACGGTCGCGCCGCCTGCGCACCGGGGCCGCATCGTGGGCACCGTCATGACCGGGCTTCTGCTGGGCATCCTGCTTTCTCGCACGGTCAGCGGGCTGATCGGCCAGGGCCTGGGCTGGCGCGCCGTGTACGTCTTTGCCGCGGGCAGCGTGGCGCTGATTGGTGCGATCTCGTGGTGGCGCCTGCCCCACTTTGCGCCTGGCAGCTCGCTGCGGTATGGCGCCTTGCTGGCGTCGATGGTCGCCCTCTGGCGCCGCCATGCCGGATTGCGCAGGGCCACCGCGTCACAGGCCTTGCTGTCCGTCGGCTTCAGTGCCTTCTGGTCGACGCTTGCCTTGATGCTTCACGCCGACTTCGGCTTGGGCAGCGCGGCCGCTGGCGCCTTTGGCCTGGCAGGCGCGGCCGGCGCACTGGCCGCGCCACTGGCGGGCCGACTCGCCGACAAGTGGGGCGCCACCGGAGTGGCCCGCATGGGCACCGTGGTGGCTGGCGCGAGCTTTGCCGCCATGGCGGCAGGGTGGGCGCTGCCCAGTGCGTGGCATCTCGCGCTGCTGGCGGCTGCGGCCATCGGATTCGACTTCGGGGTGCAGGCCGCCTTGGTGGCGCACCAGACCCTGGTCTATGGGCTGGATGCCGATGCGCGCAGCCGTCTCAACGCCTTGCTGTTCACGGGCATCTTTCTGGGCATGGCGCTGGGTTCGGCGCTGGGCACCTGGGCCCTGGCGCACTGGGGCTGGATGGGCGTGATCGCGGTGGCGGGGGCCAGCGCACTGGCGGCGTTCGGGGTTCACGGCCTGCCTTTCCGAAGCGCCATGGCGCCTGTTCGCCATCCTATTTGATTATCAAAAGATAATCAAAGTGCCTTGGGGTGCCGCCTGCTGCCGGCGCCTCTGGGCCTTACTTTGCCTCTAACGCCTGATTGGATCAGGGTATTTACCAGTCGCCGTGCTGCGCGACGGGTGGCAAACTCGATTCTATAGTTATCATTCGATAATTAATAAAGGCCGGTGCAGGCTGCACTTGCAGTGCCCGGTGCCAACGACGACCCAGGAGTTCCACATGTCCTCTCCCACTTCCCCTTCTCTTTCGGCGTGGCTTCAAAAGCGCCATGGTTTGTTCATTGACGGGGCTTCCCGGCCAGCGCGCTCCGCGGCCGAGATGCCTGTCATCGCCCCGGGTCACGGGGGCGTGATCGCGCAGGTGGCGGATGCCGATGCGCAGGATGTCGCCGACGCCATCGCAAGCGCCCGGCGTGCGTTCCGCTCGCCCGAGTGGGCGGGCCTGTCGATCCGTGCGCGCGCCCGGCTGGTCAACCGCCTGGCCGATGCCATGGAGGCGCACATGGAGGAGCTGTACCAGCTGGAGACGCTCAACAACGGGCGCCCGCTGCGCGAGACCAGGGCCCAGCTCGCCCGGGGTGCCGGACCTGTTCCGGTACAACGCGGCCCTGGCCATCGCGCGGCGCGACTCGGTCATACCGGTGGAAGGCCACTACCACGCCTTTACCAACCGGGGCCCGGTGGGTGTGGTGGCGGACATCGCGCCCTTCAACCACCCGTTGCTGATCGCCTCGCGCAACCTGGCGCCTACCTTCGCCTCCGGATGCACGACGGTGGTCAAGCCTTCTGAGCTCACGCCGCTGACCACCTTGCGCCTGGCGGAGATCTTCACCGAGGCAGGCTTGCCGCCGGGCGTGTTCAACGTGGTGACGGGTGTGGGCGCTGCCGCAGGCAAAGCGCTTTCCGAACACCCCGGAATCAACAAGCTGGTGCTGACCGGGGGCACCGAAGCAGGCCGCAGCGCGGGCGCCGCGGCGGCCCGCAACTTTGTCCGCCAGACGCTGGAGCTGGGTGGCAAGACGCCGGTGATCGTGTTTGACGATTACAGCGTGGACCAGGCGGTGAACTACGCGGCGTTTGGGGCCTTCGTCGGCGCAGGGCAGACCTGCGTCTGCGCGGCGCGGCACATCGTGCACCGCCGCGTCTATGACGAGTTCGTGGAGAAGCTGGCGCGCAAGGCGGACGGCCTGGTGGTGGGCGACCCGTTCGACCCGCGCACGCAGATGGGCCCCGTCGTCTCGCAGCGTCAGCGAGAACGCATCCTCGATTACGTGCGCATCGGCGTGGCCGAGGGCGCGCGGCTGGCCGCTGGTGGTGTCGTGCCCCCGGCGTTGAGCGATTCTTCGGGCTTCTACGTGAGACCCACGGTCCTGGCCGATGTCCGACCCGAGATGCGCGTGGCGCGCGAGGAGGTGTTCGGACCCTTCACCGTGGTGCTCCCCTTCGACACCGAGGAAGAAGCCATCGCCATCGCCAACGGTTCGGAGTACGGCTTGGCTGCCGCCGTGAGAACCAATGATGTGGCCCGCGCGCATCGCGTGGCGAACGCGCTCGAGGCAGGCATCGTGTGGGTCAACGACCACCACCGAGTCGACGCGGCATCGCCCTGGGGCGGGGTGAAGCTCTCCGGCATCGGCCGGGAGTTCGGGCAGGAAGCGTTCGACGGCTACTTCGACACCAAGGCCGTCATGGTCAACACGAGCAACGCGCCCTTCGACTGGTTTGACGTGTCGCAAACCCATGCGCGCCTGAACTGAGCCAGGCCCCTTGCCACCCCACACCGAGGAGACAACCATGAAATTCATAGCAAGCCTTGCCAAGTCCATCCCGCCCATGCTCGCCGGCCTGGGCGCGATCGTCATCGCCACCAGCGCGGCCGCGCAGGCAGACCCGAGCAAGGAAACCATGCGCATCCTGGTGCCTTTTGGCCCAGGAACCCCGCTGGACGTGATCGCGCGCGACATCGTTCAGGAAATCCGGCCCCTGCTCCAGCAGACCATCGTGGTCGAGAACAAGCCCGGCGCTGCCGGCATGATCGGAGGCGCGGAACTGGCGCGCACCACCGCACCGGCGACGACGTTCATGCTGACCACGCACAACACCGTGGTGATCAACCCGCACCTCTACAAGAACATGAGCTACCAGCCTCAGCGCGACTTCACGCCGGTCGGCCTGGTGGGCGTGGGGGGCTATGTGCTAGTGGCCGCGCCGACCGCTGCGTTCAAGACGCTTGAGCAGTACCTGGCGCAAGCCAAGGCGCAGCCGGGCAAAGTGTCCTATGGCTCGCTCGGCATTGGCAGCGGGCCCCACATGTGCGGGGAGATGCTGGTCGACAAGACCAAGGTGAAGTTGTTGCATGTGCCGTTCACGACGGGGAGCATCGTCAACGTCGTCAGCGGCCAGGTGGATTCGTCCTGGGAGCCGTACGCCACGGCGGCTCCCTTCATCAAGACCGGGAAGCTGATTCCACTGGGCGCGAGCACGAGCTACCGGGCGTCCGTCTTTCCGTCGACGGTGCCGCTCCTGCCGGAGCTGTTGCCGGGCTACGAGTGCACCAGCTGGATCGGACTGTTCGCGTCCAGCAAGGCGCCAGAGGCGGTGGTCCGTCGGCTGTCGGAGGCCTTGACCAAGGTCGTCCAGCTGCCCAGCTTCCAGGAGCGCCTGATGACCAACGGCTTCCTGCCCAAGCTGGCGACACCCGGCGAGATGCGCGACCTGATAACCCATGACAGCAAGACCTGGGCCCGCATCGTGAGCGAGACCGGGCTCAAGCTCGAATGACCCGGTGGGTGCCCGCCCTCCAACAACGATCTGAAAAGGAACCCCCCATGCTCTACACCTGCGCACCCGGTTGCCGCGATCCACGGCATCGGCACACCGCGTCCCCGTCCTTCACCGATGCGTCCGGCGCGACGCCTGCCCCGCCGCTGGAAGATGGCGGCGGCGCCGGCCGAGGCATCGCGACCCCGCGCAAGGTGGCGCGGCGGATCGATGTGCACTGCCACTACCTGCAGCCGGCGGTGGCGGCCAAGGTCGCGCACCTCGAGCCCGCCCGTTACGACCCCAGCACTGTGTTCGCCAATGCGCTCACGCGCGAGACCAACCAGCGCCAGATGCAGGAACGCTCGGTGGCATTGACGGACGTCGCCCGCCGCCTTCAGGACATGGACCGGATGGGCGTGGACCTGCAGGTCGTGAGTCCCGCGCCTTTCCAGTACTACTACTTCACCCCGCCCGCCGTGGGCGCGGCATTGGCCCGCGAAATCAACGAAGGCATGCGCGCGCTGGTGGATGGGCACCCGGGCCGCTTCGCCGCGCTGGGCACGGTGCCGCTACAGGACGCCGATCTCGCCGTGCGCGAGCTGGAGCACGCCATGGCCCACCTGGGCTTGCGTGGCGCAGAGATCGGCACCAGCGTGAACGGCATGGACCTGACCGACCCCCGGCTGGGGCTGGAGCGCTTCTTCGCGCTCGCCAACGAGCGGGAGGCGGTGCTCTTCCTGCATCCGGTGGGGTTCACCGAAGGCGGCCGCCTGGTGGACCACTACCTCAACAACGTCATCGGCAACCCGCTGGAAACGACCGTGGCCGCGAGCCGCCTGATCTTCGACGGGGTGGCCGCGCGCTACCCGAAGATCAAGTTCCTGCTGGCCCACGGTGGCGGCTACTTGGCCTCGTACTGGGCGCGCATGGACCACGCGTGGAAGGCGCGTGCCGACTGCCGCACGGTGATCGCCGAAGCACCCACCCGGTACCTGGAAAAGATGTACCTCGACACCGTGGTCTTCGACCCCACCCTGCTGTCCAACCTGATCGCGCGTTACGGTGCCAGCCAGGTGCTCATGGGTTCGGACTATCCGTACGACATGGGCGAGGAGGCGCCGGTGCGCCTGATCGAAAGCGTGGCCGGGCTGCGCGAGTCGGAGCGTGCGCTGATTCTGGGCGGCAACGCGGAGCGGGTCTTCGGCCTCCAACCCCAGGCCGTCACCACGCATTGAAGCAAGCAAAGGCCTTTTCACCATGAGCGCACTCTTCAGCCCCGTCCATGTGGGCGCCGTCCAACTGCCCAACCGCATCGCGGTATCCCCCATGTGCCAGTACGTCGCCCAGGAGGGGCAGGCCACCGACTGGCACCTGCAGCACCTGGCCCAGCTGGCGATGTCGGGCGCGGGCCTTGTCATGCTGGAGGCCACGGCGGTGGAGCCGCGCGGGCGCATCACGCACGGCTGCCTGGGTCTGTATTCGCCTCAGACCGAAGCCGCGCTGGAGCGGGTGCTGCGGGTCGCGCGGTCGATGGCCGCGCCAGGCACGCGCTTTGGCATCCAGTTGAGCCACGCGGGGCGCAAGGCATCGAGCCGCGTGCCATGGCGCGGTGGCGCGCATCTGAGCGCGGGCGAGCGGGACGCCGAGGGGCCGCCCTGGCAGTCGGTGGCCCCTTGCGCGCTGGCCTTCGGCGAATTCCCGGTGCCTGTCGCGCTGGGCACCGGCGACATGGAGGCGATCGCGCAATCCTATGTGGCTGCGGCGCATGCCGCCGTGCGGCTGGGTTTCGACGTGGTCGAGTTGCACTGCGCGCACGGCTACCTGATGCACCAGTTTCTCTCGCCCCTCTCCAACCAGCGCGGCGACGCCTTCGGGGGGACCGCGTCGGCCCGCCAGCGATGGCCCTTGCAGGTGGCCGAGCGCGTCCATGCCGCATTGCCGGCGCAGGTCGCCTTCGGCGCGCGCATCAGCGCAAACGAATGGACAGAGGGCGGGCTGGATGTGGACCACGCCGTCGATTTCAGCCGCCAACTCCAGGCGGTGGGGGCCGACTACGTCTGCGTGAGCAGCGGCAGCGTCGACGCGGGCACACGCATTCCGTTCAGCCCCGGGTTCCAGGTGCCCTTCGCCTCGCGCATCCGCAGGGAGACCGGCATCGTCACCCGGACGGTCGGTGGGATCACCGAGCCCATGCAGGCCGAGGAGATCGTTGCCAACGGCCACGCCGATGTGGTCGCGCTGGCGCGGGCTTTCCTGGCCGATCCGCGCTGGGTCTGGCGCGCAGCAGAAGAGCTGGGTGCGACCACCTACTACCCACCCCCTTACGAACGCGCCAAAGGGCTGCGCCGCGCGCCAGCGCGCTGACCCTTCGGTTTGGCACCCAGCAGGGTTTCCAGGAAGCGGCTGGCCCCCGGCGCGAGCGCCTCGGGGCGCCAGACGATGCGGTAGTGGCTTTCCATTTTCAGCAAGGGCAGCGGGCGAACCACGATGTCCTTGCCCGCAAACGGCGTCAGGCTCTCCTGGGCGACACACAGGCCGAACCCGCCGGCCACCAAGGCCAGGGCCGAGATCATGTCGCCCGCCACGCAGGCGACGCGGGGCTCGAAACCCAGGCGGTTGCACGCTGCCGTGAAGCGCGCGCGTAGCGATTGCCCAGGCCGCACGGGTGTGACCACCCATTCGGCTTCCATGAGTGCGTTGAGCGTGATCCGGGGCATCTCGGCGCGGGGGTGGTTGCGGGGCAGCAAAAGCACGTACTTCTCCACGCTGTAGATCTCGGTGCGGAACTCCGGGTCCGCGGCCTCCTGCGTGCTCACGGCGAAGTCGAGCCGCCCGCGCCGCAAGGCGTCCAGCTGCTCATCCTCTGGCGCACTCTCGAACTGAAAGCGCAGCGAGGGGTGGGCCTGCTGCACCCGGCGTGCGATGGCGGGGATCACGCCGTTGTAGAGCGCGCCCGGCATGTGACCGATGACGACCGTCCCGCCCATGCCGCTGGCGTGCCGCTGCAGGTCCTGAACGAGCTGCTCGTTGTTCATGAGAATCCGGCGGGCGTTCAGGAGCAGCTCCCTGCCGGCGTTGTTCAGGCGCAGTCCGCGGCCGACACGTTCAAACAGCGCAAAGCCGATCTGCGTCTCCAGCTTGAGGATGGCGCGGCTCAAGGGCGAGGCCGAGATGTGCAGCTGCATCGCGGCTTTGGAAATGCTTTCGTTTTCAGCGACAGCCACGAACTGTCTGAGGGTGCGGAAATCCAGGTGTTGCATGTCTTCTGTCTTGATCGGGGCTCGAAAAAATAAGACTTGAAAGGTCCGTAAATTGGAGAAAAAAAGTCCTTTTACAGTGGTCATCAAATCGTCAAAATTCATCCATGTCAAGCGCTTTCGTGGCGCCCCAACCTCGTCCACCAACGCAATTCTTCGCCGCAATGATTCATTTCGATCACGTCTGTATGGCCGCCCCCAATGTCTACGAATCGACCTTCCGCCTGAGCCAGGAGACAGGCCTGGGCAACTACGACGGGGGCTTCTTTCCGCTCTATGGCATCGGCCACCGGGTGGTGCCCCTGGCCCCGGACATCTACATCGAAGTCGAAAGCCTGATCGATCGGCGACCCCTGGCGCAGGGGCAGCCACTGGCCGCCTTCATGGACCGCCAGACCCGGGAAGGCGACCGCTTCGTCGGCTGGTGCCTGCGCAGCGACACGCTGGAAGAGCTGGAAGCGTTCGCGGCCCACCATGGCACGGTGGTCGACCAGGCGACCACGGGCAAGAACGCCGGTCGCCAGATGATGGATGGCACGCGCGGCTTTGCGTTGCAAGCTCCCAGCGCGACCACGGCCTGGCCCATGGGCAAGCCCAACCTCTACTTCAAGCCGGGCAGCGGGGTGCACGCAGGCAGCCTCCCCGTCGTGCCTGGCTCGGGCCGCGTGGTGGGCCGCGGTCTCGAATGGATCGAGATCGGCGAAGACCACCATGCCTTTGCCGCTTGGCTGGGCGACGTCGCCACGCCGTCCGGATTCCCGTTCGAGGTCCGCTACAACGGCGGCGCGCCCGGACTGTATGCCATGGGGGTGCGCAGCGACGAAGGGGTGATCGAGATCCGGCGCCCTTCGGTGCTCGTCGAATGAACGCGGACTTTGCCTGCCACCAGCCCACGACCCAGCATCCAACGGAGTACCCCATGTCCATCCTTGCTTCACCCCGCCCAGCGCGACCGATCTCGCGCGTTGCGCGGCGCTCCACCCTGCTCGCTGTCGCACTCGGCCTTTGCGCGCCGCTGGCCATGGCGCAGGCGCCCTATCCCGCGAAGCCCATCAGCGTGGTCATTGGCTACCCACCGGGCGGTAGCGTGGACGCCGTGGGCCGCGCGGTGGTCGAGGCCATGGGCCAGCGCCTGGGTGCCACCACGGTGATCGAGAACATCGGAGGTGCCGCCGGCGCCATCGGCGTCCAGAAGGCGGTGGGCGCTGCGGCCGATGGGTACAACCTCGTCTTCGGCTCCAGCAGCGAGTTCGTCGCGGTCAAGGCCATCAACCCCGCGCTGAAGTACGACGTGCAGCGCGACTTCGTTCCGATCGGGTACGTGGGTTCCATTCCGCTCGTCCTGGTGGCGTCTCGGCAAAGTGGCGTGACCTCGTTGAGCCAGTTCGTGACCGAGGTCCGCGCCAAGCCGGGCAAGTTCACGTACGGCACCTCGGGCGTCGGCTCCATGCTGCACTTCTCCGGTGAACTCCTCAAGCGGCAGGCAGGGATCTCCATCCTCCACATTCCCTACAAGGGCGCCAGCAACATCGGTGCCGACCTCGCCGGCGGCAGCATCGAGTTCGCCTTCCTGGGGCCGGGTGCCGCGCGGCCTTTCATCGACGCAGGGCGCATCACGCCGATCGCCGTGACCAGCGCCCGCAGGACCGCCAGCCTGCCCGATGTGCCCGCGCTGTCCGAACACCCGGCGCTCAAGGGCTACGACCTGGTGGCCTGGTACGCGCTGATGGCGCCCCGCGCAACGCCACCCGACGTTGTGGCCAAGCTGCATGCGGCGCTGATGCAGTCGCTCCAGGAGCCCGACGTGCGATCGAAGCTCGAGCGCATTGGCGTCGATGTCGGGCGAGGCGACGAAGACATGCCCAAGCTGATGGCCCGAGATGCCCTGCAGTACCAGCGAATCGTGCAATTCGCCGGCATGAAGGAATAACCCCAAGGAACCACCATGACGATTGATCGCCGCCTCTTCCTCAAGCGCACCGGTTCCGGCATTGCGCTTTCCACCGTCAGCCTGAACGAAGTCTTCGCGCAGAAAACCCGGCGCCTCATCGGCGCCATCGAAGAAGACCCTGCGAGCATCAACCCCGCGTTGACCACGGTGATCTCCAGCTTCACCGCCGGTTGCCCGGTCTACAGCGCCCTCACCTGGATGGATGCGAAAGGGGACGTGCACCCCGATCTCGCCGAGTCATGGGAGGTCAGTCCCGACAACAGGGCGTACACCTTCCGCCTGCGCCAGAACGTCAAGTGGCACGACGGGGCGCCCTTCAGTGCGGAGGACGTGAAGTTCTCGCTGGAGAACATCACCCGCAAGCTGCATCCGTGGGGGCGCAATGCGTTCGCGGCGCTCAGCGTGGTCGATGTCGTCGACCCACGCACGGTCGTGTTGCGGTTCGATCGGCCCAATCCCTTCGTGCTGAGCGCCTCCACGGTGTCCATCGCCGCGATCCTGCCCAGACACCTGTGGGCGAACCAGGATCCGGTGCAGAACCCGCACAACCGAAAACCCGTTGGGACCGGTCCTTTCATGCTGGTGGACAACAAGGTGGGCGACCGCCTGGTGTATCGCCGCAATCCGAACTTCTACATTCCGGGCCAACCCGCATTTGACGAGCTCGTCCTGCGTGTCATGCCCGATGGTGCGGCCCGTGTCGCGGCGCTCGAAAACGGCGAGATCGACATGCTGAACACGTTCGCCCTGCCCACGACGGAGGTGCGCCGTGTGAGCCGGCTGCCCCACATCAAGATCGCCTCGACCGGTCAGGCGGCGCCGACCTACCTCTGCACCTTCAACCTGCGCTCGTCCCAGCTGTCCAAGGTGCAGGTGCGCCACGCCCTGGCCCACGTCATTGATCGCAGCTTCATCCGCAACACGGTCATGCCGGGGCTGGCCGATCCGGTGATCGGCCCCGTGCCGGGGGTGCTCAAGCTGGCCAGCAGGAACGTCGCCGACTACCCACTCGACGTCGAACGCGCCAAGCGGCTGCTGGATGAAGCGGGGTTCAAGGCGGTCGATGGCCGGCGCTTCGGCCTGCGCCTGCTCTTTCCCAATTCGGACACGCGTGCCGTGCGCATGGCCGACATCGTCCGGCAGAACCTGATGGCCGTGGGTATCTCGATCGAGATCGTTCCGATGGAGCGCGCACTGCTTATGCAGAAGGGCTACACGGACGGTGAATTCGATCTGATCATCGACAGCTACCTGCTCGGGCCCGATCCGGCCATTGGCGTGGAGCGCCTGTACAACTCGGCCAGCATCTTCACGCCAGCGCGGCCCTTCACCAACAACAGCGGCTACCGCAATGCCGAAGTCGACAAGCTGTTCGAGCAGGAAAAGCAGGCCGTCGACCCGGAGAAGCGAAAGGCGGTCTACGAGCAGATCCAGCAGAAGATCTGGGCCGACCTGCCCATCCTGCCGCTGTTTTCCTACCGCGGCGCGGAGGCCTACAACGCGCGGATGGTCAGCGGCGTCTTCGATGTCGCCGACGGCAGCAAAGAGAGCTTCGCTCGCGCAAGGCCGGTCTGAACCATGAGCGCGCCTGCCCACCTGGCGATCGCCATCGGCCGTCGCATGATGATGGCCGTCCCCGTGGTGATGGCGATCGTGGTGCTGACCTTTGTCCTGATCAGACTGTCGCCCACCGATCCGGCGGTGCTGCTGGCCGGTGATGCGCCAGCGCCCGAGTTCCTGGAGAAGATCCGCACGCAGTACCACCTTGACGAGCCCGTGCCCAAGCAGCTCGCCATCTACGTGGGTTCGGCCTTGCAGGGGGACCTCGGGACGTCGATCTACTTCCGCAAGCCAGTGGCAGAACTGATCCTTGCGCATGCGCCGGTCACCTTCCTGCTCACCCTCACCAGCCTGGCCATCGCGAGCGTCATCGGGGTGTCGCTGGCGGTCCTCGCCGCCTCGCGCCCCGCAACGGCCGCCGACACGGCGGTCACCACCTTGTCGCTGGCGGGCTACTCGATGCCGGCGTTCTGGATCGGGCAGTTGCTGATCCTGGCCTTTTCGGTCTGGCTGGGTTGGCTGCCCAGCAACGGCATGGGGTCGGCACGCGAGTCCTTCGAGGGGTTCGAGTTGTTGGTGGACCGCGTTCGCCACATGGTGCTGCCTGTCACCAGCCTGGTGCTGTTCGAATTGGCCATCGTCACCCGCTTCACCCGCGCGGCCATGGTGCAGGCGCTGCGCCAGGACTATGTGACGGTGGCCCGGGCCAAAGGCGCCAGCCCGGCGCGGGTGTTGTGGCGCCATGCCTTGCCGAATGCGCTGGTCACCACCGTCACCGTGCTGGGCCTGGAGTTCGGCTTTTTGCTGGCGGGATCGGTGGTCACCGAAATCGTCTTTGGCTGGCCGGGTCTGGGGCGGCTTTTCTTCGATGCCATTTTTAGGCGCGACTTTCCGCTGCTCACGGGTTGCTTCATCTTCACCTCCGTGATGGTGGTGCTGGCCAACATGATCACCGACGCGCTGGTGTCGGTGCTCGATCCGAGGACCGCCCGATGACCGCGGTGAATGCCACCCACGCGAGGCCCTGGCCGGTCTGGCGCGCGCTCAACCCGTCGGGCCGAACGGGCCTGCTCCTGCTGCTGGCGGCCGTGCTGCTGTGCACTGTGGTCGCCGGGATGCTGCAGCACTCGCCATCGACCATGAGCGAAGCCTTGCGGGAGCCCCCGGGCGCGACTCACTGGCTGGGCACCGACGACCTGGGGCGCGATGTGCTCGCCCGGGTGGCCCACGGCGGGCAGATCTCTTTGATGGTGGGCACATTCAGTGCGTTGATCGCGGTGTTGATCGGCGTGGCCGTCGGAGCGGCCTGCGGTTACCTGGGCGGGACTTTCGATGCCATCGTCATGCGCGTGACCGAAGCCTTCCAGATCATTCCCCGGTTCTTTCTGGCGCTGATCGTGGTGGCCCTGGTGGGCTCGGGCATCTGGAAGATCATCCTGGTGCTGGGCCTGCTCAGCTGGCCGGCCACTGCGCGCGTGGTGCGTGCCCAGGTGCTGGTGCTGCGCAAGGAAGAGTTCGTGCTGGCGGCGATCATGGGCGGCGCATCCACATTTCGTGTGATCGGCCGCCACATCCTTCCCAACGTGGTGCCCATCATTGCCGTGAGCGCTTCCCTGCAGGCGGGATCGGCCATCCTGCTGGAGTCGTTCATCAGCTTCCTCGGTCTGGGCGATGTGGCTCACCCGAGTTGGGGACTGCTGTTGCAGCAAGGCCAGTTGTTCATCCGCGATGGCTGGTGGATCTCGACCTTCCCGGGCCTGGCGCTCTCCCTCACCATCCTCGGCCTCAATCTGCTAGGCGACGGCATCCGTGCCGCGCACGGCGACTCCGCGAGCACCTCATGACGGATCTGAACACGATTCTGGATGTGGACGATCTTCACATCGATATCGCCGCCCCCGGTGGGCGCGCATTCTCGGCCTTGCAAGGCGTTTCGCTTCAGATCCGCGCCGGGGAGATCGTGGGCGTGGTCGGCGAGTCCGGCTCGGGGAAGTCATTGCTCGCCAAGTCGATCATGCGGCTTCTGCCTGCCGTGGCACGGGTGGCGCGGGGCCGGATTCGCCTCGGGGCGCAGGACCTGCTGACGCTTGACGCCGCCGCCATGCGCAGACTTCGCGGTGGTGATCTGTCGATGGTGTTTCAGGACCCGATGACCTCGCTCAACCCGGTGTTGCGCGTGGGAGCCCAACTATCAGAGGCCATCGAGTTGCATCAACCGGTGGCGCGCCGCACTGCTTGGGCAAAGGCGCGGGAGCTTCTCACCCGGGTGGGCATTGGCAACCCTGTCGAGCGGGCGCGCCAGTACCCGCACGAGTTCTCGGGCGGCATGCGCCAGCGGGCGATGATCGCCATGGGCATTGCGAACGCACCCAGGCTGCTGATCGCCGACGAGCCGACGACAGCGCTTGACGTCACCGTGCAGCTGCAGATCCTGCGACTGTTGCGCGCGTTGAACCAGGACTCGCAGACCGCCGTGCTCTTCATCACGCACAACATGGGTGTGGTCGCCAGTCTCTGCGACCGCGTCGCGGTGATGTATTCCGGCCGCATCGTGGAGGAAGGGCCGGTGGACGCCATCTTCTCTGCGCCCCGGCATCCCTACACCTGGGCGCTGCTCAATGCCGTCCCTCGCCTGGATTTCCCCGGGGAGAACGGCTCGCGGCCATTCCCGGCCAGGCGCCGGACCTAGCGGCGCCGCCGGCGGGCTGCCGGTTCGCGCCCCGTTGCAGCCACGCCACCGACCAGTGCCGCACGCAGGAGCCCACTCGGGTCGAAGCGGATGAGTTCCACAGCGTGGCGTGCTGGGTGAGGCCCGACCTACAGGAGAAGACACATGCCGTTCGCCAATGACAGGGTGACGCGCCCGCTGCTGCAGGTGAACGGCGCCGGCCGGGACTTCGCCGCGCGAGGCTGGGGTTCGTCTGGCGTTTTTCGCGCTGTCGATGAGGTGAGCCTGGAGGTGCACCGCGGTGAAACGCTCGGCATTGTGGGAGAGTCCGGGTCCGGCAAGTCCACGCTGGGAAGAATGATCGCGGGCCTGTTGGCGCCGACCCGGGGTCAGGTGCTGCTCGATGGGCAGGACGTCCACGGCGGTTCCGGCGCCCGAAAGCGCGCGGTGTGGCGCCGCATGCAGATGGTGTTTCAGGACCCGTATTCCTCTCTCAACCCCCGCATGACGGTGCGCGATGCCTTGCTCGAACCCATGCGCAATTTTGGCGTGGCGCAGGGGCAGGCCGCAGAAGACCGCGCGCGCCGCCTGCTTGACGCGTGCGGTCTGCCGGCGCGCAGCCTGGATCTGTATCCGCGCGAGTTCTCGGGTGGTCAGCGCCAGCGCATCGGCATCGCGCGCGCGCTCGCCGTGCAGCCCGATCTGATCGTGGCCGATGAGCCCGTGTCCGCGCTGGACGTGTCGGTGCAGGCGCAAGTGATCAACCTCATGATGGATCTGCAGGCCGAGTTCCAGCTCACCTACGTGTTCATCGCACACGACCTGGCCGTGGTGAGGCAGATCGCCGACCGCGTGGGCGTGATGCACAAGGGCTGCATGGTCGAGCTGGCGGCCAGCGAGGCGCTGTTTGCCGCTCCAGAGCACGCTTACACGAAGACCCTCTTGGCCAGCAGCCCGATGGCGGACCCGGCCAGGGCGAGGCTGCAACTCGCGGGTGCCCCGGCATGAGCAGGCTGCTCCTGCGCCAGGCCGATGTGGTGACCATGGACGAAGCGGGCGACCTGCCCGCTGCCGACATCCTGGTGCAGGACGGCGAGATCGTCGCGATCGGTCCGGCGCTGCCGGCGGCGGATGCGCAGGTGATCGATGCCTCGGGCTGCATCGCGCTTCCCGGCATCATCGATGCGCACACCTGCCTGTGGCAAACCGTGTTGCGCAACTGGGTTCCCGACCTCTGGGGCGGCCGGTATTTCGGCGAACTGCTGCCGCTGCGGCGGCGCTTTTGCGCGCAGGACAACCACCGTGGCGGCTGGATCGGCGGCTCGGAACTTCTGTCATGCGGCACCACCACGGTGGTTGACTACTGCCACAACATCGCCAGGCCCGGGGACGCGGAGGCGGCCATCGCCGGGTTGAAGGAGTCGGGCATCCGGCACGTCTTCACCTACTCGTTCATGAACGAGCAGCCTGACGGCTTTGCCAGCGCGCGCGCCCGCTTTGCCGATGCGGCGCAGATCTTCCAGCGGTTCCACGAAGCGGCGGGCATGACGAGCGTCCATTTCGGCATCGAGTCCGTTGGCGCACCGGGGCTGTCCGCGCAACTGGCCTTCGCGCGCGAACACGGGGCGATGAGCTGCATTCACGTCAACGCGGCCAACGACATTGACCAACTGCTCGCCGACGGTCTTCTGGGCCCCGACCTGCTGGCGATCCACGGCAACCTGATCACCGACGGGGAGCTCCAGGCCATCGCCAGCGCCGGGATGCCGCTGTGTTTCACCCCGTCGGCCGACGTCCAGGGCACGCCGGCCGACGTGGTGCGGCGCGCGCGCTTAATGGGCGTACCCGTGGTCTACGGATGCGACGTGCCCTGCCACGTGGCATCGGACACGCTCCAGCAGCTTCGGTACCTCTTTCATGTGCAGGGCTACATCGACGGGTGCGTCGCGCGTGAGCGCGCACCGGTCGCCACGCGGCGGCCGGCGCCGGCCGAGGGCATGCCGCTATTTCGACCGCGCGACCTGCTGCGCAGTGCCACCCTCGAGGCCGCGACCGTGCTGGGAATGGCCGACCGCATCGGCTCGATCGCCGTCGGCAAGCGGGCAGACATCGTGCTCGTGCGCAAGGATGCATTCGGTGGTGCGGCGGGCGATCCCTGCGCCTATGTATTGCTGCAGGCCAGCGCGCGCGACATCGACACCGTGCTGGTCGACGGGGTGGTTCGCGTCCGGGGTGGGCGCGTCCTGGGCTTCGATGCGCAGCGGGCGCACCGCCTCGCGGACGAGGCGCGGCAGAGATTGATCGGCGCGGCGTGACGGGGTGGGCCTGGTGCGCGCCCGCCCCCGTGCGCGCTAGCGTGCGCGCCGCTCTTCCGACAGGACGGCAGGCACGCCGCGCAAGAAGGCCTCCACGCGCAGATCGATGACCCGGTCGAGGTTCTTCGGCGTGGGCAGCTCATATATCCACTTGCGCACGCCGATGTAGAAGACGCTGGAGTGCATCGCCCAGATGAGGTCGAGCTCGTCTTCCAGCTCCGATTCGTCCCTCGGTTCGGGAATGCCGTACTCGCGCCGGAGTTCGCTGGCGATCACCATGAAGTGCCGCTCGCGCAGCCGGGCCAGGTATTTCTGGTTGATGCCGCCGCGGCTCAGGCCAGCGTAGATGAAGATCCGGACCCACTCGCTGCGCAGCACAAAGCGGCCGTAGTCCTTGAGGTAGCGGCACAGGCGCTCCTTCAGCGTCAGCGAGCGGTCGGCCAGCCACTCCTCCCACTCGGGATTCCAGCGCCGAATAAAGACTTCTTCATACACCCGGTCGATCAGCGCCTCCTTGTTGGGGAAGTACCGATAGAGCAGCGGCTGCGTGATATCGAGCTCCTTGGCCAGATCGCGTGTGCTCGCGGCGAATCCGTGGCTGGCGAAGAAGGCCACGGCGCGCTGCACGATCTCGTGCTCCCGGTCTTCCGGGGCCAGGCGCCGCCTGGGTGCGGTGCGCTCGGCAGGCGCTGCCGCGGGGGGGCGGCTGGAGGGGTCCGGGGGGCGCGCTTGTCGGTCATGGTTGCAGCTGGACGAGAAAGCAGGAGATCGGCTAATTATCACTTGCTCACACCGCGCAATACCGCTCTTGGATGGCCTGGTCGGCCAGCATCGCCTGCGCCGAGCCGCTGTAGACGAGCTCGCCCTGGTCCAGGATGTAGGCGCGGTCCGCGATCCTCAGTGCTAGGCCCACGTTCTGCTCGATCAGCAGGATCGTCACACCGGCCTTTTTCAAAGCAGCGAAGTACTCGAACATTTCATCGACCAGGACCGGCATGATGCCTTCCGAGGGCTCGTCGAGCAGCACCATCTTGGGCTTGGCCGCGACCGCTCGCGCGATCGCCAGCATCTGCTGCTCGCCGCCAGACATCGTGACGGCCTGCTGGTCCAGCCGCTCCTTGAGGCGGGGAAAGGTCTCGGCGATTTCCTCGATGACCTGCGCCTCCCGCCCTCGCATGGGCGAGGCCAGGAGGCCGAGGCGGATGTTTTCCCGCACCGTCAGGCCCGGCACGATCCTGCGCTCTTCGGGCACATAGGCCAGGCCCATGGCGAAGCGACGGTGCGCCGGCACGGCAAGGAGCTCGGCACCGTCGAACTTCACCGAGCCGCTGACCTTCTGCATGAGGCCGCAGATGCTCTTGACGGTGGTGGTCTTGCCCGCGCCATTGCGGCCGATCAGGCACACCAGCTCGCCTTGGCCCACTTCGAGGCTGACGCCTTGCAGCACATGGCTGCTGCCGTACCAGGCATTCAATTGGGTGACTTCGAGCATGCGCAATCAGTGGTTCCCCTGTCCCAGGTACACGCGCTTGACGAGCTCGTTGGAGCGGATGTCCTCCGGCCGGCCTTCGGCAATCAGCTCTCCGTGATGAAGCACCACGATGCGCTCGCTGATGCCCATCACCATCTTCATCTTGTGCTCCACCAGGACGACCGAGCGCTCCCCGACCAGCTTTCGGATGAGCGCCATCATCACCTGGGTCTCCTCGGGGCTCATCCCGGCGGTGGGCTCGTCCATCAGCAGCAACTTCGGATCGGCCGCCAGTGCCACGGCGATCTCCAGCGCGCGTTGCTGGCCGTGGGCGAGTTCACGCGCGAGGTGCCGGGCGCGCGGTGCCAGGCCGACGGTCTCGAGCAGGCTCATGCTTTTCTCGGTCAAGCCTTGCAGATCCGATCGCCTGCGCCACAGCGCGTAGCGGCAGACGTGGGCCTGCAGGGCGATGCGCACGTTCTCCAGGGCGGTGAAGTTGGGAAACAGGTTGGTGATCTGGAAGGATTTGGCGATGCCGATGTGCGCAAACTCGTGCGCGCGCATGCCCGTGATGTCGCGCCCTTGGAACAGCACCCGCCCCGCGCTGGGGGCGAAGGCGCCCGACAGCAGGTTGAAGAACGTGCTCTTGCCGGCGCCATTGGGCCCGATGATGGAAGTGAGGATGCCGGCTTGCACCTTCACGCTCACATTGGTCAGCGCCTTGAAGCCGCCGAACACCTTGCCGACGGACTGGGTTTCGATGATGGGTTCAGCGGCCATGGTTCAACTTTTGAAGAAGGGTTCCCCACACGCCCCTGGGGAAGAACAGGACGAAGAAGATGAAGACCGCCCCGACGATCATCTGCCAGTGCTCGGTCCATGCAGAGGCGCGGTCCTGGATCAGCAGGAACAATGCCGCTCCGACGAAGGGACCGAAGTAGGTGCCCATGCCACCCAGGAGGCACAGCATCACGACCATGCCGGAGGTGGCGTAGTGAAGCGTTTCGATGGGGACACTGCCCAGGTGAATGGCGTTAAGCGCACCGGCCAGCCCGCAAAAGCCCGCTGAAAGCACGAAGGCCAGCAGCTTGGTGCGCTCGATGTCGAAGCCGCAGGCCCGGGCGCGCGCCTCGTTCTCGCGGACCGCTTCGATCGCGCCGCCAAAGGGCGACGCCAGAATCCGCGACAGCAGCCACATGGCCAACACCACGAAGCCGAACATGAAGAAGTACTTCTGAACCGGGTCCAGCAGGTTGATCGTCATGCCGGGCAAGGAGATCTCGGCCACGTTGACGCCTCGAAGACCGTTCTCCCCGCCCGATGCCGGGAGTTGATAGACGAGGAAGTAGACGCATTGGGACAGCGCCAGCGTCACCATCGCGAAATAGATGCCGCGGGTGCGGATGGCCAGCAAGCCCATCAGCAGTGCCACCAGGCTACTCATCGCGATGGCCGCCGGCACGGCGAGCCACCAGCTCACCTGGTGCTGGGAGATCAGAATGCCTGCGGTGTAGGCCCCCACGCCGAGAAAGGCCGCGTGCCCGAACGAAAGCAGGCCTGTGTAGCCAAAGAGCAGGTTGAAGCCCACCGCGTACAGGCCGTAGATCAGGATGTTGATCGCGACGGACTCGTAGGGCATCAACAGGGGGAACACGGCAAAGAACACTGCCGTCGCCAACACCCGATGCCTTTCGACAAGCCCGAGAATGCGGCGCAGCGTGCCTGGTGCAGGCGCGCTCGAAGGTGACACAGACGTATGCATCGGAAGGTCTTTCATGACATCAGCCCGGCGCGGCCGAACAAGCCCTGGGGGCGGATGAGCAGCACGGTGGCCATGATCAGGAACATGGACACCTTGGCGGCCTCGGGGAAGAACAGCACGGCCATGCTTTCAACGACCCCCACCAGAAGGCCGGCCACCACGGCGCCCATCAGGGAGCCCATGCCGCCGACCACGGTGACCACGAACGCCACGGTGAGCACGGAGGTGCCCATCTCGGGCGAGACGCCCTGAAGCGGGGCGGAAAGCACCCCGGCCAGTGCCGCGATGCCGGTGCCCACGCCAAACACGACCAGCCACACGCGCGACACGTCGATGCCCAGCACCCGCACGATCACCGGGTCGCGCGCGCCAGCGCGGACGATGAGGCCGAACGGCGTCTTTTCGATCAGCAGCCACAAAGAGGCGATCAGGACCGCCACCACACCGATGACGAAGAGGCGGTACGTCGGAAACTGGGCAAAGCCCAGATCCGTCGCACCTTGCAGCAGTTCGGGGGTGTCAAACGGCAGGCCCGATTTCCCCCAGACCATGCGAACCGCTTCGACCATCATGTAGGCCAGGCCGAAAGTGAGCAGCAAGGGATAGTCGATGCCCCGACCGTAGAGCGGGCGGATCAGCCAGCGCTCGCAAGCCATCCCGAAGGAGGCGACCACCACGGGCGCAATGAGCAGCGCGAGCCAGAAGCTGCCGGTTTTCTCTGCGGCGAATACGCCGATGTAGGCCCCGAGCATGAAGAAAGCGCCATGCGCGAAGTTCACGACCGTGAGCATGCCGAATATGAGCGAGAGCCCGACGGCAAGCAGCACGTAGATGGCGCCCAGCGCCAAGCCCGTGAACAACTGGAGTGCCAAAAGGTCGAAGGTGATTTCCATGGGTTTTGCCTGGATGGGATCTGCCGCCGGCCGCGCCATGCGCGGCCGGGTTGCGGCGTCCGGTCCTGTTTAGCCCTTGTGGCCCAGTTCCTGGCAGCTGCGCAGGAGTTTCTCGCTGCCGGGCTCGACGTGCAGAACCTGGAAGACATCGGAGGGATCCCCGGCTTCCTTGCTGTTGGACTGGATGACCAGCACCGACTGGACCGATTGGCGATCGCATGCCCGGTAGTACTGCGGTCCCTTGTAGGTGTCGTACCTGAGCTGCGAGAGCGCAGCGGCGACCGCCTCGCTTTGGGTGCTGCCTGCGTTCTTGACGGCGATCAGCAGGCTCTTGACGGCCGAATAGGCCATCGCCCCGTAGTCGGACGGGTAGCGATTCTCGTTGGCAGCCTTGAATGCGGTGTTGAACGCCTTGGCGCTCGGCGTCTTGTCTTCAATCTCCCAGAAGTACTGGGTCCCGCCGATCACACCTTCGTAGGTGGAGGCACCGCCGGCCACCCGCGCGGTGTAGGTGAGGATGGGCGTGACGAACTGCATCCCCTTCTTCATGCCGAAATCGCCCGCCTGCTTGATGGCGATGCGGTTGTCGTTCCCGAAGTTGTTGAAGATGAGCACGTCGGGCTTCATCGCCTGAATGCGGGGCAGGAACGCCGAGTAGTCCTGGTGGCCCAGGGGGTGCTTGACCTCACCCACCACCTCCGCGCCCATCTCGCGTGCGACCCGCGTGAACCCCCGCGTCATCTCATGGCCGTAGGCGTAGTCCGCCGTCAGGAAGGCGACCCGCATGCCCTTCTTGAACACGTAGCGACCCACGGCCTGCGTGGTCATGTGCGGATTGAGGGCCTCGTGGAAGGTGTAGGGGCTTGCGTCGGAAGCCTCGTTGATGACATCGGACTGGCTGATCGAGATGTACACCACCTTGCGCTGTCTGGTCACGTTGTTGATGGACAGCTGGGTCGCTGCGGACAGCCCTCCTACGATGAAGTGGGCGCCGTCTTTCTCGAGCAGTTCGAGTGTGCGTGTCGCGGCTTCTCCCGGGTTGAGCTTGTCGTCGCGCACGAGCAGCTCGGCCTGGCGGCCACCCAGCCCGCCTGCTGCGTTGAACTCTTTGACCGCGAGTTCGGCGTTGCGCGCCTGGTCCTTGGCTTCCGCGCCGTAGGGCCCAGTCAAGGGAATCGGCAGACCGATCTTGATCGTCTGGGCGCCGACCGCGCCCGACAGAAGGCCCAGACCCGCCAGCAGGCAACCAGCGAGATGGGAGAGGGAGAGGATTCTGGGCATAGGGCCTCCTGTGGGTGTTGAACGGGGCGATATTGATCGAGTGATCATTTGAGTGGTGAATTCAACTATTTTTCGATTGATAAATACATGGTGAAAACCCTAGTCCGTGAAGCCGTCGCAGTACTTCTCTGTAAATCTTTGCAGGAAAGCCATGCCTGTTGTCGTCGTGGATGCGTCGCCTCTTGCGCAGGCTCTTCGTTTTCGGATACTATTTATCCATCGATAACTTAAAGGGCGAGATATTCATATGGCGATCAGCAAGCTGGCTCACTTCTCGATACGAACCACCGACATGGAGGCGACCAGGCGTTTCTATGTCGACGTGATGGGGTTCAGGGAGGGGTTTCGACCGCCGTTCCAGTTCCCGGGGATCTGGCTCTACCAAGGTGGGGACGAGTCCGACTACGGGGTGGTGCACATCATCGGGATGGATCCGGACGATCAGGCGGGCCTGGTGGAATACTTGGGCGACAAGCCACAAGCCTCGCTCCATGGAAGCGGCGCGGTCGATCACGTGGCCTTCCTGGCGCACGGACCTGCCCGGCATGCACCGTCGGTTGAAGGCCGCCGGCCTGGCGTATCGCGAGCGCACCGTTCCCAGCCTGGGGCTGCACCAGGTGTTTGTTGAAGAGCCTTCAGGCTTGACCGTCGAAATCAACTTCCCCGCCAGCGAGGCGCCTGCCAGGGCCGATGCCGATCAGGGCCGTCACAGCGGCGGTCGGTGACCCGGTTTCACAAGGAGACAACCATGCAAACATCCAAATCCGCCATCGTCATCGGTGGGTCTTTGGGAGGGCTTCTGGCGGCCAACATGCTGCACCGCGCGGGCTGGGACGTTCACGTCTACGAGCGGGTGGCCGAAGCACTGGAAGGACGTGGCGCGGGCATCGTGACGCATCCCGAACTCATGACCGCGCTGGCGATGGCGGGTGTGTCCATCGATGACACCATTGGCATCTCTGTGCAGGAGCGGGTCACGCTCAATCTGGATGGCTCGGTGCAGCGCAAGCAGCCCTTGCCCCAGATCCTGACGGCTTGGGGCCGGCTCTACAGCGTTCTGAAGTCGGCATTTCCCGAGGACCGCTATCACAACGGCAAGCAACTGGCATCGTTTGCGCAGGACGAACATGGCGTCACGGCGTCGTTCTCGGATGGGTCCGAAGCCCGTGCGGCATTGCTGGTGGCGGCCGACGGCGTTCGCTCAGCCGTGCGAAGCAGCCTGCTGCCGCAAGCCAGGCCTATGTATGCGGGCTATATCGCGTGGAGGGGGCTCGTCGAGGAGGCCGCCCTGTCCGAGCGAACGCTCCAGGAGCTCTTTCCGTACTTCGCGTTCGGGTTGCCTCCCCAGGAGCAGATGATTGCCTACCCCGTCGCGGGCAAGAACAACTCGGTGAAGACGGGTACGCGCCGCTTCAATTTCGTGTGGTACCGCCCCGCCGAAGAGTCCACCACGCTCAAAGACATGGTGACCGATTCGACCGGGAAGGTGTGGTCCGACGGCATCCCTCCGCCGCTGATCCGCGCCTCGATCCTTGCCCAGGCGCGCCAGGCGGCTCGCGAAGTGCTCGCGCCGCAGTTCGCCGAAGTGGTTGAGAAGACCGAGTCGCTCTTCTTCCAGCCGATCTTCGACCTGGAGAGCTCGCAGCTGTCGTTTGGGCGCGTGGCCTTGCTGGGGGATGCCGCCTTCGTGGCGCGTCCGCACTGTGGCATGGGCGTCACGAAGGCCGGGGGCGATGCGGTCGCGCTGGTGCGCGCCCTGTCGGGGGCTTCAAGCGTCGCGTCTGCGCTGCAAGCCTACGACCAGGAGCGCCGCGCCTTTGGTGAATTCATCGTCGGGCACGCGCGTGCCCTGGGCGCCTACATGCAAGCCCAGTTGCTGACCGCGCACGAGCGTGAAATGGCGGAGCGGTATCGGTCCACCGAAGCGGTCATGCGGGAGACGGCTGTTTCGCCCGTGGCGCATGAAGCCTAGGTGCCATCGGGCACTTCGATCTTGACGTGCGAAAGCCCTTGAAAGCGGGCTTCAGGCGGCCACCCGAAGGCCCACGAGCTTTTCGAGCTCGGCGTGTTCCAGGCCCTCGACCTTGTCGATCAGCTTCAGACCTTGCGGCGTGCACGCCAGCGTGGCGAGGTCGCTGTAGATGCGCTTGACGCAGCCGATGCCGGTGAGCGGGTAGCTGCACTGCGCCACCACCTTGCTCGCGCCCTGCTTGGTGAGCAGGTCCATCATCACCCAGGTCTGCTTGGCGCCGATGGCCAGGTCCATCGCGCCGCCCACCGCCGGGATGGAGCCCGCTTCGCCGGTGCTCCAGTTGGCCAGGTCGCCGGTGGCCGAGACCTGGAAGGCGCCGAGTACGCAGATGTCCAGGTGGCCGCCGCGCATCATCGCGAAGCTGTCGGCGTGGTGGAAGAACACGCCGCCGGGCAGCAGCGTGACCGGCTGCTTGCCGGCGTTGATCAGGTCGTAGTCTTCCTCGCCCGCGGCCGGCGCCGGGCCCATGCCCAGGATGCCGTTCTCGCTGTGCAGCACCACCTCGATGCCCGGGGGCAGGCGGTTGGCCACCAGCGTGGGCTGGCCGATGCCCAGGTTCACGTAGGCGCCGTCGTGGATGTCCTGCGCCACGCGGCGCGCGAGTTCGTCTTTGGTTCTTCTCGTGTAGCTCATGCCGCTTCCTTGAAACCGCCGGCCTGCGTGCGCACGCGGGGGATCTGCACGATGGCGCTCACGTGGATGCCGGGCGTCACCACCGCTTCGGGGTCGAAGCTGCCGAGTTCGGCGATCCCGTAGACGCTGGCGATGGTGCGCTTCGCGGCGGTCGCCATCACCGGGCCGAAGTTGCGCGCGGCCTTGCGATAGGTGAGGTTGCCCCAGCGGTCGCCGCGCTCGGCCTTGATGAGCGCCACGTCGCCGAAGATCGGGTACTCCAGCACATAGGGCTTGCCGTTGATCACGCGCGTTTCCTTCGCGCTGCCGTCGGCGTTCTTCGCGAGTTCGGTGCCGAAGCCGGTGGGCGTGAAGAAGGCGCCGATGCCGGCACCGGCGGCGCGCAGGCGCTCGGCCAGGTTGCCTTGCGGCACCAGCTCGAGTTCGAGCTGGCCGCTGCGGTAGAGCGCGTCGAACACATGGCTGTCAGCCTGGCGCGGGAAGCTGCAGATGACCTTGCGCACGCGCCCTGCCTTGAGCAGCGCGGCCAGGCCGGTGTCGCCGTTGCCGGCGTTGTTGTTGACCACGGTGAGCTCGCGCGCGCCCTGGTCGATCAGGCCGTCGATGAGTTCACCGGGAATGCCGGCGGTGCCGAAACCACCGATGAGCACGGTGGCGCCGTCTTCGATGCCGGTGAGCGCCTCGGCGACCGAGGCGGCGATCTTGTTGATCACGGGCGTTTCCAGCGGTGTATCAGTGCGCAGCGGTTGCCGGAATCAGCAGGATCTTTCCCACGCTTTCGCCCGATTCCATGCGCCGGTGTGCATCGGCGGCGTCAGCGAGTGCAAAGGTGCTGTCGATCACCGGGCGGATCGCGCCGGCGGCGAGTGCCTCAAGCCACCGCTGCGCAAAGCGTTGCGTCATGGCCTGCTTGACTTCGGGCGACCGAGACTTCATCACCGTGCCGAATATCTGCAAGTGCCGGTACAGCAGCGCATCCAGAGGCAGGGCTGCGCCCTGCGTGCCGCCAAGCAGGCCGACGACCACCATGCGACCGCCCACCGCCAGGGATCGCACGTTGCGCTCCAGATACGGCGCGCCGATAAAGTCGATCACCACGTCCACGCCCTTTCCGTCCGTCTTCTGATCGACCACGTTCTGGAAGTCCTCGGTGCGGTAGTCAATGACCTCATCAGCGCCGAAGCCGTGGACGGCATGGCGCTTGTCACCGCCGGCCGTCGCGAACACCCGCGCCCCGGCAGCGTGTGCAAGTTGGACTGCGGCCGAGCCCACTCCGCCAGCAGCCGCATGGATCAACACAGTTTCGCCGGTCTGAAGGCGGGCCAGGTGAAACAGCGCCTCATGGGCGGTCACGAACACCTCGGCCACCGCGCCCGCGTCTGCCAACGCGAGCCCCGGCGGAACGCGCATGGCCATCCGATGATCGATGCGGGAAAACTCGGCATAGGCGCCCCCACCCACAATACCCATGACACGGTCGCCCACGGCATAGCCGCGCACCTGCGATCCAAGCTCCACCACGGTGCCGGCGATTTCCAGGCCCATGATGTCCGAGTCGCCGAAGTGGGCACGGCCGTAGGCCCCCTTTCGATGTGAAATGTCGGCCCGGTTCACGCCGATCGAGGCATTGGCCACCAGAAGGTCATGGGGGCGAGCGCAGGGGCGTTCGACCTCGCGGGACACGAGCACCTCGGGACCTCCGAACGCGTCGAAAACGATGGCTTGCATGGGGTTCCCGTCCTTTATTCCAGGGTGATGTTCAGGCCCTTGACCGACTCCGCCCAAGCCTTGTCCTGCACCGCCAGAAACTGTCGGAACTGCTGCGGACTGCTGGTGTCGGGCTGCATGCCGAGCTGTTCCATCCGGTGCCGCAGCGCAGGGTCGGCAAAGGCCTGGACGGCCGCCTGGTTGAGCTTGTCCACCATGGCCGGCGGCAGGCCGCGCGGCCCCAGGAGGCCGAACCACCCCTGCACGCCGAAGCCGGGGTAGCCGGATTCGGCCACGGTCGGCACATCGGGCAATACGCTGACTCGACTCGGCCCAGTGATCGCCAACACCTTGATGCGCTTATTGGCGTGGTGGGACATGGTGGTGGCCAGTGACGTCTCGAAGGACAGATCAACGTGGTTCGCGAGCAGGTCTTGCATCGCGGGTGCGGCGCCCTTGTAGGGGATGTGGACCATGTCGACCTTGACCGCCTTGGCCAGGATTTCCGCAGTCAGGTGCGGGATCGAACCGGGGCCGACGCTGGCGTAGGTGACCTTGCCCGGATTCGCTTTTGCGTACTTGACGAACTCCGAGAAGCTGTTGAAAGGCGTGCCAGGCCCGGCGATCAAGGCACCGGGTGTATTGACCAGATTGGTGATCGGCGTGAAGTCGCGCGAGGGATCGAACGGCAGCTTTCGGCTCAAGTGGGGCGCGATGGACAGTGCGCTGACGGTCAGGACGCCCAGCGTGTAGCCGTCCGGCGCGGCGCGTGCGACCGCCTGCGTGCCGATGTTGCCCCCCGCGCCTGCCCGGTTGTCGACCACCACGGGCTGCCCGAGCGCAGCACCAAGCCGATGCGCGAGCTCGCGCGCCACCACGTCGGTGACGCCGCCAGCGGGAAACGGGACGACCAGTGTGATCGGGCGGCTGGGGTACGTGTCCTGGGCGAGGGCATGGCCGCACAACGCCGCGGCTGAAACGGCCAATGCGAGTGCGCGAGTGATCCCGAGGGCGCGTTGCGTGAACTTCATGTCGATGTCTCCTACTTGTCGAAGGGGGATGCGGTTCAGACTTGGCTGATGAACTTGGTGTTGAGGTAGCTCTGAATGCCCTCGGCGCCGCCTTCGGAGCCGTGACCGCTGTCCTTGATGCCGCCAAATGGCAACTCGCAGACGATCATCTGTGCGTGGTTGATGCCGATCATTCCGGCCTCGAGCTCGTTGCTCACGCGCATGGCGGTTCGTGCCGACTCGGTAAATGCGTAAGCGGCCAACCCGTAGGGCAATCGATTGGCTTCCGCGAGGGCGTCATCGATCGAGTCGAACGGAAGGACGATGGCCAGCGGGCCGAAAGGCTCTTCGTGCATGACCTTCGCATGCGCCGGCACATCCGCGAGGATGGTGGGCTGCCAGAATAGGCCCGGCCGGTCGATGCGCTCGCCTCCGGCCCGCACCGTGGCACCGCATGCGCGTGCGTCGGCCACGAGGGCCCGGATGGCCTCGATGCGCCGCTCATTGGACACCGGTCCGACCTGGGTCCCCGGATCGAGGCCATCACCGATCCTCAAGGCCTGCGTCTGGGCGACGAACTTGTCCAGGAATGACTCATACACAGAACGCTGCACCAGAATGCGCGTGGGCGACAGGCAGATCTGCCCTGTGCCGCGGAACTTGTTTGCGGCCAGAAGATGAGCCGCTGTGTCGAGGTCTGCGTCGGCGAAGACCAGCACAGGGGCATGCCCACCCAATTCCAGCGTGATGGGCTTGAGGGCCCGACCGGCCTGGGCGGCAAGCACGCGCCCCACCGGGACCGAGCCCGTGAACGACACCTTTCGGATCACTGGCGACTCAATGAGGTGGCGCGAGATCTGATCGGGTACGCCGAACACCACGTTCAGCACGCCTTTGGGCAACCCCGCGTCATCCAGGGCGCGGGCGATGGCCAGGGCCGTCGCGGGGCACTCCTCGCCTGGCTTGATGATGACGGAGCAACCTGCCGCCAACGCGGCTGCGATCTTTCGGCTGGGGGTGATGGCCGGGAAGTTCCAGGGCGCAAAGGCCGCGACAGGGCCGATGGGCTCCTTGTGAACGCGCTGGTGCACCTGCGGGCGCCTGGAAGGGACGGTGCGCCCGTAGACGCGGCGCCCTTCTTCTGCAAACCATTCAAAGTAGTCGGCTGAGCTGCGCACTTCATACTGCGCCTCGTGCAGCGCCTTGCCTTGTTCCAGGGTCAGTTGCTTGGCGATGGCGTCGGCGCGCTCGCGCAGGAGTTCGGCCGTGCGGCGCAGCACCTTGGCCCGGTCGTACGCGGCTGTTCTGCGCCAGACGGCGAAACCACGATCGGCTGCCTGCAACGCTCGCTCCAGGTCGGCCTGACGCGCGTGCGGCACGTGGCCGATCACACCGCCTGTTGCCGGGTTGAGCACCGCGGAGGTTTCGCGGTCTCTGCGGTCGATCCACTCTCCGTCGATGAAAAGAAACAACTCGTCGTATGGCGTCGCCATGTGATCTCCTTTGCTCTGCTTGCTCAAATCTGTTGAAGTCAAGAGAATCGTAGGGATGTCATTCATTGAGAACAATCCCAGCGTTCGCGAAACGTCTTTGCAGGATGTGCAAAGATGAGTCAGGCCCGCACCATGGAGAACCTGGAGGTTTTCGTCGATACGGTGCGTGCGGGGTCGTTCTCTGCGGTCGCGCGGCGCAGAGGCGTGGCTGTGTCCTCGGTGGCGCGGCAGATCGATGCGCTGGAGGAAGAGTTGAAGGCGTCGCTGTTCACACGCTCGACGCGTGCGTTGCGCCCGACCGATGCCGGCAAGCTCCTGTTCAGCCGCGCCGTCAAGATCTTGAGCGATCTCGCCGACGCACGCAGCGAAGTGGTTTCGTTCGAGGCGGCGGTGGAGGGCGTGCTGCGGGTCAGTTGCCTGCCCACATTCGGGCGCCGATACGTGGTTCCCTGTCTCGCGCAGATGTTCCATACCCATCCGGGCCTGAGCGTTGAGCTGGACTTGACGGAGCGGATCGCCGATCCGACCACGGAGCGGCTGGATCTGGCCATCCGCTTTCGCCACCTTCCAGACAGCACGCTCATCAGCACCAAGCTGACCGACCAAACCTACGTGGTGTGTGCGGCCCCGGATTACCTGGCGCGCCACGGTGCTCTCCATTCGCTGGATGAGTTGGAAAACCATCGATTGATCGACAAGCGCCGCAGCCAAAGTCCCCTGGGATGGCGCGAAGTCCTGGGGGACGACTTGCTGCAATATCGCACTGTGCTGTTTGAGTCCGATGACTTCGAAGCGCAGCGGCAGGCTGCGGTGGCGGGTGCGGGGATCGTGCGCCTGCCGGACTGGGTGGTGGGGCACGATATTGGCAGTGGAGAACTGGTGGCTCTGCATCCGAAGGGAATGCCCCCCGCCGAGATCACGGGCATCCATCTCGTGCGGGCGTTGCGACGTCCCAGCGCCCGTTTGAAGGCCTTCGTGACCGCGCTTTCGGACCATGTCGGTCGACCTGCAAGTTGGCAGCGCGCCATGCAGAGGCGGCTGCCATGACGTGGTTGCCTGATCGCGCCGGTGCCTCAAGCGCATGCCACAGGGCGCAACGGGTTCGAAGCGGGTGCGGCGGGCCGGCCTGGTGTGCGTTGCCGTGGTGCGGCCACTTCTTTCCAGCAAGGTTTGTGGGGCCCGTTCGCCACTTTGCCCAGGGCATTTGATCGCGCGCCCGCGGGCAGGGCGACCGCGTATATGGGCCGAGCCACTTTTTTCTTCAGCTTCGCGTGCGCGTGCCGATAGGGCAGTGGGCAAGACTTGTCCGCCACGCCATTGCCCGACACGGAACAAGACCGGTAACCGATTCTGCGTGGTGGACGTCTGGCTTCGATGCAGCCCTTGTGGACCACGGCGGCGAGTGCCCCGGGCTGTCGGCCCAGGAGCGTTCGGCGCGTCAGCGTGCACGAGCCGGGCGCCGTCACCGAGCTGATCGATTCGGCTGCGGCTGCACTGCCAGTGGAGGGCGTGAGCGTTCGTTTCTCGCCCCAGGTGTTGCCCCATCAGCGGCAGTCGCCACACGCACCGGCGGTGTGGGCGGGCCATTGGGAGGTGCTCGCATGAAGCCCGTTCGCATCCAGTTCGTGGAGCCTCGTGCGTGGAAAGTCATCTGGCTGGTCACGGCGGTGATCCTGCTGTCCATCGCGAGTTTCACAGGCTGGCAGGTCTGGCAGCAGCACCAGATCCGGCAAGGCCTGCAGGTGGAGCTGGACCGTTTGCAAGCCGAGCTCAAGGCCAGGTCGGCACCGGTGGCACCCGCCGTCAATCCGCGCGAGGCGAGCGAGAAGGCCGCTCTGCGCCTGATGCAACGGGATTGGAACCGCTTGTACGACGCTATCGAGCATCCGGACCTCGCCCATGTGCGGCTGGTTCAGCTGACCTTCGATGCTGAGACCGGCGAGGCACGGTTGGAGTACGAGTTGAAGGACATGACGGAGGGTGCGAGTGTGACCTCGGCGCTCAACGCCGCTTCACGCGCGAATGTCTGGCAACTGGAGCGCTTGAACACGGACGGCGCCGCGACCGGTGCAGGGAAGGCACGAGGCGTTTGGCGCGCAAAACTGAAATGAACGGTAGTGCCAGCAACGCGCAGTGCCAATGCTCATGGCGATATGGCAACCAGATAAGCGAGACTCAACGTCGACAAAGGTGTTGCGCGCGAGGGGAGTGAAGAGCTGTCGGAGGGTCACAAGAGTTGTCTTCGCACCCGGCTCTGCGTTGAAAAGCAAGACCACTTGGCGATGCATACATATCGGTCGAAACGAAATGACAGGCGGTCGATCTTGAGCATCTCCCTATGAAAAAAGTCGACCTTAATGTCATCTCGTTGCATCCCGAATATCTCCTACACAGCTCATCACCTGAGAGGAGTTTGAGAGCCCTTGCAACGTCCTTGACTCGGCCGTAAAGTTCACCCCAAGCGGGCGGGAATCACATCGATTCCCCGCCCTGTTGGTTGCTCTCCGAAGGCTGCTGCGCAGCTTGAACCGCAACGTTCTTGTGGAGAGCAGCATGGAAACATCACATCCGGAATTCCGCATTCCCGCCAGGGCGCAAGCTCTGTTCACCAACCTCCCCTTCCAGCTTCGACACCCCCTGCTTCTGGCCTTGCCATTCCCCAGTGGATCTGGCGCGCACCTGATTGAGCTGGAGCGGTACGTCTGCCACGCGCTTGACCCGCGAAGCAGTGAGACACTGCGCTGCGCCTCGATTCGGTACATCGGTCGGTGGCTAAGAACCCACGCAGCGGACATGAACGTGGAGGCCTTCATGATCGATCTCTTCCGCCTCCTCGACCGGCTGACTTGGTCAGTGAACCTGCTTCACGCCTTTGCCACGGCCCACCTCTGCGCAGCAGGCATCACCATCAAGCGCCGGGAGTCGAGTGAGTCCACGGAGCGAATCTTTATCCTGACGGCCGCCACGCTGGAGCTGCCGGTGGGCCGCCTGGTCGGCCAATCCCTTTGGCCGTGCATGGAGCGCGCTCAGGAGTTGCTGAAAAATCTGATGTGGCGCGGAACGGCAGCACTGGGATTCATGGAGTGCTTCAAGGCCGCGGAGTTGCTGAGCTTGTTCGTCCAGTACGGCAGACCCCAGAACAGGGAATGGACAACCTGTGACCGGTTGGAGTTTCACACGGAGACAGCTCCGCCCATCTGGGTAGCGCTGAGGCACGGAGCCCTCTTGGATCCTATGTCCGACACGAAAGCAGCTGGGGCCGCCAGGATGGATCCGCTTCAGAATGGCATGTACGACTCTGTCCTCAAGCGGCTCACCGAAGCCAATGATGCGGTGCTGGCAGCTCGTAGAGGTCAAGTCTCGGTCAAACAAGCGCAGGAACCGCCGGCGACGGTACCGGCGACATACGGCGCGGAAGACCAGAAGGTGCCATATCGCATCGTTGTGCGCGGGCCAGTGCCCCCGGCCAACGACTCCAGCGACAAAGCTGTGCTGGAGCGTTTCAAGCCGCTGGAATCTGCGCAGCCTGTCGCCCTGCTGCCCGATGCTCCCCGGCTGGAGGAAAGCCAGACCAAACTGCTCGCCGAGTTCCCCTGGGCCAGCGCGGCGGTCGGCTCCATCTTTGATGAACTCATGACGTGTCGCCAGTTTGGGGTGCTGGAATTCCGCTTGCGCCCGGTGCTGTTGCTCGGGCCACCCGGTGTAGGCAAGACCCGCTTCACCCGGCGCTTCGCTGAGGAGATGGGTCTGGCGTTTCGGGCGATCGGGCTGGGTGGCATGTCCGACATCCGAACCCTTACGGGTACTTCGCGAGGGTGGGCAAGCGGCCAGCCCTCTGTCTTGCTCGAACCTTTGCTGAACGACAAGTCGGCATCCGCGCTGGTGTTGCTAGATGAGATCGACAAGGTCATCGACGGCGAGCGTCACACGCCGCCGGCTTCCAGCTTTCTGCTGGGCATCTTGGAGCCGGAGAGCGCCCGCCGGTGGTTCGATTCCTTCCTTCAGGCGGAGTGCGATCTTTCGCGGATGGTCTTCATCGCCACCGCCAATGACTTGACCTGGTTGCCGGAGGCATTGCGCTCCCGGTTCACGATCCTGCATTTCGGGCGCCCGTCAGCCGCCGACGTCCGCAAGGCCATCCCGTTTGCGCTGGAGGACATCGCTCAGGACTGGGGCCTGCCGAAAGATGTCTTCGCGTCCATCGTGCCGCTAGACAACGTGAGGGTGTCCAGCATGCGAGCGCTGAAGGTTTTCCTGACCCGCTACCTGACGGCGTGGGCTAGTCTGAACATGCGTTCCGGTCTCAAGCACTGAACGCAGCATGCCAAGCGCAGAACATCGGGTGTCACCATGACCCATAAGTTGTTTCTTGATACCGAGATCGCCCAGGAAATCTGGCAACTCTTCCGGGAAATTGAGGAGGAAATGCAGCTACGCGCGCCGTTGAACATGTACTTGGCCGGCGGTGCGGCCATGCATCTCTACGACGGTGAGCGCGTCCCCAGGGATGTCGATGCCATCGTGGACGCGCGCCATTGGGGCCTTGCACCTCACCTTTGCGTGCCGTCGCCTCGGCTTGCACTGGATCCGGGCTACTTCGAGACGAAGTCGTGCCTGCCAGAGCGATTCCGGGATCGAGCAACGCGACTTGATGTTGGCACCTCCCTTTTGCAGCTCCATGTCGTCTCACCCGTCGACCTAGCTATCAGCAAGTTGTACTTCTTTCCCGGATTGCATGAGCGCGACGTGAGAAAACTGCTCGAGTTGGGCTTGACATCAGACGCTGAACTTCAAGGACCGCTACAAGAGCTGGCTGGTGAATGGGTCTCCGGTCCGGACCGGTTCTGGAGAGATTTTGAACCTGCCTTGCGCGCGCTGGGCATGTCCAACGCACAAGACTAAGGAGCAACCTATGTTGAAGGACGTGCGTTTCATGGGGGTGAAAGACGCGATCAAGCTTGCGCCGAGTTCGGACACCGTGATCATTTCGATCCTCAACCAGTTTGAAGAGTGCAACCGCCCCGAACACCTGCACCAGTTTCGAGACCATCTGATCCTGCACTTTGTGGACACCTTTGAAAAACCTGGCGAGCCTGAGGGCGCAGGACCAGATGTCAGAAGAAGAACACAAGGTGATCTGCAAGTACGACGAGGAGAAGGCGCCCGAACTCATCGACGCGCGGCGCATTGTTGAGTTTGTCGGCCGGCACCACGAAACGCCCGATGAGATACGGCTGGTCGTGCACTGCCAAGGGGGCATCAGCCGATCTGCAGCCGTGGCCGAAATGGGTGGGAGAGGCCTACGAAGTCCAGCTACCTCAACTTGGCGATGGCATTCACGTATTGGACGGGGCAAATCCCCGTGTGCTGCGCTTGCTCTCGAAAGCTTCTAGAGGTCTCCGGCAGGGCGAATAGTCCGGCAGACTGAGATGCTGCCGGTCTAATTCAAACTGAACTAAGCGTCTTGGGCTTGCCCGCACTGTGCGGAACTGAGATTGACGAACGTTGGTGGTCGTCCCGCCGCACGCGCTATATCTAACATGCCAAGCTAGACCACTCCTCCATACTTGATAGCGACAAGCATGTCCTGAATTCTTCTTGCCCCATCCTCGGTCTTTCCTACTTGGAGCGGTGACGCTCCCTCGAGCAACGGATGTGGCCTCAATAGCCAGCTACGAGCGTCGGCTCGTGACGCAAACGCCTCTTCTGCCAGGCGTTCAAGTTCCTGCAAACGCATCTTCGATTCAGCGGTTGTCTTTGCCATCACCAGCCTTGAAATCCATTGTGCAATCTAAAGCCCGGACCTCGTTCTATGATTGGTCACCTACTGAACGCAAGTTGCCAGAGATCGCCTTCTTACACGCGAGACTATCTTAGGCTTGCAGGCGCGCCATTGCAGCACGCTTGCCGATCTTGCGGACCGCCAAGAGCTTCTCAAGCTGCGTAGCCCGAGGAGTCACCTGCCCGCTTTCCCACTTGTAGATCGAAAGGGACGATACGCCAACTAGTGTGCCCATCTGTGCTTGGGTAAAACCAAGCTTCTGGCGCAACGTCAACAAGTCGGTGGGACCAAATTTCACCTTGCGCCCTGGCGTCGACCGAGGAGGCGGAGCAATCTCCTTGGGCGCCACTTCGGCCCTTGAGGTCGAACGCCCCAGCGACTTGACCTGAGACTCCAGTGATTTGATCTTTCGCTTGAGTTCCGCGATGTCGGAACGATAGCTAGCGGAGCTCTTGCGGAGCATTGCAAACTCATCGCGCAGTTCTTTGCGCGCGATGCGCGCGATTTCTTTCTTGAGAGAGGTTGCGAAGGTAGTCATCGGTTCATTCTGCCCTATTAGAAGTCCTCAGGTCTGTCCAAGCTTGGCGCAAGCAGGCTATACAGGAGTTTCCGTTTTCAGTGTCCTCGCCAACTCGGTCACGTCGATCTGCCTAAAGCGCCAGACTGATGATCCGTCCACACTTGGCCCTGCTACTGGACGAAGCCTCTCCATCTGCATCAACTCTTTCGCGCGTCGCTTTCCAATCCGGAGGATTCGACAAACACTACTCATATCGACCCACTGCAGCTGCTCTTTCTTGACCTGATCTACGTCTTCTCGATGGGCCACAGACATGGTCCTTCCTGAAGGAAGAGCTCTGACATGTCCACGCAGTATCCCTGCTGTTATCGCACGCCGAAGGCGCGGCGCTCTCCAGCCCAACTCCTTTGCTGCTCGGGTCGCAGGCATCCAGACGTGTTCTGTTGCCGCCTCGTCTCCAAGTCGGCGGTTTCGCTTCGCAACTTGTCCCGTCCACCTCAAGCGGATGTATTGCTCGAACGATTCTCGGAGCATGGTGAAGGCTCGCCATGTTCCCTTTGCATACATGTCACGGTAGACAGGGCCAAAGGCGGCTGCTACACGATTCGACTTGCTCGGCGGAGTTCCTGCGCTAAGCTCGTCAAGCAGCTCAAAAAACGCCTCCGGCCAATGGCCAAGAACACTGCCGGCCGCTTCCACGACTTCAGTTGCTCGGCGACAATCGTGCAAGTCAGATAGCTGTTTACGCTTGACCCCCGTGCCCACGACATGCGCGCCCAGCAGCCAGATACGATGCAGGAGATCGCAGAGGTGATCCGCCGCATTGACTGAAGGGTCGCTCCAGCAGGTCTCGCCAGCAGGTCTCGCCAGCTATCTGAATCTCTGCAGACATGTAAATCGCTGCTTTAGATGCTGGCTCAGTGGAAAGACACCGGAGGTCCTCACCGCAGGTGCAGGAGTGCAAGTTCTGTCTGGTCCATCGGAGCTCTTTGCCACATGAGCACCGATCCACGAGCTTTACCTTGTGAATGGTGCATGCGACGGTAAAACAAAGCCCCCACTCCGCCTTCCAAAACAGGGCCTCCTGCAAGCAAATTGGACAGAAGCGCGACCTTCTCAATGTCCAGAATCTGCTCGGAACGCGGTTGCCCGCAGAGCGGTTGAGCGGGCCTAAGCCGTTGATGGGGCCTTGGGGTGTCAGACCACCGTTTAGGCATTCTGCGAGGTTGTCGCCCCGCCATCCTAAGGTTGCCAGCGATCGAGGGGAGCTCAACGCGTTATCGCCAGAGACTCGCAACAACACCGCTTGCGCGAGCTCTCCTGAGCGTGCAACGGGCCGAACAAGCAGTTTGGTATGAACTTCAATCACTACATCCCCCCGATTTTGAGCAGCAAATGTTTCTGGTGCGAAGAGCAAGACCTACTTCTTCTTCCGCGCGGGGTCTGATGCGCCAAACTTTCCACCGCTGAGTTCCTCGACGGCACGACGTAGGCCACGCGCGTCGGAATCCCCTCGGGCAAGCAGATCCTGAAGGCGCCTGTATCCCCATGTACGTCCGACGGCACAGTAAAAGAGGCGGCGCATTGAGGAGTCCAATTCCCCTGCACGCACAGGCTTTGTGTTGTTCGGCGCAAGCCCGGCTTTTACAAGCGTTTCTAAACGGGGAATGGAAACGCCGAAAGCATGCGCCATGGCGGCGTTCGATACAAGAAAGTGGTCTCGGATGGTCTGAGACCTGTCGTTGAAACAAGTGTGCCCCCATGCGGCCTTCCGAGGCGGTGGCCGCTTGCACAACAAGAAGTACGTTTTTCCCCGAGCTGTCACCGACTGCCGTTTAATGAAGCGATCCACTTCGTCACGAAGCAACATCGGCAGGCCTATCCGTTCGGCCTTCTCCTTGGACGGCGCTAGTCGGAAGAGGGCATGCGGCCATTTGATGATGTGAATATCGCAGACCTTGCCTTCGCCTCCGGAAGTTTCCTTGGCTGAGTGTTGAAGTGCGAGGTTGATGTTTTTGGCCAGTGGGCCAGGTTATGAGCCGCCGATGTCTGCGCCCAGGTCTGGCGCGCAAGGCGTTCACTGATGTGGTCATCGGACGAGCGAGGGGAGAGAAGTGCGCAAAGAGGAGAGGGGAGCATTTTCAGGATTTCGACTGTCCCTACCATGGCTCGCACATCCATGCGCTTCAATGTCCTGTGAAAGCCAAGGGCACCATGTGTATCCGTGCTTGCAAATCCCCTTAGGCGATCCGAGAGTAGCGCGGACAGGGCCACGACCTCTGGCGCGGCCGCAGTGGATGACGAGTTGGCGAGATCGAATCCGCAAGCGCATTTGCGTACACCGGGGCGGTGCCACGAGATGCCTTTGCTGCAACCTGGGCAGACGTCAATGAGGTGACAGGCATGATCTGGGCATACACAAAAAACGGAGATTTCCCACTCAGCCCGAGCGCGGCTTTGCACTTGAAGACATCGCGGGCAAATGGAGCATTGAACGTGGCGAACTTCAGAGGACGGCAGCGCAATACCGTAGGTCCAGGGAGACCGTGAGGCGTGTCGTTCTTCTTGCCACCAGATCTTAGGAAGCTGTGAGATTTCTAGGCCGGACAAAGCGGCAACCGCCGCCTTGTACGACCGATACCTCCGCAATCCGGTGCGCAGGACCTCTTCCAGAAGTAGGCTGCCGAGCCCGTTCAATTCACCTAGGTACAACAAGTACCCTCGAAGGCTCTCACCCTCCATCGGCAGAGGTCTTACCAGAAGAGGTCCCGCGATCATTTTCCGAACCCGAAGAACGGTTCCCCCACGTCGACCAAGGGACGATGGTCGAATTTTTCATCGAAAGGGTTTCGGTTGCGTTTACAGCCGAGATACACCTCCTCGCCAAAGGCCTTCCTCAAGTGTTCTCGGGTGAGTGAGTTCGCACGCGCTCGAAGCGCAATTCGGACCGCTGCCTCTAACAACATGGCGAGGGAACCAATCAAGCCGTAGCAGGCCCGATGAAACCGCGGTGTGAGCTCCGGGTCGATCAAGGCAGAATCGCCGCTGAACGGCAGCTTCTCGTGAAAGCTCAAGAGCAGCGTTGCGAACAGGTCCTGGTTGGCGTCGGTGTCGTACGAGAAGACGCCCAGATCGATCTTAGGATTGAGCCGACGGCCGAGCTGCATACGATTGGAAAAGTACTTCGACGCCGAAGGCAACCCAAAGAACACAAACGGGATCCCCGTCGCGTTCATGAGATTTTTAAGGGTGTCTGAGGCGATATCGCGCGTTCGGCCATCGAGATTGTCCGAGATGTGCTGGACCTCATCGATCAGAACAATCTCGACCTTGCACGCGGCAAGCAGTGTGCGCACCCGCGAAAGTTTGAATTCCGCCGTGCCACTGTGCGCCATCGGATCGCCCATCGCGGTAAGGATTGCTTCCGCAATGACTTTCGGCGTGGGCAGAGAAGGTAGTTCGACGAAGAGAACAGGGATGATGGTTCGGTCGTCTGCATCGTACCGCGGGAACTGCTCCTCCAGGCATTTGCAAAGCGTCGTCTTCCCGGCGCCGGAGAGGCCATAGATGAGGGCGCCTCGCGCCCTTTTCCGATTGTGTCGTGATGCGGTCTTGAGGACCTTCAGGGCGTCGATGCCCGCCTGCAGAGGCGCGTGTTGAATGAGGACATTGCTGAATGACGACACCTTTTCCTCAATGGCATCAAGGTCAGCAAAGGATTGGCTTTTCATGCTGTTCTCCTAGGCTTAGAACAAGGTCGGTTCGCCACTCGGGAAGGCTTTGAGCTTTTCGAAGTTCGGCATGCGCTTGGGAGCGACCGAAGGAGTGTGGGGCTCAGCATCCACTGCGGCGGACTCAATGGCTTTGCTTGCCGAGGCAGCTGCGTGAGCCGCCTTTGACGTTCGCTTGCCCGTGGTCTTTTTGGCTTTCCGAGAGGCCTTCGCCTTAGGCTTGTCGGCTTCCTCAATCTTTTCCTTCTGCATCGCAGCGATCTCTTCGCGAATCTCCTGTTTTGCCAGCAGCATGGCTGTTTCGTCGTCGAGCGCGCTGTACTTCTCTCGGGCAAGCTTGCGGATCCACTTGTCCTCCTCAACACTTAGGCCGTTCGCATACGACGGATTCGTGGAGTACGCCAAGAAGTACGATTGCGTGTCGGGGTGCAAGACGTTGATCTTGCCCATATCGTCCAGGTCAGGACGAACCTGAAGTTCAAGTTTTCCGTGGATCTCGAGAACGTCTGTGAGTTCGTCGCACCTGTAGAACTGACAGTTGATTTCGATGCCCTTGGAGCTCAGCATTCGCTGGTGGATGGGCGACGTGTAGAAGGTGACGACGTCCATGCGCTTAGGCAGGACCGGGGGGCCGAGCTTCACGAGGTCGCGCCACTTTTCGCGAGGAGAGGTTTGAAGGCCGCGATGGAAGCGGCGGCTGTACACCTCTGCAATCCACTTCCAGATGAATCGCTTGAGATCTTCAAGAGGGATCACTGCGTCCCGATACGGATCAAGATCGTTCCGCTTAAAGTAGCGATCCAAAGTGGTGCCTGGCTGCAGGTGCATGAATCGGTAGTTAATCTGCTTGAGCCAGTTCTCGACCACCCCCTTGAAGCGGGGTTGCCGACGAGGGCAATACACCACCTTGATTTGCAGATCCAGCGCGGCGCCCTCCAAGTCGTTGCCGTGGAACTCGAGGCCGTTGTCCAGGACCAGTTCAAGCGGGACGCCGTGTGCGTCATATTCACTCTTGATCTTCAGTTTTCGCATGAGATCGTCCTTCGGCAGGATCGCCACCCGCAGTGCGCGAAGGACGGAACCCGAGTTTGGCGGTTGGAAGCTGATCCAGATACCCAAGATCATGCGAGTGCGCACGTCAATGAGGACGGTGAGGTATGGCCTTGCTGCAATGCCCCCCTTGCTGGTGAGAGCGATTACGTCGAGCGGAGTGTGATCAACCTCAACTCGCTCCAACACCCGCTCGGGTTCCTCTTTCCTTCCCCGCAAGCTTGTGGCGGCCTCTGCGTGGGCCTTTCCGTATCGCTTCTCCAAAACACGTTTGCGATCGAGCTTGCGGAGCTCCCGCACGATCTGGTTTCTCGTCGCCCTCGGAATGGCGTCAATCGGAGGCACGTTCAGATTGCACTTTGCGATCAAGCCGTTGGCGTGATCAAGGGTCTCTGCGACCGTAGGGTGATTCGGCTTGAGGAAGGTCTCTTCGATGGCTTGCTCAAGGAAAGGCAACACACGCGGGTTCGTCTCGTCGCATTTCCTGCCGCGGAGGTCGTATCGGTTGACCAAACTTCGCGTCTGGTAGCCAGACCTCATCCACCGGCTACGCCATTCGTAGAAGGTGGCGATGCTGGGCGCACGAGGTGTGAGAAGTTCCTTTGGGAGTTGGGCGTGACACTCCTGCAGTTTTTGCCGGAGCTCACGCCGACTGAAGAGCACATGGCCGCGAGGGCAGATGCTTCGCAGATAGTGAAGCTTCCCTGCGGCCTCATTCTTCAAGCGAGCCGGGAAGTCGGACAACGATTTCTCGTGTTGGAATTCCTCCAAGTTCGATGAGGCCGTCGCAAGAAGGTCGCTGAAAACGAGATGGCCTTCTTTGTATGCGGCGACAAGCTCGGAACGTTTCTTGACCTCGACCTCCTCAGCCTTGATGTCTTCGAGTACGAGGCGCTGTTTGGTTGCTGATGTCACACGGTAGTTTTTCCCGCGAAGACAGAACTCACTGCCAACATCAAATGAAGAGTTGCTCATCATCGATCTCCGAGTAAATGTGAAGTTGCGTGTGGCGGCCCAGCGACTGCGAGATGGGCCATGCGAGCGTGCGTGTGAGAAGCAGCAGGTCCAGCGACCACCGGGCCTCATCCGTGCTCCCCAGCATGCGGATGACCTCCGCCATTGACATGCGCGGCTTGTTTTCAAAGGCCCGTTGAAGGGCTGGGTTTTCGTGCCAGATGGAAGCAGCTGTGGTGTCCAGTGATTCGTCCAAGGGAGGCCCGCCCAGGTTCTCGACAACCCAGTCACGGCGCATTTTCAGAAGGCGTTTCACATCCTTCATGCCTGGTCGTCTGAAGTGGTGCTCGGTGACCACGGCGAAGCGACAGCCCTCCTGTGCCGCAGCAACCTTTGCCGCTTTGAAGAAGGCCTTCATTTCCGGAAGGCAAGCCTTTGCTTGCGGTTTGACCTCGACAAGAAGATGACCGCCACCAACAAGGCTTCCGGCGAAGTCAGGGGTGTAGCGCCGGCGTTTGCCGTCCAGTTTGAACTTCAGCGTCGGTGGTTGGTGGGTGATATGAAGAATCTGCTTGCTGAACTCTAGAAGGTCCGTTGCACGGATCTCGGTCAGTGACTCGCACTTGATCGTGCTGCCACATGTCAAGGATTTGAACTTTCCCCTAAAGGTGTCGCCGCTGATCGTGATGGGATTGCGGCTAGGTAGCAGTTGCTGCGAAGGCGTGACGTCCCTGTACGGAATGGCGCCCGAGCGTGTGCCCATGGGATTTTTCATGTGTCGCTCCAGAATTTTGGCGACAACAGGCCCTCACACAGTCAATGTGACTGCCGGAAGTCGCGCCAGGTGATGGTCTGGCGTGCACAAACGTTCCCAACACTGGTCACCAGTGATTGAAGAGAACTTTGGGGTTTGCGCGCGCGTAGTTGACCGCCGCGGGAACTGGCGCGATACTTCAAGTGCCAACCGGAAGTAGCGTCAGCTGCATCCCGCAAACGGGGCAGGCCGAGAGGTTTGTCCCGTTTTTTACATGGTGTCCTCCTTTTGATCGTGATGGATGGCACTGGAAGGACGACTCGCTCGAGCGCGTCCTCTCCCCGCATGCGGATCACCGATCTGCAATACAGCGCTTAACGCGCGCAGATGCCTGGTCGTCAGCTTGTCCAGACGGGTGAATAGATCGTGCACAAACTCGTATGTCGCCTGGGGTGAGTCGCCCGGCACGGTGTACGTCCTCCTGGAATGACTCCTGGCCGAGCGCAGGCCCTCTGCCTCTTCTTCATTCAGGCTGAGAGCCTGGATCAACCTTTCCAGAAACTCCGGGGTGGGTGCTGGTCTTTGGTCGTTCTCAAGCGCCGAGAGATAAGTGCGGTCACAGCCGACGAGGTCGGCCAGTTCCTGCTGGCGGAGACCAAGTTGGAAACGGAGGGATCTCAGCGCTTCAGAAAACGGGCTCATGTGACAGTTGTGACGTGAAATTGTGGCGACAGACAAGGTACATCAGTCGGCAGCATCCGTCTACCGGTGAGTCAGCTGTAAGTCATTGATTTATAAGGTGTTTTGTATATCTCTTACACACACAGTAAAAGCAAATACAACGAAAATTCAAGCACCTGCGGTACACTTCTTAAGTAGGATTTCGGGGAGTCTTAGGCCCGGTTGCGGAGCTTCTCATCCGATAAGCGGTAAGCGAACTGCATTAACGTAAGACGGCATGCGATCCAGGTGAACAAGAATCCAAGCTACTTGGGCCGAGCGGCTTCGCTTTGGGGCACTGCGTTGCGAGAATGAACGAAGTCGACGAGCTACGTTGCATTGCCAAGGCAGCCCTCGAACAACCGTTTGTGCGCACCCTTCACGCTTGGCTCGCACGATAGCGCTACCGAGACGAGCTTGAAGCCATCCTCCTGGTGCTAAAGCCAGCTGTGCAGCGGGAGCGGTCGGCTGGGCTTATGCGCCGAACGTTCGCTCTGCGCCGCGTTGCGGACGTTCAGAAATCCGCGATGTCGGTTGACTGTTTGCAGAAGCGAGGTCATAGCTAGACTGCCGCAATCGGCCACAAAGAGTCGTTCAGTATCCCGACGCAATGCAGACAGTCTGGCTCTGCCGACGGGAAGAACCCGAGCTACTCACCAGAGGACTGATGGCTCCAGCCATCGGCCTCACGTCCCGACCGCAATGGCCCTGAACCGCAAGATCTCGCCGAAGGCCAAAACGCAGGGGTTCTGCGTTGCGACGGGATAGCGGCTCACAACGAAGTGCTTGATAGCGGTCAGGCCCAACTCGCCTAATAGCGTTTGCTCGCGCGCGCGCTCCTTCTCGAGGGCCTTCCTGTAGGCCAAGTCAAGGGAGCGGTTGTAGCGAACGAACCTTCGGACGTCGGCCTCGATCCGATTCAAGTCGACGAGGTTGTTCTTGCACTGAACGTTGTAGATCACGCCGTCGAGCGTCGCAACGACGTCGAACTCCGCGCGGCCCACTCTCTTGATCTCCGTGACGTCGAACCCTTGGGCCTGCAGCGCTGCTTTGACTGACTTCTCGAAGATGAATCCGGAGCGGATCTGGTATCGACGAACGCGGTTCAAACAGACATTCTTCCAGTGGTTCGCGAATCGACCGAGTAGGGTGATAGAAGTGACCAGGTCGCCGCCGACGCGCGTGAACGGCGCGTAGGTGCTGGTGTTGTCGACGTAGTCGGCGCCTTCAACGACAAGCGCCTTTCTGAGGGCTTCTGGTAGCTTCTGCTCGGAGCACAACTCGTCGAAGCGCTTGACTGTCAGTCGAACGAAATACTCGTCAACAACGAGAGGGAGCAAGCTGCGGATGAACGCGGCCAATTCGGCGATATGACGTCTCGTGAAGGTTGAACTCCGCGTACGCCGCGGCGATGAACGCAAGATTGTTCTCCAGCTCGGCCTTGGAGAAAATTAGCCGACGGTTCAATGGAGCCAACTTGATTTCGCTGAAGTCGACGTCAGTCATTTCGGTGATGGCTGTTCGCTCGGGCTCCAGAAACTGCGAGTTCAGCCCGTTGAAGCTGTGGCTTGCCAAGATCCCCACTTCATCGACGTCTAAGGTGAAGTCCGGATACACCCGGGCCAGCATCAGGTTGCGATGCATCGACGTTGTGCCCAGACCGGCGGTCTCGATGAGGTGGAGGAACTGGTTGAGGCCGTCCAGCTCATGCAGCCGGTGAGTTCCCCGGCAGGCACCGGGAATCATGTGAAGGAGGGCCAGCATATGCCGTCGGCGGGACTGCAGGTAGCTGATAGCGGAGCCGAAGGTTGCCATCTCCCAAGCTACAGACAGCTGATGCGTCGCAAACGATGTGGCGATGGCATGTAACTGAATGAGCGTGCGCACCAGCCGCTGTGCGACCAAACGGGAGAAGCGGGACTTAACGCCTGCTTTGATGGATGGCAATGCCCGCTGCATGCCGCCGATGTCGAGGAGAGCCAGCCCCTCAATTTCGTCGAGGAGCGGCTCGCCTCGCAGTTCACCCGGGAGGTTGATCAGCTCTTCGATGCCACGGAAGGTCGAGAACCAGATCTCGAATGTGCTTCTTGGCTCGAAGGGCGCAAGAGACGATTCGATGCAGGCACGCGAATGGGTCAGCGCCCGCATGGCCTCGGTCTGCGCGGCCGCGCCCGTCAATCGTTGTCCTGCCATCCGTCGGATCCCTGGGTAAGGCGCCGCATCATTGCCCCGCGCCGTCTTAGTTTTGAAGCATCCAATATATAGCCGCCTCAGGAAGGCGGCTTTCGAGCGCATCAGTCCGATATCAATTGAAGTGCGGCTGGGCGGCGAGCCCCAAAATGACTTGTACGCTCGCTCCGCCGTTGGCAGTGGGCAGTGGGCAGTGGGCAGAATAGGATGTCACATCCTAGACGAGGCAATCAGCTGCCGCTGGAGAATGCACCTCGCGAGACCCGAAACCAAGTCTTCTTGCCCATATGACCCATACCGCGACGCTCGATCCAGCCCAGGAGATCCGCATTGAGGCTGTGCACCGGGGCTTCCTATATCAGCATCTCTATGCTGCCGCCTGTCTTCTGACTTCAGGGCATACCGGTGCGACTTCCGTGGTGGTCGAGCGAGACGAGGATATCGAGCTCGTCACACCTGCGGGGCGCTTCTACATCCAGGTCAAGACGCGTAGCCAGCCGATCATGCCAGCCGACATCAAATCGACGATGGCCCGATTTGATGCCCTGCGGCAAGAGCACCAGCAGGGCCGTCGGCAGGGCCGCGCAACGTTCGTGGTGTTGGTCAACCGAGCCTTGGGGCCGTCCTTGGCTGAACAGGTCGAGACTGGAAAGCTGTCGGGCGACGTGGAGATCCTGTGGCCAGGCCGCGTGTGTTCTGGTGACCTTGGTCAACTTCCACCGGCTTGGGCGGATATCGATGAGGCAGTCGCATGGTGCGTCGACCGAGCCACCACAGTCCCGCTTGCCATGTTGGCGCCCGACTCCCTCGTTTGGAAACTGGCTGGCCGCGTCCAGGCTGCGGCCGCTGGGGAAGCGCCTCATGCGGATCACACTTTCTTGGTTTCGGATTTGCCGTCACTGCTGGATCAGATCCTGATCCAACTGCAGGATTTCCCGGCACCGCCCGAGCAGTACCGCCCGCAAGAGAACGAGCCTCAAATCGACTCGAGTTCCCGAGTCCGGATCGTTTCTGGCTTCTCTGGGGCCGGGAAGACCGCGTGGGCCTCTCAGGCGGCCACCTTAAGTAGGCACAACTGCGCGTACTTCGACTGCGCCGAGACGCCGGGGGAGGCCCTCGCCCTTTCGCTGGTGCGTGAGCTGGCCGCCAAGTTGGCCGGCGCCGGACCAGATGTGGTGCGCAAGATTTTGCTGCCGGGCGCCACTGGCGTCGAGTCACTTAGCCAGTTGGACATCTATCTCAAGCGCGAGGGGCTCTCGCCGATCGTTGTGCTGGACAACGTGCATCGGGTTTCGGCTGAGAGCCTCAAGCGCATGATCGATGTCACGTCGGCGCTGAAGTTCGTGCTCCTAGCGCAACCGTTTGGGACGTTGCCCGAGATCGAAGCCCTTCTGGGGTTGACGCGAGAGCCGCTGAAGGGGTGGGGTGTGGACGATGTTGCGGCGGCGGCTGTCGGGTGGGGATGTCGAGGGGATGCGGCCACCATGGGGCGTCTGAAGACCCTGACGGCTGGCATGCCTCTGTTCGTCAGGAGTGCCGCCACGATTGCTCGCGAAGAGTACTCAGGGCGCATCGACCAGATGTGCGACGCCGTCGACGCGTTGACCAACCTGACCCAGACCGCGCAAGAGGTCATCTTGGCGAAGGTCTTCGACGCGTTTCCCCTCGCCGCGCAACAGACGATCGCGGTGCTGAGCCTGCCCGATATTGGCCTACTACCAGCCGAGATCACCAAGCTGCTGGACACGGCCCTTGAGATGAATGAGCGAGCGGTTGCTGGCGTGATCCGGGCATTACGAGCCGCAGGGGTGGTGGAGATCTATGGCAACAAGGAGATCCGACTGCATGACGCCATCCGTGTTGTCGCGAGCCAGCACCTGTCGGGCATGTCCGCAGAGGTCGCGTCACGGGCTCGTGTTGCCCTCAAGGACCTGATGGTTATGGCGTTCGAGCGTGATCGCAATACGGCGCGCTTCTCGCTCTACACGCGGCTGCTGCTGGCCACTGGGGACGTCAAGACGTTGGTGGACCTCATCGGCGAAGAGATGTTCCACGAAATGGGCGTGGCCGTAGAGGTCTGGCACGGCCTGGAAGCGCTGGTAGCCAAAGACGGATCAGATCCGGAGCAGCGATACTGGGCTCTCGATGGTCTTGTCTTCTCGGACATGAAGCTCGGGAACATGGATCGTCTGGCGCCTAGGTTCGAGGCGATGGAGCAATTGATCGAAAGCGGCGCGCTCGGTGAGGACGAAGTTCTGTCCTTCCTGATGAAGCGCATGCTCCATTTCTCGAATCAAGGTGACGAAGAGGGGGTTCGGCGCGCGATTCGCGAGCTGGACAGCCGATTGCCGGACAAGCCTGTCCACCGACGCGTCTTCCTCTACAACGCGGCAGCGGCGCTCTTTCGCCTTGAGCGCTACGAGAGCGCGATGAGGGTGGTCGAACAGGTGATCGAAGAGACGTTCGCGGTTCTCGGCATTCGGCCCGAGCAGGTACTAGGTGCGAAGCAAGCCGCGCTCTGGGCGCTCATCAACAAGCCGGGCCTTGATCACGTGGACATCAAGCGCCTCGCGGATGCGCTCGAACTAAAGGCCATGGTGGCCGGCAAATTGCACGTACTCGCGCCTCTCGCGCGAATCCATGCCATGAAGTTCTACGCCTTAGCCGGCGCCATCGACTCGCTCATACGAGTGGGGCAAGACCTCGCTGACGAGTTCGTCGCACGGCATGATTTCGTGGGCGCGCGTGAGATTCTTGAGCAGCACGTCATGCCGGTGTTCGTGGACAACCAACTCCTGAATCGGCACTTGGATGTCCGCGCGCAGTACGCCGTCGTTCTAGCCTACTGCGGCAACTACTCAGAGGCTGAGAGGGAGATGGAGCGGCTTCAGCCTTACGCGGCCGGCTTGGCACCCTTAGCCCGCATGACTCTCGCGGACCAACGCCAGCTGATCGCGGAAATCAAGGCCAATCCGATACCGCAGTGGCGCCCGGGAGGGCGGCCTATGGCAATCCAAAGGAGCCAGCCGATTTCCGCTGGAGTAAAGATCGGGCGCAATGAGCCCTGTCCCTGTGGTTCAGGCAAGAAGTTCAAGAAGTGTGGCTGCGGTCTTGCCGGATAACCGTGGCGTGCGCACGACTGCCATCGTCAATCGCCTGACTGCGCGTCGCGGAGGTCATCGTTGCCTGCTTATTTAAGTGGCGCCAAAGAGACAAGATGGAAGTGTCGCGCTAGACCTGCACTTGGCGCATGGTTCGTCGCAGGAGGAGACGTTGGAACTCGCCTAGCAGGTCAGGGCACTTGGCGGCCGGAGCCCGTGGTCCGAACACTCATAGAAATGGAGAGAAGAATGCGAATAGCCAACTTGAGAATCGAAAATTTCCGAGGTGTGAAAAGTGGCTTCGTGCAATTCGGCAGACATCCCGTACTTGTCGGTGACAACAACACTGGCAAGACTACCCTGATCGAAGCTTTGGCTCTCGCGCTTGGCAGAGATCGCCTAGTTCGCGAACTGACAGAACACGACTTCTTCGGGTCCAACCCACAGGCAGCCGATAGGATCAAAGTCGTGGCAACTGTCACTGATTTTCCTGGTGATGACCCTGAGCAGAGTAGCCAGTGGTTTCGTGATGAGAGGGCAGTCGTCAAATGGCTTGACGAGGCGACAGGCCATGTGCATCCGGCGCGCAACAACCCCGCGTGGAAGCTGTGCTGCCAACTCGGCGTTCAAGCGCGCTTCGACCAAGATAGCTTGGCTGTCGAGACGGTTCGCTACTTTCATGACCACGATGATCCCATCGATCCCTTCGCCGACGAGGCACCGGCGCCTGTCCCGGGCAAGCTCATCCAGGAACTCAGCTTCTATCTCGTGCGCGCGAGCAGGACTTGGGACAAAGTTTTTTCGTGGGGGAACGAACTTTTCAAGCGCACCGTGCTGGCGGCTGCGGCCCAGCCTTCAGGTGCGCTGCTCGCTGAGCGCGATCGCCTGCGGGCACCTGCTCAGCCGATCGATGCTGACCCCGGCATTCAACCTCTGATCGAGAATCTGAATAGCGAGCTTGCGCGCTCTTTCCCAAACGCTCCGAAGGTTCAGTTGAGGCTCACCAGCACAGACAGTAAGTCGGTGATGGAGGCAGTTTCAGCCCACTTCGTAGGAAACGATGGCTTCAGCATTCCAGCGGGGAGACAAGGCAGCGGGCTGGTCTCCATGCAAGGTCTATTGCTGCTGCTGGAGCTTGGCCGCGCTCGTGCTGCAAGCGGTGGAGAGTTCCTCATGGCTCTGGAAGAGCCTGAAGTCCATCTGCCACCTTCTGCACAGCAACGGTTGGTTCAGCGGGTCCAAGCCCTGTCTACCCAGACCTTCGTGACGACCCATTCGCCGCACGTTGCCAGCATGGCAGACCCGACCTCGGTGCTGATCTTGAAGAAGCATGACGGGGTTCTCTCTGCCGAGCCATTCTTGGACACGCCACTTCCTGCGGCGGCGCCGAACTGGAAGCGCAAGTTTTTCCAACACAGCCGGGTTGATGTGTTGAGTGCATTGATGCAGCCTGCACTCCTCGTCCCAGAAGGCAGAGCCGATTTCCAACTGCTACGTTGCATCCTCCGGCCTTTGATGATGACCGAAGGGTGGATCGACACGATGCAGCGCCCCTTCGGCATCGAAGTCGGGGTGGTTCCCACGGAAGACGCAAACGTCATCGAAACCCACCGGCTGATGCAGCGGCTCCACAGGCGTGTGTGTTGTATTGTTGATGGCGACGCAGCTGGGCTGGACTATGCGGAACAACTACGGCAAGAAGCCGCCCCGCCAAGCGCGATCATCCGCTGGAACAACGGCGCGATGATCGAAGACGCTGTCGGGTGGGTCCTCAATGCAGACGAGGCGACGGTGGTAGGCAAGTTGGCGGAACTATGCCCGCAACCTCCAGCTTCGACCGCGGCGGTAGTCGCGTATCTGAAGACGAAGAAGATGGACATCGTCGCCTACGAGAGTCTCGCGGAAGCCATTGCCACTTCGCCAGGCTGCAGGGCGCGGGCGGCAGACCTACTGGGCGGTCTGGCCTGTGCTTGCGCGGGCGACGAGGCGACGCAGCGCTTTGTTCGCGACGCCAATGGGGTGTGGGTGTTTCAGCCGTGACGGTCCGCGCATTCACTGGCGGCGCTGGTTGCGGCAAGACGCACATGCTCATGGATTCACTGTCAGCGCATCTGGACGCTGCACCTTTGCATGCCGGTGAGAAAGTTCTGGCGCTCACGTTCATGCACGGATCTCGCCGGCGCTTGGAAGAGCGTCTTGGGATGCTCCAGAACCTCAAGGGCAAGACGGAATGCACGACCATCGACAGCTTCGCATGGCGTCTGGTTCGGCGTTGGCGTTCCCTTGCCGCGGCACTCGGCTTCGTAAACATCGAACCAACTGAGTACGAGCGCGTATGTGAAGCTGCCGGCGCCCTTGCACAGGTCAAGGAGGTCCACAACTGGGTGGCGGCGACTTTTCCTATCCTCGTCGTGGATGAGGCCCAAGACATGACCGTGAATCGTCTCGGCATGGTTGCAGGCCTGGCCAACAGATTGGAGGTCTTCGTCGCCGCGGACGAGTTTCAATGCCTCAGCGAAGAGCTTCGCCCCAACCCAGCATGCGCTTGGCTCACCGAGGTATGCGCGCCCGAAGAACTTACGCAGCCTCGTCGAACCAACGTCGATGAGTTGCTTAATGCAGCTCGAGCGATTCGCGCCGGCGAAGCGCCGAAATCAGAGAAACTCTTCATGGTTGCGCAGACGTCGACGGCCCCGTTGGCTGGTGCATGGATCAACTCTAACTTGAGCTGGTACGGTGGAGGCAAGCGTGTCGCGATCATCACCCCAACGCATGGGACGTTTTCGAGAGCTGCATTGGCCTGGGCTGCCGCAAACAAGACCAAGAAGGGCGCAGGCCCTTACAAAGTCGCTTGGGAACAGTCGGAAGCAAAAGCGGCAACTGAGTACCTCGCCACGATCCAGTTGGCCGACCAAGCTGACGCTGTTTCCATCGCTGCCATCCTCGCCGCTGCTGGTGATGCCAGAACGGCCAGAGATGTGGTCGAATGGCTTGAGATTCAACGTCGAACCAAGGCGAAGGTGGAGTTCACGAAGGGCGAGGTCGTGAAGTTGGTCGAGCAGTCCTTTTCCCAGCGCCGCCAATCTCGACGGAGCGATGTTCGTGGCTGGAAGGGGATGACAGTTCACGGTGCCAAGAACCGAGAGTTCGACAACGTCATTGTGCTCTGGCCAGCAGCCGTCGGTGGCAGCGACGACCAGAAGAGGCGTTTGCTCTACAACGCGGTGACACGCGCAAAAGAGCGATGCATCGTCCTTGTGCAGGCAACTGCCCATATGAGTCTGCCGCCCTTCGCATGAGGCCCCACCCTACATTTCGAGGGGGCAGATGGGTCTGATTGGGCAGACTATTGGCTGGAATGGGTCGAGAGCTGCCGGCTGATGAATGTTGGCCGAAAGGCTGCAACCAGTCTGAGCTGCAGCTCAGCTCGCGAGGACGACACCGCGGCGGTCGCTGCCGGCCTTTTTGAACCGATCATTCCTGGAGGACGGCACTGTTGGGGATGGAGTGATCTTGCTGCTTGAACTCTTTCGGGGTCTAGCACGCGGTCGTCGAGCTGCCAACGGCCCTTTGCTGAATTAAGCTCGACATCATGACAAAGAGACTTTTCCCGGCGATAGAGCACACGACGGTCGCTGAAGCGATTGACAAAGTTCCGTTTCTCAACTTGCAGTGGCTCTTCTTGGATGTCGCAGACCTCCAGCAGCGCGCGGATGCGATGAAGCCGAACGTTCCTCGCGGTCAGACGTTCAAAGACTGGAACGCTAAACGAGACGCTGGGCTCAAGAAGCAGCTCAATCTTGCACCGCAGAGGGATCGCTTTCACAAGCTCGATCGGTACAGCGACTACGTCTATGGGCTGCGTCGCGCTGACTTCAATATTGAGGCGCTGATTGACCTGTATCGACGTTTTAAAGAGTACGTCAAGGAGGACGTATTGCGCGATCCGGACGACGCTCCGACCACTACCATCATTCCTCTGCTATTGGCACCAACACTCCGATGGCGCAGCGCAGCACCTGCGCAGGGAAAAGCGTTGATGAATGCGTTGGAAGACGTCTTGGACAAGGTATCTTCAGAGTTGAGGGTTCGGTTCAGTCCAGATCTTCTCGCCTTCCAAAACGCAATCTTCTTCACATATTTTGTTGTCTCCGAGATCGCGAACGTGGGCTTGAATCCCGCGGCAGGCTCCTACTATGTGAAGATCTTCCGCTCCGTCAGCCCTGCGAAATGGACTGCGACGAGAACAGATGTGCGGGTCCAGTATTCGGCCCTGGTGCTGACATTTGCGATTCGCTTCTACAAGCTTGACGAGGCTTTCGATGCAAAGCTCGGCTTCAGCTACAACGTGTTGGCCGAGCTTCGCTCGGTTTTTCACGATGCGGCTCACAGCGAACTGGAAGCCAAGTTCACTCCTTCGCAATGGGTCTTCCGCTGGTTCGTCGACAAGCTAGACGCGGAAGTCTTCAGCTCGGGCAACAGACTTGAACTGGCAGGCCTCGCCGCCCTGAGTCCGGTCGAACACAACTTGGCAGTAGAACTAACTCGACGGTTTGCCGCCTACCGAGTTCCGATCTCTATCGAAGCGATCTCTGGATTCCTCCTTCAATTCGGAACTACTCAGCGCATTCGAGCAGCTTTGAGATTGCTTAGTCACATCAAGTTCTATCCCCTGTGGGAACTTTCCCAGTCGATAGAGCGGACGCTTGAAGCGCAGCTTGCTCTCACCCAGGAGAAACAACTGGTCATTGCTACTTTCGGTGAGCACACCGGAAGCGCAGCGATCATGAACTACTTGGTTTCACACTCGACACTTTCGAGCAGGCTCAAGTTCGAACCCAATCTACCAGCGGCTCTTAAGGCGACTCCGGCCGACGGTTCCATCTACATCGTTGACGACTGCTTGTTGAGCGGCACGCAGGGGCTTAACACGCTCGGCGATTTGATGGGTACGCGGGTGCGCAAGAGCCACCACACCGTGCACGCACCAAGCCTTTCTGCCGGGGACAGAAGGCGCCTTGAAAACAGACAGCTGCGCTTTTGCTACGGTGTCTCTATGGACGTTGGATTGACGCGCTTCCTGGGCGAAGAGTACGCAAGTACTGGCCTCGACAAGCAGCGGGCAAAAGTGCTATTTGGCGTGATTGAACCTTCCAGCTCCAAGATCTTCGAGCCTCTTGGCCCCGTTGGCTGGGCGAACGAAGCAGAACGAGATGACATGAAGTCATTCTGCGAAGATGTCGGGTACAAGATCCTGAAGCGTCGCGCCACCGAAAAGACTTGGACTGATGAGCGACGCAAGGAGAGTGCCCTTGGCTTCTCAGATATGCAGCGGCTGCTTGTCTTTCCATATAACGTGCCAAAGACTACGCTGACTCTGCTCTGGGAGAGGTGCTCAGAAGACTTTAAGTGGCGGCCGCTTTTTCCAGGCTTTGACTAAGGGGCGCGTTGAGGCTGTGGCAGCGGGCCAAACAGTCTGCCCGCCTCTCAGTGCTTCAGTTGCCCACAGATCCAGTTCGTCCGGCGTCATCCTCTCGCTGTGTTGTCTATCGGCGGAACGGCGTGCCGACCGGATGATGGCCGGTGCAGCCTGTCGCCTGCAGCGATCAATAGCCGGTTCTGGCAAATGCCGCCGCTCCAGTATCCGCACCCGAATGACTCAGATCAGTCTGGAACAGTCACCCAGCCATTCAACGTGCCCGGTATCTATGTGACGTCACAGCGGGCTTGGCGAGCGATAGACCTTCACTGGACCTGCGCCCTTGTACACCACCTCGCCGTTTGCAATCACGATCACGAGCACGGTCTCCAAGCTGGGCAACTCGATGACGTGGTACTCGTGCGGTTCCAGTGGCAAGCGAGTCTCGCGGTAGCGGGTCACACCATCGGTTGTGGGATGCCATAGCGGCGTCGGATGCTGGTTCATCAAAATGGCGCAGCGGATACGAACACTTCGACCGGCCCTGGACCTTGATACACCGCTTCACCGGTGGCCCCTATCCGCACGATCCACCAGTCATCTCGCTGCTCCACCTCATACGCGACCGCAGGCAACTCGAGCACCGTCTCCACCGGGAAAGGGAGTCCATCCGGTACTGGGTGTCGCAGCAGTGTGGGATGCCCTGGAGGAAAGTTCACGGTGGGCATCATACGGGTGGGGGTATGACAATCGGCTCTGCTCACGCCCTCGCCACGGGCACATCCTCAAGCCGTGTCGTGTACTGAGGCGTACGGCGCTCCTGCTTCATGCCCCACACCCGCTGAGGACCGACCTTTCCTGTAGATGCGGTGTGTACCGTGCCTTTGCCGTATCGCCCGTTGATCGCATCCATCGCGCCCATGAGCTGTGAACGATCGCGCTTCGGCTCGTCGTCCGCAGGCGTCTCCAGATCCAGCTCACGTTGCAGCACATCTGCGGATTGCAGGTCCACCAGGATGACCCCGGCCTTGATGAACCGGTACCCTGGCACGTACATGTACCGCATGCCGTCCGCAGCGGCCTGAGCCAGTGCCAGCGTGTCGTCGGTGGGTCGGCGCAGGGGTACCACCACGCTGCGGGAGAGTTGCGGCCCGGGCCGATAGGGTGAGGTGTGCATGAACACCAGCAGCTCGGTGGCCAGGCTCTTCTGCGAGCGCAGCTTCTCGGCCGCTCGCCCGGCATACTCACTCACCGCTTCGATAAGGGGCGCCAGTTCGTGCATGGGCTTGCCGAACGACCGCGTGCAGGCGATTTGCTGTTTTTGTCCGGGCGCGTCGTCGAGCTCAATGCAGGGCTGCCCCTGGAGCTCGCGCACCGTGCGCTCCAGTGTCACGCCCCATCGGCGGCGGATGGTGGCCGGGTCCATGCGCGTGAGATCCAGGACGGTGCGCACGCCTTCCTCCTGGAGTTGCTTGCCGATGCGGGGTCCCACGCCCCAGACGGCACCCACTTCGGAGGCCCGGAGCACGTCCTCCAGGTCTTGCGCAGGCAAAGTCGCCAGGTTGCACACCTGCGTCAACTCGCTGGGGTAGCTACCAGGCTTGCGTTCCGCGGTCTTGGCGATGTGGTTCGCCAGCTTGGCCAGGGTCTTGGTTTGTGCGATGCCGATGCAGCATGGAATGCCGACCCACTGCAGGATGCGTTCACGAACCGTCTTGGCCCGCTTCACCAGATCACCGCGTACACCCTGCAGTCCAATGAAGCTCTCATCGATCGAATAGATCTCCTGGGTGGGGCCCAGCCCCGCGGCCAGGCTCATCATCCGGTCGCTCATGTCGCCGTACAGCGTGAAGTTGGCCGACAGAGCCACCAAACCCGCTTCCTGCTCCAGATGCTTGATCCCGAACCAGGGGGCGGCCATCTTTATGCCCAGGTCCTTGGCTTCGTTGGAGCGCGCGATGGCGCAACCGTCGTGTTGGAGAGAACGACGACAGGCCGGCCGTTCAGGCTGGGCCGGAACACCCGCTCGCACGAAACATAGAAATTGTTGCCATCGACCAGGGCGTACATGGCCGCATCGCTCGCGTCGGGTGGAAGGGGTGGAAGGGGTTCAGACGGCGAAGCGCTTGATGCAGGAACTGACCACACCCCACACTTCGATCGTCTGACCGTCCCGGGGCACGATGTCCGGGAAGGTGGGGTTGGCCGCCTTGAGGCGAACCCGCCCCGCGCGCTGGTGCAGATACTTCACCGTGAACTCGCCATCGACCACGGCCACGACCACCTGGCCATGGTGGGGTTTGATGGCTCGGTCAACCACCAGCGTGTCACCGTCGTCGATGCCGGCGTCCCGCATGGAGGTGCCCGCCACGCGCAGCAGGAAGGTTGCCTGGGGGTGCGTGACCAGGATCTGGGTCAGGTCCAGCCGGTTGACCGAGAAGTCCTCGGCCGGCGACGGAAACCCTGCGCGCACAGGAGCAGCGGGCATAGGCAGCTCGAGCGGGGACGCCATAAAGGTCACGGGCGTTGAGCTGGTACAGATACTGTTCATATGTACAGTATACGGCGGCAGGCCGTTTCCGACCAGAATTCCCCATGTGTTCGAACTATGTGGCCGTGACCAGCACGGAGCGCCTGCGGATGTACTTCGGTGTGGAGGCGCCACCGCCCACGGTGAAGGCCGAGGTCTGGCCGATCTATGAGGCTCCCTTCATCCGCCGGCATCCGAACAAGGATGTGGGCGACGAGGCCGTTCCCCCGCGCGAGGTCAAGGCTGGTCTCTTCGGAATGATTCCGCACTGGGCGGGTGAACTTAGCTTCGGGCGGCGGACCTATAACGCCCGGTCAGAGACGGTGGCGGAGAAGCCCAGTTTTCGGGATGCCTGGCGCAACGGTCAGCACTGCGTCGTGCCCGTGGAGTACATCTACGAGCCCGACTGGCGCAGTGGTGTGGCGGTTCCCACACGCATCCAGCGCAAGGATGGCCTGCCCATGGGCATCGCCGGGCTGTGGACCAGCAACCGCAAGGCAACGGGCGATGAGGTGTTCAGTTTCACCATGCTCACCGTCAATGCCGACGACCACGAACTGTTCAAGCACTTTCACAAACCACAGGATGAGAAGCGCATGGTGGTGATCCTGCATGCCGACCAGTACGACACCTGGCTCGATGCGCCGACTGCGCGTTCGATGGAGTTCATGCGGCAGTTTCCTGCGCACTTGCTGATCTCAACGCCGGAGCCTGAGAGGGGAAAACGTCAAAGGTGAAGTTCGGATCACGCGTGTATGCGGATTGGGCCGCCCAAGCAAAGGTCCCACGCCTACTTTGAAGTCGGCTTAAGGCTGACGGTGGTCGTTCGACGAAGTCGACGGGAAAGACGGCCTCCGACCCAAAGCGGACCCATCCCTAGGCGAAGCTAGCCGTCAGCGCGTTGAGCCGCCTCATACTCCAAGTCAGTCTATACACATTCGCCCGTTCTCGGCCGCACAGCGCTCTGAACTCCGCACGAACCTTGTCCAGTGCGGACGCACGCTGTCATCGACAATCTACGAGTCCTGTGGATAGGCCCAAAGCACCTTTCCTTTCTTGATGTAGAAGTGACTGCGACACCCCTTGGTCCGCCAAACAGACGGCCACAGAGAGATCGAGCCCAGCGGGTGGATGGCGTGTCGCCATCTCGGGTTGTCGTTCTCGATCAAACTGAGCGTGATGACGTCACCGCATCCACATGGACAGATGAGCTGCGCGGACCAAGGCTTCGGTTGTTCCCCGATCAAGTAGACAAAGCCGGGACGGGTCACAGGCGGCGGATCCTCAGCCCACGCATAGACGTACTTTAGGCGCGGGTCCATTACAAGCCTGAAGGCACGCGCAAGACGACCCAATATCATGATTTGGCTCCGGCGCTGAGTTCGGGCATGTCGAGCATGGGTTCGACGTCTCCTCGGCCCACGTGGCGCTTGAAGACCGGACAAGGTGGTCCGTCCGTTTCGCCCGCGAATATGCCATGCGACAGACTGACTCGAAAAGTTGCGGTGTCTCCGTTGGAGTCCATGCGGTAAGGATGCAGGCGCGCCAGGAACTCATTGATCGCCAGGCTCGCGATCAGCATGTTCAATTGAATGACGGCCGGCTGGTCCTCATTGACGCCCTTGATATAACCCTCGCCTAAGAGCTTGCGGTATTCGCCGGGATCCGTGCGATAGAGTCCAGCGACGCGGACCTGCTCCATGGTGAACAGGTGGCGGCTCAGCAGGCTCGATCCGCCGGGCTGGAGGTAGTGAACCGTACCGCACACCTGGTCGACACCACCGGCGCCGTCGGCGTCGATGCGCACCCCCAAGTCGAAATAGGGAATGGCATAAAACGAGGCCAGCTTGTTCAGCGCAAACCGCCCGTCTACCGAGTCCATACAGCCGAAGAGGACGTCGCAACTCGCCAGCGCTCGCACCACCTCGCGGTTGAATAGGATGCTCTGGAACGCCAGCACGTCTGTGCCCAACTCCAGTTGAGAGATGGTTCGCCGCGCGAGTTCGACTTTGGGCAGCCGGGCAGCGACGTCGGCCATCGTTGAATTCAGGATCCGGTTGAGATTCTTGCGTTCAACGACGTCAGGGTCGACCAGCACCAGCGATCCGACGCAGTTGCGCGCCAGCTGCTCGATGACCGGGCTTCCCGTTCCCGAGCACCCGACAACCCCGACGCGCAAACGGGTCAACTTCTCGTAGGTGCCCTGGCCGAAGGTCTGCGCAATCCGGCGACCTTGCTCCGGAACGGCCTGAGTGTCACCTGGGGCATCGAACACCCGGATGTCGTCTCCTACGACCGTCACTCTCGCCAGTGTCTCGAAGCTGCCATCGGGCGCCACGATACGGCCGAAACAGCGGCCATCGTCCATCACCACGACACTGCAATGGGGCTGGTTCTGATCCATCCAGCCATGAATGCTGGGGAACAAGGCCCGGTCGGACTCGTCATCGATTGCAGAGAACCGATCAAACCCCCGGTGCCCGTGGACCTTCACGAGCGACATGTTGTGCTTGTTCGCTTCCGCCAGTAGCGGCAGCAGAATGGCCGTGGACCACGTCACCCGATCGGGTCTGCGGACGCTGCATTGGTCGTAGGGCACAAGCACGACCTTGCGCGCCACCAGCCGATGGCCATAGGCGGACTTTGCGCGACCACACAACACGATGGCGACGGCTTCGCAGCCGTCCGGCGGAAAAAGGTGAGAGGCCAACTCCTCGAACTGGAACTGCGCCAACGTCAACGACACGCCCATGCTCAGACCTTCTTGAGTTCCTGCGCCAGCCATTCCTGCACAAGCGCGAAGTGGGTGCCCAAGCCGTCAATGCCAGGACGCCAAGGGTTCGAAGGCGTGCGGTGCCGACTCCAGCGCTGCCATTCCTTGCCGGCGAAGCTGTCCGAACTGGTCGCGCGGATAGCGCGCCCGCTTTGAAGCGACAGTGTCGGGAAGAAGTAGGCCATGTCGATCTGGGCGTCGGGGTAGCCCGGATCGATTCGCACATTGACGTCGACCGCCGAGACGTTGTAGCCGGCGGGCACCGCAAAGTCGTGGAGGACCACGCGCAAGACGCTGGCCTCCGCGGCTAGGTCATAGGCGTGCGCACAGCCTTCGAGCCACTCCATGTCCTCCGCCGGCAACGAGAACTCCCTGCGCATGGCTCAACCCTCCGTCTGGTCCAGCGGCAAGGTGACGAAGTGCTCCACGCCCGGCTCGCGCAGGTCAACTTCCTTGTCCAGACCGATGCGCTCGGGCTGGGCACCCTTGTGCTTAATGTAGATGCCGAATTGGTCCACCGGCACCTTGCCCGCCAGCTGCAGCAAGGCGGCGCCGGTGATCAAGGGCTGGTGCACATCAAAGTGCACCTTGTCGATGGTGATCTTGTAGACCTGCTTGCGGTCCGGGTCCTTCGCGGCGGGGGTGTTTTCAGCTGCCATGGTGTGCCTGATGCCTTTCTGGGTTCGCGGCGACTAGCCGCTTACCTAGATATGCGCACCGGCGCTCCCTCCCCGGACAAAAAATTTTTGTGTCGGGCGTGTCCGCAACCAGGCTGCGGGTGAGCATATATTTATGAGATGACCAGTCCTGCACCGCAGCAAAGAGAAGTGGCGACCCCCAATCAGGTGGCGTACGCCTTCTCCATGTTGTCTCCTAGTGAGCAGCAGTGCCTGCGGCAAATTGCCAAGCTGCGCGCGCTCGGCCTGCCGGCTATGAGCTGGGAAGATCTACTGCACGAGGCGCTTTACCGGGCGCTGGCCGGAGCGCGCCTTTGGCCGTTGAACGTCAGTTTGGTCGCCTTTCTGGCGCAGACCATGCGCAGCATTGCCAGCGAGGAACGGGCGCGAACCGCCAAAGAACCGGTGGAGCAGCTTGCGGTTGGGGCCGATGACGAGGGACCCAGCGCCGTGGAGACGGTAGCCGACGAGCAGACACCGGAGACTGAGTTGGCGGCCCGCCAAGCCATCCGGCAAGTGGAAGCGATGTTCGCCGCCGACCCCCAAGCCTTGCATGTGATCCACGGCCTGGCTGAAGGGCTGACACCCACCGAAACACAGGCGCGCTCTGGAATGACCCCGGTACAGTATGCGAGCGCTCAAAAGCGAATCCAGCGCACCTTGGCGCGCAAGTACGGAGAGGCAAGCGATGACTAAAAGGCTAACCGCCGCGCAGCAGCTCGAAAGTCTGCTGGATGGTCTGGAAGACTTGGTGTTGGCAGCGCAGTCCCCGGACGCGGTGCCCGCTAGAGAGCGCGACGACCTCGCGGAGTCAATGCGACTGGTCTTGGCAGCCAGCACGGCGCGGGCGAACGTGGAAGCCAAGCCAGGGACGGCTCGTCGCAGCAGACCTCGGGCGATCACGGCCATCAAGTTGCGCGAGTTGCGGGCTTTGCTCAGCCCACCGTCGGTCATGGGGATGCAGGCTGCGGCTGCGTTCGAGGGGGATGACTCCCATCAGGCCGGCCTAGACTTTCTTATCGACGACATCGAGCGCATCATCTCGAACAAGCAGCAGAGAAAATAGGTGTCAGGGCCCGTCGGCCACTGGGGAAGGGACAGACGTGACGGCAGAAGTGGTAGTCATGAACCGGCTTGGAATTGCGCTGGCAAGCGACAGCGCGGCGACGGTGCGCTCCAATGGCAAGGCGAAGTTTTTTCACGCAGACAAGCTGTTCATGCTCTCGAGCTTCCACCCCGTGGGCGTGATGGTCTACAACAACTCTTCGCTCCTAGGCGTGCCGTGGGAGGTCATCTTCAAGATGTACCGCGCCAAGCTCGGTCATAAGAGCTTTCCGCATCTGCAGGACTATGCGACTGATCTCATTGCTTTCCTGACCAACAACCAGCAGCTGTTTCCGCTTGACGTTCAAGAGCACTACTACAAGCACCTCATTCGTACGTTCTTCACGGGGATCGCGAACGGCATCACGAAGCGATTCAAAGCGTTGATCGACAACGGGGACGGCATTACACAAGAGGACCTGGAGTACATCCCAACCGAGGTGGTAAAGGACGCCTTGAAGGAGTGGCAGGCCAAAGACGACGCCACATGCTTTAAGAAAGACGTTGCGGCGGACCTAAAGTCCAAGCAGTCAGGCTTCATCTCAGGGCTGACGATGAGCGTCTTCGAAGGATTGAAGCCCGCAGTGCTGCACAAGCTGACGCCCGACCTGTACGAATTAGCCAAGTTGGTCGTACAGAAGGACAAGATCGTCACCGAGTCTTTGACAGGATTGGTCATCGCCGGATACGGTGAAGTTCAGCACTTTCCGGTCATGCAGCAGTACGAGTTCGGTGAGATCTTTGAGGGCGAACTGAAGCACAAGCTCCTGGAGACATGGCAAATCAGCAAGGACGTCACGTCCGTGATCAAGCCATTTGCACAATCGTCCATGGCACAGACTTTTTTGGAAGGCATCAGCCCCAAGGTGGAGTTGCAGGTTGCCCGGGCGCTCGCGAAAGCGTACGTACAGACGCCCGAGGCCATCATCGACGGGTTTCCTGGCGTGTCCAAAGCCAGGAAGGAAGCCTATAAAGCCCAGTTGAGGGCTGTGTCCGCGAATGCTGCGAAGGATGCGATCAAAGAGTTCTCCGGGTTCAAGGGGCGCAACCACCGCATACCTATCCTCCAGTCGGTCGTCCATCTGCCGAAAAAGGAGCTTGCGCACGTGGCGGCGTCCCTTGTAACTTTGAGCTCATTTCAAAAGCGCATGACAACTGGGGAAGACGAAACCGTCGGTGGGCCGATCGACGTGGCAGTGATCTCGAAAGGTGATGGCTTCGTCTGGATCGATCGCAAGCACTACTTCCAACCCGAGTTCAACGAACATTTCTTCAGGAATCGTCCTACCAAGTCTGCGAAAGGAGAACCGATTGACAAAAAAGGCAATGAAGACGAAAGCAACGCCGGCTAGCCATGCCAACGATCGGATGTTGGCGGAAGTCAACGCCATCGTGGATGAGTTCATTAAGGAGAACCCGCGACTGGAGCTCACGGATTCTTCGGACATTGACGACTCGAAGGAAGCCGAGAAGCAAGAACTGGAACTTGCGGACATCTATCGCAAACATCTAGGGCTGTTGGGGTCGAATTAGGCTTTGGTCTGTCTTGCGTGCGACTGATGCTCGTGCCCCGCACATTGGGTCGCACGCGTGAGACCAGCGCGCATTCCATGATGCAGCGACTACAAATACTTGGCCGTGTCGACGCTGAACTTAGCAGCGGCGACGATCCGTTCGCGCCCGCTCGCTAGACCTTCGCGGGATCGCCGGCCATCGAGTCGTCCGTGACGAACTCTCAAGAATGCAGCCACTCCCATTGCGCTGAACATGCAGTCGTACTATCGGTACGCAGCAAAAGAGACTGGGTGGCGACCCGTGTGGTGGCGAAGCCTGTCGGCACTGCGTTGTGAAAATTCGTTGAAGCCCGGCTACTTCATCGTCTTCCACATCGGCATGCTAGCCACGCTTCGGACATTTGCTGGTGAATGAAGCGCAATTTGGTTGCGCGAGATGTGCAATGTTGGATGATGGTGCAATGCGCGCTTTTGGCCGAAAGCGGACATCGCCCTCCCGGTTGGGGCGGCATGCTACTCACTTCTACGAATGACTCCACCGAATTTGGTCTAGTAGCGCTGACAACCTCGACCACAGCGCTCGGTATCGAGGATGCCGATCCGCATCAGTGATTGCGAAGAACGTCTCGAAATACTTGCGGACAACCACTGGTAGCTCGCGGCGGAATAGTCGCTTGTAGTCCCGCATGCTGAGAGTCGACTGGGACTCCATGCGAGCGTTCAAATAGTGTCTAAGTGCGAAGTCCCTCACCCTCCGTGGAGTTGCCTCCGTCTGCAGATACTGCGTCATCAGCAATTCGAACCAACGTCGAGCGGTCATGACATGCAACTCGCCCTCTCGCAAAGTGTGTCCCCTGAGAGCGGCGATGGCGGGGCCTGCAGCCAGGGTTCGCAACATGGCTCCGTAGAAGTCACGGAACGATCCCATGACCTCCGATTCATCGATCCTGTGGGACGGTCCGACGAGCGCGAAGCAAGGCGCTGGCTTGCTGAGGCGAATGCCAGAAATCAGACTTCCTCCGTAGCACGCCGCCACGGTGACCAACAGGCGCATCCCAGTAGCGATGTTCAATGGAGTCATGGCGTCGCAGAAGTCGTCCCAGCTCAGATTGCTGTCATCAGCGAACCAGATCCCGGAGTTCTCGTCTCCGTGTGCTTCCAGGTGAAGCACGGGCAAGAGGCCTCTGGTCTGAACCTGAGTTTCAAGATCCCTGAGAAGAGCCAAGAAGGCATCGCGGGAGGCTACTTGCACGAGTGTCGCCTTCGCAGGGGCCTCGTCCAAGGTGTTGATGTAGTCGCGAAGAAGGGACCCGGTCTTCATCTCCAAGCTGCTCAATGATTCGGCGACAACGATCGCATTGAACGTAATGTCATCGGGAGGATCGGCAGCTTGCGCCAAGGGTAGTACAGTCCGCACGGTTCTCATTTTGACCCAACGTCCGCTCCCGACTCCTTGGTGTCATTCGAGCTTCTACAGGTACATGGCCGAATGACCGCCTTGGAGCCGAGACCGTGCACTGGGCATGCTCCGGAGAGTGACCGCAACCGCTGCTCAGCCGCCGTTGTCTGCTCAATCCAACGCAGTTGGACATAGCCGCAGCGCTAAGCCCTCTGGAGGAGCATCTGTTAGTTGAAGACTGGGCCGAGGCGGAGGGTGCGATAGCTGAGGCGGGACAAGAACTTTCGGTCTCGGAGAAGTTGCCAGTTCGAAAGCGGGATCGCACAACGTTCCCGCATGCCTTGGCCCGAAAACGCCAGAGCCGTGGTATCGGGATGCCTGTGTAAGAAAAGCGCAGTTTCTGGCTTCTTTGTTGAGAGTGATCGCAAACTCACATCTAAAGATGTAGGCGAGAAAGTCTGACTATTTCAGTTTCTCAAGTCTGAGAAACTCGAGTTCAGTCCGACGAATTCGAGTTCCTCTCATCAGGTCCCAGGTCAGACGTCGATGTTGCCCGCGCGCAGCGCGTTGGTCTCGATGAAGTCGCGGCGCGGTTCCACCTCGTCGCCCATCAGCATGGTGAACACGCGATCGGCTTCGATCGCGTCGTCGATCTGCACGCGCAGCAGGCGGCGCACGTTCGGGTCCATGGTGGTTTCCCACAGCTGCTCGGGGTTCATCTCGCCCAGGCCCTTGTAGCGCTGGCGGCTGGTGGTGCGCTCGGCTTCGCTGATGAGCCAGCGCATGGCCTGGCGGAAGTCACCGACCTTCTCTTCCTTCTGCTTGTCGCCCTCGCCACGCATCACCTTGGCGCCTTCGCCCAGCAGGCCACGGAAGGTGTCGGCGGCGGTGGCCAGCGCGGCGTAGTCGGCGCCGTGCACGAAGTCCTGCGTGAGCACGCTGCTCTTGATGTTGCCGTGGTGGCGGCGGCTGATGCGCAGGATGGGTTTGTCGGTGCGCACGTCGAACTCGGCCGCCACTTCGGCGGGCACGCCGGTGGTGGCCAGTTCGCGCAGCTTGGCCTGCAGCGAGACCGCGCTGACCTCGGCCTGCTCCACGCTGTCGAGGTTGAGCGCCACGCCATCGGCGATCGCGCGCAGGGCCTCGGCGTCCATGAAGTTGGACAGGCGCGCGATCACGCTCTCGGCGATCTGGTGCTTGCGCGCCAGCTCACCCAGGGTGTCGCCGCTGAGCGTGGTCTGCGTGGCGCCGCCGGTGAACACGCTGGCATCCTTCAAGGCGATGCGCAGCAGGAAACCGTCGAGCGCGGAAGCGTCCTTCAGGTACAGCTCTTCCTTGCCGGCCTTGACCTTGTAGAGCGGCGGCTGCGCGATGTAGATGTGGCCGCGCTCGACGAGCTCGGGCATCTGGCGGTAGAAGAAGGTCAGCAGCAGGGTGCGGATGTGCGCGCCGTCCACGTCGGCGTCGGTCATGATGATGATGCGGTGGTAGCGCAGCTTGGCGACGTTGAAGTCGTCCACGCCGGCCGTGCCGCCCGCGCCCGTGGCCTTGCCGATGCCGGTGCCCAGCGCGGTGATGAGTGTGAGAATTTCGTTGCTGGTCAGCAGCTTCTCGTAGCGCGCCTTCTCCACGTTCAGGATCTTGCCGCGCAGCGGCAGGATCGCCTGGAACTTGCGGTCGCGGCCCTGCTTGGCCGAGCCGCCGGCGGAGTCACCCTCCACGATGTAGATCTCGCACAGCGCCGGGTCCTTTTCCTGGCAGTCGGCGAGCTTGCCGGGCAGGCCCATGCCGTCGAGCACGCCCTTGCGGCGCGTCATTTCGCGGGCCTTGCGCGCGGCTTCACGGGCGCGCGCGGCTTCGACGATCTTGCCGCAGATGATCTTGGCGTCGTTCGGGCGTTCCTGCAGGTAGTCGGCCAGCAGGCGGCTCACGATGTCTTCGACCGGGCCACGCACTTCGCTGGAGACCAGCTTGTCCTTGGTCTGGCTGGAGAACTTGGGCTCGGGCACCTTGACCGACAGCACGCAGCACAGGCCTTCGCGCATGTCGTCGCCGGTGACTTCCACCTTGGCCTTCTTGGCCAGCTCGTGCTCTTCGATGTACTTGTTGATCACCCGCGTCATGGCCGCGCGCAGGCCGGTGAGGTGGGTGCCGCCGTCGCGCTGCGGGATGTTGTTGGTGAAGCACAGCACCTGCTCGTTGTAGCCGCTGTTCCACTGCATCGCGACTTCCACGCCGATGTTGGTGCCCTGGTCGCTCTGGCGGTCGCCCATGGCGTGGAACACGTTGGGGTGCAGGACGGTCTTGCCCTTGTTGATGAAGTCGACGAAGCCCTTGACGCCGCCGGCGCCGGAGAAGTCGTCTTCCTTGCCGCTGCGCTCGTCCTTCAGGCGGATGCGCACGCCGTTGTTCAGGAAGGAGAGTTCGCGCAGGCGCTTGGACAGGATCTCGTAGTGGAAATCGGCGTTCTCGCGGAAGATCTCGTAGTCGGGCAGGAAGTGCACCTCGGTGCCGCGCTTCTCGGTGGCACCGGTGACGCGCATGGGCGAGATCTCCACGCCGGTGGGCGTGGTCTCGATCACGCGGTTCTGCACGAAGCCGCGCGCGAACTCGAGCAGGTGCACATGGCCTTCGCGGCGCACGGTGAGGCGCAGCCACTGCGAGAGCGCGTTCACGCAGCTCACGCCCACGCCGTGCAGGCCGCCCGAGACCTTGTAGCTGTTCTGGTTGAACTTGCCGCCGGCGTGCAGTTCGGTCAGCGCAATCTCGGACGCCGAGCGCTTGGGCTCGTGCTTGTCGTCCATCTTCACGCCGGTGGGGATGCCGCGGCCGTTGTCCACCACGCTGATGGAGTTGTCGGTGTGGATGGTCACCACGATGTCGTCGCAGTGGCCGGCCAGGGCTTCGTCGATGGAGTTGTCGACCACCTCGAACACCAGGTGGTGCAGGCCGGTGCCGTCGGACGTGTCGCCGATGTACATGCCCGGGCGCTTGCGCACGGCTTCCAGGCCTTCCAGGATCTGGATCGAGCCTTCGCCATAGCCCTCGCTGGCACCGGCCTGGTGGGCGTCGATGGTGGGCTGGAAATTGGAGCTTTCGGCTTGCGCCTCACCGGTGTTGACGGATTCGGCGGGCTTGTTGGCGTCGGACATGGTGGAATTTCTCGATCTCAGTAAACGCCAAACCCGCGGTGTTCGCGGGTTTGGAATGCGGGAGCAACCAGGGGGTTGGACCTCAGATGCGCATCGGCATGACAACGTATTTGAAGGCGTTGTCGTCGGGGTTGGTGACCAGCGCGGAGCTGTTGCCGTCGGACAGCTCGATGCGGACCATCTCCTGCGACATGTTCTGCAGCGCGTCGATCAGGTAGGTCACGTTGAAGCCGATCTCGATGGTGTCGCCACCGTAGTCGATGTCGAGTTCGTCCACGGCCTCTTCCTGTTCGGCGTTGCTCGAGGCCACGCGCAGCACGCCGGGCTCGACGTTCAGGCGCACGCCCTTGAACTTCTCGCTGGTCATGATGGCGGTGCGCTGCAGGCTGGCCAGCAGGGGCGCGCGGCCCAGGGTGACGATGTTCTTGTGGTTCTTGGGAATCACGCGGTTGTAGTCGGGGAACTTGCCCTCGACCAGCTTGGTGACGAACTCCATGCCGTCGAAGCTGAACTTGGCCTGGTTGGCCGCGAACTGCATCTCGATCGCGCCTTCCTTGTCGGACAGCAGGCGCTGCAGTTCGAGCACGGTCTTGCGCGGCAGGATGACTTCCTGCTTGGGCACTTCCACGTCCAGCGTGCTGGAGGCGAAGGCCAGGCGGTGGCCGTCGGTGGCGACCAGGCTGAGCTGCTTGCCTTCGGCCACGAACAGGATGCCGTTGAGGTAGTAGCGGATGTCGTGCACCGCCATCGCGAACGAGACCTGGCTCAGCAGGCTCTTGAGCGTCTTCTGCGGCACCGAGAACACGGGGCCGAAGCTGGCCGATTCCTGCACCAGCGGGAAATCTTCGGCGGGCATGCTCTGCAGCGTGAAGCGGCTCTTGCCGCCCTTGAGGATCAGCTTGCCGGCGTTCGATTCCAGGCTCACGGTCTGGTCGCCCGGCATGGTGCGCAGGATGTCGATCAGCTTGCGCGCGCCCAGCGTGGTGGCGAAGTTGCCGCTGTCGCCGTCGAGTTCGGCGGTGGTGCGGATCTGGATTTCCAGGTCGCTGGTGGTCAATTGCACCTGCGAGCCGGTCTTGCGAAGCAGGACGTTGGCCAGGATCGGCAGGGTGTGGCGGCGTTCCACGATGCCCGCGACCGATTGCAGCGCGGCCAAAACCTTGTCCTGGGTCGATTTCAAAACGATCATGTCAGACTCTTTCTTCTCTGGTTGCTTGTCGGCCGGTTCCTGCCTCCCGGTTGGCCCTTTTCCTTGTTTGGGCCAAATCCTCGCTATTTTCGCCTTTTTGTGAGCGGCTTCCGCAAAACGGCCCCCGGGTCTTCCCGCTCATCCCTTGAGCGTCTGTTCCAGCACGTGCAACTGCTGGTTCAGCTCGGTGTTCTGCTGGCGCTCGGCCGCGATCTTGCGCACCGCGTGCAGCACGGTCGTGTGGTCGCGCCCGCCGAACAGTTCGCCGATTTCGGGCAGGCTCTTCTGGGTCAGTTCCTTGGCAATGAACATGGCGATCTGGCGCGGCCGCGCAATGCTGGCCGGGCGCTTCTTGCTGTACATGTCGGCAACCTTGATCTTGTAGAAATCCGCCACCGTCTTCTGGATGTTCTCCACGCTGATCTGCCGGTTCTGGATCGACAGCAGGTCCTTGAGCGCGTCGCGCGCGAGCTGGATCGAGATTTCCTTCTGGTTGAAGCGCGAATAGGCCAGGATCTTGCGCAGCGCGCCTTCGAGCTCGCGCACGTTGGAGCGCACGTTCTTGCGCACGAAGAAAGCCACTTCCTCGGGCATGACGGCGTTCTCCACCGCCGCCTTGTTGATCAGGATGCGCCACGCGCATCTCCAGCTCGGGCGGCTCGATGGCCACCGTGAGGCCCGAGTCGAAGCGCGAGACCAGCCGTTCGTGGATGTCGGCCAGGCCCTTGGGGTAGGTGTCGCTGGTCAGCACGATGTGGCTCTTCTTGGCCAGCAGCGCCTCGAAGGCATTGAAGAACTCCTCCTGGGTGCGCTCCTTGTTGGCGAAGAACTGCACATCGTCGATCAGCAGCAGATCGAGCGAGTGGTAGCGTTCCTTGAACTCATCGAAAGTCTTGCGCTGATAGGACTTGACCACATCGGAGACGAACTGCTCGGCGTGGATGTACAGAACTTTGGCCTGTGGACGGTCGGCCAGCAGGTGGTTGCCGATGGCATGCACCAGGTGGGTCTTGCCCAGGCCGACGCCGCCGTAGATGAACAGCGGGTTGTACAGCTGGCCCAGGCTGCCGGCCACGTGCATGGCCGCGGCGCGCGCCATGCGGTTGGCCGAGCCCTCGACCAGGGTGGAAAACGCGAGCGCCGGGTTCAGCCGGGTCTTGGGGCCGCTGGGCGCGGCGACCTCGGCCGGCGCCAGGTCGGGCAGCTCGGACAGCACCTGGTCTTGCACCGTGCGCGGCGCTGGCGACGTGCGGCTGGGCGTTTCGCGCGGAGCAAGCACCAACTCCAGTGTCACCGGGACCCCCTGGAGGGTCTCCAGCAGGGCCGAAATGCGGGACGCGTACTGGGCCCGGATCCAGTCCATCTTGAACCGGTTCGCCACGGCCACGACCACCTTGGAACCGTCGGGCGCGACGGTGGCGGTCAGGGGCCGGATCCAGGTGTTGAACTGTTGTTCGGGGATCTCTTGCGCGAGCCGGTCCAGGCAGGTGGACCAGAGCGAGAGGGCGTCCGGCCGGGGAGCGGTCAGGGACGCATCAGGGGGAATGCCCTCGATCATGCTGGGAGCGGTGAAGCCGTTGTGGTTGTGGACAAATGTCTCGGGGCAATCCGACGATTGTAGTGCGCGCCGCGACTTATCCACAAGGCAGGGAAATCACCGTTGGCAGGGGGTGGGCAGTCGGTCGCGAAGCCCGGCCGCTTGAAGTGATGCGGCGGCTCCCACCGCCAAGTGCTTGCCGGACATCGGGTTTATTTGCGATAATTGCGGGTTTCCCCGATTTCTACAGAGCACCATGAAACGCACTTACCAGCCCTCCAAGATCCGCCGCGCCCGCACCCACGGCTTCCTCGTCCGCATGAAAACCCGCGGGGGCCGTGCCGTGATCAACGCCCGCCGCGCCAAGGGCCGCAAGCGCCTGGCCGTCTGAGGCTGCGCGTGTTCTGCCGGCGCCGACTCGCCCGGCTCCCTCACCGCGTGACCCGGACGGTTCAGCGGTGACCCAGCGGCTGCGGTCCCGGCAACAGTTCCAGGCCGTCATGGCGGGCGCCCCCGTGGCCAAGACCCCCCACTTTGCCCTGCACCGCGCCGCGCTTTCCAGCGCGCACGAGGGCAGGGCCTTGTTTCCCGTGGCCGACGCCTGGGTGGGGGTGCTGCTGCCCAAACGCTGGGCCAAGCGCGCCGTCACGCGCAATGCGATCCGCCGTCAGATCTACGAAGTCGCCCGCCACCGGGCCGCGAGCCTGCCCCAGGCGGCGCTCGTGGTGCGCCTGCGCAGCGAGTTCAGCCGCCAGCAGTTCGTCAGCGCCACCTCCGACGCGCTCAAGCGCGCGGTGCGCGCCGAGCTGGAGCAGCTGCTCGCGCCGCCGCGTTCCGCGCCACGCGCGGCACCGCCTGCGGAGATCCGACATGCTGTCTGACTGGCCGCGCCAGGGCCTGCTGGGCCTGGTCAAGGGATACCGTCTGCTGCTCAGCCCGTGGCTCGGCAGCGGTTGTCGTTTCGAACCTTCCTGCTCGCTCTACGCCATCGGTGCGCTGGAGCGCCATGGTGCCCTGGGCGGCACCTACCTCACGCTGCGGCGCCTGGTCCGCTGCCACCCGTGGTGCGACGGGTGCCATGACCCGGTGCCCGCCTCCCTGCCCACGCTGTTCTCCAGCCTGATTTCACCTTCCTGCGAAAAGAAGAACCCGTCATGAATGACATCCGTCGGTCCATCCTGTGGGTGGTTTTTGGTCTGTCGATGGTCCTCATCTGGGACAAGTGGCAGATTCACAATGCGCCACAAGCCCACCTTCTTCCCCGGCGCCGCGCCGGCCGTGACCGCGCCCGCCGCGTCCACCAGCCAGCCGGCCGGCGGCAGTGGCAGCAACGCCGGCGTGCCGACGGCGGCGCAGAGCGGTGCGACGCCGGTCGGCGAAACCCCGGCCGCAGCGCCCGGCGCCGTGGCCCAGCGCCACGAAGTCACCACCGATCTGTTCAAGCTGGTGTTCAACAGCGAAGGCGGTTCGCTGATCGGCGCCGAGCTGCTCAAGCACGCCGAGGCCACCGGCCAGAGCAAGGACAAGACCGAGCGCCCGTTCACGCTGCTGGCCCAGGGTGGCGAGCACATCTACGTGGCCCAGACCGGCCTGATCGGTGGCAACTTCCCCACCCACAAGACGCCGATGGCGCTGGTGGGCAACCCCACCACCCTGGCCGACGGCCAGAACGAGTTGCAGGTGCGCTTTGAATCGGCCGAGGTCGGCGGTGTGAAGCTGGTCAAGACCTACACCTTCACGCGCGGCCGCTACGACATCGGCGTGCAGCACGAGGTGCAGAACGTGGGCAGCCAGGCGGTCACGCCCCAGCTCTATCTGCAGCTGGTGCGCGACGGCAGCAAGCTCAGCAGCGAAACCCCCTTCTACTCGACCTTCACCGGGCCGGCGGTCTACACCGCGGAGAAGAAGTACCAGAAGATCGAGTTCGCCAACATCGAGAAGAACAAGGCCGAGTTCGTCAAGTCGGCGAGCGACGGCTATGTGGCGATGGTGCAGCATTACTTCGCCTCGGCCTGGCTGCTGGGCGATGGCGTCGCGCGCGAGAACTTCGCGCGCAAGATCGACAACAACCTGTTCGCTGTGGGCAGCATCACCGCGCTGACCGCCATCGAACCGGGCCAGAGCCAGAGCCAGCAGTCGCGCCTGTTCCTGGGCCCCCAGGAAGAGAAAGTGCTCGAGACCATCGCCCCCGGCCTGGAACTCGTGAAGGACTACGGCTGGCTCACCATCCTGGCCAAACCGCTGTACTGGCTGTTGGAGAAGATCCACGGCTACGTGGCGAACTGGGGCTGGTCCATCGTGCTGCTGGTGGTGCTGATCAAGGCCGCGTTCTACTGGCTCAACGCCAGCGCGTACCGCAGCATGGCCAAGATGAAGAAGATCAATCCCCGCATCATGGAAATGCGCGAGCGCCTCAAAGGCAACCCGCAGCAGATGCAGCAGGAGATGATGAAGATCTACCGCGAGGAAAAGGTCAACCCGCTGGGTGGCTGCTTCCCCATCCTGATCCAGATCCCCGTGTTCATCGCGCTCTACTGGGTGCTGCTGTCCAGCGTGGAAATGCGCAACGCGCCCTGGGTGGGCTGGATCACCGACCTGTCCTCGCCCGATCCGTACTTCATCCTGCCCCTGGTGATGGCCGTGACCACGCTGATCCAGACCGCGCTCAACCCGCTGCCGCCGGACCCGCTGCAGGCCAAGCTGATGTGGCTGATGCCGCTGATGTTCTCGGTCATGTTCTTCTTCTTCCCGTCCGGCCTGGTGCTGTACTGGATCACGAACAACGTGCTGACCATCGCGCAACAGGCCGTGATCAACAAGAGCATGGGCGTGCCGCTGAAGTTCAGCATGCCGAATTTCAAGGCCTGACCCCGTGATCGGATGACCCCCTGCGCCGCTGACGCGGCTTCCCCCTAAAAGGGGGACGGCGTCTTGGGCCGGCGGAGCCGGACCCTCGACGCCTCTGGAGGGTGTGTTTCTCTTCTGTGAAGGGCCTGCGTTGCGGGCCCTTTGTCTTTTATGCTCGCCTCCTATGCTCGCTGCCTCGCGTGACCCCATCGTTGCCATCGCCACCGCGCCCGGTCGTGGGGCCGTGGGCATCGTGCGGGTGTCGGGACGGGGCCTGGCGGCTTTTGTCTTGGCCCTGCTGGGGCGCGACCTGAGGCCGCGCGAGGCGACCTACCTGCCCTTGGCCGATGCCACGGGCCAGCCCATCGACCACGGCCTGGCCCTGTGGTTTCCCGGCCCGCACTCCTACACCGGCGAAGACGTGCTCGAGCTGCAAGGCCACGGTGGGCCGGTGGTGTTGCAGTTGCTGCTGGCGCGCTGCCTGGAGGTGGCGCGCGACACCGCGCCCACGCTGCGGCTGGCGCGCGCGGGCGAGTTCACCGAACGCGCCTTCCTCAACGACAAGCTCGACCTCGCGCAGGCCGAGGCGGTGGCCGACCTGATCGATGCCAGCACCGAGGCCGCCGCGCGCAGCGCCTCGCGTTCGCTGGCCGGTGTGTTCTCGGGCCGCGTGCACACGCTGCGCGACGCGCTGGTGAACCTGCGCATGCTGGTCGAGGCCACGCTGGACTTCCCCGAGGAAGACATCGACTTCCTGCAGAAGGCCGATGCCACGGGCCAGCTGCAACGGCTGCGCGACGCGTTGGCCGAGGTGCAGGCCCAGGCGCGCCAAGGCGCCTTGCTGCGCGACGGTTTGCAGGTCGTCATCGCGGGCCAGCCCAACGCGGGCAAGAGTTCGCTGCTCAATGCCCTGGCCGGGGCCGAGCTGGCCATCGTCACACCCGTGGCCGGCACCACGCGCGACGTGGTGCAGCAGACGATCCAGATCGAGGGCGTGCCGCTGCACGTGATCGACACCGCCGGCCTGCGCGACAGCCCCGATGTGGACGAGGTCGAGAAGATCGGCATCGAGCGCGCCTGGGAGCGCATTCAGCGCGCCGACGCGGTGCTGTTCGTGCACGACCTCAGCCGCAGCGAAGGGGCGGACTACCAGACGGCCGATGCCTCGATCGCGGCCAGCCTGGCCAGCACCCTGCCCGCCGACGTGCCGGTGCTGCACGTCTGGAACAAGCTGGACCAGGCGCCCGCGGCGGTCGTGATGGACGCGCAGGCCGACACACTGGCGATCTCGGCCAAACACGGCACCGGCCTGGAGGCCTTGCGCCAGCGCCTGCTGAGCCTGGCGGGCTGGCAGCACGCGGGCGACGGCCTGTTCATGGCGCGCGAACGGCACCTGCAGGCCTTGCGCCGCGTGGGCGATCACCTCGACGCCTCGAACGCCTTGCTGCAGGCGCGCGCGGAGCACCTGGACCTGCTGGCCGAGGAGCTGCGCCTGGCGCAACAGGCCCTGAGCGAGATCACCGGCGAGTTCACCGCCGACGACCTGCTGGGCGAAATCTTTTCGCGTTTTTGCATCGGCAAATGAAGCCAGCGCACCGCTCGGTGCCGCTCTGAGACCGCCGAGAGTGCAACTGTAAGCACGGGTAAGAACAGGCTTGCGCGCGCCGGTCGTGCGCGGTTATCTTGACCGCATGAACGCCCAGTTGCCCACGTCCGTGCGCTTTGACATTCAAGGCTTGGCCCAGTCCATGCGGCTGAGCAGCGCGCTGGACGCCGTGCCCCTGAACCTCAACGACCCCCAGTGGGTGCAGCTGCCAACTACCTGCAGCCGGTGGCGCTGCAGCAGGGGCAGGTGCTGATCGAGCAAGGGGTGAAGGACCGCACGGTCTACTTCGTGGAGAGCGGCACCCTCACCGTGCACTACGAGGATTCGCGCGAGCGCGTGCGCATCGCCGTGGTCGGTGCGGGCTCGTTGCTGGGCGAGGGTGCGTTTTTCAGCCACCTGCCGCGCAGCGCCACGGTGCACGCGGGCAGCGATTGCCGGCTCTGGTGTCTGACCCCTTTGCGTTTTCGGGAACTCTCCTCGCGCCACCCCGATGTCGCGCTGGACCTCAGCGTGGCCATGTCGGCGGTGCTGGCTCGGCGCATGTACAACCGGCCCAAACGGGTCGCCGTGACCTGAGCGCCGCGGGCACGAACGGAATCAAGGCCGTCCTGTGTTGCTTTTTCAACCTTTTGCGCGCGCGTCCCTGGCGCACACTTTGCCCATGTCCTTGATGAGCTGGCTACAGGCCAAAAAATCCGCCACACCCGACAAGGGTCCTTTCACCCGTGCGCGCAAGAAGTTCAGCCAGACCACGCTGCCGCTGATCTCGCCGCGCCGCGGGCGCCGCATCCTGCGCCGTGAGCAGCTGTTCGCGGTGGTGCGCGAGTCGCTCATCCGCGCGGGCGTGTTGTCCACCAGTTACGAGTTCAAGGTGCTCACGCTGGACGCCAACGGCGACAGCTTCCTGGTGCTGGTCGACCTCGCGCTGCCCGCCAAGGCCATGCCCGATGAATACCTGCTGGAGATCGAGCGCTGGATCCAGCAGAGTGCCCAGACGCGGCACGAGATGGACGTGCGCTCCGTCTACTGGCGCCGCAAGGCCGTGCACGACCAGGTCGGCATGGCGCTCAAGGCCGCCGTGGCGGCCCAGACCCGCCGCGAGGCGGTGCCGATGACGCCGGGTCTGGTGCCTGAAGCCAAGGTCACCAGCCCGATGCCCAGCCCCACGGCCATTCCCCGGCCCGTCATGACGCCGTCGAGCGCGCCCGCGCAGGTGGTGGGGGAAGACGAGGTGGAGGCGTTTCGCCTTGCCTTGCAGAGCGTGGCCAAGCCACCCTACCGCTCCCCTGCTGAAGCGCAGGCGCAGCTGCCGGTGCCGGAGTCGCACAGCGATTTCGGGGCCTTGAGCGAAACCCAGTACGGCAAGCTCTGAGGGGCCGGCCGGTCGCTCAGTGGCCGGCGAAATCGAGCAGCGTGAAGAGCTTGAGGCCGGAGGCGCGCAGCTTCTCCGAGCCACCGAGTTCCGGCAGGTCGACGATGGCCGCGCCTTCCATCACTTGCGCGCCCAGCTTCTCCAGCAGCCGGCGCCCGGCCATCATGGTGCCGCCGGTGGCGATCAGGTCGTCGATCAGCACCACCCGGTCGCCTGCCTTCACGGCATCGGTGTGCAGTTCCACCGTCGCGCTGCCGTACTCCAGCTCGTAGGTTTCTTCCACCGTGGTGAAGGGCAGCTTGCCCTTCTTGCGGATCGGCACGAAGCCCACGCCCAGTTCGTAGGCCAGCACCGAGCCGATGATGAAACCCCGCGCATCGAGTCCGGCCACCACGGTGGGGCGCAGCGCCGTGTCCATGTAGCGGTGCACGAAGGTGTCGATCAGCACGCGAAAGACCTTGGGGTCTTGCAGCAGCGGCGTGATGTCGCGGAACTGCACACCCGGTGCGGGCCAGTCGGGCACCGTGCGGATGTGGGATTTCAGGAAGGCGGAGGTGTCCATGGGCTCGGTCCGTGAGGGAGCGGCCATTATCTGCGGTGGCGCAAAAAAAAGCCCCGGCACAACGGCCGGGGCGCAGACCATGGCGACCCTTGTACAAAGCCATGGGCTGGAACGGGAGGCCGTGATCGGCCCTGGGCGCATTCTGATTTCCCGGGCCCGCTGCCCGCCAGGGCTTCCGGCGTGTGGTGCCTGCCAGCCGACGAAGTGGCGTGCTCAGCCCGAGAGCAGCTTCTCTTCGGCCAGGGCCAGCGCGGGCGCCTTGCCACTGATCACCACCGTGTCGCCGCTTTCGAACACCGTCTCGTCGCTCGGGGACTGGGGCTTGCCGCTGGCGCGGCGCAGGCTCACCACGCGCACGCCCACCGCGTGCAGCGCCAGGCTGCCCAGGGTCTTGCCGACGTTGCGGCCACCCGGGGGCAGGGTCACGGTGTTGAGGCGCTCGTGGTCGATCTCGTCGGCACCGTCGTCGTCGGCACCGTGGAAGTAGCCGCGCAGCAGGTTGTAGCGCGCATCGCGCTGGTCCTGCACCACGCGGATCACGCGCCGCATCGGCACGCCCACGAGCGCCAGCGCGTGGCTGGCCAGCATCAGGCTGGCTTCGATCGCCTCGGGCACGACCTCGGTGGCGCCGGCGGTGCGCAGTTTTTCCAGGTCCGCGTCGTCCACCGTGCGCACCACCACCGGCACGTGCGAAGCCTGCTCGTGCGCGTGGCGCAGCACCTTGAGCGCGCTGGGGGTGTCCAGGTAGGTCACCACCACGGCGCTGGCGCGGTGCAGGCCGGCGGCCATCAGGGCCTGCAGGCGCGCGGCATCGCCGAACACCACCGAATGGCCGGCGGCCGCGGCCTGCCGCACGCGGTCGGGGTCGAGGTCGAGCGCCATGTAGGGAATGTGTTCGGCCTCCAGCAGGCGCGCCAGGTTCTGGCCGCAGCGGCCGTAGCCGCAGATGATCACGTGCTTGTCGGCGTTGATGGCCTTGCGCGCGATGCTGGTCATCTGCACCGACTGCATCAGCCAGTCGCTGCCCACCAGGCGCGTGACGATGCTGTTGGCGTAGAGGATGGCGACCGGCGTGGCGAGCATGGAGATCACCATGCTGGCCAGGATGGGGTTGAACAGCTGCGGTGGCACCAGGTTGTTCTGGCCGGACAGCGTGAGCAGCACCAGGCCGAATTCGCCGGCCTGCGCCAGATAGAGACCGGTGCGCAGCGCCACGCCCATGGGGGCGCCGAAGGCGCGCGTGACGCCCGTGATGAGCGCGAGCTTGAACGCCATGGACACCGACAGCAGCAACAGCACCAGCGGCCAGCGGTCCAGCACCAGGCGCCAGTCCAGCATCATGCCGATGGTGATGAAGAACAGGCCCAGCAGCACGTCGTGGAAGGGCCGGATGTCGGTCTCCACTTGGTGCTTGAACTCGGTCTCCGAGATCAGCATGCCGGCCACGAAGGCGCCCAGCGCGAGCGAGAGCCCGGCGTGTTCGGTCAACCAGGCCAGGCCCAGGGTGATGAGCAGCAGATTGAGCATGAAGAGCTCGTCGCTCTTGCGGCGCGCCACCTGCGTGAGCCACCAGCGCATGAGCCGCTGCCCACCGGTGAGCAGCAGGCCGAGCAGCAGCACGGCCTTGAGCGTGGCCCAGCCCAGTGCGCGCAGCAGCTCTTCGGGTTCCGAGGCCAGGGCAGGGATGATCACCAGCAGAGGCACCACGGCCAGATCCTGGAACAGCAGGATGCCCAGCACGCGCTTGCCGTGCTCCGATTCCAGCTCCAGCCGCTCGGCGACCATCTTGATCACGATGGCGGTGCTGCTCATCGCCATCACGCCGCCCAGCGCCAGCGCGGTCTGCCAGGGCACGTTCCACCAGGTGGGCAAGGCCAGGGTGAGCAGCAGCGAGCCCACGGTGGTCAGCAGCACCGTCAACACCACCTGCGACATGCCCAGGCCGAACACGTGCCGCTTCATCGCGCGCAGCTTGGGCAGGCTGAATTCCAGCCCGATCACGAACATGAGGAACACCACGCCGAACTCGGCCAGGTAGCGCACACCGCTCGAGTTCTGCGCCAGCGCCAGCGCGTTCGGCCCGATCACCACGCCCACGACCAGGTAGCCCAGCATCGGCGGCAGGCGCAAGGTGCGGCACGCCACCACGGCCAGCACGGCGGCCAGCAGATAGAGCAGGGCGAGGTCGAGCGAATTCATGAAGCGATGGTAATGGCTGACCCACCACGCGGCGGCGGGCCGGCGGCGATAATTGCGCCCATGACCCTGCCCCCTTCCTTCGACCCGGCCCGGGCCCTGACCCTGGCGCAGGAGACCCTGAGCATCGAGGCACAAGCCGTGACCGCCGTGGCCCAGCGCCTGGACGCGTCTTTCGCCCGAGCCATCGAACTGGTGCTGGGCATTCCCGGGCGCGTGGTGGTCATGGGCATGGGCAAGAGCGGCCACATCGGCCGCAAGATCGCCGCCACGCTGGCCTCCACCGGCACGCCGGCCATGTTCGTGCACCCGGCCGAGGCCAGCCATGGCGACCTGGGCATGATCACCAGCGCCGACATGGTGCTGGGCATCAGCAACAGCGGCGAAAGCGAAGAGCTCACGGCCATCCTGCCGCTCATCAAGCGCATGGGCGTGCCGCTGCTGGCCATCACCGGCCGGCCCGACTCCACACTGGGCCGCCACGCCAACGTGGTGCTGGATGCCTCGGTCGACAAGGAGGCCTGCCCGCACAACCTGGCCCCCACCGCCAGCACCACCGCCCAGCTCGCCCTCGGTGACGCGCTGGCCGTGGCCCTGCTCGACGCACGCGGTTTCAAGGCCGACGACTTCGCGCGCTCCCACCCCGGCGGCGCGCTCGGGCGCAAGCTGCTCACCCACGTGAGCGACGTCATGCGCAGCGGCGACGAGGCCCCGCGCGTGGGCCTGGACGCCGGCCTCATGGAGCTCATGCGCGAGATCAGCGCCAAGGGCCTGGGCATGACCGCCATCGTCGACAGCGGTGAGCGCGTGGTGGGCATCTTCACCGACGGCGACCTGCGCCGCCTGATCGAGAAGACCGGCAGCGGCGCCGATCTGCGCACGCTGGTGGCGCGCGACGTGATGCACCCCCAGCCGCGCACCGTGCGCCCGGACGCGCTGGCCGTGGAAGCCGCGGGTCTGATGGAAGCCGACCGCATCACCAGCGTGCTGGTGGTGGACGGCGCCGGACGCCTGCAGGGCGCGCTCAACAGCAACGACCTCATGCGCGCGAAGGTGATCTGAACGTGGAACCCCTGCGCCCGGTGCTCGAGTTTCCCACCCGCCCTGTTGCTGCGCGCCCAGCCGGTGCGCGTGGTCTTCTTCGATGTGGACGGGGTGCTGACCGATGGCAGCCTGTACTTCAGCGAAGCGGGCGAAACGCTGAAACGCTTTCACACGCTCGACGGCCTGGGCCTGCAGCTGCTGAAGCGCGCCGGCATCACGCCGGCCGTGGTGAGCGGGCGCGACTCCGCCGCCCTGCGCCTGCGCCTGTCCGCCCTGGGCGTGGTGCATGCGCGCCTGGGCACCGAAGACAAGGCCCCGGCGGCCGAGGCCATCCTGGCCGAACTCGGCCTGGACTGGGGCGCCGCCGCCGCCATGGGCGACGACTGGCCCGACCTGCCCTTGCTGCGCCGCGCCGCGCTGGCCGCCGCCCCCCCCACCGCGCACGCCGAGGTGCTCGCCGTGGCCCACCACGTCACCGAGCGCCAGCCCGGGGCGGGCGCCGTGCGCGAGCTGTGCGACCTGCTGCTGGTGGCCCAAGGCGCGTATGCCCGTGAGCTGGAGGCGGCCGCGCGGTGAGCACGTCCGACCCGCTCGATTTCTTCGACACCGTCGACCAGACGATCGATGCGCCGCGCGCGCCACGCCGCAAGCGCAAGCTGCTGGACAACCTCTCGATCTACCTGCCCGTGCTGCTCATGGGCCTGCTCGCACTCGCCTCCTACTGGCTGCTGCGCGCCACGCCGGCGCCCGAGTCGGCCGAGCCCGAGCGCCCGGTGAGCACAGAGCCCGACTATTTCATGCGCCGCTTCTCGGTCAAGGCCTTCGATGCCAAGGGCACGCTCAAGACCGAGGTCAAAGGCGTGGAGGCTCGCCACTACCCTGCCACCGACATGGTCGAGATCGACGACGCGCGCATCCGCCACATCGGCGACCAAGGCCTGCCCACGCTGGCCACCGCGCGCCTGGTGACCACCAATGGCGACAACACCGAGTTCGTGCTCCGGGGCAACGCGGTGATCGTGCGCGAGGCCGGCAACGACCTGAATGGCCAGCCCCAGCCCCGGCTGGAGTTCCGTGGCGAATTCCTGCACGTGTTCCTGGAGCCGGACCGCATCGTCTCCGACCAGCCCGTCACGCTGCTGCGCGGCAGCGACCGCCTGGTCGCCGACACCCTGGACTACACCGGCGAGGACCAGGTCGCGCGCTTCAAGGGCCGCGTGAAAGTGCAGCTGGCGCCGCGTTGAGCGCCCCACCCAGGCCCACCCCACCATGCACCCGACCCCCACCGTCTCCGGCCCGCTGGTGTTCATCACCGGCGCTTCCAGCGGCATCGGCCAGGCCCTGGCGGCCCGCTTCGCGCGGGCGGGTTACCGGCTCGCGCTGGTGGCGCGCCGCACCGAGGACATGCAGGCCTGGGCCCAGGCACAGGGCTTCGACGCCGCGCGCTGCCAGGTGTATGGCGCCGACGTGGCCGACATCGACAGCATCGTCGCCGCCGGCCAGGCCTGCCTGGCCGCGCAAGGCGTGCCCGACGTCGTCATCGCCAACGCCGGCATCAGCATCGGCATGGACACCGCCGACCGGAGCGACATCGACGTGATGGCGCGCACCTTCGCCACCAACAACACCGGCCTGGCCGCCACCTTCCACCCTTTCGTGGCGGCCATGACCGCGCGCGGCAGCGGCGCGCTCGTGGGCATCGGCAGCGTGGCCGCCATCCGGGGCCTGCCCGGGCACGGCGCCTACTGCGCCAGCAAGGCCGCGGTGGTGGCGTATTGCGAGAGCCTGCGGGGCGAGCTGCGGGGCAGTGGTGTGGCCGTTGTCACCCTGCTGCCGGGCTATGTGGACACGCCGCTGACACGCCAGAACCGCTACCGCATGCCGTTTCTGTTGACCGCGGAAACCTTCGCCGACCGCGCGTTCGACGCCATCGGCGCGGGCACGAGCTACCGCGTCATTCCCTGGCAGATGGGCGTGGTCGCCAAGCTGCTGCGGCTGTTGCCCAACCCCTGGTTCGACCGCCTGCTCGCCGGCCGCCCGCGCAAGCACCGTCAGGGCGAGCGGGACGCCACCCGCTGAGGCGGCCATGAAAAAAGCCCTGGGGCAGATGCCACAGGGCTTTTGTGTCGTGTCGACAGGCGCCAGGCGCCGGTTCAGGCCGACGGGTGCGGGCGATCAGTAACCGCCGCGGCCACCACCGCCACCGCCTTCACGACGGCCACCGCCGCCGTAGGGGCTGCGGAAGCCGCCTTCACCACCGCCACCACCACCAAAGCCGCCGCCGCCACTGCGGCCACCGCCGAAGCCGCCACCACCGCTGCGGGGTGGGCGGGCTTCCATCGGACGTGCTTCGTTGACCACCAGGCTGCGACCGCCCAGCGATTGACCGTTCATGCCTTCGATCGCGGCTTGCGCTTCGGCATCGCTGCCCATTTCCACAAAGCCGAAGCCCTTGGAGCGACCCGTTTCGCGTTCCATCATGACCTTGGCGCTGTTGACAGAACCATAGGCGCTGAAAGCTTGTTGCAGGTCTTCGTCGCGCACGGTGTAAGGCAGATTGCCCACGTACAGTTTGTTGCCCATGGTTGGGACTCCTAATAACACAGAGAAAAATAGCGATGGAGCCCCGTTAGCACACAAAAACCTGTAGCACGCGAAACCAACCGATCACTTGTCAAAACGAGCGTTTTCCACGCTCGCCGAGGGATTATGCGCTGAATGTCCTGCAAACACTAACTATTTTTCAGGATGTGCAAAGGTGTGGTAAGCCCGATGCGCGGCAACAACAGGGAGGCGAAAACAGCGGGAAAACCCGTCTTGGCGGGCCCTGGCCGGCGGCTGCAGGGGCCGTCGGATCAATTTATACTGACGCCCAGCGCCGATTTGTTCCAGATTGCGGGCGCTTTAAAAATGCCGCTAAAGGGGAGATTCCCGGTCTCGCTCTTGGCGGCACCGGGTTTTTTTATTGGGCGAACGGCGCCCGCAGGACAAGGCCTTGATCGTCACGCCACAGACATTCCCATTCTCCGAACCGCTGCCGCTGCGTTCCGGCGCCACCCTGCCGGCCTATGAGCTGGTGGTGGAAACCTATGGCACGCTCAACGCCGACCGGTCCAACGCGGTGCTGATCTGCCACGCGCTCAATGCCTCGCACCATGTCGCGGGCTGGTACGCCGACGACAGCGGCCAGCCGCTGGCGCGCAGCGAGGGCTGGTGGAACAACATGATCGGCCCGGGCAAGCCGGTCGACACCGACAAGTACTTCGTCATCGGGGTCAACAACCTGGGTTCTTGCTTCGGCTCCACCGGCCCGACCCACAACAACCCCGCCACCGGCACGCCCTGGGGCGCGGATTTCCCGGTGGTCACGGTGGAGGACTGGGTGGATGCACAGGCCCGCCTGCTCGACGCCATGGGCATCCAGACGCTGGCGGCGGTGATGGGCGGCAGCCTGGGCGGCATGCAGACCCTGAGCTGGACCCTGCAGTACCCCGAGCGCGCGCGCCACGCGGTGGTGGTGGCGCAGTGCGCCCAACCTCACGGCCGAGAACATCGCCTTCAACGAGGTGGCGCGGCGCGCCATCGTGACCGACCCCGATTTCCACGGCGGCCACTACCTGCGCGAGGGCACGTTGCCGCGCCGGGGCCTGCGCATCGCCCGCATGATCGGCCACATCACCTACTTGAGCGACGACGTGATGAACGAGAAGTTCGGGCGCAGCCTGCGCTCGAGCGACGCCCAGGATCCCGCGGCGGCGGCCGAACTGGCCTACCGCTACTCCACGCAGGACGTGGAGTTCCAGATCGAGAGCTACCTGCGCTACCAGGGCGACAAGTTCAGCGAGTACTTCGACGCCAACACCTACCTGCTGATCACCCGCGCGCTCGATTATTTCGACCCGGCGCGCGCGTTCGATGGCAACCTCACGGCCGCGCTGGCGCGCGCCCAGGCGAAGTTCTTCCTGGTGAGCTTCACCACGGACTGGCGGTTTTCACCCGCGCGCAGCCGCGAGATCGTCAAGGCCCTGCTCGACAACCAGCGCGACGTGAGCTACGCCGAGATCGATGCGCCGCACGGCCACGACGCCTTCCTGCTCGACGATCCGCGTTACCTGCAGGCGGTGCGGGCCTACTTTGAACAGACCATCGCGGGAGGCAAGGCATGAGCGCCGCGCCGGGCCGCCCCAAGCAAGCTCGCTCCGCAGTGCGCAGCACGGAGGTTTTCAAATGAGCGAAAAGCCATTGATGGACGCCATCGCCCGCCTGGTGCCGCCGGGCTCGCGCGTGCTGGACCTCGGGTGCGGCGACGGCGCCCTGCTGGCCCATCTGCAGGCCGCGCGTGGCTGCAGCGGCTATGGCGTGGAGATCGACGACGCCAAGGTGCTCGCCTGCATGCGGCGCGGCGTCAACGTGCTGCAGCTCAACCTGGAAGACGGGCTGACCATGTTCGGTGACGACGCGTTCGACGTGGTGCTGCAGATCGACACCTTGCAGCACCTGCGCAACGCCGAAACCATGTTGCGCGAGACCGCGCGCGTGGGTCGCCTGGGCGTGGTCGCCTTTCCCAACTTCGCGCACTGGCCCAACCGCCTGCACGTGCTGCAGGGCCGCATGCCGGTCACCAAGCGCCTGCCTTACCAGTGGTACGACACGCCCAACATCCGCGTCGGCACGCACGCCGACTTCGAGGTGCTGGCGCGGCGCAACGGCCTGACCATCGAGGACAGCTTCGGCCTGCACGAAGGCCGCGAGGTCCGCGTGCTGCCCAACCTGATGGCCAGCACGGCCGTGTTCCGATTCTCGAGCTGATCGGCGGCCCGGCTCAGGCCCGGCCGGCTTCGCGCGCGGCGTCGGCGCCGAAGTCGCCCTCGATCGGCTGCGCGTCGGTGGGCATGTCGGGGTAGACCTCGCGGAACACCTCGCGCATGCGCGCCAGGGGCAGGTCGTCGAAGGCCCCGTGTTCGTTCACGTACTCCATGTGCTGGCGGCCTTCGCGGTCGAAGGGGTGGTAGATCGAATCGGCCTCGCCATCGAACTCCAGCGGCAACAGGCCGAACTTGTCGCACAGCTCGATGTTGAAAGCCGGCGTGGCCTTGCGCCAGGCGCCGTCGATCCACAGCGAGGTGTAGCCGTGCCAGACGAAGACGTCGGTCTTCATGGTGTGGCGCATGCGCTCGGTGGAGAGGTGGTTGCGCACGTCGGCAAAGCCCAGCCGCGCGGGAATGCCCTCGGCGCGGCACACCGCCGCCAGCAGCACGGCCTTGGGCACGCACCAGCCGTGGCCTTGTTCCAGCGCGCGGCTCGCGCTCATGCCGGCGTCGGACATGTCGATGCGGTAGGGGTCGTAGCGCAGCCCGTCGCGCACGGCGAGGTACAGCGACACCGCCTTCTCGCGCGGTGTCTCGCCGTGGACGTGTTCCCGGGCGAAGGCGCGCACGGCGGGGTGGTCGGTTTCGATCCAGCGGGTGGCGGCCAGGTGTTGCGGGCCAGGCGGGGTGGTGTCGTTCATCGGTCCAAGTTACCAGATGGCCGGCGGGGCCACCGACGCCTCAGGGACAAACCCTGAGCCGGCGCGGGGCCGCTTCTGCGTACTTTGGTACTCGATGTGCCTGGCGAGCGGTGATTGGGGCGGGTTTGTCGGCCTTTTTACGCCTTCAGCCGCCGCCGCGCTGGCCGATATTCCTGGGACCAACCCGTCAACTGAGGACCCGATCCATGGACATGCGCAACGAAGCCAACCACCTTGCCCGCCACGACAGTGCCAGGGCCGCCGCCGCACAAGCTGCCAGCGCCGAATTCCTGACCTTCCGCCTGGGTGGCGAGGAGTACGGCATCGACATCCTGCGCGTGCAGGAAATCCGCTCCTACGAAGAGCCCACCCGCATCGCCAACGCCCCGGCGTTCATCAAGGGCGTGGTCAACCTGCGCGGCGTGATCGTGCCGGTGGTGGACCTGCGCATCAAGCTGGGTTGCGACAAGGTGGAATACAACGGTTTCACCGTGGTGATCGTGCTCAACGTGCACGGCCGCGTGGTCGGCGCGGTGGTCGACTCCGTCTCCGACGTGCTCGAGCTCGCCGGCGACCTGATCAAGCCGGCACCCGAGATGAACACCAACGTCAACACCAGCTTCATCACCGGCATCGCCAGCGTGGGTGAACGCATGCTGATCCTGATGGACATCGAAGCCCTCATGTCCGGCAGCGACATGGGCTTGATGGACAGCGCCCAGGCACTTCAATAACAAGCCCGCGGCCCGGGCCGCGACGAGGAGCTTCCGAAGATGAGACCAACCGACAACCGACAAAGCTCGGTGGCGCGCCGCGTCGCCCTGCTCGCCGTGGCCCTGCTGTCCGTGGTGCTGGTGCTGATCAGTGGCGTCATGTCCGTCATGGCGGAAAAATCCTCGCGCGAGCGCATGGTCCAGTGGACGGGCGACAAGGCCTTGTCCGTGGGCAATTCGATCGACGCTTTCGACACCACGGCGCGCATGATGACGGACCGGGCCTACAAGCCGTTCCGCCAGAAGTTCGCCGACAAGTTCGAGCTCGACGTGCAGGCCGGCATGCTCAAGGGCTGGGGCATGCTGCTCAACAACGACTTCTCCGAGGTCGACACCTTCGGCCGCACCAACGGTGGCGCGGCGACGATCTTCATGCGCAAGGGCGATGACTTCGAGCGCATCAGCACCTCGCTGAAAAAGGAAAACGGCGAGCGCGCCATGGGCACGATGCTGGCCCGCAAGCACCCGGCCTACCCGTTGATGCTGGAAGGCAAGACCTACACCGGCCGCGCCGTGCTGTTCGGCAAGCCCTACATGACGCATTACGAGGCCCTGAAGGACGACGCCGGCAAGGTGGTCGGCATCCTGTTCATCGGTTTCGACATGGCCGACTTCCAGACCGCGCTGGACAAGCTCGTGGACGAAGCGCGCTTCTTCGAGAGCGGTGGCAGCTATGTGATCGACCCCGCCGGATCGAACGAGGACGCGGTGTTCGTCTCGCACCCCACAGCCGCGGGCAAGAAGGTGCTGGAGGTGAACCCCGGCGCTGCCGCGATGCTCAGCGAAATGCGCGCATCGCCGGAGGTGTTCGTGGGCGAGGCCACGCCTTTGTTCAACGCGTCCATCGAGCGGCCGTGGGCGGTCAAGCGCCAGTCCCAGTCGGGCTGGTGGGTGGTGGCCGAGGTGTCCGACAAGGAAGCCATGGCCAGCTACTGGCGCACCATGTACGCCCTGTGGGCCATGCTGGCCGTGGCCACGGCCGCCCTGGGCGCTGGCATGTACCTGCTGGTGCGCCGCAACGTGAGCCAGCCGCTGGCCCAGCTGACCGCCGCCGTCACCACCGTGGCGCAGGGTGACCTGAGCCAGGCCTTCCAGTCCAGCCGCAGCGACGAAATCGGCCGCCTGGTGCGCGAGGTCGAGAGCATGCGCCAGCGCTTCCTCGGCATGATGCGCGAGCTGCGCAGCGCGACGGACAGCATCAACACGGCGTCGGTGGAGATTGCCTCGGGCAACCAGGACCTGAGCGCGCGCACGGAGCAGGCGGCGAGCAACCTGCAGGAAACGGCGGCGAGCATGGAGCAGCTCACCAGCACGGTGCGCCAGAGCGCGGATGCGGCGCGCCAGGCGAACCAGCTGGCGGCGAGCGCCGCGGAGATCGCGGTGCGCGGTGGTGAAGTGGTGGGCCAGGTGGTCACAACCATGGACGAGATCAACCACAGCAGCAAGAAGATCAGCGACATCATCGGCGTGATCGACGGGATCGCGTTCCAGACCAACATCCTGGCGCTGAACGCGGCGGTGGAAGCCGCGCGGGCCGGGGAGCAGGGCCGTGGGTTCGCGGTGGTGGCCGGCGAGGTGCGCAACCTGGCGCAGCGCAGCGCGCAGGCGGCCAAGGAGATCAAGGGGCTGATCGGCGCGAGCGTGGACAAGGTGGAGACGGGCTCCAGGCTGGTGGCCGATGCGGGGCAGACGATGAGCGAGATCGTGGGCTCGGTGCAGCGGGTGAGCGACATCATCGGGGAGATCACGGCGGCGGCGGGAGAGCAGAGCGACGGGATCGGGCAGGTGAACGTGGCGGTGACGCAGCTGGACCAGATGACGCAGCAGAACGCGGCGCTGGTGGAGGAGAGCGCGGCTGCGGCCGAGAGCCTCAAGGACCAGGCCAAGCGGCTGGACCAGGTGGTGCGCGTGTTCCGCACCGGCGACGCCGAGCACCAACGCCCCGCCGAGCCGTCGCCCGTGGCGCACCGTCGCCACGCCGCCGGCATCGGCACCGGTGCTGACCTCGGTGGTGAAACCGGCCACGTCCGCGGCGCCCGCCAAGGCCATGGCCGCAGTGCCCACCAAGGCGGCGATCGTTCCCGTGGTGGTGGCCCAGCCGACCCCGGCCAAGCCCAAGGCCAGCCGGCCCGTGGAGCCGGTGGCGGCACCGGTCCGTCCCGCGCCTGCCGTGGCCAGCGCTCCCAGGGCCGGCAGCGAAGGCGACTGGGAAAGCTTCTGATCGATTCTTCTCACCCACACGGATTCCTCTTTCCCATGTCTTTCCATCAATTCAAGGTCGGTCATCGGCTGGGCCTGGGTTTTCTCAGCGTGCTGGTGCTGCTCCTGGCCGTCACCGCGCTGGGCTGGAGCGGCCTTCGCGCCACCCAGGCGGCCACCGAGCGCGTGATCCATCTCGAGCACCTCGCCTCGGTCACGGAAGAGTGGGCCGCCGGCACGACGCTGAACATCAGCCGCGCGCTCGCCGTGCGCAAGTCCCCGCGCCGACCCGGAGGTCGATGCCTACTTCAAGCCGCTGATCGCGCAGACGTCCACGCGCATCAGCGAACTGCAGAAGACGCTGGAAGCCGAGATCACCAGCGCCGAAGGCAAGGCCTTGCTGGCCAAGATTTCGACGGTGCGCGGCGAGTACATCGCGGTGCGCAAGACCTTCTTCGACGCCCTCAAGACGGGTGACCTCGTGGCCGCCAACCAGATCCTGGCCAGCCAGGTGCTGCCGGCCGCCGACCGCTACAGCGGTGCCCAGAACGAGATGCTGGCCGCCCAGCGCAGCCTGGTGCAGGCCGCCATGGCCGATTCCGCCCGCACCGTGAGCCGCAACGTGACCTGGCTGGTGACGCTGGCCGCGCTGGCGGTGGTGGTGGCGTCCCTGCTGGCCTGGCGCATCACCCGCTCGGTGACGGTGCCGGTGCACCAGGCGGTGGTGATCGCCTCGGCCGTGGCCGATGGCAACCTGTCGGTGCCGGTGCAGACCGACCGCAAGGACGAGCTGGGCGACTTGCTCAACGCCCTGGGTGCGATGAAGAACTCGCTGATCCAGACCGTGAGCCAGGTGCGCAGCGCGACGGACAGCATCAACACGGCGTCGGTGGAGATTGCCTCGGGCAACCAGGACCTGAGCGCGCGCACGGAGCAGGCGGCAAGCAACCTGCAGGAAACGGCGGCGAGCATGGAGCAGCTCACGAGCACGGTGCGCCAGAGCGCCGATGCGGCGCGCCAGGCGAACCAGCTGGCGGCCAGTGCCGCGGAGATCGCGGTGCGCGGTGGTGAGGTGGTGGGCCAGGTGGTCACGACCATGGACGAGATCAACCACAGCAGCAAGAAGATCAGCGACATCATCGGCGTGATCGACGGGATCGCGTTCCAGACCAACATCCTGGCGCTGAACGCGGCGGTGGAAGCCGCGCGGGCCGGGGAGCAGGGGCGTGGCTTCGCGGTGGTGGCTGGCGAGGTGCGCAACCTGGCGCAGCGCAGCGCGCAGGCGGCCAAGGAGATCAAAGGCTTGATCGGCGCGAGCGTGGACAAGGTGGAGACCGGCTCCAGGCTGGTGGCCGATGCGGGGCAGACGATGAGCGAGATCGTGGGCTCGGTGCAGCGGGTCTCGGACATCATCGGGGAGATCACGGCGGCTGCGGGAGAGCAGAGCGACGGGATCGGGCAGGTGAACGTGGCGGTGACGCAGCTGGACCAGATGACGCAGCAGAACGCGGCGCTGGTGGAAGAGAGCGCGGCCGCCGCCGAGAGCCTCAAGGACCAGGCCCGGCGCCTGGCCGGTGTGGTGCAGATCTTCCGCACGGACGCCCATTCCTCATGAACACGGGCGGCGCCTGACCCCGCCGCATCCTTTCAATCAACAAGACGAAGAGACAGTCATGCAACACTTGATGCGCCAGTTTTCCATCCGAATCCGCATGAGGGCCGCCATCGGCGTGGTCCTGATGCTGCTGCTGCTGGTCGGTACCGCCGGCTGGTGGGGCATGGCGCGCATGCACGCGCTGAACGAGGACTTTGTCGAACGCACCTTCGAAGAGACGCTCACGCTCTCGCGCCTGCAGGTGGCGCTGGGCGACATGGGCCGCCACGAGAAGGACATGATCATTGCCTACGAAAAGCCCGAGGCCGTGCTCAAGGCCAAAGCCCAGTGGCAGGCCGCCCGTGACGAGGCCCAGAAGCAGATGGACGTGCTGCAGGCCGGCAAGGAAGAGGGCGAGAACGAACTGGTGCGCGAGATGCAGTCGCACCTCACAAAGTACGTCGCGGCCGTGGGGCCGGTGACGAACCAGCTGGAGTCCTCCGGCTACGACTCGGCGACGGTGGCGAACCGCATGCTGGGCCGCGCGCACGCCAACTACGGCGACCTGCTGCAAAGCCTCAAGCAGCTGGAAGAGGTGCTGATGGCCGATGCCGCCAGTGCCCGCCAGGCGGGCAAGAGCGCCAACGACCAGACCCTGATGCTGTTCGGCCTGGCCGTGGCGATCGCTGCCCTGGTGGTGGTGCCGACCACGCTGTCCAACATGAACAGCATCTGCCGCCCGCTGGACGAAGCCCAGCATCTGGCCAGCGCGATCGCCAAGGGCGACCTCACGCGGACGATCCAGCGCGAAGGCAAGGACGAAACGGCCGCGCTCATGCGCGCGCTGGGCGACATGCAGGCCTCGCTGGCCCGCATCGTGGGCGAGGTGCGCAGCTCCACCGACAGCATCGGCACCGCCAGCCAGCAGATCGCCAGCGGCAACCAGGATCTCTCCAGCCGCACGGAGCAGGCGGCGAGCAACCTGCAGGAAACGGCGGCGAGCATGGAACAGCTCACCAGTACGGTGCGCCAGAGCGCCGATGCCGCGCGCCAGGCCACGCAGATGGCCGTGGCGAACGCCGAGGTGGCGGTGCGCGGTGCCAGGTCGTGGGCCAGGTGGTCACGACCATGGACGAGATCAACCACAGCAGCAAGAAGATCGGCGACATCATCGGCGTGATCGACGGGATCGCGTTCCAGACCAACATCCTGGCGCTGAACGCGGCGGTGGAAGCCGCGCGGGCCGGGGAGCAGGGCCGGGGCTTCGCCGTGGTGGCGGCCGAGGTGCGCAGCCTGGCGCAGCGCAGCGCGCAGGCGGCCAAGGAGATCAAGGGCCTGATCGAGACCAGCGTGGGCAAGGTGGAAGATGGTTCGCGCCTGGTGGCGCAGGCCGGCAGCACCATCGGCGAGATCGTGGCCAACGCCGAGAAGGTGTCGGCCTTCATCAGCGACATCACCACCGCCGCCGGCGAGCAGAGCGACGGGATCGGACAGGTGAACGTGGCGGTGACGCAGCTGGACCAGATGACGCAGCAGAACGCGGCGCTGGTGGAAGAGAGCGCGGCCGCCGCCGAGAGCCTCAAGGACCAGGCCGGTCGCCTGGCCGAAGCGGTGCGGTTCTTCCGCATCGACGACGGCACCCCGATGTTGCGCGCCTGAGCGCCGCGAGGGGCACGCCATGAACTTCAACCAACGCCTTCTTCTGGCGTTCGTCGCGCCGGCCGCGCTCTTCGTGGCCGGCCTGGCGGGCAGCATCTGGTCGCTGGCGCAGACGCAGTCGCGCTTCGACCACTACATCAAGACCGAGCAGGCCACGGCCAGCGGCCTGCAGGACATGTATGCGCAAGGCCTGCAGATGGGCCAGGCGCTGCGCAACATCGTGCTCGACCCGAGCAACCAGCAGGCCTACAAGAACCTGGAGGCGGCGCGCGAGGCCTTCGACGCGGCCCACCAGACCACGCTCGCGGCCGCCAAGGGCACGCCCGCCGAAGCGGGTCTGGCCCCACTGGCCGGCTTGCGCACGGCCCAGGCCCAGGCGCAGGACAAGGTGCTGGCCCTGCTGAAGACCAGCGCACCCGATGCGGTGCAGATGCTCAACACGGAAGAAACGCCTGCCTGGCGCAAGCTGCGCGGCGAACTGCTGCAGCTGGGCAAGGCCTCGCAGGCGCTGTCGACGCAGACGCACGAACAGGTCAACGCCGAGGCCGACCGCGCCCGCGCGCTGGCCATCGGCCTGGCCTTGTTGGCCCTCTCGGCCGCCGTGGTGCTGGGGCTGGTGGTGCAGCGCACGCTCAAGCGCGAGATCGGCGGCGACCCGGCCATGGCGCGCAGCGCCTTGCGCCGCATCGCCGACGGCGACCTCAGCGGCGCCACGCCGCCCGCGCAGGATCCCAACAGCCTGATGGGCGCGCTCTCGGCCATGCAGACCTCGATGCGCACCCTGGTCGGCCAGGTGCAGCAGTCCAGCGGGGGCATCGACGTGGCCAGCGGCGAGATTGCCTCGGGCAACCAGGACCTGAGCGCGCGCACGGAGCAGGCGGCAAGCAACCTGCAGGAAACGGCGGCGAGCATGGAGCAGCTCACGAGCACGGTGCGCCAGAGCGCCGATGCGGCGCGCCAGGCGAACCAGCTGGCGGCCAGTGCCGCGGAGATCGCGGTGCGCGGTGGTGAGGTGGTGGGCCAGGTGGTCACGACCATGGACGAGATCAACCACAGCAGCAAGAAGATCAGCGACATCATCGGCGTGATCGACGGGATCGCGTTCCAGACCAACATCCTGGCGCTGAACGCGGCGGTGGAAGCCGCGCGGGCCGGGGAGCAGGGGCGTGGCTTCGCGGTGGTGGCTGGCGAGGTGCGCAACCTGGCGCAGCGCAGCGCGCAGGCGGCCAAGGAGATCAAAGGCTTGATCGGCGCGAGCGTGGACAAGGTGGAGACCGGCTCCAGGCTGGTGGCCGATGCGGGGCAGACGATGAGCGAGATCGTGGGCTCGGTGCAGCGGGTCTCGGACATCATCGGGGAGATCACGGCGGCTGCGGGAGAGCAGAGCGACGGGATCGGGCAGGTGAACGTGGCGGTGACGCAGCTGGACCAGATGACGCAGCAGAACGCGGCGCTGGTGGAAGAGAGCGCGGCCGCCGCCGAGAGCCTCAAGGACCAGGCCCGGCGCCTGGCCGGTGTCGTGCAGCTGTTCCGCCTGTAAGCCAAAGGCGGCCGCTGGTCGCCGCAACCTCGCGCGCAGGGGGCCGAAACAGGGTCCTCGTACCGTGTACAAGCCACGGGCGTGCCTATACTGTTTCCCCTGTACCGGCCCCGGGGATTTTCGTCCCGGCATGCCGGCGCCTCACCGCCCGCGCACCCGGAGACCGACGCCATGAACGCTCGCCTGCCCCACGCCTCGCCGCCCCTGGACCCGGCCGCCTTGCAGGCCCATGTGGAGGCGAGCTGGTCGCGCGGCATCATCCCCGAATTGACGCGCTACATCGAGGTGCCCGCCAAGTCGCCGGCCTTCGACCCCGACTGGGCCGCCCATGGGCTGCTGGAGCGCGTGCTGCAGAGCGCGGCCGACTGGGTGCGGGCGCAGCAGGTGGAAGGTCTTCAGCTGGAGATCGTGCGCCTGAACGACGCGCAGGGCCGGCCCCGCACGCCGGTGCTGTTCTTCGAGGTGCCGGCCAGCGCCGGGCGCGACGGCACACCGGCCCCCGCCTCCGGCCAGACCGTGCTGATGTACGGCCACCTCGACAAACAACCCGAGTTCACCGGCTGGCGCAACGACCTCGGCCCCTGGACGCCCAAGATCGACGGCGGCAAGCTCTATGGCCGCGGCGGCGCCGACGACGGTTACGCGGTCTACGCCAGCGTGGCCGCGCTGCAGGCGCTCAAGGCCCAGGGCGTGGCGCACCCGCGCATCGTCGGGCTGATCGAAACCTGTGAAGAGAGCGGTTCGGGCGACCTGCTGCCCTACGTGGACGCGCTGCGCCCGCGCCTGGGCGACGTGGGTCTGGTGATCTGTCTGGACAGCGGTGCCGGCAACTACGACCAGCTCTGGCTCACCACCAGCCTGCGCGGCATCGCCAGCGGCGTGCTCAAGGTGGAGGTGCTCACCGAGGGCATCCACTCGGGCGATGCCTCGGGCCTGGTGCCGTCGAGCTTTCGCATCATGCGCCAGGTGCTGGACCGGCTGGAAGACAGCGCCACCGGCCGCCTGCTGCCCGCCAGCTTCCATTGCGAGGTGCCGGCTGAGCGCATCGAGCAGGCGCGCGCCACCGCCGCCATTCTGGGCGACGAGATCCACAAGCGCTTCCCTTGGGCGCACCACGACTGTGGTGGTTCCACCGTGTTCACCCTGCCCACCACCACCGACCCGGTGGAGGCCCTGCTCAACCGCACCTGGCGGCCCACGCTGTCGGTCACGGGCGCCGACGGTTTCCCCGAGCTGCGCAACGCCGGCAACGTGCTGCGGCCCTACACCGCGTTCAAGCTCAGCCTGCGCCTGCCGCCGCTGGTGGACGCGCCCGCGGCCGTGCAGGAACTCAAGGCCCTGCTGGAGGACAACGCGCCCTACCAGGCGCGCGTGACCTTCGAGGGCGAAGGCGCGGCCAGCGGCTGGAACGCCCCCACCACCGCGCCCTGGTTCGAGCAGGCGCTGCAGGACGCTTCGCAAGCCCACTTCGGCGCGGGCTGCGGCACCATCGGCCAGGGCGGCACCATCCCGCTCATGAACATGCTCAGCAAGGGTTTTCCGACCGCGCAGATGATGGTCTGCGGCGTGCTCGGCCCCAAGAGCAACGCGCACGGTCCGAACGAGTTCCTGCACCTGGACTACGCGCAGCGCCTGACCGCCACGGTGGCCCAGGTCATGGCCCGCATGCCCTGAGCCGCCATCATGTCCGACACCACCCAGGCGCCTTTCACCCTCCGCGATGGCCTGAACCTGGCCCTGTTCGACTGGCCGCTGCCGATGCGCTGGCGCCCACGCGCGGTGGTGCTGATCGTGCACGGCCTGGGTGAACACGCCTGGCGCTACGACCCGGTGGCGCAGCGCCTGAACGAATGGGGCTTCTGCGTGCGCGCGTACGACCAGCGCGGCCACGGCGAGTCGGGTGGCGCGCGCGGTGTGCTGCCCGATGACGACACCTTGCTCGACGACCTCGCCGAGGTGCTGGAGGACACGCGCAACCACATCGCCGAACCCTGGGCCTGCCCGCTCATTCTCATGGGCCACAGCATGGGCGGGCTGGTTGCGTCCACCTTCGTGCAGCGGCGCATGGCGCCTGTCGACGCGCTGGTGCTGTCATCGCCCGCGCTGGACGCTGGCATCGGCGCACTGCAGAAAAAGCTGATTTCCCTGCTCTACCGTTTCGCGCCCAACTTCGCCATCTCCAACGGCCTGGACGCGAGCAAGATCTCGCACAACGCAGCGGTGGTGGAGGCCTACAAGAAGGACCCGCTGGTGCACGACCGCATCAGCGCGCGGCTGGCGCAGTTCATCGACAGCAACGGCCCGGCCGTGGTGGCTGCCGCCGCGCAGTGGCGCGTGCCCACGCTGCTTTTGTATGCGGGGGCCGACAGCCTGGTGCGGCCTGCGGGCAGCAAGGCGTTTGCCGCCGCCGCGCCGCGCGACAAGGTGCATGCCCAAGTCTATGAAGGCCTGTACCACGAGATCTTCAACGAGGCCGATCCCTCGGCCGTGTACGGCACCCTGAAGGCCTGGCTGGACGTGGTCGCGCCCGCGCAGGCCTGAGCCGAGGTTCAGCGGCGGGGTGGTGTGAGCCCGAACAGGCCCATCAGGTCGGCCGCGCCAGCGCCGCCACCCTGACCACCGCCCCCGCCGAGCAGGGCGCCCAGCCCACCGAGACCCCCCAGGTCGTTGTCGGCCGGCAACTGCCCCTTGGGGCTGAGCTGGTCGATCAGGCCGGGCAGCAGGTCGGCCAAGGTGCCCGAAGCCTGCGCGGGGCTGCCGCCGAGTTGCGAGGCGATCATGCCCATCAGGTCGGGGCCGAGCGCGCTGCCGAGCTGGTCGCCCGACACCGGCTGGTTCGCGCCGGTGCCGATCCAGGATTGCACCGCGTCACCGAGGCCGCCCGATTGCAGCTTGGCCAGCAGGCCTTGCAAACCGCCCGAGCTCGCGAGCAGCGAGCCGACCAGGGCGATGAGCATCTGCGGGTCCATCCCACCCGGCAGGCCGTTGGCGGAGGCGGAGGGGCCCCGTTGTTGTCCCTGCAGCGAGCCCGAAGCGGCCTCGGCGGCGGCACCGATCAATGAATCCAGAAGTCCCATGGCATTGTTCCCTGTGATGGGCGCCCGGAATGGGCGCGCGGTCAGGCGGGATTGTGGGCCTGCCGGCGCACCCAGGCAAGCCAGACCAGGGCCAGTCCGGTGAGACCCACCGGTACCAGCGAGCCGATGTTGAGCCATTGCCAGCCCTGGGTGGTGACCAGCGCCCCGGAGGCGAACGAGGTCAGCGCCATGGTGGCGAACACGCAGAAGTTGATCGCGGCCTGCGCGCGGTTCTTCTCCTCGGGTCGGTAGGCCTGCAGCGACAGCGTCGTGCTGCCCGTGAAGAGGAAGTTCCAGCCCACACCGAGCAGGAACAGCGCGATCAGGAACTGCTGCAGGTCCACGCCCGAGAGCGCCACCAGGATGCACGCGATGTTGAGCACCACGCCCACGCCCATGATGGTGAGCACGCCAAAGCGCGCGATCAGATGGCCGGTGAAGAAACCCGGCGCGAACATGCCGATCACGTGCCATTCGAGCACCAGGGCCGCGTCATCGAACGCAAAGCCGCAGACCTGCATGGCCAGCGGCGTGGCGGCCATCAGCAGGTTCATCACGCCGAAACCCAGCGCCGCGCCAGCGGTGGCGACGATGAACACCGGCTGGCGCACGATCACCGAGAGCGGGCGGCCCCGGTCGGCGCCGGCGACCGGGGCCGGCGTGGGCGGGAAGCGCAGAAAGGCCATGAGCGCCATGGCGAGCAGGGCCACCAGGGCCAGCGCCACATACGCACCGGCGAACGGCGCACCCAGCCAGTCCTTGGTGCGCACGGCCAGGTTGGGCCCGAGCACCGCGCCCACCAGGCCGCCCGCCAGCACCAGCGAGACCGCCTTGTCGCGGAACGCGGGCGCGCTCAGCTCGGCCGCCGCGAAGCGGTAGAGCTGGCCGTTGGCGCTGTAGTAACCCGCGACCACGGTGGCGGCCACCAGCAGCCAGAAGTTCCGGTCCATCACCGCCCAGGCGCACAGCAGGGCCGAGGCCAGGGCCACCAGCAGGCCGATCTGGAACGAGGCCTGCCGCCCGAAGGCGCTCTGGGTGCGCGCCACCAGGGGCGTGGACAGCGCGCCGCCCAGCACATAGCCCATCACCGGCAGCGTGCGCATCCAGCCCAGGGGCGCGAGCGCGAGACCCACCAGACCGTTGATGGCGATGAAGACCACGTTGTTGGTGAGAAAAAGCCCTTGCGCGCCGGCCAGCAGCCAGAGGTTTTTGTTCATAAGTCATCGTTTATACAATGCGGTATGCGCAAGACCCAGCACATTGGCATCGTGGCCTGCTCCGCCGAAGGGGCGGCCCTCTGTTATCGCACCATCTGCGTCGAAGGCGCGGCCTTGCTCGGGCCGCACGCGCACCCCGAGGTCTCGCTGCATTCGCTCTCTCTCGCCGACTACGTGGACTGTCTGAACCGGGGCGATCTGCGCGGCGTGGCCGATCTCATGCTGGCGTCCGCCCACAAGCTGGCGGCCGCCGGCGCGGACTTCCTGATCTGCCCCGACAACACCATCCACCAGGCGTTCCACCATGTCGAGCCGCGCTCGCCGCTGCCCTGGCTGCACATCGCCGAGGTGGTGGCGCAAGCGGCGGTGCAGGCCGGCCACCGGCGCCTGGGCATCACCGGCACGCGCTGGCTGGTGGACAGCGAGGTCTATCCCGAGAAGCTCGCCGCGGTGGGTGTGCAGGCGGTGCGGCCCAGCGTGGCCGAGCGCGAGGAGATCGGCCGCATCATCATGGACGAGCTGGTCTGCGGGGTGTTCAAGCCGGAGAGCGTGGCGCGCTTCCAGGCTGTGTTCGCGCGCCTGCAGACCGAGGAGGGCTGCGACGCCGTGGTGCTGGGGTGCACCGAGATCCCGCTGATCATGAGCGACGCGAACTCGCCCCTGCCCACGCTGGACTCCACCCGCTTGCTCGCTCGCGCGGCGCTGGCGCGGGCCGTGGGGGTTTCGGCGGCCGGCACATGACCGCTTGATGAAAGCCCATCCGCACCGGGGTGGCATGCGGTAACGGTGCTCAAGAAGCCCGGTCGGGCGTCGAAGCAGGAGCAAGGGTGGCATTCGCGCCACCCGCTTCTCAAAGACCTCCCATGAACTGGCTTTCCTACATTTCCGTGCGCGCCAAACTCGCGCTGCTGCTGGCCTTGTGCGCGCTGGGCATTCTCACCGTGGCGCTGTCGGCGCTCTTCAGTCTGGACCGCGCCGTCTCGGCGAGCCAGCAACTCGTGCAGGTCGAGGTGTCCGCCCTGCGGTCGTTGGGCGACGTGCGCGCCGCCGTGGGCAACATGCGGCGCTATGAGAAGGACCTCTTTCTCAACCTGGCCGACGAAACGGCCCTGCAGCGCTACCACTCGGCCTGGCAACAGCAGGTGGACCTGGGTCTGGGGCAGCTGGCCCAGCTGCGGCCCGGCCTGCACACGCAGGAGCAGGCCGCGCTCGACCGCATGACCGCGGGCCTCGCGAAGTACCGCGAGGCGGTCAACGCCATCCACCTGGGCATCACGCGCGGCGAGATCAACGACCCCTGGCGCGCCAACAGCGCCATGGAGCCGGCCAAGGCCGATGTGCGCTCGGCCGACGAGGCCTTCGTCGAGATCAGCAACGCGGTCGGCGTGCGCGTGGACGGCATGGTCGATGCGTTGGCCCGCCTGCAACGGCAAGCCATGTGGGTCACGGTGCTGGCCGCGCTGGCGGTGCTGGTGCTCGCGCTCGGCCTGGGTTACGTGGTCAGCGGCAGCATCACGCGCCCGCTGGACGAGGCGGCGCGCGCGATCGAGCGCGTGGCCGGCGGCGACCTGAGCACGCAGGTGCAGGCCCTGGGGCGCGACGAGATCGCGCGCGTGCTGGCCGGCATCGAGCGCATGCAGAGTGGGCTCGCGCGCATCGTGAGCGAGATCCGCGAGGGCGTCGATGGTGTGAAGATCGCCAGCGGCGAGATTGCCTCGGGCAACCAGGACCTGAGCGCGCGCACGGAGCAGGCGGCGAGCAACCTGCAGGAAACGGCGGCGAGCATGGAGCAGCTCACCAGCACGGTGCGCCAGAGCGCGGATGCGGCGCGCCAGGCGAACCAGCTGGCGGCGAGCGCCGCGGAGATCGCGGTGCGCGGCGGTGAAGTGGTGGGCCAGGTGGTCACGACCATGGACGAGATCAACCACAGCAGCAAGAAGATCAGCGACATCATCGGCGTGATCGACGGGATCGCGTTCCAGACCAACATCCTGGCGCTGAACGCGGCGGTGGAAGCCGCGCGGGCCGGGGAGCAGGGCCGTGGGTTCGCGGTGGTGGCCGGTGAGGTGAGGAACCTGGCGCAGCGCAGCGCGCAGGCGGCCAAGGAGATCAAGGGGCTGATCGGCGCGAGCGTGGACAAGGTGGAGACGGGCTCCAGGCTGGTGGCCGATGCGGGGCAGACGATGAGCGAGATCGTGGGCTCGGTGCAGCGGGTCTCGGACATCATCGGGGAGATCACGGCGGCGGCGGGAGAGCAGAGCGACGGGATCGGGCAGGTGAACGTGGCGGTGACGCAGCTGGACCAGATGACGCAGCAGAACGCGGCGCTGGTGGAGGAGAGCGCGGCTGCGGCCGAGAGCCTCAAGGACCAGGCCCGGCGCCTGGCCGGTGTCGTGCAGGTGTTCCGGCTCGCGCCGGCCTGAGCGCGTCAGCCCAGCGCGAGCGTGAGCGCCGCGAGCGCGGCCGTCTCGGCGCGCAGCACGCGCGGCCCAAGCGTGACAGGCAGGAATCCGGCCGCGCGGGCCAGCGCATCTTCGCTCGGGCTCAGGCCCCCTTCGGGGCCGCTGAGGAAGCAGACCGGCGCCTGGGCCGGTGCCTGTGCCAAGGCGTTCGCCAGCGGCTGCGTGCCTTCGGCCAGCGAGAGCAGGCAGCGCAGCGAGGGGGTTGCCGCATCGGCGGGCGCAAGCGCCTTCAGCCATGAAGCGAAGTCGCTCACCGGGTGCACCGTGGGCACGCGGTTGCCGCCGCACTGTTCACATGCCGCCACCGCCACCGATTGCCAGTGCGCCTGTTTTTTTGTCGCACGTTCGCCACTCAAGCGCAGCACACTGTGCGAGGTGTGCAGCGGCTGCAGGCTGGCCGACGCCGAGTTCAGCGGCTTTCTCCACCAGCCAGTCCATGCGCTCGTTGGCCGGCATGCCCAGCGCCAGGTGCACCGCGCGGGCGGGCTCGCGTTCGGTGGCGTGGTGCGCGCCGAGCACTACCTCCACGTCGCTGCGGCCCATGCGGGTGATGGTGGCGTCCCACTCGCCGCCCTGGCCGTTGAACAGCGTGATGGTCTGACCGGGTTGCAGGCGCAACACCTGCACATGGCGCGCCGCGGCGGCGGGCAGCGCAAGGGGCTGGCCCTCGAGCAGTGGCGCCGGGCAGTGGAAGCGCGGCATGCTCAGACGCGCCCGAAGGCGTAGCCGGAGGCGGCCTGCAGGCCTTCGATCTCGTCGAGCATCTTCAGGAACGGGCCGAGCGCGCGGTAACGGTGCGCCGTGTGTCGGATGTAGCCGATGAAGCGCGGCGCGTCGGCCAGGTACTTGGGTTTGCCGTCGCGCAGGGTGAGGCGCGCGAAGATGCCGGCCACCTTCAGGTGGCGCTGCAGGCCCATCCACTCCACGCCCCGGTAGAAAGCGCCGAAGTCGCTGTGCCAGTCCTCGAAGTCCATCAGGCCGGCCGCGCGCGCCTTTTCCCAGTAGCGCACGGTGACGTCGATCACGAAGTCCTCGTCCCAGCTGAGGAAGGCGTCGCGCATCAGGCTGGCCACGTCGTAGGTGATGGGGCCGTGCACCGCGTCCTGGAAGTCGAGCACGCCGAGCTGGCGCGCGGGTGTATCACCGGGTTGCAGCGGCAACATGAGGTTGCGCGGCATGAAGTCGCGGTGCACGTAGACCTGTGGCGCCGCGAGGTTGTGCGCGACGATGGTGTCGAAGGTCTTCTGCAGTGTCTGCGCCTGCGTGGCATCGAGCGCGAGGCCTTTGTGCTGCGCCAGGTACCAGTCGGGAAAGAGCTGCAGCTCGCGGCGCAGCAGGGTGTCGTTGTAGGGCGGCAGCACACCGGGTTTGGAGGCCAGCTGCCAGGCCAGCAGCGCGTCCAGCGCCTGCATGTAGCGCGCGTGGTTGGCCTGCGGCCTCTCGGCGTCGATGCCGTCGAGCATGGTCTGGTGGCCGAGGTCGCTCAGCAACATGAAGCCCTGCGGTTCGTCCCAAGCCAGGATCTCGGGCACCAGCAGGCCGGCCTCGCGCAGCAGACCGGCCACGTGCACGAAGGGCTGGCAGTTCTCTTGCGCCGGTGGCGCGTCCATCACGATCAGGCTGCCGCCGGCTTGCGCGTCCAGGCGCAGGTAGCGGCGAAAGCTCGCGTCGGCCGAGGCGGGGCGCAGGGTGCCGGGCAGCAGGCCCAGGCGGGCGGCCAGCGGCTGTATCCAGGCGTGAAAGGCGGCTTCCCGAACCGGATCGGCCCAGGTGACGGCGGGGTGGGACGGGCTCATGGAGGCGGGTGGTGGGACGTGGGTGGCCGTGCGACCTGTCCGGGTGTCGGGCAGTGGATAATCGCCCTTGATTCTACAAACCCCCTGCATCGCGGCGACTGGCCTCCGGGCCCGTTCTGGCAGCCGGACCACCGAATTCCACCCTTGAACCGCCGCACCGATCCGTTGCCCTCCAAGCGCCCGCACGGAGTCCTCGCCAACCCGCAATTCGTGGCGGCGCCTGTGGCGCGCGCGGTGCATGTGCTGCTGGCCGTGATGGCCTGGGGCGCGCTGTTCGTGCCCGGCGCCGTGCGCGCGCAGTCGGGCGATGGCGATGAAGCCACCGTGCACCTCAAGCCCAGCCGCCTGTTGCAGGAAAGTCTGCCGGAGGACGCGCGCCAGCAGGCGCCGACCTTCGTCCGGGGCGATCGCATCGAAGGGCAGACCGACAGCGTCACCACCGTCGAGGGGAATGCCGAACTGCGCCGGCATGACACCGTGATCCGTGCCGATCGGCTGGAATTCGACCAGCGCGACAGCGAGGCCAAGGCCACCGGCAACGTGCTGATCAACCGCAATGGCGATCGTTTCGAAGGTCCCGAGCTGCAGATCAACGTGGACACCTTCAAAGGCCAGTTCCAAAAACCCAATTTCACACTGCTCCAGAACGAAGGCAAGGGCGATGCCAGCCGGCTCGACTTCCTGGGCGAGGACCATGCGACAGCGCACCAGGCCCGCTACTCTACCTGCCCGCGCACGCCAGGCGCCGACTGGATGCCCGCCTGGCTGGTCCGGGCCACGCGCATCGATTTCGACAACGTGGAGGAGATGGGCACCGCCACCGGCGGGGTGCTGGAGTTCAAGGGCGTGCCCATCCTGGGCTGGCCGCGCTTCAGCTTTCCGCTGACCGACAAGCGCAAGTCGGGGCTGTTGCCGCCCACGATCAACCTGGACAACATCAATGGGCTCGAGCTGACGCTGCCCTACTACCTCAACATCGCGCCCAACCTCGATGCCACGATCTACCCGACGCTGATGAGCAAGCGAGGCCTGGAGTTGGGTGCCGAGGTGCGCTACCTGCAGCCGAGCTACGTGGGCCAGGTGCGTGGGGCGTTCCTGCCGTCCGATCCCTTGCGCGATGCCGACCGCTGGGGCTATTCGCTGCAGCACAACCAGAACCTGAGCAACACCAGCCTGGGCCTGGGCGGCTCGGCTGGCCTGTCGCTGGACCTCAACCGCGTGAGCGACGACAACTACTGGCGCGATTTCCCACGCGCTTTCGGCACGCTTACCAACCGCCTGCTCCCGGGCAATGCAGTCTACAGCTGGGGCCTTGGCCCCTGGGCCGTCAGCGCTGGCGTCTACACCTGGCAGACCCTGCAGGACATCGACGCCCCCATCACGCCGCCGTATGACCGCCTGCCCTCCGTCGCCGTGCGCTACAGCCGCGGCGATGGCCGCATCGGGGGCGTGAGCGGCTGGGACTACTCGGTGCTGAGCGAGTACACCCGCTTCGAGTCCAACCCGTTGCTCACCCGCCAGCCCAACGGTTCGCGCTCGATCGCCATTGCCGAGCTCAGCCGGCGCTGGGAGACGCCTGGCTGGTTCGTCAAGCCACGCGCGCAACTGCACGCCACGCAGTACCACTTCGACAACCCTCTGGCCGACGGCTCGCGCACCGCTTCGCGCGTGCTGCCCACGGTCAGCCTGGACAGCGGCCTCATCTTCGAGCGCGACACGAGCTATTTTGGCCGCGCGTTCGTTCAGACACTGGAGCCGCGCGCCTTCTTCACCTGGACGCCCTACCGCGACCAGCGCCTGCTGCCCAATTACGATTCGGCCGCGAACGACTTCAATTTCGCGACCATCTTCTCGGAGAACGTGTTCGGCGGCAACGATCGCATCTCGGACACGCGCGCCTTCACCGTGGGCGCGAGTTCGCGCCTGCTCGATCCGGATTCCGGCGCCGAGATCGTGCGCGTCGGGCTGGCCCAGCGTTACCTGATCCGCGACCAGAACGTCTTCCTGCCCAACACCAGTGCCCTGTCGGGTGGTGCGCCAGTGACGGATCGTCTGAGCGACGTCCTGCTGGCGCACGCGCGTGCAGTGGACGCCGCGCTGGACCGTCGACACCAACTTCCAGTACAGCCCAGGTGCCGGCGAGTCGGTCCGCACCACGCTCGGTGTGCGCTACATGCCCAGCCGCTACCGCGTGTTCAGCGCGGCCTACCGCCTGCAGCGCGGCAGCAGCGAGCAGTACGACTTCGGCTGGCAGTGGCCGCTCAACGACCTGTGGGAAACGCCCGCGAAAACTGGCGTCCCCGGCCGTGGCCTGGGCGCGGGCCAGTGGTACAGCGTGGGCCGCATCAACTACAGCGTGCCCGACCGCAAGGTGGTCGATCTGGTGGCAGGCTTTGAGTACGATGCCGGTTGCTGGATCGGGCGCGTCGTGCTGGAGCGGCTGCAGCGCAGCGCCTCCTCCGCCAATCAGCGTATCCTGTTCCAGCTGGAGTTCTCCGGCTTCTCCCGCCTCGGCTCCAATCCGTTGAAGACGCTGAAGGACAACGTGCCGCGCTACCAGTACCTGCGCGAAGACATCAACCCGCCCAGCCGGTTCCAACAATATGACTGATCGCCACACCGCCCCCTCACGCCTGTCCACCTGGTTGTTGTGCTTGCCCCTCATGTGGGCCTGCACCGCCCAGGCGCAAGGCCTGCGGTCCACGGGCCAGCTCAACCTGCCGCGCAGCACCGCAGCCGCCACGCCGACCCAGCAGGGCACGGCCGATTTCATCGTTGCCCTGGTCAATTCCGAGCCGGTCACCAACAACGAGGTGCGCCAGCGCCTGTTGCGCGTGGAGCAGCAGATCGCCCAGGAAGGCACGGCCATGCCGGCGCGCGACGTGCTGGTGCGCGAGGTGCTGGAACAGATCATCAACGAGCGGGCGCAGACGCAACAGGCGAGCGAGCTCGGCATCACGGTCGACGAAGCCGCCGTCACGCAGGCCGAACAGGCCATCGCGGCGCAGAACCAGCTCAGCCCCGACGAGCTTCGGCGCCGCCTGGCGGCCGAAGGCATCGACATCAACCGCTTCCGCAACAACCTGCGCAACCAGATCCTGTTGCAGCGCGTGCAGGAACGCCAGGTTGATTCCCGCGTTCGCGTGACCGATGCGGACATCGACGACTTCATCCGCGAGCAGCGTGGCAACAACGACCTCGCGAGCCTGGAGCTCAACCTCGCCCACGTGCTGGTGGCGGTGCCCGAGGGCGCCACGCCCGAGCGCATCCAGGAACTGCAGGCCCGCGCGCAAGGGGTGGCCGATCGGGCCCGCGCCGGTGCTGACTTCGCCCAGCTCGCGCGCGAGTCGTCCGATGCGCCCGAGCGGGCCAACGGAGGCCTGTTCGGCATGCGCCCCGCCAATCGCCTGCCCACCCTGTTCGTGGACGCCACGCGCACGCTCAACGCGGGCGGCGTGGCCGGACCGTTGCGCAGCCCGGCCGGCTTTCACGTGCTCAAGGTGATCGAGAAAAAGCAGGCGGGCATGCCCGACGCCGTCGTCACGCAGACCCGGGCGCGCCACATCCTGCTGCGCACAGGGCCGCAACTGAGCCAGGCGGACGCGGTCGCGCGGCTTGCCGGTTTCCGCCAGCAGATCGCCAGCGGCCAGGCCAACTTCGAAGCGCTTGCGCGCGAGCACAGCCAGGACGGCTCGGCCAGCCAGGGCGGCGACCTCGGCTGGGCCGGGCCGGGCATGTTCGTGCCCGAGTTCGAGCAGGCCATGAACGCCTTGCGCCCGGGCGAGATGTCGGCACCGCTGGTGTCGCGTTTCGGGGTGCACCTGATCCGCGTCGACGAGCGCCGGCAGGCCACGCTCACGCAGCGCGAACAGCGCGACATGGTGCGCGGGCTGGCGCGCGAGAAGAAGCTCGAAGACGCCTTGCGGGTCTGGACGCAGGACACGCGCAGCCGGGCCTACGTCGAGTACCGCGACCCGCCGCAGCCGTGAGGCCACTGCCGCGCGGCGCGACGCCAGCCATCGCATGAAGCACATCGCCCGCAAGCGGTTCGGCCAGCACTTCCTGACCGACAGCGCCATCATCGATGCCATCGTGGCCGCCATCGCGCCGGCGCCGGGCGACGCCATGGTCGAGATCGGGCCTGGCCTGGCCGCGCTCACGCAGCCCCTGGTGGAGCGCCTGGGCCGGTTGACGGTGATCGAGCTCGACCGCGACCTGGCCGTGCGCCTGCGCGAGCACGGCCAGCTCGACGTGATCGAGTCGGACGTGCTCAAGGTGGACTTCAGCGCGCTGGCCCAGCGGCTGGACACCGAGCGGCGCCTGCGCGTGGTGGGCAACCTGCCCTACAACATCTCCACGCCCATCCTGTTCCACCTGCTCGACCAAGTCGCGGTCGTGCAGGACCAGCACTTCATGCTGCAGAAAGAGGTGATCGACCGCATGGTGGCGCGCCCCGCCACGGCGGACTATGGCCGCCTGTCGGTGATGCTGCAGTGGCGCTACGCGATGGACAACGTGCTGTTCGTGCCGCCGGAGAGTTTCGATCCACCTCCCCGGGTGGACAGCGCCATCGTGCGCATGGTGCCGCTGGCCGCGCCGCCCGCGCTGGACGTGGCCCGCTATGGGGCGATGGTTCAGGTGGCGTTCAGCCAGCGCCGCAAGATCCTGCGCAACACCCTGGGCCGCTGGCTCGACGAACAAGGCTTCGCGGGCGACTTCGACCTGCAACGCCGGGCCGAAGAGGTGCCGGTGAGCGAATACGTCGCGCTGGCGCAGGCCACCCCCACAAAGGCATGAAAAAAGCCGCTGGGCTGCAGCGGCTTTTGGGCGAGCGGGACGACCGCGATCAGGCGGCGGCCAGCCAGTAACCCGCGTTGAACGGGCTGCTCATGCGCAGCGCCATCGGGCTCACGTCCAGAATCTTGTCGGTGGGCATGGGCTCGTCGGTCTGCACTTCGATCGGCTCTTCGCCCTTGGGCGCGCGCGCCACGGAGAACGAATAGAAGCAGCGGAACGGGATCTTTCGGTCCGACCAGTAGTCGGCGGCGTCGCGGAAGATGTCGAGCAGCTGCTCGCGCGCTTCCTTGTCGAACTTGGCGTGCGCCGGAATGTGCTCCAGCACCACGATGAAGCCGGTTTGCGGGCCCGACTTGTGGACCATGTCGGTCATGCAGTCGTAGAGCGCGTCGAAGTTCTTGCCGAAGTGCGACGGCAAGGTGTACTGGGCAGCGATCAACTCCAACACGTCCTGCTTGCTCTGGGCCTTGGCCAGGTTGGCGTACAGGAAGTGATGCCCCAGGTGCTCGGCCGCGGCCTGCAGGTCTTTCACGCCATGGGCGCGAATCGACTGAACGATGTTGGGGCGTACGTTACGAAGTGGCGTGTCCATCTCCGCGTCTCTTTCTAAGGTCAAAGTTAAAAATCCGTTCACACCACCGAAGGTTCACTGCACGATCAGCCGAAAGCTGCTGTAGTGGTCTTCGGTGTAATAACACGCTTCAGGGGCCCGGGGCTTCAACCCGCCACACACGATCCGCCGGGCTCCCCGGTGGTTCAGACCCGGCGTGGGCACCGTGTATTCCCGGTAGTACCCGCGCTTCTCGCTGGGCAGAAGGCGTTCGCGGTTGCCGAACACCGAGCCGTCCTTGTCGTATCGGAAGGGCCCGCCTTGCCGGATCTGGTTCATCACGTCCTGACCTTGCGGCGGCAGTCCCGTGACCACCACCGACGCGGCACCCGGATCGGACCATGAAGCATTCGGGGCGCGGGCCTGCACCGCAATGGTGCCCAGTACCGCCGCCAGAACGGCGGCGAGGGCCACTCCCCTGGCCTTCCCGACACGAGCCCGGATCTGTTTCAGACCCATGAAATTCCCAGCTCCTGAAGACATCAACCCGCCGCCAGCACCTTCTGAAAGCAATGCCAAAGCATTATTTTGCGTCGCACTGGAGGGCGGGTTAACCCTGAAATCCAAGCGCGCTAGTGTGCCTGAGCCGGGGGGGAAAAGCAAGCGCCTGCTGAAATATTCAGCAAATCTCCGCGCCGAGAATGTGTGTAAAAGTTAGCGCTTGCTTGTTTGGGAGGCATCAACGCGAGACGTTGGCATCCGCCACGGTGAGGGCTGTCATGTTGACGATGCGACGCACGGTGGCGCTGGCGGTGAGGATGTGCACCGGTTTGTCGGCCCCCAGCAGCACCGGCCCGACCGCGATGTTGCCGCCCGCCGCGGTCTTGAGCAGGTTGTAGGCGATGTTGGCGGCATCGATGTTGGGCAGCACCAGCAGGTTGGCGGGGCCCTTCAGCGTGGAGTTGGGCATCAGGGTGTGGCGCGCGTTGGGGTCCAGTGCCACATCTCCGTGCATTTCGCCGTCGGCCTCCAGCCAGGGCGCCTGCTCGCGCAGCAGCGCCAGCGTGCGGCGCATCTTGATGGCGCTGGGTTCGTCGCTGGAGCCGAAGTTGGAGTGAGACAGCAGGGCCGCCTTGGGTTGCAGGCCGAAGCGCAGCATTTCCTCGGCCGCCATCACCGTGATCTCGCACAGCTCTTCGGGCGTGGGGTCGTAGTTGACGTGTGTGTCGACCAGGAACACCTGGCGGCCGGGCAGCATGAGGCCGTTCATGCAGGCGTAGATGCGCACGTCCTGGGCGGTGCTGGGGCTGCCGCCCTCGCGCTTGCCGATCACCTGGTCGATGTACTTCAGGTGGTGCTGGGTGGAGCCCCAGGTGCCGCAGATCAGGCCGTCCACCTCGCCCTTGTGCAGCAGCATGGCGCCGATCAGCGTGAGGCGCCGGCGCATCTCGATCTTGGCGAGCTGCTGGGTCACGCCCTTGCGCTCGGTCATGCGGTGGTAGGTCTGCCAGAAGTCGCGGTAGCGGTCGTCCTGCTCGACGTTGACGACGTCGTAGTCCAGTTCCTCGCGCAGGCGCAGGCCGAACTTCTCGATGCGCTGGGCGATGATGGCCGGGCGGCCGATCAGCGTGGGACGGGCCAGGCCTTCGTCCACCACGATCTGGCAGGCGCGCAGCACCCGTTCTTCTTCGCCTTCGGCGTAGGCCACGCGCTTGCGGGCCGCGGCCTTCGCCGCCGAGAAGATCGGCTTCATGATGGTGCCCGAGGCGAACACGAAGCTCTGCAGCTTCTCGCGGTAGGCCGCCATGTCGGGCACCGGCCGCTGGGCCACGCCGCTGTCGACCGCGGCCTGCGCCACGGCCGGCGCGATCTTCATCATCAGGCGCGGGTCGAACGGCTTGGGGATCAGGTACTCGGGACCGAAGGCCAGCTTCTCGCCGGCATAGGCCGCCGCGACCACCTCGCTCTGCTCGGCCTGCGCCAGCTCGGCAATGGCGTGCACCGCGGCGATCTCCATCTCATCGGTGATGGTGGAGGCGCCCGCGTCGAGCGCGCCGCGGAAGATGTAGGGGAAGCACAGGACGTTGTTGACCTGGTTCGGGTAGTCGGTGCGGCCCGTGGCGATGATGACGTCGTTGCGCACCGCGTGCGCGTCCTCGGGTGCGATCTCGGGGTTCGGGTCCGCCAGCGCGAAGATCACCGGCTTGGCCGCCATCGACGCCACCATCTCGGGCTTGAGCACGCCGCCGGCCGAGAGGCCGAGGAACACATCGGCGCCGACGATCACTTCGGCGAGCTTGCGCTTGTCGGTCTTCTGCATGTACTGGCGCTTGTCGTCGTCCATGAGTTCCTCTCGGCCCTCATAGACCACCCCGGCCAGGTCGGTGACGAACACGTTCTCGCGCTTGAGCCCGACCTTGAGCAGCAGGTTCAGGCAGGCCAGCGCCGCCGCGCCCGCGCCCGAGGTCACCAGCTTGACCTGACCGATGTCCTTGCCCGCGACCTTCAGGCCGTTGAGCATCGCCGCCGCCACCGTGATGGCCGTGCCGTGCTGGTCATCGTGGAACACGGGGATCTTCATGCGCTTGCGCAGTTCGCGCTCGACGTAGAAGCAGTCCGGCGCCTTGATGTCCTCGAGGTTGATCGCGCCGAAGGTCGGCTCCAGCGCGGCGATCACTTCGACCAGCTTCACCGGGTCCTTCTCGTTGATCTCGATGTCGAACACGTCGACACCGGCGAACTTCTTGAAGAGCACGCCCTTGCCTTCCATCACCGGCTTGGCCGCCAGCGGGCCGATGTCGCCCAGGCCGAGCACGGCGGTGCCGTTGGTGATGACCGCCACGAGGTTGCCGCGGGCGGTGTACTTGTAGGCGTTGACCGGGTTCGCCACGATCTCTTCGCAGGGCGCCGCCACACCGGGCGAGTAGGCCAGGGCGAGGTCGCGCTGGTTGGTGAGCTGCTTGGTGGCGGCGATCGACACCTTGCCGGGGACTGGGAACTCGTGGTATTCGAGGGCGGCTCGGCGCAGCTCGGCGCGCTTGTTCTCAGGGCTGTTTTCCATGCTCATGCTCTTGTCTCCAGCGGGTCGTTATCTTGCGATGCGGAAAGGAATTGCGCATTCTAAAGCGCCGGGCGGGAAAACCCTAGTGAGTGAAACCGCGTAAAGCGTTCGGGTGCCTGTGACTTTTCGGGAAGGAATGGCGAAGGCCAACACCACCAGCCGCAGTATGCGGCAGCGATTTCGCCCGATGCGGGCCGGGCAGGGAAAGTCAGGAGGGGGAAAGCCCTGCGGTGCTCAGGCCGCAGCGGCCTGGGCGGGCAGGGTGGTGGGGTGCAGCTGCAGGTGCACCACCGACTGGTGGGGTGTGCACTCCGACCACAGGGTGCGCGCGCAGGACTCGCACTGGCCGCACTGGGGGCGCACGCCCAGCTCGAGCTGGATGTCGTCGAATGCCATGCCGGACCGCGCACAACGTGCGATGGTCTGGTCACTGACTCGGTGGCAAACGCAAACGATCATGGGGCTGGGCGGGACGGAAAAAGGGTGGTTCAAGGTGAACGTGTGCGCAAATGATAATTGATCGTATTCAAAAGACCAAAAAAAGCCCCGCGAAAAGGCGGGGCTCTGTGGCAAGAAGGGAACGGCCTGGGGCGGGAGCGGTCAGCTGACCGAGCCCATCTGGCTCTGCAGGTAGTTCTGGATGCCCACCTTGTCCAGCAGGTCGATCTGGGTTTCCAGGAAGTCGATGTGCTCTTCCGTGTCGTCCAGGATCGTCTGCAGCAGGTCGCGCGAGACGTAGTCGCGCACCGATTCGCAGTGGGCGATGCCGTCCTTGATGGTCTTCTGCGCGCCGGTTTCCAGGCCCAGGTCGCTCTTGAGGATCTCGGGCACGTCCTCGCCGATGTGCAGCTTGCCCAGGTCCTGCAGGTTGGGCAGGCCGTCGAGCGTGAAGATGCGGTCCATGAGCTTGTCGGCGTGCTTCATTTCGCCGATCGACTCTTCGTATTCCTTGGCCGCCAGCTTGTCCAGGCCCCAGTGCTTGAGCATGCGGTAGTGGACGAAATACTGGTTGATGGCGGTGAGCTCGTTCTTGAGCTGCGCTTGCAGATGGGTGATGACTTGGGCGTCGCCTTTCATGGGACCACTCCTTTCGTTTTTGGTTGACAGGCGCGCATTGTGCGCGGAGCGCGCTATCAATTCAGTGCTGAGAATCGGTACGTCTTGCAAATGAGAATCGTTCGCATATAATCGATCCTCCAGCCAGCCCGCACCCGGCAGCCCGCCTGAGGTCGTGACGCCAGCCTTGTCCTCCACCCTCTGGATCCAGGTGCCGTCTTGACCCCCTTGCGCTCCCCCGTCTCCCTTTCCCTTTCTTCCCTGCGACTCAGCCCGCTCTGCCTGGCCTGCCTCGCCCTGCTGTCCGGTCCGGCCCTGGCCCAGACCGCGCCCCAGGCCACCCAGGTGGCTCAGGCATCCACCTTGCGCGAGTTGGTGGTGAGCGGCTCGCGCAGCGAGCGCGCGATCGAGGAGGTGCCCGCCAGCATCGACGTGATCACGGGCGAGGACCTCGACCCCGCGCGCGTGCAGGACATCCGCGACCTCGTGCGCGAGGTGCCCAACATGAGCGTGCGCCGCGCGCCGCAGCGCTTCGGCGGCGTCACCGGCTCGACCGGGCGCGATGGCAACGCGGGCTTCAACCTGCGGGGTCTCGAAGGCAACCGCGTGCTGCTCACGGTCGACGGCATCCGCGTGCCGCGCGAACTCTCCAGCGGCGTGTTCGGCTCGGCCTCGTTCGGCCGCGACTACTACGACCTGGGCCTGATCTCGCGCGTGGAAATCGTGCGGGGCGCGAACTCCGCGCTGTATGGTTCCGATGGCCTGGCCGGCATGGTCGCGATGTTCACCACCGAACCCAAGGACCTGCTCCAGCCGGGCAAGACCTTCGGTGGCCGCGTGGGGCTCAAGGCCGACAGCGAAGATGACAGCCGCGGCGTCGGTGTCACGCTGGTCGGCGCGCCGAACGACACGCTGCAATGGCTGGGCAGCGTGCAGGTCGGTCGCAGCGGCGAGCTGGACAACCAGGGCACCAACGAATCGCTCAACAGCACGCGCACCGCGCCCAACCCGCAGAAGGACAAGAACGTCTCGCTGCTGGGCAAGGTGGTGCTCACCCCCGGCGCGGGCCAGCGCCACACCCTCACGCTGGAACACGTGGACAAGTCGGGCGAGGTCGAGGCCTACACGGCCCGCGCGACCAGCATGGGCGTCACCACGCAGGACGTGGACGGCACCACCGACATGGAGCGCACGCGCCTGAGCTGGGACGGCCGCTTCAAGGTGAGCTCGGCCTGGGCCGACGAGTTGCGCGCCACCGTGGGCTACCAGCAGGCCGAATCGCAGGAGGTCTCGACCGAGCGGCGCAGCGCCGCGCCCACCTACCGCGTGCGCGACGTGACCTACACCGAGAAGCTCTGGCAAGGCGTGCTGCAGGCCGAGAAGGCCCGATCGCTGGGCGCCGACTGGGGGCAGAAGCTGGTCTACGGCGTGGACGTGTCGGTCGCGAAGATGGACAACATCGTCACCGGCGTGGGTGCGCCCGCCTACGAGAGCTACCCGCTCAAGCGCTTCCCGTCCACCAGCGAGACCAACACCGCGCTGTTCGTGCAGAGCGAGTTCGCCAGCGAGCGCTGGAGCATCATCCCGGCGCTGCGCTACGACCGTTTCGATCTCAAGGCCAAGGGCAGTCCGCTGTACCCGCTGCAGCCGGCCAGTCTGTCGGACTCGGCGCTCTCGCCCAAGCTGGGCGCGATCTTCCGCCCTGGCGCCGAGCTGAACCTGTTCGCCAACCTCGCGGCCGGCTTCAAGGCGCCGAGCGCGCTGCAGCTCAACAACTACTTCCAGAACACGCTCGCGAGCTACCGCACGATTCCCAACCCCAACCTCAAACCCGAGAGCAGCCGCACGCTGGAGCTCGGCGCGCGCGACAAGGTGGGTCCGGTGCAGTGGGAGGCCGCCGTGTTCACCGGCCGCTACAAGGACTTCATCGAAGAGCTCGTGGTGGTGGGCGGCCAGGCGGGCAACCCGCTCAACCCCCTGACCTACCAGGCCGTCAACCGCGGCCAGGTGCGCCTGAGCGGTTTCGAACTCAAGGGCAAGTTCGCGCTCGGCCCGGCCACCGACCTGCGCCTGGCCTATGCGCAGACCAAGGGCAAGGACACCCGCCTGGGCGCACCGCTGAACACGGTCAACCCGGCGCGCCTGCTGCTCGGCGTGGACCAGCGCGTGGGCGACTGGAAGCTGGGCGCCGTGGTCGCGCACACGATGAAGAAGTCCACCAGCGACATCAACTACGCCAACCTGGCCAACCAGTTTGCACCGCCTTCGTCCACCACGCTGGACCTGCGCGCGAGCTGGCAGGTCAGCAAGGCCACGCGGCTCAGCGCCGCGATCCACAACGTGACGGACCGCAAGTACTGGGAGTGGACCAACGTCGTCGGCGTGGCCGCGAACTCGCCCGTGCTCGACGCCTACACCGCGCCAGGCCGCAGCTTCTCGGTGGCGCTCGTCACCGACTTCTAGCCACCTCACAGGAGCCACCATGCCCGCCGCAGCCGACCACCACACCGAGACGACCGCCGACGAGGAGTACACCCTGCCCAGCGTGGAGGCCTTGCTCGCGGGCACCCTGGCGCTGATGACCGGCTACGCGCAGAGCGCGCGCGACTGCCCGCACCGCCCGTGCATGGCGCGCAAGCTGGTGTCCAACCTGCTGTACCTCTCGGCGCACCCGCAGCTCTCGCCGCCGATGCAGACCATGCTGGCGAACCTGCGCACGCGCTGGCAGCTCGAGCTGGAGCACACCGCCGAGGCCATGGCCGTCGAAGCCACGCCCACGCCCTTGTGGCACCCCGTTCCCGCCCGCGTGCAGTGACCGACCGACGCGCGCCGGCCCCACCCCACTTCCAGGAGAAGCACATGAATGCCCACGACATCCGAACCGCCTTCCAGGGCATGCGCGCCAGCGGCCTGCGGGCCAAGGAGGCCGCCGAAGCGCTGGGCCTGAGCGAAGGCGCGGCCATCGCCGCGCACCGCGGCGCGCACGGCGCGCCGCTGCAGGCCATCGCGCTCAAGCCCGACTGGCTGGGCCTGCTGCAGTCGCTCGAAGCCTGCGGCCCGTTGATGGCCCTCACGCGCAACGAGAGCGTGGTGCACGAGAAGACCGGCGTGTACCAGAAGGTCTCGGCCAGCGGGCCCGTGGGCCTGGCGCTGGGCGAGCAGATCGACTTGCGCCTGTTCTTCAACCAGTGGCACGCGGGCTTCGTGGTGGCCGAGGCGCTCAAGTCGCAGCCCGGCATGGGCACGCCCAGCCTGCAGTTCTTCGACCGCCACGGCGTGGCCGTGCACAAGATCTACGTGCGCGAGCAGACCGACCTGGCCGCGTGGCAGCGCGTGATCGCCGCGCACAGCGACGATCAGCGCGACATCGAATTCGTGGCGCGCGACACGGCCGGCACGGCCTCGCCCCAGCCCCTGGTGGACGCCAACGCGTTCGGCACCGCCTGGGGTGCGATGACCGACACGCACCAGTTCTTCCCGCTGCTCAAGCAGTTCGGCCTGGAGCGCCAGCAGGGCTTTCGCCTGGTCGAGGGCCGCTACACGCACCGCGTGGAAAAGGCGGCGGTGCGCGAGCTGTTGATGGAAGCGGCCTTCGATGGCACGCCCATCATGGTCTTCGTGGGCAGCCCGGGCTGCATCCAGATCCACACCGGGCCGGTGAAGCGCGTGGAGCCGATGGAGATCCAGGGCAAGGCCTGGCTCAACGTGCTCGACCCCGGCTTCAACCTGCACCTGCGCGAGGACCTGATCCAGGACGTGTGGGTGGTCGAGAAGCCGACCAGCGACGGCGTCGTCACCTCGGTGGAGGCCTTCGACGCGCGCGGTGAACTCATGGCCATGTTCTTCGGTGCGCGCAAGCCCGGCCAGAGCGAGCTGCAGGCCTGGCGCCACATCGTCGCGCACCTGCAGGCCGCCGCCGCGGGTCAGCCGAGCGGCGCGGTGACCGCATGAGCACCGCCGCCGCCGCCCTGCAGGCCGTCGAGATCAAGGCCTTCGTGCCGGCGAAGGACTTCGCGCTGTCCAAGCGCTTCTACGCCGACCTGGGCTTCACCCAGCGTTCCGAGGGTGGGGGCGTGGCGTACTTCTGCGTCGGCGACTGTCCCTTCCTGCTGCAGGACTTCTACGAACAGGCGCTGGCCGAGAACCTCGTCATGCACCTGCTGGTGACCGATGTGCACGCCTGGCGCGCGCACGTCGAGGCGCAGGACCTCGCGGGCCGTTACGGCGCGCGCATCACGCCGGTGACGGCGCAGCCCTGGGGCATCACCGAGTTCGTGGTGATCGACCCCTCGGGCGTGTGCTGGCACATCGGGCAGAACACGCCCGGCTTCGCGCCGGTGGGCCGTCTGCCCTGAACGCCTTTTCTCCAGTTTCCAGGGAACCCCCGATGTTCAATTCCTCCTCCCTCTCGCGCCGGCGCGCGCTGCAGGCCCTCTCGGCCATGGCGGCAGCGGGGTCGCCCCTGGGTCTGATGGCGGCCCCCCCTGCACCGCGTCTCATCACGGTGGGCGGCGGCATCACCGAGGTGGTCTACGCGCTGGGCGCGCAGGACCAGTTGGTCGGCACCGACACCACCAGTCTGTACCCGGCGGCGGCGCAGGCCACGCCCAAGGTGGGTTACATGCGCCAGCTCTCGGCCGAAGGCCTGCTCGCGCTGCGGCCCGACGCGCTGATCGCCGGCACCGACGCCGGCCCACCGGTGGTGATCGACCAGCTGCGCAGCGCCGGTGTGCGCGTGGAGCTGGTGGCGTCCGACCACACCTGGGACGAGGTGCGCCGCAAGATCGCCGCCGTGGGCCGCGCCTCGAACCGCGAAGCCGCCGCGCGCGAGCTGCAGGCCCGGCTCGATGCGCGCTGGCAGGCCGTGAGCGCGCGCGTGCAAGCCGCCAAGGGTCCGGGGCCGAAGATCCTGTTCGTGCTCTCGCACAGCGGCAGCCCGCAGGTCTCGGGCGAGAAGACGGCGGCCGATGCGCTGATCCGCTTCATCGGCGCGCGCAACGCGCTCGGCGGTTTCCAGGGTTACCGGCCGATGACGGCCGAGGCCATGGCGCAGGCCGCGCCCGACCTGATCCTGACCACCACGCAAGGCATCGAAGCCATCGGCGGCGAAGCGAAGTTCTGGCAGCGCCCCGAACTCGCGCTCACGCCGGCTTTCCAGCGCCGCACGTCCGCCAAGACCCTGGTGCACCTGGACGCGCTGGAGCTGCTCGGCTTCGGCCCGCGCCTGCCCGAGGTGGTGGGGCGCCTGCACGACCAGGTGGTGAAGACATGAACGCCGTGCGCCACGACCTCGCCAACGTGCGCACGCCCGACCTGCACCGCGCGGTGGCCGACTACACCGAGGTGCTGGGCTTCGAATGCCGGCAGCACATTCCCGGCGTGTGCGCGCTGGTGGCGCACGGCCCGCTGCAGGTGCAGCTCTGGGCCTGCGCCGCCACGCCTGGGCGCTGGGAACGGCCCACGCCGGGCGACCGGGGCTTCGCGCCCGGCCACCACCGCGTCGAGGTGCCGCGCATCCACGTGCTGCACGCCAGCCTGCGCGCGGCCGTGCTGCGCCCCTGCCGCACCGGCCTGGGCGGGCGCAAGCCGCTGCACGCGCACCGCTTCGAAGGCGAGTCGCCGCGCTGGCAGCCCTGGGGCGCGTGGGAACTCACGCTCAGCGACATCGACGGCAACGTGCTGCACCTGATCGACCGCGTGGCCTGGTGGCCCGACGTGTCGGCGCAGCGCCAGCCCGGCGAGCAGCGCATGGAGGACCGCTCGTGAACGCGGCCGCGCCGGCGGTGGCGGCCCTGCGCTGGACGCCGCGCCGCCTCTCCGGCCCGAGCCTGTTGCTCTGTTTGGGCGCGCTGCTGATGCTCACGCTGCTGTGGGCGGCGGGCCAGGGCGCCTACAGCCTGCCGCTGAGCGAGTTGCCGGGCGTGCTGCTGGGCGCGGTGACCACCACCGCGCCCGGCGGCAGCGGCGCCGAGCTGGTGTTCTTCAACATCCGGCTGCCGCGCCTGGTGCTGGGCCTGGCCGCCGGGGCCGGCCTGGGCCTGGCCGGCGCGCTCATGCAGGGCCTGTTCCGCAACCCGCTGGCCGACCCGGGCCTGATCGGCGTGAGCAGCGGCGCGGCGCTCGCGGCGGGCGCCACCATCGTCATGGGCAACCTCTGGTTCCCCGACCTGCCGCGTTCGCTGGGCAGCTGGACGCTGGTGCTCATGGCCTTCGGCGGCGGCCTGGCGGTCACCGTGCTGATCTACCTGCTCTCGCGCGGCGAAGGCGGCACGCGCGTGGGGCTGATGCTGCTGGCCGGCATCGCGGTCAACGCGCTGGCCGGCGCGGGGCTGGGCCTGCTGAGTTTCCTGGCGCACCGACGAACAGCTGCGCAACCTGCAGTTCTGGCTGCTCGGCAGCCTGGGCGGCGCGCGCTGGAGCGCCGTCGCGCTGGTGGGCGGCATCACGCTCGTGGCCGGAGGGATCGGGCTGCGGCTGGCGCGCCCGCTCAACGCGCTCGCGCTGGGCGAGGCGCAGGCGGTGCTGCTGGGCGTGTCGGTCGAGCGCGTGAAGCAGATCGCCATCGTGGTCACGGCGCTGGCCGTGGGCGCGGTCACCGCCACCACCGGCATCATCGGATTCATCGGCCTGGTGGCGCCACACATGGTGCGCCTGGTGGCCGGGCCCGACCACCGCTGGGTGCTGCCCGGCTCGGCCCTGCTGGGCGCGGTGCTGGTGCTGCTGGCCGACGCGGTCGCGCGCACCCTCCTGCAACCGGCCGAGCTGCCGCTGGGCGTGCTCACCGCGGTGGTGGGCGTGCCCTTCTTCCTGCTCCTGCTGCGCGGCGCGCACGGGAGGCGCCTGTGAACGCGCGCCTGCTCGACGCCGACTGGCGCAGCGCCTGCGGTGAACTGCCGGCCGGCGAACGCCCGCTGTGGCTGGACGACGACGAGGACGCCGAACCCGGCATCGACACGCCCGCCCTGGACGAGGGGCAGGGCCTGTGCGCGCTGGACGTGGGCGTGCGCGCCGGCCCCAGCACCCTGCTGCAGGGCGTGCGGCTGCAACTCGCGCCCGGTGAGGTCGGTGCCATCCTCGGCCCCAACGGCGCGGGCAAGTCCACCCTGCTCTCGGTGCTCGCGGGCCTGCGCGCGCCCGACAGCGGCCGCGTGACGCTCAACGGCCTGGCGGTCACGCCCGCGACCGTGCACCAGCTCGCGCGCCACCGCGCGGTGCTGCCGCAGGAGACGGCCGTGGCCTTCGACTTCCGCGTGCGGGACGTGGTGGAGCTCGGTCGCTACCCGCACCACCTGCAACCGTCTCCCAACGAGGCCGCCATCGTGCAGGCCGCGATGCAGGCCACCGGTGTGGCCGGCATGGCCGAGCGCAGCATCAGCAGCCTGAGCGGCGGCGAACGCGCGCGCGCGCAGCTGGCGCGCGTGATGGCGCAGATCTGGGCGCCGCGCGCCGACGGTGCGCCGCGCTGGCTGCTGCTCGACGAACCGACGGCCGCGCTCGACCTGCGCCACCAGCACGAGACCCTGAGCACCGTGCAGCGCTGGGCGCGCGAGCAGGGCGTGGGCGTGCTCGCCGTGCTGCACGACCCCAACCTCGCCCTGCGCTACGCCGACCGCGTGTGGGTGCTCGACGGTGGGGTGCTGCAGGCCAGCGGCCCGCCCGCGCGCGTGCTGCGGCCCGCGCTGGTGCGGCGCGTGTGGCAGGTGCAGGCCAGCACCGTGCGCGCGGCCGACGGCGTGCCCCAGTTGCTCATCGCGGCCGGCGCGCCGCCGTTGCCCGGGAAGGACCGCCCATGACACAGACCCCGCCATCGATCCTGCTCACGCGCCACGACAGCGCGGCCGCGCGCGAGATCGCCATCGAGCACGGTGTGCTGACCCGCCAGGTGGCCGGCCTGCAGCGCCGCGTGGGCGAGCAGCTGCGCGCCCATGCCTTGCGCGTGTCGGCGCTGGAAGACGAGGTGCTGCACCTGCGCGCGCAACTCATCGTCTCGCGCACCAGCCTGCTCTGGGGCCTGGGCGTGGCCGGCGTCATGAAGCCGCTGTCACGCCGCGCCCGCCCGCTGGCCGGGCGCGCCGAAGCCCAGGCGATGGCCGAGGCCAGCAGCGTGATCTGCCAGACCGGTTGTGTGGGCCACGCCCATCCCTGGCTGGAGGCCGACGGCCAGTGCCGCCGCACCGGCCAGGCCTGCGAGCTCTACGCCGGCAGCGCCAGCGAAGCCGCCAAGTAGCGCCGTTTCCGGCAGGAATTGCGCCGACCCTGCCGAAGTTGCGCTGAAGTTCGGTCGCACCCCCTCCAAGGCATTCGCCACGTCGCACGGCTGAAATATCGTCGCTCCCCACACGGGCCCGCCGGGCTTTCGACAAGGAGCAACGCTTTGAATCCGAACCGCCGTTCTTTCACGGGCTCGATGGCCTGCGGCCTGCTGGCCGCGCCGCTCGCCAGCCTGACCTCCCTGGCGCGCGCCCAGGGCAACGACATCGTCATCGGCAGCATCCAGGACATGTCGGGTCCCCTGCAGCCCTTCGGCCGCGGCAAGAGCAACGTGCTCAAGTTCGGCGTGGCCCAGATCAACGCCGCGGGCGGCCTGCTCGGGCGCAAGCTGCGCATCGTCGAGTACGACACCCAGTCCAACAACCAGCTCTACGCCCAGTTCGGCCAGCAGCTCGCGCTGCGCGACAAGGCCGTCGTGGCCTTCGGCGGCGTGACCAGCGCGGCGCGCGAGGTGGTGCGCCCGGTGCTGCGCCGCGCCAACGTGCCCTACTTCTACAACATGCCTTACGAAGGCGGCGTGTGCGACCGCAACACGGTGCTCACCGGCGTCACACCCAGCCATGCGCTGCGCACCATCGTGCCGCACCTCATCAAGCACCACGGCAAGAAGCTCTACGTGCTCGGCGCCGACTACAACTTCGGCCAGCTCTCGGCCAAGTGGATCCGCCGGCTCGCGGCCGAGCACGGCGGCGAGGTGGTGGGGGTCGAACTCTTTCCGATGGACGCGGCCAACTTCAACGCCACCATCGCCAAGATCCAGGCCGCCGCGCCCCACGCGATCATCAACAGCTTCGTCGGCCCGGCGCACGGCAGCTTCTACGGCCAGTGGGCGGCCTCGGGCATGAAGGGCAAGGTGGCCCTGGCCTCGCAGACCTTCGGCGACGTGGGCGAGCACCTGCTGATGCCCAAGGAGATCACCAACGGCGTGATCGTCTGCACCAACTACTTCGAGGAGCTGGACCTGCCCTCGAACAAGGCCTTCATCAAGGCCTACCGCGACGCCGGCAACAAGGACTACGTGAGCAACACCACGATGAACGAGTACGTGGCGCTGCGCCTGTGGGCCGCCGCCGTGGCCAAGGCCGGCAGCCTGGATCGCAACGCCGTGTTGAAGGCGCTGGAGTCGGGTCTGTCGATCGACGCGCCGCACGGCAAGGTGTCGCTGGACGCGGCCACCCACCACTGCAGCTACGACATGTACCTGGCCGAGGTGCGAGACGGCGGCTACCGCGTGCTGGAGAAGGCCAGCGCCGTGACCGCGATCGACATGGTGGGGCAGTGCGACCTCGTGAAGAACCCCGCGACCAACCAGCAGTTCGAGCCCCGGATCTGAGCACCGCATGGAGCACCTCGTCCTGTCCTTCCACCTGCTGTACGCCATCGCCCTGCTGGTGCTCACCAGCCTGGGCCTGGCCATCGTCTTCGGGATGATGCGCGTGGTGAACTTCGCGCACGGCGAGTTCCTCATGATCGGCGGCTACACCCTGGTGCTCTGCGTCCAGGCCGGCCTCAACATCTGGCTCGCGATGTTCGTGATCGCGCCGCTGGTGGTGGGGCTGGTGGGCTACGCGCTGGAGCGGCTCATCATCCGCCACCTCTACGGCCGCATGCTCGACACCATCCTCGCCACCTGGGGCGTGAGCCTGGCGCTCATCGGCCTGGCGACCTGGGCCTTCGGCTTCCAGCAGCGCGGCGTGGTCTCGCCCCTGGGCAGCTTCACGCTCGGCGGCCACCGCGACTCCTGGTACAGCGTGCTCATCATCGGGGTGGCGATCGTGCTGGTCGCGGCCACCTGGTGGGTGCTGCGGCGCACGCGCATCGGCCTGCTGGCGCGCGGCACCATGCAGAGCGCTCCCATGGCCGAGGCCCTGGGCATGAACACCTCGCGCGTGTACGCCTGGACCTTCGCGGCCGGCGCGGCCGTCAGCGGCCTGGCCGGCGCGGTGATGGCACCGCTCACCGGCGCCGTGCCCACCATCGGCACCGCCTACGTCACGCGCGCCTTCATCACCGTGATCACCGGCGGCGCCAACGCCATCACCGGCACGGTGGCTGCGCAGCACCCTGTTCGGCACGCTCAGCGAGGCCGTGACGCGCTGGGCCACCCCGGTGGCCGGCCACGTGGCGCTGCTGGTGGCGGCCATCGTGCTGCTGCGGCTCATGCCCTCGGGCATCACCGGTCGCTTCTTCCGGAGGTCGCTGTGAACTGGGGGCTGCGCAAGTTCCAGCCGCTGCTGTGGGCCGGTGGCCTGCTGGTGTTGTTCGGTGTGGCCGGGGTGGTCGAGCTGGCCGACGCTGGTGAGCCTGAACGTCTACGTGATCCTCTCCATCCTGGCGCTGAGCATGGCGCTGGTCTGGGGCGTGGCCGGCATCTTCAGCTTCGGCCAGTCGGTGTTCTTCGGCCTGGGCGCCTACGCCTACGCGGTGCTCGCGCTGGGCGGCCATGGCAGCGCCGTGGCATTGGCGGCGTCGGTCGCCGTGCCCTGCGTGGGCGCGGCGCTGATGGGTTACTTCCTGTTCTACGGGCGCATCAGCGACGTGTACCTGGGCGTGATCACGCTCACCGCGTCCCTGATCCTGTTCCACCTGGTCAACACCGTCTCGGGCGCGGACTTCCGCCTGGGCGGCGTGGCGCTCGGGGGCTACAACGGCATTCCCGGCGTGCCGCCACCCGCCCTGCCCGGCGGGCAGGAGCTGGACTTCGTGCAGCTCTACCTGCTCTCGGCCGGCGTGCTGGTGCTGGTGTACGCGGGCCTGCGTTGGCTGGTGCGCTCGCGCTTCGGCCAGGCGGTGGCGGCCGTGCGCGAGCACGAGCTGCGCGCCGAGCTGCTGGGCTACGACGCGCGCGCCCACAAGCTGGGGGTGTTCGTCATCGGTGCCGGCATCGCCGGGCTGGCCGGTGCCCTGCACGCGGCCTGGGGCGGCTTCGTCGGGCCCGATGTGTTCGGCATCGGTTTCGCCGCGCAGATCATCATCTGGGCCCAGGTCGGTGGCGTGGGCCTGCTGGCCGGGCCGGTGGTGGGCTGTGTGCTGATCCAGTGGCTCACCACCTGGCTGGGCCAGACCCGGCTGGCCGACACCAACCTGGTGCTGGGTGTGATCTTCGTGCTGTGCGTGCTGCTGTTGCCCGCCGGCCTGCTGCCCTGGTTGCGCCAGCGCCTGCGGCGCGACCCCGGGAGCGCGGCATGAACGCGGTGCAAGTCCCTCCGGTGTGGGCCGTGGACACCGAAAGCCTCACGGTGCGCTTTGGCGGCGTGGTGGCGGTGGACCGGGTGAATCTGCAGGTGGCGCGCGGCGAGCTGCGCTGCCTGATCGGCCCCAATGGCGCCGGCAAGAGCACCTTGTTCAAGACGCTCACCGGCCAGCAGAAACCCAGCGCCGGCCGGGTGCGCATCCTGGGCCAGGACGTGGGGCGCCTGGAGCGCCACCAGATCGCGCGCCTGGGCGTGGGCGTGAAGACCCAGGTGCCCAGCGTGTTCGACGGCCTCACGGTGGGCGCCAGCCTGCGCGTGGCGGCCGGGCGCCACCGCGAACGGCGGCCCGTGGCCGCCGTGGTCGACGAGGTGCTGGAGCAGCTGCGCCTGGGCGCGGTGCGCGACCGCCAGCTCGCCACGCTCTCGCACGGCCAGCGGCAGTGGGTCGAGCTGGGCATGGTGCTGCGCACCGACGCGCAGCTGGTGCTGCTGGACGAACCCGTGGCAGGCATGAGCGAGGAGGAGACCGCGCGCACCGCCGAGCTGATCCTCTCCATCCGCGCCGGGCGCGCGGTGGTGGTGGTGGAACACGACATGCGCTTCGTGCGCCGCATCGCCGACCGCGTGACCGTGCTGCACCGGGGCGCGGTGCTGCGCGACGGGCCGGTGGCCGAGGTGTTGGCCGATCCGGTCGTGCGCGATGTGTATCTGGGTCGTGAGGAGCATGTCCGTGCTTGAACTGCAAGGCGTTCGCGGCGGCTACGGCCGCATCAACATCCTCGACGGCATCGCGCTGCGCGTGGACGACGGCGAGGTGCTCGGCGTGCTCGGCCACAACGGCATGGGCAAGACCACGCTGATGCGCGCCATCGTGGGCGAGATCGCAGTGAGCGCCGGTGAGCTGCGCTGGCAGGGCGAGTCCATCGCGCGCCTGCCGACGCACCGGCGCGTGGCGCGCGGCATCGGCTACGTGCCGCAGGGCCGGCGCATCTTCCCGCTGCTCTCGGTGCGCGAGAACCTGCTGTTCGCCGCTTCGGTGCACGGCGGGCGGCAGGCCATGCAGGTGGTGGACGAGGTGCTGGCCGACTTCCCCGCGCTGCCGCGCCTGCTCGATCGGCCCGGTGGGCTGCTCAGCGGCGGTGAACAGCAGATCCTGGCGCTCGCGCGCTGCCTGTGCACGCGCCCGAAGCTGGTGCTGCTGGACGAACCGACCGAGGGCATCCAGCCCTCCATCATCGAAGACATGGTGCTGCTGCTGCGCTCGCTGCGGCAGCGCCACCGGCTCTCCATCGTGCTGGTGGAGCAGAACCTGGACTTCCTGCGCGCCCTGTCCGACCGCATCGTCGTGCTGGAGAAGGGCCGCACCGTGCGCGAGGCGCGCGCCAGCGACGCCGCCGCGATGGCGGCGCTCGTCGAATCGGCCGAGTTCGCCGGCTGACCGTCAACCCGTTTTTTCAGAGGAACACCATGGCATTCAACCTGCCGAACAAGGACCGCCTGCACCGCCTGGGCGCGCAGCTGGGCATCGACGTGGACGCGGACTATGCGCAGACCGTGCTGGACATGCTGGCGCCGCTGGTGCCCGAGTTCCGGGCCCTGGACCGCCTGCCCAACGAGCCCCTGCCCGTGCACTACCCGCGCGCCGGCGGCAGCCGTCCCGAGCCGCGGGACAACCCCTGGGGCGCCTGGTGGATGCGCACCGACATCCAGGGCGCGGCCCAGGGCAAGCTGGCCGGCCTGCGCCTGGCGATCAAGGACAACGTGCAGATCGCGGGCGTGCCGATGATGAACGGCGCCTCGCTGCTCGAAGGTTTTGTGCCCGACGGCGACGCCACGCTGGTCACGCGCATCCTCGATGCCGGCGGCCACATCGTGGGCAAGTCGGTCTGCGAGTATTTTTCGTTCTCCGGCGGCAGCGCCACCAGCGCCACCGGCCCGGTGGAGAGCCCGCGCAACCCGGGCCACACGCCCGGCGGCTCCACCACCGGCAGCGCGGCGCTGCTCGCGGCGGGCGAGGTGGACCTGGCGATCGGCGCCGACCAGGCGGGCTCGATCCGCATCCCGGCCTCGTTCTCCGGCATCGTGGGCCTCAAGCCCACCTACGGCCTGGTGCCCTACACCGGCGTCATGGGGCTGGACTACACGATCGACCACGTGGGCCCGATGGCGCGCGACGTGGCGGGCGTGGCCCTGCTGCTGGAGGTGATCGCCGGCGAGGACGGCATCGACGGGCGCCAGCGCAACGTGCGCGTGGAGCGCTACACCGAGGGGCTGGACCAAGATGTGAAAGGCCTGCGCATCGGCGTGGTGAAGGAGTCGTTCGGCCTGCCCGAATCGCACCCGGGCACCGACGCGGCGGTGCGCGCCGCCATCGACGCCCTGCGCGCGGCCGGTGCGATCGTGGACGAGGTGTCGGTGCCGTGGCACCGCCACGGCTTCGCGATCTGGAGCGCGATCGCCAACGAAGGCACGTACCACACGCTGTACGGCGGGCAGGGCGCGGGCCACCTGACCACGGGCGCCTACCCGCTCGCGCTCATGACCGCGCTGGGCGGGCTGCGCGAGCGCGCCAACGAGATGCCGCACACGCTCAAGATCGGCATGCTGCTGGGCGCCTACGTGCACCAGCAGTACCAGGGCCGCTATTACGCGAAGGCGCAGAACCTGCGCCGCCGGCTGCGCCAGGCCTACGACGACGCGCTGGAGGGCCGCGACCTGCTGCTGATGCCGACCACGCCGTTTCCCACGCTGCCGATCCCGCCGGCCGACGCGGGCGTGGCGGCCGTGATCCAGCACAGCTGGACCATGCTGGCGCAACACCAGCGCGTTCGACCTCACCGGCCACCCCGCCATCAGCGTGCCCTGCGGCGAGACCGACGGCAAGCCGGTGGGCCTGATGCTGATCGGCCGCCACTTCGACGACGCGCTGGTGCTGCGCGCGGCCGCCGGCCACGAGCGGCTGCACGCCGGCTGATCGGTTCAGGCGTCCTCCATCGCCCGCACCGTGCCCTGGACCACGGAGGACTGGGGCAGCGCGGTCTGCGGCGCGCGGTTCACGTCGAAGCTGAAGACGTCGGGCCGGCTGTAGTGCCCCGCGCCGTCGGCGAAGAACTTGGCGAACGCGATCATGGACAGATCGAGATCGGCAAAGATCACCGCTTCGGTGTCGCGGTGCGGCTCGGCGAGCCATTTGCCGTTGGGTCCCATGAAGCCGCTGATGCCACCGCCCTCGGTGGGGGCGTCCGGGCCCGGCTTCATGCCGAGCCGCTCGACGATCTCTTCCGACACGCGGCCCTGCACCAGGATCACGTAGGTCTGGGCGCAGATCGCATGCGCGGCGGCCAGCGTGGTCGAGTAGTGGTCGAAGTCGCTCGCGTTGGGGTCGCCATGGGTGGCGTTGATGGCCGGCCAGGAGGCGACGTGGATCTGTTCGCCCATGGCCGCGAGCGCATGGCGGTTCAGGTCCATGCTGTGCTCGAAGCAGATCAGGCCGCCCACCTTGGCGAAGCCGGTGTCCACCACGAAGACATCGCGGCCGTCGCCGCGTCCCCACACGGTGCGCTCGGCATTGGTCGGGTGCAGCTTGCGGTGCCGGGCGACCAGCCGCCCTTGCGGCGAGAACCAGGCCATGGTGTTGTACAGCGTGCCGCCCTCCCGTTCATTGACCCCCAGGCAGACCCAGATGCCCACCTCGCGGGCCGCCGCGGCGATCTGGTCCGCCTGCGGGCTCGGGAACTCGATGGCGTTGCGGTACAGCTCCGCGAACAGCGGCGCCGCGTACTTCGAGGTGTGGGACCAGATCCAGTGCGGGTACCCCGGCAGGAAGGTTTCCGGAAAGGCGACGAGGCGGGCGCCGCCGGCCGCGGCCTGCTGGATGAACGCGATCGTGCGTTGAACACCGGCCTCGAGATCGAGGAAGGGCGCGGCGGCATGAACGGCAGCGACGCGCACGGATTCAAAGGAAGTGGTCATGGTGTGAGCCTGTGTGAGAACCCCGCGAACCTTGCGGTGGCCGGATCATCTGCGGGCGGTCCCCAACGGGTCTATCGGAATCGCTTCGCCGTTGTCAAAATCGTTCCATGAGCACACCCTCCCTTCCGTGGCCGGATGATGTCTTTCTGCCCGGCCAGACCCACGGCATCGCGCAGCGCTCGGAAGTTCAGCTCCTGCGGGAGAGCGCATCCCTGCGGTGGCGAGGCCTGTATGCCTCGCTGGTCCAGGAGGCGCCCTGGAGCGCGGACCTGCCGGTGGCGTCGACCGCAGGCATCGCCTACTGCGTGTCGACGGCCAGCCCGGTGGCGCGCACGCTGTCCCGGGTGCGCCGGGAAGCGGTGCTGAGGCCGCGCCAGTTCAGCGTGTTGCCCGGCGCATCCACGAGCCGATGGGCGATCTCGGGCCGCCCCCGCATCCTGCACCTCTATGTCCACGACGCCATCTTTCGGCAGGTGGCCGACGAGCTCTACCGGCGTTCTTCGTCGGTCGGTGAGCTCATCCCCCGGCTGTGCACGCACGACCCGGTGATCGCCCACCTGGCCGAGACCACCCTCGAGCTGCTGTGCGAGGGCGACGCCGCCAGCCCTTACCAGGCCGATCACCTGGCCCACATGCTGGCGAGCCGGCTGCTCAGCCACCATTCCAGCCTGACGCCACGAAAGAGTGCCACGGTCCCCGGGCCGCGCGTGCACCGCTGGCGGCGGCTGCTCGATCACATCGAGGACCATCTGGCGGAGGATCTCTCGTTGGAGGCCATGGCCGAGCGTGCCGGCCTGCCCGCGACCCAGCTGTGGCGGTCGTTCCGCGCGCACCTGGGCACGAGCCCGCACCAGTACATCCTTCTGCGGCGCCTGGAGCACGCCAGGCGCCTGCTGGAAGACGGCACGGAGCCCATCGCCGAGATCGCGGTGCAGAGCGGGTTTTCCAGCCAGAGCCATCTGGCCAGCGCCTTCAAGAAACACTTTCAGACCACGCCCGCCCAGCATCGCCGCCAGCGGCGGGGCTAGGCCTCAGTGCCGGCGCGGCGCGCGCACCTCGCCCAGGGCCGTGCGGTAGGCGCGCGGTGAAAGCCCGGTGGCCTTGCCGAACACGCGGGCCAGGTGCTCGGCGTTTGAAAAGCCGCTCTGGCGCGCCACCACCTCCATCGTCAGCGACGTGGTCTCCAGCAGGCGGCGCGCCTGCGCCACGCGCAACTCGGTCACGTACTGCAGCGGCGAGCGGCCGGTGGAGGCCTTGAAGCAGCGCATGAAGTGGTACTTGGTGAGCCCGGTCTGGGCCGCCAGGTCGTCCAGGCTCAGGTCCTGCGCGAGCTGTTCCTTGATGTGGTCGATCAGCCGCGCGAGCTGGGCCGAGGGCAGCTTGCGCACCGCCGGGCCGGCGGGCGCGCGCGTGTTCCATTGCCGCGCCAGCTCGTTGGCGATCACGGTGCAGTAGCTGTCCACCAGGATCTGCGGGCTGTCCGCCGAGGCCTGCTGCATGAACTGCGTGAGCGCCTGGTAGATCATCGGGTTGGCGAAGCCGCGCTGCGACAGCTCCCACAGGCCGTCGTTCGGATTGCGGTGGCCCAGCTCGTCGAGCAGCGCGGCCAGGTCGGTGGCCGAGAGCGCGAGCAGGGTCACGTCCGCGAAACCGTCCTTGAGCCAGCGGTAGGCGTTGCCCGCGGGGAAGAGGTGCAGTGGGTGCGGGTGGCTGCTGAAGTGGTCGCGAAAGCCCCAGCCGAAATCGAACAGCGCGCGCTTGAGCCGGTACTGGTTGGCGGCCAGCAGCACCACCTCGTCCAGCGGCGGGATGTCCACCGTGTGGGCCTCGAAGGTGCAGTGAATGAGGCGGCCCCGGCACCGGCCGCCCAAGGTCGTGACCTGGTCCAGGTGGAAGTTGGGCGAGCGGGACAGCACATTCGCCAGGTGCGGTGCGACGGTGTTCATGGGCAGCTTGCGATCACCCTTCCGGCCGCCAACGTGCCGGGCGCCTGATTCTGCCACCCCACCCGCTGACAGGCTGGTGTGGAGGCGGGTACCCGCCTCAGGCCTGGGGCCAGACGGCCCAGTGGTTGTCGATCTGCAGGCGCTCGCCGCCGCGCGTGCTGGTGCGGGCCTCGGTGCCTTCGGGCGCGCACCACACGCCTTCGGCGCCGCTGGCCCACCAGTGGCCCTGGTCGGCCGCGAGCGCATAGGCCTCGCGGTGCGCGAGGTTCTGCGACCAGCGCGCGTCAGCGCCGAACAGGGCCAGTGCGTCCGCGCGCGGGCAGCTCACCACGAAACCGCCTTCGGGCAGGGCGCAGATGTCGCCGCCATAACCCTGCACCGCGGGCTGGGCCAGCGAGGCCTGCAGGCGCTGGCCGTTCCACGCGGCGAACACCGGCGCGCGCCGCTTGGCCTCGGCATCGGGGTGCTCGGCCTGCAGCGCGATGCCCACGGTGCGCGACACCGGGTCCCAGGCCAGGTGGCGGATGCTCAGGTAGGGGTCGTCCAGGCGCCACTGACCCAGCACCGCGCCGTCGCGCGGGTCCAGCGCCACCAGCGAGGCGTCCATGCGGTCGAGCTGGCGCTTGCTGCGCCCGGTCTCGGGCAGCGTGGGGATGCCGCCGTTGGCGACCAGCAGGCTGCCGGCCGGGATCTCGCCCATGCGCTGCGGCAGCACGATGAGCTCGTGCGGGTCCATGCCCTGCGTGGCCCACTCGGCGGACTTCTCCAGCGTCTTCGCGTCGCGCGTGGCCAGGCGGCCCTGCGCGGTGTCGAGGTCGGTTTCGGTGGTCCAGACCGTCTGGCGATCGGGGCTGGCGACGGCGTGGCCGTTGAAGCGGCGGTCGTCCTCGATCCAGTGCCATTGCGTCTGCCCGCTCACCGGATGCCAACGCAGCAGCCAGTCGCCCGGGCGGCGCGCGGCGGCCAGCACGCTGCCACCGGCCTCGAGCAGCAGGCCGTGCGCGCGCGTGGGCACGGCGAGCGAGCGCTGCACCGACCAGCGCGCCCCGTCCACCGCGATCACGCCGATGCGGTGTTCGTTCGAGGTCTGCCAGGCCGAGATCAGGCGCGTGCCCGCGCTGCGCGCGGCCCAGGCCGGCGCGAGGCCCATGGCCGCCATCGCCACCAGCCACTGGCGGCGCGACAACAAGAAGGCGGTGTCAGTCTCCATCGGCATCCGAGAACCCGAGTGGCACATCCAGCGCGGCCGCGACCTCGTTCTGGAACAGCACGGTCACGGCCTTCATCGACTTCGTGAGCGCGAGCAGCTCGCGCTCGCTCGAGCGCGGCGTGAGCTTGTCCATGCCCGCCGTCACCTGGTCCAGCGCCTGGCCCCATTTCTGCGCCAGCGCGAGCTGGCCGCGGCCCATGAGCAGGGCCTCCATCGGCACCAGGGCCTGGCCGGCGGCGGGTGGTTGCGCACCGGGGGGCAGGCGGCCTTGCTGGCGCAGGCTCTGCCATTGCGCGCGCCAGTCGCGCAGGTTGCTCTCGCGGTCGAGCCGGGCGTAGGGCACCGGCGCGCCCTTGGCCGCGTTGCCGGTGGTCTGGTGGGTGGTGATGGGTTTTTCGATGTGGGCCCAGCGCAGCCGCTCCAGGCCGGCGAGCCACTGGTTGACCCATTCGGCCAGCGAGGCGGTGGTGACCTCGGGCTCGTCGTCCCATTCCTTCGTGGCCCATTGGCCGAGTTCGTCGTTCAAGGCGCGCGCCTCGGCGGCGATGCCCTGCGCCACCAGCTCGGCGTAGCGGCAGGCCGGGGCCGGCGCGGGCTGGCGGCTGCCGACCCACTGGTTCAGCAGCAGTTCGAAGGCGGGAAAGCCTTTGGCGGGCGTGCCCACGCGCTCCATGTCCGCCAGGGTGTTGGGCGCCTTCTCCATCGAGCGGCGCAGCAGGTCCGGGCGGGTGGGCCAGAAGTCGATCTGGCGCTGCGAGCGCCGCGCGATCAGCGGCCCCACGGCCGGCGTGGACAGGGTCTCCCAGCTCACCAGCGTGTCCTGCCATTGCGCGCGCAAGGCCGGCAGCGTGGCCTGGCCTTTGCAGTGTTGGGCCGTGGTCTCGACCAGGCGATCGGCCTGGGCCTGGAAGTCGCGCGCCAGCGGCGGCAGGTGGTGCGTGTACACGCCCTGCAGGGCCTGCTCGGCCGAGTAGTAGGGCGCGGCCACGATGGGGGCGTTCTGCGCCGCCGCGAGGCCGGACAGCGTGAGGCCCAGGGCCAGCGCGGTGGCGCTGCGAAGGAAGGCAAAAGCAGACGTTGTCATAGCGACTCCACGAATTTCACGAGCGCGCTGCGGTCGGCCCGTTTCATCTTGAGCACCTGCTCCTTGGACGCCTGGGCCTCGCCGCCGTGCCAGAGGATGGCTTCGAGCACGCCGTTGGCGCGGCCGTCGTGCATCAGGCGGGTGTGGCCGTTGACGTCCTTGATGAGGCCGATGCCCCAGAGCGGCGGGGTTTTCCACTGGCTGCCGCTGGCGAGGTAGTCCGGGCGGCCGTCGGCGAGGTCCGGGCCCATGTCGTGCAGCAGCAGGTCGGTGTAGGGCCAGATGCGCTGGCCCTTGAGGGCGGGGCTGGTGAGCGGCGGAAACGGGCCTTCGGCCGTGACGTAGCTCGGGCGGTGGCAGGCCGCGCATTGCGCCTGCGCGAACAGCGCCTGGCCGCGCAGCACCTGCGGGTCGTTCACGTTGCGCCGCGCCGCCGGGGCCAGCGTGGCCTGGTAGAAGATCACCTGACCCAGGGTCTCGTCGTCGATCTCGGGTTTCAGCGCGGTCGCGTTGGCCGCCGGCACGATGCCGTCGCGGCCTGTGGTCTTGCCGCCGCCGTGCGGCGCGGCCAGGCAGTCCTTCTGCGTGGGCGTGCAGGTCTCGTGCGGGAAGGCGTTGGAGGTGATGCCGATGTCGCCATGGAAAGCCCCGGCGGTCTGGTGCGCGAGGGTGGCGACGTTGGCCTTCCAGCCCAGGCGCCCCAGGCGCTCTTCCTGCGCGAACACGTCCCACACGCGGTTGGGCTGGCCCTTGATGGGGCCGGGCGCGGCCGCCTGTTCGCGCGCGTTGCGCAGGATCTCGGCATCGGGAATGGCTTCGATCAGGCCGATGCCGGCGAGCTGCGGTGCGATGCGCGGGCTGACCATGAGGCCGGGTGCGAACGGGCCGTAGGCGAGGTCGGTCAGCTTGTAGATCGGCTTTTGCAGCGTGTAGCGCGTGCCGTCCGCGAAGCGGCCGTGAATGGGTTGTTGGCGGATCTCGACCCGGCCCTCGGGCTTGACGCCCTGGATCGCCGCGTTGTTGAACTGGTCACCGTACACCGGGTCGGGCCGCACGCCGGCCTTGGGGTCGGGCGTGCCGGCCACCGACAGGCGCATGAGCAGCGCCACCGTGCCTTCGGGCTCGGGGCCCAGCGTGTTCTTCCAGGCCGGCGGCTCGCCCCGGCCATCGAGCACGTGGCAGCCCGCGCAGGACCGCGCGATGAAATGCGGGCCCAGGCCGTCGCGCGCGGTGGTCGACGCCGGTGCCTCCACCCAGTTGCGTTTGAAGAACGAGTTGCCGATCACGAAGCGCGTGCGCCCCGGATCGTCCAGGTCGGCCAGCGGAAACGAGAACGCGTTCTTGCCGGTGGCGTAGACCGTGGTCGCGCCACCGGTCTTCTCACCCAACGGGTCGGGCGCTTCGTCGGCGTGCAGGACGAGCGCGGTGGAGCCGCAAAACAGGACCCCCATGGCGAGCGCAAGGCGCGTGGCTGTGGGAAGGAGCGACATGATGAAGGCCTAGACAACAGAAGAAACGTCAATCCAGAGGGGTCAAGGGTCCGGCTCCGCCGGCCCGAGACCCCGTCCCCCCTCCCAGCGCCGAAGGCGCGCCAGAGAGGGGGGAAGCCGCGCAGCGGCGCAGGGGGGTGTTCCGAATCAAGGCTCCACGAGGGTCAGCTTGGCGATGCCCACCGCGCTGGCCGATTCCACCAGCAGCTTGGACTGTTCCACCAGGCTGGCGACGGTCTTCTCGATCGCCGGGCGGCCGGCCGAACCCTTGGCGATGGCGCGGTCGAACGGGGCGGGAATGGCTTCGGCACCCGCCACCGAGGCGGCGATCTGCGCGGTGGTCTTCTCGGCCAGGTCGGCCTTCTTGGCGGCCACCAGGTCGCGCACGCCCGGGCCTTGCAGCACGCTGCCGTCGCGCTTCTTGTACTGGCCCAGCCACACGTTCTGGATGCCGGTGGCGTTGGTCACGATGTCGCGGTGCGTGTTGTCGGAGAAGCAGGAGTGTTCGTCTTCCTGGTCCTGCGAGTTCAGCGCCACTTCCATGCGCTCACCCGAGAGTTCGCCGCGCGAGAGCGAGCCCAGGCCCACGATGATCTTGCGCACCGATTCCTTGCCGCCCTTCTCGAAGCGCGCGCGGTAGTTCTTCTGGCCGGGCGCCCAGGCCTTGACCAGGAAGTTCAGGTCGTCCACCAGCAGCTCGGTCGCCACGGTGAGGAACTGGCGGCGGCGGTCGGCGTTGGGGGTCTTGCCGTCCACATAGTCCTCGAACGAGCGGTTGCCCGGGCCGGTTTCGCTCAGGTCCTGGCCCCACAGCAGGAATTCGATCGCGTGCCAGCCGGAGCTGATGTTCTCTTCACCACCGCGCTCGTTGAACTTGGCCAGGTTGGTCTTGGTGATCTTGAACTTGGTGTTGGCGATCAGGCCGGCTTTGGGCTTGCCCTGCACGTAGTCCACATAGGCTTCGTCCAGCGGCCAGGCGTTGATCTGGCCTTCCGGGCCCTTGTCGTCGTCGATCGGGCCGCTGTAGAAGCGGAAGGCCTCGGTCTGGCCGTAGAACTCGCGGGCGCCCAGCCAGGCCTTGCGCGCGGCGGCCAGGCCGTCGGCCGAGGGCGCGGCCACGAAGGCCTTGATGGTGGTCTGCATCTCCTGCGCGGCGGCCAGGGTGTCGCTGTAGTTGGCGTGCACCAGCGCGGCGTAGTGCGTGGCACGGTGGCGTAGGTCGCGGCGGCGGGTGCGCTCGTGGCCGCGGGAGCGGCGGCCTGGGCGTGGGCCGGTGCGTGCAGCAGGGACAGGGTGGCCGACAGGGCCAGAACGAGCAGGGTGGGTTTCATGGCGGAAGGGCTTGGAGTGAAGGAATCGGGCCGGCAGCGCCGGTGGGTCTCACAGTGTAAATGAGAATGATTCCTGCTCTATATCCAAGACCCGGCCGCCGATGGGCCCATCGGCGGTGCTCTTGACCTGCGTCAAGCGCGCATCAGGGCTTCGATCTCGTCGGCCTTCACCGGCACGTCGCGCGAGATGAGTTCGCAGCCGGTCGCGGTGACGATGGCGTCGTCCTCGATGCGGATGCCGATGTTCCAGAAATGCTCGGGCACGCCTTCGCCTGGCCGCACGTACAGGCCGGGCTCGATGGTGAGCACCATGCCGGGGCGCAGCACGCGGCTGGGCCGGTCCTTGATGGTCTCGCCGCTGAGCGGGTCCTGGCGCTCGCTCACGCTGCCCAGCTCGGAGGGCTCCACGTAGCTGCCGCAGTCGTGCACGTCCATGCCCAGCCAGTGCCCGGTGCGGTGCATGTAGAACGGGAAGTAGGCGCGGTGGGCGATCACGTCCTGCGCGTTGCCGACCTTGTTGCGGTCCAGCAGGCCGACGTCGAGCAGGCCCTGGGCCAGCACGGCCACGGTGGCCTCGTGCGGATCGACGAAGCGAGCGCCGGCCTTGGTGGCGGCCACGGCGGCGTCCTGGCTGGCGAGCACGAGGTCGTACAGCGTGCGCTGCGGGCCGGTGAAGCGGCCGTTGGCGGGAAAGGTGCGGGTGATGTCGCTGGCGTAGCCGTCGAGTTCGCAGCCGGCGTCGATCAGCACCAGCTCGCCGCTGCGGATCGGCGCGGCGTCGGCGCGGTAGTGCAGCACGCAGGCGTTGGCGCCGGCGGCCACGATGCTGCCGTAGGCCGGGTACTGCGAGCCGTGTTCGCGGAAGCTGTGCAGCAGCTCGGCGTCGAGGTGGTACTCACGCACGTCCTGCCCGGCGCGCAGCATGGCCGCGCTGCGCTGCATGGCGCGGATGTGGGCCTTGGCGCTGATCTGAGCGGCGCGGCGCATGGTGGCCTGCTCGAAGGCGTCCTTCACCAGCCGCAGTTCGTCGAGGATGCCGCAGAGGTCGCGCTGCGATTCGGGGCACAGCGCGCCGTAGCGCACGCGCGCGCGCACCGGTTGCAGCCAGCCGTTGATGCGGCTCTCCAGCCCCGCGTGCGTGGCGAAGGGGTACCACACGGTCTGGCGGTTCTCCAGCAATTTGGGCAGGCGCTGGTCGAGTTCGGCGACGGAAAACGCCTCGCTCACGCCCAGGTGTTCCGGTGCGGCTTCGGGGCCCAGGCGGATGCCATCCCAGATCTCGCGCTCCAGGTCCTTGGGCTGGCAGAACAGCGTGGTCTGGCCCTCGGCGGTGATCACCAGCCAGGCATTGGGCTCGGTGAAACCGGTGAGGTAATAGAAGTAGCTGTCGTGCCGGTAGATGAAATCGGTGTCGCGGTTGCGCGGCCGTTCCAGCGCGGTGGGCACGATGGCGATGCCGCCGGGCCCGAGCTGGGCGGCCACGCGGGCACGGCGCTCCGCGTACAGGGTGGTGTGGGTGGTGGAGTCCATGCGGGCCATTGTCGGCGTTTTGGCGCGCGCCGTGGGGCGTGGGGATCAGCCCGCGGTGTTCAGTTCCGCGAGTCGCTCTGGGGTGCCCACGTCCACCCAGGGGCCGGTGTAGAGCTCGGCGCTCACCAGGCCGGCGTCCATGGCGCGGCGCAGCAGCGGCGCCAGCGGCTCGGCCGTGCCCTGCGGGTTGCCCGGCACGATCTCGCACCAGGGCGCCTCGAACAGCTCGCGGCGGTACAGGCCGATGGTGCTGTAGGTGTGGCGCATCTCGGCCTCGTTGAGCGCCAGGCCCTCGGCGCTCAGGCCGAAATCGCCGCGTGGGTGGTGCGGCGGGTTGGGCACCAGCCAGAGATGGGCGAGCAGGCCGCTGGCCTTGAAGCGGGCCACGCTGGTCGGCGTGAAGGCGAACTCCGGCGCGTACACGTCGCCCGCGAGCACCCAGAACACATCGCCCAGCAGCGGCAGCGCGCGCGCGATGCCCCCGGCGGTCTCCAGCGCGTAGCCGAAGTCCTGGCCTTCGCGCGAGACGGTCACCTCGGTGCCCGGGTGCTGCGCCTGCCAGTCGGCGCAGAAGGCGTCGATCTGTTCGCCCAGCCAGGCGGTGTTGACCACCAGGCGCCGGAAGCCGCCGGCCAGCAAGGCCTCCATCGGCCATTGCATCAAGGGCCGGCCCTGCACCGTCAGCAGAGGCTTGGGCGTTTCGTCCGTCAAGGGGCGCATGCGCATGCCACGCCCGGCGGCAAGCAGCATGGCCGGGATGGGGGCGGTGGCAAGTCGGGTCATGGGTGTTGGACGGTGGGCGTACCGGGTTCACAGGGCCCGACGCATCCGGAATTATGAGCGCCTGCGCGCGGCTCGGCCGGCCGTCGGGGGCGCCGGTCCGGGCGGCCCGATAAAATCCCCTGTTTTGCGCCGCCGCGCAATTGTTCCTTCCTCATACCCTCCCCCAGCACCCCATGTCCGACGCCGCCAGCACCCCCACCCGCACCGCCCCCGCCGCTTCGGCCGTGACCGCCCAGACCCAGGCCAACGCCATCCGCGCCCTGGCCATGGACGCGGTGCAACAGGCGAACTCGGGCCACCCCGGCGCGCCCATGGGCATGGCGGACATGGCGGCCGCCCTCTGGGGGCGCCACCTGCGCCACAACCCGACCAACCCGCAGTGGGCCAACCGCGACCGTTTCGTGCTCTCGAACGGCCACGGTTCCATGCTGATTTACGCGCTGTTGCACCTCACGGGCTACAAGCTGCCGATCGGCGAACTCAAGAACTTCCGCCAGCTGCACAGCAAGACCGCCGGCCACCCCGAGGTGGGCATCACCCCCGGCGTGGAAACCACCACCGGCCCGCTGGGCCAGGGCATCACCAACGCCGTGGGCATGGCGCTGGCCGAGAAGCTGCTGGCGGCCGAATTCAACCGCGATGCGCAACGCCATCGTCGACCACCACACCTACGTGTTCCTGGGCGACGGCTGCCTGATGGAAGGCATCAGCCACGAGGCCGTGGCCCTGGCCGGCGCCTGGAAGCTCAACAAGCTGATCGCGCTGTACGACGACAACGGCATCTCGATCGATGGCCAGGTCACGCCCTGGTTCATCGACAACACCGCGCTGCGCTTCACCGCCAGCGGCTGGAACGTGATCGGCCCGATCGACGGCCACGACACCGACGCCGTGGACCGCGCGATCGCCGACGCCAAGAACAAGGCCAGCATGGGCACCTTTGGCCCCACGCTGATCATCTGCAAGACGCACATCGGCAAGGGCAGCCCGAACCGCGCCAACACCGCCAAGGCCCACGGCGAGCCGCTGGGCGGCGAAGAGATCCAGCTGACCCGCGAGGCCCTGGGCTGGATGCACAAGCCCTTCGAGGTGCCGCAGGACGTGTACGCCGCCTGGGACGCCAAGGCCGCCGGCCAGGCCGTGGAGGCCGACTGGAACGGGAAGTTCGCCGCCTACAAGGCCGCTTTCCCCGAGCTGGCCAGGAGTTCACCCGCCGCATGAAGGGCGAGCTGCCGAAGAACTTCGCGCAGGTCGCGGTGGACGCCGCCGTGGGCGCGCACACCAAGGCCGAAACCGCTGGCCAGCCGCAAGGCCAGCCAGCTGGCGCTGGAGACCTTCACCGCCGCGCTGCCCGAGCTGCTGGGCGGCAGCGCCGACCTCACCGGCTCCAACCTCACCAACACCAAGTCCACCCCCAGCCTGCGTTTCAACATGGCCGGTGACGTGGTGAAGAACGAGCAGGGCCAGGGCGGGCGCCACATCAACTACGGCGTGCGCGAGTTCGGCATGGCCGCGATCATGAACGGCGTGGCGCTGCACGGCGGCTTCATCCCCTACGGCGGCACCTTCCTCACCTTCAGCGACTACAGCCGCAACGCCATCCGCATGGCCGCGCTGATGAAGCAGCGCGTGATCCACGTGTTCACGCACGACTCCATCGGCCTGGGCGAAGACGGCCCGACGCACCAGTCCATCGAGCACGCGGCCAGCCTGCGCCTGATCCCCAACCTGGACGTGTGGCGCCCCGCCGACACGGCCGAGACCGCTGTGGCCTGGGCTGTGGCGCTGGAGAACGCCAGCCGCCCGACCGCGCTGCTGCTCAGCCGCCAGAACCTGCCTTACGCGCCCAAGAACGACCTGGGCCACATCAGCCAGGGCGCCTACGTGCTGGCCGAGCCGGCCGAGGTGGGCCTGAAGAAAAAGGCGCAGGCCGTGATCATCGCCACCGGCTCCGAAGTGCAGCTCGCCCTGAAGGCGCAGGAGCTGCTGGCCCGCGAGCACAAGATCGCCGTGCGCGTGGTCTCCATGCCCAGCACCACCACCTTCGACCGCCAGACCGCCGCCTACAAGGCCTCGGTGCTGCCGGCCGGCGTGCCACGCATCGCGGTCGAGATGGGCACCACCGACGGCTGGTGGAAGTACGGCGTGGCCGCCGTGGTCGGCATCGACACCTACGGCGAATCGGCCCCGGCGCCGGTGCTGTTCAAGCACTTCGGCTTCACCGAGCAGAACGTGGCGGACACGGTGCGCGCCGTGCTCGCGAAGTGAATTTTGGTTAACCCTTTTTTGAAACCCTCCAGGAGAGACGAGACATGACGATCAAGATCGGCATCAACGGCTTCGGCCGCATCGGCCGCAACGTGCTGCGCAGCGCCATCCAGAACTTCAACGACATTGAAGTGGTGGCGATCAACGACCTGCTCGAGCCCGACTACCTGGCCTACATGCTGCAGTACGACAGCGTGCACGGCCGCTTCAAGGGCACGGTCTCGGTCGAAGGCAACACGCTGATCGTCAACGGCAAGAAGATCCGCCTGACGCAGGAGCGCGATCCCGCCAACCTCAAATGGAACGAAGTCGGCGCCGACGTGGTGATCGAATCCACCGGCCTGTTCCTGGACAAGGTCACGGCCCAGAAGCACCTGGACGCGGGTGCGAAGAAGGTCATCCTCTCGGCGCCTTCCAAGGACGACACCCCGATGTTCGTCTACGGCGTGAATGACAAGACCTACAAGGGCGAGGCCATCATCTCCAACGCCTCGTGCACCACCAACTGCCTGGCGCCGATCGCCAAGGTGCTCAACGACAAGTGGGGCATCAAGCGCGGCCTGATGACCACGGTGCACGCGGCCACGGCCACGCAGAAGACGGTGGACGGCCCGAGCAACAAGGACTGGCGCGGTGGCCGCGGCATCCTGGAGAACATCATCCCCAGCAGCACGGGCGCGGCCAAGGCCGTGGGCGTGGTGATTCCCGAGCTCAACAAGAAGCTCACGGGCATGAGCTTCCGGGTGCCGACCAGCGACGTGTCGGTGGTGGACCTGACGGTGGAGCTGAACAAGGACGCGACGTACGAAGAGATCTGTGCGGAGATGAAGGCGCAGAGCGAAGGCGCCTTGAAGGGCGTGCTGGGCTATACGACCGACAAGGTGGTGGCGACGGATTTCCGGGGCGACACGCGCACCTCGATCTTCGATGCCGACGCCGGCATCGCGCTGGACAAGACCTTCATCAAGGTCGTGAGCTGGTACGACAACGAATGGGGCTACTCCAACAAGTGCCTCGAAATGGTTCGCGTTGTCGCCAAGTAAGCGCAAGCTCACTCGACTTGAAAAAGCGCCTTCGGGCGCTTTTTTCTTGCCCGGTTCACCTCGGCGACAAGCGCGCATTGACACTAGACCGACCGGTCTATAGATTGCGCCCCATGACCGACACCCCCACCCCCGGCACCCGCGAACGCCTGATCGCCGCCATGACCGACGCCCTGCGCCGGCGCGGCCTGCACGGCATCGGCCTGACCGAACTGCTGGCCCAGGCCGGCGCGCCCAAGGGCGTGCTGTACCACCACTTTCCCGGCGGCAAGACCGAACTCGCCGTGGCCGCGATCGACGATGTGGTCGCGCGCATGCTGGGCTGGCTGGACGGCCTGCTGGCGAAGGAGGGCGACCCGATCGAAGCCGCGCGGCAATGGATGCAGGGCGCGACCCAGCGCCTGAGCAGCACGGGCTTTCACGCCGGCTGCCCGCTGGCGACCGTCGCGCTGGAGAGCACGCCCGACGACCACGCGCTGCGCGAGGCCCTGGCGCGGGCCTTTGCCACCTTGCGCGAGCGCATCGCGCTGGCGCTGGAACAGGCCGGCGAGCCGCGCGAGTCGGCCCGGGGTGTGGCGGCGCTGATCGTCGCCACCTACGAAGGCGGGCTGTTGCAGGCGCGCGTGGCCCACAGCACCGAACCCATCCAGCAGGCCGTCCAGACGCTGCTGGGCCTGCTCGCCGCGCGCCGCCCGCGCGAAACGGGCACCACTTGAGGAGATCCCCATGAGCACCCCCCCGGACGTTCGCATCGAAACCCTCCTGCTGACCGCCGCCGACGGCTATCCGCTCTCGGCCCGCCGCTACCGCAGCCCCACGCCGGCCCGCGCCCACCTCGTGATCGGGGGCGCGACCGCCGTGCCACAGGGCTTCTACAAGCGCTTCGCCGAACACGCCGCGCGCCGCGGTTTCGACGTGCTCACGCTGGACTACCGGGGCATCGGCGAGTCGGCCCCGCCCACGCTCAAGGGCTTTCGCATGGACTACCTCGACTGGGGCCGGCTCGACCTGGCCGCCGCCGTCGAAGCCATGCGCCAGGACGGCATGCCGCTGTACCTGGTCGGCCATTCGTACGGCGGTCATGCCCTGGGCCTGCTGCCGCACCACGACTGGGTGGACGGCGCCTACACCTTCGCCACCGGCGCCGGCTGGCACGGCTGGATGCCACCGCTGGAGCGCATGAGGGTGCTGTTCATGTGGCGCGTGCTGGGGCCGGTGTGGACCAAGTTCGCCGGTTACCTGCCCTGGAGCCGCCTGGGCATGGGCGAGGACCTGCCGCTGGACGTGTACCGCCAGTGGCGCGGCTGGTGCCGCTTTCCGCGCTACTTCTTCGACGACCCGCAGATGCAGGCCACCACCGAACGCTTCGGCCAGGTGCGTTTCCCGATCGTGGCCGCCAACGCGCTGGACGACGCCTGGGCGCCACCGGCCTCGCGCGATGCCTTCATGGCCGGTTACCGCAACACCTCGGTGCGGGCCGTCACCATCGACCCGCGCCGCGCGGGCCTGGGGCCGATCGGCCACATGGGCTACTTCCGGCCCAAGGCCTTGCCCTTGTGGAACGAGGCGCTCGACTGGTTCGAGGCGCTGCGTCCCGCCGCCGCCCCTTTGGCCGGCCGCTGAGCGCGGGTGTTGTAAAGCTGTGCGGAAATGCCGAATCGCCAGGGGATAAAGGCCATGCGAAAGACCGGCATGTCAAAATGTTTCGACACATCCCCCACCTTGCCTCGCTTGCCCTTCCGGCCCTCCCCATTCCATGCGGCGACTGTTTCCAGCACTGCTCCTGTGCACGGCCACCCTGGCGGGCCTGATTGCCACTCCCGCCATGGCGCAGGAGCCGTCCAGCCGGCGTGAGGCGGCCGGCCTGATCATCGGCTTCAAGGGCGACGAACTCGAATCGAACACCGCGACGGACCAGGGGCCCTGGGCCTCCGGACGTGAGCGGGCCCGTTCGCAATGGGACCGCAACGCCCGCCAGGGCCGCGAGCGCCTGACCCGCTGGGCGCGCGAGGTCGGGCTGCCGTCGGGCCAAGCCGGCGAGGCAGGCAACGCCCGCCTGCTGCGCTTCGATCGGCCCTTGCGTCGCCAGGCGCTGGACAACGCCGTGCGCCGCGCGCGCCTGCATCCCGATGTGGCCTGGGTCGAGCCCGATGTGCTGGTGCCCCGCCTGGGCGCGCCCGTCACCCCCAGCGACACGCTGTTTCCCCAGCAATGGCACCTGCAGACGCCCGATCTGGTGAACCTGACGGGCCTGAACCTGCCCCCCGCCTGGGGCGACACGACCGGCAGCACCTCCGGGTCCACGGCGGTCGTGGCGGTGGTCGACAGCGGCATCCGGGCGGGACACCCGGATCTGGCCGGCAAGCTGCTGCCCGGCTACGACCTGGTGAGTGAGCTGGCCGTGTCCAACGACGGCGACGGGCGCGACCCCGACCCGAGCGACCCGGGTGACTGGGTGCACCCAGCCGACCTGGCGAATCCGCTGTTCGCGGGCTGCGACCTGTCCAACAGCACCTGGCACGGCACCTTCATCGCGGGGCAGATCGCCGCCGCCACCGACAACGCCCAGGGCGTCGCGGGCCTGAACTGGGGCGCGAAGGTATTGCCGGTGCGCGTCTCGGGCAAATGCGGCGCGCACCTGTCGGACCTGCTCGACGGCCTGCGCTGGGCGGCCGGCCTGCCGGTCTCGGGCCTGCCGATCAACCCGAACCCGGCGCGCGTGATCAACCTCAGTTTTGGTGGCGATTCGGCCTGCACGCCGGGCTACCAGACCACCATCGACGCGGTCACCAACGCGGGCGCCCTCATCGTCGTGGCGGCCGGCAATTCGAACACCACGCTGACCCGCCCGGCCGACTGCCGCCGGGTCATGACCGTGGCTTCGGTGCGCAAGGATGGGGCGAAGGCCGAGTACTCCAGTTTCGGCACCCGCGTGGCGCTGGCCGCGCCCGGGGGCTCGACCGATGCCGGCCCATCGACCTTGCTGTACTCGACCGACAACAGCGGCACGACCACGCCAGGGGTCGACATGTATGGCTACAAGCAGGGCACGAGCTTTGCCGCGCCACAGGCCGCGGGCATCGCCAGCCTGATGCTGGCGGTCAACCCCTTCCTGAGCCCGCGCCAGCTCATCGAGCGCATGAAGGCGGGGGCCCGACCTCACGTGGTGACGGGATTGGCCGCGTGCGGCACCCCGGGCGCGGGCGCCGTCTGCGGCTGCACCACCACCACCTGCGGCGCCGGCCTGCTGGACGCCAACACCTCGGTGCAGCTGGCCACCGGCCCGGCGGTCGTGATCAAGCCGGTGGGCGAGGTCGAGCCGGGCACGGTGATCACGCTCGACGGCAGCCAGAGCGTGCCCATTCCCGGTCGCAGCATCGTGTCCTACCAGTGGGTGCAGGTGAGCGGGCCGCCGGTCACGCTCTCGTCGGCCAGCAGCGCGGTGGCCAAGGGCACGCTCGTGGCGGAGGACAGCTATGTGTTCTCGCTCACCGTGGTGGACAACTTCGGCCGCACGGGTGAAGACACCGTGCGCGCGGTGGCGGCCATGCCCGTGCTCGCCGCCAGCAGCAGCGGGGGAGGTGGTGGCTCCGCTGGCCATCTCTGGGGTTTGAGCCTGTGGGCCTGGGTGATCGCCGTGGCGCTGTGCCAGCGCCGCCGCCGTCGGGTCTGAGCCGAGCCCGCCGGTCGGCTCAGCTGCAGCGGCGCAGCGCCTTGCCGGCCATGGCCTCGCGCAACCCTTCCACTGCCGCGCGCTGGGCGTCGGTGATGGCGGGCAGGCGCAGCGCGAACGACACGCTTTCCGCCCGTTCCTGCGCCACCCTGGCGGTGCGCACGCCGTCGCGCTCGGTCTGCTGCAGCGCCTGCCGCGCGGCGGCTTCGGTGGAGTAGGTGCCCAGCGCCAGCCCCGGGGCCAGGCCATTCGCGGTGAGCTCTCGGAACTGCACGCCCAGCCCGCGCAACTCGGCCTTCTTGCGCTCCACCTGCTCGGTGTTGTCGTAGCGCCCCATGTAGACGATCCAGCGGCCGCTGCTGCGGGTCTCGTTGAGTTGCCAGCCGTTCGCCGTCAGGCCCAGCAGCGCGAGTTCGGCGCGCAGCAGCTCAGCCTGGGCTTCGGTGAAGCCGGCGGCCTGCCAGCAGGCGCGCGGGCCATCGCTCGCTGGGGCGGCCGCTGTGGGCGGGGTCGGGGTGGGCGCGGCCGGTGGCGTCGGTGCGGCTTCCACCGCCGCGGCCGGCAGCGCGGCCGGTGGTGCCGCGGTCTCGGGCTCCGGCGCAGTGGTGGTGTCGGCCGACGTTCCTTTGGGGCCATTGAGCAGGCGCAAGGCCTCGGGCCTGAGCTGCTGCGCCAGGCGCTGGGGCTCGCGCTGCTCGATCGGGGCCAGGCCCAGGCCGCCCAGGTAGCCCTGGGTCCAGGCGAAATAGCCCGCGTCGGCCAGCACCAGCACGATGACCGCCCACCTCAACACGGGCGCACACTCACTTCTGAACTGGTGACGGTCAACATGCCCTGGTCGGTCAACACCTGCAGGGCACCGTCGGGGGTCACCCCGCAGGCCGTGCCCCGGGTGCCATCGGAGAGTTGCACGGCCAGGCCCTGCAAGGCGTCCAGGCCGGCGAAACGCTGCGCAAAGGCGCCAAAGCCTTGCGAGGCGAACGCCAGCACGTCCTGCACCAGCGGCGGCGCCACGCGCTCGAGCACCTCGCCGGGCGTGATGCCCACGCTGACCTCGGCCAGTCCGGCCGGCGCCATGGCGGCCACGGTCGAGCCGTCGGGCACCAGGGCGGCCACGGCCGAGGCCTCGGGCCGGGCGATGTTGATGCCCACGCCGATCACCACCATGCGCTGGCCCTGCGCCGCGTCACCGGTGCTGGCGGTCTCCACCAGGATGCCGCCGAGCTTGCGCTGGTGCAGCCAGAGGTCGTTCGGCCATTTCAGCCGCACGTCGGGGTGCAGGCTGTGGGCCAGGCTCACGCCCACCGCGAGCGACAGGCCCGACCAGTTCGATGGCGCCAGCGGCAGGGCGATGGAAAACGTGAGCGATTGGCCCGGCTTGCTGTGCCAGCCCTTGCCGAGCCGGCCCCGCCCCGCGGTCTGCTGCTCGGCGGTCAGCAGCACCGGCTCCATGAGGCCGCTGCGCGCGCGCCGCATGAGCTCGCTGCTGGTGGAGTCGATGCTGGGCAGCACCTCCACCGTGAAGCCCGGCAGCAGGGGCACCACGGCTTCCCAGACCGCTTCCGCGTGACGGGTCAGGGTGTCTGCCATGCGAGGGGAGAGGTCCTTAGCCGAGCTTGGACGCGCGTCCCGCGCGTTTGGGGGCGAGCAGCGTGCCGCGGCACTTCTTGGCGCCGCACCAGCAGGGGTACTCGGCCTTGAGCTTGGGCGTGTAGGGCTCGTCGATCACCAGGCCGTAGTCGTAGAACAGCTCCTCGCCGGCCTGGATGGGGCGCAACGAACGGATGAACACCCGGCCGTCTTCCACGTCGGCTTCGCAGTTGGGCTTGCAGCTGTGGTTGATCCAGCGCGCCGAATTGCCGCCGACCTTGGCGTCGATCACGTGCTCTTCATCGATGTGGAAGTAGAACGTATGGTTCGGGTCGCTCGGGTCGTGCGGATGGCGGCGCAGCGCCTCCTCCCAGGTGATGATCTCGCCCACGTATTCGATGAGCGTCTCGCCCTCGGCCAGATCGACCACGGCGTACACGCCCTTGCCATGCACGCCGGAGCGCCGGGTCTGGATGCGGCGGCTGGCGGCGGGGGCGGCGGCCTTGGTCTTGGTGGAAGAAGGGCGCGGCTGCGTCTGGCGGGGGCTTTTCGTCACGGCCGAAATATTTGGTAAGGTTGTTTCATGCAGGTGCGCGCGGGTGTGCGCGTGCCCATGTGCGCGTGTACACGCGCGTGGAAAGCCGATTGTAGAGATGAAAACCCTGGTCATTGCCGAGAAGCCATCCGTGGCCCAAGACATCGTGCGAGCGCTTACCCCGGTGGCGGGCAAGTTCGACAAGCACGATGACCACTTTGAGAATGACAAGTACGTGGTGACTTCCGCCGTGGGTCACCTGGTGGAGATCGCTGCGCCGGAGGAATTCGACGTGAAGCGCGGCAAGTGGAGCTTCGCGCACCTGCCGGTGCTGCCGCCGTACTTCGAACTCAAGCCGATCGACAAGACCAAGTCGCGGCTGTCCGCGGTGGTCAAGCTCGTCAAGCGCAAGGATGTGTCGCGCCTCATCAACGCCTGTGACGCGGGCCGCGAGGGGGAGCTGATCTTCCGCCTGATCGAGCAGTACGCAGGCGGCCTGAAGAACGGCAGCTACCAGCCGCTGGGCAAACCGGTGCAGCGCCTGTGGCTGCAGTCGATGACGCCCGCGGCCATTCGAGACGGCTTCGAGCAGCTGCGCAGCAACGAGCAGATGCTGGGCCTGGCCGATGCCGCGCGCAGCCGTTCCGAGGCCGACTGGATGGTCGGCATCAACGGCACGCGCGCCATGACCGCCTTCAACTCGCGCGACGGGGGCTTCTTCCTCACCACCGTCGGCCGGGTGCAGACGCCCACGCTGTCCATCGTGGTCGAGCGTGAGGAAAAGATCCGCGCCCACAGGAGCCGCGACTACTGGGAAATCCACGCCAGCTTCCTGGCCGAAGCCGGCGAGTACCCGGGCAAGTGGTTCGATCCCAACTTCAAGAAGCCCACCGGTGACGATGCCGACGCCGAGCTGCGCGCCGACCGCGTCTGGACCCAGCGCGAGGCGCTGGCGATCGCCGACGCGGTGCGGGGCAAGGCCGCCAGCGTCAAGGAAGAGAGCAAGCCCACCACCCAGGCCTGCGGCCTGCTGTACGACCTGACCAGCCTGCAGCGCGAGGCCAACGGCCGCTTCGGCTTCTCGGCCAAGACCACGCTGCAACTGGCGCAAAGCCTGTACGAGCGCCACAAGGCCCTGACCTACCCCCGGACCGACTCGCGCGCCCTGCCCGAGGACTACCTGCCCACCGTCAGGCAGACCTTCGAGATGCTGGCCGGCAGCGGCATGAAGCACCTCGCGCCGCACGCGAAGACCGCGCTGGACAACAGCTACATCCGCCCGAGCAAGCGCATCTTCGACAACAGCAAGGTCAGCGACCACTTTGCCATCATCCCCACGCTGCAGGCGCCCAGCGGCCTGAGCGAAGCCGAGCAGAAACTGTACGACCTGGTCGTGCGCCGCTTCCTGGCGGTGTTTTTCCCGAGCGCCGAGTTCATGGTGACCACGCGCATCAGCTCGGTGCTGAACCACCACTTCAAGACCGAAGGCAAGGTGCTCGTGAAGCCGGGCTGGATGGCCGTCTATGGCAAGGAGGCCGCCGAGGACGTGGCCGATGCCAAGGACGGTGACAAGGGCCAGAACCTGGTGCCCGTGCGCGAGGGCGAGACCGTGCGCACCGAGAGCGTCGAGCCCAAGGGCCTGAAGACCAAGCCGCCCGCGCGCTATTCGGAAGCCACGCTGCTGGGCGCCATGGAAGGCGCCGGCAAGCTGGTGGACGACGACGAGCTGCGCGAAGCCATGCAGGAAAAGGGTCTGGGCACGCCTGCCACGCGCGCGGCCATCATCGAAGGCCTGCTGACCGAGAAGTACATGTTCCGCGAAGGCCGCGAGATCATCCCCACCGCCAAGGCCTTCCAGCTCATGACGCTGCTGCGCGGCCTGGGCGTGGAAGAACTCTCCAAGCCCGAGCTCACCGGCGAGTGGGAGTACAAGCTCGCGCAGATGGAGCATGGCCAGCTCAGCCGCGCCGCCTTCATGGGCGAGATCGCCGCCATGACCGAGCGCATGGTGAAGAAGGCCAAGGAATACGACCGCGACACCATTCCGGGCAACTACGCCACGCTGTCCACGCCCTGCCCGAACTGCGGCGGCGTGGTGAAGGAAAACTACCGCCGCTACACCTGCACCGGCGCCGACGGCAACAGCGAGGGCTGCGGCTTCTCGTTCGGCAAGTCGCCCGCCGGGCGCACCTTCGAGCCCGAGGAGGCCGAACAGCTGCTGCGCGACAAGAAGATCGGCCCGCTCGAAGGTTTCCGCTCCAAGGCGGGTTGGCCCTTCGTGGCCGAGATCGTGATCAAGTTCAACGAAGAAGAAAAGAACTGGAAGCTGGAGTTCGACTTCGGCGACGACAAGAAGGGCGAAGAAAGCGGCGAGCTGGTGGACTTCACCGGCAGCGAGTCGCTCGGCGCCTGCCCCAAGTGCGGCAGCCCGGTGCACGAGCACGGCAGCAACTACGTGTGCGAAAAATCGGTGCCGACCCTGGCCCAGCCCACGCCGACCTGCGACTTCAAGAGTGGCAAGATCATCCTGCAACAGCCGGTGGCGCGCGAACAGATGAGCAAGCTGCTGGAGACCGGCAAGACCGACCTGCTCGACAAGTTCGTTTCGATGCGCACGCGCCGCGCGTTCAAGGCCTTCCTGGCCTGGGACAAGGAAGCCGGCAAGGTGAACTTCGAGTTCGAGCCGCGCGCGAGCAAGTTCCCGCCGCGCAAGACCGCCGCCGGCGCGCCGGCCAAGGCCGCCCCGGCGAAGAAGGCCGCGCCCGCCAAGAAGGCACCCGCGGCCAAGAAAGCCGCGGCGGCCAAGACGCCCAAGGCACCGCGCAAGACCACGGCGGCCAGCGGCAAGCAGCCCAGCGCCGCCCTGGCCGCGGTGATCGGCGAAGGCCCGGTGTCCCGCCCCGAGGTGGTGAAGAAGCTGTGGGACTACATCAAGGCCAACGGCCTGCAGGACGCCACCGACAAGCGCCGCGTCAACGCCGATGCCAAGCTCGCCGCCGTGTTCGGCAAGCCGCAGGTCACCATGTTCGAGATCGCGGGCATCGTGGGCCAGCACCTGACCTGATTGTTTCCAAAAGGATTTCCGCATGAGCCTGACTCTCTATTTCGCCCCCGGCGCGTGTTCCTTCGTGCCCCACAGCATGCTGGAGCTCTCCGGCGCCGCGTTCGAGCCACACAGCGTCAAGCTGCACAAGAACGAGCAGCGCAGCCCCGAGTACCTGGCGATCAACCCGCGTGGCCAGGTGCCGGTGCTGGTGGACGATGGCCAGGTGATCACGCAGATCGTGGCGCATCCTGCTGCACCTCGATGCGAAGCTGCCCGAGGCGGGCATCCTGCCGGCGTCCGGCCTGGCGCGCACGCGCGCGCTGCAGACCCTGACCTGGATGAACAACACCGTGCACCCCACCTTCACGCACGTGTTCATGCCGGACAAGTTCACCGACGACGAGGCCGCCAAGCAGGCGATCCGCGCCCACGCCGCCAAGACCTACAAGGGCCTGCTGGACGAGATCGAGGTGATGGCCAGGCAGGCCTCGCCCTGGATGATGGGCGAGCGCCCCGGCGCGCTGGACGCCTACGCGCTCACGCTGCTGCGCTGGGGCGGTTTTGCGGGCATCGATCCCACCACCCAGCCGGCGACCTGGGACCTGGCCCAGCGCTTCGCCGCGCTGCCGCCGGTGGCGCGCGCGGTCGAGCGCGAAAAGCTGATGCTCAACATCTACAAGCCCAAGGCCTGAACGTTCAGGCCGGCAGTCGGGGCGTCTTCGGGGTGAAGCGCACCGAGGCCAGCAGACCGGGCGGGTTGCGCTCGGGGTGCGCGCTGTCGATCAGCACCGTGGCGCCGTGCTGCTGCGCGATCTCCTGCACGATGGTCAGGCCCAGGCCCGAGCCGTCCACGTTGGTGCCCAGCGCGCGGTAGAACGGCTGCAGCACGAACTCGCGTTCGCTCTCGGGAATGCCCGGGCCGTTGTCCTCCACCTGCAGGATCTGCACGCCGCTGAACGGGTCGATCAGCACGCGCGCGGTGACCACGCCGCCGCGCCCGCTGTAGTTGATCGCGTTGTCCACCAGGTTGCGCACCATCTCCTGCAGCAGGATGGGGTTGCCGTCCATCAGACAGTCTTCCGGCACCTCCTCGGGGCCTTCGCAGCCCAGGTCGATGCCGTGTTCCAGCGCGCGCGGCACCGAGTCCTGCACCACACCGCGCACCAGGCGCGCCAGGTCCACGCGCGCGCTGGGCAGGGTGCGGCCGGTGGTCTCGGCGCGCGCCAGCGCGAGCAGCTGGTTCACGGTGTGCGTGGCGCGTGAGCTGGAGCGCGCGATCTGCTTGAGCGAGCTGTGGATTTCCTCCGCGTTGCTCTCGCGCTGGGCCAGTTCGGCCTGCATGCGCAGGCCGGCCAGCGGCGTCTTGAGCTGGTGCGCCGCGTCGGCCAGGAAGCGCCGCTGCGTGGTGAGCGAGGCCTTCAGGCGCGTGAGCAGGTCGTTGATCGACGACACCAGCGGCGCAACCTCCTGCGGGATGGCCGACTCCTCGATCGGGCTCAGGTCGTCGGGCTTGCGCGCGCGGATGCGCTGCTCCAGCTCGTTGAGCGGGCGGATGCCACGCACCAGCGCCAGCCACACCAGCAGCACGGCCAGCGGCAGGATGACGAACTGCGGCACCATCACGCCCTTGATGATTTCGGCCGCCAGCGTGGAGCGCTTGCCGCGCGTCTCGGCCACCTGCATCAGCACCAGGTGCTGGGCGTCGTTGCGTTCGAGCCAGGTGTAGGCCACCCGCACCTCGTCGCCGCGCACCACGTCGTCGCGCAGCAGCACGCGGCCGGCCTCGGGCGTCTCGTCCTCGCGCGGGCGGGGAAAGTCCAGCTCACCGCTGACGAGCTTGCCGCGCGGGTCGATCACCTGGTAGTAGACGAGGTCGCTGTCGTCGGCGCGCAGCAGGTCGCGCGCCTGCGCGTTGAGGTTGAAGCTGATCTGCCCGTTCTGGTTCGCCACGAACTGCGTGAGCGCCTGCAGGTTGAACTCCAGCGCACGGTCGAACGGTTTGCTCGCGATGCCCTGGGCCACGAACCAGGTCAGGGCCAGCGACAGCGGCCACAGCAGCAGCAGCGGCGTGAGCATCCAGTCCAGGATCTCGCCGAACAGACTGCGCTGTTCGCGCTGGAACAGGCCGAACGACTTCGGGATGGGGCGGCCCGCCACCGGCGGCGGTGCGGCCTCGATCAAAGCCTCGGTTTCAGCCGGCGATTTTTTCAAGGCAGTAGCCCAGACCGCGCACGGTGGCGATGCGGATCGGGCCCTTCTCGATCTTCTTGCGCAGGCGGTGGATGTAGACCTCGATGGCGTTGTTGCTCACCTCTTCGCCCCACTCGCACAGGCGCTCGACCAGCTGGTCCTTGCTCACCAGGCGCCCGGCGCGCTGCAGCAGCACCTCCAGCAGGCCGAGTTCACGCGCCGAGAGCTCGACCATCTTGCCGTCGATGGTGCGCAACGCGGCCGGCCTGGTCGTATTCGAGCGGGCCGTGGCGGATGGTGTTGGTGGAGCCGCCCATGCCGCGCCGGGTGAGCGCGCGCACGCGGGCTTCGAGTTCCTGCAGCGAGAACGGCTTGGCGATGTAGTCGTCGGCGCCGTAGTCCAGGCCCTTGACGCGCTCCTCGATGCTGTCGGCCGCGGTGAGGATGAGCACCGGCAGCGTGGAGCCGCGCGAACGCAGGCGCTTGAGCACCTCCAGGCCGTGCAGCCGGGGCAGGCCCAGGTCCAGGATCAGCAGGTCGAACTCGTTGTTGGTCAGCAGGGCGGCGTCGGCCTCGGTGCCGCTGGTAACGTGATCCACCGCCGCGCCGGCGGCGCGCAGGCTGCGCAGCAGGCCGTCCGCCAGCACGTGGTCGTCTTCGGCAATCAGGATGCGCATGGGAAGGTCTCCTGGGTGGCTGCCGGGGCAGCGCTTCATCGGGGATGCCCGGCATCGGGCGAACCATTTTAGGCCGCGCAGGCCCCTGCGGCACGGTGTTCAGCGGGGTGGCACGGCCGCGCGCGCGCCGGGTGATTCCGAGCCATAGGCCTCCAGGCCGAGCGCCACCACGGTGGCCACCGCGTCGCCCACCTGGGCGCGGAATTCCGCCTCGGCCTGGGCCACGGCCTGGCGGAACGCCTCCAGCCACAGCAGGCCGGTGTCGGTGAACACGATGCGCCGTGCCCGCGCATCGCGCGCGTCCGCCTCGCGCCGCACCAGGCCCCAGGCCTCGCACTGCGTCACCAGGTCGCCCATGGCCTGCTTGCTCATGCCCGCCTGGTGCGCCAGCTCGGTCAGGCGCGAGCCGTGCAGGCCCAGGTGGCGCGTGATGTGGATGTGCGCGGCGCCCACCTGCGCCCGCGCCGCCAGGTGCGAGAGCGCCAGCGGCACGTTGGCGTCGTGCGCCATCAGGCTGAGCACGCGCTCGTCGAAGCGGCGCAGCGCCAGGCCCATCAGGCGCCCCAGGTGGCCGCCGCGCCAGCGGTCGTCGGGCAAAACAGGGGCGGTGTCGGGCATTCGCTGATGGTAAGGCAAACTGACCAAATAACGCCTTGTTCGAATTCAACCTGCCTGTAAACTCCTGCTCAAGCATCCAGCCTGTACGCATTTACAGGCTTTGCGAACCTCTACCACCCGCTCAGGAGCCCCTCATGGACGCAGCCGTCAAGAACAACCCCCTCAACAGCGAAAAAGCCAAGGCCTTGCAGGCCGCGCTGGCCCAGATCGAAAAGCAGTTCGGCAAGGGCACCATCATGCGGTTGGGCGAGGGTGAGGTGATCGAGGACATCCAGGTCGTCTCCACCGGCTCGCTGGGCCTGGACATCGCCCTGGGCGTCGGCGGCCTGCCCAAGGGCCGCGTGGTCGAGATCTACGGCCCGGAATCCTCGGGCAAGACCACGCTGACCCTGCAGGTCATTGCCGAAATGCAGAAGCTCGGCGGCCAGTGCGCCTTCGTCGATGCCGAGCACGCGCTGGACATCCAGTACGCGCAGAAGCTCGGTGTGAACCTGCAGGACCTGCTCATTTCCCAACCCGACACCGGCGAGCAGGCGCTCGAGATCGTCGACAGCCTGGTGCGTTCCGGCGCGGTCGATCTGATCGTGGTCGACTCGGTGGCCGCGCTCACGCCCAAGGCCGAACTCGAAGGCGAAATGGGCGATTCGCTGCCCGGCCTGCAGGCCCGCCTGATGAGCCAGGCGCTGCGCAAACTCACGGCGCACATCAAGAAGACCAACTGCATGGTCATCTTCATCAACCAGATCCGCATGAAGATCGGTGTGATGTTCGGCAGCCCCGAAACCACCACCGGCGGCAACGCGCTGAAGTTCTACGCCTCGGTGCGCCTGGACATCCGCCGCACCGGCACGATCAAGAAGGGCGAGGAAGCGATCGGCAACGAGACCAAGGTCAAGGTGGTCAAGAACAAGGTCTCGCCACCCTTCAAGACGGCCGAGTTCGACATCCTGTTCGGCGAAGGCATCAGCCGCGAGGGCGAGATCCTCGATCTGGGCGTGGTGCACCGCGTGATCGAGAAGTCGGGCGCCTGGTACGCCTACAACGGCGAGAAGATCGGCCAGGGCCGCGACAATGCGCGCGAATTCCTGCGCGAGAACATCGAACTGCGCGTGGAGATCGAGAACAAGGTGCGCACCGAGCTGGGCGTGCCGCTGCTGCCGGTGGACGAAGCGCCGGCGCCCGCCAAGGGCGGCAAGGCCGAAAAGGCCGAGAAGGCGGCCAAGGCCAAGGACGTTGACGCCACGCCGGCGGCCTGATCCCCGCCCTTGCGCGCATGGCCTTCGACCAGATTTCCCTCAAAGGCCGTGCGCTGCGCCTGCTCGCCGGGCGCGAACATTCACGCGCCGAGTTGCAGCGCAAGCTGAGCGTGCACGAAACCGAGCCCGGCGAGCTGGCGAAAGCGCTGGACGAGCTGGAGGCCAAAGGCTTCATCAACGAGCAGCGCGTGCTGGAGTCGGTGCTGCACCGGCGCTCGGCCCGCCTGGGCGCGTCTCGCGTGCGCCAGGAACTGCAGGCCAAGGGGCTGGACCCGCAGGCGGTGGCCGAGGCGGTGGCGGGCCTGCAGGGCTCAGAAGAAGCGCGCGCGCGCGAGGTCTGGCGCAAGCGCTTCGCCGGACCGCCGGCCGACGCCGCCGAGCGCGGCAAGCAGATGCGTTTCCTGCTCACGCGCGGCTTTGGCGCCGAGGTGGTGCGGCGCGTGGTGAAGGGCGCTCCGGCCGACGACAGCGAGGACTGAACGCGCGCGTCAGCGTGGCTGGGTGGCCGAGGCGCCGCCCGGCGCCCGGGGCGGGCGCAGCATGCGCCAGGCCAGCAGGCCGCTGGCCACCATGATGCCCGTGCCCAGCACCGCGGCGGCCTGCAGCCCATCGACAAAGGCGGTGCGCGCGGCCAGCCCCAGGGCCTCGGCCAGCGGCGCGGGCAGGCTTTCGGCGACCCGCAGCGCGCCGCCCAGGGTCGAGGCTTCGGCCACGGCCTCCTGGGGCAGGCCCGCCGGCAACTGGCCCGCCATGCCGGCGCGGTAGAGGCCCGTGGCGATGCTGCCGAACACCGCGATGCCCAGGGCGCCGGACAGCTCCGCGCTGGTCTCCGACAGGGCCGATGCCGCGCCCGCGCGCTCGGGCGGCGCCGAGCTGATGACGATGTCGTTGCCCAGCGTGAACACCGGCGCCATGCCGATGCCCATGAGCGTCATGCCCACGACCAGCGCGGCAAGGCCATGGGGGCCATCGACCAGCGCCACGCCCGCGAAGCCGACCGCTGCCACCGCCAGCCCCGTCACCATGGTGCGGGGCGCCGAACAACGTTGCGCGATGGCCGGTGTCAGCATCGAACCGACCACGAACGACAGGGCCCAGGGCACGGTGCACAGGCCCGCCACCAGGGGCGAGAGGCCCAGCACCAGCTGCAGGTGCTGCGAGATGAAGATGTAGACGCCGAACATCGCGAACGAGGTAAGGGCATAGGTGCAGATGGCGGCCGCGAAGCGGGGCTGGCCGAACAGCCGCAGGTCGAGCAGCGGGTAGGCGATGCGGCGCTGGCGCCGCACGAAGGCCACGCCCGCCGCGAGGCCGAGCGCCGCAGCCACCCAGGTCGGCGCGTCCACATGGCCTTCGGCCGCCTGCTTGAGCGCGAACACGCCGCCGAGCACGGCGGTGAGCGAGAGCGCCACGCTGCCCAGGTCGAGCCGGCCCGCCTCGGGGTCGCGGTACTCGGGCAGCAGGAAGGGGCCCACCGCCAACAGCAGCAACATCACCGGCACCGCGGCCCAGAAGATCGCGGGCCAGGCGAAGTACTGCAGGATCACGCCACCCACCAGCGGGCCGATCGCGCCACCCACCGAGTAGCTCGAGATCCAGATGCCGATGGCGATGCGGCGCTCGCGCTCGTCGCGGAACATGTTGGAGATGAGCGAGAGCGTGGACGGCGCCAGCGTGGCGCCGGCGATGCCGAGCAGCGCGCGCGTGGCGATGAGGGCCTGCGCGGTGGTGGACAGGGCCGCCGCCACCGAGGCGGCCGCGAACGCCATCGCCCCGATCATCAGCAGCCGGCGCCGCCCGATCTTGTCGCCCAGCGTGCCCATGGTGATCAGCAGGCCGGCGACCATGAAGCCGTAGATGTCGATGATCCAGAGCAGTTGCGCGGACGAAGGCCGCAGGTCGGCGCTGATGGCGGGCAGCGCGAGGTTGAGCACCGTGAGGTCCATGGCATAGACCAGGCAGGGCAGGGCGATCACGCCCAGCGCCACCCATTCGCGGCGCGTGGCCCGGGGTGGAGCGATCTCGATGGCTGGCGGAGTGGCAGGCATGGGGTTTCCTCGAGGTTCGGCGGTGGACCGCGCCGAGATCCGGCGCCATCCTGGGGTACGACGAACCAGGGCCGGGCGTTTCGACAACCCGCCGCTCAGCCTTACAGGCCGAGCATCAGCTTCAGGTTCTGCACCGCGGCGCCGCTGGCGCCCTTGCCCAGGTTGTCCAGCCGGGCGACCACCACCGCCTGCTTCGCCTCGCCGTTGCCGAACACGCGGATTTCGAGCTGGTTGGTGTCGTTCAAGGCCAGGGCGTCGAGCTTGCCGTCTTCGGTCGCCGGTTGCACGCTCACCCATTCACTGCCCGCGTAGTGCTTTGCGTAGGCCGCGTGCAGGTCGGCCAGCGTGGGCTGGCCGGGCAGGGTGTCCAGGTGCAGGGGCAACTGCACCAACATGCCCTGTGCGAAGTTGCCGACGGATGGCACGAAGATGGGCCGGCGCGTGAGGCCGGTGTAGGCCAGGATTTCCGGGATGTGCTTGTGCTTGAGGCCCAGGGCGTACAGCTCATAGGCCGGGGCTTCGCCTTTTTCGTAGGCCTCGATCATGGTGCGGCCGCCGCCCGAGTAGCCGCTGACGGCGGGCAGGCAGACCGGGTAGTCGGCGGGCAGCAGGCCGGCGTCGACCAGCGGGCGCAGCAGGGCAATGGCGCCGCTGGCATAGCAGCCCGGGTCTGCGCACGCGGCGGGCGTTGACCACCGCGTCGCGCTGGCCCGGCGCGAGTTCGGGGAAACCGAACACCCAGCCGGGTGCGGTGCGGTGGGCGGTGGAGGCGTCGATGACCTTGGGCTGCCGGCCGGGCAGGGCATCGATCATGGCGACCGATTCGCGCGCCGCGTCGTCGTGCAGGCAGAGGATGACCAGATCGACCTGCGCCATCAGCTCGCGCTTGGCGACCGGGTCCTTGCGGCGCTCGGGTGCGATGCTCACGAGTTCGATCTGCGGCATGCCTTGCAGGCGCTCGCGAATCTGCAATCCGGTGGTGCCTGCTTCGCCGTCGATGAAAACCTTGGCCATGGCCGCTCTGCCTTGTCAGTTGGATTCAGGGGGATTACCAAACCCGCGCGTCGAATGCGCGCTTTTGGTGCGTTGCACCATGATACAGTCCCGGGTTGCTGTTTTCAGTGCCCACCCAGCGGCCACCCCGGTTCGGCCGTCACTCTTTTACCTGTTCCTGAGAGACACCTCATGAAGATCCATGAATACCAAGGCAAGGAAATCTTGCGCCAGTTTGGTGTGCCCGTGCCCCGCGGCATTGCGGCATTTACGGTGCAAGAGGCGGTGGAAGCCGCTCAAAAGCTCGGCGGCCCGATCTGGGTGGTCAAGGCCCAGATCCACGCCGGTGGCCGTGGCAAGGGCGGTGGCGTGAAGGCGCCAAGTCGGTGGACGACGTCAAGCGCCTGGCCGGCGAAATCCTGGGCATGCAGCTCAAGACGCACCAGACCGGCCCCGAAGGCCAGAAGGTTCGCCGCCTCTACATCGAAGACGGCGCCGACATCAAGAACGAACTGTACGTCTCGCTGGTGACCGACCGCGCGACGCAGAAGGTGGCCCTGATCGCTTCGAGCGAGGGCGGCATGGACATCGAGGAAGTGGCGCACACCACGCCCGAAAAGATCATCACCGAGATGATCGATCCCCTGACCGGCATCACCACCGAGCAGAGCAAGAAGGTCGCCGCGGCCATCGGCCTGACCGGCGCCTCCGTCGACCAGGCCGCGGACATCTTCTCCAAGATCTACAAGTGCTACATGGACACGGACGCGTCGCTGGTGGAAATCAACCCGCTGAACTGCGACTCCAAGGGCAACCTGATCGCGCTGGACGCCAAGTTCAACTTCGACGCGAACGCGCTGTTCCGCCACCCTGAGATCGTGGCCTACCGCGACCTGGACGAAGAAGACCCGGCCGAAGTGGAAGCCTCCAAGTTCGACCTGGCCTACATCAGCCTGGACGGCAACATCGGCTGCCTGGTCAACGGCGCCGGCCTGGCCATGGCCACCATGGACACCATCAAGCTGTTCGGTGGCGAGCCCGCCAACTTCCTGGACGTGGGCGGTGGCGCCACCGCCGAGAAGGTGACGGAAGCCTTCAAGATCATGCTCAAGAACCCCAACGTCAAGGGCATCCTGGTCAACATCTTCGGCGGCATCATGAAGTGCGACACCATCGCCACCGGCGTGATCACCGCCTGCAAGGCCGTGAACCTGTCCGTGCCGCTGGTGGTGCGCATGAAGGGCACCAACGAAGAGCTGGGCAAGAAGCTGCTGGCCGAATCCGGCCTGCCCATCATCGCCGCAGACACCATGGCCGAAGCGGCGACCAAGATCGTTGCTGCCGTCAAGTAAGCCCGGAGAAACATCATGTCCATCTACATCAACAAAGACACCAAGGTCATCACCCAGGGCATCACGGGCAAGACGGGCCAGTTCCACACCGAGAAGTGCCAGGAATACGCGAACGGCAAGAACGCTTTCGTGGCCGGCGTGAACCCGAAGAAGGCCGGCGAGTCGATCTTCAACATCCCGATCTACGCCTCCGTCAAGGAAGCCGCGACGCAGACCGGCGCCACCGTGTCGGTGATCTACGTGCCGCCCGCGGGCGCCGCCGCCGCCATCTGGGAGGCCGTGGAAGCCGACCTGGACATGCCGTCTGCATCACCGAAGGCATCCCGGTGCGCGACATGCTCGAAGTGCGCAACAAGATGAAGGCCAAGGAAGCCGCCGGCGGCAAGAAGACCCTGCTGCTGGGCCCCAACTGCCCCGGCCTGATCACGCCCGACGAGATCAAGATCGGCATCATGCCCGGCCACATCCACCGCAAGGGCCGCATCGGCGTGGTGAGCCGTTCCGGCACGCTGACCTACGAAGCCGTGGCCATGCTGACGGAAGTGGGCCTGGGCCAGTCGACCGCCGTAGGCATTGGTGGCGACCCCATCAACGGCCTCAAGCACATCGACGTGATGAAGGCCTTCAACGACGATCCCGACACCGACGCCGTGATCATGATCGGTGAGATCGGCGGCCCGGACGAGGCCGACGCCGCCCGCTGGTGCAAGGCCAACATGAAGAAGCCGGTGGTGGGCTTCATCGCGGGCGTGACGGCGCCTCCCGGCAAGCGCATGGGCCACGCGGGCGCGCTGATCTCCGGCGGCGCCGACACCGCCGATGCCAAGCTTGCCGTCATGGAAGAGTCCGGCTTCATCATCACGCGCAACCCGTCGGAACTGGGCAAGCTGCTCAAGGCCCAGCTCTGAGTCACCCCGCGGGTGTGAAAAGGGCAACGCTTGCGTTGCCTTTTTTTATGTCCGCACGGAAATTGAGGTGCCGAATCCACAAAGGCGCTTGCTCGGCCGAACCTGATTGCAACAAAATGCAACATCCAGGATGCCGGCGATTTGCTGGCACCGACGGTGCGCTTGTCTCTGACCTTTGGGCAGTTCGCGGCGACCTGCAGGCGAACCCACCCGGAGAATGCGCGACGTGTCCACCCGCAAGACGAAACCCCTGCAAGGCCGAGGCCGGATCTGGCGATCCGACGCCTTCCTGGGCCTTGGGGTGGTGCTCGCCGTTTTCGCGCTGCACGCTTCGACCGACCTGTTTGACGGTCTGGAACGCCGCTTCTACGACGTCGCCAGCGCGGCCAGCAGCCGCCAGCCCAGTGAGCGCATCGCCATCATCGCGATCGACGACCAGAGCATCGCCAACATCGGGCGGTGGCCCTGGTCGCGCGAGGTGCATGCGGAGCTGATCGACCAGCTCAGCGCGGCCAAGGCCAAGACCGTCGCTCACACCGCCTTCTTCTTCGAACCGCAGACCGACCGGGGCCTGGCCCAGCTGCGGGCCTTGCGCGGCCAGCTCGACGGCACGGCACCCGGCGCCACACCGCTGCCCGATCTGGGCGCCGTGTCGCGCCAGCGCCTGCTGGGATTCATTGGCGAGGCCGAGCAGCGCCTGGATACCGACGCCCGGCTGGTCGCCAGCATGGCGCGCGCGGGCAACGTGATCGTGCCTTCGGTGTTCACCCTGGGTGAGCCGCTGGGCCGGCCCGACGCGCCTTTGCCCGCCTTCGCCCAGCGCAGCGCGCTGGCCGACGACAGCGGCTTTGGCCTGCCGGCGCAACGCACGCAACAGCCCCTGCCCGCCGTGGGGGAGGCCGCCCGGGCGGTGGGCCACCTCAACCAGATTCAGGATGCCGACGGCGCGGTGCGTCGGGAAGCGCTGCTGGTGGACTTCGATGGTTACGCGGTGCCGTCCATGGCGCTGAGCGTCGCGGCGCACAGCCTGAACCTGGGCATGGAGGACATCCGCCTGTGGCCGGGCGAGGGCGTGCAGCTGGGCCCGACCCGCCTGCCGACCGACGAGGCGGCGCGCCTGCTGCCGCAGTTCTACGCCGATCGCGACGGCAAGCCCGCCTTCACGGTGGACTCCTTCTACGACGTGATCTCCGGGCGCATTCCCGCCAGCAAATACACCGACAAGGTGGTCATCATCGGCGCGACCGCCGCGGGCGTGGGCACGCTCTTCACCACCCCGGTGTCGCCGGCGATGTCCCCCGCTGCCATTCTCGCGCACATCACTTCCAGCCTCCTCAATGGGCATTTCATCGCCCAGCCGGCCTGGGGTGGCCTGGCGGTGTTGGGCGTGTTGCTGGTGGTCGTGGCGCATCTGGTGGCGTTGCTGCCGCGCCTGTCCGCCGCTGCGGGCGCCGCGGTGACCGCTGGGCTGTTCCTGCTCCTGCTGGGGGCCGAATATCAACTGCTGGCGTCGGCCGCGATCTGGCTGCAACTGGTGTTCCCGGTCGCGCTGCTGCTGATCGGGCACCTCGCGCTCACCACCCGGCGCTTCCTCGCAACGGAAGCGGGCAAGATCAAGGCGGACGAGGAGTCGGCCGAAACCAACCGCATGATGGGTCTGGCGCTGCAGGGCCAGGGTCAGCTCGACATGGCGTTCGACCGCCTGCGCCGCGTGCCCTTCAGTCCCGCGCTGATGGACAACCTCCGGCACCTCGCGCTGGACTTCGAGCGCAAGCGCCAGCTCAACAAGGCCGAAGCGGTGTACGAGCACATGACCCGGCTCGATCGCACCGACGCCGATGTGGTGGCACGCCTTCAGCGGACCAGGCATCTTTCGAACACGGTGGTGCTGGGGCCGGGCTCGTCGCATCCAGGCGGAACGCTGGTGCTCGGCGATGAGCGTGTCGAAAAACCCATGCTGGGCCGATACCGGATCGAGAAGGAGCTGGGCAAGGGCGCCATGGGCGTGGTGTACCAGGGCCTGGATCCGAAGATCGGGCGCACCGTGGCCATCAAGACGCTGGCGCTGAGCGCCGAGTTCGAAGGCGCGGAGTTGGCCGATGTGCGCGAACGCTTCTTCCGCGAAGCCGAAACGGCCGGGCGGCTGCAGCACCCGAACATCGTCACCATCTTCGATGCGGGCGAAGAGCATGACCTGGCCTACATCGCGATGGAGTTCCTGCAGGGGCGCGACCTCGCGGCGCACACCCGCGACGGACAGCTGTTGCCGGTCGCGGCCGTGCTGTCCATCGGCGAGCGCGTGGCGCTGGCGCTGGACCATGCGCACCGCCAGCAGGTGGTGCACCGCGACATCAAGCCCGCCAACGTGATGTACGACCCCGCCACCGATTCGGTGAAGGTCACCGACTTCGGCATCGCGCGCATCACCGGGTCCAGCAAGACCCGCACGGGCATGGTGCTGGGCACCCCGAGCTTCATGTCGCCCGAGCAGCTGGCCGGCCAGCGCGTGGACGGCCGCTCGGACCTCTATTCGCTGGGGGTCATGCTGTTCCAGTTGCTCACGGGCAGCTTGCCGCTGCGCGGCGACTCGATGGCCGCGCTCATGTACCAGATCGCCAACCAGCCCGCGCCCGATGTGCGTGAACGACGTCCTGAATTGCCGCCGGAACTGGCCGATATACTGAGCAAGACCCTGTCGAAATCGCCTGCGGAAAGGTACCAGACAGGGCTCGAAATCGCCGCCGACCTCCGCAAGACCATCGCCGCCCTGTCGACGTCCCCCGACGTTCACATGGCGCCTCAGACCGTGCCCGCTTCCCATGGGCACGGCCATGAAAACGCGGTGCTTGCCACAGTTGTCACGCCGGTGCCGGTTTCGTCGCGCGAGCCCGAGACAGTCAGCTTCGATATCCGCTTATAAATCCAACAATATGATTTTTGAGTATTTTTGTCTGACAGATCCGGGTCTGGTCAGGGACAACAACGAGGACTCCGTGGCCCTCGATCCCGACAACCAGATCGTGGTGCTGGCCGATGGCATGGGCGGGTACAACGCGGGTGAAGTCGCGAGCGCGATGGCGACCACCTTCATCCGGACCGAGCTCGGGCGATGGATGTCCGAGGGGGGGCATGAGGCCAGCGCGCGCGAACTCAAGCGCGCCATGGAAATCTGCATCGACAACGCCAACCGGTCCATCTTCAACGCCGCGAATTCCAACGCGCAATACGCCGGCATGGGCACCACCCTGGTCATGGGCGTGTTCCATGGCGCGCGCGCCATGATCGGCCATGTGGGCGACTCGCGCTGCTACCGCCTGCGCGCCGGCAGCTTCGTGCAGATCACGCGGGATCACTCCTTGCTGCAGGAGCAGATCGACGCCGGGCTCATTTCGCTGGAGCAGGCCCAGTACGCCACCCACAAGAACCTGGTCACCCGCGCCCTGGGGGTGGAAGACACGGTGTTGCTCGAGGTTAACGAGTACCGGGTCGAGGACGAAGACCTCTATCTGTTCTGTTCCGACGGGCTCAGCGACATGATGAGCGACGAGCGCATTGCCGCCATTCTGGTGACCGCGGGCACGCTGGAGGAAAAGGCGCAGGCCCTGGTGGACGGGGCCAACGACTGCGGTGGACGCGACAATATTTCGGTGATACTGGCGTATGCTCGATCGAAGCCGATCCGCAAAGGCCTGCTCTCGCGGATGCTCGGCAAGTAATCGCCAGCGCCATTTCAGAATTCAATCAATAGGTTCCAGAGGAGTCGGCCATGCCGAAAATGATCGTTTCCATCGACGGTGTCGTCATCAAGGAAGTGCAACTCACGAAAGACCGCACCACGCTGGGCCGGCGTCCTTACAACGACATCGTGATCGACAACCTCGCGGTCAGCGGTGAGCATGCCGTGATGCAGATGTCGGGCATGGACGTGTTTCTGGAAGACCTCAACAGCACCAACGGCACCTACGTCAACGGCAAGGCGATCAAGAAGCAGCAGCTGCAGAACGGCGATGCCGTCGAAATCGGCAAGTACAAGATCAAGTTCGTGCACGAAGGCGCGAGCGAAACCTACGAAAAGACCACCGTCATCAACGCCGGCTCCGTGGTGGAGGCCGGCGACTCCCAGGGCGCACCGCTGGGCAACGCCGCGATCAAGGTCATGTCCGGCACCGCGGCCGGCCGTGAAGTGCCTCTGGTCAAGGTGGTGACCACCATTGGCAAACCCGGTGTGGCGGTGGCGGCCATCACGCGCCGGCCCCATGGTTATGTGGTGGCCCTGGTCGAAGGCACGCAGAAGCCCACCATCAACGGCAGCCCCATCGGGACCGACGCCGTGAACCTGCACCATGGCGACCTGCTGGAACTGGCCGGCACGCAGATGCAGTTCGTCCAGCACTGAGACGAACCCGAGCCATGCCTGGGCATGGCGGCCATCGGCAGAAATGCCAAAAAAGTCCTTTCCGGCGCCTGGTCAAACGGGTAGCCTTCGGCAGTCGGTTGCCAACCCGGCTTGTTCGGGTTGAGGCAGCCAGTTTCCCCATCCAATGTGCCGGCGGTCCCGGCCATGCCACTGCCAAAGCTGCCAAATGAGGGTCCGCGTACTGGGGTGCTCTGGCGCCATCGCCCATGGTTGCCGCACCACGTCCTTTCTGCTCGACGACAACGTCCTGATCGACGCCGGTACCGGCGTGGGCGATCTGACCCTGGATGAGATGGCGCGGGTGGACCACGTCCTGCTCACCCATTCGCACCTGGATCACGTGGCCGCGCTGCCCCTCATGCTCGATGCCGTGGCCGCCCGGCGCCTGGCCAGTGGCGCTGCGCCGCTACAGGTGCACGCGCTGCCCGGCACCATCGCCGCGCTCAAGGTGCACATCTTCAACAACCTGATCTGGCCCGACTTCTCCGCCATTCCCAGTGTGGACACGCCGCTCATGCGCTTCGTGTCCATTGCGGTCGGCGAGGTGCTCCATGTCGGCGGCAAGTCGGTCGAGGTCTTGCCTGCGGTGCACACCGTGCCGGCGGTCGGCTTTGCCGCCGCCAGCGCCTCGGGTCACTGGGTCTTCAGTGGCGACACCGGGCGCAACCCGGCGTTCTGGCAGCGCGTCAACCAGCTCCCCGTGGCCCTGCTGGTGATCGAAACCGCCTTCAGCGACCGGGAGCACGCCCTCGCGCAGCGCAGCCTGCACTTGGCCCCCAGCTTGCTGGCGCAGGAACTGGAGCAGATCGATGGCCGCCAGCGCTATCCGATCTACATCACCCACACCAAGCCGGCGGAAACCGGCCTGATCATGGAAGAGATCCGCCGCTTCGACGAAGCGCCCAACCACACGGGCGATGCGCGCCACGACATCCGCTGGCTCAGCGCGGGGCAGACCTTCGAACTGTGACAAAAAGCCGTTGCCTGAGGGCGAGGTGACAAAAATTGTCGGTCGCATGTCGATGCAGGGGTCACCAAATGTCACTGATGCAGGGTAAAGCGCTAAAAAGACCTCAAAAAGCGCGGCATTTCGGGCTGGCACGGTGTCTGCTGATAAGGATGCGTCTTTACCCCAACCCTGCCCCAAGGAGTTCTCCATGAAATTGAAACGCGCCGTCCAAAAAGGCTTCACCCTGATCGAATTGATGATCGTGGTGGCGATCATCGGTATTCTGGCTGCCGTCGCGTTGCCGGCCTATCAGGACTACACGGTGCGTGCCCGCGTGTCGGAAGTCGTGCTGGCCGCATCGTCGTGCCGCACTTCCATCACCGAGACGGTTCAAGCCGCAGCACCTGGCACCGACATCAGCTCGGCCATCTCCGGTTCCTGCGCAATCGTGCCGACACGCATGGTGCAATCCGGTTCTGCCGATGGAGACGGCGTGATCACGATCATCGGCAACGCCGCGAACATCGGTGGTGGCATCGGCACCAACAACCAAATCCAGCTGGCGCCGTTTGTGTCTGACACCGTGGCTTTGGATGGCGCTACGCATGCGGGTGCGGTCATCACCCGCTGGGTTTGCGGCCCCACGGGCACCAATGGCATGAATCCTCGCTTCCTGCCCGGCTCCTGCCGCGGCTAAGCCAAGCGCATTTTCAGCATGAAGGGCCGCTTTGCGGCCCTTTTTCTTGACCTTCTGTTGTGCCATGCCACTTCACTACACGCGCTTCCAGCTGATCGAGAACACGCTCGCGGTGCTCGTGCTGTCGCTGATCTGGACGGTGCCCAACCACCAATTGCCTTGGAACGCCTTTCACCATGAGGTCGCGATGGCGGTTGCGCTGGGCTTGATGGCCATTGTGGTGGCTTGGCAAACCCGCTGGCGCGTGCCCCTGTCGGCGTTCGTTGGCGTGCTGGGGCTGCTGATCCTGGTGCCTTGGGGGCAGTGGCTCGGCGGTTTGATGCCCAAAGCGGGCACGGCGGCGGTGTCATCGGCTTACGTGGCCGCCGTCCTGGTGGCCTTTCTGCTCGGTCATGCTGCGCGGTCGAACCGGCACCACCGGCTGCTGGACATTGTTTTCGCGGCCCTGGCCCTGGGCGCAGCGTTGAACGTGCCGGTGCAATGGATCCAGTGGTTGCAGTGGTACTCCAGCGATTTCGACTCCCTGGTGCTGCTGTTGGTCACCCCCATCAACGATCGTCAGCGTCCCTCGGGCATGATCCTGCAGCCTAACCAGTTGGCGACCATCCAGGTCTGGGGTCTGATCGGCCTCACGTGGTTCCGGCACCGTCGCCTGCTGTCACAGGGCATGTTCGTTCTGCTGTTCGCATGGATCGGCATCGGCATCGGGTTGACCCAGTCGCGCGCGGGCTTGCTGGAGATGGCCGTGGTGGCCGGACTGCTGGCCCTGGTGTTGAAGGGTGAAGGGAGGCGGGCCATTGGCACGGTCTGGTTTTCGGGCTTGGCGCTGCTGATTCTGTGGCTGTTGAATTTCAAGGATGTGGCCAGCTGGCTGGGCCTGGGGGCACTTCAGAACGCCGAAACGCGTCTCACGGCCATCGATGGTGCCCGCATCGACGCCTGGCGGGCCTTTGGCGCGGCCCTGCTTGAGCGCCCGTGGTTCGGCTACGGTTTGACCGATGGCGGGTTTGCCTACGTGGCCGTGGCGCATCTTCAACCCGAGCTGTACATCGGCCAGCGTTTCGCTCATGCGCACAACGCCGTCCTCGACGTGTTGCTGTGGTTCGGAATCCCCCTCGGGCTGATGCTGCTGGGCGCCTTGGGCCTTTGGCTGAGCAAGCGGCTGCTGGAGCTGCCGAAACGGCCCGACAACGTTTTTGCACTGGCCGTGCTGGCGGCGCTGGGTGTGCACGCCATGCTTGAACTGCCACACCAGTTTCTCTATTTCATGGTGCCTGCCGCTTTGTTCGCAGGTTGGTTGATGCCAATGGACGCCACGTCGAAGGGGCCTTCGCTGCCCCGATGGTCGTGGGGCATGGTCGGACTGCTGACCTTGGGCGTGGCAGGCTGGATGTCGGCCGATTATTTCCCGTATCAGGAGCGCTACACCGAGTGGCGCTTCGAGAACAGCCGCGTGGGCCAGCGGCCGGACATTGAAGTGCACGAGCCGCGCGTGCTCAACCAGATTCACGATGAACTGGTGCTGTACCGCCTGCCGCTGCGGCCGGGGATGAGCGAGCAGGAACTCCTCTGGATTTCGGACACGGCGCGCAGCGTGAACTCCCCGCCGGCCTACTACGCGGCAGCCAAGGCGCATGCGCTTGCCGGTGAGACAGAAACTGCGCGCGTCTGGATGATGCGCCTCAACGCCATCATGGGCGCTGACCTTGTTTCGACGATGCAGGACATCTGGGCGCGCGATCAGAAGACTCATCCTTCGCTCGCCTCGTTGAACTGGCCGGACTATGCCGGACGCAGCACCTCTTTCCAGTTGGCCCCGGAAACCGTGGATCGCTCCGAGCCCCTGCCCCTTGCGCCGTCCGACAATCCCCAGGTTTCCTTGCCAACCCCGTGAGTCCCTCCGCCATGCACGCTGCTCTTCGATACCGCTTCAAGTGGGCCATCGGGCATTTCCTGGTCAGTGCCCTGATCCTGCTCGTGGTGGGCGGGTTGATCTTCTTCGTCTGGTACCCCCACCCTTACCGGGTGCTGGCGGGCGGCTTGAACCTGTTCCTGCTCGTGGCGGCCGTGGACGTCGTGCTGGGTCCCGTGTGCACCTTCGCGGTCGCGGCCGCGAAGAAGCCGCTCAAAGAGCTGCGCATGGACGTGGCCCTGATTGCGCTCGTGCAGGTCGGCGCCTTGTCGTATGGCGCCTGGACCGTGTTCCAGGCCCGGCCGGTGTACCTGGCCTTCGAGATCGATCGCCTGAGAGTGATTCACGCGATCGACGTCGACCCGGGCTTGCTGGCTCAGAGCGCGCCCGAATTCCGCTCACTGCCGGTTCGTGGCCCCGAGCTGGTGGCGGTGCGTCCGTTTGCCTCGGCAACCGAAAGGATGGAGGTGACGATGGCGGCCTTGCAAGGCGTGGACATCGGTGCGCGTGCCGATCTCTGGGTTGGGTATGACACGCAGACACAAGCCATTCAGTCGGCCGCCCAGCCGCTCAGCGCGTTGCTTGCCGCCAAACCCGAGGCCGCGCCGGTGGTTCAGGCCGGCCTGGCGTCGGCGGGGTTGAAGTTGGACGGCGTGCGCTACTTGCCGGTGGCCAGCCGACATGCGTTCTGGACCGCCATCCTCTCGCCGCTGGATGCACGGCCCGTGCTCTTTCTGCCTGTGGACCCCTATTGAGAGTGAGAGGTCAAGCGGCTGCCGTAAAACTCCCGCTCTTCCCCTCCGCGTTTCTCCACCAGTCGCACCCCCCCCATCACCATCCCCCGATCCACGGCCTTGCACATGTCGTAGATGGTGAGCAGCGCCACCGACACCGCTGACAGGGCTTCCATTTCCACCCCGGTCTGACCGGTGCATTCGGCGGTTGCAAGACAGCGCACGCTGTGGGACTCGGGTTCGATGTCGAATTCCACCGCCACGCGGGTCAGCGCGATCGGATGGCACAGCGGAATGAGGTCGCTGGTCTTCTTGGCGGCCTGGATGCCGGCGATGCGCGCGATGCCGAGCACGTCACCCTTTTTCGCGGTGCCCGCCTGGATCAACGCCAGCGTGGCCGGCAACATGGTGATGCGGCCTTCCGCGACGGCCACCCGGTGGGTGCTGGCTTTGGCCGCCACGTCGACCATGTGGGCCTGGCCCTGGGCGTCGAAGTGAGTCAGGGGAGAGGAAGCTTTTGTATCGGTCATGGGGGCTTGTTTCGCGGGCTTTACAGAACCGTCGGGCGTTGGCGGCATCATACGGGGATGCGTTTTTTACCGAAGTCGCTGCTTTCCCCTGTTCGACGCACCGCCCTGGGCCTGGGCGTGCTGGCCATGGCGTCGATGCTGCTGCCCACACCGGCCTCGATCGCCCAGCCGGTCCGTGACGGCACGTCCACCTCCTCGCTGCCCAGCCTGGGCGACGGCGATGGCATGTCCATCGCGGCCGAACGGCGCCTGGGGGACCGCATCGCGCGCGACATCTACCGCGATCCGGACTACCTGGACGATCCGGTGCTCGGCGACTACCTGCAGGCCTTGTGGCAGCCCCTGCTGGGCGCGGCGCGCGATCGAGGTGACGTGCCGCCCGAACTGGCCGAGCGCCTGGCCTGGGAGCTGGTGGTTTCGCGCGACAAGCGCGTCAATGCCTTCGCCCTGCCAGGGGGGTACCTTGGCGTGAACCTGGGCCTGATCGCGATCACCGACAAGCCCGAGGAACTGGCTTCGGTGATGGCGCACGAGCTCAGCCACGTGTCGCAGCGCCACATCGCCCGCATGATGACGCGCGAGGAGCGCATGGCGCCGTGGATGATGGGGGCGATGATTCTGGGCGCGCTGGCGGCCGGGTCCAACCCGCAGGTTGCGCAGCGCCGCGATCGCGGGCAGCACGGCCGTCGCGGCACAGACGCAGCTGAACTTCTCGCGCGACATGGAGCGCGAGGCCGACCGCGTGGGTTTTGGCGTCCTCACGGGCGCCGGTTTTGACGGCCTGGGCTTCGTGAGCATGTTCGACAAGATGCAGCAGTCCTCGCGCTACGACGACGGCTCGTTCCCCTACCTGCGCAGCCACCCGTTGACGGGGGAGCGCATTGCCGACATGCGGTCCCGGGTGCCCGCCGGGCCGGCCGCGGCGGCAGGCGGCCAGGTGGGCCCGATCAAGGCCACCACGCCGGATGCCAGCGGCGCCACCGCACCGGCCGCTCCCCTGGGCCTGCGTCTGGACCTGCCAGGCGCGCGGGGCGCGTCCAGCGCCTCCGTGGGCTTGCCCATGCCCTCGCGCAGCGTGCACGTGCTGGTGTCGGCGCGCGCCAGGGTGCTGGCGGAGAACGGTCCTGATCGGCAGCGCGCCTGGCTCGCCAATGGCCGATCGGCCAATGCCTCGCCCGGCGACCGCTACGCGGCCGCGCTCTCGGCACTGCGCCTGGGACAGCGCGATCTGGCTCTGGAGCTGGCGCAGCAGTTGCGCACGGCGGTGGCGCCCGAGGCGCGCCCCACGGTGGATGCGCTGCTGCTCGACATCTTGCTGTCGCCCGTCGCGGGCGGTGTGCCTTCCCTGCCTCCCGCGCAGGCGGCCCTGCTGGCGGAACTGCGCGACCAGGCCCTGGCGGGAACCTCCCGCGCCAGTGCCCTGCTCGGTGCGCAGGCCGCGCTGCGCAACCGGTCAGCCGCAGCGCGCGGTCAGCCGCTTGCAGGCCTGGGTGGCGCTGCAGCCGCGCGACGCGGTGGCCTGGCAAACGCTGTCACGGGGTTATGCCGTGCAAGGGCAGACCATGCGCGCCATCCGTGCCGAGGCGGAGGCGCGTGCCGCCCACCTGGACTTCGGTGGTGCGGTGGACCGCTTCAAGGCGGCCCAGGCGCTGCCCGCCGCGCAACGCGCGGACGGCATGGAACTGGCCATCGTGGACAGCCGCCGTCGTGAAGTCGAGGCGCAGTTGCGCGAGTCTGTGCGCGAAGAGAAGTAGGCCCGGTGACGGGCCGACCGATCGGCTCAGCGCGAGCCGATGGAGCGCATGGCGGAACTCACCAGCAGCATCAACGCCGAGTAGATCAACGAGCCCAGCAGCGCGGCCAGGAAGCCGTTGACGCGGAAGCCATCGAGCACACCCGACGCCGCCCAGAACATCAGGGCGTTGATGACGAACAGGAAGAGGCCCAGCGTGACGATGGTGACGGGCAAGGTCAGGATCACCAGGATGGGCCGCAGCACGGCGTTGAACAGGCCGATGACCGCCGCGGCGATCAGGGCGGAGGTGAAGCTCTGCACCTGCACGCCGGGGTAGATGTAGGCCACCACCAGCAGGGCGCAGGCCGCGAGCAGCCAGGTCAGGATGAGTTTCATGCGGACCAGCATAGCACCGGCCGCCCGCCGACATGAAAAAGGGCGGCGCCCTGTCGGACGCCGCCCTGCTGTGTCAGGACCTCGGAAGGCCGGATCAGCCTTCGTGCACCACCGGCGGACGGCGGGAGGAGATCCACTTGCCCAGTGCGAGCACCAACAGCGCACCGACGACGTGGGCCGACCAGTACAGCGTGTCGGAGATGACCGCCATGCCCTTCTCATCCACCGTGCCGAGCTTGGGCATGAAGGTCCACTTGTCGGGGGTGACGAAGGCCGGGTCGGTGACCAGCATGCCACCGGCGATCCAGCCCAGCAGCATGCCGCCCAGGGTGATGATGATCGGGAAACGGGCCATCAGCTTGATGACCATGGTGCTGCCCCAGACGATGATGGGAATGGAGATCAGCAGGCCCAGCACCACCAGCAGGAACGAGTGCTCGCCCGCGTTCTGAGCGGCACCGGCGATGGCGATCACGTTGTCCACGCTCATCACCAGGTCGGCCACGATGATGGTCTTGATGGCGGCGAACAGCTTGTCGCTGCCCTGGATGTCGCCGTGCGCCTCGTCATCGGGGGCCAGCAGCTTCACGCCGATCCACACCAGCAGCAGCGCGCCGACGAGCTTGATGAACGGCACGGTCAGCAGCGTCATCGCGAAGGCGATCAGGATGACCCGCAGCACGATGGCGCCGAAAGTGCCCCAGATGATGCCCTTGGTGCGCTGTGCGGGCGGCAGCTTGCGGCAGGCCAGCGCGATCACGACCGCGTTGTCGCCACCCAGCAGGATGTCGATGATGATGATCTGTCCCAGGGCGACCCAGAACGCGGGCGATGTCAGGAAATCCATAAATTCCTCGTTGTCGTTTGTCCAAATGGGTGGGGGCGCGAGCCGATCTCGTCGCCATCCGCCCGGCCTTCTCTTCTCATGTATCGACCACCATGGTCGATCGGAAGGCGCTGTGTCATCCGCCCGCAATGGCGCAACTGCGCTGGCGAAGGGGATGGACATGCCTTGATCGGCCCATGGGGCCTATCAAAGGTCTTGCTCAGCCCGGCAAGGTGATTGCCGGGCCCGGGTTGCCGGAAGCGGTGGCTTCGTATTGACGACAACCCGAATGTCCAGCGGCAAGCGCTGGAGCGGAGAGCTACTCCCCTTCGAGACCCGCGATTGTAGCGGGCCGTTACCGCGTCCGGTGCCTGGGACGGGTACGCAGTTACCACAAGGCCGGGGTTGGTTCCGGTTGCCGGTGCGTTCATCGAAGGGCCAGACTGGCTATGATCCACACCCCATGGCCGGCATCCACATCACCGACATCGAAGCCGCGATCAACTACTGGCGTGAGCGCTCACCCTCGCCAGACGGTGTCTCCCTGTGCAAGGAACTTCGCGCTTTGGCCGAGGTGTATGCGCTGATGATCTGGTTCCACGAGACCGAGGCCGACGAGGCCACGTTGCCCGCCCGCGCCCGCGAGGCCTGGCTGGCCTGGTACGAAACCACGCCCGACACGCCGTGCATCGCGATCTGCTCGACCAGCCAGGGCGACGAGGTCTGCAAGGGCTGTGGCCGGCGTTTCGACGAAGTGCAGCGCTGGACCGAGATGACCCCCGGTGAGAAACGCGCCAGCTGGCGGCGCATCACCATCGAAGGCGACGCCTGGCGCTTCAACCGCTACGCCGAGCGCGCGCTGGAAGAGCCCGGTTCCGGGCGGTAGTCAGACGCGCCGCGCCAGCTCGGTGGCCTTGCCGACGTAGCTGCCCGGGGTCATGGCCAGCAGGCGGTCTTTTTCGGGCTGGGGAATGTCCAGGCTGCGGATGAGTTCGTGCAGCGCCTCGGCGGTCACGGTCTTGCCGCGCGTGACTTCCTTGAGTTTTTCGTAGGCGCCCGAGACGCCGTAGCGGCGCATCACGGTCTGGATCGGCTCGGCCAGCACTTCCCAGGACGCATCGAGGTCGGCGGCGATGGCTTCCTCGTTGAGTTCGAGCTTGCCCAGCCCCACACCCATCGAGTGGTAGGCCAGCACCGCGTAGCCCAGGGCCACGCCCATGTTGCGCAGCACGGTGGAGTCGGTCAGGTCGCGCTGCCAGCGGCTGATGGGCAGCTTCTCGGAGAGGTGGCGCAGCAGCGCGTTGGCCAGGCCCAGGTTGCCTTCGGCGTTCTCGAAGTCGATCGGGTTGACCTTGTGCGGCATGGTCGACGAGCCGATCTCGCCCGCCTTCAGGCGTTGTTTGAAATAGCCCAGGCTCACATAGCCCCAGATGTCGCGCGAGAGGTCGATCAGGATGGTGTTGGTGCGCGCGACCGCGTCGAACAGCTCGGCCATGTAGTCGTGCGGCTCGATCTGGATGCTGTAGGGCTGGAAGGTCAGGCCCAGACCGAGCGGCTCGGGCTGTTCGATCACGTTGCGGCTGAACGCCTCCCAGTCGAACTCGGGCCAGGCGCTCAGGTGGGCGTTGTAGTTGCCCACGGCGCCGTTCATCTTGCCCAGCAGCTTGACGCCGGCGATGCGGTCGCGTGCGGCGCTCAGGCGCACCACCACGTTGGCGATTTCCTTGCCCACGGTGGTGGGGCTGGCGGTCTGGCCGTGCGTGCGGCTGAGCATGGGCACGGCCGCGTAGGCGTGGGCCATTTCGCGCAGCTTGTCAATCACCGCGTCCAGCGCGGGCAGCAGCACGGCGTCGCGCCCGCCCTTGAGCTGCAGGGCGTGGCTGGTGTTGTTGATGTCTTCGCTGGTGCAGGCGAAGTGCACGAACTCGGCGGCCTTCTCCAGTTCAGGACGCGCTTCGAAGCGCGATTTGATCCAGTACTCGACCGCCTTCACGTCGTGGTTGGTGACCTTCTCGATGTCCTTGATGGCCTGGCCATCGGCTTCGCTGAAGTTCTTTACCAGGCCCAGCAGGTAGGTGCGCGCGCCGGGCGAGAGCGGCTTGAACTCGGCCAGGCCGGCGTCGGAGAGCGCAATGAACCAAGCGATCTCGACCTGCACGCGGCGGTGCATGTAGCCCTGCTCGCTCATGAAGGGGCGCAGGCTGGCCAGGCGGCCGGCGTAACGGCCGTCGAGCGGCGACAGGGCGGAAATGGCGCTGGGGGCGCCGGGGATGGTGTGGGCGGGCGTGGCGGAAGAAGAGGTGGTCGGGCGCATCCCACGATTGTAGGAGGCCCGTCCGGCGGCGGGCCCACCGCCGGGCGCCGTGTCCGCTGTCCGAGGGGGTGCCCCTGGCGCTGGCTAGAATCGTGTTCCCCAGTCCAACGACCATTCCATTCCCCATGAAACTCATCGGCGCCATCACCAGCCCCTACGTGCGAAAAGTGCGCGTTGTCATGGCCGAGAAAAAACTGGACTACCAGTTCATCCTGGAAGACGTGTGGTCCGCCGACACCACCATCATGACCTCCAACCCGCTGGGCAAGGTGCCCTGCCTGGTGATGGAAGGCGGCGAGGCCGTGTTCGACTCGCGCGTGATCGTGGAGTACCTCGACACCCTTTCACCGGTGGGCAAGCTGATTCCCACGCAAGGCCGAGAACGCGCCGAGGTCAAGACCTGGGAAGCCCTGGCCGATGGCCTGCTGGACGCCGCCGTGCTGGCCCGGCTCGAAGCCACCTGGCCCGGCCGTGGCGATGGCGAGCGCAGCGAGGCGTGGATCGAGCGCCAGCGCGCCAAGATCGACGCCAGCCTGAAGTCCATGAGCCAGGGCCTGGGCGAGAAGGCGTTCTGCTCGGGCATCCACTTCAGCCTGTCCGACGTGGCCGTGGGCTGCGCGCTGGGTTACCTGGACTTCCGCTTCGCCAGCATCGACTGGCGCTCGCCGTACCCCAACCTGGCCCGCCTGGCCGAGAAGCTCAACCTGCGCCAGAGCTTCGTCGACACGAGGCCGGCCTAACCCCCCGCGCCGCGCCTGCGGCGCGTCACCCCCCAGGGGGCGATGCCTGCGGCCTGGCAAAGCCAGTTCCGCGGCATCCTGGCCGAAAGCCGCTCACTCCTGCGCTTTCTTCTTCAGCCAGCGCATCAGCCCGCCCAGCACAGGCAGTTTTTCGTACAGCTCTTCCGCCGCGTCCCAATAGTCGCGGTGGTCGCTGACGCGGCCGTCGGGCGCGAGCCGCAGGTGCGAGCCGCCGCGCACCACCTGCTCGGTCACGGTGTCAAAGCGCTGAAAACGAAAGCGGAACTCCCACACCAGAAAACATTGCGCGCCGTCCACCAGCCGGCCCGTGACGATGAAGCGCGGCGCCGTGAGGCTGTCGAACATGTGTTCGAACACGCGTGTGATGGCCGGGATGCCCTGCACCTCGTTGAACGGGTCCTTGAAGCGCGCGTCCGGCGTGTAGAACTCGCCGAGCCGGGCGAGCGAGCCGGGGGAGAGCGACTCGAACCAGTCGCAGAGGTGGTCGATGGCGGCGCGGTGGTCGGTGGACATGAACGGGTTATAGCCCGGTGACGCGGCGCACCGCCGGAAAGTACGCGCGGTAGGGCAGCAGGCGCAACAGCTTCATCCAGCGCGTGAAGCGCTTGGGGTAGTGGATGTCGAACGCGCCCTGGCCCCAGCCGGCCAGCATGGCCTGGGCCGCCTGTGCAGGTGTGATCAGCGCGGGCATGGTGAAGCCGTTGCGGGCCGTCAGGGGGGTGCTCACGAAGCCGGGATGCACCACGCTCACGCCCAGGCCCAGGGGCTGCAGGTCCAGGTACAGCGTCTCGGCGAGGTGGGTGAGCGCGGCCTTGGTCGGGCCGTAGGCCAGGCTCTTGGGCAGGCCGCGAAAACCCGCCACGCTGCTGATCAGGCTGATGTGCCCATGGCCCCGCGCCGCCATCGCGGGCACGGCGGCGTCGAGCACGTGCAGCGCGCCGAGGTAGTTGATGTCGACGTGGCGCCGAAGGTCGGCGAGGTCCATGTCGGTGGCGCGCATCTCGCGGTAGTGGCCGGCGCAGTACAGCACCAGATCCAGCGGGCCTTGAGCGAGGATCTGGTCGGTGGTGCGCATGACCGCGGTGGCATCGGTCACGTCCAGCGGCCAGGCCTGCGCGGCCGGGTGCGCGGCCACGAAAGCGTTCAGCGCGGGCGCATTGCGAGCCGACAGCAGCACCTGCGCCCCGCGCGCGTGCAGGGCCGAGGCGGTGGCTTCGCCAATGCCGCTGGAAGCGCCGATCAGCCACACGCGCAGACCGCGCCAGTCGGTGATGCGGGGGTTCATGGGACCGAACAGCGAGAAGCCGCGCGCACCGCTCGCCGCCCGAGGGGGCGGCATGGGCGCATCGACGAAGGTCCTGGGGGTGCTCATGGCCGGCGCTTCACGAACGACAGCGTGACCTCGCCCAGGCGGATGCCGAACTTGCTCATCGTGGCCTTGTTGAGCATCACGCGGTCGTCCATCAGGTACATCCAGTCGTCGAACTGCACTTCGTAGGTCTTGCCGTCCACCGGTTGCCGCAGCGTGTAGCCCCATCGGAAGGCGTTGCCCTGCTGCTCACCGAGCGCGGTGCCCACCACGTCGTCGGCGGTGCCGCTGAAGCGGCCGTTGCCCAGGTGCTTCATGCGCCACACGCGCTTCTGTGTCGTGCCGTCCGAGTAGGTGAAGGCCTCGTCGAGCACGCCGTCGTCCCCGTTCCATTGGCAGCGCATGACCACGGTGAAGCGTTTGATCACCTCGCCCGAGCGGTCGGTGAAGACACCGTAGGCGTCGAGCGTGCCGTTGAAATAGCTGCGCAGGTCGAGCACCGGTTTTTCGCCCGCGTACTGCGCGATCTGCGGGCCTGCGCAGCCCGAGAGTGCGGCGGCGCCCGCGATGCCGGCGGCGAGCAAATGGCGTCGTTGCATGGCGGTCTTTCAGTTCGTGGACAGGGAGGGGCGCGGTGGCGCTAGCCTTTGCTCGGGCCGGATGATCAGCGCGTACAGCGTGCCTGCGGCCAGCAGCTTGAGCGCGCACGGCAGCAGGCAGTAGGCGATGGTCAGGGTTTGCAGCGCGGTGGGGTCGCGCGTGCCCGGGGCGTAGCCGAACCAGGCCAGCAGCGGCAGGGCGAGACCCGCGGCCAGCGCGAGGTTGAGCTTGGTGGCGAAGTTCCACCAGCCGAAGTACGCGCCCTCGCGTTGGCCGCGTTCACCCAGCCGGCCGATCAGGCCGGCGAGCATCGCGCCGGGCAGGGCGAGGTCGGTGCCCAGCGCCACGCCCGAGAGGGCGCACACGATCAGGAAGGGCAGCACGTCGCCCGCGCCGAGCAGGGCCGCCGAGACGAACACCGCCACCGCCACGCCCATGCCCGCGAGCCAGGTGCGCGCCAGACCGAGGCGGGCGACCAGCCGCACCCAGAGCGGCATGGACAGCGCGGCGCACAGGAAGTAGGTGGCGAGGAAGGCCGGCTCCACCGCCGCCGGTGCCTGCAGCCGGTCCTGCACGAAGAACAGCACCAGCGTGGCCGGCACGGCGCTGGCGGTGCCGTTGATCACGAACACCGCGAGCAGGCGCCGGAACGCGGGTTGCCGCAGCGGGGAGGGGCCACCCGCCGCGGTGGCATGGACCGGTCGAGCGGGCGCGTGGAGCGGCTCCAGGCCCACCAGCCCAGCGCCAGCAGCACGGCGAAGGCCGAGACCGTGGCGCCCAGTCCCAGCGTGGCGGGCAGCACGGCGGCGATCAGCACGCCCAGCAAGGCCAGGCCTTCGCGCCAGGCCACCACGCGGCTGCGCTGGGCCTCGTCGCCGCCCAGGCGCGCGCCCCAGGCCTGGTGCGCCACCGAGATCACGCTGTAGGCGATGTAGGTGAGGGCCATCAGCCCGCCCGCCCAGCCGAGCAGGGTCGCGCTGCCGGCCTCGCGCACGGCGGCCGGCGGAAACAGCAGACCCCACAGCCCGCCTGCGAGCACCAGCGCGGCCCCGGCCGCCGCGCCCAACACCGCCGCGATCGAGCGCGCGAAGAGGCGGTCGCACCAGCGCCCGATCCAGGGATCGAGCACGGCATCGATCAGCCGCGCGGCCAGCAGCACCGCCCCCAGGGCCGCCAACGGCGCGCCGAACGCGCGCGCGTAGTGGTTGGGCAGGATCACGTACAGCGGCAACGCGACGAAAGCCAGCGGCAGGCCCAGCAGGCCGTAGCGCAGCCCATGGCGCCAGGCGCCTGGCCCGATGAAGCGGGCGGCGGGTTCGCTCATGGCGCGCGCGGCGGACCGCCCAGGGACTGGATCAGGGCCTCGCGCAGGCGCGGCTGCGAGGTCCTGGGCGAGAGCCAGATGCCGAAGAACCGGCGCGAGAAGGCGTCGTCGGCGATCTCGCCGAGCCACTGGCCGTTGACGTAGAAGCGCGCGCCGCTGCCCGGCACGTGCACGCCGGTGAGGCGGTCGCCGCGCCGCACCTCGGGGAACAGGGCGCTCATCGCGGCTTGCCAGCGCTGGGCCTGCGCGGGGTCCAGCCGGGCCAGGCCTTTCATTTCCTCGATGGAGCGCTCGGCGATGTCGGCGCCCTTGAAGCCGCGCAGGTAGCTCAGTTCCAGGCCGAAGCGCTGGACTTCGAAGCGCTGGATGTCAAAGCCTGGCGCGACATACAGGCGCGCGTCGTAGACGTCGAACCCCCAGTACCGTAGGCGGGCGCTGCCGCTGAGCGTCTGGTCTTGCAGCGCCGCGCTCAGCATGGGGGCTGGCGCGGGCTGCGCGCTTGCGGGCCCCCCCACCAGCAGCGCGAGGGCCACGGACAGGTGAAGAGGGCGGGTGGGCATGGCGCGGGCCTCAGGCCGGCTTGCGCAGCGTGTACTGCACGACGTCCACGCTCTGCTGCTCGAACGCCGCCTCGCAATAAGCGAGGTAGAACTCCCAGATGCGCAGGAAGCGCTGGTCGAAGCCCAGTTGCAGCACGCGCTCCTGTTCGCGCAGGAAGTCCTCGCGCCAGATCGACAGCGTGCGCGCGTAGTCCTGGCCGAAGGCGAACTCGTCGACCACTTCCAGCCCCGCCTGCGCGGCCTGGGCGCGCAGCTCGCGTGGACAGGGAAGGCAACCGCCCGGGAAGATGTATTGCTGGATGAAGTCCGTGCCCTTGATGTAGCGGTCGAAATGCGCGTCGGCGATCACGATGCTCTGGATGCAGGCCCGGCCACCGGGCTTGAGCAGGCGGGCCACGGTCTGGAAGTAGGTCGGCCAATACGAGCGCCCCACCGCCTCGACCATCTCGATCGAGCAGATGGCGTCGAACGGCGCGTCGGGGATGTCGCGGTAGTCCTGCAGCCGCAGGTCGGCGCGATCCTGGCGGCCGATGGCCTGCAGGCGCTGTTTCGCGAAGGCCAGCTGTTCGGTCGACAGCGTCACACCGACCACCGAGGCATCGAACTCGGTGGTGGCCTTCTCGGCCAGGGCGCCCCAGCCACAGCCGATCTCCAGCACGCGGTCGCCCGGGCGCACACCGGCCAGGCGCAGCGCGCGGCGCACCTTGGCGTGCTGCGCCATCACCATCGGCTGGTCCGGCGTCTCGAACCAGGCCGACGAGTAGTTCATGGTCTCGTCCAGCCACAGGCAGTAGAACGCATTGCCCAGGTCGTAGTGCGCGTGGATGTTCTTGCGGCTGTTGGCCTTGGAGTTGCGGTTGAGCAGGTGCCGCACGCGGTAGGCCAGGCGGCCCAGCCAGGAGCCATAGACCATGTCCTCGACCTCGCGGCGGTTGCGCACCAGCAGCGAGAGCAGCGAGGTGAGGTGCGGCGTGCTCCAGTCGCCGGCGATGTAGGTTTCGGCGAAACCGATGTCGCCCGATTTCAGCGTGGCGCTGCACACGTTCCAGTTGTGCAGCCTCATGCTCGCGTGCGGTCCGTCGGACTGCCCGAAGCGCTGTACCGAGCCGTCGGGCAGCTGCAGCGTGAGGCTGCCGTGCACCAGGCGCTGCAGCAGTTGCAGGACGGTGCGCGCGGCGGCCGGCGTGTTGCGCGGCAGTTCGAAGTCCACGGGGCGGCGGGAGGCGGTGGTGCTGTTCATGGTTGGCGCGGCTCGGCGGTCACGGTGGGCGCCGAGGGCACGGCGGCGGTCACGAAGTCGCCCGGCGCGGGCGGCTGGCGGAAGAACGGGGCCTTCTGCCACCACAGGCGCAAGGCCTGCCAGTGGATGCGGGCGATCACGCCCAGGGTCATGGCGGGGTGGGACCACAGCGCGCGGCGCAGCGTGCGGGCATCGAGCGGCAGCAGTTCACCGCTCACGCTGGTGTTGAGCAGGGCCGCCTCACCCACGCCATCGAAGTAGTCGATGCGCGCCACGGTGCGGGCGGTGGGGCCTTGCGTGCGCATGAAGACGAAACGGTAGCGCCCGCGCACCGGGCAGAACGGCGAGACGTGGAACACCTTGGCGGTTTCGCAGGGTTGCCATAGCGGGGCGCGTCGAGCAAATAGCAATGGCGTTCGCCAAAGGTGTTGTTCACCTCGGCGAGCACCGCGCGCAGCGAACCATCGGGGCGATGGCAGTACCAGAAACTCACCGGCTTGAAGCTGTAGCCCAGCATGCGCGGGTAGGTGTGCAGCCAGACCTCGCCCTGCGCGTCGTGGATGCCGTGCTGGTGCAGCACCTCGTCCAGCCAGCCCAGGCTGTCGGCGCGGCCATCGCCGTGGTCGGTGTCGTGAAAGCTCAGCGCGGCACTTCGGTTGCGCGCCAGCGCGCCGGGGCCGTGCGCGCGCAGGCTGCGCATGGGCAGCATCAGAAAGCAGGTGGCGTAGGCGAACGCGTGGTGCCGGGGCCGGTGGCGCGTGTGGCGCACCTGGCCGAAGCCCAGCTGCGCCACGGCCGCGTTCATGCGAACACCCCGGGAAGCGCGGCCCGGCGCAGCTCGCGCTCGTTGGCCAGCGGCACCAGGTGGTGCGCATCGATCAGGCCACGCGCGGCCTGCAGGCCCGACTTGAGCCCGTCCTCGTGAAAGCCATAGCCGGTCCAGGCACCGGCGAACCAGGTGTGGCGATGGCCCTGCAAGGCCGGCACGCCGGCCTGGGCGCGAATGGCACCGAGGTCGAACACCGGGTGCTCGTAGGCGTACTCGCCCAGCACTTGCGTGGGGTTGATCTCGCGCTGCGGATTGAGCGAGACCACCACCGGTTGCGGCACCGGTAGCGGCTGCAGGCGGTTGATCAGGTAATGCAGGCAGACGTTGGCCGATTCCTGATCGGCGCTGGGCGCGCGCTCGTAGTTCCAGGCCGCCCAGGCACGCGGGTTCTCCGGCAGCACCGAGGCATCGGTGTGCAGCACGGCGCGGTTGGGCTGGTAGCGGATGGCGCCGAGCAGCTCGCGTTCGGCCACCGAGGCCTGATCGCCGAGCAGGCGCAGCGCCTGGTCGCTGTGGCAGGCCATCACGATGGCGTCGAAGCGGTCCACATGGCCGGGTGAGACCACGCGCACGCCCTCGTCGTCGCGCAGCACCTGCTGCACCGGCGTGAGGAGGCGCAGGTCGCCCACCCCCCGCAGGATCTTGCTCACGTACTGGCGGGCGCCCCCCGCGACCGTGTGCCACTGCGGCCGGTTCCTGACCTGGATCAGGCCGTGGTTGTGGCAGAAGCGCACCATGGTGGCGACCGGGAAGGCCAGCATCTGGTCGGTCGGGCAGCTCCAGATGCAGCCCATCATGGGCAGGAAGTACCAGTCGCGGAATTCGGCCGAGAAGCGCTGTTCGCGCAGGAAATCGCCCAGTGGTTGCAGCAGGGGGCTGTCGGGCCGCAGGTCGTCGCCACGTTCGGCCAGGCGGGTGGTGACGCGGTTGAAGCGCGCGATGTCGGCCAGCATGCGCAGAAAGCGTGGGTTGCGCCAGGTTGCGGCGCTGCGCGAACACGGAAGACAGGTCGCTGCCGCTCCATTCGAGCGCGTCGCCGCCGGGCCCGGCACCCGGCACCTGGACCGAGAACGACATGTCGGCGCGGGCGGTCGGCACCTCCAGCGCGGCGAGCAGGGCCAGCAGATTGGGGTACGTGCGCTCGTTGAGCACCAGAAAGCCGGTGTCGACGCCAAAGGTGGTGGGCACGCCATAGGCATCGGTCAGGGTCACGTCCACCGTGTGGGCATGGCCGCCGAAATGGTCGCCCGCCTCGTACAGCGTGACGTCAGCCAGGCCCTGCAAGGTGTGGGCGGCGGCCAGGCCGGCAATGCCCGAGCCGACGATCGCCACGCGCGAAGGCCGGGAGATGGCGGCGCGCGCAGGAGAGACGGAGGTGGGGAAGAGGCCCGGCTGCATGGACGGACCTCACGGCCGGTGGGCCGCGCACCGACGGGTGCGGCGGCCACGGAGGCCAATACAAAAGACTGCGAAGCGCCCCCAGACGAACAAGGGAGGGAGGGAGGAGGAGGAGAAGCGCCTCGGGATTGCAGCCGGATCACGCAGACCCGGAAGGCTTCGCAGTACAAAACGGAAATCGGCGGCCGGCACGCTGTCCGGCCTGCTGTTTACGACGCCCGGTGCGCGAGAAAAGTTCCATGCCCCGGTCGTCGGGCGCGCAGAGCGGGAATGGCTGGGCAGGGGCATGGTGGCAACTCGCGTTGAAATACTTGTTGGTTTTCATTGTGACTCATCAGTCACAATTTGGTCGATAGAAACTTTTCGATGTCCTTGACGAATGCGGGGTTTTTGGGGTCGACCCCGCTGGCGTAGCTGCGCACGGTCTGGCCGTCGCGCGCGATCAGGTATTTGTGGAAATTCCAGCGCGGGTGGTCGCCCGTCTTTTCAGCCAGCTGGCGGTACAGCGGGTTGGTGTCGCGCCCGACCACGCTGGTCTTGCTGAACATCGGGAATTTCACGCCGAAGGTGTTCTCGCAGAAGTCGGCGATGGCCTGGTTGCTGCCCGGCTCCTGGCTGCCGAAGTCGTTGGCCGGGAAGCCCAGCACCACCAGACCCTGGGACTGGTAGCGCGCGTAGAGCGCCTCCAGGCCTTCGTATTGCTTGGTGAAACCGCAGAAGCTCGCGGTGTTCACCACCAGCACCACCTTGCCGCTGTATTGGCACAGCGACTGGGGCTTTTCGTCCTGCAGGCGGTCGAAGCGGTGCTGCAGCAGCGCGGGGCAGCTGGCGCTCGTGGGCGCGGGCGTGGTCTGGGCCGCGGCGGGCGGCACCGTGGCGAATACCAGCGCGACGGACAGGGCCAGGGCCAGGCCCAGGAATTCAAGGTTCTTCATGCGGCAACTCCAGGGGGTCAAAAAAATTCATTCCAACATGGGCCTGTCGCAAACTCAAGCGCGTCTGATCTCCACTACGCAGGTGGCGGCTGGGTGGATTCAAACCGGTGCCATCGGAACTTTCCGAGGGGGCAAGTCCCGAACGATGGGGTGGTTTGTCATTGCCGTGAAAGCCCGCCGCATAGAATGTCCGCGTTAAGAAAGACCACCATGCTCTATCCTGAACTCTTCAAACAACTCGAATCCGTGCGTTGGGACATGGACAAGGACATCCCCTGGGACAAGTTCGACGCCAGCGCGTTGACCGATGAACAGGCGCAGACCATCAAGATGAATGCCATCACCGAGTGGGCCGCGTTGCCGGCCACCGAGATGTTCCTGCGCGACAACCGCGACGATTCCGATTTCTCGGCCTTCATGTCGATCTGGTTCTTTGAAGAGCAGAAGCACTCGCTGGTGCTGATGGAGTACCTGCGCCGCTTCCGCCCCGAGCTGGTGCCCACGGAGCAGGAGCTGCACGACATCCGCTTCGAGTTCGATCCGGCCCCGCCGCTGGAGACGCTGATGCTGCACTTCTGCGGCGAGATCCGCCTGAACCACTGGTACCGCCGCGCCAGCGAGTGGCACACCGAACCCGTGATCAAGCAGATCTACAGCACGCTCAGCCAGGACGAGGCCCGCCACGGCGGCGCCTACCTGCGCTACATGAAGCGCGCGATCGGCAAGTTCGGCAACGAGGCCCGCTCGGCCTTCGCCAAGGTGGGCGTGCTGATGGCCAGCGCGCGCCGCACCGCGCAGGCGCTGCACCCGACCAACCTGCACGTGAACAAGAACCTGTTCCCCAACGACACCATCCAGAGCCGCCTGCCCAATCCCGAGTGGCTGGAGCACTGGCTGGACAAGCAGATCAACTTCGATGCGGTGTGGGAAACGCGCGTGGTCGATCGCATCCTGCACAACATGAGCCTGCTGATGGAGCAGAGCTTCAAGACCGTGCAGGAGCTCAACCGCTTCCGCAAGGCGGTCTCGGTCACCGCGGCACCGTCGGCGGCCTGAGGCCCTGCGCGCCCCGTGCCTGAAAGCCCGCTACGGCGGGCTTTTTCGTGGGCGCTTCAGCAGGGGTTCCGCCAGCCCCAGCACCACGCCCCAAAAGGCGCCGGTGACGTGCGCGGCCTGCACCACCGACAGGTGGCTGTCGGCGTCCCACACGATGGGCTGGGACCAGCCCCGTTCGAGCAGCACCTTGGTCAGCACCACCACGACCAGCAGCCCGCCCCAGAACCGCGCGCCACGGATGGGCAGGCGGCGCAGCGCGACCTGCACCGCCAGCACCAGAACGCCGGCATGCATGAGGCCGGAGAGGCCGACCGCGTAGCCCACCTGCGGCCACAGCAGCAGCGAGACCTGCGTGAGTCGGCCAGGCCAGCAGCCACGCCAGCGTGCAGCGCGCACCGGGCCGCAGCACCCAACCCGCGGCGGCCACGCCGCCCATGGCCAGCACGTTGCCCACGAGATGGGGGCGGTTCAGGTGGACCCAGGCGCTGCTCCACAGCGTCCAGGGCCGTGCCGTCCATTCGCCCGCGCGCCAGGTGAGCGCGTCGGCCACGCCGGGAGGGGACCACCACACCAGAAGGCTGAGCGCGGCATGCAGGCCGCAAAGCCACAACCAGCTGCCGTGCCACGGTGTCACGGCGGGTCGACCGTTCAAGCGGTCGACGCGACGCGGCCCAGCACGTGTTGCCACATCGCCAGCACCGCGCGAGCGGCTTCTTCGACCTGCGCCGCATCGACCTGCGTGGGCGCTTCGTCCAGCCGCGCGGTGTGCTGGATCTGGCGCAGCTCGCGGTAGGCGCGGGCCGCGGCCTCGCCCATGCCGGGCTCGAGCAGGCCCGCGCTTTCGGCGCGCCGCAGCAGGTTGATGTTGCCGGTGTTGGCGCGCAGCTCGGGGTGCGCGCGCGAGTGCAGCAGCACCAGGTACTGCACCACGAACTCCACGTCCACCATGCCACCCGGGCTGTGTTTCACGTCGAAGCGTTCGCCGCGCACCGGGTGCGCCGCGCGCACCTTGCCGCGCATGGCGACGATCTCGGCGGCCAGCGAGGCGGCGTCGCGCTCGGCCGTGATGACCGCCTCGCGCACCGCGTCGAAGCGGCCGGCGAGGGAGAGCCCCCACGCTCCGCCGCTCTGCGGCGGGCGGCCCGGCGGCGGGCTCTCGGCCACACCACCGAGCACAAAAACGCGCGCGCGTCATGGCCTGGTGTTCCCAGGTCCAGGCGGTGTTGCTGCCGCGCTGCTGCTGGTAGTTGGCGTAGGCCGTGAAGCTGGTGACCAGCAGGCCCGAGTTGCCGTTGGGCCGCAGCGCGGTGTCGATCTCGAACAGGTCGCCCTCGCCGGTCTTCACCGTGAGCCAGTTGATCATCTTGCGCACGAAGGCGGCGTAGATCTCGGGGGCGTTCTCGTGTTCGTCCTCGTAGACGAAGACGATGTCCAGGTCGCTGCCGTAGCCGAGTTCCTTGCCACCGAGCTTGCCGTAGCCAATGATGGCGAAGCTGGGCTCGTCGCGGTGGCGGCTCTTGAGGCGGGCCCAGCACCAGCGCGCGGTGGTGCGCAGCACCGAGTCGGCCAGGGCGGAGAGGTCGTCGGCCACCTGTTCGACGGTGAGCACCTTCTCCACGTCGCGCGCCAGGGTGCGGAACACCTCGGCGTGGTGCGCGCGGCGCAGCAGGTTGAGCAGGGCTTCTTCATCGTCCTCGCCGGTGGAGCGCAGTGCGGTGCGCCGCGCCTCCAGCTCGTCCTCGAACTGCGCGGCATCGAAGCGGTCGGTCAGCAGCTGCTGGCTGGCGAGTTCGTCGATCACGCCGGGGTGCTTGATCAGGTAACGCGCGGGCCACTTGGCCGCGCCCAGCAGGCGCAGCAGGCGCTCGTGCACCGAGGGCCGTTCCTGCAACAGGGCGAGGTAACTTTCGCGGCGCAGCAGCGGCTCGATCCAGTCGGCCATGCGCAGCGCGGCCTCTTCGCTCACGCGGCCTTCGTCGATCCAGGCCCCGGTGCGCTGCACCAGCCGCACCAGGCGCGCGCGGGTGTCCTCGCGCAGCGCGAGCACGCGTGGGTGTTCGAGCCATTGGCCCACGCGGGCCGCGAAGGCCGGGGGCAGCTGCTCCAGCACGCTTTGCAGGTCGTCGACCGCGCTGCGGCCGTTGGCGCCGTTCTTCTTGCTGCCGCAGCCCTTGCCGTTGCAGCCGCCGTTGGTGGGGCCGCCGAGCAGGGTGTCGAACTCCTGGGCCACCAGCTCGCGGTGCGCATCCAGCGCGTGCAGGAAGGCGCACACGTCGGGGTAACCGAGCGTGGCAGCGAGCCAGGCCAGGTCGTCGTCGCGCGTGGGCATCACGTGGGTCTGCTGGTCGTCCAGGTACTGGATGCGGTGCTCGACCCGGCGCAGGAATTCGTAGGCCTGCGCCAGCGCGGTGGCCGTGGCCGGCGGCATCAGGCCGGCCTTGCACAGGCGCTGCAGCGCATCCAGCGTGGGCCTCGTGCGCAGCTCGGGGAACTGGCCGCCGCGCACCACCTGCAGCAGCTGCACGGTGAACTCGATCTCGCGGATGCCGCCGCGCGAGAGCTTCACGTCGTTCGATCGCCCCGGGTTGCCGGCGGCGCGTTTGGACGCGTGGTCGCGGATCTGCCGGTGCAGCGTGCGCAAGGCATCGAACACGCCGTAGTCGAGGTAGCGGCGGAACACGAAGGGCAGCACGGTGCCGCGCAGCGCGCTGGCGCTGCGGTCCTGCACGCAGGCGGTGGGGGCGATCACGCGGCTCTTGAGCCAGGCGAAACGTTCCCACTCGCGGCCCTGCACCAGGAAATACTCTTCGAGCGCCCCGAGCGAGACCGCGCTGGGCCCGGAGTTGCCGTTGGGCCGCAGGGCCAGGTCGACGCGGAACACGTTGCCGTGTTCGGTGGTCTCGCCCACGGTGTTGTAGATGTGCTTGACGGCCTTGCCGAAGTACTCGTGGTTGCTGATGCGCTGGCGGCCCTGGGCGTTGCCGGCGGTCTCACCGTCCTGGTCGTAGACGTAGATCAGGTCGATGTCGCTCGACACATTGAGCTCGCGCGCGCCCAGCTTGCCCATGCCGATCACCCACAGCTGCGCGCGCTGCAGCTCGCCCTTGGGCGTGGTGAACTGCGGCGCGCCGTGCAGCTCGTCCAGATCGGCACAGGCCAGGGTGCAGGCTTCGTCGAGCGCGAGTTCGGCCAGTTCGGTGACGGCGCGCGTGACCACGGCCAGCGGCGCGCCCTGCTCGCAGTCGAGCACCACCAGGCGCTCCAGCACCAGCTGGCGCAGCACGCGCAGGGCGGCGGGCACCGGCAGGCCGCGCTCGCGCAGCACGCCCAGGCAGGCCCGCATGCTGGCGAGCACGGGTTCTCCCGGGGGAAGGCAGGGCAGTTCAGTGGCGTAGCGGCGGCGCACCCGCTGCACGAAGCGCGAGTGCTCGGCCTGGCGGTCTTGGGCCGAGAGCGGCGGACAGGGGTTCACATTTGATGACAAAACGGGCGCTTCCGCTGTGGAACCTGTGAAATGGCTGGCCGTCATAATTTGCGGTGGACATGAATCAAAGCCCGGCTCCCATCGCCCCTGCCACGCGAACCCTCAAGACACTTTCGGTGGTGGCCCGGCTTTGCTTGTGGCTCGTGTTCCTGGCCTGGGGCCTCTTCGTGCTGACCTGGGCAGCGCTGAATTGGTGGATTGTGCCCCGAATCGGCGAATGGCGCCCTGAGCTGGAACGATGGGCCAGCAGCACGGTGGGTGCTCCGGTGAAGGTGGGCGAGATCCGGGCCGACAACACCACCAGCGGCCTGGGTTTCCTGCCCGCCTTCATGCCGTCTTTCGAGCTGCGCGACGTGCAGCTGTTCGATCCCCATGGCCGCGTCGCCCTGCACCTGCCGCTGGTGCGCACCGCGGTGTCGGTGCGCTCCCTCTGGCACGGCAACTTCGAACAGGTCGTGATCGACCAGCCGGTGCTGGACGTGCGGCGCACCGCGCAGGGCCGCATCGAGGTGGCCGGGCTCGACATCGCGGGCCCGGGCCAGCAGGACGGCCGCGCCGCCGACTGGTTCTTCTCCCTGCGCGAGTTCGTCATCCAGAACGGCACCGTGCGCTGGACGGACGAGCTGCGCGCCCAACCCCCGCTGGCCCTGGGGGCCTTGAGCTTCGTGGTGCGCAACACAGCCCGCACGCACCAGTTCCGGCTCGACGCCACGCCGCCGGCCGAATGGGGTGAGGGCCTGAGCGTGCGGGGGCGCCTGCGCGAGCCCCTGATCGAGCTCGGTGGCCGCGCGCCCGGTCAATCGATCTGGCACAACTGGGGCGGCGAGCTGTACGCGGACTTCAGCCATGTGGACGTGGCGCGCCTGCGGGCCTACGCGGACCTGTCGACCTGGGGCGTTGACGTGCGCGCCGGGCAAGGCGCGCTGCGCGCCTGGGCCGACGTGGTCAACGGGGCCGTGGCGGGCGCTACGACCGATTTGGCGTTGCGCGACGTGGAAGCCCAGCTCGGCCCCGAGCTGCCGGCCCTGGCGATCGACGAACTGCAGGGCCGGCTGGCCGCGCAGTGGTCCGAAGCGGGCTTCAATGCGCCACCGACGACCTGCGCTTCCGCACCCGCGAGGGCGTGGAGTGGCCCAGCGGCCGGCTGCGCCTGCAGCACACGGCCGCCCTGGCCGGGCAGCAGGGCGCGAGCACCGAGCTCAGCGCCGAGCGGCTGGAGCTGGGCGCGCTCGCGGCCCTCGCCAGCCGCCTGCCCCTGCCGGCCGAAGCGCACCAGCGGCTGGAGCAGCTGCGGCCGGTGGGCCGGGTGGACGGCTTTTCGGCCCGCTGGCAGCGCGCGGCCGGCGCGGCGCCGCCGTCGGGCTGGGACCTGGCGAGCTACCAGGCCAAGGGGCGGGTCAGCGGCCTGTCGGTCGCGGGCGAACCCAGCGGCCGCATGTCCATCTCGGGGCGTTTCCCGCTGCCCGGTCGCCCCGGCATCTCGGGCGCCACGGTGGACTTCGACCTCAACCAGGCGGGCGGCCGGGCGCACATCAGCGTGGCGGACGGCACCGTGGAACTGCCCGATGTGTTCGAAGACCCCAGCGTGCCGGTCGATCAGCTGGAGGTCGATTTTTCCTGGCGCGTGCAGGGCGAGCGCATCGAAGCCCAGCTCGACAACGTGCGCCTGAGCAACGCCGATGCCGAGGGCACGGCCCAGGTGCGCTGGCAGACCAGCGAGGTGCCGGCCGGCTCGGCCGCCTCGCGTTTTCCGGGCGTGCTCGACCTCACCGCCACGCTCACCCGCGCCGACGCCACGCGCGTGCACCGCTACCTGCCGCTCACCGTGAATGCCGATGCGCGCCACTATGTGCGCGAGGCGGTGCGCGGCGGCAGCTCGAACCGGGTCGAGTTCCGCGTGCAGGGGCTGGTCGATCACGTGCCCTTCGAGAAACCCGGCGAGCGCGGCGAGTTCCGCATCAGCGCGCCGCTGCGCAACGTGGACTTCGACTACATCCCGGCCTACCTGCAGAAAGCGGGCGAAGCGGCCTGGCCCGCGCTGCGCGGTGTCTCGGGCGAGCTGCTGCTCGATCGCGCCTCGCTCAAGCTCAGCGCGCTCGAAGGCGGCGTGGCGAACGCGCCCGGCGTGCGCCTGAGCAAGGGACAGGTGGGCATCGAGCACCTGGGCCACGACGGTGTGTTGCAAGTGAACGCCCAGGCCCAGGGGCCGGCGAACGAGGCACTGGGCTTCGTGCAGGGCTCGCCGCTCAACGCCATGACGGGCCAGGCGCTGGCGCGGGCCCGCACCGGCGCCGGGGCAGCGCAAGTGGGGTTCGCGCTCCAGCTGCCGCTGGCCGACCCCCACGCCACCAAGGTCAGCGGCACCGTCAAGCTCGACGGCAACGACCTGCAGATCAGTCCCGATGCGCCCCTGCTCGGGCGCGCCAGCGGCAACCTGGCCTTCAGCGAAACCGGTTTCTCGGTCAAGGCGGCCCAGGCCCGGGTGTACGGCGGCGACCTGCGCTTCGAGGGCGGCATGCAGGTCGATGCCAAGGGCGCGGCCCAGGTGCAGTTCCGGGGCCAGGGCCTGGCCAGCGCCGACGGCCTGCGCGAGGCCGGGCTGGGTTTTGTCTCGCGCCTGTTCCAGCACGCCAGCGGCAGCACGGCCTACACGGCCCAGCTCGGCTTTCGCGCGGGCGTGCCCGAGCTGCAGGTGACGAGCAACCTGCAGGGCCTGGCGCTGAACCTGCCGGCGCCCTTGAACAAGGCGGCCGAGGCCAGCCTGCCGCTGCGCTACGAAAACCACGTGCTCAACGTGGCGGGTGAGAGCGCGCGCACCGACCGGCTGGCGATTCAGCTCGGCTCCTCGCTGGCGCCGGTGGCCTCGCTGCAGTACGAGCGCGAACTCGGCAGCGGCGAGCCGCGGGTGCTGCGCGGCGCCATCGCGGTCGGCGTGGAGGGCGACAACACCGCCGCGTCCCTGCCGCCCGAGGGCGTGGCCGCCCATGTGCAGCTCGCGCAGCTCGACACCGATGCCTGGGAGCGCGCGTTCAACACCACCACGGGGGTGGACGTGCGCACGGCGGCCACGGCCGGCGCCACGGTGCTGCCGCGCGTGGGCCCGGTCAGCGACCAGAACGCCAGCCTGGCCTACCTGCCCACCACGCTGGCGGTGCGCGCCGACCGCCTCACGGTGCGCGGGCGCCAATTCCACCGCGTGGTGCTGGGGGGCTCGCGCGAAGGCGCGCAGTGGCAGGCCAACATCGACGCCAACGAGCTCAACGGCTACGTGTCGGTGCGCCAGTCGGGCCCGGGCACGGCGGGCAATGTGTACGCGCGCCTCAAGCGCCTGCAGCTGGAGCCCTCGGCGGCGACCGAGGTCGAACAGCTGCTGGAGCAGCCCACCACCAGCGTGCCCTCGCTGGACATCGCGGTGGACGAGCTCACCATCGCCGGCCGCAACCTGGGGCGCGTGGAGGTCGAGGCCATCAACCGCGGCGGGCCGCTGCGCGGCAGCGAATGGCGCCTGACCCGGCTGCGCGTCGCTTCGCCCGAGGCGCGCCTGAGCGCCACCGGCAACTGGGTCGCCGCCGGGGCCGGTGCGGCCGGCCAGCGCCGCACCGCGCTCAATTTCCGGCTCGACATCGACGACTCGGGCCAGCTGCTCACCCGCTTCGGCCGCGAGGGCCTGGTGCGCGGCGGCAAGGGGCGGCTCGAGGGCAACATCGGCTGGATCGGCTCGCCGCTGGCGATCGACTACCCCAGCCTGTCGGGCCAGATCCACGCCGACATCGAGCGCGGCCAGTTCCTCAAGGTCGACCCCGGCGCCGGGCGCCTGCTGGGCGTGCTCAGCCTGCAGGCCCTGCCGCGCCGCCTGGTGCTCGACTTCCGAGATGTGTTCTCCGAAGGCTTCGCCTTCGACTTCGTGCGCGGCGACGCGCGCCTGGAGCGGGGCGTGCTGCACACCAACAACCTGCAGATGAAGGGCGTGAACGCGGCCGTGCTGATGGAAGGCAGCGCCGACATCGCGCGCGAGCAGCAGGACCTCAAGGTGGTGGTGGTGCCCGAGATCAACGCCGGCACCGCCTCGCTGATCGCCACCGCCATCAACCCGGCCATCGGCCTGGGCACCTTCCTGGCGCAATTCCTGCTGCGTCAGCCGCTGCAGTCGGCGACGACGCAGGAGTTCCGCATCACCGGCAGCTGGGCCGACCCGCAGGTGGACAAGGTCGAGCGGGCTTCACCGGCCGCCGCGGCACCGCGCGACCCCACGCCCGTGCTGCAGTAAGCTGTCAGGCTTCACCGAAAGGACACCGCATGAAAGTCGCCGCCATCCAGATGGTTTCGGGCATCAGCCTGGACGTCAACCTCAGCGAAGCCCTGCGCCTGCTGCGCCAGGCCGCCGCGGGTGGGGCCGAGCTCGCGGTGCTGCCCGAGTACTTCTGCTTCATGGGCGCCAGGGACGAGGACAAGCTGGTGCTGGCCGAAACGCCCGGCCTGGGCAAGGTGCAGGACTTCCTCTCCGACGCCGCGCGCGACCTCAAGATGTGGATCGTCGGCGGCACGTTGCCCATGCGCAACCGACGACCCCAGCCACGCGGCCAACGCCTCGGTGGTCTACGACCCGCGCGGCGAGAGCACCAGCCGCTACGACAAGATCCACCTGTTCCGCTACGACAACGGCACCGAGCACTACGACGAGGCCACGGTGCTGGTCGCGGGCGACACGCCCACCGTGTTCGAGTGCCGCGACCACGCAGGCCAGGACTGGCGCGTGGGCCAGAGCGTCTGCTACGACCTGCGCTTTGGCGAGCTCTACCGCATGCTCGCCGCCGACATCCTGCTCGTGCCGGCGGCCTTCACCTACACCACCGGCCGCTCGCACTGGGAGGTGCTGCTGCGCGCCCGCGCGATCGAGAACCAGGCCTTCGTGATCGCCAGCGCCCAGGGCGGCGTGCACGAGAACGGCCGCCGCACCTGGGGCCACAGCATGGTGATCGACCCCTGGGGCGAGGTGATGGCGCTGCAGGCCGAAGGCCCCGGCGTGGTGCTGGCCGACCTGGACATCGAGCGCCTGCGCAGCGTGCGCGAACAACTGCCTTCGCTGCAGCACCGCCGCCTCTGACCCTGTCGACCATGGAGCGCCCGCACTTCATCCGCGCGTGGCGCGAAAGCCTTCGCTCGCTCCGCTGGCGCCTGTGGGCGGCGCTGCTGCTGCTGGTGGTGACGCTGCTGGGGGTGCTGATCTTCCTGGCCGCGGAGTACGAAGAGTCGCGCGACCAGACCGCGCTGGAGCAGGACGCGGCCTCGCTCGTGAGCGACATCCGCAGCAGCCTGGTGCGCAACGTGCAGACCCTGCAGTCGCTGCACAGCGTGGCGCCCACGGCCGATTCCTGGGCCTTCCCGGCGGCCGAGCTGATGGCGCAGCACCGGGAAATCGTTCGGCTCGAATGGCGCGACAACGCGCAACAGGTGACCGCCGCGCGCGACACGCCCTTCATCCCCGAGCTGTTCGGTTACCTGGACCGCGACCAGGCCCTGCCCGAAGTGCGCCTGGCCTGCGACCACGCGCGGCGGCTGTCCGGGCCGGCCTACTCGAGCAGCTACTTCTGGCCGCTGCGCCACGGCAAGGGCCTGGAACTGATCGAGATGTGCCTGCCGGTGGCGCGCGCCGGCCTGCCCAATGGGTTCCTGGTGCGCACCTATTCGCTGCCCGGCCTGCTCTCGGAGCTGACCAACCGCGACCTGCTGCGCGGCCGGGGGCTGGCCTTCAACGAGGCCGACGGCACGCGCCTGGCCCTGCACAGCATCGTCACCGGCACGCGCCGCACCCTCACCGCGCGCCAGGTGCTCGACCTGCCGGGCCACACGCTGATCCTGCAGTTGCAGAGCCCGCGCCTGTTGCGCGGCCTGTTCCCCAACGTGCTCACCGCCATGGTCAGCGCGCTGTCGCTGGCGTTGCTGTCGGTGCTGTTCCTGCTCGGGCGCGACATCCGCCGCCGCCAGCGCGCCGAGATGGAGGTCGCCAAATCCCTGGCGTTCCGCAAGGCGATGGAAGACTCGCTGGTGACCGGCCTGCGCGCGCGCGACATGCAGGGCCGCATCACCTACGTGAACCCGGCCTTCTGCGACATGGTGGGCCTCACGGCCGAACAGCTCGTCGGCACCGGCCTGCCGGCGCCCTGGTGCGCACCCGAGCTGGTGGACGAGTACCAGCAGCGCCAGATGGTGCGGCTGGCCGGGCAGGTGCTGCCGCGCGAGGGCTACGAGTCGGTGTTCCAGCGGCCCGACGGCACGCGCTTCCCGGTGCTCATCATCGAGGCGCCGCTGATCGATGCGCAGGGCAAGCAGACCGGTTTCATGAGCGCCATCCTGGACCTGACCGAGCAGCGCCGCGTGGAAGACCTCAACCGCGCCTCGCAGGAGCGCCTGCAGGCCACCGCGCGCCTGGCGCACCATGGGCGAGATGGCCTCGCTGCTGAGCCATGAGCTCAACCAGCCGCTGGCCGCGATCTCGAGCTACGCCAGCGGCACGCTCAACCTGCTGGAGCAGCCCGAGGGCTCGGGCGCGGCGGTGGCCGACCCGGTGCAGGCCGACCTGATGCAGGCCGTGCGGCGCATCGGCGAGCAGGCCGAGCGCGCGGCGCGCGTCATCAAGAGCGTGGCCGACTTCGTGCGGCGGCGCCAACAGGTGCGCGAGGCGGTCACGCCCAAGAGCCTGATCGACGCCATCCTTCCGCTGCTGAGCCTGCAGGCCAAGAAGCAGGGCATCCGCCTGCAGATCCAGGTCGCGCCCGAGTGCCCCTCGGTGCTGTGCGACCGCACCATGGTCGAACAGGTGCTGCTCAACCTCGCGCGCAACGGCATGCAGGCCATGCCGCTGACCGATCCGTCCTCGCGCATGAGCCTGCGCGTGCTGCGCCTGGAGGTGGGGCAGGCGCGCCTGCATTCGGGCCTCGCGCCGGGCGGCCTGCCGCAGAAGACCTGGGTCGCCTTCGCCGTCACCGACCATGGCCTGGGGCTGAGCGAGGAGGTGCAGGCCAAGCTGTTCACGCCCTTCTTCACCACCCGCGCCGAAGGCATGGGCCTGGGGCTGAGCCTGTGCCGCACCGTGATCGAGCAGCACGGCGGCGCGCTCACCCACGAGCCCAACGAGCCGCGCGGCACCGTGTTCCGCTTCACCCTGCCCGCGGCGCCGGTGCAGGTCGCTCCTCTATCATCGGGCGCATGACGCAGCATCCCGACGCGAAGATCTACCTCGTCGACGACGACGCCGAGGTGCGCCAGGCGCTGGCCTGGCTGCTGCGCACGCGCCGCCTGCTCAGCGAAGGCTACGACCATGCCGAGGCCTTCCAGGCCGAGGCCGCCGTGTGGACCCAGGCGCCCGAGGCGCCGTGCTGCGTGGTGCTCGACGTGCGCATGCCGGGCATGAGCGGGCTCACGCTGTTCGAGCGCATGCAGCAGCTGCCCTGGAAGGCTGCGGTGCCGGTGATCTTTCTCTCGGGCCACGCCGACGTGCCCACCGCGGTCGACGCCGTCAAGCGCGGCGCCTTCGACTTCTGCGAGAAACCGTTTTCGGACAACGCGCTGGTCGACCGCGTCGAGCAGGCGCTGGACCGCTCGGCGCAGGTGCTGGCCCAGCAGCGCATCCAGCGCGAGCTGCAGCAGCGCCTGGACAGCCTGACCGATCGCGAGCGCGACGTGATGGACCTGGTGATCGCCGGCCTGCCCAACAAGCTGGTGGCCGACCAGCTCAACATCAGCGTGCGCACGGTGGAGGTGCACCGCTCGCGCGTGTTCGACAAGATGGGCGTGAAGTCCGCGGTCGAACTGGCGAACGTGCTGCGCCCGCCGTGAGCGGCGGCGTTCGCCTCAGTCGCGCCGGGATGGCGGGGCTTCGTCCTTCTCGCGTGGCGCCGCTTCCTCGGGCAACTCGCCTTTCTTGCGACCCGAAAACATGGTCCACCACACGATGAACACCAGCAACACCAGCGCGCCAAGCGCTTCAAGCAACAACAGGGTCATGGGAAGGAATGGCGTTTCTGCGAGGGGTGGAAAGAACGGCAGCGGCCAGAGGGCGCTGCGCTGGATCGGGAGCGCCCTGATTGTAGGAAGCCTGGCGTCCTGCGCGATCGACCCCCGCACCTATCCCCCCATGCCGCCTCCGGTCACCGGGGTGCCCCCGGTGGTGGCGGCGCCCGACGACACGGTGCTGCCCGCCCCGATGCAGCGCGGCAAGAGCCGCTGGGTGCCGGTGCGCTGGAGCGAGCTGCCCGGCTGGGGGCAGGACAGCCTGCACGAGGTGTGGAACGCCTGGGTGCGCGGCTGCGAGCGGCCGGTGGCGGGCCATGCGGGCCTGTGCGCCGAAGTGCGCCAGCTCTCCATCGCCACCGCCGCCGAGCAGCAGGCCTGGGTGATGCGCCGCTTCCTGCCCTACCGCGTCACCGAGGTCGATGGCAGCCTGCCGGCCGGCCTGCTCACCGGTTACTACGAGCCCATCATGGCCGCCAGCCGCGTGCCCACCGCCACCTACCGCGTGCCGCTCTATGGCCCGCCGCCGGGGCTGCGGCCCGGCCAGCCCTGGCACAGCCGCCAGGAGATCGACACGCTGCCCGCCGCGCAGGCCGCGCTGCAGGGGCGCGCCGTGGCCTGGCTGGCCGACCCCATCGACGCGCTGATCCTGCAGATCCAGGGCTCGGGCCGCCTGAACATCGCCGAGGCCGACGGGCGCACGCGCCAGGTGCGGGTGGCCTTCGCGGCGCACAACGGCCATCCGTACCAGAGCGTGGGCCGCTGGCTGCTCGACCAGCGCGCCATCAACGAGGCCTCGTGGTCGGCCATCAAGGCCTGGGCCCTGCAGAACCCGCAGCGCCTCAACGAGATGCTGTGGAGCAACCCGCGCACCGTGTTCTTCCGCGAAGAGGCGCTGTCGGAGCTGGACGCGCGCTTCGGCCCGCGCGGTGCGCAGAACGTGCCGCTCACGCCCGGGCGCTCGATCGCGGTCGATCCGCAGAGCATTCCCTATGGCACGCCGGTATGGCTGCGCACCCAGGGCCCGACGATGAACGCGCAGCGCCTGGTGATGGCGCAGGACACGGGCGGCGCCATCGTGGGCGCGGTGCGCGCCGACCTGTTCATGGGCTGGGGCGGCTGGAGCGACGAGGCCTATCTCACGGCCGCCGCGCTCAAGCAGCCGCTGCAGCTGTGGGCCTTGTGGCCGCGCTGACGCAGTGACAGCAGGTCGTTGGCCAGGTTGATCCGCGTGGCCGCGCCGGCGGGCCAGCGTTCGCCCGCGGCTTCGAAGTCCGGGTGCGTCAGGCGGATCATCAGCCGGTAGTGCTCGCGCAGTTGCGCCGGCTCGAAGTCCGGCGTCAGGCCCAGCAGGGTGTAGGGGTCCGAGCCCGGGCGCAGCATCACCGTGCGCACGAAGAAGCGCGCCGCGCGGCGCAGCTCGGGGTTGTGGGCGGCGGCCGCCGGCAGGCCCTCCACCGGGCGCCCGGCGGCCAGGCGCATCACGCTGTCGATGTGCGCGAACAGCGGGCGCGGTTCGCGCAGCGCCACGGGGTAGCGGCCGGGCGCGCGCTCGAAGGCCAGCAGGGCCGGCAGCAGGCGTCTCCCGTCGGGCGGGGTCATGTCAGGCGGCGGATGGGTCCAGCGTGGGCTCGATGCGGGTGCCCGGCGGCAACGCGACGGGGGCCGGGCTGCGCACCGGTGCCGGCTTGGGCGCGGGCGGGGCGCCGTGGCCGTAGTAGGCCGCGTAGGCGTGGTCGTTGCTGTACTCGTTGCGGGCGTGCGTGAGCACCACGCCCATGGGGGCGAGGCCGGCGGTGCGCAGGCGGCGCAGCGCGTCCTTCATGCTGTCCTTGCGCGTGCCGCCGGCCTTCACCGCCAGCACGATGTTGGGGATCTGGTTGCCCAGCACGATCGCGTCCGCCAGGCCCAGCAGCGGCGGCCCGTCGATCACGACCTGCGTGTAGCCCAGGGCCTGCGCCTGCTCCAGCAGGGCGCCCAGCCGGGGCCCCATCAGCAGCTCCACCGGGTCGGGCGGCGTGGGGCCCGCAGTGATGACCCCCAGGTTCGCCACCGCCGTCTCCTGGATCACGCCCTGGATCGCGCGGTCGGCCTCCAGCAGGCTGGACAGGCCGCGCTCGTTGGACAGCTTGAGCATCTTGTGCAGCCCGCCCTTGCGCATGTCGGCATCGATCAGCAGGACCCTCTGGCCGAGTTGGGCGAAGTTGATGGCCAGCGCGAGCGCGGTGGTGCTCTTGCCCTCGCCGTTGCCACAGCTGGTCACCATGAAGCGCTGGGGCGGGCCGTCGGGCGAACCGAACTGCAGCACGGTGCGCACCGAGCGGTAGGACTCGGCGAAGGTGCTGCGCGGCTCGCGGTGCGCCAGCAGGGCCACCGGTTCGCGGCGCACCCGGGGGCCCCGGGTGAACGGGATCAGGCCCAGCAGGGGCAGCTGGTAAGAGCCCTCGATGTCGTTGGCGCTCTTGACCGAGTCGTCCATCTGCTCGCGCAGCAGGGCGGCCAGCATGCCCAGGAACAGGCCCAGCACCAGGCCCAGCCCGATGTTGATCTTCAGGTTGGGCGAGGCCGGGAAGCGCGGCACCGCCGCCTGATCGACGATGCTCACGTTGTTGGTGGTGATGCCCGCGGTCACGCTCACCTCGCGCAGGCGCTGCAGCAGGCTGTCGTACACCTGCCGGTTGGTGTCCAGCTCGCGGCTGAGCAGGTTCATGTCCACGCTGCGGTCCTGCACGGTGAGCACCTCGCTGCGGCTGGCGGCCACCTTGTTCTTGAGCTGCTCTTCGGCCTTCACGGCGGCCATGTACTGGCCCTGGATGCTGGAGAGGATGTTGTTCACCTCGGTCTTGATGCGGCCATCGAGCTCGGCGATCTGGGCGCGCGCCTGCACCATGGCGGGGTAGTCCGGCTTGAACACGCTGCGGTTCTTGGCGTAGTCGGCCTCGAGCCGGGCGCGCTGCTCCTTGTAGGCGCGGATGGCCTCGTTGACCACCGCCTGGGGCGCGCTCTCGGGGTTGAGCCGGACCTGGTTGTACAGCGTCTCGGCCTTGATGCGCTCCTGCTGCGCCTGGGTCAGCGCGGTGGAGAAGTCCACGAAGGTCTGGGTGGTGGCGCTGCCCTTGTCGCCCAGGTTCAGGATCTGGTTCTTCTTGGCGTACTCGTTGATGACGCGCTCGCTTGCTTCCAGCTTGGCCTTGCTCTGGCGGATCTGCTCCTCCAGGAACTGGCGCGCGTAGATCGACGAGTCCAGCCGGCGCTCGATGTGCATGGCAATGAAGGCTTTGGCGATGGTGTTGGCGATGGCGGCGGCCAGATCCGGGTCGGCGTTGCGCACGCTGACCTGCACCAGGCGCGAGTTGCGCACCGGCTCCACGGTGACCGCCTGCTGGAACTGCGCCAACGTGCCCGCCCGGCTGAACGACTCGGGGCTGGACGGCACCGGGGCGATCAGCGCGTGCAGCTGGCTCCACGCTTGGCGGGCCAGGGCCGCGGCCTGGTCCAGCAGCCCGGTGCCGCTCACCACCCCGGCGGCTTCGGCGACGTCCGGTGAGGGCGGTGAACTCATGGCGCCCGGCTTGTGCAGGCCCATTTCATCGATCACGCGCTCGGCCAGGCTGCGGCTCTTGAGCAGCTCCACCTGGGTGCGCAGCTGCAGCTGATCGGACAGCGGGCCCTCCTCCACCTCGACCTCGGTGTTGAAGCCCACCACCTTCTGCGCCGCGCGGTCGATCTGCAGCATGGCCGAGCTCTCGTACTGCGGCGTGAGGCTCAGCGTGTACACGCCGGCGGCCAGGGTGCCCAGGACGGCGATGCCCAGGATGGTCCCTTTGCGCCGCACCAGCGCGCGGTAGAGGGTCCGCAGGTCGATGCGGTCCTCGGTCAGCGCGATGGCTTCGCCGCGGGAGCGCGCCCGCTCGGACGGCGCGGCCTCGCGGTGCGGGCCCAGCGCGTCCCTCGGGTCGGGCACGAAGGGCAGGGGGTGTTGGTCGGCTGCGCATGGCGGATCTCCCGTCACTTGAAAGGGTTGAGCGTGCTCAGGATGTCGCTGAAGAGCGAATCCCTCAGCGCGGTGCGCCGGGCGTTGCGCTGGACCACGATCACGTCGTCCGAGCGGATGTTCGGGTCCTTCTCCTGGCCCGCGCGCACCTTGTCGAGGTCGTAGGTGAACTGTTCGCGCGCGCCGCTGCTGCCGTGGCGGTAGACGACGATCTGGTTGATGTCGGCGTAGGGCGCGAAGCCGCCCGACAAGGCCAGGGCGCGCAGCAAGGTGAGCTGGCCCGTCACCGGGTAGATGCCCGGCCGGATCACCGCGCCTTCGATGGCGACGCGCTGCGTGGTGAACTCCTTGATGAAGAGCGAGACCTGCGGGTCCTGCAGGTACTTCTCCTGGTAGCGCTGGGCGATCAGCCGCTCCGCGGCCTGCGCCGTGAGCCCGGCCACCGGCACCTGGCGCAATGAGCGGCAGCGAAACCTCGCCCGAGGCGTTCACGCGCACATCGCGCTTCATGTCGGGCACGCCGAACACGTCGAAGGCCATCAGGTCGTTGGGCGAGATGCGGTAGTTCGCGTCCACGCCCTCGGCGGGTGAGGGCGTGGGCCCGAGGGTGGCCCCGTTGGGGTCCAGCGGCGCGCTGGCCGGCACGGCCTGCGCCTTCGCGGCGTCCGCCGCCACGGGCGTCTGGGTCTGGGCCTGCAGCGGCCCGGCCGCGGCCAGGATCAGCATCCCGGTGGCCCAGAACACCCAGGGCCGGAGGGTCATGAAGAGCTGGTGGCGCATAGCGTTTCCCCTTTCTGGCCCAAGGCCAGCAATTGCATTTCGAAGCGGCGCAGGACCACGTCCTGGCTCAACTCGGCCTCCGCGTAGCGGCGGCCGTTGGCGCCCCATTCGGCGCGGCGCACCGGGTCGGCCGCGAGTGCGCGCAGCGCGTCGGCCAGGGCGGCCGGGTTCTCGGGCGGTACCACGAGGCCGCAGGCGGCGTCCTGCACCACCACCCGGCACAGCTCGGTGCCGGGCAACGCGGTGGCGAGCACGGCGCGGCCGCTGGCCAGCATGCCGGTGAGCTTGGACGGCATCACCAGGTCCGCGGCATCGGCGCGCTGGGGCAGCAGGTGCACGTCGGCCAGGCCCAGCCAGTCGTTCAGGCGGTCCAGCGGTTGCAGGTCCAGGAAGCGCACGTTGGGCAGGCCCGCGCAGCGCGCCTGCAGATCGGCCCGGCCGGAGCCGTTGCCCCCCAGCACCAGCTGGATGCGCGGCTCGTCCTGCAGCAGGCGGGCCACCTCGGCCAGGGTCTCCAGGCCTTGCTTGTTGCCCATGTTGCCGGAGTAGAGGGCCACCACGGCGTCGGGCGCCAGGCCCAGCTCGGCGCGGTAGGCGCTGGGCGCGGCCAGCGGCGTGATGCCGCTGATGTCGACCCAGTTCGGGAAGTGCAGCACCCGCTCGGCCGCCACGCCCTTGCGCCGCGCGCGGTCCACCATGCGGCCCGAGATGGTGGAGACGCGGTCGAAGCGGCGCATCAGCCAGCGCTCGGCGCGCTCGACCCAGCGGCGCAGCGTGGGGCCCTGGATCAGACCCAGGTCGAACGCGGCGTCCACCTCGTAGTCCTGGATGTGCAGCCAGCTGCTGGCGCCGCGCAGGGACGCGAAGGCCACCGCGGCGGGTGCGCACATCAGGGGCGGCTCCACCACCCACACCACGTCGGGTTTCCAGCGCCACTGCGCGCACAGCACCGGCAGGCTGCTCAGGGCGAAGCTGCCCAGGTGCAGCAGGCGCTTGAGGCCGCCGGGCTGGTGCGGCACCCACAGCGGCGCGCGCATCACCCGAACACCCTGCCACGACTCGGTGCGGTAGCGCCGGGCGCTGTGGCCCTCGCCCACCTTCCAGGCCGGGTAGTAGGGCGGCGCGGTGATCACACGCACCTCGTGCCCCGCGGCGGCCAGCCACTGCGCCATCTCGCCGGTGTACTTGCCGATGCCGGTGAGTTCGGGCGCGAAGTTGATGCCGTAGATGAGCAGCTTCACGGCCGGCCTTTCGCTTTCGATGCCACCGCGCCACCCACGAAGGCGCGCACGCCCATGAACTTCATCTGGTAGTGGCTGACGTTCTTGTGGCTTTGCGCGGAGACGATCAGGTAGAAGTTCTGCCGCCGGGCGATCTCGGGCACGTAGGGTGGGCCCGCTTCCAGCACCTGCCGGCCGTTGAGCCACCAGCGCACGGTGAGGGTGTCGGGGGAATAGGAGACGCCGAAGACGTTGGGCTGGGTGCGGTCCAGCGGTTCCTTCGACGTCGGGTTGGGGTTCTGGATCTTCTTGTAGTTGGGGTAGATGCCGGTCCAGGAAATCGCGGTGTGGTGGCCGCCGGGTCCGAAGCCGCCTTCGTCGATGTCCAGCTCGAACCAGCGCTCGAAACTTTTCGGATCGCCTTCGTACACGTCCTCCATGCGCAGGTTGTGCTCGATCGGCATCAGCCAGATGGCCGGGAAGTTGTCACGGTGGTTGGACGAGATCGCGACCTGCGCCTCGATGTAGAACGGCCGGTCGCCGCGCAGCAGGGGGAACTGGCCGGGGTGCGAGCTCATCTTCGCGGTCGGCGATCACGCCGCCGCGCTGCAGCACCACGCCATCGTCGGCCTGCTCGTAGAGGCTGCGGTCTTTCGGCGGCGTGAAGTACAGGCCGTTGTAGTACTTGCGCCCGTCGGCCCGGCCCGTGAAGTCCACGTCGTCGACCCGGGGGCAATCGCGGAACAGCGGTTGCAGCGCGCCCACCTGCGTGGCGCCCTCCGGCGTCGAGGCGTCCTGGCAGATCAGCGCGTCGTTGGCGTGCGCCCAGGCGGGCCACGCCAGGCACAGGGCGGTGATGAACTGGGACGGGGTGGGGGTGTGCATGCCGGTCCTTTTCAAAGTCGGGGGGCGAGCTGCGGGTCGCGCACGTCGGTGGGCGCCACGGTGTCGCTTCGGGCCACCAGCTTGTGCCCGGTCAGTCGGCTCAATTCGGCGCAGATGGCGGCCTTGTCGTCGTGCAGGTGGGCCACGGCCCGTTCCAGCTCCATGACCTTGGCGCCCACCAGGAAGCGGTACCAACAGCCCTGCAGGAAGTGGTAGACCAGGCCGCTGCGGCCGTCCAGAAAACCGAGCTGGACGATGTAGCGGTACAGGAAATACAGCGTGGCGCTGACGGTGAACGGGATGCGGTTGTAGACACGCTCCTTGACCCATCGCTTGAACGAGGCCTGGAACGAGGCGCTGCGCGCGCTGAGCGCCTCGTCGCGGGCGAACAGGCCGAGCCGCTGGTTGAGCACCTCGATGGCCTCGCGCGTGGCGTACTTGTTGTGCTTGTCGGTGAAGTAGCTCAGGTCGTGCAGGTTGTGGTCGGCGAAGCCGCCGTCGAAGGTGACGGTGCGCCCGCCCCAGACCACCACGTGCTCGTCCATCCAGCGGTCTTCCACGCGGCCCTTGCCATGGCGCCAGAGCCGCAGCATCACGAGCGGGTAGCGCCCGCCGTGGCGCACCCAGCGGTCCATGAAGATGTGCTTGCGCTTGAGGTTCACGCCCACCACCTCGGCCGGCAGCCGCGGCAGTTTTTCGCCGATCTCCCGCGCGAGGTCGGGCTCGATGATCTCGTCGGCGTCCAGGCGCAGCACCCACTCGCCGCGGATGTCGAGCGTGTCGAGCGCCCACTGGAACTGCCGGGCCTGGTTGACGAAGGCGTGCGTGTGGACCTCGGCCCCGAGCCGTTGCGCGATCTCGGCGGTGCCGTCGCTGGAGCCGGAGTCGACCACCACGATCTGGTCCGTGGACGCCTGGATGGAGCGGATGGCGCGCTCCAGGTGGAGGGCTTCGTTGTAGGTCAGGATGACGGCGGTGATGCTCATCGGGGGGGCTCCTCAGGCGTGAAGGGTGGCGATCTCCGCCGCGGGCCTGCGCGGCGAGAAAGCCACCTTGGTGTCGGGCGCCACCGGCTCGCCGAAGGCGATCATCATGATCAGCCGCTCGCCCGCCGGGATGCCGCCGGTGCGGCGGATCGCGGCCTCGGTCTTGTGGTCGATCGCCAGGTTCAGCGGGCAGGCGCCCCAGCCCATGGAGCGGCAGGCGAACATCAGGCACATGGCGAACAGCGCGCCGTCGACGTAGGCCTGGTTGCGTTGCCCGGGCCCGCCCCAGGCGCAGATCTCCGAGCTCACCACGAACAGGTTGCCGACCGTTTCCGCAAAGCCGCGCGAGCCGCCCTGCAGCGCCAGCAGCTGCTGGATGAGGGCGGGGTCCTGGTAGGCATGGACCCGCGAGGACTGGCGGTTGCATTGCGAGGGCGCGAGCTGCGCGAGCGCGATCGCCTCCAGGATGCGGTCGGGGTGCTGCGGCGTGGACCGCATCGTGCGGATGCTCGAGCGGCTGGCCATCAGCTGCTGCAGGTTGTTCAGCGGCTGGCCCAGGAAGGAGTAGTCCCGCGTGCCGCCCTTCCAGGGCCTGGGCAGCTTGGCTTCCCAGGCTTTCAGGTAGCCCGAGATCTCGTCGAGCAAGGGGTCGCTCAGGCCCGCCTTGGCGTGGAAGTTCACGTAGGCGTCCAGCGCGCCCAGCGACATGTGGGCGGGAATCGGTGAGTGCCGGATGTCGTAGCGCGACAGCGCGTTCATGACGAAACGGATCTTGTCCTTGCCGAACAGCGGTTTCGGGTTGGGCAGGGACAGGCCCTTCTCGATCGTGTGGGCTTCGATGAGGATCTTGTAGAACGCGCGCCGGGACGGGTCCACGAAGGGCGAGTACGAGTTGAAGCGCAGGAACAGCACGGCGTCGCGAAAGGCCTCGCTGAAGATGCCGGCCACCTTGAGCAGCTTGTCAAACATGGTGGCGCTCCCTCACCACGCGGTCCTTGAGCTTGCGGCACGGGTGGCCGGCGCAGACGGACCAGGCCGGCACCTCCTTGGTCACGACCGAGCGCGCGCCGATGACGGCGCCTTCCCGGATCACCACGTTCGGGTGCACGAAACTTTCGGCCGCGATCCACACGTGGTCTTCGATCGTGATGGGGCCGGTGATCAGGGGCCGGGACAGGGAGCGGATGTCGTGCGAGCCGGCGCACAGGAAGGTGCGCTGGCTGACCGCGACCTTGGAGCCGAGGGTGATGCGGTCCATGCTGTAGCAGTCCACGCCGTCGCCGAGGGCCGAGAACTCACCCATGCTCAGGTTCCACGGCGCCCAGACTCGGCACGAGGGCGCGATGCGGCAACCGGTGCCGACCTGGGCCCCGAACGAGCGCAGCAGGAAGCGCCGCCAGCCGTGCAGGGCCCAGCGCGGCGTGGGCCGGAACCCGAGCAGCCACACCAGCTCCCAGGCCCAGCGCCGCAGCTTGTCCGTGGAGCTGAACCGGTTGCGGTACCTCAGCGCGCCGAAGTCGCTCATGGGGTTCATGGCGCCACCGCCTTCAGTTGCCCGTTCAGAAATTCGTTGCCGGCCTGCCGCAGGTCCGCCAGCCGCTGGTCCACGGCGGCCCAGTCGATCGCCGTGCGCATCAGGGCCTCGGTCTGCTGCGCCGAGAACGACGCCGCGAAACGGTTTTCCAGACCGACGGCCCGCAGCAGGTGGATGGCGCGGGCATTGGCGGCGGCCTTGTCGCCGGTCAGCCCGGCCACGATGAAGGGCTTCTTGAACAGCAGCGAGAACACGGTGCCGTGGAACGAGTTGGTCACGACGAAACGCGCGTTCTTGACCAGGGCCACCCACTCGGCCGGATCGGGATAGACCGTCTGGCCGATCTCGACCCAGCGCCGGTGCGGGTTGTGCGGCGAGAGGATGGGGCAGCTCAGTTGGCTGGCCACGAGCTCGGCGGTCTGGCGGATGTTGTCGGGCGAGCGCAGCCCGTAGCAGAAGAGGTAGGGCTCGGTGCCGGGGCCGGCGGTGGGCGCCGGGTCGGTCAGTTCCGCGTAGCTGTTGAGCAGCAGGGTCGGGTCGGGCACGTTGGCGGGGCGCTGCCCGGTGGTGCGCTCGACCAGCGTGGCGCCGGAGGCCTCGCGCACCGAGATCGCGTCGAAGTGGTGCAGCAGCTCGGGCAGCTGCGCGGCCTCGTCCGGGGACACGCGGTCGCGGCCGAAGCTCGCGGCGTATGAAATCTTGCGGGCCCGGAACGACTGCGCGAAGGCCAGGAAGTAGTTCGGGTCGAAACCGAAATGCTGGGACGGGCTCCAGATCTGGTCGCTGCCCGCCACGATCAGGTCGTAGGCCTGCGCCGCGGCGAGCGAGGCGCCGTTGTCCGTGGGCGCGGCATCGGTGGAGATGCCCAGGAAATGTTCCCGGAAGCGCACGAACTTCTCCCGCTGGCCCCGGTGGCCGAAGTGCTGGTGGAGGAACGAGGACACCGCCAGGTAGACCACCTTCAGGTCGGCCTTGAGCTTGGCCGGCGAGGTGGGCACGCAGAGGCGCCCGCCGCGCTCGATGTGCGCGGGCCGGTAGTCGATGAAGCTGGCGCGGTGGCCCCGCTCCGTCAACCAGCGGCGCAGGGCATAGGCCTGCAGCGCGGCACCGTAGTTGTCGCTGAAATGGAAGGTGAGAATGCCGATGTTCATTGGGACACCTCCGGTTTCCAGGCCAGGCTGGCCGGCTCGGCGGCCAGCAGGCGCAGGACGTTCTTCTGAAAGCGCGCGGCCACCGCGGCACCGCCCAGGCGGGTGGACTCGGCGGCCGCCAGCGCGGCGCGGTTCCAGTGGAAGTCCTGGCAGATGCTTTGCAGGCGCTCGCGCAGCGAGCGGGCGTTGCCGGCCTCGAACACGTAGCCGTTGCGCCCGTTCTCGATCACGTCGCTGGCCCCGCAGCGGTTGCTGCAGATCACCGGCGTGCCCACCATCAAGGCCTCGTTGACCACCGCGCCCCAGCCGTCGAAGCGGCTGGGCAGCACCAGCACGTCGGCGGCGGCCATGGCCGCGACGGTCTCGGCGTTGGGCAGGGCCGGCGAGAAATCCACCCGCTCGGCGATGCCGAGTTCATGGGCGAGCTGCTGGAGGTTCGCGGCCTCCTGGCCCTGCCCGATGATGCGCAGGTGGGCCGAGGGCACGGCGAGCTGGCTGAACGCCTGCAGCAGCACATCGATCCGCTTGCGCGGAATCAGCTGGCCCGCGTAGAGGATCTCCTTGTGCCCGCGCCGCACCGGCGCGTGCCGCACCGGCGTGCAGTCCACCACGTGCACGAAGGGCACGATGCGCTCGCGGGGGTAGCCGCAGGCGGAGAAGAAGCGCGCGCCGCCGTAGCGGCCCGAGTGGCCGATGCAGAACACGCCGCTGAGGTGGCGGCGGTAGCGCAGCGCGTCCCAGGTGTAGGCCAGCCAGCGAGGCAGCAGGCGCGCGCCCGGCTCGTAGCGGTTCTCCGTCATCAGGAAGCGGTGCACCGGCGCGCCCAGGCTGGCCTGGAAGGCGGCCAGCGGCAGCGCGAAACCGCGCAGGCCGAAGAACACCTGCACCGAGCCGGGCAACGAAGCGAGCTCGGCGGTCTGGGCCGGCGTGGGCGCCCGGTGCACCTGGACCTGGCCGGTGTCGGGCACCGGGTAGCCGCGGTCGCGGTAGTAGGCGGGCAGGTCCTGCGTCACGCACCAGTGCACGGTGTTGCCGGGCAGCTCGGCCAGGGCACGGATGTACGCGGCCTGGTGGAACATGAGGTAGGAATGCCAGAAGACGTAGGTCATGGTGAGAATCCCGCGGGGTGGCGCAGGACGGGGCCTGGCGATGGAGGAAGGGCCGCGGCGCGAAGCCGGGGCGGGCCGAGGTTGAGTTGCAGGAGCAGCAACAGGATCAGCAGCGAGAAGGGGTTGCCGACCGCGATCAGGTAGCGGTTGAAGACCGACTGCACCAGCGCGAACAACAGCATCGAGCCGCTGAGGAAGAGGGCCGGGTTCATCGCGCCGGTGTCGAAGCCGCGGCGCAGGGCGCGCCATGCGGTGAACAGGAAGGTCAGGGCGATCAGCCCGCCCAGCACCACGCCGTGTTCGAGCGCGAGGTTGATGTAGGAGCTCTCCACCGGAAAGCCGATCACCTCGGGGCCGGCGGCGCGCACGCCCCGGCCGGTGAAGAACAGCACCGGGTCGGAGAACACGAGCTCGATGCCGTCGCGCCACAGGTCTTCGCGGCCCGTCGCGCCCGAGGCCGTGCCGCGCGTGGGCGAGTCCAGGTCCAGGATGGTGCTCAGGTAGCCGGCGATGGCGCCCGCCTTGGCCAGGCCGAGGGCCAGCGCGCCGACGGCCGCGAGGCCCAGGGCGGTGCGCGCGCGGCGGGAGCCGCGCCAGGCGATGAGCAGCACGGCGACGGCGCCCGTGACCCCCAGGGCCAGCAGGCTGGCCCGCGCGGACGCGGCCAGCACCATGCTCAGGCACAGCCCGGACATCGCCAGCGCGAACAGCTTCTGGTGGGCGCGCGTGCTGCCGAGGAAGTGCTGGAAGAACAGCAGGCTGCCCCCACCGTACACCAGGCCGGCGAGGTTGGGGTGCATGCCCAGCGGCGTGAAGCGCACCAGCCCCACGCTGCGCTCGACCGTGCCCACCACCGAGGTCAGGTAGTCGGCCGGCTGGACCACCAGCACGGAGGCGATCAGGGCGATGTAGACGCGCCGGAACACCTGGTCGACGCTGGGCCCCCAGGGCTGGCGCGCCAGCACCGCGGCCGAGACCAGCACCATCAGGAACATGGCGCCGTAAGCGACCGACATCGTGTTCTCGCGCGCGAAGGCCACCAGCATGGCGAACAGGAAAGCGCCGCCCACGATGTACTCGGCGGTGCTGAGCTCGATGCGGCGCGTGTCCCCCGCCAGCAGGGCCAGGAAACCGGCGCCGATGAACAGCGCGACCGAGCCCATCTGCACGGCCTGGAACGCCGGGCCTTCCACGTACCAGCCGCCCAGGTAGACGGCCAGGCCGAGCAGCCACAGCGAGAGCAGGCGCAGCAGCGGGTTCATGGCGCGGGCGCCCGCTTGAAGGCGCAGTGCAGGGCCGACATGGCGGGCAGCCATTCGGGCGAGGCCGTGATGTGCCGCAGTTCGTCGACGGTGCGGGTCAGGCGCTGCGGCTGGTGCGTGGAGATGAGCAGCCGGCTCTCGAAGCGGGCCAGCGCATAGGCCAGGGCGAGCGATCCGGTGGCACTGGCCGGGTCGGTGCCCTCGGGCAGCAGGCTGGCCAGCCGGGCCTTGAGCTGGGGGTCGCGCGCCATCGCGGGCCCGATGGCCGGCGCCACGAAGCGCAGGGCGCCGTGCAGCACGTCGTCCGCGGCCACCGGTGTCCACTCGGCGCCCGGGGCCGGGCTGCGGTATTGCGACACGGCGCCGAAGCGCACGAGCTGGTTCATCGGTTCGCCGGTGGAGCTGCCGTAGGCACCGAGCTGCCCCTGGGCGACGTAGCGATCGAGCAGCTCCCGCAAGGGGGCCAGCGTGTGGTGCGGCTGCGCCTCGTGCAGCAGCAGGCAGTCCACGCGCTCGCGCTGCAGCTGCCTCAGGCTGGCCTCGAAGGACTGGGCGATGAACCCGGTGTCGAAGTTGCCGGCGGGGGCGCGCCGGGCCATGCCCTTGAGCACGGCCTGGCGCAGGCCGGGCACCCAGCGGGCCAGCGGCTTGACCACGGCCCGGGCCTTCTGCATCAGGCCGGGCGAGGCGGGGCGGGCCAGCCCGGCCTTGGTCACCACGGTCACGTCCTCCTGCCGGCCCTTGAGGGCCTCGCCCAGCACGGATTCGGACGCGCCGAGCCCATAGGGCGGCGCGGTGTCGAAGTGGCGGATGCCCTGGTCCAGCGCGGCGTGGATCAGGCGCAGCGAGGTCGCCTTGTCGGCGCCGCCGTTGAGGCGGCCGCAGCCGAAGCCCAGCCGCTGGGTCATCAGGTCGTTGGCGGTGAGGTTCATACAGGGACCTCCGGGCGCAGCTGCTCGGCCAGCCGGGCCGTGAGCGCCATGGCGGTGAAGGTGGGATTGGCGTAGCTGGAGGTGCGGAACACCGCGGCCCCGGCGACGTAGAGGTTGTCCGTGCCGAACACGCGCAGCCCGCGGTCGACCACGCCGTCGCGCGCGTGGTGGCCCATGCGGGCGCCGCCGCACTGGTGGTAGGTGTCGGTGGCCTGGTCCAGCGCGCGCGCGTCCTCGTTGGCGAGCAGCGCGTCGATCTCCACCCGCGCCAGCCCGGCCGCCTGCAGGCTGTCGCCGATGCGGCGCATGAAGCCGGCCATGGCGCGCAGCTCGGGCTGGCCGCCGATGCGCCAGTCCAGCTTGGCCAGCGGCATGCCGAAGCGGTCCTTGCGCTGCGGGTCGAGGGTGATGCGGCTGTCGTGGCGCGGCAGCTGCTCGGCGTGCATGACGAGCCAGACGCCGCGGTCGGCCGGGTTGTGGATGCGGTGGTGCCGCAGGTACTGCACGACCATCGGCAGCCAGGCGCTGCCCATGCCGCGCAGGTGGCGCAACAGCTCGCCCAGGCCCTGGCGCGGCAGCGCGCCGCGCCGCAGCGACCTGGCCATCACCTTCAGGTGCTGCAGGTGCTCGGCGATGCTGGACTCGAACGCGAAATAGCCGGTGACCTGCAGCGCCGGGTCGGCGGCGAGGGCGCCCGCGCCGGCGCTGGCGCTGGCCAGCCGCAGCTTGGGCTGGTACTTGTGGCCGCCGAGCACGATGTTCTGGAAGGTGCGCAGGAAGCGCGGCTTGTCCAGCGGGTGCACGCGCCCGCCGCGCATTTCCAGGTGGTCCTGGAAGCCGGCGCCCACCCAGGGGTTGCCGACCCAGGGAGCCTGGGGCTGCTCGGCAGCGCTGGCCAGCAGCAGGCGGGCGATCTCGATGGTGCCGTTGGCCAGCACCACGCGCTGGCCGGCGATGGCGGTGAGGCTGCCGTCGGGCCGCGCCACGCGGACCGTGCTGACGCGCTCGCCGTCGGGCGACAGGTCCAGGCCCGTGGCGTGGGCGTGCAGCAGCACCGTGAGCTTGGGCGCGTTCTGCAGGCGCTCGCGGAAGTGGCGCGCCATGGCGGGCTCCTTGAGCCAGCGCGTGAGGAACAGCGTGAACCCGGGAATGTCGGGGTAGCCGCCGCCGAAGAGCTTGCGCGCCTGGGGCGTGTGCTCGTCGAGCGCGTCGGCCAGCCGCAGTTCCTTGGCCACGGCCTCGTACCAGGGCAGCAGTTCCTCGTAGGTGATGGGCCAGGGCGCGTCCGACACACCGGCGCGGGCCTCGAAATCCGAGGGCACGAAGCCGGTGAGCTGGCCGCCCCAGAGGTTGGAGGTGCCGCCCAGCGCGCGCCCGCGCGCCACGGCGATGCCGCTGTGGGCCCGACCGACGACGGTGGCGTCGTTGAGCGCCTGGGCCGGCGTTTCGAAACCGCCGCCGCCGCTCTCCAGCACCGTCACGCGCTGGCCCTGGCGCTCGAGCAGCACGGCCAGCAACAGGGCCACCGTGCCGCCGCCGACGATGACGACGTCCTGCGCGGTCTCCGGTGGCGGGGCGTGGTTCAGGTCGATGATCATGCGGCGACCCCTGTGGCCGGCGGGCCCTGAAGCCGGTGCTGGCGGTGCAGGCGGCGCACGGCGCGTGTGGCGGTGAGCCAGACCAGGGCCTCGCCCAGCACCATGGCGGCCACCACGCCCGTCATGCCGGCGCTGCGCCAGACCAGCCAGGCCACCACCAGCGAGACCACGGCGGCCATCAGGCTCTGCGCGGCCAGGCCGGCATGGCGGTTGATGGACATGAGCACGACGCGCGGGACCTGGGTGGCCGAGCACACGGCGGCGTAGAGCAGGAACAGCGCCATGCTGGTGGCGGTGAAGGGAATCTGGCCGTGCGTCCAGACCTCGAGCAGCCAGGGCGACACCAGGTACACCAGCAGCGCGCCCGCGGCGGCGATGAGCAGGCCCAGGTGCTTGGCCCGGCGGTAGAGCTTCCAGAAGGCGTGGTCGTCCTGCTGGCCTTTGAGGGCGGTGAGCTCTGGCCAGAGCGGGTTGCTCAGCGCGTTGGTGACCTGCACCACGACCCGGGCGACGGTGCGGTAGGTGTTGAACACGGCGGTGGCGGCGGGGCCCAGCGTGGCCGCCACCAGCAGGGTGAAACCTTGCAGGCTGAGCGCGTTGGTCATCGAGATCGAGAAGAACAGCGCACCCGGCGCGGCGGTCTGTCGCACGTCGGCCCAGCTGGCGCGCGCCACGCCCCAGCGCAGGAAATCGGTGCGCCGCTGGCTCAGGCCGATGCTCAGCGCCGTGTAGCCCAGCCGGGCCAGCAGGGCCGAGCTGGCGACGCCGATGAAGGTCTGCGTGAGCACCAGACCGGCCAGGCCACCGGCCCATTCGACCAGGCGCCCGGTGGTGACGAGGTAGGTGCCCGCCGCGTAGCCGCCGGTGGCCTTGTAGACCACCTCGGCCAGGCTGCAGAACAGGCTGAGCACCACGCTGAGGGACAGCAGCATGAGCACGGCCTTCCACTGCGGCGCCTGCAAGGTGGTGTCGGGCAACAGCAGCAGCGCGGCGCCCACCGCGAGCAGGGCCAGCAGCGAGACGCTCAGCAGAAAGGCCACGGCGCTCTGGAACACCCCGGCCGCGCGCGCCTTCTGGCCCTGCGTGATGAGACCGATCATCCGGTTGCACGAGGCGGTGGAGATGCCGGCGTCGGCCATCGACAGGTAGAAGGGCAGTGCCGTCAGGGCCAGCCAGTAGCCGTAGGTGGCGATGTCCCAATGGTGGAGGAAGACCGGCAAGGCCACCAGTTGCGTGCCGATGCTCACCGCCTGCGCATAACCGTAGGCGCCCGCGCCCGAGGCCATGCGGCGCGCGATGGACGCGCGGCGGGTGGGGGCGGTGCGCAAGGGGGCGGACATGGGGATCGGCACCGGGTGCTCAGTGTTCGCTGGAGACGGCCACGGCGTAGCCGTGGTGCTTGAGCAGGGCGTGGCGCTGGGCGTCGGCCAGGTCGGAGACCACCATCTCCGTCACCATGTCCTGCAGCGCGATCCGGGGCACCCAGCCCAGCGTGTTCTTCGCCTTGGCCGGGTCGCCCAGCAGGGTTTCCACCTCGGTCGGGCGGAAGTAGCGCGGGTCCACCTTCACGATCACCTGGCCCGGCCGCAGCGCCGGCGCCTTGTCGCCTTCGACGGCCTGCACGATGGCCTGTTCGTTCACGCCCTGGCCCTCGAAGCGCAGGGTGATGCCCAGCTCGCGCGCGCTCATCTCGATGAACTGGCGCACGCTGTACTGCACGCCGGTGGCGATGACGAAATCTTCGGGTTGTGCCTGCTGCAGCATCATCCATTGCATGCGCACGTAGTCCTTGGCATGGCCCCAGTCGCGCAGCGAATCCAGGTTGCCCATGTAGAGGCAGGGCTCCAGCCCCTGGGCGATGTTGGCCAGGCCGCGCGTGATCTTGCGGGTGACGAAGGTCTCGCCGCGGCGCGGGGATTCGTGGTTGAACAGGATGCCGTTGCAGGCGTACATGCCGTAGGCCTCGCGGTAGTTCACCACGATCCAGTACGCGTAGAGCTTGGCCACGGCGTAGGGGCTGCGCGGGTAGAAGGGCGTGCTTTCCTTCTGCGGGATTTCCTGCACCAGACCGTAGAGCTCGGAGGTGCTGGCCTGGTAGAAGCGGGTCTTCTTCTCCAGCCCGAGGATGCGGATCGCTTCGAGCAGGCGCAGCGTGCCCAGGCCGTCCACGTCGGAGGTGTATTCGGGGCTTTCGAAGCTCACCGCCACATGGCTTTGCGCGCCGAGGTTGTAGATCTCGTCGGGCTGGGTCTCCTGCACGATGCGGATCAGGTTGCTGGTGTCGCTCAGGTCGCCGTAGTGCAGGTGGAAGCGCGCGTCGTCGATGTGCGGGTCCTGGTAGATGTGGTCCACGCGCTGGGTGTTGAACTGGCTGCTGCGGCGTTTGATGCCGTGCACGATGTAACCCTTTTCGAGCAGCAGCTCGGCGAGGTAGGAGCCGTCCTGCCCGGTGACGCCGGTGATGAGCGCGACCTTGGGCTGGGTGTGGGGGATGGGCGGGTTCTGGGTCATGGTGTTGGGCTCGCGAAGGTCAGTGGGCGGCGGCGTGCTGCAGGAAGTCCTGGTACGTGAGGGCCAGGCCGGCGGGGAGATCGACCTTGGCCTGCCAGCCCAGGCTGTGCAGGCGGCTGCTGTCCATCAGCTTGCGGGGCGTGCCGTCGGGCTTGCTGGCATCGAAGCGGATGCCGCCCTCGAAGCCGGTGATGCGGGCCACGCTGTGCGCGAGCTCGGCGATGGTCAGGTCCGACCCGGAGCCCACGTTGATGTGGCTGAGCATGGGCTGGGTGTGCTGCTCGTAGTCGGCCTTGGCCAGGTTCATCACGTGCACGCAGGCGGCGGCCATGTCGTCGACGTAGAGGAACTCGCGCATCGGCTTGCCGCTGCCCCAGATGGCGACCTCGGGCGTGCCCGCCATCCGGGCCTGGTGGAAGCGGCGGATCAGCGCGGGGATGACGTGGCTGTTCTCGGGGTGGTAGTTGTCGCCCGGGCCATAGAGGTTGGTGGGCATGACGCTGCGGTAGTCCACGCCGTGGCTGGCGCCGAACTGGCGGTTGTAGCTTTCGCAGAGCTTGATGCCGGCGATCTTGGCCACGGCGTAGGGCTCGTTGGTGGCTTCCAGCGGCGCGGTGAGCAGGGCGTGCTCGCTCATGGGCTGCGGCGCGAGCTTGGGGTAGATGCAGCTCGAGCCGAGGAACAGCAGCTTGCGCACGCCGTTGCAGAAGGCGGCCTCGATCACGTTGGCCGCGATCATGAGGTTCTGGTAGATGAAGTCGGCGGGGAACACGCTGTTGGCGTGGATGCCGCCGACCTTGGCCGCGGCGAGGTAGACCTGTTGCGGTTTGGTGCGCGCGAAGAAGGCGCGCACGGCGGCCTGGTCGGTCAGGTTGAGGTCGGCGTGCGTGCGCGTCACGATGTGGCTGGCGGGATGGCCGGCCGCGCGCAGCTGCCGCACGATGGCCGAACCGACCATGCCGCGGTGACCGGCGACGTAAATGGTGTCAGGGGTGTTCATCAGCAGGCTCCTTCTTGTCTGAGGACCACGCGCACGGTGCGCAGCATGATCACGAGGTCGTACCAGAGCGACCAGTTTGCGCACGTACCAGAGGTCCATGTTGATGCGGTGCTGGAACGTGCTGGTGCTGCGGCCGCTGATCTGCCACAGGCCGGTGATGCCGGGGCGGGCCTTGCCGTAGGCGGCGATGCTCTTGCCGTACTCGTCCAGCTCGCGCGCCAGCAGCGGGCGCGGGCCGACCAGGCTCATGTCGCCGCGCAGCACGTTGATGAGCTGGGGCAACTCGTCGATGCTGGTGCGGCGGATCAGGCGGCCGATCTTCGTGATGCGCGGGTCGTTGGCGAGCTTGAAGTTGCTGGCCAGGTACTGCACGTAGAGCTTTTGATTCTCGGTCTTCCAGCGCTCCAGGGCGCCGTCGGCGTCCATCACCATGCTGCGGAACTTGATGAAGTCGAACAGCTGGCCGTCCACGCCCACGCGCTTCTGCACGAAGAAGGCGGGCCCCGCGTCGTCGCGTTTGATGCGCCAGGCGACCCAGGCAAACAGCGGCGCGAGCAGCACCAGCAGGGCGGTGGCGCCCACGATGTCGAGCGCGCGCTTGAGCACCTGCGGACCGCGCCGGTTGAGGTTGTTGCGCGCGCGCAGCAGCAGCACGTCGTGGCTGAAGAAGTGCGAGACTTCCATGCCGTAGATGGGCAGGCCGCCGAGCGCGGGCACCATGACGAGGTCGTCGCGCGTGAGCATGAGTTCCTCGGCGAGTTCGCGCAGCCAGTTGTTGTCCCGGATGCCGAGCACGCCCACCAGCTGGTGGGGCCCGGGCCGGGCGAGGAACTCGCGCACGCCCGGCGTCAGCGCGGTCGGTGCGGCGACGTGCCCGCCGCCGAGCTGGACCAGCCGCGCGCCGGGGTCGGGACAGACCACAGCCACCGGCTTGTAGCCCAGCAGCGGCTCGCTGGCCAGGGCGGCCGCGGCCTTCTCCACGTCGTCGGGGTGGCCGATGAGCACATAGGGTTGCGCGAGCAGGCCCGCGCGCAGCAACCCGTGGCGCACGGCCAGGCGCGACAGCGGCAGCAGGACGAGCACCAGGCCCCAGGTGGCGCCGGTCCACAGGCGCGAGAGCGGCCACTTGGCGAGGTAGATGACCATGGCATCGAGCAAGGCCGCGAGCACGATCACCTGGATCAGCTGGCGGGTCTCGTCCCACCAGGGCTTGCGGCGGTGCGCCGAGTAGTGGCCCTGCACGGTCCACATCCAGCTCACCATGGTCAGCGCGACCGCGGCGAACAGCGTGAGGCGCAGGTGGCCATTGGCGGCCCACCACACGTTCATGGCCTGCGAGAGGCTGATCTCGTCGCGCAGCCACGCGGGCAGGCGGCCCGCCACGAAACACAGCGCGAGCACGCACAGATCGGTGAGCACCAGCCAGGCCTTGACCTTCTGCTGGCGCCGCGCGAGATCGGCCCAGGGGGTGAGGCTGCGGGCGAGGTCGTGTTCGTTGTAGAGCGGGACGACGACGCCCGGGCCGGCTTCGGTGGGCGCGGGCGAGGGTGACGGCCTCTCCCGGGGATGGGTGCGCGCGCGGGCCATGTCAGTCAGCGCCCGCTGAAGATGGAACGGGCCGATGGCGGGGCCCCATGCCGGTGCATGGAATGCACTCGGAAAGCGCGCGCGGCGCACAGGAATAACGGGTGACTGAAGCACGGCATAGGTGCACTCCCTGGGTTCGTTGACGGTTCGCAGGCATGCAGCGCTGCGTTCGCCTTTTCTTTTTAGGCCACGAAAAAGCGCGAGATGTAACGAGCTTTGAGTTAAGCCACGAGGCTTGTGTAGGACTGAACCTTGCTTCGATGCGAGGCCAAGTGCCGTGCGAGGGGTGTGCGCCTTAATTGATGGAACTTATGTTCTTGAGCGGACTCACAATGCGCCAGGAGGTGAAGCGATGCGAGTGGCCGAAGCGATCGAGCTGGATGCAAAAACCGAGCGTGCCTTGCGCACGCTGGCCCAGGGACGGCGGGTCGAGGCCCGCGTGAAGCAGCGCGCCAGCGTCATCCTGCTGGCGGCGCAAGGGTGGCAGAACAAGGACATTGCGGACGAGGTCAAGCTCGATCGGCGGCAGGTGGCCTTGTGGCGGCGGCGCTTCATCGAAGGCGGCCTCGAGGTCCTGCTGCAGGACGCGCCGCGTTCGGGGCGCACACCGAGCGTGACGTCGGCGCTCGAGTCGCATATCGTGAGCACGACGCTGCACGAACAACCGGCCGAAGCCGCGCAGTGGAGCACGCGCACGCTGGCCTCTTACCTGGGTCTGGGCGCCACCACCATCCGCCGGGTGTGGCAGCGTAATGGCATCAAACCGCACGCGGCGGAGTGATCAAGTCATAAGTGCAGACCAAAATGGCGCAGTGCAGCAATTGACCTGTTGAATGGCCGTTTGCGCGCGGATGAGGGGTTTACATCCCGAAACCCGTTTTCGTGGACCAGCGGCCACGACGAACGGTTAAATGGCCGAGATGTCGGTCTGCACCGGCCAGTGAAGCGCGTTGGCGCGGCTGTCGCCGGTGCCGAAGCGGTGCTGCAGCAGCACGGTGTATTGCCCCGGGCGGGTGCCGCAGAGGCGGTAGCCGTCGGCCACCGGGCTGAGCTGAACGCCGCTTTGTGGGGCGGTTTGCAGCTCCCAGGTGCCGAGTTGGGGCGCGGCGCGCCGCAGCGAGACGCAGAAGCCCCGTTTCATGTTGGACATCACCACCAGGCGTTGTTCGGCGCTGGCCTTGCCGTCGGCGGTGTCGAGCAGTTGGGGGTGGCTGTTTTCAATGACCCGCATGATGGGCGGGATGACGATGCGGAAGTCGAGCGAGGCGCCGGCCTTGCCCTGAGGCACCAGCACGCTCTCGCCGATGCTGGTCGCGGGGACCAGCATCAGGGCACTGGCGGCCAGTGCGGGGAGGGCGAGGCGGTGGGGGGGCATGACCCACTATCGGCCCACTTCCTCCAAACTTAATACCCCTGCTCGGGGAAGGCTGGCGCGCCGCAAGGGCATGCCCGGCGCGGGTTCACTCGCTGCGCTGCACCGGAATGCTGACAGAGGCGCTTTCCCGCAGGCGCACGTCGACCTTGGCCTGGCCCTGGTCCACCACGTTCCAGGGCAGTGGCAGCGTCTCGCCGCGCACGCTCACGGTGCGCGGGCCGCCGGCCACGAAGGGGAATTCGAAGCGGCCCTGGCTGTCGGTTCGCACGGCGTAGCGGTTGTCCAGGTAGACGGTGACGTTGGGCACGCCCTGTTCGCTGGCTTCCTGGGTGCCGCTGCGGTTGGCGTCGAAGTACACCGTACCGACGATGCGGCCGCCGCCGTCGCTGGCCCGGCCGCCCAGCGGCACGTTGCGGCTGCCGGCTTCGAGCTCGTAGCGCAGCACGGCGTAGAAGGAGCGGTCCGACTCGGGGATCACGATGGCCAGCGGCGGCGCCAGCGGGTCCAGCGAGGGGTTGAAGCGGCTGCGGCCGGTGGAGCGGTTGTAGTTGGCCTCCACGCTCCAGCGCGGGTCGATGCGCCAGTGGCCGCCCAGGTTGAGGCTGTGGCGCGATTGCCCGGTGTTGCTGTGTTCGGTGTTGAGGTTGCCGCGCAGGCTGGCCTTGTTCGTGATCGGCGCGGACACGCTGAGCGCGGCGCTCCAGACCGATTCCCGGGGGCGGCCCTGGTAGGCGTCGTAGGCGCCGGTGCCCAGGCTGGTGGAGACGGCCCAGCTCTGCGGCACCAGCCATTCCTGGTCCCAGGTCAGCCAGCGCGAGTTGGCCTCGTTGTCGCTGTGCACGAACTCCAGGCGCAGGCCGCTGTGGCCCCAGCCGTTCTGGAAGCGCCAGTCGCCGTAGCTGCTCCAGGCGTCGCCGTCGAAGCGGCGCACCGTGGTGCCGGCGCCCACGGTGTGGTCGCGGTTGAGGCGCCAGCGCGCCGAGCCGGTGGCGAAGAAACCGCTGCCGCTGCGCCCGCTGATCGAGTCCAGCCAGTCCACCGAGCCCTCGGCCGACCACTGGCGCGTGCGCCAGCTGGTGCGCGCGTAGGCGCCCACGAGGTCGTTCGCCAGCGGCAGGTTGGCCCAGCTCAGGTCCTGCTCGAGCCGGTAGGCGCCCAGGCCGTGCCGGCGCGGGCCGTCGTCCCATTCGCCGTCGACCCAGAAGCCGCTGCGCGCGCCGTTCAGGTTGTTGGCCTGGGTGCGCAGCACCTGGCCCTGGATGCGGTGCTCGGCACCTTCGTGCCGCAGCGCCAGCAGGGTGGAGTTGGCGTCGACGATGTCGCTGGCCTGCAGCGGCACGTCCAGGTTGGAGACCTTGCGCGCGTCCTCGTGCTGCAGGGCGAGCGTCCAGCCCTGGTGGGACAGGGGGTTCGCACCGTCCGCGTTGAGGCGCCATTGCCCACCGAACGAGGTGCGCTGGCCCGGAAGCTTGCGAAAGCCGTTGGCCGGGAGGAAGTCCAGCCGGCCGGGTTCACCGGTGCTGGCCTGCAGTTGCAGACCGGCACCGGGGTTCTCCCACTCGGTGCTGATGCCCTGCACGATGGCCGAAGGCAGGTAGATGCGCGCGGGCAGGCGCAGGATGCCGGGCGTGGGCGGGTTGATCACGCCCAGCTCGTTGCTCATCAGCCAGCCGCCGGAGAGCGGCATCGCGCGCTGGCGCAGCGTGAGCGTGCCGCTGCTGTCGCTGGGCGCGTAGGTGCCGTCGATGGAGAGGGAGCCGTGGTTGGGCGTCTCCAGCAGGCCGTAGATGCCATAGCCGATGCGGGTCTTGCGCGCCGCGTCGAAGGGCTGGGTGCCCAGGCGGGTCTCCAGGCGCAGAAAACGCGGCCAGCCCTGGCGGTCGTAGGCATAGGCCTCGGCGTCCTCCGCCGGTTCGGGCGGCAGGCCCTCGATCACCCGGTCTTCGTAGGCGGGTGCGCTGGTGGGGGAGGGGGGAGGTGGGGCCGCGCTCTGCGCCCAGGCCGCCAGCCAGGGGGTCGATGCACCCAGGAGCGCCAGCAGGCAATGGGACGGGCGCGGCACCAGCCCCCTCATGGAGCGAAGCTCGCGTCCAGCGGCAGGCGGTTCTTGCCCCATTCGAGGTTGCCCTTGACCGTCAGCGGAAAGCGCACCGTGGGCGTGGGTTTGCCGTTCTCGGCGACCGGCGTGATCGCGATGCGCCGCGTCTCGCCCGGCAGGATGGGCAGGTCGGCCGGCGCCATCTCGAAGCGCGCGCCGCTGGCGTCGGTGCCGTTGACGAAACCTTCGAGGCGACCGTGGGCATTGCCCAGGTTGCGCACCTCGACCACGGCGCTGGGCTGGCCATCCACCTGGGCCACGCGGGTGCCGGTGATCTCCAGCTTCGGGGTGGCGTCGCCGATGGTGGCGTACACGATCACGCCGATGCGGCCACCCACGGGGAAATTGAGGTCGCCCTGCACGCGCGCGGGCTCCAGGCCCTCGATCATCAGCGCGAAGCGGCACTCGCGCGCCGGCGTGCCCGGCGGGGGCGTGATCTCGAAGCGGTAGCGGTAGCGCGCGCCGGGCTCGATCGTCAGCTCGCGCCGCTCGACCGCGACCCAGGGCCGGCAGCTGTCGGCGGCGAGCGCGTCGCTGAAGGCCACCGAGTTGTCGGGCAGGAAGGTCCAGTCGTTGGTGTAGATGCGGTAGTTGCCTTTTTGCTGCCCCACGTGCTGGATCTCCACCACCTGGCGCAGGTTCTGACCGGGCGCGACCTGCACCTCGAAGCGCGGGGGCGTGATGTAGGCCGCGAAGCCCTGCGCGAACGCGCCGTGGGAGGCGCTGGCCAGGGCGAGGGCGCCCAGCGCGAGGGCGGGGCAGCGAAAGAGGCTCAGGAATGCAGGGCGCATGGCGGAATCAGTCGGCATCCAGTTCGAAATGGAAATTCAGGCGGCGGCTGTTCGACTGCCAGTCGGCGTTCGAGCGCAGGCGCACCTGCAACTGGTCTTCCAGCGTGGGGGTGGTGATCGGGCCGGCATGCACCAGCGCGCGCTCGCCCGACACCAGCCGGCCCGCCTGCAGGCGGCCCTGGGTGGTCCAGACCGCTTCCACGGTGGAGGCCTCGTCGCGCGGCAGCACCATGTAGATGCGCCCGCTGCGCCCGATCCAGTCGCGCGTGTCGATGCGGATGTTGACGCGCAGCCAGGCTTCCATGCCGCCCGCGAAGGGCTGGCCCGATTTCAGGGGCAGCCACTGCATCTGCACGTTGGGTGGCACCGTGTGGCTCAGCGAGTCGTCCAGGCGGTGCGGGTTGGCCCAGGCGGTACTGGTCAGCAGGCCACACAGCGTCGCCAGGGCGAAGCGTCGGAAAGCCGTCATGGGCTGCTCAGGGTGTAGGTCACCCGGCCGTTGTAGGTGCCGGCTGCCCGCACCGCGTTGTTGGCGTAGACGTAGGAGTGGCAGTTCTCGAAATACGTGTTGCCCGGGACCGTCGCCAGCGTCTGCGTGCCGCCGTTGAAGGTGCCGGCCGGGATCACGTTGGGCGCGCCGCTGCCCGGGGCCGACACGGTCCAGCTGATCTCGGTGAAGGGAATGGTGTCGCCGCCCGCGTTGGTCAGGCTGGTGGGCGAGGAGACGGTGAGTGTGGCGTTGGCCGAGCCGCTGTTGCGGCGGTAGCCGGCGCCCACCATGACCTGGCTGGCGGGCGTGGGGCAGGTGGTGTAGCCGTCGGCGTACAGGCTGGTGGACTGCGTGCTGTCGCTGGTCATGGCCAGGTCCGTGCCATTGCCCAGCTGCGCCGCCGGCACGGTGACCTGCACCAGGTTGACGGGCCCGCTGGTGCCGGCCGTGCCATTCAAGGTGCCGCTGGTGCCGCTCATGGCGCCGTTGCCCACGTGCAGGAACAGGCGGCGGCTGCCGGAGGTGATCGTCAGCGACCAGGCGTGCGCGGCGGCCATTTCCGCCAGACACAACAAAGCCAGGCCGGCGGCCGCCGCGAGGCGGGCCTGGCTGGATCGGGTTGTCGTGCGCTTCATGGTGTCTGGCTGACCGTGGCTGTCCGAAAAAGCTTGGCGCCTGAAATGGCGACGGAGGGTTGCACGGGGCAAACCCTCCGGGAGGCCGATGGCGGCGGTGGGGCCGCCCTCTCAAGGTCTGCCGCGCAGACTCAGGGCATGGAGGCGGTGTAGGTCACGCGGCCGTTGGTCGTGCCGTAGGTGCCGGGTGCCACCACGGCCGAGTTGGCGTAGCTGAAGGTCCAGTTGGCCGTGCGGTCGGTGATCTTGGTGCCCGAAGACAGCGTGACGTTGGAGGCCGCGCCCGCGCCGGTGTTCGGAATGGCCGGGCTGGGCAGCGCGGCCAGGTTGCTGGTGGCCGAGATCTCGGACCAGGGAATGGTGTCGGCCGTGCCGTTGGTCAGCGCGCCGGTGGTGGACGCGGCCAGGGTGACCTGGCCGTTGTTGCCCACCACGCGGACCGGCACCACGTTGCCGGTGACCGCGCCGGCGGTCGCACCCGTGCCGACGGCGGCCGGGTTGCTGGTGTAGTCGAAGGTCACGGTGTCGATCGTGGTGTTGGTCGCGAAGGCGCCGGCACCGGTGCCCACGGCCAGGAACAGCACCCGGGGAATCGTCACGCGGAAGTCCAGGCGGGCCACCGCGCTGCCCGCGCCGGTGACGAGCTGGGATTCGGCCGAAGCCATCAGCGGGGTGCGCAAGGCCAGCGCCAGGGCGGATTGGAGCAACAGGGCTTTTTTCACGACGTTTCCTTCAGGACGGTGCAGAAGTGGGGTCTGAGCACTTTTAGGTACGCGGCCCACGGGTGGGTGATGGGCGGATGTTACGGAAAGTCACTTCGCGGATCAATATGTGGCCGAGGAAAAATTTCACACTTTTCAAGCACTTACGGCGACTTTGTTAACCGGCGGTAAAAAAACGAAGACGAGCGGCGAAAAAAGTGCTCAAGTTCACGCACCTTTTGCCGTGTTCGTACTTCTGGTTACCAGGTGCTGCAACGGAAGTGCACTGCCGGACTTCACCTCGCCCAGGGAGAAGCTGGTGTGCAGGTCTTTCACGTTGGGCAGGTTGAGCAGGACCTCCCGGGCAAACTGGCTGAAGTGGTTCAGGTCGCGGCTGACCACCTGCAGCTCGAAGGTGCCGGAGCCGCTGATGTAATGACAGGACACCACCTCGGGGATGCGGCGGATCGCGTTTTCCAGGGTGCGCGTGACGTCGCCGCTGTTGCGGTCGGCGTCCAGGCGCACGAAGGCCAGCACGCCCAGGCCGATCTTTTCGCGGTCGATCTCCGCGCGGTAGCCGCGGATGAAGCCCGACTCCTCGAGCGCCCGCACGCGCCGCCAGCACGGTGCGGCCGACAGGCCCACGCGTTGCGCCAGCTCGGCGTTGGTGAGGCGGCCGTCGCTTTGCAGTTCTTGCAGGATGGCGATGTCAAACTTGTCGAGTGTTTCCATGATGGCCTGTTTTGAGAATGAATCTTTCTCGATCATCGTGAAAACAGGCATGAAACGCAAACACCTATCGCGCACTGGGGCATACACTGTGCGCCACACTGGAGGCGTGCATCTACCCGTTGCACACCCCGTTCACGACCCGCCCACGAAGCAGGCCCCACATCCCCACGGAGACAAGCCGATGAACGCCCCCCTGCCCGACCACATCCGCCGCGCGCTCGAGACGGTCACCCTCGACGACAAATACGCACTCGATCACGGTCGCGCCTTCATGAGCGGCGTGCAGGCGCTGGTGAAGCTGCCCATGCTGCAGCGCCAGCGAGACGCCTTGCTGGGCAAGAACACCGCGGGCTTCATCAGCGGCTACCGGGGTTCGCCGCTGGGCGGCTACGACCAGGCGCTGCAGAAGGCGGCGCCGTACCTGAAGGCGCAGAACATCGTGTTCCAGCCCGGGGTGAACGAGGAACTGGCCGCCACCGCGCTCTGGGGCACCCAGCAACTGGGCTTCGCGCCAGCGGGCAGCAACCGCTTCGACGGCGTGTTCGGCATCTGGTACGGCAAGGGCCCGGGCGTGGACCGCTGCTCCGACGTCTTCAAGCACGCCAACATGGCCGGCACCACCCCCTGGGGCGGCGTGATCGCCGTGGCCGGCGACGACCACGTCGCCAAGAGCTCCACCGCCGCGCACCAGAGCGACCACATCTTCAAGGCCTGCGGCCTGCCGGTGTTTTTTCCGACCTCGGTGCAGGACATCCTGGACCTGGGCCTGCACGCCCTGGCGATGAGCCGCTTCAGCGGCGTGTGGGCCGGCATGAAGACGATCCAGGAGATCGTCGAATCCAGCGCCACGGCCGAAATCGATCCCGGGCGCGTGAACATCGTCATTCCCGAGTTCGAGATGCCCCCCGGTGGCCTGCACATCCGCTGGCCCGACCACGCGCTCGACCAGGAAGCCCGCCTGTTCGACTACAAGTGGTACGCCGCGCTGGCCTATGTGCGCGCCAACAAGCTCAACCACAACGTGATCGCCGGGCCGAACGACCGCTTCGGCCTGATCGCCAGCGGCAAGGCCTACAACGACACGCGCCAGGCCCTGCTGGACCTGGGGCTGGACGACGAGACCTGCCGCCGCATCGGCCTGCGCCTGCACAAGGTGTCGGTGGTCTGGCCGCTGGAGGCGCAGACCACGCGCGAGTTCGCCACCGGCCTGCGCGAGATCCTGGTGGTGGAAGAGAAGCGCCAGGTCATCGAGTACCAGCTCAAGGAAGAGCTCTACAACTGGCGCCCCGACGTGCGCCCGAACGTGCTGGGCAAGTTCGACGAGGTCGAGGGCGACTTCAGCGGTGGCGAATGGAGCATGCCCAACCCCAGCGCGCGCACCCTGCTGCGCGCCAACGCCGACCTCTCACCGGCCATCATCGCGCGCGCCGTGGCCAAGCGCCTCAAGAAGATCGGCGGCGTCCCTGAGGACGTGATGGCGCGCATCGATGCCCAGCTCGCCATCCTGACGGCGCAGGAGCAGTCGATGCAGACCCTGCTCACGCAGGGCGTGGCCGGCGCCGAGCGCCAGCCGTGGTTCTGCTCGGGCTGCCCGCACAACACCAGCACGCGCGTGCCCGAGGGCTCGCGCGCCATGGCCGGCATCGGCTGCCACTTCATGACGATCTGGATGGACCGCGCCACCGTGGGCTTCACCCAGATGGGCGGCGAAGGCGTGCCCTGGGTCGGCCAGCAGCCTTTCAGCCACGACCAGCACATGTTCGCCAACCTGGGCGACGGCACCTACTTCCACAGCGGCCTGCTGGCGGTGCGCCAGAGCATCGCGGCCGGTGTGAACATCACCTACAAGATCCTCTACAACGACGCCGTGGGCGATGACCGGCGGCCAGCAGGTGGGCGAGCGCCCTGAAGGCCACAGCGTGGTCCAGATCGCGCAGAGCATGCGCGCCGAAGGCGCGGTGAAGATCACCATCGTCACCGACGAACCCGAGAAGTACGACAGTGTGAAGGGCCTGCCCGAGGGCATTGCGATCCAGCACCGCGACACGCTCGATGCCGTGCAGCGCGAGTTCCGCGAGATCAAGGGCACCACGGTCATCATCTACGACCAGACCTGCGCCACCGAGAAGCGCCGCCGCCGCAAGCGCGGCACCATGGTCGACCCGGACAAGCGCGTGGTGATCAACGAGCTGGTGTGCGAAGGCTGCGGCGACTGCGGCGTGCAGTCCAACTGCCTGTCCGTCGAGCCACTGGAGACCGAATTCGGCCGCAAGCGCACCATCAACCAGAGCACCTGCAACAAGGACTATTCCTGCGTGAAGGGCTTCTGCCCGAGCTTCGTCACTGTCGAAGGCGGCCAGTTGCGCAAGAAGGAAAAAGGCGGGGCCAAGCTCGAATGGACCGGTGGCGCGTTGCCGCTGCCCGTGCTGCCCACCCTGGACGCGGAGGCCTGGGGCATCATCGTCGCCGGCGTGGGCGGCACCGGTGTCATCACCATCGGCCAGCTGCTGGGTGTTGCCGCGCACCTGGAAGGCAAGGGCATCGTGACGCAGGACGCGGCGGGTCTGGCGCAGAAGGGCGGCGCGACCTGGAGCCATGTGCTCATCGGCGCACGGCAGGACGACATCCGCACCACCCGCGTGTCGGCCGCGTCGGCCGACCTGATCCTGGGCTGTGACCCGATCGTCAGCGCGAACAAGGAAACCTGGGCCCGCCTGCGCGCCGGCCGCACGCACGTGGCGCTCAACGTGAACGCCACGCCCACCGCGGCCTTCGTCAAGAACCCCGACTGGCAGAACCCGGCGCAGGCCTGCGTGGACGCGCTGGTGCACAGCCTGGGGGCCGATGCGGTGGGCACGTTCGACGCCGAGACGGCGGCCACGCGCCTGATGGGCGACAGCCTGTACACCAACCCCATGATGCTGGGCTACGCCTGGCAGAAGGGCTGGCTGCCGCTGGAGCTGGCTTCGCTGATGCGCGCCATCGAACTCAACGCGGTGCAGATCGACAAGAACAAGGCGGCCTTCGAATGGGGCCGCCGCGCCGCGCACGACCTGCAGGCCGTGGCCGCGCTGTGGCAGAAGGCCGGGGCGGGCGAGCAGGTGATCCAGTTCAAGAAGCGCGACTCGCTCGACGACCTGATCGCCCGCCGCGTCGACTTCCTCACCGGCTACCAGAATGCCGGCTACGCCGACCAGTACCGGCACTTCGTGAACCGCGTGCGCGCGTCGGAAGCCTCGCTGGGCAAGACCACGCTGACCGAAGCCGTGGCGCGCAACCTGTTCAAGCTCATGGCCTACAAGGACGAGTACGAGGTCGCCCGCCTGCACAGCGACCCGGCGTTCCACGCCCGCCTGGCCAGCCAGTTCGAAGGCGACTACAAGCTCAAGGTGCACTTGGCCCCACCGCTGATCGCCAAGAAGAACGAGCGGGGCGAGCTGGTCAAGCAGCCGTTCGGCCCCTTCATGTTCAAGGTGTTCAAGCTGCTGGCGCGTTTCAAGGGCCTGCGTGGCACCTCGCTGGACATCTTCGGCCGCACCGAAGAGCGCCGCACCGAGCGGGCCCTGATCGGGCAGTACCGCTCCGATGTCGAGGCCCTGCTGACCGGCCTGACCAGCACGAACCACGCCCTGGCGGTGGAGATCGCGCGCCTTCCCGAGCAGATCAAGGGCTTTGGCGATGTGAAGGAGCGTCACCTCGCCGCCGCGCGCAGCCGCCGGGAAGGCCTGCTGCAGCAATGGCGCCAGCCCGAAGCGGCGCCGAACCTGGCCCGCGTCGCCTGATCCGCGGAACCACCCCGGCATACAATCGACGGTTGAGTCCGGAGTGCCCGGCGTCGCCTCATCCAGGCGGCCCCGGGCCTTTGGCGTTGTCCTGACCCCGAACCTGTTGGAGACCTCCCGTGTTCATTTCCTCCGCTTACGCCCAAGCCGCAGCCGCTGGCGACACCCAATCCACCCTGCTGGGCATGTTGCCCCTGGTGCTGATGTTCGTGGTGCTGTACTTCGTGATGATCCGCCCCCAGATGAAGCGCCAGAAAGAGCACAAGGCCATGGTCTCGGCCCTGCGCAAGGGCGATGAAGTCGTCACCGCCGGTGGTTTCCTGGGCAAGGTGTCCAAGATCGGCGAGATTTATGTGGGCGTGGAACTTGCCGACGGCATGGAAGTCCAGATGCAACGCACCGCCGTCGTGCAGGTGCTGCCCAAGGGCACGATCAAGAGCGTCTGAGCAAGCCGGCCCGGCGCCGCTGTGTCGGACCGGGCCCTTGAAATGCGCTTTCGCCTCCGCTGAACAACTCCAGGCCTCAGGCCCGGCTTCACCATGAACCGTTACCCGCTGTGGAAGTACGCGATCATCCTGGTCGCCCTGCTGATCAGTGCGCTTTATGCGCTGCCCAACCTGTTCGGGGAGTCGCCCGCCGTGCAGGTCTCGGCGGCCCGGTCCACGGTGCGCATCGAGCCCAGCACGGTCATTCGGGTGGAGCAGGCGCTGGCGGCGCAGAACGTGCAGAGCACGCGCATCCAGCTCGATGCCAATTCGGTCAAGGCCCGCTTCGACAGCACCGACGATCAGCTCAAGGCGCGCGATGCCCTGGAGAAAGCGCTCAACCCGGATCCGGCCGATGCCAGCTATGTGGTGGCCCTCAACCTGCTGCCCCGCACACCGGCCTGGCTCGCTTCCCTGGGCGCCTCGCCCATGTACCTGGGCCTGGACCTGCGCGGGGGCGTGCACTTCATGCTGCAGGTGGACATGCAGGCCGCCCTGCAGCGGCGCGCCGACGTGCTCGCCACCGACCTGCGCACCCTGCTGCGCGAAAAGGGCCTGCGGCATGGCGGCATCAACCGCAGCGGCCAGACCATCGAGCTGCGCGCCGGTGACGCCCAGACCCTGGGCGCGGCACGCGACCTGATCCGCACCCAGTTCGCCGACCTGCAGGTCACCGAGACGGCCGACTTCCGGCTGGTGGGCACCATCAGTCCCGAAGCCGCGCGGCGCGTGCAGGAGCAGGCGCTCAAGCAGAACATCACCACGCTGCACAACCGGATCAACGAACTCGGCGTGGCCGAGCCGGTGATCCAGCAGCAGGGCGCCGACCGCATCGTCGTGCAACTGCCGGGTGTGCAGGACACGGCCAAGGCCAAGGACATCCTGGGCCGCACCGCCACGCTGGAAGTGCGCATGGTGGACGAGAGCATGGAAGCCCAGGCGGCCGCGCGCGGCACCGGGCCGGTGCCGTTCGGTGCCGAGCGTTATCCGGAGCGCGGCGGCCAGTCGGTGGTCGTCAAGCGCGAAGTGCTGCTGACTGGCGAGAACCTCACCGATGCCCAGGCCGGCTTCGACAGCCAGACCCAGGAAGCGGCCGTGCACCTCACGCTGGACGCGAAGGGCGCGCGCGTGTTCCGCGACGTCACGCGCGAGAACGTCGGCAAGCGCATGGCCATCATCCTGTTCGAGAAGGGCCGTGGCGAGGTCGTCACCGCGCCCGTGATCCGCGGCGAAATCGGCGGTGGCCGGGTCCAGATCTCGGGCGCCATGACCACGGTGGAAGCCAACGACACCGCGCTGCTGCTGCGCGCCGGTTCGCTGGCCGCGCCGATGGAAATCATCGAAGAGCGCACCATCGGCCCGAGCCTCGGTGCCGAGAACATCACCAAGGGTTTCCACAGCGTGCTGTGGGGCTTCATCGCGATCGTGGTGTTCATGTGCATCTACTACGCCCTGTTCGGCGTGTTCTCCAGCATCGCGCTGGGCTTCAACGTGCTGCTGCTGGTGTCGCTGCTGTCCATGCTGCAGGCCACCCTGACCCTGCCCGGCATCGCCGCCATGGCGCTGGCCCTGGGCATGGCCATCGATTCCAACGTGCTGATCAACGAGCGCGTGCGCGAGGAACTGCGCCGGGGCGCTTCGCCGCAGATGCGATCAACGCGGGCTACGACCACGCGTGGTCCACCATCCTGGACTCCAACGTCACCTCGCTGATCGCGGGCATCGCGCTGCTGATCTTCGGCTCCGGCCCGGTGCGCGGCTTCGCCGTCGTGCACTGCCTGGGCATCCTCACCAGCATGTTCTCGTCGGTGTTCTTCTCGCGCGGCGTGGTCAACCTCTGGTACGGCCGTCAGAAGAAGCTCAAGACCGTTTCCATCGGGACCGTCTGGCGTCCCGACGCCCAGAACGCCACGGCCAAGGCCGACTGATCAGGACCTCACGCCATGGAATTCTTCCGCATCCGCCGCGACATCCCGTTCATGAAGAACGCGTTGTTGCTCAACGCGATCTCCTTCCTCACCTTCATCGCCGCCGTCTTCTTCCTGACCACGCGCGGCCTGCACCTGTCGGTCGAGTTCACGGGCGGCACCGTCATGGAGGTGGCCTACGAACAGCCGGCCGACCTCACCTCGGTGCGCAAGGTCATCGAATCGCTGGGTTACGCCGATGTGCCGGTGCAGAACTTCGGCACCTCGCGCGACGTGCTGCTGCGCCTGCCGGTGCAGGCGGGCAAGACCTCCAGTCAGCAGAGCGAGACCGTGCTCGCGGCCCTCAAGGCGCAGAACCCCGCCGTGGAGCTGCGCCGCACCGAGTTCGTCGGCCCGCAGGTGGGCCAGGAACTGGTGACCAACGGCCTGCTGGCGCTGGGGCTGGTGATCGTGGGCATCATGATCTACCTCGCGTTCCGTTTCGAATGGAAGTACGCGGTCTCGGCCATCGTGGCGAACCTGCATGACGTGGTCATCATCCTGGGCTTCTTCGCCTTCTTCCAGTGGGAGTTCTCGCTGGCCGTGCTGGCGGCGGTGCTCGCGGTGCTGGGCTATTCGGTCAACGAGTCGGTCGTGATCTTCGACCGCATCCGCGAGACCTTCCGGCGCCAGCGCAAGATGAACACGCAGCAGGTGATCGACCACGCGATCACTTCCACCATCAGCCGCACCATCATCACCCACGGGTCCACGCAGGCCATGGTGCTGTCCATGCTGGTGTTCGGCGGCCCCACGCTGTTCTATTTCTCCCTGGCCCTGACCATCGGCATCTGCTTCGGCATCTACTCGTCGGTGTTCGTCGGCGCGGCCATGGCGATGTGGCTGGGCATCAAGCGCGAAGACCTGGTCAAGACCAGCAGCAAAACCGAAGGCGATCCGGACGACCCGAACGCCGGTGCTGTCGTTTAAGCGCGAAAGCGCGCGCCTTATACAGCGCGCCTCGCGCGCTTGGCGCCTGTGGATGAATCCAATCGTGTCATACTGCACACATTGTGTCGCCGCCCGATCAGCACGTTTCATCCCTGGCCAAACAGGCACGTGAACTCTTCGTGGTTCATGTGGGACGGGCGCTTCCCGAATGGGTCAAGGTCTGTGACACGCGGCTGACCTCGATCCTCGATCAGGCGGGCTCGGCGCGCGACATGCAGGCCCGTCGCGACGCATGGACCGGGTTCCAGAAAAACCAGACCACCTGGCTCAACCAGAGCCGCAAGGCGCTGCAGCGTTCGCTGCTGCCGCGCTTCTCCAACTCCGGCAGTCCCACCAGTGTCTCGGGCCAGCTGGAGCTGGTGGCCGAAGGCGCGATCGACGACCAGATCCTGGCCTCGCGCCTGGCCAATGCAGGTGCTCGACAAGTCGTCCACCGAACTCAACGAATTGCGCCTGCGCATCCAGCACCTGGAAGGCCGGCTGGAGCTGCCTCGGGGCGACGTGCTGTTGCCCGGCGTCACCGCGCGCATCCTGGTGGACCAGTGGCTGGACGCTCACATGACGCGGGAGGCCTGGGTGCTGGTGCAGGACGCGCTGGCGCCGGTGATGCGCACCAAGCTGCATGAGGCCTACAAGGCCGCGAACGAGTTTCTGGTGGCCAGCGGGGTGATGAAGGAAATCGACCTGCAGGCCCTGGTCAAGCGGGTGCCGGGCAGCCGCAGCGAAGGTCCGGTGGTGCGCCGCGACGCGTCGGCGGCGGCCACCACCGCGCCGCGCCCGATGACGGCGGGACAGCGAATGGCCGGCGGGCCGGCGTCCATGCCCGCCTCCGCGCCTGGCGGTGTGTCCGGCATGGGGCCGGGATCGAACTTCGGTGCTGGCCGCGCGGGCGCACCATCGTCCGGCATGGGTGTGCACGATGAAACCCGGCTCATGACGGGCACGTCTCCGCTGGCGCGGGCGCGCATGCGGGCGCAGGGCGTGGTCGGGCGTCTCAAGCGCATGCTGATCGACCGCGTCGGTGGCGATTTCGAGGCCACACAGCTGTTGCCGCCCTCGCCCCGTCTGCAGCAGGCGATCCAGCATCAGGTGGCGTCGCCCAGCGTGGCCGCGGGTCTCTACGTGTCCGGCTCCTCGGGTGTGGGCGCGGTGTATGTGGACGCCTCGCATGTGGAGCGGGTCGCCACCTCCTTGCGCCAGCGCACCGCCGAACTCAAGCAGGCCGCGAGCACGCCGACCGAAAAGGCCACCATCGAGGTGGTGGCGCTGATGTTCCAGAGCATCCTGGCCGAAGAGCGCATTCCGCCGAGCGTTCGGGTCTGGTTCGCGCGGCTGCAGATCCCGGTGCTGCGTGTTGCGCTGGCCGAACCCGAGTTCTTCAGCGCCCTGCAGCACCCGGCGCGCCGCCTGATCGACCGCATGGGCTCCTGTGTGATGGGCTTCGAGTCCAACGTCGGCTCGGCCGCGCTGGAGGCCGAGATCAAGCGCGTGGTGCAGGTGATCGAGCAATACCCCGAAACCGGGCGACGCGTGTTCCAGCTGGTGTTCGACGAGTTCCAGAAATTCCTCTCCACCTACCTCAGCGAGCAAGGCAGCGCCAGCCGCTTCGTGAGCGTCGCGCAGCAGGTGGAGCAGAAGGAAACCCTGTCGGTGCAGTACACGATCGAGTTGCGCAAGCTGCTGGACGATGTGCCGGTGCGCGACGAGGTACGCGATTTCCTGTTCAAGGTGTGGGTCGATGTGCTGGCCGTGGCCAGCGTGAAGTACGGCCTGAAGCACGAAGAGACGACCTCGCTCAAGCAGGTCGCGTCCGACCTGCTGTGGGCGGCCAGCGCCAAGCCCAATCGCAACGACCGCGCCCGCGTGATCCAGCAACTGCCCGGCCTGCTGCAGCGCCTGCGCCATGGCATGGGGCTGCTGGGTTTCCCCACCTCGCTGCAGGACCAGCACATCAAGTCGGTGAGCGACACGCTGGCCGATGCCTTCATGTCGCGCACCGAACCCATCTCGCAGGAAAGCCTGGACAACCTGTCCGATCGGCTGGCGAACCTGGAAGACTACCTGCCGGCCAACGGTGTGGGCGACCTGGACCTGGACACCGAGAGCATCGAGATGATCACCGGCGTGGACGCCAGCAACATCGAGGTGATCAACCAGGGAGGCAGCCAGCCCAACGAGGCGATGCGCTCTTGGGCGGTGGAGCTGCAGATCGGTTCGTGGTTCGGCCTGGACCACAACGGCAAGCTCAACAGCGTGCAACTGGCCTGGCGCAGCGAGCGTGGCCAGCTCTACCTGTTCGTGACCAACGGTGGGCGCTGTTTCCTGATCCAGGCGATGCGTGTGGCGTCCTACCTGCAGGCTGGCCTGCTGGTGCCCAGCGAGGAAGAGGCCCTCACCGTGCGCGCCACGCGCGACGCGATGGCCAAGCTCGAGGCCAACCCCGAGCGCCTGCTCAACTGAGCGGGCCTGCCGGGGCTCAGCCCTGGCCCTGCCGTTGCAACAACCCGCCCGGCAGGCGGGCCACCTCTCCCGACAGTTCCAGTTCGAGCAGGCGCGCCTGCAGGTGCGCCGTGTCCAGGCCGGTGCGGGCCTGCAAGGCATCCAGGCTCACCGGATCGTGGCCCATGGCCCGCAACAGGCTGTCTTCCTTGGCGCCGTGGTCGCTGCCCGGCCCGGCGCTGTCGTCCGGCGGTACCGGTTCGGCGAAGCGCAGGTCTTCCAGGATGTCCTGCGCCGACTCGACCAGCTTGGCGCCCTGGCGGATCAGCGCGTGGCAGCCGCGCGATTGCGGCGCATGGATCGAGCCCGGGATCGCAAACACCTCGCGACCCTGCTCCGCCGCCAGCCGCGCGGTGATCAGCGAGCCGGACTGCACGGCCGCTTCCACCACCAGCGTGCCTTGCGACAAGCCGGCGATGATGCGGTTGCGTTGCGGGAAATGGGCTGGCAGCGGGGGGGTGCCCAAGGGGTACTCGCTGACGATCGCGCCCTGCGCCCCGATGCGGTGGGCCAAGGCCAAGTGGCGTTTGGGATAGACGCGGTCCAGCCCGGTGCCCACCACGGCCACCGTGGGAGCGCCGCCCAGCATCGCGCCATCGTGCGCGGCGCCATCCACGCCCAGGGCCAGGCCCGAGACCACGCAGACCCCGGCCTGCCCAAGTGCTTGCGCGAACTGGCGGGCGTTGGTTTCGCCTTGGGGTGTGGGGTTGCGGCTGCCCACGATGGCCAGCCGCCGGGGGTGGTGCAGGGCCTGCACGTCGCCCAGCACGTACAACAGCACCGGCGGATCGGCCATCTGCAGCAGATCGGGCGGGTAGAGCGGATCGCCCAGGGTCAGGATGTGGCGGTCCGCGGCGTCGGCCAGCCACGCCTGCGTGCGATCCACCTGCGCCTCGAGGTCTTCGGGGGGCTGCTCCAGCGCGCTCGCCGCGCGGGCACCGACGACCGCCTGCCAGGCCGAGGCCGGTTGGGCGAAGACCGCTTCGGGCAGGCCAAAGGCCGCGAGCAGCTTTCGCGCGGAGTCGAGGCCCACGCCTGGCGTGAGCAGCAGCCGCAACCAGGCGGCCAACTCGGGTCGGGGCATCGCGCCGATCAGGGGTTGACGAAGCGGTCGCCGACCTTCACGCCGTCGGTGATCTGCAGCACCAGCGCGTAGGACACCTTGTCGAAGGTGCGGAAGACCATCATCAGGCCGTTGCGCTCACCGGGCAGGCGCAGTTGCGGGCGGGTCTGATCGGTGGTGTCGGTGATCAGGCTGCTTTCGCGCTGCAGCGCCAGCACATGGCCGCGCTCGATGCCGTGCGCGCGGCCGCGGTTGATGGAGACCACCTGGTTCTGGGCCGCATAGCGCACCGCGTTGCCATACACCGAGACGATCTGGCCGCTTTGTGGCGTGTCGGGCGCGCGTGGCACGAAGTGGCTGAGTTCACGTTCCGGTTCGGGCAACAGCCGGTCGCCGATGCGCATCTCTTCCTTGGCCGCGACGATGTCGATGGAGGCCGGCACGATCTCGGCCGGGGCCTTGCCGTCGGCGGCCGGGCGCTGGGTCTCGCCGCTCACCAATTGGGCCTTGCCCAGATACTGGGCTTCGTAGCCCAGGATTTCGCTCGTGGTGGGATCGCGCAGGGGGGTGGCGTTGCGGAACACGCGGTAGTCGATCGACTTGCCGTCCACGACCCGCAGCGGTTCGTTCTGCGGGCCGTCGCCGTACAGGGCGCGCGCATAGGCGCGGTCGCCCCGGGTGAGCAGCACGCGGTTTTCCTGCGTGCGCAACGATGCGCGGTGCGCGCGCGAAGGTGGCTTCGTCGACGATCATGGGTTCGGTCAGGAACGACTCGATGGCCTGCAGCGACACCGGCGGAATCGCCGAGTCGCCCAGGCTTTCGTAGCGGGTGCGGGGCGACACGCGGACGGTGGCCGGGTCGCCGTTGCCCGCGGGGCGCGTGCTGAGGATGGCGCGGTCGCCGGACTTGATCAGGTACAGCACCTGGCCGGGGTAGATGCGGTGCGGGTTCTGGATGTCCTGGCGGTTCATGCCCCAGAGCTCGGGCCAGCGCCACGGCGTCTTGAGAAACACGCCGGAAATCGCCCACAGGGTGTCGCCGCGTTTGATGGTGTAGCTGTCGGGCGCATTAGGCGCGAGTTCGGACAGTGGCACGCCGTTCTGCGCCACCTGGTCGGCGGTGGCGCGTTGCCCGGAGGTGATCGGGAAGTTCTGCGCCAAGGCGCTGCCGGTGATCGAGGTGGCGCAGCACGGCGGCGGCGCAGACCAGCGAACGTCGCTGGCGCAAGAAGAAAAATTCGGCGGACTGGCGGGTTTGCAATGGCATGAAGTGGCCCCTGAGCGGCGATCGCGTCTTGACAAGTCGCTTTTGATTTTGCGCCCAAGCCATTGATTGGGCAACGTATATGGCGGAGGGATTTCACGCGCCGTCGCAAAAGTGGCGAAAATAGCGACATCGTCTTCCGCCTGTCACCGGCTTGCCGCCAGCCGTCGCCCCGCGACAATGGAGGCCCCTGCCTGGACCTGTCCCGAACCCACCCGATTTTCATGAATTCGCCGTCGCTTCTGCCCATCCTGCGTTACCCCGACCCGCGCCTGCACACCGTGGCCCAGCCGGTCAAGGCGGTGGACGATCGCATCCGCTCGCTGATCGAGCGCATGTTCGAGACCATGTACGACGCCAATGGCATTGGCTTGGCGGCCACGCAGGTGGATGTGCACGAGCGCCTGATCGTGATCGACGTGAGCGAGACGCGCGACGAGCGCCTGGTGCTGATCAACCCCGAGATCGAATGGGCCAGCCCGGAGAAGCGCAAGGGCGAAGAGGGCTGCCTGTCGGTGCCCGGCATCTACGACGGCGTGGAGCGGTCGATCGCCGTGCGGGTGCGCGCGCTCGACGGCAACGGTGTGGAGCGCACGATCGATGCCCAGGGCATGCTGGCGGTGTGCATCCAGCACGAGATGGACCACTTGCTCGGCAAGGTCTTTGTGGAGTACCTCTCGCCGCTCAAGCGCGATCGCATCAAATCCAAACTGGTCAAGGCTCAACGAGAGGCATTGCGCGCATGAACATCTCTCTGGCTTCTTCGCTGCGTGGCCTGGTCGTGGTGAGCGCGCTGGCACTGGCGGGCTGTTCACTGATGCCCGAACAGGTGGCGACGGGCACGCCGCGCAGCGAGATCGAGACCCGGCTGGGCCGGCCGACGCTGGTTCATACGCTGCCCGCGGGCACGCGCTTGCAGTACTCGGGTCAGCCCTCGGGCCCCTGGGTGCACAACCTCGATCTCGGACCCGATGGCCGCCTGGTGCGGTACGAGCAGGTGATGGACGCGGGCTGGCTGCTGCGGCACATCGAGATCGGCCGCTGGACGCGCGAAGACGTGTTGCGCGGCATGGGTCGCCCGGCCATGGTGGAGCGCGTGGCGCGCTTCGATGGCGAGGTCTGGAGCTACCGCTTCCTGGAAGCCACGCGGCCGCGCCTGGTGCATGTGCACCTGGACCCCTCGGGTGTGGTGCGGCAGCTGATGTTCTCCGACGACCAGGTGCTCGGCGATCCCGTCGACGCCGTGTCCCATCCCTGATGCCGCGCGGCGTCGCGCCATCGGTCCCTTTTCTTCTTCATGAACCTCATTTTTGCCGGCACGCCGGAATTCGCGCGTGTGGCGCTCGAGCGTTTGCTCGCCGCCGGCTTTCGCGTGCCACTGGTGCTGACCCAGCCCGATCGGCCGGCGGGGCGCGGCATGAAACTGCAGCCCTCGCCCGTCAAACAACTCGCGCAGGAACAGCAGATCACCGTGGCGCAGCCGCGCAGCCTGCGGCTGGACGGCAAGTACCCCGACGACGCGCGGGCGGCGCGTGACGCCATCGAGGCCGCGCAGGCGGATGCCATGGTGGTGGCCGCGTACGGGCTCATCCTTCCCCAGTGGGTGCTGGACACGCCACGCCTGGGCTGCCTGAACATCCACGCCTCGCTGCTGCCCCGCTGGCGTGGCGCGGCGCCGATCCATCGCGCCATCGAGGCGGGCGACGCGCAGACCGGCGTGACCATCATGCAGATGGACGCCGGCCTGGACACCGGCGACATGCTGTTGATCGAGCGCCTGCCCATCCAGGCCCAGGACACCACCGGCAGCCTGCACGACCGTCTGGCGACGCTGGGCGGGCGCCTGATCGTGGAAGCACTGGAGATCGCCGCCTGTGGTGGCCTGAAGGCCGAGAAACAACCCGCCGAGGGCGTGACCTACGCGCACAAGATCGAAAAGGCCGAGGCCGCGATCGACTGGACCGCGCCGGCCGAGACATTGGCGCGCCGGGTCCGCGCGTTCAACCCCTTCCCGGGGGCGGCCACGGCGCTGGCGGGCGAGGCCATCAAGGTGTGGTCCGCGCACGCCGAGGCCGCAGCGGCGCAGGGCACGCCCGGCCAGGTGCTGGCGGTGGATGCCGATGGCATCCGCGTGGCCGCCGGCGGCGGTGTGCTGGTGCTCACCGAGCTGCAACGCGCGGGCGGCAAGCGCCTCGCGGCGGCGGAATTCCTGCGCGGGTTTGCGCTCGCACCCGGTCAGGTGCTGGACGCCGCGCCCTCGCCGAAAGAGGCGCCCTGATGTTCCACCGCCGTGAATACCGCGACCGCCCCGAGTACTGGGATGGCGTGCGCGACCAGGTCTCGGTGCGCATGGGCATCGGTGCCTGGGGCCTGATGACCGGTGTCGGCGATGGTGCAGTCCGGCCTGTCGGCGCTGGAGGCCGTGCTCATGACGCTGATCGTCTACGCCGGCAGCGCGCAACTCGCCGCCGTGCCCATGATCGCCGCAGGCGCACCGCTGTGGGTGATCCTGGCGGCGGCTTTCTGCGTGAACCTGCGCTTCGTCGTGTTCTCGGCGCACCTGCGGCCCTACCTGATGCACCTGCCGCGCTGGGAGCGCCTGATCAAGGGCTACATCACCGGCGACCTGAGCTACGTGTTCTTCGCGCGCCGCTATCCGCACCCGGGCACCAACGAGGAAGAGCTGGCGCAGCAGCAGGCCTACCTCATGGGCAACTGCGCGGTGAACTACGTGGCCTGGATGGGCGCGAGCCTGGCCGGCATTGCCCTGGCCAATGCGATCCCCGTGGCCTGGGGCCTGGGCTTCGCCGGCATCCTTGCGCTGCTGGGCGTGCTGTGCTCGCTGGCCTCATCGAAGCTGCGCTTCGTCTCGGCCGGCGTGGCCGGCGCGGCGGCGGTTGCGGCCTGGGCGCTGCCGCTCAAGCTCAACATCCTGGTGGCGATCGCGAGCGCGGTGGCGATCTGCCTGGTGCTCGAGAAATTCAGGCCCCAGGCGCCGGGGCAGGGGGCACACCATGTTTGACCTCGACCCCTGGACCCTGCTCACCATCGTCGCGCTGGGCTGCATCACCGTGATCACGCGCGGCTTCTTCTTCATCTCCAGCAAGCCCTGGAGCCTGCCGCACTGGGCCCAGCGCGGCCTGCAGTACGCGCCCATCGCGGCGCTGGCGGCGGTGATCGTTCCCGAGATCGTGATGAACCAGGGCGCGCTCATCACCACCTGGAAGGACGCGCGCCTGTTCGCCGCGGCCGCCGGCATGGCCTGGTTCTTCTGGAAGCGCGGCGTGCTCGGCACCATCGTCTGCGGCATGGCGGTCTACCTGCCGCTGCGCCTGGGTCTGGGCTGGTGAGGCCTGGCACCGTTTTTCAACGGTGCCATTGTTTCTGGTAGGCCCACTGCGCGTAGCGCGCATGCGCCTGCGCCTTGTCCACCAGGGCAGGGTGGCTCTCGGTGCTGTCCTTCAACTGGCGATCCAGGTAGCTCATGAGCCGGGGTGGGCTGTCGGGCTGCAGCACCGCCACGTGGGAGCCTTCCATGTAGGCCTGGATCTTGTCGAACTGCAGGATGGCGCGGCCGGGCCGGGTGCGCTGCGCCGGGTCGCTCAGGTCGCGGCCGGTCAGCGGAACCTCGCCACTCAGGCCCATCATGGAGATCAGCGTGGGCGCCAGATCGATCTGGCTGGCCACCGTGCGGATGCGCTCGGGTGCGCGCACCGCGCCGCCCAGGATCAGGCCGGGGATGTGAAAGCGCTCGATCGGGATGACCGAGGGGCCGTACACGCGCGAGTTGTGGTCGGCCACCACGAGGAAGAGGGTGTTGTCCCAGTAGGCGGATTGCTTCGCTTTGTCGAAGAAGCGCCCCAGGGCGTGGTCGGCGTACTTCACCGCGTTGTTCACGGTGTTCTTCGGCTGCTCGTGCAGCTCGAAGCCGCCGTCCGGGAATTCGAAGGGCGCGTGGTTGGACGAGCTGAACACCAGGGCGAAGAAGGGCTTGTCGGCGGGCTGCTGGCTGAAGCGCTGGTGGGCCACATCGAACAGGTCGCCATCGGACGCGCCCCAGGTGGCGATGAAGGCGCTGGCGGGCATGTCCTTCTGCTCCACCACGCGGTCGAAGCCATTGCCCATGAAGTAGCTGCGCATGTTGTCGAAGTGCGATTCGCCGCCGTAGTAGAAGGTGGACTCGTAGCCCCTGGGCTTCAGGAAGCTGGCCAGCGTGAAGAAGTCGCGCTGCGATTTCGCCAGCTTCACCGTGCTCACCGCCGAGGTCGGCGGAAAACCCGCCACCACCGCCTCGATGCCGCGCACCGAACGCGTGCCGGTGGCGTAGAGCTGGTCGAACCAGATGCCCTGGTCGCCCAACCGGTCCAGGTTCGGCGTGAGCGGCAGGCCTCCCAGGCGGCCGACGAACTCGGCGCCCAGGCTTTCTTCGAGCACGATCACCAGGTTCAGCGGCCGCTCGCGCGGGTGCGGGCTGGTCAGCGTGTGGCGCAGGGGCGAAGCGGGGTCGGTGAAGGCGCCGGGCGGCAGCCCGGTTTCTCGCCGCACGATGTCGATCACGCGCTCCTGCGGCATCTCGGCGTAGGTGATGCCGCCTTCTTCGGCCTTGCGCGACTGGTAGATCGCGTACGTCACGGTGTAGAGCGAACTCAGGGGCAACTCGTTGACCAGGTGGTCGGTGGTCACGGCCGCCGTGGCGGGGTTGGCCGGGCGGTGCCCCAGCGCGCCGCGCGCGCAGAGCGCGAGCGCCACGAACAGCAGCGCCGACAGCAGCCCGGCCTGCCAGACCCGCAAGGTCGCGGGTGGGTGCGGCGCGGGGCGGGTCAGCCGGACGTAGGCCCAGCCGATGGTGGGCAGCAGCACCGCCGTGGTCAGCAGGTGCGCCCAATAGTCCTTGATCAGCGTGCCGCCCACTTCCTTCGCGTAGCCCAGGTACTCCACGAAGAGGTAGTTGGGCCGGCTGTCGTACTGCAGCACGAAGGCCGGGGTGCGCCAGTTCCATGAAGACCACAAGCAGCAGGGCGATGCCGCCGTACACGCGCAGGAAGACACCCCACGCGCGCTGGCTGCGCCGGTGGGTGGCGCATCCAGGGCGTGAGCGTGGCGGGCAACACCCAGGCCAGGCCCATCAGCACCGCGTCAAAGCGCAAGCCTTCCCACCACACCAATGGCGCCGCCTGGGCCTGGGCGATGCGGTCGGCCTGCCACCAGGCCAGCCCGGCGCGCGACAGCCACAGCACCGCCAGCATGCAGGCCATGGGCATGAGCAGGGGGCGCAGCACGGCGAGGAGGTGGGTCGGGCGGGGCCGGCGAGGTGGGTGATCGGCCTCCCCCACGGCCGGCGCAGGCCGTGCGCTCTTCGAAGGGGTCAGCCACGGCTGGGCCAGCCGCCAGCCCGCCCACGACACGCCGGCGGAGATCAGCAGCGTCCACAGCGTGTGGCTGGGGAAATGCGCACCGCGCAGGGTTTGCACCGCACCCGCCAACAGACCCACGAACAGCACGGCGGCCAGCCAGCGCAGGCCGGTCGCGCGCGGGCGATGGGGCGTGCCTGGCGGCGCGTCCAGCCAGGGCAGGCACAGGCCGATGAACGCGAAACCGCTGGACGCGTGGCCGCCCGGGAAACAACGCCCCGGGCCGCCGTCGGCCACGCCCCAGGCCCAGTGCGACACCCATCGCGCCGGTCCGCCGAAGGCCTGCAGGTCCCAGGGACAACTGGTCAGGCTGGTGTTCTTCACCAGGTTGACCACCAGCAGCGACAGCGTGGCCAGCGCCACCACGGTCCAGCGTTCGCGCCGGGGCATCTGCAGCCCGGGCCAGCAGGCCCAGGCGCAGAGCAGCAGCCAGCCACCCGTCATGGCCTGCCGCAGGCCGTCGTGCAGCACGCGAGAGAGCCACCAGCTGTCCTGCAGCGCAAAGCCGCGCGGCGTGCCGATGGCGCGCATCACCGCCATGTCCAGGCCGCCCAGGTCCCAGAGCAGGGTGAGGGTGAACAGGCCGAGCAGCCAAGTGGCGGGGGACGATCGGAAGGGGCCGGTGACCCAGCGGGGGCGAGACAGTGCGTGCATGGTGCGGCACTGTGGAAGCCCCAGGTTAAATGCGCCTTAAGGCGGTGCTAAGGCGCGAACCCATAATGAACGGATTCAGCCTCAACGGACCCCGCGTCCCCTTCAAACACATGCGCGCTCTCGTGGTGGAAGACGACCCCGGCATTGCCAGCGGCCTGCAGGCTTCGCTGCGCCAGGCGGGCTATGCGGTGGACACCTGCCCCTCGCTCGACGCGGCCTGGCTGGCCCTCGCCGTGGAACCCTTCGACGTCATGCTGCTCGACCTCGGCCTGCCCGACGGCGAAGGCCTGGACCTGCTGGCCCGGCTGCGCCGCCGGCCCGCGCCCGCGCCGGGGCGGGACGACCTGCCACGCCACGACATGCCGGTGCTGATCATGACCGCGCGCGACGGCGTGAGCGACCGCATCGGCGGCCTGGACAGCGGCGCCGACGACTACATCGTCAAACCCTTCGACGCGAACGAGCTGCTCGCCCGGCTGCGCGCCATGCTGCGGCGCGCCGGCGGGCGCAGCAACCCGTTGATCCAGCACGGCGAGCTGGTGGTCGATCCGGCGGCCCACACCGTGCGGCGCGCGGGCGAGCCGGTGCCGCTGGGCGGCAAGGAGTTCGCGCTGCTGCTCACGCTGCTGCAGGCGCGGCCGCAGGTGCTGTCCAAGGCGCGGCTGGAATCGGCGCTGTACGGCTTCGACGAAGGCCTGGAGAGCAACGCGATCGAGGTGCACATCCACCACCTGCGCCGCAAGCTCGGCGAGTCCCTGATCAAGACGGTGCGCGGCGTGGGCTACTTCGTGCCCTTGGACGCGCCCGCGCCGCCCGCGAAAGCGGCGCGGCGATGAACAAGGCCGTGGCCGCGCGCGCGAAGACCCTGCGCCACTACCTGCTGGCCTGGGCGCTCGGGGTGCTGGTGGTGGTGTGGCTGGCGCTGATCGCCTTCGCCTGGTCCACCGCCTTCCGCGAGGCCCGCCAGTTCTCCGACGGGCAGATGACGGCGGTGGCCAAGCTCTGGCTGAGCGCCACGCCCTACCGGCTCGAACCCCATGCCGCGGCCGAGGTGCCCGACCTGCAGCACGAGTACCTGCAGGACGTGGCCGTGGTGGCCTGGGACGACGGCCGCCTGGTCGCCGACACCCATGGCATGGTGGGCGGGCTGGACGTGGCGGCCCTGCCCGCGCAGGGCTTCGCCACGGTGCGCGTGAAGGTCCCGGGCCTGGTGCCCGAGTGGCGCGCCTACTCGGCCCAGGCCACGCAGGAAGGGCGGGTGCGGCGCGTGATCGTGCTCATGGACCTGAAGCAGCGCTACGAACTGGGCAAGGACATCGCGGAGCACGTGGCCCTGCCCGCTTTGCTGGTGCTGCCGCTGGTGAGCCTGCTGCTGTGGTGGGCGATCCGCCGCGGCCTGCGCCCGCTCGACCAGCTCTCGAGCGAGGTGGCCGCGCTCGACGGCTTCGCGGGCCAGCGCCTGGGCACGCAGCACCGCCATCGCGAGTTCGCGAGCACGGTGGCCGCGATCAACGCGCTGGTCGACACCTTGCAGACGCGCGCCCAGCGCGAGCGCGAGTTCGCGTCCGACGTGGCGCACGAACTGCGCACGCCGCTGGCCGCGCTCGCCTTGCAGGCCGGCGCGGCGCAGCACGACCCGTCCCCCGAGCGGTTGGCGCAACTGGAGCAGGAGGCCTTGCGCGCGGGCCGCATCCTTTCGCAGCTGCTGGAACTGGCGCGCGCCCAGCGCAACGCCATCGCGGGTGCGGGGCCCCTGGTCGCGGGGCAGGTGGCGCTGGGCGAACTCGCGGCGCGGCTGATCGCGGCCCACGCCCCCTCGGCCTACGAGAGCGGCCACGAGCTTTCCCTGTCGCAGCCCGACGAGCCGGTGGTGGTGCAGGCCCAGCCCATGCTGCTGGAACTCGCGCTGCGCAACCTGATCGAGAACGCGCTGCGCCACACGCCCAGCGGCTCGCAGGTGGCGGTGGCGGTGTGGCGGACCGGCGCGGACCTGGGTGTTTCGGTGAGCGACGACGGCCAGCGCGCCGACGCGGCCCCCCTGGCCGCCGAGCGCGGTGGCCTGGGGCTGGGCCTGCGCCTGGTGGAGCGCATCGCCGAACAGATGGGCGCGCGGCTGGAGCGCGACCAGGGCGAAGCGCCGATGACGACGCGCTTCACGCTGCGCTGGCCGCGCGCATAAGGTTGATTTAACGTCGGCTGCGCACAGTGGCGGGGCCGGCATGTGCTGGCATTCGGATGCCGGCCATGCAGCTCTCGTTGCCCTTTGCGTTTCCCCGCTTTTTCCCCACGTTCCATCTCTCCCCGCCCGGCGCGCGCACACGCCCCAGGGTGGCGGTGTGGGGCTTGGCCCTGTGGCTGGCCAGCCTGGGCAACCTGCCGCTGTGGCAGCGCATCGATGGACTCGGCGGCACACCCACCCAGCGCCTGGCGCTGATCGTCGGGCTGGGCCTGTTGCTGGTGGGTGCCCTGGCGGCGCTGCTCTCGCTGCTGGCCTGGCCGCGCGTGTTTCGGCCCGCCGCCAGCGCGCTGTTGCTGGTGGCCGCGTTCAACACCCACTTCATGTGGCAGTACGGGGTGGTGATCGACCCCACCATGCTCGCCAATGTGGTGCACACCGACGTGCGCGAGGTGCGCGACCTGCTCTCGTGGGCCCTGCCGGGCACGGTGCTGCTGGTGGCCGGGCTGCCCCTGTGGGCGCTCTGGCGCCGGCCACTGGCCCTGCGCAGCCCGGGGCCGCAAGCCGTGCGCAACCTCACGGGGGCCCTGGCCGCGCTCGCTTTGCTGGTGGCGGCGGCGCTGATGAGCTACCAGGGTCTGGCCTCGCTCATGCGCAACCACAAGGACCTGCGCTACATGGCCAACCCGCTCAACACCGTGTACGCCGGCGCCCGCCTGGCGGTGGACCAGCTGCCGCGCCAGGTGCGCCCGCTGCAACCGGTGGGTCAGGACGCGGCCCTGGGCGCGAGCTATGCGCACCAGCCGCGGCCACCGTTGCTGGTGCTGGTGATCGGCGAGACCGCGCGCGCGCAGAACTTCGGGCTCAACGGCTACGCGCGCAACACCACGCCCACGCTCGCGCGCTGGCAGGCGCAAGGTGATCTGGTGAACTTCGCCCAGGTGAGTTCCTGCGGCACCAACACCCAGGTCTCGCTGCCCTGCATCTTCTCGCCGCTCACGCGCGCGCAGGGCGGCGACAAGACCCCCGAACACGAGAACCTGCTCGACGTGCTGCAGCGCGCCGGCTTGGCCGTGCTGTGGATCGACAACCAGGCCGGCTGCAAGGGCGTGTGCGACCGCGTGCCCAACGCCTACGCGGGCGACCACGCCGTGCCCGGCCTGTGCGAGGGCAGTGAGTGTTACGACGCCGCCATGCTGGACGGCCTGGACCAGCGCCTCGCCGCGCTGGATCCGCAGCGCCGCGCGCGCGGCGTGGTGGTGGTGATGCACCAGATGGGCAGCCATGGTCCGGCGTACGCAAAACGCGCGCCCGCCGACCAGAAGCCGTTCCAGCCCGAGTGCCAGAGCGTCACGCTGTCCGACTGCCCGCACGAGCAGCTGGTCAACGCCTACGATAACTCCATCGCCTACACCGATCATTTCCTGGGCCAGACCCTGCAATGGCTGAAGGCGCGCGCCGATCGCGGCAGCGAGGACACGGGGCTGATCTACGTGTCCGACCACGGCGAGTCGCTGGGCGAGAACGGGATCTACCTGCATGGCGTGCCCTACGCCCTGGCGCCGACGCAGCAGACCCAGGTGCCCATGGTGAGCTGGTTCTCGCCCGGCCTGCAGCGCCGCACCGGCCTGTCGATGGGCTGCCTGCGCGGGCACGCGGCGGCGCCGATCTCGCACGACCATGTCTTCCATTCCGTGCTGGGGTTGATGGACGTGCAGACGCGCGCCTACCAGCCCGCGCTGGACGCGCTGATGCCCTGCAGCGCGGCGTCGCAGGCCCGCTCGCCCGGCGAGCCACCGGTCGCGCTCGTGCACACGGGTTGAGCGGCCGACGGGCATGGGGGGCCGCGTTTCCTACAATGCGGGCTTCTTTCTGACGACCCACCCGCCCACCATGTCCTTCATCCGTTTCTCCGACCTCTGCTCCAGCGGCCAAGCCAAGGGCCAGCGCGTCTTCATCCGCGCCGACCTCAATGTGCCGCAGGACGACGCCGGCCGCATCACCGAAGACACGCGCATCCGCGCGAGCCTGCCGGCCATCCAGATGGCGCTGGACGCCGGCGCGGCCGTGATGGTCACCAGCCACCTGGGCCGCCCCACCGAAGGCGCCTTCAAGCCCGAGGACTCGCTGGCCCCCGTGGCCGCGCGCCTGGGCGAACTGCTGGACCGCCCGGTGCGCCTGGTCGCCAACTGGATCGACGGCGACTTCTCGGTCGCCCCCGGCGAAGTCGTGCTGCTGGAGAACTGCCGCCTCAACGTGGGCGAGAAGAAGAACAGCCCCGAACTGGCGAAGAAGCTCGGCGCCCTGTGCGACATCTTCGTGCACGACGCCTTCGGCACCGCCCACCGCGCCGAAGGCACGACCTACGGCATCGCCGAGACCGCGCCCATCGCCTCGGCCGGCCCGCTGCTGGCCGCCGAGATGGACGCGATCGCCAAGGCGCTCGCGGCCCCGAAACGGCCCCTGGTGGCCATCGTGGCCGGCAGCAAGGTCAGCACCAAGCTGACCATCCTCAAGAGCCTGGCCAACAACGTGGACAACCTGATCGTGGGTGGTGGCATCGCCAACACCTTCATGCTGGCCGCGGGCCTGAAGATCGGCAAGAGCCTGGCCGAGGCCGACCTGGTGGGCGAGGCCAAGGCGGTGATCGAGGCCATGAAGGCGCGCGGCGCCGAGGTGCCGATCCCCACCGATGTGGTGACGGCCAAGGCCTTCGCGGCCGACGCGCCGGCCACGGTGAAGAAGGCCACGGAGGTGGCCGACGACGACCTGATCCTGGACATTGGCCCGGAGACGGCAGCCAAGCTGGCGGCGCAGCTGATGCAGGCCGGCACCATCGTGTGGAACGGCCCGGTGGGCGTGTTCGAGTTCGCGGCCTTCGAGGGCGGCACCAAGACGATTGCGGACGCCATTGCGAAGAGCAGCGCGTTCAGCATCGCCGGTGGTGGCGACACGTTGGCGGCCATCGCCAAGTACGGCATCGAGAAGGACGTGGGCTACATCTCCACCGGCGGTGGCGCCTTCCTCGAGGTGCTCGAAGGCAAGACCCTGCCGGCGTTTGAAGTGCTGGAGCGCCGAGCCAAGGCATAAGCCTCTGCGGAACGCTCGGGGTTTACCCGACTCTCGCCGCGGTTTATGCGGCCTATCAGAAACCATGATTGGTCGCGCGCGCTTTCTGTTGCTAAATTGGTCCCGTCGCAAACACAACGATGGAGACAGGCATGGCACGACAGACAGCAGCACTGAAGGTGGTGGTTCTTTCCTTGGTGACGGCATGGTCCGCGGCGCAAGCCGGCACGGTCTCCGTGCTCACCTCGTTTCCCAAGGAACTGACGGAGGCCTACAAGAAGGCGTTTGAAGCCGCCAACCCCGGCATCAAGATCGAGATCCTCAACAAGAACACCACGGCCAGCATCGCCTACATCAAGGAGCTGGCGGTGGGCCAGCGGCCCGACGTGATGTGGGCCTCGGCGCCCGATGCCTTCGAAGTGCTGGCGCGCGACAAGCTGCTGCAGGCCGCGCCCGAAGTCAAGAACGCGCAGGTGCCAGCCAAGGTGGGCAACTACCCCATCAACGACCCCAACGGCCTGTACTACGGCCAGGCGCTCGCGGGCTACGGCCTGATGTGGAACACGCGCTACATGCAGGCCAACAAGGTGCCCGCGCCGCGCGAGTGGGCCGACCTGACCAAGCCCGCCTACTTCGGCCACGTGGCCATCTCCTCGCCCTCGCGTTCGGGCACCACCCACCTCACGGTCGAGACCATCCTGCAGGGCGAAGGCTGGGAAAAGGGCTGGACGCAGATGCTGCAGATCGCGGGCAACTGCGCGGCCGTGACCGACCGCAGCTTCGCGGTGCCCGATGGCGTGAACAACGGCCAGTACGGCGTCGGCATGGTGATCGACTTCTTCGGCCTGGCCGGCAAGTACTCGGGCTACCCGGTGGAGTTCCACTACCCCTCGGTGACGGCGGTGGTGCCGGCCAACATCGCGCTCATCAGCGGCGGCAAGAACGCCGACGAGGCCAAGAAGTTCATCGCCTACACGCTCTCGCGCGAAGGCCAGGAATTGCTGTTCGACCCGAAGATCAGCCGCCTGCCGGTGCTGCCCAACGCCTCGTTCGGCAACAAGGCGCCGGCCGGTTATCCCGACGCACAGGAAATCGCCAAGCGCGCCAAGGTGCAGTTCAACACCGACCTCTCCAGCAACCGCTACCAGGTGGTGGTGAGCCTGTTCGACCAGATGGTGACCTTCCGCCTCAAGGAGCTGCAGGCCGCCACGCGCGCCATCCACGAGGCCGACCGCAAGCTGCACGCCAAACCCAACGCGCACGGCAGCGAGCTGCTGCGCCAGGCCCGCAGCTTCGCCTACTCGTCGCTGGTGCCCGAGGGCATGGTGAAGGACGAAAAATTCCTCAACCTGTTCCGCCAGAACAAGCGCGACGTGGAAGTGGCCAAGCAGCTCACCGGGCTCGAAGAGCTGTGGAGCTCGAAGGCCAAGGCCAACTACGAGCGCGCGCGCGACCTGGCCAACCAGGCCGGCGCGCTGGCCAAGTGAGCGCCTGAACGCCCCGTGACGCCCGCGCGCCGGCCTGCCGCGCGCGGGTCCCTCCCTTCCCGGAAAGATTGCCCATGTCCGCTGTCCTGACAGGTTCCGCCGCGCCCGCGCCGCGCCGGCTGCGCCCCCCCACCGTGTGGGGCCACTGGCTGCTCGCCGGCCTGGTGTTTGCCTTCCTGTTCCTGTTTCTGCTGCTGCCGATCGCGGAGGTGATCTACACCGCCTTCGTGACGGAAACCGGCGCGCCCACGCTGGGGCATTTCAGCAACTTCTTCGGCCAGAGCCTGCTGCGCGAATCGCTCATCAACAGCCTGGTGGTGGCGCTGGCCTCGGTGTTCTTCGCCTCGGTGATCGCGATCCCGCTGGCCTACCTCACGGTGCGCTTCGAGTTCCGCGGCGCCCTGCTGATCCAGACGCTGGGCGTGCTGCCGCTGATCATGCCGCCCTTCGTGGGCGCGGTCGCGCTGCAGCTCATCTTCGGGCGCAGCGGCTCGGTCAACCTGCTGCTCAACGACGCGTTCGGCTTCACCGTGCCCATCATGGACGGCCTGGTCGGCGTGACCTTCGTCGAGAGCATCCACTACTTCCCCTTCATCCTGCTCAACCTCGTGGCCGCGATGCGCAACATCGACGGCGCCATGGAAGAGTCGGCGCAGAACCTCGGCGCCAAGGGCTGGCGCCTGTTCTGGCGCATCATCTTCCCGCTCTCGCTGCCGGGTTACCTGGCCGGCGCGGCGCTGGTGTTCGTGAAGGTGTTCGACGACCTGGGCACGCCGCTGGTGATGGGCGTGACCAACATGCTCGCGCCGCAGGCCTACCTGCGCATCACCTCGGTGGGCATCGAGGACCCGCTGGGTTACGTCATCAGCGTGATCATGATCGTGCTGTCCATCCTGGCGCTGTGGATGGCCTCGCGCGTCATGAAGGGCAAGGACTACTCCACGCTGCAAAAGGGCGGCAATTCGCTGCAGCGCCGCACGCTGCGCGGCTGGGCCTCGGTGCTGGCCTACGCCTGGGTGGGCTTCGTGCTGCTGGTCACGCTGGCGCCGCACATCGGCATCCTGCTGATGTCCTTCTCCAAGGTGTGGAGCTTCTCGGTGCTGCCCGACAGCTACACCCTGGAGCACTACGCCACCATCTTCACCGACTCCAAGCTGATGGTGGTCAACACCCTCAAGTACTGCCTGATGGCCGCGAGCCTGGACGTGGTGCTGGGCACGCTCATCGCCTACCTGATCTTCCGCACCGAGCTGCCCGCGCGCCGCTGGCTCGACTACATCGCCTCGATCGCGCTGGCCATCCCCGGCCTGGTGCTGGCCATCGGCTACCTGCGCATGTTCAAGGGCGTGGACATCCCGTTCACCGACACGCCGGTGATCAGCACCTGGGTGCTGATCATGATCGCCTACGCGGTGCGCCGCCTGCCGTACGCGCTGCGCTCCTGCATGGCCGCGCTGCAGCAGGTGCACATCTCGCTCGAAGAGGCCGGGCAGAGCCTGGGCGCGGGCAAGGTCAGCACGGTGCGGCGCATCATGGTGCCGCTCATGATGGGCGGCATCCTGGCCGGCTTCGTCACCAGCTTCATCACCGCCGCGGTGGAGCTCTCGGCCACCATCCTGCTCACCTCGGCGCAGAGCCAGGCGCCCATGAGCTATGGCATCTACCTCTACATGCAGAGCATCGCCGGGCGCGGACCGGGCGCCGCCCTCGGCGTGGTGGCGGTGGTGGTGGTGGCCATCGGCACCTACCTCTCGCACCGCGTGGTGGAGAAATCGCGCGCCCCCACCCGCGCCGCGCAGCCCTGAACGACAGACACATCGAAAGACAGCCATGCATCTGAACAAGGTCTCCCTCGAAGCGCGCCACATCAGCCTGAGCTACGGCAGCACCGAGGTGCTCAAGGACGTCAACATCCGCATCGAGCCGGGCGAGTTCTTCGCCCTGCTCGGCCCCTCGGGCTCCGGCAAGTCCACGCTGCTGCGCCTCATCGCCGGCTTCAACCAGCACCAGCGCGGCGAACTGCTGATCGACGGCAAGGACATCACCGGCACGCCGCCGCACCTGCGCAACGTGGGCATGGTGTTCCAGAACTACGCGCTGTGGCCCCACATGACGGTGTGGGACAACGTGGCCTTCGGTCTGGTGGAGCGCAAGGAGCCCAAGGACTCGCTGCGCCGCAAGGTCGGGGCCGCGCTCGAACTGGTGGGTCTGCAGGACTACGCGCAGCGCCGGCCGAGCCAGCTCTCGGGCGGGCAGCAGCAGCGCGTGGCGCTGGCGCGCACGGTGGTGATCGAGCCCAAGCTGCTGCTGCTCGACGAACCCCTGTCCAACCTCGACAAGAACCTGCGCGTGCAGATGCGCGAGGAGCTCAAGAACCTGCAGCGCACGCTGGGCCTGACCACCATCTTCGTGACGCACGACCAGGAAGAGGCCATGACCACCGCCGACCGCATGGCCGTGCTCGACAAGGGCGTGCTGCAGCAGGTGGGCACGGCCGCCGCGCTGTTCGACTTCCCGGCCAACCGCTTCGTGGCCAGCTTCGTGGGCACGGCCAACCTCGTGCAGGGCCGGGTGACGCACGTCAACGGCGAGACCCTGCATTTCCAGGCCGACGGCCTGGGCGAGATGGTGCTGCCGCGCAACCAGGAGAGCCCGGGCACCGGGCCGGCGTCGCTGTCGTTCCGGCCGCACACCGTGCACATCCGCGTGCGCGACGAACATGGCGACGCCTCGCGCATCTGGCTCGACGGCCGGGTGGAAAGCTCCGAGTTCCTGGGCGAGACCTCGCGCTACCGCGTGCGCGTGGGCGAGACCCTGATCGTCGCCAACCAGGCGCACTTCTCGGGCCTCTCGCTGTTCCCGCCCGGGGCCGAGGTGCGGCTGGGCATCGAGCCTTCGCAGGCGCGCTTCCTGACGCACTGAGCGCCCGCCCGCATGGAGATCTACCAGCTGCGTGCCTTCGTCACGGTGGCCAAGATCGGCCAGCTCACGCGAGCGGCCGAGGCCCTGCACGTCACGCAGCCCGCCGTCACCGGGCAGATCAAGGCGCTGGAGGAAGAGCTGGGCGTCTCGCTGTTCGACCGGCGGCCCGGGCGCATCGCGCTCACGCGCGCCGGCGAGCGCCTGCTGCCCGAGGCCGAGAAGGTGCTGGCCGCCGCCGGCTCGCTGATCGGCCGCGCCAAGGAGTTGCAGGGCGAGGTGGCCGGCTCGCTGATCATCGGCACGCTGGGCGACCCGGACGCCTTGCGGCTGGGTTCCTTGCTCGGCGGCCTGGTGGCGGCGCTGCCCCTGCTGGACATCAAGACCCGCTCGGGCGACGCCGAGACGCTGCGCGAGGGCGTGGCGACCTCCACGCTGCAGGCGGCGTTCTACATCGGTCCCCACATCCCGCGCGACGTGCTCGGGCTGCCCCTGCAGACGCTGCACTACCGGGTGGTGGCGCCGGTGGCCTACCGCGATCGGCTGTTGCACGCGGGCTGGCGCGAGATCGCCGACCTGCCCTGGATCGGCACGCCGCACGCCGGCCATGTGCAGACGCTGCTGCGCGACCTGTTCTCGCGCCAGGGCCTGCTGCCCAACCAGGTGGTGGAGTCCGACGATGCGTCGGCGCCTTACAGCCTGGTGCGCGCGGGCCTGGGGCTGGCGCTGCTGCGCGAGGACATGGCCGTGCCCGCCGCCGAGCGCGAGGAGCTGGTGATCTGGCCGCACACGCGCGTGGCCGCCCTGTTGAGCTTCATCTACCCCAAGACCGCCGAGCACGACCCGGCCATCGTCGCGGCGCTGTCGGTGCTGCGCCAGGTCTGGGGCCTGCCGCCGCGCCAGCCGGTCTGAGGCGGCTCAGGAGGTGGGGCGTTCGCGCGTGGGGATGCGCGCCACCACGACCAGGCCGATGGCGGCGGCGGCCAGCAGCGCGGCCAGCACCCAGGGCTGGTGGCGAAAGCCCCAGGCCGAGAGGCTCACCATCACCACCATGGAGCCGATCGCCACCGTCTTGGTGCGCCGGGTCAGGCTGCGGTGCTGCTCCCAGTCGCGCACCATGGGGCCGAGGAAGCGGTGGTTGAGCAGCCAGCCGTGCAGGCGGGGCGAGGCCTTGGCGTAACAGGCCGCGGCCAGCAGCACGAAAGGCGTGGTGGGCAGGCCCGGCAGCACCACGCCGATGAGGCCCAGCGCCAGCGACACCGTGCCGGCCAGCCAGAGCAGCCAGCGCACGGTGCGGGAGGACGAGGGAGAAGAGGGCATGACGCCAGCATCTTAGCCAGCGCCAGGGACCGCAGCCAGAGCACCCGCGGAACCGGCTTTGCCGGGCCGCCAGGTGCGCCCCCTCAGGGGGTGACGCCGAAGGCGGCGCGGGGGGATGTCAAGATTTTTGGCCGACCGTAAGTTCGACCGTGCCGACACCCTCCACGCTGCCGGTGATCTTGTCGCCCGGCAGCACCGCGCCCACGCCTTCGGGCGTGCCGGTGTAGATCAGGTCGCCGGGTTGCAGGTGGTAGAACAGCGAGAGGTCGGCAATGATCTCGCGGATGTTCCAGATCAGCTTGTCCACATCGGACTTCTGCTTCACGGCGCCGTTGACGGCCAGCTCGATGCCGCCGCGCTCGATCACCACGCCCGGCATGGGCACGATCTCGCTGCACACGGACGAGTGCTCCACGTCCTTGCCCAGGTCCCAGGGGCGGCCCTTGTCGCGCGCCACCAGCTGCAGGTCGCGCCGCGTCATGTCCAGGCCGCAGGCGTAGCCGTAGATGATGTCCTGCGCGTCCTCCGCCTTCACGCGGAAGCCCGCCTTGCCCACCGCCAGCACCAGCTCCATCTCGAAGTGGTAGTTGTTCGTCTCGCTGGGGTAGGGCGTGGTCGCGCCCGAGAGCGCCAGCGTCTGCGGGGCCTTGGTGAAGTAGAACGGCCGCTCGGCCGTCTTGTCCACCGGCTTGCCCATTTCCACCGCGTGCGCGTGGTAGTTGCGGCCGACGAAGAACAGGCGGTTGACGGGGAATTGTTCGGTCTTGCCGCGCACGGGAACCGAAGCGACGGGGGGCGGGGGAAGAGGTAGGTGGTCATGGGTCTTCAAGGCCGGGTCAGGGCATGGCGGGTTGGTTGTCGGGGCGCACTTCGTAGACGCCGAGCTTGCGGTGCAGCGGCGACTCGTCGGCGATGAACAGGAAAGCCGGGGCGCTGGCCGAGGCATTGGTGAGCGTGGTGGCGGTGTAGCCGGGAATGCAGCAGGTGTCGGCCACCACCAGGTCGAAGCCCTGCGCGTCGGTGCGCAACGCGGGCCGCACCTTCGATCACGTGGTAGATCACCGCGGGCGAGCGCGCGGGCAGCGTGAGCGCCTGGCCCGGACGCAGCATCAGGGCATGAAAGCCCAGCACGTTCTCGGCGTCCTCGCCGGACTCGGGGTTGGTGTAGGTCACCTGCACGGCGTCGAGGTCGGGCCGGTCGGCCGCCATCGATTCCAGCGCGGCCTTGGCATCGACCCAGGGATAACGCAGCATGGGGTAGCGCTTGCCGCTGCGGCCGAACACCGGCGTGGGCACCACGCCCGGCCGCGCATAGGCCCGGTCGCCGCGGCCCGGCAGGGTTTCCTGGCGCCCGCCGTTGAGGTGGTAGCTCACCTCCAGGTAATACATCAGCGGCAGGTCGAGCACGTCGAGCCAGATCACGGGCTGGTCGCCGTCGTGGCCGTGCTCGTGCCAGCGGCCCGTGGGCGTGAGGATCAGGTCGCCGCGCGACATCGGGCACTTCTCGCCGTCCACCGTGGTCCAGGCGCCTTCGCCTTCCACGACCATGCGCACCGCGTTGGGCGTGTGGCGGTGGCTGGGCGCCCATTCGCCCGGCATCAGCAGCTGCATGCCCAGGTACATGGCCGCGCTGGCCTGCATCTTCTCCAGCGTGTGGCCTGGGTTCGCCAGCACCAGCACGCGGCGCTCGGCCTTCTCGATCGGCGTGAGTTCGCCGGCCTTGAGCAGCAGCGGCTTGATCGATTGATAGGCCCAGTGCGTGGCCTGCGTCTGGCGCGACGGCATCTTCGGCGGCAGCACGCCACGCAGGCTGGGCCACAGCGGCACCAGGTTGAGCGCGCGCAGCTCGGCCACGTAGTCGGCGGGCAGGTCTTCGAGTCGTCCGAGGTCGTTCATGGGGTCTCCTGGGTTCAGTGAGGGGCCAGACAGTTCTCGACGTTCCAGCCGTACAGCCACTCCATCGCATCGTAGAAGCGCTCCGGCGAACGGCCGCGCCAGAGGTCGTTGCGCACCAGGCGCTCCACCCCGCTGGCGTGGTAGATGCGGCCCATCTCGCGCGAGCTCAGCACGATGCGCGCGGTGCGCGCCACGCGCGAACGCTGGTACAGGTCGAACGCCTTCTCGAAGTCATTGTGGTTCACGCGCAGGGCCTCGCCCAGCGTCACCGCGTCCTCGATCGCCATGCAGGCGCCCTGCGCCATGTACTGCGTGGTCGGGTGGGCGGCGTCGCCCAGCAGCGTGACGCGGCCATAGCTCCATTGGCCGATCGGTTCGCGGTCGGCCGTGGCCCAGCGCTTCCAGCTCTTGGGCAGGTCGATCAGCTGGCGCGCCTTGGGGCAGATGCCCTGGAAGTAGCTCTGCACCTCTTCCTTGCTGCCTTCCTTCACGCCCCATTCTTCGGCCTCGCGGCTGTGGAAGGTCACGACCACGTTGTACTGCTCGCCGCCGCGCAGCGGGTAGTGCACCAGGTGGCAGTTCGGGCCGACCCAGATGCTGGCCGCGTTCCAGCGCAGGTCTTCGGGGAAGTCTGCCTTGTCCACCACCGCGCGGTAGACCACGTGGCCGGTCACGCGGGCCTCGTCGCCCACGAACTGCTGTCGCACCACGGACTTCACGCCGTCGGCCCCGATCAGCGCCAGGCCGCGGTGGGCCGTGCCGTGCTGGTCGTGCACCGTCACGCCCGCGGCGTCCTGCTCGATGCGCTCCACACGCGTGGAGGTGAGGAACTGAATCTGGCCGCTGGCCTGCACGCCTTCAAGCAGCGAGCCGTGGGCGTCGGCGCGGTGGATCACCGCATAGGGGTTGCCAAAGCGCTGGCGGAAAGCCTCGCCGGTGGGGATCTTGCCGACCTGGTACTCGTCGAGCGCGTCGTGCATCACCATGAAGTCGGTGTAGACCGCCCGGCTGCGCGCCTGCTCCCCCACGCCGAGCGCGTCGAAGGCGTGAAAGGCGTTGGGGCCCAGCTGCATGCCGGCGCCGATCTCGCCGATCTCGGGCGCCTGCTCCAGCACCTTGACGCGAAAACCCTGGCGCACCAGGGCGAGCGCGGCGGCCAGGCCGCCGATGCCACCACCGGCCACCAGCACGGGGAGTTCCTGGGAGGGCGAAGTCATGGGTTGTCTCCTTCACATGCAAGGCATGCTGACGATAAGTGTACTTATTGTATGGGCGATGCTAGGATTCCGGCAAGCCCCTCCCGTCCTCCGACTGCCCGACTCTCTTCCGCCCCCCCTCTCATGAAGCGCTGCCAGCCTCCGGCCATCGACATCGACGATCAGCCCGGCCACAACATCCGGCGGCTGCACCAGATTTCGGTCGGCATCTTTCTTCGGGAGCTGGGCGAACTTGAACTCACGCCGGTCCAGTACGCGGCGCTGCAGACCGCTGCGCAACCACCCCGGGATCGACCAGCGCACGCTGGCGCGCACCATCGCGCTGGACGCGTCCACCACGGGTGGCGTGGTCGACCGCATGGAGTCGCGCGGCTGGCTGGAGCGGCGCACCTCACCCGAAGACCGGCGCTCGCGCCAGCTGGTGTTGACCGACGCGGGCAACGCGCTGCTGGCCGAGGCCGTGCCGGCCATGCTGCAGGTGCAGGAGCACATCCTGGCGCCGTTGTCCGAGCGCCAGCGCGGCGAGTTCATGAAGCTGCTGCGCCTGCTGGTGGACACCAACAACGCGCACAGCCGCGCACCCAGCGAAGCGATGAAGTGAGCCGCGCGGCGGGGCGGCTCAGCCCCGCAGGTGCGCCACGACGGCGTTCACCACCTGCTCGTCGCGCAACAGCCGCGTGTGGCCCAGGCCGTCGGTCGCCATCAGGCGCGCGCCGGCGATCGCATCGCGGTAGGCCTCGGCGTCGGCAAACCGGTTGATGCGGTCCTCCCGGTCGTGCACGATCAGCGTGCGCCACGGCCACGCGCGGGCCGACCGCCGCCGGCTCGAACTGGCGCATCAGGATGCCCTCGCGCGCCTCCACCCGCTGCTGCAGGCGCTCCCGCGTGTCCTCGCTCAGGCCGAAGACCTTCGCGAACAGGCGGGTGTACGCATGGGGCGAGGCCGGGGGCGCGAGCAGCGCGAGCCGGGCCACGGGCAGGCCGCGCGCGGCCGCATAGGCCAGGGCGTTGGCGGCGAGCGAATGCGCTGCCACGGCACGCACCTCGTGGCCCTGCTGCTGCAGGCGCGCGGTGAGGTACTCGATGGCGCGCGCGAACTGCGGCAGGTTGCTGGTGCTGCCTTGGCTGCGCCCGTGCGCGGGCAGGTCCACCAGCACGGGCCGCAGGCCCTGGTTCATCAAGGCCTGCGCCAGGGGCAGCATCTGCGCGGCGTGGCCGCCCCAGCCATGCAGCAGGAGCACCACGGGGCCGGGCGCGCCGGGCGGCTCGTACAGCGTGATGCTGGCCTGCTCGAAGGGCCAGGGCGTGGCCCGCCAGGCGGCCAGCGCGGGCTGGCGGCGGTGCAGCCATTTGGGCGGCAGTGGCGTGCCGAACACGCGGTAGGCGCCTCGCACCGCCAGCGCCGGCCAGAGCTTTTCGGACAGGCCCAGCGCCCAGCGCAGCCAGCGCGTGCCCGGGTTGGCCTGGTAGTAGGTGGAAGCGGTTTGCAAGGGGGTGGTGCTCATGGCGTTCTCCGGTAAATCGCACAATCGTGCGAAATTGAGGCAAAAAAGAGAAGCGGTCAGTGTTCGTAGGTCTTGACCAGGCGGGCCCAGGTCGCCTGGGCGCGTTCGGCGGCGCGCGGATCGCGCAGGAAGCGCACGTCGTGGACCAGCCCGATCGCCAGGCTGCAGATCTCGCCCACCAGTTGTTCGGGGTCGGTGTCGGGTTGGAGGTGGTCGAGTTCGATCGCCTGCAGCACGGTGCGCCGCAGCGCGGCCCGCCAGCGCGTGACCTCGCCCAGCAGCAGGTCGCGCAGCTCGCCTTCGCGGTCGTCGAGTTCAAAGGCGCCGGAGGTGTAGAGGCAGCCGGTGTGAGCCTCCACGTCGCGCAGGCGGATGAGCCAGCGCCGCACGATCTCGCTCAGGCGCGGCAGCCCCTTGGGCGCCTGCATGGCGGGCACGAACACGTCGCCGATGAAGCGGCGGCCGAACTCTTCGATCACCGCCTTCTGCAAGGCCTCGCGCGAACCCACGCGCGAGAACACGCCGCTCTTGGAGATGCCGATGCGGTCGGCCACCGCCTGCAGGGTGATGGCCTCCAGCCCGTCGGACGCGGCCAGGTCCAGCGCCGCGCCCACGATGGCGGCGCGCGTCATTTCACTCTTCTGGGTCCGGGCGTCCATGGCGCGACTTTAGCACGATCGTGCGAAATAACAAGGCCCTGACCCGCTTGGCGCGGCCCGCCGCCGTCGCTATGATCGCGGCGTCCTGTGCACCCTTGGTGGCCGCCCTTGGAACCCCCCCGCTCCCCCCTGCTGACGCTGGAACACCTGGCCATGATGGATGCCGGGGTTTCCGTCATCGTCAGCAGCTGCGGGCCGGACCTCACGCCCAGCGTCATGCGGGCCGTGGGCAGCCAGGTCGGGCCGCAAGGCCGCCTCATCACGGTGTACCTGTGCCGCAGCCAGTCCGCGCAACTGTTGCGCGACATCGCCCGCAGCGGGCGCCTGGCCGCGGTGTTCAGCCAGCCCAGCACCCACAAGACCGTGCAGCTCAAGACGCGCACCGCCCGCCTGCGCGAGGCGCGCGAGGACGAAGCGGCGGTGCTGCAGCGTTACCTGCGCGGCATGGAGCATGAATTGGCCCTGCTCGGCTTCGACCGCGCCTACGCGCGGGCCATGCTCACGCACCGCCTCGACGACGTGGTGGCGATCGAGTTCGAGCCCGAACAAGCCTTCGACCAGACGCCGGGCAGCAAGGCCGGCCAGCCGATCGCGGGGCGCGCATGACGGCGGTGGACCTGGCCGAGGTGAGGCCTTGTCTGGAAGGGGTGATTCCCGCCATGGTGGCGACCACGGCGGCCGACGGCACGCCCAACGTGGCCTACATCTCGCAGGTCTATTACGTGGACGAGGGCCACGTCGCGCTGTCGTTCCAGTTCTTCAACAAGACGCGCCAGAACCTGCTGGCCCACCCGCGCTCGACGCTGCTGGTGCTCAACCCGCTCAACGCGGTGTTCTACCGCCTGCACCTGCGCTACCTGCGCACCGAAGAGGAGGGGCCGGTGTTCGAGAGCATGAAGGCGCAGCTCGCCGGCATCGCCTCCCACACCGGCATGGCCGAGGTGTTCCGCCTGCGTGGCTCGGACATCCATGAGGTGATCGAGGTGGAGCGGCTGCCGCAGGAGCCGCTGGCCGAACCGCTGCCGCTGCCGCCTCCCCCGCCGGCGGCGCTCGCGGTGCTGCGCCGGGCCAGTGCGCGCCTGTCGAGCGCGCGCAGCCTGGGCGCGGTGCTGGAAGCCACGCTGGACGTGTTGGAGAACGAGCTGGCCATGCCGCACGCGATGCTGCTGATCCTCGATGCGGCCTCTCAGCGCCTCTACACCGCTGCGCAGCCGGGGTTACGCCACCTCGGGCGTGGGGTCGGAGATCGCCCTGGGCGACGGTGTGATCGGCGTGGCCGCGCGCGAGCGCACGCCGGTGCGCATCGGCCACATGGCCAGCGCCTACCTCTACAGCCGGGCCATGCGCGACAGCCTGGTGAGCGGCGACGGCAGCGTCCCGGCCGGCACCGACATCCCGTACCCCGGCCTGTCCGAGCCGCACAGCCAGCTGGCCGTGCCCCTGTTGTCGGCCGGCCGCGTGACCGGCGTGCTCTTTGTTGAAAGCCCGTTGGACCTGCGGTTCAGCTACGAAGACGAGGACCTGCTGGTGGCGCTGGGTGGGCAGCTCGGCGCCGTGATCGACCTGATGCAGGCGTCTGAAGCGGCCTGCACCGAAGAGGAGACCCCGAGCGCCGCCGCCACCGCGGCACCGGTGCCGGCCGGTCCCGCGCTGCGCGTGCGGCACTACCGCAGCAACGACAGCGTGTTCGTCAACAACAGCTACCTGATCAAGGGTGTGGCGGGGGCGATCCTGTGGAAACTGCTGCAGGACGGCCAGCGCCAGGGCCGCAGCGAGTTCACCAACCGCGAGCTGCGGCTCGATGCCTCGCTGCGCCTGCCCGATGTGGCCGACAACCTGGAAGCCCGCCTGCTGTTGCTGCACCGCCGGCTGGCCGAGCAGTGCCCGCAGTTGCGCATCCAGAAGACGGGGCGGGGGTGTTTCCGCTTCGAGGCGCTGCGCCCGGTCGAGCTGGAAGAGGTGGCGGCCTAGACCGTGCGCAAGCCGGGCACGGGCGGCAGGCCGAGCCCGCGCGCGAGCTTCATCGCGTTGTGCGCGTTGAGCATGCCGCGCGTGGCGTCGAGCATGCCTTCGAACACCGGTGCCGGTGCGCCCGCCCGCATCTCCTGCATCACACCCAGGCGTTCGGGCGCGTTCAGGTTGGGCAGCATCCAGCGCATCACGAGCATCATCTCGGCCGGCGGGATGGTCGCCACCAGGGCGTTGTGCACGTCCACTAGTTCGGCGTCGGTGTAGGCGGCCCAGAGCGCGGCGTTGTGGGCGGTCTCTTCGGTGTGCATGTGCTGCAGGTTGTCGGCCACGAACAGGGCGAGCGCGAGGTACAGCGCGTGCAGGCCGGCTTCGCGCTCGTCCGCGTCGCAGCCTGGCAGGGCCTGGGCGGCGTCGCTCAGGTGCTGGATGTGGTGCAGGTGCCCATCGTGTTCCTGCGCCACGCGGTCGCAGACGCCGGGGCAGCGCGCCTCCAGCGCCGGGTGCACGAAGCCGTTCTCGTGCGCCACGTGGTTGGCGCACAGCGCCATCAGCTCGACCACCTGCGCGACGGTGCGCGCCAACTCCGCGCCGTCGGTGGGGTCGGTGCGGCCGACCGTGAGCAGGGTGTCGGCCATGAAGGCGCGCAAGGCCTTGTGGATGCCGGCATAGAGGTTGAAGCGGCCAAGGCCGGTGCGGGCGGTGGCGACGACGTGCGCCATTTCGAGGGCGTGGGATTGCATGGTGTGGATTCCTTTGGCAGGCGAATGGCCCGGCCTTGTCTCGGGATGACCACCGCACCCCATGTGCGGCGAATCATGGAGAGTCAGTCTAGGAATCCGCGCCTCGCCGTGCCGCTAAATAGCGCTTAAAGGAATCGTAAAAAAACCTTAACCCGTCAAAAACGGGCCGCCATCAGTCCAAACCGCGCACGCGACCGCGCAATTGTTTGACGCCGGAGCGGGCCGCCTTGCCTTCCAGCCGCCGCTGCTTGGCGCCGAAGCTGGGTTTCGTGGCCTTGCGTGCCTTGGGCACCGTGGCCACGCTGTCCACCAGGGCCTGCAGCCGCTCCAGCGCCTCGGCCTTGTTCTGCTCCAGGCTGCGGCTGGTCTGCGCCTTGATGACCACCACGCCTTCGGTCGTGATGCGCTGGTCGCTCAGCGCGAGCAGGCGCTCCTTCACCGCCTCGGGCAGGGAGGAGCCGTGCACCGCGAAGCGCAGGTGCACCGCGTTGGAGACCTTGTTCACGTTCTGCCCGCCCGCGCCCTGGGCGCGGATGGCGGTGAACTCGACCTCGGCGGGATCGATGGTGATCGGCATCGGCGCAGTGTGCCACGCGCCACATGCCGCACTCAGCCGGGCGGCAGGGTCGCGGGGCCGTCGTCCGTCTCGTCCTTGAGCCCGATGCCGGTGAGCTGGCGCTGGCGGGCCTGCGCGAGCAGCGCGTGCAGTTTCGCGGCGGCGCGCGCGGGTGGCAGGCCGGCGTCGCGCACGTTGGAGATGCAGTTGCGCTCGGCGTCGCGGCGGCCGGGCCGGGGTGCCCAGGTGAAGTAGACGCCCAGGCTGTCGGGCGAACTCAGGCCGGGGCGCTCACCGATCAACACGACCACGGTGCGCGCGCCCAGGGCTTCGCCGATCTCGTCGCCGATCGCACTCGGCCTTGTTCGACCAGGGCCACGGGCGCCGCCGTCCAGCGGTGGGTCGGGTCGGCGCGCAGCCGGGGCAGGAGCGCGGCCATCAGGGGCGCGGCGTGGCGCATCACGGCCAGCGCCGAGAGGCCGTCGGCGATCACGAAGGCCAGGTCGGGTGTTTCGATCTTGGCGTGGTCGGCGTGCCAGCGCTGCAAGGTCTCCCGCGAGGCGGCGTCCAGCCGCCGCCCGAGGTCGGGGCGCTGCAGGTAGGCGGCGCGGTCCGGCGCGGCGCTGTGCAGGTGCAGGCTGGTGAGGTCGAGCGCCTGCAGCGCGCCGGCCAGGTCGCCGGGGTCGAAGGCCAGGTGCACCGCATCGCGCGCCTGGGCGTGCGCCAGCTGGAAGGCGAGGTGCGCGGCGGTGGGCTGGCTGTGCCCCGCGCGGCCGAGTGCGATGCGCGCGTCGGTGAAGCCTTGCAAACGCGCCCAGGTAGCGGGGATCACCGGCGCGCTCATGCGCTGCGGCCCAGCCGGGCGATGGCCGGCGCGAACGCGGCCGGCAGGGTGGGGTTCAGGCGCAGCACGTCGCCGGCTTCGGTAACGCCCATGCGCTGCAGCCAGGCCTCGAACTCGGGCGCCGGCCTTAGGCCCAGCAGCTGCCGCATGGCCAGCGCGTCGTGGAACGAGGTGCTCTGGTAGTTGAGCATGATGTCGTCGGCGCCCGGCACGCCCATGATGAAGTGCACGCCCGCCGTGCAGAGCAGGGTGAGCAGCGCGTCCATGTCGTCGGCATCGGCCTCGGCGTGGTTGGTGAAGCACACGTCGCAGCCCATGGGCAGGCCCAGCAGCTTGCCGCAGAAATGGTCCTCCAGCCCGGCGCGCAGGATCTGCTTGCCGTTGTAGAGGTACTCCGGGCCGATGAAGCCGACCACGGTGTTGACCAGCAAGGGCTGGAAATGCCGTGCCACGGCGTAGGCCCGTGCCTCCAGGGTCTGCTGGTCGCAGCCGTGGTGCGCGCCGGCCGAGAGGGCGCTGCCCTGGCCGGTCTCGAAATACATCACGTGCTCGCCGCGCCGGCCGTCGTCGAACAGCGCGCCGCGTTGCAGCGAGAGCGCCGCGGCGCGCGCTTCGGCCAGCAGCGCGAGGTGAATGCCGAAGCCGCGGTTGGCGGCCTCGGTGCCGGCGATGGACTGGAACACCAGGTCCACCGGCGCGCCGCGTTCGATCGCCTGCAGCGTGTTCGTCACGTGGGTGAGCACGCAGCTCTGCGTGGGCATGGCGTAGCGGGTGATGAGCTCGTCGAGCATGGACAACAGGCGCATCACCTGGGGCAGGTTGTCGCTCGCGGGGTTGATGCCGATCACCGCGTCGCCGCTGCCGTGCAGCAGGCCGTCGAGCAGGCTGGCCGCGATGCCGGCGAGGTCGTCGGTCGGGTGGTTGGGTTGCAGGCGCGTGGCGAGCCGCCCCGGCAGGCCGATGGTGCCGCGAAAGCGCGTCACCACCCGGCATTTCCGCGCGATCAGGGCCAGGTCCTGCACGCGGCAGAGCTTGCTCACCGCGGCCACCATCTCGGGCGTGAGGCCGGGGGCCAGCGCGGCAAGCGCCTCGGAGCTGGCCGCATCACCCAGCAGCCAGTTGCGGAAATCGCCCATCGTGAGGTGCGCCACCGGCGCGAAGGCCGCCGCGTCGTGCGTGTCCACGATCAGCCGCGTGACCTCGTCGTCTTCGTACGGCACAACCGCCTCGTGCAGGAAGTGCGAGAGCGGGAGTTCGGCCAGCGCCATCTGCGCGGCCACGCGCTCCTGGCTGCTGGCCGCGGCCACGCCGGCCAGCTGGTCGCCCGAGCGCAGGGGCGTGGCGCGCGCCAGCAGCGTGCGCAGGTCGTCGAACCGGTGGCTCTGTGTGCCGACGCTGTGGTGAAAACCCATGCGCCCCACTGTACGGCCAAGCGCGGCTCCAGTCACCCCGGAACCCGTGGGTGGATGGCCACGCTGGGATAATCGCCCCATGGCAAGCAAACAGCGCGTGGTGGTCGGATTGAGCGGGGGCGTGGACTCCGCGGTGAGCGCGTACCTGCTCAAACAGCAGGGGCACGAGGTCATCGGCATCTTCATGAAGAACTGGGAAGACGACGACGACAGCGAATACTGCTCGACGCGGCAGGACTTCCTGGACGCCGCCAGCGTGGCCGACGTGCTCGGCATCGACATCGAACACGTGAACTTCGCCGCCGAGTACAAGGACCGCGTGTTCGCCGAGTTCCTGCGCGAGTACCAGGCCGGGCGCACGCCCAATCCCGACATCCTGTGCAACGCCGAGATCAAGTTCAAGGCCTTCCTGGACCACGCCATGCGCTTGGGTGCCGAGAAGATCGCGACCGGCCACTACGCCCGGGTGCGTGAGCGCGCCGGGGCGTTCGAGCTGCTCAAGGGCAAGGACCCGCTCAAGGACCAGAGCTACTTCCTGCACCGGCTGAACCAGGCGCAGCTGGCCAAGACGCTGTTCCCGGTGGGCGAGCTGCCCAAGACCGAGGTGCGCCGCATCGCGGCCGAGATCAACCTGCCCAACGCGAAGAAGAAGGACAGCACCGGCATCTGCTTCATCGGCGAACGGCCGTTCCGCGACTTCCTCAACCGCTACATCGCCAAGGAGCCCGGCCCGATCAAGGACGCCAAGGGCCGCGTGCTCGGCCAGCACGTGGGCCTGAGCTTCTACACCCTGGGCCAGCGCCAGGGCCTGGGCATCGGCGGTGTGCGCGAGAAGGGCGCGCAGAAGGGCGGCAACGAGCATGCGCCGTGGTTCGTGGCGCGCAAGGACGTCGAGAAGAACACGCTGTGGGTGGTGCAGGGCCACGACCACCCCTGGCTGCTCACGCCTCGCCTGCGCGCGCAGGACGCGAGCTGGGTGGCCGGCCATGCGCCCGAGGCCGCCACCCTGGCCGCCAAGACGCGCTACCGCCAGGCCGATGCGCCCTGCCGTTTCGAGGCCGAGGGCGATCAGGGCTTTGCGCTGGGCTTCACCGACCCGCAATGGGCCGTGACCCCGGGCCAGAGCGCGGTGCTGTACGACGGCGAGGTCTGCCTGGGTGGTGGCGTGATCACGACCGACGCCGCGTCTTTCCAGGCATCGCCGGTGAATGCCCGGCCCGTGACGGCTTAGGCCTTGTGCGACGCCCCGAGCCGGGCGTGAATCCGCCGCGTGGTGCGCCACACGGCCCACAGCACCAGGGGAATCAGGGCGCCCGCCGCCATTTCCGGCTGGATCGGCAGCCCCGCCGCCTTGGCGCCCTTGGCGAGGTAGAGCAGCAGGCTGATCACGTAGTACGAGATCGCCGCGATCGACAGGCCTTCCACCGTGGTCTGCAGGTGCAGCTGCATTTCCTGGCCGCGCGTGAGTTTCTCCAGCAGCTGCTGGTTCTGCGCCTCGGTCACGATGTCCACCCGGGTGCGCAGCAAGGCGCTGGTGCGCGAGACGCGCTCGGAGAGGGACGTGAGCCGCTGCGCGCTCGCGGCCACCGTGGCCATGGCCGGTGACAGGCGCCGCTGCATGAACTCGCCTATGGTCTGCGTGCCCGGGATGGGCCGCTCGCGCAGTTCGGCGATGCGCTGTGTGACCAGGGCGTCGTAGGCGCGCGTCGCGGCAAAGCGGTAGGTGTTCTCGGCCGTGGCGCGCTCCACACGCGCGGCGAGCGATACCAGCTGATCGAGCAGATCCTGTTCCGAGGCCGACTTGTTTTCCAGCTGCGCGGTGATGCTGGCGAGCTGCGCTTCGGCCTGCGTCAGCGTGGGCCCCAGGGCCTTGGCGACGGGCAGGCCGCGCAGCGCCATCAGCCGGTAGGTCTCCAGCTCCAGCAGGCGCTGCGAGATGCGCCCGGCCCGGGTTTCGCTGACGTGGGGCGGCGCGATCACCAGCACGCGTTCGAAGCCCGAGGGCTGCAGGTGGAAGTCGGTCACCGCCCACGAGTGGCCGCCGCCCAGCTGGGAGGCCACCACGGTGCGGTGGCCGAACCAGCGCTGGGCCGGCCCCATGAGGCTGGCCTGTGCCGACGGCGTCTGCTCCGGCAGCTCGGCGTGCAGCATCACGAGCTGGATCGCCGCGATGGTCCGGCCGGGAATGTCGCGCAGCCAGCCCGGTGGCGTCACCAGGGCCTCCAGCAGGTCGGGATCGCTGGCGCCCAGCCCGGCTTCGGCGGGCAGGGCCTGCACGAGGGAGTAGCGCGTGAACTCGGTGTGGCGCTCCCACTTCAGCGTGTGCTCTCCAAAGCGCAGCCGCAGGAAGTTGCCTTGCATCTGCTCGGGCGAGAGGCCCTGCTGGCCCGGCAGCCGGCGCAGGTGCTCACGTTCCTGCTCGCGGCTCACGCCCTCGTTGAGCACGGCGACGAACACCACCAGCGCGGGCAGCCGGATGCGCGCGGAAGGCCGCGCGTGCACCTCGTTGTGCAACTCGGCGCGCAGCGCGTCGTCGGCGGGCAGCAGGCCCTGGGGCAGGGCGGTCGGAGCGGACGTTTCGGGGGATTCGTTCATGGGCGGGGCATCGGCGATGGACGTTCACTGTATGCGAAGCGACGTGGCCCCCGCTGCCCCGTGAGGGGTGACAGGCCCTAGCGAACCGAGGGGGCGACCGAGGGGTCGGTGAACACCAGCGACAAGGGATAGCGCTGCCCCGACAGGTGGTCTTCCATGCAGCGCAGCACCAGCGGGCTGCGCAGGCGCGCGGCGTTGGCGCGGATTTCCTCGGGTGTCATCCACAGGGTGCGCACGATGCCGGCGTCCAGCGCGCGGCCGGGCAGCGCCTCGCCCAGTTCCCCGCTGTAGGCGAAGCGCAGGTAGGTGATGTCCTCGTCCGGCTGGCCCGCGCGGCCCGGGCGCTGGAAGCGCGAGAGGTACACGCCCACCAGGGCCGTGGGCGTGAACGCGTGGGTGGTCTCTTCCAGCGTTTCGCGCACCACGCCTTCGAGCGGGCCTTCGCCCGGATCGAGGTGGCCGGCCGGGTTGTTCAGGCGCAGGCCGTCGGCCGTGTGCTCCTCGACCAGCAGGAAGCGCCCGTCGCGTTCGATGACGGCGGCCACGGTGACGCTGGGTTTCCATCGGGTGTTCATGGCGCGCATTATGGGCTTTGCGGCGCGCAGGCATGGGCCGAATCGGGCGCTTTCGGGTAAGCTCGCCCGACTTTCACATTCAACTTGTGGGTGAGGAGATATTCATGCTGATAGGCGTACCCGCTGAGACCACAGTGGGCGAGACCCGAGTGGCCGTGACCCCGGAGACGGCGAAGAAGTACGTGGCGCAAGGCCACACCGTGCGCGTGCAATCGGGCGCGGGCGTGGCCGCCAGCGTTACCGACGCGGCCTACACCGCCGTGGGCGCGGAGATCACCGATGCGGCCGGCGCCCTGGGCGCCGACCTGGTGCTCAAGGTGCGCCCGCCGTTCGACAACGAGCTGGCCCTGATGAAACCCGGCGCCACCGTGGTCGGCATGCTCAACCCCTTCGATCCCGTGGGCCTGCAGCGCCTGGCCACGGCCGGCCTGACCGCCTTCGCGCTTGAAGCCGCGCCGCGCACCACGCGCGCGCAGAGCATGGACGTGCTCTCCTCGCAGGCCAACATCGCCGGCTACAAGGCCGTGATGGTCGCCGCGCACCACTACCAGCGCTTCTTCCCCATGCTCATGACGGCGGCGGGCACGGTCAAGGCCGCGCGCGTGGTGATCCTGGGCGTGGGCGTGGCCGGCCTGCAGGCCATTGCCACGGCCAAGCGCCTGGGCGCGGTGATCGAGGCCTCCGACGTGCGCCCGAGCGTGAAGGAGCAGGTCGAGTCGCTGGGCGGCAAGTTCATCGACGTGCCCTACGAGACCGCCGAAGAGAAGGAAGCCGCCGAAGGCGTGGGCGGCTACGCCCGCCCGATGCCGCCGTCCTGGTTGGAGCGCCAGAAGGCCGAGGTGCGAAGCGCGTGGCGCAGGCCGACGTGGTCATCTCCACCGCACTCATCCCGGGCCGGGCCGCGCCGGTGCTCATCACCGAGGACATGGTCAAGTCCATGAAGCCCGGCAGCGTGATCGTGGACATCGCCGCCGGCAAGGGCGCGGACGGCGTGGGCGGCAACTGCCCGCTGACCGAGGCCGACAAGACGGTGGTCAAACATGGCGTGACGCTGGTCGGCGAGACCAACCTGGCGGCCATGGTCGGTGCCGATGCGTCGGCGCTGTACGCGCGCAACGTGCTCGATTTCCTCAAGCTCATCGTCAACAAGGACGGTGCGCTGCACGTGGACATGGAAGACGACATCGTGGCGGCCTGCCTGATGGCGCAAGGCGGCGAGGTCAAGCGCAAATGAGCCGTGTGATGCTGCGCGCGAAACTGCACCGCGCGACCGTGACCGAGGCCGACCTGCATTACGAAGGCTCCTGCGGCATCGACGAGGACCTGATGGATGCCGCCGACATGCGCGAGTACGAGAAGATCGAGCTCTACAACGTCAACAACGGCGAGCGCTTCTCGACCTACATCATCAAGGCCGCGCGAGGTTCGGGCGCCATCTCGCTCAACGGCGCGGCCGCGCGCAAGGCGCACGTGGGCGACCTGCTGATCATCTGCACCTACTCCCCGGTGGACGACGCGGCCGTGCCGCAGTGGAAGCCGCGTGTCGTGTTGCTCGGCGAGGGCAACCGCATCAACGAGATCAAGAAAACCTGAAGCGAGGAGACTCCTATGGACGCCGTATCCCCCACCGTGCTCAACCTCATCATCTTCGTGCTGGCCATCTACGTGGGCTACCACGTGGTGTGGAACGTCACGCCCGCGCTGCACACGCCGCTGATGGCGGTGACCAACGCCATCTCGGCCATCGTGATCGTGGGTGCCATGCTGGCCGCCGCGCTCACGGAAACCCACCTGGGCAAGACCATGGGCGTGCTGGCCGTGGCGCTGGCCGCGGTCAACGTCTTCGGTGGCTTCCTGGTCACCCGGCGCATGCTGGAGATGTTCAAGAAAAAAGAGCGCAAGGCGCCCGCAGCTGAGGGAGCGCACAAATGAGCATGAACCTCGTCACGCTGCTGTACCTGGTCGCCAGCGTCTGCTTCATCCAGGCCTTGAAGGGCCTGTCGCACCCCACCACCTCGATCCGGGGCAACATCTTTGGCATGACCGGCATGCGCAATCGCCGTGCTGACCACCGCCGCGCTCATCGTCGAACTCTCCGGCGGCAAGGCACAGGGCATGGTCTGGGTGCTGGGTGGCCTGGTGGTCGGTGGCGCCATCGGCGCGCTCATGGCGAACCGGGTCGAGATGACCAAGATGCCCGAGCTGGTCGCCTTCATGCACAGCATGATCGGCCTGGCCGCGGTCTGCATCGCCGTGGCCGTGGTGGCCGAGCCCTGGGCCTTCGCCATCGTCGCCAAGGGCGAAGCGATCCCGGGCGGCAACCGCATCGAACTCGCGCTGGGCGCCTTCATCGGGGCCGTCACCTTCTCGGGCTCGGTCATCGCCTTCGGCAAGCTCTCGGGCAAGTACAAGTTTCCGCCTGTTCCAGGGCGCACCGGTCACCTTCGCCGGCCAGCACAAGCTCAACCTGGTGCTGGGCCTGGCCACGGCCTTCTTCATCTTCGGCTTCTGGCATTCGCAGAGCTGGATGGACATCGTGCTGGTGATCGCGCTGGGCTTCATCCTGGGCGTGCTCATCATCATCCCCATCGGCGGCGCCGACATGCCGGTGGTGGTGTCCATGCTCAACAGCTACTCGGGCTGGGCGGCCGCCGGCATCGGCTTCAGCCTGAACAACTCCATGTTGATCATCGCCGGCTCGCTGGTGGGCTCCTCCGGTGCCATCCTCTCGTACATCATGTGCAAGGCGATGAACCGCTCGTTCTTCAACGTGATCCTGGGCGGCTTCGGTGGCGACGCCACGGCGGCCGCGGCCGGCGGCGGCGTGCAGCGCACGGCCAAGAGCGGCAGCGCCGACGACGCGGCCTTCATCCTGGGCAACGCCGAGACCGTCGTCATCGTGCCCGGCTACGGCCTGGCCGTGGCACGCGCTCAGCACGCGGTGAAGGAGCTGGCGCACAAGCTCACCGAGAAGGGCATCACCGTGAAGTACGCCATCCACCCGGTGGCCGGCCGCATGCCGGGGCACATGAACGTGCTGCTGGCCGAGGCCGAGGTGCCGTACGACCAGGTGTTCGAGATGGAGGACATCAACGGCGAGTTCGGCCAGGCCGACGTGGCCATCATCCTGGGCGCCAACGACGTGGTGAACCCGGCCGCCCTGCAGAAGGGCAGCGCGATCTACGGCATGCCGATCCTGGAGGCCTACAAGGCCAAGACGGTGATCGTGAACAAGCGCTCCATGGCCGCCGGCTACGCGGGCCTGGACAACGAGCTGTTCTACATGGACAAGACCATGATGGTCTTCGGCGACGCCAAGAAGGTCGTCGAGGACATGACCAAGGCCGTCGAGTAAATCGAAAGCGTCCATTTCCGAGCGATACCCGAAGGGCCCGTGGCGACACCGGCCCTTCGGTTTTTGTAGCATGCTTGCAGCCAGTCGCGGGTTTTAGAGTGGGCTGTCAGAACCGCGTAAGGGAAAAACACGAGGCCCCGTGCCTTGCTTCCCACTGACAATGCCCGGTTGTTGTATCCACAAGAACGAGGAGATTCTGAATGAGCGAACCGACGGCCAACCGTCCCTGGCTGGGGGCTTATCCCGCCGGCGTGCCTGCCGACATCGACGTGGCGCAATATCCCTCGCTGGTGCACCTGATGGAGGAAAGCTTCCAGAAGCACGCCGGTCGCACCGCCTACAGCTTCATGGGCAAGGACGTCAGCTTCGCGCAGACCGACAGCCTCTCGCAGGCCTTTGCGGCCTACCTGCAGGGCCTGGGACTGGTCAAGGGCGACCGCGTTGGCCATCATGATGCCCAACGTGCCCCAGTACCCGGTGGCGGTGGCCGGCATCCTGCGCGCAGGCTTCGTGGTGGTCAACGTCAACCCGCTGTACACGCCGCGCGAACTCGAGCACCAGCTCAAGGACTCGGGCGCCAAGGCGATCGTGATCATCGAGAACTTCGCGCACACGCTGCAGCAGTGCATCGCCAACACGCCGACCAAGCACGTGGTGCTCACGGCCATGGGCGACCAGCTGGGCCTGCTCAAGGGCGCGCTGGTGAACTACGTGGTGCGCAACGTCAAGAAGATGGTGCCGGCCTACAGCCTGCCGCAGGCGGTGCGCTTCAACGACGCCATTGCCAAGGGCACGCGTGGCACGCTCAAGCGGCCCGAGATCAAGCCCGACGACATGGCCGTGCTGCAGTACACCGGCGGCACCACCGGCGTGAGCAAGGGCGCGGTGCTGCAGCACCGCAACGTGATCGCCAACGTGCTGCAGTCCGAGGCCTGGAACGACCCCGTGATGAAGAAGGTGCCGGCTGGCGAGCAGCCCACCAGCGTGTGCGCCCTGCCGCTGTACCACATCTTTGCGTTCACGGTGAACATGATGCTGGCCATGCGCACGGGCGGCAAGACCATCCTGATCCCCAACCCGCGCGACCTGCCGGCCGTGCTCAAGGAGCTCAGCAAGCACACTTTCCACAGCTTCCCGGCGGTCAACACGCTGTTCAACGGCCTGGCCAACCACCCCGACTTCAACACCGTCAACTGGAGCAACCTCAAGGTCTCGGTGGGTGGTGGCATGGCGGTGCAAAGCGCGGTGGCCAAGCTCTGGCTGGAGAAGACCGGCTGCCCGATCTGCGAAGGTTATGGCCTGAGCGAGACCAGCCCGTCGGCCAGCTGCAACCCGACCACCAGCACCGAGTACAGCGGCACCATCGGCGTGCCCCTGCCCAACACCTACATGAAGTGCCTGGACGACGATGGCAACGAGGTGCCGATGGGCCAGCCGGGCGAGATCGCCATCAAGGGCCCGCAGGTCATGGCGGGCTACTGGCAGCGCCCCGACGAGACCGCCAAGGTCATGACGGCCGACGGCTTCTTCAAGAGCGGCGACGTGGGCGTGATGGACGCGCGCGGCTACTTCAAGATCGTGGACCGCAAGAAGGACATGGTGCTGGTCAGCGGCTTCAACGTGTACCCCAACGAGGTGGAGGACGTGGTGGCCCTGTTGCCCGGCGTGATGGAATGCGCCGTGGTCGGCGTGCCGGACGAGAAGTCGGGCGAGGCGGTCAAGCTCGTGATCGTCAAGAAGGACGAGAGCCTCACCGAGGCGCAGGTGCGCGAGTACTGCAAGACCAACCTCACCGGCTACAAGCAGCCCAAGGTGGTGGAGTTCCGCACCGAACTGCCCAAGACACCCGTGGGCAAGATCCTGCGGCGCGAGTTGCGCGACAAGAAGTGACGCCCCGGCGCGCTGCGCCACAATGCAAGGCGGCTTCGGCCGCCTTTTCTTTTGCCCGTCCAGGAGGGACCGTTCCGTGACCACCATCGCCATCGTCAGCGCCCTGCACGAAGAGCTGGCCGCCGTGCTCGCGCTCATGCCCGACGAACAGCAGCAAGTGGTGGGCGGGCGCGCGTTCTGGCGTCGCATCTGCACGGGCACGACGTGGTGGCGGTGCTTTCGGGCATCGGCAAGGTGGCGGCGGCCACCACCGCCGCTGTGCTCATCGAGCGCTTCGGCGTGCAGCGCATCGTGTTCACCGGCGTGGCCGGCGGGCTGGCGCCGGGCGTGAACGTGGGCGATGTGGTGGTGGCCCGGCACTTCCTGCAGCACGACATGGACGCTTTGCCGCTCTTTCCGCGCCACGAGGTGCCGGGTTATGGCCGCTCCCGCTTCGATGCCGACCCCACGCTGACCACGCAGCTCGTGCAGGCGAGCGAGCGGGTGCTGCACGAATTGCCCGCACGCCTCGGTGCCGAGGTGATGCAGGCCTTTGGTCTGGAGACGCCCCGCTGCCACCAGGGCCTGCTGATCAGCGGCGACCGGTTCGTCTCGACCACCGCCGAGAGCCTGGCCCTGCGTGGGGCGTTGCCCGATGCGCTCGCGGTGGAAATGGAAGGCGCCGCGTTCGCCCAGGTCTGCCACGACTACGGCGTGCCGCTGGCCGTGGTGCGCACCATCTCGGACCGGGCCGACGATGCGGCCCATGTGGATTTCCCGCGTTTCCTGCGCGAGGTGGCGAGCCGCTACAGCGGCGCGGTCATCGACGCGCTGCTGACGCAGCGCTGAGCAGGTCTACCTCAACCAGCCTCGTTTGCGGAAGTAGAGCATCGGCAAGACCGCCGACAGCACCATCAGCGCCAGCGCCAGCGGGTAGCCGTAGTGCCACTTCAGCTCGGGCATGAAGTCGAAGTTCATGCCGTAGCTGCTGGCCACCAGCGTCGGGGGCAGCAGCGAGACGCTGGCCACCGAGAAGATCTTGATGATCTTGTTCTGGTTGATGTTGATGAAACCGACCGTCGCGTCCATCAGGAAGTTGATCTTGTCGAACAGGAAGGCCGTGTGGCTGTCGAGCGAGTCCAGGTCGCGCAGGATCTGGCGCGCATCCTCGAACTGTTCAACGCTGAGCATGCGGCTGCGCATCATGAAACTCACCGCGCGGCGGGTGTCCATCACGTTGCGGCGGATGCGGCCCGACATGTCCTCGTGCCGCGCGATGGCCGAGAGCGCCTCGCTCAGCAGGTTGTCCGAGGCGTTGCTGTCGAGCACCTTCTTGCTCACGGTCTCGATCTCGTCGTAGATGTCCTCGAGCGTGTCGGCGCAGTACTCGGCGTCGGCGTCGAACAGCATCAGCAGCACGTCCTTGGCGTCCTCGATCAGGCCCGGCATGCGGCGCGCGCGCATGCGCAGCAGGCGGAACACCGGCACGTCCTCGTCGTGGATGGAGAACAGCACGCCCCGGCTTTTGAGCGTGTCGTTGTGCTCGTTCAGGATGAAGGCCACGCGCACTGCGCGCGGGTCTTCGTCGTCGTCGATCAGGAAGTCCGAGCGCACATGCAGCTCGCCGTTGTCTTCCTCGAAGAAACGCGCCGATTCCTCGATGTCCTCGTCCATCGCGTCTTCGGGAATCGACAGGCCGAAGTGCTGCTTGACCCAGCGGCGTTCTTCGGGGGTGGGGTCTTCCAGGTCGACCCAGATGGGTTTGAAGCGGGCCAGCTCTTCGAGCGACTCGATTTCTTCCTGGAACAGGCGGCCATTGGCCAGGGTGAATACGTTGAGCATGACGGCGCTCCCGGCGGTTTCGTGCTGTCTGGCAAAGGGTCGAGGCCGGCTCCGCGGGCCTCGGGGGCGGTTCGGGTGCTGCTTTCAGCCGTCCGGCCGCCTGACCCAAAGCCGCTCGGGGGCGGCGCTCAGACGGTCGCGGGGGTGGCTGAAAGCACGCAACTGGGGGGCGTGCTTTCCATGCGGGTCTCCATGTGTGAAACAGGCCGAATTATGGCACTGCGGTGCCGGCCCCGAGGTCTTCGGATGCGCCAAAAAAGCGCATCAGTTCGTCCTTTCGCCGCCAGGCGTCATGTTCGCCCAACTCGATCAGGGCGTTGACGAAGCCCGGTTCGAAGAGCAGGTAGCTCGCCAGCGCGGCTGCGCTGCCGGCCGCGCCGCGCCGCGTGTCCAGTGCGCCCAGGCCCGCCAGCGTGTTGCGGGTGGGCGCGGGCAGTTCGCGGATGTGCTTGCTCGCGAGCTCGTCCAGCGAGAAGCTGGGCTGGATCGCCAGCACCTCCACCGGCCGGTAGGGCAAGGCGGTGGCGCAGGGCTGGTGGCAGCCGCGCCAGGGTCTGGCTCACGCGCTGGGTCTGCTCCACGTCGGCCTGCAGGGTGTCGTGGAACACGCTGGCCATGGCGTGGCCGGCGATGGTGCCTGCGGTGGGCTCGCTGCCGTTGCGCGCGGCCAGGCCGGCGCGCTGGGGTTGGCCGACACCGATCACCAGGATGCGGCGCGCGCCGAACTGGATCGCCGGTGAGAGCGGCGAGAGCTGCCGCATCGAACCGTCGCCGAAATGCTCCTTGTGCCCGTCCACCCACAGTGGCACGGCCGGGAACAGGAAGGGGATGGCGCTCGAAGCCATCAGGTGCTCGATGGTGATGGGCTGGAACTCCGAGCGCCGCCCCGGCCGGTGCCAGGGCTGCACCGGGTGCGCAAGCCGGGTCTGGCAGAAGGTCCAGTGCTCGCCGGTCGTGTAGCTCGATGCCGTGACGCCCAGCACATGGATCAGCCGTTGCTCCAGCGCGCGTTCCAGGCCCTGCAGGTCGATCGCGCGGTGCAGGGTGTCCACCAGCGGAAGCGTGTCGAGCAGTGCTCGGTGCCGGCGCACCTGCCGCGCCAGTGTGAGCCCGGCCACCACGCGGTTCGCTCGCACCCAGCCGGGCGCTTCGAGCCGGTAGACGCGTTCCGAGCGCAGGCCGCTCCAGAACGTGGCCAGTTGCGACAGCGCGGGCAGGCCCTGGGTGGCGATGCTGCCCAGGTAACTCGCGTTGAGCGCACCGGCCGAGGTGCCGAACAGCCACTGGAACGGAAAGACCGGCACCGCCGGGCCCGCGGTCGCTCGCGCTGCGCAGCAGGGCGCCCACGGCCTTGAGCACGCCCACCTGGTACGCGGTGCGCGCGCCGCCCCCCATGAGCACCAGCGCGCAGGCGCCGTCACCGTATTCGGGTGACGCAGGCAGCAGCGTGTTGTGGGTGATGAGGGTGTCGAGGGACAAAGGGGTGTCGAAAGGTGTGAACCGTCACATCCTAAACAATCGCCGCCGCCGATGGGGCGGCCTCGGCCATCCAGCGCTGCAGCGCGCGGGGATCGACGGGCTTGTTCAGCAGGGTGATGTCCTGCCGCAGGTCCTCGTCTGTCAAGTGCACGCTCGCGTCGCCGGTGATCACCAGGGCCGGCACCTCGCGTTCGAGAATGCCCCGAAGTCGGGAGATGGCCTGAAGGCCATCGAAGGTCTCGCTCAGGTGGTAGTCGACCACGATCAGCGAAATCGAGGCGCTGTTGTTCCATGCCAGGACGAGGGCGTCGCGCATCGTCTGTGCGCCCAGCACCCGATGGCCCAGGCCGCTCAGCAAATGCGTGAGCGCGCGAACCACCTGCTCGTCGTTGTCCAGCACCAGCACCACCTGAGTGGGCGCAGCCGGTGCAGATGTCCTGGTGGGGGCGGGCGCCTCGATCACGGGATCGCAGCGTGGCAGGAACACCGAGAACACCGAGCCCCGGCCCACGCGCGAGCGCACGTTGAGGCGCGCGTCCAGCAACTCCGCCGAGCGATGGACGATCGACAGGCCCAGGCCGAAACCACGCGACTGCGCCGATGCCCGGCGCGCATTGCTGGCCTGGTAGAACTCGTCGAACACCCGGGGCATGTCGCTTTCCGGAATGCCGATGCCGGTGTCCCAGACCTGAATCTCCACCTCGTCGCCCCGTCGCCGGGCACCCACCAGCACCCCGCCGCGCTCGCTGTAGCGCACCGCGTTGGCCGACCAGGTTGAGCAGAACCGTGTGCAAGACCGCGGGATCGGCCTGCACCCACAGAGGGGTTTCCATCAGTCGAAGCCGAAGGCCCTTTGCCTTCGCCTGGCCGCGCAAGACCTCGCCGACCTGCAACAGGACGGGGTTGATCGCACAGGGGGCCCTTCGAACCATGACGGCGCCAGAGTCCAGCCGGGAGATTTCCATCAGCACCTGCAGCAACTGGCCCATGCTCTCCAGCACCGAATGCATGCGATCGGCGATATCGGCCAGCGCCTGAGGGGACGGCCGAGCGTGCCGCACCAGGCGCTGAAGCGCGGGGACAAACAGGCCCATGGCGTGGATGGGTTGCCGCAGATCGTGGCTGGCCGCGGCGAGAAACCGCGTCTTTCGGCGCTCGGACGCTTCGGCATGCTCCTTGGCCCGGGTGAGGTGGTCCATCAGTGCCTCGTTCTCCATGCGCAACTGGATCGATTGCCGCAGCGACAGGGGAATGCTGCGCGCGAACGAGGCGGTGAACACCAGAAACAGCAGCGACAGCAGCCCCAGGATGGTCAAGGCCGAACCGCCCTCGATCAGGCAGTGGATCGAAAATGGCAGCGAACAGGGAATGGCAAACGCCAGGTGCGCGGGCCAGTACGATCCGATCGACTGGGTGGCGCTGGAGAGGATGCCGCACAGCACGATCGCGATGATGGCCTGCGTGTACAGGTCATCGGGGGTGAAGAAAAGCAGCGTGATCGAGCCCCACATCAGGCCGGCGCCGCCCGAGGCCGCGACCAGCACGAGCGCCCACCGGCGGGCGTTGGCGTCGGTGACGGGGTATCGGTGCCGGCCACCGTACAGCACCAGGCGCAAGGCCGAATACAGCGCCATCCCTGCCCACCAGCCCAGCACCAAGTTCGATGGTTGATGCTGCAGGATCAGCAGCCAGGCGGCGCCACTGGCCAGCAACACGGTGCCCACCGCCATGCCCGGCAGGTGGCGCAAGAGAATGCTTACCTGCTCCTGCAACAGGCGCTGTTCCAGCTTCAACGTGTCGACGGTGTCGGGCATGAAGAAATTCGTACCTGAGGCCACCCCTCGGTCGCGTGCCAACTCCCGTGTGGCTGCCAGTTTACGCTTCTGGCACTGCGGCGTTTCATCGGTTTATCACGCTTTGTTGCCCCGTGTGGCTTGCGCCGGCGAGCATTCATGGGCATAGTGGTCTCAAGACATCCCCGTGGCCGTCGGGAGGTCTTGCCCCAGGCGGCTTGTGTCAACCCGGAGCAAATGGAGGCTCATCTATGAACCTGACGATCAGCGGTCACCACCTCGAGGTCACCCCCGCCTTGCGCGGTTACGTCACCACCAAACTGGAACGCATCTCCCGACACTTCGATCAAGTGGTCGACATCAAGGTGCTGTTGACGGTGGACAACCTCAAGGAGAAGGACCTGCGACAAAAGGCCGAGTGCAATGTCCACGTCAAAGGGCGCGACCTGTTTGCGGAAAGCGTCCATGCCGATCTGTATGCGGCGGTGGACGAACTGGCCGACAAACTGGACCGCCAGGTGCTGCGCTACAAGGACAAGACGCAAGACCATCACCACGGTACGGTCAAACGTTTGATGTGACCCCGCTCACGGCTCCCGGCGCCGGGAGCGTGAAGAATGTTGCATTGCAGCAAGCCGCTTGATATGTCAAGCGGCTTTTTTGTGCCCGCAGTCTAGCCAAGGGACACCAACTCGGCATAATTTGCGGTCCGAAAGGGCCCACATGAACCGACTTTCCGCCATATTGCCCGCCGTGCAAGTGCTCGTTGGCGTTGACGCCACCAGCAAGAAACGCGCATTCGAAGAGGCAGGCCTGCTGTTTGAAACCGAGCACGGACTCAACCGCGCCCTGATCACCGACAGCCTCTTCGCGCGCGAGCGCCTCGGTTCCACCGGGCTCGGCCATGGCGTGGCAATCCCCCACGGGCGCATCAAGGGTCTCAAGCAGCCGCTGGCCGCGGTGTTCCAGCTCGCCAGCCCGATCGGCTTCGACGCGCCCGACGAGCAGCCGGTGCAGTTCATGATCTTCCTGCTGGTGCCCGAAGCTGCGCACGCAGAAGCACCTCGAAATCCTGTCCGAGATCGCCGAGATGCTCAGCGACAGTGCCCTGCGCGAGCAGATGAAGACCTCCACCGATGCTGCCGAGCTGCACAAGCTGATCACGTCCTGGCAGTCGGCCCACGCCGCCGCCTGAATTTTGAGCCGCCACGCTTCACCGTTTCACGGGTCGCTGCCCCCCAAGGGGGCTGACCAGCCTTGGGGCGGCCCTGCGGCTGCGCCACTCGCCTTGAAACCCACCGTCGTCAGCGCCGATGTCCTGTTCGAGGACCATCGCGACGCCCTGAAATGGCAGTGGATCGCCGGCCTCGGGGCCTCCGAGCGCCGTTTTGACGAGGTTGCCATTCGCGCCGCGCGTTCCGGCGCCGATCTGGTCGGGTACCTCAACTACATCCACCCCTACCGCGTGCAGGTGTTCGGCGAGCGCGAAGTCGCCTACCTCACCAGCCCCAGTGAGGACGACAACCGACGCCGCGTGGCGCGCATCGTCACGCTGGAGCCGCCGGTGCTGGTGGTGGCCGACGGGCAGACCGCGCCCGACGCCCTCACCGCGATGTGCGAGCGGGCCCAGATCCCGATGTTCTCCACGCAGGAGTCGGCGGCTTTTGTCATCGACGTGCTGCGTGCCTATCTTTCGCGCCACTTCGCCGACCGTTCCTCCATGCACGGTGTGTTCATGGACATCCTGGGCATGGGCGTGCTGATCACCGGCGAATCCGGGCTGGGCAAGAGCGAACTGGGCCTGGAACTGATCTCGCGCGGCCACGGCCTGGTGGCCGATGACGCGGTGGACCTCTACCGCATCAACCAGACCAGCATCGAGGGCCGTTGCCCCGAGCTGTTGCAGAACCTGCTCGAGGTGCGCGGCATCGGCCTGCTCGACATCAAGGCCATCTTTGGCGAGACCGCGGTGCGCCGCAAGATGCGGCTCTCGCTGATCGTGCACCTGGTGCGCCGAGAAACCATGGAGCGGGACTACGAGCGCATGCCCCACGAGCCGCTGTACCAGGACGTGCTGGGCGTGCCGGTGCGCAAGGCGGTGATCCAGGTGGTGGCCGGCCGCAACATCGCCGTGCTGGTGGAAGCGGCCGTGCGCAACACCATCCTGCAGCTGCGCGGCATCGACACCTACCAGGAGTTCGTCTCACGCCACCGCGCGGCCATGTCGCGCAGTGAGTAGAAGGAACACCCCCGCGCCGCCTGCGGCGTCACCCCCTCCAGGGGGCAGTGCCTGCGGCCTGGCAAAGCCAGTTCCGCGGCGCTTCTTGAGAAGAAAACCCGGGTGCGTTCGTCAGGTGACGCGGTGCACGTTGCCCCGGTGCGGGCAGTCGGTCTTGCTGCAATTGGCGTAGAGCGACAGCGCGTGCTCTTGCAGCACGAAGCCACGGGCCTTGGCGCACCATCTGCTGGCGCTTCTCGATCTCGGCGTCGAAAAACTCCTCGACCCGGCCACAGTCCAGGCAGACCAGGTGATCGTGGTGCTGGCCTTCGTTGAGTTCGAACACCGATTTGCCCGACTCGAAGTTGCTGCGCGTGAGCAGGCCCGCCTGCTCGAACTGCATCAGCACGCGGTAGACCGTGGCCAGGCCGATGTCCGAGCGTTCTTCGAGCAGCACGCGAAACACGTCTTCGGCCGTCATGTGCCGTTGCTTGGCGTTCTGGAACACCTCCAGAATCTTCAGCCGGGGCAGGGTGGCCTTGAGCCCCGTGCTCTTGAGTTCTTCGATGTTGGTCATGGCAGGCAGGTGCAAGGGGTTGAAACAGGCGCAAATGAGCGCCACCGGGCATCGCCGACCCCTGGGGTGGGTGCCCTCCGGTGCAGGACCCCGGGGCTACAATGACCGGATCATATCGCCAGCGTCCGCCGGCTGCCGCATTTTTCCCCTGTGCGGCACACGGCGTTACGCCTCCAGGGTCAGCCCACATGCATTTCCTCTCACCCCGCCGCGCCCGTTCCACGAAGCCGTCCCCCGCGTCTGGCGCACGCCCTGTGCGCGCTGATGGCCGTGGCCTCGCTCTCGGCCTGCAGCTACGTCCCGACCATCATCACCCCCTACAAGATCGACATCGTGCAGGGCAACGTGGTCACGCGTGAGCAGGCGCAGGCGCTCAAGCCTGGCATGTCGCGGGCCGAGGTGCGCGACATCCTGGGCTCGCCCCTGCTGTCCAGCGTGTTCCATGCCGACCGCTGGGACTACGTATTCACCTTCCGCCGCCAGGGCCAGGAGCCCCAGCAGCGCAAGCTGACGGCGTTTTTCAAGGGCGAGACGCTCGAACGTTTTGAAGGCGACGAGCTGCCCAGCGAGGTGGAATTCGTGGCTTCGCTCGACGCGCGGCGCAAGTTCGGCAAGGTGCCGCCGCTGCAGGCCACCGAGGCCCAGCTGAAATCCTTCCAGGACAAGAACACCCCCCTGGCGCCCGAGCCGACGCCGCCGGCGCCATCGCCCGACACCGTCTACCCACCGCTGGAGAGCTCGGGAGCGGCACGTTGAGCGCCGCCTTGAACGCCGCCCTGCGCGTGTGTGTGGCCGGCGCCAGCGGCCGCATGGGCCAAATGCTGGTCGAAGCCGTGCGCGACAGCGGCGACTGCACCCTGACCGGCGCCCTCGACATCGCCGGCAGCCCGGCCATCGGCCAGGACGCGGCGGGCTTTGCGGGGCAGGCCAGTGGTGCTGCGCATCACCGCCGACCTGACCGCCGGCCTCTCGGGCAGCCAGTTCCTGATCGACTTCACCCGCCCCGAGGGCACGATGGCGCATTTGCGCGAATGCGCGAAGCTGGGCGTGGCCGTGGTCATCGGCACCACCGGATTCACCGACGCGCAGAAGGCCGAGATCGCGCAGATCGCGAAGCAGATCCCCATCGTCATGGCGCCCAACATGAGCGTGGGCGTCAACGTCACGCTCAAGCTGCTGGAGATGGCGGCCAAGGCCATCGCCACGGGCTACGACATCGAGATCATCGAGGCGCACCACCGCCACAAGGTGGACGCGCCCAGCGGCACCGCGCTCAAGATGGGCGAGGTGATCGCCGACGCGCTGGGCCGCGACCTCAAGGAATGCGCGGTCTACGCGCGCGAAGGCGTCACCGGCGAGCGCGACCCGTCGACCATTGGTTTCGCGGCCATCCGCGGCGGCGACATCGTGGGCGACCACACCGTGCTGTTCGCGGGCACCGGCGAGCGCATCGAGATCACGCACAAGTCCAGCAGCCGCACCACCTACGCGCAGGGCAGCCTGCGCGCCGTGCGCTTCCTGGCGGGCAAACCGGCCGGGCTGTACGACATGTTCGACGTGCTCAGCCTGCGCTGAGCCCGGGTCCCGGCAGAAGAACCCCAGCGCCATGGACGCCAGCGCCCCGGTCGGGCTTTTGCAAACCCTGAGCCAGGCCGACGCGCTCGGCCGTGCCGTGGCCCTGCTGCTGCTGGCCATGTCGGTCGCGAGCTGGGTGGTCATTCTCTGGAAGGCCTGGCTGCTGCGCCGCGCCGCAGCCGACCTGAGCCTGAGCACCGCCGCCTTCTGGCAGGCCAGCGACCTGGACGACGCCCAGGCGCGCCTGGGCCGTTTCGACCCGCAGCGGATCGTGCTGCCCCTGCTGCAGGCCGCGCGCGGCCTGGACAGCGCAGCACCCCACACCCTGGCCGCTGCCGGCGACCGCTCGCAGCAGCTCACCCGTGTGCTGCGCGATGCCCTGCACCGCGTGCTGCACCGCCTGCAGTTCGGCCAGGTGCTGCTGGCCACCGTGGGCTCCACCGCGCCCTTCGTGGGCCTGCTGGGCACCGTCTGGGGCATCTACCACGCGCTCACCGGCATCGGGCTGGACGGGCCCTTCCGCATCGAGCAGGTGTCCGGCCCGGTGGGCGAGGCGCTGGTGATGACCGCCGCCGGCCTGGCGGTGGCGATTCCCGCCGTGCTTGCCTACAACGTGCTGGGCCGCCAGATCGCCCGCATCGAGGCCGACCTGGAAGGCTTCGCGCGCGACCTGCGCGAGCTGCTGGCGCATTCAGGGAGTCCATCGTGAGACCTGCCGCCGGGCTGCCCCAAGGCAGGTCAGTCCCCTCGGGGGGCGGCGACCCGCGTCAGCGGCGGAGCGTGGGGGCATGAGCTTCGGCAGGCTGGAGCGCCCCACGGGCGACCGGCCCATGAGTGATATCAACGTCACGCCCCTGGTGGACGTGATGCTGGTGCTGTTGGTGATCTTCATCATTGCCGCCCCCTTCATGGCCAGCCGGCTGGCCCTGGAACTCCCCAAGGCCGAGGTGCCCGCCACCGCCCCGGCGGCGGCCGATGCCTTTGTTTCCCTGGCCCTGGACGCCCAGGGTCAGCTGCACTGGAACGACGAACCCCTGGCCGAGGACGCCTTGCGCCAGCGCCTGCAGGAGACTGCCCGGCGCAACCCCGCCACCGAGCTGCAGCTGCGCGCCGACGCCGCCGCGCCCTATGGCCGCGTGGTGCAGCTGATCGGCCTGGCGCAGAGCGCCGGCCTCTCGCGCATCGGCTTCGTGGCCGACAGCGCGCCCCCCGCCGCGCGCTGAATGCCGGGGCACGGGCGTGCGGATCGGGCCAAGGCCTAAAATCCCGCATCTCCCCGCGCCACCGCGCGCCCTCTCTCCTTTCACCCCGTCCCCGGCTGGTCCGGCCCCTGGTTCATGCAAGACAAATACGCCCACAAGGAAGTCGAGCGCGCCGCGCACGCCCACTGGAACGCCATCGACGCCTACCGCGTGAGCGAGGATGCGGGCAAGTCGAAGTTCTACGCCTGCTCGATGCTGCCCTACCCCAGCGGCAAGCTGCACATGGGGCATGTGCGCAACTACACCATCAACGACATGCTCGCGCGCCACCTGCGCATGAAGGGCCACAACGTCCTCATGCCCATGGGCTGGGATGCCTTCGGCCTGCCGGCCGAGAACGCCGCGCTCAAGAACGGCGTGCCGCCCGCGAAGTGGACCTACGAAAACATCGCGTACATGAAGCAGCAGATGCAGGCCATGGGCCTGGCCATCGACTGGTCGCGCGAAGTCGCCACCTGCGACCCGAGCTACTACAAGTGGAACCAGTGGCTGTTCCTTCGCATGCTGGAAAAGGGCATCGCCTACCGCAAGACCCAGGTCGTCAACTGGGACCCGGTGGACCAGACCGTGCTGGCCAACGAGCAGGTGATCGACGGCAAGGGCTGGCGCACCGGCGCCGTGGTCGAGAAGCGCGAGATCCCGGGCTACTACCTCAACATCACCGCCTACGCCGACGAGCTGCTCGACCACGTGCAGATCGGCAACCCCAAGGCCACCCTCAACGGCTGGCCCGACAAGGTGCGGCTGATGCAGGAAAACTGGATCGGCAAGAGCGAGGGCGTGCGCTTCGCTTTCCCCCACACGATCCAGGACGCCGGTGGCGCGCCCATCGGCGGCGGCCGGATGTACGTCTTCACCACGCGCGCCGACACCATCATGGGCGTGACCTTCTGCGCCGTGGCGCCCGAACACCCCTTGCGCAACGCACGCGGCCGAAGGCAACAAGGCCCTGGCCGCGTTCATCGAAGAGTGCAAAACCGGCGGCACCACCGAAGCCGAACTCGCCACGCAGGAAAAGAAGGGCATGGCCACGGGCCTGACCGTCACCCACCCGCTCACCGGCAAGGAGGTGGACGTGTGGGTCGGCAACTACGTGCTCATGAGCTACGGCGACGGCGCCGTGATGGGCGTGCCCGCGCACGACGAGCGCGACTTCGCGTTCGCCAACAAGTACGGCATCGCGATCCAGCAGGTCGTGGCGGTGGATGGCGAAACCTTCAGCACCGACACCTGGGCCGACTGGTACGGCGACAAGCAGCGCGGCGTGTGCGTGAACTCCGACGTGCTCGACGGCCTGGGCTACAAGGCCGCCGTCGACAAGGTCGCCGAGCTGTTGGCCGGCAAGGGCATGGGCGAGAAGAAGACCACCTTCCGCCTGCGCGACTGGGGCGTGAGCCGCCAGCGCTACTGGGGCACCCCCATCCCCATCATCCACTGCGCCGAACACGGTGCCGTGCCCGTGCCCGAGCAGGACCTGCCGGTCGTGCTGCCGCAGGACTGCATTCCCGACGGTTCGGGCAACCCGCTGCACAAGCACGAGGGCTTCCACGCCGGCGTGGTCTGCCCCGTGTGCGGTGCGCCCGCGCGCCGCGAGACCGACACCATGGACACCTTCGTGGACTCGTCCTGGTACTTCATGCGCTACTGCGACCCCACCAACGACGAGCAGATGGTCGCTGGTGGCGCGGACTACTGGATGCCGATGGACCAGTACATCGGCGGCATCGAACACGCCATCCTGCACCTGCTGTACGCGCGCTTCTGGACCAAGGTCATGCGCGACCTCGGCCTGGTCAAGGTGGACGAGCCCTTCACCCACCTGCTCACGCAGGGCATGGTGCTCAACCACATCTACAGCCGGCGCACCGCCAAGGGCGGCAAGGACTACTTCTGGCCGCACGACGTGGAGCACGTGCTCGACGACACCGGCAAGGTCGTGGGCGCCAAGCTCAAGAACCCCGCCACCAGCGGCGACGGCATGCTGCCCGTGGGCACGCCGATCGACTACGAGGGCGTGGGCACCATGTCCAAGTCCAAGAACAACGGCGTGGACCCGCAGGACCTGATCGAGAAATACGGCGCCGACACCGCGCGCCTGTACACCATGTTCACCGCGCCGCCCGAAGCCACGCTGGAGTGGAACGACGCGGCGGTGGAGGGCAGCTACCGCTTCCTGCGCCGTGTGTGGGCCTTCGGCGTGAAGCTCTCGGCCACCGCTGGCCTGGGCGCGCTCGCCGCCGGCGTGGCGGGCCAGGCATTGTCCAAGCCCGCCAAGGCGCTGCGGCTGGAAATTCACACCGTGCTCAAGCAGGTGGACTACGACTACCAGCGCATGCAATACAACACCGTGGTCTCGGGCGCGATGAAGATGCTCAACGCGCTGGAAGACTTCAAGCCCGACGGCTCCGCGGGCGACAACGCGGCGCTGGCCGAAGGCTTCGGCATCCTGCTGCGCTCGATCTACCCGGCCACGCCGCACATCGCGCACACGCTCTGGAGCGACCTGGGCTACGCGGGCGAGCTGCTCGATGCGCCCTGGCCCGAAGCCGACCCCGCCGCGCTGCAGCGCGATGAGATCGAACTCATGCTGCAGATCAACGGCAAGCTGCGCGGCAGCGTGACCGTGCCCGCCGCCGCGGACAAGGCCGCCATCGAGGCGGCGGCGCTGGCCAGCGAAGCCTTCATCAAGCAGGCCGCGGGCGCCGCGCCGAAAAAGGTGGTGGTCGTGCCCGGCCGTCTGGTCAACGTGGTCATCTGAAAGTCGATACATGCCAACCCACCGCGCGCTCCCTTCGTCCCCTTCCGCCACGCGCCGCCGCGCGCTGTTGCAACTGGCGGCGGGCGCCGTGGTGCTGACGGGCGGCGTTGCCGGCTGCGGCTTCAAGCTGCGCCAGGCGCCCACCTTCGCCTTCAAGACCGTGCGCTTCGCCAGTGCCGCGAGCACACCCGTGGCGTACGAGTTGCGGAAGGCGCTGCTCACCAACGGCCTGCAGGTGGTGAGCGGTGCGGCACCCGCCGACGTGGTGTTGACCGTGGTTGCCGACCAGCGCGAGCGCATCGCCGTGGGCCAGACGGCCGCTGGCCAGGTGCGCGAACTGCAGCTGCGCACGCGCTTCACCTTCCGCTTGCGCACGGCGATGGACAAGGAACTGATCGAGGACACGGAGCTGCTGCTCGAACGCGACCTGAGCTTCAACGAAACGGTCGTGCTCTCGAAGGCGGCCGAAGAAGAGCTGCTGTATCGGGACATGGTGAGCGATGCCGTGCAGCAGGTCGTGCGCCGCATGGCGGCGGTGAAATCCCTCTGACGAACAGCGCCCCGCGAGACCCATGCAGATCGCCGCACCCCAACTCACCGCCCAACTGCAGCGCGGGCTCAAGAGCCTGTACACCCTGCACGGCGACGAGCCCTTGCTGGTGCAGGAGGCGGCCGATGCGATCCGCGCGGTGGCGCGCGAGCAGGGCTACACCGAGCGCACGGTGCACACCGTGGCGGGCGCGCATTTCGATTGGGGCGAGGTGCTGGCCAGTGGCGGCTCGATCAGCCTGTTCGCCGACAAGCAGCTGATCGAGATCCGCATCCCTTCCGGCAAGCCGGGCAAGGACGGCTCGCAGGTGTTGCAGCAGATTGCCGAGGCTTCGCAGGGCAACGACAGCACGCTCACGCTGGTGCTGTTGCCGCGCCTGGACATGGCGACGCAGAAGGGCGCCTGGTTCGCCGCGCTGGAGAGTTTTGGCGCCACGGTGAAGCTGGACCCGGTGGACCGCAAGGCCTTGCCGCAGTGGATCGCGCAGCGCCTGCAGCAGCAGGGGCAACGCGTGGCCTCGGGCGAGGAGGGGCAGCGCACGCTGCAGTTCTTCGCCGACCGGGTGGAGGGCAACCTGCTGGCGGCGCACCAGGAGATCCAGAAGCTCGCGCTGTTGCATCCCGCGGGTGAGCTCAGCTTCGAGCAGGTGGAGGGGGCGGTGCTCAACGTGGCCCGCTACGACGCCTTCAAGCTGGCCGAGGCGGTGCTGGGGGGGCAGGTGCAGCGGGTGCAGCGCATGCTGGACGGTTTGCAGGCGGAGGGCGAGGCGCCGGTGTTGGTGCATTGGGCTTTGTCGGAAGACATCCGCACGCTGCACCGCATCCGCACCGCGATGGATGCGGGGCGGCCGTTGCCGATGGCTTTGCGCGAGAACCGGGTGTGGGGGGTGAAGGAGAAGCTCATGGAGCGGGCGATTCCTCTGCTCAGCATCGCCACCCTCTCGCGCTGGCTCGACGATGCGCACACGGTGGATGGCATCGTCAAGGGCCTCAAGGTGCCTACCTGGCCGGCCGATCCCTGGCAGGCTTTGCAACAGATGGCGATGAAGGTTTCTTTGGCCTGCTCGGTACGGTAGTTTTTCACTCCAAGGGGTTGGCGAGGTCGGGTGGTCCGGTCATGCTGGCGCCGGCCGCTCGCGGGCGACTGCCCGAGCGCGCAGACATCACTTCATCAACACCGGGTGAGCGCGCAAGCTTTTGTGGCAACCGCGAATGGGGCCAGCGCCCTCATGACCAAACCACCCGCCCCAAAGAAGTGGTGGCGTACCAAGCTGGGTGTGCCTACGTTGTTTCGCAGGACAGTGGCGGCGTCCGAATGCGCAGGCCCCCATTCGCGGTTGCCGCAGAGGGGGCGTGCCAACAACGGTGTTGACGAAGGGGAGGGGGCGGACCTAGGCAGACGCCCGCGAGCAGGGCCGGAGCAGTCGGATCCCGCCACTGGCCTGACGCGAGGTCTCAGTTAGAAACGCAATGAGAGCGACAAACCTCAAGCAGCCGAAGCACTGGACCGCAAAGCCGACTCCCGGAAATCGCTCGGCGACTGCCCCGTGTGCTCGCGAAACACGCGGCTGAAGTGGGCCCCATTGTTGAAGCCCCAGGAAAATGCGATCTCCGTGATCGTGCGATGCGCCCGCGAAGGATGCGCCAGCTCCCGCATGCAAGCCTGGATGCGCTGCCGCTGGATGTAATGCGCCAGCGTATCGTCCTCCGCGCTGAACGCCTTGTGCAGATGCCGCTTGCTGCAATTCAGCGCCTGCGCAATGTGGTCCAACGTCAAAGACGGATCGCGCAAATGCTGCCCGATGTGCTCACGGATGCGATCGCGAAACGCCTCCAGCTGCGTCGTGCCGTTCTCGCGCCCCGACAACTCCTGCAACGACAAACGCACCAACTCCACGATCAGCTCACCCGCCCCCCGCGCCGCGTTCTCGCTCATCCCCGGCAACTCCTGGTACGTCGTGCGCATCGTCTCCAGCGCCACCCGCGCGATCCCGCTCACGCCGCCCACATGCCGCGCCATCAAAGGCTCCAGCCGCAAACCGCGCTCCGCCAGCTGCTCCTTCGGCAACATCACGATCAAATGCTCCACCCGCTCCGGGTTCGCGATCTCGTAACTGCCCGTCGTGTCGTAAATCGCCCAGCCACCCGGCCGCACCCAGGCCTCGCGGTTGTGCTGCTGCACCCCCGCACTGCCTTGCCATGGCGCCACGATCTTCAGATAGGCCCGCTCGCTGCCCCGCGCCAGCTGCGGGCTGCGCAGCACCCGGTGCCGGTTCGCCTCCAGCTTGGTCAACACCACGTCGCCCGCGTGCGAGGCATGCATGTGGCCATCAAAACCCACGTCGCCATACAGGTCCGACTCCAGGCCCCCGAAATGCGTCCACACCCAGTCGCGCCAGATCGCCGCCCGCTCGCCCGGGGCGACGGCATCGGTGGTCATGGTGGATGACGGGGTGGGGGCGGTCATGGGCCGGATTATCGGGCGCGGTCCGCCCAGGCGCGGCGCGCGAGGTCAAGGGTTAACCCGAATCGGCGTGCACATTCCGACAAGCAGGCAGTGCACGGCCAGCATAGCGGCGCGCCCCGGTTCTCCCTACGATGCGGCTTGGTCCACCACAACTCCAGGAGACACACCATGGCCCATCCCAATCGCCGTCTGGTCATTCAAAGCGCCGCCGCCACGGTGGGCGCCATGTCCTTCGCGCCCCAGCTGCTCGCGCAATCCGCGCCCGTGCGCGTCGGCTACTCCATGTCGCGCACCGGCCCGTGGACGGGCGGTGCCCAGGTCAGCCAGGAACCCAACTACCTGCTGTGGGCCGAACAGCAGAACGCTGCGGGCGGCCTCGATGTGAAAGGCGTGCGCCGCAAGATCGAGCTCATCAGCAGCGACGACCGCAGCGACATGGAAACCGTCGTGCGCACCTACGAAAAACTCATGGGCAGCGACAAGGTCGACCTCGTCCTCCCGCCCTGGGGCAGCAACGCCAACTTCGCCGTCGCCCCGCTGGCGAACCGCCTGGGTTACCCCTTCCTCGCGCCCACCGCGCTCTCGCGCCGCCTGGCCGAGATGAAGTTGCCTTACTTCTTCCTCCTGCTGCAGCAGCCCAAGCCCATGTGCGACGCGCTGGTGGAGATGTTCAAGGCCAACGGCGTGAAGACCGTGGCCGTCGTCTACGTGGACGACCTCTTCGGGCTCGAAAACTACTCCGCCCTCAAGGTCGCGCTGCAAGGCACCGGCATCAACCTCGTGCAGGAAACCAGCTACCCCGGCGGCGTGAAAGACCTCTCGCCCACGCTGCGCAGCATCAAGGACAAGAACCCCGATGCCTTCGTCGGCTTCACCTACCCGCCCGACACCATCCTCGCCAGCCGCCAGGCCAAGGAAATCGGTTTCAACCCCAAGTTCTTCTACGCCTCGGTGGGCACCGCCTTCCCGCTCTACAAGAACGTCATGACCCCCGCCGGCGCCGAAGGCGTGCTCGGCATGGGCTCGTGGAACGGCAAGACCAGCCCGGGCGCCAAGGCCTACTTCGATGCCCACGTCGCCAGCCAGAAGAAGGAACCCGATCGCTGGGCCAGCGGCGCCTGCTGGGCCGGCCTGGAAATCCTCACCAACGCGGTGAAGGCGCAGGGCCTGGACCGCAAGGCCATCCGCGACTACGTCGCCAACACCACCCACAAAACCATCATCGGCGACATCAAGTTCAGCGGCAGCGAGAACGTGGGCACGCCCGGCACCGTGGGCCAGTGGCAGAACGGCGAGTTCGAGGTGGTGTGGCCGCAGAAGGTCGCCACCGCCAAGCTGAACCCCAGCAAACCGGCCTGGAAGTGATCACTTGTCTTTCTCTGCCTGGCTAGAACTCATCGCCTCCGGTCTCATCACCGGAGGCGTCTACGCACTCGTCGCGCTCGGGCTGAACCTTCAGTACGGGCTCATGCGCATCCTCAACATCGCGCACGGCGAATTCCTCATGGTGGGGGCCTTCCTCACCTGGATGGTGCAAACCTCCTTCGGCCTCTCGCCGCTGCTCATGATCCCGGTCTCGTTCGGCCTGCTGTTCGCGCTCGGCGTGGCGGTGCACTGGCTGTGCTTCCGCCGCCTCACCGCCACCTCGCCCAACCTCGACGTGTTCGAGGCCCGTGGCCTCATGGTCGCCTTCGGCCTCATGTTCCTGGTGCAGAACTTCATCTCCTACGTGTGGGGCGGTGACCTGCGCGGCTACGACTACCTCACGCAGCCGCTGGCCATTCCCCTGCCGGGTGGCAGCGCGCAGTTCGCCGTCAACAAGCTGGTGGTGTTCGGGTTGGCCCTGCTGTTCTCGGGCGCGCTCATCCTGCTGCTGCGCACCACGCTGCTGGGCAAGGGCGTGCGCGCCCTCATGCAGTCGCCCACCGGCGCGCAGCTGATGGGCATCAACACCAAGCGCCTGCACCCCATGATGTTCGGCATCGGCCTGGGCCTCTCGGGCGTGGCGGGCTGCCTGCTCTCCATGGCCTACACCATCAGCCCCTCCATGGGCGAGCCCTACACCGTCACCGCGCTCATCGTCATCACCCTCGGCGGCTTCGGCAGCATGGGCGGCGCGCTCGCGGGCGGCCTGCTGCTCGGCGTCATCGAAGCCCTGGGCATGCACTTCACCAACCCCTCACTCAAGGCCTTGCTGAGTTACGTCGTCTTCATCGGCGTGCTGTTGCTCCGGCCCGAAGGACTCTTCGCTCGAAAGAGTCGCAAAGCATGAATTCCCGCCAGTTCCTCATCCGCGACCTGCTGGTCCTCTTCGGCTTCGCCGGCTGGGCCGTGGCATTGCCCGGCTTCGCCAGCGAGTTCGTCGTCTCCATGGCGCTCACCTGCCTGATGTACGTCGCGCTCTCCTCCAGCTGGGCGCTCTTCTGCGGCACCACGCGCTACCTCTCGCTCGCCACCTCGGCCTTCTTTGGCATCGGCGCCTACGCCAGCGCCATCCTGCTCGAGAAAGTGTCCTGGGCGCAGGCCATCGGCCTGGGCGCGCTCATCGCGGCCGGCGTGGCGATCGTCATGGGCGCGGCCGTGCTGCACCTGCGCGGCACCTACTTCGCCGTGCTCACCTTCGGCATGACCGAGCTCATCCGCCACGCCATCAGCTACTTCGAAAAATCCGTCACCGGCACCGTGGGCCGCGTGCTCATGGTCGTGCCCGAGCGCGACACCATCTACTTCACCGTGCTGCTGCTCGCGGTGGGCACGGTGGCGCTCTCCATCGCCATCCGCCGCACCCGCTTCGGCCTGGCGATGCTCGGCATCGGCGCCGACGAACAGCGCGCGCAGACCCTGGGCGTGAACACCCGCCTCGTCAAGATCGCCGGCTTCGCGCTCACGGCGGCGGTGGCCGGCGCGGTGGGCGCGGCCATGTCGGTGCGCTGGACCTACATCGACCCGCACACCGTCTTCAACCCCTTCATCGGTTTCCAGACCGTGCTCATCGCCCTCATCGGTGGCGCGGCCACGCTCTGGGGCCCGCTCATCGCGGCCATCGTCTTCAGCGTGCTCGCCGAAACCCTGCGCCTGCAGGTGCCGCAGGTCTACATGATGTCGCTCGGCCTGCTGCTCATCCTCGCCGTGCTCTACCTGCCGGGCGGCCTGGCCTCGCTGCGCACCGACACCTTCCGCGGCTGGCGCGACGGCGCCAAGGCCTGGTGGGCGGACATCAAGGACGACCTGAGCGGCGAAACCAAACGCCGCAAGCAGCGCGAGAAAGACCAGCGGGAGCGCAGCCATGTCTACTGAACGGCAAGCCCTGCTCGACGCCCGCGACGTCACCGTGCGCTTCGGCGGCCTCACGGCGGTGGACGCCGTCAGCGCGCGCTTCCTGCCCGGTGAGCTGGTCGGCATCATCGGCCCCAACGGCGCCGGCAAGACCACCTTCTTCAACGCCATCTCGGGCGTGACCAAGCCCACCAGCGGCGCGCTCTCGGTGCAGGGGCGCGAACTCGCCGGCCAGGGCCCGCACCGCTTCGCCGCCAATGGCCTGGCGCGCACCTTCCAGACGCCGCGCGTCTTCGGCGACATGGCCGTGCGCGACAACATCGCCTTCGGCCTCAAGTTCGCCGGCCGCCGCCCGCGCAAGTACATCCTGTGGGGCGAAGAAGCCTCGGTGCCCTGGGTGCTGCGCACGCCGGAAAGCATCCTCGGCCTCATCGGCCTGAGCGCGCAGGCCGATCTGCCCGCCGCCGCCATCACGCCCTCGCAACAGCGCCTGCTGGAAATCGGCATGGCCCTGGCGACGCGCCCGCGCTTGCTGCTGCTCGACGAAGTGGCCGCCGGCCTCACCGAAAACGAGGTGGAGGACATGGCGCGCCTCATCCGCCGCCTGCGCGACGAACTCGACCTCACCGTGGTCTGGATCGAGCACGCCGTCACCACCCTGCTGCGCCACGTGGAGCGCGTGATCGTGCTGCACCAGGGCCGCAAGATCGCCGACGGCACGCCCGCCGAAGTGGTGCGCAACGCCGAAGTGATCGAGGCCTACCTGGGCGACGAGATGAACGAAGCAGCAGAAGAAGAGGCCGCCGCATGATGTGGTACCGACCCACCCCCTTCGAATTCGGCGGCGGCGCGCGCGCGCGCCTCAAGGTCGACGGCCTGTCCGCCGGCTACGGCGCCTTCCTCGTGCTGCGCGGCATCAAGCTCGACATTCAGCCTGGCCTCACCGTCGTGCTCGGCCCCAACGGCGCGGGCAAGACCACGCTGCTCAAGGCGCTCAACGGTCTCATCCCGCGCAGCGGCACCGTGCTGCTCGACGGCCAGGAACTCGCCGAAAAAACCCACGAGATCGTGCAGGCCGGCGTGGCCCTGGTGCCCGAAGGCCGGCAGCTGTTCCCGCAGATGACCGTGACGGAAAACCTCGAACTCGGCGGCTGGCTCGTGCCCAAGGCCGCGCGCGCCCAACGGCTCGAACAGGCCTTCGCCGACTTCCCCAAACTCAAGGAACGCGCCACGCAACTCGCCGGCACCATGAGCGGCGGCGAACAGCAGATGGTGGCCGTGGCCCGCGCCATGATGTGCGCGCCGCGCCTGCTCATGCTCGACGAGCCCTCGCTCGGCCTCGCGCCGCGCATGGTCGATGAGCTGCTCGCCATCGTGCGCCGCATCGCCGACGCCGGCACCACCGTGCTCATGGTCGAACAGAACGTGAAGAAGGCCCTCGCCGTCGCCGACCGGGGCTACGTGCTCGAACGCGGCACGCTCGTCGCCAGCGGCCCCGCGAAACTGCTCGCGCGCTCCACCGTCATCCGCGAGGCCTACCTCGGCGCCGACAAAGACCCCGCCAGCGGCACCACCAGCGCGGCCGACGCCGTGCAACGCCGCAAGGCCGTGGCCGTGGCTGCCGCCACCCATTGAACAACCCAAACACCCAGGAGAAAACCCGATGTCCGACCTGTCCATGCTCATCAACGGCCTCAAAGTCACGGCCGAAAAGGGCGCCACCTTCGAACGCCGCAACCCGCTGGATGGCAGCGTCGCCACCCGCGCCCCCGCCGCCAGCCCGGCCGACGCCGTGATGGCCGTGGAAGCCGCCGCCGAAGCCTTCAAGACCTGGAGCGAAACCGGCCCCAACGAGCGCCGCGCCCTGCTGCTCAAGGCCGCCGACGCGCTCGAAGCCAAGCTGCCCCAGTTCATCGAAGCCGTGGCCGCCGAAACCGGCGCCACCGGCATGTGGGCCGGCTTCAACAACATGCTCGCCGCCAGCATGATCCGCGAGGCCGCGTCCCTCACCACGCAAGTGGCCGGCGAGGTCATCCCGTCCGACGTGCCCGGCTCGCTCGCCATGGGCGTGCGCCAGCCCGCCGGCGTGGTGCTCGGCATCGCGCCGTGGAACGCGCCCATCATCCTCGGCGTGCGCGCCATCTGCGTGCCCCTGGCCTGCGGCAACACCGTCATCTTCAAAGGCAGCGAAAACTGCCCGCGCACCCACCAGCTCATCGTCGAATCGTTCCAGGACGCGGGCTTCCCCCCTGGCGTGGTGAACTACATCACCAACGCCCCGGCCGACGCCGGCGCCGTGGTCGAAGCCATGGTGGCCCACCCCGCCGTGCGCCGCGTGAACTTCACCGGCTCCACCAAGGTCGGCAAGATCATCGCCATGACCTGCGCGAAATACCTGAAGCCCGTGGTGCTGGAGCTGGGCGGCAAGGCCCCCATGGTCATCCTCGACGACGCCAACATCGAAGACGCCGTCAACGGCGCGGCCTTCGGCTGTTTCGCCAACAGCGGCCAGATCTGCATGAGCACCGAGCGCCTCATCGTCGACCAGAAAATCGCCGACGAATTCGTGAAGAAATTCAGCGACAAGGCCAAGGCCCTGCCGCTGGGCGATCCGCGCAAGCCCGAGCCCGTGGTGCTCGGCTCCGTCATCGGCCAGGGCACGGTGGACCACTGCAACGCCCTCATCGACGATGCCCTCGCCAAAGGCGCCAAGCTGCTCTGCGGTGGCAAGGCCGACAGCACCCTCATGCCCGCCACCGTGCTCGACCACGTGACGCCCGCCATGCGCATCTACCACGAGGAAACGTTTGGCCCCGTGAAATGCGTGGTGCGCGTGAACGGCGTGGAAGAGGCCATTGCCTGCGCCAACGACAACGAGTACGGCCTGTCGTCCGCCGTGTTCGGCGGCGACATCGCGCGCGCCTTCAACGTGGCGCGCAAGATCGATTCCGGCATCTGCCACGTGAACGGCCCCACTGTGCACGACGAGGCGCAGATGCCGTTTGGCGGCGTGAAGGGCTCGGGGATCGGGCGCTTTGGCGGCAAGGCGGGGATCAATGAGTTCACCGAGCTGCGGTGGATCACGATGCAGACGACGCCTAGGCACTATCCGTTCTGAAGGCTGGGCTTGTGCTGGGAAAGGCCTTGATCTCATCAAGGCGGGTAGCCCCTCGGGCGTAGTCGTCAAATGACAGCTTCAGACAGAGGCGAGCCGTTCAACAGTCCCACTAGCTTTCCCGACTTGCTTAGGTCCGTCGCTTCAAGGGAAGAGCCGCAGTCGACTATTTGAAGTAGTCACCCGTCTATCCGATCACGAGGCCAATTGTGTGACGTCATGGTGACTAAAAGGTTAGATTGGATTTTGTTTTACGACCACCGGGACAAAGATTGCATCGGGGTTTGACTCCTTCAGTTCAAATTTAAGCGTACCGCTCACCAGCCCCTCACTATTCCTCCGGATGATCGTAGTGTGCTTTTTAAGCGCTACACCCTGGTGACTTAACCAACGAAGGACGCGGCCCACTTCCTCCTTGATGAGTGGTTCCCCGTTTGCTCCATGAAACCGGTTGAAATAGTGCTCAATAGAGCCTGCGACGATGTCCGGGGCACTAAGCAAATCAAGAAATTCTGCAGTTTTTTCTTTGAATGGAACAGCCCCTCCAATAGTTGAGAATTTATGTTTGCAATAATGTCGGAGGAGGTTTTCGAATAAATTTAGCACATCCATGAAGCGCTCGCCCGTAGGTGCAATAGAGTCATTGTCCGTCATCCAAATTATTTTTTGCCCGGGTCTCGATAGAAGTGCAACTAAATAGGCGACAAAGTGAGTAATGCGCAAAATTTTCTCGGCAACTTCTCGGCTTCCATCTTCCGAATCCATTTTCAAAGAGAGTTTTTGTTGCGAAATCGAGTGTCGACTTGTGGTCGGCTCCGAATATGGATTTGGCAGATTTTTCAATCACAACTGTTAATAGGTAGCCATTGACATAGTTGCTGAGATTTTTTAGATACCTATCTAGTGATCTGTGAATAGGGCCGTATCGAAGATCTTTAAACGCAATTTCTTTAAACGGAGTGTTTAGACCGACATCATTGCGCAATGCCTCCATTTCCCTGGTGAAAAGCCCTGTTTGATTCCAAGCGCAGATCAAAAAACTATAGGTGAGATACTTGCTATCATGACTTTCTCCACCGTAGTCGGAGAAAATGGCGATGCTTTCATTGTTATCCCTAATGTTGGGTAGCAGCAGTTCGCACCGTTCTTCCAGTGCCAGGAGTTGCCTCTGAAACTCTCGAATGAACCAAGGATAGTCATCAGTATCGGGAACAATAGAAAGATTCACGTTGTGCAATGTCATTTGCGCAGCGAAATCTGACAAATCCTTAGGGACGGCGCGATTCACGGATCCTCCTGAAAGCCTTAGGTGAATTTCCGATTAAGAGCAACACTGATCGAGTTAAAGAAGTTCACTCTTGGTTGACGGCAACCATCCTAGCTGATGATGGAGCCAAGCCGGAGCGCAAAGGGGCGAGTTGAGCTATCTATCCTTTAAAGAGCTCCACTCGCTTCAGGCGTCTACATGGAAGAGTCCAGTGGCTCATGGCGCACAGTATTTACGGGTTGGCTCGAATGCTTTCTGGTTGCTCGCCTAGCTATACTCCGCCGTCGCGCCAAAACAGGCGTGACCTGGTTGGGAAGCCAGAAAAACAACCGCTGCGTCGAGCCGTCGCCTTCATCACAAAGGAGGGGGCGGTTGTCATCAACCGACCGCAGGAAGCCCACCCATGGCAAAAGCCAAAACCCCTCGCCGCGCATCCACCCGTGCCCAAGCCGAGCAACTCTTCACCCATCTCCTCGCCCTCGTCGTCCAGACCAACGAACAGGTGGGGCAGCTGTCGCTGCTCATGGACACGCGCGCTTCGCTGGAAGACCCGCTCGTGGAGCCGGTGAAGCGAGGTGTTCAGAACGCCGCGCCGCCAGACGTGCAGCGCGCCGTGCTCAAGCAGACACTCAACGACGAGATGCGGCGCCAGCTCAAGGTGTTGTCGCTCACCGTCGACGCGCTGTACGACTGTGCGGACAAGGTGACGAGCCTGGAGATCTGATCGGCGGCCCGGCGCGGCTGCCTGCGGGTATCCTCTGCTCCGCATCCAGGAGACACCTCACCATGCGGATATTGCTCGCCGAAGACGATGCCGATCTTGGCAACTGGCTCACCAAGGCCCTGGCGCAGAACGGTTTCCTGATCGACTGGGTGAACGACGGTCGCCTGGTCCGCCGCAGCCTCAAGGCCACGCGCTACGACGCGCTGATCCTGGACCTGGGCCTGCCCGGGGTGGAGGGCCACGACGTGTTGGCCGATCTGCGCGAGGCGGACCAGCGCCTGCCCGTGCTGATCCTCACCGCGCGCGATTCCTTGATGGAGCGCGTGAGCTGCCTGCACGGCGGGGCCGACGATTTCCTGGCCAAGCCTTTTGAACTCGCGGAGCTGGAAGCCCGGTTGACGGCGCTGATCCGGCGTTCGCACGGGGTGGACCACGCGCGCTTCGCGTGCGGCCCCTTGAGCTACGACAGCGCGAGCCGGCAGTTCCGCCTGCAGCAGGAGGTGTTGACCTTCACGCCGCGCGAGCACGCGGTGATGCGCGCGCTGATCCAGCACAGCGGCGAGCCGCTGTCCAAGCGCGAGCTGGTGGAGCGCGTGTTTTCCGATGAGAGCGACGTGCACCCCGAGGCGATCGAGGTGCTGGTGCACCGCCTGCGCAAGCGGTTGGAGGCTTCGCCGGTGCGCATCACCACGCTGCGCGGCATGGGCTACCTGCTGGAATGCGCGCCATGAAGCCGCCCCGGCGCTGGCTGCGGTCGAGCATCCGGCGGGCGCTGCTGGTGGTGCTGATTCCGGGCATGTTGCTGGTGTTCTCGGCCGAGCTGTGGCTGGCCTGGCGCACGGCCAGCGACGCGGCGGACGCGGCTTACGACCGCTCGTTGCTGGGCGCGGTGAAGTCGATCGACTCGAGCATTTCCACCGCGAGCGGTGGCCTGGGTGTGGAGCTGCCGTACCGCATGCTGGAGTTCTTCGAGCTGACCGCCAACGGCAAGGTGTATTACCGCGTGGCCTCGGAAGACGGCCTGGTGGAGATCGGCAGCCCGGGGCTGCCCGCGCCGCCCCAGCCTTTGAAAACCGGTGTGCCCCAGTTCTACGACGGTGAGTATTTCGGCGAGGCGGTGCGCGTGGGCAGCTACGCGCGCGAGCTGTCGCCGCCGCTCACGGGCGAGGCGGGCTCGCAGCGCGTGGTGATCCAGGTGGCCGAGACGCTGGAGGCGCGCAACGATTTTCAGGACGCGCTGGTGATGCAGTCGGTGGCGCGCGACTTTTTTCTGGTGGTGGTGGCGAGCGCCTTGTTCGGCCTCACCATCGCCTGGGCACTGCAGCCGCTGGCACGCCTGCGGCAGGACGTGGAGTCGCGCTCGCCGCAAGACCTCACGCCGATCGCGAGCGACGACGTGCCGGCCGAGCTGCTGCCGCTGGTGGGCGCGATCAACCACCACGTGGAGCGCAACCGCGCGCAGAGCGAGCAGCAGAGGCGTTTCGTGGACGACGCGTCGCACCAGCTGCGCACGCCGTTGACCACGCTGTCCACGCAGGTGGCCTATGCGCTGCGCGAAGACGACCCGGCCGCGCTGCGCACGGTGGTGGACGACATCCGCTCGCAGCTGGACGAGACCATCCGCCAGACCAACCAGATGCTGGCGATCGCCAAGGCCGACAGCGCGCCGCCCGCGCCCGAAGCGCTGGACGCGGTGGTGATGGCCGAAGACCTGATGCGCCGCTGGTGGCCGGTGGCGCGGCAGCAGGGGGTGGACCTGGGCCTGCACGCGCCCATCGCACGCTGCCGTTCCAGGGCGAGCCCGCGCTGTTGAACGAGGCTTTGTCGAACCTGTTGCACAACGCGATCCGCCATGGGGGTGAGGGCAGCCACGTCACGCTGTTCCTGGGCGGCGAGGGAGGGCAGGTGTGTTTCAGCGTGGTGGACGATGGGCCGGGCATGCCGGCGGAGGAGCTGCAGCGCGCCGGGGGAGCGGTTCTTTCGGGGCGGCGGTGGCCGGCAGTTGCCGGGCTCGGGCCTGGGTCTGTCCATCGCGCGCTCGGTGGTGCTGCGCCACGGGGGCACGATGCAGGTGCGGCCCGGCCCCGATGGGCGCGGGCTGGTGGTGGTGCTGGCCTTGCCTGCGGAGTTTGCGGGTTAACCCTTGGAGATTCGCGGTTGCGCTGAAAGCGTCTTGAAAGTGCGCGTTTTTTACAGTGGCCTGCCACGCCGAGATTGCGCGGGCATTCAGCCATCGAACCGCCCTACCGAGGAGACACTCTCATGAAATTTCCCACCCGCCTTCTTCTGGCGATGACCGCCTTCGCGACGGGCGCCCTGTCGGCGCACGCGGCCGGCGCCCTGGAGAAAACCGAGTGCATCGCACCCGCCAAACCCGGCGGCGGTTTTGACCTGACCTGCAAGCTGGTGCAGAGCACGCTGGTGGACGGCAAGTTCATCGCCGACCCGATGCGCGTGACCTACATGCCCGGCGGCATCGGCGCGGTGGCCTACAACACCGTGATCGCCCAGCGCCCCGACAGCGCCAACACCATCATCGCCTTCTCCGGCGGCTCGCTGCTGAACCTGGCGCAAGGCAAGTTCGGCCGCTACACCGAGAACGACGTGCGCTGGCTCTCCGCCATCGGCACCGACTACGGCGCGGTGGTGGTGGCCGAAGGGTCGCCGTTCAAATCCCTGAAGGACGTGATGGCCGCGATGAAGGCCGACCCCACCAAGGTGGTGCTGGGCGCGGGCGGCACGGTGGGCAGCCAGGACTGGATGAAGGCCGCGCTGACCGCGCGCGCCGGTGGCGTCAACCCCAAGTCCATGCGCTATGTGGCGTTCGAAGGCGGCGGCGAGGCGCTCACGGCCTTGCAGGGCGGCCACATCCACGTGTTCACGGGCGACGCGGCCGAGGCCCAGCAGCAGATCAAGGCGGGCGCCAAGGTGCGCATCCTCGCGGTGATGCACGACAAGCGCCTGAGCGGCGACATGGCGAACATCCCCACCGCGACCGAGCAGGGCTTCGACGTGCAGTGGCCCATCATCCGCGGCTTCTACCTGGGCCCCAAGGTCAGCGACGCGGACTACAAGGTCTGGGTCGACACCTTCAACAAGATGATGGCCACGCCGGCCTACAACGCGATGCGCGCGGAGCGCGGCCTGTTCCCGCTCGCGATGACGGGGGCCGAGCTGGACGCGTATGTGAAGAAGCAGGTGGCGGGCTACCGCAAACTCGCCGACGAGTTCGGGCTGGCCACCACGCCCGCCAAGTAAGGCCATGAGCGATCGAGCACTTGGCGCGGCGTGTGCCCTCGCGTCCGTGCGCATGGCCGCGGCGGCGCACGACTACACCGCCGCTTTTTCCTACGAGCCTTTGGGCCCGCGCGCCTTCCCCTTGCTGCTGGCCGTGGGGCTGGGTCTGTCGGGGCTGTGGCTGATGTTCCGCCCCACGCAGGGGGCGGAGACCTTCAAGGGCGTGCCCTGGGTGCCCACGCTGTGGTGCGCGGGCGCGATCCTGGCGTATGCCGCGCTGTTCCAGGCCCTGGGTTTCGCGCTGGCCACGGCGCTCATGACGGTGCCGGTGGGCATGGCGTTTGGCGGCAGCTGGCGCAAGGCGCTGGCGGGCGGTGCGGCGCTGGGGCTGGTGCTGTACCTGTTGTTCGACAAGGTGCTCGACGTGGTGCTGCCCGTCGGCCCGCTGGCCGCGTGGCTGGGAGGTCTGTGAGATGGATGTGCTCAAACACCTGATGGAGGGTTTCGGCGTCGCGTTCAGCCCCGTCAACCTGGTCATCGCCGCGCTGGGTTCGTTCATCGGCACCATCGTCGGGCTGTTGCCCGGCCTGGGGCCCATCAACGGCGTTGGCGATCCTCATGCCGCTGGCCTTCGCGATGAAGCTGCCGCCCGAGACCTCGCTGATCCTGCTGGCGGCGGTCTACATCGGCTGCGAGTACGGCGGGCGCATTTCCTCCATCCTGCTCAACGTGCCGGGCGACGCGGGCGCCATCATGACGGCGCTCGATGGCTACCCGATGGCGCGCCAGGGTTTGGGTGGCGTGGCGCTGTCGATCTCGGCCTGGAGCTCGTTCGTGGGCTCCTTGCTGGCCACGGTGGGCATCGTGCTGCTGGCGCCGCTGCTGGCGCAGTGGGCGCTGTCGTTCGGCCCGGCGGAGTATTTCGCGCTCATGTGTTTCGCGTTCGCCTGCATCGCGGGGCTGATGGGCGATGCGCCCGTGAAGGCCGGCGTGGCCGCGATGATCGGCCTGGCCATGTCCTGCGTGGGGCTGGACTCGAACTCCGGCGTGTACCGCTTCACGGGTGGCGACATCCACCTCTCCGACGGCATCCAGTTCGTCGTGGTCGTGATCGGGGTGTTCTCCATCAGCGAGATCCTGCTCATGCTGCAGGAACACCACAGCAGCGCGGGTGTCATCACCCAGACCGGCCGCATGCTGTTCAACCTGCGCGAGATGGCGGCCACCTGGTGGGGCACGGTCCGCTCCAGCGTGCTGGGCTTCGTGGTGGGCGTGCTGCCCGGTGCGGGCGCCACCATCGCCAGCGCCATGGCCTACTCGATGGAGAAACGGCTGACCGACAAGGAGGGCACGTTCGGCCAGGGCGACATCCGTGGCGTGGCCGCGCCCGAGGCGGCCAACAACTCCGCCGCCACCGGCTCCTTCGTGCCCATGCTCACGCTGGGCATCCCCGGCTCGGGCACCACGGCCGTGATGATGGGCGCGCTCTCGCTCTACAACATCACGCCGGGCCCGGCGCTGTTCACGCAGCAGCCCACGCTGGTGTGGGGGCTGATCGCCTCGCTGTTCCTGGCGAACGTGATGTTGCTGGTGATGAACATCCCCATGGTGGGTTTCTTCACCCGCATCCTCAGCGTGCCCAACTGGTTCCTGGTGCCGTCCATCCTGGCCGTGAGCAGCGTGGGGGTGTACGCGGTGCACGCCACCACCTTCGACCTGATGCTCATGGTGGGGCTCGGCTTCGCGGCCTACCTGTTGCGCAAGCAGGGCGTGCCGATGGCGCCCTTGATCCTGGGCTTCGTGCTGGGCGACCTGATGGAGCAGAACCTGCGCCGCGCGCTGTCCATCAGCAACGGCGATGCGGGCATCCTGGTCGGCAGCCCGATTTCCATCGGTCTCTGGCTGAGTGGCGGCCTGATGCTGTTGCTGCCGGTGCTGATGCGGTGGCGGTCGCGGCGCAGGCCGCCGATCGGCGCCATCGCGCCGGTCGGGAAGTAGCCGCGCCTTCAGCGCTGCGCCATGCGCGTCGGGGCGAACATGCTGCGCCCCAACCAGCGCCAGAGCCGCTGGCCGTTGCGGCCCGCGCCTTGCACCGTGAGGCTCCCGGACTGGATGGCCTGTTCGGGGTCGCTGTCACCGGTCCAGATTTCGGTGAGTGCGCGGACCGTCGAGTCGACCAGCACGCTCACGTCGTGACCAGGGTCGTCGCGGCAGAGGTCGGCCTCGTGGTGCTCCACCACGAGCCACCATTGCCGCTCGGCCGCCGGCGCATCGCTGAACCGGAAGTGGACGACGGTGCGTTCTCCGTCGGGAAACGCTTCCAGGCGCGCGAAGCGGCGAATGTCCCACATCAGGAAGCCTGCATCGAGTTGCTCGTGCCGCAGCCGGCTGCCGATCCAGCGCGCGCCCCAATGGCCGATGCCGACGACGATCGGCCGCAGTTCTTCGCCTGCGGGCGTCAGGTGGTATTCCCAGTTTTTCTCGACGCGCCGCCGCTCGACGACGCCGATCTCTTCCAGCTTGCGCAGCCGCTGCGTCAGCAGCGTGGCCGACATGCGCGGCACGCCGCGGTGAATGTCGTTGAAGCGGTGGCTGCCGCAGAGCAGCTCGCGCACCACGAGGGGTGTCCACAGCTCGCCCAATACCTCGGCGCCTCGGGCGACGGTACAGAACTGCATGTAGTCGATCATGCGGGCCAGTCTATCGGTGTGCCGCCGGCTTGCCTACTCCAGATTCTGGACTTGAGGCTGCCTGGCATCGGGCTTAACTTGAAGACCGACCGTGCAACTCGCACCGGTCTTTTCAAGGAGCACTGCCATGACCGAGACCCTCATTGCCTCCCCCGCTGCCCCGGCTGTTTTCGATGCCGAGAAGTTCCGCCAGTCCACGCGCGCGCAGTGGGAGAACGCCGCCGAAGCCTGGGACCGATGGGCGCCCTTGCTGGCCCGCTGGCTGGGCCCGGCGACCGAGGCCATGCTGGACATGGCGGCCGTCGGCCCCGGTTCGCGCGTGCTCGACGTGGCGGCGGGCGCGGGCGAACAGACCCTGGTCGCCGCGCGCCGCGTGGGCGCGAATGGCGACGTGCTGGCGACCGACATCTCCCCGGCGATCCTGCGCCACGCGAAATCGGCGGCCGAGCAGGCCGGCCTGTCGAACGTGGACACCCTGGAACTCGATGGTGAGCGCCACGACGTTTTGCCTCGCGCCTCTTTTGACGCGGCGGTCTCGCGCGTCGGTCTGATCTACTTCCCCGACCAGCAACGCGCGCTCGCCGGCATCCGCCATGCCTTGAAGCCGGGCGGGCGGTTCGCCGCGGTGGTGTATTCCACCGCCGAGCGCAACCCTTTCTTCGCCGTGCCGGTCGGCATCATCCGGCGCCGCGCGCAGCTGCCGCCGCCCCTGCCAGGGCAACCGGGCCCGTTCTCCCTGGGCGCTGAGGGCGTGCTGGCGAAGACGCTGGAGCAGGCGGGTTTTCGGGACGTGGAGGTGCGCAGGGTCGATTCCCCCGTGCACCTTCCCACGGCCGCCGAGTGCGTGCGGTTCGAGCGCGAGTCCTTCGGGGCCCTGCACCAGATGCTGGCGGGCCTGAGCGAGGACGAACGCGCCGACACGTGGACGGAGATCGAGCAGGCCCTGGCCCGCTTCGAAACCGAGGCGGGTGGTTTCGTGGGCCCTTGCGAGATGCTGGTGGGGGCGGGCACGCGCTGATCCGGGGGGCACCAAACGGCCCATTCGCTTCGGGCCGGTGTGCGACAGAACGGCAATGAGCGCGGCGGAAGATGGTGGCAAACCCACAACCCCACGAGGTCATGCCATGTCTTCCGTCCCGTTCTCCCCCGTCCGCCGCCGCCTGCTGCAAGGCTCCGGCGCCATCGCCGCCACGCGCTTCACCGGCCTGATGGGCGCGCTCTACGCGAGCAACGCGCGCGCCGCCACCGGCAAGCAGGCGGTCTCCGCCGTGTCGCCCTATGGGCCGGTCTCGCCGGTGAACGACATGACCACCGGCCTGCCGCTGCTGCAGTTGCCGGCCGGCTTCAGCTACCGCAGCCACGGCTGGACGGGCGACGCCATGAGCGACGGTTTCCCCACCCCGGGCAACCACGACGGCATGGCCGTGGTGACTTCGCGCCGCGTGGGTCGCAGCAGCGAACTGGTGCTGGTGCGCAACCACGAACGCGGCCTGGGGCGCACGCCGGGCGAGGCCATCCAGGCGCCCCATGCCTACGCCACGACCGAGGTCAACGGCATCATCACCGTGTTCTACGGCGGCCAGCCGATCCGCATCGGCGCGGGCGGCATCGTGACCAACCCCGCCGCACCCGCGCCCGCGCCCTTCGTGGGCTACCCCGCGGGCGGCACCAGCAACCTGCTGTTTCCGCGACGGCCAATGGGCCGGCTCGGTGGGCTCGCTCAGCGGCACCCTGGGCAACTGCGCGGGCGGCCCCACGCCCTGGGGCACCTGGCTCACCTGCGAAGAAACCATTTACGACTTCTCGGGCATCGGCGGCAAGAAGCACGGCTACGTGTTCGAGGTGGCCGACGACGCGGCCGAGTCGATCGCCCAGCCCATCGTGGGCATGGGCCGCTTCATCCACGAGGCGGTCGCGGTGGACCCGGCCACGGGCCACGTCTACGAGACCGAAGACAACCGCAATGTGGCAGCCTTCTTCCGCTACGTGCCGGACGACACCTCGGGTCAGCTCGGCAGCCTGCACCACGGCGGGCGCCTGCAGGCCGCGCGCATCAAGACCCTGGTGCGTCAGGCGCGGCCTTCGACGCTGGCCCAGGCCAACGACCAGGGCTTGCTGAACCCCGACATCGGCGACGAGTACGAGCTGGAGTGGGTCGACATCGCCGACCCGGACGCCGACCCGGTGGTCGTGGTCGGCCAGCCCGGTGGCGTGAGCATCGGCTTCGCGGCCGGCCCGACCTACCAGGCCTTGAGCCAGGGCTGCGCGCGCATGAGCCGGGGCGAAGGCATCTGGTACTCGGGCGGCAAGCTGTTCATCGTGGACACCGCCGCCGGTGTCGACGGCAACGGCCGCGTGGGCCAGGGCGAGGGCGCGGTGTGGGAGCTGACGATCTCGACCATGCGCCTGCGCGCGGTTTTCGTCAGCGGCCACCAGACCGCCGGCAACAACCCCGACAACGTGACGGTGAGCCCGCGCGGCGGCGTGGTGCTGTGCGAAGACGGCGGTGGCTCCACCGACGCCTTCGGCACCGGCTCGCGCCTGCTGGGCCTGAATCCGGCGGGCGAGGCCTACATCCTGTGCAAGAACAACCTCAGCCTGGACGCCGGCCAGATCGCCACCGCCGGCAAGACGGTGGGCGCGGCGGACTACCGGGGCTACGAGTTCTGCGGCGCCTGCTTCGACCCGACCGGCCGCATCCTGTTCGCCAACCTGCAGACGCCCGGCATCACGGTGGCGCATCGTGGGCCCGTGGACCAAGGGCAACCTCTGATGCCTGCGCGGACGGCGTGCGCGCCGTCCTACAAAGAGGCATCGCGGCGGCTGACATGCCAGACGATCCAGGCTCCCTACGATGGGGTATCTCTACAAGGAGCACACCTCATGAACACCATCATTTACATCGTGGGCCTGGTCGTCGTCATTGGCGTCATTCTGAGTTTCTTCGGCCTGCGCTGAAGCGGTGGCGTTGCCTGACAGCGCCCCTCCTTCAGTCGACGTCGGTGGCGGTGTTGGTGTGCGACAGTGCATACAGACCGCGCACCGCGCCGATTTTTGCGCCCGCGCCGGTAAGCACCGCATCGGACAGCTCCGTGCCGGCCAGGGCCTGCAGTGACGCGAGGTCGTAGCCGCAGACGATGAAGATCCAGTCGGCTGCGAGGTCCGGTCCCCCGCGAATTTTCTGCTCTGTCGTGGTCTCGATTTTGGGGGCCTGGTGGACGAGCAGGTGTCCGGCCGAGACGCCGGGGCGCGACCTGAACGCGTTGGCCTGTGTGCGCAGATGATCACGCAGCCGCTCGGCGGCACCTTCGCTCGGTGAAAGGCGCACCGTGAGCGCGTGGCGCGACAGCGCGCCGCCAAAGCTCTCGAGTACATGGCACTGGCTGCGCACCATGTGGCGGTGATGCGGCATCATCTTCGCGGACCAAGTGGTGGGCGCATTGAGTCGACCCAGGTAGCCAGGTGACGCCAGGGTCTCATAGGCCTCGAGTTCGTACAGCACGAAGAAGCCTTCGCCGCCATCGGCAGCGGACCAGCGCGAGCCGCGGTGGAATCCCGGTATCGCCATGCGCTCCGGGAAGTGCTCGTGCGTGTGCCAGTCCTCGAATTCGGCCCTGAAGGCGGGCGCAATGTCCCACCACATCGCCACGGCTCCTTGACCCAGCAGCGCCATGGTGTTTCCTGGCTTCGCCGTGCCCGCTGTCAGGCGGTGGCGCGCGCTTCGCGCACCAGCTCGACGAGCGCGCGCAGGCCCGCGGTGTACGAGCGCCAGCCCAGGCCCTGGATCGTTGCCTTCACCGCGGGCGAGATGATCGAGTGATGTCGCCACTGCTCGCGCGCGCCGATGTTCGACATGTGGATCTCGAGCACTGGAAATGGCATGGCCTTGATCGCGTCGTGCAGCGATACGCCGTGCTGGGTGAGTGCCGCGGGGTTGAGCAGCGCGCCGGCCGCCACATCGATGTTGTCGTGAAAGCGGTCCACCAGCACCCCTTCGTGGTTGGACTGGTGAATCTCAAGCTCGACCTCCAGTTCCACCGCGAGCGCACGCAGGCGGTCGTTGATCTCCGCGAGCGTGGTGGTGCCGTAGATATGGGGTTCGCGCCGGCCGAACAGGTTCAGGTTCGGTCCGTGCAGGACAAGGATTTTCATGGGGTTCAGAGCTTGGAGACCCGCTCCAGTTCGGCTCTGAAGAGCGTGACGACCGCGGGGTCGTACGCGGCGGAGAACTTGTCGTAGACGGGACGGACGTCGGCCCGCATGCGGGCCAGTTCGGCGGCTGGAATGTCGTTGTAGATCATGCCTTTGGCCTTGAGCTCGCCCAGCGCTTTGCCTGACACCTCCCGGCTGACGACACGTTGCCAGTTCTGGGCTTCGGTGGCGGCTTCCTGAAGAATCTTCTGCTCCACCGGCGAGAGGCGGTCCCAGAAACGTTTGCTGATCTGGATGGGGTTGGTCGCGTAGACGTGGTTGGTGCCGCTCACGTACTTCTGGACTTCGTAGAACTTGCTCGACTCGATGACCGCGAAGGGATTCTCCTGCCCGTCGACCGCTTTGCTGTCGAGCGCACCATACAGTTCGGCAAACGGCATCGGCAGGGGGTTGGCCTTGAATGTCCTGAAGGTTTCCAGGAACACCGGGTTGGGGATCACGCGCAGCTTCAGGCCTTCCAGATCAGCGCCCTTGGTGATGGGCCGCTTGCTGTTGGTGACGTTGCGGAACCCCAGATCGAAGAAGCCCAGCACCACCAGGCCCTTTTCCGGCAGTTTGGCGCTGAGCATCTTGCCCAGCGGGCCGTCCACCAGCGCATCGGCCTGCCGCTCATTGGCGAACAGGAAGGGGAAGTCCAGCAGGCCAAATTCCTTGACGATGCCATTGAGCGAGGTGGTCGATGCCACCAGCATCTCCTGCACGCCGCCTTGCAGGGCCGCCTGCTGCTGCAGCTCGTTGCCGAGCTGGGACGACGCGAACTCCTGCACCTTGATCTTTCCGCCGGTCTTGGCGGCGACGATCTCGGCGAACTTGCGCACGCCCAGGCTGGTGGGATGGCCCGCATTGTTCAGATGGCCGAACTTGATGGTGCGTTCCTGGATGTCCTGCGCAGCCGCCCCGCTGGCCAGGCCCAACGAAAGAGCGGCGGCCAGCGCGGCCAGCGATACCTTGATTTTCACGTGTGCTCTCCTTGAAATGGCGTCAGAATCGAATTTGACAGTGTCAATGGGAATGTTATTCCATTTGGAATCCTATTCCATTTTTGGCATGTGTTGCAATAGTGGAATCCATGGCCATCAACCTCGACCGATCCCTCGCCGCCCTTGAATACCTCGCGGCGCGCCCCGAAGGCCAGCCTCTGGCCTCGATTGCGGACGACCTGAACATCCCGCGCAGCGCATGCCACCGCATGCTCAGCGACCTTGTGCGTTGCGGCTGGGTGCGCCAGATGCGCGAGCACGGCGACTACGCGCTCACCACCAAGCTCGCCGCACTGGGTCTCAACTACCTGAGCGGGTCCGGCATCGTCGACATCGCGCAGCCGCTGATCGACCGCATGGCCGAGATCTCGGGCGAGCTTGTGCGCCTGGCGATCGTTGACGGCGAACGCCTGACCTTCGTTGCCAAGGCGCAGGGCGCCAAGGCGGGCCTGCGCTACGACCCGGACACGGGCACCGATGTGCGCCTGTCGTGCAGCTCGGCAGGCCATGCATGGCTGCGCCACCCTGCCCGAGAACCAGGCGCTGGAGATCGTGGCGCGCCAGGGCTTTGGCAGTCGTGAGCAGTTCGGGCCCAAGGCGCCCAACACTGTGAAGGCGCTCGCGAAAATCCTTGAGGACACGCGCCGTCGCGGCTACAGCACGATCAATGAAATGTTCGCGCCCGGCATGAGTGCCATGGCGGCTGCGATCCAGCGCCCGGGCGAAGCCGCCATCGGCGTGATCACGATCGCAGGCCCGCTGATCCGCTTGACGGAATCGCGCATGCAGGAACTCGGGCCGGCGCTGATGGCGATCTCTGCCGAGCTGGCGTTGCGCAGCACCTCTTCGCCCATCTTCGAGCGCTACCGCGTCCGCGAGACCGAGGCCAGTTGAGTCCCGTCGGGTGTGCCCGGCCTGCCGCGCCTGCTACCGTGTGGGCATTCGCCACCCTTCCGGAAAGCCCACCATGCGCCAGTTCCTCGCTCCTTGCCTCCTGCTGTTCGCCGCCGCGGCTACCACCGCCACCCATGCCGAAGAGATCGGCTCGGTGGACACGGTGTTCAAGTTCATCGGGCCCGACCACAAGATCGTGGTCGAGGCCTACGACGACCCCGGCGTGATGGGTGTCACCTGCTACATCTCGCGCGCCAAGACGGGCGGCCTCAAAGGCGCCTTCGGCCTGGCCGAGGACAAGTCCGAGGCGTCCATCGCCTGCCGGCAGGTGGGGCCGATCGCCATCGCCAAGCCCATCAAGGAACAGGAAGAGATCTTCAGCGAGCGCACCAGCCTGATCTTCAAGCGGCTGCGCATCGTGCGCATGGTGGACGCCAAGCGGCATTCGCTGGTCTACCTCACGTACTCCGACCGCGTGATCGAAGGCTCGCCGCAGAACTCGGTGGCGGTGGTGGCGGTGGACCGCGCCACGCCGATGCCGGTGAAGTGAAGGGCGTTATCCTGTTCGGCCCTTGACCGATCGCCTTTCATGACATCCGATACCCAAGAACCCATTCACGAAGCCCGCGTCTGGAGCGACGAACACTGGACCGCCCGCGTCATCAAGAACGACGACGACGACGGCTGGGCCGTCGCCATGTACCTGGACAACGGGGCCGAACCGGCGCTGGTCGGCCCCTGGACCATGGGCCGCGACAAGAAGAATCCCAAGCCGCTGGACACCGCGGCCTTCAACACCCTGGTGAAGACCGCGAAAGAGGTGATCCGCCGCTCCGAGCAGCAGCGGCACGCGGAGCTGAACAAGAACGTGACCGTGGCGGTGGACGGGCAGCGCATCCGCGTCGCCCTGGCGATCGTGCCCGACGAGGAGGGCGCCACCGCCACGCTGCGCGCGCTCGACGAGTTCGACGCCGAGCTGGCCTGCGTGCCCGTGCCGCCCACCTTCAAGCTGAACGTGGACAGCGCGCAGGCCTGGATCGCCGCCGGTTTCGAGAGGCCCGCGCGATGATCGACGGCCTGGTCGCCGGGCGCCTGATGGGCGAGGCCTCCCGCCGCGTGGACAAGGCCGGGCGCGGCTACATCGTGGCCCGCGTGCTGGCCCGCAACCGGGCGGACGAGGAATTCATCGTCAACGTGATCGCGTTCGACGAGGCGGTGGGCCGGGCGCTGGTGGCGCTGCGCGACGGCGAGTCGCTCAGCCTCTCGGGCGGGCTCACGCCCAAGGTCTGGACGGACAAACAGGGCATCGTTCGCCCCAGCCTGGACATGGTGCGCACCCACGTGCTGACGGCGCACCAGCCCGGCGCCGGGGCTTGACCCCGCTTGCCCCAAGGGCGCGCGCCTCTGCGAAAATCGTCGGGATGAACGCGACCAACACCACCGAACTCATGAACACCCTGGGGCTGCAGGCTAAGGCGGCCTCGGCGCTCATCGCCAAGGCCAGCGCGGCCACCAAGCTGGCGGCTCTGCGCGGCCTGGCCGCGCTGCTGCGCGCCAACGTGGACGCGCTGCAGGTGGACAACGCGAAGGACCTGGAGCGCGCCCGCGCCAATGGCCTGAGCGAACCCATGGTGGACCGGCTCAAGCTCACGCCCAAGGTCATCGAGACCTGCGCCCAGGGCTGCGAGCAGCTCGCGGCCATGCCCGACATCATTGGCGACATCAGCGGCATGAAGCAGATGCCCAGCGGCATCCGCGTGGGCCAGATGCGCGTGCCCATCGGCGTGTTCGGCATGGTCTACGAGAGCCGGCCCAACGTGACGATCGAGGCTGCCTCGCTGTCGATCAAGAGCGGCAACGCGGCCATCCTGCGCGGCGGCTCCGAGGCCATCGAATCCAACCGCGCCCTGGCCGCGCTGGTGCAGCGCGCGCTGACGGACGCCGGCCTGCCGGCCGACGCGGTGCAACTGGTGCCGACAACGGACCGCGCCGCCGTGGGCCAGCTCATCACCATGCCGCAGTACGTGGACGTGATCATCCCGCGCGGTGGCAAGGGGCTGATCGAGCGCATCAGCGCCGAGGCCAAGGTGCCGGTCATCAAGCACCTGGACGGCAACTGCCACACCTACGTGGACGAGCCCTGCGACATCGCGCTGGCGGTGAAGGTGACCGACAACGCCAAGACGCAGAAGTACAGCCCCTGCAACGCCACCGAAAGCCTGCTGGTGGCGCGCGGCGTGGCCGCCGACTTCCTGCCGAAGATCGGCGCCATCTTCGCCGCCAAGGGCGTGGAGATGCGGGCCTGCGCCGAGAGCCGGGCGATCCTGGCGGCGGTGCCGGGCGCGAACCTGAAGGAGGCGACCGAGGCCGACTGGTCGGAGGAATACCTCGCCCCGGTCATCAGCATCAAGCTGGTGGCGGGCGTGGACGAGGCCATCGCCCACATCAACCGCTACAGCAGCCACCACACCGACGCCATCATCACCACCGACCACGTGCACGCCCAGCGTTTCCTGCGCGAAGTGGATTCGGCTAGCGTCATGGTGAATGCGAGCACCCGCTTCGCCGACGGTTTCGAGTTCGGCCTGGGCGCCGAAATCGGCATTTCCACCGACAAGTTCCATGCCCGTGGCCCGGTGGGCGTGGAGGGCCTGACCTCGCTCAAGTACGTGGTGCTGGGCGAGGGCGAAGTGCGGGGCTGACGCCCTGAAAGACCGGCCGTGAAACGCCCGGTGCGCCTGCTGGCATTCCTGGCCCTGGCGCATGCGGGTGGGGCCGTGGCGGGCGAAGCGGTGCAGAACTGGTTCAACGACCCGTTCTTCCAGATCTCGGCCGCCGTGCCCGATTGCCCCCGGCCGGCGGGGCCGTTCATCACCGAGCGCGAGCGGCTGGCCCAGACGCACCGGCGCGCCGAGAAGGGCACGACCTGCTGGCTCGCGAAAGCCTGTGATCGCCCCAACGCCTTCGCCTACGACCAGGACATCGCCACCGCCTTTCGGCAGGCCCTGAAACGGCGCCCCGCGTTCACCGCCGCCAGCACGCTCTGGGTGACGGTGCAGGGGCGTGTGGTGTACATCGAGGGCTGTGCCCGGCGCCAGGCCGTGGCGGCGCAGGCCGAGGCCTTTGCGCGGGCGTTGCCGCACGTGCAGCAGGCCAGCGCGATCATCCGCCACGACCCCTCGGCGCGCCCGCCCTACCGGACCGTCGCCGACCGCCCCTGAGGGCGTTCACCAGGAGTGAAGAGACCATGTGCCGCAACATCAAGACCCTGTTCAATTTCGAGCCGCCCGCGACCGAGCTGGAGATCCGCGACGCCTCGCTGCAGTTCGTGCGCAAGCTCAGCGGCTTCAACGTGCCGTCGCAGGCCAACGAAGCGGCGTTCGACCGCGCGGTGGAGCAGGTGGCCGCGACGGCGCGCGAACTCATGGCCTCGCTGCGCACCACGGCCGCGCCGCGCAACCGCGAGGTGGAGGCGGCCAGGGCGAAGGCGCGCTCGCTGGCGCGTTTTGGACCAGGCTGATTTGATAATTAATTAGAACTTTTCGTCTAAAATACTCAACTTGTTTAACAAAAATTGAGTAAAAAAGATGAAGATTTTCTTCGCGGCCACGCTTGCGGCCCTGACAACGGCATGTGCTTCCTTGCCCATGCCTCTGGCCGAGGGGGCCCCCAAAGTTGATCCCTCGAAACCGCTGTATCTGATGTCGGTGCGCGTGAACAATGAACACAAGCCGAGGTGGAAGCCAGATGTGCTTGGTGTTCTTCTGGATGCGCGTGGAGGCGTGGCAAAACCTGAGCAGGTGGCCTTTCGGATGGACGGCAAGGGCCGTGTCGTCTCACCTGCAGAAGACGGAAGCGTGACCTACCTATTGCGTTTCACGGTCGATAGTGCGGCGTACACCCTTCGTGGCCTCAACGCCATGAGCGCTGCGTTTCCCGTACTGGGCACTTATTTCGTGCCTTTGCACTCCGAACTGCCCTTGGCAACCGCCGGCGCTCACTACCTTGGGGCGGTCAATGCGGTGATTCGCGAACGACGGGACAACGAATTCCGTGCAGGCCCTGTTATCCCATTGATTGATCAGGCGATTGCGGGGGCTTCGACCGGGACTTTCGATATTGAAATCACGGACGCCTACGAGAGAGATGTGGCTCTTTTCAAAAAGACCTTTACCGCTTTGGACGGAGTGGAAATCCAGAAGGCTGTATTGCCGCCTTGGAGCCGGAATGATGCCCAGACCTATTGGGAAAAAAACTGAGCCTCAGCGCCGCCCCGGCCAGTCCGTCCCGCCTTCCCCTTCGAACACCGCGCGCAGCAGGTTGCCCGCCTGGGAGGCCAGGGTCAGCAGGCCCCAGATGAGCAGCCAGGGGCTGGCGCGGGTCGGGCGCATGCCGCTGTCCCACCAGTAGGCGAAGCCGCCGGCCAGGGCGAACAGGGCGCCCAGCAGCAGGAACACCCCCATCAGCAGCACCCGCAGGCCGGTGCTCTCGGGTGGCCGCCAGACGCTGAACCAGGCGGCCAGGGCGGTCATCAGGGCGAAAATCGTCATCGGAACCCTCCCTCGGGCCGTTGTGGGGCCGCTTCCAGGCGCTGGAACCGGCTTGAAATTGGCGTCATGCGCCCCCATTACACTGGTTGCCTCCCCAGCCGCCAATACCCCTCCCCCTATGGTCCCGCACCTCGTCACCGCCCTGACCGGCCCCATCAACGAGCTCGAGCAGCGCATCCTCGAGTCCACCCCGGTGATCGAGCGCTGGTTCCGCCTCGAGTGGATGGAGCACACGCCGCCGTTCTACACCTCGGTGGACGTGCGCAACGCGGGGTTCAAGCTGGCGCCGGTGGACACGAACCTGTATCCCGGCGGCTGGAACCACCTCACGCCCGAGATGCTGCCGCTGGCGGTGCAGGCCGCGATGGCGGCGATCGAGAAGATCTGCCCCGAGGCCAAGAACCTGCTGCTGGTGCCCGAGAGCACCACCGACACCTTCTACCTGAGCAACCTGGCGCAGCTGCAGCGCATTTTCTACATGGCCGGGCTCAATGTGCGCCTGGGCTCGCTCTCCAACGACATCAAGGCCCCCACCACCATCGAGCTGCCCGGCGGCGACAAGGTGGTGCTGGAGCCGCTGCTGCGCAGCAAGCGCCGCCTGGGCCTGAAGAACTTCGACCCCTGCACCATCCTGCTCAACAACGACCTGAGCGCGGGCGTGCCGGGCATCCTGGAAGACCTGCACGAGCAGTACCTGCTGCCGCCGCTGCACGGCGGCTGGGGCACGCGGCGCAAGAGCCACCACTTCAAGGCCTATGAAGAGGTGTCCAAGCGCTTCGGCAAGCTGCTGGGCATGGACCACTGGCTGATCAACCCGATGTTCAACCAGTGCGGGCAGGTGGATTTCAACGAGGACGCCGGGCTGGAATGCCTGCGCAGCAACACCGACGCGCTGCTGGGCAAGATCCGCCGCAAGTACAAGGAATACGGCATCAACGAAAAGCCGTTCGTGGTGGTCAAGGCCGACAACGGCACGGGCGGCATGGGCATCCTGACGGTGCGCGACGCCAAGGACATCGACAACCTCTCGGCCAAGACCAAGGCCCGCATGGCCGTGGGCCAGGCCGGCCAGGAGGTGCACGAGGTCATCATCCAGGAAGGCGTGCTGACCAACGAGCGCATCAACAGCGCGGTGGCCGAGCCCGTGGTCTACATGATGGACCGCTACGTGGTCGGCGGCTTCTACCGCGTGCACGCCGACCGCGGCGTGGACGAGAACCTCAACGCGCCCGGCTCCAGCTACGTGCCGCTGGCTTTCGAGCAGAGCGCGCAGCTGCCGCAGCCCGGCCAGAAGCCCGGCGCGAGCGTGCCCAACCGCTTCTACATGTACGGCGTGATCGGCCGCCTGGCCGATGCTGGCGGCGAGCTACGAGCTGGAAGCCACCGACCCGGACGCCGAAGTCTACGAGTGAGTTGCTGCGGCGCAACATTCGGCGCGGGCGCCGCCGTTTAGAGCGCTGAGCCGGCAGACAAGGCCCCGCCGGCGGGCGCACAATCGCGTTCCCTCGACAACCGAACCCCGTGCCAACAGGCCGGGGTTGTTTTGTGTCCGCTTCCAAATCGTCACTGGCTGCGCTCACCCTCGGCGCCATCGGCGTGGTGTACGGCGACATCGGCACCAGCGTGCTGTACGCCGTCAAGGAGGTCTTCGGCTCCGGCCACGTGCCTTTCACCCACGCCAACGTCTACGGCATCCTGTCCATCCTGTTCTGGACGCTGACGGTCATCGTCTCCCTCAAGTACGTGGTGCTGGTGCTGCGCGCCGACAACAACGGCGAAGGCGGCCTGATCGCGATGCTCGCGCTGGCCTCCATGGCAGTGAAGGAGCGGCCCGCCCTGCGCCAGACGCTGCTGGCCATCGGCATCTTCGGCACCGCGCTGTTCTATGGCGACGGCGTCATCACGCCGGCGATCTCGGTGCTCTCGGCCGTCGAGGGCCTGGAGGTGATCTCGCCGCACTTCAAGCACTACGTGGTGCCCATCACCCTGCTGGTGCTGTTCGCGCTGTTCGCGGTGCAGAAGCGCGGCACCAGCGGCATCGGCCGCTTCTTCGGCCCGATCACCCTGGCCTGGTTCCTCACCATCGCGGCGCTGGGCGTGTCGCAGATCGTGGGCCATCCCGAGATCCTGGGCGCGCTCAACCCGTTGCACGCGCTGCGCTTCATGTGGGCGCAGCCCGGCACCAGCTTCATCATCCTGGGCGCGGTGGTGCTGTGCGTCACCGGCGCCGAGGCGCTCTACGCCGACCTCGGCCACTTCGGCAAACGCCCGATCCGCCTGGCCTGGTTCTCCGTCGTCATGCCCTGCCTCACGCTGAACTACTTCGGCCAGGGCGCATTGCTGCTGGCCGACCCGGCGGCCGTGAAGAACCCGTTCTTCAACATGGCGCCCGAGTGGCTGCTGCTGCCGCTGGTGATCATGCGCGACCATGGCCACGGTGATCGCCTCGCAGGCCCTGATCACCGGCGCCTTCAGCGTGACCAAGCAGGCGATCCAGCTCGGTTACCTGCCGCGCCTGAAGATCCAGCACACCAGCGTGAAGCACACCGGCCAGATCTACATGCCGTTCGTGAACTGGAGCCTGTTCACCGCCATCGTGCTGGCGGTGGTAATGTTCAAGTCGTCCAGCAACCTCGCGGCGGCCTACGGCATCGCGGTCACGCTGGACATGCTCATCACCACGGTGCTCACCTTCTACGTGGTGCGCTACAGCTGGAAGTACCCGCTGTGGCTGTGCGTGCTGGCCACCGGCTTCTTCTTCCTGGTGGACCTCGCCTTCTTCAGCTCCAACCTGCTCAAGCTGTTCGCCGGCGGCTGGTTCCCGCTGCTCATCGGCGGCGCGGTGTTCACGCTCATGATGACCTGGAAGCGCGGCCGCTCGCTCATGACCGAGGCGCAGCACGCCGAATCGATCGAGCTGAACAGCTTCCTCGATGCGCTGTTCATCGCACCGCCCGTGCGGGTGGAGGGCACGGCGGTGTTCCTCACGGCCGACATCGGCACCGTGCCCAACGCCATGTTGCACAACCTCAAGCACAACAAGGTGCTGCACGAGCAGAACCTGTTCGTCACCGTGCGCAGCCAGGAAGTGCCCTGGATCGGGCTGAACAAGCGGCTGGAGATCGAGCCGCTGGGGCACGACTGCTGGCAGGTGGTGGTGAACTACGGCTTCAAGAACGACCTGGACCTGCCCGAGGCGCTGTCGGCCATGCGCGGGCGCGGCTGCGACATGGGCCCGATGACCACCAGCTACTTCCTCTCGCGCGATGTGGTGGTGCCCACCATCGGCAGCGGCATGGCGCCCTGGCGCGAGAAGCTGTTCGCCCAGATGCACCACAACGCGAGCGCGGCGGCCGAGTTCCTGAACCTGCCGAGCAACGCGGTGATCGAGCTGGGCTCGAAGGTGGAGATCTAGGGGTCAGATTTTCCGGAAGGACGCCTGGTGGTCCGAGATGGTCTTGCTCAGCCGGTCCAGCCGCTTCCTCAGCACGGCCTCGGCGAGGGATTTGTCCTGGACCTCGTTGCGCGGCACATCGGGTGGGTAGACGCCCGGTGAGCCGACGGGCGACATGGACCAGTGGTACGCCAGGGTCAGGAACGAGCCGGCATCGACGACGACACCCTCGTCGGGATCGTATCTGTAACCGGCGTCGTCCATGATGTGCGCGACCTCCGGGGCGGTGCACGGCATGAGGCCCGCCTTCAGAAGCACCTCGGCGACTTCACTCAGCCGCCACTCGCCCACAGGCTCGCGCGATGTCGGCAGGGCCGTGCAGCCGCCGGCCTGCAGGCAGCGCAGGGTGTGGGCCGCGCAGTTGTTGGTCCAGGCACCCGCGGAGGAGGTTTCGGTCTCGCCGGGCGGCAGCATCAGGGGTTCGTGTCGGAAGCGTTGGCCCGGCACGGAGACGGTGGTCGTCAGGCCGCGGCCGAAGGCGCCTTTTTTTTCCAGCAGATGCTGGTCGGGATCGGTGCCGTAGGCGAGCGACCGGGCGTTCACATAGCTCTCGTGCGCGGTGCGATCGTTGAATTCGCGCAAGGCGGCCCAGTTGTTCAGGTGGGCGAACTGGACCATGGGCGGGCCGGAGAGGTCGTACGAGTGCCGGATCGGCAACGTGGTGAGCTCACGGGCCTTGTCGCCCAGCACCCGCTGGTGAAGGTCCGTGGTGTCGTAGGTGTTGGACGGCACCCCGACGATGCCCGGCATCAGGTTGCTCACAGGGTCTTGGGCCGATACCCTGATGGACTCGTGGTGGCAGACCGATGCGCCGCCATCCGGGGCGAACGCCATCAGCGAGACGTGGGTGATGCCACCCTTGTAGGTGTCCTGGTGGTAGCAGATGGCCGCCACGCCTTGGTGCGGCTGGCACGCCCGCAACCGCTTGCCGAGCCCGTTGAAGAAGGTGGTGCCCCAGGTCTCGTCGTGCTCGAAGACCTCGCCGAAGATCAGCCCCTTGGCCGCCAGGTCGGCGCACATCCTGTCAAAGACCTCCTTGGACAGCCCGGACGCTTCGAGGAACTGGCCGTGGAAGCGCTGGTTGTCGAGTCGTTCGGGGGCCGCCACGCCCTTGCCGGGTCGAAACTGGATGATGCCGTTGTCGTCCGCCCCGAAATGCACCTGGGCCAATGCGCCGACATCCTGGGGATAGCGGCAGTCGGCCAGTGAGGCGGCGAAATGCATCACGGCCCGGGAGAGCCCTCCAGTCGGGCCCATGCCACCAGGACCGCCTTGACGAAGTCGACGCAGTTGGGAGCGTGCCGGGGCGCTTTGCCGTCGATCAGGAATGCGCGGAGGTCTTCGGCGCTGAGCATGTCGATGGGCTTGTCACCGCGCAGGGAGTAGAGGCCGAATTCTTTACCCCCGATGACCCGCGCCAGTGCTTCGAGGTGTTGGGGGGTGAGTTCACCGACGCCCGTGGACCGAGGGGTGTTGTCGAAGCGCTGTTCTGCCCACCGGGGGAGCGCAAGCCAGGTGAGGTTCTCGTATTCGACGTCTTTCCCACCCATGTCGGTGTGGATGGTGTCGCGGCGACGCACCGGCGTGTGGTTGTCGGGCTGATGGCCGATGGACCCCGGGCGTTCGGCGTCTGCGGGCTGGCCCAGGAAGCTTTGGAGCGAGGTGAATTCCGTGGCGTTCAGTCGGAAGGCGATGTGGCCGGTCTTCGACAGCGCGCCCTCGGGGTTGCGCCTCGTCTCGCTGAACAACAGCTGGGCGAATGGTTTGGCGTGGACCTTGACGAATGCGCTGCCCACGCCGGGGAGGCAGGTGCCGAGGGCGTTTCTGATGATGGGGTTCATGAGGGGCTCAGGCGCTGGCCAGCGCGGTGCGGGCCTGGTTGACGCGCGCCTGCAGCCAGGCCGGCAAGGAGGGGGTGCGTTCCAGCGCGTCCAGGGGCACGTCGAAGCGGTACGCCACCTTCCCCGAGTTGGGCACGACCACGAAGCAGCCCGACACCTCGTCATTGGCGCGGGCGTTGTACTCCAGCAGTTGGATCTCGTTGCCGGGTTGATGGCCGAGGTCGACGTACACGACGAGACCCGAATCGCCTTTGGGAATCAGTCCGACGATGGCGCCGTCCACCTCGAAGTGAGGGGTCCGGGCGGTGCCCTGCCAGTTGTCCAGCTGGGTTTGCTCAAAGAGCTTGTGCATCAAGGCGGCATAGCGCATGGTGGGGTCCTGGTTGAACGGCCGGGCCGTCTCGAGCGCGACCCGTCAGGAAGTAGTGCGGGGCCTGGCGGTTCGGTTCTGTCGGCGCCCGCCGAGCAGGGTTCCGGGGCCATTGCCGGTGGCCCCCGTGCGTTGTGCCGCCGCCCGGCACAATCGCCCGATGTCTTCCACCGCGTCCCCCTCCTTTTTTCGAGACGTCAACCTCTCGGCCGCCACGGCCGGCTTCGTGGCCGTGCTGGTGGGCTTCACCAGCTCGGTGGCGATCGTCTTCCAGGCCGCGCAGGCGTTTGGCGCCACCCCCGCGCAGATCACCTCGTGGATGTGGGCGCTCGGCCTGGGCATGGGCCTGTGCTCGGCCATTCCCTCGCTGGTGCTGCGCCAGCCCGTCATGATCGCCTGGAGCACGCCGGGCGCGGCGGTGCTGCGCAACGGCGGGCCTGGCCGGCGGCTTCACCATGGCCGATGCCGTGGGGGCTTTCCTCATCAGCGCCGCGCTCATCGTGCTGGTGGGCGCCACCGGCTGGTTCGAGCGCGTGATGAACAAGATTCCGATGGCGATCGCCTCGGCCCTGCTGGCCGGCGTGCTGGCGCGCTTCGGCCTGCAGGCCTTCGCCGCCGCGCAGACCGCGCTGCCGCTGGTGGTGCTGATGCTGCTGGCCTACCTGCTGGGCCGGCGCCTGCTGCCGCGTTATGCGGTGCCGCTCACGCTGGCGGTGGCGATCGCCTACGTGGTGGCGCGGGGCCAGTTCAATGGCGGCGCGGTGAGCTTCGAACTTGCCATGCCGGTGTTCACCATGCCCGTCTTCAGCCTGGCCGCGTTCACCAGCCTGGCGCTGCCGCTGTTCGTCGTCACCATGGCCTCGCAGAACCTGCCGGGCGTGGCCGCGATCCGCGCGGCGGGTTACGACATGCCGATCTCGAAGATCATCACGCTCAGTGGCGCGGCCACGCTGGTGCTCGCGCCCTTCGGCGCCTTCGCGCTCAACCTCAGCGCCATCACCGCGGCCATCTGCATGGGCCCCGAAGCGCACGCCGACCCGAAGAAGCGCTACACCGCCGCCGTGGTGTGCGGGGGCATCTACGTGCTGATCGGCCTCTTCGGCGCGGCCATCACCGGCCTGCTCATCGCCTTCCCGCGCGAGCTGGTCATGGCATCGCCGGCATCGCGCTGCTGGGCAGCATCGGTGGCGGCCTGCACGCCGCGCTCAAGGACGACGCGCACCGCGAGGCCGCGCTCATCACCTTTCTCGTCACGCTCAGCGGTGTGGTCATCGGCGGCATCGGCTCGGCCTTCTGGGGCGTGGTCGCCGGCGCCGTCGCGCTGCTTGTGCAACAGTACGGACTCACCTCGCAAAAGCCCTGAACGAACAACGCCATGAAAAAGATCCTCGTCGTCGCCGACCCGCTCGAAGCCTTCAAGATTTACAAGGACACCACCTTCGCCATGATGCGCGAGCTGCAGCGGCGCGGCCACACGCTGGCGGCCTGCGAGCCCGAGCACCTGCAGTGGCAGAGCGGCCAGCCGGTGACGGCGCAGGTGCGCCACGTCACGCTCACCGGTGACGCCGATGCCTGGTTCACCACCACGCGCGAAGGCCGCGAGCCGTTGCACAGCTTCGATGCCGTGCTGATGCGCAAGGACCCGCCGTTCGACAGCGAGTTCTTCTACGCCACGCACCTGCTGGAGCAGGCCGAGCGCGAAGGCGCGCGCGTGTTCAACAGCCCGCGCGCGCTGCGCGACCACCCGGAAAAACTCGCGCTGATGGAGTTCGCGCGGTTCGCGCCGGCCACGCTGGTGACGCGCCGGCCCGAGGCCATCCGCGCCTTCCACGCCGAGCACAAGGACATCATCCTCAAGCCGCTCGACGGCATGGGCGGCATGGGCATCTTCCGCGTCGGGCCCGACGGCATGAACCTGGGCTCCATCATCGAGACGCTGAACCAGGGCGGCGCCACCAGCGTGATGGTGCAGCGCTACCTGCCGGAGATCGTGCTGGGCGACAAGCGCCTGCTGCTGATCGGCGGCCAGGTCGCGCCCTTCGTGCTCGCGCGCATTCCGCAGGGCAGCGAGGTGCGGGGCAACCTCGCGGCCGGCGGCAAGGGCGTGGCCCAGCCGCTGAGCGACACCGACCGCGCCGTGGCCGAGGCCATCGCCCCCACGCTGGCCGCGCGCGGCCTGCTGCTGGTGGGGCTGGACATGATCGGCGACAAGGTGACCGAGATCAACGTCACCAGCCCGACCTGCTTCCAGGAGATCCAGCAGCAGACCGGTTTCGACGTGCCCGCGATGTTCGTCGACGCGCTGGAGGCGGCGCTCGCATGAGCGACACCCCCGCGCCTTCGGCCCAGCCGCGCAACCCGCTGCACGGCCTCACGCTGGAGGCGATCCTCACCGCGCTGGTGGACCACTACGGCTGGGACGGCCTGGGCGAGCGCATCCCGGTGCGCTGTTTCAACATCGACCCGAGCATCCCGTCCAGCCTGCGCTTCCTGCGCAAGACGCCGTGGGCGCGCGAGAAGGTGGAAGGGCTGTACCTGTTCATGCTGCGCGAACAGCGCCGCGCGGGCCGGGACTGACCAGCGCCAGCAGCGCGGCGGCCAGTGGCACCACGGCCTGCGCCGAACCCAGGGTGGCAAGCGTGGCCGCGCTGAGCAACAGCCAGGCCACCGCGCCGGCGCGCAGCGCCCAAGGCAGGGCGCGCGGGTGGGCGTCGAGGCAGAGCAGCAGGCCCAGCGTCGCGATGGCCGTGGGATCGGGCGCCAGGCCGATCACCTCGGCCTGCGACCACGGGCGGCCGAAGACCAGGGCCAGCGCGGGATGCGGCCCCACCGCCCACAGCAGCAGGCCCAGGCCGAGCCGGCGGCGGCCCGGTGAGGTGGTGGCGTGGGGCCGGCGCCAAGCGAGCGCGAGCAGGCCCAGCGCCTGCAGCGCGAAGGCGATGGCGAAGGCACTCGCGGCCCAGTTGATCGGCGTGTAGCGCCACCAGAGAAAGCTCCAGGCCACCCAGGCCCACGCGAGCGCCGCGCCGATGAGGCCCACGCGCGCGGCCTGGGCAGGGCGGCGCCACAGGCCGATCGCCAGCGCCATCGCCAGCAGGCTGAAGACCCAGGGCGCCGGCCACCACGCGGCGTTCTGCAGCTCGAACAGCCGCCAGTAGGTGCGCGGCGCGAACATCAGGAAATCCGCCGACCGGTAGGTCCACCATTCGCTCATGGCGTGGCCCTACAGCGCGGCCACGTCGCGCGCCATGCGCGCGCGCAGCGCCGCGTCGGGCAGGGGGCCGCGCGCCGCGCCCATGTTCTGCCGCAGGTGCGCGACCTGGCTGGTGGCGGGGATCGCGCAGGTCACGCCCGGGTGCGAGACCACGAACTTCAGCGCCACCTGCGCCCAGCCGTCGCAGCCGATCTCCGCCGCCCAACCCGGCAGCTTGTGGCGCGCGAGATCGCGCAGCAGCGCGCCCTCGCGGAAGGGCCGGTTCGCGAGCACCGCGATGCCGCGCTCCTGCGCCAGCGGCAGCAGGCGCTGCTCGGCCTCCCGGTCGAGCAGGTTGAGGCTGAGCTGCACGAAGTCGATCGGCTGGGTGCGCATGGCGCGCTCGAGCTCGGTGTGCCGCCGGCCTTCGGAGGTGGTGATGCCCACGTAGCGCAGGCGGCCTTGCGCCTTCATCTCGAACAGGCGCGGCAGGTGGCCTTCCCAGCCCAGCAGGTTGTGCACCTGCATGAGGTCGAAGCGCGGCACGCCCAGAAGGCCCGCGAGGCTTCCATCTGCGCGTGACCGCGTGCCGCGTCGCCCACCCACACCTTCTCGGCCGAGAACAGCGCGGCCGGGTGCCGGAGTTTCGCCAGCGCGTGGCCGATGGTGGGTTGCGAGGAGCCGTACATGGGCGAGCTGTCGATCAGCCGCCCACCGGCCTCGAAGAAGGCGCGCACCACCTCGGCACAGGCGTCGCGCGCCTGCGGGTCGTTGCCCACGTTGAAGGTGATCCAGCTGCCCAGGCCGACGACGGGCAGGGCCTCGCCGCTGGCCGGGATGCGGCGCGTGAGCAGGCCCGGTGCCGCCGGGTTGGCGGCCCAGGCCGGCCAGGCCGGCCAGGCCGCGGCCAGCGGTGCGCCGAGCGCGGCGCCCAGCCACTGGCGGCGGTTGCCGCGGAACGGCGGAGGAAACATGGTGGCCTCCCGTTGGGGCGTGAAAGCCGGTGGGACGTGGCGCGGCGCCGGGAAGTTCCGGCCCGCGCGGCTTACTTCAGCAAGGGCGAGCGCAGGATGATCTGCACGGTGGCGAAGAAGTGTTCTTCCAGCGCCTTGAGCGCGGCGGGCTCGTCGCGCGCGAGCACCGCGTCCACCAGGCGCTTGTGTTCGGCCTTCACGTCGCGGTGGTGGTCGGTGTCCAGCGGCACCGAGAGCAGGCGGTAGCGCTCGCTTTGCGCGTAGAGCAGCTCGCGCATGCGCAGCAGCCACACGCTGGGGCAGGCGCTCACCAGCGCTTCGTGGAAGGCGCCGTGGGCCTGGTTCCAGGCCGGCGCCTTGCGCGCCTCTTCGTCCGAGGGGATGTCCTGCAGCCGCTCCATGCGGTGCGCCGCCGCGACGATGCGGATCTCCCACTCCACGTCGCCGTGCTGCATGGCCTTGCTCAGGCAGAGCGATTCCAGCTCCACACGCGTGCGCGTGAGATCCAGCAGCTCTTCCCTGCTGACCGGCGCCACGCGGTAGCCCCGGTGGGACTCGGCGACCACCATGCCCTCGGCCCCCAGGCGCGAGAGGGCTTCGCGGATGGCGCCCAGGCTGACCTCGAACCGCTGTTCCAGCGCCTTGATGTTGAGTTTGGCCCCCGGCAGCAGGCGGCCCTCCAGGATTTCCGCCCGGATGAGCTGGCAGACGGTCTCGGCCTGGGTGAGTTTGGCGGCGGGGGTGGTCATGGCAGGCGAGATTGTATGAGGGAATGTACCAATGAGAAAAGAATAGATTATTTGTTGAAAGATACATCGTTGGTGATAGAGTCCCGACCCAGACACATTCACACACAGAGGAGCATTCGATGAAGTTGTTGCGTTTCCAGCGGGACGGGCATGAAGGCTGGGCGGTGCAGGACCCGGCCAGCGGGGGCTGGCATGGCGCCACCGAAGGCGCCGCCGCCTACCCGGGCGCGCTGGACGCCGCGATCCGCGCGGGCCGCCCGGCGCTGGACGCCGCCGCCGCCGCGATGCGCGCCCAGCCGGTGGTGGATCTCGCCACCGTGCGCTTCCTGGCCCCGGTGGCCGAGCCGCGCAAGATCATCTGCGTGGGCCTGAACTACCGCGACCACACCGAAGAAAGCGGCTTCGAGCAGCCGGCCTACCCCACGCTGTTCTCGCGCTTCAACACCAGTGTGGTGCCGCACGGCGCGCCGCTGGAGCACGCGGGCCTGTCGGACTCGCTGGACTTCGAAGGCGAGCTGGTGGCGGTGATCGGCACCGGCGGCTCGTGCATCCGCCACGAGGACGCGCTCTCGCACGTGCTGGCCTATTCGGTCTTCAACGACGGCAGCGTGCGCGAGTACCAGTTCAAGACGCCGCAGTGGACCATGGGCAAGAACTTCGACCGCACCGGCGCCTTCGGCCCCTGGCTGGTCACGGCCGACGAGCTGCCGCCCGGCGCGCGCGGCCTTCGGCTGGAAACGCGCCTCAACGGCCAGACCGTGCAGTCGGCCAACACCAGCGACATGGTGTTCGACGTGGCCTCGCTCATCGTGACCATCAGCGAGGCCATCACCCTGGAGCCCGGCGACCTGATCGTGGCCGGCACGCCCGCGGGCATCGGCCATGCGCGCGAGCCGCGCCTGTACATGCAGCCCGGCGACGTCTGCGAAGTCGAGATCGAGCGCATCGGCCTGCTGCGCAACCGCATCGAGGCGCGCGCGCCCGCGCCCACCCCTCACCACCCCGCCCCCAAAGAGGAGACAACCGCATGAAGCTCAACCGCCTGCTGGCCGCCATGGCCCTCACCACCTTCGCCGCGCTCGGCAGCACCGCCGCGCTGGCGCAGGACTTCAAGGCGCGCAACGCGCGCTTCGGCCACGGCATGGCCGACGCCCACCCGGCCGGCCAGGCCGCGAAGCAGTTCGCCACCGAGATGGAGAAGGCCAGCGGCGGCAAGATGAAGATCGCCGTGATCGCCAACCAGGCCCTGGGCCCGGACCCGCAGATGCTGGCCGCGCTGCAGGGCGGCGTGCAGGAGTTCTACACCGGCAGCGCGCTCGCCATGCTGGGCCAGGTCAAGGAGCTCGGCTTCCAGGACGTGCCCTTCCTCTTCAACACCGAGGCCGAGGCGCACGCCGTGTTCGACGGCCCGGTGGGCGCCCACCTCAACGCCAAGCTCGCTGCGGTCGGCATCCACGTGCTGGGCTGGTGGGAGAACGGCTTTCGCCACATCACCAACTCCAAACGCCCGGTCAACACGCTGGACGACCTCAAGGGCCTGAAGCTGCGCACCCAGCCCAACCCGCTCACGCTCGACGCCTTCAAGGCCATCGGCGCCAACGCCTCGCCGCTGCCCTGGTCCGAGCTGTTCGTGGCGCTGGAGACCAAGGCCTTCGACGGCCAGGAGAACCCGGTGGTGCTGATGTACACCCAGCGCTTCTACGAAGTGCAGAAGTACATGACGCTCTCGGGCCACGTCTACTCGCCGCTGATCTTCGCGGTGTCGAAGAAATACTGGGACAGCCTCTCGCCCGATGAGCAGAAGGCGATGAACACCGCCGCGAAGAACGCCACCGCGTTCCAGCGCAAGTCCACCGCCGCCGAGGCCGGCAGCGCGCTGCAGGGCATGAAGGACAAGGGCGTGCAGGTCACGCAGTTCTCGCCCGCCGACCTGCAGGCGATCCGCGACCGCGTGCCGCCGGCGATCGCGCCGCACCTGGAGAAGATCGGCCCCGAGTTCATGACCCTGGTGCGCAGCGAGATCGCCAAGGTGCGCACCGCGTCGAAGTAAGCCCGCCTTCCCAGGCGCTGTTCCTTCCCTCACACGACCGGGCCACGCGCCCGGTCGGCCTTGCCATGACCGCCTCGATTTCCTTGCCAGCCGCCGTGCTGGACGGCCTGCGCCAGCTGCTCGGCGAGCGCCTGTCCACCAGCCCCGCCGTGTGCGAGCACCACGGCCGCGACGAATCCATCTTCGCGCCCATGCTGCCGGCCGCCGTGGCCTTCGCGCGCCACACCGACGAGGTGCTCGCCATCGTTCGCCTGTGCCGCGAGCACCGGGTGCCGCTGGTGCCCTACGGCGCGGGCTCCTCGCTCGAAGGCCACACGCTGGCCGTGCGGGGCGGCGTCACGCTCAACCTGCAGCAGATGGACCAGCTCGTCGCGATCCACGACGAGGACCAGACCGCCACCGTGCAACCCGGCGTGACGCGCAAGGCGCTCAACGCCGCCTTGCGCGACAAGGGCCTGTTCTTCCCGATCGATCCCGGGGCCGATGCCACCATCGGCGGCATGTGCGCCACGCGCGCCAGCGGCACCAACGCCGTGCGCTACGGCACCATGCGCGAGAACGTGGTCAACCTCACCGTGGTCACGCCCGACGGCCAGCTGGTGAAGACGGCGCGGCGCGCGCGCAAGAGCGCCGCCGGCTACGACCTCACGCGCCTGTTCGTGGGCTCCGAAGGCACGCTGGGCGTGGTGGTGGAGGCCACGGTGAAGCTGCACCCGCTGCCCGAATCCATCCTGGCCGCGGTGTGCGCCTTTCCCAGCATCGACGCGGCGGTGCAGGCGGTGGTGCAGACCATCCAGGTGGGTGTGCCGATCGCGCGCTGTGAATTCGTCGACCGCGTGGCGATCCGCGCGCTCAATGGTTACAGCAAGACCGGCTTGCCCGAGCAGCCGCACCTGTTCTTCGAGTTCCACGGCAGCGAGGCCGGCGTGCGCGAGCAGGTCGAGCTGGTGCAGGCCATCGCGGGCGAACTCGGGGGCGAAAGCTTCCAGTGGTCTCACACACCCGAAGAGCGCACGCGCCTGTGGGAGGCGCGGCACAACGTCTACTTCGCCGCGCTGCAGCTGCGCCCGGGCAGCCGCAGCGTGGTGACCGATGTCTGCGTGCCGATCTCGCAGCTGGCCGACTGCGTGAACCAGACCGCGCAGGACCTCGCGCAGTCGGGCCTGATCGCGCCCATCGTCGGCCATGTGGGCGACGGCAACTTCCACGTGCAGATGCTGGTGGACGGCGACAGCGAACACGAGGTGGCGCAGGCCGAGGCGCTCAACGCGCGGCTGGTGGCGCGCGCGCTGGCGATGGACGGCACCTGCACCGGCGAGCACGGCATCGGCCTGCACAAGCAGGGCTTCCTGCTCGACGAGCTGGGCGAGGCGCCGGTGGCGCTGATGCGACAGATCAAGCACGCGATGGACCCGCACAACCTGATGAACCCAGGCAAGATCTTTTCCTTCTGAAGCTCGGCAACGCACCCCATGAAAACCCTCATCCACTGGTACTTCAAGGCGCTCGAGGGGGTCATGGTGTTGTGCCTGGCCGCCATGTGCGTCATGGTGTTCGGCAACGTGGTGCTGCGCCACGTGTTCGACTCGGGCATCAACACCTCGGAAGAGCTCTCGCGCTTCATGTTCATCTGGCTCACCTTCCTGGGCGCCATCGTGGCGATGCGCGAAGGCGGCCACCTGGGCATGGACATGGTGGTGCGCCGCCTCACCGGGCGCACCCGCTGGGTGGCGCTGATGCTCTCCCAGCTGCTGGTGCTCGCCTGCTGCGCCGTGCTGCTCTGGGGGCTGATCCTGCAGCACGGCATCAACGCTGGCCAACATCGGCCTGGTCACCGGCCTCTCGCTGGCCATCGTCTATTCGGTCGCCTACCTGTGCGCGGCCTCCATCGGTGTGATGGTCCTCGCCAACATCGTCACCCTGCTGCGCGGCAAGGACCTGCCCGACCCGCAACTCACCGACGCCGCCTGAGCGCCCCTCCCATGATCGTCCTCATCTTCGTTTTTGCGCTGCTCGCGGCGATGGCGCTGGGCATGCCCATCGCCTTCGCGCTCATGGTCTCCAGCCTGGCCATGATGGCCTGGATGGACATCTTCAACGCCCAGATCCTGGCGCAGAACATGCTGTCCGGCGCCGACAGCTTCCCGCTGATGGCGATTCCCTTCTTCGTGCTGGCCGGCGAGCTCATGAACGCCGGGGGCATTTCGCGGCGCATCGTCGCGGTGGCGGGCGCCTGGGTCGGGCACTTCAAGGGCGGCCTGGGCTACGTGGCCATCTTCGCCTGCGTCATCATGGCCTCGCTCTCGGGCTCGGCCATCGCCGACACCGCGGCCGTGGCGGCGCTGCTCATCCCGATGATGCGCAAGGCCGGCTACGACATGCCGCGCGCCTCGGGCCTGATCGCCTCGGGCGGCATCATCGCGCCCATCATTCCGCCCTCCATCGGTTTCGTGATGTTCGGCGTGGTCGGCAACGTGTCCATCACCAGCCTGTTCATCGCCGGCATCGTGCCTGGCCTGCTGATGGCGGTGGCGCTGGTGGGCACATGGATGTACCAGGCCAAACGCGACGACATGCCGCGCGAACCCAAAGTGTCGATGCGCGAGCGCTGGTCGGCCACCTTCGCGGGCGTGTGGGCGCTGCTGCTGCCGGTGCTCATCGTCGGCGGCCTCAAGGGCGGTTATTTCACGCCCACCGAGGCGGCCGTGGTCGCGGTGTTCTATGCGCTCTTCGTGGGCTTCGTGGTGTACCGCGAGCTCAAGGTGGCGCAGCTCTATGCGCTGCTGCTCGCGGCTGGCAAGACCTCGGCCGTGGTGATGTTCCTGGTGGCCGCGGCGCAGGTCACGGCCTGGCTGATCGCCGCCGCCAGCATCCCCATGGTGGTGGCGGACATGCTGCAGCCGCTGGCCGACTCGCCCACGCTGCTGCTGATCGTCATCATGCTGCTGGTGATCGTGGTGGGCACGGCGCTGGACTTCGCGCCCACGATCCTGATCCTGGTGCCGGTGCTCATGCCGGTGGTGCGCATGGCCGGCATCGACCCGGTGTATTTCGGCGTGCTCTTCATCATGAACAACGCCATCGGACTCATCACGCCGCCGGTGGGCACGGTGCTCAACGTGGTCTGCGGCGTCTCCCGCGTGCGGCTGGAGTCGGTGATCCGCGCCGTCTCACCCTACCTGCTCGCGCAGCTCGGGGTGCTGTTCCTGCTGGTGTTCTTCCCCCAGCTGGTGCTGGCGCCGCTGCGCTTCCTCACGCGCTGAGCCAGCGGGGCGGGGCGCGGTCCGCGCGCCGGGTACAGTACGGCCCACGTTCAACACCCGGAAAGTGGACTCACGATGGCGACTCGGCGCAGCAACACGGCGGTGCGACAAGGGCGCAAGGTGCTCAACCTCGCGGGTTACGTCACCTCCCACCTCACGGTGCTGGCCAACCGGCTCTCCAGCGGGGCCTCGCGGCTGTACCTCCAGCGCTATGGCATCGGCATCATCGAGTGGCGCGTGCTGGCCATGCTGGCGGTCGAGCCCCGCATCTCGCCGGTGCGCGTCTGCCAGGTCATCGGGCTGGACAAGGGCGCCGTCAGCCGCGAGATGCGCAAGCTCGAAACCAAGGGCTATCTCACGGTGGAGGAAGACCCCGAGAGCCCGCGCCGGCACACGCTGGCGCTCACGCCCGAGGGGTATGCCGTCCACGACGAGGTCATCCGCGCCGCTCTGGAGCGCGAACGCCGCCTGCTCAAGGGCCTGTCGGCCAGCGAGGTGGAGACGCTGCTGGACCTGCTGGTGCGCACCACGGCCAACCTCCCGTTCGTGAACGAGTACGAGCCGCCCGAGGCCGCCCCCGCTCCACGCCCGCGCAAGAAGAAAGCCTGAGGCGGGCGCGCCCGCCGCGCTCAGTCCCCGGCGCGCGCTTCGTCGCCGTCGGTGGGCCGGGGCACCACGTGGCTGAGCGAGGGCGGGATCTCGCCCGTGCCCGGGTTGCCGATGCGGCGGCGGAACAGCTCGGTGCGCGCCAGCAGGATGGTGGTGACCGGCACCGTGAGCGAGAGGAAGATGATGATCAGCCAGGCGTGCAGCGAGAGCCGTTCGTCCTGCGCCGAGAAGTAAACGATGCTCGCCAGCGTGACGCACCAGGCCGAGAAGCTGAAGGCCAGCGCGGGCGGGTGCATGCGCTGGAAGAAGGTCTTGAAGCGCACCACGCCGATGGCGGCGGTGAGCGTGAAGATGCCGCTGAGGATCAGCAGCAGCGCCACCGGGATTTCGGCCCAGAGCGAGACACCGGCCGGCATCATCATTCGATCACCTCGCCGCGCAGCAAAAACTTGGCCATGGCGGCCGAACTCACGAAACCGAAGACGGCGATCAGCAGCGCCGCCTCGAAGTACATCGCGCTGCGGTAGCGGATCGCCAGCACCATGAGCACCAGCATGCCGATGGTGTAGATCAGGTCCATGGCGAGCACGCGGTCCTGCGCCGAGGGGCCGCGGTACAGGCGCAGCAGGCCCAGCGCCATGGCGAGCACGTAACAGGCCAGCGCGAAGACGATAGCGCCAAAGAGGAAGGGACTCATTCGAAGATCTCCATCAGGGGACGCTCGTAGCGCTGCTTGATCAGCGCGATTTCGTGCGGCGCGTCCTTGAGGTCGAAGATGTGCACCAGCAGCGCACTGCGGTCCAGCGCGATCTCGGACCAGATGGTGCCCGGGATCACGCACATGATGGCGGCCAGCACCGCCAGGCCGTTGGGGTCGCGCAGGTCCAGCGGCACGGTGATGAAGCCGCCCTGCGGCATGTGCTCGCCGCGGCCCAGCGTGCCGCGCAGCACGCGCCAGTTCCATTCGATCACGTCGACGCCCACGCGCAGAAAGAGTTTGACGGCCACCCAGGGGTGGCTGAAGCGCACTGGCGTCGGGCGCAGCGACTGCGTGAGCAGCGGCACCGCGAAGCCCAGCACCAGGGCCATGAGCCATTGGCCCAGGCTGTAGGGGTTGTTGAGCACCAGCCACAGCGCGACCAGCGCGAGCGACAGCAGGGGGGCGGGGAACAGGCGCCGCATCATGGCTGCTTCTCCGGCACGGGCACGCCCAGGCGCTCGGCGTTGGTGGGGGTGGGCAACGGCTGGGCCGAGAACACGGCGTCGATGTAGCCGCGTGGGTGGTACAGCGAACTCGCGGTGGCGGCGGTGTAGCGCATCACCGCCTCGCCGCGCACCGTGAACAGCACGCACAGGCCGATCAGCACCGCGATGGGCACGTACTCGGCCACGCGCAGCATGTGCCCGCCGCGCTCCATCGGCGCCCAGAAGAAGCGGATGCCGGTGCGCGAGAGCGCCACCAGCGCGAACAGGCCGGAGGTGATCACCAGCACCATCAGCGTCCAGCTCGCCGCGCTCACCGCTGGTGTGCCGCTCTGCAGCGGCAGCAGCGCCGAGAGCATGGCGAACTTGCCGATGAAGCCGGAGAGCGGCGGCAGCCCGGCCACCAGCACGGTGCAGCAGATGAAGGCCAGGCCCAGCAGCGCGGTGGTCGCGGGGATCGCGCGGCCGATCAGCACTTCCTCGTCCTCGTCGAGGTTGGCGGTCTTGGCGATTTCCAGGTCGGCCAGGGCGAACGGCAGGTGGTCCTCTTCGTCTTCCGGCGCGCGCTGGCTCGCAGGGTCGGTGCGCGAGCGGTCCATGAGCTCGGCCAGCAGGAAGAAGGCCGCCACCGCCAGGGTGGAACTCGGCAGGTAGTACAGCGCGCTGGCGGTGAGCTCGGGCCGCGCGAAGCCCAGCACCGCGAGCAGCGTGCCCGAGGACACGATGACCGAGAAGCCCGCCAGCCGTGCGGGCCGCTGCGAAGCCAGCATGCCGATGGCGCCGAAGGCCAGCGTGGCCATGCCGCCCCAGGCCAGCCACTCGCTGCCGAAGCCCGCCGAATGGCCGGCCTCGGGCGAGAAGAGCAGGGTGGACAGGCGCAGCAACACGTAGATGCCCACCTTGGTGAGCAGCGCGAACATCGCCGCCGAGGGCGCGCTGGCGCTGGAGTAGGCCGGCACCAGCCAGAAGTTGAGCGGCCACATGGCGGCCTTGGCGAGGAAGGCCACGGCCAGGATGGCGCAGGCGGTGTGCAGCAGCGCGCGGTCGGCCGAGGCCACGTCCGGAATGCGCGCGGCCAGGTCCGCCATGTTCAGCGTGCCGGTCACGCCGTAGATCATCGAGGCGCCCACCAGGAACAGCGAGGACGCGGCCAGGTTGATCGAGATGTACTGCAGGCCCGCCTTCACGCGCGAGGGCCCCGAGCCGTGCAGCAGCAGGCCGTAGGACGCGGCCAGCATGACCTCGAAAAACACGAACAGGTTGAACAGGTCGCCGGTGAGGAAGGCCCCGTTCAGGCCCATGATCTGGATCTGGAACAGCGGGTGGAAGTGCGCGCCGGCCTTGTGCCAGCGCGCCAGCGCGAACAGCAGCGCCATCAGCGCCACCATCGCGGCCAGCAGCAGCATCAGGCCCGAGAGGCGGTCGAGCACCAGCACGATGCCGAAGGGCACGTCCCAGTTGCCGGGCAAATAGACGCCGAACGCGCTCGGCCCCTCGCCCTGCTTGCTCCAGAGCAGCAGCGCCACGGCCACCGCCAGGTTGATCACGGTGGCGCTCAGGCTGATGGTGGCCTTGGTGCGGTGCCGCCGGTCGCCCACGAACAGCAGCAGGCAGGCCGTGACCAGCGGCAGCAGGATGGGCGCGATCATCAGGTGCGGCATGAGCGCCGCGGTGATCGACTGGATCAATCCTCCCGTCACTCCGCGTCCCCCTGTCCGTCCACATGGTCATTGCCGAAGAAGCCGCGCTGCGCGAGCAGCACGACCAGGAACAGCGCGGTCATGGCGAAGCCGATCACGATGGCGGTGAGCACCAGGGCCTGCGGCATCGGGTCGTCGTACTGCAGCAGCGTGGCTTCCAGCCCGGGCGTGAGCACGGGTTCGCTGTCCACCGAGAGCCGGCCCATGGCGAAGATGAACAGGTTGACGCCGTAGCCCAGCAGGCACAGGCCCATGATGACCTGGTAGGTGCGCGGGCGCAGCATCAGCCACACGCCGCAGGTGGTGAGGGCGCCGATGGCGATGGCGATGACGAGTTCCATCAGTGAGCTCCTTCTTCTTTTTCCTGCTCGACCTTGGCCTGGCGGTGGCCGCGCACCGACTGGTGGCCCAGCGCGGTGAGGATGAGCAGGGTGGCGCCCACCACGAGGGTGAAGACGCCGATGTCGTAGAACAGCGCGCTGGCGACGTGGATGTCGCCCAGCAGCGGCAGGTGCAGGTGGGCCGTGTGCGTGGTCAGGAACGGGTAGCCGAACCAGAACGAGCCCAGGCCGGTGGCGGTGGCGGTGAGCAGGCCGGCGGCGATCCAGCGCTGCGGCATCAGCTGCATGTTGGCCTCCACCCATTGCGTGCCCGAGACGATGTACTGCAGGATGAAGGCGGTGGAAAGCACCAGCCCGGCCACGAAGCCGCCGCCCGGTTCGTTGTGGCCGCGCATGAAGAGGTAGACCGCGATCACCGCCGCGATCGGCAGCAGCAGGCGCACCAGCACCGCCGGCACCATGAGGTAACCCTGCGCGGTGTCCTCGGCCAGTTGGGGGTTCACCAGGTCGGTGTCCAGGTCGGCCGGCAGGGCCAGCTGCTGCGGCGGCAGTTCGGTGCTCTCGGGCGCGGGCCGGAAGCGGCGCAGCAGCGCGTACACCGTGAGCGCCACGATGCCCAGCACCGTGATCTCGCCCAGCGTGTCGAAGCCCCGGAAGTCCACCAGCATCACGTTGACCACATTGGTGCCGCCGCCTTCGGGCAGCGCGCGCTCCAGGAAGAAGGGCGAGATGCTCTGCGGGAAGTCGCGCGTCATCACCGCGTAGGACAGGCCGGTCATGCCAGCGCCCGCGGCCAGCGCCAGCAGCAGGTCGCGCGAGCGCCGGGCCTTGGCCTTGGCGCGATCCCACAGCGGTTCGCGGGCGTCCTGCACCTCCAGCCGCTTGGGCAGCCAGCGCAGGCCGAGCAGGATCAGAACCGTGGTCACCGCCTCGACCGAAAGCTGCGTGAGCGCGAGGTCGGGCGCGGAGAACCAGGCGAACGTGATCACGGTGGTGAGGCCGGACACGCTCATGAGCGCCAGCGCGGTGAGCCGGTGGTATTTGGCCTGCCAGACCGCGCCGATGGCCGCGCCCACGCCCACCACCCAGAGCAGCGCGAACATGGGCGAGAACGGCAGCAGCGTGCGATCGCCGGGAGAGAGCACCGGGTTGGGCACGGCCAGGCGGAACGCGGCCACCGCGCCCACCACCGTCACCAGCACCAGCAGGAACAGCTGCGGCTGCAGGCGCCGCGTGCCCAGCAGGCGCAGGGCGCTGCGGGCGGCGGCGGTGAGCCGGGCCATGGTGTGGTGGAACAGGCGCTTGCCGTTGAACAGCCCCACCAGCGGTGCGCGCTGGATGCGCCCGCTCTGCAGGGGCTTGCGCAGCAGCAGGTACAGCACGATGCCGCCGGCCAGCGCGAGGAAACTCATCCACAGCGGCAGGTTGAAGCCGTGCCAGACGGCCAGGTCGAACTCGGGCAGGGTGCCGCCCACGACCGGCGAGGCGGCCGTGCCCAGGATGTGCTGGATGGACCACTGCGGCACGATGCCCACCACCAGGCAGGCCAGCACCAGCACCTCGATCGGCACGCGCATCCAGTGCGGCGGCTCGTGCGGCACGCGCGGCAGGTTGGCGCAGGTGTCGGGGCCGAAGAACACGCGCGCCGTGAAGCGCAGCGAATAGGCCACGCTGAACATGCCGGCGATCACCGCCGCCGTGGGCAGCAGGCGCTGGAACCAGGGCGCCGCGCTCACGAACACGGCCTCGGTGAAGAACATCTCCTTGGAGATGAAGCCGTTGAGCAGCGGCACGCCGGCCATGGCCGCGCCGGCCACCACGGTGAGCGTGGCGGTCACCGGCATGTAGCGGGCCAGGCCCGAGAGGCGGCGCATGTCGCGCGTGCCGGCCTCGTGGTCGACGATGCCCACCGCCATGAACAGCGAGGCCTTGAAGGTGGCGTGGTTGATGATGTGGAACACGGCGGCCACCGCGGCCAGCGGGCTGTTCATGCCCAGCAGCGTGGTGATCAGGCCCAGGTGCGAGATCGTCGAGTAGGCGAGCAGGCCCTTGAGGTCGTTCTGGAAGATGGCCGCGAAGCCGCCGATCAGCAGCGTGATCAGGCCCGAGCAGGTGACGATCCAGAACCACTCGTCGGTGCCCGCGAGCACCGGCCACAGCCGCGCCAGCAGGAACACGCCGGCCTTGACCATGGTGGCCGAGTGCAGGTAGGCCGAGACCGGGGTGGGCGCGGCCATGGCGTGCGGCAGCCAGAACTGGAACGGGAACTGCGCGCTTTTGGTGAACGCGCCGAGCAGGATGAGGATGAGCGCGGTGGTGTAGAGCGGGTGGGCGCGGACCACGTCGCCGGCGCGCAGCACGACGTCGAGGTCGTAGCTGCCGACGATGTGGCCGAGCACGAGCACGCCGGCCAGCAGGCACAGGCCGCCCGCGCCGGTCACGGTGAGGGCCATGCGCGCGCCGCGCCGCGCGTCGCGGCGGTGGTGCCAGTAGCCGATGAGCAGGAAGGAGAAGAGGCTGGTGAGCTCCCAGAACAGCACCAGCTGGACCAGGTTGCCCGAGAGGACGACGCCGCTCATGGCGCCCATGAAGGCGAGCAGGAAGGAGAAGAAGCGCGGCACGGGGTCGTCGGGCGACATGTAGTAGCGCGCGTACAGGACCACGAGGGAGCCGATGCCGAGCACGAGCATGGAGAACATCCACGCGAAGCCGTCCATGCGCAGCACGAAGTTCAAGCCGAGGGAGGGCAGCCAGACGAATTCCTGCCGGATGACGCCGCCGGCGGCGACTTCAGGGAAGTACATCGCGGCCTGCACGGTGCAGAAGAGCGCGATGGCGCCGGCCAGTGTGGACTCGGTGTTGCGCGCGTTCGCGGGCAGCAGCGCAGCGATGAGGCTGCCCACGAAGGGGAGGGCGACGAGGAAGATCAGGGAGACGTGCATGTGGCTTCGAGTTTAGTGGCATGAGTTTGCAGGGCCTCGAGGGTTCCCCCGTGGGGGGTGTGTTGTGGGTTTTTTCTCTTTGCGCTCGGCTGCTTCGCGGTGGGCCGAGGGTGGGGACCGCAACACACCTGTGCACGCAAGCCTTGTGTGCCTGGACCACCCGACCTTGCCCACACAGAGGCGAGAAGCTTTATGGCACCATGCCCGGTTGCCCCGCCAAGACCCAGACGCATGACCGCCCCCCGCCACGGCCCCCTGATCGCCAACCTCGTCGCCCAGCTCGCCTTCGGCCTGCTGGCCATGACCATCTGCATCCCCTCGATGCAGGAGTGGGGTGCGATCTTCGGCTCCAGCCAGGCCGCGGTGCAGCTCACCTTCAGCGGTTACGTGGTGGCCTATGGCGGCCTGCAACTGCTGTATGGCCCGCTGTCCGACCGCCTCGGGCGCAAGAAGATCCTGCTGCTCGGCATCGCGCTGGGCGGTCTCGGCTCGCTGCTGGCCGCGCTCGCGGGCGATCTGCTCATGCTCACCGCCGCGCGCGTGCTGCAGGGCGCGGGCTGTGCCGCCGGCATGGTGGTCGGCCGCGCCATGGTGCAGGACCTGTTCGACGGCCCCGAGCGCACCCGCGTCATGGCCTACATCGGCATGCGCCATGGGCCTGGTCCCGCCGCTGCGCCACCATCATCGGCGGGCAGCTGCATGTGCGCCTGGGCTGGCAGGCCAACTTCGTGCTGCTGACCGGGCTGTCCCTCGTGCTGTTCATCGCCGCCTGGCGCGGCCTGCCCGACCACACCGCCCCAGCCGAACCGCAGCAGACGCACTGGCTGCGCGACATGGCCTCGTCCTACGCGCAACTCGCGCGCGCCCCCGGCTTCCTGCTCTACGTGGCCCTGCTCTCCATGACCACCGCCACCTTCTACGCCTTCCTCGCGGGAGCGCCCATCGTGCTCGGCAGCTACGGCGTGGGCCCGGCGGGCATCGGGTACTACATCATGCTGGTCCCGCTGGCCTACATCGTCGGCAACTACCTCACCACGCATCTCGTGCACCGCATCGGCGAACGCACCGTGATGCGCCTGGGGCAGGGCAGCTCGCTGCTGGGCATCGGCCTCATGCTCGCGCTCGCGCTGGCCGGGGTGGACACGCCGCTGGCCCTCTCGCTGCCCCTGCTGCTGCTGGGCATGGGGCACGGCCTGCTGGTGCCGCCCACCCTCATCGGCACCGTGGGCCTGCTGCCGGCGCTGGCGGGCGCGGCCGCCGCCGTGGCCGGCCTGATGCAGCAGCTCATGGGTGCGGTGGGCGGTTTCGTGGTGGGCCTGGTGCCGCACGACGGCGCGGTGAACCTGGGCTGGCTGATGCTCGCGCTCTCGGCTTGCGCCGCCGTGGCGATGGCGCTGCTGCAGCGCGGCCAGGCCACCCGCCCGGCGGCCGGCTGATCACACGCCCGAACAGGGGCGCCGGTATACTGGCCCGACCATGCGCCCTTGGCTTGCCGCCGTCTTCGCCCTGCACCTCTTCCTGAGTGTGGGTGCGTGGGCATTCGGGCCTTCCCATGGGGTGGAGGCCGTTCAGGCCAGCCACGCGCAGAGCCTGGTGATCGAGGCGGTCGCTGCCGTCCAGCCGACGCCCGACGACGGCCTGAGCGCCGACCCTTGGCCCGAGCACGGCCTGGCCGATGCCCAGGCCGACCTGCCCGAGTGCCTGGACGCGCCCATCGCCACGTCCGGCCCGGGCGAACACCTGCGCACACCGTCGCCGCCCCCGGCGCATGACCTCACGCCGCCCGTGCTCGACGGGCTCCAGCGACCGCCCCGCGGCCAGCTCGCCCTCGCCTGACCGTTTCCGCCGCGCGGCCCTGAGGCCGCTCCGGCGCCCAGGTGTCCCCTTTTTCGCCAGGCCGCTGGCGCCCCGTTCCATGGAACTACTCACCGACCCCAATGTCTGGATCGCGTTCGCGATGCTCACCGCGCTCGAAATCGTGCTCGGCATCGACAACATCATCTTCATCTCGATCCTCGTGGGCCGGTTGCCGCCGCACCTGCGCGACAAGGCCCGCCGCCTCGGCCTGGGCTTTGCCATGCTCTCGCGGCTGGCGCTGCTGTTCACCCTGAGCTGGGTCATGGGCCTCACGGCCGACCTGTTCACCGTGGTCGGCCAGGGCATCAGCGGGCGCGACATCGTGCTGCTGCTGGGCGGCCTGTTCCTGCTCTACAAGGCCTCGCACGAAATCTTCGTCGAGGTCGAGGCGCGCGAGCAGCACGGCCCGGCCGCGACCGACAGCGCCGAGCTCAAGGCCGCCGGCAGCAAGCTGTTCTGGGGAATCATCGGCCAGATTGCCATCATCGACATCGTGTTCTCGCTCGACTCGGTCATCACCGCCGTGGGCATGGTCGACCAGATCAGCGTGATGGTGGCCGCCGTGGTCGTGTCGGTCGGCGTGATGCTGGTGGCGGCCCGGCCGATCGGCAATTTCGTGGACGCCCACCCCTCCGTCAAGGTGCTGGCCCTGGCTTTCCTGGTCATGGTTGGCATGGCGCTCACCGCCGAAGCCTTCGACCGCGAAGTGCCCAAGGGCTACATCTACGCCGCCATGGCCTTCTCGCTCGCGGTCGAGGCGCTCAACATCCGCGCCCGCGCCAAGCGGCAGGCCCTGGCCGCGCGCCAGGGCACCTGACCACCACTTCTTTTTCTCTCACTCACCCTTCCATTGCTTTTCTCAAGGACCCCCATGAACCCGCATCTCGACCTCTCTTCCCCCGCCGCCGCCGGCCATGCCGTTGCCGTTGAACGCAACCGCGTGCTGCGCAACACCTACTGGCTGCTCGCGCTCTCCATGATCCCCACCGTGCTGGGCGCCTGGATCGGCGTGACCACCGGCATCACCGCGCCGCTCACCGGCTTCCTCGGCATCGCCGTCTTCCTGGGCGGCGCCTTCGCCTTCATGTACGCGATCGAGAAGACCAAGAACTCCGCCGCCGGCGTGCCCGTGCTGCTGGCCTTCACCTTCTTCATGGGCCTGATGCTCTCGCGCCTGATCGGCTCGGTGCTCGGCCTGGCCAACGGCGCGGGCCTGATCATGACCGCCTTCACCGGCACCGGCGTGATCTTCCTCGGCATCGCCACGCTGTCCACCGTCATCAAGCGCGACCTGGGCAACATGGGCAAGTTCCTGTTCATCGGCATGATCATGCTGCTCGTGGCCGGCATCGCCAACGTGTTCATCCAGTCCGGCGCGCTCATGATCACGCTCTCCGTGCTGGCCATCGGCATCTTCTCGGCCTTCATCCTGTACGACCTCAAGCGCGTGCGCGACGGCGAGGAGACCAACTACATCACCGCCACCCTGGGCGTGTACCTGAGCCTGTTCAACATCTTCCAGAGCCTGCTGGCCCTGCTGGGCATCGCCGGCGGCCGCGAGGAGTGAGGCGGGCGCTGCTGCTGGCGCAGGCCGCGCTGCTGGCAGCCTGCGCCGACGGTTACCCCAGCGAAGACGGCGCGCTCCATCTCAGCCACGACATGAAGCTGGACAAGGCCCTGGGTGCCATGCACCACCTGGGCCACCGGCGCCAGCTCGACCACCACTGGCACTACGAGCTGCTGCCGGGCTGCGTGCTGCAGGCCCAGGCCAGGCGCTTCCTGCGCGACCGCGAACCGGTGCAGGTGGCGCTGCGGCGCTCCGTGGCCGTGGTGGAGAAGGACGCCAACACCGGCAGCCACGCGGTGCGCGTGGCGCCCACCGGCGACGCGCAGGGCGTTCTGGTGCTCGATGGCGTGGATGCGCACGACGCCGCGCAGATGAAGTGGCTGGTGGACTTCCTGCCGCGGCACTGCGCGGCAGGTGCCTGAGCGCTGGCGGTCAGGCGTTGAGGATCACCTCGAAGCCGCCGTAGATCATGCGCTGGCCGTCGAAGGGCATCTTCATGTCCTTCACGCGCGGGTCTTCCATGAACTTCTTCATGCCCTCGTCGCGCTGGGCGCGCGAGGGCCAGGTGATCCAGGAGAAGACCACGGTTTCGTCCGGCTTGCGCTGCACGGCCATGGGGAACGAGGTCAGCTTGCCGTCGGGCACGTCGTCGCCCCAGGTCTCCACAACGTTCAGCGCGCCGAACTCCTTGAAGACCACGGCCGCCAGGCGGGCGTGTTCGAGGTACTCCTTCTGCTTGTTGCTGGGCACGGCGGCCACGAATCCATCGATGTATTTCATGCTGAATCTCCTGGGGTAGGGGACAAGGGAAGGTGGGCGCCCAAACGCCTCACCTTTCTCTACGACGAAGCAGGGTGGCCGGAATCGACAAAGGGTCAAGAAACGTTTCAGGGCGGCTTCGGCTTTTGCATGCGGCGGCAGAAGCGCGTCGAGGCGGCCTTGTCGGGCCCTTCGATCCGGTCCTCCAGCTCATCCAGCACGTCCATCACGCCGGGGTTGGCCCGGTACTTCTTCCTGAGCCGCGCGAGTTCGGCGTCCGTGCCCGTGCAGGTGCGGCACACGCCGCGGTCGATGTCGGCCTGCCGCGCCTTGTCATAGCCCGCTTCACCGCGCCAGTGGTCGCATTCCTCGCGCCGCTCCAGGAACTGGCGCAGGTCGGTGGGATGCTCCACCGCCTGGGCGGGCCACCCACCGCCGAGCAGCAGCAGGGTCAGGACGGAGATGAACGTTGCCCGCAGGGCGGGCCGCGTCACTTCTTCTGTTTGGCGACGGCCCGCCCGTAGTCGACGGACATCTTGTCCATGTAGTCCAGCGCGGCCTTGTGCTGCTCGGCATGGAACTGCATCAGCTTCTCGAACTGGTCCGCCGCCACCTCGAACGGCATGCCCACCCCGCGCATGGAGTCCAGCAGCGCCTTCTGGGATTTCAGCACCATCCACCAGGCTTCGTGGGCCTGCTGGGCGGCCGCCTTGGATTGTTCCCAGAGCGTTTTGGCCATGTCGGCCTGAGCCTTGTCGATCATGTGGGTCTCCTGCTTCGTTGAGGGGGAAGGCGGGCGGCGGCGCGGCCGGGCCCTGACGAAGAATATAGGCAATGCCGTCCGCTGGATACCCTGGCTGCCGTGCAGCCGGTCAGGTCGCGGGCGCCGTCCACAGCGCCCAGATGTCCTGCGACAGCTCGAGATAGCGCTCGCGCGGCCCGGCCGTCTCCGCGCCGAACCAGCGCACGAACTCCTCGTGCAGCACGGTGCGCACCTCCTGGGCGGACTGGCAGTCCCGCAGCCTCGGGATGACCGTGCCCGCTTCCGCGTCGTACTCGTCGGTGTTGAAGTGGTAGTTGATCTCGACGGGGTCGCGGCGAAACATGGCACCCGACACCGCGGCGAAAAGTTCGGGGTGCGCCTGGCGCACGCGCTCGCGCTCGACCTGCGTCTGTTGGATGGCCCGCACCAGTTCAGGGGGAATGTCGTCGGCGTTCGCGTTGCGCAACCATGGTGTGGTCCTTCCCGTTGGATGGAGGTGAAGGCAGTCTATGCGCGCCGGCCCGCAAGCCGATGCACACATGGGGGAGACGCCGCATCGGGCCGGCCCAGGAACTTGCCGCGCGCCTCTTCGCCTACTTGCTCACCGCGGCCTGCTGTGTGAAGGCCAGCGCCACGAAATCCACGAAGGCCCGCACGCGCGCGGCCAGCTGATGGCGCTGCGGGTAGACGGCGTGGATGGAGGCGTCGGGCGTGAAGTATTGCGGCAGCACCTGCACCAGCCGCCCGTTGCGCAGGTAGCGCTCGATGTCCCATTCGGCGCGCATCAGGATGCCGTGGCCGTCCAGCGCCCAGTTGACGGCGATCTCGCCGTCGTTGGTGGTGAGGTTGCCGCGGGTCTTCACCGCCTCGGTGCTCACCGTCTTGCCGCGCCCGCTGGAGAGGCGCCACACGCCATACGCTTCCTCGCCCTGGCGGATGCCGATGCAGTTGTGTCGGGTGAGGTCGTGCGGCACCTTGGGCACGCCGTGTCGGGCAAGGTAGGCGGGCGAGGCGCAGAGCAGGCGCCGGTTGGGCGCGATCTGGCGCGCGATCATGCGCGAATCGGGCGGCGCGCCGAAGCGGATGCAGACGTCGAAGGCGTCGTCGGTGAGCGGCGGCGGGTTCACCGAGAGCTGCAGCTGCACCTCCACCTGCGGGTGCTTGCGCACGAAGCGCGAGATGAGCGGCGCCACGTGGCTGCGGCCAAAGCCCAGCGTGGCGTTGACGCGCAGCAGGCCGGTGGGCGTGGACCGCGAAACGCCGAGCAGCTCCTCCATGTCGTCGATCTCGCCGAGGATGCGGCGCGCGTGCTGCAGATACACCTCTCCCTCGGGCGTGAGGCTCATGCGCCGCGTGGTGCGGTTGAGCAGGGCCACGCCCACGCGCGACTCCATCAGCGCCAGGTGCTTGCTCACCGCCGGGGTGGTGATGCCGAGCTCGCGCGCGGCCGCGCTCAGGCTGCCGGCGCTGGCGAGCACCGAGAAGAAGCCCAGGTCGGCGGGCTGGATGGCGGAACTCATGGCGGTCTCACTGTTGAATCCAGGTTAACGATGGATTCACTTTAGCGGTGTTTCGGAAAACCGTCGAATCCCTACAGTCCACCCATCGACCCACCCCATCAGAGAGACCGTTATGAAGACCTACGCGATCGCGACCATTCCCGGAGACGGCATCGGCAAGGAAGTCGTGCCCGCCGGCCAGCAGGTGCTGGAGGCGCTGGCCGCCACCAGCCACGCCTTCCGTTTCCAGTTCGAGGACTTCGACTGGGGTGGCGACTACTACCGCCAGCACGGCGAGATGATGCCGGCCGATGGCCTGGACGCGCTGCGCGGCAAGGACGCGATCCTGTTCGGCTCGGCGGGCGATCCGCACATCCCCGACCACATCACCCTCTGGGGCCTGCGCCTGAAGATCTGCCAGGGCTTCGACCAGTACGCCAACGTGCGCCCCACGCGCATCCTGCCGGGCATCGACGCACCGCTCAAGCGCTGCAAGGCCGAGGACCTGAACTGGGTGATCGTGCGAGAAAACTCCGAAGGCGAATACGCCGGCGTGGGTGGCCGCGTGCACCAGGGCCATCCGATCGAGGCCGCCACCGACGTGAGCATGATGACCCGCGCGGGGGTGGAGCGCATCATGCGTTTCGCGTTCAAGCTGGCGCAGTCGCGCCCCCGCAAGCAACTGACCGTGATCACCAAGAGCAACGCCCAGCGCCACGCCATGGTGATGTGGGACGAGATCGCGGTGCAGATCGCGAAGGAGTTCCCGGACGTGACCTGGGACAAGGAACTGGTGGACGCCGCCACGGCCCGCATGGTGAACCGCCCCGCCACGCTGGACACCATCGTCGCCACCAACCTGCACGCCGACATCCTGAGCGACCTGGCCGCCGCGCTCGCGGGCAGCCTGGGCATCGCGCCCACCGGCAACATCGACCCCGAGCACCGCTACCCCTCGATGTTCGAGCCCATCCACGGTTCGGCCTTCGACATCATGGGCAAGGGCCTGGCGAACCCGGTCGGCACCTTCTGGAGCTGCGTGATGCTGCTCGAACACCTGGGCGAGTTCGATGCGGCGCAACGCCTCATGCGGGCCATCGAGCAGGTCACGGCCAACCCCGCGCTGCACACCGGCGACCTGGGCGGCAAGGCCACCACCGCGCAGGTCACGCAGGCCGTGTGCGAGCTGCTCACCGCGAGCCTGCAGCGCAAGGCCGCCTGAATTCCTTGATGGTTCCCGGCGCAATCCCGCGCCCACGACCGGACGGTTCGTCCGGCGGTTCACACGCACACCGTGCAACAGGAGACAGACATGCAGAACGCCCGACCCATCCCGCGCCGCCTCGTCCTTCAGGGGGCGGCCCTGGCCGCCGCCATGACGGTCACCGGCGCCATGGCCCAGGCCTGGCCGAACCGGCCCATCACGCTCATCGTGCCGTTCCCGGCCGGGGGCACCACCGACGTGCTGGCCCGCGCGCTGGGCGAGCGGCTGCAGCAGAGCCTGGGGCAGCCGGTGGTGATCGAGAGCAAGCCGGGCGCGGGCGCCACCATCGGCGCGGACTTCGGGGCGAAGGCCAAGCCCGATGGCTACACGCTGCTGGTGGGCGCGGTGCACCACACCATCGCGACCAGCGTCTACAAGAAATTGCCCTACGACTTCCAGAAAGACCTGGCGCCGCTCACCACGATTGCCATGGTGCCCAACGTGCTGGTGGTCAACGCCGCCACGCCGGCGAAGAACGTGAACGAACTCGTGGCCCTGCTCAAGGCCGAGCCGGCCCGGGCGAACTACGGCTCCAACGGCAACGGCACGGCCCAGCACCTGATCGGCACGCAGTTCCAGAACAACACCGGCGCCAGGCTCACGCACATCGCCTACAAGGGCAGCGGCCCGCTGGCGACCGATCTGCTGGGTGGTCAGATCCTGCTGTCATTCGACACCATCACGCCGGTGCTGCCCCACATCAAGGCCGGCAAGCTGCGCCCGCTGGCCGTCACCACCGCCACGCGCTCGCCCGCGCTGCCCGACGTGCCGACGCTGGACGAAGCGGGGCTCAAGGGCTTCAACATCGGCACCTGGTTCGGGGTGCTCGCCCCGGCTGCGCACGCCCAAGGACATCCAGGCGCGCCTGAGCAGCGAGATGGTGAAGATCATCAAGTCGCCCGAGTTCCGCCAGCGCATGGCCGACATCGGCGCCGACCCGATCGGCGACAGCCCGGAGCAGATGGCGCAGACCATCAAGGCCGAAACCGAGAAGTTCGGCAAGCTCGTCAAGGACGCGAACGTGGTGATCGACTGAGCAAAGCGCCTTCGTCCGCCACGCGGATCGACTCCACCGTGCCCGCGTAACGCGCCAGGCCCCGCAGCAGCACCTCCGCCGCTTCGGGGCCGATGTCTTTCAGCATCTCGCGCTCGGCCTTCTTCACCGCCAGGCCGAAGGCCTTGAGCCATTCTCGGCCCGCCTCGGTGAACTTGACCATGCGAGCGCGCTTGTCGGTCGGGTCCGCCTCGCGCTGCACCAGGCCCAGGCCTTCGCACTGGTCGATCAGTTCGGTCATGGCGGCGTTGGTCATGCGGGCGCGGCGCGCCAGCTCGGTGATGCGCGTGCCTTCCAGGTCGAGGTGGCGCGTCAGGTTCACGTGCGAGAGCCGGGTGTCCGCATGGCCGGCGGCGGCCATGAGTTCGAGCACGCGCGACTCGAAGCGCGTGACGGCGTTGCCCAGCACGCGCCCCGCGTTGCCCAGGCGCCAGGCATCGGGCGCGCGGCGCCGGGGTTGAGGGGTTTCGGTTTTCATGCGTACAATGGATTTGCTTAGGTTGCCTAATTAAATCGACGATGGAGACGGGTGTGGCGGAATTCTCGACGCTGGAACAGGCGCAGGCCGAAGGGGGCGAGCTGCGGGTGGACGTGCTGATCGCGGGTGCGGGTCCTTGTGGGCTGATGCTGGCCAACGAACTGGGCTTGCGCAATGTACCGTGCCTGGTGGTGGACCCCAAGGCCACCACGGCCTTCAACCCGCAGGCCAACGCCACGCAGGCGCGCACCATGGAGCACTTCCGCCGCATCGGCATCGCGCGGCAGATCCGCGCGCTGGGCCTGCCCGGCGACCACCCGACCGACATCGCCTACTTCACCCGGTTCGCGCGGCACGAGCTGGCGCGCCTGCGCCTGCCCACCGCCGCGCAGGCCACCGAGCAGATCAAGTCCCTGGCCGGTTCGTGGAGCGCGGCCGAGCTGCCGCACCGCGTGTCGCAGAAGTACGTGGAAGCCGTGCTGCGCGAGCATGCCGAGCAGCGCACCGGCCGGCGCATCGGTTTTGGCTGGCGGCTGCAGTCCTTCGACGACACCGGCGACGAGGTGGTGGCGCAGGTGGCGCCTGCCGCAGGCGGCCCGGCGGTCACGGTGCGGGCGCGTTACCTGGTGGGGGCCGACGGCGCGCGCAGCGCTGTGCGCGGCGCGCTGGGCATCGAGATGGGCGGCGCCACCGGCCTGCAGCGCCAGTTCATGGGCGGCAAGATGTTCGCGATCTACCTGCGTGCGCCGGCGTTCTACGAGCGGTTTCCGCACGACATCGCCTGGATGTACGTCTCGGTGAACCACGAGCGGCGCGTGTTCATGGCCTCGGTGGACGGGCGCGGCGAGTTCGCCTTCCACGCCGCCGTGCACCCGCACGAGACACCGGAGGACTGGACACACGCCGACGCGCGCCGCATCTTCGCCGAGGCCAGCGGCATGGACATCGACTTCGAGGTGCTGTCCACCGGCGTGTGGATCGCGGGCCATTCGCTGGTCGCCGAGCGTTACCAGCGCGGGCGCGTGTTCATCGCCGGCGACGCGGCCCACCTGTTCACGCCCACCGGGGGCCTGGGCTACAACACGGCGGTGGGCGATGCGGTGAACCTGGGCTGGAAGCTCGCGGCGGTGGTGAAGGGGCAGGCGCACGCCTCCCTGCTGGACAGCTATGAGCAGGAGCGCCGCCCCATCGGTCTGCGCAACACGGCCTATGCGCGCGAGTTCGCCGATTCGGTGGGCCTGTTCGAGGTGACGCCCGAGCTGGAGGCCGAGGGCGCCACGGGCGACGCCCTGCGCGCGCAGGCCAGCGAGGTGCTGGGCGCGCACGTGCGGCGCGAGTTCAACATCCCGGGCGTCACATTCGGCGAGCGCGTGGATGCCTCGCCCACCGTGTTCGGCGACCCGGCCCGGGTGCCGCCCGACCAGGCCAACGCCTACCACCCGTCCACCCAGCCGGGCGGGCGCCTGCCGCACCGCTGGCTGGAGGGCGAGCGTTCGCTGTACGACCTGCTGGGCTTCGAGTGGACGGTGCTGGCGCCGGCCCACGCAGGGGCCGAGGCCACGCGCCTGGCCGAGGCGGGCCGCGCGGCGAGGCTGGACGTGGCCGTGCTGCTGCTGAAAGCGGAAGAGGCGGGCGACCTGCTGGACGAAGGCCTGCTGCTGGTGCGGCCCGATCAGGTGATTGCCTGGCGCGGCGCGGACGTGCCCGAGAACGCCGCCGCCCTCTGGGCGCGTGTGGCACGCACCTGAGCCTTGGCAAGCGGTGCCCGACCGGTGGTGGGGCCCGCGTCGCCTGGGCGACTGGCACCGGGTATTCACTATGGGTTCGGGCGATCTCCAGTCGCATAACCGACTCCCTGCTCAGCCATGCGCGGGCAGGCATCGGTTCCCAACAACGACAGGAGACAAGCTTGAAAACACCTATCAGACTTCGTTTGGCGGTTTTGGCGGGCACGGCATGGCTCGCGGCGTGTGGTGGAGGAGGCGGTGGCAACGAGCCCGCGCCGCCTCCGCCGGTGGTTCCGGAAGAGGCCCGCGCTCAGGACAGCAAGGTCTACACACCGGCCGCGCCGGGCGCCACCACCTTTGCCGTCATGGCCGGCGTGGCGGTCGGCACGGACCGATGGGCCGGCGTGCTCAATGGCGCGTCCTACCAGATCGAGGTGCCGGCGACCTGGAACGGCAAGCTGGTGATGTACGCGCACGGTTATGTGGGTGAAGTGCCGTCGCTCAACGTCACGGCGCCCACGATCCGGCGCTACCTGATCGAGAACGGTTACGCCTGGGCCGCGTCGAGCTACTCGAAGAACTCGTACGACGTGCGCGCGGGCGTGGAGGACACCAACGCGCTCGCGCTCGCCTTCAACCAGATTGCGGCGGCCCGAGGCCGCCCGCTGCCGGCGCCCACGAAGCTGTACATCACGGGCCATTCCATGGGCGGGCACGTCACCGGGGCCGCGATCGAAGAAGAGACCTACGCCACGGCGAAGAACAAGGTGCGCTATAACGGCGCCGCGCCCATGTGCGGCGTGATGGGCGATGCCGAGCTCTTCAACCGCTTCGCGGGCATGCAGGTCGCGGCCCAGGCGATCGCGGGCGTGCCGAGTTACCCCACCAACAAGTGGTCGGAGATCCAGGGCCTGGTCACCACCGCCCTGTTCACCACCTACAACAATGCCAACATCGTGCCGAGCAACCCGCTGGGCGTGAGGTACCTGTCGGTGGTGGAGAACCTCACCGGCGGCGATCGCCCGCTGTTCGATCAGGGGGTGGCGTTCGGCCGCAGCTTCCAGTCGGCCTACGGCGTCTTTGGCAGCGATGGCACGGTCAACGGCATCCTGAACAAGAACGTGCTGGACACCAACGCCTACACCTACATGATCGACGGCGACGTGCCGAACTCCACCGCCCTGAACGCCTCGGTGCAGAAGCTGACGGCCGCGCCCGACGCGAACCGGCTTCGCCGCGACGGCCTGCGCTGGATCCCGGCGATCCACGGCGACTTCAAAGTGCCGGTGGTGTCCATCCACACGCTGGGCGATCTGTTCGTGCCTTTCAGCATGCAGCAGATCTACCGGCAACGCGCGGTGGCCAAGGGCAACGGGAATCTGCTGGTGCAGCGTGCGATCCGGGGCGCGAGCCATTGCGATTTCACCGTGGCCGAGCAGGTGCGGGCGTTTTCGGACATGGTGGCCTGGGCCGAGGGCGGGCCGCCGCCAGCCGGTGACGACGTGAGCACCCCGGCCACCGTGGCCGCCCCCACCTACGGCTGCACGTTCACCGACAACACCATCGGGCCGGACGATGCCGGCTCCGCCGCGTCCTTGTTCCGCCCCGCCATCCTGGGCGCGCTGCCCGGCGTCTGCCCGCCCTGAGGGAGGGTGTCCCCAGCTTCGGTGCGGCAACGCAACCGAGGCTGGGGCGCCGGAATCGATGAGCGGTTGAATCCGAGCGCCCGGTGAAGGCATACGCGGGAGGGGTACTCGATAGGATGGAACGTGGGGTCGCGCCTGGTGTGACGCCCCCGTTCGATACCTATAAACGGAGCCCCACATGCAGTCCTCCCCGCCCATGCCCGGCCTTTCGCGCCGCCAATTCAATGGCCTCGTGGCCGGTGCCGCCGTGTTGGGCGCGCCCGCGTTGCGCGCGCAGTCGGGCAACCGCATCGTGCTTGGCCAGTCGGCCGCGTTCACGGGCGCGGCGGCGCAGCTGGGCATCCAGTTCCACGCCGGGGCCAAGCTGTTTTTCGACCAGCTCAACGGCCAGGGCGGCGTGAGCGGCCAGCGCATCGAGATCGTGCAGCTCGACGACGGCTACGAGCCGGACCGCTGCGCCGAAAACACCCAGAAGCTGCTGGCCAGCGAGGTGTTCGCGCTGTTCGGCTACATCGGCACGCCCACCAGCCTGGCCGCGCTGCCGCTGGCGACCAAGGCGCAGACCCCGTTCATCGCGCCCTTCACGGGGGCCATGGGCCTGCGCCAGCCGTTCAACCGGCTCGCCTTCCACCTGCGCGCCTCGTACAACGACGAGACCGCGCTGATCGTGCGCCAGCTCACCAACCTCGGCCTGAACAAGGTGGCGGTGTTCCACCAGAACGACGCCTACGGCAAGGCCGGCCTCGATGGCACGGTGCTCGCGCTGACGGCGCGCAACCTCAAGCCCGTCGGCCACGGCCACGGTGGAGCGCAACTCGGTGGATGTGGCGCAGGCCGTGGCCACCATCAATGCGGCCAAGCCCGACGCGGTGGTGCAGATCAGCGCCTACAAGTCGTGCGCGGCCTACATCCGTGCCGCGCGCGCGGCCGGTTACGGCGGCACCTTCTACAACGTGTCCTTCGTCGGCACGCAGGCCCTGGCCGACGAGCTCGGCAAGGACGGCGCGGGCGTGGTGGTCTCGCAGGTGGTGCCCACGCCGTACAGCGCGTCGCGCCCGATCACGCGCGAGTTCATCGAGGCCATCGGCAAGGGCGGCAACAAGGTGCAGCCCAATTTCTCCAGCATGGAGGGCTTTCTCGCGGCGAAGCTGTTCAGCGAAGGCCTGCGCCGCGCGGGTTCGCGGGTCACGCGCGACAGCTTCATCAACGGCATGGAGGCCATCGGCGAACAATCCTTCGGCGGCTTCCAGGTCTCGCTGGGCCCGAACGACCACGTGGCGTCCAGCTTCGCGGAGCTGTCGATGCTCACCGGCGACGGCAAAGTGCGGACCTGAGGCCTTCTCAGCGGATCGCCGCGTAGCGCTGTTCCATTTCCTGGCGCATGGTCTTGCGCAGCGTGGCCGCCGCGTGCCGGCGGTGCTCGTCGGGCGTGCCGGGTTCGAGCGGCGGCACGGCCTGGGGCTTGCCGTGGTCGTCCACCGCGATCATGGTGAAGAAGCAGCTGTTCACGTGCCGCTGCGCCTGGGTGCGGATGTTCTCCGCGATCACCTTGATGCCGACTTCCATCGACGAGGTGCCGGTGTGGTTCACGGCCGCGAGGAAGGTGAGCAGTTCCCCCACCTGGATCGGCTGGCGGAACATCACCTGGTCCACGCTGAGCGTGACCACGTAGGACGCCGCGTAGCGGCTGGCGCAGGCGAAGGCCACCTGGTCGAGCAGCTTGAGCACGGTGCCGCCGTGCACCTTGCCCGAGAAGTTGGCGGTGTCGGGGGTCATCAGCACCGTCATGCTGAGTTGGTGTCGGGGCAGTTCCATGAATCGGTCCGTGGGTCGGTTGGCGCAAGAGCGGGGCGCAGGCGGGTGATTCTGCAGGCATTAAAGAAGCTGTTTCGAATATCCGGATTTTCAAGCTAACCTCGGGCTCCCCCACCACAGGAGACCATCATCAACACCCGTCTTGTCCCGCTGGCGCTCGCCGCCTTGCTGAGCACCGCCGCCTGGGCCGGCCCTCAAGACCCGTCGCCTTTTGACGGCACGCGTTACGCCCCTCAGAAAGCGCTGTACGACTTCAACTTCGCCAAGCCGCTCGAGGGCAAGGCAGCGTTCGGTTACATCAAGAACCACCTGCGCGCGATCAAGGAATACGGCGACCCGGCGAAATCGCACATCGTGATCGTGGCGCACGGCAACGAGCTGCACGCCTTCTCGCGCCTCAACCGCGCGGCCTACCCCGACATGTACGAGGAGCTCAAGGCGCTGAAGGACGCGGGCGTGACGATCCGCGTGTGCAGCAACGCGGCGCGTTCGCGCGGTTACAAGCCCGACGAGTTCTACGACGTGATCACCGTCGTGCCGGCCGCCGTGATCGACCTGGCCAAGTGGCAGAACGAGGGCTACAGCTACATGTACGCCGAGAGCTTCCCGCGCCTCACGCGCGAGGAGCTCGTGAAGCAGACGATCGAACTGCAGTAAGCCACGGACGGCCGGCTCAGGCCGGGGCGGCGCCCTGCACGGTGGGCGCCGCCTCGGTGAGCGCATCGGCCGCGCGCAGGCCGTCGGCCTCGGTGCGGTAGAGGTGCAGGCGCGGGCCCGCTTCCAGGTGCCCGGCCAGGCGCAGCACGTTCTCCACCGGCAGCTTGATGCCGACCAGGTGCAGTTCGATGCGCTGGTCGTCGAGCTGTTCGCGCAGGCGGCCGAAGGCTTCGGCGCCGGTGGCATCGATCCAGTTGATCGGGTGCGCGATCAGCATCACGTGGCGGGTGTCGGGGTGGGCCGCGATGTGTTCGGACACCGCGCGCTCGAAGCCGTTGGCGGTGGCGAAGTCCAGCGCGGCGTCCATGCGCAGCGCGTACAGGCGCGGCGCCAGCGGCGGCAGTTTCCAGAGGTGGCGGTCGCGCAGGCTGCCGTCGGGGTGCAGGCCCACTTCGATGATGCGCGGGTGCAGCCGCAGGTAGAGAAAGTGCGACAGCGCCATGAGCACGCCCGCCAGCACGCCCCAGTACAGGCGAGGCGCGGCCAGCACCGTCACCGCGAAGGTGATGCCGGCGATCACCGTCTCCACGCGCGAGAGCTTCCACAGCTGGCTGAAGGCGCGCGGCTTGATCAGGCCCATCACCGCCACCAGCACGATGGCGGCCAGCACCGCCAGCGGCACGTGGTGCAACAGCGGGATGAACAGCAGCAGGGTGATCAGCACCACGATCACCGAGAAGATGGTGGCCCAGCCGGTCTTGGCGCCCGCGTACAGGTTGAGCGCCGAGCGCGAGAACGAGGAGCTGGTGGGGAACGCACCGCTCAGGCCCGAGGCCAGCTTGGCCAGGCCCTGGCCGATCAGGTCCTGGTCCTGGTCCCAGCGCTGGCCGCGCTGTCCGTTGTCCACCTTGGCGCTGGACGCGGTTTCCAGAAAGCTCACCAGCGTGATCACCAGCGTGGGCACCACCAGCTGGCCGAGCGTGGCCCAACCCGGCCAGCCGGGCCAGTAGGCGGCGGGCAGGCCCTGCGGCAGCGAGCCGATGACCGCGCCGCCCAGCGCCTCGAAGCCCACGGCGTAGCTGATGGCCGCGCTCGCCACCACCACGGTGAGCACGGTCGGAAAGCCCGGCCGCCAGCGGCGCGCCAGCACCAGCAGCGCGAAGCTGCGCGACACCGAAGGCCAGCGAAGGCCAGTGCACGTGGGGCTGGGTGAACAGCGTGTCCCAGCCCGCGAAACCGAGCAGGGCCGGCAGTTGCGAGGCGATGATGAGCACCGCCGCGGCCTGCGTGAAGGCCATGAGCACGGGGGAGTTCACGAGGTTGAGCAGCCAGCCGAAGCGCGCGAAGCCCAGCGCGATCTGCAGCAGGCCGGTGAGCAGGGCGAGCCACACCGCCAGCGCCACCCATTGCGCGCTGCCAGGTTCGGCCAACCCGCTGAGCGAGGCGCCCACCAGCAGGCAGGTGAGCGCGGTGGGCCCGACCGAGAGGCGAGGCGAGGCACTGAACAGCACCGCGATCAGCGCCGGCAGCAGCGAGGCGTAGATGCCGGTGACCAGCGGCATGCCGGCCAGCGCGGCGTAGGCCACCCCCTGCGGGATCACCATGAGGCCGACCGTGAGGCCGGCCAGGGCCTCGCCGCGCAGGAGGGCGGCGTCGGGGCGCGGCCAGCGGAGGAAGGGGAACAGGCGGTGGAAACGTGACATGCCCCGATCCTACTGAATCGACCGTGGCCTGCCGGCGGGGCCCAGGCGGTTCGTGCGCGCGATCGCTTGATTCGTTCCTGATTCCGCCCAGGCGGACCCACAGCGCCAACCGCGAGGCGAGAGTGGCTCATTCTGTGGGCGTTTCTGTCGCCCCGCACCAAGGATTCGCGCCATGTTGTCAAGCATCTTCCAGCTCTTTCACCATGCCCTCGCACATGCGGAGGCGGATGCCGATCCTGCCGGTGGATGGAAACAGCGCCTGGCGGGCCTGCCCGCGCAACAGGCCGAAGTCCTCGCCGCCAACGACCACCTCCGGGGTTTCCTGGCGGCGGTGATCCGGCACCACGAAGAAGGCCGCATGGCGGAGGGCGCGTGGCCCGAGATCGTCCAGTTCCTGACGGGCAGGCGGGCGGCGCTTCCCCCGTCGGTCGCGCACCTGGGGCCCCAGTGGCCCGGGGCGCGTGACAGCTCGGCGGTCCTGGCCGAACTCTGGCGCTCGGATCGAGGGGGCGCGGATGGGACCCCTGAAGACACCATCGTCCGGTTCCAGGCCGTGTTGGCGCACTTGAAAGAGCAGGCAAGGGGCGAATCGTGGCTGTCCCACGGCTTCAAGGTGGAGTTCCAGGGTCTGTGCCGCGACCCGGTCGTGGGCCCGCTGGACCGCATCGAGGTGGTGGACGTCGCCGAGCTGAAACTCGGCCCCATGGATGGCGAGCAGCTGCGGGGCTGCGTGCAGCGCATCGCCCGGCTCCAGCGCCTGCTGCCCGAGGAGGTGTATCCCTGCATTCACGACGTGCTGATCCGGATTGCCAATGAGGCGAGCTGGCAGCTGGACCTGTTCGGCCCGTCCGAAGAGCGCTTGCTGCCGGCGGCTCAACGCTGCGGCATGTCCTTGGCCGAATAACCCAGGCTCACCGTCGCATCCACCGGGATGGGCGGCACGCTGGCGTCCCAGGCCACCCACTGTTCGCGCATGCGCGCCAGCCGCTCGGGCTCGCGCGCGGCGAGGTTGGCGCGCTCGCGCTCGTCCTTGCCGATGTTGAACAGGTACTCGTGGCGATCCACCTGCAGGTATTTCCAGTCGCCCTCGCGCAGCGCGCGCTGGCCCCGGTGGTTCATGCGCCAGTAGAGCGGGCGCTCGAAGCGCTGCGCGGGGTCGCGCAGCACCTGGAGCAGGCTCACGCCATCCAGGGGCCAGTCCGGGTCGGCCTGGCCGCCGCCGGCTGCGAGCAGGGTGGCCGACCAGTCCATGGTCATGCAGTGCTGGGTGCTCACCGTGCCGGCCGGAATGGCAGCGGGCCAGTGCGCGATCCAGGGCACGCGGATGCCGCCTTCGGTGAGGTCCATCTTGCCGCCCACCAGCGGCCAGTTGTCCGAGAAGCGCTCGCCGCCGTTGTCGCTGGTGAAGACGATCAGGGTGTTCTCTTCCAGCCCTTCTTCGCGCAGCGCGGCCATGAGGCGGCCGATGCCTTCGTCCATGTGGTGGATCATGCGGCGGTAGGTCTGCACGTCGCCGCCGTGCAGGTGGAACAGGTTCTTCGCCACGTCCGAGGCCACGTGCGCGTCGTCGCGCGTCTCCCAGGGCCAGTGCGGCGCGGTGTAGTGCAGGCTGAGCAGGAAGGGCTTGCCGGCCTTGGCGTCGGCCGCGCGCTGGCGCACGTGGTCCACCGCGCGCTGCGACAGCACGTCGGTGAGGTACCCCACCTCGTGGTGCTCCTGCTCGTCGATGTAGAGGTCGTGTTCGCCGCTGGACGAGCAGTGGGTGAAGTAATCCACGCCGCCGGCCATGATGCCGAAAAACTCGTCGTAGCCCGAGCGGCGCGGGCCGAACGAGGGCGGGTAGCCCAGGTGCCATTTGCCGATGAGGGCGGTGTGGTAACCGGCCTTCTTCAGCAGCGACGGCAAGGTGGGCACCTCGGGCGGCAGGCCCAGCGTGGTGCTGCCCTTGCTGCGGCTGTTGATGGGCTCTTCCATCGCGCCGCGCAGCCGGTACTGGTAGCGCATGGTGATGAGCGCGAAGCGCGTGGGCGAGCACACCGGCGAGTTGGCGTAGCCCTGGGTGAATTTCACGCCGCCGGCGGCCAGGCGGTCGATGTGCGGCGAGACGGCGCCGAAGTCGGCCTCGCGCCCGCCGTAGCAGCCGAGGTCGGCGTAGCCGAGGTCGTCGCAGACGATGTAGATGAGGTTGGGGCGTTGCTGCGTTGAGGTCATGGTGTGCTCACTCCACCTTCATGCCGGTGGCTTTGACGATCGGGCCGTAGCGGTTGTACAGCGCGTCCAGGCGCTGGCTGGCCTGCGCGCCGGTCAGGCCTTCGAAGAACAGGTCCAGGTGGGTCATGCGGGCCTGCACGTCGGGCCGCTTGAGCGCGTCCACGATGCCCTTCTGCAGCGTCTGCGCCACCGCGTCGGGGGTGGCGGCGGGCACCATCACGATGTAGAGCACCTCCTGCTCCAGGCTCTTGAGGCCGGCTTCGGCCACCGTGGGCAGCTCGGGCGCCAGGCGGGAGCGCTGGCGGCTGGTGACGGCCAGCGCGGTGATCTTGCCGGTCTGCACGTGCGGCAGCATGCCGGGCGTGGCGAGCACGCCCCCGTCGACCTCGCCCGAGAGCACGGCGGTGACGGCCGGCGTGTTGCCGCGGTAGGGCACGTGGGTGATCTTCGCCCGCGTGGCTTCCTTGATGACCTCCACCGCGAGGTGGCCCGGGCTGCCGCTGCCGGCCGAACTGAAATTCAGCCCCTTGGTCTTGGCGCATCTCGACCATGCCGGCCAGGTTCTTGATGCCGGTGGCCGGGTTCACGCCCACCAGCAGGCCGGAAGAGGCCATCACCACCAGGGGCTTGAGGTCGCCGCGCTTGAACGGCATGTTGCCGTAGAGGTGGGGGTTGACGGTGAAGGTGGTGTCGATGCCGAACAGCACGGTGTAACCGTCGGCCGGCGCGCGCGCCACGTCGGCGGCGCCGATGTTGCCGGCCACGCCGGCCTTGTTCTCCACCACGAAGGGCTGCTTGAGCGTCTCCTGCAGCACGGCGGCGACCGAGCGCGCGAGCAGGTCCGAGGGGCCGCCGGCGGGGAAGTTGTTGACGAAGCGCACCGGCTTGTTCGGGTAGCCGTCCTGGGCGGCAGCGAAGGGAACGGCGGTGGCCGCGAGCAGGGTGAGGGCGAGGCGGAAGGCGGTGATCTTCATGGAGACAGAAAAAAGGAAAAAAGAAACCTAGCCGTTTGAATCGAAACAATGCCCACCAGGGGCACCAAGGGTCCGGCTCCGCCGGCCCGAGATGCCGCCCCCCTCGAAGCGCCGAAGGCGCGCCACGGAGGGGGGAAGCCGCGCAGCGGCGCAGGGGGGTGTTCACGGCTGATACCCGGACTTCTGCACCACAGGGGCCCATTGAGCGCGGTAGGCCGCGAGCATGCGGCGCGTCTGCTCGGGCGTGCTGGCCACCGGGCCCAGGCGCGCGTCGTTGAAGCGGCGCACGGTCTCGGGGTCCTGCATGACCTCGCGGATCGCCTGGCCGAACTGCGCCGCGCGGGCCGCGGGCATGCTGGCGGGGGCGAAGAAGGTGTTCCAGCCGTCGGCGCCGAGGTCCAGCCCGGCTTCCTTGAAGGTGGGGATGGCGGGCGCGAAGGGCGAGCGCTTGGCGCTGGAGACGGCGAGGATGCGGATCTTGCCGGCCTCGTGCTGCGGCAGCAGGGTGTCGAAGGTGTCGAAGGCCACCGGCACCTGGCCGCCCATCAGGTCGGCCAGCAGCGGGCCGGAGCCCCGGTAGCCCACCACCTGGGCCTTCACGCCCGCCTTCTCGCCCACCATGAGGCCGAAGAAGTGCGGCAGGCTGCCAGTGGCCGGCACGCCGAAGTTGGCCTGCTCGGGGTTGGCGCGCAGCCAGGCCAGCAGGTGGTTGAGTTCGCGCACCGGCACACCCGCGCCCACCGCCACCGCGAACTCGTAGCTGCTGGCCTGCGACACCGGCTGGAAATCCTTGTCGGGGTCGTAGCCCGCGTCCTTGAACACCAGCGGCGCGACCAGCATCAGCGCCGGGTTCGGCCAGCAGCAGCACGTTCTGGTGGGCCGGCGTGGCCTTGAGCTGCTGGGCCGCGATGCGCCCACCGCCGCCGGTGCGGTTCTCCACCACCACGGTCAGGCCCAGCTTGGGCCCGAGCTTGTCGGCCACCAGGCGCGCGACGCGGTCGGACGAACCACCCGGCGCGTAAGGCACCACCATGCGCAGGGGGCCTTCGAAGGCCTGGGCCTGGGCCTGGGCCGGCAGGGCGGTGGACGCGGCAAGCGCGGCGGTGAGGGACAACAGCAGCCGTCGGCGGGGGGGCATGGTGGGTCTCCAGAGGGGGAAATTTCCCGAGCAACCCAGCATCCTATGCAGCGACAATCAATTGCAGAAATCAATCATTGCGGGTGTTTTCCCTGATGAGCAACCGAATCACGGCGCCGCAGCGGCAGGCCGACCTGCTGCTGTACCGGCTCTACCGCATCCACATCACCGCCGGGCGGCTGGTGGTGCACATGTGCGAGAGCGAATTCGGCATCACGCGGCGCGAGTGGCGCATCCTGTCCTTCCTGGCCGAGCGCGAGGGCGCGCTCTCGTCCCAGCTGGCCGAACACGCCATGCTCGACCGCGCACGCACCTCGCGCACCCTGAGCACGCTGGTGACCAAGAAACTCGTGGTGCGCCAGCCTCGCCCGTCGGACCGGCGCGAGGTGCACGTTTTCCTGACCGACGAGGGCCGACGGCTGTATGGTGAGATCTACCCGCGCGTGGCGGCGATCAACCGCGAGCTGGTGGCCGACCTCGATGGCCCTCAGCTCGAACAGCTCGACGCCATGGTGGATGCCCTGCAGGCCCAGGCCGGCCGCATGGTGGCGGCCCGGCCCGAGACCCCGACACCGCAGGACGGTGGAGATTGAGGAGGACCCTTTCATGCAACTCATCGTTTCGGCCGGCGTGATCCTGGCCATCGTTCTGTGGGGCGTCATCGCCCCCGATTCCCTGGACGTGCTGTTCCAGGGTGCGCTGGCGGTCATCACGCGCGACTTCGGCTGGCTCTACCTGTGGGTGGTGCTGGGCCTGGTGGTGTTCGCGCTGGTGCTGGCGTTCAGCCGCTATGGCGATCTCAAGCTCGGTGGCGAGGACGATGAGCCCGAGTTCTCCATCGGCAGCTGGTTCGCCATGCTGTTCGCGGCCGGCATGGGCATTGGCCTGGTGTTCTGGGGCGTGGCCGAGCCGATCTCGCACTACGGCACACCGCCGCCCGGCATCGCGGCGCGCACGCCGGAAGCCGCCAACGCGGCCATGCGCTACAGCTTCTTCCACTGGGGCCTGCACCCCTGGGCGGTCTACAGCATCGTCGCGCTGTCGATCGCCTTCTTCCAGTTCCGCAAGGGCGGCACCGCGCTGGTGAGCACGGCGGTGCAGGCGCTGCCCTGGGCGCCGCTGCAGCGGCTCGGGCCGGTGGTCAACGTGCTCGCGGTGATCGCCACCGCCTTCGGCGTGGCGGCTTCGCTCGGCATGGGCGCGCTGCAGATCAACAGCGGCCTGCACGCGCTGCTGGGCCTGCCGGTGGGCGAAGCCCAGCAGGTCGGCATCATCGTGGTGACCACCGTGTTGTTCCTGGCCTCGGCCGTCAGCGGCGTCACCAAGGGCATCAAGTGGCTCTCCAACATCAACCTGGTGCTTGCCGCCCTGCTGGCACTGGTGGTGTTCGTGGTCGGCCCCACGGTGGTCATCATCGACGCCTTCACTTCCACGCTGGGCAGCTACGTCAGCGAGCTGGTGCGCATGAGCCTGCGCATGACACCGTTTCGCGACAGCACCTGGGTGGGCGGCTGGACCATCTTCTACTGGGCCTGGTGGGTGAGCTGGTCGCCCTTCGTGGGCCTGTTCATCGCGCGCGTCTCGCGCGGCCGCACGATCCGCGAGTTCGTCCTGGGCACCATGCTCGCGCCCAGCCTGGCGGCCTTCGTCTGGTTCTCGGTGTTCGGCGGCACCGCGCTGCATCTCGAGATCATGCAGGGCGTGCCCGTGGCCGACGCGGTGCGCGCCGACGTCTCCACCGCGCTGTTCGCGATGTTCAAGGCGCTGCCCATGACCGCGCTGATGTCCGGCGCTGCGCACCGTGCTCGTGCTGCTGTTCTTCGTCACCTCGGGCGACTCGGCCACGCTGGTGCTGGGCATGATGAGCACCGGTGGAGAGGAGAACCCCGGCGCGCGCGTGAAGATCGCCTGGGGCCTGCTGATCTCGGGCATTGCCATCAGCCTGCTGCTGGCCGGCGGCCTCAAGGCCGTGCAGACCGCCACCATCGTGTTCGCCCTGCCTTTCACCGTGGTGATCGTGCTGATGGCCATCGCCCTGTGGCGCGGCGTGCGCGACGACTGGGACGAAGAGCAGCGGCGCGAGCGCGCGCTGCGCCGGCGCATGCGCGACCTGGTGGAGCCGCCGCGCGCGCCTTGAGACAATCGGGCGCATGACCCTCGAACTTCTGCTGGCGTTCGGGAAGAGCTTTCTCTTCGTGTTCGCCGCCATCCTGCCGATCCTGAACCCGGCGGCCACCGCGCCCATCTTCCTCGGCCTCACCGAAGGGGCCTCGCCGTCCACGCGCGCGCTGCTGGCGCGGCGCATCGCGCGCAACATGTTCGCGCTCATGATCGGCTCCATGCTGGTGGGCTCCTACGTGCTCGACTTCTTCGGCATCTCCCTGCCCATCGTGCGCGTGGGCGGCGGGCTCATCGTGGCGGCCTCGGCCTGGCGCCTGCTCAACGCCGGCCACGCCACCCAGGACAGCCGAGCCGAACTGGCCGAGGCGTTCACGCCCGAGCAGGCGCGCCGGCAGGCGTTCTACCCGCTCACCTTTCCCATCAGCTGCGGCCCGGGCTCCATCGCGGCGGCCATCACCGTGGGCGTGGCCCTGCACGACCAGCGCTTCGCGCTCTCGCTGGCCCGCATGGGCGGCGGTGTGCTGGCGCTGTTCGTCATCGGCGTGCTGCTCTACCTGGCGTTCCGTTATGCCGACCGCCTGCTCAAACCCCTGGGCGAAGCCGGCACGGTGATCTTCCTGCGGCTGTCGGCCTTCATCCTGCTCTGCCTCGGTGTGCAGATCGTGTGGGACGGTGTCAGCGAATTGCTGCGGGGCTTGCTGGTGGCGGCGTGAGCGCCGGCGGGGCGGGGAATCTCGTCACCTGACCACTGGGCAGCTTCGCCATGGCGGCGGTGAACAGCGGGTGCGACAACCACCCGGCCAGCCAGGCTTTCAGCGCGGACAGGGGCAAGCGGTCCTCGAACCAGGCCGGGTCCACCGCCGCGAACTGGCGCACGAAGGGAAAGATGGCGAGGTCCGTGGCGCAGGGGCGGTCGCCGCCCAGCTGGGCGCTCTGTTGCAGGCGGGCGTCCAGGGGTTGAAGCAGCGCGTCCACCGCCTGCGCGCGGTGCCGCGCCGGGTCGGCACCGTCGAAACGTTCGGGGTACTTGGTGCGGTCCAGGTGGTGCTTGAAGGCGCCGTCGCACAAGGACAGCAGCTCCAGATGGGCCGGGCTCTGCGCGCGCGCCCACCAGCCCGCCGGGTCGTGCGCCGAGAACGCCCAGCGCATGATGTCCAGGCTTTGCTCCAGCACCTCGCCGCCGGGCAGCACGAGCACGGGCACCGTGCCCTTGGGCGAGAGGGCCAGCATCTCGGCGGGTTTGTCGCGCAGCACGATCTCGTGCGCGTCGAACTCGATGCCCGCCACCAGCAGCGCCATGCGCGAGCGCATCGCGTACGGGCAGCGGCGGTAGCTGTACAGCAGCGGGGCCACCCCGGCCCCTCAGGCCCGCAGCACGTCGCGGATCGACGGGTCCTTGTCGAACTGCGCTTTCGCGAACGGGCACAGCGCGATCACCTTGGTGTTGTTCGAGCGCACCCAGGCCACCAGCGCGTCGAGCAGCTGGCGGCCCACGCCCTGGCCCTTGAGGCTTTCGTCCACCTCGGTGTGGTCGATGACGATCAGCGTGGGGTTGGTGCGGCTGTAGGTCATCTCGGCGATGCGTTGCGCGCCCTGTTCGACGTAGAAGGCGCCTTTGGAATCCTGTTCCTGGTGCTGGATGGTGTGTTGTGCCATGGGATGGGGGAGGGTGGTTGAGAAAAAGGAAACGGGCTCAGGCCAGCACATCGCGGATCGACGGGTCGCGGCTGAACTGGGCCTTCACGTACGAACAGACGGGCACGACCTTGTTGCCCGTCTCGCGGGCCCAGGCCACCATCGCGTCCTGCAGGTGCTGCGCCACGCCCTGGCCGCGCAGGCTGGGGTCTACATAGGTGTGGTCCACGACCACCAGCGCAGGGTTGGTGCGGCTGTAGGTCATCTCGCCGACGCGCTGGCCACTGCGCAGGACGTGGAAGGCGCCGCGCGAGCCGCTTTCTTCGTGTTCGATGGCATGTTCCATGGCGGTTCTCCGGTGAAGGTTGCAGGCGTCAGGCTACCACCCGTGCCAATCACCTGTCTGTCGGCGGACACTGACAGGCGCACCGCCGTCTCGGAGTGGGTCGAAAAAAAGCCTGCCAACCCGTGAGGGCTGGCAGGCTTGAAGCCTTGGAGTGGGGGCGCGCTCAGAAATCGTGGCGGATGCCCACGGCGTACAGGCGGTAGTCGCGGGTGGTCACGCCCGCGGCGTTCTCGGTTTCGCCGTCCAGGTAGCCGCCGTACACGCGCGTGCGCTTGGACAGGGCGTAGGTCGCGGCCAGGGCGAAGGCCGCGCCCTTGCCGCTGGTGGCGCCGGCGGCGTTCTTGGCCTTGCTGCGCGAGTAGCCGGCGGTCAGCTCCAGGTTGCCCAGCGGCACGCTCACGCCCAGCGCCATCTCGTTGTCCTTGCGGTTGTCGCCGGCCTTGACGTTCTGGTACTGCGCGGAGAGGCGCGCCGGACCGAAGTTGTAGGTGGCGCCGACGGTGGTGTGCTGGCGGTCGTTGACCAACAGCGGCTGGTCTTCGTCCTGGTGGGCGACGCCCAGGTCGAGGTTGCCGGCGCGGTAGCGCGCGCCGATGGCAGTCACCTTGGGTGTGCCGGCCACGTCCTCATCGAGCGCGTAGGTCAGGCCGGCGCTGAAGCCGCCGAAGCTGGGCGAGTCGTAGCGGATCTGGTTGTTCGGGCGGGCGACGTAGGCGGCCAGGCCGGCGCGGTAGGCCTCGACGGCGGAGTTGAACTGCGAGTCGGCCGAGATGTTGTAGGTGTTGCCCAGGTCGAAGATGTCCTTGTAGATGCTGTCGGCCTTGCCCATGCGGACCGAGCCGAAGCCGCCGCTCAGGCCGACCCAGGACTGGCGCGAGAAACCGGCCGCGCCGGTGCCGTCGTCGGCGTTGAATGCCGTCTCGAGCTGGAAGAGGGCCTTGAGTCCGCCGCCCAGGTCTTCGCTGCCGCGCATGCCCCAGCGGCTGTTGGTGAGGTTGCCGCTGTAGAGCTGCGTGGTGCTCACGCCGTTGAGCTTCGTCGCCCCCAGCGAGGCATCGATGCGGCCATAGAGGGTGACGTTCGTTTGCGCCATGGCGCTGCCGGTACAGGCCAGGACGGCCAGAGCCATCAAGCTCTTTTTCATGAGGGATATCTCCTTGTGGTTCGGTCGGAGCCCGTCAGGGCCCCCGCCTTCCACACCGTGCGGAAGGCGGGCGGATTGTAGGCAGAAGAACAAAATTTTCTATCTAAGTAAAAATACCCGGTGTATTTAAAATCATCAGGGTAAACCCCTAAAAAAATGCCCAAAAATGGCGTTGATTCAAGGGATGTGGCGCCTTTACACTGGCGATCGACAAATGATAGATAGCTAAGTATTTTCTTAAATCTGACCAAACCCCTCGATAGGAGATGAGCGATGGAAACGGCTGAAGGCAACCAGTTCTTGACCCAGGTGGGCAAAGGCACACCCATGGGCGAGCTGATGCGGCGGTACTGGCACCCGATTTGCGCGGTGGCCGACATGGACGGCAAGTGGACGAGGCCGGTGCGGCTGCTGGGCGAACGCCTGGTGCTGTTCCGCAACCGCCAGGGCGAACTGGGCCTGATCGCGGAGCGCTGCCCCCACCGGCGCGCGTCGTTCCTGCACGGCATCCCCACGGCCGAGGGCATCCGTTGCCCGTACCACGGCTGGCAGTTCGACGTGGCTGGCAAGTGCATCGAGCAGCCGAACGAGGTCGACAACTGCGCGTTCCGCGACAAGGCTGCGCATCGATGCCTATCCGGTGCAGGAGCTGGGTGGCCTCGTGTTCGCCTACCTGGGCCCCCAGCCCGCGCCGCTGCTGCCGCGTTTCGACGGTTTCGTCGCCGGCGGCACGATCCGCATGCTGGGTCGCGCGGAGTTGCCGGTGAACTGGCTTCAGGTGATGGAGAACTCGCTCGATCCGATCCACACCGAGTGGCTGCACGGGCACCACTACGAGTTCCTCAAGGAGCAGGAAGGCATCAAGGTCGCGATCAGCGCCCACCATGTGAAGATCGATTTCCGCGAGTTCGAGTTCGGCATCACGAAGCACCGCCTGCTGGAGGGACATTCGGAGGATGGCGACGACTGGCGCATTGGCCATCCGGTCGTGTTCCCGAACATGCTGGCCGTGGGCAATGGCGACGAGAAGTCGCGCTACTTCTCGTTCCAGATCCGGGTGCCGATGGACGATGAGAACACCTTGCACCTCTGGTACAACGCCTACGTGCCGCCCGAGGGTGTCTCGGTGCCGCAGCGCCTGCTGGACAAGGTGCACACCTACGACGTGCCTTTCAAGGACGACAAAGGCGAGTTCATCGTGGACAACGTGGACGGCCAGGACATGATGGCCTGGATCACCCAGGGCGCGATCGCCGACCGCACCCTGGAGAACCTGGGCGCGTCGGACAAGGGCATCGCCACCTACCGCCGCGTGCTGCGGCGCGAGATCAAGAAGATGCAGCAGGGCCAGGACCCGATCGGCATCGTTCGCGATGCCGCGCGCAACGCCTGCATCGACCTGCCGAACGAGAAGAAGAAGCACCACAACAGCGACGGTTTCGCCAGCTTCATGCTGCGCACCCACGCCAAGTACTCGCCCATCGCACAGGACCTGGTCAACGTGTTCGAGAACCCCAGGCTTCGGGAAGCGACCGAAGCCGCACTGGAAGCGCAGCATGGCTAACCCGGCGCAGACCCGAGGCGGCCTGAGCGCGGAAGACGCCCGGCAGGTGCTCATCGACTCGGGGCTCATCCTCGAGGCCGCGGGCCAGGGCGACCTCACGCGCGGCCACGTGTCGGTGCGCGTGCCCGGCGACCCGACCCACTTCTACATGAAGCCGCACAGCTTCGGCTTCGACGAGATCACCCACGAAAACATCGTCATCTGCAACCTGGATGGCGAGAAGATCGGGGGCGGCGGGCGAAAGCACAGCGAGGTGTACATCCACTCCGAAATCTACAAGGCGCGGCCCGATGTCATGAGCGTGATCCACACGCACCCCACGCACGCCGTGGCCTTTTCGGCCACGGGGCGGACCATGCGGCCGATCAGCCAGCCCAGCGTGGCGTTCCTCGATGGCCTGCCGGTGTACACCGACACCATCGAGCTGATCCGCACGCACGCAATGGGGGCCGGCGCCGCCAAAGCCCTGGGTCCCCACAAGGCCGTGCTGATGAGGAATCATGGTGTGGCGGTGGTGGGCGCCAGCGTCGAGGAGTCGACCATCCTGGCGATCCTGCTGGAGAACGCCTGCGAGATCCAGCTGCTGGCCGACGCGGCCGGTGCCGCCGGGGCCGAGTTCGACCGGGCGTGCATCGAGCGCCTGCACGACACCATCACCAAGACGGAGCAATACACGATCAACTTTGAATACCTGCGACGGCGCGCTATCCGCCAGAAGAGCTGAGAGGCGAGCCATCCAGCCGTTGCGAGCCGCGCCGGGAACACCGCCTGGACCCCATGATGAAGGAGACACAGCAATGAAGAAGATTCTGAAGAAAGTGGTGGCGAGCGCCCTCGTGGTGCTCGGTGCCCAGGGTGCCCTGGCCCAGGGCAGCGTGAGTGAACTGGCCCTGTACCAGGGCCCCGACCGGCAGGCGCGCCTGGTGGAGGCGGCCAAGAAGGAGAACGGGATCACGGTGTACCACTCGTATCCCGCGCTCACCAACGTGATGGCGGCCTTCACCAAGAAGTACGGCATCAAGACCCGCGCCTGGCGCGCAGGCTCGGAGGCCATTCTCCAGCGCGTGATCACGGAGTCGCGCGGCAACCGCTTCGAGGTGGACATCGTCCAGAACAACGCGCCCGAGAACGAGGCGGCCCACCGCGAGAAGCTGCTGCAGGCCGTGCGCTCCCCCTTCACGGCGGAGCTGATCCCTCAGGCCACACCGGCGCACGGCGAGTGGGTCGGCGTCACCCTGGACGTCTGGACCGCGGCCTACAACACCAGCCGCATCACGGAAGCCGAGCTGCCCAAGAGCTACGAGGACCTGCAGGACCCGAAATGGAAAGGGCGCCTGGGCATCGAGGCGAACAACCACGGCTGGTTCGGCACCCTGCTGCTGGAGATGGGCGAGGAGCGCGGGCGCGAGATCTTCAAGAAGATCGCTGCGCACCAACGGCATCTCCGCCCGCAAGGGGCATTCCCTGTTGACCACCATGGTCGCCTCCGGCGAGGTGCCGCTGGCCCTGACGGTCTACAACTGGAACCCCGAGCAGCTCAAGGCCAAGGGCGCGCCCATCAAGGGTTTCACGCTCAAGCCCGTGATCGCCCAGCCCAGCACCGTGGCCCTGCTGAAGAAGGCGCCGAACCCGGCCTCGGCCATCCTGTTCTACGACTTCATCGTCAGCGAGGAGGGGCAGCGCATCTTGCAGGAGTTCAGCTATGTGACCACGCACAAGAAGCTGCCCCACCCCCTGCGCGACGACGCCCTGCGCTACATCGATCCGGCCAAGGCCATCGACATGCAGAACGCCTGGCTGACCACCTTTGACGAGATGATCGTCAAGAAAGCCAAGTGATCACCGACATGAGCACTTCGCTGAACGCCGCCGGTGCCCGCCCGGCCAGGGTGCCGCCCTGGCGCAGGCTGGGCGGGGCGCTGAACATGCAGTGGCTGGTGATCGGGGCCTGCCTGCTGGCGGTGGCGTACCTGGCCCTGATGCCGCTGGGCTTCCTGATCTGGCAGAGCTTCTTCACGCCCGACACCGCGGGCGAGGCCTCGCGCTTCACGCTGGAGAACTACGCCCGGGCCTACGGCTCGACCGACACCCTGCACCTCATGGGCAACTCGCTGGTGTTCGCCAGCGGCACGGCGGTGTTCGCCTTTGGCGTGGGCGGCATGCTGGCCTGGATGAACGAGCGCACCAACACGCCTTTCAAGAAGCTGTTCTTCGCGCTCTCGATCATCCCGTTGATCATTCCCGGCATCATGTTCACGATCTCCTGGATCCTGCTGGGCAGCCCGAAGATCGGCCTGATCAACCTGCTGCTGCAGAGCTGGTTCGCCACCGACCACGTGTTCGTCAACGTGTACTCGATCTGGGGAATGATCTGGGTCGAGGGCCTGCACTACTCGCCCATGGCCTTCCTGATGATGACGGCGGCGTTCCGCTCGATGGACCCCTCGCTGGAGGAGTCGGCCCTGATGAGCGGCGCCAGCATCGGCCAGATCTTCTGGCGCGTGACGCTCAAGCTGACCTGGCCGGCGATCTTCGCCTCGATGCTGATCCTGTTCGTGCGCGCCATCGAGGCTTTCGAGGTGCCCGCGCTGCTGGGCATTCCGGTGGGCACGCCGGTGCTGACCTCCGCCATCTACCAGGCGGTGCACCAGTATCCGAGCCAGGTGGGCCTGGCGTCCTCGTACGGCACCACGCTGCTGCTCATCACCACGGCGGGCATCTACCTGCAGTCCCGGCTCACCGGCAAGGGCAGCAAGTACGCCACCGTCACGGGCAAGGGGTTCCGCCCGCGCGTGGTCGACCTGGGCGCCTGGCGCTATGTCACGGCCGCGGTGTTCATCCTGTACTTCGCGCTGATCGTGCTGCTGCCCTTCCTGGTGCTGCTGTGGTCGTCGCTGCAGAGCTACTACGCCGTGCCCTCCATGGAAGCGGCGCGCAACATGAGCCTGGACGCCTATCGTTTCCTCTGGGACCACCCGACCATCGCCAACTCGGTGTGGAACAGCCTGCTGCTGGCCTTCGGCAGCGCCACCATCGTGATGCTGATGACCTCGGTGGTGTGCTGGATCGTGATCAAGACCAAACTGCCCGGCCGCTGGCTGCTGGACAACGTGGCCTCCCTGCCGCTGGTCTTCCCGGGCCTGGTGCTGGGCCTGGCGGTGATGGTCTTCTACCTGAATTTCAACATCGGCGTCTACGGCACGCTGTGGATCATGCTGATCGTCTACGTGACGCGGTTCATGCCCTACGGCATGCGCTACAACAGCACGTCGATGCTGCAGATCCACAAGGAGCTGGAGGAATCGGCCCAGATGAGCGGAGCGGGCTGGGGCACGATGTTCTACCGCATCCTCCTGCCCCTGCTCAAGCCGGGCCTGCTGGCCGGCTGGATCTACGTCTTCATCGTTTCGATCCGCGAGCTCTCGGCCTCCATCCTGCTGTACAGCCCGGGCAACGAGGTCATCGCCATCGTGATCTGGGAGCTGTGGGAGAACGGGCAGTTCGTGGAGCTGTCCGCGCTGGGCGTGGTGTTCATCCTGGCCCTGCTGATGCTGGTGATCCTGGCCCAGTACGTGGGACGCCGCTTCGGGGTGAAGGAAATCTGATGAACAAGCAACTGGAGACAAGCACATGCTGCGCGTAAGCAACCTCAACACGCAATACAAGGACAGCCACGGGCGCATCGTCAAGGCGGCGCAGGACATCTCCATCGAGGTGCCCCGGGGCAAACTGTTCACCCTGCTCGGGCCCAGCGGCTGCGGCAAGACCACGACCATGCGCTCGGTGGCCGGCCTGGAGAAACCCGTGTCGGGCAAGATCACGGTGAATGGCCAGCCGGTCTACTGCTCGAGCACCGGCGTCTTCATCGCGCCCAACAAGCGCAACTTCGGCATGGTGTTCCAGTCCTACGCGATCTGGCCGCACATGAACGTGTTCCAGAACGCGGCGTTCCCGCTCGAGGTGGGCTCTAAGAAATTCAGCCGCCGCGAGATCGAGGACAAGGTCATGCGCGTGCTGACGGTGGTGGGCCTGGAGAACTTCGCGGACCGCGAGGCGACCATGCTCTCCGGCGGCCAGCAGCAGCGCCTGGCGCTGGCGCGCGCGCTGGCCATGGAGCCCGAGTTGTTGCTGCTCGACGAGCCGCTGTCCAACCTGGACGCCAAGCTGCGCGAGCGCATGCGCTTCGAACTCAAGCGCCTGCAGCGCGAACTCGGCCTGACCACCATCTACGTCACCCACGACCAGAGCGAGGCGCTGGCGCTGTCGCACGAGATCGCGGTGATGAGCGAAGGCCGCATCCGCCAGATCGGCTCGCCGCGCGACATCTACGAGCGCCCGGCCAACCGCTTCGTGGCCGACTTCGTGGGCCTGACCAACTTCATCGAAGGGGACGTGCGGGCCTGGGTGGGCGAGAACCTGTGCGACGTCAAGACCGGCATCGGCGTGCTGCGGGTCACCGCCTACGAAAAGCTGCCCGTGGGCGCGCGGGTGCTGCTCTCGGTGCGGCCCGAGGACGTGGAGCTCAGCGAACTGGCGCCGGTGGGCGAGAACGTGCTGGCCGCGACGGTCGACGCCAAGGTGTTCCTGGGCGAGTTCATCGACTTTCAGGTCAAACTCGGCGACCGTTCCCTGATGGCGCGCGCGCACCCCTCGCTCAAGACCATGGTGGGTGAGCCCCTGTATGTCAGGATCAACCCCGAAAAATGCATCTGCATCAGCCCGGACTGACGCTTCCATCCACCCCGACCCCGCCTCAAGCCAACCGATCGCCATGTCTCAAGCAGAAAACAACAGGGAAAAAGAAGCCATTGCCGCCGACTGGCGCGGGGTGCTCAACGACGAGCGCCTGGCCCACCTGGTCAAGACCGCGTTCCGCTGCACCTCCAGCAGCCTCTCGCGCCGGCTGAAGCAGCACGATGTGCTCTACGGCCACTGGACCCTGCTGCGCATCCTGTGGCGCGGCGACGGCCTGACGCAGCGCCAGCTCAGCGAGCAGGCCGGCGTGACCGAGCCCTCGACCATCACGGCCCTCAAGGGCATGGAGGCGCAGGGCTATGTCTTCCGCCAGAAGGTGCCGGGCAACAAGAAGAACAACCGCGTCTTCCTCACGCCCAAGGGCGTGGCATTGCGCTCGGCCATCGTCATCTGCGCGGAGGAGGTCAACGCCATCGCCTCGCAGGGCGTGCCGGCCGAGGACCTGGCCACGACGCGGCGCACCCTGCTGGCCATCATCGACAACCTGAGTCGGGACGCCGCCCGGCAGGTGGACGGTGACGACGACCTGGGCCTCGACGGAGAACCGTGATGTCCCTTCCCCTTCGCATCGGCATGCTCGGAATGGGCAATGCCGGGTTGGCCTTCGTCCCTGCGATCGCCCGACACCCCGAATTCGAGCTGGCGGCCTTCGTCGAACCGCACGAAAACGCCCGTCTGGCGGCACAGGCGAAGTACGGTGTGCCGGGCCACGCGACGCTGGCGCAGCTGCTGGCCGAAGGCCCGCGCCTGGACGCGGTCTGCATCGCCTCGCCGACCGAATACCACACGGCCCAGGCGCTGCAGGCCATGGAGGCGGGCCTGCACGTGCTGGTCGAGAAGCCCATGGCCATCGCGCTGGACGACGCGCGGTCCATGGTGCGGGCGGCGCGCGAGCGCGGCGTGGTCCTGCTGGTGGGTCATTCCCACAGCTACGACCTGCCCATCCGCAAGATGCGCGAAGTGATCGCCTCGGGCCGCCTGGGAGGCGTGCGCATGGCCCACAACTGGTGCTTCACCGACTGGATCTACCGCCCGCGCCGCCCTGACGAGCTGGATGCCCGGCAAGGGGGTGGCGTGACGCTGCGCCAGGGTTCGCACCAGTTCGACATCCTGCGGCTGCTGTGCGGCGGCGAGGTTCGCCGCGTGCGCGCCCGCGCCTTCGACCTGGACCGCGGGCGGCGCGCCATCGGCGCGCACTGCGTCTACCTCGATTTCGAGAACGGCGCGGTGGCCGACCGCCGTGTACAACGGCTACGGTGGTTTCCAGACCACCGAGATCCTCGGCGGGCTGTCGGAATGGGGCTTCCCCGCCCCCGAGCAGGGCTGGAGCGTGCAGCGCCGCGGCGCCGGCGGCGCGCGCGACGCCGCCGCCGAACTCCAGGCCAAGCAGGCGCGCGCCGGCCAGGTGATTCCGGATCAGGCGCCCTTCCACCCCTTCTTCGGCATCACGTTGGTCAGCTGCGAGGGCGGCGACATCCGGCAGTCGCCACAAGGGCTTCAGGTGTACGACCGCGACGGCGTGGAGGAACTCCGCTTCCCCACCGACCGCAGCCCGCGCGAGCTCGTGCTCGACGAATGGGGCGATGCGATCCGCGGCCGCGCGGCCGCCGTGCACGACGGCCTGTGGGGCATGGCCAACCTGGAAGTGTGTCTGGCGGCCCTCGAGTCCTCCGAGCAGAACGCCGACGTGGCCCTGAACGAACAGAGAGCGGTTCCCGTATGAGCAATGAAGACCTGGCCGTCGCCACGGCCCCGACCCCGTCCACCGTGGACAACGGCTGGATGAGCCTGCAGGTGGTGGGCAAACAGTGCATCGCGAGCGATGTGCACGAGTTCGAACTGGCGCGGGCCGGTGGCGGTGCCTTGCCACCCGCCGAACCCGGCGCCCACATCACGCTGCTCACCCCCAACGGCCTCACGCGGCGCTACTCCGTCTGCAACCGCCCGGGCGAGACGGCGCTCTACCGCATCGCGGTCAAGCGCGAGGCGCAGGGCCTGGGGGGCTCGCGCAGCCTGGTGGACCAGGTGCAGCGGGGGGACCCGGTCTCGGTGTCGCCGCCCGCCAACTACTTCCCGCTGGGCATGGAGGCGCCCTCGTACTGGCTGATCGCCGGCGGCATCGGCATCACGCCCATCCTGTCCATGGCGCGCGCCCTGCGGCAGCGCGGCAGGGCCTTCAAGGTGCTGTACCTCACGCAGATGCCCGAGTCGGCGGCCTACCGCGACGAACTGCTGGCCCCCGATCTGGCGCCGCACGCCACCGTGCACCACAACCACGCCGACCCGGCGCAGCGCTTCGACCTCGCGGCCGCGATGCAGGCCTGCGCGGCCGACGCCCACATCTATTGCTGCGGCCCCCGGCGCCTGATGGACGCGGTGAAGGAACTGGCGCGCGGCCGCCCGAGTGGCACGGTGCATTTCGAGGACTTCGGCACCAGCGAGGTCTCCGATGCGCACACCGACATCCCGTTCAAGGTCCGGCTCTGCAAGACCGGCCAGATGTTCGACGTGCCCTGCGGCAAGACCATCCTGGATGTGCTGCGCGAAGCCAGGGTGCTGGTGCCCAGCTCGTGCGAGAGCGGCACCTGCGGCTCGTGCCGCACCCGGCTCGTGGCCGGTGTGGCCGATCACCGCGACTACGTGCTCGACGAAGACCAGCACGACAGCGAAATCATGATCTGCGTCTCCCGCGCCAAGAGCTCCGTGATCGAAATCGACCTTTGAGAAACCCCACCATGTCCCAACTGCAAATCTCCGTCGCCATGGGCGACTACGACCGCAACCGCGCCCTGTTCGACGGCCGCGTCCAGATCGATGGCTGCGACCCGGTCTACATGCTGCTCAGCCCGGAGGAAATGTTCTTCCGCGCCATGCGCAACCGCGACTTCGACGTCACCGAGCTGTCCTTCTCCAGCTACCTCGTCAAGCACTCGGCCGGTGACAGCCCCTACGTGGCCATCCCGGTCTTTCTCTCGCGCGCGTTCCGGCACACCTCGATCTACGTGCGCAAGGACCGCATCCGGCGCCCCGAGGACTTGAAGGGCTGCCGCATCGGCATCCCCGAGTACCAGCTCACCGCCATCGTCTGGGCCCGCTCGATCCTGCAGGATGATTTCGGCATCCGGCCGGAGGACGTGAAGTGGGTGCGCGGCGGCATCGACACGCCGGGGCGTCCCGAGAAGATCAAGCTGAACCTGCCGCCCGGCGTCGACGTGACGAGCGCGCCGGAAGGCCGCACCATCTCCGACCTGCTCGACCAGGGCGAGATCGATGCCTTCATCGCGCCGCGCCCGCCGAGCGGTCCCGCCCTGAGCAACCCGCAGGTGGGCTGGCTGTTCGACGACCCCACGGCGGCCGCGAAGGACTACTACGCCCGCAAGGGCATCTTCCCCATCATGCACGTGGTCGGTGTGCGCAAGGAGCTGGTGCAGCGGCACCCCTGGTTGCCCGCCGCGCTGTTCAAGGCCTTCAGCGAATCCAAGGCGCGCGCGCTGGAGCTGCTGGCCGACACCTCGGCCACCAAGGTCACGCTGCCGTTCGTGGAGGAGCAGCTCAAGGCCGCGCGCGAACTGCTGGGCAACGATTTCTGGTCCTACGGCGTGGCGCCCAACACCCGGACCCTCGAGGCCTTCCTGCACCACCACCATGCGCAAGGCCTGTCGGCCCGCAAGGTCGAGCTCGCCGAGCTGTTCCACCCGTCGACCTATGAGAGCTACAGCATCTGAGGCCGGCCGCGCCGCCGCCTGCCATGGTCCATCGAATGAGTGAATTCCAGCCCGCCGCCTGGTTGGTGTTCCTGCTGGCGGGGGCGGTCATCGTCCTGGCGGCGGGCATCGTCAAGGGCGCGATGGGCGTGGGCATGGGCATGCTGGCCGTGCCCATGCTGTCCCTCTTCGTGCCGCCGGCCCAGGCCATCGGCCTGATGGTGGTGCCGGTGCTGTGGTCCAACGTGGTCCAGACCATCGAGCGCGGTTCGCCGATCTACAGCGTGAAGCGCTTTCGCTGGTTGATCATGTCGCAGCTGTTGTCCGTCGTGCTCACCGTGCGCCTGACCTCCAGCCTCTCGGCCGACCAGATGAACGTGATGTTCGCCTGCGCGATCCTGGTCTCCGTGCTGCTGATGGCGACCCGGCCCAACGTGCGGATCGCGCCGCGCCACGAGACCGCGGCCAGCGTGCTGGCCGGCATCACGGCCGGTGTGATGGGCGGGGTGTCGTCCCTCACCAGCCCGGTGCTCATCACCTACCTGATGGCGCTGAACCTCAAGCGCGAGGAGTTCATCGGCAGCATCAGCGTCATCTACCTCTTCGGTTCGGTGTTCATGTACTCGGCCATGATCTGGTACGGCCGCTTCGGCGCCTTCGAGCTGCTGGTGTCCTGCGCCACCGTGCTGCCCATGCTGCTCGGGCTCGCGCTGGGCAAGAAGATCCGCTACCGGCTCAGCGAGACGCGCTTTCGCGCGCTGCTGCTGGCCTTTCTGACGGTGCTGGCGACGGTGCTGCTGTTCAAGTGAACCAGGACGCCCTCCCGCCCACGCCCGTGTCCGAACAGGGCCCCCTGGCCTGGAGCGACGAGCTCCTGCTCGGTTACCCACCCATGGACCACCGGCACGAGGAGTTCGTGGCCTGCCTGGGCGACCTGCAGCGCGCGCCCGACGAGATCCTGCTGGTGGCGCTGGACGCCATGATCGATCACCTGGCCGCGCACTTCGGCGAGGAGGACCGCTGGATGGGAGAGAGCGGGTTTCCGCCCCGCCAGTGCCATGTGGACGAGCACGCGGCCGTGCTCCGTTCGGCCGCCGAGGTGCGCGCTCTGCTGCTGCAGGGCGAGATGGCGCCCTGCCGGCGCCTGGCCGATGCGCTGGAAGACTGGTTCCCCGGCCATGCCACCCACCTCGATTCCGCCCTGGCGCACTGGATGTGCAAGGCCCAGCTGGGCGGCAAGCCGGTGGTCCTGCGGCGACGTTCCTAGCCCCCTTTCTCTCTCTCTCTCTCTCTCCCTTCTCTGCCGACGATGATGGACCTCGACATTCCCCCCACCCAGATCGACGCCGACGTGCAACGCGCCCTGACCGAGGACGTGGGCGCGGGCGATCTCTCCGCCGGCATCGTGCCCGGCGACCGGCGTGCGCGCGCTGTCGTGATCTGCCGGCAGGCCGCTGTGATCTGCGGCGAACCCTGGGTGCGGGCCACGCTGCGCCAGCTGGCCCCGTCTGCCACGGTGACCTGGCGGGTGCCCGACGGCGGGCGTTGCGAACCCGGGCAGGCGATCTTCGAGGTCGAGGGTGGCGCGCGCGAGCTGCTCACCGCCGAACGCACCTGTCTGAACTTCCTGCAGTTCCTCAGCGGCATCGCGACCCGGACGGCGGTCTTCGTCGATCGGGTGCAGGGCACGGCCGCCCGCGTGCTCGACACCCGCAAGACCATTCCCGGCCTGCGCCAGGCCCAAAAATACGCCGTGCGCTGCGGCGGCGGGCACAACCACCGCATGGGGCTCTTCGATGCGGTGCTGATCAAGGAAAACCACATCCACGCGGCCGGCAGCCTCCCGGCCGCGTTCCGCGCCGCCCAGGCGCTGGCGCCTCAGGCCAGCTTCATCCAGGTCGAGGTGGAAACCCTGGCGCAGCTGGAAGAGGCGCTGGCGATCGGCGTGACCATGGTGCTGCTGGACAACATGCCGCTGGCGTCGGTCCGCCGCGCGGTGGCGATGGCCGGCGGCCGGTGCAGCCTGGAGGTCTCGGGCGGTGTGAACCTGGAGAACATCCGCGCCTATGCCGAGACCGGGGTGGACCGCATCTCGGTGGGCGCGCTGGTCAAGGACGTCACCGCCGCCGACTTTTCCATGCGCTTCGCGGCCTGAGTCCGACCCCCTTGGCGGGGCGCGCGGCTCAGACGTCCTTGAGCACCGGCCCCAGGTCCAGCGTGCTGCGTTGCCCCAGGTCCTTGCGGTGCGCATGCAGCCAGCGGTCCGCCGCTTCGCGCCCCATGGCGTGCAGGTTGGAGAGGAAGGCCCATTGCGTGTTGGTCTTGCTGCCCGCGCCCAGCGCCGCGAGCGAGTCGCCGCCCTCGATCAGGTGCACGCGCAGCCGCTGCACGCGCTGGAACAGCGCGGGGCTGCCGGGTGAGCGCTGCTCGCCGATGACCTGCTTGAGCAGCGCCAGTGTGCGCAGCTCTTTCACCAGGCTGGCGTTGAAGGTCACTTCGTTGATGCGGTCGAGGATGTCGCGCGCGCTGGTGGGCACGCTCTCGCGCTGCGTGGGGTTGATCTGCACCAGCAGCAGGTCGTCGGCGCGGGTCTCGTTGACCAGCGGCAGCAGCGTGGGGTTGCCCGCGTAGCCGCCGTCCCAGTAGGCCTCGCCCTCGATCTCCACCGCCTGGAACAGCAGCGGCAGGCAGGCCGAGGCCAGCACCATGTCGGCCGTGAGTTCCTGCTGGCCGAACACGCGCAGCGCGCCGGTGCGCACCTGCGTGGCGGCAATGAAGAGCTGCGTCTTGTGGCAGCGGCGCGCGCGGTCGAAGTCGATGGTTTCGACCAGGATGTCGCGCAGCGGGTTCAGGTTGAGCGGGTTGAGCTGGTAGGGCGAGAGCGTGTGGCCGAAGGCATCGGCCGCCTGCTGCAGCGGCTCGGTCCAGGGCTTGAGCCAGGGCGCGAGCCAGTCGGTGGCCGGGCCCATGAGCACGCCGATCGGGCTGGTCTGCAGCCGGTGGAAAGGCGAGAGCTCGGCCACGCGCGTCCAGAACTGGCGCAGCACGCGCTGCGCGCCTTCGCGCCCGCCGTCCATGAGGCCCGAGGCCAGCGCCACCGCGTTCATGGCCCCCGCGCTAGTGCCGCTGACGGCGGCGATCTCCAGCGTGTCGTCTTCCAGCAGGCGGTCGAGCACGCCCCAGGTGAAGGCGCCGTGCGAGCCGCCGCCCTGCAGAGCGAGGTCGATCGGGTGTTTGCCGGGGCGGGGGGGCTGGGCCATGGATCACATTGTCAGGGGGGAGGGTGGTGCATTGCACCATGGCCGGGTGACATCGGGCCCGGTCTGGGACAATCGGCGTTTGTTTTCGCGTTCGCATGTCCACCCCCACCCTTGAGCCCTCTTCCGCCGACACCGGCGCATCCGCCGCGCCGGTAGCCGGCCCGCTGGCGCGCGAGGCGATCGCGCTGGCCGCGTTCGACCACGTGGTGGCGCACGCGCCGGGTTACCGCGCGCGGCCGGGCCAGCGCGAGATGGCGGCCCACATCGCGCACACGCTCTCGGGTGTGACCCTGGGCGACGGCGCGGTGGCGAGCGACGCGGCGCTGCCCGCGCGCGGCATCGCGGTGGTGCAGGCGGGCACCGGCGTGGGCAAATCGGCGGCCTACGCGTCCACGGTGATTCCGCTCGCGCTGGCGCAGCAGAAGCGCGTGATCATCAGCACCGCCACGGTGGCGCTGCAGGAACAGCTGATCGCCAAGGACCTGCCCGCGCTGGCCGCCACGCTGCCGCAGCCCTTCAGTTTCGCGCTGGCCAAGGGGCGCGGGCGCTATGTGTGCCGCCTCAAACTGGACCAGCTCAGCGGGGGCGACGCGGCGAGCGCCGACCTGTTCGAAAGCGACGATGGGGGTGGCGACCCCAGCGCGGCCGGCATGGCGGCGCAGGCCGTGGCCTCGGCCGCCGCCGCGGCGCGCTGGCAGGAGCGCGGCGTGCAGTACACCGCCTGGGCCAACGCGCTGGACGGCGGCAGCTGGGACGGCGACCGCGACCGGCTGGACGACCCGCCCGACGGCAGCCTGTGGGCGCCCGTGGCCGCCGAGCGCCACACCTGCACCGCGCGCCACTGCCCCAGCTACAACAGCTGCAGTTACTACCAGGCGCGCGCCAAACTGGCGCAGGCGCAGGTGATCGTCGTCAACCACGACCTGCTGCTCTCCACCCTGGGCCTGCACGCGTTGCCCGCGCCGCAGGACTGCTACCTCGTGTTCGACGAGGCCCACCACCTGGGCTCGGTGGCGCAGGGGCAGTTCACCGCTTCCATGGACCTGATGCGTGCGCAACTGGCTGGACAAGCTGCCGCGCGCGGTGGACGAGGTGCGCAACCGCGATCGACCACAAGCCCACCATCGATGTGGCCGCGTTCACCAAGGAACTCAAGAGCGCCCAGACCGAGCTGGCGCGGCTCGCGATGCAGCGCATCGGCTCGCTGCCGGCCTGGCTGGACCTCACCGGCCGGTCCGCCGGCCGCTCGCCCGCGCGCGCCGGTGGCGGTTCTTTCAACGACGCCGGCGCGCCGGTGGTGGACCGTTTCGACGGCGGCGTGCTGCCGGCGGAGTGGCTGGAGGTGGTGGGCAAGCTGCACGCCAACGCCAGCAGCCTGCTGAAGGTGTTCGAGGCGCTGCGCAACCCAGCTCAAGGCCAATGCGCGCGAGAACCCGGGCGACGCGGCGCGCTGCGCCAAGCTCTACAGCCGCCTGGGCGTGCTCGCGCCGCGCCTGCAGAGCGCGCAGGAAACCGCCAGCTACTGGCAGCAGGCGGCGGGCGACGGGCAGCCGCCCCTGGCCAAGTGGCTGGAGGCCGGTGTGAGCCACGGCCTGGTCACGCTGACCGCGCACGCCTGCCCATTGCAGCCCGGCAGCCTGCTGCGCAACCACCTGTGGAACCAGGTGCGCGCGGCGGTGGTCACCTCGGCCTCGCTCACCACCTGCGGCAGCTTCGATCACTTCCTGCACGAGTCCGGCCTGGCCTGGGACGGCGCGGTGGCCGCGCGCGAGGTGCAGAGCCCGTTCGACCACGCGCGCCAGGGCCGCCTGGTGGTGGTGCAGACCACCGCCGACCCCAAGGACGTGGACAGCTACACGCGCGAGATGCTGGCCCTGCTGATGGCCGACCTGCGCGAGGTCGAGCGCGGCGCGCTGGTGCTGTTCACCTCGCGCGCGCAGATGCGCCAGGCGCAGGGCCTGCTCGAGCGCGGCGAACACGGCGCGCTGCGCGACCGCGTGCTGGTGCAGGGCGAGGCCTCGCGCACCGTGCTGCTGCGCCGCCACGCCGAGCGCGTGGCCGAGGGCAAGCCCTCGGTGCTGTTCGGCCTGCAGTCCTTCGGCGAGGGGCTGGACCTGCCCGGCGAGTTGTGCGAATGGGTGTTCATCACCAAGCTGCCCTTCGCCTCGCCGAGCGACCCTGTGGGCCAGGCGCGCGCCGACTGGCTCAAGAGCCAGGGCCGCGACCCGTTCAGCGAACTCGTGGTGCCCGCCACCGGCGCGCGCCTGCTGCAATGGACCGGGCGCGCGCTGCGCACCGAGGCCGACGAGGCGGTGGTCGTTTGTTACGATGCCCGCTTGCTGCGCCAGTCCTACGGACGGCGCATGCTCAAGGGCCTGCCGCCCTACCGGCTGCAGCGCCGCGTGGACGGCGTGCTGACCGAAGCCTGACCTTCCTCACAGAAAGCCCCGCGCATGATCTTCTCCGCCCTCAAACTCATCCACGTGCTGGCCGTCATCCTGTGGGTGGGCGGCATGGCCTTCGCGCACTTCTTTCTGCGCCCCTCGGTGCAGGCGCTGGAGCCGCCGGTGCGCCTGCGCCTGCTGCAGGCCGTGATGAAGCGCTTCTTCTCGGTGGTGCTGTGGGCCTCGCTGGTGGTGCTGGCGCACGGGCCTGTGGATGATCGGCCGCACGGCCAAGGAAACGGTGCAGGCCGGCCTGGCCTTCAACATGCCGCTGGACTGGACCATCATGGCCACGCTGGGCATCGTGATGATCCTGATCTTCGGCCACATCCGCTTCGCGCTGTTCAGGCGCCTCACGCGCGCCGTGGCCGCCAGCGACTGGCCCGCGGCCGGCGCGGCCATGGCGTCCATCCGCAGCTGGGTGTTCGTCAACCTGTGCATCGGCGTCGTGATCGTCTGCGTGACGCTGCTGATGGGCTGAACGCCTCCGCCGCGCCGTCATGAGCGTGCCTTCCATGGGGATCTTCCAACGAGGTGGGTGGATGATGGCGTTGCTGACTGCCCTGCTCCAGGGCTGTGCCCTGCCTCCGCTGGAAGGGCGCACCGAATCCCGGGCCCTGGCGCCGGCCGAGGCCGCCGCCACGGCGCTGGGCCGCGTGCTGAGCGCTGACGCGCTGGCCCATCCCGGCGAGTCCGGCATCCTGCCGCTGGCCGATGCGCTGGAGTCGTTCGCGGCGCGCGTGCTGCTGGTGCGCGCGGCCGAGCGCACGCTGGACGTGCAGTACTACATCTGGCGCGACGACATCACCGGCAACCTCTTGCTCAACGCGCTGCGCGAGGCGGCCGACCGCGGCGTGCGCGTGCGCCTGCTGCTGGACGACAACGGCGTCGGCGATGGACGGCAAGCTGCTCGCGCTGGACCGGCACCCGGCCATCGAGGTGCGGCTGTTCAACCCGTTCTCCATCCGCCAGCCCAAGGCGCTGGGCTACCTCACGCACTTCAGCCGCGCCAACCGGCGCATGCACAACAAGGCGCTGGTCGCCGACAGCCAGGCCGCCATCATGGGCGGGCGCAACGTGGGCGACGAGTACTTCGGCGCCACCGATGGCGTGCTGTTCGCCGATCTCGACGTGCTGGCCACCGGGGCGGTGGTGCCCGAGCTGTCGGCCGACTTCGACCGCTACTGGGCCAGCGCCTCGGCCTACCCGATCGACCGCATCGTCCCGGCCGGGACGGTGGTGGCGGCACCGGACGCCGCGGTGCAGGCCGAGCGTGATCCGCGCGCCGCGCGCTACCTGCAGGCCCTGCGCGAGTCGCGCTTCGTGTCCGACCTGCTCACGGGGGGCATCGTGCCCCAGTGGGCGCGCGTGGAGATGGTCAGCGACGATCCCCGCAAAGGCCTGGGGCTGGCCGAGAAGGAGGGGCTGGTGACCCACCAGCTGGCCCAGGTGCTGGCGCGCCCGCCGGTGCGCTCGCTGGATCTGATCTCGCCGTACTTCGTGCCCACCGCAGCGGGCGTGGCGGTCTTCGAGCGCCTGGCGGCCAGGGGCGTGCGCGTGCGCATCCTGACGAACGCGCTGGAGGCGACCGACGTGTCGGCCGTGCACTCGGGTTACGCGCGCTACCGCCAGGACCTGCTGCGCGGCGGCGTCGAGCTGTATGAGATGCGCCGCAGCGCGGTGGTGATGGGCCGCTCGGGCGTGTTCGGCAGTTCGGGCTCCAGCCTGCACGCCAAGACCTTCGCGCTCGACGGCGAGCGCGTGTTCGTGGGGTCGATGAATTTCGATCCGCGCTCGGCGCACCTGAACACCGAGCTGGGGTTCATCATCGACAGCCCGGCCATGGCGCGCGCGGTCGCCGAGGCCTTCGACCGCGAGGTGCCGGCCACGGCGTACGCGGTGCGGCTCGATGAGCGGGGCGATCTGGTGTGGATCGAACGCCGCGACGGCCAGGAGATCCGCCACACCCGCGAGCCGGGCAGCTCACTGGGGCAACGCGCCTGGATCGGCCTGCTGTCGGTGTTGCCGATCGAGTGGCTGCTCTAGCTCGCCGGTGACGGCGGCCGGTTGCCCAGCAGCCGGTGCCACAGACCGGGCAGCGCGGTGGCGAGGTCCGGGCGAGAGCCGTTCAGGGTGGGGCGGTGGCCCCCGTTGGCCCGCTCGGTGTCGGTGCCCAGGTCGAAGCGGAAGGTGTAGTGCGGCTCCTGGCCCATGCGCAGGTCGGTCACGAACAGATGGCCCTCGGTGGCCGACACGCTGTAGAAGCCGTGGGTGAAGGCCGCCATGCGCGCGAGGTAGGGCTCGTTGCGGTGTTGCGCGATCAGGTCCGCGCCGCGCTCATGCACCGTCCAGGTGATCCGCGGGCTGTCGTCCAGCAGCGAGTAGAAGCCCTCGCGGTACTCGGTGGGCGTGGTGGCGCAACCAGCCGCCAGAGCACGGTGTTGAACGGCGAGGGCGTGACCAGCAGGTGCTCGGCCGCGATGCCGTCGGCCTGCAGGGACGCCTGCGCCACCCGCATGACGTGCTGCTGCGCGCCGACGCTCCAGCCCAGGTAGAGCGTGCTGAGCACCAGCCCGGCGGTGTTCCAGGCCAGGCCGCGCGCGGACTTCAGCCGCAGCGCCGCGACCACGCCCACGATCAGTGGCAGGGTGTAGGCCAGGTCGATGATGAAGACACTGCCCACGGCGAACGGGTAGTCGCTGAACGGCTGCAGCAGCTGTGTGCCGTAGACCGTCATGGTGTCGAGCAGCGGGTGGGTGATGAGCACCAGCCACATCGCCAGCCACCAGCGCCTGAACAGCGCGGCCTCGCCGTGCACGCGCGAGACGATCCAGGCGAGCACCGGCGCGGCCAGCGTGAGCACGAAGAGCGCATGGCTCTCGGCGCGGTGGCGCGTCATGTTGAGGATGGCGTCGCCGTGGTTGATGAAGGCGTCGAGGTCGGGCAGGGTGCCGCCGATGGCGCCCCACAACGCGGCCTTCCACGCGGCGGTGCGCCGGCCCATCACGGCCACGCCCACGGCCGAGCCGAGGGCAATCTGGGTCAATGAATCCATGCGGCGAGCTTAGCCGCCCGGCTTCAAGCCTGCACGGCGATGGGGAAGGTGGCGCGCAGGCCGTCGCTGCCGGGGGTGAAGGGCACGGTGACGGCGGCGCGGGCCTCTTCGTTCATGCGCCGCCAGAGGCCGTCGCGCTCGTTGCCGGGGTCGCCCGCCACGTACAGCTGGGTGGTGAGCAGCTCCTGCCGGTCCAGCCGCACCTTCACGTGGATGTGGGGCGTGCGGCCGGTGTAGGGCACGGGTTTGAGGGTGCGGAAACGGTAGCGCCCATCGCGGCCCACCGTGACCTGGCCGAAGCCCTGGAACGCCGGGTCGGCCCGTCCGCCGTCGCCCGGGTGGTGGTAGCGGCCTTCGTGGTCGCATTGCCAGATCTCCACCACCGCGCCCGCCACCGGCACGCCGGCAAGGTCGGTCACCGTGCCCTCGACCCAGGTCGGCTGGCCCTTGCTGTAGACCGCCTTGCCGTTCCTGAGCAGGTCGGCGTCGCTGTCGGCCGGCAGCGTGACCGGGTAGAACGGGCCTTCGGTCTGGCTCGGCGTGGGCCGCAGGGACTTGCCCTGCGCCAGCGCGGGCGAAAGCCACGCCGGCGCGGCCACGGCGGCGGCGCTGGCGATGAGGAGGCGGCGGCGCAGGGGATGGGTGCTCATGCAAGTCTCCTAAGACGGCAGCCTGATTGGAAGGTCTGTCCGAGCGCAAGTTCCACGGTCCGGAACAGCGCGGAACTGGCTTTGCCAAGCCGCTGGTGTTGCCCCCTTGGGGGGGCGCCGAAGGCGGCGCGGGGGGCTTACTTCGTGCCCATCCAGGCGAGCAGCGAGGCGCGCATGGCCTCTTCCACCGACATGTCGATCGGCGTGGTCCAGCTGCGCGGAACGAACACGGTGTAGCCGCCGATCATGTAGCCCATGGGCAGGTAGACCGCCACGTGGTCCAGCTCGGCCAGCCCGGGCGGCAGGCCGGCCATGTTCTGGCGCGTCACCAGGCCGACGATGGTCATCTCGTTGTCCGGCATCTTCAGCATCACCACCTGCTGCTGCGCGTCCTTCTTGTTGGGCGCGAAGTAGTCGGCGAAGCTCTTGAGCGAGGAATAGATGCTCTTGACGACCGGCAGGTTGGTGAACGGCAGCTCCACCCAGGAGAGCATGCGCGCCGTCACGGGCTGGGAGATCAGGAAACCCAGGCCGAAGATCATGGCCGCGCCGATCACGATGCCCAGGCCAGGCAGGTAGAAGTCGCCGACCAGCGGTCGGATCGCCCACATGGCGATGGTTTCCACCCAGACGATGAACAGGTACAGCACGTAGACCGTGAGCGCCACCGGCAGGAAGGTGATCAGGCCGCGGAAGAAGTACTGATAGATCGGTTTCACACGCGGGAGCATACCGCGAGGTGGCTTGCAAACCGCCAGAATGCCCCCATCTGCCCGCTGTTTGCCCCATGCCGGGTGGCATGCCTGGTGTTCGCGCCAGTTCAGGAACTCCCTCGGGGCCAGGAGGCTCTCTCATCCATGAACGGACTCTTCGACTTCTTTGGCCGCGTGCTGCGTGGCGTGATCCGGCTGGCGCTGGCCCTGGCCGCCCTGGTCTTCGTGCTCAGCCTGCTGCTGGCGTCCCTGGTGGTAATGGTCGGCGTCTCGCTCTGGTCGCTGGTGACCGGCCGCAAGCCCGCCCCGGCGGTGGTGTTCAGCCGTTTTCGCCAGACCTCGCAGCGCTACACGCAGGGCGTGTGGCCGGGTGGCGCGGGCGGTGTGCGCCGGCCCATGGGCGATGTGGTCGATGTCGAGGCCACCGAGGTGCCCGAGGCCCCGACCCGCGAACCGGGCGCCCGATCGGGCCCCGACCACACGGCGCGCGTGATCTACTGATCGGCCCGCCGGGCCAGCGCGGCCTCGTACAGGGCGTTGCGTGGCTGGCCGGTGATCTCCGCGCACAGGCGCACGGCGGTCTTCAGCGGCAGTTCGGCCAGCAGCAGGTCCAGCGTGCGCAGCGCCGCCGCGTCCACCGCGCCTGCTTCGGCCGCCTCGGCCGCCAGCGGGTGCACCATCAACACGAACTCGCCGCGCGTGCGGTGCGCGCCGGCCTGCAGCCAGCCAGGCAGGGCCTCGGCGGGCATGGGCGCGATCTCCTCGAACTGCTTGGTCAGCTCGCGCCCCACGGTCAGGGTGCGTGGGCCCAGGGAGGCCAGGTCCTTGGCCAAAGCCTCGATGCGGTGCGGCGCCTCCAGCAGCACGCAGGCGCGCGCATCGGCACCGATCTGCTGCACCTCGCGCTGGCGCTCGGCCGCCTTGGGCGAGAGAAAGCCAGCGAACACGAAACGACCGTCCCAGCCGCTGTGCCCGGCCACGCTGAGCAGCGCGGTGATGCTGCTGGCGCCCGGGATCGGCAGGCAGCGCAGGCCGGCGCCTGCCACGGCGGCGACCAGGCGCGCGCCCGGGTCGCTCACCCCCGGTGTGCCGGCGTCGCTCACATAGGCGATGCGCTGGCCTTCCTGCAGGCGTTGCACCACGGTCTGCGCGGCCTCGGCCTCGTTGTGTTCGTGCAGCGCCAGCAGCGGCTTGTGCAGGCCGTAGCCCTGCAGCAGCGCGGCGGTGTGGCGCGTGTCCTCGCAGGCCACGGTGTCCACGAGCGAGAGCACCTGCAGCGCGCGCAACCCGATGTCGGCCAGGTTGCCGATGGGGGTGGCGACCATGTAGAGCGCGCCCTGCGGATAATGCTGGTGCCCCGCCGCGTCGCGGGCGGCGGCCAACAGGGATGGAGTGCTTGCAGACAATGTGGACATCCAGAAAACAGGCGGCGCCCTCGGGGAGCGGCGCGGCGAAACAGACCACCAAGGACCGGGGCGACGCCGCGGAGGATGCGGCCCTGGTCCACCTGCGGCGCCATGGCCTGGCGCTGGTGCGGCGCAACTTCAGGACCCCGGGCCGGGGCGGTGGCGAAGTCGATTTGATTATGCGCGAGCCCGATGGCACGCTGGTCTTCGTCGAGGTGCGCCAGCGCGCCAGCCAGCGCCAGGGCGGGGCCGGCGCCAGCATCACCGGGGTGAAACAACGCCGCATCGTGTTCGCGGCGCGGCACTTTTTGCTGCGGCTCGGCTCAGAGCCTGCATGCCGCTTCGATGTGGTGCTGATCGATGGCGCGTTCGACGCGCCGACGCCGGTGCGCATCGAGTGGCTGCGCGCCGCCTTCGATGCCTCCGTGGCATTCTGAGCAAATGGATACACCCCTCACCGCTATGATCGCGCCATGCTTCTGCAACGCATCCAGCAACAGTTCATCGACAGCGCCGACCTGAAGTACCAGTGCGCCCAGTCCCTGGCACCGATGGTGGAGTCGGCCATCGCGGCCGTGCTGGCCAGCGTCACGGGCGGCGGCAAGGTGCTGGCCTGCGGCAATGGCGCTTCGGCCGCGGCCGCGCAACACTTCGCGGCCAGCTTCGTGGGCCGCTACGAACGCGAACGGCCCGAGCTGGCGGCGTTTTCGCTCTCGTCCGACGCGGCGGTGCTCACCGGCATCGCCAACGATTTCGATGCCCGCGCGGTGTTCGCCCGCCAGGTGCGCGCGCTCGGCCAGGCCGGCGATGTGCTGCTGGCGCTGTCCACCAGTGGCAATTCGGCCAACGTGCTGGCGGCGGTGGAGGCCGCGCACGAGCGCGAAATGGTCGTGGTGGCGCTCACCGGCGCGCGCGGCGGCCGCCTCTCGATGCAACTGCGCGACACCGACGTGCACCTGTGCGTGCCGCACGAGCTGCCGGCCCGCATCCTCGAAGTGCATCACCTCGTGCTGCACTGCATTTGCGACGGCGTGGACGCCCAGCTGCTGGGCCTGCCCGACGAGTCCAACACCCCTATGGAGAGTGCCTCATGAGCCAGATCAAGAACACCCCTTCCTTTCACCGCATCGCCGCCGCCGCGCTCGCCGTGGCCGCCCTGGGCGCCACGCTGAGCGCCTGCGCGCCCCTGGTGGTGGGCGGCGCGGCCGTGACCGCACTGGTGGCGGTGGACCGCCGCACCTCGGGCGCGCAGCTCGACGACCAGGGCATCGAGCTGAGGGCGTCCAACCGCCTGAAGGACGAGCTGGGCGACGCGCACGCGCGCTACAACCTCTCCAGCTACAACCGCCGCGTGCTGATCACCGGCGAGGCCTCCAGCGAGGCGATCAAGACCAAGGTCACGCAGATCGTGTCCGGCGTGGAGAACGTGCGCGAGGTCATCAACGAGCTGGGCGTGACCAACAGCCCCTCGCTCAAGGAGCGCGCGAGCGACACGCTGATCACCGGCCGGGTGAAGGCCTCGCTGGTGGACGCCAAGGACCTCTCGGCCAGCGCCTTCAAGGTGCTGACCGAACGCGGCACGGTGTACCTGATGGGCCGTGTGACGCAGCGCGAAGCCGACCGCGCCACCGACATCGCGCGCAACACGCAGAACGTGTCGCGCGTGGTGCGCGTGTTCGAAATCATCTCCGAGCAGGAACTCGCCAACATCGGCGCCGCCAAGCAGCCGGCACCGACCAACCCCGCCAAATAACGCCGCTCGAAGAGGCGCGGCCCCTTCCAGAACACGGCGGAACCGGCTTCGCCGGGCCGCACGTGTTGCCCCCTGGGGGGTGACGCCGAAGGCGGCGCGGGGGGAGCCTACTTCAAGCGTTTGATGAGGCTGGAGGTGTCGAAGCGCTGGCCGCCCATGGCCTGCACGTCGGCGTAGAACTGGTCCACCAGCGCGGTGACCGGCAGGCGCGCGCCGTTGCGCTTGGCTTCGTCCAGCACCAGGCCCAGGTCCTTGCGCATCCAGTCCACGGCAAAGCCGAAGTCGAACTTGTCGGCCACCATGGTCTTGCCCCGGTTGTCCATCTGCCAGCTCTGGGCCGCGCCCTTGCCGATCACGTCCAGCACCTGGGTCATGTCCAAGCCGGCCTTCTGACCGAAGGCGATCGCTTCGGACAGGCCTTGCACCAGGCCGGCGATGCAGATCTGGTTGACCATCTTGGTGAGCTGGCCGGCGCCGCTCTCGCCCATGCGGGTGAAGGCGCGCGAGAAGGCCATGGCCACCGGCCTGGCGGCGTCGAACGCGGCCGCCTCACCGCCGCACATCACGGTCAGGGCGCCGTTCTGCGCGCCCGCCTGGCGACCCGAGACGGGGGCATCCACGAAAGCGATGCCCAATGCCTTGCCCGCGCCATGCAGCTCGCGCGCCACGTCGGCCGAGGCGGTGGTGTGGTCCACGAACACGGCGCCGGGCGACATGCCGGCGAAAGCGCCGTCGGCACCGAGCACGATGGAGCGCAGGTCGTCGTCGTTGCCCACGCAGGCGAACACGATGTCGGCGCCCTGGGCCGCCTCGCGCGGCGTCGGTTTGTGCGCCCCGCCGAACTCGGCCACCCAAGCGGCCGCCTTCGCGCTGGAGCGGTTGTAGGCCGTCACAGCGTGGCCGGCGCGCGCCAGGTGCCCGGCCATGGGGTACCCCATGACACCCAGGCCGATGAAGGCGACCTTGCGCGCAGGGGTGGATTCGTAGGTGCGTTCGGCGATGCTGGTCATGTGAAGAAGCTTCCAATACAAGAAATGTCGCGGAACCGGCTTTGCCGGGCCGCAGACATTGTCCCCTTGAGGGGGTGACGCGCGCCAGCGCGGCGCGGGGGTGGGTCAAACGATGGTGAGGTGCTCGGTGCCCGCTGCCAGGTCCAGCGACTTGGCGCGCTGGCTGTTGAGCTTGATCTGCAGCCGCAGGTCGTTGAGCGAATCGGCGTTGCGCAGCGCGTCTTCGAGCGTGATGAGGTTGGCCTCGAAGGCGTTGAACAGCGCCTGGTCGAAGGTCTGCATGCCCATCTGGGTGCTCTTCTTCATGATCTCCTTGATCTCGGCGACATCGCCCTTGAAGATCAGGTCGGAGATCAGCGGCGAGTTCAGCATGATCTCCACCGCCGCGTGCCGGCCCTTGTTGTCCTGGCGCGGCACCAGGCGCTGGGAGACCAGCGCGCGCAGGTTCAGCGACAGGTCCATCAGCAGCTGGGCACGGCGCTCTTCGGGGAAGAAGTTGATGATGCGGTCCAGCGCCTGGTTGGCGCTGTTGGCGTGCAGCGTTGCGCAGGCACAGGTGGCCGGTCTCGGAGAACTGGATCGCGTGCTCCATGGCTTCGCGGTCGCGGATCTCGCCCATCAGGATCACATCGGGCGCCTGGCGCAGCGTGTTCTTCAGCGCGGCCTCCCAGCTGTCGGTGTCCAGGCCCACTTCGCGCTGCGTCACCACGCAGTTCTTGTGCGGGTGCACGAACTCGATCGGGTCTTCCACCGTGATGATGTGGCCGTGCGTGTTCTCGTTGCGCCAGTCCACCATGGCCGCGAGCGAGGTGGACTTGCCCGAGCCGGTCGCGCCGACCAGGATGCACAGGCCGCGCTTGGAGAGCGCCACGTCCTTGAGCACCTGGGGCAGGCCGAGCTTGTCGATGGTGGGCAGCACGGCGGGAATCGTGCGCAGCACCATGCCGACCTTGCCCTGCTGGATGAAGGCGTTGACGCGGAAGCGCCCGATGGCCGGCGGCGAGATCGCGAAGTTGCACTCCTTGGTGCGCTCGAATTCGGCGGCCTGCTTGTCGTTCATGATGGCGCGCGCCAGCGCCAGCGTGTGCGTGGCGTTCAGGGGTTGCGGCGACACCTTGACGACCGAGCCGTCGACCTTGATCGCTGGCGGAAAATCGGCGGTCAGGAACAGGTCGCTGCCCGAGCGGCTGAGCATGAGGCGCAGCAGGTCGTTGATGAATTTGGATGCCTGGTCGCGTTCCATGAGAGTGTCCTTTGATCAGCAGCGACGGCCGCCGCGCAGGGCCGCCCCAAGCAAGGCCAGCCCCCTTGGGGGGCAGCGACCCGCGCAGCGGTGGAGCGTGGGTGTCGTCATTTCAGCCTGGGAAGTTCTCGGGGATCTTCGCCTTGCCGCGCGCCTCCGCCGGGCTGATCACATTGCGCTTGACCAGCTCCGAGAGGTTCTGGTCCAGCGTCTGCATGCCCACGCTGTTGCCGGTCTGGATGGCCGAATACATTTGCGCCACCTTGGCCTCGCGGATCAGGTTGCGGATCGCGCTGGTGCCCAGCATGATCTCGTGCGCCGCGACACGGCCCGAGCCGTCCTTGGTCTTGCACAGCGTCTGCGAAATCACCGCCACCAGCGATTCGGAGAGCATCGCGCGCACCATGTCTTTCTCTTCGGCCGGGAACACGTCGATGATGCGGTCGATGGTCTTGGCCGCGCTGGAGGTGTGCAGCGTGCCGAACACCAGGTGGCCGGTCTCGGCGGCGGTCATCGCCAGGCGGATGGTTTCGAGGTCGCGCATTTCGCCGACCAGGATCGCGTCCGGGTCTTCGCGCAGCGCCGAGCGCAGCGCGTTCGAAAAACTCAGCGTGTGCGGGCCCACCTCGCGCTGGTTGACCAGGCACTTCTTGGACTCGTGCACGAACTCCACCGGGTCTTCCACCGTGAGGATGTGGCCGTACTCGGTTTCATTGAGGTGGTTGACCATGCCGGCGAGCGTGGTGGACTTGCCCGAACCGGTGGGCCCGGTCACCAGCACCAGGCCGCGCGGGCGCAGCGCGAGGTCGCCGAAGATCTTGGGTGCGTTGAGTTGCTCCAGCGTGAGGATCTTGCTCGGGATGGTGCGGAACACCGCGCCAGCGCCGCGGTTGTGGTTGAAGGCGTTGACGCGGAAGCGGGCCAGGCCTTCGATCTCGAACGAGAAGTCGCACTCCAGGAACTCTTCGTACTGCTTGCGCTGGCTGTCGTTCATGATGTCGTACACCATGCCGTGGACCTGCTTGTGGTCCAGCGGTTCGACGTTGATGCGTCGCACATCACCATGCACCCGTATCATGGGTGGAAGACCGGCCGAGAGATGAAGATCGGATGCTTTGTTCTTGACGCTGAAAGCCAGCAGTTGGGTGATATCCATCCCGGGGTCCCGTGCGGTGTTGAGGTATGACGGCAGATTATGACGACCATTGAACGCAATCTCCAAGGGCTGAAAGAGCGCATTTCGCGTGCTTGTTCACATGCCGGACGCCCCGTGGAGGCGGTGGTTTTGCTCGCGGTTTCCAAGACCTTCGGACCGGACGCCGTTCGTCAGGCGCAGGCCGCCGGTCAGCGGTGTTTTGGCGAAAACTACGTGCAGGAGGGCGTCGAGAAGATCCTCGCGCTGCGCGAGTCGGCTGTTGCGCCGACGCCAACGCAATGGCACTGCATCGGCCCGCTGCAAAGCAACAAGACCCGTTTGGTGGCCGCGCATTTCGACTGGGTGCAATCGGTGGACCGGCTCAAGATCGCCGAGCGCCTGAGTGAACAGCGCCCCGAAGGACTGCCGCCCTTGCAGGTGTGCCTGCAGGTGAATGTGGACGGTGGCCTCACGAAAGCAGGCGTGGCGCCGGCCGAACTGCGCGAACTGGCGCAGGCGGTGGCGCGCTTGCCGAACCTGCGCCTGCGCGGCCTGATGTGCATCCCCGAACCGGCCGAGACCTTCGAAGCCCAGCGCGCGGTGTTCCTGCAGGCGAAGGAGTTGTTTGATCAACTCAATGGCGCGGGCTTGGCACTCGACACGCTGTCCATGGGCATGAGCGACGACCTCGAGGCCGCCATCGCCGCCGGCTCGACCATGGTGCGCGTGGGGCGCGCCGTGTTCGGCGGCCGCCCCGCCAAACTCACTTCCTTGGCTTGACCGTCCCGCAGTCGGCCGACAGCCACTTGCCCTGGCCCTCCATGGTCATGGTCTGGGGCTTGCCCTGGTGCGTGGTGTTCATCACCATCTTCACGGTGTAGGCGGCGTCGCCGCTGAAGGTGTAGGTGCCTTCGCCCGAGGACGGGGGCTTCTTGCAGACGAAACTCATCTTGAGCGCGGTGGCGCTGCGCGAGGTGACGGTGTTGGTGCAGTCGCCATCGCCTTGCATCGGCATGTCCTGCCGCGCGGCCATCTCGGGCGTGATGCAGACCTTCATCGGCCATGCCGCCGCCCGAGCCCGGCGTGGGCATGGCCTTGCCCTGTCTGGCCAGCATGTCCTCCATCTGCTTGCGTTGCGCGGGCGGCATGCTGGCCATCTGCTGCTGCATCTGCGCCATGGCCTGGTCCATCTGGGCACTGCCACCGACCTTCTGGGTCATTTCCCACAGGCCGGGTTTGATGCTCTGGGCGTGCGCGGTGGTGGCGGCCAGCGTGACGCCCAGCAACAGGGGGGTGATGGTGGTGTGGTGCATGGCGGCTCCCATGGGTGAGAGTGCCATTGTGCGGCGCCGGGTGGGCGTGTCAACGGCGGCGTCAATGGATCACAAGGGCAGCCGCGAGCTGTTCTTTACCTCTTCCATCACCGCGTAGGTTCTTGTCTCGCGCACGCCGGGCAGCTGCCACAACACGCTGCCGGCGAAGTCGCGGTAGGCGGCCATGTCCGCCATGCGGGTCTTGAGCAGGTAGTCGAAACCGCCGGCGACCATGTGGCATTCCATGATCTCGTCGCGCACCTGCACGGCGGCCTTGAATTCGTTGAACACGTTGGGCGTGGTGCGGTCGAGCAGCACCTCGACGAAGACCATCATGCCCCGCCCGAGCTTGAGCGGGTTCAGCCGCGCCTCGTAGCCCAGGATGTAGCCGTCGCGCTGCAGGCGCTGGGTGCGCGCGAGCACGGCGGTGGGTGACAGGGCCACCGCCTCGGCCAGCTTGAGGTTGGTCAGCCGGCCGTCGGCCTGCAGGAGCTGCAGGATCTTCAGGTCGATGCGATCGGGTTCCTGGGTGTCGGACATGGTGGTGAATTATCCGGTTGGAGCTGATATTTTTGGTGAAAAACTCGGTTGATTCGGCGGCACCATGCGTGAATTCACCGATCGCCCGCCTTTCTGGAGTGTTCCAATGCCCCGTGCCCAAGACCGCCTGCCGTTCCCTTACCGCCCCGAAGCCGGCGTTCTCGCCCAGCGCCTGAGCGCCTTGCGCGGTGCCCTGGATTGGGTAGCAGCCGCGGACCATGCGGCGCCCTGGGTGCGCGCGGTGCGCGAGAACCCGCCGCCATTCTGGGCCATGGAGAGCCTGCTCAAGGAGTACCCGATCTCCAGCGCCGAGGGCCTGGCCCTGATGCGACTGGCCGAGGCGCTGCTGCGCGTGCCCGACGCCGAGACCGCGATCGCCCTCACCGCCGACCAGCTGGGCCGAGCCGACTTCGATGGCGCGGCCGACTCGACGCTGGCGCGCCTCTCGTCCACGGCGATCGCCATGTCCAAACATTTCCTGCCGCACGCGGGCAGCGAGCCCGGTCTGATGGCCAAGCTGGGCGCCAAGACCGTGGTGGCCGCGACGCTGCGCGCGGTGCAGTTGCTGGGCCGCCAGTTCGTGTTGGGGCAGACCATCGAGGAGGGCATGAAGGAGGCCGCCTCGGCGCGCAGGCGCCAGGCCAACCTGCGCTTCAGCTTCGACATGTTGGGCGAGGGCGCCCGCACCGACGAAGACGCCCTGCGCTACCTCGCGAGCTACCGCAACGCCATCGCGGCGATCGCGCGCAGCGCCGACCCGGCGCGGCACCCGGGCCAGAACGACGGCATCTCGATCAAGCTCAGCGCCTTGCACCCGCGCTACGAGGACGCGCAACACGACCGCGTGATGCGCGAGCTCGTGCCGCGCGTGTGGTCGCTGTGCGAGGCGGCGGCCGCCGCCAGCCTCAACCTCACCATCGACGCGGAAGAGGTGGACCGGCTCGAACTCTCGCTGGCCGTGTTCGAGGCCCTGGCGACCCGGGTGGCGCAACACTGCCCCCAATGGCAGGGTTTCGGCCTGGCCTTGCAGGCCTACCAGACGCGGGCGGTCGAGCTGATCGAGCACGTGGCGGGCCTGGCGCGGCAGCACCGGTTGAAGTTCATGTGCCGCCTGGTCAAGGGCGCGTACTGGGACGCCGAGATCAAGCGCGCGCAGGAGCTGGGCCTGCCGGCCTACCCGGTGTTCACGCAGAAGCCGCACACCGACGTGAGCTACCTGGCCTGCGCGCGGGCCCTGTTCGCGGCGCACGACGCGATCCACCCGCAGTTCGCCACGCACAACGCGGGCACCATCGCGGCCATCTTGCAGATGGCGGCGAAGCAGGGCACGCCGTTCGAGTTGCAGCGCCTGCACGGCATGGGCGAAGGCATCTACCGCGAGGTGTTGAAGAACCCGGCCGTCTCGTGCCGCGTCTACGCCCCGGTGGGCGCGCACCGTGACCTGTTGGCCTACCTGGTGCGCCGCCTGCTGGAGAACGGCGCGAACTCGTCGTTCGTGCACCAGCTGGCCGACGAGTCGGTGGGCATGGACGAGCTGCTGGTGTCGCCGCTGGCACAGTCCCGGCCCGAGGCCCTCGCGTCCCCGCTGCCCTTGCCGCCCGACCTGTACGGCCCGGCGCGCCCCAACAGCGAGGGGCTGGACCTCGCGGTGGTCGCGCACCGCGAGCCGCTGCAGGCCGCGCACGCGGCGCTGGTGGTGCCTGCGGTGGCCGAGGCCCGCGCCGCCGACGCACCAGCCGCCGTGAATGCCGCCGTGCGGGCCTTCGCCGGCTGGAACCACACGCCGCTGGCCGAGCGCGCGGCCACGCTGCGCCGCGCGGCCGACGCCATGCAGCAGCAGATGCCGCGGCTGTGCGCGCTGCTGGTGAAGGAAGCGCACAAGGGCTGGAACGACGCGGTCTCCGAGGTGCGCGAGGCGATCGATTTCCTGCGCTATTACGCGAACGACGCCGAGCGCGTGATGGCACCGCAGGCCCTGCCCGGGCCCACCGGCGAGAGCAACACGCTGCGCCTGGAAGGGCGCGGCGCCTGGGTCTGCATCAGCCCCTGGAATTTCCCGCTGGCGATCTTCACCGGCCAGGTGGCGGCGGCGCTGGTCACGGGCAACACCGTGTTGGCCAAGCCGGCCGAGCAGACCCCCGCCATCGCGCTCGAAGCGGTGAAGCTGCTGCACGCGGCGGGCGTGCCTACCGACGCGCTGCAGTTGCTGCACGGCCCGGGCGATACCGTGGGCGCGGCGCTGGTGGCGCAGCCCGGCGTGGCCGGCGTGGTGTTCACCGGGTCGACGCAGGCTGCGCAAGCTGATCCAGCGCGCGCTCGCCGCGAAGGACGGCCCCATCGTGCCGCTGATCGCCGAGACCGGTGGCATCAACGCCATGCTGGTGGACAGCACGGCCCTGCCCGAGCAGGTGGCCGATGCCGTGGTGCAGAGCGCGTTCCGCAGCGCGGGCCAGCGCTGTTCGGCGCTGCGCCTGTTGTGCGTGCACGAGGCCGTGGCCGATGGCGTGATCGCGATGATCCAGGGCGCGGCGAGCGAGCTGGTGGCGGGCGACCCGGCCGATCTGGCCACCGACCTGGGGCCGGTGATCGATGCCGAAGCCTTCGAGGGCATCGGCCGCCATCTGCAGCGCCTGAATGCCCAGGCCCGGCCGCTGCTCGACGCGAACCGCTCGCCGGCCCTGCCTCAGCTGGTCGCGCCGCGCATGTACGAGGTGGGTGACATCGCCGAGGTGGCGCAGGAGATCTTCGGCCCGGTGCTGCAGGTGGTGCGCTGGGGCGGCGACCCGATGGGCGTCATCCAGCAGATCAACGCGCTGGGCTACGGCCTCACGCTGGGCATCCAGACCCGCATCGACAGCCGCGCACTGGCGCTGGCCGGCGCGGCGCGCGTGGGCAACGTCTACGTGAACCGCAACATGATCGGCGCCGTCGTGGGCGTGCAGCCCTTCGGGGGCGAAGGCCTCAGCGGCACCGGGCCCAAGGCGGGCGGTCCGCACTACCTGCAGCGCTTCTGCGCCGAGCAGACGCTCACCATCAACACCACGGCGGCCGGGGGCAACGTGGCGCTGTTCACCGGGTAACCCTCCGACACGTTTCGACACCCGGCCGGTGCGATACTGGCCGCCGCCATGAGCCCGCCCACCATTCCCGCCGCGCCCAAGCCCCTGGAGGCGGCGCCCTTTCGCCCGCTCGACGCGGGCTGGCTGCAATGGATCGCCGAGAACAGGCTGCGCCATTGCACGCCCGAATCCATGCTGGTCACCATGACCGAGGCGGGCCTGGACCCGGCGGAGTGCGAGCCCGCGATCCGGGCGATGGACAGCGACCCGGCGTTCCTTGCCGCGCGCAAGTTTCAGCAGCTGCAGACCAAGCTCGAATCGGTGATGGCCAACCAGCAGAAGCTGCTGGAGCTGAACCCGTGCTATGGGCAGGTGGAGAAGCGCGGCGACGTGCCGCTGGACGAGTTCGTCGAGAAATACGTGGTGGGCAGCCGCCCGCTGGTGCTCACCGGCGTGGCGCGCGACTGGCCCGCCCTGCAACGCTGGTCGCCCCAGGACCTGCGGGAGCGCTTCGGCCACCTGCAGGTGGAGATCCAGGCCGAACGCAGCGCGGACCCGAATTACGAGGTCAACAAGCTGGACCACCGGCGCAGCGTGGGCCTGGCGAATTTTGTCGATCAGGTGCTGGCCGGCGGCACCACCAACGACTACTACCTGACCGCCAACAACGAGATGCTGGCGCGGCCCGAATTCGCGCCCATCCTGGCCGACATCGGCAGCCTGCCGGCCTTCTGCGACCCCTCGCAGCTGGCGCGCCGCGCCTCGTTCTGGTTCGGCCCGGCGGGCACGGTCACGCCGCTGCACCACGACACGCTCATGCTGTGCCACACGCAGATCGTGGGGCGCAAGCGCTGGCGCTTCATCTCACCCTTGCAGACGCCGCTGCTCTACAACCACTTCGAGGTCTACAGCCCGATCGATCTGGACCGGCCGGACCTCGCGCGTTATCCGCTGTTCAGCCAGGCCACGGTGCTCGAGGTGATCGTCGAGCCGGGCGAGACGGTGTTCCTGCCCCTGGGCTGGTGGCACCAGGTGACGGCGCTGGACGTGAGCCTGTCGTTCTCGTTCTCCAACCTGGCCCTGCCCAACCATTACAGCTTCCAGAACCCCACCATCACCAACTGGTGAGGGGTGGGGCTGCCGCCGTTCAGGACAGCACCAGCATGCCCGCGGTCGGGTTCTGCAGCAGGGCGTCGAGCGCCTCGATGGGCAGGGGCTTGGCGAACAGGTGGCCCTGGAACTGGTCGCAGCCCTGGTAGGCCAGGAAGTCGCGCTGTTCCTGCGTTTCCACGCCTTCGGCCACCACCTGCAGGCTCAGGCTTTGTGCCAGCGCGATGATGGCGCGCGAGATCGCGGCGTCGTTCGGGTCGGTGAGCACGTCGGCCACGAAGCCCTTGTCGATCTTGAGCTGGTCCAGCGGCAGGCGCTTGAGCACCGAGAGCGAGGAATAGCCGACGCCGAAGTCGTCGAGCGAGAGCGTCACGCCCAAGGCCTTGAGCATGCCCATCTTGTCGATGGTGATCTCCATGCGGTCGGCCAGCAGGCTTTCGGTGAGCTCGAGCTTGAGCTTGTGCGGTCGGATGCCGGTGCGTGTGATCGCGGCCATCACCATGTCCACGAAATCGGGATGGCGGAACTGGCGCACGCTCACGTTGACCGCGATGCTCAGGTTGGCGGTCTGCGCCCGGTCGGCCCAGGCCGCGAGCTGCTCGCAGGCCTTCTCCAGCACCCACTGGCCCAGCGGCAGGATCAGGCCGGTGTCTTCGGCCACGGGAATGAAATCGGCCGGGAACATCAGGCCGCGCTGCGGGTGCTGCCAGCGCACCAGGGCCTCCACGCCGGTGATCACGCCCACGCGGTCCACCTGCGGCTGGTAGTGCACGACGAATTGCTGCTCGCTCAGCGCCACGCGCAGGTCGGAGCTCACGGTGGCGTTGGCGCTCACCGTGGCCTGCATGTTGGGGTCGAAGAAGCACAGCGTGTTGCGGCCCAGCGACTTGGCCTGGTACATCGCCAGGTCGGCCTGCTTGAGCAGCTCGCCCACGTCGCTCTGCTGGCCGTTGAACGAGGTCACGCCGATGCTGGGGGTGGCGAAATGCTGGTGGCCGGTGAGCTGGAAGGGCTCTCGCAGCGTGTTGAGCACCTTCTCGGCCAGGGCGGTGGCCTTGAAGGCGGCGGCGTCCGGGTCGGTGCTCAGGTCGTCGACCATCACCACGAACTCGTCGCCGCCCAGGCGCGCGACCATGTCGGTCTTGCGCACGCTCTTGGTCAGGCGCGCGGCCACCTTCTGCAACAGCTGGTCGCCCATGTGGTGGCCCAGCGTGTCGTTGAGGATCTTGAAGTTGTCCAGGTCGATGAACATCAGCGCACCGTGCTGGCCCGAGCGCGCGCTCGCCGCCAGGGCCTGCTGCAGCCGGTCCAGCAGCAGCTGGCGGTTGGGCAGGTCGGTCAACGCGTCGTAGAACGCCAGGTGGCGGATCATGTCCTCGGCGGTCTTGCGCTGCGTGATGTCGCGGCCCACCGCCACCCAGTGCGTCACCTCTTCGGCGGTGGCCTGCACCGACACCACCTCGAGCTCCACCCAGAACATGGCGCCGTTCTTGCGGCGCACCATCAGTTCGGTGCGCGCCTGTTGCGTCTGCTGCAGGCCTTGCGCGAGTTCGCGCAGCTTGGGGATGGCCGGGTCGAGTTCGAGCAACATGCGCGGCGTCTGCCCCAGCACCTCGGCGCGGCTGTAGCCGGTGTGCTGCTCGAAGGCGTCGTTCACGAACACGATGCGCGGCTCCTGGTCGTCGCTGCCCGCGCCGGTCTCGGCGATCACCACGATGTCGTTGAGCCGGGACACGCTGGTCTCCAGCAGCATCAGCTGTTCCTGCGAGCGCCGCCGTTCGGTGACGTCGCGGAAGTAGACCGCCAGGCCTTCGGCGAACGGGTAGGCCCGAACCTCCAGCCATTTGCCCAGCGTGGGGAAGAAGTCTTCCAGCTCCACGCGGCGGTTGGTGTTGAGCGATTTCGTGAGCTGGTCTTTCAGGCGCTGCGAGAGGCCGGCGCTGAAACCTTGCCAGACCTCCAGCCCCAGCAGATCGGCGGTGGTCTTCTGCAGCAGCCGTTCGCTCTCCTGGTTGAGGTAGGTGAAGCAGCACTGCCGGTCCAGCGTGACGAAGGCTTCCGTGATGCTGGCCAGGGTGGTGGTCAGGCGCATCGCCAGGCGCAGCGTGTCCTGCTGGGCCTGCTTCTGCGCCGAGATGTCCTGGATCGCGCCCTGGATGCGCACGATCTGGCCGTTGGCGCGCCGCACGGCGGTGCCCACGGTGCGCACCCACTTGGGCGCGCCGCCTTCGACCATCACCTGGATCTCCTCGTCGAAGCCTTCGCCGTACTGCGCGCAGCGCTCCAGGCGCTGGCGGATGCCGTTGCGCCACTCGGGGGAGTAGCGCTGCACCATGTCCTCGAGGTTGCGCACCTGCCGGTGATCGGCCAGTCCGAGGATGGTGGCGAACTCGTCCGAGTGCACGACCTCGCGCGTGGAGAGCTGCAACGACCAGCTGCCCGCGCCGGCCGTGTGCTCGGTCAGGTTGAGCCGGCTTTCGCTTTCGCGCAGCACGTTGGCGTTGTACTGCTCGCTTTGTTCGCAGCGGCGCGCCAGCGCCAGCACATCGGCGGCGTGTTGCGACAGCAACTGCAGCAGGGGCGTGCCGATCGCCGGCTGTTCGCGCGGGCCGTGGTCGAGCAGCAGCAGGCCGGACTGTCCCACCGCATCGAACACCGGCAGCCAATGTCCGTGGCGCCAAGGGCTGGCGGTCTCGGGCAGCCAGCGCTCCACATCGGCGCGCTCGCGCAGCAGCGCGGTGCAGGCCTCCAGGGCCCTGGCCGCCTGATCCGGGTCGAGCCCGTGCGAGCCCAGAACTTCGGGCGGCGCATGGGACAGGTCCACCAGCAGCGCCGCGCCCGTGCCCGCGAGCTGCGTGGCGATCTGGGCCAGGCGATCGAGCTCACCGCGCTGGTGAGGCACGGTCCAGGCGCCGGTGCGCTCCATCGCGGTGTCGGCGACCAAAGGGGGGCGGTTGTCGGATCCAGGGCGCATGGCAAGGGGTTTCGGTGGTCGAGGGTGCAGCATACAGACCGTCTGTCATCTGCCGCACACATGGCGGGCGTAAGGTCGCCCCAGGCGTGTGAACTTCCGCACGACCTCCCCAAATGTGGGGAATTTTTGTAACATAAATGTTAGATTTTGTTGCTTATGTTCTAACATGGCCCCCATCGCCGATGCCAAGCCTCCGTTTTCACAACACTTTCGCGCCACCGCATCGCCACCACCGCCGATTTGAACTTTGAGGGAGTTGATTGTGAGCACACTCGCAGAACTCAGGCAATACAGCGACGTCTCCAGCCTGAAATCCGCACTGCACCAGCTGTGCAGTGAGTTCGGGCGCATCACGCGGCTCGACATCCTGACCGCCATGCACGAAGGCACCAAGCAGGCCATCTGCTTCCTGCGCATGGAGCGCCCCGAGCAGGAGCAGGTGCTGATGAAAAGCCTGGGCGTGGGCCGCTTCGGGGGTGAAGTCGTCTTCGTGCTGAACCTCAACGTGCCCGTGACGGCCGAGGACGGTCCTTCGTCCCAGTGGGCCGACTCCGACATCTATTGAAAGCACCCCCCGCGTCGCCTGCGGCGCCACCCCCCTGAAGGGGGGCGACACTTCGGGCCGGCACAGCCGGACCCTCGGTGTCTCTGGAAAGGGAGCTCCTCGCTCCGGCTCTTTTCCTGTCTCCCGATTGACCTCTGCGCGCCCTGGCGCCGCGCAGAATCGGCGCATGAATGCCTTGCGCTCTCCCCTGGCCGCTCAGATCGTTCAATGGCTGGTCGCCCCTGGTGACCCGGTGCGCCAGGGCGACGTGCTGGTGATCCTCGAAGCCATGAAGATGGAGCACGAGCTGCGTGCCGAAGCGCCTGGCCGTGTGCTGGAGCTGTTGTTCGCCCCGGGCGAGTCGGTGCAGCAGGGCGACGTCCTGTTGCGCACCGAGCCGGTCGCCCGCGCCGCCACCCCGCCCACCACCGCACCGCAGGAGACCGCCCAGGCCGGGCCGGCCGCGCTCAGGCCCGACCTGCAGCGCCTGCTCGACCGCCAGGCCCGCACGCTCGACGCGGCCCGGCCCGAGGCGGTGGCGCGCCGCCACGCCCTCGGCCAGCGCACCGCGCGCGAGAACATCGCCGACCTCTGCGACGAGGGCGGCTTCATCGAGTACGGCGCGCTGGCGGTGGCCGCGCAGCGCCAGCGCCGCAGCGAAGACGACCTGATCGCCCACACCCCGGCCGACGGCATGGTGACCGGCATCGGTTCCGTCAATGCCGCCCAACACGGCGCCGAGCGGTCGCGCACCGCGGTGATGGCCTACGACGCCACGGTGCTGGCGGGCACGCAGGGCATGCGCAACCACCAGAAGACCGATCGGCTGCTGGGCCTTGCGCTGGCGCAGCGCCTGCCGGTGGTGCTGTTCGCGGAAGGCGGTGGTGGCCGACCGGGCGACACCGACATGCCCATCGTCGCCGGCCTGCATGTGGGCACCTTCGCCGCGTTCGCGCGCCTCTCGGGCCAGGTGCCGGTGCTGGGCGTCGTCAGTGGCCGCTGTTTTGCGGGCAACGCCGCCTTGCTGGGCTGCTGCGACGTGGTGATCGCCACCCGGGGCAGCAACATCGGCATGGGTGGCCCGGCCATGGTGGAGGGGGCGGGCTGGGCGTGTTCCGGCCCGAGCAGATCGGCCCGAGCCCGGTGCAGCACGCCAATGGCGTGATCGACGTGCTGGTGGACGACGAAGCGCAGGCGGTGGCGGTGGCCCGCCAATACCTGTCGTTCTTCCAGGGCCCGGTCGACGGCGGACGCGCACCCGATGCCCGGGCCCTGCGCGACGTGGTGCCGGAGAACCGGCTGCGTGTGTACGACACCCAGGCGGCGATGGCAGGGCTGGTCGATGTCGGCAGCCTGCTGCCGCTGCGCACCGGCTTCGGCGTGGGCATCCACACCGCGCTGGCGCGCATCGAAGGGCGCGCGGTGGGCCTGATCGCCAACAACCCGCTGCATCTGGGCGGTGCGATCGACGCCGACGCCGCCGACAAGGCCGCGCGGTTCATGCAGCTGTGCAACGCACACGGCCTGCCCATCGTGAGCCTAGTCGATACGCCCGGCTTCATGGTCGGGCCGGACATCGAAGCGAGGGCGCAGGTGCGGCACGTCAGCCGCCTGTTCGTGATGGCGGCGGACCTGCGTGTGCCCTTCTTCAGCGTCGTGCTGCGCAAGGGCTACGGCCTGGGCGCCATGGGCATGACGGCCGGTGGGTTCCATTCGCCGGCCTTCACCGTGGCCTGGCCCACGGCCGAATTCGGCGCCATGGGGCTGGAAGGCGCCGTGCGCCTGGGCTATCGCAAGGAGCTCGAAGCGGAGCCGGAGGGGCCGCGGCGCGATGCCTTGTTCGACCGGCTGCTGGCGCAGCAGGTCGCCAATGGCTCGGCGGTGCAGATGGCGACCACGCTCGAGATCGATGCCGTGATCGACCCGGCGCTCACGCGCGACTGGCTGGTCAGGGGACTGGCGGGGGCGAAGGTGTCAGAGCCCCGCCCGGGGCGATTCATCGACACCTGGTGAGGCCCGAGGAGGGCCCCGGGTTCATCAGATCAGGTCGCCGAAACCGGTGGTGCGCACGCCCGCGCTGGGCAGTTGCGGCGCGGTCTGGTTGATGTTGATCCAGAACTCGCATACGTGCTTCATCGCGCTGAGGAACTGCGAGAACTCGGTGGGCTTGGCGATGTAGGCGTTGGTGCCCGCATCGTAGGCGCGCAGCAGGTCGCTCGGCTCGGTGGAGGAGGTCAGCACCACCACGGGGATGTGATGCAGGTTGTCCGAGCCCTTGATTTCCCGGAGCACGCCGATGCCATCCAGCAGGGGCATCTTCAGGTCCAGCAGCACCAGCATGGGGTTGCTGCCCGAGCGGTTGGTGAAACCGTTGCGGCGGTGCAGGTAGTCCAGGGCCTGCATGCCATCCGAGACGTGCGTCACCCGCCCGTCCAGCCCATGGCGCGCCAAGGCCAGCTTGGTCAGCTCGGCATCGTCGGGATTGTCTTCAACGAGAAGGATGGCGTCGGCGTTTTTGCTCATGGTTCCAGGGCGGCCGGCATGGAGTCGGGAGGAGACTCGAACCCATGGGCGCCTTCAAAAGGTAGCGAAAAATAGAACACACTGCCCTCTCCGAGCTGGCTTTCAGCCCAGATGGTGCCGCCGTGTCGCTCAATGATGCGCCGCGTCAGTGCCAGGCCGATGCCAGTGCCTTCAAACTCCGAGGCGCGATGCAGGCGTTGGAAAACGCCAAACAGCTTCTGGGCGTATTTTGTGTCAAAACCCACGCCATTGTCACGAACAAAGAAGGTATAGCCGACAACAGGGTCCATGCTCCAACCCACCTCGATGCGCGTTCTTTCACGCGGACGGGTGTATTTGTAGGCGTTGCCCAACAGGTTGGCCCAGACCTCGCGCAGCAGCAGGGCGTCGCCCTGCACCACGGGCAGGTCGGGCGCCACCACCCAGTCGACCACCCGGCCTTCGGTGTCGTGCCCGATCTGGCCGACCACCGCATCCACCAGCAGGGTGAAGTCCACCGCCGTGAGGTTCACGGCCGAACGCCCCAGGCGCGAGAACGCGAGCAGGCCGTCGATGAGCTGGCTCATGTGCCGGGCTGAATTGCCGATCGTGCTCAGGTAGCGGGCGCTCACCTCGTCGCATTGGCCACCGAGGTGTTCCTCCAGCAGGCTGACGAAACTGGAGATGTGGCGCAGGGGCGACCGCAGGTCGTGCGAGACCGAGTACGAGAACGACTCCAGGTCCTTGTTGGCGGCGAGCAGCTGCTCGGTGCGCTCGACCACCCGGTTCTCCAGCTCGTCGTTGATGTTGCGCATCAGGTCGTCGAGCCGCTTGGCGTCGGTCATGTCCCGGTTGACCTTGGCGAAGCCCTTGAGTTCGCCGCTGTCGTCGCGCAGGGCAATGAGCACCGAGTGCGACCAGTACTGCGAGCCGTCCTTGCGGGTGTGCCAGTTGTGCAGCTCGTGCTGCCCACGTGAGGCCGCCAGGCGCAGCATCTGCATGGCGCTGACCTTGCCATGGTCCGGGTTGACCGGATCGAACAGCACGCCGTAATGGCGGCCCAGCATCTGCGTGGGCGAATAGCCGTCCATGCGCTGGGCGCTGTCGGTCCAATCGGTGATGATGCCGTCGGCATCCATGAAGAAGATGCAGTAGTCGCGCAGGTTGTCCACCATGAGGCGGAAACGCTGTTCGCTCTCCAGCAGTTCCAGCGAGCGCTCGCTGATGCGTTGCTCCAGTTCCTCGTTGAGGTGGACGACGCGCTCTTCGATGCGTTTGCGGTCGGTGATGTCGATGATCTGCACGAACAGGCCCTGCACCTTGCCTTCGTCATTGAAGTCGGGCAGGTAGCTCGCGCTCACGAAGATCTGCTGGCCATCGATGGTGGGGCGCCAGGTCTCGAAGTGGTGGGGCTGGCCGGCCAGCGCCATCCGCATGCGAGGCTCGATGTCGGCCCAGACGTCGGGTTTCACGCATTCACCGATGTGCCGCCCGATGATGTACTGGGGGTCCATGCCATAGACGCGCAGGTGCTCGGCATTGGCGAACCGGAAATGCAGGCCCGCATCGAGGTAGGCGATCAGGCCAGGCACGTGGTCGGTGATGGTCTGAAGGAAGCGCTGGTTGTCGCGCAGCGCCATCTCGGCTGCCTTGCGCAGCGTGATGTCCACCACCGTGGTGTTGCTGCGCAGGAAGCGGCCGTCGGCATCGCGCACGGCGGACGACGAGAGCAGGGCGTGGAAGGTGCTGCCGTCGCGGCGGCGCATCTCGTACTCCACGGCCTCCAAGGCATCGTCCTTCAGGATCTTCTGCATGCGGTGCTCCAGCAGATCCGTGTGCCGCGGCGCCATCATGTCGCGGAAGGCCATCTTGCCCACCACCTCGTCGCGGCGGTAGCCCAGCCAGTCGAGCTCGGTGTCGTTGATGGACACGTAGATGCCGTTGACGTCGAGCGAGTGGTAGCCGCAGGGCGCGTTGTTGTAGAGGTCCTGCGATTGCCGCAGTGCGCTGTTGAGCTGGCCGTTGGCCTGGCGCACCAGGTCTTCCGACGCCTTGCGCTGGGAGAGGTCGATCATCTGGATGATGATCCCCTGCACCTGACCCGCATGCCAGTACGGCGTGTATTCGATGCCGGCGTAGAAGCTGTGGCCATCGGGGAAAGCGCGCTTGCCCTCGAAGCGCTGGATTTCGCCGGACAGCGCGGCGGCCAGGTTCAGGCGCGAGGCCTCGAAATCCTGGGGCCGCGCGATCTGGCTCAGGTGCATGCCGATCAGCTGCTCGGTATCGCCCTGCACCCAGCGCGCGTAGCTGGCGTTGGCGAAGCGGCAGATCAGGTCGCGGTCGAAGAACGCCAGCTGCACCGGCACGCTGTTGGTGATGGCCTGCAGGAAATTGCGCTGTCCCGCGAGGGCGTTCTCGGCGCCCTTGCGTTCGGTGATGTCCACCAGGGTGTTGTTGGTGCGGACGAAACGGCCGTTTTCGTCGACGACCGCGGTGCTGCTGAGCAGGGCCAGGAAGGTGCTGCCGTCGCGGCGGCGGATCGGGAACTCGGCGGCCTCCAGTTTTTCGCCGCGCGTCATGCGCGCCAGGCGCTCGCCGACCAGGTGCTGGTGCTCGGGCGGCACGATGTCGTGGAAGCGCAGCTTGCCGACCACCTCGTCGCGCTCGTAGCCCAGCCAGTCCAGCGCGGTGCGGTTGATCAGCACGAACACGCCGTCGGCGTCCACCGAGTGGTAGCCGCAGGGCGCCTGGTTGTAGAGGGCCTGGGCATCGCGCAGGGCCTGGTGGATGCGCTCCTTGGCTTCGGCCAGTTCGTCGGTGCGTTGCCGCACGCGGGCTTCCAGCTCGACGTTGAAGCGCTGGATCTCTTCCTGCTGCTGGTGCAGCGCGGTGATGTCGCGCGAGACGGCCAGCACCATCACGGGCCGGTTCTGCGCATCGCAGATGGGGGTGACCACCGTGTCCCACCACTTGGGTGTGCCCTTGAAGGTGTTGCCGAACGCCACGAAGCGCGCGCTCTTGCCCTGGCGCGCGCTCTCCAGGGCTTCGCGCGAGAGCAAGGCCCCGTCGTCCGGCCACCAGGTGACCCATTCGCTGTTGCGCACCTGTTCGAAATCGTCCACCTCGACCAGGCGGCAGCCCTGGGCCGTCATCTGCACCACGCGGCCTTGCAGATCGAGCACCTTGGTGCAGTCGGGGCTGCTGGAGATGATCTGGCGGTTCAGCTCGTCCTTGATGCGCGCGTCGGCTTCCAGCGTGCGCATGGGCGTGATGTCCTGCATGAAACCGAGCTGGTTGACGACGGCGCCGTTGGCATCGCGCAAGGGTGCGTTGCGCACCAGCACATGGACCACCTCGTTGCCCGGGCGCACCAGGCGGAACTCCACGCTGAGCGTTTCGGCCTCGGAGATCGCCCGAAACCAGTGCTGCTGCACGCGTTCCAGGTCGTCGGGGTGCACGCGGCTGAACCAGCCGAAGTTGGGGAAGTCCTGCTTCTTCAGCGCGAAGATCGCCTGCAGCTGCTCGTCCACGTGGGTGAGCACGCCCGCGTGGTCGGTGCGAAAGACGCCGATGGGAAAGACGCTGCGCCAGGGCCGAGAACAGCGCTTCGTATTCGATCTGCGCGGTGTGCGGAGCCCGGTCCAAGGCGGCCGCTTCCAGCGCGGTTTCCAGAGGCAGTGGCAGGTCGGCCTGGCGCTTCAGGTCGGTGCTGTCGGGCTGGCCGCTGAGCCGCTGCGCGTAGCTGCGGCGCAGGTGCTCGTTCTCCGCTCGCAGGGTTTCCAGCTCCAGAAGCAACGCACGCTCACGCTCCACAGCCGAGCGTTCGGTTCTGTGGCTGTCAACGCGTTTGTCCTCCGAGGGAAAAAGGGTGCTCATCCGGCACAACTGTACCCCAGGGCCCTCTTTCTCCAGCGTGATATTTGACAGCTAGAAACGCGGTAGCTCAGGGTGCGCCAAAGCCCCCGCGCGCACCAGCATCCGACCGTATTCAGCACAACGTTGCAGGGTCGGGATGACCTTGCCCGGATTCAGTAGCCCATTGGTATCAAAGGCCCGTTTGACGGCGAACATCTGGGCGTTTTCCTCGGCGGAGAACTGGACGCACATGCTGTTGAGCTTTTCCACGCCCACGCCATGTTCGCCGGTGACCGTGCCGCCCATGGCGACGCTGGTCTCCAGGATCTCGGCACCGAACAGTTCGCAGCGGTGCAACTGGTCGGCGTCGTTGGCGTCGAACAGGATCAGCGGGTGCAGGTTGCCGTCGCCCGCATGGAACACGTTGGCGCAGCGCAGCCCGTGCTTCTTCTCCATCTCGGCGATGGCCAGCAGGATGTCGGCCAGGCGCTTGCGCGGAATGGTCGAGTCCATGCACATGTAGTCCGGGCTGATGCGCCCGCTCGCCGGGAACGCGTTCTTGCGCCCGCTCCAGAAACGCAGGCGCTCGGCTTCGTCGCGGCTGACCGCGATGGCGGTGGCGCCGCATTGGCGCAGCACCGCGCTCATGCGGCCGATCTCTTCTTCCACCTCCTCCGGCGTGCCGTCGCTCTCGCACAGCAGGATGGCTTCAGCGCTCAGGTCGTAGCCCGCGTGCACGAAGTCCTCCACCGCCGCGGTCATGGGCTTGTCCATCATTTCGAGGCCGGCCGGGATGATGCCGGCCGCGATCACCGAGGCCACCGCGTCGCCGGCCTTTCGGATGTCGTCGAAGCTGGCCATGATGCAGCGCGCCAGCAGCGGCTTGGGCACCAGCCTGACCGTGACCTCGGTGGTGACGGCCAACATGCCTTCGCTGCCGATCACCAGGGGCAGCAGGTCCAGGCCGGGTGCGTCGAGCGCGTCGCCCCCGAAAGTGACGGGCTCACCCTCGACGGTGAAGCCGCGCACGGCCAGCACGTTGTGCAAGGTCAGGCCGTACTTGAGGCAGTGCACACCACCCGAGTTCTCCGCCACGTTGCCGCCGATGGTGCAGGCGATCTGGCTGCTGGGGTCGGGCGCGTAGTACAGGCCCTGCGGGGCGGCGGCTTCGGAGATCGCGAGGTTGCGCACGCCCGCCTGCACGACCGCGGTGCGCGAGCGCGGATCGATGCGCAGGATGCGGTTGAACTCGCCAGCGACAGCGTGACGCCCAGCGCGTGCGGCATGGCACCGCCCGAGAGCCCCGTGCCCGCGCCGCGCGCCACCACCGGCACGCCCAGGCCGTGGCAGGCCTTGAGCACGGCAGCGACCTGGCCCTCGGTCTCGGGCAGCACCACCACCAGCGGGCGCTCGCGGTACGCGGTCAGGCCATCGCATTCGTAGGGCACCGTGTCCTCGGCCTGCCAGAGCAGTGCGTGCGCCGGCACCACGGCCTGCAGCGCGCGCACCACGTCGGCCTGCCGTTGCGCGCGTTGCAGGGAGGTGTTTTCGGCGGGGCGGGCGGGTGCGTTCATGTGGGGCCGGTGCGGGTCGGATCAAGGGCCGCTCCAGTCTAGGCCAAAGCTTGCGTGCCGGATTGAAGAAACTTGCAGCGCTTTGTGAACGCTTCGGCGGGCGGTGACGAAGGGCCCTTGAAATCGGCGGGCGGTGGCATCAAGTTGTGTTCACCGCAGGACGCCTGTCGCGCCCTGGAACCTCATCATCCATCAGGAGTTTCTTGCCATGAACAGCCTCATTGCCCGCCGTGGTTTTCTCGACGACTTCTTCAACGACGTCGCTCCCGCCTTCTACGTCAAGCCGCTGCACGGCGACGGCCTGCCGGCGCAGATCCGCGTCGATGTGAAAGAGACGCCCGAGGCCTACACCTTGCAGGCCGAAGTGCCCGGCGTGTCCAAGGACGACATCCACGTCAACGTCGACGGCAAGCTGGTGACCCTGCGCGCCGAGATCAAGCAGCAGGACAGCCAGACCGAGGGTGGCAAGCTGCTGCGCAGCGAACGCTACTACGGCGCCGTCTCGCGCAGCTTCCAGCTGCCGGTCGACGTGGACAACAGCGCCGCGAAAGCGAAGTACGAGAACGGTGTGCTGCAGCTCACGCTGCCGAAGAAGACCGCCGCCGCGGCCCAGCGCCTGGCGATCGAATAAACCCGCGATCCGCCGCCGGGCTCGTCAGTTCACGCTCTTCTTGAGCCACTCGGCGAACGCCGCGCATTCCCACCGCTCCATCGCACCGGCCTGCCAGCACAGGTAGTGCGCATGGGGCGATGGGATGTTGCGTGCCGAGATGCGTTCCAGCGAGCCGTTCTCGATCCAGGGCGCGCCCAGCTTGAGGCGCACCAGGGCGACGCCCAGGCCTTGAGCCGCGGCATCGCACATCAGCCCGATGTCGTTGAACGACGAACCCTCGACCGGCTCGGGCCAGTCGAGTTCGTGCGCCGCGAACCAGGTGCGCCAGGGTTCGAGCGGGCTGCGCAACAGGGCGGCGCGCTGCAGGTCTTCCACCGTGTCGAACGGGCCGTTCTCGCGGATGTAGGCGGGAGACGCCAGCGGCGTCACTTCGTCTTTGAGCAGGCAGATGTGCTCCACGTCGGCGTAGCGGCCGGTGCCGTAGCGCACCGTGAGGTCGGCGTCCTCGGCGACCACGTCCAGCAGCGGGATCGAGACCTGCAGCGTCAGGTCGATCTCCGGATAGGCCTCGGTGAACTGGCGCAGGCGCGGCATCAGGATCGAGCGCGCGAAAGTCGGTGTGACGGCCAGCTTGAGCTTGCGTTTTCCCGGCGCCGTGTTGCCGCCCGGAAAACGCTGCAGGATGCCCAGGCCTTCGCGCACGTGGGCCAGGTATTCGCTGCCCTCGGTGGTGAGCGAGAAATCGGCGCGGCCGAACAGCTTGGTGCCCAGGATCTGCTCCAGCTGGCGCACGCGGTGGCTCACCGCGCTGGGCGTCACGTTCAGTTCCTCCCCCGTCTGCGTCACGCTGCGCAGGCGCGCCAGCGCCTCGAAGGTCAGCAGGCACTGGATGGGAGGAATCCGGATGGTCATGGCGCCCCCACGCTCCACCGCTGACGCGTGGTCGCTGCCCCCCGAGGGGGCTGAGCGGCCTTGGGGCGGCCCTGCGGCATCGCGTTCACTTGAACACCACGGTCTTGTGGCCGTTGAGCAGCACGCGGTGTTCGCTGTGCCATTTCACGGCGCGCGCCAGCACCTGGCTTTCGGTGTCGCGGCCGCGCGCGGTGAGGTCTTCCACCGCGTCGGTGTGGTCCACCCGGGCCACGTCCTGCTCGATGATGGGGCCTTCGTCGAGGTCGGCCGTCACGTAGTGGGCGGTGGCCCCGATCAGCTTCACGCCCCGGTCGTGCGCCTGGTAGTAGGGCTTGGCGCCCTTGAAGCTGGGCAGGAAGCTGTGGTGGATGTTGATCGCCTTGCCCGAGAGTTCGCGGCACAGGTTGTTGCTGAGCACCTGCATGTAGCGCGCCAGCACCACCAGCTCGGCGCCTTCGTTCTGGATGATCTCCAGCTGCTTGGCCTCGGCCTGCGGCTTGGTGGCGGCGGTCACCGGGATGTGGTGGAAGGGCACGTTGTAGCTGGCCGCGAGCTGGTAGAAGTCGCGGTGGTTGCTGATGATGGCGCGGATGTCCAGCGGCAGCAGGCCGCTCTTCCAGCGGAACATCAGGTCGTTGAGGCAGTGGCCTTCCTTGCTGACGAAGATGACGGTGCGCACCGGCTCGGCCAGCGGGTGCAGGCTCCACTGCATGGCGAACGGTTCGGCGAACAGCTTCAGGTGCAGGCGCAGGTCGTCCTGGGTGAGCTGGCCGCAGGCGAACTGCACGCGCATGAAGAACAGGCCTGTGGCGTGGTCGTTGTACTGCGCGGCTTCTTCGATGTTGCCCCCGTGCTCCAGCAGGAAGCCGGAAACGGCGTGCACGATGCCCGGGCGGTCCGAGCAGGACAGGGTAAGAACGTAGGTGTGATTCATGGCGTGCGAATTGTCGCAGCAAGGCGCGGTGGGCCTGGCCGAACCCGGCGCAATGGAGCCCCTGGAGGCGGGAGGCGGTGACAAAATGCCGCTTCCCCGTCCTTTTGCCGCAGGAGACGCCCGCATGGCCTACAACGATTTCCGCATGGACAACCAGTGGTTGCCCTTCACGCCCAACCGCAGTTTCCAGAAAGACCCCCGGGTCTTCGTGGCGGCCGACGGCATGTATTTCACGACGCACGACGGCCGCCAGGTCATCGACGGCATTTCCAGCCTGTGGTGCGTGGGCGCCGGCCACAACCGCAAGCCGATCAACGAAGCCATCAAGCAGCAGCTGGACACGCTGGACTACAGCACCGCCTTCAGCGTCAGCAACGACAAGGCCTTTCGCGCCGCCGAGATGATCGCCGCCATGGCGCCGGGCGACCTGAACAAGGTGCTGTTCTGCAACTCCGGCAGCGAGGCCGCCGACACCTCGATGAAGGTGGCGCTGGCCTACCACCGCGCGCGCGGCGAAGGCCACCGCAACATCTTCATCGGCCGCGAGCGCGGTTACCACGGCGTGGGCTTTGGCGGCATGAGCGTGGGCGGCATCCCGGCCAACCGCAAGGTCTACGGCGCCGCCCTGCTGCCGCGCGTGGACCACCTGCGCTTCATCCACGACCCGGTCAAGCACGCCTACGTGCACAACACCGAACCGGTGTGGGACGAAGACCTGCTGCTGGAGCTGGAGAACCGCATCCTGCCGTTGCACGACCCCAGCAACGTGGCGGCCGTGATCGTCGAGCCCGTCGCCGGCAGCGCGGGCTGGTACGTGCCGCCGCAGGGGTACCTCAAGCGCCTGCGGGAGATCTGCGACAAGCACGGCATCCTGCTGATCTTCGACGAGGTGATCACCGGTTTCGGCCGCCTGGGCACGGCTTTCGCGTCGGACTACTACGGCGTGCAGCCCGACATGCTGAATTTCGCCAAGGCCGTGACCAACGGCGTGTTCCCGCTGGGCGGCGTGGTCTGCACCGACCGCATCTACGGCGCCATGATGGGCGCGCACGGCAGCGCGCCGGACCACGCCATCGAGTTCTTCCATGGCTACACCTACTCGGGCCATCCGGTGGCCTGCGCGGCGGCCATCGCCACGCTGGACCTGTTCCGCGAGGAAAACCTGTTCGCCCGCGCGGGCGAGATGGGGCCGGTGCTGGGCGACGCGATGCACAGCGCGCTCAAGGGCTTGCCCCACGTGATCGGCATCCGCAGCCTCGGGCTGGCGGCCGCCGTGGAGCTCACGCCGCAGCCGGGCCTGCCCGGCAAGCGCGCGTTCGACGTGTTCATGGACTGCTACCACCGGGGCGTGCTGGTGCGCAACGCGGGCGACAACCTGGTGTTCGCGCCGCCCTACATCGTCGATCGCGCGCAGATCGAGACCATGGTGGGCACGCTGGCCGACGCGATCAAAAGGCTGGGGTAACCCCCCTGCGCCGCTGGCGCGGCTTCCCCCCGGTGGGGGGACGGCACCTGGGGCCGGCGGAGCCGGACCCTTGGTGCCCCTGGATTCAGCGCTTCATCTGTTGGCGCAGTTCGGCGCAGTGGTCGCGCGGGGGCAGCGCGGGGGTCTGCCACACCGCGTCGGCCGGCGGTGCGCTGGCGTCCTTGGAGGTGCCGGCCTGCGCCATCACCACCTTGTGGCCCACGGACGCGGGCAGGTGCAGGGGCACGCCGAGGTCTTCGCGCACATGGCCGTTGCCGGCCACCAGCAGCACCGTCTTGCCCGGGATGAGGGCCTGCGTGGCCGTCTGCGCCATCGACCGGTCGCGCGCGAGCTGGATGCGGGTCATGGGCGCGATCTGGCTCTCGGGCAGCAGGCCGCAATGGCTCTCGCGGATGCCGTCGCGCTGGCGCTGCAGCACGCTCTCGCTCACCAGGCCGTCCAGCTCGGCCTGGCCCATGGTGCCGCGCATCTGCGCGCGCGGCAGGTTGCCGCCGATCACGGGCACGCCGCTGCGCACGGCGGCCATCACCACCGGGCCGTACACCGGCCAGGGCCAGCCGCTCTGCTCGGTCCAGCCCAGGGCCTCGCGCACGCGCGCCTCGTCGGCGTCGCTGGGCAGGCCTTGCGTGCTGCGCCCCTGTTCGATCATTTCCATCACGACCGCGCCCAGCTGGTCGCGCCGGGCCAGGGCCAGCACCACGTCGCGCTGCAGGGCCTGGTGTTCGGCGGCGTCGTGTTGCTCGCCGAGCAGCAACACCGGCGCGGGCAGCACGCGGTCGAGCAGGGCCGGCACGGTGGTGGGTGGGCGGTGCGCGCAGGCCGCGAGCAAGGACAGGCCCAGGGCAATGGCGACAGCGGTTCGACAGGTCATGCGTGGATACTAAGCGCACCCGAGGCCCCTTCACCTTCCCTTTCCGCGTGTCCTTTCTGCCTGTCTGGCGGCCCGATTCGTGGCCGCGCGTCTGCCTCACCCTGACGATCGCCCTGGCCGCCGCCCTGCTGTGCCGCTGGCTGCGCACGCCCATCCCCTGGATGATCGGCCCGCTGCTGGCGACGGCGCTGGTGTCGGTGCTGGGCATGCGCACCGAGAGCTGGACGCCTTTGCGCAACAGCGGGCAGTGGGTGATCGGCACCGCGCTGGGCCTGTACTTCACGCCGGCCGTGGGCGCGCTCGTGCGCCAGCCTCTGGTGGGCCATCGCGCTCGGCATCGCGTGGGCATTGGCCCTGGGTCTGGGTTTTGCAGCCTGGCTGCGCTGGCTGCACGCGGGGCATCTGGTGGCCTTGACGCCGGCGGAGCTGCGCTGCACCACCTATTTCGCTGGCGCGATCGGCGGCGCGTCCGAGATGACGCTGATCGCCGAGCGCCAGGGCGCGCGCACCGATCTGGTGGCGGCCGCGCACAGCCTGCGGGTGCTGCTGGTGACGGTCACCATCCCGTTTGCCCTGCAGTTCGGGGGCGTGAGCGGGCTCGACACCGGGGCGCAGGGCGTGCGGGACGTGCAAGCCCTGGGGCTGCTGGCGCTGGCCGGGCTCACGTTGCTGGGCGCGCTGGCCATGCAGCGCCTGGGCCGCGCCAACCCCTGGTTCATGGGCGCGCTGGTGGTCACCATGGTGGTGACCTTGAGCGGACACACCCTGTCGGCCATCCCGCAGAGCCTGTCGAACGCGGCGCAGCTGGTGATCGGTGTGAGCCTGGGCGTGCGTTTCACGCCCACTTTCGTGCACACGGCGCCGCGCTGGCTGGCGTCGGTGGCTTTCGCCACACTGGTGATGATGGGCCTGTGCGCCGGCTTCGGCTGGGTGCTGGCGCAGCTGACGGGTTTGCACCCGGTCACGCTGTTGCTGGGCACCGCGCCCGGCGGCATTGCCGAGATCGCCATCACCGCCAAGGTGCTGCAGCTGGGCGTGCCGGTGGTGACGGCGTTCCAGGTCTGCCGGCTGGTGGCGGTGCTGGTGCTGGCCGAGCCGCTGTACCGCTGGCGCCACGGCCCGACATGAAAAAGGCCGCTGGGGTGCAGCGGCCTTTTTTCAGAGGAAGCGCGTTCGTTCAGTGCATGACCACGGGCATCTGGGCCAGCGTGGCATAGCCCTCGAGCGTGTCTTCCACCTCTTCCTGGGACGGTGTGCTCTGCTGCCAGGCGGTGATCTGGAGCTGGAACATCTCGGCCCAGGAGCCGTCGAGGTACACCTCTTTGCCCGAGCGCTTGTCCACGATCTCGAAACCGTGGCGGGGAATCTGCGGGCCGTCGGCCACTTCGTTGTCGCCCTCGACGGGCGCATTGGCCAGGATGTGGACCACAGCGAAGGCATCCGAGTCGTAAAGCATGTGCATGACTGAAATCCTTGAATAGAAAAAATCTGCGTTCCTGACAACCTTATATCGGCAAATACGCGCCGATTTATAGGTCAGATGCAGCTTTACGTGGCGACGTTCCCCCGGACTTCAAGATGCGTGTCTTTTTTGGCACAGATGGGTGTTTGTCCTACAGGTGTTTGCCTTACGGCATCTGGCTGAGTTGCTGATCGGCCACATCGCCGTTCGACTGTTTCACCCGCAGGCGCACGGGCAGGTGGTGCAGGCTGGGCGCGAGCCACATTTCGACCGTGCTGTCGAATTCCTTGCGCGGCTGGCGCACCAGGTGGCGCACCTTGAATTCGCCCGCTGGCAGCGAAATCGTCGATTCTTCGCCCACGTCGAAGCGCCAGACGGGGGCGTCGCCCGTGCCGGCCACCTGCATGTCCACCGTCTGCCCGGTGGTGTAGGCCTGCGGGCGTGCCTGCAGCAGGCTGGCGAGCTGCAGGAACAGGCTCAGGCGGTCCTGCGCCCCCGGCTGCAGCGGTGCTTCGGGCGCGTTGCTGCTGAAGCGGATGCGCTGTTGCGCCGCATCGAAATGGGCGGCTTTCTCGCTGCGGCTCTTGTCGGCGAAGCGCTCGGGCATCAGGCCTTCGGGGCCGATGCGGCCGATGCTGGTCTGCGAGCGGCTGCCCAGCAGCAGCACGCGCATCTCCATGCGGGCCTCGTAGCGGCCGTCGGCCACGGCCCAGTCCAGCGTGCCCTGGGCCTTGTAGCCGATGCCCTTGACGTTGCCGGTCACGTCGTAGTGCAGGCGGGTGCTGGGCGGCGGCGTGGCGGGTGGCAGGGCGACGGGGGCGCTGGGTTTGCCGTCGGTTGCTGCCGACGGCGTGGTGCCGGTGGGCTCGCTGATTGGGGGTGTTTCGGGCGTGGCAGCAGGCGCCGCCACGGCTTCTGCCGGCGCTTCGGGTGCCGGCGCCGGAGGCTCGCTCACGGCCACTTCCTGCGAAGCGATGGCCGGCGTCTCAGCCGGCGCGAGGGCGACGGCCTCGGCGGGTTCGGGCGCTGCCTGGGCCACGGCGACGGGTTCGGGAACCGGGGCGGGGCGGGCCGTGGGCGCCGCCTTCGGAACGGGCTTGGGCCGGGGCGCGGGTTCGGGGCGCGGCGCGGGCGCCGGGGCGGCGGGCACGATCCAGCGCACGGTGCTCACTTGCACCGGCTGCGGGCGCGCTGCCGGGGTGGAGGCGGTGGCGGGCGGTTCGGCGTTCGCGGCGGATGCACTGGCGCCGGTGGCCGGGGGCGCTGGCGCCCGGGCGGTGTCGGGCAGTTGAAGCGTGATGCCGCCGGCGAGCAGGACCAGGTGCAGGCCCAGCACCAGCGCCACCAGCGCGGTGAGCACCGACCCGCGTGGCGAGGCAGAAGGTGACAAGGGCGTTTGGGTCACGGGCTGGAAGGGGCGGGGCGGTGCCCCAGGTCGGCGCTGAGCTGGCGAGCGCAGCGCAGCAGGGCGGTGGCGGTGGCGCCCTGCCAGTCGGTGTCCAGCGCTGCGCACGGAGCCGAGCACCACCAGGCCCAGCGCGAGCCGGCCCTGGGCGTCGAACACCGGGGCGCAGAAGCCGCCCACGCCGGGCAGCAGGCTGTGCACCACGCGCGCCAAGCCCCGGCGCCGGGTGTCTTCGAGCAGGGCCTGCACCTCCTGCGGCGACTGGGGCACGTCCACCAGGGGCAGATCGCCATGTTGCGGCAGCTTCTTCAGGCGCGCGAGTTCGTCGCGCACCATGGGGGCGATGCGCTGGGCGTCGCGGCCTTCACTGCCCATGAAGGCGGCAAAGCAGCGGCCGGTGGCCGAGGTCAGCAGCGGCATGACGTCGCCCAGGCGCAGGGTGACGGGCACCGTCTGAGGCGCCTCGATCCAGTGCACCATGGTGGGGCCCTGGTTGCCCCACACCGCGATGGCCAGGGTGTGGCCGGTCTCGGCCAGCAGGCCATCGATGCGTTCGCGCGCGAACTTCACGGCGTCGAGGCGCGCGAGGCTGGCCAGCCCGATGCGCAGCGCGGCGGGGCCGAGGTCGTAGCGCGTGCTCACCGGGTCCTGCACCACCAGGCCCATGCGCTGGAAGCTCACCAGGTAGCGATGGGCCTTGGCCGCGCTCATGCCAGCCGCGGCGGCCAGGTCGCGCAGCATCAGGGCACCGTCGGCCTGCGACAGGGCATCGAGCAGCTCGAAGCCCACTTCCACCGACTGGATGCCCGCGCGCAACGGTTCCGCGTCGTCACGGGTTTCGGTGTCGATGGCGGGGCGTTGGGCAACAGGCATGTGAATCAGGGTCACGAAGGTTGGACGGTCGGTCGGGCGGTGGGTTCCCCGGGCCGGTGGCGGGTCTTGCAGCGGTTCACGGGGCTTTCGTCTAGAATCCCGTATTTACGAATAGGTGAATCAATTTCACTATCCGTAATTCAAAGACATCCACCGAGTGTGCCACCGATCCGCCCCCAGGCGGACAATGTGCCCGCTTTGACCCCAACCTGACAGCAGGAGACTTGCATGAAACTCGCCACTTACAAAGACGGCTCGCGCGACGGACAACTGGTGGTGGTCTCCCGCGACCTGAGCACGGCGCATTATGCGACCGGCATCGCCCACAAGCTCCAGCAGGCGCTGGACGACTGGAACTTCATCAGCCCCCAGTTGCACGACCTGTACGTCACGCTCAACCAGGGCAAGGCGCGCCACGCCTTCCCGTTCGACCCCGCCCAGTGCATGGCCCCGCTGCCGCGCGCCTACCAGTGGGCCGACGGCTCGGCCTACATCAACCATGTGGAACTGGTGCGCGCCGCGCGCAACAGCGAAGTGCCGGCGTCGTTCTACACCGACCCGCTGATGTACCAGGGCGGCAGCGACGACTTCATCGGCCCCTGCGAAGACGTGGTGGTGGCCAGTGAAGACTTCGGCATCGACTTCGAGGCCGAGATCGCCGTCATCACCGGCGACGTGCCCATGAGCGCCACGCCCGAGCAGGCCTTGGAGGGCGTGCGCCTGCTGATGCTGGCGAACGACGTGTCGCTGCGCAACCTGATCCCGGCCGAACTGCCGAGGGCTTCGGTTTCTTCCAGAGCAAGCCGGCCACCGCGTTCAGCCCGGTGGCGGTCACGCCCGACGAGCTCGGCGACGCCTGGCAGGGTGGCCGCGTGCACCTGACCATGCAGTCGACCTGGAACGGCCGCAAGGTCGGCATGTGCGAGGCCGGCCCGGAGATGACCTTCCACTTCGGCCAGCTCGTGGCCCACATCACCAAGACGCGCAACGTGCGCGCCGGCTCCATCGTGGGCAGCGGCACGGTGAGCAACAAGGGCACGGACGTGGACGGCCGCAAGGACTGGCCCAAGGGCTACAGCTGCATCGCCGAGAAGCGCGCGATCGAGACCATCCTGGACGGCCAGCCCTCGACCGCCTTCATGAAGTTCGGCGACACCATCCGCATCGAGATGAAGGGCAAGGACGCCAGTCCGTGTTCGGCGCGATCGACCAGAAAATCGCGCCGCTGGCCTGAGGCCAGCGTTCAAACAGCGTAGACCTGCTCGATCGACGCGAAGCCCTTGACCTCGATCGGGTTGCCGAAGGGGTCGCAGAAGAACATCGTCCACTGCTCCCCGGGCTGCCCCTCGAAGCGCACCTGGGGTGGCAGCACGAAGTCCACGTCCGCGGCCTGCAGCCGCGCGGCCAGCGCTTGCCACTCCGGCAGCAGCAGCACCAGGCCGAAGTGCGGCATGGGCACCAGGTGCTCGCCCACGCGGCCGGTGCGCTGCGTCTTCAGCGGCTCGCCCAGGTGCAGCGAGATCTGGTGGCTGAAGAAATCGAAGTCCACCCAGGTGTCGGTGCTGCGGCCCTCGGCGCAGCCGAGCACGCCGCCGTAGAAGCGGCGCGCCGCGTCCAGGTCGGTGACGTTGAAGGCGAAATGGAACAGGCTGCGGGTGTGCAGCGCAGCGGTGGACGGGTTCATGGCCGCCAGCATAGACGCTGGCGCGCGGTCGAGCACAATGACCGACAGAACCCCAGCCCTTCAGGAGACCCGCATGAGCAGCCCCGTGGACTACAGCCGCTACCAGACCCTCGCCATCACCCGCCGCGGCCCCACCGTGGACGGCGTGCCTTCCGTGCTCGACATCCAGATGCGCGCCGACGGCCCGGGCGGCAACGGCAAGCTGCCCACCGCCGGCCACGATCGCCACTGGGAGCTCAGCGAGATCTGGCGCGACGTGGGGCGCGACGACAGCGTGCGCTGCGCCGTGTTGCGCGGCAGCGGCATGGGTTTTTCCGGCGGCGGCGACCTCGCGCTGGTGCAGGACATGGCGACCGACTTCGAGGTGCGCACGCGCGTTTGGAAGGAAGCGCGCGACCTGGTCTACAACGTCATCAACTGCGACAAGCCCATCGTCAGCGCCATGCACGGCCCGGCCGTGGGCGCGGGCCTGGTGGCCGGCCTGCTGGCCGACATCTCGATCGCGGCCAAGAGCGCCAAGATCGTCGACGGCCACACGCGCCTGGGCGTGGCGGCCGGTGACCACGCGGCCATCGTCTGGCCCCTGCTGTGCGGCCTGGCCAAGGCCAAGTACTACCTGATGTTGTGCGACCCCATCAGCGGCGAGGAGGCCGAGCGCATCGGCCTGGTCTCGCTCGCGGTGGAGGACGCGGCCCTGCTCGACAAGGCCTATGAAGTGGCCGACCGCCTTGCCAGTGGCAGCCAGACCGCGATCCGCTGGACCAAGTACTCGCTCAACAACTGGCTGCGCCAGGCCGGCCCCGCGTTCGACACCTCCCTGGCGCTCGAATTCATGGGTTTTGCCGGGCCCGATGTGCGCGAAGGTGTGGCATCCTTGCGTGAGCGCCGCGCACCCCGCTACGGCGTGGACGGCTGAGACAGACAAGACCTAGACGGCACGACAGGAGATCTCCATGAGCGACGCCCCCGGCAGCGGTTTCGGCAAATTCGTTCCCGGCTTCGAGTTCCTGCAGAACCTCGCGGGCCAGGCGGCCGGCGGGGTGGCGCAGGGCATCAGCCAGAACATCCCGCAGTTGCCCAACCTCGGCAGCTGGGTGGCGCCCACCTTCAACGTGGAAGACCTCGAGAAACGCATCGAGGAACTCAAGGCCGTGCACTTCTGGTTGGACCAGAACGCCAAGGCGCTGGGGGCCACCATCCAGGCGCTGGAGGTGCAGAAGATGACCTTGTCCACGCTCAAGACCATGAACTTCAGCATGGGCGATGCTGGCGAACGCGCTCAAGATCAAGGCCGCCGACACCCTGGCCGGCTTCACCGGTTCACCCGCCGCCGCGCCCACGCCGTTCGCCGGCCTGGAAGTGCCGCCGCGCACCTACGGCACCCCTGCCGAGCCCGAAGCCGCGCCTGCGCCGGCGCCGCGCAAGAAGAAGCCGGCCCGCAAGACGGCGGCCACCGCCGCGCCGGCCGCCGGTGGCGTGGTGGACCCGATGCAGTGGTGGGGCGCGCTGTCGCAGCAGTTCCAGCAGATCGCGAGCAACGCGATGAAAGACGCTGCCAAGCAGACCGCGCTCGATACCACGCGGCAAGTCGCCAGCGGCCTGACCGACCAGGCCCTGAAGACCGCCACCGGCATGGCCGGCAAGGCCGCCCGGGGCGTGGGCCGCGCTGCCGCGCGGGCGGTGGCTCGGCCGGCCGCCAGCCCTTCTGCCCAGCGCCCTGCCGCGAAATCCGCCGCCAAGCCGGCCGCCAGGAAGGCCCCGGCCCGCAAGGCCGCCAGCCGACGTTGAACCTCCCACGCCGCCGTGTTCGCGGCGCGCCGCCTTTTTTCTCATGAAACTCTTTCCTTACGCCCACGCCACCCACCCGCAATGGCGGATGGCCGCCGCTCTCGTGCTCGCGCAACTGCGCGCGCAGATGGCGCTGCCCGAATACGCCAAGTCGCCCTGCCTGGGGCTGCTCTACATCACCGACCACTACGCCGACGAAGCCGAGGCCATCCTCAAGCACCTGAGTGCCGAGCTGTCGTCCGAGGCGATCGACTGGGCCGGCACCGTGGGCGTGGGCATCGCGGCCAACAACGTGGAGTATTTCGACGAGCCCGCGATGTGCGTGATGCTGTGCGATCTGCACCCGGGCCAGTACCGTGTGTTCAGCGGGGTGGCGCCACTCTCCACGAGTGGCCGGCCGGCGATCGCCGACCGTTTCGAGGCGCACACGGCGCTGGTGCATGCCGACGGCGGCACGCCCGAGCTGGCCGAACTCATTGCCGAAATGGCCGAGCGCACGCGCAGCGGCTACGTGTTCGGTGGGCTGGCGGCGAGCCGGCACCAGAGCGTGCAGTTTTCGCTCAGCAGCGCGGGCACCCTCGACGGCCAGGGCGCGGCCAGCGGGGTGTTCCATGGCGGCCTGAGCGGCGTGGCCTTCGGGGCGGACGTGGGCCTGGTCTCGCGCGTCACGCAGGGGGCGCAGCCGGTGGACCGCGAGCGCACGGTCACCGCGTCCGACGGCAACCTGGTGCTGATGCTCGACGACGAACCCGCGCTGGACGTGCTGCTGCGCGAGCGCGTGATCTCGCTGGAGCAACCCGAAGAAGCCATGCCGCGCCTGCGCGCCACGCTGGTGGGGCTCTCGCCGCCGCTGCCCGAGCACAGCGCGTCCTCAGCGCCCGCCCCGCGCGTGCGCGGCCAGTTCGGCACCGAGGTGCTGGTGCGCCACCTGATCGGCCTGGACCCGGGGCGGCGCGGCATCGCGATTGCCGACGTGGCGCCGGTGGGCACGCGCCTGGCCTTCTGCGAACGCAACGCCGAGGCCGCGCGCGCCGACCTCGTGCGCGTGTGCGCCGAGGTGCGTGAAGAGCTCGAACCCGAAGAGCTGGGCCTGTCGATGGCGACGGCGCTCTCGTCCACCGACGTGGAGGCCGGCCCGCATGCCGCGCGTCGCATCGCCGGGGCGGTGTACGTCAGCTGCTCGGGGCGCGGCGGGCCGCATTTCGGCAGCCCCAGCGCCGAGCTTCAGGTGGTGCGCCGCGCGCTCGGCGATGTGCCGCTGGTGGGTTTCTTCGCCGGTGGCGAGATCGCTCACCACAGCCTCTACGGTTACACCGGCGTGCTCACCGTGTTCACCATGCCCTGAGACGACCGGCCCAGGCCGATGCCGCGCGCCCGCGCGCGCCGCAGCAGGAAGAACACGATGCTGACGTTGAGCAGGTTGAAGCCGATGCCGTTGAGGAAGGCGGCCTGGTAGGAGCCGGTCAGGTCGAAGATCGCGCCCGACATCCAGCCGCCCAGCGCCATGCCCAGCAGCGTGGCCATCAGCACCGTGCCCACGCGCACGCCGGCCTGCATGGGCGCGAAGTGCTCGCGCACGATCAGGGCGTAGCTCGGCACGATGCCGCCCTGGAACAGGCCGAACAGGCCGGAGATCAGGTACAGCGGCACCAGGCCATCGAAGGGCAGGAACATCAGCAGCGCCACGCCCTGCAGCACCGAACCCAGCAGCAGCGTGCGCAGGCCGCCGATGCGGTCGGAGATCCAGCCGGAGATCAGCCGGCTCGCCACGCCCATGCCCAGCATCACCGAGAGCATCTCGGCGCCGCGCGCGGCGCCGAAACCCAGGTCGGTGCAGTAGGCCACGATGTGCACCTGCGGCATGGACATGGCCAACGCAGCACGACACCCCGGCCACACACAGCAGGGCCTGCAGCGTGCCGGGCGACAGGCCGAGCGGCCGATCGCCTTGGGCGACGGTCGCGCTGGCGGGCGCAGCGACCGGCACCGGCGCTGCTTCAGGAGGCGGGCGCCGCCGCAGCACCAGGGCCAGCGGCAGCATGGTGAGCAGGCAGAACACGCCGATGAAGGTGTAGGCCTCGCGCCAGCCGCCGTGGTCGATGAAATGCTGCGTCACCGGCGGCCAGATCGCGCCAGCCACGTAGTTGCCGCTCATGCAGATCGCCAGCGCGATGCCGCGGCGCCGGTCGAACCAGCGTGAGGTGTCGGCCACCAGCGGCGCGAAGGTGGCCGAGGTGCCGAGCAGGCCGATGAGCAGGCCTTGCGCCAGGCTGAACTGCCAGAGCGTGGTGGCCGCACCGGCGGCGATGAAACCCAGGCCCAGGCCGACGGCGCCACCGAGCACCGGCACCATCACGCCGAAACGGTCGGACAGCTTGCCCATGAGGATGCCGCCGACGCCGAAGCCCACCATGGTGAGCGTGTAGGGCAGCGAGGCGGCGCCGCGATCCACCCCAAAGTCGGCCTGGATGCGAGGCAGCACCACGGTGACCGAGTACATGCCCACGCCGCCCAGCGTCATGAGCACGAGCGAGACGACCAGCCGCCACCACGCGTAGGGTGATTCGGTGGTCGTCGCGGGGCTCATGCGGCGCGGGGTGTCTGGCGGGCGCGGGCGCGCTCCAGCGTGCGCCGGGCTTCGTGCACCGGCATGCCGTACATGTCGGCGAAGGCCTCCACCGTCTGCCCGCTGGCGTCGAAGGCGCGCAGCAGGGCTTCGTCGCGCGCGGCGCGGCTGGCCGCTTCGGCCAGGGCGTCGGCGGTGATGGCGTTGACGGTCTCGTCGCGCCCCATCACCAACGTGGCGTAGGCCTCACGGCCCAGGCCCGAGGCCTCGAAGGCCTGCACGATGCGCTGGCGCAGCTTGGGGACCAGGTCTTCCGGCGAGCGGCCCTGGCGGCGGCGGAAGACCTCGATCAGCGCATGGTGCACGTGCTCGGGCGCCAGGGGCTCCACCGGCTGGCCGGCGAGGTCGTGGCGCGGCTGGCCCGAGGCCACCACGGTCAGGTAGCGCGACGAGCGGGTGTGCAGGGCCAGCGCGGCCTTGAGTCCTTCGGCGTCCAGCACGCCTGGGTGGGCGTCGAGCAGGTCCTGGTAGATGCCGCGCTTGAGCGGCTTGAGCACCTCGCCGAAGAGGCCGGGCGCGAGCTGGGCCAACTGGTCGAGCACCGGGTGCTGGCGGGGTGGGCGCGCATCGGTGCGTGGGGCCTTGTTGCGCGGGGCGCCGCGGCGCGCCCGGGCCGGTTGGGCGGTCGCGGGCGCGTCGGGCGGGATGGTGGCTGTGTTCATGGCTGGGAGTGGGGCCGGCAGCGGGGCTGCGAAGTCCGACATCATGCCAGTGCCTGGGATGCGGGCCACCTTCGTCCATGCATGGGGCGCCGGAACGGTCCATGGCACGCCGGCCTTTTTGGATTTCGATAACCTTTTTGTTCATTTCATGCCGGAAAAGCATGGGTTTTGTAGAAAAACAGTGTTATAAATTTCCGCGCGCGGGTGTCTTGAACGGTCCACCAGAGACGGGCTCCGCGCAGCAAGTGCCGATGGGCACCTCATGCCGGCGATGGTCGGATCGCGCCGGATGGTGATGCCCCTTGGTTTCAATCCAACTTGATTCGGGAAAGACCTCGGCATGTTCGATGCATTCGACGAGGGTGGGGGGCTTGGTGCCACCCACCACAGGGGAGAGGGGTGGGGGAGGCCTGGGCGGCACGAGGCAGGCGCGCCCGAGGCCATGGGCGGTGCGGCCGGGCGCGGCGTCACGGGCATGGCGTTTCGGGACGTGCTGCAGCACGTGTACGTGCGTGAAGCCGAACGCGATGCGCACGAGCCCGCCGATCTGCGGCGGCTCAACGGGCGGCTCCTGTGCGTGCTGACCGCGTGCCACGAGGTGGACACGGCCCGGCGGCGGCTGATGGGCAGCCTGAACACCCAGCAGACCTTGAAAAGCCTGGCCCACCTCCTCACGGCAAGGGGGGACGCTGGGTTGGGCCCAGGGACGGAGCAGCGCAAGCTCACGGAAATGCTGGCGGACTTGCGATGCACGGTGGAGATGGCGCACGGCGATGTGGGAGGCGGCGGGCCGGCACTTCACGCGGGTGACGCGCCTGTTGCCGGCCCAGTTGGACACGAATGGGACCAACTTCATCCCGGCGGCGCCTGCCGAGATTGACCGGCTGGCGCTCGAAGCGCAACGGCAAGGGGATGAGGCCATTTCGAAGACGCCGGATGGGCATCGCACCTCGGCGAGCGATCGTTTTGCCCTAGCCAGGGAGACCTACCTGCAGGCGGTCATGGATTGGGAGCTGGCGCAAGCCCGATGGGCGCGCGCCGGTCGCGTGCGCCAACTGGCCGAGCCCGGGTGTCACACCGGATCTCAAGGCGCGATGGCGTTCGCTCAGGCCGTGGCCGGCCAGGAATGGCAACGCAGCAACCTGCTCATGCGGGAGGCACATGCCTGCATGACGCGCCATGCCCTCTACGCCGTGGCCCTGCAGTTGCCCGCGCACTTCGGGGTGGGCTGAGGGGCCAGCGAAAGGCCCGCAGCGCCGAGGCGCGTGCGGGCCTGATCGTGAAACCTGGCGGGGCGGCGTCAGAACGGGATGTCGTCGTCCATGTCGTCAAAGCCGCTGGACTGGCGCGCGGGCGCGGCCGCCGGGGCCTGGCGCGGCGCGGGTGCCGGGGCTCGGGGGGCCGCGGCGGGGCGCGAGTAGCCGCCGCCACCACCGCCTTCTTCACCGCCGCCACCGCCCATGCCTTCGCGGCCGCCGAGCAGCTGCAGTTCGGTGGCGATGATGTCCACCGTGTTCTTCTCCACGCCGGACTGGTCGGTGTACTTGCCGTACTTGAGGCGGCCTTCGACGTAGATCGGGCGGCCTTTCTTCACGTACTCGCCGGCGATTTCGGCCAGGCGGTCGTAGAAGGTGACGCGGTGCCACTGGGTGTCTTCGATCATCTCGCCGCTGTTCTTGTCCTTGCGGCGGCTGGAGGTCGCCACGCTGACGTTCGCCACGGCCTGGCCGGATGGCAGGTAGCGGATTTCGGGATCGCGGCCGCAGTTGCCGACGAGGATGACTTTGTTGACGGATGCCATGGTGGTGATGTCCTGAAGAGAGGGCGGGCCCGGGCGCGGCCGGGACGCGGCCTGACATTGTGCCGCAAGTGCCGGCGCGCCGGCCCGTATCGGTCGATACACTGGCCCCCCATGAAAGGCGAACCGGACTTCCTGCAGAACCTGCGCGACGAAATGGGCGGGGGGCGTCAATGGCTGGACCGCGCGGTGGTGATCGTCTATGCCGTGCTGGCGGGCCTCGCGGTGGTGGCGTTCACCTTGCTGGCCGAGGGGGCCTATGCCTTGTACAGCGGCTTGCGCAGCGGCTGGTGGTGGGCGCCGCTGGTGTGGACGCCCGCGCTCACGGCGCTGGTGGTCTGGGCCATCCGCCGCTGGGCCCCCGGGGCGGCCGGCTCCGGTGTGCCGCAGGTGCTGACCGCGCTGGACCCGGCCACCCCCTTGCGCGAGCGCTCGCGCTTCGTCTCGCTGCGGCTGAGCCTGGTCAAGATGGTGGCGGTGTCCGGCGGTGTGCTGGCCGGGCTGTCGATCGGCCGTCAGGGCCCGTCGGTGCAGGTCGCCGCCGGGGTCATGCTGCACGCGCGCCGCTGGCTGTCGCCGAATTCGGGCATCACCCACCGCGAACTGCTGGTGGCTGGCGGCGCGGCCGGCATCGCCGCGGCCTTCAACACGCCGCTGGGCGGCATCGTGTTCGCCATCGAAGAGCTGTCCCGGCGCCTGCAGGACCGCAACAGCGGCCTGATGCTGGCGGCCATCGTGATCGCCGGCCTGGTGGCGGTCTCGGCGTTCGGCAACCTGTCGTACTTCGGGCGGGTGCGGGCCGAGGCCCTGTCGTGGAGCCTGTTCCTGCCTGGCGCGCTGGTGGCCGTGGGCTGCGGGCTGCTGGGCGGGTTGATGTCGCGCCTGATGCTGGCCTCGTTCATCGGCCTGCCTGACCGCTTCTGCGCCTACCGGCGCAAGCGCCCGGTCACCTTCGCGGCGATCTGCGGCTTCGCGGTGGCGGTGATCGCCGTGATCAGCGACGGCACGGCCGTGGGCGGGGGCCACGAACACACCAAGGTGATGCTGGAACAGGTCGGCACACCGGGCGCGTCGCACCAGCCGCTGGTGTTCACGGGCCTGAAGTTCGTGGCCTCGTGGCTGTCGTCGTGGGCGGGTGTGCCCGGCGGGCTGTTCGGGCCCAGCCTGTCGATCGGCGCCGGTGTGGGCGCGGACGTGGCCTGGCTGCTCGATTCTCCGCACGGCGCGGCCCTGATCGCGCTGGGCATGTGCGGTTTCCTGGCGGCCGTGACGCAGACCCCGATCACCGCCATGATCATCGTGATGGAGATGACCGATGGCCACAGCATGGTGCTCAGCCTGATGGCTTGCGCGCTGCTGGCCAGCCTGATCTCGCGCATGATCAGCCGGCCGCTCTACAGCACCATGTCGCAGCTGATGATGCGCTCGATGCGCGATGGTGTGGCGGCTGCGCCGCCGCCGCCCGGCGAGGGTTCAGCGCCGGGCCGCTGAGGGCGGCGGCGCCTGCATCGGCCAGGCCACCACCAGCCACACCAGCATCGCCACGGCACAGACCGCGAACAGGCCTGGCGCGCCGTGCGCGCGCGCCAGCCAGCCGCCCACCGCGCCGCCGACGAAGAAGCCGACGGACTGCAGGGTGTTGTAGACGCCCAGCGCCGCCCCCCGGGCGTGCGCGGGCGCCAGTTTGGACACCAGACTGGGCTGGCTGGCTTCCAGCGTGTTGAAGCCGATGAAGAACACGAACAGCAGCCCGCCCAGGGTCCACAGGCCGGGTGAGGCGTCGGCCAGGGCCCACAACGCGAGCTGCACCGCGCCGATCAGGGCGATGGCGATCAGGAAGGCCGCGCGCAGCCGGCCCCGGCGCTCCATGGGAAAGAGCACGCCGCCCATCACCAGCAGGGACGCCACCACGGCGGGCAGGTAGACCTGGGCATGGTCCGCCTTGGGCAGGCCGGCGGCCACCAGCAGGGCCGGCACCGCCATCCACATCGCCAGCTGCACCGCGTGCAGCACGAACACGCCCAGGTTCAGGCGCAGCAGGCCCCGGTGGCGCAGCACCTCGGCCAGGCCGGCGCGCAACTGCTGCAGGTCGGAGGGCCGGTGTTCGCGCGGTTCGGGCGGTGCCACCCAGATCACCACGGCGATGGCCAGCAGCGCCAGCGCGCCGGTGAGGGCAAAGATGCCCGAGAGGCCGACCCAGGCCGCCAGCGCGGGCGCCAGCACCAGGGAGAGCGCGAACATCAGCGCGATGCTGGCCCCCACCATGGCCATGGCCTTGGTGCGCACGCTGTCGCGCGTGACGTCGGCCAGGAAGGCCGTCACGGCGGCGGAGATGGCGCCCGCGCCCTGCACCGCGCGGCCGATGGCCAGCCAGGTGAGGTCGGGCGCCCAGGCGGCGATGCCGCTGCCCAGGGCAAACAGCAGCAGGCCGGCCACGATCACGGGTTTGCGGCCGAAGCGGTCGGACGCCAGGCCCAGGGGAATCTGCAGAAAGGCCTGCGTCAGCCCGTACAGGCCCATGGCGAAGCCCACCCGGGCCGCGTCCTCGCCGCCGGGCAGGCGCGCGGCTTCCAGCGCGAACACCGGCAGCACGATGAACAGGCCCAACATGCGCAGCGCGAACACCAGGGCCAGGGAGGCGCTGGCGCGGCGCTCGGCGGGGGTCATGCGGGCGGCGTCGGGCGGCGTGGTGGCCGCGTTGGCGGGGGAGGGGCTCAGGGTGGACAAGGCAGCGGAGGCCGGCAGGGCGGGCAGGGGAGACAGGGGGACGGCGTATTGTCGGCGAAAGGCCGGCGCCCGCCGGGCGGAGGGGCGCAAAACCGCGTGGCGGCTTATCATGTCGGGTTGCCCTGAACCCCGCATCGCGCCTTGAACCAGAACCTTCCCCCGGACCTGAAATTGCCTGGATCGACCGGCGCCGACACCCCCGGGACGCCGCCGTCCGTGGGCGAGCCATCCCCCCGTTACCTGGGCGCCGCCCTGCGGCATGCCAGCGCGTTCCTGTCGGTGCGCGGTGCGCGCACGCACAACCTCAAGAACATCGACCTCGACATCCCCAAGCATGCTTTGGTGGTGATCACCGGGCTGTCGGGCTCGGGCAAGTCCAGCCTGGCGTTCGACACGCTCTATGCCGAGGGGCAGCGCCGCTACGTGGAGAGCCTGTCGGCCTATGCGCGGCAGTTCCTGCAACTGATGGACAAGCCCGACGTGGACCTGATCGAAGGCCTGTCGCCCGCCATCGCCATCGAGCAGAAGGCCACCAGCCACAACCCGCGCTCCACCGTGGGCACGGTGACCGAGATCCACGACTACCTGCGCCTGCTGTTCGCGCGCGCGGGCACGCCGCACTGCCCCGACCATGGCTTGCCGCTGACCTCGCAGAGCGTGGCGCAGATGGTGGACACGGTGCTCGCGCTGCCCGAGGGCACGCGCCTGATGATCCTGGCCCCGGTGGCGCGCGAGAAAAAAGGCGAGTTCACCGAGCTCTTCGCCGACATGCAGGCCCAGGGCTATGTGCGCTTCCGCGTCGACGGCGCGGTGCTGGAGGCCGAGGCGCTGCCGGCCTTGAAGAAAACCGAGAAGCACAACATCGACGTGGTGATCGACCGCATCAAGGTGCGCGTCGACGTTGAGGAAGAGGGCGTGAATCCCTTGCGCCAGCGCCTGGCCGAGAGTTTCGAGGCCGCGCTGCGCCTGGCCGACGGCCGGGCCATCGCGATGGAGATGGACGCGCCGGAAACCCCTGGCGCGGTGCCGCGCGAGCACGGTTTCTCGGCGCGCTTTGCCTGCCCGCTGTGCCACTACACCGTGGGCGAACTCGAGCCGCGCCTGTTCTCGTTCAACTCGCCCATGGGCGCCTGCCCGACCTGCGACGGCCTGGGCCACACCGAATTCTTCGACCCCGCGCGCGTGGTCGCCTTTCCCCTCGCTGAGCCTGGCCAGCGGTGCCATCAAGGGTTGGGATCGGCGCAACGGTTATTACTTCGCCATGATCGAGAGCCTCGCGGCGCACTACAAGTTCGACGCCGAGGCGCCCTGGGAGAGCCTGCCCGACGCGGTGCAGCAGGTGCTGCTCTACGGCTCGGGCGAGGAAGAGGTGAAGTTCAGCTACGCGCTCGAATCCGGCGAGCGCGCGGGCAAGAAGATCAGCAAGAAGCACCCCTTCGAAGGCATCGTGCGCAACTTCGAGCGCCGCTACCGCGAGACCGACAGCGCCGCCGTGCGCGAGGAACTGGCGCGCTACCGCGCCGTGCAGCCCTGCCCGGAGTGCGGCGGTTCGCGCCTGCGCCGCGAGGCGCGCCACGTGTTCGTGGGCGAGGGTGAACAGAAGCAGCCCATCTACAAGATCAGCCACGTCACGCTGGGCGAGGCGCTGGCCTATTTCCAGCAACTGGAGCTGCACGGCGCCAAGGGCGACATCGCCGCGCGCGTGATCAACGAGATCCGCCAGCGCCTGAAATTCCTGAACGACGTGGGCCTGAACTACCTCAGCCTGGACCGCAGCGCCGACACGCTCTCGGGTGGCGAGGCCCAGCGCATCCGCCTGGCCAGCCAGATCGGCAGTGGCCTGACCGGCGTGATGTACGTGCTCGACGAGCCCAGCATCGGCCTGCACCAGCGCGACAACGACCGCCTCATCGCCACGCTGCAGCACCTGCGCGACCTCGGCAACACGGTGCTGGTGGTCGAGCACGACGAGGACATGATCCGCACCGCCGACCACGTGATCGACATGGGCCCGGGCGCGGGCGTGCACGGCGGGCGCGTGATGGCGCAAGGCACCTGCGAGCAGGTCATGGCCACGGCCGATTCGCTTACTGGTCAGTACCTCAGCGGCACGCGCCAGATCGCCGTGCCCGCGCGCCGCACCCCCTGGCTGCCGGTGGTGAAGAAGGGCGATGCCCCGAAGGCCGCGCCCGCCAAGCCGCGTTTCCCGCCCAGCCCGGCGGCCGAGCGCCGCGCCGCGCGCGAGGCCGCGCACCAGGCCACGCTGGGCGAGCTGCAGGAAATCCGCGTCGTCAACGCGCGCGGGCACAACCTCAAGGGCGCGAGCGTGGCGTTCCCGGTCGGCCTGCTGACCTGCGTCACCGGCGTCTCGGGCTCGGGCAAGTCCACCCTGGTCAACGACACGCTGTACGCGGCGGTGGCGCGCACGCTCTACCGATCGCACGACGAGCCGGCCGCGCACGACGCGATCGAAGGCATCGAACACTTCGACAAGGTCATCAACGTCGACCAGTCGCCCATCGGTCGCACGCCGCGCAGCAACCCGGCGACCTACACCGGCCTGTTCACCGGCATCCGCGAACTCATGGCCGAGATGCCCACCGCGCGCGAGCGCGGCTACGGCCCGGGCCGTTTCAGCTTCAACGTGGCCGGTGGGCGCTGCGAGGCCTGCCAGGGCGATGGCGTGGTCAAGGTGGAGATGCACTTCCTGCCCGACGTGTACGTGCCCTGCGAGGTCTGCCACGGCCAGCGCTACAACCGCGAGACGCTGGACGTGCAGTACAAGGGCCGCAACATCGCGCAGATCCTGGACATGACGGTGGAGCAGTCGCACGCCTTCTTCAGCGCCGTGCCCACGCTGCACCGCAAGCTGCAGACCCTGCTCGACGTGGGCCTGTCCTACATCCAGCTCGGTCAGAGCGCGACCACGCTCTCGGGAGGCGAGGCGCAGCGCGTCAAGCTCGCGCTGGAGCTCTCCAAGCGCGACACCGGCCGCACGCTCTACATCCTGGACGAACCCACCACCGGCCTGCACTTCGCCGACATCGAACTGCTGCTCAAGGTGCTGCACCAGCTGCGCGACGCGGGCAACACCATCGTGGTGATCGAACACAACCTCGACGTCATCAAGACCGCCGACTGGGTCATCGACATGGGGCCCGAAGGGGGCTCGGGCGGTGGCACGGTGGTGGCGCAGGGCACGCCCGAGACCATCGCGGCGCACCCCGACAGCCACACCGGGCGCTACCTGCGCCGCCTGCTGACGGTCTAGAGGCCTAGTTGTTGCGGTAGGCCAGGCCGACGGTGGCGCCGTAGGCGGTCTGGCGCCCCGCCAGCGGGCTGCGCGCGGCCGCGCCCTGCAGCTGCGACACGCCCACGCCGCCGTAGGCCACCCAGTGGCGGTTCAGCGCCGAGGTGATGCGCCAACCCAGCGAGACCGTGTCCCAGCCCGAGCCGATCGCGAACGCCGGCACACCCGTGGCGGCCGCCGGGGCCGGGTCCACGCCGTAGTGCGTCTGCCGGTAGGTGCCGTTGGCCAGCCCGCACCCAGCGACAGGTCCCAGTGGGTCTGCGAAGAAACGGGGTGGCGGTAGCTCAGGCCATGGTCCACACGCAGGCCGCCGGCGCGGCCCAGCAGGTCTTGCGAGGCCCGCACCGAGTAGGTCCAGCGCTGGCTCAGGGCCGCGTTGGCGCCGACGCGGCCGCGCAGCGTGGCGCGCACGTCGGGCAGGCCGCGGAAGACGGCGTCGTCGTCCCACGAGCGCCCCTCGTCGATCGACAGCGAGGTGCTCAGCGACCAGCGGTCGTTGCCGGCCAGCACCGTGCTCACGCCGGTGTCCACGCTCTGGCGGCCCTGGCTGAGCAGGGCGCTGGCGCCCGAGGTGGCGAAGCGGAAGCGCCCGAGTTGAAAGGCCCAGATCGGGCGCAGCCGCAGGCGCTGCTCGACATCGCTGCCGAGTTGCGGCGCGGACGACACCACGGCGGCGCCCACGAGGTAGTCGCGGCTGGCTTCCAGGGCCACGGTGTCGGTGGGAGGCGCTGCCGCGCCCGCCCCGGTGCGCAGCGCGGACAGCGTGGCCGCGGCAGCAAGGACAGGGCAGCGCATCGCGAGTTCAGAACCGGCCGAGGTCTTCGATCGCATCCACCACCATGCCCGTGCCCACGGCGATCATCAGGATGTCGGCCGCCACGCGCACGTACTTGTAGCCCGAGGGGGGCAGGCCGATCTGCACCGACACGCTGTTGGGCACGGGGTAGTACACGACGTCGCGCGGCAACGGATAGCCCATGCGCCACTTCTTCGCCTGGCCGGGGGGCATGCAGCCGTTGTGCTTCTTGGCCAGGCCCGGCGGGCATTTGCCGGCCTTGAACCGGGGCTCGTAGTAATCGTGGGCGATGCGGCGCTGGGGCTCACCGAAGTAGCCGCCGATCTGGATGTTCACCGACACGCTGGACGAGGGCGAGCGTGGCCCGTCGCGGCGGTCGTCCCGCCGGTCATCGCGGTGGTCGTCGCGGTGCTTCTCGTGCTTTTCATGCTTGTCGTGTTTGCCACCCTGCTTGCCGGCCCATTCGGGTTTTTCGGCCAGGGCCGGCAGGCTGCCCAGCAGCATCAGGCTCAGGAAGGCGATGGAGAGGCGCGTGCGCGGTGGGAGAGTCATGTCGTGGGCTTGTGGGGTGTTGTGTCGAACGACCGGGTCCGAGGGGGCGCGGCCTGTCGCGATTCTGGCGTGGCGCGTGGCCGTCGGCGTTACAAGGCGTAAGGCTGTGGCGGGCTCGCCGCGTGGCGCGGTAGATGAATTTCCCCGGTGCTGGCAGACTCGCCGCTCCCCCCGTGCCCCAACGACCCCATGCCCCAGGAAACCGAACTCAAGCTCGAACTGCACCCCGAGGACCTGCCGCGCCTGCTCGCGCACCCGCTGCTGAGCGGGCAGGCGCCGCGCCGCGAGCGCCTGTTCAACACCTATTTCGACACCTCCACCCTCACCCTGCGCGCGCAGCGCCTGGCGGTGCGCGAGCGCCGCGTGGGCCGCCGCACCCTGCTCACGGTGAAGACGGCGGGCACCTCGGTGGGGGGCCTGTCGCGCCGCGGCGAATGGGAGGCCGCTTGCCGCCCGGGCCGCTTCGACTTCGCGGCCCTGGTCGACGACGAGGCGCTGGCGCAGCAACTGCTGTGTGTGGCGTGGCAGCTGGTGCCGGTGTTCCGCACCGACTTCACGCGCCGCAGCTGGACCCTGTCGCACGGCGGCGCGGTGGTGGAGGTGGCGCTGGACCAGGGCGCCATCACCACCGGCAACGCCGAGGGCAACCACCGCCAGGCCATTCTGGAACTGGAGCTGGAGTTGCTCAGCGGCCCGGTCGATGCCTTGCTGGACCTGGCGCACACGCTGGCCCTGGGCCCGAGCGGGCAGGCCGCCCAGGGACTGCGCCTGCTGCCGGCCCAGCGCAGCAAGGCCGAGCGGGGCTATGCCCTCTTCACCGGCGAACGCCTGCGGCCCAGCAAGGCCGAGCCGCTCGCGCTGGATGCGCAGATGGCGCCGGTGCAGGCCTTCCAGGCCGCCGCGCTGAGCTGCCTGAGCCACCTGCAGGCCAACGAGGCCGGCGTGCGGCCGCCCGGGCCGGATGGCGCCGTGCCCGACCCCGAGTTCGTGCACCAGGCGCGGGTGGCCCTGCGGCGGCTGCGCACCGGCCTGCGCCTGTTCCGGGCCCACCTGCCACGCCGTTTCGTCGCGCACTGGGCGGCCGAGTGGAAAACCCTCGCGGGCCAGCTCGGCGACGCGCGCAACTGGGATGTGTTCGCCACCGAACGCCTGCCCGCGTGGCAACCCGAGGCCGTGCCGGGCGCCGCGATGGCGCCCGCCGAGCAGGCTTTGCTTGATTGGGTGCGGGACCAGCGCCAGGCGGCCCACCAGCGCGCGGCCGATGCTCTGGGTGGATGTGAGCACGCGCTTCGAATGCTGGCATTCACCCGGGCCGTGCTGGCTTTGCAGGCCCGTGGCGAAGCTCCGCAGAGCCTGCCCGACTGGGCGCGCGACACGCTGCGCCAGCGCCACATGGCGCTGCAAGCCGAAGCGCGCCGCGCGCGCCGGCTCGGACCGGAGGGGAGGCACGAACTGCGCATCGTCTTGAAGAAGCTGCGGTATGCGCAGGAATTCCTGGCCAGCGTGTTGCCGCCCAGGCGGCTGGAGCGCAGCACCGAGGCCCTGGCCGATGCGCAGGAGCTGCTGGGGCAGCTCAACGACCTGAGCACCGCGCAGGCCTTGCTGGCACCGTGCCCGAAGGCCTGGCGCACGCCCTGGGTCGAGCGCTGGCAGGCGGCGCTGCGGGACCAGCTGGCATCGGGCCTGCAGGCCCTGCCGGCCATGGAGCGCGCGCTGGCGCGCACACCCACGCCCTGGGGTTGAGCCAGGGCTTCAGACCAGGGCGCTGGGGCGCGTGCGCACGCGGTCGCGCCAGGCCTGCAGCGCGTGGAAGCCCTCGTCGGCGGGCTTGAAGCGCATCAGCCGCGCGAACTCGACGGTGCAGAACGCGGTGATGTCGGCGATGGTGAAGCGGTTGCCGGCCACCCAGGGCTGGCGCTGCAGCTCGGCGTTGAGCCAGGCGGCGGTCTCGCGGGCCTTGCGCAACCTGCGAGTGGCCGAAATCGGGAAACTGCGGCTGCTCCAGCGGTGCCAGGCCCGGGTGCGTGTGGCGGATGGCGTTGGCCATGGGCAGCATGAAGTACCACTCCACGCGCCGGTCGGCCATCTCGATGAAGGCACGTTCCTCGGCGTTCTGCCCCATCAGGTTGGGCGTGGGGTAGCGGCCTTCCATCCAGGTGCAGATCGCGCGCGTCTCGGTGAGCACGCGCCCGTCGTCGAACTCCAGCGCGGGTACGCGCGCCAGCGGGCTCTTGGCGCGGTAGCCGCTGGTCTTGTGCTCCTGGGCGTTGAGGTCGATGTTGACCAGCTCCAGCCCGTTGATGTTCTTCTCGACCAGGAACATCAGCACCCGGCGCGGGTTGGGGGCGCGCGGCGACACGTACAGCTTCATGCACCACCCCCGCCCGCCTTCAGGCTCTGGCCGGTTTCCATCAGGCGCCGGGCGTCCTCGGCGAAGCGCTGCGCGCCCTGTTCCCCGTCGCGCTCCAGGTCCATGGTCGAGGCCGGCCGCTCGATGCCGCGCTGCACCGCCGGGCGCGCACGGATCGCGTCGCGCCAGCGCTTGAGGTGGGGCAGGTCGCCGATGTCCACCCCGGACCAGCGGTGGGTGCGCACCCAGGCCCAGTTGGCGATGTCGGCGATGGAGTAGTCGCCCGCGAGGTACTCGTGCTGCGCCAGGTGGCCGTCGAGCACGCGGAACAGGCGCTTGCATTCGCCCTGGTAGCGGTCGATCGCGGCCGGGATCTTCTCGGGAAAGTAGCGGAAGAACACATTGGCCTGGCCCATCATGGGTCCGATGCCGCCCATCTGGAACATCAGCCACTGCATCACGAGCGAGCGCCCCTTCATGTCCGACGGCATGAGTCGGCCGGTTTTTTCGGCCAGGTAGATCAGGCAGGCGCCGGACTCGAACACCGCGAAACCGCCGGCCTCGTGGTCCACGAGGGCCGGGATGCGGCCATTGGGGTTGATCTTCAGGTAGTCGGGCTGCCGCTGTTCGCCTTCGCTCAGCTTGAGCACCTTCAGCGTGTAGGGCAGGCCCAGCTCTTCGAGCGCGATGGACACCTTGTGCCCGTTGGGCGTGGCGGCGGTATAGAGGTCGATCATGCAGAGGCTCGCTGAAGAAGTCGGGCCATCTTAGGGGCACTTCACCGGAGGGCGGTGTCAGGTCGGGAACACCGCGGAACCGGCTTTGCCGGGCCGCAGGTGTTGCCCCTGAGGGGTGACGCGCCGCAGGCGCGGCGCGGGGGGAGCCCTCTAGAGCATAAAGCCCAGGTTGGTGGGGTAGTCGACGCTGTTGAAGTTGCCCAGGTTGGGCAGGATGCCGCTCATCTCGGCGCCCTGCACGCCGAACCAGGTGGCCAGGGTGCCGGCGTACTGGTCCACCGAGGTGCTGGGCAGCAGCCGGCCCTGGCCCACGTGCCACTGGTCGTTGGCGTCGGTGGTGGAGTTGCCCACGCTCACCGGTGGCGCCTTGCCGTAGAAGGCCTTGCCGCGCACCGCGCCGCCGACCAGGAAGTGGTGGCTGCCCCAGCCGTGGTCGGAGCCGTCGCCGTTGTAGCTGAGCGTGCGGCCGAAGTCGGACGCGGTGAAGGTGGTGACCTTGTCGGCCACGTTGAGCGCCGCCGTGGCGTTGTAGAACGCGGTGAGCGCCGAACTCACACGGTCCATCAGCGTGGCCTGGCCGCCGATGAGGTTGTCGTGCAGATCGAAGCCGCCGATGGAGACGAAGAACACCTGGCGCTGGTTGCCCAGCTGGGTGCGCGCGGCGATCAGGCGCGCCACCATCCTGAGCTGGTCGGCCAGGCCGTTGGCGGTGGGGAAGGCGTTGAACGGTGCGTCGGTGGCCGGGAAGGCGGCCAGCGCCGAGGTGAGCGCGCTTTCGGCGCCCACGGCGCGCGCGGTGACGAGGTTGTATTCGTTCTCCAGCACGTGGGTGCGGGTCTGCAGCGCCAGCGAGGTGATGGCCGCGCGCACCGCGGCCGAGTTGTAGACGTTGTTGTTGACCGCGCTGATCTTCACCGCGCCGTTGGTGCTGACCTGGTACGACAGCGCCTGGTCGCCGGAGAGGAACACCGTGTTGCCGGTGACCGAGACGCAGGTGAGCACGCGGTTGGTGTTGGCCGAGAGCGCCAGGTCGCCGATGTGGCCGCCCCAGCCGGTGGTGGCGCCTTCGGGCTGCGACGATTGCCAGACCGACTGCTGATCGTTGTGCGAGAACAGCTTGGGCGGCAGCGGGTAGGCCACGCGGTTGCTGCCGTGGTACTGCTGGCGCGTGACCGGCGCCACCAGCGGGCCGACGTTGAGCTGCACCGCCGCCACGCCGCTGTTGAACAGGCCGGCCAAGCCGGTCATGGCCGGGTGCAAGGCGTACTGCTTGCCACCGGGCAGGGCCACGGTGGGGTTGAGCACGGTGGGCGTGAGCGCGGCCTGCGCCAGGGCGATGCCGCCGGCCGTGCGGTTCGCGCCGCCGCCGCGGATGGCGCTGTACTGGTCGTAGCTGGCGGTGTCGTAGTTGACGACGGTGTTGGCGTAATCGTTGCCGCCGTTGAGGAACACGCAGACCAGGGCCTTGTAGTCGGTGGCGTTGAACGCCGCCGCGTCGGCCATGGCCGCGAGGTTGAGCGCGGTGGGCAGGGCCGCGCCGGTGAAGGCCAGCTGGCCGGCGCGGCGCAGGAAGGCGCGGCGGGTGTGCAGATCGGGCTGGATGAAGTGCATGTCGGGCCCCTTATTTCTGGATCAGGTATTCGGGACAGGCCATGACCATCAGGATGGCGGCCCAGATGCGACGGCGCTTGACGGTGTCGCTGCTGGCCGTGGTCACCGGCGTGGCGTTGAGCGCCGAGACCATGGTGGCGCGCGAGGCGCTGGAGACCTGGCCCGCGGCGAGCACCAGGCAGATGTGGTTCACCAGCGCCGTGGCATCGGCCACCAGCGCGAGTTCGCGGCTGTAGTTGGCCTGCACGTCGTAGGCGTAGTTGGTCCAGGCGGCCTGCGGCGCGCCGGGCTCGGGGCAGTTGATGCCGCGCTCGATCACGCCCTGCATGAAGTTCAGGTAACCGCCCACGGTGGACTCGTTGACCAGCTGGAACTCGGGCGCGGTGGCGCCCGCGGCCGAGAGCGCGGTGCCTGGTGGCACGTAGCCCGGCCGGAAGAAGTTGAACACCGAGGGCGAGCGCAGCGGGCTCTGGCCGAGCTGGGTGGCCGTGTTGTTCAGCTCGAAGATCTTCCAGCTGCCGGCCGCCGAGGTGACGCCGAAGGTGCGCGCCCACTGGATGAAGCGCAGCATGGGTTCGCGCAGCTTGCCGAAGGTGGTGCTTTGCAGCGAGGCCGGACCGCGCGCCTCGTCGTCGAGCAGGATCGCCACCCACACCGCCTTCAGGTCGCCACGCACGCCCGCACCGTTGTCGTTGAAGCGCGATGCGACGCGCGCCACGTAGGCCGGGCTGGGGTGGCTGGTCACCAGGCGCTGGATCATCTGGCGCGCGAAGAAGGGGCCGGCATTCGGGTGGTTGAACAGGGTGTCCAGCGCCATCCGCAGGGCGGTGGGTCCCGGTGTGTTGGCCGGCACCGTGGTGCCCAGGAAGCGGGCTTCCAGGTTGGAGTGCCGGTTGGCGTTGAACGACATGCGCTTGCCCGCGAAGGCCTTCGACTCGATGGTGTAGTTGTCCACCGGATGGCGCACGCCGTCGGAGGTGTCGAAGTTGTAGCCGGTGAACACGCGCGCCAGGCCGGTCACGTCGGCCTGGGTGTAGCTCTCCAGCGGCACGCCGCCGCTGGTCTTGGGCGTGCCGTCGAGGTTGAGTTCGACCACGCCGATGGTGAAGAGCTGCATCACCTCGCGCGCGTAGTTCTCGTCGGGCACGCGGCCGGTGCTGGCGTTCTCTTTCTGGTTGCCCTTGGTATTGAGGAAGTAGCCCATCGCAGGGTGCAGCGTGACGTCTTCCAGCAGCTCGCGGTAGTTGCCGAAGGCGTTGCGCGCCAGCGTGTCCCACCAGCTCGCGTAGGCGTGCGAGCGCCAGGTGAACTCGGCCGAGGCGAGCGAGGCCACGAAGAATTCCGAGAGCGCCAGCGCGGCGCGCTTGCGCATCATGTCCGGCCCGCTCAGGAGCTGGTTCCAGATCATGAAGTCGGCCGGGTAGTAGGTGAAGAAGTAGTTGTTGGCGTCCACCGCGCCATAGCCCCGGGCCTCCAGCCAGTTCCAGCCGGTGATGCCCTGGTAGCGCGCGAACTGGTTGGACAGCCATTGCGCGCAGCCCATGCCACGCAGCTCGGCCATCTCCGCCGGTGTGGAGGAAAACTGCGCCTGCTGAAGGAAACGCGCGGCCTCGGCGTCGTTCGTGGGGTTGATGTGGCTGTAGCCGGCGATGGGAAAGTCGATCACGCCCACCGCCGGTGCCGCGTCGGCGGTGCCGCCGCCACCACCACCGCCGCCACAAGCCGCGAGCAGCGCGGCCGCCGCCAGCGGCGTGAGCGCGTGCCGGGATGCTGGCGTGGGGTTCTCCGGCGAAGAACCTGGTTCTTGGTGTGCGTCGGCCGCGCTCGCATCGGCCGCTTGTTCAGGCGCTTCTTCGATGTCCATCATGACGATCCCTCCTCGGTTCGACGAGCGCGAGTGTAGGGAGGCGCCTTCAGCGGAAAAGGCCGAATTTCAAGTCGTTACAAGTGGGTGTGGCGCGTTCGCGGCACCCGCCCGACGGCGCTACCGCCGGGGTTTGCCCGGCGGCCATCCGTCGAAATTCAGGTGCGCGCGGCGCGCAGTTCGTCTCGTGTTTTCTGCGCCACCCGACGCGCCGCGTCCGCGAAGTCCGCACCGGCCGACGCATACAGAATGGCGCGCGACGAGTTCACGATGATGGGACCGGTGGTCTCATCGCCCTGGGTGCGCAGGCCAGCCTTCACGGTGCGCCACGGCATCGCCGCCCTGCGCGCCCACGCCGGGAATCAGCAACGGCAGCGTGGGCGCGATCTCGCGCACGCGCTCGATCTCGGCGGGGTAGGTGGCGCCCACCACGAGGCCGAGCTGGCCGTTGAGGTTCCATGGTCCTTGCGCGAGGCGCGCCACGTGTTCGTACAGGCGCGGTTCGCCGTCGATGGAAGCGAAGCGCTGGTTCTGCAGGTCGTCGCCACCGGGGTTGGAGGTGCGGCAGAGCAGGAACGCGCCCTTGCCGTGGTACTGCAGGTAAGGCTGCACCGAGTCGAAGCCCATGAAGGGCGAGAGCGTGACCGCGTCGGCGCCGTAGCGCTCGAAGGCCTCGATGGCGTACTGCTCGGCGGTGCTGCCGATGTCGCCGCGCTTGGCGTCCAGGATCACCGGCACCTGCGGCGCCACGCGGCGCATGTGCGCCATCAGCCGCTCCAGCTGCTCTTCCGCGCGGTGCGCCGCGAAGTAGGCGATCTGCGGCTTGAAGGCGATCGCCGTGTCGGCCGTGGCCTCGACGATGGCGGCGCAGAAGTCGTAGATGCGGGAGGCGTCGTTCTTCAGGTGCGCGGGGAAACGGGCGGGATCGGGGTCCAGGCCCACGCACAGCAGGGAACGGTTCTGGCGCTCGGCGGTGCGCAGCATGTCGAGAAAGGTCATGGGCCGATTTTAGTTGGCCGCCTGCCGCGAGGTCTTGGCGGTCCCGCGACGGACACCGCCCCCCCGCGCCGCCTAAGATCACGCCCATGCACGCCCTGTCCCGACAACAACTCGTCCTGCTCGTCCTGCTCACCCTCGTCTGGGGCGTCAACTGGCCCATCATGAAGTTCGGTGTGACGGGTTTTCCACCCCTGACCTTCCGCACCATCTGCATGTGGATCGGGTTGCCGGTGCTGGGCCTGTTCCTGTGGTGGCGGCGCGTGCCCTTCCGCATCCCGCGCGAGCACTGGCGGGAGCTGGCGGTGCTCACGGTGTTCAACATGCTGTTCTGGCACACGCTGGCGATCCTGGCGATCCAGACGCTGTCGAGCGGGCGCGCCGCGATCCTGGGTTACACCATGCCGGTGTTCTCGGCGCTGGTGGGCAGCTGGTGGTTCGGCCAGCGGCTGGCGGGCCGGGCCTGGGGCGGCGTGGCGGCGGCGGCGCTGGGCGTGCTGCTGCTGCTGTGGCACGAACTCACGCAGCTCTCGGGCAAGCCGCTGGGTGTGGTGATGATGCTGGTGGCCGCCGCCACCTGGGCGGTGGGCACGCAGATGATGCGCCGCACGACGATTCCGACGCCCACGCTGACCATCTCGTTCTGGCTCACGGCGCTCACCACGGTGTGGATGACCGTGTTGTCGCTGACCTTCGAGCGCTCGGCCTGGGTCTGGCCCACGCCGGGCATCTGGTGGGCCATCGTCTTCAACGCGCTGGGCGTGTTCGCCTTCGCCCAGGTGGCCTGGCTCTCGCTCGCGCGCGACCTGCCGCCCATCGCCTCCACGCTGTCGGTGATGTTCATCCCCGTGCTGGGCGTCTTCACCGGCGCGTGGTGGCTTGGCGAGGTGCTGCATTGGCAGGACTGGGCCGCCGTCGCGCTGGTGATGGTGGCGATCGCGTCGGTGTTGTGGCCCTCACGCTCCGCCGCTGCGCGGGTCGCTGCCCCCCGAGGGGACTGATCCGGCTTGGGGCGGCCCGGCACCGGATCGCGTGGCCTTCCTCAGGCGTTGTCCAGCGTGTGCATCGCCAGGCACAGGTCGGCCCAGGCCTTGCCCTTGTCGCCGGGGGTGCGCAGCAGGTAGGCCGGGTGGTAGGTCACGATCACCGGCACGCCTTCGTAGCGGTGCACCCGGCCGCGCAGGCGGCCGATGGGTTCGGTGGTCTTGAGCAGCGACTGCACCGCGAAGCGCCCCATCGCCACGATGACCTTGGGCTTGACCAGCGTCACCTGGCGCACCAGATAGGGCTCGCAGCGCGCCACTTCCTCGGGCTGCGGGTTGCGGTTGGCGGGCGGTCGGCACTTGAGCACGTTGGCGATGTAGGCGCCTTGCACCCCCTCGCCCTGGCGGCTGCGGCCCACCGCGCGCAGCATGTTGTCGAGCAGCTGGCCGGCCGCGCCCACGAAGGGTTCACCCTGCAGGTCTTCGTTTTCACCGGGCGCTTCGCCCACGATCATCCAGTCGGTCTGCACGTCGCCGACGCCGAACACGGTGTTCTTTCGGCCCTTGCACAGGCCACAGGCCTGGCAGTTGGCCACGGTCTCGCGCAGCTCGGACCAGTCCATGCGGTCCACGTGGCTGGGGCGGGCGGGAGGGGCTTCGGCGGGCGCGAGCGGCGCGCTGCTCGGGGCTGGGGTTGGCACCGGGCGCGAAGGCGCGGTGACCGGTGGCGCCGCGACCTTGGGCGTCCCGGCGGCGGCCTGGGGTGCCTCCACCACGGGGGCCGCCACGGCCGGCGGCACCGGCCTGGGCGCCCAGACGCGCACGCCCATCTCGGCCAGCATGGCGCGCTGGCGCGCATCGAGCAGCGGAACAAAGGAGGTGTCGAGCACGTCGTCGCTCATCGGGTGCCCCGCGCCGCCATCAGGTTCAGGCTCATGACGATGGCGTCTTCCCGGCGCAGGTGGCCGTCCGGGTAGTAGCCCTTGCGCAGGCCGACCTGCGAGAAACCGTAGCGCTCGTACAGGCGGCGCGCCGCTTCGTTGCTCTGGCGCACCTCCAGCCAGAGCCACTGGGCCTGCTGGCCGCGCGACCACAGCACCAGCGCGTCGAGCATGAAGCGCGCCCAACCCTGGCGCTGGTGGGCCGGCGCCACGGTGATGTTGAGCAGGTGCACCTCGTCCACGCCCGGCACTGCCAACGAGGTAACCCAGCAGCACGCGGCCGTCGGCGCGCACGGCCTGCGCCTGTTCACCTGGCAGCGCCTCGCCCAGCAGCAACACCGCCGGGTAGCCGGCCTGCAGCGAATCGTGGAAATGCTTGCGCGACCAGGGGTGGGCGTAGGCCGTGACTTCCACCGCCCGCACGGCGTCCAGGTCGGCCTCGGTCATGGGCTCGAAGGCGATGCGGCGTTCGCGGGTGGCCGGGGGGCGCACGGTGTCCGGCAGTGCGCAGCACCGCCTGCGGGGGCTGGGTGGCGCCGGGGGTCATGGCCCGCAGCAGGGCGTTCACGGTGGTGTCCATCGTGAGCCTCAGGGCGTGACGGCCGCCAAGGCCGCTCTCAGGCGTTCGCGCTCGTCGGTGGTCTGGGCCACCTTGTCGCGCACGTACAGCGGCAGGGCATCGCGCGCGGCCACCGCCGCGCCCGCGGCCAGCAGGCCGGGCGCCAGGCGCAGCAGCGCGGCGGCCGTGGGCAGGGACGGCAGGCGGGTGCCTGGCAGTTCGGCCAGGGCGCTGGCATAGCTGTCGAACACGTTGCCCGCGAGCAGGGTGGCGCCATCGGCCTGAAGGTGTGCGCCCAGGTCGGCCGGCGCGCACAGGCGGGCCGGCGCCAGCGGTGACAGCCCTGCCGGCGCGCAGGCGTAGGTGCGCAACGTACAGCTCGCCCATGCGGGCGTCGAGCAGGGCGGCGATGCGCTTGGGCGGGGTCTGGCCGGCGTGCTGGTGGTTCCAGCGGGCCTCTTCGGCCAGGGCGAGGAGGGTGTCGACCGGCAGCACCGGCAGGCCCCGCGGGCGGGCCGCATCCTGCGCTCCGTAGGCCAGGCCCTGGGCCACAGCACAGGCGGTGCGCAGGCCGGTGAACGAGCCCGGCCCCCGGCCGAACACCACGGCGTCCAGGCTGTTCAGGGCCCAGCCCGAGGCATCGAGCAGCTGTTTCACCAGCGGCAGCAGGGTGGTGGACGCCATCGCGCCGCCCGGGCCGCTGTGCTGCCACAGCGGGCCGTCGGGCGCGCCGCTGCCCAGGGCGACCGAGAGGGTGTCGGTGCTGGTTTCAAGGGCGAGCAGGCGCGAGGCGGAAGGCATCCCGGGATTATCGGGCACCGGGTGCCCCCGCTTCCGGGGTGGGGGCGCGCCGCCGGCCATCCACCGCAACGGCCATTCACACAGCCGTGGCCGGTTCTTCCCCCGGTGCCGTTTCATAATGAAACACCATGTTCGATATCGACTTCCTCCGCCGTGTGACCGCCTTGCGCCCGGTGCGCGGGCTGGTGCTGAGCCTGCTGGCCGGCCTGGCGCTGCCCGCGTGCGCCCAGATGGCGGGCCGGAGCGACCCCCTGCCGCCCGCGGTGCTGGGGGCCATGAGCCGGGCCCAGGTGCCGGCCAGCGCGCTGTCGGCGCTGGTGATCTCGGTCGATCCCGACGCCCATGAGCGCCTGCGCCACCGCGCCAGCACCCCGGTGAACCCGGCCTCGGTGATGAAGCTGGTGACGACCTACGCCGCCATCGACCTGCTGGGCAGCGATTTCACCTGGAACACCCGCTTCTACACCGACGGCACGGTCGAGAACGGCGTGCTGCGCGGCAACCTGTACGTGCGCGGGGGCGGCGATCCCAAGTTCGTGCTCGAACGCATCCAGGAGGCCTACCTGGCCCTGCAGGCCAAGGGCGTGCGCGTGATCCTGGGCGACATGGTGCTCGATCACAGCGCGTTCGAGCTGCCCGCGATCGACCCCGGCGCCTTCGACGGCGAGGCCCTGCGGCCCTACAACGCCACGCCCGACGCGCTGCTGGTCAACTTCAAGTCGGTCATCCTGACCTTCCAGCCCGATCTGGCCAACGGCGTGGCCCGCGTGGTCAGCGAGCCGCCCATGGCCGGCCTGGCGGTCGACGCCTCCGTGCCGCTCTCGCGCGGCACCGCCTGCGGGGACTGGCGCGGCACCGTGCAGGCCCGCTTCGACGACCCGAACAGCATCCGCTTCGAGGGCCGCTACCCGCAGGTCTGCGGCGAACTCAAGTGGCCCGTGGCCTACCAGCAGCCCGCGAGCTACGCCGCGCGCGCGATGGAAGGTCTGTGGCGCGCCAGCGGCGGCTCCATCACCGGCCAGGTGCGCGACGGCACCATGCCGGCCGAGGTGCAGTTGCTGCACGAGGCGCGCTCGCTGCCCCTGTCCGAGGTCATCGTGGACGTGAACCAGTGGAGCAACAACGTGATGGCGCAGCAGGTGTTCCTCACGCTGGGCCAGCTGGCGCCGCCGCAGACGGCCACGCCCGTGCTGGCCATGGTGGCCCCGGGTTCGGCCGCCGCCCGGCTGGTGCCCTCACGCCCGGCGCGCTTCGAATACTCGCGCGAGGTCGTGACCGACTGGTGGAAACGCACCTTCGGCCCCCGCATGCCGGGGCCGGTGCTCGACAACGGCTCGGGCCTCTCGCGCGAGGAGCGCATCACGCCCGAGGCGCTGGCGGGCCTGCTGCGCCACGCCGCGCGCCACCCGCAGGGCGTGCAGTTCGTGCAGTCGCTTTCGATCGCAGGCGTCAGCGGCACCGCGGCGCGGCTGGCGCGCGGTGGCCAGAGCGCCGCGCGCGGCAACGCCTGGGTCAAGACCGGCACGCTGCGCGACGTCACCGGCATCGCCGGCTACGTCAACGCGGCCAATGGCGCGCGTTATGTGGTGGTCGGTTTCATCAACCACCCGAATGCACCGGCTGCGCGACCGGCGCTGGATGCCTTGCTGGAGTGGACGGCGTCGTTGCCGGACTGAACCCCGCGTTCACCGCGCCGGAGCGCGACCCGCATCGGATGAAGCAGCCCCGTCCAGGGGCATCAAGGGTCCGGCTCCGCCGGCCCGAGATGCCGTCCCCCCTCGAAGCGCCGAAGGCGCGCCACAGAGGGGGGAAGCCGCAAAGCGGCGCAGGGGGGTGTTCCTCCTCATGCCGCGGCGCGCCTCAGCCGGTCGCGCACGCCGTCCCAGGCTGGGTCTTCCGGTGGCGTTTCCACCCAGATGAGGCGCACGCCGGTGGCGTCCAGCTCGCGCAACACGGCAAAGAGTTCCTGGGCGGCGGCGGCCGCGTCGTCCGGCATGCGCCGGCGCGGCACGCTTCGCGCGGGCTCCACGGGGCTGCGCGCGTAGAGCGCGATGTGCTTCGCGTCGTTGCCCAGCACCTGGAAGGCCGAGCGCAGCTGATGCGCGTCCATCAGCCGCACCTTGGCGCGCGGCGCGTAGTGCGATTCCAGCGTGCCCGAGGCGCGCGGCGCGGCCTCGTCGCGCTCGCGCAGGGGCTGGCCGCAGGCCGCTTCAAGTTGCGCGACGGTGATCATGCCGGGGCGCAGCAGCACGGGGTGGCCGCGCGTGCAGTCGACGATGGTGGATTCGATGCCCACCGGGCAGGCGCCGCCGTCGAGGATCAGCAATTCGTCTTCCGCCAGGCTGGCGAACTCCTCGGCCACGTGCGCGGCGGTGGTGGGGCTCACGCGGCCGAAGCGGTTGGCGCTGGGCGCCGCCACGCCGCTCACGCCGCGCGCGGCGGCCGCGCTCAGCAGGGCCTGGGCCACGGGGTGGGCCGGGCAGCGCAGGCCGACCGAGTCCTGCCCGCCGGCGGCGACCGCAGCCACGCCCTCGCGGCGCGGCAGGATCAGCGTGAGCGGGCCGGGCCAGAAGGCGTGCATGAGCGCGGCGGCAAAGGCGGGGACTTCGCGCGCGTAGTGGTCCACGCCGGCGCGCCAGCCGTGCGCGCCCGGGCCGGGCGCGAGGTGCACGATCAGCGGGTGGTCGGCCGGGCGGCCCTTGGCCTCGAAGATGCGGTGCACCGCCGTGGCGTTGTCGGCATCGGCCGCGAGGCCGTAGACGGTTTCGGTGGGCATGCCCACCAGCGAGCCGTCGGCCAGGCGCTGCGCCGCGCGCTCGATGGCGGCGGGGTCTTGCGCGGACAGCAGCGGCGGTGGCATGGCGCGCCTCAGGCGCCGAGCGCGGGCAGGCCGAGCAGCGCCAGCACCTGCGCGGTGGTCTCGCGCACCTGGGCCACGCTGGCGCCGGTGATGTTGAGGTGGCCCATCTTGCGGCCCGGGCGGGCGCCCAGCTTGCCGTAGAGGTGCAGGTGGGTGCCGGGCAGGGCCAGCACCGCGCCCCAGGGCGGCGACACGGGTGTCCTGCTGGCTTGCGCGCGCACGGCATTGGGCGCGAACCAGAGATCGCCCAGCAGGTTGACCATGATGGCCGGGCTGTGCTGGCGCGGCGTGGGCAGCGGCAGGCCGGCAAGCGCGCGCACCTGGGCTTCGAACTGCGACAGGTCGCAGGCGTTCTGCGTGTAGTGGCCGCTGTTGTGCGGGCGCGGCGCCATTTCGTTGACCACAAGGTCGAGCGCGCCATCGGCGTTCTGCACCACGAAGTACTCGACGCACAGCACGCCCACGTACTGCAGGTGGTTCGCGATCGCCACCGTGCTGGCCTGCGCGCGCTGTGCCAGGGTGGGATCGAGCGCGCCGTCGAAGACCTCGGTGAGGGCGAGGATGCCGTCGTGGTGCGTGTTCTTCTGCACCGGGAAGCTCACGACCTGGCCGTCGGCGCCGCGCGCCACGATCACCGAGCATTCGGCGCGCAGCTGGAGCAGCTTCTCCAGCACGCAGGGCACCTTGTCCAGGTCGTCCCAGGCGGCGGCGAGTTCCTCGCGCGTGGACACGCGCACCTGGCCCTTGCCGTCGTAGCCCATGCGCGCGGTCTTCAGGATGCCGGGCAGCAGATCGGCCGGCACGGCCTTGAGCGAGGCGTCGGTGGTGATGACGGCGTGCGGCGCCGGTGCCACGCCGCTGATGGGCGCGCAGTGCTCGAAGTGGGCCTTCTCCTTCACGCGGTCCTGCGCCACGGCCACGCAGGCGGCGGACGGGGCGACCGGCCGCTGGGCCGCGAGCGTGAGCAGGGCGTGCGCCGGCACGTTCTCGAATTCGGTGGTGATGGCGTCGCAGCGCTGCATCAGCTGGGCCAGGCCCTGCTCGTCGTCGTAGGCGGTCTTGATGTGGTGGTGGCTGACCAGGCCGGCGGGGCTGGCCGGATCGGGGTCGAGCACCACGGTGAAATAGCCCATGGCCTGCGCCGCCTGCACGAACATGCGGCCGAGCTGGCCGCCACCCATCACGCCCAGCGTGGTCTGCTGGCCGCTGTGCACGGAAGGGTTGCCGGGGAGAAGGGTCTTGAGGCTCATGCGGGCAGGGTCATCGCGCGGGCGGCGGCGGTCTGTTGGGCGCGGAAGGTGTCGAGCTTGTGGCGCAGCTCGGGGTCGTGGCTGGCCAGCAGGGCCACGGCGAACAGCGCCGCGTTGGCCGCGCCGGCCGCGCCGATGGCGAAGGCTGCGCACGGGAATGCCCTTGGGCATCTGCACGATGCTGTGCAGCGAGTCCACGCCACTGAGGTGTTTGCTGCGCCACCGGCACGCCGAGCACCGGCACCACGGTCTTGGCCGCCAGCATGCCCGGCAGGTGCGCCGCGCCGCCGGCCCCGGCGATGATCGCCTTGAGCCCGCGCCCGGCGGCCGCCTCGGCGTAGGTGAACATGTCGTCGGGCATGCGGTGCGCCGAGACCACGCGCGCCTCGTGCGCGATGCCGAAGTCCTGCAGGATCTGCACGGCGTGCTGCATGGTGTCCCAGTCGCTGCTGGAGCCCATGAGCACACCCACTTGGATGGAGTTCATGACGGTGCCTCTGGCCGGTGCGCCCCCCGCGGGGGGCTGGAGCGGTCGCGCGCATGGCAGGGCATGGCGTCTCCGGTAAAGTGTGGATTTTACGTTTGCCCAGGCCGCTCCCATGATCAACGTCACCGTCGCCAACTTTGAAGCCGAGGTCATCGAGGCTTCGATGCACACCCCCGTGCTGGTGGATTTCTGGGCCCCGTGGTGCGGCCCCTGCAAGGTGATCGGCCCGCTGCTGGAGAAGCTGGAGGCCGATTACGCCGGCCGCTTCAAGCTGGTCAAGATCGATTCCGACCAGGAGCAGCAGCTCGCCGCCGCCTTCGGCATCCGCAGCATTCCCACCTGCGTGCTGCTCATGAACGGTCAGCCGGTCGATGGTTTCATGGGCGCGATGCCCGAGGGCCAGATCAAGGCCTTCCTCGACAAGCACCTGCCCCCCGGCGGCGACGAAGCCGAGGCCGAGGCGGTGGAGCCCGATGCGCAGGACGCGCTCGCCCAGGGCGATCTGGACGGCGCGCTGGAGAAGATGCGCGAGGCGGTGCAGGCGGCACCGGACAACGACGACGCGCGCTTCGACCTCGTGAAGCTGCTGCTGGAGATGGGGCAGGACGACGACGCCAAGGTGGCGTTCGCCCCGGTGATCGCCAAGGCCGCGGGCGTGCGCCGGCTCGACTCGCTGCAGCGCTGGATGGCCGCGCGCGATGCGCAGGCCGAGGTGGCCGACCCCGATGCCCGCGCGGCGGAGCTGCAGGCCGCCATCGCCGCCAACAAGCGCGACTTCGAATCGCGCTTCGCGCTCGCGCAACTGCTCATGGCCTACGGCCAGTGGACGGCGGCCATGGACGAACTGCTGGAGATCCTGATGCGCGACAAGGCCTGGAAAGAGGAGCTGGCGCGCAAGACCTTCATCGCCATCCTCGACGTGATCGACCCACCCAAGCCCAAGGTGGCCGAAGGCCAGGTGCCGCCGGAAGACCCGACGGTGGCGACCTACCGCCGCCGCCTCTCCAGCGTGGTTCTCAGCTGATCAGTTCATGAGGCGCGTGAGCGCCTCCTGGTATTTGGCGGCGGTCTTCTCGATCACCTCGCGCGGCAGGCGCGGCGCGGGCGGGGTCTTGTCCCAGGGCTTGCCGCTGACCTGCGCGGTCTCCAGCCAGTCGCGCAGGAACTGCTTGTCGTAGCTGGGCGGGTTCTGGCCCACCACGTAGCTCTCGGCCGGCCAGTAGCGCGAGCTGTCGGGCGTGAGCACCTCGTCCATGAGCACCAGCTTGCCGGCCTTGTCCAGGCCGAACTCGAACTTGGTGTCGGCAATGATGATGCCCTTCTTCAGCGCGATCGCCGCGGCCGCCTTGTAGAGCGCGATCGACACGTCGCGAATCTGCGCGGCGAGTTCGGGGCCGATCATCTCGACCGTGCGCTCGAAGGTGATGTTCTCGTCGTGCTCGCCCATGGCCGCCTTGGCCGCGGGCGTGTAGATGGGCTCGGGCAATTGCGAGGCGTTCTGCAGGCCCTCGGGCAGCTTCACGCCGCAGACCGAGCGGCTTTCCTGGTACTCCTTCCAGCCGCTGCCGGCCAGGTAGCCGCGCACCACGGCTTCCACCGGGATCGGCTTGAGGCGCTGCACCAGCATCGAGCGGCCGGTGACCTGCGGCACCTCGGCGGGCGAGACCACGCTCTCGGGTGCGTCGCCGGTGAGGTGGATCGGGCAGATGTTCAAACCCTTGGGGCCGAGCTGGTCGAACCAGAACAGCGAGAGCCGGGTGAGCAGCTCGCCCTTGCCGGGGATCGGTTCGCCCATGATCACGTCGAACGCGCTGATGCGGTCGCTCGCCACCATCAGAATGCGGTCGTCGCCCACGGCGTAGTTGTCGCGCACCTTGCCGCGCGCCAGCAGGGGCAGGGAGGTCAGGGCCGAGGTGTGCAAGGCAGAGGTCATGATCGGATCGGAAAAAAGCAGGACAAGAAAAAAGCCCGTTGAACAGCCAACGGGCTTTGAACCATTCCGGGAGATTATCGCAAGTTGGCGGCGGGATGGGGCCGAAAGTCGAGTCCGCCGGTGCGGCGCCTATTTGGCGGCGAGCCCCAGGCGCTCGATCAGGGTCTTGTCCTTGGCGTAGGTCTCGGCCGCCCACTTGCGGTAGTCGTCGCCGCTGCGGTACCACATGGCCTGGTTGAGCTGGCCCAGCACCTCGATGTGCCTGGGGTCCTCCATGGCCTTCTTGAACGCATCGTGCAGCACCTTGGTGACGGCCGGGTCCATGCCCTTGGGGCCGGCCAGGCCATAGGGCGAGGTGGACACCACGCCGTAGCCGAGCTCCTGCGCGGTGGGCACCTCGGGCCAGCGCTGGGTGCGCTGTTCGCCGAAGGTGACCAGCAGGCGCATCTGGCCGCCGTCCACGTACTTGTCCCAGCCGCTGGCGTCGCTCTGCGCCATCACATGGCCGCCGAGCAGGGCGGCCTGCAGGTCGGCGTTGCCCTTGAAGGGCACGTGCGTGAGCTGCACCTTGGCGTTGCCGGCCAGCTCTTCCATCAGCAGGTGCGGGCTGCTGCCGGTGCCGGTGGAGCCGTAGTTGATGGCGCCGGGCTGCTTGCGCGCGGCCTCGATGTAGTCCTTGAAGGTCTTGTAGGGCGAGTCGGCCTTGACGGTGAGGCCGAAGGTGTAGCCCGAGACGCCGATGATGTAGGTGAAGTCGGTCAGCGGGTCCCAGTTGGTCTTCTGCATGTGCGGCATGCGCAGCAGGCCGAGCGGGAACTGGGCGATGGTGTAGCCATCGGGCTTGGCGGTTTGCGCCATGGTGCTGGGGCCCAGGGTGCCGCCGGCACCGGGGCGGTTCTCGATCACGATGGGCTGGCCCAGGTGTTTGCTGGCGATCTCGGCGAGCGCACGCAGGTGGCGGTCGGTCGAGCCGCCGGCGGGCCAGGGAATGATCATGGTCACGGGGCGGTTCGGGTACGCGGGCGATTGCGCCTGCGCGAGGCCGAACGGGGCCAGGCCCGCGCTGGCGGCGCTGGCCAGCAGCAGCGCGCGGCGGCGCTTCGAGGGGGGTGATGAGGGGTGTTGCATGCCTTGTCTCCTTCTGTGGTGATGCCGGGTGGGCGGTTGCTCAGGAGGGATGGGGTGTCTGTGCGTCGCGCGCGGCCTGCTGCGCCTGCAGTTCGCGCCACATCACCTTGCCGCTGCCCGAGCGGGGCAGCGTTTCCACGAATTCCACGATGCGCGGGCTCTTGTAGGCGGCCATGTGGCCGTGCGCCCAGTCGATCACGTCCTGTTCGCTGACCTGGCCCCGCTGTCCAGGCCGCAGCACCACCAGGGCCTTGACGGTCTCGCCGCGGCGCGCGTCGCGCACGCCGATCACGCAGGCTTCCTGGATCGCCGGGTGGTGGTACATGAGCGCCTCCACCTCGGCCGGCCAGACCTTGAAGCCGCTCGCGTTGATCATGCGTTTGAGCCGGTCGGTCATGAAAAAGTAGCCTTCTTCGTCGACGTGGCCGAGGTCGCCGGTGCGCAGGAAGCGCTGGCCGTCGATCTCGATGAAGGCCTCGCTGGTGGCCTGCGGGTTGCGCCAGTAGCCCTGCATGAGCTGCGGCCCGTGCACCACGATCTCGCCGGTCTCGCCGGCGGGGCGTTCGGTCAGGGTGTCGGGGTCGAGCACCGCGCGCGTCCACGTCGAACACCGGCAGGCCCAGGCACTGGGGCTTGGGCCGGTGCGTGGGGTTGATGTGGGTGGCGGCCATGGTCTCGGACATGCCGTAGCCCTCGATGTAGTCCTGCCCGGTGAGCGCCTTGAGGCGCGCGGCCACCGCGTCGGGCATGGCCGCGCCGCCGCCGCGCACGCAGGCCAGGCTGGCCAGGTCGAACTGGTCGAGCTGCGGGTGCGCGAGGAAGTCGATCACCATGGTGGAGATCGCCTGCCACATCGTGACGCGGTAGCGCTGCATGCAGATCGCGGCGACCTCGCGGTCCCAGCGCGAGAGCACCACCAGGGTCGCGCCCGCGTACAGCGGGCCGTTCAGGCTGCCGGAGAGGCCGGTGACGTGGAAGAAGGGCAGCACCGAGAGACAGACCGCGTCCTGCGAGGTGCCGAACCAGCGCACGCCGCCGACCAGCGTGCTCATCACGCTGCGGTGGGTGTGCATGCAGCCCTTGGGCAGGCCGGTGGTGCCCGAGGTGTAGGGCATGGCGCAGAGGTCGTCGGGCCCGGTGGTCAGCGGCCCGGGCGCGCGGGCGGCGGCCACCATGTCGGCCCAGGCCACGAGGCCGGGGCCTTCGATGGGTGAGCGCGGCGCGACCACGAAGTCGGGCACGCGCAGTTCGGTGGGCACGCGCAGGTGGTCGCTGTAGGTGGCGACCACGAGGTGGCGCAGGCCTTCGCCCTCGGCCTCGGTGGTGAGCAGCGGTCGCAGCTGCGGCAACAGGTCCTGCGCCACGAAGGCCGCCTGCGCGCCGCTGTCGCTGAGGCAATGGCGCAGCTCTTCCTCGCGGTTCATCGGGTTCACCGGCACCACCACCGCGTTGGCGCGCAGGATGCCGTAGAAGGCCAGGGCCCATTGCGGGCTGTTCTGCATGCACAGCAGCACGCGGTCGCCCGGCTTCACGCCGCACACCTGTTGCAGGTGCCCGGCGATGTGCTCGGCCTCGCGCAGGAAGCGCGCGTAGCTCAGCGGCGTGTCGTAGAAGACGATGAAGGGCTTGTCGGGAAACCGCGTGGCCGAGACCTCGAGGTTGTAGAAGAGGTTGGTCTGCGGCAGCGTGAGTTGCCGGGGCAGGCCGGGCGGCCAGTGGGCCGTTTGCGAGGGCATGGTGTTTGATTCCGCTTGGCGGAAAACAAGAAGATGAAGATCAATATACGGTCCACGCCTTGGCCGTGTAAATGCCATTCAGGGAAACCGAGCATCCGGCATCCGACGAAAGAGCCTCAGAATTCCGATGCGCGGAATACGGGAGGTGCCGTATTCCGATCTGCAGAAAAAGGAGACATCCCATGGGGCGCCAGCGCCACACGCCAGCGACCCCGCTGGCCGACATCGATCCCGCCGAGGACCGCCGTTTCGTCACCGCCCTGGCGCGCGGGCTCACGGTGCTGCGCAGCTTCGGCCCGTCGGACCGCTGGCTCGCGCACCAGGAACTCGCGCGCCGCACCGGGTTGCCGCAGGCTACCGTCTCGCGCCTCACGTTCACGCTGACCAGCCTGGGCTACCTGCGGCACCGCGCGGCCACTGGCGAGTACGCGCTGAGCCCGGCGGTGCTCTCGCTGGGCTTCAGCGTGTTGTCCAACTTCCAGGTCGGGCGCATCGCGCGGCCGTTCATGGAGACGTTGGCCGAGCACACCCAGGCCGCGATCTCCTTGGGTGTGCGGCATGGCACCTCGGTGGTCTATGTAGCGCACTGCCGCAGCACGGCGCGCCTCATCCTCGGGCTGGACGTGGGCACGCGCCTGCCGTTCGCCGAGACCGCGATGGGGCGTGCGATCTGGTGCGCCACACCACCGGGCATGCGGGCGCTGATCGCCGGCCGGCTGCAGGCGGAAAACGCGGCGCTGTGGCCGGTGCGCGAAGCCGGGCTGCGGCGCGCCGAGGCCGACCACGCCGAGCGCGGCTGCGTGACGTCGGAATCCGAATGGGAGAGCGAGATCGCCGCGATCGGCGTGGGCATCGACCTGGGCGACGGCCGCGAGCCGCTGGCGCTCACCGTGGGCGGGCCGGCCTCGCGCCTGCAGGGGGCCTTGCTGCACGAGAACTTCGGGCCTGCGCTGGTGCGCTCGGGCCGCGAGATCGTGGCGGCCATCCAGGCCGCTGCATGGGAGGATTGAGCGCCATGAAAAACGCCACCGGCGGTGGTGGCGTTTTCGAGGGAGCGGTGGACGCTCAGTTCACGAGCTGGGCGAGTTCGCCCTTGGCGTACTTCGCCGCGACGACCTGCAGGCTCTCGCCCTTGATCTTGCTGCCCTGGCCTTCGCAGCCGAACTCCAGGTAACGGGCCTTGCAGACCTGCTTGGCGGCTTCGCGCGCGGGCTTGAGCCACTCGCGGGCGTCGAACTTGTCGGGGTTCTCGGCCAGGAACTTGCGCACCGCGCCGGTCATCGCCAGGCGGATGTCGGTGTCGATGTTGATCTTGCGCACGCCGTGCTTGATGGCTTCCTGGATCTCCTCGACCGGCACGCCGTAGGTCTCCTTCATCTTGCCGCCGTACTGGTTGATGATGGCCAGCAGCTCGGCCGGCACGGACGAGGAACCGTGCATCACCAGGTGGGTGTTGGGAATGCGCTTGTGGATTTCCTTCACGCGGCTGATCGCCAGGATGTCGCCGGTGGGCTTGCGGCTGAACTTGTAGGCGCCGTGGCTGGTGCCGATGGCGATGGCCAGGGCGTCGAGCTGGGTGGCCTTGACGAAGACGGCGGCTTCCTCGGGGTCGGTCAGCATCTGGCTGTGGTCCAGCTTGCCTTCGGCGCCGATGCCGTCTTCCTCGCCGGCTTCGCCGGTTTCCAGGTTGCCCAGGCAGCCGAGCTCACCTTCCACGGTGACGCCGACCTTGTGCGCCATGTCCACCACCTTGCGGGTCACGTCCACGTTGTAGTCGAACGAGGCCGGGGTCTTGCCGTCTTCCATCAGCGAACCGTCCATCATCACCGAGCCGAAGCCCAGGTTGATCGCGCCTTCGCAGATCTTGGGCGAGGTGCCGTGGTCCTGGTGCATCACCAGGGGGATGTGCGGGTAGGCCTCCATCGCGGCCTGGATCAGGTGCTTGATGAAGGGCTCGCCGGCGTATTTGCGGGCGCCGGCGCTGGCTTGCAGGATCACCGGCGCGCCGACTTCGTCGGCGGCGGCCATCACGGCCTGCACCTGTTCGAGGTTGTTGACGTTGAAAGCCGGAATGCCGTAGCCGTTGGCGGCGGCGTGGTCGAGCAGTTCGCGCATGGAAACGAGCGCCATGAGATTCCCCTTAATCAGTTGGTAACCGTGGTGTAACCCGGCATTTTAACTTTCGACCTGTTGGCCGGAGGTGACGGACTTGTGTCATTTCACACGCCCTTAATGTGCGCCGGCCAGACTGGGTCGAACTTTCCACCCTGCCATGACCCAACTCGACACCCTGCTTTTCCTCTGGATCAACGCCACGGCCGACACGCCGGCCTGGCTGCTCGCGCTGGCGCGCTGGGTGTCCACCGACCTGCCCGCCCTGGCGGTGCTGGGCCTGGTGCCCCTGCTGCTGTTCGGTCCAACCGGGCGCCGGCAGTTCCTCGGCATGTGCCTGGCGATGGTGCTGGCCTGGCTGGCGGTGCGCGGCATCCGCGAAACGGTGCACGTGGCCCGGCCCTTCGAACTGGGCCTGGGCGGGCAGTGGCTCGAACATGCGGCGACGGCGAGTTTTCCCAGCTTTCATGCGGCGGTGGCGGGCGCCTGGGCCCTGGCGCTCACGCTGTTCGCACCGTCGCGCCCACGCCGCTGGCTGGCCGTGGCGGGCGGGGTGGCGCTGGCGATCGCCTGGAGCCGGGTGTTCCTGGGCCTGCACTTCGTGTCGGACATCGCCGTGGGCCTGCTGCTGGGGGCGGCATGCGCGGTGACGGCCCGGCAGGGCTTCGCGTGGCTGGCGCGGTGCCGCGCCGCCTGGCCGGTCAGGCCGGTGGCCGGTTCAGGAAACCGCTGACGCGATCCAGCACCGGCGCCAGTCCGCGCAGCGGGCGTGCCATCGCACCGATCAACGTCGTGTGGTTGACGCGGTCCAACAGCTCGACGTCCACCGGCGTGCCTCGCCTTTCCAGCGCCCGAGCCATGGCGAGCGTGTTGCGCTGCGGGTTCACCAGGGTGTCTTTCCGGGCGGCCAGCAGGAGCACGCGCCGGGGCGTGGCATGGCCCGCGTTGGCGTGGAACAGGGGCTGCGAGTCGGCCGGCGTGTGGGGCCATTCGAAGGCCACCTGCACCTGGGGATTGCCGATGGGCAGGAAATCGTAGGGCCCGGCCAGGCCCACCCAGCCGGCCAACTGGCGCGGGGCCAGGTCCACGCGCGCCAGCCAGCGAGGGTCGAGCGCCAGCATGGCCGCGTTGTAGGCGCCCGCGCTGTGGCCCACCACGAAGACGTGTTCGCGCGAGGCGCCGAACGACGCCGCGTGGTCGGCGGCCCAGCGCACCGCGTCGGCGCCGTCCTCCAGGAACACCGGGTAGCGCACATCGGGGCTCAGACGGTAGTCGGCCACCACGGTGACGATGCCGCGCGAGGCCAGGGCCTCGCCGACGAACCGGTAGTCCGCCCGGTCGCCGCTGCTCCAACTGCCGCCATAGAAGAACACGGCGAGGGGCGCGGCGGTGATGGCAGGGGCGGGGATGTACACGTCGGCCCGTTGGCGCGCGTGGCTGCCGTAGGCCTGGTCGCGCAGCACCGTGTGCGTGTCGCTGCTGACGGTGGCATTGATGAGGCGCAGCGGCGAGCAAGCCTGCAGCCACGGCAGCAGCGCGAGCGTTGCCAGCAGGCGACGGCGTGGCGTGGGGATCGGTGAATGGGTGGTCATTCGGGTTTTACGCGGCCGGGCGGTGGGTGGATTCAAGGCGAATCGAAACCTTTCGTCACAAAACACGGGGAACTGCGGCCCCGCCAAGGCGAACCCTCTTAAGGATCACTTTGCCATTCCGGAACAACAAGAAAGGACTCGCCATGCCCTGCCGCCCCCTGATCGCGACACTGACCGCCGTCTCGGCCCTGCTCGCGCCAGCGCTCTCGCAGGCCCAGGTCACGCTCAAACCCGATCGCCAATGGCGCTACCTGCTGACCGCCGGCGCCAACATCTCCTCGGGCAACAACAACGCCGGCACGCTCAACCTCGCGGCCGAGGGCGCGCGCGAGACCGACGACGACAAGTGGACCTGGGCCGCCAAGGCCGACCGCGCGCGCAGTTCGGGCGTGGACACCACCGAGCGCTACGGCCTGCGCACCCAGTACAACCGCGACTTCTCGGTGGACTGGTTCGGCTTCGGTTCGGGCGAGCTGCTGCGCGACCGGCTGGCCAACATCTCCAGCCGGACCTCGGTGCGCAGTGGTGTGGGCCGGCACGTGTGGCAGGAGGAGCGGGGCTTCTTCGACGTGTCGGTCGGTCTGGGCTACACCTACGACCGCTACATCCGGTCCACCGACATCGCTGGCGCCATGCGCGACCGGTACGGCCGCCTGGAGCTGGTGCTGGCGGAGGAGTCCAGCCACAAGCTCACCGAGACCACCAGCCTGCGCCAGAAGTTCTCGCTGTACCCGGACTTGCGGGATTCGGGCAAATACCGCGCCGTGCTGGACACGGGCCTCACGGTCGCGATGACACAGACGCTCAACCTGTCGGCGGGGCTGAGCTACCGCTACGACAGCGACCCCGGGACCAACCTCAAGAAGGCCGACACGATGTTCGTGACCGGCGTCTCGCTTCGGTTTGACTGAGTAGGCGCTGCCTTTCGGCCAGGGCACACGAGGATCCGGCTTTGCCGGTCCCAGGGTGCGCCCCCCTTGAGGGGGACGCGCGCAGCGCGGCGGGGGGGCTCGCTTAAGCCGCGCGGCAGATCTTGAGCGTGTTGGTGCCGCCGGGCTGGCCCATGGGTTCGCCCACGGTGATGGCGTAGACATCGCCGGTCTGCACGATGCCGCGCTTCTTCAGGTGCGCCTCGGCGTCCAGCAGCGCGGAGTCGCGATCGGTGCTGTTGTCCATGAGCAGCGGTCGCACATTGCGATAGAGCGTCATGCGGCGTTGGGTCGAGAGGTTGGGCGTCATGGCGTAGATCGGCATGCGCACGTTGTGCCGGCTCATCCACAGCGCGGTGGAGCCCGAGTCGGTCAGCGCCACGATGGCCTTGGCACCCAGGTGGTGGGCGGTGAACAGCGCGCCCATGGCGATGGACTGGTCGATGCGCTTGAAGGTCTTGCCCTGGAAGTCGGCAGACAGTTCGCGGTACTCGGCCTTTTCGGCTTCCGAGCAGATGTTGGCCATCTCCATCACGGTTTCCAGCGGGAAGCGGCCGGCGGCGGTCTCGGCGCTGAGCATCACCGCATCGGTGCCGTCGAGCACCGCGTTGGCCACGTCGCTCACCTCGGCGCGCGTGGGCACCGGGTTGACGATCATGCTCTCCATCATCTGCGTGGCGGTGATGACCACCTTGTCCATTTCGCGCGCAAGGCGGATCATGTGCTTCTGCAGGCCGGGCACCGCCGCGTTGCCCACTTCCACCGCGAGGTCGCCGCGCGCGACCATGATGCCGTCGGACACCTTGAGGATCGCGGCCAGTTCGGGGATCGCCTCGGCGCGTTCGATCTTGGCGATCAGCGCCGGTTTGTGGGCCAGGGCGGCGCCAGCCACATTGCAGAGCTGGCGGGCCAGTTCCATGTCGGTCGCGTTCTTGGGGAAACTCACCGCCACGTAGTCGGCCTTCAGGCCCATGGCGGTCTTGATGTCGTCCATGTCCTTGGCGGTCAGCGCGGGGGCGGTCAGGCCGCCGCCCTGCTTGTTGATGCCCTTGTTGTTGGACAGCTCGCCGCCGAGCTTGACGGTGGTGTGCACCGCCGGGCCGACCACCTTGTTGATGGTGAGCACGATCAGGCCGTCGTTGAGCAGCAGGGTGTCGCCGGCCTTCACGTCGCGCGGCAGCTCCTTGTAGTCCAGGCCCACGCCCTCGATGTCGCCGGGTTCGGTGCGCGAGGCATCGAGCACGAAGGGCATGCCCGGCTCCAGCATGACCTTGCCCTGGGCGAACTTGCCGACGCGGATCTTGGGCCCCTGCAGGTCGGCCATGATGCCGACCTCGCGGCCCGCGCGCTGGGCCGCCGCGCGCACCAGTTCGGCGCGGTCGATGTGGTCCTGGGCGGTGCCGTGCGAGAAGTTGAGCCGGACCACGTTGACACCGGCGCGGATCATCCGCTCCAGCAGGTCGGGGTCGCTGGAGGCAGGACCCAGGGTGGCAACGATCTTGGTGGCGCGCATGGACATGATGGAAGCTGTCTCCAGAAGGGGCCGCGAGGCCGGTTTGTAATTTGGTTTCAATTATCCGTGAAACCAGTTACACGCTGGTTACAGGCCGCCGCCTGTCGCTTTTGTAGGACACGTCCGACACCCCAAGCCGCCGTTGTCCGGTGGGGCGGCGGGCCAGCCGTCCCTACAGTGGAACCACGCGCGAAGGATGCCCTCTGGAACGCCGAAGCCATTCACGGAGGACCTCATGCACATGCCCGCACCTGCCATCGTGGGTTACCTCGCGACCCTGGTGATCGCCGTGTCGGCGGCAGCGGTCCATCCCTGGTTCGACGTCGAGGCCCATTTCGTGCGGGCCGTGGCGGGCATGAACACCGCCGTCTCGGCCCTGGCCACCACGCTCACGCCTTGAGCCGGGCGGCTCTCAGCGCCCGGCGCTGGCGAACACGTTGACCGCCGTGGCCAGCACGATCAGATTGAACGCGAACGACAGCAGGGCGTGCACCAGCGTGAGGTGCCGCATGCCGCGGCTGCGGATGCTCACGTCGGACACCTGAGAAGTCATGCCGATCACCGCGCTGTAGTACAGCAGGTCGAGGTAGTCCGGGTCCTTGCCGTCGGGAAAGCCGAGCCCCCGGTCCGGCGTGTCTGCACTGCCCTGGCTGCGGTAATACACCCGCGCGTAGTGCAGCGTGAACACGCCCTGGATCAGCAGCCAGGCCCCGGCCAGCGACAAGGCCATGAGCCCGAGGCTGGACGCGCGCTGCCAGCCTTGCAGCGCCTGTGTGGCCTGTACGTTCATCGCCACCGCCACGAGGCTCGCGCAAGCCGCGGCGGTGACCAGCACGAACAGCATCGCGGCACCCGGGTCTTCGCGTTGCGCGCGCTGCTGGGTGGCGGTTGCGTCCAGCCGCGCGGCGAGGTGCCAGACCAGACCCACGTAGGTGGCGCAGTACACGATCCAGGCCATGAGCCAGGGGGCGGGGCCGGGGAGGGAGGCCCAGGTGGCGCTGGCGGCGCCCACGAGCACCGCCGGCAGCAAGGCCACCGCCTGCCGCTCCCAGGCCGTGAGGTGGGTCAGCCGGTGCGGCAGCGGGTGGGTGGGCCGTGAGCGGGACATGGGCCGGCGGGCAGGGCGGCGCGTTCAGGCCGGATCTGCGGCGGGGGTGTCCACGGTCTTCGCCGGCAGCTCGGCCTCGACCAGGGTGCCCTGGCGCGGCTCGCTGTGGACGTGCAGCTGGCCGCTGTGCGACTCCACCCGCACCCGCATGCCCAGCAGGCCGTGGTGGCCCGCCGGCACGCTGTCGATGTCGAATCCCTGGCCGTCGTCGCGCACCGAGACGCGCACCGTGCTGTCCTCCTGGGCCAGTCCCACCCACACGCGGTGGGCCCGCGCGTACTTCTGGACGTTGGTCAGGGACTCCTGCACCAGCCGGTACACGGTGAGTTCCGCGTCCTTGCCGAGTTCGACCGGCGAGAGGTGCATCTCCACCTCGATGCCCATGCGGCCGGCCGCGTCCTGGCAGAGCATTTCCAGCGCGGGGATCAGGCCCAGCTGGTCCAGCGAGGACGGCCGCAGGTGTTCGATGATGCGCCGCTTCACGGCAATGCCCTCGGTCAGGCGCTGTTCGATGCTGGCCAGGCGCTCCAGCGCCGGGGGCGGCAGGGCGGGCACGCGGCGCAGGCGCGCGATGTCGAGCTTCATCGCGGTGAGCAGGCCGCCCATCTCGTCGTGCAGCTCGCGCGCCACCCGCCCGCGCTCGTCTTCCCGGGCGTTGACGTGGTGGCCGGCCAGGTTGCGCAGTGCGGTGGTGCGCAAGGCCACCTGCGTGCGCCAGCCGCTGGTGTTCCTCGGACTGGCGCCGGTCGTTGTCGCGCAACTGGCGCATGAACAGGATCAGCGCCACCCAGGCCACCAGCACCAGCAGGTGGATCGCCAGCCGGTTGATCATCATCGCGTCGTAGAGCGATACCCGCGCCGTCTTCTGGATCGCGGCGGCGCGTTCGAGCACGAATTCGAACTCCTGGCGCAGTTCGGCATAACGCAGGCGGCCCTGGTCGCTCACGGCGAGTGTCTGGGCATCCATGCGCCGGCCCTGCTCAGTCATGCTCACCCACTGGTTCAAGGTGGCCGTGCGCTCCTCGATCCGCTTGCGCACGTTCACCACCGACACGGTGCGCTTGGGGTCCAGCTCTTCCAGCCGCTTGAACGCATCCTGCTGAACCCCCTCCATCTCGTTGATGGCCTCGCGGTAGTTGCTCAGGTCGGCCTGCTGGGCGCTGAGCATGAAGGCGCGCACCGCGACCTCGGCGTCGGTGAGGGCCTGCAGGGTGCGGGCGGCCTGCTGGCGCGCATCGCTCAGCGTGATGCCCTGCATCAGCGTCGAACGCGAATGCTGGTAGCTGGCTTCGTTGACCACCAGCATGATCAGCGCCAGCGCCAGGATGATGGGCATCCCGAAGCGGTTGCGCGCCACACGTTCGATGGAGGACTTGATCATCATCCCGAGGTTGTAGCACGTGGGGCACCGGGCGGGGCCGGATCGCGCTGGCGCAAGGGCAGGCGCGCCATGACGCGGGTGCCCGAGCCCGGCACGGAGTGCACGCTGAACTGCCCGCCGAGCGACTCGATGCGGTGGCGCAGGTTCCTCAGTCCACTGGCCGAGGTGGTGCCCTGGCGGTCGGCAAAGCCCAGTCCGTTGTCCTGCACCTCCACCACCGCGTGGATGCCTTCCTGGGCCAGGCGCAGCGAAACGATCGTGGCGCTGGCGTGCCGCTCCACATTGGACAGCGCGCCCTGCACCACCGCGAACAGCGCCTGTTCGGACGGCACGTCCAGCGTCACGGGCATGAAGGCGAGGTCGATGGTCATGCCCGTCTGCTGCTCGAACTCGGTGGCGCGGTGCTCGATCGCGGCCTGCAGGCCCAGGTTGTGCAGGGCCGATGGCATCAGCTCTTCCATCATGCGCCGCTTCATCCCGATGCCTTCGTCCAGCGAGGAGCTCAGGTGCCGCAGCCGCTCGGTCACCTCCGGGTCGGTGGTGTGCAGCGAGTGGCGCAACCGCGTGAGGTCGAGCTTGGCGGTGGTGAGCAGGGCGCCCAGGTCGTCGTGCAGCGCGCGCGCCAGGCCGCTGCGCTCGCCGTCGCGCATCTCCTGCAGGCCGAGGTTGAGCTGCGCGAGTTCTTCCGTGCGCAGCCGCACCTGGCTCTCCAGCGAATCGCGCTCCATCTGCAGATGGCGGGCATGTTCGATCTGGCTGGTCTGCAGGGCGGCGTTCTTGCGCAGGAAGAACACGTAGGCCAGCAGACTCAACAGCGTCAGAACGTACACGCCGATGTGGCCCACCGCCAGCGTGCGGTAGATGGCCGCGCGCTCGATGCCCAGGCGGCGCTCTTCCGTGACCATCAGCACGTCGGCCACCCGGCGCACCCCTTCCATCTTCTCGCGGCCGATGTCGGTGAGCATCAGCCCGTGCCAGGCGGCGTGGGAGCCGGCGTTGTACAGGGCGATGGTCTCGGTGACCTCCGAGGTTTTTTCGCGCGCGCGCTCCTGCAGGCTGTCCACCAGGCGCAGCAGATCGGGGTCGCTGCGGTAGTGCTCGCGCAAGCGACTGATGGCATGCGCGATGTCGGTTTCGGCGGCCTGGTAGGGGTCGAGGTACTGGGGTCGGCCGGTGAGCAGGTAGCCGCGCTGGGCGGTTTCCATGTCCAGCAGGCGGCGCATCACGGTCTGGATGGCGTTGCGCGCGGTGTCGCGCGCGCCCAGGCTGGCCAGGGAGTCCAGGGCACGCTGGTAGGTCCACTCCGCCCCGGCCAACACCCCCAGCGCCAGCAACACCGCCAGCGCGATGGCCAGCGGGGTTCGCCAGGGTGCGCGGCGCCCAGGGATGGGAGGGGGGGAGGGCATTGGAGGGGCGGGCCGGACCTACTGAAGACCGCCGGGCGCGGTGGCCGAGCCGTCGGAAATGCGTTCGCAATAGGCGATCAAGTCGTCCAGTTCGCACGACTTGTCGAACACCCGGTCCGCCCCCAGCAGCGCGCAGCGCTTGCGGATATCGGGTGTGGCGTAGTTGGTGAGCACCACCCGGCGCGCCGGCACATTCGACTCCTGGGCGGCTTTCAGCACACCCAGGCCCGAGCCGGTGACCAGGAAGATGTCGATGATCATGAGGTCGAACCGATCACCCTGTTGCAGCCAGTGCACGGCCGTCTCTTCGTCGCTGGCGTGCCCGACCACTTCCACATTGGCCAGCTCTTCCAGCGTGGACACCAGGTTCTCATAGATGACCTTGTTGTCCTCGACGATGTAGGTTCTGAGCGGCGACATGGGGCAGGCGGGCGTGAGCGTTCCAAGGATATCCGGTGCGGGCGAATGGCATCCAGGATGCCTTCACGCACAAACGCGGCCATCTTGCCGCGCCTGTGCGTTCCCGCGCCTTCACGGCCGCTGATTTTCGTGTAGGCGGAATCCTACACGCGGCGGCCGTCGCTCGCGGTCAGCGGACCGCGATGTCGTTCTTGACGGATTTCACCCCGTTGACTTCACGCGCCAGGCGCTCGGCCGCGCTCTTTTCACCGGCGGACTTGGCAAAGCCCGAGAGCTGCACCGTGCCGTTGAGGGTCTCCACATGGATGGAGGTGGCGGCCACGACCGGATCCTTGGCGTAGGCGGCCTTCACCCGGGTGGTGATGGTGGCGTCGTCGACGTAGGCGCCGACGGTCTGTTGATCGCGGGCCACGGCACAGCCGGTGATCTGAACGACGGCGGTGGCGGCGGCAATGGCGCAGCAGGGTGTGTGACAGTTTCATGGGATTCTCCTCGGGGTTGGGTTCTTGGAGCGACCGGCGAGCCCCTGTGGACGGGGCCCGCCGGTGGCGGTGGTGGTCATTTGAAATTCAGAGAGAGAGAGATGGGTCTGGGGGCTGGTCAGCCCTTGGCCTCGACGGTCAGGCGGTTTTCCACCTTCACCACGCCTTCGACGGCAGCGGCCAGGACGGTCGCGCGATCTCGGGCGGCGGGGTCGGGTGCGGTGCCCTTGAGTTCCACGTGGCCATTGGTGGTGTCCACGTTGATCTTGAGCGCACTCAGTTGCGAGTCGCCGGCCAGGGCGGCATTCACCTTGGCGGTGATGGCCACGTCGGCGGCGCCCATGGCGATCTTGTCGGCGGCTTCGTTGCCGGCGGCCTTCACGTCCTGAGCGGCGTTGTTGGCATCGGCGCGCAGTTCAGCGCCCGCTGCCTGGGTTTGCTCCACCGTGCTGTCCATGCGCTGGCCCACGGTTTCGTCTTCCTTCTGCGCACAGGCCACGATCAGGCTGGTGGCGCATGGCGGCGGCCGCGAGGGCCGCGAGTCGGGTGTTGCGTTTCATGATGTTGTCCTTTCAGATCGCCGGTCAGGCCGACGAAGGTGAATGAAGCAAATTCGCAGGTCAGTGCGGCTTGCGGTCGTTGGGGTTTTCGAACCAGTCGTCGCTGACGCGGCGTTCCCAGTCCGCCACCTGGCGTTCGGCTTCGTCCTTGCGCAACGCCGTAGCGCTCCTGGATCTTGCCGGTGAGCTGTTCACGGCGGCCGGCCACGACGTCGAAATCGTCGTCGGTGAGCTTGCCCCACTGCTCGACCATCTTTCCCTTGACTTGTTTCCAGTTGCCTTCGATGCGATCCCAGTTCATGGCGACTCCTTGTGGTTGGGTTGCAGGTACCGGTCAGAAGACCGTGGAGTCACTGTAGGAAATCCGCCGGCTGCCGGATGTCGGGCGGCGGGCCGAGCGTGTGTAGGACATGGCCGATGCGCGGGGCGGGGTTGTAGGAGCCGTCTGACTGCCCCCGGGGAGCCGGCCTGTTAAATTGCTTGCGGCCCCCACAAAAGAGCATCAAGGACACCATGATCAAAGTCGGAATCGTTGACGACCACGCCATCGTGCGGTCGGGCCTGCGCCAGTTCCTGAGCGAACACGTGGACCTGAAAGTGACGGGCGAGGCCAACAACGGTCGTGAGGCCCTCGAACTCGTGCGCGGCGGCGAGGTGGACGTGCTGCTGATGGACATCTCCATGCCCGACCACAGCGGCGTGGACGCGCTGCAGGCCATCAAGGCGCGTTTTCCGGATCTGCCGGTGCTCATTCTCAGCGGCTTTCCCGAAGCGCAGTACGCGACCACGTTGCTGCGCTACGGCGCCAGCGGCTACCTGAACAAGGACTGCGCGCCCGACGACATCGTCACCGCCATCCGCACCGTGGCGCGCGGCCGGCGCTACATCAGCCCGGCCGTGGCCGAGCTGCTGGCCGACAACGCCGCGGGCGATGCCGAGCGCCCGCCGCACGAGCTGCTGTCCGAGCGCGAGCTGCAGGTGTTCCTGCGCCTGGCCAAGGGCGAGACCATCGGCAACATGGCCGAGTCCATGTTCCTGAGCATCAAGACCGTGAGCACCTACCGCACGCGGGTGCTCGAAAAGCTCAAGCTCACGAGCAACAGCGACCTCACCTACTACGCGCTGAAGAACGGCCTGATCCAGTAGGCGGCGTGCGCGCGAAGTGTCGGTGCCGTCCTACGAGACAACGGCGCTCGGGCTTGCAGCTTTCGAGCACCGGTGTCCCTACAGTGAAGGCATCACAACGGTGGTCGTTGTGAACCCACCAAAAGGCCGGACCACCGGCCTCACACAGGAGCCCACCATGCTGCACTACGCCGTGGTTTTCTTTGTCATCGCCCTGATTGCCGCTGTGCTGGGCTTCGGCGGCATCGCCGCCAGCGCGGCCGGCATCGCCAAGCTGCTTTTCGTGGTCTTCCTGGTCATGGCCCTGGTCTCGATCGTGGTCGGCCTGATCCGCAAGCGCTGACGAGCCATTCCGCTCGCTTCACCGCGACGAGGGCCCGACCGGTGTCTGCCGGTCGGGCCCTCGTTTTTTGGCGTCAGCGTTCGTTGCTCACCCGCCAGACCACATTGCCCGCGTCGTCGGCCACGAGCAAGCCGCCGCGCCGGTCGATCGCCACGCCCACCGGCCGGCCCTGGGCCTTGCCATCCGCATTCAGGAAGCCGGTCAGCACATCGACCGGCATGCCGGCGGGGCGGCCCGCCTGAAAGGGCACGAAGATCACCTTGTAGCCGCTGTGCGGCTGGCGGTTCCACGAGCCGTGCTGGCCGATGAACATGCCCTCGCCCACGAACGGCGCGGGCAAGGCGCTGCCACGGGACGAGGCCAGGCCGAGCGACGCGGTGTGCGGGCCCAGCGCATAGTCGGGTGCGATCGCCGTGGCGCCACCAGCGCGGGTTGCGGCGGCTGCACGCGCGCGTCCACATGCTGGCCATGGTAGCTGTAGGGCCAGCCGTAGAAGCCGCCGTCGCGCACCGAGGTGAGGTAGTCGGGCACCAGGTCGCTGCCGAGCTCGTCGCGCTCGTTCACCACCGTCCACAGCGTGCGGCCCGAGGCGTCCCAGGCCATGCCCACGGGGTTGCGCAGGCCGGTGGCGAAGAGGCGGTGCGCGCCCGTGGCCACATCCACCTGCCAGATCGCGGCGCGGCCTTCTTCGGCGGCCATGCCGCGCTCGCCCACGTTGCTGTTGGAGCCCACGCTCACGTAGAGCCGCTGCCCGTCGGGGCTGGCGATCAGGCCCTTGGTCCAGTGGTGGTTGATGCCGGCCGGCAGGGCCACCAGCGGGGTGCCGGGCGCGCCGATGGTGGTGTCGCCCGTGCGGTATGGAAAGCCGAGCACCGCGTCGGCGTTCGCCACGAACAGGCGCTCGCCCACCAGGGCCATGCCGAAGGGTGAGTGCAGTCCGCTGAGCAGCACCGAGCGGAACTCGGCCACGCCGTCGCCGTCGGCATCGCGCAGCAAGGTGATGCGGTTCGCGCTGGGCACGGCCGCGCCCGCGCGCTTCATGAACAGGCCGGTGACCCAGGCCTTGAAACCGCCCCCGCTGCCTTCCGGCTTGGGGGGCGCGGCGGACTCGGCCACCAGCACGTCGCCGTTGGGCAGCACCAGCAGCCAGCGCGGGTGCGCCAGGTCGCGCGCGAAGGCCGTCACGCGCGTGCCCAGCGCGGGGGTGGGCGCCGCACCACTGGGCCAGCCGACGACGGGCGCCACGTTCACCGTGGGGATCAGGGTCTTGTTCGGTGCCGGCAGGACCGGGTTCGGGCCCGTGCCCTCGGCCACGCTGTGGCGGGCCGATTCGGCGCAGGCGCCGAGCGCCAGCAGCGCGGTCAGGCCCACGGCGGTGCGGGCGCGCCAGTTCGGCGGAGGAAGCAGGTGGGGCCGGGGCATGGGGTTCTTCGTGGCGGGTGGGTTTCCACGGTAGGACCTGTGCCCGGCCCGGTCTGTTCGCCAGCGCACGCGCCGTGCTCAGCGCGCGCGGGCGTCCTCCCGCCAGAGCGGGCGCAAGGCCCACAGCCCCAGCGCGGGCCCGACCGCCAGCCAGGGCAGCAGCGCGCCCAGCGGCACGTGTTCGGCCAGGGACACGAACAGCAGGATGCTCGCGATGGAGATCGCGAAGCCGATGCTGTTGGTGAGCGTGAGCACGCTGCCCACGGCCTGCGGTGGTGCATTGCGAGCGGTCAGCGTGGAGAACTGCGGCGAGTCGCCCGAAACGGTGATGCCCCAGAGCAGCAGCCAGCCGATGAACAGCGGGGTCGGCGCGCCCAGGGCCCAGGGCGCGGCGAGGCAGCAGGCGCCGCTGAGCGCGAGTTGCGTGCCCGCCACCCGCGCGCTGCCCCAGCGCGGCGCGAGCCAGCCCCCGCCCGCGCAGCCGATGGCGCCCGCGCCCAGCACGAGGAACGCGGTCCAGGAAAGCCCCGTGCCCTCGAAGCGCGCTGCGCAGCACCAGCGGCACCATCACCCACATGGTGTAGAGCTCCCACATGTGGCCGAAGTAACCGAGCACCGAGCTGCGCACGCGCGCATCCGTCCACAGCGTCGCCAGGGCGCGCCATTGCAGCGTGGTCACGCGCTGGGCTGCGCCGGGCGGGTCGCTGGTGCCGAAGAACAGCAGCAGGCCGCCCGCGGCGGCCAGCGCCGCCACGCCCAGCATGAGCGTGGGCCAGGGCAGGGCGCCGCTGAGCGCGCGCAGCGCGTGCGCGCTGGCCGAGCCCAGTACCAGCGCCCCGATGAGCAGGCCCAGCGCACCGCCCAGGCCGCGCGTGTACCACTGCGCCGCGATCTTCATGCCCACCGGGTAGATCCCGGCCAGGAAAAAACCGGTGGCGAAGCGCCAGGCCAGCAAGGCGGTGTGGTCGCGAACCATCCACCAGGCCCCCACGGTGCAGGCCGCACCGGCCAGCGAGCACACCAGGAACACGAGGCGCGGCGCGAACCGATCGGCGATGGCCAGCAGCGCGAACACCAGCGTGCCGGCGATGAAGCCGAACTGCAGCGCCGAGGTGAGTGTGCCCACCGCGCTGGTGGGCCAGCCCAGCTCGCGCTGCAGGTCGGGCATGACGGCGTTGACCGCGAACCAGAGCGAGGTGCCCAGGAACTGGGCCAGCACCAGCACGGGCAGGATGTGGCGGGGCACGGAGGTGTTCATGCCGGCCTCAGCGCCGCAGCTGTGTGAAAGCCTCGAACTCCCAGCTGCGCATGGCCAGCACCAGCGTGTAGCCCTCGCGGTCCTTCTCGCTGAGCTTCTGGTCGGTCTGGTGCTGTTGCGCGAAGTCCTGCGCGACGCGCTGCAGGCGCTCCAGGAAGGCCGGCGCCAGCGTGCGGCTGACCGAGCCGTGCACCAGCATCACGCCTTCGCCGCTGCCGTCGAAGCCGCCGGCGAAATAGTCCAGCAGCGCGTGCTCGCGGAAGTAGTTCATCACCGGGCCATGAGGGCGCCAGCGGAAGGTCTTGGCCAGCTTGAGGCGGTAGCGGTTGAGCGGGCGCAGCTCGATGATGCCGATGCGGTCGAGCTGCACCAGGTACTTCACGCACTCGGCCTCGCTCAGCCGGTACTGCGCGGTCATCTGCTCCAGCGTCCACTGGCTGAGCACGCAGATGGCGACGAGCAGCAGCTTCTTGTCGGCCACCACCGCGCGTTCCTGGTCCTGCGACATCTCGCGCAGCAGGGGCTGGGTGTCGGCCACGCGCCGCGACAGCTCCGCGAAATCCAGCTTCAGGGCGCGGCAGATCTCGTCCACGCGCGAGAGCGACATGTCGCCGCCGGCCAGCATGCGCTTGACGCTGGACTCCGCCATGCCGATGGCCTGCGCCAGGTCGGCGTAGGTCATCTGCGCGGCCTTCAGTTCCTTCTTGAGCGCGAGAACGAGGTCGGCGGTGGTGCTCATGGGGTGTCCGGTATCGAGATGCGGTACTTGGGGTTTGGTCTGGATCGACTGTATCGGAAGACGATGCCCGATGGGGTGGGGAGCATGACACTGCGCCGTGCGGCAGAATCCGCCGCACAAGCCCAACAGGAGGAGATGCACATGAGCCCATCCACCGCCACGTCCGCCGTGGCCCATCCGTCTCACGCCCCGGCCCACGAAGGCGGCCAGTTCGCGCTGCTGGGCCAGCGCCGCTTTGCGCCGTTTTTCTGGACGCAGTTCCTCGGCGCGGCGAACGACAACCTGTTCAAGTTCGCCTTCACCGTGCTGGTGACCTACCAGCTGCAGGTGGCCTGGCTGCCCCCCACCCTGGCCGGGCTGGTGATCGGCGCCCTGTTCATCCTGCCTTTCCTGCTGTTCTCGGCCACCAGCGGCCAGCTCGCCGACAAGTACGACAAGAAGACGCTGATCGTCTTCGTGAAGCGGCTGGAGGTGCTCATCATGGCCCTGGCCGCGTGGGCCTTCTTCAGCACGAACATCGTGCTGCTGCTGGCCTGCACCTTCCTCATGGGTCTGCATTCCACGCTGTTCGGCCCGGTGAAGTTCGCCTACCTGCCGCACCACCTGGGCGAGCGCGAGCTCACCGGCGGCAACGGCATGGTGGAGATGGGCACCTTCGCTGCGCATCCTGCTGGGCAACCTGGCCGGCGGCCTGATCATCGCCGTGCCCGAGATCGGCGCGCACCATGTGGGCTTCAGCTGCGTGGCGCTGGCCGTGCTCGGCCGGGTGACGGCGCATTACGTGCCCGCCACGCCCGCCACCGACCCGGGCCTGAAGATCAACTGGAACCCCTTCACCGAGACCTGGCGCAACCTGAAACTCGCGCACGGCAACACGGTGGTGTTCCGCTCGGTGCTGGGCATCAGCTGGATGTGGTTCTTCGGCGCGGTCTTCCTGAGCCAGTTCCCCAGCTTCGCCAAGGAGGTGCTGCACGGCAACGAGCAGGTGGCCTCGCTGCTGCTCATCGTGTTCTCGGTCGGCATCGGCACCGGCTCGCTGCTGTGCGAGGTGCTCTCGCGCCGGCACGTGGAAATCGGCCTCGTGCCGCTGGGCGCCATCGGCATGAGCGTGTTCGCCATCGACCTGTACTTCGCCTCGCGCGGCCTGCCGCCGGTGGCCAGCCAGGGCGTGGCCGAGTTCATGGCGGTGTCGGGCCACTGGCGCGTGCTGGCCGACCTGACCCTGCTCAGCCTGTTCGCCGGCTTGTACAGCGTGCCCATGTACGCGCTGATCCAGATGCGCAGCCAGCCCACGCACCGCGCGCGCATCATCGCGGCCAACAACATCCTCAACGCGCTCTTCATGATCGCCAGCGCGCTCATCGCGGGCGCCCTGCTCGGCGCGGGTTTCACGATCCCGCAGATGTTCCTGCTGGTGGGCCTGGCCAATGCGGTGGTGGCGTTCTACATCTTCATGCTGGTGCCCGAGTACCTGCTGCGTTTCGTGGCCTGGGTGGCCTCGCGCTGCGTGTACCGCTTCAAGGTCACGGGCGACGCGCACATCCCCACCGACGGCGCGGCCGTGATCGTCTGCAACCACGTGAGCTTTGTCGACGCGGTGCTGCTCATGGCCGCGAGCCCGCGCCCGATCCGCTTCCTGATGGACCACCGCATCTTCCGCGTGCCGGTGCTGGGCGCGCTGTTCCGGCTGGCCAAGGCGATTCCGATCGCGCCGCAGAAGGAAGACGCGGCGGCCTACGAGGCCGCGTTCGACGCCGCCGCCGCCGTGCTGCGCGAGGGCGAGCTGCTGGCCATCTTCCCCGAAGGCGGCATCACGGCCGACGGTCAGCTGCAGCCGTTCAAGGGTGGCGTGATGAAGATCCTCGAACGCGCCGAGGCCGATGGCCTGCAGGTGCCGGTGATCCCGATGGCGCTGACCAACCTCTGGGGTTCCTTCTTCAGTAGGGTCGAGGTGCGCCACGGCGAGAAGACCGCCATGGTCCGTCCGTTCCGGCGCGGCCTGTTCAACCGCGTCGGGCTGAACGTGGGCGAACCGATGCCGTCTTCGGCCGTGACGCCCGAGGCCTTGCAGGCGCGCGTCGCCCAGCTGCTGCACTGATGGCTGATCGGGTATCGCAAATCGATACCCGATCAGCCATTTTTCGATACAGGTCGAGTTTCCCGGGTCTTTCGAGGCGCGCCAGCGGCACCATCGCGGCTCCTCAACAACCCCAAGGGTTTTCACATGGCCTCGAACCGTTCTTCCCTCATCGTGATGCGCGACACCCGTGCCTGGCAACTGCAGGTGTGGGTCTCGTTCGGTGTCGCCGTCTTCCTGTGCGCCACCGGCCTGGCCTGGCTGCCGGGGCAGTCGCTGGACCGCGCGTTCATGGTGATGGGCTACGTGTTCTGTCTCTCGACCGTGTTCGTGTTGTCCAAGGCGGTGCGCGATGGCCAGAAGGCCGCGCTCAGTGGCGAGGCCGAAACGCCGATGTGGCGCATCGTGGTCTGGGGCGGTTTTGCCGTCGCCATGGGCCTGACCGGCTGGGGCCTGATGCGCATGGAGATCAACGACACCTACCGCGCCTACCTGGGCGTGAGCTGGCTCTACCTCGTCACCTCGGCGTTCACGCTGGCCAAGACCCTGCGCGACCGCCACGAGGCCGACCTGAGCGAGGCCCAGATTCGCGGCCGTCAGCAGGCGATGCAGGAACGCGCCGCCGGCACCGCCGAATGAACCGACCCACCCCTTCTTTTCTTTTTCAGCCGGAGTCTTCCATGAACACGTTCAAACTGAAATCGATGTCGCTGCTCGCCAGCGTCTGCCTGGCCTTGTCCCTGGCCAGCGCCCCGGCCCGGGCGCAGAGCGAGGCCTCGGCCGCGTTGTCCCTGTTGCCCGTGGCGTCCGTCGTCGTCACCGCCTCGGCGGGCGCGGCGGCCGTCAGCGTGCTGCCGGTGGCCTTCTCCACCGCCGGTGCGGTGCTGGTGGTGAAAACGGTGGAGAGCACCGCGCGCGGCACGGTCTATGTGCTGGAACGCGCTTCCGACGGCGCCCGCGCCAGCGTGGAGGTCGCCGGGCGCGCGGCCTCGGGTGTGGTGGTCGGCGTGGGCACCGTCGTGGCGGTCAGCGTGATCGGCACCGGCGTGCTGCTCTCGGCGGCGGGCGAGGTGCTGGCCTTCATCCCCAACGAGCTGGGCCGCGCCCTGCTGCACAACGAACGGGTGACGCAATGAAGGCCGCGCTGCGTTTCGCTTGCGGATGCGCTGCCGCGTTGATGTTCACGGCGGTGGCCCACGCCGGCCGATCCTGCGAACAGAAGCCGCTCACCGCGCACACCATCGAGCAGGGCATGGCGCTGGCGCAGAGGACCGCGCAGGCGCTGGACGCCGAGCACGCCCGCAGCGGCGCGCGCGTGGTGGTGCTGGGCCGCGCCGGGCAGGACCTGAGCAAGTACCAGCTGCGCTACTCGCACCTGGGCTGGGCCTACAAGACGGCGCAAGGGCCCTGGCGCGTGCTGCACAAGCTCAACCAGTGCGGCACCGCCACCGGCGACCTGTACCGCCAGGGCCTGGGCGAGTTTTTCCTGGACGACCTGTGGCGCCAGGAAGCCGCGTGGGTGGTGCCGGCCCCGGCCCTGCAGGCGCCGCTGTTCGAGCTGTTGAACGACCCCCGGCGCTCGGTGGCCCTGCACGCGCGGCCCTACAACCTGGTGAGCTACGCCTGGGGCCAGCGTTACCAGCAGTCCAACCAGTGGGCGATCGAAACCCTCGCGATGGCGGCCGAAAGCGGTGTCGGCACGCGCGAACAGGCCCAGGCCTGGCTGCGTTTCAAGGGCTACCAGCCGACCACGCTCAAGCTGGGCGCGTTCACGCGGCTCGGCGCGCGCGCCGGCACGGCCAACGTGGCCTTCGACGACCACCCGAACGAGAAGCGGTTTGCCGACCGCATCGAGACCGTGACGGTGGATTCGGTGTTCGAATGGCTCTCTCGCAGCGGCATGGCGTCCGCGCCGCAGGCGCTGGCGTTGTAAAACGGTGCAACTTTCTGGAGGACTGAACATGGGCAAGGCATTGCGTTGGTCGGAGAAGTGGTTCCACCGAGGCCTCTGGCTGGTGGCCTTCGTGTTCGCGTGGTTCCTGGTGGGGCTGGGCAGCACCATCGTGGGCGACCTGCCGCAGGTCGAGCAGCAGCGCACGCTCGACGACTTTCTGGACCCGCAGCGTGCGCCGCAGGTTCGGCAGGTCATCGAGACCGCGCAACGCAGGGCGCGCGAGGCCCAGGACGCGCTCGATCAGGCGCAGCTTCAGCACCAGGCCGCGCAGGCCAACCACCGCGCGGCACGCGACACCTTCGGCAACTGGTTGAATACCCGCCAGGCCACGCAGCGGCCCGAGCAGGACCCGGAACTGATCGAGCGCACGCGGCAGCTCGACGGTTACCGCCAGGCCGAGCGCGAGGCGCTTGCGGCGGTGGAGTCACAACGTCAGGCAGCGCTTGACGCGCGGCAGGTGCAGCAGCGCGCCCAGGATGAACTGCAGCAGATGCAGGAAGACGCGCGCCAGTCCTACGAATCGGCCCAGCGCGCGCAGGAGCTGCGCGTGTTCCTCTACCGGCTGGCGCTCACGCTGCCCCTGCTGGTGGTGGCGGGCTGGCTGTTCGCGAAGCAGCGCAAGAGCACCTACTGGCCCTTCGTCTGGGGCTTCATCTTCTTCGCGCTGTTCGCGTTTTTCGTCGAGCTCGTGCCTTACCTGCCGAGCTACGGCGGTTATGTGCGCTACATCGTGGGCATCGTGCTCACGGTGATTGGGGGGCGCTACGCGATCCAGGCGCTGCAGCGTTACCTCGAGCGCCAGCAGCAGACCGAGGCGCTGCCCGATCGGCAGCGCCGCCAGGAGCTGGACTACGACCTCGCGCAGACCCGCCTGGCCAAGGGCGTGTGCCCGGGCTGCGAGCGCGCGGTGGACCTGAAGGACCCGAAGAACGACTTCTGCCCGCACTGTGGCATGGGCCTGCACAACCACTGCACGGCCTGCCAGGCGCGCAAGAGCGCGTTCGCGCGGTACTGCTACTCGTGTGGTGAACCGGCGGCGAAGGTCGAGAGCTAGACCCCGCGCGCGCGATCGGTCTTGAACTTCGCCTGGAAGGCGCTGAAGGTGCCGGCGTCCAGCGCCTCGCGCACCTCGCGCATGAGGTTCAGGTAGTAGTGCAGGTTGTGGATGGTGGTCAGCATGGGGCCGAGCATTTCGCCGCAGCGGTCCAGGTGGTGCAGGTAGGCGCGGCTGAAGCCGTCGCGCCCGCCGTCGGCCCAGCTCACGCCGCTTTTCCCGGCGCAGGCGTGGCAGGTGCAGGTGGCGTCCAGCGGCTGGTGGTCGGTCTTGTGGCGCGCGTTGCGGATCTTCAGGTCGCCAAAGCGCGTGAACAGCGTGCCGTTGCGCGCGTTGCGCGTGGGCATGACGCAGTCGAACATGTCCACGCCGTCGGCCACGCCCTGCACCAGGTCTTCGGGCGTGCCCACGCCCATGAGGTAACGCGGCTTGTGCGCTGGCAGTCGGTGCGGCGTGTGCGCCATGATCTGCAGCATCTGTTCCTTGGGCTCGCCCACGCTCACGCCGCCGATGGCGTAACCAGGGAAGTCCATCTCGACCAGTGCGTCCAGCGACTCCTGGCGCAGGTGCTCGAACATGCCGCCCTGCACGATGCCGAACAGCGCGTTGGGGTTCTCCAGCCGCGCGAATTCGTCCTGCGAGCGCTTGGCCCAGCGCAGGCTCATCTCCATGCTCTTGCGCGCCTCGGCCTCGGTGGTGAGGTGGCCGTTGGTCTCGTAGGGCGTGCACTCGTCGAGCTGCATCACGATGTCGCTGTTCAGCCCGGTCTGGATCTGCATGCTGACCTCGGGCGACATGAACAGCTTGTCGCCGTTGACCGGCGAGGCGAAGGTCACGCCTTCTTCGGTGATCTTGCGCATCGCGCCGAGCGACCAGACCTGGAAGCCGCCCGAGTCGGTGAGGATGGGTTTGTGCCATTGCTCGAAGGCGTGCAGGCCGCCGAAGCTTTGCATCACCTCGCGGCCCGGGCGCATCCAGAGGTGGAAGGTGTTGCCCAGGATGATCTGCGCGCCCATGTCGTGCAGGCTTTGTGGCATCACGCCCTTGACGGTGCCGTAGGTGCCCACGGGCATGAAGATGGGGGTCTGCACCACGCCGTGGTTGAGCGTGAGGCGGCCGCGGCGCGCGTGGCTGTTCGGGTCGGTGGTGAGCAGGTCGAACTGGAGCATGGTGGGTCTCTTGGGGGACGGGTGTTCAGGGTGGGCTGGGCGCGATCACGATCACGCTGCGGTTGCGGTCTTCGACGATCCACAGGCGGCCCTCGGCGTCGAGGGTGATGCCGGCGGGGGTGCCCAGCGGGCGCACGCCCACCTGGGCGTGCCAGCCGCTCACCAGGTCTTCGCGCGCACCGCCGGGGCGGCCGTGTTCGTCGAGCCGCCAGGCCACGACGCGGTGGCCGCCCGTGCGGTAGCCATGCCAGACGGCGAGCAGGCGACCGGCGAACGGACCGGTGGTGAGGGTCTGGGGCGCGCTGAGCAGTTGCAGCGGGGCCACGTGCGCCGGCCAGGCCGCGTGGGCCGCCGTGTGCGTGGCGCAGCGTGCCCGGCCTTCGTAGCCGCGCGCCGGCACGGCCTTGCCGCGCGCATCGCTCACGCAGTAGGGCCAGCCGTAGGACGCGCCTTCTTTCAGTTCGTTGAGTTCCTCGGCGGGCAGTGCCGCGTCGGTGTAGTCCACCGAGTTCTCGGCCTGCCACAGGCGCACCGTGCCGTCGCGCGCGCTCGTGCTGGCCAGGCCGAGCGAGTTGCGCAGGCCGGTGGCCAGGGGCTGGAAGCTCTGCAGCGCGAAGTCCGCGCCGCCGAAGCGGGCCACGTAGACCGCGGCGCGCGGCTGCGGGCCGGTGAGTTCGGGGCAGGGTTGAGGCTGCTGCTGGTCGTCGCCCCGGCAGGCGTCGGTGACCGAGCCCAGGTTGACCAGCAGGCGGCCATCGGGCGTGAAGGCCAGTTCCTTGAGCGGGTGCGCGCCGCCGGTGGGCAGGCCGGTGATCACGTCCTGCCGCTGCAGCGCCTCGCCCACCGGCGTGCGCCACACGGTGCCGGCTTCGCCGATGTAGACGCGGCCGTCCGGCCCCAGGGCCAGGCCGTGCGGGCGGTCCAGGCCGCTGGCGAGCACGCGCACGCGCCCGGCCTCGCCGCGCGCGAGGTCGGTGCGCAGCTCCAGCAGGCGGCCTCGGCGCGGCTCCCAGTTGCCCATGTCGATGATCCAGAACCGGTGCGGCGCCACGGCCAGCAGGCGGCGCGGCATGCGCAGGCCATCGCGCGCATCGGCCACCAGGCCCGCGCACCAGCCATCGGGCACCTTCAACGCGATGCCCGGGTGGCCGTCGCAGCGGCCCTTGGCCGCGTACAGGGGCTGGGCGGCCGGCGCGGCGGGGGGCAGCAGCAGGGCGAGCAGGGCCAGGAGGAGGGGGCGCATGGTGGGTGCCTCAGGCGCGGCGCAGCAGCATGGCGTCGCCATAGCTGAAGAAGCGGTAGCGCCCGGCGATGGCGTGGTCGTACAGCGCGCGGATGCGGTCGTAGCCGGCGAAGGCGCTCACCAGCATCATCAGCGTGGACTGCGGCAGGTGGAAGTTGGTCACCATCAGGTCCACCACGCGGAAGCCGAAGCCCGGGGTGATGAAGATGTTGGTGTCGCCCTGGGTCTCGCCCGAGCGCGCCCAGCTCTCCAGCGTGCGCACGGTGGTGGTGCCGACCGCCACCACGCGGCCGCCGCGCGCGCGGCAGTCGGCGATGGCTTGCAGCGTCTCTGGGGGAATGGCGTAGCGCTCGTGGTGCATCACGTGGTCTTCGATGCGCCCGGCCTTCATGGGCGCGAAGGTGCCCGCGCCCACGTGCAGGGTGACGCTGGCGCGGCGCACACCGCGCGCGTCGAGCGCGGCCAGCACGGCCTCGTCGAAGTGCAGGGCGGCGGTGGGCGCGGCCACCGCGCCCGGCACGCGCGCGAACACCGTCTGGTAGCGGCGCTCGTCGTCGGCCTCGTCGGCGTGGGTGATGTAAGGCGGCAGGGGCACGTGGCCGTGGCGCGCCATCAGGTCGTAGGGCGTGTCACCGGCCAGGCCGTGCAGGCGGAAACGGAACAGCTGGCCCTGCTCGTCGGGCCAGCGACCGAGAAAGACCGCGTCGAACCCGCCGCCCTTCAGGCCGCCGGCCATGTGCAGGCGGCCGCCGGGCTGGGGCTTCTTGCTCACGCGCAGGTGGGCCACCACCTCGTGCGCCGTGCCGTCGCTGGCCTCGTGGGGCAGCAGCACGCGCTCGATCAGCATTTCCAGCTGGCCGCCGCTGGCCTTCTGGCCAAAGAGGCGCGCCTTGACGACCTGGGTGTCGTTGAACACCAGCAGGTCGCCGTCGTTCAACAGGGCGGGCAGCTCGCGGAACACGCGGTCCACCGGCGCGGAGCCGGTGCCGTCGAGCAGGCGCGAGGCGCTGCGCTCGGGGGCGGGGTGCTGGGCGATCAGCTCGGGGGGGAGGTGGAAGTCGAAGTCGGCGACGGTGAAGGGGCGCGCGACGGTGTCGGGGAAAGAAGAAGCGGTCATGCTGCTTGAGGGCCGAACAAGGCCCGTGCCAAGTGAAAAGGAGGGGTTGGGAACCGGGCAGAATTGTCCCATGCCCGACGCCACCCCTGCCCGCAAGCCCCTGTCTGCCCCTCAGAAGGCCTTGCACAAGCTCGGGTTGGTGCGCGACATCGACCTGGCCCTGCACCTGCCCCTGCGCTACGAGGACGAGACCCGCATCGTGAGCCTGCGCGGCGCGCGCGACGGCCAGCTGGCGCAGATCGAGGGCACGGTGACGAACAGCGAGATCAGTTTTCGCCCGCGCCGCCAGCTGCTGGTGACGCTGGACGACGGCACCGACACCTGCACGCTGCGCTTCTTCACCTTCTACCCGGCGCACCAGAAGACGCTGGCGGTGGGTGAGCGGGTGCGCGTGCGCGGCGAACTGCGCGGCGGCTTCCTGGGCTGGACCATGGTGCACCCGGCGTTCCACGCGGCCGGTGGCGAGCTGCCCGACGCGCTCACCCCCGTCTACCCCACCAGCGCGCAGCTGCCGCAGGCCTACCTGCGCAAGGCCGTGGCGCAGCGGCCTCAAGCGCGCCGACCTGAGCGAGACCTTGCCGCCCGCGCTGCTGGGCGGTCTGCAGGCCGTGGTGCGCGGCACCTGGACGCTGCGCGACGCGCTGCAGTACCTGCACCACCCGGGGCCGGACGTGTCGCTCGACGCGCTGGAAGACCGCAGCCACCCGGCCTGGCAGCGCCTCAAGGCCGAGGAATTGCTGGCGCAGCAGCTCTCGCAGTTCACGGCCAAGCAGGAGCGCGCCGCCTTGCGCGCGCCGGCCCTGCGTGCCGCGCCGGGCGGGCTGCACGAGCAGCTGCTGGGCGCGCTGCCGTTCGCGCTCACCGCCGCGCAGCGCCTCGTGGGCGAGGAGATCGCGCGCGACCTGCTGCGCCAGGTGCCCATGCACCGCCTGCTGCAGGGCGACGTGGGTTCGGGCAAGACGGTGGTGGCCGCGCTGGCCGCCGCCATCGCCATCGACGCGGGCTGGCAGTGCGCGCTGATGGCGCCGACCGAGATCCTGGCCGAGCAGCACTTCGCCAAGCTCATCGGCTGGCTGGAGCCCTTGCTCGCGCCGCAGGGCAAGCGCGTGGCCTGGCTCACCGGCAGCCAGAAGAAAAAGCAGCGCGGCGAGATGCTGGCCCTGATCGCCAGCGGCGAGGCCGCGCTGGTGGTGGGCACGCACGCCGTCATCCAGGACCAGGTGGTGTTCAAGCACCTCGCGCTGGCCATCATCGACGAGCAGCACCGCTTCGGCGTGGCGCAGCGACTGGCGCTGCGCAGCAAGGTGGGCGTGGCGGAAGACGGCACCGAGCAGGAGCCGCACCTGCTGATGATGACGGCCACACCGATTCCGCGCACGCTCGCGATGAGCTATTACGCCGACCTCGACGTGTCGACCATCGACGAACTGCCGCCCGGGCGCACGCCCATCGTCACCAAGGTGGTGGCCGACAGTCGCCGCGCCGAGGTGATCGAGCGCATCCGCGGCCAGCTCGGGCAGGGCCGGCAGGTCTACTGGGTCTGTCCGCTGATCGAGGAGAGCGAGGCGATCGACCTCTCGAACGCCACAGCCACGCACGCCGAGCTGTCGCAGGCCCTGCCCGGCGTGCTGGTCGGCCTGTTGCATTCGCGCATGCCGGTGGCCGAGAAGAAGGCCGTGATGTCGCTGTTCACCGGTGGGCAGATGGGCGTGCTGGTTTCCACCACCGTGATCGAAGTCGGGGTGGACGTGCCCAACGCCTCGCTGATGGTGATCGAACACGCCGAGCGCTTCGGCCTGTCGCAACTGCACCAGCTGCGTGGGCGCGTGGGGCGCGGCGCGGCGGCCTCGGCCTGTGTGCTGATGTACACGCCGCCCGATGGCGGGCGCCTGGGCGAGACCGCGCGCGAGCGCCTGAAGGCCATGGCCGACACCAGCGACGGCTTCGAGATCGCGCGCCGCGACCTGGAGATCCGGGGCCCGGGCGAGTTCCTCGGCGCGCGCCAGTCGGGTGCGCCGCTGTTGCGCTTTGCCGATCTGGCGACCGACACCCACCTGCTCGACTGGGCGCGCGAGGCCGCGCCGGTGATGCTCACCCAGTACCCGGCGGCGGCGGAAAAACACATCGCGCGCTGGCTCGGCGGCAAGGCCGAGTACCTGAAAGCCTGAGTGAATGGCTGAGGCGCCCTGCACGCCGCGGGCCACGGGCGCAAAATAGCACCCCATGACGCTCACCGAACTCAAGTACATCGTGGCCGTGGCGAGGGAGAAGCACTTTGGCAAGGCCGCCGAGGCCTGCTATGTGTCGCAGCCCACGCTGTCGGTGGCGCATCAAGAAGCTGGAAGAGGAACTCGAGCTCAAGATCTTCGAGCGCAACGCCACCGAGATCGCGGTGACGCCGCTGGGCGAGGAGATCGTGCGCCAGGCGCAGACCGTGCTGGAGCAGGCCGCCGCCATCAAGGAGATCGCCAAGCGCGGCAAGGACCCGCTGGCCGGGCCGCTGCGGCTGGGCGTGATCTACACCATCGGCCCCTACCTGCTGCCCGACCTGGTGCGCCACGTCATCGACCGCACGCCGCAGATGCCGCTGATGCTGCAGGAGAACTTCACCGTCAAGCTGCTGGAACAGCTGCGCCTGGGCGAGATCGACTGCGCCATCCTGGCCGAGCCCTTTCCCGACACCAACCTCGCCATCGCGCCGCTGTACGACGAGCCCTTCCTGGCCGCCGTGCCGCACACCCATCCGCTGGCGAAGCAGGAGCACATCACCAACGAAGAGCTCAAGCGCGAGACCATGCTGCTGCTGGGCACGGGCCACTGCTTCCGCGACCACGTGCTGGAGGTCTGCCCCGAGTTCGCGCGCTTCTCGAACGACGCCGAAGGCATCCGCAAGAGCTTCGAAGGTTCCTCGCTGGAGACGATCAAACACATGGTCGCCGCCGGCATGGGCGTGACGCTGGTGCCGCGCCTGTCGGTGCCGTCCTCGGCGCTGGACGGCGCGAGCGCGCCGGGCCAGGACTTCGGCGATTCGTCCTACGTGCGTTACCTGCCGTTCCAGGGCGAGGCGCCCACGCGGCGCGTGGTGCTGGCCTGGCGGCGCAGCTTCACGCGCTACGAGGCCATCGCCGAACTGCGCAACGCCATCTACGCCTGCGAGCTGCCGGGCGTCAAACGCCTGTCCTAGTTTTTCCTTTCCATTCACCATCCCAAGGAGCACACCATCGCCAAAACCCCGAGGCACCGTCACCGCCCCCGCGATCAACATCGGCATCGGCGAGAAGGACCGCGCCGCCATCGCCAAGGGCCTGTCGCAGCTGCTGGCCGACACCTACACGCTGTACCTGACCACGCACAACTTCCACTGGAACGTGACCGGTCCGATGTTCACGTCGTTGCACACCATGTTCATGACGCAGTACACCGAGCTGTGGAACGCGGTCGATCCGGTGGCCGAGCGCATCCGCTCGCTGGGTCACGCGGCGCCGGGCAGCTACGCGCAGTTCGGCAAGCTCAGTTCGGTGCCCGATGTGCCGGCCACGCCGCCCAAGGCGCTGGAGATGGTGCGCATCCTGGTGCAGGGCCACGAGGCGGTGGCGCGCACCGCGCGCCAGCTGTTCCCCGTGGTGGAAAAGGCGGGCGACGAGCCCACCGCCGACCTGCTGACGCAGCGCCTGACGGTGCACGAGCAGACCGCCTGGATGCTGCGTTCGCTGCTCGAGGAGTGATTCGCCTGCCATGGTTGCCGCCACCTCGCCCGCGCCGTCGCGCCTGTCGCTGTACCTCGACCTGATCCGCTGGAACCGGCCCGCGGGCTGGCTGCTGCTGCTCTGGCCTTCGCTGGCCGCGCTGTGGGTGGCCGCGGGCGGTTTCCCGGGCTGGCACCTGCTGGCGGTGTTCGTGCTGGGCACCATCCTCATGCGCAGTGCGGGCTGCTGTGTGAACGACGTGGCCGACCGCGACTTCGACAAGCACGTCAAGCGCACCGCGCAGCGCCCGGTCACCTCGGGCAAGGTCTCGACGCGTGAGGCGCTTGCGGTGGGCGCGGTGCTGGCGCTGGCGGCCTTCGGGCTGGTGCTCACGACCAACACGCTCACGGTGCTGATGTCGTTCGCCGCGCTGGCGATCACGTTGATCTACCCCTATGCCAAGCGCTATGTGTCCATGCCGCAGGCGGTGCTGGGTGTGGCTTTCAGCTTCGGCGTGCCGATGGCGTTCGCGGCGGTGCAGTCGCAGGTGCCGCTGCTGGCCTGGGTGCTGATGGTGGGCAACCTGTTCTGGGTGCTGGCCTACGACACCGAGTACGCGATGGTGGACCGCGACGACGACCTGCGCATCGGCATGAAGACCTCGGCGATCACGCTGGGCCGGGCGGACGTGCCCGCTGTCACGGGTTTCTACCTGATGTTCCTGGCGATCTGGACGGCCGCGCTCTGGGCGGTGGTGAATCCCTGGGTCTGGGGCGCCATGCTGGTGGTGGCGCTGGCCCAGGTGGTCTGGCACTTCACCTTGATCAAGGAGCGCACGCGCGAGGGCTGCTTCAAGGCCTTCCGGCTCAACCACTGGCTGGGCTTCACGGTGTTCGTGGGGGTGGTGCTCGGGTTGCTTTGAGTTTCGATCGTTGGACCTCGCGTGCCGGTGGGCGTGATGTGCTCTGCTCCGCGGCTGTCCCCCGGCGGCTGGTGCCGCCTCCTCCTTTACGCCGCTGCGCAGAACACATCACACCCACCGGCGCAGGAGCGGCTTTCTCGTTTGTGACACCCGCTCGCGGATGCGGCGTGCTCTGCGCAGCGGCGTAAAGGGGGAGGCCGGCGCAGCCGGCCGGAGGACAGCCGCGGAGCAGAGTGCGCCGCGTCCGCGAGCAGCGAGAGAAACAACGTAGCGTTTACTTCCCGAACTCGCGACCAAGCTCCTCGGCGCGTGTCTGTGCCGCGAACAGCGCCTCCTCGAACTTCGTCTTCACGCCGGCGGCATCCAGAGACGTGAGCGCGGCGTAGGTCGTGCCCCCCTTCGACGTCACGCGCTCGCGCAGCGTCTGCGGCGGGTCGTCCGAGCGCTGGGCCAGCGTGGCCGCGCCGACGAAGGTGCCCACCGCGAGCTGGTAGGCCACCTCGGGCGGCAGGCCCATGCGGGCACCCGCGTCGCGCATGGCTTCGAGGAAATAGAACACGTAGGCCGGACCCGAGCCCGAGAGCGCGGTCACGGCGTCCAGCTGGGCCTCCTCGGCCACCCACACCAGGTCGCCAGTGGTCTTCACCACGGCCTCCACCAGCGCGCGGTCGGCGTCGCTGGCGCCCGCGCGGGCGAACAGGCCGGTCATGCCCAGACCGACCAGGGCCGGGGTGTTGGGCATGGCGCGCACGATGCGCTGCGTCTGCAACCAGCCGGCCATGCTCTCGCTGGTGATGCCGGCGGCCACGCTCAGGTGCAACGCCTCCTTCAGGTGCGGCGCGCTGGCCAGCGCGGCTTCCTTGAAGGTCTGCGGCTTCACGGCCCAGACCACCAGGCCCGAGGGCTGGAGCGCGGGGCCGGCCGCCGGCAGCACGCTGACGCCGGGAAACTGCTGCGCCAGCTTCGCGCGCTGTTCGTCCCAAGGCTCGACGATCTGCAAGGCGCTGGCGGGATGGCCCTGGCGGACCAGGCCGCCGACGATGGCGCTGGCATGTTGCCGCCGCCGATGAAGGTGATGGTGGGGTGGGTGGAGGTGTTGCTCATCGCGCCATTGTCGCGCGTCGCATCAGGGCGCGACGGTCTGGCGCACGGCGTGTTCCCACTGCGCCATCTTCTCGGCCGCGCGCTCGCGCGAGAGCGTGGGGTGGAAGGTGCGTTCGGCGCGCCATTGTTTCGAGAGTTCGTCCAGCCCACCGTAGATGCCGCTGTGCAGGCCGGCCAGGTAGGCCGCGCCGAGCGCGGTGGTTTCGATCACCGCCGGCCGCACCACCGGAATGCCTAGCAGGTCGGCCTGGATCTGCATCAGCAAATTGTTCGCGCAGGCGCCTCCGTCCACGCGCAGTTCGCTCACCGGCACACCGCCGGCGGCCAGCGCGTCGCGGCTCATGGCGTCGAGCAGGGCCGCGCTCTGGAAGGCGATGCTCTCCAGCGCGGCGCGCGCGATGTGGGCCATGGTGGTGCCGCGCGTGAGGCCGGTGATGCTGCCGCGCGCCTCGGGTTGCCAGTAGGGCGCGCCCAGGCCGGTGAAGGCGGGCACCAGCACCACGCCGCCCGCGTCGGGCACGCTCTCGGCGAGCGACTGCACTTCGCTGCTGGAGGGGATCGCCTTCAGGCCGTCGCGCAGCCACTGCACCACGGCGCCGCCGATGAACACGCTGCCCTCCAGCGCGTACTGCTGTGGCCCGGGTGGTTGGGCGGTGGCGGTGGTGATGAGACCGTTCTCGCTGACCTGGAAACGTTCGCCGGTGTGCATCAGCATGAAGCAGCCGGTGCCGTAGGTGTTCTTGGCCATGCCGGCGGTGAAGCAGGCCTGGCCGAAGAGCGCGCTCTGCTGGTCGCCGGCCACGCCGCCGATCTCCAGCGGCGCGCCCAGCCACTCGGCCTTCATGCGGCCGAAGTGCGCGCTGGAGGGCAGGGCCTCGGGCATCAGGCGCTTCGGGATGTCGAGCAGGGCCAGCAGCTCGTCGTCCCACTCGCGCGTATGCACGTTGAAGAGCATGGTGCGCGAGGCATTGCTCACGTCGGTCACGTGGCGTTCGCCGCCGGTGAGCTGCCAGATCAGCCAGCTGTCCACGGTGCCGAAGGCGAGCTCGCCGCGCTCGGCCTGCTCGCGCGCCCCGGGCACGTGGTCCAGGATCCACTTGAGCTTGGTGCCGGAGAAGTAGGCGTCGATGCGCAGGCCGGTCTTCTGCAGCACGGTGTCGCTCGCGCCGCGCTCGCGCAATTCGGCGCAGGTGTTCTCGGCGCGACGGTCCTGCCAGACGATGGCGTTGTACACCGGCTCGCCGGTCTGGCGGTTCCACACCAGTGTGGTCTCGCGCTGGTTGGTGATGCCCACGGCCTGGATCTGGTCGGCGCGCAGCTTCGCCTGCTTCAAGGCCTCGCGCGCGGTCTCCAGCTGCGTCTGCCAGAGGTCGCGCGGGTCGTGCTCCACCCAGCCCGGCTGCGGGTAGATCTGGCGGAACTCGCGCTGCGCCATGGTGACCACGCGGCCCTGGCGGTCGAACACGATGCTGCGCGAGCTGGAGGTGCCCTGGTCGAGGGCGAGCAGGTAGGTCATGGCGTCTTCCGGGAGAACAGTGTTGGTCAGGCGTTGTCGGTGCCGATGCCGGCGCGCACGCACTCGACGTTGGCCTGGGCGAGCAGCTCGTCGAACGGTGGCGGCGGCGCCACGTCGGTGAAGACCACGTCGATGTCGTCCAGCCGCGCGAGCTCGACCATGGCGGGGCGGTTGAACTTGCTGTGGTCGGCGGCCAGCCAGACCTCGCGCGACTGCTCGACGATGGCGCGCGCCACCTTCACTTCGCGGTAGTCGAAGTCGCGCAGCGTGCCGTCGGCCTCGATGCCGCTGATGCCGATCAAGCCGATGTCGACCCGGAACTGGCGCATGAAGTCCACCGTGGCCTCGCCCACGATGCCCTGATCGGCGCCGCGCACCAGGCCGCCGGCCACGATCACCTCGCAGTCGGGGTTGGTGCTCATGAGCGAGGCGATGTGCAGGTTGTTGGTGATCACGCGCAACCCCCGGTGGTGCTGCAGCTCGCGCGCCACGGCCTCGATGGTGGTGCCGATGTTCATGATCAGCGAGCAGCCGTTGGGCACGCGCCGGGCCACGGCGCGGGCGATGCGCGTCTTGGCGTCCGCCTGCATGGCCTGGCGCTGGCGGTAGGCGATGTTCTCGGTGGTCGAACCCGGTTGCCGCACCCCGCCGTGAAAACGCGACAGCAGGCCGGCCTCGGCCAGGCGCTGCACGTCGCGGCGCACGGTCTGCAGCGTGACGCCGAAGCGCTCGGCCAGGGCTTCGATGGTCTGGGGACCGTGGGCGCGCACTTCGTCGAGCAGCTGGGTGTGGCGGGGGTTGAGGTTCATCGGGGCGGGCGGTCGTGGGTGAAAAGGCCACCCGAACATAACGGAATTCTTTTGGGCCCTCCTCAGGGTAAGTACCGAATAAAAAGGAACATAAACGAACAACATAATCGGCAAAACGAATCGCCACCTGCTTTCGGGTGTGCGCTTTTTCACACTGGGACTCGAATGCAGCTGTCACTGGAGCACGTGGGCAAGACCGTCGGGCCAACGGCCCACCTCTATCCCCTGAGCCTGAACCTGGCCCCGCGGGAGGTGACGGTGTTGCTGGGCGCGACCCAGGCCGGCAAGACCAGCCTGATGCGCGTGATGGCCGGGCTGGACACGGCCACCATCGGCCGGGTGCTGGCCGACGGGGTGGACGTGACGCGGGTGCCGGTGCGCCAGCGCAACGTGGCCATGGTCTACCAGCAGTTCGTCAACTACCCCTCCATGACAGTGGCGCAGAACATCGCCTCGCCCATGCGCCTGCGCGGCGAGCGCGGCGTGGACCAGCGCGTGCGCGAGCTGGCCGCGCGCCTGCACATCGAACCCTTCCTCGACCGCCTGCCGGCCGAGCTCTCGGGCGGCCAGCAGCAGCGCGTGGCGCTGGCGCGGGCCCTGCGCAAGCAGGCGCCGCTGATGCTGTTCGACGAACCCCTGGTGAACCTGGACTACAAGCTGCGCGAGGAACTGCGCGAGGAGCTCACCCACCTGTTCGCCACCAGCGACTCCACCGTGGTCTACGCCACCACCGAGCCGGGCGAGGCCCTGCTGCTCGGGGGCCACACGGCGGTGATGGACGCGGGTGAGCTGCTGCAGTACGGCCCCACGGCCGAGGTGTTTCATGCGCCCAGGAGCATTCGCGTGGCGCGCGCCTTCAGCGACCCGCCGATGAACCTGATGGCCGCCGAGGCGGTCGCGGGCGGTGTGCGCGTGGCCGGTGGCGAGGTCTGGCCCCTGGCCTTGCCGGCCGACGCGCCCGCGCGGCTCACGCTCGGCCTGCGCGCCGGTGGCCTGCGGGTGGTGCAGCGGCCCGGCGACGTGGCGGTGCCCGGGCGCGTGGAGCTGGCCGAGATCGCGGGGTCGGACACGTTTGTGCACGTGCACACGGCCGTGGGCGAGCTGGTGGCCCAGCTCACCGGCGTGCATGACTGCCCGCTGGGCGATCCCATCACGCTGTACCTGCGGCCCGATCAGCTGTTCGTCTTCGATGCCGAGGGCCCGCTGGTGCAGGCCCCGGCGCGCGCGGGGAGGGCGGGCTGATGGCACGCATCGAACTCGACCTGGCGCACGCCTACCGGCCCCATCCCAAGGCGGACGAGGATTACGCGCTGCTGCCGCTGCAGATGACTTTCGAGGACGGCGGCGCCTACGCGCTGCTCGGCCCCTCCGGTTGTGGCAAGACCACCATGCTCAACATCATCTCGGGCCTGCTCGCGCCGTCGCAAGGCACGGTGCGCTTCAACGGCGTGGACGTGACGCGCCAGAGCCCGCAGCAACGCAACATCGCCCAGGTGTTCCAGTTCCCGGTGATCTACGACACCATGACCGTGGCGCAGAACCTCGCGTTCCCCTTGCGCAACCGCAAGGTGCCCGAGCCCGAGATCAAAGACCGCGTGGGCCGCATCGCGGAGATGCTGGAGATGAGCCACCAACTCGACCAGCGCGCGGCCGGCCTGTCCGCCGACCAGAAGCAGAAGATCTCGCTGGGCCGGGGCCTGGTGCGCTCGGACGTGTCGGCCGTGCTGTTCGACGAGCCGTTGACCGTGATCGACCCGCACCTGAAATGGCAGCTGCGGCGCAAGCTCAAGCAGATCCATCACGAACTCAAGCTCACGCTGATCTACGTGACGCACGACCAGGTGGAGGCGCTGACCTTCGCCGACGAGGTGGTGGTGATGACGCGCGGTCGGGCGGTGCAGGTGGGCGCGGCGGCGGCGCTGTTCGAGCGGCCGGCGCACACCTTCGTGGGCCACTTCATCGGCTCGCCCGGCATGAACTTCCTGCCCGCGACCAGCGTGCGCGGCGGTGTGGTGGTGCTGGAGCACCCGCTGGCGCTCACCAACGGCCAGGTGCTGCCCGAAGGGCCGGTCAAGCTTGGCATCCGCCCCGAGTACCTGGCGATCGGCCAAGCGGGCGAGCCCGACACGCTGCCCGCGACGGTGACGCGCGTGCAGGACATCGGCACCTACGTGATGGTGACCTGCGAGGCGGGCGAACACCGCCTCAAGTGCCGGCTGGCGCCCGAAGCCAGCGCGCCCGGGGTGGGCGAGACCGTGCACCTGCGCGTGCTCGGGCGGCATACCTGCTTTTACAAGGACGAGGTGCTGGTGGCATGAGCAATACAACCAAACCCGTGAACCAGAAGGCCTGGTGGCTGGTGCTGCCGGTGATCCTCTGCGTGGCCTTCTCGGCCGTGCTGCCGCTGATGACGGTGGTGAACTACTCGGTGCAGGACGTGCTTTCGCCCGACCGCCGCGTGTTCGTGGGCACCGAATGGTTCGCCGCCGTGATGCGCGATGAAGAGCTGCACCTGGCGCTGTGGCGGCAGATCCAGTTCTCGCTGGCGGTGCTGCTGGTGGAGATCCCGCTGGGCATCGCGCTGGCGCTGTCCATGCCGGCGCAGGGCTGGAAGTCCTCGGCCGTGCTGGTGCTGGTGGCGCTGTCGCTGCTGATCCCGTGGAACGTGGTCGGCACCATCTGGCAGATCTTCGGCCGCGCCGACATCGGCCTCATGGGCTACTTCCTGCAGTGGGCCGGCATGGACTACAGCTACACCGGCAACCCGGTGCACGCCTGGTGGACGGTGCTGATCATGGACGTGTGGCACTGGACACCGCTGGTCGCGCTGCTGGCCTTCGCGGGCCTGCGCAGCATCCCCGACGCCTACTACCAGGCCGCCAGCATCGACGGCGCGAGCAAGTGGGCCGTGTTCCGCTACATCCAGCTGCCCAAGATGCGCGGCGTGCTGATGATCGCGGTGCTGCTGCGCTTCATGGACAGCTTCATGATCTACACCGAGCCCTTCGTGCTCACCGGCGGCGGCCCCGGCAACGCCACCACCTTCCTCTCGCAGTACCTCACCACCAAGGCGGTCGGCCAGTTCGACCTCGGCCCGGCGGCGGCGTTCTCGCTGATCTATTTCCTCATCATCCTGCTGTTCTGCTTCGTGCTCTACAACTGGATGCAGAGCCTGGGCACGTCGGAGAAGGAGCAGGGTCATGGATAAGCGCCGTTTCAGGAAGAGGACGCTCTTCCTCATCGCCTACCTGGTCTTCGCGCTCCTGCCCATCTACTGGATGGTCAACATGAGCTTCAAGACCAACCAGGAAATCCTCTCGTCCTTCACCCTGTGGCCGGCCGAGTTCACCTGGGCCAACTACCGGACCATCTTCACCGACCCGTCCTGGTACTCGGGCTACATCAACAGCCTGATCTACGTCGGCATCAACACCGTGATCTCGCTCACCGTGGCGCTGCCGGCGGCCTACGCGTTCTCGCGCTACCGCTTCCTGGGCGACAAGCACGTGTTCTTCTGGCTGCTCACCAACCGCATGACGCCGCCGGCCGTGTTCCTGCTGCCCTTCTTCCAGCTCTACACCACGCTGGGCCTGATGGACACGCACATCGCCGTGGCGATGGCGCACCTGCTGTTCAACGTGCCGCTGGCGGTGTGGATCCTGGAAGGCTTCATGAGCGGCATCCCGCGCGAGATCGACGAGACGGCCTACATCGACGGCTACAGCTTCCCGCGCTTCTTCTTCACCATCTTCCTGCCGCTGATCAAGGCCGGCGTGGGGGTGGCGGCGTTCTTCTGCTTCATGTTCAGCTGGGTCGAGCTGCTGCTGGCGCGCACGCTCACCAGCGTGAACGCCAAGCCCATCGTGGCGACGATGACGCGCACCGTGAGCGCCAGCGGCATGGACTGGGCCACGCTGGCCGCGGCCGGCGTGCTCACCATCGTGCCGGGCGCCATCGTCATCTGGTTTGTGCGGCACTACATCGCGAAGGGCTTCGCGATGGGCCGCGTCTGAGGAGCTTCACCATGTTTCAGTGGATGGTCTGGACCACACCCGTGGCCGTGTTCTTCACCTGCATCGCGCTCATGCTCGCCGGCATGACGCTGTGGGAAGTCAAGGCGCCCACCGTCGAGCGCAAGGGCTTCCTGCCCATGGTCACCTCGCGCGGCGACCGCCTGTTCATCGGCCTGCTCGGCGCGGCCTACATCAACCTGGCCTTCATCGGCCTGGCGGGCTGGTTCGCCCAGTGGTTCTCGCTGGAGCAGGAGCCCAGCATCTGGATCGCCTTCGTGCTCTCCATGGGCTGGCTGCTGCTGGTGATGCGCAAGGGCTGAGCGAGCCGGTTTTCTTTGTGGATTCGGCCCAATGCTTCCCCGGGGCCGAGATCTCTCACACACCGGGGAAGCACACCGCTAGAGGAGACGACATGAAATTGCGACACACCACCCTGGCCCTGGCCGCGTTGCTGGCCATGGGTGCCTTGCCCGCGTGGGCCGACGAGGCCGCCGCCAAGAAGTGGATCGACAGCGAGTTCCAGCCCTCCACCCTCACCAAGGCCCAGCAGGCGGCCGAGATGAAGTGGTTCATCGACGCGGCCGCCAAGCTCAAGGCCAAAGGCGTGAAAGAGATTTCGGTGGTGTCCGAGACCATCACCACGCACGAGTACGAGAGCAAGACGCTGGCCAAGGCCTTCGCCGAGATCACCGGCATCACCGTCAAGCACGACCTGATCCAGGAAGGCGACGTGGTCGAGAAGCTGCAGACCTCCATGCAGTCGGGCAAATCGATCTACGACGGCTGGATCAGCGACTCCGACCTGATCGGCACGCACTACCGCTACGGCAAGATGATGAACCTGACCGACTACATGGCCGGCAAGGGCAAGGAGTACACCAACCCCGGCCTGGACATCAAGGACTTCATCGGCACCAGCTTCACCACCGCGCCCGACAAGAAGCTCTACCAGCTGCCCGACCAGCAGTTCGCCAACCTCTACTGGTTCCGCGCCGACCTGTTCGCGCGCCAGGACCTGAAGGACAAGTTCAAGGCCAAGTACGGCTACGACCTGGGTGTGCCGCTGAACTGGAGCGCCTACGAAGACATCGCCGAGTTCTTCACCAACGACGTCAAGACCATCGACGGCAAGCCGATCTACGGCCACATGGACTACGGCAAGAAGGACCCGTCGCTGGGCTGGCGCTTCACCGACGCCTGGCTGTCCATGGCCGGCACCGCCGACATCGGCATCCCCAACGGCAAGCCGGTGGACGAATGGGGCATCCGCGCCTCGGCCGATGGCTGCAACCCGCAGGGCGCGAGCGTCTCGCGCGGTGGCGCCACCAACTCGCCGGCCGCTGTTTACGCCCTCACCAAGTACATCGACTGGATGAAGAAGTACGCGCCCAAGGAAGCCACCGGCATGACCTTCGGCGAAGCCGGGCCGGTGCCCGCGCAGGGCCAGATCGCGCAACAGATCTTCTGGTACACCGCCTTCACCGCCGACATGACCAAGCCCGGCCTGCCGGTGGTGAATGCCGACGGCACGCCCAAGTGGCGCATGGCGCCCGGCCCGAACGGCCCCTACTGGAAGCAGGGCATGCAGAACGGCTACCAGGACGTGGGCTCCTGGTCGTTCTTCAACGGCCACGACGAGAACAAGACCGCGGCGGCCTGGCTGTACGCGCAGTTCGTGACCGCCAAGACCACCTCGCTGAAGAAGACCATCGTGGGCCTGACCCCGATCCGCGAGAGCGACATCCAGAGCAAGGCCATGACCGACCTCGCGCCCAAGCTGGGCGGCCTGGTCGAGTTCTACCGCAGCCCGGCCCGCGTGGCCTGGACGCCCACCGGCACCAACGTGCCCGACTACCCCAAGCTCGCGCAGCTCTGGTGGCAGAACGTGGCCCAGGCCGTGACCGGCGAGAAGACGCCCCAGGCCGCGATGGACAACCTGGCCGAGCAGATGGACCAGGTCATGAGCCGCCTGGAGCGCGCCGGCATGGAGCGCTGCGCGCCCAAGCTCAACCCCAAGGGCGATCCCAACAAGTACCTGAGCGACAAGGCCGCGCCCTGGAAGAAGCTGGCCAATGAAAAGCCCAAGGGAGAGACCATCGCCTACGACCAGCTGCTCAACGCATGGAAGAATGGCAAGGTCCGCTGATGTGATGCATCGGCTTTTGTAGCAACCGTCCTCCGTGCCGCCTGGTGCGGAGGACCATTCACTCTCCCATGAAACGCGCAGAACTGCTTGAATCGCTGTCCCGCCATGGCGTGTACGACCTGGCCGTGATCGGTGGCGGGGCCACGGGCCTGGGGGTGGCGCTCGATGCGGCGCTGCGCGGTTTCTCCGTGGTGCTGCTGGAGTCGCACGACTTCGCGGGTGGCACCTCCTCGCGATCCACCAAGCTGCTGCACGGTGGTGTGCGTTACCTCGCGCAGGGCAACCTGGCCCTGGTGCGCGAAGCCCTGGCCGAGCGCGCCACGGTGCTGCGCATCGCGCCGCACCTGGCGCAGCCGTTGCCCTTTGTCATGCCGTCCTACCGCTGGTGGCAGACGCCTTTTTACGGCCTCGGCCTCAAGCTGTACGACCTGCTGGCCGGCGGCGCGGGCCTGGGGCGCACCGAATTCCTCAACCGGGAACAGGCGCTGCAGGCCCTGCCTGGCGTCAAGCCCAGCGGCCTGCGGGGTGGCGTGAAGTACTGGGACGGCCAGTTCGACGACGCCCGTCTGGCGCTCGCGCTGGCGCGCAGCGCCGAAGCCGCGGGCGCCCGTGTGCTGAACTACGCCGAGGTCACGGCGGTGCGCCAGGTCCAGGGCGCCGATCAGCCGATGTCGGTGCTGGACGTGACCGACCGGCGCGGCGGTGCCACTTTCCCGTTGCAGGCCCGCTGCGTGGTCAACGCCACGGGTGTCTGGGTCGACGCTCTGCGTGACCGCACCCAGCCGGCGGTGAACCAGGGCGGGGCGCCCTCGCACATGGTCAGTCCCAGCCAGGGCGTGCATGTGGTGGTGGACCGCGACTTCCTGCCCGGCGGCCACGCCCTGCTGGTGCCCAAGACCCGCGATGGCCGGGTGCTGTTCGCCGTGCCCTGGCTGGGCAAGCTGGTGCTGGGCACGACCGACACCCCCCGCCGCGACCTGCCGCGCGAACCGGACGCCTTCGCCGAAGAACTGGAATTCATCCTCAGCGAAGCCAGCCAGGCGCTGAGCCGGCCGGTGCGCCGCGCGGACATCCGAAGCCTCTGGGTCGGCCTGCGGCCCCTGGTGGCGGCGCCCGAGGCGGCCGCGGGCGGCACCAAGGTGTTGTCGCGCGAACACACCATCGTGGTGGATGCCAATGGCCTGGTCACCGTCACCGGCGGCAAATGGACCACCTACCGCGCCATGGCCGAGGACGTGCTGGAGCGCTGCTTCGCCAGCCGCCTGCTGCCGCACCGCGCCGGTGGTCAGAGCGCCGGCCACGTGCTGCTGGGCGCCGGGGCCACCGCCAGCCCGGTCACGCCGCTGTATGCGCCACCCGGTCTTCACTTATATGGGACCGAAGCCCCGCAGGTGGGGGCCTGCCCGGGGCAGGCGAACCTGCTGGGTGCCGGATTGACCGAGGCCATGGTGCGCTATGCCGCCCGCTTCGAGTACGCCCAGACCGTGGAGGATGTGCTGGCCCGGCGCTGGCGCGTCCTGTTCCTGGATGCCGCCGAGGCCGCCCGCCTGGCGCCCGCCGTGGCGGCGATCCTGGCCGAAGAGCTGTCCGGCGACCCGGAACTGGCGGCTTTCCAGGCCCTGTGCGCCCGGTATCTGCCGGTTTCTGCATCCCCAGTTGACGCGCCGGCCGCATCCATGCCATAATTCGCGGCTTCGCTTGAAAAGGCGAAGAGCTATCTGCCCACCGAAGGGGGTGAGCCGGGTGCAATGCCCGGCAAGCCTTCAACGACGGGCCCAAGACTGATCACTCCCGGCCGTGGTGGCGGGGGGGATTCAAGTTGGGACTTAAATCAAATGATTCAAACGCAATCTCGACTCGATGTTGCTGACAACACGGGCGCGAAGTCCGTGATGTGCATCAAGGTGCTCGGCGGCTCCAAGCGTCGTTACGCCAGTGTGGGCGACGTCATCAAAGTCAGCATCAAGGAAGCAGCGCCCCGTGGCCGCGTCAAAAAAGGCGAGGTTTACAACGCTGTGGTGGTCCGCACCGCCAAGGGCATCCGTCGTCAGGACGGCGCCCTGATCAAATTCGACGGCAACGCAGCAGTGTTGCTCAACGCCAAGCTGGAGCCCATCGGCACCCGCATCTTCGGACCGGTCACGCGCGAACTGCGCACCGAGAAGTTCATGAAGATCGTGTCGCTGGCGCCCGAGGTTCTCTGAGGACTCATCATGAACAAGATTCGTAGTGGCGATGAAGTCATCGTGATTGCCGGTCGCGACAAGGGCAAGCGCGGCAAGGTGCTGCAGCGCAGCGACGACAGCCGCCTGGTTGTCGAAGGCGTGAACCTCGTCAAGAAGCATGCCAAGCCGAACCCCATGAAGGGCATCACCGGCGGCATCATCGAAAAGACCATGCCCATCCACCAGTCCAACGTCGCCATCTTCAATGGCGCCACCGGCAAGGCGGATCGCGTGGGCATCAAGCTCCTGGCCGACGGCAAGAAAGTGCGCGTCTTCAAGTCCAGCGGCGAAGAAATCAAGGTGGCATGACCATGGCACGTTTGCAAGAAGTTTTCCGCGACACCATCGCCCCGGACCTCATGAAGAAGTTCGGCTACAAGTCGACGATGGAAGTGCCGCGCATCACCAAGATCACGCTCAACATGGGTGTGAGCGAGGCCGTGGCCGACAAGAAGGTCATGGACAACGCCGTCGGCGACCTGACCAAGATCGCTGGCCAGAAGCCGGTCGTGACCAAGGCCCGCAAGGCCATCGCGGGTTTCAAGATCCGTGAACAGCAGGCCATTGGCTGCATGGTCACCCTGCGTGGCGCGCGCATGTACGAATTCCTGGACCGTTTCGTCACCGTGGCGCTGCCCCGCGTGCGCGACTTCCGTGGCATCTCCGGCCGTTCGTTCGACGGCCGCGGCAACTACAACGTCGGCGTCAAGGAACAGATCATTTTCCCTGAGATCGAGTACGACAAGGTCGATGCCTTGCGCGGTCTCAACATCAGCATCACGACGACCGCCAAGAACGACGAAGAGTGCAAGGCTCTTCTGGCCGGTTTCCGTTTCCCGTTCAAGAACTGAGGTGGCGCGTGGCTAAACAAGCACTACTCCAACGTGAACTCAAGCGCGAGAAGCTCGCCGCCAAGTTCGCCAAGAAATACACCGAACTCAAGGCGACGTCCAACGACGCCAAGAAGAGCGAAGAAGAACGCGATGCAGCCCGCCTGGCGCTGCAGAAGCTGCCCCGCAACGCGAACCCGACCCGTCAGCGCAACCGCTGCGAGATCACCGGTCGTCCGCGTGGCACCTTCGCCCACTTCGGCCTGGCCCGTGCCAAGGTCCGTGAAATGGCGTTTGCCGGTGAAATCCCCGGCATCACCAAAGCCAGCTGGTAAGCATTAGGAGAACCACAAATGAGCATGAGTGATCCTATTGCTGACATGTTGACCCGCATCCGCAACGCACAGATGGTCGAGAAGGCCGTTGTGACGATGCCGGCTTCCAAGGTCAAGGCCGCGATCGCCCAGGTCCTGAAGGACGAGGGTTACATCGACGGGTTCCAGGTCAAGAGCACCGACGGCAAGAACGAACTTGAGATCGCTCTCAAGTACTACGCCGGTCGTCCCGTGATCGAGCGCATCGAGCGCGTGAGCCGTCCCGGCCTGCGCGTCTACCGTGGCCGCAACGCCATCCCCCAGGTTCAGAACGGTCTGGGCGTGGCCGATCGTCACCACGCCGCAAGGCGTGATGACCGACCGCAAGGCACGCGCTACCGGTGTCGGTGGCGAAGTCCTGTGTTACGTCGCCTGATGCGGGCATTGAGGAGAAATTAATGTCACGTATTGGAAAACTGCCGGTCACCGTCCCAGCCGGGGTGGAAGTCGCCGTCAAGGACAACCAGATCAATGTCAAGGGTGCCCTGGGTGCCCTGGCGCTGACGCTGAACACGCTGGTCAAGGTTGAGAACAAGGCCGGCACGCTGACCTTCGTCCCCGTGGACGAATCGCGCGAAGCCAATGCCATGTCCGGCACCATGCGCCAGCTGGTCAACAACATGGTCAATGGTGTGAGCAAGGGCTTCGAGAAGAAGCTGACGCTGCTGGGCGTGGGCTACAAGGCCCAGGCACAGGGTGCCAAGCTCAACCTGACGGTTGGCTACTCCCACCCCGTGGTGATGGACATGCCCGCCGGCATCAAGGTGGAAACCCCGACGCCGACCGAAATCCTGATCAAGGGTTCCGACCGCCAGCGCGTGGGCCAGATCGCTTCCGAGGTGCGAGCCGTTCGCCCCCCCGAGCCTTACAAGGGCAAGGGCATCCGTTATGCGGATGAAAAGGTCGTGATCAAGGAAACCAAGAAGAAATAAGGACCAGGATCATGTTGACCAAAAAAGAGCAACGTCTCCGCCGCGCCCGCCAAACGCGCATCCGCATTGCGCAACAAGGCGCCGTGCGCCTGAGCGTGAACCGCACCAACCTGCACATCTACGCCAGCGTCATCTCCGACGACGGCGGCCGCGTGCTGGCTGCTGCATCGACCGCCGAAGCCGAAGTGCGTGCCCAGATCGGTGGCGCTGGCAAGGGTGGCAACACCGCTGCCGCTGCCTTGGTGGGCAAGCGCATCGCCGAAAAGGCGAAGGCCGCCGGCATCGAGAAGGTGGCGTTTGACCGTTCCGGTTTTGCTTACCACGGCCGGGTGAAAGCCCTGGCAGACGCGGCTCGTGAAGCCGGTCTGCAGTTCTGATCAAACGGAATACACAAAATGGCTAAATTTACGGCAAACATCAACAAAGAAGCGAACGAAGACGGTCTGCGCGAGAAGATGATCGCGATCAACCGCGTGACCAAGGTGGTCAAGGGCGGTCGCATTCTCGGTTTCGCAGCGCTGACCGTGGTCGGTGATGGCGATGGCCGCGTGGGCATGGGCAAGGGCAAGGCGCGTGAAGTGCCGGTGGCCGTGCAGAAGGCCATGGAACAGGCCCGTCGCAACATGATCAAGGTGTCGCTCAAGAACGGCTCGCTGCACCACAGCGTGCACGGCGAGCACGGCGCTTCCAACGTCATGATGCTGCCGGCTTCCAAGGGTACCGGCATCATCGCTGGCGGCCCGATGCGCGCGGTGTTCGAAGTGTTGGGCATCACCGATGTCGTGGCCAAGAGCCATGGCTCGAGCAACCCCTACAACCTGGTGCGCGCCACGCTGGACGCACTGAAGAATTCGACGACCCCTGCCGACGTGGCTGCCAAGCGTGGCAAGTCCGTCGAAGAGATCCTGGGTTGATTGGAGCGATCATGACCACTCAAAACACCGTCAAGGTTCAACTGGTGCGCAGCCCCATTGGAACCAAGCAATCCCACCGCGACACCGTCCGTGGCCTGGGCCTGCGCAAGCTCAACAGCGTCAGCGAGCTGCAGGACACGCCCGCCGTGCGCGGCATGATCAACAAGATCAGCTACCTGGTCAAAATCGTCTGATCGGAGTCACTGACATGCAACTCAATACCATCAAGCCTTCCGAAGGCGCCAAGCATGCCAAGCGCCGTGTCGGCCGCGGCATCGGTTCGGGCCTGGGCAAAACGGCAGGTCGTGGCCAGAGGGCCAGAAGTCCCGTTCGGGTGGCTACCACAAGGTCGGTTTCGAAGGCGGTCAGATGCCGCTGCAGCGCCGTCTGCCCAAGCGCGGCTTCAAGTCGGCGCAACTGCAGTTCAACGCTGAAGTCACGCTGGCCGACCTCAACGCCCTCGACGTGAGCGAGGTCGATGTGCTCGTGCTCAAGCAGGCTGGCCTGGTGCCTCACCTGGCCAAGCGCGTCAAGGTGATCAAGACCGGCGAGATCACGCGTGCCGTGACCCTCAAGGACATCGCCGCGACCGCGGGTGCCAAGCAGGCCATCGAAGCCGCTGGCGGCTCCCTGGCGGCCTGATCGGACTCGAACGGAAGATTCCTGTGGCAACTGGATCCACGTCCCTGGCCAAAACCGGAAAGTTCGGCGACCTGCGTCGCCGGCTGGTGTTCCTGTTGCTGGCGCTGGTGGTCTACCGCATCGGTGCACACATTCCTGTGCCCGGCATCGACCCCGCGCAACTGGCGCAATTGTTCCAGGGGCAGCAGGGCGGCATTCTGAGCCTGTTCAACATGTTCTCGGGCGGTGCGCTCTCGCGCTTCACCGTGTTCGCGTTGGGGATCATGCCGTACATCTCGGCCTCGATCATCATGCAGCTCATGACCTACGTGGTGCCCACGTTCGAGCAGCTGAAGAAAGAGGGCGAGGCCGGACGCCGCAAGATCACGCAGTACACGCGCTACGGCACGCTGGCCCTGGCGATTTTCCAAGCCATGGGCATTGCCCTGGCCCTGGAAGGTTCGCCTGGTCTGGTGATCGATCCTGGCATGGGCTTCCGCCTGACGGCCGTGGTCAGCCTGGTGGCCGGCACCATGTTCCTGATGTGGCTGGGTGAGCAGATCACCGAGCGCGGTCTGGGCAACGGCATCTCGATCCTGATCTTCGCGGGTATCGCGGCCGGTTTGCCGAGCGCCATTGGTGGTCTGCTGGAGCTGGTGCGCACCGGTGCCATGAACATCCTGGTGTCGATCTTCATCATCGCGCTGGTGATCCTGGTCACCTACTTCGTGGTGTTCGTGGAACGCGGCCAGCGCAAGATCCTGGTGAACTACGCACGCCGTCAGGTGGGCAACAAGGTGTACGGAGGCCAGTCCTCGCACCTGCCGCTCAAGCTGAACATGGCTGGCGTGATTCCGCCGATCTTCGCGTCGTCCATCATCCTGCTGCCCACCACGGTGGTGAGCTGGGTGAGCACCGGTGACTCGACCCGCTGGTTGCGCGACATCGCGGCGGCGCTGTCACCCGGTCAACCGATCTACGTGGCGCTGTACGCCGCGGCCATCGTTTTCTTCTGCTTCTTCTACACCGCACTGGTGTTCAACAGCCGCGAGACGGCCGACAACCTGAAGAAGAGTGGCGCGTTCATTCCAGGCATCCGCCCGGGTGACCAGACCGCCCGCTACATCGACAAAATTTTGTTGAGGCTGACACTGGCTGGCGCTGTGTACATCACCGCCGTGTGTCTGCTGCCCGAGTTCCTGATCCTGAAGTACAACGTGCCGTTCTATTTCGGCGGCACCTCCCTGTTGATCATCGTGGTGGTCACCATGGACTTCATGGCCCAGGTTCAGAATTACATGATGTCGCAGCAATACGAATCGCTGCTCAAGAAGGCCAGTTTCAAAACCTCCCCTTGAACTTCGCTTATGGCCAAGGACGATGTGATCGAGATGCAGGGTGAGGTGATTGAAAACCTCCCCAACGCGACCTTCAGGGTCAAGCTCGAAAACGGTCATGTGGTGCTGGGGCATATCAGCGGCAAGATGCGGATGCATTACATCCGGATCCTGCCGGGGGACAAGGTCAAGGTAGAGCTCACGCCCTACGACCTCACCCGAGCGCGAATCGTGTTCCGCTCGAAGTGAATGGTCAGTTGTTGAATGTTTTAGGAATATCTAGGAGAAGACTATGAGAGTTTCGGCTTCGGTCAAGAAAATGTGCCGCAACTGTAAGATCATCAAACGGCATGGCGTCGTGCGAGTCATTTGCACCGATCCGCGTCACAAGCAGCGTCAAGGCTGACCGGTTAGTTAAGAGGACCCAACATGGCTCGTATTGCAGGCATCAACATTCCGCCGCACAAGCACGCCGAAATCGGCTTGACGGCAATCTTCGGCATTGGCCGCACCCGCGCTCGCAAGATCTGCGAAGCCTGCGGCATCGACTACGCCAAGAAGATCAAGGATCTGAGCGACGCGGAACTCGAAAAAGTGCGCGACCAGGTCGGTACGTTCACGATCGAGGGTGACCTGCGTCGTGAAACCACGATGAACATCAAGCGTTTGATGGACATCGGTTGCTACCGTGGCTTCCGCCACCGCCGTGGTCTGCCGCTGCGTGGTCAGCGCACCAAGACCAACGCCCGTACGCGCAAGGGTCCCCGCAAGGCCGCCCAGTCGCTGAAAAAATAAACGGTTAGAAGGACCCTCATGGCCAAGTCTCCCTCCAGCAGCGCATCCGCCCGCGTTCGCAAGAAAGTCCGCAAGAACGTTGCCGACGGCATTGCACACGTGCACGCCTCGTTCAACAACACGATCATCACCATCACCGACCGCCAGGGCAACGCACTGTCCTGGGCTTCGTCGGGGTCGCCAGGGCTTCAAGGGCTCGCGCAAATCCACGCCTTTCGCTGCCCAGGTGGCTTCGGAAGTGGCTGGCCGCGCCGCCATTGAACAAGGCATCAAGAACCTGGACGTCGAGATCAAGGGCCCCGGCCCTGGCCGCGAATCCTCGGTGCGCGCCCTCGGCGCCCTGGGCATCCGCATCAACTCGATCTCCGACGTGACCCCGGTGCCGCACAACGGCTGCCGCCCGCAGAAGCGCCGCCGCATCTGAGGCACGACCGCGCTGATCGCGGTATAATTGAAGGCTTTTTTCGAGCGCCACCGCAGTCGCCTGCGGTGGCATTTTTGCTAAGCCCACCGCCATCTCCCCTGAGGGATGGCTCCCGCAACAACCGGTTGCGGCAGTGAAACCAAGGAAACCAACGTGGCACGTTACCTCGGCCCCAAGGCCAAACTTTCCCGCCGTGAAGGCGCCGACCTGTTGCTCAAGAGCGCCCGCCGCTCGATCAGCGACAAGGCCAAGTTCGACTCCAAGCCCGGCCAGCACGGCCGCACCTCGGGCCAGCGCACCTCCGATTTCGGCGTGCAGCTGCGCGAGAAGCAGAAGGTCAAGCGCACCTATGGCGTGCTGGAGCGCCAGTTCCGCCGCTACTTCGCCGAAGCCGATCGCCGCCGTGGCAACACCGGCGCGAACCTGTTGTTCCTGCTCGAAGCGCGCCTGGACAACGTGGTGTTCCGCATGGGCTTTGCCTCCACCCGCGCCGAAGCCCGCCAGATCGTGTCGCACAAGGCGATCACGGTGAACGGCCAGTCGGTCAACATCCCGTCGTACTCGGTGAAGGCCGGTGACGTGATCGCGGTGCGCGAGAAGTCGAAGAAACAAGGCCGCGTCATCGAAGCCCTCGAGTTGGCCAAGCAGATTGGCTTCCCGGCTTGGGTCGATGTGTCGACCGACAAGGTCGAAGGCGTGTTCAAGAAGTCGCCCGACCGCGATGAGTTCGGCTCTGACATCAACGAATCGCTGATCGTCGAACTGTATTCCCGTTAATTCCGTTCCCGGCCGGCATCCTCGTGGTGCGGTCGGGCCATGCTCCGTCTGCCTTATCGGTGTAACGAGCCGAGGGTCCTGAAGGAAGTTTGAATGCTGAACAATCTGCTGAAGCCCAAGACCATCAACGTCGAGCAAGTCTCGACCAATCGCGCCAAAGTCACGCTCGAGCCCTTCGAGCGTGGTTATGGCCAGCACGCTGGGCAACGCCCTGCGCCGGGTTCTGCTGTCGTCCATGACCGGCCACGCGCCGACCGAAGTCACCATCGCGGGTGTCGTGCACGAGTACTCGTCGATCGACGGCGTGCAGGAAGATGTTGTCAACATGCTCTTGAACCTCAAGGGCGTGGTGTTCAAGCTGCACAACCGCGACGAAGTCACGCTGAGTCTGCGCAAGGATGGTGAAGGTGTCGTGACGGCTGCCGACATCCAGACGCCGCACGACGTCGAGATTGTCAACCCCGGGCACGTGATTGCCACCCTGTCTGCCGGCGCCAAGCTGGACATGCAGATCAAGGTGGAAAAGGGCCGTGGCTATGTGCCGGGCAGCCTGCGCCGCAACGACGACCAGACGCGTTCGATCGGCCGCATCGTGCTCGACGCCTCGTTCTCGCCCGTCAAGCGCGTGAGCTACACGGTGGAAAGCGCCCGCGTCGAGCAGCGCACCGACCTGGACAAGCTGGTGCTCGAGATCGAGACCAATGGCTCCATCGGTCCGGAAGAAGCGGTTCGCGCCTCGGCCAAGATCCTGGTCGAACAGCTCGCGGTGTTCGCGCAGCTCGAAGGCGTGGAGCTCTCGGCGTTCGATGCCCCGGCACAGCGCAGCTCGCAGCAATTCGACCCGATCCTGCTGCGTCCTGTGGACGAGCTGGAACTGACCGTGCGCTCGGCCAACTGCCTCAAGGCCGAGAACATCTATTACATCGGTGATCTGATCCAGCGCACCGAGAACGAGCTGCTCAAGACCCCCAACCTGGGTCGCAAGTCGCTCAACGAAATCAAGGAAGTGCTTGCCTCGCGCGGCCTGACCTTGGGCATGAAGCTTGAAAACTGGCCGCCTGCCGGCCTGGACAAGCACTAAAGACCGCAGCGTCTGGCCAAGGAGGCCAGACCCGGACCAACTCCCAGTACCTGATACGGCTGGGGGCAAAACACTGAAAGGATGAAAAAATGCGTCACGGACACGGACTTCGCAAACTCAACCGCACCAGCGAGCACCGCCTCGCCATGCTGCGCAACATGATGAATTCGCTGCTCACGCACGAAGCCATCAAGACCACGGTGCCCAAGGCCAAAGAGCTGCGCCGCGTGGTCGAGCCCATGATCACCCTGGCCAAGGAACCCACGCTGGCCAACCGCCGCCTGGCGTTCGACCGCCTGCGCGACCGCGATGTGGTCGTGAAGCTGTTCAACGAACTGGGCCCGCGCTTCAAGGCCCGTCCCGGTGGCTACACCCGCATCCTGAAGATGGGTTTCCGCGTGGGCGACAACGCGCCGATGGCACTGGTCGAACTGGTGGATCGTGCAGAAGATGCCGCCCCGGCGGCCGACGCTGACAAAGCGTGATAGAATACAAGGCTTGACGCGGAGTGGAGCAGCCTGGTAGCTCGTTGGGCTCATAACCCAAAGGTCGCAAGTTCAAATCTTGCCTCCGCAACCAAAAAACCAAGCGTTTGCTTGTCATTGAAGCCCACGGTAACGTGGGCTTTTTTGTTTCTGTCGAGGCTTTGAGCGAAGTCGGTGGCACCGCACGGTGCGCCCCGACTTCCATGGTCAACGCACAGACGAAGCGTGATCGTTGCCCGCGCGCCAGCCTCGCAGCAGGAGCGCGTTGCTCACCACGCTCACGCTGCTGAGCGCCATGGCCGCACCCGCCACCACCGGATTGAGCAAACCCGCCGCGGCCAGCGGGATGCCGATGACGTTGTACGCGAAGGCCCAGAACAGGTTCTGGCGGATCTTGCGGTAGGTGCGGCGCGAGATGTCGATCGCATCGGCCACCAGCGCCGGGTCGCCGCGCATGAGCGTGATGCCGGCCGCGTGCATGCGCAACGTCGGTGCCGGTGGACATGGCGATGCCCACATCGGCTGCCGCCAGGGCCGGCGCATCGTTGATGCCGTCGCCGACCATCGCACCGACCGGCCGCCGGCCTTGAGCCGGTTCACGATCGCTGCCTTGTCCGCCGGCAGCACCTCGGCCTCGATGTGGTCGATGCCCAGCGCACCGCCCACCGCCGCCGCGCTGCCCCGGTTGTCGCCCGTGAGCATCACCGTGCGCACGCCCATGGCCTGAAGGCTCTTCACCGCGGTGATGGCGCTGACCTTGGGGGCATCGCCAAACGCCAGCAGGCCCACCAGCACCGGCGACTCCGTCACGTCGGCCAGCCAGGACACCGTGCGGCCCTCTTCCTGGAGTTGCTGCGAGGGCCCGGCCAGCGCGGTGGTGTCCACGCCGAGCTCCTGCATGTAACGCGGGCTGCCCAGGCGCAGTGCGCGGCCCTGCACCTCGGCCGACATGCCGCGCCCGGGCACGGCACTCACCTTGGCGGCCGAGAGCGTGGGCACGCCGGCCGCTTTCGCGGCGTCCATCACGGCGCGCGCCAGCGGGTGTTCGCTGCCGGCCTGGATGGCCGCGCTCCACGACAGCAGCGCCGCCTCATGGCCGGCTGCCGGCAGGGCCGACACCAGCTGCGGCTTGCCTTCGGTCAGCGTGCCGGTCTTGTCGAAGGCCACCGTGTCGATGCGGTGCGCCACCTCCAGTGCCTCGGCGTCCTTGATCAGGATGCCGTGGCGCGCGGCCACCCCGGTGCCGGCCATGATGGCGGTGGGCGTGGCGAGACCCAGCGCACAAGGACAGGCGATCACCAGCACCGCCACCGCGTTCAGGATGGCTTGCTCCCACTGGCCCGTGGCCAGGCCCCAGCCCAGCAGGGTGATCGTGGCGATCACCAGCACCACCGGCACGAAGACCGCGCTCACGCGGTCCACGATGCGCTGGATCGGGGCCTTCTTCGCCTGGGCCGATTCGACCATGCGCACGATCCGCGAGAGCGTGGACTCGGCGCCCACGGCCGTGGTCTCCACCAGCAACAGGCCCTCGGCATTGACCGCGCCACCGGTGACCTTGTCGCCCGCGTGTTGCGCGACCGGCAGGCTCTCGCCGGTGATCAGCGATTCGTCCACCTGGCTGGAACCAATGGTGACGATCCCGTCCACCGGGATGCGTTCACCCGGGCGGATGACCACGATGTCCCCGAGTTTCACGCGCGCCATGGGCACGTCCACATCGCCGTAAGGCATGCGCACCCGCGCCACGTCGGGCTTGAGGGCGTTGAGGGCCGCGATGGCGGCGGTGGTCTGGCGCTTGGCGCGGGCCTCTAGCCACTTGCCCAGCAACACCAGCGTGATGATCACGGCCGAAGCTTCGAAGTACAGGTGTGGGGTGCCGTGCTCGGCGTGCTTGAACAGCAGGTACAGGCTCAAACCATAGCCCGCGCTGGTGCCCAGGGCGACCAGCAGGTCCATGTTGCCGGCACCGGCGCGCACGGCCTTCCAGCCCGCCTTGTAGAAGCGCGCGCCCAGCCAGAACTGCACGGGCGTGCGCAGCGCGAGTTGCAGCCAGCCATTGATCATCCAGTCGGCGCCGAACAGCATGCCGACCATGGGCAGCACCAGGGGCAACGAGAGCGCGGCGGCCAGCGCCACGGGCCACCAGGGTTCGCCTGGGCGGGCCGCGGGTGGTGCGGCGGCGCCTTCCTCGAACGGTGTGGCGTGGTAGCCGGCCGCGTCCACCGCGGCGACCAGGGCATTGGGTGACGTCCCCACCGCTCTCACGGTGGCCCGTTCGGTGGCCAGGTTGACTTCGGCGGCCTGCACGCCGGGCACCGCCTTCAGGGCTTTTTCGACGCGGCCCACGCACGAAGCGCAGGTCATGCCTTCAATCGTCAATTCAAAGGTTTCAGCGCCCATGCTGTACCCGGCTTTTTGCACCGCAGCCGCCAGGCTGGCGCCCGTGGTGGTGGCGGTGGCGTTCACGGTGGCCCGTTCGGTGGCCAGGTTGACGCTGACTTCGCTGACGCCGGCAACGGCCTTCAAGGCCTTCTCCACGCGGGTCACGCACGAGGCGCAGGTCATGCCTTCGATGGGAAATTGGTGCTCGGTGAGCGCAAGGGTGGTGGTGTTCAAGGGGGTCTCCGGTAGGTTGAGACCTCGGATGCTCAGCCTTGACACGGTGGTCAGGTCAACCACCGGCGCCACTTGACCTTGCCTCCGTGGCAATGCCCAGAGTGCGGATTCCCTCAACTTTCACGGAGTCTTCCATGCACGAGTTCCACCTCCCCGAAATGACCTGCGGCCACTGCGCCTCCAAGGTGAGCATCGCCCTCAAGCGCCTCGACGCGGCCTGTGACATCCAGCTCGATCTGCCGCAGCGCAAGGTCCAGGTGCGCAGCGACGAAGACCGCGCCGCGCTGATCGACGCCCTCAGCGAAGCCGGCTACCCACCGGCCTGACGACCGTTCGTCAAGGCCCTCGGTGGGGGCCTTGACCTTCCCACGGTGTCAAGCTGCATCCTCCCTTCATTCCACATTCCATTCCCCACCCGACCTCACGGAACACACCATGACCCCCTTGATGAACATTGGCGAAGCGGCCGCCGCGGCCGGCGTGTCGGCCAAGATGGTCCGCCATTACGAACAGATCGGCCTGCTGCCCGCGGCCGAGCGCAGCGAATCGGGTTACCGCCTGTACGGTGAGCGCGAGGTCTCGGTGCTGCGGTTCATCCGGCAGTCGCGCCGGCTGGGTTTTTCGGTGGCGCAGATCGCCGAGCTCATCGGCCTGTGGAGCGATTCGCGGCGAAGCAGCCGCGAGGTCAAGGCCGTGGCCCAACGTCACCTGGCCGACCTGGAAGAAAAGCGGCACGAGATCGAGCAGATGATGGACGGGCTGTCGGTGCTGGTGCAGGCTTGCCATGGCAACGACCAGCCCCATTGCGCCATTCTCGACAAGCTCTCGCTGCACAGCCCGGCCCAGCACCAGCCAGAGCACAAGCCCCAACTCCGGAAGGGGCGCCTGCCGCGCGACGAGGCCGCCGGCGAACGTTCTTCCAGCCCCATCGACCTCATGGCCTGGATGCGCGGTGTCCAGGTGCACCAGGCCGGCCAGCCCGAGCGCTGAGCACAGGACCAACACCAGGGATTCGAATTTTCAGGAGGAACCGACATGGACCAGCACGCACATCACCACCATCACCACCACCCCGCGGCGCCCGCGCCCGCGCCGCAAGGCAAGCCGGGCACGGTCTACACCTGCCCCATGCACCCGGAGATCCGGCAGGACCACCCGGGCAACTGCCCTAAGTGCGGCATGTCGCTGGAACCCGTCCTGCCCGAACTGGACGACGACGAGAACCCGGAGCTGGTGGATTTCCAGCGGCGGTTCTGGTGGACCTTGCCCCTCACGGTGGTGGTCGCCGTGCTGGCGATGTTCGGCCACAACCTCGGCTGGTTCGACATCGCCACGCAGAGCTGGATCGAACTGGTGCTGAGCATCCCGATCGTGCTGTGGGCCGGCTGGCCGTTCTTCGTGCGCGGCGCGCAGTCGGTGATGAACCGCAGCCCCAACATGTGGACGCTGATCGCGCTGGGCACCGGCGCGGCGTTCGTCTACAGCGTGGTGCGCAACGGTGGCGCCGCAGGTGTTCCCCGACTCCTTTGTGTCGATGGGGCGCGTCGCGGTCTACTTTGAGGCGGCGGCGGTGATCATCTCGCTGACCCTGCTGGGCCAGCTGCTGGAACTCAAGGCGCGGTCACAGACCTCGGCCGCCATCCGCGCGCTGCTGGGCCTGGCGCCCAAGACCGCGCGGCGCATCACGGCCGAAGGGCAGGAGGAAGACGTGCCGCTGGCCCACGTGCACGTGGGCGACCTGTTGCGCGTGCGCCCCGGCGAGAAGGTGCCCACCGACGGCACCGTGGTCGAGGGCCGCAGCTCGGTCGATGAATCCATGCTCACCGGCGAGCCCTTGCCGGTGAGCAAGCAGGCCGGCGACAAGCTGATCGGCGCCACGCTCAACACCAGCGGTGCCCTGGTGATGCGCTCCGAGCACGTGGGCTCGGACACCGTGCTCTCGCAGATCGTGCAGATGGTCGCCCTGGCTCAGCGCTCGCGCGCGCCCATGCAGCGCATGGCGGACCAGGTGGCGGGCTACTTCGTGATGGGCGTCGTGGCGGCGGCGCTGCTCACCTTCTTCGGCTGGGGCCTGTTCGGCCCCGAGCCGAGCTGGGTCTATGCCCTCATCAATGCGGTGGCCGTGCTCATCATTGCCTGCCCCTGTGCGCTGGGCCTGGCGCACGCCCATGTCCATCATGGTGGCGACCGGGCGCGGCGCCACCCACGGGGTGCTGTTCCGCGACGCCGCCGCCATCGAGAACCTGCGCAAGGTGGACACGTTGATCGTCGACAAGACCGGCACCCTCACGGAAGGCCGCCCGAGCTTCGAACGCGCCGTGGGCCATGGCGGCTTCTCCGAGGACGAGGTGCTGCGCCTCGCCGCCAGCCTGGACCAGGGCAGCGAACACCCGCTGGCCCACGCCATCGTGGCCGCCGCGAAACAACAGGGCCTGGTGCTGGACAAGCCCGAGCAGTTCGACTCCGAGTCCGGCATCGGGGTGCGGGGTGTGGTGGGCGGCAAGGGCCTGGCCCTGGGCAACACCGCGCTGATGCAACAGCTGGGCGTGGACGCCTCGCCCCTGGCCGCCGAGGCCGAAGCGCTGCGCGCGCAGGGCGCCAGCGTCATGCACCTGGCGGTGGACCAGGCGCTGGCTGGCCTGCTGGCCGTGTCCGACCCGGTCAAGGCCACCACGGCGGATGCGCTGAAGTCGCTGCGTCGGGCGAATGTGCGCGTGATCATCGCCACGGGCGACGGGCTGACCACCGCGCGCGCGGTGGGACAGCGCCTGGGCATCGATGAGATCCACGGCGAAGTGAAACCCGCCGACAAGCTCCAGCTGGTGGAGCAGCTCCAGGCGCAAGGCCGCGTGGTCGGCGATGGCCGGCGACGGCTTCAACGACGCGCCGGCCCTGGCCCGCGCCGATGTGGGCATCGCCATGGGCACGGGCACCGACGTGGCGATGAACAGCGCCCAGCTCACCCTGGTCAAGGGTGACCTGCGCGGCATCGCCACGGCCCGCTCGCTCTCGGTCGCGACCGTGGCCAACATGAAGCAGAACCTGGCGTTCGCCTTCCTCTACAACGCCCTGGGCATTCCGCTGGCCGCGGGCCTGCTGTACCCGTTCACGGGCTGGTTGCTGTCGCCCATGATCGCCGCGCTGGCCATGAGCCTGAGCTCGGCCTCGGTGATCGGCAACGCCTTGCGGCTGCGCGGCGCGGCGATCCGCGAGGAGTGACCTTGCTTCCGCACCCGGCCTCTTGAGCCCGCGGGTCTTCAGGAGGCCTTGCGCCTGGGCGCAGGTGGGGGCTCGAGCATGTCGCTGGCCAGCAGCTCCCAGCGCGAGAACAGGCGCGGGAAGTGCGCCGCTTCCCCGCTCATCAGCTTGCGCACGCTCAAGCCACGCGCCATGGCGAAAGTCAGGAAGATGACGTCCTCGGCCTGTGCGGCCGGATGCCCTGCCTCGACGAAAACCTCCAGCCAGGCCCGCTCCACCGAGATGCGGTACTGGCGCAGCAACCGTTTGACCTCCACGCCCAGCGGTTGATCGCCGCCGACCATCATCAGATCGAGCGCGACGTAAAAGTCCTCGCCCAGGAAGAAGTCCTCGCTGTCCTCGATCAGCGCCTGCATCAGCCGGGTCGGCTTGGTGCGCGCGCGCGCGATGCGTTCGAGCGCCTTGCGCTGGCTCTCGATCAGTGTCGCCTCCAGGGCCTGCAGCACCAGCGCATCCTTCGACGGAAAGTGATGCGTCTGCGCACCGCGCGAGACGCCGGACACCTTGGCGGCTTCGGCGATGCGAAAGCCCGCATAGCGCTTCTGCCTGAGCAGCGCGATGGCGCCCTTGACGAGCTTCTGCTGCGTCAGTTGCGTGCGCTCGGCCTGTGTGCGCCGGTGCCGCGGCGACGGGGTGGAGGAGGGCGTGTCGGGAGTGCTCATGGAAGGAAGAAATAAACACGTCTGTTTGGAAGGTGACCCCCGTCGGGCCCATTACCGCTTCCTGATCGAGGCATTCTATCGAGGTATTTCCGCGTTTTCCCTAGTCGGATCGGGGTGCTTCAGGCCGCTTGTCCACGTATGATACAAACCATCCTGACTGTTTCTTTGTTGTTATGACCAGCCCTTCGACATCGCCGGTCCTGTGGTCCGAGTCGGCGTTTTCCCTGCCGATGTGCAACCTCGCGCGCTTCGACCTCATCTCGGTCCGGCTCGCGGTGGACTGCGTCAACGGCGGCAGCCTGACCGCGGCGGCGCAGGGCGCGCACCTGGCGCTGGCCGCGGCCAGCCGGCGCATCCGCGAACTCGAAGGCGCGTTTGGCGAGCCGCTGTTCGAGCGACATGCCAAGGGCCTGTCGGCCACCGAAGCGGGCCGTGTGTTCGCGCGCCACGGCATGGCGCTGTTGCAGACGCTGGACCTGCTGCGCTCCGAGCTGGCCGATCGGCGTTCGGGCATCACGCGGCACATCCGCCTGTGCGCGAGCACCGCCGCCATCACCCAGTTCCTGCCCACACCGCTGGCGGCGTACGGCCGGCTGCGGCCGCACGTGCGCGTGGACCTGGAGGAGCAGGTTTCGGAGGCGGTGGTCGCCGCCCTGCGCCAGGGCCGGGCCGACGTGGGCATCCTGGTCGAGGGGCCGAACGTCGATGGCCTGCAGGTGCTGCCCTTCCGGCGGGACGAGCTGGTGCTGCTGCTGCCCGCCCACCACCGCCTGGCTCATGACGCGGGGCCCATCGCCTTCGCCGACGTGCTGGACGAGGACCTGATCGGCCTGAACACCGGTGCGGCCATCCTGCTCAAGCAGCAGCAGACCGCGCTCGGAGCGGGCAAGCCGCTGCGCCTGCGCATGCAGGTACGCAGCTTCGACGCCGCCTGCCACCTGGTGGCGTCGGGCCTGGGCATCGCGGTGCTGCCGCAGGGCGCGACCGAGCCCATGGTGCGCGCGATGCCGTTGCGCGTCCGACCGCTGGCCGATCCGTGGGCCCAGCGCCAGATGCTGATCGCCTGCGCGCCGCGCGAGGACGATGCCGACCTCGCGGATTTCGTCGAGCACCTGGCGGCCGCTTCGCGGAATGCGAAGACCGAAGGGGCCATTCGCAAATGGACAGTGTGAGGGTGCGCGGACACACTGCCGACGCCATGAACCACACAGCTTCTTTCCCCCACGGCGAGCCGATCGCCGACGCGGCCGATGCCCCTGCCGGCGGCGCGCTCGCCGGCCTCAAGGTGCTCGAGCTCGGGCAGATCATCGCCGGCCCCTTCGCCGCCAAGACCCTGGCCGACTTCGGCGCCGAGGTGGTGAAGGTCGAGCCCACCGGCGCGGGCGATCCGCTGCGCAAGTGGCGCCTGCTCAAGGACGGCACCTCGGTGTGGTGGCAGGTGCAGTCGCGCAACAAGCGCTCGCTCGCGCTGGACCTGCGCTCGCCCGAAGGCCAGGCCATCGTGCGCGAACTCGCGGCCGCGGCCGATGTGCTGATCGAGAACTTCCGCCCTGGCGTGCTGGAGGCCTGGGGCCTGGACCCGGTCCAGCTGCTGGCGCGCAACCCGCGCCTGATCGTGGCCCGCGTGAGCGGCTACGGCCAGAGCGGCCCGTACAAGGACAAGCCGGGCTTCGGTGTGATCGGCGAGGCCATGGGCGGCCTGCGCCACCTGACGGCCGAGCCGGGCCGCGTGCCGGTGCGCGTGGGCGTGAGCATCGGCGACACGCTGGCTGCCCTGCACGCGGTGGTGGGCGTCCTCATGGCCTTGCACGAACGCGCCCGCAGCGGCCAGGGCCAGGTGGTGGATGTGGCGCTCTACGAGGCGGTGTTCAACTGCATGGAAAGCCTGCTGCCCGAATACAGCCTGTTCAACGAAGTCCGCCAGCCGGCTGGCAGCGCTCTGCCGGGCATCGCGCCCAGCAACGCCTACCTCTGCGCCGATGGTGGTCATGTGCTGATCGCCGGCAATGGGGACAGCATCTTCCGCCGCCTGATGGCCGTCATCGGCCGCCCCGACCTGGCGGAGGACGCCACGCTGGCCGACAACGCCGGGCGCGTGGCCCGGGCGCCGGAACTCGACGCCGCCATCGGCACGTGGACCGCGCGACTGACCCGGGCCGAGGCGCTGGCCGCGCTGGACGCGGCGCAGGTACCGGCCGGCCACGTCTACACCGTGGCCGACATCACGGACGACCCGCACTACCCGCGCGCGCGGCATGATCGAGACGCTGCGCATGGACGACGGCACCCGCATCGACGTGCCCGGCATCGTGCCCAAGCTCCTGCGCACGCCGGGCGGCCATCGCCGCAACGCGCCGCGCCACGGCCAGGACACCGAAGCAGTGCTGAGCGAATTGGGCATGAACGCGCAGCGCATCGAGGCCCTGTGCCGCGCCGGTGTGGTCCAGCGGGAGGAGGGCGCATGACTGCGTTGCCCTCGCGGGTGCATTTCAACGAGGTCGTCGCGCGCGATGGCCTGCAGAACGAAGCCCGCTTCGTGCCCACGGCCGACAAGATCGCGCTCGTCGATGCGCTGAGCGACTGCGGCTTCGCGCGCATCGAGGTGACCGCCTTCGTCTCGCCCAAGGCGATCCCGCCGCTGGCCGATGCGCAGGAGGTCATGCAAGGCATCCGCCGCCAGACTGGCGTGTGCTACGCCGTGCTGGTGCCCAACGCCAGGGGCGCGGCGCGCGCACTGGAAGCGCGCGCCGATGCGCTCAACTTCGTGATGTCGGCCTCGGAGTCGCACAACCAGAGCAACCTGCGCATGCCACGCGAACGCAGCCTGGCCGCGCTGGCCGAGGTGCTGGCGGTGACCGCCGGGCAGGCCGAGGTGCAGGTGTCGATCTCCACCGCCTTCGGCTGCCCCATGGAAGGCGCGGTCGATGCGCAGGAGGTGCTGCGCCTGGCCGCGCGCATCGCCGGGTTGGGTGCGGGCGCGGTGCGCGCGCTCACCCTGTGCGACACCACCGGCATGGCGCATCCCGCGCAGGTGACGCAGCTGGTGGCCCTGCTGCGCGCGCGGCTGCCGCAACTGGCGCTGACGCTGCATTTCCACGACACCCGTGGCATGGCGCTGGCCGAACATGCTGGCCGGCCTGCAGGCCGGTGTGACGCGCTTCGACGCCGCGCTCGGCGGGCTGGGTGGCTGCCCCTACGCGCCCGGCGCCAGTGGCAACGCGTGCACGGAAGACGCGGTCCACATGTTCGCGGCCATGGGGCTGGACACCGGCGTGGACCTCGCGCGGCTGCTGCCCGTCTCGCGCCGCCTGCCCGAGCTGGTCGGCCACGCGATCCACAGTCAGGTGGCGCGTGCCGGCCCTCTCCACACCCGCCACCCCGCACCCGCCCATCTCGCATGACAAGGACTTTTCCATGAATTCCTCTCTCTTGGCACCGGCCGCCCCCCGCGAGCAGGCCGCGCCGTTCGACCTGTTCCAGCTCCCAACGGCGTATTACGAAGATCCCTACCCGTACTTCCGCGCCTTGCGCGACGAGACGCCGGTGCATGCCAACAGCGATGGTTCTGTGCTGGTGACGCGCTACGCCGACGTGAAGGCCGTCTGGCGCGACCTCTCGGGCGTGGTCAGCCGCGACGCGGCCTACCGCGAGAAGTTCGGCGAAGGCCCGCTGCTGGAGCACCACACCACCAGCATGCTGTTCCGCGATCCGCCCGACCACGACCGCCTGCGTGACATCGTCAATCCTTTTTTCACGCCCACGGGCATCGAGCGGCTGCGCCAGAGCGTGCGCGAGATCGTGGACCAGCTGCTCGACGAACTCGATGGGCGCGGCGAAATCGACTACGTGGCCGACTTCGCCTCGCAGATTCCGGTGCAGGTGATCTGCGACATCTTTGGCGTGCCGCGCTCGGACGGTCCGCGCATCCGCGACCTCGGGGCCCAGGTGCTGTTCCCGCTCAACCCGCGCGTGACACCACAGGCCATCGCCGACGGCCACCAGGCCGCCGCCGGCTTCAAGGCCTACCTGCTGGAGCACATCAACGCCTGGCGCGCGCGGCCGGTGGAAGAGACGCCGAGCAACGTCATCAGCGCGCTCGTCAAGGCCGAGAAGAGCGGGCAGTCCATCAGCGAAAACGAGATGGTGCACATGTGCATCCTGCTGCTCAACGGCGGCCACGAGACCACCACCAACCTGATTGGCCTGTCCACGTTGGCGCTGCTGCGCAACCGCGACCAGTTCGAACGCATGGCCGGCGACGAGGTCATCGTCGGCACCGGCATCGAAGAATGCCTGCGCTACACCAGCCCGCTGCAGCTGCAGGGCCGGCGCACCACGCGCGAGATCGAGCTGCCCTCGGGCGCGCGCATCGCCGCCGGTGTCGAAGTGGTCATCGCGCAGGCCTCCGCCAACCGGGACGAGCGCGTGTTCACCGAGCCGGAGCGCTTCGACCTCGGCCGCCGTCCCAACCCGCACCTGGCGTTCGGTGCCGGCATCCACGTCTGCCTGGGCCGGCCGCTGGCGCGGCTGGAAGCGGCGATCGCGTTGCCGGCGATCACGCGGCGCTTCCCGAAGATGGACCTGCGCGCCGGCCTGGCTTTCAACCCCAATGCGCGCTTTCGCGGCATCCGCCGCATGCCGGTGGCCCTGTCATGAGCGCTCCGGTGGTCGTGGTGGGGGCCGGGCAGGCGGCCTGCCAGTTCGTGGCATCGCTGCGGCAGGGCGGGCATCAAGGTCCCTTGGTGGTGCTGGGGCAGGAAGCGTCGCCGCCGTACCAGCGCCCGCCGCTGAGCAAGGCCTTCCTGCGCGATGGCGACGCATCGGCACTGTTGCTGCGCCCCCTGTCGTTCTTCGACACCGCGCGCTGCGAGCTGCGCCTGGACACACGCGTGCAAGGCATCGATGTCCAGGCGGCCGAGGTGTTGCTGGCCGACGGCGAACGCCTGCCCTATGCCGCGCTGGTGCTGCGCACCGGCGCGCGCGCGCGGCGCCTGCCAGGGCTGGCCGCGGATGCACCGCGCGTGCACGTGCTGCGCTCGCTGGCCCATGCGCAGGCGCTGCGCGCCGGCCTGGGCGGCTGCCGCCGGCTGGCCGTCGTGGGAGGTGGCTACGTCGGGTTGGAGGTTGCTGCCGCGGCCCGGGCACAAGGCATCGACGTGACGGTGTTCGAGGCCGCGCTGCGCGTGATGCAGCGTTCGGTGGGCGAGGCCACGTCGCGGCGTGTGCAGCGCGTCCACGAGGACCAGGGTGTGCGCTTGCGCCTGGGCGTGTCGCTCGACGGCGTGCGGGCTTCGGAGGAGGGCGTGTGGCTGGCATCCGGCGGCCAGACCGAGGCCTTCGACGCGCTGGTGGTGGGCATCGGGGCGTTGCCGCGCATCGAGTTGGCGCAGGCCGCGGGCATCGAGTGTGCTCGGGGCATCGTGGTGGACGAGCAGGGCCGGACCAGCGCGAGCGGTGTGTTCGCGATCGGCGACTGCACCGAGTCGCGCGACGGTGCGCGGCCACGGCTGGAGTCCGTGCAAGGCGCGATCGACCAGGCCAAGGCGGCGGCCGCCGCAATCGCCGGCCGCGCGCCGCCACCGCCCGCCGTGCCCTGGTTCTGGTCGGACCAGTACACGCACCGGCTCCAGGTCGCGGGCCTGCCCCAGGGGCACGACGCCGTGGTGCTGCGCCAGGGCGCGGGCGAGCGCGCGGTGGCGCAGTCCGTGTGGTACCTGCGTGGCGACCGCGTGCTGTGCGTCGAGGCGCTCGATGCGGCCGGCGATTTCATGGCCGGCCGCGCGCTCATCCGCACCGGCACGCCGGTGAACCCGGCGCAACTGGCCGATCCCTTGTTTCCGCTGCAACCCGCGTCCGCGTCCGCGTCGGCGCTCGTGGCGGCACCCGTGTGATGTTTTCAGGAACCGCTTTTCATGATCCACATTGAATTTCAGACCGCCGATGGCGAACAGCTGCGTTGCCAGGGCGACGAAGGCGCCTCGGTGATGGAGGTCGCCGTGGCGCACAACGTGCCCGGCATCGACGCCGACTGCGGCGGCGCCTGCGCCTGCGCCACCTGCCACGTGTACGTGGATGCCGAGGGCATGGCCCGGCTGCCTCCGCGCGGCGAGCAGGAGCTCAAGATGCTCGCCTTCGCCGTGGGCGTGGAGGACGGCAGCCGCCTGGCCTGCCAGCTGGCCGTCAGCCGGGCCATCGACGGGCTGGTGCTGCGCGTGCCGGCTTCGCAGTACTGAGCGAGTGCACTTCTTTTTTCGCAACGATTCAAGGTTCCCTCATGAAACTCTGTCGATACGACGACGACCGCCTGGGCGTGGTGCGCGAGCAGACGCTGTACGACGTGACGGCCGCACTCGATGTGCTGCCGCAGGTGCGCTACCCACTGCCGCGCGTGGACCCGCTGATCGCCCATCTCGCGCAGGTGCGCGAAGCGATCGAGCGCCTGCTCCCCACCGCGAAGGCGCGCCCGCTGGCGGGCGCGCGCCTGCTCAGCCCGGTGGCGCAACCCCGGCAAGATCGTGGCCGCACCCGTCAACTACGCCAGACACCTCGACGAGGCGCGCGCCCAGGCCGACATCCACCACCACCAGCAGGTGAAGGAGATCCGCCAGATCGGCCTGTTCCTCAAGGCCACCAGCTCCGTGGTCGGGCCCCATGAGGGCGTGGCGCTGCAGCACCTGGATCGGCGCAACGACCACGAGGCGGAGCTGGCGGTGGTCATCGGCAAGGCCGGGCGCAACATCACTCGCGCGCAGGCGCTGTCTCATGTGGCCGGTTACGCGGTGGGTCTGGACATGACAGCGCGTGGCCCCGAGGAGCGCAGCCTGCGCAAGTCGGTGGACAGCTTCACCGTGCTCGGGCCCTGGCTGGTCACCGCCGATGAAATCGCCGACCCGTCAAACATCGATTTCTGGCTCACCGTCAACGGCGAACCCCGCCAGTCGGCCAACACCCGCGACATGGTGCTGGACATCGGCACACTGATCGAGTTCGCGTCTTCGTTCTACACGCTGCACCCGGGCGACGTGCTGCTCACCGGCACGCCCGAGGGCGTCGGCCCGGTGCTGCCCGGCGACCGCATCGATTGTGCTTTCGACGGCGTGGGGCAGATCAGCGTGCAGGTGCGCGCCGCCCAGCCGCAGCCGGAGTGCGTGGCATGACGGCCGCCGTGGTGCGGGGCGTGGCCCCATCGGCCCAGGCCGACCGCGCGGCCTTCTACGGCCGCATCGATGCGGGGCATTGCGCGCCCCTGTGGGAGGTGCTGCACGGCGTGGTGACCCGCACGCCCAAGACGCCCTGCCTGCCCCACCTGTGGTCGTGGGACACGGTGTGGCCCTGGCTGCAGGAGAGCGGGCGCCTGATCACCGCGCGCGAAGCCGAGCGCCGCGTCATCGTGCTGGAAAACCCCGGCCTGCGCGGGCAGACGCGTGTCACGCACAGCCTCTATGCGGGCCTGCAACTGATCCTGCCCGGCGAAGTCGCGCCCTCGCACCGGCATTCGCAATCGGCGCTGCGCTTCATCCTGCAGGGCGATGGCGCCTACACCACGGTCGACGGCGAGCGCGTCACCATGCACGTGGGTGATTTCGTCATCACGCCCTCCTGGACCTTCCACGACCATGGCAACCTCTCCAGCGAGCCCATGGTCTGGCTCGACGGGCTGGACCTGCCCATCGTCGAGTTGCTCGACGCCCAGTTCCGCGAGGACGGGGCGCAGGAGACCCAGGTGCCGCACGCCCACGCGGGCAGCAACCTCGCGCGTTTCGGCCAGACGCTCAAGCCGGTCGAGCACGTGAGCCGCTCGCGCACCTCGCCGCTGTTCTGGTACCCCTACGACCGCACGCGCGAGGCGCTGCACACGCTCGCGCGCGCCGAAGACCCGCACGCCTGCTGGGGCCACAAGTTGCAGTACACCAACCCATTGACCGGCGGCTGGGCCATGCCCACCATCGGCACCTTCATGCAGCTGCTGCCCGGCGGTTTTCGCGGTGCCGCCTACCGCGCCACCGATTCCACGGTCTACGCGGTCGTCGATGGCCGGGGGCGTTGCACCGTGGGCGATCACGAGATGGCCTTCGGGCCGCGCGACGTGTTCGTGTGCCCTTCGTGGATGCCGTACCAGCTGGAGGCCGACGAAGACACCGTGCTGTTCAGCTATTCCGATCGGCCCGTCCAGCAGGCGCTGGACCTGTGGCGCGAATCCTTCCCCACCTAGGGCCCGCCCATGCAAGCCTCCACCTTTCCGAATCTCTCCGCCAACGTCGACGTGGTCGTCGTCGGCTCCGGCATCGCGGGCCTGACGGCCGCCGTCGTGGCGCGCGCGCTGGGCCGCCGTGTGCTGTTGCTGGAAAAAACCGCCCAGGTGGGCGGCACCAGCGCCACCTCCGGCGGCGCGGCCTGGCTGCCTGGCAACCGCCACGTGCCGGCCGAAACCGACCCCGAGGCGCCCATGACCTACCTCGCCCACCTCGTGGGCGAGCGCATGGATGCCGCGCAGGTGCGCGCCTGGCTGGAAGGCGGCATCGAGGCGGTCGACTTCCTCGAACAGCACAGCAGCGTGCGCTTTCGCCTCTACGGCGGCGCCGACTACCGCACCGACGTGCCCGGCGCCGGCATCAAGGGGCGCACGGTCTACCCCGAGCCCTTCGATGACCGCCAACTCGGCAAGGCCTACAAGCTCATCAAGAACCCGCTGCCCGCCATCACCGTGTTCCACGGCATGCAGACCGACAGCCGCGACCTCGCGCAGCTGAGCGCGGCGCTGCAGTCGCCCGGCGCCTTCCTCTACAGCGCCCGGCGGCTGTTCAAGCACTACTCGGACCTTTTGCTGTACGGCCGCTCCACGCGCCGCCAGCGCGGCAACGCGCTGATCGGCATGCTGCTGAAGTCGGCGCTGGACAGTGGCGTGGACCTGCGCGTGAACGCGCCGTTCATCCGGCTGATCCAGGACGCAGGCCGCGTGAGCGGCGTGGTCTTCGAGGAGAACGGTGTGCGTCAGGAAGTGCGCGCCGGCGCGGTGGTGCTGGCCTCGGGTGGGTTTTCGGGCGATCCGGTGATGCGCGCGGCACACACCGCCTACGCCGCCGAGCACATCGGCCTGCCGCCCGAGAGCAACGTGGGCGACGGCCTGCGCCGCGCCATGGACGTGGGTGGGCGCATGGCCCAGGGCAATGTGTCGGACTACTGCCGCGCACCGGTCTCCGTGCTGCGCCGCAAGAACGGCGAGGTGGTCAAGCACCCGCACTTCCGGCTGGACCGCTGCAAGCCGGGCGCCATCGTGGTGGACGCCCACGGCCGGCGCTTCGTCAACGAGGCTTGCTCGTACCACGACTTCGTGATCGCCATGCACGCGGCCGGCGCGGTGCCGGCCTACCTGATCGGCGACCAACGATTTCTGCGCAAGTACGGCATAGGCCTGGTGCGGCCGTTCCCGTTTCCCTACCGCTCCTTCGTCCGCGAGGGCTACCTCGTGCAGGCGCCCACGCTGGCCGCGCTGGCCGAAAAATTGGGCATCGACGCCGCCGGCCTGCAGGCCTCGGTCGAGCGGCTCAACGGCTATGCGCGCACTGGCGTCGACCTCGAGTTCCGCAAGGGTGCGGACATCTACAGCCGGGGCGACGGCGATCCGGCGCACGGCCCCAACCCCTGCCTGGGCGAGATCGCGCAGGGGCCGTTCTACGCGGTGCGCCTCTACCCGGGGGACAGCAGCACGACCTGCGGCCTGGTCACCGACACGCACGCCCGCGTGCTGGATGCCGACAACGCACCGATCCCTGGCCTGTACGCCTGCGGCGTGGACATGAACAACCCCAGCCTGGGCACGCACCCTGCCGCGGGCTGCAACCTCGGGCCGGCCATCGCCTTCGCCTACCGGGCCGCGCGCCACATCGTGGACTCGGCGGGCACACCGTCGGCTGCTTCGCAGAACGCGAAGCCCGCGCGGGCCAAAAGCGAATGGACCGGGGCAGGGGCCGCCGCCACACTCGATTGAACGCCATCCCCGCTGTTCACCCCACTTCCAGAACACGAACCATGCGCCTCCACCTGCCCACCCTCCTGCTGGCCGCCGTGCTGCCCCTGACGGCCCTGCGCAATGACTTTCCCACGCGTGTCATCAAATTCGTCGTGCCCCACGGCACCGGCGGCGGCACCGACCTGGTGGCGCGCGTGCTGGCCCAGAAGATGTCGCCTTCCCTGGGCCAGCCCATCGTGGTCGAGAACCGGCCCGGCGCGGGCACGCAGACCGGTGCCGAGTACGTGGCTTCCTCGCCGCCCGATGGGCACACCATCATGCTGTCGTCGTCCTCGGTGCTGACCATCCCCTACCTGCGCAAGACGCGCTTCGAGCTGCCGCGCGACTTCACGCCCATCGGCCAGGTGGGGCTGGGCACCTTCGCGCTGGTCGTCAACCCCAGGCTGCCGTTCCGCACCCTGGCCGAGTTCATCGAAGCCGCCAAGGCGAACCCGGGCAAGTACACCTACGGCTCCGCCGGCATGGGCTCGGCCGGGCACCTGGCGCTGGAACTGCTCAAGAGCAAGACCGGCATCGAGCTCGTGCACGTGCCCTACAAGAGCAGCGGCGACATCGCCCAGGCCCTGCTGAGCGGGCAGATCGACGTGTCGATCGACATCCTCACGATCCAGAAGGCGCTGATCGACACCCAGAAGGTGAGGGCGCTGGCGACCACCGGGCTCGCGCGCGACCCCAACCTGCCGCAGCTGCCCACCTTCAACGAGACCGGCGTGGTGCCCGGCGGTTACCACATGACCTACTGGTACGGGCTCTTCGTCCCGGTGCGCACACCCGCGGCCGTGGTGCAGCGCCTGCAGCGCGAGTTCACCACCGCGATGAAGGACCCCGAGATCCTGCAGCGCGTGAAGGACTTCGTGCTGCTGCCTTCCGAACTGGGCCCCGCGCAGTTCAAGGACAACGTGGCGACCGAGGCCGCCATGTGGAAGAAGCTGATCGAAAGCAACGACATCCGCGGCGACTGACACCCGCGGCGTCAGCGAACGGGCAGCCAGACCCGACCCGACGACCACCCCCCAGGAGACCGACATGAGAAGAACATTCCTTCGCGGCGTGATGCACGCCCTCGCCCTCGCCGGCATCGCGGCCGTCGCCCCCACGACCCTGGCCGCCGACTACCCGGAACGCGTGGTCCGCCTCGTGGTGCCGCAAGGCCCGGGCGGCGGCACCGACCTCGTGGCCCGGCTGATCGCGCAACGCCTGGCGACACCGCTGGGCCAGGCCGTGATCGTGGAAAACAAACCCGGCGGCGGCACGCAGCTGGGCACGGAATTCGTCGCCGCCGCGCCCGCCGACGGCCACACCGTGCTGCTCACCGCCTCGCCCGTGGTGCTGCTGCCCTACCTGCGCAAGACCCGCTTCGATTTCCTGCGCGACTTCGTGCCCATCGGCCAGGTGGGCGTGGGCAACTTCGCGCTGGTGGTCAACCCGAAGCTGCCGTTCCGTACCGCGCCCGAATTCCTGGCCGCCGTGCGGGCCAACCCCGGCAAGTACACCTTTGGGTCGGCCGGTGTGGGTTCGGCCGGCCACCTGGCGCTGGAGCTGCTCAAGGCCCGCGCCGGGCTGGAGATGGTGCACGTGCCCTACAAGAGCAGTGGCGAGGTTGCGCAGGGCGTGGCGCAGCGGCCAGATCGACAGCTCGATCGACAACCTCACCACGCAGAAGGTGCAGATCGCTGCGCAGACCGTGCGTGGCCTGGCCACCACCGGCCTGGCGCGCGATCCCGGCCTGCCCGAGCTGCCCACGCTGCAGGAACTCAACCTGATTCCCGGCGGCTACACCATGACCTACTGGTACGGCATGTTCGTGCCCACGCGCACGCCCGCGCCCGTGGTCGCGCGGCTGCGCAGCGAGTTCGCGGCCATGATGGCCGAGCCGAAGATGCAGGAGCAGATCCGCGGCATGAGCCTGGTGCCCTCCGCCTTCAAGGCCGAGGAATTCGGCACCCACCTCGCGGCGGAGGCGGCCATGTGGAAGGGCATCATCAGCGCAGCTCGGATTGAAATGCCTTGAGAGGCGGCGGGTGAGGTAGGCTTCATGGATGAATCAGTCCAGCTTCGAATTTGACCTGCCGGGCCCGTTGGAGCCCCTGCCCGTGCCCGCCGCCCCCTCTGTCTCGCGTGCCAGACGGGCCAAGCCGGCCCCCTGCGCCCCGCTCCCGCCCACACTTACCCTGGAGGAGATGGCGCAACGCCTGGAGCGGAACCCCGACTTCCGCGTCCTGCGCCGCCTCGTGCCCGTCACGGACTACGGCCCCGCGCAGGCCGGGCAGGCCGCGTCGGGCAGCCGGCGCGTGCTGGTGCTCGACACCGAGACCACCGGCCTGTCGCACCAGGCCGACAAGATCATCGAACTGGCGATGCTGCTGGTGGACGTGGACCTCGCCTCGGGCCTGCCGTTCGGGCCGGTGACGCTGTTCGAAGGCTTTGAAGACCCGGGCATGCCGATCCCGGCCGTGGCCCAGCAGGTGACCGGCATCAGCGACGACATGGTGGCCGGGCACCGGCTGGACGATGCGCAGGTCGAGGCCCTGGTGGCCCAAGCCGATCTCATCGTGGCGCACAACGCCGGCTTCGACCGCCCTTTCGTGGAAGCGCGCTTCCCCGGCTTCGCGGCCAAGGCCTGGGCCTGCTCCTTCGCGGACATCGACTGGAAGGCCGCGGGCGCCGAGTCGGCCAAGCTCAGCGCGCTGGCGCAGAACCACGGCTGGTTCTACGACGCCCACCGCGCCCAGGTGGATTGCCACGCCTTGCTGCAGGTGCTCTCGCGGCCCGTGGGCCCGCAGGGCCCGGCCACCGGCCTGAACCGGCTGATCTCGGTGGCGGCCCAGGCCAGCTTCAAGCTGCGCGCCACCGGCTCGCCGTTCGAGTCCAAGGACCTGCTCAAGGCCCGGGGCTACCGGTGGGACGGCGATGCCAAGGTCTGGTACTGCACCCTGGCCGACCAGGAACGCCTGGACGCCGAACTCGAATGGCTCAAGGCCGAGGTCTATGGCCGGCGCCAGGCGCGCGTGGAGATCGAGGCCCTGGACGGCCTGGTGCGCTACTCGGCCAGACCGGGCGTGGTGTCGCAAAGAGGGCTGTAAGAACCCCTTTCCCGGGCGCAGCGGCCCTGGCTTTGTCCTTTACAGTGGCCCCACCATGTCCCAAGCCGACGACGACAGCCTCTCGCCCATCGCTCCCCTGCGTCTGCCGGTGTTCCGCATGTTGTGGACCACCTGGCTCATGGCCAACATCTGCATGTGGATGAGCGAGGTGGCGGCGGCCTGGATGATGACCTCGCTGACCACCAAGCCGCTGTGGGTGGCGCTGGTGCAGACGGCCGCCACCTTGCCCGTGTTCCTGCTCGGCCTGCCCAGCGGGGCGCTGGCCGACAACCTGGACCGCAAGCGCTACTTCCTCTTCACCCAGCTGTGGGTGGCGGCGGTGCGCAACCCTGCTGAGCGTGGTCATCTTCCTCGACGTGATGACGCCCCCGCTGCTGCTGGTGCTGATCTTCGCCAACGGCATCGGCATGGCGATGCGCTGGCCGGTCTTCTCGGCCATCGTGCCCGAGCTCGTGCCCCGCTCGCAGCTGCCGGCGGCGCTCGGGCTCAATGGCGTGTCGATGAACGCCTCGCGCATCATCGGCCCGCTGGTCGCCGGCGCGCTGATCGCCAGCGCCGGCAGCGCCTGGGTCTTCCTGTTCAACGCGCTGCTGTCGATCGGGGCGGCCATCATCATCAGCCGCTGGAAGCGCGAGCACACCCCCAACCCGCTGGGCCGCGAGCGCCTGGGCTCGGCGATGCGCGTGGGCCTGCAGTACGTGGCGCAGTCCTACCTGCTCAAGGGCGTGCTGCTGCGCATCTCGATCTTCTTCTTCCACTCCACCGCGCTGATGGCCCTGCTGGCCCTGATCGCGCGCGGCATGCAGGACGGCGGCGCCGGCACCTTCACCCTGCTGCTGGCGGCCATGGGCGCGGGCGCCATCACCTCCACCGCTTTCCTGCCGCGCCTGCGCCGCCGCTACTCGCGCGACGGTCTGGTGCTGCGCGGCGCCGCGGTGCAGGCCACGGCGATGGCCGTCATGGCCGTGACCCACCAGCTCTGGATCGCCGTGCCCGCGATGTTCCTCGGCGGCGCGGCCTGGATCACCGTGGCGCAACACGCTCAGCGTGTCGATCCAGATGGGCCTGCCCGACTGGGTGCGCGCGCGCGGCATGTCGATCTACCAGATGTCCATCATGGGCGGCAGCGCGGCGGGCGCGGCGCTCTGGGGCCAGGTCGCCACCTGGACCAGCGTGCCCGTCTGCCTGGGCATCGCCGCCGTCAGCGGCATCAGCGCCATGGCGGCCGTCAACCGCTGGATGCCCGACGCCGGGCTGGAAGACGACCTCACCCCCAAGCGCATCTTCCCCGCCCCGTCGACCCCCGAGCCGCCGGGGCATGGCCATGTGATGGTCAGCATCGAGTACCGCGTCGACCCCGCGCGCGCGGCGGAATTCCGGTTGCTGATGCTCAACGAAAGCCGGCGCGGCCGGCTGCGCCACGGCGCCCTGTCCTGGGAGCTGCTGCACGACATCAACGACCCGGGCCGCTTCGTCGAGGTCATCGTCGACGAGTCGTGGACGGACCACCTGCGCCGCTTCGACCGCGTCACCGCCGCCGATGTCGCGCTGCGCGACCGCAAGCTCGCCTTTCACCTTGGCGACGAACCGCCGCGCGTCACCCGCTGCCTGATGGAAACCACCGTCTGAACGGCGGCGCGCAGGCCGTTCAGCGCTCGATCGGCCGCTCGGCCTCGGTCAGTTCACGGCGCGCCTCGTCCAGCTTGGCCTGGCGCTCGGCCAGCTTCTTCGGGTCGCCTTTCTGCTGGGCCTCGCGCAGGCTCTTCTCGCGCTCGGCCACCTTCTTCTGCGCCTGTCTGATCTCGGCGCTGCGCTCTTTCTCCAGCGATGCGTCGGTGCAGTTGGCCTGGTTGGCGCGCAAGGCCTTCTTCAGCCCGGCCACTTCCTGCTTGCGGCCGTGCTCGGTGGCGTTGGCCAGCTGGGCCTCGATGTTGCGGCGCTTGGCCTGGCAGGCGGAAGAGGGCTCGTTCGGCCAGCGTCGGCGCGGCGAACACCAGCAGGGCAGAGGCGCAGCACAGGGCGGCGATGGCTTTCATGGGCGGTTCCTTCCTGAGGGGATGAAGCGGCCATCATAGGCCCGCGCGCTATGGGCCGGCGCCGGCCTTCTGCGAGAGATCGCGCGCGGCCTCCAGCAGCCATTGCGCGATGCGCCTGACCTGCGCGTCGTCCACGCGCGCGCTCGGGCCGTACACCGCGAGCGAGCCCACCACCTTGGCGCCGGCCGAGAAAAACGGCGCGGCGATCGCCACCGCGCCCCGGATCAGCTCGTCGCGGCTGATCGCATAGCCGGCCTCGCGGATGCGCACCAGCTCGTCCAGGTAGGCCTTCTGGCGCGCCTTCGGGATGCGGCCCTCGATGTAGTGCAGCGCATCGGGCGCGAACGCGAGAATGGCGCGCCCGCTCGCGCCCAGGATCACCTTCTCGCTGTGGCCCACGCCGCGCTTGAAGCTCAGCGGCTGCGCGCTCGGCATCTCCGCCACACACACCCGCTCCTCGCCGTGGTGCACCAGCAGCGCCACCGTCTCGCCCGTCTGTTCCCACAGGCGCCGCATCATGGGCTGCGACAGCGTTGCCAGGTCCAGGCCCGAGGTCCACATGTGCGCCAGGTGCGCCACCGACGGGCCGAGCTGGAAACGCTGCGGCTCGCCCACGGACACGATGAAACCGCGCAGCTCCAGCGTGCGCAGCAGCCGGTACAGCGTGGGGCGGCTCAGGTCCACGCGCTTGAGCAGCTCGCTCGCGCTCAGCTGCCGGTCGCCCGCGCGAAAGGCCATCAGGATGTCCAGCGCGCGGTCCACGGCGCGCACGCCTTCGTTGCTCTTGTCGATGCTCATCGCCATCTCCCGGGTGTTGGAGCCCGCATTGTATGAAATGCGTCCGCCTGATGGACAGTCGGCTCATTTTCTTTGACATGGATCAAGTGGGATTTCTAGAATGGACACCTGTCTCACCTGACGTACAAGCAACCCACCCCACGGAGTCCCCCCAGTGAACAAGGAAATGTCTGAAACGCTCACCCGCGTCGGTCCCGGCACCCGCATGGGCAACCTCATGCGCCGCTACTGGGTGCCCGCGCTGGCATCGAGCGAAATCCCCGAGGCCGACGGGCCGCAGGTGCGCGTGCAGCTGCTCGGCGAGAAGCTGCTGGCCTTTCGCAACACCGACGGCAAGGCCTGCCTGATCGGCGAGTTCTGCTCGCACCGCGGCGTCTCGCTCTACTTCGGCCGCAACGAGGAAAACGGCATCCGCTGCGCGTACCACGGTGTGAAGTTCGACGGCGATGGACAGTGCGTGGACGTGCCTTCCGCGCCGCAGGCCTGCGCGCGCATGCACATCAAGGGCTATCCCTGCGTCGAGCGCGGCGGCATCGTCTGGACCTACATGGGCCCGGCCGACCAGCAGCCCGCGCCGCCCGAGCTGGAGTGGTGCACGCTGCCGCCCGAACACGTGTTCGTCTCCAAGCGCCTGCAATACAGCAACTGGCTGCAGGCCATGGAAGGCGGCATCGACACCGCCCACGTGTCCTACGTGCACCGCTTCGAGGTCGACACCGACCCCATGCACCAGGGCGTCAAGGCGCTGGACTACATCAAGGCCGACGGCAACGTGAAGTTCGAGATCGAGCAGACGCCCTTCGGCCTGAGCCTGTTCGGCCGCCGCAACGGCGAGCCCGATTCCTATTACTGGCGCATCACGCAGTGGCTGTTCCCCTGGTTCACGCTCATCGCGCCGTTCGGCGACCACGCGCTGGGTGCGCATGTGTGGGTGCCGATCGACGACCACAACTGCTGGGCCTGGAGCATCAACTGGCAACCCGGCCAGCCGCTCACCGAGGAAGAGCGCACCGCGATGCAGGAGGGCAAGGGCATCCACGTCGAGTACGAGGCGCCGGGCAGCTTCATCCCCAAGCAGAACCGCGACAACGACTACGGCATGGACCGCGTGGCCCAGCGCGAAGACCGCTCCTACAGCGGCGTCTTCGGCTTCTCCGCGCAGGACTACTCGCTGCAGGAAAGCATGGGCACCATCCAGGACCACGAGGCCGAGAAACTGCTGCCCACCGACAAGGCCATCGTGATGGCGCGCCGCATGCTGCACGAAGCCGCGCTCGGCCTGGAGCAGGGCCAGACGCCGCCCGCGCTCGACGCCAGCGCACAGCACGTGCGCCCCGCCGGCGTGCTGCTGCCCAAGGAGCAGGACCCGGTGGCCTGGGCGCGCGAGGAACTCGCCGACGCCACGAAGAAACCGGTCTTCAGCCTCTGAGCGGCTTCCCCTTTTCCCCCACGACAGACCAACACAGGAGACACCCATGAAGTCCCATCTCAAACTCGCGGCCGCCGTCGCGCTCGCGGCCTGCGCGGCCACCTCGGCCTGGGCGCAAGGCGCCGACTGGCGCCCGAGCAAGCCGGTGCGCATCATCGTGCCCATCGTCGGCAGCACCAACGACGTGCTCGCGCGCCTGATCGGCCCCGAGCTGCAGAAGGCGTTCGGCCAGCCCTTCGTGGTCGAGAACAAGCCCGGCGCGGGCGGCAACATCGGCGCCTATGAAGTGGCGCGCTCCGCGCCCGATGGGCACACGCTGCTGATCGGCTACAACGGTCCGCTGGCGATCAACGTCACGCTGTTCGACAAGATGCCCTACGACCCGGTGAAGGACCTGGCCCCGATCACGCTCGCGGTGAAGGCTCCGCAATACCTGGCGGTGAACCCCGCCTCCGGTTTCACCGACGTCAAGGACTTCATCGCCAAGGCCAAGGCCAACCCGACGAAATACACCTACGGCTCGATCGCCATGGGCAGCGCCTCGCACCTCACCATGGAAATGATGAAGTCGGCGGCGGGCTTCCACATGACGCACGTGCCCTACCGGGGCGCGGGCCCGGCCGTCACCGACCTGATCGCGGGCAACATCCAGGCCGGCTTCTTCGTGCCGGGCAACGTGCAGGGCTTCGTGAAGGAAGGCCGCCTCAAGCTGCTGGCCTCCACCGGCCCCAAGCGCTTTCCCAGCACGCCCGATGTGCCCACGCTCGCCGAGTCCGGCCTGAAGGACTTCGAGGCCACCTCGTGGATCGGCCTGCTCGCACCCGCCGGCACGCCACCGGCCATCATCAACCGCTACAACGAAGAGATGGTGCGCATCCTGAACTCGCCCGAGATCCAGAAGCGCCTGCACGAGATGGAGTTCGACATCATCGCGGGCTCGCCCAAGCAGTTCAGCGACTGGATCGGCACCGAGATCGTGCGCTGGGGCAAGGTCATCAAGGCCACCGGCGCCAAGGCGGAGTGAGCGACCCATGAGCGAACCCCAACGCGAACCCCGTCTGGCGGGCAAGACCGCGCTGATCACCGGCGGGGGCGCCGGCATCGGCGCCGCCGCGGCCCGGCTGTTCTGCCGCGAAGGCGCGGCCGTGCTGCTGGTGGACGCCGACGCCCAGGCCCTGGCGCGCACCCAGGAAAGCATCCTGCAGGCCATGCCGCAAGCGCGCGTGAGCACCGTTGCCGCCAACGTGGCCGACGAGGCCGCCGCGAAAGCGGCGGTGGCGCAGTGCACCGGGCAATGGGGTGGGCTCGACATCCTGGTCAACAACGCGGCCATGCGCAACTACACCGCCGCCGCCAACGCCACGGCCGCCGAATGGCAGGCCATGGTGGGCGTGAACCTGGTGGGCATGTCCAACTACTGCGGCGCGGCCCTGCCGGCCCTGCGGCACAGCGGCGCGGGCGCCATCGTCAACGTCTCGTCCTGCTACGCCGTGACCGGGCGCAAGGGCATGGCGCTGTACGACGCGACCAAGGCGGCCCAGCTCGCGTTCACGCGCAGCCTGGCCTTCGAGGAAGCGCCGCACGGCGTGCGCGCCAACGCGGTCTGCCCCGGTTCCACACTGACCGACTTCCACGTCGGCCGCGCGCAGGGCGCGGGCAAGAGCGTCGAGCAGCTCAAGACCGAGCGCAAGGACAGCTCGCTGATCGGCCGCTGGGCCTCGCCCGAAGAAATCGCCTGGCCCATCGTGTGGCTGGCCTCGGGCGAAGCGTCCTTCATCACCGGCACCACGTTGATGGTCGACGGTGGTCTGCACATCATGTGAGTGGTGACTGGCATGTCGTCTCCCACCTTGCAGGCCCTGGTCCACAACCTCCGGCACGAGGCCACGGGCATCGTCAGCGTCGAGCTGCGTCCCGTGGCGCCGTGCACCGCCTTCCCCGTGGTGGAGGCCGGTGCCCACATCGACCTGCACCTGGGCAATGGCCTGGTGCGCAGCTACTCGCTCACCAACCCGGGCGAGAGCCACCGCTGCGTGGTCGCCGTGCTCAACGACCGGCACAGCCGGGGCGGCTCGCGCTACGTGCACGAGCAGCTGCGCGTGGGCCAGGTCATCGCCATCGGTGCGCCGCGCAACCACTTCCGGCTGCAGGAAGACGCGCCGCGCAGCGTGCTGCTGGCCGGCGGCATCGGCGTCACACCGGTGTTCGCCATGCTCCAGCGCCTGGCCGAACTGCAGCGCCCGGCCTGGCTCATCTACTGCGCGCGCAGCCGCAAGGAAGCGGCCTTCGTGGCCGACATCGAGGCCCTGGTGCGGGCGCACCCCGCGCTGTCGCTGCGCTGCCACTTCGACGACGAACACGGCGGGCCACCCGACCTCGTGCAACTGCTCGACGGCCACGCCAAGGACACCCACTTCTACGCCTGCGGCCCCGCGCCCATGCTCGACGCCTACGAACGCGCCTGCGCGCAACTGGGCCAGGCGAACGTGCACCTGGAACGCTTCGCCGCCGGCGCGCCCGTGGCCGACACCACGGCCGCGGTGGGCTACAGCGTGGAACTGCGCAAGTCCGGCAAGACCGTGCAGGTCGCGCCCGGCGTGGTGCTGCTCGACGCCTTGCTCGACGCCGGCGTGACCCTGGACCACAGCTGCCGCGAAGGCGTGTGCGGCGCCTGCGAGACCAAGGTCATCTCGGGCGACGTGGAGCACCACGACCTCATCCTCACCCAGCAGGAGCGCGCGGCCAACAAGTCCATGATGGTCTGCGTCTCGCGCTGCCGCTCGGGCCGCCTCGTGCTCGACGCCTGAGCCCACCCCACCCGCCGCGCGGCCCTTGCGCGGCTCTTTTTTCGGCGGTAATATAACAACGTTACTGAAACGTACCGTTGATACATGAACCCTCCCCCATCGAGTTCCACCGGCCCCTGGGCGTCCAGCGTGCGCGACATGAAGCGCCTGGCCATCCTCGCCGCCGCGAGCGAGGTGTTTGGCGAAGAGGGCCTGCAGGGCGCCACCATGCGCCAGATCGCGCAGCGCGCCGGCTGCACCACCGGCGCCATCTACCCGCTGTTCGCGAGCAAGGAGCTGATCTACGCCGAGCTGCTCGCCACCTCGCTGGCCGACCTGCACGCCCACGTGTCCGCCGCCGCCAGCGGCGCGGGCGCGGGCCTGCCGCACGAGCGCGCCGCCAAGGCCTTTCTCGACCACTACCTCGCGCGCCCCTACGAGGTGAACCTCGGCCTCTACGCCTTCAACGGCCTGAAGAAACTCGGCGTCGGCAAGGAACACGACCTCGCGCTCAACAAGGCGCTGATGGACACCCTGGTGCTGCTCTCGCCGCACGCCCGGCGCAGCCGCCACAGCCCGCCCGACGCCGAGGCCATGGCCACCTTCGCGCAGCTCATCGGCACGCTGGTGCTGCACCAGGCCGGGCGCCTGCAATTCGCCAAGCTTTCCCCCAGGCAGCTCATCGAGCATTCATTGACCACCCGCCGGCGCGCCGCCGGACAGCAGGAGACATGACACATGGCAGTGCGAACCGAAAAGAACGGCCCGGTCTGGACCATCGTCCACAGCCGGTTTGACGAAGCGCGCAACGCGATGGACCCCGAGAGCGCCGATGCCCTCGTGGCCGCGCTGCAGGCCTTCGACAAGGACTCAAGCGCCTCCGTGGCCGTGCTCTGGGGCGAGGGCGGCGCCTTCTGCGCCGGCTGGGACCTGAAGTACGCCAGCACCCTGAACGACCGCGAGAAGTTCGACGCCGACATCTCGCGCGGCCTGGCCTTCCCCATGGGCGCCAACGACGCGCCGCGCGGCCCGCTCGGGCCCACGCGGCTCGAACTCTCCAAACCCGTCATCGCCGCCGTGGAAGGCCCGGCCGTCGCCGGCGGCATGGAGCTCGCGCTGTGGTGCGACATCCGCGTCATGGCCGACACCGCCTACTTCGGCGTCTACTGCCGGCGCTGGGGCATCCCCCTGCTGGACGGCGGCTCCGTGCGCCTGCCCCGGCTCGTGGGCCAGGGCCGCGCGATGGAAATCATCCTCACCGGCCGCAAGGTGCCGGCCACCGAAGCGCTGGCCATCGGCATGTGCGAGAAGGTGGTGGGCGAGGGCGGTGCGCGCGCGGCCGCCGAGGCCATGGCGCAGGAGATCGCGCGCTTCCCGCAGGCCGCTGTGCGCGCCGACCGCCGCACCGTGCACGAAACCTACGGCCTGCCCCTGCGCGAAGCCATGCGCCGTGAATGGCACAACGGCGTGGAGGCGCACTGGGAGCAGGGCGCCGACGGCGCGGGCCGCTTCGCCGCCGGCCTGGGCCGCAGCGGCGATTTCAAGACGATCTAGAAGCACCCCCCTGCGCCGCTGCGCGGCTTCCCCCTTCCGTGGCGCGCCTTCGGCGCTTCGAGGGGGGACGGCATCTTGGGCCGGCGAAGCCGGACCCTCGATGCCTCTGGTGGGCGTTGCTTCAGGCGCCCTGCGGCGCGGGCTGGGCCGAGGCCGGCAGGCCGAAGATCTTGTCGAACGCCAGGTTGAACACGAAGGTGTAGACCAGGAAGAACACGATCAGGCCCAGGTCCAGCACGAAGGCCTGCCAGAGCGAGATGTCCAGCCACCAGGCGAACAGCGGCACCAGCGTGATCACCAGGCCCCCTTCGAAACCGATGGCGTGCGCCACGCGGCGCAGCACACTGCGCCCGCGCCTGGCTTGGCGCGCCTCCCAGCGCTCGAACAAGGTGTTGTAGACCAGGTTCCAGATCACCGCGATGGCCGAGGCGGCAATGGCCGCCACGCTCGCGTGGCCCATGTTGGCGCCCGACAGCAGGGCCAGGCCCGTGGTGGACATGGTGATGGCGATGATCTCGTAGAGGGTGATGTAGACGACTTTGCGTTTGATGCCTTGCATGGCGGAACTCCGATTTCCCTGGCCTCCGGGCCGGTGTGGCTGAGGCAATGAGCGCATGGTAAGTCGGCTTGGCTGACGATAAAAGTCAGATACTTTCAGAAAATCTGATAAGTTAGCCGCCATGGCCTTTTCCAGCGACAACGTGCGCGTCTTCCTCGCGGTGCTCGACGCCGGCTCGTTTTCGGCCGCCGCGCGTCAGCTCGGGCGCGTGCCCTCGGCCGTGAGCATGACCATTGCCCACCTGGAAGCCGAGCTCGATCTCGTGTTGTTCGACCGCAGCGCGCGCGAACCCAGACCCACCGACGTGGCGCGCGCGCTGGAGCCGCAGGCCCGGCAGCTCGCCAGCCAGCTGCGCCAGCTGCAGGCGCACGCCGAAGGCCTGCACCAGGGGCTGGAGCGCCAGCTCACCATCGCCATCGCGCCCGAGCTGCTGTCCGCACCCTGGAGCCAGCCGCTGGCCGTGCTGCGCAGCCGAGTTCCCCGCGCTCATCGTCGAAGTGCTGTCCGCCCCGCAGGCCGATGCGCTGCGCATGCTGCACGCGGGCGACGCGCAGCTCGCGCTCGTGTTCGAGCGCCCGGGCACCGATGAGCGCGAAGGCTTTCAGGAACTGGGTCAGGAAATCCTGGTGGCGGTGATTTCACCTTCTCACCCCGAGGTGCGGGCGCGCCAGGGCCAGCTGCAGCTGAACGACCTGATCGACATCCGCCAGATCGCCGTGGTCAGCCGCGACCCGCGCGGGCGCGACCCCCGCCTGCTGCTCTCGCGCCACATCTGGCGCACCGACAGCCACCTCGCCACGCTCAGCCTGGTGCAGGCCGGCCTGGGCTGGGCCTACCTGCCGCGCAGCCTCATCGCGCCCATGGTGGCGGCCGGCACGCTGACGGAAATCCGCTTCAACAACATCAGCAACCAGCTGCGCGTGTGGGTGGACGTGGTGTGGCACACCGACCGGCCCATGGGCCTCGGTGCCAAGCGCTTCATCGAGTTGATGCGGCAGGCCGCGACGAGCGGAGCGGCCTGAGCCGGGCGCTCAGACCAGCGCGTTGACCTGCGTGCCCAGCGAGCCGCCGCTGGCCAGCGGCAGGGCGGCCGGCAAGGCGTTGAGCATCGCCATGGCGCTGGACGACTGGATGTCCTGCGCCTTCTTCAGCACCTGGATCTGCACTTCGCTGGTGACCTGATCGCGCTTCATGTCGGCGACGGCGTGAACAAGGGCGGCGGGAGAAACGTCCATGGGGCTTCCAAGCGGGGAGAAAAGATGCCTCTTGTATCGGCCGCTCCCGGGTGAACTTGACCGGCCTGCGGGCCGTTCAGCCCGCGCGGAACTCCCCCGGCGCCACGCCATAGCGCTGCTTGAAGCGCCGGTAGAAGGTCGACACCTCGCCAAAGCCCGCCGCGAAACCGATCTCGGCCGTGCCCAGGTGGCGCGACGCCGGGTCGCGCAACAGCGCGTGCGCGCGCGCGTCAGCCGGGCGCGCGTGAGGTATTCGTGAAAACTGCCGTCCGACAGCGCGAACAGCTGGTGCAGCGTGCGCAGCGACACGCCGAACGCCCGCGCCACGCGCTCGGGCGTCAAGTCCATCTCGCTCGAGCGCTGCTCCACCTGCTGCTGCACGCGCAGCAACAGCGCGCGCCGCCGCGCCAGCCGCGTGGGCTCGTGCTGATCGGGACCCGCACCCACCGCACCCGCCACCAGCGCGCACAGCGTGCCCAGGGCCATGTCCCGGCTCGTGGCGGAAAGCCCCGCGTGGTGCCGCAACAGGCCGTCGAGCCAGTTCGCGATCAGCTCGCGCTCGGTGTGCGCGCGGTCGATGTGGTGCATGGGCAGCCGCTCACCCGAGCGCAGCGCCAGCAAGGGGTGCAGCCGCGCGCGCTCGATGCGCCAGAGGCGGAAATCGAACACCCCGTCGGTGCCGGTGCGAAAGGCCAGGTTGGGGTCGGCGATCACGATGTCGCCGGCCTCGGCCACACAGCGCTGGCCCTGCTGCTCGAACCACGCGCGGCCCTGCCGCTGCAGGTACACGTAGTAGGTGTCGCCCGGGCACTCATCGATGTCCTGTTCACGGCGCTGCACCAGGTGGCCGTCGCAGACGATGTCGGTCACGTCCAGCGCGCCCAGGTGGCGCCGCGCGATCGCGCCATGGAAGGGTGGGCGCGGGTGCACCGCCGGCTGGCGCTGCGGCGTCAGCGCGTACACGTGCTCGCAACACGCCTCGCGCCATTCGTCGAAGCGCGTGGCGGCCGGCACGCTGTCGGTGGACCACTCCGTGAGCATGGTGGAACTGCCTCCTGATTGGGACGGCTGCCAGTATCCAGCGTTTTGATCAAAACGAACAATATCGCGGGAATATGAACAGAAGCGAATCGATTGAGCGGCTTGTGCTCAGGAAGCCGGGCACGGCCCGGGCAGGCTATGCCAGCGGCGTGGCCTGCAGGCCGCCCACGACAAAGCGCACCAGGTACTTCGCGGCATCTTCAATCGGTGGGGCGGTGAACTCCGCACCCAGCAGCGTCAGGATCCGGTCGTGGGCGTTGTGGGCGTAGAAGAAGGCGCCAAAGAGAAACACCATGCGCCAGTAGAACTCCTTGTCGTCGAGGTGCGTGCAACGCCGATGCAGCTCCTGCATGAAGTCCTTGGCGAACCCGTCCACGATCGATCCCATCGCTTCCCGCACGTCGGGGGGATGGGTCGGCCAGCATGCGGCCATAGAAGCTCCGGAACGCGTCGCGCTGCTCCGCGGCGGCGCCCGCCACACGCAGCGACGGCTCCATGGCGGCCAGCAGCAGGTCCTCGATGGGGGCGTTCGTCTCCACGGCGGACGAGAGCCGGGCCATGCGCTCCGCCATGATGGGCCCGAGGCGGCGCTCCAGCACGGCGCGACACAGCGCCTGCTTGGAACCCCAGTAGTAATGGAACATGCCTAGGTTGACCCCGGCGGCTTCCGCGATCTGGCGAATGCTCGTCCCGCCATAGCCCTGGGCCGCGAACAGCTGCTCCGCCGCGTCCAGGATCAGCGCCTGCGTGTTGGGGCGTTCTGATTCGCCCACGGCCTCGGCGCGTGGGCGCCTGCCAGTCGGACTCAACTTTTTCGTGGCCATGTGCTCTCCCGCGCCCGCCGTCGAGCGCTCAAATCGGTTCGGCCATTGTGCCTGTTGACATGAAGTCATACGTGCGTATAAACTCAAATTACACGGACGTATAAACATGAAACTCATCGACCTCAGCACCTTGTTGGATCCCCAGGACCGAGACCTTCTGCCGCCCGCGCTCAGTGCAGCGGCCGGCGTTGTCGCTCCCCGGATCGAATACCAGCGCCCCCACGAAGCCGAAGGCAAGGACCGCTTCTGCGCGTTTTTCGGCTGCACCCACGAAGACCTCCCGGACGGGGAGGGCTGGGGATCGGAAGTCCTGACCGACATGTCCTCGCACTGTGGCACGCACGTGGACGCGCCGATGCACAGCGGCTCCCGCTGCGCGGGCCAACCGGCCCGGACGATCGATCAGATTGCCCTGGACGAGCTCTATTGCCCGGGCGTCGTGCTCGACTTGCGCGCCATGGTCGAGCCTTGTGGCGCGATCACCCCCGCCATGCTGAACGAGGCCCTGGGCGTGGCCGGCGTGGGCGACATCGCCGGCCACGCGGTGCTGCTGCGCACGGGGCAGGAGCGCTTCCGGATCGGGGAGCCGGGTTTTTTCCAGTACCCGGGCATGACGCGCGAAAGCACGCTCCATCTCACCGGCCTGGGCGCCAAGGTGCTGGGCACCGACGCCGTGGGTTGGGATCGGCCGTTTCCCACGATGGCGGCCGATTTCCACCGCACCGGCGACCGCCGGTATCTGTGGGACGCGCACAAGGCCATCACGGAGTGCGAAGCCTTCATCGTCCAGCAGCTCTGCAACCTGGAAGCGCTGCCGGCCAGCGGTTTCCACGTCGGCTTCTTTCCGATCAAGCTGGCGCGCACCAGCGCGGCACCGGCCCGCGCCGTCGCCTTCCTTCCCGACCTCCTGAAGACGCCATGAAACTCGTCACCTACCGATCCGCGCCCACGCAGCCGCCCCGGCTCGGCGTTCTCCAGGGCGATGGCGCCCTCCTGTGCCTGACCAGCCGGCATGCGGGCGACGCCCGCTTTTCGTCCATGGCCGCCCTGATCGCGGCAGGCGAAGACGCGCTCGCGCAGGCGCGCCGGGATGCCGAGGCCCACCGCCCCGGGCATCCGAACGAAGTGCCACCCGGTGGTTATGGGTTGTTGACCCCGCTCGAACGCCCACCCCTGATGCGCGACTGGGGCACGATGACGGCGCACCCGAAATTCTTCCTGGCAATGCGCGCGCGCCAACGCGCGCAGGCCAGCCCGGATCCCGCGGCGGCCCTGGAAGCGGCGCGCCAGGAAGGCCAGCTGGATCTGCCCGCCAACTGGTTCAGCGTGCCGCGCTTCTACACCGCCAACCCCTTGAACCTGGCCGGGCCCGGCCAGGCCATCGAATGGCCCGCCTTCGCGCAGAAACTCGACTACGAGCTGGAACTCGCCATCGTTCTGGGGCGCACGGGCAGGGACATTCCCCAGCACCGGGCGCGCGATTTCATCCTGGGCGTGACCCTGTTCAACGACTTCACGGCCCGCGACGTGCAGGCGGCCGAAGGCCAGCCCGCGGGCAAGAGCAAGGACTTCGATGGCGCCTACGCGCTGGGCCCTTGCATCGTCACGCTGGACGAGCTGCCCGACCTGTACCAGCTGCGCGTGACCTCGCGGCTCAACGGGGAGACGCAGACCGTGGACAGCACGGCCAGCATGGAAATCGGCTTCGAGGACCTGATCGCCTACGCCAGCCGGTCCTGCACCTTGCACGCCGGGGAGGTGTTCGCCTCGGGCACCTTCGCGCGGGGTTGTGGCGTGGAGACCGGCCGGCTGCTGCAGCCCGGGGACCGCATCGAGCTGGAGGCCGAGCACATCGGCATTCTGGAGAACACCATCGTCGCGTCCGGCGCTGCCCTGAAAGGCGGAGCATGAACTCTGCCGTCTACATCGTGGGCGTCGGCATGACACCGACCGGCAAGTTCGCCGATGCCACGCTGCACCAGCTCACCGCCACGGCGGTGCGCGCGGCGCTGGCGGATGCCGGGGCCACCGGGGCGCAGGTGCAGATGGCGTACTTTTCCAACGTGGCGGCCTCCTACCTGCAAGGCCAGCACATGGTGGCCGGCCAGGTCGTGCTGCGCGAACTCGGCATCGCCGGGGTGCCCATCGTCAACGTCGAGAACGCCTGTGCCAGCGCCTCGACGGCCTTCTGGCTGGCGTGCCAGAGCGTGTGCAGCGGCAGCGCCGACATGGCGCTCGCGGTGGGGGCCGAGAAGCTGTACGACGCGAACAAGTCCAAGTCCTTCGAGATCTTCGGCGGCGGCTTCGATGTGACCCGCCAGGGCGAGCTGCTGGCCTACCTGGAGCGCCTGAAAGGCGCGGCCGGCGCGCCGGCCGACCCGGCGGCTTCTTCGCCGCAGCGAAGTGTCTTCATGGACATCTACGCGGCGCTGGCCGTGAACCACATGCAGCGCCACGGCCTGACGCAACGCCAGCTGGCGGCCGTGGCGGCCAAGAACCACGCGCACTCGGTGCACAACCCGCTCGCGCAATACCGCGATGCGTGGTCCATCGACGAGGTGCTGGCCGCCCGTGCCATCGCCGACCCCCTGACGCTGCCGATGTGCGCGCCGATCGGGGACGGGGCCGCGGCCGTGCTCGTCTGCAACGCGGCGGGACTGCGGCGCCTGTCCGGCGTGGCACCCGTCGATGTGCTGGCTTGCCAACTGGTGAGCGGTCTTCCCCGCCACGACGACGACGTGGACCTCGCCATCACGCGCCGGGCCGCCCTGGCCGCCTACGAAGGCGCGGGCATCGGGCCCGAGGACGTGGACGTGGCCGAGGTCCACGATGCCACCGCGTTCGGCGAAATCCTCCAGACCGAGGCGCTGGGTTTCTGTGCCCGCGGCGAAGGGGGCGTGTTTGCCGAATCCGGCGCGACGGCGCTCGGCGGATCGCTGCCCATCAATGTCTCGGGTGGACTCGAATCCAAGGGCCATCCGATCGGCGCCACCGGTCTGATGCAGATCGCCGAGCTGACGCAGCAGCTGCGCGGGCAGGCGGGCCCGCGACAGGTCGCGGGTGCGCGCGTGGCCCTCGCGGAGAACGGTGGCGGATTCATCGAGAACGAGGAGGCCGTCGCTTGCGTCACCCTCCTTGGCGCCGGCCGCCAGAGACGAGCTTGAACACCCCAAGGAGCCCTGACATGAAACGAACCCCCATCCCCCGCCGCCACGCGCTGGCGTGCCTGGCCAGCCTCGCGGTGGCATCGCCCCTGTGGGCACAAACCCCCTGGCCCAGCAAACCCATCCGGCTGGTGGTGCCCGCCAGCCCGGGCAGCGGCCCGGACGTCATGGCGCGCCTGATCGGCGATCGGCTGGCACGGCGCCTGGGCCAACCCATCGTGGTCGAACCGACCCCGGGCGCCTCCGGCATCCTGGGGGCCGACAAGGCCCTGAACGCGCCACCGGACGGCTACACCTTTCTGTTCGGATTCAACCAGCTGATGACCATGAATCCGCACATCTACGCCAAGCTCCCCTACGACCCGGTGCGCGGCATCGCGCCGGTGAGCCTGATCTCCAAGGGGGGCTATGTGCTGCTCGCCAGCCCGTCGGTGCCTTTCGATGACGTGGCGGGCATGATCAAACATGCGCGGGCCCATCCCGGCGCCCTGGTCTATGCGTCCTTCGGCAATGGCAGCGCGCCCCACCTGGGCATGGAGCTGCTCAAGCAGCGCGCCGACATCGATCTGCTGCACGTGCCCTACCGCACCAGCGCGGCGGCCAACACCGACCTCATGGCCAACCAGATCCACGTCAAGATCGAAACGCAGTCCTCGGCCGTTCCGCTGGTGCGCAGTGGCAAGGTGAAGGCCCTGGCGGTCACCACGGGCACCCGCATGAGCGCGCTGCCGGAAGTTCCCACCCTGAAGGAGACGGTGCCCGGTTTTGAGCTCACCGGCTGGAACGCCGTCTGGGCCCCCGCGGGCACACCGGCGAATGCGGTGGACCAGATGTCCCGCGCCATCCAGGCCACGCTGCAGGAACCCGAACTGCGCAAGCGGCTCGGTGACATGGGCATCGATCCCCAGGGCTCGATGCCCGGCGAGCTCGACCAGTTGACCGTCCAGGAATCCGCGCAGTGGGGCAAGCTGATCCGGGAAAAAGGCATCAAGGCGGATTGAGCATGGCACCCGCGACCCCGCACACGATCGCCGATCTGGTGGAAGCCTTGGCGCGCGAGCGCGGCGACGATCTGGCCCTGACCTTCGTCGACCACGCCGCGGCGAAGGAGGAGGAAGGCACCCAGCGCCGAACCTATGCGCAGCTGTGGCGGGCCGCCACACGCCTTGCCACCGGCCTGAGCCAGCAAGGTTTTCGCCCCGGTGAACGGGTGGCCCTTCTCATCGCCAACCACCCGGAATTCGTGGAGATGCTGGTCGCCAGCGGCCTCACCGGGCTCACGCTGGTGCCCATGGACCCTCGCACGCCCCCCGAGCGGCTGGCCTACATGCTGACCAAGACGCGCTGTTCGCTGCTGATCGCGGAGCCCGAAGCGCTGCAGGGAGCGCTGGCGGTGCGTGGCGCCTGCCCCGACCTGCGTTTGATGGCGGTGCTCGGCCACCCCGGCGTGCCCCTGGTCGCGGGCGTGGTGCCTTACGACAGCCTGCCCGCCGCCACCGCGTCGCCCGCGCTTGCCGCCCTTCGGCGCCCCGCCGACGAGGACATGCAGATCCTCTTCACCTCGGGCACCACCGGGAACCCCAAGGGCATCGTGTACAGCCACCGCAAGTTCACCGACACGGCCCGCATGGCCGCCACGGCCTTCGGGTACGGCCCGGGCGACAGGCTGTACTCCGGACTCTCGCTGACCCACGCCAACGCTCAGCTGGTGACCCTGGGCGCGGCCCTGGTCCGCGGGCTGCCCGTGGTCTTCTCGCGGCGGTTCAGCAAGCGCCGGATGTGGCGCACGGTGCGTGAACACCGCTGCACCAGCCTGACCTTGCTCGGTGGCATGACCACCGCCATCTACTGCGACCCCGCGACGCCGGCCGATCGCGACCACCAGGTGCGCCTGGTGGTGTCCGCCGGCATGCCGGCGGCCATCTGGAACGACTTCGAACACCGCTTCGGCGTGAGCCTGCTGGAGTTCTACGGCACCGCCGAGGGCGGCCTGACGATGAAGCCCGCCGGGGTCGGGCCCATCGGCAGCATCGGCCAGCCGCCACCTTCACTGAGCACGCGCATCGTGGACGGCGCGGGGCAGGACGTGGCACCCGGCGAGCGGGGCCAACTGCTGATCCGCTCCTCGGACGGCACGCCTTTCCAGGTGTCCTATGTGGACGACCCCGACGCGTCCGAAGCCAAGTGCCGCGGTGGCTGGCTGTGGACGGGCGACGTGGTGCACGCCGATGCGCAGGGCTGGCTGTTCTTCGACTTTCGCCTGGGTCACGGCATCCGCCGCAATGGCGACTTCATCGACGCCGCGGCCATTGAAAAGGCGCTGGCCGAAACCGCGCTGGTGGACGACGTCTTCGTGTTCGGTGTGCCTGCCGCGTCCCGCGTTCCCGGCGAATCGGATGTGGTGGCGGCGGTCGTCTTCAAGCCGGGAGCGCCTGTCCAGCGGGAACCCGCTGTCGCGGCGCTCCACGCCGCCTTGACCCGGCCCGTGGTCCTGCAGCAGGTCCTGCCCTTGGATGCCATTCCCAAGACCGCCTCGGAGAAACCCCTGGCCCGCGTGCTGTGCCAGCTCCTGGTGGACCGACCGGATCAGGCCCTGGATTGGCCGGCATCGACGCCGTTGAACACATGAGCACGGCCTGAATGAGCTTTTCGCGCGCGCATTGCCAAGCCTTGGCGCGCGGTTTGCGAAGACAGCTGGCCTGAGTCTGCGCAAGATGGCGGTGTGTGCCTTGACGCTTCCTCCCCTTCGCGCTGCTGCGACACCCCGCCACCCACCACGGTCCTGATCGCCGACGACCACGCGCTGGTGCGCGACGGCATGCGCGGCCTCGTGGCCGGCCTGCTCGGCGAGGTGGTCTGCCTGGAGGTGGGCGATGGCGACGCGCTGATGCGCGCGGCCCAGGCGCACCCGGCGGCCGGGCTGGCCCTGGTGGACCTGAACATGCCCGGCATGGAGCGCGGTTTTCGCCTGGCCGAACTCGCGCACCGCCACCCGGGCCTGCCGCTGGTGGTGATCTCGGCGCTCACGTCGCCCGACGTGGTGCGGCGCACGCTGGAGATTCCCAGCGTTCACGCCTTCGTGCCCAAGAGCGCGCCCTCGGCGCAGATCATGGCCGCGATCGGCGCGGCGCTGCAGGGCCGAAAGCTGCCTTTCGCGCACCGCGCCCCCGAAGCGCGGCGGCCCGAGGTGGTGCTCACGCCGCGCATGGAAGAGGTGCGCCAGCTGCTGCGCCAGGGCATGAGCAACAAACTCATTGCGCGCACGCTGGGCATCAGCGAGGGCACGGTGAAGAACCACATGAGCGAGATCTTCAAGGCGCTGCAGGTGTCCAACCGCACGCAGGCGGCGCAGCTCGACGCCGACCGCCTGTGAAGCCCGCTCGGGCCGGGCTCAGCGCGCCGACAGGAAGTCGCCCGCTTCGAGCAGCACCAGCTCGTTGTCGTCTGCCTTGTTGGGGTCGCGGCTGCTGGAGAACGGCAGGTTGTTGTCGTTGCCCACCACGATGTGCCGCGCATCGACGATGTCCACGTTCTCGATGGTGAAGAACGGGAAGGTGAGCACGCCGTTGTTCAGCGGCTTGCGGGCCAGCTGGTTCGGGTCGGCGATGTTCATCAGGTCGATGTAGCCGATCTTGCGCAGGGGGCCGCCCACGTGGGCTTCGTTCAGCTCCACCTTGTAGACCCGCTTGAACTTGGCCAGGTCGTGGAAACAATCGGCGCGCTTCGTGGCTTCCGGGCAGGCCTTGTCGGCCGTGCCTTCGCCGTTGTCGCGCTCGATGATCAGGCCTTCGGTGGGGCTGATCATGTTGAAGTCGCCGATGGCGTGGTGGTTGGCCTCCAGCACGTACTTCCAGTGGCGACCGGTCCACTTCTCCGTCTTCACGTCGAACTCCAGCACGCGCAGGTACTGCCTGCCGTCGATGGCTTCCGGCGCCTTGGTGGCCTCGTCCCACACGGCACCCTCCAGCAGGGGGTAGAGCTTGCTGCCGTCGGGCGATGAGGCCATGCCCTCGAAGCCCTTGGAACGGCGCACCTGGAACTTGACCTCGCCGCCCTGCGCACCGGGCGTCTTCACCGCCGGGTGGTCGGGCGAAACCACGGTCTTGCCATCCACCTGGGTTTCGTACACCGCCTTCACGCGGCCCTTCATGTCGGCCTTGATCAGGTAGGGGCCGAATTCGTCGCCGATCCAGAAGTGGCCGTCCGCGATCTGGAAGCTCTCGGTGTCGAGGTCCGAGCCCGTCAGGTAACGTTGTGCCGTGCCCTCGTGCACGATGCGGAACGGCACCTTCTTGTCGGGGTCGTGCAGGAACACGGTGCCCAGGCGCTTGAACTGCCCGCTCTTGAAGTCCACCCGGTAGTGGTTGAGGAACAGCATGAAGTCGGGCGAGTTGGCCTTGGCGCCGGCGCCGTTGTCCGTCAGCAGCCAGTAGCTGCCGTCGGCCATGCGCTTGATGCCTGAGTGGCCCTGAACAGGCTGGCCCTTGAAGGGCAGCGACACCCCCGTGGGCCGGCCGGCGGACAGGCCTTCCACGCTGCCGATGGCCTCGACGCGGCGGTCGGTGGTGAACTTGCCGCTGACGCGCAGGTCGGCCGGCGCGTCCTTGGGCGCGGCGATCAGGGTCTGCGCTGGCAGCAAGGCGTGCCCGCGAGGGTGGCCGGGTAAGCGGTCTGGGCCTGGGCGGACAGGCTCAGGCTGGCGACGGCCAGGGCGAGCAGGGCAGGGGGGTGCAGCTTCATGAGAGGGTGCCTTCGTTGGGGTCAATGGACGCGGATCGGGGCCGAGCTTGCCGCCCTGCCATGACAGCGGTGCGACCTTTTGATGACGGGGCGTTGACGGCCTCGCACGCCATGCCAGGCGTTGGCGCGCGCATTGCGAAGACAGGCGGCCCGCCGGTGCGCAAGATGCCGGCATGCACCGGGACGCCCTTTCCCCCCGCGCGCGCCGGGACGATCAGCCCGACCCCGAGGACAGCGCCCACACGGTGGCCTCGCTCTGGGCCTTGCGCGCCTGCGAGCTGCTGTGCGCGCTCATGTTCGCCACCGCCCTGCCCTGGCAGCAGCCGGCCGCGTGGTTCTCCGTCATCGCGGGCATGGGCCTGCTGCGCTGGTGGCACGTCAACCGCCCGGCGTTCCGCGCCCTGCCCAAGGCGCGCCGCCAGCGCGCGTACCGCCTCTACATGTGGGTGCTGATGGCCTTCGTGGGCAGCGCCTGCTGGTTCCTCTACGTGCCCGACAACGTGCCCATGCTCGCGGTGCTCATGAGCTACCTGCTGGGCAATGCCACGCTGATCGCGGTGCGCCTCACCGGCGATGTCGTGCGCACCACCATCGCGCTGTGCCTGGCGGTGCTGCCGACCTCGGTGCGCCTGATCGTCGACGGCCTGGGCGGCCACACGCTGCTGGTTCTGATGGGCATCGGCGGCATCCTCATGACCATCACCATGGTGTTCCTCTCGCGCGCGCAGGAGATCGGCGTGATGCGCCAGGTGGAGCAGCGGCGCCGCGCCGAGGCGGCGGCCGACACGATCGCGGCGCTGGGGCTGGCGAAGTCGCGCTTCTTCGCGGCGGTGAGCCACGACCTGCGCCAGCCGGTGCACGCCATCGGCCTGTACCTCGCGCCGCTGGTGAGCCTGGCCGAGCGCGCGCAGGACCGCGCGGCCCTGCGCGCCATCGACGGCATCGGCCAGTCGTGGCGCGCGCTGGACGACCTGCTGTCGCAGGTGCTGGACCTCACGCGCATGGACTCGGGCGTGGTGCAGGCCGAGCTGCGGCCCACCGAACTCGCGCCGCTGGTGGCGAGCCTGGTGCGCCAGCACAGCGCCGTGGCCGAGGCGGCGGGCGTGCGCCTCGTCGCGCTGGTGCGCCCCGAGGCCTTCGCACTGGCCGATGGGCTGATGCTGGTGCGCGTGCTCTCCAACCTGATGGACAACGCCATCAAGTTCTCGCCCGCCGGCGCCACCGTGCTGGTGGCGCTGCGCCGGGGTGACGGTGGGTGTTGGCGGCTGCAGGTGCGCGACGCGGGCCTGGGCATCGCGCCCGAGGCGCAGGCGCGCATCTTCGAAGAGTTCGTGCAGATGCACAACGAGGCGCGCGACCGCCGCCAGGGCCTGGGCCTGGGGCTGGCGATCGCGCGGCGGCTCGCGCTGCTGATGAACGGCGACATCGCGGTGCGCTCGGCGCTGGGGCAAGGCAGCTGCATGACGGTGAGCCTGCCGCGCGCCGAACCACCACCCGAGGCCGCGCCGGCGCCGGCGCACGAAGCGCATTCGATGCCGGGCGCGCTGCTGCCCCTGCCCGAGCACGCCGTGCCCTCGCCCGCGTTCGCGGTGGAGCGCGTGCTGCTGGTGGAAGACGACTCGCTGGTGGCCGGCGCCACGCGCGACCAGCTCGTGGGCTGGGGCCTGCAGGTGCTGCACGTGGAGACGGCGGCCGAGGCGCTGGCGCAGGCGGCGTATGGCGACGCGCGCATCTGCGACGTGCGGCTGCCGCACGCGGCCTCGGGCCTGGACCTCGCGCTGACTCTGCGCGAGCGGGGCCAGCGCGTGCTGCTCATCAGCGGCGAGACGCACGCGGCCTTGCGCGAATCGGCCGCGCGGCACCGCCTGCCGCTGCTGATCAAACCGGTGTCGAGCGCGCAGCTGCTCGCGGCCTTGCAAGGGCTGTAGGCGCGTGCCCATGTCCTTCGGGGCATGACCAATTTCACGTGGTTGCGAACGGGGTGCGTCGGTAGATTCAAAACCCTGCCACGCCGCCCGTGTGGCGGGCCCGACCGAAGGAACCCCCATGAGACACCAGTTCTCGCCCGATCTCGAATCGCCCCACGCGGCCCCCGCCGTGGTGCCGAGCCCACGCCCGCCGCGTCTGGGCCGTTTTGCCGAAACGCGCGGCACGCCCTCGCTGCGCCGCGCCTACGGCTGGCTGTGCCGCTGCGCGCCCGCCGTGGCCGCGCGCCTGGCCTACCGCCAGCTCGCCACGCCGCCGCGCGCGGCGCTCGGCAAGTGGCCGCTGGCGGTGCGCGAGCAGACGCGCCCGCGCCGCCTGCCGTGCGGCGCGGGTGAGCTCGCGGTGTACGAGTGGGGGCAGGGGCCGGCGGTGCTGCTGGTGCATGGCTGGGGCTCGAACGCCATGCACCTGGGTCGCATGGTGGGCCCGCTGTTGAACGCGGGCTTTCGCGTGGTGGCCTTCGATGCGCCGGCGCATGGGCGCTCGTCGGGCCACCGCACCGACATGGTGGAGTTCGCCAACGCCGTGGCGGCCGTGGCGCGCCACGCCGGTCCGCTGCACGCCGTCATCGGCCATTCCTTCGGCGCCGCGATGGCGATGTTCGCCGCGCGCGACTGGGGCGCTGCGCACCTCGCGGCTGGTGCTCATCAGCTCCTTCAACCACTGCAACTGGTTCGTCGAGATGTTCGCGCGGCACATCGGCCTCACGCCCGAGGTGCTGGGGCGCGTGCGCGAGCTCTTCGTGCAGCGCTACGGCGGCCGGCTCGACTGGGGCCGCATGTCGGTGCTGGAGATGGCGCGCCAGGCCGGCCTGCCCGCGCTGCTGGTGCACGACGAGACCGACGAAGAGATTCCGTTCGAGCACGGGCTCTCGCTCGCTGCCGCGATGCCCTGCACGCAGTTCAAGGCCACGCACGGCCTGGGGCACCACCGCGTGGCGCGCAACCCCGAGGTGATCCGCCGCGTGGTGGATTTCCTCGCGCACTGAGGAGGTGCGCATGCAGAACCCGTCTTTCTCCTCGTTCCCCCATCGGCTGGCCCTGGTGCTGGGCAGCGGCGGTGTGCGCAGCATCGCGGCGCTGGGCATCGCCGAGCGCCTGGCGCGCGAGGGCATCCGGCCCGATCTGGTGGTGGGCTGCAGCTCGGGCGCGCTGTTCGGCGCGCAGGTGGCACAGGGTATGCACGGCGAAGAGGCCGTGCGCCTGGCCACCACGCTGTGGTCGGCCGAGCTCACGCAGCAGCGCCGCTGGCGCGCCTACCTGCAGCTCATCGCGCCCAGGCTCGCGGGCTTTGGCGAGGGCTTCGCGCTGCGCGACGACCGCCTCATCGCCGAGCGCATCGGCAACGCCTTCGGCGACACGCGCCTGGAGCACCTGCCCACGCCGCTGCGCGTGGCCGCCACCGACGCCGCCACCGGCCAGGCCGTGGTGCTCACGCAAGGCCGCCTGGTGGACGCGCTGCGCGCCAGCATGGCGGTGCCCATCCTGTTCCCCAGTGTGCGCATCGGCGGGCGGCGCCTGGTCGATGGCGTGCTCTCCGACCCGCTGCCCCTGGCGGCGGCGGCCGATGCGCGCGTCGTGCTCTCGCTCGGTTTCTTCGGCGGCCTGCCGCGCCGGGTGGACCGCGTCTCGCGCCTGGTGGCGCAGACCAGCACCACGCTCATCAACAACCTGATGCAGGCGCGCACCGAGGCCGCGCAGGCCCGGGGGCAGAAGCTGATCGGCCTGGAGCTGGACCTGGAGCGCCCGGTCAGCCTGTGGGAGACCGCCGCCATGCCGGCCCTGTTCGAGGCCGGCTGGCGCGCGGCCGAGGCGCGGCTGCTCGACATCGTGGCCGCGCTGGAGGCCGCGCAGGCACCCGAGCGCGAGCTGACCTTCATTGAATGAACCCCTCCCCATGGAACTCAGACGCATGACCCACACCACCGTCCACACCGAGCGCTACGCCCACTGCATCGCCGCCTCGCGCCGCGTGCGCTGGGACATCGAGCACGACGTGATCCGCGCCCGCCGGCTCGACTTCGGCAAACCCTTCCTGCCCGACGGGCTCTCGCGCATCAGCCGGCTCGATTTCCTGAAACCCGCCGAGCAGCTGCGGCTGAGCCAGGTGCAGGGCCGCACCTACGCCAACATGTTCGGCCTGGTCGAGCGCTTCATCGGCATCCAGATGCTCTCGTGCAGCCGCCACCACTGGTTCGGCGACCAGGTCGCGCTGGAGGCGCTGGTGCGCTTCACCGACGAGGAACTCAAGCACCAGGAGCTGTTCCGCCGCGTCGAGCGCCTGGCCGCGGCGGGCATGGCCGAAGGCTACGAGTTCCTGCCCACCGCGAACGCCGTGGCCTCGCAGGTGCTGGAGGCGTCCACCTGGGCGGTGCTCGCGCTCACCTGCCACATCGAACTGTTCACCCAGGTGCACTACCGCCAGAGCATCCAGCCCATGGAAGACATCGCCGGGCTCTACAAGGACGTGTTCCTCTTCCACTGGAAGGAGGAGTCGCAGCACGCCATCCTCGACGAGCTGGAGTGGGAGCGCGAACATGGGCGCCTCACGCCGCGCGAGCGCGACGTGGCGGTGGACGACCTGATCGGCCTGCTGGGCGCGATCGACGGCATCCTGCGGCAACAGGCCACCGCCGACGCGCGTTATTTCACCGACACCAACCCGCGCCGCTTCGCGCCGGGACAAGACGCCCGCCTCGCCGCCGGCCTGCTGGGCGCCTACCGCTGGCAGTACATCGGCTCGGGCCTGCAGTCGCCGCGCTTTCGGCAACTGCTGGTGGCCATGACCACGACGCCCCAGCAGCAGCGCATCCAGGCGGCGCTGGCGCCGCTGTTGTCCTGAACCGTTCACAAGGAGTCATTGATGTCACGCAGATTTCTTCTCCACGCCGCCCTCCTGCTGGCGGCGGCTGGTCCGGCCGTTGCGCAACCCATGGGTATCGAGCGGGCCCACCACGCCCACTACATCGCCGAGTACGAGCGCTCGCTCGCGCTCTACGAGCAACTGGCCGCGCTGGGCGATGCCGAAGCCGCCGAGCGCGCGGGCTTCATGCTGATGCAGGGACCGGCGGCCTACGGCCCGCGCGTGCCGCGCGACGTGGCGCGCGCCACGGCCTGGCTGGAGCAGGCCGCTCGCGCCGGGCGGCCGCACGCGGTCTTCCTGCTCGGGCTGAGCGCCGGCACGGACTGAGCGGCGCACCCGGCATGCGCTGGGTGGATGCGGCCCATGCGCCGCGCGCGCTTGTCGGGCACGCGGCCCGGTTCCGATACTCGGCGCATGAATCAGAACCTGTTGCTGGATGTGGTGGTCAGCGCCGTGTCGCGGGAGACCGACGAGGTCTCCTGTTTTGAACTGAGCCGGACGGACGGGCCTTTGCCCCCGTTCGAGGCCGGCGCGCACATCGACGTGCACACCGCCGTGGGCCCGCGACAGTACTCGCTGTGCAACCTGCATGAGGCGAACGGTCCCTATGTGGTGGGCGTGAAGCGCGAGGCGGGTGGCCGGGGCGGCTCGCGCTGGATGCACGACACGCTCAAGGTGGGCACCCGCCTGGTGATCGGCGCACCCCGCAACAACTTCCGGCTGGTGCCCGAGGCGGTCCACCATTGCCTGCTGGCGGGGGGCATCGGCATCACGCCCCTGGTGGCGATGGCGCACGAACTCGGCCGCCGGGGCCACTCTTTCAACCTGGTCTGTTTCGCGCGCAGCCGTGCCCACGCGGCCTTTCGGGGCCGACTGCAGGCGGCGCCCTGGGCCGCCCAGGTGCGCTTCCACTTCGATGACACGCCTTCGCATCGGGTGGATCTGTCGGCCTTCTGCGCGCACCAACCGGAGGGCACGCACTTCTACGTGTGCGGCCCGGCGGGCTTCATGGCCGCGACCCGGCAGGCCACCAGCCAATGCCCCGGCGCGCAGCTGCACGAAGAGCGCTTCGCGGCCGAACCGGCGGCGAACCCGACGGGGCTCGACCGCTACACCGTGGCGCTGGCGCGCAGCGGCCGCAGCGTGCGGGTGGAGGCGGGGCAGACCCTGCTGCAGGCGCTGCGGGGCGCGGGGCTGAACCCGCTCACCTCCTGCGAGGCCGGGGTGTGCGGCAGCTGCGTGACGCCCTACCTCGAAGGCCAGCCCGTGCATGGCGACGCCTTCCTCAGCGCGCACGAGCGGCAGCACCAGCTGGCGCTCTGCTGCGCCGGTTCGCTCGGCGAGCGCCTCGTGCTCGACCTCTAACCCGCGCCCTTGAGGTCGAGCATCACCTGTTCCTTGAACCAGATGTGGTCCCGGTGGTGGTGCGTGCGCTCGTGCCAGTAGAGGTAGACGTCGTAGGGCGGCAGCTCGATCGGCACCTCCACGGTGGCGAGCGCGAAGCGCTCGCAGAAGCGCTGGGCCAGTGACTCGGGCATCAGGGCCACCATGCCGGTCTTTTCGATCAGGTACGGCACGGAGAGGTAACTCGGTGTCGTGAGCCGGATGTGGCGCGCCAGCCCGAGTTGGGACAGGGCCTTGTCGACCGCATCGCCAAACGCGTGCACCGTGGGTTTGATCACGACGTGGTCGAGCGCGGCGAAGGCCTCGGGGCTGAGCGTCTGCCCGACGGCGGCATGCCCATTGGCCGCGATGCAGGCCACGCGGTCGCGGAAGATCACGCGGTGGCGCAGGTCCTCCACCGCGGGCGGCAGCATGCCCACGCAGAAGTCGGCTTCGCCGCTCTCCAGCACCTGGTTGAGGTTGCGCGGATGCACCGGGTGGCAGACCGAGACCGAGATGCCGGGGTAGTTCTGCGCCAGGCGCGTGACCAGGGGGTCCATGAACACGCATTCCAGGTAGTCCGTGGCGACCACCCGGAAGTTGCGGCGCGCCGTCTCGGGGTCGAACGCGATGGCCTGCCCGAGCAGCTGGTCCATCTCGTGGAGGATGCGCAGCGCGAACTCGCGCAGCTGCATGGCCTTGGCGGTCGGCACAAGCCCGACCTGGGCTTTCACCAGGATCGGGTCCGAGGTCAGTTGCCGCAACTGGCTCATGGCCCGGCTCATGGCCGGCTGGCTGATGTCCAGCGCATCGGCGGCGCGCGTCACCTGCGAGTGATCGACCAGCGCGACCAGGCACCGAAGCAGGTAGAAGTTCAGCGACAGATCATCTTTTTGGCGCATGGTTTTCATACACAGTCCGCATGGACTGGGGGTTGGCACATCGGGATACTAGTTCAACCTTGGCGCGGTGGCGCAAGGCACGAGAGTCCAGGGACATTCCAGGCAACACCGGTTCGAAGAGGCCGGTCACCCACGAGGAGCAACAGGTTTGGACACCGCAGTTTTGAACGCCTTGAACACCGCGAGGGCCGAGCTGCCCCGGTGCGATGGCAAGGGCCTCTACCACCGGGGCGCGCCGATCATCCAGGTCGACAACGTCAGCAAGCGCTATGCCAATGGCACGGTGGCCCTGGAACGGGCCCGGCTGGAGATCTGGAGCGGCGACTTCGTCACCCTGATCGGTCCCTCGGGATGCGGCAAGAGCACGCTGCTGCGCATCCTCTCGGGCCTGGGCGCGGTCACCGAGGGCTCGATCCAGTGGTGGGGCGAGACCACCCCGGTGCTGGAGCGGCCCGACCAGAAGCTGGCCTTCGTCTTCCAGGACCCCACGCTGATGCCCTGGGCCCGCGTGTTCGAGAACGTGGCCCTGCCGCTGGAACTCAAGGGCACGCTGGACCGCGCCACGATCCAGCGCAAGGTGGAAGAGGTGCTGAACTTGGTGGGCCTGGGCGCCTTCCAGCAGGCCTACCCGAGGGAGCTCTCAGGCGGCATGCAGATGCGCGTGTCGATCGCGCGCGCCCTGGTCACCGAGCCCAACCTGATGCTGATGGACGAACCCTTCGGCGCGCTGGACGAGATGACGCGCAACAAGCTCAACGACGACCTGATGCGCATCCAGCACGAGCGCAAGCTCACGGTGGTGTTCGTCACGCACAGCCTGCACGAGGCGGTTTACCTGTCGTCGCGCGTGGTGGTGATGGCGGCCCGGCCCGGGCGCGTGATCGCCGAGGTGGGCATCGACGCGCCCTTCCCCCGGGGCACGGCCTTCCGCCTGTCGGCGGAGTACCTGCAGTACATGACCCGCCTGAGCGCCGCGCTGGACGCGGCCAGCCGGGGCGAGGAGATCGCACCATGAAGAGCCCGGACATTTCCCGCAACGCCGCGCGCCAGGTGAATTGGGGCTCGAGCAAGCTGCCGGTGCTGGCGATCGGCGTGGGCCTGCTGGCCGTGTGGCAGCTGGTGGTGGTGGCCCTGTCGCTGCCGGTGTACGTGCTGCCGGGGCCGCTCGACGTGCTCAAGGCCCTGTACGCGGATTCGGACCTGCTCTTCACCGGCCTGCTGTTCACGCTCAAGGTCACGGTGCTGGCCTTCGCGGTGGCGGTGCTGCTGGGCGTGGCGATCTCGTTCCTGCTGTCGCAGAGCCGCCTGCTGGAACAGAGCGTCATGCCCTACATGGTGATCCTGCAGGTGACGCCCATCGTGGCGATCGCCCCGCTGATCATCATCTGGGTCAGCAACACCTTCGTGGCCCTGGTGACGATCGCCAGCATCACGGCGCTGTTTCCCATCGTGTCCAACATGACGCTGGGCCTGCGCTCGGTGGCGCCCAACCTGCAGAGCCTGTTCCGGATCTACCGCGCCTCGAACTGGCAGACCCTGACCCGGCTCAAGCTCAAGGCCGCGCTGCCGTACTTCTTTGCCGGCGCGCGCATCAGCAGCGGCCTGGCGCTGATCGGTGCCGTGGTGGCCGAGTTCGTGGCCGGCACCGGCGGCACGCAGTCGGGGCTGGCCTACATCATTCTCGAATCGGGCGTGCAGTTGAAGGTGCCGCGCATGTTCGCCTCGCTGTTCCTGATCTCGCTCACCGGCATCGTGCTGTTCGCGCTGATGGTTTTTATCTCGAACCGCGTGCTCGGCGCGTGGCACGAGAGCACCGTCAAGACCGAGCACTGAGTTTCACCCGTTCCGTTTTCGCCCCACCCCCCACAAGGAGTTCTCCCCATGAATGTCCGATCGGTTCTTGGTTCGGCGCGCGGCGCCCTGGCCGCCTGTCTCGTGTCGCTGACCGCCGTGGCGCTCCCCGCCCAGGCGCAGGCCCCGCGCGAGGTCAACGTGGCGCTGAGTTTCTACGCCTCCGCCGAACACGGCGGCTACTACGCGGCGCTGGCCGAAGGCATCTACGAAAAACACGGCCTGAACGTCAAGGTCACGCAGGTCGGCCCGCAGGGCAACAACATGCAGCTGATGGTCTCGGGCCGCATGGACTTCGTCAACGGCTGGAGCATGCGCGCCCTCAACGCGGTGCGCGAGGACATTCCCCTGGTGTCGGTGGCCGCCGTGTTCCAGCGCGACCCGCAGTGCCTGGTGCATCACCAGGGGGCGTACGCCAAGCTGGAGAACATGAAGGGCGCGCCGATCCGCGTAGCCCAGCTCGCGCGCGGCAGCTTCTGGCCCTGGCTGAAGGCCCGCTACGGTTTCGACGACAGCCAGCTGCGCCCCTTCGACATGAGCTACGCCGCCTTGCTGCAGGACCCCAAGATGGTGCAGCAGGGGTACATCACCAACGACGGCTTCCAGTTCAAGCGCCAGAACCTCGCCATGGACTGCATGCTGCTGGCGGACTACGGATGGTCCACCTACATGTACACCATCGACACCACCCAACGGCTCATCAAGGAAAACCCCAAGCTCGTGGGCGACTTCGTCAAAGCCACGGTGGAAGGATGGCGCGCCTTTTTCAAGGACCCCGCGCCGGCCTCTCGCCTGATCAAGGCGAACAACCCGCAGATGACCGACGAACAGATCGCCTACGCCATGGCGCAGATGAAGCAGTACGGCCTGGTCGAGTCGGGCGACGCCGCGGGCGGCCGGATCGGCGCCATGAGCGATGCCCGCTGGACGGCCTTCTACCAGGAGATGGTGGCCGCCAAGGCGCTGCCCCCCGGACTCGACCCGCGCAAGGCCTACGACCTGCAATTCGTCAAGCAGCTGTATCCCCAATAACCGAAAGAGACACGCCCATGCTGATCACCCAACAACCCATGTTCCGCCACTTCTGGTACCCCGTCATGCCCACGCACCTGCTGGACGCCGGCCACCCCAAGGCCTTCCGGCTGCTGGGCGAAGACATCGTGCTCTGGAAAGTCGGCGAAGGGCGCTACGCCTCGATGGAAGACCGCTGCTGCCACCGCACCGCCAAGCTCTCGATGGGTTGGCTGGAGGACGACCGCATCGTCTGCGGCTACCACGGCTGGGCCTACGACTGCACGGGGCAATGCGTGTCCATGCCGCAGAGCCCCGAGGCCCAGAAGATCCCCTACAAGGTGAAGAGCCACCTGACGGACGTGCGCTACGGCTACGTGTGGGTCTGCCTGGAGCCCGATCCGATCAACACCATCCCGGTGCTGGAAGAAGACGGCGCGCCGGGCTTCCGCCTGATCCACGAGTTCTACGAACCCTGCCGCGCCACCGGCCTGCGCCTGATGGAAAACTTCTTCGACTTCTCGCACACGAGCTTCGTGCACAAGGGCACCTTCGGCAACCTGGTGGACGCCAAGCCGCGCAAGACCGAGATCGAGGAAACCGAGCACGGTCTGGTGCTGCGTGGCGATGTGCCGGTGCTCAACGCCGACGAACACATCCAGCGCGTCGTGCGCGACAGCGGGCTGGAGTCGGTGCGGCACATGGTGAGCAAGTGGTACATGCCCTTCATGCGCAAGTCGCAGATCAACTACCCCAACGGCCTGATCCATTCGCTGGTGACCTCGGCCACGCCCATCGACGACGAGCGCTCCATGTTGTGCCAGTGGATCTACCGCAACGACACGGAGGCCGAAGTCAGCGCGGCCGACTGCATCGAGATGGACCGCCGCATCACCAACGAGGACATCCTGATCCTCGAAGGGCTGGACCCGGACGTGCCGCTGGCACCCGCCAACGCCGAGGAGGCCCACATGTACACCGACCGGCCGGGCCTGGCGATGCGCCGGCGCCTGCTGAAGATGATGGAGGCGCGCGGCGAGAAGGAAGTGCGCACGCCGCGCAACCTGGCGCGTTTCGGCATCCGTGTCGAAACCGCCTCGGCGTGAAGGGCGTTGCCATGGCCGACACCTTCGCCGCCACCGTGCCCTCCCGCTTCTGGGCCGACCTGACCAGCGAGGCCTTCTCGCGCCTGGACCGGGCCAGCGTGATCGCCGTGCTGCCCGTGGGCGCGATCGAGCAGCACGGCCCGCACCTGCCGATGTCGGTGGACACGGCCACCGTCAACGCCATGGTGGCGGCCACGCTGCCGCACCTGGGCGCGGAGCTGCCGGTGCTGTTCCTGCCCACGCAGCCCATCGGCAAGAGCAACGAGCACTCGCGCTACCCGGGCACGCTGACCCTGTCCGCGCAGACGCTGATCACCCTGTGGAGCGAGATCGGCGCCTGCGTGGCCGCTGCCGGCGTGCGCAAGCTGGTGCTGTTCAACAGCCATGGCGGGCAGGAGTCCATCATGGACATCGTGGCCCGCGACCTGCGCGAGCGCTTCGACATGCTGGTGGTGTGCGTGAACTGGTACCAGCTGGGTCTGCCCGATGGGCTGATCGGCGACGACGAGATGCGCCACGGCATTCACGCGGGTGAACTGGAGAGTTCCATCCTGCTGCAGATCCACCCCGAGTTCGTGCGCATGGACCGGGCCAAGGACTTCGCCAGCACCGACCGCGCCCTCAGTGGTGGCTCGCGCTACCTGTCCTATGTGGAGGGCAAGGCCCGCGTGGCCTGGCAGACGCAGGACCTGAACCCGCAGGGCGCCTGCGGCAATGCGATGCTGGCCACGGCCGAGAAGGGGCGCGCCACGTTGGACTTCGTGGGCGGCCAGTTCGCCCAGGTGCTCGAAGACGTGCACCGCGTGCCCCTGGCCTCGCTGGACAGCGCCACGGCGTGGTAGCCGGGGCGGCGGCCTTCCCGGCGGGCGACTGCTGGCTGGCGCGCGCGCGCGTGCCCGAGCCGCTGCTCGACGCCGCGGCGCGCGAGGCCTTCGCGCCGGCCGCACCGGGCCTGCGCACGGTCTGCCTGCGCCTGCGGGGCGGCCGCATCGATGCGCTGGCGCCGGCCGTGGCGGACGACGGCCTGCCGGTGGTGGACCTCGCCGACGGCATCGTGAACTCAGGCTGGGTGGACCTGCACACCCACCTGGACAAGAGCCACACCGCGACCCGCATTGGCGGCCACCACCACACGCTGCGCGAAGCCGTGGCCGCATCCGGTGAAGACCGAGCGCGCTGGACGGCCGGGGACATCCGGCGCCGCATGGAATTCTCCTTGCGCACCGCCCACGCGCACGGCACGCGAGCCATGCGCACGCACATCGACTGGGTGAGCGCGGCCACGCCACCGGCCTGGGCCGTGGGCCAGGCCTTGCGCGGGGCATGGTCGGACCGCATGGAACTGCAACTGGCCTCGCTCTCGCCGCTGGCCCTGTTCGCCGACACCGGCGCGGGCGCCGCCGTGGCGGCGGTGGTGGCCGAACAAGGCGGCGTGCTGGGCGCCTCGGTGCACCCCATGCCGGGCCAGCGCGGCCTGCTCGAACGCGTGTTCGACCTGGCCGTGGCGCACGGCCTGGACCTGGACTTCCACGCGGACGAACACCTGCAGAACGACATCGAAGGCCTGCGCGGCATCGCCCGCCTGACCGCGCGCCATGGCTGGCAGGGGCGGGTGACGGTGGGACATGCCTGCGCCCTTTCGGTGGCGCCGGCCGACGAAGGCCACGCCGTGCTGCGAGCGCTGGCCGAGGCCGGCGTCGGACTGATCGGCCTGCCGCTGGCCAACCTGCAGCTGCAGGACGGTGGCGAGGGCCGCACGCCGCGCCTGCGCGGCATCGCGCCGCTGCGGGAGGCGCGGGCCCTGGGCGTGGCGGTCAGCCTGGCCTCCGACAACGTGCAGGACGCCTTCGTGCCCTTCGCCGATTTCGACCTGCTGCAGGTGCTGGCACTGGGTTCGCTCGCGGCCCACCTGGACGACCCGCTCGCGAGCTGGATTCACAGTATCACCACCACGCCCGCCGCCGCGATGGGGCTGGCCTGGGATGGCCGGCTGCGCATGGGTGCCCCCGCCGACCTCGTGCTGCTGGCGGGCCGCAACAGCGCCGAAGCCTGCGGCCGGCCGCAGCGCCGCGTGCTGCACCGAGGCCGCCTGCTCGACGCTGGCCTGCCGGATTTCCGATCGCTCGACGCACCCGGGCCCACGAACTGAGCCGCTTGGTGCGAGGGCTTGGTCTTTTCTGAAGGGAGTTCGACGGCAGGAGTTTCTTCAGGTCGTGATGGGTGTACCAAAGCCCATTTCGCAAGCCTGCATCAACCACCAGCCCACCTGATCGTCTTCCATGGGCAAGCCCTGGGCGCTCAGGCTGGGCATGCGCTCACCCTGCGGCACGAAGGCCTGGCGCTTCCAGGTCTCGTTCAGCGTGGCTGTGCTCAGCACGCGGGCCATGGACTGCGCCTTGTCCAGTGCATAGGGTTGCCAGATGCCGCTGTGCGGGCACGGCTGGCCGCTGGCGCAGGTGGTGCGCGTGGCCGATGCGATGGCGCGCACGGTGCCGGCCTGGGCCAGCCAGTCTTTGGGCAGGACCTGGGGCACGGCCATGCCCATGAAGTTCCAGCGCACGAGGCGGTGCACCGCGTCCTCGTACGCCAGGGTGGTGCCCCGCAAGGCGATCTGAAGGCGCTCGTGCTCGCGAAAGCGCATGGGTGGCAGGTCGGCCAGCTCGCGGCGCAGATGGGTGGTGTAGGCATCGTCGTAGGCGTGGGCGGGCAGCACGCGGGGCTGCCAGTAGCCGGCCAACGGCGCGCGGGCCATGCCCGGGGGCCGGGTGTTGTCTTCCAGCGCGGTGGTGAAGCCGGCCAAGGATCTGCGGGCGAAACTGCTCAGGTGGGCGGGTACCTGCAGGGTGTGGCCGGGCGGGAGGTGGGCGCGGTCCTGGGGCGGGAGCCGGTGGGCCGAGGTGGTCACGGGCTGGGGCGCGAGGCGCACGCCCTTGGCCGCGTCGATCAGGCTCTCGGGATGGCCGTCCCACTGCGGCAACACGGCCGGGGGCAGGGGCAGAACCTTGTCGAGGTTGGGGAAACGCAGATCGGGGTTGTTCCACAACTCATCGGCGAGAACGCTGTACCGCTCGGACCTGGCTTTGTCGATGAAACGATTGACCAGCGGTTCGCCACTGGAAAACGCAACCGTCAAATGGATGGCCGCATCTTCACTTCCGAACTTGACAGCATCGTGCAGGATCTGGCGGGCTCGGGGGAAGTGAGCTGCGGATTCTTCACTTGGAGTGAGGTCGGGGTTTCGCCCATTCGCTGCTGCACGGTCCACCGTCGAACCCAACTCGAAAGCACCGACGCCATCGCCTTGGGCATACGCACATTCCAACATTTGAAGGGCGACTCGCTTGTTTCCCCACCATGCTCCACGAGGGTCATCTTTGGCTGCGTTCAAGGCTTTTCCAATCTTTGTCTGCGCCCTGGCGCTGCCCATGTCCGCGGCCAGTTCCCAGAACGCCCAGGCCCGGTCCACGCTGGACTTGACGCCGTAGCCCGTGTCGTGGAACACCCCCATCAGGTAAAAGCCCTCGGCCACGTTCTGGCGCATCAAAGCCTCCACCCGCTGCACCACTTCTTCGGGCTCCTGCGGTGGCACCGCGAAGCGCCCCTTCTCGCTGTCTTCCCCCTGCCCGGTCTGCGCGGTCTGAATCCACATGATGGCGGCCTTCCAGTGACCCTGGCTTGCTGCTTCATCCCACAGCTTCATGGCCCGAGGCCAGTTGCGTTCGTTGGGCCACAGGGCCGGGCTGGTCAAGCTCATGCCCTCTTCGAACCGCTCTTGTGCCTCGGCGCTCCAGACGGGAGCGCGGCGGGCCGCGTGCTCGCAGGCGAAGGCCTCGCGGTGCGGCTCAAAGGTCTTGAGGTTGATGTTGCGCGGCAGCACACCTTCTTCGCTCAACAGAGCAAGGTCAGACAACGCAGTGAAGGGCTCGCTGTAGGCTTTCATGGGGTGGCATCCGCTGAGGGCAAACAAAAGGAACAGGCAACTCTGAACCGCTAGGGTCCGAAGGATGGTGTGGGCTACGGTCATGTAGAGGTCTCAACCGACACGTTCAGTAGCGGTACGGTCGTCGTTGAACTCAACCAACAGACCCGAAAGCTCGACTCCATCTCTCAAGTTGCCAGCATTGGTCGATGCAAGCCGTTGCCACGTTTTGAAAGCCAACGCCATCTCTGCAGGACTTCCCTGTCCCCCGATCGCGTCTCTTTTTCCACCCGTCAACTGCCCCCAGACCCGCTGGCGCAGCGCGCGGTTGTGGGGGATGTGGTCGGTGGCGACATTGATCTCGCTGTCCGCGGCCATGCTGCGCTGGTTGAGGTTGGCGCTGCCCAGCGTCATGAAGCAGTCGTCGGCCAGCATGAGCTTGCTGTGGATGTAGATGTCGCGGTACTGGCCCAGACGGGCATTGCCACCCCGGTTCTGGCTCACCAGCCGCGCCACCAGCACCTTGAGCCCCAGGCTCTTGCCGTCCTGCATCAGCACGCCCTCCTTGTCCAGCGTGGGCTGGCGCACTTGCAACGCGCTGCGTGCGATGTCCGTGGCGCCGGGGGACACGCTGCGGTCGAACCAGCCGTCTTCGCTGCGCTCCTGCACCAGCCGGTGCTGGTGGGGCATGGATTGGGCCTGCCCCAGGCTCTTGAGCGTGTCGTAGGTGCGCGGCACCATGCCGTCGTTCTCGGGCGTGGGGATCACCACCATCAGGTGCAGGGGCGGCGCCTGCCGGCTCGTGGCCTTGGCCGCCTGCGTGCCCTGCATGAAGGCCTGGCGCTTGACCTTGAGGTGGCGCGCCCACTCTTCGTAGAAGAAGTACTGGTTCTCCAGGTAGAGGTAGTTGCGGGCCGAGGCGGTGGCCTGGAAGTAGGCCTGCTTGATGCTCTTGTCGAACGGCCACGCCCCTTGCACGTCGCGGCCACCTTCTTCGGGCTGGGTGCGCAGCACCTGCAGGCGCAGGCGCAGGCCCAACGGGGCGGCATCGGTCCTGGCGAGCGCGGCGGGCACCAGGGCGGGGTTCAGGTCCGCGCTGCGAACGGCCTGGTGACCCGCATTGCTGGCGCATCGCAGCTTGGGCAGCAGCGCCGCGCGGTTCCAGGCCTGGCTGAAGTTGCGGTACACATCGATCAATGCCGGGCCTTCGATGCGGCAGGCGTAGTCGCGCAAGGGCTTGCGGCTGATGGGCCGGGTTCGGGCCACCGCCTTGGACAGGGCGTCGCTGCGGCCTTCGTGGTCTTTTTCGCGCAAGGGGTCGTCGAAGCGGTGTTCGGCGCTGTCCCAGTAGTCGCTCACGCTGTTGAGGCCCATGATGAAACCCACGGCCTTGTGCCCGGGGCCCTGGCCCGCGCCTTTCCCGGCGTGGCCGTAGTCGATCAGGAGGGGTTTCTGGTGGTGCGTCGCCCAGTTCTCGATCAGTTCCTTTTCGTCGAAGTAGCCACCGAGCTGCCCACCGGCCGCGCTGGGCGGGTCGGCTTCGTTGCCGACGCTGGCCTTGACCTTGCCGGCCACACCGTCGCGGCAACGCACTTCGAGGTTCGGGATCATCCCTGCGGTGGCTTCGCGCCACCAGCGGGTGCAGTAGTCCTGCCGCTGCTCGGCCACGGACGGGGCCGGCTTGGGCGCAGGCGCGTGGGCGTAGCCCCCGATCCCGCTCGACATGCCGCTGGTCACGGCCCCCATTTCGTCGGAGGTGACGTTGATGACGCCACCTGACAGGGGTTCGTCGGGGTTGACGTAGCCGACCAGCGAGTTCTGCACGGCCGACCCGCTGGGGCTGTACCAGACGAGCAGGCGCACAAGCACGCCCTGCGCGGCCTTGCGCCGCAACAGTTCGCCGTAGGGTTCACCCATCGCCCAGGGGTGCATGGGGCGCGACTGCGCACGCACCAGGGCCATGCCAGGGTCGAACCCCCAGCACACGAGGTCGATGCTCTGGCGCGCCGCTTCGAGGTCGGCCGCGATCTGCCCAAAGCCTTCCTCTCCGCCGATGAAGGTCTGGAGGGTGTTGCCCGTGGTGATCGGGTGCGAAAGGCTTTTCTCCAGCAGCCATTGCTGCGTGCCCGTCGCCACCCGGCTATCCATCCCGATGTACACGGTTTGGGGACACGCGGTGTCCAGAAGGTCTGCGTCGGCCAACTGCTTCATGAGGCCCTCCTGATGTTGTCGTTGTGGATCGCGTCGCATGGTCCGCGACCCACAACGCTTCATCCAAGGCAGGACTTCACTGGATTGACACCCGCGGCGACTGGGTACCCTGTTTGAAGATGCATCTCATGGCTTCAAATTGGCAACTCGATGCAAACACTAGCTGGTTCGTTGAAAAAGCCAGTTTCTCCGCAGGGAGGCGCGCACCAACGCGCATGGCGACGGCGTGAGCGCGACGCAACACTCTGGTGCCTGGATGAGCCGGCGTTCAGTGCGTCGCCATCGCCAGCGCGAGCAGGTCGCCCTTGGCGATCTTGCCGGTGGGCGTCATGGGCAGCTCGTCGATGCCCACCACCTCCATCGGCGCGAGGTCGTAGGCCACCTCGGCCTGCACCGCCGCCTTGAGCCGCTGCAGGTCCGGTTCGGCGCCGGCCTGGCAGGTGATGAAGGCGCGTGGCCGCACGCCGCCATCACCGCCCTCGGCCGGCAGACCGATCAGCGCCGCCTGGCGAACGCCGGGCTGGCGGCAGAGGGCTTCTTCGACATCGCGCGGGAACCAGCTCACGCCGTTGACGTGCAGCAGCTCGGAACGCCGCCCGCGCATGGTGACGTGGCGATCGTGGTCGATCAGGCCGATGTCGCCGGTGCGCAGCAGGCCCTGGGCCGTCACCTCCTCCGTCTTGCCGGGCTTGCCCCAGTAGCCCCACATGAAGCCGCCACGCAGCACGATCTCGCCCAGCTGACCGGGCGGCAGGCGCTGGCCATCGGGGCCCATCATCCAGACCTCCTTGTCGGGCAGGGCAGGGCCCACGCGCATCAGCTTGCTGTCTTCCGGTTCGAGCTCGGGGTAGCCCAGCGCCATGAAGCCGCCGAGCTCGCTCTGGCCGAAGCTCTCCACCAGCGGCAGGCGCAGTTCGTCGCGCCAGGCGCGCTTGAGGGTCGGCGGCACCGGCCCGCCGCCCGACAGGCCCATGCGCAGGCGGCCGGGCGCGCGGCCGCGCAGGGCGCTTTCGGTGCGCAGCTCTTCCAGCAGCGTGGGGTTGCCCACCAGGATGCTGGCCTGCGCCTGTTCGAGCGCGTCCCAGCCGGCGGTCTGGGTCCAGAACCGCATGACGTGCACGGTCGCGCCGCGCGAGAGCGCGGGCAGCAGGTTGCCCACCAGCTGGTAGGAGCTGGACAGCGCGGTCGGGCCGAACGAGACGTCGTCCGCCCGCACGCGCAGGCGCTCGGCGATGCAGCGGCTGGCGCGCACCGTGGGTTCGTGGCTCAGGCAGGCGCCCTTGGGTTTGCCGGTGGTGCCCGAGGTGTAGGAGAGGTGGGCGATGGCGGTCTCGTCCTCGGGGTCGGGCGGCGCCGCGAAGGCCTGGGCCATCAGCTCGGGCAAAGCGTGGGCGCCCGGCTGCGCGCCGTCCATGCACACCAGGTGGTCGATGCCCGGCACCTGGGCCACGGCCGCGAGCACGGCGTCGCGCATGTCGTGCGTGTAGATGAGCACGCGCGGGCGGTGGTCGGCCAGGTAGTAGGCGAGGTCGTCCTTGAACTTGACGTTGACCAGCGCCGCGATCGCGCCGATGCGCCACGCGCCCAGCATGCCAGCAGGTAGTCCATGCCGTTGTGCGCGAACACCGTGACGCGGTCGCCTTGGCGCACGCCCAGGTGCGCGAGCGCGCCGGCCATGCGCTCCATCTGCGCGACGGCCTCGGCGTACGACAGGCGGGCCTGCCGATCCACCCAGACGAAGGCGGTCTTGTCGGGGTGGCGCATCGCGCCGTCGGTGATCAACTGATGCATCAGCATGGGGAAGGTCCTTTCTGTGGGGTGGAGGGGTGGGCGGTCTCTGCGGCGCTGGCTTCCTCGCAGCGCACGGTGACGTCCAGGCTCGCCAGGTCCTGCACGTATTCGAAGGACGCCTGCAGGCCGTCGATCCATTGCAGCGCGCTCGCGTGCGACCGGAAGACCATGGCGCCCTGGTAGACGATGGTGTTGCCCCGCCGTTGGCCCTGGCCCCGGCTGCGCGTGCTGACGGTGCCCGCGCCCAGGAAGAGCGCGCCGCGCCCTTGCCACTGGTAGTGGCCGTCGGGGCCGAGGTGGCCGATGAAGCTGCAGGCCGCGCTGCCCGGGCCCAGGCGGGCGGACGCGAGCGCGGCGCTGAAGCTGATCTCCATGCGCGGTCCATCGGGCGCGGGCCGCAGCACGCGCCGCGATTCGACGCGCCCCTGAAGCAACATGAACGGGGCGGTGGTCTCGGTGGGGGTGGGGGTGGCGGGCATGGGTGGCTGAAGAATGGGCACTGGCCGCCGAGTATGGGAACAGGGCCCTTTGCATTCCATGCCCGCGCCCGCATGACGCCGATCCGCTGAACGCATGGACCGAAGGACCGGGTGCTCGGGATACTGGGCCGCACCATGAACCCATCCTTGCCCAAACCCCGCCTGCTGATCGCACGCGCCGTTTTTCCCGAAGTGATTCAGCGCCTGGAGGCCTGTTTCGAGGTGGACAGCAACCAGGCCGACACCGTGCTGGACGCCACGCAGCTGGCCGGTCGGCTCGGGGACAAGCAGGCGCTGCTGTCCACGGCGGGCGATGTGATCGACGAGGCCTTGCTGGCGCGTTGCCCGTCGCTGCGCATCTGCGCCAACCTCGCGGTGGGCTTCGGCAACCTGGACCTGGCCGCGATGTCGGCGCGCGGCGTCGTGGCCACGCACACGCCGGGCGTGTTGACCGAGACCACGGCCGATTTCGGCTTCGCGCTGCTGATGGCGACCGCGCGGCGCCTGGGCGAGGGGGAGCGCTGCGTGCGCGAGGGTCAATGGACGAAGTGGTCCGTCGACTTCATGGCCGGGCAGGACATCCACGGCAGCACGCTCGGCGTCCTGGGCATGGGGCGCATCGGGCAGGGCGTGGCGCGCCGGGGCGCGCACGGCTTCGGCATGCGCGTGATCTACCACAGCCGCACGCGCCTGAGCGCGGCCGACGAGGCCGCGCTGCCGGCCTGCTTCGTCGGCATGGACGAGCTGCTGAGTGAGGCCGACCACCTGGTGCTGGCGCTGGCCCACAGCGCCGCCACGCACCACCTCATCGATGCCCGGGCGCTCGCGCGCATGAAGCCGGGCGCCACGCTGGTGAACATCGCGCGCGGCGGCGTGGTGGACGAGGCCGCGCTGGTCGAGGCCCTGCGCAGCGGCCGCATCGCCGCGGCCGGGCTGGACGTGTTCGAGCACGAGCCGGCGGTGCACCCGGGGCTGCTCTCGCTGCCCAACGTGGTGCTCACGCCGCACATGGCCAGCGCGAGCCGCGCGACCCGCCTGCGCATGGCCCACCTGGCGGCGGACAACCTGATCGGATTCTTCGAGACCGGCCGGGCGTTGACGCCCGTGCCGGCCCCCGCGCTCAGCGCGCCGGCCTGAGCAGCGCCGCCGTCGCCTGCCGCGCGATGTGCTCCGCGTCGACCTGGAAGAAGGCGCGCAGCGCGGCGCGCGTGTCGCTGCGGCCGAAGCCGTCGGTGCCCAGTGTGTGGAAAGCCCGGCCTTCAGGCACGAAGGCGCGCACGCTCTCGGGCACGGTGCGCACGTAATCGGTCGCGGCGATCACCGGGCCCGCGCTGTCGGCCAGCAGTTGCGTGAGGTGCGAGCGCTCGCCGCGCGCCACGCCGTCGCGCGCGAGCTCGCTCCAGCTGGTGATGCTGAACACGTGCACGCCGATGCCTTGCGCGGCCAGTTGCGCGGCGGCCTTAAGCACCTCGGTGAAGATCGCGCCCGAGCCCAGCAGGGTCACCTGCTGCGCCGCGTTGTCGGGCCCGAAACGGCCGAAGCGGTAGCCGCCCTGGAGCACGCCCTCGGCCGCGCCTTCGGGCAGGTCGGGCTGCGCGTAGTTCTCGTTCATCAGCGTGACGTAATAGAACACGTCCTGCTGCTCCACCAGCATCTCGCGCATGCCCGCGTCCAGGATGACGGCGAGTTCGCCCGCGAAGGCCGGGTCGTAGGCCTTGCAGTTGGGGATGGTGGCGGCCACGAGGTGGCTGCTGCCGTCCTGGTGCTGCAGGCCTTCGCCGCCCAGCGTGGTGCGCCCCGAGGTGGCGCCCAGCAGGAAGCCGCGCGAGCGCTGGTCGGCCGCGGCCCAGATCGCATCGCCCACGCGCTGGAAGCCGAACATGGAGTAGTAGATGTAGAAGGGCAGCATCGCCAGGCCGTGCACGCTGTAGCTGGTGGCCGCCGCCGTCCAGCTCGCGATGGCGCCGGCCTCGCTGATGCCCTCTTCCAGGATCTGCCCGTCCAGCGCCTCGCGGTAGCTCAGCACCGAGCCGATGTCTTCGGGCGCGTAGCGCTGGCCCACGCTGCTGTAGATGCCGACCTGCTTGAACAGGTTGCGATGCCGAAGGTGCGTGCCTCGTCGGCCACGATGGGCACGATGCGCGGGCCGAGTTGCCCGTCTTTCAGCAGGCCGCCGAGCATGCGAACGAAGGCCATGGTGGTGCTCATCTCCTTGCCGTCGGCCTTGAGCGCGAAGGCGGCGTAGGCGTCGATCGCGGGCACGGGCACCACCTCGCAGGCGGTCTCGCGCCGGGGCATGGCACCGCCCAGGCGGGCGCGGTGCTCGCTCAGGTAGCGCATCTCGGCGCTGTCGTCGGCGGGCTTGAAGAAGGCCAGGCCCGTGGCCTGCTCGTCGCTCAGCGGCAGGTTGAAGCGGTTGCGGAATTCGATCAGGTCGGCGCCGTCGAACTTCTTCTGGCTGTGCGTGGTCATCTTGCCCTGGCCCGCGCTGCCCATGCCGTAGCCCTTCTTGGTCTGCGCCAGGATCACCGTGGGTTGGCCGGTGTGCGCGGCGGCGGCCGCGTAGGCGGCGTGGATCTTCACCAGGTCGTGCGCACCGCGCTTCAGGCGGTCGATCTGCTCGTCCGTCATGCCCTGCGCCAGGCGGGCCAGTTCCTCGTTCTGGCCGAAGAAGTTGTCGCGGTTGAAGCGGCCGTCCTTGGCGGCGAAGGTCTGCATCTGGCCGTCCACCGTGTGGGCGAAGGCGCGCACCAGCGCGCCGGTGACGTCGCGCGCGAACAGGCCGTCCCAGTCGCTGCCCCACACCAGCTTGATCACGTTCCAGCCCGCGCCGGCGAAGAGTTTTTCCAGCTCGTCGATGATGCGGCCGTTGCCGCGCACCGGGCCGTCCAGGCGCTGCAGGTTGCAGTTGACCACCCACACCAGGTTGTCGAGCTTCTCGCGCGCGGCCAGGGTGAGCGCGCTCATGCTCTCGGGCTCGTCCATCTCGCCGTCACCGAACACGCCCCACACCTTGCGGCCCGCGCAGTCCTGCAGGTTTCGGTGCGTGAGGTAGCGCATGAAGCGCGCGTGGTAGATCGAGCTGATCGGACCGATGCCCATGGAGCCGGTGGGGAACTGCCAGAAGTCGGGCATGAGCCAGGGGTGCGGGTAGCTCGAGAGGCCGCGCGCGCCGCTGGCCGGTGCGGTGATCTCCTGGCGGTAGTGCAGCAGGTCGGCTTCGCTGAGCCGGCCTTCCAGGAAGGCGCGCGCGTACACCCCGGGCGCGCTGTGCGGCTGGAAGAACACCAGGTCGCCGCCGTGTTGTTCGCCGCGCGCATGGAAGAAGTGGTTGAAGCCGGTCTCGAACAGGTCGGCCGCGCTCGCGTAGCTGGCGATGTGCCCCCCGAGTTCGCCGTACGCCTGGTTCGCGCGCACCACCATGGCCAGCGCGTTCCAGCGCATCAGCGAGGCCAGGCGCTCCTCGACCGCGAGGTCGCCGGGGAAGGCGGGCTGGTCTTCCACCGCGATGGTGTTCACATACGGCGTGTTCAGCTCGGGCTGCCAGCCGATGCGCTGCTGGCGCGCCAGGCGCGCGAGTTCGTCGAGGATCTGCCGCGCGCGCGCCGGCCCCTGGCTGGCCGCCAGCGAGAGCAGGGCATCGCGCCATTCGAGGGTCTCTTGTGGGTCCGGATCGGTAGAGAGGGACTCGCTGAAATGCAGCTGCTTCGAAACGTCGTTCATGGTGGGTTCTCCTGGATCAGGCACTGTAGGCGCGCCCCGCTGGCAGTTGGTGTCGATCGGATGCACGGCCACGTGGTCGGTAGGCATAAAATGCTTCGATCATGAAGACAGACGGCACAAACCACTTCGATGCCACCGATCTGAAGATTCTGGAAGAGCTTCAGAACGACGCCAGCCTGTCCAACGTCGAGCTGGCGCGGCGCGTGCACCTCTCGCCATCGCCCTGCCTGGCGCGGGTGCGGGCGCTGGAGGCGCGTGGGCTGATCCGCCAGTACGTGGCGCTGCTGGACGCGAAGCAACTCGGGCTGCACCTCAACGTGTTCATCTCCATCAGCCTCAAGCAGCAGAGCCGCGAGGCGCTGGAGGAATTCGAGGCGCGCATCGGCATCCGCGACGAGGTGATGGAGTGTTACCTGATGACGGGCGACGCCGACTACCTGCTGCGCGTGGCCGTGCCCGACATGCCGGCGCTGGAGCGCTTCATCCTGGAGCAGCTCTCGCCGATCGCCCAGGTGGAGAAGATCCGCTCGAGCTTCGCGCTCAAGCAGGTGCGCTACAAGACCGCGCTGCCCCTGGCCGGTTGAGCGGTCGGCCCATGTTCAGCCTGAGGCACATCGAGGTTTTCCACGCCATCATGCGCGGCGGCACGGTCACGGCCGCCGCGCGCATGTTGAACGTGACGCAGCCGGCCGTGAGCGCGACGCTCAAGCACATGGAAAGCCGCATCGGCATGAAGTTGTTCGAGCGCGCCGGTGGCCGGCTGTTGCCCACGCCCGAAGCGCGGGCGCTGCTGCCCGATGTGGCGGGCATCTATGGCCGCATGGACGCGATGGAGCGGCTCGCGCAGGACCTGGCGGGCGGGCGGCTGGGCACGCTGTCGATCGCGGCCTCCTCGCCGATTGCCAACGGGTACGGGGCCGCTGCCGTGGCGGCCTTCATCGCCGACAGCCCGGGTGCGCGCGTCACGCTGCAGTCCCTCGCTTCGCCTCTGGTGCTGGACCGCGCTGGCCAGCGGCGAGGCCGAGCTGGGCGTGGCTTACGAACCGGTGCTGCACTCTGAAGTCGTGACCGAGGTGCTGGTGCACAACAGCGTGGCCTGCGTCATGCGCAGCGATCACCCGCTGGCGGCGCGGCCCGAGATCCACATCGAGGAACTGGCACCGCACGGCCTCATCACCTACCTGCCGCAGGCGGTGCTGCGCCCCTATGTGGACCGCGCCTTCAGCCAGGCCGGCGTCACGCCGGACATCCGCGTGCAGGTGGGGCTGTCGATCACCGGCATCGCGCTGGCGTACCACGGCGCGGGCATCGCGCTCGTCGAGCCGCAACTGCTGGCCTCGCTGCCCTTGCCAGGACTGGTGGCGCGGCCCCTGTTGCCCCGGCTCGAAGTGCGGACGCTGCTGCTGCGGCACAAGACGGCGCCTTCGTCGGTCCTGCTGGACAAGTTTCTGCCCCACCTGCGCAAGGCGGCGGCCCCGAACTGAGCCCAGGGGTCCCCCGGGCATAAAGCGGGCTTATGGCCTGGGCCCGATTGGTGATTGGCGCCCACGGCGGGTCCTTCATAGACTGCCCAGCCAGAACACCCGACCTGGACAGAGACCCACCATGAACACCCACCCGCCGGCGCAGGCCGGCCGATCCGTCTACCAACCCGAACAGGAAGGCCTGTACTTCCCCCAGCCGCCGCAATTCGCGACCTTCGCCGAGGAACGCCTGCACCGCAAGCAACGCCTGGCGGCGGTGTGCCGCGTGTTCGCCCGGTTCCGCTACGAATACGGTTTTGCCGGCCATGTGACGGTGCGCGATCCCGAGCACACGGACCTGTACTGGACGAATCCTTTCGCCATGGACTTCGGCCGTGTGCGCACGTCCGACCTGCTGCTGGTCGACCACGACGGCAAGGTGCTGGAAGGCCGCTGGGCGGTCAACCGGGCCGGCTTCGTGCTGCACGCCGCGATCCACGAGGCCAACCCGCACATCGTGGCCTCGTGCCATGCGCACACCACGAACGGCATGGCCTGGGCCGCGCTCGGCCGCAAGCTCGACCCGATCACGCAGACGGCCGCCAGCTTCCACAACGACCACGCGCTGATCGCCGAAGAGGCCGGTGCCGTGGTGGTGCAGCGCAGCGCCGGCGCGAGCGTGGCCGCGGCGTTCGGCGAGAACAAGATCGCCATTCACCAGAACCATGGCCTGTTCTCGGCCGGCCGCGACAGCGTGGACGAAGCCGCCTGGTGGTTCATCGCGGCGGAGCGGGCCTGCGAAATCCAGCTCAAGGCCGAAGCCACGGGCCATCCGCTGCAGCACATCGGCGCCGAGGCGGTGGCCCACTCGTCGACGCACCTGGGCACGCCCTTCATCGCGTGGCTGCATTTCCAGCCCATCTACGACGCCATCTGCCGCTCGGACCCGGACCTGTTCGACTGATCCTTTCCTTTTCCTCACAACACCGACGGAGACATTTTTCCCATGTTCAACACCTTCAAGCGCACCGCCGTGCTGGCGGCGATGCTGGCCTCGACCCTGACCACCGCCCACGCCGCCTGGCCCGACGACAAACCCATTGAAATCGTCGTCGGCTTCGCCGCTGGCGGCGAGACCGACATCATGGCGCGCGGCCTGGCGCCCTTCATCCAGAAGCACCTGGGCGGCAAGGCGAACCTGGTGGTCATCAACAAGGTGGGCGCCTCGGGCGAGATCGCCAACGCCTATGTGCAGCGGGCCGCCGGCGATGGCTACACCCTCGGCGTGGTCAATGTGCCGCCGCTGCTGTTCGTGCCGCTGACCAAGAAGGCGCAGTACGACCCGAAACAGCTCTCGCTGCTGGCCCGTGTGGTGAGCGACCCCACCTTCCTGGTGGCGCGCGCCAACAGCCCCTACACCTCGCTCACGCAGGTGGTGGCCGCGCTCAAGGACAAGCCCAACTCGCTGACCTTCGGCTACAACGGCGTGGGCACCAACGGCCACCTGGCGATGCTGCAGCTGCAACTGCGCAACCGGCGTGAAACTCAACGACATTCCGTTCAACGGCTCCAGCCAGTCGAAGAACTCGCTGCTGGGTGCGCACACCGATTTCATGTTCACCAGCCTCACCGCGGTGCCCGCGCCCGAGAAGGAGGCCGTGCCGCTGCGCATCGTCTCGCAGTTCATGGAAACGCGCGCGCCGGCGATCAAGGACGTGCCCACGGCCAAGGAGCAGGGCATTGCCGTGGTGATGCCGTCCGACCGCGGGTTCGCCGCGCCCAAGGCCGTGCCGGCCGACATCCAGGCGCGGCTGCAACAGGCGATCGCGAGCAGCCTGAAAGATCCCGAATTCCTGAAGACCGCGTCGTCCTATGCGTCGGTGATCAGCTACCTGCCGGGCGCCGAGTGGCAGCGTTCGCTGGATGCCAGCCTGCCGATGCTGGAGGCGCTGGCGGCCAGGATGCCGAAGGAGTAAGGCGGGGCCTTTGAGCTCACAGCAGGGGCCGCGCGCTGCGCGCGGTGTCCTGCAGCACCGGCAGGATGCGCTTGACCGCGAGCTCGCTGGTCTCGTTGTTCATGGGCATGGTCACGCTCATCGCGCCCAGCAGCTCGTCGTTGTGGTCCCACAGCGGCACGGCGATGCCCCGGTAGTTCATCTCCAGCTGCTGTTCCGAAATCGCCCAGCCCTGTTGGCGCGCCTGCACCAGGTTCTGCTGCAGCTGCTGTTTGTCCAGCACGGTGTGCGAGGTGAAGGGGCGCAGCGTCTGCGCCGCGAGCCAGGGTTCCCAGAAGCCCGGCCCGAGCGCGGCCAGGATCACCATGCCGGCGGCCGTCAGGTGCGGCTGCACGCGCGAGCCCAGCATGTAGCCGGTGTTGAGGTGGCGCTGCGTGCCGCTGCGCGCGATGTAGACCAGCTCGTCGTGGTCCAGCACGGCGCTGTAGGCGACCTCGCCGGTGCCGGCGGTCACGCGCTGCAGGTAGGGCTGCACGGCGCGCGGCAGGCGCGCCGATTCCAGGTAGGCCTGGCCCAGGCGCATCACGCGCGGCGTGAGCCAGAACAGCTTGCCGTCGGTGGTCACGTGGCCGGTGTGCACCAGCGTGAGCAAATACCGGCGGGTGGCGGTGCGCGTCATGCCGCAGCGCTGCGCGGCCTGGCTGGCGGTCAGGCGCGAGTGTTCGGCGTCGAAGGCCTCGATCAGGTGCAGGCCCTTCTCCAGGCCGGCGATCCAGTCGCGGCGTTCCATGTCCTGGGGGGCGTTGTAGGGTGGTGGCGGCATGCGGTGGATTCTGCCGGCTGCGTTCAGGCGCTGGCCAGGCGCAGCGCCAGGAAGTCCACGAAGCAGCGGATGCGCGAGGCCAGCTCGGTGTTGCGGTAGTAGACCGCGTGCACCGGCTGGCGTTGCTCCAGCGTGTCGCGCATCAGCACCTGCACCAGGTCACCCCGGGCGCGGTCGGGCCCGGTCATGAAGTCGGACAGGCAGGCGATGCCCGCGCCCGCGAGCGCGAGCTGGCGCACCGTCTCGCCGCTGGAGGCGGCGATGGTGGGCGTGATCGCCAGGCCGTCGCCGTCGGGGTGGCGCAGCGGCCAGGTGTTGAGCACCTCGGGCTGGGTGAAGCCCAGCAGCGCGTGCCGCGCCAGGTCCTCCACCTTGGTCGGCCGGCCGGCCTTCTTCAGGTAGGCCGGGCTGGCGTACAGGCGCAGGCGGTACGAGGTGAGCGGCCTGGCGTGCAGCGTGGAGTCGCGCAGCGTGCCGATGCGCACCGCCACGTCGGCGCGGTGCTCGATCAGGTCGATGATGCTGTCGCCGCTGTGCAGCTCCAGCTCGATGTCGGGGTACTCGGCCAGGAAGTCGTTCACCAGCGGCACCAGCACGTGCAGGATGAAGGGTGAAGCCGCGTTCACGCGCAGCTTGCCGGCGGGTTTGAGGTGGCGGCAGGCCAGTTCGTCCTCGGCGGCCTCGACCGACTGCAGGATCTCGCGCGCCCGCGCGAGGAACAGCTGGCCTTCCTCGCTCAGCTCCAGGCGCCGCGTGGTGCGCCGCATCAGCGTGGTGTTGAGCTTCTGCTCCAGCCGGCTGAGCGCGCGGCTGATGCCCGAGCTGGTCTGGCCCAGCTGCTCGGCGGCGGCGCTGATGGAGCCCGTGTCCACCACGGTCCTGAAGGCGAGCAGTTCGTCGAGGGTGGTCTTCATTCTTGAATTTTCGGCACAAATGTTGTTCCAGGCAACCGCTTTTTCTCAAGAAAGAACCGGCCCACACTGCGAACCTTTCCAGCCCTTCGGAGTGGTTTCATGCCTTTAGCCTTGCTCGCGCTGACCATCAGCGCCTTCGCCATCGGGACGACCGAGTTCGTCATCGTCGGCCTCATCCCCACCATCGCGGCCGACCTCGGCGTGAGCCTGCCCTCGGCCGGCCTGCTGGTCAGCCTGTACGCGCTGGGCGTCGCCGTGGGCGCGCCGGTGCTCACCGCGCTCACCGGCAAGCTGCCGCGCAAGACGCTGCTGCTCTCGCTGATGGTGCTCTTCACCGTCGGCAACCTGCTGGCCTGGCTCTCGCCGGGCTACGAGACGCTGATCGCCGCGCGCGTCCTCACCGGCCTGGCGCACGGTGTGTTCTTCTCCATCGGTTCGACCATCGCCACCGGCCTGGTGCCCAAGGAGAAGGCGGCCAGCGCGATCGCCACCATGTTCAGCGGCCTCACCGTGGCGCTGGTCACCGGCGTGCCGCTGGGCACCTTCATCGGCCAGCACTTCGGCTGGCGCGCCACCTTCCTCGCGGTCGCCGCGCTGGGCATCGTGGCCATCGTCGGCAGCCTGCTGTTCGTGCCGCGCAAGCTCGCGCACAGCCAGCCCGCCTCGCTGCTGCAACAGCTGGCGGTGCTCAGGCAGCCGCGCCTGCTGCTGGTGTACGCGATGACGGCCGTGGGCTACGGCGGCACCTTCGTGGCCTTCACCTACCTCGCGCCCATGCTGCAGCAGGTCACCGGTTTCCAGGCCAGCGCGGTCGGCGGCGTGATGCTGGCCTACGGCCTGTCGGTGGCGGTGGGCAACCTCTGGGGCGGCAGGCTGGCCGACCGCAAGGGCCCCATCCCCGCGCTGAAGATCATCTTCTCGCTGCTCGCGCTGGTGCTGCTGGTGCTGACCTTCACCGTTTCCAACCCCTGGCTCATGGTGCTGACCGTGCTGGCCTGGGGCGCCGTGGCCTTCGGCAACGTGGCGGGTCTGCAGGTCTACGTGGTGCAGCAGGCCGAGCGCTTCGCGCCGCGCGCCATCGACGTGGCCTCGGGCCTGAACATCGCGGCCTTCAACCTCGGCATCGCGCTCGGCGCCTGGGGCGGTGGCTGGATCGTGGACGGCATCGGCCTGCGCCACACGCCCTGGATCGGCGCCCTGGTGGTGCTCGGCGCGTTCGGCCTGACCGTGTGGAGCGGCCGCCTCGACGCGCGCGACCCGGCACCGGCCCGCAGCGGCGGACGCACAGCGGCGTACGCTGGTCACTGACTCCCTTTTTTTGAAAGACACACCATGAACACCCCCATCCCTTCCTTCGGCCTCGGCACTTTCCGCCTGCAGGGCCAGGTCGTCATCGACGCCGTGCGCCAGGCACTGGAACTCGGCTACCGCCACATCGACACCGCGCAGATCTACGGCAACGAGGCCGAGGTCGGCCAGGCCATCGCCGAGAGTGGCGTGCCGCGCCGCGAGCTGTTCGTCACCACCAAGGTCTGGACCGAGCACCTGGCCGCCGAGAAGCTCGTGCCCAGCCTGCAGGAGAGCCTGCGCAAGCTGCGCCTGGACCAGGTGGACCTCACGCTGATCCACTGGCCCTCGCCCGCGGGCGCCGTGCCGCTGGCGGATTCGCTGCACGCGTTGCAGGCCGCGCAGGCCCAGGGCCTGACGGCGCACATCGGCGTCTCCAACTTCACCATCCCGCTGCTGCGCCAGGCGATCGACGTGGTGGGCGCGAAGGCCATCGCCACCAACCAGATCGAGCTGCACCCCTACCTGCAAAGCCCGAAACTCGTGGCCTTCGCGCGCGAGCAGGGCATCCACCTCACCTCGTACATGACGCTGGCCTACGGCAAGGTGCTGGGCGATGCCGTGGTCACCGAGCTGGCGCGCTCGCGCGGCTGGACACCGGCCCAGGTGGTGCTGGCCTGGGCGCTGCAGCGCGGCTTCGCGGTGATTCCTTCGTCCACGAAGCGCGAGAACCTGCAGGGCAACCTGCTCGCGCCCACGCTGCGCCTGAGCGACAGCGAGCTGGCGCGCATCGACGCGCTGGACCGGGGCGAGCGCCTGGTGAACCCCGACGGCCTGGCGCCGGTGTGGGACTGAGCGGCGGCGGCCCCTCAGGCCCGGGCCGCGCGGCGTGAGGCCTGTCGCGCCGCGCCCGGCGAGGTGCCGACCCAGCGCTTGAAGGCGCGGCTGAAGGCGGCCTCGGACTCGTAGCCGTGGCGGCTCGCCAGGTCGGCCAGCGGCGCGTCGTCCTCCTTGAGTTGCGCCAGCGCGAGATGCATGCGCCAGCGCGCGAGGTACTGCATGACCGGCTCGCCCACGCGCGCCGTGAAGCGGGCCGAGAGCGCGGAGCGCGACATCGCCACCTCCGAGGCCAGCGAGGCCACCGTCCAGGGCCGGGCGGGGTCGAGGTGGATGAGCGCGAGCGCGCGGCCGATCTGCTTGTCCTGCAGCGCGCCGATCCAGCCGGTCTGCGCGGCCGGGTCCTGCGCCATCCAGTTGCGGATGGCCTGGATCACCAGGATGTCCGCCAGCCGCGTGATGATGGTCTCGCCCCCAGGCAGCAGCGTTCGCGCCTCCGACATCATCAGCCGCAGGCTGTGCTGCATCCACTCGTGCTGCCCCGCGCTGGCGCTGTCGACGCAGAGCAGTTTCGGCAGCAGCTTCACGAGCCGCTCGGCCGCCGGGTGATCGAAGCGCACCACGCCGCAGACCATGCTGGTGGGCGCACCACCGTCGCCGTGGCGCAGAACTTCATAGCGCTCGCTGACGGTCTGGCGCGGCAGGTCGAACAGCGCGACGGTGGGCACGTCGGGGCCGCTGTAGAAGGCATGGCCCTGGCCGTGCGGCACCAGCGCGAACTCGCCGGCGCGCAGCAGCCGGGGCGCCACACCGGGCACCGCGATCCAGCATTCGCCGGCCGTCACGACGTGGAACATCAGGCAGTCGTCGAGCGCGGGCAAGGCCACCGACCACGGCGCCGTGACCTCGGAGCGGCAATAGAAGCTGCCGCTCATGCGCAGGAAATGCAGGGCCTCGCCGAGCGGGTCGATGGCGGGCCAGAGGTCTTTGGCTTTCATGCCGGGGAGTATCGGCCGGTGCGGTGCCATCGTCCAATGCACCTGGACGAATGGTCATGAAAGAGCGCTTCTGAATCATTGTTGATCCCACGTGGCCTGCGGACACTGGACGCCTGGCAAGCCGGCACATTCGTCGGCACCGATCCCAAGGAGATTCGACATGACCACCCCCTCACCCACCCTGGTGCTCGGCGGCCACGGCAAGACCGGCCGCCGCGTCGCGCAGCGCCTGAGCGCGCTCGGCCGGCCCTGGCGCATGGGCTCGCGCAGCGCCACGCCCCCGTTCAGCTGGGACGACCCCGCCACCTGGGCACCGGCCCTGCAAGGCGCGGGCTCGGTCTACCTCTCGTACTTCCCCGACCTCGCCGTGCCCGGCGCGGCGGACACGGTGGGCGCGTTCGCGCGGCTGGCCGTGCAGCGCGGCGTGCGCCGGGTGGTGCTGCTGTCCGGGCGCGGGGAAGAGGGCGCGGAACGGGCCGAGCAGGCGGTGCAGGCCTCGGGCGCCGACTGGACCGTGGTGCGCGCCACCTGGTTCAACCAGAACTTCAGCGAAGGCGGTTTCCTCGACGGCGTGCTCGCCGGTGAACTGGCGCTGCCGGTGGGCGACGTGGCCGAGCCCTTCGTGGACGCCGACGACATCGCCGACGTGGCCGTGGCCGCGCTGACGCAGGACGGCCATGGGGGGCAGGTCTACGAGCTGACCGGCCCGCGCCTGCTCACGTTCGCGCAGGCGGCCGAGGAAATCGCGCGCGCCATCGGCCGGCCGGTGCGCTGCACACCGATCCCGCTGGACGCCTTCACCGACGCGATGGCGGCGCAGGGCGAGCCGCCGGAGGTGGTGGAGCTGCTGCGCTACCTGTTCAACGACGTGCTGGACGGCCGCAACGCCCACTTGGCCGACGGCGTGCAGCGCGCCCTGGGCCGGGCACCGCGCGACTTCGCGGACTTCGCGCGGGACGCGGCGGCCCAGGGCGCCTGGTCGCCGCGCTGACGCGCCGCCCGGGCCGGGCACAGCGCGGTACCGAACAGACCCGCAGGGCCGCCACCGATGTAATGGCCCATCGTGCCTTCCGGCACCGGAGCACGCCTTGTTGGCCATCATCATTCCCGCGAACAACGAAGAAGAGGCCATCGGCGTCTGCCTGCGCTCGGTGTCGGCCGCCGCCGCCTGCCCGGGACTGGCGGGCGAGCAGGTGCTGACCATCGTGGTGCTGGATGCCTGCACCGACGGCACGGCGGCCATCGCCCACGAGGCCGGCGCGGTCACCACCTCGGTCGACGTGCGCAACGTCGGCATGGCCCGCGCGGCGGGCGCGCGCCTGGCCTTGGCCCTGGGCGCGCGCTGGCTCGCCTTCACCGATGCCGACACCACCGTGGCCCCCGAATGGCTGCACGAGCAGATGGCCCTGGACAGCGACGCGGTGTGCGGCACGGTGAGCGTGACCGACTGGGGCGTCTATGGCGATCCCATGCGCCGCCACTTCGATGCCACCTACACCGACGCCGATGGGCACCAGCACATCCATGGCGCCAACCTGGGCGTCAGCGCCGAGGCCTACCACCGGGCGGGAGGCTTCGAGCCGCTCGCCACCCGCGAGGATGTGGCCTTCGTGCTGGCGCTGCAAGCGGTGGGCGCGCGCATCGCGTGGTCGGCCGCGCCGCGCGTCGTGACCAGCGCGCGCAAGCTGTTCCGTGCGCCCGGCGGATTCGGTTCGACCCTGCTTGCCCTGGCCCAGGGTCGCCTGCCGATGTCCTCAGAGCGTGGGGCATGAGCCCTCCCGGCGCCCGCGCATGCCTGCGCGCGCGACTGAGCGGCGCGCTGGCCCGGCTGGACCCCGACGCCGGCCCGGCGCAGGGGCTGGCGGAACTGGTGCACCAGGGCCTGGACGAGGTGCCTTTGCCTGCCCAGGGCCGCACCTTGATGCGGTGGCAGCTGCTGTGTGCGGTCGCCGAGCATGACCTGTCGCTGGCCAAGCTCTATGAAGGGCACCTCGATGCCCTGGCCGTGCTGGCGGAGGTCGCACCCGGGACGCCGCGGCCGGTCGGCTCCACCTGGGGCATGTGGGCCTCGGAGGCGCCGGGCGGGCGCACCCGTTTCGAGGCCTGCGCAGCGGACGAAGTGCGTTTGAACGGCCGCAAGGCCTGGTGCTCCGGTGCCGCGCGGCTGAGCCACGGTGTGCTCACCGCCTGGTCCGCCGATGGCACGAAGCCACAACTGGTGCGCGTGGCGATGGCACAGCCGGGCGTGTGCGTGTCGGACGCCGCGTGGCAGGCGGTCGGCATGGCGGCCAGCGCCAGCGGGGACATCACGTTCCAGGACGCGGTGGGCCACTGCGTGGGCGACGCAGGCGCCTACCTGCAGCGCCCGGGTTTCTGGCAGGGCGGCGCGGGCATCGCCGCCTGCTGGCATGGCGGAGCCCTCGCGCTGGCGAACACCTTGCGCCGGGCGATTGCCGAAGCGCCTCCCGAACAGCGCAGCGCCTTCCGGATGGCCGCGTTGGGCCGGGTCGACGTGGCCTTGCAATCCACGGCCGCCTTGCTGCGCGAGGCTGCGAGGTGGATCGACGAGCACCCCGCGCGGGACGCCAGCGCGCTGGCCTTGCGCGTGCGGCTGTGCGCCGAGCGCAGCGCCACCCTGGTGCTGGACGAAGCGGGCCGCGCGCTGGGCGCCACGCCGTTCTGCCGTGACCGGCGCTTCGCGCGCATGGCGGCGGACCTGCCGGTCTACCTGCGCCAGAGCCACGCCGAACGCGACCTGGCCGCGCTGGGCGAGCGCACGGCCGCAGCGGAGGGCGCGCCATGGTCGCTGTAGAAACGCCTCGGCGGATCGAAGGCGAGGGCACCAGCGAACCCACCTGGCAACGCTGGCTGGCCGCCACGCCGTGCTCGGAGCTGTCGATGGCGCAGGCGCTCGCGCCGTCGCAGCGCCTCGTGGTGGTAGCGCCCCATCCCGACGACGAGGTGCTCGCCTGCGGTGCGCTGGTGGCGATGCATGCCGCGCGCGGGGGCGAGGTGGTGTTCGTCGCCGTGACCGACGGGGAGGCCAGCCACGCCGGGCTGTCCCCGCCGGGCCGCTGCGAGCTGGCGGCGCAGCGCCGCGCGGAGCGGCTGCGTGGCCTGGCGCGGCTGGGCATCGCGAAACCGCAGGTGCACATGCTGGCCCTGCCGGACGGCGACGTGCAGGCCCAAGGCGGCTTGCTGCGCGGCTGGTTGCTGTTCTTCCTGCGCCCTGGCGATGTGGTGATGAGCACCTGGGAAGGGGACGGCCATCCCGATCACGACAGCACCGGCCGCGTCACCCAGGGCGCGTGCCTGCGCGTGGGCTGTCGTTTCCTCGCGGCGCCGGTGTGGATGTGGCATTGGGCTGCCCCCGCCGACGCGCGCGTGCCCTGGCACCGCCTGCGCCGCCTGGCCCTGAGCACCGACGCCTGCGCGCGCAAGCAGGCGGCGCTGGCGGCCCACGTCACGCAGCTCACGCCGCGCAGCGCCAGCGTGGGCGCGGTGCTGGGCCCCCACCTGCTGGCGCGGGCGGCGTGGCGCCACGAGTACTTCTTCGTCTGACCATGCCCAACGTCCCGAGCCCGTGGCACTTCGACGAGCTGTTCCGGCAGAACGACGACCCCTGGGGTTTCCGATCGCGCTGGTACGAGGCGCGCAAGCGCGCGCTGACGGTGGCCTGCCTGCCCACGCGGCGCTACACCAGCGGGTACGAGCCGGGTTGCGCCAACGGTGAACTCTCGGCGCAACTGGCCGAACGCTGCGAGCGCTTGCGGGTGTCGGATGTGTCGGCCCGTGCGGTGGAGCTCGCCCGCGCCCGGCTGGCCGCGTTTCCCCACGTCGAGGTGGTGCGGGCGCACCTGCCGGCCGATTGGCCCGTGGGCCGGTTCGACCTGATCGCCATAAGCGAACTGGGCTACTTCGTGGACGTGGCCTCGCTCGATGCCATCGCCGGGCAGGCGCGCGAATCCCTGCTGCCCGGCGGCACGGTGCTGGCGTGTCACTGGCGCCGCCCCATCGATGGCTGCGCGCTGGACGGCGAGGCCGTGCACAAGCGGCTGGCGCGGGGCCTAGGGCTGCCCACGCTGTGCGAAGTGCGCGAGGCGGACTTCGTGCTGCACGTGTGGAGCAGCGACCCGCGCTCGGTCGCCGAGCGCGAAGGCTTCGACTGGTAGCGCCGGCCTCGTGGTGGATCAGAGGGCGCGGGGCTTGTCCGGCACCTGCGTCAGCAGATCGGCCAGTTCGTCCGCGTGTTCCTCTTCCACCTCGAGGATGGACTCGAACAGCCGGCGGGTGGTGGGGTCGTCCGCACCGACGAACTCGATCGCGTGGCGGTAGCTGTCGATGGCGATGCGCTCGGCCACCAGGTTCTCCCGGATCATGTCGCCCAGCGTGGCGCCTTCGACGTACTCGGCGTGGCTGCGCTTCGTCAGGGTGTCGGGCGAGAAGTCGGGCTCGCCGCCGAGCTGCACGATGCGCTCGGCCAGCTGGTCGGCATGGCCCTGTTCCTCGTTCGAATGGACCAGGAACTCGGCCGCAGTGGCTTGCGAGTGGATGCCGCTGGCCATGAAGTGGTGGCGCCGGTAGCGCAGCACGCACACCAGTTCGGTGGCCAGTGCCTCGTTGAGCAGGTCGATGACTTCCTGGCGGTTGGCGCTGTAGCCGGCGGTCACGGCGCCCTCTTCGATGTGCTGGCGCGCGGACTGGCGCAGTTCGGTGATGTCGAGGGGTTTCAGGGGCTGGTTCATGGTGTTCTCGGGTGGGGCGGAAGGGATTTTCTGCAGGCGGCATCTGGGCCGCCTCCAGCATGGATCGCCGGCCCGGCCGCGTCGGTGCTTTGGCGCACAGACCTGGCGTCTCGAACGCGTGTGCCTGCGGACGGTCTCCGTTCTGCGCCGTTGCGTGCCGCGTCGGGCTACCCGGCGCATGTCCAAGCTCATCAACGATGTGCTGGACTTCACCCGAGGGCGGCTGGGTCCGGCATGGGCATCCACATCGAACCCGTGGCCCACATCGAGTCCGCGCTTCGGGACGTGGTGGCGGAATTGCGGGATGCGCACCCGGCGTCCACCGTCGTCGAGCGGTACCACCTGTCCGGGTCCGTGGCGTGCGATGTCGGGCGTGTCCAGCAACTGCTGTCGAATCTGTTAGCAACGCGATCGTGCACGGCGGTGAGCCGTCGTCCGTCGAGGTCGCTGCAAACCTGGACCTGAACTGGTTCGAGATTTCGGAGCTCGTCGAAAGAGGCGGGCACCTGTTTCACGGCCAGGCTTCCAGCGATGCGGGAGGTCACGGCGATCGCGTGACCCTGGCAAGGCTCAATCCTGCGGCAGCAGCTTGCCCGCGATCGCCGCCGCCGCCGAGCGCGTCTCCACGCCGAGCTTCTCGAAAACGTGCTCCAGGTGCTTGTTCACCGTGCGGTGGCTCATGCCCAGGATGTCGGCGATGTCGCGGTTGGTCTTGCCCTTGGCCAGCCACGACAGCACCTCGGTCTCGCGCGGCGTGAGCGCGATGTCGCGCAGGCGCTGCGCGGCGTCGCTGTCGGGCGGCGTGAGCGTGAGCAGCAGCATGGCTTCGCCCAGGTTGCCCTGGCCCATGTGGCGCGCCAGCAGGCGGCCGTGGCGGCCGAGGTCGCGCGTCGTCTCGCGCTGGTTCAGCGAGGCGCCCAGCCATTCGCGCGCGCGCTGGCCGGCGGCGGCGTCCTGGCCGAAGGCCAGCGCCAGCCAGGCCGTGGCCTGGGGCGAGCGCCAGGCCAGGCGGCCCTGCGTGTCCAGCACCACCGTGCCCATGCCGGCCACGTCCACCGCTTCCTGCGCCAGGCGGGTCACGCGCGCGTTGCGCACGTGGGTGGCCAGGCGCGCCATCACCTCGGGAATGCGCAGCGGCTTGACCACGTAGTCCACCCCGCCGCTGGCGAAGCCGCGCAGGATCTGCTCGCTTTCGGACAGACCGGTCATGAAGACGATGGGCACGTGCGACCAGGCCGGCGTGGCCTTGAGCCGTTCGCACAGCGTGAAACCGTCCATGCCGGGCATCACCGCGTCGAGCAGCACGCCGTCGGGCACGGCGACCTCGAAGCGCTCCAGGGCTTCGTCGGCGTCGCGCGCGGCGAGCACCACGTAGCCCTCGGCGACCAGCGCGTCGCCCAGCATGCGAAGGGTGTCCACGGCGTCGTCCACCACCAGGATCACGGGGGGCGTGACCGACGGCGGCACAGGGGCCATGGGGTCAGGTGTCGATGTCATCTTCCGTCAGCTCCGCGGTGTCTCTGAGGTACTCGATCAGGGTCTGGAAATCGAAGCGGTCCGCGCAGGACTGCAGCAGCGCCAGCGTGGCGGCGTGCGCGGGTTCGGCGGTCTGGGCCTGCCACAGTCGCTGGCGCAGCGCGGCGGCCTGCCCCTGGCGGGCCAGGCGCTGCAGCTCCTCGCGCAGGTCTTCGGGCAGCGGCAGGCCGGTGACGCGGTGGCGCACGAAGCTCACCGGCGGGGTGGCCGGCGCCTGCTCGGTCACCCACTCCAGTGCCAGCGCGTGCTGGAGCGCGTCGAGCAGTTCCGACTCCATCATGGGCTTGGCGACGAAGCCCTGGCAGTCCAGCGCGGTCAGCTGCTCGGGCCGGTTGTCGAACAGGTTGGCCGAGACGAACACGATGGGCAGGCGGGAGGCGGGCAGCAGCTGGCGCACGGCGGCGGCGGTCTGCCAGCCATCGAGCCCGTCCATGGTGAGGTCCAGCAGCAGGCCGTGGGGCGCGTGCTGTTCGATGATCTCCAGGCATTCCTGGCCGCTCGCGGCCTCGCGCACCACGAAGCCCAGCGGCACCAGGATGCTGGCGAGCAGCTGGCGGTGCAGCGGCTGGTCGTCCACCACCAGCAGGGTGCGGCGCTCGCCGAGGTAGCCGGTGACCGCGCGCAGCGTGGAGGGGATGGGCAGCGGGTGTTTCGGGTCCGAGGGGATGGGCGGCAGGTACAGGCGCAGCGAGAAGGTGCTGCCGTGGCCCGGGCGGCTTTTGAGCAGCAGCTCGCCGCCCATCATGTCGGTGAGCAGGTGCGTGATGGTCAGGCCCAGGCCGGTGCCGGTGTCCAGCGCGCGCCGCCCGGCGCTGCCGCGCTCGAAGGGCAGGAAGATGCGCTTCTGGTCCTGCGCGGCGATGCCGATGCCGGTGTCGATCACGTCGATGCGCGCCACCTGCTGGCGGAAGTCCAGCCGCAGCGTGACCTCGCCCTGGTCGGTGAAGCGCACCGCGTTGCTCAGCAGGTTGATCAGGATCTGGCGCAGGCGCTTGGCGTCGGCCCGCACCCAGGCCGGCAGCTCGCCTTCCTGTTGCACCACGAAGCGCAGGCCCTTGGCCTCGGCCTGCGGGCGCACCATGCGCTCCACGTCTTCCAGCAGCTGGCCCAGCGGCAGCGGCACCGGGTCGAGCTTGAGGCGGCCGGCCTCGATGCGCGCGAGGTCCAGCGAACCGTCGATCAGCGCGTGCATGTGCTGGCCGCTGCGCTGCATGGTGGCGATGGTCTCGCGCACCCAGACCGAGATCTCGTTGTTCTTCAGCAGGATCTGCGCATAGCCCAGGATGCTGGTGAGCGGCGTGCGCAGCTCGTGCGTCATGCCGGCCACGTAGCGCGTCTTGGCCTGGCTGGCGGTCTCGGCGCGGTCGCGCGCGGACTGCAGCTCGGCGTCGGTGCGCTGGTGGGCGTCGATCTCCCGCATCAGCAGCTGCGTCTGCCGCTCGGACTCGTCCTGCGCCATGCGCCGGCTGTCGGTGGTCAGCACCACCCACCACGAACACACCGCCGCCAGCAGCACCAGGAAGGCGTAGATCTTGAGCAAGGGCGATTGCAGGGCCTCGGCCGGCGCGTGCAGGCTCTCCTGCAGGTAGACCATGCCGATCAGGAAGGCCATGACCGCGCTCAGCGACAACCAGACCGCGAGGAACTGGCCGGCGCGGAAGTTGACCCGCACCATCGCGCCCTGCGGCAGCACGGCGGTGAGGGCGGCGCGCACCTGATCGATGGCGCGCGAGTTGGTCTTGCAGCGGTCGTGGCAGCGCGATTCGAGCGAGCAGCACAGCGAGCAGATGGGCGCCTGGTAGGCCGGGCAGCTGGCGATGTCTTCCGACTCGAACTGGTTCTCGCACACCGAGCAGCGCACCGCCTCGCCGGGCGCCCAGCCGCCCGAGGGCGTGCGCGCCAGGTAGTACCTGCCCTGGGTGGCCCAGGCGATCAGGGGCGAGAGCAGCAGCGCCAGGCCGAGCGCGATGAAGGGCGAGAAGGCCGCCGCGACTTCGCCCATCACGCCCGCGTAGGCCAGGCTGGCCACCAGCGCCGCGATGATCATGGAACCCATGCCCACCGGGTTGAAGTCGTACAGGTAGGCGCGCCGAAACTCGATGCCCTTGGGGCTCAGGCCCAAGGGCTTGTTGATGATGAGGTCGGCCACCAGCGCGCCGACCCAGGCGATCGCCACGTTGCTGTAGACGCCCAGCACCTTCTCGATGCCGGCGAACACGCCCAGCAGCATCAGCAGCGTGGCGATGCAGACGTTGAACACCAGCCAGACCACGCGGCCGGGGTGGCTGTGCGTGACGCGCGCGAAGAAGTTGGACCAGGCCAGCGAGCCGGCGTAGGCGTTCGTCACGTTGATCTTGACCTGCGCCAGGATCACGAACACCACCGTCATCGCCACCGCCAGCCCGGGGTGGCCCACGGCCTCGGTGAAGCCGGCCAGGAACATCTGCGTGGGCTCGGTGGTGCGCTCGGGGTTCACCTCGAACTGCATGGCGGCGAACGCGAGGAAGGCGCCGCCCACCATCTTGAGCATGCCCATGACGATCCAGCCCGGGCCCGGGATCAGCACCGCGGCCCACCAGCGCCAGCGGTTCTCGCGCTTGCGCTCGGGCATGAAGCGCAGGAAATCCACCTGCTCGCCGATCTGCACCACCAGCGAGAAGATGACGGCCGCCGCCGCGCCGAACATCAGCGGGTGGAACTCGCTGCTGCCCGAGCGGATGCCGGTGAGGCTGGTGAAGTCGCGGTACAGCTGGGGTTGCGAGAGCCCGATCCACACGAAGGGCAGCACCAGCAGGAACAGGTAGAGCGGCTGCGTCCAGGCCTGCAGCTTGGAGATGAGGGTGATGCCCCGGATCACCAGCGGAATGATGACCACCGCCGAGATCAGGTAACACCAGGCCAGCGGCCAGTCGGTCGCCATCTGCAGGGCCAGCGCCATGATCACCGCCTCGATGGCGAAGAAGATGAAGGTGAACACCGCGTAGATCAGCGAGGTGATGGTCGAGCCCAGGTAGCCGAAGCCGGCGCCCCGGGTGAGCAGGTCCATGTCCAGCCCGTACCGCGCGGCGCAGTAGGCGATGGGCAGGCTGGTGAAGAAGATCACCAGCCCCACCACCAGGATGGCCCACATGGCGTTGGCGAAGCCGTAGTTCACCGCGATCGCGCCGCCGATGGCCTCCAGCGCCAGGAAGGACAGCGAGCCGAAGGCGGTGTTCGCCACCCGCCACTCGCTCCATTTGCGGAAGCTGCGCGGCGTGTAGCGCAGGGCGTAGTCCTCCATGGTCTCGTCGGCCACCCACGAGTTGTATTCCCGGCGGAACCGGAAGATTTTCTGCGTGGCGACGGGGTGGGCGGGCTCGGGCGAGGGCATGCCCGGGACGCTAGCAAGAACCGGCCCTACCCACCAGACGGGGCCTCTACGTTATTTGACGTATGGGCCGGATCAAGGGCTTTCCCTAGTCTTCACCCCAGTCGGCACACCGCCGGTTCCACCGCCCCAAACGTCCCAGGAGTCCTCCATGAAGCACCCTTCCGATCCGAATGCCCAGCCGTCCGAATGCCTCGAAACCCCGGAAGCCAGCCGCCGCCGCGTGCTGCAGCTGCTGGGCGTCGCCGGCCTGGCCGGCCTGCCGGCCTGGAGCTTCGGCCAGCCCACCGCCTCGGTGAACACCACCAAGCTGGCCGTGACCGACACCGAAGTCACCGTGGGCCAGCTGCATTCGTCCACCGGCACCATGGCGATCTCGGAAACGGGCTCCATCCAGGCCGAGCAGCTCGCCATCGACGAGATCAACGCCATGGGCGGCATCCTGGGCCGCAAGATCAAGGTGATCAAGGAAGACGGCGCCTCCGACTGGCCGACCTTCGCCGAAAAGTCCAAGAAGCTGCTGATCAACGACCGCTGCGCCGCCGTGTTCGGCTGCTGGACCTCGGCCTCGCGCAAGGCCGTGCTGCCGGTGTTCGAGAAGGAAAACGGCCTGCTGTACTACCCCACCTTCTACGAAGGCCTGGAGCAGTCCAAGAACGTGATCTACACCGGCCAGGAAGCCACGCAGCAGATCCTCTACAGCCTGGACTGGGCGCAGAAGGAGAAGAAGGCCAAGACCTTCTTCCTGATCGGCTCCGACTACATCTGGCCGCGCACCTCGATGAAGATCGCGCGCAAGCACATCGAGAACTTCCAGAAGGGCAAGGTCGTCGGCGAGGAGTACTACCCGCTGGGCAGCACCAACTTCGGCTCGCTGATGAACAAGATCAAGCTGCAGAAGCCCGACTGCATCTTCTGCGCGGTGGTGGGCGGCTCCAACGTGGCCTTCTACAAGGCGCTCAAGGCCGCCGGCATCACCGGCGACAAGCAGCTGCTGGTCACGCTCTCGGTGACCGAGGACGAAATGACCGGCGTGGGCGGCGAGAACTTCGCGGGCTTCTACTCGTCGATGAAGTACTTCCAGTCGCTGGACAACGCGAACAACAAGAAGTTCGTGGCCGCCTTCAAGGCCAAGTACGGCAAGGACGCGGTGATCGGCGACGTGACCCAGGGCGGGTTACCTCGGCCCCTGGCTGTGGAAGGCCGCGGTCGAGAAGGCCAAGAGCTTCGACGTGGACAAGGTGGTGGCCGCCTCGCGCACCGGCATCGAGCTCACCACGGCGCCCGAGGGCTACGTGAAGCTCGACCCGAACCACCACCTGTGGAGCAAGTCGCGCATCGCCATGGGCATGCCGGACGCGACCTTCAAGGTGGTGGCGGAGTCACCCGAGCTGATCAAACCCGATCCGTTCCCCAAAGGCTACCAGTGAGCTGACCCACCCTGCCGCGGCGCACCCACGCCGCGGCCGCCTCCCTTCTTGCCCTGGAGTCTTCAACATGAGTTTCAACGACCTGCTCAACATCGGCCTGATGCAGGGCTTCGCCGGCCTGAGCCTGTTCGCGGTGCTGCTGCTCATGGGCCTGGGCCTGGCCATCATCTTCGGGCAGATGGGCGTGATCAACATGGCGCATGGCGAGTTCATGACCATTGGCGCCTACACCGTCTTCCTGGGCTCGACGCTGGCCAATGCGATCAGCCCCGGCGCGGTGGCGGCGTACTTTCCGTTCGCCATCGTGGCCGCCTTCTTCTTCGCCTTCATCGCGGGCTGGCTGGTGGAGTGGGCGCTGATCCGCCACCTGTACAAGCGCCCGCTGGACACGCTGCTGGCGACCTGGGGCATCAGCCTGGCGCTGCAGCAGTGCTTCCGCACCTTCATCGGCCCCAAGGAAGTGAGCCCCACGCTGCCCGACTGGCTGCTGGGTTCCTGGGCGCCGGCCGAGGGGCTGGACATCCCCATCAACGGCATGTTCGTGCTGGCCCTGGCGATCGTGGTCACCGCCGGCGTGCTGATCGCGCTGCACAAGAGCCGCTGGGGCCTGCGGGTGCGCGCCACGGTGAGCAACCGCGTGATGGCCAACGCCATCGGCATCGACACCAGGAAGACCGACCGACTGACCTTCGCCATCGGCTGCGGCATCGCCGGCGTGGCCGGCGCGGCCTTCACCACCATCGGCTCCACCGGACCGACCTCGGGCTCGCTCTACATCGTCGACGCCTTCCTGGTCGTCACTTTCGGCGGCGCGGCCAGCCTGCTGGGCACCGTGGTCTCGGCCTTCGGCATCGCCCAGACGCAGTCGATCACCGAGTTCTTCATGGCCGGCTCCATGGCCAAGATGCTCACGCTGTCGCTGATCGTCGTGATCCTGATGCTGCGGCCTCAGGGTCTGTTCGCATCCAAGGTGCGTCGTTGATTTCTTTGTCTCCCGGAGTCCGTCATGAACGCCCTGAAAGCCTGGATCACCCGCTACCAGCTCGCCAGCCTGGTCCTGCTCACCGTGCTGCTCGCGGTGGTGCTGCCGCTCAGCCTCGACATCTTCCGCCTCAACCTGGTCGGCAAGTACCTCACCTACGCCTTCGTGGCCATCGGCCTGGTGATGTTGTGGGGCTATGGTGGCGTGCTCAGCCTGGGGCAGGGCGTGTTCTTCGGCCTCGGCGGCTACGCCATGGCGATGTTCCTCAAGCTGGAGGCCTCCGACCCTGAAGCGACGAAGATCCAGTCCACCCCCGGCATCCCGGACTTCATGGACTGGAACCAGCTCACCGAGCTGCCCTCGTTCTGGGTGCCGTTCAAGAGCTTTCCGTTCGCGCTGGCCGCCGTCATCGTGGTGCCCACGCTGCTGGCCTGGCTCGTCAGCTTCGCCATGTTCAAGCGGCGCGTGGGCGGGGTGTACTTCGCCATCATCACGCAGGCCGTGGCGCTGATCCTCACGGTGCTCATCATCGGCCAGCAGGGCTACACCGGCGGCGTCAACGGCATGACCGACCTCAAGACCCTGCTGGGCTGGGACACGCGCACCGACAGCGCCAAATACATCCTGTACTACGTCTGCGTGGGCCTGCTGGTGCTGTCCATCGTGGTCTGCCGCTGGATCCAGACCAGCAAGCTCGGCACCCTGCTGCTGGCCATGCGCGACAAGGAAGACCGCGTGCGCTTCTCGGGCTACGACGTGGCCGACTTCCGCATCTTCGTGTTCTGCCTGGCGGCCGCGCTGTCGGGCATCGGTGGCGCGCTGTTCACGCTGCAGGTGGGCTTCATGTCGCCCAGCTTCGTGGGCATCGTGCCCTCGATCGAGATGGTGATCTACGCCGCCGTGGGCGGGCGCATGAGCCTGGTGGGCGCGGTGTACGGCGCGCTGCTGGTCAACGCCGGCAAGACCTTCTTCTCGGAAAGCTTCCCCGACCTCTGGCTGTTCCTGATGGCGGGCCTTTTCATCGGCGTGACCATGGCCTTCCCCATGGGCCTGGCCGGCTTGTGGGAAAGCAGGATCGTGCCGTGGTGGAAGTCGCGCCAGGCCGCGCTGCGCGAGGCCTCGGCCGCGCGGCCCCAGCCGCCTTCGCCGCCCCCTCATGCACCGATGGCGCAAACCCAAGGCCGAGGTGAAGTTGCCCGACGGCACCCGAAGCCAAGGCGTCTGAGCCCACGGAGAACCTCATGAGCAACACCGACTTCGCCCTCTCCGTGGAAGACCTGACGGTTTCCTTCGACGGCTTCAAGGCCATCGACGCCCTCACGCTCTACGTCGACAAGAACGAGCTGCGCGTGATCATCGGCCCCAACGGCGCGGGCAAGACCACGCTGCTGGACCTGATCTGCGGCAAGACCAAGGCCAGCGCGGGCAGCATCAAGTTCAAGAACGAGGAAATCATCCGGGTGCCCGAGCACAAGCGGGTGCGCAAGGGCATCGGGCGCAAGTTCCAGACGCCGTCGATCTACGAGAACCTCTCGGTGTTCCAGAACCTGGAGGTGTCCTTTCCCTCGGGGCGTTCGGTCTGGGGGGCGCTGGCCTTCACCGCCACCGAGGAGATCCAGGCCCGCGTGAAGGCGGTGGCCGAGGACATCGGCCTGGGCGACAAGCTGGAGACCGAAGCCGGCCTGCTCTCGCACGGGCAGAAGCAGTGGCTGGAGATCGGCATGCTGCTGATGCAGGAGCCCGAGCTGCTGATGCTGGACGAACCCATCGCCGGCATGAGCGCGCGCGAGCGCGACCTGACCGCCGAGCTGCTGCAGCGCATCTGCCAGAACCGCGCCGTGATCGTGATCGAGCACGACATGGACTTCGTCAAGAAGATCGCGCACAAGGTCACCGTCATGCACCAGGGAAAGATCCTGGCCGAAGGCCCGATGGACCAGGTGCAGGCCGACCCCAAGGTCATCGACGTGTACCTCGGCCACTGAAGGAGTCACCACCATGCTGAAAGTCAAGGACCTCGTCGTCGCCTATGCGCCAGAGCCAGGCGCTGCACGGCATCTCGTTCGAAGGCCGCGAGAACGAAACCGTGGCCATCATGGGCCGCAACGGCATGGGCAAGACCACGCTGTTCAAGAGCCTGATCGGCGTGCTGCCGATCAAGAGCGGCCACATCTCGGTGGCCGGCCAGGAGGTCTCGCAGTTGGAGAGCTTCCAGCGCGCTGCGCAAGGGCATCGCCTACGTGCCGCAGGGCCGCATGATCTTTCCCACGCTCACGGTGGAAGAGAACATCCAGACCGGCCTGGAGAACGCCAAGGACAAGACCATCCCCGAAGAGATCTACGCGCTATTCCCGGTGCTGTGGGACATGCGCCGGCGCAAGGGCGGCAACCTCTCGGGCGGCCAGCAGCAGCAGCTGGCGATCGCGCGCGCGCTCGTCACCGACCCCAAGGTGCTGCTGCTCGACGAGCCCACCGAAGGCATCCAGCCGTCCATCATCAAGGACATCGCCAAGGCGCTCAACGAGATCCGCAAGATGCGCAAGATCACCATCGTGGTCTCCGAGCAGGTGCTCTCGTTCGCCATGGACGTGGCCGACCGCCTGTTCGTCATCGAGGGCGGCCGCCTGGTGCACGAGACCGACCGCGCCGACACCGACCAGCAGCACATCAAGTCCTACCTCTCCGTCTGATTCCCCCCTTTCCCTTTCCCGTCCACCCCAGGAGCACAAGCCATGCCCGAGACCCTCATCAAAGTCGATCTGAACGCCCCCGCACCGTCCAACGAAATGGTGCACAACCGCTGGCACCCGGACATCCCGATGGCCTGCTGGGTCAACCCGGGCGACGACTTCGTGCTCGAGACCTACGACTGGACCGGCGGCTTCATCCAGAACAACGACAGCGCCGACGACGTGCGCGACATCGACCTCACCACGGTGCACTACCTCAGTGGCCCGGTGGGCGTGAAGGGCGCCAAGCCCGGCGATCTGCTGGTGGTCGAGCTACTCGACATCGGCGCCAAGGACGACAGCCTGTGGGGCTTCAACGGCTTCTTCAGCAAGAAGAACGGCGGCGGCTTCCTCACCGAGCATTTCCCGCAGGCGCAGAAATCGATCTGGGACTTCCACGGCATGTTCACCACCTCGCGCCACGTGCCGGGCGTGAAGTACGCCGGCCTGATCCACCCGGGGTTGATCGGCTGCCTGCCCGACCCCAAGATGCTGGAGACCTGGAACACGCGCGAGCAGGCGCTGATCGACTCCGACCCGGCCACCAGCGGCCTGGCCAACCCGCCTTTCGCCGGCACGGCGCACATGGGCAAGCTCACGGGCGAAGCCAAGGCCAAGGCGGCGGCCACCGGCGCGCGCACCGTGCCGCCGCGCGAACACGGCGGCAACTGCGACATCAAGGACCTCTCGCGCGGCTCCAAGGTGTTCTTCCCGGTCTACGTGGACGGCGCGGGCCTCTCGGTGGGCGACCTGCACTTCAGCCAGGGCGACGGCGAGATCACCTTCTGCGGCGCCATCGAGATGGCCGGCTGGGTGCACATGAAGGTGTCCATCATCAAGGACGGCATGGCCAAGTACGGCATCAAGAACCCGATCTTCAAGCCCAGCCCGATCACGCCGACCTACAACGACTACGTGATCTTCGAGGGCATCAGCGTGGACGAGAGCGGCAAGCAGTACTACCTGGACGTGAACGTGGCCTACCGCCAGGCCTGCCTGAACGCCATCGAGTACCTGAAGAAGTTCGGCTACTCGGGCGCGCAGGCCTACTCCATCCTGGGCACGGCGCCGGTGCAGGGCCACATCAGCGGCGTGGTGGACGTGCCCAACGCCTGCGCCACGCTGTGGCTGCCGACGCAGATCTTCGACTTCGACATCAACCCGAACGCGAGCGGCCCGATCAAGCACCTCGACGGCTCGGTGGTGATGCCGCTGTCGCCGGACCTCTGAGGCCCTCGCCATGCCGACCTACGACTACGACTGCCCGTCCTGCGGGGGCTTCGATGCGTTCCGCTCCTTGAGCGAGCGCAACGAGCCCGCCGCCTGCCCGGACTGCGGCACCGCTTCGGCACGCGTCTTCGTGAGCGCGCCGCGGCTGGCGCTCATGGACGGGGGCACGCGCACCGCCATCGGCATCAACGAGCGCGCGCGCCACGAACCCAAGACCTCGCGCGACTACCAGCGCCTCAAGCACCCGGCGAGCTGCGGCTGTTGCAGCTCGGGCCGCAGCAAGGCGACGGTGACGGCGCCGAACGGCGCGAAGGCCTTTCCGAGCAAGCGCCCCTGGATGATTTCCCATTGAGACCCCCTTCCTTCGTGGGCCGGCGCTGGTTCGTCGGCGGGTCGACGTTGTTTTTTTGCGTTGCACCGGTCATCGGCGCCCAGGGGGAGCGGCTCCGCTCATGTCCCCGGTCTGGGCTTCGCCCAGCCCTCCTCCTTTACTTCGCTGCGCCGCTCCCCCTGGGCGCCGATGACCTCATTGGCACTCGGTCCGTTGGCGATCCAGCATCCCTTCTGGCGCATGGGCCTCAGGCGTTCTGCGCAGCGGGGTAAAGGAGGAGGCGGCACCAGCCGCCGGGGGACACCCGCGGAGCAGAGCGCCTGAGACCCATGCGCCTGCGAGGTAGTCGCTTGGATTCGCCAGCGTGAACCTGTCACCCTAAGGGTTTGTCGGGTGGTCTACCCCTGGGGGGTATTCTTGACAGCGTCACCGCCAGCGCCTTCAATGGGGCTTTCGTCCCTGGAGATGTTCATGCGCCTTGTTGTCCTGTGCTCTTTCGCCGTTGCCGCCCTGATGCCCATCGCGTCCTTTGCCGAGGGCCCGAGCTGCAACGCCGCCGCCGCCGAGAAGAAACTCGCCGGCGCGGCCAAGACCTCGTTCCTGAAGAAATGCACGCGCGACGCGGCGGCCAGCTGCGACATGGCGGCGGCCGAGAAGAAACTCGCGGGCGCCGCGAAGACCAGCTTCAACAAGAAATGCAACCGGGACGCCGTGGGCTGATGCCCCGGCCGCCGGCCGCGTTCAGAGGCTGGTGAGTTCGCCGTAGGCCCGCCGCGTGTAGGGGGAGACCGCCGCGAGCACCTGCCGGTACCCGGTCTTGTGGCTGCGCACCAGGCGCGTCGACGCGGTGCTGAACGAGCGGCAGAACCAGTGGCAGGTGTGCTGCATCAGGAACAGCTCGGCCAGGATGAGGTAGGCCTTGTCGCGCGGCGGCCGCTGGGCGTTGTTGTCGACCGCCTCGGTGATGGCGTACGCGTGGACCATGAAGGCCGCGCGCAGGTCGAACGTGGCGCGGTGACACCAGCGGTGCGCCCAGGGCAGGGCGAAGGGCAGCTTGCTCACGCGCGTGGCGGCCGCCTCGACATCGACGAAAAAGTGCACGAACCGGGTGAACTGCTTCGCGATGGAGCGCTCGGCCCCTTCCAGCACGCTCCAGATCTGTTCCCGGCGCTCGGGGTCTTGCTCCGCCAGGGCCCGCTCGTAACCTTCGGCGAGTTTTTCCAGCATGACGTCGATCTGGTACGGGCCCAGGTGCTTGCGCAGCAGCTCGATGCGTTTTTTCTGGTCCAGTGAATTGAGAAAAGCGAGGCCGGCGAAAAAGGCCAGCACCAGGGTCAGAATTTCCATGGCCGAAACGGGGTGTTGGAGAGGCCGCCAGTGTAGAGTCCCCAAACGGCGGCGGGAATGCGAGAATGATTTCCCCGTGACGCCCGCCTTTTGCCCTCCATGCCCCACCACCTTCCCCTGATCATTGCCGCCGCTGCCGGGTGGGCCGCCTGCCTGACAGGCGTCGCCTGGGTCGTTTCCGCCTGGCTTGGCCGCGCGCTCTCCATCGCCGAGACGGTGCTGCTCGGCGGCATGTTGGGCGTGGTGGTGGCGGTGATCGTGCAGGCGCGCCTGCAGCGCCAGCGCCGCAAGCTCGACGACATGCGCGACTCCGCGCTCTGGTGACGTGCCCGCGCCCGCGGCCGCGCCGGCCTCAGGGCGCGTCCACCCGCACCTGCAAGGACGAGTACCAGAGCGCCAGGTTGTCGATCTCGGCGTCCGTCAGCGGTTTGGCGATCACCGACATCACCTCGTTCGCGCGTTTGCCGCTGCGGTAGTTCCGCAGCTGTTCCGTGAGGTAGAACAGCGGCTGGCCCGCGAGGTGGGGCACGTTGGGCTGCATCGACAGGCCCACCGGGCCGTGGCACACCGCGCACGCGGTGGCCGCGCGGGCCTTGCCCGCCTCGAGGTCGGCGGCAGTGGCGGCAGCGCCCGCGCCGCCCACGACCATGAGCAGAAGTGCGATCCGCACCGAGTGAAACAGCCTCAGCCAGAGGCAGCGAGGGTCCGGCTGCGCCGGCCCAAGCTGCCGTCCCCCCTCGAAGCGCCGAAGGCGCGCCACGGAGGGGGGAAGCCGCGTCAGCGGCGCAGGGGGGTGTGCCATCAATTCGAGTACGTCACGCGGTAGATCGCGCCGACGTAGTCGTCCGAGATCAGCAGCGAGCCGTCCTTCATCGGCGCCACGTCCACCGGCCGGCCCTTGTAGACCCCGTTGGCGTCCAGCCAGCCTTCGGCGAAGACCTCGGCCTTGCCGGCGGTGCCATCGGCATTGACCGGCACGTAGTTGATCAGCGCGCCCGTGGCCTTGGTGCGGTTCCAGGAACCGTGGGCCGCCACGAACATGCCGCCCCGGTACTTGGTGGGGAACATGCCGCCGTTGTAGAACGCCATGCCCAGCTGCGCCTGGTGGGCCGGGAACTCCACCTGCGGGAACACCGCGTTGGCCGGCTCCTTCATGTCCTTGAGGTCGGGCGCGGCGGCCGAGCCGGCCACCTTGAACTTGCCGTTCCAGTAGGGATAACCGAAATGCTGGCCGGCGGCGGTGGAGCGGTTGAGCTCGCCAGGCGGCACCTCGTCGCCCAGCCCGTCGGTCTGGTTGTCGGTCCACCACACCGTCTTGTCCTTGGGGTTGATGTCCATGCCCACCGAGTTGCGCACGCCGCGCGCGAACACCTCGCGGCCGGAGCCGTCGAAGGGGTTCAGGCGCACGATGCCGCCGATGCCGACCTGCTCGTACAGCGCCACCTTGCCCGCCGGCTGCACGTTGTGCGGCTGGCCGAGCGTGATGTAGAGCTTGCCGTCGTCGCTCACGCGGCACACGCGCGCGCCGTGGTTGAAGGACTCCTCTTCCTCCGGGATCAGCTTGCCCTGGCCCACCACCTCGATCACCGCCACGTCGGGGCCTTCGTAGAAGAACTCGGCGGCCGGGAAGTTGAGCACGCGGTTGTGCTCGACCACGACGAGGAAGCCGTCCTTGGTCCAGCACACGCCATTGGGCACCTTGAAGTTGAGCGAAGGCGCGAAGGGTTTGACCTCGTCGGCCGTGCCGTCGCCGTTGCGGTCGGTCACGGCCCACACGCGGGTCTTGCGCGTGCCCACGAACAGCATGTTGGTGCTGGGCGCCACCGCCATGTGGCGCGCGTCGGGCACCACCGCGTACAGCTCGATCTTGAACCCCGGGGGCAGCTTCACGGACCGCAGGTTGGCGCGGATCGCCTCGGCATTGCGACCTTCCTGGGGCACGGGCGGAATGTTCAGGTCGACGCCCGAGACCTTCATCTGCTTGAGCGTGGGAGGTTGTCCTTGCCCGCCTGCGCCATCGCGCCCGTCGCCAACCCGCAGGCCAGCAATGCCATCCACAGTCGTGTGCTTTTCATGGGTCTCCTCCGAGGGGTGAATCCCGAAGGACCATCCTTCGGAACCGGCCATTCTGGAATCAAACCCGCGGCCGCACCCAGGAGTCCCCTGCGCTGTCGTTGTCTTGGTGCACTGCAGCGTGCACGCCGGCGCTCAGTCCGGCACCACCGCCGTGACTTCGATCTCCACCTTGGCGCGCGCTTCCATGAGCGCGCTCACCTCCACGCAGGTCATGGCCGGGAAGTGGCGGCCCATCACCTCGCGGTAGACCTCGCCGAGTTCGCGCAGGCGCGCGTTGTACTCCACCCGGTCGATCACGTACCAGGTCATGCGCACCATGTGCTGCGGCCCGGCCTCGGCGCAGGCGAGCACGTCGCGCACGTTGAGCAGGGTCTGGCGCGTCTGGGCGATGAAGTCGTCGCTCTCGAACACCTGGGCGGCGTTCCAGCCGATCTGGCCGCCCACGTAGACGTGGGTGCCGCGCGCGGCGATGCCGTTGGCGTAGCCCTTGGGTGCTGCCCAGCCGGGCGGTTGCAGGTGTTTCATCATGTCGGTTGGCTTCGATGTTGTTGGGCTTGCTGGCGCAGCGCGAAGCGCTGCAGCTTGCCGGTTTCGGTGCGCGGGAGCTGGTTCACGAAGACCACCTCGCGCGGGTATTTGTAGGCGCCATGTTCTGCTTCACGTGCTCCTGCAGCGCCTTGACCTGCGCCGCGTCGGCGGCTTCGCCGGGTTTGAGCACCACATAGGCCAGCACGATCTGGCCGCGCTCCTCGTCGGCCTTGCCGACCACGCCGCACTCGGCCACCGCCGGGTGCTGCAGCAGCGCGGCCTCCACCTCGGGGCCGGCCACGTTGTAGCCGGCGGTGATGATCATGTCGTCGGTGCGCGCCTGGTAGAAGAAGTAGCCGTCGGCGTCCTGGCGGAAGGCGTCGCCGGGGAAGTTCCAGCCATCGCGCACGTACTGGGTCTGGCGCGGTTCGTCGAGGTACTTGCAGCCGGTCGGGCCGATCACGGCGAGCTTGCCGACCTCGCCCATGGGCAGCGGCCGGCCTTCGTCGTCCACCACGCGCGCCTCGTAGCCCGGCACCACCTGGCCGATGGCGCCGCGGCGCACCGCCTCGGGCGGGGAGGAGATGAAGATGTGGAACATCTCGGTGGCGCCGATGCCGTCGAGCATCTCCAGCCCGCTGGCTTCCTTCCAGAGCTGGCGCGTGGCATCGGGCAGGCCCTCGCCCGCGCTCACGCTGATGCGCAGGCGGCCGATGCCGTGCTGGCGCGCGAACGCGGCCATCTGGCGGTAGAAGGTGGGCGCGGTGTAGCAGATGGTGGCGCCCACGCGGCCGATGAGCTGCACCATGGCCTCGGGCGTGTAGGGGATGGACGGGAAGTAGACTGAGGCGCCGGCCCACATGGGGAAGACCAGCAGACCGCCCAGGCCGAAGGTGAAGGCCAGCGGCGGCGAGCCCATGACGATGTCGTCCGGCGTGGCGCGCAGCACGTGGCGCGGCCAGGTCTCGCAGGCGGCGAGCACGTCGCGGTGGGTGTGCACGGCGGCCTTGGGCGTGCCGGTGGTGCCCGAGGTGAAGGCCAGCAGCGCGATGTCGGTGGCGGCGGTGGGGCAGGGCGTGCCGTGTTCGCACTGGCGCCGCGCCAGGGCTTCAAGCGAGTGCGGCGCTTCCCCTTCGGCCGTGTTGAAGGTCAGCAGCTTCATGCCGGCCATGGCGGGATCGGCCGCGAGCGCCGCCTTGAGCTCGTCCTGCAGTTTCACGTCGCACAGCGCCACCGAGGGCTGGGCCTTGGTGAGGATGGCGCCGAGCTCCTTCGCGCGCAGCAGCGGCATGGCTGCGCACCGCGATCAGGCCGGCCTGCACCGTGCCCAGCCAGGCCAGCGCCATCGCACCGAGTTGCCGCCGCGCAGCAGCACGCGGTTGCCGGGCACCAGGCCCAGCTCCACCGTGAGCGCGTTGGCGATGCGGTTCACCTCGAGCTGCGCCTGCGCGTAGGTCAGCGTGCGCTCCTCGCTGCGAAACAGCGGGCGGTCGCCATGGCCCGCCGCGATGGCGCGCTGGAACAGCGCGTGCACGGCGTTGACCTGCGCGGGCAGTTGCAGCTCGGGCCGGTCGAAGCGCAGTTCCGGCCACTGCGCCGGCGGGGGCAGGCGGTCGTGCACGAAGTGGTCGGGCTGGGCGGACGGGATGGCAATTTTCATCATTCACTCATTCCAGTGACGTCGGCGCGAAGTGCCTTGAACCAGAAATGCCGCGGAACCGGCTTTGCCGGGCCGCAGGCATTGCCCCCTTGAGGGGGTCGCGCGAAGCGCGGCGGGGGTGCTCATTTCAATGCGGCCTTGCCAAGGATCAACAGTTGAACCTCGCTCGCACCCTCGTAGATGCGCAGCGAACGGATGTCGCGGTACAGGCTCTCGACCTTCTGGCCCACCTGCACGCCGCGCCCGCCGAACATCTGCAGCGCCATGTCGATCACGCGCTGCGCGTTTTCGGTGGCGGTGAGCTTGGCGGTGGCCGCGGCCGTGGTGTAGGCCGGCGTGCCCGCGCCCTGCGTGGCGCTGCAGTCGCGCTGCCAGGCGGCGCGGTAGGTGAGCACGGCGGCGGCGTCGATGAGCGCGCTCATCTCGCCGAGCCGGGCCTGCGTGAGCTGGAAGTCGGCCAGGGTCTGGCCGAACATCTTGCGTTGCTTCGCGTGCGCGACGCTTTCGGCGAAGGCGCGCCGCGCCATGCCCAGCGCGGCGGCGGCGACCGAGGCGCGGAAGATGTCCAGCGTCTGCATGGCGAGCTTGAAGCCGCCGTGCAGCGGGCCGACCATGGCGTCGGGGCCGACGGCGCAGCCGCTGAAGCGCAGCGTTGCGCAGCGGGTGCGGGGCCATCACGTGGAGGTGTTCGCTGCTGTCCAGGCCGGGTTGCCGGGCGTCGACGATGAAGGCGCTGATGCCGCGCGCGCCGGCCTCGGGGTCGGTCTTGGCGAAGACCACATAGAAGTCGGCCAGGTCGCCGTTGCTGATCCAGGTCTTGCTGCCGTCGAGCGCCCAGCCGCCCGCCGCCTGCGTGGCGCGCGCTGGCGATGGCGGCCACGTCGGAGCCGGCGTCGGGTTCGCTGAGCGCGAAGGCGGCGATCTTCTGGCCGCTGGCGACCGCGCTCAGGTAGCGCGCCTTCTGGGCCGGGGTGCCGGCGAGCGTGATGGCGCCGCTGCCCAGGCCCTGCATGGCGAAAGCGAAGTCGGCCAGCGGGGAATGGAAGGCCAGGGTTTCGCGCAGGATCACCAGCGAGCGCGAGTCCAGCGAGGGCAGGGCGCCGCCGTGGGCCCCGGGCACGCAGTAGCGCAGCCAGCCGTCCTGGCCCAGGCGCACCACCCAGTCGCGGCAGGCGGCGCGGTCGTCGGTTTCATCGACACCCTGCAGCGCGGCCCAGTCGGCCAGGCGCGGCGCCATCTCGCGGTGGTGGGCGTCGAAGAAAGGCAGTTCCCACTGCGCTTGGGGTGGGCGCAGGCCGTGCGGGTGTTCGAAGGCGACCACGTCAATCTCCTTCGAAGACCGGGCGCTGCTTGGCCGCGAAGGCCTCGTAGGCGCGGCGGAAGTCCTGCGTCTGCATGCAGATGGCCTGGGCCTGGGCCTCGGCTTCGATCGCCTGGTCCAGCGTCATGGCCCACTCCTGGTGCAGCATGGTCTTGGTCATGCCGTGCGCGAAGGTGGGGCCTTGCGCGAGTTGCGCGGCGAGCTTGTGCGCGGCGGGCAGCAGGGCGGCGCTGTCGTGCAGCGCGTTGAAGAAACCCCAGGCGTGGCCTTCGGTGGCGCTCATGGCGCGGCCGGTGAACAGCAGCTCGCTGGCGCGGCCCTGGCCGATCATGCGCGGCAGCAGCGCGCAGGCGCCCATGTCGGCGCCCGCGAGGCCCACGCGGGTGAACAGGAAGGCGGTGTTCGTCTGCGGCGTGCCCAGGCGCAGGTCGGAGGCCAGCGCCATCATCGCGCCGGCACCGGCGCACACGCCGTCGATCGCGGCCACGATGGGCTGCGGGCAGGCGCGCATGGCGCTCACCAGCGCGCCGGTCATGCGCGTGAAGGCCAGCAGCTCGGGCATGCTCATCTTCGTGAGCGGGCCGATGATCTCGTGCACGTCGCCGCCCGAGCAGAAGTTGTCGCCCGCGCCGGTGAGCACCACGGCGCGCACGTCGGTGGCCTTCTGCAGGCCGAGGAACCAGTCGCGCAGCTCCGCGTAGGAGTCGAAGGTCAGCGGGTTCTTGCGCTCGGGCCGGTTGAGCGTGACGGGGCGCACGCCGTCGTCGCCCACGCGGAGCGCGAAGTGGGTGGGGGCGGGCGTGGCCTTGGGGCCGTACTGGCCGCGCATCGGGTTGTGGTCGGGGATGGGGTGTTTCATTCTTCGTCGATCCGCTGGTTGAGTTCGAGCTGGTGCTGTTTCACTTTGCCCAGCAGCTTGTGCAGGCTGTCCAGGTCGCGCGGGCTCAGGCCTTCGAAGGCTTCGACGATCCAGCTCTCGTGCTGCTGGGCCATCTCGACGAAGCTGGCGCGGCCGTGCGGCGTGAGGCGCACGCGGAAGGCGCGCCGGTCGCCGTCCACGCCCATGCGCTCCACCAGGCCTTCGTTGACGAGCTGGTCGGTGATGCCGGTGACGTTGCCGCCGGTGACCATGAGCCGGTGCGAGAGCTCCTTCATCTTCAGCCCGTCGGGGTGGCGTTCGAGCTGGGCCATGAGGTCGAAGCGCGGCAGCGTGGTGTCGAACTGCTCGCGCAGGCCGGCGCGCACGCGCTTCTCGATCAGTTGCGAGCAGGTCAGCAGCCGCAGCCACAGGCGCAGCTCGTGCGCGTGTTCGCTGTGGGCGCGGGCTTCGAGGTCGAGCGGTGAAGGAGGGGTCATGGTGTAGGGGCGTTGAGGGCTTGCTGGCGGGCGATCTCGCGGTAGAGCTGGTCGCGCCCGCTCTCGTAGGGGCGCGGCCATTCGATGGCGCGGGTCTGCAGCTTGGCGGCTTCGTGCAGCGTCCAGGCCGGGTCGGCCAGGTGCGGGCGCGCCACGGCGCAGAGGTCGGCGCGGCCGGCCGCGATGATGCTGTTGGCGTGGTCGGCTTCGGTGATCGCGCCCACCGCCATGGTGAGGATGCCGGCCTCGTTGCGCACGCGGTCGGCGAACGGCGTCTGGTACATGCGGCCGTACACCGGCTTGGCCGTGCGCGTGGTCTGGCCCGAGGACACGTCGATCAGGTCGCAGCCGGCGGCCTTGAAGAGGCGCGCGATCTCGACCGCGTCGTCGGGCGTGTTGCCGCCCGGCGCCCAGTCGTGCGCGGAGATGCGCACGCTGAACGGCTTGTCGGCCGGCCATGCCGCGCGCATGGCGGTGAACACCTCCAGCGGGTAGCGGCAGCGGTTGGCGAGCGAGCCGCCGTAGTCGTCGGTGCGCTGGTTGGTGAGGGGGGTGATGAAGCTGGACAGCAGGTAGCCGTGGGCCGCATGCAGTTCCAACCAGTCGAAGCCGGCCTCGGCCGCGCGCTGGGTGGAAGCGACGAAGGCCGCCGTCATGGCGTCCATGTCGGCGCGCGTCATGGCGCGCGGCACCTGGTTCTGTTCGCCATACGGCACGGCGCTGGCCGAGAGCAGCGGCCAGTTGCCGCTGGGCAGGGGCTCGTCGATCTGCTCCCAGCCGAGCTGGGTCGAGCCCTTGGCGCCGCTGTGGCCCAGTTGCAGGCCGATCTTGGCGCTGCTGTGGCCGTGCACGAAATCGACGATGCGTTTCAGGCCGGCCTGCTGCGCCTCGTTCCACAGGCCCGGGCAGCCGGGGGTGATGCGGCCTTCGGGCGTGGGGCTGGTCATCTCCACCATCACCAGCGCGGCGCCGCCCATGGCGCGCGCGCCCAGGTGCACCAGGTGGTAGTCGCCCACCACGCCGTCGACCGCGCTGTACTGCGCCATGGGCGAGACCACGATGCGGTTCTTCAGCGTGACGCCGCGCACCGTGAGCGGCAGCAGCATGGGCGGCGTGGGGTGTTTCTTCACCGGCACGCCGGGTTGGGCCTGGGTCTGCAGCCAGGCCTCATAGCCTTCGAGCCATTTCGCGTCGCGCAGGCGCAGGTTCTCGTGGCTGATGCGCTGGCTGCGCGTGAGCAGCGAGTAGGCGAACTGCTCGACCTCCATGCCGGTGTAGCGGTCCACGTTCTCGAACCACTCGGTGGAGTTGCGCGCGGCGTTCTGGATCTTGAGCACCTCCACGCTGCGGCGCGCCTCGTAGCCTTGCAGCACCTCGGCCACGTCGGCGTTCGCGTGGCGCGAGAACTCGTCGGCCAGGTCGATCGCGTCTTCCAGCGCGAGCTTGGTGCCGCTGCCGATGGAGAAATGCGCGGTGTGCGCGGCGTCGCCCATGAGCACGATGGGGGTCTTGCGGCCGCCGTGATCCGGCGCCGGGCCGCCCCAAGCCGGATCAGCCCCCTCGGGGGGCAGCGACCCGCGCAGCGGTGGAGCGTGGGGGCGAGCAATCTCTTGCCAGTGCACCCAGGTGTGGCAGATCACGCGCGGGAAGCGGATCCAGATCGCCGAGCCGCGCAGGTGCGAGGCGTTGCTGATGAGGGCGTGGCCGTCGAGGTAGGGGGCGAACAGCTTCTCGCAGAAGGCCACGCCGTCTTCCTGGCTCATCTGGTCGATGCCGTGCGCCTTCCAGACCTCCTCGGGCGTTTCCACGATGAAGGTGGAGGTCTCGCCGTCGAACTTGTAGGCGTGCGCCTGGAACCAGCCGTGTTCGGTCTGCACGAAGGCGAAGGTGAAGGCGTCGAAGGTCTTCTTGGTGCCGAGCCAGACGAAGCGGCATTGCCGGGTGTCGATGTCGGGCTGGAAGGTGTCGGCGTAGCGCGTGCGGATGCGGCTGTTGAGGCCGTCGCTGGCGATCACCAGGTCGGCCTCGTATTGCGCCGCGAGCGCCTGGTCGTCGGTCACGTCGGTCTCGAACACCAGGTTCACGCCCAGCGCCAGGCAACGCTCCTGCAGGATGTTGAGCAGCTTCTTGCGGCCGATGCCGCAGAAGCCGTGGCCGCCGGACCGCACGCGGCCGCCCTTGAAGAAGACCTCGATGTCGTCCCAGTGGTTGAAGGCTTCACCGATCAGCGCGGCCGATTCGGGGTCGGCCTCGCGCAGGTTGCCCAGGGTCTGGTCCGACAGCACCACGCCCCAGCCGAAGGTGTCGAACGGCCGGTTGCGCTCGACCACCGTGACGGTGAGCGAGGGGTCGCGCCGCTTCATGAGCAGAGCGAAGTACAGGCCCGCCGGGCCGCCACCGATGCACAGGATGCGCCGAAGCGCTGGAACGGATGTTTTCATGCCTAATTAGTTTAGGTTTAAAATATACAACTCCAATCGGGTAAACCCGTAGCCCATTCGGCTGCGGCGACGCCCCGGGCCATGCGTCCTACATCCGTCGGGACGTCCTTCCTACAAATCCCCTGGTTTTCCATGGCGTGTAGGTGCAAGAATGGCCTTACCTCACCACCCCCGGAGGCACTCATGTCTGTGTATCGATTCAAGTCCCGCGAAACGGGCGACCTCGTCATGCTGCAGCAGCACGGCCAACGCATGCTGGAGATCCTGGGCAAGCGTCTGTCGGGCCCGGGCATCATCCAGCCCGGCGAAATGGACGCGGCCGTGCAGAAGATCCGGGCCGCCGTGGCGGCGGACGACGCGGCCCGTCAGAAGCAGAAAGAGAAAGCGGAAGCGGAAGGCCAACACGACGACGCGCAGGTCGACCCGGTGAGCCTGCGCATGCGCGCCGCACCTTTCATCGAGATGCTGGAGCGCTGCGAGAAGGCGAACGTCGAGATCGTCTGGGGAGTGTGAGGAGAAACACCCCCCTGCGCCGCTGCGCGGCTTCCCCCCTCCGTGGCGCGCCTTCGGCGCTTCGAGGGGGACGGCATCTCGGGCCGGCGCAGCCGGACCCTTGATGCCTCTGGAGGGTGCACTTCTTTCGTTGCGGGCCGCGCCGCTGCGCGGGTTCTTCAGTCCACGCGGGCGCCGGAGGCCTTGACCACGGCGGCCCACTTGGTGGTCTCGGCGTCGATCAGGCGCGCGAATTCGGCCGGCGTGTTGCCGCTGGGGATGGCGCCCTGGGCCACCAGGCGCTCTTTCACCGCCGGCAGGTTCAGGGCCTTGGCGGTCTCCTGCTGCAGCCGGTTCACCACCTCGGTCGGCGTGCCGGTGGGCGCGAGCAGGCCGAACCACGAGCTGGCTTCGAACCCGGGCAGGTTGCCGGCCTCGGCCACCGTGGGCACGTCGGGCAGGGCCGATGAGCGCACCGCGCTGGTCACCGCGAAGGCCTTGAGGTTGCCGGCCTGGATGTGCGGCATCGCCGAGGGCAGGTTGTCGAACATCACGTCGATCGAGCCCGCCAGCAGATCGGTCAGCGCCGGTCCGGAGCCGCGGTAGGGAATGTGCGTCATGAAGATGCCGGTGCGCGACTTGAACAGCTCGCCCGCCAGGTGGATGGAGGTGCCGTTGCCGCTGGAGGCCATGTTCAGCCGGCCGGGGTGTGCCTTGGCGTACTTCACGAAGTCGGCCACGCTAGTGATGCCCAGGGCCTGCGCCCGCTTGGTGCCCATCACCATCACGTTGGGTACGCCGGCCACCAGGGTGATGGGCGCGAAGTCCTTCTGCGGGTCGTAGGGCAGCTTGTCGTAGAGCGACTTGTTGATGCCGTGCGTGCCCACCGTGCCCATGAGCAGGGTGTAGCCGTCGCCCGGCGACTTGGCGACCACCTCGGCGCCGATGTTGCCGCCGGCGCCGGCGCGGTTTTCCACCACGAAGGACTGCCCCAGGGTCTTGCTCAGCTCGGGCGCCAGCACACGGGCCAGGATGTCGGTGGTGCCACCGGGCGCGAACGGCACGACGATGCGCACCGGTTTGCTCGGCCAGGCGGCCTGCGCCCAGCCAAGGCCTGGCAGGCCCAGGGCGGCGGTGGCGGCGGCCAGGGTCCGCAGGTGGTGGCGGCGCGAGGCGGAAAACGGCTTGTCGTCCATGCGATGTCTCCTTGGGTGGCAAAAAGAAAAGCCGCCCGAGGGCGGCTTGCATGGAGCCGCCCTTTCGGGCGTGCGGCACGAAATCAGTCGGCGTACTGGCCGGCGCCGTCGATGGCGGCCTTGAGCTTGGCGATTTCGCTGGCCACGAAGGCCTTGTGGCCGGCCGGCGTGACGCGGTTGTCGGTCACCACGATGGCGCCCAGGTCGATCTGGCTCTTGATGAAAGCCGGGTCCTTCAGGGCCACCTGCAGGGCTTCGTTGAGCTTCTTGGTCACATCGGGCGGCGTGCCCTTGGGGGCGTACAGGCCGTGCCAGATGGTCAGGTTGAAGTCCTTGAGGCCCATTTCCTGCAGCGAGGGGTAGTCCTTGAGCAGCTTGTGGTTGTCCAGGCGCTTGGCGGTGGTGACCGCGAAGGCCTTCACGCGGCCGGCTTCGATCTGCGAGGTGGTGTTGGTGGTCTGGTCGCACATCACATCGACGTTGCCGCCGATGAGGTCGTTCATGGCCGGCGCGGTGCCGCCATAGGGGATGGTGGTCAGCGACTTGTCGAGCTTCATGGCCGACTGCCACATCAGGCCGCAGATGTGCGACGCGGAACCCAGGCCGGCGTGGGCCAGGTTGAGCTTGCCGCCGTTGGCGCGGATGTAGGCCTCGAAGTCGCGGTAGGTGTTGGCGTTGAGCTTGTTGCTGCCCAGCAGGGTCATGGGCACGTCGTTGATCGCGCCCAGGTACTCGAAGTCTTCGAGCGGCTTGAAGGTCTGCTTGCGGTACAGGCTGGTGGTGGCGGCCATGCCGATGTGCCAGACCAGCAGGGTGTAGCCGTCCGGCGCGGCCCGGGCCACCTTGGTGGCACCGATGGTGCCGCCGGCGCCGGCGGCGTTTTCCACCACGATGTTGGCGCCGCCCAGGGGCTTGCGCATGGCTTCGGCGAGGCGGCGTGCCACCAGGTCCGTCGGGCCGCCCGCGGCGAAGGGCACCACGAAGGAGATGGGCTTGTTGGGGAAGCCCTGCGCGAAGGCGCCTGACGAAATGCTTGCAGCCAAGGCCGCCAGGGCGAGGATCTTCTTCATACGATGCTCCTTGAGAGGTTGATTACCGGGCGATCGTAGCCCCGCCATCCCTTGTCCGTATCGCGGAAATTACTTAGCTCCGGGCCGGGGAAAACCCTCGTTGGCGCACTTTTGGCGTCAGTTTGGCGTCAGTTCCGCGATGGTTGCGGGGCTTTTCCTACTGGTAGCTGCGCGCGTCCTCGATCACCTTGCCGTCGTTGGGCAGGGAGCCTGGCTGGACGAGCTCGACCTGGGCGCGCAGCTTGGTGACCTCGCGCACGGCGGCCTCGATCTGCTGCCGCAGGCCGCTGTCGGCCTCGCTGGCCTCCACGCGCAGGCACATCTGGTCGTTGGCCATCTCGCCGCTGACCACCAGGCGGGCCTTCTTCACCTGCGGGAAGCGCCGCGCGATGTCGGCCACCTGGGCTGGGTGCACGAACATGCCGCGCACCTTGGTGGTCTGGTCGGCGCGGCCCATCCAGCCCTTGATGCGCGGCGCGGTGCGCCCGGTCGGGCAGGCGCCGGGCAGGATGGCCGAGAGGTCGCCGGTGCCGAAGCGGATCAGCGGGTAGGCCGGGTTGAGGGTGGTGACCACCAGCTCGCCCACCTCGCCCTCGGGCACGGGTTCTCCGGTGCCCGGGCGCACGATCTCGACGATCACGCCCTCGTCCACCACCAGGCCCTCGCGCGCGCTCGTCTCGTAGGCCACCAGGCCCAGGTCGGCGGTGGCGTAGCTCTGGTAGACCGCCACACCGCGCTCGGCGAACCAGTCGCGCAGGCTGGGCGGCAATGCCTCGCCGCCCACCACGGCCTTGCGCATGCTGCCGATGTCGATGCCCTCGGCCTGGGCCTTCTCCACCAGGATGCGCAGGAAGCTGGGCGTGCCGGTGTAGGCCTCGGGCTGGAGTTCGGTGATGGCCTGCAGCTGCTGTTCGGTCTGGCCGGTGCCGGCGGGGAAGACCGAGCAGCCCACGGCGTGGGCGCCGGACTCCAGGATGAAGGCGCCCGGGGTCATGTGGTAGCTGAAGGCGTTGTGCACCAGCTCGCCGGCGCGGAAGCCCGCCGCGTAGAGGCAGCGCCCGGCGCGCCAGTAGTCGCGCGTGGCGCCCTCGGGTTCGTAGATCGGGCCGGGCGAGGCGTAGACGCGCGCCATGGCCGGGCCGCGGCGCAGCGTGGAGAAACCGCCGAAGGGGTCGCTGGCGCGCGAGGCCTTCTGGCGTTCGAGCAGCTCGGTCTTGCGCGTGACGGGCAGGCGCGCCAGGGCCGCGCGGCTGTTCACCGCCTGCGCGTCCACGCCGCGCAGGATCTCGGCGAAGGCGGTGCTGTGCCGCTGGGCGTGCGCCACCTGGGTGGCCAGCTCGCCCATCTGCTCGCGCTCGCGTTGCTCGGGCGATCGGGTTTCCAGGGCGTCGAAGAATTCAGGCTGTGCCATGGCTGCGATGTGTGAAGGTGAAGTGACTGAAACCAGGATGCCGCGGAACCGGCTTTGCCGGGCCGCAGGCGTCGCCCCTGAGGGGTGACGCGCCGGCGGCGCGGCGCGGGGGGAGCCGATTTATGCCAGCCAGCGCTTTCTGCGCTTGTAGCTCTTGATGTCCTTGAAGGACTTGCGCTCGCCCCCGCCCATGCCGAGGTAGAACTCCTTGACGTCCTCGTTGTTGCGCAGCTCGCTGGCCACGCCGTCCATCACGATGCGCCCGCTCTCCATGATGTAGCCGTAGTCGGCGTACTTCAGCGCCATGTTGGTGTTCTGCTCGGCCAGCAGGAAGGTGACCTTCTCCTTCTGGTTGAGGTCCTTGACGATCTCGAAGACCTCTTCGACGATCTGCGGGGCCAGGCCCATGGAGGGTTCGTCGAGCAGCATCACGCTGGGGTTGGTCATGAGGGCGCGGCCGATGGCGCACATCTGCTGCTCGCCGCCCGAGGTGTAGGCGGCCTGGCTGGTGCGCCGGGTCTTCAGGCGCGGGAAGTAGGTGTAGACCTTCTCCAGGTTGGCCGCGACCTCGGCCTTGCTCTTGCGGGTGTAGGAGCCGGTCATGAGGTTCTCCTCGATGGTGAGGTGGGCGAAGCAGTGGCGCCCCTCCATGACCTGGACCACGCCGCGCTGCACGAGGTCGGCGGGCGAGAGGTTCTCGATGCGCTCGCCGCGCAGCTCGATGCTGCCCTTGGTGACCTCGCCGCGCTCGCCCTTGAGCAGGTTGGAGATGGCGCGCAGCGTGGTGGTCTTGCCCGCGCCGTTGCCGCCCAGGATGGCCGCGATCTGGCCCTGGGGCACCTGCAGCGAGACGCCCTTGAGCACCAGGATGACGTGGTTGTAGATGACCTCGATGCCGTTGACGTTGAGAACGGTGTTGGGCGTGTTCATGGAGATTCCGATTCCTTGGGGACCATTTGCCAGGGCGGCGCGCCACCCTGGCAGATGGCGGCTGGAAAAACCAGCCGCGAGAGAACCGCCGCGCGCGCAGCGCGGCGGGGGTGCTTAACTCTGGCAGTCGGCCGGGGTGCGGGCCGTCAGCTTCTTCTCGGCCGCGTACTTCGCGGCCGTGGTCTTCACCATGGGCTTGATGATCTGCTGGTCGGCCTCGATCCAGTCGGAGGTGAAGGTCCACTTGGTGCCGTCCCAGGTGTGGATGCGCGCAGCGCCCGCGCCCACGTGGTCGGCGCACGAGGTGCTGATGGGGCCGCGCAGCACGCCCTTGAAGCCCAGCGCGTCCAGCTTGGCCTGCGTCAGGTTCAGGTTTTCCAGGCCCCAGCGCACCTGCTCGCCCGTCATGACTTTGCCCTTGCCGAAGCGCTCCTGCGCGGCGCGGATGCCTTCGATGCCCACGGCGGCGCTGACCACGCCACGCAGGTACAGGGTTTCACCGACCTCGTCGCGCGGGCCGGTGCCCTGGCCCTTGTCGTGCAGCTTGGCCAGGATCTCCTTGATGATGGGGGCGTTCTTGTCGGTGCCGTGCTGCAGCGTGACGCCGTTGTAGCCCTTGGCGCCCTGGCCCACGTCCTTCACGTCGGGCTCGGCACTGGACCACCACACGCCGTACATCTTCTCGCGCGGGTAGCCGGTGGCCTGGGCTTCCTTCAGGGCGGTGGAGTTCATCACGCCCCAGCCCCAGAGCAGGGTGTAGTCGGGGCGCGACTGGCGGATCTGCAGCCAGGTGGCTTTCTGTTCCACGCCGGGCGCGGCCACGGGCAGCAGCTGCAGTTCGAAGCCGTGCATCTTGCTGCGCTCCTGCAGCAGCGGGATCGGTTCCTTGCCGAACGGCGAGTCGTGGTACACGAGGGCGATCTTCTTGCCCTTGAGTTTGTCGAGGCCGCCTTCCTTCTGCGCGATGGCCTGGACGATCACGTCGGCCGCCACCCAGTAGGTGCCCAGCAGCGGGAAGTTCCACTTGAAGATGGTGCCGTCGGCGCTCTCGCTGCGGCCATAGCCGGTGGTGATCAGCGGGATCTTGTCGACCGAGGCTTTTTCCGTCAGCGCGAAGGTCGCGCCAGTGGCCCAGGGGTGGATCAGCGCGGCGCCGCCGTTCTTGCCCTTGAGGCGTTCATAACATTCCACGCTGCGCGCCGTGTCGTACATGGTTTCGCACTCTTCCACCAGCAGCTTGACGCCGTTGATGCCGCCGCGCGCGTTGACCAGCTTGTAGTAGTCGACGATGCCGTTGGCGGTGGGCGTGCCGTTGGGCGCGTAGGCGCCGGTGCGGTACGACAGCACGGGCAGGTACTGCTCCTTGGCCTGGGCCAGTGCGGCGGTCGACACCAGCGACGCGGCGCCCGCGAGCGCCACCGTGGCGGCCACAACGATCTTGCGAAGTTTCATAGTTGTCTCCATGTCATGAAAGGTTGAAACACACACTCAGTAAACGCTCAAACACCACGAAAAACATCGGTACTTGCGAGCAACCTGCCGCTCAGTGCGGGAAGGGCCACAGGCGCAGCTTCTGTTTGCCGATGGACCACAGCCGCGCCAGCCCATGGGGCTCGACGATCAGGAACCACACGATCAACCCACCGAAGATCATCAGCTCGGCGTGCGAGACCGCGGTGGTGGAAATGGAGAAGCCGAACAGGCCGGCCACGAAGGGCAGGAACTGGCTCAGGGCGATGGGCAGCACGACGATGAAGGCCGCGCCGAAGAAGCTGCCCATGATGGAACCCAGGCCGCCGATGATCACCATGAACAGCAGGCGGAAGGAGTAGTCCACGGAGAACGCCGAGGGCTCCCACGCGCCGAGGTAGACGAAGGCCCAGAGCGCGCCGGCCACGCCGATGATGAAGCTGCTCACCGCGAAGGCGCTGAGCTTGGCGTACATCGGGCGGATGCCGATCACGGCGGCGGCCACGTCCATGTCGCGGATCGCCATCCACTCGCGGCCGATGGCGCTGCGCACCAGGTTCTTGGCCAGCAGCGCGATGACCGCCAGCACCGCCAGGCAGAACAGGTACTTGCTTGCGGCGCTCTCCAGCGGCAGGCCGAAGACCTGCAGGTTGGACACCGCCACCGAGCCCGAGGGCGTGTCCAGCGTGAACCACTTGATGCGCAGGAACATCCAGTCGGCGAAGAACTGCGCGGCCAGCGTTGCGCCACCGCGAGGTACAGACCGCGCACGCGCAGGCTGGGCAGGCCGAACAGGATGCCGAACAGCGTGGCGCACAGCCCACCCAGGATCAGCGCCGGGACCAGCGGCATGCCGGGCACGCGCACGAAGAAGTTGTAGGCGCCATAGGCCCCCACGGCCATGAAGGCACCCGAGCCCAGCGAGATCTGGCCGCAGTAGCCCACCAGGATGTTCACGCCCACGGCGGCGAGCGAGAAGATCAGGAAGGGGATCAGGATGGCGCGCATCAGGTAGTCGCTGGCGAGCATGGGCACGGCGACGAAGGCCAGCGCGATCAGGGCCAGGATGAACCAGCGGTCCTGCGCGATCGGGAAGATCTGCTGGTCGGCGCGGTAGGTGGTCTTGAATTGACCGTTTTCACGATAGAACATGGCGGGCTTTCTCTTTTTTGTTCTGGGTCACACGCGATCGATGATCTTTTCGCCGAACAGGCCCTGGGGCCGGAACAGCAGGAACACCAGCGCCAGCACATAGGCGAACCAGATCTCGATGCCGCCGCCCACGAACGGCCCGAGGTAGACCTCGGAGAGCTTCTCGCCCACGCCGATGATCAAGCCGCCGATGATGGCGCCGGGCACGGAGGTGAGGCCGCCCAGGATCACCACCGGCAGCGCGCGCAGCGCGATGGTGGTGAGCGAGAACTGCACGCCCAGCTTGGAGCCCCAGATCATCCCGGCCACCAGCGCCACGAGGCCGGCCACGCACCAGACGATGACCCAGATGCGGTTGAGCGGGATGCCGATGGATTGCGCGGCCTGGTGGTCGTCGGCCACGGCGCGCAGGGCCCGGCCGGTGGCCGTCTTCTGGAAGAACAGGCTGAGCGCGATCACCATCGCGGCGGCGATGGCCGCGGCGATGACGTCTTCCTGGTTGAGCAGCAGGCCGCCCTGGAACACCGAGTCCAGCACGAACACCGGGTCCTTGGGCATGCCGATGTCGATCTTGTAGATGTTGCTGCCGAACAGGCTCTGGCCCAGGCCGTCGATGAAGTAGGTGATGCCCAGCGTGGCCATCAGCAGCGTGGCGGCCTCCTGGTTCACCAGGTGGCGCAGCACCAGCCGCTCGATCAGCCAGGCCATGGCGAACATCAGCGCGCCCGCCGCCACGAAGGCCGCGGCGTTGGCCACCCACTTGTTCTCGACGCCGGTCCACAGGGGGATCCACTCGGAGAAGCGGGCCATGGCCAGGGCGGCGAAGAGCACCATGGCGCCCTGGGCGAAGTTGAAGACGCCCGAGGCCTTGAAGATCAGCACGAAGCCCAGCGCGACCAGGGAATACAGCATGCCCACCATCAGGCCGCCGAAGAGAGTCTCAAGAAAAAATGCCATGGTGTCGTTCTCGTTCAGTGACTCGTGCCGAGGTAGGCGCTGATGACCTCCTCGTTGCGGCGGACTTCCTCGGGGGTGCCGTCGCCGATCTTCTTGCCGTAGTCCAGCACCACCACGCGGTCGGAGATGTCCATCACCACGCCCATGTCGTGTTCGATCAGCACGATGGTGGTGCCGAACTCGTCGTTCACGTCCAGGATGAAGCGGCTCATGTCCTGCTTCTCCTCCAGGTTCATGCCCGCCATCGGCTCGTCCAGCAGCAGCACCTGCGGCTCCATGGCCAGCGCTCGGCCCAGGTCCACGCGCTTCTGCAGCCCGTAGGGCAGCTGCCCCACCGGCGTCTTGCGGTAGGCCTGGATCTCCAGGAAGTCGATGATGTGTTCGACGAACTCGCGGTGCGCTTCTTCTTCCTTCTGCGCCCCTCCGATGCCGAAGGGGTTGCGGAAGGCCTGCGCGAGCAGCCCGCTCCTGATGCGCAGGTTGCGCCCGGTCATGAGGTTGTCGATCACGCTCATGCCCTTGAAGAGGGCCAGGTTCTGGAAGGTGCGCGCGATGCCCATCTCGGCCACCTGGCGGCTGTTCATGTGCCTGAAGGTGCGGCCCCGGAAGCTGATCGAGCCCTCCTGGGGCTGGTACACCCCGTTGATGCAGTTGAGCATGGAGCTCTTGCCCGCGCCGTTGGGCCCGATGATGGCGCGCACCTCGTGCTCGCGCACGTCAAAGCTGATGTCGGTCAGCGCCTTGACGCCGCCAAAGCGCAGGCTGATGTTCTGGACGTTGAGGACGACGTCGCCGATCTTCTTCTGTGTCATGTTGGGGTCTGGCTCAATCAGGCTGCGGCCTTGACGGGGGTGAAGGTCTTGGCGTCGCTCAGCTTGAGCGTGGCGCTGACCGAGCCGGTGCGCCCGTCCTCGAACTTCACCTGCGTCTGGATGTACTGCTCGGCCTTGCCGCCGTACAGCGCCTCGACCAGCACGCCGTACTTCTCGGCGATGAAGCCGCGGCGCACCTTGTTGGTGCGGGTGAGCTCGCCGTCGTCGGCGTCCAGCTCCTTGTGCAGCACCAGGAAGCGGCTGATCTGGCTGCCCGCGAGCAGCTCGTCGCGGCTGAGGTCGGCGTTGACCTTCTCCACGCACTCGCGGATGAGCTCGTACACCTCGGGCTTCTGCGCCAGGTCGGTGTAGCCCGCGTAGGGCAGGTTGCGCCGCTCGGCCCAGTTGCCCACCGCCTCGAAGTCGATGTTGACCATCACGCAGACCCGCTCGCGCTGATCGCCGTAGGCCACGGCCTCCTTGATGTGGGAGAAGAACTTGAGCTTGTTCTCCACGTACTTGGGCGCGAACATGGCGCCGTCGTGCGCGCCGCCCTTCAGGCGCCCCACGTCCTTGACGCGGTCGATGATCTTCAGGTGCCCCGAGGCGTCGATGAAGCCCGCGTCGCTGGTGTGGTACCAGCCGTCGGCGGTGAGCACCTCGGCCGTGGCGGCCTCGTTCTTGTAGTAGCCCTTGAGCAGACCGGGGGACTTGACCAGGATCTCGCCGGTCTCGGAGAGCTTGATCTCCACGCCCTCGCAGGGCACGCCCACGGTGTCGGCGCGGGCCTCGTGGTCGGGCTGCAGGCAGACGAACACGGCCGTCTCGGTGGAGCCGTAGAGCTGCTTCATGTTGATGCCGATGGAGCGGTAGAAGCTGAAGAGGTCGGGCCCGATGGCTTCGCCCGCGGTGTAGGCCACGCGCACGCGGCTCATGCCCAGGTTGTTGCGCAGCGGGCCGTAGACCAGCCAGTCGCCCAGGCGGTACTTGATCGAGTCGAGCAGGCCGATGGGTTTGCCGTCCATGCGGTCCGGGCCCACGCGGCGGGCCAGCGCCATGAAGCGGTGGAACATGCCGCGCTTGATCGCGCCGGCGTCTTCCATGCGGATCATCACGCTGGTGAGCAGGCCTTCGAAGATGCGCGGCGGCGCGAAGTAGTAGGTCGGGCCGACTTCCTTGAGGTCGATCGTGACCGTGGAGGCCGACTCCGGGCAGTTCACCACGTAGCCGGCCACCAGCCACTGCGCGTAGCTGAAGATGTTCTGCCCGATCCAGGCCGGGGGCAGGTAGGCCAGGATCTCGTCTTCGCGGGTGAGCTTGTCGAACCTGGCGCCCACGGTGGCGCGGTTGATGAGGGTCTGGTGGGTGTGCACCACGCCCTTGGGGTTGCCGGTGGTGCCGCTGGTGAAGAACATGGCGGCCACGTCCTCGGTGCGGCCCAGCTCCACCTGTTCGCGAAACAGCTGGGGGTGGGCCTTGGCGTGGGCCTGGCCGGCTTCGATGAGCGAGGCCATGCTGCGCAGGCCGGGCTGGTCGTAGTTGCGCAGGCCGCGCGGGTCGTCGTAGTAGAGGTGGCTGAGCTGCGGGCAGCGCTCGCGGATCTCCAGCATCTTGTCGACCTGCTCCTGGTCTTCCACCACGCAGAAGCGCACCTCGGCGTTGTTGATCGGGAAGACGCACTCGGCGGCCACCGCGTCCTGGTACAGCGGGATCGGGATCGCGCCCAGCGACTGCGCGGCCAGCATCGTGGCGTACAGGCGCGGGCGGTTGGCGCCGATGACCACCATGTGCTCGCCGCGCTGCAGGCCCGCCTGGTGCAGCCCGCAGGCCAGGCGCTCCACCAGCTCGGCCATGCCGGCCCACGTCGTCGTCTGCCAGATGCCGTATTCCTTCTCGCGCATCGCCGCACCCTCCGGGTGGCTTTGCGCGTGGCCCAGCAGCAGCCGGGGGAACGTGTGTTGCATGCGTGTCTCCTGAGGCCGGTGCCGTGGCGCCGGTGCTTGAAATGTCCCGGTTGAGACATTTCGTTCTGCTGCGCATGGTAGGCCTTCGTTTGACGTTATGTTGTCGGTTCGACGACAATCTGGGGTCAACCCTCCTAGGACTTTCCCTAGACCATTCCCACCCATGAGCGCCTTGACCTCCCGCCGTTCCGGCACCGTTCTGCGCGACCGCGCGCGCCCGCCCACTCAGGAGGAACTGGCCGAGATTCCCTGGCTGAAAAGCCTCACGCCCACCGAGCGCGAGCGCGCCGTGGCCGCGCTGGTGGTGGGCGATGCCGAGGCGGGCGACCACATCTGCCGCTTCGGCCGCCCGGTCACCTACTGGTTCGGCCTGGTCGACGGCCTGCTCAAGATGAGCAACGACGATTCGCAGGGCCCGGTGATCACCTTCACCGGCGTGGCGCCGGGGGGCTGGTTCGGCGAAGGCACGGTGCTCAAGCACGAGCAGTACCGCTACAACATCCTCGCCTTGCGCCGCAGCCGCGTGGCCGGCCTGCCGGTGGAGACCTTCGACTGGCTGCTGGACCACTCGATCGGCTTCAACCGCTTCGTGATGCACCAGCTCAACGAGCGCCTGGGCCAGTTCATCGCGGCGCGCGAGATCGACCGCCTCAACAGCCCCGACCTGCGCGTGGCGCGCAACCTGGCCTCGCTGTTCCACCCGCTGCTCTCGCCCAACGTGGGCGGTGTGCTGCGCATCACCCAGCAGGAGCTGGCCTACCTGGTAGGCCTCTCGCGCCAGCGCGTCAACGAGGCGCTGACCACGCTGGCGGCCAAGGGCTGGATCCGCGTGGAATACGGGGGCCTGCGCGTGCTCGATCTGGTGGCCTTGCGCTCCGGCACATTGGATGAGGGATGATCCCCCCATGACGACCGACAAACCCGCCGCCCGCACGCTCAAGCTGAAACCGGGCGCTGCCAGCAAGACCCCCTCCGATCCCTACGCCCCGCGCCGCGCCCCGGTGCGCCCGCCCGGCCCGGCGCGCGCCAAGAGCGTGTCGGCTTCGGCGCCCAAGCCGCCGCGCGAACCTTCGCCCGGGTACGGCGCCCCACGCGGTGGCCCCGAAGGGCCGCGCAGCGAGCGCCCGGCCCCGCGCCGCGCCGAGGCCCCCCGGGCCGCCGCCGAGCGAGCGCCGCGCGGTCCCGCACCCGCGCCGCGCCCGCCGGCCCACCGGCCCGACCTCGCGCGGGTCGGCAACGTGCGCGGTGAAGTGCGCCTCAACAAGCGCATGGCCGACCTCGGCCTGTGCTCGCGCCGCGAGGCCGACGAATGGATCGCGCGCGGCTGGGTGACGGTCAATCGCGCAGCCCGCGGTGATGGGCCAGCCGGTGCCGCCCGATGCGCAGGTCGAGGTCGCGCCGCAGGCGCGCCACCAGCAGAGCGGGCAGGTCACCATCCTGCTGCACAAGCCGGTGGGCTATGTGAGCGGCCAGCCCGAGGACGGCCACGAGGCCGCGGCCACGCTGATCGGCGCGCCCAGCCAGTGGCGCGGCGACGCGCGCATGCCCGGCGACGGCCGGCGTTTCGCGCCCGAACACACGCGCGGCCTGGCACCGGCCGGGCGGCTCGACATCGACTCCACCGGCCTGCTCGTGCTCACGCAGGACGGCCGCGTGGCGCGCACCCTGATCGGCGAGAGCAGCGGCGTGGAAAAGGAATACCTGGTGCGCGTGCACTTCGCGCCCAACGGCCCGCAAGGCGCGGGCGTGGTGGCGCAGGACGTGCAGGCCGTCTTTCCGCCCGCGCAGCTCGCCCTGCTGCGCCACGGCCTGAGCCTGGACGGCCAGGCCCTGCGGCCCGCGCAGGTGGACTGGCAGAACCCCGAGCAGCTGCGTTTCGTGCTCACCGAGGGCAAGAAGCGCCAGATCCGGCGCATGTGCGAGCAGGTGGGCCTGCACGTGGTGGGCTTGAAGCGCATCCGCATCGGGCGGGTGCTGCTGGGCAACCTGCCGGTGGGGCAGTGGCGCTTTCTCGGGGCCGACGAGCGCTTCTGAGCGGCATGCACGCGAAAGTCCTGCGCTATTTCATCGAGGTGGTGCGCGCGGGCTCGATCCGCAAGGCCGCCGAGCAGCTGCATGTGGTGCCCACGGCGGTGAACCGCCAGATCCTCAACCTGGAGGAGGAGCTGGGCGCGCCGCTGTTCGAGCGCATCCACAACAAGCTCAAGCTCACGCCCATCGGCGAGATCGTGCTGGCCCATGCGCGCGCCACCCTGCGCGATTTCGACGCGGTGCGCCAGCACATCGAGGCGGTGCGCGGCCTGCGACAGGGCGAGGCCTCGCTGCGCCACCACCACCGGCCTGGCCGGCGCCTTTCTGCCCGGCATCGTGCAGCGCTGCCGCGCGGCGCACCCGGGCATCCACCTCAAGCTGCTGGACCTGCCCATCGCCGGGGTGCTGCGCGCCGTGGCCGAGGGCGACGCCGAACTCGCGCTGGCCTACGACGTGCCCGAGACCACCGGCCTGCGCACCCTGTTCGCGAGCGAATGGCCGCTGGGCGCGGTGGTGCCGCCGGGCCACGCGCTGGCCGATCGCGCCACCACCACCCTGGCCGACTGCCTGGGTTTTCCGCTCATCCTGCCGGCCGCCCCGATGTCGCTGCGCCCCATCCTCGACGGCGCCTTCGGCCGCTCCGCCGTGAGCGTGTCGCCGGTGATCGAAACCACCTCCACCGCCCTGATGCGCCAGCTGGCCGCGCAGGGCGTGGGCATCACCCTGCTCAACCGCCTCGACGTGGCCGACGACGTGCGCGCCGGCCGGCTGCGGTTCGTGCCGCTGCGCGACGCGGGCCTGCGGCCCCAGAGCCTGGCGCTGGTGACGCGCGCGGGCTCGGCGCTGAGCGCGGCGGCCGAGCTGCTGGCGCGGCACGTCACCGACGGTCTGGAGAGCGCGCTGGTCGGGCCCTGACGAAGCGGGGGTCGGGGTGTGCACTTTTCGTGCACACCTGGGGTGATTTATTGACTTTGCGCCCGCGCGAGCGGGCTCCTGAACTGCGCCCGCTGGCCGATGCGCCGCCTTGTGCGCGAGCCGGCAGAAAGGCCCCAGATGCTTCCCGATACCAAGACGACCGGCGCCGGAGACAAACCCGAGAGCGACGCGGTCCACCAGAAAATTCCCCTCCCCCGCTGCGCGGCCCTGGGCCTGCAGCACGTCCTCGTGATGTACGCCGGCACCGTCGCGGTGCCGCTCATCGTCGGCGGCGCGTTGGGCCTGTCGAAGGCGGACATCGCCTTCCTCATCAACGCCGACCTGCTGGTCGCCGGCATCGCCACGCTGATCCAGGCGCTGGGCCTGTGGGGCTTCGGCATCCGCATGCCGGTGATGATGGGCGTGACCTTCGCCGCCGTCGGGCCGATGATCGCCATCGGCCTGGACCCCTCGCTGGGCCTGCAGGCGATCTACGGCGCCACCATCGTGGCCGGCCTCTTCGGCATGCTGGTCGCGCCGCTCATGGGGCGGCTGCTGGGCGTGTTTCCGCCGCTGGTCACCGGCACGGTCATCACGCTGATCGGCGTCTCGCTCATGGGCGTGGCGATCAACTGGGCCGCGGGCGGGCAGCCCACGGTCACGCGCATGGTCGACGGCGTGGCGCACGCCGTGGCGAACCCCGACTACGGCGACCCGGCCAAGCTCGCGATCGCGGCGCTGGTGCTGCTGGTGGTGCTGGGCATCACGCGCTTCGCCAAGGGCGTGTGGGCCAACATCTCGATCCTGCTCGGCGTGATGGCCGGCGTGGTGGTGTCGCTGGCGCTGGGCTACATGAACTTCGACGGCCTGTCGGACGCCAGCTGGGTGGCGGTGACCACGCCGCTGCACTTCGGCCTGCCGCGCTTCGAGTTCACGGCCATCCTCTCGATGTGCATCGTGATGCTGATCACCCTGGTCGAATCGACCGGCATGTTCCTGGCGCTCAGCGAGATCACCGGCCGCCGCATGACGCCGCAGCTGCTCACGCGCGGCCTGCGCGCCGATGGCCTGGGCACGTTGATCGGTGGCGTGTTCAACACCTTTCCCTACACCTCGTTCTCGCAGAACGTCGGGCTCGTCACCGTGACCGGCGTGCGCTCGCGTTACGTGGCGGCGATGGCGGGTGGCTTCCTGATCCTGCTGGCGCTGTTCCCCAAGGTGGCGCACATCGTGGCTTCGGTGCCCGCCTTCGTGCTGGGCGGCGCGGGCATCGTGATGTTCGGCATGGTGGCGGCCACGGGCGTGCGCATCCTGGGCGCCATCGACTACGGCAAGGAGCGCCACGCGCTCTACGTGATCGCGATCTCCATCGGCCTGGGGCTCATCCCCACGCTGTCACCGAACTTCTTCCAGCACCTGCCGGCCTGGACGCACCCCTTCACGCACAGCGGTATCGTGCTGGGGACCTGCGCGGCCATGGTGCTCAACCTTTTCTACCACGGCGTGGTGTCCAAGGAGCGCTCGTTCCTGCTGGCCGCGCGCACTTCACACGGAACGGAATGACATGAACCTTGTTGCCCAGGCAGCCGCCGCCCCCCTGATCCTTCGCCACGCCGACGTGGTGGTCACCATGGACGCCCAGCGGCGCGAGATCGCCGACGGGGCGGTGGTGGTGAACGGGCCGGCGATCGAGTGGGTCGGGCCCACGGCCGAGTTGCCGGCGCCCTGGCGCGAGGCGATCGCCAGCGGCGGCGCCGAAGCCATCGACCTGCAGGGCCACGTGCTGATGCCCGGGCTGGTGAACACCCACCACCACATGTACCAGAGCCTCACGCGCGTGGTGCCCGAGGCGCAGGACGCCGAGCTGTTCGGCTGGCTCAACAACCTCTACCTGCTGTGGGCCCGGCTCACGCCCGAGATGGTGCGCGTGTCCACGCAGACGGCCATGGCCGAGCTGATGCTCTCGGGCTGCACCACCACCAGCGACCACCTCTACCTGTTCCCCAACGGCTCGCGGCTGGACGATTCCATCGAGGCCGCCGACGCCATGGGCATGCGCTTCCACGCCGCGCGCGGCAGCATGAGCGTGGGCCGCAGCGCCGGCGGCCTGCCGCCCGACTCGGTGGTGGAGAGCGAGGCGGCGATCCTGGCCGACAGCGAGCGCCTGATCGGCCGCTGGCACGACGCCTCGCGCCACAGCATGCGGCGCATCGTGCTCGCGCCGTGTTCGCCGTTCTCGGTCTCGCGCGACCTGATGCGCGAATCGGCCGTGCTCGCGCGCTCGCACGGCGTGTCGCTGCACACGCACCTGGCGGAGAACGACAACGACGTCGCCTACTCGCGCGAGAAATTCGGCATGACGCCGGCCGAGTACGCCGAGGACCTGGGCTGGGTCGGCCGCGACGTGTGGCATGCGCACTGCGTCAAGCTCGACCCGGCGGGCATCGCGCTGTTCGGCCGCACCGGCACCGGCGTGGCGCACTGCCCGTGTTCCAACATGCGCCTGGGCTCGGGCATCGCCCCGGTGGGAGCGATGCGCCGCGCGGGCGTGCCGGTGGGCCTGGGCGTGGACGGCAGCGCCTCCAACGACGGCGCCCACATGCTGGGCGAGGTGCGCCAGGCGATGCTGCTGCAGCGCGTGGGCTTCGGCCCCGCCGCGCTCACCGCGCGCGAGGCGCTGGAGATCGCCACCCTGGGCGGCGCGCGCGTGCTGGGCCGCGACGACATCGGCGCGCTGGTGCCCGGCCTCTCGGCCGACCTGGTGGCCTTCGACTTGCGTGGCGTGGCGCACGCCGGTGCCGGCCACGACCCGGTGGCCGCGCTGGTGTTCTGCCAGAGCGCGGACGTGGCGCTGAGCGTGATCAACGGCCGCGTGCGGGTGCGCGACGGCCGCCTGGTGGGCATGGAACTCGACCCCCTGCTGGCGCGCCACCGCGCGCTGGCGCGCGCCCTCTACGAATCGGCCCGGCACCCGCACACCGCCTGAGAGGGCAGGGCGGCGGCGCGCATCCTGTCACACACACCCGCACCTTCCGGGGCCACAATGGCCCATGACCCCGCTCAAGCCCACCCGCGAGGCGCTGCTGCGCCACGTGCGCCCGGCCGACCTGAAGGCCGCGGTGCAACTCGTCACGCAGGCCACCACCGGCGCGATCGGCGTGGCCGAGGGCGTGCACCAGGCGGTGCGCAACCGCCTGGGCCTGCCCGCCGGCCTCGAGCCGGGCCGCACCGGCGGCCTGACCGGCCAGATCTACCAGGGCATTCGCGGCGTCACGCAGCTGGTGGGCCATGGGCTGGACAGCGCGCTGGCGCACCTTGCTGCCCATGGTGGACGACCCCACGCGCCACCCCGAGCCCTCGCCCGGCCGCGAGGCCGTGCTGGCCGCGCTCAACGGCGTGCTGGGCGACCGCCTGCTGGAAACCGGCAACCCGCTGGCCCAGGCCATGGAACTGCGCCACGCGGGCCGGCGCCTGCCGCTGGAGAACCGGCCGCTGCTGCATCAGCGGCTGGGGCCGGCCACGCCGCACCTGATCGTGCTGCTGCACGGCCTGTGCATGAACGACACGCAATGGCAACGCAACGGCCACGACCACGGCGCCTTCCTCGCGCAGGCCCTGGGCGCCACGCCGGTCTACCTGCGCTACAACAGCGGCCTGCACACCTCCACCAACGGCCGCGAATTCGCGCGCCAGCTGGAAGTGCTGGTGGCGCAGTCGCCAGTGCCGCTGGCCTCCATCACCCTCATCGGCCACAGCATGGGCGGGCTGGTGGCGCGCGCCGCCTGCGAAGAGGGCCGGCAGGCCGACCACCGCTGGCGCCCGCTGCTCCAGCACCTGGTGTTCCTGGGCACGCCCCACCAGGGCGCGCCGCTGGAGCGCGCCGGCCATGGGGTGGACGTGCTGCTGGCCTCGACCCCCTTCACCGCGCCGTTCACGCGCCTGGGCCAGCTGCGCAGCGCCGGCATCACCGACCTGCGCCACGGCCACGTGCGCGACGCCGACTGGCAGGGCCGCGAGCGCTTCGGCTCCAGTGCCGACCACCGCGAACCCCTGCCCCTGCCCGAGGGCGTGGCCTGCTTCACCATCGCCGCCACGCTGGCGCCGCAGCGCGGCCTGCTGGCCGACCGCCTGACCGGCGACGGCCTGGTGCCGCTGCGCAGCGCGCTGGGCCAGCACGACGACCCCCGGCACCGGCTGGTGTTCGCGCGCGAGAGCCAGCGCACGGTGCACCGCACGGGCCACCTGGAGCTGCTCTCCAGCCCGGTGGTGGCCGAGCAACTGCGGGCCTGGCTGGCGCCGGCCGTGGTCGAGGCTTGAAATCCGGCGGCCAGCCCATAATTCCGCCTCGCGTTGCGCTCTTCCGGAGCGCGTTCCTTCGTTTTCACGTCAGTCGACCCCCATGAGCAAACAAACCCTGTCCTTCCAGGCCGAAGTGGCGCAGCTGCTGCACCTGGTCACGCACTCGCTCTATTCCAACCCCGACATCTTCCTGCGCGAGCTGGTCTCCAACGCGTCGGACGCCTGCGACAAGCTGCGCTTCGAGGCGCTGAACAACGCGGCCCTGTTCGAGGACGCGCCCAATCTCGAGGTGCGCGTGGCCTTCGACCGCGAGGCGCGCACCATCACCATCACGGACAACGGCATCGGCATGAGCGCGCAGGAGGCGATCGACCACCTGGGCACCATCGCCAAGAGCGGCACCAAGGATTTCATGAGCCGCCTCTCGGGCGACCAGAAGCAGGACGCCCAGCTCATCGGCCAGTTCGGCGTGGGCTTCTATTCCGGCTTCATCGTGGCCGACAGGATCACCGTGGAATCGCGCCGCGCCGGCCTGCCGGCGGCCGAGGGCGTGCGCTGGACCAGCGGCGGCACGGGCGACTTCGAGGTCGAGACCCTCGAGCGCGCCGCGCGCGGCACCAGCGTGATCCTGCACCTGCGCGACGACGCCAGCGACTACCTCGACCGCTGGAAGCTCAAGTCCATCATCGGCAAGTACTCCGACCACATCAGCCTGCCCATCCTGATGCAGAAGGAAGAGTGGGACGCCGAGAAGAGCGAGCAGGTGCTGCTCGACGAATGGGAGGCCGTGAACTCGGCCAACGCGCTGTGGGCCCGCAGCAAGAAGGACGTGAGCGACGAGCAGTACGCCGAGTTCTACAAGAACCTGAGCTACGACACCGAGGCGCCGCTGGCCTGGAGCCACAACCGCGTGGAAGGCAGCACCGAGTACACCCAGCTGCTCTACATCCCGGCCAAGGCCCCGCAGGACCTCTGGAACCGCGACCGCAAGGCCGGCATCAAGCTCTACGTGCGGCGCGTCTTCATCATGGACGAGGCCGAGGCCCTGATGCCTTCCTACCTGCGCTGGGTCAAGGGCGTGGTGGACTCGGCCGACCTGCCGCTCAACGTGAGCCGCGAGCTGCTGCAGGAAAGCCGCGACGTGAAGGCGATCCGCGAAGGCAACACCCGCCGCGTGCTCGCGATGCTGGAAGACCTGGCGAAGAAGGACCAGGCGCCGGCGCCGGGCGAAGGCGCGGACGGCGTGACCGACGTGGTCTCGGCCGAGGACAAGGCCGCGGCCGAGAAGGACGTGGGCAAGTACACCGCGTTCTACGCCGAGTTCGGCGCTGTGCTCAAGGAAGGCCTGGGCGAGGACTTCGCCAACCGCGACAAGATCGCCAGGTTGCTGCGCTTTGCCAGCACCCATGGCACGGCGCTGACCGCGCTGGCCGACTACAAGGCCCGCATGAAGGAAGGCCAGGCCGCGATCTACTACATCACCGCCGACAACCGCGCGGCCGCGCAGAACAGCCCGCAGCTGGAGGTGTTCCGCAAGAAGGGCATCGAGGTGCTGCTGATGACCGACCGCGTGGACGAGTGGGCGCTGTCCTTCCTGCACGAGTTCGACGGCACCCCGCTGCAGAGCGTGGCCAAGGGCGCGGTGGACCTGGGCTCGCTGCAGGACGAGGACGAGAAGAAGGCCGCCGAGGCCGCCGCCGAGACCTTCAAACCGGTGCTGGAGCGGCTCAGGGAAAGCCTCAAGGACAAGGCCAAGGACGTGCGCGTCACCTCGCGCCTGGTGGACTCCCCGGCCTGCCTGGTGGTGGAGGACGGCGACTACTCCACGCAGCTGGCCCGCATGCTCAAGCAGGCCGGCCAGCCCGCGCCGGAGGTGCGGCCGATCCTGGAGGTCAACGCCGAACACGCGCTGGTGAAAAAGCTCGAAGGCAGCGCGCATTTCGACGACCTGGCCCACATCCTGTTCGACCAGGCCCTGCTGGCCGAAGGCGGTCTGCCGGACGACCCGGCGGCCTATGTGAAGCGCGTCAACGCCCTGTTGGTCTGAGGACAAACCCCGTGCCATGAGCACGGCATGGGGGTTGACTACACTCGGGGCCGGGGAGTCTTCAAAGGCGCAGTGCACCGCACCTGCCCCGTCCACCTGATCCACCGGCCACAACGTGTACCTACAGCGACCATTCGATCACGTCGTCACCTTCCGCAACAGCCAGGGAGAGAGCGCGCGCGGCACCCTCACCAGCCTGCAGCGGCGCTCGCTGGTGATGGAGATCTACAACCCGTACTCCATCGTGCAGGTGAGCGAGGTGCTCAGCGAGCTGACCATTCGGTCAGGCGACCGCATCATCTACAAGGGCAAGGCGGTGGTGGTGAGCCTGCTCAACACCGGCCTGATGGCGGTGATCTCGGTGGCGCTCATCGACGAATGGTCCGACCTCAACGCGATCCGGGGCAACGTGAGCCAGGTGCGCGAAGAGGCGGCCCGTTTCGTGGCCGACTGGGAGTCGCGCTTCAAGATCCGGCAGAGCTACCAGGTCACCATCAGCGAGTTCCGTGCCTTCCTGTCCGAGACCGCGCGCTGGATCGACCAGGCCGACATGGTCGATTCCCTGCCGCGCCTGCCCGACGGGCGCCTGACCGACGAGGTGTTCGGCGCGATGGCCGAGCCCCTGATGATCAAGGGCAAGGAGTTCCTGGTGCGGCTGGAGGACGAGGCCTCCCGCCTGCCGGTGGAAGACTCGCTGCTGCACCGGTCTTTCGCACAGACGGCGCTGCACCCCCTGGTGCTGCGCGCGCCCTTCGTCTACCGCACCTTCGCCAAGCCGCTGGGCTATGCGGGTGACTACGAGATGGTCAACCAGATCCTGGGCGACCCGCGCCAGGGCAGCAGCACCTACATCCAGCTCGTCAACGCCATGTTCCTGCGCGCGGCGGTGGCCGTGGCGCACCGCAACCGCATCGACATCCTGGTCGAGTTCCTCAAGAAGGCCGTGGCCAGCGCCGCCAGCAAGGGCCGGCCGGTGCGCATCCTCAACGTGGGCTGCGGACCGGGCGTGGAGATCCAGAAGCTCATCGCCACCGGCGAAGACCTCTCGCGCCTGCAGTTCACCCTGATCGATTTCAGCCTGGAGACCCTGAACTACACGCGCCAGAAGATCGAGGAGGCCGCGCAGCTGCACAAGTCGAAGGTGCAGGTGGAGTACGTGCAGGAATCGGTGCACGAGCTGCTCAAGCGCGCCACCCGCGACACCGCACCGGCCGACGGCGAGGGTTTCGATTTCGTCTACTGCGCCGGCCTGTTCGACTACCTGTCGGACAAGGTGTGCGCGCGGCTGATCCGTTACTTCCTCTCGCGCAGCAACCCGGGCGCCCATCTGCTGGTCACCAACGTGCACGCCGACAACCCGGAGCGCTACGGCATGGAGCACCTGCTGGAGTGGCACCTGATCTACCGCGACGAGAAGCAGATGCAGTCCGTGATGGAAGAGGTGAACGCGCCCGCGATCATGTACACCGACGCCACGGGCGTCAACATCTTCGCGGAAGTGGTGGTCAACGCAAACCTGAAGGCCATGGCACTTGAAAATGGCTGACCGGCCGAGCTCGCCCTACGAGCAGCAGCTCTCGGACTTCCGCCTGACCTACAGCAAGGCGGGCAGCATCACGTCCATCGTGCTGGTGCTCGCGGGCTTCGGCCTGGACTATTTCTCGTACCCGGACTGCCTGCTCGAATTCACCCTGCTGCGCGTGCTGGTGGTGGTGCTCACGCTGGGCATCCTGCGCGTGCTGTTCACCGAATTCGGTCGCCGCCATGTGCGCTCGCTCACCATGCTCTGGCTGCTGCTGCCGCAGATCATGATCGCCTTCATGATCTACGAGACCGACGGCGCGCAGTCGATCTACTTCGTGGGCCTGCACCTGGCGCTGTACGCGGTCGGCATCATCCTGCCGATCAGCTTCTTCGAAGGCATCGGCTTTGGCGTCGTCACGCTGGTCCTCTATGTGGTGGCCTGTGCGCTGCACCCCGACGCGGCCAGCAGCACGGCGCGCATGGTGACGAATTCGCTGTTCATCCTGTTCTCCGCCGGGGCCAGCGCGGTGTGCACCTGGTTCAACGAGAAGGCCCGTCTGCGCCTGTTCCAGTTGCAGCACGAGGTGTCCGAGAAGAACGCCTCGCTGCGCGAGATCAACCAGACGCTGGCCGAGGTCAAGGGCCAGCTGCTGCAGCGCGAGAAGATGGCGGCCATCGGCACGCTCTCGGCCGGCCTGCTGCACGAGCTCAACAACCCGGTGAACTACAGCCTGATGGCGATCAACATGGGCCTGACCTGCAAAGGCGCCCAGAGCGACGAGATGCTCAAGGAGAGCCTGGTCGATGCGCGTGAAGGCATGCAGCGCATCCAGAACATCGTCACCGACCTCAAGACCTTCGCCTACCAGAAGCCCGGTCAGGACAGCCTGCGTCCCTTCCTGCTCGAGAACGCGGTGCGCTCGGCCGTGCGGCTGGCGGGTTACGAACTCAAGGGCGTCGACGTGGTGATCGATCTGCCGCAGGACAGCCACGTGCTGGGCGACGAGCCGGCCATCATCGGCGTGCTGATCAACCTGTTGAGCAATGCCGCGCTCGCCCTGCAGGCGGCCAAGCGCGAACAGCCCCGCATCGCGGTGACGGCCACCCTGCAAGGCCACCGCCTGGGCGTTTCCGTGCGCGACAACGGCTCGGGCATCGACCCGGACAACCTGAGTCGGGTGTTCGAGCCCTTCTTCACCACCCGCGATGTGGGGGCCGGTCTGGGGCTGGGCCTGAGCGTGAGCTACGGCATCGTGCACCGGCATGGCGGTACGCTGGCGGTGGAAAGCGAGCTGGGCAGCTGGACCGAATTCACCTTTGACCTGCCGAGGCCCGAATGAAATCCGACGACGCCTCCGTGACGCGCGGCCTGCTGGGCGCCCATGCCATCCTGATGGTGGACGACGAGCTGCAGGCCTGCAAGTGGTTTGCCCGCCTGTATGGCGACGAGTTCGTGGTGCTCACCGCCGGCAGCGCGGACGAGGCCCTGGCCGTGTTGGCCCAGCGCGGCCACGAGGTGGCCGTGCTGCTCACCGACTACGCCATGCCGCAGCGCGACGGCGTGACCCTGCTCAGCGAAGTCCGCCAGCAGTACCCGCACGTGGCGCGCCTGCTGGTCTCGGCCTACGCCGACAAGGACATGGCGATGTCCGCTGTCAACCAGGGGCACGTGGAAAAGATCCTGGAGAAGCCGCTGGACGAAGCGCTGACCCGGCAGTCCCTGCGCGACGCGCTGCAGGCCAGCCAGGAACGCGCGCGCGAGCGGGCCCTGATCGAGCGGCGAGCGGCCACCTTGCGCGAGACCCTGGGTTTTCTGGCGCACGAGGTCACCACGCCGCTGGCCACGGTGCAGGGTTACCTGTCGGCCATGCGCGAGCGCCATGTCGACCCCACGGAAGGGGACCGTGGCGTGGCGCACATCCAGGAACAGAAGCCGGGCGACGTGCTGTTCATGATCGAGGCCGCGCAGCGCCGGGCGGAGTACGCGCAGTCGCTGGTGTCGACCTTCGTGCAGACCGCGCGCGACGCCTACCAGCCCGACAGCGCGCCCAGCCTGCGCGCCAGCGACCTGGTGCAGGCGGTGCGCGAGGAATACCCGTTCGACCACGACGAGGCGCAGTGGCTCACCAGCGATCTCGCCGACGATTTCGTGCTGCCCGGCCGCCGGGACCTGCTCTACCTCGTGCTCTGCACCCTGGTCAAGAATGCGGTGCTGGCACTGCGCCCGAACCCGCCGGCCCAGCCCAATGTGCACGTGGTGCTGTTGCGCGAGGCCCCCGCGCCGGGCCTGCCGGTGCAGGCCGCCATCCAGGTGCGCGACAACGGCCCCGGCATTCCGGCCGAGGTGTTGGGCCGCTTGACGCTCGAACCCCTGACCACCCGCGCCAGCAGCGGGGGGCAGCGGCATGGGCCTGGTGTTCTGCCGCCGCGTGATGACCTCGCTGGGCGGCTCCATCGTCGTGAGGTCCGAGGCCGGCCAAGGCGCCAGCGTGTCCCTCTATTTCCCTTTCGCGCAATGACCAGTCAGGAGAATCCGTGAAGCCCGTGAAAATTTTGTACGTTGACGACGAGGCCATGGCCCTGAAGTACTTCGAGCGCCTGGTGAGTCCGTTGGCACCGGTGCTCACCGCGACCTCGGTGGAAGAGGGCCGGGCGATGCTCGCGGCGCATGGCGCCGAGATCGCCGTGCTGGTGTGCGACCAGCGCATGCCGGGTGAGTACGGCAACGAGCTGCTGCGCCATGCGCGCGAGTACTACCCCGGCGTGGTGCGCATGCTGACCACCGCGTATTCCGAACTGGGCGATGCCATCGAGGCCATCAACACCGGCGAGATCTACCGCTACATCAACAAGCCCTGGGAGCTGGAGAGCCTGCGCGCCGACCTGAAGAACGCGCTCGAACTGGCCGAGCTGCGCAGCGAGCGCGACAGCCTGATGCGCGACCGGCTGATGGCCCAGCAGGGCCAATTGCTGGCCAACCGCCTGTCGGCGCTGTTGATGGTGGGCGCGGCGGTGCACAGCGAGGACGTGGAGCAGGCGCTGCACCGCTTTGCCCAGGCCGCGCTGCGCGTGGGCAGCACCCAGCCGGCCATCGACTGGAACCGCTGGGACCACGCGGACCTGATGCAGGCCGAGGCCCAGCGCGGCGCGGCCATCGCGGCCCACCTGCGCCAGTGGCTGCGCGAGTTCGGCCCGCGGCGCGACGGTGCGGGCGCCCTGTCGGTGCTGGCCCAGGCCCTGGGCGGCGAACTCCAGGGGGACCATGTGCAACTGGCCGACGGCACGGTGTTGACGGCGCTGCTCTCCCTGCCGGTGGGCGAATGGCCGACGGCGCCCCAGTGCGCCTGGCTGGCCTGGCTGCTCTGGCAGGGTGGGCTGGCCGAGGCGGTGGCCGTGGACGGCGCCTGGGCGGTGCGGCCTGTGGAAGCAGCCGCTCTGCCGACGGACTGGCTCGCGGACGCGATCGAGCGCCTGGGCCAGGGGGGCGTCTGAGCGGGCTTGTGACGAAACGTTGCACAACGGAGGGCACTTTTGGCTGAACCCGCGCTCACAATGGCATCTGTTCCGCATTCAAGGACCCGTGCCATGACCACTTCACCTCAAAACCACTCTGTTGTCCTCCGCGGTGTCGCGGGGGTGTTGCTGGCGGGAGCCGCCTTGCTGGCCGGCTGTGGCTCGGCAGGCGTGGGCATCGGGGTGGGTGTGCCCCTGGGCCCGTTTTCGATCGGCGTGGGCGCGGGCACCGGCGGGGTGAGTGCCGGTGTGAGCACCGGTGTCGGACCGGTCGGCGTCGGGGTGGGTGTGAACCAGCGCGGCCAGGTCAGTGCCGGCGCGGGGGTGGGGACGAGCACGCGCATCGGCAACAGTGGGGCCAGCGTGGGCGTGGGGGTGGGCACCAGCACGGTGATCCACGATCCGCACGACCGCAACTGAGCGCCGCGAAAAGCATCAGAAAAAAAGCCCACCGGTGCGAACCGGTGGGCTTTTTTTGCTGGGTGCCAGGGAAGGGCTTACTTCAGCGTGATGGTCACGTCGATGTTGCCGCGGGTGGCGTTGGAGTAGGGGCACACTTTGTGGGCGGTGTCCACCAGGTCCTGGGCCACGGCGCGGTCCACGCCGGGCAGGCTCACGGCCAGGCGCGCGGCGATGCCGAAGCCGGCCGGGATCGGGCCGATGTCCACTTCGGCGTCGATGGAGGCGTCGGCGGGCACGGCCACTTTCTTCATGCCGGCGACGTGCTTGAGCGCGCCCATGAAGCAGGCGGAGTAACCAGCGGCGAAGAGCTGTTCGGGGTTGGTGGCGTTGCCGGCGCCGCCCATGGCCTTGGGCGGGGAGAGCTTGACGTCGAGCAGGCCGTCGTCGCTGCGCGAAGCGCCGTCGCGGCCGCCGGTGGTGTGGGCGCGGGCGGTGTAGAGAACTTTGTCGAGGGAGGTGGGCATGGTGTGGCTCCTGAGGTTGAAGGGCTTCGGGTGGAAGCTGGGGGTGGGTGAAAGGGAATGATCAGGCGGTGAGGCGGTCGCGCAGGGTTTGCACCTGCTGTGTGAGCGCCATCACTTCGGACACGTCGCATTGCGTGGCTTGCAGCACGCAGCCGGGGATGCGCGCGGCGCGGGCCTTGAGTTTGCGGCCGGCGGCGGTGAGGCGGATGAGCACGCGGCGTTCGTCCTGCACGTCGCGCAGGCGGGTCACGAGGTCGGCGGTTTCGAGCCGCTTGAGCAGGGGGGTGAGGGTGCCGGAGTCGAGGTAGAGGCGGTCACCGAGTTCGGAGACGGTGACGCCGTCGTTTTCCCACAGCACGAGCATGGCGAGGTATTGGGGGTAGGTGAGGCCCATCTCTTCGAGCAGGGGCTTGTAGAGCTTGGTCATCGCCAGCGAGGCGGAGTAGAGCGCGAAGCACAACTGGTGGTCGAGCTTGAGGGCTTGGTCGCTGGGGAGGCTTTCGGTCTTCATGGGGTGGTACTGTATGGGTTGTTTGTATTGTGTGCAATTTAATTTTGAGCAACCATTTTGGGGTTGGGGGCTTTCATTGGGGTGACATGGTGCGAGGGTGGCTGGCGTGGGTGCGCGTTCTCCGGCCCTGCTCGCGGTTGCCCTCACGTTGGATGACTGCATGCGGTGTTGACGAGAGGGTGGTGGCGAACCCAGGCAGACGCCCGCGAGCAGGGCCGGAGAACGCGGGCACCGCCACCGGCCCCCGCGAGGTCTCAAACAGAAACAGGACTCAGGCCATCAAAGGCTCACCCTGCATCTCCTCGATCTGCTCCACCAGCATGTCCACCTGTCCCTGCCAATAGTCCCGGCTGCCGAACCAGGGAAAGTTGATCGGAAAAGCGGGATCGTCCCACCGCCGAGCGACCCAGGCGCTGTAGTGGATCAGGCGCAAAGTCCGCAGAGGCTCGATCAGCGCCAACTCACGGCGATCGAACGGCCGGAACTGTTCATAGCCGTCCACCAGCGCCCCCAGCTGCTGCATCTGCTGACGCCGATCGCCCGACAGCAACATCCACAGATCCTGCACCGCCGGCCCCATGCGCGCATCGTCCAGGTCCACGAAATGCGGGCCCGCGCCCGGCTGGCCCTCGGGCGTCCAGAGAATGTTGCCCGGGTGGCAATCCCCGTGCAGGCGGATGCGCTGAATGCCGTCCTCGTCCACCACCGCGCCCGCCCGCAGCACCGGGTGCGCCTCGATCAGGGCCAGCGCCTCCTCCAGCGCAGAAGCCCAGGCACCACGCACCTCGGGCGCGATCGCCGCATGCGCCATAAGCCAGTCGCGCGGCTCGTGCGCGAAGGCCGCGGCATCCAGCGCCGGGCGCACCGCAAACGGTCGCTGCGCGCCGACGGTGTGGATGCGCGCGAGAAAACGGCCGATCCACTCCAGCACCTCGAAATTGTCCAGCTCGGGCCGGCGCCCACCCCGGCGCGGGCTCACCGCGAACGTGAAGCCGCCGAAGTGGTGCAGCGTCTCGCCCTGCACGCGCAGCGGCGGCACCGCCGGAATCTCGGCCGCCACCAGCTCCTCGGCAAAAGCATGCTCCTCGGCGATCTGCGCATCGCTCCAGCGCCCGGGCCGGTAGAACTTCGCCACCACCTGATCCACCCCCTCCACCGGCGCCTCCAGATGGATCTGGTACACGCGGTTCTCGAAACTGTTGAGCGCGCTCAGGCGCCCGTCCCCCCACAGGCCGATGTGGGCCAGCGCGTCCTGCACCACGTCGGGTGTGAGGGTGCTGTAGGGGTGGCTGCTGCTGTCGTTGTTGGAAATCATGCGCGATTGTCGCTGCTGGCCATGAGGCCAAAGGGGCTCACCTATGATCGGCGCATGTCGAAACACAAGGCGAATGCGCGGCCCACGCCCACGCTGCAAGAGCAGCTGCCCGAACTGCGGCCCGGCCAGTCCGTCGCGCTGCTCCAGGAACTGCACATCCTCACGCGCGAGGGCAAGCTCAACCAGGATACGCGGCGCAAGCTCAAACAGGTGTATCACCTCGTGCAGTTCATCGAGCCCCTGCTGGCCGAGGTGCTGGCCGCGCGCGGCGACGTGACGTTGGCCGACCACGGCGCGGGCAAGTCCTACCTCGGCTTCATCCTGTACGACCTGTTCTTCAAGGACAAGCCGGTGGGCCGCGTGACCGGCGTGGAAACCCGCGCCGAGCTGGTGGAGAAATCGCAGGCCCTGGCCGCGCGCCTGGGCTTCGAGCGCATGGACTTTCTCGCCACCACCGTGCAACAGGCGCTCACCCACCCGGCGCTGCCGCCCACGGTCGATGTGGTGACCGCGCTGCACGCCTGCGACACCGCGACCGACGACGCGATCCAGTTCGGCCTGGCCAAGCAGGCCAGCCACATGGTGCTGGTGCCGTGCTGCCAGGCCGAGGTGGCCGGCGTGATGCGCAAGCACAAGGCGCTGAGCCTGTCGCGCACACCGCTGGCCGAGCTCTGGCGCCACCCGCTGCACACGCGCGAGTTCGGCAGCCAGATCACCAACGTGCTGCGCTGCCTGCAGCTCGAAGCCCAGGGTTACAGCGTGACCGTCACCGAGCTGGTGGGGTGGGAACACTCGCTCAAGAACGAATTGATTCTGGCCCGTAGAATGGGCTCGGACCGCCATGGCACGCAGGAGCGCGCCAGGCAGCGTTTGCAGCAGGTGCTCGACGAGCTTCACCTGCAAGAGCTCACGCAGCGTTTCGCGGCTTGACCGCTTCTCGCCTTCTCACCAGGCATCCCTGTTGCCGTGTTCGCGGCGCTCCGTTCAGCTTTCGCTGATGGCCGGACGTCTTGATGTTTTCAGCGCGTGTCCTACACGCGTGGCGGCATTCGTTCATCAAACTCTCGCCGAGGAGTTTTTACCCATGCTTACCGATTACAGTTTTCTGCTCCAGTCCATTGCCTGGCCCCTGGTGTTGCTGCTCGCCTGGTTCATTGCCGAGCGCGCGCACGAGGTCTGGCACATCCCGCGCGTCACCAGCTACGTGGCGGTGGGGCTGGTCGGCGGGCTGGTCAACCTGCCCGGCCTGACCACCGACGTGCCGGGCCTGCCCTTCCTGGCCAACGTGGCGCTCTCGCTGGTGCTGTTCGAGCTGGGCTACCGCATCAACCTGCGCTGGTTCCGCCACAACCCCTGGGTGCTGGTGCTCGGCGTGGTCGAGTCCATCGTCACCTTCGCGGTGATGTACTGGGTCACTGGCTGGTTCGACCTCGCCACGGACCTGCGCCTCATCATCGCGGCGCTGTCGATCTCGGCCTCGCCGGCCGGCATCGTGCGCGTGGCCAACGAGCTGCGCAGCGCCGGCCAGGTGACCGAGCGCGTGCTGCACCTGTGCGCCATCAACTGCATGATCTCGGTGCTCGCGCTCAAGCTGGTGGTGGGTTACTGGTACCTCAGCACCTCGGGCGACCTCGTGCTTGCGGCCTTCGGCAGCATCCACCAGGTGGGCACCTCGGTGGCCGTGGGGGGCCTGCTCGGCGTGGCCGTGCCCTGGCTGCTGCGCCTGCGCAACACGCACGAGCGCGGTGTCACCGTGGTGTTCGCGCTGTCGGTGCTGCTGCTCACCACCGCGGCCTATGGCCTCAAGCTCTCGCCGCTGCTGGCCGCGCTCACCTTCGGCATCGTGGCGCGCGAGCGCCGCGTGCACCTGACCAACGCGCAGCGCGACTTCGGCACCGCCGGCGACCTGCTGTCGATCTTCCTCTTCGTCTACATCGCCTCGCTGCTCGACTGGGCCGACGTGGGCACCGGCATGCTGCTGGGCCTGCTGCTCATCCTCGTGCGCACGGCCTCCAAGGTCGGCTGCAACCTGGTGGCCGCGCGGCTCTCGGGCATCACCGAGCGCAAGGGCCTGCTCACCGGCCTGGCGCTCACGCCCATGTCGGCCTTCGCCATCCTGCTGATCGAGCAGAGCCGCCTGTATGGTTTCGCGCCCGCGGTGGAGGTGCTCTCGGTCATGGCCGGCATGATGCTGCTGCAGGAATTGCTCGGCCCGGTGGTCACGCAGCGCGCGCTGCTGGCCGCGCATGAAACCCACGTCACGAAAGGTTGAGCCATGCCTTTGGAAGCCTTCAAATCCTCCGACTCGCTGACCATGGGCGTCGAGCTCGAACTGCAGCTCGTCAACACCTACGACCTCGATCTGTCCAGCAGCGCCAACGACCTGCTGGAGCTGCTGCGGCGCAAGCCGTTCCCGGGCGTGGTCACGCCCGAAATGACGCAGAGCATGATCGAGATCGCGACCGACGTGCAGCGCGAACACGGCCCCCTGCTCGCGCAGCTGCAGCAGATCCGCGACACCCTGGTGAGCGCGGGCGACCGGCTCAACATCGAGCTCTCGGGCGGCGGCACGCACCCGTTCCAGCGCTGGTTCGAGCAGCGCATCTTCTCCAAGCCGCGCTTCGAGCAGCTTTCGGGCCTGTACGGTTACCTCGCCAAGCAGTTCACCGTGTTCGGCCAGCACGTGCACATCGGCTGCGCCAGCGCCGACGAGGCGCTGTTCCTGCTGCACTCGCTCAACCGCTACGTGCCGCACTTCATCGCGCTGTCGGCCTCGTCGCCGTTCTCGCAGGGCGTGGACACGCTGTTCGATTCGGCGCGCCTGAACTCGGTGTTCGCCTTCCCGCTCAGTGGGCGCGCGCCCTTCGTGCTGAGCTGGGAGGAGTTCACCAACGTCTACTTCACCAAGATGGAGAGCACGGGCGTGGTCAAATCCATGAAGGACTTCTACTGGGACATCCGGCCCAAGCCCGAGTACGGCACCATCGAACTGCGCGTGTGCGACACGCCCCTGACGGTGGAGCGCGCGGCGGGGCTGGCGTGTTACCTGCAGGCGCTGTGCCGCCACCTGCTGGAGCGGCGCGAGCTGCCGCCGGAAGAAGACGATTACCTGGTCTACACCTACAACCGTTTCCAGGCCTGCCGCTTCGGCCTGGACGGCATGATGGTCAACCCCAAGACGCGCGAGCAGATCAGCATCCGCGAGGACATCCTCGCCACGCTGCGCCACCTCACGCCCCATGGCGTGGCGCTGAATTCGCTCGCGGCGCTGGACGAGATCGAGCGCACGGCCGGCCGTGTGGGCAACCACGCGACCTACCTGCGCAACCAGTTCAAGGAAAGTGGCAGCGTGCAGTCGGTGGTGCGCGCCAGCGTGGAGGCGCTGCGCGGCCCCCGTTCGTGATGCAGTTCACGAACCGCCTGTAGGGACAACGCACGCTCTGTCAGCGAAGTTCCTACAGCGCGAATGGCGGGGCGCCGACTTAACGTTCCAGGGGGGCGCCGGTACAGTTTGTTTCATCGACAGCCCATTTGTCACCGTTCAAACCCACCCCAGGGAGCCCCCCATGTCCACCACCGCCACCCGCCTCAACCCCTTCGTCCTGATGCTCGATCCGGAAGCCGTGATCAGCGCCATGGAGACCAGCGCCAACCTGCGCGGCATCCGCAGCCGCATCTGCCGCCCGCTGGACAAGCCCCTGATTCCCAAGATCTTCGACACCGCCGCCCGCGAGTTCGACGCCGTGATCGAAGCCGAAGACTTCATCGACACCGGCAGCGAGCTGTACAGCGACGCCCAGCCTGCGCTGCGCGCCGTCCACTGAGGTCTACTTGGCAAACCTTTTGCGCGTGAGCGCGAGGGCGAGCCAGAAGGCGCCTACCGTGTAGGCGAGCAGCACCCCGCCGTGCAGCCAGGCCTGCGTGGGCCACTGGTCCATGAACAGGGGCCGCACCAGCTCCACCGCATTGGTCAGTGGCAGCCAGTCCGAGATCTGCCGCACCACCCCGGGCAACTGCTCGCGCGGAAAGAACACCCCCGAGAGAAACATCATGGGGGTCAGGAACAGGGTGAAGTAGTAGGTGAAGAAGTCATAGCCCTTGGCCAGGGCGTTGAACACCAGGGCGATGCACGAGAACGTGATACCCACCCCCAGCAGCACCGGCCAGGCCAGCAGCAGCTTGGGGGAATGGCTGATGCCCAGCGCGAGCATCACGCCCAGGATGGCCGTCACCGTGAACAGGGCCTTGAAGCCCGCCCACAGCATTTCCGCCAGCACCACGTCGTCCAGGCTCACCGGCGCGTTCATGATGCCGTCCCAGGTCTTCTGCACGTGCATGCGCGAGAAGGCCGAGTACAGCGCCTCGAAGCTGGCCGCGTTCATCGCGCTCATGCAGATGCTGCCGCTGGCCAGGAACAGGATGTAGGGCACGGCCACGCTGCCGCCTTGCGGCGTGCCCAGGTTGACCTGGCCCACCAGCGCGCCCATGCCGTAGCCGAAGGCGACCAGCCACATCAGCGGCTCGGCGATGTTGCCCACCAGGCTGGGGATGGCGAGCTTGCGCCAGACCAGCAGGTTGCGCAGGAAGACGGGCCACCAGCGCATGGACAGGCGCGGTGGGGACCAGGGGGAGGGGGTGTGGGTGGTGCTCATGGGTCAGCCGTCCTCGCGGATCTGGCGACCCGTGAGTTTGAGAAAGAGGTCTTCCAGGTTGGCGGGCCGGTGCAGGGTGCGCAGGTGGTGGTGCTCGCCGAGCGCGGCCAGCAGCGGCAGGGCCTGGGCGGTGTAGAAGAACACGGTCTCGCCGCTCACCTCCACGCGTGCGGCGAGGGCGCGCAGCGCGGCGTGGCCTTCGTCATGGGCCAGCGCCAGCGCGCCGTTGCCGTAGACCTCCACCACGTCGGGCTCCAGGTGCTGCGCGATCAGCTCGCGCGGCCGGCCTTCGGCGATCTTGCGGCCGTGGTCCAGCACCAGCAGGCGCGAGCACAGGCGCTCGGCCTCGTCCATGAAGTGCGTGGTCAGCAGGATGCTCTTGCCTTGCTGCAGCAGCATCTGCAGGCGCTCCCACATCAGGTGGCGCGCCTGTGGGTCCAGGCCGGTGGTGGGCTCGTCGAGCATCAGCAGGCGCGGGTCGTTGACCAGCGCGCGCGCCAGCGAGAGGCGCCGTTTCATGCCACCCGAGAGTTCGCCCGGCTTGGCGTTGGCCTTGTGCGAGAGCGCGGCGAACTCCAGCAGCTTAGGGATGCGTTCGCGGACGGTGGCCGCCGGCAGCCCGAAGTAGCGGCCGTACACCAGCAGGTTCTCGGCGCAGTCGAAGTCCGGGTCCAGGGTGTCCATCTGGCTCACCACGCCGAGCTGGGCCTTGATGGCCAACGCGTCGCGCGGCATGTCCTGGCCGAAGGCGGTGATGGTGCCGGCGTCGGGCGCGGTCAGGCCCAGGCACATGCGGATGGTGGTGGTCTTGCCGGCGCCGTTGGGCCCGATCACGCCCAGGCATTCACCGGGGCCGATGGCAAAACTCAGGTCGTTCACCACGGTGCTGTCGCCATAGCGTTTGACGAGGTGTTGGCATTCGAACAGGGCGTCTTTCATGTGCCGGCATTGTGCCCGCTCGCACCGTAGCGCCTGGGGCCGGCCCCTACAATGCGGGGCTGCCCGCCAGGGTCTTGTCCCCGCCACCGTCCTGCCCACCCATGTCATTCGCCGTTGCCCTGCAATACGTTTTCCCGAAGCGCGCACTCACTGTGTTTGGGGGCTGGGTGGCGAACGGCCGCTGGGGGGGCATCACGCAGTGGATCATCCGCCGCTTCATCCGCAAGTACGGCGTGAACATGGCGGAGGCCGCGAACCCCGACCCACAGGCCTACGCCAGCTTCAATCAGTTCTTCACCCGCGCGCTGCGCGCCGATGCCCGCCCGCTGGCCGATGCGGCCTTCGTCTGTCCGGTGGATGGCGCCATCAGCCAGTTCGGCGCGATCGCGCGCGACCAGATCTACCAGGCCAAGGGCCACACCTACAGCACGCGCGCGCTGGTGGGCGGTGACGCCGCCCTGGCCGCGCTGTTCGACGACGGCGCCTTCGCCACCATCTACCTCAGCCCGCGCGACTACCACCGCATCCACATGCCGGCTGCGGCCACGCTGCGCCGCATGATCCACGTGCCGGGCGACCTGTTCTCGGTCAACCCGGCCACGGCCCAGGGCGTGCCCGGCCTGTTCGCGCGCAACGAGCGCGTGGTGTGCGTGTTCGACCTGCAGGTGGGCGAGACCACCGTGCCCTTCGTGCAGGTGCTGGTGGGCGCGACCATCGTGGGCAGCACCGCCACCACCTGGCACGGCGTGGTGAACCCGCCGCGCCCGGGCACGGTGCGCGAGTGGTCCTACAACGACCAGCCGCTGCACCTGCAGCGCGGCGAGGAAATGGGCCGCTTCCTGCTCGGCTCCACCGTGGTGCTGCTGTGGCCGCGCGACACGATCGCCTTCAACCCCGACTGGGCACCCGGCAACGCCGTGCGCCTGGGCGAGGCCATGGGCCAGTCCCTCTGAACATTTCCCTTTCTTTCTTCCGGAGCTTCACATGACCACGCTGGGCACCCCTTTGTCTCCTTCGGCCACCCGGGTCATGCTGCTGGGTTCGGGCGAGCTCGGCAAGGAGGTGCTGATCGCGCTGCAGCGCCTGGGCGTGGAGACCATCGCGGTGGACCGCTACGAGAATGCCCCGGGCCAGCAGGTGGCGCACCACGCGCGCACCATCACCATGAGCGACCCGGCGCAGCTCAAGGCGCTGATCGAGGCCGAGCGCCCGCACCTGGTGGTGCCCGAGATCGAAGCCATCGCCACGCCCATGCTGCAGGAGCTCGAAGCCGCTGGCGTGGTGCGCGTGATCCCCCACCGCCCGAGCCGCGCGCCTGACCATGGACCGCGAAGGCATCCGCCGCCTGGCCGCCGAGACCCTGGGCCTGCCCACCAGCCCCTACAAGTTCTGCGATTCGCTCGACGAGCTGCAGGCCGCCATCGACGGCGGCATCGGCTACCCCTGCATCGTCAAGCCGGTGATGAGCAGCAGCGGCAAGGGCCAGAGCAAGATCGACGGCCCCGCCGACGTGAAGACCGCGTGGGACTGCGCGATGTCGGGCGGGCGCGTCGGCCCGGGCCGCATCATCGTGGAAGGCTTCATCGACTTCGACTACGAGATCACCCAGCTCACCGTGCGCGCGCGCGGCGCCGACGGCGGCATCGAGACGCACTTCTGCGATCCGATCGGCCACGTGCAGGTGAGCGGCGACTACGTGGAGAGCTGGCAGCCGCACCCCATGACGCCCAAGGCGCTGGCCGAGTCGCGCCGCATCGCCCAGGCCGTGACCGACGACCTCGGCGGCCAGGGCCTGTTCGGCGTGGAGCTGTTCGTCAAGGGCGACCAGGTCTGGTTCAGCGAGGTCAGCCCGCGCCCGCACGACACCGGCATGGTCACCATGATCACCCAGTGGCAGAACGAGTTCGAGCTGCACGCGCGCGCCATCCTGGGCCTGCCGGTCTCCACCACGCTCAAGAGCCCGGGTGCCAGCGCCGTCATCTACGGCGGCGTCGAGGCCACGGGCATCGCCTTCGACGGCGTGGACGAGGCCCTGCAGGTGCCGCAGACCGAGCTGCGCCTGTTCGGCAAGCCCGAGAGCTTCACCAAGCGCCGCATGGGCGTGGCGCTGGCGTTCGACGCCGACGTGGAGCGCGCCCGCACCCAGGCCAAGCTGGCGGCCTCGAAGGTCCGGCCGCGCAAGGCCTGAACCCCGGCCCGAAGTTTTTTTTGCATCCGGCTGCATCCAAAACGCCGGTTGGCGAGTAGTGGAAGCAGTGGCGCCGTTTTTTGCGCTGCTGCCCACAACCCCAACCCCGAGGAGTTTTGCCATGCTGTTCAAATCCACCCTGGCCGCCGCAGCGGTGCTTGCCATGACCGCCTGCGCTTCCCACATGGGCTCGCCCGCCATGATGTATTCGCAGGCCAGCCTGCCCGACGCCGTGAAGGTGCCGGCCGGCCACAAGGTCGCCTGGGAAACCGTGGGCGTCGGCCAGATCACCTACGAGTGCAAGGTCAAGGCCAACATGCCTGGCCAGCACGAATGGGTGTTCGGCGGCCCCGACGCCAAGCTGCTGGACCGCAGCGGCAAGCAGGTCGGCAAGTACTACGGCCCGCCCGCCACCTGGGAAGCCATGGACGGCTCCAAGTTCACCGCCACCCAGGTCGCCGTGGCGCCCAACGGCGACGCGAACATCCCCCTGCAGCTTGTGAAGGCCAACCCCGCCATGGGCATGGGCGCCCTGAATGGCGTGACCTACACCCAGCGCGTGGCGACCAAGGGCGGCATCGCACCGACCTCCGCCTGCGGTGCCGCCAACGTGGGCGCCAAGCAGGTCGTGCAGTACCAGGCCGACTACATCTTCTACAAGGCATCCTGAGCGGGCGGGGCTGCCGTCGGCTAGGATGGCCGGCAGCCCCGCACTTTCGCGAGCACCGCCCTTGCCCCCATCCGACCCCGACGCTTTCGACCACGATGCCGCCCTGGCCGCCTGTGCGCGGGGCGATCGTGCGGCCCTGCGCCGCCTGTACGAGCACGAAGGCCGTTACCTGCTGGGGGTGGCGCTGCGCATCGTGCGCGACCGCGCCACTGCTGAAGACGTGTTGCACGACGCTTTCATGAACATCTGGACCCGCGCCGCCACTTTCGACGCCCGCCGTGGCGCGGGCCGGGGGTGGATGTACGGCATCGTGCGCCACCGCGCCCTCGATGCCGTGCGCTCGGGTGCGCGCACCGTGTCGGCCGACGAGGCGCAGATGGACGCGCTGCAGGCCGAGGACCCGCCCGCCGCGCCCGACATGGCCGAGGCCTTCGCGCTGCGCGCCGACCTCGGCCGGCTCGACGACTGCCTGGCGCGCCTGGACACGCCCAAGCGCAACTGCGTGCTCTACGCGTACCTGGACGGTTGCAGCCACAGCGAGATCGCCGAGCGCCTGGGCGCGCCGCTGGGCTCGGTGAAGGCCTGGATCCGCCGCGGGCTGGCGTCGTTGCGGGAGTGCCTGGCATGACCGCCCTTGATCCGATCGACGAACTGGCTGCGGCCTACGTGCTGGGCACGCTCTCGGCGGGGCAGCGGCGCGAGGTGCAGGCGCGCTTGCCCACCGATGCCGCCTTGCGCGACGCGGTCGACGGCTGGGAAGGCCGGCTGCTGCCGCTGACCGCCTTGGTCGAGGCGGTGGAGCCCTCGCCCGCGCTGTGGACGCGCATCGAACGCGCCATCGCCCCCCCACGCGCAGCGGCCAAGGCCAGCGCCTGGCAGACCTGGTGGAGCAGCCTGGGCTTCTGGCGCGCGGTGGCCGCCACCGGTTTCGTGGCCGCGTCGGTGGTCGCGCTGCTGCCGTCCACCGGCCTGTTCGCGCCGGCCGCGCCTCAATACATGGTGGTGCTGGTCGCGCCCAACGGCACGGCCCCGGGCTGGGTGGTGCAGACCAGCGGCGCCAACAGCTTGCGGCTGGTGCCACTGGGCACCACGGCCGTGCCCGAGCAGCGCTCGCTGCAGTTCTGGACCAAGGCCGACGACTGGAACGCGCCGGTCTCGCTGGGCCTGGTGCAACCGGGCCAGCCGCTGGAAGTGAAGCTCGACCAGCTGCCGCCGCTGGTGCCCAACCAGCTGTTCGAGATCACGCTGGAGCCCTACAACGGCTCGCCCACCGGCCGCCCGACCGGGCCGATCCTCTACATCGGGCGCGCGGTCAAGCTGACCTGAGCGGCAGGCTGCGGTGGCGCTGGCCGGTCAGCGCGAACAGCGCGTTCGCCACCGCCGGGGCGATCGGCGGCAGGCCAGGCTCGCCCACGCCTTCGGGCGGCGCGCTGCTCGGGACGATCAGCACCTCGACCGCCGTCATCTCGTGGAAACGCAGCACCGGCTGGTCGTGGAAGTTGCTGGCCTGCACCTGGCCGTTGACGATGTCCACCTGGCCGTACAGGGCCGCCGAGAGGCCGTAGACGATGGCGCTCTCCATCTGTTGCGCGATGCCGGTCGGGTTGACCGCCGTGCCGCAGTCGACGGCGCACCACACGCGGTGCACGCGGATGGTTTTGTCGGCGGCCAGCGAGACCTCGGCCACCTGCGCGACGATGGAGCCGAAGGACTCGTGCAAGGCGATGCCGCGCGCGGTCTTGGCGCCGTCGGGCGCGGGCGGCGAAGCCGTGCCCCAGCCGCCGGCCTGGGCCGCCGCCTGCAGCACCGCGAGGTGCCGGGGATGGCGCTGCAGCAGCCGTTCGCGAAAGACCAGCGGGTCGGTGCCGGCGGCGTGCGCGGCCTCGTCGACGAAGCTTTCCTTGAAGAAAGCCTGGTGCGAATGGCCTACCGAGCGCCAGAAACCCACCTGCAAGGGCAGGGCGACGGCGGCGTGCGCGATGCGCGCGGCCGGCCATTCGTAGGGCTGGTCGAACGCGCCTTCCGAGGTGGTCTTGTCCGGCCCGCCGCCGGGCAGGCCGAACAGGCGGCCCAGCACCTGCGGCACGATGGCCTGGCCCGCGCTGGTGTTCTGCCAGGCCACGAGCTGCCCCTGGGCATCGAAGCCGGCCTTGAAGCGCGAGACGCAGGCCGGGCGGTAGATGTCGTGGCGCAGGTCCTGCTCGCGCGACCACAGCGTCTGCACCGGCGCGCCGGGCACGGCCTTGGCGATGGAGGCGGCCTGGGCGATGAAGTCCACCTCCAGCCGCCGGCCGAAGCCGCCGCCCAGCAGCATCACGTGCACCGTCACCGCCTCGGCGGGCAGGCCGAGTGCGTCGGCGGCGGCCTTGCGCGCCAGGCCGGGCACCTGGGTCGAGACCCAGACCGTGGCGCGGTCGCCGTCGAAGCGCACCGTGCAGTTCATGGGCTCCATGGTGGCGTGCGCGAGGTAGGGCGCGCGGTACTCCGCCTCGATGGCGCGCACCGCGCCGGCCATGGCCGCGTCCACGTCGCCTTCGGTGAAGAAGGCAAACCCTTTTTCGGTGTCCAGCGTGCGCGCGAGCTGCTCCATCGCGTCGGCGCTCTGGAAGTTCGCGAGTTCGCCCGCGTCCCATTCGATCTTCAGCGCCTCGGCCGCCTGCTTGGCGCGCCAGGGGTGGTCGGCGATCACGGCCACGCCGCCGGTGCCACCGTGGCGGGGCTCGAACGGGACCACCGTGCGCACGCCCGGCATGGCCTGGGCGGCGGCCGCGTCGAAGCGGGTGGCGCGGCCGCGCAGGGTGCGGCACATCTGCACGCTCGCGTGCAGCAGGCCTTCGGGCCGCGCGTCGATGCCGAAGCGCGCGCTGCCATCGGTCTTGCTCGCGGCCTCGATGCGGTTCGTGGGCCGGCCGATCAGCTTGAACTGGGCGGGCGTCTTGAGCGTGGGCGAGCGCGGCAGGCGCTGCTGCGCGGCCGCGCCGGCCAGGCTGCCGTAGCCCGCGCGCTGCCCGGCGGGGCCGAGCACCTCGCCGTTCTCGGTGCGGCAGTGGCCGGGCTCGGTGTTCCATTGCCGGGCCGCGGCGCTCACCAGCATCTCGCGCGCCGAAGCCCCGGCCTCGCGCATCGGCAGCCACAGGTCCTTCACGCTCGACGAGCCGCCGGTCATCATCACGCCGATCTCGCGCATGGCCTTGGCCGCCATCCAGCGCGCCGCGTCCAGCACCCGACTCTCGGTGTCCGGGTGCACCGGCAAGCCGTCGACCACGGTGGCGATGTTGTTGTAGATCTTGTCGATGGGCGAGGCCTCGAAGCGCACGCGCGACCAGTCGGCGTCCAGCTCGTCGGCCAGCAGCATGCACAGCGAGGTGCGCAACGCCCTGGCCCATCTCGCTCTTGGCCAGCATCACGGTGACGCCGCCGTCCGCATCGATCTTCACCCAGCCATTGAGGGCCGCCTCGTTCGCGCCCACCGGCAGCGGCTGCGCCGTGGTGAGCCGCTGGCGCGGCGGCAGCACCGACCAGCCCAGCACCAGCGCACCGCTGGCGGCGAGGGTGCCGAGGAGGAACTTGCGTCGGGTGGTGCGCGATGGGGTTTTCCGGTGGGCGGGTCGGCGCAGCTTAAACCCGAAACGCGGCCTGCCGCGTGCGGCGCCTGCACCACGCTGGCTGGTGAAAGTCCCAGGATTTCGTCTTGTTACAAACGGTTAGCATTGGCGCCAATCATGCAATGAGGGGCGATGATGGGCGGAGTTCGTGGGTGGGCGAGCGCATTGGTCTTGCTGGCGGTGGCGCTGTTGTCGGGCTGCGCTGCGGATGGGCACAGTTATCTGGCGGTGACCAGCTCCATACCGCCTTTGAAGGACAACGGTTGCCGTGTGTTCTTCTACCGCACCGACTCGATGGTGGGCGCGGCCATGCAGCCGGAAATACGGCTGGACAACCAAGTCGTTGGCAAGTCACAGCCTGGCGGATTCTTCTACGTGGACACGCACCCTGGCCGCCATCTGGCGAGCTCGCAGACCGAGAACGAGGCGCGGCTGGAGTTCGACATCGAAGCGGGCCAGACCGTGTATGTGGCGTCCAGCATCACGTTTGGCGTGCTGGTCGGTCGGGTGCAGTTGAACCTCCAGCCCGAGGCGGTGGCCTTGTCGGCGCTGTCGCCCTTGCGCTACACCGGCGTCGGAATGGCGCCGACGGCACCGCCCGGCGCGGTGCGGGCGCCAACCACGGAGACCTCCCCACCGGTGGCCTCCAGCCCCAAGCCCCGGGCACGCGTGACGATGGCTGACTTGGAGGCCTTGTTGCCACCGTCGCCTGCCGGAGCCGCACGATGAGCTGGCGCGCCTGGGTCCTGGTGGTGGGAGCCGCCGCAAGCGCTCCCGCGTTGGCGCTTGAGCCCGATGCCCTGTTCGCCAAGGTGGCGCCCAGCGTCTGGACGGTGGTGGCCTCCGATGCCCAGGGGCGCAACCAGTCTCAGGGCAGTGCGGTGGTGATCGGCCCTGGGCGTCTGGTCACCAATTGCCATGTGCTGGCGCGCATGACCCGCTTCCAGGTCGCGAAGGACAACGTGAGCTACGGCGGCAAGCTGGAGTTTCCCGACCCGGAGAACGACCTGTGCCAGATCCGGGTGGATAACTTCCAGGCTCCGGCCATCGAGCTTGCGCCCAGGGACACCTTGCGGGTGGGCGCGCGCGTCTATGCGATCGGAACGCCGCAGGGCCTGGAGGCCACGCTGAGCGATGGCTTGCTGTCCGGCCTGCGCCGCGACGAGCAGGGGCAGTTGCTGTTCGTGCAGACCACCGCGCCCATTTCGCCCGGGTCCAGTGGCGGTGGCCTGTTCGATACCGAAGGCCGGTTGATCGGCATCACCACGCTCATGCGGCGCGAGGCGCAGAACATCAACCTCGCCGTGCCCGCCTACCGCATCACCGAGTTACCTGAGCGAGGGCGCGAGCTGCTCGAACGGCGTGCCGCCGCCAACGCCGCCCGGGTGGCGGCGGCACCGGTAGCCGCGCCTTCGGCGGGCCTGCAGCCGACGGCGCAGCGGCGGGTAGGCGACTGGTTCGAGTATGTGGTGACGGACGCGCAGACCCAGCTCAAGAGCACGGTCAGCCTGAAGGTGGATCGCGTGGACGGCGCTCGCGTCGTTTTCAACGGGGGCGGTCGGGTGGAGGATGAAACCGGCCTCGTGCTGGATTCTTCGTCGCCCGCGCTGCTGGAACTCGATCTGGTGACACCGCCTGGCGGCTGGGCGCCGGGTGGCAAGGTGCTCAACGGGGTGCAGACCTTCAATTTTTCGACCACGAAGGGAGGCGACACCACGACGTTCGACGTCACGGCTGTAGCGTCTCTCTCTCAAACGCTCCGCATGGGCGAGAGTGAGTACAACGCGGTGCGCATCGACGTCCGGGGGTGGGCCTCCCGCCTGCCCGTGCACCGCGTCGCGATGTCGAACCTTCGTTACCAGGCCACGTTGTGGTATTCGCCGGACCTGATGCGGGTCGTGCGCTTCACGCTGGAGCGGTTGGGCAGCACCGACCGCAAGGAAACCGTGGAGCTGGTGCGCGCCGGCCGGGGCTGAGGCCGGCGCCCCGGCTCACTGGAACGCGACTTCCGCGAAGCTGCGCAGCTTGCGGCTGTGCAGCTGGTCCGTGCCGCCGGCGCGCAGGATGTCGATGGCGCGGATGCCGATGCGCAGGTGCTGGTCCACGCGCTCGCGGTAGAAGTGGTTGGCCATGCCGGGCAGCTTGATCTCGCCGTGCAGCGGCTTGTCGCTCACGCACAGCAGGGTGCCGTAGGGCACGCGGAAGCGGAAGCCATTGGCCGCGATGGTGGCGCTCTCCATGTCCAGCGCCACCGCGCGCGACTGCGAGAAGCGGCGTTGCGGCATGTTGTCGGGCAGCAGCTCCCAGTTGCGGTTGTCGGTGCTGCGCAACGGTGCCGGTGCGCATGATGCGCTTGAGCTCGGCCGGCGGCACGCCGGTCACGTCGGCCACGGCGGCTTCGAGCGCGAGCTGGATCTCCGCCAGCGCGGGGATCGGCACCCACAGCGGGAGCTCTTCGTCCAGCACGTGGTCTTCGCGCACGTAGGCGTGGGCCAGCACGTAGTCGCCCAGCTGCTGGCTGGTGCGCAGGCCGGCGCAGTGGCCGAGCATGAGCCAGGCATGCGGGCGCAGCACGGCGATGTGGTCGGTGATGGTCTTGGCGTTGGCCGGGCCCACGCCGATGTTGACCATGGTGATGCCGCTGCGGTCTTCGCGCAGCAGGTGGTAGCCCGGCATCTGCGGCAGGCGCGGCGGTGCGCTGCCGAGTTCGTCGCCGTTCTCGGCGGCCAGGCCGGTGCGGCGCATCACCACGTTGCCCGGTTCGACGAAGGCCACGTACTCGCTGTCGGGGTCGGACATCTCGGCGCGGCCGAGCTTGATGAACTCGTCGATGTAGAACTGGTAGTTGGTGAACATCACGAAGTTCTGGAACCACTCGGGCGCGGTGCCGGTGTAGTGGCGCAGGCGCTGCAGCGAATAGTCCACCCGGGGCGCGGTGAACAGCGAGAGCGGGTGCGCCTCGCCTGCGCGGGGCTCGTGCGTGCCGTTGGCGATGCCGTCGTCCATGGCGGTGAGGTCGGGCAGGTCGAACACGTCGCGCATGAGCGCGCGGCGCATCACGTCCATGCTGCCTTCCACGTGGTCGTGTTCGGCGAACGAGAAGTGGATGGGGATGGGCTGCGTGCTGGTACCCACCTCCAGCTCACCGCCGTGGTTGCGCCAGCAGCAGGCGGAACTGCTCCAGGTAGTAGTCGCTGTACAGGTCGGGCCGGGTCAGGGTGGTTTCGTAGCGCCCGGGGCCGGCCACGAAGCCATAGCTCAGGCGGCTCAGCGGCTGGCCGATGGTGCTGTCCTGGCGCAGCACGCTGTGGGTGTGCAAGCGCACGTAGGGGTAACACGCCCGCACATGGGTCTGCGTGAAATCGCCGCCGGCGACGAAATCGCGCATGGCCTGGCGCAGGAATTCCACGTTGTCCTGGTAGATGCGCTGCACCTGGGCCAGCGCCTCGGCCGGGTCCTTGAAAACGAGCGGTGCGGTGTAGGCAGGTGTTTTTTGCATGCGCTATTGTGGCGCGCCGTTGCCTGGCACCGCAGGACGGCCGAAACTGGAGGAAAACCGCATGTTGCCCATCACCCTGCCCGAATGGACCACCGCCGCCGCCCCGCTGGCGGCCGCGCTGGGCTGCGGGTTGCTGATCGGTGTCGAGCGCGAGCGCCGCAAGGGCGAGGGCCCGGCGCGGGCCTTTGCCGGCCTGCGCACTTTCGCGCTGGTGTGTGTGAGCGGCGCGCTGGCCGCGCTCCTGGGGCACACGGGTCTGGTGCTGATCGGCGCGGCGTTCGTGGCGGCGCTGGGTGTGGTGGCCTATGCGCGCGACCGGTCCGAGGACCCGGGTGCGACCACCGAAGTGGCGCTGCTGCTGACCTACCTGATCGGCGTGGTGTGCGTCTGGCAACTGCCGCTGGCGGCCGCCATGGCCGCCGGGCTGACGGCGCTGCTGGCCGCGCGCGAGCGGCTGCACCATTTCGTGACCGAGTGGCTGCGCCCGGCGGAGATTCGCGACGGCATCGTGCTGGCCGCGCTGGTGCTCGTGGCGCTGCCGCTGATGCCGAACCGGCCCTTGTGGGGGCCGGTGCTCAATCCGGCCACCATCGTGCAGTTGTTGGCGCTGCTGCTGGCGGTCCAGTCGCTGGCCCACCTGTGCCGGCGGCTGCTGCAGGCGCGGCAGGCGGTGGCGTTCTCGGCCTTCGCCTCCGGCTTTGTCTCCAGCACGGCGACCATCGCCACGCTGGGCATGGGCGTGCGCCAGCAGGGCGGCGAGGCCCGTCTGATGGCCGGTGGGGGCTTGTTGTCGTGTGTGCCCACCTTGCTGCAGATGTTGCTGGTGGCGGTGGCGGTCCGCCCGACCTGGCTCCCGGGTTTGTGGTTGCCGGCGTTGGCGGGCGCGCTGCTGGCCGCCTTGTGGGGCGGGTGGCTGGTGCGCGGGGCGCCCATGGAAATGGGCGGCGCGATGGGGTCGTCGCCGCACACCGAGGGCCTGGGAGGGCCGCAGGGCGATCGGATGTTCAGCCTTTGGGGCGCCATTGCCATTGCGGCCTTGCTCGCGGGCATCCAGGTCCTGGTGCATGCGCTGGACCTCTGGCTGGGCGAGGCCGGCGTGTTGGCCGGGACCTTGCTCGCCTCGCTCGTCGACCTGCACTCGGCGCTGGCGGCGGTCTTCGCGTCCGGCGGGCCGCCTGCGGAGGGCGTGCCGTGGGCGGTGATGCTGGCACTGGGCGTGCACGCCCTGAGCAAGAGCGTCACCGCCGTCCTGAGCGGCGGGGCTCGCTACGCGGCGTGGCTGGTGCCCGGGTTGCTGGCGCACACCGCCGTGTGCATGGCCTTGCTGGCCGTGCTTCGCTGAGCCTGTTCAGGCCTTGACGGGTTCGCGCATGGTCACGAACTCTTCCGCCGCCGTCGGGTGAATGCCGATGGTGCTGTCGAACACCGCCTTGGTGGCGCCGGCCTTGAGCGCCACCGCAAAACCCTGCACGATCTCGCCCGCTTCGGCGCCCACCATGTGCAGGCCCACCACGCGGTCGCTTTTCGTGTCCACCACCAGCTTCATGAGCGTGCGCTCGCTGCTGCCCGAGAGCGTGTGCTTGAGCGCCTTGAACTCGCTGCGAAAGATGGTCACGTCGCCATGCCGCTTGCGCGCGTCCGCCTCGCTCAGGCCCACGGTGCCGATGCTGGGGTGGGTGAAGACGGCGGTGGGAACGAAGTCGTAGGCCATGCTGCGCGGCGGCTTGCCCGCGGCGGGGCCGAAGAGCTGGTCCACCACCACCATGGCCTCGCCCAGCGCCACGGGGGTGAGCTGGAGGCGGCTGGTGACGTCGCCCACGGCGAAGATGGAGGGCACGTTGGTGCGGTACTGCTCGTCGACGATGACCTCGCCGCCCTTGCCCTGGGCCACGCCCACCGCGTCCAGGCCCAGGCCCCCTACCGTGGGCACGCGGCCGGTGGCGTACAGCACGGCATCGGCCATCACCTCGCCGCCGCCCTGGAGCTTCACCTGCAGGCCGTCGGGGGTCTTCACGATGGCGGCCACGTCCGCGCCCAGCCGCAGGTCCACGCCCGACTTGATCATCTCGTTCGCCACGAAGTGGCGGATCTCGTCGTCGAAGCCGCGCAGGATCTGCTCGCCCCGGTAGAGCTGGGTCACCTTCGCGCCCAGGCCGTTGAAGATGGAGGCGAACTCGCTGGCGATGTAGCCACCGCCCACGATCAGCAGGCGCTGGGGAAAGGGCTCGAGGTCGAAGATGGCGTTGGAGTCGATGACGTGCTCGCGGCCTTCGATGTCGGGCACGCTGGGTTTGCCGCCCGTGGCGATGAGGATGTGCTTCGCCGTCACGCGTTTTTCGCCGGCCTCGCCATGGAGCTTGAGCACCACGGCCTGTGGGCCGTCGATGCGCGCGAAGGCATCGAACACGGTCACGCCCGAGCCGGTCAGCAGGTTGCCGTAGATGCCGTTGAGGCGGCTGATCTCTTTGGCGCGGTTGGCCTTGAGCGTGGCCCAGTTGAAACGGGGCTTGTCCAGCTCCCAGCCGAAGCCGTGCGATTCCTCGAAGGCTTCGGCATAGTGCGCCGCGTAGCTGTAGAGCTTCTTGGGGATGCAGCCCACGTTCACGCAGGTGCCGCCCAGGCCGTCGGTGCCCAGCATTTCGGCCAGCGCCACGCGCGCGCCGCGCTGCGCGGCCATGCGGGCGGCGCGCACGCCGCCGCTGCCGCCGCCGATCACGAAGAGGTCAAAGTCGAAAGAGGAAGTGCTCATGGTGGGGGGTGTCCGGGCTCGAAGCCTTTGAGTTCCTGTCGGATGAAATCGATGAAAGCCCGCGTGCGCGTGGGCAACAGGCGGGCATGGGGGTAGACGACGTGGATCGGGCGCGGCGCGTCCGCGAAGTCGTCCAGCACGGTTTCCAGCGCGCCGGATTGCAGCAAGGGCGCCACCTGGTAGGAGAGGAACTGGCCGAAACCCGCGCCGTCCGCGCAGGCCTGCACCGCCGGGGCAATGTGATTGAACTCCAGGTTGCCACCGACGGTGAGTTTGAAGGTCTTGCTGCCTTCCTGGAAACGCCCCCGATGGGGTGCGTAGCCCACCAGGCGCACGCAGTTGGCCTTGAGCAGGTCGTTGGGGTGCTGCGGGCGGCCGTGTTCCCGCAGGAAAGCGGGGCTGCGCCACGATCACGCGGCGGATCTCGCCCAGCGGCAGGGCGACCAGGCTGGAGTCTTCCAGGTGCGCGATGCGGATGCCGACGTCGACCCCTTCTTCCAGCAGGTTCACCACCCGGTCCATCAGCATCACGCGGCAATGCACCTGAGGGTGGCGCCGCACGAAACGCGTGACGACGGGGGCCACGTGCATCTGGCCGAACAGCACCGGGGCGGTGATGGTGAGCTGGCCGGTGGGTTCGGTGGCATCGTCCTTCAGCGCGGCCTCGGCGTCGTCCACCGCCGCCAGGAGCTGGCGGCAGCTCTCAAGGTGGCGCCGGCCTTCTTCGGTGAGCGAGATGCGGCGCGTGGTGCGGTTGAACAGGCGCACCCCCAGCTCGGCCTCGTAGGCCGCGAGCGAGCGCACCACGGCCGGCAGCGAGGCGCCCAGCGCCCAGGCCGCCGCGGTGAGGCTGCCGGCGTCGGCGATCTGCACGAAGGTGACCATGGCGCGGAACTTGTCCATGCGCCATTAAACCGATTTGTGGAGCAGTCTTGTGCGTGCAGGGGTATTTGTGAATGCGCTTGCAAGAAAGAAGATGGCGCCTTTCCTCTTTCAGGAGCGATCCATGGCACCTTCCATCCAGCTGCACCGAAGCGCCATCTCCGGCCACTGCCACCGCGTCGAGTTGTTTCTCTCGCTGCTCGGCTTGCCGTTCGAGACGGTCGAGATCGACCTGCCGCAGAAGCAGCAGAAGTCCGCCGCCTTCCTGGCGCTGAACCCCCTGGGTCAGGTGCCGGTGCTGCGCGACGGCGACCTCATCCTGAGCGACTCGAACGCCATCCTGGTGTACCTCGAAGCCCGTTACGCGCCGGGCCAGTGGCTGCCGCGCGATCCGGTGGGCGCGGCCCGCGTGCAGCGCTGGCTCTCGTTGGCCGCCGGCCCGCTGGCGTCCGGACCGGCCGCCGCGCGCGTGGTGCAGCTCTTCGGGCTGCCCACCGACCCGGCGGAGGCGATCGCTCGTGCGCAAGCCCTGTTCGAGTTCATGGAAGGCGCACTGGGGCGCACGCCGTTTCTGGTCGGCGAGCGCGCCACGCTGGCCGACCTGGCGCACTACGCCTACGTGGCCCGGGCGCCCGAAGGCCTGGTGTCGCTGCAGCCGTATCCGGCCATCCGCGCCTGGCTGGCGCGCATCGAGGCCCTGCCGGGCTTCGTGCCGATGGTGACCTCGCCAGTGGGGTTGGCGGCATGAGCGCCGCCTTTCACACCGGTGAACAGGCGATGCAGGCGCGCGCCGGTGTGCAGGCGCAGATGGCGCAGATCGGCCCGCGCGTGTTGCGCGATCACATGCCCGACCAGCACCGCGAGTTCTTCGGCCTGTTGCCCTTCGTGCTGGTGGGCAGCGTAGACCCGTCGGGCCAGCCCTGGGCCAGCGTGCTCGCGGGCGCGCCGGGCTTCATGCAATCGCCCGACCCCACGCACCTGCACATCGGTGCGCGGCCCCTGCCGCACGACCCGCTGAACACCACGCTGCGCGATGGCGCTGCCCTGGGTCTGCTCGGCATTCAACCGCACACGCGCCGGCGCAACCGCATGAACGGCACGGCGCGGCTGCAGGACGGCGGTGTCACGGTCGAGGTCGGTCAGAGCTTTGGCAATTGCCCGAAGTACATCCAGGCGCGGGAGCCGGTGTGGGTACCCGGCGCACCTGCGGGGCAGATCGCTTTCGAAGGCCCGGGCCTGGACGAGGCGTCGCGCGGGCTGATCCGCGCCGCCGACACCTTCTTCATCGCCACCGCCCACCCCCAGGCGTCTGCGGGCGGCGAGCGCAGCCATGGGGTCGACGTGTCGCACCGGGGCGGCCCGCCGGGGTTCGTGAACGTGGCCGGCGAGGTGCTGACCGTGCCCGACTACCTGGGCAACCACTTCTTCAACACGCTGGGCAACATCGCCCTGCACCCGGCGGCGGGCCTGCTGTTCGTGGACTTCGAGCGGGGCGACCTGCTGTATCTCGCGGTGCAGGCGAAGGTGGTGTGGGACGGCAGCCTGCGCCTGCTGCGCATGCAGGTGACCCACGCGCGGCGGGTGCAGGGGGCCTTGCCGCTGCGCTGGGCGGCCCCCGGCGACGCTCAGTAGGTGTAGACGCCGCGCCCGGTCTTGCGGCCCAGGTAGCCGGCGGCCACCATTTCCTTGAGCAGCGGGGCGGGGCGGTACTTGCCGTCGTTGAACTCGGCCATGTAGACGTTCATCACGGCCAGGCACACGTCCAGGCCGATCATGTCGGCCAGGGCCAGCGGGCCGATGGGCTGGTTGGTGCCCAGCTTCATGCCGGCGTCGATGTCCTCCGCCGTGGCGATGCCTTCGGCCAGCACGAAGAAGGCCTCGTTGATCATGGGCACGAGGATGCGGTTGACCACGAAGCCGGGCGCGTTCTTCACCGTGATGGGCGACTTGCCCAGGGCCTCGGCCAGCGCCTTCACCGCGTCGTGCGTGGCGTCGCTGGTTTGCAGGCCGCGGATGATCTCCACCAGCGCCATCATGGGCACCGGGTTGAAGAAGTGCATGCCGATGAAGCGGTCGGGCCGCTGGGTGGCGGCGGCCAGCTTGGTGATGCTGATCGAGCTGGTGTTGGTGGCCACGATCACCTCGGGCGCGAGCAGGCCGTCGAGCTGCTGCAGGATCTTGACCTTCAGGCCTTCGTTCTCGGTGGCGGCCTCGATCACGAGCTGCGCGCCCTTGAGGTCTTCGTAGTTCGTCGAACCCTTGATCAGGGCGAGCGCCTGGTCCTTGTCGGCAGCGGTGATCTTCTCTTTCTTGATCAGCCGGTCCAGGCTGCCAGCCACCGTGGCCAGGCCCTTGTCGACCGCGGCCTGCGCGATGTCGACCATGACCACGCGGATGCCGCGCGTGGCGCAGGCCTGTGCGATGCCGTTGCCCATGGTGCCCGAGCCGATGATGCCGACCGTGTTGATGCTGTTCATGAAGACGCTGCTCCTGTTCAAAAATCCGTGAAAACCCGGCGTCGCCGGCGTGTCTTTCCTAGGCGGTGCTGCCTAACCGGGCGCGAGGCCCTGTGCTACCTTGGCCTTTGATTGTCGCGCACGCCTTGCATGGCGCTGACCACCACGGAGACACCATGTTCGACTACATCATCGTTGGCGGCGGATCGGCCGGCTGCGTGCTGGCCTCCCGCCTCAGCGAAGACCCCGGCACCCGGGTGGCCCTGCTGGAGGCCGGCCCGCCCGACAGCAGCGTGCTCATCCACTGCCCGGCGGGCCTGGCGCTGCTGGCGAAGAACGGCCAGGCCAACTGGGGCCTGCAGACCGTGCCCCAGCCCGGTCTGAACGGCCGGCGTGGTTACCAGCCGCGCGGCAAGGTGCTGGGAGGCTCGAGCTCGGTCAACGCCATGATCTACGCGCGCGGCCACGCCAGCGACTACGACGGCTGGGCCGCGCTGGGCAACCCGGGCTGGTCGTTCCAGGAGGTCCTGCCGTACTTCAAGCGCGCCGAGCACAACGAGCGCGGTGCCGACGCCTGGCACGGCCAGGGTGGGCCGCTCAATGTGATGGATCTGCGCAGCCCCAATGCCTTTCTGCCCGCTTTCGTCGAAGCCGGCGCGCAGGCGGGCTATCCGCTCAACACCGACTTCAACGGCCCCGAGCAGGAGGGCATCGGCGCCTACCAGGTCACGCACAAGAACGGCGAGCGTCACAGCGCGGCCAAGGCCTACCTCACGCCGCACCTGGCGCGGCCCAACCTGCAGGTGATCACGAACGCGCTCACCACCCGCGTGGTGACCGACACCGAAGACGGTGGCACGGTGCGCGCGGCGGGCGTGGAGTACCGGGGCAACGGCGGGCGCGGTCCGCTGCAGATCCTGCGGCTCAAGGACGGCGGCGAGGTGGTGCTGAGCTCGGGCGCCTTCGGCTCGCCGCAGTTGCTCATGCTCTCGGGCATCGGCCCGGCCGCGCATTTGCGCGAACACGGCATCACCCCGGTGCACGACCTACCGGGCGTGGGCCAGAACCTGCACGACCACGTGGACGTGGTGATGGTGGTCAACGCGCCGAAGGTCAAGGACCTGTTCGGCCTCTCGCTCACCGGCGTGGCGCGCGCGGTGCGCGGCATCTTCGAATGGCGGCGCCAGCGCAGCGGCATGCTGACCACCAACTTCGCCGAAGCGGGCGGCTTCATCAAGAGCGCGCCCGAAGAGCCCATTCCCGACCTGCAGCTGCACTTCGTGGTCGGCAAGCTGGTGGACCATGGCCGCAAGACGGTGTTCGGCCACGGTTACTCGTGCCACGTGTGCCTGCTGCGCCCCAAGAGCCGCGGCAGCCTGCGCCTGGCCAGCGCCGACCCGCAGGCCGCGCCGCTGATCGACCCCGCCTTTCTGCAGGACAGCGACGACACCGCGCGCCTGGTGCGGGGCTTCAAGCGCATGCGCGCGCTGCTGCAGCAACCCGCACTCACGCGCCATGGTGGCACCGAGTCGGCCTCGTCGGCCCAGGCGCAGAGCGACACGCAGATCGAACAATTCATCCGCGGTCATGCCGACACCATCTACCACCCCGTGGGCACCTGCCGCATGGGGCCGGATGGCGCGCCGGGGGGCTTGGACGTGGTGGATGCGCGCCTGCGCGTGCACGGCGTGGCGGGCCTGCGCGTGGTGGACGCGTCGGTGATGCCCAGCGTGGTGGGGGGCAACACCAATGCCCCGGTGATCATGATGGCGGAGAAGGCGGTCGATATGATGAGAGCCGATCGTCCCCCCCGCGCCGCGCCTGACGGCGCGTCACCCCCCGAAAGGGCAACCGCAGTGGCCCGGCAAAGCCGGTTCCACGCGGTTCCCGGTTAACCTTGCTTCTCCGATCCACCACTCTCCTCCGGCGCGCACGCACGTCATCCAGGATGCCGCGGAACTGGCTTTGCCAGGCCGCAGGCATCGCCCCCTGGGGGGTGACGCGAGGCGGCGCGGGGGGCTCCACAAGATGATTCTCGAGCACGCCGACATCCGCATCGACCCCCTGAAGAGCGCAGCCTTTGAAGAGGCCATTCTTCGTGGGGTGAGCACCGTCATCGCCCATTCGAAGGGCTTCAAGGGCTACCAGGTCCAGCGCAGCATCGAGACCCCCGGGCGCTACCTGTTGCTGATCCAGTGGGAGACGCTGGAAGACCACACCGTGGCCTTCCGGGGCTCCGATGCCTTCCCGCAGTGGCGCGCCATCGTCGGGCCGTTTTTCGCCCAGCCTCCGGTGGTCGAGCACTTCGAAGTGGTTGGCAAGAGCTGATGGCTGCTTGCCCTCGTGGGCAGCCTTTGGTTGTAATTGAGTTACAACTTTAGTTTTTGCGCATCAGGGTGGACTTGCCGAACAGGCTTTCGATCAGGTCCACCGCCAGCTCGGCGGTGCGGTTGCGCACATCGAGCGCGGGGTTGAGCTCCATCACGTCGAGCGAGCACAGCCGGCCGGTGTCCGCGATCATCTCCATGCACAGCTGCGCCTCGCGGTAGGTCGGGCCGCCGAGCACGGTGGTGCCCACGCCGGGCGCGATCTCCGGGTCGAGAAAGTCCACGTCGAAGCTCACGTGCAGGTGGGTCTGCTCGTCCACGCCCATCAGCGCTTGCTCCATGGTGTGGCGCATGCCCATTTCGTCGATGTAGCGCATGTCGAACACCTCCAGGCCGGCCTGGTGCACCAGGCGCTTCTCGCCCGCGTCCACGCTGCGGATGCCGATCTGCCGCACCACGCCGGCGTCGATGGCCGGCGTGGTGCCGCCGATGCCGGTGAGTTCGGGCGGGCCCATGCCGCAGAGCAGGGCCACCGGCATGCCGTGGATGTTGCCGCTGGGCGTGAGCGCGGCGGTGTTGAAGTCGGCGTGGGCGTCGAGCCAGAGCACGCGCAGCTTCTTGCGCGCCTCGCGGCAGTGGCGCGCCACCGCGCTGATCGAGCCCAGGCCCAGACAGTGGTCACCGCCGAGCACGATGGGCAGGCGGCCCAGCGCAAGTTCGGCGTGCACGGCCTCGTGAAGGGTCTGGTTCCAGGCCACCACTTCACCCAGGTGGCGGTAGCCGTCGGTGGGCGGCAACCAGGGATCGGCCGGACCGCCGAGGTTGCCGCGGTCGGCGACGCTCAGGCCCTGGCCTTCGAGCACCGTGGCCAGGCCCGCGACGCGCAAGGCCTCGGGCCCCATGGAGGCACCGCGGGCACCGGCGCCGATGTCGGTCGGCACCCCGATGAGGCTGAGGTTTTTTTGCATGGCGGTATTGTGAGTCGGTGAATCCCGAGTGTGACGGCCTTCGGGCTGGTTTCAAAACGTATGGCGTGTTACCAGCCACCGGTCGGCGGGCGGACATTGCACACACACCCTCCACCGGGCACCTCTTTTCGGGCGGGGAATTTTGTTACCAACCCACACCTTTCGTGCCGGACTCCAAGCCGTTGGGAAGCTGATACTCCGTTCGCGCTGAGCGGGTCTCCGCCCATCGTGGTGATTTATCTCACGTTCCTGGCCTGTCCGACACTGCAGCGCAGTGTGACCTGGAACCCTTTCCCGATCGCCCCTGCCGCCGCCCTCGTGTGAGCGTCAAGGTGTTTTTGTGCCGCCGATATGAACCCGACTCCGATTCCGACCCCGACGCCCTGGATGGAGGGCCCTTCGACCCGCAGGTCGCTGCCCTTGCTGGCCGCGCTGTTCGCGGCCACGCTCACCGCCTGCGGTGGTGGGGGGCGGCGGAGGGGCGGCCACGGGTGGTGGCACGGTCAACGAACCGGTGGCCGGGGCACCAGCGCCGAGCCCGGCTCCTTCGCCAGCACCTCGCCCTTCGCCAGCGCCAAGCCCTGCTCCTGCTCCTGCTCCTGCTCCTGCTCCTGCTCCTGCTCCTGCGCCAGCTCCTGCGCCAGCTCCTGCGCCAGCTCCAGCCCCCGCACCGGCACCGGCACCGGCCCCCTCGGCCACCGCCTGCGATGCCGCCACCGGCCGCGTGTTGCAGGTCGGACCGGGCAAGGCCTACGCCATGCCCAGCGCCGCGGCGGCTGCGGCGCAGTCGGGTGACGTGATCAAGATCACCGCCGGCGACTACCGGGGCGACGTCGCTTCCTGGACCGTCAACAACCTGACCATCTGCGGCGTGGGTGGCAAGGCCCGCCTGTTCGCCAACGGCAACAACGCCCGTGGCAAGGGCCTGTGGGTGGTCACCGGCTCGAACATCACCATCGACAGCGTCGAGTTCCGCGACACCACGGTGCCCGATCAGAACGGTGCCGGCATCCGCGCCGAACACGGGGGCGACCTGCGCATCATCAACAGCGGCTTCTACGACAACCAGAACGGCATCCTGGCCAACGCGGGTTCGTCGACCATCACCATCGAAGGCTCCGAGTTCGCGCGCAACGGCCTGGGCGATGGCTACACGCACAACATCTACGTCAACCAGATCAACCGGCTGACGGTGAGCCGCAGCTACTTCCATGAAGCCAAGGTGGGCCACAACCTCAAGAGCCGGGCCCGGGAGACGGTGATCGAGAACAGCTACTTCATGGACGGCCCCACGGGCACGTCGAGCTACCTCGCCGACTTCCCGAACGGCGGCCGCGTCTACCTGCGCGGCAACCTGTTCCACAAGGGGCCGCAGGCGAGCAACCCGAATGCCATTTCCTACGGTGCGGAGGGCCTGTCGAACCCGACCAACACCTTCGAGGCCGTGCACAACACCGTCGGCCATCACCCGCTCGGGCGGCGCCTTCCTGGCCATCGCCAGCGGCACCTCGTCGGTCACGCTCGCGGCCAACCTGTTTGCCGGCACGGGCAGTCCGTCGCTGATCACGGGCGGCTACGCCGCCGGCAACGCGGCGCAGTCGAACAACGTGACCTCCGTGGCCAGCAACATCCCGGGCGCCAGCAGCATCGCCAGCCCGAACTTCTGGCCCAACGCGGCGCTGCAGGCCCTGATCGGCCTGTCGGTGGTGCCGGACTCGAATTACACGCGCGATGCGCCCACGCCCTATGCCTCGCGGGCGATCTCGGGCAGCCGCAAGGCGGGCGCACTGCAGTCATCCCCATAAACCGCCGGACCGCCAGGCAGGAGGGCACGGAAGACCCGTGTTCAGGAGGCGGCCGTTCTTTCTTCAGCTCTCAGGTGATTCTTCCCATGTCCCAACTCGATTCCCTCTCCCGTCCGGCTTCGCACGCCGGTGTGTTGGCCGCCTGTGCGGTCATGTTCTCGATGGTGGCCGCCACAGCCCCGGCCCAGGCTCAGACGGCCTCCGCGACCTGGACCAAGGTCGCCAACGAAGGCAAGATTTTCTGGTTCTCCGGCACGAAGAACGTGCGTTATGGCACCGGCACCCGCTGGGCCTACAAGACGGTCCGCACGGCCGGCATGTGCACCGCCAGCTATTTCGGCAGCGATCCCGCCAAGGGCGCGACCAAGACTTGTGAAGTGATGGCCGCTGCCGCGCCAGCCCCGGCGCCTGCACCCGCGCCGGCTCCCGCCCCGGCGCCTTCACCCGCACCAGCCCCCGCTCCTGCGCCGGCCCCTGCTCCCGCACCGGCACCCGCGCCAGCCCCTGCGCCGGCTCCCGCGCCTGCACCGGCGCCAGCCCCTGCTCCCGCACCCGCGCCGGCACCCGCTCCCTCGGGCACGGCCTGCGACACGGCCACCGGCCGCGTGCTGCAGGTGGGCCCGGGCAAGACCTACAGCGTGCCGAGCGCCGCCGCCGCCGTGGCGCAGGCCGGTGACGTGATCAAGATCACCGCCGGCGACTACCGCGGTGACGCGGCGACCTGGAAGGCCAGCAACCTCACCATCTGCGGCGTGGGCGGCAAGGCCCGCCTGTTCGCCGATGGGAAAAACGTGCAGGGCAAGGGCCTGTGGGTGGTCTCCAGCCCCAACATCACGATCGACAACATCGAGTTCCGCAACGCCACCGTGCCCGACCAGAACGGCGCCGGCATCCGCGTGGAACCCGGCGTCAACCTGACGGTGCGCAACAGCGGCTTCTTCGACAACGAGAACGGCATCCTGGCCGCGGCCGGCGCGACCACGATCACGATCGACCGCTCCGAGTTCGGCCGCAACGGCCGGGGCGATGGCTACACGCACAACATCTACGTGAACCAGATCAACCGCATCGCGGTGACCTCCAGCTACTTCCACGAAGCCAAGATCGGCCACAACTTCAAGAGCCGGGCGAAGGAGTCGGTGATCGAGAACAGCTACTTCATGGACGGCGCCACCGGCACGTCGAGCTACCTGGCCGACTTCCCCAACGGCGGCAAGGTGGTGCTGAAGGGCAACATGTTCCACAAGGGCCCGAACGCGGACAACCCCAACGCCATCTCCTACGGCGCCGAGGGCCTGTCCAACCCGAGCAACACCTTCGAGGCCGTGCACAACACGGTGGTCATCACCCGCTCGGGCGGCGCCTTCCTGGCCATCGCCAACGGCACCAGCTCGGTCAAGCTCACGGCCAACCTGTTCGCCGGCACGGGCAGCCCCGCGCTGATCACCGGCGGGTACGCCGCCGGCAGCGCGGTGCAGTTGAACAACGTGACCTCGGTGCGCAGCAACATCCCGGGCGCGTCCAACGTCGCCACCCCGAACTTCTGGCCCAACGCGACGCTGCAGTCCCTGATTGCCCTGTCCGTGGTGCCCGACGCCAGCTACACCCGCGACGCGCCCGCGCCCTACGCACTGCGCGCGATCTCGGGCAGCCGCAAGGCCGGCGCGCTGCAGTCCGCGCCCTGAGCCCGGTCCGCGCACCGCTTACCAGGCCCGCCTCGCGCGGGCCTTTTCATGCATCAAAGCGTATGAGCTGTTACGGCCGAAGCCGCGCCCAGCGGGGCTGCGGGGCAGGGCGGCGAATCTCGGTTACATAAAAACACGTTCTGTGGCAGGCGATCCGGTGCCAGCGGCCACACTGGCGGCCGTTTCCCGGTCCTGGCGCGGGGCAGGGCGCTGAGCGGCGATACTCCACCCCGCACCCTTGTCTTCGATGGATCCGGACCCCTTCATCAGAACGCGGACGATTGGCCTGCCTGGCCGGTGTCTGTTTTTCTTCCGTTGCCTATCTTGAACATCCAACCCACTCCGCACCTGAGCGCCCCTGCTCGCCGCCTGTCCTCTTCCCTCGTTGTTCCCGGCTTCGCGCTGTTGCTGGCTGCCACCTTGAGCGCCTGTGGTGGCGGTGGTGGTGGAGGGGGCGGCGGCGGTAGTGGCGACAGCCCGTCAGGCGGTGGTGGCGGAGGGGGCGGCAGCGCCACGCCATCGCCGGCGCCTCCCTTGTCGGCCGGCGCGGCTTGCGACACCGCACCGGGCCGCGTGCTTCAGGTGGGCCCTGGCAAGACCTACGCCATGCCCAGCGCGGCGGCCGCGGTGGCGCAGGCCGGCGATGTGATCAAGATCGCGGGCGGCGACTACCGGGGCGACGTCGCTTCCTGGACCGTCAACAACCTCACCATCTGCGGCGTGGGCAGCCGCGCGCGCCTGTTCGCCAACGGCAACAACGCCCGGGGCAAGGGCCTGTGGGTGGTGTCGGGCGCGAACATCACCATCGACAACATCGAGTTCCGCGACACCACGGTGCCCGACCAGAACGGCGCCGGCATCCGCGCCGAGCACACGGGCGACCTGCGCATCCTCAACAGCGGCTTCTACGACAACCAGAACGGCATCCTCGCCAACGCCGGTTCGGCCACCATCACGATCGAAAGTTCGGAGTTCGCGCGCAACGGCCTGGGCGATGGCTACACGCACAACATCTACGTCAACCAGATCGACCGGCTGACGGTGAACTCCAGCTATTTCCACGAGGCCAAGGTCGGCCACAACCTCAAGAGCCGGGCGCGCGAGTCCATCATCCAGAACAGCTACTTCATGGACGGGCCCAGCGGCAATTCCAGCTACCTGGCCGATTTCCCCAACGGCGGCCGCGTGGTCCTGAAGGGCAACTTGTTCCAGAAGGGCCCGAACGCGCAGAACAACAACGCGATCGCCTATGGCATGGAGGGCCTGTCGAACCCCAACACCTCGCTGGAGATGGTGCACAACACCGTCGCCATCACCCGTTCGGGCGGCGCCTACCTGTCCGTGGCCGGCGGCGCCTCGGTCGCGCTCACGGCCAACCTGTTCGTGGGGACCGGCAACCAGTCCTTGTTCGCCAGCAGCTTCTCCAACTTGACGCAGTCGAACAACGTGAACTCGGTGCGCACCAACATCCCGGGCGCAAGCAACATCAGCAGCCCCAACTTCTGGCCGAATGCCACGCTGCAGGCCCTGATCGGCCTGGCGGGCGTGCCGGATGCGACCTACACGCGCGATGCGCCCGCGCCCTACGCCTCGCGGGCGATCACGGGCAGCCGCAAAGCCGGCGCCTTGCAGGCCGCACCCTGAACCCGCGGCGCCCCGGCGCCGCCGCAGGTGAACGACAATGCGTTCACCCCTCGACTCCCCAACCCGCCACGCGCCCCCGCGCGCAGCGGGTTTTCTTCATGTCCGACGCCTCTTCACTCCCCATCTGGTCGTCCTGCGGCCACGAATTGCTCAACCGCGATGCGCGCGGCTGGCTGAGCCCCACCGACGGCTACTGGCGGCTCTGGCTCCAGCGCCCGGAACTCGCGCTGGTTGAGGAATCCTGTGCAGCCGAGCGCGCGCTGCACGCTGCCTTGATGGCCGCGCCCACGCGCGCCGTGACGGCAGCCGAGCTGGACGCCTTCGAGGACGACGACGCGCGCGCCAACCACCGCCTGTTCCTGGACTTCCGGGACGCGGTGATCGCCGCCGGCTCGCTCGAAGCCGCCTACGCCGGCTTCTTCCAGGCCGGCGCCATCCAGATCCCGCCGCTGTTCCTGGACCTGGTGGTGCAGGCCCTGGTGTGCCGCCTGCTGGAGGACGAGCCCGACGCCTGGGCCTGGCGCGCGGCCGAGATGCTGTTTCGCCGCCAGCGCGTGAGCGTGCAGGACGGCCGCGTGCTCAGCGGCGACAGCGAGGTGCTGGACCTGCTCAATGAAACCGGTGGCCTGGGCGAGCTGGGGCGCCTGCTGGTGCAGGGCGGCGCGGCCCTGCCGGCCACGCAGATCGAGGTGCTGGGCGACGACAACGCGCCGCGTTACCTGCGCAGCCGGGAGGGGGCTGGGCGCTTCAACTTCGTGCTCGACCTCACGCACGAAATCCAGAACGAATTGCCGCATGGGCTCACGCTCACCATGGCACGCTCCCGCTCGGGTCTGAAGGCGCTGGCATCGGTGCTGGAGAAGTGGGTGCGCCATTTCCACGGCGTGGCCGTGAAGATCCAGCCCGAGTCACGGGTGGAAGACCCGTCCTGGCGCTGGCATGTGGGGCTGGATGTGGCCTCGACCGCGCTGCTCAACGACCTCTACCTGGGCAACGAGGTGGACCCCGAGCGCCAGCGCCGGCTGATCAGCCTGTTCCGGCTGAGCTTCGCCGACCCGCAGGACATGCGTGCCGACGTGCGCGGCAAGCCGGTCTACCTGGGCCTGGCGATGGGCCCGATGGCCTGCTCAAGCTCAAGCCGCAGAACCTGCTGCTCAACCTGCCGCTGGCGAACCCGATGTGAACCTGGGGCCGCGAGGCCCGAGGCTCACATGTTGCGGCGGTACTGCCCACCCACCTCGAACAGCGCGCTGGTAATCTGGCCGAGCGAGCACACGCGAACCGCGTCCATCAGCACCTCGAACACGTTGCCGTTCTCGATCACGGCCTGGCGCAGGCGCTGCAGCATGGCGGGCGACTCGTGGGCATGGCGCGCGTGGAAGTCGGCCAGGCGCTTGAGCTGGTTCTGCTTCTCGTCGTCGGTCGAGCGCGCGAGCTCCAGCGTCTCGGGCGTGAGGTCGCCGTGCGGGTTGCGGAAGGTGTTCACGCCCACGATCGGGTACTCGCCGGTGTGCTTGAGCATCTCGTAGTGCATGGACTCGTCCTGGATCTTGCCGCGCTGGTAGCCGGTCTCCATCGCGCCCAGCACGCCGCCGCGTTCGGCGATCTTCTCGAACTCCTGCAGCACGGCCTCTTCCACCAGCTCGGTGAGCTCGTCGATGATGAAGGCGCCCTGGTTGGGGTTTTCGTTCTTGGCCAGGCCCCACTCGCGGTTGATGATGAGCTGGATCGCCATCGCGCGGCGCACCGAGTCTTCGGTGGGGGTGGTGATGGCCTCGTCGAAGGCGTTGGTGTGCAGGCTGTTGCAGTTGTCGTAGATCGCGATCAGCGCCTGCAGCGTGGTGCGGATGTCGTTGAACTGGATCTCCTGCGCGTGCAGGGAGCGGCCGCTGGTCTGCACGTGGTACTTCAGCTTCTGGCTGCGCTCGTTCGCGCCGTAGCGGTCGCGCATCGAGGTGGCCCAGATGCGGCGCGCCACGCGGCCGAGCACGGTGTACTCCGGGTCCATGCCGTTGCTGAAGAAGAAGCTCAGGTTGGGCGCGAAGTCGTCGATGTGCATGCCGCGCGCCAGGTAGGCCTCCACGAAGGTGAAGCCGTTGGAGAGCGTGAAGGCGAGCTGGCTGATGGGGTTGGCGCCGGCCTCGGCGATGTGGTACCCGCTGATGGACACCGAGTAGAAGTTGCGCACGTCGTGGTGCACGAAGTACTCGGCGATGTCGCCCATCACCTTGAGCGAGAACTCGGTCGAGAAGATGCAGGTGTTCTGGCCCTGGTCTTCTTTCAGGATGTCGGCCTGCACCGTGCCGCGCACGTTCGCCAGCACCCATTCACGGATCTTGGCGGCCTCGGTGGCGGTGGGCTGGCGCCCGTTCTCGGTTTCGAACTTCTCCAGGTTCTGGTCGATTGCGGTGTTCATGAACATCGCCAGGATGCTGGGCGCCGGGCCGTTGATGGTCATGGAGACCGAGGTGGCCGGGTGGCAGAGGTCGAAGCCGCCGTAGAGCACCTTCATGTCCTCGAGCGTGGCGATGCTCACGCCGGAGTTGCCCACCTTGCCGTAGATGTCGGGGCGCGGGTCGGGGTCGTTGCCGTAGAGCGTGACCGAGTCGAAGGCGGTGGACAGGCGCTTGGCGGCCATGCCTTCGGAGAGCAGCTTGAAGCGGCGGTTGGTGCGGAAGGCGTCGCCTTCGCCGGCGAACATGCGCGTGGGGTCCTCGCCCTCGCGCTTGAAGGCGAAGGTGCCGGCGGTGTAGGGGAAGCTGCCGGGCACGTTGTCCAACATCAGCCACTTCAGGATCTCGCCGTGGTCCTCGTACTTGGGCAGCGCGACCTTGCGGATGGTGGTGCCCGACAGGCTCTTGGTGGTGAGCGCGGTGCGGATCTCCTTGTCGCGGATCTTCACCACGTACTCATCGCCCGCGTAGGCCTTCTGCATGTCGGGCCACTGGGCGAGCAGCTTGCGCGCGGCCGGATCCTGGTCGAGTTCGCGCAATTGAGCGAGGTCGATCACCGCCTCGGCGGCGCGCGCGCGTTCGGGCTTGTCCTTGCGCAGCATGGCCGCGCTGGCGTTGAGCTGCTGGATCTCGCGCGCCAGGCGCGACTGCTCGATCGCCTTCTTCTTGTAGCCGCGCACCGTGTCGCTGATCTCGGCCAGGTAACGCGTGCGCGCGGGCGGCACGATGGGCGTCTGGTTGGTGCTGTGGCGCACCTTCACGGCGGGCAGCCGGCCCTCCTGCAACGGCAGGCCGAGGTCGCCCAGGCGGACTTTCAGCGCCTGGTACAGCGCGGTCACCCCGTCGTCGTTGAAGCGCGCGGCCATGGTGCCGAACACCGGCATCTGGTCGGGCGGCGTGCTCCAGGCTTCCTGGTTGCGCTGCACCTGCTTGCGCAACGTCGCGCAGGGCGTCGAGCGCACCCTTGCGGTCGAACTTGTTGATGGCCACGAAGGCGGCGAAGTCCAGCATGTCGATCTTCTCGAGTTGGCTGGCCGCGCCGAACTCGGGCGTCATGACGTACATGGGCAGGTCCACGTGCGGCACGATGGCCGCGTCGCCCTGGCCGATGCCGGAGGTCTCGACCACGATCAGGTCGAAGCCCGCGCACTTGCAGGCCGCGATCACGTCGGGCAGGGCGGCGCTGATCTCGCTGCCGAAGTCGCGCGTGGCCAGCGAGCGCATGTAGACGCGCGGCCCCTGGCCCCAGGGGTTGATGGCGTTCATGCGAATGCGGTCGCCCAGCAGCGCGCCGCCGCTCTTGCGGCGCGAGGGGTCGATGGAGATCACGGCCACACGCAGGCGGTCGTCCTGGTCCAGCCGCAGGCGGCGGATGAGCTCGTCGGTAAGCGAGGACTTGCCCGCGCCGCCCGTGCCGGTGATGCCGAGCACCGGCACCTTCCTGGTCTGGGCCTGCTCGCGCAGGGCGGAGACGATGGCCGCGTCCGCGCTGCCGTTCTCCAGCACCGTGATGAGCTGGGCCAGCGCGCGCCAGTTCATCTCGCCCTGGCCCTCGATGGCCGCCAGCGCCTTGGGCGCGTAGGGGCTGAGGTCGCGGTCGCAGCGCATCACCATCTCGCCGATCATCCCGGCCAGGCCCATCTTCTGGCCGTCTTCGGGGCTGTAGATGCGCGTCACACCGTAGTCCTGCAGCTCGCGGATCTCGGCCGGCACGATCACGCCGCCGCCGCCGCCGAACACCTGGATGTGCTCGCCGCCCCGGCTCTTGAGCAGGTCCACCATGTACTTGAAGTACTCCACATGGCCGCCCTGGTAGGAGCTGATGGCGATGCCTTGCGCGTCTTCCTGCAGCGCGGCGGTGACCACCTCGTCCACCGAGCGGTTGTGGCCCAGGTGGATCACCTCGGCGCCCATGCCCTGCAGGATGCGCCGCATGATGTTGATGGCGGCGTCGTGCCCGTCGAACAGGCTGGCGGCGGTGACGAAACGCACCTTGTGCGTGGGGCGGTAGTTTGCGCAGTGCCTGGTACTCGGCGGCGAGGTTGCTCATGGTGTCTCTCTCTGGGGGCGGATGGCGGAAAGCCTCATTCGATGCGCAGGCCGGCCAAGGCGGGCTTGGGCGGCGGGTAACGCAGGTCGAGGGCCTTGAGGGTGTCGCGCACGATGGTCGCGATCATCAGGTTGCGGTGGGTCTTGGAGTTGGCGGGGACCACGTTCCAGGGTGCCCAGGGGGTGCTGGTGCGGGCCAGCAGCGCCTCGTAGGCGCGCTGGTAGTCGGCCCACTGCTTGCGCACGTCGATGTCGCCTTCGCTGAACTTCCAGTGTTTGGTCGGGTCGTCCACGCGCTCCTGCAGGCGTTGGCGCTGCTCGTCGCTGCCGATGTGCAACATGAACTTCAGGATCACGGTGCCGGTCTCGGCGAGCAGGCGCTCGAAGTGATTGATCTGCGCGTAGCGCTGAGCGGTCTGGGCGGGCGTGATCCAGCGGTTGACCACGGGCACCAGCACGTCTTCGTAGTGGCTGCGGTTGAAGACCATGGTCTCGCCGGCGCCGGGCACCTGCTGGTGGATGCGCCAGAGGTAGTCGTGGTCGCGCTCGACCTCGGTCGGGGCTTTCCAGCCCACGGTGTGCACGCCCAGCGGGCTGGTGCGTGCGAACACGCCTCGCACGGTGCCGTCCTTGCCGGCGGTGTCGGTGCCCTGCAGCACCACGAGCAGCTTGAAGCGGCGGTCGGCGTAGAACAGGTCCTGCAAGCCGTCGAGTTCTTCGGCGATGGCCTGCACGCTGGCTTGGTCGGCCGCCTTGTCGCCGCTGGAAAAGGGCTTGGCGTCCGGCTTGAGCTTCTTGAGAGAGACCTTGGTGGCCGGCGCGCCCTCGGCCACAGGCTCGATCTGCCAGCCGCGCCACGCGCCGTTCTTGCCCGCACGCAGGGCCGCACGCGGAAAGGGCAGGGAGGCGTCGTTCGGGCGGGGCATGCGGTCTCCAGCTAGGGGGCTCGGACACGATTCTTCGCGCATCCGGTCAATTGACGTTTACGTAAACGTAATATAACCCGTTTCCCCCAAAAAGAAGGGGCGCCGAAGCGCCCCCTAGGGTGGATCGAACCCGTCAGATCACTTGTAGAGCAGCTGCGGCAGCCACAGGCCGATGCCGGGGAACATGTACAGCAGCACGATCGCCAGGATCTGGATGCCCATGAACGGCAGCATGCCCAGGAAGATCTGGTTCAGCGTGACGTGCGGCGGGGCCACGCCCTTCAGGTAGAAGGCGGCCATCGCACCGGCGGGCTGAGGAAGGCGGTCTGCAGGTTCAGCGCCACCAGCAGGCCGAAGAACAGCGGGTCCACGTCGAAATGGGCCAGCAGGGGAATGAAGATCGGCATGAAGATCACGATGATCTCGGTCCATTCCAGCGGCCAGCCCAGCAGGAAGATGATGATCTGGGTCATCACCAGGAACTCGATCTTGGTGAGTTCCATGCTGAGCACCCACTGCTCCACCAGCGCCTGCCCGCCCAACAGCGCGAACGCCGCGGAGAAGATCGCCGAGCCCACGAACAGCCAGCACACCATGGCCGAGGTCTTGGCGGTCAGGTAGACCGATTCCTTGAGCACGGCCATGTTGAGCCGCCGGTAGGCGGCTGCCAGCAGCATGCCGCCCAGCGCCCCCATGGCCGCCGCCTCCGTCGGCGTCGCCAGGCCCAGCACGATCGAACCCAGCACGCTCAGGATCAGCAGCACCAGCGGGAAGAACGAGGCCAGCAGCATCTTGAAGATTTCAAGCCGGGCGAAGCTGAGGAACAGGTAGAACAGGGTGACGAGCGCGCCCATGACCGCAAACACCACCCACCACCAGGTGGGGGCGGGCTGGGTCGTGGCGATTTCTTCGTCCACCTCGACCCCTTCGACCGCTGCTTGCGCCGCAGCGGCGGGTTCGGCCGCGGCGGCGTCGGCACCGGGAGGGGGTTGCAGGGCGCCAGCGGACTCGGGCACATCGGGGTCCGCCGGAGGTTCGGCCAGGCCGCCCGATTCGGATGGCGGTTCGGCCAGGCCCCCTTCGGCCGGGGGCTCGGCCAGGCCACCGCCTTCGGAGGCGCTGGAGCGGCTGGCGCCGATTTCCTCGATCTCGTACACCGCCTCGGCTCTCACCGTGGTAACCGCCTGGTAGCTCGGGATCATCACCGCAGCGAAGATCAGCGCGGGCAGCGCGGCCATGCCGATCTGCTTGAGCAGGTGCGACAGGGGCACATCGGCATTGCGCCGGCCCTTGAGCAAGCCCAGCACCGCGTGGGCGGTCGGGTCGGTGGTCAGGCGCTGGGTCAACGTGGGCAGGTGGACCTGGCGCTCTTCGGCGCTCAGCGGCGGTGCCCATTGCGGCTTGAGCTTGGCCACGATGATCACGTACACGATGTACAGGGAAGCCAGCATCAGCCCGGGGAAAAACGCGCCAGCGTACAACTGGACCACAGACACGCCGGCCGTGGCACCGTAGACGATCAGCAGCACCGAAGGCGGGATCAGGATGCCCAGGCAGCCCCCCGCCGTGATGGCGCCAGCCGCCAGCGGCACGCTGTAGCCGGCGCGCAGCATGGCCGGCAAGGCCAGCAGGCCCATCAGCGTCACCACCGCGCCGACGATGCCGGTGGCCGTGGCGAAGATGGTGCAGGTCACCAGCGTGCGCACTGCCAGCGCGCCGGGCAGCCGGGCCATGGCCAGGTGCATGCTCTTGAAGAGCGACTCGATCAGGTTCGCGCGCTCCACGAGGTAGCCCATGAAGACGAACAGCGGGATGGCGATGAGCACATCGTTGGCGATGGTCTTGTAGGCCGATTGCACCATCAGGTCCAGCGTGTGCGTGACGTCCCTGTCGTAGGCCAGCCAGGTGAACAGCATGCCCATGCCCATGAGCGTGAACGCGGTGGGAAAGCCCAGCATGATCGCCACGACCACCAGCGAGAGCATCAGCAGGCCCAGGTGACCCTGGGTGATGGTTTCGGCGCGCAGCAGCACCACGGCCGCCAGGACCACGATGAGGGCCATGAAGCTGAGGCCGAACCAGAGTTCCTTGCGCAACTTCATTGTTTTTTCTCCTGGGCGACGACCACGGCGTCGAGTGCGGCGATGTCTTCGTCTTTCACGTTGACCATTTCCTTGAGTTTTTCGACGTCAACTTCCTGCACGTCGTCTTCACGCGCCGGCCAGGCGCCGGTCTGGATGCATTGGACGCAGCGCACGATCTCCACCAGGCCCTGCAGCAGCAGCGTGATGCCCGCCAGCGGAATCACATACTTGAAGGGGTACAGCGGCAGGGGGTCGGCCGAGAAGGTCTGTTCGCGGATCGCGAGCGATTCGCCGGCGTAGATCCAGCCGGCCCAGGTCAGCGCGACGATGCCGGGCAGGAAGAACACGATGTAGAGCACCAGGTCCACGGTGGCCTGGGTTCGCGGCTGAAAGAAACCATAGAGCACGTCCCCCCGGACGTGCCCGTTCTTGGACAGGGTGTAGGCGCCGGCCGTCATGAACATGGTGCCGTACAACATGATCTGGGCGTCGAGCACCCAGGCGTGGGGTTCGTTCAGCACATAGCGCGAAAACACCTCCCAGCTGATCAGCAGCGTCAGCAGGAGGGCGCACCAGGCAAAGACCTTGCCGATCAGCGTGGACAGCCGATCGATGGTCCACAAGATGGATTGCATCGTGATTCCTCAGCCGGCGCGGTGAAACGGGCAAAAAAAGAGGGGCATCGCGCCGGCGCCATGCCCCTCGTTCCCCTGTGCCGGGATCAGCTCTTCTTGGCGAAGTAGTGGTTGAAGGCCATCTTGAAGTCGACCGTGTAGTCGTTCTGCCATTGGCCGGCGCGCTGCGCGAAGGCCTTCTGCGAGTCGAGCACCTTCTTGAACAAGGGGTTCTCGGCCGCCTTCTTGGCAATGGTCTTGTCCCACGAAGCCAGCTGCGCGCGCAGGATCGGATCGGGCGTCTTGTAGAACTTCACGCCACCCTTCTTCAGCGCTTCATAGTCCTGCGAGTTGCGGTCGATGGCCTTCCAGCTCATGTCGGCGCTGGAGGCTTCCGACGCGTACTCGATGATGGACTTGAGTTCGGCAGGCAGGGCGTTGAGCTTGGTCTTGTTGAACAGGATCTCGAACTGCTCGCCGGACTGGTGGAAGCTCTGCAGCATGCAGTTCTTGCGCAACGTCGGGGAAGCCCAGCACGCGGTCGCTGGAGGCGTTGTTGAATTCGGCCGCGTCGATCAGGCCGCGGTCCAGCGCCGGCACGATCTCGCCGCCGGGCAGCGGGTTGACGGCGGTGCCCATGTCGGTGAACACGTCCACCGCCAGGCCCACGGTGCGGAACTTCAGGCCCTTCATGTCCGTGACCTTGGACACCGGCTTCTTGAACCAGCCCAATGGCTGGCAAGGCATGGGGCCGTACAGGTAGGAGACCACGTCGAGGTTCAGGCTCTTGTAGATCTCTTCCATCAGCGCCTTGCCGCCGCCGTACTTGTGCCAGGCGAGCACCATGTTGGCGTCCATGCCGTAGCCCGGGCCGGAGCCCCACAGGGCCAGGGCGGAGTTCTTGCCGTACCAGTAGGCGACCACGCCGTGGCCGCCGTCCAGCGTGCCCTTGGCCACCGCGTCCAGCAACTGGAAGGCCGGTACCACCGAGCCCGCTGGCAACACCTCGATCTTCAGACGACCGCCGGCCATGTCATTGACCTTCTTCGCGAAATCACCTGCGTACTCGTGGAAGATGTCCTTGGCCGGCCAGGTGCTCTGGAAGCGCAGCGTGGTGGTCTGCGCGGTGGCAATCATGGGCACGGACATGGCGCCGGCCGCGACGGCGGCGCCTTTGAGCATGCCTCGGCGCGAAGTGACGGTCTTCTTGTCAGTCATCTGTTGTCTCCAGTCGGGTTGATGAGGCGCCGATGATGCGCCCAAGGTGCCACGGCGGAGCGCAGGGTTTTCACCGACCAGTGAATAGCACGTGGCTGCAAGCCCTTGTTTTTGGCTGTTCCAGCACCAAAAATGGGCGTGAAAATATCTTCACGCCCTGTTGAAAATCCATAACGCCCAGCCTCGGGCATGATGGTCGGCCCCCGAGTTCCACTTGTGCTTTCAGATGAAACCGATCCAGCTGTTCGACCCCGCCTCCAGCACCTACACCTACGTGCTGTTCGACCAACTCAGCCGCGACGCGCTGCTCATCGATCCGGTGGACGAGCAGATCGAGCGCGATCTCGCGACCCTGCGGGAATACGGCCTCAAACTGGTCTGGACGGTGGAAACCCACGCCCACGCCGACCACATCACCAGCGCGGGCCGGCTGGCCGAGCTGGCTGGCGCCAAGACCGCCGCGCCCCTGGGGTGTGGCATCGGCACCGCGGGCGTGCAGCTCCAGGATGGCGACACCCTGAAGTTCGGTGGGGAGGTGCTCAAGGCCCTGCACACCCCGGGCCACACCGCCGGCAGCATGAGCTTTCTCTGGCGCAACCACGTGTTCACCGGCGACACCCTGCTGATCAATGGGTGCGGCCGCACCGATTTCCAGTCGGGCAGTGCCGAGGCCCTGTACCGCAGCCTGACCCAGGTGCTGTTCGCGCTGCCGGACGACACCATCGTCTGGCCCGGCCACGACTACCAGGGCCGTTCGTGTTCCAGCATCGGCCGCGAGAAAACCACCAACACGCGGGTGGCGGGCAAGACCGAGGCCGAGTTCGTGGCCCTGATGAACTCGCTGAACCTGCCGCGCCCCCGGCGCATCGACGAGGCCGTGCCGGCCAACCTCACGTCCGGCCTGCGCCACGACGCCGACGGCGCGCTGCAGATGCAGCCCCTGCCGCCCTCGGGCACCCACCAGGGCACCTACGCCGGTGACGTATCGCCCGAACTGGCCTGGCGCTGGGTCCAGAGCGGCGAGGCGGTGATGGTGGACGTGCGCACCGACGCGGAGCGGGAGTGGGTGGGCTTTGTGCCGGGCGCGGTGCCCGTCGCCTGGAAACAGTGGCCCGGCATGGCGCTGAACCCGACCTTCGATCAGCAGGTGCGGGAAGCGGCCGGCGGCAAGAAGCTGGTGCTGCTGTGCCGCAGCGGCGTGCGCTCCATTGCCGCCGCCAAGCGGGCCACCGAGCTCGGGCTGGAGGCCTACAACATCCTCGAAGGCTTCGAAGGCGACCCCGATGCCGACGCCCACCGGGGGCGCAAAGGGGGGTGGCGGTTCCGCGAATTGCCCTGGCGCCAGAACTGAGCCAGCCGTTCAAGGGTTGTTACGCCGCGTAACCGCCTGTCGGCAGAACGAGCCGAAACTTGAGAAGAAAGCCTCATAACCCCTGTCAAACCTGACAGGGGTCGTGTGATTTTTCACGGATTTCTTTTTTTAATGGGGTTTTCTATCCGCTAAGGGGAATCCCATGGAAACGCTGGAACGCGCTCAAGACGCCGTTTACAAGAACCCACCGCTGGCCGCCACCCTGGTTCAGCGGATGGAACGTGATTTCAAACCCCGCTGGGAAGGCAACTGGGGCGGCAAGTTCGTGCTGCACGGTTCTTCGCCCGGCCCCAATGCGGTGCGCCTGGACGGCAACGACTACCTGAGCGTGACGGGCCACCCGAGCATCGTCGCGGCCCAGGTCGAGGCCATCACCAAGTCCAGCGAGTTCGTGGTGCAGTCGGGTGTGTTCCTCCTCCAGCAGCACCCCACGCGCGCGCTCGAAATGGCCCTGGCGGGCTGGGTCGGCAAGGAAGACGCCTTCGTCTGCCAGTCCGGCTACTCGGCCAACGTCGGCCTGCTGCAGTCCATCGCCGACGCCAACACCCCGGTGTACCTGGACACCCAGGCGCACGCGTCCCTGTGGGAAGGGGCCCATGCCGCGCGCGCGCCGGCTTTTGCCTTCCGCCACAACGACGCCGCCCACCTGGACAAGATCATCGCCAAGAACGGCCCGGGCGTGGTGGTGGTGGACTCGGTCTACAGCACCACCGGTTCCGTGTGCCCGCTGGAAGCCATGATCGAGGTGGTGGAAAAGCACGGCAGCATGATCCTGGTCGACGAGTCGCATTCCCTGGGCACGCACGGCCCGGGCGGCGCGGGCCTGTGCGCCGAACTCGGTCTGACGGACCGGGTGCACTTCATTTCCGCCAGCCTGGCCAAGTCGGTCGCGGGGCGCGCCGGCTTCTTCACCGCACCGGCCAGCATGCGCTACTACATCCTGAGCTCAAGCTTCCCCAACATCTTCAGCTCCTGCCTGCTGCCCCATGAGATCGCCGGCCTGCGGGCCACGGTCGAGGTGCTGCAGAAGGCCGACGACGAGCGGGCCCGCCTCAAGGCCATCACCCGCCGGGTGCGCGACACCCTGGGCGGCCTGGGTTACTGGATCCACCAGGGCACCGAGCAGATCATTTCGCTGGAAGCCGGCACCGAGCCGGACACCATGCGCCTGCGCGACGAGCTGGAAAAGCGCGGCGTGTTCGGCGCCATCTTCTGCGCCCCGGCCACCAGCAGCAAGCGCGCCCTGGTGCGACTCACGCTCAACGCGGCGCTGACCGAGGCCGAACTCGATCACCTGGAGGCGGTGGCGCGCGAGATCGCGCCGATCGTCAAACCCTGGGATTGGCCTTGTGCCCGGCGCGCCCGCGTGCAGGCCGGCGCCCAGGAGGAGGCCCTGGCGGCATAGGGTTGACAGGCCCTAAGTGTCGTGAACCTCGCGCCCGCCCTGGGCTTCCAGAAAGTGCCGGTAGGCATAGATGGGCTGGGGCAGGTCGGCGCGGTCCAGGCTGAACAGGGCGCCGGAGAGCACGCCGTCGTCCCCGACCGGGAAGGCCTGCGCGGTCCGCACCGGGCCCCGCAGGCCCATTTGCTGGTGCAGTTCCACGGCAGCCAGCCGTTGCCCGGCCTGCACGGCGCGCACGGCATCGAAGCCCAGCCCGGCCGAGCCCGCGAGCTCGGCCAGATCGGGCAGGCTAGCCGTGGGTTCGAGCTGCAGCCAGTGGCAGTTGCCCATGGAGTCCAGGCCGACCAGGCCGAAGGGCTCGCCGAGCACCACGTACTCCACCCAGTGCTGCTCGGTGTACGCGCGCAGCGCCTGCGCCACCGACGGGATCTGCAGCATGGACTGCTGCGCCGGCCGCAGGGCGGCACGCCACAGCGTGTTGAGCCGGGGGTGTGGCGTCTGGGACAGCTTGCGCAGCACACCGAGCAGGTGGCGCGTGATGTCCGTGGTCTGTTTGGGCACGAACTGGTCGATCAGGCCGTTGTTGAAGGCCTGGATGGCGATCTGCTCGTCCGCCTGGCCCGTCAGCAGCACGCGCGAGCCCGGCCAGTCGAGCAGGGTGTTGAGCACCCGCAGGCCGTCGGTGCCGGGCATGGCGTAGTCCACCACGCAGATCTGGGCCAGCTCGTAGCGCGAGGCGCTCACGGCCCAGTACCGCAACACCTGCGGCAGCAGCGGCTGACCCTGCCGCCAGCGCTCGATCATCTGCAGCTGAGCCATAGCGTCGGCCTCCCAGCGCGCGGGCTCGTTCTGCATGCGGGCGGCGAAGCCCGAGGGGCGTGAATAGAGCTCGACCTGCCAGTGCGAGGGGATGACCATGCCCAGCATTTCCAGGTAGTCGGTGTCGTCATCCAGGAAGAGGACGCTGCCAGGGCGGTGAAAGAGTGAGATCGTCAGTGCCATCGTGGTCAGCCTGAGACGGCCAAGGTCTGGGCCGCAGATGTGTTGAGGGGGAGGTCGATCATGAAGACCGCGCCCAGCCCAGGTTGGGAGTGCACGCTGAGGCGGCCATGGGCGGCCTCGACCACGTTCTTGCAGAAGGTCAGGCCCAGGCCGTTGCCGGCCCCGCTCTGGGTCGAGAAGAAGGGCTCGAAAATGCGCTGCTGCTGCTCGTGCGTGATGCCGATGCCGTCGTCCGACACGGCGATGCGGCCCTTGCCGTGGTGCAGGCCCACGTCCACCCGCAGGTCGCCCGGGCTGGGTGCCGTGCTGGCCGCGGCCAGTGCGTGCAGCGCGTTCTTGATCAGGTTGGTGAGCACCTGGGCGAACAGCGGGCGGGAAGCCGAAAAGCAGAAGTCGCTCTGGATGTGCACCTGAACGCAGTCGCGCTCCCGCGAGGAGCGGTAGGGGTACTGGTTCACCACCTCCTGCACCAGCTCGGCCGCCATGATCAGGGACTGCTCGCGCGGCAGGCGCATGAGCTGCGCGTTGGAAATCTGGGTGTCGATCTGGCGGTTCATGCTGCGCACCAGGTTCTGCAGCCGCGTGGCCAGTTCCTCCAGCTTCTTGCGTTTGGGGTCCGGGATGTCGTGTTGCACCAGGTTGCGCAGCACGTCGCCCATGAGGTTCACCGTGCGCCAGCGGCGTGCGCAGCTCGTGCGCCATCACGCCCATGGTGCTCAGCGTGTTGAGCAGGCGGGCGCGGCGCAGGTTGGCGCTGGAGAAACCCAGCATCAGGCCCATGAGCCAGGAGAAGGTGATCACCACCACGTTCGCCAGCGGCTCCTCGAACGGGCGGGTGCTGCCGCCATAGAACTCCGCCGTGGCCCAGCCCGCGATGCCGCCGGTGATCAGGCCGAGCGTCGCCAGGCGCCAGTCGGTCGCGTGGTAATAAATGAGGATCATGGCGGCGACGCTGCCCAGCCAGGCGGCATTGCCTCCGTTCATCCAGTACATCCAGGTGAAGAACCAGGGCAGCTGGATCCAGGTGGCCAGGCTGAAGAGGCGCCCACTTTCCGTGGACGACGGGTCGCGCGAAATCCGGGGCAACACATAAATGAGTGCCAGGAAGGCCATCACCAGGCGGGCCCACACATTTTCATAGGGCTGGGGCACCAGATGGCCCCAAATGCCATAGATGACCAGGTGGCCGACGAACGTGAATGCCCCGATCCACAGCAGCCGGTACCGCGATGGGTGCAAAATAGGCTCCACAGGCGCGTGGACAACCTCGTCCAGCACCCACCGCCACATGCGGGCTTTGGCGCTGAGCATCCACAACCGGTCAAAAGACAATATGCACTCCTTCGATCGCCAAACACCTGTGGCGCGTGACTCCCATCCTGATTCATCAGGCATTGTGTATGCAACAGGGTGTTATCAACCATGACCCTGCCTGTCAACTTTGACAGTGTCGGGCTGGACGGTATTCTGGCCGACTGGGTGTGCGCGCTGCGCGATCAAGGGGTGGACGCCGTGCTGGTTCTTGGTCCGAACCCCCTGGGTGGGCGGGATCAGCGCGAGGTGCTGGCGGTGCATCCCCCCCGGCTGGTGGGGGCCGCGGAGGCCTTGGCCGAAAGCCGGGACTTCGGCGCGGGCTGGCGCGACAGCGATGCGCCGCTGGTGGCCTGGCAGGACATTTCCAAATCCTCGTTCGAACAGTCGAGCCGTTGGCGCCGCCTGTGGCTGGCGCACGGCTACCAGACACTGGTGCGCGTGGCCTTCAGCCTGCCGGCGGGCCGTGCCTTCGAGTGTTTCATGTTCAGCCCACGGGCCTTTGCCGACCGCTCCGAGGCGGCGGTGCTGGCTTGGTCGGCCTTCAACGTGTGGCCCATGTTGCGACGCACCATCGCCGAGCAGCGCGTGGGCCTGAGCCCGCGCGAACTCGAAAGCCTCAACCTGGCCTTCGAAGGTCTGACCGCGCGCGAGACCGCGTTGCGCATGGACTGCTCCGAGCGCACGGTGAATTACCACCTCGCCAACGCGATGTCCAAGTTGCAGACCGACAACAAGCTGGCCGCCGTGCAGCGCGCCTGCTGGATCGGACTGATCTGAACCCGCCCACCGCGCCCCATGCTGCACTGCGGCAATCCGGGCACGGTGGCTTGGTCATAATCCGCGCATGACTTTCTGGCCCTGGACGTAGGGAACACCCGCCTCAAGTGGGCCCTTTACGACGCGCCACGCGTGGGGGCCACGCTGTTGGCCAGCGGTGCGCAGTTTCTGGAAAACATCGAAACCCTGGAAGACGGCGACTGGCGCCACCTGCCCGCCCCGCAATGGGTGCTGGGTTGTGTGGTCGCTGGCGACGCGGTCAAGCGGCGGGTCGGCGAGCAGCTCGAGCTGTGGGACGTGACGCCGCACTGGGTCGTGTCCAGCAGCGCCGAAGCGGGGTTGGTCAACGGCTACGACCACCCGGCCCGGCTGGGGTCGGACCGTTGGGTGCGCATGATCGGTGCGCGCCAGCGGCTGCTCGCCCGGGGCCCTGCGAAGCCCTGCGTGGTGGTGATGGTGGGCACGGCCGTCACGGTCGAGGCCATCGACATCGAGGGGCGCTTCCTGGGCGGCATCATTCTGCCCGGCCACGGCATCATGCTGCGCGCGCTGGAGTCGGGCACGGCGGGTCTGCACGTGCCCACCGGCGAGGTCTGCGACTTTCCCACCAACACCAGCGACGCGCTCACCAGCGGCGGCACCTTCGCCATCGCCGGTGCGGTGCAGCGCATGGTGGAGAACCTGCGGCGCCATTGCGGCGAGCAGCCGGTCTGCATCATGACCGGGGGCGCGGGCTGGAAGATGGCGCCCAGCATGTCCACCGAGGTGGAGCTGGTGGAAAGCCTGATCTTCGACGGCCTGCTGGAAATCGCCGACCGACGCCTGGCCTTGGTCTGAACTAGCCCTTGGCCTCGCCCCAGGGCAGCATCAGCGTCAGTGTCAGCAGCCGGGCGAACTCCGGCTCGAAGCGGTCGATGATCTGCTGCGGGTCCGGGCACAGCTGGGTGTCGGCGATCACGCCGAACTGCACGCCACCGCCATAGCTCAGGATCGACACGCCCAGGCCCACGGTGCCGGTCTGCGGCACCCAGAACATGGTCTGCTCCAGCGTGGCGCCGCACACCTTGAGCTTGGCTGCTGGCCCCGGCACGTTGGTCATCACCGCCGTGGTCTTGCGGCCGAACAGGCTGAGCATGGCGTCCTGCGCCGGCTTGATCAGCAGCCCCGCCACCGAGAGCAGGCCGAAGGTCAGCAGCGGCTGCAGGCTGCCCTTGAGGTTGTTCATGCGCGCGCGCACCGCGAACACGCGTTCGATCGGGTTGTCCAGGCCGATGGGCAGCACCAGGGGCACGAGGCCGAAGCGGTTGCCCAGTTTCCAGGCGTCTTCCATCGGGCGCAGGTTGATCGGCACCATGGCTCGGATTTCCTTGCCACCGGTGTCGTCGCCCAGACCGCGCAGGTAGGCGCCGATGGCGCCGGCCACGCAGCCCAGCAGCACGTCGTTGACCGAGCAGTTCATGGCCTTGCCGATGGCCTTGACCTCGTCCAGCGGGATGGGCTCGCACCAGGCCACGCGCTTGGTGCGGCCGGGCTGGCCCTTGAGCCGGGTCGGCGAGTCGTCGGGCATCAGCGCCAGCGAGGCCAGGTCGCTGGCGAGCTGGCCGCCCATGCGCGCGAGGTCCACCGCCTGGCCCAGCGTGTCGCTCAGGCTCTGCTGCGGAGCGGCAAGCATGGAGAGCGATTTCGCCGCGCCACCGCCAGCGGCTTCCAATGCCTTGGCCGTGATGTCGCCAAAGGGCCGGATCAGCGTGTCGGCCAGCCAGTCCTCGGCGCCGTCCAGGCCGATCTTCGGGGGCTTGCGGCGCTGGCGCTCGGGGGGCGCGCCGCCGCCATCGACCAGGCTCATCATCACGCTGATGAGCGCGATGCCGTCGGCGATGCAGTGGTGGATGCGCGCGATCAGGGCCGAACCACCGTCGTAGCGCTCGATCAGTTCGAAGCGCCAGAGCGGGTGCTCGGGGTCCAGCGCCTGCATGGCGAGGTCGCCCACGCGGTCCTGCAGCGCGTCCTGCTCGGTCTGGCCGGGCCGGCGTTTGAGCTTGTGCGTGACGATGTGCCGATCGATCTGGAAATCCGGGTCCTTGGACCAGTGCGCGCCGGCGGCGTCCTCGCGCGCGATCTGCACGAAGCGCGGGTAGGGCAGCAGGCGTTCGCGCACGCGTTCCTTCAAGGCGTCCGGCGTGAGGCCGGGGCGCAGGATCCAGACGCCCACGATCATCATCAGGTTCGACGGCGAGTCCATGCGCAGCCAGGCGGTGTCCACCTTGCTCATGCGCTCGCCTTCCATGCCCAGGGTGCTCGCCAGCGCCTGCTGGACCGAGGCGCTCGCGCCCCGCACGAGGGCCACCGGGGATTTGGCGGTGGCGGGTGGGCGCGCTGCGGAAGGGCCGGGCCGGGCGGCGACGCGTTGAACCATGGATGCTCCTCGGGTGCGTGAACCAGGCCGCTGAAAGGCCGGTGCCGCGGGTCTTGGGGTTGTGGCTCTATTGTGCAGACAGACCAAACCGTAAGATAGCGGGACAGCCCTAAGCCCGGCCGACCCGCGCCGGGCGTTTCATTTCAAACCAGGAGCATTCATGGCCGATCTCAAGTCCCGTTTCGACGCCGCGGTGGCGAATTCCAAGAACCTGAGCGAGCGCCCCGACAACGCCACGCTGCTCAAGATCTACGCGCTGTACAAGCAGGCCACCACCGGCGACAACGCCGAGAAGAAGCCCGGTTTCGGCGACATGGTGGGCCGCGCCAAGTGGGACGCCTGGAACGGCCTCAAGGGCACGGGCAGCGAGGACGCGATGCAGCAGTACGTCGACCTCATCGAAGAATTGAGCTGACCCCCCGCGCCGCCTTCGGCGTCACCCCCCTTGCAGGGGGGCGCACCTGGCGGCCCGGCAAAGCCGGTTCCGCGGGTGCTCTGGAAGAAGTCAAGCCGGCTCAGCCGGCTTTCTTCTTTTGGCCGCCGCCTTGGCGGCCGGCTTCCTGGCCGCCAGCAGCGTGTCGAGGTTCTTCACGATCTCGCTTTCGATGCGGTCCTTGAACGCACCGAGCAGAAAGCCCAGGCGGGCGTCGAGTTCGAAACGTTCGCCCGACACCTTGAGCGTGCCGCTGACGCCCGAGCGCGTGAACTGCACTTCGTCGCAGCCATCGCCTTCTTCGTAAGTGCAGCTCATGTCGAACTCGTTCTCGGCCTGTTCGGCCCAGCGCCAGGCCAGCTTGCGCGCGGCGGGCAGGCCCAGGGCGTGTTCGCGTTCGATGTGGATGTCTGCCATGGCTTGCCTCGTGTGTGGGTGGTGTGGTTGCCGGGGTCAGGGGTGGCGGGCCACCTGGGGCGCGCCGGCAGGTGCCAGGCGGCGCAACTGCGCTTGCCGTTCTTCCTTGGGCAGCGCGGCCAGGGTGCGAACCGCATCATAGAACCGCGCGAAGTCCCGCCCTTCGCGCTCGAACAAGGCCTCGAAGGCCGGGACCAGGCCGTCGTAGGCCGCCTGGGCCGCGAAGCTCGCGTTGTTGGCCTGGGCCACGAAGGGGTCGTAGCCGGCGAAGCCGCCCCAGCCGCGCTTGAGGTCCTGGTAGCTGCGGTGGAAGCCGGTCATGGCGGTGGCCTTGCGCCGCGCCTTCTCGGCGTCGTCGATCGTGGTGTCCCGGTAGATGTCCTGCAATTGCTGGCGCACGGAGAAGGTGAGCGAGCGGAAGGCGCGCCGGCGCTGGTCGAACACCGCGTAGTCGGCGCGCGCCTGCTCGCTCGCCTGGGTCGTGAGCCAGCGTGCACCGCCCAGCCGCTCCACGCTGGTGGCGAAAGCCTCGTTGAACTCGGTGTCGCCCCGGGCATAGGCCACCTGGTGCGCGAGTTCGTGGAAGACGATGCGGGCCAGCTCGCCTTCCGGGTAGCCGATGAAGGTGTTGAGCAAGGGGTCGCCGCCGGCCCAGTTCATCCAGCCCAGGGTGGAGTAGGCGGGCACGGGGTAGACCACGACCTCCAGGTCGGCGGGCAGGGTGCGGGCGAAGGCGCGCGCGTCGGCCTCGTCGAAGTAGCCCCGGTAGCCCACGCAGCCGGCGACCGGGAAACACCAGGTCTGCAGCGTGAGCGAGAGCGCGGGCGCGGCGACCACGTTGTAGACCGCGGCGCGGCGCTGCAGGTCGGCGTAGCGGTGGTAGCTGGCGTTGTCGGGCAGGGCGAGCTCGGTGACGGCGAAGGCGCGGATGCGCCGGGCCAGCGCCAACCGTTCCTTGAGGCGCTCCGGCGCCTGGGCGTCGGCCAGCCAGTCGTCCACCGGGCGCGCGGCCTGCATCAGCCGCAGGTGGCCGGTGACCGACTGCCAGTAATAGCCCACGCCGGTGGTGCTGGCGCAGCCTGCGCCCAGCAGGGCGAGGGCCATGAGCGCCAGGCCGCGCCGCATCAGGCGCCCTCGGGCAGGGTCGCCACTTCGACCAGGCAGTCGTAGAACACCGGGCCGCCGCCCATGTCGGTGAGGCGCTGGCTCGTGACCTCGTTGACGTTGGTGCCGAAGGGCCCGAGCTTGCGCCACCAGATGCCCAGGCCGTTGACCACGCCGGGACGGGCCCGCTTGGACACGCTGGCCTTGCAGCGGTATTCGCCGCGCTGGTTGAACACGCGCACCATCTGGCCGCTGGCGATGCCGCGCGCGGCGGCGTCGTCGGCGTGGATTTCCAGCAGAGGCTCACCCTCGATGTCGCGCAGGCTGGTCACGTTGACGAAGCTGGAGTTGAGGAAGTTGCGCGCGGGCGGCGAGATCATGGCGAGCGGGAACTGGGTCGAGCTGCCGAAGGCCTCGAAGTTGGGCAGGTGGTCGGGCAGGCCATCCTCGCCCTTGGCCGCCAGCCGCGCGCTGTGGAACTCGCAGCGGCCCGAGGCGGTGGGGAATTGCCCATCGGCAAACGGGGCCTCGGGCAGGTTCAGCGTGGCAAAGCCCTGGTCCAGCAGCTGCTGGAAGTCCACCGCGTCGCCGAAGGCGGTGCGGCACAGCGTGAGGTCGTCGTCGGCGAAACACGGTTCGTCGAAGCCCAGGCGCGCGGCCAGCGCGCGAAAGATGTCGGTGTTGGTGCGGGCCTGGCCGACCGGGGCGATGGCGGGCCGGTTGAGCAGCACGTCGGTATGGCCGTAGCTGGTGTGGATGTCCCAGTGCTCCAGCTGCGTGGTGGCCGGCAGGATGTAGTCGGCGAGGTCGGCGGTGTCGGTCTGGAAATGCTCCAGCACCACGGTGAACAGGTCTTCGCGCTCGAAGCCCTGCACCACCTTGCCGGACTCCGGCGCCACCGCCACCGGGTTGCTGTTGTAGACGATCACGGCCTCGACCTTCGGGCCGAAGCCGGGCGAGGTCTGGCGCAGCAGGTCGTCGCCGATGGTGCTCATGTTGATCGTGCGCGCCGCGCGCCCGGCCAGCAGCTCGGGCCGCTGCAAGGCCGCGCGCTGCACGGGGAAGTGGCCCGAGGCCGAGAGCAGCAGGCCGCCGGCCGGGTCGCGCCAGGCGCCCACCAGGGCGGGCAGGCAGGCGATGGCGCGCACCGCGTTGCCGCCGCCGCGCACGCGCTGCATGCCGTAGTTGAGGCGGATCGCCGCCGGTTTCGTGGTGCCGTAGGCGCGCGCCAGGTCCACGATCTGCTGCACCGGCACGCCGCAGACCTCGGCGGCGCGCTCGGGCGGCCATTGCAGGGCGCGTTCGCGCAGGCCTTCCCAGCCCAGGGTGTGGCGTTCGATGTAGCCGTGGTCCAGCCAGCCGTGGGTGATGAGCTGGTGCATCAGCGCCAGCGCCAGCGCGGCGTCGGTGCCGGGGCGCAGGGCGATGTGTTCGTGGCACTTGTCGGCCGTTTCGGTGCGGCGCGGGTCGATGCAGACCAGGCGCGCGCCCTCGCGCTTGGCCTGTTGCGCCAGCCGCCAGAAGTGCAGGTTGCTGCCGATCGAGTTGCTGCCCCAGATCAGGATCAGCTTGGAGCGCGCGAAGTGCTCGACCTTCATGCCGACCTTGCCGCCCAGCGTCTGCACCAGGCCTTCGCCGCCCGCCGAGGCGCAGATCGTGCGGTCGAGCAGGGACGCGCCCAGGCGGTGGAAGAAGCGCCCGGCCATGGCCTCGCCCTGCACCAGGCCCATGGTGCCGGCGTAGCTGTAGGGCAGGATGGCCTGCGGGTCGCGCGCGGCGATGGCCTGCAGGCGTTGCGCGATGTCGTCGAGCGCTTCGTCCCAGCCCACCGGCTCGAAGCGGCCGCTGCCCTTGGGGCCGCTGCGCCTGAGCGGGGTGAGCAGGCGCTCGGGGTGGTAGCTGCGCTCGGCGTAGCGCGAGACCTTGGTGCACAGGGCGCCGTCGGTGTGGCGGTGCGCCGGGTTGCCCTGCACGCGCAGGGCCACGCCGTTCTCCACCGTGGTGACCAGGGCGCAGGTGTCGGGGCAGTCGTGCGGGCAGGCGCCGCGCACCTGTTGCGGTTCCGGGGTGGTCGTGAGGGGTGTCATGGGGCGATGGTGTGGCAGCCGTTCATGATATTCGCGCCCCCATGTCCTTGCCGGTCGCACTTGCGTGCACTCGCTCACGCGGCCCCCGTTCATCGGCGACGAAATGCAGGCCGAAAGCCTTACTTTCGCCGGGGATTTGGCCTACGCTGCGGAACACATTCACGCGGTTGGGGGAACGGATCATGCGACGCAGAGACATGCTTGGACACGCGGGCCGCCTGGCCCTCTGGCCCACCCTGGGCGGGGTGGCGTTCGCCGCCCGGGCGCAGTCGGTGGGCATCAGCGACACCCGCATCGTGCTGGGGCAGTCGGCCCCGTTCAGCGGGGCGTCCGAACAATTGGGCCTGCAGTTCTACCTGGGCGCGCAGCTGTTTTTCGAGGCCCTGAACCAGAAGGGCGGCGTGCAGGGCCGGCGCATCGAGTTGCGGCGCCTGGACGATGGCGACGATCCCGATCGCTGCGCGGCCAACACCCGGCAATTCCTGAGCGAAGGCGTGTTCGCGCTGTTCGGCTACATCGGCACGCTCACCAGCGCGGCGGCCCTGCCCCTGGCAACCGAAGCGAAGCTGCCGTTCTTCGCGCCCGCCAGCGGGGCCGAAGCCTTGCGCGTGCCCTTCAACCGCTATGCCATTCATGTGCGCGCCTCTTACCAGGACGAGACTGCGGCCATCGTGCGCCAGATCACCGGCACCGGCATCAAGAAGATCGCCGTGTTCCATCAGAACGATGCCTATGGCCAAGCTGGTCTGGAGGGCGTGGCGCGCGCGCTCCAGGCGCAGAACCTGTCGCCCGTGGCGCTGGGCACCGTCGAACGCCATTCGGTGGACGTGGTGAAAGCGGTCGACGAGATCCTGGCCCATCGGCCCGAGGCCATCGTGCAGATCGGTGTCTACAAGGCCTGTGCGGTCTTCGTCCGCCTGGCGCGCGGCCGGGGCTACACCGGCAACTTCTACAACGTCTCCGTGGTCGGCACGCAGGCCCTGCTCGATGAACTCGGCGCGATGGCCAAGGGCGTGCTGGTCAGCCAGGTCATGCCCTTTCCCTACACGCCGGTCACGCCCATTGCCAGCGAGTACCTCGCCGCGGTCAAGGCCCGGCCGGGCCTGGTGCCCAACCATTCCAGCATGGAGGGCTACGTCGCGGCCAAGGTGTTCAGCGAAGCCGCGCAGCGCGCCGGGCGCAACCTCACGCGCGAGGGCTTCATCCACGCCGTCCAGGGCTTGCGCAACCTCGATCTGGGTGGTTTTCCGGTGGATTTCGGGCCCAACAAGCACACCGGCTCGCGCTTCGTCGAGATGACCCTGCTCACCGAAGACGGCCGCATCCGGCGCTGAGCCCGCCAGTGGATCCCCCTGAACGCACTCGGTTGTCGCCCCGGGGGCCATCGTGGTCCCCTGCCTTGGGTACCATGGCCCCTTTGAACAGGTGCCCCGAGGGGTATCGAGAGGGTTCCCCATGAAGCTGATTGACTCCATCCTGACCCAGGCGGCCAGCATCGCCGCTGTGCGACGCGACATCCACGCCCACCCCGAGCTCTGTTTCCAGGAAGTGCGCACCGCCGACGTGGTGGCGCAGAAACTCACCGACTGGGGCATTCCGGTGCACCGGGGCCTGGGCACCACCGGCGTGGTGGGCATCGTGCACGGCCGCGACGGCGGCCAAAGCGGGCGCGCCATCGGCCTGCGCGCCGACATGGACGCCCTGCCCATGCAGGAGCACAACACCTTCGCGCACGCCAGCCAGCACGCCGGCAAGATGCACGCCTGCGGCCACGACGGCCACGTCGCCATGCTGCTGGCCGCGGCGCAGCATTTCGCGAAACACCGCAACTTCGACGGCACGGTCTACCTGATCTTCCAGCCGGCCGAAGAGGGCGGCGGCGGCGCGCGCGAGATGATCAAGGACGGGCTGTTCGAGCAGTTCCCGGTCGAGGCCGTGTTCGGCATGCACAACTGGCCTGGCCTGCCCGTGGGCACCTTCGCCGCGAGCGCCGGCCCGGTGATGGCGTCGAGCAACGAGTTCCACATCGTCATCCGCGGCAAGGGCTCGCACGCCGCGCTGCCGCACAACGGCATCGACCCGGTGCCCGTGGCCTGCCAGATGGTGCAGGCCTTCCAGACCATCATCACGCGCAACAAGAAGCCGGTGGACGCCGGCGTGATCTCGGTCACCATGATCCACACCGGCGAGGCCACCAACGTGGTGCCCGACAGCTGCGAGATCCAGGGCACCGTGCGCACCTTCACCTACGAGGTGCTCGACCTGATCGAGCGCCGCATGCAGGAGATCGCCGAGCACACCTGCGCGGCCTTCGGCGCCACGGTGGAGTTCAAGTTCCACCGCAACTACCCGCCCACCATCAACCACCCGGCCGAGACCGCGTTCGCGCGCGAGGTGATGGCCGAGATCGTCGGTGCGGACCACGTGCTGGAGCAGGAGCCCACCATGGGCGCGGAAGATTTCGCCTACATGCTGCAGGAAAAGCCGGGCTGCTACGCCTTCATCGCCAACGGCGACGGCGCGCACCGCGAGATGGGTCATGGCGGCGGCCCCTGCATGCTGCACAACCCGAGCTACGACTTCAACGACGACCTGATCCCGCTGGGGGCGACCTTCTGGGTGCGACTGGCCGAAAAGTGGCTGGGCCAGGCACGCACCGGAGGTGCCGCTTGATCTCGCCCCAGGACGCCTTTTCCTCTTCCTACGCCCGCGCCCGGGTGCGCTTCCTCGAAGGCGCGGCGGCCGCCGGCATGGCGATCACCAGCCACAACCACCCGCTGCCGGGCCGCGACGGTGAGACGCTCGCGATGGACGTGGCGCTCGACGGCTCGCCCGATGCAGAGCGCCTGCTGATCGTGAGCAGCGCCTGCCATGGGGTCGAGGGTTACTGCGGCTCGGGCGTGCAGGTGTTCGCCACGCACGACGCCGACTGGCGCGAACACGCGCGCTCGGCCGGTGTGGCCGTGCTCTACATCCACGCGCTCAACCCGCACGGCTTCTCGTGGGTGCGCCGCGTGACGAACGAGAACGTGGACCTCAACCGCAACTTCCAGGACTTCAGCAAGGCGCTGCCGCAGAACCCGGCCTACGCCGAGTTGCACGGCTTGCTGCTGCCCGCGCAGTGGCCGCCGACGGCGCAGAACGAGGCCGCGATCCAGGCCTGGATCGCCGAGCACGGCCTCCCGCGTTTCCAGGCAGCGGTGACGCAGGGCCAGCACGCGTTCGCCGACGGCTTGTTCTTTGGCGGCACCGCCGCGACCTGGAGCAACCAGACGCTGCGCGCGGTGCTTCGCCGGCACGGCCGCCAGGCCCGGCGCCTCGGATGGATCGACCTGCACACCGGCCTGGGACCCACGGGCCTGGGCGAGCGCATCTTCGCCTGCGCCGACGATGCGGCCGCGCTCCAGCGCGCGCGGGCCTGGTGGGGCGGTGATGGCAAGACTCCCGTGACCTCGATCTACGACGGCTCGTCCACCTCGGCCCTGCTCACCGGCCTGATGTGGTGCGCGGCGTACGAAGAGTGCCCGCAGGCCGAGTACACCGGCATCGCCATGGAGTACGGCACGGTGCCCGTGACCGAGGTGATCGACGCGCTGCGCGGTGACCACTGGCAGCACCTCCATCCGGAGGCACCGGCCGAATTGCGCGCCGCGATCAAGGCGCGCACGCTGGCCGCGTTCTACGTGGACACCGACGAGTGGAAGGCGCAGATCGTGTCGCAGGCGCGGCAGGCCCTGTTCCAGGTGGTCGACGGCCTGTCGGCCGGCTGATCAGCTGTCCAGCGCCACCCGCGCCGACGCGACGTACAGGCGCTCCATCGCGTCCTGCGGCTCGATCGACGCCGCGCGGTCGAGCAGCCGGTTCGCCTCGGGCAGCGCGTCGATGCCTTCCAGCATGACCAGGCCGTTGGCGTACTCGGTCAGCGTCACGACCGAGTCCGGGTTGAGCGCCATCGCCTTCTGGTACAGCGACAGGCCGGTCGCCTTGTTGGCGCCGTAGGTCATGCCGCCGACCATGCTGCCCACCTTGTCGATCACCTCGGCGTGGAACGCGGCCAGGGTGAGGTGGGCATCGGCGTGGTGCGGGCAGCGCGAGATCGTCGTCTCCAGCGCGTGGCGGATGCGCACGCCCAGGCCCTGCGTGAGTGCCTTGGCCACGCTGATGCCCTGGCTGTAGCGCCCCAGCGCGTAGGCCTGCCAGTACCAGGCCCCGGTGTGGTCGGCCTGCCGGCGTTGCAGGGCTTCGGCCCGGGCCGCGGCCTCGAGCAGCAGGTCCTGGCGGACCTGCTCGCGCGCCTCCAGGTAGTTGGCGTAGATGCAGGTGGCCTTGTTGGCCACGTTCATGCCCGCGTCGCCCAAGGCCAGGCCGGCCTCGGCCGCGCGCTGGAACTCGCCGTTGTGGAACAGCACCCAGGCCTGCACCACGGCCGACTCCTCGGGCCAGGGTTCGGCATCGCCGCGATGCAGCCGGCTCCAGAGCGCCTTGAGGCGGTCGGCGTCCAATGGGGTGTGGCCTGCGGAGGGAAAGGGTTTCCAATCGGCCATGGTGGATTCTCCCGGGAGGTGTTCAGGACTGGGGACCGTAGGCGCCGGTGAGCGTCATGAGGTGTTGCCGCTGCGTGGCTTCCAGGTAGGGCGCCAGCAGGTTGAGCACGTGGTGTGCGCCGCGCAGCAGGGCCTGCTGCGCGTTGTCGGGCTCCAGGGCGTTGCGCGGGTCGCGCACGTACTCGAAGCTCAGCCAGTAGGTGAGCACCACCACCATGCTGGTGGCGGTGGGTTCGCTCTCGCGCGCGTCGATGCTCACCGCGCCGTGGCGGCTCATGCCGTCGAGCAGGTGGCGGATCGCGCGCGACTTGTTTTTCAGCACGGTCTGGAAACGGGTTTCCAGCAGGCGGTTCTTCGAGAGCAGGTCGTTGAGGTCGCGGTAGAGAAAGCGGTACTCCCAGATGATTTCGAACAGCGAGTGCAGGAAGAACCAGGCGTCCTCCACGTTGCGCACGCCTTCGCTGGCGCTGAGCAGTTCACCGAGCGAGCGCTCGTAGCGCTCGAACAGCGAGTTGATCAGCTCGTCCTTGGCCGGGTAGTGGTAATACAGGTTGCCCGGGCTGATGCCGAGCTCGGCCGAGATCAGGGTGGTGGAGACGTTGGGTTCGCCGAAGCGGTTGAACAGCTCCAGCGTCACCTCCAGGATGCGCTCGGCGGTGCGTCGCGGGGCTTTCTTGGCGATGGCGCGGCGCTTTCAGCGGCTGTGGGCGGGCGCGGCGGGACCTTCGAGGTGCCGCTGCAGGTCATCCAGCGTGGCGTGCAGCCGCGCGGCCAGGGTGGTGCGTGCCGGTGGGGTGCGCGCGGCACCCAGCAGGCGCCGCTGCGGGTCGCGCAGCGCGGCCAGGTCCAGCGTGACACCATGGCGCGCCAGCTGCGGCCCCAGCTCGGCCTGCCGGTCCAGCAGCATGCGGCGGGTCTGCTGGTAGGCGTGCTCCGCGATCTCGCGGCGCTGGCGGTAGCTGAAGGTGTTGGCGAAGAACAGCGTGGCGTCGCGCTGGTCGGGTTCGATCAGCACGATGTCGGTGCCGGGGTAGGCGCGCTCGTAGTGCTTGAGGCCCAGCGCCAGCCGCGAATGGATCATCGAGCGGAAGGTCTGGCTCATCACCGCGGGCAGGCCGCCCTCGACCAGCGAGGGAATGCGCCGGCCGTCGTGCAGGCTGGGGTTGGTGTGGAAGGGCACCAGCGGGTTCAGGCACAGCAGCAGGTCGGTGCCTTCGTCCAGCGCCACGGTGGCGTGCAGCGTTTTCTTGAGCGCGCCGTCCACGTAGTGCTGGCCGCCGATCTCCACCGGCGGGAACAGACCGGGCAGGGCCGCGCTGGCCTGGATGGCGCGCGAGATCGGCACGTGGTCCCAGCCCGGGCGGCCGAAGGGCGCGGCGTCGCCGGTGTCGAGCTGCGTGCGCAACCAGGGTCAGGCGCGCGCGCGCAGCTCGCGGAAGTCGTTGCTGCGCCCCGGCTGGCTGAACAGGCGCTGAATCTGCTGGTGGATGCCCTCGTTGTCGAGCACACCGGTGGGCAGCGCCGCGCCCACGCGTTCGAGCGCGTGGGTGAAGGGCTTGCGGTGCACGCCCCAGGCCCACAAGGCACTGCCGATCAGGCGCGGCAGGCGCTGCAGCCGGTCACCGAACTCGCCCCAGGCGGGCTTGAGCAACCAGGACGGGTCGAAGTTGTCGTCCCCCGGCCGGTCTTCGATGAAGGCCTCGCACAGCTGGCGCGGGCGGATGCCGTTGGCCAGGCCGGCGGCGATGAACCCGCCGGCGGACACGCCGACGTAGTGCTCGCAGTCGTTGAGGTCCAGGCCCGGCAGGGTGTCGTCCAGCGCGCACAGCGCGCCGATTTCGTAGATCGCCCCGAGCGGCCCGCCACCGGCCAGGGCCAGGGCGATGCGGGGACGGCGCGACTTCTGCGGGGCCGGTCGTTGGGAGGCTTTGCGGGACGTCGTCATGCGTTTGAGTGTAGACCGCGAAGCGCGGCGAAACTGCTGCGTTGCAGCATGCGGCGCGGACGCGAAAAGGGGGCGTCATGCGCCCCCTGGTTCTTCGTGCCGTGGCCGGCCCGCATCGGCTCAGGCCGCCTTGCGCGGGGCCTTGCGCGCGGCCGCCTTCTTGGCGGGAGCGGCCTTCTTGGCCGGTGCGGCCTTGCGCGCCGCGGTCTTGGCCGGGGCCTTGCCGCTCAGGCCTTGCACGTGGCGGTTGAGCGCGTCGATGCGTTCGATCAGCGCTTCCACATCGCGCGCCGAGGGCACGCCCAGCTTGTTCAGCGCCTTGGCCACGCGCTCTTCGAAGATGTTTTCCAGCTTGTCCCACTGGCCGGTGGCCTTGGACGAGATGTCGGCGGCCATGCTGCTCACGCGGTTGGTCGCTTCGGAAATGCGCTCCTCGGCCACGGCCTGCGTCTTGCGCTGGATGGACAGGCCTTCCTTCACGAGCGACTCGAAGGCCTTGCCGCCTTCTTCCTGCGCCTTGGAGAACGCACCCAGGCCGGCCAGCCAGATCTGCTGCGCGGAATCCTTGATGGCACCCGACAGCGGGGAGTTGAAGCCCGCGGCGGTGGGCTTGGCGGCGCTGCCGGCTTTCTGGATTTTCTTGACCATGGGGATGCTCCTGGAGGGGTTGGAAAAACGGGGAGGGCGAACGGGCCGCCGCAACGATGGGCCACTGTACGGCCCGCGCGCCGGGCGTGTGTAGGGGCGCAAGACTAAACCCCACACGGGTTTTTGCGGAAGGCGGGGGCCCCCGACCTGGTCAAGAATGGCGGGCACACTGCGCCCCTCTTTCTTTGATTCCAACCGCTTCAGGAGACCTTCATGCATTACTTCGTCACCGGTGCCACCGGCTTCATTGGCAAACGCCTGGTGGCCAAGCTGCTGCAGCGCAAGGGCGCGGTGGTGCATTTCCTGATCCGTCAGGAGAGCGAAGGCAAGGTGGCGGGGCTGCGCGAGTACTGGGGCGTGAGCGCATCGCGCGCGGTGCCGGTGTTCGGCGACCTCACGGCCAAGAAGCTGGGCGTGTCGGCCGACGACGTGAAGGCGCTCAAGGGCCAGGTCGACCACTTCTTCCACCTCGCCGCCGTGTACGACCTGGAAGCCGATGAGGAAAGCCAGATCGCGGTCAACGTGGATGGCACGCGCAACACGGTCGAGTTCGCCAAGGCGATCGGCGCGGGCCACTTCCACCACGTCTCGTCGATCGCGGCCGCCGGCCTGTACGAAGGCGTGTTCCGCGAGGACATGTTCGAGGAGGCCGAGAACTACGACCACCCCTACTTCATGACCAAGCACGAGAGCGAGAAGATCGTGCGCAAGGAATGCAAGGTGCCGTGGAGCGTGTACCGGCCGGCCGCCGTGGTGGGCGACTCGCGCACCGGCGAGATGGACAAGATCGACGGGCCCTACTACTTCTTCAAGCTGATCCAGCGCATGCGCCAGATCCTGCCGCCCTGGATGCCCAGCGTGGGCCTGGAGGGCGGGCGCATCAACATCGTGCCGGTCGATTTCGTGGTCGATTCGCTCGACCACATCGCCCACCAGAAGCGCGGCAGCGGCGCCTGCTTCCACCTGGTCGACCCGATGGGCTACCGCGTCGGCGACGTGCTCGACATCCTGAGCAAGGCCGCGCACGCGCCCAAGATGAACCTGTTCGTCAACGCCGCGCTGATGGGCTTCATCCCCAAGAGCGTTAAGAAGGGGTTGATGGCGCTGGCGCCGGTGCGCCGGGTCTACAAGGCTGTCATGCAGGACCTCGGCCTGCCCGAGGACATGATGACCTTCGTCAACTACCCCACGCGCTTCGACTGCCGCGAGACGCTGGCCGCGCTCAAGGGCAGCGGCATCGAATGCCCCAACCTCAAGGACTACGCCTGGCGCCTGTGGGACTACTGGGAGCGCCACCTCGACCCCGACCTGCACATCGACCGCAGCCTCAAGGGCACGGTGGCGGGCAAGGTGGTGCTGGTCACGGGCGGCAGCTCGGGCATCGGCCTGGCGGCGGCGCACAAGTTCGCCGAGGCGGGCGCCGTCACCATCATCTGCGGGCGTGACCAGGACAAGCTCGACGAGGCCTGCAAGGAGGCCAAGGACAAGGGCTACCAGTTCATCGCCTACCCGGCCGACATCGCCGACATGGCCGACGCCGACCGGTTCGTGCAGCTGCTGATCCAGAACCACGGCGGCGTGGACTTCCTGATCAACAACGCCGGCCGCTCGATCCGCCGCGCCATCGAAGGCAGCTACGACCGCTTCCACGACTTCGAGCGCACCATGCAGCTCAACTACTTCGGCTGCCTGCGCGTGACCATGGGTTTTCTGCCGGGCATGGTGGCCAAGCGCAAGGGCCACGTGGTCAACATCAGTTCCATCGGCGTGCTCACCAACGCGCCGCGTTTCTCGGCTTACGTGGCGCAGCAAGTCCGCGCTGGACGCCTGGACGCGATGCGCCTCCAGCGAGTTCGCCGACCAGGGCATCACCTTCACCACCATCAACATGCCGCTGGTGCGCACGCCCATGATCGCGCCCACCAAGATCTACCAGAACGTGCCCACGCTGGCGCCCGAAGAGGCGGCCGACATGATCGCGCAGGCCTGCATCTTCAAGCCGGTGCGCATCGCCACGCGCCTGGGCGTCACCGGCCAGGTGATGCACGCGCTGGTGCCGCGCGTGGCGCAGATCGTGATGAACACCAGCTTCCGCATGTTCCCGGACTCGTCGGCGGCCAAGGGCGAGAAGGGCGCGAAGCCGCAGCTGTCACCCGAAGCGGTGGCGATGCAGCAGATGATGCGAGGAATCCATTTCTAGCCCCCGCCGCGCTGCGCGCGACCCCCTTGCAGGGGGCAATGCCTGTGGCCCGGCAAAGCCGGTTCCGCGGCATTTCTGGATTGGAGACAGGCAAGCGGGGCGTGTCATGCGCCGGCCCTAGAATTTCGCTTTTGCCCGCATAGCAGGAACCCGCATGACCGAGCCCTCCGACATCACCTCCATTGCACCGCGCGACAAGGCCGAGATCCTGGCGCAGGCGCTGCCGTACATCCGCAAGTACCACGGCAAGACCATGGTCATCAAGTACGGCGGCAATGCCATGACCGACCCGGCCCTGCAGCAGGATTTCGCCGAGGACGTGGTGCTGCTCAAGCTGGTCGGCATCAACCCGGTGGTGGTGCACGGCGGCGGCCCGCAGATCGAGACGCTGCTCAAGCGCCTGGGCAAGCAGGGCCAGTTCATCCAGGGCATGCGCGTGACCGACCCGGAAACCATGGAAGTGGTGGAGTGGGTGCTGGCCGGCGAGGTGCAGCAGGACATCGTGGGCCTGATCAACCAGGCCGGCGGCAAGGCCGTGGGCCTGACCGGGCGCGACGGCGCCATGATCCGCGCGCAGAAGCTGCGCATGACCGACCAGAAGGACCCGAACCTGGAGCACGACGTCGGCCAGGTGGGCGACATCGTCAGCATCGATCCTTCCGTGGTCAAGGCGCTGCAGGACGACCAGTTCATCCCCGTCGTCAGCCCGATCGGCTTCGGCGAGCAGAACGAGAGCTACAACATCAACGCCGACGTGGTGGCCGCCAAGCTGGCCACCGTGCTGCAGGCCGAGAAGCTGCTGATGCTCACCAACATCCGCGGCGTGCTCGACAAGGACATGCGCCTGCTCACCGAACTCACGCCGCGCCAGATCGACGACCTGGTGGAGGATGGGACCATCTCCGGCGGCATGATCCCCAAGATCGCCGGCGCGCTGGACGCGGCCAAGAGCGGTGTGAACGCGGTGCACATCATCGATGGCCGCGTGCCGCACGCCCTGCTGCTGGAGGTGCTCGGCAACGAGCCCTTCGGCACCATGATCCGCTCGCACTGAGGGCCGTTGCCGCACGATCGAGGCGGTCACTCACTGTCTGCCAACCACGCGGTTGCACTGAGAAAGAAGTCACCTCGCTGTGCGAGAATCGCCGAAACCTCACGGATCGCCCGCCCATGACATCCAACGCCCCTGAGTCCCCCCACCCCGGAAGACAAAGCCGCGCGCGAAGCCGCCGAGGCCATCGAGGCGGCGGCGCATGCCGATGGGGGTGGTGGACGCAAGCGGCCCAAACCCGGCGAGCGCCGGGTGCAGATCCTCGAAGCCCTGGCGACCATGCTGCAGCAGCCCGGCGCCGAGCGCATCACCACCGCCGCCCTGGCCGCCAAGCTGGAGGTGAGCGAGGCCGCGCTGTACCGCCATTTCGCCAGCAAGGCCCAGATGTTCGAAGGCCTGATCGAGTTCATCGAGCAGTCGGTGTTCGGCCTCATCAACCAGCTGGGCGAACGCGAAGCCGACGCCAACGTGCGCTCGCGCAAGCTCGTCACCCTGCTGCTGCAGTTCGGCGAAAAGAACCCCGGCATGACGCGCGTGATGGTCGGTGACGCGCTGGTGTTCGAGAACGAGCGCCTGCAGCAGCGCATGAACCTGTTCTTCGACAAGATCGAAGCCGCGCTGCGCCAGAACCTGCGCGAAACCTCGCTGGTGGCCGGTGCCGCCACGCCCACGGTCGATGCCCAGGCCGATGCCTCGGTCATCACCGCCTTCTGCGTCGGGCGCCTGCAGCGGTTCGCGCGCAGCGGCTTCAAGCGCTCGCCCAGCGAAAGCCTGGAGCACAGCCTCGCGCTGCTGCTGCCCATCGTTCGCCACTGAAACACGGCATTTAGGGCGCAGCCCCTAAACAAAGGTCACACAAAACGCCGGTGGTTTGCACCGGAGCCCGGTTTTGCGGTAAAAATAGAACGACCGTTCGTATTTATTCGGACGGTCGTTTTTTCGAGCCCTCATCCAACCAGGACCGACCCCCATGAGCGTCACACCCACTGCCCGCCCGCGCGCGCGCCGACGCCCCGGCCCACAAGCCCTTGCAGAAGGGGCAGCAGACCAAGGCCGCCATCGTCGATGCCGCGCTCGGCCTGGCCGACGCAGATCGGCCTGGAAGGTCTGTCCATCGGCGCGCTGGCCGAGGTCATGCAGATGAGCAAGTCCGGCGTGTTCGCCCATTTCGGCTCGCGCGAGGAACTGCAGATCTCGGTGGTGCGCGAGTACCACACGCGTTTCGAGGACGAGGTGTTTTACCCCGCCATGGTCGCGCCGCGCGGGCTGCCGCGCCTGCGCAAGCTGTTCGACAACTGGATGAAGCGCACCTCGGTCGAGATCGATTCGGGCTGCATCTACATCAGCGGCGCGGTCGAGTTCGACGACCGGCCCGGCCCGGTGCGCGACGCGCTGGCCAGCTCGGTCAACACCTGGCTCTCGGCCATGCGCCGCGCGGTCGAGATCGCGATCGAGGAAGGCCACCTGGCGGCCGACACCGACGCGTCACAGATGGCGTTTGAAATCCACGCACAGATCCTCGCGCTGCACTACGAAGCCCGCTTCCTGCGCAGCCCCGATTCGGTGCGCCGCGCGCTGCAGGCGTTCGAGGGCATCGTGGAGCGCTACAGCCACGCCCCCGGCGACGCCCCCGCGCGCGCCCGCAAATCCCCGGTGCCTGCGCGCAAGCCGCAGGGCTGATCCCTTTCGCCTTTTCACAAACCCAGCACAGGAGTTCCTCATGCCCGTTTACAACCCGCCCCTGCGAGACATGCAGTTTGTGATGCACGAAGTGCTCAAGGTCACCGACGACTTCAAGGCCATGCCCCAGCATGCCGATGTGGACGTGGACACCATCAACGCCGTGCTCGAAGAAGCCGGCAAGTTCGCCACGCAGGTGATCTTCCCGCTCAACATCAGCGGCGACACCGAAGGCTGCACGCTGGACAAGGCCACGCACGAGGTCAAGACGCCCACCGGCTTCAAGGACGCCTACAAGACCTACGTCGAAGGTGGCTGGGCCGCGCTGTCGTGCGACCCCACGTTCGGCGGCCAGGGCCTGCCGCTGGTGGTGAACCAGTGCTTCTACGAGATGATGAACTCGGCCAACCAGGCCTGGACCATGTACCCCGGCCTCACGCACGGCGCCTACGCCGCGCTGCACACCTACGGCACCGACGATCAGAAGAAGACCTACCTGCCCAAGATGACCAGCGGCGAATGGACCGGCACCATGTGCCTGACCGAACCGCACTGCGGCACCGACCTGGGCCTGATGCGCACCAAGGCCGAACCCCAGGCCGACGGCACCTACAAGCTCACCGGCAACAAGATCTTCATCAGCGCCGGTGAACACGACATGGCCGACAACATCATCCACCTGGTGCTGGCCCGGCTGCCCGACGCGCCCCCCGGCATCAAGGGCGTGAGCCTGTTCATCGTGCCCAAGTTCAACGTGAAGGCCGACGGTTCGCTGGGCGAGCGCAACGGCATCTACTGCGGCGGCCTGGAGCACAAGATGGGCATCCACGGCAACGCCACCGCGCAGATCGTGATCGACGGCGCCATCGGCACCCTGGTGGGCCAGCCCAACAAGGGCATGCAGGCCATGTTCGTGATGATGAACGCGGCCCGCCTGGGCGTGGGCAACCAGTCGCTGGGCCTGACCGAGGTGGCCTACCAGAACGCGCTGGCCTACGCCAAGGACCGCATCCAGATGCGCTCGCTGACCGGCCCCAAGGCCAAGGACAAGCCGGCCGATCCCATCATCGTGCACCCCGACGTGCGCCGCATGCTGCTCACCGCCAAGGCCTACGCCGAAGGCGGCCGGGCGTTGGCCATGTTCTGCTCGGTGCTGCTGGAGAAGGCGCACAACCACCCCGACGAGAAGGTGCGCAAGGACAGCGACGAGATGCTCTCGCTGCTCACCCCCATCACCAAGGCCTTCCTGACCGACAACGGCTACAACGCCGCCACGCAGTGCCAGCAGGTGTTCGGCGGCCACGGCTACATCAAGGAATGGGGCATGGAGCAGTACGTGCGCGATGCCCGCATCAACATGATCTACGAAGGCACCAACACCATCCAGAGCCTGGACCTGCTCGGCCGCAAGGTGCTGGGCAACAACGGCGCCACGCTCAAGAAGTTCGGCAAGCTGGTCGGTGCGCTGGTGATGGAAGAGGGCGTCAACGAGAAGATGGCCGAGTTCATCAACCCGCTGGCCGTGCTGGGTGAGCAGATCACCAAGTTCACCACCGAGATCGGCTTCAAGGGCCTGCAGAACGCCGACGAAGTGGGCGCCGCCGCCGTGGACTACCTGCGCGTGGCCGGCCACCTGGTGTTCGGTTACTTCTGGGCGCGCATGGCGCAGGTCGCGCTGCGCGAGATCGCGGCCGGCAACACCGACCCGTTCTACACCGCCAAGCTGCAGACCGCGCGTTTCTACTTCGCCAAGCTGTTCCCCGAGACCGCGACGCTGATGCGCACCGCGCGCGCCGGCAGCAAGGTGCTGATGGACACCGACGCGGCGCTGGCGTAAATACGCGGTTTCTTTCCCACCACCACCAGGAGACTTTCATGATCAAGACCACGCTGGCAGTTTCGCTTCTTGTGCTCACCGGCCACGCCTTCGCGCAGATGTCGCCCGTGGGTCTGTGGAAGACGATCGACGACGACTCGAAGAAAGAGAAGTCCCTGGTGCGCATCAAGGAAAACAACGGCGTCTACAGCGGCACCATCGAAAAGCTGCTGGACCCCAGCAGCAAGCAGGACGCGGTGTGCGACAAGTGCACCGACGAGCGCAAGGACAAGCCCGTGCTGGGCATGACCATCCTGCGCAACCTCAAGCAGAGCGCCGATGACAAGACTGTCTACGACGGCGGCGACATCGTCGACCCGAACAACGGCAAGGTCTACCGCACGCGCCTCAAGCCCGTCGAAGACGGCAAGAAGCTGGAAATGCGCGGCTACATCGGCCCGTTCTACCGCACCCAAGTGTGGATCCGTGTCGAGTGAAGCCCGCGCGTCCGACCCCTTTCATGGAAAACCAATGAACCGATTTCAAGTGAAGAAAGTCGCCGTGCTCGGCGCAGGCGTGATGGGCGCGCAGATCGCTGCGCACCTGGTCAACGTCAAGGTGCCGGTGGTGCTGTTCGACCTGCCCGCGAAGGAAGGCCCGAAGAACGGCATCGTCACCCGCGCGGTGGAAGGCCTGAAGAAGCTCAAGCCTTCGCCGCTGGGCGTCGCGGCCGACGCCGACCTCATCGGCCAGGCCAACTACGAAGAGCACATGGAGCAGCTGCGCGACTGCGACCTCATCATCGAGGCCATCGCCGAGCGCATGGACTGGAAGCTCGACCTCTACACCAGGATCGCGCCCTTCATCGCCGAGCACGCCATCGTCGCGTCCAACACCTCGGGCCTGTCGATCACCAAGCTCAGCGAAGCCCTGCCCGAGGCGATCAAACCGCGCTTCTGCGGCATCCACTTCTTCAACCCGCCGCGCTACATGACGCTGGTGGAGCTGATCGCCACGCCCACCACCGAGCCGCAGATCCTCAACGACCTGGAGACCTTCGTCACCAGCGGCCTGGGCAAGGGCGTGGTGCGCGCCAAGGACACGCCCAACTTCGTGGCCAACCGCATCGGCATCGCCGGCATGCTGGCCACCATGAAGGAGGTGGAGAACTTCGGCCTGACCTACGACGTGGTCGACGACCTCACCGGCAAGCGCCTGGGCCGCGCCAGCAGCGGCACCTTCCGCACCGCCGACGTGGTGGGCCTGGACACCATGGCCCACGTGGTCAAGACCCTGCAGGACAACCTGAGCCTGGAGACCGACCCGTTCTACGGCAGCTTCGGCACGCCGCCGGTGCTCAAGGCGCTGATCGAGGCCGGCAACCTGGGCCAGAAGGCCAAGGCCGGCTTCTACAAGAAGGTCGGTCGCGACATCCTGCGCTTCGACCTGGAGAGCGGCGAGTACGTGCCCGGCGGCGAGAAAGCCGATGAGGTCTACGGCCGCATGCTCAAGCGCCCGGCCGCCGAGCGCCTGAAACTGCTGCGAAACAGCGAAGGCCCGCAAGGCCGGTTCCTCTGGGCCATCCTGCGCAACAGCTTCCACTACGCCGCCGTGCACCTGGCGACCATCGCCGAGACCGCGCGCGACGTGGACCAGGCCATGCGCTGGGGCTTCGGCATGAAGCAGGGCCCGTTCGAGCTCTGGCAGGAAGCCGGCTGGCTCGAGGTGGCGAAGATGGTCCAGGAAGACATCGACGCCGGCAAGGCCCTGAGCAAGGCGCCGCTGCCCGACTGGGTGTTCAAGGGCCCGGTGGCCGAGGCTGGCGGCGTGCACACCGCGCAGGGTTCGTGGAACCCCACCAAGGGCACGTTCGAGGCGCGCCTGCAACTGCCGGTCTACCAGCGCCAGCACTTCCCCGAGCTGCTGCTCGGTGAAGCCGGTCCGAAGTTCGAGACCGCCGGCAGTACGTTGGAAGAGAACGATTCGATCCGCCTCTGGACGCTGGACGAACAGGTGCTCATCGCCAGCATCAAGACCAAGATGCACGCCATCAGCCCCGAGGTGTGCGAAGGCCTGATGGCCGCCGTGGACCTGGCCGAGAAGGAGTACCAGGGCCTGGTGATCTGGTCGGGTGACGAGCCCTTCAGCGCCGGTGCCGACCTGCAGGCCATGCTGCCGGCCTTCATGGCCGTGGGCGTGAGCGCCATCGAAGACGCCGAAGGCTTCATGCAGCAGACCATGCTGCGCCTGCGCTACGCCAACGTGCCGGTGGTTTCCGCCGTGCGCGGCCTGGCGCTGGGCGGCGGCTGCGAGATGGCCGTGTACAGCGCGCGCCGCGTGGTGCACATGGAAAGCTACATCGGCCTGGTGGAAGTCGGCGTGGGCCTGGTGCCCGGGGCCGGCGGCCTGACCTACATCGCCCGCCGCGCGGCCGAGAACGCCGAGACCTCGACCGGCAAGGACCTGCTGCCCTTCCTCACCGAAGGCTTCACCGCCGCCGCCATGGCCAAGGTGGGCACCAGCGCGCTGGAGTCGCGCCAGCTCGGTTACGTGCTGCACTCCGACGTGATCGTGCCGCACAAGGACGAGCTGCTGTACGTCGCCATCAACGAGGCCAAGGGCCTGTTCAACGGCGGCTACCGCGCGCCGCACAGGCGCTTGTTCCCGGTGGCCGGCCGCGACGGCAAGGCCACCATCCTGGGCAGCCTGGTCAACATGCGCGACGGCGGCTTCATCAGCCAGCACGACTTCCACATCGCCTCGCTGATCGCCAACGTGGTGACCGGCGGCGACGTCGAACCCGGCACGCTGGTGAACGAGGACTACCTGATGACGCTGGAGCGCCAGGCCTTCTGCTCGCTGATCGTGCACCCCAAGACACAAGAACGCATCCTCGGCATGCTCAACACGGGCAAGCCCGTCCGCAACTAAGGACACGACATGAGCAAACAGATTCAAGACGCCTACATCGTCGCCGCCACCCGCACCCCCATCGGCCGTTCGCACAAGGGTTCCTTCAAGCACCTGCGCCCGGACGACATGCTCGCCCTGGCGCTGCGCTCGGCGCTGGCGCAGGCCCCGGGCCTGGACCCCAAGGCCATCGAAGACGTGATCTGCGGCTGCGCCATTCCCGAGGCCCAGCAGGGCTTGAACGTGGCGCGCATCGGCGCCATCCTGGCCGGCCTGCCCAACAGCGTGGGCGGCATCACCGTCAACCGCTTCTGCGCCTCGGGCCTGTCGGCCGTGCAGATGGCGGCCGACCGCATCCGCGTGGGCGAGGCCGACGTGATGATCGCCGCCGGCACCGAGAGCATGAGCATGGTGCCCATGATGGGCAACTCGCCCAGCCTCTCGCCCACCATCTTCCGCAACACCGACGACGTGGAGAGCTACGGCATCGCCTACGGCATGGGCCTCACGGCCGAGAAGGTGGCGCAGAAGTGGAAGGTCTCGCGCGAGGCGCAGGACGCCTTCGCCCTGCAGTCGCACCAGCGCGCTGTGCTGGCCATGAAGAACGGGGAGTTCAGCGACGAGATCACGCCGGTGGAAGTGACCGAACGCAGCGTCAATCTGGAAAGCGCCGAGGTCAGCACGAGCACGCGCACCGTGAGCCTGGACGAAGGCGCGCGGCCCGACACCTCCATCGAAGGCCTGTCCAAGCTGCGCACGGTGTTCGCCGCGCGCGGCTCGGTCACCGCCGGCAACAGCTCGCAGACCAGCGACGGCGCGGGCGCGCTCATCCTGGCCAGCGAAGCGGCCATCAAGCGCTTCGGCCTCACGCCGCTGGCGCGCTTCGTGAGCTACGCCTCGCGCGGCGTGCCGCCGCACCTGATGGGCATCGGCCCGATCGAGGCGATTCCCGCCGCGCTGAAGTACGCCGGCCTCACGCAGGACCAGATCGACTGGATCGAGCTCAACGAGGCCTTCGCCGCGCAGTCGCTCGCCGTCATCAACACCCTGGGCCTGGACCCGAGCAAGGTCAACCCCATGGGCGGCGCCATCGCGCTGGGCCACCCGCTGGGCGCCACCGGCGCCATCCGCTCGGCCACCGTGGTGCACGCGCTCAAGCGGCACAACAAGAAGTACGGCATGGTCACGATGTGCGTGGGCATGGGCCAAGGGGCCGCAGGTATTTTCGAGCGGGTCTGAGCACCGTGTCGCGGGCAGGACGGCGCGCTCGCGCGCCTTCTTGCACACTCATCGCATGACCACCACACACGCTCTCGACCAGGCCGTCGCGCTGCACCCCACCGGCGCCCACCAATACCGCGGCGCCACCTCGCCCGCCTACGCCAACATGGTGGGGCCGTTCGGCGGCATCACGGCCGCCACGGCCATGCAGTCGGTGATGCAGCACCCCGAGCGCTTGGGCGAGCCGATCTCGCTCACGGTGAACTACGCCGCCGCGCTGGCCGATGGTGAATTCGCCGTCACCGCGCGGCCGGTGCGCACCAACCGCTCCACGCAGCACTGGGTGATGGAGATCACCCAGCCCGATGCGAGTGGCGCGCCCGCCACCGTGCTCACGGCCACCGCCGTCACCGCCGTGCGGCGTGAGACCTGGGGCGTGGACGACGAGCCCATGCCCGACGTGCCCGCGCCCGACCGCATCGCGCGGGCCTCGATCGCGCCGCAGGTGGCCTGGCCTCAGCGCTACGCCATGCATTTCGTCACCGGCATCATCCCCGAGCGCTGGGACGGCCAGGGCGACACCAGCCTGATCCAGATGTGGGTGCGCGACGAACCGCGGCGCGGGCTCGACTTCACCAGCCTGTCCGCGCTGGCCGACGTGTTCTACCCGCGCATCTGGCTGCGCCGCGCCACGCGCGTGCCCACGGGCACGGTGTCCATGACGGTGTACTTCCACGCCGGTTCGGCCGAACACGCCGCCACCGGCAGCGGCTGGCTGCTCGCGCAGGCGCGCGCCCAGGCCTTTCGCAACGGCTTCTTCGACCAGACCGCGCAGCTCTGGAACGAGGCCGGTGTGCTGCTGGCGACCACGCACCAGATCGTCTACTACAAGGAGTGACCCGCGCTCAGGGTCTGCCGAGGAACAGGTAGAGCCCGGTGTAGCCGCGCGGCGCGCTCACGATGCTCAGGTAGAGCGGGCCGATGCCGGTGTCCGCGCCCACGAACAGGCTGGAGCCCGCGCGCAGGTCGCCCAATGAGATGTCCCGGCGCGCCGTCCAGGCGTTGCCGGCCTCCAGCGAGCCGCCCACGAACAGCGCGCGCGCCACGCCCACGCTCCAGGGCAGGCGCTGGTAGTAGGTGAGGCGGCCGAACACCAGGTAGTTGCCCGCCACCTGGCCCACGCGGTAGCCCGAGAGCTGCTGGAAACCGCCGAGCGAATACTCGTCGATCGCGCCCAGCGGGATCTGGCTCGTCTTCGCCAGGCGTGCGCCAAAGTTGAAGGTGTGCGGGCCCCAGCTCTTCACGGCCGTGGCCGTGCCTTCGAAGCTGGTGAAGCTGCCACTGGGCGCGCCGTCGAAGCTGCGCCGGCCGAACACCACCTCGCCCTGCGCGCGGTAGCCGTGCGAGGGGAAGTTCGCGTAGTCCAGCTGGTCGGCGATCACCGCGCCGCGCACGCCGACCTCGCGCCACTTCAGCGAGGTGGTGGCGCCGGCCGGGATGGCGGCGGCCAGCAGCTCCGGCGTCACCTTGCGCTGCGCCGCGACCAGGCCCACGCGCATGTCGCCCACGTTGCCGAGCAGGCCCATGGGCCAGCCGATGTCGGCGCCCACGCGCAGGCTCTGCCGCTGCACCAGCGCCAGGGCCTCGCCCTCGGTGCCGAACAGCTCCACCTTGCGCAGGTTCGCGTCCACGTAGGCCGCCGCGAAGCGGTCGCTGCGCAGGGTCAGCGGCTGGTAGATCTCGGAATAGAGGCCCAGCGTCTCGCCCACCTGCACCCGGTTGCGCCACTCGGCGCCGGTGTCGTTGAGCCAATGCCGGTTGTGGCTGATGCGCAGGTTGAACGCGCCCTGGCCCTGGAAGTCGGTGCGCAGGTCCAGCCCCACGCGCAGGTAGTTCGGGCCCCAGGTGTTTTCGCGCAGGTGCACCTTGAGGTCCTCGGCGCCGTCCTCGCGCCGCGTCAGGGTGTAGTCCACGGCCTCGAAGTCGCCCATGGCCGCGAGCCGCTGCAGGTCGTTCTCCAGCTTGGGCACGTCCAGCCGCTGGCCTTCCGAGGTGTCCAGCGCGGTGGCCAGGCGCTCGGCGCGGATCTCGTTCACGCCTTCGAAGGTCACCGAGGCCACGGTGCCGATGCGCCCCGTGTTGGCTTTCTCCTGCGCCTCGCGCGCGGCCACCCAGCGCTCGTAGCGCGGCGCCTCCGCGGAGAACCGGGCCAGCGCGTCGCCCACCGTCTTGGCGTAGTCGTTGCCGATCTTCACCAGCTCGGGCGCCCGGCCGAAATCAGACGAGGTGAGCTGGCCCAGCGGCGGCGTCAGCAGCAGGTCGTTCGGCGTCAGCGTGGCGATGCTGGCCTGCACGTTCTGCTCGGTCAGGATGTTCACCATCTGCGTGGTGATGCCCACCACGCTGCCCAGCGTCTCGCGCCCGGCCAGCGGCGTGCCGATGTTGACCGCGATCACCACGTCCGCGCCCATGCGCCGCGCCACGGCCACCGGCAGGTTGTCCACCAGCCCGCCGTCGCCCAGGATGCGCCCGTCCACCGCCAGCGGCGAGAACACGCCCGGCACCGACATGCTCGCGCGCAGCGCGGCCGCGAGGTCGCCGCGGTCCAGCACCACGGCCTTGCCGGTCTCCATGTCGGTCGGCCACCGCGCGAAACGGCGTGGGCAGGCCGTCGAAGCTGGCCAGGTGGCGCGTGGACAGCGTGTAGCGCCGCAGCAGCATTTCCAGCGAGCGGGTGGACACCGCGCCCGTGGGCAGCACGAAGGCGCCGTCGCGAAAACCCAGCATCAGCACCGGCGAGAGCTCGAAGTCCTCTTCCTTGCGGCGCTGCGACAGCAGCTGGCGCGGCTCGCGGCGGTCGAACAGGTCGCCCCAGTTCACCGCCAGGATCTCGCGCTCGAGCTCGTCCGCCGTCATGCCGCTGGCGTACAGCCCGCCCACGATCGCGCCCATCGACGTGCCCACGATCAGGTCCACCGGCACGCGAGCCGCCTCCAGCGCCTTGAGCACACCCACGTGCGCGAAGCCGCGCGCCCCGCCGCCCGAGAGCACCAGGCCCACGCGCGGGCGCTCGGCCTTCGGCGCGGGTGCCTGCTGCGCCAGCGCGGGTGCGCCGGCCAGCAGCAGGGCGAGCGCGCCGGCGAGGCCATGGACGAGAAGGGCGGTGAGTCGGGCTGGCATGGAACGGCACCTGTGGACAACGGCGGCGCCATGGCGCCCGGAAGCGGCAAGTGTAGGCGGCGGCCGTGTCCCGGGCGTGGCCGGAAACACCCTGTCACGCACCGGTCAGCCCCTGGGCGGCCCGCCTCGAAAAAAGCACGCCCGTTCGTGGTAATTTGCGGGTCCTTTCTTCGCACACTGAGAGACACCCATGAGCGACATCCTCGTCCACACCGAAGCCGGCGTCAGCACCCTCACGTTCAACCGCCCCGACAAGAAGAACTCCATCACCGCCGCCATGTACGGCCAGCTGGCCGACGCGCTGCAGGCCGCGCAGGACGACGCCGCCGTGCGCTGCGTCGTGCTCCAGGGCAACGAGACCATCTTCTCGGCCGGCAACGACATCGCCGACTTCCTCAACAACCCGCCGGCCGGCACGGATTCGCCGGTGTTCCGCTTCCTGCGCGGCATCGCGCAGTTTCCCAAGCCGCTGGTGGCGGCGGTGTGCGGCCCGGCCGTGGGCGTGGGCACCACGATGCTGTTCCATTGCGACTTGGTCTACGCCGGCGACAACGCCGCCTTCTCCCTGCCCTTCGTCAACCTCGGCCTGTGCCCCGAGGCCGCGTCCAGCCTGCTGGTGCCACAGATGCTGGGCTACCACCGTGCGGCCGAGGCGCTGCTGCTGGGCGAGCCCTTCATGGCCGAAGCCGCGCTGGAAGTGGGCCTGGTCAACCGCGTGCTGCCCCCGATGGAGGCGGCCGGTTATGCGCAGGCCGTGGCCCGCAAGCTCGCGGCCAAGCCCATCAGCGCGCTGATCGAGACCAAGCGCCTGATGAAGAAGCACCAGACGCCACAGGTGATGGCCGTGATGGCCGAAGAGGGCGCGAGCTTCGGCCGCATGCTGGGCGAGCCGGCCGCGCGCGAGGCGTTTGGCGCGTTCATGGAGCGCAGGAAGCCGGACTTCTCGAAGGTGTGAGCAGGCCTTTGCTGATCGGCTACGCCGCCTCGATGTCCTGCCCGATGCGCCACAACACGCCCGCCGGGTCGTTCAGGATGAAATCGCGGATGCCCCAGGGCCGGTCTTCGGGCGGCTCGGCGCGCACACCGTAGCGCTCGCCCAACCGCTGCGCCTCGACGTGCGCCCACCATGCGTCCACGTCCTCCACCAGCAAATGCATCATGAGGTTCTCGGCGAAGTCCTTCACGTAGAACTTCGTCAGCAGAAAACTGCTCCTGCCGGCCTCGGTGTGATCGGCGCGCTGTAGGGCAAGACGGCCGCCAAGTGACAGCCGGCGAGCGCCCGGACGAGATACTGTATAAAATTACAGCATGATGTCCGTCGCCCGCAAGATCCGCATCCTCGCGGATGCCGCGAAGTACGACGCCTCCTGCGCCTCCAGCGGCGGCACGCGCCGGGATTCGAGCGACCAGCAGGGCCTGGGGTCGAACGAGGGCATGGGCATCTGCCACAGCTACGCGCCCGACGGGCGCTGCATCTCGCTGCTCAAGATCCTGCTCACCAACTGGTGCGTGTACGACTGCCTCTACTGCGTCAACCGCGTCTCCAGCGACGTCGAGCGCGCCCGCTTCAGCGTGGAAGAGGTGGTGAACCTTACGCTCGATTTCTACCGCCGCAACGTCATCGAGGGCCTGTTCCTGAGCTCCGGCATCATCCGCTCGCCCGACTACACCATGGAGCAGCTCGCGGAGGTGGCCCGCCAGCTGCGCGAGGTGCACGGCTTTCGCGGCTACATCCACCTCAAAACCATCCCCGATGCCGACGAGGCCCTGCTCGCGCGCGCCGGGCGCTACGCCGACCGCCTCAGCATCAACATCGAGCTGCCCAGCCAGGACTCGCTCGACGCGCTCGCGCCGGGCAAGAGCAGCCAGCAGATCCGCCAGTCGATGGCCGGCATCCGCCTGAAGCTGGACGAAGCGCGCGAGCAGAAGACGCAGGCGCAACAGATCCGCTCCTTGCCCGGCCGGCCCGCCGCCAGCGCGCCACCGCCGCGCTTCGCGCCCGCCGGCCAGAGCACGCAGATGATCGTCGGCGCCGACGCGTCGGACGACCGCAGCATCCTGCAGGTCAGCGCCGGGCTCTACGCGGGCTACCGCCTCAAGCGCGTCTACTACTCCGCCTTCAGCCCGATCCCGCACGCCAGCGCCCGGCTGCCCGGGCAGGCCGCGCCGCTGGTGCGCGAGCACCGCCTGTACCAGGCCGACTGGCTGATGCGTTTCTACGGTTTCGACGCGAGCGAACTCGTGCTGCCCGGCGGCATGCTGTCCATGGACATGGACCCCAAGCTCGCCTGGGCCCTCGCGCACCCGGAGTGGTTCCCGGTGGATGTGAACCGCGCGCCGCGCGAGATCCTGCTGCGCGTGCCCGGGCTGGGCGCGCACTCGGTGCAGCGCCTGCTCGACGCGCGGCGCGTGCGCCAGGTGCGGCGCGCCGACATGGAGCGCCTGGGCACGGCGGGCCGCAAGGCGCTGGACTTCGTGCACCTGCCGGACCACCGGCCCGGCGCGGTGCCGCTGGCCCCCCTCGCTCGGCCACGGTCTCGCTCACCCGCCGTGGGCGAGCAACCCGATCTGTTCGGCTGGGCCGAAGCGCCCGCCGCTGCCTGAGACGCCCATGCGCTGGCAGATCGAGTACGACGCCAACGACGTGCCCGCCTCGCTGCGCGCGCTGTCGGCGCTGATCGCCTGCGGTGCCGAGCCGCGCGACGTGGTGTGGCGCGACGGCACCGAAGGGCAGGGCGATCTGCTGGGCGAGGACGCGGCTTCGCCCACCAGCGCACCGCCGCCCGAAGCCGTGCCCCTGCGCGCCCTGCGAAACCTGCCGGCCGAGGCCATGGACCTGGCCGACACGGTGGCGCAGCACGCGCACCCCGAGCGCTTCCGCCGGTTGCACGAGCTCGCGCTGGATGTGAAGGCCGACCCCCGCCGCTGGCGCGACGCCCTGGACCCGCGCCGCCTCGCGCTGGAGCGCATGGCGCGCGAGGTGCGGCGCGAGACCCACAAGATGCACGCCTTCGTGCGCTTCCGCCCGATCGAGGACGGCGATGGCGGCGACACGCGCTATGTGGCCTGGTTCGAGCCGGTGCATCACATCGTGCGCGCGGCCGCACCTTTTTTCGCGCAGCGGTTCGCCGCCATGCGCTGGGCCATCCTCACGCCGCGCCTGTGTGTGCACTGGAACCGCGAAAGCCTTGTGTTCTCGCCCGGCGTGGACCGCTCGCTCGCGCCCCCGCCCGACGCCGGCGAAGCCCTGTGGCTCGACTACTACCGCAGCATCTTCAACCCTTCGCGGCTCAAGACCGCCGCCATGCTGCGCGAGATGCCGCGCCGCTACTGGCACAACCTGCCCGAGACGCAGGCCATCACCGAACTGATCCAGACCGCGCCGCAGCGCAGCGCGCGCATGGTGGCGCAGGCCAGCGAGTCGCAGCGCCGCCTGCCCATCGGCGCGCCTCGCGCGGCGGCGCGCGCACCGCGCACACCGCAGGAGCAGCTGGACGACCTGGGTCGCCGCGCGCGCCACTGCACGGACTGCCCGGTGGCCTGCAGCGCGACCCAGGTCGTCTGGGGCGAAGGCCGCGTGGGCGCGCGCCTGATGATCGTGGGCGAGCAACCGGGCGACCAGGAAGACCTCGCGGGCCGCCCCTTCGTCGGGCCCGCGGGCGCGCTGCTGCGGCGCGCCATCACCGAGCTCGGCTGGCCGGTGGAATCGATCTACCTCACCAACGCCGTCAAGCACTTCCACTTTCTGGCGCGCGGGAAACGGCGCCTGCACAAGACGCCCGGCCAGCGCGCGGCCGAAGCGTGTGAGCAGTGGCTGGAAGCGGAGATCCGCCTCGTCCAGCCGCAGGCGGTGATCGCGCTCGGCGCCACCGCCGCGTCCAGCCTGCTCGGCGGGAGTGTGGGCGTGGCGCAGAACCTGGGGCGCTGGCAGGTGCGGGCCGATGGCCTGCCGGTCTGGGTGGTGCACCACCCGGCGGCCGTGCTGCGCCGCGCGGAGTCGGGCGCGCCGCCGTTCGAGGATTGGGTGGAGGCGCTGCGCCCGGCTTGGCCTCAGGCCGCGCAGGCCTCGGCCGCCACGCCCAGCCGCGTGGCGAGTGCCGACACCATCGCCGCCACTTCGTCGGTCGTGCCGGCCACGCCATACACATAGTTGTCCGGCCGCACCAGCGCCGCCACGCTCTGGTGGCGCTGCAGCCACGCTTCGGCCACGCCGTCGGTCTCCAGCGCACCCACCGTGCCGAGCGCGACGCAGCGCAACCACGGCAGGGCGCCCGCCCCGCCGGGCACGGCCTGGCCGGGGGCCAGCACCAGCCGCCAGCCGTTGCCGGCGATGGCATCCATGCGCTGGCGCTGCGGGCCGCTGAGCAGCCAGGGTTGGGGGAACAGGCTGCCGCGCGCGGCGTGCTCCTGCGGTGCGAGCCAGCCGGTGGTCAGTGCGGGCAGGATGTCCTGGCGCGGCGTGTCCTTCACCACGCCGCCGCATTGAGCCAGCATGGCCGCATCGCGCTCCCGGGCCTTCACCGGGTCGCGTTCGCAGATCACCGCGCCCACGTGTTTGATGCGGCTGGTGAGTTCGCGCACGTGGGCCTTGCGCTCGTCGCCGTAGCTGTCGAGCAGGGCCTCGGCGCTCGCGCCGGACACCTCGCCTCGCAGCACGGCCGCGAGTTTCCAGGCGAGGTTGCTCACGTCGCGGATGCCCTGGCACATGCCCTGGCCCAGGAAGGGCGGTTGCATGTGCGCCGCGTCGCCCGCGAGGAACACGCGGCCCCGGCGCCATTGCTGCGCCACCAGGGCGTGGAAGCGGTAGCTCGACTGGCGCCACAGCGTGCCGTCCTCGGGCGTGATCCAGCGCGAGAGCAGGCGCCAGGTTTCCTCCGGCGTGGCGGCGTGTTTCGGGTCTTCGCCCGGGTTGAGCGAGATTTCCCAGCGGCGGTGGTTCTTCGGGCCGATGACCAGGGTGCAAGGCCGTTCGGGCTCGCAGTACTGCACGCTGACCTGGGGCAGCTTGCCAGGCCGCGCTCGTTCATGAGCACGTCCACCACCAGCCAGGGTTCGTCGAAGTCCAGGTCTTCCAGCGGCATCGCCAGCGCGGTGCGCACCGCGCTGGAACCACCGTCGCAGGCGATGGTGTATTGCGCGCGCACGGTGCGGGCGGGCTCGCCCTGCGCACCGCCGATGGCGAGGTCCACGCCCTGGTCGTGCGGCGTGAGGCCGGTCATCTCCACGCCGAGTTCCACCACCACGTTGGGCAACTGCGCCACGCGCGCGCGCAGGACCTTCTCGACCTCGGGCTGGGTGAACACCATCGAGGGCGTGTGGCCCTGCGGAAAGGGCGGCGCCACCATGGTCATGCGGCGGATCAGCTGGCCGTCCACGCCGAAGTACTCGGAGGGCGTGAAAGGTTCGCAGAACGGTGCCACCGCATCGGCCACGCCGAGCTGCTGGAACACCCGCATGATCTCGTGGTCCAGCGCGATGGCGCGCGGGATCTGGTGCACGTCGGTGAGCCGGTCGCACACGTACACGCTCAGGCCCGCCTGGCCCAGCAGGCCGGCGGCCACCACGCCCGAGGGCCCGCAGCCCACGATGGCGACATCGAAGACGCGCTGCTGCATGGTCAGGCCTGTTCGTTCACGATGGGGTTGACCAGCGTGCCGATGCGCTCGATCTCCACTTCGAAGGTGTCGCCGGCCTTCATCCAGGCGGGTGGCGTGCGCGCCTGGCCGACACCGGCGGGCGTGCCCATCACGATCACGTCGCCGGCTTCCAGCGTCAGCACCTCGGCCAGCAGCGCGATGGTCTCGGCCACGCTGAAGATCATGTCGCTGGTGTTGGCGTCCTGCATCACCTGGCCGTTGAGGCGGCCCTGGATCTTCAGGCCGGCGGCACCGGGCGGCAGTTCGTCGGCCGTCACCAGCACCGGGCCGAAGCCGCCGGTGCCGTCGAAGTTCTTGCCGATGGTCCATTGCGGCGTGCGCTTCTGGTAGTCGCGCACGCTCATGTCGTTGAAGCAGCTGTAGCCGAACACGTATTGCAGCGCATCCGCTTGCGTGGTGTGGCGCGGCACGGTGCGGCCGATGACGACGGCGAGCTCGGCCTCGTAGTCGAACTTGCCGGAGACGCGGGGCACCACGCCAGCGTCGCCGTGCGCGATCAGCGAGGAGCTGCCGCGGTAGAAGAACCAGGGGTAGTCGGGTTTCTCGCGGCCGCCTTCCTTGGCATGGTCGAAGTAGTTGAGGCCCAGGCACACGGTCTTGCCGGGTTCGGGCACCAGCGGCGCGAGCGCGGCACCGGCAAGCGCCTGGCGCTTGAAAGGGCCGGCCAGTGCGGCGTTCGCGGCGGCGTGCAGGTCCACGCCGGCCTTCAGCGCGGCGCGCAGGTCGGCGGGCACCTGGGGCTGGGCGTCGTGCAGGTCGACGAAGTCGGCGCCGTCGACGACGGCCAGGCGTGGCGCGCCATCGCGCAGGTAGGTGGTGAATTTCATGGTGCGGTCAGGTTGCGGAGAAAAAAACGGGTTCAGGGCATGGGGGCGAACAGCACGCGGCGCTGCGCTTCCTTGAGCGTGGCGCCGGGCGGCGGCGAAATGCCCCACTGGTCGACGCGGCCGGGCGGCCATTTCCATTCCGCCGGGCCCCGGGGCACGTAGCTGTCGTCCACCTGCTCGACCTCGGCCGTGTACTCGATGACGATGCCGAAGGGGTCGATGAAGTAGTTGAAGAGGTTGTTGCCGGGGCCGTGGCGGCCGGGGCCCGATTCGATGGGGTGGCCGGCGTCCTTCATGCGGCCGCCGCCGCGCATCACCGAGTCGGCGTCGGGCATCAGAAAGGCGATGTGGTTGAGCGCGTCGTTGTCGGCCACGCCCACCGCGAGCGTGTGGTGGTCGTGGTTGCAGTTCATGAAGGCAATGGCACGGTGCGGTCGGCCAGCGTGAAGCCCAGGGCCTCGGTGAGGAAGCGCTGCGTGTCGTCCACCGCGTGGCTGTTGAGCACCACGTGCGTGAGCCGCGCGGGCTGGTCGCGTTGCGGGCCGGTGTCTTCGCCGCGCGCATCGCCGTGCACCACCTGGATCACGCGGCCGTGCGGGTCGCGCAGCGTGAGGCCGGTGCCGCCGGCCGGGTCGTCGCGCAGCGGGCCGATGGGCGAGAGCAGGGTGCCGCCCGCGCGCGGCACGGCCTCGGCCACGGCGTGCAGCGCGTCGAGGCTGCGCGCGCGCAGCGTGACCTGGCGGATCTGCGGCACCGGGCCGCCCGCGTGCAGCGCGAGCAGGTGGTGGTCGCTGCCGGTGCCGCGCAGGCAGATCGCCTGCTCGCCGCGGTGCGCCACGCTCAGGCGCCAGACCTCGGTGTAGAAGGTTTCGGCCTGCGCCAGGTCGGGCACGTTCAGGGCCACGCTGCGCACGGCCTCGATCCAGGGGGAACTCATGGGGTGCTCACTTTCTTGTGCGGCAGGCCGAGGAAACGCTCGGCGTTCTGGTGCACCAGGCGCGCGGTGGTGTCGGCATCGAAGCCAGCGGCCTCGATGCGCTGCACCGGCGTGTGGTCGTGGAAGTTGAAGGGGTGGTCGGTGCCCACCATCAGCTGCGTGTCGCCGAAGCTCGCCACCAGGTGGCGCAGCGTGGGCGTGTCGAACACCAGGGTGTCGTAGAACAGGCGGCGCGCCTGCTTGGCCGGGGCTTCGAGCACGCTGTCGCGCAGCGCCGGGAACACGCCCCAGCCCTGCTGCAGGCGCGGCAGCAGCGAAGCCAGCGTGCCGCCGCCGTGGCTGAACGCAATGCGCAGCTTCGGCCGGCGCACCAGCAGGTTGCCGGTGATCACCGAGGCGGCGGCCAGGCCCACGTCGCCGGGGTAGGCGATCACCTGCTGCAGGGGCGCGGGGCCCACCAGGCGCTCCATGCCGGCGGGGCGGATGGCGTGCACGAACACCGCCGCGCCCAGTGCCTCGCAGGCCTCGAAGAAGGGGTCGAACACCGGTGCACCGATCGGCACGCCGTTGATGTTGCTGCCCACCTCCACGCCCGCGAAGCCCAGCGTCTTCACCGCGTATTCCAGCTCGCGGATGGCGAGGTCCACGTCCTGCAGCGGCACCGCGCCCAGGCCGGCCAGCTGGCCGCCGCCGGCGTCCACCATGGCGGCGATCTGGTCGTTGAGGAAACGCAGCAGCTGCTGCGCATCGGCCGCCGGCATCCAGTACGACAGCAGCTCGGGCATGGGCGACATCACCTGCAGGGCCAGGCCCATGCCGGGCAGGTCCTGCAGGCGCTTGGGCACGTCCCAGCACTTGTCGGCGACGGTGCGGTAGTTCTTGCCCGCGATCATCACGTGGCGGTGGCAGGGCTGCGCCGGCGCCATCGACGGCCAGTCGGCCGGCATGCTGCGGCCGATGTAGGCCGGGAAGTTCTCGGGCACGACGTGCGCATGCACGTCGATGCCGCCGCAGGTGCAGGAAGCCCGTGCCGCCACGCCGCTCATTCCGTTCACTCCGCCGTGATGCCGAGGGACTTGATCACCTCGCGCCAGCGCTCGTGCTCGCCGCGCATGAAGGCCTCGAACTCGGGCACCGACATCTTCGGTTCGGCCAGCGAGCCCAGCGTCTGCAGGCGCTGCGCCACCTCGGGCTGGCGCAGCACGGTCTCCAGGTCGCGGTTCACGCGGGCCACCACGTCGGCCGGCGTGCCGGCGGGCGCGAAGAGGCCGTTCCAGCCGGTGTACTCGAAACCGGGGAAGGTTTCGGCGAGCGCCGGCACATCGGGCATGTCGGGCTGGCGCTGCGCGGTGCTGATCGCCAGCGCGCGCAATTGGCGACTCTTGATGAAGGCGGTGAGCGCCGCGTCGGGCAGGCACACCAGCTGGATGCGGCCGCCGATCAGGTCCTGGATCGCTTCCGGTCCCTTGGTGTACGACACGTGGTTGAGCTTCACACCGCCCTTGACGGCCACGCTGTCGGCCAGCATGCCGGAGAAGGTCTTGGGCCCTTCGGTGCCGATGGTGACGGCGCCCGGCTGCGCCTTGGCGGCGGCCAGGGCCTGGGCCAGGTCCTTGAACGGCGCTGCGCTGCTGGTGGCGATCACGAAGGGGCTGCGGCCCACCAGGCGCACCGGCGCGAAGTCCTTCACCGGGTCGTAGGGCAGGGCCTTGAAGGTGAAGGCGTTGGTCACCATCGCGGCCGTGGTGGCGTAGTAGAAGGTGTAGCCGTCGGCGGCCGAGCGCGCGGCGGCCTGCGCGCCGATCACGTTCTGGCCGCCCGGGCGGTTCTCCACCACCACGCCCTGGTTCCACAGGCGGGCGAGCTGCTCGCCGATGTAGCGCGCCAGGATGTCGGGGCCGGCGCCGGCCGGCTGCGACAGGATGAATCTCACCGGCCGCTGCGGCCAGGCCGGGGCCTGGGCGTGCAAGGCGCCGGCCAGCGGCAAGAGGAGTGCGGCTCCCGCGAAGTCTCTGCGTTTCATGGTCTTGTCTCCTGGGCGCCGTGCGTGCGGTGCCGATGGTGTTGGGATGAATCCGCAGCGGATGCTAGGGATCAACGCCATGGATGACCAGATGCCTCCATGGATTCATAGAATCCATGCCATGGATATTCGAACCGTGGACCTGAACCTGCTCGTGGTGTTCGACGCCATGGCCCGGCATTGCAGCGTGGGCCGCGCGGGCGAAGCCCTGGGCCTGAGCCAGCCGGCCACCAGCGCGGCGCTGGCGCGGCTGCGCACCGTGTTCGACGACGCGCTGTTCGTGCGCGCCGGCGCGCAGATGAAGCCCACGCCGCGCGCCATGGAGCTCGCGCCCGCGGTGCACCGGGTGGTGGAGGCGATCAACGCCGAGATCCTGCAGAAGGCCAGCTTCGACCCCGCGCGGGCCGAGCGCACCTTCACCATCCTCACGCCCGACATCGGCGAAGTGGCCTTCCTGCCCGGCGTGCTGCGCCGCCTGCGGCAGGAGGCGCCGCAGGTGCGCCTGCGGGCCACGGCGCGCACGCGCTTCGCCGCCGCCGAGGCGCTGGAGTCGGGCGAGGGCGACCTGGCCGTGGGCTTTTTCCCCGATCTGCACAAGGCCGGCTTCTTCCAGCAGGCGCTGTTCAAGACCTCCTACGCGTGTGTGACCTGCGCGCACGCCGGGCCGGCGGTGGAGCGCATGACGCAGCGGCAGTACCTGGCGGCGCGGCACGTGGTGGTGCGGCCCGACGGGCGCGAGCACCTGCTGGACCGTTACCTCGACGACAAGGGCTGGCAGCGCCACGTGACGCTGGAGCTGTCGCACTTCATGAGCCTGCTCTCGCTGCTGCCCGGCACCGACCTGGTGCGCAACGGTGCCGGAGGACATCGCGACCGTGATGGAGCGCCACATCGCGATCCGCCGCATCGCCTTGCCCTTCGCGGTGCCGGTGATCGACGTGCAGCAGTTCTGGCACCGCCGCATGCAGCACGACCCGGCGAATCGCTGGCTGCGCGGCCTGTTCCACGAGGTGAACCGGCGCGAGGCGAACGAGGGGCTGCGGCCCTAGCGGGAAAACCGCGCGGGCCGCTTGTCCAGCCGGGCGCGCATGCCCTCGTGCTTGTCGGGGCTGGCGAAGGCGGTCTGGAAGGCGTTGCGCTCGTACTCCAGGCCGGCCGACAGCGGCGTCTCCATCGCCATCAGCACCGACTCCTTGATCAGGCGCAGCGCCACCGCCGGCAGCTCGCCCAGCTGCTGCGCCAGCGCCAGGGCGGTGGCGTCCACGGCGTCGTCGTCGAGCACCTCGGCCACCAGGCCGCCGTGCAGGGCGGCCTCCGCGGTGATCGGCTCGCCGAGCAGCAGCAGCTTCATCGCGCCGAACTTGCCCAGCGCGCGCGTCAGCCGCTGGGTGGCGCCGCCGCCGGGCATGATGCCCACCTTCACCTCGGGCTGACCGAAGCGCGCGCTGCGCCCGGCCAGGATCAGGTCGGCGTGCAGGGCCAGTTCGCAGCCGCCGCCCAGCGCGTGGCCGCGCACCGCCGCGATCACCGGTTTGCGGCAGGCGGCGATGGGGCCCCAGAGCAGGTCGTGCCGGCGCGCCAGCAGGTCCATGGGCGTGGCGTCCACGTATTCGTTGAGGTCGGCGCCCGCGCAGAAGGCGCGCGGGCCGCCGGCCAGCACCAGCACGCGCACCGAGGGGTCGGCGTCCAGCCGGCGAAAGGCCTCGGCCAGCGCGTGGCGCAAGGCCAGGTTGAGCGCGTTGAACACCTCGGGGCGGTTCAGGCGCAGCAGGGCCACGCCCTCGAAGGGCCGTTCTTCCAGCAGGATGGGCTCGCTCATGCCGCACCACCTGTGAACGTGGGCGCGCGCTTCTCGAAAAACGCGGCCACCGCCTCGGCGTGGTCGGCCGTGTGGTGGGCCAGGCCTTGCAGGCGGCCGGCGGCGATCAGCGCTTCGTCCAGCGTGCCGGTGCGGGCCTGCTGCAGCAGCTGGCGCGTCCAGCGCAGCACCTGCGGCGGGTTGGCCGCGATGCGCCCGGCCAGGCGGAACGCCTCGTCGAGCAGCGCCTCGGGCGCGACCACGCGCGAGACCAGGCCGAAGCGCAAGGCCTCTTCGGCGTCGATGGTGTCACCCGTGAGGGCCATCTCGGCCGCGCGCGCGTGACCGATCACGCGCGGCAGCAGCCAGCAGCCGCCGTCGCCCGGCACGATGCCGACCTTGACGAAACTCTCGGCGAAGCGCGCGCTGGTCGATGCGATGCGCAGGTCGCACATGCAGGCCAGGTCGTTGCCGGCGCCGATGGCCGGGCCGTTGACCGCCGCGATGATGGGCACCTGCAGCGCCTCGAAGGCGCGCGGGATGCGCTGGATGCCTTCGCGGTAGCCCTGGGCGATCTGCTCGGGCGAGCCGGCGAACATGCCGGTGCGGTCGCGCATCTCGGCCACGTTGCCGCCCGAGCAGAAGGCCGTGCCCGCACCGGTGAGGATCGCCACGCGCACGCCCAGGTCGGCGTTCAAGGCTGCGAAGGTCTGCTCGAACGCCGCGAACATGGCTTCGCCGCTCAGGGCGTTGCGGGTGTCCGGCCGGTTGAGGGTGAGCAGGGCGATGGGGCCGCGCCGTTCGATGAGGATGGCGGGTTCGTTCATGCGGTGTCTCCCATGCGTTCGATCGCCATGGCGACGCCCTGGCCCACGCCCACGCACATGGTCACCAGGCCATAGCGCCCGCCGCTGCGCTGCAGCTGCCGCGCCGCGGTGAGCACCAGGCGCGCGCCGCTCATGCCCAGGGGGTGGCCGAAGGCGATGGCGCCGCCGTTCGGGTTCACGTGCGGTGCGTCGTCGGGCAGGCCGAGCGCGCGCGTGACGGCCAGGCCCTGGGCCGCGAAGGCCTCGTTGAGTTCGATCACGTCGAAATCGCGCATCCGCAGGCCGGTCTGCGCCAGCAGCTTGTGCACCGCGGGCACGGGGCCGAAGCCCATCACGCGCGGCGCGATGCCGGCGCTCGCGCAACCGACGATGCGCGCGAGCGGCCGCAGGCCGTGGCGCTGCGCCGCCGCCTCGCTGGCCATCAGCAGCGCGGCCGCGCCGTCGTTCACGCCCGAGGCGTTGCCGGCGGTGACGGTGCCGCCCTGGCGGAACGCGGGCTTGAGCGCGGCCAGGCTGTCGGCCGTGGTGTCGGCGCGCGGGTGCTCGTCCACGCTCACCCGCGTGGCCGCACCTTTGCGGCCGGGCACCGACACCGGCACGATCTCCTGTGCGAGCACACCCGATTGTTGGGCCGCCGCGGCGCGCTGCTGGCTGCGCAGCGCGAAGGCGTCCTGGTCGGCGCGCGAGATGCGGTGTTCCCGGGCCACGTTCTCGGCCGTCTCGCCCATGCTGTCCACGCCGTGCAGCGCCTCCATGCGCGGGTTCACGAAGCGCCAGCCGATGGTGGAGTCGTGCACCTCGGCGTGGCGCGAGAACGCGGCCGTGGGCTTGGGCATCACCAGCGGCGCGCGGCTCATGCTTTCCACGCCGCCGGCGACGGCGATCCGCGCCTGGCCCGCGTGCAGCGCGCGCGCCGCCTGCGCCACGGCTTCGAGGCCCGAGCCGCACAGCCGGTTGACCGTGACCGCCGGCACCTCCACCGGCAGGCCCGCGAGCAGCGCGCTCATGCGCGCCACGTTGCGGTTGTCTTCGCCGGCCTGGTTGACGCAACCGTAGATCAGCTCGTCGATCAGCGCCGGGTCCAGCGAAGGGTGGCGCGCCAGCAGGGCCTGCAGGGGCAGGGCTCCGAGATCGTCGGTGCGGATGCCCGAGAGCGCGCCGCCGTAGCGGCCGATCGGCGTTCGCACGCCGTCGCAAAGATAGGCATCCATGTTCACAGGCCCAGCACCCTTTCGGCATTGCCGTGCATGATCTTTTCCATCACCTCGGGCTTGTAGCCCAGCTCGTCCCACTCGCGCAGGATGCGCTCGTAGGGCAGGCTGGGGTAGTCGCTGCCGAACATGATCTTGTCCTGCAGCCGGCCGCGGATGTCCACCTTCAGGTTGCCCGGGAAGTGCTTGGGCGCCCAGCCCGACATCTCCCAGTACACGTTGCCCTTGTGCAGCGCCACGGCGGTGGTCTCCTCCACCCAGGGCCAGCCGGGGTGGGCCATGATGATCTTCAGGTTCGGGAAGTCGGCGGCCAGCTGGTCGATGTGCTTGGGGTGGGCGTGGCGCACCAGCGCGCCGTTGCCACCCGGCATGCCGGCGCCCATGCCGGTGGTGCCCACGTCGATCATCACCGCCGCGCCCATGGCGTTGATCTCCTCGAACAGCGGGTAGTAGCGCCGGTCGCTCACGGCGAAGTGCTGCATGATGGGATGGAAGTGAAAGCCGATGAAGCCCAGCTCGCGGATCGCCTTGCGGGCCTGGATCATCGCGATCTCTCCCTTGGCCGGCTCCACCGCGCCCCAGCATTGGATGACCCGCTTCGGGTGGCGCTTCCACATGCCGTGCACGTATTCGTTGGTGCAGGGCGGCGCGGCGACCGTGGTCTCCAGGTCCAGCGCGACGAGGCAGGCCTCGACGCCGGCACCGGTGAACTCGGCGATCACCTCGTCTTCGGTCTTGCCGACCCAGTCCCGTTTCCAGTAGCGGGCCAGTTCGGCGGGGTAGGGTCCCTGGGACTCGATCCAGGTCGGGGTGCCGGGGTAGCAGTGCAGGTCGATGATTCGCATGGTGGCTCTTTTCTTTCGGTGTTCAGTGGGGCACGCGGCGCGCGGCCTCTTCTTCCGCGTGCTTGTGCGCGATCAGTTCGCCCAGGGCCTTCTTGGAGACCTTGCCGAAGGTGGAGACCGGGAAATCCGGCAGCACCTCCAGGCGCTCGGGCAGCTTGAACTTGGCGATTTCCTTGGTGAGCAGGAAGCCCACGAGTTCCTTCAGGTGCAGCGACTGACCCTGTTTGAGGATCACGAAGGCGCACATCTTTTCGCCCAGGGCCGCGTCGGGCATGGGCACGCAGGCCACGTTCTGCACGGCGGGGTGCATCAGGATCAGGTTCTCCACCTCTTCGGCGCTGATCTTTTCGCCGCCCCGGTTGATCAGGTCCTTCTTGCGCCCCTCCACGATGTAGTTGCCCGAGGGGTGCTTGCGCATCAGGTCGCCCGAGCGGTAGAAGCCGTCGGGCGTGAACTGGCGCGCGTTGTACTCGGGCACGCCGAAGTAGCCGCGCAGCGTGTAGGGGCCGCGCACGGTGAATTCGCCCACCTCGCCGTCGGGCACCACGCGGCCTTCTTCGTCGAGCAGCAGCACCTCGTCGTCGTCGCACACCGGGCGGCCGCAGGTCTCGAGCTTGACCTCTTCCGGGTCGCCGGCGCGCACGAACATCAGCGTGCCTTCGGACATGCCGAAGTTCTCCTGCACGAACACACCGGGGATCAGCGCGCGCGTCTTCGCGCGCACCTCGGGCTGCATGCGCTGCCCGCCGCTCTGGATCAGCTTGAGGCTGGAGAGGTCGAAGGCCTCGGCCGCGTCGTCGTTGATCAGGCGGATCAGCAGCGCGGGCACCACCTTCAGGTGCGTCACCTTGTGCTTCTCGATCAGCGCGAACATCTCGCTCGGCCGGGTGTTGGCGTGCAGCACCACCTTGGCGCCCCGGAACAGGAAGCCCTGGATGCCTGGGCAGGCCAGCGGCAGGTTGTGCGCGATCGGCAGCACCAGCAGCAGCACCGACTCGGCGTCGATCTCCGTGACCTCGGCGGCCACCTTGGAGTTGTAGGCGTAGTCGTTGTTGGTGCGCGGGATCAGCTTGGGGATGCCGGTGGTGCCACCCGAGAGCTGGAAGATGCAGGGGTCGGTCGGGTCGATGCGGATCTCGGCCAGGCGCGAGGCCGGCAGCGTGGCGGGCTTGTTGATCAGCTCGCGCAGCGAGACCTCGCCCGGGCCGGCCTCGCCGAGCACGAGGCGGAATTTCAGCGACGGGTTTTCCGCCTGCACGCGGGCGATCACCGGGGCGAAGGCGAAGTCGCCCGCCGTGTCCGGGTAGACGCAGGTGGTCGCGCCCGAGAGCTGCACGAACTGGCTGATCTCGGCGTAGCGGTGCGTGACCAGCGCCGCGATCGGGATGCAGCCGATCTTCTGCAGCGCGAAGTACAGCAGCACGAACTCGTGCACGTTGGGCAACGTGGGCACGACGCGGTCCAACGGTTTCAGACCGAGTTCGAGCAGGTTCAGCGCCAGGTTGGTGGTGGCGCGGTCGAGCTCGGCGTAGGTGAAGCTCACGTCGCCATCGATCAGCGCCACGCGGTCCGCGTAGCGGCGGAACACGGCGTCGAACTCCTGCGCCAGCGACTGGTCGCGCCAGTAGCCCTTGGCGCGGTAGCGCGCCGCGTACTCGGGGGGAAAGGGAACGAATCCTTCAAGCATGGTGGGTCTCCTGGGTGGTTCGATCAGGTCGAGCTGGTGAAGCCGCCGTCGATGACGACGACCTCGCCGGTCACGAAGCGCATGCCCTGGATCAGGTTGAGCATCACCTCGGCCACGTCGTCGGCGGTCACACAGCGCTTGAGCGGCGTGGCCTTGGCGCGCGCGCCCATGAGGGCGTCGTACTTGTCGCCCAACATGCGCTCCATCCAGTCGCCTTCCATCCAGCCCGGGGCCACGGCGTTCACGCGGATGTCCGGGCCGAGGTTCCAGGCCAGCATCTTGGTCAGGCTCACCACGGCGGCCTTGCTCGCGGCGTAGGGCAAGGGCTGCGGGCCGGGGCGCAGGCCCACGATGCTCGCGGTGTTGACGATGCAGGGCTCGCCGCCTTGCGCCTTGCCTTGGCGCAGCAGAGGCACGGCCGCGCGGCTCACCTGGAAGTTGCCGCGCACGTTGACCGCGAAGGTGCGGTCCCATTCGTCGATCTTCAGGCTCTCCAGGTCTTTCACCTTCCAGGTCGCGGTGGTGCCGGCGTTGTTGACCAGCGCATCCAGGTGGCCGAAGGCCTCGCCCACCTGGGCCAGCATCTGGCGCACGGCCGCGTCGTCGCTCACGTCGCATTGCAGCAGCAGGGTCTTCGCGCCCAGGGCCTGGGCTTCGGCGGCCACGGCCTGCGCGGCCTTGGCGCTGGAGGCGTAGTTGATGGCGACGTCGTAACCGGCCTGGGCGAGGGCCAGCACGGCGCTGCGGCCGATGCCGGTGCCGCCGCCGGTCACGAGGGCTTTTTTGCGTGGGGTCATGGTGGGTTTCTCCAGTTGAAAGGGTGAGTTCATCCCGGACACCGGCGTGACCGGTGCCCTCGGGCGGTGGGGTTGAGGCGGCTTATTGCGGCTGCACGCCGAGTTCGGTCACCAGGTGTTTCATCGCGCCCTGCTGCTGCACGAAGAACTCGCGCGCGCCGACCACGCTGTCCTGGCGCGGGTACACGCCCAGCTCGCCCAGGCGCGCGGTGACCTCGGGCGAGGCGGTGATGCGGTTCACGTCGGCGTTGATGCGCTCGACGATGGCGGCCGGCGTGCCGGCGGGCACGATGATCTGGAACCAGCCGATGGCCTCGTAGCCGGCGTAGGTCTCCGCGACGGCGGGGGCGTCGATGCCCGGCAGGCGCTTGGCCGAGGTGACGCCCACCGCGCGCAGGCGGCCGGACTTCACATGCGGCAGCAGGCCCGGCACGCCGTCCACGGTGAGCAGCGCGTCGCCCGCGAGCACGGCGGCCACGGCCTCCGGCGGGGTGCGGTAGGGCACGGTGAACATGCCCATGCCGCCGGCCTTGCTGACCATCTCGCCGGCCAGGTGCGGCAGCGAGTTGAGTTGCGGCGCGGCGAAGTTCACCTTGCCGGGCTGGGCCTTGGCGTGTTTCGCGAGGTCGCTCACCGAGCGGATGTCGCTGGCGGCCGGCACCACCAGCATCAGCGGGCTGATGCCCACCGTCGCGGCCGGGGTGAGGTCGGTGTCGGGGTTGAACTGCGGGTTCTTGAACACCAGCGGCGTGATGGTGCCCATGGCCGCCGGCACGAAGCCGATGGCGTAGCCATCGGGCGCCGAGCGGGCCAGCGCCGACATGCCGGGAATGCCGCCGGCGCCGGGCCGGTTGTCCACCACCACGCCCTGGCCCCAGGCGGCGGCGAGCTTGTCGCCCACGATGCGCGCGATCACGTCGGGTGCGGAGCCGGCGCCCACCGGCACGATCATGCGCACCGGTTTGTGGGGCCAGGCCTGGGCCATGGCGGTGGTGCTGCCCAGCATGAGCAGCAGGAAAGCCGCATGCAGGGCATGGCGTTTGGAAAGGCAGGTCATGTCGTGTCTCCGGATCGTTGGTCTTGGTGTCCCCGCTCGGTGGGGCTGAGGCGGACTCTAGGCAAACACGAGGATTCCAATAAGATGGCGTGATTGCGAAAGCGATACGAAAATCGCATCCCCCTGGAGACACACCTGCGCATGAAACTCGATCAGCTGCAGCACCTGATGGCCATCGTCGAACACGGCAGCCTGCGCTCGGCCGCGCGGCGGCTGGACATGCCCCAGCCCGCGCTCACGCGCAGCGTGCGCGCGCTGGAGCGGGAGCTGGGGGTGAGCCTGTTCGCGCGGCAGACCACGGGCATGGTGCTGACGGCCGAAGGCGTGCGCTTTCACCGACGGGCCTGCGTGATCTCCAGCGAAGCGCGCCGCGCGCGCGAGGAGGTGCAGCACCCCGGGCCGGGCTACGAAGGCACGGTGTCGGTGGCGCTGTCCATCATGCCGCACCTGGGCATGCTGCCCGATGCCCTGTCGGTGTTCCGCAAGACCTACCCCAAGGTCAAACTCAACCTCACGGAAAGCCTGATGCCCGCGGTGGAGGGCGCATTGCGCGACGGCAGCCTGGACTTCTACCTCGGCGCGGCGCCCTGGCAGAAGACCGCGCCGGGTCCTGGCGATGCAGCACCTGTGCGACAACACCCGCGTGGTGGTGTGCCGCAAGGGCCACCCGCTGGCGCGCGTGCGCAGCCTGAAGTCATTGGCCGGGGCCGACTGGGCCAGCACCACCATCGACTACAACGCCGAGGAAGACCTGGCACGCTTGTTCGCCACGCACGGCCAGCCCGCGCCGCGCGTGATGCTGAGCGCGCATTCGGCGCTGTCGGTGCAGGTGGCGCTGGTGCAGACCGACCTGCTGGCCATGCTGCCCCGGCAGTGGATGGACTTCGCGATGACGCGCGACCTGCTGGAGGTGATCCCGGTGCGCGAGCGGCTGCCGGCGCCGGCGATCGTGCTGGTGCGGCGGCCCGACCTGCCGCTCTCGCCGCCGGCCGAGTTCTTCTGCGACGTCTTGTTGCGCGGCCTGCCGAAGGCCTGAATCAGCCGGCCTGCAGCCCGGCGGCGGCCACGCCGGCCAGGCAGATCAGCTCGTCTTCATCGCCGGTGCCGCCGCTGGCGCCCACCGCGCCGAGCAGCCGGCCCTGCGGATCCTTGATCACCACGGCGCCGGTCTGCGGCAGGAACTTGCCCTCGGCCGTGGCCGCGAGCGAGACGAAGAAGTTGGGGTTGCCCTTGGCGCGCTCGCTCAGCGTGCGGCTGGACACGCCCATGCCGACCGCGCCCCAGGCTTTGGCCTGGGCGATGTCGAAGCGGAACATGCTGGCGCCGTCTTCGCTGACGAAGGCCTTGAGGTGGCCGGCGGCGTCGAGCACGGCGATGGCGATCGGCGCGTAGGCCTTCTCCTTGGAGGTGGCGAGGGCGGCGTCGAGGATCTGCCGGGCTTGATCGAGGGTGAGGCTCATGGTGGGGTGGCGGTTCGGAAAGGGAAAAAAGGGGCGCGCGATCTTGCCACGCTCAGTCTTCGGGCTTGAAGCCGGTGACCTTGACCACGTGGGCCCAGAACGCGTGGTTCTCGCGGATGGCCTTGGCCAGGCCCTCGGGCGTGACGCGCATGACCTCCAGGCCGTTCTTGTCGATCACGTCCTTCATCGCGGCCGAGGCCAGCGCGTCGTTCACGGCGGTGTTGAGCGCGGCCACCTTGGCCCGCTCCATGCCCGCCGGGCCGTACCAGCCGAGCCAGTCGACGAAGGCCACGTCCTTGTAGCCGAGCTCGGTCAGCGTGGGCGTGTCGGGCAGGGCCTTCCAGCGCGTGGGCGCCGAGACCGCGAGCGCGCGCAGGCTGCCCGCGCGGATGTGCGGCAGCACCTCGCTGACCACGTTGAAGCTGACCGGGATCTGGCCGCCGCGCAGGTCGGTGAGCAGCGGCGCGCCGCCCTTGTAGGGCACGGCCTGCATGTCCACGCCCGACTGCTTGCCCAGCATGGCGCCGGCCAGGTGCAGCGAGGAGCCGGTGGCCGGCACGCCGTAGTTGGCCTGGGCCGGGTTGGCCTTGGCCCACTTCAGGTAGTCGGCCACGCTGCGGATCTCGGCCGGCAGGCCCGGGCCGGCGGTGAAGACGGCGGTGTAGGTGCACAGCCCGGCGATGGGCGTGAAGTCGGCCAGCGTGTCGTAGGGCAGCTTCTTGAACACGTGCGGGTGCAGCGTCATGACCGAGCTCGGGCAGCCGAACAGGGTGTTGCCGTCGGGCGCCGAGCGCTTGACGAACTCGGCCGCGATGCGGCCGCCCGCGCCGGGTTTGCTGTCGTAGATGATGGGTTGCGGGTACTTGCCGCGCAGCTGGTCGATCAGCGGGCGCGCGACCTGGTCGCCCAGGCCGCCGCCGACCGGAAAGCCCGACCACAGCGTGGCGTTGGCGGCCGGGGCCTGGGCGAACGCGGGCAGGCCGGTGGTGGCGCAGGCCACCGAAGGCGGCGCTGGCGCGCAGCAGGGTTCTGCGTTGCATGTCTTGTCTCCTGTTGTTGTGGAAAACGGGGCGCCCGGTGTCAGGGCGGGTCGAGCCGGGTGAGCGAGGCGAAACCGTATTTGTTCATGCCCACGAACGCGCCCACCGCCGGGTGTGGCACGAAGCGGGTGCGGCAGTCGAGCACGGCGGGCAGGCCGGAGGCGATCGCGCGCTGCAAGGCGGGGGCCACGTCGGCCGCGCGCGTGACCACCTCGCCGTGGCAGCCGAAGCCGCGCGCGATCGCCGCGTAGTCGGTGTCTTCCAGGCCGGTGGCGATCTCGAAGCCGAGCCCGGCCTTCTGGCCCATGCGGATCACGCCCCAGGCCGCGTTGTTGTGCACCACCGTGATCACCGGCAGGCGGTGGCGGCGCGCGGTGTCGAGTTCGTTGAGCGTGAAGCCGAAGGCGCCGTCGCCGGTGATGTTGAGCACCGGGCGGCCGGGGAACTGCGTCTGCAGCGCGATCGCGGCCGGCAGGCCGTAGCCCAGGTGGGACATGCCGGGTTCGTGAAAGCGCGTGCGCACCTCGTGCACCGGCGTGAGGTCGTTGCTCCAGAAGGTGGTGTGGCCGCCGTCGTAGACCGCGAGCGCGTCGGCCGGCAGCGCATCGCCCAGGGCCTTGGCCAGCGCGGCGGGGTGCATCACGGGGTCGGGGTCGGCCACCATGCGCGCGAGCTGGCCTTCGTGCACCGCACGCACCGCGCGCAGCTCGGCGAGCCAGGCGCCGTCGGCCGGCGCGGCGCCGTCGCCAAGGGCGGCGAGCAGGTCGCGCAGCGCCTCGCCCGCGTCGGCCTGCATCGCGCCTCGTGCAGCGCGGCCTGGCCGAGCGAAGACGGGTCGATGTTGATGTTGATGAGGCGGTGGTGGCGCCGCGCGAGCGCGCCGCGCGCGTCCCACATCCACGACGACCAGCGGCAGCCCACGCTGAGGATCACGTCCGCGCGCTCGAAGGCGTGTTTCACCGAATCGCCCGCGATGATGCCGCCGTGGCCGATGAAGTGCGGGCTGTCCGAGGGCACCACGCCCAGCGCCATCTGCGTGGGCACCACCGGCGCGTTCAGGCGCTGGGCCAGCGCGCGCAGCGCGGTGGCGGCCCCGGCGGCCACCACGCCGCCACCGCCCACGATGAGCGGGCGCTGCGCGCCGCGCAGCAGCCGCACCGCGGCCTTCACCGAGGCCTGGGCCGGGCGCGGCCCGAGCGTGGCGCGGTAGCGCCCGGGGGCCACGTCGAACTCGTCGGCCGCGAAGGCGTGCACCTCGCCCAGCACGTCCTGCGGAATGTCCAGGTGCACCGGGCCGGGCCGCCCGCCCAGGGCCTCGCGGAAGGCGCGCCGCGCGAGTTCCGGCATGCGGCGCGCGTCGTGCACGACCGCGTTCCATTTGGTCAGGGGCCGGGTCACGGCCACCGTGTCCAGGTCCATGAACACACCGCTGTGCGGATACGACGAGGCGCGGTGCTGGTTGGTGGTGACGGCCAGCAGCGGCAGGTTGTTGTTGAAGGCCACGCCCAGGCCGGCGGCGAGGTTGAGGCCGCCGGGGCCCAGCTCGCCCACGGCCACCGCGAGCCGGCCGGTGCCCGCGTGCACGGCGGCGGCCATCATCGGCCCGGCGGCTTCGTGGCGCACGCCGATGAAGCGGATGCGCGGCTCGCGGCTGAGCGCGTGGAACAGCGGCGAGAGCTTGCCGCCCACGATGCCGAACACCGTGTCCACGCCCTCGGCCAGCAGCACGTTCACCAGCGCCTGCGCCCCCGTGAGGCGCAGGGGCGGGACGGCGGTCGCGGGCGCCGGCGGCAGCGCGGCGTCGGGGTGGGGGTTGCGTGTCATGGAGGCGGATGATGCGCGAGCCGCGCCGCCGAAGCGATGGACGTTTCGGCCCGATTCAGGTACTTTTCCGGCATCGCCTGCCACCCGCCCCTGCCATGACCGCCTCCCCCTTGCTGCTCGTTCCCTTCCGGGAAGTCCGCCACGACCAGCCCGACGACTGCCTGCATTACGAGTCCGTGGCGGTGCGCGGCGCCGAAATGGACTGGACGATTCCGGCGCACCGGCACGAGGGTTTGCACCAGTTCCAGTTCCTCGCGCACGGCAGCGTGCGCGGCACCATCGACGGCCAGGACTTCGAGGCCCAGGCCCCGGTGATGCTGCTGCTCGCGCCAGGCTCGGTGCACGGCTTCACCTACACGCCCGACGCCGTGGGCCACCAGGTCACGCTGCCCACCACCACGCTGCGCCAGCTGCTGGGCGGCTCGAACCTGGTGGACGACGGGCTGGGCACCTCCTGCGTGTTGCCGCGCCTGCAGGACGGGGACGAGGCGGAATGCGCGAACCTCTTCGCGCAGGTGGCGCGCGAGTTCCGCGCCCAGCACCCGGGCCGCGTGCACGCGCTGCTGGCCAGCGCCACGCTGCTCGCCGTGCAATACCTGCGCCGCCGCGGCGAGCACTTCAAGCGCGAGCGCGGGCAGGGCGAGCGCGACGCGCTGGTCAAGCGCTACCTCGCGCTGGTCGAGCAGCACTACCGCGAGCACGAGCCGCTGAGCTTCTACGCGTTGGCCCTGGGCGTGACGCCCGACCACCTCAGCCGCACCTGCCGCCACGTGGCGCGCCAGTCGGCGCTGCAGATCCTGCACGAGCGGCTGATGCTGGAGGCGCGCCGCCTGCTGGCGTATTCGTCGCTGCCGGTGGCGCAGGTGGCGCAGCAACTGGGCTACGACGACGCGGCCTACTTCAGCAAGTTCTTCGGCCGCGCGGTGGGCAACACGCCCTCGGACTACCGCGCGCTGGTGGCGCAGCGGGGTGCGCGGCGCGGCCTGACGAAACGCCGTGCGGGAGGTCAGTCGAGCGCTTCGCGGCGCGCGAACCGCACCACCGTCACACCCCGGCGGGCCTGCCGCGTCGAGGGCATCACGAGCACACAGTCGTCGTGCGGCGTCACCACCGGCTCGCCGTCGTTGTCCCCGATGACGGTGCCCGCGTGGGCAATCGTCTCCAAACCCAGGAAGCGCTCGGTGAAGAAGAAGCGGGGGCTTCTCGCCACCACCGCCCCGGTCACGTGCAGCGCCCACTGCCGGGGGGCGTCGGGCTGCCTCCACCCTGGCATCCATCGGAGCGCGCCCGCATGCGTGACCGTGCCGGCCTGAAGCAGGAAGCGCGCGCACTGATCGCGGGCGACATCGAGGCTGGTCGGGTCGCCGTGATAGCCACATTCGATGAGCAGGGAGCGCGTGTCGGGCGCGTCCTCGTCCGGCAGGCCGAACTGGCCATAGTCCCGCATGCGCACCCCGTCCTGATGACCCGTGTCCACGACCACGTGCGCTGGCCCGCCCAGCTGGCGCGCCAGCGCCAGGTTGCGCCGGTGCAACCCCACCAGCGAGAGCGGTTGTCCTGGCTCGTGCATGGAGTGCAGGTCCAGCAGCCATTGCGCGCGTTCGACAAAGGGCTCCAGGGCGGCAGCGCGTTGGCGTTCGCGGGTGTCGGCACCGCGCAGGCGCTCTGGCGTCCATTGCCGGTTCATGTCTTCGTCGATGAACCGAGATGCATCGCTGTCGGCCGGGTCGAAGCGGTCGAAGGCCGCCAGATTGCAGAACGCCAGCGTGAGCGAACCGGCCTCGGGCCGCAGGCCCGCCTCCAGGAGTTCCTTCACCGCCCAGGCACCACACAACTCGTTGCCATGCACCAGCGCGCTCAGCATGACGCGGCGGCCGGCCACGCCGGTGTCGAAGTGCCACACGCCTTCGACGCCGGTGTTGCCGACGCGCCAGCGGCCGAGATCGGGAGGGCTGAGGGAGAACATGGGATGGCTCATTCCTTGATGTTCGCGAAGTCGACGATCTTCTGGTACTTCGCCGACTCCGTGGCGAGAAACCCGTTCATCTCGACGTTGAGCGGCGCCACGGTCGACCCGCTGTCCTCCAGCTTCTTGCGGAACTCCGGTGTCTGCAGGGATTCGGCGAGCGCGTTGCGCAGGCGCACCGTGATCGCCTCGGGCAGATTGGGTGGCGCCATCAGGGCAAACCAGACACTGATGTCCATCTGGTTGAGCGAGGGGTGATCGGCCAGCGGCGCGATGTCCAGGGCGACGGCCGAGCGCTTCTTCTCGGTGATGCCCAGGGCCACCACCTTGCCACCGCGGATGTGCGGCAGCCCGCTGGAGAGCACGTACACACCGAAATCGACCGTGCCAGCGTACAGGTCTGTCGTCAGCGGGCCGACACCGCGGTAAGGAATATGCGACATGAAAAGGCCGGCCTGCTGCTTGGCCATTTCCGCCGACAGGTGCAGCGCGGTGCCCACCCCGGAGCTGCCGTAGATGTACTTGCCAGGCCTGGACTTGACCGTCTTGATGAACTGGTCCACCGTCTTGACGCCGCTCTGCGTGGAGGCCACCAGCACCATGGGCTGCGACGCCACCAGCCCGATGGGCGTGAAATCCTTGTAGCTGTATTTGACCGAAGACGAAATGAGGCGGTTGATCGCGATCTCGTTGTTGGCCCCCAGGAGAAGCGTGTAGCCGTCCGGTGCCGCCCGCGAAACCTTGTGCGCGCCAATGGCACCGCCCGCGCCGCCCACGTTTTCCACGATGACGGCGACGCCCAGCTTCTTCGCCAGCTGGTCGGCCACGGCCCGGCCGGTGAGGTCGGTGCTCCCGCCGGGTGGGTAGGCCACCACGACCGTGATCGGACGCTCTGGATAGGCGCCGGTCTGGGCCAGCGCGGCAGGCGCCAGGCCCACGGACAGCACCATCGGCAGGACGGTGGAAAGGACGCGGTGAAGGTTTCTCATGTGGGTCTCCTCTTTGAACAACCGCGATTCTTGGTGTCGGGGCCTTTCGCCAAGGTGCTGAAACGGCACCTTTCAGTGCCTTTTTGACATCAGCCCACGCAGGAGACCTCCCAGAGCCTTTCCGCCAGCGATGAGAGGCGCCGTTTGGTGCGGACCATCCGGATCTCGAAAACGACCTCCAGCGCCTTGCCGGCCAGCGGGGTGACCTTTCCTGCCTTGTGGGCCCCCACCACCAGCGACCAGGGCAGCCATGCAACGCCCAGTCCCTTGAGCACGTACTCCAGCAGGGCGTCGGCCGAATCGCATTGCAGAGTGTGCGTCAGACGCGGGGCTTGGGCATGGTTCGAGAGGTGATCGGAGACCAGCTGTCCCAGCGCCAGCGTGTTGGCGTAGGCCAGATAAGGCACGGGTTTGCTGGACGAGAAGTTGTAGAGCGGCTTTCCGCCGGCGCTGGCGCGCGACACCGGCACCAGCCGGTCGTGTGCCATGGTGTGCTGCAGGTACCGGGAGGGTTGCAGGCGCACGCTGATGGCGGGGTGGTAGTAGGTCAGCAGGAAGTCGGCATCGCCGCGCTCGAAGCGCTGCAGCGACTCGCCCATCGACCCGGTGCGCACGTGGACCAGCGCCCCGGCAGTGTGGGCCCTGATTCGCCACAGCCAGTCGGCGGCCAGCGTCCGGGCCAGGGTACGGCCGGTGGCCAGCGTGAGAACGTTCTGCCCGGGGAAAGCGTGGTCCTGGATCTCGCTGCGGGCGGATGCCAGTGCCTCCACCGCTTGCCGCGCATGCTGGAGCAGGGTTTCTCCGGCGGGGGTGAAGCTCAACGGCGCGCCATCCCGCGACACCAGCTCCGCGCCGGCCCATTGTTCCAGGCTGCGGATCCGCCGGCCGAACGCGGGGTGGGTGACATGGCGCCGAGCCGCGGCCCGCACGAAGCTCTGGGTCTCGGCCAGGGCAATCAGGTCTTCCAGCCATTTGATCTGCATGGGGTGGTCCTCGTTGAAGGGATGGCACATGATGCGTGGAAGTGGTCATGTGGGTTTTGAGTAGATTCCTGTGCCTTCAGACCATGGTTGAGGGGGCCCCCGTCTCCTAGCATTGGCCCGACTCGAACACCCTTGTTCGGGGCCATCACCAAAACAGGAGACAAGCAGCATGGATCTGAAACTGTGGGCCGCCGCGTCCGTTGTCGCCGCCGCCAGCGTGGGCGTGGCCCAGGCTCAAACCGCCCAGCAGGGCAAACTGTCGAACGACGTGCTGCGCATCGGCGTGTTGACCGACATCTCCGGCGTCTACGCCGACATCTCGGGCAAGGGCGCGGTCGAGGCCGTGAAGATGGCCGTGGAGGACTTCGGCGGCAAGATGTTCGGCAAGCCGATCGAGGTGGTTTTCGCCGATCACCAGAACAAGGCCGACGTGGGCGCCGCGAAGGCGCGCGAGTGGTACGACTCGGGCAACGTGGACATGATCAACGACCTCGCCAACTCCGGCGTGGCGCTGGCCGTGGCCGGCGTGGCGAAGGAGAAGAAGCGCCACGCCATCGTGAACAACGCCTCCAACGTGGGCGTGACCAACGCGCAGTGCTCGCCCTACGCGGTGCACTACACCTACGACGCGTACGCCCTGGCCAACGGCACGGGCAAGGCCATCGTGGAAGGCGGCGGCGACACCTGGTTCTTCCTGACGGTGGACTTCGCCTTCGGCATCGGCCTGGAGCAGCAGGTGGGTGACGTGGTGCGCAACGCCAAGGGCCGCGTGGTGGGCGCCGCGCGCCACCCGCTGGGCACGACGGACTTCTCGTCCTACGTGCTGCAGGCGCAGGCCTCCAAGGCCAAGATCATCGGCCTGGCCTCCACCGGCAACGACACCATCAACGCGATCAAGGCGGCCAACGAGTTCGGCCTGACCAAGAACCAGAAGCTCGCCGCGCTGCTGCTGTGGATCCAGGACGTGCACGCCCTGGGCCTGCCGACCGCGCAGGGCCTGCAGCTCACCAACGCCTGGTACTGGGACATGAACGACGAGACGCGCGCCTTCGCCAAGCGCTACCAGCAGCGCGTGGGCGGCCAGATGCCCAACATGGCGCACGCGGGCGACTACTCGTCCACCCTGCATTACCTCAAGGCCGTGCAGGCCGCCGGTTCCGACGACCCGGACGCCGTCTCGGTCAAGATGCGCGAGCTGCCGATCAACGACATGTTCGCCAAGGGCGGCAAGATCCGCGAAGACGGGCGCATGGTGCACGACATGTACCTGTGGCAGGTGAAGGCGCCGGCCGAGTCCAAGTACCCGTGGGACTACCTGAAGCTGGTGAAGACGATCCCTGGCGAGCAGGCCTTCATGCCGCTGGCGCAGAGCACCTGCTACCTGGTCAAGAAGTAAGAAGCCCCCCGTTGCTTGCTCACTGCGTGTAGCCGCATACCCCCCACCGGGGGGCGGGCCGGCCGCTTCGGAGCGGCCGTGCGCAGCGGCCCCTTGATTGCCTCTCTCCACCATGTCTTCTATCCTCGAAACGCAGGGCCTCTCGCGCAGCTTCAACGGGTTTCACGCCGTCTCGAACGTGAACCTGTCGGTGCGCGAAGGCAGCATCCACGCCCTGATCGGCCCCAACGGCGCGGGCAAGACGACCTGCTTCAACCTGCTCACCCGCTTCATCGACGCGAGCGCCGGCCGCATCCGCTTCCAGGGCCAGGACATCACGCGCACACCGGCCGACGCGGTGGCGCGCCAGGGCCTGGTGCGCTCGTTCCAGATCTCGGCCGTGTTCGGCCAGCTCAGCGTGTTCGAGAACGTGCGCCTGGCGGTGCAGCGCCGCCGCGGCCATTCGCTGGACTGGTGGCGCAGCGACCGCGCGCTGGCCCAGTACGACGGCCGCACCCGCGAGCTGCTGGACGAGGCCGGCCTCTCGGCCTGGGCCGAGCACAGCGCCGGTGAACTGCCCTACGGCCGCAAGCGCGCGCTGGAGCTGGCGACCACGCTGGCGCTGGAGCCGCGCGTGCTGCTGCTCGACGAGCCCATGGCCGGCATGGGCGCCGAGGACATCGCCCACGCGGCGGCGATGATCCGCCAGGCCGCGCGCGGGCGCACCGTGCTCATGGTGGAACACAACCTCTCGGTGGTGGCCGACCTGTGCGACCGCATCACCGTGCTGGCGCGCAGCGAGGTGCTGGCCGAGGGCGACTACGCCAGCGTTTCGCGCGACCCGCGCGTGGTCGAGGCCTACCTGGGCCATCGCCATGGCGGCCAGCGCAAGCACCACAAGGCGGAGGCCCCGCATGGCTGAACCGCTGCTGACCCTGCGCGACGTGAGGGCCTGGTACGGGCCGAGCCAGGCCTTGCACGGCGCGAGCCTGGACGTGCGCGAAGGCGAGCTGGTCACGCTGCTCGGCCGCAACGGCGCCGGCAAGTCCACCCTGCTCAAGACCGTGATGGGCATGATGGGCCGGCGCCAGGGCTCGATCCGCTTCCAGGGCCGGGAACTCATCGGGATGGCGCCGCACCACATCGGCCGCTTGGGGCTGGCCTTCTGCCCGGACGACCGGGGCATCTACGCCTCGCTCACGGTGCGCGAGAACCTGCGCCTGCCGCCCGTGGTGGCCGAGGGCGGCATGAGCGAGCAGGCGCTGTACGAGCTGTTCCCCCAACCTCGCGCAGCGCGCCGGCTCGGCCGGCACGCACCTCTCGGGCGGCGAGCAGCAGATGCTGGCGATCGCGCGCATCCTGCGCACCGGCGCGCGCGTGCTGCTGCTGGACGAACCCACCGAGGGCCTGGCCCCGGTGATCGTGGACCGCATCGGCGAGCTCATCCGCCAGCTGAAAGGGCAGGGCTACACCATCGTGCTGGTGGAGCAGAACGTGCATTTCGCGGCCGAGCTGGCCGACCGGCACTGCCTGATGGAATCGGGCCGCATCACCGACACCTTCGACGCGGCCACGCTGCTGCGCGATTTCGACGCCATTACCGCCAGGATCGGAGTCTAGAGATGGCGCATCCTGTAATCGGAAGGGCGAAATCCCGTCAACCGTTTGAACGTGTTGGAGAACGCGAACGGGTTCACGTAGCCCACGCTGCGCGCGATCGCCTCGACCTTCTCGTCGCTGGTGGCGCAGCAGGTGGGCCGCGTGCGCGATGCGCAGCGTGGCGAGCTGGCGGCCGGGGCTGCGGCCCAGGTTCTTCTGGCACAGGCGGCGCAGGTGCTCCTCGCTGGTGTTGGCCAGGCTGGCCAGGTCGGCCAGGGTCCAGTCGCGCGCCAGGTCGGCCTTCACCGCGTTCCACACCGGCACCAGGCGCGGCTCGCGCTGCAGCGGTTCGAGCAGGCGGGCCACGTAGCGCTCGATCACGTCCACCCACACCACGCAGGTGCCGGGGTCGGCCGCGCCCTGCATCTCGCCGTGCAGGCCGAGGATGGCGTGCTCCAGCACCTGGCCGTCGAACGGGCTCATGGTCGGGGCCATGGCACCGTCCACCGAGCGCACCGAGTCGGGCATGAAGCGCACCCAGGCCAGCCGCCAGCGCTGGCCCGGCACGCAATGGAAGGCGTGCAGCACGTGCGCGGGCGCGAAGCTCACGCTGCCGGGCTTGTGCGGGTACCAGCGGCCGTCGAGCAGGGTCTGGCCTTCGCCGCTCAGGCAGACCTGCATGAAGGCCCCGCTCAGGTGCGTGCGCACCACCGTGTAAGGCGCGGCCGCGTCCACCACCGCCACGTGGGCGATGTGGCGCGCGGCCAGGGCATCGCAATGTTCGGCGCGCACCACCGTCTGCACGGTGGCGTCGCCCAGCACATGGGTTTCTGTGGAGATATCGGGATGTTTCATCGACATGGCCTGCGCATCATAGAGAGGAAGGCTGTATGACGGAGGTGTTCGGTTTGCCGCTGCCAGTGCTCGCGGGCCAGGTCATGCTGGGGCTGGTCAACGGCTGCTTCTACGCCGTGCTCAGCCTGGGCCTGGCCGTGATCTTCGGCCTGCTGCGCATCGTCAACTTCGCGCACGGGGCCTTCTTCATGGCCGGTGCCTTCGGCGCCTGGATGCTGCAGCGCTACGCGGGCCTGGGCTACTGGGCCGCGCTGCTGCTGGTGCCGCTGGTGGTGGGTGGCCTGGGCGGCGTGTTCGAGCGCGGCCTGCTGCGCCGCCTCTACGGTCTGGACCCGATCTACGGCCTGCTGCTCACCTTCGGCCTGGTGCTGGTGCTCGAAGGCGGTTTTCGCGTGGCCTTCGGCACCTCGGGCCAGCCCTACCCGGTGCCGTCCAACCTGCAGGGCGTGTTCAACCTGGGCTTCATGGTGCTGCCGATCTACCGCGCCTGGGTGATCTTCGCGGCGCTCGCGGCCTGCCTGCTCACCTGGTGGCTGATCCAGCGCACCCCGCTGGGCGCGCGGCTGCGCGCCGCCACCGAGAAACCGGCGCTCACGCAGTCCTTCGGGGTGAACGTGCCGCGCCTGCTCACCTTCACCTACGCCGGCGGCATCGCGCTGGCCGCCTTCACCGGCGTGCTGGCCGCGCCCATCCTGCACGTGAACTCGGGCATGGGCTCCAACCTCGTGATCATCGTGTTCGCCATCGTCGTCATCGGCGGCATGGGCTCGGTGTTCGGCTCCATCGTCACCGCGCTGGGCATCGGCGTGATCGAGGGGCTCACCAAGGTCTTCTATTCGGAGGCATCGACCACCGTGATCTTCGTCGTCATGGCCCTGGTGCTGCTGTTCCGCCCGCGCGGCCTGTTCGGCAAGGAAGGTGCAGCATGAACCGCTCGCTCGCTCCCTGGCAGAAGGCCTTCGTCGGGGTCCTGCTGCTGTTGCTGCTGCTCGCGGTGCCCTGGGTGCCGCAGGTGGTCTACCCGGTGTTCGTCATGAAGCTGCTGTGCATGGCGCTGTTCGCCTGTGCCTACAGCCTGCTGCTCGGCTTCGGCGGCATGATGTCCTTCGGCCACGCGGCCTTCTTCGGCAGCGCGGCCTACATCACCGGCCTGGTGGTGAAGATCTGGGGTCTGCCGCCCGAGCTGGGCCTGCTGGGCGGCACGCTGTTCGCGGCGCTGCTGGGCGCGGTGTTCGGCGCGCTGGCCATCCACCGCCAGGGCATCTACCTGGCCATGGTCACGCTGGCGCTGGCGCAGATGGTGTATTTCATCTTCCTGCAGCTGCCCTTCACTGGCGCGGAAGACGGTCTGCAGCAGATCCCGCGCGGCACGCTGTTCGGCTTCATCGACCTGCGCAACGACACCGCCATGTACCACCTGGTGCTGCTGCTCACCGTGGCCGGCCTCTGGCTCATCCACCGCGTGGTGCGCTCGCCGTTCGGCCACGTGGTGGTGGCGATCCGCGAGCACGAGCCGCGCGCGCGTTCGCTCGGCTACCCGGTGGAGCGCTACAAGCTCACGCTGTTCGTGCTCTCGGCCGCGCTCTCGGGCCTGGCCGGTTCCATGAAGGCCCTGGTGTTCCAGCTCGCCGCGCTGTCCGACGTGCACTGGCACCTCTCGGGCGACGTGGTGCTGATGGCCCTGCTCGGCGGCATGCACACCGTGTTCGGCCCGGCCATCGGCGCCACGCTGGTGGTGGGCCTGCAGTACTACCTCGACGCCTTCGGCGGCTGGGTGACCCTGGTCACCGGCCTGATCTTCATGGTGTGCGTGCTCTCGTTCCGCAGCGGCATCGCCGGTGCGATCGATGCGCTCAGAACCCGCCCACGCCCCGGGCCCTGAGCCCGCGGCCCCCTTCACGTTTCCGTTTTCCGTTTCAAGGAGATTTTCATGCCGCGTTTCGAACGCCAAGCCCTGATGGCGAAATTCCAGGACATGGTGCGCCAGCGCCAGCCCATCGTCGGCGGGGGCGCCGGCACCGGCATCTCCGCCAAGTGCGAAGAGGCCGCCGGCATCGACCTGATCGTGATCTACAACTCGGGCCGCTACCGCATGGCCGGACGCGCCTCCTCGGCCGGCCTGCTGGCTTACGGCAACGCGAACGACATCGTGCTCGAGATGGCCGGCGAGGTGCTGCCGGTGGCGAAGAAGACGCCGGTGATCGCGGGCGTGAACGGCACCGACCCTTTCATCGTCATGCCGGTGTTCCTCAAGAAACTCAAGGAACTCGGGTTTTCCGGCGTGCAGAACTTCCCGACCGTGGGCATCATCGACGGCAATTTCCGCCAGAGCCTGGAGGAGACCGGCATCAACTACGCGACCGAGGTCGAGATGATCGGCGAGGCACACGCCATCGACCTGCTGACCACGCCCTACGTGTTCTCCGCCGAGGAGGCCGTGGCGATGACCGAGGCCGGCGCCGACTTCATCGTGCCGCACATGGGCGTGACCACCGGTGGCACCATCGGCGCCACCACGGCCAAGTCGCTCGACGAATCGGTGAAACTCATCGACGAGTGGGGCGAGGCGGCGCGCAAGGTGCGCAAGGACGTGATCGTGATCGCGCACGGCGGCCCGATCTCCAGCCCGGAAGACGTGGCCCACGTGCTCAAGCACAGCCGACACTGCAATGGCTTCTACGGCGCCAGCAGCATGGAACGGCTGCCGACGGAGATCGCGATCAAGTCGCACGTGGAGCGCTACAAGCAAGTGACTTTCTGAATTCGAACCACCACAGGAGACAGGACATGGCCAGGGTCTACGTGAGCGCGGTGATGGACGCGACGCTGGAGGAGGCGTGGGCCTACCTGCGCGACTTCGGCGCGCTCGGCAACTACCACCCGTACTTCGAGAACTCCTACATCGAAGACGGCAAACCGGCCGACCAGGTCGGCTGCGTGCGCCACTTCACCGTGCGCGACGGCGGCGGCTTCCTGCGCGAACAGCTGCTCGCGCTGTCCGACGACACGCACCGCTGCCGCTACAGGATCCTGCACATCGACGCCGACTGGAAGAACTACGTGGCCGAGATGCACCTGCTGCCCATCACCGAAGGCAACCGCTGCTTCGGTGAGTGGTGGGCCGAGTGGGACGTGCCGGCCGACCAGGAGGCCGAGGCGGTGGAGCGCGTGAAAGGCACCTTCCGCACCTTCTTCGAGTGCGTCAACGCGCACCACGGCAAGACCCGATGACCACCGCGCCAGCCGCCGCGTGGGTGGTGGGCACCTTCGACACCAAGGCCGCCGAGCTGGACTACCTCGCCGGCCTGCTGCGCGCGGCCGGCGTGCGCGTGCTGACGGTGGACATCGGCACGCGCAGCGCGAGCGGCGTGGCCGACATCGACGCCGCCGCCGTGGCGCGGCACCACCCCAAGGGCGCGGCCGCCGTGTTCGAGCCCACCGACCGGGGCGAAGCGGTGATCGCGATGAGCGAGGCGCTGAGCGCGCTGGTGCGCGAGCGCCTGGGCGCAGGCGGGATCCAGGCCATGCTGGGCGTGGGTGGTTCGGGTGGCAGCTCCATGATCGCGCCGGCCATGCGCCTGCTGCCCATCGGCATGCCGAAGCTGCTGGTCTCCACCATGGCGGCCGGCGATGTCTCGGCCTACGTGGGCGTGGTGGACCTCACCCTGATGTACCCGGTGACCGACATCGCCGGCCTCAACCGGCTCTCGCGCACCATCCTGGCCAACGCGGCGCACGCGCTGGTGGGCATGCTGCAGCACCACGCGCCGACGGACCACGGGGCCGACAAGCCTTCCATCGGCCTGACCATGTTCGGCGTCACCACGCCCTGCGTGCAGGCTGTGCGCGGGCTGCTCGAGGCCGATTTCGACACCCAGGTGTTCCACGCCAACGGCGCGGGCGGTCGCACGCTGGAGGCCCTGGCCGCCGCCGGCATGCTGCGCGCCGTGGTCGACATCACCACCACCGAGGTGGGTCAGCACCTGGCCGGCGGCGTGTGCGACGCCGGGCCGAACCGGCTCGACGCCGCCGCGCGCCATGGCCTGCCCTGGGTGGGCTCGGTGGGCGCGCTGGACATGATCAACTGGGGCGCGCCGTCCACCATTCCCGAACGGCACCAGGGCCGCACCTTCCACGTGCACAACGCCAACGTGACGCTGATGCGCAGCAACGCCCAGGAGCTGGAGGCGGCGGCGCGGCGCATCGCCGAACAGCTCAACCGCGCCCGGGGCCCGGTGCGCCTGCTGCTGCCGCTGGGCGGCTTGTCCATGATCGACGCGCCCGGCCTGGCTTTCCACGCGCCCGAGGCCAACGCGGTGCTGTTCGACACGCTGGAGCGCCTGTTCGAGGCGAGCGACGCGCACCGGCTGATCCCGCTGCCGTTTCACATCAACGACCCGGCCTTCGCGGCGGCCGTGGCCGAACAGCTGAGGGCGGTGGTGTAAGGTTGCCGCATGAGCAACGCCACCGACCCCACCGAACAGGCCAAGGCCTTTTTCTTCGAAGGCAACGCCCTCTTCGAGGCCGACCGGCTCGACGAGGCGCAGAGCCGCTACGAGGCCGCGCTGGCCCTGGTGCCGGGGCGGCCGTCCATCCTGGCAGACCTGGGCGTGACCCAGTGCCGCCTGGGCCGCTGGCCCGAGGCCGTGGCCACGCTGGCGCAGGCCACCCAGGCCGACCCCACCCACCGCGACGCCTGGGTCGCGCTCGGCCTCTCGCACGAAGCCCTGTCGAACTGGGCCGGCGCCGCGCACGCGCTGCAGCAGGGCGTGCGGCTGGGGGCGTCCACCGCGCAGATCCACCTGTCCCTGGCGATGTGCCTGCTGCGGCTGGACCGGCCCGACGACGCGCTGGCGGCGCTGGACCGGGCGCTCGCGCTCGACCCGACCCTGGCCGAGGCCTGGAGCCAGCGTGGCAGCGTGCTGCGCGACGCCGGCCGGCACGCCGAGGCCGCGCGCTGCTTCGAGCAGGCCCTGGCCCACGGTGGCGACGAAACCCTGCACCGCTTCTACCTCGCCTCGGTGAAGGCCGGCGAGGCCACGCCACCGCAGCCGCCGCGCGCCTACGTGGAAGCGCTGTTCGACGAGTACGCCGACGATTTCCAGCACCACCTGATCCACCAGCTGAAGTACCAGGCGCACGAGACCCTGCTGGCGCCGTTGCGCGTGGGCGGCCGGCGCTACCCGCTGGTGCTGGACCTGGGTTGCGGCACCGGCCTGTGCGGCCAGCTCATTCGCCCGCACGCCGACGCGGTGGACGGCGTGGACCTGGCCCAGGCCATGGTCGAGCAGGCGCGGGCCAGCGGCGCCTACCGCCAGGTGGTGCAGGGCGAGCTGCTCGAATTCCTGCGCTCGCAAAGTGAACCCGCCGACCTCGTGATCGCCGCCGACGTGTTCATCTACGTGGGCGCGCTCGACGGCGTCTTCGCCGCGGTGCGCGAGCGCCTCGCGCCCTCGGGCTGTTTCGCCTTCTCGGTCGAACTCGCCACCGGCGCCGAAGAACTGCAACTGCGGCCCAGCCTGCGCTACGCGCATGCCCCGGCCTATGTGGAGCGCCTGGCCCGGGCGCACGGCTTCCAGGTGCGCCAGACCTGGCAGGCGCCGCTGCGCGAAGACCAGCAGAAACCGGTGATGGGCCTGTACGTGCTGCTGGAGCCGGCCGGCGCCCCATAACGCGGCCCTATACCCGAATCGCCATTCCGTATTGGTCAGCGCGCGCCGCGCTTCCTAGACTGTGGGCCACTCAACAGCCACCATGGAAAGCGCATGACCAAGCCACACGTCGATCTGTACTGGGACATCGGCAGCACGAACACCTATTTCGCGTTCAAGCTCCTCCAGCCCATCGTGGCGCGCCACGGCGCCGAACTCGTGCTGCACCCCTACAACCTGGGCTACGTGTTCCGCAACAACGAGTACGAGCTCATGAAAGAGTCCAAGGCCAAGCTGCGCTACCGCAAGCGCGACCTGATGCGCTGGGCCGAGAAGCACCAGCTGCCGTTCCAGATTCCGCTCCAGTTCCCGATCAAGTCCAGCCGCGTGCTGCGCGGTTCGCTGGCGATGCGCCAGAAGGGGCTGGAGCTGCCCTTCGTCGAAGCGGCGCTCGAGGCCTACTGGGAACAGGGCAACGCGGGCATCGTGGAATACGCGGGCCTGCGCCCCATCGCCGAGCGGCTCGGCGTGGACCCGGACTGGTTCGAGGCCACCAGCGCCAGCGACGAGACCGGCGCCCAGCTCGCCAAGAGCACGGACGACGCGGTGGCGCGCGGTGTGTTCGGCGTGCCCATGATGTTCGTGGGCGACGAGATGTTCTGGGGCAAGGACCGGCTCGATTTCATGGAAGACGAGCTGGCGCGCGCCACCGCCTGAGCGTTTCTCCCGCGCCCCTTCACAAAACGCCGGCTTCGAGCCGGCGCTTTTTTGGGGGGTGGGTGTCAGACGACCCGCGCCCCGCGCAAGGCCTCGATCTGCGCCGCGTCCAGGCCGGCCAGGCGCGTGAGCACCTCGTCGCTGTGCGCGCCCGGCAGCGGGGCCGGCTGGTCGTAGCCGCCCGGGGCGGCGCTGAACTTGATCGGAAAGCCCGAGCCCGCGGCCACCATGGTGGAGCGGCTCAGCGGGTTCCACAGCGGCACCGCCATCTGGCGCTGGACCATCTGGTCCCAGCGCAGCACACCGTGGATGTCGCGCACCGGGCTGCAGGCCAGCTTGGCCTGCGCCAGGCGGGCCTCGACCTCCTCGGTGGTGATGGTCCGCGCCCACGACGCGACCACCTCGTCCACCTGGGCGTTGTTCGCCAGGCGCCAGGCGACCGACATCATGTCCGGGTCGTCCTGGAGGTCGCGGCGCTCCATCACCTCCAGCAGCGCGAGCCAGTCGTCGTGCGTGGCCGCGCCGAGCGTGACCCAACCGTCGCGTGTGCGGTAGGCGTTGAAGGGCGAGAAACGCATGATGCGGTTGCCCTGCTGGGGCTGCAGGCCGAGCTGCGGGTAGCAGTCCAGCGGCTCGTCGAAGATCAGCGAGAACAGGCAGTCGGCCATGGACACGTCGATGGCCTGGCCCTCGCCGGTGCGGTCGCGGTGCAGCAGCGCGGCCACGATGCCCAGCGCCGCGAACACGCCCGAGATCGCGTCGGACACCGGCGAGCCGGCCTTGGTGGGCGCGCTGCCGGGCTGGCCGGTGATGCTCATCAGGCCCACGGCGGCCTGCACCATCAGGTCGTAGGCCTTGAGGTGGCGGTCCGGCCCGGTGGCGCCGTAGCCGGTGAGCGAGCAGTACACGATGCGCGGGTTGGCTTCCTTCAGCGCCGCGTAGCCCACGCCCAGGCGCTCGGCCACGCCGGCGCTGAAGTTGTCCACCACCACGTCCGCGTGGCGCACCATGCGCAGGAAGATCTCGCGCCCCTCGGCGCTCTTGAGGTTGAGCGTGGCCGACTTCTTGCCCCGCGCGCGCTTGAGGTAGGCAATGCCCATGTCCTCGTCGGTCTGGCGCTGGAAGCTCACGCCCTGCGGGCCCGCGAAGGGCGGCGCGAAGGCGGTCGGGTCGCCGGTTTTCGGGTCGTCGATCTTGATGACCTCCGCGCCCAGGCCGGCCAGGAACAGCGTGCCCTGGGGGCCGGAGAAAAAACGCGTGAGGTCGAGAACGACCACGCCGTCGAGGATCTTTGCAGTCATGGGCCCACCGTTGGAAATGTGCGCCGCAGTGTAGGCAGCGGGTCCGCGCGGGGGGAAATAGGTCTTTGACGTGGCGGTATCGCGCCGTCCTATGGGGGCGGCACGGGCGAGGCGCCGGGCCATTGGCCCGCCTCCACCCGCCGGTGCGTGACCTCGGTGATGAGCTCGACGATGCGGTGCGCCGCGCTGCTCAGGGGCACGATGTCGAAGGTGCACAGCGACAGGCGGCGCTGCAGAGCCGGCTCGGTGATGCGCTGCACGCGCAGGCCGGCCGTGCCGCCCGGAATGGCCGCCGAGCCGATGGTGGCGCCCACGCCGCTGGCGCACCACCGCGCGGATGGTGCGCCAGCGAGTCGAGCTCGGCCAGCACGCGCATCTCGTGCCCGGCGGCCTGGAAGGCCGCGTCGATGATCTGGCGCGTCACGTTGGAGCGGCCGGGCAGGGCCAGCGCGCAGGGCGCGGCCTGGGCCAGCGACACCGTGTCGCCATCGCCCACGCCCTGCGCCGACATCAGGAACAGGTCCTCGATCAGCAGCGGGCGCACGTCCAGGTGGCTGGAGACCTTCTGGCGCGCCGTGCCGGTGTCCGGCGCCAGCGGCTCGAACAGCAGGCTCATCTCGATGCGGCCGTTGACCACCAGCTCCTCCAGGTGGCCGCTCAGGCTCTCGGTGATCTGCAGCTGGATGTCGGGGTACTTCGCGGCGGCCTCGGCGATCAGCGAAGGCGCGAGCAGCGTGGCCGCGCTGCTGGGCAGGCCCACCGAGACCAGGCCCTGCGGGTAGTCGCCGGCGTGCTGCACGTCGGTGCGCATGCGCTCCATCTGGCGCAGCATGGCGCGCGCGTGGCGGTAAAACACCTCGCCCGCTTCGGTGGCCGAGACGCCGCGCACGCTGCGCGAGAGCAGCTTGACCTTGAGCTCGTCCTCCAGGTTCGCCATCTGGTGGCTGAGCGCGGGCTGGGCGATGAACAGGTCGGCGGCGGCGCGCGAGACGCTGCCCAGTTCGACGATGCGCACGAAGTACTTGAGCTGGCGGATTTCCATCGGGCCATTGTCCTATCGGCCCTTGGGGGGCTCCATATCTTTTCACGATGCCCCAAGCCCGACACGGTATTGGCGCACCTTGGCCATGCGCACCATCATCACCGCCCATGATCGATCTCTACTTCTGGAGCACGCCCAACGGCTACAAGGTCTCCATCCTGCTGGAAGAGCTGGGCCTGCCTTACCGCGTCATTCCCGTGCACATCGGCAAGGGCGAGCAGTTCCGGCCCGAGTTCCTCAGGATCAGCCCGAACAACAAGATCCCCGCGCTGGTGGACCCCGAGGGCCCGGGCGGCGCGCCGATCGCGCTGTTCGAGTCGGGGGCCATCATGATGTACCTGGCCGAGAAGCAGGGCTGGGCCTTCCTGCCGCAGGACCTGCGCGCGCGCTATGACGTGGTGCAGTGGCTCATGTTCCAGATGGGGGGGGTCGGCCCCATGCTCGGGCAGGCGCACCACTTCCGCAAGTACGCGCCCGAGAAGATCGAATACGCGATCGACCGCTACACGAAAGAGGCGCGCCGGCTCTACACCGTGATCGACCGCCGCCTGGCCGAGGCCGAGTACCTCGCGGGCGACCAGTACTCGATCGCCGACATGGCGACCTACCCCTGGCTGCGCGCCCACAAGTGGCAGGGCCAGGACCTCGCCGACTTCCCTCACCTGCAGCGCTGGTACGCGGTGGTGCGCGCGCGCCCGGCGGTGCAGCGCGGCCTGGCCGTGCTGGAAGAGAAGGTCGACCGCTCCGGCGCCAAGCCCACCGGCGAGCGCTGGGACAACCTGTTCGGCGCCGGCCAGTTCTCCCCCTCGGAAAAGACCCCATGACCCAGAAGACCCCCATGCTCACCGGCTACCGCGTGCTCGACATCACGCAGATCGTGGCCGGCCCGACCTGCACCCGCATCCTGGCCGAGATGGGCGCCGAGGTGGTCAAGCTCGAGCTCGCGCCCTTCGGCGACCGCACCCGCGTGGGCGGCCTGCGCTCCAACCAGCCCGAGCACAAGCGCTGCTCGCAGAGCACCTACTTCATCCAGCACAACCACTCCAAGAAAAGCCTGGCGCTGGACTTCAAGAGCGAGCGCGCTCGCGAACTCATCAAGGCCATGGTGCCGAAGTTCGACGTGCTGGTGGAGAACTTCTCGCCCGGCGTGATGGCGCGCGCGGGTCTGAGCTACGACGAGCTGAAGGCCATCAACCCGAGGCTGGTGATGTGCTCCATCTCGCTGGCCGGCCAGGCCGGCGAGCTGGCGCAGAAGCCGGGCTACGACTACGTGGCCCAGGCCTATGCCGGCATCACCGACCTGATCGGCGAGCGCGACGGCGAGCCCGCGCTGATCACCATCGGCCATCGGCGACGCCTCCACCGGCGTGGCGGCGGCCATGGCGGTGGGCTTCGCGCTGCTGCACCGCGAGCGCACCGGCGAGGGCCAGTACATCGAGACCTCGCTGCTCGACACCTACTTCAACATGCACGAGGTGGCGGTGCCGCGCGTGAGCCTGCGCAAAAACCACACCCCGGTGCGCACCGGCTCGCAGCACCCCGACGGCGGGCCGACCGGCATCTTCCGCTGCGGCGACGGCAGCTACCTCACGCTGGCGCACGCTGCCGCACCAGTGGGCGGCCTTCGTCGAGGCGCTGGGCCAGCCGGAGCTGCTGAAGGACGAGCGCTTCGCCACCGCCGCGCTGCGGCGCGACCACAACGAGGCGCTCAAGCACCTCCTCGAAACCTGGCTGGCCGGCTTCACCACGCGCGACGAGGCCATCGCCGCGCTGGAACGCCACCGCATTCCCTGCGCGCCTGTGCTCACCCTGCGCGAGGCCATGGCGCACCCGCACCTGCGCGAACGCGGCGTGGTGCGCGAGGTGCACGACCCCTACATCGGCCGCTTCGACATCCCGGGCCCGCCCGCGCGCTTCTCCGCGTGGCGCGTGCCGGGAGGCCTGCGCGCCGACCTGCTGGGCGAGCACAACGAGGAGATCCTCAAGTCGCTCGCCGGGCTGGACGACGACGAGATCGGGCAGCTGTACCGCGACGGCGTGCTGGTGCGCGACCCCCTGCTGAACGCGGACCGCGAATGGACCGAGAAGACGGAGGCCTGAGACCGCCGCGACCCCATCGACCGAACCACAACGAAGGAGACAAAGATGAAGAAACGGATATTCACCCTGGCCATCGCGCTGGGCCTGGGCAGCGCCGCGCTGGCCCAGGAGTTCCCCCAGCGCCCAGTGACGCTCATCGTGCCGTTCTCGGCCGGCGGGCCGACCGACGTGGTCGCGCGCCACCTGGCCCAGGCCATGGGCAAGTCGCTGGGCCAGCCGGTGGTGGTGGAGAACCGCGCCAGCTCGGGCGGCATCGTCGGCACCGAGGCCGTGGTGCGCGCCGAAGCCAATGGCTACACGCTGCTGATCCACAACATCGGCATGTCCACGCTGCCCGCGCTCTCGCGCTCGCTGCGCTTCAACCCGGCCACCGACCTGGACTTCATCGGCCAGGTGGCGGACGTGCCCATGACGCTGGTGGGCAAGCGCGACCTCGAACCGACCGGTTTCAAGGCGCTGCACCAGTACATCACGCTCAACCAGAAGAAGATCAACCTCGCCAACGCCGGCATCGGCACGGCCTCGCACCTGTGCGGCCTGATGCTGATGAGCCGGCTGAACCTGGCCATGACCACCGTGCCCTACAAGGGCGCCGCGCCCGCCATGGCCGACCTGCAGGGGGGCCAGGTGGAGCTGCTGTGCGACCAGATCACCACCACGCTGGGCCCGATCCAGGCCGCGCGCGTCAAGCCCTACGGCAGCACCACGCGCGAGCGCCTGCCCTCGCTGCCCGAGCTGCCGACGCTGAGCGAGCAGGGGATCGACGGGCTGGAGGTCACGGTCTGGCACGGCGTGTACGCGCCGAAGAACCTGCCCAGGCCCGTCACCGAAAAGCTGGTGAAGGCGCTGCAGGACGGCCTGGCCGACCCGGCGTTCCGCGACAGCCTGCAGAAGCTGGGCGCCCTGCCCGTGAGCAAGGACAAGGCCACGCCCGAAGGGTTGGGCAAGCACCTGCGCCAGGAGATCGCGCGCTGGTCGCCCGTGATCCGGCAGGCCGAGGCCTATTTGGACTGAGCGTTTTCGGTCAGTCCTTGCGCCGCGCCACCCAATAGGTGGCGCCCTCGGCGCCATAGCGCTCGGCGTGCGGCACCTCGCCGTCGATCTGGAAGGTGTCGCCCGCGCGCAGCTGGCGCGTGAGGTCGCCCACCGTCAGCCACATCTCGCCGCGCGTGACCACCGCCTTGGCGGCAAAGGGGTGGGTGTGCATGTCCAGCACCGTGAAGGGCGCCCACTCGCGCTCGATCACCTCGTCGTAGCCTTCGATCAGGGCCTGAAGGCGAAAGGCCTCGAAGTTGGCAGGGTTCATGGAAAGGCATTGTGGGCCATCGGGTGGCGGGGTGAGGCGTTAGCATGGAGGGCTTGTGCACAGTGAAACGAGGCGCTCCATGTCCCACATGCTCCTGATCCTTGAACCGGCCGGCCAGCGCGGCACGCGCACCGAGGCCCAGGGCCGCGAGGCGTACGCCAGCATGCAGCGTTTCGGCGAGTCGCTGCGCTCGCGCGGCAAGCTGCTGGCGGCGGAATCGCTGGCCTCCCAGTCCCAGGGGGTGCGGGTGCACACCGGCGGCGGCAAGGCCCAGGTGGTGGACGGGCCGTTCGCCGAAGCCAAGGAAATGATCGGCGGCTTTTTCCTGCTGGACTGCGCCAGCATGGACGAGGCCGTGGCCATCGCCCAGGAGTGCCCGGCCGCCGAATGGGCCACCGTCGAGGTGCGCGCCCTGGGGCCGTGTTACGACGACAGCCGGGGCTGAATCCCGGCCTCAGGGTTTTTCCTGGGGTGTTTCTGTCGGCGCTTGTCGAAAACCGCGGGGCTGGTTCGTCGTGCCTGTTGAAGATCCCCATTTCAACAGGAGTTCTTGATGAACGCACCCGCCCGCATCCAGCCTTGCCTGTGGTTTGACACACAGGCCGAGGAGGCCGCACGGTTCTACGTGTCGGTGTTCCCGAACTCGCGCATCGGCGCGATCACCCGCTACGGTCCTGGCGCCCAGCTGCCCGAGGGCACGGTGCTCACGATCGATTTCGAACTCGACGGGCAGCCGCACACCGCGCTCAACGGCGGGCCGCATTTCCGGTTCTCGCCCGCGATCTCCCTCCTGGTGCGCTGCACTTCGCAGCAGGAGGTGGACCACTACTGGCAACACCTCTCGGCCGTGCCCGAGCAGGAGCGCTGCGGCTGGCTGCAGGACCGCTACGGCCTGTCCTGGCAGGTCGTGCCCGAGCAGCTCATGGCCCAGCTGCAGCACCCCGACGCGGCGCGGCGCCAGAGCGTCACGCTGGCGATGCTCGCCATGGGCAAGCTCGACATCGCGGCCCTGCAGCACGCCTTCGACCACCCCTGAACCCCTCTCCAGGAGACCCACCATGCGATTCATGATCATCGTCAAGTCCTGCGACGAATTCGAAGCCGAGACCTCGCCCGCGCCCGACGAGGCGCTGATGGCCGAGATGGTCCGCTACCACGAGGAACTGGCCCAGGCCGGCGTGCTGCTCGACGGCTCGGGCCTGCACCCCAGCCGCAAGGGCTGGCGCATCCAGTACAGCGCCGACGGCAAGAAGCGCGTCGTCGACGGCCCGTTCGCCGAGTCCAAGGAACTCATCGCCGGCTACACCCTGATCCAGGTGCGTTCGCGCGAAGAGGCGATGGAGTGGAGCCGCCGCTTCCCCAACCCGGCGGGCGCCGGCAAGGAGGCCGTGATCGAACTGCGCCAGCTCTACGAGATGGAGGATTTCCCGCCCAGCGAGCCATTGGAAGACTTCAAGAAGCTCGACGCCATGCACAACCCCCAGCGCTGAGGAGCCGCCACCATGCTCAAGATCCTTGCTTTGCTGATCGGCGTGCGCATCGCCGCCCTGCTGCTGTACGCCGCGAGCCGGCCCGACCGCTTCCACGTCGAGCGCTCCACCACCATCCAGGCGAGCGCCGAGCGGCTGCACCCGCTCATCAACGACCTGCAGCGCTTCAACACCTGGAACCCCTACGCCCGCAAGGACCCGGCCATGCAGGGCCAGTACAGCGGGCCCACCGCCGGCACCGGCGCGGTGTACGAGTTCCAGGGCAACAAGGACGTGGGCAAGGGCCGCATCGGCATCACCGCGTCCAGCGCGCCCTCCAGCGTGACCATGCAGCTCGACATGTTCGAGCCTTTCGAGGGCCACAACGTCGTCACCTTCAGCCTGGTGCCCGAAGGCGAGGCCACCCGCGTGACCTGGGCCATGGATGGCCCCAGCCCCTTCATCGCGCGGCTCATCGGCGTCTTCATGAACATGGACCAGATGATCGGCCGCGATTTCGAGGCCGGCCTGTCTTACCTCAAGTCCCTGGCCGAGAAGCCGGCGGCGTCCTGAACCTTCTTCACCCCCTCACCCTTCGAAAGGAAACACCATGTTTCGCCAGATCTTCGTCAACCTGCCCATCAAGGACATGGCCCGCTCGCAGGCCTTCTTCAAGTCGCTGGGCCTGAACTTCAACCCGCAGTTCACCAACGAGCAGGGCGCCTGCCTCGAGGTGGGCGAGAACATCTTCGCCATGCTGCTGGTCGAGCCCTTCTTCCAGGGCTTCACCAAACTGCCGATCTCGGACGCGAAGAAGGCCACCGAGGTGCTGGTGGCGCTCTCGGTCGACCACCGCGCCCAGGTGGACGAGGTGGTGGCCAAGGCGGTGGCCGCCGGCGCCACCACGCCGAACGCGCCGATGGACCACGGCTTCATGTACCAGCACGGTTTCGCCGACCTCGACGGCCACCAATGGGAGGTGTTCTGGATGGACATGAGCGCCGCCCCCGCGCAGATGTAAATTCGGCCCATGCATTCCAGTGTCCACCAGGCCATCGCCACCGTCTGGCGCCTCGAGTCCGCGCGCATCACGGCCAGCGTGGCGCGGGTGGTGCGCGACATCGGCGTGGCCGAGGAGCTCGCGCAGGACGCGCTGGTGGCCGCGCTGGAGCACTGGCCCAGGGACGGCGTGCCCGACAACCCCGCCGCCTGGCTCATGACCACCGCCAAGCGCCGCGCGCTCGACCACCTGCGCCACCGCCAGATGGCCGACGAGAAGCACGACGGCATCGCCGCCGACCTCGAAGCCCTGGGCGCCACGCACGTGCCCGATTTCGTGGACGCGCTGGACGAGGCGCGGCAGGACGACATCGGCGACGACCTGCTGCGCCTGGTCTTCACGGCCTGCCACCCGGTGCTCTCCACCGACGCGCGCGTGGCCCTCACGCTCAAGCTGCTGGGCGGGCTCAGCACGCACGAGATCGCGCGCGCCTTCCTGGTGCCCGAGGCCACCATCGCGCAGCGCATCGTGCGCGCCAAGCGCACCATCAGCGAGGCCGGCGTGCCGTTCGAGGTGCCGCGCGGCGACGCGCTGGGCGAGCGCCTGGCCTCGGTGCTCGAGGTGGTGTACCTGGTGTTCAACGAGGGCTACACGGCCACCAGCGGCGGCGACTGGATGCGCCCCGCGCTGTGCGACGAGGCGCTGCGCCTGGGCCGCATGCTGGCCGGCATCGCGCCGCAACAGCCCGAGGTGCAGGGCCTGCTGGCGCTGATGGAGATCCAGGCCTCGCGCACCGCCGCGCGCACCGACGCCAAGGGCCGCCCGGTGCTGCTGGCCGACCAGGACCGCAGCCGCTGGGACCACCTGCTGATCCGCCGCGGCCTGGCCGCGCTGGACCGCGCCGACCTGATCGGCGCCGAGCCGGGCCCTTACCACCTGCAGGCGGCCATCGCCGCCTGCCACGCGCGCGCCGTGCGTTCCGCCGACACCGACTGGGCCCGCATCGCCGCGCTGTACGGCGAGCTCGCGCGCGTGGCGCCTTCGCCGGTGGTCGAGCTCAACCGCGCGGTGCGCATCTCCATGCACGCCGGGCCGGCCGCCGGCCTGGTGCTGGTGGACGCGCTGCTGAAGAACAAGGCGCTGCGCCAGTACCACTGGCTGCCCAGCGTGCGCGGCGACCTGCTGGCCAAGCTGGGGCGCGACGGCGAGGCGCGCGCCGAGTTCGAGCGCGCGGCCGACCTCGCGGGCAACGAGCGCGAGAAGGAATTCCTGCGCGCGCGCGCGGCCGCGCTGCCGGGCGCCTAGGCGCCGAGCTGCCGCACCAGCCCCGACAGCAGCCGCGCGACCTCGCGCACCGCCGAGGACGCGGGGCGGCGCCGGGTCACATCGATGAAGGTGGTCTGCCGGATCGCCGGGTGGGTGATGGGCATGCACTCCAGCAGGCCCCTGGCCAGTTCGTCCTGCACCGCGTGCGCGGGCAGCGTGGCATGCAGGCCGCAGCTCATCACGGCGTCCTTCATCGCGGTGGCCGAACTCACTTCCAGGGCCACGTGCATGGACAGGCGCCGCCGGCCCGCCACTTCCTCGAACAGGGCGCGCAGGCTGTTGGGCCGCATCGGCATCACCAGCGGCAGGCCGGCCAGGGCCGAGAAGCGCACCGAGGCCTTGCCGCTGTGCGGGCCCCCGGGCGCGGCGATCAGGCACAGGGGCGAGGACAGCACCGCGTCCTGGTTTTCGCGCTGCAGGGGGCGGTAGCGGTTGAAGGTGCCCACGTCGATGTGACCCTCGGCCAGCATCACCTCGATCTGCCCGCTGTAGGCCTCGACCACGCGCAGCTGGATGTCGGGGAACGCCTCGCTCACGCGGGCGTAGAGGCGGCCGGTCATGGGGCGCGACATCGACGGCAGCAGGCCCACGTTCACCACCCCGGTGGGCCGCTGCCAGTTGCCTCCGGCTTCCTCCACCAGGGCCGAGGCGTCGGCCAGCAGCGCGTGCGCGCGCGGCAGCACATGGCGACCCAGTTCGGTGAGCACCACGCCCCGGCCGGTGCGGTGCAGCAGGCGCCCACCCAGCGTGGCTTCCAGGCGCGAGAGCTGGCGGCTGAAGGCCGACTGCGCCACGCCGGCGGCCGTGGCCGCGGCCGTGAGGCTGCCGTGTTCGGCGGCCTGGACGAAGTGGCGCAGGTCTTCGATCTGCAAACCTTTGCGATCCGGAATCAGCATGTCTGAAATGCCTCCTATGCGAATTCTGTATTTTGCATCCGCTCCCTAAACTGGCATCGAAACCGACCCATCACAAGGATTTCGAGACATGAGCACCGCCGCCGCCGGGCCCCTGCAGGGGCTGCGAATCCTGGACCTCTCCACCGTGATTGCCGGCCCCTGGGCCTCGACCTTGCTGGCCGACCTGGGCGCCGATGTGCTCAAGGTCGAGATGCCCGGCGTGGGCGACCCGCTGCGCGCCCTGCCGCCCTACAAGGACGGTGTGCCGCTGTGGTGGAAGGCGGCCAACCGCAACAAGCGCGGCATCACGCTGGACCTGCGGCGCGACGAGGGGCGCGAGCTGCTGGGCCGCCTGCTGCCCGAGCACGACGTGCTCGTCGAGAACTTCCGCCCCGGCACGCTGGACAAGTGGGGCATCACCAAGGACTGGTTGCACGGCATCCACCCACGGCTGGTCATCCTGCGCCTGACCGGTTTCGGCCAGACCGGCCCGTACCGCAACCGGCCGGGCTTCGCGCGCGTGTTCGAGGCCATGACGGGTTTCACCAACCTCTGCGGCGAGGCCGACCGCCCGCCCTTGCACCTGGGCTTTCCGATCGCCGATGCGGTGGGGGGCCTGTTCGGCGCCATCGGCATCCTCGCGGCGTTGCACCACCAGCGCGAGGGCGGTGAGGACCGGCCCGGCCAGGAGATCGACTGCTCGATGATGGAGTCGATGTTCCGCGTGCTCGACTTCCTGCCGATCGAGTACGACCAGCTGGGCGTGGTGCGCGGCCGTTCGGGCAACACCAGCCAGTACGCGGCGCCGGGCAATGTGTACCAGACCGCCGACGGGCGCTGGGCCTCGATCGCCGCCTCGACGCAGCGCATCTACGAACGCCTGTGCGCGGCCCTGGGCCGGCCCGATCTGGTGAGCGATCCGAGGTACGCCACCAACCGCGACCGCGTGGCCCACCGGGCCGAGCTCGACCAGGCGCTCGCGGCGGAGATCGCGAAGCACCGCATCGACGAGCTGGGGCGCATGCTGGAGGCCAACGAGGTCGGGTTCAGCCCGATCTGCGACATCGCCGACATCTTCGAAGACGCCCACTTCGCCGCGCGCCAGGCCATCGTCAGCGTGCCCGACGACGAACTCGGCACGGTGCGCATGCAGAGCGTGGTGCCCGCGTTCTCCGAGACGCCGGGCGCGGTGCGCCACGCCGGCCCTTCGCTGGGCCAGCACAACCAGGCCGTGTTCCGCGAACTCGGCCTGACCGACGCCCAGCTGGACGGCCTGCGGGCCGCCGGCGTGATCTGAACCCCAGCAAAAGGAGTGACCATGGACGACCCCATCCGGGCGTATCTGATCGAAGGCAGCGCGGACGCGGTGCAGGCCCGCTTCACCACCTTGACGCCGTCGCAGCTCGACCCGGGCGACGTGGTCGTGCGCATCCACCACGCCAGCGTCAACTACAAGGACGCGCTGGCGGCCACCGGGCGCGGGCGCATCATCCGCCGCTTTCCCTGCGTGGGCGGCATCGATGCCGTGGGCACGGTGGAGTGGTCGCAGAGCCCGCGCTTCCAGCCGGGCGACGCCGTCATCGTGCACAGCCACGGCTTCGGGGTGTCGCAGCACGGCGGCTACGCCACCCGCACCCGCGTGCCGGCCGACTGGGTGAACCCGATCCCGCCCGGGCTCAGCGCGCTGGACGCGATCACCATCGGCGTGGCGGGCTACACGGCGGCCCTGGCGGTGGACCTGATGGAGCTCAATGGCCTGGCGCCCGGGCGGGGCCGGGTGCTCGTCAACGGCGCCACCGGCGGTGTGGCCAGCATCGCCATCGACATCCTGGCCCAGCGGGGTTACGAGGTGGTGGCCGTCACCGGCAAACCCGCGCAGGCGCCTTACCTGAAGGCACTCGGCGCCAGCGAGGTGGTCGCGGCCAGCGACCTGGCGGCCGCCACCCGCCCGCTGGAGAAGGCGCTGTGGGCCGGCGCGGTGGATTCGCTCGGCGGCGAACCCCTGGCCGCGCTCACCCGCACCACGAACAAGGACGGCGTGATCGCCAGCATCGGCAACGCGGCGGGCCAGGAACTGGTGACCACCGTCATGCCCTTCATCCTGCGCGGGGTGCGGCTCATCGGCGTCAACTCCGACAACGAGCCCGCGCTGCGCGAACACGTGTGGCGCCGCCTGGCCAGCGACCTGCGCCCGCGCCACCTGGGCCGCATCGCGCAGGTCAAGCCCTTCGACGACTTGCCCCAGGTGATCAAGGACGTGGTGGAGGGCCGCAACACCGGCCGCACCGTGATCGCCGTGGCCCCCGAGCTGTAGACCCCGACAACCGACGAGGAGACAACATGAAAACCGCGCGCTGGCTTGTTTTGCTGCTGACGCTGACCCTGTTCGCCGGCCTGTCCGGCGCGCAGGGCGGCCGTTACCCGGACCGTCCCGTGAAACTGGTGGTGGGCTTTCCCGCCGGGCAGGCCACCGACATCGTGGCCCGCCTGCTGGCGGACCGGCTGTCGCAGTTCATGGGGCAGCCCTTCGTGGTCGAGAACCGGCCAGGGCAGGGCGGCAGCCTGGGCCTGGCCCACCTGGCCAAGTCGCCGCCGGACGGCTACACCATGGTGCTGGCGGCCACGGCCTCGCTGGTGACCAACCCGCACCTGTACAAGTCGGTCGGCTACGACCCGCTCACCGACTTCGCGCCCAGCGGCGTGGCGATGGAAATCCCGCTCGCGCTGGTGGCCCACCCGTCGGCGCCGTTCAACACCCTGGCCGAACTGGTGGCCTATGCCAAGGCCAACCCCGGCAAGCTGAACTACTCGTCGGTGGGCAACGGCACGCTGTCGCACCTGGCGATGGAGCGCCTCAAGCGCGAGGCCGGCATCACCATGATGCACATCCCCTACCAGGGCAGCGTGCGCTCGATCGCGGACCTCGTGGCCGGCAACGTGATGCTCAGCTTCGACACCCTCACGGTCACGGTGCCGCACATCGAATCCAGGCGGCTCAAGCTGATCGCCGTGGCCTCCGGCAAGCGCGTGCCGCAACTGCCCGATGCACCCACCCTGATCGAGGCCGGCATGCCGGGCTTCGTCGCGAGCCCCTGGCTGGGGGTGCTGTTCCCCAAGGGCACGCCGGCGGAGATCGTGATGGCCATGAACGCGGAGATCCGCAAGGCGCTCGACGACCCGGGCATGCAGAAATCCATGTTGACCATCGGTGCCGTGGCGCGGCCCAACAGCCCCGAGGAGTTCGCCCGCCTGCTGCAGGAGGACCACGCGAAGTGGGGCCGCATCGTGCGCGAATCCGGAGCCCGCGTTGACTGAGCCGGCCAGCGGCCCCGGGGTGGCGCTGGGCGAGCGGTTCGGCCTGGCGCGCGAGCTCTCCGGCGACGACCTGGAACAGGCGGTGCGCCTGACCCAGGGCACGCACCCGGTGCACGTGAGCGACGGCGCGGCGACCCATGCGGGCCTGCGCGGCCGCATCTTCCACGGCGCGGTCACCGCCGCGATCATGGCCAGCGCCATCGGCGCGCGCTTCGCCCGCAGCCGCATCGCCCTGCTGGAGCAGCACAACCGCTACCGGCTGCCGGTCTATCCCGGCGACACGCTGCGCGCGACCTGGACGGTGCAGCGCCTGCGCGAAAGCCGGCAGGCGGGGCAGTGGGTGGTGGAGCTGGCGGGTGAGACGGTCAACCAGCAGGGGGCCGTGGTGCTGGAGGCCCATGCCCAGGTGCTGTGGCAAGGCCCGTTGGCGGAGGCTTGAAGCGAGGCATTGTGCGACAGGTTTGGCGCCTGCGTGTGGGTGAAAGCCCCATGGCGTGCGCAAAGGGTGCCGGCCAAACTGGCTGAAAATAACGGCACCGCCATGGAATACGACCCGCCCGATTTCCACACCGAGCCATTTCGCGGTTCCAACCACGCCCCCCTCGACCCCGAGACGGAAGCCGACGTGATCATCGTCGGTGCCGGCCCGGCCGGTCTGGCGGTGGCGGCCTGCCTGGTGCAGCGCGGGCACAGCCCGCTGGTGATCGACCGCGCGCAGGACATCGCCTCGTCCTGGCGCCACCATTACGAGCGCCTGCACCTGCACACCGTCAAGACCCATTCGGCCTTGCCCGGCCGGCCATTCCCCGACGACGCGCCGCGTTACGTGCCGCGCCAGGGGGTGGTGGACTACCTGGTCGCCTACGCGCGCCAGCATGGCATCGAGCCCACGCTGGGACAGAACGTGACGGCGATCGAACCCCGGCAGGGCCCGGGCGCGCCCTGGCAGGTGGCGCTGGCGAATGGGCGCCAGCTGTCGGCCAACCACGTGGTGGTGGCGCACCGGCGCCAACCGCCAGCCGCGCGCCCCCCGCCTGCCGGGCGAAGACGTGTTCCAGGGCCGCCTGCTGCACAGCCGCGGCTACCGCAACGCCGCGCCCTTCAAGGGCCAGCGCGTGCTGGTGGTCGGCATGGGCAACACCGGTGCCGAGATCGCGCTGGACCTGGTGGAACACGGCGTGCGCACCGCGCTCTCGGTGCGCTCGCCGGTCAACATCGTGCGGCGCGACGTGCTCGGCCGGCCCGCGCAGCTCTCCAGCCTCATGCTCAGCCAACTGCCGCCGGTGCTGGGCGATGCGCTGGCCGTGCTGCTGCGCAACCTCACCGTGGGCGACCTGCGCCGCCACGGCCTGCCCAGCGCGAGCGTCTCGCCGTTGCGCCAGTTGCGCGAGGAGGGCAAGACGCCGGTGATCGACGTGGGCACGGTGCAGCGCATCAAGACCGGCGACATCCTGGTCTACCCCGGCATCCAGCGCCTCACGTCGGGCGGGGTGCGGTTCACCGACGGCAGCGAACACCCGTTCGACACCGTGCTGCTGGCCACCGGCTACGACGCGGCGCTGGGTGAACTCTTTCCCCGCACCGCCTTGCCGCTGGACGAACGCGGCATCCCCTTGCAACTGAGCGGCGAGGGCGCGCTCGAAGGCCTGCACTTCGTGGGCTTCGACGTGCGCCAGCCCGGCGGCCTGCTGCGCACCATCGCCCTGCAGGCGCCGCGGGTGGCGCAGCGCATCTCGGCGCGGCAGGCGAACGGAGGCCGGCATGCGTGAGGCGCGCACCCACATCGAGATCGGCAAGCAGGAGACCTTCATCGCGACCGAGCCCGTCGAAGGGGGCAGCCTGGAGTGGATGCTGGACATCGGCACCCGCGCGCTGGGCAACGGCCCGTTCAAGCACACGCCGCCCACGGCGCTGGAGATCGAGACCGCGATCGAACACGTGGAAAATGCCGTCATGCCGCTGCTGCGGCAGCTGCCGCGCGGCTCCCAGCTGGTGACGTCGGACGCCGCCGCGCACGAGCTGCGCCGCCTGGTGCACGAGCGCGAGGCCGGTGGCGCGCTGCTCCTGATCGACGACATCGAGCAGGTGTTCAACCAGATCGCGGCGGTCTCGCTCGGCCGGCCCGCCACCTCCTCGGGCCTGCCGCCGCAGCCCGAATTCGCGGCCTACGTGCTCATCCTGCGCGAGACCATGCACCACCTCGGCTTCGCATCGCTGATGCTGCGGGCCCCCAACGACTGAACCCACCCACCGCCATGCCCAACCCCGACACCCTCGAACGTTTCATCGCCCTGGTGGAGCAGAACGCGCACGACCAGGCCATCGAAGACTTCTACGCGCCGCACGCCACCATGCAGGAAAACCAGGCGCCGCCGCGCGTGGGCCGCGACCAGCTGGTGGCCGGCGAGCGCCAGGTGATGGCGCGCGCGGCGTCCATCAAGTCGCGCTGTGTGCGCCCGGTGCTCGTCCACGGCGACCACGTGGTGATCCGCTGGCGGTTCCGCTTCGTCTGGCGGGACGAGTCGGTCACCGAGATGGAGGAACTGGCCTGGCAGCGCTGGGAGGGCGAACGCATCGTGTCCGAGCAGTTCTTCTACGACCCGGCGCAACGCACGCCGCAACCACCGGCCGGGGTGGCGATATGAGCTCGGACCTCGAACCCAGGGAATTCCTGGTGATCTCGCGCGGCCAGTGGGACGCCGACAAGTCGCCCGAGGAGATCCAGGCCGCGATCGACCGCTTCTACGTGTGGCACGGCGAGCTGGTGGCCCGGGGGGTGATGCGCTCGGGCCAGCGGCTGGCGCGCGACGGCAAACTGGTCACGCGCGAGCGCATCGTCGATGGCCCGTTCGCCGAGGCCAAGGAGGTGGTGGGCGGCTTCTGGTTCGTGCGCGCCACCAGCCTGGAAGAAGCCGCGCGCCTCTCGGCCGACAACCCCTGCCTGGCCTGCGGCCTGCAGTACGAGATCCGGCCGTTCGAGCCGGTGCGCGCCAGCGCGTTCGCGCTGACGAGCGAAACACCGACGCGTTAGTCGTTGGCCTTGAAACCCGTGGCCTTGACCACCTGGGCCCAGCGCGCCGTCTCGCTTGCGATGGTGGCCGCGAAGGCCTCGCCATTCTCCCGCGGCACGTCAAAGCCCTGCGCTTCCAGCCTGGCCTTGTAGTCCGCGTCGGCCTGCGCCTTCACCGTGGCGGCCTGGATCTGGTCCACCACCGCCTTGGGCGTGGCCGACGGGGCCATGAGGCCGAACCACACCGTGGCGCCCAGGTCCGGGTAACCCAGTTCGGCCAGGCTGGGCACCTGGGGCAGGAAGCGGGTGCGCTCGCGCGAGGTGACCGCGATGGCGTGGAGCTTGCCGCTTTGCACGTGCGGCAGCGCGGCCTGCAACTGAGCGAAACCCAGCCGCACCTGGCCGCCGAGCAGGTCGGTGATCTGCGGTGCGCTGCCCTTGTAGGGCACGTGCACCATGTCCAGCTTGAAGCGTTCGTTGAGCTGGAAGCCCAGGAAGTGCGACGGCGTGCCGGGGCTGAACGAGGCGTAGGTGACCTGGCCCGGGTTGGCCGCCACCCACTTCACCAGATCGGGCAGCGTCCTGGCCGGCACGGACGGGTGGGTCACCAGCACCAGCGGGTTCTCCACGCCTTTGGCGATGGGCTTGAAGTCCGACTGCTTCCAGCGCAGGGCCGGGTAGACCGAGGGGTTGATGGTGAACATGGCCTGGGTGCTGATCCACAGCGTGTGCCCGTCGGCGGCCGCGTTGCGGACCTGCTCGGCGCTGAGGTTGCCGTTGGCCCCGCCCTTGTTCTCCACCACGAAGGTGCCGCCGGTCTGTTTCGCCAACTGATCGGCCAGCGCGCGGCCGTACACGTCCACCGCGCCGCCGGCCGGTGTGCCCACCACCAGGGTCACCGGTTTGCTCGGCCAGGTCTGCGCGAGGGCCTGGGGCGCGGCCAGGCCGGCCGCGAGGGCGAGCAAGAGGACGCGCACAGGGGAATGGGGGGATGGCATGGGAGTCTCCTGGATGATGTTCGGGTGCCTTTTTCGAATCTATGCCCTCCTGGATTGGTTGATCAATACAACTATGCTCAGGGTATTCACTGGTGGAGTCGATGTGTGATGGGTGAACTCTTTCTCTACCGCCTGACCCGCCTTCAGGCGGCGGCCGTCGCGCCCGTGGGGCGGCTGTGCCAGGCCCGCTATGGCGTGTCGCGCCGCGAGTGGCGGCTGATCGTGGTGCTGGCCCGGCACGGCCCGGTGCTGTCGTCGGAGCTGGCGGACTTGGCGCAACTGGACCGCGCGCGCACCTCGCGCATCGTCACGACCCTGGTCGACCTCGAACTCGCCGCTCGCGAGGTCATTCCCAGCGACCGCCGGCAGGCGAAGGTGTCCCTGACGGACAAGGGCCGCGCGCTGCACGAGGAGTTTCTGCCCGTGGTGGTGGAGCTCAACCGGCAGCTGCTGCTGGCGCTGGAACCGGAGGAGGTCGCGCAACTCGACGGGCTGATGGACCGCCTGGCCGAGCGCGCCAAGGCCAACCTCGCGGCGCTGGACCTGCCCAAGCAGCGGCGCTCGCGCCCCGTGCGGCGCTAGCGCTCGCCGCGGCTGCGCCCTTTGGCGCGTTTCTGCGTCGGCCAGGCCTGCATGCGGAAGGCCTCGACCAGAAAGTCGATCAGCAGGCGCACCTTGGGCGAGACGAACTTGCGCGAGGGGTAGACCACGTACACGCCCAGCTCGATGGAGCGGAACTCGGGCATCAGCTCGACCAGGGTGCCGGCCTGCAGGTCCGGGCCCACGAGGAAGGAAGGCTGCAGCACGATGCCCTGGTGGCGCAGGGCCGCGAGGCGGCAGGTGTCGCCGTTGTTGCAGCGCAGCCGGGGCGAGACCTTCACCGAGACCGGCCCCTGCGGCCCGGTGAAGCTCCAGTGGTCGCCCATGGAGAACAGGCTGTAGGCGGCGACCTGGTGCTGCGCCAGCTCGGCGGGGTGGCGGGGCGTGCCGTGCTGGCGCAGGTAGCCGGGCGAGGCGCACAGCACCAGGCGTGTGCTCGCGATCTGGCGGCTCACCAGGCTGGAGTCGGGCAGGCGCGCGATGCGCACCGCCATGTCGAAACCTTCCTCCACCAGATCGACCACGCGGTCCGACAGTGTCACGTCCAGCGTGAGCTTGGGATGGCTGGCCATGAAGGCCACCCACAGCGGCGCCAGGTGCAGCAGGCCGAAGGTGAAGGGCGCGTTCACGCGCAGCAGCCCGGTGGCCTCGCCGCTGCGCGAGGTGATCTCGGCCTCGGCCTCGTCCACCGAGGCCAGCACCTCCTTGCAGCGCGTGTGGAACACCTCGCCTTCCGGCGTGAGCGAGAGCCGCCGCGTCGTGCGGTTGAGCAGGCGCACGCCCAGGTGCGACTCCAGCTCCGCCACGTGCCGCGACACCGCCGCCTTGGACATGGGCAGGGCGTCGGACGCCGCGACAAAGCTGCCGGCATCGACCACCGCGGCAAACACCCTCATCGCTTCCAATCGGTCCATTTGTCTCTGAATAAGGAACAGTTTGTCTCATTGAAGCATGTTTATCTCTGGATGTGGAACTTTTAAAGTCCCTCCATCGACCTGTTGAAGGAGCACTTCATGAACCGCCTGCCCACCCTGTTCGTATCCCACGGCGCCCCCACGTTCGCGCTGGAGCCCGGCCTCGCTGGCCCGAAACTGAGCGCGCTCGGGCGCACCCTGCCCACGCCGAAGGCGGTGCTCATCGTCTCGCCGCACTGGATGACGCGCGGCGCGCGCGTGGGCCTGAGCGAGCAGCCCGCCACCATCCACGACTTCGGTGGTTTTCCGCAGCCGCTGTACGAGATCGGCTACCCGGCCACTGGACACGCCGAGCTGGCCCGCCGCACGCTGGACGCGTTGAAGCGCGCAGGCTGGACCGCCCAGGGTGAAGAGCACCGCGGCCTGGACCACGGCGCCTGGGTGCCGCTGCGCTACCTGTACCCGGAGGCCGACGTGCCCGTGTTCCAGGTGTCGCTGCCGCACGGGCTGGACGCGGCCGGTGCCTGGGCTTTCGGGCAGGCGCTGGCCCCCTTGCGCGACGAGGGCGTGCTGGTGATCGGCTCCGGCAGCCTGACCCACAACCTCTACGAGTTCCGCAGCGGGCACGGTGACGACGCGGCCTACGCCACCGAGTTTGTGGCCTGGGTGCGCGAGGCCGTGCAACAAGGCGACAGCCCGCGCGTGCGCCGCACGCTGGACGACGCTCCGCACGCGCAGCGCGCCCACCCGACCACCGAGCACTTCCTGCCGCTGCTGGTGGCGGCTGGGGCGGCGGGCGAGGGCGTCCGCGCCGACGTGATCGATGGCGGCATCACGCACGGCGTGTTGTCGATGGACAGCTTCGTCTTCGGGACCGCGTCATGAGCGACGTCATCCTCATCCAGCAGCCCGCCGTGTCTTCAGGTGCGCTCATCCTGCTGTTCCATGGCGTGGGGGCGCAGCCAGGCGACCTGGTGCCCCTGGGTCAGGCGCTGGCCAAGCGGCAACCCGCGGCCTGGGTGGTCAGCGTGCGCTCGCCGGACCCGGCCGACCTGGGCCGGGGCTGGCAATGGTTCTCGGTGGTAGGCGTCACCGAAGACAACCGGCCCGCGCGCGTGGCCGAGGCCATGCCGCGCTTCGCCGACACGGTGCGGCATTGGCAGCGCCGCAGCGGTGTGGGGGCCGCGCGCACCACGCTGATCGGCTTCTCGCAGGGCGCCATCATGGCGCTGGAGTCCACGCAGCAGGCCCCCGGGCTGGCGGGTGCGGTGGTGTCCATCGCCGGCCGCTTCACGCAGCCCCCGAGGACTGCCCCGGAGGGCACGCGCATCCACCTGATGCACGGCGACGCCGACGCGGTGATGCCGGTGCGGCTGGCGCGCGATGCCGCCGACACGCTGACCCGGTGCCAGGCCGAGGTGACGCTGGACGTGTTTCCTGGGCTCGGACACGGGGTGGATGCCCGCGTGCTGGCCGCCATCGACCAGCGCCTCGCGTTGCCACATCACTGACACACGGGGCCGATCCAATCGGCCCATGCGAACCGTCGACCTGATCTATTTCAATGCCGGTGGCGGCCACCGCGCTTCCGCCCTGGCCCTGGAGGCCGTGCTGCGCGAACAGCCCACGCCCTGGAGCGTGCGGCTGGTCAACCTGTTCGAGGTGCTGGACCCGAAAGCCAAGTTCCAGCAGATGACCGGCAGCGCGCCGGAGGACTGGTACAACCGGCGCCTGGCGCGTGGCTGGACCATCGGCATGGCGCAGGAGCTCAAGCTGCTGCAAGGCCTGATCCGCCTGGCGCACCCCATGCTGCTGCGCCAGCTGCAGCAGCATTGGCTGCGCACCGAGCCCGACCTCGTGGTCTCGCTGGTGCCGAACTTCAACCGCGTGATGCTCGAAAGCCTGGGCGCGTCCTTGCCGGGCGTGCCCTACGCCACCGTGCTGACCGACCTGGCCGATGTGCCGCCGAATTTCTGGATCGAGCGCGACCCGCGCCAGCACGTGGTCTGCGGCACACCGCGCGCGGTGGCGCAGGCGCTCGCCCTGGGCCACGCGCCCGAGCAGGTGCACGCCACCTCCGGCATGATCATCCGGCCCGAGTTCTACCAGCCCATGCGGCTGGACCGCGAGCAGGAGCTGAGCCAGCTCGGGCTCGATCCTTCGCGGCCCACTGGCATCGTGATGTTCGGCGGCCACGGCTCTAAGGCCATGCTGGGCATCGCCGAGCGCCTGAGCGCGAGCACGCAACTGATCCTGATCTGCGGCCACAACAAGGCCCTGGCCGCGCGGCTGCAGGCGCTGCCGCGTGGTGCGCCGCGCTGCGTGGTGGGCTTCAGCACCGAGGTGCCGCGCTACATGCGCCTGGCCGATTTCTTCATTGGCAAACCCGGGCCGGGCAGCCTGAGCGAGGCGGTGCAGCAGGGGTTGCCCGTGATCGTGGTGGACAACGCCTGGACCATGCCGCAGGAACGCTACAACGCGGACTGGGTGCGCGAGAACGGCCTGGGCCTGGTGCTGCGCAGCTTTCGCGGCATCGACGCGGCGGTGGCGCGGCTGCTGGCCGGCCTGGAGGGCCACCGCGCCTGCGTGCGCCGCATGGACAACCGCGCGCTGTTCGAGATCCCGCAGATCCTCGAACGCGTGCTGGACGAGGCGCAGGCCGTGAGAGGGCCGCCGGTTCGCGTGTCCGGCGCGTGACAGGGCTTCTTATTTTTACAAAGCGCCTGCTTGCTGAAAATCAAGCCGGCTGCTATCGTGCCGCGCATGAGCCTGGCCGACACCGATGCCCCCCCCGCCGACGAAGCGCCGCGCCGCCCGCGCGGCCGCCCGCGCAAGACCGCCGATGAGCGCGACGACGGCAACCGCCGCCGCGAGCTGATCGCGGGCGCGGCCCGCCTGTTCCGCCAGCAAGGGTTCGCCGCCACCAGCACGCGCGACATCGCGGCCGCCGTGGGCATGCGCTCGGGCTCGCCCTTCTACCACTTCGAAAGCAAGGATGCCCTGCTCGGCGCGGTGATGCTCGAAGGCATGCAGGGCGCGCTGCAGCGCCAGCAGGCCGCGCTGGCCTTGCTGCCGCCCGGTGCACCGCCGCGCGAGCGCCTGCGCGTGTTGATGCGCAACCACTTCGAGGTGCTGCTCGGGCCCGACAGCGATTTCATTCCCGTGATGCTGTACGAATGGCGCTCGCTCAACACCGCGCAGCGCGGCGAGGTCAACCAGTTGAAGGACCGCTACGAGGGCGACTGGGTGCCCGAGCTGGAAGCCCTGCACGCGCAGGGCCAGCTCGGTGCCGACCCGGTGCTCGCGCGGCTCATGATCTTCGGCGCGCTCAACTGGTCGGCCCAGTGGTACGTGCCGCCCTCGGGCCGCAGCGCCAAGGCGCGCTCGCGCGTCTCGCTCGACGAACTCACCGAATCGGCCTTGAAACTTTTCCTGAAGGAGCCGGCATGAGCACTACCTCCCATTACCGCTCGGCCTTCGCGCCGGGCCTGCTGCACGGCCGCGTGGTCGTGGTCACCGGCGGCGGCTCGGGCATCGGCCGCTGCACCGCGCACGAGCTCGCCAGCCTGGGCGCGCACGTGGTGCTGATCGGGCGCAACCTCGCCAAGCTGCAGGACACCGCCGGCGAGATCGTGAGCGACGGCGGGCGCGCCAGCTTCCACGCCTGCGACATCCGCCAGGAAGACATGGTGCGCACCGTGGTCACGGCCATCGTGGGCGCGCACGGCCGCATCGACGGCCTGGTGAACAACGCGGGCGGCCAGTACATCACGCCACTGGAGAACATCAGCGCCAAGGGCTGGCAGGCGGTGATCGACACCAACCTCACGGGCGGTTTCCTGTTCGCGCGCGAGTGTTACGTGCAGAGCATGCAGGCGCACGGCGGCGCCATCGTCAACATCGTGGCCGACATGTGGGGCTCCATGCCCGGCATGGGCCACAGCGGCGCGGCGCGCGCGGGCATGGTGAACTTCACCGAAACCGCCGCGCTGGAATGGGCGCGCAGCGGCGTGCGCGTGAACGCCGTGGCGCCGGGCTACATCGCCTCGCACGGCATGGACCACTACCCGCCCGAGGCCGGCCCCATGTTGCGCGAGATGCGCGAGACGGTGCCGGCCGGGCGCTTCGGCAACGAGGCCGAAACCTCGGCCGCCATCGTGTTCCTGCTCAGCCCGGCGGCCAGCTTCATCAGCGGCACGGTGCTGCGCGTGGACGGCGCGCGGCCGCAGGTGCGCATGGGCTGGGGCCAGGTGGCCGCGCCGGCCGAGGCGCAGGGCCGCGACGCCGTCAAGCCCTTCGATGGTTTCCATCGTTACGTGACGCCCAAGGTGTTCCAGGATGTTTGAGTCGTCGTTCAACCCCCAGAGCCCGGTGGCGCAGCAAAGGCGCGAAGCCATGCTGGCGCGCATCGCCCAGTTGCGCGCGCTCGAAGACCGCGCCGCGCTGACCTCGGCCAGGTCCAAGCCCGTGTTCGACAAGCGCGGCCAGCTGCTGCCGCGCGAGCGCGTGGCCCTGCTGCTGGACCCGGGCGCGCCCTACGTGCCGCTGTGCGCGCTGGCCGGTTACCTGCAGGACACGAAGGACCCCGAAAAGTCCGTGCCCGGCGGCGGCATGGTGGCCGGCATGGGTTTCATCGGCGGCGTGCGCTGCATGGTGGTGGCGCAGCGATTCGGGCATCGACGCGGGCGCGATCCAGGCGCGCGGGCTGGAGAAGATCCTGCGCGTGCAGGAGATCGCGCTGGAGAACAGGCTGCCCTTCGTGCACCTGGTGGAGAGCGCGGGCGCCAACCTCACCAAGTACAAGGTGGAGGGTTTCGTGCACGGCGGCTCGCTGTTCCGCAACCTCGCGCGCCTCTCGGCGGCGGGCATTCCCGTCATCACCGTGCAGCACGGCTCGGGCACGGCGGGCGGCGCCTACATGCCGGGGCTCTCTGACATCGTGATCATGGTGCGTGGCCGTTCGCGCGCCTTTCTCGCTGGGCCGCCCCTGCTGATGGCGGCCACGGGCGAGGTGGCGACGGAAGAGGAGCTCGGTGGCGCCGAGATGCACACCGGCGTGTCGGGCTTGGGCGAGTACCTGGCCGAGGACGACCGGCAGGCCCTGGGCATCGCGAGGGACCTGCTGCAGCGCATCGGCTGGCAGGGCGTTTCGAGGCCCCAGGCCGCCGAGCCGGTGTTCCACCGCGACGAGTTGCTGGGCCTCATGCCCGCCCACCACCGCGAGCCGGTGGACATGCGCGAGGTCATGGCGCGCATCGTCGACGGCTCCGAGCTGCTCGAATTCAAGCCGCTCTACGGTGCCGCCACGCTGTGCGCGCAGGCGCGCATCGGCGGCCATGCGGTCGGCCTCATCAGCAACAACGGCCCGATCGACGTGGCGGGCGCGAACAAGGCCACGCACTTCATCCAGTGGATGTGCCAGCTCGGCCACCCCCTCATCTACCTGCAGAACACCACCGGCTACATGGTGGGCAAGGACAGCGAGCAGGGCGGCATGATCAAACACGGCAGCAAGATGATCCAGGCCGTGACCAACGCCACCGTGCCGCAGATCACCATCCAGTGCGGCGCCTCCTTCGGCGCGGGCAACTACGGCATGTGCGGGCGCGGCTATTCGCCGCGTTTCCTGTTCAGCTGGCCGCAGGCGAAAACCGCCGTGATGGGCGGCGAGCAGGCCGCGCGCACCATGCAGATCGTGGCCGAGGCCGGCATGGCCCGCAAAGGCATCACGCCCGACCCGGCGCAGATGCAGGCCCAGTTCGACCAGATCGTGAACGTGTTCGAAAGCCAGGCCGACGCCTTCCACACCAGTGGCCTGGTGCTCGACGACGGCGTGATCGACCCGCGCGACACCCGCGCCGTGCTCGCCTTCTGCCTGGACACCTGCGCCGAGGCCGCCGCGCGCGAACCCCGGCGCATGCAGTTCGGCGTGGCCCGCATGTAGCCACCCCCGCCCATCCATTCAAAACACCACGGAGACAAGACCATGCAGCTCAGCCACGAACACCGCGAAGTGCAGAAGACCCTCAAGCGCTACATCGACGAGCACATCAACCCGCATGTGGACGAATGGGAAGCGGCCGAGATGATGCCGGCGCACGAGATCTTCAAGGGCCTGGGCAACCTGGGCCTGCTGGGCCTGACCAAGCCCGAGGAATATGGTGGCGCGGGGCTGGACTACAGCTACAGCATGGCCATGGCCGAGACCCTGGGCCACATCCACTGCGGCGGCGTGCCCATGGCCATCGGCGTGCAGACCGACATGCGCCACGCCCGCCCTCGCGCGTTTCGGCAGCGAGGCACTCAAGCGCGAATTCCTCGCGCCGGCGATCGCGGGCGACATGGTGGGCTGCATCGGCGTGAGCGAGCCCGGCGCGGGCAGCGATGTCTCGGCCATCAAGAGCGTGGCGCGCAAGGACGGCGACGACTACCTCATCAGCGGCCAGAAGATGTGGATCACCAACAGCCTGCAGGCCGACTGGATGTGCATGCTGGTCAACACCAGCGACGGCCCGGCGCACAAGAACAAGAGCCTGGTGATGGTGCGCATGCGCGAGAACGGCAAGCTGGTCAAGGGCATCGAGGTGGCGCAGAAGATCCGGAAGATCGGCATGAACAGCAGCGACACCGGTTTGATCTATTTCGACGAGGTGCGCGTGCCGCAGAAAAACCTGATCGGCACCGAAGGCTCGGGCTTCATCTACCAGATGCAGCAGTTCCAGGAAGAGCGACTCTGGTGCGCGGCCAGCACGCTGCAGAGCCTCTCCAACTGCATCGGCTGGACGGTGGAGTGGGCGCAGGACCGCAAGCTCTTCGGCGCCAGCCTGGCCGACCAGCAGTGGGTGCAGTTCAAGCTGGCCGAGCTCAAGACCGAGGTGGAGAGCCTGCGCGCGCTCACCTACCTGGCGGTGGAGCACTACGTGGCCGGCGAGGACGTGACCGAGTGGGCCACCATGGCCAAGCTCAAGGCCGGCCGGCTCAACCGCATCGTGCCCGACACCTGCCTGCAGTTCTGGGGCGGCATGGGCTTCACCTGGGAGAACAAGGTCTCGCGCATGTACCGCGACGGGCGCCTGGCCTCCATCGGCGGCGGCGCCGACGAGGTGATGATGGGCATCCTGAGCAAGATCATGGGCATCGCCAAGAGGCCGCAGAAGTGAGCGGCGCGGCTTTCCTGGTCGAGCGCGCGGGCGACGTGGAGCGCTGGACGCTCAACGACCCCGCCACACGCAACGCCCTGAGCGACGCCATGGTGGTGGGCCTGTACGAGGCCTGCCTGCGCGCGCAGCAGGACTCGACGTTGCGGGTTGTCATCCTCACCGGCGCGCCGGGCGCGTTCAGCGCCGGTGGCAGCCTGGGCAACTTCGCCAGCGCCATCGGCCAGCCATTGCAGCCCGGCGAGGACGACCCGCTGATCGCGCTGAACCGGGGTTTCGGCGATGTGCTGCACGCGCTCTGCGCGCTGCCGCAGCTGCTGGTGTGCGCGGTGGACGGCGCGGCCATGGGCGGCGGCTTTGGCCTGGTGTGCTGCGCGGACCACGTGATCGCCACCGAAGGCTCCAGCTTCGCCACGCCCGAGGTGACGCTGGGCCTGCCGCCCGCGCAGATCGCGCCCTTCGTCTGGCAGCGCCTGGGCGACGCGGCCGCGCGCCAGTGCCTGCTGCAAGGCCGCGCATACCGCGCGGCCGACGCGCAGGCGCTCGGCCTGGTGGACGAGGTGGTGCCCGATGGCGCGCTGGCCGCCGCGCTGCCCGAACGAGTGCAGGCGATGAAGCGCGCCGCGCCCGGCGCCGTGGCCAGCACCAAGCGCCTGCTGCAGCGCCTGCGCGGCGACACACCGGACTTGCGCGACGAAGCCGCCATCGCCTTTGCCAGCGCGCTGCGCGGCCCGGAGGCGGCCGGTGGTCTGGCCGCTTTCGCGAAGAAACAGCCCGCGCCCTGGGCCCCGAAGCCATGAAGCGCCTGCTCATCGCCAACCGCGGCGAGATCGCCCGCCGCATCATCCGCACCGCACACGCCATGGGCATCGAGACCGTGGCCGTGTTCTCCGAACCCGACGCGGGCGCCCTGCACGTGCGCGAAGCCACCAGCGCCTACGCGCTCGGCGGCGCGGCCTCGGCCGATTCCTACCTGCGTGTGGACCGCCTGCTCGACGCCGCCGTGCGCAACCGGGGCCGACGCCGTGCACCCGGGCTACGGTTTCCTGAGCGAGAACGCCGACTTCGCGCAGGCCGTGATCGACGCCCGCCTCACCTGGGTCGGCCCGCCGCCGGCGGCCATCCGCGCGCTGGGCAGCAAGTCCGCCGCCAAGGCGCTGGCTGTGCAACACGGTGTGCCCTGCCTGCCCGGTTACTTCGGCGACGAGCAGCGCGAAGACACCTTCGTGGCCGAGGCGCAGCGCGTCGGTTTCCCGCTGATGGTCAAGGCCGTGGCCGGCGGTGGGGGGCGCGGCATGCGCCTGGTGCACGAGGCCGCGCAGCTGCTGCCCGCGCTCAAGGGCGCGCGCTCGGAGGCGCTGGCGGGTTTTGCCAACGGCGACCTGCTGATCGAACGCGCCCTGCTGCGCCCGAGGCACGTGGAGGTGCAGGTGTTCGCCGACGCCCACGGCCACTGCGTGCACCTGGGCGAGCGGGACTGCTCGGTGCAGCGCCGGCACCAGAAGATCATCGAAGAAGCGCCGAGCCCGGCCGTCTCGCCCGAGCTGCGCGAACAGCTGGGCCGCTGCGCCGTGGCGCTGGCCCAGGCCGCTGGCTATGTGGGTGCGGGCACGGTGGAATTCCTGGTGGAGGGGAACGAGTTCTTCCTGATGGAGATGAACACCCGACTGCAGGTGGAACACCCCGTGACCGAAGCGCTCACTGGCTTGGATCTTGTGGAATGGCAGCTGCGCGTCGCGCGTGGCGAGCCGCTGCCGCTGGCGCAGGACGCCATCACCTTCCACGGCCACGCCATCGAGGTGCGCCTGTGCGCCGAAGACGAGTACTACACGCCGCACACCGGCCACGTGCGGCACTTCGCCGAGCCGCCCCTGCCGAGCGGCCTGCGCTTCGACCACGCGCTGGAAACCAGCAGCGAGATCACGCCGCACTACGACGCCATGCTCGGCAAGCTGATTGCCCACGCGCCCACCCGAAGGGAGGCAATCGACCGCCTGGCCCACGCGCTGGACCAGACCCTGGTGCTGGGCCTGCCCACCAACCGCGCCTTTCTCGCGGCCTGCCTGCGCCACCCCGTGTTCCACGAAGGCGGCGCGCTCATCCCCTTCCTGGCCGAAGAGGGCGACACCGTGCGCGCCATGCTGCTGCACCCACCCGACGCCGTGCTGGCCGGTGTGCTCGCGGCGGTGTTCGGTGCGCAGGCGCCCGCCACCGCGTTGCCATGCCCCTTCGCCCGCCCGCTGCGCTGGTTGCACGGCGACCAGGTGCTGGACCTCGCGGTGCAGGAACAAGGGCAGGACGCGCTGAGCGTGGCCTGGGGCGAGCGCACCGTGCCCGCCCGCGTGGCCCCGGGCCGTGTGGTCATCGGCGGTGTCACCTGGGCCGTGAGCGCCGCGCCGCTGGGCGCGGGCCGCTGGCAGGTGCAGGCCGGTGCGCACACCCTGTCGCTCACCGATCTCAGCCTCGCGCCGCGCGAGCGCGCGGGCGGTGCGTCCGCCGCGCGCGAACTGCGCGCGCCCTTCAACGGCAAACTGATCGCGGTGCACGCGCAACCGGGGGCGGTCATCGCCAAGGGCGAACCGCTGCTGGTCATCGAATCCATGAAGCTCGAACACACCCTGGCCGCGCCGCGCGACGTGACCGTGGAAGCGCTCTCGGTGGTGGCGGGCCAGCAGGTCGCGCCCGGGCAATTGCTGGTGACCTTCGCCGCATGAACACCACCGACCTCTCCGCCTTCACCGCCGAAGACCGCGCCGCGCTGGTCGACACCGTGCGGCGTTTCGCCACGCAGGCGATCGCGCCCCACGTGCCCGCCTGGGAAGACGCGGGCGAACTGCCGCGCTCGCTGCACCGCGAGGCCGCCGACATCGGCCTGCTCGGCCTGGGCTACCCCGAGCCCCTGGGTGGCACACCCGCGCCCTGGAGCGCGCGCAACGCCATGTCGCGCACGCTTGCCCGGTACGGCGGCAGCGGCGGCGTGATGGCCAGCCTGTTCACCCACAACATCGGCCTGCCGCCCGTGCTCGCGCACGGCACGCCCGAGCTGCAGCAGGAGGTGATTCCGCCTGTGCTGCGCGGCGAGAAGATCGCGGCCCTGGGCATCACCGAGCCCGGGGGCGGCTCCGACGTGGCGGCCCTGCGCACCACCGCGCGGCTCGAAGGCGACGAGTACGTCATCGATGGCGAAAAGGTGTTCATCACCTCCGGCATGCGCTGCGACTGGATCACCCTCGCGGTGCGCACCGACCCGCAGAGCAAGGGCGCGAGCGGCATCTCCATGCTCGTGGTGCCCTGCGATGCCCCGGGCATCTCGCGCAGCGCGCTGCAGAAGATGGGCTGGCTGTGCTCGGACACCGCGCACCTGCGCTTCGACGGCGTGCGCGTGCCCGCGCGCCACCGCCTGGGCGCCGAGGGCGCGGGTTTTCGCATGATCATGGGCAACTTCAACGGCGAGCGCCTGGCCCTGTCCGCCATGGCGCTCGGCTTCGCCGAGGCCTGCCACGACGAAGCCCTGGCCTGGGCCCGGCAGCGCAGCACCTTCGGCGCGCCGCTCATCGAGCGCCAGGTGATCCGCCACAAGCTGATGGACATGCAGATGCGCATCCGCTCCACCGAAGCCTGGCTGGAGGCGCTGGGCGCGCGCGTGGACGCGGGCGACGACGGCGGCGACTGGGTGGCGAACGTCTGCCTGCTCAAGAACCACGCCACGCAGACCATGCAGTTCTGCGCCGATGCCGCGGTGCAGATCCTCGGCGGCATGGGCTACATGCGCGGCACCGTGAGCGAGCGCGTCTACCGCGAAGTGAAGGTGATGATGATCGGCGGCGGCGCCGAGGAAATCATGAAGGAACTGGCCGCACGACAATGGGGACTATGAGCAAACACACCGCCGCCACTTCTTCCGCGCCGACCGAGTTCGAGCCCGAGTTCATCGCCGTGCTCAAGGACCTGTTCGAGAACAAGATCGTCTTCAACAAGGTGCTGGGCCTGAAGATCGAGGACATCCGCCCCCGAGCGCGTGACCGCGCGCATCGACATGAAGGCCGACCTGATCGGCCACTACCAGCACGGCCGCGTGCACGGCGGCGTGGTCAGCGCCGCGCTCGACGCCATGGGCGGCCTGGCCTGCATTGCCGCCAACGGCGCGCGCCACATGAACGAGGAGCCGATGCAGCGCCTGCAGCGCTTCGCCAAGCTCGGCACCATCGACCTGCGCATCGACTACCTGCGCCCTTGCGTGGGCGAGTACTTCAAGCTGAGCGCCGAGGTGCTGCGGCTGGGCTCGAGGGTGGCGAACACGCGCATGGCGTTCGAGGGGGCGGATGGCAAGCTGTTGTGTGTGGGGGCGGGGGCTTACATCGTTTCTTGAAGAAGGGGCGGTGCGCTCGGCCTTCTCCCAGGGTCGGCAGACTTGGCGTGATGTGAAGTGAACCTTCCACGCCGGCCGCGGTCAGACGCCGTTACAAGCAGTTGCGAATGGCTATCATCTGTCGTTCGTGCCTGCTCTCACGCAGCCAGCGTCGACGCCGCCAGAGAGGCCGGTGTTCGACCAGCCACCGGCCCGCTTTTCGCCTCTCCCTTTCGCCTTTCCACACGTTTTCATGTCCGCACCTGAGCCTTCTTCCGCCGCTGCGCACTCGCCTTCCCGTCTGTCCTGGCCGCGCCGGCTGTTGTGGCTGGGCCTGTTCCTGGGCGTCGGCTTCGCGGCCTGGTGGTTCCTGCTGCGCCCGCCGCCACAAGCCCCCGCCGCACCCAGCGCCTGGCGCGGCCCGGTGGCGGTGCGGGTGGAGCCGGCGCGCACCGAAGACTTCACGGTGCAGGCCCGCGCCGTCGGCACGGTGGCGCCGTACAACACGGTGACGGTGCGCAGCCGGGTGGACGGCCAGCTGGCTCGCGTGCTGGTGCGCGAAGGGCAGAAGGTGGCGCGCGGTCAGTTGCTGGCCGAGATCGACCCCGAGCCCTTGCGCGTGGCGCTGGCGCAGGCGCAGGGCCAGCAGCAGCAGAACCTGGCCCAGCTGCGCAACGCCGAGAGCGAACTGGCCCGCTATGAAGGTCTTTTCAAGCGCGACGCCGTGGCCCGCCAGGTGCTGGACCGCCAGGCCGCGCTGGTGCAGCAGCTGCGCGGCACGCTGAAATCCGACGAGGCGCAGGTGGACAACGCGAAGCTGCAGCTCTCCTACACGCGCATCGTGGCGCCCATCGCCGGCCGCATCGGCCTGCGCCGGGTGGACGCGGGCAACCTGCTGTCGGCCAACGACGCCAACGGCCTGTTCACGCTGACGCAGACGCAACCGGTGTCGGTGGTGTTCAGCGTGCCTGAGCCGCAGGTGGCCGAGGTGCGCGCCGCGCACGACGGCAAGAACCCGCCTCCCGCCGAGGCCTGGGACCGGGACAACCGAACCCGCCTGGCCCTGGGCCGGCTGGACACGCTGGACAACCAGATCGACGCGGCCACGGGCACGCTGCGGCTCAAGGCGCGTTTCGAGAACGCGGACGACGCGCTGTTTCCCAACCAGTTCGTGAACGTGCGCCTGGCGCTGCGCCAGCTGCCCGGCGCGGTGACGATTCCCACCGACGCGGTGCAGCACGGCTCGCGCGGCAGTTATGTGTATGTGATCGCCGAGAACAAGGCCCAGGTGCGCGACCTCACGCTCGGCCCCGCCAGCGGCGGGCGCACCGTGGTGCTCAAGGGCCTGGTCAGCGGCGAGCCGGTGGTGCTCGAAGGCCTGGACCGCCTGGAGAACGGCCGCGCGGTGAACGTGGTGCAGGCGGCGGCGCTGCCCGCCGGTTCGCCGCTGGCGCCGGAACCCGATCAGCCGGTGGCGCCCGCCACCCCGGCGCGCTGACGGGGGCGTTCGCCGATGTCTTCCGCCGCCGCCCCCCTCTCGCTCTCGCGCCCCTTCATCCTGCGGCCGGTGGCGACCTCGCTGCTGATGCTGGCCGTGCTCATCGCCGGCCTGCTGGCCTGGCGCCAGCTGCCGGTGTCGGCGCTGCCCCAGGTGGACTACCCGGTGATGCAGGTGTTCACCTTCCAGCCCGGTGCCAGCCCGGACGTGACGGCGCGCACCGTCACCGCGCCGCTGGAGCGCCGGCTCGGGCAGATCCCGGGCTTGTCGCAGATGTCGTCCACCAGCTCGGGTGGCGCTTCGGTGATCACCCTGAAGTTCGCCCTGGAGGTGGACCTGGGCGTGGCCGAGCAGGACGTGCAGGCCGCGCTGCAGAGCGCCAACAGCCTGTTGCCGTCGGACCTGCCCGCGCCGCCGATCTACCGCAAGGTGAACCCGGCGGATGTGCCCATCCTCACGCTGGCCATCGGCTCGGACACACTGCCGCTGCCGCGCGTGGTGGACATGGTGGACACGCGCATGGCGGGCCAGCTGTCGCGCCTGCCGGGCGTGGGCCTGGTGAGCCTGGCGGGTGGGCAGCGCCCGGCCATCCGAGTGCAGGCCAACAGCCGCGCGCTCGCCGCCAACGGCCTCACGCTGGAAGAGCTGCGCACCGCGATCGCCGCGGCCAACAACAACCAGCCCAAGGGCAGTTTCGACGGCCAGTTGCGCAGCACCATGCTGGACGCGAACGACCAGCTGCGCTCGGCGGCCGAGTACCAGCGGCTCATCGTGGCCTGGCGCGATGGCGCGCCGCTGCGGCTGGCCGACGTGGCCCAGGTGGAAGAGGGCGCGGAAGACCGTTTTCTCGCGGCCTGGGCCGGCATGGCCTGCGCCGAGGGGCAGAGCAGCGGCTGCGGCCTCGCGCCCGCGGTGCTGCTGAACATCCAGCGCCAGCCCGGCGCCAACGTGATCGCGGTGGCGGACCAGGTGCGCGCGCTGCTGCCACAGCTCACGGCCACGCTGCCGGCGAATGTGAAGGTGCAGATCGTGTCGGACCGCACCGAAAGCATCCGCGCCTCGGTGCGCGACGTGCAGAAGGAGCTGCTGTTCGCCATCGCGCTGGTGGTGATGGTGACCTTCGTTTTTCTGCGCACGCTGCCGGCCACGCTGATTCCCAGCGTGGCGGTGCCGCTCTCGCTGGTCGGCACCTTCGCCGCCATGCTGTTGCTGGGCTATTCCCTCAACAACCTGAGCCTGATGGCGCTGACCATCGCCACCGGCTTCGTGGTGGACGACGCCATCGTGATGCTGGAGAACATCGCGCGCCACCGCGAGGAAGGCGCGGGCCCGATGGAAGCCGCGCTCAAGGGCGCGAGCGAGATCGGCTTCACCCTGGTCTCGCTCACGGTCTCGCTGGTGGCGGTGCTGATTCCGCTGCTGTTCATGGCCGACGTGGTGGGTCGCCTGTTCCACGAGTTCGCGGTCACGCTGGCGGTGGCCATCGCCATCTCGCTGGTGGTCTCTCTCACGCTCACGCCCATGATGGCCGCGCGCATGCTCAAGCAGGCGCCCGCGCACGCGCAAGGCCGGCGCGACTGGCTCAGCGGCACCATCGAGCGCTACGGGCGCGGGCTGGACTGGGTGCTGGCGCGCCAGCCGCTGGCGCTGCTGGCCATGGCCGCCACGCTGGTGCTCACGGCGCTGCTCTACCTGGCCGTGCCCAAGGGCTTCTTCCCGGTGCAGGACGCGGGCGCGATCCAGGTGGTGACCGAGGCGCCACAGAGCGTGTCCTTCGGCGCCATGGCCGAACGGCAGCAGGCGCTGGCCCAGGCGCTGCTGGCCGAGGCGCCGGTGCGGAGCCTCTCGTCCTTCATCGGCGTGGACGGCAGCAACGCCACGCTCAACAGCGGGCGCATGCTGCTCACCCTGGCACCGCACGCACAGCGCTCGGTGTCGGCCGGCGAACTGATCGAGCGGCTGCGTGAGCGCGCGCGCGACGTGGGCGGCATCGAGGCCTGGTTCCAGCCGGTGCAGGAACTCGGCATGGAAGACCGCATCAGCCGCACGCAGTACCAGTTCACGCTGAGCTCGCCCGACAGCGCGCTGCTGGGCGAGTGGACCGGGCGTTTGCTGGCCGCCTTGAAAGAGCGGCCCGAGCTGATCGACGTGGCCAGCAACCTGCAGCGCGAAGGCCTGCAGGCCTACCTGGAAATCGACCGCGACGCGGCGGCCCGCCTGGGCCTGCGCATGGGCGACATCGCCTCCGCGCTGCAGAGCGCGTTCGGCCAGCGGCAGGTGAGCACGCTGTTCACGCACGCCAGCCAGTACCGCGTGGTGCTGGAGAGCGACGACGCGAAACAGGGTGGCCTGCAGGCGCTGGAGGGGGTGTACGTGCAGCCCGCCGGGGGCGGAGCCGACGCGAAGCCGGTGCCGCTGTCGGCCGTGGCGCGCGCGGTGGAGCGGCGCGCGCCGCTGGCCATCGAGCACCAGGGCCAGTTCCCGGCGGTCACGCTGTCGTTCAACCTCGCGTCCGGGCATTCGCTGGGCGAGGCCGTGGCCGCCATCGAAGCCGTGCAGCGGCAGGTGGAATTGCCCGTGGCCGTGGAACTGGCCTTCCAGGGCGCGGCCGAGAGTTTCCGCAATTCGCAGGCGAACACGCTGTGGCTGATCCTGGCCGCCGTGGTGGTGATGTACCTGGTGCTGGGCATGTTGTACGAGAGCGCGGTGCACCCGCTCACCATCCTGTCCACGTTGCCCTCGGCCACCGTGGGCGCGCTGGCCGCGCTGCTGCTGGCGGGCCGGCCGCTGGACCTGATCGCGGTGATCGGCATCGTGCTGCTGATCGGCCTGGTGAAGAAGAACGGGATCATGATGGTGGACTTCGCGCTGGACGCGCAGCGCCGCCTGGGCCTCTCACCGCGCGAGGCCATCCACCGCGCCGCGCTGCTCCGCTTCCGCCCCATTCTCATGACCACGCTGGCCGCGCTGTTCGGCGCCATCCCGCTCATGCTGGCCAACGGTTCGGGCGCCGAACTGCGCCAGCCGCTGGGCATCGTGATGGTGGGCGGGCTGATCGTGAGCCAGGTGCTCACGCTGTTCACCACGCCGGTGGTCTACCTGGCGTTCGACCGGCTGGCGCGCCGGCGCACCGAGATGGCATGAACGCGCTGGCCCGCTTCTTCATCCGCCGCCCCATCGGCAGCGTGATGCTGGCCGTCGGCATCGTGCTGGTGGGCCTGCTGGCGTGGCGGCTGCTGCCGGTGTCGCCGCTGCCGCGCGTGGATTTTCCGGTGATCCAGGTGCGCGCCAGCCTGCCCGGCGCCAGCCCCGAGAGCATGGCCTCCACCGTGGCCGCGCCGCTGGAGCGCGCGCTGGGCAGCATCGCGGGCGTGGCGAGCATCCGGTCCAGCAGCAACCAGGGCAGCACCAGCGTCACGCTGCAGTTCAACCTGGACCGCGACATCGACGAAGCCGCGCGCGAGGTGCAGGCCGCCATCAACGCCTCGCGCGGGCAGCTGCCCTCGGGCATGACGGGCAACCCGAGCTACGTCAAGGTCAACCCCTCGCAGGCGCCCATCATGGCGCTGGCGCTCTCATCGCCCCGGCTGCCGTCGTCGGCGCTGTACGACAACGCCTCCACCGTGCTGGCGCAGAAGCTCGCGCAGATCGTGGGCGTGGGTGAGGTCACGGTGGACGGCTCGTCGCTGCCCGCCGTGCGCGTGCAGGCGAAACCCGAGGCGCTGTCGCACCGCGGGATGTCGCTGGACGACGTGCGCCAGGCCATCGCCCAGGCCAACGCCTGGCGCCCGCTCGGCCAGACCGAGCAGGGCGGCCAGCGCTGGCAGATCGCGCTGCCCGAGCCGCTGCGCTCGGCGGCGGATTTCTCCCAATTGGTGGTGCGCAACGAAGGCGGGGCGCTGGTGCGCCTGGCCGACGTGGCCGAGGTGACGGACTCGGTGGAAAACCGCTACACCGCCGGATACCACAACGACAGGCCCGCCGTGGTGCTGCTGGTGAGCCGGCGCGCGGGCGCCAACATCGTGCAGACCATCGACGCCATCCACGCCCAGATGCCGCAACTGCGCGCGCTGCTGCCGGCCGACACCGAGCTGCGCGTGGTCATGGACCGCTCACCCGGCATCCGCGCCACGCTGCGCGAGGCGCAGTTCACGCTGGTGCTGTCGTGCGTGCTGGTGATGGCGGTGGTTTGGGCCTTCCTGGGCAGCGTGCGCACCGCGCTGATTCCGGCGCTGGCCCTGCCGGTCTCGCTGATCGGCGCGTTCTCGGTGATGTGGTGGCAGGGCTTCTCGCTCAACAACCTCTCGCTCATGGCCCTGATCGTGGCCGCCGGTCTGGTGGTGGACGACGCCATCGTGGTGCTGGAGAACATCCAGCGCCACATCGAGCGGGCGCGTGCGGCGCAGGCCGCGAACGGCCAGCGCGAGGTGGGGCGGCGCACGGTCTGGCGCGCGGCCTTCACCGGCGCGGGCGAGGTGGGCTTCACGCTGCTGGCGATGAACCTGGCGCTGATCGTGGTGTTCATCTCCATCCTGTTCATGGGCGGTGTGGTGGAGCGCTTGTTCCGCGAGTTCTCGATCACGCTGGTGGCGGCCATGCTGATCTCGCTGGCGGTGTCGGTCACGCTCACGCCCGCGCTGTGCGCGCACGGCCTGCCGGCCGGCCCGCCCAAGCCGCCAGGCCCGCTGGCGCGCGGCATCGCCAGCCTGCTGGCCGACGTGCAGGCGGGTTACGCGCGCAGCCTGGGATTCGCGCTGCGCCACCGCGTGTTGACCCTGTTGTTGCTGGCCGGCACTGTGGCCCTCAACGTGTGGCTCTACGTGGCGATTCCCAAGGGCATGCTGCCGCAGCAGGACACCGGCCAGCTCGGCGGCTTCGTGCGCGGCGACGACGGTTTTTCGTTCCAGGGCATGCAGCCCAAGGTGGAGGCTTTTCGCGGCCTGCTGGTGGCCGATCCCGCCGTGGCCGACGTGACGGGCGTGAGCGGCGGGCGCACCGGCACCAGCAACTCCTGGTTCCGCATCCGCCTCAAGCCCCTGGCGGAGCGCGGCGAGCCCGCCTCGGCCGTGGTGGCGCGCCTGCGCGCCAATGCCCCGCAGATCGCCGGCGGCGTGCTGTTCGTGAACGTGGACCAGGACATCCGCCTCTCCAGCGGCGGCGGCGACAACGAGTACCTGTTCGTCATGCGCTCCGATTCGCTGCAGGACCTGCGCGGCTGGACCAAGCCGGTGGGCGAAGCGCTGCGCGCGCTGCCCGAGCTGACCGACGTGGACTTCGGCGCCGGCGAGGACGCGCAGCAGGTCGTGCTGAACGTGGACCGCGAGGCCGCGCGCCGACTCGGCGTGCGCATGGACACCGTGACGACGGCCCTGAACAACGCGTTCTCGCAACGCCAGGTGCGCAACGCTGTACGACCCGCTGAACCAGTACCGCGTGGTGATGGAGGCCGACCCACGCGGCAACAGCGAGCCTTCCGCGCTGAACCAGGTGCAGCTGCTCAACGACGCGGGGGAGCGCGTGCCGTTCAGCGCCATCGCCACCTGGCGCTACGGCCTCACGCGCGACCGCGTGCAGCACGACGCCCAGTTCGCCTCCGCCGGCATCAGCTACGCGCTGGCGCCCGGCGTGAGCCTGCAGCAGGCGCAGCAGGCGATCGACCGCGCCGTCAACGGCCTGCTGCTGCCCACCAGCATCTCTACCGGCGAGCGGGCAGGCGACCCCAACAGCCTGCAGGCCACGCTCAAGCGCCAGCCCTGGCTGATCCTGGCCGTGCTGGTCACGGTCTACCTGGTGCTGGGCATGCTGTACGAAAGCACGCTGCACCCGCTGACCATCCTGTCCACGCTGCCCTCGGCCGGCGTGGGCGCGCTGCTGGCGCTGCGCATCTCGGACACCGAGTTCAGCCTGATCGCGCTGCTCGGGCTGTTCCTGCTGATCGGTGTGGTCATGAAGAACGCCATCCTGATGATCGACTTCGCGCTCGCCGCGCAGCGCACGCGCGGGCTGGCGCCGCAGGCCGCCATTCACGAAGCCGCCTTGCGCCGCCTGCGCCCCATCCTCATGACCAACCTGGCCGCGCTGCTGGGCGCGGTGCCGCTGGTGCTGGGCCTGGGCGAGGGCTCGGAATTGCGCCGCCCGCTGGGCATCGCCATCATCGGCGGCCTGGCCGTGAGCCAGCTGCTCACGCTCTACACCACGCCCGTGGTCTACCTCGCGCTCGAGCGCCTGCGCCGCCGTGTGCAAGGCCCAAGCCCGGTGGCCCAGACCGCCTGAACCCATGTCCTTTTTCTTGTTTCCATCCCGCTTCGCGCTCGCCGCCCTGCCGTTGCTGCTGGCGGCGTGCGCCACCAGCACCGACTACCGCGCCCCCGAGATCGCGCTGCCCGCCAGCTTTCAGCACGCCGGCACCGAGCCGACGGCTGCCGTGATCCAGCCCGATTGGTGGACCGTGTACGCCGACGCCGAACTCGACCGGCTGCTGCGCCGCGTGGGCGAGGCCAACGCCGAGCTGGCCCAGGCCGAGGCGCGCTGGCGCCAGGCGCTGGCGCAGGTGGATGCCGCGCGCGCGCTGGCGCTGCCGCAGATCGGCGCGGGCGCTTCCGTGACACGCAGCGGTGGCAACGCGGCCGCTGGCGCCAACGCCGGCACGCGCCAGCTGTACGCGACCGGTCTGGACCTGTCCTGGTCGCCCGACCTCTGGGGTCGAGTCGCGCTTTCGCGGCAGGCCGCCACGGCCAGCGCCGAGGCACAGGCCGCGCTGGTGGACGCCGCGCGCCTGGCGCTGCAGCTGGCGGCCGCGCAAGGCTATGTGCGGCTGCGCGCGCTGGACGCGCAGCTGGCGCTGCAGGCCCAGGCGGACGTGGCCTACGCGCGTTCACTGCAGGTCACGCAGCTGCAATACGAAGCCGGCCTGGTGGCGCGTGCCGACGTGATCCAGGCCGAAACACAGCTGCAGTCGCTGCGCACACAGGTGTTCACCCTGCAGCGCCAGCGCGCGCTGGAAGCCAACGCGCTGGCGCTGCTGGCGGGTTCCACGCCCAGCGACTACCCGATGGCCGCGCGCGACGGAGGGCTGCCGGTGGTGCCCGCGATTCCCGCGGCCTTGCCCGGTGAGTTGCTGCGCCGCCGCCCCGACCTGGCCGCCGCCGAGCGCGCGCTCGCCGCCGCGCACGCGCGCCTGGGCGTGGCGCAGCGCGCCTGGCTGCCCGACCTGACGCTCTCGGCCAGCGGCACCCTGCAGGCCAGCAGCTGGTCCCGCCTGCTGGACGCGCCCGCGCGCGTGTGGTCGCTCGGCCCGCAACTCGCGGCCACGCTGTTCGATGGCGGCACGCGCCGCGCCGATGAAGCCACCTTCCTCGCCGCCTACGACGAGCAGGCCGCGGCCTGGCGCGGTGGCGTGCTCTCGGCTGTGCGCGAAACCGAGGACGCGCTGGTGCAACTGGCGACGCTGGCCGAGCAGGACCGCCAGCAACAGCAGTTGGTGACGCTGGCCAGCGAGAACGAGCGCGTGGTGGGCTACCGCTACGAGGCCGGTGAGATCAGCTTCCTGGAGGTGGCAACCGCGCAGAACCTGGCGCTGTCGGCGCGCCGCGCGGCGCTCGACGTGCAGGCCGAACGGCTGGCGGCCAGCATGGCGCTGGTGGCCGCATTGGGCGGCGGCTGGCAGGCGACTGCGCGCTGAGTCGGTCAGATCGGGACGCCGGCCACCATGTGTCGGGCCGCGTCCGAAGCCTTGACGCTGCGCACCAGGGCGTTTTCGATTGCGCGCAATTGCGACTCGAGATCGGTTTCCACCAGGCCCATGGCGCTCCTCAGCACGAAGGTGCCAGGCTTGAGGCGCGAGTCCCGTTCCACCACCAGCGATTGCAGGCCGGGGGTGTCGCGCAGCAGCGCCGGGACGGCCGCGCACAGCGCATCGTGGTGGCTCGGATGCACGTGCAGCGTGGCCTGTGTCTGCTGGCGAAGGGCCTTGAGCGCCTTGCCGACGGCCAGGGCCGCGCGCTCGTGGTCGTTGTATTGGGAGAAGATCGATCGCACCGCGTTGATGACCACGCTCACCAGCTCCGATTCGACTTCCGTCATGTAGGCGTCCCGGCTCGCGATGGCTTGCAGCATGAGGCGGGAGGTCTCCTGGGCGGCGGCTTCCACACTGTCCTGGCGGATGCGTTCGGCCTCCGAGGCGGCTTGATGGCGCGCGGTCTCCAGCAACGAAGCCGCTTCGGCTCGCGCGTCTGCCAACACCTGGGCGGCCTGGCGGAAGTGGTTGGCATCCTCACGGCGAATGATCTTTCCCGATCTCATGGGTGGGCTCCGATGCCGTCGAAGGCGCTGGCGAGCACGGGCTCCACTTCGCGCAGCACCCGTTGAAGGAGTGCGCCACTCGGTGGGGCGACGAAGATTCGGGTGGGGTCGCTCGGCGCGATCTCGTGCAAACGGGCCGACAGCCGGGCGCGAAGGTGGAGATGTTCTTCGACATCGGGGTCATGGCAGAAGGCCTGCAAGGCAGCCATGCCGACTTCGCGCACGGCCGCGCTCACGCGTCCGGGGTCGTCAAATGCCGGAGGGGCCACCGAGATCGTGCCGATCAACGGCGCTCTCAGCATGCCGAACTGGTAGAGCTCGTGGCCGAGCTGTTCGCGGAAGGCCGCGATGCGCCGGCCTTCCAGCACATGCCGCAGGGAGGCCCCAGCGCCCAGCATGCCCACATGGTCCGCGAATCGCCGCAGGCGCGACACGCGCATCACCAGCAAGGTCCAGAGCAGAACGTGCGCCTGTCCGGGGGCTGGCGCTGCCGGCTCCTGGGGGTCGTGGCCGCCAGCCGCCATCAGCAGCGCACGGGACCGCTCGCTGAGCGTGGCGGCGTCGATACCCATGGTGGAGGGGAAGTCAATGAATGGCATGGACCGGTGGCAGGCGAAGTCCGAGAGCGGTTGGAAGGATGAGTGGGGATGGGGGCTTCAAGGTTCACACCCGTCAGAAATCCCCGAAGAGCCAGCGGCTTGCCCGAACTTTCTTTCAGACCTTGCGCACTCAGCCCTTCAACCACGTCCGCTCAGCCATGCGATCCCCCAACCCTGCCCCTTCCGTGCAACACGCGGCGGCGATCTCGATGCCGGACTTGCTCTCACCCGACTTGGCGAAGTCGTTGGCGGAGGTGGGTTTCCTGGCGATCGATCTGAAGGATTGGTCGCGTGCGCAGCAGATCTTTTCGGTGCTCATGGGGTTTCGGTTGCAGAGCGAGTGCCCGTATGTGGGTCTGTCCCTGATCGAGTTGCTGCAGTGCCGATGGGAAGCTGCGGCGCACTGGGCGAGCCTGGGGCTGGCCCAGGTCCCTGGAAGTTGGGCGCTGGCCCAATTGCGGGACAGGGCTGTGCAAAGAGGAGTCATGCCGTGAGTTCATTGAACATCTCTGCCGCGAAGGGGGGGCTGCCCCCTGTCTCATCCCCAGGGCCTGGGTCGATCGGTCAGGGGAAGCCCGAAGGTTCTGCGTCTGCCGCATCGTTCGCCGCCCTGCATGCCGAGCGCGTGGGTGTGACGCCTGCAGCGGCCGAAGCGCCGTTGCCCAAGCCCGCGGAGACCTCGGCCATGGGCCGTCCCCTCACTCTGGGTGACGCCATTCTCAACACCATGGACCGCATGGGGCAGAGCGCGCGTGAGCATTGGAAGCATGTGGCCGCGCCGCTGAATCCGGCGGTCGGGTTCAACAGCGCGGACCTCCTGAATCGGCAGATGCACCTGCAGCGTTTCATGCTGGAGGTGGAGTTCGCTTCTCTTCTGAGCAAGCAGGCGGCCAAGACCGTCGATCAGATCTCCCGCACGCAATGATCTTGATGGCACTTCAGGTGGTAGGTCGCTGGTGGCGGGTGTTGTTGGTCACCAGCCTGCTGGCGGCGTGTTCTGGCGCCGTCAATCTGGTGAGTGGGTTGACGGAAGCCGAAGCGAACGAAGTGCTTGGTCTGCTGCTCAGTGCCGACATCCCTGCCACCAAGACCACCAGCAAGACCGGTGTGGGCATCCAGGTGGAAGCTGGCTCGGTGTCCGCAGCGATCGACATCCTGCACCGAAATGGGCTGCCTCGCGAGCGGCGCTCCAAACTGGGCGATGTGTTCAAGAAGGAGAACCTCATCTCCTCACCGTTGGAAGAGCGGGCGCGTTACCTGTACGCGCTGTCACAGGAGCTGGAGCAAACCTTGTCCTCCATCGACGGGGTGGTGACGGCCCGCGTTCATGTGGTGCTGCCCGAACGCGCTGGTCCTCTGGAGGCCTCCACCCCTTCATCGGCGTCCGTTTTCCTGAAGTTCCAGAAGGGTTATGGCGTAGAGAGCGTGGTCGTGCCCGTCCGGGCATTGGTGGCGAATGGCATTCCCGGGTTGTCGCAAGACCGCGTGGCCGTGGTGCTGGTGCCGGCAGCCGGTGCCGAGGCTTCGGGCCAGAGTGCGGCCCTTTCCAAGGTGCTGTTCATGCGGGTGGGCCAGGAATCCGTTGCCGCACTGTGGACCTTGTTGGGTGTGCTGGGCGCGGCCATCCTGGGTGGCATTGCCTGGGGTGTGCGGTTCTTGATTCGCCTGCGCCAGGATGGCGTCGCCTTGTAGGGATCACATGAATGCCATGCCGGATCTCAATGCGGTGGACGGTGTCCTTGGCATGACCCCTGCTCGCCTCAAGGAGCTTCGGATGGAGTTGGAACGGGCAAGCGAAGCCGCGATTTCGGCAATGCGGCGAGGGGGATCGCCTCAGTGGTACAGCGAGCTCTGTCTGTTGAAGACGGCGGTGGATACGGCACAGCAGGTGCTTGCGTCATGCGACGCTCACCGTTGCTGACGCCCGCATCATTTTCTTTGCGAGGAGATTCCCATGGCTTTGTTCAAAACCTCAGGTGTCGACGTCCTTGGCTCTGGCATCAACATCGGAGCCGTGTACGGCACGCTCACGCCGATGCTGCAGGCCAACAACCTGCGTTTCCGCGACCTCATCCAGCAATTGCAGCAGCAGGGTGACATGTCCAGCCAGGACCTGCTGGCGGTGCAGCGCGAGACGGGCGAAATGGCCGGAGCCACGCAGCTGACGTCGGAGCTCATGAAGTCGCTGCGTGACATGGTCAGTTCGGTGCTCAAGAACGTTGCTTGAGTGTTCGAAGCCAGAGGCCACGGTCCTGCAGCCTCTGCTGCGCATCGACCGAAGCCTAGGGAAATTCCCTTAACGGTGCATCTCGCCGAACCAACGCTTTCTTCACCGCCACTCAGTTTGTACAAATTGCTTTCAAGGATGTGAGCCATGAACCAGACACCTTCTCATGCTGCAGAACCTTTCGAAGCCATGCCCTTTGCGAAGGAAATCCGAGCCTCAGCCAAGTACTCGGCGGAACTGCGTGCCCATGCTGCTGGCGGGCTCCGGCATCCAGCCGGTGACGGCGGGATTGGGCTTGTTGATCAAGTCCTTGCTGCTGACCACGGCCTTCGTCTTCACTGTCATCGCAGGGTTCGACTGGCTCATTCAGCGCAAGCTGTTCGCCCGCCAGCAGATGATGACCAAGGATGAGGTCAAGCGCGAACACAAGGAGTCCGATGGAGCGCCTGAAAATCAAGGGAGAACGGCGAAAGCTGCATCGGGAAATCGTCCAGGGCGGTGGCGGTGGCAAGCGCAAACCCTCGCTGGTGGTCACCAACCCCACGCACCTTGCGGTTGCACTGCTCTACGAGCATGGTGAAACCCCACTGCCCCTGGTGCTGGCGCAAGGGCGCGGGTCTGCACGCTCAGGCCATCGTCCGGGATGCGCGCGCAGAGGGCATTCCCATCATCCAGCACATTCCACTGGCCCGTGCGCTGGTCGCGCAGGTGGAGGTGGACGAGCCTGTGCCCGAGCATCTGTTCGAACTGGTCATCGATGTGCTGAAGGCCGTGAAAGAGGTGGCGCCCGCAGAGCGCCCTCGATCCTGAGGTCTGTGGCGGGGTCTTACGTGCGCGGCGTTGGCCTGACCCACCACCAAGCCAGGGTCACGATCATCGTGAAGGCTGTGTACGCCGCCACAAACACCCACCAAGGGGCGTCCCAGTACAGCAGCCTTGAGAGCCAGTGGTCGATGAAACTCTCACGGTAGCTGCTCTGGCCGGCGGCGCGGCGCAGGGCTTGCTCCCACACGGTCAACGGGCACAGCTGGCCCAGCCACGCCTGGGCGGCGATGAAGACCATCAGACCCAGGTGGCCGATCCGCAGGCCCGCATGGCGCACCCAGCGCCAACCGAGGGCGCCGCCCAGGAGCACCAGGGGCAGCAGGCCGACCACGAAGACCACGATGCCCGTGTGCAGCGCCAGCAGCGCGTCGGCCAGCAGGGCGGCGGTGGCGGGGCTGAGGTTCGGGTCCCACATGGTGGCGCCATGGTACGTCGCCGGCCCCACGGCAGGCGAAAAAAAACCGCCAGGGCACGAGGCTCTGGCGGCTGCGCGCATGGCCCGCCGAAGCGGGCGGCGCGGTACTCAATCCTTGGCGGACATGTAGTCGCTGAGCACTTTCCAGCGGCCGTCCGTGATCTGCGACAGGCGCGTGGCGCTGCTGCCCAGGCGCTTGGTGGGGCTGAAGGTCATCTCGGCGCTGCCGAAGATGTCTGGCGGGATCTTCATCGTGTCCATGGCCTTGATGAAGCTGTCGGTGGTCAGGCCGGGGCCGGCCTTGGTGGCGGCGCGGATGAAGGCGTCGATGGAGCCGTAGCCGTACACCGAGAACACCGTGGGTTCTTCGTTGAACTTGGTCTGGTACTTGTTGGCCCAGAAACGCAGGGGCTGCGAGGCCGAGTCCAGGTAGGGGTGTTGCACCGTCATGGCGGCGTAGAAGCCGTTCATCGCAGGACCACCGAGCTTGTGGATGAGGTCGGTGTAGGCCGCACTGGAACCCACGAAGGTGGGGTTGAAGCCCAGGCGTTTCGCGGTGGCGATGCCGCCGATGGTCTCGCGGATGATGGTGCCCATCACCACCAGGTCGCATTGGTCGGCCTGCAGCTTCTGCATCTGCGAGGCGAAGTCGGTGGCGCCCCGCTTGTAGGTGGTCTCCGCCGCGAGCGTCATGCCGGCGGCCTTCAGGCCGTCTTCGGCGCCGCGCTTGACTTCCAGGCCGAACTCGTCGTCCTGGTACATCGCACAGACCTTCTTGGCACCCTTCTCCTTGGCGAGCATGGGCGTGACGATCTTCATCTGGTCGTAGTAGGTGGCGGCGAACGAGTACTTGAGCTTGTGGAAGGGCTCGTACATCTGGCGCGCGGCCGTGATGGGGTAGAAGTTCAGCACGTTCTTCTGGAACTGCACCGGCATCGCCGCCATGTTCTGCGCGGTGCCGATGTGGCCCACCATGGCGAAGATCTTGTCCTGGTTCACGAGCTTCTGCGCGGCCAGCACCGCGTTGCGCGGGTCGTACTTGCTGTCCTCGACGAGCAGCTTGATCTTGCGGCCGTTGATGCCGCCCTGCTCGTTGATCTCGTCCACGCGCAGCAGCATGCCCATGCGCACCTGTTTGCCGAAGCCGGCGATCGGCCCCGAAAGGTCCTGGATCGAGCCGATCACGATTTCGTCCTTGCTCACGCCCTGCGTCTGGGCCAGGGCCGGCCCGGCGGCCAGTGCCAGCACGGCCGCGGCGGTCAGTGTCGTTTTCATCGCTGATGTCTCCTGTAAAGGGTGGTTGACACGGGGATGCGGGATCACTGGTTCACGTAGTCCGACGTCACCTTCCAGCGGCCGTCCTGGATCTGCGACAGGCGCATGGCATGCTGCCGTAGCGCCGCTGCGGGCTGAAGCGCAGTTCGGGCGAACCGAAGATGTCGGTCGGCACGGTCAGGCTGTCCATGGTCTTGACGAAGCTGTCGGTGGTGAGGTTGGCGCCGGAGCGGCCCGCGGCGCGGGCGAAGATGTCGATGGCGTTGTAGCCGTAGACCGAGAAGACGTTGGGGTCTTCGTTGAACTTGGTCTTGAACTTGTTGGCCCAGAAGCGGATCGGCTGCGAGGCTTCGTCCAGGTAGGGGTGCTGGGTGGTCATGGTGGCGTACAGGCCGTTCATGGCCGGGCCGCCGAGCTTGTGGATGAGGTCGGTGTAGGCCGCCTGCGAGCCGAAGAAGGTGGGGTTGAAGTCGAGCTTGCGCGCGGTGGCGATGGTGCCGATGGTCTCGCGGATGATGGTGCCCAGCACGACGAAGTCGCAATTGGCGGACTTCATGCGAGCCACCTGCGATGAAAAATCGGTGGCGCCGCGCTTGAACGAGGTCTTCTCGACCATCTGCATGTTGACGGCCTTGAGGCCTTCTTCCGCGCCGCGCAGCACCTCCAGGCCGAACTCGTCGTCCTGGTAGATCGCGCAGACCGCCTTGGGCTTTTTCTCCTGCACCATGCGGGGCAGGAAGGTGCGCATCTGCTCGTAGTACGGGCCGATGTTGGCGAACTTGAGCTTGTGGAAGGGCTCGTACATCTCGCGCGCGGCCGTCACGGGCAGGAAGTTCACCACGTTCTTCTGGAACTGCACCGGCATGGCCGCCATGTTCTGCGCCGTGCCCAGGTGGGCGATCATGGCGAAGATCTTGTCCTGGTTGACGAGCTTCTGCGCGGCCAGCACGGCGTTGCGTGGGTCGTACTTGCTGTCCTCGACGAGCAGCTTGATCTTGCGGCCGTTGATGCCACCTTGCTCGTTGATCTCGTCGACACGAAGCACCATGCCCTGCCGCACGGATTTGCCGAAACCCGCCAGCGGGCCGGAGAGGTCCTGGATCGAACCGAGAACGATCTCGTCCTTGCTCACGCCCTGCGTCTGGGCGAAGGCGGCGCCAGCCGACAGGCACAGCGCGAGGGCGATCAGGGTGGGGCGGGCGGTCGTCACGGGCTTGTCTCCTGGGGGTTGAAAGGGGGGCGGCCGCTTCAGCGGTACATGGCTTCGATCTGCTCGGCGTATTTCTGTTGCACCAGCTTGCGCTTGAGCTTCATGGTGGGGGTGAGTTCTTCGTCTTCGGCGCTGAGCTGGGTGTCGAGCAGGAAGAATTTCTTGATCTGTTCGACGCGGGCGAACTTCTTGTTCACACGGTCAATCTCGGCCTGGATGAGCGATTGCACCTCGGGCGCGCGGGTGAGGCTGGCGTAGTTGGAAAACGGCACGTCGTTGTCCTGCGCATACTTCTCCACGTTCTCCTGGTCGATCATGATGATGACGGTGAGGTAGGGGCGCTTGTCACCGATCACCACGGCGTCGGTCACATACGGCGAGAACTTCAGCTCGTTCTCCAGTTCGCTGGGGGTGATGTTCTTGCCGCCTGCGGTGATGATGATGTCTTTCATGCGGTCGGTGATGCGGAAAAACCCTTCCTCATCGACCTGCCCCACGTCGCCCGTGTGCAGCCAGCCGTCGGCGTCGATGGTCTCGGCGGTTTTCTCGGGCAGGTTCAGGTAACCCATGAACACGTTGGGCCCGCGCACCAGGATCTCGCCGGTCTGTGGATCGAGCTTCACCTCGTTGTAGGTGGCGGCCGGCCCGATGCTGCCGGGTTTGATGCGATCGGCCGGAATGCCGGTGGACGCGCCGCAGGTTTCCGTCATGCCCCAGACCTCGAGCATGGGCACGCCCAGGGCCAGGTACCAGCGCACCAGATCGGGCGAGATGGGGGCCGCGCCGGTGACCAGGAAGCGCGCGCGGTGGATGCCGATGAGCTTGCGCACGTTGTCCAGCACGAGCACGCGCGCCAGGCGGAACTGCAGCCGCAGGCCGCCGGGCACCGGCTGCCCGGCCATCACCCGGTCGGCCACCTTCTGCCCCACGCCAATGGCCCAGGCGTAGGCGGCCTGCTGCAGCTGGCTGGCTTCCTTGAGCGTGATCATCACGCCCGAATAGAACTTCTCCCAGACGCGCGGCACGGCGGTGAACACGGTGGGGGCGATCTCGCGCACGTTCTCCGGCACGGTCTCGGGGTTCTCCACGAAATTGAGCCTGGCACCGGTGTAGAGCGAAAAATACTCGCCGCCCATGCGCTCGGCGATGTGGCACAGCGGCAGAAAGCACATGCACTCGTCGTGGTCGTCGCGCGCGATCAGCGTGTTGTAGCCGCGCACGGTGTAGACCAGGCCCTGGTGGCTGTGCATGGCGCCCTTGGGGCGGCCGGTGGTGCCGGAGGTGTAGACCAGGATGGCCAGGTCTTCGGGCTTCACCGCGGCCACGCGCGCTTCGACCAGGCCGGGGTGCTGCGCCAGGTGCGCGCGGCCCATGTCGCGCAGCGCGGCCAGGCTGATCACCTGCGGGTCGTTCAGGTCGCGCAGGCCGTCCATGTCGGCGACCACGATCTTCTTCAGGCGCGGCAACTGGGCGCGCACCTCCAGCGCCTTGTCAAGCTGTTCGTCGTCTTCCACGAACAGCACGGTGGTGGCCGAGTCGTCGCAGAGGTACTGCACCTGTTCGGCCGCGTCGGTCGGGTAGATGCCGTTCGCCACGCCGCCCGCGCTGAGCACGGCCAGGTCGCACAGCACCCATTCGACGGTGGTGTTGGAGAGGATGGACGCGGTCTCGCGCGCCTCGAAGCCCAGCGCCATCAGGCCGTGGGCGATCTCGCGCACGGCGGTGCCGGTCTGGTCCCAGGTCCAGCTGCGCCAGATGCCGAAGTCTTTCTGCCGCATCCAGATCGCCGGGCCGCGCGCCTTCACGCCGTTCCAGAAGAGGGCGGGAATGGTGTCGCCGGGCAGCACCACCTCGGTTCGCGGCTGGATGTGTGAGAGATCCCAGAGGTAACTCATGCCTTATCTCCAGTTCTTCTTCTTTTTCCAGCGCCGCTCACCCCGCGCCCCGGTTTCCTTCATGCCGAGGTAGAACTCCTTGATGTCGTCCTTCTCGCGCAGGTGGGCGCAGGTGTCTTCCATCACGATGCGGCCGTTCTCCAGCACGTAGCCGTAGTCGGACGCATTGAGCGCCATGTTGGCGTTCTGCTCGACCAGCAGGATGGTGGTGCCGCGCTCGCGGTTGATGCGCACCACGATCTCGAAGATCTCCTTGGTGAGCTTGGGCGAGAGGCCCAGGCTGGGCTCGTCGAGCAAGATGAGGTCGGGGTCGGCCATCAGCGCACGGCTGATGGCCAGCATCTGCTGCTGGCCGCCCGAGAGCAGGCCGGCGTCCTGCAACGCGCGTTCGCGCAGGATGGGGAAGTAGTTGAACACCACCTCCATGTCGCGCGCCACGCCGTCGCGGTCCTTGCGGGTGTAGGCGCCCATCAGCAGGTTGTCGCGCACCGAGAGCAGGGGGAAAACCTCGCGCCCCTCGGGCACGTGGGACAGGCCTTGCTGCACGATCAGCGCCGGGTCCTGCGCGGTGATGTTCTCGCCCTTGAATTCGATCGATCCCTTGCGGGGGTCGATGATGCCGCTGATGGTCTTGAGGATGGTGGTCTTGCCCGCGCCGTTGGAACCCAGCACGGTGGCGATCTCGCTGCGGCGCACCTGCAGGCTCACGCCGCGGATCGCCTTGATCGGGCCGTAGGCGCTCTCGACGTTGAGCAGCTTCAGCACGGGGGCGTCAGACGTTGCAACGCTCATGCCGTCACCTTGTGGTTTTCGCGGCGCAGGCTGGAGACGTCGTCCATCGAACCCAGGTAGGCCTCGATCACGCCGGGGTCACTCTGCACCTCGGCGGGTGTGCCCGAGGCCAGCTCGGTGCCCATGCTCATGGCCAGCACGCGGTCCGACACCTTGGAGACCAGGCTCATGTCGTGCTCGACCATCAGCACGGTGATGCCCAGCTCTTCCTTGATGTCGGTGATCCAGAACGCCATGTCCTCGGTCTCCTCCACGTTCAGGCCGGACGACGGCTCGTCGAGCAGCAGCAGTTGGGGTTCGGTGCACAGCGCGCGCGCGAGTTCGACCACCTTGCGCACGCCGTAGGGCAGGCCGGCCACCATGGACTCGCGATGGTGCTGCAGGTCGAGCAGGTCGATCACGCGCTCCACCTTCTCGCGCGCCTCGATCTCGGCCGCGCGCGTCTTGCCGGTGAAGAAGATCTCGCTCCACAGCCCCGTCTTGCGGTGCGTGTGGCGCCCGATCAGCAGGTTCTGCAGCACCGTGGCGTGCTCGAACAGCTCGATGTTCTGGAAGGTGCGCGCGATGCCCAGCTTGGCGATCTGGTGCGGCGCCTGGTCGGTCAGGCGCAACTCGCCATTGGGGCCGGCGTAGTCGATGGTGCCGGTGGTGGGCGTGTAGATGCGGCTGATCAGGTTGAACACCGTGGTCTTGCCCGCGCCGTTGGGGCCGATGAGCGTGAAGACTTCGCCGCGCTTCACGTCGAAGCTCACGTTGTTGACCGCCAGCACGCCGCCGAAGCGCACGCTCAGGTTCCTGGCCGAAAGAAGCACGTTTGGGTTCATTTCAGGCGATCCGATTTCTGGAACGTTTTCTGCCGCTTGAACAGGCCCTTGCGATAGAACGGGAAGAGCTGGAACCAGGTGCGCACCTTGAGCCAGCGGCCGTACAGGCCCATGGGCTCGAACAGCACGAAGGCAATCAGCACGATGCCGTACACCGCGCCCTGCAGGCCGGCGGCCTGGCCGATGGCCTCGGGCAGGTAATCCTTGCCCAGCGCGATGAGCTGGGGCATGACGATCAGGAAAATCGCGCCGAGGAAGGCGCCGTGGATCGAGCCCAGCCCGCCGATCACGACCATCAGCAGCAGGTCGATCGACTGGATGATGCTGAACTGCTCGGGCGAGAGGAACTGGATCTTGTGCGCGTACAGCGCGCCGCCGATGCCCGCGAGCGCGGCCGAGAGCGCGAAGCTCAGCGTCTTGTAGCGCGCGAGCTGGATGCCCATGCTCTGCGCCGAGATCTCCGAGTCGCGGATGGCGACGAAGGCGCGGCCGGTGGACGAGCGCATGAGGTTGACGATGCCCAGCGCTGCGCAGCACGGTCACGACCAGACACAGGAAGTAGAACTCCTCGGTGGAATCCAGCGACCAGCCGAAGAGGGCGGGGTACTGCACCATCAGGCCGGCGTTGCCACCGGTCACGTGCTCCCAGCGCGCGATCACCTCCTCGACGATGAAGCCGAAAGCCAGCGTCGCCATGCCGAGGTAGATGCCCTTGACGCGCAGCGCCGGCAGACCCACCACCATGCCCACGGCCGCCGAGAGCAGGCCCGCGCAGGCCAGTGCCAGCGGAAAGGGAATGCCCGCGTTCACCATGATGGCCTGTGTGTACGCGCCCACGCCGAGAAAGGCCGCATGGCCCAGCGAGAACAGCCCGGTGAAACCCGCCAGCAGCATCAGGCCGAGGCCGACGACGGCGTAGATCAGCACGAAGGTGAGCTGCGCGAGCCAGTACTCCGGGATCGCCCAGGGCGCCACCACCAGGAACAGGCCCAGCAGGCTGTACCAGAAGGTGTGCGCACCGTGCTTGGCGAGCCGGATGTCCTGGTTGTAGTCGGTCTTGAAGAGGAATCGCATGTTCGTGGTGCCTCAGACTTTCTTGCGCAGCTTCTCGCCGAAGAGGCCGTTGGGTTTGAGCACCAGCATGAGCAGCACCACGATGTAGGGCGCCACGTCCTTGAACCCTTCGGGCAGGTAGAAGCCCGAGAACGCCTCGACGATGCCGATGATCAGGCCCCCCACGATGGCGCCGGGCAGGCTGCCGAAGCCGCCCACCACGGCGGCGGGGAAGGCCTTGAGGCCGATGAAGCCCATGTTGGCGTGCACGAAGGTGATGGGCGCGAGCAGCAGGCCGGCGACGGCGGCCACGGCCGCGGCCAGGCCCCACACCAGGCCGTTGAGCCGCTTGACCGGAATGCCCATGTAGTAGGCCGCGAGCTGGTTCTGCGACGAGGCCTGCATGGCGATGCCCAGCTTGCTGTAGCGGAACATGGCGAACAGCCCGGCGCAGAGCACGGCGGTGGAGCCGATCACCACGATCTGCTCGGCCGAGACCACCAGCGCGCCCAGGCGAAGCACCTCGTTGGCGTAGGGCACCGGCAGCGTGTGCGTGTCGGTGCCGATGTTGGGCAGCATGGTGATGAGCCCGCGCAGCGTGTAGCCCACGCCGATGGTGAGCATCACGATGGAGAAGGCCGGCTGCCCCAGAATGGGGCGGATCACCACGCGCTCGAGCACCACGCCGAACAGGCCCATGCCCACGATGGCGGCGGGCACCGACAGCCAGAACGGGAAACCCAGCATGGTCATCGCCGCCAGGCCGCCGAAGGCGCCCACCATCATCAGATCGCCCTGGGCAAAGCTCACCGTTTCGGTGGCCTTGTAGATCAGCACGAAACCCAGCGCGATCAGCCCATAGATGCAGCCCTGGGCCACACCGCTGATGAGCAGTTGCAGCAATTGCACGCGATGTCTCCTGTATGGTTCTGTCGACGCGGTGGCGGCGGGGTGGCGCTGCAATCTTTGTGGCAGTCTGCCCAGCAGGTGAGCGCAATTTATAGCTGTCTTGCATGAGACTGGCGCTAGGGGTTGTCCCCCATCCTGAGTCGCTCAGGTGCCATGAAGATGGTTGCACCCCCGCCGCGCTTTGCGCGACCCCCTCGAGGGGGCGACACCAGAGGCCCGGCAAAGCCGGTTCCTCGGTGTCTCTGATCGAGGTGGCTTCACACGGTGCGTGCTGTGCAATGACGCAATAAATCACTGAAATGAAATCCATACGAATCGGCGCCGGCCTCGGGTTCTACGGCGACAACTGGGAACCCGTGGCCGCGAGCATCGAACGCGGCGGGGTGCAATTCATCGCCAGCGACCACCTGGCCGAACTCACGCTGGCGATCCTGCAGAAAGACCGCCAGCGCGACCCCTCGCTGGGTTACGCGCGCGACGTGGTGCCCCTGCTGATGAAGCTCTGGCCGCTGATGCAAGAGCGAGGCGTGCGCTTCGTGTGCAACGCGGGCGGCCTGAACCCGCAGGGCGCCGCGCAGGCGGTGCTGGCGGCCTTCAAGACCCGCGGCTGGCAGGCCCGCGTGGCCGTGGTGAGCGGCGACGACGTGCTGCCCCGCCTGCTCGACGGCGCCACGCCCGCCAGCGCCTTCGCCCACCTCTTCACCGGCGCGCCGCTGGCCGAGGTGCGCGAGCGCCTGGTGTTCGGCAACGCCTACCTGGGGGCGCAACCCATCGTGGCCGCGCTGGACGCGGGCGCCGACATCGTGATCACCGGGCGCGTGGCCGATGCCGCGCTGTTCCTCGGGCCGCTGGTGCACGGCCTGGGCTGGACGCTGGGCGGTGCGACCCAGGCCCACGACCTCGACCGCCTCGCGCAAGGCCTCACCGTGGGCCACCTGCTCGAGTGTTCGGGGCAGGGCAGCGGCGGCAACTTCGGCAGCCAGGGCGCGTGGCAGGCCATTCCCGATCTGGCGCATATCGGCTACCCGATCGCCGAGGTGTGGGAGGACGGCAGCGCGCTCATCACCAAGGCGCCCGGCACTGGCGGGCGGGTCAACTTCGACACCGTGCGCCAGCAGCTGTTGTACGAGGTGCACAACCCCCACGCCTATTTCTCGCCCGACGTGGTGCTCGACATGGGCGGCATCCGGCTCCAGGACGAGGGCGGGGACCGCGTGCGGCTGACCGGGGTGCGCGGCACCGCGCCCACCGACACGCTCAAGGTGGTGGCGGGTTTCCGGGATGGTTACAAAGCCGAGGTCACCTGGGGGTTTTCTTGGCCGGACGCCTGGGACAAGGCGCAGGCCGCGCAGGCCACCATCCGCACACTGCTCAAGGACAAGCGCATCCCGCACGACGAGCTGTATGTGGAGTACCCCGGCCTGAACTCGGCGCACGGCGCGCTCGCGCCCCTGCCCAAGCCCGACGCGCTCAACCAGTCCAACGAGATCTGGACGCGCCTGGTGCTGCGCACGCCCGACAAGGCCGCGGCCGATGGTTTCGGCCGCCTGTTCCCCTGGATGGGACTGAGCGGCCCGGCCTACACCTGCGGCTTCACCGGCCTGCACAACACCAGCGAATTGCTGGGCATCTGGCCCACGCTGATTCCCCGCGCCGAGGTGGAAGCGGGCGCGCGGATGGAGCTGCTGGGGGAAATGAGCCCCCACGCTCCGCCGCTGCGCGGGTCGCAGCCCCCCGAGGGGGCTGTTCCGGCTTGGGGCGGCCCTGCGCCGGACCGCGCATGAGCACGATCCGCATACCCCTGGTGCGAATTGCCCACGCGCGCAGCGGCGACAAGGCCGACTGGGTGGACTTCGGCCTGTTCGCCTGGAACGACGCCGGCTACCGGTTGCTGGCGCGCGAGGTGACGGCCGAGCGCGTGCAGGCCCATTTCGCGCCCTGGCTGCCCGGCGAGGTGGACGCCTGGCCGCTGCCCAACATCCTCGCGCTGAAGTTCGTGCTGCGCGGTGCGCTGCAGGGTGGCGGCGCGCGCAACCTGCGCCTGGACAACCTGGGCAAGGCCATGGCCGGCGCGCTGCTTCGCATGGAGATCGACGTGACACAGGACGAACTGGACGCGGCCTTGAACGCGCCGCGCGTGGGGGTGTGGCAGTGAGCGCCGTCACCACCGAAAAGCTGGGCGAGGTGTGGGTGGTCACGCTGGCCCGCCCCGAGGTGCGCAACGCGGTGGACAGCCCCACCGCGCAGGCGCTGCACGCGGCCTTTCTCGCATTCGAAGACGACGCCGAGGCCCGCGTGGCGGTGTTCCACGGCGCGCACGGCCATTTCTGCGCCGGCTGGGACTTGCAGTACGGTGCCCGCCTGGCCGCCTCGGGCGAGACCGGCGGCCTGGACCTGGACTTCGCCGCCGCCGATGCGCGCGCGCTCGGCCCCATGGGCCCGTCGCGGCTGCAGCTCTCCAAGCCGGTGATCGCCGCCGTGAGCGGGGCGGCCGTGGCCGGTGGCATGGAGCTCGCGCTCTGGTGCGACCTGCGCGTGATGGAAGACGACGCCTACTTCGGCGTCTACTGCCGGCGCTTTGGCGTGCCGCTGATCGATGGCGGCACGGTGCGCCTGCCGCGCCTGATCGGCATGGGCCATGCGATGGACCTGATCCTCACCGGTCGCAAGGTGGAGGCGGCAGAGGCGCTGCGCATGGGCTTGGCGAACCGTGTGGTGCCGCCCGGGCAGGCGCGCGGGGCCGCCCTGGAACTGGCGCGGCAGCTCGCGGCGTTCCCGCAGGCCACGATGCGCGCCGACCGCGAGAGCGCCCAGCGCCAGTGGGACCTGCCCCTGGGCGAGGCGCTGCTGCAGGAATGGCAGCGCGGGCGCGAGCGCATTCCCGATGCGCTGGCCGGTGCGCAACGTTTCGCGGCCGGGCAGGGGCGGCACGGCAAGTTCTAGCGCCCGCGCTTGCCGGAAGCGGCGCGGCCGACTACGCTTGGCCGACCTTCCGATCTCCTCCAGGAACCGACATGCTGCGCCGTCTGTTGCTCCAGTCCCCCGTGTTGTGCATGGCGCCGGCCATCGTGCGCGCCCAGTCGCCCCGCGACGAGTTCGACCTGGGGCCCAGCGGCGTGATGTCGATCCAGGAACTGGAGCGGGAGCCGGTGCACGTGACGCTGGACCAGCCCTATGCCCTGACCACCAACCCGCGCCAGCGGCTGGACCTGTACCTGCCCCGAGAGCGGCACCGGGGCCCGCTGCCCGTCATCGTCTATGTGCACGGTGGCGGCTGGATGCACGGCGACAAGGCCGACGGCGCGGCCCGCCTCATGGATTTCGTGCGCGGTGGTTATTACGCCGGGGTGTCCGTGGGCTACCGCCTCAGTGGCGAAGCGCCGTGGCCCGCTCCCCTGCACGACGTGAAGGCTGCCGTGCGCTGGGTGCGCGGCAACGCCGATGGCCTGGGGCTGGACCCGGCGCGCATCGGCGTCTGGGGCCGGGGCGCCGGCGCGCACCTGGCGCTGATGCTCGGCACCACCGCCAACGTGCCGCGCCTGGAAGGCACGCTGGGTGAACACCGCCAGCACAGCAGCCAGGTCAGGGCCGTGGCCAACTTCTTCGGGCCGACCGACCTGTCCGTGTTGGGGCGCGGCGCGGACACGCCCGAAGGCCGCCTGCTCGGGGGCGCGGTCCGCGACAGGCTGGGGCTGGCGCGCGAGGCCTCACCGGCGGCGCACGCCAGCACCGCCACGCCCCCCGTGCTCACGGTGCACGGCACGCTGGACCGCGTCGTGCCCTTCAGCCAGGCCGCACGCCTGGACGACGCCCTGCACAAGGCGGGCACCAAGAGCTACCTGGTCACCATCGATGGTGGCGCGCACGGTGACTTCGGCAGCTCGGCCGACGACCGCCTGGGCGCGCTGTTCGACCGGGAACTGCTCGGCATGGACCGCGAGGTGTCGGTGGCGCCGGTGATCTGGGCTCAGCGTTAGGGGGTGTCTCAGTCGCCATGCCGGCGCTCCTACGACGACTTCTTGCCGGTCAGTTGCTTCTGCAGCTCACCCGGTGTGGTCCCGATGAGGTCGCGAAATGTCCGGGTCATGTGGCTCTGACTGGCGAAGCCCACATCCAATGCAATGTCGGCCAAGGAGCCGCCCGGCAAACCAAGCAGCTGCACGGCCCGATCCATGCGCTTTTGGACCACATACCGATGCGGCGACGTCCCTGTCGTGTTGCGAAACAGGCGGACAAAATGCGGTTTGCTGAGCCCCACGGCCTCGGACAAGGCACGGAGTGAAAGATCGCTGCCCAGATCGCAGTCGATCAGGTCGTTCACCCGCGCCATTTGCGCCGTGCTCAGGCGGCCCCGCTCCTTGATGGCCGATCGGATGCCACGGGTCCTGCCGAGGTGGGCGGCGATACCGATCGAGAGCGATTCGGCGAACAGCGTCCCGTTCGGACATCCTGCCGATATCTCGCGCACCATGCTGCGCAACACGGGTGGCAGCACCGGATCCTCAAAGTGGGAGCCTGGGCGCAACACGGCACTGATCAGATCGTCGTCGAAAAGCCTGCGGCAAAGCGGGCCTCCCCAATCGAGCTCCAGAAGGATCCGGCGAGCCTGGTGGGCGCCGGCCTGGGCCACCTTGACTTCCATGTAGGGGCTGAAGAGCCCGATCGAACCCGCGCGCAGGTCGAATTCCTCGTGCCGGCCATTCACGCTCAAGCGGGTTGTCATCGTGCCCGTGTCCACCAGTGACAGGCCCATCGTTGCAGGCGTGAAACGGTGACTCCAGGCCCCTTCAGGCGTGCCGACGCAGGCCAGTGGCAGTCCCCGCCAGCGGGCAAGCTGCTCAGGGGTGAGCAGGTTCAATGGGCTGGGTGGAGGTGGCATTTGGGGCGATCGTAGCCGCACCAAGCCGCATCCGATGAGCCGTTTGTGCAATCGAGCGCCGAACGGAAAAGACACGAAAAGCGGCGGCAAGTCAAATCCTGCGATCGCGATGGCCAGCGTTTCTCGTGTGTGCCGCGATAGCCGTGCAGTGCGTCATCTGGCGACGCTGCGGACAACAAAGACCGACTGGAGACAACCCATGCAAACAGTGTGGCAACGCGTGGCCTGCTTGGCTGTGGCCGCAATCGCATCGATATTGATGCCCGCCTGCGGCGGCGGAGGTGAAAGCGGAGGCAGCGATTCCGCTGTGGCGCCGCTCAGCTGCGACGATTCCATGAAGACCGCCTTCAAGCCAGACGCTCAAACGACGGTCGCACTGGTGAAGGCCTTCAAGAAAGGAGATCAGATTCTCCTTTCCGGGACCGCGACCGCAACGACCCCATCGGCGGCCAACGACATCTGCCTGGTCAAGCTCCTGATCGGGCCGGGCCACGCCGGTCCTGCGGGCGCGCCTTCCACGACCCCAGGCATTGGCGTCGAACTGTGGCTCCCGACAACAGCCAACTGGAACAAGCGGCTGCACGTGTTGGGCGGCGCGGGCATGGCCGGCGGGCCTCAAGCGACACTCACCAGCGTGGCGAACGCGCCCACCGCCGCGCCCTGGGTGGTGGCCGGTGTGGAAGGCGCGGTGGCCGCCACGACCGACACAGGTCACCCGGCAGGCAACTCCAGCTTCCTGATGAAGCCGGACGGAACCATCAACACCGTGGGGTGGAGCGAGTTTTCCGAGCGCGGCATTCACGAAATGACGGTCAAGGCCAAGGCGCTGGCGCAGGCCTACTACGGCACCGCGGCCAGGTACACCTATTGGCACGGCGGCTCCACCGGTGGCCGCCAAGGTCTCAAGCAGGCACAGCTGTATCCCGACGATTTCAACGGCATCATTGCCTCGGCGCCGGCGATCAACTGGACCAAGTTCACGGCCACCCAGCTCTGGGCGCAGATCGTGATTCAGCGCGAATTGGGCGGCGTGCCCTTCACAACGGGTCAGTGGAACAACGTATCGATGGCCGCCATCAGCGCGTGCGACGTCGTGGGCGGCATGCACCTGGGTTACCTTCTCGACCCCTCGACGTGCACCTACGATCCGACGACGGACGCCGCTGTTCTGTGCACCGCGTCGGGTGGAACGAACGCCACCGCGAACTGTCTGACATCGGCGCAGGCCCACGCCGCCAACAAGATCTGGTATGGCCCGACCACCGATGGATCGACGCCATCGCCTTCGATCGACAACGGCCTGCGCACGACCCTGTCACCCAAGCAGATCTGGTTCGGTTGCGCACGCGGCGGGAGCATCGGTGCCACGTCCGTGGCGCACCGGCGGGATTCAGTACGACATGGTCGCGCTGTTCCTGCAGGACCCAACGATCGCCGGATCGACCTTCCTCAACGCCAAGGCCAATGGGGCCAATGGCTGGAAGAACCTGAGCTACGCGCAACTCGCCGATGCCATCGCCCAGGGCTACGCCATGGAGGCCGCGTCGTTCGCCCACATCAGCACCGACAACCCGGACCTCAGCAAATTCCGTGACCGGGGCGGCAAGCTGATCACGGTCGTGGGAACGTCGGACAGCACGATCCCGCATGCCGGCGTCCTCAACTACTACACGCGCGTGGCGGCGCAGATGGGCGGCATTCCGGCGATCCAGAGCTTCTACAAGCTGTACACGATCCCTGGCATGGGCCACTTCCCGGCCAACGGGACGGAAAACCTGGCGGCCAATCCGCCGCTGTATCCGGAAGACGCGAACTACCGCGCGCTCACCAACTGGGTCGAGAACGGCATCGCGCCGGCCGACAGGATCGATATCCGCAGCTCCGCCACGGCCGCGAATCCGACCGTGGTCACCGGCCCGATGTGCGCCTATCCCAAGATGCCCGTGTACACCAGCGGGGACATCCGGGCGGCCGCGAGCTACACCTGTTCCTGATCCGTTCCCAACCAGACGAAAGCCTCGCCATGTTGTCTCACCGCATCCGTTTGTCGCGCCGCACTGTGGTGTCAGGGGCCATGCTCGCTTGGGCGGGCCATCCACTTCGTGCATTCGCCCAGGAGGTCCCGTTCCCGACCAGACCCGTGCGGATCATCACCCCATTCCCCGTCGGTGGCGGGCCGGACGGCGTTGCGCGGCTGGTCGCTGACAAGCTGTCGAAAAAGTGGGCGCAACCTGTGATGGTGGAGAACCGCCCGGGCGGCAACGGCTTTATCGCGATCGACGCGTGGAAGCGCGGGGCGAAGGACGGACACGACCTGATCCAGCTCGACAACGTGCACCTGGCCGCCTATCCATCGCTGTTCAAGAAGCTGCCCTATGACCCGGCCGTCGATTTCGATCCCGTGCTGCCGTTGTTTCGCACCTACTTCTTCATCACCGTTGCCGCCACCAGTCCGTACAAGACGGTGGCCGACCTCATCGCCGATGCCAGGCGCAGCCCGGGAAAACTGAACTTCGGGTCGTGGTCCGTCGGCAACCCCGTGCACCTCGGATCCGAGTTGTTCAGCTCGATGACGGGGACGAAATTCGAGCACATCGTCTTTAAGGAAACGACCCAGCTCTACACCAGCGTGCGCAACGGCGATCTTGCGTTTGCACTGGGATCCAGCGCCACCGCCGGACCGCTCCAGCGCGCGGGGAAATTGCGGTTCCTCGCGGTGGCGGCACCCAAACGCACGGCGGGCTACGACAGCGTGCCGACCGTGGCCGAGTCGGGCGGGCCGGCGGGATTCGAAGCCTCGGGCTGGAACGCGCTCGCCACACCACGGGGGCTGGCGCCCGCCGTGACGGCCAAGATCAAGCACGATGTCGAGGCGGCTTTGGCCGAGCCGGATGTCCGTGACAAGTTCGCCAGCTTCGGCTATGAACCGTTCACGCCCACGCGCGAACAGTTCGCGCAATTCATCCAGGCGGAGTCCCAACGTCTCGGCGAGGTGATTCGCCGCGTCAATATCGCGCTTGACTAGCAGGCATCACTCAGCGAACCTGCACTTCGACGGATTCGCCGAGTTTGGGCACACCACCTGTGATCACGGCCTTCGTCATGGCCAGCAGCTGCACCAGCTTGTTTTCCTTGACGTCCCAGTAGTGGGCGTGGGTGACGTTGACCACCACCAGCGCGAGATCGGGATCGTCCGGACCGCCGGGAAACCAGGCTTCGGCGGCCTTGTTCCACAGGGCCCGGGCCTTGTCGGGGTCGTTGACCACGCGCGCCGTGCCGGAGACGGAAACATAGGTGTCCTTGTCGGGATCGGCGTAACTCAGGTTGACGGTGGGTTCGGCCATCAGATCGGCCACGGGCCCTCCGTGGCGCGACATGAAAAACCAGAGGCTGCCGCCCTCCAGCCGGTTGTTCTGGGTGGTCATGGGCCGGGCATGCAGGTGGCCGGCGTGCGCCGCCTGATGGCTGCGCGTGGTGAACATCGCAAAGCGAATGTCCTTGATCATGTCCCACAGGTTGTCGAGGGAGGTGTCTTGGTCGCTCATTGTTTTTCCTTTGAATGGTTGAGTTGAACTGGTTGCGCGGCAAACGGCGTGCCCAGACCTTTCTTGTATGGGGTGCAGGCTCGGCTGTCCCGTGGTACGGTTTGCGGCAAGACTTGCTTCAGGATGGTTATGCCCGCCACCACCGCTTCCACCGCCGACGTCCTGGTCCTTCAGCACCTGTTCGAGGACGGCCCGGGTTTCCTCGGCGAATGGCTCGATGCCCAGGGGCTGCCCTGGCACTTGCGCTGTGCCGAGGCGGGTGAGCTCTACCCCGCGTCCGTTCGGGGCTATCGCGGCTTGGCCGTGCTGGGCGGCGCGTGGAGCGCGAACGATGAGCGCCCCACGTTGCGCCAGGCCGAGGCGCTGATCCGCGAGGCCGATGCGCTGGGCATTCCCGTCATCGGGCACTGCCTGGGCGGCGCAGCTGATGGCGCGGGCCTTGGGCGGCCAGGTGGAGCGGCTGCCCCAGCCCGAGATCGGCTGGTGGCCCATCGAGCACCACGGTGGCGCTGCCGCGCGCGACTGGTTCGGTGAAGAGCGCACGCCCACCGTGTACCAGTGGCACCAGGATGGTTTCGTGGCGCTGCCGCCGGGCGCGGAGCCGCTGGCATCGTCGGCGGCCTGCGCGCACCAGGCCTTTGCGCTCGGCCCGCACCTGGCCATGCAGTTCCACATCGAGATCACGCCGGACAAGATCGACGACTGGCTCGAAAGCCCGGGCGAGGCCTACGCGGTGAATGTGCTGCTGCACCGCGACAGCGTGCAGGACCCGGCGGGCATGCACGCCGCCACGAAACGGCACCTGGCGGGCAGCCAGGCGCTGGCCGCGCGCATCTACCGCACCTGGCGGTCGCGCTGGCCTTCGCCCTGAAACGGCCTCAGGCCAGGTGCTCGGGCAGCACCAGGCCGTCGCGCGGGATGGGGCGGGGCCGGCCTTCCAGGTCGATCGCCACGTAGGTCAGGCTGGCCTCGGTCACCTTCACGTACTGGCCCTGGGCCGAGAAACGTTCGGCGAACACCTCCACCTGCACCGTGACCGAGGTGCGGCCCAGGCGCGTGATGTGCGCGAAAAAGCTCAGGATGTCGCCCACGCGCACCGGTTGCTTGAAGATGAACTGGTTCACCGCCACCGTGGCCATGCGGCCGCGCACGTAGCGCGCGGGCAGCACGGCTCCGGCCAGGTCGACCTGCGCCATGACCCAGCCGCCGAAGATGTCGCCGTTGGCGTTGCAGTCCGCGGGCATGGGAATGACCTTGAGCACCAGTTCCCGGTCGGTGGGCAGGGCGGTTTCGGATGGCGGGCTTGAATTGCTGGACATGGGCACAATCTCTGGACAACGGCCCCCATTCTCCTGCATGCGCCCCGACAACCCCGCCCGAACTTCCATCGCCCTGCCTGCCAGTCCTGGCGCCGCTGCGCACCCACCTGCCCAACGCTCCGACTGGGGCACGCTCAAGCGCCTGCTGCCCTACCTGTGGCAGTACAAGGTGCGCGTGGTGCTGGCGCTGGCTTTCATGGTGGCGGCCAAGACGGCCAACGTGGGCGTGCCGCTGCTGCTCAAGGAACTGGTCGATGCCATGACCATCCGGCCCGGCAGCGTCGAGTCGATGCTGGTGGTGCCGTTGGGCCTGTTGCTCGCCTACGGCCTGCTGCGGCTGTCCACCAGCGTGTTCACCGAGCTTCGCGAGCTGGTGTTCGCCAAGGCCACCGAGGGCGCCACGCGCAGCATCGCGCTGCAGGTGTTCGGCCACCTGCACGCCCTGAGCCTGCGCTTCCACCTGGAACGCCAGACCGGGGGCATGACGCGCGACATCGAACGCGGCACGCGCGGCGTGCAGTCGCTCATCTCCTACTCGCTCTACAGCATCTTCCCCACGCTGATCGAGGTGATCATGGTGCTGGCGCTGCTGGGCACCAAGTTCGACATGGGCTACGTGTGGATCACCTTGGTGGCGCTGGTGCTGTACGTGACCTTCACCGTGCTCGTGACCGAGTGGCGCACCCAGTTCCGGCGCAAGATGAACGAGCTCGAATCCACCAGCCAGAGCCGCGCCATCGACTCGCTGCTGAACTACGAGACCGTCAAGTACTTCAACAATGAAAGCTTCGAAGGCCGGCGCTATGACGAGGCGCTGGAGAAGCTGCGGCGCGCGCGCATCAAGAGCCAGACCACGCTGTCCATGCTCAATGCGGGGCAGCAACTGGTGATCGCCGTGGCGCTGGTGCTCATGCTCTGGCGCGCCACGCAGGGCGTGGTCAGCGGCGAGCTCACGCTGGGCGATCTGGTCATGGTCAACGCTTTCATGATCCAGCTCTACATTCCGCTGGGTTTCCTGGGCGTGCTCTACCGCGAGATCAAGCAGAGCCTGACCGACCTGGAAAAGATGTTCGCGCTGCTGGAAAAAGAGCGCGAGATCGCGGACGTGCAAGCTGCGCAGCCGCTTCAGCTGGACGGTCCCCCGGCGGTGAAATTCGAGAATGTGCGCTTTTCCTACGAGCCGGCGCGCGAAATCCTGCATGGCATCAGCTTCGAGATTCCACCGGGCAAGACGGTGGCCGTGGTCGGGCCCTCGGGTTCGGGCAAGAGCACGCTGGCGCGCCTGCTCTACCGCTTCTACGACGTGAGCAATGCCGATGACGGCGGGCGCATCACCATCGACGGGCAGGACATCAAGGCCGTCACCCAGGCCAGCGTGCGCCAGGCCATCGGCATCGTGCCGCAGGACACGGTGCTGTTCAACGACACCATCGAATACAACATTCTTTATGGCCGCCCCGATGCGGGGCACGAGGCCGCGGTGCGGGCGGCCCAGGCGGCGCACATCCACGCCTTCATCCAGCACCTGCCGCTGGGCTATGCCACCATGGTGGGCGAGCGCGGTCTCAAGCTCTCGGGGGGCGAGAAGCAGCGCGTGGCGATCGCGCGCACGCTGTTGAAGAACCCGCCCATCGTGATCTTCGACGAAGCCACCTCGGCCCTGGATTCCGCCAACGAACGCGCGATCCAGGCCGAGCTCAAGAGCGCGGCGCGCAACAAGACCACGCTGGTGATCGCGCACCGCCTCTCCACCGTGGTGGACGCGCACGAAATCCTGGTGCTGGTCAACGGCGAGATCGTGGAGCGGGGCACCCACGCCGAACTGGTCGCCCGGACCGGCGTCTATGCGGGCATGTGGGCGCTGCAGCAAAGCGGCAGCGACTGATGCCGATTTCCCTTCAGGTCGTACCTTTCCGAGGAGCCTTCCGTCCGGCCGTTCCATAATCGCCGTCCATGGAAACCAAATGGCTCGAGGATTTCGTCAGCCTCGCCGAAACCCGCAGCTTCAGCCGTTCGGCGCAGCTGCGCCACGTCACCCAGCCCGCTTTCTCCCGGCGCATCCAGTCGCTGGAAGCCTGGGCGGGCACCGATCTGGTGGATCGCTCCTCGTATCCCACGCGCCTCACCCCCGCGGGCCAGACGCTGTACGACCAGGCGCTGGAGATGCTGCAGGCGCTGCAGAGCACGCGCGCCACGCTGCGCGCCCACACCGCCGCGGCGCAGGACGTGATCGAGTTCGCCGTGCCGCACACGCTGGCCTTCACCTTCTTTCCGTCCTGGCTCTCGGGCTTGCGCGAGACCTGCGGCCCGATCAAGAGCCGGCTGATCGCCATGAACGTGCACGACGCGGTGCTGCGCCTGGTCGAGGGCAGCTGTGACCTGCTGATCGCCTACCAGCACGCGGCCCAGCCGATCCAGCTCGATGCCGGCCGCTATGAAATGCTGCACCTGGGCTCGGAGGTGCTTTCACCCTATGTGCGCCCGGACGCGCAGGGCCTGCCGCAGTACGCCCTGCCAGGGTCGCCCCAGCAGCCGCTGCCTTACTTGGCCTATGCGCCGGGTGCCTACCTCGGCAGGGCGGTGGACCAGATGCTCAAGCAGAGCAGCACACCGGTGCACCTGGACCGCATCTACGAAACCGACATGGCCGAAGGCCTGAAAGCCATGGCGCTGGAGGGCCATGGCATCGCCTTCCTGCCGGCCAGCGCGGTGCGCAAGGAAGTGCGCGCCCGCAAGCTCGTGTCCGCCGGCGGGTCGCTGGAGACCGCGCTGGACATCCGCATCTACCGCGAGCGGTCTTCCACGCGAAAGGCCAAAGGACCGGTGGAGCAGTTCTGGAACGACCTGCGCAAAAAGCTCGGCAATCCCTGATTCACCCTGTCTCATAGGCGATACAGGTGATCCTTTGCCAAGGCCATTGGGGAAAATCCGTACATGAATGGTTTGCATAATGGCCGCTGCAATCAGCATTGGATGCGAAGGATGCCGCTGGCTACAGTCGCGGGTTCCGCCTGTGACAGGGTGGGAATTCCCGGGTGGAACGGAGCTTGCGTAGGGAGCATCATGCAGATGCCCTCCGCGCGACAACGGCGCTGAGCATCCGGTCTTGATCGCTGGTTCATCATCTTTTCTACAAGCAAGGAGATCCCTATGAAGAAACACCTGCTCGCGCTGGCCGTGACCACACTGGCCGTCGGCAGCGCCTTTGCACAAGCTGGCGACACGCTGGCCAAGATCAAGGCGTCTGGCAGCGTGTCCCTGGGCGTGCGCGAGTCTTCCGGACTGGGCTACACACTGGGCAACGGCAAATACGTCGGCTTCCACACGGAAATGGGCGAAATCATTCTGGCCGACATCCAGAAGCAGCTCGGCCTGGCCAAGCTCAACGTCAACTACCAGCCCGTGACCTCGCAGAACCGCATCCCCCTGGTGCAGAACGGCACCGTGGACCTGGAGTGCGGTTCGACCACGAACAACGCCACGCGCCAGAAGGATGTGTCCTTCGCCGTGACCACCTACGTGGAAGAAGTGCGCATCGCTGTCAAGGCCAACTCCGGCATCAACGGCATCAAGGACCTCAACGGCAAGACCGCTGGCCACCACCACCGGCACCACCTCGGTGCAGACCCTGCGCAAGAACGAGCGCGCCGGCGGCATCGACTTCAAGGAAGTCTATGGCAAGGACCACGCCGACAGCTTCCTCGCGCTCGAGGGCGGCCGCGCCGATGCGTTCGTGATGGACGGCTCCATCCTGGCGGCCAACATCTCCAAGTCCAAGAACCCCGCCGACTACAAGATCGTGGGTGAAGTGCTGTCGGTCGAACCGATCGCCTGCATGCTGCGCAAGGACGACCCGGCCTTCAAGAAGGCCGTGGACGACAGCATCAAGCGCCAGATTGCCGATGGTTCGCTGGCCAAGCTGTACGACAAGTGGTTCATGCAGCCGATTCCGCCTGCCAACGTGAAGATCGGCCTGCCCATGTCCGACGCCACCAAGGCGGCCTGGGCCAGCCCGAACGACAAGCCGATGGAAGACTACGCCAAGAAGTAAGCCACGCACTTACCAGACGCCCCTTCAAGTGGACCCATTTGAAGGGGCGTTTTCGTGGCGACCGCGCAAAGCGCGGTGTGATCCGGACAAGCAACAGAGAGAAAAGGGGCTCCTATGAGCTGGGATTGGCAGGTGTTCTGCGAGGACACCATTGAACGGCAGCCGGTGGAAAGCTGCTTTGGCAAGGGGGGAGACATCACCTATCTGGACTGGATGTTGTCAGCCTGGGGTTGGACGGTGTCGGTGTCGCTGCTGGCGTTGCTGCTGGCGCTGGTGCTGGGCATCCTGATCGGTACGCTGCGCACGCTGCCCGATCGACCCATGGTGGTGCGCCTGGGCAATGCCTGGGTGGAACTGTTCCGCAACATCCCGCTGCTGGTGCAGATTTTCCTGTGGTACCACGTGGTGCCCACGATGTTCCCCGTCATGCGAGGCGTCCCTGGCTTCGTGCTGGTGGTCTTTGCCCTGGGCTTCTTCACCTCGGCGCGCATCGCCGAGCAGGTGCGCTCGGGCATCCAGGCCCTGCCGCGCGGCCAGCGCTACGCCGGCATCGCCATGGGTTTCACCACCTTCCAGTACTACCGCTATGTGCTGCTGCCCATGGCGTTCCGCATCATCATCCCGCCGCTGACCAGCGAGACCATGAACATCTTCAAGAACTCCTCGGTGGCGTTCGCGGTGTCGGTCTCGGAGCTGACCATGTTCGCGATGCAGGCGCAGGAAGAGACGTCCCGCGGCGTGGAGGTGTACCTCGCCGTGACCGGCCTCTACATCATCTCGGCCTTCGCGATCAACCGCATCATGGCCTTCATCGAGAAACGCGTGCGCATACCGGGCTTTGTCGTGGCGGGCGGAGCGGGAGGCCACTGACATGAACCTCAACCTCGACTTCTCCTTCTACAACTGGGACCTCATCAGCAACTTCGTGCTGAAGGGCCTGTACTTCAGCGTGATGCTGACCGTCGTGGCCACAGTGGGCGGCATCTTCTTCGGCACCATCCTGGCGCTCATGCGGCTGTCGGGCAAGAAGTGGCTGGACACGCCGGCCACGATCTACGTCAACGGCATGCGCAGCATTCCGCTGGTGATGGTGATCCTGTGGTTCTTCCTGCTGGTGCCGCTGCTGATCGGTCGCCCGATCGGCGCCGAGGTGTCGGCGGTGGTCACCTTCATTGCCTTCGAGGCGGCCTATTTCAGCGAGATCATGCGCGCGGGTATCCAGTCGATTCCGCGTCGCCAGGTGTTCGCCGGCCAGGCGCTGGGCATGAGCTATGGGCAGAACATGAAGCTGGTCGTGTTGCCCCAGGCCTTCCGCAACATGCTGCCGGTGCTGCTCACGCAGACCATCATCCTGTTCCAGGACACCTCGCTTGTCTACGCCATCGGCGCCTACGACATGCTCAAGGGCTTTGAGGTCGCGGGCAAGAACTTCGGCCGCCCGATCGAGGCCTACCTGGCCGCTGCCGTGGTCTATTTCGTCATGTGTTACGCGCTGTCGTGGCTCGTCAAGCGGCTGCACAAGAAAATTGCCATCATTCGTTGATGCCATCGAAACCCAGGAATTGCAATGATTGAACTCAAGAACGTCTCCAAGTGGTATGGCAGCGTCCAGGTGCTGACCGATTGCTCCACCAACATCCAGAAGGGCGAAGTCGTCGTGGTGTGCGGCCCGTCGGGCTCAGGCAAGTCGACCCTCATCAAGACCATCAACGCGCTCGAGCCCTTCCAGAAAGGCGAGATCACGGTCGATGGCATCGCGGTGCACGACCCCAAGACCGATCTGCCCAAGCTGCGCAGCCGCGTCGGCATGGTGTTCCAGCACTTCGAGCTGTTCCCGCACCTGTCGGTGACGGAGAACCTCACGATCGCTCAGATCAAGGTGCTGGGGCGCAACCCCGACGAAGCCAAGAAGCGCGGCCTCAAGATGCTCGATCGTGTGGGCCTGTCGGCGCACAAGGACAAGTTCCCGGGCCAGCTCTCGGGCGGTCAGCAGCAGCGCGTGGCGATCGCGCGAGCCCTGTCGATGGACCCCATCGTCATGCTGTTCGACGAGCCCACCTCGGCGCTCGACCCCGAGATGGTCGGCGAAGTGCTGGACGTGATGATCGGCCTGGCCCACGAAGGCATGACCATGATGTGCGTGACGCACGAAATGGGTTTCGCGCGCAAGGTCAGCAACCGCGTGATCTTCATGGACGTGGGCGGCAAGATCCTGGAGGACTGCTCCAAGGACGACTTCTTCGGCAAGCCGGAGGAGCGTCAGCCGCGCACCAAGGACTTCCTCAACAAGATCCTGGCGCACTGAGCCTCGCCGGCACGCCCGCATGTGCCCTTGACATGGGCGGATGCGGGATGGGCATTGGCTTCGCGGTGGGCCTTTCTCTATGCTCTCGGCACTCTTTTGGGGGGTGTCGTTGTGTTCTCGATCCTTACGACCTGCCTGCGCAGGATCCTCATCGCGGCGTGTCTGGCCAGCACTGCCACCGCCCAGGCCGGCCCGGTGCTGGACCGTGTGGCAAGCGATGGCGTGCTGGTGCTGGCCCACCGCGAATCCTCCGTGCCGTTCTCTTATCTGGACGGCACGGGCAAACCGGTGGGTTACGCCCTCGACATCTGCCGCCGCCTGGCGCAGGCCGTGCAACGCAAGCTGGGCCTGAGCAAGCTCGATGTGCGTTACCTCGCTGTGACGCCCTCCAACCGCCTGGACGCGGTGGAGCAGGGCCAGGCCCAGATGGAGTGCGGCTCCACCACCAACAACGCCGCGCGCCGCCAGCGGGTGGCCTTCACGATTCCCCACTTCATCACCGGTGCACGCCTCATGGTCCGGCGCGACAGCGCGGTGGATCGGCTGGATCACCCTGATCTCAAGGTGGTGGTGTCCACCCGCAACACGACGCCCCTGGATGCACTGCGCCGCATGGTGCGGGAGCGTGGGCTCCCGCTGCGCGTCGTGGAGGCGGACGACCACGAGCAGGCCGTGGGCATGGTCGAGAAGGGCGAGGCCGACGCCTTTGCCATGGACGACGTGCTGCTGTTCGGTCTGGCGGCTGCACGGCCGGACCCGACCTCCCTCAGGGTCGTGGGCCGGTTCTTCACCACCGAGCCGCTGGCGATCATGCTGCCGCGGAACGACGAGGCGTTCAAGAAGATCGTGGACGACGAGATGCGCCGGCTCATCTACAGCGGTGAGATCCAGGCGATCTACGCGACCTGGTTCACCCAGCCCATCCCGCCCAAGGGCGTGTCGCTGAACCTGCCCGTGAGCTACCTGCTGCGGGATTTCTGGAAATACCCGACCGACAAGGTGCCCTGATCGCCTTTGCAGGTTTGCGACAATCGAGGCATGAACGCCTCGACCGCCCCACAGACCCTCACGATCACCCGACCCGACGACTGGCACCTGCACGTGCGCGATGGCGAGGCGCTGCACACCGTGGTGCCGCACACCGCGGCGCAGTTCGGCCGGGCGATCATCATGCCCAACCTCAAGCCGCCGGTGACCACCGCGGCGCAGGCCATGGCCTACCGCGATCGCATCCGCGCCGCCGTGCCCGCCGGCATGGCCTTCGAGCCGCTGATGACGCTCTACCTCACCGACAACCTGCCGCCCGAGGAAATCGCGCGCGCCAAGGACGTGGGCGTGGTCGCCTTGAAGCTCTACCCCGCGGGCGCCACCACCAACAGCGATGCCGGCGTGACCGACATCCGCAAGACCTACAAGACGCTGGAAGCCATGCAGCGCGCCGGCCTGCTGTTGTTGGTGCACGGCGAAGTGACCTCGCCCGATATCGACCTGTTCGACCGCGAGGCCGTGTTCATCGATGAGCAGCTGATTCCGCTGCGGCGCGACTTTCCCGAGCTCAAGATCGTGATGGAGCACATCACCACGAAAGAGGCCGCGCAGTACGTGGGCGAGGCCGGCGCGTTCACCGCCGCCACCCTCACGGCCCACCACCTGCTCTACAACCGCAACGCCATCTTCACCGGCGGCATCCGCCCGCATTACTACTGCCTGCCGGTGCTCAAGCGAGAGACCCACCGCCAGGCCCTGGTGGCCGCCGCCACCAGCGGCAGCGACCGTTTCTTCCTCGGCACGGACAGCGCGCCGCACCCGGCCCACCTGAAGGAGCACGCCACCGGCTGCGCCGGCTGCTACACCGCGCACGCCGCGATCGAGATGTATGCCGAGGCCTTCGACTCGGTGGGCGCGCTCGACAAGCTCGAGGCTTTCGCCAGCTTCCACGGCCCGGCCTTCTACGGGCTGCCGCGCAACAGCGGCACCGTCACCCTGAAGCGCGAGAGCTGGACCACGCCCCAGAGCTTCCGCTTTGGCGAGGCCGATCTCAAGCCCCTGCGTGGCGGCGAGGCCTTGCCCTGGCGCCAGCAAGCCTGAGTCCCTTGGAACTGGCGCTCGACTGGACCGCGCCCTGGTTCGCGCCCGTGGCCGATGAGGGGCGGGCCGTGGCGACGTCCCTGGCGGGCGGCGAGCCCTGGCCGCAGGCGCTGGGTGGCGCCGCCCCGGTGCGCTTCGTGCCGCAGGCCGAATTGCCCGCCGGCACCCCTTACGAACAGTTCATCTTCGACACCGGCCGCGTGCCCACGCGCGAGAACCTGCACGACTTCTTCAACGGCCTGTGCTGGCGCCGTTTCCCGTTGACCAAACAGTGCCTGAACCAGCTGCAGGCCGCGCAGATCGCCGCCGACGGCGTGCGCGACGTGCGGGGCCCGGTGCGCGACGCACTCACCCTGTTCGACGAAAACGCCGCCCTGCTGCAGGCTCCCGCGCCGCTCTGGGAGGCCTTGGCGGCCCGCGACTGGCACCGCCTGTTCGTGACGCTGCGCCCGCTCTGGGCGCAGGCGAGGCTGGTGCTGTTCGGCCACGCCCTGTTGGAAAAACTGGTGATGCCCTACAAATCCATCACCGCCCACGTTTTTCGCGTGCCGGTGCCGGTGGCACTGGGCGACGACCTCGCCGCGTGGGACGAGTGGCTGGCGCAGGGCCTCAGCGCGCCGGTGCTGGCGGCCAAACCGTTCACGCCGCTGCCGGTGCTGGGCGTGCCGGGCTGGTGGGCGGCGAACGAAGATCCCGCTTACTATGCCGACGCCGGGGTGTTCCGCCCCAGGCGCACCGATGCCCCAACGGACACCCCATGACCCAGCCCGCCACGACCTCCTGGTCCCACCTGAACCTGGCGCAAGACGCTGACCGCGCCGAACTCGCCGCTCATTTCCGCGCCACCGGCGTGCGCGACGTGGAATGCCTGTTCGCCGACGTCACCGGCTACCCGCGCGGCAAGCTCATGCCGGCGGCCAGCTTCGCCGCGGGCGGTGAACTGCGCATCTGCCAGGCCATTCCCATGCAGTGCGTGACGGGCGAGTATTCCTACGACAAGGTCTTTCCCGACAGCGATCCCGACGTGCGCCTGGTGCCCGACCTGGCCACGCTCAAGCTCGCCCCCTGGGCCAGCGTGCCGCGCTACCTCGCGGTGCACGACTGCGTGGAACTCGACGGCAGCCTGTGCGAGTTCGCCCCGCGCTCGGTGCTCAAGAACGTGGTGGCGCGTTACCAGGCCCTGGGGCTCACGCCCGTGGTCGCGCCGGAGATCGAGTTCTACCTGACCGCCGCCATGACCGACCCGGCCCAGCCGCTGGCGCCGCCGGTGGGGCGGGGGGGCGGCCCGAGGTCGGGCAGTCGGCCTTCAGCCTGAACGCGCTCAACGAACTGGCGCCGTTCTGGGACGCGTTCCACGCCGCCATCGACGCGCTCGGCATCCGGGCCGACACCTGGCTGCACGAGGTCGGCCCCTGCCAATACGAGATCAACCTGCTGCACGGCGACCCCGTGGCCGTGGCCGACCAGGCCTTCCTGTTCAAGACGGCGGCGCGCGAGATCGCGCTGCAGCACGGCCTCAACGCGGTGTTCATGGCCAAGCCCCTGGCGGGCGAAGCGGGCAGCTCCATGCACCTGCACCAGAGCGTGGTGGACGCCGAAGGCCGCAACATCTTCAGCCAGGCCGATGGGGCCGAAAGCGAGGCCTTCCTGCACTACATCGGCGGCCTGCAGGCCTTCACGCCCGATCTCACGCTGATCTACGCGCCCACCGTCAATTCCTACCGCCGCTACGTCGCTGGCAGCCAGGCGCCGATCAACGTGGAATGGGGCCGCGACAACCGCACCGCCGGCCTGCGCGTGCCGGTGAGCCCACCGGCCGCGCGCCGGGTGGAAAACCGCCTGGCCGGCGCCGACGCCAACCCCTACCTGGCCATGGCCGCCACGCTCGCCGCCGGCCTGGAAGGCCTGCGGACGCGCTGCCTGCCGGGCGAACCGGTGCAGGACAACGGCTACGACCTGCCCCGGGGCCTGCCGCGAACTTTTTTCACCGCCCACGAACAAATGGCCCAGAGCGCTCACGCGCCGCGCCTGCTGGGCGAGCGCTTCGTGCGCGCCTACCTCGCGGTCAAGGCGCTGGAACACGAGAGCTTCCTCAACGAGATCAGTGCCTGGGAACGGCGCTTTCTGCTGCCCCAGGTGTGAGGCCGGCGCGCGCTGAAAGGGCGGTGCCGCTTGAAGAACCGCGTGGGCGGCCCCACTTATCATCCCGCTGTCGTCGATACCTATAACCCGGAGTCCCCATGAAACGCATCCTGCTGTTTGTCCTGACCAACTTCGCCGTGATGGCGGTGCTGTTGATCACCACCCGCATCCTGGGCGTGGATCGCTTCCTCACGGCCAACGGGCTGAACATGACGGCGCTGGCCGGGTTCTCGCTCGTGATCGGCTTCGGCGGCGCCATCATCTCGCTGCTGATCAGCAAGCCCATGGCCAAGTTCAGCGCCGGCGTGCGCGTGATCAACCAGCCGCAGAACGCCGACGAAGCCTGGATCGTGGAGACCGTGCGCCGCTTTGCCGACAAGGCCAACATCGGCATGCCCGAGGTCGGCATCTTCGACGGTGCGCCCAACGCCTTCGCCACCGGCGCGTTCAAGAACTCGGCCCTGGTGGCGGTGTCCACCGGCCTGCTGCAGAACATGACCAAGGAGGAAGTCGAGGCCGTGATCGGCCACGAGGTCGCGCACGTGGCCAACGGCGACATGGTCACCATGACGCTGATCCAGGGCGTGATGAACACCTTCGTGGTGTTCCTCAGCCGCGTGATCGGCTACGCGGTGGATGCCTTCCTGCGCCGCGGCAGCGACAACAACTCCGGCCCCGGCATCGGTTACATGATCACCACCATCGTGATGGACATCGTGCTGGGTTTCCTGGCCGCCATCATCGTGGCGTGGTTCAGCCGCCAGCGCGAGTTCCGCGCCGACGCGGGTGCCGCCAGCCTGATGGGCCGCAAGCAGCCGATGATCAACGCGCTGGCCCGCCTGGGCGGCCTGACGCCGGGCGAACTGCCCAAGACCATGCAGGCGCTGGGCATCACCGGCGGCCTGGGCAAGCTGTTCTCGACGCACCCGCCGATCGAGGAGCGCATCGCTGCCCTCCAGCAACAACAGCAGGCCTGATCCGTACGGCCCAACAAAAAAAGCGACCCTCAGGTCGCTTTTTGTTTTTGGGGCCGGGTTCAGCGGTTGCGTTCCCAGCGGTCGTTGTCGCGGCGGTTGTAGTAGCCGTCGTGGCGCGGGTACGGGTGGCCCGGGCCCCAGCGGTTGCCCGGGTAGGCGGGGTAGTAGGTGGTGCCGATCGTGATGCGGGTGGACGGCTCCACGTACTGGGTCTGGGGCTGGTAGGAGGGGTAGACCACGGGCGGCGGAGGCGGCGGCATGGCGTCGGCCGGTGTGACGTTCAGGCGCACGAAGCGGCCCGGGTCCTGCGGCATCTGCGTGCGGTACTGGCGGCCGGCGTACTCGTAGACCACGTCGTAGGCCACGGTGCGGTTTTCGTAGAAGGTCTGCGTGCCGCACTGGCGGTAGGTTTCGGTGTAGGGCTGGCTCGGGCCTTCGATGCGGTTGCCCAGCATGGCGCCGCCGATCAGGCCGATCACGGTGGCAGCGGCACGGCCACCGCCGTCGCCGATCGCATTGCCCATCGCACCGCCGGCGATGCCGCCGATCAGTGCGCCGGCGCCGGATTTCTGGCCCTGGTAGGTCACCTGCTGGTCGCTGCAGACCTCGCGCGGCACGGCCACCTGCTGGATGACGGGGGTGCTGCTGACCACGCGGCCTTGTTCATCCTGAGCGTGCGCCACGCCGCTGCCGGCCAGGGCGAGCAAGCCGGTCATCACGGGAATCAGAACGGGGGTTTTCATGGAGAACTCCTTATGGGGGTAGCCTGAAGCATGCACCGCTTGTGTCAAGCCCGGATGCCCATGCTGTAAAGATTCGTGTCGTTCTACGGGGTTCCCGGCTTTTTTGCCGCCGATCGCAGGGCCGAGAGCGCGGTGTCCACGCTGGCACCGGTGTCCACCCGCCAGCGACGGCGTGGCGCGCGCAGGGCGTGCCGTTGCCGGTAGGCGGTGGGGGTGAGCCCGGTGTGGCGCGCGAAGACGCGGCGGAATGCCGCCGGGTCGGTGTAGCCGCAGGCCAGCGCCACCGTGGGCACGCTCTCCAGCGTGATCTCGAGCAGCACGCGCGCCCGGGCGCAGCGCAGGCCGTGCAGGTGGTCCAGCGGCGAATGGCCCAGCTCCTGTTGGAAGTGGCGCAGCAGGGTGCGGGCGCTGACCGCGGCGGCGGTCGCCAGCGCCGCCAGGTCGTAGGGTTGCTCCACGCGCTGCTCCATCCAGGCGAGGGCGCGTGCCAGTGTGCTGTCGCGGGTGTTCGGAATGGCGTGCGAGGCCTGCGCGGCGGCGAGTTCGCGGTCGCGATCGGGTTGCAGCACCGCCGCCAGGGCCGCGGCCGGTTCGGTGCCCAGGGCGTGCTGCGCCAGCGCGATGGCGAGCGGGCCCAGGTCGGCGGGGTAGGCGGCGCTCAGCCAGGGGCCGTCCTCGCAGAAACCTTGCCCGGCCTCGGGCGTCAGGGTGGGAAAGTCGCGGCGCAGGCCGGCGACGTAGTACCACGCGAGCGCGAGGCGGCGCCCGTCCAGCCGCCCGCTGTGCGCGGCGAACCAGGCGCCATTGCCCAGCGTGCACACCCGGCGGCCCGTGTCCACCATCAGCGCGGCCCGGCGCGCGAGCGCCGCGTGGCGCTGCACGGCCTGGCGAAGCGTGGGAATGTCGGCCAGGTGCAGGGGCGCGATGAACAGCGCTGCCGCAGGGCTGTCGCCGCCCTGGCCTTCGAGCGCGAGCGCCTGCAGCAGCCCTTCTTCGGCGCGCAGCGGCTGGCCCAGGGCATCGACGAAGCGCCAAGCCAGGCGCGGTGCCCGGGCGCCCAGGCGCAGGCCCGCCATCAGGTTGGCGGTGCGCAGCAATTCCACCAGCGCCAGGGCGTGGCCCATGGCGCTTTCAGGCAACACGGCGATCTCGACGACAAAAGGGGGCTGGGCGGGCATGGCGGTATCGGCTTCCTGAATGGCGATATTAGCTTCCTACCGAGGGAAGCGCGCTCTTAGCATGGACGTCTCATTCACTTCCCCCAGGGGTACTTCTGATGCGCTTGTCCCTCTCAACGTCCTCGCTCGTGGCGGCACTCGCGGCCAGCGGTGGTTTTTGGCTGACCACGCCGGTGGCGGCCCAGGCGCTCGATGCCGCCGGTTTCAAGCAGATCGAGACGGCGGTGGACGCGCTCGCGCCCAAGATGGTGGCGTGGCGCCGCGACATCCATGAACATCCCGAGCTCTCGGGCCAGGAAGTGCGCACCGCCAAGCTGGTGGCCGAGCACCTGCGCAAGCTGGGCATGGAGGTGCAGACCGGCGTGGGCGGCACCGGCGTGGTGGGCACCTTGCGCGGTGGTCTGCCGGGCAAGGTGGTGGCGCTGCGCGCCGACATGGACGCGCTGCCGGTGGAAGAGAAGACCGGCTTGGCGTTCGCCTCGAAGCAGAAGGCCACTTACCTCGGCAAGGAAGTGTCGGTGATGCACGCCTGCGGGCACGACGCCCACGTGGCCATGCTGATGGGCGCGGCCGAGGCGCTGGCGGGCCTGCGCGCGCAGTTGCCGGGCACGGTGAAGTTCATTTTCCAGCCGGCCGAGGAGGGCGCGCCCGTGGTGGCGGATGCCAGCGGCAAGGTGCCCAGCTTCGGCGCCAAGGCCATGATCGAAGCCGGGGCCTTGAAGGACGTGCAGGCCATCTACGGCCTGCACATCACGTCCAACCTGCCCTCGGGTGTGGTGGGCTACCGCAGCGGCCCGCTGATGGCCGGTTCGGACGCGCTGACCATCCACGTGGACGGGCGCGGCGGCCATGGGTCGTCGCCCTGGGCCGCGGTCGATCCGGTCGTGGCGTCGAGCCAGGTGGTGCTGGGTCTGCAGACCATCGTGAGCCGCCAGCTCAACATCAGCAAGGAGCCGGCGGTCATCACCATCGGCTCCATCCAGGGTGGCACGCGCTACAACATCATTCCCGACAGCGTGGAGATGATGGGCACGCTGCGCACCTTCGACGAGGAGATGCGCGAGGACGCGAAGAAGCGCATCGTGGCGACCGCCGAGTCGATCGCGGCTTCCAGCGGCGCCAAGGCGCGCGTGAGCTTCGGCCCGGTGGCCTACCCGGTCACCACCAACCCCGCCAAGCTCACCGAAGCCTCGCTGCCGGCGCTGCGCGAAGCCCTGGGTGGCAAGGTCATGCTGATCCCCAAGGTGAGCGGCTCGGAAGACTTCTCGGAGTTCCAGAAGGTGGTGCCCGGCTTCTTCTATTTCCTGGGCGCGCCGCAGAAGGGGCAGGACTTCGCCAAGGCGCCGTCCAACCACTCGCCGCTGTTCGACCTCGACGAGGCCCAGCTGCCGGTGGGCGCCCGTTCGCTGGCCGCGCTGGCGGTGGACTTCCTCAAGCGGCCCTGAGGGCTGCCGGGGGCGGCCTCGCCGAGCAGGTCTCGCGCGAGCGCCTCGGCCACCCGCAGGCCGTCCACACCGGCCGAGAGAATGCCGCCGGCATAACCCGCGCCTTCGCCGGCCGGGTACAGGCCGCGCGTGTTCAGGCTCTGGCAGTCGTCGCCGCGCGCGAGGCGCAGCGGCGACGAGGTGCGGGTTTCGACACCGGTCAGCACGGCGTCGGGCATGTCGTAGCCGCGCATCTTGCGGCCGAACACCGGCAGCGCCTCACGCATGGCCTCGATGGCGTAGGCGGGCAGGGCAGGGGCCAGATCGCCGAGCTTCACGCCGGGCCGGTACGAGGGCTCCACCTCGCCCAGCGCGCTCGAAGGCGTCTGCTTCAGGAAGTCGCCCACCAGCTGGCCGGGCGCTTCGTAGTTGGCCCCGCCCAATTGGTAGGCGCGGGCTTCGAGTTCGCGCTGCAGCACGATGCCGGCCAGCGGGTGCGTGCGGCCTTGCGCTGCGAGCGCGCGGGCCTGCTCGGTGTAGCGCGCGCCGTCGGTCTCGCCGAAGGCGGCGGTCCACAGCGGCAGGTCTTGCGCCAACGCCTGCGGAAAGTCGCTGGGTTCGATGCCCACCACCAGGCCCGCGTTGGCGTTGCGCTCGTTGCGCGAATACTGGCTCATGCCGTTGGTGACCACGCGCCCGGGTTCGGAGGTGGCGGCCACCACGGTGCCGCCCGGGCACATGCAGAAGCTGTAGACCGCGCGGCCGTTCTTCGCGTGGTGCACCAGCTTGTAGTCGGCTGCACCCAGCAGCGGGTGGCCGGCGTGGCGGCCCCAGCGCGCGCGGTCGATCACGCCTTGCGGGTGCTCGATGCGAAAGCCGATGGAGAACGGTTTGGCCTCCATGAACACGCCCGCATCCCACAGCAGGGCGAAGGTGTCGCGCGAACTGTGGCCCAGGGCGAGCACCACGCGCCGCACCGGCATGTCGATGGTGTCGCCGCTGTCCAGGCGCCGCACCTGCAGGCGGTCGATGCGCTGGCCTTCTTCGCCGGCCTGGGCCAGGCCGATGCCGCAGACCTGGTGTTGGAAGCGGATCTCGCCGCCCAGCGCGACGATCTTCTCGCGCATGGCCTCCACCACGCGCACCAGCTTGAAGGTGCCGATGTGCGGGTGCGCGGTGTAAAGGATTTCGGGCGGCGCGCCGGCCTCCACGAACTCGTGCATGACCTTGCGGCCGAGGAAGCGCGGGTCCTTGATCTGGCTGTAGAGCTTGCCGTCGGAAAACAGGCCGGCACCGCCCTCGCCGTACTGCACGTTGCTCTCGGGGTTGAGCACGTGCTTGCGCCACAGGCCCCAGGTGTCCTTGGTGCGCTCGCGCACCGGCTTGCCGCGCTCGAGCACGATGGGCCGCAGTCCCATCTGCGCCAGCGCCAGCGCCGTGAACAGGCCGCAGGGCCCCAGGCCCACCACCACCGGGCGCTCGCGCTCGTCGCTGGGCCAATGCGCCGGTGCGTGGCCTGGGGCGTGCCAGGCCATGTCGGGCGTGGGCTGGATGTGGGGCTTGCCCGCGTGCGCCGCGAGCAGGGCGGCTTCCTGCCCCGGGTCGGCCAGCGCCACGTCGACGATGTAGACCGCGAGCAGGTCGGCCTTGCGCGCATCGAAGCTGCGCTTGAACACGTCCAGGTGGGCGATCTGCGCGGCCTCGATGCCCAGCGCGGTGGCGGCCAGGGCGGTCAGGGCGTCGATGGGATGCGGCGGGGGCTGCCGGTCGACCTCGGTTTCGGTCGGGGCGTCGGCGGCGCGGCGGTGTTCGGCCGGCACGGCGGCCAGCGGCAGTTTGAGTTCGGAGAGGCGGATCATGTGTCGTGGGGCTTGTGTTGATCAAGCAGAAGACGAAGCCCCCGTATTGTCGTCAATGCGCCGCCATCAAAATAATCCGGGTGAAATTATTAAACCCGGGTACAATGCAGCGCATGAACGACACAACCCTTCCCACCTGCACCGCCTTCATCGGCTCGAAACGGGTGGCCTTCGGCACTTACGACGAGGTGGCACGGGCCCTCGCCACGCTCGACCTCTCGGCGGGCGGCTTGCTGGTGTTCGACGACGCCACCGCGGCGCAGGTCGATCACCCCTGGCCGTCCGGCCACCCGGCACCGCCCGCCGATGACGCGCGCCGCGCGGCACCCGCCGCCGCCCCCCAGGTGGGCCGACCGCGCATGGGCGTGGTGGCGCGCGAGGTGACGCTGCTGCCACGCCACTGGGAGTGGCTGGCGCAGCAGCCCGGTGGCGCGTCGGCGGCCCTGCGGCGCCTGGTCGAGGAAGCGCGCCGCACCCACGCCGATCGCGACGGCTGGCGCCAGGCCAAGGAGCGCGCCTACCGCTTCATGAGCGCCATCGCGGGGGGCTTCGAGGGATTCGAAGAAGCCTCGCGCGCGCTGTTTGCCCACGACGCCGAGGCCTTCGCGCGCTGCATCGCCGGCTGGCCGGCGGACGTGCAGGCGCACCTGGCCTGGCTCGCGCGCGACGCGTTCGCGCCCGAAACGGCGGCACCATCCGCCTGATCCCTTTTCAACAAGACAACAAGAAGCCCTCCATGCCCAACGCTCCCCAAGGCCCGCTCTGGCGCGTCTACCTCGTTTTCCTCGTGCCCATGGTGCTGTCCAACATCCTGCAAGGGCTGTCGGGCACGCTCAACGGCATTTTCATCGGCCAGATGCTGGGCACGCACGCGCTGGCGGCGGTCTCGGGCATGTTCCCGATCGTGTTCTTCTTCATCTCGCTGGTGATCGGCATCGGCGCGGGCGCCTCGGTGCTCATCGGCCAGGCCTGGGGCGCGCGCGAGCCACACAAGGTCAAGGCCATCGCGGGCACGGCGCTGGTGCTGGGCGCCCTGATCGGTCTGGTCGCCGCCGTGCTGGGCGTGGTGTTCGCGCGGCCGGCGCTGCAGGCCCTGGGCACGCCGGTGGACGTGCTCGACGACGCGGTGGCCTACGCGCGGGTGATGCTGCTCATCATGCCGCTGCTGCTGGTCTTCATCCTGTTCACGCAGTTGCTGCGCGGCGTGAGCGACACGGTCTCGCCCCTGATCGCCCTGCTGCTGTCGACCGCGCTGGGCCTGCTGCTCACGCCGGCACTGATCCAGGGCTGGCTGGGGCTGCCGCGCCTGGGCATCCAGAGCGCGGCCTACGCGGGGCTGGTGTCCTACGCGGCGGCGCTGGGTTTCCTGGCGTGGCGCCTGGGCCGCAAGCACCACGTGCTGGCCGTCGATCGCGAGCTGATCGGCGCGCTGCGGCTGGACCGCGACATCCTGGCCAAGGTGATGCGCATCGGCATCCCGACCGGGCTGCAGATGGTGGTGATCTCGGTCTCCGAACTCGTGATCCTCGCGCTGGTGAACGGCCACGGCTCGCAGGCCACGGCGGCCTACGGCGCGGTCACGCAGGTGGTGAACTACGTGCAGTTCCCCGCGCTGTCCATCGCGATCACCGCATCCATCCTGGCGGCGCAGTCCATCGGCGCGGGCCGGGTCGACCGCCTGGGCGCGATCCTGCGCACCGGCCTGTGGCTCAACGCCGTGCTCACCGGCGCCCTGGTGCTGCTGGGCTACGCGCTCTCGCACAAGCTGATGGGTCTGTTCCTCACGCAGCCCGAGGTGCGCGCGCAGGCCGAGCACCTGCTGCACATCATGCTGTGGAGCATCCTGGTGTTCGGCTTCCAGGCGGTGGTGGGTGGCCTCATGCGCGCCAGCGGCGTGGTGATGGTGCCCATGGCCATCTCGGTCTTCTGCATCCTGGCGATCCAGCTGCCGGCGGCCTACGTGCTCGACGCGAAGATGGGCCTGCCCGGCGTGTGGGTCGCGTTCCCGGTGGCGTACGTGGCATGCTGGTGATGCAGACCGCGTATTACCGGCTGGTGTGGCGGCATCGCAAGATCGAGCGCCTCGTTTGAGCAGGCGATAATCGCCGCGTGAAGCGCACCAGACCGCCGCTGGCACGACATCCCGAAAGGGTGTGCTGGAGGAACGTCCGGACTGCACAGGACAGCGTAGGAGGTAACACCTCTCCGCCGACAAGCCCATCGAGCTCGCTCGATGGGCCCTAAGGTGAGGATCAGAGCAACAGAGACGAGCCGATTCAGTTCGGGTGAAACGGGCAATCTCTACGCGCAGCAACACCAAATAGGCCAGCGTTGACGTGGTTCCGCGGAGCTGGCGGGTAGGTGGCACCGAGCCGGGGAGTGATCCCCGGCCCAGATGAATGGCGGTCACGGTGGGGGCAACCCCGCCGCACAGAATCCGGCTTATCGGTGCGCTTCACACTTTATTGGCCCCCACGCTCCGCCGCTGCGCGGGTCGCTGCCCCCCAGGGGGGCTGATCCGGCTTGGGGCGGCCCGGCGCCGGATCGTTTCTCCGCCATACATCGACTGCTCCACCGCGCGCCACTCGTCCGACTGTTCGTTGAACAGCTGCGACACCTGCGCGCGCAGCCACTGGTTGCGCGTGTCGTGGCGGTACAGGCGGTGCCAGTGCTGCTGCACGGCAAAGCGCGGCGGGTCGAAAGGCGGGCGCACCAGGCGGATCGCGCCGCTGCGCGCCACGCTCATGCCGGCGGCCAGCGGCACCGTGCGCACCAGCTCCGATTCGGCGATCACCGCCGCCAGGCTCATGTAATGCGGCGTGCGCAGCACCACGTGGCGGTGGATGCCCTTGCGTTCGATGAAGCGGTCCACCAGGTCGGTGCTGCGCGCGGGCGAGCTCACCAGCGCGTGGTCCAGCGACTCGAAGTCCTTCAGGCTCAGCCGGGTCTGCGCGAACGGGTGGTCGGCGCGCATCACGCAGGCGAAGGTGTGCATGTACAGCCGCTGGTGGAAGAACACCTGCTTGCTCAGATCCGGGAAGTAGCCCATGGCCAGGTCGGCCTCGCCCGCCTCCATCGCGGCCTCCAGCTGCGAGCTGGGCAGGGGGAAGCAGCGCACGGAGGCGTGCGGCGCATGCACCGCCAGGTGGCGGATCAGGCGGGGCAGGAACACGATCTCGGCCACGTCGGCCATGACCAGGCGGAACTCGGTCTGCGTGGTGGCCGGGTCGAACTGCGGGTCGGCCAGGATGCCGGTGCGAACCTGGCCGAGCACCGCGCGCGCCGTACCCGCCATCTCGCGGGCGCGCGGCGTCGGCTCCATGCCTTTGGAGGTGCGCACGAACAGCGTGTCCTCGAACTGCAGGCGCAGCCGGTTCAGGGCGGTGCTGAAGCCGGACTGGCTCATGCCCAGCTGCTGGGCGGCGCGGGTGACGTTGCGCGTCTCGTCCAGGCTGACCAGCACGCGCAGCAGGTTGAGGTCGAAGTCCATCATCGCTCCGGCAGATAGTGGGTATCGGCATAGTGTATTGATGGTCCGGGCTGGCCGCCCTAGATTCCGTTCCCAGACCGGCAGCCCACGATGCCGCCGGCAAGCACGGAGACAAAGACATGTTCGTCAAGAATTGCTGGTACGTCGCGGCCTGGGACCACGAGGTGCTGGCCGACACGCTGCTCGAACGCGGCATCCTCAACCAGTCCATCCTGATCTACCGCTTGGCCGACGGCACGCCGGTGGCGCTGGACAACAAGTGCCCGCACCGGCACGCGCCGCTGAACCTGGGGCGGCGCGAGGGCGACGGCGTGCGCTGCATGTACCACGGCCTCAAGTTCGACGCCACGGGCCAGTGCACCGAGATCCCGGGCCAGGACCGCATCCCGCCCAAGCTGTGCGTGAAGAGCTACCCCATGGTGCAGCGCGGGCGCTGGCTGTGGATCTGGATGGGCGACCCCGAGCGGGCCGACCCGGCGCTGATCCCCGATGCGTACTCGCTCAACCACCCCGAGTGGCGCATGAAGCCGGGCTACCTGCACTACGACGCCGATTACCAGCTGATCTCCGACAACCTGCTGGACTTCTCGCACCTGTCCTACGTGCACGAGAAGACCCTGGGCGGTTCGCCCAACATCGCCGAGGTGCGCCCCGTGATCGAACGCCTGGAGCGCGGCGTGCGCGTGACGCGCGACGTGAACAACACCGTGCCGGCGCCGTACCACGCCCGCCTGGGCGGCTTCACCGGCAAGGTCAACCGGCGCTTCAGCTACGACTACCTCGTGCCCGGCATCCTGCTGATGGCCGCCAGCGTGAAGCCCGCCGACACGCCCGACGACGACATGACCGGGGCCCTGCAGTTCCACAGCTGCCAGGCGCTGACGCCGGAGACCGACACCACCACCCACTACTTCTTCATGCAGGCGCACAAGTTCCGGCTCGACGACGCGACCATCACCGAGTCGATCTACCAGAGCCTGTGCACGGCCTTCGAGGAGGACCGCCGCATCATCGAAGCGCAGCAGCGCCTGATCCGCCGCACGCCGCCCAGCCCCATGCAGCCGATCGCGGCCGACGCGGCGCTCAACCAGTTCCGCTGGCTGATCAAGCGCCTGCACGACGAAGAGGCCGCCGCCACCCCGGCCGTGATTCCACTGCAGTCCGTGGCCTGAGCGCCGATCACCGATTCACCACCCGAAGGAGACAACAAGATGAAGCCATTCCTGCGCCTGGCCGCGCTCACCACCCTGGCCCTGAGCGGCGTCGGGGCCCAGGCCGAGATCGTGATCGGCGCCAGCTTTTCCATCACCGGGCCGGCGGCGGCGCTGGGCATCGCGCCGCGCAACACGATCCAGCTGTTCCCGACCGAGATCGCGGGCGAGAAGATCCGCTACGTGGTGCTCGATGACGCCACCGACCCGACCAACGCCGCGCGCAATGCGCACCGCCTGGTTACCGAGGAAAAGGTGGACCTGATCATCGGCTCCACCGCCAGCCCGCCGGCCATCGCCATCGCCCAGGTCGCTAGCGAGTCGCAGACCGTGCAACTCGCCGCCGCCCCGATCGACCTGCCCGACGAGCGCGGCCAGTGGACCTACCGCCTGCCGCAGAGCATCTCGCTGATGGCGCAGGGCACCATCGAGCACATGAAGAAGAGCGGCGCGAAGACCTTCGGTTTCCTGGGCTACTCGGACGCGTACGGCGAATCCTGGCTGCGCGAGATGACGCGCTACGGCAACGAGGCCGGGCTCAAGCTGGTGAGCGTGGAGCGCTTCGGCCGCGCCGACGCTTCGGTGACCGCGCAGGCGCTCAAGGTGCTCTCGCCCAACCCCGACGCCATGCTGGTGGTGGCCTCGGGCAGCGGCGCGGTGATGCCGCAGAAGGCGCTGGTCGATCGCAACTACAAGGGCCGCATCTACCAGACCTTCAGCGCGGTGGCGCCCGACCTGCTGCGCATGGGCGGCAAGGACGTGGAGGGCACGTTGGGGCTGTCGGGCCCGGCCGTGGGCGCCGACCAGCTGCCCGACAGCCACCCGTCCAAGCCGGTCGCGCTCGATTTCGTGAAGCTGTACGAAGCCAAGTTCGGGGCCGGCAGCTACAACCAGTTCGCGGCCAACATCTGGGGTGCCAAGCTGCTGCTCGACAAGGCGATCCCGGTGGCGCTGAAACAGGCGAAGCCGGGCACCGTGGAGTTCCGGCAGGCCTTGAAGAAGGCCATCGAGAACACCGGCGAGGTGGTGGTGCCGCAGGGGGTGCTGAAGTACAGCGCCGCCGACCACTACGGTTACGACCACCGCGCCCGTTTCGTGCTCAAGGCGCGCAACGGCGTGTGGGTCGCGGCGGACTGAGGCCGGGCGCGCTCAGGCCTCGGGAATGTCGGTGTCCGTGCCGCCGCCCTTGAGCCGCGCCCGCGCCTGGGCGGCCAGGTCCTCGTACTTCTGGCGGAAGGCGTCGAGCTCTTCCTCTTCCAGCTCTTCGAGGTCCAGCAGGGCGGTGTGCGCGCCCTGGGTGGCGCGGATGAGTTCGTCCAGTTTGACCTGGATGGCCTCGGTGTCGCGGTTCTGCGTGTTCTGGATCAGGAACACCATCAGGAAGGTGATGATGGTGGTGCCGGTGTTGATCACCAGCTGCCAGGTGTCGCTGAAGCCGAACAGCGGTCCCGTGACCAGCCACACCACGATGAGCGCGACCGCCAGGGTGAAGACGCGCGGGCGGCCGCTGAAGCGCGCGGCGGCCTTGGCGAAACGCGAGTACCGGTTGGCGGACTTCGGCATGGTGGCCTCCGGCGTCTTCAGAGGTTGAAACCGCCCAGGCTCTGGATGCGCTCCACGTGCGCAATCAGCGAGCGCTTGGCCACCGGCCACAGGCGGTCGGGCACGTCGTCGTAGGCCAGCTTCACCCAGTCGTCCATGCTGCCCTCGGGCACGGCCTGCATGGCCCGCGCCACCTTGGCCTCGCGCGCGAGGCGGTGGGCCTTGAGGTGGGCGATGGCCGCGCGCGCGCCGCCATGCAGCGGGGCGCTGGGGTTGTCGGCCGTGCGCCGCAGGTCACCCAGCACGTAGCCGTGCGCGGGCAGCAGGAACTCGATGCCGTGCCGTTCGCACAAGGCGTCCAGCTTGTCCAGTGAATCGAGGTAAGCGCCCATGTTGCCGTCGGGCGGGTCGATCACGGTGGTGCTGCCGTTGAGGATGTGGTCGCCGGTGAACAGCAGGCCGTCTTCCACCAGCGCCAGACACAGGTGGTTGGCCGCGTGGCCCGGGGTGTGCACCACCTCCAGCGTGTGCGACACCGTGGCATCGCCGGCCTGGCCCAGCAGCACGAGCTGCTCGCCGTCGGCCAGCACGCGCTCGGGCGTGAAGCGGCTGTTCTCGCGCGAGGTGGGGGCGCTGGGCAGGCCGAGGATGGGCGGCTTCTCTAGGCCGGCCGCCGCGCACAGCGCCTGCAGGCGCGGCGCGCCGGGGGAGTGGTCGGGGTGCGAATGGGTGCAGACGATGGCCTGGATGCGCCCGCCCGCCGCGCGCCACAGGCGCTCGATGTGGGCCGGCTCGTCCGGGCCCGGGTCGATCACGATGTGGCCGCTGGCCGGGTCGCCCACGATGTAGCTGTTGGTGCCCGGGCCGGTCATGAAACCGGGGTTGGGCGCGGTGAGGCGTTGCACGTTCTTCAGCAAGGACACCGGCTGTTCGTTCTGCCAGTCCAGGCTGTGCACCATCTGTCCGTCGGGGCACACCATGGCGAGTTCGCCGAACGGGGACTCGTGTTCCATGTAACGCTCTTCGGCGCCCCGCACCAGGCCGGCGCGCGGGCAACTGGTCCACAGCGGCTCGTCGTTGCGCGCACAGGCGTCCAGCACGGCCTGCACGGTGGGGTAGGCTTGCAGGCGCTCCAGCGTGCGGATGGTCGGGAAGATGATGAAGAAGCTGCCGGCCTTGTGGCGCTCTAGCGCGTCCGCCGGGCGCACCCAGCACGGCTCGAACTGCTCGGCCTCGTCGGCCACCGGCTGTTGGCCAGCAGGCATGCGGGCCACGAGGAAGGGCACGTCGAAGCGCCGCGGCAGGTCGCGGTCGGTGATCCAGTGCGCGAGCACGAACACGCCCGCGCCGTCCAGCGTCAGGCCCCGGGCCTGGCATTGCGCGGCGAACGGGGCCTTGCGGTCCAGCGTGGCGATGTCGCCGTCGTCCACCGGCGAGCCGTCGGCCCGGTGCGCGAGCAACACGCCGAGTTCCTCGTAGCTTTCGCGGATGGCGGCGATCGCCTGCGTGAGGTGCAGGTCGCTCTGCGTGGGGCGGCGCGTGGCGATGCCATGGGCCTGGGCGTCGGCCGCGTCGATGCCGCCGCCGGGGAACACGTAGGCGCCGGGGGCGAAGCTCGCCGTCATGGAGCGGCGGGTCATCAGCACCTCGATGCCGGGGCGGGCCGGGTCGGTGCTGTCGCGCAGCAGCAGCACGGTGGCGGCGGGCCTCACGGTGGCAAGGGGGCGGGGCGGGTGGAGGAGTTGGGTGGGGCGGACCATGCGGGCATTTTGCGGCAAGGCGCCGCCGCGCGCTGACGCCCGCGCGGCGCAGGGCGGATAATCGATGGCGATGCACATCCGATTCACCAAGATGCAGGGCGCCGGCAACGATTTCGTCGTGCTTGACGAGACGCGAGGCCGCCTGGGCCTGAGCGCCGCGCAGTACCGCTTTCTGGCCGACCGCCACTTTGGTGTTGGTGCCGACCAGATCCTCAGCGTGCGCGCTTCGCCCGGGCGCGGGCTGGACTTCGAGTACGTGATCCACAACGCCGATGGCGGCCAGGTGGAGCAATGCGGCAACGGCGCGCGCTGCTTCGTGCGCTACGTGCACGACAAAGGCCTGAGCGCGAAGAACCCGCTGCGCGTGAAGGTGATGAACGCCGAGCTGGAACTGAAGATGCACACCGATGGCCGCGTGACGGTGGACATGAGCCCCCCGGTGTTCGCGCTCGATCGCGTGCCTTTCAACGCCGAGGGCCTCACGCCCGAGCCCATGGGCGGCTTCGAACGCTGGCCGCTGGCGCTGCCCTATGCCGGCGATGTGCCGGTGGCCGTGCTTTCCATGGGCAACCCGCACGCGGTGCTGCTGGTGGACGACGTGCAGGCCGCCCCAGTGCCGTCCTGGGGACCCTGGATCGAAACGCACGAACGCTTTCCCCGCCGTGTCAACGCCGGTTTCCTGCAGGTGGTCAGCCGCAGCGAGGTGCGCCTGCGCGTGCACGAGCGCGGCGCGGGCGAGACCCTGGCCTGCGGCACGGGCGCCTGCGCCGCCGTGGTGGCCGGCATCCGGCTGGGCCTGCTCGACGAGCGGGTGGACGTGCACACCCGGGGCGGCGTGCTCACCATCGAGTGGAAGGACACCCCCGCCCACGACCAGCCGGTTTTCATGACCGGCCCCGCCACCACCGTTTTCGACGGTGAGATCGACATTCCCGACCTCGCCTGACCCCGCCACCGAACCGCACACGCCATGAACGCCAACCACATCCCGCCGATCACCGAAGACGACATCGCCAACTATTTGGCGAACACACCCGACTTCTTCGAGCGCCACGCGAGCCTGCTGGCGGCGGTGCAACTGACCAGCCCGCACGGCCAGCGCGCGGTGAGCTTGCAGGAGCGCCAGGCCGAGATGCTGCGCGAGAAGATCCGGGGCCTGGAGCTCAAGGGCGCGGAGATGATCCGCCACGGCAACGAGAACACCGTGATCGCCGACAAGCTGCAACGCTGGACGCGCGAGCTGCTGCTGACCCGCGACGCGCGCGAGCTGCCCGAGGTCACCACGAAGGCCATCGCCGACCATTTCCTGGTGCCACAGGTGGCGATCAAGGTCTGGGACGTGGAGCCCGCGTACGTGGAGGAAGCCTTCGCCCAGGGTGCCAGCGACGACGTGAAGGCGTTTGCCTCGTCGCTCATGCGCCCGTACTGCGGAGCCAACCCGGGGCTGGAGGCGGCGCAGTGGCTGGCCGACTCGGCCTCGGCCGCCTCGCTGGCCCTGATTCCCCTGCGCGCGGGCATCGCGCCGCAAGCCTTTGGCCTGCTGGTGCTGGCCTCACCCGACACCAAGCGCTTCGCGCCCGACATGGGCACCGACTTCCTCGAACGCATCGGTGAGCTGACCAGCGCGGCCCTGTCGCGCCTGCGCCCCCCGTACTGATTCTGGCGCCCATGAACCTGCCCGAGCGCACCCTGGCTGGCCCGACGGGGACGGGCGGCGATGCCGCGCTGGTGCAGGCCTACCTGAACCACGTCCGGGTGGAAAAGCGGCTGGCGGACCGCACCGTCATCCTGTACACGCTCGATCTGGAGCGTTTGACGGCCCATGCCCGCGAGGCCGGTGTGGCCCTCAAAGCCGTTCAGAATGCCCACATCCGCCGCTGGATCGCGCAGATGCATGGTGCCGGGCGCAGCGCGCGCGGTATCGCGCTGATCCTTTCGGGGTGGCGCGGCTTTTATGTGTGGCTGGGCCGCCAGGGCCTCGTGGATCACAACCCGGTGCAGGACGTGCGCGCGCCCAAGGCCGGCAAGCCGCTGCCCAAGGCTTTGGGAGTGGACGATGCGGTGCAGCTGGCTTCGCACCAGGAGGCGTCGGACGACCCGGCCCTGGAAGCACGCGACGCGTGCATCACCGAGTTGCTGTACGGCTGCGGCCTGCGCATCGGCGAGCTGGTGGGGCTGGACGTGGCCGCCAGTGGCAGCGCGCGCGGCTGGATCGATGCGCAGGACGGTGAGGCCCACGTGCTGGGCAAGGGCTCCAAGCGGCGCAGCGTGCCGGTGGGGCGCCAGGCGCTGGCGGCGCTCGCGGCGTGGCTGGCGCAGCGCGCGGCCTGGGCCGGCGAAGACCCCGCCCTGTTCATCGGTTCGCGCGGCCAGCGGCTGACGCCGCAGCACATCCGTGTGCGGCTCAAGCGCCGCTCCCTGCTGGCCGGGTTGTCCACGCCGGTGCACCCGCACATGCTGCGGCACTCGTTCGCGAGCCACGTGCTGCAGTCCAGCGGCGACCTGCGGGCGGTGCAGGAGCTGTTGGGCCACGCGAGCATCAGCACCACGCAGGTGTACACCCGGCTCGATTTCCAGCATCTCGCGCAGGTGTACGACGCGGCGCATCCGCGCGCGGGCAGCCGGGCCGGCCAGGCGCCCGAGCCGCTGACCGGCCAGCCTGTGGCGCCGGTGCCGCGCACCCCGCGTTCACGCTGAAGCATGCCCCCTGGTGGCCCTGGCCCGGGGCATTGCTTGTAGGATGCTGCACCGCCCCGAGCGACCGTTCCATTTCAATCTTCCGGAGACCTTCATGTTCAAGTTCCTCGCCGTGCTCAAGACCCTGATGCTAGGGGCCGTGCTGGCGACGTCCCTGCAGGCAAATGCCCAGGCCCAGACCCAGCCGGCCGTCAAGGTGGTCTACCACCTGAGCGACGGCATCCCGCAGGCCACGCGCGCGATTCAGAACATCCGCAACCACCTGGCGGCGGACCCCACGGCCAAGATCGTGGTGGTGACGCACGGTGCGGGCATCGATTTCCTGCTGGACGGCGCCAACAACACGGCCGGCCAGCCGTTCTCCGGGGCGATCGGCGACCTGTCTGCCAAGGGGGTCGGCTTCTTTGTCTGCAACAACACTTTGGTGTCGCGCAACATCGATCCGGGCAAGGTGGCCATGGAAGCCAAGATCGTGCCTTCTGGCGTGGCCGAGGTGGCCCGGCTGCAGGCGCGTGAAGGCTTTGTTTATCTGCGGCCCTGAGTTCTTCTTTCTTGTTGAGACCTCGCGTCGGGCCGGTGGCGATGCCCGACTGCTCCGGCCCTGCTCGCGGGTGACTGCCCGGGTCCATCGCAACCCCCTCGTCAACACCAGGTTGGCACGCAGCCTCTGTGGCAACCGCGAATGGGGGCCTGCGCATTCGGGCATCGCCACCGTCCCGCAAGCAGCGCAGGCACACCACCGAGGGCGCGCCAAATTTTGTAGTGGGTCGGGTGGAGCGAAACCGAGGAAAGCAACCCCATCAGGCCTGTTTTTTGCATATCCCGAAAGAGGCATAAAACGCGAGGGTGGCATACACTTCCCGGTTGCCCATTTCGCCACCCCCTCATCTGCCAGCGCCTGCCATGTCACTCATCCCCGCGACCATCCTCACCGGCTTCCTCGGCTCTGGGAAAACCACGCTGCTCAAGCGCGTGCTCAGCGAGGCACACGGCCAGAAGATCGCCGTGGTCGAAAACGAGTTCGGTGAAGAGAACATCGACAACGAAATCCTGGTGGCCGACACCACCGAAAACATCATCCAGATGAGCAACGGCTGCATTCTGCTGCACCATCCGCGACGACCTGCGCGCCACCCTGCAGGACCTCGCACAGAAAAAGCGCAAGGGCGAACTCGACTTCGAGCGCGTGGTCATCGAAACCACCGGCCTGGCCGATCCGGGCCCGGTGGCCCAGACCTTCTTCATGGACGACGAGATTGCCGAGCAGTACCTGCTGGACTCCATCCTCACGCTGGTCGACGCCAAGCACGCGGCCGAACAACTCAACGAACGCCAGGAAGCCCGCCGCCAGGTCGGCTTTGCCGACCAGATCTTCATCAGCAAGTCCGACCTCGTGAGCGAGGAAGACCTGGGCGCCCTCACGCACCGCCTCAAGCACATGAACCCGCGCGCTCCCATGCGCCCGGTGCATTTCGGCGACGTGGCGCTCAAGGAAGTGTTCGACCTGCGCGGCTTCAACCTCAACGCCAAGCTCGACATCGACCCCGACTTCCTCAAGGTCGATGACCACGATCACGCGCACGACCATGGCCACGACGACCATGCGCACGAGCACCATGACCACGAGCACGATGAGCACTGCAACCACCCCTCGCACCAGCACGACCACGGTGGCAGTGCCACCATCACCACCACGACGACGATGTGAAAAGCTTCGTCTACCGCGCCACGCGCCCGTTCAGCCCGGAAAAGCTCGAAGACTTCCTGGGCGCGATCGTGCAGGTGTATGGACCGCGCATGCTGCGCTATAAGGGCGTGCTGCACATGCAGGGCACCGACCGCAAGGTGATCTTCCAGGGTGTGCACCAGCTCATGGGCAGCGACCTCGGGCCCGTGTGGGCCGAAGGCGAGCCGCGCACCAGCAAGATGGTCTTCATCGGCATCGACCTGCCCAAGGACATCCTGGTGCAGGGCCTGGACCAGAGCCTGGTCTGATGATGGCGATGGGCCGTGACCCCTTAGCCCCCCGTTCCGATCGGAGCTGAACGTGCCGTTTGTCTCGCTTCTCCAACGACGGGCCCGGGCCCCGGTGCGGGATTCCGGGAGGAACAGGCGGGGGCTCGTTACAATCGCGGCCCAAGTTGGCCGGCCGGCCGCCTTTGCGGGCACCGATCGACCAATGCCGAGAGCCGTTCGGCAATGAGGGTATAACGTCGCATCCGGCGGCCCACCGTGATGCATCTCGGGCCCAGCCCGCCGCAGCGCACCGCCCGAGATCCCGCTTCGTCAGTCACTGAGAGGAGACCCGTTGTGAAAGCCCCGGCAACCAGGACAGCGAAATCAGGCAAACCCGCCGCGTCGGGAGCCAAGGCACGCGCGTCGGCGGCGAAAAGACCACAACGGTGGCCAAAACCCAGAAAACGGCCGCCAAGCCCGCAGCCAAACCCTCCAAACCCGTCGGCCAAGGCCGCGGTCAAAACCGTTGCCAAGACCCCTCTGAAAACCCCCGCCAAGACCGACGCGAAGCCTGCCGCCAAAGCCAAGACCCCGGCCAAGCCGGTGGTGAAGGCAGCGGTCAAGGCGGTCGCCAAGGGCAAGGCGGTGGTGGCCAAGAAGTCACCCGCCCCCAAGGCCACGCCCGCCAAAACCGCCGCGCGCGCGCCGGTGAAGGCGGCCACCCCTGCGGTCAAACCGGCGGCCAAGGCCGCCCCCAAAGCAACGACCCAGTCCGCTGCCAAAGCGGCTGTATCCTCCGTGACCCCTTCGGTTCCCAAGGCCGCGCCTGCCGCAGCCCCTGCTTCCAAACCTTCCAGCGCCAAGCGCCCGGCGGCTCCCCCACCGGTCGTGGTGGAGCCCACCCCTCGCCCTCTGGGCAAGCGGGCGGCCAAAAAGGTCATGATGGAGCAGATGACGCAGGCCGCCGTGGTCCCCACCCACGCCCCAGACGCTGTCAAAGCGACTTTCTCCCATATGAATCAACGTGCCGTCATGACCCCTCCCGTGCCATCCTCCATCCAGAAAGACCCCAAGCGGGCCAACAACTGGAAGACCCTGCCGGTCGAGCAACTCACCGACCTGGACGTGCAAGCCATGCCCGACAGTGAGTACATGAGCGACCTGCAGCTGGCCTACTTCCGTCGCAAGCTGTCCCAGCTCAAGGCCGACATGCTGGCCAACGCTGGCGAAACCACCGAGCACCTGCGCGAAGACACTGTGGTCGTGCCCGATCCGGCCGACCGCGCGACGATCGAAGAAGAACACGCGCTCGAATTGCGCACCCGGGACCGGGAACGCAAACTGCTGAAGAAGATCGAACAGGCGATCGCGCGCATCGACTCCGGCGACTACGGTTACTGCGAAGAAACCGGCGAGCCCATCGGTGTCGGTCGCCTGATGGCCCGGCCCACCGCCAGCCTTTCGCTCGAAGCCCAGCAGCGCCGGGAGCTCAAGCAGAAGATGTTCGGGGACTGAGCCCAGTTCCTCGCCGTTCGTTTCAGTTTCCGTTTCATTTCCGGTACCGACTTTCCATGTCCAAGGACGACTCCAGCGGCGGCTTCCTGTCCAAGGTGGTGAAGTTCGTGCGCCATCCGACCACCAGCTGGTCGGACCTGGACACCCGGACGGCCGATCGCGAGAGCGAGTACAGCAAGGCCGCGCTCAAGGAAATGATCGAGCGCAAGCGGCGCAACGACTTCGTGCGCAAGCGCGAGTTCGACATGCTGCGCAAGATCCGCAGCCGCGAGGGCACCGGGGCCGAAGGGCCCGGCATGCGTCCTTCGTTCTTCCAGAGCAGCCTGCCGTCCAAGCCGGACGACCGGGCCGAGACCCTGAAGAAGATCGATGAGATCGAGGCCCAGATGTCGATGCAGTGGTGGAAGACCAAGGGGCCCGATTCCCTGGTCAGCACCGGCTCCGGCCTGAACACCGGCACCCACGGCCCTGGCAACCTTGCCTCCGCCAAATCCAAGCAGGTGCCCCTGGCGCCCAGCGTGCCCGAGTCCAGCGTCCGGCAGCGCAAGGCGCAGTACGACGAGACCGAACCCGGTCCCTTGCCCAATCCGACCGCCTCCGCGCCTGCGACGGTGCAGTCGCTGGACATCCCGGTGCTGAACATCCCGGAGTCCGCCTCGGCACCCGCTGCCCTGCGCAAGAGCTGGAGCCCGGCGCAGGAACGCGAGGTGGCGTCCGCCGCCCCGCCGCCGCCTCCACAGCCGCCTGCGCGCACCGGCTTGGTGGCGCCCACGGCCACGAACGAGCACCGCAGTTCGGGCCAGGAGTTCTCGGCCTCGCATTTCTACGCCCTGGATGTGCAGGAGATCGCGCAGGACCCCGAAGTGGAGGAGGCCGCGATCCGTTTTGCCAACGGCGACGACGCCGGGGCGGAGCAGGGCCTGCTGGAGGTCTTGGGTGAGGGGGGCGCCAAAGCCGACGAAAAGGAAGACTGGCTGGCCCTGTTCGACCTGTACCGCGCCACGGGACAGCTCGCCCCCTTCGAGAGCCGCGCGGTGGATTTCGTCAACCGCTTCAGCCGTTCCGCGCCCCAGTGGTACGACATGCCCGAGACCGTGGCCGGCATGACCGGCAAGGTCTATGTGCCCTCCACCGGCCACAACCGCGCGGTGTGGGTGAGCGAGCCGGAACTGGACGCGCACGCGGTGGGCACCCTGCAGAACGTGCTGTTGCGCGCGGCACAGCCCTGGGTGCTCGACTGGACGCCGCTCGAAAGCATGGATCTCAAGGCGGCGCGCGCGCTGCTGGGCATCTTCACCTTGTGGGGCGACCAGGAAGTGGAGTTGCGCTTCCAGGGGTCGTCGCCGTTCCGGGACTTGCTCAAGAGCCAGACGCCCTCGGGCCGCCGCGACGTCGAACAGCTCTGGTGGGAGTTGCGCATGGCGGTGCTGCGCGTCATGAACCGGCCGGACGAGTTCGAACTCACCGCGCTCGATTTCTGCGTGACCTACGAGGTGTCGCCACCGGGTTGGGAAAAGCCGCGCTGCTACTACTCGTCGCAGTCGGCGGACAGGCCCGGCGAGGCCGGCCAATCGGTGCTGGGCGAGTCCGTGCTGGAGCAGGTGGCGTCGGGCTTCCCGCACAGCGAATCGGTGCTTGACAGCGAAGCGGGTGACTACAGCCAACTGGGTCTGGTCGAGCTCTCGGGCGAGATCCGAGGCGATCCGCAGGTCACGCTCGAAGCGCTGGAGCGCAAGCTCAAGGGCGCCGACGTGCTCATCATTTCCTGCCGCAACCTGATCCGGGTCGACTTTTCGGCCGCGGGCACCTTGCTCAACTGGGTGTCGAACCACCATGCCGAAGGGCGTGTGGTGCAGTTCGTGGACGCGCACCGACTGGTGTCGGCGTTCTTCCACGTGATCGGCATCACTGAATACGCCAAGGTGGTCGTCCGCATCGACTGACCGAGGCCGCTGCCGGCCCTCCTTGCATTTCTGTTGCACAAACGCGCGCGCCGCCGTTGCAATCGCACAGACCGTCCTCAACTGAAGCGCCATGGAATCATTTCACGGAACCACCATCGTCTGCGTGCGGCGCGAGACACCCCAGGGCGTGCAGGTCGCCATCGGCGGTGACGGCCAGGTCACGCTGGGCCACATCGTCGTCAAGGGCACGGCCCGCAAGGTGCGCAAGCTCTACCGCGACCAGGTGCTCGCGGGTTTTGCCGGCGCCACCGCCGACGCCTTTACATTGTTCGAGCGCTTCGAAGCCAAGCTCGAGAAGCACCAGGGCCACCTGGTGCGCGCGGCCATCGAACTCACGCGCGACTGGCGCACCGACCGCGTGCTGCGCCGCTTGGAGGCCATGCTCGCGGTGGCCGATCACAGCGCTTCGCTGATCATCACCGGCAACGGCGACGTGCTCGAACCCGAGCACGGCATCGTGGCCATTTGGCTCGGGCGGCGCTTACGCGCAGGCCGCGGCCAAGGCCCTGATCGACCACACCGACCTCAGCGCGGAAGAGGTGGTGCGCAAGTCGCTCGCGATCGCGGGCGAGCTGTGCATCTACACCAACATGAACCACACCGTGGAGGTTTTGTAATGTCCTCCATGACGCCCCAGGAAATCGTTTCCGAACTCGACCGTTTCATCATCGGCCAGAAGGGCGCCAAGCGCGCCGTGGCCATCGCCTTGCGCAACCGCTGGCGCCGCCAGCAGGTCGATGAAAAGCTGCGACCCGAGATCACGCCCAAGAACATCCTGATGATCGGACCCACCGGTGTGGGCAAGACCGAGATCGCGCGCCGCCTGGCCCGACTGGCCGATGCGCCCTTCATCAAGGTCGAGGCCACCAAGTTCACCGAGGTGGGCTATGTGGGCAAGGACGTGGACAGCATCATCCGCGACTTGGCCGACATCGCGATCAAGCAGACGCGAGAGGTCGAGATGCGCAAGCAGCGCACCCGCGCCGAAGACGCCGCCGAGGACCGCATCCTGGATGTGCTCATTCCGCCGCCGCGCGGCGTGGCGGGCGAGCCGTCCGCCGTGGCGCAACGCCGGAGGGCATCGCACGCCAGAACTTCCGCAAGAAGCTGCGCGAAGGCCAGCTCGACGAGCGCGACATCGAGATCGACCTGGCCGAGGCGCGGCCGTCGATGGAGATCATGGGCCCGGCCGGCATGGAAGAGATGGCCGAGCAACTGCGCGGCATGTTCAGCCAGATGGGAGCCGGCAAGCGCCAGACGCGCAAGCTCAAGATCGCCGAGGCCATGAAGCTGCTGATCGACGAAGAGGCGGGCAAGCTGGTCAACGAGGAAGAGATCAAGACCCGCGCGCTGCACAACGCCGAGCAGAACGGCATTGTGTTCATCGACGAGATCGACAAGGTCACTTCGCGCAGCGACGCGGGCGGGGCCGAGGTGTCGCGCCAGGGCGTGCAGCGCGACCTTCTGCCGCTGGTGGAGGGCACCACGGTGTCCACCAAATACGGTGTGGTCAAGACCGATCACATCCTCTTCATCGCCAGCGGTGCGTTCCACCTCGCGCGGCCGAGCGACCTGATCCCCGAACTGCAGGGCCGTTTTCCGATCCGCGTCGAGCTGCAGTCGCTGTCGGTGGAGGACTTCGAGGCCATCCTCACGCAGACCCATGCCTCGCTGGTGAAGCAGTACCAGGAGCTGCTGGCCACCGAAGGCGTGACGCTGGCCTTTGCACCCGACGGCATCCGCCGCCTCGCGCAGATCGCCTACGACGTGAACGAGCGCACCGAGAACATCGGTGCGCGCCGTCTCTCCACCGTGATGGAGCATTTGCTGGACGAGGTGAGCTTCGACGCCACGCGCCTGCAAGGCCAGACCATCACCATCGACGCGGCCTATGTGGACGCCCGCCTGGGCGAACTCAGCCGCAACGAAGACCTTTCGCGCTACATCCTCTGAAGTCTCTCAGGGCCTCGGCTTCGCGCCGAGTGCCCTTTCGGCCCGTCCGCACCCCGTGTCGCGGGCGTCGCGCCAGCCTTTTTCCTCCCACCTGATCATTCATACAGCCCTGCATGTAACAGGGTTTTGAAGCTTCACATGCAGTGCTTGTTGTAAGTGCTTGCTTTTAATGTGTTTTTGACCGCGATAAAGCTTCTAAATGCTTCCTAAGTGGTTGATTTCATTGAAAAAATGTGTAGCTGGCCCGTTGCGCGCAGGGTATTTCCTGATAAAGTGGAAAAAAGTGCAATTAAGTGGTGAAAAGTGTCTTCTAAGGGCTAAAAGCGGTGTTCCAGGGTGCGTCTTCTCTCAGTCTCGATGTGAAGGGCCGGCTGTCCATGCCGACCCGGCACCGGGACGCCCTGGGCGCGGCACTCACCATCACCAAGCACCCCCACGGCTGCCTCATGGTATTCCCCCGCAGCGCCTGGGAACAGTTCCGTGACCGCATCGCCTCCTTGCCCATGCAGGCGCAGTGGTGGAAGCGCATCTTTCTGGGCAATGCGATGGACGTGGACATGGACACCTCCGGTCGCGTGCTGGTCTCGCCTGAACTGCGCGCGGGCGCCGGCATCAGCAAGGACGTGGTCCTGCTGGGCATGGGCGCCTACTTCGAGCTGTGGGACGCGCAGGTCTACGCGGCGCAGGAAGCCGAAGCCATGCAGGCCGAGATGCCCGATGTCTTCAAGGACTTCTCTTTCTAAGGGCCATGGTGCAAGGCGCATGGAACCATCAAACCGTCCTGTTGAACGAGGCTGTGCAAGCCCTCGGCATCAACCCGGACGGGCACTACGTCGACGCCACTTTCGGGCGCGGCGGCCACTCCCGGCTGATCCTCGAGCAGTTGTCCCGCAAGGGGCGGCTGACCGTCTTCGACAAAGATCCTCAGGCGGTCCAGGCGGCAAAGGAACTGGCGGCCAGCGATGGCCGTTTTTCCATCCGGCACGAGGGGTTCAGCCACCTGGGCGAACTGGGCGATGCGAGCGCCGACGGCCTGCTGATGGACCTGGGCGTGAGCTCCCCGCAGATCGACGACCCCGAACGGGGTTTTTCTTTTCGCCACGACGGACCTCTGGACATGCGCATGGACACCACGCGCGGCCAGAGCGTGGCTCAGTGGCTGGAGACGGCCGAGGTCTCAACCCTGTCGGAGGTCATTCGTGACTATGGCGAAGAACGGTTTGCTCAATCGATTGCAAAGGCGATTGATCGTCGCCGACAGGAACGGGGCCCTTTTCGAACCACCAGCGAGCTGGCCGAAGTCGTGGCTGGCGCGGTCAAAACCCGCGAGCCGGGCAAGGACCCTGCAACGCGCACATTTCAGGCTTTTCGGATTTTCATCAACGCCGAGCTTGAAGAGTTGCAACAAGCGCTAGAGGCCAGCCTGCACGTGTTGCGTCCCGGAGGAAAACTGGTGGTGATCAGCTTCCATTCGCTCGAAGACCGCATGGTCAAGCAGTTCATGGCGCGCCATTCGCGCGCCGTGGTGGACCGCCGCGTGCCTTTCGCCGAACCCGCGCCCATGGCCCTGTGCGGCCTCAAGCGCGTGATGCCTTCCGACGAGGAAGTCAAGGCCAATCCGCGCTCGCGCAGCGCCGTCATGCGCGTGGCCGAGCGCACGGAGGCGCCGGCATGATCCGCCTGAACCTCGTGCTGCTGGCGGCCGTGATCGCGAGCGCCTTCTACCTTGTGCACACCCAGTACGAATCGCGCCGGCTTTACACCGCGCTGGACCGCTCGCAGGCCCAGGCGCGCAAGCTGGAGTCCGAGCACGAGCAACTGCAGGTGCAGAAACGCGCCCAGGCCACGCCGGCGCGGGTGCAGCTGCTGGCCGCGCGCCAGTTGCAGATGCGCCCGGTGACGCCGGGCATCACGCAGTACGTCACCGTGTTCGAGCCGTCGCAGCCGGCGGCAACGAACCCCACGCCGGAGCGCTGACCATGGGGCGCAGCATCAACTACTCCGCGAGCCCCCTGCTGGCCAGCCGCACCCCGGTGTGGCGCAGCAAGTTCATCGTGGCCGCGCTGGCCGTGGCTTTCGCGGGCCTGGCCGGCCGCGCCGCCTACGTGCAGGTGTTCGGCAACGACTTCTTCCAGCGCCAGGGCGAAGTGCGTTTCGCACGCACGCTGGAACTGCCGGCCAACCGCGGCCGCGTGCTCGACCGCAACGGCCTGATCCTCGCGTCCAGCGTGGTCGCGCAAAGCATCTGGGCGATTCCTGAAGACGTGGACCGCGCCGAGCCCAAGCTGCGCCAGCTCGCCAAGCTGCTCGAGATGCCGCTGGCCGACCTGCGCAAGCGCCTGGCCGATGACGACAAGACCTTTGTCTGGATCAAGCGCCAGGTGGACGATCCGGTGGCCAAGGAGATCGCGGCGCTCGGCATCAAGGGCATCTACCAGCGCCGCGAGTACAAGCGCCAGTACCCCGAGGGCGAGGCCGCCGCGCACGTGGTGGGTTTCACCAACGTGGAAGACATCGGCCAGGAGGGCGTGGAACTCGCGTTCAACCAGCAGCTGGCCGGCAAGAGCGGCTCGCGCCGCGTGATCAAGGACCGGCTCGGCCGTGTGGTCGAGGACGTGCGCGACGTGGTGCCGCCGGTGGACGGCCCCGACCTGCAGCTGTCCATCGACAGCAAGGTGCAGTACTTCGCGTACCAGAAGCTCAAGGACGCGGTGCTCGCGCACAAGGCGCACGCCGGCAGCGTGATCGTGCTCGACACGGTCTCGGGCGAGGTGCTGGCCCTGCGCAACTACCCCAGCTACAACCCCAACCGGCGCCAGAACCTGACGGGCGAGCAGCTGCGCAACCGCGTGCTCACCGACAGTTTCGAACCCGGTTCGACCATGAAGCCCTTCATCGCCGCGCTGGCGCTGGAAAAGGGCCTGGTCACGCCCAACACCCCCATCCACACCGCGCCCGGCCGCATCACCATCGGCGGCTCGACGATCAGCGATTCGCACCCGAACGACGTGCTCACCGTGTCCCAGGTGATCCAGAAGTCCAGCAACGTGGGCACGGTCAAGATGGCCATGCAGATGAGCCCGCGCGAGATGTGGGAAACCTACGCGCAGGCCGGCTTCGGCCAGAAGCCGCAGGTGCCGTTCCCCGGTGCGGTCACGGGCCGCCTGCGTCCCTACAAAACGTGGCGCCCGATCGAGCAGGCCACCATGAGCTACGGCTACGGCCTGTCGGCCTCGCTGTTCCAGCTCGCGCAGGCCTACACCATCTTCGCGCGCGACGGCGAGCTGATTCCCCTGACCCTGCAGAAGTCCGACACCCAGACCGCCGGCGTGCGTGTGTTCAGCGCCAAGAACTCGATCGCCGTGCGCCAGATGCTCGGCCTGGCCGCCGGCCCGGGCGGCACCGGCTCGCGCGCCCAGACCATGGGCTATTCGGTGGGCGGCAAGAGCGGCACCGCGCACAAGCAGGAAGGCAAGGGTTACGCCGAGAAGAAGTACCGCAGCTGGTTCGTGGGCTTGGCGCCGGTGGAAGCGCCGCGCATCGTGGTCGCGGTGATGATCGACGAGCCCAGCAACGGGCAGTACTTCGGCGGCCTGGTGGCCGCGCCGGTGTTCAGCGAGACTGTGCAGCAGACCTTGCGCATCCTCGGCGTGCAGCCCGACATGAACGTGAAGCCGCAGATCGTCACCCACGTGGTGGAGGAGTCGTTCTGATGCTGCGCACCATCCAGGACCCCCAGGCCGTGGCCGACTGGCTGCGCGAGCGCGGCGTGCGTGCCCTGCACTGCGACAGCCGCCGCGTGGGTGCGGGCGATGGCTTCGTGGCCTGGCCGGGTGCGGCCACCGACGGGCGCCGCTTCGTGGCGGGCGCGCTCCAGGCGGGCGCCGTCGCGGCGCTGGTGGAGCACGAGGGCGCACCAAGCTATGGCTTCGACGACGAACGCGTGCTGGCGGTGCCAGGCCTCAAGGCCTCGGCCGGCGCGATCGCCAGCGCGTTCCACGGCACGCCGAGCGCCGCCCTCGACATGGTGCGCCATCACCGGCACCAACGGCAAGACCTCCACCGCCTGGTGGACGGCGCAGCTGCTGTCCTTCTGCGCCAAACCCTGCGCGGTGATCGGCACGCTGGGCATGGGGCGCCCGCCCCAGCCCGGCCAGGCGGAACGACCGCTGGTCGCCACCGGCCTGACCACGCCCGACCCCGTCATGCTGCAGGCCGAACTGCGCCGCTTCGTCGACACCGGCCTGAAGGCCTGCGCCATCGAGGCGTCGTCCATCGGCATTGTCGAAGGCCGGCTCAACGCCACGCAACTGCGCGTGGCCGTGTTCACCAATTTCACGCAGGACCACCTCGACTTCCACGGCAGCATGGAGGCCTACTGGACCGCCAAGGCCGGGCTGTTCGACTGGCCGGACCTGGCCAGCGCGGTGGTCAACATCGACGACGCCCGCGGCGCGGACCTGGCCGCCACGCTCGCCCGCCGGGGGCTGGACCTCTGGACCGTGGCCATCGAAGCCGGCCACCACGGGCGCGCGCGCCTGTTCGCGCAGGACCTGGCCTTCACCGACAGCGGCATGGCCCTGCAGATCGGCGAGCGCGACGCGCGCGGCCGCACCCTGGCCCAGCACGCGCTGAGCCTGCCGCTGGTGGGCCGCTACAACGTGTCCAACCTGCTGTGCGTGCTGGCCAGCGCGCGCGCCCTCGGCGTGCCCCTGGCCGACGCCGTGCAGGCCTGCGCCGCGCTCACGCCCGTGCCCGGCCGCATGGAGCAGGCCGCGGTCGGCCAGCCTGGTCAGCCGCTGGTGCTGGTGGACTACGCGCACACGCCCGACGCACTCGAAAAAGCCCTGCAGGCCCTGCAACCGCTGGCGCGCCAGCGCGGCGGCGCGCTCTGGGTGGTGGTGGGTTGCGGCGGCGACCGCGATGCCGGCAAGCGCCCGCTGATGGCCGCGGCCGCCGAGCGCGAGGCGCAGCGCCCGGTGCTCACCAGCGACAACCCGCGCAGCGAAGACCCGATGGCGATCCTGCGCCAGATGGTGGCCGGCCTCTCCTCGTCGGATGCCGCACTGGTCGAACCCGACCGCGCCCAGGCCATCGCCCTGGCGGTGGCGCGAGCCGAGGCGCGCGACGTGGTGCTGATCGCCGGCAAGGGCCACGAGGACTACCAGGACGTGATGGGCGTGAAGAAACCGTTTTCCGATCTGCAGCAGGCGCGCGCCGCGCTCGCGCAGCGCCACGGACAGGGGGCCCACGCATGAAGACCCTGGGCCAGCTCCTGCCGCAGCTCGACGGCGCCCGCGTGGTCGGCCAGCCCGATCTGCCGTTCACCCGCGTGCACACCGACACCCGCAGCCTGCAGCCGGGCGACCTCTTCGTGGCGCTGAAGGGCGAGCGCTTCGACGCGCACGACTTCCTGCCGCAGGCGCGAGGGCAGGGCGCGCTGGCCGCCATCGCCCACCAGGGCCTGGCCGAGGCCGGCCTGCCCGGCGTGGAAGTGCCCGACACCCGGCGAGCGCTCGGCGAGTTGGCGCGCCGCTGGCGCGGTCAGTTCGACCTGCCGCTGATCGCCGTGACCGGCAGCAACGGCAAGACCACGGTCACGCAGATGATCGCGTCCATCCTGCGCGCCGCCGCGGGCGAGGCCGCGCACGCCACGCAGGGCAACTTCAACAACGACATCGGCGTGCCGCTCACCCTGCTGCGCATCACCGCCGCGCACCGCCTCTCGGTGGTGGAGCTGGGCATGAACCACCCGGGCGAGATCGCCGAACTCGCCGCGCTGGCGCTGCCCACGGTGGCGCTGGTCAACAACGCGCAGCGCGAGCACCTGGAATTCATGGCCACGGTGGAAGCCGTGGCGCGCGAGAACGGGCAGGTCATCCAGGCGCTGGGCGCCGATGGGGTGGCCGTGTTCCCCTCCGACGACACCTACACCCCGCTGTGGCGCGAGTTCGCCGGAGCGCGGCGGATCATCACCTTCAGCGACCGCGACGAGGCCGCCGATGTGAAGGCGCTCAAGACCGAGTGGGCCGAAGGCGCGTGGGCGCTGAGCTTCGTCTCTCCGCTGGGCGAAGCCTCGGTGCGCCTGCGCATCGCCGGCCGCCACAACGTGCGCAACGCCCTGGCGGCCACCGCCTGCGCCCTGGCCGCCGGTGTGCCGCTGGACGCCGTGGTGCGCGGCCTGGACGCATTCGAACCGGTGGGCGGGCGCTCGCGCGCCCTCGCGCTGCGCGTGAACGACCGCCACGTCACCCTGATCGACGACACCTACAACGCCAACCCCGACTCGGTGCGCGCCGCCATCGACGTGCTGGCCGAGCTGCCCGCGCCGCGCCTGCTGGTGCTGGGCGACATGGGCGAGGTCGGCGAACAGGGCCTGGCGTTCCACGACGAGGTGCTGCGCCACGCCCTGGCGCGCGGCATCGAGGCCGTGCACGTCGCGGGCGACTGGATGCGCCAGGCCAGCGCGCCCCTGCCCAAAATCATTCATTGGGTCGAAGTGCCAGCCCTGGCTGGCGCCGTCTGCGCCGCCGTGACCGACGACCGGCCGGTGTACCGCAGCGTGCTCGTCAAGGGCTCGCGCTTCATGCGCATGGAACGCGTGGTGCAGGCGCTGCTGGCGCTGGACCCCGCTCAAACAAGAGACAAGAAGGACAACGCCCATGCTGCCTAGCCTGGCCCTCTGGCTGCAAGGCCTGTCGCCCGAATTCGGATCCCTGCGGGTGTTCCAGTACCTCACCTTCCGCGCCGTGATGGCGGCCATGACCGCGCTGCTGGTCGGCCTGGTCGCGGGCCCGTACTTCATCCGGCGCCTGGCCGCGCTCAAGATCGGCCAGCCGATCCGCGAGTACGCCATGCAGACCCACCTGAGCAAGGGCGGCACGCCCACCATGGGCGGTGTGCTCATCCTGTTCTCGATCGCGCTGTCCACGCTGCTGTGGTTCGACCTCACCAACCGCTTCGTGTGGATCGTGCTGCTGGTGACCCTGGGTTTCGGTGCCATCGGCTGGGTGGACGACTGGCGCAAGGTGGTCAACAAGGACCCGGAAGGCATGCGCTCGCGCGAAAAGTACTTCTGGCAGTCGGTGATCGGCCTGGTGGCCGCGTTCTACCTGGTGTTCAGCGTGTCCGAGTCCAGCAACCTGCGCGTGCTCGAACTCTTCGTCGCCTGGGTGCGTTCGGGTTTCAGCGTGGACCTGCCGCCGCAGGCCGGCCTGCTGGTGCCCTTCTTCAAGGAAATCAGCTACCCGCTGGGCGTGTTCGGTTTCGTGATCATGACCTACCTGGTCATCGTCGGTTCGAGCAACGCCGTCAACCTCACCGACGGCCTCGACGGCCTGGCCATCATGCCGGTGGTCATGGTCGGCTCGGCGCTGGGCGTGTTCGCCTACGTCACCGGCAACACGGTGTTCGCGCGCTACCTGCTGCTGCCGCACATCCCCGGCGCGGGTGAGTTGCTGATCTTCTGCGCCGCCATGGCCGGCGCGGGCCTGGCTTTCCTGTGGTTCAACACCCACCCGGCGCAGGTGTTCATGGGCGACGTGGGCGCGCTCGCGCTGGGCGGCGCGCTGGGCACCATCGCCGTCATCGTGCGCCAGGAAATCGTGCTCGCCATCATGGGCGGCATCTTCGTGGTCGAGGCGCTGTCGGTGATGCTGCAGGTGAGCTGGTTCAAGTACACCAAGCGGCGCTACGGCACGGGCCGGCGCCTGTTCCAGATGGCGCCGCTGCACCACCACTTCGAGAAAAAGGGCTGGAAGGAGACGCAGGTCGTCGTGCGCTTCTGGATCATCACCATGCTGTTGTGCCTCGTGGGGCTGTCCACGCTCAAGCTGCGATGAATCAGCAGTCCGTTCTCATCCTCGGTCTGGGCGCCTCCGGCCTGGCCATGGCGCGCTGGTGCGTCCGCCAGGGTGCGCGCGTGACCGTGGCCGACACGCGCGAGACGCCGCCCCAGCTGGCGGTGCTGCGCGCCGAGTGCCCGGACGCGAATTTCGTGGCCGGACCATTCGACGACACGCTGCTGGCGCGCGCCGAGTGGAACCTGATCGCGCGCAGCCCGGGCCTGGCGCCCGAGATGCTGCAGGGCGTGTTCGGCTGGGCAACGGAGCGCGGCGTGGCCGTGGTCGGTGAGCTCGACCTGTTCGCCCGCGCCCTGCGCGAACTCTCGCAGCGCGCGCGCCTGCCGTACAAGCCCAAGGTGCTGGGCATCACGGGCACCAATGGCAAGACCACCGTCACCTCGCTCACCGGCCTGCTGCTGCAGCGCGCCGGCCTGAACGTGGCCGTGGCCGGCAACATCGGCCCGGCCCTGCTCGACGTGCTGTCCGCCGCGCTGGACACCGAAGCCGTGGCGCAGGCGGCCGACGACGAACGCGCGGCGGCCGAAGAAGCGCAGGCGCAGGCCGAAGCGCAGGCCCAGGTGCGCAACCGAGGCCCCCGTGGCCGTCGAAGCCGAGGCGGCGCCCGAGGAAGACGCCGACGCAGAGATCGACGAGGCCGATGAAGCCGTGGTCCCGGCGGATGCCGAGGCAGAAGGCGAAGGCCCGACCCAGCTCGTGCCGCCGCCCGTGGAGCCCCCGCAGCCGGCGCACCTGCCCCAGGCCTGGGTGCTGGAACTCTCCAGCTTCCAGCTCGACGGCACCGCCGGCGGCGACTGGGACGGCGTGCCCACCGCGGCCACCGTGCTCAACCTCACCGAAGACCACTTGGACTGGCACGGCAACATGGCCGCTTACGCCCTGGCCAAGAAGGCGGTGTTCGGCGCGCAGGCCCTGATGCTGCTCAACCGCGACGACCCGCTGGTCATGGGCATGCAGCCCGGCCTGGTGACCGTGAAAGTGGGCAACCGCAACCGCCAGCAGAGCGCGCGCCCCTGGGCCAGCTTCGGCCTGGACGCGCCCACCCGCGCGGGCGACTGGGGCATCGAATCGGTCAATGGCATGGCCTGGCTGGTGCGCGCCCTGGCGCTGGACGAAACGCGCAAGCGCGGCCGTGGTGCCGAAGAAGACGAAGAGATCTATTTCCAGCGCCTCATGCCCGTGGACGCGCTGCGCATCCGTGGCCGCCACAACGCGGCCAACGCCCTGGCCGCGCTCGCGCTGCGCCACGTCCACCGGCGCCGCGCTCGGTCCCATGCTGCACGGCCTGCGCGAGTACCGCGGCGAGCCGCACCGCGTGGAACCCGTGGCCATCCTCGACGAGGTCGAGTACTTCGACGACAGCAAGGGCACCAATGTGGGTGCCACGCTGGCGGCCGTGCGCGGTCTGGGCGTGGACCGCCGGCTGGTCGTCATCCTGGGTGGCGATGGCAAGGGGCAGGACTTCCTGCCGCTGGCCGAGCCGCTGGCCCGCTTCGCGCGCGCCGTGGTCTACATCGGCCGCGACGCCGGCCGCATCCGCGAGGCCGTGGGCAACGCGCTGCAGGAGGCCGGGGTGCCCCAGCTCGACGCCGCCACGCTGCCCGACGCCGTCGCGCTCTGCGCGCAGCAGGCGCGCGCGGGCGATGCGGTGCTGATGTCGCCGGCCTGCGCCAGCCTGGACATGTTCGACAACTACATGCACCGCGCCCGCGTGTTCGTGGAAGCGGTGCACGCCCTGGCCGCCGAGCAGGGCCTGAGCCTGGAGGGGGGACTGTGAAGAAGAAAACCGCCGCCGCCGCCCAGGCCAACCGCGCCCCCTGGGGCGAGCGCCTGCGCGCCGGCCTGGCCGGCCTGCTGCCACGCTTCCCGGGACGCGACCTCGCGGGCGCGCTCGCCGGAGGCTCCTCGCGCGACAACCTGCCGGTGCGACTGTCCAACCGCACCTATGCCGGCACGCGCAACGTGGCGGTGCGCGAACTCGGTTTCGACCAGCCTCTGCTGTGGGTGGTGGTGGCGCTGCTCGCCTGGGGCCTGGTGATGGTGTATTCCGCCTCCATCGCGCTGCCCGACAACCCGCGCTTCCAGAACTACGCCCACACCCACTTCGTGCTGCGGCACGGCATCTCCATGGTGATCGGCGTGATCGCGGCCATGGTGGCCTTCCAGTTCCCGCTGCGCTCGTGGGAAAAGATGGCGCCCTGGCTGTTCGCGCTGGCGCTGGTGCTGCTCGCGCTGGTGCTGCTGCCCTTCATCGGCCGGGGCGTGAACGGCGCGCGCCGCTGGATCTCGCTGGGCATCATGAACTTTCAGCCTTCCGAACTGGCCAAGCTGGCCGTGTTGCTCTACGCCGCCAGCTACATGGTGCGCAAGATGGAGGTCAAGGAACGCTTCTTCCACGCCGTGGCCCCGATGGCGGTGGCCGTGGGTGTGGTCGGCATGCTGCTGCTGGCCGAGCCCGACATGGGCGCCTTCATGGTGATCGTGGTGATCGCCATGGGCATCCTGTTCCTGGGTGGCGTGAACGCGCGCATGTTCTTCCTGATGGCGCTGGTGGTGGTGGGCGCGTTCGCGCTCATGGTCATGACCAGCGAGTTCCGCCGCCAGCGCGTCTTCGCCTACCTCGACCCCTGGAGCGTGGAGCACGCCCTGGGCAAGGGCTACCAGCTCTCGCACTCGCTGATCGCCTTCGGCCGGGGCGAGATCTTCGGCGTCGGCCTGGGCGGCAGCGTGGAGAAGCTGCACTGGCTGCCCGAGGCGCACACCGACTTCCTGCTCGCCGTGATCGGCGAGGAGTTCGGCCTGCTCGGCGTCGTGGTGCTGATCGCGCTGTTCCTCTGGCTCACGCGCCGCATCATGCACATCGGCCGTCAGGCCATCGCGCTCGACCAGGTCTTCGCCGGCCTGGTGGCACAGGGCGTGGGCCTGTGGATGGGCTTCCAGGCCTTCATCAACATCGGCGTGAACCTGGGCGCGCTGCCCACCAAGGGCCTGACGCTGCCGCTGATGAGTTACGGCGGTTCGGCCATTCTGCTGAACCTGGTGGCCATCGCGCTCGTGCTTCGCGTGGACTACGAGAACCGCCAGATGATGAAGGGAGGGCGCTCGTGACGGCTCCCTGCGCCCTCATCATGGCCGGTGGCACCGGCGGCCACATCTTCCCCGGCCTGGCCGTGGCCGAAGCCTTGCGCGAGCGCGGCTGGCGCGTGCACTGGCTGGGCGCGCCCGGCAGCATGGAAAGCCGGCTCGTGCCGCCGCGCGGCTTCGCGCTGGAGACCATCGACTTCGGTGGCGTGCGCGGCAAGGGGCTGGTCACGGTCGCGCTGCTGCCGCTGCGCCTGCTGCGCGCCTTCTGGCAGTCGCTGCAGGTGGTGCGCCGCGTCAAGCCCGACGTGGTCGTGGGCCTGGGCGGCTACATCAGCTTCCCCGGCGGCATGATGGGCGTGCTCGCCGGCAAGCCGCTGGTGCTGCACGAGCAGAACTCGGTGGCCGGCATGGCCAACCGGGTGCTGGCCGGTGTGGCCGACCGCGTGTTCACCGCCTTCCCGAACGTGTTCAAGAAGGCCGAGTGGGTGGGCAACCCCCTGCGCACGCCTTTCCTGCGCCAGGCCGCGCCGGCCGAGCGCTTCGCCGGCCGCAGTGGCCCGCTGCGCCTGCTGGTGGTGGGCGGCAGCCTGGGCGCGAAGGCGCTCAACGACGTGGTGCCGCAGGCGCTGGCGCTGCTGCCCAAGGTGCAGCAGCCGCAGGTCACGCACCAGAGCGGCGAGAAGCAGATCGACGCGCTGCGCGCCAACTACATCGCCGCCGGCATCCACGCCGAGCTCACGCCCTTCATCGACGACACCGCGCAGGCCTTCGCCGACGCCGATCTCATCGTCTGCCGCAGCGGCGCCAGCACCGTGACCGAGATCGCCGCCGTCGGCGCGGCCGCGCTGTTCGTGCCGTTCCCCTCGGCGGTGGACGACCACCAGACCACCAACGCCCGCTTCCTGGTGGATGCCGGCGCCGCCTGGCTGGTGCCCCAGACCGAACTCACCCCCCAGCGGCTCGCGCAAACCCTGCAGACCGTGCAGCGCGAGCAACTGCTGGCCAGTCGCACCCAGGCCAAACAGATGCAAAAGACCGAAGCCGTGGCGGCCGTGGTGTCCGCCTGCGAGCAACTCGCGAAAGTCCCGAATCCATGAAGCACGCCATCCGTCACATCCACTTCGTCGGCATCGGCGGTGCCGGCATGAGCGGCATCGCCGAGGTGTTGCTCAACCAGGGCTACCGCATCTCCGGCAGCGACCTGGGCGAGAGCACCGTCACGCGCCGGCTGGTGGCGCTGGGCGCCCAGGTGTTCGTGGGCCACGACGCCGCGAACATCGAGGGCGCCGACGCCATCGTCACCTCGACCGCGGTGAAGGAAGACAACCCCGAGGTGGTGGCCGCGCACGCGAAACTCGTGCCGGTGGTGCCGCGCGCGGTGATGCTGGCCGAGCTGATGCGCATGAAGAAGGGCGTGGCCATCGCCGGCACGCACGGCAAGACCACCACCACCAGCCTGGTGGCCAGCGTGCTGGCCGCCGCCCAGCTGGACCCGACCTTCGTGATCGGGGGCCGCCTCAACAGCGCCGGCGCGAACGCCCAGCTGGGGTCGGGCGAGTACATCGTGGTCGAGGCCGACGAGTCCGACGCCTCCTTCCTCAACCTGCTGCCGGTGCTCTCGGTCGTCACCAACATCGACGCCGACCACATGGACACCTACGGCCACGACTTCGGCAAGCTCAAGTCCGCCTTCGTGGACTTCCTGCACAAGATGCCGTTCTACGGCGCGGCCGTGGTGTGCGTGGACGACGCGGCGATCCGCGAGATCCTGCCCCAGATCGCGCGGCCCATCACCAGCTACGGCTTCGCGGAAGACGCGCAGGTGCGCGCGATCAACGTGCGCGCGGTGGACACGCAGATGCACTTCACCGTGCAGCGCCGCAACGGCGTGGAGCTGCCCGACCTGGACGTGGTGCTCAACCTGCCCGGCAACCACAACGTGCTCAACGCCCTGGCCGCCATCGGCATCGCGGTGGAGCTGAACGTGCCCGACGAGGCCGTGCAGCAGGCGCTGGCCGAGTTCAAGGGCGTGGGTCGGCGCTTCCAGCGCTACGGCGAAGCCGCGCTGCCTTCGGGCGGCAGCTGCACCGTGGTGGACGACTACGGCCACCACCCGGTGGAGATGGCCGCCACGCTGTCGGCCGCGCGCGGTGCCTACCCGGGCCGCCGGCTGGTGCTGGCCTTCCAGCCGCACCGCTACACCCGCACGCGCGACTGCTTCGAAGACTTCGTGAAAGTCATCGGCCAGGCCGATGCCGTGCTGCTGGCCGAGGTGTACGCGGCCGGCGAAGCCCCCATCGTCGCGGCCGATGGCCGCTCGCTGGCGCGCGCGTTGCGCGTGGCCGGCAAGCTCGAACCCGTGTTCGTGGACGACATCGCCGCCATGCCGCAGGCCGTGCTCGACAACGCGCGCGACGGCGATGTGGTGCTCTGCATGGGCGCGGGCACGGTGGGCGCGGTCGCCGGTCGCGTGATCGAGCTGGCGCAGGGAGCAACCGCATGAAACAGGAGAAGGCAATGACGGTGGATGCCAGGTCGCTTGGCAAGGTGGCCGTGCTGATGGGCGGGCGCTCGGCCGAGCGCGAGGTCTCGCTCATGTCGGGCAAGGGCGTGCTGGCCGCGCTGCAATCGAAGGGCGTCGACGCGCACGCCTTCGATCCGGCCGAGCGCGAGATGGGCGAACTCAAGCGCGAAGGTTTCCAGCGCTGCTTCATCGCGCTGCACGGCCGCTTCGGTGAAGACGGCACGGTGCAGGGGGCCCTGGAGCTGATGGGCATTCCCTACACCGGCCCCGGTGTGATGGCCTCCAGCGTGGCCATGGACAAGCTCATGACCAAGCGCATCTGGATCGCCGAAGGCCTGGCCACGCCGGCCTGGCGCCAGGTGCACAGCGCCGACGAGACCCTGGCCGCGTTCAAGGCGCTGGGTTCGCCCATGATCGTCAAGCCCGTGCGCGAAGGCTCCACCATCGGCCTGACCAAGGTGATCAGCGAGGCGCAATGCGCCGCCGCCTACGAACTCGCTGCCAGGCTGGATCCGCTGGTGATGTGCGAGCAGTTCATCGCGGGCGACGAGGTCACCTGCCCGGTGCTGGGCACGGGCGCCGACGCAAGAGCCCTGCCGGTGATCCGCATCGTCGCGCCCGAAGGCAACTACGACTACCAGAACAAGTACTTCACCGACGACACCAAGTACCTCGTGCCCTGCGGCCTGCCCGAAGGTGAAGAGGCCGCCATCCAGGCGCTGGTGCTCAAGGCCTACCTCACGCTGGACTGCCGTGGCTGGTCGCGCGCCGACGTGATGATCGACGCCAAGACCCGCAAGCCCTGGCTGCTCGAGATCAACACCTCGCCCGGCATGACCGGCCACTCGCTGGTGCCGATGTCGGCCAAGGCGGCCGGCCTGTCGTACGAAGACCTGTGCGTGGCGCTGCTGGCCACCGCCTCGCTGGACCACGCGGCCTGAGCCCCGGAACACCACCATGCCCAGCACCGAACTGCCCTTGGACGTCAAGCTCATGACCGTGGTCACGCACGTCCTGGTCGCGGTGTTCGCCGTGCTGAGCCTGGGCCTGTTCACCACCTGGCTGGTGCGCCACCCGATCTGGTCGGTCAAGGCCATCGCCGTGCATGGCGACGTGGCGCACCAGAACGCCGTGACCTTCCGCGCCCAGCTCTCGTCGCAGATGAAGACGCGCCTGAACGGCAGCTTCCTCACCGTGGACCTGCAGCAGGTGCGCCAGCTGTTCGAGTCCGTGCCCTGGGTGCGCAAGGCCGTGGTGCAGCGCGAGTTCCCCAACCGCCTGCGCGTGACGCTGGAAGAGCACCAGGCCGTGGCCTGGTGGGGCGAGTCGGGTTCGGGCCAATTGGTCAATCGCCTGGGCGAGGTGTTCGATGCCAGCCCCGACGACAGCGATGGCCTGCCCGAACTGGCCGGCCCGGTCGAGAAGTCGGCCCAGGTGTGGTCGCTCTACCAGCTGCTGCAAACCGAACTCGGCCGCCTCGACCTGGGCCTGGAGCGGCTCGAACTCACCGAGCGCGGCACCTGGCGCGCCAAGCTCGACAGCGGCGCCCAGGTGGAGCTGGGCCGCGGCACGCCCGACGAACTGCTGGCGCGCACGCGCCGCTTCACCGGCACGCTGGCGCAGCTCACCGAACGTTACGCGGGCGCGGTTCAGTCCGTGGACCTGCGCTACCCCAATGGCTACGCGCTGCGCCTGCGCGGCGTGACCACCGTGACCGACACGCCGGCTGGCGGATCTCAAAACCGAAGGTAATCAAGAAGCAATCATGGCCAAGGAATACAAGGATTTGGTGGTCGGACTCGACATCGGCACCGCCAAGATCATGGTGGTGGTCGCCGAGGTCCAGTCCAACGGCGAACTCAAGCTCGCGGGCCTGGGCGTGTCGGCCAGCCACGGCCTCAAGCGCGGCGTGGTGGTCAACATCGACGCCACGGTGCAGAGCATCCAGCAGGCCTTGAAAGAAGCCGAGCTGATGGCCGACTGCCGCATCGCGCGCGTCTACACCGGCATCACCGGCAGCCACATCCGCGGCATCAACTCCAGCGGCATGGTGGCCATCAAGGACCGCGAGGTCAGCGCCACCGACGTGGCGCGCGTGATCGAGACCGCCAAGGCGATCAACATCTCCACCGACCAGCGCCTGCTGCTGGTGGAGCCGCAGGAGTTCGTGATCGACGGCCAGGAGGTGAAAGAGCCGATCGGCATGAGCGGCATCCGCCTGGAAGCCAAGGTGCACATCGTCACCGGCGCGCAGAGCGCGGCCGAAAACATCATCAAGTGCGTGCGCCGCTGCGGCCTGGAAGTGGACCAGCTCATGCTCAACCCGCTGGCGTCCAGCCAGGCCATCCTGACCGACGACGAGAAGGAACTCGGCGTGGCGCTGGTGGACATCGGCGCGGGCACGACCGACGTGGCGATCTTCTCGGGCGGCGCGATCCGCCACACGGCGGTCATCCCGATCGCGGGCGACCTGATCACCAGCGACATCGCCATGGCCCTGCGCACGCCGACCAAGGACGCCGAAGACATCAAGGTGGAAAGCGGCTGCGCCAAGCAGCTGCTGGCCGATCCGGACACGCAGGTGGAAGTGCCCGGCCTGGGCGATCGCGGCCCGCGCATGCTCAGCCGCCAGGCGCTGGCCGGCGTGATCGAGCCGCGCGTGGAGGAAATCTTCTCGCTGGTGCAGCAGGTGCTGCGCGACTCCGGCCATGAAGAGATGCTGTCGTCGGGCATCGTGCTCACCGGCGGCAGCGCGGTGATGCCGGGCATGGTCGAACTGGGCGAGGACATCTTCCTCAAGCCCGTGCGCCGCGGCATCCCGAACTACACCAGCGCTCTGTCCGACATGGTCGCGCAGACGCGCGCGGCCACGGTGATGGGCCTGCTCGAGGAAGCGCGCCTGGCGCGCGTGCGCGGGCACAAGGTGGCACAGAAAGCGGGCTCGATGCAAGGCGCACTCGAGCGGGTCAAAAACTGGTTTGTGGGGACCTTCTGATGAACAACGCGAACACGCTGTCTTCGAGCCCGGCCCTCACGCCGGCCAACGCCATGAGCCTGGAACGCCACCAGCGAGGGCGGTGCACCGAATGCACCGGGCCGCCTGGATGAACCCTCGCCATTCCCCGATTCCGCAGATTTTTTGTATTGACAGATTGCCCGGCGACACCGTTCCAAGGGCCACAAAAGGAGCTTCCAAATGAGCATCGAAATGATCGAAGTTGAAGAATTCAACCAGGGCACCCAGATCAAGGTCATCGGCGTGGGCGGCGGCGGCGGCAACGCGGTCGAGCACATGATCTCGCGCAGCGTGCAGGGCGTGGAGTTCATCTGCGCCAACACCGACGCGCAATCGCTCACGCGCAGCGCCGCGCACAAGACCATCCAGCTCGGCACCAGCGGCCTGGGCGCGGGCAGCAAGCCCGAGAAGGGCCGTGACGCGGCCGAAGTCGCGGTGGACGACATCCGCGAAGCCATCGCGGGCGCGCACATGCTGTTCATCACCGCCGGCATGGGCGGCGGCACCGGCACCGGCGCGGCCCCCGTGATCGCCCGCGCTGCGCCAAGGAAATGGGCATTCTCACCGTCGGCGTGGTCACCAAGCCGTTCGACTGGGAAGGTGGCCGCCGCATGACCAACGCCGACAGCGGCCTGGCCGAGCTCGAAGCCAACGTGGATTCGCTGATCGTGGTGCTCAACGAGAAGCTGCTGGAAGTGCTGGGTGACGACGTCACGCAGGACGAGGCTTTCGCGCACGCCAACGACGTGCTCAAGAACGCCGTGGGCGGCATTGCCGAGATCATCAACGAGTACGGCAACGTGAACGTCGACTTCGAGGACGTGCGCACCGTGATGGGCGAACCCGGCAAGGCCATGATGGGCACGGCCGTGGCCGCCGGCCCGGACCGCGCGCGCATCGCCGCCGAGCAGGCCGTGGCCTGCCCGCTGCTGGAAGGCATCGACCTGTCGGGCGCCAAGGGCGTGCTGGTGCTGGTGACGGCGGCCAAGGGTTCGCTCAAGCTGTCGGAGTCCAAGCTGGCGATGAACACGATCCGCGCCTACGCTTCGCCGGAAGCGCACGTGATCTACGGTGCCGCTTACGACGACGCCCTGGGCGACGAGATGCGCGTGACCGTGGTGGCGACGGGCCTGTCGCGCCAGGGTGTGCGCCGCACGGCGCCTCCGCTGCAGGTGCTGCGCACCGGTACGGACAACGTGCCGTTCAATGTGCCGACCGTGAACGCCGCTGTGGGCGGCCCCGGGTGCTGCGCAGCCGGACTACAACTCCATGGCGGTGCCCAGCGTCTGGCGCACCAACCGCACCCAGGCCGCGGCCAAGGTGGATGCGCTGGCTTCCGGCGGCATGGACGATTTCGAGATTCCTGCTTTCCTGCGCAAGCAGGCGGACTGAGTCTCTTCCCCGGGTTTTCTTGCCTGCACCTCGCGGGCTCGTGGACCCGGGCGCTCTGCTCCGCGGGTATCCCCCGGACCGGCTTCGCCGGTCCTCCTCCTTTACCCCGCTGCGCAGAACGCCCGGGGTCCACGAGCTGAAGAAGCGTTTGTTTGCCAGCGGTTCTCTTGCACGTAGGTCAGCGGTGATCGGGGTGGCCGGCGCAGCGGGGTAAAGGAGGAGCCCGTGGCGCAGCCACGGGCGGGGGACACCCGCGGAGCCGGCCACCCCGGTCGCCGCTGACCGTCTCAGCCGGAGAAAAACGGAGAAAAGCCTTCCCTATCAAGGCCATCAGCTTTCTAAACCATGTTCTGGCGCCCGGAAAACTACAATTCAAGGATGCTTGCCCAACGCACCCTCAAATCCCTGACCAAGGCCGTCGGTGTCGGCCTGCACAGCGGTCAGCGGGTGGAGCTGACGCTGCGGCCGGCCGCGCCCGACACGGGCATCGTGTTCCGCCGGGTCGACCTGTCCGCGCCGGTGGAGATCCCGGTCAATGCCATGGCGGTGTCCGACACCCGCCTGGCCTCCACCATCTCCAACGGCGGCGTCAAGGTGCACACCATCGAGCACCTCATGAGCGCCTGCGCCGGCCTCGGTCTGGACAACCTCTACGTCGACATCACGGCCGAAGAAGTGCCCATCCTCGACGGTTCCTCGGCCTCCTTCGTCTACCTGCTGCAAAGCGCCGGCATCGTGATGCAGAACGCGCCCAAGCGCTTCATCCGCGTCACCAAACCGGTGGAAGTGCGCGAAGGCGACGGCCGCACGCTCAAGTGGGCGCGGCTCGACCCCTTCCACGGCTACAAGCTGGCGTTCGAGATCGAGTTCAACCACCCGGCCGTGAACTCCACCGGCCAGCGCGTGGAGTTCGACTTCGGCAGCGGCCAGTACGCGCGCGAGATCGCCCGCGCCCGCACCTTCGGTTTCACGCGCGACGTGGAAATGATGCGCTCCAACGGCTTGGCGATGGGCGGCGGGCTGGACAACGCCATCGTGATGGACGACGTGAAAGTGCTCAACGCCGACGGCCTGCGCTACCAGGACGAGTTCGTCAAGCACAAGATCCTCGACGCCATGGGCGACCTCTACATCGTGGGCAAACCGCTGCTGGCCGCCTACAGCGCCTTCCGCAGCGGCCACGCGATGAACAACCAGCTGCTGCGCGCCCTGCTGGACCAGCCCGACGCCTACGAGATCGTGAGCTTCGAACACGAGCGCGAAGCCCCGCGCGGCTTCGCCCAGCTCGCACCGGCCTGGTAGGCGCCGCCGCCACCACCCCTCATGCTGCTGTTCCGCTGGACCGTGATGTTGCTGCTGCTGGCAGCGGGCGTGTGTTTTGCCTTCTACATCGGCACCGGCCAGGCACGTTACCGCACCTGGGGCATCGTGATCCTGAAGTGGACCGTCATCGCGGCCCTGGGATTCTTCGGCGTGCTCGTGCTGGAGCGCCTGCTCTAGCCAGACCGCCGTTCAGTCAGTGCGATGGCGGCTCGGTCACCGGCCGCACGAAGGCGCTGAAGAGCTGCAGCTCGCTGGTGTGGATCAGGCCGATCTTCATCTCCACTTCCATCTCGCGACCCTGCCGGTCCACCACCGTGCGCCGAAGCAGCCGGCCCGTGAACGGGGCCTTGCCGGTGGTGTGGAAATGCGCCAGCGCCTTCACGAAAGCGATGTGGTAACGCTCGGGCAGGATGGTGTCGGCCAGCGATTCGCCGCGCACCTCCTGGCGCTTCCAGCCGAACAGGGTTTCGGCCGCGGCGTTCCAGTCGGTGATGCAACCGTCGAAATCGATGCCGATGAAGGCTTCCTGCGCGCTGTCGATCACGGTCTGCACACGCTCTTCGTTGGCGCGCAGGTCGTCCACCGTCTCGCGCAACTCGGCGGTGCGCTCGCTCACGCGCCGCTCCAGCGCGGCATGGTTCTGGCGCAGCGCCGCCTCGTTGGCCTGCAGGCCCTTCACCAGGGAGTTGAAGGCATTGCCCAGCATGCGCAACCTCGCGGTAGGCCGCGGTGGTGGGCGCCTTCACCGCGTAGCCGGCCTCGATGCCGCGCGCCACGTCGGTCAGGTCGAGCAGGGGCCGGGTGATCAGGCGCGCCACCAGCCAGCCCAGCAGGGAAAACAGCAGTGCCGCCGCGATGCCGCCGAGCAGCATGCGCCGGTGCAGCTGGTTCACCGGGGCGTAGGCCTCGTCCAGCGTCTGCCGCACCAGCACGCGCCAGCCCAGGCCGGCGTAGGTGTCGAAGCCGTTGTCGCGCGTGTGGCCCACGAGGTAGGTCTGGCCATCGGGCCACGTTTCCGTCGCATGCCCCGATTCGCCGCGCCCCGCGGCTTCCACGCTCGGCACCTTCAGCACCGTGCCTTGCAGGTCCTTGGGGCCGAGCAGCACCGCGCCGGTGGTCGAGACGATCAGCAGGTCGACGCTGCGGTGGCGGCTCACGGGGGTGAAGATCGCGTCCTGGATCTCGCTGGCCCAGTTCCACGACAGGTGCACGCCCAGCACGCCCGTGGTCTGGCCGGCCGCGTCGGTGAGCGGAAAGGCGATGTCGACGAAGCGCATCGGCTCGCTGCCCGGCGTGCCCAGCAGCTGGGCGAGCAGCACGGCATCGTGCACGTCGCCCATGGGGTGGCCGTCCATGGCGTTGCGGAACCAGGGGCGCGCCGACACATCCACGCCTTCGAGCATGCCGCGCGTGGCGGTGCGCACCACGCCCGCGGTGTCGGTCACGCCGATCCAGGCGTAGTGCGGGTAGCTCTTCTGCAGGGCCTCGATCTCGCCGCGGACCGCGCCGAAGTCGGTGTGGCCGCTCAGGCGTTGGGCGATCAGGCGCACCTCGCGGTAGCGCTCGAACATGGACCGGTCCAGCCGGCTCGCGGTCTGCTGCGCCAGCTCGGTCAGGTTGGCGCCGATGGCCTCGCGCACCTGGTTGCTCGCGGCGCGGTCGCTGAACAGCGTCAGGCTCAAGGTGAGCAACAGCGACAGGACCGTGAATGCGATGGCGAGCCAGGCCCCCAGGCTGAAACGGCGCAACGGCGAAGAACCCTCCATGCCCATCAATACACCCGGCCGGCCTTGTACGTGGCGTGGGTGCGAGCCTGTTGGGTGGAGACCTTGTTGATCGCCGCCAGGGTGCGGCTCACCTGGGCGTGGGTGATGGCCAGGCCGAGCGCGTCGGCCGCGTCCTTGCCGGGCAGGCCGGGCAGGCGCAGCAGGCGCTTGACCATTTCCTGCATCTGCGGCTTGCCGGCCCGGCCGTTGCCGGCCACGGCCTTCTTCAACTGCAGCGCGGTGTACTCGGCAACCTCCAGCTTGTTGGCCACGAGGGCCGTGAGGCAGGCGCCACGTGCCTGGCCCAGCAGCAGCGTGGCCTGGGGGTTGACGTTGACGAACACGATTTCACAGACCGACATCTGGGGCTGGTAGCGCGCCACCACCTCGGTGATGCCGTCGAACAGGATCTTGAGCCGCTCGGGCAGCAGGGCGCCGTCCTTCGGGCTGGTCTGGATGGTGCCGCTGGCCACATAGTGCAGGGCAGCGCCTTCGGTGTCGATCACGCCGAAGCCGGTGCATTGCAGGCCGGGGTCGATGCCGAGGATGCGCATGGTGGAAGGTCTCAAAGGTCGAAGGTCCAGCGCACCGAATGGAAGAACACGGGCGCGGCGAAGCACAGGGCGTCCACGCGGTCGAGCAGGCCGCTGGCACCGGTGACCGAGCGGCCCGCCAAGCCCCAGTGGGTCACGCCGCGGTCGCGCTTGATGGCCTTCATGACCAGGTGGCCGAAGCTGCCGGCCACACAGGCCACCAGGGCCATGGCCAGCGCGGGCAGGGGCTTGAAGGGCGTGAAGCCGGAGAGCACGGCGCCCAGCAGGCCGCCGGCGACCAGGCCCAGGGCCCAGCTGCGCCAGTGGAAGCTGCCGCTGATGGCGGGGGCCACCGGCCGGCGCAGGCCGCGCGCGGCCAGGTGCTGCACCAGCATGCAGGTTTGCACCACCAGCACCAGGAAGAACACCAGGAACGCGGTCTTGCCGACGAAGCCGGGGAAGCTGAGCAGCAGCAGGGCGGGCACGTGGCTCATGCCGTACACGCAGACCATGATGCCCCACTGCAGTTTGGCGTTGCGCTCGAGGAAACGCTGGGGGTCGTTGCCCAGCGCGCTCACCACGGGAATCGCGAGGAACACGTAGACCGGGATGAACACGGTGAACAGGTTGAAGCGTTCCGTCCAGACCAGCGCGTACTGCAGCGGCAGCACGATGAAGAAGGCCAGCACCAGGCTGCGGTGGTCGCCCCGGCGCGTGGGCGAGAGGCTGATGAACTCGCGCAGGATGAAGAACGAGACCAGGCCGAACAGCACGATGGCGAAGCCCTCGCCCATGACCCAGCCGACCCAGAACACCAGCATCATCATCCAGGAGCTGCGCAGCAGCGCCTGGTTGTCCTGCAGGCGCAGCGCGCGTTCGCCGCTGGCGTCGTCGTCGCCTGAGCGGCGCTCGCGCAGCGACAGCAGCACGCCCACGCCGCTGGCGATGATCAGCAGGCCGAACAGCACCACGAAGACGAGGCTGACCTGCTGGTCGGGGGTGAGGCTGCGAAGGAAGGAACCCATCAGACCGTCCGCCGGGCCGCCCCAAGGGCGGTCTGCGCCCCCTTGGGGGGCAATGAGTACATGAAATGACGAGTGTGGGGGCTCATGTTCTTAGACGTCCCGAAGGGCCATGACGGCCTCGCGGGCCCGTTTCAGGAAATCGGCGCGCGGTTCCTCGGCGCCCAGCACCAGCGGTTCGCCGAAGGTCACCGAGCACAGCACCGGCACCGGCACCACCTCGCCCTTGGGGATCACGCGCTGCACGTTGTGGATCCAGGCCGGCACCAGCACCACGCCGGGAAAGCGCTGCGCCAGGTTGTACAGGCCCGACTTGAAGGGCTGCGGGTCTTCCTCGTGGCCGCGCGTGCCCTCGGGAAAGAGGATCAGCGAGTCGCCGCTCTCCAGCGCCTGCACCAGCGGCGCCAGTGGGTCTTCGTCGCCCTTGCGCTCGCGCTCCACGTACACGGCGTTGAACACCTCGGTGGTGATCCAGCGCTTGAAGTTCGACGCGGTCCAGTAGTCCTTGGCCGCGATCGGGCGCGTGATGCTGCGCAGCTCCTGCGGCAGCGCGGCCCAGATCAGCACGAGGTCGGCGTGGCTCTGGTGGTTGGCGAAATAGATGCGCTGCTCGGCCTTGGGCGGGCAGCCGTGCCAGCGCGCCTGCGCGCCGGTGAGCAGGCGCACCAGGCCGAGCAGGAACACGCTCATGAAGGTGGCACGAAGGTTCATGGCAGCACGACCCCACCCATGCGCGCGACGATGGTGCCGGTGCGCCGCGCGAGGTAGGCCGATCCCTGCCGCGCCTCGAAGAACTTGGGCGAGGGCAGCATCACCGCCAGACGCGCCGCCTCGTGCGGGCTGAGCTTGCTGGCCGGCTTGTTGAAGTAGCGCTGCGAGGCGGCCTCGGCGCCGAAGATGCCTTCGCCCCACTCCACGCTGTTGAGGTAGATCTCCAGGATGCGGCGCTTGTCGAGCAAGGCTTCGAGCATCAGCGTGAGCACCAGTTCCTGGCCCTTGCGCAGCAGCTGGCGTTCGCCGGAGAGCAGCAGGTTTTTCGCGAGTTGCTGCGTGATGGTGGAGCCGCCGACCACCTTGGGCTCGCGCGCGGGCTGGGCGGGCTGGGCGGGCTGGCGCGCGGCGCGTTTTTCGGCCAGCTGCTGGCGGCGCTCGTTCTTCTGCCAGGCGCCTTCGATCGCGCCCCAGTCCACGCCCCGGTGGTCGGTGAAGCCGGCGTCTTCGGAGGCGATCACGGCGCGCTTGAGGTGCGGGCTGATCTGGGCATCGGGCACCCAGTGGTGCGACCAGCGCCAACCCTTGTCGCTTTGCAGGCTGGCGCCCGCGATGCGCCAGGCTTCGGAGCGCATGAAGGCGGTGCTGGTGGGATCGACCGCGACCATGAGCGCGATGCGCGCCAGAAAGAACAGCTGCAGGGCCAGCCCGGCGAGGACCAGCCACAGCAACCAGCGTCCGAGGGACCTCATGCGGTGTGGAAGGGCCTGTTCACACTATTTTTCCAAGTGCGAATGGGTTGAAAACAGCGCCAATCGAGGCGCGCGACGACGGCCAGACCGGGTGTCTGGCCTAGGAGTGCAACGAAGAGTGGCGCTGTTTTCAACCCATTCCCTTCGGGTTGCGGCCAACAAGGCCATGCGCGGCGTTGCGGAGCCTTGCCGGGGGAATGCCCCGGCTGCGTTTCGCGCCTTGCGCATGGCCTTTTTGATCCGCAACGCATCTTGGAAAAATAGTGTGAACAGGCCCTATTGCCCGGAGAGCTGGGTCTGCAGCGTCTCGTCGCGCGTGAAGCGGAAGCGCGAGACGACCACGATCTGGTCGGCCTGGCGGCGCATGGCTTCGTTGAAGCGGCCGAACGAGAGGCTGCGCACGATGGCCTGGGCGCGGCGGTCGAGCTGGCTGATGCCCGAGGGCTGCACCACCTCGGTGTCGAGCACGGCGCCGTTGTGGTTGACCGTGATGGTCATGGTGAGTTCGCCGTAGAGCTTGCGGCCGCCGACTTCGGGGAAGTTGGTGGTGCCCCGGTCCTCGATCTTGCGGCGCAGCTCGTCGTAGTAGATGGCGTAGACCGCCTCGCGCGTGGCCGGGCTGATGTAGCGCTTCTTGGGCCGCGCGTTTTCTTCGTTGATGCGCTTTTCGATCTCGGCCAGGATCTTCACCAGCGCGCGGCGCTTCTGCTCGCGCTCCGACGAGGCCTGGCTGGGGTTGACCGACTCGGGGTCGGGTGGCGGCATCTTGGCGAGCTCGCGGCGCACCTGGGCCAGCAGGCGGTTCTGCTGCTCGCGCAGCATCTCGATCGTGCGCTCGTCTTCTTCGTGCGCGTCGCCGATGCGGGCCACCGTGGCGGGTGGCAGGGGCGAGGTGGCGCGGCCGCGTTCGGCCTCGCCACCGCCGGCCAGCGAGGTCTGCGCGATGGCCGTGGCCTTGTCGGGCCGCTCGTTGCCGCGCGCGTTGACGAGGATGACTTCCAGCGGCGTGTCCTGGAACACGCGGTTGAAACGCTCGGGGTCCACGAAGCGCACCGTGAGCAGCGCGGCGTGCACGGCCACCGACACCCCCAGCGCCAGTTGCAGCGTGCTCAGCTTCTTGAAAAAGGACAGGGCGGACGGCTTCACGCGGGCATTATCCGTGCTGGGTGTCGCCTGGGCCTCAATCCCCTGCCGGGCCGGGCGTTTGGGGGGGCTGGGCGGCGCTTTCGCCCTCGGTTTCGTTGACGTCGATCGCCAGGGCCAGCGGCGCGGCCAGTGCCTCCTCTTCCTCGGCGTCGTCGCCCGCGGTCTCGCCCACGTCGTCCACCGGCAGGTCCAGCCGCTCGGTGACGGTGCCGTGGATGTCGAGCGTGATGTCGTCGATCTCACCCAGCTTCACGCGCACGTGCGCGCCGCGCGGCAGGCCGTCGGCGCCCAGCACCGGCAGCACCAGGGGCAGGGTGTCGGCGCGCACCAGGTTGTCCTTGATCAGGGTGGCGGTGAGCTCGGTGATGCCTTCCTGCCGGAGGTACTGCAGCGTCCAGTAGCGCTCCATGCCGTTCTGGAAGCCGTTGTACGCGGTGTAGGCGGCGTCGAAGGCGCTGATGATGGAGAACAGGTTGGCGTCCTTGGGCTTGAACGGCGCGGCCAGCGCGGCGGTCTTGCCGTGGCGCGCGCAGGCAATGATCTGCCACTGGTTGACCAGGTCCACGTAGCGGCGCAGGGGCGAGGTGCTCCAGGCGTAGCTCTTGACGCCGATGCCCGCGTGCGGCTGCGCCTTGGTGCCCATGCGCACCTTGACGCCGGGCTGCAGGCTGGCCTGGCTGCGGTAGATGCCGGGCACGCCGCAGTCGGCCAGCCAGTTGCCCCAGGTGCTGTTGGCCAGGATCATGGCCTCGGCCACCATCAGGTCCAGCGGGGCGCCGCGTTTGCGGGTGCCGATGACCACGCGCTCGTCGCCCTGCGGTTCGTCGCCGCTCACGCCTTCGAGGCGGAAGGTGTAGTCCGGGCGGGTGAAGTTCTCGGGTTTGCCGCGCACCACCTCGCGTTGCGCCTTGAGGTGCAGGGCCAGGCGGAACAGGAAACCCAGCGAGGGTTGCAGGGCCGCGATCTCGGCGGGGACATCGGTCGCCGGCGCCTCGCCCGCGAGCCAGGCTTCGGTGATCACCGTGTCGAGCTGGTCGTGCCGCAGGTTGAGGGCGATCGGCACGCGCTCCAGCGCGGTGCGGCTGCCGGTGACGGCCAGGGTGGCTTCGTCGAAGCTGACGTACAGGGACACGGCGGGGCAATCGCGCCCGGCCATGAGCGTGTAGGCCTGCACCACCTCGTCGGGCAGCATGGTGAGCTTGTGGCCCGGCATGTAGACGGTGGACAGGCGCGTGCGCGCCACCTGGTCGATGGGGCCTTCCGGCGCCACGGCCAGGCCGGGCGCCGCGATGTGGATGCCCAGCGTGACGCTGCCGCTGCCCAGGCCTTGCAGCGAGAGCGCGTCGTCGATCTCGGTGGTCTGCGAATCGTCGATGGAGAAGGCCTGCACCGGCGCCAGGGGCAGCTCGTCGGCGATGACCGGGGCCTGCAGCGGGGGGAAGCCCGTGCCCTTGGGGAACTGGTCGAACAGGAAGCGCTGCCAGTGGAACTGGTAGGCGCTGCTGATGGCACCCGCGTTCTGCAGCAGGGTGAGCGGCGCGGTGTGGCTGGTGCGCGCGGCTTCCACCACGGCCTTGTACTCGGGCGCGTTCTTGTCCGGCCGGAACAGCAGCTTGTAGAGCTGCTGGCGCACCGGCGCCGGGCAACTGCCGCTGGCGAGCTCGGCCGCCCAGGCCTCGATCTGTGCCTGCACCTGTTTCTTCTTCTCGATCGCGGCCAGGGCCTGCGCGAGGATGTCGGCCGGCGCCTTCTTGTAGCGGCCCTTGCCGGCGCGGCGGAAGTAGTGCGGCGCGCCTTGCAGGCACAGGAGCGCGGCCACCTGTTCGGTGATGCCCGCCTTGTCGCTGAAATACTCGTGGGCGAGGTCCGCGAAACCGAACTCGTCTTCGGGCGCGAATTCGTAGGCCAGCTCCAGCTCCATGGTCTCCGCCAGGGCGGTGGCCGCCGGCATCAGCTGGCTGGGGGCGGGTTTTTCGAAGCGCAGCAGGGCATTGGCCGACTTGACCTTGACGCGTTTGCCGGATTCGAGCTCGACTTGCAGGGAACTTTCGGCCTCGGACAGGAGGCGGCCGGTCAACAGCTTGCCGGCTTCATCAAACAGGATGTGCATGGGCGCGATTGTCCCATGGGGCCGTTACAGGTCCAGGAAATGGAACAGGTCGTCGATGTGGTCGTCGAAGTCGCTGATGGCGTGGTCGCTGCCTTCCAGCAGGCGGGTCGTTCCCCCTGCGCAGAAGGCCTGCATTTCGCGCCAGTCCAGCACCTCGTCGCCTTTGGCCACGATGGCGAACTGGCGCTCCGGCGAGGCCGGGTGCAAAGGAGCCAGGCGGGCGATGTCGTCCTGCTGTTGCTGAAGCTCCCCCATGAAGGCCGGGTCGACGACGAAGCGCGCCTGCGGGTCGTGCCAGGCGGTCTGTTCGCCGATGTATTTCACCAGGTCGCGCGCGGGAAACACGGCCGGGTTGAGCAGCACCGTGCGGCGGCAACCGGTCTGCAGCGCCAGCCAGCGCGCGTAGAAGCCGCCCAGCGACGAGCCGACCACGCCCATGGTCTCGCGCGGCCAGTCCTGCACGCCGCGCACCACCATGTCCATGGCTTCGCGCGGGGAGGGCGGCAGTTGAGGGCACCACCAGACCACCTCCGGGTGCCGCGCCTGCATGCGCGCGGCGACCTTCTGCGCCTTCATCGATTGCGGCGACGAACGAAAACCATGCAGGTACAACAGGTGGGTGGTGGGGGATGTCATGGCCGAAGGATAATCGGGGCCCAACATGGCCGCCGTCTTCGACAAACCCACCCTGCTGCAGCGCATCGCCCCGATCTTCCAGGGCTTTGACGGCTGGCTGCTGTTCGCCATCCTGCTGATGGCCGGCGCCGGCCTGATCACCATGTATTCGGTGGGTTTTGACCACGGCACCCGCTTCGCGGCCCACAGCCGCAACATGCTGCTGGCCGTGGGGCTGATGTTCCTCGTGTCTCAGGTGCCGCCGCACCGCCTGATGACGCTGGCCGTGCCGCTGTACACCCTGGGCGTGATGCTGCTGCTGGGTGTGGAGCTGTTCGGCATCATGCGCAAGGGTTCGCAGCGCTGGCTGGACATCGGCGTCACCGTCATCCAGCCCAGCGAACTCATGAAGATCGCCATGCCGCTGATGCTGGCCTGGTGGTTCCACCGCCGGGAAGGGCAGCTCAAGCCGCTGGATTTCGTGGCGGCCGGCATCCTGCTCATCATTCCGGTGGCGCTCATCCTCAAGCAGCCCGACCTGGGGACTTCGCTGTTGGTGATGTCCTCCGGCCTGGCCGTCATTTTCTTCGCCGGCCTGAGCTGGAAGCTGATCCTGCCACCGGTGTTGATCGGCGTGATCGGTGTGGTGACGCTGATCGCCATGGAGCCGCAGATGTGCGCGCCGGGCGTGGACTGGCAGATCTTGCACGAGTATCAGCGCCAGCGCGTGTGCACCCTGCTCGACCCCTCGAAAGACCCGCTGGGCAAGGGCTTCCACATCATCCAGGGCATGATCGCCATCGGTTCGGGCGGCATCTGGGGCAAGGGCTTTATGCAGGGCACGCAGACCCACCTGGAGTTCATCCCCGAGCGCACCACCGACTTCATCTACGCCGCCTTTTCCGAGGAATTCGGCCTCATGGGTGTGCTGGGCCTCATGTCCGGCTTCATCTTCCTCATCGTGCGCGGTCTGCTGATCGCGGTGGAGGCGCCGACCCAGTTTTCCCGGCTGGTGGCGGCTGCGGTCACGCTCAACGTGTTCGTCTATGCCTTCGTCAACATGGGCATGGTCAGCGGCATCCTGCCGGTGGTGGGGGGTGCCGTTGCCCTTCGTGAGCTATGGCGGCACGGCCATGGTGACGCTGGGCGTGGGGCTGGGCATCCTGATGGCGATCGCCAAGTCCAAGCGCCTGATGCAGTCCTAGAGCGGTTGACGGCAAGACCCTGACGGCAGCGCGCGGCGCCAGGGTTCTTACAATGGGCCGATGATTTCACGCGAACCCACCCTGGCCCGTCTCGCCACCGCCCAAAGCCTGTTGCTCGAACCGTTCGGGTTGAGCCCCACGCACCTGCAGCGCGCGCTCGGCGAGATCATGTCGCACGGCGTGGACGACGCCGACCTGTATTTCCAGACCACGCGCAGCGAAGGCTGGAGCCTGGAAGAGGGCATCGTCAAGACCGGCAGCTTCAGCATCGACCAGGGGGTCGGCGTGCGTGCGGTCAGCGGTGAAAAGACGGCGTTCGCCTATTCCGACGACCTGTCCTGGGACTCGCTGATCGATGCCGCCCACACGGTGCGCTCGATTTCGGCACAGGGCCAGGGCCGCAAGGTGCGCGTGCCGGCGGTGAAGGTGCCCAAGTCGCGTTCGCTCTACCCGGGCCTGGACCCGATCGCCACGCTCGACAGCACCGCCAAGGTCGCGCTGCTGGAAAAAGTGGAGCGCATGGCCAAGGCCAAGGACCCGCGCGTGAAGCAGGTCATGGCCGGCCTGGCGAGCGAATACGACGTGGTGCTGGTGGCGCGCGCCGACGGCACTTTGGCGGCCGACGTGCGCCCGCTGATCCGCCTGTCGGTGACGGTGATCGCCGAGCAGTCGGGCCGGCGCGAAGCCGGTTCGTCCGGCGGCGGCGGCCGTTTCGGCCTGGCCTATTTCGACGATGCCATGGTGCAGTCCTACGTGGACGAGGCCGTGTCCTACGCGCTGACCAACCTCGACGCACGCCCTGCACCGGCCGGCGAGATGGTGGTGGTGCTGGGCTCGGGCTGGCCCGGCATCCTGCTGCACGAGGCGGTGGGCCACGGGCTGGAAGGCGATTTCAACCGCAAGGGCTCCAGCGCTTTCGCCGGCCGCATCGGCCAGCGCGTGGCCGCCAAGGGTGTGACCGTGCTCGACGATGGCACCATCGCCGACCGCCGGGGCTCGCTCAACGTGGACGATGAAGGCCACACCTCGCAGCGCAATGTGCTGATCGAGGACGGCATTCTGCGCGGCTACATCCAGGACGCGATGAACGCGCGCCTGATGGGCGTAAAGCCCACCGGCAATGGCCGTCGCGAGAGCTACGCCCACGTGCCCATGCCGCGCATGACCAACACCTACATGCTGGGTGGCGACAAGGCGCCCGAGGAAATCGTGGCCAGCATCAAGAAGGGCCTGTACGCCACCAACTTCGGCGGTGGCCAGGTCGACATCACCAGCGGCAAGTTCGTGTTCTCGGCCAGCCAGGCCTACTGGGTGGAGAACGGCCAGATCCAGTACCCGGTGAAGGGCGCCACGCTGGTGGGCAATGGCCCGGACGCGCTGACCCGCGTCAGCATGATCGGCAACGACATGAAGCTCGACAGCGGCGTGGGCACCTGCGGCAAGGAAGGCCAGAGCGTGCCGGTGGGCGTGGGCCAGCCGACGCTGCGCATCGATGGCCTGACGGTCGGCGGCACCGCTTGACTCGGCGTTTTCAATTGCCTGTGCTACATTTCGAACCCATGTCTTCGCGCTTCGCCTTTTTTGCCTTTTATTTTTGGTTCTCAGTCCCCGGCGGACGAGAGGCGAAGCTGTAAGCGCATCACCGAATCTCGATACAACCGCCGGAGCTCCAAGCCCGGCGGTTTTTTTTCGCCCTTTCGAACCGTTTTTTGATTCAACCCCACTCAGGAGCCCCGTGATGACCGCCAAGAACGCCCCCGCCAGCAGCGACGCCTGGCATGCCCGTCCTGTCGACAAAACCAGCCAGACCGACGACGAACGCATCAAGGACATCACCGTGTTGCCCCCTCCTGAACACCTGATCCGCTTCTTCCCCATCGGCGGCACGCCGGTGGAAGCGCTCATCAGCCAGACCCGCCAGCGCATTCACCGCATCCTGCATGGGCAGGACGACCGTCTGCTGGTCGTGATCGGCCCGTGCTCCATCCACGATCCGGCCGCCGCGGTCGACTACGCGCGCCGTCTCAAGCCGCTGCGCGAGAAGTACGCCGACACGCTGGAGATCGTGATGCGGGTCTACTTCGAGAAGCCGCGCACCACGGTGGGCTGGAAGGGCCTGATCAACGACCCCTACCTGGACGAGAGCTACCGCATCGACGAGGGCCTGCGCATCGCGCGCCAGCTGCTGATCGAGATCAACCGCCTGGGCCTGCCTGCGGGCAGCGAGTTCCTCGACGTGATCTCGCCGCAGTACATCGGCGACCTGATCGCCTGGGGCGCCATCGGCGCGCGCACCACCGAAAGCCAGGTGCACCGCGAGCTGGCCTCGGGCCTCTCGGCCCCGATCGGCTTCAAGAACGGCACCGACGGCAACATCAAGATCGCCACCGACGCGATTCAGGCCGCCTCGCGCGGCCACCATTTCCTCTCGGTGCACAAGAACGGCCAGGTGGCGATCGTGCAGACCAATGGCAACAAGGACTGCCACGTGATTCTGCGCGGTGGCAAGGCGCCCAACTACGACGCCGCCAGCGTGGCCGCTTCGGTGAAGGAACTCGAGGCCGCCAAGCTGCCGCCGCGCCTGATGGTCGACTGCAGCCACGCCAACAGCAGTAAGCAGCACGAGAAGCAGCTCGAGGTGGCGCGCGACATCGCGGGCCAGATCGTTGGCGGCTCGCGCAGCATCTTCGGCGTGATGATCGAGAGCCACATCGAAGCCGGCGCTCAGAAGTTCACTCCAGGCAAGGACGAGGTGGGCGCGCTCAAGTACGGGCAGAGCATCACCGACGCCTGCCTGGGCTGGGGCGATTCGCTGCAGGCGCTCGAGGTCCTGTCGGCGGCGGTGCTGACCGCCCGCCACGCGCGGGGCTGATGCCGCCACGGGCTTTCACGGGGTGGATCGCGCACGGCGCGCGGTCCACAATGGGGCGAATCACCGATCAGGAGAACCCGACATGCGCAGCCAAGTCACCGTGAGCTGGGGCGGCACCGCCTCTTACCCGTTCGATCTCGAGGAGGTGCAGCCGATGCCGCACGACCATGCGCGCGCCTGGCTCGACGAACAGTTCACCACCCTGGGCTGTGACCCGATCCGGCCGACCGGCAAGGTGCTGACGGCCGACAAGATCCTGTGCGTGGCCGAAGCCGCTGGGGAGGGCCATTTCCGGGATGCGGCGCACCGTCCCTGGGCGGTGGCCTTTGCCCGCGCCGCGAGCGCGGCGCTGGCCAAAACCGGTGGTGTCGATCGACGTGCCGAAGCACGTGCTGACGTACTGAGGGTCAGGCGGCCAGGGCCTTGAGCAGGCGGTCGTGCACACCGCCGAAGCCGCCGTTGCTCATGCAGACGATGTGGTCGCCGGGCTGGGCGGCCGCCGTTACCTGGGCCACCAGTTCGTCGATGTTGCGGCCGATCTGCGCCCGCGCACCCATGGGTGCCAGGGCCTCGGCTGCGTCCCAGTCCAGCCCGCCCGAGTGGCAGAACGCCAGGTCTGCCGCCTCCAGGCTCCAAGGCAGTTGGGACTTCATCGTGCCCAGCTTCATGGTGTTGCTGCGCGGCTCGAACACCGCCAGGATGCGACCGCGCGGCTGGCCCAGCTTGCGTTGCAGGCCATCGAGCGTGGTGCGGATGGCGGTGGGGTGGTGGGCGAAGTCGTCGTAGACCGTGATCGCGCCGCCTGCGCGAGGCACCATGCCCCGCACTTCCATGCGACGACGCACGTTCTCGAAGTTGCTCAAGGCGCGCGCGGCGTCCGCCGGGGCCACACCCACGTGCTCGGCCGCCGCGATGGCCGCCAGGCCATTGAGCTGGTTGTGCACGCCGGTGAGTGCCCACTCCACGCGGCCGACTGGTTGGCCGCGGTGCAACACGTCGAAGGCGTGGGGTTCGCCCTGGGCGGTGAAATCACTCACCGCCGCACCGAAGCTGCGCAATTCGCTCCAGAGGCCCTTGTGCAGCACGCGCTCGAGGCTTTCTTCCAGGCCGTTGACGACCACACGGCCGTTGCCCGGCACGGTGCGGATCAGGTGGTGGAACTGGCGTTCGATCGCCGCGAGGTCGTCAAAAATGTCGGCGTGGTCGAACTCGAGGTTGTTCAGGATCGCGGTGCGGGGCCGGTAGTGCACGAACTTGCTGCGCTTGTCGAAGAAGGCGGTGTCGTACTCGTCGGCTTCGATGGTGAAGGTCTTGCCCTGGCCCAGGCGGGCCGACACACCGAAGTTCATCGGCACGCCACCAATCAGGAAGCCGGGCTGCAGGCCGTTGGCCTCCAGGATCCAGGTCAGCATGCCGGTGGTGGTGGTCTTGCCGTGCGTGCCGGCGACGGCCAGCACATGGCGGCCCTGCAGCACGTGTTCGGCCAGCCACTGGGGCCCGCTGGTGTAGGCCGCGCCGCTGTCCATGATGGCTTCCATCAGCGGGAACTTGGGTGTGCCATCCGCCGTGCGGGCACGGCTGACCACGTTGCCGACCACGAACACGTCGGGCTGGAGGGCCAGCTGGTCGGCGCCAAAGCCTTCGATGAGGTCGATGCCCAGCGCCCGCAGCTGGTCGCTCATGGGGGGATAGACGCCGGCGTCGCAGCCGGTCACGCGGTGGCCGGCTTCGCGGGCCAGGGCAGCGAGACCGCCCATGAAGGTGCCGCAGATGCCCAGAATATGAATGTGCATCCCGGGATTCTAGGGGGCGCACCCACCGGGTTTGCGGGTATGGACCGTGCGCGCCGTGGGCGCCGCCGCCAGCGGGCACAATCCCCCTCCATGGATGCCAGCCGAGACGACACTTCCCACGAAATCGCCGCCGTGGCCGCCCGACTGGTGGTCGAGGAGGGCCTGGAATATGCCGCGGCCAAGCGCCGCGCGGTCAAGCAGCTGGGCTTGCCGGCGCGCACGCCCCTGCCCGACAACGCGATGCTGGATGCCGCGGTGCGCGAGGACATCGCCGTGTTCTGCCCGGAAAGCCAGGCCGTCGAGTTGCGCGCGCTGCGCGAACTCGCCTTGCTCTGGATGGACCGCCTGCAGGCCTTTCGCCCCCACCTGGGCGGCGCCGTCTGGCACGGCACGGCCACCCGGCACAGTGATATCTATCTTCAGCTGTTCTGCGAAGACCCCAAGGCGCCTGAGTGGACGCTGCTCGATCACCGCGTCGAATACCACCCGGGCACGGTCAACGGCTGGCGCGGCGAACCCGTGGAGGCGTTGACGCTGCGCGTGCGAAGCGAGGCGCTGGGCCAGTGGGTGCTGGTGCATCTGATGGTGCACGACCTGGACGACCAGCGCGGCGCCCTCAAGCCCGACGCCCAGGGGCGCAAGCCGCGCGGTGACGCGGCGGCCTTGCGCCGCCTGCTGGCCGGGGAGGTGGCGGCATGAGCCTGCAACGAAGAACCCTCTGGATGGCCGGCGTGGCGGTGGTCGCTGGTGGTGCCGGCGCCTTGCTGGCCAACGCGGCGCCTTCAGCTCCAGCCGGTGATGAGCGAGGCCGAGGCCGCGTTCTGGGCCGGGTCGTTCGACGGACCGAACGGTGAAGCCGTGCGCATGAGCGATTTCCGTGGCAAGCCCTTGCTGGTGAATTTCTGGGCCACCTGGTGCCCGCCGTGCGTGGAGGAGCTGCCGATGCTGAACCAGTTCCACACCGCGCAGGCCGCCAAGGGCTGGCAGGTGCTGGGCCTGGCGGTCGATCAGCCCAGCGCGGTGCGCAGCTTCATGCAGAAGCTGCCGCTGAATTTCCCGGTGGGCATGGCAGGCTTCGCGGGCACGGAACTCAGCCGCAGCCTGGGCAACGCCACCGGGGCCTTGCCCTTCAGCGTGGTGTTCGGCGCCGACGGGGCGCTGCTGCACCGAAAGCTCGGCAAGGTGTCGGAGACCGATCTGGCGCAGTGGGCCGAGTTGGGTTGACCTTTCGTCAACCCACTCGAACTCGACGAGAAAAAGAGGTAAATTCGTCGTTTTCACAAAAATGACTCAATGAGTCATCCCTTGCCCCGGGTTGAAAACCCTCCAGCGGGCGAGGTTGGGAAGCCGGTCCATTCGTGTACACTGCGGCACCCCGGCGGGTTGGTCAGCTCTCATTTCGTTGAAATTGAGTGCTTTTAGATCAACTTGACCGAACTTCGTTGGAGAAATCATGGATTTGAGAAAACTGAAGACACTGATCGACCTCGTGTCCGAGTCGAACGTGTCCGAGCTGGAAATCACCGAGGCCGAAGGCAAGGTGCGCATCGTCAAGAGCGCGCCTGTCGTGGCCGCCGCGCCCGTGACCTACAGCATGGCCCCCGCACCGGTGTCTCCACCCCTGGTGCCGGCCGTCGACGTGACGCCCGCCGCTCCGGTGGCCACCGCCCCTGCCGCGCCGGCCGGGCACACCGTGAAGTCGCCCATGGTGGGCACCTTCTACCGTGCGTCGAGCCCGGGTGCGAAGCCCTTCGTCGAGATCGGTGACACCATCAAGGAAGGCGAGACGATCTGCATCGTGGAAGCGATGAAGATCCTCAACGAGATCGAGGCCGACAAGTCCGGCACCGTGACCCAGATCCTGGTGGAGAACGGCCAGGCGGTGGAGTACGGACAGCCCATGTACGTGATCGAATAAAGAAGAAGGCCCCGAGCCCATGTTCAAAAAAATCCTGATTGCCAACCGGGGGGAGATCGCGCTGCGCATTCAGCGCGCCTGCCGGGAAATGGGCATCAAGGCGGTGATGGTGTATTCCGAGGCCGACCGCGACGCCAAGTACGTGCGTCTGGCCGACGAGGCGGTCTGCATCGGCCCGGCGCCGAGCGCCCAGAGTTACCTCAACATGCCGGCCATCATCTCGGCCGCTGAAGTGACCGACGCCGAAGCCATCCACCCCGGCTACGGTTTCCTGTCGGAAAACGCCGATTTCGCCGAGCGCGTCGAGAAGAGCGGCTTCACCTTCATCGGCCCCACGCCGGAGTCCATCCGCACGATGGGCGACAAGGTGTCGGCCAAGCAGGCCATGATCCGCGCGGGCGTGCCCTGCGTGCCGGGTTCCGAAGGCGCGCTGCCCGACGACCCCGTCGTGATCAAGCGCACCGCCAAGGCGGTGGGCTACCCGGTGATCATCAAGGCCGCCGGTGGCGGCGGTGGGCGCGGCATGCGCGTGGTGCACACCGAAGCGGCCCTGCTGCACGCGGTGCAGACCACCAAGGCGGAAGCCGGTGCGGCCTTCGGCAATCCCGAGGTCTACATGGAGAAATTTCTCCAGAACCCGCGCCACATCGAGATCCAGATCCTGGCCGACCAGCACCGCAACGCGGTGTACCTGGGCGAACGCGACTGTTCCATGCAGCGCCGCCACCAGAAGGTGATCGAGGAAGCGCCTGCACCCGGCATCCCGCGCCGCCTGATCGAGAAGATCGGCGAGCGTTGCGCCGCGGCCTGCAAGAAGATCGGTTACCGGGGCGCCGGCACCTTCGAGTTCCTGTTCGAGAACGGTGAGTTCTACTTCATCGAAATGAACACCCGCGTGCAGGTGGAGCACCCGGTGACCGAGTGGATTTCGGGCGTGGACATCGTGCGCACCCAGATCGCGGTGGCCGCGGGCGAGAAGCTGCCGTTCACGCAGCGCCAGATCGAGCTGCGCGGGCATGCCATCGAGTGCCGCATCAACGCCGAAGACGCCTACAAGTTCACCCCGTCGCCCGGTCGCATCACGACCTGGCACGCGCCGGGTGGCCCGGGTGTTCGCGTGGACTCCCACGTCTACACCAACTACTTCGTGCCGCCGAACTACGACTCGATGATCGGCAAGATCATCGTGCACGGCGACACGCGGGAGCAGGCCCTGGCGCGCATGCGCACGGCGCTGGCCGAGACCGTGATCGAAGGCATCAACACCAACATCCCGCTGCACCGCGAGCTGATGGTGGACGCGAACTTCGTGACCGGCGGCACCAACATCCACTACCTGGAAGAGTGGCTGTCCCAACGTGAGCGCTGAAGCCTTCCAACTGACCCAGCCGCCGGCTGGGTCTCTTTTTGAGCTGGTGCTGCTGGTGCCCGAGGCGGCGGTGGACGACGTGGGCGATGCCCTGGTCGCGCTGGACGCGCTCAGCGTGTCGGTGGAAGACGCCGACGCGATGACCGACGCCGAATCGGCGCTGTTCGGCGAGCCTGGCATGCCGCCGCCCAAGGAGGGTTGGCAGCGCTCGCGCGTGGTGGCGCTGTTCCCCACCGACGCCGCGGCCCGCGACGCCGCGCAGTTGCTGGCGGTGCAGGACTTTTTTGCGGGCTGTGCGGTGCAGGGCGTGCGCCCGGTGCCCGATCAGGATTGGGTGCGGCTGACGCAGTCGCAATTCGAGCCGGTCGAGATCACGCCCAGCTTCTGGATCGTGCCGACCTGGCACGAGCCACCCGCCGCCGCGCAACAGGTCATCCGGCTCGACCCCGGTCTGGCCTTTGGCACGGGCACCCACCCGACGACCCGCATGTGCCTGCGCTGGACCGCGCAACACGGCCCCGTGGGGCCGCGTGTGCTGGACTACGGTTGTGGCTCGGGCATCCTGGCCATCGGTGCGGCCAAGTTCGGTGCGCGCGAGATCATCGCGGTGGACATTGATCCCGCGGCGGTGGAGTCCACCCGACTCAATGCCGAGGCCAACCACGCGGTGCTGTCGGCCGGCTTGCCCGATCTGGCGCGGGGTGAACACGATCTGGTGCTGGCCAACATCCTGGCCACGCCCTTGAAGGTGCTCGCACCGTTGCTGTGTTCGCACGTGCGCCCGGGCGGCCAGCTGGTGCTCGCGGGCATTCTGGCGCGCCAGGCCGATGAGCTGATCGAAGCCTATGCGCCGTGGGTGGCGTTGCAGGTCAGCGACGAAGAGGATGGCTGGATCCTCATGACCGCCGTCAAGGCCTGAGGCTGCCTGTCGCGCCCGCGATAATCGGCGCATGAGTTTCACCACCCGTTGCCCCTCGTGCGGAACGATGTTCAGGGTTGTCGCCGACCAACTGAAGATCTCCGAGGGCTGGGTGCGCTGTGGCCATTGCGCCGATGTGTTCGACGCCACGCTGTACCTGCAGCCGTGGATCCCTCCGGGCGAAGAAAGCACGCCCGACGATTTCGTGGCGGCGGCGCCTGCACCCGAACCGGCGCCGGCATCCGCGCACGCGGCGTTCGACGCCGACCTGGAAGCAGAGCTGGAGGCCGAGTCTCAGCGGTCCGTGGAAACGGTCGAGGAATCTGCCGATGCGATGTGGGGCACCGAGGCCGTCGCGGACGAGCGTGCCGTCGAGACCTTGCCGCCACCGATCATCGATGCCCCGCCCGCTCAGGCCCGGCCCGATGAGCAGGAGTCCGACTTCCACGCCGAACTGGAGCGCTTCGCCGCCGGTCTGGGTCGTTTGAAAGCCGATGGCGCTGCCGCCGATCCCACGGAACAGGTGGAGTCGGACGAAGAGGCGGTCGTGCCCCACGTCGATGCCATGCCCGATGCCCCCGGACCGCAGGACGTGGGTGACCTGGACGCTGAGGGGCCGGACTCGCCCGAGCTGGTGCCCGGCTTCGTGAGGCAGGCGCAGCGGCAGGCCTTCTGGCAATCCCGCGGCATGCGCGCCGTGCTCTCGCTGCTGGCCGTGGTGTTGGTGGTCGTGCTCGCCGGGCAATGGGCCCTGCAGGAGCGCGATCGATTGGCCGCCTGGCGGCCCGGCCTGCAGCCCTGGCTGCAGCGGGCGTGCGAACCCGTGGGCTGCGTGGTGGCGCCGGTGCGCCGCATCGACGCGATCGTCATCGACAGCACTTCGCTGGTGCGCCGGCTCGGCAACTTCTATTCCTTTGACCTCGTGCTCAAGAACACGGCCTCCATGGCGCTGGCTGTGCCCGCGCTGGAGCTGAGCCTGACCGACATCAGCGACCAGGTGATTTCGCGCCGCGTGTTCCTGCCCGAAGAATGGCCCGATGCCCCGGCGCTGTTGCCGGCGAACGGCTCGGTGAACGTGAGTTTTCGACTGTCACTCGCCCTGGGCGACGCCACGCCCATGGCGGGTTACCGCGCCCTGATTTTTTACCCTTGATCTGGAAGATTTTTCATGTCCATTCTGGTTTGCGGCTCGCTCGCCTTCGACACCATCATGACCTTCGAGGGCCGCTTCGCCGAGCAGATCCTTCCGAGCCAGCTGCACATTCTCAATGTGTCCTTCCTGGTGCCGGGTCTGCGCCGGGAATACGGTGGCTGTGCCGGCAACATCGCCTACGGCCTGCGCCAGCTCGGTGCCGATGCGGTGCCGCTGGCCATGCTCGGCAACGACGGCGGCGAGTACCTTGATCGCCTGCGCGAACTGGGCGTGGACACGCGCCACGTGTCGTCCTCCGCCGAGAGCTACACCGCGCAGGCCATGATCATGACCGACCGCGACAACAACCAGATCACCGCCTTCCACCCCGGCGCGATGTCGACGGCGCACGACAACCCGGTGCCTCGGCGCGACGACCTCAAGGGGCGCATCATTTCACCCGATGGCCGCGATGCGATGCTCACGCACGCGCGCCAGCTGCACGAGGCCGGTGTGCCCTTCGTGTTCGATCCCGGCCAGGGCCTGCCCATGTTCAATGGCGAAGAGCTGCGGCAGTTCATCGGGCTGGCCAGCTGGGTCACGCTCAACGACTACGAAGCCCAGATGCTGTGCGACCGCACCGGCCTCACGCTCGACGCCATCGCCGCGCAGGTGCGCGGCCTCATCGTGACGCTGGGCGCGGAAGGCTGTGACGTCTGGGATGGTGGCGCGGCCAAGGTGCGGGTGGCGGGCCTCCCGGCGGCCACGGTGGTGGACCCCACGGGGTGTGGCGATGCGTTCCGCGCGGCCCTGCTGCATGGCCTGGAGCAGGGGTGGCCGCTGCAGCGCTGTGCCGAGTTGGGCAACCGCATGGGCGCGGTGAAGATCGCCAGCCGGGGCGGTCAGAACTACACGCTCTGAGCCCGGGCAACGGGCATGAAAAAGCCCGGCGCTTTCGCGCCGGGCTTGCAGGTCATCTCAACGAGAATCTCAGGGCTTGCTGGACGTGGGGAACGGCCACGCAGCCTGAGGGTTGAGCTTCGTCTGCGCCGCAGGAGCAGCAGGGGCCGCCGGCTTCTTGGCCGGCTCAGCTTTTTTTGCTGGGGCTGCCTTCTTCGCAGGGGCCTTCTTTGCAGGGGCCTTTTTCACGGCGGCTTTTTTGGCCGGCGCTTTTTTGGCTGCAACCTTTTTGGGAGCAGCTTTCTTGGCGACAACCTTCTTCGCCGGCGCTTTCTTGGCAGCGGCTTTCTTCGCCGGAGCCTTCTTGGCGACGACCTTCTTGGCCGCGGCCTTCTTCGCCGGTGCTGCCTTCTTCGCAGCAACCTTCTTCGCCGGTGCTGCCTTCTTGGCCGCAACCTTCTTCACGGCGGGCTTCTTGGCCGCGACCTTCTTGGCCGGAGCCTTCTTCGCCGGTGCTGCCTTCTTCGCAGCGGGTTTCTTGGCCGGAGCCTTCTTAGCCGGTGCGGCCTTCTTGGCCGGGGCTTTTTTTGCAGTTGCCATTGTTTTCTCCTTGATCAAGTTGCAAAGAGCACTTCAGCCAGCCTTGTTGCCGGTGAAGTGATTCAACGCCCTGGAGCCGTGTGGATGCATCCACGGCTGGCCCCAAGGTTTTGAATCCTGTGACAAAACCCTGCGCCCGGCGTCTGCGCGACGGTGACAGGGTTTTGATTGAGCGGAAATCATGTTGTTGGTCGGTATGGGCAATGCGGCTCCGGCTGCGTGGGCATCAATCCCAGGACAATGCCCCGCCGGTTTGGTATTCGATCACGCGCGTTTCGAAGAAATTGCGTTCCTTCTTGAGGTCGATCATCTCGCTCATCCAGGGGAACGGGTTCTCTTCGTTCGGGAACAGGGGCTCCAGGCCGATCTGCGTGGCGCGGCGGTTGGCAATGTAGCGCAGATAGCCCTTGAACATCGAGGCGTTCATGCCGAGCACGCCGCGCGGCATGGTGTCCTCGGCGTAGCGGTACTCGAGCTCGACAGCCTTGAGGAACAGCTCCTTGATCTCTTCCTTGAACTCGCTGGTCCACAGCATCGGGTTCTCCATCTTGATCGCGTTGATCAGATCGATGCCGAAGTTGCAGTGCATGGACTCGTCGCGCAGGATGTACTGGTACTGCTCGGCGGCACCGGTCATCTTGTTCTGGCGGCCCAGGGCCAGGATCTGGGTGAAGCCGACGTAGAAGAACAGGCCTTCCATCAGGCAGGCGAACACGATCAGGCTCTTGAGCAGGCGCTGGTCGGTCTCGGGCGTGCCGGTGTGGAAGTTCGGGTCCATGATCGCCTCGATGAAGGGGATCAGGAACTGGTCCTTGTCACGGATCGACTGGACTTCGTTGTAGGCGTTGAAGATCTCGGACTCGTCCAGGCCGAGCGACTCCACGATGTACTGGTAGGCGTGCGTGTGGATCGCTTCCTCGAACGCCTGGCGCAGCAGGAACTGGCGGCACTCGGGCGCGGTGATGTGGCGGTAGGTGCCCAGCACGATGTTGTTGGCGGCCAGCGAATCGGCGGTGACGAAGAAGCCGAGGTTGCGCTTGACGATGCGGCGCTCGTCTTCGGTCAGGCCGTTGGGGTCTTTCCAGAGCGCGATGTCGCGGCTCATGTTCACTTCCTGCGGCATCCAGTGGTTGGCGCAGGTGGCGAGGTACTTTTCCCAGGCCCATTTGTATTTGAACGGCACCAGCTGGTTGACGTCGGTCTGGCCGTTGATGATGCGCTTGTCGGCCGCGTTGACGCGGCGCGCAGGAGCGGCCGGCGCGGCGGCGGTGTTGATCGAAGCGGAGGGGAGAGGCGCGCGCTCACCGGACGGTGAGGACAGTGAGGCTTGCAGACCCGACGTGCCGGTGGGCAGTGGGCTGTTCGCTGGCTTCGAAGAGGGCGTGGTGTGATCGTCCCAGGTCAACATAGAGGTTTCCAATGTTCGGATTATGAAAGTGTGTGCATGAAATGCAAAGTGATCAGGCGAGATGCGCACATTTTGTGTTGCGGTGTTGCATCGAATTGCATTCGAGGGACACCGCAACACGTGCACGCATGACGGCCGAAATCACTGGCACGCTTCGCAACCCGGGTCGTCGATGGCGCAGAACTTGATGTCGGTGGCGGACTCCACGTCGGTGATATCCGCGGGTGCCGCAGCCGGAGCGGAGGCCGCGGCGGCGCTGGTGTTGCCGACGGAAACGGCGTTGAGCTGACCGGTGCGGCCGGTGGATTTTTCGATCTGCGTGGCCGAGGTCGTGCGCAGGTAGTAGGTGGTCTTGAGACCGCGCAGCCAGGCGAGCTTGTAGGTGTCGTCGAGCTTCTTGCCCGAGGCGCCGGCCATGTAGATGTTCAGGCTCTGCGCCTGGTCGATCCACTTCTGGCGGCGGGCGGCGGCTTCCACCAGCCACAGCGGTTCGACTTCGAAGGCGGTGGCATACAGCGCCTTCACGTCCTGCGGCACGCGGTCGATCGGGCGCAGCGAGCCATCGAAGTGCTTGAGGTCCATGACCATCACGTCGTCCCACAGGCCCAGGCGCTTGAGGTCTTTCACTAGGTAGCTGTTGATGACGGTGAACTCGCCGGACAGGTTGGACTTGACCGAGAGGTTGCCGAAGCAAGGCTCGATGGAGGCATCCACGCCGATGATGTTGGAGATGGTCGCGGTCGGCGCGATGGCCGACGCAGTTGGAGTTGCGCATGCCGTCGGCCGCGATCTTCTGGCGCAGGGCGTCCCAGTCCAGGCTGCTGGAGCGGTCCACGTCCACGTAGCCGCCGCGCTCGCGCGCCAGCAGGTCCAGGGTGTCGGGCGGCAGGATGCCCTTGTCCCACAGCGAACCGCGGTAGCTGGCGTAGCGGCCGCGCTCGCGGGCGAGTTCGGTCGAGGCCCAGTAGGCGTAGTAGCAGACGGCTTCCATCGAGCGGTCGGCGAAGTCCACCGCTTCGTTGGAGGCGTAGGGAATGCGCAGTTCGTACAGCGCATCCTGGAAGCCCATGACGCCCAGGCCCACCGGGCGGTGGCGCATGTTGGAGTCGCGCGCCTTCTTCACCGCGTAGTAGTTGATGTCGATCACGTTGTCGAGCATGCGCATGGCGGTCTTGATGGTCGCCTGCAGCTTGGCGTGGTCCAGCACCTTGGCGCCGTCGTCACCGCGCTTGACGTGGTTGAGCAGGTTGACCGAACCGAGGTTGCACACGGCGGTTTCGGTGTCGCTGGTGTTGAGCGTGATCTCGGTGCACAGGTTGGAGCTGTGGACCACGCCGGCGTGCTGCTGCGGGCTGCGCACGTTGCAGGCGTCCTTGAAGGTGATCCAGGGGTGGCCGGTCTCGAACAGCATCGAGAGCATCTTGCGCCACAGGTCGCTGGCGGGCACTTTGCGGTACGGCTTGATTTCGCCGCGCGCGGCCTTCTCTTCATAGGCCAGGTAGGCTTTTTCGAAGTCGGCGCCGAACAGGTCGTGCAGGTCGGGCACGCTGTTGGGCGAGAACAGGCTCCATTCGCCCTTTTCCATCACGCGCTTCATGAACAGGTCGGGAATCCAGTTCGCCGTGTTCATGTCGTGCGTGCGGCGGCGGTCGTCACCGGTGTTCTTGCGCAGCTCCAGGAATTCCTCGATGTCCAGGTGCCAGGTTTCCAGGTAGGTGCAGACCGCGCCCTTGCGCTTGCCGCCCTGGTTGACGGCCACGGCGGTGTCGTTCACCACCTTGAGGAAGGGCACGACGCCTTGCGATTCGCCGTTGGTGCCCTTGATGTGGGAACCCAGGGCGCGCACGCGCGTCCAGTCGTTGCCCAGGCCGCCGGCGAATTTGGAGAGCAGCGCGTTTTCCTTGATCGACTCGTAGATGCCGTCGAGGTCGTCGGGCACGGTGGTCAGGTAGCAGCTGGAGAGCTGCGAGCGCAGCGTGCCGCTGTTGAACAGCGTGGGCGTGGACGACATGAAGTCGAACGAGGACAGCACCTCGTAGAACTCGATGGCGCGGGCTTCGCGGTCGATCTCGTTGAGCGACAGGCCCATGGCCACGCGCATGAAGAAGGACTGCGGCAGCTCGATGCGCGTCTTGCGCACATGCAGGAAGTAGCGGTCGTACAGCGTCTGCAGGCCGAGGTAGTCGAACTGCAGGTCGCGCTCGGGCTTGAGCGCGGCGCCTAGGCGGGCCAGGTCGAACTGCAGCAGTTTTTCGTCGAGCAGGTCGTTGTCCACGCCCTTCTTGATGAAGAGCGGGAAGTTCTCGGCGTAGCGCGCACCCATTTCGGCGGCGGGCACTTCCTCGCCCATCACTTCCTTGACGATGGTGTGCAGCAGCAGGCGGGCAGTGGCGTAGGTGTAGTCGGGATCTTTTTCGATCAGCGTGCGCGCGGCCAGGATGGAGGCCTTGTAGACCTCTTCCATGGGCACGCCGTCGTACAGGTTGCGCTTGGTCTCGGCGACGATGGGGTCGGCCTTGACGTCCTTGCCCAGGCCGCTGCAGGCGGCGGCGATCAGGCCTTGCAGGCGCTGCAGGTCCAGCGGCACGCGCTCGCCGCCGTCGAGCACGTGCAGCACGGGCTCGGCCGGGTGCGCCACTTCGGCCAGGTGCGCGCGCTCCTGCGTGCGGCGTTCGCGGTAGAGCACGTAGGCGCGGGCGACTTCGTGGTCGCGACTGCGCATCAGGCCGAGTTCGACCTGGTCCTGCACGTCTTCAATGTGGAAGGTGCCGCCACCCGGGCGCGAGCGCATCAGGGCGCGGGCCACGTTCTGCGTCAGCTCGTCCACCGTCTCGCGCACACTGGCCGATGCGGCGCCCTGGGTGCCGTGCACCGCCAGGAAGGCCTTCATCATGGCGACGGCGATCTTGCTGGGCTCGAACGGCACGACGGCGCCGTTGCGGCGGATGATCTGGTAGTTGGCGAAAACCGAGCTGCTCGCGGCCAGCGAAGCCGCGGCCGGGGTACCGGCGGTGGGCTTCAGCGGGGCGGGGGACGAGGTGGTGATGGGAGAAGCGGTCAGCATGGGTTCCTCTTTCATTTGTTGTTGGGTGAACTGCATCGGGGGCGCGGTGTCCGATGGCAGGTTGGTGGCTTGGGTGCCGGTATCAACGCAGGCCGCAGGGGGTGGACGCGGTCGTCTGAAGGGCATTGTTCAGGCGACGGCCATACTGGGCGGGGTAGGGTTCGGGACTCACAAGGCAACACTATATCTGGTGTGCATGTCCCGTTCAAGCCACTACGGGTAGTGTTTACGAGAAAAAGCGGTCGTTAGACGCGGCGCATTTTTCGTCAGACAAAAAATGCTGGTTCACATCCCCGCGCCCTGTGCGAATGATCGCTGGCGATTGGGCGGCTTGCTTGAATCCCGGTGGGCAACACCAATGCCGGCGGGGGCTTTGGCGCGATTTGTCTTGGCTGGCCGCGCCGTTGCACGGCCGGTGAGAACGGGGCGTTTTTGGCGTCGCCCTGGCTCAGTCGCCAGCGACGCTGTGACCGAGTGTGTCTTGTGGGAAACACGCTTCGGGCCAGTGAAGGTCGGCGCGCAGGCGCGACCAGTCGAAACCCGGTCCGGGGTCCTGCTTGCGTCCGGGCGCGATGTGCTCATGGCCCGCCACATGGCGCACCGGATAACGTTGCACCAGTCGGGTGCACAGCCGCGCCAGGGCGGTGTACTGCGCGGCCTCGAAACGGTCGCCCTCCAGCCCCTCGAGTTCGATGCCGATGGAATCGTCGTTGCAGTTGTGGCGGCCGCGCCAGCACGATGCGCCCGCGTGCCATGCGCGCGCATCGGCATCGACAAACTGCACCACTTCGCCGTCGCGGCGCACGAAGAAATGCGACGACACCTCCATGCCCCGGATCTGCTCGAAGTACGGGTGGGCGCTCCAGTCCAGCTGGTTGGTGAAGAGCTGCTCCACCTCCGGGCCGCCGTACACGCCCGGGGGCAGGCTGATGGAGTGGATGACGATCAGGTCGATCTGTGCACCGTCGGGACGCGGGCCGAAGTTGGGCGAAGGGCTGTGGCGCGCCGTGCGCAGCCAGCCGCCTTGCCAGGGATCATCGCGCTCGGCGGAATCAGGCCGTGGTGGTGTCGTCATCGTCCGACGGCATGGCGATGCCCAGCCGCTGGATGCGGTAGCGCATCTGGCGCAGGTTCAGGCCCAGGCGGGCCGCGGCCGCGGTGCGGTTGAAGTCGCATTCGCGCAGCGCCTTGAGCAGCACCTGGCGCTCCTGTTCGTCCAGGTAGGTCTGCAGGTCGGCGGGAATCTCTTCGGGCGGGCGGGTCATGGGTGCGCCGAGGCCATCGGCGGGCGCGAGCTGGTCGGGCTGGGTGGGCACTTCGGTCTCGTCGGCCTCGCCGAAGTCGTCCGGTTCGAGCACCTCGCCGCTGCTCAGGGCCAGGGCGCGCTGCAACAGGTTCTCGAGCTCGCGCACATTGCCCGGCAGTTCGCGCGACTGCAGCCAGGCCAGGGCGCGGGCCGACACCCTGGGCACGTTTTGCCCGGATTCGGCGCACAGCCGCGCCAGCAGAGCCTCCACCAGCAGAGGCAGGTCTTCGCGCCGCTCCCGCAGGGCGGGCGAGCGCAGGCCGATGACGTTGAGGCGGTAGAACAGGTCCTGGCGGAACTGGCCCGACTGCACGAGCGCGTTGAGGTCGCGGTGGGTGGCGCTCACCAGCCGCACGTCGACGGCCTCTTCCTGTACGCCGCCAAGCGCGCGCACGCAGCGCTCCTGGATCACGCGCAGCAGCTTGGCCTGCATCGCCAGGGGCAGGTCGCCGATTTCATCGAGGAACAAGGTGCCGCCCCGCGCCGCCTGGAAGTAGCCTTCGCGGTCGGTGGTGGCGCCGGTGTAGGCGCCCTTGCGCGCGCCGAAGAATTCGGCCTCGATCAGGTTTTCCGGGATCGCGCCGCAGTTGACCGCCACGAACGGCCCGCCGCTGCGGTGGCTGCAGTCGTGCACCGCGCGCGCCACCAGTTCCTTGCCCGTGCCGGACTCGCCCAGGATGAGCACCGGTGCCATGCTGGAGGCCACCTTTTCGATGCGCGACTTGATCTGCGCGATGCTGGGCGAGGCGCCCACGATGCGGCGCAGCGATTGCGCGCCGCTGGAGGTGGCGGCTGGTTTTCTGGGGGCGTCGCCCGCACCGCTGGCGTTGGGCGCGGGCGCCGTCGCGCCGTTGGCCATGGCGGCCGGGGACCCGCGCTGGCTTTGCAGTGCCGCCGTCACCGCGCTGCGCAGCTGCTTGAGGTCCACCGGTTTGGTGAGGTAGTCGAAGGCGCCGGCCTTGAGCGACTCCACCGCGTTTTCTGCCGATCCGTACGCGGTGATGACGATGCATTTTTCAGGCCGCTGGGCGTCCGCGAGTTCGCGCAGCAGGTCCAGGCCCAGGCCGTCGGGCAGGCGCATGTCGGAGATCAGCACGTCGAAGCGCTGCTGGGCGAGCCATTCGCGCGCCTGGGTGATGTCCGGCGCGGCCACCACCGCGTGGCCTTCGCGCAGCAGGGTGAGCTCGTACAGCGTGCGCAGATCGGGTTCGTCGTCGACGACCAGCACGGAGGCGGAGGAGGGGGCGGTGGCGATTGGCGTCGTGTTCAGCGGGTCGCCAGGGGGGCGTCACCCGAGAGCGGGTGGCCTTGGTGCTCGGCGCGCGTGCGCACCGAATCGCCCATCGGGTACGACAGGCTTTGCTGTGTCGGCTCGCGGGTGGGCGCCGGGCTGGCGGCGGGGATCAGCGCATAGAACTCGTTGCCTTCGCGCTGGTCCAGGCGCGTGCGGCGGTAGGCGATCTGGGCGCCGTAGCGCTCGCAGAGTTCGCGGCAGATGTACAGGCCCAGGCCGCTGGAGCGGCTCTCGGAGGAGAAGAAGGGCTCGAACAGGTGGCGCATCACGCTGGCTTCGAGTGCCTGGCCGTCGCTCCACACCGAGAGGCGAACATGCTCGCTGCCACTGGGCTGGGTGATCAGGCGGATCGAGGAGGGTTTGCCGCTGGCGTGGCGCAGGGCGTTGTCCAGCAGGTTGATGAGCAGGCGGCGCAGGTGCTCCGGGTCGAAGCCCACATGGGCCGCAGGCGCGTGGGCATGCACGCCCAGGATGCGCTCGGCCTTGCTCTGGCGCACCCACTCGTGCGCGATCTGCCGAACGGTCTGGTCCAGTGGCAGGGAGGGGGCCGAGGTTGTGTCCTGGCTGGGCTGCGCGCGCGCCACGTTGAGGATGTCGTCGACGATGCGCGAGAGCCGCTGGGCGTTCTGCTCGATCATGCGGGTCAGCCGCTTCTGGGCCGGTGCCTGCACCTCTTCATCGAGCAGCGCATTGGCCTGCGTGATGGCCGAGAGCGGGTTGCGGATCTCGTGCGCCACCGCGGCGGACATGCGGCCCATCGAAGCCAGTTTCTCGGTGCGCACGCGCGCCTCGACCTCGCGCAGGTCTTCGAGGAACAGCACGCACAGGCCCGCGCTGCGCCCGCTCTGCGCGGTCAGGCGGGTGCGCGCATGCAGGCGCTGGCTCGGCCGGTCCTCGTTGTCGATGGTGGTTTCGGTTTCCAGGGCCTCACCGCGCGCAAAGGTTTCGTTGACCAGGTGGGCCAAGTGCTGCCAGCTGGAGCGGGCGGACAGCAGGAGCTTGGCCGCCTGGGGCGAGACCTGGCCGAGCAGCATGGCCTGGGCCGCCGGGTTGGCGCTGCGCACCACGCCGTGCGGGTCCACCACCAGCACGCCCACCGTCAGGCTTTCGATCACCAGTTCGTTCACCTGGGCCTGCGCGCGCGCGGCGGCCTGGCTGCTGGCGGTCAGGGCCTCTTCGCGGGCCAGCCGGATCGCCAGCTGGTTGGCCAGCACGCCCACCAGGAAAAAGCCGGTGCCGGTGAGCGCCGCCTGCAGGAAGCGCGCGGTGGACAGTTCGCTGAACAAGGGCGCATGCAGCGCCGCTTCGCCCAGCAGGTAGAGCGTGACGCTGGCGGCGGTGGCGCAGGGCCAGCGTGAGCGAGCCCAGGATGGAGGCCAGCAGCACCGGCAGGGCGAACAGCGCCGTGTAGTTGATGCTGCCGACCTGGAACGACTGCAGCAGCGCGAACACCAGCACATCCACGCCGATGGTCAGCAGCCATTGGACGTGCATCGGGGCGGCCTGCTCCGCCGGGCGCCACAGGTAGAGCGTGACCAGCGCGGCGCAGAGGTGGGCCGAACACACCACCACCAGCCAGTTGGGGCCGCCGGTCTGAGAGACCAGCATGAACACCTGCAGGGCGAGCAGCACGGTGGCGATGAACACCCGGGCCCGCATGAAGGCGCGCCACAGCCGGACGAAGGCACGCATGCGCTGTTCGCGGCTCTGCACATGGCTGCCCTCGAAAGCGGAGTACCAGGACGGGGCGAACTGTGAGCTGACGTCCCGGGCCATGTCAGGCGTCCATCCGGAGGGAGGTCATGCCGAACCGCCTTCGCGCAGCCGGCGGTGCTCGGTGCTGCAGTACGCGCCCTGCTGGCCCCGCACCGCCTCGGTCTCGGGCAGGTGCGTGCCGCATTGCAGGCAGGCCACCATGATGGTGGGGACGTTGGCGCGCGGCTTGGGCGGGGGCGCCTGGCGGGCGGCCTCGGCGCGGTCGCTCAGGCGGTTGTTGCGCCAGATGTAGAACGCCACCATCACCACGGCCAGGACGAGCAGGTATTTCATGGTCAATGCCTCAGCCGCGGTGCAGCATCACTTCGAGCACGAAGCGCGAGCCCGCGTAGCCCAGCAGCAGGAAACCGGCGGCCACGTAGAGCGTGCGCACGGCGACACGGCCGCGCCAGCCCAGGCGCCATCGGCCCCAGAGCAGTACCCCCATGGTGATCCAGGACAGCAGCGAGAAGGTGGTCTTGTGGTCCCAGATCCAGCGGTGGTTCAGGGTCTCGGAAAAATACCAGCCGGCCAGCAGCGTGGCGCTCAGCAAGGCAAAGCCGGCGGCGACGAAGCGGAAGGTGAGGCGCTCCAGCGTGAGCAGGGGCATGGACGCCTCGCTGGCATTGCCCAGCCGCATGGCCTTTTCGGCGCGCTGCATCAGCCAGGCATGCACCACCGCCGCGGCGATGAGGCCATAGGACGCGATGCCCAAGGCCCAGTGCAGCGGCAGCAGCGCGGAATGCAGGGCCGGGTAGCGCGTGCCCGGGAACACCAGCGCGAGCAGCACGACCACCATGCCCAGGATCGCCAGCGTCCAGCGCGCGCGCATCTGCGGGTAGAGCCGGCTTTCGATCAGGTAGACGGTGAGCACCAGCCAGCCGGTGACGGAGAGGGCGGGCGCGAACCCGAAGCGCGCGGGTTGTTCGAACAGGCCGAGCACCAGCACGACCAGGTGCAGCAGCCAGGCCAGGCCGAGCAGGCCGCGGCTTTGCGGCGCCGACATGCGCGGGTGGGCGATGGCGAGCATCGCGTAGGCCAGCGCCGCGCCGCCGGAGAACACGGCAGCGGGCAGGTTGGACGCGAGTGCGGGCAGCAGGCTCATCACCGGGGCAGCGCGCCAAGCGTGAAAAGGAAGGGCGCAGCTAAAATCATCCTCACAGTTTAACGGCCTTGTCCCTCCTGGACGCGCCGGTCCGCCGACCCAGGCGCCCGCCTGACCGCCCGCCCGACGCGGGTTTCCGCCCTTTTCCCCTTCTACCCGAGGCAGCATGGCTTCAGCCCTTTCAGACCGACTTTCACGCATCGTCAAGGAAATGCGCGGGCAGGCCCGCATCACCGAGGGCAATGTCACCGACATGCTGCGCGAGGTGCGCATGGCCCTGCTGGAGGCCGACGTCGCCCTGCCGGTGGTGCGCGACTTCATCGCGCGGGTGAAGGAGAAGGCGCTGGGCCAGGAGGTGGTGGGCTCGCTCACGCCCGGGCAGGCGCTGGTGGGCATCGTCAACCGCGAGCTCGCCGCGACCATGGGCGACGGCGTGGCCGACATCAACCTCGCGGCGCAGCCGCCGGCGGTGATCCTCATGGCCGGCCTGCAGGGCGCCGGCAAGACCACCACCACCGCCAAGCTGGCCAAGCACCTGATCGAGAAGCGCAAGAAGAAGGTGCTTACCGTCTCGGGCGACGTCTACCGCCCGGCCGCCATCGAGCAGCTCAAGACCGTGACCGCGCAGGCCGGCGCCGAATGGTTCCCCAGCACGCCCGACCAGAAACCGGTGGACATCGCGCGCGCCGCGATCGATTACGCGCGCAGGCATTTCTTCGACGTGCTGCTGGTCGACACCGCCGGCCGCCTGGCGATCGACGAGGCGCTGATGCGCGAAATCCAGGAACTGCACGCCGTGCTCAAGCCGGTGGAGACGCTGTTCGTGGTGGACGCGATGCAGGGCCAGGACGCGATCAACACCGCCAAGGCGTTCAAGGACGCGCTGCCGCTCACCGGCATCGTGCTCACCAAACTCGACGGCGATTCGCGCGGCGGCGCGGCGCTTTCGGTGCGCGCCATCACCGGCGCGCCGATCAAATTCGCCGGCGTGTCCGAGAAGATCGACGGTCTGGAGGTGTTCGACGCCGACCGCCACGCGCAGCGTGTGCTCGGCATGGGCGACATCCTGGCGCTGGTCGAGCAGGTCACGGCCGGCGTGGACATGGCGGCGGCGCAGAAGCTCGCGGCCAAGGTCAAGAGCGGCGAGGGCTTCGACCTCAACGACTTCCTCGACCAGTTGCGCCAGATGAAGCAGATGGGCGGCCTCTCCAGCCTGATGGACAAGCTGCCCGCCGCGATGGCCGCCAAGGCCAGCGAGGTCGACATGGGCCGCGCCGAGAAGGACATCAAGCGCAAGGAAGGCATCATCTGCAGCATGACGCTCAAGGAGCGCCGCAAGCCCGAGATCATCAAGGCCACGCGCAAGCGCCGCATCGCCGCCGGCGCGGGCGTGCAGGTGCAGGAAGTCAACCGCCTGCTCAAGGAGTTCGAGCAGATGCAGGACATGATGAAGAAGATGAAGGGCGGCGGCATGATGAAGATGATGAAACGCATGGGTGGCATGAAGGGCATGCCCAAGCTGCCCGGCATGGGTTGAGGACGCCACCGCCATGACCGCGCCCACCGACGACCTCCACACCATTCAGGATCTCGCTTCGCTGCAGGCGCTGTTCGGCCCGGTGGGCGACGCGTCGGTGCGCAAGGAGGTCTCGCGCCTGCACCCGGTCTACCAGCGCTGGATCGAGGCCTCGCCGTTCGCGGTGCTCGCCACCCTCGGCCCCGACGGGCTGGACGCCTCGCCGCGCGGCGATCCGCCCGGGCTCGTGAGCATCCAGGACGAACACACGCTGTTGCTGCCCGAGCGCGCTGGCAACAACCGCATCGACAGCCTCAAGAACATCCTGGCCGACCCGCGCGTGGCCCTGCTGTTCCTGGTGCCCGGCGTGGGCGAGACGCTGCGCGTGAACGGCCGCGCGCGCATCTCGGTGGCGCCGGACCTGATGCAGCGCCTGGCCATGGACGGCAAGCCGCCGCGGTGCGTGCTGGTCATCACGGTGGACACGGTGTTCTTCCAGTGCGCCCGCGCCATGAAGCGCGCCAGCCTGTGGGACGCGCGCGAAGCCGCGGCGGCGGTGCCCACGGCCGGCGAGATGCTCGCGGCCCTGACGCACAACGCCATCGACGGCGTTGCCTACGACCGCGCCTTGCCCGCGCGCCAGCGCGACACGCTGTACTGAGGCGTCAGCCCAGGGTGCGGGCCAGCGCCTGCGCCGCCGCCTCCAGGCGCGGCAGCTGCAACCGGGCCTGTGCCAGCGCCATGCGCGCGGCCGGTGCCTGCAGGGCGAGCGCGCAGCGCACCGTGCGCTGGCCGGGCGCGAACACCGGCACCGCCACGCACACCAGGCCTTCGACGAACTCCTCGGCGTCCACCGCGTGGCCGTCGCGCCGGATCGCCTCCAGCTCCGCTTCGAGGGCCTCGCGCAGCGTCAGCGTGTTGGCGGTGTAGCGCGTGAGCACCAGCCCGTCGAGCACGGTGCGGCGCTGGCGCGCGCCCATCCAGGCCAGGAACAGCTTGCCGCTGGCCGAACAATGCGCCGGCACGCGCGTGCCCGGGCGCAGCTCCAGCCGCAACGGAAATGCCGACTCCACGCGGTCGAGGTAGACCACCTCCGCGCCCGACAGGGCGGTGAGGTTGCAGCTCTCGCCCACCTCGGCCACCAGCTGGCGCAGCACCGCGTGGCGCACGCCCTGCTGCGTGCTGTTGCTCAAGGCGGCCTCGGCCATGCGCAGCAGGCGCGCTGGCGATCGCGTAGCGCCGGCCGTCGGGCTCGCGCACCAGCCAACCGCCTTGCTCCAATTGTGCGAGCATGCGGTGCACGGTGGGCTTGGGCCAGCCGGTCAATGCGACCACCTCGGGCAGGGCCATCGGTTGGGCGTGGCGCGTGAGCAGGTCCAGCAGCTCCATCAGCCGCAGGCCCGGGCTGTTGTCGGTTTCTGTGTTCATATCTCGAAAAATGAGACGAATCCATAAATTATTCCGAGACGAATTCTAGAGACCCCTACATTGCGGGCACAACTTCGAGGAGATGGGTGGTTTGACGACGACGCCGAGCTTTCACAACGCCGTGGTGACCGGCGCCTGCGGTGGCCTGGGCCAGGCGCTGGCGCGTGAGCTCATCGCCGGTGGCGCGCGCGTGGCCCTGGTCGGCCTGCAGCGTCCCGCGCTGCAGGCGCTGGCCGCGCTCGAGCCGGAGCGTTGCGCGATCTACCAGCCCGACGTGTCGGACGCGGCCGCGATGCAGGCCATGGCCGCCGACTGGATGGGCCGTTTCGGCGCGCCCGACCTGGTGATCGCCAACGCGGGCGTGGCCGGCGGCTTCGACACCGCTCAGGCCGGCGACCTCGCCGTGATGCGCCGCATGCTCGAGATCAACCTGCTCGGCGCGCGCACCACCTTCCAGCCCTTTCTGGCGCCCATGCGCGAGAGCGGCCGGCGCGGCGCGCTGGTGGGCGTGGCGCAGCCTCGCGGGCTGGCGCGGCATGCCAGGCAACGGTGCGTACTGCGCGAGCAAGGCCGGCCTGATCGCCTACCTGCAAAGCCTGCGCGCCGAGCTGCGTCCCACGGCGCTGCGCGTGCACACCATCAGCCCGGGCTACCTGCGCACACCGCTCACGGCCGGCAACCGCTTCGCCATGCCCGGCCTGCTCGAAGCCGACGAGGCCGCGCGGCGCCTGCTCGCGGGCGTGGCCGCCGGCACCGAACACATCGTGCTGCCCCGGCGCATCGGTTGGCTTTCGCACGCGCTGGACTTGCTGCCCGCGCGCCTGCACGACCGCATCCTGCTCGGCCAGCCGCGCAAGCCGGCGCGCGGGCGAACCCGGCGCGACCGACATTCCAGGCCTGAAAAAATGACGACACCCACCGAACAACAGATCGCGCTCATCGGTGCCGGCCCCTCGGGCCTGGCCGGCGCGCGCTGCCTGCAGAAACACGGCATCCCCTTCCAGGGCTTCGAGGCCCACACCGACGTCGGCGGTCTGTGGAACATCCACAACCCGCGCTCCACGGTGTACCAGTCGGCGCACCTGATCTCCAGCAAGCGCATGACGGAGTTCAGCGAGTTCCCCATGCCCGAGCGCGTGGCCGACTACCCGAGCCACCGTGAGCTGCTGGACTACTTCAGCGCCTTCGCCGACCACTTCCGGTTGCGCGAGCACTACCGCTTCGGTGTGCGCGTGCTGAGCGTGGTGCCGGTGAGTGATGCGCCCGGCACGCTGTGGCGCGTCACCACCGAAGACGCGGACGGCCTTCAGACCACCGCCGACTACAAGGGCGTGGTGGTGGCGAACGGCACCCTGGCCGAGCCCAACATGCCGCGCTTCGAAGGCCACTTCTCCGGGGAGCTGCTGCACACCTCGGCCTACAAGAGCGCCGACCAATTCCGCTACAAGCGCGTGCTCATCGTGGGCGCGGGCAACTCGGGTTGCGACATCGCCGTCGACGCCGTGCACCAGGCGCGCAGCGTGGACATCTCGGTGCGGCGCGGTTATTACTTCGTGCCCAAGTACGTGTTCGGCCAACCCGCCGACACCCTCGGCGGCAAGATCCGGCTGCCGCCCTGGCTCAAGCAGAAGATCGACAGCACCATCCTGAAGTGGTTCACCGGCGACCCGGTGCGCTTCGGTTTTCCCAAGCCGACCTACAAGATGTACGAGTCGCACCCGGTGGTGAACTCGCTCATCCTGTACCACATCGGCCATGGCGACGTGGGCGTGCGCGCCGACATCGCGCGTTTCGACGGCCACACCGTGCACTTCAAGGACGGGCGCCAAGGCGAGTACGACCTGGTGCTCGCGGCCACCGGCTACAGGCTGCACTACCCCTTCCTCGACCCCGCGCTGCTCAACTGGCAGGGCATGGCGCCCCGGCTCTACCTCAACATCTTCGCGCCGCGCTTCGACCGCCTCGCCGTGCTCGGCATGGTCGAGGCCAGCGGCCTGGGCTGGCAGGGCCGCTATGAACAGGCCGAGCTGGTGGCGCGCTATTTCAAGGGGCTGGACGAAGGCAAGGCCAGCGCCAGAGCGTTCCGGATCGCCAAGGCGGGGCCGCCGCCCGACCTCTCCGGCGGCTACAAGTACCTGCAGCTCGAGCGCATGGCCTACTACGTGAACAAGAACGTCTACCGCGACACCGTGCGCCAGGCGGCCGAGGCCCTGGCCTGACATCCCGCCCGACGACAAAGACAACAGACACAGGAGACCCGCATGCTGCCCGTGGACGAAATCCGCCTCAACTTCAACCCGGCTTCGCTGGCCGTGCTCAACGCGGTGCTGGCCTTCCTGATGTACGGCATCGCGCTGGACACGCGCCTGGAGGATTTCCGCCGTGTCATGCGCATGCCGCTGGCGTTCACGGTGGGCATCGTGGCGCAGTTCATCGCGCTGCCGGCCATCACCTATGCGCTCACGCTGCTGCTGCAGCCAGGCCCCAGCATCGCGCTGGGCATGATCCTGGTGGCCTGCTGCCCGCCGGGCAACGTGAGCAACATCCTCACGCACCGCGCCAACGGCAACGTCGCGCTCAGCGTCTCGATGACGGCGGTGTCCAACGCCATCGCCATCGTGGCGCATGCCGCTGAACTTCGCTTTCTGGGGCGGCATCCACCCCACCGCCGCGCCCCTGCTCAAGACCATCGCGCTGGACCCGCTGGAGATGTTCGGCCACATCCTGCTGATCATCGGCGTGCCCTTCGTGCTGGGCATCTGGTGCGCGCACCGCTTTCCGAACTGGACCGCGCGCTTCAAGAAGCCGGTGCGCATCCTCAGTTTTCTCGCGCTCATCGCCTTCATCGTCGGCGCCATCGCGGGCAACTGGCGCTACTTCCTCGACTACGTGGGCCTGGTGCTGCTGGCCGTGGTGATCCACGACGCGCTGGCCTTCGGCACCGGCTACGCCATCGCGCGCGCCGCCGGCCTGCCCGACTACGACCGCCGCGCGGTGTCGATCGAGGTCGGCATCCGCAACGCGGGCCTGGGCCTGGTCATCATCTTCAGCTTCTTCGGTGGCCTGGGCGGCATGGCCGTGGTGGCCGGCGTCTGGGGCTTCTGGGACATCATCGCCGGCCTGATCCTGGCGGGCTGGTGGGCGCGCAGACCGCTGCAGGGCGGCGTGCCGGGGATCGAAAAGCCATGAGCGCGGCCATGGACAAGGCGCCGGCCGCCCGGCGCGTGCTGGTCACGGGCGCCGACGGTTTCCTCGGGCGCGGGCTGATCGACGCCTTGGCGCGCGAGCCTCACATCGAACACCTGGTGGCGGTGGACGTGCGCGAGGTGCCCGTCGCGCGGCGTTCACCGCGCGTGGCCTACGTGGTGGAAGACGTGCGCGACCGCGCCCTGGCCGCCACGGTGGAGGCGCACGGCATCGACACCGTGGTGCACCTGGCCTCCATCGTCACGCCGGGCAAGGGGTCGAGCCGGGCCTTCGAACATTCGGTCGACGTGGGCGGCACGCGCAACGTGATCCAGGCCTGCCTCGCCCACGGCGTGGCCCACCTCGTGGTCTCGTCCAGCGGCGCGGCCTATGGTTACCACGCGGACAACCCGGCCTGGCTGACCGAAGACCACGCGTTGCGCGGCAACGAGGTGTTCGCGTACGCGCACCACAAGCGCCTGGTGGAAGAGATGCTCGCCGAAACGCGCGCGGCCCACCCGGCGTTGCGCCAGACCGTGCTGCGCATCGGCACCATCCTGGGCGAGCGGGTGGACAACCAGATCACGGCCTTGTTCGAGAAACCGCGCCTGATCGCGATCGCCGGCAGCGACAGCCCCTTCGTGTTCGTCTGGGACGAGGACGTGACCGGTGCGATCGTGCACGCGCTGAGTGGCGAGGCCGTGCCCGGCTGCTACAACGTGGCCGGTGACGGCGCGCTGACCATCCGCGAGATCGCCGCGCGCCTGGGCAAGAAACCGCGCGTGCTGCCGGCGGGCCTGTTGCGCACGCTGCTGCGCGTGGGCAGCTCGCTGGGCGTGAGCCGCTACGGCCCGGAGCAGCTCGATTTCCTGCGCTACCGGCCGGTGTTGCTCAACACCGCGCTGAAGCAGCGTTTTGGCTACACGCCGCGCAAGACCAGCGCACAGGCGTTCGATGCTTTTGTGGCCGCGCGCGCTGCGCAGGGGCGACCGGTGAAAGTGATGGCGTGAACCCTGTGCCTCTTTCGCGCGGCGATCTGCTGCGCGCGCTTGCGGTGGTGGTGATCTGGGGTTTGAACTTCGTGGTGATGAAGATCGGCCTGCAGGGCATCGGCCCGATGTTGCTGGGGGCCTTGCGCTTTGCGGCGGCGGCCTTGCCGTTCCTGCTGTTCGTGAAGTTTCCGAAGCTGCCGTGGCGCTATGTGGTGGCGTATGGCCTGGCGCAGGGTCTGGGGCAGTTCGGTTTTCTGTTCCTGGGGCTGCAGATGGGGATGACGGCGGGCATGGCGTCGGTGGTGATGCAGACGCAGGCGTTTTTCACGTTGTTGCTGGCGGTGCCGGTGCTGGGTGAGCGGGCGCGCTGGTCGCAGGGGCTGGGTTTGCTGGTGGCCTTGGGTGGGCTGGTGCTGATCGCGACGGCGCACGGGGAGGGGCCGGGGCAGATGACGCTGGCGGGCTTTGTGCTGACCTTGTCGGCGGCGTTCATGTGGGCGGTGTCGAATCTGGTGGCGCGGTTGGCGAGTCGGGTGGCGGATTACGAGCCGTTTCCGTTCATTGTGTGGAGCAGCGTTGTTCCGATTGTTCCGTTCATGGCGTTGGCGCTGTGGATGGATGGGCCTTCGGTGGTGTGGGCGCAGGTGGCGGGCTTGAGTCTGTCGGCGGTGTTGGCGGTGTTGTTTCTGGCGTGGCTGGCGACCTTGTTGGCCTACACGCTGTGGACGCAGTTGCTCCAGCGCCATCCGGCTGGGCGGGTGACGCCGTTTTTCTTTGCTGGTGCCGGTGGTGGGGCTTTCGGCGGCCTGGGTTTTCTTTGGCGAACTTCCCTTGTTTCAGCAGTGGCTGGGGACGGGGGCGGTGTTGATGGGGCTGGTGGTGAATCAGCTCGGGGGCTGGTTGGTTTCTCGTCGCTCTTCTTGAGGTTTCTGGCGTCTGCCTCGCGTCAGGCCGGTGGCGATGCCCGACTGCTCCGGCCCTGCTCGCGGGCGGCTGCACTGGTTCGCATGCACCCCTTCATCAACAGCGTTGCTGGTGCGCACCTTCTGTGGCAACCGCGAATGGGGGCCTGCGCATTCGGGCATCGCCACCGTCCTGCGAAACAACGTAGGCACGCCAAGCGTGGTGCGCCAGCATCTCTTTGGGGGCGGGTGGTTTGGGCATGCGGGCGCCGGCCCCATTCGCGGTTGCCACAAAAGTGGGCGTGCTCAAGCGGCGTTGACGAAGGGGTGAAGGCGGACCCGGGCAGTCGCCCGCGAGCGGCCGGCGCCCGCATGACCGGACCACCCGACCCTGCCCACCCGTTGGAATGAAGTAAGCCGTATCCTCACAAACCCCGTCAACCCAAGTGGAGCAAAACCCCATGAACACCCATCGCTGGCTGCAGAAAACCTCCCTCGCCATCGCCCTGGCTCTGGGGGCGGCAACGGCCCAAGCCGGAGCGCCCATGGTCAAGACCTCGGCGCCGGGTTACTACCGCATGATGTTGGGCGACTTCGAGATCACCGCGCTGTCCGACGGCACGGTGGACCTGCCGGTCGACAAGCTGCTCACCAACACCCAGCCGGGCAAGGTCACGACCGCGCTCAACCAGTCCTTCCTCAAGGCCCCGGTCGAAACCTCCGTCAACGCCTACCTCATCAACACCGGCAACCAACTCGTGCTGGTGGACACCGGCGCCGCCGGCCTCTTGGCCCCACCCTCGGCAAACTGCTCGGCAACCTCAAGGCCGCCGGCTACCAGCCCGACCAGGTGGATGCGGTCATCGTCACCCACATGCACCCCGACCACGTCGGCGGCCTCCTGGCCGGCGACCAGCGTGCCTTCCCCAACGCCACCGTGCACGCCGACCAGCACGATGCCGACTTCTGGCTCAGCCAGGCCCAGATGGAAAAAGCACCGGCCGACGCCAAAGGCTTCTTCCAGGGCGCCATGGCTGCGCTCAACCCCTACATCAGCGCCGGCAAGTTCAAACCCTTCAACGGCAACACCGAACTCGTGCCCGGCATCAAGGCCCAGGCCTCGCGCGGCCACACACCGGGCCACAGCACCTACCTGGTGGAAAGCAAGGGCCAGAAGCTGGTGCTGTGGGGCGACCTGATGCACGTCGCCGCAGTGCAGTTCGCCAACCCGGCCGTCACCATCGCATTCGACACCGACAGCAAGGCCGCCGCCGCGCAGCGCCAGAAGGCCTACGCGGACGCCGCGAAGAACGGCTACTGGGTCGCGGCTTCCCACCTCTCGTTCCCCGGCATCGGCCACCTGCGCCGCGAGGGCAAGGGCTACCGCTTCGTACCGGCGAACTACAGCGTCGTGCGCTGAAACGACAACGCGCCGCAAGAGCGGCGCGTTGGACGGAAACGGGGGAGCCGGTCAGGCCGCGTGCGGCAGGCCGAAGCGGCTGGCATGGCGCCAGGCGCGGCGCAGCACCGCGGGTGACCACGATTCTTCGGGAATCAGCAGCACACCGCGCGAGCGCATCCAGGCACCCAGGTCCACATGGCTGGTGCGCCACGGTCAGCGGCACCGCCAGCAGCAGCGGCATCGCCACCGGTGCCAGCCAGATCAGCGCGTTGGCGTTGATCGCGGCCACACCCACGGCCAGCAGGCCGATCACCAGCGTCATGGGGGCCAGCCGCGCCACGGCGTCGCGCCAGGTCACGCCGGCCGCTTCGCGCGGAGGCGACTTCCATTCCAGCTTCAGGCCGGTGATCGCCACCAGCACGAACAGCGAGTGCGCCAGCATGCGGATCGGCGCCTGCATCAGGGCCAGCACGGTTTCTACGGCCGAGCTGCCCAGCAGGCCCACGGTGCCACCGAAGGACTTCTGCTCACCCTTCATGAACACCGCCAGCAGGCCCAGCACGCGCGGCATGAAGAGCATGGTCAGCGTCCACATCCACAGCGCGCGCAGTTCTTCGGGCACGGCCTGCCAGCTCGGGATGGCGCTGGAATCGGCCGCCCACAGCGCGGTGCCGATGGACAGGAAGGCCAGCCACAGCGGGGCCGAGAGGTAGGACATGGCGCCGATGGCGAACATGGTGCGGTGCACGCGGTGGATGCCGGGTTCGGCCATCAGGCGCGAGTTCTGCAGGTTGCCCTGGCACCAGCGGCGGTCGCGCTGCAGTTCGCTCAGCAGGTCGGGCGGCTGCTGCTCGTAGCTGCCGGTCAGGTCGGACACCAGCCACACGTGGTAGCCGGCACGGCGCATCAGCGCGGCTTCGACGAAGTCGTGCGACATGATGCCGCCGGACATGCCGCCCGTGCCCTTGATGGGCGCCAGCGCGCAATGCTTCATGAAAGGCTCGACGCGGATGATCGCGTTGTGGCCCCAGTAGTGGGACTCACCCAGCTGCCAGAACTGCATGCCCAGCGTGAACAGGCGCCCGGTCACGCGCGAGCCGAATTGCTGCGCGCGCGCATGCAGGGTGGCGTGGCCGATGGCCTGGGTGGCGGTCTGGACGATGCCGGCGCGGGGGTTGGCTTCCATCAGCTTGACCATGGACACCAGGCAGTTGCCGCTCATGACGCTGTCGGCGTCGAGCACCACCATGTAGCGGTAGTCCTTGCCCCAGCGGCGGCAGAAATCGGCCACGTTGCCGGCCTTGCGGTGCGTGCGGCGGGTGCGCAGGCGGTAGTACACCTCGATCGACGGCAGCTCGGGCTGGGCGGCCAGCGCGGCGCGCAGGTCTTCCCAGGCCTTGCGTTCGGCCTGGGCGATCTCGGGGTTGTAGCTGTCGGAGAGCACGAACACGTCGAACTGGCCGGCGTGGCCGGTGGCGGCGAGCGATTCGCAGGTGGCGCGCAGGCCGGCGAACACGGTGGCCACGTCCTCGTTGCAGATCGGCATGATGATCGCCGTGCGCGCCTCGGGGTTCATGGCGTGGTCTTTCACGTCGGCCGCGCGCAGCGTGTGGCGGTCACCGAACAGCGAGACCCAGAAGCCCATGAGCGCCGTCACGAAGCCGGTGACGACCCAGGCCGAGAGCAGGCCGAACAGCGCGAGCTGGCCGTACTGCAGCCAGGCGTTGTGGTGCTCGGGCTGTGCATCGGCGAACAGGCTGGTGGCGAACGCGGTGCTCACCACGGTGAGCAGGGCGAACACCAGTCGGCGGCGGTTGGCCGCGCTCTGCCAGGCCATGGGCGCTTCGGCGACCTCGGCGGACGCCACGGCGGGCGTGCGCGGGGGCAGCACGCGGCTGGCCGTGCTCAGCAGCGCGGTGCCGATGCTGTTCCAGAAGCCGCGCCAGGGGCGAGGCACCATGGAGCCGCGGTTGATCGGAGGCGCCGTGACGGAATTGGGGTGGCGCTCTTCGCGCAGCTGGGTCAGGGCATGCTGGGGCATGGGAAGGCTTTCAGGCGCCGCACCGGGGTGCGAACTGGGGTGGGCCGTGCTCATTCGGGAAGCAGCAGATGTGTCCATGTTTCGCTCACGGTGTCGTTGTGGTGTTGAAGAAAGGCGCGCAGCTCGACCGGCTGGGTCGGGTCCACGCGCTCGACGCGCACGGTCACGCGCCAGGTGCGCGTGGCGGGATTGGGGTAGGCCAGGGTTTCGAGCACGCGGCCATTGGTGTTGGCCGTGACCACCGCCTTGACGGGCGCACCGGCGGGCAGGCTGTCCAGCGCGGGGCCGGCGAAATCGATCACGTACTGCGGCTGGCGCGCCTGCTCGGCCGGCGAGAGGCGGGTGAAGCCATAGCCCTTGCGGGTCTGGGTGACCCAGCTCGACGGGGGGCGCTGCTGGGTGTCGCCCTGCCAGGCCAGTTCGTAGCTCAGTTCCAGCGGCTGGCCGGCGGCAGGCAGTTGGGCGGGCACCCAGTAGGCGACGATGTTGTCGTGCGTCTCATCGGGCGTGGGCAGCTGCACCAGCTCCACACGGCCCGCGCCCCAGTCGCCCACCGGCTTGACCCAGGCGCTCGGGCGGCGCTCGTAGCGCGCTTCCACGTCTTCGTAATTGGCGAAGGCACGGTCGCGCTGCATCAGGCCGAAGCCGCGCGGGTTCTGCAGGGTGAAGGAGCTGACCGTGACCGCCTTGGGGCGCTGCAGCGGGCGCCACAGCCACTCGCCTTCGCCGCTGACCATCATCAGGCCGTCGGAGTCGTGCACCTCGGGGCGGAAGTCGCCGGGCATGGGCTGGTTCTCGCCCGAGAGGAACATGCTGGTGAGCGGGGCGATGCCCAGGGTGTTCACCGGGCCGGCGCCGGCGCGCAGGAACACGCGCGTGGTCACCGTGGTGGTGGTCTGCTGGCCGGGGCGGATCACGAAGCGGTAGGCGCCGGTGGCGCGCGGCGATTCGAGCAGCGCGAACACGGTGACCTCGGTCGCGCCCGCGGCGGGGCGCTGCAGCCAGAACTCGGAGAAGCGCGGGAACTCCTCGCCGCTGCCGCCCACGGTGTCGATCGCCAGGCCGCGCGCCGACAGGCCGTACTGCTGGCCCGCGCCGAGCGCGCGGAAGTAGCTCGCGCCCTGGAACACGATCAGCTCGTCCTTGTAGGCCTGGCCGTTGAGCGGGTAGTGCAGGCGAAAGCCCGCGTGGCCCAGGTCGCCCCAGCGGCTGGTGTCGAAGGTGTTCTTGCCGTAGTCGAAATCGGCGCCCCGGTAGGGCAGGTGGTTCACCGTGCCGTCGGCCGTCAGTTCATGGATGCGCACCGGCTCGGTCTGGTACAGGCCGAGGTGAAAAAACTGGGCTTCGAAGGGCAGGTTCTGCGCGCGCCAGACGGACTGGTCGGTCTTGAACCGGATGTCGCGCAGCTGGTCGTAGGTGATGGTGGCGAGCTCGGCGGGCAGCTTGTCGCTGTTTGCCTGATAGGGCTGCTGGGCACGCGCCTTGGCGAGCTGGGTGATCTGGTCCCAGTCCACACGCTGTGCGTGGGCCGACGCCCCGCAGAACGAGGCCAGCAGGGCGCCGAGCACGCCCCAGCCGCGCAGGCGGCGGGTGGTGAAAAACGGGCGAATCGTGAAGGGCATGCCGGTATAAGGGCAAACCCTGTGCCAACCCGAAAAAACCCAATCAGATCAACGACTTTTCCCGTATCCAGATGTGTTTTCGGCGTTTCGCCGCGCTGGCGGGCGTTTCAAGCCCCGTTTTTGTCGCCGAATGGCGACAGGCTGGGCCTTCGTTCAGAAAAAAACCAGCAAAAACAAGGGCTTGGCCTTGTCACTCATCGGCGACAGCGTCGCTGGCGGCGCCCGGCGCATCGCTTTTGAACAGCCCCGGGGTCAGGGCGTGTTTCTGCAGCAGGCGGTAGAACTCGGTGCGGTTGCGCTGCGCCAGGCGGGCCGCGTCGGCCACGTTGCCGTCGGTCATCTTGAGCAGGTCCACCAGGTACTCGCGCTCGAAGCGCTGCTTGGCGTCGGCGAAGCTGAGCACCTCGATCGACGGCGTGCGCAGCGCGCGCTGCACCAGCGCGAGCGAGACCAGCGGCGTGGTCGACAGGGCGCAGACCTGCTCGACCACGTTGTAGAGCTGGCGCACGTTGCCGGGCCAGGCCGCCAGGGTGAGCGCCTTGAGCGCCTCGGGCGCGAAACCCGAGCTGCGCTTGCCGTATTTGGCCGCGAGCCGGGCGAGGAAGTGGTTGGCCAGCAGGGCGATGTCCTCGCGCCGCTCGGCCAGGGTGGGCAGCGTGAGCGTGACCACGTTGAGCCGGTAGTACAGGTCCTCGCGGAACTGGCCGGCGGCCATCGCGTCTTCCAGGTCGCGGTGGGTGGCCGAGATGATGCGCACGTCCACCGGCAGCGACTGGCTCGAGCCCAGCGGGCGCACCGCGCGCTCCTGCAGCACGCGCAGCAGCTTGACCTGCAGGGCCGGCGGCATGTCCCCGATCTCGTCGAGCAGCAGCGTGCCGCCGTCGGCCGCCTGGAACAGGCCCTTGTGGTTGGCCACGGCGTCGGTGAACGCGCCTTTCATGTGGCCGAACAGCTCGGATTCGAGCAGGGCCTCGGGGATCGCGCCGCAGTTCACCGCGATGAAGGGGCGGTTGGCGCGCGCGCTGGCCTTGTGGATGGCGCGCGCCAGCATTTCCTTGCCGGTGCCCGAGTCGCCGCGCAGCAGCACGCTGGCGTCGGACTGCGCGACCATGCGCGCCTCGGCCAGCAGGTCGGCCATGCGGTTGGAGCGGCTCACGATCTCGCTGCGCCAGGCCTCGTCCACGTGGGTGTTCTGGTGCGCGGGCGCGCCCAGGGCCAGGGCCTGCGCGATCTTCTCGAGCAGTTCCTTGGCGTCGTAGGGCTTGGTGAGGTAGGTGAAGACGCCACGCGCCGTGGCCTCCACCGCATCGGGGATGGTGCCGTGCGCGGTCAGCAGGATCACCGGCAGCGAGGGGTGGCGCGCGCGGATCTCGTCGAACAGCGCCAGGCCGTCGCGCCCGGGCAGGCGCACGTCGGAGAGCACCAGCTGGGGCCGTTCGATGTCGAGCTGGCTGAGCGCGGCCTCGGCCGAGCCGACCGAGGTCACCTGGTAGCCCGCCGCGCCCAGGCGCATGGCCAGCAGGCGCAGCATGTCGGCGTCGTCGTCGACAACCAGCAGCCGTGCGCGCGGCGCCGAAGGCCGCTCGGGGCTGGCGTTCATGGCGTGGTGGGGCGCGCGCCGTTGGGCGCGGCGGCCGGTGGGCGCGTGGTGAGGCTGCGCTCGATGGCGCGCATGGCTTCCAGCCGTTCGTTGAGCTGGTCGATGCGGCGCTGGCTGTCGCGCAACTGCTGGGCCTGGCGGTCCGTGGTTTCCTCCAGCTTGCGCTGGTCCAGCAGGCGGTTCGCCAGCAGCCGGGCGAGCGGCTTGAGCGGCAGGCTCTCGGGGCCGGGGTGGGCGATCACGCGTTGGAACAGACCGAGCGCGCGCGCGGTGTCGGCCGGCTGGCGCAGGTGGGTCAGCGCCAGGGCCAGCTGCATCTGGCGCAGCGCCACGTTGCCGGGGTCGCCCTGCACCACGATCTCGGCGGCGAGGTCGGCGGGGCTGAGCGCGTGCAAGCGGTCGGCGTAGCTCAGCAGGGCCGTGACCACGTCGGGCACCGGGGTCGTGTCACCGCTGAGCACCATGGGGGGTTGCGAGGGTGGGGCCGTCACCGGCGTCACCAGGGGCGGCGCGGTGCGCCACGGTGACCGTGGGGTTGGTCATCTGGATGGTCACCGTGCCGTTGCCGACGGTCTCGGGCGCGGTCGGCGCCGTGCCGCAGGCGGCCTGCGACAGGGCCAGCGCGGCGACCAGGCCGGTGAGGCGCCCTGCGTGGGTGGGGTGGGATGGGCTAATGGGCATGGGGCAGTTCGATGCGGAAGTGGGCACCCTGGCGCTGGGGCAGCAGGGTGATGCGGCCCCCGTGGGCCAGAATGTACTCGTGCACGATGGACAGGCCGATGCCGGTGCCGCGCACGGCGCCGCTCGGTTGCCGTTCGCCACGGTAGAAGGGTTCGAAGATGCGGTCGCGGTCGGCCTCGGCCACGCCCGGGCCCTGGTCCACGATGTCGATGCAGGCGCGGCCCGGCAGGTCCAGCAGCACCAGGCGGATGTGCGCACCGGGCGGCGAGAAACGGATCGCGTTGGACAGCAGGTTGCCCACCGCCGAGGCGATCTTCTCGCGGTCCAGTGGCATCGTGGTCGGCACGCCCTCGACGCGCACGTTCAGCGACTGGGCCTGCCACTGCAGGCGCTGGGTGTCCACCTGGTCCTCGAGCAGTGCCAGCAGGTCGGTGCGCTCGCGCTTGAGCTGGCGGGCTTCGAAGGCCGCCGCGTTGAAGCGCAGCAGCGCCTCGATCTGGTGCTGCAGCAGCTGCGTGTTGTGCTGCAGGATGTTCACCACCTCGGCCTGGCTGGGGTTGAGCGCGCCGGCCACGCCGTCGCCCAGCACCGCCACGCCTTCGTGCAGCGAGGCCAGCGGCGTCTTGAGTTCGTGCGAGATGTGGCGCAGGAAACGCGCCTTGTCGGCATCGAGCTCGGTCAGCCGCAGGCGCAGCCATTCGAGCTGCTGGCTCACGCGGCGCACGTCGGACGGTCCGCGAATGTCGATCGGCACGTCGAGCCGGTTTTCGCCCAGGCCCTGGATGGCCTTCTCCAGCCGCTTGAACGGCCGCGCGAGCCAGATGCCGAAGCCCAGCGCCAGGATGGCCGCGATGCCGATGGAGCCCACCACCTGCTGCGTGAGTTCCTGTCGGCTGGTCTCGAAGCGGGCCTGCAGGGCCTCGTTGCGGCCGGTGATGATGGACTGCACCTTCTGCGCGATGGACGCGCTGTGGCCGTCGATCTCGCGAAAGGCCTGCGCCACCTCGCGCTCGCGGTCCAGCGCGGTTTCGGGCGGGCCGTCCAGCAGCACGGTGATCGCGTCCAGCCGGTCGCGCCAGTTGGTGGCGAAGTCGGGCGGCAGTTCGTTGTCCTCGAGCCGGCGCAGGATGTCGCGCGCGTTGCCGGCGGCTTCGTCGAAGCGCTGGCGCAGCTGCCGGTCGCGCAGCACCAGCGACTGGCGCGCCGCGCGCTCCATGGTCAGGCTGCGCTCGGAGAGCGACTGCGCGGCGGTCGACAGCGCGATTGCCTGCGCCGCGCTCTCGCGGCTCTGCGCCATCAGGGTCTCGAGCGAGAACAGCGCGCGCACCGCCGCCACGCCGAGCAGCGCCCCGATGAGCAGGAAGGCGACCAGCAGCAGCTGCTGGAAGGAGAAGCGCAGCGGTTTCACCGAGGGGTGCTCAATCCAGAAACACCGCGGAACCGGCTTTGCCGGGCGGCAGGTGTTGCCTCATCGAGGGGGTCGCGCGCAGCGCTGCGGGGGTGATTTCCAGACTGCCGCGCAGCGAATGCGGGCGCGCCTCGGTGATGCGCACGTCGAGCATCTGGCCGAGCAGGCGCTCGGCCCGGGGGCCGCCGTCGAAGTTGACGATGCGGTTGCACTCGGTGCGGCCCATCAGCTCGAGTTCGCCGTTCTTGCCGGGGCGGCGCGAGCGGCCCTCCACCAGGATGCGCTGCACCGTGCCTTCGCGGCTGGCGCTGATACGGCGCACGTTCTCCTCGATGACCGCCTGCAGGTGCTGCAGCCGCTTGAGCTTGACCTCGTGCGGCGTGTCGTCGGTGAGGTTGGCCGCCGGCGTGCCGGGGCGCGGGCTGAAGATGAAGCTGAAGCTGGTGTCGAAACCCACGTCGGTGATGAGCTTCATCATCTTCTGGAAGTCGTCCTCGGTCTCGCCGGGGAAGCCGACGATGAAGTCGCTGCTCATGGCCAACTCGGGCCGGATCGCGCGCAGCTTGCGGACGGTGCTCTTGTATTCCATGGCGGTGTAGCCACGCTTCATCGCCATCAGGATGCGGTCGCTGCCGTGCTGCACCGGCAGGTGCAGGTGGTTCACCAGCTGCGGGATCTTGCCGTAGGCCTCGATCAGGCGCGGCGTGAACTCGTTGGGGTGGCTGGTGGTGTAGCGGATGCGCTCGATGCCAGGGATCTCGGCCACGTACTCCAGCAGCAGGGCGAAGTCGGCGATCTCGCTGGTCTCGCCCATCGCGCCGCGGTAGGCGTTCACGTTCTGGCCCAGCAGGGTCACTTCCTTCACGCCCTGGTCGGCCAGGCCCGCGACCTCCACCAGCACGTCGTCGAACGGGCGGCTGACCTCTTCGCCGCGCGTGTAGGGCACGACACAGTAGCTGCAGTACTTGGAGCAGCCTTCCATGATGGACACGAAGGCCGAGGCGCCCTCGACCTTGGCCGGCGGCAGGTGGTCGAACTTCTCGATCTCGGGGAAGCTGATGTCCACCTGCGGCAGCGCCTGGCGCGCGCGCTGGTTGAGCAGTTCCGGCAGGCGGTGCAGGGTCTGCGGGCCGAACACCACGTCCACATAGGGCGCGCGCTTGATGATCTCGGCGCCTTCCTGGCTGCGCCACGCAGCCGCCCACGCCGATCAGCACGCCCTTTTCCTTGAGGTGCTTGACGCGGCCGAGGTCGCTGAACACCTTCTCCTGCGCCTTCTCGCGCACCGAGCAGGTGTTGAAGAGGATCAGGTCGGCCTCTTCCACGTCCTGCGTGGGCTCGTAGCCTTGCGCGGCGCCCAGCACGTCGGCCATCTTGTCCGAGTCGTACTCGTTCATCTGGCAGCCGAAGGTTTTGATGAAGACTTTTTTGCTCATGGGGAATTCCGTTCGGGAAAGGGCGTCGCGCCGCGGGCGCGCGCCATGGGCGGGGCCGCGGCCATGGTGACCGCGGCAGGCGCCGGGGGACTCAGTTCGTGGTGCGGGCCGGCGCGCCGGCGGGCAGGGTCTGTTGCGACTCGAAGACGAAGTTGCGCTGCGTGCCGTAGCCCGGGCGCTTGACCTTCGCTTCGGCCTCGGTCAGCAGCCACACCTGGTGGACCTGACCGCGCTGGTCGAGGGTGTAGTTCACCACCAGTTCCTGGTTGACCAGGGTGGAGGACATCACCAGCTTGTTGGTGCTGTCGAGGATGCGCGCGCCCGGTGCGAAGCGCGTGGCGCGGTCGTCCATGGCCGACCAGTGGCGGTTGCACCACCACCATGGTGCCGCGCAGCGCCTTGGCCGGGAACTCGCGTTGCACGGCCTGCGCGTGGGCGGCGCTGGCGGGAATCAGGAGGAGGGTGGCGGCGAGCGCGGTGCTCAGGCCGGCGAGGGTGCGCACGAGGGCGGGTCGGCAGCGGTTCATGGTATGTGTCCAGAGGCTGTGAGGAGGGGCGATTGTCTCACGCGGGGGCGGGGCGCTTCTGCATCAGAACCACGTTGGCGCCAGGCACTTCGCAGTGCCAGCCATGGTGGCGCGCCAGCCAGCGCAGCGTGGCCTCGCGGTAGAACACCACGTGGGTCGGGTCGCGGCGGTAGTGCCACTGCGCGAAGCGCGCGTCGTCGGTCTGGAAGCGCGTCATCAGCGCCAGCCAGCCACCCGGGCGCAGCAGCGCGTCCAGGCGGCGGAACTCGGCGGCGGGGTCGTGGAAGTGCTCGGCCACCTCGGTGCAGGTGATGAAGTCGTGGGGGGTGGCCAGTGCGCCCGTGTCGGGGTGGAAGAACGGGTCGTACAGGGCCACCGTGTGGCCGGCCTCGCGCAGCAGGTCGGCCAGCACCGGGCCGGGGCCGCAGCCGTAGTCGAGCCCGCTGCACCCGGGCGCCAGGCGCTGCAGCAGCGGTGCTGCGCACCTGGGCCAGGAAGGCGCGGTAGCCCGCGTCGTCGCCGGTGTTGCGGTGCAGTTCGTACTCGGCGCGTTCGGCCTCGGGCGAGGGCCGGTGTTCGGGGAACAGAAAGGTGGCCTCGCAGCGCCCGCAACGGCCATAGGCGCGCTCGCCGACGACCTGGAACGCCCGGCCCTCAAGGCCTTCGCAAACGGGGCAGCGCATGGCGCGAAGGCCGGCCGGCTACTTCCAGCGCACCGGCTCGATGTGCACGCTGCCGCGCTCGCTGGAGAGCGTGAGCGCGCCTTCCTGCACCGTGGCCTGCAGCTGCATGCTGCGCTCGGCGAGCTGGGCCAGCGCGGGCGCCACCTCGGTCGGCAGGCGCCAGGCCTGCAGGCGGTCGAGCCGCGTGAGTTTGCCCTCGATGCCGCGCCACCACACGTCGGCCGCGCTGCCGAATGCGTAGACGACCACCGCGTCGGCCTTGCTGCAGGCCTTGGCCAGCGGCTTGTCTTCCGGCTGGCCGACCTCGATCCACAGGCGCTTGCGGCCGGTGAAATCGGTCAACGAGACGTCCGGGTCGTCCGGGTCGGAGAGGCCGGCGCCGAAAGCCAGCGTGCCGTCGCCCCGGCAGGTGTCCTGCAGCTCGTGCGCGTGCAGCGCCATCGCCACCAGCCGGACCATCATGCGCTCGTCGGTCTCGCTGGGATGGCGGGCCAGGGTGAGCGCGTGGTCGGCGTAGTAGCCGTGGTCGATGTCGGCGATCTGCAGGTTTGCCTTGAAGATGGTGGACTTGATTGCCATGACGAGACGGACCGGAAATGAAAAAAGCGGGCCCCGTTGCCGGAACCCGCTTTTTGAGATGCTGGTGGCGATAGGTGGACTTGAACCACCGACATCAGCATTATGAATGCTGCGCTCTAACCAACTGAGCTATATCGCCAGCGAAGCGCGCATTATAGACAGTTTTTTTGGACGGCTCAGCGGTGCTGGAAAGCCGGCTTGCGTTTGTTGACGAAGGCGTCCATGCCTTCCTTCTGGTCTTCGGTGGCGAACATCGCGTGGAACAGGCGGCGCTCGAACATCACGCCGTCCGACAGCGTGCCTTCGAACGAGCGGTTCACCGCTTCCTTGGCCGCCATCACGCTGGGCAGCGAGAGGCCGCAGATCACCAGCGCGGCGCCCAGGGCCTCGTCCATCAGCTTGTCCAGCGGCACGACGCGGCTGACAAGGCCGGCGCGCTCGGCCTCGGCGGCGTCCATCATGCGGCTGGTGAGCACCATGTCCATGGTCTTGGCCTTGCCCACCGCGCGCGGCAGGCGCTGCGTGCCACCCGCGCCGGGGATGATGCCCAGCTTGATCTCGGGCTGGCCGAACTTGGCGTTGTCGGCCGCGATGATGAAGTCGCACATCATGGCGAGTTCGCAGCCGCCGCCCAGCGCGAAGCCGCTCACGGCCGCGATCACCGGCTTGCGGATGCCGCGGATGGTTTCCCAGTTGCGCGTGATGTAGTCGCCGTTGTAGACGTCGGCGAAGGTGTAGGTGGCGATGGCGCCGATGTCGGCGCCGGCCGCGAAGGCCTTTTCGCTGCCGGTGATGACCATGCAGCCGATGCCCTCGTCCGCGTCGAAGGCCTTGAGCGCCGCGCCCAGCTCGTCCATGAGCTGGTTGTTGAGCGCGTTGAGCTGCTTGGGCCGGTTGAGCGTGACGATGCCCACGCGGCCTTCGGTGCGCACGGTGATGCATTCGGGTGGGGTGGCGGCGGTCATGGTGTCTCCTCGGGCAATGGCGTCGGGTTGAAAGCCCACCACTATATCGGGCCCGCCCTCCGGGAAAACATTAGCCGACCGATTGGTTGGTTAATGGTAAATTGCGATCCAACGCCCAACGACAACAGCAGGAGACCGCCGACATGAGCAACAACGCCACCGTGGTGTACGAAGAGCGCGGGGCCGTGGCCCTGGTCACGCTCAACCGCCCCGAAGCCCTGAACAGTTTCACCCGCCAGATGCACCGCGAGCTGTGGGCCGCGCTGGACCAGGCCGAGGCCAACCCGGCGGTGCGCGCGCTGGTGCTCACTGGCGCCGGGCGCGGTTTCTGCGCCGGCGCCGACCTGGCCGAATTCGATTTCGAGCCCGGCCCCGATCTGGTGAAGCGCGCCGACCCCGGCCCGGTGATCGAGCAGGCCTTCAACCCCACGGCGCGCCGCCTGCAGGGGCTGCGCATGCCCACCATCGCCGCCGTCAACGGCGTCGCGGCGGGTGCGGGCGCCTCGCTGGCGATGGCCTGCGACATCGCCATCGCCGCCACCGGCGCGAGCTTCATCCAGGCCTTCAGCAAGATCGGCTTGATACCGGACGCGGGTGGCAGTTGGTTCCTGGTCGAGCGCCTGGGCCTGGCGCGCGCCATGGCCTTGGCCCTGACGGGCGACAAGCTGCCGGCCACGCAGGCCAAGGAATGGGGCCTGGTCTGGGACGTGTCCGACGACTGCGTGGGCGCGGCACTGGCCCTGGCCGCGCGCCTGGCCGACCATGCCCACCAAGGCCCTGGTGCGCAGCGCGCGGCCTGCTGCGCGATGCCGGCACGCGCACGCTGGACCAGCAGCTGGACGTGGAGCGCGACACCCAGTCGGCCCTGGGCCGCACGCACGACTACATCGAAGGCGTGATGGCGTTCCGCGAAAAGCGTCCGGCGCAGTTCAAGGGCGAATGAGGATGAGCCCCGAAGACAAGGCCCGCAAGGTGGGCGAGACGATGTTCGCGGTGGACACCGCGAGCAAGGACACCATGGGCATGGAGCTGCTGGCCTGCGAACCCGGTCGCGCCGTGATGCGCATGGCCGTGCGCCCGCTGCATCTCAACGGCCACCAGATCTGCCATGGCGGCTTCATCTTCACGCTGGCCGATTCCACCTTCGCCTTTGCCTGCAACAGCCACAACAAGAACGCTGTGGCCGCGGGCTGCGGCATCGAGTTCCTGCGGCCCGCGCACGCGGGCGACGTGCTCACCTGCGAAGGCATCGAACAGACGCTGTCGGGCCGCCACGGCATCTACGACATGCGGGTGAGCAACCAGCGCGGCGAAGTGGTTGCGATGTTCCGCGGCAAGAGCGCGGTGATCGCCGGCACCGTGTTTCCCGAGGACGAGCAGCCATGAAGACCTTTCCCCTCGAACCGATCGAAAAAGCCGGCATCGACGAACTGCGTTCGCTGCAACTCAAGCGCCTGCAGGCCACGCTGCGCCACGCCTACCAGAACTCGCCGGTGTACCGCGCGAAGTTCGATGCGGCCGGCGTGCACCCCGACGACTGCCGCAGCCTGGCCGACCTGGCGAAGTTCCCTTTCACGACCAAGAAGGACCTGCGCGACAGCTACCCCTTCGGCATGTTCGCGGTGCCGCGCGAGCAGTGCGCGCGCATCCACGCCAGCAGCGGCACCACCGGCAAGCCGACGGTGGTGGGCTACACGCTCAAGGACATCGACACCTGGGCCACGGTGATGGCGCGCAGCATCCGCGCCAGTGGCGCCCGCCCGGGTGATCTGGTGCACGTGAGCTATGGCTACGGCCTGTTCACCGGCGGCCTGGGCGCGCACTACGGCGCCGAGAAGCTGGGGCTCACGGTGGTGCCTTTCGGCGGCGGCCAGACCGAGCGGCAGGTGCAGCTGATCCAGGACTTCCGGCCCGACATCATCATGGTCACGCCGAGCTACATGCTGGCGATCGCCGACGAGTTCGAACGCCAGGGCTTGGACCCGCGCGAGAGCAGCCTGCGCCTGGGCATCTTCGGCGCCGAACCCTGGACCAACGACATGCGGCTGGCGATCGAGCAGCGCATGGGCATCGACGCGGTGGACATCTACGGCCTCTCCGAGGTGATGGGGCCCGGCGTGGCGAACGAGTGCGTGGAAACCAAGGACGGCCCGACGATCTGGGAAGACCACTTCTACCCCGAGATCATCGACCCCGACACCGGCGAGCCGGTGCCCGACGGCGAGCTGGGCGAGCTGGTGTTCACCAGCCTGACCAAGGAGGCGTTGCCCATCATCCGCTACCGCACGCGCGACCTCACGCGCCTGCTGCCCGGCACGGCGCGCCCCATGCGCCGCATGGAGAAAATCACCGGCCGCAGCGACGACATGATGATCGTGCGCGGCGTCAACGTGTTTCCCACGCAGATCGAGGAGCTCATCCTCAAGCGCGCCGAACTCAGCGCGCACTACCAGTGCGTGCTCACGCGCCAGGGGCCGATGGACGACCTCACCGTGGTGGTGGAGACGCGCTCGGGCCTGTCACCGGACAGCGAGGAGGCCCAGGGGGCCGCGCGCCTGCTGCAGCACGACATCAAGGTGTTCGTGGGCAGCAGCGTGATGGTGCAGTTGAAGCCCGAGGGCGGTGTCGAACGCAGCCAGGGCAAGGCCAAGCGCGTTCTGGATCAGCGAGGGCGCTAGTTCAGCCAGCTGGCGAGCTTGGGCGCATCGCCCACCGCCAGCCGCACGGTGAAGGACTCGGTGGGCCAGTCCAGCGGCAGGCGCAGCAGGCGCTTGTCGCGCGAGACCAGCGCGGTCAGCTTGGCGCGCCGCGCGCGCAGGGGCGGCAGTTCGTCGAGCTTGTGGAGGCGCCAGGCCTCGGCCTCGCCGCCGCGCTGCGCGGGCGCGAACTCCACGCCCAGCCACTCGTCGTTCGCGGCCATGCCGGCGGCCTCAGCCGCGCCGCCGCGCAGCACGGTCTTGAGCACCACGCTGCCCCCGGTCTCGCTCACGCGCAGGCCGAGTTGCTGCGCCAGCGGCGCCTTGTCGTGCGCCACCTTCACGCCATGGTCCTGCAGCAGCGAGGGCAGGGGCAGCTCGTCGGTGCTGTGCACCCAGGCCGCGATCTCACCTTCGTAGCTGCGTTGGCCCAGGCGCTTGAGCGCGCGCAGCACGTCGGCCTCGCGCATCGGGCCGCCTTCGCAGCGCTGCCAGAGTTCGCGCATCACCGCGTCGAGCGAACCGTGGCCTTCGGCGCGCAGCGTGAGGTCCAGGCACAGCGCCACCAGCGAGCCCTTGGTGTAGTAGCTCACCGTCGCGTTGGGCGTGTTCTCGTTCATGCGGTAGTACTTCACCCAGGCGTCGAAGCTGGCCTCGGCGACGGTCTGCACCAGGCGGCCCGGCGTCTGCTGCACCTGGTTGAGGGTCTTGGCCACCAGCTGCAGGTAGGTCGCGTCGTCGATCAGCCCGGCGCGGCGCAGCATGAGATCGTCGTAGTAGCTGGTGAAGCCTTCGAAGAACCAGAGCAGCTCGGTGTGGTTCTCGCTGTCGTAGTCGTAGCGCGCGAACTCGGCCGGGCGCAGGCGCTTGACGTTCCAGGTGTGGAAGTACTCGTGGCTGATCAGGCCCAGCAGCGTGGTGTAGCCGTCCGTGGCCTTGAGGGCGGCGGGTTTTTCGCCCGGCGCGGGCGTGCGCGGCAGATCGGCGCGCTGGCAGATCAGCGCGGTGGAGTTGCGGTGCTCCAGGCCGCCGTAGCCGTCGGCGCTGGCGTACAGCATGAACACGTAGCGCGAGAAAGGCGGGGGCTGCTGGCCGTGCCAGAAGGCGATCTGCGTCTCGCAGATCTTGCGGGTGTCTTCGATCAGGCGCTCGCCATCCATCCACTCGCCCGCGCCGGCCACCACGAAGCGGTGCTCCACGCCGCCGGCGGTGAAGCTGGCGCTCCAGAAGCGGCCCATTTCCACCGGGCAGTCGGCGAGCTCGTCGTAACCCTCGGCGAGGTAGTGGCCGAAGCCCTGGGCGTCCACGGTCTGCGGCGTCAGGCCGGTGGCGACCTGCCAGCCGGCGGTGGCCTCGCCACCCACGAGTTCGAGCGCGTGCGGCGTGTCCTCCTGGCCGAGCACGCGCAGGCACAGGCTGGTGGCGTTGAAGAAACCGCGCGAGGCGTCGAGGAAGGCGGTGCGCACCGAGGCGTCGAAGGCATACACCTCATACCGCAGCTCCAGCGGCTCGCCGGCCTCGGCCTGGGCCTGCCAGCGGTGTTTGTCGAGCTGCCTGAGGGCGACGGGTTGCCCGTTCTGCCAGGCGCGCAGTCGTTGCAGGTTCTGCGAGAACTCGCGCACCAGGTAGCTGCCCGGTATCCACACCGGCAGGGCCACGCGCTGGTTCTTCGCGGGCTGCTCGATGCGCAGCGTCACGGCGAACAGGTGGGCGTGCGCGCTGAGCACCGAGACGGTGTAGCGCACGCCCGCGTTGCGCGCGGCCTTGGCCGCCCTGGCGCGGGTGCTCAAGGCTTGGCTTCCGCGAGCTGTTTCTCGATCTGCTCGGCACCGATGGCGCCGGGCACGCGCGTGCCGTTGGCGAAGATGATGGTCGGGGTGCCAGTGATGCGGGCCTTCTTGCCGAACTCGAAGTTGCGCGCCACGGCAGCCGCGTCGCAAGTCGCCGAGGGCGGGGTCACGTCGCGCACCATCCAGTCGATGAAGGTCTTGCCCTTGTCCTTGGCGCACCAGATGTTGCGCGACTTCTCGCCCGAGTCGGCGCTCAGGATTGGGTACAGGAACACGTGCACCGTCACGTTGTCGATCTTCATCAGGTCGCGCTCGAAGCGCTTGCAGTAGCCGCAGTTGGGGTCCTCGAACACCGCCAGCTTGCGCTTGCCATTGCCGCGCACGATGGTGAAGGCGTCTTTCAGCGGCAGGTCCTTGAAGGCGATGGCGGTGAGCTTGTCCATGCGCTGCTCGGTCAGGTCCACGCGGGCCTTGGTGTCGATCATCGAACCCTGGATCAGGTAGTTGCCTTCGGCGTCGGTGTAGAACAGCTCGCTCTGGTTGACGCGCACCTCGTAGATGCCCGGCATGGGCGTCTTGCTGACCTCGTCGATGGCCGGCAGGTTGGGCAGGCGCTCGGCGAGGTTCTTGCGGATGGTGGCTTCCTGGGCGATGGCGGCCATCGACAGGGCAGCCAAGGCCGCGATCAGGAGGGATTTGAAGAGTTTCATCGTGGGAGCCTTGGAGGGCGTGCGGGATTCGAAAGAGGGTTTCAGAAGTGCGGCTGGCCCATGGCCTGGCGGGCGATCCAGCGCTTGAGCGGGCCGCTGCGGTCGAAGCCGTTGAGGCCCCAGTTGCGCAGCGCCTGCACGCGCGAGTCGCCGTGGGCGAACAGGCCGAACAGACCGTCGGTGACCCAGCCCATGGCGCCCACTTCGGCGGCGCGCGCGCGTTCGTAGCGGCGCAGCAGCTTGAGGTCGCCCAGCTCGCGCCAGTATTCGCGCTGCTGCAGCACGCGCGCCAGCTCGGCGGCGTCGGCCAGACCCACGTTCAGGCCCTGGCCCGCCAGCGGGTGCATGGCGTGCGCCGCGTCGCCGGCCAGCGCCACGCCGCCCTGGGCGGTGCGGGCGATCCAGCGTTGGGCGCGCGAGAGTTCGAGGGGCCAGGCCTGGGCGGGGCTTTCCATGTGCATGTGGCCCAGGGCCTGGGCGCAGCGCGCCTGCACGGCCTGGGTGAAGGTGGTCGGGTCGGCTTGCAGCCAGGCGTCGGCCTGCTGTGCAGGGACAGACCACACCAGCGCCACGGAGTTCCCGAACGCGCCGCCCAGGGGCAGCAGGGCCATCACCTCGCCGTTGGAAAACCACTGCCGGGCGATGCCGCCGTGCGGCTGGTCGCAGTGCAGCCGCGCGGCCACCGCCTTGTGTGGGTAGGGGCGCACGTCGAATTCCAGGCCCAGTTCCGCGCGCGTCTGGCTGCGCTTGCCCTCGCACACCACCGTCAGGGCGGCGTTGGGCGCTTCGCTCACGCGCTCGATGCCGCCCTGGAAGCCGATCGCGTCGGACAGGCGCTGCTCCAGCGCGGGCACGTCCACGATCCAGGTCAGCGCGTCCGCGCCCTGGTCGTCGGCCGAGAACTGCAGCTCGCCGCCGTCGTCGCCCCACACCTGCATGGCGCTCACCGGGGTGATGGGGGGCACGCGGTCGTCCTGCGGATCGGCCTCGGGCCAGGCGCGCACCGAGCGCAGCACGTCGCGCGAGGCCGCGTTGATCGCGTAGGCGCGCACGTCGGGGGTGTCCTGCGGGCCGCGTGGCGCGCCGACCAGAGCCACGCGCAGGCGGTCGCGGGCCAGCAGCAGGGCCAGGGTCTGGCCCACCACGCCGGCCCCTCGGATGGCGACGTCGAAACGCCGGGTAGAGCCGGTGCGGGGGGCAGGGGAGTTCATGGGGGGATTCTAGGAGCAGGGCACAATCCGGGCCTTCCCCCGGGCGATACCCGGTACCCCCATCCTGACCATCCACCATGAGTGCTGAACCCATTGCCGCCGACGTGCAGGCCACCATCGCCCAGCTCTGGGTCTATCCGGTCAAGTCCTGCGCCGGCATTTCGCTGACCGAGGTCGAGCTGACCGACACCGGCCTGCTGTACGACCGCGCCTGGATGGTGGTGGACGCGGACGGCGAGTTCGTGACCCAGCGCGAGCTGCCCCGCATGGCGCTCATCCAGACCGCTTTCAAGATGGGCCAGCTGGTGCTGCGCGCCCCCGGCATGCTCGCGCTGCACCTGGCGCTGGACGCGGCCGAAGGCCCGCTCCAGGTGCGCGTGTGGGACGACGAGGTGCAGGCCTACGACATGGGCGATCTGGCCGCGCAGTGGTTCAGCGATTTCCTCGGTCAGCCCCTGCGCCTGGCGCGCTTCGACCCCGAGGTGCGGCGCGTGTGCAGCCTGAAGTGGACCGGGGGCCGTGAGGCCGTCACGCAGTTCGCCGACGGTTTCAGCCTGCTGGTGACCAGCACCGCGTCGCTGGACGAACTCAACACCCGCCTGGGCGCGGCCGGCCACGGGCCGGTGGAGATGCTGCGTTTCCGGCCCAACGTCGTGCTGGCCGGCGTGGAAGCGCACGACGAAGACCGCGTGGGCGCGATGCGCATCGGCACCGGGGACGGCGCGTCCGCGCTGATCGAGCCGGTCAAGCCCTGCGGCCGCTGTCCCATTCCCAACATCGACCCGGCCACCGCCATCTCCAGCCCCGAGGTGAACGACACGCTGCAGGTCTACCGGCAGGACCCGCGCCTCAACGGCGCCATCACCTTCGGCATGAATGCCATCGTGCTCGAAGGCGACGGGCAGGTGCTGCGGATCGGCCAGCCCGTGAGCGCCGACTGGAAGTTCGACTGAACTCAGCCCTGGGCTGATCGTGGCGGGCTGGCCCGCTCGCTCGCGTAGCGCGCCAGCGTGGCCGCCAGTTCGCCCAGGTCGCGCTGCACCGTGGCGAAACTGGCGTTGCGCTCCCGGGTGATCTCGTCCATGTACACCGGGCGGCGGATCTCGATCTGCAGGCTGTGGCGCCCTTGTGCGGGCTGGCCGATGCGAGCGATCAGCTGCACGCCCTTGTACGGGTCGTTGCGGGCCACCGAATAGCCGCGCGAGCGCAGCTCGCGCTCCACCAGGTCGACAAACGCCGGGTCGCAGGTGGTGCCGTCGCGGTCGCCCAGCACGAAGTCCGCGAGTGGGCGGGTGCTGCGGATCTGGAGCCGCTCGTAGGCGTTGTCGGGCATGGAATGCAGGTTCAGGTGCCAGAGCGCGCCGAAGCGGTCCATGGTCTCGTCGATGCATCGCGACAGGGCCGCGTGGTACGGGCGGTAGCAGCGGGCGATGCGCGCCTGCACCTCCGCCACGGTGAGCCGACGGTGGTAGATCGGCGTGCTGGCATCGATGTTGCGCCACACCAGGCCGAAACCCAGGCGGGTTTTCTCGCTCGGGTTCAGCGGCGCCGGCCACGGGCCGTCGAGCAGGTCCGGGTCGAGGTCGTCCTCCGAGCGGTTGCAGTCCATGTAGGTGCGGGGAAAGTGGGCCGCCAGCAGGCTGCCGCCCACCGAGGGCACCGCCGCCCACAGCGCCTCCACATGCGTGTCCTCGCCGCGCCGCAGCAGCGCCCGGGGCACGGCGTGGTCGTAGTCCGCCGGGTAGTCGGTGCCGCTGTGCGGCGAGTCGCACACCAGGGGCACGGGCGTGGCGACAGGGCGGTGCAGCGTGAACGGCGGTGCGTCGATCGGCATGGCTCAGTCCAGCGAGATCTTGGCGATCTCGCGACGCGCTCGTAGCGCTCCATGGCCTGCTGGATCTGCTGGGCGAACGCCTCGGGCGTGCCGGGGATCAGCGTGGAGCCCGAGGCTTCCATCTGCTTGATGAACTCGGGGTGCTTCATGCCTTTGTGGATGGCAGCGTTGAGCCTGGCCACCACCTCGGGCGGCGTGCCCGCCGGCGCGACCACGCCGAACCAGCCGCCACCGCCCATCTGGGGGAAACCGAGTTCGCCGTAGGTGGGCACCTCCGGCAGCGAGGGCGAGCGCTTCTCGCTCAGCACCGCCAGCGCGCGCAGCTTGCCGGACTGGATGTTCGGCAGGGCCGACGGCAGGTTGTCCGTGATGGCGGTCACCTGGCCCGCCATGGCGTCGGTCATGGCCTGCCCGGCGCCCTTGTACGGCACGTGCAGCAGGTTCATCTTGGACAGGGCCATGAAGTGCTCGATGTTGGCGTGGCCCAGGGAGCCAATGCCCGGCGAGGCGAAGCTGTACTTGCCCGGGTTGGCCTGGGCCAGGGCGATGAACTCCTTCATGTCCTTGGCCGGTGTGGCGGGATGCACCGCGAAGACGCTGGGCGTGGTCGCCACGTTGGTGATCGGCGCGAAGTCCTTCACCGGGTTGTAGCGCAGCTTGTTGCCATAGACCGCCGGGTTGCTGCCGTGCGTGCTGACGGCGGCCATGCCCAGGGTGTAGCCATCGGCCGGCGCGCGGGCGACGAATTCCATGCCCGTCGAGCCACCGGCGCCCGCCTTGTTCTCCACCACGATGGACTGACCGAGCTCGCGACCGCCGTATTCGGCCACCAGGCGCGCGGCCAGGTCGGTCGAGCCGCCGGGGGCGAAAGGCACGATCAGCTTGATCGGCCGGTTGGGGTAGGCGGTCTGGGCCTGGGCGGCAGCGCCCAGAACGAGCGCGGTGGTCAGGGTCAGCGCGGTGCGCAGCAGGGTTCGGGTGGTCATGTGAGGTCTCCTCCTCGGGGATGGGAGCCGAAGGGTAGGAAATCCGACCAAGGCAGGCAAACGACATTTTCGCCGTGTGCGATGACATGATGTAATCAGCCGCATGCGCATCCGAAGCCCTTCTCTGGTGGAGCTGCACGCCTTCCTGGGCGTGGCCCGCCATGGCAATTTCCACCGCGCGGCCGACGAGCTGTGCGTGACCCAGGCGGCGGTGAGCCGCGCGGTGGCCCGGCTCGAGAAACACCTGGGGGTCCAGCTGCTGGACCGCGCGGCCAGCGGCGTGCGCCTGACCCCGGCCGGCGCCGACTTGCGCCGCCAGGTCGAAGGGCCCGTGGCCGCGCTGGAGGCCGCGGCGGGCCAGGTCAGGGCCCTGCCCGAAGCCCTGCGGCTGCGGCTGTCCGTGGTGCCCAGCCTGGGCAACCTCTGGCTGATGCCGCGCCTGGAGGATTTCCGGCACCGCCACCCCGAGATCGACATCGAGTTCCGCCAGTACCACCACGACGAGGACTTCACCCGCGCGGACGTGGATCTGTGGGTGGCGCTCAAGGCGCGGGCCGGCAAGCACTGGCCCCGCCAGGTGGCGGCGCAGTACCTCATCGGCCGCGAGATCGTGGCCGTGTGCGCGCCCGCGCTGGCGCAAGGCATCGACGGCGTGGACGCGCTGCTGAACCTGCCCCTGCTGTACCACAGCAACTACCGCGACAACTGGGCCCTGTGGGCCGATTCCGTGGGCGGGCAACTGCCGCCGCACTGGCGGGGAACGGGCTTCGACCTGGTCATGAACCTGATCGAAGCGGCCCGCGCGGGCATGGGCGTGGCGGTGGTCCAGCGCTGCATGGTGCAGGCCGAACTGCGCAACCGGCCGCCTGGTCACCCCCGTGCCCGGCAGCGCCAGCACCGGGCGGGGCTACTACCTGTGCCGTCCGCGCGCGACCGCCGGCTCCCGCGCGGTGGAGGCTTTCTCGCTCTGGGTCCGTGAACAGGCCCGGCGCGCGGGCGGCTGAGCGTCCGGGACGCTTCAGCGCGAGAGATTCACCCATCAGTACAATCGACACCCGTTTCCCCTTGGCAAGACGAGGACAACGTCCTCACGGAACCCGGTACCTCTCACCTCGGTTCGCAGCACTGCCAGACAGGCGCTACACAGTGCCACAGGGGTTGATTCATAAGGAATTTCCATGAGCCTCCAATGCGGCATCGTGGGCCTGCCCAACGTCGGCAAGTCCACCCTTTTCAACGCGCTGACCAAGGCCGGCATCGCGGCCGAGAACTACCCCTTCTGCACCATCGAGCCCAACACCGGTGTGGTGGAAGTGCCCGATCCGCGCCTGCAGCAGCTCGCCGAGATCGTCAAGCCCGAGCGCATCGTGCCGGCCATCGTGGAGTTCGTGGACATCGCCGGCCTCGTGGCGGGCGCGAGCACCGGTGAAGGCCTGGGCAACAAGTTCCTCGCGCACATCCGCGAGACCGACGCCATCGTCAACGTGGTGCGCTGCTTCGAAGACCCGAACGTCATCCACGTGGCCAACAAGGTCGACCCGATCGCCGACATCGAGGTCATCCAGACCGAGCTCTGCCTGGCCGATCTGGCCGCCGTGGAAAAGGCCCTGCACCGCGTGAGCAAGACCGCGCGCTCGGGCGACAAGGAGTCGATCAAGCAGGTCGCCATCCTCGAGAAGTGCCAGGCCGCGCTCAACGACACCCAGCCGGTGCGCACCATCGACTTCAGCAAGGAAGAGCAGGCGCAGCTCAAGCAGTTTTTCCTGATCACCGCCAAACCCGCGATGTTCGTGGCCAACGTGTCGGAAGACGGCTTCGAAAACAACCCGCTGCTGGACCGCCTCAAGGAATTCGCGCAGAAGCAGAACGCGCCCGTGGTCGCCATCTGCGCCAAGATCGAGGCCGAACTCTCCGAGATGGACGACGCCGACCGGCTCGAATTCCTCAAGGAACTCGGGCAGGACGAGCCGGGCCTGAACCGCCTGATCCGCGCGGCCTACCAGCTGCTCGGCCTGCAGACCTACTTCACGGCCGGCGTGAAAGAGGTGCGCGCCTGGACCATCCACGTAGGCGACACCGGCCCGCAGGCCGCTGGCGTGATCCACACCGATTTCGAGAAGGGCTACATCCGCGCCCAGACCATCGGTTTCGACGACTACATCGCCTACAAGGGCGAGCAGGGCGCCAAGGACGCGGGCAAGATGCGCGCCGAAGGCAAGGACTACGTCGTCAAGGACGGCGACGTGATGAACTTCCTGTTCAGCAGCTGAACTCGATCCGCCTTGGCTGAGCCAGCGGGCGTCAGTCCGCGGGCTGCGCCTTGCCCCGCCAGTGGCGGACGTTGAACGGGAACACCGGGCGGTGGTCCTTCATCGCCAGGGCGGCGTCCGGCGTGGCGCCCAGATCGCCCCAGCCACTGCCGTCGCCCCAGTGCCGGAAACCGTGCTGGAGCACGCTGTGGCTCTCGCCGGGAATGCCCAGCGCCGTGGTCTCGTAAACGCCCTCCCGGGCGGGGTTGCCGTTGGTCTCGATCGTGAACCAGGAATAGAACTCAGTGGACATGGAAGATCCTTTGTCAAACAAAGAGAGCCCCCACCTTAAGACAGAACGACACGCTTCGACTGTTCGCTGGGAAACACTCGATCGGCCGCGTGGCACGTGCTGCCAAAGCATGAAGGGGAAGTGGCATGCCGAAATGGTCACCCGCCTGGACACACCCGAACAGCGCGTAGAGTCGGCGGCATGAACGAACACGCTCCGATCCGTCCCGAACCCCAGCGCCTGGCCAAACGGCTCGCGGCCCAACTGCCGTGCTCGCGCCGCGACGCCGAACACTACATCGCTGGCGGTTGGGTGCGGGTTGACGGCACCGTGGTCGAGGAGCCCATGGCGCGCGTGCGCGACGAGCAGGCCGTGGAGCTCGATCCGAAGGCGCGGCTGGAACCGCTGGTGCCGGTCACGCTGGTCTGGCACAAGCCCTCGGGCCAGGCCCTGCCCGACGAATCGCCTTTGCCCGACGAGCTGGCCGCGCGCTGGTTCGCCCCGGGTGCGCGCTTCAAGGGCGACCGCTCGGGCGTGCGCCCGCTCAAGGCGCATGGCCACAAGCTGCTGCCGGTCTCGCCGCTGGAGGTGCTTGCCAGCGGCCTGATGGTGTTCACGCAGAACCCGGGCGTGGCGCGCAAGATCACCGATGCCTCCTCGCCGCTGGAACACGAGTGGCTCGTGGAGGTGCAGGACGATGCCGAACTCGACGACGACGCGCGGCGCGAAGCGGTGCTGCAGTCGCTGGGCAAGGCGCTGTTCTTCGACGGCTGGGCCGTGCCCACGGCGCGCGCGAGCTGGCAGAGCGAGCGGCGCCTGCGGCTGGCGATCAAGGGCACGCTGCCGGGGCAGGTGGCGCACCTGGCCGAGCGCGCCGGCCTGCGCCTGGCCTCGGTGCGGCGCCAGCGCCTGGGCCGCATCGGCCTGGACGGCCTGCCTTCAGGCCAGTGGCGCTACCTCGCCGCGCACGAGCGTTTCTGAAGCCACGCGGCCCACAGGCTCACGGCCATCGCGACCAGCATCACGGCCAGGCCGACCTGGTGCAGGTTCATCATGCGGCCCTGGGCGATCATCACGCCGCCCAGCGCCGCGCCCAGGGCCTGCCCGCCATACAGGGCCGAGGTGTTGAGCGCCACGGTGGCCGGGGCCAGCTCGGGTGAGATCTGCACCAGCCGCGCCTGCTGCGCCGAGTTGCACGAGAAGCAGCCCAGCGCCCAGGGGATGAGCACGAAGGCCTGGGCCCAGACGCCGTAGCGGCCCAGCGGCCAGAGCAGCAGGCTCAGCACGATGGCGCACAGCGTGATCAGCACGGCCCGGGGCGCGCCGATGCGGTCGATGGAGCGCGTGACCGCGACATTGCCTGCCAGGCCGAAGACGCCGAACCACAGGAAGATCAGCGACAGCAGTCCGCCGCCCGCGCCCAGGGTCTGCGCGAAGTAGGGGGCGAAGTAGGAGAACAGCGTGAACTGCCCGAAGGAGAAGAGCAGCGTCACGGCCACGGCGGTCATCAGCGGGGCCGAGCCCAGGGTGCGGCCCCAGGCCTCGCGCGACAGCGCGGCCGGTTTGATGCCGTCGGGCATCTCGCGCCACACCCAGGCGCCGCTGAGGAACGAGGTCAGCGCCACCAGCCCGAAGGCCCAGCGCCAGTTGAGTTCGCTGCTGATCCAGGCCGACAGCGGCATGCCCAGCACCGAGGCCAGCGACCAGCCCAGGAAGATGAAGGTGATGGCGCGCCCGCGCATCGCCGGGCCGACCAGGAGGCCCACGCTGGCCGCCGCCTGCGGCGTGAAGATGGCCGGCGCGATGACGGCCAGCACGCGCAGCGGCATCAGGCTGGCGTAGTTGGGTGCCAGCGCGCAGGCCAGCAGCAGCACGCCGTACCAGATCAGCGAGATCGTGAGCAGGCGGCGCCGGTCCCAGCCCGCGACCAGGCTGGCGAACAGCGGCGCGCCCAGGCCCATCAGGATGGCCGCGGCCGTGATCAGCTGGCCGGCCTGCGGGATCGACACGCCCAGCGAGTGGCTGATGTCGTTGAGCGTGCCGGGCACCACCATCACACCGGTGCCGATCACGAAGTTGCCCACCATCAGGGCCCAGAGGGCGCGTGGCAGGCGGTTGCTGGCAACGGTCATGGATGCAGGGTTCCAGGGAAGAACCACAACAGCGCGGCCGTCATGGTGAGGTAGCGGGCGAACTTGCCGATGGCCATGTAGGCCAGGCAGGGCCAGAACGGAAATTTGAGCCAGCCTGCCACGGCGCATAGCGGGTCGCCCACCACCGGCAGCCAGGACATGAGGCAGGCCTTGGGGCCGAAGCGCTCCAGCCATTGCAGCGCGCGCAGATCGACGTGGTTGCCGCGCGCCCGGTCCACCACCTTGTGCGTGCCCAGGCCCATGAGCCAGCTCACGGCGCCGCCGGCCGTGTTGCCGGCGGTGCGCACCAGGATGGCGGGCCAGAAGAGATGCGGGTTGATCTTGATCAGGCCGAACACCGCCGGCTCCGATCCCAGGGGCAGCAAGGTGGCCGATATGAAGGACACCACGAAGACCGTGCTCAGGCCGAATTCGGGCAGGGCCAGCTGCTCTATCAGGTAGGTGATCCAGTCGGGCATGGGCGGCGAAATCCGGGGGTGGGGGAGACCGGCGATCGGGAAGTCGGAGGGAGAGGGCAAAAAGGGTGCCGACATATCGCCTGCTGAAAAAACAGGCAGATACAATCGCGTTCCTTCGCCCCCCGCGTTAGCAGGGATCGCGGCAGTTCCACCGCTCGACACCGATTCTCCCACCGCCATGCAACTCGGGGCTTTCACCCTGCCCAATGCCCTGTTCGTCGCGCCCATGGCGGGGGTGACGGACCGGCCATTCCGCAAGCTGTGCAAGCGCCTGGGCGCGGGCTATGCGGTGAGCGAGATGGTGACCTCGCGCCCCGATCTGCAGGACAGCCTCAAGACCTCGCGCCGCGCCAACCACGAAGGCGAGGCCGCGCCGATCTCGGTGCAGATCGCCGGCACCGACGCGCAGATGATGGCCGACGCCGCGCGCTACAACATCGACCGGGGCGCGCAGATCATCGACATCAACATGGGCTGCCCGGCCAAGAAGGTCTGCAACAAGTGGGCCGGCTCGGCGCTGATGCAGGACGAGGCGCTGGCCATTGAGATCGTGCAGGCCGTGGTGGCCGCCTGCGAGCCGCACGGCGTGCCCGTCACCCTCAAGATGCGCACCGGCTGGTGCGCCAGCGTGCGCAACGCCCCCACGCTCGCGCTGGCCGCCGAAGCCGCGGGTGTGCAGATGCTCACCGTGCACGGCCGCACGCGCGAGCAGGGCTACAAGGGCCAGGCCGAGCACGACACCGTGGCCCACATCAAGAGCCGCGTGCGCATTCCGGTGGTGCGCAACGGCGACATCGACAGCCCCGAGCAGGCGCGCGAGGTGCTGCGCCGCACCGGGGCCGACGCCATCATGGTCGGCCGCGCCGCCCAGGGCCGGCCCTGGATCTTCCGTGAAATCGCCCACTTCCTCGCCACCGGCGAACACCTGCCGCCGCCCGACCTGGCCGACGTGCGGGTCTGGCTGCTCGACCACCTGCACGACCACTACGACCTGTACGGCGAATCCACCGGTGTGCGCAGCGCGCGCAAGCACCTGGGCTGGTACGCGCAATCGCTGCCGCTGCCCCCCGGCGCGGCCGCCCTGTTCCGTTCGCGCGTCAACGCCGTCACTACGGTGGAGGCGCAGCTGCGCTGCGTGAGCGAGAGCCTGGACGAGTGGTCGTCCGGCGAAACCACAACAACAACCCCGAGCGACAACTGGAAACTGGCCGCATGAAACAGAACAAATTGCACGACTGTGTGCGTGCCAGCATGGAAGACTTCTTCCGCGACCTCAACGGCACCGACCCCGCCAACCTGCACGACATGCTGGTCAAGGCGGTGGAAAAACCCTTGCTCGAAGTGGTGATGGAGCAGGCGCAGAACAACCAGTCGCGCGCCGCGCAATGGCTGGGGCTGAACCGCAACACGCTGCGCAAGAAGCTGCTCGAACACAAGCTCATCGACTGAGCCCACCGATTTCCCAACCTCCCAAGCCCTCTCTTCCATGCGCGCACTCATTTCCGTCTCCGACAAGACCGGCATCGTCGAACTCGCCCAGGCCCTGCACGGCCTCGGCGTGGCCCTGATCTCCACCGGCGGCACCGCCAAGCTGCTGGCCGAGAAAGGCCTGCCGGTGACCGAGGTGGCCGAGGTGACGGGCTTTCCCGAGATGCTCGACGGCCGCGTGAAGACGCTGCACCCCAAGGTGCACGGCGGCCTGCTGGCGCGCCGCGACCTGCCCGAGCACATGGCCGCGCTCAAGACCCATGGCATCGAGACCATCGACCTGCTGATCGTCAACCTCTATCCCTTCGAGTCCACCGTGGCCAAGGCCGGTTGCACGCTGGAAGACGCGATCGAGAACATCGACATCGGCGGCCCCGCCATGGTGCGCAGCGCCGCGAAGAACTGGAAGGACGTGGCGGTGCTGACCGACGCGGCCCAGTACCCGGCCGTGATCGACGAACTCAAGGCCAGCGGCAAGCTCAGCGACAAGACGCGCTTCGCGCTCTCGGTCGCCGCGTTCAACCGCATCAGCAACTACGACGCGGCCATCAGCGACTACCTCTCGTCCATCGAGTTCGAGGAAGGCGCCAGCGTGCCCCGCCGCAGCGAGTACCCGGCCCAGAGCAACGGCCGCTTCGTCAAGCTGCAGGACCTGCGCTACGGCGAGAACCCGCACCAGAGCGCCGCCTTCTACCGCGACCTGCACCCCGCGCCGGGCTCGCTGGTCACGGCCAGGCAGCTGCAGGGCAAGGAACTCAGCTACAACAACATCGCCGACGCCGACGCGGCCTGGGAATGTGTCAAGAGCTTCGAGGTGCCGGCCTGCGTGATCGTCAAGCACGCCAACCCCTGCGGCGTGGCCGTGGGCAAGGACGCGCTGGAGGCCTACGGCAAGGCTTTCCAGACCGACCCCACCAGCGCCTTCGGCGGCATCATCGCGCTCAACCGCGTGCTCGATGGCGCGGGCGCGCAGGCAATCAGCAAGCAGTTCGTCGAGGTGCTGATGGCGCCCGGCTACACGCCCGAGGCGCTGGAGGTCTTCAAGGCCAAGGCCAATGTGCGCGTGCTCGAAATCGCGCTGCCCCCGGGCGGCGCCACGGCGTGGGACAAGGGCCTGAACCTCAGCGATGTGAAGCGCGTGGGCTCGGGCCTGCTGATCCAGAGCGCCGACAACCACGTGCTGCAACGCAGCAACCTCAAGGTGGTCACCCAGCTGCAGCCGACCGAACAGCAGATCGAAGACCTGCTGTTCGCCTGGAAGGTGGCGAAGTTCGTGAAGTCCAACGCCATCGTGTTCTGCAAGGACGGCATGACCATGGGCGTGGGCGCGGGCCAGATGAGCCGCCTGGACTCGGCGCGCATCGCCAGCATCAAGGCCGGCCACGCCAAGCTCTCGCTGCAGGGCACGGCGGTGCGCAGCGACGCCTTCTTCCCGTTCCGCGACGGCCTGGACGTGGTGGTGGACGCGGGCGCGAGCTGCGTGATCCAGCCGGGTGGTTCGATGCGCGATCAGGAAGTGATCGACGCGGCGGACGAGCGCGGTGTCGTCATGGTCTACAGCGGCGTGCGCCACTTCCGCCATTGAGCGAACGGCGCCACGCGCCTGAATGCCCTCCGGGCCGCCGCAGAAACCTGCCGCGGCCCTTTTTCTTGCGGGGTCCCCGACCTTGAATAGTTAACTTCTATTCTTCGGATGCGGCCAATCAAATGGCTGTTTTCAAGGCGGCTCTCTATTCTCTGGGCCGGCGCGATCCAGACGGCCGACCCAGAACAACAACAGGAGACCCGCATGCTCACTCTGCAGAAGATGCCTGAAGCATCCACCGTGCGTTTTCAGCCCGAGCCCTGGATTCACCTGATCGAGCAGCTCGATGTGATCCTGGCGATGGTGCAAGCCGGTGACTCGAATCCCGTGCTCCGCCGCTTCGGTGCGCGCCGGCGTTCGGCCATGCACCGCCGCCTCATGCTGGAGCGAAGGCGCGTTGTTGCGGAGATCATGGTCTGGGGCCATGCCGACATCGCCATGGGCCCGATGCCGGATGCGCTGGCGCCGCAGCGCGATCTTGATGCCGAGTTCAGGCGCCTCGGAGACGCCTTCGACCTGTGCGCGCAGGACCCGTCGCCGCTGACGCAGGCCGCGCTGCGGGACTGGCTGACGCTGCGTTCGCACATGCACCGGGAGCACGCCCGTTTTTTTCGGGCGTACTGACCGAAGCCCGCGCTCAGCGCGCCAGCTGCTTGAACACCTCGCGCGCCGCAGCCACCGTGTCTTCGATGTCCTGGGCCGTGTGCGCCGCGCTCACGAAGCCGGCTTCGTACAGGGCCGGCGCGATGTAGACGCCGCGGTCCAGCAGGCCGTGGAACAGGGTGTTGAAGCGCGGGCCGTCGGTGGTCATCACCTTGGCGTAGTTCTGCGGCAGTTCGTCGAACAGGAAGAAGCCGAACATGCCACCCTCGCTGTCGCCACTCAGTGCCACGCCCTCGGCGGCGGCGGCGCCCTTGAGGCCATCAACCAGCGAACGCGTGGTGGCCGCGAGTTTGTCGTAGAAACCGGGCTGGCGAATTTCCTTGAGCGTCGCCAGACCGCAGGCCGTGGCAACCGGGTTGCCCGAGAGCGTGCCGGCCTGGTACACGCCGCCCAGCGGGGCGAGCTGTTCCATCACCGCGCGCTTGGCGCCGAAGGCGGCCAGCGGCATGCCGCCGCCGATCACCTTGCCCATCACGGTCATGTCGGGCTCGAAGCCGGGGATGAGTTGGGCGTACACGCTTTGCGCGCCGCCCAGCGCCACGCGGAAGCCGGTCATGACCTCGTCGAAGGCGAGCAGGGCACCGTGCTGCGTGCACAGCTCGCGGCAGCGCTTCATGAACGGCACGCTGGCGCGCACGAAGTTCATGTTGCCCGCGATCGGCTCGATGATGAGGCAGGCCAGTTCAGGGCCGTGCTCGGCGAACGCGGCCTCGAGTTGTTCGAGGTTGTTGTATTCGAGCACGAGGGTGTGCTGCACCACCTCGGGCGGCACGCCGGAGCTGGTGGGGTTGCCGAAGGTGCGCAGGCCCGAGCCGGCCTTGACCAGCAGGGCGTCGGCATGGCCGTGGTAGCAGCCCTCGAACTTGATGATCTTCTTGCGGCCGGTCGCGCCGCGCGCCAGGCGGATGGTGCTCATGCCGGCCTCGGTGCCCGAGCTCACCAGCCGCACCATGTCGATGCTGGGCACCAGTTCGACGATGGCCTCGGCCAACTCGACCTCGCGCTCGGTCGGCGCGCCGAACGAGAAACCCTCCAGCACGGCCTTTTGCACCGCCTCGACCACCGCCGGGTGGGCGATGGCCCAGGATCATCGGACCCCAGGAGCCGATGTAGTCGATGTAGCGCTGGCCGTTGGCGTCCCAGAAGTGGGCGCCCTGGGCGCGTTGCACGAAACGGGGCGTGCCGCCCACCGCGCGGAAGGCGCGCACGGGCGAGTTCACGCCGCCGGGGATCAGCGCCTTGGCGCGGTCGAACAGTTGCTGGTTGCGATCGGTGGTCATGGAGCGAAGGTCAATGTCTCGTGGTGTCGAGCGGGAAATCGTTGGCGTCGAGTGTGCTGTCGGGCGTGCCTTCGGCGGGGGCTTCTTCTTCCTCGCCCTCGTCGTCGTGGGCCCAGAACAGGCGGTCGGGCACGGCGTGGCCCATGCCGGGCTGGAAGCCCGCGTCCAGGCACTGGTCGAGGTAGGTGAGGGCTTCGGCGCAGGCCGCCTGCAGGTCGCTGCCGCCCGCGATGAGCGCGCACAGCGCGGCCGACAGGGTGTCGCCCGCACCGGTGAAGGTGGCTTCGAAGCGCTCGTAGCGCGCCGTGGCCAGCACCGTCTCGGGCGTGGCGAGGTGGCTTTCCAGGTACTGGTCGGCCGCGTTGAACCCGGTCACCAGGGTGTAGGGCACGCCGTGCACGGCGGCCGCGCGGGCCACCTCGCGGGCGGTGGGCGGGCGATCGCCTTCCCATTCGGGCAGCAGCCAGCGGCACAAGGTGCTGTGGTTGCCCACCAGCACCGTGGTCTGCGGCAGCAGCAGTTCGGCGCAGGCGTCCAGGTAGGTGTCGATCGCCATCTCGTCCCACCAGGAGAGGTCGGGCATGTAGGTGATGACCGGGACCTCGCTGTAGTCGGTCGTGATCTCCGCGATCACGCTCAGGTTTTCCGGGCTGCCCACGAAACCGACCTTGAAGGCCTGCACCGGCATGTCCTCCAGCGCGCAGCGCGCCTGGTCGGCCACCGCTTCTTCGTCGAAGGCGTAGTGGTCGTGGATGTCGGAGGTGTCGCGGATGTAGGCGCCCGTGACGATGGGCAGCACGTGCGTCGACGCGCTCGACATGGCGGTGATGTCCGCGCTCAGGCCGCCCGCGCCGCTGGGATCGCTGGCGTTGAAGGTCAGCACGCACGGCAGGGAAATCTCGCCGGGCTTCTCGACCGTTTCGGGCGCGGAAGTTGCGGGTGTATCGGGCATGGGTACGGAGGGGGGGAAGGGTTGTGGCGCGGTCACCCGGGTGGGTGCGTTGCGCAGGGCGCCAAACGTGATCGACAGCCGGTCCAACTGGCTTGCGGAGCGGCTTATGTCGCTCGATACAATGCTTGCATTCTAAGACAATGCCCCCTATAACCATGACCGAAACCAAGACTTGGATGTGCCTGATCTGCGGCTGGATTTACGACGAAGCCGCAGGTGCACCCGAGCATGGCGTGGCCGCCGGCACTCCCTGGGCTGAAGTGCCGATGAACTGGACCTGTCCCGAGTGCGGCGCCCGCAAAGAAGATTTTGAAATGGTGCAGATCTGAGGTCGGGGTCTGCGCGCTTGATGGTTTCCTGGCGAACCCGGTAGGGTATTTCTCCGGTCTCGCTTTCCTCGTTCTGTCCCACCCTCTGGAGCTAGTGAAACGTGAGCACAACGCCTGCCCTCAAAGTCCTGGTGGTTGACGACAGCAACACCATCCGCCGCAGCGCCGAGATTTTCCTCAAGCAGGGCGGGCATGAAGTCCTGCTGGCCGACGACGGCTTCGACGCCCTGGCCAAGATCAACGACTACCAGCCCGATCTGGTGTTCTGCGACATCCTCATGCCGCGCCTCGACGGTTACCAGACCTGCGCCATCATCAAGCGCAACGCCCGCTTCGCCGGCATCCCCGTGGTGATGCTGTCGTCCAAGGACGGCGTGTTCGACAAGGCGCGTGGGCGCATGGTCGGCTCGCAGGACTACCTCACCAAACCCTTTACCAAAGACCAGCTGCTGCAAGCCGTGCAGCAGTTCGGCGCCAACCTGACAGGAGCAGTGTGATGCCCATTCGGAAAATCCTCGTGGTGGACGACTCGAAAACCGAGCTGATGGTCCTGTCCGATCTGCTGGGAAAAAACGGCTACACCGTGAGCACCGCTGAGAACGCGGACGAGGCCTTCCGTCGGCTTGGCGAGGAAAAGCCCGATCTGATCCTGATGGACGTGGTGATGCCCGGTCAGAATGGGTTTCAACTCACGCGTGCCATCACGCGGGACCCTCAGTATTCGAGCATTCCCATCGTCATGTGTACGAGCAAAAATCTGGAGACCGACCGCGTCTGGGGCATGCGCCAGGGCGCACGCGACTACGTGACCAAACCGGTCGACGCGGAAGAGTTGCTGTCGAAGATTCGCGCGCTGGGTTGACCGCACCACCGACCTGAACCGCACCGAGCATGGCCAAACGTCAATCACTCAAGGAACTCCAGGAACGATTGGCCCAGCGTTTGACGGCCGCCAAGACCGAAGCCGTCACCGCCACCTGGTTGGCGGTCGAAGCCGGCGACCGGCGTTACCTGCTCCCTCTGGTGCAGTCCGGTGAAATCTTCCCCTGGTCCGCGCTGCAGCGCGTGCCCTACACCAAGCCCTGGTACGCCGGGGTCGCCAGTCTGCGCGGCGGCCTGCACGGCGTGATCGACCTGGCCCGCCTGGTCGGCTCGGCGGCCTCGGCGCTGCCTTCCCCGACCAGCGAACGCGTGACCTCCGAGTCGCGCCTGGTCAGCCTGCACACCGCGCTCGGCTTCAATGCCGTGATCTGGATCGACCGCCTGCTCGGTCTGCGCAACCCCTCCATGTTCACCGCGCTCGGGGCCAATCCCGAGGGCGCGCCTTCGTATTTCACCCGCTCGCTGGTCGATGCCCAGGGTCAGTCCTGGCAGGAGCTGGATCTGCAGATGCTGGTGGCCGAGCCCGAGTTTCTGGCGATCGCCGCCTGAAGGTTGAACCCGCGGACCGCATGGGGTCCATTCGTCATTCTGTTTTCAGTTGGAAGGTTTTTACATGGCTATGCTTGATCGATTCCAGGGTCTCTTCAAGAAAAAAGCCGGCGACGAACCCGACCTTTCCAATGCCACCGACCAGGAGGTCGCCGAACTCGCGGCGGCCCGCCTGGCGCCGACGCTTGCATCGGAAGGCCTCGTCGGCAATCCGATGGTGGACGAGGACAGCCCCGACGCCAGCGGCCAGGTGACCCTGCCGCTGCTGGGCAGCAAACCGGCCGAGCAGCACCAGCGCACGCTGGCCATCCTGCTGGCGCTCGGCCTGGTCGTTCTCGGTGGCGTGACGCTGTATGCCCTGACCCAGACCGAAAAGGTGGGTCAGCAGGTGGCCGCCAGCGGCCAGGCCCTGATGCAGTCGCAGCGCCTGGCCAAGAGCGTGTCGCAGGCCCTGATCGGAAGCCCTGCCGCCTTCCCCGAGGTGCGCGACAGCTCGACCGTGATGGCCCGCACGCTGCGCGGCCTGCAGGGCGGCGACAGCGAGATGTCGCTCGACGCGCTGGGCGCCGAATATTCGGAAGACCTCGGCAAGATCCTGCCCAAGGTGGACCAGGCCGAGCGCAATGCGGCGGCGGTGCTGGCGCAGCAGAACATCCTGACGCAGGTGGGCAACGCCTTGCGCACCATCAACCGGCAGTCGTCGGACCTGCTGGAGATCGCCGAGACCGTGTCCTCGCTGAAGCTGCAGCAGAACGCGCCGGCCGCCGAGATTTCGGCCTCGGGCCAGCTGGTGATGCTGACCCAGCGCATCGGCAAGTCGGCCAACGAGTTCCTGACGATGGAGGGCGTGAGCCCGGAAGCGGTGTTCCTGCTCGGCAAGGACTTGAACACCTTCAAGGAAATCGCCGAAGGCCTGCTCAACGGCAGCGACGAACTGCGCCTGGCCGCCGCGCGCGACCCGCAGGTGCGCGAGCGCCTGGACGCCCTGCTCAAGCTGTACGAAGCCACGCGCGTCGAAGCCGGCGCGATTCTGGGCAACCTGCAGGGCCTGGTCTCGGCGCGTGAAGCGCAGGCCGGCATCATTGCCGACAGCGAGCCCTTGCGCCTGAGCCTGGAGAAGCTGCAGGGCGACCTGTCGTCGCGCTCGGGCCTCGGTGGCGGCCAGTTGGCGGCCCTGGCCCTCTCGGCCCTGTTTGCCCTGCTGTGCGCGGGCGGCCTGGCCTATGTGCAGCTGCTCGACAGCCGCCAGCGCCAGTCGGTCGCGGAATCGCAGCGGCTTGCTGCCGAATCGCTGGAGCAGGACGCCAAGCGCGTCAACGACGCCAACCAGGCGGCCATTCTTCGCCTGATGAACGAACTGCAGACGGTGGCCGAAGGCGATCTGACGCAGGAAGCCACCGTCACGGAAGACATCACCGGCGCCATCGCCGACTCGGTGAACTACACGGTGGAAGAACTGCGCTCGCTGGTGGGCAACGTGCAGGCCACGGCCACGCGCGTGGCGCAGACGACGTCGGCGGTGGAAAGCACCTCGACCGAGCTGCTGGCCGCGTCCACCGAACAGCTGCGCGAGATCCGCGAAACCGGCCAGTCGGTGCTGGATATGGCGCAGCGCATCAACCAGGTGTCGGGCCAGGCGCAGGAGTCGGCCACGGTGGCCCGCGCGTCGCTGCAAGCCGCCGAGTCGGGCCTGCAGGCCGTGCAGGACGCCATTGGCGGTATGAACGCCATCCGCGACCAGATCCAGGAAACCTCCAAGCGCATCAAGCGGCTCGGTGAGTCGTCGCAGGAGATCGGTGAAATCACCGAACTGATCTCGGACATTACCGAACAGACGAACGTGCTGGCCCTCAACGCCGCCATCCAGGCGGCGTCGGCCGGTGAAGCCGGCCGGGGCTTCTCGGTGGTGGCGGAAGAAGTGCAGCGGCTGGCCGAACGCTCCGCCGATGCCACGCGCCAGATCTCGGCGCTGGTGAAGGCGATTCAGACCGACACGCAGGACGCGGTGGCCGCCATGGAGCGTTCCACGCAGGGTGTGGTCGAAGGGGCCAAGCTGTCGGACAACGCCGGTACCGCGCTGTCGGAGATCGACCGTGTGTCGCGCCGCCTCGCCGAACTGATTGAACAGATTTCCGATGCCGCGTCCCGCGAAGCGGATTCGGCCAACGAGGTGGCCGGCAACATCCAGCACATCTTCGCGGTGACCGAACAGACCGGCGAAGGCACGCGCTCCACGGCGGCCCAGGTGCGCGAGCTCTCGGCCATGGCCGAGGAACTGCGCCAATCCGTGGCCCGATTCAAGATCGCCTGACGACCCCGCTCGGCGCCCGCGTCAACCCACTGGAAGAACATGCTCGACTCCGCCATCGACACCGACAGCCTGCCAGCGGACGCGCCGGTCGCCGACCTCGGCCCCCTGGCCTGGGTTTTCGAGGAACTGCGCAAATCGCTCGACGGCGCCAACAAGGCCATCCGGCGCTTCGTGCGCGAGACCGAACTGTCGCGCAACAACGACCTGGAGGCGGTGGACCCCGGTTCGCTGCGGCTGGCGCGCCAGCAGTTGCACCAGGCCGTGGGGGCACTGGAGATGGTGGGGCTGACCTCGCCGGCCCAGGTGCTGCGCGCGATGGAAGCCGCGGTGCAGCGTTTCGTGCAGCGCCCGAACACCTGCAACGAAGAGGCCGCGGGCAAGGTCGAGCGCGCGAGCTTCGCGCTGATCGAGTACCTGGAAGCGGTGCTCAACAACAAGCCGATCCAGCCGGTGGCGCTGTTCGCGCAGTACCGCGAGGTGCAGGAGCTGGCCGCGGCCGAGCGCGTGCACCCGGCCGATCTGTGGCCCTTCGAACACCGGGGCAAGGAGGTCGGCGCGCCGGTCGACGTCGCCGCGCTCGAATCCAGCGCGGCGGTGCGCTCGCTGTTCGACCGCCTGGTGCTGCTGGTCGTGAAGACCCAGAGCGTGGCCGCCGCGCAGCAACTGGCCAAGCTCAGTGCCGGCCTGTCCGCCGGCGCCGCCGATGCGCGCTCGCGCACGTTCTGGCGCGTGGCCGCCGGTTATTTCGAGGCGGTGGCGCAGCGCCTGCTGCCGCCCGACGTCTACGTCAAGCGCGCAACCTCGCGCATCCTGCTGCAGTTCGTCAACCTCAGCCAGGGCAAGGCCCAGGTGTCGGAGACCCTACTGCACGACCTGCTGTTCTTCTGTGCCCAGCCCACGGCGGTTTCCGCCACCACCACGCCCCACCTGGCGGCGGTGCGCGACGCCTTCGGCCTGGGCCAATTGCCGCCGGTGGACTACCACCAGGCCACGCTGGGCCGCTACGACCCGGCGGTGCTCGCCCAGGCGCGCAAGCGCATCCACGCGGCCAAGGAAGTCTGGTCGCTGTACTCCGGCGGCGACAACAGCCGCGCCCGGCAGGTGGCCGACCAGTTCAGCCTGATCGGTGATTCGCTGCTCAAGCTGCACCCGGCCAGCACCGTGCTGGCCCAGGCCCTGGTGAAGGCGGCCGATCAGGCCGTGCAGGAAGCCGGCAACGTGCGCCCCGAGCTGGCGATGGAAGTCGCCACCACCACGCTGTACCTGGAAGCGGCCTTCGAGGATTTCGACCCCAGCGCACCCGAGCTGACCGAACGCACGCAAGCCCTCGCCGAACGCCTGGAAGGCGTGCTCGCCGGGCGGCCCGCGCAGCCGCTGGATGTGTGGATGGAGCAGCTGTACCGGCGCGTGAGCGACCGCCAGACCATGGGCAGCGTGGTCGGCGAACTCAAGGCCTCGCTGGGCGAGGCGGAAAAATCGCTCGACCAGTTCTTCCGCAACCCGCAGGAGAAGGCCGGTCTGCACGTGGCGGTGTCCCAACTGGGGCAGATGCGCGGCGTGCTCTCCGTGCTGGGGCTGGAGCAGGCGGTGCTCACCGTGGCCCGCATGCGCAACGCGGTGGACCAGATCCTCGACACCGAGGTGGACGAGGCGCTGGCGCGCGAGGCCGGCACCTTCCAGCAGCTGGGCAACAACCTGAGCGCGATGAGCTTCCTCGTCGACATGCTCAACTACCAGCCGGCGCTGGCCAAGAAGCTTTTCGTGTTCGACGAAGAGAAGGGCGAGCTGTTGCCCCTCATGGGCCGCAGTGTGGGGGCCGATGCTGCGCACCAACCCGCCCTGGAAGAGGCGCAGGCCATCAGCGATGGCGTGCAGCGCGTGGTCGACAGCGTGCAGGGTGGCCTGAGCCTGGTCGATCTGAGCGAACAGCTCGACTCGCTGGCGGATCAGGCTTCGCTGGCCGAGCAGTCGGGTGTGGCGCGGGCCGCGCGCGAAGCGGCCGAGGCGGTGGTCGGTGACGATGCCGCCGCCGGTGCGCAGGCCCTGGTGGGCCTGTCGGCGTCTTCCACGGCGGCCCAGGCGCCCGAGCCCGAAGCGCCCAGCGACGCGGACAACGACGAAGACGACCTGCTCGACATCTTCCTGGAAGAGGCCCGCGAAGTCGTGGCCAACGGCCTGGAAGCCGTGTCGCACCTGCAGGTGCAGCCCAGCGATCTGGAGCACCTGACCACGCTGCGCCGGGCGTTCCACACGCTCAAGGGCAGTTCGCGCATGGTCGGCCTGGACGAGTTCGGCGAAGCGGCCTGGGCCATGGAGCAGTTGCTCAACACGGTGCTGGCCGAACAGCGGCCCGCCAGCCCGCCCCTGCTCACGCTCTCGGGCGAGGCCATGACCGAGTTCGGGCGCTGGGTGGACGACATCTCGGCACGCCGTGCCGTGCCCTGGCGCTCGCTGCCCTTCCGCGCCAGCGCCGAGGCGCTGCGCGACCAGGGGCAGTACCTGCCGCTGGCCTCGCCGGAGGCGGCCACGTCCGCACCGGCGCCTCTGGTGGAAGCCACCGTGTTCGTGCCACCGGAGGCGGCCAAACCGGCCCCGGTGGGGGAGGCCCTGGCCGAGCCCTCGTTCGACCTCGATCTCGATGCCGTGGCGGCGGCCGCAGCCGCGGCGGCGACCGCAGAGGCGCCTGCCGATGCACCGCCCACCCAGGATTTCCCGCCGGTGGACGCCGCCGCCGAGCCGCCGGTGGTGGCCCCGCCGCTGGACGCCGAGCCGCTGCTGGCCGACATCGATTTCGGCAGCCTCGCCGCGTTCTCCTCCGCCGCGCAAGCCGAGCCGGCCGAAATGCCGGTCGAACCCGAGCCCGTCCTGGCCGAGCCCGAATGGGCCGACCCCGAACTGGCCCAGGTGGTCGATCCCGTGGAAGAACCGCTGCCGGCGAGCGTGCCCGAGATGGTGGACGAGGCGGTGGTGGCACCGCTGCCCGAGCCCGTCGAGGCACCCCCCGCGGACGACCATCTGGCCCTGGAAGTGGCGCAGTCGGTCGAACCTTTCGCGCTGCCCGAACCCGAGCCCGAGGCCATCCCCGACGAACAGACCAAGGTCATCGGTTCGCTGCGCATCGGCCTCAAGCTCTACAACGTCTACCTCAACGAGGCCGACGAGTGGTCCCGCCGCCTCAACACCGTGCTGACCGAGTGGGCCCTGGAGCGCCACGAGCCGGTGCCCGAGCAGGCCGAGGCGCTGGCGCATTCGCTGGCCGGCAGTTCGGCCACGGTGGGCTTCCAGTCCCTGTCCGACATCGCGCGCGCGCTGGAGCATGCGATCGAATCGGTGGGCATGCACCAGCGCTCGGGCCACCCGGCCAGCGCCGGCCAGGCCCAGCTGTTCGTCGAGGCGTCGGACGACATCCGCCGCCTGTTGCACCAGTTCGCCGCCGGCTTCCTCAAGGAGCCCAACGCCGAGCTGATGGACGCGCTGTACCGCGTGGTGCACGACCCGCAGCCCGAGCCCGGGCCCGCCGTCGAGGAGCCAGCGCCCGCCGAGGTGCAGGCACCCCAGGACGACGGCGCGCCGGTGCTGGCGCTGACCGGTTTCGAGGTGCCCGACCGCGCCGAACACACCACCGCCTTCACCGCGCCGCACGCCGACGTGAGCCGCGTGCACGAGGTGGTGCAGGACATCGACGACGACATCGACGTGGCCGATACCGTGGACGTCGACCTGTTCCCGATCTTCGCGGAAGAGGCGCAGGAGCTCATTCCTCAGCTCGACGGCGCCTTGCGCCAGTGGGTGGCGCGTCCCGACAACAGCAGCGCGCGCGCCGAGGTGCTGCGCAACCTGCACACGCTCAAGGGCAGCGCGCGCCTGGCCGGCGCCTTGCGGCTGGGCGAGATGGCGCACCGCATGGAAACCACCGCCGAGCGGTTGGGCTCCGACCTTCAGCGCGGCGCCGACCTCGAACCCCTGCAGACCGCGTTCGACGCCATCAGCGCGCGTTTCGAGCAGTTGCGCAACGCCGACGCCCAGATCATCGACATCGCGCCGCCGGTGCCCGAACCTTTGCCGGCCCAGCCGGTGGCAGAGGCCGCCGCACCGCCCGTGGCCGCCACCGCCGCCATCGGCGGGGAAGGGGGCCTGAGCGGCATCTCGCTGCCGCAGGCGCCCACGATCCTGCAGGCCCGCGCGGGTGCCGCCGTGCGCGTGCGCCCCGAGCTGCTGGACCGCCTGGTCAACCAGACCGGCGAGGTGATGATCACGCGCTCGCGCATGGAGTCCGAACTCGTGACCCTGCGCGGCTCGCTCAAGGACCTCACGGGCAACCTGGACCGTCTGCGCGGCCAGCTGCGCGACATCGAGCTGCAGGCCGAGACCCAGATGCAGTCGCGGCTGGCCCAGGCGCGCGACGCCGACCAGTCGTTCGACCCGCTGGAGTTCGACCGCTTCACCCGTGTGCAGGAACTCACCCGCATGATGGCCGAGTCGGTGAACGACGTGGCGACCGTGCAGCGCAACCTGCAGCGCGCGGTGGAGGCCACCGAAGACAGCCTGGTCGCCCAGGCGCGCCAGACGCGCGAACTGCAGCGCGACCTGCTGCGCACGCGCATGGTGGAGTTCGAAGGCATCTCCGAGCGCCTGTACCGCGTGGTGCGCCAGGCCTCCAAGGAAACCGGCAAGCAGGTGCGGCTGGACATCACCGGCGGCAACATCGAAATGGACCGCGGCGTGCTCGACCGCATGACCGCCGCTTTCGAACACCTGCTGCGCAACAGCGTGGCCCACGGCATCGAAGCCCCCGAGCGGCGCCAACAGGCCGGCAAGCCGACCGAAGGCCAGATCGAGATCGTGCTGGGCCATGAGCTCAACGACGTGTCGCTGGTCTTCACCGACGACGGCGCCGGCCTCGACCTCGCGCGGCTGCGCGAAAAGGGCCTGGCGCAAGGCATCGTGCCGGCAGGTACCCAGTTGAGCGACGAGGAAGCCGCCCAGCTCGTGTTCGAGCCCGGCATCAGCACGGCGCGCGAGGTGTCCGAACTGGCCGGTCGTGGCATCGGCATGGACGTGGTGCGCAACGACGTGGTGGCGCTGGGCGGCCGCATCGAGACCGCCACGCAGGCCGGGCAGGGCACCAGTTTCAAACTGGTGCTGCCGCTGACGACCGCGGTGACGCAGGTGGTGATGCTGCGCGCGGGCGGGCTCACCGTGGGCGTGCCGTCCAACCTGGTCGAGGTGGTGCGCCGCCTGGGCAACGACGACCTCACCAAGGCCTACGCCAGCGGCCACCTCAATGTGGCGGGCGAGGACGTGCCCTTCTACTGGGCTGGCGCGCTGCTGCAATCCTCGGCGCATTCGACCGAGGTGCATGGCCGCACACAACCGGTGGTGATTTTCCGAAGCGCGGCGCAGCGCGCTGGCCATGCACGTGGACGAAGTGCTGGGCAACCAGGAAGTCGTGGTGAAGAACCTGGGGGCGCAGCTCTCGCGGCTGCCGGGTCTGGCGGGCATGTCGGTGCTGGCGTCGGGCGCGGTGGCGCTGATCTACAACCCGGTGGCGCTGGCCACGGTGTACGGCGCCCAGGTGGCCGAGTGGGTGGCGAACCAGCGCACGACGCCGCAGGCGGCGACGTCCCTGGGCGAGGCGCTGGCGCAGAGCGCGGCGGAGGTCAACACGGTGCCGCTGGTGCTGGTGGTGGACGACTCCATCACCGTGCGCCGCGTGACGCAGCGCCTGCTGCAGCGCGAGGGCTACCGCGTGACGCTGGCGGCCGATGGCCTGCAGGCGCTGGAGAAGCTGCAGACCGAGCGCCCGACCGTGGTGCTGTCCGACATCGAGATGCCGCGCATGGACGGCTTCGACCTGGTGCGCAACATCCGCAGCGACGTGCGCCTGTCCGACCTGCCGGTGATCATGATCACCTCGCGCATCGCGGAGAAACACCGCGAGCACGCGCGCGAACTCGGGGTGGACCACTACCTCGGCAAGCCCTACTCGGAAGACGAGCTGCTGGCCCTGATCGGCCACTACGCGAAGGCGGCGGCCGAGGCCTGATGCTCAGCGGGGCGTCTTGCCTGGTTGTTTGACGACGGCGTAGCGCTCTAACGTGCGCTCGCGCGCCATCGCGTGGTCCACGATCGGCTGCGGGTAGCCCTCGCCCAGCACCAGACCGGCCGCCGCCAGCTCGATCTCGTTGGCCTTCCAGGGCGCGTGGATCGCCGCGTCCGGCAGGCCGGCAAGCTGCGGCAGGTACTTCCGGATGAACTTGCCCTGCGGGTCGAACTTCTCGCTCTGCGTCACCGGGTTGAAGATGCGGAACCAGGGCTGGGCATCGCAGCCGCTGGAGCTGGCCCACTGCCAGCCGCCGTTGTTGGCCGCGAGGTCGAAATCGATCAGGTGGTCGGCGAAGTAACGTTCGCCCCATTGCCAGTGCAGCCCCAAGTCCTTCACCAGGAAGCTGGCCACCACCATGCGCAGCCGGTTGTGCATGTAGCCGGTCTGGTTGATCTGCGCCATGGCCGCGTCGATCAGCGGGTAGCCGGTGCGGCCCTCGCACCAGGCCGCGAACTGCTCCTTGGCGTGCTTGCCGTGCTCGAACTTGATGGCGTCGTACTCGGGCTTGAAGGCCTTGTCCACCACGTGCGGAAAGTCGCCAGCACCTGGTGGTAGAAGTCGCGCCAGACCAGTTCCGACAGCCAGGTGCTCGCGCCCGCGATGCCCTGCAGGTGCATCTGGTAGGCCACCGAGGCGAGGTGGCGGATCGAGATGGTGCCAAAGCGCAGGTGCGCGCTCAGGTAGCTCGGCCCCTTCACGGCGGGGAAATTGCGCGCCTCGGTGTAGCGGTCGATGCGGTCGACGAAGTCCTCGAACAGCGCCTGCGCCCCGCTCGTGCCCGTGGGCAGGGCGAGTTGCGCGAGGTTGGTGGGCTCGAAGCCGATGTCCGACAGGCTGGGGACCGGCACCGCGTGCTCGGCCGGCACGCCGGCCAGCGTGCCCGCGTACCGGGCGACCGGGTAGGCCTTCAGGTGAAAGGGCGTGAGCGCCTTGAGCCAGGCGTTCTTGTAGGGCGTGAACACGCCGAAGGCCTGTCCCGCCTGCGTGAGCACCTCGCGCCGCTCGAAGACCACGTGGTCCTTGTGGCTGTGCAGCAGGATGCCGGCGTGCGCGAGGTCGCCGAACACGCGCGCGTCGCGCGCCAGGGCGGCGGGTTCGTCGTCGTGGTTGGCGAACACCGCCTGCACGCCCAGCTTCTGCGCCAGCGCGGGAATCGCCTGCCGGGCCGGCGCGTGCAGCACGATCAGGCCCACGCCTTCCACGCGGTGCGCCCGCCCCAGCGCGCGCAGCCGTTCGTCGAGCTCCACCAGCGATTCGCGGATGAACTCCACGCGCCGGTCGGCGCGCAGGCCGCGTTCGATCAGGTCGTCCAGGATCTCGGTGTCGAACACGAACACGCACCACACCTGGCGGCAGACCTTGAGCGCGTGGTACAGCGCCGCGTTGTCCTCGGCGCGCAGGTCACGGCGGAACCACATCAGACCTTTGTCGTAGCTGTTCATGGGCCAGGGCGGGGGTTGCCCCTGCCGGGCAATGACCAGCAGAGTAGGCGGCTTAAAATCGCGCCATGTCCGCTGATTTTGCCCCCATCAACCTGACCAATCATTTCCTGATTGCGATGCCCGGCCTCAGCGACGAGCTTTTTGGCCGCAGCGTGGTGTTCATGTGCGAACACAGCGAGCGCGGCGCCCTGGGGCTGGTGATCAACAAGCCCAGCGACATCCTGCTGCCCCGCCTGTTCGAGAAGGTCGACCTGCCCATGGGGCGTGACGACCTGGCCGAGCTGCCGGTGTTCCAGGGCGGCCCGGTGCAGACCGAGCGCGGTTTCGTGCTGCACGAGGCGGTCTCGGGCGAGGGCGAGTCGGTCTACGCGTCCACCCTGTCCATTCCCGGCGGCCTGGAGATGACCACCTCCAAGGACGTGCTCGAAGCCATGGCCTCGGGCGCCGGCCCGCGCCGGGTGTTCGTCTCGCTGGGCTACGCCTCCTGGGGGCAGGGCCAGCTCGAATCGGAAATCACCGAGAACAGCTGGCTCACGGTGGAGGCCGACCCCAACCTCATCTTCGACGCGCCGGTGGCCGAGCGCTACGAGCGTGCCATGGCCCTGCTGGGCCTGCAGCCCTGGATGTTGTCGCCCGACGCGGGGCATGCATGACCGTGAACGCACCGGCGCCCACGACCATTGAAGTCCCGGCGCATTGCCAGGTGTTCCTGGCGTTCGACTTCGGCCTCAAGCGCACCGGCGTGCGCAACCGGCAACCGCCTCACGCGCAGCGCCACCCCCCAGCCCACCATCGCCGCCGAGGGCGACGCGCGCTTCGCGCAGATCGCGCAGCGCCTGAAGGAGTGGCAGCCCGACGCCCTGGTGGTGGGCGTGCCCTACCACCCCGACGGCGCCGCGCACGAGAACACCGCGCGCGCGCTCAAGTTCGCGCGCCAGCTGCGCGGCCGCCATGGCCTGCCGGTGTTCGAGGTGGACGAGCGCTACAGCACCACCGAGGCCCACAGCCTCGGGGCCAAAGACGCCGATGCCGCATCGGCCTGCATCATCCTGGAACAGTTTTTGAGGAGCCTGCCTTGACGTCGTCGTCGTCACCTTCCCACCTGCCCGATGCCGAGGCGCTCTACGCGGAGCTGGCGCGCGGGGTGAAACAGCTGCTGGCCTCGTCGCCCGCGCCCGTGGTGCTGGCCGGCATCACCTCCGGCGGCGCCTGGCTGGCCGAGCGCCTGCAGGCCGACCTGGGCCTGAGCGGGCCCGCGGGTGTGATCTCGTCGAGCATGCACCGCGACGACTTCGCGCAGCGCGGCCTGGCTTCGAGCGCGCAAACCCGACTGCCGTTCGACGTGAACGGCGCGCACGTGCTGCTGATCGACGACGTGCTCTACACCGGCCGCACGCTGCGCGCCGTGATCAACGAACTCTTCGACTACGGCCGCCCCGCCAGCGTGCGCCTGGCGGTGCTGGTGGACCGGGGCGGGCGCGAACTGCCGATCGAGGCCAACCTGTGCGCCGCGCGCCTGGACGTGCCCGCGGGCCGTTCGCTCGAGCTCGCGCGCGACGACAGCGGCCGCCTGAGCTTCGTGCTGGAAACCAAGGAAGCCTGACCGTGCAACGCAAGAACCCCCAGCTCAACAAGAACGGTGAACTGATTCACCTGCTCTCCACCGAGGGCCTGTCGCGCGACATCCTCACGCAGATCCTGGACACCGCCGCCAACTTCACGAGCGTGAGCAACCGCGAGGTGAAGAAGGTGCCACTGCTGCGCGGCAAGAGCGTGTTCAACCTGTTCTTCGAGAACAGCACGCGCACGCGCACCACCTTCGAGATCGCGGCCACGCGCCTCTCCGCCGACGTGATCAACCTCGACATCGCGCGCAGCTCCACCGCCAAGGGCGAATCGCTGCTCGACACCATCGCCAACCTCAGCGCCATGGCGGCCGACATCTTCGTCGTGCGCCACAGCGAGTCGGGCGCGCCCTACCTGATCTCGCAGCATGTGGCGCCGCACGTGCACGTGGTCAACGCGGGCGACGGGCGCCATGCGCACCCCACACAGGGGCTGCTCGACATGTACACGATCCGCCACTACAAGAAGGACTTCACCAAGCTGTCGGTGGGCAGTCGTCGGCGACGTGCTGCACTCGCGCGTGGCGCGTTCGGACATCCACGCGCTCACCACGCTGGGCTGCCCCGACGTGCGCGTGGTCGGCCCGCGCACGCTGGTGCCCAGCGACCTCGCCCAGATGGGCGTGCGCGTGTGCCACACGCTGGAGGAGGGCATCAAGGACTGCGACGTGGTGATCACGCTGCGGCTGCAGAACGAGCGCATGAGCGGTGCCCTGCTGCCCTCGAGCCAGGAGTACTTCAAGAGCTTCGGCCTCACGCCCGAGCGCCTGCGCTGGGCCAAGGACGACGCGATCGTGATGCACCCGGGCCCGATCAACCGGGGTGTGGAGATCGATTCGGCCGTGGTGGACGGACCGCAGAGCGTGATCCTGCCGCAGGTCACTTACGGTATCGCGGTGCGCATGGCGGTCATGGGCATCGTCGCGGGGAACGAGGCATAACGACATGAAGATCCTGATCCAGAACGGCCGGGTGATGGACCCGGCCAGCGGCCGCGACGAGATCGCCGACGTGGCGATCGCCGCCGGCCGCGTCATCGCCATCGGCAACGTGGCGCCCGACTTCCACGCCAACCGCACGCTCGACGCCAGCGGCTGCGTGGTCGCGCCCGGCCTGGTGGACCTCGCGGTGCGCCTGCGCGAGCCCGGGCAGGAGCACGCCGGCATGCTCGAGAGCGAGATGGCCGCCGCCGTGGCCGGCGGGGTGACCTCGCTGGTCTGCCCGCCCGACACCGACCCGGTGCTCGACGAGCCCGGCCTGGTGGACATGCTCAAGTTCCGCGCCGAGAAGCTGCACCTGGCGCGCGTGTTCCCGCTGGGTGCGCTCACGCGCGGCCTGCAGGGCGAGGTGCTCACGGAAATGGCCGAGCTCACCGAGTCCGGCTGCATCGGCTTCGGCCAGGCCGAGGTGCCCATCGTCAACGTGCAGGTGCTGCAACGCGCGCTGCAGTACGCCGCCACCTTCGGCTACACCGTCTGGTTGCGTCCGCAGGATTTCTGGCTTGGCAAGGGCGTGGCCGCCAGCGGCCCGCTGCGCCACGCGCCTGGGCCTGGCGGGCATTCCTGCCGCCGCCGAAACCATCGCATTGCACACGCTGTTCGAGCTGATGCGCAGCGCCAAGGGCGGCGGCGCGGGCGCGCGCGTGCACCTGTGCCGCCTCAGCAGCGCGGCCGGCCTGGCCCTGGTGCGCCAGGCCAAGGCCGAGGGCCTGCCCGTCACCTGCGACGTCAGCGTGCACAACTTGCACCTTACCGATGTGGACATCGGTTACTACGACAGCCGCCTGCGCCTGCAGCCCCCGGTGCGCCAGCAGCGCGACCGCGACGCGCTGCGCGCGGGCCTGGTCGACGGCACCATCGACGCGCTGGTGTCCGACCACAACCCGGTGGACAGCGACGCCAAGACCCTGCCGTTCGCCGAGGCCGAGCCGGGCGCCACGGCGGTCGAGTTGCTGCTGGGCCTGGCCTGCACCTGGGCGCAGCAGGAAGGCCTGGGGCTGATGCAGGCGCTGGGCGTGCTCACCGTCGGGCCGCAGGCGGTGCTGGGCGCGAGCCTGGGCACGCTGCAGGCCAGCGCGGGCCGCATCGCCGTGGGTGGCGTGGCCGACCTCTGCATCTTCAACCCGGACAGCGGCTGGACCGTGCGGCCCGAGGCGCTGCGCAGCCAGGGCAAGCACACGCCCTTCGGCGGTCACGAACTGCCGGTGCGCGTGCACGCCACGCTGGTGGGTGGGCAGCTCGCCTACCAGGTCGACACCGAGCGGACCGCCACCGCGTGAAACCCTTTCGCGCGCTCTGGCGTGGCCTGCGGGCCACCGCGCACGTGCTGGGTGCGCTGTGGACCATCCGCACCGAGCTCGGCCGCCTGACCCCGTCGCAGACCGAACTCGTGGTGCGCGAGTGGACGCGCCGCATGCTGCTCATCCTGGGCGTGGAGCTGGTGGTCGAGGGCACGCCGCCCGAACACGGTCCGCTGCTGCAGGTCGCGCAACCACATGTCGTGGCTGGACATCCTGGTGATGAACGCCGCGCGCCCGAGCCGCTTCGTTTCCAAGGCCGACGCCGAACACTGGCCCTTGCTGGGCTCGCTCATCACCGGCGCGGGCACGCTCTACCTCGAACGCGGCAACCGGCGCGCGGCCATGCGCATGGTGCACCACATGGCCGAGCGGCTGGAGCTGGGTGACATCCTCACGGTGTTTCCCGAAGGCACCACGGGCGACGGCCGGGCCCTGCTGCCCTTCCACGCCAACCTGCTGCAGGCCGCCATCGCGGCGCGCGCGCCCGTGCTGCCCATTGCCTTGCGCTTCGTGCAGCGCGACACCGGCGAGCCGCACCCGGCGCCGGTGTTCGTGGGCGACACCACGCTGATCGGCTCGATCTGGGCCACGCTCAACGCCGACGGCCTGCGGGCCGTGGTGCGCTACGGCGAGCCGCAACACGACCAGGGACGCGACCGCCGCGCCTGGGCCAACGACCTGCGCGCGGACATCGACCGCCTGCGCGCGCTCTGAAAAAAGGACCCACCATGGGCACCGAAGGGCGCGACCAGCGCATCGACTACATCGAGTTCAACGTGGGCGACATCGCGCGCGCCAAGGCCTTCTATGGCGCGGCGTTCGGCTGGACCTTCGTGGACTACGGCCCGGGCTACTGCGAGTTCAACGACGGGCGCATGACCGGGGGCTTCGCCACCGGCGAAGCCGTTCGCCCCGGCGGCGCCCTGATCGTGCTGTACGCGGACGACCTGGCCGCGACGCAGCAGCGCATCGAGGCCGCGGGCGGGCGGATCTCCAGGCCCGTGTTCGACTTTCCCGGTGGGCGCCGTTTCCACTTTCTCGACCCGGACGGGCACGAACTCGCCGTCTGGTCGACGCCTTAACCCGCGTCCGGCGCCTGCGCCTTCTGCAGCCGCCGGTACAGCATGCCGCGCGAGACGCCGAGCGCGCGCGCGGCTTTCGCGATGTTGCCGCCGCACGCGGCCAGCGTGGTCTCGATCAGGCGCTGCTTGTGGTCCAGCAAGGTGGCCTGAGCGTGGTCGGTTTCCGGCGGTGCTGCGCAGGGCCGGTGTGTCGATGGCAGCCGGTGGGAGCGCCGTTTCGGTGACTTCGGGCGCGGGCTGTGACACGGCCACCGCGTGCTTGAAGTCGGCGCCGTTGCTCGCGGTCAGCGTGCCCGTCACCCACACGCCCAGGCCATTGGGCAGGCGCAGGGTCTGCGCCTGGTGCTGGCGCGGCAGGGCCAGCAGGCGCTCCAGCGGCACGCCGAACACCTCGTCCACCGTGTGCCGCTCTTCCATGCGGCAGCCCGTGAGCCGGCGGCCCGCGCCGTTGAGCCACAGCACCCGCCCGCCAGCGTCGATGCCGGCCAGGGCCTCCATCGGCGTGCCCAGCAGCGTGGGGCTGGCCTGGAAGTGCAGCACCAGGTGCTCGACCGACTGCAACTGCAGCAGGCGGTTCTCGATCGTGGTGGCGTACATGCCCACCACCGACGCGGCATCGAACTGGAAGCGCCCGGCCTCGATCGACACGTCCAGCACGCCCGCGAGCTGACCGTGGATGTCGCGGATCGGCGCGGCCGCGCAGTGCAGGCTCTGCAGGCTCTGGAAGAAATGCTCGGCGCCGGTGACGGTGCAGGCCTCGCCGGTGCGCACCACGATGCCCGGCGCGTTGGTGCCGACCTGGCCTTCGGTGAGGTTCACGCCCACGCGCGAGGCGGTCTTGAGCAGCGGGTGCTGGTTGGTCGCGGGCAGCTGGGTGGCGTGGATGATCACGCCCTGCGCGTCGGTCAGCAGCACGCGGCAGTCGGTGCCGGCCAGCGCGGCTTCCATGTGGTTGAGCTCGAGGTTGCCGGCCTGCAGCAGCTGCCGGTTGCGGTTCAGGCTGGCGTGGGCCCGGCTGCGCGTGACCTGCTCGAAGCTCACGCGGTCGGTGGGCTGCTGGTGCGCCGAGGCGCAGCGCAGCCACGACTGGATGACCGCCTCGCCCACCAGGCCGGAGGGGCGCGTGCCTTCGTCGAAGAAGCGCTGGCGCGCCAGCGCGGTGCGCTGTTCGGTGGTCTGGAAAAAGAGCTGGCGCGGCGTGCTCGCCTGCCCGTTCGTGGGGTGGGGCATGTTCTTGTCCTGCTGGGCGTCTCCTCGATCAGTATCCCGTTCATCGGCGCGCGGTGGCATGCGGGTAAGCCCTGCCCGCCGCCCGTCGGATGTTCCACGCCGGAACACATCGGCTTCAGGGAAATCCCGAAGATGAATCGGCTCCCGGAGAGGCAGAAGATGGCAAAGCTGGGCCGAGCACGACAGGCCCTGGCAGCCCCACAAACAGGCCTGCGCGCCGCAGGCAGCACAAGGAGACACGATGAATCCGTCACCACTTGCTTTGGTCAGGTGCCGCGCGGCCGCCTGCCTGTTCACCGCACTCACCACGCTCTGCGGCGCCGCGCTCGCGCAGCCGCAGGCCCCCATCAAGGGCTCGCAGGAGCACATCCGGGCCGCCGTCGGCAAGGTCAACGCCAGCTTCATGAAGGCCAACGCGAGCAAGACGCCGGACTGGCCCAGCTACGGCCTGGATTACGCCGAGACGCGCCACTCCAGGCTCAACCAGATCAGCACCGCCAACGTGAAGGACCTGGGCCTGGTCTGGTCCTACAACCTCGAATCCTCGCGCGGGGTGGAGTCCACGCCGCTGGTGGTCGACGGCATCATGTACGTCACCGCCTCCTGGAGCATCGTGCACGCGGTGGACGTGCGCACCGGCAAGCGCCTGTGGACCTTCGACCCCAAGGTCTCGCGCGAGGCGGGCTACAAGGGCTGCTGCGACGTGGTCAACCGCGGCGTGGCGCTGCACGAGGGCAAGGTCTTCGTGGCGGCCTACGACGGCCGGCTGATCGCGATCGACGCGGCCACTGGCGAACAGGTGTGGTCCAAGGACACCATCATCGACCGCAAGTTCAGCTACACCATCACCGGCGCGCCGCGCGTCTTCAAGGGCAAGGTGATCATCGGCAACGGCGGCGCGGAGTACGGCGTGCGCGGCTACATCACCGCCTACGACGCCAAGACCGGTGACCAGAAGTGGCGCTGGTTCACCGTGCCGGGCGACCCGAGCAAGCCGTTCGAGGACGAGTCCATGGCCAAGGCCGCCAAGACCTGGGACCCGGCCGGCAAGTGGTGGGAAGCCGGTGGCGGCGGCACGGCCTGGGACACCATGACGTTCGACCCCGAGCTCAACCTGATGTACATCGGTACCGGCAACGGCTCGCCCTGGGCGCGCAGCAAGCGCAGCCCGGCCGGCGGCGACAACCTCTACCTCGCGTCCATCGTCGCGCTCAACCCCGACACCGGCAAGTACGTCTGGCACTACCAGGAAACCCCGGGCGACAACTGGGACTTCACGTCCACGCAGCCCATGATCCTGGCCGACATCAAGCTCGACAACAAGCCGCGCAAGGTGATCCTGCACGCGCCCAAGAACGGCTTCTTCTTCGTGATCGACCGCACCAACGGCAAGTTCATCTCGGCCAAGAACTTCGTGGACGTGAACTGGGCCACCGGCTACGACAAGAACGGCCGCCCGATCGAGACCCCGGCCGCGCGCACCGCCGACCGGCCGCGCGAGATCATCCCCAGCGCGTTCGGCGCGCGCAACTGGCACTCCATGTCGTACAACCCGGCCACCGGCCTGGTCTACATGCCGGTGCAGGGCGTGCCGCTCACGCTGATGGACAACAAGGACTGGAAGTTCAACGCCGACCGGCCCGGTGAACCGCACGCCAACATGGGCTGGAACCTGGCCACCTTCGCCAACGTGGAGCCGCCCTCGAGCAAACCCTTTGGCCGCCTGGTGGCCTGGGACCCGGTGCAGCAGAAGGCGCGCTGGACGCAGGAGCAGATCTCGCCCTGGAACGGCGGCACGCTCACCACGGCCGGCAACCTGGTGTTCCAGGGCACGGCCGACGGCCGCTTCATCGCCTACAACGCGACCAGCGGCGAGAAGCTGTGGGAAACGCCCACCGGCACCGGCGTGATCGCCGCGCCTTCGACCTACATGGTGGATGGCAAGCAGTACGTGTCGATCGCGGTGGGCTGGGGCGGGGTCTATGGCCTGGCGCAGCGCGCCACCGACCGCCAGGGCCCGGGCACGGTCTACACCTTCGCCGTGGGCGGCAAGGCGCAGCCGCCGGCCTTCGTGAACTACCAGCTCGGCAAGCTCGTGGCCGGCGTGAAGTACGACCCGGCCCACGTGCCGGCCGGCACCGCGCTGTACGTGAGCAACTGCGTGTTCTGCCACGGCGTGCCGGGGGTGGACCGGGGCGGCAACATCCCCAACCTGGGTTACATGGATTCGGCCTTCATCGAGAATCTCGACAAGTTCGTGTTCGCCGGTCCGGCCATGGCACGCGGCATGCCGGACTTCACCGGAAAACTCAGTCAAGACGATGTCCAGAAAATCAAAGCGTTCATCCAGGGCACGGCCGATGCCATTCGGCCGAAGAACTAGCCACGCCTTTGGCGCCCTGGGGGCGGCCGCCGGTCTGGTGCTGGCGGTGCCCGGCTGGGCCCAGACCGCCACCAGCGAGCGCGACGGCGACACCGCCGGCGCGCTCGCGCCTGTGGTGATCACCGGCGGCTCGGCCTGGCAGCAACGCTGGCTGGCGCCGGGCTCGGTCGAGGTGGTGGATGGCGAGGAACTGCGCGCGGGCCAGTTGCAGATCAACCTCTCCGAAGGCCTGGGCCGCGTGCCCGGCCTGGTGGTGCGCAACCGGCAGAACTACGCGCAGGACCTGCAGATCTCCATGCGCGGCTACGGCGCGCGCGCGCCCTTCGGTGTGCGCGGCGTGCGCCTGTACGTGGACGGCATTCCGGCCAGCGCGCCCGACGGGCAGGGCCAGGCGGCGAACTTCCCCATCGGCAGCGCCGACCGCATCGAGGTCATCCGCGGTCCGTTCTCGGCGCTGTACGGCGCCTCGGCCGGTGGCGTGATCGCGCTCTACACGCTGGACGGCCAGCGCCCCACCGAGTGGCGCACCGGCGTGGCGGCCGGCTCCAACGGGCTGTGGCGCTTCTCCACCCAGCTCAGCGGGCAGACCGGCAGCGCCGAGCAGCCGGGCTGGTCGTACACCCTGGACGCGGGCAAGTTCGCCACCGACGGCGAGCGCCCGCAATCGGCCGCGTCGCGCAGCACGGGCAACCTCAAGCTCAGCCGCGCGCACGACGGCGGGCGCACGGTGCTCGTGCTCAACCGCCAGAGCAGCCAGGCGCTGGACCCGCTGGGCCTCACGCGCGCCGAGTTCGACGCCGACCCCGGCCAGACCACGGCGGCGGCCACGCAGTTCAACACGCGCAAGAGCGTCTCGCAGACGCAGGTGGGGCTGGCCTGGGAACAGGCGCTGGGGCAGGGCCACCGCATCGAACTCATGGGCTATGGCGGCCAGCGCGCCGTGCGCCAGTTCCAGGCCATTCCCACCGGCGCGCAGATTCCGGCCGGCAGCGCGGGCGGCGTGATCGACCTGGACCGCGACTACTGGGGCTGGAACGCACGCTGGCGCCTGGACCGCAGCTACGACAGCGGCCGCCTCACCGTGGCCGCCGGCATCGCCTCGGACCGGCAGACCGAGGACCGCCTGGGGTACGAGAACTTCATCGGCGCCGCGCTGGGCGTGCAGGGCCGCTTGCGGCGCGACGAGACCAACCGCGCCAGCACCTTCGACCCTTATGTGCAGGCCGAGTGGCGCACACCGGCGACCACGTTCCTGGCCGGGCTGCGGCACTCGCGCGTGCGCTTCACCTCGGCCGACCGTTACATCGTGGCGGGCAACCCGAACGACAGCGGTGCGGCGGACTACGACGGCTTCAGCCCGGTGCTGGGCATCCGCCGGGAGATCACGCCGCAGCTGCAGGCGTTCGCGAGCGTGGGGCGCGGTTTCGAGACGCCCACGCTCAACGAGGTGGCCTACCGCGCCTCGGGGCTGACGGGGCTCAACCCCTCGTTGAACGCCTCGCGCAGCCTGAGCGCCGAGACGGGTTTGCGGGGGCGCCAGGCTTGGGGCAGCTGGAGCGCCACGCTGTTCGAGACGCGCACGAAGGACGAGATCGTGGTGTTGTCGAACACGGGGGGGCGGTCCACGTTCCAGAACGCGGGGCGCACGCGCCGCCAGGGGTTTGAGTTGGCGGGGGTGATGCAGTGGGGGAAATTCACCGTGACGCCGGCGTACACGTGGATGGACGCGACCTACCGCGATGGTTTCCTGACCTGTGTGCGCAGCGCCGTGCGCGGTGCCGAATGTGCCGGTGGCGGCGGGCAACCGCCTGCCGGGCTTGGCGAAGCAGCAGGCGTATCTGCAGGTGGCGTGGGAGCCGGGGTGGGCCAACAGTGTGTTCACGCTGGAGGCGTTGCACACGGGGCGCATGGCGGTGAACGACCGCAACACGGATTTCACGTCCGCGAGCACGGTGTTCAACCTGGGGGTGCGGTTCGAGCAGAACCGGGGTGACTGGACCTGGCGGGAGTTCGTGCGCATCGACAACGTGAGCGACCGTTCTTATGCGGGGTCGGTGATCGTGAATGAGGGGAACAACCGGTTCTTCGAGCCTGGGGGTGGGCGGTCCCTGTACGTCGGCTTTGAGTTGGTGCGGCGGTTTCCCTGAGCTTCTTCGTTCGGGGTGTTTCCGGCGGGGACCTCGCGTCAGGCCAGTGGCGGTGCCCGCAGGCCTCCGGCCGCTCACGGGTGTCTGCGCGGGCGCACACAGATCACTTCGTCAACACCACCCTCGCACGCACGCTCTGGGGCAACCGTGAATGGGGCCTGCGCCTGCGGGCACCGCCACTGTCCTGCGAACAAACGCTGGCATGCAAAGGGGCGCGCGCCGACTTTGCTTGTAGGTGGGTGGGTAAGGGGTGTTTGGGCGCAGGCCCCATTCGCGGTTGCCCCAGAGCGAGCGTGCCAACCAAGGTGTTGACGAAGCGGTGAAGGCGAACCCGGGCAGCCACCCGCGAGCGGCCGGAGCCCAAACACCCCTTACCCACCCGCCCCGCCCACCCAGCCAGAGCGAAGAAAAGACTCAGCCCTTGGACCGCCCCAGCATCAACTCGGTGTTCGCCTTGCGATCCGCATTCACCTTCTGCACAGCAGGCCGCTCACCCAGCCGCTTCAGGTACTCCCGAGCCGGCGTATCGGCCAGGAAATCGCGGCCGTAGATGATCTTGGTCGCGCTGCTCACCAGCGGAAGGTGCACCGCCGCCGCGCAATCCGCCAACGTGAACTGCGAACCCGCGATGAACGGCGAATACTTCGTCAGCTTCGAAAACCCAGCCACGTTTTTCTCCAGCTGCTGGCCGATCTTCTCCTTCGCCGAATCGCTCACCTTGCCGCCGAAGAACGCCTCGGGATACAGATTGCGCGCCACCAGCTCCAGATGCAGCTCCAGATACCGCACCAACTCCCGCACCTTCGCCGCCTCGAACGCATCGCGCGGAAACAGCGGCACCTCGGGAAAAGCGCCCTCGATGTACTCCAGAATCACTGTCGACTCCGACAGCGACCCCTTGTCCGTCTTCAGGTACGGCACCTTGCCCAGCGGACTGCAGGCCTTGTCCGTCTCGCCGATCCAGGCCAGCTCCTCCTCGAACGCCACGCCCTTCTCGAGCAGCGCGAGCTTGACCTTGTTGTAGTAATTGCTGGCCGAAAAGCCGCAGAGTTTGAGCATGTCTGTCTCCTGTTGGGGTTGTGCGCACCATCGTAGCCCCGGGGCATCCGCCCACGCGTCCCGCAGTTGACGGGCCCGGCTGATAAACTGCCCCGCCATGCGCTTCCCCCGCACCACCCACCGATTCGCCGCCTGGCTGGCCATGCTCGCCATGCTGCTGGGCGCGCTCGCGCCCACCGTGGCGCAGGCGGTGGTCGCCGCGCAAGGCGGCCCCGGCTGGGTGCAGGTCTGCAGCGCCAGCGGCATGGTCTGGGTGCAGGCCGATGCCATCGACGGCGACAACGCCGCCATGGCCGATGTCGGCAAGTCCATGGCCGACGCCTCGCGCCACTGCCCCTGGTGCAACTTGCACGGCGCCGTCGGCCTGCCGCCCGCATCGTCCATGCCCACCCTGGTGCTCGCGCCCCGCGCCGAGCCCCCGCCCGAGCCCTTCCGCTCGGCCCTGCCCGCGCCACCCTGGCCCGCCGCGCAGTCGCGCGCCCCGCCCACGGCCTGACGCACCCCACCGGCCCGCGCCCAGGCGCGGACCGCCTCTCCGCCCAAGCCCCTGTCGCCGCCCCGCCGCGGCCCGGGCCGGGCGAACCCGATCAATGCTTTTCGATGGACGACTCCACGATGAAATCCCTGCTCATCTCCACCCTGCTGGCCGTGACGGCCAGCGCCTGGCGCAAGCGCCCGCCACCGCTCCCGTCGAGGTGAAAGACGCCTGGGTGCGCGCCACCGTCGCGCAACAGAAATCCACTGGCGCCTTCATGCAACTCACCGCCAAGGCCGACACCCGCGTGGTGGAAGCCCGCTCGCCCATCGCGGGTGTGGCCCAGATCCACGAAATGGCCATGGACAAGGACGTGATGCGCATGCGCGAGGTCAAGGGCCTGGCGCTGCCCGCCGGCCAGGCCATCGAGCTCAAGCCTGGTGGTTACCACGTGATGCTGCTGGACCTCAAGGGCCAGGTGAAGGCCGGTGACGTGGTGCCCGTGACGCTGGTGCTCGAAGGCAAGGACGGCCAGCGCAGCACGCTGGAAGTCAAGGCCACGGCGCGCGCGCTCGGTGGCACCAGTGCGGCACCGGCCGCCGCGGCCGAAGACCACGGCAAGCACAAGCACTGAGGCGGCCATGAAAGCCGTTGCTGAACGCGCGTCCGCGCTGGCGGACGCGGGGACGAAGCCGTCCTCGCATTCCAGTTTCCATGCCGTGGCCTGGCGCTGGCACTTCTACGCCGGCCTCTACGTCGTGCCCTTTCTGCTCATGCTGGCCCTCACCGGGCTGGTCATGGTGTTCTTCACCGGTTTCCAGACCCGCCTCGGGCCGGTGGTGACGGTGAACCCGATGGACCACGCGCCGCTGCCCGTGAGCGCGCAGGCGAAGGCCGTGCTCGAACTGCGCTCGCAGGCCACGCTGCGCGAGTACATCGCGCCGGCCGCGCCCGACCGCGCGAGCTGGTTCGTCGTCGCGCGCGACGGCACCACCGAAGCGGTGGCGGTGGACCCGTACACCGCGCAGGTGCTGCAGCTGGTGGACAAGGACCAGACCTGGTTCGCCTGGGCCGAGAAGATCCACGGCACGCTGCTGCTGGGCGACGTGGGCGACCGCCTGATCGAGATCGCGGCGGGCCTGGCGATCGTGATGGTCGTCACCGGCTTCTACCTCTGGTGGCCGCGCGGCGGCACGCGCTGGGCCCAGGTGCTGCTGCCCGACCTGCGCCTGAAGGGGCGCCTGTGGTGGCGTTCGCTGCACGCCAGCCTGGGCTTCTGGCTCGGCACGGTGCTGCTGGTGTTCCTGCTCACGGGGCTGTCCTGGACGGGCGTGTGGGGCGCGAAGTTCGCGCAGCCCTGGGGCAGTTTCCCCGCCGCCAAGTGGGACGCCGTGCCGCTGTCGGACGCCACGCACGCCACGCTCAACGCCGGCGGCACGCACGAGGTGCCCTGGGGCCTGGCGCAGACGCCGCTGCCGGCCTCGGGTTCGCCGGGCGGCGCGGTGGGCGTGCCCGCCGGCCAGCCGGTGGACCTGGACAGCGTGGCCGCGCTCGCGAAGCGGCTCGGCTTCACGGGCCAGCACCACATCCAGCTGCCGCAAGGCGACACCGGCGTGTACACCCTGTCGGCCGACACCATGAGCGGCGACCTGGGCCGCCCGACGCAGGATCGCACGGTGCACGTGGACCGCTACACCGGCCGCGTGCTGGCCGAGGCCGCCTATGCCGACTACCCGCTGCTGGCCAAGGCCATGGCGGTGGGCATCGCGCTGCACCAGGGCGACCTGGGGCTGTGGAACGCCCTGCTCAACGTGCTGTTCTGCCTGGCCATCGTGTTCCTGTGCGTGAGCGGCATCGTGATGTGGTGGAAGCGCCGGCCCAAGGGCAGCTGGCGACTGGTGGCACCACCCGCGCCGCGCGACCCGTCGCTGTGGAAGGGCGGGGCGTTGGTGATGTGCGCGCTGGCGCTGGCCTTCCCGCTCAGCGGGGCGGTGCTGCTCGGCGTGCTGCTGCTCGACTGGCTGGTGGTCTCGCGCCTGCCGGCGCTGCGGACGGCGCTGGGCTGATCGATCGATGGATCAACCGCCGCCGACGCGGCGGTCGGTCTGCCGCACGATCAGCACCACCGGCAGCAGGCCCACGGCCACGATCGCCAGTGCCGGCACTGCCGCGTTGGCCCACATCGATTCGGACGTGAGCTGGAAGATGCGCACGGCCAGCGTGTCCCAGCCGAAGCTGCGCGTCATCAGCGTGATCGGCATTTCCTTCATGACATCGACCATCACCATGAGGAAGGCCGTGAGCAGGCCGCCGCGCAGCAGCGGCAGGTAGAGCCGGCGCAGCATCGCCCAGGTGCCCAGGCCCAGCGTGCGCGCGGACTCTTCCTGGCTGCGCGTGATGCGCTGCATGGCGCTGTCGATCGCGTGGTAGGCCACGGCCAGGAACCGCGCCGAGAGCGCGAGCAGCATGGTGCGCAACGCTGCCCTTGAGCAATTGGAAGCCTTCGAAGCCCAGGGGCTGCAGCCAGGCGATGAGCAGGTTGTCGAGCCAGGCGATGGGGATGAAGACGCCCACGGCGAGCACGGCACCCGGCACCGCGTAGCCGATGATCGCCAGCCGCACCGTCCAGCCGGTGGCGCGGTCGGGGTGGTGGCGCCGCAGCCAGGCCAGCGCGAGCGACAGCAGCGTGGCGATGGCCGCGGTGCCCAGCGCGAGCCGCACCGTGTTCAGCGTGAAGTCCCAGTAGCGCGGCTCCAGCTCTTCGCGCCAGGTGCTCAGCGACCACATCACCAGTTGCGCGATGGGGATGGCGAACGAGGTCGTGAACACCAGCGCGCAGACCGCGAAGGCGGCCCAGCGGTGCCAGCCGTGCAGCGCCACCGGGGGGGTGTGGCGCGAGGCCACCTGGTAGCTGCGGCCCTGTTGCGAGCGCTGCTCGGCCGCCGCGAGCACCAGCACCACCAGCACGAGCAGGGCGGCGAGCTGCGCCGCGGCGTCGAGGTTGTGCAGGTCGAACCAGGCCTTGTACAGGGCGGTGGTGAAGGTGTCGTAGTTGAAGACGGCGACCGCGCCGAAGTCGGCCAGGGTTTCCATCAGGGCGAGCGCGAGGCCGCCCGCGATCCAGGGGCGCGCCATCGGCACCGAGACGCGCCAGAACGCGCGCGGCGCGCTGTGGCCGAGCGTGCGCGCGGCCTCCAGCGCGCGGCGGCCCTGCGTCATGAAGGCGTTGCGCGCGAGCAGGTAGACATAGGGGTAGAAGGCCATGGTCAGCACCATCACCGTGCCCCACAGGCTGCCCCGGATTTCGGGGAACCAGGCGCTGCTGCCGAACCACACGCGCAGCTGGCTCTGCACCGGGCCGGCGAACTCGAACAGGCCCATCTGCACGAAGGCCAGCACATAGGCCGGAAACGCCAGCGGCAGCATGAGCGCCCACGAGAAGAAGCGCTGGCCCGGGAAGGCGCACAGCGCGGTGAGCCAGGCCAGCGGCACGCCGACGCACAACACGCCGACGGACACCAGCAGCATGAGCAGCGCGGTGTTGGCCGTGACCCGGGGCAGCACGTACTGGATCAGGTGGTCCCACACCTCGGGCTGCGGCGAGAGCGCCACGCCGAGCACGGTGAGCACCGGGATCAGCGTGAGCAGGGCCACGGGCAGGGTCAGCGCCCAGCCCGGCCAGCGCCGCGCCACCCGCTGGCGGGGCGCCAGCGGTGTCGCGGCGAGGGTGTCGCTCAACGGTAGCCTGCGCGGTCCAGCAGGCGGATCGCGTCGGCCTGCTTGGAGCCGATGTCGGCCGCGTTCAGCGGGCTGGGCTTGAAGCTGGTGCCCCAGGCCTTGATGATCGCGTCAGGCTCCACCTTGGGGTTCACCGGGCTTTCGAAAGTGCCGCGCGTGTAGCCGTTCTGCGCCGCTTCGGACGACAGCCATTCCAGCAGCTTCTGCGCGCCGGCCGGGTTCTTGGCGTGGCGCGTGACGCCGCCGCCCGAGAGGTTCACGTGGGCGCCGCCTTCGTTGGCGCCCTGGTTGGCCCAGAACAGGTGCACCTTGTCCTTGATGCCGGCGTTGCTGGAGACCAGGCGGCCGTAGTAGTAGGTGTTGGCGATGCCCACCTCGCACTGGCCGGCGCCGATGGCCTGCAGCAGGCTGGCGTCGTTGGTGAACACGTCGGTGGCGAGGTTGCTCACCCAGCCGCGCACGATCTGCTCGGTCCTGGCCTCACCGTGCTTGGCGATCAGCATGCGCCACCAGCGATTGCGTGTAGGTCTGCTTGCCGGTGCGCAGGCAGAGCTTGCCCTTCCACTTCGGGTCGGCCAGGTCTTCGTAGGTGGAGAGCTGCGCCGGCTTGACCTTCTCGGGGTTGAAGAAGATGGTGCGTTCGCGGCGCGACAGGCCCCACCACTGGTTGCCCGGGTCGCGGAAGTTGGGCGGCACGTTGTTGTTGAGCGTGGGCGAATCGATCTTGCGCAGCAGGCCGCGCTCGGCCGCGCTCCAGAGGTTGCCCATGTCCACCGTGAGCAGGATGTCGGCCGGCGAACCCGCGCCTTCGGCGGCCAGGCGCTCGGCGATCGAGCCGCCGCGGTCGGTCAGCAGGTTGATCTTCACGCCCGTCTCGGCGGTGTAGCGGTCGAACAGCGGCTTGATCAGCTGCTCGATGCGCGAGGAATAAACCGTCACCGCCGGCGCGGTCTGGGCCTGCGCGAGGGGGGCGGCCAGCCCGGCAAAAGCGAGGGCGGTGAGGACGAGGCGTTTCATCAAAAAGTACTCCAGACAGGTTGCAAATAAGATTTATTCCGATTTGGACCTGTGACGGAGTGTGTCCGCACCGCAAGAGTTCACTGCTTTGATAAGTTTTTTTTAAGTTTCAAGGGCAAAAAAAACCGGGCCGCTCAGGCCGCGGTCTGGCGCGAGCCCGGTGCGGGCGGCGAGCTGGCGCCACCGCCGCGTTCGAACGTGACCACGTGGTCCACCTCCGCGCGGATGCCGATCCACTCGCCCACCGCGTGGTTGTGGTGCGAGGGCACGTGCGTCATCAGCACCTCGCCGCTGGCCAGGCGCAGCGTGTAGAGGAATTCGGAGCCGCGAAACGCCTTGCGCAGGATCTGCGCCTTCACCGGCGCGTCGTCGTCGTGCACGATGTCGTCGGCGCGCAGCAGCACGTCGCACAGGCCGGCCTCGTAGGCCGAGGGCAGGGGGCATTCCTCCACGTCGTGCAGCGGGCCCAGCGGCGTCTGCACCGAGACCTGGTCACCCACCATCTGGATCTGCGCCGGGGCGAACACGCCGTGGCCGATGAACTCGGCCACGAAGCGCGTGGCCGGGCGGTGGTAGAGCGCGTAGGCGTCGTCCCACTGGTGCAGGTGGCCTTCATGCATCACGCCGATCACGTCGCCGATGGCGAACGCCTCCAGCTGGTCGTGCGTGACGAAGAGGGCGGTGGCGCCGGCGGCCTTGAGGATGCCGCGCACCTCATGGGCCAGGCGCTCGCGCAGGTCCACATCGAGGTTGGAGAAGGGTTCGTCGAGCAGCAGCAGGCGCGGGCGCGGCGCCAGTGCGCGGGCCAGGGCCACGCGCTGCTGTTGGCCGCCCGAGAGCTCGTGCGGAAAGCGGGCCTGCATGCCGGCCAGGCCGACCAGGCGCAGCACCTCGTCCACGCGGGCCTCGCGCTCGGCGCGCGGCAGGCGGTCGATGCCGAAGGCGATGTTGCGGCCCACGTCGAGGTGGGGGAACAGGGCGTAGTCCTGGAACACCATGCCGATGCGGCGCTGCTCGGCCGGCATGTGGTGCTGGCTGTCGCTCACGGTCTCGCCGTCGAGCGTGATGCCGCCGCCGCTGGCGCGTTCCAGGCCGGCGACCGCGCGCAGCAGGGTGGTCTTGCCGCAGCCCGAGGGGCCGATGAGCACGCCGATGTCGCCTGCGCGCAGCCCCAGCGAGACACCATCCACCGCGGCTTGGGACTGGCCCGCGTACCGCACGCTGAGTTGAGAGACGTTCAGGAACATAGGCGGTCTATTCTAGATAACTACAATTCTCATTTGTGTTGACGCGGGTCGATGGCCCTTTCACCTGAAACCTGCCCATGCTGCGTTGGTTGGCTCCCGCCCTGTTGATCCTGCTTGCGCTGCTGCTCACGCTGCCGGTGCTGTCGCTGGGGGCGTCCTGGTTCGAGTTCGATGCCGCCGCGCGCGACGTGCTCTCGCAGATGGCGCAGACCGTGCTGCCGGAGTACGCGCTCACCACGCTGGTGTTGTGCGTGAGCGTGGCGATCGGCGTGGCGGTGGTGGGCATCGCCACGGCCAGCGCGGTCACGCTGTTCGACTTCCCCGGCCGCCGTTTCTTCGAATGGGCCCTGCTGCTGCCGCTGGCGATGCCGGCCTATGTGGTGGCCTATGCCTACACCGACTTCCTGCAGTTCAGCGGCCCCCTGCAGGTGGGGCTGCGCGAGACCTTCGGCCTGTCCGGGCGCCTGCTGCCCGAGGTGCGCAGCACGCCGGGCGCGGTCTGGGTGTTCACCTTCTCGCTCTACCCCTACGTCTACCTGCTGGCGCGCACCGCGCTGGCCGAGCGCGCGGCCCAGCTCATGGAAGCCGCGCGCCTGCTGGGCGCGCCGCTGGCGCGGCGCATCCGCGAAGTGGCGCTGCCGCTGGCGCGCCCGGCCGTGGCCGCGGGCGTGGCGCTCGCGCTCATGGAAACGCTGGCGGATTTCGGCGTGGCCAGCTACTTCGGCATCCAAACCTTCACGGCCGGTGTCTACAAGGCCTGGCTCGCGATGGACAACCGCATGGCCGCCGCCCAGCTCGCCACGATGCTGCTGGCGCTGGTGGCCCTGCTCCTGTGGCTCGAACACCGCGCCCAGCGCCGGCTGCGCTTCGCCACGCTGCGCGGCCAGCGCGCCGGCAGCGCCGAGGCCCAGCCCACGCGCCTGCAAGGCGGGCGCGCCGTGTGCGCCGTGCTGGTCTGTGTGCTGCCCATCGCCTTCGGCTTCGTGCTGCCGGTGCTGTTCATGCTGCGCCCGCTCATCGGGGGCTGGGACGACCTGCCGTGGACCTCCTTCGTGCAGTGGTCGCGCAGCAGCGTGTGGCTGGCCAGCCTGGCGGCCGCGCTGACCACCGCGATCGCGCTGGCGCTGGCGTTCGCGTTGCGCGCACGGCCGGGCCAGCTCACGCGCGGCGTGGTGCAGCTCGTGAGCCTGGGTTATGCCGTGCCCGGCGCGGTGATCGTGGTCGGCCTGTTGCTGCCGGTGGGCTGGGTGCAGTCCCTGTGGCCCGAGGCCAGCGTGGGCTATTGGGTCACCGCCACCGCGCTTGGCATCGTGTGGGCCTACCTCGTGCGCTTCACCGCCGTGGCCCTGCAGTCACTGCAGAGTGGTTACGCGCCGCATCCCGGCCAGCCTCGACGACTCGGCCCGCATGCTCGGCACCACCGGCCTGGGCCTGGCCGCGCGCGTGCACTGGCCGCTGCTCAAGCGCTCCACCGCCGCGGCCGCGCTGCTGGTGTTCGTGGACGTGATGAAGGAGCTGCCCGCCACCCTGGTGCTGCGGCCCTTCAACAGCGACACCCTGGCGGTGGTGACCTACCAGCTCGCGCGCGACGAACGCCTGGGCGAGGCGGCGCTGCCGGCGCTCACGCTGGTGCTGGTGGGTCTGGTGCCGGTGATCCTGCTCAGCCGCACCTTGCGGGCGAGGTGAAAGCGGCGCGCCTCAGTCGAGGCGCACCCCCGAGGCCTTGACGATCTGGCCCCACTTCACGCGGTCCTGCTGCGCCAGCGTGGCCAGTGCGGCGGGCGTGCTGCCCATCGGGCGGATCGAGAGGCGCTCGAAACGGGCCCTCACTTCGTCGGTCTTGAGCGCGGCGAGTGTTTCCTTGTTGAGCTTGTCGATCACCGCGGCCGGCGTGCCGGCCGGTGCGACCAGACCGAACCAGCTCACGATCTGCAGGCCGGGCAGGCCCGCTTCGGTGGTGGTCGGCACGTCGGGCAGGCTGTCCAGGCGCTCCGGGCCGGCGATGGCGAGCGCGCGCATCTTGCCCGCGCGGATGTGCGGCAGCACGGCGGGCGGGGATTCGATGCCGCCAGTGACCTGGTTGGACAGGATGGCCGTGGCCGACTCGGCGCCGCCTTTGTAGGGCACGTGGACCAGGGTCACACCGGCTTCGCGCTTGAGCAGTTCGGTGGCCAGGTGCGGCGTGGTGCCGTTGCCCGGCGAACTCAGCAGCAGGCTGTCGGGTTTGGCCTTGGCCTGCGCCACGAGTTCGGCCACGTTCTTCACCGGCACCAAGGCGTTGACGGTGACGATCAGCGGCATGTCGCCCACCAGCGAGACCGGGGCGAAGTCCTTGCCGGGCTCGAACCCGAGGCGGGGATACAGCGCCTCGTTGATGCTCAGGATGCTGCCCGTGGCCATGAGCAGCGTGTAGCCGTCGGCGGGGGCCTTGGCCACGTGCTGGCTGCCGATGTTGCCGCCCGCGCCGGCGCGGTTGTCGATCACCACCGGCACGTTCAGCGACTTGCCCAGGGCATCGCCGAGCGTGCGCGCCATCACGTCCACCGGGCCGCCGGGCACGAAGGGCACGACGATGGTGAGCGGCTTGCTCGGGTAGGCCGGCTGGGCGAGCGCGGGCGCGGCGCCGAGGCTCAAAGTGGCGCCCAGGGCGAGGGCCAGGCGGGTGAGTTGGCGGCGTTGCATCATGCTGGTTGTCTCCTGTGTGGGTAGTGGAAAAAGCGAAGGCACTCAGGCGGGCGCGGTGCCCGGCGTGTTGAGTTCGAGGGCGAGCCGCACGAAGAAGTCCAGGCTGCGTGGGTTGACCATGGCGTCGGGGCTGCGCCACCTTCTCCAGCGGGGTGCCCAGCAGCAGCTTGCGCACCGGCACTTCCATCTTCTTGCCGGTGAGGGTGCGCGGAATCTCGTCCACCAGGTAGATCTCGTTCGGCACATGGCGCGCCGAGGCCTTGGTGCGGATCTGCCCGGCGATGGCGGCCTTGAGCGCGTCGTCCAGCACAACGCCCCGCTGCAACACCACGAACAGCGGCAAAAAGGACGGTCGGCCCAGGTACTCGAGGTCGACCACCAGGCTGTCGCGCACCTGCGGCATTTCCTCGACGACGCGGTAGATCTCGGCCGTGCCCATGCGGATGCCGAAGCGGTTGATGGTGCTGTCGGAGCGGCCGTAGATGACGGCGGTGCCGCGCGGCGTGAAGCGGATCCAGTCGCCATGGCGCCAGACGCCGGGGAAGGTGTCGAAGTAGCTCTCGCGGTAGCGCTGGCCGTCGGCGTCGTTCCAGAAGAACAGCGGCATCGAGGGCATGGGTTGCGTGATCACCAGTTCGCCGACCTCGTCCTGCACCGGCTGGCCCGCCTCGTTGAAGGACTGGGCCGCCACGCCGAGCTCGGCGCACTGGATCTCGCCCGCCACCACGGGCAGGCCCGGCGCGCAGGCCACGAAGCCCGAGGCGATGTCGGTGCCACCGCTGATCGAGGCCAGCCAGAGGTCGCTTTTCACCGCGCCGTAGACCCAGTGGTAGGCGTCGATGGACAGCGGCGAGCCGGTCGAGTTGATCGCGCGCAGCGCCGGCAGGGCGGCGAAGTCGCGTGGGCGCAGGCCGCGCTTCATGCAGTTCATGAGGAAGGCCGCGCCACAGCCGAACAGCGTGACGCCGTGCCGGTCCATGAAGCGCCAGAGCGCCTCGTCGTCGGGCCAGGCGGGGTTGCCGTCGTAGAGCACGGTGGTGGCGCCGGTGAGCAGGCCGCCGATCTGCAGGTTCCAGACGATCCAGCCGGTGCCGCCGAGGAACAGCATGCGGTCGCCTTCGCGCAGGTCGTGCTGCAGCGCGAGCGTCTTGAGGTGGGTGAGCACCACGCCGCCGTGGCCGTGCACCATGGCCTTGGGCAGGCCGGTGGTGCCGGAGGAATAGACGATCCACAGCGGGTGGTCGAAGGGCAGGCGCTCGAAGCGCAGCTCGGCGTGTGCGTGCTGTTGCATCGCGCCGTCCCATGCCAGGCGGTCGCGCCACGCCACGGCGCGTTCATTCGCCAGCGGGCCGGGCAGGTGCACCACGGTGCGCACGCTGGGCAGGCGCTCGAGCAACTGGTCCACGGTGTCGTGGCGGTCGTGCACCTTGCCGTTGTAGCGGTAGCTGTCGGTGGCCAGCAGCACCTTGGGTTCGATCTGGCTCAGGCGGTCGAACACCACCGAGGGGCCCATGTCGGGCGCGCAACTCGACCAGATGGCACCCAGGCTGGCGCAGGCCAGGAAGGCCGCCACGGTCTCGGCCTGGTTCGGCAGGTAGGACGCCACGCGGTCGCCCGGCTGCACGCCGTGATCCCGCAGGGTGGCCGCGAAGGCCGCGGTCATCTGGCGCAGCGCCGCCCAGGACACCTCGCGCGCTTCCTCGCCTTCGGTGCGCACCACCAGCGCGGGGCGCTGGGCGCTGGCCTGCCGGAAGACGTGCTCCGTGTAGTTCAGCCGCGTGTTCGGAAACCAGCGCGCGCCGGGCATCTCGCGGCTCGCGAGCACGGGTTCGGGTGAACCGTCGGCCAGCACCTCGAAGTGGTCCCAGATGCTGCGCCAGAAGGTGTCCAGGTGCTGCACCGACCATTGCCACAGCGCCGCATAGCTGTCGAAGCGCAGGCCGTGCTGCTCGGCGAGCCAGCGCTCGTAGCGCGCCAGGCGGCTGGCGCCGATGTCGTCCGCGCTCGGGGTCCACAGTGTGTCGTGGATGGCGGCGGCGTCGTCCGCGGTGGGGGCCGTCGTGGAATGCGTGCTCACGTCTTGTCTCCTGTTCGAAGCCGCCACGGTACGCAAAGAGAGCTTCGATCGCTAGACGCATGGACGATGTAAGTGCTATACACATCACGTATGAAGACGACCTACGACCGACTCGAACTGCTCGACACCTTCCAGCACATCAGCGAGGCGCGCTCGCTGAGCAAGGCGGCGCGGCAACTGGGCACCACGCAGCCCACGGTGAGCCGGCGCCTGGTGGAGCTCGAATCCCTGCTGGGCTGCAAGCTGGTGAACCGCACCACCTCCACCTTCTCGCTGACCGACGAGGGCCAGACGCTGCTGCTGGAGGCGCGCGACCTGGGCGAGCGATGGGCCGGTCTGTCCGACCGGCTGCAGGGCCGCCAGAGCCGGCCCGAGGGAACCCTGCGCGTGATTGGTCCGGCGGGCTACGGCGCCAGTTTCCTGACCGACGCGCTCACCGGCCTGATGGCGGAGCACCCCCGGCTGCGCGTGGAACTGGCGCTGGCCGAGCGCTACACCGACCTCTCGGCCACGGGGGCGGAGTGCTGCGTTTTCGTGGGCGAGGTGCCCGACCAGGACATCGTCTGCCGCACGCTGGGCACGATGGAGCGCGTGCTGGTGGCGCAACGCCTGCGCTGGTGGAGCGCATCGGCCCGGTGACGCTGGCGCGCCTGCCTCGGCTGCCCTTCATCGGGCTGGCCGCGCACGTGGTGGGCACGGTGCAGCTCGTGCGCCGCAGCGATGGCGCCGCGCGCATGGTCACGCTGAACACGCCCTTTCGCACGCCGAGCCTGCCCGCGAGTTACCGGGCCATCCTCAACGGCGTGGGCATCGGATCGGCCGCCCCCTGGATGTGCCGTGAAGACATCGCCGCCGGCCGGCTGGTGCGTGTGCTGCCGCAGTGGGCGCTCGCGCCCGTGGGCATCCACGTGGCTTTGTTGCCAGGCCGCCACCGCCCCGCGCGCGTGACGGCTTTCATCGACGCGATCCGCGCACAGCTGCTGCTGCAGGAAGGCTTCGTGGCCGCGCCGGTGGCGCCACCGGCGGCCGGCAGGCGGTAACAGCTGTTGCGATTGCTTGTGCGCCAGGCCTGCACAGGGCCGTATGCTCTCGCCATGCCGAACACCACCGACCTCACCCTGTCCTCACCGCCTTCCTTGTTGCCTGGGCGCCGCCGGCTGCTGGCCACCGCTGCCGCCGGCGCGGCCGGCCTGCTCGCGGCGGGCTGCTCGGTCCTGCCTTCGGGCTCCAGCCGTCCGCCGCTGGCCGACGCCAGCTACCGGCTCGCGGTGGCGAACCACATCTACCGCCGCTACCCGGACCGCATCTACCGGGGCAAGCTGCCGCCGATGCTGTACGCCATCGGGGTGATGGAGCTCGAAATCGACCGCAGCGGCGGCGTGGACGCGGTGCGCTGGTTGCGCGGACCGAGCCACGCGCCGGAGGTGATGGCGGAGATCGACCGCCTCGTGCGGCAGGCCGCGCCGTTCCCCAACCCACCGGGCTGGGGCCGCGTGCGCAGCGTCGACACCTGGCTGTGGGACCGCAGTGGCCGCTTCCAGCTCGACACCCTGAGCGAAGGCCAGCTCTGACCGGCTCTGGCCGGTTCAGCGAACCGGCCACCCCACTTGATGGTGGCCTGCAGCCCGGGTGCCGCCTCGGTCACGGCTTCGCCATTTCCCTCGGCCCGCCGTTGATGCCCCAGGGCGTGCCGAAACGGTCGGTCACCATGCCGAAGGTGTCGGCCCAGAAGGTTTCGGACAGCGGCATGGTCACCTTGCCGCCGTCCGCCAGGGCCTTGAAGACGCGCTCGGCCTCGGCCACAGTGGGGAAGGTGATGGCATCATGCAGCCCTGGATGCCCGCGAAGGGCACGCCGGGCGGCGCGTCGCCGGCCATGAGGGCGAAGTCCGGGTGCACCAGGTAAGCGTGCATGATGAGCTTGGCGTTCTCGGGCGGCACCGGTTCGCCGCCGGGCATCTCGCCATAGGTGATGAGGGCCTCGAGCTTGGCGTTGAACAGCTTGGCATAGAACTGCATCGCCTCGGCGCAGTTGCCGTTGTAGGACAGGTAGGCACTGAGTTGCGTCGACATGGGGATCTCCTGAAGGGTGGATGAAGGGGGCTTGCCACCTGACGACGTGCCAGGCGCGGCCGTTTCGACATCGGCCGGCGCCGCGCGACGAACGGCGGGTGCGCCGTTCAGCGAATCTCCTCCACCGACAGCTTTTTGTCCACCACCGTGGGTGTGACCAGCGCGTAGCCCTGGTTCTGCCAGTGCACCAGCTCGGTGATGGCCGAGGGCGTCACCTCCACGAAGGGCTGCATGTCGGCCGCGGTGTAGCCGAAGTCCTGCAGCGCCAGCCCGCAGACCTTGAACTTCACGCCCAGTTCGGTGTAGTAGCGCATGCGCTGCACCACCTCTTCGTACTTCGCCTCGTTCTTCTTCGCCAGCGCCACGAGTTCGGTGCCGTGCAGCAGCACGATCACGCTCATGTCCTCGTTGAAGAAGCTGTAGGGCGCTTCGGTGAGCGGGTTCACGAACGAGCGCAGCCAGTACAGCGCGGCGCCCAGCTTGGCCGGGTGGTCGAGGTAGATGTCGAACAGGGCCTTGGGGTTCTTGTAGGGCGTCTGCACGAACCTGGCCTGGGCCTGCACCGAGGGGGCCGACAGGGCCCATGCCAGACCGAGGGCGCAGAAGAACGAACGGCGGGGGTGGTTGATCGATTGCATGGACAGGTCTCCGTGGGCGCTACCATCGCTCTCCATGGCGCTGAACTGGGTCTGGGTCGGTTTCTTCATCGTGGCTTTCGCCACCGCCGTCGCGCGTTGGCTGCTGGGTGAGCAGGGCATCTTACAAGCGCTGTTGACGGCCATGTTCGATGGCGCGCGCTCGGGTTTCGAGATCTCGCTCGGCCTGGCCGGTGTGATGGCGCTGTGGCTGGGGCTCATGCGCGTGGGCGAGCGCGCCGGCATGATCGAGCTGCTCGCCCGCCTCGCCGGGCCGCTGCTGCGCCGCCTCTTTCCCGCCGTGCCGCAAGGCCACCCGGCGCAGGGCGCGATGACCATGAACATCTCGGCCAACCTGCTGGGCCTGGACAACGCGGCCACACCGCTGGGCCTGAAAGCCATGCGCGAACTGCAGACGCTCAACACCGAAGCACCCGGCACGGCGAGCAACGCGCAGATCATGTTCGTGGTGATGAACACGGCGGGCCTCACGCTGATCCCCACTTCGGTGATCGCCATCCGCCAGAGCGTCGCGCTCAAGCAGGGCCTGGGCGCGGGCTTCAACGCGGCGGACATTTTTCTGCCCACGCTGCTGGTCACCTTCACCTCGCTGCTCGCGGGGGTGCTGGCGGTGGCCGTGTGCCAGCGCCTGCCGCTGTGGCGCGCGCGGTTCCTGCTGCCGGTGCTGGCGGTGGCCGGCCTGCTCGCGGCGGCCGTGACCGCGCTGGCCCGCCTGCCGGCCGAACAGGCCGCGCGCGTGGCCGGCACCACCGGCGCGGCGGTGATCCTGAGCGTGGTGATGCTGTTCGTGCTGGCCGGGGCCTGGAAGCGCCTGAACGTGTACGACGCCTTCATCGACGGTGCCAAGGAAGGCTTTGGCGTGGCGATCCAGATCGTGCCCTACCTCATCGCGATCCTGATCGCCATCGGCGTGTTCCGCGCCGCCGGTTGCATGGACTTCCTGCTCTCGGGCATCGGCGCGATGGTGGCCGCGATGGGCTGGAACACCGACTTCCTGCCCGCGCTGCCGGTGGGCCTGATGAAGGTGCTGTCGGGCGCGGGCGCGCGCGGGCTGATGATCGACGTGATGCAGACGCACGGCGTGGACTCGTTCGCGGGCCGGCTCGCGGCCATCGTGCAGGGCTCGACCGAAACCACCTTCTACGTGCTCGCGGTGTACTTCGGCAGCGTGGGCATCCAGCACGCGCGGCACGCGCTGGCCTGTGCGCTGTTCGCCGATGCGGTGGGGCTGGCCGCCGCGATCGGCGTGGGTTACCTCATGCTGCGCTGAGCCTGCTCGCCAAAGCGCTGTTCGAGCCAGGCCTTGCCGAAGCGCACGAGGTCCCGTGCATCGAACAGGTGGCAGTCGGCCTGGCCCACACGGCCCGTGCGGTGGCGGCCTTCGGCCACGTAGGCCCGCGCGATGGTCTCCACCGCGTCCAGGGCGCCGTCTTGCGCGAAGCCGTCCAGGATGCCGTTGGTGTCGAACTCCTCGGCCGCGCGCCAGACCTTGCGGCCTTGGTCGTCGAGCACCGGTTGTTCGTAGCGCACGCGGCGCTTGTTCGGGATGTCGGCCAGGGTCTCGGCGTGGTGCAGCACCGTCACCGCGTCCAGGGGCGCACCGAGCAGCAGCACCTGGCCGCCCAGTTGCACGAAGCGGTCCAGCGGTGAACCGGGTCCGTAGCCCTCCTGGAGCGAATGGGGCGCGACCAACTCGTCCGCCTTCGCGCCCAGGGCGGCCATGTTGGCGTCGGGGTGCGCGCTGCGCCGCACGCCGGGTGTGTGGCAGATGAAGGCATTGAGCAGGCCGAAACTGCGTTCGGTGCCGGCGCTGGCCGGGTCGAATGCCGGCCAGGCCTCGCGCGCGGCGGCGCCCAGCGTGGCGCCGTTCAGGGTCTCTTCGTAGGGGGAGCGGTCCCAGGACACATAGGCCATGAGCGTGCCGCCCGGGCCGATGCTCTCCTGCAGCGCCCGCACGACCTGCGGGGCGCCGCCGGCCACCGGCCCGATGGCCTTGAGCGAGGCGTGCACCATGACCACGTCGCCCGCGGCCAGGCCCAGGCGGCGCAGCTGATGGACGAGTTCGCCGCCGGGCAGCGGTTCGGACATGGTGGCTCGAGGTGGTACCACCAACAGGAATCGAACCTGTATCTAGCGCTTAGGAGGCGCTCGTTCTATCCATTGAACTATGGCGGCGAAAAAGAGCCCGCATTGTACGGGGCGGGCTGCAGCCGGGACGCCCCCTCGCGGCGCTGCAGCTTGCCGCACACGGGCACGTATTCGGCCAGGAAATCGAGAAAGCTGCGCACCGCGGGCGAGAGGCCCCGGCGCGAGGGAAACACCGCATGCACCACACCCACCGGCGTGGACCAGTCGGGCAGCAGGCGCACCAGCTGGCCGCTGCGCAGTTCGTCCTCGCACATGTAGTCGGGCAGCCAGCACATGCCGCTGCCGCCGAGCACGGCGAGCTTGAGGGTGAGCAGGTCGTCGGCGATGTAGCGGGGGGTGAACTGCAGCACGGCCTCGCGCCCTTCGGGGCTGGTCAGGCGGATGCTGGTCTTGCCCTCGGTGGCGGACATGGCCGACGCTGTCGAGCCGGCCGGCTTCCTCCAGCGTGGTGGGCGTGCCCTGGCGCGCCAGCAGCGCCGGGCTGGCCACCAGCACCGAGCGCGCGTCGTCCAGCCGCTTGACGATCAGGCTGCCGCTTTCCTCCAGCGTGAGTCGCACGCGCAGCGCCACGTCCACGCCGTCCTTCACGAGATCGACCACGCGGTTGTTGACCTCCATCTCCACGCGCACCTGCGGGTGCCGCGCGAGGTAGATCGGCATCACGCCGCCCAGCACGGTCTGCGCCAGCGTGACGGGGCAGACCACGCGGATGGTGCCGCGCGGCTCGGTTTGCGCGTGGGCCACGGCGTCGGCGGCGGCCTGGGCGGATTCGCGCAGGACCTGGCAGTGGCGCAGGTAGGTCTCGCCCACATCGGTCAGCGAGAGCTTGCGCGTGGTGCGTTGCAACAGCCGCACGCCCAACTGCGCCTCCAGCCCGGCGATGCGGCGCGACAGGCGCGACTTGGGCAGGCCCAGCGCGCGGCCGGCGGCCGCGAAACCGCCGTGTTCCACCACCTCGGCGAACAGGATCATGTCATTCAGGTCTTGCATGGCGTTTCCCGTTGATTGTCCTGATTATGGAACGATATGTCGTAAGAATGCCGTCTTATCAAGTATTGGCATCGAAATCACAATCTATCCATGGTCACCTGGCGTGGCTTTCAACTTTTTCAGGAGATTTCCATGCAACTGCTTCACATCGATTCCGCGATCACCGGCGACCAGTCGGTTTCCCGTCAACTGACCGCCCAGACCGTGGCGACCTGGGTGGCGGCCCATCCCGGCACGCAAGTGCAGCACCTGGATCTGGCGGTCAACGCGCCGGCCCACCTGAGCGCCGACGCGCTGGGCTTTCGCACCGGCCAGGCCGCCGCCACCGAGGCGCAACGCCAGGAAAACGCCGTCTCCGAAGCGCTGGTGAGCCAGTTTCTGGCGGCCGACGTGGTGGTGATCGGTGCCCCTCTGTACAACTTCACCATCCCGACCCAGCTCAAGGCCTGGATCGACCGCGTGGCCCAGGGTGGCCGCACCTTCAAGTACACCGAGCAGGGCCCGGTGGGCCTGGCCGGTGGCAAGACGGTGATCGTGGTGCTCAGCCGCGGCGGCGTGTACTCCACCAGCGAAGGGGGCCGCGCCATGGAGCACCAGGAAACCTACCTGCAGACGGTGCTGGGCTTCTTCGGCATCACCGATGTGCGCTTCGTGCGCGCCGAAGGTGTGGCGATGGGCCCGGATGCCAAGGCCCAGGGTCTGGCGACGGCCGAGAGCGAGATCCGCGCGCACGTTGCGGAAGCCGCCAACCAGCCGGCGGTGGCGCAAGGTCGCCTGAGGCCTTTCCGGCGCGAAGTGATGAAGTCCGGAACACCGCGGAGCTGGCTCTGCCAGGCCGCAGGTGTTGCCCCCTGAAAGGGGGGACGCGCCCACGGCGCGGCGCGGGGGTCAGTCAAATGTCGTCGTGAAGATCAGGTCGATGGCGTTCTCTTCACCCGCCCGCGCGCGCACCGTGACGCGCCGCGAGAGGTCGTAGAACATCGAGACCGTGCCCATGGCCCCGGCCAGGCTGGCTTCGTAGGTCAGGTAGAGCTTGTTGGACAGGCGCTTGCCCAGCGTGAGCGCGGCCGACGAGGTGGTGCCATCGGCGTTGGTGGAGCTGCCGGCAAAGGACAGCTCGTCCAGACCGAAGGCGCTGGCCAGGCCGCCGTCCAGGTTGCCACCGTTGCGCGAGAGCAGGGCCAGCGCGGCCTGCTGCAGCACGGCGGCTTCGGCCCCGGCGCCGCTGGCCGGGCGCCCCAGCACCAGCCAGGCGAGCTTCTCGCTGTCGGGCAGTTCGGGGTCGGAGAACAGGCGCACGCGCGGCAACTGCGCCGAGCCGCTGATGAGCACACCCACGCGCTGCGTGGTGTTGGGGCGCACGGCGGAGATGTCCAGCGTGGGGTTGTCGTAAGGCCCGTTGAAGCGCAACACGCCGGTTTCGATGTCGAGCCGCTGGCCGTAGGCCCGGTAGGTACCGCGCTCCGTGCGCACCTCGCCCAGCACGCGCGGCGCGGGCGAAGTGGGGGTGCTGCGCACATTGAGCTGGCCGGTCAGGCGCGTCTGCAGGCCCTGGCCGCGCACCTCGAAGTTGTTGCCCAGGTTCAGGTCCACCAGCACATCGGGTTGCACACGGAAGGCGTTCGGGTCTTCCAGCGGCCGCTCGGTGCCACGCACCACCACGTCCGCGCCGAGGCTGGGGGTGGACTCGTCGGGCAGCACGAAACGGGCCTCATCGGCCGTGAGCTGGCCGCGCAGCTGCAGCGTCGTGCCCGCCAGCTCGGCCTGCAACTGGCCCGAGAGCGTGAGCATGCGGTCGGCGCGGGTGGACACGCGCAGTTTCGTGGCGGTGGCCTGCAGGCTGATGTAGGGCTGGCGGCGCGGCTGGCCGTTCACCGTGACGGTGCGCCACTCGGTGCTGCCGGTGGCCAGCAGCGTGCCGCCGTTCTGCACGCCACCCAGGCCCTGCAGGTAAAAACGGTCGATGGTGATGCGTTCGCCCGCGAGCGTGGCGCGCAGCTGCCCGCGCGAGAAGGCGATGCCATTGACCAGCGAGCGCAGGGCCAGGTCGTCGGCGTTGAGCGAGCCGTTGAGCAGGGGTTTGTCGCGCGTGCCGCCCAGCGTGAGATCGGCGCCCAGGGAGCCGCGCACGCGCCAGCCGGGCGGCGCCAGCGCGGACCACACGCCCACCTGAGGCAGGCTGGCCTTGAGAGTGCCGCGCAAGGGCGCCTGCTCGGCCCAGTGCCAGGCGGGCTCGGCGGCGTTGGGCGGGCTCAGCGTGGTGCTCACGTCGGCGCTGGCCTGGCCCAGGCGCTCGCTGTCCCAGCGCAGGCGCGCCAGCACATTGCTGCCCTGGGTTTCCACGTCCAGCTGGGCTTCGCGGATGCCGGTCTGCAGGCGCTGGGTGGAGGCGGTGTTCTCGTCGAAGGCGCCGTCGGTCTGCACCGAGAGGTCGCCGCTGCGCCGGCGCAGCTGCGCCGCCAGGCGGGGCGGTGCGCTGGGGTCGGCCGGCAGGGTGAGGTCCCATGAGCCGTCGAACACCACGTCGCCGCCCAGGCCGGATTCGCTCAGCGGGCCGTGGCGCGCGCCCTCGGGCGTGGCGAGGGCATCCACCCAGGACAGCGGCAGGTGGCTGAGCTGGCCGCGCGTGTCGAGCGCGCCGGCCCGCCAGGTGATGCGTTCCCAGGCCAGCGTCATGGGGGTGGTGACGGTGGGCGTGGCGGCGGCCGCGGCCGCGGCAGCGGCCGACACGGCCACCGGGGACGCGGGCGCCGCGCGGCGGCGGAACACGGGCTGCAGCCGCAGCTGGCCGGCGTCGGCCTGCACCTGCAGCGTATCGCCGCGCGCGCCCTGCCATTGCACGCCCAGCGCGTTGGTGCTCTCCAGCGTCCATTCCACGGTGCGGTCGGGCCGCGCGCTGTCGGTGGCCTGCAGTTTCAGCCGGCTGAGTTCCAGGCGGCCGGTGTCGATGTCGGGCTGGCGGGCGTTGCCCAGTTGCAGCACGCCCTGGGTGTCGAGGGCGGCGCGCCAGGGGCCTTGTTCGGCCCGGCCGGCCAGGGTGAGGGCCAGGCGCTCGGGCGGGCCGTTGGCCTGCAGCTGGAGCGCGCTGAGAAGGATGTCCTGCGCCCTGGTGGGGTTGGCCGGATCGCCGGTGCGCACCTCGCGCGCGATGCGCAGGCGCGGCGCGTCCAGGCCGAGCTGCAGGCGCAGCGGGGCGGCCTGGGTGGCGCCGGCCGCCGGCGGCGGGTAGCCCAGCACGCCCAGACCACCTTGCCAGTCGGCGTTGAGCCGGGCGCTGCCTTCGGCCTGCAGGCCCGGCTGGCCGTCCAGCGCGGTGCGGATCGACGGGCCCACGATGGGCAGGGTCTGCAGGCTGCTCACCCAGGCCAGCACGCGGCTGGCGTCGTCCAGGTTGAGGTCCAGGTCGCCGCTGCTTTGGGCGTGCGCGGCCTTGCCCTTCCAGCGGGCCTGCGCACCGGGCAGCTGCAGCGCGAACTGGCCGTCGAAGCTGCGTGCCAGGGTATCGAGCGTGCCCTGGCCGTCCAGCGTGGCGTCGGCCACGCCCAGGCGGGCCTGGCGCAGGTCGAGCACGCCTTGCGTGGCGCTGTCGGCGCTGGGGCGCCAGCGGCCTTTCACATCGAGTTCGCGCAGCCGCAGGCCGGCCAGGGCGCCGCCCCGGGGTTGCGTGCCCGACGGCTGGATGCGCGCGCCCAGGTCGATGGCGGTGTCGACCGTGCGCGCCGTGACGGTGCCGTCGAGCGCGGCGGGGGCGATGCTGCTCCAGAGCTGGGCCGGGTTGATGCGGCGGGCCTGGATCTCGCCCTGCCACTGGCCCAGCGGCGAGGGCTGCGCGCCGCTGGCGGGTTCCCACTGGCCCTGGCCCTGCACACGGCCGCCGCCGAGCTGCGCGTCCAGTTGCGTCAGCGTCCAGCGCGCACCGCGCTGTTCGAGCGCGGCCTCGATCCGGTCGAGCGGCAGGCGCTGCCGGTCGGCCGGCCCGCTGGCGGCGTTGGTGAGCTTCAGCTCGGCGCGCCAGGCCTCGCCCTGGGGCTGGGCCTTCACCGTGCCGCTGAGCAGCGTCACCGGCGCCTGCGGCCAGAAGGCGGCGAGGTCGATGCGGGCCATGGTGGCGTCGGCGGTCTCGATCGGCTGCGGCCACCATGGGCGCAGGCGGGCCTGGGCATCCAGCGTGGGGGCCTGGGCCGGGTCGATGCCTCCGGTGGCCTTGACGCTGGCGCTGGCGTCGAGCGCGGCGTCGGTGGTCGGCGCAGCACGCCGGTGAGCTTGGCGATGACCTGCAGCGTCACGGGCTCACCGCCCGGCACGGTGGTGCGCACCTCACCGCTGGCGTCCACGCGCAGGGGCATCGGGGCTTGCGCGCCCAGCACCGCCTTGGCCTGGTAGCGGCCGCCGGCCACCTCCACGCTGTCCAGGTCGAACTGGTGCGCGTCGGTCACGCCGAGGTTCCAGGCGCGGTCGGCCGTGCGGTAGCGGTACTGGCCTTTCAGGCCGCTGAGGGTGAGCGGCGATTCGCCAGCCAGCACCAGTTCACCGATCGACCAGGGCAGGGTGACCGGCAGGGGCAGGGTAATGGGTTGCAGAGGCTCGGGTGGGGCCGATGGCGTGGGCGGGCGCTGGTCGTCGATCTGCAGGCGGCCGATGTCGAGCTGCGACAGGCGCACGCCGCGCCCGAGCACGGCGTCGGCCCAGAACCAGTTGCTCAGGCCGATGCGCGTGTCGCTGGCCTGCACGCTCAGGCCGTCGCGCGCCCATTGCAACTGCGTGATCTGGCCGCCTCGCAGCAGGCTGCCCTGCACACCGGCCACTTCCAGCGTGCCGGCCTGCGGCCCCTGCCGGGCCATGAACGATTGACCCCAGCCGATGGCCTGGGCCAGCGAGCCGGGCGAGGCGGCCCACAGGCCGACGCCGAGCAGGACCAGCAACACCAGCACCGCCAGGCCGCCGAACACCCAGCGCACCACGCGGCCGATGCGCGAGGGCGGGGGGGCGATGCGGTCGGGATCGTTGTCGCTGTTCATGCGCCGATCAGAACGTGAAGCCCACATTGAGGTGGATGCGGAAACGCCTGACCTCCAGGCCATAGGCCAGGTCCAGCTGGAGCGGGCCGACCGGGCTGTTGTAGCGGATGCCGGTGCCCACACCCCACACCGGCTTGAGGTCGCCGGCCTTGTTGGCGATGGCGCCGCCGTCGATGAAGAGCACGTTTTCCCAGTTGGAGCGTTGGTCGGCGTTGAAGATGGGGCGCTGCCACTCCAGGCTCACCACCCCTTTGTAGCGGCCGGGCCCAATGCTGCCGTCGGCGCGCGGCACACCGATGTCGCGCAGGCCGTAGCCGCGCACGGTGTTGTCGCCGCCGGTGATGAACAGCTGCGTGTCCGGAATGGGGGCCGAGTCGCGCGCCACCACCGCACCGCCTTCCACGCGCAAGGCCAGGCGGCCCAGCTGCGTGCGCCGCGACGGCGTGCTCACGTCGCGCGGCTGGCCGGGCACCGGGTCGGCGGCCCGGGCGATCGCACCGAGTTGCCAGTAGGTGAGCCAGCGCGCCTGCGTGCGGGTGAAGGGCTGGCGGCTGCTGCCCAGCGTGTAGCCCACCCCCAGTTCCACCGCGAGGCCATAGCCGCGGTTGGGAAACACCTGGTCGTCAAAGCGGCGCCGCGTCCACGCGTAGTTGGCGCTGACGGCGGACCTGGCTTCCTGCTGCGCCGCGGCGGACAGCAGGCTGCTCTTCACATGGGCGCGGTCGTACTGCAGGTAGAAGCTGCGGTCGTATTCGACGCCCAGCTGCGTCTGGCCCACGCGCAGGCGCTGGCTGCTGGTGGTGGTGAAGTCGTCGAGCTGTTTGGCCAGCTGCGCGCCGGCGATCTTGCGCCAGCCGTCGTCGTTCGGGATCGAGCTCCAGTCGGTGCTGGCGAGCTGGTCGTCGCGCTCCAGCTGCAGCTTGCTGACCGCGCGCCAGCCGATGCCGGGCACGCTGTTGTGCGTGTGTTCCAGCGACAGGCGAGCGCCGTTGTCGGTGCTGCCGCCAATGCCGATCACGACCTTCTGCCGCTTGCTCTCGCGCAGCTGCACCATCACCGGCAGGGTCTGTCCGTCGGTCGAGGTCTCGGCGTAGACGAAAACCGAGTCGTAGTAGCCGCTCTCGGCGATGCGGCGTTGCGCGTCCTGCAGTTTCTCGAGGTCGTAGTCGCTACCGGGCGTGAGGCCGGTCAGGCGCACCAGGCGCTCGGCGGTCACGGCGTCGTAGCGCTCGGCCCCTTGCACCACCACCTCGCCCATGCGCATGGGTTTGCCCGAATCGAGTTCGATGTAGAGCCGGGCCTGGTGCGCCTGGGTGTCGATGTCGGCCAGGCTGTTCTGCATCCGGCCCGAGGGGTAGCGCTGGGCGATCAGCCGCCGCAGCGCGGCGGTCTTGGCGCGGTCCCAGTCGGCCTGCGAGAAGGGCAGGCCGGTGATCAGGCCGGCCTCGCGTTCGATGTCGGCGCGCTGCGCCTCGGCCTCGGGCGCGGTGGCGATGTCGCCCACGAAGGACACCGTGACCGAGGCCACCTGCGTGACCGGGCCGGGATCGACCTTCACGGTGATGGTGCCCAGCGAGGCGGGGCTGGTGGTGCGATCACCATCGCTCGTGGCGGCGGCCACCTCGCCCAGCCCGGGGGGCGGGATCACCTCGACCTGGGGCGAGAAATGGCCGAGCGTGGCCAGCAGTTCGCGCACGTTGGCCGGTGCCTGGGCCAGCAGGCGGCTCAGTTCGTTGGCTTCGAGGCTGCGCAGTTCGCGGTAGCGCTGCACCTCCATGTGGCGCAACAGGAAGTCGCGCATGGCCTCGCTGGGCGCCTGCATGTCGATCTCGAAGCGCGCGCCGGCTGGCGTGCGCGCCTCGCGCGGCGGACGCGGCACGTCGGCATCCGTGTCGTCCTGGGCGCGGGTGGCGAGCGGCCACAGCAGGGTCGCGCACAGCAGGAAAGGCCATGCCCGGCGGGCATGGCCAGGAAAGGAAAAAGTCATTCGGCCGTTATTTCGAGAGCAGGCGCATCGTGTCTTCGAGCCCCTTCAAGGTCAGCGGGTACATGCGCTGGCCCATCAGTTGCTGAATCACGCTGATGCTCTGTCGATACTGCCACACCCCTTGGGGTTCCGGGTTGATCCACGCAAACTTCGGAAACGCGTGCGTGAGGCGCTGCAGCCACTCGGCGCCGGCCTCCTCGTTGTTGTATTCCACGCTGCCGCCAGGTTGCAATATTTCGTAAGGACTCATCGTGGCATCGCCGACGAAGATGAGTTTGTAGTCCTTGTTGTACTTGCGGATGATGTCCCAGGTCGGGAACTTCTCCGCGTAGCGGCGGCGGTTGTTCTTCCACATGAAGTCGTAGACGCAGTTGTGGAAGTAGTAGAACTCCAGGTGCTTGAACTCGCTCTTGACCGCCGAGAACAGCTCCTCCACGCGCTGGATGTGTTCGTCCATGGTGCCGCCCACGTCCATGAGCAGCAGCACCTTCACGTTGTTGTGCCGCTCCGGGATCATCTTGATGTCCAGGTAGCCGGCGTTCGCGGCGGTGGCGCGGATGGTGTCGGGCAGGTCCAGCTCGAGGTCGTTGCCTTCGCGCGCGAACTTGCGCAGGCGGCGCAGCGCCACCTTGATGTTGCGCGTGCCCAGTTCCTGCGTGTCGTCGTAGTCGCGGTAGGCTCGCTGCTCCCACACCTTCACGGCGGTCTTGTTGCCGCCCTTGCCACCGATGCGGATGCCCTGCGGGTTCTGCCCGCTGTGGCCGAACGGCGAGGTGCCGCCGGTGCCGATCCACTTGCTGCCACCCTCGTGGCGTTCCTTCTGCTCTTCGAGGCGCTTGCGCAGCGTCTCCATGAGCTCGTCCCAGTCCATCTTGGGCGCGTTGGCCTTCTGCTCTTCGGAGAGGATGCGCTCCATCTCCTGGCGCAGCCAGTCGGCCGGGATCGGCTTGGTGAAGTCCGCGATCATCTCCACGCCCTTGAAGTAGGCGGCGAAGGCGCGGTCGAATTTGTCGTAGTGCTTCTCGTCCTTCACCAGCGCGGTGCGCGCCAGGAAGTAGAAGTCGTCCATGGAGCAGGCCTCGGGGTTGCGCGGTCCCACCACGTCGGCCTGCAGCGCTTCGAGCAGCGTCAGGTACTCTTTGACGGAGACCGGCAGCTTGGCCGAACGCAGGGTGTAGAAGAAATCGATCAGCATGGCGATCTCCCGGGTTCGTCAGGCGTGCATGTCCCGCAGGTACAGCAGCTGGGCCTTGGCCTCGGGCCATTCGCCCGACCGCATGCTGTACATCACCGTGTCGCGGATGGTGCCGTCGCGGCGCAGGGCGTGGCCGCGGATGACGCCGTCCTTTTTCGCGCCCAGCCGCTCGATCGCGCGCTGCGAGGCGAAGTTGTAATTGTCGGTGCGCCAGCCCACCACGTGGCAGCCCAGCGTGTCGAAGGCGTGGCCCATCATGAGCAGCTTGCACGTGGTGTTCACGTGGGTGCGCTGCACGCTCTGGGCGTACCAGGTGTAGCCGATCTCCACCCGCTTCACCGCCGGCAGGATGTCGTGGTAGCTGGTGCTGCCCAGCACCCGGCCGCTGGCCTCGTCGGTCACGGCGAAGGCAAAGCGGTGGCCCTCGGCGCGCATCTGCAGCGCGGTTTCGATGTAGGCGCGCGTCTGCCCGGGCTCGGGCACCGAGGTGATGCGCAGCTTCCAGAGCTCGCCGTCGGCGGCGGCCGCGCGCAGCCCCTGCTCGTGGTCCAGCGCGAGCGGCACCAGGGCAAGGCCGTTGGCGCGCAGGGTGAGGGGTTCGACGAAGGCCATGGCGTGGACATCAGGGTGAGGGAGGCGGTGGCGGCGCGATCAGGCGCCGTGCCACCAGCTTGCCGACGCCGCAGCCCAGGGCGATCAGGCCCAGGCCGGCCATCTCGCGCCAGCCGAAGGCATCGGGCGCGGCGAAGAAGTCCAGGCCCAGCTGCTTGCCCAGGGCCCAGCCGGCCAGCGAGCCGATGACGAAGCCCGACGCATCGGCCAGGCCTTCCTTGAATGCATTGCGGGTCTGCTTGTCCATGGTGGGCTCAGCGGTTGCGCTGGTTCATGAAGACCAGCTTCTCGAAGAGCGTGGTGTCCTGCTCGTTCTTGAGCAGCGCGCCCACCAGCGGCGGCACGCTGACCTTGCTGTCGGCGCTCTGCAGGGCTTCGAGCGGGATGTCCTCTGCCATCAGGAGCTTGAGCCAGTCCAGCAGCTCGGAGGTGCTGGGCTTCTTCTTCAGACCGGGCAGGTTGCGCACGTCGTAGAAGGTCTTCATGGCCGCGGCCAGCAGTTCCTTCTTGAGCTTGGGGAAGTGCACGTCCACGATGCGCTGCATGGTCTCGGCGTCGGGGAACTTGATGTAGTGGAAGAAGCAGCGGCGCAGGAAGGCGTCGGGCAGTTCCTTCTCGTTGTTGGAGGTGATGAACACCAGCGGGCGGTGCTTGGCGCGGATCATCTCGTGCGTCTCGTAGCAGTAGAACTCCATGCGGTCGAGTTCGCGCAGCAGGTCGTTGGGGAACTCGATGTCGGCCTTGTCGATTTCGTCGATCAGCAGCGCGACCGGCTCGTCCGCCGTGAAGGCCTGCCACAGCACGCCCTTGACGATGTAGTTGTGGATGTCCTTCACGCGCTCGTCGCCCAGCTGCGAATCGCGCAGGCGGCTCACCGCGTCGTACTCGTACAGGCCCTGTTGCGCCTTGGTGGTGCTCTTGATGTGCCACTGCAGCAGCGGCAGCTCGAGCGCCCCGGCCACTTCCTCGGCGAGCATGGTCTTGCCGGTGCCAGGCTCGCCCTTGACGAGCAGCGGGCGCTTGAGGGTGATGGCGGCGTTCACCGCCAGCATCAGGTCTTGCGTGGCAACGTAATTCTCGGAACCTTGGAATTTCATGAAAAAGCGCCTTGTGCGAAGGTTGGCGGGGGTGTGGCCGGGGCTGAGGACCAGTCTATATAATCAGGGGTTGATTTTCTCAGCCGGTTCCATTCATTGTGCTTGCAAAATGATTCCAATGTTGTCCACGATCGCCCGCACCCTTGTCGCCGCTGCGACCCTCTCCGTCGCTCTCGCTGCCCAGGCCCAGGGCGTCACGGGTGATGTGCAAGCCGGCCACAAGAAGGCCGAAATGTGCATCGGTTGCCACGGCATCGTCGGCTACCAGAACAGCTTCCCCGAGATCCACAAGGTCCCCAAGATCTCGGGCCAGTCGGACAAGTACATCGTGGCGGCGCTCCACGCCTACAAGAAGGGCGACCGCAAGCACCCCACCATGCGCGGCATCGCGGGCTCGCTGAGCGAGCAGGACATGGCCGATCTGGGCGCCTACTACGCGTCGCAGGCCGACAAGGCCGCCCCCGAAGCGCCCCGCACCGCCAGCACCGCGGCCGCCGCGCTGATCGAGAAGGGCGCCTGCGCCTCCTGCCACGGCGCCAACTTCAGCAAGCCGATCGACCCGAGCTACCCCAAGATCGGCGGCCAGCACGCCGACTACCTGTTCTTCGCGCTCAAGGCCTACACGGTCGAAGGCAACAACATGATCGGCCGCTCCAACGGCATCATGGCCGGCATCGCCAAGCAGTACACCCCGGCCGAAATGCGCGAGATCGCCAAGTACCTGTCCACGGTGGACGGTGAACTCAAGGTCGTGCCGCAATCGCGCTTCCGCTGACCTGCCGCCACCCATCAAGAAAGCCGCTCATCGAGCGGCTTTTTTTGTGGTCAGTCCCGCGTGGCCCTGCGCCGCACCGCGTCGATGTAGGCCTGCCCGTCGGGTGGCCGGCCCGCGCGCTGGCTTTCCCAGAGCATGCTGCCCAGGCACTCCATCACCTCGTGGTGCGCCACATGCAGGTCGCCGCGCCGCGCGGCCAGCAGCTCCACCGCCTGGCGGATGCCCGGGGGCTGGTCGATGCTGCATTGCTCGCTGATGGACAGGTGCATGGACAGGTGCAGGAAGGGGTTGTCGCGGCCGCTGTCGGGCTCGCCCAGGCGCGCCAGGGCCGCGTCCACGTCGGACAGTTCGGCGTGGTACTCGCTGTGCTCGGCGATCCATTGGCCGGCCAGGGTTTCGATGGCCTCCATGGGTTGTTGCAGCAACTGTTTCTGGTGAACGGCGCAGAAGAAGCGCCGCACGTCGGCTTGGGATGGGCTGAACATGGTGCGGGGATTCTCCCGCATGCCGCGCACCCCTGCGCCCGGCTTGGGTACAGTCGCAGGTTGACCTGAGGAGAACACACATGAACCAAGCCTTCATCTGCGACGCGATTCGCACCCCCTTCGGCCGCTACGGCGGCGCCCTCTCCAGCGTGCGTGCCGACGACCTCGGTGCGATCCCGCTCAAGGCGCTGATGCAGCGCAACCCCGGCGTGGACTGGGCCGCCGTGGCCGACATCCTCTTTGGCTGCGCCAACCAGGCCGGCGAAGACAACCGCAACGTCGCGCGCATGGCCGGCCTGCTCGCCGGCCTGCCGCTGGAGCTGCCCGGCGCCACCATCAACCGCCTGTGCGGCTCCGGCCTGGACGCCGTGGGCTCGGCCGCGCGCACCATCAAGGCCGGTGAAGCCGGCCTGATGATCGCCGGCGGCGTGGAGAGCATGAGCCGCGCGCCCTTCGTGATGCCCAAGGCCGAGAGCGCCTTCAGCCGCGCCAACGCGGTCTACGACACCACCATCGGCTGGCGCTTCGTCAACAAGCTCATGAAGGCCCAGTACGGCGTGGACTCCATGCCCGAGACGGCCGAGAACGTGGCGACCGATTACAAGATCGAGCGCGAGGCGCAGGACCGCATGGCGCTGGCCAGCCAGCTCAAGGCCGTGGCCGCGCAGAAGGCGGGCCACCTCGCGCGCGAGATCACGCCGGTGACCATCGCGCAGAAGAAGGGCGATCCGCTGGTGGTGGACAAGGACGAACACCCGCGCGAGACCAGCCTGGAAGCGCTGGCCAAGCTCAAGGGCGTGGTGCGCCCCGATGGCACGGTGACGGCAGGCAACGCCAGTGGCGTGAACGACGGCGCCTGCGCGCTGCTGCTGGCCGACGAGGCCACGGCGGCGAAGAACGGCCTGACGCCCAAGGCGCGCATCGTGGGCATGGCCACGGCCGGCGTGGCGCCGCGCGTGATGGGCATTGGCCCGGCGCCGGCCACACAGAAGGTGCTGGCGCTCACCGGGCTGAAGCTGGAGCAGCTGGACGTGATCGAGCTCAACGAGGCCTTTGCCGCGCAGGGCCTGGCGGTGCTGCGCATGCTGGGGCTCAAGGACGACGACGAGCGCGTGAACGCCTGGGGCGGTGCGATCGCATTGGGCCACCCGCTGGGCGCCAGCGGCGCGCGGCTGGCGACCACGGCGGTCAACCGCCTGCACGCCACCGGTGGCCGCTACGCGCTGTGCACCATGTGCATTGGCGTGGGCCAGGGCATCGCGCTCGTGATCGAAAAGGTCTGAGGGCGAGCCCGCCGCCGGGCCGCCCCAAGGCCGGGCTCAGCCCCCTCGGGGGGCTGCGACCCGCGCAGCGGCGGAGCGTGGGGGCCTACAACTTCCACGCGGGAAGCTGCCAGTTGCGCCACAGGGCCAGGCCTCGCAGGCCGGCCGTGAACACCACGCAGGCCACCAGGGCGATCCAGCCCGGGGCCTCGATCTCCCACAGTCCCACGTAAAGCCAGCCACCGGCGAAGGCGCAGAGCGCATAGGGGCGGTGGTCCTTGAAGGCGGTGGGGATCTCGTTGCAGACCACGTCGCGCAGCACGCCACCGAACACGCCGGTGATCAGGCCCATGAGCACGGCCACCAGCGCCGGCATGTTCAGCAGCAAGGCCTGGTGCACGCCGGTGGCGGTGAACAGGCCCAGGCCCAGCGCATCGGGCCACTGGATGGCGCGCTCGGTGAGCTTCATGTGGCGCCCGCGCAGGAACACCATGGCGAGCACGCACAGCCCGAGCACGCCCCAGAGCAGCTCGACGTGGCGCACCCAGAAGAACGGGCGCTGATCGAGCAACAGGTCGCGCAGGGTGCCGCCGCCGAAGGCGGCCAGGAAGCCCACCACCGCCACGCCCACGGCGTCCAGCCGCATGCGCGCGCCCATGAGGATGCCGGAGAGTGCAAAGGCCACCGTGGCCGCCAGCTCGACCAGCAGGCGCAGGGTCTCGCCCCAGAACTGAATGTTGTGCATGCGCCGATTCTCGCCGGGCGGGAGGCAAGGGCATTCGCCTGCGGCGACAATCGCGCGCTTGAACTTCCCGCTCATCACCGATCCCTCGTTCTACCTCGTCGCGATTCCCGCGGTGCTCCTGCTGGGCATCAGCAAGAGCGGCTTTGGCGCCGGCTTTGGTTCCCTGGCCGTGCCCTTGATGGCGCTGGCGGTCACGGTGCCGCAGGCCGCCGCCATCCTGATGCCGGTGCTGCTGCTGATGGACCTGCTGGGCATGGCGGCCTTCCGCAAGAACTTCGACCGCCGCCTGCTGATGTTCCTCGTGCCCTGCAGCCTGGTCGGCCTCGTGGTCGGGGCCTTGCTTTTCAAATGGCTCGATTCTCGCGTGGTGGCGGGCATGGTGGGCGTGTTCACCCTGGTGTTCCTGGCGCAGCGCCTGCTGTTTCCGCCGCGCCCCGACAGCGCGCCGCCGCCGCGCTGGGTGGGTGCGCTGCTCACGGTGACCTCGGGTTTCACGAGCTTCGTGGCGCACGCCGGTGGGCCGCCGCTCAACGCCTACGTGATCCCGATGCGTCTGTCGCCAGCGGTCTTCACCGGCACGCTGGCCTACCTGTTCTTCTTCGTCAACCTCGCCAAATGGGTGCCGTACGCCTGGCTCGGTCTGCTCGATCTGCGCAACATGGCGACCTCGCTGGCGCTGCTGCCGTTCGCCCCGTTCGGGGTCTGGCTCGGGGTCTACATTGCCAAGCGCATCGAGCCTCAGCTGTTCTACCGGCTCATCTATGTGGGGATGTTCCTGACCGGTTGCAAACTGGTGTGGGACGCGGTGGCGATAACATAGCGCCCGATACCCCCCTCCCCATCACGCTGTCCGTGTGGGGCGTCCCGCACACAAAGGAGCTTTTCATGCCCATCGTGGTGGTTGCGAATCCCAAAGGAGGCGTTGGCAAGTCCACGCTGTCGACCAACGTCGCCGGCTACTTTGCCCGCCAGGGTCACTCGGTCATGCTGGGCGATGCCGATCGCCAGCAGTCGTCGGCCCTCTGGCTGCGCCTGCGCCCACCCGAGGCCCGGCCGATCCAGACCTGGGAGGTTTCGCAGGACCTGATCGCGCGGCCGCCCAAGGACGTCACCCACGTGGTGCTCGATACCCCCGCTGGTTTGCATGGCTGGCGCTTCAAGGACGTGCTCAAGATCGCCGACAAGGTGCTGGTGCCGTTGCAGCCCAGCATCTTCGACATCTACGCCACGCGCGCCTTCATCGATGAGTTGGCCGAGTCCCGCCGTGCGGGCCAGCTGCAGGTGGGCATCGTCGGCATGCGGGTGGACATGCGCACCATCGCGGCCGACAAGCTCGGCGAGTTCGTGACCGGGCTGGGCCTGCCCGTGCTGGGCGCCTTGCGCGACACGCAGAACTACGTGCACCTCGCGGCGCGCGGGCTCACGCTGTTCGACGTCACGCCCAGCCGGGTCGAGAAGGACCTCAAGCAGTGGCAGGGCATCTGCGAGTGGCTTGATCGCTGACACCCGGCGGTGCCGTGTCGCCGGCCCGACATGCGCGGCGCGGGGCCGGCGATACAGTGGCTCGCATGAAAACCTTTGAATCCCTGGCCGATCTGGCGGCTTGCGTGGGCCAGGAAGTGGCCGTCAGCGAATGGGTGGTGATCACCCAGGAGCAGGTCAACCGCTTCGCCGAGGCCACTGGCGACCACCAATGGATCCACGTGGACGTGGAACGCGCCAAGGCCGGGCCGTTCGGTGGGCCGATCGCGCACGGCTTTCTCACGCTGTCCTTGCTGCCGGTGTTCTTCGAGTCCTCTTTCGATATCCGGAACACGCGCATGGGGGTGAACTACGGCCTGAACCGCGTGCGCTTCACCGCGCCGGTGCCGGTGGGCAGCCGTTTGCGCGCGCGCCTGACGCTGCAGGCCATCGAGTCCATCGAACAGGGTGGGCAGCAGATGACCTGGGGCGTGGTGGTGGAGCGCGAGGGGGCCGACAAGCCGGTGTGCTTCGCCGAATCGCTGGTGCGCCAGTACCCCTGAGCGCGCGGGCAGGCCGGCCTACTTGATGCGGATGAGCTGCTTGGGCTCGAGCCAGCCTTCGAAGTACTGAATCAGCCGGTTGATGCGCTCGGCGGCGACCGACTGGTTGTGCCGCTGCGAGATGAGCTGGTACGCGTCGTTGCGCAGCAGCCAGAGTTCCTGCGGCGTGTGGGCCTGATCGATCTGTTTGCGCAGCCGGATCGCGGGTGTGCCGGGGCAGTCCTCGATGCTGCGCTCGAGATGGCGCCGGATGCGCGCCAACTCCTTGAGGCTGGGGCTCTTGGGCGCGCGCTGTCGAGACGCGAGGTTCACGCGGAAGATCCGGGTGAGGACAGAAATCAGGGCGGTCTCCATGCAGGCGGTCCGTGATGCGCAGAGTGGCGATCGGGCCGCCGCCCACAGGGTGTGGAGCCGCGCGGTCCCGATCAGGTTGGCAAGCCTATGTTGCGCGTTTCGCGCGCGATGTGATCTATGCCGTGCGCCACTTGCGTGACCTGCGTCACGGAACCGGCATCGCAAACTGCCGCTGGCGCCAGGCCTCGAACACGGTCACCGCCACGGCGTTCGACAGGTTGAGGCTGCGCTGGCCAGGCACCATGGGCAGCCGCAGGCGCTGCGTGGGCGCAAAGGACTCGCGCAGCGCGTCGGGCAGCCCCCGCGTCTCGGAGCCGAACACCAGCCAGTCGCCGGCCTGGAAGGTGTTGTCGAACACGCTGTGGCTGCCCCGGGTGGTGAAGGCGAACATGCGCTGCGGGTCCGGTGCTTCGGTCTGCAGGAAGCTGGCCCAGTCCGCGTGGCGGCGCAGATCGGCGTACTCGTGGTAGTCGAGCCCCGCGCGGCGCATGTGGCGGTCATCCATGGAGAAGCCCAGGGGCTCGATGAGGTGCAGGGTGCACCCGGTGTTCGCGCTGAGCCGGATCACGTTGCCGGTGTTGGGCGGGATTTCAGGTTGGACGAGGACGATGTGGAACATGGTGGCGGGCGAGCTTACCGCGCTGGCGTGCGCGCGAACACCAGCGCGCTGACCCGGACCGCCCCTGCCTGCAGCAAGGCCTGGGCCGCTGCCTGCAGCGTGGCGCCGGTGGTGGTCACGTCGTCCACCAGCAGCACGTGCCGGCCGTGCAGCCGGGGCGCGTGCAACGGGTGGGCGGCGAACACGCCTTGCAGGTTGCGCAGGCGCTGCTCACGGGGCAGGCTGTGCTGGTCGGGGGTCTCGGTCAGGCGGACCAGCGCCTCGGCCAGGGCCGGCGCCCGGGCGGCAGGCGTGCTCGCGCGCCGCAGGGCTTTCACCAGCTCCCAGGCCTGGTTGTAGCCGCGCCCGGCCAGGCGCGCCGGGGTGAGTGGCACAGGGGCGAGGAGGTTGCATGACGAGAGCAGGGCGCCGGCCTGCGGTGCCTGCAGCATCCGCCGCGCGAAAGGCCCGGCCCAGCCAGGCTCCTGGCGGAACTTGAAGCGGGCGATCAGGCCGTCCCAAGGGTAGGCATAGTCCACAGCCGCCGCGCAGGCGTGCAGCGCGGCCGGCGTGGGCCGGGTGAGACAGGCCCCACACAGCGGCACGTCCACGGGCACGCGGTCGGCACACGCCGTGCAGCGGGGCGCCTCGTCCTGGAACCGCGCCGCGCAGGCCTCGCACACCGCGCTCGATGGCCAGGCGCCGCAGACCTGGCAGGTGCCGGGCAGGGAATTCCAGAGCGTGCGCCAGGGGTTGAGCATGGGGCCAGATACTGGCGCGGCCTTGTTGTCCCGCCCGCCGGCATCCCGTTTGAACACCTCCACCCCCACTGAAACCCCCGTGCCCGACATGGACCCGGTCGCGGCCCTGCGCTGGCAGCAACGCGCCGCGACGACCAGTCCGTGGCTGCACGAAGAGGTGGCCTCGCGCATGGCCGAACGCCTGAAATGGTTCCGCGAGCCGCCCGCCAGCTGGATGCACTGGGAGCCCGTGGGCGGCGGGCTGCTCGCGCACCAGCAGCTCCGGTCTCAGTTGCCCGACGCGCCCTGCCACGTGGCCGCACAGCGCCTGCCCGAGGCCTTGCAGGCCACCCGGGAAGGGGGCGGGCCGGGCTGGAACCCCCTGAACTGGGGGCGCAGCCGAGGCCCGCAGGCGGCGAACGCCGACACCCGGGTGGGCATGCTCTGGGCCAACATGGCCTTGCACACCGAGCCACGGCCGCAAACGCTGCTCAAGCGCTGGAACGCACACATCGAGACCAACGGCTTCCTGATGTTTTCCTGCCTGGGGCCGGACAGCCTGCGCGAACTGCGCGTGGTGTACGCGGCACAAGGCTGGCCCGAGCCGGCCCACGCCTTCACCGACATGCACGACTGGGGCGACATGCTGGTGCACAGCGGGTTTGCCGAGCCGGTGATGGACATGGAGCGCATCACCCTCTCGTACAGTGGGGCGGAACCCTTGCTGGCCGAGCTGCGCAGCCTGGGCCGCAACCTTCATTCGGGCCGGTTTGCCGCCTGTCGGTCGCGGGGCTGGCGTGCGCGGCTGTGCGAGGCGATCGAAACGGGCCTGCCGCGCGCGGCCGACGGCCGGCTGCTGCTGACCTTCGAAATCATCTACGGCCACGCCTTCAAGCCCACGCCGCGAGTGCCCATGGGGCCTGCGACGACGGTGCCGATGGAAGACATGCGTGCCATGCTGCGGGGCCGCAGGGGCTGAGCCGGGCTGGCGGCGGGCCGTTTCTCGCCTGGAGATACCGCATTGTCCGAGTCGGATGGGGCGGCTTTGCAGCCGGGCGGCACCCTTCTCGCCGCTACAATTGGAGGCGATCCAAGTTTCAAGGGGATTTTCCCTGCGTTAACGCGCGCGCCTTCGGGCGCAGCGCGGCTTGAACCGGTGGTGGGTGGTGAACCTTACCTGCAACGCTCATCGTTTCGCGACCGAGTCTGAACAAGGCATGGAGTGGTCGCTGAAGCGCAACTGTTCGGTCACGCCCGCACAACTGGGATGGCTCTATGCCTCCATGTGTGTCGTGTCGTTGGGTGTGGCCGGATTCTTCTGGTCGCAAGGTGCAACGCTGGTGCTGCCTTTCGCGGTGCTGGAGTTGATCGTGGTGGCGGTGGCCTTTCTGGCCTATGCCCGCCACGCCACCGACGGCGAACGCATCCGCTTGCTGGAAGGCCGGCTGGTGGTGGAGCAGGAGATGGCGGGACGGACGAAGCGGTGCGAGTTCGCCCGTGAGTGGGTGCAGGTGGAGCCGCGGGGAGAAGACGACCAGATGGTCGAACTCCGCTGCGGCGGCCAGTCGGTGAGGGTGGGGCGCTTTCTGCGCCCCGAACTGCGGCCGGTGCTGGCGCGGGAGATACGCCAGGCCTTGCGTGGCGCGTGATGGTGGGGTTTTGGGTAGGTGTGCCCGGAAAATTTGTTCTAATCGGCATTGATATAAATCAATACTTATATTTGAGGCGCTTAAAGTGAGTACGACGAATAAAAAGGTGCATTCCCTGCGAAACCGGTGGGCCACGATCCGCGCCGTGGCAACCACGCTGGCCTTGGGCGCAGGCGCCTGGTCCACGGTCGCTGCTCAGGCGGTCAAGGACCTCGCTGGCGGCCCGGCGGTCAACCAGCTGAACTTCCACCCCCCGGTGACCCGCATCGCCGAGGAGCAGCACTGGCTGCACTGGTTCATGATGGTCCTGTGCGCCGTCATCTTCGTCATCGTCTTCGGCGTGATGTTCTATTCCATCCTGAAGCACCGCAAGGCGGCCGGGCACAAGGCCCAGGAGCTGCCGGAGCCGATCTGGGTGGAGCTGGGTTGGACCATCGTCCCGCTGCTCATCGTCATCGGCATGGCCCTGCCCGCCACCAAGGTGCTGGTGGCCCAGAAGGACACCACCAACAGCGACCTGACCATCAAGGCCACGGGCATGCAGTGGAAGTGGGGCTACGACTACATCAAGGGCGAGGGCGAGGGCATCGGTTTCCTCTCCACCCTGGACAACAACCAGCGCGTGATGTCCAACAGCGGCAAGCCCGAAGCCACGGACGACTACCTGCTCAAGGTGGACAACCCGCTCGTGGTGCCCGTGAACAAGAAGGTGCGCATCATCACGACCGCCAACGACGTGATCCACGCCTGGATGGTGCCGGCCTTCGGCGTCAAGCAGGATGCGATTCCCGGCTTCGTGCGCGACACCTGGTTCCGCGCCGAGAAGACCGGCGACTTCTACGGCCAGTGCGCCGAACTCTGCGGCAAGGAACACGCCTACATGCCGATCCACGTGAAGGTGGTGTCGGCCGAGGAATACACCGCCTGGGTGACCGAGCGCCAGAAGGCCATGGGCGCTGCCGCCGATGACCCGAGCAAGGTCTGGACGCTGGCCGACCTGGTCAAGCGCGGCGAGTCCGTCTACGCCGCCAACTGCGCGGCCTGCCACCAGGCCAACGGCAAGGGCGCCGGCCCGATCAAGCCCCTCGATGGCTCCGCGATCGTGACCGACACCGACCACGCCAAGATGATCAATGTGCTGCTGCACGGTGCGGCAGGCGGCGCCATGCCGGCCTGGAAGCAGCTGTCCGACACCGAACTGGCCGCGGTCATGACCTACGCCAAGAACAACTGGTCGAACAAGACCGAACAGATCGTGCAGCCGGCCGAAGTGCTGGCCGCCCGCAAGTGATCTGTTGACAGAAAAACATTGAGTCTCAAAGGAATCGACCATGAGTGCAGTTCTTGACCACCACGACGCACACGGCCACGACGATCACCACGACCACCATGCCCCCACGGGCTGGCGCCGCTGGGTCTACGCCACCAACCACAAGGACATCGGCACGCTGTACCTGCTGTTCGCCTTCACCATGCTGATGGTGGGCGGCGTGCTGGCCCTGCTGATCCGCGCCGAGCTGTTCCAGCCCGGCCTGCAGCTGGTGAACCCCGAACTGTTCAACCAGCTCACCACCATGCACGGCCTGATCATGGTGTTCGGCGCCATCATGCCGGCCTTCGTGGGCTTCGCGAACTGGATGATCCCGCTGCAGATCGGCGCGTCCGACATGGCCTTCGCGCGGATGAACAACTTCAGCTTCTGGCTGATGATTCCCGCGGCCATCATGCTCGTGGCCTCGTTCTTCATGCCCGGGGGCGCACCCGCCGCCGGCTGGACGCTGTACGCGCCGCTGACGCTGCAGATGGGCCCCTCGATGGACGCCGGCATCTTCGCCATGCACATCCTGGGCGCGTCCTCGATCATGGGCTCGATCAACATCATCGTGACCATCCTGAACATGCGCGCACCCGGCATGACGCTGATGAAGATGCCCATGTTCTGCTGGACCTGGCTCATCACCGCCTACCTGCTGATCGCCGTGATGCCCGTGCTGGCCGGCGCCATCACCATGACGCTGACCGACCGCCACTTCGGCACCAGCTTCTTCAACCCCGCCGGCGGCGGCGACCCGGTCATGTACCAGCACATCTTCTGGTTCTTCGGCCACCCCGAGGTCTACATCATGATCCTGCCGGCCTTCGGCATCGTGAGCCAGGTCGTGCCCGCCTTCGCGCGCAAAAAAGCTGTTCGGCTACGCCTCCATGGTGTACGCCACCGGCTCCATCGCCATCCTGTCCTTCGTCGTGTGGGCCCACCACATGTTCACCACCGGCATGCCGGTGACGGGCCAGCTGTTCTTCATGTACTCCACCATGCTGATCGCCGTGCCCACGGGCGTGAAGATCTTCAACTGGATCGCCACCATGTGGAAGGGCTCGATGACCTTCGAGACCCCCATGCTGTGGGCCGTCGGCTTCATCTTCGTGTTCACCATCGGTGGCTTCACCGGCCTGATCCTGTCGGTCGCGCCGATCGACATCCAGATGCAGGACACCTACTACGTGGTGGCCCACTTCCACTACGTGCTGGTGGCCGGCTCGCTGTTCGCCATGTTCTCGGGCATCTACTACTGGCTGCCCAAATGGACCGGTGTGATGTACAGCGAAACGCGCGGCAAGATCCACTTCTGGTGGTCGATGATCTCGTTCAACATCACCTTCTTCCCGATGCACTTCCTGGGTCTGGCCGGCATGCCCCGCCGCTATGCCGACTACCCGATGCAGTTCGCCGACTTCAACGCGATCGCCTCGGTGGGCGCGTTCGGCTTCGGTCTGGCGCAGGTGTACTTCTTCCTGGCCGTGGTCGTGCCCGCCATGCGCGGCAAGGGCGAGAAGGCCCCCCAGAACCCCTGGGAAGGCGCCGTGGGCCTGGAGTGGGAAGTGCCGTCGCCGGCACCGTTCCACACCTTCGAAAACCCGCCCAAGCTCGACGCGACCGCCACCAAGGTGATCGGCTAAGCCTTTTCACGCCATGTCTGCCAACGCCATGACACCCGAACAGAAGAAGAACAACCGCCGCCTGGGCCTGATCCTCGCGTCCGTGGCCGTGGTGTTCTTCCTCGGCTTCGTGGGCAAACGCTTCCTGCTGGGCTTCTGACCATGGCCGTTCAGCGCGAAAACCTCAAGATGGTGGGCAAGCTCTGCGTGATCGCGCTGGGCATGTTCGCGTTCGGCTACGCGCTGGTGCCGATCTACCGGCATATCTGCGAGGCCCTGGGCATCAACGTGCTGGCGGTGTCGGAACTGCGTGTGCCCGGTGCCGCGAGCCTGCCTGCGAACACGCAGGTGGACCGCACGCGCACCATCACCGTCGAATTCGACACGAACGCCCGCGGCCCCTGGCACTTCAAGCCGGCCGTGCGCTCGCTGCAGGTGCATCCGGGCGAGCTCACCACGGTGATGTACGAGTTCCAGAACATCCAGAACCGCACGATGGCGGCACAGGCGGTGCCCAGCTATGCCCCCAAACAGGCGGCCGCGCACTTCAACAAGCTCGAGTGCTTCTGCTTCACGCAGTACACCCTGCAGGCCGGAGAGAAGAAAGAATGGCCGGTGGCCTTCGTCATCGATCCCCGGCTGTCCAAGGACGTGTCCACCATCACCCTGTCGTACACCTTCTTCGAGGTGGGCGGCAAGGTGCCGGCCGCGCCGACCGATGACGCGCCGCAGGCCCAAAGCCCGGCCACGCTCAAACCCACGGGGGACGTATGACCACACCCACACCTGCTCATCAACGCAAGGGCTCTTTCATCGACACGGTCAAGGCCGTGGCCTGGGGCTTTCTCGGCGTGCGCCGCAACGCCGACTACCAGAAGGACATCGCCAAGCTCAATCCGCTGCACTTGATGGCGGTGGGCGTGGGCATGGCGATCCTGTTCGTGGCGGTGCTGATCGTGGTGGTGAACTGGGTCGTCGGCTGAGACACGGCGACCCGATACGATTTTTGATTTTTGACATTAGATACAAGCGAAAGCACAACAGGAGTGAGCATGTCAGCAGCAACCCACGGCACGACGCCCTACTACTTCGTCCCTGGACCCTCGCGCCATCCGGTGATGGCCGCCATCGGCCTTTTCTTCGTCATCCTGGGTGCCGGGCAGTGGATCAACGGCCACGGCTGGGGCGCGTATTCGCTGGCGTTCGGCCTGGTGTTCTGGCTGTTCGTGCTGTTCCAGTGGTTCAGCGAGTCGGTGCGTGAAAGCGAAAGCGGCATGTATGGCCGACAAGATCGACCTGTCGTACCGCTGGAGCATGAGCTGGTTCATCTTCTCGGAGGTGATGTTCTTCGGCGCCTTCTTCACCGCCCTGTGGTGGACGCGCACGCACTCCGTGCCGGCGCTGGGCAACATCGAGAACGCGCTGATCTGGCCCGACTTCTCGGCCGTCTGGCCCAGCCTGCAGGCCGGCGCCACCGCGTCGCCCGGTGGCATCGTCGAGCCTTTCCAGACCATGGGCCCGTTCTGGCTGCCCACCATCAACACCGCGCTGCTGCTGACCTCGGGCGTGACGCTGACCATTGCCCACCACGCGCTGCAGGTCGGCAACCGTGGCAAGACCATCGCCTTCATGTGGGTGACCGTGCTGCTGGGCATCGTCTTCCTGTTCGTGCAGGGCTATGAGTACGCCCACGCCTATGCCGACCTGAACCTCAAGCTCTCCTCGGGCGTGTTCGGCTCCACCTTCTTCATGCTCACCGGTTTTCACGGCTTCCACGTGTTCGTCGGCATGCTGATGCTCTTGTTCATCACCCTGCGCCTGCAGAAGGGTCACTTCACGGCCCAGCGCCACTTCGGCTTCGAAGGCGCGGCCTGGTACTGGCACTTCGTGGACGTGGTGTGGCTGGGCCTGTACATCCTCGTCTACTGGATGTGATTGGGTCGGGTGGTGCGTCCACCTTCCTCGGGCAACTGCCACAAAAAAGCGCCTTCCGGCGCTTTTTTGCTGAAGGGGCCCGACGGTTCTAGCCGCGCAGCGGCAGGCCGGTGGGCTGGATCCAGCCCATCAGGTAGCTGATGAGCACCACGACGAAGAGCAGGATGGAAAAACCGACCCGAAACGCCAGCGCGCGCGCCATGTGGTTCTTGCGCGGCGTGCCGTCCTCCTCGGTGTCGCTGCCGCCGCGCATCATGTACACCAGGGCGGCGGCGAGACTTCCAATGATGGCAACGAATGCCGCGATGACCAGGTACTTCATGCGCTCCATTATCCGTGCCCGGGCCAGGGTGGCTTGACCATGCGGCGCTCCACCTGGCGTTTCTGGATTGTGACCGCCGCGACCGCGCTCACCATGGCGGCCACGGCCTCGCTGGGCCTGTGGCAGCTCGATCGCGCGGCGCAGAAACTGGCCTTGCAGGCGCAGATCAACGAGCGCGGCGGGTTGGCCGCCTGGGACACGCAAGAACTTCTGGATTCCGCCGATGCCACGGCTGGCGTGCACCGCCCCGTGCGCCTGAGCGGCACCTGGGTGCCCGGGCGCACCGTGTTCCTGGACAACCGGCAGATGAACACGCGGGTGGGCTTCTTCGTGGTGACGCCGCTGCGGCTCGAAGGCAGCGAGCGCGTGGTGCTGGTGCAGCGCGGCTGGGTGCCGCGCGATTTCACCGACCGCAACCGCGTGCCCGAGGTCCCCACCCCGGCGGGCCTGGTGCGGCTGGAAGGCCGATTGGCCCCCCCGCCCGGCAAGCTATACGAGCTCGGCGCGGCGGGCACGGGGGTGATCCGGCAAAATATCGACCTTGCGGCGTTCGCGCAGGAAACCGGGCTGCCCTTGCTGGCGGTGTCCGTGCTGCAGACCGATGCCGCCGCCGATGGCCTGCTGCGCGAGTGGCCGCGCGTCGCGATCGACGTGCAGAAGCACCACGGCTATGCCTTCCAGTGGTTCGCCCTGTGTGCCCTCGCGGGCTTCCTCTATCTCTGGTTCCAAATCCTCTCCCCCCGCCGAAAGCGCAGATCCCATGGCACAGACGCCCGATGAACCCCTGACCCTGACCGTGCACAGCCTGCCGCAACTGGACCAGGCCAGCGCGGACGCGGCGGCCAGCACGCGCAAGGGCCGCTGGAAGATGCTGGGCCTGATGCTGGTGTGCGCCGCGCCGGTCATCGCGTCGTACTTCATGTACTACGTGGTGCGCCCCGAAGGCCGGCAGAACTACGGCGAGCTGATCGATCCCCAGCGCCCGCTGCCGGCCTGGACCGGCACCGACGCACAAGGCCGCGCCGTCCCCATGAGCAGCCTCAAGGACCAGTGGCTGCTCGTGAGCGTGGCCGACAGCGCCTGCAACGACGCCTGCGTGGAGCACCTGTACCTGCAGCGCCAGCTGCGCGAAACCCTGGGCCGCGAAAAGGACCGGCTGGACTGGGTCTGGCTGCGCACCGGGGACGCCGCGCTGCCCGAGCCACTGCAGAAGGCCACGGCCCCCGCCGTCGTGCTGCAGGTGGACCCGCAGGCCGTGGCCGGCTGGCTTCAGCCCGCGCCCGGTCAGAAGATCGAGGACCACCTGTACGTCGTCGATCCGCTGGGCAACTGGATGATGCGTTTCCCCGCCAAGCTCGACCCCAAGCAGGCCAAGCGCGACCTGGACCGCCTGCTGCGCGCCTCCTCGTCCTGGGACAAGGAAGGTCGCCCCGCGAACTGACATGGACGCCCAACCCCTGTACGACCTCGCGCCGGTGGCGCGCCTGATGCTTCTGGGCGTGGTGATCGCGCTCGGGCCGCTGGCCTGGGTGTGGCTGCGCAACCGCCATGCGCCGCCCGCGCACCGCTTGCGGGTGCTCACGCTCATCACGCTGTTCCTCACCTTCGACCTCGTGCTGTTCGGTGCCTTCACGCGCCTCACCGACTCCGGCCTGGGCTGTCCCGATTGGCCAGGTTGCTACGGCAGCGTAAGCCCGGTGGGCGCGAGCACCTCGATCGCGGCCGCGCAGGAAGCCATGCCGCACGGCCCGGTCACCTTCTCCAAGGCCTGGATCGAGATGATCCACCGCTACCTCGCCACCGCCGTGGGCGTGCTGATCCTGGTGCTCTCCATGGTCAGCTGGGTCGAGCGCAGGCGCCTGAGCGTGTCCTACGTGTGGCCGCTGGTCACGCTGGTGTGGGTCTGCCTGCAGGGCGCGTTCGGCGCGTTGACCGTGACCATGAAGCTGTTCCCCGCCATCGTCACGCTGCACCTGCTCGGCGGCCTCGGTCTGCTCGCGCTGTTGCGCGCGCAGTCGGTGGGCTACGCGCTGGCCGAGCCGGGCCACGCCGGGCCCGTGCCGCTGCCGGGCCGCCTGCGCTGGGCGCTGGGCGCGGTGTTCGTGTTGCTGTGGCTGCAGATCGCCCTCGGTGGCTGGGTCAGCACCAATTACGCCGTGCTGGTGTGCGGCGAGTTCCCCACCTGCCAGGGCAGCTGGTGGCCGGCGATGAACTTCCGCGAGGGCTTCACGCTCTGGCGCGAGCTGGGCCAGAACCACACCGGCGAACTCATTACCTTCCCCGCGCTGACCGCCATCCACTACGTGCACCGCCTCATGGCCTACCTCGTGCTGGCCGCCATGCTCTGGCTGGGCTGGCGCCTGTGGTCGGTGGACGGCATGCGACCCGCCGCGCGCGCGCTGCTCCTGCTGGCCGCCTGGCAGTTCGCCAGCGGCCTGACCAACGTGGTGCTCGACTGGCCGCTGCTGGCCGCCGTGGGCCACACCGGCGGCGCGGCCGCGCTGGTGATCGTGCTCACCGGCGCGCTCTGCGGCACGCGCCGCGCCAGCCAGCGCGATGCCGCTTCGTCCGCCACTTCCCTGCACCTGTCCACACCGATCCGATGAGCACCGCGCCCACCCCTCCTATTGCCGCCGCGCTGCCCTCGGTCTGGCGCCAGTACCACGCGCTGACCAAGCCGCGCGTGATCCAGCTCATCGTGTTCTGCGCCCTCATCGGCATGGTGCTGGCCGTTCCCGGCGCGCCCACTTGGGCCCAGGTGCGGCTCGCGGCCATCGCCTGCTTCGGCATCTGGCTGGTGGCAGGTGCCGCCGCGGCCTTCAACTGCGTGGTCGAGCAGCACATCGACGCGAAGATGAAGCGCACCGCCTGGCGCCCCACCGCCAAGGGCCAGCTCACCAACGGCAAGACACTCACCTTCTCGGCCGTGTTGTGCGTCGCCGGTTCGGCCGTGCTCTACCTCTGGGTCAACCCGCTGACCATGTGGCTCACCTTCGCCACCTTCGTGGGTTACGCGGTGGTCTACACCGTGATCCTCAAGCCGCTCACGCCGCAGAACATCGTGATCGGTGGCGCCTCGGGCGCCATGCCGCCGGTGCTGGGCTGGGCCGCGATGACCGGCGTGGTGTCGCCCGAGGCGCTGATCCTGTTCCTCATCATCTTCCTCTGGACACCGCCGCACTTCTGGGCGCTGGCCCTGTACCGGGTGGAGGACTACCGCAAGTCCGGCCTGCCCATGCTGCCGGTCACGCACGGCTCCGAGTTCACGCGCCTGCAGATCCTGCTCTACACCTTCGTGCTGTTCGCCGCCTGCCTCATGCCTTTCGTGATGCGCATGAGCGGCTGGATCTACCTCGTGGTCGCAGTGGTGCTGAGCATCGGTTTCTGCGGCTATGCCTTCGCGCTCTGGCGCAACTACTCCGATGCGCTCGCGCGCAAAACCTTCCGTTTCTCCCTCATTCATCTCGCGGTGCTCTTCGCCGCGCTGCTGATCGATCACTATGTCTGAGTCCCGAGCCATGAACCGTCGACAACTTCTCGCCCTGAGCCTGGGCACCGTGGCCCTCACCGCCTGCAGCGACAAGGCCGACGCGCCGGCCGCGTTCACCGGCATCGACATCACCGGCGCCGACTACGCCACCGGTTTCTCGCTCACCGACCACAACGGCCAGCCGCGCACCCTCGCCGATTTCAAGGGCAAGGCGGTCGTGATCTTCTTCGGCTTCACCCAGTGCCCCGACGTCTGCCCCACCTCCATGACCGAGCTGGCCGAGGCCAGGCGCCTGCTCGGCGCCGACGGTGAGCGCCTGCAAGGCCTGTTCGTCAGCGTGGACCCGGAGCGCGACACGCCCGAGGTCATGAAGCAGGTACGCTGCCAGCTTCGACCCGAGCTTCCTCGCCCTCTACGCGGCCCCCGGCGAACTGCCCGCGCTGGCCAAGAGCTACAAGATCTACTACAAGAAAGTCGAAGGCCCCACGCCCACGAGCTACACCATGGACCACTCGGCCGGCAGCTACGTGTACGACCCGCAGGGCCGCATCCGCCTGTACAACCGCTACGGCAGCGGCGCGGCCGCGCTGGCGGGCGATCTGAAGAAGCTGCTCGCGGGCGCCTAAGATCGGCCTAAGCCAAGCCCCGCACCATGGACGCGGGGCGCCCCGCCGGGGTGTTCGACAACCCACGGACCTGGAGAGTGCATTGCCATGAGGCTGTTGCTGGTCGAAGACGACACCATGATTGGCGAAGCGGTGCTGGACCTGCTGCGGGCGGAGCACTACGCGGTCGACTGGGTGCGCGACGGCGAGATGGCCGCCACGGCGGCGCAGGCCGAGAGCTACGACCTCATCCTGCTCGACCTCGGCCTGCCGCGCCGCGACGGCCTGGAGGTGCTGCGCGAACTGCGGGCCCGCAAGAACCGCGTGCCGGTGCTCATCGCCACCGCGCGCGACTCGGTGCAGCAGCGCGTGCAGGGCCTGGACGCCGGTGCCGACGACTACATCCTCAAGCCCTACGACCTCGACGAGCTGCTCGCGCGCATCCGCGCGCTGCTGCGCCGCGCCTCGGGGCGGGCCGAGCCGGTCTACGAGCACCTGGGCGTGAGCATCAACACCGCCACGCGCGAGGTGACGGCGCAGGGCGAGCCGGTGGTGCTCTCGGCGCGCGAATGGGCCGTGCTCGAACCGCTGATCGCGCGGCCCGGCCGCGTGCTCTCGCGCGCGCAGCTGGAGGAAAAGCTCTATGGCTGGAAGGACGACGTGAGCAGCAACGCGGTCGAGGTCTACATCCACGGCGTGCGCAAGAAGCTCGGCGCCGGCCTGATCCAGAACGTGCGCGGCGTGGGCTACATGGTGCCCAAGGCATGAACCTTCAGCGCCTGGCCGACGCATTCGCTGCGCGCGCGCCTGATCGGCCTGCTGCTGCTGGCCATCGTGCTCGCGGCGGGCCTGCAGGTGGCGGTGGTGTACCGCCAGGCGCGCGCCGAGGCCGACGGCATCTTCGACTACCACATGGAGCAGATGGCGCAGGCCCTGCGCGCCGGTGTGATGCCCCCGGGTCTGCCCGCGCCGCCGGGCGACGACCCACCGCTGCCGGCCGAGGCGTTCGACTTCTTCGTGCAGGTCTGGACGCAGGAAGGTCTGCGCGTGTTCCAGTCCGGCACGGGCGCGGCGCTGCCGCAGCGCGCGGTGCTGGGCTTCTCCAACATCGAGGTCGACGGCAAGCCCTACCGTGTCTACTCCATGCAGTCGCGCACGCAGGTGATCCAGGTGGCGCAGGACCTGCGGCCGCGCCAGACCATGGCGCGCGCGCTGGCCTGGCGCACCGTGCTGCCCATCGCCTGGATGGCACCGCTGCTGATGCTGGTGGCCTGGGCGGTGGTGAGCGCCTCGCTCGCGCCCGTGGCCCGGGTGCGGCGCCAGGTGGCCGCGCGCGAGGCCGATGAGCTGGCCGAGGTGAGCGAAGCCGGCCTGCCCGACGAGATCCGCCCGCTGGTGCACGAGCTCAACCTGCTGTTCGGCCGCGTGCGCCAGGCCTTCGACGCGCAGAAGAACTTCGTGGCCGAGGCCGCGCACGAGCTGCGTTCACCACTGGCCGCGCTGCGCCTGCAGGTGCAGGGCCTGCAGCGCGCGCCCGACGACGCCACGCGCCAACTGGCGACGGAGCGCCTGCTGGCCGGCATCGACCGCGCCACGCGGCTGGTGGAGCAGCTGCTGGTGCTCGCGCGCCAGCAGGCCCAGCCCTCCAGCGGTGAGCCGGCGCAGCCCGTGTCGCTGGCCGAACTCGCGGCCCAGGTGGTGGCCGACGCGGCGCCGCTGGCGGCCACGCGCCGCATCGACCTCGGCCTGGGCGAGGCCGACAAAGGGCCGGTGAACGGCCACGCCGAGCCCCTGCGCATCCTGCTCGGCAACCTGGTGGACAACGCGCTGAAGTACACGCCCGAAGGCGGCACGGTGGACGTGGCGGTGCGGCGCGACCAAGACCAGCTGGTGCTGCTGGTGGAAGACAGCGGCCCCGGCATCCCCGAGGCCGACCGTGCGCGCGTGCTCGACCGCTTCTACCGCGTGCCGGGCTCGACCGCCACCGGCAGCGGGTTGGGTCTGGCGATCGCGAACGCCATCGCGCAACTGCACGGCACCGCGCTGGCGCTGGACCGCTCGCCCCGCCTCGGCGGCCTGCGCATCGCGGTGCGGCTGCCTTTAAGAACCGTCTAACTCTGAGGGCCCATATTCAAGGACATGTTCAACCTGTCCTTGCTGAAGGAGCTCTCATGAAAACCTTGTCTCTCACCGCGACGCGCCTGGTGCTGTCCCTGGCGGCCGCGGGCATCGTCGGCGGCGCCAGCGTGGGGCTGGTCTCCGGTACCCATGCCACGGCGGCCACACCGGTCGTCACCCAGTCCGCGCCCCTGGTGACGGCCGCCGCCGTGCCCGACTTCTCGCAGATCGCGCAGCGCCACGGCGCGGCCGTGGTCAACATCAGCGTGATCGGCAAGGCCGGCGCGGAAGACGGCCAGCAGGCGCAGAACCGCCTGCCGCCCGGTATCGACCCCAACGACCCCTTCTTCGAATTCTTCAAGCGCTTCCAGGGCCCCGGCCAGGGTGGTGCGCCCGAAGCGCCCTCGCGCGGCCAGGGCTCGGGCTTCATCATCAGCGCCGATGGCCTGGTGCTGACCAACGCCCACGTGGTGCGCAACGCGCAGCGCGTCACCGTCAAGCTCACCGACCGCCGCGAGTTCGTGGCGAAGGTGCTGGGCTCGGACCCCAAGACCGACGTGGCGGTGCTGCGCATCGACGCCAAGGACCTGCCCGTGGTGCCCCTGGGCAGCACCAAGGACCTGAAGGTGGGCGAGTGGGTGCTGGCCATCGGCGCGCCGTTCGGCTTCGAGAACAGCGTGACCGCCGGCGTGGTCAGCGCCAAGGGCCGCTCGCTGCCCGACGACAGCTTCGTGCCCTTCATCCAGACCGACGTGGCGGTGAACCCGGGCAACTCGGGCGGCCCGCTGTTCAATGCGCGCGGCGAGGTGGTGGGCATCAACTCGCAGATCTACAGCCACACCGGCGGTTACCAAGGCCTGTCGTTCGCGATCCCCATGGAGACCGCGCTCAAGGTCAAAGACCAGATCGTGGCCCACGGCAAGGCCAGCCACGCGCGCCTGGGCGTCTCGGTGCAGGAGGTGAACCAGACCCTGGCCGAGTCCTTCCAGCTCGACAAGCCCGAAGGCGCGCTGGTCTCCAGCGTGGAGCCGGGCAGCCCGGCCGCCAAGGCCGGCCTGCAGGTGGGCGACGTGATCCGCCAGATGGAAGGCCAGCCCATCGTGAGTTCGGGCGACCTGCCGGCCCTGATTGGCCAGGCCCTGCCCGGCGAAAAGGTGAAGCTGGACGTGTGGCGCCAGGGCAAGCCGGTGAGCTTGACGGCGCAACTGGGCGACGCCGCGGCCAAGGCCGTGAAGACGGCCGGCGATGAAAAGGCGGCCGACCAGGGCCGCCTGGGCTTGGCGCTGCGCCCGCTGGCGCCGCAGGAGAAGCGCGAAGTCGGGTGGACGGTGGCCTCGTGGTCGAAGACGCCCAGGGTCCGGCGGCGCTGGCCGGCGTGCAGCCCGGCGACGTGCTGCTCGCGGTCAACGGCGCCAAGGTGCAGAGCGTGGAGCAGGTGCGCGCCATGCTGGGCAAGTCCACCAAGTCGCTGGCGCTGCTGATCCAGCGCGACGGCAGCCAGATCTTCGTGCCGGTTCCACTGGGCTGAGCGCTTCAACTTTGATGGCAACGGCACCTTCGGGTGCCGTTTTTCATGGGGAGGTGGCACCCGCAGGACAGGGGTCAAAAGGGGAAAACGTCTATGATCCCTGGCTCTTTCGCCGTGGCCGCCGGGCCGCCGGCCTGCCGTTCCCACATCCCATGTCCGCACCTACCGACCCCCCACGCGACGCGCGCGCCGACGACGCCGATGCCGCCACGCCCGCCAACCCGGACGATGAAAACACCCGGGTGCCGCTGCGCATCGAAGACTGGCTGACCGTCATCTCGATGGCGCTGCTGGCCCTGATCACCTTCGGCAACGTGATCGCGCGCTACTTCACCGACCAGTCCTTCGCCTGGACCGAAGAGTTCTCGATCTTCCTCATGATCGTGCTCACGCTGGTGGCGAGTTCGGCCGCGGTGGCGCGGCACCGCCACATCCGCATCGAGTTCTTCGCCGACGCCGGCTCCCCGCGCCGGCGCCACCTGCTGGCGCTGTGGGGCGCGATGGCCATGGTGCTGCTGTTCCTGCTGATGGCGGGCCTGAGCGTGCGCATGGTCTGGGACCACTACATCTACGAGGAAGTCTCGCCGGGCCTGGGCCTGCCGCAGTGGTGGTACTCGATGTGGCTGCCCATCCTCTCGCTGGCGATCGCGCTGCGCGCGCTGGGCCGCTTCAACCGCCTGCGCCGCGCCGGAGAACAGCCATGATCGCCGCGCTGCTCTTCCTGCTCTTCCTCGGCGCCATGTTCGCCGGCGTGCCCATCGCTGCGGCCCTGGGCCTGGCCGGCGCCGCCGCCATCGCCATGGCCGACTTCAACACCCAGTGGTTCGGCCTGCTGGCCGTGCCGCAGAACTTCTACGCCGGCCTGGGCAAGTACCCGCTGCTGGCCATTCCCATGTTCGTGCTGGTCGGCTCCATCTTCGACCGCTCGGGCGTGGCGCTGCGGCTGGTGAACTTCGCGGTCGCGATCGTCGGGCGCGGCCCGGGCATGCTGCCGCTGGTGGCGATCGTGGTGGCGATGTTCCTCGGCGGCATCTCGGGCTCGGGTCCGGCCAACGCGGCGGCGGTGGGTGGCGTGATGATCGCGGCCATGGCGCGCGCGGGGTACCCGGGTTCGTTCTCGGCCAGCGTGGTCGGCGCGGCCGCCGCCACCGACATCCTGATCCCGCCCTCGGTGGCCTTCATCATCTACTCGGTGCTGGTGCCTGGCGCCTCGGTGCCCGCGCTGTTCGCCGCCGGCATGGTGCCCGGCGTGCTGGCCGGCATCGCGCTGATCGTGCCGGCCGTGTGGCTGGCGCGCAAACACAAGATGGGCGCGCTCGAAGCCGCCATGCCACGCCCGCCGTTCTGGAAGAGCCTGCGCGAAGCCCTGTGGGGCCTGGCCGCGCCGGTGCTGATCCTGGGCGGCATGCGCGCGGGCTGGTTCACGCCGACCGAAGCGGCCGTGGTCGCGGTGTTCTACGGCCTGTTCGTGGGCATGGTGATCCACCGCACGATCCAGGTGCGCGACCTGTTCCCCATCCTGCGCGAAGCGGGTGAGCTCTCCGGCATCATCCTGCTGGTGGTCTCGCTGGCGGGCATCTTCGCGTTCTCGCTGTCCACGCTGGGCGTGATCGACCCGGTGCGCAACGCCATCGTGAACTCGGGCCTGGGCGAGTACGGTGTGCTCTCGCTGCTGATCCTGCTGCTCATCACCGTGGGCATGTTCCTCGACGGCATCTCGATCTTCCTGATCTTCGTGCCGCTGCTCATGCCCATCATGGAGCACTACCAATGGGATCCGGTGTGGTTCGGCGTGATCCTCACGCTCAAGGTCGCGCTGGGCCAGTTCACGCCGCCGCTGGCCGTGAACCTCATGGTCTCGTGCCGCATCGCCGGGGTGCGCATGGAGTCCACCATCCGCTGGGTCGGGCCCATGCTGCTGGCCATGTTCCTCGTCATGGTGCTGGTGATCGCCTTCCCGCAGCTCGCGCTGTGGCTGCCTGCCCGACTGGGCTATTGATTTTCCATTTCAACCAAGGAGACAAACTCATGAAACTGCGCACCTTCCTGACCACCACGCTGGCCGCCGCCGCGCTGGCCGTGACCACGCAGGGCTTTGCCCAGAGCACCAGCGCCTACAAGGCCGAGTACCGCATGTCGCTGGTGCTGGGCACGGCCTTCCCCTGGGGCAAGAGCGGTGAGATCTGGTCCAACCTCGTGCGCGAGCGCACCCAGGGCCGCATCAACATCAAGCTGTACCCCGGCGTGTCGCTGCTGCAAGGCGACCAGACGCGCGAGTTCAGTGGCCTGCGCCAGGGCGTGATCGACCTCGCCGTAGGCTCGACCATCAACTGGTCGCCCCAGGTGCGCCAGCTCAACCTGTTCTCCATGCCCTTCCTGATGCCCGACTTCGCGGCCATCGACGCGCTCACCACCGGCGAAGTGGGCACGCAGCTGTTCAAGGACATCGAAAAGGCCGGCGCCGTGCCGCTGGCCTGGGGCGAGAACGGCTACCGCGAGATCTCCAACTCGAAGCACGCCATCAAGACCCCGGCCGACCTCAAGGGCCTGAAGATCCGCGTGGTGGGTTCGCCGCTGTTCCTGGACACCTTCACCGCGCTGGGCGCCAACCCCACGCAGATGAGCTGGGCCGACGCCCAGCCCGCCATGGCCAGCCGCGCCGTGGATGGCCAGGAGAACCCGCTGTCGGTGTTCCTCGCCGCCAAGCTGCCCACCGTGGAGCAGAAGCACCTCACGCTCTGGGGCTACGTGGCCGATCCGCTGATCTTCGTGGTGAACAAGGACATCTGGGCCAGCTGGACCGAGGCCGACCGCGCCATCGTCAAGCAGGCCGCCATCGACGCCGGCAAGGAAGGCAAGGCGCTGGCCCGCAAGGGCCTGGTCGAGCCGGGCAAGCCGCTGATCAAGCAGCTCAGCGACATGGGCGTGACCGTGACCGAGCTGACGCCGGAGCAGCGCGCTGAGTTCGTCAAGGTGACGCGCCCGGTCTACGACAAGTGGAAGAACCAGATCGGTGCCGACCTCGTGACCAAGGCCGAGAAGGCTGTCGCCGCGCGCAAGTAAGGGCGCCGCGCGTCCAACGAAAAAACCCCGCTTCGGCGGGGCTTTTTCGTTGTGAACGTGATGGGGGTCAGTCCACGGTCGCGCCCGAGATCTTCACCATGCGCTGGTACTTCGCGCGCTCGTTCTTCATGAACTCGTCGAACTGCTCGGGCGTGCTGGGTGCGGGCTCGGCCAGCAGCTGGGCGAAGCGCGTCTTCACCTCGGCCGAGTTCAGCGCGGCGTTGAAGGCGGTGTTGAGCTTGCGCACCGTCTCGGCCGGCGTGCCGGCCGGGGCGATCAGGCCCCACCAGGTGTCGATCTCGAAGCCGGGCAGGGTGGCGGCCACGGTGGGCACATCGGGCATCACGCTGCTGCGCTGAGCCGTGGTCACGGCCAGGGCCTTGAGCTTGCCCGAGCGGATGTTGGCCGCGGCGGTGGCGAGGTTGTCGATGTTGAAGTCGACCTGGCCCGACAGCAGGCCCAGCTGCGCCGGGTTGCCGCCGTTGTAGGGGATGTGCACGGCGTAGATGCCGGCCTGGTTCTTCAGCAGCTCGCCCGCGAGGTGGCCGGCGCTGCCGTTGCCGCCCGAGCCGTAGTTGAGCTTGCCGGGGTTGGCCTTGCCGTAGGCGATCAGGTCGGCGACCGAGTGGATGTTCAGGCGCGTGGCGGTCTCGGCGTTCATCACCAGCACGTTGGGCACGCGCAGCATCTGCGTGATGGCGGCGAAGTCCTTGGCCGGGTCGTAGGGCAGCTGCTTGAACAGCCAGGGGTTGATGCCGTGCGAGGCCGTGGTGGCGATGCCCAGCGTGAGGCCGTCGGCCGGCGCCTTGGCCACCGCGCTCACGCCGATGTTGCCGCCCGCGCCGGGCCGGTTCTCCACGATCACCGTGCCCAGCGTTCCCTTGACCGCTTCGGCCACGATGCGCGCCGTCACGTCGATCGGGCCGCCCGCCGCGAAGGGCACCACGATGCGCGTGGTGTTGGCGGCCTGCGCCGAGGCGAACCCCGGCAGGGCGAGGCTGGCCGAAGCCAGGGCGGAGCGGGTGATCAGTTGGCGGCGGTTCAGCATGGTTGTCTCCTATGAGTGAACGGGTGCACAGTCAGAAGCGCCGCGGAACCGGCTCTGCCGGGCCGCTGGCGCTGCCCCCTAGAGGGGGGATGCGGCTACACGCAGTGAGCAAGCGACGGGGGTGGGTCACAGTTTGTCGGCGGCGCTGGTGAACGAGTCGGCGAAGAAGGCCTCGTCGGGCAGGCCGGCCTGGGCGACGTAGTCGCGGTGGGCCGACTCGACCACGATGGGCGCGCCGCAGGCGTACACCTCGTGGCCCGAGAGGTCGGGGAAGTCCTGCAGCACGGCCTGGTGCACGAAGCCGGTGCGGCCGGTCCAGGCATCCTCGGGCAGGGCGTCGGACACCACGGGCACGTAGCGCAGGTTGGGCATCTCGGCCAGGCGCGCCTCGATCCAGGCGCTCTGGTACAGGTCGGCCGGGCGGCGGCCGCCCCAGTACAGCGTGGCGGGGCGGGTGATGCCCTTGAACTGCATGTGCTCGATCACCGCCTTGATAGGCGCGAAGCCCGTGCCCGAGGCGAGGAACACGAGAGGCTTGTCGCTGTCCTCGCGCAGGAAGAAGCTGCCGTAGGGCCCTTCGATGCGCAGGATGTCCTTTTCCTTCATGGCGCCGAACACGTGGTCGGTGAACTTGCCGCCGGGCATGTGGCGCAGGTGCAGTTCCAGCGCGGGCGCCGTGGCCTGCGTGTGCGGTGCGTTGGCGATGGAGTAGCTGCGGCGGTCGCCGTCGCGCAGCAGGAACTCGACGTACTGGCCCGCGTGGTACTGGAAGGCGTCGCTCGCCGGCAGCTGCAGGCGCAGCACGATCACGTCGTGCGAGGCGCGCTCCAGGGTGCTCACGCGCACCGGCATCTTCTTGATCGGGAAGGCGCCCGCCTCGGTGACCTGGCGCGATTCGAGCACCACGTCGCTGTGGGCCACGCCGCAGCAGGTGAGCACGTAGCCGGCGGCTTCCTCGTCGGCGCTCAGCGCCTTGGGCTGGTGGTGGCGATGCGTCACGCTGCCCGAGACCAGCTTGCACTTGCAGGAACCGCAGGCGCCGTCCTTGCAGCCGTAGGGCAGGCCGATGCCCTGGCGGATGCCGGCGGCGAGCATGGACTCGTCGGGCTCGGCGGTGAAGGTGCGCCCACTGGGCTCGACGGTGATGGTGAATGTCATACTGGCACGTGTTGGAACGGGAAAGGCCGACGGGGGCGACCCCCCGTGTGGCAACCCGCCATTGTCTCAAATCCGGATTTCGCATGAGCCTTCTCGGCGCTTTGCCCGCACGCTTCCGGCGTGAACGGGTTCTCATCGTGGGTTGTGGCGACGTGGGCCAGCGCGCAGCGCGCGTGCTGGGCGGCGGTGCCCGCGCGCGCCTGCTGGCCCTCACCTCCAGCGCCGCGCGCGGCCCCGAGCTGCGGGCCCTGGGCATCACCCCGCTGCAGGGCAACCTGGACGACCCGCGCAGCCTGCGCCGCCTGGCCGGCCTGCGCAGCGCGCGTGCTGCACCTGGCGCCGCCACCCTCGGAAGAGCTGGCCGACTGGCGGCTGGACCCGCGCACCCGCGCGCTCACCCGGGTCCTGGCGCAGCGTTCGCTGCCCGCCTCGGTGGTCTACGGGTCGACCACCGGCGTCTACGGCGACGGCCAGGGCCGCTGGATGGACGAAGCCTCGCCCGCGAACCCCAAGACGCCGCGCGCCTGGCGCCGGGTGGACGCCGAGGCCGCCGTGCACTGGCTGGGCCGCGCCACCGGCGTGCGCACCACGGTGCTGCGCATTCCCGGCATCTACGCGCCTGACCGGGCCGGTGGCACGCCGCGCGAGCGCCTGCTGCGCGGCACGCCGGTGCTGCGCGCCGAGGACGACGTGTACACCAACCACATCCACGCCGACGACCTGGCGCGCGCCTGCGTGCTCGCGCTCTGGCGCGGTCGGCCGCAGCGCAACCTGAACGTGGTGGACGACACCGAACTCAAGATGGGCGACTACTTCGACCTCGCGGCCGATCTGTACGGCCTGCCCCGGCCGCCGCGCCTGGCGCGCGAGGGCGCGGGCGACCAGCTGCCACTGGTGCTGCTGAGTTTCATGAGCGAGTCGCGCCGGCTGCGCAACCAGCGCCTCAAGGGCGAGCTGGGCCTGCGCCTGCGCTACCCCACGGTGGCGCAGGGCCTGGCCTGAGCGGCGGGCAACAAAAAAGCCGTGCGGCTTGCCTGCACGGCTTGGGATTGTGTCGTGGTGCCCGGGGTCGGAATCGAACCGACACTCCTTTCGGAACCGGATTTTGAGTCCGGCGCGTCTACCAATTTCACCACCCGGGCTGCCAGAAGGGAGACTCGAAATTATGGCACAGTGGTGGGATGAACTACCCGACGATTGAAGACGCCATCGGCAACACGCCGCTGGTGGCGCTGCAGCGCATTGGCGCGGCGGCCAACCAGGCGCGAGGCAACGTGATCCTGGGCAAGCTGGAGGGCAACAACCCCGCCGGTTCCGTGAAAGACCGGCCCGCCGTTTCGATGATCAAGCGCGCCGAGGAACGGGGCGACATCAAGCCCGGCGACACCCTGATCGAAGCCACGTCGGGCAACACCGGCATCGCCCTGGCCATGGCCGCGGCCATCAAGGGTTACCGCATGGTGCTGATCATGCCGGAGGACCTGTCCATCGAGCGCGCCCAGACCATGAAGGCCTTCGGCGCCGAGCTGATCCTCACCTCCAAGAGCGGCGGCATGGAATCCGCGCGCGACCTGGCCGAGAAGATGCAGGCCGATGGCAAGGGCCGCGTGCTCGACCAGTTCGCCAACGCCGACAACCCGCGCATCCACTACGAAACCACCGGCCCCGAGATCTGGGCCCAGACCGGCGGGCGCATCACCCATTTCGTGAGCGCGATGGGCACCACCGGCACCATCACCGGCGTGTCGCGTTTTCTGAAGGAAAAGAACCCGGCCGTGCGCATCATCGGCGCCCAGCCCAGCGAGGGCTCGCGCATCCCGGGCATCCGCAAGTGGCCCACCGAGTACCTGCCCAAGATCTACGACCCGAGCACGGTGGACGAGCTGGTGTACGTGGGCCAGGGCGACGCCGAGGCCATGTGCCGCCAGCTGGCGCGCGAAGAGGGCATCTTCGGCGGCATCTCGGCGGCGGGCGCCTGCTGGGTGGCGCAGCAGATCGCCAGCCAGGTCGAGAACGCCACCATCGTCTTCGTGGTCTGCGACCGGGGCGACCGCTACCTCTCCACCGGCGTTTTTCCGGCCTGAGCGCCAGCGGCCGACCATGAGCACCGAATTCCGGTTCTGCCCCGTGTGCGCCACGCCGCTGGCGCTGATCGGCATGGAGGAAGACGGCGGCTTCACCCAGCGGCTGCGCTGTCCGGCCTGCGGCTTCACCCACTGGAACAACCCGACGCCGGTGCTCGCGGCCATCGTGGAGATGGACGGGCTCATCCTGCTGGCGCGCAACGCGGCCTGGCCGGGCAAGATGTTCGGCCTCATCACCGGCTTCATGGAGGCCGGTGAGACGCCCGAAGAGGGCATCCGGCGTGAGATCGCCGAGGAAACCTCGCTGGAGGTGGATGCGCTGGAGCTGGTGGGCGTGCACGATTTCCAGCGCATGAACCAGGTCATCATCACCTACCACGCGCGCGCGCACGGCGAGGTGCGGCTCTCGCCCGAGCTGGTCGACTACAAGCTGATGCGGCCCGAACAGGTGCGCTGCTGGCGGGCCGGCACCGGGCTGGCCCTGGCGCAATGGCTGCGCCAACAGGGGCACGAGCCCGTCTTCATGGAAGATTTGTCACAGAAACCCGCCGCGGGTCCGGCCGACGGCGCCGGCTAGCGTGCTTTGGGCCCCGCACGGGGGCCGCCGCGCGCTGTGGGCCGCTTAGAATGTTGACAACCCAGGAATACCCCCCACCCCATGACTGCCGACAAAGAACTCGATGCCCGCGGCTTGAACTGCCCCTTGCCCATCCTCAAAGCGAAGAAGGCATTGGCCGACATGCTCAGCGGCCAGACGCTCAAGGTGATCTCCACCGACGCGGGTTCGGTGCGCGATTTCCAGGCCTTTGCCAAACAGACGGGCAACCTGCTGATGCAGCAGGAGACGGTGGGCGGCGACCACATCACCCTGCTCAAGCGCCGCTGAGCACAGGCAGGCGCGATCAGGTTTCTTCATCCTCCACACCGCCCTGCCCACACCATGGAAGTTCTGCTGCTTGATCCGCTCGTGCCCGAGGCGCTGGCCTGGTTGCAGGAACGCCATGAGGTGAGTTTCCGGCCCGAGCTGGCCGACGATCCCGCCGAGCTGCGCAAGAGCACCTACAAGACCCGCGCCATCGTGCTGCCGCCGCACGTGGTGGTCTCCAGCGAATTCCTGGATTTCGCGCCCAAGCTCGAGATCGTGGCGCGCATGCAGATCTCCAGCGACAACACCGATCTCAACGCCTGCGCGCGGCGCAACGTGCGCGTGCTGCAGGCGCGCAGCGCCACGGTGCGCTCGAACGCCGAGTACCTGCTGTACGGCCTGCTGATGCTGTACCGCCGGGGCATGGTCAGCGCGTTGCTGGGGCGCAAGATCGCCCAGGTGCGCATGGGCCGCGAACTCTCGGGCAGCACCGTCGGACTGCTGGGCCTGGCACCGGTGGCGCACACGCTGGCGCCCATGCTGCGCAGCCTGGGCGTGCGCCTGCTGGGCTACGACCCGGCCGTGCACCACGCCGCCGACATCTGGGACAAGCTCAAGGTCGAACCCGTGTCGCTGCAGGAACTGCTGGCCCATTCGGACGCGATCTCGCTGCAGATGGTCTACGCCTCGCGTTTCCGGGGCTGGATCAACGAGCGCATGCTCAACCACTGCAAGCCCGGCCAGCTCTGGGTGGGCGTGAGCCGCAGCTCGCTGTTCGATGCCGAGGCCCTGGCCCTGGCGCTGTGCGACGGCCGCATCGACGCCTGTCTGCTCGATGGCGCCAACCCGCAGTTCGCGGCCGAAGGCACGCCGCTGCACGGCATTCCCAATCTGCACCTCACGCCGCGCCTGGGTTCGCACACCCGTGAGGCCAAGCTGCGCGCCAGCTGGTACGTGGCGCACCGTATGCACGAGACCCTGTCGCCGGAGTCCGCGCAGCACAACGAGAACCGGGTGAGCGACTTCTCGGCGCTCGACAACGTCGACTACCAGGACACGACGAGCGATCCGCAGGCGGTGTCACCGTCGCAGTGGAGTTCGATCGCGATGCATCGGGGTTGACCCCCCGCCGCGCTTCGCGCGTCCCCCTGGCAGGGGGGCGGCACCAGCGGCCCGGCAAAGCCGGTTCCGCGGTGCCTCTTGACCCGATACCTCAGGCGCCCAAACGGGCCAGTTGCTCGCGCACCTTGTCCAGCGTGGCGCTGAAGTCGCCCACGCGTTTCTTCTCCTGCTCGATCACGGCCGGTGGTGCCTTGGCCACGAAGGCTTCGTTCGAGAGTTTGCCGTTGGCCTTGGTGATCTCGCCTTCCAGGCGGGCCGCTTCCTTGCCCAGGCGGGCCTTCTCGGCGGCGACGTCGATCTCCATGAACAGGCACATGCGCGCCTCGCCCACCACGGCCACGGGCGCGGCCTGCGCGGCGGCGGCCCAGGCGGCCTCGTCTTCGAACACGCGCACCTCGTTGAGCTTGGCCAGGGCCTGCAGCACCGGGCCGGCGGCCTGCATGAAGGCGGTATCGCCCAGCACGTAGAGCGGCAGGCGCGTGGCGGGTGACACGTTCATCTCGCCGCGCAGCGTGCGGCAGGCGTCGACCAGGGCCTTGAGCTTGACCACGTGCGCGATGGCGGCCTCGTCGATCTTGGCCGGCTGGCTCTCGGGGTAGCGCGCGATGCTCACCGACGCGCCGGGCAGGCCGGCCACGGGCGCGACCTTCTGCCAAAGTTCTTCGGTGATGAAGGGGATGATCGGGTGCGCCAGGCGCAGGATGGCTTCGAGCGTGCGGATCAGCGTGCGCCGCGTGGCGCGCTGCTGCGAGGCATCGCCAGTCTGGATCTGCACCTTGGCGATCTCCAGGTACCAGTCGCAGAACTCGTTCCAGACGAAGTCGTAGATCGCGTTGGCGACGTTGTCGAGCCGGTACTCGGCAAAGCCCTTGGCGACCTCGGCCTCCACCTTCTGCAGCACCGAGCTGATCCAGCGGTCGGCCTGGCTGAAGCTCAGGTAGCCGTGGAAGGGCTGGCCCACGGCGCATTCGGCCTTGGTGTGTTCCTGCAGGCCGCAGTCGTGGCCTTCGCAGTTCATCAGCGTGAAGCGCGTGGCGTTCCAGAGCTTGTTGCAGAAGTTGCGGTAGCCCTCGCAGCGCTTGCTGTCGAAGTTGATGCTGCGGCCCAGCGAGGCCAGCGCCGCGAAGGTGAAGCGCAGCGCGTCCGCGCCGTAGGCGGGAATGCCGTCGGGGAATTCCTTCTCGGTCTGCTTGCGCACCTTGGGCGCGGTCTCGGGCTTGCGCAGGCCGGTGGTGCGTTTCTCGAGCAGGGGCGCGAGCGCGACGCCGTCGATCAGGTCCACCGGGTCGAGCACGTTGCCTTCGCTCTTGCTCATCTTCTGGCCCTGCGCGTCGCGCACCAGGCCGTGGATGTAGACGTGCTTGAACGGCACGCGGCCGGTGAAGTGCGTGGTCATCATGATCATCCGGGCGACCCAGAAGAAGATGATGTCGTAGCCCGTCACCAGCACGGTGCTGGGCAGGTAGAGGTTGTAGTCCTCGGTCGCGCCGTCCTTCTGGTTCGGCCAGCCCATGGTGCTGAAGGGCACCAGGGCCGAGGAGTACCAGGTGTCGAGCACGTCCGGGTCGCGCGTGAGCGTGCGGCCCGGGGCCTTGGCCTGGGCCTCGGCTTCGTTGCGCGCCACGATCACGTTGCCGGCCTCGTCGTACCAGGCCGGAATCTGATGGCCCCACCAGAGCTGGCGGCTGATGCACCAGTCCTGGATGTTGTTCATCCACTGGTTGTAGGTGTTGACCCAGTTCTCCGGCACGAAGCTGACCTCGCCCGAGGCGACGGCGTCGATCGCCTTCTGCGCGATGCTCTTGCCGGTGGGATCGGATTCGCTCACCTTGGACATGGCGACGAACCACTGGTCCGTCAGCATGGGCTCGATCACCTGGCCGGTGCGCGCGCAGCGCGGCACCATGAGCTTGTGCTTCTTGGTTTCCACCAGCAGGCCGGCGGCTTCCAGGTCGGCCACCACGGCCTTGCGGGCCACGAAGCGGTCCATGCCACGGTACTTGGCCGGGGCGTTCTCGTTGATGGCCGCATCCAGCGTGAGCACACCGATCAGGGGCAGGCCATGGCGCTGGCCGACGGCGTAGTCGTTGTTGTCGTGCGCGGGCGTGACCTTGACCACGCCGGTGCCGAACTCGCGGTCCACGTAGGCGTCGGCGATCACCGGGATCTCGCGGTCGCACAGCGGCAGCTTCACCGTCTTGCCGATCAGGGCGGTGTAGCGCTCGTCTTCCGGGTGCACCATCACGGCCACGTCGCCCAGCATGGTCTCGGGGCGGGTGGTGGCGCACGGTGAGCGAACCGCTGCCGTCGCTCAGCGGGTAGGCGATGTGCCAGAGGAAACCGTCTTCCTCCTCGCTCTCCACCTCCAGGTCGGAGACGGCGGTCTTGAGCACCGGGTCCCAGTTCACCAGGCGCTTGCCGCGGTAGATCAGGCCCTGTTCGTACAGGCGCACGAAGGTCTCGGTAACGACCGTGCTGAGCTTGTCGTCCATGGTGAAGTACTCGCGGCCCCAGTCCACGCTGTCGCCCATGCGGCGCATCTGGGTGGTGATGGTGTTGCCGCTGTGCTCCTTCCACTCCCAGACCTTGGCGACGAAGTTCTTGCGCGCTTCGGCCGGGGTCGGGCCCATGTCGTGGCGGCTGATGCCCTGGGCCTGCAGCTGGCGCTCCACCACGATCTGGGTGGCGATGCCGGCGTGGTCGGTGCCGGGCACCCAGACCGTGTTCGCGCCCGCCATGCGGTGGTAGCGCGTGAGGCTGTCCATGATGGTCTGGTTGAACGCGTGGCCCATGTGCAGGGTGCCGGTCACGTTCGGCGGCGGCAGCTGGATCGCGAACGAAGGCGCGCCGGCCTCCGGTACTCCCGTGCCCCGGAAGCCGGCGGCGCCGTAGCCGCGCTGTTCCCACTCGGGGCCCCAGCGGGCTTCGAGCGGAGCGGGTTCGAACGATTTCGCCAGGGATTGCAGGCCAGGCTGGTTCAGGGTGTCGGTCATGGGCGCGCCAAAAATGAAAACGGCATCCCGCAGGATGCCGTCTGGGAGAGCAGGGGGACCCTGATTTTAGCTAGGCGTTCTCTTCGCTGCTTCGATGCAGGCTTTCAGCACCTTCGCATCGCCGATCTGGTTGGCCAGCAGCAGGATCAGGCGGGCGTTGAGCAGTTCGGCGTCTTCGCGGCTGAGGCCGGCGTGGGCGTCCAGCAGCTGTTCGTAGAACGCGTCCGCGTCCTGGAAATGCAGGTCTTGTCTCATGGGGTTTTGTCTCCGCGCAGGCCAAGGGAACGCTCGATGGCCGTGACCAGCCGGGCGTTGATGGTTTCGCCGGTGGCGGCGAGGTAGCCGTCGGGGCGCACCAGCGCCCAGGCGTGGCCGAACACATGGCAGGCCCCCTGCAGGTGGCCCTTGGGGTCGCGCACGTGTTCCAGGGCCTGGGCGGGCACGCCGTCGGTGCCGAGCACCTGCACGCTGCGCACCGGCGCGTCCAGGCAGAGTCGGCGCAGGCGCTGCAGCGCGGCGGGCGCGAGGTCGCCGAACACCAGCACCAGCAGATCGCCCTGGGCCCAGTTCAGCAGGTCGTTGACCTGGCCGGGGGTGCCGTCGGCCCATTGGAAAGGCACGTTCTGCACCGACTGGCCGGCCGCGCTGCCGGTTGCGTAGGTGCACGCGCTGGACTGGCTGTAGGGGTTGCGCCACGGCCATGCGCCCGGTGTTGATGAGGCTGCGCGCGAACGGGTACTGCTTGGCCAGGCTGATGGCGGCCTGGCGGAACAGGCGCTCGCTGCCGTCGGCCGGGCGCAGGAAGCGCGCGGTGCGGTTGGTCACGCACACGTTCTGCTGCGCGGCTTCCAGGCGCTCGTCCTGGTAGCTCTGCAGCAGGGCCGCGTCGGCCTTGCCGCGCAGCACGGCGGCGAGTTTCCAGGCCAGGTTGTCGGCGTCGGCCACGCCGGTGTTGCCGCCGCGCGCGCCGAAGGGGCTGACCACCTTGGCCGAGTCGCCCATGAGGAAGACGCGCCCATGGCGCATGGCGTGCACGCACTCGCTGCGGTAGGCGTAGGGGCCGACCCAGACGATCTCCACGCCCACGTCGGGCCCGAACTGGCGCGCCAGGCGCTCGCGCACCACGTCTTCGCGGCTCACGTAGGCGGGGTCGGCGTTGGGGGCCATCTGGTAGTCGATGCGCCAGACGTCGTCGGCCATGAGGTGTTGCCAGACGGCGCGGTTCTCGTTGAACGGTGCTTCGATCCAGGTGTGGCGTTCGGCCGGCGGGTGGGTGGTGAAGCGCACGTCGGCGATGCACCAGCGGTCGTCGCCCCGGCGCGAGTCGAAGGGGACGTTGAGCCATTTGCGCAGCGGGCTGTTGGAGCCGGTGGCGTCGATGACGTGGTCGGCTTCGATGCGGTAGCTGCCGGCGGGCGTTTCCACGGTGAGGGTGGCGGCGTCGGCGGTTTGCTCGAAGGCGGTGAGGCGGTTCTGCCAGCGCAGTTCGACGGCGCCAAGTTCCTGCACGCGGTCGACGAGGAAGGCTTCGATGTAGAACTGCTGGATGTTGATGAAGGGCGGCTGGCTGGAGAGGTGGAAGTTGCCTTGTTGGCGCAGGTCGAAGTTGTAGACCTCGTCGTCGCCGGCGAAGGTGCGGCCGACGCTCCACTGGGTGCCTTTGGCGGCGATGCGTTCGAAGATGCCCAGGCGCTGGAAGATTTCGAGCGATTTCTGGGTGTAGCAGATGCCGCGCGAGGAGGCGCCTTTGACGCCGACGGTGTTGTCTTCGTCGATGAGCACGGCTTTCACGCCCAGGCGGGCGAGGGAGCAGGCGAGGGTGAGGCCGGTGATGCCGCCGCCCACGATGACGATGGGGTGGCGGACCCGGGCTTCGCTGTTCAGTTCGGGTGGGGGCACGAATTCGTATTCGGGCAGCACGTAGCCCGCACCGCTGGTGAATTCGTAGTTGTTGGTGTGGGCTGTCTCGCGGTATGTCGTCAGTGACATGTATCGCTCCTTGTTTGGGTTGTCTTCATGTCTTCTTGTCTCTTTCGATGACCTCGCGGGCCCGGCGACGCCCGGCACTCTGCTCCGCGGGTGTCCCCCGGCGGCTGGTGCCGCCTCCTCCTTTACCCCGCTGCGCAGAGCACCGGGCATCACCGCGCCAGAGTGACCGTTGAGTGCCCGCAGTTGTTGGTGCGCACGGAGGTCGGCGAAGGGTGGGTGAGGGGCGCAGCGAAGTAAAGGAGGAGAACCGGCGAAGCCGGTTCGGGGGACATGAGCGGAGCCCCTCGCCCACCCTTCGCCGACCGGACCCGGCCAACGCCAAAGCCAAAACCCTCAGGCCTTGACGCGCGCAACCACCTCCGGCCGGTCGTTCTGCTGCGGCTTCAGCGGCGCGGCGGATTTGCCCTCGGCGCGTTCCTTGCGCCACTGCTCCTTGCGCGCCGTCCACTCGGCCAGGCGCGCATGCGCGGTCTTGCTCTCCTTGAGCATCTCGAACTCGTCGGCCAGCTGCGCCGTGAGTTCCAGGCGGATGCCGTTCGGGTCGAAGAAGTAGATGCTCTTGAAGATGTGGTGGTCCGTCACCCCCAGCACCTCGATGCCGCCGGCTTCCAGGCGCGCCTTGGTGTTCTCCAGCTCCTCCACCGTGTCCACGCGGAAACTGATGTGGTTCACCCACTTCGGCGTGTTCGGGCTGGGCAGCGCGGCCTCGTCGTCGCCCAGGTCGAAGAAGGCGATGAAGGAACCGTCCTGCAGCCGGAAGAAGAAGTGCGTGTACGGGCAGTACTCGCCCGTGCTCGGCACATGGTCGCTCTGGATGATGTGGTACAGCGGCAGGCCCAGAATGTCCTCGTAGAACCGGCGCGTTTCCTCGGCGTCCTTCGCACGGTACGCATAGTGGTGCAGCTGCTGGATCGGCGCGGGCGGGGGCAGGGTGGCGGTGGTCGGCATGTCGGTCTCCTGGATGGGCGAAAGCGGGGCCTGTGATTCACCATTATGCAACGCATTTCTCTTATCGTAATTCAATAGGCCTGCGGCGCACTCCAGTTTGATGCTTTCGACCGAGGGTGTCGATCCTGTTGAGCGCCGATATCAACGCCCGTTCACGGATAGGCGAGGGCAATTCCCCGCATAGCCCAGAACTATTGGACGCTGGCTGACCGGCGGGCGTATGTTGCGGAGGTCCTGTCAGGTTCGGCGCCTGTTGTCCGGGCCTCATGGGCGTTTCTTCCACCCACGCAAGCAAGGAGATACCACATGCCCGCATTGAAAGGCTCGAAAACCGAGCAGTGCCTGAAAGACGCCTTCGCCGGCGAATCCCAGGCCAATCGCCGCTACCTGTACTTCGCGAACAAGGCCGACGTGGAAGGCCAGAACGACGTGGCGGCCCTGTTCCGCTCGACCGCCGAAGGTGAAACCGGCCACGCGCACGGCCACCTGGAGTTCCTGGAGCAATCGGGCGACCCGGCCACCGGCCTGCCGATCGGCTCCACCCGCAACAACCTCGCCTCCGCCGTGGCCGGCGAAACCCACGAGTACACCGACATGTACCCGGGCATCGCCAAGACCGCGCGCGAGGAAGGCTTCGACGAAGTGGCCGACTGGTTCGAGACCCTGGCCAAGGCCGAGCGCTCGCACGCCAACCGCTATCAAAAGGCCCTGAACGAACTCGTGGACTGAGCAAGCCCCCATTCCCTCGCTGTGCCACCGGCACAGCGTTTTTGAAAGGGCTTGGCCGAGCCCTTTCAAAAACCCACGAAACGACTCGCACCAGACGAGGAGACATCCCCATGGCCACAGAAGGCAATCTGCAGGCACCGACGCGGCACGCGCTCGACTGGAAGAACCCCGACTTCCACGACGAGGACAAGTGCCTGCACGAGATGGAGCGCATCTTCGACATCTGCCACGGCTGCCGGCGCTGCGTGAGCCTGTGCGGCTCCTTCCCCACGCTGTTCGACCTGGTCGACGAGAGCAGCACCATGGAGGTGGATGGCGTGGCCAAGGCGGACTACTGGAAGGTGGTCGACCAGTGCTACATGTGCGACCTCTGCTACATGACCAAGTGCCCCTACACACCGCCGCACGAATGGAACCTGGATTTTCCGCACACCATGCTGCGCGCCAAGGCGATCCAGTTCAAGAAGGGCGAGGTGGGCCTGGCCGAGCGTTTCCTCGCCTCCACCGACGTGCACGGCCAGTTCGCCGGCATTCCGATCGTGGTGCAGGTGCGCAACGCGGTGAACCGCACCAGGACCGCGCGCGGCCTGATGGAGCGCGTGGCCGGCGTCGACCAGGACGCCTGGCTGCCCGAACTCGCGACGAAGAAGTTCCGCTCGGGCGCGCCCGAAGCCAACGCCTCGAAGGTGGTCGATGGGGAGAAGACACCGGGCAAGGTCGCGATCTTCGCCACCTGCTACATCAACTACAACGAGCCCGGCATCGGCTTGGACCTGCTCAAGATCCTCGACCACAACGGCATTCCCTACACCCTGGTCGAGAAGGAAAAATGCTGCGGCATGCCCAAGCTGGAGCTGGGCGACCTGGACTCGGTGCAGCGAAGCAAGGAGGCCAACATCCCGGTGCTCGCGAAGTACGCGAAGGACGGCTACGCGATCCTCGCGGCCGTGCCCAGCTGCGCGCTGATGTTCAAGCAGGAAATCCCGCTGATGTTCCCCGACGATGCCGACACCCAGCTCGTGAAGGAGAGCGTGTGGGACCCGTTCGAGTACCTGATGGCGCGCAAGCGCGACGGCCTGCTCAAGACCGAGTTCCCGCAAGCGCTGGGCAACGTGAGCTACCAGATCCCCTGCCACGGCCGGGTGCAGAACATCGGCCGCAAGACCGAGGAGATGCTGAAGATGGTGCCCGGGACCACGGTGAACACCATCGAGCGCTGCTCCGGCCACGCCGGTACCTTCGGCGTGAAGAAGGCGCACCACCAGCAGGCCATGAAGATCGGCAAACCGGTGTTCAAGGCCATGGCCACCATGAAGGACGGCGCGAAGCCCGACGTCATCAGCTCGGACTGCCCGCTCGGTGGTCACCACATCGCGCAGGGCTTCGAGGTCAACGGCCTGGGTGCGCCGGAACTGCTGCACCCGCTGAGCCTGGTGGCCCGGGCCTATGGCCTGAAGTAAGAAAGCAAGGAGCACCCACCATGCAACTCACCGGCCGCATCACCGCCGACTCCCTCATGAGCCTGGAGGCCTACACCAAGTGGCGCAAGGTGCACAAGCCCGAGATCATGGCGCACCGCCGGCTGCGCAGCGTGCAGCTGGGCGAACACCTGCACCTGCAGTTCGAGTGCGAGACCACCATGCGCTACCAGATCCAGGAGATGCTGCGCATCGAGAAGATCTTCGAGGAGGAGGGCATCCAGCAGGAGATCGATGCCTACGCGCCGCTGGTGCCCGATGGCACGAACTGGAAGGCCACGATGATGATCGAGTACATCGACATCAACGAGCGCAAGCGCGAACTCGCGCGGCTCATCGGGGTGGAAGACCGCATGTTCGTCGAGGTCGAGGGCCATGCCCGTGTGTACGCCATCGCCGACGAGGACCTGGACCGCGAGAACGACGAAAAGACCTCGGCCGTGCACTTCGTGCGCTTCGAGCTCACGGCCCCGATGCGCGCGGCGGTGCTGGCCGGCGCGGCCGTCAAGCTGGGTTGCGACCACACCCACTACCCGGCGCACCTGCAAGTGCCCCCGGAAACGCTGGCGTCTCTCGCCGGTGACCTGAAGTAACACGGCCCGTTGGGGATAATCAGGGCTTCCCCCGGGAAGCCTTGCCGCTTCCGTGTTCGCCTCCCTCTGCGGCCCTGCCCGCCTCCAGCCCGACATGCTCTTCCTGATCTCGCCCGCCAAGGCGCTCGACTACGAGACGCCCCCGCACGTGCCCACCCACACCCAGCCGCTGTTCGTGAAACACTCGACCGAACTCATCGAGGTGCTGCGCGAAAAAACGCCGTTGCAGATCGGCGAGCTCATGGACCTGTCGGACGCGCTCTCGGGCCTGAACGTCGCGCGCTACCAGGCCTGGCGCCCGAAATTCACCGCGAAGAACGCCAAGCAGGCCGTGCTCGCCTTCGACGGCGACGTGTACGGCGGGCTGGACGCGAAGACCCTGGGCGAGGCCGAACTCGACTGGCTGCAGCAGCACCTGTGCATCCTCAGCGGCCTGTACGGCGTGCTGCGCCCGCTCGACTGGATGCAGCCCTACCGGCTGGAGATGGGCACGCGCCTGAAGACGGCCCGGGGCAAGAACCTCTACGAGTTCTGGGGCCGCCAGATCGCCGAGTACCTCAACCAGCGCGCCAAGGCCGACCTGAGCCCGGTGGTGATCAACCTCGCCAGCGAGGAGTACTTCAAGGCCGTGGACCGCAAGGCCCTGCTGCCGCGTGTGGTCACCTGCGCCTTCGAGGAGCGCAAGGCCGATGGCTATAAGGTCATCAGCTTCATGGCCAAACGCGCGCGCGGCCTGATGGTGCGGTACGCTGTGACGCACCGGGCCACCACGCCCGAACAGCTCAAGGGCTTCGACCTTGAGGGTTACCGTTTCGTGCCCGCCGCGTCCTTGCCCGACCGGCTGGTGTTCCGCCGCGAACAGAAGGCCTGACCGCCTCGACACACACATGAGCCAGACCATCACCCCCGAATTGCGCCGCTGGATCATCGAGCAGGCGTCCGCCGGCTTCACCCCCGAGGTGGTGCTGGCCTCCATGGTGTCCTCCGGCTGGCAGGAGTCGGTGGCCGTGGCGGCGCTCGAGAGTACGCTGCGCGAGCACCTGCGCGCCCAGGCCGCCAAGCCCCCGGTGGTCGCGCCTGCGGCCCAGCCCGATGCGGCTTCCACCGCGGCGGGCGTGCCGGTGCCCGACTTCGCTCTGAGCCAGTCCCCGCGCCAGATCGACGCGGGCGACCGTTTGGTGGACGTGATCGCCACGCTGAACCACCCGCGCGTGGTGGTGCTGGGCAACCTGCTGAGCGCCGAAGAGTGCGAGGCGCTGATCGCATCCGCGCGCCCGCACCTGGCGCGCTCGCTCACGGTGGAAACCAAGACCGGCGGCGAAGAGCTCAACCCCGACCGCACCAGCAGCGGCATGTTCTTCACCCGGGGCCAGACGCCCGAGGTGGCCGCCGTGGAGGCGCGCATCGCGCGGCTGCTGAACTGGCCGCTGGAGAACGGCGAGGGCTTCCAGGTGCTCAACTACAAGCCCGGCGCCGAGTACAAGCCGCACTACGACTACTTCGATCCCGCCGAGCCGGGCACGCCCACCATCCTGCGGCGCGGCGGCCAGCGCGCTGCGCAACGCTGGTGATGTACCTCAACGAGCCCGCGCGCGGCGGCGGCACCACCTTCCCCGACGTGGGCTTCGAGGTGGCGCCGGTGCGCGGCAACGCCGTCTTCTTCAGCTACGACCGGCCCCACCCCTCCACCCGCACGCTGCACGGCGGCGCGCCCGTGATCGAGGGCGAAAAATGGGTCGCCACCAAGTGGCTGCGCGAACGCGAATTCATCTGACACTCTCATGTCCCAGAACACCCCCGAACAGTCCCAGCTCGGCCGCGCCTCGGCCTACGTCGACCAGTACGACGCCTCGCTGCTGTTTCCGCTGCCGCGCGAAACCAAGCGGCGCGAGATCGGCATCACCGGCAGCGTGCCCTTTCTGGGCGCCGACCTCTGGACCGCCTTCGAGCTGAGCTGGCTCAACCCGCGCGGCAAGCCCATGGTCGCGCTGGCTCACATCACCGTGCCCTGCGAGAGCACGCACATCGTGGAGAGCAAGTCGTTCAAGCTCTACCTCAACAGCTTCAACAACACGCCGTTTCCGAGCGCCGACGCGGTGCGCGACCGCATCCGCGCCGACGTGAGCGCCGCGATCTGGCACGGCGGCCCGATCCAGGCCAGCGCCGGCGTGAAGCTGCTGCTGCCCGAGCACTTCGACCGCGAGCCGGTGCACGAACTCAGCGGCCTGTCCATCGACCGGCTCGACGTGGAGTGCACGCGGTACCAGCCCGCGCCCGAGCTGCTCTCGGCCGCGCTCGATGAGCAGCCCGTGACCGAGACCCTGGTGAGCCACCTGCTCAAGAGCAACTGCCTGGTGACCGGCCAGCCCGACTGGGGCAGCGTGCAGATCAGCTACAGCGGCCCGCAGATCGACCAGGCCGGCCTGCTGCAGTACATCGTGAGCTTTCGCAACCACAACGAATTCCACGAGCAGTGCGTCGAGCGCATCTACATGGATGTCTGGCAGCGCTGCAAGCCGGCCAAGCTCACGGTTTACGCGCGCTACACGCGCCGGGGCGGGCTGGACATCAACCCCTGGCGCAGCAGCCACCCGCAATCGCCGCCGGCCAACGTGCGCACCGCGCGGCAGTGAGCCGGCTGGTTCAGAGCATCTTCTGGATCAGCGCGCCCTTGAACAGCACCGGCCCGGTGGGGCCGCGCTCGCTCGGCACGCCGCCCTTGGGCTCCAGGCTGATCGCCAGGGTCGGCACCTCGCGCACATCGCCCTCGCCAGCGGCGAGCTGCAGCAGGCGCTCCTGACCCAGCACGCCGAGCGAGCGCGGGCCGCCGGACGGCGGCAGCGCCCAGAGCTGCAGCGACTTGTCGCTCGCTTCCTGGAAGCCGCTCACGCGCTGCAGCGTGAGCTTCCTGCTCTTGGGATCGAAGGTGACCAGCATGGACGCGCTGGCCTGGTCGTCGTGCAGCACGGCCACGTACTCCACCTGCGGCGTTGCTTCGAGTTGGGCTTGCAGCTCGCTGATTCGCGTGCCCAGGTTGTCGCGCAGGCCGACGGCCGTGACCACGGCCAGCACGGTGGCCAGGGCGCCGGCCGCGGTGGCGCCGCGCCACAGCGCCAGGCTGCGCAGCCAGCCGCCCCGGCCGTTGGGTGGGGTGGCACGCGCGGCGGCCATGGCCTGCTGGTCGTTGTCGGCGCGCACCAGGTTCTCGATGCGCGTCCAGACCGCCGGGGCCGGCTCGCTCGGGGCCTGCAGTTCGTTCATGCTGGCCACGCGGCTCTGCCACACCAGGGCGGCGGCGCGCACCGGCGCCTGTTCGCGCGCCATGGCTTCGAAGCGGCGGCGCGCGCCGCCGCGCAGCGTGCCCAGCGCGTGGGCCGCGGCCAGTTGGTCCAGCAGTTCGGGGTGTTTCATGAGGTTCATGGCGAGGTCCTCACGCGAAGCGCGCCATGCAGGTGCGCAGCTGGTCCAGCCCCCGGCGGATCCAGGTCTTGACCGTGCCCAGCGGCAGCTTGAGCTGCTCGGCCAGCTCGCTGTGGCTCAGGTCGCGCAGGTAGGCCAGGCTGACCACCTCGCGCTGGCGGCTTTCCAGCTGGCCCAGGCACTGGTGCAGCGCCCAGGCCTGCTGGCTCGCCAGGCTCACGTCCATGGGGTTGGGAGACGTGCCCTCCATCGTGTCGGCCATCACGTCGTCGATTTCGTCGGTGAGGTGGGCGCGCTCGGCGCTGCGCCGGCGCAGGGCATCGAGTGAGCGGCTGCGCACGATCAGGCCGAGCCAGGCCATGGGCGGGCTCAGGCTGGCGCGGTAGTCGCCGGCCGAGCGCCAGATCTGCAGGAAGGTTTCCTGCAGCACGTCCTCGGCCCATTCGTGCTTGTTCACCACGCGCAGTGACAACCCGTAGAGCTTGGACGACACCAGGTCGTAGAGGCCCTTGAGCGCGGCCTCGTCGCGCTGGGCGATGCGGTCGAGCAGGGCGATGAGGGTGTCGTCGGGTTGGTCGCTCATGCGCGCATTGTGGGGCTGCGGGGGCTCCTGCGGGGCATTGCCGGGCCGGCTCCACACCAGCACGGGGCGGGAACCGCGCGCGGTGGGGCGGGGAATGTCGGGGCGTTGAGGGGGTGGTGAGGGCTTCATGGCCCTCTGGATACGCACCCGGGGCGCGCCTGGATTCAGCCGGGTGCTCAGGCCGCCCGCTGGAAGCCTTCGAGCAGGTTGACGGCGTTGGTGCCGACCTCGTCCACCGCGTAACCGCCCTCGAAGGTGAACACCGTGGGCAGGCCCGCGCTGGCCAGCGCCGCGCCGACGGCGGCGTAGTCGCCGGTCTGGAGCGTGAAGCCGGAGATCGGATCGCCCTCGAAGGTGTCCAGGCCCAGGGGCGCCACCAGCGCATCCGCACCGAAATCGCTCACCGCGCGCAGGGCGGTGTCGAGTGCCGCGCGCCAGGCCTGCACGCCGGTGCCGCGCGGCAGCGGCAGGTTGAGGTTGAAACCGGTGCCCGCGCCCGCGCCGCGCTCGTCCGCGTGGCCGAGGAAGAAGGGGTACTCGGTCGCCGGGTCGCCGTGGAGGGAGACCGTGAGCACGTCGGCGCGTTCGTAGAAGATGGTCTGCGTGCCGTTGCCGTGGTGGTAGTCCACGTCCAGCACCGCCACCTTGGCGTGGCCGGCGTCGCGCAGCGCCTGCGCGGCGATCGCGGCGTTGTTCAGGAAGCAGTAGCCGCCCAGAAAATCAGGCCCCGCGTGGTGGCCGGGCGGGCGCGAGAGCGCGAAGGCGCTGCGATCACCACCCGCCACGGCCTGCGCCGCCGCGAGCGCGCAGGCCGCGCCGCCGCGCGCGGCGGCCCAGGTGCCGGCGGTCAGGGGTGAGCCGGAGTCGAAGGAGAACAGGCCCAGGCGCGCCGCGAAGTTGTGCGGCAACACGTCGTTGCGAAAGCCGTGCCGGTTGGCCAGCGGCCACACCGAGGGCAGGGCGTCGCGCTGCGCGTTGGCCGGGTCCATGCGCACCCAGTCGTCCCAGGCGGTGGCGCAGGAAAGCCAGGTAGCGCGCGTCGTGCACGCGGGCGATGGCGGTGTCCAGCGCGGCGGCGTCCACGGCCGGCGGGGTGAGGGTCCCCAGCGGGCGGCGCTGCAGTTCGGCGAGCACGAAGTCCAGCCGCGCGGGCACCTCATGGCAGGGCACCATGCGGCCGCGAAACATTTCCTGCTGGCCGGCGTGGCCGGCGTGGTGGGGGTTGTGAAAGGTTTTCATGCGCTGGCGAACGATGGGGGACGCCCATCGTAGCGAAAGCGGCCGCCTCAGGCCGCCAGCGCCAGCTCCACCTGCCGGGGCTCGGACCGGCGCAGCAGGCCGAACAGGTCCTTCGGGTCGGCCAGCGCGGGGATCAGCGGCAGCGCCTGGCCCAGGCCGAGCTCGCCCGCGACCTCGCGCAGGAAGCGCAGGGCCGAATAGTCTTCCAGCGCGAAGCCGACCGAGTCGAACAGCGTGACCTGCGCCGCGCTGGCGCGGCCGGGGGCGTTGCCCTCGAGCACGTGCCAGAGTTCGGTCACGGCGAAGTCGGCGGGCAGGTGCTGCAGGTCGCCTTCGATGCGGGTCTGCGGCTCGTACTCGACGAAGACCGAGGCCATGCGCAGCACGTCGGGGTGCAGCTCGGTCTTGCCCGGGCAGTCGCCGCCCACGCCGTTGATGTGCATGCCGGGCTCGATCAGGTCGGGCGTGAGGATAGTGGCGTTGGTCTTGTCGGCGGTGACGGTGGTCACGATGTCGGCGCCGCGCACCGCCTGGGCGATGCTGTCGCAGGCGAGCAGCCTCAGGCCGGGCTGGCCCGCGAGGTTGTCCATCAGCTTGCGCGTGGCGGCGGGGTCGGTGTCGTACAGACGGATCTCGTCGATGCCCATGAGGTGGTGGAAGGCCAGGGCCTGGAACTCGCTCTGCGCGCCGTTGCCGATCAGCGCCATGCGGCGGCTGTTGGGGCGGGCCAGCGCGCGCGCGGCCACCACCGACATGGCGGCGGTGCGCAGCGCGGTGGTGAGCGTGAGTTCGCTCAGCAGCACGGGCACGCCGGTGCGCACCTCGGCCAGCACGCCGAAGGCCATCACCGTGGGCAGGCCGCTCTGGGTGTTCTTGGGGTGGCCGTTGACGTACTTGAAGGCGTAGGTGGTGTCGTCGGCGATCGGCATCAGCTCGATCACGCCGTCGGTGGAGTGGCTGGCGCACGCGCGCCGACTTGTCGAACGAGGGCCAGCGCAGGTAGTCGGCGTGCAGGGTGCCGGCCAGGCGGTCCAGCGCGGCGGGCAGGCCCAGGCGGTGGACGAGGGTGCGCAGCATCCTGGGCGCTGAGGAACAGGGTGGGCAGGGAGGACGAGGTGGCGGCTTTCATGGGGAATCCTTGGGTGATGTCCTCAGTGTCGCCAAGCGCTCGCTCAATGTAAATCGTCAACTGTGCTTGAATTTCGACAGAAAATTGTCAAAAAGTCAGCCTCGGATCGCATAATGCCCGAATGGACGCCCTGGACCAGCAACTGATCGGCCTTTTGCGCAAGGACGCGCGCACCAACGTGGCCGCGCTGGCCAAGAAGCTGGGCGTGTCGCGCGGCACGGTCACCAACCGCATCGCGCGGCTGGAGGACAGCGGGGTCATCGTGGGCTACACGGTGCGCCTGCGGCCCGATGCCAAGCCCGACGAGATCAGCGCCTGGATGAGCGTGGCGGTGGAAGGCAACCAGACGCGCGCGGTGATCGCCAGCCTGCTGGGCGAGCCCGGCGTGGCCGAGCTGCACGACACCAATGGCCGCTGGGACCTGCTCGCCGAGCTGCGCGCGAGCAGCCTGGCGGAGCTGTCCCAGGTGCTGGAGCGCATCCGCCTCATCCGCGGCATCAGCAGCACCGAGACCAGCCTGCACCTGGCGACGTACCGTCTGTCCTAGCCCAGGGCCTTGAACGATGGCAGCTCGGCCAGCGGCGTGAACTGGCCGGCGCGCTTGTCCTTCATCGCGCTGATGGCCTCGCGCACGTGGGCGTTGCTCCACACCGTGCCCTGCAGCCAGCCCATCTGGCGCAGGCTGTCTTCCACCGAGTGGTCGCGCGCGTAGGTCACGGCCTGTTTGGTGCCCCAGATCGCCACCGGGGGCTTGGCGGCGATTTCCTTCGCGCACTGCAGCGCGGCGGCCACCGTGGCTTCGGCGGTGTCGAACACCTCGTTGACCAGGCCGTGGCCCAGCGCCTTGCCCGCGGGCAGGCGGCGGCCGGTGTAAGCCAGCTCCTTCACGACGCCGAAGGGGATCAGCTTGGGCAGGCGCTGCAGCGTGCCCACGTCGGCCACCATGCCGATGTTGATCTCCTGGATGCAGAAGAAGGCGTCGGCGCTCGCGTAGCGGATGCAGGCCGCCGTGACCATGTCCACCGCGCCACCGATGCATCCGCCCTGGATGGCGCAGATCACCGGGATGCGCAGGTTTTCGATCTTGGTGAAGGTGGCCTGCATGTCGGTGAGCAGGTCGTAGATGGCCGCGCGGCCTTCGGGGCTCTGGTCGTCCATCTGGATCGCGCCGCCGAAGGTCTCCAGCGCCATGCCGGCGCTGAAGTGCTTGCCCGTGCTGCTGATGACCAGCGCGCGCGCCTGGCCCTCGTGGTGGATCCGCGTGAGCAGCTCGTCGAGCTCGCGCCAGAAGGTCGGGTGCATGGTGTTGAGCTCGGCGGGCCGGTTCAGCACCAGGTGGGCAATGTGGTCGGTCGTGCTGAGGGTGAAGCAGGTCGGTGCGGTCATGGCGGGCTGGTCTCGGTGGTGGTGGGCAACGGACCACTGTAGTCCGCGCGCGCCACGGGGACTGTCCCGGCCCGGACGGCCCGCCGCTCAGTTGTACGGCCCCAGCCAGTCGCAGCGCAGGCGGTGCGACCGGTGCACCTTGCGGCGCCAGCGCACGTACAGCCCGGGCGCCCAGATGCCCATCACGCAGAAGGGCAGCAGCCACAGGGCCTCCGAGAAAAAGGCCGGCACGCAACCCACCCAGCCCATCACCCAGAACGTGAGCATGCCGTCCCACAGCTGGTATTCCAGCGGGTGGTCCCGGCGGTGCGCCACGTGCCAGCGTTTGATGCGCTCCAACTCGTCAAGCCTGAGACAGAGATTCATGGCAGACCCCTCGGGAATGCGGCTGACATCCAGTCTCTGACACTGTAAGTTTGGCGTCAGCTTCCGTCAATGGCGGCCGCGCGGCCTCAGAACAATTGGGCCGGCTCCGGGGGGCGCTCGGGCTCGGGCGGCACCTCGCCGAGCTTGGCCAGCGAGCCCACGCGCACGCCCAGCAGGCGGATGCGGCGCGTGAGGTCCACCCGCTTGAGGCACAGGCCGGCGTGGCGGCGGATGCTGGTCGCGTCGCTGGTGAAATGGGCGATCGTGCTGTCGCGCGTGACGATCTGGAAGTTGTCGTAGCGCAGTTTCACGCCGATGGTCTTGCCCACGTAGCCCTTGCGCTGCAGGTCGTCGGCCACCTGCTCGCACAGCTGGGTGAAGATGGCGCCGAGCTCGGCGCGGTCGCGCACGGCGTGCAGGTCGCGGTCGAAGGTGGTCTCGCGGCTCATGCTCACGGGCTCGCTCTCGGTCTGCACCGCGCGCTCGTCGCGGCCCCAGGACACCTCGTGCAGCCAGGCGCCATAGCTCTTGCCGAAGTGCTCGACCAGCCAGGGCCGTTCGCGCTGCGCGAGGTCGCCGATGGTGTGGATGCCGTGGCCCTGCAGCTTGGCATCGGCCTTGGGGCCCACGCCGTTGATCTTGCGGCAGGGCAGGGGCCAGATCAGCGTCTGCAGGTCGTCCATGTGCACGATGCTGATGCCATTGGGCTTCTGGAATTCGCTCGCCATCTTGGCGATCAGCTTGTTCGGTGCCACGCCGAGGGAGCAGGTCAGGCCGGTGGCCTGGAAGATGCTCTTCTGGATCAGGCGCGCCAGCACGCGCCCGCCCTCGCGCTGGCCACCGGGCACGTCGGTGAAGTCGATGTAGACCTCGTCCACGCCCCGGTCTTCCATCACCGGCGCGATCTCGCGGATGGTGTGCTTGAACAGGCGCGAGATGCGGCGCACCTCGTCGAAGTCCACCGGCAGCAGGATGGCCTGCGGGCAGAGCTTGGCCGCTTTCATCAGGCCCATGGCCGAGCCCACGCCGAACTGGCGCGCCGCGTAGGTGGCGGTGGTCGGCGACGCCGCGGCCGACGTAGTGTTCCAGCAGGGGAAAGAACTCGATCGGGATGTGGGCCAGGTCCTCGCCGGTCCATTCGCGTTCGGGGTAGGTCTCGCGCAGCCGCGCGAACATGTCGTCCTCGCGCCGCCGCCCGCCGCCGATCACCACCGGCAGGCCCTTGAGCTGCGGGTAGCGCAACAGCTCGACGGACGCGAAGAAGGCGTCCATGTCGAGGTGCGCGATGCGCCGGATGCGGGCCGTGGGAGAGGTCACGGCGGTGAGCATAGCGGCAGTGGTGCCGCCCTCACGGTCAGGTCGGGTACGTGCCCGGCAGCAGGATGCCTTTATCGACCTTCTCGATCTGCGTGTGGCCGCAGAAGGCCATGGTGAGGTCGAGCTCCTTGTGCAGGATCTCCAGGCACTTGCTCACGCCGGCCTCGCCCATGGCCCCCAGGCCGTACAGCATGGGCCGGCCGATGTAGACGCCCCGGGCACCGAGCGCGCGCGCCTTGAGCACGTCCTGCCCGCTGCGGATGCCGCCGTCCATGTGCACCTCGATCTGGCTGCCCACCGCATCCACGATCGCCGGCAGCGCCTCGATGCTGCTTTGCGCGCCGTCGAGCTGGCGGCCGCCGTGGTTGCTCACGATCAGCGCGTCCGCGCCCGAGGCCACGCACAGCTTGGCGTCCTCCACGTCCTGGATGCCCTTGAGGATCAGCTTGCCGCCCCAGCGCTTCTTGATCCATTCCACATCGCCCCAGTTGAGCGAGGGGTCGAACTGCCTGGCGGTCCACTCGCCCAGGCTGCCCATGTTCTCCACGCCGCTCACGTGTCCGACGATGTTGCCGAACTGCTTGCGCTTGGTGCCCAGCATCCCCAGCGCCCAGCGCGGCTTGCAGGCGATGTCGAGGATGTTGGCCAGGGTCATCTTGGGCGGCGCGGTCAGGCCGTTCTTCAGGTCCTTGTGGCGCTGGCCGATGATCTGCAGGTCCAGCGTCAGCACCAGCGCGCTGCACTTCGCGGCCTTGGCGCGGTCGATCAGGCGCTCGATGAAAGCGCGGTCGCGCATCACGTAGAGCTGGAACCAGAAGCCTTCGCCCGCGTGCTGCGCCACGTCCTCGATCGAGCAGATGCTCATGGTGGAGAGCGTGAACGGGATGCCGAACTTGCGCGCCGCGCGCGCGGCCAGGATCTCGCCGTCGGCATGCTGCATGCCGGTGAGGCCGGTGGGCGCGATCGCCACCGGCATCGCCACCTCCTGGCCCACCATGGTGCTGCGCGTGCTGCGGTTCTCCATGTTCACCGCCACGCGCTGGCGCAGCTTGATCTTCTGGAAGTCGGCGTTGTTGGCGCGGTAGGTGCCCTCGGTCCACGAGCCGCTGTCGGCGTAGTCGTAGAACATGCGGGGCACGCGCCGCTGGGCCAGGACGCGCAGGTCCTCCACGTTGGTGATCACGGTCATCTCGAAAGTCTCCGGTGTTTTGGGTGTCGTGGCATGTTAGCCGCGCGCCCCGGCCCTCGCTTGTGAAAGCGGGTGGCGCGGCTTTGAAATTTTTGCTGCGGTGCCGCAGCGCTGGGGGGACGGACGGCGGAACCGCCCCCGGGTCGCGGGAGTCCCACCGCCATGAAGCTGAACGCCCTGACCCTTGTCGTCGCCCTGGCGCTGCCCGGCGCGGCCCTGGCCGCCGATGTCTTCCGCTGGGTGGACGAGCGCGGCCAGACCGTCTACGGCACCCAGGTGCCGCCGCAGCACCGGGCCCGGGCCGTGCCGGCCGATGCGCCGCTGCCGCCCGGCACCAGCGCGTGCGAGGCGCGCTGGCACCGCTACCTGGCCAGCGCCGCGTGCTTCGACCAGTACCGCGTGGTCGGCGGCGGCCTCAAACCCGAGGCCTACCGGCGCTGCACCGAGGTGCCCCAGCCCGATCCCTGCACCTGAGCGCGAGCCCGAGTCGGGCCACGGGTTCACTGCGCGGTGATCTTCTGCTCGCGGATGACCTTGCCCCACTCGGCGGACTCGCGCACGATGTCGGCGGCCAGGGGTCCGGCCGGCATGTAGGCCGGCACGGCGCCCTGCTGCGCGGCGATCTGCGCGATGTCCGGCGCTTCCATCACGGTGCGCAGCGAGTCGCTCAGGCGCTCCACGATGGCGGCCGGCGTGCCGGCCGGTGCCAGCACGTACAGGCGCGGCACGGCGGAGAAGCCGGGCAGGGCGTCGGAAAGCGGCGCGATGTCTTCGGCGCCGGCCAGCTTCACCGGGTTCATCACGGCCACGGCGCGCAGCTTGCCTGCCTTGGCCTGGGCGATGGCCGAGGTCGCGCTCACCACACCGAAGGGCACCTGGCCGCTCATCACGTCGGGCACGATCTGCGACGCGCCCCGGTAAGGGATGTGCACGACGAACGTGCGCGCCTGGCCCTTGAGCATCTCGAAACCCAGGTGGTGCACCGTGCCCACGCCCGAGGTGGCGTAGGAGTAGCGGCCGGGGTTGTCCTTGAGCAGCTTCACGAACTCGGCCGGCGTCTTGGCGGGCACCTCGTTGTTCGCCACGATCACCAGCGGCAGGGTGAACACACCCGCCACCGGCGTGAAGGCCTTGATGGGGTCGAAGCTCATGCGCGGCTGCAGGTGCTGCGCGATCAGCAGCGAGCTGTCGCCCAGCATCAGGGTGTAGCCATCCGGCGCGGCGCGCGCCACCGCGTCGCCCGCAATCAGGCCGGCCGCGCCGGTGCGGTTGTCCACCACCACCTGCTGGCCGAGCAGCGTGGACAGGCGCGGCGCGATCAGCCGCGCCATGGCATCGACGCCGCCGCCCGCCGAGTAGCCGACCAGCAGGCGCACCGGCTTGCTGGGCCAGGCCTGCGCCCAGGCGCTGGTGCCGAGGGTCGCGGCCAGGGCCAGGACCAGCGCGGAGCGCCGGCCCAGGGAGAAGCGGTTGTTGAGGTTCTGCATGTCTTGTCTCCGTTTTTATCGTGGGGAATCTTTTTCAGGCCTTGCCGGCACCGCGCGAGCCCGGGCGCCTGGCGAGTTCCGCCAGCCGCTCGGGGTTGGGCTTGAAGCCCAGGCCCGGTGTCTCGGGCAGGCGCAGCACGCCGCGCTCGGGTTTGGGCAGGTCGTCGAAGACCAGCTCGCAGCACTGCACGGCCACCGAGTGGTATTCCACCAGCGAGCCGTTGGCCAGGCCGGCGTGCAGGTGCATGTTGTGGTGCGGCCAGGCGCCGCCGTTGGCGAAGCGCGTGTTGAAGGCCGCTGTCATGCCCGCGATGCGGCTGCACTGCGTGAAGCCGCCGCTGATGCAGGCGTTGGGCTGCACCACGTCCACCGCCTGCGCGACCAGCATGTCGCGAAAGCGCGAGGCCAGGCCTTCGTTCTGTCCGGCGGCCAGCGGGATGGACGTCTTGGCGCGCAGGCGCGCGAGGTTGGGAATGTCGTTCTGCGACACCGGCTCCTCGAAGAAGCTGATGTCGTAGGGCTCCACCTTCCTGGCCAGCGACAGCGCGTGGAAGTAGTCCAGGCTGCAGTTGGCGTCGATGTAGATCTGCACGTCCGGCCCCACCGCCTCGCGCACCGCGCGGATGCGCTGCACGTCTTCGGCGATCACCTGGTCCAGCGGGCGGGGTTCGTCGCGCCGCTGCAGCGCGTGGTGGCCCACCGTCATCTTCAGGCGCGAGAAGCCCCGGCCCACCCACTCGCGCGCAGCGGCGGCGAGCTCGTCGCGGTCGAAGAAGTTGAAGCCGAAGGTGGCGTACACCGGCACCTCGGCGCGCGCGCCGCCGAGCAGGCGCCAGCAGGGCTCGCCCAGCGCCTGGCCCTTGATGTCCCACAGCGCGAGGTCGATGGCGGCGATGGCGTGGCTGGCGTAACCCGACTGGCCGCGCGGCGTGAGCAGCCAGTAGAGGCGCTCCCAGACCTGCTCGTGGCGCATCGGATCCATGCCCACCAGGTGGTGCGCGGCGATGTCGTTGACGATGCTGCCGATCACCTCTTCCTCGGTGATGGCGGTCATGCCGGTGCCGATGAGGCCGGTGTCGGTTTCGATGGTGACGAGGCAGACCGAGAGGCTGGTGGTCTGGCTGCGGCTGGGGGATTGCACGGTGACGGGCAGGTTCAGCGGCGTGGCGCTGACGCGGGCGATTTTCATGAAGTCTCCGGCGCGGCCGGGGCGGCGGCGCTTGTGTTGTGGGGTCTGGGGGCCAGTGTAGGAACGGCCCCGTGTGGGCCGCAATGGCGTGCGGCAAAGGCTGCTTTCGCGTTTCGCGAAAGCCCGATCAGCGGGAGGTCAGCGCGCGGATCAGCGTGAGCGCGGCCGGTGCCGGCGGCGCGTCGGTGCGGGTGGCGATGTGGTGGGTGCGCCGCGCCCAGGGGTCGGACAACGGCACCGCCGCCAGCGGCAGGTGCGCCAGCTGGGGCGCGATCGCCTCCAGCGGCAGCACGCCCACGCCCAGGCCGGCGGCCACCATGCGGCACACGGCGTCGAAGCCGCGCATGCGCATGCGCACGTGCAGCGGCTGGCCCGCGTCGGCGGCCGAGGCGAGCAGGCGGTTGGACAGGGCGGTGCCGTCGGTGAGCGTGATGAAGGGCTCGTCCAGCGCGTCGGCCAGCCGCAGCCGGCGGCGCGTCGCCAGGCGGTGCGCGCGCGGCGTGAGCAGCACCAGGGTGTCGCTGAAGAAGGGCGTGAAGGCCAGGCCGGCGGGCGGCACGGGCAGGTCCACCACGCCGAAGTCGGCGCGGCCTTCGATCAGCGCGAGCGGGATCTCGGGGCTGCCGCGCTCCTCCAGGTCGATGCGGATCAGCGGGTGCGCCTTCATGAACTGCGCCAGCCGCTGCGGCAGCACCTCGAGCAGGGCCGAGGTGTTGGCCAGCACGCGCACATGGCCTTGCAGGCCCTCGCTGTAGCCGCGCAGGTGCTGGGCCAGCCGGTCGGCGTCGGTCAGCAGCGCGCGGCTGCGCTGCACCAGCATCTGGCCCGCCGGCGTGAGCTGCACGCCGCGCGATGAGCGCTCGAACACGCGGAAGCCCAGCGACTCCTCGAGCGCCGTGATGCGCGAGCTGGCGGCGGCCACCGCCAGCTGCAGGCGTTCGCTGGCGGCGCTGATGGAGCCGAGGTCGGCCGCCGCCACCACGACGCGCAGGGTGCTCAGGTCAATGGCTTCTTGCATGCTCTTTCACTCCCGCGCCGCGCACCTCGAAACGCACCTCGTCCAGCACCGTGCCGCGCGCATCGGTGAGTTGCATCACATGCCGGCCCGGCCAGGGCAGCCACTGCAGCCGGGTGCCCTGGCCCAGGGGCTTGCCGTCCAGGCGCCAGCGGCCGCCCGCGCCACTGGCCACGAAGCTCAGGCGCTGGCGGTTGGGCGGGATGTCCGGGTCCAGGGCGACGATGGTGCCCGGAGCCGGGCTGCGGATGCGCAGCGCGCTGCCCGGCGCCCTCGCCGGGGCCGGCGTGTCCATCGCGAAGCGGGCCTGCTCGGTGCCGACGAGGAACCATTCGCTGCGCGCCGCTTCCAGTGGCCGCGCGCCATCCGTGCCTTCGAACGAGGCGCGCGCCTGCACCAGGCCGGCCGGTGGCCGCGGCGCGCGGCTGGGCGTGTGGGCGTGCAGGTGCTGCATGACGGTGGCCCAGACGGGTGCCGCGCCGCTGGTGCCACTCACATCCCACATCGGCGCGCCGCTGGCGTTGCCCACCCACACGCCGACGGTGAAGCGCTCGGACCAGCCCACCGCCCAGTTGTCGCGCATGTCCTTGCTGGTGCCGGTCTTCACGGCGGCCCAGAAGCGCGTGGCCAGGATGCTGTCCGTGCCGAAGGTGCGCGCGCGCGCGTTGCTGTCGCTCAGGATGTCGCCCACGATGAAGGCGGCGCGCGGGTCGATGGCCGGCGCGGCCTGCGGCGGCGAACCCACGGGGCCGTGGCGCCCGCCGTTGGCGCAGCGTGCGGAAGGCGTTCGTCAGCGCGAGCAGCGGCACCTCGGCGCTGCCCAGGGCCAGGCTGTAGCCGTAGTAGCCGGCGGGCTCGCGCAGGGGCAGGCCGAGCGCGCCGAGCTGGTGGTGAAACGCGTCGGGCGAGACCATGACCAGCGCGCGCACCGCCGGCACGTTGAGCGACGATGCCAGCGCGGTGCGCGCGGACACCCAGCCTTTGAAGCGGCGGTCGTAGTTCTGCGGGATGTAGAGGCCGCTGGTGGTGGGGATTGCGGCGGGCGAGTCCTCCAGCAGGGACGCGGCCGTCATGCGCCGCTCGGCGATGGCCTGGGCGTAGAGGAAGGGCTTGAGCGTGGAGCCGGGCTGGCGCGGCGCCGTCACGCCGTCCACCTCCGACGCGGCGCTCAGCTCGCCCGAGGAGCCGACCCAGGCCAGCACCTCGCCGCTGGCGTTGTCGAGCACGACCAGCGCGCCGTCCTGCACGTGGCGGCCCTTGAGCTCGCGCAGGTGGCGCTGCAGCGTCTGCACGGCGAAGCGCTGCAGCGGGGCGGACACGGTGGAGCGCACCGTCTGCGCGGGCCCGGCCGCCAGCACGCGCCGGGCGTGGTGGGGCGCGATGCCTTCGCTGGCGGTGAATTCGCGGCCTTGCAGGGCAATGGTGGTCAGGATCTTCATTTCGCCGCAGTCCACCGGCGTGCCGGCCTGCATGAGCTGGAGCACGCCGCAGGCGCGCTGCGCGACCTGCGCGGGTTTCGCGTTGGGTGCGCGCACCAGGGCGGCGGCCACGGCGGCTTCGCGCTCGTCCAGACCGTGGGCGGCCTTGCCGAACAGCGTGCGCGAGAGCGCATCGATGCCGACCAGTTCGCCCCGGAACGGCACGAGGTTGAGGTAGGCCTCCAGGATCTGGTCCTTGCGCCAGCGCCGCTCCAGCTGCTGCGCGGCCACCGCCTGGCCGAGCTTCTGCGTCAGGCGGCGGCCGCCCGCGCCGCGCTGCAGCTCGCCATCGGGCTCGTCGAGCAGGGCCGCCAGCTGCATGGTGATGGTCGAGGCGCCGCGCGTGCGGCTGTTCCAGAGGTTGCCCCAGGCCGCGGCCGAGACGGCGCGCCAGTCCACGCCGCTGTGTTCGTGGAAGCGCTTGTCCTCGCTGAGCACCAGGGCCGTGCGCAGCGCGGGCGACACGTCGGCCAGCGCGATCCACTCGCCCCGGCGCTCCTGGTGGTCGATGCGCACGCGCTGCAGCAGCTCGCCCTGGCGATCGAGCACCCGCGCCTCGGACGAGCGCCAGCCGGCGTGCACCTCGGCGAAGCTTGGCAAGGCCTGTGCCGGCAGCGCCAGGCCCAGGCCGAGCGCGGTCGCCGCGAGCGCGTGGCGCAGGTTCACCGCACGGCCTCCACCTTCACGCGGGCGTTCGGCGTTTCGCCGAACATCTCGGGCGCGTACATCGCCTCCACGCGGCTGGGCGGCAGCGAGAACTCGCCGACGTTGTTCAGGCGCACGGTGTATTCCATCTTGAACACGCCCTTGGGCACGTACTCGTAATAGCTGCGGTAGGCCTCGAAGCTGCGTTCCTCGAAGGCCGGCCAGGCGTTGCCGGCCGGGCTCTTCTGGCCCGAAGTCGCGATCTGCGAATCGCGGCCCAGCCCGCCGCCGAGGATGGTCGCGCCGCCCGGGATCGGGTCGGTGACCACCACCCAGGTCATGTCGGCGGAGGCGTTGACCTCCAGCGCCACGCGCCACACGTCGCCGCGCGTGTGCGTGCCGCTCACGGCCTGTTCCACCGGCGTGATGCTCTTCTTGATCGTGTAGCCCGCGCTGAACGGCGCCTTGAGCGGGACGGCGGCGAGGGACTGCAGCGTGAGCCAGGGCTTGCCGCTGCCCTGGTGGGCCACGCTCAGGGTGCCCTTGCCACCGTCGGCCAGCCAGGGCAGGAAACCGGTGTTGTTCTTCAGATTGCCCGGGCCGGCGGGGGCGCCGAACCAGGTCGTCTGGTTCGGTGCACCGAGCGCATCGCTGGTCTTCACCCGATCGACCTTGGCCCAGTCGATCGCGGCGGCACCCGTGCCCAGGGTGGCGCGCGTCGTGCCCGCGACGGGAGTGGCTTCGAACCTGGCCGAGAACTTCTCCAGCGCCAGGCCGCCCCAGAGGTTGGCGGTCGTCGTGTGCCAGGCGCCGCTTTGCTGGCGGCCGATGAAGCCGCTGGCCAGCCGGCCCATGTCGTCCTGCCAGGCCGGGTCGTTCATGACGGTGAGCATCAGGCGCGCGGTGTTCACGTCGCCGTTCGCCATGAGCCACCACCAGTAGTCGTCCTGCTCGGTGCTGAACACCAGCTTCGTGCCCTGGAAGCTCAGGCGCGCGCGCAGCACCTGCATGGCCTCGGCCAGGCGCTGCTCGCGCTGCGGCACGTCGCTCACGCGCTGGAGGATGTTGACCCAGTCGATCACCGCGCTGGTGGGCCACTGGTTGGGCGCGAGGGTGACGCTGCCCAGCATGCGGCCGCGCGCCTTGCCGTAGCGCGAGAGGGCCTCGATGGCGGCGAGTTTGCGCACGTCCAGGTCCTTGCGCGGGCTCCAGAACTCGCGCGAGATGCGGCCTTCGACAAACGCGATCAGGCCGCGCTCCATCGGCGCGCGGACCTCGTCCGGCAGGCCGAAGGCCGGGTCGAGGGTGGCCGCCTCGTGCGTGGCCGCCAGCAGGTAGGCTGTGAGGATGTCGCTGCCGCGGTTGGCGTCGCCTTCGCGCGGCGGGAAGTAGTTGGCCAGGCCGTCGGCGTCGAGGTAGTTGGGCAACTGCGCCACCACGCCCTGCCAGAGCCTGGCGTCTCGCAGGCCCACGGCCTTGCTGGTCTTCTGCTCCAGGCAGACGAAGGGGTAGTTGGCGAACCAGTCGCGCACGCCGGGCAGGCCCTCGGCCAGCTTGGGCTGCAGCGCGAGCTTCAGGCCGCCCCGGCCCGGCAGCGCGCCGGCTGGCGGCGCCACGTCGAGGTTGAACGCGCCATCGACCTGCACCAGCGTGGCCTGCTGCACCGTCAGCGGCACGGCGGGCACGATGCGCTGCCGGGCCTTGAGCGCGTCCTTCGCGCCACCCAGCGTGTCCCTCGCCTCGATCTCCCACAGGATGGCTTCGGCGCGCGTCTGCGTGAGCTGTGCGGGCGCGGTCACCGTCCAGGCGACCTCGCGCGCCTCACCGGCCGGGATGTCCACCGTCTGCGGCGCGAGCTCGAGCAGCGTGGCGCGCGGCGACACGGCCACCTTCATCGCCTTCTGGGTGGTGTTGCGCAGGGTGAGCTGCGCGCGGAACTGGTCGTCCTCGCGCACCAGCGGCGGCAGGCCGCTGATGATCTGCAGGTCCTGCGTGGCGCGCACGCTGGTCTGACCGGTGCCGAAGAGGCCGGTGCCCAGGTCGGCCACGGCGACGATCTGGAAGGTGGTGAGCGCGTCGTTGAGCGGCACCGTGACGACGGCCTGGCCCTTCGCGTCCAGCGTCACCCTGGGGTTCCAGAGCAGCAGGGTGTCGAGCAGTTCGCGCGCGCCGCTCTTGCCGCCGCCGCCACCGGCCGGCACCGCCTTGCGGCCGTAGTGCCGCCGGCCGATGATCTCCATCTGCGCGGTGGACGTCTCCACGCCCCAGGCGCGTTGCTGCAGCATGGCGTCGAGCAGGTTCCAGCTGCGGTTGGGCATGAGTTCCAGCAGGGCCTGGTCCACCGCCGCGAGCGCCACTTCCGCGTTTGCCGCCGGCTGGCCGTTGGGCAGTTTCGCGCTGATGGTCACCTTCGCCTGACCGCGCACCGGGTAGGTCTCCTGGTCGGCCTTGACGCTCACATCGAGCTGGTGCGCCCGCGTGCCGACGCGGATCTCGGCCAGGCCCAGGCGGAACGCCGGCTTGCTCAGGTCCACCAGCGCGGTCGGCGCCACGTACTCGCGGCCCTCGTACCAGAACGAGGTCCACCACTCGCGCGGGGCTTTGTAGCCCCAGGTGAAGAACGAGTACCACGGCACCTCGCGCAGCCGACCGCGCAGGGCCAGCACGCTCACGTACACGTTGGGGCCCCAGCCTTCCTGGATCTTCAGTTGCACCGTCGGGTCCTGCCCGTTGAGCTGGACCACCTGCGATTCGAGGATGCCTTCGCGCTCCACCGTCAGCAGCGCGGTGGCGAAGCGGAACGGCATGCGCACCTGGAACTTCGCGGTCTCGCCGGGCTGGTAGCTCTTCTTCTCGGGCAGCAGGTCGATGCGGTCGTGGTTCTCGCCGCCGAACCAGAGCTCGCCCTGGCGCGTGACCCACACCGAGCTGGCGGCCTGGATGCTCAGGCCCGCCGCGTCCTGCGCGGTCACGATGAGTTCCACCTCGCCCGGTTCGCCGAGCTTGGTTTCGCACAGCAGCAGGCCGCGCGCGTCGCTCTGGCCGCTGCAGACCGTACCGAGGTCCTTGGTCTGCGTCTGGTTGTCGTAGGTGTAGAAGCCGCCCACCATGCGCTTGCGGCTGGTGGTGGTGATGTGGGCCACGGCCTTCACGCTCAGCGCGACCTTGGCCGCGGGCTTGCCCGCCAGGTCCAGCGCCAGCGCCTGGAACTTGATTTTCTGGCTGGCCGACACCCAGCCTTCGGTCTTGATGCCCGCCACCACGTTCGCCGGCCACACGGTGGAGACGCTGCGCAGCGTCTGCACCTCGCCGTTCGGGTCAGCGTAGGTGGCCTCCAGCAGCAGTTCCTGCGGCTGAGGGGCGGTGGGCACCTGCTCGATGGTGAGCGCGCCCGCGCCGTTGCGGTCCAGCGTGACGGGCAGTTTGTCCGCGATGACGCGCTGGTCCTGCGAGGCGGCGGCTTCTTCCTCGCCGTCTTCATGCCCCGGCGCGCCGTCCGCGCGGGGCGGCTGGAAGCTGAAGCCGTCGAAGTCGCGGAAGCTCAGGGCCTTGTCGCGCACCAGGGCCGATACGCGCACCGGCAGGTTGGCCGCGCCGCCGCCCGAGACGTAGCTGACCTGCAGCTGGGTCGGCACGGTCTTCACGTTGACCAGCGCCTGGTTCGCCTGCGGCGCGATGCGGCCTTCGAGCACCGGCAGCCGGAACTCCTCCACGCGGAACTCGCCGCTGCTGTATTGGCGCTGGCGCTCGTCGGCGCTTTTGAGCACGACCTCGTAGTTGCCCAGCTTGGCACCGGCCGGCACGGCAAAGCTGTTTTCCGCGCTCTGGCCGCCCGTGGCCGTCTTGCGCCAGGCCACGGGCTGCGTGAACTGCTGGCCGCTGCCGGTGTGCGTGATCACCAGGGTGTCGGGCAGGGTTTCCGGCAGGCCGAAGCCCTGGCTGGTTTCGGTGCGGATCAGGTGCTTCATCGACACCGTCTCGCCGGCGCGCAGCAGCGTGCGGTCGAACACCGTGTGGGCGCGCGCGTCCGGGCGCGGATCGCGGCTGGTCGGCACGTTGAAGCGCCAGGGCTCGATGCCCCGGTACCAGTCGCTCCAGGTGAAGGCCATGTCCTCCGTGGCGCCATCCTTGAGCCGCGCGCTGACGAAATAGGCCTGCGTGCTTTCACCGTCCCCGCTGTTGCAGCGCGGTGCTTGCGGCGGCACGCCCTTGAGCTCGGCCACACCCTGGGCGTTGGTGGTGGCCGTGGCCACTTCCTTGCCGACGCAGTCGGACACGCGCACCAGGGCGCCCGCGGCGGGTTTGCCCTTGTCCAGCGTCGTCACCCAGGCCAGCGCGTTTTCGCGGCCCAGCTTGAAGTGCACGCCCAGGTTGGTCACCAAGGCGGAGGTGCGCACGTACATCGTGCGCGAGCCGCCATAGCGTGCGTCCAGCAGGGCGCCACCCAGGGCAGGCGAGGCGATCTCCACGACGTGGAAGCCCGGCGTGAGTGGGATGCCGACCACCTCGAAGGGGCGCGGGTCGCTGGCGGCGGGTTGGGGCAGGCTCATCGCCTTCACGCCGGCCTGGCCCTTGAGCAGCGACACGGCGCGCGACTCGACCCAGCGCTTGTCCCGGTCTTCCAGCACCTTGGGCAGCGGGCCCACCGTGTCGGCCTGCGCCTGTTTGCGCGAGACGTTGAACTGGTCGTAGCGCTGCAGCTTGCGGAACCAGGCAATGATCTCCGCGTCGGTTTTGGGCTGCAGGTCGTTCACCTGGCCGGGGCTGAGGCCTTGCACCTGCAGCGCGGCCTCGACGTTGCGCAGGGTCACGGGCAGCAGCGGGGTGCCGCCGGGTTCGGCGAAACGCTCGACGATGCCGAAGGGCGAGGCGGCGAACTTGGCCAGCGGGGGCATGGCGCCCGTGCGCACCGGCAGCGGAAAACTGTCGGCGTTGGCCGGCGTGCGGCCCGCGTCGTCCTTGAAGTTCTTGGGCAGTTCGATGGTGAACGCGGTCTGCTCGGCGAAAGGCGGCTTGAACGTCAGCTCGGTGACCACGCTGTCGCCGTCGGCGTTCTCTTCTTCGAACACCGGCTTGTGCGTCTGCTGGGCCGACTTCAGGCGGATGCCCTCGGCCTGCTTGCGCGGCACGGGCGCGCTGAAGTTGAGCGTCATCGGCCGGATCGGCAGGCAGGCGGCCTGAGCGTTCTCGCGCTCGCAGCTGAAGCCGACCGTCAGGGCCTCGCGCACCTGGAAGTCGAAGCGCTTCTCCACGGTGTTCGCAATGCCCGAGGGTGCTGCGCAACGCCCTTGCCGTACACGAGGGAGACCTTGGTGTCGGGCGTGAAGCGGCGGTTGCACGAGAGCGTCACATAACGCTGCGGCTCCTTGTCCGCCAGCTTGTCCCAGCCGTTGGCTTTCAGCAGCTCGCCGCGGTCCTTGCCTTCGATGAGCCGGATCGGCACCCGCTCGCCCAGGCCCTCGACCGCGCACCACACCTGGGACTGCAGGCTGGCCGCCGTCGCCGCGCCGTTGAGCCGCAGCACGAAATACTGTTCTTCGTCGATGCGCGACGAGGGGCCCGGGCGCACCTGCTGCACGAACGGGCCGCCGGTGTTGAAGCCGGTGCGGGTCACGGGCAGTTCCAAGCCCTTGGGCGACTTGAAGCCGCTTTTCACCTGCACTGTGCAGTTCACGCCGGGCGGCAGGTCGTTCTCGAACTCGAAGGCCCATTCGCGGTCGCTGGTCCAGCGGCCGTTGCCCCGGGTGGCCTGGGCGTCGCTGCAACTGAGCGACACGGGAGCGGGGGCTTTGGCGTCGCCGAAGTTGACGGCGCTGTCGTTGAACTTGACGACCACTTGGCGCACCCGGGCCACTTCGCCCTGGGGTGAAACGCTGGTGATCTGCAGCGCGGACGCGGGCAGGGCGATGGCCAGCCACGCGGTGGCGGCAAAGCGGAGCGGGATGTTGTTTTTCAAGGCTTCCTCCATGGCAGACGCCAAGGGTAGCTGAAAGCCCGCCGCCGCCCGTGTGCCCGCCGTGGCGGGCCGAGGGGTTTCAGCCCAGGCGCTTGCGGTGGCGCGCGATCTGCGCCAGCACCTGGGCCGGCGCGGTACCGCCCAGGGTGTTGCGCGCGTTCAGGCTGCCGCGCAGGCTCAGGCACTCGTACACGTCTTTCTCGATCGAGGCGTTGAAGCCTTGCAGCACGGTCAGCGGCAGCTCGGACAGGTCGCAGTTGTGCGAGACGGCGGCCTTGACGGTGTGTGCCACCGTTTCGTGCGCGTCGCGGAAGGGCAGGCCCTTCTTCACCAGGTAGTCGGCCAGGTCGGTCGCCGTGGCGTAGCCCTTCTTGGCGGCTTCTTCCATCGCCACGGCGTTGACGGTGATGCCGCCTTCCTTGGTGCCCGTGGCCGGGTTCAGCTGGCCGCCCACCATCTCGCCGAAGATGCGCAGCGTGTCCTTGAGCGTGTCCACGGTGTCGAACAGCGGCTCCTTGTCTTCCTGGTTGTCCTTGTTGTAGGCCAGCGGCTGGCCCTTCATGAGCGTGATCAGTCCCATGAGGTGGCCGACCACGCGGCCGGTCTTGCCGCGCGCGAGCTCGGGCACGTCGGGGTTTTTCTTCTGCGGCATGATGGAACTGCCGGTCGTGAAGCGGTCGGCGATCTTCACGAAACCGAAGTTCTGGCTCATCCAGAGAATGAGTTCCTCGCTGAAGCGGCTGATGTGCACCATGCACAGGCTGGCCGCGGCGGTGAACTCGATCGCGAAGTCGCGGTCGCTCACGCCGTCCAGGCTGTTCTGGCACACCTGCGGCTCGCCGCGCTCGTCCACCATGCCCAGGGTGCGCGCCACGCGCTCGCGGTCCAGCGGGTAGGTGGTGCCGGCCAGCGCGGCGCTGCCCAGCGGCAGGCGGTTGGTGCGGCGGCGCACGTCGGCGAAACGCTCGGCATCGCGCGAGAACATTTCCACGTAGGCCAGCAGGTGGTGCGCGAAGCTCACCGGCTGCGCCACCTGCAGGTGGGTGAAGCCGGGCAGGATCACGTCCACGTTCTTCTCGGCCACCGCCACCAGCGCGGTCTGCAGCTCGTCGAGCAGCGGGACGATGAGGTCGATCTCGCCGCGCAGCCACAGGCGCACGTCGGTGGCGACCTGGTCGTTGCGGCTGCGGCCGGTGTGCAGGCGCTTGCCGGCGTCGCCCACGAGCTGGGTCAGGCGGGCCTCGATGTTGAGGTGCACGTCCTCCAGGTCGAGCTTCCACTCGAACTCGCCGGACTCGATCTCGGCCGTGATCTGGGCCATGCCGCGCTGGATGGCCTCGAGGTCGGCGGCACCGATGATGGCCTGGTGCGCCAGCATCTCGGCGTGGGCGAGGCTGCCGGTGATGTCGGCTTGCCACAGGCGTTTGTCAAAGAAGACGCTGGCGGTGTAGCGCTTGACCAACTCGCTCATGGGCTCCGAGAATAGGGCGGACCAGGCTTCGGATTTTTTGTCGAGTTGGTTGGTGGACATGGTGTTACCAGCGGCTGGATGGAAAAAGGAAGGAGCGCGAGTGCGCCAGGGATGGGGCTTGGGGCAGTGGGCCCTGGGCCGGTTGGCGGCGCGGCAGACCCCTGTAGAGGCCCTCACGGGGCCGACCCGAAGACGGATGTGCTTCCCATGAAAGATTCCAGAATTTTATCGAGCTTCCAGGAACTGGCGCATGCCGCGGGTGCGCGCCCGATCGCGGACATGCCCGAGGACCTGCGCGCGCGGGTGCAGGTGTTCGACACCTGCCAGGTCGGCACGGTGCTGCGCGCGGTGCTGTTCGTGCAGGCCATCGTGGCGGTGGCGGCCCTGTTCGGCGCCCAGACCTTCATTGCCTGGGTCACGCAACTGGCCATCTACACCGGCGCGGCCTTGCCCGCCGTGCTGGCCTGGCTGCTGACCGTGTGCGGCCTCAAACGCCAGCTGGGCCTGCTGCCGATTCCGGGCCAATGGGCGGCGGCGGTCGGGTTTGGTGCGCTTTCGGGGCTCTACGGTTGCGGCCTGCTGGTCTGGATGGGCCTGGTGGAGCCCTCGCCCTGGCTGGCCAGCGCCGCCTCGGGGGCGCTGGTGTCGGCGGTGCTGGTGGCCGCGCTGATGTGGCGTTCCAAGGCGCGCGGACCGGCCGGCGCCACGGCCCGCCTGGCCGAGCTGCAGGCGCGCATCCGGCCGCATTTCCTGTTCAACACGCTCAACAGCGCGATCGCGCTGGTGCGCGAGGAGCCGGCGAAGGCCGAAAACTTGCTTGAGGACCTGAGCGAGCTGTTCCGCCACGCGCTGGCCGACGCCAAGGAGGCCGTGCCGCTGTGGCAGGAGCTGGAGCTGGCCGAGCACTACCTGGCCATCGAGCAGGTGCGCTTCGGCGAGCGGCTGAAGGTGGAGTGGAGCGTGGACGACACGGCGTCCAAGGCCAAATTGCCTCCCCTCATCCTGCAGCCGCTGGTGGAGAATGCGGTCAAGCACGGGGTGGAGCCCAGTGCCAGCGGGGCGGTGGTGCGCATCAGCACCCAGCGCCGGGGCAGTGTGGTGGTGATCAAGGTCACCAACACCGTGCCGGCAGGCAGTGGGCGGCGAGGCAATGGTCTGGCATTGGACAATGTGCGCCAGCGCCTGACACTGCTGCATGATGTACAAGGGCGCTTTCAGAGCGCCTTGGTGAATGGCGTGTTTCAGGTGAGACTTGAAATACCGGTATAAGCGGGGTTTGAATGAACCCCCGAACCGGATCTGGCAACGGAGCGTGACATGGCACTGAAGGTACTGATCGTTGACGATGAAGCGCTGGCGCGATCCCGGCTGCGCACGCTGTTGGGCGAATGCACCGAGCCACGGGCCGATGTGGTGGGTGAGGCGTCGAACGCGGTGCAGGCGATGGAGCAGATCCAGCGCACGGGTTGTGACCTGGTGATGCTGGACATCCACATGCCGGGCGTGGACGGCATGGCGCTGGCGAGCACGCTGCGCCAGATGGCGGCGCCGCCGGCGATTGTGTTCGTGACGGCTTATGCTGAGCATGCGGTGCATGCGTTCGAGCTGGAGGCGGTGGATTACCTGACCAAGCCGGTGCGGCGCGAGCGTCTGCAGCAGGCGTTGCAGAAGGTGATGAAGCAGCGCAGCGCGGGCGAGGGTGTGCAGGACGGGGGTTTGCCCGAGAGCCTGATCATTCAGGAGCGGGGCCGCAGCGAGCGGGTGGCGCTGGCCGATGTGATCTACCTCAAGGCCGAGTTGAAATACATCACCGTGCGCACGGCGGACAAGGAACACATCTTCGACGGCGCTTTGAGCGATCTGGAACAACGCTATGCCCACCTGTTCGTGCGGGTGCACCGCAACGCGCTGGTGTCGCGCCGGGCGGTTCGCGCGGTTGAGAAGCACAACGATCCGGTCGAGGGCGAGGGCTGGATGGTGCGGCTCGATGGGGTCGAGGAACGCCTGGCCGTTTCTCGCCGTCAACTGGCGGCGGTTCGTGAAGCGCTCATGAGCTGAGCTTCTTTCGTTGGCGTTGCTCCGGTCGCCAGCGGCTGGGGTGATCGCCTCCGCGAATGTCCCCCGAACCGGCTTCGCCGGTTCTCCTCCTTTACTTCGCTGCGGCGATCACCCCAGCCACCGGCGACCTCCCCGGCGAGCGGAGCGGTGGATGTCTGCTCTCTTTGACGTCACTGGCGCGAGGGTGTGGGCGCTCTGCGCAGCGGGGTAAAGGAGGAGCCCCGGCGAAGCCGGGGCGGGGGACACCCGCGGAGCAGAGCGCCCACACCCTCGCGGCCCGCGAGGTACAACGAACCAAGGGAGCCTCAGACCTCCGCCGCCTCCACCAGAAACCGGACCCGCCGCTGCCCCTGCCACTCATCCGCATCCAACCGGAAAGCGATCTTCACCCGCTGTGGCAGCGGCTCCGTGTGGCCGAACCAGATGCCGTCCACCGGTTCACCCTGGTGCTTGAGCTTCAGCGCCAGGTGCTTCTCGCCCACGAGACGCTGCGACACCACCACCACCTCCTCGCAGAACACCGGTGGCGCGAACCCCTGACCCCACACCTCCTGGTGCAACGTGTCCACCAGATCCGCGCGACGGTACTTCGTGTCCAGCGGGCCGTCCGCCTCCATGCGGCGCTGCAACGTCGCGGCGTCCAGCCACTCGTGCGCCACCTGCTGCAAGGCCGCCTCGAACGTCTCCAGCTGCTCCTCATCGATCGTGCAGCCCGCCGCCATCGCATCGCGCACCAAACCGCAACAACACCCCCGGATGCCGCTTGGCGACCAGGTCGAGCGCATCGCGCAGATGAAAACCCGCGATCGAGCGCCCCGAGCCCTTGAGCTCGTGCTCCTTGCCCTCGGCACCGCTGGCCGCGAACACGAAGGTGGGGCGGTGCAGCTTGTCCTTCAGCCGCGAGGCCACGATGCCCACCACGCCCTCGTGGAAGTCGGGATCGAACACCACCAGCGCCGGTGGCGGCTCCTCGGATTCGTCGAACATCTCCTCGGCCATCTGCAAGGCCTGCTCGCGCATGTCGCCCTCGATCGCCTTGCGCTCGCGGTTGATGCCGTCCAGCGTGCGCGCCAGCTCGTCGGCGCGCAGCGCGTCCTCGGTGGTCAGGCACTCGATGCCCAGCGTCATGTCGGCCAGGCGGCCCGCCGCGTTCAGGCGTGGGCCCAGGGCGAAGCCGAAGTCGAAACCGGTGGCGGCGGCCGGCTTGCGCGCGGCGGCGTTGAACAGCGCCGTCATGCCCGGCGGCATCGCACCCGCGCGCACCCGCTTCAAGCCCTGCGCCACCAGGCGGCGGTTGTTGGCGTCGAGCTTGACCACGTCGGCCACGGTCCCCAGCGCCACCAGCGGCAGCAGGGTGTCGATCTTGGGCTGGTTCTGCGCGGTGAACACACCGCGCTCGCGCAGCTCGGCCCGCAGCGCCAGCAGCACGTAGAACATCACGCCCACCCCCGCGATCGACTTGCTCTCGAAGGCGCAGCCCGGCTGGTTGGGGTTGACGATGATGCAGTCCACCGGCAGGGCGATCTCGCCGTCCTTCAGCGCGGGCAGGTGGTGGTCGGTCACGATCACGTCCAGGCCCAGCTCGCGCGCGGCGCGCACACCGTCCACGCTGGCGATGCCGTTGTCCACCGTCACCAGCACGTCGGCGCCCTGGGCCTTCACGCGCTTCGCGATCGAGGGCGTGAGGCCATAGCCGTCCGTCACGCGGTCGGGCACCAGGTAGTTCACGCGGTCGAAACCCAGGGGCGCGCCCAGCAGGCGCAGGCCGCGCAGGCCGACCGCGCAGGCGGTGGCACCGTCGCAGTCGTAGTCGGCCACGATGCAGATGGATTTGCCTGCGGCCATCGCGTCGGCCAAGGCGCGCGCGGCCTCCTGGGCACCGAGCATCGAGGACGGCGGCAGCAGGCGCGCGAGCGCGTCGTCGAGCTCGTCCTTGCTGGTGATGCCGCGCGCGGCGAACAGGCGCGCCAGCAGGGGATGCAGGCCGCTTTGCTCCAGCGCCCAGGCGGCACGGGGAGGCACGTCGCGGGTGATGATCTTCATAGGGTGTCCAGGGTCTTCCAGGCCGGGGTGGGGCCCAGCAGGTTCTTGATGAGGCGGCCGAGGCGTGCGCCGGCGCCTCGGGGGGCGTTCGTGAAGCGCTGTGCGGCGCGTTCGCCGCACAGGGTGAGGGTGACCGCTTCGCCGCGTTGCGCGCGTTCGCGCCATTCGGCGATGGGGCCGGCATCGAGCGCGGCCCAGGCCTGCCGCCACGCGGCCCAGTCGGCCTGCAGCGCGGCGCGGCGCAACGCATCGGGCTGGGCCGGTGGGGGCTGCGGCGTGATGGGGCGGTCCAGCGCGCCGGCCCCGCTGACCCAGAACCCGTTGACCGGGTGCAGCCGCGCGGCCTCGCGCGCATCGTGCACGGCGTGGGTGTAGAACAGCATCTGCGCCTCGCTCTGCAGGCGCTTGAGCAGCAGGCCCCCGGCCGGGTTGGCCGTGCTTTCGGCCATCCAGGCCTCCACCGAGCGGCCGCTCACGCGGTCCAGGCTGGCGCAGGCGATGCCGCGCAGCGGCTCCCCGCGCGCGTGCCAGCGCGTGGCCGACTGGTAGGTGAGGGTGATGCCGTCTTCAGCGCAATAGGGCGCCAGGGCGTCGAACAGCGCGCGCGAGTGGTCGTCGCTCAGGCCCAATTGATCACCGGGCAACAGCGTCACCTGTTCCATGCCGACCTGAAAGTGGCAGGGCGTGAACCAGGCCTGGGGCGTGTCGGGTTGCGCGTCTTCCATCGCGGCCCAGGGAATCAGGCCGTCGCCGAAGGGGCAGCCGTCGGCGCGCACCAGGCCCAGCGCCTGCGCCAAGGCGCGTTCGTGCGGCGGGCTCAGGCTGTGGTCGTCGCCCGCGTCGGCGTAGACAGGCACCAGTTCGGCCAGCAGCGCGGTGAGCTGGGGCAAGGGCAAACCCGGGAGCGCGGCGCGGCAGGCGGGGTCGCTCGCGCTGGCGAAAGGAACCAGCAGGTGCAGGCGAGGCTCAGAGGCCGGGTAGGGGGCGGGCATGCCGTGATTGTCGGGGATGCCACAATGCCCGCTGCATCCCACCACCAACTGCATGCAAACCCCTTACGAACTCATCCTGGGCTGGCGCTACACCCGCGCCGGCCGCGCCACCCGGCGCAACGGTTTCATCTCCTTCATCTCGGGCGTGTCCATGCTGGGCATCGCGCTGGGCGTGGCCGCGCTCATCATCGTGCTCTCGGTGATGAACGGCTTCCAGAAGGAGGTGCGCGACCGCATGCTGGGCGTGCTCTCGCACATCGAGGTGTTCGAGCCCAGCGGCCAGGCGATCCCCAACCTGGCCGACACGCTGGCCCGCATCGAGCGCCATCCCGAGGTGGTGGGCGCCGCGCCGTTCGTGGGCGCGCAGGCGCTGATCGCGCGCGGCGAGGACATGAAGGGCGCATTGGTGCGCGGCATCGACCCCGCGCTCGAACCCAAGGTGACCGACCTGGCGGCGGAACTGGCCGACACCATGCTGCCGCGCCTGGTGCCCGGCGAGTTCGGCGTCATCCTCGGCGGTGAGCTGGCGCGCAGCCTGGGCGTGATCGCGGGCGACAGCGTCACGCTGATCGCGCCCAACGGCCAGGTGACGCCGGCAGGCGTGGTGCCGCGCATCCGCCAGATGACGGTGGTGGGCACCTTCGATTCGGGCCACTTCGAGTACGACTCGGCCCTGGCCCTGCTGCACCAGGACGACGCCGCGCGCATCTTCCGCGTGGAGGGCCCGACCGGCGTGCGCGTGAAGATCAAGAACCTGCACCAGGCGCGCGAGGTGGCCCTGTCCATCGCCTCCGACCTCGACCCCGGCCTGCTGGTGCGCGACTGGACGCGCCAGAACCGCACCTGGTTCGCGGCCGTGCAGCTCGAGAAACGCATGATGTTCATCATCCTCACGCTGATCGTGGCCGTGGCCGCGTTCAACCTCGTGTCCACGCTGGTGATGACGGTGACCGACAAGCGCGCCGACATCGCCATCCTGCGCACGCTGGGCGCGAGCCCGCAGAGCATCATGGGCGTGTTCATGGTGCAGGGCGCCATGGTGGGCATCATCGGCACCGGCGCGGGCCTGCTGCTCGGCCTGGGCGTGGCCTTCAACATCGACACCCTGGTGCCCGCGCTCGAACGCCTGCTGGGCGCGAGTTTCCTGCCGCAGGACATCTACCTCATCAGCCGCATGCCCAGCGATCCGCAGCAGACCGACATCCTGCCGGTCGCGCTGATTTCGCTGGTGCTGGCCTTCCTGCGCACGATCTACCCGAGCTGGCGCGCCAGCCGCGTGAACCCCGCCGAGGCCTTGCGCTATGAGTGACACCGTTCTCCAGGCCCAGGGCCTCACCAAGCGCTTCCACGAAGGCCGGCTCGACGTCACCGTGCTCAAGGGCGTGGACCTCGCGGTGCGCGCGGGCGAAACCGTGGCCATCGTCGGCGCCTCGGGCTCGGGCAAGAGCACCTTGCTGCACCTGCTCGGCGGGCTGGACGCGCCCACCAGCGGCAGCGTGCAGCTGATGGGGCAGACCCTCTCGGGCCTGAGCGCCACGCAACAAGGCACGCTGCGCAACCGGCACCTGGGCTTCGTCTACCAGTTCCACCACCTGCTGCCCGAATTCAGCGCGCGCGACAACGTGGCGATGCCGCTGTGGATCCGCCGCCTGCCGCGCGCCGAGGCGGCGCAGCAGGCCGAGCAGATGCTCGCGCGCGTGGGCCTGGGCGAGCGCCTGCACCACCGGCCGGCCGAGCTGTCGGGTGGCGAGCGCCAGCGCGTGGCAATCGCGCGCGCGCTGGTGACGCAACCGGCCTGCGTGCTGGCCGACGAACCCACCGGCAACCTGGACCGCAGCACCGCCGAGGGCGTGTTCCAGCTCATGCTGGAACTGGCCCGCGACCAGGGCACGGCCTTTATCGTCGTCACGCACGACGAGGCGCTGGCTGCGCGTTGTGCACGCGTGCTGCGGTTGACCGCAGGCGTTCTGACTTAGGGCTTGGTTCTGCTAAAGCGCAGGGGTTTGTCGAGGCCCTGCACGTGCATCAGCATCGTCCGTCCCTGCACCTCCAGTCGCTGGGCCTTCTGCAGCGCGTCCAGGTAGCGCGTTTCCTGGTCGTTCACCGCTTCGGGGCAGGCCATGCGCGTGCCGCCGAGCTGGCCGATGGCCACGCGGTCCTGCATCAGGGTGTACGAGCCGAAGAAGCGGTTGCACGAGCTGTTGCCGGCCACGCGCCCGGCTTCGGGGAAGGCGAGCGTGGCCTGCACGCGGTCCAGCACGCCGCGCCCGCCCAGGTCTTCCAACAGCCATTCGCTGCCCACCAGCGGGGCGGGCGCGGGGACGCCGGGCAGGGCGCAGGCGCTGAGGGCCAGCAGGGCGGGCACGGCGAGCGAGGCGAGGCGGGTGGTGTGTGACATGGTGATTTCCTTTCTTGCTGGCATTCTTGTGAGCGGGCCGGTGCGCTGGCGCTTGCCGGCACAATGGCCGTTATACCGCCATGTGGATCGACACACACTGCCATCTGGATGCGCCCGAGTTCGGCGCCGACCACGCTCTCGCGATCAGCCTGCGTGAAGTCGCGGCCGCGCGCGGCGTGGGCCGGTGCGTCATTCCCGCTGTGGCGCGCTTCAATTTCGACACCGTGCGCCTGCTCGCGCACCGCCTGGGCGACGCCTATGCGCTGGGCATCCACCCGCTGTGCGTGCCCAAGGCGACGGAAGACGACCTCACGGCCCTGGACGCGGCGCTCACCGATCACCGCGACGATCCCCGCCTCGTCGCGGTGGGTGAGATCGGCCTGGATTTTTTCGTGCCCGAACTCTGCACGCCCGAGATGCGCGAGCGGCAGACCGCCTTCTACCGCGCGCAGCTTCGGCTGGCGCGAAAGCACGGCCTGCCGGTGATCGTGCACGTGCGCCGCAGTGCCGACCTGTTGCTCAAGCATTTGCGTGAACTGCCGGTGGCCGGCATCGCGCACGCCTTCAACGGCAGCGAACAGCAGGCGCAGGCCTTCATCGATCTGGGTTTCAAGCTGGGCTTCGGTGGCGCGAGCACCTTCGAGCCCGCGCGGCAGCTGCGCCGGCTCGCGGCCGAATTGCCCTTGTCGGCGTTGGTGATGGAGACCGATGCGCCGGACATTCCGCCGCAGTGGCTGTACGTGACGGCGGCCGAGCGCGAGGCCGGGCGCGCGCAGGGCCTCAACAGCCCGGCGGAGCTGCCGCGCATCGGGGCGGTGGTGGCGGGTTTGCGGGGCATGCCGGTGGAGGATCTGATGGTGGCGAGCACCGTGAATGCCCTGGTGGCGTTGCCGCGCTTGGGGGCTTTGGCATGAGCCGGTTGCAGGGTCTGGCACCGGTGTTGAGCGCGAACACGCGGGTGTTGGTGCTGGGCAGTTTTCCGGGGGTGGCGTCGTTGCGGGCGCAGCAGTATTACGGCCATCCACAGAACCATTTCTGGAAGATCCTGGGGGCTTTGTGGGCCTTGCCTTTGCCTGCGATGGATTACGCGGGGCGGGTGGCGGCGTTGCGCGAGCACGGGCTGGGGGTGTGGGATGTGTACGGGGCCTGCGAGCGTGAGGGGAGTCTGGACGCCAACATCCTGAATGCGGAGTTGAACGATTTTTCGATGGTGCTGCGTGAGTGCCCGATGCTGGAGGCGATCGCCCACAACGGGGGCGAGAGTTTCCGGCATTCGCGGCACACGGAGAAGCTGGGGGTGCCGGTGTACCGGTTGCCTTCCACGAGTCCGGCGAATGCGAGTTGGAGTTTTGATCGCAAGCTGGCGGCTTGGGCTGAGGTGTTGCGGCGGCATGGGGTGGGGGGGTGAGTTCCTTGTTGGGTTGAGACCTCGCGGGCTCGGAGCGATAGGGCGCTCTGCTCCGCGGGTGTCCCCCGGCGGCTGGTGCCGCCTCCTCCTTTACCCCGCTGCGCAGAACGCCCTATCACTCCGAGCTACCCATTTGCAGGCACTCGACTCTCCCGCATACCAACCCTGCGGTTCACCGGGGGTGGCCGACGCAGCGAAGTAAAGGAGGAGGGGCGGCGAAGCCGCCCCGGGGGACATGAGCGGAGTCGGCCACCCCCGGTGAACCGCAGGGCGCCGCCGGAGAAAAACCCAACCCGACACTGTGTTCATAATCGTCCTCCCAAGGCCAGACACCCAGATGCAGCACTCCCCCCACCCCTCCGAACATTCCCCGCGTGACAGCGAGGGCAAGGCATGAAGGCCGGCGCCAATGCCGCCGCGCGCGCACGGCGCGCGGTCCAGACCCTGCCGGACGTGACCATCTCCGAAGACAGCGAAGTGCGCTTCCTGCACCTGGGCACCGAATGGATCCAGGGCTCGATGCTGCTGGAGTCGCCGTTCGACATCGAACTCGACTACGTCCAGCGCATGATGGCCTGGCTGCTCTTCGTCGATCCGGACTCGGTGCCCAAACGCCGCGCACTGCAGCTGGGCCTGGGCTCCGCCGCACTCACCAAGTTCTGCTTCAAGAAACTGCGCATGGACACCACCGCGATCGAGATCAACCCGCAGGTGGTCGCGGTGTGCCGGCAGTGGTTCAAACTGCCCGCCGACGGGCCGCGCCTGCGCGTGCTGCTCGCCGACGCCGGTGAAGAGATCCGCCGCGCCGACCACGTCGGCGCCTACGACGCGCTGCAGGTGGACCTCTACGACCACGAAGCCGCCGCCCCCGTGCTCGACAGCCCCGACTTCTACGCCGATTGCCGCGCCGCGCTCACCGACGACGGCTGCCTCACCGTCAACCTCTTCGGCCGCGACGCGAGCTACGAGCGCTCGCTGCAAAGCATCTGCGCCGCCTTCGTGTCCGACGCGGTCTGGGCCTTCAAGCCCACGCGCGAAGGCAACACCGTGGTGCTGGCCCAACGCACCGCCGAGCGGCCCACCCGCATGGCCCTGCTGGCGCGCGCGGAAGCGGTGCAGGCGCGCTGGGGTTTACCCGCTGTGAAGTGGCTGCGCCTGTTCAAACCGGTATCCTGATCGACGCATGAAGACCTCGCCGACGCCACCGCAGCAGCAACAGAAGACATTCGATGGCCCGCTCGACTGGCGCAGCCTCGTGGGCTGGCTGCGCGAGGACGGCATCATCTCCGCCGAGGAGGCCGAGCGCACCACCACGCGCTGCGCCTCGGCGCACAGTTCGCAGCACCCGCTGCAGCGCCTGGCGGTGGTGGGCATGTCGCGCAAGGCCGACCAGCACGTGCTCGACGTGGAGATGCTCACGCAATGGCTGGCCCAACGCAGCGGCCTGGAGTACATGCGCATCGACCCGCTGAAGGTGGATGTGGGCAAGGTGGCCGACGTGATGAGCGCCGCCTACGCCGAACGCCACAAGGTGCTGCCGGTGCTGGTGAGCCCGAACGAGGTGGTGGTGGCCACGGCCGAGCCCTTCATCCGCGACTGGGTGCCCGAGGTGGAGCGCCAGACCCGGCGCAGCGTGCGCCTGGTGCTCTCCAGCCCGCAGTCCATCAAGAGCTTCACCGGGGAGTTCTTCGCGCTGGCCAAGTCGGTGCGCGCGGCCAACAAGAGCGGCGCGCCGGGCGGCTTCGGCAGCTTCGAACAGCTGGTGGAGCTGGGCAAGGCGAACAAGCAGCTCGACGCCAACGACCAGGGCGTGGTGCAGGTGGTGGACTGGCTCTGGCAATACGCCTTCGACCAGCGCGCCAGCGACATCCACCTCGAACCCCGGCGCGAGCAGGGTGTGATCCGCTTCCGCATCGACGGCGTGCTGCACCCCGTCTACCAGATGCCCATCGGCGTGATGAACGCGATGACCGCGCGCATCAAGCTGCTGGGCCGCATGGACGTGGTCGAGCGGCGCCGCCCACAGGACGGCCGCATCAAGACCCTGCGCCCGGGCGTGGGCGGCGCGCGCGGCGACGAGGTGGAAATGCGCCTGTCCACCCTGCCCACCGCGTTCGGCGAAAAGCTGGTCATGCGCATCTTCGACCCCGAGTCGACCGTGAAGGACCTCAGCGCCCTGGGCTTCGCCGCGCACGACGCCCAGCGCTGGGAAAGCCTGACCCGGCAACCGCACGGCATCGTGCTGGTGACCGGCCCCACCGGCTCGGGCAAGACCACCACGCTGTACGCCACGCTCAAGCGCCTGGCGCACGGAAGAGGTCAATGTGAGCACGGTGGAAGACCCGATCGAGATGATCGAGCCGGCTTTCAACCAGACCCAGGTGCAACCTCACCTGGACCTCGACTTCGCGCAGGGCCTGCGCTCGCTGATGCGGCAGGACCCGGACATCATCATGGTCGGCGAGGTGCGCGACCTGGCCGACCGCCGAGATGGCGGTGCAGGCCGCGCTCACCGGCCACCTGGTGTTCACCACGCTGCACACCAACGACGCGCCCTCGGCCATCATGCGGCTGATGGAGCTGGGCATTCCGCCTACCTGATCAACGCCACCGTGCTGGGCGTGCTCGCCCAGCGCCTGGTGCGCACGATGTGCCCGGCCTGCCGCAAGCCACAGGACCAGGACGAGACCGCGGCCTCGCGGGCGACGCTGACCGAGCTGGTCAAGCCCTGGCAGGTCAGCGGCAGCTACCGGCCCTACCAGCCGGTGGGCTGCGTGGACTGCCGCATGACCGGCTTCCGAGGCCGCATGGGCCTGTACGAACTGCTGGTGGTCACCGAGGCCTTCAAGGACAAGGTCAGCCGCGAGCCCGTGCTCGACGCGCTGCGCCGGCAGGCCGTGCAGGATGGCATGCGGCCGCTGCGCCTGGCGGGCGCGGCGCGCGTGGCCGAGGGCCTGACCACCATGGACGAGGTGCTGGCCTGCACGCCGCCCGTGCAGTGAGCCGTCCGCGCGGTCACCACGACGCATGATCAAGAACCTGCAGGACTTTCTGGCCGGGCTGCTGTTCCTGGCCCTGGGCGTGGGTTTCGGCTGGGCCGCCTCGCGCCATGCGCTGGGCTCGGCGGCGCAGATGGGCCCGGGGTATGTGCCCCTGCTGCTGGGCCTCGTGCTGGGGCTGCTGGGCCTGCTCATCCTGTTCAAGGCGCTGACCTTCGAGGCCCTGGGCGGCGGGCGCGTGCGGCACTGGGGCTGGGGCCCCTTGCTGCGCCTGCTCGGTGGTCTCTTGTGGCTGGCCTTGTGCAGCGGGCCGGCGCAGTGGCCCTGGATCGGGGCCTGGTTCACTGGCTGGCCCACGCTGGGCCTGGCGGCGGGGGTGTCGGGTCTGGTGCTGGCGGTGGTGCCGGGTGAGCCCGGTGGCGCCAGCGGGCGCGTGTGGCTGTGGGCCATCGCGCTGGCGGCGGTGGTGTGTGCGCTGTGGATCGGCCCCCTGGGGCTGGATCTGCCGCTGTGGCCCACGCGCGCCTTGCGCTGAATACCGCGGGGACGCACGGGCATGGTGGACTTTTCCTGGTGGGACTCGCTGGCGCAGGGCCTGGCCGCGGTGTGGGGCTGGCAGGCGCTGGGCCTGATCGCGCTCGGTGTGCTGGTGGGCAGCGTGTTCGGCGTGCTGCCGGGCCTGGGGCCGGTGGCCGCCATCGCGCTGCTGCTGCCGGCCACGCTGGGCCTGCCCTCGTTGCCCGCGCTGCTGGTGCTGGCAGGCGTCTACTACGGCGCGCAGTACGGGGGCTCGCTGCCGGCCATCGTGCTCGACCAGCCTGGCGAGGCCTCGTCGGTGATGACCAGCCACGACGGGCATCCGATGGCCTTGCAGGGCCGGGCGGGCGTGGCGCTGTCCATGGCGACGATCAGTTCGTTCGCCGCCGGTTGCCTGGCCATCGCGCTGGTGGTCCTGCTCGCGCCGGCGGTGGTGTCACTGGGCCTGCAGTTCGGCGCGGCCGAGCGTTTCCTGCTGCTGGTCGTCGGGCTGGTGGGCGCGACGGTGCTGGCCTCGGGCTCGTTCCTCAAGGCGCTGGCGCATGACGGTGCTGGGCCTGTTGCTCGGCCTGATGGGCTGGGACGTGCACACCGGCACCGCGCGCTTCGTGCCCGAAGGCCTGGAGCCCTGGATGGGGCGCCACCACGGTCTGACCGAAGGCGTGGGCTTCATCGCGCTGGCGCTGGGCTTTTTCGTGGTCGCGCCGGTGGCGGCCGAACTGGCGGGCCTCTCCGCCCTGGCGCCTGCGGCGCCTGTGCGCGAAACGCCCCCGGGCACACCGGTGGTCTCGGGCATGGCGACGCGGCCCACGCGCGAGGAACTCAAGGACGCGCTGCCGGCCCTGCTGCGCGGCACCGGCCTGGGTGCGGTGCTCGGCGTGGTGCCGGGCGGCGGCGCGTTGCTGTCCTCGCTGGCGGCGTACCGGCTGGAGGTCGTGGTCTCGCGCCACCGCACGCCGCCGCTGGGCCAGGGCAACCTGCGCGGCGTGGCCGCGCCCGAGGCCGCCAACAACGCGGGCGCGCAGACCGCCTACCTGCCCATGCTGGCCCTGGGTCTGCCGCCCAACACCGTGATGGCGCTGCTGCTGGGGGCGCTCGGCCTGCACGCCATCGAGCCCGGTCCCTCGGTCATGGGCGTGCAGCCTTCGCTGTTCTGGGGCCTGCTGGTGTCCATGTGGGTGGGCAACCTGCTGTTGCTGCTGCTCAACCTGCCGCTGGCGCGCTGGTGGGCGCCTGTGCTGCTGGGCGTGTTGCGCGTGCCCGCGCCGCGCGCTGCTGGCCGGTCTGCTGGTGGCCGCCGGCCTGGGCGCGCTGGCGCTCGGCCCGCACGGCTGGGGCGTGTGGCTGGTCATCGGGCTGGGCCTGCTGGGCTTCGTGCTGCAGCGCCTGGGCTGCGAGGGCGTGGCGCTGTTGCTGGGCTTCGTGCTCGCCCCGGGCCTGGAAGAGCAACTGCGCCGCACGCTGCGGCTCTCGCGCGGCGACTGGTTCGTGTTCCTGGAGCGGCCGGTCTCCGCCCTGCTGCTGATGGTCGGCGATCCTGCTGCTGCTGGTCGTGGTGCTGCAGCCGCGCCGGCGCGCGCCGGACTGACGCAGCCTGCCATCGCCAAAGACGAAGCCCCGCGCGCCACGGGCCCTTCGCCGCGCCCGGATAATCGGCTGGATGCCCGCCGCGCCTTCCGCTTCCCACCCCTCGCCCCACCTCGCCACCGGCCTGTTGCTGGCCAGCGCGGGCTCCATTGCCTTCAGCGGGAAGGCCATCATCGTCAAGCTGGCCTACCGCCATGGGGTCGATGCGGTCACGCTCATCATGTACCGCATGCTGTTCGCGCTGCCGCTGTTCCTGGCGCTGGCCTGGTGGGCCAGCCACCGGCCCGGCGGCGAGAAACCGGCCCCGCTCACGCGGCGCGACTGGCTGGGCGTGCTCGGCCTGGGCTTCACCGGTTATTACCTCGCGAGTTTCCTGGACTTCTGGGGCCTGCAGTACATCAGCGCGAGCCTGGAGCGCCTGATCCTGTACCTCAACCCCACGCTGGTGCTGTTGCTGGGCTGGGTGGTCTACAAGCGGCGCGTCACCGGCCTGCAGGCTATCGCCATGGCCGTGAGCTATGCCGGCGTGATGCTGGTGTTCGGCCACGAGGCCGGCTTTCAGGGGCCGGATGCGGTGCTGGGCACGGTGCTGGTGTTCGGCAGCGCCGTGAGCTACGCCATCTACCTCGTGTACAGCGGCGAACTCGTCAAGCGGCTGGGCTCGATGCGCCTGGTGGGCCTGGCCACCAGCGTGGCCTGCGTGCTGTGCCTGCTGCAGTTCGTGCTGCTGCGGCCGATGAGTGCGGCCGCCGTGGCACCCGAGGTGATCTGGCTCTCGCTGCTCAACGCCACGCTGTGCACCTTCGCGCCGGTGGTGATGGTGATGATGGCGATCGAGCGCATCGGCGCCGGCCTGTCGGCGCAGACCGGGATGATCGGCCCCATGTCCACCATCGTGATGGGCGTGCTGATCCTCGATGAACCTTTCAACCGCTGGATCGTCGCGGGCACGGTGCTGGTGCTCGGCGGCGTCTTCCTGGTGACGCGCTTTGGCTCGGCACCGAAAAAATAACCTCTGGAGATTCACATGGATTTGGGCATCAAGGGCAAATGGGCGCTGGTGTGCGGCGCGAGCAAGGGCCTGGGCCTGGGCTGCGCGCAGGCGCTCGTGGCCGAGGGCGTCAACGTGGTGCTGGTCGCGCGCGGCGCGGCCGACCTCGACGCGGCGGTGAGCGCGCTGCGCGCTGCGGCACCCGGCGTCAACGTGCTGGGCGTGGCGGCCGACATCACCACGACCGAAGGCCGCGCGGCCGCGCTGTCGGTGGCGGGCGGGCCGGGCAAGGCCTTCGACATCCTGGTCAACAACGCGGGCGGTCCGCCGCCGGGCGATTTCCGCTCGTGGGAGCGCGACGACTGGATCCAGGCGCTGGACGCCAACATGCTCACGCCGATCGAACTCATCAAGGCCGTGGTGGACGGCATGGCGCAACGCGGCTTCGGCCGCATCGTCAACATCACCTCGGGCGCGGTGAAGGCCCCGATCGGCATCCTGGGCCTGTCCAACGGCGCGCGCAGCGGCCTCACGGGTTTCGTGGCCGGTGCCGCGCGCAGCCCGCTGGCCGCGCAGGGCGTGACCATCAACAACCTGCTGCCGGGCGCGTTCGAGACCGACCGCCTCAAGACCACCATGGCCGGTGCTGCCAGCAAGGCGGGCCAGCCGCTGGACGCCGTGATGGACGCGCGCCGCAGCACCATCCCGGCCAAGCGCTTTGCGCACCCGCAGGAGTTCGGCGCGATCTGCGCCTTCCTGTGCAGCGTGCACGCGGGCTACATGACGGGCCAGAACGTGCTGGCCGACGGCGGCGCCTACCCAGGCACGTTCTGAGGCCGCGCGGCACCCCTGCACCAGGCTTGTGCGAGGGTGTCGAAAAGCGGTGAAAACGCACCGCCGAGGCGCATTTTCCGCACCACTTCCATGCGGTTTTTCCGAATGAAAACCGCCGCGGAAAAGTCGTGCGTTGATGCCTCAACTTGTGGGGGTGCCCGTCGATAGTTGGACCACGTTCAACCCTCCTCGATCGCCCCTCATGCCGTCCCTGATCCGAAACCTGCGCCTGGTCCACAAGCTCGTCCTGCTCGGACTCATCGCCGCCTTGCTGGTGGCCGTCCCCCTGACGGCCTATGTGCGCGACGCGCTGGGTGGACTCGCCGCCATCGAGGCCGAGCGCCAGGGCCTGGCGCCTTCGCGCTCGCTGCTGGAGGTGGTGCGCCTGGCGCAGATCCACCGCGGCATGACGGCCACCGTGCTGGGCGGCAAGGCCGATGCCGAGCCCCAGCGCCAGACCCGCGCGGCCGAGGTGCAGCAGGCGGTGCAGCGCTTCGAGGCGCTGCTGGCCAGCGACGTGGACGACGCGCGCATCCGCCGCGACTGGCGGGGCATCGTGGAGCAGTGGCAGTCGCTGTCGCAGGCGGTGGCCGCGCGCGGTGTCACGGGGCCGGAGAGCTTCGCGCGCCACACCGCGATGATCGCGGGCCTGATCGAACTCAACGACCGCGTGTCGGACCACTTCGGCCTGACCTCCGACCCGGACAAGTCCACCTACTTCCTGATCATCGGCACGCTGCAGCAGATGCCGCGCCTGACCGAGATGCTGGGCCAGGCGCGGGCGCGTGGGTCCGCGCTGCTGGTGCGCCAGTCGGCCACGCCGGAAGAGAAGGCGCAGATCGCCAGCCTGGTCGAGCGCGCGCGCGTCGGTGTGCGCGAGCTCGACATCAGCCTGGAGAAGGCGTTCGAACACGACCCCACGCTCAAGACCCGCCTGGCCGCCTCGCATGCGCAGGCGCGCAGCGAATTCGAAGGCGCGCTCAAGCTGGCGCGCGAGCAGATCGTCGAGGCGCCGGTGCTGCAGTACGCCTCGGCCGACTACTTCAAGGCCACGACCACCGCGATCGACGGCATGTACGGCCTGAGCGACCGCGCGACGAAGGAACTGGGTGTGGAGATCGAAAGTCGTTACACCGAACAGCGCGGCGAACTGGGCTGGGTGCTGGGCACCATCGCGGCGCTGCTGGGCGCGGGCGTGGCCTTCGCGATCGTCATCGGCCGCTCGATCACGCGCCCGGCCGAGCTGGCCCGCACGGTGGCGGCCCGCGTGGCCGCCGGCGACCTGAGCCAGGCCGTGCCATCGGGTGGTGGCGACGAGATGGGCCAGTTGCTCCGGGCCATGTCGACCATGCAGGCCGAGCTCACCCGCGTGGTGGGCAGCGTGCGCGGCAACGCCGAGGGCGTGGCCGCGGCCAGCTCGCAGATCGCCCAGGGCAACCACGACCTGTCGGCGCGCACCGAGCAGCAGGCCTCGGCGCTGGAGGAAACCGCCGCCTCGATGGAAGAGCTGAGCTCCACCGTGAAGCTCAACGCCGAGAACGCGCAGCAGGCCAACCGGCTGGCGATCAGCGCCTCCGAAGTGCGCACGCAGGGCGGTGACGCCGTGAGCCGGGTGGTCGACATGATGAAGGGCATCAACGACAGCTCGCGCCAGATCGCCGACATCATCAGCGTGATCGACGGCATCGCCTTCCAGACCAACATCCTCGCGCTCAACGCCGCGGTGGAGGCCGCGCGTGCGGGCGAGCAGGGCCGGGGCTTCGCGGTGGTGGCGGCCGAGGTGCGCAGCCTGGCGCAGCGCAGCGCCGCCGCGGCCAAGGAGATCAAGGGCCTGATCGAAGTGAGCGTGGACCGCGTGGAGCAGGGCACGGCGCTGGTGGACCAGGCCGGCAGCACCATGAGCGAGGTGGTGGGTTCGATCCGCCGCGTGACCGACATCGTGGGCGAGATCAGCGCGGCCAGCCGCGAGCAGAGCGACGGCGTGTCGCAGGTCGGCGAGGCGGTGACGCAGATGGACCAGGCCACGCAGCAGAACGCCGCGCTGGTGGAGGAAAGCGCCGCGGCGGCGCAGAGCCTGAAGTCGCAGGCCGATCAGCTGGTGCAGGCGGTGGCGGCGTTCAGACTCGCCTGATCACTTTCTCGACGAGACCAGGATGCCGCCCACGATCAGCACGAAACCGAGCGCGTGGTAGAGCCGGGGCGGCTCGCCCAGCAGGGTGGCCGAGAGCAGGGCGGCGAACAGCGGCGTGAGGTTGTTGAAGAACGCGGCCAGGGCCGGGCCTACGCGCGCCACGCCCGCGCCCCAGCAGCGGTAGGCCACCAGCGAAGGGCCCACGGCCACGTACACCAGCGCGGCGGCCAGCGGCCAGCCCCACTGGATGGGGTGCTGCCCTTCGGCCAGCGGGGGCAGCGTGAGCCACTCGCCCGCGGCGAACAGGCCCGACCACAGCACGCCCATGACGATCTGCGCGAGCAGGAAGGCGGCCCAGTCGGCCTTGATGTGGGCAGGCTCCGTGCCGGGCTTGGGGCGCACCAGCAGCCAGCTGTACCAGGCCCAGAGCAATGAGGCCAGCAGCATCCAGCCGTCGCCCGGCACCAGCTTCACCGCCAGCAGGTGGTCGAGCTCGCCGTGCGAGAGCACCACCGCCACGCCGGACAGCGAGAGCAGGGCACCCAGGGCCGCGCGCCGGGAGATGGCCAGCGCCATAGAAGATCCGGCCCAGCAGCAGCATCCACACCGGCATGCTGGCCGCGACGAGCGTCACGTTCATCGGGGTGGAGGTCTTCAGGGCCACGTACTGGAAGGCGTTGTAGCAGCCCACGCCCAGCAGGCCCAGCAGGGCGAAGCGCCGCCAGTGCGGCCACAGGCCGTCGGGGCCCGGGCGCAGAACCCGGCCGGCGAACGGCAGCAACAGCAGGAAGGCCAGGGTCCAGCGCAGGAAGTTCAGCGTGACCGGCGGCACCACACCCTGCATCATGCGGCCGACCACCGCATTGCCCGCCCACATCAAGGGCGGAATGACGAGCAGCAGAAGGGTGGTGGGGCTGAGACGGGCACTGGCGTTCTGGGACATGGCCCGCACTGTACCCGCGAGCCCATGACCGGCGAGGGCCTGGGGGTGATGCGAAGCGGCATCGGCAGGGCGGGCGTTTCGTGGCAGCATGGCCGCTTTCGAACCCCGAGGAGAAACCGAGATGAGCGAACAGACCAGCCGCGCCGTGCGCATCCATGCCGTGGGCGGCCCCGAGCAACTGGTGATCGACACCGTGAGCGTGGGCGAACCCGGGCCTGGCCAGGTGCGCATCCGGCACCACGCCATCGGCCTGAACTTCATCGACGTGTACCAGCGCACCGGCCTGTACCCCTTCCCCCTGCCGCTGGCGCTGGGCATGGAAGGCGCGGGCGTGGTCGAGGCGGTGGGCGAGGGCGTGACGCACCTGAAAGCGGGGGACCGCGCGGCCTATGCCGCCAACCCGCCCGGCAGCTACAGCGATGTGCGCGTGATGCCGGCCATGAACGTCTGCCGGCTGCCCGATGCGATCGACTTCGAGACCGGCGCGGCCATGATGCTCAAGGGCCTGACCGCGCAGTACCTGCTCAAGCGCTGCCGCCCCGTCGAGGGGCTGGAGGCGGGTGATTTCGTGCTGTTCCATGCCGCCGCCGGTGGCGTGGGCCTGATCGCGAGCCAGTGGGCGAAGTCGCTCGGCCTGCAGCTGATCGGCACCGCGGGGTCCGACGAGAAGTGCGCGCTGGCCCTGGCGCACGGCGCGGCCCACGCCATCAACTACCGCACCGAGGATTTCGCGGCGCGCGTCAAGGACATCACCAACGGCCAGGGCGTGAAGGTGGTCTACGACTCGGTGGGCAAGGACACCTTTGAAAAATCGCTGGACTGCCTGCGCCCCTTCGGCCTGATGGTGAGCTTCGGCAACGCCTCGGGCCCGGTGCCGCCGTTCGCGCCCGGCCTCCTGGCGGCCAAGGGCTCGCTCTACGTGACGCGCCAGACCCTGTTCGCCCACATCACCAGCCGCGAGCGCACCCAGGCCATGGCCGACGACCTGTTCGCGGTGGTGGAGGGTGGCAAGGTGAAGGTGCGCATCGACCAGCGCTTCGAGTTGACCGATGTGCAGGCCGCGCACAAGAGCCTGGAGGCGCGCGCCACCACCGGCTGCACGGTGCTGCTGCCGTAAAAAAAGCGGCCTGGGCCGCTTTTTTCGTCAGGCCGGTTGCGCCACCTTGGGCGCGACCTCGGCCAGGGCCCGTTCCAGGTGCTGGAGCGTGGCCGGCACGTCGTGCCATTTGTCCAGGCCGAACAGGCCGATGCGGAAGGTCTTGAAGTCCGGGCCTTCGTCGCACTGCAGCGGCACGCCGGCCGCGGTCTGCAGGCCTTGCGCGAGGAATTTCTTGCTCGACTGGATGTCGGGGTCGGTGGTGTGGCTCACCACCACGCCCGGCGCCTGGAAGCCGGCCGCGGCCACGCTGGGGAAGCCGTGGCGCACCAGCAGCGCGCGCACCTGCGCGCCCAGCGCCACCTGCTCCTGCCGCACGCGCTCGAAGCCGTAGGCCTCGGTTTCCTTCATGGTCTCGCGCAGGCGGGTGAGCGCGTCGGTGGGCAGGGTGGTGTGGTACGCGTGGCCGCCGCCTTCGTAGGTTTCCATGATCTGCAGCCACTTCTTGAGGTCCATCGCGAAGGTGGTGCTCTGCGTGGCGTCGATGGCGCTGCGGGCGCGTTCGCTGAGCATCACCATGGCGCAGCAGGGCGAGCTGCTCCAGCCCTTCTGCGGGGCCGAGATGAGGAGGTCGACGCCGGTGGCCTTCATGTCCACCCACATCGCGCCGGAGGCGATGCAGTCGAGCACGAACAGGCCGCCCACGGCGTGCACCGCATCGGCCACGGCCTCGAGGTAGTCGTCGGGCAGGATCATGCCGGCGGCGGTTTCCACGTGCGGGGCGAACACCAGGGCCGGTTTTTCGCGCGCGATGGTGCGCCACCACCTCGTCGATCGGCGCGGGCGCCCAGGGGGCCTGCGCGCCGTCGCCGGTGCGCCGTGCCTTCATCACGGTGTGGCTGGCGGGGATGCCGCCCATGTCGAAGATCTGCGTCCAGCGGTAGCTGAACCAGCCGTTGCGGATCACCAGCACATGTTTGCCGTGCGCGAACTGGCGCGCCACCGATTCCATGCCGAAGGTGCCGCTGCCGGGCACCAGCACGGCCGAGTGCGCGCCGTAGACGCGCTTGAGCATGGCCGAGATGTCGGTCATCACGCCCTGGAAACGCTTGGACATGTGGTTGAGCGCGCGATCGGTGTAGACGACCGAGAACTCGAGCAGACCGTCGGGGTCGATGTGGGGCAGCAGTCCGGGCATGTTGTCTCCTGTGTCGGGCGCAAAAACGGAGAGCCAGCGTAGCACAGCCCTCCCAGGCTTGCACCCGTACGGATGCTCAGAGCCGGCTGGCGTGCGACGGTGGGGTGGGTTCGCGCAGGCGGCTGGGGGCCAGCACGCCGGCGCTGTCCAGGATGGGGTAGGCGATCGAGCAGATGTGCGAGTTGATGCGTTTCAAGTCGCTGATCAGGTCCAGGTGCAGCGAGCTGGTGTCCATGCTCTGCGGGGTCATGCCGGAGAGCCGGTCCAGGTGGGTGGCGGCGTACTCGCGTTCCATGTCGCGAAAGCGCACCTTCTCTTCCACCAGCTTCTGCGCGTCGCGCACGTTGCCGTTGAGGAACACGCTCATGCCCAGGCGCAGGTTGTCGAGCAGACGCGCGTGCAGTTCGGTGATCTCGGCCATGCCGGCCTCGGAGAAGCTGCGGCCCTTGCGGATCTTCTTGTCCTCGATGTCCAGCAGCACGCGCTCGACGGTGTCGCCGATCTGCTCCATGTTGATGGTGAAGCTGATGATGTCGGTCCAGCGCCGGCTCTCGGCCTCGCTGAGCTGCTGGCGCGAGATCTTGGTGAGGTAGTACTTGATCGAGGAGTAGAGGTTGTCGACGGTGTCGTCGAGCTTGCGCAGGTCCTGCGAGAGCTTGGCGTCGTTGTTGCGGATCACGGTGACCACGCCGCGCAGCATGGTCTCGACCACGTCGGCCTGGTGCATGGCCTCGCGCGCGGCGCAGGAGATGGCCAGCGAGGGCGTCGCCAGGGCCGAGGGGTCGAGGTGGTTGGGCCGGTCCAGCGGGCTCTTGTCCTTCTTCAGCGGCAGCAGGCGGTTGACCATGCGGGCGACCGGCTTGGTCAGGCCGATGAAGACCGCGCCGACCATCAGGTTGAAGCTCAGGTGGAACAGCACGGTGAGCGTGGCCGGGTCCTGCACCAGCGGCTGCATGACCTGCAGCCACAGGGGAATGAGCCAGATCGCGATGCGCAACGCCCAGCACCTTGAACAGCAGGTTGCCCAGCGGCACCTGGCGGGTGCTGATGCCGGACTTGGCGGTGGTGATCACGGCCAGCAGCCCGCTGCCCAGGTTGGCGCCGAGCACGATGCCCAGGGCCACGTCCAGCCCGACCACCTGCAGCGCCAGGGAGGACGCCAGCAGCACCACCGCGAGGCTGGAGTAGGCCACCACGGCCAGCGCGGCGCCCAGCAGGATCTCCAGCAGCAGGTCGCTGGTGAGCGATTCCAGCATCAGCTGCACGGCGGGGTTCTGCGTCAGCACGCTGGTGGCGGCCGAAATGAGCCGCAGGGCCAGCAGCATCAGGCCCAGGCCGATCAGCACGCGGCCGAAGTCGCCCACCGGCGTGCCTTGGCGCGAGATGAACAGCGTGACGCCCAGGAAGATGAACAGCGGCGAGAGCCAGGACAGGTCGAAGGAGAACACCACCGCCATCAGGCTGGTGCCGATGTCGGCGCCCAACATCACCGCCAGGGCGGCGGGCAGCGCGATCAGGCCGCGGCCCACGAAGGAGGCGGTGATCAGCGCGGTGGCGGTGCTGGATTGCACCAGGGCGGTCACGCCCAGGCCGGAGAGGGCGGCGGTGAAGCGGTTGCCCATGCTCGCGGCGAGGAACTGCCGCAGGTTGCTGCCGAAGACGCGCAGCACGCCGGCCCGCACCAGGTGGGTGCCCCAAACCAGCAAGGCAATGGCCGCGAGAAGGTCCAGCAGATGTTTCATGAACCTCAAAACTATACGCCCCGGGGCGAAGCCCCGTGGGCGGTGCGGACTCGCGGGGCCGCGCGGGGGGTCAGCGGCGGCGGCGCACGCGCAGGATCTCGTCCAGGATCAGGGCCGCGGCACCGACCGAAATCGCGATGTCCGCGAGGTTGAACGAGGGGAAATGTCCGCCCGGGAACAGGCCGGCCAGGAAGGACCAGTGGAAGTCGAGAAAGTCCACCACGTAGCCGTGCCACAGGCGGTCGATCACGTTGCCCAGGGCGCCGCCCAGGATGCACGACAGCGCGAACGCGAACAGCTTCTGGCCCGGGTGCGAGCGCAGCATCCAGACGATGAAGACCGCCGCGCCCACGCCCACGGCGGTGAAGAACCAGCGCTGCCAGCCCCCGGCGCCTGCCAGGAACGAAAACGCCGCGCCCGTGTTGTGCACGCGCACGAGGTTGAAGAAGCTGGTGACGTGCGTGCTGTCGCCCAGCTGGTACACCGCCAGGATCCACTGCTTGGTGAGCTGGTCGGCCACCAGCAGGGCGGCCGCCAGGCCGAGCCAGGGCCAGAGGTGGCTGTTGGGGCTGTTGTTCGACATCAGGCCACCGTGCGCGGCTCGCCCGCGCCGAACAGGTTGCTGGTGCAGCGGCCGCACAGCGTGGGGTGCGCGGCGTCCGTGCCCACGTCGTCGCGGTAGTGCCAGCAGCGCTCGCACTTGGTGGCGCTGGACGGCACGACCTGCACCGACAGCTCGTCGCCGGCCAGCAGTTCCACGGCCGAGACGATCAGCGCGAACCTCAGGTCATCGCCCAGCGAGGCCAGCAGGGCATGGTCATCGGCCGGGGCGGTGAGGCGCACGTTGGCTTGCAGCGAGGAGCCCACCTGGCCGGCGGTGCGCACGGTCTCGATCTCCTTGTTCACCAGGTTGCGCACTTCGCACAGGCGCGTCCACTTGGCCAGCAGCGCCTCGTCGGCGTTGGGCAGCTGGGCGTAGGTCTCGAAGAAGATCGAGCCCTGGTTCTGCGCACCCGCGAGCACCGGCCAGGCCTCTTCGGCGGTGAAGCTCATGAACGGCGCCATCCAGCGCAGCATGGCGTGGGTGATCTGGTGCAGCGCGGTCTGGGCGCTGCGCCGCGCCAGGCTCTTGGGTGCGGTGGTGTAGAGCCGGTCCTTGAGCACGTCGAGGTAGAACGCGCCCAGGTCTTCCGAGCAGTACACCTGCAGCTTCGCCACCACGGGGTGGAACTCGTACACGTCGTAGTGCGCCAGCACCTCGGCCTGGAACTGCGCCGCGCGCGCGAGCGCGTAGCGGTCGATCTCCAGCATCTGGTCCAGCGGCACGGCGTCGGTGGCCGGGTCGAAGTCGCTCACGTTGGCGAGCAGGAAGCGCAGCGTGTTGCGGATGCGGCGGTAGGCGTCGACCACGCGGGCGAGGATCTTGTCGTCGCCGGCGATGTCGCCCGAGTAGTCGCTCGCGGCCACCCACAGGCGGATGATCTCGGCGCCCAGCTTCTTGGTCACCTCCTGCGGGTCGATGCCGTTGCCGAGCGACTTGCTCATCTTGCGGCCCTGGCTGTCCACGGTGAAGCCGTGGGTGAGCAGGCCTCGGTAGGGCGCGCGGTCGTGCAGGGCGCAGCCCAGCAGCAGCGAGGAATGGAACCAGCCCCGGTGCTGGTCGTGGCCTTCGAGGTACAGATCGGCCTCGGGTCCTTGCGAGTGGAAGGCGCCATTGACGTAGGCCTTGGCGTGGCTGCCGCGCAGCACGTGCTGGAAGGTCGAGCCGGAGTCGAACCAGACCTCCAGGATGTCCTGGCTCTTGGTGTAGTTCGGCGCGTCCTGCGCGCCCAGGATGTCCTCGGCCGTCACGCGGCTCCAGGCCTCGATGCCGCCCTTCTCGACGATGTCGGCCGCCTGGTCGAGGATCTCCATGGTGCGCGGGTGCAGCTCACCCGAGTCCTTGTGCAGGAAGAAGGGGATGGGCACGCCCCAGCTGCGCTGGCGCGAGATGCACCAGTCGGGCCGGTTGGCGATCATGTCGTGCAGGCGCGCCTTGCCGTTCTCCGGGAAGAAGTGGGTGTGCTCGATCGCGTCCAGCGCGGTCTGGCGCAGGGTGCGCGGCGCCTTGTCCTTGGTGAACACGCCCTCGCCCTCGTCCATGCGGATGAACCACTGCGCGGCGGCGCGGTAGATCACCGGTGTCTTGTGGCGCCAGCAGTGCGGGTAGCTGTGGGTGATGGGCTGGGTCGCCATGAGGCGGCCGGCGTTCTTCAGCGCCTCCAGGATGGCCGGCACGGCCTTCCAGATGTGCTGGCCGCCGAACAGCGGGAAGTCGGCCGCGTAGGTGCCGTTGCCCTGCACCGGGTTGAGGATGTCGTCGTAGGCCAGGCCGTGCGACACGCAGGAGTTGAAGTCATCCACGCCGTAGGCCGGGGCCGAGTGCACGATGCCGGTGCCGTCGCTGTCGCTCACGTAGTCGGCCAGGTACAGCGGCGAGAGGCGGCGGTAGCCGGCGTCCACGTCGTACAGGGGGTGGCGGAAGCTCAGGTCGCGCAGGGCCTCGCCGGGGGCGGTGGCGATCACCTGGCCTTCGAGCTGGAAGCGCTCCAGGCATTTCTCGACCAGCGACTCGGCCAGCAGCAGCACGCCGCGCGGCGTGTCGACCAGCGCGTAGCCCAGGGCCGGGTGGGCGTTGAGCGCCTGGTTGGCCGGGATGGTCCAGGCGGTGGTGGTCCAGATGACGGCGAAGCCGGTCTTGCCGGCCGGCAGCGCGGCCAGGCCGAAGGCCTTGGCGAGCGCGGCCGGGTCGTTGGCTTCGAAGGCCACGTCCAGCGTGTCGCTCTTCTTGTCGGCGTACTCGATCTCGAACTCGGCCAGCGAGGAGCCGCAGTCGAAGCACCAGTACACGGGCTTGAGGCCTCGGTAGACGAAACCGCGCTCGATCACGCGCTTGAAGGCGCGGATCTCGCCCGCCTCGTTGGCCGGGTCCATGGTGCGGTAGGGGCGCTCCCAGTCACCGAGGATGCCCAGGCGCTTGAAGTCTTCGCGCTGCAGGCCGATCTGCTCGGTGGCATAGGCGCGGCTCTTGGCCTGCATGTCGTCGCGGCTGAGGTTGCGGCCGTGTTTTTCTCGATCGCGTTCTCGATCGGCAGGCCGTGGCAGTCCCAGCCCGGGATGTACTGGGCGTCGAAGCCGGCCAGCTGGCGGCTTTTGACGATCATGTCCTTGAGCACCTTGTTGACGGCGTGGCCCATGTGGATCTGGCCGTTGGCGTAGGGCGGGCCGTCGTGCAGCACGAACAGCGCCGCGCCTTCGCGGGCGTCGCGCAGGCGCTTGTAGAGGCCTTCCTGGTTCCAGCTGTTCACCCAGCCCGGCTCGCGCTTGGGCAGGTCGCCGCGCATGGGGAAGGGGGTGTCGGGCAGGTTGAGGGTGCTGCGGTAGTCGGTGGGGGTGTCGGACATGACGGGAGTTCCATGGTGGCTTCGACAAGCTCAGCCCGAACCGGGGGAGTGCGAGGGGACTGGAGACAGAAACCGTTCGCCCTGAGCCTGTCGAAGGGCAGCGACCGGACAGACAGGTCGTCTAAATTCGGTCGCGGGTGGTCTGCCGATGGGTCTGGGTGTGCAGCGACGCAAAGAACGCGCGTGCGTCGTCGCAGTCCCGTGCGATGCCCTGGGTCAGGGCGTCGAGGCTGTCGTACTTCAGCTCGTCATGCAGTTTGTGCAGCAGTTCCACGCGCACGATTTTACCGTAGGCCTCTCCGTCGGGCAGGCTGGCGGCCAAGGCGGGCGGCCAGTCGAGGCAATGGGTCTCCAGCAGCACCCGCCCGCCGTTGACGTCGTCCGGGTCCAGCGAGGGCCTCACCCCCAGGTCTGCCACGCCCGGCAGGGGGGGCGAATCGGCGTGTGGGCCCAGGCCATGCACGTGCACCGCGAAGATGCCGCTGGCCGCCGGTTTCCAGTGCGAAAAGCGCAGGTTGAGGGTGCGAAAGCCGTCGCCGCGCCCGGGGCTGCTCTCGGCCAGCTGGCGGCCGAGCTTGCGCCCGTGCACCACGTGGCCGCTGATGCTGTAGGGCCGGCCCAGCAGGGCGGCCACGTCGTCCATGCGGCCGGCGCCCAGAGCCTCGCGCACGGCGGAGCTGGACACACGCAGGCCGTGCACCTCGTAGCTTTGCATGCGCGCCACGTCGAAACCCAGGCGACCGCCGGCGGCATCGAGCATGGCGTAGTCGCCGGCCCGTTTGGAGCCGAAGCGGAAGTCGTCGCCCACCAGCACGTACTGCACGCCGAACGCGCCCACCAGCGTGTCCTCGATGAAGGCCTCGGGCGCCTGGTTGGCCAGCCGGGCATTGAACGGCAGGATCACGCATTCGTGCACGCCGCAGCGGTCCAGCTCCTGCAGCTTGTCGCGCAACGTGGCGATGCGCGCGGGCGCCAGTTCCGGCTTGTGGTGCAGGGCGGCGAAGTAGTCGCGCGGGTGCGGTTCGAAAGTCATCACGCAGCTGGGCACGCCGCGGTGCCGCGCCTCGTTGTTGAGCAGCGCGAGCATGGCCTGGTGGCCCCGGTGCACGCCGTCGAAGTTGCCGATGGTCAATGCGCAGCCCGGGGAGCCGGGGGGGCGGGAGCGCAGGCCGCGATAGATTTTCATGCCGTGAGAGGGGGTCAGAGGCTGGGTCGAAAGGGCATTTGAGGGCGAAAGCCATGGCTTCCAGGCCTGCCGTCACGGCCGATTCTTCAAAGCTTGCTATATTGGCACACGATGATATGCGCCCGCAGGCCTTGCCCGCGGCCGCAGGGCGGCTTGCCCAGGGCCGCCCCTCCCCGGTGACATGTTCGTTGGAAGGAGCCCGTCTTGAAGGTCTTGAAGCTCTCCGCGCAGGGGCTGCCACAGTCGTGGATCAGCCTGGAGGAAGCCGTGTTGCATTACGCGGCGGATGAGGTGCGCTGGGAAATGGGGGCCGAGGTCGCGGTGTTCCACGGCGGGCACAACGCGGTGACCGGGCGCCAGTCCATCATCACGGTCAACTCCATCATCGGCACCCAGGGCGTGCCGCGCATCAACCCCTTCGACCTGCGGCCCACGCTGACCAACAGCAAGCTGTTCGCGCGCGACCGCAACGTGTGCGCCTACTGCGGCGAGAGCTGCCACGACGAGGTGTGCACGCGAGAGCACATCGTGCCGCTGGGGCAGAACGGTCGCGACACCTGGATGAACGTGGTGACGGCCTGCAAGTCCTGCAACCACCGCAAGGGCAACCGCACGCCCGAACAGGCCCACATGGGGCTGCTGTACACGCCCTACGTGCCCAGCCTGTGGGAAGACTTCATCCTGCGCAACCGCCGCATTCTGGCGGACCAGATGGAGTTCCTGATGTCGCACCTGCCCAAGACCTCGCGGCTGCACGCCTAGGGATGGGCGTGGTCCGGCGCCGGGCCGCCCCAAGCCGGGCCAGCCCCCTTGGGGGCAGCGACCCGCGAAGCGGTGGAGCGTGGGGGTGGTCAGTGCGTCAGTTCCAGCACCACGAGGTGGTTCTCGCCCGCTGGCCAGGTCCGGCCGGTGAGCTTCTCACCGTTGAATTCGGCCGCGATGGGCCGCGCGCCTTCCGTGGCGAGGGCCAGTTTCGAGCTGGACACGCCCGCGCCCGCGGGCGGCACACCGGGCAGGGCCTTGCCATCGAACGACATCGTGTCGCGCGCGGCATCGAAGTAGCCGCGCGGCCGGGTGAAGGTGACGATGGACTTCGCGCCGCGGTCGGCGGCCGCGATGCGCTCGGCGCGCAGGTGGATCAGTTCGCTGCCACGCGGGAAGGGGCTGCGGTAGATGTGTGTGGTGGCGTAGCCCGGCGCGCTGATGACGAACTCGTGGGCCACGCCAGGCTGGGCGGTGAACGGGCCCCAGAGGCCATCGGCGCCCACGGTCTTGCTGTGCACGGCCGCGCCCCGGCGCTCGCCCGTCGCGGGGTCGGTGGCGTACACCGTGAGCTGCGCGCCCGGCACGGGCAGGTTGTTGGTCTCGTTGCCCGAGGCCGGGTCGGTTGGCGACACGCCCAGGCCGGTGACCTTGCCGTTGAGCACCACCGGCGTCTGGGCGGTGATGGCCAGCGTGCGTGGCGCCTGGCCGGTGATGAAGCGGTGCATGGCATCGAACGCCGCGGGTGAGAAGGACGTCTCGCGGTGGTCCACGCGGGGCAGCACCACGTTGTGGGCACCCTTGAGCGCGGGCCCGTCGAAACCGACGTTGGTGGGCGTGCCCCGGGCGCCGATCCACACGCCGTCGGGCTGGGCGAACTTGTCGTTGTTGTCGGATCGCAGGGTCATCCACTTCACTGGGCCGGCCACTTCGTCGCCGGCGGCGTTCTTGGGCGCGTTCAGCGCGCTCAGGAAGGGGCCGGTGCCAGCGAATTCGTTGGCCTCCCGGAATCCCTTGATGGCCCAGACGCCGTGGTTGGGTGTGCCGCCCAGCACCGCGTGGCTCACGGTCTTGTCGCCGCCGCCATTCTGGATGTAGTTGCGCACCGCGTAGCCGCCGCGCGAATTCGCCACCAGCACCACCTGCGGCGCGCCGGTGGCCCTCAGGACCTTGTCCACCTCGGCCTTGAGGAAAGCCATGTGCTCGGCCGTGGACGAGCGCCCCGGCTGGGCCTTGCCGTCGTCGTCGCGCGCGAGCGGGTAGGGCAGGTCGATCGCGTGCAGGCGCTCGCGCGGCCAGCCGTTGGACTCGAAGCGCCACAGGGTGGTCTGCCAGATCGAGGCGGAGTCGCCGTTGCCGTGCACGAACACGATGGGTGGCTGCCCCGCACCCCGGGGTGCGCTGGCACAGGCCGCCAGCAACAGGCTGCTGGCGATGGTGGCGAAAATGGTTCGGCGGGTGGGCATCGGGTCTCTCCTGTTGAAGGGGCCGCAAAAACACCGCGGCCCGCTGGGTGCGGGCCGCTGGGGGGATCAGGCGAACACGCCGGCCGTGTCCTGCATCCGGGCGGAGACCTCGCCCAGGTGGTGCAGGGTGTCGCCGTAGGTCATTTCCAGCTGCGTGAGCTTCTTGAAGTAGTGGCTCACGATGTACTCGTCGGTCACGCCGATGCCGCCGTGCAGCTGCACCGCCTGTTGTCCGACGAAGCGCATGGCCGTGCCCAGCTGCACCTTGGCCCGCGCCATGGCCGCGCGGCGCTCTGGCGCCGGGGCGTTGAGCTTGAGGCTGGCGTAGTAGCTCATGGAGCGCGCCAGCTCCAGTTGCATCTTCATGTCGGCCACGCGGTGGCGCAGCGCCTGGAAGCTGGCGATGGCCACGCCGAACTGCTTGCGCGTGTTCATGTACTCGACGGTGATGGCCACGGTCTTGTCCATCACGCCCACGGCTTCGGCGCAGGCGGCGGCGATGCCGATGTCCACGGCGTGTTCCAGCGCGGTCAGGCCATCGGTGGTGATCAGTTGGGCCGGGGCGTCCTTGAGCGTGAGGTCACCCGCACGGCCGCCGTCCTGCGTGCCGTAGCCGCGCGTGCGCAACGCCAGCGGCGGTGCGCTCCACCAGGAACAGGGCGAGCTTGCCGCCGGCCACGGCGGGCACGACGAAGGCGTCGGCCTGGTCGGCGGCGGGCACCACGTTCTTGCTGCCCGAGACCGTCCAGCCGCTGCCGGCCTGGGTGGCGGTGGTGGCGCACACGTCGAGCTTGTAGCGGGCCTTGCGCTCCTGGTGCGCGAGCACCACCAGCGCTTCGCCCGAGGCCATGCGCGGCAACCACGCGGCCTTGAGGTCGGCCGGCGCGTAACCGCCCAGCACGCCGGAGGTGATGAGGGTCTGGGCCAGGGGTTCGAGCACGATGCCGCGCCCCAGCTCTTCCATGACCACCATGCCTTCGATGGGGCCCATGCCCAGGCCGCCGTCGTCCTCGCTCACGTAAAGGCCGGCCAGGCCGAGCTCGGCCAATTCACCGTAGGCGGCGCGGTCGAAGCCGCCCGCGGCCACGATGCCGTTGCGGCGCTCGAAGGTGTAGCCCTTGTCGACCCATTTGCGCACGGCGTCGCGCAGTTGCTGTTGGTCGTCGCTGAAATCAAAGTCCATGTTTTTCTCCTCAGCCCAGAACGGTTTGCGCGACGATGTTGCGCTGCACTTCGTTGCTGCCGCCGTAGATGGTGGTCTTGCGCATGTTGAAGTAGGTGGACGCCAGCGGCGCGTTGGCGGTGACGCCGCCGGGGAAGTCGCCCTGCCAGCCGGCTTCCATGGCCTCCTCGATGAAGGGCAGGCTGTAGGGGCCGGCCGCCAGCATCATGAGTTCGCTGTAGCGTTGCTGGATCTCGCTGCCCTTGATCTTGAGCAGACCGGCGATGTCGAGCGAGTTCTTGCCCGATTTCTCGGCCGAGAGCACGCGCAGCACCAGCATCTCCAGCGCCACCACGTCGACTTCGAGCAGCGCGATCTGGTCGCGGAAGCGCAGGTCGTCCCAGACGCCTTCGGTCTTGGCGATGCGCTTCAGGCGCTCGAGCTCGCGCTTGGCGCGGTTCACGTCGGCGATGTTGGTGCGTTCGTGGCTGAGCAGGTGCTTGGCGTAGGTCCAGCCCTTGTTCTCCTCGCCGATCAGGTTCTCCGCTGGCACCTCGACGTTGTCGAACCAGACTTCGTTCACCTCGCTCTCGCCGTCCAGCAGCTTGATGGGCCGCACGGTGACGCCGGGCGAGGCCATGTCGATCAGCAGGAAGGAGATGCCGGTCTGCGGCTTGCCCTCGGTGCTGGTGCGCACCAGGCAGAAGATCCACTCGCCGTACTGGCCCAGCGTGGTCCAGGTCTTCTGGCCGTTGACGATGTATTTGTCGCCCTGGCGCTCGGCGCGGGTCTTGACCGAGGCCAGGTCCGAGCCCGAGCCGGGTTCGCTGTAGCCCTGGCTCCACCACACCTCGCCGCTGGCGATGCCGGGCAGGAAACGCTGCTGCTGTTCCTTGTTGCCGAAGGCCATGATCACCGGCGCCACCATCACGGGGCCGAAGGGCACCACGCGCGGCGCGCCGGCCAGGGCGCATTCTTCCTCGAACAGGTGCTTCTGCACCGCGGTCCAGCCCGGGCCGCCGAACTCCTTGGGCCAGCCCCAGCCCAGCCAGCCCTTCTTGCCGAGAATCTTGGCCCAGCGCTGCATGTCGTCGCGCGTCAGGCGCAGCGCGTTGTGCACTTTGTGGGCGATCTCGGCGGGCAGGTTGGCCTTGACCCAGCCCCGGATGTCTTCGCGAAACGCCTGTTCTTCGGGCGTGAATGCCAAATCCATGGAATGTCTCCTGGTGGCCGCCACAGGATGTGTGCCGGCAAATTGAACAACGCCGGCCAGTTTCGCACGACCGTTCGTTTTATGGCTGTCCGGGCTGCGACAAGCCGAGCTGCTCGTTCAGATTCTGAAGCTGGTCCTGCAACTGGGCCACGGTGTTTTCCAGCGCTGCGCACCCGGCGGGTGAGGGCGATCAGTTCGTCTTCGGTGGCCGCGCTGCCCTGGGTGGACGGCGCCGCCGCGACGGCGCTGGTGTCCACCGGGCCGCAGAGCAGGTGGGCCCAGCGCTGCTCCCGGGCGCCGGGTGCGCGCGGCAGCTTCACCACCAGCGGGCCGCCTTTCTCGGCGCTGCGGTCCTGCAGTTCCTCCAGGAAGCCGTCGACCGAGGCGATGTCCAGGAACTTGTACCAGCGCTCGGTGTTCAGGCGCAGCTCACCGGCGGTCTGCGGGCCGCGCAGCATCAACATGCCCAGCAGCACGGCGGATTGTTCGGGCACGCCCACGGCGCGCGCGAAATTGTGTTCGTAGCGGGTGACCCGGCTGCCGCTGCCCTCCATCACCATGTGCAGGCTGCGCAGCTCGTCCAGCGCCTCCAGCACCAGGGCGTCGGCCAGGTTCATCACCGGGTCGCGGCTGGACTTCTGGTTGCAGCCCGTCACCAGAGCGTTGAGCGTCATGGGGTAGCTGTCGGGCACGGTGCGCGCCTTCTCCATGAGGGTGCCGAGCACGCGCGCCTCGGCGGGCGAGAGCGGGCGTTGCTGGAAATCGTGGCCGCGCGGGCGGCCGGCTGAAGGGGTTTGCAGGTCTGAGGTCATTACACTTCCCGGCCATGTCTGGCGTGAACAAAAACATCGTGATTCTCATCTCCGGCAGCGGCTCCAACATGGCCGCCATCGTGGAGACCGCCCGGACGCAACGCTGGCAGGCCCGGTTCGGCGCGCGCGTGGCGGCCGTGGTGAGCAACAAGGCCGCCGCCCAGGGCCTGGCCTGGGCGAAGGAACAGGGCATCGCCACCGCCGCGCTGGACCACACCGCCTACGCCAGCCGCGAGGCCTTCGACGCCGCGCTGATGGCCGAGATCGACCGCCACGGCCCCGCGCTGGTGGTGCTGGCGGGCTTCATGCGCATTCTCACCCCGGGCTTCGTGCAGCACTACGAAGGTCGGCTGGTCAACATCCACCCCAGCCTGTTGCCCGCCTTTCCGGGGCTCAAGACGCACCAGCGCGCGATCGAGATGGGTTGCCGCTTCGCGGGTGCCACGGTGCACCGCGTGACCAGCGAGCTCGACCACGGCGAGATCCTGGCGCAGGCGGTGGTGCCGGTGCTGCCGGGCGACACGCCCGAGGCGCTGGCGGCGCGGGTGCTCACGCAGGAGCATGTGATCTACCCCCGCGCGGTGGAGCGGCTGCTGGCCGCCGCCTGATCAGACGCCCTTGGCGAACACCAGCCCCGCGTGCTCGCGCATGGCGTGGAACTTGATCTTCGGCCAGTTGGCCTCCACGGCGCGCAGGGTGGCCGAGTGGTCCACCAGCAGCGTGGGCGCGTCCACCGCGTCCAGCGCCACGCGGTGGCTGTTGGCGTCGATGAAGCGCTTGAGTTCGACCTCGCCACCGTCCTCGGGTGCGCAGGTCACCCAGCGCGCCACCTGGTAGGGGCTGTTCATGATGCGGGCTTTCACGCCGTACTCGTGCTCCAGGCGGTGCGCGACCACCTCGAACTGCAGCTGACCCACCGCACCCAGCAGCAGCACCGAACCCGCCACGGGGCGGAACACCTGGATGGCACCCTCTTCGCCGAGCTGGGTCAGGCCGGCGCGCAGCTGCTTGCTGCGCAACGGATCGGCCACTTCCACGCTGCGGATGATTTCCGGCGCGAAGAAGGGCAGGCCGGTGAACTGCAGGCTTTCGCCCTCGGTGAGGGTGTCGCCCAGTTGCAGCACGCCGTGGTTGGGGATGCCGATGATGTCGCCGGCAAAGGCTTCGTCGAGCAGTTCGCGGCGCTGTGAAAGGAAGCTCACCACGGTGTTGGGCCGCAGGTCCTTGCCCGAGCGCACCACCTTGAGTTTCATGCCGCGCTCGAAATGGCCGCTGCGCACGCGCACGAAAGCGATGCGGTCGCGGTGCGCCGGGTCCATGTTGGCCTGGATCTTGAAGACCACGCCGCTGAACTTGGTCTCCTCGGGTTTCACCACGCGCTGGATCGCGGGCCGTTCGCCCGGGGGCGGCGCCAGATCGACCAGGGCGTCGAGCACCTCGCGCACGCCGAAGTTGTTCACCGCCGAGCCGAACAGCATGGGCGTCTGCTGGCCGGCGAGGAACTTGGCCTCCTCGAACGCGGGCGAGGCGCCGGCCACCAGCTCCAGCTCGTCGCGCGCCTGCGCGAACTCGGCGCCGAAGCGCTGCAGGCTCTCGGGGTTGTCCAGGCCGGCCAGCACGTCCTCGTCGCCACCGCGGCGATCTTCACCGGCGGCGAACACACGCATCTGGTCGGTGCGGCGGTCGAACACGCCCCGGAAGGTCTTGCCCATGCCCACCGGCCAGGTGAAGGGCACGACCGTCATGCCCAGCTCGCGCTCGATCTCGTCCATCAGGTCCAGCGGGGCCTGCACCTCGCGGTCCATCTTGTTGACGAAGGTCAGGATGGGCGTGTTGCGCGCGCGGCAGACCTGCAGCAGGCGGCGGGTCTGGGGCTCCACGCCGTTGCCGGCGTCGATCACCATCAGCGCCGCGTCCACGGCCGTGAGCACGCGGTAGGTGTCTTCCGAGAAGTCTTGGTGCCCGGGGGTGTCCAGCAGGTTGATCACGCAGTCGCGGTACTCCATCTGCATCACCGACGAAGCGACCGAGATGCCCCGCTGCTTTTCGATTTCCATCCAGTCGCTGGTGGCGTGGCGCGCGGCCTTGCGCGCCTTCACGCTGCCCGCGATGTTGATCGCGCCCGAGAACAGCAGCAGCTTCTCGGTGAGGGTGGTCTTGCCCGCGTCGGGGTGGGAGATGATGGCGAAAGTGCGCCGGCGGCGCACCTGGTTCGGGATGTCGGACATAGCCTCTGATTATCCCCGGTGGACAATACGGCTTATGCACCCCAAAGCCCTTCTGGACGAAAGCGCCAGCCTGATCGAGCAGGTCTTCAAGTTCGAGCACCCCGCCGACGCGGTCGTCGCGCGCCATTTCCGTGAAAACCGTTCCCTGGGCCCACGCGAGCGGGCCACGCTGTCCGACACCGTCTACACCATCCTGCGCGAACGCCTCAAGCTGGAGTGGCTGGCCCGCTCCGGCAGCGGCTCCAAATGGCGCCGGCTGGCGATCCTGGCCTTTCCGGGCGACCGCGACTTCGTCAAGAGCGCCCTGACGGACGCCGAAAAAAGCTGGCTCGACCATTGCGACGCCGTCACCGACGCCGACCTGATGGCGCCGCACCGCCACAACCTGCCCGAGTGGCTGCGCCACCGCCCTGCGCGAGCAGGTGGGCGACGAATTCGACGCGCTGGTCGCCAGCCTGAACCAGCCCGCGCCCCTGGACCTGCGGGTGAACGTGCTCAAGGCCAAGCGCGACGCCGCCCTGGCCGGCCTGCAGAAGGCCGGGCTCACGGGGGGCGGCCACGCCGTATTCGCCCCTGGGCATCCGCCTGCAGGGCAAGCCCTCGCTGGCGAAACTGCCGGCCTTCGTGCAGGGCGAGGTGGAGGTGCAGGACGAAGGCTCTCAGCTGCTGGCCTTGCTGCTGGACGCCAAGCGCGGCGAGATGGTGGTCGATTTCTGCGCCGGTGCCGGGGGCAAGACCCTGGCGATCGGCGCCGCCATGCGCAACAGCGGCCGGCTCTACGCCTTCGACACCTCCGGCCACCGGCTCGACGCGCTCAAGCCCCGGCTGGCGCGCAGTGGCCTGTCCAACGTGCACCCAGTGGCGATCGCCCACGAGCGGGACGACCGCATCAAACGCCTGGCCGGCAAGATCGACCGCGTGCTCGTCGACGCGCCCTGCTCAGGCCTGGGCACCCTGCGGCGCAGCCCGGACCTGAAATGGCGCCAGACGCCGCAGACCGTGGCCGCCCAGGCCGATCTGCAGCAGGCCATCCTGCACAGCGCCGCCCGCCTGCTCAAGCCCGGCGGCCGGCTGGTGTACGCGACCTGCAGCCTGCTCCAGGCCGAAAACGAGGCCGTGTGCGCGGCATTCGAACCGGCCCACCCGGACTTCGAACCGGTGCCGGTGGTCAGCCTGCTGGAGGGGGTGCACGTTTCCGGGGCATCCACCCTGTGCGCGGGCGAAAATGGAAAATGGCTGCGTTTATGGCCGCATCGGCATGCAACAGACGGCTTTTTCGCTGCCGTTTGGCGGAAAAAGGTTTGAATTGTGTTCAAGTCGCCTGAAATAAAGGCTTAAGTTTTCATCCCTGGCCGTCCATGGGTTGGTGATTTGCACCCCCGGCCTTAAAATCCAAGCTTCGCTGGCCCACACCGCCCATGGGCTTGGCGCCCCTCCATGTCCGTGACCCAGGGCGGTCTTTTAGGAACTCCATGTTTTCTTCCGATTCCGGAATCTTCTCTGCTGTCTGGGATGGCCTGATCCAGTTTCTGGCCAGCGGCCTGACGGGCGCCGCCTGGTGGCAGGTGCTTATCGTGGCCCTGGTGTTCACGCACATCACGATCGCCAGCGTCACCATCTACCTGCACCGCCATTCCGCACACCGGTCGCTGGATCTGCACCCGATCGCGTCGCACTTCTTCCGCTTCTGGCTCTGGATGACCACCGGCATGGTCACCAAGGAGTGGACGGCCATCCACCGCAAGCACCACGCCAAATGCGAACACGAAGGTGATCCGCACAGCCCGCACATCTTCGGCATCAAGAAGGTCTTCTACGAGGGCGCCGAACTCTACCGGGCCGAGGCCAAGAACGCCGAGACCATGGAGCGCTACGGCCACAACACGCCGAACGACTGGATTGAAAAGAACCTCTACACCGGCCGCTCGCGCCTGGGCGTGAGCCTGATGCTGATCATCAACGTGGCGCTGTTCGGGGTCCTGGGGCTGTCGGTCTGGGCGCTGCAGATGGCCTGGATTCCCATCACCGCCGCCGGCATCATCAACGGCATCGGCCACTGGTGGGGCTACCGCAACTTCGAAGCCGCCGACGGCAGCACCAACGTGTCGCCCTGGGGCATCCTCATTGGCGGCGAAGAGCTGCACAACAACCACCACACCTACCCGACCTCGGCCAAGCTGTCGGTCAAGCCCTACGAATTCGACATCGGCTGGATGTACATCACCATGCTGAAGTCCGTGGGCCTGGCCTCGGTGAAGAAGGTGCCGCCGAAGATGGCCTATGGCGCCGTGCGCCCGGTGGCCGACGAGAAGACGCTGGAGGCGATCATCGCCAACCGCTACGAAGTGATGGCCGGTTATGCGCGCGAAATGCGCGCCGCCTGCAAGCACGAACTCGAGGCCCTGAAGCAGCGCCGCGGCGACGCCACCGTGCTGCAGGCCGCGCGCCGCTGGTTGCACCGCGACGACGACAAGGTGCCCGCCAACGTCAAGCCGCAGTTGGCCCAGGTGCGCGCCGAGCACCCGGTGCTCGACAAGATGGTGACCATGCGCGAAGAACTGCGTGCCCTGTGGTCGAGCACGAACTCCACGCGCGAACAGCTCGCCGTGGACCTGCAGGCCTGGTGCCGCCGCGCCGAGGAAAGTGGCATCGCCGCACTGCGCGACTTCTCGATCCGCCTGCGTTCCGCCCACGCCTGATTGGCCCACCCCTGCGCCGCGCCTGCGGCGCGTCACCCCCTCAAGGGGGCGGCGCTGACGGACCGGCAAAGCCGGATCCGTGGCGCCCTGGAAGGAATAAAAAAACCCGCTGTTTTCACAGCGGGTTTTTTGTTGGGAATCGGCTCGATTACTTGAGCTTGATTTCCTTGTAGTCCACGTGCTTGCGAGCCTTGGGATCAAATTTCTTGATCAGCATCTTCTCGGGCGTGGTCTTCTTGTTCTTGGTGGTGGTGTAGAAGTGGCCGGTTCCAGCGGTGGATTCCAGCTTGATCTTCTCGCGTGCGCCTTTGGTTGCCATGTTCGGTTCTCCTTAAGCTTGACCGCGTGCGCGCAGGTCGGCGAGCACGGCGTCAATGCCGTTTTTGTCGATCAGGCGCAGGGCGGCACCGGAGACGCGCAGACGCACCCAGCGGTTTTCGCTCTCGACCCAGAAACGGCGGTATTGCAGGTTCGGCAGGAACCGGCGCTTGGTTTTGTTGTTGGCGTGGGAAACGTTGTTCCCGACCATGGGCTTCTTGCCCGTGACGTCGCAGACGCGTGCCATGAGGACACTCCGATCATTTCAAACAGCTGCGGACCGCGAACCGGAGGTGTCTCCGTGTCGGCCCCTCAGCCTCACCTCGCCAGGAAAGGGTGGCGGTAACCCGAATCTGCTTCGTGCCCGGGCAAGCCGGTAAATCTCAGCAAAGCCCGCAATTATAGCCAACTGGCGGCCAAGCCGCCAGGGCCGGCCGTCAGCCCCGCGCTCAGACGGCGTTCTGCTCCAGGAAACGCTGGGCGTCGAGGGCGGCCATGCAGCCGGTGCCGGCGCTGGTGATGGCCTGGCGGTACACGTGGTCCTGCACGTCGCCGGCGGCGAACACGCCGGGCACGCTGGTCATGGGGCGCATGCCCTGCAGGCCCGAACGGGTGGTGATGTAGCCGTCCTTCATGTCCAGTTGGCCCTTGAAGATGTCGGTGTTGGGCTGGTGGCCGATGGCGATGAAGCAGCCTTTGACATCCAGGTCTTCGGTCGCACCGGTCTTCACGCTTTTCAGGCGAACGCCGGTCACGCCGGTCGGGTCGCCCAGCACCTCGTCCAGCGTGCTGTGCAGTTTGAGCTCGATCTTGCCGGCGGCGACCTTGTCCATCAGCTTGTCGATCAGGATGGCTTCGGCCTTGAAGGTGTCGCGGCGGTGGACCAGCGTGACCTTGCTGGCGATGTTGGACAGGTACAGCGCCTCTTCCACGGCCGTGTTGCCGCCGCCGACCACGCTGACTTCCTGGCCACGGTAGAAGAAGCCGTCGCAGGTGGCGCAACCCGACACGCCCTTGCCCATGAAGGCTTCCTCGGAGGGCAGGCCGAGGTACTTGGCCGACGCGCCGGTGGCGATGATGAGCGCATCGCAGCTGTATTCACCGCTGTCGCCCTTGAGCACGAAGGGGCGCTTGGAGAAGTCGACCGCGTTGATGTGGTCGAAGATGATCTCGGTCTTGAAGCGCTCGGCGTGCGCCAGGAAACGCTGCATCAGGTCGGGGCCCTGCACGCCTTCGGCATCGGCGGGCCAGTTGTCCACATCGGTCGTGGTCATGAGCTGGCCGCCCTGGGCGATGCCGGTGATGAGCACGGGGTTGAGGTTGGCGCGCGCGGCGTAGACGGCCGCGGTGTAGCCGGCAGGGCCTGAACCCAGGATGAGGACTTTCGCGTGTTTCATGTTGAGCGCCCCATCGAATTTGGGGCCAAGTGGTTTAGAGTCGGTGGTTATATGGGCGCGTTCGGGGGCAAATCCAGTGCCGCGTGGCGCCCAATGTGTGCGAATCATTGTATGAAAGAGCGCCGCGCGCGCCGTCCCAACCAAGGAATACACGCATGTCTCTCCTGTCCAATCTCGACCTGATCCGCCGGGTTCCCTTGTTTTCCACCTTGACCCAGGCCCAGGCCGAATCGGTGGCCGATTCGGTGGTCAAGCGGCGCTTCAAGCGGGGGGAGTGCATCGTCGAGCAGGGCAAGAAGTCCAACTGCCTGGCCATCGTGCTGACCGGGCGGGCGCGGGTGGTCACCACCGACACCCGGGGACGTGAGGTGATCCTGGCCACCATGAACCCGGGCGACTACGTGGGCGAGATGAGCCTGATCGACAACCAGCCGCATTCGGCCACCGTGCGCGCCGAGGTGCAGACCGACGTGCTGATCCTGGGGCGCACCGAATTCGCGCGCTGCCTGCCGGAAAACACCTCCATGGCCTACGCGGTCATGCGCGGCCTGGTGCAGCGCCTGCGCCACGCGGACCGCAAGATCGAGTCACTCGCGCTGATGGACGTGTATGGGCGTGTCGCCCGAGCCCTGCTGGAGTTCGCCCAGCCCGACAAGGACGGCATCCTGACCATCAAGGACCGGGTCTCGCGCCAGGACGTGGCCAAGATGATCGGGGCTTCCCGCGAGATGGTCAGCCGCGTCATGAAGGACCTGGAAGACCGGGGTTTCATCGAGGTGACCGAAGAGGGCAGCACCGTCATCAAGGAGCGCCTCAACTCGCTCGGTTGAGGGCTCTTTCGCACCCGGCCGGCATCGCCCGGTCGGTGGCTGTCATGGGGTAAGCTTGTCGCTGGATTTCAGCGAGGCCTATGACTTATTCACTCAACACCCTCAACGCCGACCGCGATTCCGCGGCGCCGGCGGGTGTGTCCCGGTTTGCCCAGGAAATCGGCCTGGTGCTGGGCGCTGCGGCGCTCGCGTTCTGGCTGCTGGCACTGCTCAGCCACTCCCTGGCCGATCCCGCGTGGAGCACCACGGGCACCTCCACCGAGGTGAGCAACTGGGGTGGCCGCCTGGGCGCCATGCTGTCGGACTGGAGCTACTACCTGCTCGGCTTTTCGGTCTGGTGGCTGTTTCTTGCCGGGGTGCGGGCGTGGTTGTCCACCCTGGCGCGCTGGATCCGCGGCGCCCAAGGCACGGGCGATGAAGCCGTGGCCGGCGATCGCCTCTGGCACCGCCCCTGGGCGCGCCGCGCGCTGTTCTGGCTGGCCTTGGTCGTCCTGATGGCGGCCAGCACGGTGCTGGAATGGAGTCGCCTCTATCGGTTGGAGGCCTTGTTGCCCGACCACGCCGGCGGCGTGCTGGGCCATGCGCTGGGGCCTGTGGCGATGCGCTGGCTGGGCTTCACCGGTTCGGCGCTGGCGATGCTGGCGGTGCTGCTGGTGTGTCTGCCCACCGTCTTCCGCTTCTCCTGGGGCCACTGGGCCGAGGAAGTCGGGCACACGCTGGATGGCTGGTTCGAGGCCCGGCGCGAGAAGCGCGAGGCGGTGGAAGACCAGCGCATCGGCGAGAAGGCCGCGCGCGAGCGCGAAGAGGTGGTGAAGGTCGAGCGCGTCGAGATCGAGGAACACCACCCGGTGCCTGTGGTGATCGAACCCACGCTGGTCGATGTGCCCAAGAGCGAGCGCGTGCCAAGGAGCGCCAGAAGCCGCTGTTCACCGAGCTGCCCGACAGCAAGCTGCCGCAGGTGGACCTGCTCGACAGCGCCCCCTTGCACCAGGCCGGGGTGGACAGCCAGACGCTGGAGATGACCAGCCGGCTGATCGAGAAGAAGCTCAAGGACTTCGGCGTGGAGGTGCGTGTGGTGGCGGCCGCCCCTGGCCCCGTGATCACGCGCTACGAGATCGAGCCCGCCACCGGCGTGAAGGGCTCGCAGATCGTCAACCTGGGCCGTGACCTGGCCCGTTCGTTGTCGCTGGTGTCGATCCGCGTGATCGAGACCATCCCCGGCAAGAACCTGATGGCGCTGGAACTGCCCAACGCCAAGCGCCAGACCATCAAGCTCAGCGAGATCCTGGGCTCACAGGTCTACAACGATGCCAAGTCCATGTTGACCATGGGCCTGGGCAAGGACATCGGGGGGCAGCCCGTGGTGGCCGACCTCGCCAAGATGCCGCACTGCCTCGTGGCCGGTACCACCGGTTCGGGCAAGTCGGTGGGCATCAACGCGATGATCCTGTCGCTGCTCTACAAGGCCGACGCGCGCGACGTGCGCCTGCTGTTGATCGATCCCAAGATGCTGGAGATGAGCGTCTACGAGGGCATTCCGCACCTGCTCGCGCCGGTCGTGACGGACATGAAGCACGCGGCCAACGGCCTGAACTGGTGCGTGGCCGAGATGGAGAAGCGCTACAAGCTCATGAGCAAGATGGGCGTGCGCAACCTCGCGGGCTTCAACACCAAGATCGACGAGGCCACGGCGCGCGGCGAGATCATCGGCAACCCATTCAGCCTCACGCCGGAGCAGCCTGAGCCGCTGGAGCGCCTGCCCTACATCGTGGTCGTGATCGACGAACTCGCCGACCTGATGATGGTGGTGGGCAAGAAGATCGAGGAGCTGATCGCCCGCCTGGCGCAGAAGGCGCGCGCGGCCGGCATCCACCTGATCCTGGCGACCCAGCGCCCGAGCGTGGACGTGATCACCGGCCTGATCAAGGCCAACATCCCGACGCGCCTGTCGTTCCAGGTCAGCAGCAAGATCGACAGCCGCACCATCCTCGACCAGATGGGCGCCGAAAGCCTTCTGGGCATGGGCGACATGCTGTACATGCCCTCCGGCACGGGTTTCCCGATCCGCGTGCACGGCGCCTTCGTCAGCGACGACGAGGTGCACCGCGTGGTGGCCTACCTGAAAGAGCAGGGCGGCGAACCCAACTACATCGACGGCGTGCTCGAAGGCAGCATGGGCGACGGCGAAGGGGGCGACCTGTTCGGCGAAGGCGGTGGCGAGGGTGGCAGTGGCGAGAAGGATGCGCTGTACGACCAGGCCGTCGAGATCGTGCTCAAGGACCGCAAGGCCAGCATCTCCTATGTGCAGCGCAAGCTGAAGATTGGTTACAACCGCGCGGCGCGTCTGCTGGAGGACATGGAGAACGCGGGGCTGGTCAGCGCGCTCACCTCCAGCGGGCAGCGCGACATCCTGGTGCCCTCGCGCGGCGGGGAATGAAGCCCGCCGACATGCAACCAAGTCGGCGCAACCGGGTCCTACCGTCCATGATCAAGCAACTCCTCACTTCCTGCGCGTTGTCGCTGGCCGCGCTCGCCGCCCACGCCGACGGCCTGCAAGACCTCGAAAGATTCCTGCGTGAAGTGGACAGCGGCAAGGCCGGCTTCACCCAGGTCGTGACCTCGCCCAAGCGCGCCAACGAAACCGTGGCGCGCAGCAAGACCTCCAGCGGCACGTTCGAATTCCTGCGGCCCAACCGCTTCCGCTTCGTGTACGCCAAGCCGTTCGAGCAGACCATCGTGGCCGACGGCCAGACCCTGTGGCTCTACGACGTGGACCTGAACCAGGTGACATCGCGTTCGCAGAAGGAAGCCTTGGGCAGCACGCCTGCCGCGCTGATCGCGGCCGGGACCGATCTCAAAGGGCTCTCGGACGCGTTCGAACTCAAGCCGGCCGCCGCCCGCGATGGCCTGGAGTGGCTGGAGGCCCGCCCGAAGGACCGCAACGGCCAGCTGCAAGTGGTGCGCGTGGGCTTTCGCCAGGGGCAGCTGTCGGTGCTGGACATCGAGGACAGCCTGGGCCAGCGCTCGGTGCTCACGTTCAACAGCTGGCAGGCCAATGCGCCGCTGAAGGCGGGGGACTTCAAGTTCCAGCCGCCACCGGGTGCCGCTGTCGTCAAACCCTGATCGTTTCGCCGTGTCGACCGCCAGTACCCATGTGCCCCTGGCCGAGCGCCTGCGCCCGCGCACGCTGGCCGAGGTGATCGGCCAGCAGCACATGCTGGGCGAGGGCATGGCCTTGCGCCTGGCCTTCGAATCGGGCCAGCCGCACAGCTGCATTCTCTGGGGCCCACCGGGCGTGGGCAAGACCACCATTGCCCGCCTGATGGCCGACGCGTTCGACGCGCAGTTCCTCACCATCAGCGCGGTGCTGGGCGGCGTCAAGGACATCCGCGAGGCCGTGGAGCGGGCCGAGGTGGCGCGCAGCGGCCTCTCGCCCCAGCGCACCATCCTGTTCGTGGACGAGGTGCACCGCTTCAACAAGAGCCAGCAGGACGCCTTCCTGCCGCACGTGGAAAGCGGCCTGTTCACCTTCATTGGTGCCACCACCGAAAACCCCTCGTTCGAGGTCAATTCGGCGCTGCTCTCGCGGGCGGCCGTCTACGTGCTGCGGCCCTTGTCGGAAGACGATCTGCGCCAGATCGTGGTCAAGGCCCAGGCGATCGACGCGGTGCCGGCCATCGAATCGACCGCCGTGGACCGACTCATCGCCTACGCCGATGGGGATGCGCGCCGCCTGCTCAACACGCTGGAGACCCTGGCGGTGGCGGCCGGGCGGGAAAAACTCGCCGAGGTGAGCGATGCCTGGCTGCTCAAGGTGCTGGGCGAGCGCATGCGCCGCTACGACAAGGGCGGCGAACAGTTCTACGACACCATCAGCGCCCTGCACAAAAGCGTGCGCGGTTCCGACCCCGATGCCGCCCTGTACTGGTTCGCGCGCATGCTCGACGGGGGCGCCGAACCCCGGTACATGGCCCGCCGCTTCATCCGCATGGCCAGCGAGGACATCGGCCTGGCCGATCCCCGCGCCTTGCGCCTGGCCCTGGACGCCGCCGAGGTGTACGAACGCCTGGGCAGTCCCGAGGGCGAGCTGGCCCTGGCCGAGTGCGTGGTGTACCTGGCGGTGGCGCCCAAGTCCAACGCGGTCTACAAAGCCTTCAACGAAGCCAAGGCCTTTGTGAAGAAGGACGGCACCCGCCCCGTGCCCATGCACCTGCGCAACGCGCCGACCAAGCTCATGAAGTCGCTGGACTACGGCAAGGGCTACCGCTACGCGCACGACGAAGAGGGCGGTTTTGCGGCCGGTGAACGCTATCTGCCCGATGGCATGGCCGACCCGGGCTTCTACCGCCCGGTCGAGCGTGGGCTGGAGTTGCGCATCGCCGATAAGCTGCGCGAGCTCAAGAAACTCAACAATCAAAAAGACTAATGCACTGCCAATCGCGCTGATGCGGTCTGGGGAGTTGCACCTAAAACCAGGGTAAACCCGCGTCCGCTAAGGGCTTACACGCATGTGGGCTCCAAAAGCCCCTCATTACAATCCGTCCACCAACCCGCAGTCGGTCCTGTTTCAAGGTCATGTCTGGCGGGTTTTTTGCTAGGTTGAAACGGGCCGGCGCCACAAGCGCTTCCCGGCCTGTCACAAAACACGGAGAAACATTCATGGAAGTTTTGCTGCAGCAGATCATCAACGGTCTGGTGTTGGGCAGTATGTATGCGCTGGTGGCACTGGGGTACACCATGGTGTACGGCATCATCGGACTGATCAACTTTGCGCACGGCGACGTGCTGATGGTGGGGGCCCTCACCAGCTGGACGGTCATCGGCTGGATGACCAGTGCGTCAACCGGACTGCCGACCTGGGTGGTCCTCCTGCTGCGCCACCATCATCGCGATGGTGGTCTGCGCCACGCTCAACTTCACCATCGAGAAACTGGCCTACCGGCCGCTGCGCAATTCCAACCGACTCGCGCCCCTGATCACCGCCATCGGCATGTCGCTGCTCTTGCAGACCTTCGCCATGATCATCTGGGCGCCGAACCCGAAGTCCTATCCCTCCATGCTGTCGCGCGAACCGATCGCGTTCGGTGGCGCGGTGATTTCGGTGACGCAGGTCGTCATCCTGGCCACCACGGCGGTCACGCTGGCCTTCCTGATGTGGTTGGTCAACCGCACCAATCTGGGCCGAGCCATGCGGGCCACGGCCGAGAACCCGCGTGTGGCCGCGCTCATGGGCATCAAGCCCGACGTGGTCATCTCCGCCACCTTCATCATCGGCGCCATGCTCGCGGCCATTGCCGGCGTGATGTGGGCCTCCAACTACGGCACCGTGCAGCACGCCATGGGCTTCATGCCCGGCCTCAAGGCCTTCGTGGCCGCGGTGATGGGCGGCATCGGCAACCTCGCCGGTGCGGTGGTCGGGGGCATTGCGCTCGGCCTGATCGAATCCCTGGGCGCCGGCTACCTCGGCAAGCTCACCGGTGGGGTGCTGGGCAGCCAGTACACCGACATCTTCGCCTTCATCGTGCTGGCGATCGTGCTCACGCTGCGTCCCTCGGGGCTGCTGGGTGAACGTGTGGCGGACCGTGCCTGACCGTCCGGGAGAAACACCATGATGAACACCAAAACCGGCAAGCTGATCGTCTTCCTGATCGCGGCGGTGGCTTTGCTGCTGCTGCCCATCATCCTGCAGTCCACCGGCAGCAACTCCTGGGTGCGCATTGTCGATATCGCGCTCATGTACGTGCTGCTGGCCCTCGGCCTGAACATCGTGGTCGGCTACGCCGGCCTGCTGGACCTGGGCTACATCGCGTTCTTCGCGGTGGGGGCCTATGTGTTTGCCTTGCTGGGCTCGCCCCACCTCGCCGACACCTTCCCGGCCATCAAGGCCATGTTCCCCAACGGCCTGCACTACAACATCTGGCTGGTGATGATCCTGGCGGCGGCGATTGCGGGGGTGGTTGGCATGATCCTGGGGGCACCCACGCTCAAGCTGCGTGGCGACTACCTCGCCATCATCACCCTGGGCTTCGGCGAGATCATCCGCATCTTCCTGCTGAACATGGACCGCCCGTTGAACATCACCAACGGTCCCAAGGGCATCAGCCAGATCGACACCATCTCGGTGTTCGGCCTCGACCTCGGCAAGCGCCTGACCATCGGTGACTACACCTTCCAGCCGGTCACGCTGTACTACTACCTGTTCCTGTTCTTCGTGGTGCTGGCCATCGTCATCTCCTACCGCTTGCAGGATTCGCGCATCGGCCGCGCCTGGATGGCCATTCGTGAAGACGAGATCGCCGCCAAGGCCATGGGCCTGAACACCCGCAACCTCAAGCTGCTGGCCTTCGGTATGGGCGCGTCCTTCGGTGGCGTGTCCGGCGTGTTGTTCGCCTCGTTCCAGCGCTTCGTTTCGCCCGAGTCCTTCTCGCTGATGGAGTCGGTGATGGTGGTGGCGATGGTGGTGCTGGGCGGCATCGGGCACATCCCCGGGGTGGTGCTGGGTGCCCTGTTGCTGGCGGGCCTGCCCGAGGTGTTGCGCCATGTGGCACACCCGCTGACCGAACTGACGGGTGGTCGCCTTGGCCCCGAGATCCTGCGCCAACTGCTCATCGCGCTGGCCATGGTGGTCGTGATGCTGCTGCGCCCCAGAGGCTTGTGGCCCTCGCCCGAGCACGGCAAGTCCCTGACCAAGTAAGCGGAGCATTCACATGAGCGACACCATTCTCAAAGTGGCGAATGTTTCCAAGCGCTTCGGGGGCCTGCAGGCCCTGAGCGATGTGGGCATCGAAATCAAGCGCGGTCAGGTCTATGGCCTGATCGGCCCCAACGGCGCCGGCAAGACGACCTTCTTCAACGTGCTGACCGGGTTGTACACGCCCGACAGCGGTTCCTTCGAACTCGCGGGCAAGCCCTACACGCCCAGCGCGGTGCACGAGGTGGCGAAGGCCGGCATCGCCCGCACCTTCCAGAACATCCGGCTGTTCGCCGAGATGACCGCGCTGGAAAACGTCATGGTCGGGCGCCACGTGCGCACCCATTCGGGCCTGATCGGCGCCGTGCTGCGCACGCCCGGTTTCAAGCGCGAAGAGGCCGCGATCACGGCGCGCGCGCGCGAGCTGCTGGCCTACGTGGGCATCGAGAAGTTCGCCGACTACAAGTCACGCACGCTGAGCTACGGCGACCAGCGCCGCCTGGAAATCGCGCGCGCCCTGGCGACCGACCCGCAGCTGATCGCGCTGGACGAACCGGCCGCCGGCATGAACGCCACCGAAAAGGTGCAGCTGCGCGAGCTGATCGACCGCATCCGCAAGGACAACCGAACCATCCTGCTGATCGAACACGACGTGAAACTGGTGATGGGCCTGTGCGACCGCGTGACCGTGCTCGACTACGGCAAGCAGCTCGCCTCCGGCTCACCGGCCGACGTGCAGAAGGACCCCAAGGTGATCGAGGCCTACCTCGGCACCGGCGGCCACTGATCAAGGATTGACGCAAATGGCAAACACACTCCTCAAAGTCAGCGGTCTGAAGGTCGCGTACGGCGGCATCAAGGCCGTCAAGGGCATCGATCTCGAGGTGCGCGAGGGCGAGCTGATCTCGCTCATCGGCTCCAACGGCGCCGGCAAGACCACCACCATGAAAGCCGTCACCGGTTCGCTCGCCTACGAGGCCGGCGACATCGAGTACCTGGGCCAGAGCATCAAGGGCAAGGGCGCCTGGGATCTCGTGAAGCAGGGCCTGGCATGGTGCCGGAAGGCCGTGGCGTGTTCACCCGCATGACCATCACCGAGAACCTGCAGATGGGTGCCTACATCCGCAAGGACAAGGCCGGCATCGCGCAGGACATCGAGAAGATGTTCGGCATCTTCCCGCGCCTGCGCGAACGCAAGGACCAGCTGGCCGGCACCATGAGCGGTGGCGAGCAGCAGATGCTGGCCATGGCGCGCGCGCTCATGAGTCAGCCCAAGGTGCTGCTGCTCGACGAGCCGTCCATGGGCCTGTCGCCCATCATGGTGGACAAGATCTTCGAGGTCGTGCGCGACGTCTCCGCCCAAGGCGTGACCATCCTGCTGGTGGAGCAGAACGCCCGCCGCGCGCTGCAGATCGCCGACCGCGGCTACGTGATGGATTCGGGCGAAATCATCATGACCGGCGTGGGCCGCGACATGCTCGACGACCCCAAGGTGCGCGCCGCCTACCTCGGCGAATAACGAGAATTCGGCCCCGATCGGGCCGAAAACTACAATCATGGGTTGCGCACCTCGGTGCCCAACCCATTTTTCATTCATGACCCAAGCCCAAACCCCCCCCACCGCCGAGACCGGTGCGCCTGCGGCGCACGACGACAACCAGCTCATCGCCGAACGCCGCGAGAAGCTCAAGGCGCTGCGCGAGGCGCAGAAACAGGGCCAGGGGGTGGCGTTTCCCAACGACTTCAAACCCGCCGACAAGGCTGCCGACCTGTTCGCCCGCTATGGCGAGACCACCAAGGAAGCGCTGGAAGCCGAGCCGGTGCGCGCCAGCGTGGCCGGGCGCATGATGCTCAAGCGCGTGATGGGCAAGGCCAGCTTCGCCACGCTGCAGGACGCGTCCTTCGGCCCCTCGGGCGGCCGCATCCAGATCTACCTGAACAACGACGGCGTGGGCGAGGCGCAGCACAGCGCCTTCAAGCACTGGGACCTGGGCGACATCATCGCGGTCGAGGGCGTGCTCATGCGCACGCGCACCGGCGAACTCACCATCCAGGCCGACCGCATCCGCCTGATCACCAAGAGCCTGCGCCCGCTGCCCGACAAGTTCCACGGCATCGCCGACCAGGAAATCAAGTACCGCCAGCGCTACGTGGACCTGATGACCGACGAAACCGCCCGCAAGCGTTTCGTCGCGCGCAGCCAGGCCCTGGCGAGCATCCGCGACTTCATGGTGAGCCACGGCTTCCTCGAGGTGGAAACGCCCATGCTGCACCCGATCCCGGGCGGTGCCAACGCCAAGCCGTTCAAGACCCACCACAACGCGCTGGACCAGGAGATGTTCCTGCGCATCGCGCCCGAGCTCTACCTCAAGCGCCTGCTGGTGGGCGGTTTCGACCGTGTGTTCGAGATCAACCGCAACTTCCGCAACGAAGGCATCAGCGTCCGCCACAACCCCGAGTTCACCATGATGGAGTTCTACGCGGCGTACTGGAACTACCAGGACCTGATGGACTTCAACGAGGAACTCATTCGCCACGTGGTGCGCCGGGTGCGCGGTGACGAGCCGCTGACCTACCAGGGCCAGCCGGTGGACATCCTGTCGCCCTTCGAACGCCTGACGATCCGCGAAGCCATCGTCAAGTACACCGAGGCGGGCGACAGCGTGGACGATGCCGCCTGGCTGCTCGCGCAGCTCAAGAAGCTCGGCCTGAGCGAGGAGAAGCACCAGCTCTCCAGCCGCAGCCTGCCGAGCCTGCAGGTGCTGTACTTCGAAGAGAAGGTCGAAGACAAGCTCTGGAACCCGACCTTCATCATGGACCACCCGACCGAGATCTCGCCGCTGGCGCGCGCCAACGACGCGAACCCCGCGGTCACCGAGCGCTTCGAGCTCTACATCACCGGGCGCGAATTCGGCAACGCCTTCTCCGAGCTCAACGATGCGGAGGACCAGGCCGCGCGCTTCCAGGCGCAGGCCTCGGCCAAGGACGGGGGTGACGAGGAGGCCATGTTCTACGACGCGGACTACATCCGCGCGCTGGAGTACGGCATGCCGCCCGCCGGTGGTTGTGGCATCGGCATCGACCGCCTGATGATGCTGCTGACCGACAGCCCCAGCATCCGCGACGTGATCCTCTTCCCCGCGCTGCGCCGCGAGGGCTGATCAGAAGTTCAGTTTCAGGATCGCCTTGCGCGGGTCCTTGCGCAGGGCGTCCAGCGCCTGGCGCAGCCAGTCCAGGTGCGCCTGGGCGTCCTGCTGAAGTTCGGGCGTGGGATCGGGCAGCAGCGCCACGACGATCTTGAACTTCAGCGTGGTGCCCACGGGCAGTTGCACCGAAGGGCGCAGGCCGCCCGCGACGATGCTGGTGGCCGCGGCCAGGGCCTGCGCCTCGCGCACCGGCCCTTCCATCAACAGCGCCAGGGTGCTGTCGTCGACCCGGCTTGCCGTGTCCACGTCGCGCGCCACCGAGCGCAGCAGCGAGCCGGTGATCACCAGCGCGCGGTCGGCCACCTCGCGGCCGTGCTGCTCGGCAAACCAACCGTGGTTGTCCAGGCCGATCAGCAGCAGCGCGCTCTGGTGCCCGTAGCGCTGGGCCCGCACCACGCTGTCGTGCAGCCGCAGCATGAAGTTGTGCCGGTTCGTGAGGCCGGTGAGCGGTTCGGTCAGGGCCAGTGCGCGGGCGCGGGCCTGGGCCTCGTGCTGCAGGGACGAGCGTTGCAGCAGGCCGTAGATCAGCAAGGGCGCCTCGAGGGCGGCGGCGATCACCATGCCGTACTGCGACAGGAAACCCGATGAGATCAGGCCGAAGTTGCGCATCACCGGCAGCGCCCCGGCCAGCAGCACCGGCAGCATGCCCAGCGCGATCCAGCGCACCCAGCGGTCCCCCGTGCGCCAGGCCGCCCAGAGCATGGCGTAGACCAACGCGAGCGTGGCCGCGGACGCGGCCGTCACGGCCTGCAGGCTGCCATGGGTGGGGTACAGCGTGTCCCACAGAATCAGGCCCGCCAGAACCGCAGGCAGCGCCAGGGCGGAACGGTCCAGCCAGCGACCGATGCGCCTGGGTTGAACCACCTGCCGCACAAACAGCAGACCGAACACCGCCGCCATCGGCATCAGCACGAATTCGGCCAATCCGTTCCACTGCGCCGAGTTCGGCCAGAGGAACTGGCCGGCCACACCCAGCGACGCGGCCATCGCGCAGCCCGAGGACTGTGATGTAGATGGCATAGGCGGCAAAGCTGGTGTCCCGGAACACCAGCGCATTGGCCGACCGCGGTCGCGGTGAGCAGCAACGCCATGCCGAAGTAGGCGCCCAGCAGAAACTGCTGGTGGATGCGCAGCTCGCGCAAGGTGTGGTGGTCGTGAATCTGCAGCGTGCCGGAGAACGGCACGCGAGCGTGTTCGATGCGCACCCAGTAGGTCACTACAGCGTCGGTGCGGGGGTCGAGCGAGAACACCGGGTAGCGGTCGGGAAAGGCCCAGTGGCTCACCGCGAGGCGGTCGCCAGCGTGTTGCGCTTTCCATTCGCCATTGGACAGCCGGTGGTAGAGGCTGATGCGGTCGGTGCCCGAGCGCGCCAGTTCCAGCTCCCAGCGCGAATGGTCGTCGCGGGCCTGGGCATCGAAGCGAATCCACAGCGCGCCGCCGTCCGGAAGGAGGAGGCGGTGTTCGGCGCTGCGCACCGCAAACGGCAGTTGGTCCTGTTGGGCTTCCACCTCCTGCACCGTCAGCTGGCCGCCGGTATCCACCCAGTACAGGCTGCGCTGGGCCAGGGGCACGCTGGGTTGTGTGCCGTCGAGCACCACAGGCGGCAGCTCGGCGGCCACTCCGCGCAGGACAGGAAAAAGGGAGAAGAAGGCCAGCGCCAGCCAGGCGGCCAGCCTGCGAGCGCGACGGATCCCGGGCGTCGCGCCCTTCCACAAAACGTCAGACATCCCCCGATTGTGTCGCCTGTGACATTGGCCGGGCGTGACGCAGGTCCGGCGACGGGCACCGTTCGTAAAAAGAAGCCCCGGGGTCGCGAAACCGCCGGGGCCGTGGTGGCAATGGGGGTCGTGGATCAGGCGTAAGCGGCCAGCGCCTTGCGCATCTTCTTCATGGCCGCCACCTCGATCTGGCGCACGCGTTCGGCGCTCACGCCGTACTCGGCCGCCAGTTCGTGCAGCGTCATGCCGCCCGAACCGTCGTCGTTCACCTTGAGCCAGCGCTCGCTCACGATGCGGCGCGAGCGTTCGTCGAGTTCGCTCATGGCGCGCGCCACGCCTTCGGTGCGCAGCGCATCGCGCTGGGCCGATTCGAGCACCGCGGTGGGTTCGTGGGTGGCGTCCGCAAGGTAAGCGATGGGGCCGAAGCTGTCTTCGCCGTCGTCGCCCGGGGCCGGGTCCAGCACCACGTCGCCGCCGGAGAGGCGCGTTTCCATTTCGCGCACTTCTTCGGGTTTCACGTTGAGTTCGCGGGCCATCACGCCCACTTCGCTGTCGGACAGCACCTCGCGGTGGGTGTCGCCATCGACCGCATCGGCACGGAAGCCCTGCTTGCGCGAGCGCAGGTTGAAGAACAGCTTGCGCTGGGCCTTGGTGGTGGCCAGCTTGACCATGCGCCAGTTCTTCAGGATGTATTCGTGGATCTCGGCCTTGATCCAGTGCATGGCGTAGCTCACCAGGCGCACGCCTTGGTCGGGGTCGAAGCGCTTGACGGCCTTCATCAGGCCGACATTGCCTTCCTGGATCAGGTCGCCATGGGGCAGGCCGTAGCCCAGGTACTGGCGCGAGATCGACACCACCAGGCGCAGGTGGGACATCACCAGCTGGCCGGCGGCGTCCAGGTCGTTGTCGTCGCGCAGGCGGCGGGCGGCCTGCTGCTCCTGCTCCAGCGTGAGCAGCGGCAGGCGGTTGACCGCGGAAATGTAGGCGTCCAGGTTGCCCAGGGGCGGCACGAGCGCCCACGGATTCGCCACGGCGATCGAGCCGGTGGTGGCGGTGGCAACAGGAGCAAGCGTGTGGGACATGTGAACCCTCCTCAGGTGTCTGCTAAGAATATTAGCACTCTCTAGGAGCGAGTGCTAAAGCAGAAGTTCCTTGCCCTTGGCCGGGTGCGGTTTTGCATTCACTGCCATTCAGTTCGTAAAAAGGTATTCATTTTTGGAGGTTGCGCCACGGCGACTGCAGGCCTTGGCCCGTGCACCGACAATCGGTCCATGCCCATTGCCATCAATTCCGACGAAGTGCTCACCCCGCCCGTGGCCGCTGCCACCGTGATGGTGGTGCGCGACGGGCCCGCTGGCCTGGAGGTGCTGCTCGTGCGCCGGCACGGCAATTCGGGCGTGCTCGGTGGCGTGCATGTCTTCCCGGGTGGCAAGCTGGACGCGGCCGACCGGCAGACCGACCCAGCGGCGCTGGACCGCCCCGCCACCACCTGCCTCGCTGGGCTGGGCGAACTCGGCCTGGATGTGGACACGGCCCTGGGCCTGCACGTGGCGGCGTTGCGCGAGACCTTCGAGGAATGCGGCCTGCTGCTGGGCCAGGCGAACGGCGCCAGGCACGTGCAGCCCGTGCGCGAGCAGACGGCCACCGGCATCGCGTTCGCTGCCGCCCTGCAGGCCCAGGGCCTGCCCATCCCCACGGCGTGTGTGCTGCCGTGGTCGCGCTGGGTCACGCCGCGCGTGCCTTCGGTGACCAACAAGCGCTTCGACACACGCTTCTTCGTGGCCGTGGCACCCGATGACCAGACGGTGGAGCACTGCGCCCACGAAGCGACGGAAGCCGTGTGGCTCTCGCCGCGCACTGGCCTGGAGCGCTACTGGGCCGGCGAGATCGACCTGGCGCCGCCGCAGATCATGAGCCTGAGCGAGCTCAGCCGCCTGGCCGACGTGGCGCAGGTGCTGGCCACGGCGCGCAGCCGCCCGCCCTCGCTGATCGAGCCCGAGCCGTTCGACGAGGACGGCCGGCGCGTGATCTGTTATCCCGGCGACCCGAGGCACAGCATCGCCACCCGGGTCTGGCCCGGCCCGACGCGCCTGCTGCACCGCAACCAGCGCTTCGAGCCCGAGAACGGCCTGGCCGCGCTGCTGGGCTGAACGGCAGGAACTCGCCTCCCTGAAAACCATCGAAATGGCTTGAGCCACCGAACAGGAGCTGTCCATGCGTTTGCGCTTGTGGTGTTTGATCGGTGCGGCCTTCCTGAGCGCGTGCGCCGGCTACGGACCGACGGCCGACATGGCCGGCCAGAACCGCGACCAGGTCGTGGCGCGGATGGGTCCGCCGGAAACCACGCGCCAGATCGACGGGGGCACCCGGCTGGAATATCCCCGTGGCCCTTATGGCTTGCACACCTGGTTCGTGGACCTCGATGCCTCGGGCCGCGTGGTCCGCTCGGAGCAGGTGCTGACCGAGGCACGTTTCACCCAGATCAACCCCGGCATGAGCGCCGACGAGGTTCGCGCCAGGCTGGGGCGCCCGGGCGAGGTGCAAGGGCTGGGGCGGGAGCGGGGCATGGTCTGGAGCTACCGCTTCGTGAACCCGTTCTGCCGCTGGTTCCAGGTCGAGATCTCCCTGGAGAACGTGGTGCGCTCAGCGGGTTATGGCGAGCCGCCGGAGTGCGTCCGACGGGAGCCGGTGTTCAATCGTTGACCGTGCCGAAACGATAGACCGTGGTGGCGCGGTAAGGCCGGCCGGGCGCCACGGTGTTCTGCGGCAGCGCCGGGCAGTTGGGGGCGTTGGGAAAATGCTGGGGCTCCAGGCAGACGGCCGAGCGGGGCCGGTGCCGCACGCCCCACTTGCCGAGGTCGGGGCGCTCCGCCACCCCGAGCTGGCCGGCGGTGTACACCTGCAGCAGCGGTTCGGTGGTCCACACGGCCAGGGTGCGGCCGCTGGTGTCGCTGCGCAGTTGCGCGCACGGGCGTGCGGCGGATGTGGGCAGGGGTTCCAGCACGTAGCTCAGGTCGATGTCGGGCAAATCACCCAGCACCTGAGCCGTGCGCAGGTCCTGCGGGTGGCCGTCGAGCGAGACCTGGGGCCCCGTGGCGATGCCGTCGGCCCCGGTGCGCCAGCACCTCGCGCGAGCCGGGCACCTGCAGCACGTGGCCGTCGATGCGCTGGCCCTGGCCCACACCGTCGAGGTTGAAGTAGATGTGGCTGGTGAAGCTCGCGGGGCCGGGTGCGTCGAGCGCGGTGGCCGTGTGTTCGAGCACCAGCGCGTTGTCGTCGTCGAGCCGGTAGGTCAGCTGCAGGTCCAGGGTGCCAGGGAAACCGTCTTCGGCGGTGAGAAAACGGTGGTGCAGCTGCAGGGTCTGGGCGTCGGTCTGCGTGGCGTCGAACACGCGGTGGCGCGAGCCGCGCGGCCCGCCGTGGATGCAGTGCGCGCCCGCGTTGGGCGTGAGGTGGTGCTCGTGCCCATCGAGGGTGAAGCGCGCGCCGCCGATGCGCCCGGCGTAGCGGCCCACGAAAGCGCCCATGGAGGGTGAGCCGGTGATCACGTCGGCCAGCTGGTCGTAGCCCAGCGCCACGTCGTCCAGCGCGCCCGAGCGGTCGGGCACGACGATCTGCAGCACCTTGGCCCCGAGGTTGGTGATCGCCACCACCATGCCCGCGCGCGTTGCGCAGGAAGAAGAGGGCGGTGGGCTGGCCGTCCACTTCGCCTTGGAAGCGCGCCGGGTCGAGCAGATAAGGGAATGCGGCAGGGTTCATCGGCCCTATTGTGGGCCGAGCGCGTGAATCAGCTCGCCCAGGCGCTCGCGCTCGGCGGGCTGCAGGTCGGTGAGCGGCGCGCGCACCGGGCCGGCGCCGCGGCCCACGATCTGAGCGCCGGCTTTCACGATGCTCACCGCGTAGCCAGCGCCCTTGTTGCGGATGTCGAGGTAGGGCATGAAGAAGGACTTCAGCAGGCGGTGCTGCGTGGCGTGGTCGTCGCGGCGCACCGCCTCGTAGAAGGCCATCGCCGTCTTCGGGATGAAGTTGAACACCGCCGACGAGTACACCGGGGTGCCCAGCGCCTTGTAGGCCGCCGCGTACACCTCGGCCGTGGGCAGGCCGCCCAGGTAGGAGAAACGATCGCCCATCTTCAGGTAGATCGACATCATGAGCTCGATGTCCCCGATGCCGTCCTTGAAGCCGATCAGGTTGGGGCAGCGCCCGGCCAGGATGGCGAGCGAGTCGGGCGTGAGCTTGCAGACGTTGCGGTTGTAGACGATCACGCCGAAGTCCACGCTCTTGCAGACCTGCTCCACGTGGGCGATCAGGCCGGCCTGGCTGGCTTCGGTGAGGTAGTGCGGCAACAGCAGCACGCCGTGCGCGCCCAGGCGCTCGGCCTCCTGCGCGTGCGCGATGGCGGTGCGGGTGGGCCCGCCCGCGCCCGCGATGATGGGCACCTTGCCGCGGCAGGTGGTCACCGCGGTGCCCACCACCTCGCTGTACTCGGCGCCCGAGAGCGAGAAGTACTCGCCGGTGCCACCCGCGGCGAACAGCGCGCTGGCCCCATAGGGCGCGAGCCACTCCAGGCGCTCGGCATAGCCTCGGGCGTTGAAGTCGCCCTGCGCATCGAAGTCGGTCAAGGGGAAGGACAGCAGGCCGCTGCCGACGATGGATTGGAGTTCCTGGGGGTTCACGGGGCAGCTCAGTCCAGTTTGATGTTGGCCTCGGCGACGACCGCGCCCCAGCGCTTGCGTTCGGCGTCGAAGAAGCGGTCCTGCTCGGCCGACTGCATGGTCACCACCTCGGCGCCCTGGCCGGTCAGGCGGGCGCGCACGTCGGGGCTGCGGATGGCCTTGATCAGCTCGGCGTTCAGGCGCGCGATGAGCGCGGCCGGTGTGCCGTTGGCCACCAGCACGCCCTGCCAGGTGCCGGACTCGAAGTCCTTGACGCCCTGTTCGGCCAGCGTCGGCACCTCGCCCACCAGCGGCATGCGCGTCTTCTTGGAGATGCCCAGCACCTTGAGCCGGCCGCTCTGCACGTGCGGCAGCGTGGCCAGCATCCCGTTCATGATGACCTGGGTCTGGCCGGCCACCGTGTCGGTCACGGCCTGCGAGCCGCCCTTGTAGGGCACATAGGTCCACTTGGCGCCGGTGGCGCGCTCCACGGCCACGCCGGCCACGTGCGGCGCGCTGCCCACGGCCGTCACCGCGAAGTTCAGGTCGGTGGTCTTGGACAGGGCCACCAGTTCCTTGAGGTTGTTGGCCTTGACGGAGGGGTGCACGGCCAGCATGTGCGGCGAGTACGCCAGCATGGTCACGCCGCGCAGGTCCTTGCTCGGGTCGAACGAGAGCTTGGTGTAGACCGCCGGGCTGATGGCCAGCGCGCCCACGTCGCACAGCAGCACGGTGTGGCCGTCGGGCGCGGATTTCGCCACCAGATCGGCCCCCAGGTTGCCGTTGGCGCCAGGCCGGTTCTCCACGATCACCGGCTGCCCCAGGCTGTCGGACAGCGGCTGGCTGATGGCGCGCGCGATGATGTCCGAGGAGCCGCCCGGCGGGTAGGGCACGATGATCTTCAGCGGCTTGTTCGGAAAGCCCTGCGCGTGCGCGGCGGGCAGGCCGGTCACGGCGAGCGCGGCGGACGAGGCGAGCAGCTGTCGGCGGTTGATGGACATGGTGATCTCTCCTTGAAGGGGTTTACTTCACGAGGCCGGGCAGCCAGAGCGAGAACGCGGGCACGTAGGTGACCAGCATCAGGCAGATGCCCAGCGCGCCGTAGAACGGTGCGATGGTGCGCATCACCTGGCCGACCGAGATGCCGCCGATGGCGCAGCCCACGAACTGCACCGAACCCACGGGCGGGGTGTTGAGACCGAGCGCGCAGTTGATCAGCATCACGATGCCGAACTGCGTCGGGTCCATGCCGAACTGCATCGCGATCGGCATGAAGATCGGCGTGCAGATCAGGATGGTGGCCGCCATGTCCAGGAAGGTGCCGAGCACGAACAGCAGCAGGTTGATCATGAGGAAGATCACCCAGGGCTTGTCCGACACCGACTTCATGAGTTCGCCGGTGAGCTGCGGCACTTCGTAGAGCGCCATGAAGTAGCCGAAGGCGGCCGAGATGCCGATCAGCAGCAGCACCACGCCGGTGGTCTTGCAGGCCTTGGCGCAGGCTTTCAGGAAGTTGTGCCAGGACAGCGTGCGATACACCAGCACGGTGATCGCCAATGCCCAGGCCACCGCGATGGAGGCCGACTCGGTGGCGGTGAACGCGCCCGAGAGAATGCCGGCGAGGATGATCACGATCACCAGCAGGCCCGGCAGCGCGGCGCCGAAGGCGCGCAGCACCTCGCCCCAGCCGGGGAACTTGCCGTGCGTGGGGTAACCGCGCTTGACGGCCACGTAGTAGGCCGCGCCCAGGTTGCAGATCGTGAGGATCAGCGCCGGGATCAGGCCGGCCAGGATCAGGCTGAGCACGCTCACCGAGGCGATGCCCGAGGCTGCGCAGCGTGAAGATGATCATGTTGTGCGAGGTCGGCATGATGGCGCCGACCAGCGAGGCGTGGGTGGTGACGTTGACCGCGTAGTCCGCGTCGTAGCCCTCCTTCTTCATCAGCGGGATCATCACCGAGCCGATGGCCGAGACGTCGGCCAGCGGCGAGCCGGCCACGCCGCCGAACAGCGTGCAGCCCACCACGTTGCTCATGCCCAGGCCGCCGCGCACGTGGCCCACCAGGCTGTTGGCGAAGCGCACGATGCGGTCGGCGATGCCGCCGTACAGCATCAGCTCACCGGCGAACACGAAGAAGGGGATCGCCAGGAAGCTGAACACCTGCATGCCGCCGACCATCTTCTGGAACACCACCGCCACCGGCAGGCCGGCCACGAGGATGGTGGCGACCGAGGACAGGCCGATGGCGAAGGCCACCGGCACGCCGAGGATCAGGAACAGGGTGAAGCTCAACCCCAGGACAGTCAGTTCCATGCGGGCTCCACGAGGGTGCCGCGGATCAGCGCGACGATGTGTTCGATCGAGAACAGCACGATGAGCGCGCCGGCGATCACGATGGGCAGGTAGTCGATGCCGTCGGGCACCGGCAGCATGGGTTTCTTCTCGCCCCACTTGGCGGTCATCCACAGCCAGCCGCTCTGCACCATGAGCGCGCCGAAGACCGCCACCAGGGCGTGGATCACGTACTCGATGCGGCGCTGCCAGCGCAGGGGCAGCAGGCTCACCAGCGATTCCAGGCCGATGTGGCCCGCGTCGCGCACGCCCACGGCCAGGCCGAAGGCGGTGACGAAGAGCACCAGCAGCATCGCCAGGGCCTCGGCCCAGGTGGGCGTGTCGTTGAAGACGTAGCGGCCGATCACCTGCCACTGCACGCACAGGACGACCGCGATCAGCCCGGCCACGGCCAGCATCAGGCACAGCTTGGACAAGCCGGCACACAATTTGGTGAACATGGGAAACCTTGCTCCCCCGCCCGCCGGAGCGGACGAGGGCTGGAGGAGAGGGATGGAAAAAGAGGACGCCGTTTACTTGGTGTCCTGGATCGCCTTGACCAGGCGCTTCATGTCCGGCGTGGTCATGAACTTCTCGTACACCGGGCCCATCACGGCCTGGAAGGACTTCTTGTCGACCTCGACGATCTCGGCGCCGGCGGCCTTCACGTTGGCGAGCGACTTGGCTTCCTGCTCGTCCCACTTCTGGCGCTCGAACGCGACCGACTCCTTGGCGGCGGCGCGGATCATGTCCTGCTCGGCCTTGGGCAGCTTGTCGTAGACCACCTTGGACATCACCAGGATCTCGGGCGCCATCGAGTGCTCGGTCTTGGAATAGATCTTCACGGCCTCGACGTGCTTGGCGGTGTCGAACGAGGGGATGTTGTTCTCGGCGGCGTCGATCAGGCCGGTCTTCAGGCCGGTGTAGACCTCGCCATACGGCATGGGCGTGGCGTTGGCGCCCATGGCGCTGACCAGCGCGACCCACAGGTCGGACTGCTGCACGCGGATCTTCAGGCCCTTGGCATCGGCCACGGTCTTGATCGGCTTCTTGGCGTAGATGGAGCGCGCGCCGCTGTCGTAGAAGGCCAGGCCGATGAAGCCGGCCGACTCGCAGCTCTTGAGGATCTCGTCGCCCACCGGGCCGTCCAGCGACTTGCGCATGTGCGCGATGGAGCTGAACAGGAAGGGCATGGTCGGCACCTGGGTCAGCGGGCAGATGGCGTTCATCGGGCCCACGTTGACGCGCGTGAAGTCCAGCGCGCCGATCTTCACCTGGTCGATCGTTTCCTTCTCGCTGCCCAGTGCCTGCTTGTTGAAGACCTTGATCTTGTGCTTGCCGCCGCTCTTCTTCTCCAGCAGCTCGCTCATGTGTTTCACGGCGGCCACGGTGGGGTAGTCGTCGGCGTTGTGCGTGTCGGCCGAGCGGAACTCGGTGGCCTGGGCCGCGAGGGCGGCACAGGCGGCCACGATGGTCAGGAGGGGTTTGATGTTCATGTCGTCCTCAGCGCTTTCGGTTGGGTGGTTGAAAACAGGGGCTTGGGCCTGGGGGCCTCTTGTGGGAATGCAGGGCTCAGAAAATCGTGCAGGTGGGTTCGGGCAGCCCGCGCACGCCGGGGCGCAGCGCGAACACGCCGCCCGCCAGCGGTTGGTCGGACAGGTCGCCACCGGGCCGGATGGAGGTGACGAACAAGGTGTCGAGCCCGCTGCCGCCGAAGGCGCACATGGCGGGCTTCTTCACCGGCACGGCGAGCGATCGGTCGAGCCGGCCGTCGGGCGTGAAGCGGTGCACCAGGCCGGCGTCGTTGCCGCAGATCCAGTAGCCGCCGTCTTCGTCCACCGCCGCGCCATCGGGCCGGCCGGGCAGGGCCTTCATGTCGACCCAGGCGCGCGGGTGGTGCGGCGTGCCGCTGTCGGTGTCGTACTCGTAGGCCCAGATGGTCTGCACGCTGGGGTGCGAGTCCGAGAGGTACATGGTCTTGCCATCGGGGCTGAAGGCCATGCCGTTGGGCGTGATGAAACCGCCCTGCAGCGCGCGCAGCGCGGCGCCGTCGAAGGCGTACAGGCTGCCCGCGGGCGCGGCCAGCGACATGTCCATCACCATGGTGCCGGCGCGCAGCCGGCCCTGGCGGTCGCAGCGGCCGTCGTTGAAGCGCATGCCGCCCTGCGGGTGCCGCACGCGGGCGCGCGCTTCCTGGGTGAGCGTGCCGTCGTCCTGCGGCGTGAGCACCGCCACGCCGGTTTCCATGGCGGCCACCCAGCGGCCGTGCGGCGTCGCTTCGCTGCCGGCGGCCAACGCCATGCAACCGGCCATCTCGGGCGTGGCCCACTGGCGCGATTGCCCGGTGGCCGCGTTCCAGCACCAGAGCGCGCGGCCGGGAATGTCCAGCCAGAACAGGGATTGGCGCTGCGCGTCCCACACCGGGCTCTCGCCCACGCCGTTGCGCGCGTCGAGCACCAGTTCGGCCTGCGTGGTCATGGTGGGCGTGCCGTTCAGAACGGGCCGGCCTTGACGAAGCCACCGCCCTGGTAGATCGCGGCGGGGTCGTTCAGGTCGGGTGCGCTGGTGCGCGCGAAGACGGCCTCGCGGAACACGTCCGAGGTGTCCCGGGGCACGTAGCCCACGTGGCGCGCGCGGCTGTTGTCCCACCAGGTCACGGCGTTGTCGGACATGCCGAACACGATGCTGTGGCCCAGCACCGGCGTGCTCAGGCAGGCGCTGATGAGGCGGTGCAGGTCGTCGAAGCTCAGCCAGGTGGCGAGCATGCGGCGGTCCCTGGGCTCGGCGAACGAGGAGCCGATGCGCACGCAGGCGGTCTCGATGCCGTGGCGGTCGTAGTACAGGCGCGCCAAGTCCTCGCCGAAAGCCTTGCTCAGGCCGTAGAAGCCGTCGGGCCGGGCCGGGTGGTCGGCGTGGATGGTCTCGCTTTGCTTGTAGAAGCCGGTCACGTGGTTGGAGCTGGCGAACACGATGCGCTTGACACCGTGCCGCCGCGCGGCCTCGTACAGGTGGTACGCGCCCAGGATGTTGGCCTGCAGGATGGCGGCGAAGGGCGCCTCCACCGAGATGCCGCCCATGTGCACGATGGCGTCGCAGCCGCTCACCATGGCGTCGACCTCTTCCGCGTTGGCCAGGTCGGCCAGCGCGATTTCCTCGCCGGCCTGTGCCGAGCCCAGGTCGGCGCGGTCCGAGAGGCGCAGCACTTCGCAATTGCGCTTGAGGCGATTGCGCAGGGCGGTGCCCAGGCCGCCGGCGGCGCCGGTGAGCAGCAGGCGGTGGTGGGTTTTGAGAATGACGTCCATGGTGTGTGCGGTCTTGTCTCGAAGGGCTTGGACTTTCGCGAGGGGTTTGCTACAGTCCGTCCATCTTGTTGTCTGTTGTCGGTTGTCAGACAACTTGGGCGAATTGTGTGAACGCCACAATGGCGTGTCAAGGAAAAAACAATGCTCCCCGTGAAAACCCTAGGAGACGAGGCGATGCCGATGGCAGCGCCGCCACCGCGCCCCCGCCGGCAGCGCGGCCTGGTGCCCGAAATCGTCGATACGCTGACGGCCGATGTGCGCGAAGGCCGCCTTCAGACGGGCGACAAGCTGCCCACCGAATCCGAGCTGATGGCCCGTTTCGCGGTCAGCCGCACCGTGGTGCGCGAGGCCATCTCGCGCCTGCAGGCCTCGGGCCAGGTGGAGACGCGCCACGGCATCGGCACCTTCGTGATGGCGCCGCCCGAGCAAAGCAACTTCCGCGTCGCGCCGGAGGACTTCGCCACCGTGGCCGACGTCATCTCGCTGCTGGAGCTGCGCATCAGCCTGGAGAGCGAGGCCGCGAGCCTGGCCGCGCAGCGCCGCGACGACGGCCACTTGCACAACATGGCCGCCGCGCTCGCGGCCTTCGAGGCCTCCATCGACGACGTCTCCGACGCCGTGCCCTCGGACTTCCAGTTCCACATGGAAGTGGCGCGCGCCACCGGCAACCGCCACTTCGCCGACCTCATGACCTACCTGGGCACGATGATCATTCCGCGCACCCGCCTCAACACCGCCAGCAGCGCGCCCGAAGGCCGCCTGGCCTACCTGCGGCGCGTGCACGGCGAGCACCAGAGCATCTACAACGCGATCCGCCTGCGCGAGCCCGAGGCCGCTCGCCAGGCCATGCGCCTGCACCTCTCCAACAGCCGCGAACGCCTGCGCCGCGCCCAACCCGACAGCCCGGCATGACGGACCGCCTCGGCGGCGCGGCCTTCTTCAGCCGGCCACGCAACGTGGTGCTGCTCGCCACCCTGTGCTGCCTGCTCTGGGGCAGCGCCTACCCGGCCATCAAGAGCGGCTATGCGCTGCTGGCCATCGGCCGCGACGACACGGCCTCGCAACTCGTGTTCGCGGGCTGGCGCTTCCTGCTCGCCGGCGTGCTGCTGCTCGGCATCGCGCGCGCCATCGGGCGGCCGGTGTTCGCGTTGCCGCGCGCCAGCATCGGGCGCATCGCCTTGCTCGGCCTGGCGCAGACCTCGCTGCAATACGTGTTCTTCTACGTCGGCCTGGCCCACACCACCGGCGTCAAGGCGTCCATCCTCAACGCCACCGGCACCTTCTTCAGCGTGCTCCTGGCGCACTTCATCTACCACAACGACCGGCTGGACCACCGCAAGGCACTGGGCTGTCTGGTGGGCTTCGCGGGCGTGATGGCGGTGAACCTGCGGAGCGGCGGCCAGGGGCTGGACGCGGGTTTCACGCTGCTGGGCGAGGGCTTCATCGTCATCGCGGCCTTCGTGCTCTCGGCCGCGAGCATCTACGGCAAGCGCCTGTCGCAGCGGATCGACGCCATGGTCATGACCGGCTACCAGCTGGCCATCGGCGGCCTGGCGCTGCTGCTGGCGGGCCACGCCTTCGGCGGCGCACTGCACGGCATGTCGCTTGCGCCGGCCGTGCTGCTGCTCTACATGGCCGTGCTCTCGGCGGTGGCCTTCGCGCTGTGGGCCGCGCTGCTGAAATACAACCGCGTCGGCATGGTCTCGGTGTTCAACTTCCTCATTCCGGTGTTCGGCGCGCTGCTCTCCGCGCTGTTCCTGGGCGAGCAGATCCTGGCCTGGCGCAATGCCGTGGCCCTGCTGCTGGTGTGCGGCGGCATCTGGCTCGTCACCACCGACCGGCGCCCACCGGCCAGCGCCACCACCCCGGCGGGTTGACCGCCGCGCCAGCGGCGCTACAGTGCCCTTTCGCCAACGCGGCGCCGGGTGGTCTGGTGCCGCACCAGCCAAAGGGGTTGTCATGACGTGGTTGATCATCGGCCTGGTGTTGTTCCTGGGTGTGCACTCGGTGTCCATCGTTTCGCCGCAAGGCCGCGACGCGCTGGCCGGGCGCATGGGCGAAGGCGGCTACAAGGGCGCGTACGCGCTGGTCTCCTTCGTCGGCCTGGCGCTGATCGTCTGGGGCTACGGCCTCGCGCGCCAGGCCCCGGTGCTGCTCTACACGCCGCCCACCGGCCTGCGCCACCTGGCGCTGCTGCTGATGTTGCCGGTGTTCGTGCTGCTGTTCGCGGCCTACCTGCCCGGGCGCATCCAGCGCGCGGCGAAACACCCCATGCTGCTGGCCGTGAAGTGCTGGGCGCTGGCCCACCTGCTCGCCAATGGCACGCTGGCCGATGTGCTGCTGTTCGGCGGTTTTCTGGCCTGGGCCGTGGCCGACCGCATCTCGGTCAAGCGCCGCGCGGCGGCCGGCCTGTTGCGCAGCCCGCCCGCGCTGCCCGGCAGCACGGCCAACGACGCGATCGCCCTGGTCGGCGGGTTGGCGGTCTACCTCCTCTTCGTGTTCTGGGCCCACGCCTGGCTGTTCGGCGTGCGCCCCATGGGCGGCTGACGGGGAACCCTGAGCGGTTCGCGCGCACCAACCGCCTTGCCGCCTCTTTTTCCGCCATCCCTTCCACACCACCATGACCCGTCCCTTCACCGCCCCCCTGCTGCCCCTGTGCGCCCTCCTGGGCACGCTGCTTGCCCCTGCCGCGCATGCACAAGCGCCCGCTGTCACCACCGAAGTCGTCGCGCGCGGCCTGCACAACCCCTGGGCGGTGGCCTTCATCGGCGAGGGCCGCATGCTGGTGACCGAGCGGCCCGGCCGCATGCGCGTGATCGGCACCGACGGCCGCGTGGGTGAGCCCCTGAAGGGCGTGCCCGACGTGGACGCGGTGGGGCAGGGCGGCCTGCTCGATCTGGTGACCGACCGCGACTTCGCGCGCAACCGCACGGTGCACTTCTGCTACGCCGAGCCCGGCGCGATGGGCATGCGCAACTCCACCGCGCTGGCCTCGGCGCGCCTCTCGGCCGATGCCCGGTCGCTGGAGAACGTGAAAGTCATCTTCAGCCAGCAACCCAAGGTGAGCAGCCGGCTGCACTTCGGTTGCCGCATCGCGCAGGCCGAGGATGGCAGCCTGTTCCTGGCCCTTGGTGACCGTTTCCAGCGCATGGCCGATGCGCAGACGCTGGACAACCACCATGGCAAGGTGGTGCGCGTGCGCCCCGATGGCCGCGCGCACCCCGACAACCCCTTCATCGGCCGCGCCGGCGCCCTGCCCGAGATCTGGAGCCTGGGCCACCGCAACGTGCAGGGCGCGGCGATCGGCCCCGATGGCCGCCTCTGGACCATCGAACACGGCCCGCAGGGCGGCGACGAACTCAACCGCACCGACGCCGGCAAGAACTACGGCTGGCCCGTCATCACCTACGGCGAGAACTACGGCGGCGGTCAGATCGGCGACGGCCTCACCAGCAAGGACGGTCTGGAGCAGCCACTGCTGTACTGGAAACCTTCCATCGCGCCCTCGGGCATGGCCTTCGTGAAAGGCGGCCCCTATGGCAAGGACTGGCAGGGCAACCTGCTGGTGGGCTCGCTCAAGTTCCAGTACCTCGTGCGCCTCGTGATGGACGGCGACCGCGTGGCGCGCGAAGAAAAACTGCTGCCCCAACTGGCCCAGCGCGTGCGCGACGTGCGCCAGGGCCCGGACGGCTTCATCTACCTCCTCACCGACGACCGCGACGGCCAGCTGTTGCGGCTCAAGCCCGGAAGCTGACACCATGAACCCCACGCCCCGACCGGTTGCCCCACAGCGTTCTTCCGACCCACGGCCCAACCGCGCGGGGCTCGCGCGCCACTACGCATCGGTGCGCGAACGCAGCCGCGCGCTCGCCGCGCCGCTCTCGCCCGAGGACTGCCAGGCCCAGTCCATGCCCGATGCCAGCCCGACCAAATGGCACCTCGCGCACGTCACGTGGTTCTTCGAGACCTTCGTGCTCGAACGCTTCGAGCAGGGCTTCAAGCCGTTCGACCCCGCGTTCCGCGTGCTCTTCAACAGCTACTACCAAGGCGTCGGCGAACCCTTCTCGCGACCGCAGCGCGGCCTGCTCACGCGGCCCGACCTCGCCACCGTGTGGCAGTGGCGCGAGCAGGTGGACGCGCGCATCGCCCACGTCATCGAACACACCGACAGCGCGGACGCGCTGCGCCTAATCGAACTCGGCCTGCACCACGAGCAGCAGCACCAGGAACTGCTGCTCACCGACGTGAAGCACCTGCTGTCCATCAACCCCTTGCGCCCGGTCTACCAGCGCCACTGGCCGCTGGTGTCCGTGACCACGGTGGCGCCGCGCTGGGTCGAGCAAGCCGGTGGCCTGGTCGAGATCGGCCACGCGGGCGAGGGCTTCGCATTCGACAACGAGCTGCCGCGCCATCGCCAGTGGCTGGAGCCTTACGCCCTCATGAACCGGCAGGTGACGCACGGCGAGTGGTGGGCCTTCGTGCAGGACGGTGGCTACACCGAGCCGCGCTGGTGGCTCGCCGCCGGCTGGGACTGGGTGCGGGCCCAGGGCCTGCGCGCGCCGCTGTACTGGACGCTGCCGTCGCAAGCCTCCGCGGCCTTGCCCACCGTGTTCACGCTGCATGGTGAAGCGCCGCTGGACCCGCACACCCCGGTCACGCACATCAGCCACTTCGAGGCCGACGCCTTCGCGCGCTGGGCCGTCGCCACGCACACCGAGTGGCAGGGCGCCCGCCTGCCCACCGAGGCCGAATGGGAGGCCGCGGCGGCCGGGCTGCCCGTGCAGGGCAACCTGCAGGAAGGCGGTGCGCTGCATCCCTTGCCCGCGCGCGCCGCCGGTGACGGCCTGCTGCAGATGTACGGCGACGTGTGGGAGTGGACCAGCAGCAGCTACAACGCCTACCCCGGCTACCAGCCCGCCGAAGGCGCGGTCGGCGAGTACAACGGCAAATTCATGATCAACCAGTACGTGCTGCGCGGCGGCTCGTGCGCCACGCCGGCGTCGCACCTGCGCGCCAGTTACCGCAATTTCTTCCCCACCGACGCGCGCTGGCAGTTCAGCGGCCTGCGGCTGGCGCGAAGCGCCTAGGAGACTTCCCATGCGATACATCGACCAGGCGCCGCACTTTGTCCAGCTGCACCACCCGCGCCCCGGCGCCACGCACCCGGAACTCATTGCCGGCCTGCTGGCGACACCGGCGCGCATCGCGCCCAAGTTCTTCTATGACGCATTGGGCTCGCGCCTGTTCGATGCCATCACCGAACTGCCCGAGTACTACCCCACCCGCACCGAGGCCGCCGTGTTCGCCGAGCATGGCGCCGACATGGCGCGCCACGTGCCCGAGGGCGCGGTGCTGGTCGATCTGGGCGCAGGCAGCTGCGCCAAGGCCGCGCGCCTGTTCCCCGTGCTGCAGCCCTCGGCCTATGTGCCGGTGGACATCTCGGTGGACTACCTGCGCGACACGCTCGCGGCCCTGCAGCAGCGCCACGCCGACCTGCCCATGCTCGGCCTGGGCATGGACTTCTCCACGCGCTTCGCGCTGGGCGCCGACGCCACCACCTGGCTGAGCGAACGCGCATTGGCGCAGCAGCCGCGCGTGGTGTTCTACCCCGGCTCCAGCATCGGCAACTTCCTGCCCGACGAGGCCCTGGCCCTGCTGTGCCAGGCGCACGCGGTGTGCGAAGCCGGCGGCACCGGCGGCGGCCTGCTGATCGGCGTGGACCGCGTCAAACCGCGCGCCGTGCTCGAACCTGCTTACGACGATGCGCTGGGCGTGACCGCGGCCTTCAACCGCAACCTGCTGCGGCACGTGAACCGCCTGCTCGCCGCCGACTTCGCGCCCGCCGCGTGGCAGCACGTGGGGCTGTACAACGCGGACGAATCGCGCATCGAGATGCACCTGCAATCCATCGGCGCGCAGACCGTGCGCTGGCCCGGCGGCGAGCGCCGCTTCGCCGATGGCGAGCGCCTGCACACCGAGAATTCGTACAAGTGGATACCCGAGGATTTCGAGACGCTGCTGCGCGAAGCCGGCTTCGGCGCGCCCCGGCACTGGACGGACGCCAATGGGTGGTTCAGTGTGTTCTGGGCGCCGGCCTGATCCGTTCGCCTCGGTTTCGGTGAGGCCGGTGGCTGCCGCACAATGGCGGCATGACCACTCCCATCTCCTCATCCCCCCGCGCAGAACCCCGCCTCACCAGCCTCTCGCACGGTGGTGGCTGCGGCTGCAAGATCGCGCCCGGCGTGCTCAGCGACATCCTCAAGGGCACCAGCGCGATGCCCATCCCCAAGGAACTGCTGGTCGGCATCGAGACCGCCGACGACGCGGCGGTCTACCAGCTCAACGATGAGCAGGCGCTGATCGCCACCACCGATTTCTTCATGCCCATCGTCGACGACCCCTTCGACTTCGGGCGCATCGCCGCCACCAACGCCATCAGCGACGTGTACGCCATGGGCGGCACGCCCATCATGGCGCTGGCGCTGGTGGGCATGCCGATCAACGTGCTCTCCACCGAGACCATCGGCCGGATCCTGGCGGGCGCCAGAGCGTGTGCCAGGCCGCCGGCATCCCGATCGCGGGTGCGCACACCATCGATTCCGTCGAGCCCATCTACGGACTGGTCGCGCTGGGCCTGGTGCACCCGAAACGCGTCAAGCGCAACGCCGACGCGCGCGTGGGCGACCGCCTGGTGCTGGGCAAACCGCTGGGCGTGGGCGTGCTGTCGGCCGCGCTCAAGAAGGATGCGCTGCCGGCCGTGGGCTACGCGCAGATGATCGAGCACACCACCAAGCTCAACACCGCCGGCCCCGACCTCGCCGCGCTGGAGGGCGTGCACGCGCTGACCGATGTGACGGGCTTCGGCCTGGCCGGCCATGCGCTGGAGATGGCGCGCGGCTCGGCCACCACGGTGCGCGTGGACATGGCCCGCGTGCCGCTGATCGAAGGCGTGCGCGGCCTGGCCTCGGCCGGCATGGTCACGGGGGCCTCGGGGCGCAACTGGGCCGCCTACGGCCATGAGGTGCGGCTGGGTGCCGGCCTGCAGCCGGTGGACCAGGCGCTGCTGAGCGACCCGCAGACCAGCGGCGGCCTGCTCGTGGCCTGCGCGCCCGAGGCCGTGGCCGACGTGCTGGCCGTGTTTCACCGCCACGGCTTCGGCGCGGCGGCCGAGATCGGCGAGGTCGTGGCGTCGAGCGCCGACGGCGCGCGCCTGCGGGTGGATTGAATGAACAAGGGACCTCACACCATGCAACGACAGCACATCAGCTCCGGTTCGCCCTTCGAGGAACAGATCGGCTACTCGCGCGCCGTGGTCGCGGGCGATTGGGTCTTCGTCTCGGGCACCACGGGTTTCGACTACACCACCATGGGCATCTCGGACGACGTGGTGCAGCAGGCCGAGCAGTGTTTCCTGAACATTCAGGCCGCGTTGCAGCAGGCCGGGGCGAGCCTGGACGACGTGGTGCGTGTCAACTACGTGCTGCCCGACGCCTCGCTGTTCGAGGCCTGCTGGCCGGTGCTGCGCAAGCACCTGGGCCGGGCACGGCCCGCGGCGATGATGGTGTCGGCCGGCCTGCTGGACCCGCGCATGAAGATCGAGGTCGAGGTCACGGCCCTCAAGGCGCACTGAACACCATGACCCCGTTGTCCACCACCACGCCCGTCCTGGTTTTCGATGTCTTCGGCACCGTGGTCGACTGGCACGGCAGCATCGTGCGCGAGGTGCAGGCGCTGTACCCGCAGATTGATGCCGATGCCTTCGCCACCGCCTGGCGCGCGGGCTACCAGCCCGCCATGCAGCGCGTGCGCTCGGGCGAGCTGGGCTGGACGCTGATCGACGACCTGCACCGCATGGTGCTGGAGGCGTTGCTGCCCCGCTTCGGCCTGACCCACCTGAGCGAGGCCGAGCGCGATCACCTCAACCGCGTGTGGCACCGGCTCGACCCCTGGCCCGACGCGGTGGCTGGGCTGCAGCGGCTGAAGGCACGCCACACCATCTGCACGCTGTCCAACGGCAATATCGGCTTGCTCACGAACATGGCCAAGCGCGCCGGCCTGCCCTGGGACTGCGTGCTGTCGGCCGAGGTGTTCCGCGCCTACAAGCCCGACCCGCGCGCCTACCTGGGGGCCGTGGCGGTGTTTCGCCTGCGGCCCGAGCAGGTGATGCTGGTGGCGGCGCACCAAGACGACCTGGCCGCCGCGCGCGCCTGCGGCCTGGCCACGGCCTATGTGGAACGACCACTGGAGTTCGGCGCCGCGCGGCCCAAGGACGTGTCGCCGGTGGCGGCCAACACCTGGCACGCCCGCGATTTCGGGCACCTGGCCGATCAGCTGGGCTGCTAGGGCCTTATTCGACGCGCACGCTGGCGCTGACCGCGTCGGTGAGCGCCTTGCCGGGTGCGATGTTGTCCAGCAGCTCCAGCTTGAGGCCGTAGCTTCCCGGTGGCGGCGAGAGCCAGACCTCGGTCTGCCCTTCGACGAAATCCATCACGACCGGGGCGCCCGATGCGGGCGAGATGGTCAGGCGGAAGTGCCCGGTCTCGGGCAGGCGCTGCGACTGGTGGGCCACGTTGAGCGACGAGGCGTGGAACTGCACCCGGAACGGCCGCTTGACCACCGGGCCCTCCAACTGCAGGGCCACGCCCTTGACCGACAGCGTCTTGGGATCGGTCGGGTTCTTCTTGGTCACCGTGATGGTGGCGGGCTTGCTGTAGACGAAGTGGGGCAGGTGGTTCTGGTCGGCCAGCAGCATGCGCAACGTGTAGGTGCCGGGCTCCAGGGTGAGCACGGTTTCCATCTGGCCCTTGCCGAAGTGGATGTACTGGTCGTTGAACGGCAGCGCTTCCTTGAAGTTCAGCGGCAGGTCGCGGTTGACGAGCAGGTGGTGGTGTCCGCTTTTGGCCCGGCCCGGTTGCGCGATGGGCGCCAGGCCCCAGCCGCCCGACAGGCCGAACTTGAGCAGGTAGGGCGTCTCGATGCGGTCGCCGTCCTTGAGGTTGGTGAAGTAGGCCTCGGCCGTCAGGCGCGGCGGCGCGGCTTGCCAGGGGTGGGTTGTGCCGGGTGGGGTCTGCGCGAGGGCGGGCAGCAACGCGGCCGCGGCGAGGAGGAGAGAGGCAAGTCGGGTGGAGGCGCGCATGGCGGGCGGATCGGTGGTGGGCGGGGACGCCGTCGCGAAGTCTATCCAATCCGGCCCATACCCGGGGGGGTGTGGGCATGGCCAGGAGCCGGGGCCTGGCGGGGCCGTCATCAACGTGTCACGCGGTGCTGTTCCAGAAAACCGCGGTCGATTCGGTCTTTCCAGCCCCAGACCCAGCCGCCGGCCAGGGTCAGCGGCCCCCAGCTCGCGATGGCGTGGCCCGTGCCGCAGGCGAGCAGGGCCATGCGCGGGCGCGAGGGGGGCAGGGCGCGCAGCGCGGTGCCCTCGTGCGCGGCCAGCAGGTTGTGGGCCAATGCCGCGCCGGCGTGCATGTCGCCAGGCGCCCCATCCACGCGGGCGGCCACGCTGCCGGTGGCGAACACCTGCGGGTGGCTGGTGCTTTGCAGGGTCGGGCCGGTCGACACCTGCCCGCTTTCGTTGAGCGACAGGCCGCTGGCGGGCAACCAGGTGGGGGTGCGCACGCCCATGGCCAGCAGCGGCACGTCGCAGGCCAGGCGGGCGCCATTGCCCAGGTGCACCTGGCCTTCGCTCATGCCCACGCAGGCCTCGCGCAGCACGGTGATGCCGCGGCGCCGGAGCTGGCGCAGCACGCGCTGACGCACGCCGGGTGGCAGGTCGGTGCCGACCTCGTTACCCCCGGTGATGAGCGTGAAGCGGGCCCCCGGCAAGCCGTGTTCGCGGATGCCTTGTTCGGCCGCGAACACGAGTTCGATGCCATCGGCCTCGGCGCCCACGACGGCCACCGAGACGGCCTGTTGCTGCGCCAGTGCCATCACCTGGGGCCACAGCGCCACGAAGGCCTCCATGGGGCTCAGGTGCAGGGCATGGTGGTTGGCGCCCGGCATCTCGGCGTCGAGCCAGGCGCGGTCGGGCACGGTGCCGGTGTCGATGGACAGCAGGTCGTAGCCCAGCGTGGCCGGCACGCCTTGCGCGCCGCCCGTGGCCGCGACCTGCACCTGCCGCGACGCCACATCGAGCCCGGTGCAGCGGCCCTGCAGCCAGCGCGCGCTGGCCGCGCGCACCAGCGGCTCGAGCGCGACGCGCCCTTCGTCCGCCGTGTGCTGGCCAGTCATGAAGCCGGGCAGACAACCCTGGCCGGTGTGGTGCGCGAACGGTGTGAGCAGGATCACGTCCAGGTTGCCCGGGTGGTGCCGCGCCAGGCGCGCCAACACCTGCAGATGGGCCTGGCCGGCACCGAGCAACAGGAGTTTCTTGATGCCGTGGTGCATGGCTGCCTCAGACCACCAGCATGGCCGCGAACCAGGCGCAGCCGGCGAGCTTCACCGGCGCGGGGCGCCCGGGCGTGCGCCAGAGCGAGGCGAGCAGGAAACTGTTGTACGGCAGGGGAGCGAAGTGCACCGCCAGGGCCCAGGCGATCGGCTGGCCTTGCGAGACCAGCATCAGCGCCGCGAAGCCCGTGCACAGGTTGATGACGCTGCCCACGGCGAGCATGTCGCGCCAGAACAGCGTGCGCCAGGCGACCTGGCCCTGCCAACGCCGGCCCCAGAACCCGGTCGTGGTGGGTGCTGGGCCGGTCATGAGCAGGAGGGTGTTCAATGGGCGCTCAGGATGCCGGCGCCGAGCAGGCCGAAGACCAGCAGGCCCAGCGCGATGCGGTAGTACACGAAGGCCATGTAGCCGCGCGTGGACACCAGCTTGAGGAAGACCACGATCACGCCATAGCCCACGCCGAAGGCGATCAGCGTGCGCCAGGGCGGTGGGGCCGGGCGCGACCGGGCTGCCGTGCTGCCAGCTGCGCAGCAGCTGGTAGAAGCCCGAGCCCATCACGGCGGGAATCGCCAGCAGGAACGAGTAGCGCGCGGCCGCTTCGCGCGTGTAGCCCATGAGCAGGCCGGCGGTGATGGTGCCGCCCGAGCGCGAGACACCGGGGATCAGCGCCATCGCCTGGGCCAGGCCGAACAGCAGGCCGTGGCCCCAGGTGAGCTGGTTCAGCGGGCGCTCGCGCCGGCCGTAGCGGTCGGCCGCGCCCAGGATGATGCCGAACACGATCAGCATGGTGGCCGTGATGTAGAGGTTGCGCAGCGAGCCTTCGATCGCGTCCTTGAACAGCAGGCCCAGCACCACGATGGGCACCGAGCCGATGATGATCAGCCAGCCCATGCGCGCGTCGGGGTCCTGGCGCTTCGCCGGTTGCGTGAGCGAGGCCCACCAGGCGAGGAAGATGCGCACGATGTCGTGCCGGAAGTACAGCAGCACGGCGGCTTCGGTGCCGATCTGGGTGATGGCGGTGAAGGCCGCGCCCGGGTCGCCGCCCGAGGGCAGCAGCGGGCCGATGATGCGCAGGTGCGCGCTCGACGAGATGGGCAGGAATTCGGTCAGGCCCTGGATCAGGCCCAGGAAGGCGGCTTCGAGCCAGGCGGTGGTGGGGCTCATGGGTGGGGCAGGCAATGCGGCATGGTGCGCGAAGTATAGGGATGCGCTGCCCGAGGGGCTCAGGCCAGCAGGGCCTGCGCGAATTCGCGCGCGTCGAAGGTTTCGAGGTCTTCGAGCTTCTCGCCGACCCCGATGAAGTAGACCGGCACCGGCTTCTCGCGCGCGATCGCGCAGAGCACGCCGCCCTTGGCGGTGCCGTCGAGCTTGGTGATGACCAGGCCGGTGAGCTGCAGCGCCTCGTCGAAGGCCTTCACCTGCATGAGCGCGTTCTGGCCGGTGTTGCCGTCGATCACCAGCAGCACTTCATGCGGCGCGCCGGCATCGGCCTTCTGCACCACGCGCTTGATCTTGCGCAGCTCTTCCATCAGGTGCAGCTGCGTGGGCAGGCGCCCGGCGGTGTCCACCAGCACCACGTCGCGCCCGCGCGCCTTGCCGGCGGTCACGGCGTCGAAGCTCACGGCGGCGGGGTCGCCGCCTTGCTGGGTGATGATTTCCACCGTGTTGCGGTCGGCCCAGACAGCCAGCTGCTCGCGCGCGGCGGCGCGGAAGGTGTCGGCCGCCGCGAGCAGCACCGAGGCGCCGCTGTCGGCCAGGTGGCGCGTGAGCTTGCCGATGGAGGTGGTCTTGCCCGCGCCGTTGACGCCCGCGACCATGATCACGGTGGGTTTGTGCTCGCCGATCACCAGCGGCTTCTGCAGCGGGGCGAGCAGGTCGGCGATGGCATCCGCCAGCAGACCCTTGACGGCGGCCGGGTCGGTGGTCTTGCTTTCCTTCACGCGGCGCTTCAGGTCGCTGAGCAGGTGGGTGGTGGCCTTCACGCCGGTGTCGGCCATCAGCAGGGCCGATTCCAGTTCTTCGTAAAGGGCATCGTCGATCTGGGTGCCGGTGAACACCGTGGCGATGCCCGAGCCGGTCTTGCGCAGGCCGGCCTTGAGTTGTCCAGCCAGCCCTGGCGCGGCGCGGCCGCGGGCGCAGCCGGCGTGGGTGCCGCAGCGGCTGGCGCGGGCGCCGCAGGCGAGGGCGCGGGGGCCTCTGGCAGGGCGGGCGTGGGCGGGGTGGGGGCTTTTTTGCGAAAGAACGAGAACATTTTTCCAACTCTAGAATCCATTGCATTCTATGAAACGCCTTATGCCGCTGACCAAGCAGCGCTGTTCTGCACTCCTGATGGTCCTGGCGATGGCGGGCGGCACCGCGCTGGCCCAGTCGCCCGCCACCCCGGTTTCCCCTCCACCGAGCACCGCCCAGGCACCCCTGGCGCAGCAATTCACGCTGGCCAATGGCCTGACGCTGATCGTGCGGCCCGACCGCCGCGCACCCACCGTGGTCCAGATGCTGTGGGTGCGCGTGGGTGCCATGGACGAGGTCGATGGCACCAGCGGCGTGGCGCACGCGCTGGAGCACATGATGTTCAAGGGCACGCCCGACATCAAGGCGGGCGAGTTCTCGCGCCGCGTGGCCGCCTTCGGCGGCATGGACAACGCCTTCACCACGCGCGACGCCACCGCCTACCACCTGCAGATCCCCGCGCGCCGCCTGGAGACCGCGATGCAGCTGGAGGCCGATCGTTTCGCGCGCAACCAGTGGGACGACGACGAGTTCAAGCGCGAGATCGAGGTGATCAAGGAAGAGCGGCGCCAGCGCACCGAAGAGTCGCCGCGCGCCCGCATGTTCGAGGCGCTCAACGCCATGGTCTACCAGGCCCATCCGTACCGCCGGCCCGTGATCGGCTGGATGAGCGACATCGAGGCGATGACGCCCGACGACGCGCGCGCGTTCTACCGCCGCTGGTACGTGCCGGCGAACGCCGCCCTGGTGATCGCGGGCGACGTGGACGTGGCGCAGGTGCGCGCGCTGGCCGAGAAACACTTCGGCGCGTTGCCCGCCGCGGCCGTGCCCGCGCGCAAGCCGCGCGAGGAGCCCGCCCAGGCGGGGCCGCGCCGGCTCGAGTACCGCGCCGTGGCCGACCAGGCCCTGGTCGCGCTGGCATACAAGGTGCCGCAGTGGCGCGGCGCCGAGGTGGACAACGAGACCGACCGCGATGCCCTCGCCCTGACCGTGCTCTCGGCCGTGCTCGACGGTTACGATGGTGCGCGCCTGGACCGCGCGCTGGTGCAGGGCGTGGGCACGGGCGGCAAGCGGCTGGCCGACAGCGCGGGCTCGTCCTACGGCCTCATGGGTCGGGGCCCGCAGCTCTTCATGCTCACGGCGGTGCCTTCGGCCGGCGTGACGACCGAGATGGCCTCGGCCGCGCTCAAGGCCGAGGTGGCGCGCATCGCCCGCGAAGGCATCCAGGAAGCGGAACTGCAGCGTGTGAAGACGCAGTGGACCGCTGGCGAGATCTACAAGCTCGACTCCGCCTGCGCAACCAGGCGCGCGAGCTGGGTGGCTACTGGATCAACGGCATGGGCCTGGACGCGGGCGACCGCCTGATGGCCCGCCTGCGCACGGTCACGGCGGCCCAGGTGCAGTCGGTGGCACAGCGTTATTTCTCCGACGAACAGCTCAGCACCGGCGTGCTGGTGCCCGATCCCTCGCGCCGCGAAGCGGCTCCTGCGGCCCCGGCCGGTCCTCGGCCCGCGCTGACGCGCCACTGAAGCGAGCCGCGTACACCATGACCCTGTTCACCCTGCTGCGCCGAACCCTGCCGGCCCTGCTCTTGCTGAGCATCCTGGGCACCGCCCGGGCCACCATCCCCATCGAACAGTGGACGCACGCCAGCGGCGCGCGCGTGCACCTCATTGCCAGTCCCTCGATCCCCATGCTGGATGTGCAGATCGATTTCGATGGCGGCCGGCGCCGCGATCCCGCGGCCCAGGCCGGCCTGGCAAGCGCGACCGCCGGGCTGCTCTCGGGCGGTGTGGCCGCGCAGCCCGGACTGCCCGCGCTCGACGAGAACCAGCTCAGCGAGGCCTGGGCCGACCTGGGCGCTCAATTCGGTGCCGGCATCACCCTGGATCGCTTCAGCGTTTCACTGCGCACCCTGACCGAACCCGATCTGCTCGACCGCGCGGTGGCATTGGCCGCGCGCCAGCTGGCCGCACCCGCCTGGCCCGAGCGCGTGTGGCAGCGCGACCGCGAACGCCTGCTGGCCGCGCTCAAGGAGGCCGAGAATCGACCGGGCACGCAGGCCAGCCGCGCGTTCGGCCGTGCCGTGTATGGCGACCATCCCTATGGGTTCCGGGCCGATGCCAGCACCCTCAACGCGATCCGGGTGGCCGACATGCGCGCGTTCTACCGCCGCCATGTGGTGAGCTGCCGCGCCCAGGTATCGATGGTGGGGGCGGTGGACCGCGCCACCGCCGACCGCATCGTGGGCCGGTTGATGGCGGCCGTGCAGCCGCATGGGTGTTCGGCCTTGCCCGATCTGCCGCCCGTGCAGCCGCTGGCGAAGGCCCTGGATCAGCGCCTGCCCTTTGCCGCCGCGCAGGCGCAGGTGCTCATCGGCCAGCCCGGCGTGGCCCGCGCCGATCCCGACTTCTTTGCGCTCTACGTGGGCAACTACGTGCTGGGCGGTGGTGGCTTCGTCTCGCGGCTGATGACGGAGGTGCGCGAGAAGCGCGGGCTGACCTACGGTGTGTCCAGCTACTTCCTGACGGCGCGCCAGGCCGGCGCCTTCCAGATCGCCCTGACCACGCGGCCCGACCAGGCGGCGCAGGCGGTGGACGTGGTGCGAGAAGTGGTGCGCGACTTCGTCGCCAAGGGTCCGACCGAGGCCGAGCTGCAGGCCGCCAAGGACTACCTCATCAACGGCGAAGCCCTGCGGCTCGACAGCAACCGCAAGCTGCTGGACAACGTGGCGAACATCGCCTGGAACGACCTGCCGCTGGACTATCTCGACACCTGGACGAAGGAGATCGAGCGCCTGAGCGTGGCCGACATCCAGCGGGCCTTCGCGCGCGTGCTGCAGCCCGACCGCATGGTCACCGTGGTGGTGGGTGCGCAACCCTGAGGTCGCGTAAGCTCGCTGCCATGAAAAAGCCTGCCCCCAGCGCCGCGCGCGCCGCCGCGAGCGCCCCCCACGAGGTGCGCATCATCGGCGGCCAGTGGAAACGCACCAAACTGCCCGTGGCCGACCGCCCGGGCCTGCGGCCCACGCCTTCGCGCGTGCGCGAAACCCTGTTCAACTGGCTCGGGCAGGACCTGAGCGGCTGGCGCTGCATCGACGCCTTCGCCGGCACCGGGGCATTGGGCCTGGAGGCTGCCTCGCGCGGCGCGGTGGAGGTGGTGCTGGTGGAGCAAGACAGCGCCTTGCTCGCCAACCTGGGCCGCATCACCACCCAGCTCAAGGCCACGGGCGTGCGCGTGGAGCGGGGCGATGGTGTGGCGGCGCTGCGCCAGCGGGCCGGGCAAGGGCTGGATGTGGTGTTCCTGGACCCGCCTTTTGGTGAGGGCCAGAACGAGGCCTTGTATGCCGCCGCGCTGGCCGCCGCGCGCCAGGCGGTGCAAGGGGACGGCCTGATCTACCTGGAGGCCCCACGGGCCTGGGGCGAGGACGAACTGGCCCAGATCGGCCTGCAGGTGCACCGCCAAGGCAAGGCCGGGGCGGTGGCCTTTCACCTGTTGCGGCCATTGCCGGCCCAGTGAGGCGCGGCGCGGGGCCCCTCGCGCATAATCTTCGGCATGAGTTCAGCCCTTGCTTCAACCGGCGGTGGTGGCCGCGTGGCGGTCTACAGCGGTACCTTCGACCCCATCACCCTGGGCCATGAAGACGTGGCGCGCCGCGCCGCGCTGCTGTTCGACGAACTGGTCATCGCGGTGGCGATCGCGCACCACAAGAAGACCCGCTTCACGCTGCAGGAGCGGCTGGACATGGCCGCCGAGGTCGCGTCCCGCATGCCGGGGCGGGTGCGAGTGTTGCCCTTCGAAGGCCTGATCATGGACTTCTGCCGGCAGCATGGCGCGACCGCCGTGGTGCGTGGCATCCGCAACCTCACCGACTTCGACTACGAAGCCCAGATGGCGGCGATGAACCGCAAGCTGAATGCGGCGGTGGAGACGGTGTTCCTGCTGCCGCAGGCCGAGTTGCAGTGCATTTCCAGCACGCTGGTGCGCGAGATCTCGCAGCTGGGTGGTGATGTGTCGCAGATGGTGAGCGGCGCCGTGGCCGCGCGGCTCGCACCCAAGCCCCTGCAGGCTTAGAACATGAGCCCCCACGCTTCACGCTTCGCTGTTTCGCTGCCCCCCGCGGGGGAGCGGCTTTGCTTGGGGCGGCCCTGCGCCGCAGCCTGACCATGGCCTTGCTGATCACCGACGAATGCATCAACTGCGATGTGTGCGAGCCCGAGTGCCCGAACCAGGCCATCTCCATGGGCGAGGACTTCTACGAAATCGACCCGGCGCGCTGCACCGAGTGCGTGGGGCATTTCGACGAACCGCAGTGTGTGCAGGTCTGCCCGGTGAACTGCATTCCGATCAACCCGGACCACGTCGAGTCGCGCGAGACGCTGTGGGAGAAGTACCAGCGCCTGCAGAAAGCCGGTCAGCCCTTGTCGGCCGCCGGTGACACGGCAGCCCCGCCACCCGCCTCGGCCTGAGGCGCTGGCGTGGTGGCCGGCCGCGGTGGCTTGGGCCGCGGCGGCTTGCTGGTGTGGATCAAGGCCGTGGCCTTGTCCATTTCGCCCGCGATCAACTGCGGCAAGGCCTTGAGCGAGCGATCCAGCGCCTGCGCGATCGCGATGCGGTCATCGGGCGAGGGCTTCTTCAGCACCCAGTTCGCCACTTCGTTCTTGTTGCCCGGGTGGCCGATGCCCACGCGCAGGCGCCAGTAGTCGGCACTGCCGAGCTGCGCGTGAATGTCGCGCAGGCCGTTGTGGCCCGCGTGTCCGCCGCCCTTCTTGAGCTTGGCCTCACCGGGCGCCAGGTCCAGTTCGTCGTGCACCACCAGCACCTCTTCGGGCGCGATCTTGAAGAAGCGCGCGACCGAGGCCACCGACTTGCCCGAGAGGTTCATGAAGGTCTGCGGCTCCACCAGCCAGACGCTCTGGCGCACCCACGTTGGCCCGCGCCACCAGGCCGAAATGCCCACGCTCCATCTGCAGGGACACCTTGAGCAGGCGCGCGGCCTCGTCCACCCACCAGAAGCCGGCGTTGTGGCGCGTGTGTTCGTATTCCGGCCCCGGGTTGCCCAGGCCGGCGATGAGTTTGATCATGGGATCGGATTATCGAGGCGGAAAACAAAAAGGCCCGCGGGTGCGGGCCTTTCTGACAGCAGGGGCTGGAATTACTTCTTGCCCTTGCCCTTGGCGGCCTTCTTGTCGTCGGCGGGAGCGGCCACCGGTGCGGCGACCACTTCTTCCACCGGTTCCACCACGGTGCGCAACGGTGATGTTCTTGCGGCCGTGCGTCACGAGCTTGACGCCCTTGGCCAGCTTGATGTCGCCGGTGTGCACGGTGGCACCCTTGGTGACTTCACCCAGGTCCACTTCGATGAACTCGGGCAGCTGGGTGCGCAGGCACTCGATTTCGATGTCGTTGAGCACGTGGCTGATCACGCACTTGTCGTTCTTGACGGCCGGCGAGTTGTCGGCGTTCACGAAGTGCAGCGGCACCTTCTTGCGCAGGCGGGTCTTGTCGTCCACGCGCTGGAAGTCCACGTGCAGCACTTGCGGCTTGTACGGGTGGTATTGCACATCGCGCAGCAGAACCTTCTGCACCTTGCCAGCGAGTTCCATGTCGAGGATGGACGAGTGGAACGCTTCCTTCTTCAGGGCGTGCCACAGGGCGTTGTGATCGAGTTCGATCGTGGCGGCCGGCGTTTCACCGCCGAAAACGATACCGGGCGCGCGACCGGTGTTGCGCAGACGGCGGCTCGCACCCGTACCCTGCTTGGCGCGCTCAAAAGCGACGAATTGCATGACTGACTCCTGTGGAGGGGTTCCGCGACCAGAACGCCTCTGTTTCAAAAAAGCCGCCCCCACCATGGAGACGACCCGCTTTTTGCTGCCTTCAGCCTCTTAGAAGAGGTTGTCCTGATCGGCAAACAAACTCATGACCGACTCACCCGAGGCGATGCGCGCGATGGTCTCGGCCATCAGCGGTGCCACGGAGAGCTGGCGAATCTTGGAGCAGGCCTGCGCGGCCTGCGAGAGAGGAATGGTGTTCGTCACCACCACCTCGTCCAGGGCACTGCCCTTGGCGATGCGTTCGATGGCCGGGCCCGAGAAGATCGGGTGCGTGCAGTACGCATACACGTTCTTCGCGCCGCGCTCCTTGAGCACCTCGGCGGCTTTGACCAGCGTGCCGGCGGTGTCGATCATGTCGTCCATGATCACGCAGTTGCGGCCTTCGATGTCGCCGATCACGTGCATCACTTCCGACACGTTGGCCTTGGGGCGGCGCTTGTCGATGATGGCCATGTCGCAGTTGAGCTGCTTGGCCAGCGCACGGGCGCGCACCACGCCACCCACGTCGGGCGAGACGATGAGCACGTCGGGGTAGTTCTTCTGGCGCAGGTCGCCCAGCAGCACGGGCGAGGCGTAGATGTTGTCGACCGGAATGTCGAAGAAGCCCTGGATCTGGTCGGCGTGCAGGTCCATGGTCAGCACGCGGCTCACGCCCACGGTCTGCAGCAGGTCTCGCCACGACCTTGGCCGAGATCGGCACGCGGGCCGAACGCGGGCGGCGGTCCTGGCGGGCGTAGCCGAAATAGGGGATGACGGCGGAGATGCGCTCGGCCGAGGCGCGCTTGAGCGCGTCGACCATGATGAGCAGCTCCATCAGGTTCTCGTTGGTCGGCGAGCAGGTGGACTGGATCACGAACACGTGGCGCGCGCGCACGTTCTGCGTGATCTCGACCGTGACTTCACCGTCGGAGAAGCGACCCACATTGGCCGCGCCGAGTTGCGTGCCCAGGTGTTGGGCGATTTCGGAGGCCAGCACCGGGTTGGCGTTGCCGGTGAAGATCATGAAATCCGGGGGCTGAACTTGCATGGTATTCCCAGCTGTCTGAACGACGGACCCAGAAGATCGCCGTCAAAAAAGGCCACCCGGGGGTGGCCGTTCCGGTGCTTGATGTGTTGAAACAGGGTGGCAGGGGAGGAAGGACTCGAACCCTCGCATGCTGGAATCAAAATCCAGTGCCTTTACCAACTTGGCGACTCCCCTACGCAGGTCGATGGTTCGGCGTGATGCCGGACAACCAACCAAAAACGTCGCAGGTTGCGCAACCACTGCCTGGGCTGTGCGCTGCCGATTCTAATCGGTGCACCAGTCGAGCAATGGATGTGCATCCATGTTGCCGCATTCTCGAACCTTCCAGCCGCCGGGGGCGTCTGTCAGGTCCACTGCCTGCGGCAGCTGTGCAAACACCGCGGTTCCCGATCCGGTCATTCGCCCTTGCAATCCATGGCTGTCGAGCCATCGAATGCAATGCCCCACATCGGGACAGAGCGCCTGCGCCACGGGTTGAAGATCGTTGTGTCCGAAGGCCAGAACTTTCTGGAGATCGATCACCGCGCCTTCACGCGAGTCATTTGCAGCAAAGCCTTGGATTGTAGCAGTTTTTGTGTCGCGTTTGAGCTCAGGCGAGCCAAAGATGCGTTGGGTGGAGGCGCCCGTGGGTGGCTTGACCACGAGGAAGCGGGTGGGCGGCAGGGCCACGGGGGTGAGCTGCTCGCCCACGCCTTCCACCCAGGCGTTGCGCCCGCCGATGAAAAACGGCACGTCGGCGCCCAGTTGCAAACCGATCGCCGCCAGCTGCGACCGCTTCAACCCCAGCCCCCAGAGCCGGTTCAGGGCCAGCAGGGTTGTGGCCGCGTCCGAGGAGCCGCCGCCCATGCCGGCCTCGGCGGGCAGGCGTTTTTCCAGGCCGATGTGCACGCCGTGAGCACAGCCGGTGGCCTGTTGCAGGGCCCTTGCGGCCCGCACAGACAGGTCTTCGGCCGGCAGGTGGCCGGGCGTGAGGTCCTCGCGGCTGATCGCGCCATCGGCCCGGCGCTCGAAATGCAGGTGGTCGCACCAGTCCACCAGCATGAAGATGGACTGCAACAGGTGGTAACCGTCGGCTCGGCGGCCGGTGATGTGCAGAAAGAGGTTGAGCTTGGCGGGCGCAGGCACGTCCAGCAGGCGCCGCACGGGGGCGTGGGAGGTCATGGCTGGAAGACGACGCGCAGTTCGGCGGTGGGCAAGGGGGTGGAGCGGCGTGCCGTGATGCGGCCTTCGGCCTGACGCGACAGATCGGCCTGCCAACCGGGCACATCGCCTTGCTCGCCGCGCAGCCAGCCGAACAGCGCCGCGACCGGCACCGCCGTGCCGCTGAGTTCGGTGGTGAGCTCGTCCAGGTTGCCGCGCCGGGTGACCTGGCCGCCCTGGCGCAACTCGGCGCTCTGGGGCGTCCACACCACGGTCGCCAGCGTGTTGCCCAGGGGCGAGGTGAGTTGCAGCTCGCCTTCGGCGGGGGGCGCCGCGCAGGTCGAAAGCGGCGGAAAACGACTGGGGTGGCGCGCTGTCGACTTGAAGGGACAGGCGGCCGCTCCACACCGTTTCGCCAGGCAGTGCCGAGCGAGGCGGTGTGGCGCAAGCCGAGAGCACGGCGGCCAAGGCCAGCACGGCCAAGCGGCCCTGCAGCCTGGGCCAGGGGAAAGCCCGCACGGTCATGGTTTGACTTGCAGGCGTTTGAGGGTGGCCTGCAGGGTTTCGTTGTCGGCCGCGAGAAGCAGGCCTTCGCGCCAGATCTTCAGCGCCTGCTCGCGCTGGCCTTGCACCCACAGCACCTCACCCAGGTGCGCGGCGATTTCCGGGTCGGGCCGTTTGCCGTAGGCGGCCTGCAGGATGGACAGCGCGCGCGCGTTGTTGCCCATGCGGAACTCGACCCAGCCCAGGCTGTCCTGGATGTAGGCATCGCCCGGCGCGAGCGAGACCGCCTTCTCGATCAGTTGTTTGGCTTCCGGCAGGCGCATGTTGCGCTCGGCCAGCGAATAGCCCAGCGCGTTGTAGGCGTGGTGGTAGTCGGGCTTGAGGGCGATCAGCTGGCGCAGCAGGCGCTCCATGTCGGCCAGTTTCCCGGCCTTCTCGGCCATCATGGCCTGGTCGTAGATCAAGTCGGTGTCTTCAGGGAAGCGGGTGGCGGCCTCGTTGTAGACCTCGTAGGACTGCTGGTAGGCCTTGAAGTCGCGCAGCAACTGCGCTTCGGCGACCAGCTTGAGGCGCACGTCTTCGGGCCGGCGCTCGGGCTGGCCGCGCAACAGCGCGCGGGCCTGGGGCAACTGGCCCTGGCGGGCCAGCAGCGAGGCGCGCCGCATCTGGGCGGCCATGATGTCGTCGGCGTTCTCGATGCGGTCCAGCCAGGCATTGGCGGCGGGAAAGTCGTTCTGCTTTTCCGCGATCTGCGCCATCAGCAGGTAGGCCTGCGTCAGGCCGCGCGCGGTGCGCTCGTCGCCCGACTGGCGCGCCAGTGCCATGTACTTCTGCAGCGACGCCGTGGCGGGCGCCAACGCGTTGTCTTGTGCCTGCAGCGAAGCCAGCAGCAACCAGGGTTCGGCCTGGTCGGGTTGGCGCGCAGTGAGCGCTTCGAGTTGCGCACGCGCTTCGCTGTTGCGTTGCAGATCCACCAGGATGCGGGCATAGGCCAGTGCCACGGCGGTGTCGCCCGGCGTGGCGGCATTGCCGGTCTGCAGCTGTTGCCGCACGATGGCCTCGGCGTCGTTCTGCCCGCGCTCCATCAATTCCAGCGCGAGCAGGGCCGGGTAGGGCGATGCAGGATCGATCGCATGGCCTTCGCGCGCCGCCGCGAGGGCCGGGGGCAACTGGTCCTGCGCCAGCTCCATGCGGCCCACGGTGGTCCAGGCCGCCGCGGCATGGAAGGGTTGTTTGAGCGAGGGTGCCAGGGCCTCGCGCACCACGGTCGCGGCCAGGGCCTTGTCGGCAATGCGCCCGTAGGTTTGCGGAATGGCGTTGATGGTGTCGTTGCGCTCGGTCACCGGGCTGGCTTGCAGGATGGCCTGCAGCACTGGGCCGGTCTCGCCCACGCGGTTGAGCGCCAGCAGGATCTGCAGCACGAAGCGGTTGGCTTCCGGGCTGTTCGGAATTTCCTGAGCCCAGGCGCGCGCCGCGGTCAGCGCGGCCTCGCCCGAACGGGCCTGCAAGGCCACATCCACCGCGCGCCGGTACAGCTCCGGATCCTTCTGGCGGCGTGCCGCGTCCAGGATGAGCGAATAGCCCGTGCCCGGCTCACCCGCGCTGACATTGAGTTCGCCCAGCAGCAGTTGGTAGAAGAGGGGCGCGTTGAGGGCCGAATTGACCACGGCAGGCTCGCTTGCGGGGGGCTGGGCGGCGGCTGCGGGTGGCGCGGCCGGTGGGGCAGGCTGCGCGGCCGCGCCAAAAGCCAAGCCCAAGAGAACCAGGGTCGCGGTGCGGTGCAAGGTGTTCATCGGGTCATGATAATGGGAAGGGTTCAGGGGCACGGGGGTGTGACCCCAAGACCGCACCGGCGTTCCGGACCCCTGCAGAAAAACCACCCGCCATGCCCGAATTGCCCGAAGTCGAAGTCACGCGCCGCAGCTTTGCCGACCGCATCGCGGGCGCCCAGGTGCGTGCGCTGTCCCTGGGCAAGCCGCTGCGCTGGCCTCTGGGCTGTGAGCCTTCGAGCCTGGCCGGGCGCCAGGTGCGCTCGGTGGCGCGGCGCGGCAAGTACCTTCTGGTGCATCTGGACGAGGGGGTGTTGCTGTTGCACCTGGGCATGTCGGGCAGCCTGCAGTTCGCCCCCAGCCTGCCGCCGCGCGGCGTGCACGACCACTTCGAACTGTTGACCAGCCACGGGGTGCTGCGCCTGCACGACCCGCGCCGCTTTGGTGCGGTGGTCTATGCCCCGTCTCTGGAGGACGCCCGGGTGCTCAAGCTGTTGGGCGGCCTGGGGGTCGAGCCCCTGGAGATCGGCTTCGATGCAGTGAGTTTCCACCGGGCCCTGAAGCTGCGGCGCTCCGCCATCAAGCAGGTGCTGATGGCGGGCGACATCGTCGTGGGCGTGGGCAACATCTATGCGTCGGAGGCGCTGTTCATGTCGGGCATTCACCCCGCGCTGCGCGCCGATCGCCTGAGCAAGCCCCGCGCGGCGCGGCTGCACGCGGCCATTGTGTCGGTGCTGCAGCGAGCGGTGGCGTTGGGAGGCAGCACCTTGCGCGACTTCTCCAGTGCCGAAGGGCAGAGCGGCTACTTCCAGCTCGATGCCATGGTCTATGGCCGCGAGGGCCAGCCCTGCCGGGTCTGCGGGACGCCGGTCAAGGCGATGCGGCAGGGCCAACGGTCCACATTCTTCTGCCCCGTGTGTCAGAAAAAGTGACGCGCCAGCGGTGCGGTTTTGTGCCCGGGCGCCCGGCTGTCGGTCTTTCCGACCGGTCAGCTTTCTCCTGTGTGCCGATGCTATATTGACCTATTGACAGAGACACAAGGCCCATGAGCTTCAACCAGGAATTCGATCAGCACGGTGTGTGGCGCAAGCAGTTTGCCTTGCGCCTGAAGCTGTTGTCCGAATGGTTGACCGACCACGACCTCATGGAGTCTGGCGTGCGAGAGCGCCTCGACCAGCTGCATGCGCAGGTCAAGAACGACAAGATCATGGTGGCCTTCGTGGCCGAGTTCTCGCGTGGCAAGTCCGAGCTGATCAACGCGGTGTTCTTCGCCGGTTATGGCCGTCGCATCATGCCCGCCAGCGCCGGGCGCACCACCATGTGCCCCACCGAGCTGGGCTATGACGCGGAAGTGCCGCCGTGCCTGCGCCTGCTGCCCATCGAAACCCGCCTGCAACCGCAATCTTTGCTGGACTGGCGCAATGCGCTGGAGAAGTGGGAGCGGGTCGATCTCGACGTGAACGACCCCAAGCAGCTGGCGCGCGCGATCCAGAAGGTGGCCGAGGTGCGCCGCGTGACGCAGGCGGAAGCGGCGGCGCTGGGGTTCTGGCACGACGAGGTGCCCGAAGACAACCCCTTGCCTGGCCCGGACGGCCTGATCGAGGTGCCGAAATGGCGGCATGCCTTGATCAACATGGCGCACCCCTTGCTCAAGCAAGGCCTGGTGATTCTTGATACCCCGGGCCTCAACGCCATCGGCGCCGAACCGGAGCTCACCGTGAGCCTGCTGCCGCAGGCGCACGCGGTGGTGTTCATCCTCGCGGCCGACACCGGCGTGACCAAGTCCGACCTGACCATCTGGCGCCAGCACCTTGCGGTGTTGGGCGAGGGGCGCGAGTCCCGGCTGGTGGTGCTCAACAAGATCGACACCATGTGGGACGCACTGAGCTCGCCCGAGCAGGTGCAGTTGCAGATCGCTTCGCAGCGCACCGACTCGGCCGAGATCCTTGGCCTGTCGCCGCGCCAGGTGCTGGCGGTGTCGGCGCAGAAGGGCCTGCTGGCCAAGGTGCACCGCGACAAGAAGCTGCTGGCCGCCAGCAACCTGATGGAGCTGGAGACCGCTCTGGGCGTGGATCTGCTGGGTCAGCGCCGCAAGATCCTGGGCGCGGCCGTGGCCAATGGCATCCAGGCGCTTCGCTCGGAAACCGGCCGCATGGTGCACACCCGAGCGCGCGATCTGGTGGAGCAGATCCAGGAACTCGAAGGCTTGCGCGGCAAGAACACCGGTGTGATCAAGCAGATGCGCCTGCGCATCGAGCAGGAGCAGGCCGACTTCGATGCGAGCGGTGCCAAGATCCAGGCGGTGCGCTCGGTGCACCTGCGCCTGCTCAAGGACCTGTTCGCCATGCTCAGCTCTTCCCATCTCAAGGCCGAGGTGGCGACCCTGGGCAAGGCCTTGAAGCAGCCCGGCATCAAGCTGGGCGTGCGCCGCGCCTACGACCACACCTTCGACCGCCTGCGCACCGACATGGGCAAGGCCGATCGCATGGCGGGTGACATCCAGTCCATGCTGGAAGGCAGCTTCAAGAACCTCAATGCCGAGTACGGTTTCTCGCTGCAGGCGCCCACGCCGCCGCGCCTGGGACAGTACGTGAAGGACCTCGACCTGATCGAGAAAAGCCACCTGCAGTACCTCAGCCTGGGCAACGCGCTGCGCCTGGCGCAGCCCGAGTTTGCCGAGCGCCTGGCGCGTGCGCTCATGAGCCGGCTGCGCGTGGTGTACGACACCGCGGTCAACGAGGTGGAGCTGTGGAACAAATCCGCCGCCGCCCAGCTCGACGCGCAGTTGCGCGAGCGCCGCCGCAATTTCAGCCGGCGCATCGAGGCCGTGTCGCGCATCCAGCAGGCCGCTGGTGGTCTGGACGAACGCATCCGGGAGCTGCAATCGCACCAGGCCGAGCTGAATCAGCTCGACGTCAAACTGGCCGAGCTCACCGACCACCTGCTGGCCGCACCCGAAGAAGAACCCTCCGACGAAGCGCTCGCGGCATGAGCGCCGAGGCGATTTCGGTGAACCCCGTGGGGACTGCACTGCCCATGACTTTTGCGCCCCGGCTCATTGAATGGCAGCGCCACTCGGGCCGCAGTGGCCTGCCCTGGCAGAACACCCGCGATCCCTACCGGGTGTGGCTGTCGGAGGTCATGCTGCAGCAAACCCAGGTCAGCACCGTGCTGTCCTATTACCCCCGTTTCCTGGAGCGTTTCCCGGACGTGCGTGCCTTGGCCGCGGCCTTGCCCGATGACGTGATGGCCTTGTGGAGCGGCCTGGGCTACTACAGCAGGGCGCGCAACCTGCACCGCTGCGCGCAGGCGGTGGTGAAGGACCACCAGGGCGTGTTCCCCGACACGGCCGAGCAACTCGAGACCCTGCCGGGCATCGGTGCCTCCACCGCCGCGGCGATCGCGGCGTTCTGCCACGGCGAGCGCATCTCCATCCTCGATGGCAATGTGCGCCGGGTGTTGTCGCGCCTGCTTGCCTTCGAAGGTGACTTGGCGCAGGCCGGGCCGCAGCGCGAACTCTGGTCGCTCGCCCAGGCCTTGTTGCCGGACGCCCCCACGCGCGAGGACATGACGGCCTACACGCAGGGTTTGATGGACCTGGGCGCGACGGTGTGTCAGCGCACCAAGCCGCTGTGCGGGCGCTGCCCGGTGCAGATGGTGTGCCGCGCGCACGGGACGGATCAGATTTCGCGCTTCCCGGTCAAGACCCGCCGTGTGGCACGCCGTTTCGAGAACTGGTGGCTGTTGCTGGTGCGGGGCACCGGTGCCGATGGGCAACAAGCCTTCTGGCTGGAGCGCCGGCCCGCACCGGGCATCTGGGCCGGGCTGTACTGCCCGCCCGTGTTCGCCGATGAGCCGGCCTTGCAGGCGTCGCTGTCATCCGGGTTTGCCCGGCGGCTGCAGCCGCTCGAGCCGGTGTCGCACAGCCTGACCCACCGGGAGTTGCGCCTGCACCCCTTGCTGCTGGATCTGCGGGAAGGTCAAGGGTCTGACGGTTTGCCCGAAGGCCAATGGGTGCCCGCAGGCGCCTTGATCGACCACGGTCTGCCGACGCCTGTGCGCCAGCTGTTGTCGGCCTTGAGTTAACTCAGCTCGGCCGCCTGGCTCGCCGGCCCGGGCCAGTTGTCGTCTTCGCGGTGGCGCACGCGCGTGAACCAGTCGGGCGCGAAGGTGTCGGCCAGCCGCTCCACCAGGTACACCGAGCGGTGCTGGCCGCCGGTGCAGCCGATCGCCACCGTCACGTAGCTGCGGTGGTCGCGCAGCATCTGTGGCAGCCAGTGGCGCAGGAAGGCGGTGATCTGCTCTTCCATCTGTCCCACCTCGGGCTGGGCCGCGAGGTACGCGGCCACCGGGGCATCGAGCCCGCTCAAGGGTTTGAGTTCGGGTTCGTAGTGCGGGTTGGGCAGCATGCGCACGTCGAACACGAAGTCGGCGTCCATGGGAATGCCGCGCTTGAACGCGAAGGACTCGAACACCAGCGTCAGGGGCGCCTGCGTCGCACCGAGCAGGTCCTTGATCTGGCTGCGCAGGCGCGTGGGACGGATCAGGCTGGTGTCGAGCACGAGCGCCTGCTCTCGCAATTCGGCCAGCAGCTCGCGTTCGTGTTCGATCGCGTCGGTCAGCGCGCGGTGCTGGTCGTGGGCCTGCTTGAGCGAGAGGGGGTGCAGGCGGCGCGTTTCCGAGAAGCGGCGCACCAGCGTGTCGGTGGTGGCGTCCAGGAACACCGTGGTGAGGTGCACCGGCCGGTGGGCGCGGCGCTGCAGCTGGGCCAGGCGTTTGGGCAGGCCCGGCAGCGAGGCGGCACTGCGCACATCCATGGCGATCGCCACCCCGGGGTGCCTGGTTGCTCTGCTCCAGTTCGATGAAGGACTCGAGCAATTCGGGTGGCAGGTTGTCCACGCAGTAGAAGCCCACGTCTTCGAGCGCGGTGAGCGCCACCGATTTGCCTGAGCCGGACATGCCGGTGATCAGGACCAGGTGGATCGGGGTGTCGTCAATCGGGTTCATGGCAGCGGCTGCGTTCTTCACACGGCCAGCATTTCGCGGGCATGCGCCAGCGAGATTTCGGACTGTTCGCCACCGCCCAGCATGCGGGCGAGTTCGCGCACGCGCGCGTCGGTGGCGATGGGCTCCACGGTGCTCTGGGTCTGGCGACCCACGGCCTGCTTGCTCACGAGCAGGTGGTGGTCGGCGCAAGCGGCCACCTGGGGCAGGTGGGTCACGGCGAGCACCTGGCGGTCCTTGCCGAGTTGGCGCAGCAACTGGCCCACGGTGTGGGCCACGGCCCCACCGATGCCCGAGTCCACCTCGTCGAAGATCAGCGTGGGCGCCTGGCCCAAGCGGCTGGTGACGACCGAGATGCGCAAAGCGATGCGAGACAGCTCACCGCCCGAAGCCACCTTGCCGACCGGCTTGGGTGTGGCGCCCGCGTGGCCGGCGACGCGGAACTCGACCTGCTCCGCGCCCTGGGCCTGGGGTTCTTCCAGCGGCAGCAAGGCCACTTCGAACACCCCGCCCTGCATGCCCAGCGTCTGCATGGTGGCGGTGACGGCCTTGGACAGCTTGGGGGCGGCCTTCTGCCGTTCCTTGCTGATGGCCTGCAAGGCGGTGCCAAAGGTCTTCCAGTCGGCGCGCTCGGCGCGTTGCAGGGCTTCGATGTCCAGCGCCTGATCCACCTGGGCGAGTTCGGCCTTCCATTGCGCGTGCACCTCGGCCAGCTCTTCCGGGGTGCGGCGGTAGCGCCGCGCCAGCGAGACCCAGAGCGACAGGCGCTGGTCCAGCGCCTCCAGGCTGGCGGGGTCCTGTTCGGTGTGGCGGCTGTACTGGTGCAGGCTGTGCACGGTGTCCTGCACCTGAGCGAGCGCGGCCTCCAGCGCTTCGATGGCGCTGGCGAACTGCGGTTCGATGTGGGCCTGTGCCTGAAGGGCCGAGAGTGCGCGGTGGATCAGGGCGGCGGCGTTGGTATCGTCTTCGTCCAGCGCGTTCGCGGCGACCTGGGCTGCGTCCAGCAAGCCCTGGGCGTTGGCGCAGCCGGCTGTGCTGGGTATTGAGCTCTTCCCATTCACCCGGCTGAGGGCTCAGCTTGTCGAGTTCCGCGATCTGCCAGGCAAGGCGTTCGCTTTCCTGCTGCAGCGTGGCCTGTTTTTCGGTGGCGGCTTCCAGCGCCTTGCGGCGTTGGCGCCACTGTGCCCAGGCCCGGGCCGCCGGCGCGGTGTCGATGCCGGCGTAGGCGTCGAGCAGGTCGCGCACCGCATCGGCGCGCGTGAGGCTTTGCCAGGCGTGCTGGCCGTGAATGTCCACCAGGCCATCGGCCAGGGCCTTGAGCTGGGTCACGGTGGCCGCGCTGCCATTGATCCAGGCCCGACTGCGGCCCTCGGTGTCCACGGTGCGGCGCAGCAGCAGGCCGTCTTCGACGGGAAATCCCTGTTCCTCCAGCCACGGCGTGAGCGAAGCGGGGGCATCGAACTCGGCCGCGATGTCGCAGCGCGCCGCACCTTCGCGCACCACGCCACTTTCCGCGCGCGCGCCCAGCGCGAGTTGCAGGGCGTCGATCAGGATGGACTTGCCGGCGCCCGTTTCCCCGGTGAGCACACCAAAGCCGGAGCCGAGCTCCAGTTCGAGGGACTGCACGATGACGAAGTCGCGCAAAACGATGCGTCTGAGGCTCATGGGTGTAAGAGGCGCGGCGTTGATGAAATGGGAGCGCAGCCGCTATTCTGACCGGGCTTTCAGGCCCCTTCGTTCCAGTGCAGCTTTTTGCGCAAGGTGTCGAAGTAGGTCCAGCCCACCGGGTGCAGCAAGCGCAGCGCATGTTCGGAGCGGCGCACCACGATGCGGTCGCCATGCAGCAGGCTGGTGAGCGTCTGCATGTCGAAGTTGGCGCTGGCGTCGCGACCCGAGACGATCTCCACCGCGATCTCGCTGTGCGAAGGAATCACCACCGGCCGGTTGGACAGCGTGTGTGGCGCGATCGGCACCATCACCCAGCCGCCGATGCCGGGGTGGAGCAGGGGGCCACCGGCCGACAGGGCATAGGCGGTAGAGCCGGTGGGCGACGCGATGATGAGGCCGTCGGCGCGCTGGTTCGCCACGAAATGGCCGTCCACCTCCACGCGCAACTCGATCATGCTCGCCACGCCGCCCCGGTTGACCACCACGTCGTTGAGCGCCGTGGCCTCGAACACGCAACGGCCATCGCGCCAGACCGTGGCCGCCATCAGCGCGCGCGCGTCTTCCTCGAACTCGCCGCGCAGCATGGGGCGCAGCTTTTCCTGGTAGCTGTCAAAAGGAATGTCGGTGATGAAGCCCAGCCGACCCTGGTTGATGCCCACCAGTGGCACGCCATAACGCGCGAGCTGGCGCCCGATGCCGAGCATGGTGCCGTCGCCGCCGACCACCAGGGCGAGGTCGCAAGCCTTGCCCATGGCCGGCACGTCGAGCGCCGGATACTGCAGCAAGCCCGTGTTGGCGGCGGTTTCCTTTTCCAGCGAAACGTCGCAGCCTTCGTCGTGCAGGAAGTGCGCGATCTCGTCCACCGCATTGCGCGCACCGGGTGCGTGGTACTTGCCCACAATGACGACATGCGCAAAACGCAGGGGCCGGTTCCATCGGGCGGTCGTGGACCGGGTGTCGGTTGACATGCTCATTCGGAAATTACAACACAGCTTTCCTGTGGCGGAATGGCATAAAACCCTGTGCGTCGGCGGTACCGTCGGGGGCATCCGTCCTTAGAATGAAGCCATGTTGGATGACCGCGCCAAGTTGTTGCTCAAAGCCCTCGTCGAGCGTTACATCGCCGACGGCCAGCCCGTGGGCTCGCGCACGCTCGCCAGGGCCGCCGGCATGGAGCTGTCGCCGGCCACCATCCGCAACGTGATGAGCGATCTCGAGGAGCTTGGGCTGATCGCGAGCCCGCACACCTCGGCCGGCCGCATTCCCACGGCCCGTGGCTACCGGCTGTTTGTGGACACCATGCTCACGGTGCGCCGCGAAAGCCTGCCTACGGTGAGCGACATGGGTGCCCCGGGCATCGAGGCGGGGCAGCCGCATCGTGTCATCAGCAATGCCGCGCAGATGCTGTCCAACCTGTCGCAGTTCGTGGGCGTGGTCATGGCACCCCGGCGCGCCTCGGTGTTCCGCCACATCGAATTCCTCAGCCTGTCCGAACGGCGCGTGCTCGTGATCATCGTGTCGCCCGAGGGCGACGTGCAGAACCGCATCATCCACACGCAGGTCAACTTCACCCAGCCACAACTGCTGGAAGCCGCCAACTTTCTCAATGCCCATTACTCCGGTCTCACCATGGAGGCGGTGCGCGAGCGCCTCAAGACCGAGGTGGACGCCCTGCGCGGCGAGATCGCCGATCTCATGAAGGCGGCGGTCGATATCGGAGCCGAGGCCAGCGAGGCCCAGGACGAGGTGGTGGTGTCGGGCGAACGAAACCTGCTCTCCGTCAGCGAGTTCTCCAGCGACATGGGCAACCTGCGCCGCATGTTCGACCTGTTCGAGCAGAAGACCCAGCTGATCCGTTTGCTCGATGTGTCGGCCCAGGCCGATGGCGTGCGCATCTACATCGGTGGTGAAAGCCAGGTCGTGCCCTACGAAGACCTGTCCGTGGTGACTGCCCCTTATGAGGTGGACGGCCAGGTGGTGGGCACGCTGGGTGTGATCGGCCCCCAGCGCATGTCGTACGAGCGCATGATCCAGATTGTTGATGTCACGGCCAAGCTGGTTGGTAACGCGCTCAGCCACCACAAATAAGCCCCCCTACAATCCTTGGGCGGGCCGTTAGCTCAGTTGGTTAGAGCAGAGGACTCATAATCCTTTGGTCGTTGGTTCAAGTCCAACACGGCCTACCAAAAAAATGCTGCTATAATTCGAGGCTTCGCGGCTGTAGCTCAGTTGGATAGAGTACTTGGCTACGAACCAAGGGGTCGTGGGTTCAATTCCTGCCAGCCGCACCATATGGAAGCCCGCAGCCAAAAGCTGCGGGCTTTTTCATTTTTTGCCTGGGAATCGCCCACCATGAGCAAGGCCTTCACCCGCGAAACCGATTCGGACGATGAAGACGATCTGCCGGCCGCGGCGCCCGTGCCCGGTGGCAAGAACTACATCACCCGCGCCGGCTACGACCGGTTGCGCGCCGAACTGTTCTCGCTGATCGACGACGAACGTCCCAAGATCGTGGACATCGTTCACTGGGCGGCCAGCAATGGCGACCGCTCGGAGAACGGTGACTACCTCTACGGCAAGAAGCGCCTGCGCGAGATTGACCGGCGCATCCGCTTCCTGACCCGCCGGCTCGAGATCGCCGAAGTCGTCGACGCTTCGCTGCACTTTGGTGGCGATCAGGTGTTCTTCGGTGCCACCGTGACCTACGCCGACGACAACGGGCAGGAGACCACCGTGACGATCCGGGGCGTGGACGAAGCCGACAGCGCTCAGGCCCAGGTCAGCTGGATCTCTCCCGTGGCGCGTTCCCTGCTCAAGGCGCGGGTGGGCGATGTGGTGAAGCTCGTGGTGCCTGGCGGCGTGCAGGAGCTCGAAGTGCTGAGCGTGCGGTATCCGGCGCCAGGCGAGGGCGCCTGAAGTCAGGGCTTGTAGCGCTGCGCCTTGATGACCGAGGTGGTGCGTTTGAGGCTGCGCAACACATCGGCCAGGTGCTGGCGGTCGCGCACCGCCACCGAGAAACGGATGTCCGTCGCGGTCTCGGCGGGTTCATCGCCCATGTCCACATGGGTGATGTCGGCTTCGGCCGCTGCGATGCTGGACGCCACGCGCGCGAGCACCCCCTTGCCATTCGTGACGGTCACGATCACCGTGGTGTCGAACGAGCGCACGGGTTCGTCGGCCCACTCGACTTCCAGGAAGCGTTCGCCATCGCGCAAGAGCAGGCGTTTGCCGGTGGGACAGTCGTCCGCGTGCACCACGAGGCCCTCGCCACGACCGAGGTAACCGACGATGCGGTCGCCCGGGATCGGCTTGCAGCAGGGCGCGTACTGCACCGACAGGCCCTCGCTGCCGTCGAGCGTGACCACACCTTGCGAGACCGATTCGTCCCGGCCGCTGGCGTAGCGCTCGGTGCTGATCAGCAGGGCGTCGGGCTTGAGGCCGGTTTCGGCCAGCAGCACGGCCAGCTTCTTGCCCACCATGCTGGCGATGCGCTTGCCCATGCCGATGTCCGACAGCAGCTCCGCGCGCGACTTGTTCCCGGTGAAGCGCAGCAGTTTTTCCCAGGTCGCGTGGTGTGGGCCCACTTCGGACGGCAGGGTCGCGATGCCTTCGGAGCGCAGGGCCTGGCCGAGCATGCGTTCGCCCAGCTCGTGTGACTTCTCCTGTGCCACCGTCTTGAGGTGGTGCCGGATCTTCGAGCGCGCCCGGCCGGTCTTGACGAAGGACAGCCAGGTCGGGTTGGGCTCGGCCTTCTCGGCCGTGACGATCTCGACGACGTCGCCATTCGCCAACTCGGTGCGCAGCGGTCGCTGCTCGCCGTTGATGCGCGCCGACACCGTGTGGTTGCCCACGTCGCTGTGGATGGCGTAGGCGAAGTCCATCACGGTGGCGCCGCGCGGCAGCGCCATGATCTTGCTCTTGGGTGTGAACACATAGACCGCATCGGGGAAGAGGTCGATCTTGATGTGGTCCCAGAACTCCGCCGCATCGCGCGTTTCCTGCTGGATGTCCAGCAAGGACTGCAGCCATTGCGTGCCCAGCCGTTGCGAAGTGTCGCTGTTGGGTTCGCTGGCCTTGTAGAGCCAATGCGCGGCCACCCCCGATTCGGCCACCACGTCCATGGCGTGCGTGCGCAGCTGGAACTCGATGTTGGTGCCGAAGGGGCCGATCAGCGTGGTGTGCAGCGACTGGTAGCCGTTGACCTTGGGAATGGCGACGTAGTCGCGGAACTTGCCCGGCAGCGGCTTGTAGAGCTGGTGCAGCACGCCCAGCCCGGTGTAACAGTCGGTCAGCTCGGGGACGATGATGCGAAAGCCGTAGATGTCGGTGACCTGCGAGAACGACAGGTGCTTGTTGTCCATCTTGCGGTAGACCGAATACAGCGTCTTCTCCCGACCCATGATGCGCACGCTCATGCCGTGCCGCACGAAGTCTGCTTCCACCTCGCGCTGGACGCGGGCGATCAGGTCGCGGCGGCGGTTGCGCGATTTGTTGAGGGCCTTGGAGAGCACCTCGTAGCGCCAGGGATGCAGGAAACGGAACGCCAAGTCCTGCAGTTCGCGATAGGTGAAGTTCAGGCCCAGCCGGTGCGCGATGGGCGCGTAGATTTCCAGGGTTTCGCTGCTGATGCGCTGCCACTTCGAGCGCGGCATGTCGCCCATGGTGCGCATGTTGTGGGTGCGGTCGGCGAGCTTGATCAGGATGACCCGCACGTCCTTGGCCATCGCCAGCAGCATCTTGCGGAAAGACTCCGCCTGGTTCTGCTCTCGCGTGTCGAATTCCAGCTTCTCCAGCTTGGTGAGACCGTCCACCAGCTCGGCCACGGGCGCGCCGAAGCGCTCCACCAGTTCTTCCTTAGTCACGCCGCAGTCTTCAATGGCGTCGTGCATCAGCGCCGCCATCAGCGCCTGGGCGTCCAGCTTCCATTCGGCGCACTGGGCGGCCACCGCGATCGGGTGGGTGATGTACGGGTCACCGTTCTTGCGCAACTGGCCCAGGTGGGCCTCGTCGGCGAACCGGTAGGCCTGGCGGATGCTTTCAATGTCGGTCGGACCGAGGTAATCCAACTTGCCCAGCAGCGCGGCAAAGCTCGCCGCAGCGGCGCTCGCGGCCGGATGCGCCTGCTCGGCTGGGGACTGAAGGGTGCCGTTGTCGGCCTCGGTGATCATCCGCATACTTTAGCGCGAGACGATGGATCCCGCTGAGTCCATGCACAGAGTCTGTGCAAGGCACATGAATACGTCCGGAGCAGGGGCGAAAAAAAACACCGCAGCGCGGTGTTTTCTTTCGAAGGACCTGAAAGGCCTCAGAGCGGCACTTTCTTGAGCATTTCCAGGCCCACCTTGCCGTCGGCGATTTCACGCAGGGCGGTCACGCCGGGCTTGTTCTTGCTCTCGATCTTGGGCGCATGGCCCTGGCTCAGCATGCGGGCGCGGTAGGTCGCGGCCAGCACGAGCTGAAAGCGGTTGGGGATCTTTTCCAGACAGTCTTCGACGGTGATGCGTGCCATGGGCGGGCTCCAGGAAATGGGCGGTGAATCAGAGGATGTTGAGCGCTTGGAAGGTATCGCCGCGGGCGATACGCTGAGCGGAAAACTTGAGCCGCTGGGCATGGACGATGGCCTTGAGGTCAAACAAGGCCCGCTCGAACAACTCGTTGATTATAACGAAGTCGAATTCCCTGGCATGGGCCATCTCGGTGGCGGCGTTCTGCAGGCGCAATTCGATCACCTCGGCGGTATCTTCCGCCCGGCGCTCCAGCCGCGAGCGCAATTCCTCCCAGCTTGGCGGCAGGATGAAGATCAGCACAGCGTTGGGAAAGATGCGCTTGACCTGGATAGCCCCCTGGAAATCGATCTCCAGCACCACGTCGGCGCCCTGGTTGATGCGCTGCTCGATGGCATTTTCGAGGTGCCGTAGCGATTCCCATGCACCATGGCCCACTCCAGGAAGGCCCCCTGGATGACCATCTGGTCGAAGGTTTCCTTGCTTACAAAGTAGTACTCCCGGCCATGCAGCTCCTGGCCCCTGGGCGGGCGCGTGGTGTGCGAGACCGATGGCACGACGCGCGAATCGAGCTCCATCAAGGCCTTGACCAGGCTGGACTTGCCGGCCCCGCTGGGGGCCGCGACGACAAACAGGTTTCCGGGGTATTCCATTACGAGGCAAGAAGTTGGGTTTCGCCGCCGGGCCGCCCCAAGGCGAAACGCGCCCCCTTGGGGGGCAGCGACCCGCGCAGCGGTGGAGCGTGGGGGCTGTATGTCATTCGATGTTCTGGACCTGCTCGCGCATCTGTTCGATGAGCACCTTCATGTCCACCGAGATGCGGGTGAGTTCGAGGTTGGACGACTTCGAACCCAAGGTGTTGGCCTCGCGGTGCAGTTCCTGGATCAGGAAGTCGAGCCGCTTGCCGACCTCGGCGCCCTTCTTCAACAGGCGCTCGATCTCGGTCAGGTGGGAGTCGAGCCGGGTCAATTCTTCGGCCACGTCGATGCGGATGGCGAAGGCGGTGGCTTCCGTGAGGGCCCGGTCCTGCGCCATGTCGGAGGTGATGGCGCTGCCTTGCGCCGTGGCGGATGCACCCGCGCCCAGGGCCTCGTTCCAGCGGTCGATGAAGCGCTGGCGCTGCTGCGCGACCAGTTGCGGGATCAGGGGTTGCGCGTCCTTGGCAAGCTGGCGCAGCTGACCCAGGCGGTCGAGCAGCATGGTGGCCAGGCGTTTGCCTTCGCGTTCACGGGCGCTGGTAAGGCCGTCCAGCGCGGTCTGTGCCAGGGTAACCAGGGCCTCGTTCAACTCGCCGGGGTTGCCCTGCTGGCGCGAGGTGAGCTGCAGCACCTCGGCCACCGACAGGGGCGATGCCGTGGGCAGCCAGGCGCGCACGTTGTCCTGCAGGCCCACGAGTTTCTGCAGGTCGAGCGCGCTGGGCGTGCGCGGCACGGTGTCGGAGCGGCCTTCGATCCAGGCCCGCACCTCCACCTTGCCACGTTTGAGGCGTGCGCCCAGCAGTTCGCGCAGCGCGGGTTCGGTGGCGCGCAGGTCGTCCGGCAGCTTGAAAGTGAGGTCGAGAAAGCGGCTGTTGACGGAGCGGATTTCGACGCCCACACCGGCCTGGGACTCGCGGCTGGACTCGGCGCTGGCCGGGGCCGCAGACCCGCCCGAGTGGGCCGAGGCGTAGCCGGTCATGCTGTAAACTGCCATTGAACTTTGCCCATCAGGGTGAGTGGTCCAAAACGAGGCGTTCCGGAAACCATCCGAATTATGTCAAAGGTCAAACCCGCACCGCTGCCGCCGGACACCGTGATCGGTGGTTACCGCATTGTCCGCAAGCTGGCGGCGGGCGGTTTTGGCGTGGTGTACCTGGCCGTGGACACGGAAGGCCAGCAGGTCGCCGTCAAGGAATACCTGCCCTCGTCGCTGGCCTCGCGCGGCCCCGGCGAGCTGCTGCCCCAGGTGCAGCCGGAGAAGCTGTCGCTGTACCGGCTGGGCCTCAAGAGCTTCTTCGAAGAAGGCCGGGCCCTGGCCCAGATCTCCCACCAGTCGGTGGTCAGCGTGCTCAATTTCTTTCGCGAGAACGAGACCGTCTACATGGTCATGAACTTCCTGGAGGGCGCGTCCCTGCAGGAATTCATCATCACGGCGCGTGAACTCAAGAAGCAGAAGGTGTTCCGCGAATCGACCATCCGCTCGCTGTACGACGAGGTGCTGCGCGGCCTGCGCATCGTGCACCAGCACAAGATGCTGCACCTGGACATCAAGCCGGCCAACATCTTCGTGACCGACGACAACCGCTCGGTGCTGATCGACTTCGGCGCCGCCCGCGAGGTGCTGAGCAAGGAAGGCAATTTCATCCGCCCGATGTACACGCCCGGCTTCGCCGCGCCCGAGATGTACCGGCGCGACTCCTCCATGGGCCCGTGGACCGACATCTACGCGATCGGCGCCTGCATCTACGCCAGCATGCAGGGCTACCCGCCCAACGATGCGCCCCAGCGGCTGGAGAAAGACCGCCTCTCGCTGGCGCTTTCGCGCCTGCGCGGCGTGTACTCCGACAACCTCATCGAGGTGGTCGAGTGGTGCATGTCGCTGGATCCGCTGTCGCGCCCGCAATCGGTGTTCGCGCTGCAAAAGGAACTGAGCCGCGAGACCGAGCGCAGCTACACCAAACTCACCGTGGCCGAGAAGATGCGGCTGCAGTTCGACAACATCGTGTCGGACAACAAGAAGTCCCTGCGCAAGTCCACCAACGCCGCGACCAAGTTTCGATGAAGTTTTCGGTCTACCAGATCAGCCGCCAAGGGGGCCGGGAGCGCAACGAAGACCGAATGGGCTATGCCTACACCCGGGAGTCGGGTCTGTTCGTGCTGGCCGACGGCATGGGCGGCCACCCCGAAGGCGCGATGGCGGCGCAACTCGCGCTGCAGACCTTTTCGGCGTATTTCCAGAAGGCCGCCAACCCCACGGTGCGGGAAGTGCCGGAGTTCCTCTCCAGCGCCCTGATGGCGGCACACCACCAGATCATCCGTTACGCCGCCGAAAAAGGCATGCTCGACACCCCGCGCACCACGCTGGTGGCGGCCGTGATGGAGCGCAACCACGTGCACTGGGTGCATTGCGGCGATTCGCGGCTGTACGTCGTGCGCCACGGCGAGATGCTCACGCGCACGCGCGACCACTCTTACATGGAGCAGCAGCAGCACCTGGGCCGCGCCACCGACCACATCAACCGCAACATCCTCTTCACCTGCCTGGGCTCACCCGCCAAGCCGGTGTTCGACCTCTCCGGCCCGGTCCACCTGATGCAGGGCGACCGCGTGCTGCTGTGCTCGGACGGCCTGTGGGGCACGGTCAGCGACGAAGAAATCACGTCCGAGCTGTCCAAGCGGCCGCTGGAGCAGGCCGTGCCCGAGCTGGTGGAGATGGCGCTCAAGCGCGGCGGCCCGCGTTGCGACAATGTGACCGTGCTGGCGATGGAGTGGGAGACGGCGGACGAATTCCAGTCCACCCGCGTCTCCACCGAGGACATCGACGACGGCGTGTTTGCTTCCACCATCCAGTCGGGCATTCCCGACCCTTCCATCGAAGACATGGACGACGCGGCGATCGAACGCTCGATCGCCGAGATCAATGCCGCGATCCGCCGCACGGCCGAACGCAATTCCTGAACTCCCGAGGTTTCCCATGAGCGATATGACCCGACCCGGCCAACGGGCCGCCGATGCGTTGCGCCCGGTGCGCATCACGCGCCACTACACCATCCACGCCGAGGGCTCGGTGCTGATCGAGTTCGGCAACACCAAGGTGCTGTGCACCGCGTCGGTGGAAGAAAAAGTGCCGTCGCACAAACGCGGCAGTGGTGAGGGCTGGTTGACGGCCGAGTACGGCATGTTGCCGCGCGCCACCCACACCCGCAGCGACCGCGAGGCGGCCAAGGGCAAGCAGAGCGGGCGCACGCAGGAGATCCAGCGCCTGATCGGCCGTTCGCTGCGCGCCGTGTTCGACCTGAAGGCGCTGGGCGAGCGCACCATCTCGCTGGACTGCGACGTGATCCAGGCCGATGGCGGCACGCGCACCGCGAGCATCACGGGCGCCTACGTGGCGGCGCACGACGCGGTGGCCAAGCTGATGGCGCAAGGCAAGCTGCCCGTGTCGCCGATCCGCGACCAGGTGGCCGCGATCTCGGTCGGCATCCTGCGCGGCAAGCCGCTGCTCGACCTGGAGTACGTGGAAGACGCGGCCTGCGACACCGACATGAACGTCGTCATGACCGGCGCCGGGCACTTCGTGGAAGTGCAGGGCACGGCCGAGGGCGCGGCCTTCACGCGCGACGAGATGAACACGCTGCTGGCCCTGGCCGAAAAAGGCATCGCCGACCTGGTGGCGGCGCAGCGCGAGGCGCTGGGGCTGGCATGAAGCTGGTGCTGGCGTCCAACAACAACGGCAAGCTCGCCGAGCTGCAGGCGTTGTTCGCGCCGCTGGGCGTGGAACTGGTGCGCCAGGCCGACCTCAACATCCCGGAAGCGCCCGAGCCGCACCGCACCTTCATCGAGAATGCGCTGGCCAAGGCGCGCCATGCCGCGCGCGAGAGCGGCTTGCCCGCGCTGGCCGACGATGCGGGCCTGTGCGTCGAGGCCTTCGGTGGCCTGCCCGGCGTGGACACGGCGTACTACGCCACGCAATTCGGCTACGCCAAGGGCGACGGCAACAACGTGCGCGCGCTGCTCGAGCAAATGGCGAACGTGACCGACCGCCGCGCGGCCCTCGTCAGCACGCTGGTGGCGCTGCGCAGCGCCGACGACCCCGAGCCGCTCGTGGCCACCGGCCGCGCGCCCGGGCTGATCACGCAGCAGCCGGTCGGCGACAAGGGTTTCGGTTTCGATCCCGTGATGTACCTGCCCGAGTTCGGCCAGACCTTCGCGCAATTGCCCACCGAGGTGAAAAACGCGAACAGCCACCGGGGCCGCGCGGCGCGGCAGATGCTCGAACTGATGCGTGAGCGCTGGTTCTCGCCCGCGCCCTCGGACACACCATGAGCGAACCCACCGGCGTGCCGATGTCCTGGCCCGGCGGCCAGCCGGCCGCCGCGGGCCAGGCCGACCCGGCCTGGAACGACGTGCGCCACTGGATGCGCCCGGGCACGCTGCAGCTGCAGAGCCTGCCCCCGCTGTCGCTCTACATCCACCTGCCCTGGTGCCTGAAGAAGTGTCCCTACTGCGATTTCAACTCGCACGAATGGACGGCCACCGCCGCGCCCGGCAAGGCGCTGCCCGAAACCGCCTACCTCGAGGCCCTGCGCGCCGATCTCGCGGCCTCGCTGCCGCTGATCTGGGGCCGCACGGTGCACAGCGTGTTCATCGGCGGCGGCACACCCAGCCTGTTCTCGCCCGCCGCCATCGACCGCCTGTTGGGCGACGTGCGCGCGATGTTGCGGCTGGAGGCCGATGCGGAGATCACGCTGGAGGCCAACCCCGGCACCTTCGAGAAAGACCGCTTCCGCGCCTTCCGCGACGCGGGCGTGACGCGCCTGTCGATCGGCGTGCAGAGCTTCAACGATGCCCACCTCAAGGCGCTGGGCCGGGTGCACGACCGCGATCAGGCCCTGGCCGCGGTGGAAGAGGCCGCGCAGGCCTTCGACACCTTCAATCTCGACCTCATGTACGCGCTGCCGGGGCAGACGCTGGCCGATTGCGAGGCCGACGTGCGCACCGCGCTGTCGTTCGCGCCGCCGCACATCTCGATCTACCACCTCACGCTCGAACCCAACACCTACTTCGCCAAGTACCCGCCCGCGCTGCCGCAGGAGGACGAGGCCTGGGACATGCTGGACCGCATCACCGAGCTCACCGCCGAGGCGGGCATGCAACGCTACGAGGTGTCGGCCTACGCGCGCGAGGGGCACCAGTGCTGGCACAACCTCAACTACTGGCAGTTCGGGGACTACCTGGGCATCGGTGCCGGCGCGCACAGCAAGCTCAGTTTCGCGCACCGTGTGGCCCGGCCGGTGCGTGTGCGCGAGCCGCGCCTGTACATGGAGCGCGCGCTGGCGGGCAACGCCGTGGTGAGCGCCGACGAAGTCTCGCGCAAGGCCTTGCCCTTCGAGTTCATGCTCAACGCCTTGCGGCTCAAGGACGGCTTCACGCTGCTGCAGTTCATGGAGCGCACGGGCCTGCCGCTCTCCAGCATCGCGCCGGCCCTGGCGCAGGCAGAGCAGAAGGGGCTGATCGCGCGCGACGCCACCCGGGTGTGGCGCAACCGAACGCGGCTTCGATTTCCTGAGCGACCTGCAGGAACTGTTCCTGGCGGACTGAGCCCGCCGGGTTCGCTCAGGCGCTGGCCGCGTTGGTCTGCAGGCTGAAGCCCACGCGCGTGGTGCCGCCGCTGGATTCGGCCGCCGGGAAACCGTCGTGCATGCGCGCGATGGCCGCCACGATGGACAGGCCCAGGCCATGGTGCGGTTTTTCCATCTCGCAGCGCGCGGCGTCGGCGCGGAAGAAGCGGTCGAAGAGGCGCGGCAGGTGCGAGGCTTCGATCGACGGCCCGGTGTTTTCCACCCACAGGCGCGCGCCACTTTCCGACTCGGGCGCGATGCGCACGCACAGCGCGGAGCCCTGGTCGGCGTAGCGGATCGCATTGCCCAGCAGGTTGGAGATCGCGCGCTTGATCAAAGGCGCATCCACCGACAGGTGGGCATCGCCCTCGATGGTCACGCGCAGCCCACGCTCGTCCATGGGGGCTTCGTGGAACTCCACCACCTGTTGCACCAGCTCGGCCAGGCTCACCGGCGCGCTGCGCCGTGCCTTCACGCCCCGGTCGGCCTGGGCCAGGAACAGCATGTCGTTGACGATGGCCGCCATGCGCTGCAGCTCTTCCAGGTTGGAGTGCAGCGTTTCCTCCAGCTCGGCCACGCTGCGCTCGCGGCTGAGCGCCACCTCAGTCTGGCCGATCAGGTTGGCCAACGGGGTGCGCAGCTCGTGCGCCACGTCGGCGTTGAAGCCCTCGAGCTGCACATAGGTGCGCTCGACGCGGTGCATCAGGCCGTTGAACTGGTCGATCACCGGTTGCAGTTCTTCGGCCGGTTCGGCCAGCGAGATTCGCTGGCCCAGGCGCCGCGCGTCGATGGCCTTGGTCTGGGCAGCCAGGTCCAGCAGAGGGCGCAGGCTGCAGCGCACGCGCCAGAAGGTGCCCCAGCCCACCAGAGCCCCACCGGCCAGCACGGCGCCGACCAGCAACAGGGCCATGCGGCGGGCGGTCTTGGCGTCCTGCGAACAATCCAGCACCACCTTGCCCTGCAGCAGGCCGCCAGCCGCCGTCGGCACCGCGAAATCCATGCCGCGGGCGGTGGATTGGTTCACGTCGAAGGTGGGTGCCGCGTCGCGGTAGAACTCGCTGCCGTCGGCGCGGTTCATCTGCACGAAGGTGCCCGGGCGGCGTTCGGCCAGCCAGGCCATCTTGGCCTTGACTTCGGCCTCGCCACCCTGGGCGTAGGCCTCGCGCGACACGTCCACCAGCACGGTGCTGTAGCTGCGCAGCTCTTCCTCGTGCTTGGCGATGAAGAGCATGGAGGTGGCGCCATAGATGAAGGCCAGCAGCACGCCCAGCCCGATCACCGTCTGCACGGCCAGCAGCAGCGAGAGGCGCCGGCCGATGGAATAGGTGCAGGGCGCCTCGGCGGGCTTGTCGCCGCCCAGGACCGGGGCCGCGTCCAGCACGGTCGTCGAGGTGTTCATGTGCGTTCCTCCAGCACGTAGCCCATGCCGCGCACGTTGTGCAGCAGCTTGGGTTTGAAGGGATCGTCCATCTTGGAGCGCAGGCGGCGCACCGCCACTTCCACCACGTTGGTGTCGGAGTCGAAATTCATGTCCCACACCTGCTCGGCGATGGTGGTGCGCGAGAGGATCTGCCCCTTGCGGCGCGCCAGCAGCGCCAGCAGCGAAAACTCCTTGGCCGTGAGGTCCAGCCGCTGGCCGGCGCGCCAGGCCTTGCGGCTGATCAGGTCCATCTCCAGGTCGCACACCGCCATGCGGGTGTTGGCCGCCTCGGCGACGGCGGCGGGGCCCCGGCGCAGCAGCGCGGCCACGCGGGCCAGCAGTTCGGAAAAGGCGAAGGGCTTGACGAGGTAGTCGTCCGCGCCGGCCTGCAGGCCTTGCACCCGGTCTTCCACGCGGTCGCGCGCGGTGAGCATCAACACCGGCGTGTTGCGCTTCTCGCGCAGCGCCGCGAGCACGCCGAAGCCATCGATGCCGGGCAGCATGATGTCCAGCACCAGCAACTGGTAGTCGCCTTCGAGCGCGAGGTAGCGGCCCTCGATGCCGTCGCGGGCGACGTCCACGGTGTAACCGGCCTCGGAGAGACCCCGCTTGACGTAGTCCGCCAGCTTGGATTCGTCTTCAATGACCAGCACGCGCATGGGAGTGGGGCTTAGTGACCGGATGGAGGGACAACAAGGCGGCAAAAGGCCTTGCACGACACCGAATTGTCACGGAATTGCCCGTTTTGCTGCATTACGAATCCGTAATTCTCGCGTTCTGAAAATGACAGACCCGGTTTTTACAGTCTCTCCTGTGCCGAAACCAAGGCGGCACAAACCTCCATCCAAACCTCCATCCATCCATTCAACCTACCGTTCAAGGAAGCATCATGAAACTCTCGACCCGTGTCCTCATCCCCCTCATGCTGACGGCTGTTGCCGGTGCCGCCATGGCCCAGAGCGCGCCGCTGACCCGCGCTGAAGTGCAAGCCCAGGCCATCGCCGCCCGCGACGCCGGCCAGCTGCCCGACACCGACATCGTGAAATTCGAAGTTGCCACGGGCTCCAGCCTGAGCCGCAACGAAGTCCGTGCCCAAGCCATCGCCGCCCGCGACGCCGGCCGCCTGGCCGACACCGACATCGTGAAGTTCGAGGTGCCCGCCGGTTTCGAGAAGACCCGCGCCCAAGTGGTGGCCGAGCTGAAAGAAGCCCAGCGCCTGGGCCTGGTGAATGAGAATGACGCCGCGTACCCCGTGATCGCCACCGCGCAACAGGCCGAGCAAGTGCGTCAGGCCGGTCTGCGCGCCGTCGCCGGCACCAGCGTCAGCCTGGGCCAGTGAAGGCAGCCCGCATGGCGAGGTGATCCGGCTGCCCCAAACTGACCTGCCGGAGCACCTTGTCAGGGTTGTTTTTCACCATGCAATAGGAGTGATGCCGATGCGAACCGCGTTGTCCGCACCAGAAACAGCAACGGGCCCCATGGGCCCGTTGCTGTTTCTGGTTCTGGCGGAGACTGTGTCCTCCATATTCAGATACTGAGAAATCTCAAGTCGTCTCATAAATCACGCTTCTACCTAGGGAGAAAGAATCTCATTGCACCCGCGTTGTATTTCGACGTATCATCGAATCTCGTTTTTTATGGTACGTTTTATGGTGCATGGAGCGGTGGATGCCTAAGAAGGCCGACGAACTTGGCGCGCTGGAAGTCAAACGACTTTCTGAGCCAGGCTTGCACTTTGTCGGCGGGGTGGCGGGACTAGGCCTGCAGATCACCCCGTCAGGTAGCAAGAGCTGGGTGCTGCGCGTCATGGTCGGAGCCAAGCGCCGCAAGATGGGATTGGGCGGGTTTCCTGACGTGACCTTGGCTAGGGCTCGTGATCTGGCTCGCCTGGCGCGCGAAAAGATCGGCGGTGGCGTTGATCCCATCGATGAGAAAAAGGCGGCGCGCCGGGATCTGGCTGCGAGCCGTGCAAAGGATGTGACCTTCCGGGCCTGTGCTCAGCAGCATATTGCGGCTCACCGCAAGTCGTGGAAGAACGAGAAGCACGAGGGCCAGTGGGAGCGAACGCTTGAGATGTACGCCTATCCCGTCATTGGGGACATGTGGGTTCGTGACGTCCGTCTAGAGCATGTCATGCAGATCCTGGAGCCGATCTGGCACACAAAGACCGAGACCGCCAACCGCCTACGCGGACGCATTGAGACGGTTCTCGATTCCGCCGCCACTAAGGGCCTTCGAGACGGGGTGAACCCTGCGAGATGGAAAGGCAACTTGGCCACCTTGCTCCCTGCGCGGCACAAGATTGCGAAGACCACGCATTTCCGTGCCGTGCCCGTGAAAGAGCTTCCATCCTTCTATGAAGCGCTGAGAAGCCAAGAGGGCATGGCGGCTAGGGCGCTAGAACTCCTTATCCTGACCAACGTACGATCTCACAACGTGCGGCATGCGTCATGGAACGAGATCGACATGAAGTCGAAAACCTGGCTCATCCCTGGCGAAGACGGTGAGGACTCAAAGCAGCGCATGAAGGCGGGCGTCGCTCATCGGGTTCCCCTCTCGCCCGCCGCCATCAGCCTGTTGAAGCGTGTCGGTGAGACTGCTGGCACAGATCTGATCTTTCCCTCACCGCGAAAGCTCGTGCCTCTCTCAGACATGGCGATGAGCAAGCTCATGAAGGACATGAAAGCCAACGGCGTGCCGCATGGGTTTCGTTCAACCTTCAGGGACTGGACCATTGAACACACCAACTTCTCGCGCGAGATCACCGAGCGGGCGATGGCTCACGCCGTCGGGGACAAAACCGAAGCTGCGTATCTGCGGAGCGACGCCTTTGAGAAGCGCCGCAAACTGATGGACATGTGGGCGGCGTACTGCACGACCACACCCCAGGCGAAGGGAAAAGTGATTTCGATCCGCTAAGCCCTGCGGCGGTTTTTGCAGGGCAAGTCGGGTCGCAAAGGTGGTGGAACACCGATGCGACCCTAACCAAGTCAACCTGTTCAGGAGGTTTAAATGGCTGAGGTCAATGTTACCCAATTCGCGCCGCTCACCCTGCGGATGCGTGCTCATGACGGTCTCGATGCGCGGCTGACGCAGCCTGCGCGCAAGCTTCTTCCCGCTTCGCAGGAGGCAGCATGAGCTTTTCACGATTCCTCCAAGCCGTAGGCATCGGCCAGGTTCGCATTGCTGGTCAGGTCCCAGACCGCATTCTTCAACACGTCAGCAACTCCGACGTATGCGGCACGTTTATGCCGGAAGACGGTGGGCCAACGCTCATCGTCGTGGGCGAGCGGGCTTCAGCCGAACGTCTGCGTGGGCTGGCGGTGAAACACCATCTTGAGCCGGAGTGTCTGCTGATGTTCGCCAGGAGGCACTGACATGCGAGTGCCTCAAGACCAGTTGAAGAAGCTCTCATAACGAGCGCGCAGCATGTCTGGCGAACGTCTGCTCCAGCGTCCAATCTATGGGGGCGTCTTCGGTGAGGAAGGCTCGTATTCACTTGCAAGCGTGCCCTGCGTGTCTCGTGGCCTGTACTCCACACGGTACATGGTTGTTCAACCGAAGGCAGGCATTGTCTTGAGCATTTCGGAAGACAAGGCGCAAGCCCTTGCCGATGCTCGCGTTCGCCTGACTGCAGCAAACGACCACCATCACATGCAGCCTGGCAGCGCGGTGCAGGGTGAGTTATGGCCAGACGAACCCTTCTTGACCATGATTCCTGCGCCTTCACAGCCTGTTTCGCGCAGGCGGCGGATCATCTACGAACAGTCGGCTGGCAAATGCCACTACTGCGGCGTGCCTTTGGATCTCTCGGGGAAATGGCACGTTGAACATCAACAGCCACGCGCGCTCGGTGGTGGCGATGATCCGTTGAATCTTGTCGCGGCGTGCGCGCCGTGCAACCTGGCGAAGAGAGATCGGACGGCGCTTGAGTTCGTCACGCAGAGTCTGGGGAGCGAAGCGCGCTGATCGGTAAGCCCCGCGCCGATTTCATGCGGGGCAATGTTACGGGCAGCCAGCCAATCCCGCTCACAAGCCGCCCAGAACAAACCACTACTGGAGATCGAAATGGCTACTGAAGCTGTCAAGCACCCCTGGAACGACGAGAGAGCAAAGATTTGCCTGAGCGGCGTATATGAGATGGACAAGATCGTGCGCATGCTTCCTGCCTTAGTGTCAACTGATGCCGATGATCAGGCGCACTATGCCGTCCGCGCTATTGCAGGTCGACTTCTGCGCATCTCTAGCCTTCTGCTGTCTGGCCTCAGTGATGACGCCGTCTCCAGTGAGGAGCTGAAAAAGTATGTCGATTTCAACAACAACGGACAAGGTTGATTCACAGCGAAGAAAGGATTTTTCCATGGCCACAGAAACTCAGCATTGCGCCTTCAGTGACACAAGGGTATTCGTTGTTCCCAATGCGGGAAACGGATCTACAGACGCGGGCCGCAGTGAGATCCTCACGACACAGGCCGAAGATGGGCCTACGTACATCAGGATCGGCATCGATTGCACGGACGCCTATTTGCGTGAGGTATGGCTGGAGCGCAAGCGCTTTCCCGGTCTTACTCTTGAACAGCTCGTGGCAGCGCGAGACAACAGCGTGAAAATCAGCGGGGTTCAGCGTGTCTAAAGTCAGTGACGCGGACATTCGCGCTCGCACCAGTGACATCCATGTTCACTTCGTGCGGCTAGGGCTCACCCATATCCACGGAACATGGCAGCAGCTGCAGGACGAAGGCTTTGTTCCGCGCACAGAATCAATGCCACCGGGAAACTACCTGCAGTTGAGATTGAACGACTGCGCGACTCTGTCGGCGCAACGCAAGTGGGTGCCGGGAACACGCGGCAAAGGAAAAGTCGGTGTCAAGCTGCGCGACTCCGATTGGTGGTGCATAACCATTGACCACGATCACTTCTCCCTTGAAGAGGACGAACTCTATCGCCACCGCGAGAAAGTTCGGCGGGAGATCCGAGCCTTAAGTCCGGAGGGGAAAAAAGAGCGGCATCGGACCGTCAGCATGGCTGCCAGGGCCTACTCTGATTCGGCTTTTCAGCAGTTCAAAAGAAGGCTACTGCTGCAAGCAAAGGGAGCTGTCCAACATGGCTAAGCCCAGCCCGATCGAGCCCGTAGACCGAGATCGCCTTTTCGCATGCAGCATTCTTGGCCTACGGCCGCGCTCACTCTTTGGGTCCGATCTGCCCCGGATCTGCGCAATGTCCACGGAAGATCGTTGGGAGCGACTTTGGGAAGCTTCGGATGCCTGCAATGACCCAAAGGCCACACAGATCTTTCTCGAAGTGATGTCTGAGGTCGAAGCAGGCTTAGTCGTGGAGCGCATTCGTCGCGCGTCACAAACTAGCTGTCGTTCAAAACGCTAGACTGATTCGCCCCAGCTAGGCCCGCGAACCGAAGAGCGGGAAACCTTCACCCGCCTGCTGGGGCACCCGTTGAAGGCCGCATCATGAAGGGGTGCGACGGTGAATGAGAACGAGAAAAAGAAAGAGCTGGACGCAATGCGCCCACCACCAGGGGTAGGAGGTGGCAGTGGTAGCGTTCCGCTGCATGCGACGGTTGACTGGGCATTTTGGAAGAAGCTGCCGGAGGTCAAGGTCTTTGAGGCAATCGCTTTGCTGCATGGCTCAGAGCCAGCCAGCCAGCCGCCGGACCCTGATGATGCAAGCCCTGAATATCGGAAGACCCTGCGCCTACTTCTGGCCAGCATGTCTGACGGTTCAGCGTTCACGCCGTGCACTCTGAACATAGGCGATGCGGCGCTGAATGGCGTGCGACTGCTTGAAGTTGGAAAGTGGGCGATGGCGAACGGGTACATGCTGCCTGACAAGTTTCCGCGTCCTGTGCAAGTGCCGAAAGCCCCAGCGCCCATCACGCCCCTGCGTGGCAATGGCTATTCGCCCTCGCGCAGACCGTCATCAGCGAACTGGAACAAGTGGAAGTTCATTCCAAAGGCGCAGTTGTGGGAGACCGTGTGCCTCACCCTGGACGTGGAGCCGGACGAGGAAGTTCTTGGCATGCGACATTGGCTGCAATCACGTAGGGGTGTGCCGCGTGGACTACCTCCAGAGTTCGCCGACCGCCTACATATTGCCCAGGCCAACATGAGTACGAACGGGCCGATACGCCCTCTGGCACTCTACTCAGGTGTTTTGCAGAGCCCTCATGCAGAAGTTTCGCTGTCGGAGGTAGCCGCGTTTGCAGTTCACTGTGGCTGGACATTGCCTGAACCTATGAAAGCCCTGGCACCTACCATCCCGTCGCTGGCAACCACGGAAGATGCGCGCGCTCAATTCTTCAAAACTGCTGACGCGCAGGATGCAGTGACGCCAAGGCAAGAATTGGGGTCGGTTTCGGCTGAGTCGGCAAAAGAGACCGTGGAAAGGGCGGGGAATGCAAACCCGCCCTCATCAAGCCCGAAATTCAGCAGCCCTAAAGAGGTGTTGATACGTGCTCACGAGCACCACTGGCGAACGATTCGTGGCGATCTGCACGACGCGAGCAAGAATGGACTGGCGGCAGCTAAAGCCGCGTCGCGCGGCTGGATTGAAGAAGAAGCCCTCAAGTGGGCGAAAGCCAAGGGCAAGCTAACTGACGTCGAATCTGCCCCCTCAGATCTGGGGCAGGCTATGCGAAATCTGAGTAGTTTGCCGTCCAAAAAGCACACGCTATAGGGCCAATTCTCCGGTAGTTCTACGGTGTTTCTCCGAAGATCCTCCGGTGTTTTTCCGTCCGCAAAATGTACCAATGATGGGGCTCCATACCGCAGTCAATCGACAACGCGGGACGAACCGTAGTCTCAGACGCATGAAGTCCAGGCTCGGTTTTTATGGAGCCTCGGATGAGTCAAATCCAAGCCCGGTCATATCGACCAAAGCAAGCCGCGGAACTGCTCGGCATCGGACCAGCCACGCTGTGGCGCTGGATCAAGGAACGAGAGGACTTCCCAAAGCCGAAACGCTTGAGCCCTCGATGCACGGTTCTTGACGGCGCAGAACTGATCGCCTGGCGCGACGCTCAAGGAGAAGGGGTGTCCAAATGATGGCCGCGATCCTTTACCTGTGGACCCGATACCGCGACGGGAGGGCCGCAAAATGAACGAAGCCCCGCACACCGACCAAGATGCAAACGGGGCTTCGAAGGAAGCGCGGATCGATTTTATGGCTCGCAGCACCTCAGGGGAAGCCCAGCGAGACCGGATCGTCCAAGCACTGCGAAGCGGTCCAAAAACCTCCTACGACCTTCGCCGCATCGGTTGCTACCAAGCTCCTGCACGCATCAAGGAGTTGCGAGACAGATATGGCTATGCGATTCGTACTGAGAGGGTGACCCTGTACGACCGAGATGGGTTTGAACATCGCGGCGCCGCTCGCTATGTTCTTGAGGCTGAGCCCCAGAGCGCTGCATCGCTGTGAACAAGCGTAACCCGGGCCAAAAGGGTAGCTCGGGGCGCGATGCTGGCGGGTTCGTAGCCCTGCCATGGACTGTCCTAGACAGTCCGGCATACGCCGCTCTGAGCCACCCCGCGCGCTCTCTGCTCATGGAGATCGCCCGGCAGTTCGTCCGCGACAACAACGGGCGTCTCCTGGCCTCAGCTGCCTACCTCGCGAAGCGCGGATGGAAGAGCAATGACGTCATAACCCGTGCACTGCGTGAGCTACTCGATGCCGGCTTTGTCCACCAGACCGTCCAGGGGTGCCGCCCTAACAAGGCGTCGTGGTTTGCGGTGACCTGGCAGACGCTCGACCGTCACCCTGGCTATGACATCGGTGCGCAGGAGCTATTTATGCGTGGCGCTTACCGCGATCTCGTGCCCCTGAAAAACGCATCCCTTACACCGTCTCGCGGTGTAGAGAGGCCTCCTATTGCACCGTCTCACGGTGTAGATAAGCGCCCGCCTACACCGTCTCACGGTGCTATCAGGGCCACTTTTGCCACTCTCCCTACACCGTCTCACGGTGACCATCTAGATAAGCCATCTGCTGTAGCAACAGTCACCCATTGAAAGACCAACATGAACTGGACCGAAGACATACCCAACCTGAAAATCCAACGGCTGGACAACGGCAACTTGCGGCTGGAGGACAAGAGCTTCTCCGAAGGGGCCATCGTGGACGTACACCCCTCGCAACTTCGACTGATGGCTGAGCGGCTCGGCCTCGTCCGAGAACTGTCCGCATCTGATGCGGATCTTCTGCGGGCTGAACGGGCGCTCTCAACCTCGTTGCGCCAGGAGCTGGAACGGCTGGTCCCATGGCTGGTTTTGATCGAAGCCAGGTCCGCCCAACTGCACGAAAACATCATGGGCGTCTCGATGCGTGGCAATGAAGACGTGAACATTGAGGTCGCGCAATCTTCCGCGCTTGCCGACATTGCTGAGGAGGTCTGCAACGATGCGAAGGCGGCGGTCGCGCGCTGCCTGGCGCACGGTGCCGATCGGCCAGCCACCTCAACCGGAACCCAGCAATCGCGGAAGACACCCATTGATGGTCGTGCTCAAGAGCCGGGATCTTCGGTGGCGACCGCGAGCGGCGCGCTACAAGCCGCCCTGATATGAGGTGCGCCATGCGACTTCAAACCGAAATTGACCAACTGCTACCCAGGGCTCAGTTCCTAGAGTTCGTGCGAGATGACTACGCGAGATTCTTGGCTGAGTACGGTCTGACCGCAGCCTGGGTGACGGCGGTGGTTGCGGACATGAGCGACCATGCTGAGATGCCCCCAGGGTACGACCGCTATGTCTTGGGCCCGTCCGAGATCCATGGGCACGGTCTATTCACCAAAGAAGCCATTCCGGCGGGTCAGCAAGTAGCCCCCGCTCGCTTGGGTAGTCGCCGGACCGTGGCGGGTCGACTGACCAATCACTCGCCTCTACCCAACTGTCGATTTGAGCCAATGCCCGACGGTCTCGTGATGGTGAGTCGCCATGAAATCGCCCCCGGAGAAGAACTGACCGTTGACTACCGCCAGGTCGGCAGCGTGAACGGGTGGGATCTTCAGCCCAAAGCCGACGAAACACTGGCCACGATTCGTTGGAGAGCCTCAAGCTTGCGATGGCTGGGTGACCCATGGGCGCGGTGGTTTGGCGCCTCCTGCGTCGATCTGACGCGCGAGGCGGGCTATTTGCTGGCGAAGCTTGGACACCTTCCCTCCATCGATGTGACTCCCATAGAAAAACAATCAAAGGAAATCAAATGACTGCTCCGAGCAAGAAGTCTGGCAAAGCCAAGGTCGCCAAGTCTCCAGTGCCCCCGCCAGTCGCGCCACCCATCAACAAGGCCCGAGTGCTCGAAATTGAGGGAAAGCCCTTCGACAGGGAGAAGATTGAGGCAGAGCTGGCCGTCGAGGGGCTTGTCTCAAATCTTGTTCTCACCCAGAGCTACGGCACCAACATCAACGGCGAGATTGGCATTACTCAAGCGGTGAAGGCTTTGCGCTCTACCCTGGTCGATGTGGAGGGGGGCAACTTGAGGGGCGCAGAGACCATGCTCTACAGCCAGGCCGTCGCCCTAAACGCAATGTTCGCTGAGCTGGCCCGGCGTGCAGCGGCCAATATGGGATCGTATATGGAGCCCACCGAGCGTTACATGCGTCTTGCGCTGAAGGCACAGAGCCAATGCCGCAACACGCTGGAGACGCTCGCCAACATTAAGAACCCGCCCGTAGTGTTTGCGAGGCAAGCCAATATCTCCAACGGCCCGCAGCAGGTCAATAACGGCACGGCGACGGGTTTCGAGACCAAGCGCGCACAAGCGCCCGCGCAGGCGTGCGGAGAAATCGAAAACGAGCCAACCAAACTTTTAGGAGAGACGCTGTATGGCGGGACGGATCTGGACACAGGAGCAGCGCGAGCGGCAGCGAGAGGCCATCAAACGATGGAAACCGTGGGAGCAGTCTACGGGGCCGAAGAGCGCGGACGGCAAGGCCAGAGTTAGCCGCAACGGCTGGAAGGGAGGGGCTAGACCTCTGATGCGCGGATTGGCAAGGGTCCTTCGCGATCAAGCTAGACATATGGACGACTACTGCCACGATGTTGAAAGGTCAACGTGAGGCCACAGTGTCATCGCGGCTGGGGCGCACGGCCCAGCCGTTCGAGTTTCTGCGCAAATGCCTGAAGATTTTGCATCTCAAGCGCATTGCGAATGCTCACTAGCCGAGATCCATCAGCGAGGAGAAATCCTTGTCGAAGAATCAGTGGAGGGTCGCTACGAGACACATGGAACACCCAAAGGAAACCTCCAAATGTGAGGTTGTAAGCCTTGATTCCATAGCTTCGTACAGGACGAGGCTCAGTGATCACTTGGAGAACTTCGGGACGCTCGCCAACCTTTAGGCCGAACATCAGCGCTCCATAGCGATCAGGGTGTCCGGGATCGGACGCATCGAGGTGACGACGTAAGACCTCTGCGTGTGGCCCTAACTGGCATTTTTCAAAGAACGGCAGCGTGCTCACCCCCGCGCGCCACAGAATTGACAACTCGAAGAGTTTCAGCTTGCTGTAGTCAAGGCGGCTCACTTGTAGCAGTGTGCCCTGTTGAGACATTTCCAAAGGCTTTTGCGGCTGGACAAAAACTGAGTGGGCGTACCCCTCCCAGACGGAAAGCTTCTGCTCGCAGTCATCGCATAGGAGGCGCTCACGCATTCCCTTCTGCTTTAGTTCATTCCGCCCATCTGGAATGACGGACAAGATTTCTAGCCGCCGCTTTTCGTCATAGAGAGGTTTGTATATCCACTCAGGGTAGATGTGACTGTTCCGAAGCGTGCGGTTCCGCAAACAAAGTGCGCAGGTCTTCATGTGCAGATTGGTTTTTTCGGTAGCCGCTTCTTAGAGCGTTCCCAGTCAGCTGCTTCGCGGTAGTTTCGGTTGCGCGCCCAAGAGGCTGGATGACGGCGCCGCAGGACTTTGGCTTCGTTCAACGCGTCATTGATCGCGTCGAGAACAAGCTCTCTCAAAGGTGGCTTGGTTTTTCCGGCCGTGCAGCAGCACAGCACTATGTCGCCTTTTCGATGGATAGCCGTCAGCCGCTCTTTGAAGTCAATCTCGCCATAGTCCTGCCACACCGCCATAAAGATTTCGTCACGGTGCGCTTTCGGAGCACAACCAAGCGAGCATTGGTACTGCACAGCGTTGACGAGAATGACTGAATAGTCTTTGTCATCAGCCTCATGTCCGACAACGGTGCGCAGCCAGCAAGCCAAGGCGAACCCGGTTCCTGACGGATTCTTTGCGGGCCCGAGGTCTCCCTCAAACTCTTCTATGTGGGGCGATTCGAGAACTACGATTAGAGCGGGGCCTTCGGGCCTACTCAGTGCTGGCTCTCTTTGTACGCTGTGCCATTCAGATGCTTGGTGCATCCGGCCGAATGCGGACAGATAGCCCACGTACTGATCGGGGCACGCTCGGCTTTCAATCGGCCCGCAAGGAATACGCCCCGAGCGACTGACGATCTCTGCAAACTTCATGTTCCATTGGCTCCGTGTATGAAACCTCATGGCCATATCGACTAACGAATAACGGAACTCCGTCACACCCCGGTCGGAAGATGGGAAAAAGTACCGTTGCCGCGCATTGCCATGAGCGTGAGAATGATTTGATCACGAGCGGAGTGTATTTTTCGGAGTCCGGGTCGTGCGCGCATCTGCCAGAACAATTACGAGGAGGACAGCACATGATCCGGTACGGGGCAATGGTGCTTGCGTTGATCGGAGGCGCTGCCACAGCGCAAGTGCCCGCTGTTTTGCTTGAGGCCTGTAATGCCCTGGAGCCTGCGTCTAAGCGGCTTGAGTGCTTACGTGCGGCAAACCAGAGAGCCCAGTCTGGCTCAGTTGGAGTAGCACCGCAGCCGGCCTATCGCCCTTCGCCGCAGTCGTCGCCGGCCAACTCCTACAACTTCGCGCCGACTCCAAACACCAGCTACACAGCGCCTGGTGGCAAGACTTGCTTCGTCGGTCCACGCGGCGGCACGTACACCATCACCAAGAGCGGAAAGAAGAACTATGGCGGCTGCTGAGCAAACCTCAACAAAAACTGTGGCGGCGGGCACCTTGAACGTCCAGGCGTCCGCTGGGTATGTGAAGGAGACCGGAACTAAAAAGGGCCTCGGGGTGTTTGCATCTCGCAAAATCCTACAAGGCGAGACAGTGGAGGTCTGCCCTGTTCTTGTTCTACGCAATCCCACCTATCAACTTCCCGCGTCCATTGCCGATCGAGTGTTTTGTTGGGGCCATCTCACTGGCGGCGTGCAGGTAGATTGCTTAGCGCTCGGTTGGGGCAGCATCTACAACCATGCCAACTCAGCGAACATGCGCTTCGCTGCTGACGAGAAGTCAGAGTTCCTAACATTCGTTGCTGTGCGCGACATCGAAGCCCATGAGGAACTGACCATCAACTACAACGGCGATCGGGGCGAGCCAACGTCGACAAGTGGCGACTGGTTCAGCGATCGTGACATCGATCCGATCTAAATCTCACTACTTCTCGGGGACGGTGATGGAAGCATTTCTGAACATCTTGTTGGCGTGCCCCAAGTGCTGGATAAAGATCGGGGTGTTCATTTCAGGCGCTTGCTTGTCGCTCTTATTGTTGGGCTTGCGCGTGAGCCGAAGGATGGAGCGACTAGAGGAGAGGGCTGGTGTTCTGATCGATGTGGACAAGATTGTTGCCGCGCTACCGTTCCCGATCCCGACCACCACAGGTCAACTTGTTTTGACTGGCGTCGGAGTTCTCTTGGGAGCTTATCTTGCGTACCTGGGCAACTGGGCGTCAAGGTTCTGAGGTCGTATGGGCATACTTGAAGCCCCCACTCCGAAGCACTGGAACTTCTTCCTCGCTCTAGAAGAAGATGTCCTTCGCTTAGCTCGATACCTGGAGCCCACAGAGGCCAATTTCAGTTCTTACTCTCTGGAACTCGCTCGGCTGCTGATGGCTGCAGCCTCCGAAGTAGATGTAGTTGCTAAGCAACTATGTCAGCAGATTGACCCAGATGCGAAAGCAGATGGCATAGCCCGCTACAAGTCAGTGATTTTGGCGGCGCATCCCCAACTGACAACGGCCGAGGTCATGATTCCAAAATTCGGGCTCACCTTCAAGCCGTGGGAGCGCTGGGGAGCGCACTCCAAGCCTCTGTGGTGGGAGGCGAACAACAACGTGAAGCACCACCGGCACACTCATTTTCCAGAAGCCTCGTTGAAGCACGCTTTGAATGCGGTTGCAGGGCTGTTTGTACTCCTGCTATTTTTCTATCGCAAGGAAGGCCCGGAAGGCGGGCTTTCACCAGATCCAACAATCTTCCGCATTGGGCAGCCTTTCCTCGTTGACCGTCCGATGTGGGGGCCAGACGTAAATCTCTACCAACTTCGTGGGCAAACATGAGCTGCGTATCCAGTCAATCAAAGGGCGATGTGGTGAGCGAAAAGTCCAAAGAACCGCCTCCAAGCGAAAAAGCAATCATCAGCTGCGTTCTGCTGCTCGTGGCGCTAGTCATCATTTTTTATGGGTTGCACTTCGCGGGCAAGTCCGTCGTGCCCGACGTCGAAAAGTGGGGGCAGTTCGGTGACTATTTCGGTGGGGTGCTCAATCCGGCTGTAGCCACGGCGGCGCTGCTTCTTCTGGCCCGGTCCGTGAGTATCCAGCGCACCGAGCTGGCAGATGCGAAGACTGCATTGAACAAGCAGGCGCAGAGCGCAGCCGACACTGCGGAGCTTGCGGCTCTTTCCAGCCTCGTCAATGCGGCGCTCGCGGAAACGCAGATGCATCGTGACTACGGGCAGTTTCTGGTGCAGCAAATCAGCACACAGGATCAACTTGCCATGCAGCGAAACCCAGGCGCCGCCATGGCTGGCATGCTTGATCTCAACGATGGCAAGTATTTGGTGCACACCTTAGAGGGCAAGAAGGTCGGCCGCTCCGGTGCCCTTCGTCAACTAGACCTCGTCAACACGGCGATTGTCAAACGCATGACTGCCAGCCAGGGCCACGAGGCCGACATTCAAGCGCTCTTGGACGCTCGGCGCAAGAAGGCGGCGGCTGCGGAGTAGGACGATGTGCAACATCTGCGGCAACATCGATGAAGACACGCTCGGATTGTTCCTTGGACAGGATTTCGCGCTTTCGTGGGAATAGCCTACCGGGTGATTTTTCAGGCAGTGGTCACGCCTATGCAGCAAGCCGGTGTTCGTAGTACGGCCTCACCGGGTCCTCAAGGATCGCCATCTGCTCGTCGAGTCGCTCGGGGTTGGGCTGCAGCCAGCGATCAACATTCTCTGACTTGATCGACACGATGCAGCGGTCGTGCCCAGCCGCCTCCACCTCGGGCGGCGGGTCATCGGTGATCGCTGCGAACGACAACAGGTCGGGTTGGCCAGGCGCTGTCCACTTGGACCACAGGCAAGCTACCAGCATGGGTTGGGCCGGCTCGGGGTGGAACTCCAGCACGACGTTGCCGCTAGGCCTGTCCACGTTCTCGTAGAACACGTCCACCATCATTAGCCCATGCGTGTACCCGAACTGGCCGCGCCAGAAGCCCGAAAGGCTTGTCTTGCGGGCGTTGTACGTGCCCGGGTACTTCTCATCGTAGAAGGCTGGCTTACCAGCAGGCCGGCATTGGTAGCGCATGAGCCGGATCATCTTGCGTCCGTCTTCCATGATCATCACCGGGGCATAGTGGCCGGGAAAGATCCGCGAGTCGCGTGGCTGCAGCTCGAAGCGGTTGAGATCCTTCAGGCGATTGTGGCCCCTGGCGATCTTGTCCGTCGCAATGCGCTTGCTCTCGGATGCCGCCTTTGTCACCTTGCTGGCCAGCTTGCGCTCCGCCTCGGCCAGGCGGCCCTTCTGCTTGAAAAGGTCCTGCTCGATCACCATCGCCTGTGCAGCGCGGTGCTGGTCGATCAGACCCTTGATGCGCTGTTCATCGGGATTGGTGGGGTGGTCGAACGAGGCCTCGACACCCTTGGGGATGCTGATCGCGGGATCGCTCAAGCGGGACCAGAAAAGCTCGGCGAATGTCGCGATGTCGATCTCAGAGCCATAGGCACGCTTGTATCGGCGGTAGTCCGCCCAGATCTGAGCCGAGTAGCACATTGCAGATCCTTCACGATCGACACAGTCACGCAGCCTTGCGTGATTTCGTCGGTGCAGCTTTTGGAGTTGTTGTCTTTTTGGCCGCACCGGACGCTGCCGCTTTCGACTTCATGCTCCGCAGGAGAAGTTCAGTGAGGTCCACGACATTGCTGCTGGTCTTGGCGGCGTCGCTCGCGATTTTTTCCACCTGTTCGACGTGCCCCGCGTTCGCCTTGTCCTCCACGAGCTTCATCACTTGCTCGTGAAAGGTATCTCGAAACTGATCCGGGGTCCAGTGGGCGAACATGTCCTCAATAAGTGCCTTCGCCATTTTCAGCTCCGGTTCGCGAATACCCGCTTCCTTGATGCCTTGAGGTGGTAGTTCCAGGGCCTGCCAAGAACGAATCTCTCCGCCCCAGCGAAGAAGATTCAAAACCAGCGCCGGACCACAAGGCATCAGCAGCGCCAAGTGCTGCTTGTTCGCAATGACGACTTTCGCGACACCAACCATTCGAGTGTCTGCCAGCGCCTCACGAAGCAGTGCGTAGACCTTCGCCCCCTTGTTGATCGGCGCAGTGTAGTAAGGCTTCTCCAGGTACACGAAAGGAATCTCGTTGATCGGAATGAACGACTCGATTTCGATGGTCTGGGTGGTCTTGGGATAGGCGGCCGCGATCTCTTCGGGAGTCAGCAAGACGAACTGGCCGTTTTCCCATTCGATGCCCTTGACGATGTCCGTGTTGGCGACTTCCTTGCCCGACTTCTTGTTGATGCGCTTGTAACCCACGGGGTCCATGGTGCGCTTGTCGATCATCTTGAAGTTGAGGTCACTCTCGTCGGTCGCCGAAAACAGGGCGATGGGCACATGCACCAGGCCGAAGCTGATGGCCCCCTTCCAAAGCGAGCGTGTAGAAGTCGGTGCTTTCCCCGCGTCGGGGTCGGGCTTGCTGGCGACCTTGGACTTTGTGCGCACTTTGCTACCCCTTGGACCGATGAGGATCAGCAGAGCGGGGGTATGTGCGTTCTTCCTCGACTCGCCCATTGGCAAGATGGATCTTGACGGAGCCGGTCCGCTCGGCCATGAACTCCTCGGTCGCAGCAATGATCTCGGCCTTGGTGGGCTTAGAAATGGACGCCCGCTCAGCGCCTTCTTTCGTTAAGTCCCAATGCCCGTCATGGGGCTTGATGTGGTAGTTCTGCATGGTGCCTCCTGAAGGTGGACAACCATGGTGAACACCTGGGCGAGCTATTGCTGTAGGACGACGGAGGTTTCAACCGTGTATGGGCGATCACCCAACCCGATCCATTGAAGAGTGCCGACGCTCAGGCTTTAGCCAACCCTTGCCGACAGGCGTTTCAGCAGGATGGGGAGACACCTCGATCCTCCATTCCTGCACAACCCAGGCGTCTTCATCTCTTTCGACGCCGGCAAGCACCATCGTGGCCTCTCCCTGGGTGCATTCCTTCACCTTTGGGTCGTATAGCTCAACCATCCCGGGTGCACAGTTGGTCTGCTGAAACGCCAACACCTTCACCCAGGCGTCGCCAGCCTTGAACTTCTTGGTGTGCACGTCACCAGTCATAGGCTTCTGGCTTGAGGCGCCCAGCGCTCGGCCAGCTCGACGCAGCATGGTCATCGTCACTCGCATGGCTGCGCGCGTCAGGGTTGAGGCAGGGCGCTGGCGACTGGCTCAAGCCAAGCCCGGGCCGCATCGCTCGGCGTCATGGAGCGCAGGCGTTCGTCGCGCCACAAGTCTCCCGCAAGCTCCTCAAGTTGCCCAGGGTCTACCGTGCGCCACTGCTGTTGAAGCACATGGGCGCAAGCGGCAATCCAGATGTCGGCGGGCAGGGAGTCCATGGTCTGGAATCATACAGAAATACTGTACATACATACAGTTTGTCGACGTGCGGTAGTGTCCCAGGATGTCCACCAGCGTTGCAAAGATGGACTTGTGAGGACGTGTGCAAGGGAGGGCTGCAAACCGACAGAGAATCGACCTATGCGATCAGACCGACTTCATCACCGCGAACGCCTCAAGACGAAGCGCCGCTTTCTGTGGGGCAGGGATCTGCGCCTGGAGCCCGTGGCGCTGGCTCAGGCTGTGGACACGCCTACGCCTTGCAGTTGCGCCCTGTGCAGCCCGAGAATGAGAGGCGAGACGTCGATCAAGGACCTGGCCGCCAGAGAGGCTTGGCGCAAGATCGAGCGGGCGTAAAAAAGCCCGCGCTTAGGCGGGCTCGGCAGGATCAGAGGAGGCCTATGCCGCTGCTTGGTTCCTGCTGTGCTTGCGCTGCACGATCTCGATGAGCGCGCGCTGCTCTTCCGATGCTTGCTGGATCACTTGGTTGTATATCTTGCGCTTCTCAGCGGCAGTAGCTTTTTGCACAAAGTGAGACAGTGGCGTCTCTTCGACCAATGTGCGGCGGCTGTGGAAGAGTTTGAGCATGATGGTCCTAGATAGAGGTAACGATGCGTTCTACGTCTTCACGGGAGTATGGGATCGGCGCAGCGTGGTTCAAGTCGGAGATGTTCGCTTCGAACCGTCGGTTCTTTCCGTCGATGTCTTTGAAGATAACATCAACCTGAACGGACGGCCCGAACTTTACCTTGAGTTCGTTAACCACGTCACGAGCCCCGAAAAACTGGTCAACAAATCTGGCAGGAGGAATGTTCCGACCTTCGGCTTCCTCTCTAGCTTGTACGAATCTCCAGGCCTGCAAAGGTTCCTGATATACATACAAAAGAAGTACTTCTCGCCCCTTTTTTACCGCTCGTTCTACGTTTTCCGTGGAAGTTTTCATGTTGGACAAGGTGCCATCCAGCAGAAAGCTCTGTTTTTGTTCGAACGCCAAGTCCAAGACTTTGCCCAAAAGCACGCTTACAGCTGCCTGAAATAACCAAGAGTTCTTTCCGTTGTAGCCAGGAAGCGCGCTTCGGAAATCATCTGGGTCGATGTGCAAGACGCGCTCTCGGAACAACGCCGTAAGCGCCTTCGCCACCTCGGTCTTTCCGGCTCCAGGAGAGCCGGCCATGAATACCGAAACAGGCTGGGCCTCACCAGGGTATTTTTGGGGGTCAGCGAGCGCTCGCGCAAAGGACTTCTTGTTCGCCCTTGCCCAAACTAGTGCAGTGTCACTGATCAGTTTCTCTTCGTCAGTCATCATTGTCTCCGCCACTCCCAAGGTGGCACAGCCTTCATAGACCACACCCCGAGCCCTGCGTCTCGGGCTTGCTGCTCAACCTGGGCCAGATGCTCGTACCTCTTGCCGAACTTCACGTAGTACCAGGCTTGGCCCGCCCGGATCTGCTCCTGGCCTGCATCCTTGCCCCGGCACTCGACATCGGCGATCGTCCGCTTATACCGGTCGGTGCCTTTGGGTGCGATCCTGGCGGCCTGCTGGAAGCACAAAGCCGCCAAGTGCTGCCGAGACACGTTCCCGAAGTCCTGGGCCTTCTCAGGGGCGTCTATCGCGCTGATTCGGATGGTGATCTGTTCGTAGGCTCCCGGCACACCGCATCGGGCCTTAAGAGTGTCGCCATCGCTGATGGCAACGACCAGGCAGAGTAGGGCGGCTGACACTACAAGGTTCTATCTTTCGTTGACGAACGACGTGGAGTTTTATGGAACAGCTCGGTCGCTCGCTTCATCGCAGCAGTCGCGCCCCTGAGGTCGAAACGATTGACACGAAACTGACCGTCGTCCATCGCTATAGCAATGCCGATGTACTTCGAGCCCTGAGAAATCTTTTCGATGGTGTCAAACGGCTTCAGGAAGTAGCGAGTCTTACCCTCGCTTAGCTTTCCGCCGCAGACCATTTCGATGCTGCTTGAAGTGATTTCAGAACTGGTGAGGGCTGGATAAATCTCGCCTTCTTCGCAGCCGATGTTGTTGGCGAGTATCCAGTAACAGGACTCATCTTCAAAGAAGCAGTATTGACCTAAGACCGCTCCGCTATCGTTGATGGTTGCGGCATACACAGCGTCGCGACCATTTGTGATGCCGTGACTCCAACCGTTTTGTGCGGTAGCGGCATTGCTTTGGAGAAGCGCGCCAAGCACAGCGGCTGCAGACCAGAGATTCTTGTTCATTCATCCCTCCTAGCTCGTTCAACCCTTGCAACAGAGAATTTAGATTCTGTCTCTTCTCACGGCAGGTTGGACGAGAAGTCCATCACGCATCTAGCCGTTTGCACTTAGCCGCTCCCTCGCATGAGGCCATAGTGCTTCAGACCGGCTCAGTCAGTTTCGAACGATCTTGCGAACTGCGTTTGAGCCCCAGTCCATCACGAAGATCTGACCCAGCGCATCGATGACAACGCCCAATGGTTGGTTGAAGGAGGCGACATTACCGGCGCCATCCGTCGAACCTAATGCGCCAGTTCCGGCGAGCGTGGAGACGTCGCCATTCGGCAAGACGCGTCGAATGGTGTTGCCACCTTCATCTGCCACGTATACCGCCCCATCAGATCCAACATCTAGATCGTGCGGTCCATTGAAGCTGGCCGCATGGCGGGAGCCGTTTGCAGATCCTGCCGCACCACTTCCTGCCAGAGTCGATACGAGACCATTTTGACTAATTGTGCGAATGCGGTTGTTGAGCAAGTCAGCGACCAAGACATTGCCACCTGAATCGACCGCAAGACCACTCGGTTGATTGAAGCTCGCCGTGCTGTCTAGACCGTCTGAGAACCCCGCGACGCCATTTCCAGCCAATGTCGTAACGAGTCCCCCGACAGAGATTTTGCGGATGAAATTGCCTTGAACTTCGGACACATACAGGTTCCCAGCAGCGTCGCTCGCTAGGCCGAAGGGTCGGTTGAACGATGCTGCCACGCCAACGCCGTTTGTTGACGCGGAAGCGCCACTCCCAGCAAACACGTGCAATGTGCCGTCTGGCTCGACTCGATACACCCGGTTTTCACCGCTTCCAGCGACAAACATCTGTCCCGACACGTTGCTGACTCCGGCCGGGCCTGCAATACTCGTGGTGACGATGCTCACCACTCCAGATGGCGAGATGCTGCGCACGATGTTGTTCATGACATCAGTCACCCAAAGATTGCCACTTGCGTCGAACGCGCCGCCGCTTGGCGTTGGGGTGCTTGCGAAGGTGCTTACCAGCACACTGTCCGCACATGCGACTGTCACGTTGCTCACGTCGCTAGTTATTGGCCCTTGCCCATTCGTTACATCGCAGCGCTGAAAGGCGGGATCTGCGGCCACGGTCACCCGGTATGTAGAACCGTGTGACAAATGAAGAGGGAAACTGAAAGGGCCGCTCGCGGTCAAGGTCAAGTCATCACTCGCATTGTTTTGAAGAACCAGATTGCCCGCTAGTCCGTTGACTTCCCCCGCAACGCTGTAATTTGTTGGAGTGGCGGGTGGCGCTGTACCGGAGCCGTTCCCGCCACAGCCAGCCAAGACTGCAACGACCAACAAGGGAAGGAAAATGCGTGGCGCGTAGGGAGACATGGCGTCAGAGCTCCGATGGCAGTTGTTGACAGCGCTCACCTTAGCATCGATGAAGCAAATCACTGAGCACTCGACTCGCGATGGAGCATGCACGTAAAAAAGCCCGCGTGAGGCGGGCTGCTAGGCACAGTCAGGTATTCGATCGCGAGCGATTGGGCGGGAAGCTTGTACCCCCCCAGTAGTGCGGTAACAACAATCAGGTCATCTCGCTAAGTCTCGCGCGGGATGGCACCTGTGATGGTGCGTTTATTCTGAGACCCCTCTGGAAGCCGCATAAACACTAGGAGTTTGGCGGAGACTGTGAGATTCGAACTCACGGACCCTTGCGGGTCGGCAGTTTTCAAGACTGCTGGTTTAAACCGCTCACCCAAGTCTCCGGGAGCGATGACAAGGGTGGGATTTTAGCCTGCGCCGGTGTTTCAGGCCGGCACGGGCTCCCGGGCTTCGCTGCGCAGCATGCCCCGGGTCTCGATGAAGCGCACCACCTCGTCCACACCCGTCAGGGTCTTGAGGTTGGTCATCACCCAGGGGCGGCGCGCGGCATCCGGGCGCATGCGCGCGGTGTCCGCCTTCATCACCTCCAGGTCGGCGCCCACGTGGGGCGCCAGGTCGGTCTTGTTGATGACGAAGAGGTCGCTCTTGGTGATGCCGGGGCCGCCCTTGCGCGGGATCTTTTCGCCCGCGGCCACGTCGATCACGTAGATCGTGAGGTCGCTGAGTTCGGGGCTGAAGGTGGCGGCCAGGTTGTCGCCGCCGCTTTCGATGAACACCACGTCGGCGTTGGGGAACTGGTCCAGCATGCGGTCGATGGCTTCGAGGTTGATCGAGGCGTCTTCCCGGATCGCGGTGTGCGGGCAGCCCCCGGTTTCCACGCCCATGATGCGTTCGGCCGGCAGCGCGCCGCTCACGGTGAGCAGGCGCTGGTCTTCCTTGGTGTAGATGTCGTTGGTGATGGCGATCAGGTCGTAGCGCCCGCGCATGGCCTTGCAGAGCATTTCCAGCAGCGTGGTCTTGCCCGAACCGACGGGGCCGCCGATGCCCACGCGCAAGGGGGGCAGGGTCTTGGTGCGGCGGGGGATGTGGTGCAGGGCGGTGGTCATGGCGGTCTCCTTGTGTGGGGGGGCGCGTGCTCAGGAGCGGAAGAGGCGAGAGTATTGCGTTTCGTGGCGCGCGGAAAGAATCGCGAGCATGGGGCTGAAGGCCTGTCGGGCGTCGTCGCTCAGGGCCAGGGCGTGGTCCACCGCGTCGGGAATCTGTTGCGCCAGCCGAGCGAGCATGCGCTGGCCCGAGCTCTGGCCGAGCGGCACCGATTTGATGGCGGCCTGCACCAGGTTCTCGGCCCAGCCGAAGGCATAGCCCACCAGGCTGTCGCGCACGCTGGCCTGCGCGCTCGCGGCGGCACAGGCGCAGGCCACCGGGTAGGTGGGTGGGTTCAGGTCGGCGGCTTGCAACTGCTCGAACACGCCCGCGCCCAGCTCGCCGAGCTGTCGCGCCCACTCGAGCAGCGAGCGCCCCATCTGCTCGGTCTGCAGGCGGAACTCCAGCGTTTCGCGGGTCTGCAGGACCCAGTGATTCAGCGCGCGCACGCGAGGCAGATCCTGCTTGCGCCAGGCGGGGATGGCCTGGGCCGCCACCGCGAGGTCGCTGCGTGCCAGGCCCAGGTGCAGCTGGTCGGTGAGCCAGGCGGCCGCGCTGGCTTCGTCGTGCACCAGGCCCGCGTCCACGGCGGCCTCCAGGCCCTCGGAATAGGAGAAGCCGCCCACGGGCAGCGCGGGCGAGGCCAGCCACAGGATCTGCAGCAGACTGGCGGCGGAGCGCTCGGGCACCGGGTGGCCCGCGTCAGCCGTGGTCATGTCCGTGGTGGTGATCGTGGCTGTGGCTGTGGTGATGGCCGTGCCCGTGGGCATGGCCGGCGTGGCCCGCGCCCTGGGCGCCATAGGCACCGCCCTCGGGCTCGAAGGGCTCGCGCGCCTCCACCACGGTAAGGTGCATGGCGCGCAGCATGTCGGCCAGCACGTGGTCGGGTTCGATCTTGAGGTGGTCGGGCCGCAGCTCGATCGGCACGTGCCGGTTGCCCAGGTGGTAGGCCGCGCGCATCAGGTCGAAAGCCTGGTCCTGCGCGGGGTGGTCGGGGCAGGCGGTGATGCGCAGCACCGGCTGCGGCGCGGCGACCACGCGCAGCAGCGAACCGTCCTTCGTGAGCAGCACGTCGCCACCGCGCACCACGGTGCCGCGCGGCAGGAACACGCCCACGTGGCGCTCGTCGGTCGTGGTGGCGTCGAAACGGCTTTTCTGGCGGATGTCCCAGTCCAGCACCAGCTGTGCCGCGCGCTGCACCAGCGGCTTGGCGAGGCCCTGGCCTTGGGGGATGAGCTTGGAGACTTGCAGCATCGCGGCGCTCAAAACAGGAAGTAGCGCTGCGCCATCGGCAGGCGCGTGGCGGGTTCGCAGGTGAGCAGCACGCCGTCGGCACGCACCGCGTAGGTCTGCGGGTCGATCTCCATCTTCGGCAGCAGGGCGTTGTGCACCATGTGGGCCTTGGTCACGCCCCGCACGCCGTGCACGGCCGACAGGGTCTTCTGCAGGCCGTAGCGTTCGCCGACGCCGGCCTTGAGGCCGGCCTGCGAGACGAAGGTCAGGCTGCTCTTCGCGGTGGCACCGCCGAAGCTGCCGAACATGGGCCGGTAGTGCACCGGCTGCGGCGTGGGGATGGAGGCGTTGGGGTCGCCCATGGCGGCCAGCGCGATGCTGCCGCCCTTGAGCACCAGCGCCGGCTTCACGCCGAAGAAGGCGGGCTTCCACACCACCAGGTCGGCCCACTTGCCCACTTCCAGCGAGCCGACGATGTGCGCGATGCCGTGCGCGATGGCCGGGTTGATCGTGTACTTGGCGATGTAGCGCTTGACGCGGAAGTTGTCGTGCCGAGAGCTGTCTTCGGGCAGCGTGCCGCGCTGGCTCTTCATCTTGTCGGCCGTCTGCCAGGTGCGGATGATGACCTCGCCCACGCGGCCCATGGCCTGGCTGTCGCTGCTCATCATGCTGATGGCGCCCAGGTCGTGCAGGATGTCCTCGGCCGCGATGGTCTCGCGGCGGATGCGGCTCTCGGCGAAGGCCAGGTCCTCGGCGATGCCCGCGTCCAGGTGGTGGCAGACCATGAGCATGTCCACGTGCTCGTCCAGCGTGTTGACGGTGTAGGGCATGGTCGGGTTGGTGGACGAGGGCAGGAAGTTGGCCTCGCCGACCACGCGCAGGATGTCCGGCGCGTGGCCGCCGCCGGCGCCTTCGGTGTGGAAGGCGCACAGGCTGCGGCCCTTGGTGGCCGCGATGGTGTTTTCCACGAAGCCCGATTCGTTGAGCGTGTCGCTGTGGATCGCGACCTGCACGTCGGCCTCTTCGGCCACGCTCAGGCAGGTGTCGATGGCCGCGGGGGTGGTGCCCCAGTCCTCGTGCAGCTTGAGGCCGATCACGCCCGCGTCCACCTGCTCGTGCAGCGCGGCGGGCAGGCTGGCGTTGCCCTTGCCCAGGAAGCCCAGGTTCATGGGCAGGCCGTCGGCGGCCTGCAGCATGCGCTCGATGTGCCAGGGGCCGGGCGTGCAGGTGGTGGCGAAGGTGCCGGTGGCCGGGCCGGTGCCGCCGCCGAGCATGGTGGTCACGCCCGAGGTCAGCGCCTCGTCCACCTGCTGCGGGCAGATGAAGTGGATGTGGCTGTCGATGCCGCCGGCCGTGACGATGTGGCCTTCGCAGCTGATGACCTCGGTGCCCGGGCCGATGACGATGTCCACGCCGGGCTGGGTGTCGGGGTTGCCGGCCTTGCCGATGGCGACGATGCGCCCGCCCTTCAAGCCGATGTCGGCCTTGACGATGCCCCAGTGGTCGATGATCACCGCGTTGGTCATCACCGTGTCCACCGACCCTTCGGCGCGGGTGCGCAGGCTTTGCGCCATGCCGTCGCGGATGGTCTTGCCGCCGCCGAACTTCACTTCCTCCCCGTAACCACCGGCGGCCAGGGTGTAGTCCTTCTCGATCTCGATCACCAGGCCGGTGTCGGCCAGGCGCAGGCGGTCGCCGACGGTGGGGCCGAACATGTCGGCATAGGCGCTGCGGGGGATGCTTGCCATGGGCTGTCTTTCAGAGGGCGCTTTGGGTCAGGCCACGAAAGCCGTACACGATGCGGTCGCCCGCGTAGTCCACCAGCTCGACGGTGCGCTGCTGGCCGGGCTCGAACCGCACGGCGGTGCCGCTGGCGATGTTCAGCCGCATGCCGCGCGCGGCGGCGCGGTCGAAGTCGAGCGCGCCGTTGGTCTCGGCGAAGTGGTAGTGCGAGCCGACCTGGATCGGGCGGTCGGCGCCGTTCTTCACCACCAGGGTGATCGTGCGCCGGCCGGGGTTGAGCGGGTGCTCGCCCGCGTCGGTGAAGAGTTCGCCGGGGATCATGGCTTCAGCCCGCCAGCAGGGACCAGCCCATGTTCAGGCCCATCAGCGCCACCACGCCGCCGGCCACGCGCGGCAGCCAGTGGTTGGCGCGCTTCAGGCCCAGGCCCATGCCGATGCCCACCGCGTGCAGCACGGCCGTGCCCAGCACCATGCCGGCCAGGGCCGCGCCATCGGCCAGCTCCTGTCCGTGCGCCGCGCCGTGGAACAGCGCGAAGGCCCCCACCAGCACCGCGCCCGCCGCCTCGGGCAGTTTCACCTGCGCGGCCAGCAGCAGGCCCACCACCAGCATGGAGGCCGCGATCATCGGCTCGATGGCGGGGAAGGCCACGCCCGCCTGCGCCATCAGCGCGCCGGCCAGCAGCAGGGCGGCGAACGACACCGGTGCGACCCACAGGCGTTTCGTGGTCATGGCGCTCCACACGCCCACGGCCAGCATGGCGGCGAGGTGGTCCAGCCCGGTGATGGGGTGCAGGAAACCGGTGAGGAAACCGCCGTGGTCGTGCGCATCGCCCACATGGGCGGCGGCGGAGAACGACAGGGCGGCGAGGGTGAGGGCGGGCAGGGCGCGCTTGAGGAAGAAGGCGAAAGTCATGGGGTCTCCTGAATCCTGAATGGGGTCACACGATCGGCTGGTGCACCGTGACGAGTTTGGTGCCGTCGGGGAAGGTGGCTTCCACCTGGATGTCCGGGATCATCTCGGCGATGCCGTCCATCACGTCGGCGCGGGTGAGCACGCTGCGGCCTTCGCTCATCAGCTGAGCCACGGTCTTGCCGTCGCGCGCGCCCTCCATCACGGCCGCGCTGATCAGCGCCACCGATTCGGGGTAGTTGAGCTTGAGGCCGCGCGCCTTGCGCCGCTCGGCCAGCAAGGCGGCGGTGAAGATCAGCAGCTTGTCTTTCTCTCGGGGCGTGAGTTCCATGGTGGTGCGCGATCGTCAAGGGAGCCTGAGCATACAAGTTGCCCTGGAATCAGCAATTCCCGTGCCCCAGGCCCGGCGTGGCATGAAAGCTGCGAAATCCCGGTGTGAACCCCGCCGTGCCCCCACCGCCTTCCCCGCCCGCCAGCGCCCCGCCGCCGGCCGGGCAGGACGCGCCGCAGCGCATCATCAAGGTGCGCCGCGACTACAACAGCTGGGTCGGCAGCGAGACCATGGAGGACTACGCGCTGCGCTACACGCCGCAGCGTTTCCGCAAATGGAGCGAGTGGCGGGTGGCGCAACACCGCGTTCGGTGCCGCCTCCTTCCTGATCCTCGAGGCCGTGGGTGCCACGCTGCTGGTGCAGTACGGCTTCGTCAACGCCGCGCTGGCCATCCTCTGCACCGGCCTCATCATCTTCCTGGGCGGCCTGCCCATCAGCGTCTACGCCGCGCGCCATGGGGTGGACATGGACCTGCTCACGCGCGGCGCGGGCTTCGGCTACATCGGCTCGACCATCACCTCGCTGATCTACGCGTCCTTCACCTTCATCTTCTTCGCGCTCGAAGCGGCGGTGATGGCCTACGCGCTCGAACTCGCGCTCGACATCCCGCCCGCCTGGGGCTACCTGATCTGCGCGCTGGTGGTCATCCCCCTCGTGACGCACGGCGTCTCGGTCATCAGCCGCTTCCAGGTCTGGACCCAGCCGCTGTGGGTCGTGATGATGGTGGTGCCTTTTGGGGCGGTGGCCTGGATGGCGCCCGAGACCTTCACCAACGTGGTGCGGTACGGGGGCGAATCTGGTGCGGGCGCGGTGTTCGACTGGCACCTGTTTGGTGCGGCGCTCACGGTGGGCATCGCGCTCATCACGCAGATGGGCGAGCAGGCCGACTACCTGCGCTTCATGCCCGCGAAGGAGCCCGGCCACGCGCTGCGCTGGTGGCTGGGCGTGCTCGCCGGGGGGCCCGGCTGGGTGGTGCTGGGCGTGGTCAAGATGCTGGGCGGCGCGCTGCTGGCCTACTTGGCCATCAGCCACATGGTGCCGCCCGAGCGCGCGGTGGACCCCAACCAGATGTACCTCGCGGCCTACGAGTTCGTGTTCGCCGACTACGGCTGGGCGGTGGCGGCCACGGCGCTGTTCGTGGTGGTCTCGCAGCTCAAGATCAACGTCACCAACGCCTACGCGGGCTCGCTGGCTTGGAGCAATTTTTTCTCGCGCATCACGCACAGCCACCCGGGCCGCGTGGTGTGGGTGGTGTTCAACACGCTGATCGCCTTCATGCTGATGGAGATGAACGTGTTCCAGGCGCTGGGCGAGGTGCTGGGCCTGTACTCCAACATCGCCATCGCCTGGATCATGGCGGTGGTCGCCGATCTCGTGATCAACAAGCCGCTGGGCTGGTCGCCCAAGGGCATCGAGTTCAAGCGCGCCTACCTGTACGACATCAACCCTGTCGGCGTGGGCGCCATGGGCCTGGCCTCGGCGCTGTCCATCGTGGCCCACATGGGCCTGCTGGGGCCAACGGCGCAGGCGTTCTCGGCGGTGATCGCGATGGTGACGGCGCTCATCACCGCACCGGTGATCGCGTGGTTGACCCAGGGGCGTTACTACATCGCCAGAAGCGGTGGAGAGGTGCCGCCAGGCGCACCGCGGATCTGGCTCCGCCAGGCCGCCAGTGCGGCCCCCCTTCAGGGGGGTGACGCCGCAGGCGGCGCGGGGGGTGTTGTCCAAACCTGTGTGATCTGTGAACGCGAGTACGAAGCGCCGGACATGGCGCACTGTCCTGCGTACCAGGGCCACATCTGTTCGCTGTGCTGCACGCTCGACGCGCGCTGCGGCGACCTCTGCAAGCCGCACGCGCGCCTCTCCGAGCAGTGGATGGGCGCCCTGCGCCGCGTGCTGCCGCGCCGCGTGTGGCCTTACCTGGAAGCGGGCCTGGCGCACTACCTGCTGCTCATGATGATCGTGGCGCCGGTGCTCGCGGCCGTGCTGGGCCTGCTCTACCGGCAGGAGGTGGAAGGCCTGGCCCAGGGCCTGGGCGTGGCGGCCAACACCTCGCTGCTCGACGCCGCGCTGCGCTCGGGCTTCGTGCGCGTGTACGCGGTGCTGCTGCTCATCGCCGCCACCGTGGCCTGGTGGCTGGTGCTCGCGCACAAGAGCCGTGAGGTGGCGCAGGAAGAATCCAACCGGCAGACGCGCCTGCTGATGCAGGAGATCGAGTCGCACCAGCGCACCGACGAGGCGCTGCAGCAGGCGCGCCGCGCGGCCGAGCAGGCCAACCAGGCCAAGACGCGCTACATCTCCACCATCAGCCACGAGCTGCGCACGCCGCTCAACAGCATCCTGGGTTACGCGCAGCTGCTGCAGGAGGACACCGGCGTGGCGCCGCACCGCGCGCAGGCCATCCGCGTGATCCACCGCGGCGGCGAGCACCTGCTCTCGCTGATCGAAGGCACGCTGGACATCGCGCGCATCGAGTCCGGCAAGCTCGCGCTCGACGTGCGGCCCATGGCGTTTGCCGACGCCATGCGCGAGGTCGCCAGCATGTTCGAGCTGCAGGCGGCGGCCAAGGGCCTGCGCTTCTCGTTCGACACCGGCAGCCGCCTGCCCGACACCGTGCGCGCCGACGAGAAGCGCCTGCGCCAGATCCTCATCAACCTGCTGGGCAACGCGGTGAAGTTCACCCGCAGCGGCGAGGTGCGGCTGCGGGTCGCGCACGCGCGCGAGATGGCGCAGTTCGAGGTGCACGACACCGGGCCCGGCATGAACCCGCAGGACCTGGACCGCGTGTTCGAGCCCTTCGCGCGCGGGCAGGGCGAGGCGGCCGCCCACGGCGCGGCCACCGGCACCGGCCTGGGCCTGACCATCGCCAAGATGCTCGCCGACCTCATGGGCGGCGAGATGACGGTGCGCAGCACCCCGGGCCAGGGCTCGGTGTTCACCGTGCGCCTGTTCCTGCCCGAGCTGCACGGCGTGCAGCTGCCCGCGCCCACCGCGGTGCCGCAACACGCCGGCTACCAGGGCGCGCGCCGCCGCGTGCTGGTGGTGGACAACGAAGAGGCGGACCGCGAACTGCTCGCGCGCTGGCTCGCGCCCCTGGGTTTCGAGGTGATGCTCGCCACCAGCGGCCACGACGCACTGGCCCTGCTCGACGGCCTGCAGCCCGGCGAGCCCGGCGCGCCGCACGCGGTCTTCATGGACCTGGCGATGCCCGGCATCGACGGCTGGGAGACGCTGCGCCGCCTGCGCGCGCGCGGCTGGGGTGCGGTGCCGATGGCCATCGTCTCGGCCAACGCCTTCGACAAGGGACTGGAGAACGACCTCGGCCACCGCCCGCAGGACTTCTTCGTCAAGCCGGTGCGGCGCGAGGACCTGCTGGGCTGGCTCGGCCAGCGCCTGTCGCTGGCCTGGATCACCGAAGCCTCGCCCGAGCGCGCCGGGGCGCCGGTGGCCGCCGCGGCGCCCGCGACGAGGGACGAACTCGAACCCCTGCTGGAACTGGTGCGCCTGGGCTACTACAAGGGCATCGTGCAATGGCTGGACGAGTGGGTGCAGCGCCGCCCCGAGCAGGCCGCGTTCGCGCAGGGCCTGCGCACGCTGGCGCGCGAATTCCGTTTTGAAACCATCGAACAGCAACTGCTGCAACACCATGTCGCACCCGGTTGAAACCCTGGCGCCATCGACCGCGCGGCCGCTCACGGACGCGCTGGTGGTGCTCATCGTCGACGACGTGCCCGACAACGTGGCGCCCCTGCACGACGCGCTGGACGAGGCGGGCTACACCGTGCTCGTGGCGCTGGATGGCGAAAGCGCCATCCGCCGCGCCACCCAGGCCCTGCCCGACGTGGTGCTGCTCGACGCCGTGATGCCCGGGCTGGACGGCTTCGAGGTCGCGCGCCGGCTCAAGGCGCAGCCGGCCACGGCGCACATCCCCATCATTTTCATGACGGGCCTGACCGACACCGAGCACCTGGTGGCCGCGCTCGACGCGGGCGGCGCCGACTACGTGACCAAACCGATCAAGCCGCGCGAGGTGATGGCGCGCATGGGCGTGCACCTGCGCAGCGCGCGCCACGCGCGCCAGGGCGCGGTGGAGCGCAGCCAGGCGCGCAACGCGCTCGACGCCTTCGGCTACGCCACCATCACCGTGCGCGAGCGCGACGGCCGCCTGATGTGGCAGACGCCGCTGGCGCGCGACCTGCTGCGCCACCACTGCGGCACCGAGGCGCCGACCACGCCACCGGCCGTGCTGCAGTGGCTGCGCCGCCACCTCGGCGAGGCGCTGGCGCAGCGCGAGCCGCCGCGCCTCACGCTGGAGAACGGCCCGCGCCGCCTCACCTTCCGCCTGCACCAGTGCGTGGGCGATGAGGTCAACGGCGAGGGCGGCGACTGGCTCATCGTGATGCAGGAAACCTCGGACGCCAGCGTGCTCTCCGGCCTGGCCGCCGCCTTCGGCCTCACCGCGCGCGAGGCCGAGGTGCTGTACTGGGTGGTCAAGGGCAAGATCAACCGCGACATCGGCGACATCCTGGGTGCCAGCCCGGCCACGGTGAAGAAACACCTGGAGCGCATACACGCCAAGCTGGGGGTGGAGACGCGCACGGCCGCCGCCGCCATGGCGATCAACCGCGTGCCGCAATTGCAACCCCAACACGGCGGCTGAGCCCGCCCGCTGGTTCGGCGCAGAATGGCGCCACGGCGTCCCTTCCTTCCCGATGCGACTGCGAACCAAGATCCTCCTGCTGGCCATCCTGCCGCTGCTGGCCTCGCTCGTGCTCATCGCGCTGGCCGTGCAGCACCAGGAGCGCGATCTGGCCAGGCGCGAATACGCCCTGGTGGAGCGCACCTACCTGGAGGCGCGGCGCGCCGAGCTGCGCAACTACGTGGCCCTGGCGGCCAGCACCGTGCAGCCGCTGTACGACCGGGGCGGCAACGAGGCGGCGGACCGCGAGCAGGCGCTGCGCCTGCTGGCCTCGCTGGACTACGGCCGCGACGGTTATTTCTTCGTCTACGACCTGCAGGGCCGCGTGCTCATGCACTCGCGCCAGCCCGAGCTGGTGGGGCAGAACCTGTGGGAGCTGCGCGACCCGCAGGGCCGGCCCACCATCCAGCGCCTGATCGCCCAGGCGCGCGCCGGTGGCGGCTTCGTGGACTACCTGTGGCGCCAGCCTTCCAGCGGGCAGGACACGCCCAAGCTCGGTTATGTGATCGCCTACGAGCGCTGGGGCTGGATGCTGGGCACCGGCCTGTACCTGGACGGCATCCAGGCCACGCTCACGCGCATCGAGGGCGAGGCCAACCGCAACATCGCCACCACGCTGCTGTGGATCGCCGGCATCGCGGTGTTCGGCATCGCGCTCATCAGCGCCAGCGGCCTGGCGCTGAACCTGAGCGAGCACCGCGTGGCCGAGAACAAGCTGCGCCTGCTGGCGCGGCAGGTGCAGCAGTCGCAGGAGGACGAACGCGCCCACCTCGCGCGCGAGTTGCACGACGGCATCAGCCAGACCCTGGTGTCCACCAAGCTGCTGGTGGAAGCCGGGGCCGGCACGCGCGATCCCGCGCCATTGGCCAAGGCGCTGCAGGGGCTCAACCACACCCTGGTGGAGGTGCGCCGCCTCTCGCACCGCCTGCGCCCGGCGCTGCTCGACACCCTGGGCCTGCCCGCCGCGCTGCAGCACCTGGGCCAGGAGTTCGAGGACGCCAGCGGCTTGCCGGTGGCGGTGCGCATCGAAGGCGCCGAGCGCGAACTGCCCGACGAGGTGAAGACCGCGCTCTTCCGCGTGGCGCAGGAGAGCCTGACCAACGTCGCCAAACACGCGCAGGCCAGGCAGGTGGAGCTGGTGCTGGCCTTCGGACCGGGCGGCACCGTGCGCATGAGCGTCACCGACGACGGCCGGGGCTTCGACAGCGCGGCCGTGCACCTGCACCCCGAGCGAGGCATTGGCTTGCGCAACATGCGCGAGCGCCTGGCCGCGATCGGCGGGCGGCTGAGCATCCAGGCCGAGCCCGGCCACGGCACCCAGATAGAAGCATCGACATGAACGACACCATCCGCATCCTTCTGGTCGACGACCACCCCATGGTGCGCGAGGGCCTGCGCGCGCGCCTCTCGAGCGTGGCGCAACTGGTGGTGGTGGGCGAGGCCGGCCATGCCGCCGAGGCCATGCGCCTGCTCGACGGCCTGGCGGTGGACGTGGTGCTGCAGGACGTGGGCCTGAAGGACGGCAACGGCATCGACCTGGCGCAGGCCATGCTGGCGCGTTGGCCCGGCCTGCGCGTGCTGATGTTCAGCATGTACGACAACCCCGAGTACGTGCAGCGCGCGCTGCAGGCCGGCGCGCGGGGTTACGTGCTCAAGGACGCGCCGGCCGGCGAAATCGTGGCCGCCATCGAGGCCGTGGTGGCCGGTGGCACCTTTCTCAGCCCCGGGGTCTCGAGCCGGCTGTTCCGCCAGCCCGCGCCGCGCCCGCTGCTCACGCCGCGCGAGAGCCAGATCCTGAGCGCGCTGGGCCGGGGCGAGTCGAGCAAACAGATCGCCAAGGCGCTGGACCTGAGCGTGCGCACGGTGGAAACGCACCGCCAGAGCATCAAGCGCAAGCTGGGCCTGGAGGGCCAGGCGGAACTGATCAAGTACGCCGTCGAGCACGCCCGCGAAATCCCCTGATACGGGTTTCCACCTAAGTGGTGCCACGCGGTCCGGCGCGCGGTGCAACGGATGTGCGCGTGCGCCCGGTTGCCGATACTGCCCGTCGCACGGCGGCCCGAATCGGCGAGGTCGCGGCACAAGAGGAGACAAGCATGTCTGGACTGGGTCGCCACCTGGGGTGGTTTTTCGTGGCCGTGCTGGGCGCTTTCGCGCTCGCGGCCGTGGCGCTGGGACGGGGTGAAGCCGTCAGCGCCCTCTGGGTGGTGGTCGCTTCGGTCTGCGTCTACCTGATCGCCTACCGCTACTACAGCCTGTTTCTGGCCACCAAGGTGCTCGGCCTGGACGCCACGCGCATGACGCCAGCCTGGCGCCACAACGATGGCCTGGACTACGTGCCCACGCACAAGTACGTGCTGTACGGCCACCACTTCGCCGCCATCGCCGGCGCCGGCCCGCTGGTGGGCCCGGTGCTGGCCGCGCAGATGGGCTACCTGCCCGGCCTGCTGTGGATCCTGGCCGGCGTGGTCTTCGCCGGCGCGGTGCAGGACTTCATCGTGCTGTTCATCTCCACGCGCCGCGACGGCCGCTCGCTGGGCGACCTGATCAAGCAGGAAATGGGCACCGTGCCGGGCCTGATCGCGCTGTTCGGCGCCTTCATGATCATGATCATCATCCTCGCGGTGCTGGCGCTGATCGTGGTGAAGGCCCTGGCCGAATCGCCCTGGGGCACCTTCACCGTGGCGGCCACCATTCCGGTGGCGCTGTTCATGGGCGTGTACCTGCGCTTCATCCGGCCCGGTCGCATCGGCGAAGTCTCCATCATCGGCTTCGTGCTGCTGATGCTGGCCATCGTGGGCGGCCAGTGGGTGCACGAGAGCCCGACCTGGGCGCCGCTGTTCACCTACGACGGCAAGGCCCTGACCTGGATGCTGATCGGCTACGGCTTCGTCGCCGCTTCCATTCCCGTGTGGCTGCTGCTGGCGCCGCGCGACTACCTCTCCACCTTCCTCAAGATCGGCACCATCGTCGCGCTGGCCATCGGCATCGTCGTCGTCGCGCCGCCGCTGCAGATGCCGGCGGTCACGCAGTTCGCGGCCGGCGACGGCCCGGTCTGGTCGGGCAACCTGTTCCCCTTCCTGTTCATCACCATCGCCTGCGGCGCGGTCTCGGGCTTCCACGCGCTGATCTCCTCGGGCACCACGCCCAAGATGCTGGACAACGAAGTCAACGCGCGCTTCATCGGCTACGGCGGCATGCTGGCCGAATCCTTCGTCGCCGTGATGGCGCTGGTGGCAGCCTCGTGCATCGAGCCCGGCATCTACTTCGCGATGAACAGCCCGGCCGCCCTGGTGGGCAGCACGCCCGAAGCGGTGGCGCAGACGCTCTCCACCTGGGGCTTCGTGATCACGCCCGAGATGCTGGTGCAGACCGCCAAGGACGTGGGTGAGAACACCATCCTGGCGCGCGCCGGTGGCGCGCCCACGCTGGCCGTGGGCATGGCGCACATCCTGCACCAGGTGGTGGGCGGCCAGACCATGATGGCTTTCTGGTACCACTTCGCCATCCTGTTCGAAGCCCTGTTCATCCTGACCGCCGTGGACGCCGGCACGCGCGCCGGCCGCTTCATGCTGCAGGACCTGATGGGCAGCTTCGTGCCCGCGCTCAAGCGCACCGACTCGCTGCCCGCCAACCTGATCGCCACCGGCCTGTGCGTGGCGGCCTGGGGCTACTTCCTGTACCAGGGCGTGGTCGATCCGCTGGGCGGCATCAACACGCTGTGGCCGCTGTTCGGCATCGCCAACCAGATGCTCGCCGCCGTGGCGCTGATGTTGGGCACCGTGGTGCTGTTCAAGATGAAGAAGGACCGCTACGCCTGGGTCACCATCGTGCCGGCGATCGTGCTGCTGGTCTGCACGCTCACCGCGGGCTGGCTCAAGATCTTCTCGGCCGACGTGAAGGTGGGCTTCCTCTCCAACGCCAGCCGCTACGCCGAGGCGCTGCAGAACGGCGTGCTGCTGGCGCCGGCCAAGACGCCCGAGGCCATGTCGCGCATCGTCTTCAACAACCGCCTGGACGCCGTGTTGTGCGCGCTGTTCATGTTCGTGGTGCTCAGCGTGCTGTTCTACAGCGTGAAGAGCGTGCTCAAGGCCCGCGCCGAGCGCAAGCCGAGCGTGGCCGAAACCCCCTACGAAGCGCTGCCGGCCGGCGCCAGCGTTGGTGGCTGATCCCTCCGCCACCGGCGCGGGCGGCCTGCTCGACGACCTCGGGCGGGCCGGGCGCTACCTCACGCAGAGCTTGCGCCTCATGGTCGGTGTGCCGGACTACGGCAGCTACGTGAAGCACATGCGGGCCACGCACCCGGACCAGGAGCCGATGAACTACGAGGCGTTCTTCCGCGAACGCCAGGCCGCGCGCTACGGCTCCGCCACCGGGCGCTGCTGCTGACATCGGCGCCAGCGGCGTACGCCACGTGGCGTACATACGCCATCCAGGGTCTTCCCTAGCATCCAGTTGTCCGTCGAGCACCGCCTGAAGAAGGCGGGCCGGCGGCGCCCAACACCCCTTCCAAGGGACCCCTGGAACACTGGAGAAGCGCCATGTCGAAGACCCCCCAAAACGCCCGCCGATTCACCCTCAAGACCCTGGCCGCCGCGGCCACAGTCGCCACGCTCGGCTTCACCGGTCTGAGCGCCCACGCCCAGGAGACCATCAAGGTCGGCGTGCTGCACAGCCTCTCGGGCACCATGCCATTTCGGAAACCGTGCTCAAGGACACGGTGCTGATGGCCATCGACGAGATCAACGCCAAGGGCGGCGTGCTCGGCAAGAAGCTCGAACCCGTGGTGGTGGACCCGGCCTCCAACTGGCCGCTGTTCGCCGAGAAGACCAAGCAGCTGCTCACGCAGGACAAGGTCGCCGTGATCTTCGGCTGCTGGACTTCGGTGTCGCGCAAGTCGGTGCTGCCGGTGGTGGAAGAGGCCAACGGCCTGCTGTTCTACCCGGTGCAGTACGAAGGCGAAGAGCTGAGCAAGAACGTGTTCTACACCGGTGCCGCGCCCAACCAGCAGGCCATTCCCGCCGTGGAATACCTGATGAGCAAGGACGGCGGCTCGGCCAAGCGCTGGGTGCTGCTGGGCACCGACTATGTGTACCCGCGCACCACCAACAAGATCCTGCGCGCTTTCCTCAAGAGCAAGGGGGTGGCCGATGCCGACATCATGGAGGAGTACACCCCCTTCGGCCATTCGGACTACCAGACCATCATCGCCAACATCAAGAAGTTCGCGTCCGCCGGCAAGAAGACGGCCGTGGTCTCCACCATCAACGGCGACTCCAACGTGCCGTTCTACAAGGAACTGGGCAACGCCGGCCTCTCGGCGAAGGACGTGCCGGTGGTGGCCTTCTCGGTGGGTGAGGAAGAGCTGCGCGGCGTGGACACCAAGCCGCTGGTCGGCCACCTGGCCGCCTGGAACTACTTCATGAGCATCAAGAGCCCGGCCAACACCGAGTTCGTGAAGAAGTGGAGCGCCTACGCCAAGGCGAAGAACATCCCCGGCCACAAGGACAAGCCTCTGACCAACGACCCCATGGAAGCGACCTACATCGGCATCAACATGTGGGCCCAGGCCGTGGCCAAGGCCAAGTCCACCGACACCGACAAGGTCATCGCCGCCATGGCCGGCCAGACCTTCAAGGCGCCGGGTGGCTTCACCAGCACCATGGACAAGGAAAACCACCACCTGCACAAGCCGGTGTTCATCGGCGAGGTGAAGGCCGACGGCCAGTTCAACGTGGTGTGGAAGACGCCGGGCCCGGTGGTCGCCGATCCGTGGAGCGACTACATCGCCGAGAACAAGGGCAAGAAGAACGTGCCGGACAAGAAGTAACACCCCCCTGCGCCGCTGACGCGGCTTCCCCCCTCTCTGGCGCGCCTTCGGCGCTGGGAGGGGGGACGGCATCTTGGGCCGGCGGAGCCGGACCCTCGATGCCCCTGGTTCTGGCGTGTTGGCGCGCCATCGGATCCTGCTTTTGGGGATGGATATGAAGTTTCAATGGCTCCGCTGGTTGGGGCTCGCGGTGTGGTTGTCATTGAGTGTTTCGCATGCGCTCACCCCGGCCGACGCGCTCGCGCTGGTGGACGGCGACACCGACACCCGCATCGACACGCTCAACCGCCTGGCCGCCGAGCCGGACGAACGTGCCACCGCACTGATCAAGGCCATGGCCGACGAGGCCGTGCGCGTGCAGGGCGAGCGGGTGCTCATCGCCGAAGGCGAGGGCGCCATCGACGCCGTGACCGGCGAGAAACTCGCGGCGCTGCCCGAGGACGCCGGCGACATCATGGTCAACAACCGCCTGCGCAGCGCGATGGAGAACGCGCTGGCCGGCATGGAGCTGGTGGGCGCGCCGCCCGAGCGCCAGCGCGAAGCGGCGAGCACCCTGCAGCGCACCGCCTTCGAAGAGCCCGACACCAGCCAGCTCGCCTTGATCGACAAGGCCCTGGCCGGTGACCTGGACCCGCGCGCGCGCCAGAGCCTGGCGCTCGCGCGCGCCGCCGTGCTGCTGGCCAGCGAGGACCCGGCGCAGCGCCTCTCGGCCGCGCGGAAACTCGGCGAGGCCCAACAACCCATCGTGCGCCCGCTGCTGACGGCGCAGATGGAAAAGGAAGAAGACGCCCAGGTCAAGGCGGCGCTGAAGGAATCCCTCTCCAGCCTGGACACCACGCTGGCCATCGGCAGCGCGCTGGGCCAGGCCTTCACCGGCATCAGCCTGGGCAGCATCCTGCTGCTGGCCGCGCTGGGGCTGGCGATCACCTACGGCCTCATGGGCGTGATCAACATGGCGCACGGCGAGCTGATCATGATCGGCGCCTACGCCACCTGGCTGGTGCAGAGCTTCTTCCGGGCCTCGTTGCCCGAGTACTTCGACTGGTACCTGCTGGTCGCCCTGCCGGTGGCCTTCCTGGCCTCGGGCCTGGTCGGCGCGGCGATGGAGCGCACGGTGATCCGCTTCCTCTACGGCCGGCCGCTCGAGACGCTGCTGCGCACCTGGGGCATCAGCCTGGTGCTGATGCAGGCCGTGCGCAGCCTGTTCGGCGCGCAGAACGTGGGCGTGGAAAACCCCTCGTGGATGAGTGGTGGCATCACCCTGCTGGGCAACCTCAACCTGCCCTGGAACCGCATCATCATCATCGGCTTCGCGCTCGCGGTGCTGCTGGGCGTCACGCTGCTGATCGGCAAGACGCGCCTGGGCCTGTTCGTGCGCGGCGTCACGCAGAACCGCCCCATCGCCTCGTGCATGGGCGTGAACACCGCGCGCATCGACACCTACGCCTTCGCGCTGGGCTCGGGCATCGCCGGCCTGGCCGGCTGCGCGCTGAGCCAGATCGGCAACGTGGGCCCCGACCTCGGGCAGAACTACATCGTGGACTCGTTCATGGTGGTGGTGCTCGGTGGCGTGGGCCAGCTCGCGGGCACGGTGTACGCCGCGCTCGGCCTGGGCATGCTGAACAAGTTCATCGAAGGCTGGGCCGGCGCCGTGCTCGCCAAGATCGCGGTGCTGGTCTTCATCATCGTGTTCATTCAAAAGAGACCTCAGGGCATCTTCGCCATGAAAGGGAGGGAGGCATGAGCGCCCCCGTCGTCCTGCCCTCGCACGGCCCGCTGCTCACGCGCGCCGGCTGGAGCGCCTTCGTGGTCGCGCTGCTGGTGGTCTGCGCCGTGGCGCCGCTGCTCAACCTGTTCGTGCCCGAGGGCAGCGCCTTCCACCTGAGCGACTACATGGTCGGCCTGCTGGGCAAGATCATGTGCTACGCCATCTGTGCGCTGGCCATGGACCTGATCTGGGGCTACACCGGCATCCTGAGCCTGGGCCACGGCCTGTTCTTCGCGCTCGGCGGTTACGTGATGGGCATGTACCTCATGCGCCAGATCGGCACCGACGGCAACTACAAGAGCGAGCTGCCCGATTTCATGGTGTTCCTGGACTGGAAGGAGCTGCCCTGGCACTGGGCGCTGTCCGACAGCTTCATCGCCACGCTGTTGCTGATCGTGCTGGTGCCGGGTCTGATGGCCTTCGTGTTCGGCTACTTCGCGTTCCGCTCGCGCATCAAGGGCGTGTACTTCTCCATCATCACGCAGGCGCTCACCTTCGCCGCGCTGCTGCTGTTCTTCCGCAACGAGACCGGCTTCGGCGGCAACAACGGCTTCACGGACTTCAAGCGCATCCTCGATCTGCCGCTGGCGCACGCAGAACATGCGCATGGCGCTGTTCGTGCTCACCGGCCTCACGCTGCTGGGCTTCTACCTGTTCGCGCGCTGGCTGGTGAAGAGCAAGTTCGGCCGCGTGCTGCAGGCGGTGCGCGACGCCGAGAGCCGCGTGATGTTCTGCGGCTACAACCCGCTGCCCTACAAGCTCACCATCTGGACCATCTCGGCCGTGATGTGCGGCGTGGCCGGCGCGCTCTACGTGCCGCAGGTCGGCATCATCAACCCGGGCGAGATGAGCACGGCCAACAGCATCGAGATCGCGATCTGGGCCGCGGTGGGCGGCCGCGCCACGCTGATCGGCCCCATCCTCGGCGCCTTCATCGTCAACGGCGCCAAGAGCTGGCTCACCGTGACCTTTCCCGAGTACTGGCTGTACGTGTTGGGCGCGCTGTTCATCGTCGTCACGCTCTACCTGCCGCAGGGCGTGGTGGGCCTGGTGAAGAGACTGCGCCCGGCCAAGAAGGGAGGCCCGGCATGACGCCCGACCTGATGGAAGAGGGCGCGAAGCGCGCCGAACGCGTGGCCGCGCTCGCCCTGGGCGGCGCCACCGAATCCGGCGGCCGCCAGGCCGGTTTCTCGCGCCCGCTGGTGCGCGGCGAGGTGGACACCACGCACGGCCGCATCCTGTACCTGGAAGACGTGCACGTGAGCTTCGACGGCTTCAAGGCCATCAACGGCCTGAGCCTGGACATCGCGCCCGGCGAGCTGCGCTGCATCATCGGCCCCAACGGCGCGGGCAAGACCACGATGATGGACATCATCACCGGCAAGACCCGGCCCGACGCGGGCCAGGTCTTCTTCGGCAGCACGATCGACCTGCTGCGTTACCGCGAGGCCGAGATCGCCGCCATGGGCATCGGGCGCAAGTTCCAGAAGCCCACGGTGTTCGAGCACCTCAGCGTGTTCGAGAACCTGGAGCTGGCGCTGCGCCACGGACAAGCGGGTGCGCCATTCCATGCTGTTTGTGCTCACCGGCGAGGAGAAGGACCGGCTGGGGGAGGTGCTGCACACGATCCACCTGGCCGACAGCGCTTCGCGCCTGGCCGGCAACCTGAGCCACGGGCAGAAGCAGTGGCTGGAGATCGGCATGCTGCTGATGCAGGACCCCAAGCTGCTGCTGCTGGACGAGCCGGTGGCGGGCATGACGGATGAGGAAACGGAGCGCACGGCGCAGCTGTTTCTGTCTCTCAAGGGCAAACATTCGCTGATGGTGGTGGAGCACGACATGAGCTTCATCCGCACGATCTCGGAGAAGGTGACGGTGTTGTGCGATGGGTCTGTGCTGGCCGAAGGCACGCTGGATCAGGTGCAGGCGGATGAGCGGGTGATCGAGGTTTATCTTGGGCGCTGATTGGGTTTCTTCTTCGGTTGGTTTTTGCTTTCGTGGCTGGCCGGGTCTCGCCCCGGCGGGCGACTCACTTTCTTTTGCTTCGCCAAAAGAAAGTAAGCAAAGAAAAGGCGACCCCGCCGGCCGTGTCCCTCCGCTTCGCTCCGGGCAACCTGCGGTGCTCGCGATGGGCGGGGTCTGCGCAAACTCGCTTCGCTCAAACATGCGCAGCCCTTTTTCCGCCCATCGCTCCGCTCCTCGGCACGGCCAGAGGGGAGCAGACGGGAGCGGGATCGGACTCCCCTTCAACGCCACCGCCGCTTCGCCTGAGGGGAAGTCCGATCCCGCCTGTGCCGTGTGGCCGGGCCGAGCAGCGCAAGGGCGCGGGGGAAAAAGAAGTTCGCATGTTCGAAGGCCGCGAAGCGGACAAGTTTGCGAACTTCCCCCGTGACCTGAGCAGCGCAGGGGACCCCGAAGGGGCCCGGACTTCGGCTCGCCTTTTCTTTGCTTACTTTCTTTTGGCGAAGCAAAAGAAAGTAAGGCGCCTGCCGGGGCGCGACCCGGCCTGCCACGAAAGAAAAAACGCAGAAGGAACACCAAAATGCTGAACGTCAAAGATGTCAACCAGTACTACGGCGGCAGCCACATCCTGCGCAACGTCAGCCTGCAAGCCGAACTCGGCAAGGTCACCGTGGTGCTGGGGCGCAACGGCGTGGGCAAGACCACACTGCTCAAGTCGCTGATGGGCCTGGTGCCGATCAAGAGCGGCAGCATCGAACTCGACGGTGTGCCGATCCACAAGGCCACGCCCTACGAGCGCGCGCGCCTGGGCGTGGGTTTCGTGCCGCAGGGCCGCGAGATCTTCGGCCGCCTCACGGTGCACGAGAACCTGCTCATGGGCCTGGCGACGAAGAAGGGCAGCACGCCCATCCCGGCCGAGCTGTTCGAGTTGTTCCCGGTGCTCAAGCAGATGCTGGGCCGCCGGGGCGGTGACCTCTCGGGTGGTCAGCAGCAGCAGCTCGCGATCGCGCGGGCATTGGCCGCCGGCCCCAAGCTGCTGATCCTGGACGAGCCCACCGAAGGCATCCAGCCCAACATCATCAAGGACATCGGCAAGGTGATCCGCATGCTGGCGGACCGGGGCAACATGGCCATCGTGCTGGTGGAGCAGTACTACGACTTCGCCGAGGCCCTGGCCGACCACTACCTCGTGATGGAGCGCGGCGAGGTGATCGCCAGCGGGCCGGGCAGCGAGATGCAGGCCAAGGGCATCCGGCAGCTGGTGGCGATCTGAGCCGCAAGGTCAGGGTGGGTGGAAGGATTTGCCGAAAAGGGGGATGATCCGTCCACGCCCCCCGGACAGTGAGGCGGAGGGCGCGGGAACACCGTTTGCCCGCCCAGGCGCATCACTCACTGCGAGAGGACCGCCATGCACACCCCGCACACCCAGCCCGCCCCCGACCAGGCCCTGGCCGAGCATCCGAAGGACTACTCGGATCCGGAATTGAGGGTCTACACCGACGAGGAGGCCGAGGACATCTTCGACTCCGTCGTGCACTACATGCCCCTCATGCTGCCCGCCATGGGCGTGCTGCAGATCTTCATGCTGGCCTTCATCGCCGTCTACATGGCGTGATGAAGGCCCGCCGCGCGTTCAGTCGGCCGTGATCTTGCGGTCGCGGATGATCGCGCCGAAGCGCTGCGAGTCGTCCATGCCGCGCTTGCCGAATTCGGCGGGCGTGAGCGGCAGGGCTTCGCCACCCAGCGCGGTGATGCGTTCCTTCACGCTGGCGGTGGCCAGGATCTTGTTGACCTCGGTGTTGATGCGTGTGATCACGGCCGGCGGCGTGCCGGCCGGGGCGTAGAAGCCGAACACGGTGTCGGCGTCGAAGCCCCTGAGGCCGGCTTCGTCCAGCGTGGGCACGTCGGGGAACAGCGGCGAGCGCTTGAGGCTGCCCACGGCGAGCAGCTTGGTGCGCCCGGCCTTGGCGTGGGCCAGGCCGATGCCGGGGTCGAAGTAGTAGTCGATCTGCCCGCCCATCAGGTCGTTGAGCGCGGGCGCGGCGCCCCGGTAGGGCACGTGCACGGTGAACATGCCGGTCTGGGCCTTGAGCATCTCGCCCGCGAGGTGGGGCGAGCTGCCGTTGCCGGCCGAGCCGTAGCTCATGCGGCCAGGGTTGGCCTTGGCCAGTGCGCACCAGTTCCTGCACGTTCTTCACCTCCAGCGTGGGCCGCGCCATCAGGTAGACCAGCACGCGCGCCGCGGAAGCCACCGGGGTGAGGTCTTTCACCGGGTCGAAGCTCATGCGCGAGAGGTGCGGGTTGACCGAGACCATGCCGCCCGAACTCAGCAGCAGGGTGTAGCCGTCGGCGGGCGATTTCGCCACCGCCTCGCCCGCGATGTTGCCGTTGGCACCGGCCCGGTTCTCCACGATCACCGGCTGGCCCAGCGCGGTGGCGCAGCGGCGTGGACACCAGGCGCGCGATCTGATCGGCCGCGCCACCGGGCGGGAAACCCACGATGACCTTGAGCGGCTTGTCCGGGAAGGCCTGCGCGAGCGCGCCCGTCACGGTGCCCAGGGTGAGCAGGGCGGTGGCCGCCGCGCGGCGCCAGGGCAGCGAAGACAGGGGGGTGGGGTGGTGCTTCATGCGGGTCTCCTTTGTTGTGAAAAACGGAAAGTCAGGGCGTCGAGGCCGGTTTGGCCTTGAGCCGGGGATTGTGCTGCCAGCGGATCGGCTGTGCCTTGACGGGGCGCGCGGGCGCGCCGTGTTGCCGCAGCGCCTGGTCCAGCGCCTTGCCGGCCTCGTCGCTCAGCGCGGCGTTGCGCGCGGCGGCCACGGCCTGGCCGCGCTGGGTGGCGCTGGCCGGGTCGGCCAGCGCGGGCAGGGCGAGGTGGTCGATGATGTGCAGCAGGTTGTCCTTGCCGCGCTCGTTGGTGCTGCCGTAGCCCTTGATGAGGCGGCCGCACAGCGCCACCTCGTGCGCGAGCGGGGCGTGCATGGCGGCAAGCTGCACCACGGCGTCGACCCAGCGGTCGATCAGCGCCTGCTCGGTGTGGAAGCGGCTGCCCAGCGGGCGCAGGCGCTTGCACGCGGCCAGGCCGCGCAGCGCGAGCATGCCCAGCACCGAGTGCGTGCCGATCTTCAGCGGCAGCGCCCAGGGCGCCTGGCCGGCGGCCACGCGCCGGCGGTCCCAGGCCAGCACGCGCCGCGCCAGGCCCTCGGGCAGCATCGCGGCGAACTCGGGCGCGCCGGGCTTGAAGTGGTCGTACACGCGCAGCAGGTCGTCCTGGCCGGCCTTGGCCTCGCCGCGCACGCGCGCCTGGCGGCTCGCGCGGCTCTTGAGGTCGGCCACCAGCACGATGTCGTCGAACGCCATCCACAGCGCGACCCAGCGCGCCATCTCCACCGTGGTGCGGTGGCCGTGCAGGTTCTTCGGGTCGCCGAGCGTCTCGGCGGCCAGCACGCGGCGCAGGCGCTGGGCATAACGCTCGCCGTAGGCCGCGTTCTGGTACTCGCAGACGCGCGCATGGCCCAGGGCCATGATGCCGTGCGCCTCCAGCGGGAATTCGCGGCGCAGCGCCTCGGGCAGGGCGGCCTGCGGCGGCGCGGGCGCGGCGGCGCCTTCGGTCGCCAGCACCTGTTCCACGTAGGCGGCCTGGGTGCGCTGCGCGTTCACCGCGTCGAAGGCGAGCGCGAAGCCGCGCAGGCTGGCCTTGGCGCCGCCGCCGCTCTCGGCGATCACCGCCTCGTAGTCGCGCCGTGCGAAGGGCAGCAGGCCGCTGCCCGCGATCGCGCCCAGCATCACCGCGCTGACCACGGTGCCGGCCTGTCTGGTGAGCGCGGCCATGTCGAGCACGTGGCGCGCGAGGCTGTGCTTGTTCACCAGAGCCAGCAGTTCGGCGTTGTCGCGCCGGCCGTCGCCCATCACCATCTTCTCGCCCGTGGTCAGGGCGCGCGCGGACGAGCTGATCACCAGCGTGTGCGTGCTGGAGGCCAGGCCGTTGGTGATCTGGCGGCCGGTTTCGAGCAGCTCGGAGGACACCAGCGCGTCGAGCCGGCCGGGCAGGGGGTTGAGGCCGAACACCGGCCGGCGCCCGCCCAGGTCGGCCGTGGGCACCGGGAAGACCTCCAGGTAGTAGGTGGTGGCGCCGGTGCGCTGCGCCACGCCGGGGATGGAGGTGGCCTGCGCCGGGTAGCCCGCGTGGCGCGCGGTGTCCACCAGCCAGTCGGTGAGGATGCCGCCGCCCTCGCCACCGAGGGCGCAGAGCAGCAGGGAGATGGGTTGTTGGGACGTAGGCATGTTCAGGCCGGTTGGAGCAGACGCACGACGCTGCCGCGCAGGGAATGGATCAGGCGCTCGTGCCAGCGCGGGTTCTGGATCACCTCGGCGCGGTAGAAGGACGGGCACAGCGTCGCCGCGTGCGCGTTGGCGCCGCACAGGCCGCAGCCCACGCAACCGTCGATGACGGTGCGCACCGGGTCCACCTTGAGCGGGTCGGGGTTGTCCTTGAGCGTGAGCGTGGGGCAGCCCGAGAGGCGGATGCAGGCGTGGTCGCCGTTGCACACGTCCTCGTCCACGCCGTACTTCACGCGCACCACGCGCCGGCCCTTCTTGAGCAGGCTGGCGATCCAGGGCTTGATGCGGCGCTGGCGCTCCAGCTGGCATTCGCCCTCGGCCACGATCACCTTCAGGCCCTGGAACTCGGTGGTGAAGGCCTCGGTGAGCGTGGCGCGCACCGTGTCCACCTCGTAGGTGTGCACGGTGCGCATCCATTGCACGCCCAGGCCCTTGAGCGTGGTCTCGATGGTCTGGTTGGTGTGGGCCAGGCTTTGCAGCTTGTCGGCGGCGGCTTCCTTGGCCTCGTCGCCGGGGGTCGAGATGATGTCCTGCGTGCCGGTGGCCGAGGTGTAGCCGTTCTTGAAGATCAGCAGCACCGCGTCGTCGCCGTTGAACAGGGCCGACTGCACGCCGGTGAGCAGGCCGTTGTGCCAGAAGCCGCCGTCGCCCATGACGGAGAGCACGCGCCGCTTCATCACCGGCGACACGCCGGCGCGGCTGGCCAGGCTCATGCCGTAGCCCAGGATGGAGTGGCCGAACGAGAAGGGCTCGAAGGTGCGCCAGCGCGTGGCAGCCGATGTCGCCTGCGATGTGCACCGGCCCCACGTCCTGCTGCGCGAGCTTGAGGGCCGAGAACACCGGCCGCTCGGGGCAGCCCACGCACATGCCGGGCGGGCGCGCGGGCAGCGGCGCCTGCAGCTGCTGCGCGGCTTCCTGGCGGCGCGTCTGGTTGCCCTGCAGCCAGGCGCGCGCGGCGTCGGTCACGGCCTGGGTGGCCGGGTCCTGCAGGTAGCGCCCGATGAAGTGCGCCAGGCCGTTGGCCATGACTTCGGCGGTGTACTCGCCCGCGTTGGGCAGCATGTCCTTGCCGTGCAGAGGCGTCTGGATGTCGCCGCGCCGCAGCAGGGTGGCGAGCTCCTGTTCGATGTACTCGGGCTGGCCCTCTTCCAGCATCAGCACCGCGCGCTTGCCGACGCAGAAGTCGGTGAGCTGCTGCGGCACCAGCGGGCAGGTGACGTTGAGCACCAGCATGGGGATGGCGCTGCGCCCGAAGGCATCGGCCAGGCCGAACTGCTGCAGCGCGCGGATCAGGGTGTTGTACAGGCCGCCCTGCACGATCAGGCCCAGGTCCTGGTGCGCGCCGTCGAAGTGCTCGTTCAGACCGTGCTCGACGATGTAGCGCCGCGCGGCCGGAATGCGCTCGTCGCTCTTGAGCTTCTCGTGGCGGAAGGTCACGGGCGGGTGGGCCAGGCGGTTGTAGTCGAAGCTCGCCGGCTCCTCGATCAGGTTGTGGCGCGAGAGCGCGGGCTTGACGTTGTCCTTGGCCGTGAAGCTGCCGCGCACGTGGCAGGCGCGGATGCGCAGCTCCATCAGCGCCGGCATGTTCGAGGCCTCGGACAGGCGGAAACCCTGCTCGACCATGTGCACCATGCGCTCCAGGTCGGGCCGCGGGTCCAGCAGCACCATGCTCGACTTGAGCGCGTAGGCGTGCGTGCGCTCCTGGATCACGCTGGCGCCTTCGCCGTAGTCCTCGCCCACCACCACCAGCACGCCGCCGGTGACGCCGGGCGAGGCCAGGTTGGAGAGCGCGTCGGCCGCCACGTTGGTGCCCACGATGGACTTCCAGGTGACCGCGCCGCGCAGCGGGTAGTGGATGGACGCGCCCAGCATGGCCGCGGCCGAGGCCTCGTTGGAGCAGGCTTCCACGTGCACGCCGAGCTCGTCCATGTAGGGCTTGGCCTGCACCATCACGTCGAGCAGGTGCGAGACCGGCGCGCCCTGGTAGCCGCCCACGTAGGCCACGCCGGACTGCAGCAAGGCCTTGGTGATGGCGAGGATGCCTTCGCCGTGGAAGGTCTGGCCGTCCCCCAGGCGCAGCGATTCGATTTCCTGGCTGAATGAAACTTCCACGGTGCGGGCTCTCCAGGGTCAGCGGAACAGGGTGTCGACGAAGGCGGCACCGATGCCGACCTTCTCGTAATGGGCGCGGCACAGGGCGATGTACTGGTGCACGTCGAAGTAGCCGTTCGACTCGCCCTGATCGTCCAGCCAGATCAGCGGGCCTTCGACGATGAAGAACACCTTCATCGGGTCTTTGTGCTCGTAGGCCACCAGCGTGTGGCCCTCGCCCGGGGTCTCGTAGACGAAGTCGCCCGCGGTCGCGGTCCATTCGTGCTCAAGATAACCCCATTTGCCGGAAATCGTATAGGCGAAAACCTGATGCGGGTGGTAGTGGCGGTTGACCAGGCCGGCCTTCCTGGCCATCAGGATGTCGCACCACTTGTTCTGGCTCGGCGAGATCCACAGCGGGCGCGAGGACACGGTCTCGGTGAAGGGCACGTAGAGGCGCTCGTCCTCGGTCGGCGCGTTGGGGATGTAGACCTCGGGCAGGGCATCGGGCTGGAAGACCTTCTCGATCGGCTTGAGGTCTTTCCAGAATTCATGGGTGGCGAGTTCGGGCATGGTGTGGGGTCCTTTCGTTTTGCATGGGGTCAGATGTGCATGCCGCCGTCGGCCATGAACACGCCGCCGGTGGAGAAACTGCTGCCAGCCGAGGCCAGGAACACCACCATGCGCGCGATTTCCTCGGGCTGGGCGTGGCGGTGCAGCGGGATGGCCTCGTTGAGCATCTGCGTGGCGTCGCGCCCCACCACGTCGCTCAGGCGGCGCTCGATGTCGTTCTGGAAGCCGTTGGTCGTGGGGCCGGGCGCGATGGCGTTGACGCGGATGCCGCGCGGCGCCACTTCCTTGGCGGCCACGCGCATCAGGCCGATCAGCGCGTGCTTGGAGGTGGCGTAGGCGCTCACGCCGGGGTCGGCGGTGACGCCCATCACGCTGGAGGTGATCAGCACGCTGCCGCCGTCGCGCATCAGGGGCAGGCCGTGCTTGAGCGCCAGGAAAGTGCCGCGCACGTTGACCGCCATCACGGTGTCGAACACGTCCTCGGGGTAGGCGGTGATGGGCACGATCTCGCCGTTGAGGCCGGCGTTGCAGAACAGGAAATCGATCGCGCCCGCGCGCGCCACGGCCTGCGCCAGGTAGTCCTGCGTCTGGCGGCTGTCGCTCACGTCGGCGGCGCTGGTGCCCACGCGCTCGCCGTGGCCTTCGGCCGCGAGCGCCTGGCGCGCGGCTTCCAGCAGGGCCGGGTCGCGGTCCACCAGGTGCACCGAGGCGCCGCGCGCGAGCAGCTGGCGGGCGGCGGCCAGGCCGATGCTGCCGGCACCGCCGGTGAGCACGCAATGTTGTCCTTCAAAGTCCGACACGGGGGTCCTTTCTGTCCGGGGTTCGGGGGTTGTCATGGCATGGGTCCCCACCAGGCCTCGGCCGTGGGGGCGAGCAGCGATTTGGGGATGCAGCCGTGGATGCCCTTGACACCGTCCACGAGCTGGGTGACCTCGAAGTCCACCACCAGGCTGGCCAGCGCGTAGGCCTCGCCCGTGTCCACGCCCGCGAAGGCCTGCAGCACCTCGACCGCGCGCCGCACCGCGTCGGCGGCGGCGGTGTCGAGGTCTTCGTTGAGGCCCATCACGATGTAGTGGCTGGGCGTCTCGGCCATGGGCCAGGCGAGCGCGCGGCGGGGATGCAGCACGAACTCCAGCCGGGTGGTCATGGAGGTTTCCAGCGCGGTCAGGTTGACCTCGCCGTTGCCCTGCGCGCCGTGGCCGTCGCCGGTGAAGAAGAGCGCGCCCGGCACCTGCACCGGCAGGTACAGGCGCGCGCCGGGCACCAGGTGCTTGAGGTCGATGTTGCCGCCGAAGCGCCCCGGCGGGATCGACGACACGCGCGAGGTGGGCGCCACCGCCAGGATGCCCATGAAGGGCCGCAGCGGGATGTCCAGGCCCTCTCGGAAGCGGGCGGTGCGGCGCGCCATGTCGATCGGCAGCACCTGGGTGCGTGGTTCGGGCAGCAGATCGGGCAGGCTGCCGGCGCCGGGTCGCGTGAAGTTGACGCCGTAGTGCGGTGCGCGCGGCTCGACTTCGTGGATGCGCACCTCCAGCACGTCGCCCGGTTCGGCGCCTTCGATGTGGATGGGGCCGGTGAGCACGTGCGGGCCCACGCCCTTGGGCACGGTTTTCACGATGTCGCAGATGTCCCGCGCGGCGTCGGTGAGTTCGAGCCGGTGCCGCTCGAAGAAGGCCTCGGGCGCGTCGGGCGGCACGCACAGCGCGTTGACGGTGTCGATGTCCACCGTGGTGCCCGAGGCGATGCGCAGCACCGGCGGCACGTCGGGGGCAAGGAAACCCCAGACCACGGTCTCGGGGCGCGAGCGCAGGTGCGGTGTGGCGCTCATGCGGTGGCTCCAGCGGCCGCGCCACCCAGGTAGGCGCGCTGCACGGCCGGGTCCTGCGCGAGGTCCTGCGCCGAGCCCTGGCCGACGATGCGGCCGTTCTCCAGCAGGTAGCCCCGGTCGGCGATGCGCAGGCTGCGGCGGGCGTTCTGCTCCACCAGCAGCACGCTCACGCCCAGGGTGCGGATCTGCGCCAGCGCACGGAACAGCTCGCCCGTCATGATGGGCGAGAGCCCGAGCGAGGGCTCGTCGAGCAGCAGCACGCGCGGCTGCGACATCAGCGCGCGGCCGATGGCCACCATCTGCTGTTCACCACCGCTCATGGTCTGCGCCATCTGGCCCATGCGCTGTTCCAGTTTGGGGAAGATGGACAGCACGCGCTGCAGCTGCTCCTTCTCGCCGGCGCGCGCGCGCTTCGCGTGGGCGCCGAGCTGCAGGTTTTCGCGCACGCTCAGCTCGCCGAAGATGCCCCGGCCCTCGGGCACCAGGGCGATGCCGGCTTCCACCACCGCGTGGGCGGGCAGGGCCAGCAGGTCCTGGCCGTCGAGCGCGATGCGGCTGCCCGGCAGGGAGGGAATGAGGCGCGCGATGCACTTGAGCAGGGTGGACTTGCCGGCGCCGTTGGCGCCCAGCATCACCACCACCTCGCCCGCGCCGATGCGCAGGTCCACCCCCTGCAGCGCCACGTGGTGGCCGTAGCTCGCGCTGACCTGGCTGACTTCAAGCATCGTCGTCTCCCAGGTAGGCGCGCACCACGGCCGGTTCGGCCAGCGCGGCGGCCGGCGGGCCGTCGGCGATGCGGCTGCCCGCGTTCATGATCACGCAGCGGTCGCACAGCGCGCGGATCGCCTCCATCACGTGTTCGACCATCAGCATGGTGATGCCTTCCTCGCGCAGCGAGCGCAACAGGGCGATGCCGTCCACCAGCTCGGACGGGTTCAGCCCGGACAGCCATTCGTCCAGCAGCAGCAGGCGCGGTTGCAGCGCGAGCGCGCGCGCCAGCTCCAGCCGCTTCTGGTTGATGTAGGTGAGTTCGCTGGCGGTGGTGTGGGCGAAGTCCGCCATGCCCACGCGCTCCAGCAGCTTCAGGGCCTGCGCGCGCGAGGCGCGCTGCGGCAGGTTCTGCGTGCCGAAGGCCAGGCCGGCCTGCACGTTCTCCACGCAGTCCATCGAGCCCAGCACGCGCACCAGCTGGAAGGTGCGGGCCACGCCGGCGCGCGCCACGCGGAAGGCCGGCAATCCCGTCAGTTCCTGGCCGTGCAGGGTCACCGAGCCCGCCGTGGGCGGCAGCGCGCCCGAGATCAGGTTGATCACCGTGGTCTTGCCCGAGCCGTTGGGCCCGAGCAGGCCGACGATCTCGCCCTGGGCCACCGAGAAGTCCACGCCATTGACCGCGACCAGGCCGCCGAAGCGCTTGACCAGGCCGTTCACCTGCAACAGGGGGGTGCTCATGCCTTGCCTCCCTGCAGACGGTCCATCAGGCCCACGATGCCGCGCGGCGCGAGGTACACGATGACGAGGAAGGTGCAGCCCAGCAGGATGCTGAAGTAGTTCGGGAAGTTGGCCGAGAGGAACTCGAACAGCAGCACCAGCGGGATCACGCCGAGCACCGGGCCGTGCAGGCGCGCGGCACCACCGAGCAGGGCCATGATCAGCACCTGGAACGAGACCACCGGGTTGAAGGCGATCGTCGGGTCGATGTAGGTCCAGCGCGGCGCCACGATGGCGCCGGCCAGGACCATGAACATGGCGCTGATGCCGAACACCAGCAGCTTGGCGAAGGTGGTGTGCACGCCGCAGTGGCGCGCGACCATCTCGTCGTCGCCGATCATGCGCAGCGCCAGGCCCACGCGCGAGCGCTTCACCAGCCAGCCCGCGAGGTAGACCAGCGCGGCCAGCGCGGTGAGCTGCCAGACGATGTGCTTCTGCTCGATGTCCAGGAACAGGTAGCGCCCGACCGAGCCCGAGTGGTTGGCCTCGTACCAGGTCACGACCTGGCGGATCAGCTCGGCCAGGCCGAAGGTGAAGATCACGAAGTACACGCCGCGCAGCCGCAGCGTGCGCAGGCCCACCAGCAGCGCCACCGCCAGCGCGGCGAGCGCGGCCGTGGCCAGCACCGCCGGCCAGGGCCAGGCCTCGCCGAACACCGCGGCCACGTACACGCCCAGGCCGAAGAAGGCCACCGTGGCCAGCGAGACATAACCCGTGGGCCCCGAGAACAGGGCCCAGGCCGTGGCCAGCACGGTGAAGATCAGCAGGTTGATCGCCATCGACATGGCGTAACCGCTGCCAAAGAAGGGCAGCAGCGCGCAGGCCGCCAGCCCCGCCACGCCGAGCGTGACGAACACGATGTCGCCGCGCTTCATGCCCCGGCCTTTCCGAACATGCCCGTGGGGCGGATGATGAGGACCAGCAGGAACAGGCCGAAGGTGACCGCGAGCGTGAGGCCGGGCGCCACGAAGGTGCGCAACCAGGCTTTCGGTCAGGCCCAGCAGCAGGCCCGCCACCAGGCAGCCCATGAGGTTGCCCACGCCGCCCATGATCACGACGATGAGGGCCTTCATGGTGAAGACCACGCCCATGGACGCGTTGATGGTGAAGAACATGCTGACCAGCGTGCCGCTGGCGGCCACCAGGCCACCCCCCAGCGCGAACGCGAAGGCGGCGGCCTTGCGCACGTCGATCGCGACCAGCTGCGCCGAGGTGGGCGAGACCGCGACCGCGCGCAGCGCCGTGCCCCGGCGCGTGTGGTGCAGCACGAGGTAGAGGCCGACGCCGATCACCACCGCGAAGCCCAGGGCCAGCAGCCGATTGGCCTTGAGCGGCGAGCCCAGCAGCGTGATCACCTGGCCCAGGTAGTCGTAGTTGTAGTAGTTGCCGCCGAAGATCACCAGCACGATGCCTTCGATGACGAACAGCAGGCCGAAGGTCGGCCAGGATGCTGTCCACCTCCAGCGCTTCGCTGGTCTTGGCGCGCCGCACCAGCGGCGTGAGCAGCAGCTGGTAGAGCAGCCAGTTCAGGGCGAAGGCGGCCGGCGCGATCAGCAGCAGGCCCAGCAGCGGGCTCAGCGCGAAGGTGGTGAAGAGGGCGTAGGCGGCGAAGGCGGCGGCGATCAGCATCTGGCCGTAGGCCAGGTTCATGATGCGGGCCACCCCGTATTGCAGCGTGAGGCCCATCGCGATCAGGGCGTACACGCCGCCCAGTGTGAGCCCGTTGAGCAGGGCGTCGATCAATGCCATGGAGCGTTACCGTGGGAGAAAGAAAAAAAGGCGAGCCGCCCGCCACGTCTGCGCGTGGTTCGGGCGGTGCCGTGTGGGCGGTGTGACGCGTTACTGTTTCCAGGCCGGCTTGGGCAGCGCGACCGGCTTGACGCCGATGGCATTGGCGGGCGAGACCGGCTGGAACTGGCCGTTCTGCCACTGGCCGACCGAGGAGGCCTCGCTCCAGATGCGGTTCTTCAGCGTGACCGGGCCGATCACGGTGTTGAAGCCGCCTTTGCCGATTTCGGCCGAGACGGCCTTGCGCTCGATGCTGTTGGCGCGCTCGATCGCCTGCTGCAGCACCTGCAGCGTGGCGTAGGTCACCGCGCTGCCGTTGTAGTCGGCTTCCTTCTTGAAGACTTCCAGGTGGCGGGCGCGGTAGGCCTTGGTCACCGGCAGTTCGGGGCTCACGCCGCCCAGGCCCAGCACGCCTTCGGCGTTGGCGCCGAAGCGGTCCTTGAAGACCGGGAACACGGTGCCGATGGCGGTGTAGAACAGCTTGGGGTTGAAGCCCACGGCGCGCGCCTGGTCGGTCAGCGCCAGCGTGTCGGGCGGGTAGCTGAAGGCCAGGAAGACCTCGGGGTCGCGGCGCTTGACTTCGTTCAGGATGGACTGCAGGTCCTGCGAGCCCAGCGGGTAGCTCTGGTCGTAGACGACGTTGAAGTTGCCCTTCTTCAGGCCGTCGCGCGCCGCCTTGGACAATTCCACGCCGAACTGGTCGGCCACGTTGACGATGGCCACGTCGCCCTTGATCTTGCCCTCGCTGCGCAGCCGCGTGAGCAGGTCGATGACGCCGTTGGCGTAGTCGGTGGAGGTGAGCGTGAAGAAGAAGGTGTTGGGCCAGCGTTCGCGCAGCTGCGGAATGCGGTCCGTGATCATGGTGGTGGTCAGGTGCGGGTAGCCGTGGCGGTCCAGGATGGGCGCGACCGCGAGGTTCATCGCCGTGCCCCAGGGCGGCAGGATGAAGTCGACCTTGTCCTGGTTGACCAGGCGCTCGACGGCGCGCACGCCTTCTTCGGAGCTGCTGCGGTCGTCGTACTCGACGAACTTGACCGGCACGCGCTTGCCGTTGATGAGCATGCCACCCGACTTTTCCAGGTCCTGCTGCCACAGCTGGTAGTTCGGCAGCACGGTGGTGCTGGCGCCGCCCGCGTAGGGACCGGTCTTGGAAATGGCGTAACCGATGCGGATCTCGGTGGGGTCTGCCGCGTGGGCGGGCAGGGCGGCCAGGGCGCACAGGCCGGCGGCCGCGGCCAGCCAGGTCAGGGTGGTCCTCTTGTTCATCTTGTCTCCGGTGGGTTTTGTTGTTGAGTCGCGGAGTTTCACGGTCTGTGACATATTCGGCAATAAGATCAAGGGGATATCGAATATCAATGCCATGCATATCAACGACATCGACCTGAACCTGCTGCGCCTGTTCGCGGCGATCTACCGCGCCGGCAGCGTGAGCCGCGCCGCCGAGCAGGTGGGCCTGACCCAGCCGGCCGCGAGCCACGGACTGGGCCGCCTGCGGCTGCTGCTGGAGGACGCGCTCTTCGTGCGCACGCCCGGCGGCGTGAAACCGACGCCGCGCGCCGAGCGCCTGGCGGGCGCGGTGCAGAACGCGCTGGCCATCGTCGAGCAGGCGATCAACGAGTCCACCGGCTTCGACCCGCAGCGTTCGCGCCGGCTGTTCCGCCTGCACATGAGCGACATCGGCGAGAACCGCTTCCTGCCCGAGCTCATGGTCAGCCTGCAACAGCTCGCGCCCGGTGTGCGCGTGGCCAGCCGCCCGGTGGCCCACGCGCAGCTGGCCGATGCGCTGGACACCGGGGTGATCGATTTCGCCTTCGGTTTCCTGCCGCTGGTGAAGGACACGCAGCGCACCGAGCTGCTGCGCGACCGCTATGTGGTGCTGATGCGCGCCGGCCATCCCATGCATGCACCCTTGAAGCGCCTGAAGGGGGCGGCGCAGCTCAAGGCCTTGCAGAAGCTGGAGTTCGTGGGTGTGCGTTCGCACGGCGACACGCTGCGCATCCTGGAGCAGACCGGCCTGCAGGACCGCCTGCGCCTGACCACCGAGCACTTCATGGTGCTGCCCTCGATCGTGAGCGCGACCGACCTCTGCGTGGTGATGCCGGGCAACATCGCGCGCGGCTTTGTCGCCTCGGGTGGCTGCGTGATGGTGCAGCCGCCGTTCGTGGACTGCAACTTCACCGTCTCATTGCACTGGAGCCACCGCTTCGAGAGCGACCCGGACAACCGCTGGTTCCGCGAACAGGTGGTGCGCCTGTTCTGCGAGCTCTGAGGCGCGCTCAGGCGGCGGGCTGGGCGGTGGTGCCGGTCAGGCTTTCGGGGCTGGGCGGCTTGTAGCCGGCCGACAGCGAGACGCCGCCCGGCGGGGTCTGGCCGCTGCTGGTGTGCTCGCCCAGGCGGGTGATGGGCGCGGTGGTGCGGTAGAGCGCGCGCAGCGCCTCCACGCGTTCCTGCAGCGCCGGGTAGCTGTCCATGCGCTCGCTGTGGCGCTGCAGCACCTGGTGCGCGGACTCGATCAGCTTGGCGTTGCCGGTGCGTTCACCGGCTTCGAGCAGCTGTTGCACCGTGCCCTGCGGGTCGCCCTTGAGGCTCAGGGCCATGGCGTCCTGCGAGATGCGCAGCACCTGGCCGTGGGCGGCGCGGATGCGCTCGGCATGCCCCGCATCGCTGCCGGCCGCGCAGGCCAGCAGCTCGGTCATGGCGCGGCTGGTGCCGAAACGCAGCGCGAGCCGGTCCACCGCGCCTTCGGCGTCCTGCATGGGCAGGGAGCGCATCGCGAGCCGGCCCATCAGGGCGAGCAGGTTGCAGGCGGATTCGAAATCGAAGTCGGGCGTGAGCACGCTGTCGGTCAGGCGGCGCACGTCGTCGACGGCGCGCGTGGTGTTCTGCTGCTGCAGCGCGAGCAGGCTCTCGGCCATGGCGCAGCAGGCGGTGTGGCCGCGCGGGCGCGTGGCTGCGGTCGCGCAGCCGGGTGAGCTGGTCCACCGTGCGCTGCAGGCCGCGCGCGTCGTTGTTGTCGAGCCGGGCGAAGGCCAGCAGCAACAGGGCCTGCGCGTCATACATCTTGGAGTCCAGGCCCAGGCGCGTGGCGCGGTCGAGCAGCTCCACGCCTTCGCTGCGCTCGCCGGTGTAGTAGGCCAGCATGCCGTGCTTGAGCAGGCGGCTGATGGACGAGGGCGTGAGGCGCGTGGCGATCTCGTAGGTGGTGAGCGCGCTCTGGAAGTTGCCCAGCTCGAACTGGGCGCGGCCCATCACGTCGTAGGCGTCCGCGTAGGCGTCGTCGTCGCGGATCAGGCTCTCCAGCGTGGTCACGGCCTTGGCCGGCTGGCCGTTTTCCAGTTGGGCCCGCGCCACCCCCAGGCGGGCCCAGGGCAGGGTCTTGGCCTCGATCACGGCCTGATACAGGGTCTGGGCCTCGTCCACGCGGCCGCCGCGCAGCATGAGCTCGGCGCCGATGCGCGCGGCGTACAGCCAGTAGGACTGGCGCGCTTCGAACCGGGTCTGGCACAGGTTGGCGGCGCGCTCGAAGTCCTGCGCGTCGATGGCGCTGAAGATGTCCTGCAGCGACTGCTTGCGCACACGCGCCTGCACGATGCGGTGGGCCAGGCGCGAGGCGGTGTGGGGTTTGAGCAGGTAGGCGTCCAGCGCCGACTCGGCGGCCTCGGCCACGCTGGCGTAGGAGGCCTCGGCCGTGAGCATCACGAACACGGTGTGAAAGGGCAGCAGCTGGTTGCGCCGCAGGTCGTCCAGCAGGTCCTGGCCGGAGCCGGACTCGCGCTCGAAACGCTGTTCGCAGATGACCACGTCGAAGCTCGCCATCTCGAGCTTGCGGCGCCCGTCGGTCAGGCGCGAGCACTGCACGACCGTGCCCACGCCCAGGTCGCGCAGCTGGGCGACGAGGATGGAGCGCGATTGCAGGTTGCCCTCGATCACGAGCGCATGGGCGTCGTGGAGCTGGTTGGGTGCGGAAGGCATGAGCGGACGCAAAAGGGGCAATGTCAGGATTCTGCCCAGCGCCACGCACCATGAGGGGGAGAAGAGGGTGGCGATTCCGGTGCTTTTCGGGCAGCAGACGAACGGTCGCCGCCCCAGCCTGGGGCGGGTCAGACGCGCCAGATGCGCGGCGGCACCGCCGACAGGCCCCAGGCCTCGGTGCGCAGCCCGCCCCAGACGCGCTGGAACAGCGCCATCAAGGGCTCCACCAGCGGCGCCACCGCGCGCAGCACCAGCATCTGCGGATTAGGGCAGGTGGCGCCGGCCTGCACGCCCTGGAGGTCACCGTCCAGGTGCGCGCGCACGGTCTCCAGCAGGTGCTCGCGCCGCTCGCGCGCGAGCGGGCTGCCGCAGGCCAGCCACAGCGTGCCCAGGCAGCGCTGGCCGGCCAGGCCCAGGGGCGATTCGAGCAGGCGGGTGTCGGCCGCGTCGATGTGCGAACGCTCCAGCCACAGGCCCGGGATCTCCAGGTGCTGGGTGAGGTGGCCGCGATCGAAGGGCTGGCCGGCGGTGGGCAGGCCGAGGGCGCACACGTCCCAGCCGATCAGCTCGGCGCCTTCGGCGAGTGTGGCGCGCAGGGTGTTGTGCGCCAGGCAGCCCGGGTAGGCGATGGCTTCGAGCGGCAGCCATTCGAGCCGCGCGCCGGCCTCCAGCGCGAGCGTGACCTGCTGCGTGGCGGCCGGGCCGTCCGAGCGGTAGAAGCGCGTGGCACCTGGCGTGGAGAGCAGGCCGTGCGCCTGGGCGCCCGCGCGCACGCGCAGGTCCAGCACGTCGCCGCCCACCAGCCCGCCGGGCGGGTGCACCACCACGTTGTGGCAGATGCCCTCGCCTTCGGGGTACAGGCTCTTGAGGATGCGCAGCGGCCCGGTGTGGGCGTGCTGCAGCACGGTGCGCTGGGCGTCGTCGCGGCGGTAGTTCAGGTCGAGTTGGGCGTGCCAGGGCATGCGGGGAGTTTACGGGGCGCTCCGGTGCGCTCAGGTTTTCCAGAAGCCCTGGTGCGGCTCGCTCGCCTCGTCCAGCAGCGCGGGGCCGATGCACTCGATGCGGTGCGGCGAGGCCGCGAACACATCGCGGCACGACAGCTCGGCATCGCGCTGCTCGGCGCGCTCGCCGCGGAACACGCGCAGGCTCACCGCGTCGATGCCGAACACCACGCGCCCGATGTTGCTCCAGAAGATCGCGCCCGCGCACATCACGCAGGGTTCCGCCGAGGAATAGAGCGTGGCGCGCGAGAGCGTCTCGCGGTCCACCACCGGGCTGAGCTGGCGCACCGCGTTGGTCTCGGCGTGGCCGGTGCAGTCGCCGGTCTCGCCGGTGTTGCACCAGGCCTCGGCGAGCACGCGGCCGTCGCCGGCGATCACCACCGCGCCGAAAGGGCGGTTGCCCCGCTCGCGCGCCACGCGCGCCCAGCCGATGGCCTGGCGCAGGTAGGCGCCGTCGCGCTCGTTCAGGGTGGCCGTCGTCATGCCTTGAGCACCCGGTCGCCGGCGGCCGGCAGCATGGCGCGGTTGAACACGCCTTCCACGCTGGGGCGGGCCTTGAGGCCGAACACGTCGACGACCTCGTCCACCTGTTGTTCCAGCGTGCGCTTGAAGACATCGCCCAGGCCGTGGCTGCGCGTGTCGGCCGCGGCGATGTAGCGCTGCGTGATGCGCCAGCGCTCGAGTTCGACGGCTTCGTTGAGGATGGGCTCGCGCAGCTTGGTGGCGGCGATCGCGGCGACCGGATCGGCCATGCTCTCCTGGATGGCGCGGTTGGTGGCGCGCAGGAAGCCGGCCACGGCGGCGGGGTTCTGCGTGATCATGGCGTTGCTCGCGAGGATGGCGTTGCCGTACAGGTTCACGCCGGCGCTGGTGTATTCGAGGATGGAGAGTTCGTCGAGCTTCATGCGCGCGAACAGCGAGACGGCGGAGTCGTGGAAGTAGGTGGCGCCGTCCACGTCGCCGCGCACGACGACGTTGTCGCGCGAGGCGAAGTCGGTGGTGGACCACTGGAAGAGGTCGTTCTTCACGCGCAGCCTGCGCGCCACCATGGGCCAGGCGCGGCGCGTGGACTCGACGGCGGCGGCCGCGATCTTCTTGCCTTCGAGGCTGCGGAAGTCGGTGGTGATGCCCCGGTCCTTGCGGCCAATGATCGCGAACGGTGCGCGGTTGTAGTACTGGTACACGGCCTGCACCAAAGGCGTGCCGCTCTGGGTCGCCTGGAACTCGATCAGCGAGCTGATGTCGCCCAGGCCCATCTGGTAGACGCCACTGGCGATGCGCGTGATGGAGGCGACCGAGCCGGAGCCCACGTCGATGCTCACGTCCAGGCCTTCGTCCCTGTAGTAGCCCTTGCTCTGGGCGAGGAAGAAGGGCGAGGTCTGGCCGGTGATGCGGAAGTCCAGCGTGAACTTGACGGGCGTGAGCTTGGGTGAGGCCTGGCCCCAGACGGTGGGGGCGGCGAGGGCCGAGACGGCGGCGGCGGAAGAGGAAGCGAGGAAGTGACGGCGTTGCATGGCAAGGCTCCGGACGGTGGGCTTGTTCCACTCCCGCAGGCCATGTGAGTGCGCACGGGAGACGTACAAGAGCAATTTCCGGGCGGGCGGTGTGGGGGCACCATCTGCTGAACGCTTCTACTCTGCGAGGTGCGGGTATGCACGAGGCATGCCAACCCGATGTGGCCTGCCTTTTGCTAGCATGCAGGGCCAGAGTAGAAGCGTTCAACCCCGTGCAATGCGGGGCGGGAAATTGCTCTTGAGACCCCACCCTCAAGCCATTTCTTTCAGGAGCGCCTTCACCATGCTGGTCACCCAACAACCCGTCTTCCGCCGTTACTGGCACGCCGTCATGCCGCTGTCGATGCTGGCCGACGGCCCCAAGCCCTTTACCCTGCTGGGCGAACACATCGTTCTGTTTCTCGACGAACACGGCGAGCCGGCCGCGCTCAAGGACCGTTGCTGCCACCGCACCGCGAAGCTGAGCAAGGGCTGGTGCAAGAACGGCAACCTCCAGTGCGGTTACCACGGCTGGGTCTACAACCGGCACGGCCGCGTGATCAACATTCCGCAGTACCCGCCGGAGCGCGAGATTCCCAAGGACTACGGCACGACGGCCTACCACTGCACGGCGCGCCATGGCTATGCGTGGGTGGCGCTGGAGGATCCGGTGGCGGAGATTCCCGCGATTCCGGAGTTCGAGGCGGAGGGCTGGCGCACGATCTTCCAGTTCTACGAGACCTGGCACACGAGCCCGGTGCGCGCGCTGGAGAATTCGTTCGACAACTCGCACTTCAGTTTCGTGCACCGCGCGACTTTCGGTGTGGCGGCGTCGCCGGCGCCGAGCAAGTACGAGCTGGTGGAGAACGAGGCCGGGTTTTATGCCGAGACGGTGATCGACGCGGTGAACCCGGAGAAATTCCAGCGCATCAGCGGGGTGAAGGAGGCGATCACGCAGCGGCACATGCGCAACGCCTACTACCAGCCGTTTTCGCGGCGGCTGGACATCGAGTACCCGAGTGGGGTGCGCCACGTGATCATCAATGCGTTCACGCCGATCGACGATGGGCGCATGCAGTTGTGCCAATGGCTGTTTCGCAACGACACGGAGGCGGATTGTCCGGCGCAGATGCTGATCGACTTCGACGATGAGATCACGCGGGAGGACAAGGACATTCTCGAGTCCACCGACCCGGACGCGGTGGTGGATCTGCGGCGGCGTGGGGTGGAGTTTTCAATGGACTCCGATCGGCCCGGGATTCTGATTCGCCGGCGGTTGATGGCCCTGCTTTCCTCTGCTGGGGAGGTGGAGGTGCATCGGTAGTCTTTCTCGCTGCTGCCTCGCGGGCCTCGTGAGCGGGCGGCGCTCTGCTCCGCGGGTGTCCCCCGACCCGGCTTCGCCGGGTCTCCTCCTTACCCCGCTGCGCAGAACGCCACCCGCTCACGAGGCCGACGTGACGTTGGCGCGAAAACAGACCGAACGCCCTTAGGCCATCGGCGAGGGGGGAATGGCGCAGCGGAGTAAAGGAGGAGGGCGGCGCAGCCGACCCGGGGACATCCGCGGAGCCATTCCCCTCTCGCCGATGGCCGCCGTCGGCCGGAGAAAAACTCAGCGAGACGCCCAGAACCCCAGATGGGGCTCCAGCATCTCGGCCTCCAGCGAGGGCACAGGCCCGATGACCTCGATGACCTTCTGCCCCCGCGCAAGAACCTCCCGGCAGGGCAGCGACAGAGTGGGGTTCTCCTCGTGGCTGCCCGTCAACGCCAACAAGGCCTCCTCGCTCGCGCCATAGACCACGCGCCCGATGTTGGCCCAATACAGCGTGCCCGTGCACATGGCACAAGGCTCGAACGTCGTCACCAGCGTGCAGCGCGCCAGGTACTCGCCGGGATAGTTGTCGGCCGCCACGCGGGCCAGCGTCGACTCCGCGTGGTTCACCGTGTCGATGTTGCCCTGCTCGGCCAACACCGTCTCCCCATCCGGCGCCACCAGCAAGGCCCCGAACGGATGCCGGCCCATGCCCGCCGCACGCCGTGCCACCCCGTTGGCGCGGCGCAGGTGCTTCGCCACCTGTTCCGGACTCATGCGCTCTGCGAGCCGCGGTGCGCCCAACCCGTGGTGTGCTTCTCGATGAAACTGAACAGCTCGTACATGGCCATCGCCATCACGCCCACCACCAGCAGACCGCTGAAGGCCAGACCCATCTGCATCGACGAACCCGCCGAGATCAGCAGATAACCAATGCCCTCGTTCGACGCCGTCATCTCCGACACCGTCGTGCCCACGAAGGCCAGCGTGATCGCCACCTTCAGCGAACCGAAGAAATACGGCATCGAGCGCGGCAGGCCCACCTTGGTCAACACGTCCCAGCGCTTGGCGCCCAGCACGCGCAACACGTCCTCCAGCTCAGGCTCCAGCGTGGCCAGGCCGGTGGCGATGTTCACCATGATGGGGAAGAACGAGATCAGGAAGGCCGTGAGAATCGCCGGGCCCACGCCGATGCCGAACCACACCACCAGGATCGGCACGAAGGCCGCCTTGGGCAGGGCGTTGAACGCCGTCATCAGCGGATAGACCGCCGCATACGCCAGGCGCGAGCTGCCGATGAGGAAGCCCAGCAGCACACCGACCACGATGGCGATGCCGAACCCGGCCATGGTCACCCAGTAGGTGCGCCAGGCGTGGCCCAGGATGGTGACCTTGTGTTCCAGCGTCTGCTCCCAGATGCGTGAAGGGCTCGGAAAGATGAATTCCGAGACGCCGAAACCCCGGGTGATGATTTCCCAGAGGATGACGATGGCCAGCAGCAGCAGGAACGGCGACCATCGTTCCAGGTGTTTTTGTTGCATGTTCTTTGACTCCCGCTTCCTTATTGGTTGATGACGGTGCCGGCCTTGCGCATGGCGCCAATGTGGCCGCGCAGCTCGAGCACGATGTCGGAGAACTCCTTGGTGTAGGTCACCTCCAGGTCGCGCGTGCGCGGGATCGGGATCTCACGCTGCACCACGAAGCGGCCCGGGCTGCGGCTCATGCAGTACACCGTGTCGGCCAGGAAGACCGATTCGCGCAGGTCGTGCGTGACCAGGATCACGTTGAAACGCTGCGCCTCCCACAGGTCGCGCAGCGTGCACCAGAGTTCCTCGCGGGTGAAGGCGTCGAGCGCGCCGAAGGGCTCGTCGAGCAGCAGCATCTTGGGCTCGTGGATCAGCGCGCGGCAGATGCTGGCGCGCTGCTGCATGCCGCCCGAGAGCTCCCAGGGAAACTTCTTCTCCATGCCGCCCAGGCCCACGCTGGCCAGCAGCTTCTTCGCGCGTTCCTCGTATTCCTTGCGCCGGTCCTTGAACTGGCTGCGGTAGGGCTCGACGATTTCGAGCGGCAGCAGCACGTTGTCCAGCGTGGTGCGCCAGGGCAGCAGCGAGGGCGCCTGGAAGGCCATGCCCGAGATCTTCAGCGGGCCGGTGACGGGTTGGCCGTCGATGCGGATCTTGCCCATGCTGGGCATCTTCAACCCGGTGGTGAGCTTCATGAAGGTGGACTTGCCACAACCCGAGGGGCCGACGATGGCGATGAACTCGCCGCGTTTGACCTTGAGGTTGATGTCTTCCACCGCGAAGACGTTCTGGGCCAGCAGGTCTTCGTTGTAGGCCAGCCAGACCTGGTCGAAATCGACGAAGGGCTGGTCGCTGGAGGGGTCTTGCATGGGGTCGTCTTCCTGAAAAAAAGGCCAGCCGCCGTGGGGTGGCTGGCCGGGGCCGCGGGCTGGCGGCCGGTGGCCGTTCTTACTTCTTGGCGGGGGGCAGCACGTTGAGTTCGGCGGCCGAGGGCAGCATGGAGCCGTTCCAGATCGTGGCCGGGTCGATGCGGGTCTTGGTGCCGTAGGCGTCCGACACCTGGGAGGCCATCAGCGAGAGGCGGCCGGGGTTGACCTGGCCGAAGCCTTCCTTGCGCGCGTCGGGGCTGGCGACCACGGAGTCGATGGCCAGCACCAGGCGGCGGGTTTCCAGCGGCACGTTGATGATGCCGTCGCGCGCCTTCACGGTATCGATGCTGGCGGCCGGGTTGGCCATGACTTCCTTGGCGCCCTTGGCGAAGGCGGTCAGGAAGGCTTTCACGGCAGCCGGGTTCTCCTTGATGATCTTGGGCGAGGCAATGATCACGTTGCCGTACAGCTTCACGCCGTGATCGGCGAAGGGCATGATGACCACGTCCTCGGTCTTCACGCCGCGCGCCTCGAGGTTGAGCAGCGAGGTGAACGAGAAGCCCGTGATGGCGTCGATGTCGCCGCGCACCAGCATGGTTTCGCGCAGCGGCGGGTCCATCGAAGTCCAGTTCGCGTTGGAGAGGTTGTTGGCCTTCTGGAAGATCGGGTAGGCCTTGCGGCCGGCGTCGAACACCGGGGCACCGAGCTTCTTGCCGTTGAGGTCGGCGGGCTTGGTGATGCCGCTCTTCTTGAGCGCGAGCACCGCGGCCGGCGTGTTGTTGTAGACCATCATCACGGCCACCGGCTTGTTCGGCGCTTCCGGGTTGTTGGCGTGGAATTCCATCAGCGCGGCCAGATCGGCGAAGCCCAGGTCGTAGCTGCCCGAGGCCACGCGGGTGACGGTGCCGCCCGAGCCGTTGCCGGAGTCGATCGTCACGTCCAGGCCGGCGGCCTTGAAGTAGCCCTTGGCGGCGGGTTGCAGGAACAGCGCGGCAGGACCCTCGAAACGCCAGTCGAGCTGGAACTTGATCGGCGTCTGCGCGTGGGCGCTGCTGCCGAAGGCGGCGGCCGCGGCCAGGGCAGCGGTGATCTTGATGAGGTGGCGCTTGTTCATGGGTTCTCCTGTGATGGGCGGGGTTGCAGGGGGTTGCTCAGCTGTCACCCGGGCATGCCTTGTCATCAGCAATAAAGGTGCCAGCAAAGCGTGGGCGGCAAAAAGGCGCCGGGGCGCCTTTTGAGCACAGAATTTGTATACAGATTCTTGTTCGAGACGTTCGGTGCGTCATCGAGACTAACCCTGAATGGTGCGCACCACATCGGGGCTTGCACCATGTCCGGGCGCGGTGCGCGCATGAAAAAGGCCCCCGAAGGGGCCTTGTCGAAAGGGCGCGGGCGAAGCGCTCAGTGCGCCTCGGCGTGTTTGGCCGCTTCGATGGCGGCGCTGGTGTCGCCCCGGCTGCCATTGAAGTACAGGTTGAGCGCGACCGCGCTGATGGAGGCCAGCAGGATGCCGGACTCGATCAGGGGGTGGATGGCGTGCGGCATCCACATCTTGAAGTTGGGTGCGACCAGCGGGATCATGCCGAAGCCGATCGAGACAGCCACGATGAAGAGGTTGTTGCGGTTGCCCTTGTAGTCCACGCCGGCCAGGATGCGGATGCCGGTGGCGGCCACCATGCCGAACATCACCAGGCCCGCGCCACCCAGCACGAAGGTGGGCAGGGACTCGACCAGCGCCGCCATCTTGGGCAGCAGGCCCAGCACGATGAGGATGACGCCGCCGGCCACGCAGACGAAGCGGCTCTTGACGCCGGTGACGCCGACCAGGCCCACGTTCTGCGAGAAGCTGGTGTAGGGGAAGGTGTTGAAGATGCCGCCGATGAGCGTGCCCAGGCCATCGGTGCGCAGGCCCGCGGTCAGGGCCTTCTGGTCGATCTTGCGGTCGGTCATGTCGCCCAGCGCGAGGAACATGCCGGTGGATTCGATCATCACCACGATCATGACCAGGCTCATGGTCAGGATGAGGATGGGGTCGAAGATGGGCATGGCAATCTCGAACGGCAGCACCACATCGAACCAGTTGGCGTGTTTGACTTTCTCGAAGGTCATGAGGCCGGTGGCGGCGGCGACCACGGCGCCGACGACGATGCCCAGCAGCACCGAGATGTTGGCGATGAAGCCGCGCGCGTATTTGGCGATGAGCAGGATGGCGGCCAGCACGATGGCGGCGATGGCGATGTGGGCGGGCTGTGCGTAGGCGGGGTTGGGCACGCTGCTGGCGATGGACAGGCCTTTGGGCATGTCGGGCACCAGGCCTTTGGCGGTGGCCTCGTTCACGGTGTGCAGCCAGGTGATGTGCTCGGTGTTGGGGACGAAGGGGCTGGTGGCGCCGACGGGGTTGCCGAAGATCCAGTTGATGCCCACGCGCATGAGGCTGATGCCGATGACCGCGATGATGGTGCCGGTGACCACGGGTGGGAAGAAGCGCAGCATGCGGCTGACGATGGGCGCGATGAGGATGGAGACGATGCCCGCGCCGATGATGGAGCCGAAGATGAGGCCCGCGCCCTGGATGCCGGGGTTGGTGTTGGCGATGGCGACCATGGGGGCGACGGAGGCGAAGGTGACGCCCATCATCACGGGCAGCTTGATGCCGAACCATTGGGTGGCGCCCAGGGCCTGGATCAGCGTGACGAGGCCGCAGCAGAAGAGGTCGGCGGAGATGAGCATCGCCACCTGCTCGGGGCTGAGCTTGAGCGCGCGGCCCACGATGAGGGGGACCGCGACGGCACCGGCGTACATCACGAGCACGTGTTGCAGGCCGAGCGCGGTGAGTTTGCCGGGGGGCAGGACTTCATCAACCGGGTGGACGGAGGTGGACATGGGGGTCTCCTTGAGGGGCGTGGTTCGGCTTCAATGCATGCAAAACTGTATACAGATTATGTGTACTGTCGAATTGGGCTCGGCCTAGGGGAAACCCGGTTTCGGACCGGCGGCTGGCTTGTTTCACGGGTGATTCGCTTTCCTGTGGCACCGGTCGCCGGCGCCGAGGGGGCGTGGCTCCGCGACTGTCCCCCGGACCGGCTGCGCCGGTCCTCCTCCTCCTTTACGTCGCTGCGCCACACCCCCTCGTCACCAACGACCTCCAGGCGCTCGCGATTGAAAGACCGAGGGTGGGTGTGCCTACATCACTTCGGCCCAGGGATGCCCGGCGCTCTGCGCAGCGGGGTAAAGGAGGAGCCCCGGCGAAGCCGGGGCGGGGGACACCCGCGGAGCAGAGTGCCGGGCGTCCCTGGGCCCGCGAGGTGCAGGCGAAAAAAGGGGCGCCCGAGGCGCCCCTTCCCAAACACAAGCGAGAAGACTCAGTTCTTCACCACACCACTGGCCGCCGCCAGCGCCGTCATGTTGAGCACCCGCCGCACCGTGGCCGCCGGCGTGAGGATGTGCACCGTGCCGGCCGCGCCCATGAGGATGGGGCCGACGGTGACGCCGCCGCTGGTGGTCGTCTTCATCACGTTGTAGAGGATGTTGGCCGCATCCAGGTTCGGGCAGATCAGCAGATTCGCCGAACCCGTCAGCGTGGTCTCGGCCAGGTAGGCGGCGCGGATCTCGGGCTGCAGCGCGGCGTCCCCGTGCAGCTCGCCGTCGCACTCGATCTCGGGGTGCGCCGCCACGAACAGGTCGCGCGCATCGGCCATCTTGCGAGCGGAAGCGCGCTTGCTCGACCCATAGCTGGAGTGCGACAGGAAAGCCACCTTGGGCGGCAGCCCGAAACGCTGCACTTCCTGCGCCGCCATCCACGCGATCTCGGCCAGCTCCTCGGCCGACGGCGTTTCGTTGACGTACGTGTCGGCGATGAAGACCGGGCCCCGGTTCGTCATCAGCGCGTTGACCGAGGCGTACAGGCCCGCGCCCTGGCGGCGGCCCAGCACGTTGTCGATGCGCTCCAGGTGCGTCATGAAGCCGCCGACCAGGCCGCAGATGAGCGCATCCGCATCCCCCAGCGACAGCATCAGCGAACCGATGATGGTGTTGGACCGGCGCACGGCGGCCTTGCGCACCTCGGGTGTCGCGCCGTGGCGGCCCATGATCTGGTGGTAGTGCTCCCAGTACTGGCGGAAGCGCGGATCGTCTTCCGGGTTGACGTTCTGCACGTCCTGCCCGAGCTTCATGCGCAGGCCGGCCTTGGCGATGCGCGCCTCGATCACCGCCGGGCGCCCGATCAGGATCGGCAGCGCGAGCTGGTCGTCGATCGCCATCTGCGCCGCGCGCAGCGCGCGCTCGTCCTCACCGTCGGCATACGCCACGCGCTGCTTCTTCGGCAAGGCCTTGGCCGCGTTGAAGATCGGCTGCATCAGGATGCCGGTCTGGTACACGAAACGGCCCAGCTGCTGGCGGTAGGCGTCCATGTCGGTGATGGGCCGCGTCGCGACGCCGGAATCGGCGGCGGCCTGCGCCACGGCCGGCGCGATGCGCAGGATCAGGCGCGAATCGAACGGCTTGGGGATGATGTAGTCCGGGCCGAAGCTCAGGTCCTGGCCGGCGTAGGCGTTCGCCACTTCTTCGCTGGTCTCGCTCTTCACGAGCTCGGCGATCTGGCGCACGCAGGCCAGCTTCATTTCTTCGGTGATGCGCGTGGCGCCGCAGTCGAGCGCGCCGCGGAAGATGTACGGGAAGCACAAGACGTTGTTGACCTGGTTCGGGTAGTCGCTGCGGCCGGTGGCGATGATGCAGTCCGGCCGCACGGCCTTGGCCAGCTCGGGCCGGATCTCCGGCTCGGGGTTGGCCAGGGCGAGCACGATGGGCTTGGGGCCCATGGTCTTCATCATCTCGGCCGTGAGCACCCCCGGAGCCGAGCAGCCCAGGAACACGTCGGCGCCGTCGACCGCGTCGGCCAGCGTGCGCTTGTCGGTCTTCTGCGCGTAGCGCGCTTTCGACTCGTCGTAGCCACCGGGCCGGCCTTCGTAGACCACGCCCTTGGAGTCGCAGACGAAGATGTTGTCGCGCGCCACGCCCAGGCCCACCATCACGTCCAGGCAGGCGATGGCGGCGGCGCCCGCGCCGCTGACGGCGAGCTTGACCGAGCCGATGTCCTTGCCCACCAGCTCCAGGCCGTTGATCAGGGCGGCGGCCGAGATGATGGCTGTGCCGTGCTGGTCGTCGTGGAACACCGGGATGCCCATGCGCTCGCGCAGCTTCTTCTCGATGTAGAAGCACTCGGGTGCCTTGATGTCCTCGAGGTTGATGCCGCCCAGCGTGGGTTCGAGCGAGGCGATGATCTCGACCAGCTTGTCCGGGTCCTTCTCGTCGAGCTCGATGTCGAACACGTCGATGCCGGCGAACTTCTTGAACAGGCAGCCCTTGCCTTCCATCACGGGCTTGGCGGCCAGCGGGCCGATGTCGCCCAGGCCGAGCACGGCCGTGCCGTTGGTGACCACGCCCACGAGGTTGCCGCGCGAGGTGTACTCGGCCGCCATCGCGGGGTCGGCCTCGATCGGCCAGGCAGGGGTAGGCCACGCCGGGGGAGTAGGCCAGCGAGAGGTCGCGCTGGTTGGACAGGGGCTTGGTGGGGGTGACGGCGATCTTGCCGCGCGAGGGCGTGCGGTGATACTCGAACGCGGCGTCGCGCAGGGCTTGTTCAGCAGGGGTCATGTTGTCTCCAGAGAGCTTGAATGCGGGTTCATTGTGTCACGCGTTCAAGCCCTCAAGACCGCGCCGGGCGCGGTGTTTCATGGATGGTTCAGGCGGGTTGCAGCAGCTCGAAGAGGGTGCGCGCGATCACCTTGGTGGCGCGCTTGAGGTCGTCGAGCTGCAGGTGCTCGTCGGCGCGCTTGGCGTTCGATTCGCGCACCGTGCGCGGGCCCGCGCCGTAGATCACGCCGGGGATGCCGCGCTCCACGTACAGGCGCACGTCGGTGTAGAGCGGCGTGCCCACGGCGGGGATGGTTTCGCCGAACACGGCCTGGCCGTGCTTCTGGATCGCCCGCACCAGCGGCTGGTTGCCGGGCAGCGGCTTCATGGCGCGCGCGAGCAGGATGCGGCGCACGTCCACCTTGAGCTCACGGCCGCCGCGCGGCGGCTGGAAGCTGGCCGCGGCCTGTTCGATGGTGCGGCGCAGCGATGCTTCCACCTCGGCCGGGTCTTCCTCGGGGATCATGCGGCGGTCCACCTTGAGCACCACCTTGCCGGGGATCACGTTGGTGTTGGTGCCGCCGCTGATCTGGCCCACGTTGAGGTAGGGGTGGGTGATGCCTTCGACCTGGGAGGTGACCTTCAGGTAGTCGGCGTTGAGCGCGTACAGCGCGTTGAGGATGTGGGTGGCGCCTTGCAGCGCGTCGGTGCCGCTGTCGGGAATGGCGGCGTGCGCCATGTCGCCATGCACCGTCACCTCCAGCTGCAGGCAGCCGTTGTGGGCCACCACCACCTGGTAGCTGAAACCGGCGGCGATCATCAGGTCGGGCTTGGTCAGGCCCTTGTTCAGCAGCCAGTCGGGGCCGACCTCGCCGCCGTATTCCTCGTCGTAGGTCACGTGCAGTTCCACGCCGCCGGCCAGCTTCGCGTTGAGCGATTCGAGCGCGCGGATCGCGAAGGTGAAGCTGGCGATGTCGCTCTTGCTCACGGCCGTGGCGCGGCCGTAGATCCGGCCGTCCACCACCTCGCCGCCGTAGGGGTCGTGCGTCCAGCCTTCGCCGGGTGGCACCACGTCGCCGTGGGCGTTGAGGGCGATGGTCTTGCCCGGCCCGTAGGGGCGGCGCACGATCAGGTTGGTGATGCTCTGCAGGCCGGCGGCCTCCACTTCGTTGGCGGGCACGGCGTGCCGTTCGGCCTTCAGGCCCATGGCGCCGAGCAGCTCGGCGGTGCGCTCGGCGTGCGGCGCGTTGTTGCCCGGTGGCGTGTCGGTGGGCACGCGCACGAGTTCCTGCAGGAAGCGCACCTCCTCGTCGAAGTGGGCGTCGATCCAGGCATCCAGTTGGTGTTCGGTGGTCATGATGGCGTTCAGTTCGGGTGTTCGGTGGCGAGTTGGTCGAGCAGGTGCGAGAAGGCGTTCACGCCCAGTTCCATGTCGTCGCTGGTGGTGGACTCCAGCGGGTTGTGGCTGATGCCGCTGTTGAGGCCGCGCACGAAGAGCATGGCCTGCGGCATGACCTCGTGCAGTTTCATGGCGTCGTGGCCGGCACCGCTGGGCATGCGGTGCAGCGGCACACCCAGGGCGGCCACGGCCTTTTCCCAGCGCGCCTGCCAGGCGGGTGCGCTGGGCGCGGCCGCCGCGCGCATGGTTTCTTCGGTCTTCAGGCCGATGCCGCGGCGCTCGCAGATGCCGCGCAGCTGCGCGAGGATGTCGCGCTCCAGCGCATCGCGCTGTTCGTTGCTGGGCGCGCGCAGATCGAGCGAGAACAGGCAGCGGCCGGGCACCACGTTGATCGATCCGCCGGGCACCTGCAGCATGCCGATGGTGGCGACCGAGTCGCCGTCGGCGGCGGCACGCTGCTCGGCGTAGAGCGCGAGTTCGGCCACCGCGCTGGCGGCGTCGCGCCGGCGGTCCATGGGCGTGGTGCCGGCGTGGCTGGCGATGCCGACGGCTTCGCACAGGTAACGCACGCTGGCGTTGATGGAGGTGACCACGGCCAGCGGCAGATCCATCTCGTTGAGCACCGGGCCCTGTTCGATGTGCACTTCCACGAAGCCGAGGTACTTCGAGGGGTCGCGCTCCAGCGCCCCGATGGCCTCCAGCGTGGCGGGCAGGCCGGCGTGCCGCATGGCGTCGCGCATGCTCACGCCATCGGCGTCCAGCTGATCGAGCCACGCGGGGTTGAAGTGGCCGGTGAGCGCGCCCGAGCCCAGGAAGGTGGCCTTGTAGCGCTGGCCTTCCTCTTCGGCGAAGCCGATCACCTCGAAGGCGAACGGCAGGCGCCGGCCCGCAGTGTGCAGCTGCTGCACGCAGGCCATGGGCACGAAGATGCCCAGGCGGCCGTCGTACTTGCCGCCGTTGCGCACGGTGTCGTAGTGGCTGCCCGTGAGCAGGGCCGGGGCATCGGGCGTGCTGCCGTGGTAGCGGCCGACCACGTTGCCCACGGCGTCGATGTGCACCTCGTCGAAACCGCAGTCGCGCATGCGGGCAGCGATGTCGGCGGCGCAGGCGCGGTGCGCGTCGGTCAGGTAGGTCACGGTGAGCTGGCCGTGTTCGGCGAAGCCGGGGTCGCTGTGGCGCGCGAGGTCTTCGTGCCAGTCCCACACGCGGTGGCCGACGGTGGGCTCGAAGCCGAACTTGTCGTTCAGCCGGATCTCGGCGATGCGGTGGATGTTGCGCAGGCACTCGGCGCGCTCGAAGTCCACCGGGTGGCCCAGACGGCGCTCGAAGGTGGCGATGATCTCGCGCTTGTTCAGGCCGACGCCGCGCGGGCCGCGCACCGCGAGGATGAACGGGAAACCGAACTTCGCGTTGTATTGCGCGTTGAGCTGCTGGATGTGCGCGAACTCCTCGGGCGTGCAGTTCGTGAGGCCGGCCTTGGTCTGCTCGTTGGTGGACTCGGCGGTGAGCGACTCGCGCACCATGGCCTTGCCCGCGAGTTCCGGGTGGGCGCGGATCAGCGCGAGCTGCGGCTCCCGGCCGGCCTGGTTGAGCACGGTCACCATGGCGTGCTTGAGCGCGGCCAGCGAGGCGAAGGGGCGTTGGGCCAGCGCCTGTTCCGCGATCCAGGGCGAGTGTTCGTAGAGGCCGTCGAGCATCTGCGTGGCTTCGGCCAGCGGCGCTCGGTTGAGTTGTTCCAGGGTGATGGGCATGGGGGCGGCCTCAGGCGGCATGTTCAGGGGGCGTCAAGGGGTGGGTGGCTGTCCAGTGGCGCGCGATGTCCAGGCGCCGCGCGACCCAGACCTTGTCGTGTTGCTGGATGTGGTCCAGGAAACGCTGCAGCGCGGTGATGCGGCCGGGCCGGCCGAGCAGGCGGCAGTGCATGCCGATGCTCATCATCTTGGGCCGGTCCAGGCCGTCGGGGTCGCCTTCGGCGTAGAGCGCGTCGAAGGTGTCCTTCAGGTACTGGAAGAACGGGTCGGCATGCGAGTAGCCCTGGGGCAGCGCGAAGCGCATGTCGTTGCAGTCCAGCGTGTAGGGCACGATGAGCTGGTGCGCGTCGCTGCCGTCGGTCTTGCGCACCTTCATCCAGAACGGCAGGTCGTCGCCGTAGTAGTCGCTGTCGTATTCGAAGCCGCCGTAGTCGGCCACCAGGCGGCGCGTGTTGGGGCTGTCGCGGCCGGTGTACCAGCCCAGGGGCCGGCTGCCGGTGAGGCGTTCGATCAGTTGCATGGCCTGCGCCATGTGGGCGCGCTCGGTGGCCTCGTCCACGTTCTGGTAGTGGATCCACTTGAGGCCGTGGCAGGCGATGTCGTAACCCAGCTCCTTGAAAGCGGCGGTCACGTCCGGGCTGCGCTGCAGGGCGGTGGCGCAGCGCCGAACACGGTGAGCGGCAGGCCGCGCCGCTCGAACTCGCGCAGGATGCGCCAGACGCCGGCGCGCGAGCCGTATTCGTAGATGCCTTCCATGCTGATGTGGCGCGCGGTGTAGGCCGCGGGATTGAACATCTCGGACAGGAACTGCTCGGACGCGTCGTCACCATGCAGCACGCTGTTCTCGCCGCCTTCTTCGTAGTTCAGCACGAACTGCACGGCGATGCGCGCGCCGTTGGGCCAGCGGGCATGAGGCACATCGCGGCCGTGGCCGGCCAGATCGCGCGGGTAATCGCGCGTGGAGTCGTAAAGCGTCATGACAAGGCCATGGAGATGTCGTTGGTCGGCAGCTTGCGGTCGAAGGTCAGGTTTTCCTCCACGTGCAGCAGGTGTTCGTTCATCAGGCGCACCGCCAGTTCCTCGTCGCGCGCGGCCAGGGCCTTGACGATGTCGGCGTGTTCGTCGTTCGAGTGTTCGGCGGCCTGGTTGCTCTGGTACATGAGGGTGATCAGGGCGCAGCGCGAGATGAGTTCGCGCAGCAGCTCGGACAGCACCTGGTTGCCCATGAGCTCGGCCATGCGCACGTGGAAGTCGCCCAGCAACTCGGTGCGACCGGCCACGTCCTCGTTGTTGACGGCCATCTTTTCCTGCGCCACGTGTTCGCGCAGCGCCTTGATCTTGGCGTTGGTCACGGTCTTCACGAAGGCGCGCGTCATCTCCACCTCGAGCATGCGGCGCACGGCGAACACCTGCTGCGCCTCCTGCACCGAGGGCGTGCGCCACGAAGGCCCCGCGCGCCGGTTCGAGCCGGATCAGCCGGTTCTGCGAGAGCTGGAACAAGGCCTGGCGCACCAGGGTGCGCGAGACGCCGAAGTGGTCGGCCAGCTTCTGCTCGGCCAGCTTGGTGCCCGGGTGCAACCGGTGCTCCACGATGGCCCGCGTGAGCGACTCGACGATGTGCAGGGTGCTGGAGGTTTCCATGCGGCGCATCATATCCAGAAAAACAAAAAGTGTATACACTTTCGGTCGACCATCAAACACTGGAAGGACAACACACCATGGGCTTGAGCACACACGTTCTGGACACGATGCACGGCTGCCCTGCCGCCGGCATGGTGGTGGAACTGCACACCACCGAGGGCGACAAGGCCACGCTCGTCAAACGCTTCACGCTGAACGCGGACGGGCGCAACCCGGACGGGCCGCTGTACGACAACGCCAGCCTGAAGGTGGGCACCTACCGGCTGGTGTTCGACGTGACGGGGTATTTCGCGGCCAAGGGCGTGAAGCTGCCCGAGCCCAATTTCCTCAACCGCGTGTCGCTGGACTTCGGCGTGGCGCACACCGACCAGCACTACCACGTGCCGCTGCTGGTGAGCCCCTGGAGTTACTCCACCTACCGGGGCAGCTGAGCGGGCATAAAAAAACCCGCCGGATGGCGGGTTTTTTTTCGAAGGGATCGAGGCCTACTTGTCACGCTGGCCTTCTGTCAGCGTGTCGAGCTGGAATTTGCCGCTCTTGTCCCACAGCCAGACCTCGGTGTAGGTCACGCTGCCCATGCGCACGGGCGCGGGGAAGGGGGCGGCGGCGCGCACGGTGCGCTCGATCTCGCGCATCACGTCGGGCACATGGCTGGGCGCGCGCATCCAGTTGATGTTCTGCACATTGCCGCGGCCATCGACCTGCACCTGCAGCACACCCACGGCATGCATCAGGGGCGGCAGCTGGCCCTTGTAAATGCGGTGGGCATTGCGTTCGTAGATGTGGCGCGCGCCGTCCTTGCGGTAGTCGTGCGGCGAGGCGGCGTGCGAAATGAAGTCGGGTGCGGGCAGGGCGCTCACGGGCGGCGGCGGTGCGGGCACCGGAGCCGGTGGTGGGGGCGGTGGCGGTGGCGGCGGTGGGGGCAGCGGCGCGGCACAGGCGGCCAGCAGGGCGGCGGTGCACAGGCCGAGCCAGCCCCAGGGCGCGCGGGGCTGGTCGGCGGCGTCCGCGCGCGGGGCCGGACGGGGAGCGGGGGTGATGTCTCTCATGGTGGCTGACCTGCAAAGGGATCGGGGGTCGGGCGGGGTCTTCGGCTGGACCATATGGCGGGGCGGATGAAGTGTATGGGCGTTTTCGGTAGGGCGTGGGTACAGTAGGGGCGGATACTGGGTGTCCTCGATTCCGATTGCGTGTCCATACCTCTTTTTTGACGGCGGCGCCACAGATGCTCTCAGACCTTGAAGCCTTTTTATTGCGTCTGGCGACGGAGCGCGCCGTGCTGGTGACGGTCGGCGCGACGCGCGGATCCGTGCCGCGCGAAACCGGTGCGTGGATGGCGGTGTTCGCGGGCGCGGCGGGTGGCGCGGTCGGCACCATCGGTGGCGGGCACCTGGAGTGGGACGCGATGCGGCATGCGCGCGAGGCGCTGGGGCGCGGGGCCAGCGAGCGGCCCGCCGCCTGGTCGCAGGCGGTCACCCTGGGCCCCAGCCTGGGCCAGTGCTGCGGCGGGGCCCTGGTGCTGCAATTCGAACTGGTCGATGCCTCCTGCCGCGAGGCGCTGCGCCAGCGCCTGACCTTTGGCCATGCGCCGCTGGCGCTGTTCGGCGGTGCGCAGCGTGGGCCGCGCCCTGGTGCAGGCGCTGGCGCCGCTGCCGTTCGATGTGACGTGGATCGACAGCCGGGACGAGGTGTTTCCGCACGACCTGCCGATCGGGGTGCGCACCGAGTACTCCGAACCGGTGCAGCTCGCGGTGCGCGACCTGGCGCCGCGCTCCAGCGTGCTGATCATGAGCTTCTCGCACGCCGAAGACCTCGACATCGTGGCGGCTTGCCTGCAACGGCAACGGCAACATGACGATCTGGGCTTCGTGGGGCTGATCGGCAGCAAGACCAAGTGGGCGACCTTCCAGCGCCGCCTGCGCCAGCGCGGTTTCAGCGAGGCGGAGCTGGCGCGAATCACCTGCCCCATCGGCCTGCCGGGCATCCAGGGCAAGGCGCCGGCCGTGATCGCCGCCTCGGTGGTGGCGCAGTTGTTGCTTGTCTGCGAAACCACGGCCGATGCGCGCATGACCTCTTGAATGTTCTCAAAAAGTGTATACACTTTGGCCGACCGGTCGCAGCGGAGCGGGTGTTCCCACAACACTCAAACGCGGCCCTCAGACGACTCAGAGCGCCCGCGGTGGTGAGTCGCAAGCCCTGACCTTGCCTTGAGGTGCCATGGAAACTTACCTGCTCGACTGGGCCAATCTGCTGCTTCGCTGGCTGCACGTCATCGTGGCCATTGCCTGGATTGGCTCATCTTTCTATTTCGTCTTTCTTGACAGCAGCCTCACCCCGCCGGAGGACGAGCAGCTCAAGAAGGACGGTGTCAGTGGCGAACTCTGGGCCCTGCACGGCGGCGGCTTCTACCACCCGGTGAAGTTCGCGGTCTCGCCGCCCAAGCTGCCCGACCACCTGCACTGGTTCTACTGGGAGAGTTACTCCACCTGGCTCTCGGGCTTCGCGCTGTTCCTCATCTCCTACCTCTGGAGCCCGAGCGTCTACCTGATCGACCCGAAGGTGTTCGAGTGGTCGCCGGCCGCGGCGATCGCCACCGCACTGGGTTTCCTGGTGGTGTTCTGGCTGCTGTACGACGCGATCTGCCGCACGCTGGGCCAGAAGGAGAACGGTGACGCCAAGGTGGGCGCGCTGGTGCTGGTGCTGGTGTGCGTGGCGGCCTGGCTGCGCCACGCAGCTGTTCGCCGGGCGCGCGGCCTTCCTGCTGGTGGGCGCGATGATTGCCACCGCCATGAGCGCCAACGTGTTCTTCTGGATCATCCCGGGCCAGCGCACGGTGGTGGCCGACCTCAAGGCCGGCCGACCGGTCGACCCCATCCACGGCAAGCGCGGCAAGCAGCGCAGCGTGCACAACACCTACTTCACGCTGCCGGTGGTGTTCGCGATGCTGAGCAACCACTACAGCTTCACCTACACGCACCCGCAGAACTGGCTGATCCTCATCGGCATGATGTTCGCCGGCGCGGCGATCCGCCAGTTCTTCGTGATGCGCCACGGTTACAAGCTGGGCCGCAACAAGCACCCCTGGCCGTATGCGGTGGCTGGCGTGGTGGCGCTGATTGCGCTGATCGTCTGGCTCAAGCCGGCGCCGGTGCAGGCGGTGGCGGTGCCCGCCACCGTGAGCTATGCGCAGGTCAAGCCGGTGATCGACCAGCGCTGCGTGATGTGCCATGGCGAGGCGCTGCAGTCCAAGAACGTGCGGCTGGACACGCCCGATGCGCTCAAGCAGCACGCGCAGGCGGTGTACCAGCAGGCGGTGGTCACGCGGCTGATGCCGATGAACAACGCGACCGGGCTCACCGAGGAAGAGCGCGCCTTGATCGGCCAATGGTTCAAGGGCGGCGCGAAGACAGAGTGACCCCCCGCAGCGCTTCGCGCTACCCCCTCAGGGGGCAACACCTGCGGCCTGGCAAAGCCAGTTCCGCGGTGTTTCGGGTCTTGTCATGTCGCTCCGGTGAGGGGGTGTGATCTGCGGTAACCTCGTGACCGATTTCACAACCTCCGAGCAGAGCACACCATGAAGACGCAAGCCGCCGTGGCCTGGAAAGCAGGCCAGCCCCTGACCATTGAAACCGTGGACCTGGAGGGGCCGAAATTCGGCGAGGTGCTGGTTGAGATCAAGGCCACCGGCATCTGCCACACCGACTACTACACGCTCTCGGGCGCGGACCCCGAAGGCATCTTCCCGGCCATCCTGGGCCACGAAGGCGCGGGCATCGTGGTCGACGTGGGCCCGGGCGTGACCACGCTCAAGAAGGGCGACCACGTCATTCCGCTGTACACGCCCGAATGCCGCCAGTGCAAGTTCTGCCTGAGCCGCAAGACCAACCTGTGCCAGCTGATCCGCGGCACGCAGGGCAAGGGCCTGATGCCCGATGCCACCAGCCGCTTCAGCCTGGACGGCAAGCCCATCTTCCACTACATGGGCACCAGCACCTTCAGCAACTACACCGTGGCGCCCGAGATCTCGCTGGCCAAGATCCGCGAGGACGCCCCGTTCGACAAGGTCTGCTACATCGGCTGCGGCGTGACCACCGGCATCGGCGCGGTGATCTTCACCGCCAAGGTGGAGGCGGGCGCCAACGTGGTGGTGTTCGGCCTGGGTGGCATTGGCCTGAACGTGATCCAGGGCGCGAAGATGGTGGGCGCGGACAAGATCATCGGTGTGGACCTCAACCCCGCCCGCCAGGAGATGGCGCGCAAGTTCGGCATGACGCACTTCATCAACCCGAAGGAGGTGGAGAACGTGGTCGATGCCATCGTGCAGCTGACCGACGGTGGGGCCGACTACAGCTTCGAGTGCATCGGCAACACGCAGGTGATGCGACAGGCGCTGGAGTGCACGCACAAGGGCTGGGGCCGCAGCATCATCATCGGCGTGGCCGAGGCCGGTGCCGAGATCAGCACGCGCCCGTTCCAGCTGGTCACCGGCCGCAAATGGGAAGGCTCGGCCTTCGGCGGCGCGCGAGGCCGCACCGATGTGCCCAAGATCGTCGACTGGTACATGGACGGCAAGATCAACATCGACGACCTGATCACCCACAAGCTCAAGCTGGCCGACATCAACGAGGGCTTCGCGCTGATGAAGCGCGGCGAGTCCATCCGCGCTGTCGTGGAGTTCTGATGGTGCTGGAGACCTTGAGCGAGCACCGCTGCTTCGGCGGCGTGCAGGGCTTTTACCGCCACGCCTCGGCCGGGATCGGCCTGCCGATGAAGTTCGGCGTGTTCGTGCCGCCGCAGGCCGCGCAGGGCCCGGTGCCGGTGCTGTTCTACCTGGCGGGGCTGACCTGCACCGAGGAGACTTTCGCCATCAAGGCCGGCGCGCAGCGTGTGGCGGCCGAGCTGGGCCTGATGCTGGTCTCGCCCGACACCAGCCCGCGCGACACCGGCATCGAGGGCGCGAGCGCGGCCTGGGACTTCGGCCACGGCGCGGGCTTCTACCTCGATGCCACGCAAGCGCCCTGGGCGGCGCACTTCCGCATGGAAAGCTGGGTCACGAAAGAGTTGCGCGGGCTCGTGCTGTCGCAGTTTCCCGCGCGGGACGACCGCGTCGGCCTCTTTCGCGACTCCATGGGTGCGCACGGAGCGCTCACGCTGGCCTTGCGCCACCCCGGGCTGTACCAGAGCGTGTCGGCGTTTGCGCCGATCGCCGCGCCCACGCAGTGCCCGTGGGGCGAGAAGGCTTTCGGTGGCTACCTGGGTGACGACCGCGCCAGCTGGGCCGCGCACGACGCCACCGAACTCGTGAAGGCCGGGCGCAAGGCGCCTCCCTTGCTGATCGACCAGGGGCTGGCGGACAATTTCCTGGCCGCCCAGCTGCACCCCCACCTGTTCGAGGCGGCCTGCGCGCAGGCCGGCCAGCCGCTCACGCTGCGCCGGCACGAGGGGTATGACCACGGTTATTACTTCATCGCCAGTTTCATCGAAGACCACTTGCGCCACCATGCGCAAACCCTTTGTGCCTGACCCCATGCGCCCGCGCCAATTCGATCTCATCGCCTTCGACTGGGACGGCACCCTGTTCGATTCCACCGCGCTCATCACCCGTTGCATCCAGTCGGCGGTGGTGGATGTCGGGGGTGTGGCGCCCACCCGCGAGGCGGCCAGCTACGTGATCGGCATGGGCCTCATGCAGGCCCTGGCCCACGCCGCGCCCGACGTGCCACCCGACCGCTACCCAGAGCTCGGGCAGCGCTACCGCCACCACTACATGGCGGCGCAGCACGAGCTGAGCCTGTTCGAAGGGGTGTTGCCGCTGCTGGCCGAGCTCAAGCGCCGCCACCACTGGCTGACGGTGCGCACCGGCAAGAGCCGGGCGGGCCTCAACGAGGTGCTGCACACGGTGGAGCTGCAGGGCGTGTTCGATGGCTCACGGACCGCCGACGAGACCGCGGGCAAGCCCAACCCCCGCATGCTGCACGAGCTGATGCGCGAGTTTGGCGTGGCGCCCGAGCGCACCCTGATGGTCGGCGACACCACGCACGATCTGCAGATGGCCGTCAACGCCGGCTGCGCGAGCGTGGGCGTGAGCTACGGTGCGCACGAGCCGGCCAGCTTCGCGGTGCTCAACCCCTTGCACGTGGCGCATTCGGTGCGCGAACTGCACGACTGGCTGAACGCCCACGCCTGAGCCGGCCATGAGCATCCCCTCCGACGATCCGGTCTACGCGCTGTGCAACAGCCGGGATCTGGTCGATGGGGGGCGTGCCGTGTCGTTCGACGTGGTGTACGCGGGCCAGACCTGCCGCGCGTTCGCGATCCGCTACCGCGGCCAGCCGCACGCCTACCTGAACCGCTGCACCCACGTGGCGATGGAAATGGACTGGCAGCCCGATCGGTTTTTCGACGACAGCGGCCGCTGGTTGCTGTGCGCCACGCACGGCGCGGTGTACGAGCCCGACACCGGTGCCTGCCAGGGTGGGCCATGCCGGGGCGGGCTGGTCAAGATCGAACTGGTGGAGCACGACGGGGTGGTCCACTGGCGGTCACAATACCACCTCAAACCCCTTGAATTCTGAGAGCCTTCGACCATGAACGACGATTTCCCCGGCCCGTCCGCCAACGCCTCCAGCGACCGCACGCCGGGCGTGGCCTGGGAGCGCGCCACCCTGGAAAAACTGGTTTTCGCGACCATCCGCGAGCAGCAGTCCGCGCGCCGCTGGAAGATGTTCAGCCGGCTGCTCTGGCTGGCGGTGTTCGGCGCCATTGCCTGGTTCGCCTACACCAGCAACACCACCACCACGGTGAGCACCCCGCACACGGCGGTGGTGGACATCAAGGGTGAGATCGCCAGCGGGGCCGAAGCCAGCGCCGAATACGTGGTGGCCTCGCTGCGCTCCGCGTTCGAGGACGAGGGCGCGCAGGCCGTGGTGCTGCTGATCAACTCACCCGGCGGCAGCCCGGTGCAGGCCGGCATCATCAACGACGAGATCACCCGCCTCAAGGGCCTGCACGACAAGAAGGTCTATGCGGTGGTGGAAGAAACCTGTGCCTCGGCCGCCTACTACATCGCCGCGGCGACGGACGACATCTACGTGGACAAGGCCAGCCTGGTCGGCAGCATCGGCGTGTTGATGGACGGCTTCGGTTTCACCGGCCTGATGGACAAGCTCGGCATCGAGCGCCGTCTCATGACCGCCGGGGCCAACAAGGCCATGCTGGACCCGTTCAGCCCGCAGGACGAGGCGCAGAAGGCCTACATCCAGACCATGCTGGGCCAGATCCACGCCCAGTTCATCGAGGTGGTGAAAAAGGGCCGTGGCGATCGCCTGAAGGAGAACGGCGACACCTTCAGCGGCCTGGTCTGGAATGGCCAGCAGGCGGTGGCGCTCGGCCTGGCCGACGGCCTGGGCAACCTCGACTACGTGGCGCGCGAGATCGTCAAGGCCGAGGAGATCGTGGACTACACGCGCCGCGAGAACGTGGGCCTGCGCCTGGCCAAGCGCTTTGGCGCCAGCATGGGCGAAGGGATGTTCCTGGCGGCCCGTGCGGCCGGCGTGCAGCTGAAGTGAGGGCCCCGGGGCGGGTTCAGCCCTTGTAGCCGTTGGGGTTGCCGCTCTGCCAGCGCCAGGCATCGGCGCACATCTGATCCAGCGTGTGCTTCGCCTGCCAGCCCAGCAGGCGCAAGGCCAGCGCCGGGTCGGCCCAGCACTGGGCCACGTCACCCGCGCGGCGTGGGGCAATCTGGTAGGGCACCGGGCGGCCGCTGGCCTGTTCGAAGGCGCGCACCACGTCCAGCACGCTGTGGCCGCTGCCCGTGCCCAGGTTCACCGTGAAGCTCTCGCCCCGGCTCAGCAGGGCCTTGATGGCGGCGACGTGGCCGGCGGCCAGGTCCTGCACGTGGATGTAGTCGCGCACACCCGTGCCATCGGGCGTGGGGTAGTCGTTGCCATACACGTTGAGGTGTTCGCGCTGGCCCACGGCCACCTGCGCCACGTAGGGCATCAGGTTGTTGGGAATGCCCGCCGGGTCCTCGCCGATCAGGCCGCTGGGGTGGGCACCGACCGGGTTGAAATAGCGCAGCGTGCCCACGCGCCAGGCCGGACGGGCCGCGCACAGGGCGGTGAGCATGTCTTCGATGACCAGTTTGCTGTGGCGCATAGGGGTTGGTGTGGCTGCGCGGGAAGTCCTCGGTGATCGGCACGGTGGCCGGATCGCCGTACACCGTCGCGCTGCTGGAGAACACCAGCGTGGGCGCGATTGAAGGGTCTTCCGCGTGCACGGTCTCCATGGCGCGCAGCAGGCTGACCGCGCCGCCGATGTTGTTGTGGAAGTACTTCAGGGGCAACGCCACGCTTTCGCCCACCGCCTTGTCGCCCGCGAAATGGATCACACCCACAGGACGGTGGCGGCGCAGCACGTCTTCAACCCAGGGCGTGTCCAGCACATCGCCTTCTTCGAACGGCATCGTCTGCCCTGTGATGCGCGCGAGGCGGTCCAACACCACGGGGTGGCTGTTGGCGAAGTTGTCCAGCAACACCGGTTCAAAGCCGGCTTCGATGAGGGCCACGGCGGTGTGGCTGCCGATGTAGCCGGCGCCGCCGGTGAGCAGAACTTTCATTTTTTTACTTCTTGGTGGCGGGGTCGGGTTGGCGGCCGTAGATGTCTTCCAGCCGAACGATGTCGTCCTCGCCGAGGTAGCTGCCCGACTGGACCTCGATCATCTCCAGCACCATCTTGCCGGGGTTGTGCAGCCGGTGCACTTCGCCAATGGGGATGTAGGTCGACTGGTTCTCCGACAGCAGGTACACCTCCTGCCCACGCGTGACTTCGGCCGTGCCCTTGACGATGATCCAGTGTTCGGCGCGGTGGTGGTGTTTCTGCAGGCTGAGCGAGGCGCCCGGCTTCACGCCGATGCGCTTGACCTGGAAGCGCTCGCCCATGTCGACGCTGTCGTACCAGCCCCAGGGGCGCGCCACGCGGCGGTGCATCGCGGCCTGCGGCACCTTGCGCTGCGAGAGGTGGGCCACCACGTCCTTCACCTGCTCGGCGTGGTCCCGCTGGGCCACCAGCAAGGCGTCGGGGGTGTCGATGATCAGCAGGTCCTGTGTGCCCAGCGCCACCACGGTGCGGCCCGGCGCGTGGATGAAGGTGTTTCGCGCGTTCAGCGCGTGGCCCTGCCCGGTGATGCGGTTGCCTTCGCCATCGGCGTCGCTCAGTTCGGCCACCGCGTTCCAGCTGCCGACATCGCTCCACTGGCCCTGGAAGGGCACGACGGCCACGTCGTCGTGCGGCTCCATCACCGCGTAGTCGATGCTCTGCGAGCGGCAGGCGAGGAAGGATTCGGCGTCGGGGCGAACGAACTGGATCTGGCCCACCCGGTCCTGGCGCGTCCTGGCCATGGCCTTTTCGCAGGCCTGCAGGATGTCGGCGGCGTGCTGGGCGAGCGCGGCCAGCAGCGTGCTGGCGCGCGCGAGAAAGATGCCCGCGTTCCACAGCACGTTGCCTTGCAGCAGCAAGGCCTGGGCGGCGGCCGGTGCGGGTTTTTCGATGAAGCGGGCCACCTTGCGGCTGCCATCGGCGCGCTCATCGCCCTGCTGGATGTAGCCGTAGGCGCTGCTCGGGAAGCTGGGCATCACGCCGAAGGTGACGATGGCGCCGGCCTTGGCGGCCGGGACACCCTGGCGGATGGTCTGGGCGAAGGCCGAAGCATCGGGAATGTGGTGGTCGGAGGGGCAGAACAGCAGCAGGGGATCGGCGTTGTCCTTCGAGCGGGCGAGCAGGGCGGCCAGCGCCATGGCCGCGGCGGTGTTGCGCGCCGCCGGTTCGAGCAGCACCTGCCCGGGCACGTTTTCCGCTTCGATCGCATCGGCCACCAGGAAACGGTGGTCTTCGGCGGCCACGCAGATCACCGGGTTGTCGCACCAGGCCAAGCGGTCCAGGGTCAGCTGCAGCAGGCTCTTGTCGCCCACCAGAGGCACGAACTGCTTGGGAAAACTCTGGCGGCTCAGAGGCCACAGACGGGTGCCGGAGCCTCCGCAAAGGATGACGGGGGTGATGCTCATGCCGGATGGGAGTGGGTTGAACCAGTGGGGGGAACCCCGCTTTCAATCCGCTGCAGTGTAGCCTTTCGATGGACGTCGGCGTGTGCGCCGTTAACATGGTGAGCCTTTCTTCACGAACATGCGAGCCAAACCAAGATGACGATCCGCAAAGCCGTATTTCCCGTGGGTGGCCTGGGCACCCGTTTCCTGCCGGCCACCAAGGCGATCCCCAAGGAGATGTTGCCGGTGGTGGACAAGCCGCTGATGCAGTACGCGGTGGAGGAGGCCTACGCCGCCGGCATCCGCGAAATGATCTTCGTGACCGGGCGCCACAAGCGCGCCATCGAGGACCACTTCGACACCGCCTACGAACTGGAGATGGAGTTGGAGGCCGCGGGCAAGTCCGCCCTGCTCCAGCTGGTGCATTCCATCAAACCCGACGACATGGACTGCGTCTATGTGCGCCAGCCTCGCGCGCTGGGTCTGGGCCATGCGGTGCTCTGCGCCGAGCGCTTGGTGGGCAACGAGCCGTTCGCGGTGCTGCTGGCCGACGACCTGATGATGGGCCAGGACCAGGCGCAGGGCGGTGCCACCGTGCTGCAGCAGATGGTGCAGGCCTACGAGTCCAGCCCGGGTACGGTGCTCGCGGTGCAGGACGTGCCGCGCGCCGAGACGCGCCGTTATGGCGTCGTCGACGTGCACGGCGCCAACCAGGCGCTGGCCGAGGTGTTCGCGATGGTGGAGAAGCCGGCGCCCGACGTGGCCCCCTCGACCCTGGCTGTGGCCGGTCGCTACATCCTCACGCCGGCGGTGTTCGAGAGCATCCGCCAGCAACCGCGTGGCGCGGGGGGCGAAATCCAGCTCACCGACGGCATCGCGGCCCTGATCGGCAAGGAAAAGGTGCAGGCCTTCCGCTACGCCGGCAAGCGCTACGACTGTGGCAGCAAGGAAGGCTTCCTGGAGGCCACGATCGATCTGGCCTTGGCGAACACCGAACTCAGCGCTTCGGTGCGCGCGCACCTGAAGCGTCTGGGCGTCTGAGCCCGGACTTCAGCGGCCCAGCAGGAAGACGCAGGGCGCGTCCAGCGGCAACTCGCCGGACAGGGTCTGGGGGTTGCGCTTCCACTCCTGCACCAGCGCGCTGCGGCAGACCTGCTGCGGCAAGGTGAGTGCCCCGCACACGGCCAGGCGAGTGTGCGGATGCAGCGTTTGCAGCAGCGCCTGCAAGAGGGCGGTGTTGCGGTAGGGCGTTTCGATGAGGATCTGCGTCTGCCCGGTCTTCAGGGCCAGGGCTTCCAGTTCCCGCAACCGTTTGGCGCGCTCGGTGGCGTCCTGGGGCACGTCAGCCGACGAACGCGAAGCTCTGTCCATTCAGCCCGCTGGCGGCCAGCGCCAGCATGAGCGAGATGGGGCCGGTGAGCGGCACCACGCGCAGGCCCATCGCGTGCGCGGCGCGCACGATGGAGCTTCCCGGATCCGCGATGGCGGGCATGCCGGCTTCGCTGACGAGGCCGATGTCGTGCCCGAGCAGGGCGGGGGCCAGCAGTTCACGGGCCTGTGCGTCGCCTTCGGCCTGCGGGGCATGGTCCCCCTTCTTGTGGGCCGCTCTGGGCAGCTCGGTGATCTGCTGCGCCTGCAAGGGTGCGGCCAGGCTGGCGAGGGCGTCCACCCGCTTGAGAAAGGCGCGCGTGCTCTTGGCGTTTTCGGTGATCCAGTGAGTCAGGCGCCGGGCGGTGCCCAGCGTCTCGGCGGGGAGCCACTCGGAGGGCGCCACGGGCGTGGCCTGCGCCACGCCGAAATCCAGGGGGGTGGGCACGAGGTAGAGCGTGCCGCGTGATTCGGAGTGGGCGCTCACAACAACTTCACCCCCGCCGCGCGAATCAGTCGGCAGGTGCGGATCATCGGAAGACCCACCAGGGCCGTCGGGTCGTCGTTGTCGATGCGCTCCAGCAGCGCGATGCCCAGGCCCTCGCTCTTGGCGCTGCCGGCGCAATCGTAGGGTTGCTCCGCGCGCAGGTAACGCTCGATTTCGCCGTCGCTCAGGTCACGGAACACCACCCGCACCGCAGCGATGTCGCTGTGTTCGAAGCCCGTGGCCTGGCACACCACCGCCAGCGCGGTCTGGAACACCACGGTCTGGCCGCGCATGCGCCTCAGCTGGGCCACGGCCCGCTCATGGGTGCCTGGCTTGCCAAGCGGTTCGCCAGCCAGGTCAGCGACCTGGTCGCTGCCGATCACCACGGCTTGGGGGTGTCGTTGCGCGACATTCCGGGCTTTTTCAATGGCCAGGCGAAGTGCCAGATCCGCCGGCTTTTCCCCGGCCCGGGGTGTTTCGTCCACGTTGGGGGCGATCGCTTCGAAGGGCACGCCCAGCCGGGACAGCAGTTCATGGCGGTACCGCGATGTGGAACCCAGAATGAGGGCTCGGGACGGGGTGTCGGATGACGGATCGGAAGCGGTGGTCATCCCGGTATTCTCCCCGCATTCTTTTACACTGCCCGGATGAAAGACACCCCCAAGACGGCCTGGAACCCTCGGCGCCTGGACGTGCGTGCCTTCGCCCAGGCGGCCGCCAGCCTGCAGGACGAAGAGCCGCTTTCGGCATTCCCCCGCGTCCAGGCCGAAGCGGCCCTGGACGATGGCGCGACGCTCACGCCCGTGCGCTGGCGGGCGCAGGGCGAAATGCGGCCGGCGGCCAGCGGCGGCACGCCCGATGTCTGGCTGCATTTGCAGGCCGATGCCCGGGTGCCGCTGACTTGCCAGCGCTGCCTCGCGCCTGTGGACACGCCCTTGACCGTGGACCGCTGGTTCCGTTTCGTGGCCGATGAGGCCACGGCCGAAGCCCAGGATGACGACTGCGAAGAGGACTTGCTGGCCCTGGAGCCCAGGCCCGATCTGCACGACGTGCTGGAGGATGAGCTGTTGATGGAACTGCCCCTGGTGCCCATGCACGACACCTGCCCTGAGCCGGTGTCCCTGCGCACGGCGGGGGCCGGGGACGCTCCCGAGGCCGCGGCGCCCCGCAAGAACCCCTTTGCCGAACTGGCGAAGCTCAAAAAGTGAGCCTCTGGCGCGCCATGGCCCCGGGGCTGGCGGCATTGCCGCCTTCGGGCTATAATGCTTGGCTTTGCGCTGGTATCCATTCGCACGTTGACGTGCCCGGGTCAGGCGCGCAACCGGTTGAACGGAGCGATTTCAGGTCTCCGTTTGTGCCACTCCGTTTGACCCTACCGATTTCAGGAGCCCACCATGGCTGTTCAGCAAAACAAAAAGTCCCCCTCCAAGCGCGGCATGCACCGTTCGCACAATGCGCTGAACGTGCCCGGCATCGCCGTGGAACCCACCACCGGCGAAACCCATCTGCGCCACCACATCAGCCCCAACGGCTTCTACCGTGGTCGCCAAGTGCTGAAAAACAAGTCCGAAGCCTGATGGCGGGCCGCCACGGGCCTCGCCGCGGTGTCGCGAACGGGGTCCGGTTCGCCAGTGAGGCACAGGCCCGCATGCTGCATGCGGGCTTTTTTTGTTCTTGGGGTGCACAAAGCGCTCGATCCGGGGTGTTGTCATGATCACCATCGCTGTGGATTGCATGGGCGGGGATGTCGGGCCGGCCGTCACCATGCCTGCCTGCACGGCCTTTCTGGCTGCTCATCCCCAGGCGCAACTTCTGCTCGTGGGCAAGCCCGAGGTGTTTCGCGCCTGGCCCCAACTGCTCAACAACGTGCGTTGCAAGGTGGTGCCGGCCAGCGAGGTCGTGACCATGGAGGATCCGGTGGAGGTGGCGCTTCGCCGCAAGAAGGACTCTTCGATGCGGGCGCGATCAACCAGGTCAAGGACGGTGCCGCGCAGGCGGCCGTCTCGGCCGGCAACACCGGGGCGCTCATGGCGATCGCCCGCTATGTGTTGAAGACCATGGATGGCATCGATCGCCCGGCCATCGCCACCCAGATGCCCAACGCCCGGGGTGGTGCGACCACGGTGCTGGACTTGGGCGCCAACGTCGATTGTTCGGCCGAGCACCTGCTGCAATTCGCCGTGATGGGCTCGGCTCTGGTGGCGGCGGTCACGGGTCGGCAGGAGCCGACAGTGGGGCTGCTCAACGTGGGTGAAGAAGTCATCAAAGGCAGCGAAGTCATCAAACAAGCCGGTGTTCTGCTGCGAAATGCGTCCAACACCGGCGATCTGAATTTCTTCGGAAACATCGAGGGCGACGACGTTTTCAAAGGCACGACGGACATCGTGGTCTGTGATGGTTTCGTCGGCAACGTGGCGCTCAAGGCCAGCGAGGGCCTGGCTTCGATGATCAGTGGCTTCATCCGGGAAGAATTCTCGAAGAACATTTTTCGAAAAATGGCGGCCATCGTCGCCTATCCGGTTTTAAAGTCGTTTAAAAATCGCGTTGATCACCGCCGGTACAACGGTGCGGCGCTGCTCGGCCTGAAAGGGCTGGTGTTCAAGAGCCACGGATCGGCGGATGCCTTTGCGTTCGAACATGCGCTGAGCCGGGCTTATGATGCGGCCCACAACAAATTGCTGGACAACGTGCGGGAGCGCATCGCCCACGCCAAGCCGCTGATTGCTCCGGAGTCCGTGCCCAGCGAGCTCAAGAGCATTCCGACCCTTTGAAATTTCGCCTCTCACCCGCATGACACGCTACGCCCGCATCACCGGCACTGGCAGCAGCCTGCCGCCCCAGCGCCTGACCAACGCCGACATGGTCGAGCTGCTGGCACCGCGCGGCGTGGAAACGAGCGACGACTGGATCGTCGAACGCACCGGCATCCGGGCGCGTCACTTCGTGGCCGACGGGGTCTATGCCAGTGATCTGGCCGTCGAGGCCTGCCAACAGGCCTTGGCCGCGGCCCAGGTGGCGCCGGGCGACATCGACCTGATCATCGTGGCCACGTCCACGCCGGACATGGTCTTTCCTTCGACCGCGACCATCGTGCAGCGCAAGCTGGGCATCGCCGGGTGCCCGGCCTTCGACGTGCAGGCGGTGTGCACAGGTTTCATCTATGCCCTGACCGTCGCGGATTCATTGATCCGCTCGGGCACCTCGCGCAAGGCCCTGGTGGTCGGTACCGAGATCTTCAGCCGCCTGCTCGATTTCAGCGACCGCACCACCTGCGTGCTGTTTGGCGATGGCGCCGGTGCCGTGGTGCTGGAGGCCTCGGACACGCCGGGCATTCTGGCCACCGACATCCATGCAGACGGCAAGCACACGGGCATTCTGTGTGTGCCGGGCCACGTCTCCGGCGGGCAGATCCTCGGCGACCCACTGCTCAAGATGGATGGCCAGGCGGTCTTCAAGCTGGCAGTGGGCGTGCTGGAAGACACCGCGCGGGCCACGCTCATCAAGGCCGGCAAGACCACGGAAGACATCGACTGGCTGATCCCGCACCAGGCGAACATCCGCATCATGCACAGCACGGCGCGCAAGCTCAAACTGCCGCTGGACAAGGTGGTTGTAACCGTCGACCAGCACGGCAACACCTCGGCGGCCTCCATCCCGTTGGCGCTGGACCACGCGGTGCGACAGGGACAAGTCAAAAAAGGCGACACGCTGATGCTCGAAGGCGTTGGCGGCGGATTCACCTGGGGCTCGGTGCTGCTCGATTTCTGAGCACCGCCTTCTCTGCTTTCGTCTGAACTGAATATCTCCATGAAGAATTTTGCGTTTGTGTTTCCGGGCCAGGGCTCTCAGGCCGTGGGCATGCTCGATGCGTGGGGCGATCACCCCGCCGTTCAGGAGACGCTGAAGGAAGCTTCGGATGCCATGGGTGAAGACCTGGGCAAGCTGATCCACGAAGGCCCGGCCGATGTGCTGGCCGATGACCCGTGAACACCCAGCCTGTGATGCTGGTGGCGGGCGTGGCGGCCTGGCGCGTCTGGCGCGCCGAAGGTGGCGCTTTGCCCATGGCGGTCGCGGGGCATTCGCTGGGCGAGTATTCCGCGCTGGTGGCTGCGGGGTCCTTGACCCTCGCACAGGCCGCTCCGCTGGTGCGCTTTCGTGCGCAGGCCATGCAGGAGGCGGTGCCACCGGGCACGGGGGCCATGGCGGCCGTGCTGGGCCTGAGCGCCGCGGCCGTGGTGGCGGGTTGCCTGGAGGCACAGTCCAGTTTTGGTGCCGGCAGCGCCGAAGTGGTGGAGGCCGTGAACTACAACGACCCGGTGCAGACCGTCATCGCGGGCAGCAAGGCCGCCGTCGACAAGGCGTGTGAGGTGCTCAAGGCACATGGTGCCAAGCGCACGCTGCCCTTGCCGGTGTCCGCGCCTTTCCACTCGAGCCTGATGAAGCCGGCCGCCGAGAAATTGAAGGAAAAGCTTGCCGCGACGCCGTTTGCGGCGCCGCAGATTCCCGTGATCAACAACATCGATGTTGCGGTGGAGTCCGACCCCGATCGCATCCGCGAAGCCCTGTACCGGCAGGCTTTCGGGCCGGTGCGCTGGGTCGAGTGCGTGGGTGCGATCAAGGCCCGCGGCATCGACACCCTGGTCGAATGCGGGCCGCGCAAGGTGCTGGCCGCGATGGTCAAGCGCGTGGATCCGTCCTTGACCGGTGCGGCCCTGTTCGACCCCGCCACGCTGGCCGAGGTCAAGGCCTTGCTGGCCTGAAGTCTGGAGAACTCCCATGTCTGAAATCAAATTTGCGGGCCAGGTGGCCCTGGTCACGGGCGCCTCGCGGGGCATTGGCGCGGCCATCGCGCAGGAACTGGCGACGCGTGGCCTGATCGTGATCGGTACCGCGACCAGCGACGAAGGCGCGGCGCGCATCGGTGCGGCGCTGTCGGCCGCGCCTGGCGCTACTACCGGTTGCCGGGGCGCGAAGCTGGATGTGAATGACGCGGCTGCGGCCGAGGCTTTGATCGACGAGATCGTCAAGGCCCACGGCGGTCTGCAGGTGCTGGTGAACAACGCCGGCATCACGCGCGACATGCTGGCCATGCGCCTCAAGGACGACGACTGGGACGCGGTGCTGGACACCAACCTCAAGGCCGTCTTCCGCATGAGCCGCGCCGTCATTCGCCCGATGATGAAGCAGCGCTATGGCCGCATCGTCAGCATCACCAGCGTGGTGGGTGCGTCGGGCAACGCCGGCCAAGCCAACTACGCTGCTGCCAAGGCCGGCGTGGCGGGCATGACGCGCGCCTTGGCGCGCGAACTGGGCAGCCGCAACATCACGGTCAACTGTGTGGCACCGGGTTTCATCGAGACCGACATGACCGCGGCCTTGCCCGAAGAACAGCAAAAAGCCTTGTTGGGCCAGATCCCTCTGGGGCATCTGGGCAAACCCGCCGACATCGCGCACGCGGTGGCTTACCTGAGCAGCCCTCAGGCGGCCTATGTCACGGGACAGGAACTGCACGTCAACGGCGGCATGTTCATGTCCTGAGTCCGGAGCATTCACCCCTTTTCCTCGCCGCGTCAGCCGCCCGGCGGGCCACCCGGGATCACTTTCCCGGCACGGCTAAAATGGCGGACTGTATTTCAACCACCCTCAGAGGGACCTATGAGCGATATCGAAGCACGTGTTAAGAAAATCATTGCCGAACAACTCGGTGTGGAAGAGGGACAGGTCACCAACGAAAAGGCCTTCGTGGCCGACCTGGGCGCCGATTCTCTGGACACGGTTGAACTGGTGATGGCGCTGGAAGACGAGTTCGGTATCGAAATCCCCGACGAAGAAGCCGAAAAGATCACCACGGTTCAGAAAGCCATCGACTACGCGTTGGCCAACCAGAAGGCCTGAAGCACAGATGAGCCGTCGCCGCGTCGTCGTGACCGGTCTGGGTTGCATCAGCCCCGTGGGCAACACGGTGGCCGATTCCTGGGCCAACCTCCTGGCTGGACAATCCGGCATTGATTTCATCACGAGGTTCGACGCGTCGAACTTCGCCTGCAAATTTGCAGGAGAGGTCAAGGGGTTCAACCTGGATGAGTACATCACCGCCAAGGAAGCGCGGACGATGGACACCTTCATCCATTACGGCGTGGCTGCGTCGATGCAGGCGGTGGCGGATTCGGGCCTCCTGACGGGTGACCAGCTCAGTGAGGAGCAGGCCACGCGCATCGGTTGCGTGATTGGCTCGGGCATCGGCGGTTTGCCGCTGATCGAGGACACGCACACCGAGCTGACCAACCGCGGTCCACGGCGCATCACTCCCTTCTTCGTGCCGGCCTCGATCATCAACATGATCTCGGGACACGTGTCGATGAAGTTCGGCTTCAAGGGGCCGAACATCGCCATCGTCACGGCCTGCACCACGGGCCTGCATTGCATCGGTGAGGCCGGCCGCATGATCGAGTACGGCGACGCCGACGTGATGATCGCCGGTGGTTCCGAAGCCACCGTGTCGCCGCTGGGCATTGGCGGTTTTGCCGCCATGCGCGCGCTGTCGACCCGCAACGACGATCCCAAGACCGCGTCCCGTCCCTGGGACAAGGACCGCGATGGCTTTGTGCTGGGCGAGGGCGCGGGCGTGATGGTGCTCGAAGAGTACGAGCACGCCAAGGCACGCGGCGCGAAGATCTACGCCGAGTTGGCCGGTTTCGGCATGAGCGCCGATGCGGGTCACATGACGGCGCCCAACATGGACGGCCCACGCCGTGCGATGCTGGGAGCCTTGCGCAACGCGGGGGTCAACGCCGATCAGGTGGATTACCTGAATGCCCACGGCACCTCCACGCCGCTGGGTGACATCAACGAGACGAACGCCATCAAGGCGGCCCTGGGTGACCATGCCAAGAACATGGTGGTCAGCTCGACCAAGTCCATGACCGGCCACCTGCTGGGGGGCGCCGGGGGCATCGAGTCGGTGTTCACCGTGCTGTCGCTGCACCACCAGAAGGTGCCACCGACCATCAACATCTTCAACCAGGACCCGGAGTGTGACCTGGACTACTGCGCCAATACGGCGCGGGACGTGAAGATCGACGTGGCCGTGAAAAACAACTTCGGTTTCGGCGGCACCAATGGAACGCTGGTTTTCCGGCGCGCCTGAACGCTCTGATCGCGCCTATCTTCACGAAGAATCCGCATGCACAACGCCCCATCGGTGATGTTTCCGGTGGGGCGTTGTGGTTTGTATGGCGTCCTGCTCGCGCTTCTGGCCGTGCTGGGTGCCGCTGTCCTGGGCCTGTGGTATGGGCTCGACCCGACCCGCGGTGCTTCCTGGTCGGGCGTGGTGGGGGGCACGCTGTGGTCCATATGGGTGATGGGCGCCCTGTGGACCTGGCGACGGTCTCCCGTGGGGCGGCTGAAATGGAGTGCGCTGGAAAGGCGCGATCCCGAAACGCCGGCAGGTGTCTGGCACTGGTACAGCGAATCGTGCCCCGAGGGCGTGCCGTTGCAGCGCGTGGAGCGGGTGATGGACTGGCAGGGCGCTGTGCTGTTGCGCCTGTGTTCCGCAGACGCGCCCGCGCGCTGGATCTGGGCGGAGCGTGGTCGCAATCCAGCGCTCTGGAACGACCTGCGCCGGGCGCTGATATCGGCCCGCGCATGAGCCGGCGAATGGCCTGGGTTATATTTCCGCGCGCATGACTCTCGAAGACCACACCGCTCCACCACCACCCGACAGCGACGTCATGCTGGTGCAGCGCACGCTCGCGGGGGAGCAGCGTGCCTTCGAGATGCTGGTCATCAAGTACCAGCGCCGCGTGGAGCGGCTGATCGGGCGCATGGTCCGCGACACCGACCTGGTCCAGGACATTGCCCAGGAGACCTTCATCCGGGCTTACCGCGCGCTCGCTCAGTTTCGGGGTGACGCGCAGTTCTACACCTGGCTGTACCGCATTGCGGTCAATACGGCCAAAAAACAGCTCATGGAACTCAAGCGCGATCCGCTGGTCTTCCAGTCTCAGATGAAATCCGGGGAAGACGATGAAACTTCCGCTCCGGAACGCGAACTAAATTCGGGAGTGGCCGACACCGAAACGCCCGAAGCGGTGCTGGCCAGCAAGGAAATCGCCGAGGCGGTCAACGCCGCCATGGACGCGCTGCCCGAAGAGTTGCGCATGGCGATCACCCTGCGGGAAATCGAGGGCATGAGCTATGAAGAGATTGCCGCAGCGCTGGAATGCCCCATCGGCACAGTGCGATCCCGGATTTTCCGGGCGCGCGAGGCCATTTCAGGGCGCATCAAGCCAATGCTGGAGCGTCAGACAGGCAAACGCTGGTAGAAGAGGCGGGGCAGGCCATTGAAAGCTTGTCCATCGCCCCGCGAGTAGGGAATTTCAGGAAATTCATCATGAATGCCGCACAAGTCAATTTGAACCTTCGGCCTCAGAAAGAGATCGATCTCGTTGCCCCGGAGCAGGCTTTGTCCGCGCTGGTGGATGGCGAGCTCGATGCCGCATTGCTCGAAGGGCTGCTCGCAGCCGATGAAGGCCGCGCGGAGGTGTTCGCGAGTTGGCACACCTACCAGGTGATCGGCGATGTGTTGCGTGGCAACCGCGTGGCTGCGCACCGCCCCAGGCACCCGGCGACTTTCTGGCCGGGGTGCGTGAACGGCTGCGATCGGAGTCGGCGCCCGTGGGCGAGGGGCGGTTGCTGGTGCAAAACCCGCCCGCAGCGCTGGTGCAGGTGCCTGCGGCCAATGACGCGGTTTTTCGCTGGAAGATGGTGGCCGGGCTGGCCTCGCTGGCGGCCGTCATGGCCGTGAGCTGGACGGTGTTGAGCGGTGCGCCCTCGGGCCCGGGCGGTGCAGCAGGCCCTCAACTGGCCTCGGCTCCAGTGCCAACGCAACAAGCCGCGGCTCCCGTGGCGGTCAGCGCGGCGGCTGCTCCGTCCAACGCGGTGGTGGTGAACACCGGGCAAGGCCCCTTGATCCGCGACGCGCGTCTGGAAGAGTTGTTGGCCGAACACCGCCAGAATGGCGGCATGTCGGCGCTACAGATGCCCACCGGCTTCATCCGCAATGCCACTTACGACGCCGCAGGACGCTGAGGCACCATGGCGCTAGTCCTGACCCTGCCTTTTCGTGGTGATGTGAGCGTGATGCGGTTTCAACATGGAAGGCCCGTCATCCGGCGCTGGGGTGCGGCTGCGCTTGTCGCCCTGGTTTCGGGCTTCATGGCGCCGGTGCATGCGCAGAACGCACCGGCCTCGGCCCATGTGCGAAGTGTCAACGAATGGCTGACGCGCATGCACGAAGCCTCGAACCAGCGCTCCTACATCGGTACCCTGGTGGTGTCCGCAGGAAGCGCCATGTCGGCCTCGAAGATCTGGCATGTGTGCGATGGCGCGCAGCAGATGGAGCGGGTCGATACCCTGACTGGCGCGCCGCGAACGACCATTCGCCGCAACAAGGAGGTCATCACTTTTGTGCCAGAGGCGAAAACCGCGTTCGTCGAGAAACGCGATTCGCTGGGCATGTTCCCCGAGCTGCTGCGCACGCCAAGCAACCTGATCCCGCAGTTCTACAGCGCGCGGGAAGTGGGTGTGCAGCGGGTGGCCGGGCATCTGGCCGACATGGTGGAAATTCTGCCGCGCGACGACCTTCGCTTCGGCTACCGCATCTGGTCCGAGCGCCAGACGGGGCTGGTGGTGAAGCTGCAGACCCTGGGCGAGCAGGGCGCGGTGCTGGAGCAGGTGGCCTTCTCCGAGCTGCAGCTCGATGCCCCGGTGAGCATGGACAAGCTCTCGAAGCTCATGAAAGACACCCGAGGCTATGAGGTCCACAAGCCCACCTTGAAAAAGACCACCGCGGAGGCGGAGGGCTGGCGTCTGAAAGAGCCGGTGCCTGGCTTCACCGCCATGAGCTGTCACACGCGCGAGACGCCCGGAGCCGCGGCGCAAGGTCCTGGCCAGGCCTCCATGCAATGGGTGTTCTCGGATGGCCTGGCGTCGGTGTCCCTGTTTGTCGAGCCGTTCGATGCGCAGCGCCACACGCAGGAGACCTCCGCCACGGTGGGCGCCACGAATTCGGTCAACCGCCGGGTGGGCGACCATTGGTTGACCGTGATGGGGGAAGCGCCCGCGGCCACCTTGCGCCGATTCGCCATCGCCTTGGAGCGAACCCGGTAGATGCGTCGCCTGGCCGCCCGGAGATGGCCTGCTTCGCGTCGGCGGCCGGCCTTGTTCCCGGCGGCCTTTTGTTTTTCGGCATATCCTCTTTTTTTGCGTACCTGTAAAGGATTTCCATGACGCGCTCCGACACCGTGCGAATCCCGCTCCTGAGCATGCTGACCACGGCCGCGCTGGTGGTGAGCGGCGCTGCAGGCTTGGCGACCTCGTCCACCGCGGCAGCCCAGGTTCCCACTGTGCCACCGGCGGCCAGCGTGCGTGGGCTGCCTGATTTCACGGACCTCGTGGACCTCGTGGGGCCGTCGGTGGTCAACATCCGCACCCTGGAGCGCGCCAGCAAGGAAGGCCCAGGCGGCTCGGCGCCGGACGAGCAGATGCTGGAGTTTTTCCGCCGCTTCGGCATTCCCATTCCTCCCGGCATGACGCCGCGCGGCCCCCGCCAGGAGCGGCCACCGTCCGAAGAGGCGCAACCCCGGGGCGTGGGCTCGGGTTTCATCCTGAGCGCGGACGGTCTCATCATGACGAACGCGCACGTGGTCGATGGCGCCGACGAACTCATCGTCACCCTGCCCGACAAGCGCGAGTTCAAGGCCAAGCTCGTGGGGGCGGACAAACGCACCGACGTGGCCGTGGTGAAGATCGAGGCATCGGGATTGACGGCCGTCAAGATCGGCGACATCAATCGCCTGCGCGTCGGTGAATGGGTCATGGCGATCGGCTCCCCCTTCGGCCTGGAAAACACGGTCACCGCCGGCATCGTGAGTGCCAAGCAGCGCGACACGGGGGATTTCCTGCCGTTCATCCAGACCGACGTGGCCATCAACCCGGGCAACTCGGGCGGCCCGCTGATCAACATGCGCGGCGAGGTGGTGGGCATCAACAGCCAGATCTATTCGCGCTCGGGTGGTTTCCAGGGCATCTCGTTCGCGATCCCCATCGATGAGGCGGTGCGCGTCTCCGATCAGCTCCGGGCCACCGGGCGCGTGACGCGTGGCCGCATCGGCGTGCAGATCGATCAGGTGAGCAAGGACGTGGCCGAGTCCATCGGCTTGGGCCAGCCCAAGGGGGCGCTGGTGCGCGGGGTGGAGCCGAACTCGCCAGCGGCCAAGGCCGGCGTGGAGCCGGGCGACATCATCGTCAAGTTCGACGGCAAGGAGATCGACAAGTCCGTGGATTTGCCGCGCCTCGTGGGCAACACCAAGCCGGGCAACAAGAGCAGCATGACGGTGTTTCGCCGGGGCAGCCAGCGCGAGCTCTCGATCATCGTGGCCGAGCTCGAACCGGAGCGCCCGGAGGCCAAGGCCGCAGCACCGGAGCCGACCAAGCCTCAGTCCAGCAATGCCCTGCAGGCGCTGGGCCTGAGCCTGGCAGAACTCACTGCGGCCGAGAAGAAGGAACTCACTCTCAAGGGCGGTGTGCGTGTGGCCTCGGCCGAAGGCCCCGCTGCGCGTGCGGGGCTGCGCGAAGGCGACGTGATCGTGGCGATCGCCAACACCGAGACCGCCAGCGTCAAGGAAGTCGAAGCTGCCCTGGGCAAGGTCGAGAAGAGCAAGCCGATCAACGTGCTGTTCCGCCGCGGGGAGTGGGCCCAGTATGCGGTGATCCGCGCAGCACGCTGAGCCGCGTCCTCCGGCCAATAACCCCCTGTCCCGATTGGGATTGGGGGTTATTTTTTTCGGTGGCCGATTCGCCACACGGGGTTTTCCACAGTACGCAGCACCCAAAATTTTCTTTTTGTTAGTGAACGCTTACAACACTTGTCGGTCTCATGACTGAATTCGCTAAAATAGCCCCTGTTCTGAACAGATTCCTGTGCCCATGCGCCACGTCGATCCACGATGTGGAAGTGCCGGCAGGATGTTCCCAAGTCATCCACAGCTGCCTCACACGTTGTCCCGTTTTCCTGTGAATGAGCTGTGCATAACTTTGACGTTGCTGCGCTGCAACAGGGTAACGGCGGTGGTTCGGAGGTGTGCATTCCAGGCTTTTTGCCTACAATGAAACCCCAACTATCGCAGTTGCCATTGATTGTTGGTTACGGGCGCGTCAGCAGCTGACGCGCCCTTTTTTATGGCCGCCCGTTCCTGTGTGAACCTGCGGTTTTTCTCGTGCCTGAGCCGCTTTCCTGATGAATCACATCCGCAATTTTTCGATCATCGCGCACATCGATCATGGCAAGTCCACGCTCGCTGACCGCATCATTTCCCTGTGCGGGGGGCTGTCCGATCGTGAGATGAGCGAGCAGGTGCTCGACTCGATGGACATCGAGAAGGAGCGCGGCATCACCATCAAGGCGCAGACCGCCGCGCTCAAGTACAAGGCCCGCGACGGTCAGGTCTACAACCTCAATTTGATCGACACCCCGGGCCACGTGGACTTCTCCTACGAGGTGTCTCGTTCGCTCTCGGCTTGCGAAGGCGCGTTGCTGGTGGTCGATGCCAGCCAGGGGGTCGAGGCCCAGACCGTGGCCAATTGCTACACCGCGCTCGACCTGGGTGTGGAGGTGGTGCCGGTGCTCAACAAGATGGACCTGCCCAACGCCGACCCGGAGAACGCCAAGAGCGAGATCGAGGACGTGATCGGCATCGATGCCACCGATGCAATTCCCTGTTCGGCCAAGACCGGCATGGGCGTGGAAGACATTCTGGAAGCGGTGGTCGCGCGCATTCCGGCGCCCAAGGGGCGGCCCGATGCGCCGCTGCGCGCGATGATCGTGGACAGCTGGTACGACGCCTACGTGGGCGTGGTGATGCTGGTGCGCGTGGTCGACGGTCGCCTGCAGAAGGGCGAGCGCTTCAAGATGATGGCGACCAACACCGTCTACAACGCCGACAACCTCGGTGTGTTCACGCCGGCCAACGAGCCGCGCGAGGCCCTGGAAGCGGGGGAGGTGGGGTACATCATCGCCGGCATCAAGGAGCTGCAGGCGGCGAAGGTGGGCGACACCATCACGCTGGAGAAGAAGCTGCCCAACAACGCCGGCCCGGCCACCGAAGCCTTGCCGGGCTTCAAGGAAGTGCAGCCCCAGGTGTTCGCCGGTCTGTACCCGACCGAGGCCAACCAGTACGACGCCTTGCGTGACGCGTTGGAGAAGCTCAAGCTCAACGACGCGTCGCTGCACTACGAGCCGGAAGTGTCGCAGGCGCTGGGCTTCGGCTTCCGCTGCGGTTTCCTGGGCCTGCTGCACATGGAGATCGTGCAGGAGCGCCTGGAGCGCGAGTTCGACCAGGACCTGATCACCACCGCGCCCAGCGTGGTCTACCAGGTGGTCAAGCCCGATGGCGAGGTCCTGATGGTGGAGAACCCGTCCAAGATGCCCGACCAGGGCCGGATCGAGGAAATCCGCGAGCCTATCGTCACGGTGCATCTTTATATGCCCCAGGAGTACGTGGGCGCGGTCATGACGCTGGCCAACCAGAAGCGCGGTTTGCAGATCAACATGGCCTACCACGGCAAGCAGGTCATGCTGACCTACGACATGCCCTTGGGCGAGATCGTGCTGGACTTCTTCGACAAGCTGAAGTCGGTCAGCCGGGGCTATGCCTCCATGGACTACGAATTCAAGGAGTACCGCGCCTCCGACGTGGTGAAGGTCGACATCCTGCTCAACGGCGAGAAGGTCGACGCCCTGTCCATCATCGTGCACCGCACCCAGGCCCAGTACCGGGGCCGTGCGGTGGCCGCGAAGATGCGTGAGATCATCAGCCGCCAGATGTTCGACGTGGCCATCCAGGCGGCCATCGGAGGCAACGTGATCGCCCGCGAAACCATCAAGGCGCTGCGCAAGAACGTGCTGGCAAAATGCTACGGCGGTGACATCACCCGCAAACGCAAACTCCTCGAAAAACAGAAAGCAGGCAAGAAGCGCATGAACAGATCGGCTCGGTCGAAGTGCCCCAAGAGGCCTTTCTCGCCATTTTGCAGGTGCAGGACTGATGCCGGCGGCCATGGCATCGATCACCGCGGTGATCCTGGCGGCGTTCGCCGCTTACGCGGTCGCCTGGTACACCGGTGTGGTGGAGGGCAACTTCGCCGTGCTGCTGATGCTGGCAACGGCGGTGACAGGGGTCTACTGGATCGCCGAAAAGCTGATTTTCCTGCCCCGCCGCCGCCGTGCGGCGCAGCAATTGCTGCTCGAGCACAACACGCGCAAGGAGGCGCTGCTCAAGCAAGGCTTCACGCACATCGAAGGCGACGTGGACAACGCGCGGCAGAAGCTGCTGGCCCAGCCCTGGTGGCTGGACTGGACGGCCGGCCTGTTCCCCGTGATCCTGGCAGTCTTCGTCCTGCGTTCCTTTCTGTTCGAGCCCTTCAAGATACCGTCTGGCTCCATGATCCCCACCTTGCGCGTGGGCGATCTCATACTGGTGAACAAATTCCACTACGGAGTGCGCTTGCCGGTCTTCAACACCAAGATCATGGAGAACCACACCCCCCAACGGGGCGATGTGATGGTGTTCCGTTATCCGCCGCAACCCAGCCTGGACTACATCAAGCGGGTGATCGGGGTGCCGGGCGACGAGGTGGCCTACCTGAACAAGCAGCTCACGGTGAATGGCAAGCCGGTGCCGCGCGTGGCGCAGCCCGAGTTCTTCGACAGCGAGACCATGCGCTATGCGCGCCAGTTCCGCGAGACCCTGGACGCGCGCAGCTACAACACCCTCAACGACGACGACCGTCCGGCCTTCATCCAGGGCACCACGGAGTTTCCCTTCAGCAACGCCTGCAGGTACACCGTCGAGGGCGTTACCTGCAAGGTGCCCCAGGGCCACTATTTCATGATGGGTGACAATCGCGACAACTCCCTGGACTCGCGCTACTGGGGCTTCGTGCCGGACGCGAACATCGTGGGCAAGGCCTTTTTTGTCTGGATGAACTTCGGGGACCTCGGCCGCATCGGGTCGTTCGAGTGAGCCTGCTGGTTGGTTTCAAGGGGATGAACACATGAAGCTGAAGCGACAACAACAGGGTTTGACCTTTTTCGGCCTGCTCATCGTCGGTGTCTTGCTGGCGTACACGGGTGTCATCCTCGCGCAGGTGGCCCCCACCTACATCGAATACCTCGCCGTGAAGAAGGCGGTGGACAAGGCTGCCGCTGGCAGCACGGTGGCCGAGGTGCGCAGCATCTTCGACAAGGCGGCGCAGATCGACGACATCCGCGCCGTGGCCGGCAAGGACCTCACGGTGGGCAAGGAGGGGGATCGCGTCGTGGTCTCCTTCGCTTACGCGCGCGAAATCCCCCTGGTGGGGCCGGCGCACCTGGTGATGAAATACGAAGGTCGCTCGAAGTGAAGAACATGACGGACCGGCAGCGTCCCGGCGGGCGCTGGTCCCATTGAGCCCCGAACTGCTGGCGCTGCAGAAGCGCCTTCAACACCCGTTTGCCAACCCGCGCCTGCTCGAGCGCGCGCTGACCCACCGCAGCTTCACCGCCGATCACAACGAACGCCTGGAGTTTCTGGGGGACTCGGTGCTGAGCCTGGCGATTTCCGGCCTGCTGTTCGAGAAGCTCAACCAGCTGCCCGAAGGCGACCTGTCCCGGGTGCGCGCCAACCTGGTCAAGCAGGACACCCTGTTCCAGATCGCTTCCAGCCTGGGGCTTTCGGCCTGCCTGCGCCTGGGCGATGGCGAAAAACGCTCGGGGGGGCACAAGCGACCCTCGATCCTGGCCGATGCCCTGGAGGCCGTGATCGGTGCCGTCTACCTCGACGCGGGCTTCGAAGTCGCCGCGGCGCTGGTGCACCGGCTCTACAGCGGGGTTGAGCTCAGCGCCCAGATGAGTGCGATGGGCAAGGACCCCAAAACCGAATTGCAGGAGTGGCTGCAGGCGCGCAAAATGAAACTCCCGGTCTACCGCGTCGTGGCCGACGCTCGGCGAAGCGCACAAGCAGACCTTTGATGTGGAGTGCACCGTGACGGAAACTGGTCGCAGCGAGCGCGGCATTGGCGCTTCCCGCCGTGCGGGCGAGCAGGCCGCCGCCGCGGCCATGTTGCAGCACCTGACCGCCAGCCCGGGCGCCGCCGCCGCGTCCACCGAGTCCCCCGTGGTGAGCCGCACCACCCAGCCTTCCTGATCCATGTCCGCCCCTGCCACCCCCCCTTCCTCCAACCCCGATCTGGACGCCATGCTGGCCAGGGTCCTGGGCAAAGACACGGCCGACGCCGCCGCTCCAACCGGTGATCCGGCGGCGGATGAACCACCAGCGGCGGAACCCGTGGACCCGGCGGAGCAACGCTGTGGTTATGTCGCCATCGTCGGCAAGCCCAATGTGGGCAAGTCCACCTTGCTCAACGCGCTGGTCGGCCAGAAGGTGAGCATCACTTCGCGCAAGGCGCAGACCACGCGCCACCGCATCACCGGCATGCGCACCGTCGGCCCCACGCAGTTCGTGTTCGTGGACACACCCGGTTTCCAGACCCGCCACGGCAACGCGCTCAACCGCGCTCTGAACAAGACCGTGCTGGGCGCGGTGAACGATGTCGACCTGATCCTCTTTGTCGTCGAAGCCGGGCATTTCAACCTGGCCGATGCCAAGGTGCTCTCGCTGTTGCCCGCCAACGTGCCGGTGATGCTGGTGGCGAACAAGTTTGACCTTGTGCACCGCCGCGGTGATCTGGCGCCCTGGCTGCGCTCCATGCAGGAGCGCCATCCGTTCGCCGAGTTCGTGCCCATGTCGGCCAAGGCGCCCAAGGACATCCAGCGCCTGTTCTCGATCTGCGAAAAATACCTGCCGCAGCAACCCTGGATGCACGATCCGGACGACTTGACGGACCGCAGCGAGCGCTTCATGGCGAGCGAGATGGTGCGCGAAAAACTGTTCCGCCTGACCGGCGACGAGTTGCCTTACACCTCCACGGTCATCATCGACAAGTTCGAGGAGGAGGGCACGCTCAAGCGCATCGCCGCCACCATCGTGGTCGAGCGTGAGGGGCACAAGGGCATGGTGATCGGCGAGAAGGGCGAAAAGCTCAAGCGCATCGGCACCGAGGCCCGGCAGGAACTGGAGAAGCTCTGGGATTGCAAGGTGTTCCTGGAGCTCTGGGTGAAGGTGCGCTCGGGTTGGGCGGACGACGACGCTCGCGTGCGCTCGTTCGGCTACGAGTAAGCCAGCGGCTGCTGGACACCCGACCGGCACACGAGGCCACACGGCATGGCCCTGAAACGCTTCTCCGACGAACCCGCTTTCGTGCTGCACCGCTACGACTGGAGCGAGACCAGCCTGGTGCTCGAGGTCTTCACGCGCCACCATGGCCGCATCGCCCTGGTGGCGAAGGGCGTGAAGCGGCCCACCTCCCAGTTCCGCCCCGTGCTGCTGCCGTTGCAGCCCCTGCATGTGTCCTGGAGCGGCGACGCCGAGGTGCGCACGCTGAAGGCAGCGCACTGGCAGGGCGGGCACGTCATGCCCACGGGCGAGGCGCTGATTTCGGGCAGCTATCTGAACGAGCTGCTCATGCGCCTGCTCGCACGCGACGACCCGCACGAGCGCTTGTTCGACCACTTCACCACTGCGGTGCAACTGCTGGCGGAGAAAAGCGATGCGCAACCGCTGATCCTGCGGGCATTTGAACTGCTGTTGTTGCGCGATGTGGGTCTGTTGCCCGACCTGGCCCAGGAGAGCAGCACGCTGACCGACCTGGACCCCTTGCGCCGCTATGTGCTGGTGCCCGAGAGTGGGTTGGTGCCCGCGCAGGACGATGATGGCCAGGCCCTCACCGGCGAGCAGTGGCTGGACCTGCAGGCCGCCATGGACGAACCCGCGCCATTCATTCCCACCTTGCGCGCCTGCGCGGCCTGCCTGCAGGCGGTGCGCGTGCCCCTGCGCAACCTGCTGCACTACCATTGCGGTGTGCGCGTGTTCAAGACCCGCCAGCTGATGCTCGACGTGCAAGCCATGACCCGGCCGCGAACGCCGTCGGATTCGGGCGCCTCCCCAGAGAACTTCCCCACCGCGACCTCACCATGACCGTGGCCTCCCGATCCCCGCATCCGACCACCGCCTTGTCGGTGAACCTCAACAAGGTGGCCCTGGTGCGCAACACCCGCCACCTGGGCATTCCCTCGGTCGCGCGCGCGGCCACGCTGTGCCTGCAGGCCGGCGCGCACGGCATCACCGTGCACCCGCGGCCCGACGAGCGCCACATCCGCACGCACGACGTGCACGAGCTCGCCGAGCTGCTCAAGGCCTGGCCCGACCGCGAATTCAACATCGAAGGCAACCCGTTCCACAACCTCATGGGCTTCGTGCGCGAACTGCGGCCGCAGCAGGTCACCTTCGTGCCCGACAGCGAAGGCCAGTTCACCAGCGACCATGGCTGGGGCTTCCCGGCCGATGCCGAACGCCTGCGCCCGTTGATCGACGAAGCCCGGGCGCTGGGGGTGCGCGTGAGCCTGTTCATGGACGCCGAGCCTGACCAGATGGTCGGTGCCAAGGCGGTGGGCGCCGACCGTGTGGAGCTTTACACGGAGCCCTATGCGGCCGCCTGGCACACGCCGCAGCGCGAGGCGCAATTGCAGCGTTTCCAGGCGGCCGCCCAGGCTGCGCTGGACGCCGGTTTGGGGGTGAACGCCGGGCACGATCTGAACCGCGAAAACCTCACGGCCTTCCTGCGCACGGTGCCGGGGGTGAGCGAGGTGTCCATTGGCCATGCCCTTATCGCGGACGCGCTGGAACTGGGCTACAGCGCCACCATCGCCGACTACCACCGCTGCATCGCCGACGCCTTCGCGCCATGATCTACGGCATCGGCACTGACATCTGCGACATCCGGCGCATCGAGGCCGTGTTGCAGCGCCAGGGCGAGCGCTTCGTGCGCAAGGTGCTGACCGACGCCGAATTCACCGTCTGGCAAAAGCGCAGCGCGCGTTGGCCGCAACGCGGTCTGCGTTACCTGCGCACCCGCTTCTCCGCCAAGGAGGCGTTTTCCAAGGCAGTGGGCATGGGCATGCGCCTGCCCATGACCTGGCGGCGCTGCGAGATCAACAACCTGCCCAGCGGCCAGCCCGTCATCGTCCTGCACGGGGATCTGAAGACCTGGTTCGAGGCACAAGGCCTGCGCGCGCACGTGACCGTGACCGACGAAACCGACTACGCCGCCAGCTTCGTGGTGGTGGAGCGGGACTGACTTTTCCGAAACTGTTTCCATGAACCCTCACGCTCCCCTCATCATCGACGTGGCCGGCCACAGCCTGACCACGGTGGACCGCCAGCGCCTGGCCCATCCCCTGGTCGGCGGCGTCATCCTGTTCGGCCGCAACTGGCAGGATCGGGCCCAGCTCACCGCGCTGTGCCGCCAGATCAAGGCTGTGCGGCACGACCTGCTGATCGCCGTGGACCATGAAGGTGGCCGTGTGCAGCGCTTCTGCACCGACGGTTTCACCCACCTGCCCGCCATCGCCAACCTTGGGCCAGATGTGGCTGCGCGGCCCCAAGGCCGGCGAACCCGCTGGCGCGGCGGCCCTGCAGGCGAGCAATGCCGCGACCGCGGCCGGCTTTGTGCTGGGTGCCGAGCTGCGCGCCTGCGGCGTGGACCTTACTTTTGCGCCGGTGCTCGATCTGGATTACGGTGAGAGCTCGGTGATTGGCGACCGCGCCTTCGGTCGCGATCCACGCCTGGTCACGGTGCTGGCGCAAGGCCTGATGCTCGGCCTGCTGCAGAGCGGCATGGGCCATTGCGGCAAACACTTCCCCGGCCATGGTTTCGTCAAGGCCGACTCGCACCTCGCGATCCCGGTGGACCGGCGCAGCCTCAAGGCCATCCTGGCCGAGGACGCCGCGCCCTACGGCTGGCTCTCGGCCAGCCTGCAGGCCGTGATGCCCGCGCACGTGATCTACCCCAAGGTCGACAACCGCCCTGCCGGCTTCTCGTCGCGCTGGCTGCAGGACATCCTGCGGCGCCGCCTCGGCTTTACCGGTGCGATCTTCAGCGACGACCTCAGCATGGCCGCGGCGCGGCAGATCGGTGGCCGTGAAGTGAGCTTCACCGAAGCCGCGCTGGCCGCGCTCACGGCCGGGGGGGACATGGTGCTGCTCTGCAACCAGTCGGTGGTGGACGGTGGCGCCCCGATCGACGAGGCGATCGACGCGCTCTCTCAGGCGGTGCTGGAAAGTCGCTGGCAGCCCAGCGCGGCGAGCGAAGAACGTCGGCTCGCGTTGCTGCCCCGCATGGCCGCCCCCCGATTGGGACACGCTGATGGTCAGCGAGCGCTACATGCAGGCGCTGTCGCTGCTGCCGGGCTGATCAGCGGTTCAGGCCCAGCTTGTCCAGCAGGTCCGACACCAGCTCCAGGCGCAACAAAGGGTTGTCCAGCGCCATCAGGCGCTGTTTGAGCTCGGCCGGCGCGGGCAGCAGTTCGGCCCAGCGGTTGCGCGACCCAGCCACTGTCATCCCACTGGTAGGGCGGCTGCAGCGGCAACTGCTCCAGGCTGTCCGGGTCGCGCTCCTGCAGGTTCTGCAGCAGGTGCTGCAGGCCGTCCCGGGTGTGGGCCAGGTGTTCCGGCACGGGCACCGCAACCTCCGGCTCGTCGAGTCGCACATCCGCCACCCACAGGCCATGGGGCAGCTGGCTGCGGCGCTGCACGTGGAACCGCTGCAGGCCACGGCAGCGGATCATCATCAGGCCGGGTTGTGGCCGTTCCAGGCTTTCGATCTGCGCCAGCGTGCCCACGGGGTGGAACACCTCTTTCGCAAAACCGTCGCCCCCGGGGGGCGCCTCGGGGTCAAGGCGCCGCACCTCGCTGCCCTCGCTCAGGCAGACCACGCCAAAGGGCGCGCCGGCCTTGTGGCAGCGGCCGATCATGTCGAGGTAACGCACCTCGAAGATGCGCAGAGGAAGCCAGCCACCGGGGTACAGAACCGTCTGCAACGGGAACAGCGGGAGCTGCGACAGCGTGAGCGCCTCGGCAACCCCGGAGGTGGGACTCAATCGTCGACCACCGCGTCGGCGCTCTGGCGCTGCAGCATGGCCAGGGTGTTGGCGATGGTGGCGCGCAGTTCGCGCCGGTCGCAGATGAAGTCCACCGCGCCCTTGGTCTGCAGGAACTCGGCGCGCTGGAAACCTTCGGGCAGCTTCACCCGCACGGTGTTCTCGATCACGCGCGGGCCGGCAAAGCCGATCAGCGCCCGGGGTTCGGCGATCACCACGTCGCCCACGAAGGCAAAGCCCGCGCTCACCCCGCCCATGGTCGGGTCGGTCAGCACGCTGATGTAGGGCAGGCCCTTCTTGGCCAGGCGCGTCAGGGCCGCGTTGGTCTTGGCCATTTGCATGAGCGAGAGCAGGCCTTCCTGCATGCGCGCGCCGCCCGTGGCGGTGAAGCAGATGAAAGGCACCTTTTGCGCGATGGCTTCTTCGACGCCGCGCACGAAGCGCTCGCCGACCACCGAGCCCATGGAGCCGCCCATGAAGTCGAATTCAAAACACGCGACCACCAGGCTGACACCGTGCACCGCGCCGCCCATGACCACCAGCGCGTCGGTCTCGCCGGTGGTTTCCAGCGCGTCTTTCAGGCGCTCCGGGTACTTGCGGCTGTCCTTGAACTTGAGCGCGTCCACCGGCAGCACTTCCTGGGCGATTTCGTAGCGGCCTTCAGCGTCCAGGAACGCATTGAGGCGCGCGCGCGCACCGATGCGGTGGTGGTGGCTGCAATGCGGGCAGACGTTCTGGTTCTTTTCCAGATCGTTCTTGTAGAGCACGGCTTCGCAGCTCGGGCACTTGATCCACAGGCCCTCGGGCACGCTGCGGCGCTCGGTCGGGTCGGTGGGGGTGATCTTGGGGGGGAGCAGTTTTCGAGCCAGGACATGTTTCTCTCCTTGCGGGGGACAAAGGGAATTAAACCATGGGAGAGGTTGGGCGCGGGCCAGCCGCCGGGCCGCCCCCAAGGCAGGCCCAGCCCCCTTGGGGGGCAGCGACCCGCGCAGCGGTGGAGCGTGGGGGCCTGGTTATGCGTCGAGCGCTTTCCGGATGGTGCGAAGGAACTGGATCGCCACCGCCACCACCTTTTCGTGGGGTTCGTTCTCCAGCAACTGGATGATCTTGCTGCCAATGACCACCGCGTCGGCGGTCTGGCCGATGGCGCGCGCCGTTTCGGCATCGCGGATGCCGAAGCCCACACCCACCGGCACGCTCACGTGCGCGCGGATGCGGGGCAGCATGGCCTCGACCTGGCCGATGTCCAGCGTGCCGGCGCCGGTGACGCCCTTGAGCGACACGTAGTACACATAGCCGCTGGCCACGCGCGCCACCTGCGCCATGCGCTCGTCGGTGGAGGTGGGGGCCAGCAGGAAGATCAAGTCCATGCCGTGCTCGCGCAGCGAGGCGGCGAATTCCTCGCATTCCTCGGGCGGGTAGTCGACGATCAGCACGCCGTCCACGCCCGCCTGGCTGGCATCGCGCACGAAGGCGCCCGCGCCATGCTTCTGGTCGTAGCGCTCCACCGGGTTGGCGTAGCCCATGAGCACCACCGGCGTGGTGTGGTTGCGCTCGCGGAAACTGCGCACCATGGCGAGCACCTGGGTCATGCCGATGCCCAGCGCCAGCGCGCGATCGCCGGCTTTCTGGATCACGGGGCCGTCGGCCGACGGGTCGGAGAACGGCACGCCGAGCTCGATGATGTCGGCGCCGGCCTCGGCCATACCGTGCATCAGGTCCGGCGTGATGTCGGCGAACGGAAAACCGGCCGTGACGTAGGGAATCAAGGCCTTGCGGCCCTGGGACTTGAGCTGGGAGAGGGTGTTTTCGATGCGGCTCATTTGGCGTTGCCCCCCTTCACGGTGAGCCCGCGCATGGAAGGTCTGTCGTAAAAATCGACGCCCGAGAGGTCGGCCACGGTGCCGATGTCCTTGTCGCCCCGGCCCGAGAGGTTGACCAGGATGGACTGGTCGGGCTTCATGGTCTTGGCCAGCTTGAGGGCGTAGGCCACGGCGTGGCTGGACTCCAGCGCGGGGATGATGCCCTCGGTGCGGCAGAGGTGGTGGAAGGCTTCGAGCGCTTCGGTGTCGGTGATGCCCACGTACTCGGCGCGGCCGACGTCCTTCAGGAAGGCGTGCTCCGGCCCCACGCCGGGGTAGTCCAGGCCCGCGCTGATGCTGTGGGTTTCGGTCACCTGGCCGTTGTCGTCCTGCAGCACGTAGGTGCGGTTGCCGTGCAGCACACCCGGGCTGCCTTTCTGCAGCGAGGCCGAATGTTTGCCACTCTCCAGGCCTTCGCCAGCGGCTTCCACGCCGATCAGGCGGGTGGCTTCATAGGGGATGTAGGGGTGGAAGATGCCCATGGCATTGCTGCCGCCGCCCACGCAGGCGATCACCGCGTCGGGCTGTTCGCTGCGGCATCCGGCGGCGGCCAGCATCTCGGGCACCTGCACCAGGCACTCCTTGCCGATCACGCTCTGGAAGTCGCGCACCATCATCGGGTAGGGGTGCGGGCCGGCCACGGTGCCGATGATGTAGAAGGTGTTGTCGACGTTGGCGACCCAGTCGCGCATGGCCTCGTTCAGCGCATCCTTGAGCGTCTTGCTGCCCGACTCCACCGGCACCACGGTGGCGCCCAGCAGTTTCATGCGGTAGACGTTGGGGCTCTGGCGTTTCACGTCTTCGCTGCCCATGTAGACCACGCACTCCAGGCCGTAGCGCGCGCAGATGGTCGCGGTGCGCACGCCGTGCTGGCCGGCCCCGGTTTCGGCGATGACGCGCGGCTTGCCCATGCGACGCGCCAGCATGGCCTGGCCGATGGTGTTGTTCACCTTGTGCGCGCCGGTGTGGTTGAGGTCTTCGCGCTTGAGGAAGATCTGCGCGCCGCCGGCCTCTCGGCTCATGCGCGCGGCGTGGTAGACCGGGCTGGGGCGGCCCACGAAATGGGCCAGCTCGCTCTCGAACTCGGCCAGGAACTCGGGGTCGTGCTGGTATTTCGCGTACGCGGCCTTGAGTTCGTTGATCGCGTGGGTGAGCGTCTCGCTCACGAAGCTGCCGCCGTAGATGCCGAAATGGCCGCGGGCGTCGGGTTGTTGGTAGGTCGTCTGCATGGGGTGTCTCGGTGGGACTGCCAGCCTGACCCCATGAAAGGGGTCAGGTCGAGCAGGGGGTCTGCGCATCGGCCGCCCGCACGGCGGCCACGAAGGCGAGCATCTTGTCGGGGTCCTTGATGCCTTTGGCGGCTTCGACCCCGGAGCTCACGTCAACGGCCCAGGGCCGCACGCGCGTGATGCCATCGGTCACGTTTGCAGGCGTGAGTCCACCAGACAAAACGAGGCGAGAGCTGGCGTTTAGAAGTGGATGTGACCAAGGGAAGGCTGTCCAGTCGAAGGATTGACCACCACCGCCATAGCCCTCGACGAGCGCGTCGAGCAGGATGGCCTGGGCGGCCGAGTGGTCCGAGGCGTATTTTAGAAGATCGAAGCCGGCCCCGGCGGGGCCGGTGGGAATGCGCGCCGCGCGCAGGTAGGGCCGGCCGGCGGCCTGGCACTCGGCGGGCGTCTCATCGCCGTGGAACTGCAGCAGGGCCTGGGGCACGGCGTCGCAGCCCTGGCGGATCTGGTCAGGGGTGGCGTTGACGAACAGCAGCACCGGTGTGACGAAGGGTGGCAGGCGGCGAGCGAGTTCGCCGGCGCGCCGCGCCGTCACATGGCGAGGGCTCTGGGCGTACAGCACGAAGCCAATGGCGTCGGCGCCAGCGCGCACGGCCGTGTCCACGTCCGCCTCGCGGGTGAGGCCGCAAATCTTGATGCGCGTGCGGTGGTGGGGTGTCATGGCAGCCAGTCGAAAGCGGGTGTGCCCTCGGGCAGACCCAGCCCGGCATCGTAGACCGGTCCGAGAAAGTACAGGCCGTCAGGGGAAAAGGTCGGGGCGGCGGCGTCGCGGCTGCGGGCCTGCAGCACCTCGGCCATCCAGGAGGGAGGACGGTTGCCGCTGCCAATGGCGATCAGGCAACCCATGATGTTGCGGATCATGTGGTGCAGGAAGGCCGAGGCCTCGAACTCGAAGCGCCAGTAGCTTCCGCGGCGCGCGATGTCCATCCTCATCAGATCCTTGACGGGCGAGTGGGCCTGGCACTGTGCCGCTCGGAACGAGGTGAAATCGTGTTCGCCCAGCAGGGCTTGCGCCGCCTGCACCATGGGATCCAGCGCAAGCGGGCGAAACACCCAGCCGACCTGGCCAGCGTCCACGCTCGGGCGCACCGGCGATTCGAGCAACACATAGGCATAGCGGCGCGAGCGGGCGCTGGCCCGGGCGTGGAAGCTCTGGGGCACGTGCCGCGCCCACTGCACGGCGATGTTGTCGGGCAGAAAGCTGTTGGTGCCACGGACCCAGGCGTTCTCGGGCCGGTCGAGTGGCGTATCGAAATGCACCACCTGCATCAAGCCGTGCACCCCCGCATCGGTGCGGCCCGCGCAGAGCGTTTTCACCGTGTCGTCCTGGGCGCTGAAGCGCGTTAGCGCCTGCTCGAGATGGTCTTGCACGGTGCGTCCGCCCGGCTGGCTTTGCCAGCCGTCGTAGGCGCGACCGTTGTAGCTCACGCCCAGTGCGACGCGGGTGCGGCTGGGCTCCTGGGGCGGTGGGAGCAAAAGCGAAAACCGAGGGCGCGTCAGGCCAGATCGGCCAGGAAAGTCCCTGCCTTGGCCTTGAGCGAACCCGAGGCTTCGGCCAGCACTTCCTCCGCCAGCGAACGCGCACCCTCGAAGTCGCCAATGGCGCGGAATTCCTCCGCCAGCGACAGCTTGGTCTCCAGCGGATTTTCTTCCGTCAGGCGGCCGGCCGAGGTGGCGTCGTCTTCCACGGGCGGCGCGCTCAGATCGAGGTTGAGGTGGTTCAGGTCGAACGACAGCATGTCGGCCGCCGCCGGGGGCGGGGTCTGGGGGCGGTGGTCCGCCGCGTGCGGGGTGTCCAGGTCGAGGATCGGGCCGTCGTCGAACGACAGCGAGTCGATGCTGGGTGCCGGGGTGCGGTCCATGGCTTGCACCGGCTCGGGCGCATGCTCCTGCAGCGGGGCGGGGCCGGACGGGAAGTCCAAGTCGAAGTCCATCGACATGGACGAGGGCGGGCCATCCTTCGCGTCCGCGGGGGCATTGGTCAGCGCCTCGGTCATCTTGAGGTCGTCCATGCTGGACATGCCCGCCTCCCGGGCGGCCAGCGGTGCGGCGTCCGAGGGTTCGTCGAGCGAAAAGTCCAGATCGAGGTCGAGATCGCCCAGGCCGGACGGCGGGGCTTGCTTGCCGGGCTCGTTCAGCGTGCTGGCGCCAAAGGGCATGGTGTTCAGGCCGGCACCCGCGATGCCCGCCGTGGCCGCGACCTTCACGGCCGGGCTGCCGCCGGGTTGGTACAGGGGGTTGGAGGGATCCAGGTCCTTGCCAAGTTCGCAGGCGTGTTCCCATTCCGGGCCCTGGCCTTGCGTGAGGTTGTAGGCCTCCGTAGCCACCACCTCGAACGCGCGCGCATCGCGGCGCTTGGCGTAGATTTCCAGCAGCTTGTTGTGGATGCGCCACGCGCGTGGGCGTGCTGCGCATCGCTTCCTTGAGGATTTCCTCGGCCTGCAGGTCGCGACCGTAGGCGAGATACACGTCGGCTTCGGCGACCGGATCCACATCACCTGCCGCATCCAGCTGGCTGGGCGAGTACACCATGGACGAGCCGGAGGCCACGGATTCCGCGGTGTCGATGCGCTGACCACCGCTGGAGCCGAAGAACGAATCGGGTTGCAGGCGGCTTTCCAGGAAGGAGCTGTCGACGCTCGAACCGTGCTTGCGCTGGCGGATGCGATAGAGGCCCAGGCCGGCCAGCAAGGCCAGCAGGCCGCCCGCCACAGGCAGGGCCAGCGGGTTGTCGCGCAACTGGTCGAAGAACGAAGGTTCGTCGGGCAGCGGCGTGGGCACCGGCAGCGGAGGCTTCACCGGAGCTGGGGTGGTGGAAGGCGCGGCGGCCGCTGGGGCCTCGGCCGGCGGTGCGGCCGGCGCCGGGGCTTCTGCCGCAGGCGCGGCGGGCGCGGGAGCTGCCTCGGTCGGCGCGGGTGCGGCGGGCACGGTCACCGTGGGAGCCGGTGCCGGAGCGGCCGCAGGGGCCGCCGCTGCAGGCGCTGCAGGGGCAGGCGCGGCAGCGGGAGCCGCCGGTGCGGGCGCAGGGGCGCTGCCGCCGCCCAGCTTGGACAATTCCTCGATGTTGCGCGAGAGCTCGGCCACGCGCGAGGACGCTTCCTTGGCCTGGCGTTCCTTGGCGATCTTGTCTTCGTTGGCGGCCTGGCCTGGCGCGGCTTCCTTGGACAGCGTCAGCTTGTCGGCGGCCGGTGCGGCGGGCTTGGCTTCCTTGACTTCGGTCTGCACCTGGCCGGCGGCCTGCCGATCGGCGGCGGCGACACCCGCCTCGGGCGCGCTGCCTGCGAGGCGGCGGCGGAATTCATTGAAATCGCGGCTCTGGGCCGTGATGGTCTGGCGTGCCTCACTCGGCGCGATGGCGCTGGCTTCCGCTGCGCTGGGCAGGTCAAGCACAACGCCGGCCTTCATGCGGTTGACGTTGCCCGAGATGAAGGCGTTGGGGTTCTGTCGCAGCATCGCCACGAGCATCTGGTCCAGGGACACGTCCGCTGGCTTGTTGGCGGCCGCGATGCCGCCGGCGGTGTCACCGGCTTTGACGCGGACCTGGCCTCCACCCGCGCTGCTGGGAGCGGCCGGTGCAGGCGTGGGCCGAGCCACCGGTGCGGGTGCCGGGGCAGGTGTGGGTGCCGCGGCGGCCGGCGCCGGGGTCGCGGCTCGGGGTGGCTGCACCTGAGGCTGGGCGACGCTGGGCGCGGGTGCCGCAGGGCGTGGCGCTGAGGCGGCCGGGGGGGCAGACACGCCCGGCGCCACGGGCACCGGCTGAGGCGCGGCCGCGCGCAGGTTCGGTGGGTCGAAGAGCAGGGTGTAGTCGCGAACCATGCGGCCGGACGACCAGTTGGCCTCGACGATGAGGTCCACAAAGGGTTCGGTGACCGGGCGCGAACTGGTCAGGCGCAGGTAGGCACGGCCATCGGCGCGCCGTTGCAGGCTGATCTGCAGGGTCGCCAGCGCGGCGTTGACGTCCACGCCCGCCGCCCGGAAGGTATCGCCGGAAGCCAGGCCCACCCGCAGGCTGGCGGCTTCTTCCGCATTGATGTCCGGCACGTCGATCTCGGCCCGTAGCGGTTCGCCCAGGGCCGACTGCACCACCACACGACCGAGCGCCAAGGCCTCGGCATCGCTGTGGTGCACGAGGCCCGCACACAGCACCGCCGCCGCAGCGACCGCATGCAACCGCGCGAGACCTCGTAAACCCGTGCCGGGAGGCACTGGGCGGGTCTGTTGGGATGGGGTGTGGCGGGAGATGGATGGCACTTTGACCTCGACGTAAAAAACCGAGAATTGACCTTAACATCAACGGATTACAGTGACAAGCTGAGAATCCGCTTGAGTTTCTTCGTCGACCCTCTGTCGTCGCGGGGCGGGTTGTTGCGTTGCAGTGGCGCAACGTGAACAACCACACCCTTCATCCATCGATGCCATCCCCGGGTGGGTCAGGCCTCGAGCAGGATGCGCAGCATGCGGCGCAGGGGTTCTGCCGCGCCCCAGAGCAGTTGATCGCCGATGGTGAAGGCGCCCACGTACTCCGGGCCCATGGCCAGCTTGCGAACACGGCCCACCGGGATCGTCATGGTGCCCGTCACGGTCACCGGGGTCAGGTCCTGGATCGTCGCTTCGCGCGTGTTCGGCACCACTTTCACCCAGGCGTTGTCGGCCGCGATCATGGCTTCGATATCGGCCACGGGCACGTCCTTCTTGAGCTTGAAGGTGAGGGCCTGGCTGTGGCAGCGCATGGCGCCCACGCGCACGCAGAAGCCGTCCACCGGGATGGCCGGGATATTGAAGCCTTCACCCATGCCGAGGATCTTGTTGGTCTCGGCCATGCCCTTCCACTCTTCCTTGGACATGCCATTGCCCAGGTCCTTGTCGATCCAGGGGATGAGCGAGCCGCCCAGTGGCACGCCGAAGTTGGCGGTCTCAGCGCCCGAGAGCGAGCGCTGCTTGGCGATCACCTTGCGATCGATCTCCAGGATGGCGCTCTTGGGGTCGTCCAACAGGGCCTTGACCTCGGCGTTGAGCGTGCCGTACTGCGTGAGCAACTCGCGCATGTGCTGGGCACCACCGCCGGAAGCCGCCTGGTAGGTTTGCGTGCTCATCCACTCCACCAGGCCCGCCTTGTAGAGCGCGCCCACACCCATGAGCATGCAGCTCACGGTGCAGTTGCCACCGATCCAGTCCTTGCCGCCCTGGGCCAGGGCGTTCTGGATGACGGGCAGGTTGACCGGGTCCAGGACGATGACGGCGTTCTTGTCCATGCGCAGCGTGGACGCGGCGTCGATCCAGTGGCCGTTCCAGCCCGCCGCGCGCAGCTTGGGGTAGACCTCGCTGGTGTAGTCGCCGCCCTGGGCGGTGATGACGATGTCGCAGCGCTTGAGGGCCGCGATGTCGTGCGCGTCCTGCAGCTGGGTTTCGTTTTTCGCCATCGCAGGGGCTTTGCCGCCCGCGTTGGAGGTGGAGAAAAACAGCGGTTCGATCAGGTCAAAGTCGCTCTCCGCGACCATGCGGTCCATCAGCACGGAACCGACCATGCCGCGCCAGCCAACGAGTCCTACGAGTTTCATGTCAACGCCCTTCAGTTAAAAAACCGTTTTGCCCCGGCTCGTCTGGCCGGGGAGGGGCGTGACGAACCGGAGCTGTATCAGCCCTTGGTAATGGTTTTGGTGATGGCGGCCACGACGGCATCGCCCATGCCGCGGGTGCTCACCTTGGTCGTGCCCTCCGACCAGATGTCCGTGGTGCGCAGGCCGGACGCGAGCACGCTGCTGACCGCAGTTTCAATGCGGTCGGCGGCTTCGGTCTGGTTGAACGTGAATCTGAGCATCATGGCAGCGGACAGTATTGTAGCCAGAGGATTGGCCAGGTTCTTGCCGGCGATGTCCGGCGCGCTGCCGTGGCTGGGTTCGTACAGGCCCTGGTTCTTCGTGTTGAGCGAGGCCGAGGGCAGCATGCCGATGGATCCGGTGAGCATGGACGCCTCGTCGGACAGGATGTCACCGAACATGTTGCCGGTGACGACCACGTCGAACTTCTTGGGCGCGCGCACCAGCTGCATGGCGGCGTTGTCCACGTACATGTGCTCCAGCTCCACGTCGGGGTACTGGGCGTGCACCTCGGTCACCACGTCCTTCCAGAACTGAAAGGTTTCGAGCACGTTGGCCTTGTCGACGCTGGTCACCTTCTTGTTGCGCTTGCGTGCGGCCTGGAAGGCCACGTGGGCGATGCGCTCGATCTCGGGCTTGCTGTAGCGCATGGTGTCGAAGGCTTCCTCCGCGCCGGGGAAGTGCCCGTCGGTGGCGGTGCGCCGGCCACGGGGCTGGCCGAAGTAGATGTCGCCGGTCAGCTCGCGGATGATGAGGATGTCCAGGCCGGAGATCAGTTCGGGCTTGAGGCTGGAGGCGCCCACCAGCTCGGGATAGCAGATGGCCGGGCGGAAGTTGGCAAACAGGCCAAGGTGCTTGCGCAGGCCCAGGATGGCTTGTTCCGGGCGCAGCGGGCGGTCCAGCTTGTCGTACTTCCAGTCGCCCACGGCACCGAAGAGCACCGCGTCGGCGTCCATCGCCAGTTTCAGGGTGGACTCGGGCAGCGGGTGGCCGTGGGCCTCGTAGGCCGCGCCACCCACCAGGGCGGACTCCATTTCGATCGGCAGCTCGAGTGCCTGAAGGACCCTGACCGCTTCGGCCACGATTTCGGTGCCGATGCCGTCACCCGGAAGAACTGCGATTTTCATGTGATGTGAAGTTGGAGTCGAGAGAAATGCTCAGGCCGCCATCGTGTGCGCGAGCCAGGGCTTGGTCGCCAGGCGCTCGGCTTCGAAGGCCGCGATCTTGTCCTTGTAGCGCAGCGTGAGGCCGATGTCGTCCAGCCCGTTGAGCAGGCAGTACTTGCGGAACGCCTGCACGTCGAAGGGGATTTCCTCGCCCTGCGGCTTGACGATCACCTGGCGCTCCAGGTCGATGGTGAGCTGGTAGCCGGGGAAGGCCGCGACTTCATCGAACAGCTGGGCCACCTGCGCCTCGGGCAACTGGATGGGCAGCAGGCCGTTCTTGAAGCAGTTGTTGAAGAAGATGTCGGCGTAGCTGGGCGCGATGATGGCGCGAAAACCGTACTGGTCGATGGCCCAGGGCGCGTGCTCGCGGCTGGAGCCGCAGCCGAAGTTCTTGCGCGCCAGCAGCACGGACGCACCGGCGTAGCGCGGCTGGTTGAGCACGAAGTCGGGGTTGGGCTTGCGGCTGGCCGGGTCCTGGCCCGGTTCGCCCTTGTCGAGGTAGCGCCACTCGTCGAACAGGTTCTCGCCGAAGCCGGTCTTGCGGATCGACTTCAGGAACTGCTTGGGGATGATGGCGTCGGTGTCGACGTTCTCGCGGTCCATCGGGGCCACGAGGCCCTTGTGGAGGGTGAATTTCTGCATGGTGATGTGTGCCTGTTATTTGGCGATGTCCTGGACCTTCTCGCCGGCTTTTTCAATGCCCTTGCCGGCCGCCTGGCCGGCTTGCTTGGCGTCCTGCTTGACGCCGGTCCAGGTGTTGCACGCGGCCAGCGTCAGCGAGAGGGCGAAGGCGGCTGCGATCCATGCAATGCGTTTCATGTGAATCTCCTGAGGGTGGTTGCGGGGGAAGGAGGAAGGGTCAAGCGAAGGTGCGCACGTCCACGAAGTGGCCGTGCACCGCGGCCGCGGCGGCCATGGCGGGGGACACCAGGTGGGTGCGGCCACCAGCGCCCTGGCGGCCTTCGAAGTTGCGGTTGCTGGTGGAGGCGCAGCGCTCGCCCGGCTCCAGCCGGTCGGCGTTCATGGCCAGGCACATCGAGCAACCGGGCTCGCGCCACTCGAAGCCCGCCGCCTTGAAGATCTCGTGCAGGCCTTCGCGCTCGGCCTGGGCCTTCACCAGGCCGGAGCCCGGCACGACCAGCGCCAGCTTGACGTTCTTGCGCACCTTCTGGCCGAGCTTCTTCACCACGGCGGCGGCTTCGCGCATGTCTTCGATGCGGCTGTTGGTGCAGGAACCGATGAAGACCTTGTCGACGAAGATGTCGTTGAGCGGCTTGCCGGGCGACAGGTCCATGTAGGTCAGCGCGCGTTCGATGGCGCCGCGCTTGTTGGCGTCCTTTTCGCGGTCGGGGTCGGGCACCGAGCCGTCGATGCCGAGCACCATCTCGGGCGAGGTGCCCCAGGTGACCTGCGGCACGATCTGCGAGGCGTCGAGTTCGACCACGGCGTCGAACGTCGCGTCGGTGTCGGACTGCAGGGTCTTCCAGTAGGCCACGGCCTGGTCCCATTCCACGCCGGTGGGCGAGAGCGGGCGGCCCTTGACGTATTCGATGGTCTTGTCGTCCACCGCCACGAGGCCGGCGCGCGCGCCGCCTTCGATGGCCATGTTGCACACCGTCATGCGGCCTTCCATGCTCAGCGCGCGGATCGCCGCGCCGCCGAACTCGATGGTGTAGCCCGTGCCGCCGGCCGTGCCGATCTTGCCGATGATGGCCAGCACGATGTCCTTGGCGGTGCAGCCCTTGGCGAGCTGGCCGTCCACGCGCACCAGCATGTTCTTGGCTTTCTTGGCCAGCAGGGTCTGCGCCGCGCAGCACGTGCTCGACCTCGCTGGTGCCGATGCCGTGGGCCAGGGCGCCGAACGCCCCGTGGGTGGAGGTGTGGCTGTCGCCGCAGACCACGGTCATGCCCGGCAGGGTCGCGCCGTTTTCCGGGCCGATCACGTGCACGATGCCCTGGCGCTTGGACATGAAGGGGAAGAACGCGGCCGCGCCGAATTCGGCGATGTTGCTGTCCAGCGTGGTGATCTGTTCCTTGCTGACCGGGTCGGTGATGCCGTCGTAGCCGAGTTCCCAGCCGTTGGTGGGCGTGTTGTGGTCGGCGGTCGCGACCACCGAACTCACGCGCCAGACCTTGCGGCCAGCCTGGCGCAGGCCTTCATAGGCCTGGGGGCTGGTGACTTCGTGCACCAGGTGCCGGTCGATGTAGAGCACGGACGTGCCGTCCTCTTCGGTGTGGACAACGTGTTCGTCCCAGATCTTGTCGTAGAGCGTGCGTGGCATGGCGTGGGTCTTGTCGTGGAGGAAGGATTTTAGGCCGCCTGACGGACATCGGCGGCACTGAGGTGATCCACCAGCAGGCGTGCGCTGGCGGGCAGGCTGGAGAAATCGCGGGCCACCAGCACCAGCTGGCGCTGGGCCCAGGGATCGGTCAAGGGCACGGCCTGCAGCGCATCGCCGGTGCTCAGCAACTGGAAGGCGCGCTCGGGCATCACGCCCACGCCCAGGCCGTTGGCGATCATGCGGCACATGGCGTCCAGCCCAGTTACGCGGATGCGCACGCGTACGGTGGTGCCGGCCTGGGTGGCAGCCTGGTGCGTGCGCCAGGTGGATGGAGCTGTTGGCGTGCAGGCCCACATGGTCGAAGGGCAGGGTGGCTTCGAAGGGCGCGGGGCCGCCGCTGGCCAGCGGGTGCCCGCGTGGCACCACGAGCGCCAGGCTGTCGCGCCGGTAGGGCAGGCTTTGCAGGCCAACGGTGCCCATGGCGCCGTTGCACAGGCCGAGGTCGGTGGCGCCCTCCTTTACCGCGCGCAACACCTCGGGGCTGAGGTGCTCCTCCAGATCGATCTTGATCTGGGGGTGTTGGCGCGCGAAGGCGCCCAGGTCTTCGGGCAGGAACTGCACGATGGCCGAGATGCTGGCGTGCACGCGCACATGCCCGCGCACGCCATCGGCGTACTCGGCCAGTTCGATCTGCATCTTCTCCAGGCCGAACAGCACGGTGCGCGCGTGGTGCAGCAGGCCCTCGCCCGCGGGCGTGAGCCGCACGCCCCGCGCATGGCGGTGCAGCAGTGTGGTGCCCAGCGCGCTTTCCAGGTCCGACAGGCGCTTGCTGATCGCCGAGGCGGCGATGAACTCCCGCTCCGCCGCGCGGCCGATGCTGCCCAGCTCGCACACGGCCACGAAGAGCTGCAGCGAGGTGAGGTCGATCTGGCGGGCGAAATTGCGTTCCGAGAGCATGGGGCGTTGGCTTCTCGTTTGGAGAGGTCGAAAAAGGATTTTCCCTCAGATAGTGAGTCCATGACATCGTCAAGGACGATGGGTGGCTTGCTGCTCTGCGCAGGCCGGAGGCGAAAAAAAGCCCGCCGGGCGGCGGGCTTTCAGGGGGGCGGACGCCGATCAGCGGTTGGCCAGCGGCTTGACGTCGCGGCGCACCGAGCCGGTGAACAGCTGGCGCGGACGGCCGATCTTGTACTCAGGGTCGCTGATCATCTCGTTGAGCTGGGCGATCCAGCCGACGGTGCGCGCCAGCGCGAAGATGCCGGTGAACAGGTTGACCGGGATGCCGATGGCGCGCTGCACGATGCCGGAGTAGAAGTCCACGTTCGGGTAGAGCTTGCGCGAGACGAAGTACTCGTCTTCCAGCGCGATCTTCTCGAGTTCCTTGGCCAGCTTGAACAGGGGGTCGTTTTCCAGGCCCAGTTCCTGCAGCACTTCGTTGCAGGTTTCCTGCATCAGCTTGGCGCGCGGGTCGTAGTTCTTGTACACGCGGTGACCGAAGCCCATGAGCTTGACGCCGGAGTTCTTGTCCTTGACCTTCTCCATGAACTCGCCAACCTTGGAGACGCCGCCGTTGCGCTGGATGTCTTCCAGCATGTTCAGGCAGGCCTCGTTGGCGCCGCCGTGGGCCGGGCCCCACAGGCAGGCCACGCCGGCCGCGATGGCGGCGAACGGGTTGGTGCCCGACGAGCCGCACAGGCGCACGGTGGAGGTGGAGGCGTTCTGCTCGTGGTCGGCGTGCAGGATGAAGATGCGGTCCAGCGCGCGCTCGAGCACCGGGTTGACCTGGTACTCCTCGCAGGGCGTGCCGAACATCATGCGCAGGAAGTTGCCCGAGTAGCTCAGGTCGTTCTTCGGGTACATGTAGGGCTGGCCGATGCCGTACTTGTAGGCCATCGCCACCAGCGTGGGCATCTTGGCGATCAGTCGGATCGCGGCGATCTCACGGTGCTTCGGGTTGTTGATGTCCGTGCTGTCGTGATAGAAGGCCGACAGGCCGCCGACCAGGCCGGTGAGCACGGCCATGGGGTGGGCGTCACGGCGGAAGCCGCGCAGGAAAAACTGCATCTGCTCGTTGACCATGGTGTGGTTGGTCACGAGCTTGTGGAAGTCGCCCCGCTGCGATTCGTTCGGCAGCTCGCCGTTGAGCAGCAGGTAGCAGGTGTCGAGGTAGTCGCACTGCGTCGCCAGCTGTTCGATGGGGTAGCCGCGGTACAGCAGCTCGCCCTTGTCGCCATCGATGTAGGTGATGGCCGACTGGCACGAGGCCGTGGACAGGAAGCCCGGGTCGTAGGTGAACATGCCGGTCTGCGCGTAGAGCTTTCGGATGTCGATCACGTCCGGACCGATGTTGCCGGCGTAGACCGGCAGGTCGACGCTGGGGCTGCCGTTGGAGAACGACAGGGTGGCTTTGTTGTCTACGAGTTTCATGCAGGTTCCTCGGATGATGAGAGAGGTCGCAGGCCGCGCAGCAGTGCAAGCACTTGCGTCACGTCCGCGCGTTCGAGATCGCCTTGGAGGGGCTTTCGACCGAGCAGCAGATCCAGCAGGTCGTTGTCGGACAAGTCCATCAAGAGCCCGAGTGCATCGGCTTGGCGCACGGTTAAGCCAGATTCGTGCCTGGCGAAGAATCGCTCGATGAACAGATCGTTCTCGAGCAGGCCACGACGACACCGCCAGCGCAGCTTGCTCAGCGCGCGCTCGTCCAGCAAGGCATCCTGCAGGGGGGTGTCGGTCATGGGGTTCGGGGGTGGGCGCTCAGACCGAGCGCAGCACCATCATTTCCTTGATCTTGCCGATGGCCTTTGTGGGGTTCAGGCCCTTGGGGCAGACGTCCACGCAGTTCATGATGGTGTGGCAGCGGAACAGGCGGTACGGGTCTTCCAGGTTGTCCAGGCGCTCACTGGTGGCCTGGTCGCGGCTGTCGGCGATGAAGCGGTAGGCCTGCAGCAGGCCTGCGGGGCCGACGAACTTGTCCGGGTTCCACCAGAAGCTCGGGCAGCTGGTTGAGCAACTGGCGCACAGGATGCACTCGTACAGGCCGTTGAGCTCTTCGCGCTCTTCGGGGCTCTGCAGGCGCTCCTTCTCGGGCGCCACGGTTTCGTTGATCAGGTAGGGCTTGATGCTGTTGTACTGCTTGAAGAACAGCGTCATGTCCACGATCAGGTCGCGCACCACCGGCAGGCCGGGCAGCGGCTTGAGCACGATGTCGCCCTTGAGCGTGTTCATGTTGGTCAGGCAGGCCAGACCGTTCTTGCCGTTGATGTTCATGGCGTCCGAGCCGCACACGCCTTCACGGCACGAGCGGCGGAACGAGATGGAGGGATCCACCGCCTTGAGCTTCATCAGGGCATCGAGCAGCATGCGCTCATGGCCATCGAGTTCGACTTCGATGCTCTGCATGTAGGGCTTGGCGTCCTTGTCCGGGTCGTAGCGGTAGATCTTGAAGGTGCGTTTTGCCATGGTTTGTTCTCCGTGCGTCGTGGGTGCTGGGTGAAGGGGCTCAGAAGGTGCGGACCTTCGGGGGCACCGACTCCACGGTCAGGGGCTTGAGGTTGACAGGCTTGTAAGTCAGGCTGTTGTCGGCGCTGTGCCACAGCGTGTGCTTCATCCACTCCGCGTCGTTGCGGCCCAGGGGGAACTGCGCGTCGTCGGCCGGGCGCTCGTAGTCGTTCACCGTGTGGGCGCCGCGGCACTCGCGGCGCGCGGCGGCCGAGGTCATGGTGGCCTGGGCGCATTCGATCAGGTTCTCCACTTCCAGCGCTTCGATGCGCGCGGTGTTGAACACCTTGGACTTGTCCTTGAGCGTGATGGCGGCGACGCGTGCGCGCATCGCGTTGATCTTGACCACGCCTTCGTCCATGCTGGCCTGTGTGCGGAACACGCCGGCGTGCTGCTGCATGGCGGTGCGCAGGTCGTTCGCGACGTCCTGCGAATACTCGCCATCGGTGGCGTTGTCCAGGCGGGCCAGGCGGGCCAGCGTCTTGTCCGCCGCGTCGGCAGGCAGGGGCTTGTGGATCTTGTTCTTGTTGTTGTACTGGACGATGTGGTCACCAGCCGCCTTGCCGAACACGAGCAGGTCGAGCAGCGAGTTGGTGCCCAGGCGGTTGGCGCCGTGCACGCTCACGCAGGAGCATTCGCCCACGGCGTAGAGACCGTTGACCACCTTCTGGTTGCCCTGGCCGTCCGGAGTCACCACCTGACCGTGGATGTTGGTCGGGATGCCGCCCATCTGGTAGTGGATGGTGGGCACCACGGGGATGGGGTCCTTGGTGATGTCGACGTTGGCGAAGTTGTGCCCGATCTCGTAGACCGAGGGCAGGCGCTTCATGATGTCGTTGACGCCGATGTGCGTCATGTCGAGGTGGATGTAGTCCTTGTTCGGACCGCAGCCGCGTCCTTCCTTGATTTCCTGGTCCATGCAGCGCGAGACGAAGTCGCGCGGTGCCAGGTCTTTCAGCGTGGGCGCGTAACGCTCCATGAAACGATCGCCGTTGACGTTGCGCAGGATGGCGCCTTCGCCGCGGCAGCCTTCGGTCAGCAGCACGCCCGCGCCGGCCACGCCGGTGGGGTGGAACTGCCAGAACTCCATGTCCTGCAGCGGGATGCCGGCGCGCGCCGCCATGCCCAGGCCGTCACCGGTGTTGATGAACGCGTTGGTGGAAGCCGCGAAGATGCGACCGGCGCCGCCGGTGGCGCAGCAGCGTGGTCTTGGCTTCGAGGATGTAGGTCTCGCCGGTTTCCATCTCCAGCGCGGTCACGCCGACCACGTCGCCGCTGGCGTCGCGGATCAGGTCCAGCGCCATCCATTCGACGAAGAAGGTGGTGCGGGCCTGCACGTTCTGCTGGTACAGGGTGTGCAGCATGGCGTGGCCGGTGCGGTCGGCCGCGGCGCAGGCGCGCTGCACCGGCTTCTCACCGTAGTTGGCGGTGTGGCCGCCGAACGGGCGCTGGTAGATCGTGCCGTCGGGGTTGCGGTCGAACGGCATGCCGAAGTGTTCGAGCTCGTAGACGACCTTGGGGGCTTCACGGCACATGAACTCGATGGCGTCCTGGTCGCCCAGCCAGTCGGAGCCCTTGATGGTGTCGTAGAAGTGGTAGTGCCAGTTGTCCTCGTTCATGTTACCGAGCGAGGCGCCGATGCCGCCCTGGGCCGCCACGGTGTGCGAGCGCGTGGGGAACACCTTGGAGAGCACGGCCACCTTGAGGCCGGCGCGCGCGAGCTGCAGCGAGGCGCGCATGCCGGAGCCGCCGGCGCCGACGATGACCACGTCGAACTGACGCTTGGGAAGGGATGCGGATGCGGTCATGGCTTCAGAGCCTCCAGAGAACTTGAACGGCCCAGCCCAGGCAGGACAGGAGCCAGACGATGGTGAAGACGTGCAGCACGAGGCGGATGCCGGCGGGCTTGACGTAGTCCATCCAGATGTCGCGCATGCCGACCCACACGTGGTAGGCCAGGGCCAGGAAGACGGCGAAGGTCAGCGCCTTCATCCACTGTTGGGCGAAGATGCCGGCCCAGCTCTCGTAGCCGATGGGGCCGCTGATGAACAGCACCTGCAGCAGCACGATCAGCGTGAAGATCGCCATGAGGGCGGCGGTGATGCGCTGGGCGAGCCAGTCGCGCAGGCCGTAGTGGGCGCCGGTGACGACGCGCTTGGAACCGTAGTTGACGGACATGTTCAGTTTCCTCGTCGCTATCAGTACAGGCCGAACAGCTTGGCGCCCAGCACCAGCGTGAGGCCGATGCTCAGCACCAGCGTGACGATGGCGGAAGAGCGGCCGAATTCCTTGCTCACCGCATGGCAGGCGTCCATGTACAGGTGGCGGACGCCGGCGATCAGGTGGTGCAGGTAGGCCCAGATGATGGACAGCACCACGAGCTTGAAGAACCAGCCCGGCACGAAGCCGATGCCGGCGGAAAACGCCGAGCTGAAACGTTCGAAGGACAGCTCGGACGACACGGAGGTGTCGAACAGCCAGACGATCAGGGGGAGCAGGATGAACATCAGGCCGCCGCTGGCGCGGTGCAGGATCGACACCCAGCCGGCCGGAGGCAGGCGGTAGGTGGTGAGATCCTTGAAGGCGTTGATGTTGCGGAACTCGGGCCGCTTCTTGGTCAACTCGGTCATGGTGGGGCTTTCTTCCGGGGAGGGAGGGGTCGTCGCGGCTTGGTAACTCGTTGGTAACTATTGCCAAGGCGCGTCAAATTCTATTGCAATGCACCAAACCGCAGTCCGGCACTCGGACGCTCCCCGATATCCGGGGCTCCGGCTGGGTGCGCCATCAGCTCAGCTCGTTGCGGTAATGGCGTGCGTCGGTGCGGTAGTAGCCGCGGCGCAACTCCATGGGTTCGTCGTTGTAGGTGTAGGCCAGGCGTTCCACGCTCAGCAGCGGGTGCCCGGGCGCGACGCCCAGCAGGGTGGCGGTGTCTTCGTCGGCGCTGACCGCCTTGATCTTTTCCACCGCGCGCACCATGCGCACGCCGAACTGCGTTTCGAACAGGGCGTACATCGGGCCCTTGTCTTCCGACAGCGCCTCGATCGTCAGGCCTTTGAAGGGGCCGCCCGGCAGCCAGAGTTCTTCCACGATGGCGGGGATGCCGGCGAACGCCAGCACGCGCTTGACCTGCAGCACAGCGTCGCCCGTGCGCAGGGCCAGCTGGCGCGCCACCTCGGCCGGCGCGCGCAGGCGGCGGCATTCGACGATGCGGCGCTCGGCCGGCCCCTGGTCTTCCAGCGTGCCGGTGTCGGGCAGCAGGCGCAGGAAGCGGTACTGGATGTGTTGCTCGGCGTGGGTGCGCACGAAGGTGCCTTTGCCTTGGCGGCGCACCAGCAGGTTGTCGGTGGCGAGTTCGTCGATCGCCTTGCGCACGGTGCCCTGGCTCACGCGAAAGCGCGCGGCCAGGTCGAATTCGCTCGGGATCATGTCGCCCGGCTTCCACTCGCCCGCCTGCAGGCTGCGCAGGATCAGGGTCTTGATCTGCTGGTACAGCGGGCTGAAGGCCGGCGCGGTGTTCTCGAACACGGGGGCGCCGGCCTCTGCAGGTGCCGCGTCGGTGGGATTCTGGGGTGAGGCTGCGCATGCGTTTGCGGGCGCCATCGGGAGGGCGCTCATGGCTTCAATCATATCTTATATAAGACATAAGACAAATTGACGTATCAGGGTTTGCGAGGGTACACTCACGGGCTGTCCAGGGGGTTCGCCCGCCTCGTCATTTCTCTCTTCCCCAACGTCCTTTTCCGGAGTTTTCACCATGAACAAGAAGCCCGTTCGCGTTGCCGTCACCGGCGCCGCTGGCCAGATCGGTTACGCCCTGCTGTTTCGCATCGCCTCCGGCGAGATGCTGGGCAAGGACCAGCCCGTGATCCTGCAGCTGCTGGAAATTCCGGACGAGAAGGCCCAGAAGGCGCTCAAGGGCGTGATGATGGAGCTGGAAGACTGCGCGTTCCCGCTGCTGGCCGGCATGGAAGCCCACAGCGACCCCATGACCGCCTTCAAGGACACCGACTACGCCCTGCTGGTGGGTGCCCGTCCGCGCGGCCCCGGCATGGAGCGCGCCGACCTGCTGGCCGCCAACGCCCAGATCTTCACCGCCCAGGGCAAGGCGCTGGACAAGGTCGCCAGCCGCGACGTCAAGGTGCTGGTGGTCGGCAACCCCGCCAACACCAACGCCTACATCGCCATGAAAAGCGCGCCCAGCCTGCCGCGCGAGAACTTCACCGCCATGCTGCGCCTGGACCACAACCGCGCCGCCAGCCAGATCGCCGCCAAGACCGGTGGCAAGGTCGGCGAGATCGAGAAGCTCACCGTCTGGGGCAACCACTCGCCCACCATGTACGCCGACTACCGCTTCGCCACGATCGGCGGCAAGAGCGTGAAGGATGCGATCAACGACCAGGTCTGGAACGCCGACACCTTCCTGCCCACCGTGGGCAAGCGCGGCGCCGCCATCATCGAGGCGCGTGGCCTGTCGTCGGCCGCTTCGGCCGCCAACGCCGCCATCGACCACATGCGCGACTGGGCCCTGGGCTCCAACGGCAAGTGGGTCACCATGGGCGTGCCCTCCAACGGCGAATACGGCATCCCCAAGGACGTGATCTTCGGCTTCCCCGTCACCACCGAAGGCGGCAAGTACAAGATCATTGAAGGCCTGGAAATCGACGCCTTCTCGCAAGAGCGCATCAACAAGACGCTGGACGAGCTCAAGGGTGAGCAGGACGGCGTCAAGCACCTCCTGTAATCGGCTGGTAACCGCGCCTTGGCTCCGATCCATCCTCGCCACATCCTGCTCGGTGCCCAGGCCGGCGCGTTCGCGCTGCCGGTCTGCGACCACTACAGCGGGGTGGAAGCCCGGATGCGCAAGAGCCTGGCGCTGCAGGCCGAGATGGCCGAGGAGTTCGGCACCTGCGTCTTCGACGTCACGCTGGATTGCGAGGACGGCGCGCCCGTGGGCGGTGAGGCCGAGCACGCCGCGCTGGTGACCGAACTGGCCCTGGCCGCGGCGCCCGAGGCGCGCGTGGCGGTGCGCGTGCACCCGGTGGACCACCCGGCGTTCGACGCCGACGTGGCCACCATCGCGGCGCGCGCCGGCCATCGCCTCGCGCACCTCATGGTGCCCAAGGTCGAATCGGTCGCCGACGTGCAGCGCGCAGCGGACGCGCTCGACGCCGCTGGCGCCCGGGCCTTGCCCCTGCACGTGCTCGTCGAGTCCCCCGCGGCGGTGCACCGCGCGTTCGACATCGCCGCCCACCCCCGGGTGCAGAGCATCAGCTTCGGCCTGATGGACTTCGTCTCGGCGCACGGCGGCGCCATCCCGGCCGACGGCATGAGCGCCGCCGGCCAGTTCTCGCACCCGCTGGTGCTGCGCGCCAAGCTGGAGATCGCCTCGGCCTGCCATGCGCACGGCAAGGTGCCCTCGCACTGCGTGGTGACCGAGTTCAAGCACCTGGATGCCCTGCAGCAGGCCGCCCGCCAGGCCGCCCGCGAGCTCGGTTACACGCGCATGTGGAGCATCCACCCTGATCAGATCCGCCCCATCCTGGCCGCGTTCGCGCCCCAGGCGAGCGAGGTCCACACCGCCGCCGCCCTCATCGAGCGCGCCCTGGCCGCCGACTGGGCGCCGGTGCAGTTCGAAGGCCGCCTGCACGACCGGGCGAGCTACCGCTACTTCTGGCAAGTGCTGGAGCGCGCGCACCAGACCGGCCTGCCATTGCCCGACACGGTGCAAGCCCACTTCGCCGAACCCGCCGCCCTGCGGCATTGAGCTTGCTTGGCAACCGTCCCCACCTGTTTTCTGCCCCACGAATTTCACATCCCCACTGGAGAACCCCATGTCCACCTTCCTCACCGACTACCGCGCCCACGCCGCCGAACGCGCCGCGCTGGGCATTCCTCCGCTGCCGCTGGACGCCAAGCAGGTCGCCGACCTGATCGAGCTGATCAAGGCACCGCCGGCCGGTGAGGACGCCTTCCTGCTGGACCTCATCACGCACCGCGTGCCGCCCGGCGTGGACGACGCGGCCAAGGTCAAGGCCAGCTTCCTGGCCGCCGTGGCGCATGGCGACGTGAAGGTGAGCCTGATCTCCAAGTCCAAGGCCACCGAGCTGCTGGGCACCATGGTGGGCGGCTACAACGTGCACCCGCTGATCGAACTGCTGGACGACGAGGAAGTGGCCAGCGTGGCGGCCGAGGGCCTGAAGAAGACGCTGCTGATGTTCGACTTCTTCAACGACGTGGCCGAGAAGGCCAAGGCTGGCAACCTCAAGGCCCGCCAGGTGATGCAGAGCTGGGCCGACGCCGAGTGGTTCACCAGCCGCCCCGAAGTCGACAAGACCATCACCGTGACCGTGTTCAAGGTGCCCGGCGAAACCAACACCGACGACCTCTCGCCCGCACCCGACGCCTGGAGCCGCCCGGACATCCCGCTGCACTACCTCGCCATGCTGAAGAACACGCGCGAAGGCGCGGCCTTCAAGCCCGAGGAAGACGGCAAGCGCGGCCCGATGCAGTTCATCGACGACCTGAAGAAGAAGGGCCACCTCGTGGCCTACGTGGGCGATGTGGTGGGCACCGGCTCCAGCCGCAAGTCGGCCACCAACAGCGTGATCTGGGCCACCGGCCAGGACATCCCCTTCGTGCCCAACAAGCGCTTCGGTGGCGTCACGCTGGGCGGCAAGATCGCCCCCATCTTCTTCAACACCCAGGAAGACTCGGGCGCGCTGCCGATCGAAGTGGACGTGAGCAAGCTCGAAATGGGCGACGTGATCGACATCCACCCCTACGACGGCAAGATCACCAAGGGTGGCGCCACGCTGGTCGAATTCCAGCTGCGCAGCGACGTGCTGTTCGACGAAGTGCGCGCCGGCGGCCGCATCAACCTGATCATCGGCCGCTCGCTCACCGCCAAGGCGCGTGAGTTCCTGGGCCTGCCCGCCAGCACGGTGTTCCGCCTGCCGCAGGCACCCGCCGAAACCAAGGCCGGCTTCACCCTGGCCCAGAAGATGGTGGGGCGCGCGGTCGGCCTGCCCGAAGGCTTCGGCGTGCGCCCCGGCACCTACTGCGAACCCAAGATGACCACCGTCGGTTCGCAGGACACCACCGGCCCGATGACGCGCGACGAACTGAAGGACCTGGCCTGCCTGGGCTTCAGCGCCGACATGGTGATGCAGTCCTTCTGCCACACCGCCGCCTACCCCAAGCCGGTGGACGTGAAGACCCACCGCGAGCTGCCCGCCTTCATCAGCAACCGCGGCGGCGTGGCCCTGCGCCCGGGCGACGGCGTGATCCACAGCTGGCTCAACCGCCTGCTGCTGCCCGACACCGTGGGCACCGGCGGTGACTCGCACACCCGTTTCCCGATCGGCATCAGCTTCCCCGCCGGCTCCGGCCTGGTGGCCTTCGGCGCCGCCACCGGCGTGATGCCGCTGGACATGCCCGAATCCGTGCTGGTGCGCTTCAAGGGCCAGATGCAGCCCGGCGTGACCCTGCGCGACCTGGTGCACGCGATCCCGCTGTACGCGATCAAGGCCGGTCTGCTGACCGTGGCGCAAGGCCGGCAAGATCAACATCTTCTCGGGCCGCATCCTGGAAATCGAAGGCCTGCCGGATCTGAAGGTCGAACAGGCCTTCGAGCTGAGCGACGCTTCGGCCGAGCGCTCGGCCGCCGGTTGCACCATCAAGCTCAACCCCGAGCCGGTGAAGGAATACCTCACCAGCAACGTGGTGCTGATGAAGAACATGATCGCCCAGGGCTACGCCGATGCCCGCAGCCTGAAGCGCCGCATCGAGAAGGTGGAAGCCTGGCTGGCGCAACCCCAGCCTGCTCGAAGCCGACAAGGACGCCGAGTACGCCGCCGTGATCGAGATCGACTTGGCCGACATCAAGGAACCCATCCTCTGCTGCCCGAACGACCCCGATGACGCCAAGACCCTGTCCGACGTGGCCGGCACCAAGATCGATGAAGCCTTCATCGGTTCGTGCATGACCAACATCGGCCACTTCCGTGCCGCGGCCAAGCTGCTGGGCGGCCAGCGCGACATCCCCGTCAAGCTGTGGGTCGCGCCGCCGACCAAGATGGACGAGAGCGAGCTGATCAAGGAAGGCCACTACTCGGCGTTCGGCACCGCCGGTGCCCGCACCGAAATGCCCGGCTGCTCGCTGTGCATGGGCAACCAGGCGCAGGTGCGCGAAGGCGCGACCGTGGTGTCCACCTCCACCCGCAACTTCCCGAACCGCCTGGGCAAGAACACCAACGTGTACCTGGCCTCGGCCGAACTCGCGGCCATCGCCTCCAAGCTGGGCCACATCCCCACCGTGGCCGAGTACCACGAAGCCATGGGCGTGGTGAACAAGGACGGCGCGGCGATCTACCAGTACATGAACTTCGACCAGATCGAGGAGTACGCCGAGGCCGCGAAGGGTGTGACGGCGTAAAAGGGACCCCCCGCGCCGCCTTCGGCGTCACCCCCCGGGGGCGGCGCTGGAGGGCCGGTGGAGCCGGACCCTCGGCGCCCTGGATCAAAAAAGCCGCTGCGGTTGCAGCGGCTTTTTTTACGCCTGCGCGGCGAGTTGCCTGAGCAACTCTGCAGACGCTTCATCGCCTGGAAAGAAGGTCTCCAGCGCCAGCTCCTGCAGGGTGATGTCCACCGGCGAGCCGAACACCGTGGTCGTGCTCACGAGGTTCAGCGCGCCATGGCCGGTGTTGAACTGGAAAGGCATCAGCACGCCATGGTGTTCGCCCGGCAGCGTGCCGGCGTCGTTGCCGAACGATGCCGGGTAGCCCTTGAGTTCGGCCAGCAGCGCGGCCAGCGCCTCATCGCCGGTGGCGTGGATCTGCTGGCGCAGGCGCTCGAACAGGTGCTCGCGCCATTGCCGCAGGTTGGCGATGCGCGGCGCCAGCCCCTCGGGGTGCAGGCTCAGGCGCAGCACGTTGACGGGGCCCTCCAGCAGCCGGGGCGAGGCCCCCACCATCAGCAGCGGCACCAGGCGGTTGGCCATCACCAGGTTCCAGTGCCGGTCCATCGCCAGCGCGGGCCAGGGTTCGTGGCAGTCCAGGATGCGCTTGACCGCCGCGCGCGCCGAGGCCATGTCGGGCGCGTCCAGCGGGCGCTCGCGGTACATCGGCGCGTACCCGGCGGCTTCCAGCAGCGCGTTGCGTTCGCGCAGCGGCACCTCGAGGCGGTCGACCAGGCGCAGCACCATGTCGCGGCTGGGGCTGGCGCGGCCGGTCTCCACGTAGCTCAGGTGCCGGGTGGACACATCGGCCACGTGCGCCAGGTCGAGCTGGCTCAGGCGGCGCCGCTGGCGCCAGTGGCGCAGGCGTTCGCCGAACGGGGAGGGGGTGGTCAGGGCGTTCATGGGCGGCATGGTAGGGCACCCGGGCGCCGCCCGGCCATGACCTGCCACGTCATGGACGCCGAGCACCCGCCGGCCGACCATGCACCTCGGATGCCCTGAATTCCATCCGTCCTCACCTCATCAAGGAGTGCACCATGTCCCTCATCGCTTCCCTCACCTCCCCGGTCGGCCTGCGCCGCGTGCTCTGGGCCGATGCCCTGTCCGGCTCCGGCACCGCCGTGCTGCACCTGGCCCTGACCGGCTCGCTGTCCACCTTGCTGGGCCTGCCCGGCGCGCTGCTCAGCGCCTCGGGCATCCTGCTGCTGCTCTACGTCGCCCTGGCCGGCACGCTGGCCCTGCAGGCCACGCCGTCGCGCGCGCTGCTGGGCGTGCTGGTGCTCGGCAACTTCGCCTGGATGGCTGCCTGCCTCGCGCTGCTGTTCGGCGGCCTGGTCTCGCCCACGCCGCTGGGCCAGGCCTACCTGGTGGTGCAGGCGGTGGCGGTGCTGGTGCTGGCCGAGCTGCAATGGATGGCGCTGCGTCGCCAGCGGCCGGCCGCCCTGGCCTGAGGCGTGTGCGCCAGCGCACAGATGTGCGCGCACCGAGCGCCTACGCTGGATGGGCGCCCGCGACGGACCGGCCGTCGCGGGCGCCCATCGGTCTTTTTGAACAAGGAAAACAACCATGACGCTTGGAACCATCCTCCTGATCATCCTCATCCTGATCCTGCTCGGCGTCTTTCCCACCTGGCCTCACAGCCGCGGCTGGGGGTATGGGCCCAGCGGGGTGCTCGGGGTGGTGCTCATCATCGTGATCGTGCTGCTGCTCACCGGCCGTTTGTGACGCAATTCATGGCCGTCAGCACGGATTAGCGGGCTCCTGACAGAATGGACCGGTGTTTCACCGATTCCGTCAGGAGCCCCACATGCCCACGACCAGCCATTTCGCCCATCCCTTCGCCTCCACCGTCAAGACCTTCAAGACCGCCTCGGGCAAGAGCGGCCGCTTCTATTCCCTGCCGGCGCTGGCCAGACAGTACCCCTCTGTGAAGCGCCTGCCGGTGTCGCTGCGCATCGTGCTGGAGAGCGTGCTGCGCCATTGCGATGGCGAGCGCGTGACGCCCGACCACGTGGCGCAGCTCGCGCAATGGCAGCCCAACACCGCGCGCACCGACGAAATCCCCTTCACCGTGGCGCGCGTGGTGCTGCAGGACTTCACCGGCGTGCCCCTGCTGGCCGACCTGGCCGCCATGCGCAGCGTGGCCCAGCGCCTGGGCCAGGACCCGAAGAAGATCGAGCCGCTGGTGCCGGTGGACCTGGTGGTGGACCACTCGGTGATGGTCGACCACTACGGCACCAAGCAGGCGCTCGACCTCAACATGAAGCTGGAATTCCAGCGCAACAACGAGCGCTACCAGTTCATGAAATGGGGCATGCAGGCCTTCGACACCTTCGGCGTGGTGCCTCCGGGCTTCGGCATCGTGCACCAGGTGAACCTGGAGTACCTGGCGCGCGGCGTGCACATGAAGGGCGGCATGTACTACCCCGACACCCTGGTGGGCACCGACAGCCACACCACCATGATCAACGGCATCGGCGTGGTGGCCTGGGGCGTGGGCGGCATCGAGGCCGAGGCCGCCATGCTGGGCCAGCCGGTGTACTTCCTCACGCCCGACGTGGTGGGCTTCGAGCTCACCGGCCGCCTGCGCGAAGGCGTGACCGCCACCGACCTGGTGCTCACCGTCACCGAGATCCTGCGCCAGCACAAGGTGGTGGGCAAGTTCGTCGAGTTCTTCGGCGAAGGCACGGCTTCGCTCGCGCTGCCCGACCGCGCCACCATCGCCAACATGGCGCCCGAGTACGGCGCCACCATGGGCTTCTTCCCGGTGGACGAGAAGACGCTGGCCTACTTCCGCGGCACCGGCCGCAGCGCGGCCGAGATCGAGGCCTTCGAGGCCTACTTCCGGGCCCAGGGCCTGTTCGGCGTGCCGGCCAGCGGCGAGATCGACTACTCCAAGGTCGTCAAACTGGACCTCGGCCTGGTCACGCCGAGCCTGGCCGGCCCCAAGCGCCCGCAGGACCGCATCGAACTCGGCCAGGTGGCGCGCCAGTTCTGCGACCTGTTCAGCAAGCCCAACGACCAGAACGGCTTCAACCGCCCGGCCGAGCTGCTGCACACGCGCTACCACGCGATCGACAACGAGATGGCGCCCGTGGCCGTGCCCTCGGCCAAGCCCACGCCCGAAGGCGCGCCGCGCTTCGAGGTGGAGATGGTGGCGCAACCGGCCGGTGCGTGCCAGCGCGCCGGTCAAGGAACCGCGTGGCGACCTCACCATCGGCAACGGCGACGTGCTGATCGCCGCCATCACCAGCTGCACCAACACCAGCAACCCCGGCGTGCTGCTGGCCGCCGGCCTGCTGGCCAAGAAGGCGGTGGAAGCCGGCCTCAAGGTGCAGCCGCACATCAAGACCTCGCTGGCCCCCGGCTCGCGCATCGTCACCGAATACCTCACCCAGACCGGCCTGCTGCCCTACCTGGAAAAGCTCGGCTTCGCGCTCGCCGGCTATGGCTGCACCACCTGCATCGGCAACGCGGGCGACCTCGCGCCCGAGCTCAACGCCGTCATCACGCAGAACGACCTCATCTGCGCCGCGGTGCTCTCGGGCAACCGCAACTTCGAGGCCCGCATCCACCCCAACCTCAAGGCCAACTTCCTCGCCAGCCCGCCGCTGGTGGTGGCCTACGCCATCGCCGGCAACGTCATGAAAGACCTCATGACCGAGCCGGTGGGCAAGGGCAAGGGCGGCAAGCCGGTGTTCCTGGGCGACATCTGGCCCAGCAGCGACGAGATCTACCAGCTCATGAAGTTCGCCATGAACGGCAAGGCCTACCGCGAGAACTACGCGCGCGCGGCGCAGCGAGCCCGGCAAGCTGTGGGAGCACATCAAGGGCGTCTCGGGCAACGCCTACACCTGGCCCAAGAGCACCTACATCGCCGAGCCGCCGTTCTTCGAAACCTTCCAGCTCGCGGCCACGGCGTCCGCCGAGCCGCCGGCGGTGCGTGGCGCGCGCGTCATGGCGCTGTTCGGCGATTCCATCACCACCGACCACATCTCGCCGGCCGGCAACATCGCCGAGAACTCGCCGGCTGGCCAGTGGCTGCTGGCGCATGGCGTGCTCAAGGCCGATTTCAACAGCTATGGCGCGCGCCGGGGCCACCACGAGGTGATGATGCGCGGCACCTTCGCCAACGTGCGCATCAAGAACCTGATGCTGGCCCCCTTGCCCGGCGGATCGCGCGAGGAGGGCGGCTGGACGATCTACCAGCTCGACGGCGTGGGCCAGGGCCAGAAGATGAGCATCTTCGACGCCGCCATGCGCTACCAGGCCGCCGGCGTGCCCACCGTGGTGTTCGCGGGCGAGGAGTACGGCACCGGCTCCAGCCGCGACTGGGCCGCCAAGGGCACCCAGCTGCTGGGCATCAAGGCCGTGGTGGCGCGCAGCTTCGAGCGCATCCACCGCTCCAACCTGGTCGGCATGGGTGTGTTGCCATTGCAATTCAAGGCCGGTGACTCCTGGGAAAGCCTGGGCCTGGCCGGTGACGAAACCATCGACGTGGTCCCGCACCCCGACCTGCTGCCGCAGAGCGAGGCCCGGCTGGTCATCACCCGCGCCAACGGCGAGCGCCGCGAGGTGAACGTCATTCTGCGCATCGACACGCCGGTGGAGGTGAACTATTACCGCGACGGCGGAATCCTCCCCTACGTCCTCAGGCAATTGTTGAGCGCTTGAGCCCGATGCCGCAACGCGGCATGATGTGTTTTCGTTCTGCCCTTCGGGAGTCGCCATGCGAAAGCCTGCCTTGTACAGCCCGTCCACCCGCCCCGGGGTGCCGAAGGCGGGCGCGCAAGGCGCCGGGCCGGCCGCTGCACAGGCCGACGCCCCGGTGGCACCCATCCCGCGCCGGCGCCGCTGGCGGGCCGCCGTCGCCCGCTGGGCGGCCAGCCCGCGCGTCATGTGGTCGGCCCTGGCCCTGCTCGCGGCCCTGCTGGCGGCCAGCGCCTGGCAGGGCAGCGCGAACGGGCCCAAGGCGCTGACGCAGAAGGACATCGACGCGGCCGTGCTGCGCACCCTCACCACCCAGAACATCCCGTCCAAGGCCGCGCGCGCGGCGGAGAAGATCCGCCCCGCCGTGGTGCGCGTCATGTCCTACGGCAAGGACAAGAAGGGCGAGGAGCAGGAAATGGGGGTGGGCACGGGCGTGGTGATCGTGGACAAGGGCATCATTCTGACCAACCTGCACGTGGTGCAGCACGCGCAGACCATCAAGCTGATGTTCGCCGACGGCACCGAATCCGGCGCCAGCATCACCGGCGTGCAGGCCCAGAACGACCTGGCCGTGCTGCAGGCCCACACCATCCCGGACGACCTGATCGCCGCCACCATGCGATCCACCGGCGACCTCGTGCCCGGCGACGAGGTGGTCGCGGTGGGCTTTCCCTTCGGCATCGGCCCCTCCACCTCGTCGGGCGTCATCTCCGGTTTCGACCGCGCCTTCAAGTCGCCCGAGGGCGAGCAGGAGATCGGCAACCTGATCCAGTTCGATGCCGCGGCCAACCCCGGCAACTCGGGCGGCCCGCTGGTCACCATGGACGGCGAGGTCGTCGGCATCGTCACCGGCATCCTCAACCCGACCAGCCACCGCACCTTCCTTGGCATCGGTTTTGCTGTGCCGATCGAGAGCGCCGCCAGCGCCGCCGGTCTGCCCCCGTTCTAGTTCTTCCTTTCTTCACAGGAGCGTTCCATGGACCAAAGCACCGCCCCCGACACCGCCCAGCTCATGGAGCAGATCCTGTACGAGGTCAAGCGCGTGGTGGTCGGGCAGGACCGGTTCCTCGAACGTGTCATGGTCGCCATGCTGGCCCAGGGCCACCTGCTGGTCGAGGGCGTGCCCGGCCTGGCCAAGACCCTTACCGTGAAGACGCTGGCCAGCGTCGTGCAGGGCCGCTTCAAGCGCATCCAGTTCACACCCGACCTGGTGCCCGCCGACCTCGTGGGCACGCGCATCTACAACCAGAAGACCGGCGACTTCAGCACCTCGCTGGGCCCCGTGTTCGCCAACCTGCTGCTGGCCGACGAGATCAACCGCGCGCCGGCCAAGGTGCAGAGCGCGCTGCTGGAGGTGATGCAGGAACGCCAGGTGACCATCGCCGGCGAAACGCACAAGGTGCCCAACCCCTTCCTGGTGATGGCCAACGCAGAACCCGATCGAGACCGAAGGCACCTACCCGCTGCCCGAGGCGCAGGTCGACCGCTTCATGATGAAGGTGATGGTGGACTACCCGAGCGACGAAGAGGAGTTCGTCATCGTCGAGCGCGTCACCGGCCCGGCCGTCAACGTCAACGCGGTGCGCACCACCGACCAGCTCGCCGCGCTGCAGGCGCAATGCCGGCAGGTGTACGTGGATCCTTCGCTCGTGCAGTACGCGGTCAAGCTGGTCTCGGCCACGCGCACGCCCGAGAAACACGGCATCAAGGACATGGCGCACCTCATCACCTTCGGCGCCAGCCCGCGCGCCACCATCGGCCTGGTGGAAGGCGCGCGCGCCCTGGCCATGCTGCGCGGGCGCAACTACGCCCTGCCCGAAGACATGACCGATCTCGTGCCCGACGTGCTGCGCCACCGCGTGGTGCTGTCCTACGAGGGCCTGTCCGAAGGCCTGACCAGCGAAACCCTGATCGGCCGCATCATGAAACACATTCCCGCGCCGGCCCGGCCGTTGGAACACGAGAAAAAGGTGGCTTGACATGCTTGGGCGGCTGTTCGGCAGGAAAGGCGGAGCGCCGGCGAACGCCGCGGCCGCCGCCACGCCGGTCGCGCGCCGGGCCGAGGCGCTGCTGCGCCGGCTCGAATGGACCGTGCTGCGCCGGCTCGACGGCCTGCTGCAGGGCGACTACCGCACCCTCATGCGCGGCTCCGGCCTCGACCTCGCCGACCTGCGCGAGTACCAGCACCACGACGACGTGCGCCACATCGACTGGAACGTGACCGCGCGCCTGCAGACGCCGCACGTGCGCGTGTTCACCGAAGACCGCGAGATGGCCGCCTGGTTTCTGCTCGACCTCAGCCCCTCGGTGGACTTCGGCTCGGGCGAGCAGCGCAAGAGCCAGGTGCTGCTGGACTTCACCGCCGTGCTCGCGCGCCTGATCGGGCGCCACGGCAACCGCGTGGGCGCCGTGCTCTACGGCTCGCGCGGCCAGCCCGTGGTGGACGCGGTGCTGCCCGCGCGCGGCGGCCGCACCCAGGTGCTGCGGCTCATGCAGATGGTGCTGCAGCCGCCGGTGCACGCCAACGCGAAGAACGGCGTGACCCAGCTCGCCGACCTCCTCAAGGCCGCTGTGCACACCGTGCGCCAGCGCGGCACCGTGTTCGTGGTGTCCGACTTCATCAGCGAGCCCGGCTGGGAGAAACCCCTGGGCGAACTCGCGCGCCGCCACGACGTGGTCGCCGTGCGCCTGCTCGACCCGCTCGAACTCGACTTGCCCGACCTCGGCCTGATCCCGATCCGGGACGCCGAGACCGGCGAACAGCTCCTGGTCGACACGCACGACTCGGGCTTTCGCCAGCGCTTCGCGCGCATCGCCGCGCAGCGCGAGGCGCAGCTGCGTGAAAGCCTGGGCCGCGCCGGCGTCGACACCCTGGAGCTGTCCACCGACGACGACCTGGCCGAGGCCGTGCTGCGTTTCATCGACCTGCGCAAGCGCCGCCTGCGCGAGACGCGCAACGGCACCGGCGCACGCCCTGTGCCCACCCAGTTGCCTACCCGGGACCGCCGCAGCTTCAGCGGCGTCCCACGCGAAGGAGCCCGTCCATCATGAACAACTGGCCCGTCACCTTTCTCTGGCCGCAGTTGCTGTGGTTGCTGCTCGCGCTGCCGCTGCTGGTGCTGCTCTACGTGTGGCTGCTGCGAAGGCGCAAGCAGACCGCGCTGCGTTATGCCAGCCTGTCCATCGTGCGCGAGGCCATGGGCAAAGGCCCGGGCTGGCGCCGCCACGTGCCCCCGGTGCTGCTGCTGCTGGCCATCGGCATCATGCTGCTGGCCTCGGCGCGGCCCATGGCCACCATCGTGCTGCCCTCGACCCAGCAGACCATCATCCTGGCGATGGACGTCTCGGGCAGCATGCGCGCCGAAGACGTCAAGCCCAACCGCCTGGTGGCCTCGCAGAACGCGGCCAAGGCCTTCCTGGCCGAACTGCCGCGCCATGTGAAGGTCGGCATCGTCGCTTTCGCGGGCTCGGCGCAGGTGGTGCAGCCCGTCACGCTCAGCCGCGAAGACCTGGTCACCGCGATCGACAAGTTCCAGCTGCAGCGCGCCACCGCCATCGGCAGCGCCATCGTGGTCTCGCTCTCCGAGCTGTTCCCCGAGCAGCGCATCAACCTCGGCGACATGACCTACAGCCGCAACACCGATCCGTTCGCGCCCAAGGGCCGCTCGCTCGACCAGCCCAAGCCCGACGAGAAGACCTTCACGCCTGTGGCGCCGGGCTCCTACACCTCGGCCGCGATCATCCTGCTCACCGACGGCCAGCGCACCACCGGCGTGGACACCGCCGAGGCCGCGAAGATGGCGGCCGAGCGCGGGGTGCGCGTCTACACCGTGGGCGTGGGCACGGTGGACGGCGAGATCATCGGCTTCGAAGGCTGGTCCATGCGCGTGCGGCTCGACGAGGAAAGCCTCAAGGAAGTGGCGCGCGCCACGCAGGCCGAGTACTACTACGCCGGCACCGCCGAGAACCTCAAGAAGGTCTACGAGACCCTGAGCTCGCGGCTGACGGTGGAGAAGAAGGAAACCGAAATCTCCGGTCTGCTGGCCCTGGCCGCCTCGCTGCTCGCGCTGCTGTCGGCAGGCCTGTCGGTGCTCTGGTTCAACCGCATCCTCTGAACGCCGAGGGCACGCGCCGGCACGTCGTGCAGCGGCCCGTGCGTCGGCGCGCCACGAAAAAGGCCTGAACGGCGAACCGTTCCGGCCCACCGGCTGCGCCTGCAGAACCGGTGCTGAGCGCCTCCCATTTCACCACCATCGCACCGCGCCCTCGGCCATGAGGCGCGGGCCTCTGCGCGCGCCTTGACGCCGCATCACCGGCCGTCGCATCCGGGAAAACACTTATCTCATGAACGAGACAAGTATCAAAAAAGATACTAGTATCAAAACATAGAAGAGATGTCGAACCTCGCCGAAGCCTTGCGGCGATGTCCCGTGCAACGAAAGCCCTGTGGGGTGGAGACTCAAATGAGCAAGAAAGATGCGGTGGATGGCTACAGCTGGAAAGCCCTGGCGGGCTCGGCGGTGGGCTATGCGATGGATGGATTCGACCTGCTGATCCTGGGCTTCATGCTCAGCGCGATCTCGGCCGAGCTGCAACTGACGCCCAGCCAGGCCGGGTCCCTGGTGACCTGGACCCTGGTGGGCGCGGTCTTCGGCGGCATCGTCTTCGGGGCACTGAGCGATCGGTACGGGCGCATCCGGGTGCTCACCTGGACCATCGTGCTGTTCGCCGTCTTCACCGGCCTGTGCGCGTTCGCGCAGGGCTACTGGGACTTGCTGATCTACCGCACGATCGCGGGCATCGGCCTGGGCGGGGAGTTCGGCATCGGCATGGCGCTGGCGGCCGAGGCCTGGCCCGCCAAACACCGCGCGCGGGTGTCCTCGTACGTGGCGCTGGGCTGGCAATGTGGCGTGCTCGGCGCCGCCTTGCTGACGCCCTTGCTCCTGCCCGTCATCGGCTGGCGTGGCATGTTCCTGGTGGGGGTGCTGCCCGCCCTGGTGGCCTGGGTGATCCGCAACAAGCTGCATGAACCCGAGGTGTTCGTGCGCCAGGCCGCCAGGCCGGCGTCGAAGGGGCAGGCCTTCAGGCTGCTGGTGAAGGACAAGGCGACCACGAAGATCAGCGCGGGCATCGTGGTGCTGTGCTCGGTGCAGAACTTCGGCTACTACGGAATCATGATCTGGATGCCCAGCTTTCTGGCGAAGCAGCTCGGATTCAACCTCACCAAATCGGCCCTGTGGACCTCGGTGACCATCCTCGGGATGATGGCCGGCATCTTCATCTTCGGCCAGCTGGCCGATCGCATCGGCCGCAAGCCCAGCTTCCTGTTGTTCCAGGCGGGCGCCGTGGCGATGGTGCTGTTCTATTCTCAACTGACCGACCCCATCCAGATGTTGTGGGCGGGTGCCGTGCTGGGCATGTTCGTCAACGGCATGCTGGGTGGTTACGGTGCGCTGATGTCGGAGGCCTACCCGACGGAGGCCCGTGCCACGGCGCAGAACGTGCTGTTCAACATCGGCCGCGGCGTGGGTGGGTTCGGGCCCGTGGTCGTGGGGGCGCTGGTCAGTGCCTATTCGTTCCAGATCGCCATCGCCTTGCTGGCCGCCATCTACCTGCTGGACATGGTGCGCACGGTGTTCCTCATTCCCGAACTCAAGGGCAAGGAGCTGGAATGACCGAAGCGCTCCAGCGTCTCCCGGCCGCACCGCGAGCCTGCGCCACCTTGACCGAGCGCGCCTGCTTCCAGCGCAATGCCGAGGCGGTGGCCTCGCACCGCTGCGAGGTGGTGGAGCACCGCTGGGTCAACGACCGCTACAAGTACCTCCGGCTCACCGCCGAGGTGGATCTCGCGGCCATCACCCGGCCCGGGCAGTTCTACCAGCTCAAGTGCCCGTCGACCGACGACATGAAGCCCTTCCTGCTGCGGCCGATGAGCGTCTATGGCGTCGGCCCCGCACCCGGCACGATCGAATTCCTCTACAACGTGACCGGCCTGGGCACGAAGGCCCTGGCGACGCTGGCCGTGGGGGGGCAGATGGACATCGTCGGCCCGCTGGGCAACACCTTCGTGCTGGACGCCAGTGTCCGGCGCATCCTGGTGGTGGCGCGGGGCGTCGGCCTGGCCACCATGGCGCCCTTGCTGCAACTGGCGGCGCGCTCGGGCATCGCCATCACGGCGGTGATGTCGGCACGCGCACCCCAGGACCTGATGCGCGACGAATTCCTGCGCGGTGCGCAGGCCGATGTGCACGTGGTCCATGACAGCGATGGCAGCTCGTCGGTCGAGGCGGTCGAGGCCCTGGTGCGCCGGCTGATGGACGCGCAGCACCACGACGTGGTCTACACCTGTGGATCGCACCGCCTGCTCATGTTGCTGCAGCAGGTGCTGAAGGACTATCCGCAGACGCGCGGTGAAGTCGCCATGGAACAGCGGATGGCCTGTGGCATGGGGGTCTGCCTCTCCTGTGTGCGGCTGTTCGATCACGGCGGCGACAAGCGGTTCCTGCGCGTCTGCCGCGAAGGCCCGGTGTTCTCGATCGATCAGGTGGTGGGGGAGGTGGAGTTTGGCTGATCTCAATGTCAAAGTGGGCGACGTCGCGCTGCGCAACCCCGTCATGCCCGCCTCCGGCTGCTTCGCGATCGAATACGCCGAAGCGCTGGACTTCAACCGCTTGGGCGCGCTGGTGATCAAGAGCGTCTCGCCGAAACCCCGCGCGGGCAACCCCACGCCGCGGGTGACCGAAAACCCACGGCGGGATGATGAACTCCATCGGCATCCCGAGCAAAGGCCTGGAACACTACCGGCGCGAGGTGCTGCCGCCCTACACGCGGTTCGACACGCCGGTCGTCGTGTCCATCTCGGCCGACACGGTGGACGAGTTCGCGCAGGCCATCGAGGAGATGTCGCTGCCGGAGGTCGCCGTGATCGAGGCGAACATCTCGTGCCCCAACCTGGAGGCCGATGGCATGGCCTTCGCGATGACGCCCGAAACCACCTACAAGGTGGTGAGCGCCATCCGGCGACGAACCCAGCACCCGTTCTGGGTCAAGCTCACCCCCAACGCATCGCACATTGCCGCCGTGGCGAAAGCCGCCGAGGAAGCCGGGGCGGACGCCCTGGTGATGGGCAACACGGTGCTGGGCATGTCCATCGACGTCCGCACCCGCAAGCCCAAGCTGGGCAATGTGATGGGCGGCTTGTCCGGGCCCGCCATCAAGCCGATTGCCTTGCGCATGGTGCACCAGTGCTACCGCAGCGTGCGCATCCCGGTCATCGGTTGCGGCGGCATCTCCAACGCCGAGGACGCGGTCGAGTTCATGCTGGCCGGTGCCAGTGCCGTCCAAGTCGGCACCGCGTCGTTCATCGATCCCGGTGCGATGCAGAAGATCATCGATGGGCTTCACGCCTTCTGCGACGAGACCGGCGTGACCCACGTCCGCGAGTTGACCGGCCAGGTCCGGCTGGATCGGCAGCTGTCCGACCGCTGGTTGCGCTTTGCCCAGCAATCGGGTTGATGCCCACCGCCGGCGACTGCCATGAACCTTGTTGAACTTCGGCCCCTGGCCGAAAAACTCTTTGCCGACGTCCGTGAACTCTCGTTCGACGGGGTGGGCGTGACGCGGGAAAGCTACGGCCCGGGCGAAACCGCCACGGCGGACTACCTGCGGGACTTCGCGCGCTCGGAGGGGCTGGTCGCGACCTCGGACCGGGCCGCCAACGTGGTGTTCTCGCTGCCGGACGCGCCGGTGGACCGGCCTTCGGTCTGGATCGGTTCGCACATCGACTCGGTGCCGCAAGGCGGCAACTTCGACGGTCTGGCCGGGGTCGTGGCGGGCCTGCTGTGCCAGGTGGCCCTGCGGCGCCAGGGCGTCAGTCCCGCGGTGCCCATCCAGACCATCGCCTTCCGGGGCGAGGAGAGCGCCTGGTTCGGCAAGGCCTACATGGGCTCCGGCGCCCTGTTCGGCAAGCTGGGCGCCGAGGACCTGGCGCTGCGCCAGCGCAGCACCGGCGAGTGCCTGGCCGATTGCATGAAGCACAGCGGCGCCGACATCGAGGCGGTCCGCGCGCAGGACGTGCTCATCGACAAGGCGGCGGTCAAGGCCTATATCGAACTCCACATCGAGCAGGGGCCGGTGATGGTGGCGCGCCAGCTGCCACTGGCCGTGGTCTCGGGCATCCGTGGCAACGTCCGGCACAACCGCATCGAGTGCCTGGGCGATGCCCAGCATTCCGGCGTGGTGCCGCGCTGGCTCCGCCATGACGCCGTCTTCGCCGTCTCCGATCTCGTCATGCGGCTGGACGCCCACTGGCGGGCCTTGCTGGAACGCGGCACCGACCTGGTGGTGACGGTGGGCGTCCTGCAGACGGACCCGGCGGAACACTCCATATCGCGCATTCCCGGCCAGGTGGGCTTCAGCCTGGAGGCGCGCAGCAAAAGCACGGACACGCTCGAAGCCTTCTACCAGCTGGTGCAGGCCGAGGTGAGCGCGATTGCCCGTGAGCGGGGCGTGAGCTTCCGCTTCGACCGCCGCCTGTTGAGCGAGCCCGCCACCATGGACGAGCGCCTGTGCGCCCTGTTGTCGCAGGCTTGCGCGGACCAGGGGGCGGCCTACGAAGTCCTGCCCAGCGGCGCCGGGCACGACGCCGCGCTGTTCGCCAACGCGGGCATTCCCAGCGCGATGCTGTTCATCCGCAACCAGAACGGCTCGCACAACCCGCACGAGTCCATGGACCTCGACGATTTCATGCTGGGCGTGCAGGCGCTCTCCGTCGCGGCCAGCCGCATCGCCTGAAGAGGCCGACCATGACCGACCTGATCACGATCCGACGCCCCGACGACTGGCACCTGCATCTTCGCGATGGCGACGTGCTGGCCAACCGTGTTGCCCTACACCTCAGGGTCGTTCGGCCGGGCGATGGTCATGCCCAACCTCCAGCCGCCGGTGACCACGGTGGAGGCGGCCCGCGCCTACCGCGAGCGCATCCTGGCCGCGGTGCCCGCGGGCGATCGCTTCATGCCCCTGATGACCGCCTACCTCTGCGACCATACGCCGCCCGACGAATTGCGCCGCGGCCACGAAGAGGGCGTGTTCAGCGCCGTCAAGCTGTACCCGTCGGGCGCCACCACGCATTCGGAATTTGGCGTGACGGACATGGCCAAGGTGGCGCCGGCGCTGGAGTGCATGCAGGCCATCGGCATGCCGCTGCTGCTGCACGGTGAGAGCACGGACCCGGCGGTGGACGTGTTCGATCGCGAGGCGGTGTTTCTCGAGCGCACGCTGCAGCCGCTGCTGCGCGACTTCCCCGCGCTGAAGGTGGTGCTGGAGCACATCACCACCGAAGAGGCGGCGCAGGTGGTGCGGTCCGATCACAGCGGGCGCCTGGGCGCGACCATCACGCCGCAGCACCTCCTGTTCAACCGCAATGCCATCTTCACCCAGGGCATCCGGCCGCACTTCTACTGCCTGCCGATCCTGAAGCGGGAGCGCCACCGGCTGGCCCTGATCCAGGTGGCGACCTCGGGCGACGCGCGCTTTTTCCTGGGCACCGACTCGGCGCCCCACGCGCGCGCGTTCAAGGAATCCGCCTGCGGCTGCGCCGGGATCTTCAATGCGCCCACCGCCCTGGCGGCCTACGCCACGGTCTTCGATCAGGCCGGCGCGCTCGATCGCCTGGAGGCCTTTGCAAGCCTCAACGGGCCCCGGTTCTACGGCCTCTCTCCCAACGAGGACACCCTCACCCTGCTGCGCGCGCCGCAAGCGGTGCCCGACAACGTGGCGCTGCCCGGCGGCGCGGCGATCCACCCTTTCCTGGGCGGGAGCACCGTGCCCTGGCAGGTGCGCCCGGCGCCATGAGCACGACCCCCTTTTCCCATCGAGCACCCACGGCCCGGAGCCTGCCCATGAATTCGTCCGTTCTTCCCCCTGGCATGCGGGTGCGCCGCCGAACGGTGCGCGGCGGGGACTGGCTCACCCGCCCGATGCCGGTATGTCTTTTCCAGCAGGTGCCCTATATTCTCTTTTTTGATTCGACCGAGTGAAAAAGAGATGAGCACACCCGTCTTGCCGCCAGCTTCCTCGATTGACTATGCGGACCTGGGCAACCGGCTCAAGGCCTATCGCATCGGCGCGTCGCTGCAGGCCGAGGATGTGGCCGAGCAGCTCGGCGTGTCGCGCGCGGTGGTGTACCGCATGGAGAAGGGCGAGATCGTCAAGATCGAGACCCTGGAAAGGCTGGCCCAGCTGCTGAACACGTCGCTGGCCTCCTTGCTGGGGGTGGAGGTCGAGTACTACTCGAACGCCCTGGGTCTGTTCGAACGCATGCGCCAGCTCGAGCAGACATCCGACCGCATCCTGGCCCACTTCGAACCCATTTCCTTGCTGCTGACCTCCGACGAGTACCTCACGCACCTGCGGGAAATGCTGCTCGAGGCCTCGCCGAAGTCCCAGGGCAAAGCGCGCCAGGGCGAAGTGGAGGACATGCTGACCATCCTGGCCGAGCGTCGGCGGTTCTTCGAGCAGCGCCGCATGAGCATCGTGAGCCTGATCGGCATGCGCGAGCTGGAGCGCTTCGTGCTGACGGGGCTGGTCGGGCGGGTCGATCTCCCGCACGAGGTCCGGATGCAGCGCGTGCGGGCCGCGCGCAACGAAGTGGTGCGCATTGCCGATCTGATGGAGAGCGAGCCGCTGAATGTGCAGATCGGCCTGATCGACGATGCCATGCCCTCGTCGACCTTCCAGCTGTTCTCCGGGAACCAGCGCACCGTGCTGGCGGTGAGCCCTTTCCGGCTGGGCGAGTTGCCCAACGTGCGCAACGGCATTGCCACCGTGACCGCCTCACCCGAAGCCGTGCGCCTGTACGAGGACATGATCGGCCGCCTCTGGAAGAGCGCCTACAAGGGCCGCACGGGCGCGCAGCGCTTGCGGCGCCTGCTGGAGCGGGTGGACCCATTGACGGAGTCGCCATGATGCCCAACCCATCCTCCGCCCACGCGGTGGCCGAGCTGCTGATCGAGGCGGGCTGCGTCAGCTGCCGAACCGATGAGCCTTTCCGCTTGCCATCGGGCTGGGCCAGCCCGGTGTACATGGATTGCCGGCGACTGATTTCGTTTCCGCGGACGCGGCAGGTGCTGCTGGAGCAGGCCCTGGCCCGGCTTCGCGCCGCCGGCGCCCTGGAGGGCCTGGCCGCCGTGGCGGGAGGAGAGTCCAGCGGCATCGCTTTCGCGGCCTGGATGGCGGATGCCTTGAACCTGCCCCTGCAATACGTTCGCAAGCGGGCCGTGGGCCAGGCGCAGGTGGAAGGGGTGGTGGCGCCCGGCTCGGCGGTGCTGCTGGTGGACGACCTGATGGCCGCGGGCCTGTCCAAGCTCACCTTCTGCCAGGCACTGCGCGCGCGGGGTGCCGTGGTCCGCGACGTCTTCGTGGTCTTCGACTACGGCACCTTCGATGCCACCGCGATGCTGCACGCGCACCAGATGCGGGTCCATGCCCTGTGCACCTGGCAGGACGTGCTGGATGCCGCGCGCGGGCGCGATGGGTTCGACCCATCGGCCCTCGCGGAATGGGCCGCATTTCTTCGAACCCCGGGGGCGTGGTCCGAGGCCCATGGTGGCATCGCATCCTCCCCCGTGTCCCCTGTCCCCGCTTAAAGGAGAACCTCCGGCATGACTTTTCAACACATCGCGCAGACGTTTGCGCAGGGCCTGGCGGGAACCGACCAGTTCAAGGCGTTCTACAAAGGCGCGTTCGCCCTCATGAAGACGGATCCGGACAACGCCGCGCTGTATTTCGTGGTGGGCGTCGCGGCCCACTCCTATGTGCAGAAGTTCGAAGACCAGGCGGTGGACCCCGCGCAGGCGGACCAGGCCAAGGCGACGCTCGACGCGTTCAATGCGCGCTTGCTGGCGTCGCTGTCCCAGTCGCCCGAGGAGCGCCTGGCCGCGGTGAGCGCCGTGGCGCTCGACTACGAGTGGAACGTCCAGGCGTTCTGAACGTCCCCGGGTGCCATGGCCGTCATCGGCGTCATGGGTTCGGGCTCCCGACCCTGGAACCGGCTCGCCAGACCACTGGGCGCGTGGATCGCCGAGGCCGGCCACCACCTGCTCACAGGCGGTGGCCAGGGCGTGATGGCGAGCGTGGGCAAGGCGTTTCACGAACACCCCGGCCGGCGCGGTTGCGCCATCGGGGTGCTGCCCACCCTGGCCGACCCCGAGCACGGTTTTCGGCCGCTGGAGGGCTACCCCAACGCGCATGTCGACATCCGGATCGTCACGCCGCTCCCGCGCCGCGCCGCATCCGATCCACCCGAGCTGCACACGCGCAACCACGTAAACGTGCTGAGCAGCGACGTCGTCGTGGCCTTGCCGGGTGCGCACGGCACCCGCGATGAGGTGCGCCTGTGCCTGGCGTTCCACAAACCCGTCATCGCCTTCGGGCCGCGGGCGCAGTTCGCGGACATGCCGGGCGAGCTGTTGGTCGTGCAGCGCCTCGAGCGCGTCGTCGCGTTCATCGAAGACCGGCTGAAAGCCTGATCCCTTCGCCCCTCGGCAAGCGCGCGTTCAGGCGCCGTTGCCATAGTCCAGTCTGGGGTACCAGTCCGTGCCGCGCCCGCCCGGCGTGAGGTCCAGGATGTTCCACAGCGGCGTGGGGTCGGGCGCGCCGCGCGGGTCCTGGCCCGGGTCGGCCGTGCCGCCGAGCTCGGAGCCCCAGAAGTGCCGCACCTGGCCGTCGCGCCGCACCCAGACATCGAGCGCGGGCCACTCCTCGCCATTGGGTGCCAGGCCCCGGTAGTCGCGCGCGAAGCGGTCGCCCACCGTCGCGTAGAACTTCAGGTTCTTCCAGCCCCGCTCGCGCGCGAAGGCCAGTTGCCGCTCCACCGGCGAGCGGCCGATCACCGCCAGCGCCACGCGCTGCGAGAGGTCGCGCGCGGGAATGTCGAGCGAGCCGATGAACGCGGTGCACATCGGGCAGGGCCGCTCGCGTTGCGGCCCGTACATCCAGAAGTAGGTCACCAGCGTGTCGTGCGCGCCGAACAGCGCCTTCCAGCCCACCGTCTTGCCGTTCTCGTCGCGGAACTCGTAATCGGCCGCCACGCCGCCCGGCGGCAACGCGCGCCGCTGCGCGGCCACGCGCTCGATGTGGCGCCGCAGTTCGATCTCTTCGGCCAGCAGCGCCGTGCGCGCCGTGCGGTACTCGCTGCTGTCGTTGGGGTAGGGCTGGCTGGCCGCCCGGGCCAGTTCGGTGGCGGGCTGGAGCGAGGCGGTCATCGGAGGTCCTTTCCGGGTGATCGAAGTGCCAGCCTATCGCGTTCCCCCAGCCTTGTTGGTGCGCTACCTCACGCAGCCCGGCCGGGGCGGCACAATCGCGCGCATGAACCAACAAGTGATCGTGGCGGGCGGTGGCATTGGTGGACTGGCTTGCGCCCTCGCGCTGGCCCGCGCGGGCGTGCGCTCGGTGGTGCTGGAACAGGCCGAGGCCTTTGGCGAGGTGGGGGCGGGCCTGCAGCTCGGGCCGAACGCGGTGCGCGTGCTGGCCGAGTGGGGCCTGATGGACGCCCTGCAGTCCTGCGCCGCGTTGCCGGAGGCGCTGCGCGTGCGCGACGCGCACCGGGCCAACCAGCTCGGCCACCTGCGCCTGGGCGCCCTGGCGCTGGCGCGCCACGGGCAGCACTACGCCACCCTGCACCGCGCCGACCTGCACGGCCTGCTGCTGAGCGCGGTGCAGCGCCGGCCCGAGGTGCAGCTGCGCCTGGGCGCGCGGCTGGCGAGCTGGACGGAAGAAGGCGAGGGCGTGCAGGTGGCGCTGGAGGAGGGCGAGACGCTGTCGGGCGAGGCGCTGATCGGCTGCGATGGCCTGTGGAGCCGGGTGCGCGCCGGCCTGCTCGGCGGGCCGCCCGTGCGCGCCACCGGCCACCTGGCCTACCGGGGCATGGTGCGCTCGGTGGACCTGCCCACGCCCCTGCGCGCCAACCTGGTCACGGCCTGGCTGGCGCCGCGCCTGCACGTGGTGCACTACCCGGTGAAGCAGGGCGACTGGTTCAACCTCGTGGCGGTGGTGCAAGGCCAGCTGCCGCCCGGCGACGACCCCCAGGGCTGGACGCACGAGGCCCACGCCAGCGACCTGCGGCGCGCCCTGGGCCCGGCCTGCGGCGAGCTGATGGCCATGGTCGCGGCCGTGCCCGACTGGACGCTGTGGCCGCTGAACGACCGGCCCGCCTTGCGCGGCCCGCACGAACAGGCGCGCGGCCGCGTGGCCCTGCTGGGCGACGCGGCCCACCCCATGCGGCCCTATTTCGCGCAGGGCGCGGCCATGGCATCGAGGACGCCTGGACGCTCGGGCGCCTGGTGCAGGACCGCGAGGCCGGCAGCGACTGGGCGCTGCGGCTGTCGCGCTACGCCCGGACCCGCTGGCAGCGCAACGCGCGCGTGCAGAAGCTCTCGCAGCGCAACGGCGTGGTCTTCCACGCCCAGGGCATGCTGCGTTGGGCGCGGGACTCCGCCATGAGCATGCTGGGCGAACGATTGCTGGACAATACGTGGCTCTACGACGGACCGCCCGAGCCGATGAGATGATGAGACACCCCCCTGCGCCGCTGCGCGGCTTCCCCCCTCCGTGGCGCGCCTCCGGCGCTTCGAGGGGGACGGCATCTCGGGCCGGCGCAGCCGGACCCTTGATGCCTCTGGAGGGTGCACTTCTTTCGTTGCGGCTCGCGCTCCGGAGCAGTGAGAATCCTTGTGCATCCATCCCGAAACCAGAGGCAGACATGAACTTCCAGAACACCCCCGTCACCCGCCGCCATGCCCTGGCCACCGCCGCCGCCGTGGCCGCTTCCACCGTGCTGCCCAGCGCGCACGCCCAGGCCGCCTGGCCCAGCCGGCCGCTGAAGATCATCGTGGGTTTCCCCGGCGGTTCCTCGCCCGACCTCACCGCGCGCCTCCTCGCCGAGCCGCTGCAGCAGGCCCTGGGCCAGCCGGTGGTGATCGAGAACCGGCCCGGAGCCGGCGGCAACATCGCCGCCGCGGCGGTGGCCCGCGCCACCGACGACCACACCATCGGCCTGATGATCAACGGCAACATGACGATCGCCAAGATCCTCAACCCCGACACCACCTACGACCCGATCACCGAGCTGGCCCCCGTCTCGCTGATCGCCGTCGCGCCCCTGGTGCTCAGCGTGCCCGCCAGCGTGGCCGAGAGCGGCGCGGCCTACATCGCCGCCGCGCGCGCCTCCGGCGACAAGTGGAACTACGGCACGCCCGGCGTGGGCACCGTGGCCCACCTGGGCATGGAGCTGCTCAAGAGCCGCGCCGGCATCGCGCCGGTGCACGTGCCGTACCCGGGCAACCCGCAGGTCATCACCGCCATGCTGGGGGGCCAGGTGCAGATGTCGCTGCTGCCCCCGGGCCTGGCGATGCCGCAGGTGACGGCGGGCAAGCTCAAGGCCATCGGCGTCACGTCGACCGGCCGCAGCAGCCTGGTGCCCGGCGTGCCCAGCCTGAGCGAGGCCGGCGTGCGCGACTTCCAGCTCGAGATCTGGAACGCCGTGGCCGCGCCCAACAGCCTGCCCAAGGCGCACGTGAACCGCCTGGCACCCTGCTGACCGAGATCGTGCGCCGCGAGGACATCCGCCAGAAGATCTTCGGCCAGGGTTGGCAGGTCGCCGGCACCGGCCCCGAAGGCCTGGCGCGCCGCATCAAGAGCGACACGGCCGCCATGGCCGAGGTCATCCAGCGCAACCACATCCGCCCGGGCTGAGCGGCTGCTCCCCGCCGGCTGGCGGGGTCTCGCGGGTGGTGGCGCGAACGCCCACGAACTGCTAATGTCGCGCTCTCATGAGTGAACACGCTGCGCCCGCGCCCGTTGGGGTCCGCCTCCACGCGCTGGACAACCTGCGCGCCATTCTCATGTGGCTGGGCATCGTGTTGCATGTGGCCGCGGTCTACACGACGCACCCCATGCCCAACGTCTGGCTCGACGAGCAGCGCACGGCCTTCGCCGATGCCCTGGTGAGCTTCATCCACGTGTTCCGCATGCCCGCCTTCTTCATCCTGGCGGGTTTTTTCGCGGCGCTGCTGGCCGAATCGCGCGGCCCGGGCGGCCTGCTGCGCAACCGGCTCGCGCGCCTGGCCCTGCCGTTCGCGATCTTCTGGCCCATCCTGTGGGTGCTCACCAGCCTGGCGGCGCTGCTGTTCCTGAACCGGCTGGCGCTCAACCAATGGGGGTTCGACCTGGCCGTGGCCGCGAACGTGCCCGACCGCGGCATCAGCACCATGCACATGTGGTTCCTGTGGCTGCTGCTGTGGTTCTGCGTGATCACCGCCGGGCTGATGCGCCTGCCCCGGCGCTGGTTCGCGCCCGCTGGCGCGGTGCTCGCCTGGGTGGCGCGCCGGCCCTGGGGCTTCGCGCTGCTGGCGCTGCCGCTGCTGGCCGCCACCGCCGGCTACCCGCGTGGCTTCATCGTGAACTCGGGCTCCTTCCTGCCGCCGTGGAACGAGTGGGTGCACTACGGCGTGTACTTCGGCTTCGGGCTGATGCTGCATGGGCAGCAGGCGGTGCTGTTCGCGCAGTTCCAGCGCCGCTGGGGGCTTTTCGCGGCACTCGGCCTGGGGTTCTACCTGCTGTCCGGCCTGGTGACGCAGCGCCACGGCCCCATGCTGCTGGGCGCCTACAGCTTCCATTGCGCGGCCTGGCTCTGGGCCTTCGCGTCGATCGGCCTGGCCTTGCGCTTCCTGCAGTCGCGCCACAGGGTGCTGGGTTACCTCGCGGAGAGCGCCTACTGGGTCTACCTGGTGCACTTCCCGTTCACCATCCTGTTCGGCGCGCTGCTGTACCAGCTGCCACTGCCCGCCCTGCTCAAGATCGCCATCAACATCACGGCCACCACGCTGGTCTGCCTGGGCAGCTACCAGCTCTTCGTGCGCCACACCTGGATCAGCCAGCTGCTCAATGGCAAGCGCCACCCCCGGCCCCGGCGCGACCTGCCCGGCGCGGCCGGCGGCCTGGCCTGATCCCGGCCGGGGGGCTGGCCTCAGGCCGATGCGCGCAAGGCCCGCGCCGCGGCCACCATGTTGCCCAGCGCCGGGATGACCTCGGGCCACTGGCGGGTCTTGAGCCCGCAGTCCGGGTTCACCCACAGGCGCTCGGCGGGGATGCGCCGCGCCGCCTTCTTCATCAGCTGCACGATGTGGTCCTGCGTGGGGATGTTGGGCGAGTGGATGTCGTAGACGCCCGGGCCGATCTGATTCGGGTAGTTGAAGTGGTCGAACGCGTCGAGCAGCTCCATGTCCGAGCGCGAGGTCTCGATGGTGATCACGTCGGCGTCCATGTCGGCGATCGAGGCGAGGATGTCGTTGAACTCCGAATAACACATGTGGGTGTGGATCTGCGTCTCGTCGCGCACGCCGTTGGCGGTGAGGCGGAACGATTCCACCGCCCAGCCCAGGTAGTCCTGCCATGACGAGCGGCGCAGCGGCAGGCCTTCGCGCAGCGCCGCCTCGTCGATCTGGATCACCCGCACGCCGGCCTGTTCCAGGTCCAGCACTTCCTGGCGGATCGCCAGCGCGAGCTGCTGGCAGGAGACCGAGCGCGGCTGGTCGTCGCGCACGAAGGACCAGTTCAGGATCGTGACCGGCCCGGTGAGCATGCCCTTCATGGGTTTGTCCGTGAGCGACTGCGCGTAGGTGATCCATTCCACCGTCATCGGGCGGGGCCGGGCGATGTCGCCGAACAGGATGGGCGGTTTCACGCAGCGCGAACCGTAGGACTGCACCCAGCCGAACTGGCTGAACGCATAGCCGTCGAGCTGCTCGCCGAAGTACTCCACCATGTCGTTGCGCTCGGCCTCGCCGTGCACCAGCACGTCCAGGCCCAGCGCTTCCTGCTCGCGCACGCTGCGCGCGATCTCGGCCTGCATGGCCGCGCGGTAGCCCGCCGCGTCGAGGCGCCCGGCCTTGAACTCGCTGCGCGCGTGGCGGATCTCCGCCGTCTGCGGGAACGAGCCGATGGTGGTGGTGGGGTAGGCCGGCAGCTTCAGCAGCGCGGCCTGCCGCGGCGCGCGCTCGGCATAGGGGCTCTGGCGCTGGCCGAGGCGCGCGTCGATCGCCGCGACCTCGGCCTGCACCGCCGGCTTGTGCACGCGCGCCGACGCCCGGCGCGCCGCCAGCGCCGCGCGGTTGGCGGCGAGTTCGTCGCGCACGGCGTCGCGGCCTTCGTTCAGCGCGCGCCCCAGCAATTTCAGTTCATCGAGCTTCTGCAGCGCGAAGGCCAGCCAGGACTTCACCTCGGCGTCCAGCTTCTGTTCGCTGCCCAGGTCCACCGGCACGTGCAGCAGGGAGCACGAGGGCGCGATCCACAGCCGCTCACCCAGGCGCTGCGCGAGCGGCTCCAGCCAGTCCAGCAGTTCCGTGAGGTCGGTCTTCCAGATGTTGCGCCCGCTGACGACGCCCAGCGACAGCACCTTGTGCGCGGGCATCAGGTGGATCAGGGGCAGCACGTCGTCGCGCGCGTCCAGGGTGTCGATGTGCAGCCCGGCCACCGGCAGGTTCGCGGCCAGGTACTTGTTCTCCAGCAGGGGGCCGAAGTAGGCTGCGCAGCAGCAGCTTGGTGCGGCAGATTTTCAGGTGGTGGTAGGCGGTGTTGAACGCGTGCTGCCACTCGGCGTCGAGTTCGGTGACGAGCAGCGGTTCGTCGATCTGCACCCACTCCACGCCCTGCGCGGCCAGCGCGTCCAGCAGCTGCGTGTAGACCGGCAGCAGGCGCGGCAGCAGCGCGAGTTTGTCGCTGCCGTCCTTGGCCTTGCCCAGCGCCAGGTAGGTCACCGGGCCCACGATGACCGGCTTGGCCTTCACGCCCTGGGCCTGGGCTTCGGCGAGCTGCGCGAGCAGGCGCGAGGCGTCGAGCTGGAAGTCGGTGGTGGCCGTGAACTCGGGGACGATGTAGTGGTAGTTGGTGTCGAACCACTTGGTCATCTCGCCCGCGGCCACGCCGCCGCAGCAGGCACCGTGCTCTTCCACGGCCTGGGCCGAGCGGCCCCGGGCCACGCGGAACAGGTTGTCCAGCGCATCACCATGGAAACCGCTCACGCGCTGGGGCAGGTTGCCCAGCGTGAAGCTCATGTCCAGCACCTGGTCGTAGAACGAGAAGTCGCCCACGGGCACGAAGTCCAGGCCGGCCTGGTCGGCCCAGTGGCGCTGGCGCAATTGCGCGCCGAGCGCCTTCAGGGCGTCGCGCGAGGACTCGCCCTTCCAGTAGGACTCGAGCGCGAACTTGAGTTCGCGCCGGGCGCCGATGCGGGGAAAGCCGAGGTTGTGGAGGGTGGTCATGGGCCGCTCTGAGGTGGAAATTGAAAGGAAAGAGCGGCGGATGGTAGGCAAATGGATCGATGAAGTAAAATGGTCTTATCTCACGTATTCATGAATTTCACTCATTCATCATGCTGGAACGCATCCATCTCGCCGTGGTGCAGGAAGTCGAGAAACAGGGCTCGCTGACGGCGGCGGCCGAGGTGCTGTGCGTCACGCAATCGGCGCTGAGTCACAGCATGAAGAAGCTGGAGCAGCAGCTGGGCACCGACATCTGGCTGCGCGAAGGCCGCAGCCTGCGCCTCACGCAGGCCGGGCAGTACCTGCTGGCCGTGGCCGGGCGCGTGCTGCCGCAGCTGGACCAGGCGGAAGACCAGCTGCGCCAGTTCGCGAAAGGCGAACGCGGCAGCCTGCGCATCGGCATGGAATGCCACCCGTGTTACCAGTGGCTGTTGAAAGTCGTCTCGCCCTACCTCGCGGCCTGGCCCGACGTGGACGTGGACGTGAAGCAGAAATTCCAGTTCGGCGGCATCGGCGCGCTGTTCGGCCACGAGATCGACCTGCTGGTCACGCCCGACCCGCTCTACAAGCCCGGGCTGCGCTACGAGCCGGTGTTCGATTACGAACAGGTGCTGGTGGTCGCGCGGGGCCATGCGCTGGCCGGGCTGCCCTACGTGAAGCCCCGGCAGCTCACGCAGGAGGTGCTGATCACCTACCCGGTGGAGACCGACCGCCTGGACATCTACAACCAGTTCCTGCAGCCCGCCGGCATCACGCCGCGGCGCCACAAGACCATCGAGACCACGGACATCATGCTGCAGATGGCTGGCGCAGCGGCCGGGGCGTCGCGGCCCTGCCGCGCTGGCTGGTGGAGGAGTACGCGGCCAAGGTCGACGTGGTGCCCGTGCGCCTGGGGCCGCGCGGCATCGCCAAGCAGATCTTTCTCGGCGCGCGTGAGGCCGATCTGCAGACCGACTACCTGCAGGCCTTCATCGAACTGGCGCGCCGGCGAGCGCAATGACCCGGGTCGGGCTCAGCCACGCCGGTGCCTCGTGAGCCAGGGCCACGATGGCCATGGCCGGCAGCTCGCGCCGCAGCAGCCCGTAGAGCCGCCGTCCTTCATCGGCCGGCAGCGAGCTGAAGGCCTCGTCCAGCCACAGCACATCGGGGCGCACGAGCAGGGCCCGCGCGATGCCCAGGCGCTGGCGTTCGCCGGCGGAGAGCGCTTCGTTCCACGGCGCGTCGGTCGACAGCGGCTCGACGAGCCGCTGCAGCCCGACCGCCTCCAGCGCGGCCGCCGCCGACGCGAGCGGGACCTCGGCCGCGTCCATCGGGTACAGCAGGTCCTCGCGCAGGCTGCCGCCCAGGGGCAGGTAGCTCTGCTGCTGCACCACCCAGGGCCGCAGGAAGCCGCTGGCCGCCTCGCCCGAGGCCAGTGGCCAGGCGCCCATCACGGCGCGCATCACGCTGGTCTTGCCCGCGCCCGGCGCGCCCACGATCAGCAGCTGTTCACCGGCCCGCACCTGCAGCGCATCGACCTGGGCGATGGGCGCTCCGTGGCCGGGCGCGCCCACGCTCAACCCCCGCACCGACAGACCCTCCGCGGCGGTGGGGGCGATCGGCAAGGCCGTGCGCGCCTGGCGGCGCTGCTCGATCGCCGCCTCGAACTCGGTGAGCCGCTGGATCACCGCGGCGGCTTCCGCGATCGTGGTGTACGAGGTGATCAGGTACGACAGCGCGGTGCGCACGTGCGCGAAGGCCGAGCCCGCCTGCATCAGCACGCCCAGCGTCATCTTGCCGGCGAAGTACAGCGGGCTCATGATCATGTAGGGGAAGACCAGCGAGGCGTGGCGGTAGCTCATGGTGAAGAACGAGAGCGAGCGCTGCCGGCGCATCAGCGCGAAGGTGTTGCGCATCAGCGCCTCGAACCGGCGCGCCAGCCCGGCGCGTTCCCACGCTTCGCCGCGGGCCAGGGCAATGGCCTCGCCGTCGTCGCGCACGTGCACCAGCGCGTAGCGGTAGTCCGCCTCGCGCCGCTCCTGCTCCACCTCCAGCGGAATCAGCGGGCGGCCGACGAGGTGCGTGATCACCGTGCCGACGATCGCGTAGGCGAGCGCGGCCCACACCAGGTAGCCCGGCAGGTCCCACGACAGACCGAGCGAGGTGAGTGGCGCCTTCGCCGACAGCTCCCACAGGATGAACACGAAGGACGCCAGCGAGACCAGCGCGCCGATCAGGCCGACGGTGAGCGAGATCGCCAGGCGCACGAACGAGCGCACGTCCTCGGCGATGCGCTGGTCCGGGTTGTCCGGCCCGTCGCCCATGACCTGCAGGCGGTAGTGCACCGGCCCGTCCAGCCAGCGCGCGGCCAGCCCGTCGCTCATCCAGCGGCGCCAGCGGATCGACAGCCATTGCGTCACGTAGGTCTGGAAGGTGTTCACCAGCACGAAGCCGACGCCGATCCCGCAGTAGATCCACATCTGCCGCATGAACTCGCCGCCGTTGCGCTGCTGCAGCGCCTCGAAGAAGGCGCCGCGCCAGTGGTTGATGGCGACGTCGATGCCGACCATGGCCAGCTGGAGCGCGATCACGCCGATGAACAGGGCGCGGGCCATGGCCCGCTCCGATGAACCGAAGTACGGCCGCGCCAGGCGGATGCCGTCCTTCAGGGAGCGCCACAGGCTGCGTTTCGATGGGGTGGTCATGGGGGTCGGCACGCGCTGTTGGACGCGTTGAGCAGGGGACTCGGACAGGTGGTGCAGAACACGCGGTCCGGCACCAGGTAACGCATGCAGCAGATGCGCCGCATGCGGTGCACGCCCTCGGCGCGCGGCAGGTAGATCACCGGGCGGTGCAGGGGGGTGGGCATCTCCAGCCACTCGCGCGCGGGCGCCAGGCCGCGCAAGCCGGGGTGGGTCTCATCCAGTCGGCGGATGAAGGCCTCGAACAGGTTGCCCGCGTTGCTCCACAGCACGCGGCGCGTGACGCCGGTGCGCTCGGCCATCTGTTCGACAAAGGGCACGAGGTGCTGGTGCAGGAATTCGTGCCAGGACGTGTCGGGGTCGCCGGCCTCGCCGTCGGGTTCGCCCGGCGCGGGCAGGCGCAGGCAGAGCGTGCGGCCTTGCGCGTCCTGGTCGAAGCTCACGCCATCGAGCGCGGTGGGCAGGCGCCGGCCCATCAGCACGCGGCCGATGAACCAGGCCGGCATCACGATGGCGAAGTGCCATTTCGACCAGATCGACGCCACCACGCGCGCGTCGGTCGCGCCGTGCGCGGCATCGAAAAACCGGCGCACCCGGGCCAGGTGCGCCGGCGTCATCAGCGCCTGCACGCCGACGGTGTGCTGTCCGTCCGGCGGTGGCCCGATGCCGAGCCGGCCCCGGAACGGCGCCATGGGGCCGCCGAACGCGGCGTCGAGCTCGGCACCGTCCCAGGGCGAGGCCATCATGGCCGCTCAGAACGACTTCGAGGCGGTCAGGGCCACGCGGCGGCCCGTGCCGTAGTAGCAGTTCGTGGCGTTGTCGCAGTTCGCCACGTAGCGGCGGTCGGCCAGGTTCTTCACCACCAGCGAGGTCTCCCAACCCTTGAGCGAGGGCGAGAGGTTCACCAGGCTCCACTGCACGCCCAGGTCGAACAGCGTGGCGGACGGCACCTCGAAGGTGTTGAGCGCGTCGCCGGCCGACTCGCCCACGTGGCGCAGGCCGACCGAGAACCTCAGGCCCTGGAGCGCGCCCGCGCCGACGCGGTACGACAGCCAGGCCGAGGCCTGTTGTTCGGGCACGCCCACCGGGTGCTTGCCCACCCCGTTGACGGTGTTGGTCGCGGTGACGACCGCGTCGGTCGCCGAGTACGAGAGCATGGCGTCCAGGCCGCGCGCGAGCCCGGCCTTGAGCTCGATCTCGCCCCCGCGCGAGCGCACCCCGCCCGTCTGCGTGGCGAAGCCCGGGTTCGCCAGGTCGTTGGTGAGCACGTTGCGCTGCTTGAGTTCGTAGACCGAGGCCGTGGCCACGCAGGGCGCGGCCCGGCGGCACCCACTTGACCCCGGCCTCGATCTGCTTGCCGGTGTGCGGCTCGAACGGGCGGCCTGCCGCGCTGGTGCCGGTGACGGGCGAGAACGACTCCGCGTAGTTCACGAACGGCGACCAGCCACCGCCCAGGTCGTAGCTGGCGCCCAGCTGGCCGGTGGTGGCCAGGTCGCGCTTGGGGGTGTACGAAGGATCGCTGAAGTGCCCGGTGACGGTGTTGAGCACGGCGGTCTTCTGGTCCAGCGTGGCCTTGTCGCGGCGCAGCCCGACCAGCACCGACAGCCGCCCCCAGTCGATCTGGTCCTGCACGTAGAGCGCGGTCTGGCGCAGGCGCTGCTCGCGCTTGGACGTGATGGGGTTGGCCGGCAAGGCCTGGCCGTACACCGGGTTGTAGAGGTCCAGCGCGAAGGCCGGGGCCGCGCGGGTGCCGGTGCCCTGGTAGTTGGGCACGCGCGCCGCGTCCAGGCCCAGCATCACGCGGTGCTTCGTGCCGACGGCATCGAACCGCGCCACCACGCGCGTATCGACCTGCTTGGTCACGATGGTGTAGTCGGCCGCGAACAGCCGCCGCGTCCAGCCGGTGGCGCCCGCCGCCACACCCGTGGCCTGCATCTCGTCCACATGGATGTCCACCTTCTTGTAGGCGGCGTTCTGCTCGATGGACCAGACCTCGTTGAAGCGGTGCGAGAACGCATAGCCCACGCGCCAGGCGTCCTTGTCCGAGTCGTGGCGCGCCGGTTCACCGAGGAACAGGCCGCGCGAGATGAAGCGCCCGTTGGCGCCCGGCACGATGGTGCCCACGCGCGGCAGCGGCTGGTGCACGGTGAGGCTCGGGTCTTCCTGGCGGTTGGCCATCAGCGTGAGCCGGGTGGCGGCGTCGGGCTTCCAGGTGAGGGCGCCGGCGAAGTAGCGGCGATCGGACTGGGTGTGGTCGATCTCGCCATCGCCCTTGCGCACCAGGCCCGTGAGGCGGTACTGCCAGGTGGCGTCGGCGTTCAGCGCGCCGCCCAGGTCGAACTGGCCCTGGCGCAGCCCATGGCTGCCCACGCGCAGGCCCACCTCGCGCACGGTCTCGGCCGTGGGGCGCTTGGTGCGCAGGTCGATCAGGCCGCCGGGGCTGCCCTGGCCGTAGAGCGCCGACGCGGGGCCGCGCAGCAGCTCGACGCGTTCGAGCCCGTAAGGCTCCTCGGCCCAGTTGCTGTCGTGCAGCTTGAGGCCATCGAGGTACTGGTAGACCAGGAAGCCGCGCACCATGGGGTACTCGCGCGTGAGCGCACCGCTCGAATAACCACCGCCGTACAGACCCGGCGCGTGCTCCAGCGCTTCCATGACGGACTGCGCGTCGCGCGCCTTCATCTCGGTGTCGGTGACGGCGCTCACCGAGCGCGGCAGGCGCTCGATGGGGGTGGCGCTCTTGGTGGCCGTGGCCGCCTCGCTGGCGCGCAGGCCTTCGGTGCGCACCTCGACCGGTGCCAGCGTCCCCGCGTCCTGCGCCGCCAGGGCGGCCGAGGACAGCGCGCCCATCAGGGCCACGGTGCAAACGGATGAACGGTGGCCGCGAAAGGCCCGGCCCTGGCGCTGACGCGCGGGCAATGAATGACGCATGAGAACTCTCCTCCAACGGCCCGCGTCCCCGCAGGCCCAACGACAGAAAAACGCGTGGGGAGGGAACGTGATGGTGGGGCGGCGCCGGCGCTGGCGGACGCAGCTCGGCTTGGCCCGGACCACGCACTCCCGCAGCGTCCGAAGGCGATGCGAAGGCCGGTATCCGGGCTCGCGGAGCGTCGTCGTGCAGGCGTTGTGGGCATGCTCGCGACAGGAACTTCTCGCCTTCCCACGCCTGGAGGCGCAGTGGCTGCCGATGCCGTGGCATCGCGTGAGCGTTCCCGAATCCGCTGACCGTTGCGGGGGCAGCACAGGCTTGTTGCGCCGTGAAAGACGCCGTCACCTGTTTCCCGTTTAACCCCATCGCCATGGCTGGCGGCGGGGCACCTTCGAACCGTGCGGTTCGACCCGATGGAAGGGTCGAACCGGCCGGCGATTATAGAACCCGCAGGGGTATCGCCTCGGTTCGGAGGCCGTGTTCCGCCAGGCCCTGGCTCGCCCGCAGGCGGTTCGGCGCGAGCGCGCCCGCGCAATCCAGGATGGGGTAGGCGATCGAGCAGATGTGCGAATTGATGCGCTTGAGATCGCTGATCAGGTCGATGTGCAGCGAGCTGGTCTCGATGCTTTGCACGGTGTTGTCGGTCAGGCGCACGAGGTGGCTGGTGGCGTAGGCGCGCTCCAGGTCCCGGAAGCGCGCCTTTTCCTCCAGCAGCTTTTGCGCGTCGCGCACGTTGCCGTTGAGGAACACGCTCATGCCCAGGCGCAGGTTGTCGATGAGCCGGGCGTGCAGCTCGCAGATCTCGGCCATGCCGGCGTCCGAGAAATTGCGCCCCATCTTGATCTTCTTGTCCTCGATGTCCAGCAGCACGCGCTCGACGGTGTCGCCGATCTGCTCCATGTTGATGGTGAAGCTGATGATGTCGGCCCAGCGCCGGCTTTCTTCTTCGGCCAGCGCCTCGCGGGAGATCTTGGTCAGGTAGTACTTGATGGCCGAGTACAGCTCGTCGACCGAGTCATCGAGCTTGCGCAACTCCTCGGCCAGGCGCAGGTCGTTGTTCTTGATCACGGCCAGCATGCCGACCATCATGGTCTCGACCACGTCGGCCTGGTGCATGGCCTCGCGCGCCGCGCAGGAGATCGCCAGCGAGGGCGCTGGCCAGCGCCGACGGGTCCAGGTGGTGCGGCCGCCCGGCCACCCGGTTCTTGTCGGGCTTGGGCAGCAGGCGCTCGACCCAGCGCGCCACGATCTGGGTGACGCCGATGAACAGGAGGGCGACGGCGATGTTGAAGCTCAGGTGGAACAGCACCACCAGCGTCGCCGGGTCCGCCACATAGGGCTGCATGCCGTGCAGCCATTCCGGCGCCAGCGGCGCCGCCAGCAGCACGCCCAAGGCCTTGAACATCAGGTTGCCCAGCGGCACCTGGCGCACCTCGATGGCCGAACGCGCCGTGGTCACCACGGCCAGCAGACCGCTGCCCAGGTTGGCGCCCAGCACCATGCCCAGGGCCATGTCCGTGGGCACGACACCGGACGCCGCGAGGGTGGCGGTCAGCAGGCACGATGGCCAGGCTGGAATAGGCCATGAGGGCCAGCGCGGCGCCCACCGTGATCTCCAGCAGCAGATCGCTGTTGACGGAGACCAGCAGCGCCTTCACCACGGGCGACTGGGTCAGCACCTCGGTGGACTGCGACACCAGGCGCAGCGCCAGCAGCATCAGCCCCAGGCCGATCAGCACCCGGCCCACACGGCCGACGGCCGTTTGCTGGCGGGAGATGAACATCACCACCCCACCGAGAATGAGCAGCGGCGACAGCCAGGACAGGTCGAAAGAGAACACCACCGTCATCAGGCTGGTGCCGATGTCGGCACCCAGCATCACCGCGAGGGCCACCGGCAGGCTCAGCAGCCCCTGCCCGACGAAGGACGACACGATGAGCGCGGTCGCCGTGCTCGACTGCACCAGGGCCGTGACGCCCAGGCCCGAGAGGGCCGCGGTGAAGCGGTTGCCGATGCTGCGCGCCAGGACCTGCCTCAGGTTGGCACCGAACACGCGCAGGATGCCGGTGCGCACAAGCTGGGTGGACCAGACGAGCAGGGCGATCGCCGCCAGAAGATTCAACAGGTGTTTCATGTCGGCAGCCGATCGCAAGCTCAGTCGACCTTCGCCCCCGATGCCCGCACCACCTTGCCCCAGGCCTGGAGCTCGTCGTCCATGAAGCGCTTGAATTCGGCGCCGCCGCCCGTGCCGGGTTCGGCGCCATCGCTGGCCAGGGCCGCGTTGACGGTGGGGCTGCCGATCGCGTTCTGCGCCGCCTGGGTCAGGCGCTCGAGCACCGGCTTCGGTGTGCCGGCGGGCGCGAGCAGGCCGGCCCATGAGGTCACCGAGAAGTCCTTCACGCCCGCCTCCTGCATCGTCGGCAGCTCGGGGGCGGCGGTGGAGCGCCGGTCGGAGGTCACGGCCAGGCCCTTGAGCTTGCCGCCGCGCGCGTGGCCGATGGCGCTGGGCATGGTCTCGAAGCCGAACTGCGCCTCGTTCGACATCAGCGCGACCATGGCAGGGCCGCCGCCCTTGTAGGGGATGTGCTGCACGTCGGTGCCGGTGGCGCTCTTGAAGATCTCCCCTGCGAGGTGGGCCGGCGAGCCGTTGCCCGACGAGGCGTAGAACGTGCCCGGGTTGGCCTTCGCATGGGCGATGAGTTCGGGCACGGAGTTCACGCGCAGCTGGGGCGGCACGACGAGCAGCAAGGGGTACTTGCGCACCAGCGCGATGGGCTCGAACGATTTGATCGGATCGAACTTGAGCTTGTAGAGATGGGGGTTGATCGCCTGGCTGCTGAGCGTCGCCATGAAGACGGTGTAGCCGTCCGGCGGCGCCGCGGCCACCATCTCGGCCGCGAGGTTGCCGGCCGCGCCGGGCCGGTTGTCCACGATCACCGACTGGCCCAGCAGTTCGGTCATGCGCTGGGCCAGCACACGGGCGAGCTTGTCGGTGGACCCTCCGGCGGCGAACCCCACCACGATGCGGACCGGTTTGTTCGGGAAGGCCTGGGCGGTGGCGGATCCCGCCGCCCAGAGTCCAAGGCAAACCAGGATTCCTTTTTGCTTCCAGCTGATCATGGGGGATGTCTCCTTTGTTGAAGTTTTCGAACGCACCGATGGCCAGTGGCCTAGGCTGTGTGGTTCAGCGCCAGGTCAATGACGTCAAAATTCCGCAGCCGCCGTTGCGGCACGCCCGTGAGCACGCGGTTGAAGAGAAGGGGAACGCGTTGCTCGGACAGCCCGCCGTGGGAGCGCAGCGGCACCGTGAGCCCCGACAGGTCGTGCTGGCTGCTCGAGGTGCCCAGCACCGACAGCCGGTGGCTCAGCACCACCAGATCCCCGATGCGGTCGGGCGGCAGCTCGAAGCGGGCGGCGGCGCTCGCCCGGTCCAGCACGTCTTCCACCTCGGGGATCCGCAGCAGCTGTTGCTGGATCGCGGGGATGTCCGCCGGGTTCGACACATAGACCGTGGCATACGAACCCAGGGCGCCGTGATGCACCACGTACGGGTCGGTGATCGGCAGCAGCACGCGGGCCTTGCCCAGGCCGGCGGTGCGGTCCAGCAGGTCCTGCAGGAACACGATGTTGGGCTTGCCCAGCGCATCGCTCTTCGCGTTCATGCCATGGTCCGCGGTGATGCCGATCACCGCCCCGAGCCGGTCCAGCTCCTGCAGGTAGCGGTCCATCATGGCGTAGAAGCTGTTCGCGCCTTCGGTGCCCGGCGCGAACTTGTGCTGCACGTAGTCGGTGGTCGACAGGTACATGAGGTCCGGCCGCTCGGTGCGCAGCAGCATCACCCCCGCCGCGAACACGAACTCCGAGAGGTCCGCGCTGTACACCGACGGCAAGGGCAGGCCGACCTTGGCCAGCACGTCCTCGATGCCGTTGTCTTTCAGGGTGGCCTGGTCGGCCTTCTCCGCGGAGAAGCAGATGCCCTGGAGCCCGTGGCCGAGCAGGCTGCGAAGCTTGTCCTTGGCCGTGACGACCGCCACCGTCCCCCCGGCCTGCGCGAGCTGCGCCAGGATGGTCGGCGCGCGAAGGTAGCGCGCATCGTTCATCAGCACCTCGGCGTTCTGCTCGGGATCGAAGAAGTAGTTGCCGCAGATGCCGTGCACGCTGGGCGGCGCGCCGGTGACGATCGACAGGTTGTTCGGGTTCGTGAAGGAGGGCATCACGCAGTCGCCCGACAGCACGGTGCCCCCTTGTGACAGCCGGGCGAAGAAGGGCGCATGCCCCGCCTGCACGGCCTGGTTGATGTACTCCTGCTCACAACCGTCGATGCAGACGATGACGGTCGGTGTGCCAGGGGTGTTGTAGGTGCGCTGGTTGACGGTGAGGGTGGCTGTGTTCATGGGTCGAAGCTTATTTGGATAGATAAACTGACACCATCGATAAATAATCGTCTTGCCGTGAGTAAAAATCACGGATCAAATGGTTTCCGTCCCCACCCACCTGGCCCGCCCACCATGCCCCACCAGCTCCCGCCCCTCAACGCCTTGCGCATCTTCGAAGTGACGGCACGCGCCGGCAGCTACACCGAGGCCGCGAAAGAACTGAACCTCACCCACGGTGCGGTGAGCCGGCAGATCCAGCTGCTGGAGCACTCGCTGGGCCAGCCCCTGTTCCGCAAGGAAGGCCAGCGCATGGTGGCGACGGGACATGCCAAAGCCTTCGCGCGCGAGATCAGTGCCGCGTTCGACCACATCAGCGACGCGTCCCGGCGCTATGGCAAGAACGCCGCGAGCAAGGTGATCCGCGTCAACGCCCCGGCCACGCTGGCGATGCGCTGGCTGATCCCGCAGCTGGCGGAGTTCCGCGCGCGCCATCCCGCCACCGAAGTGCGCATTTCCACGGCCTTCAGCCACGACCCGGTCCTCAAGGGCAGCTTCGATGTCGCCATTCGCCGGGCGCCCGGCGACCAGACGCAGTTCGAGGTGGCGCCGCTGTTCACCGAAAACACGACCGTCATTGCCAGCGCAACGCTGCTCCGGGGGCGCGCGCTGAAAACGCCGCGGCATCTGGAGAAGGCGGTGCTGCTGTCCACCGAGTCCCGGCCTGGCGACTGGGAGAACTGGCTCGGCGCGGCGGGTTGCGCGGACCTGCGCCCGATGCAGACGCTGCGCTTCGACCACTTCTTCGTCACGCTGCAGGCCGTGGTCGACGGCATGGGGTTCGGCATCGGCACCTTCCCCACACTGGCGGCCGACGTGGAGCTCGGCCGGCTGGTCACGCCGTTCCCGCGGTGGCAGGTGCCGGGCAGCGCCTACTTCGTGCTGGTGCCACTGGACTCCGACAAACCCAAGCACCTGCGCGAGTTCCTCGCATGGCTGCACGCCGCCAGCGAGCGTGCCGCGCAGTAGCCGCGGCCTAGTGGTTGGCCACGGCGCTCCAGAGCATGGTGCCGCCCGCCACCAGCAACAGGCCATCCATGAGCAGCCGGAATCTCTCCGCGTCGAGCTGGCGGACGTAGCGCTTCGCGATGAACGCGCCGGCCATCAACGACGATCCGATCACCAGGCCCTTCGCCACGGACGCCAGGGGCAGCCCGCCCAGCGTGCCAAAGGCCAGCGTCTTGGCGGCATAGACACCCAGTGAGCTCATCGCCTCCGTGCCCAGGTACGCCCCTTTGACCAGTCCGTGCGCCAGAAAGAAGGGCGCGTTGATGGGACCGGTGCTGACGACGATGCCTGTCAGGAAGCCGATGCCCAGGCCGACCAGGGCCAGATGCCAGAGCCGGAGCACCAGGGCCTGGCGCGCCATCCAGCGGCGCAAGGGGATCATGGCGAGGAAAAACAGGCCCATCACCGCCTCCACGATCCGGCCTGGCAGGACCAGCAGCGTCGCCGCGCCGAGTGCCGCGGCGGGCATGCCGGTCGCGCTGTAGACGCCGACCACGCGCCAGTCCACCTCCCGCCACCAGGCGGCGACCCGCGAGGCGTTCGCCATCATCGAAGCGATTGCCATGATGGGCACGGCCTCGCGCGGCCCGAACACCAGCACCAGGGCCGGCATCAACATGATGGAGGTGCCGAAGCCGACGACGCCGCCCACCGTGCCGGCCACCAGCCCGAGCACGAGCACCAGCGTGAAGTCCATGGACATGGGATCTGAATGAATGAGGGTTGTCGGGCTGGGCAGAACTGTAACCAGCTTCCGCGCGCCGCAGGGTGGCCCGACCCCGGCGAGCCCTCGAAGCACCGGCAGGCGCTGCTCAGGTCCGCGCCACGCGTTCCAGTGGCGCGGGCCCGAAGCTCACGCGCTGCGGCCGCTTGTAGCGCGCCAGCCGCTGTTCCACGAAACCGATCAGCTCGGCCTCGGTGGCCGTCGCGCCGGGCTTGAGCGCGCAGGCCGCGTGCACGGCCTCGCCCCATTTCTCATCCGCCCGGCCGAACACGAAGGCCTCGGCCACGGCCGGATGTTCGAGCAGCACCTGCTCCACCTCGGCCGGGTAGACGTTTTCACCGCCGCTCTTGATGAGTTGCTTGTGCGCCGCGCGGCCGGTGAACCACAGCCAGCCGTCCCCATCGAGGCGGCCCAGGTCGCCGGTGCGGTGCCAGGGGTCGGCGGGCTTGAAGGGGCGTTGCTGCGCCACGTCCCAGTAGCCCAGGAACACCGTGGGGCCGCGCACCGCGATCTCGCCTTCCACGCCGGCGGCCACGGGCTGGCCGGCCGCGTCCTGGATGCGGATCTGCGAAGGCGGCACGGCGCGGCCGGCGGCGCCGGGGCGCTCGCTCTGCAGGCCCAGGCACACCATGCTCGACACCTCGGCCTGGCGCATAGGCCGACCAGAAGCCGGCGCCCGGGCACAGCGCGGCCAGGCGCTCCAGCGTGGCCGGGGGTTCCAGGCCCATGCCGATGCGCAGGCTGGCCAGCGAAGCGCCGCTGGCCTGGGCCGCGTCGAGCATGGCGCCGAGCATGGGTGCGAAGGTGGCGCTCACGGTGACCTGGTGTTGTTCCACCGCCGCCACGGCGGCGGCCGGGTCGAAGCGCGGCAGCAGCACGCAGGTGCCACCCGCGGCCAGCAACGCGAGCGAGAGGCCGATGCCGGCCGCGTGGAACAGCGGCAGCACACCGAGCCAGCGGTCGTCCACACCGAGTGACCACACCTCGCCGATCTGCCGGGCCGAGGCGGTGAGCTGCGACTGCGCCAGCACCGCGCCGCGCGCGTGGCCTTCCACGGCGGCGGTGAACAGCATGACCGCGCCGAGTTCCGGCGCGTCCCGCCGTGCCACCGGGGGCGCGGTGGGCGGGCCGGCGACGGCGAGCGAAGGCCAGTTGGCCGCGCCGAGCACCGCCGTGGGCACGCCGGGCATGCCCTCGGGCCAGGCCGCCTGCCACAGGGGCGCGCAGGCGGCGTCCACCACGGCCAGCACCGGCGCGGCGTCGCGCGCCTGCTGGGCCATTTCGGCCGGCGAGAGCCGCAGATTCAGCGGCACCAGCATCGCGCCCAGCCAGGCCACCGCGCCCAGCATCACCAGCACCTCGGCGCGGTTGCCGGCGATCAGCACCACGCGGTCGCCCTGGCCGACACCCAGGGCCGACAGCGCGGCGGCCTGCCGCTGCACGGCCTCGTAGAGCATGGTGTGGGACTGCGGCGCGCCGTCGTCGATCACGGCGGGGCGGTCGGCGTGGGCCACGGCGTTGTGCGCGAGCAGGTCGATCAGCGTGGGCAGGGCGGAGGTCATGGCGTCATCCTAAAAACGGGAGGGGCCGGCGGGTGCGAAGCCCAGGCCGCGCTGGCGCGCGGCATCGAATTGGCCGGCGAGTTCGTCCACCAGCGCGGCGACGGGCAACACGCCGTGCACGCCGGCCACCGAGTGGCCGGCGCTGAAGAGTTCGGTCCAGCGCCGGGGGCGTTGCTGGGTGTCGCGGGTGCCGTACAGCTCGGCGGCGTCGGCTTTCAAGGCGCTGGCATCGAGCGCATCGGGGTCGAGGCCCGCATCGACGAGGGAGGCGCGCAGCCAGTTCACCGGCAGCCCGGTGAACGCGCTGGACGGCACGATGTCGTCCCAGCCCGCGTCCACCAGCATGCGCCGGTGGGCCTCGCTGGCCAGGCTCTCGGGCGTGGCGATGAAGCGCGTGCCCATGTAGCCGAGGTCGGCGCCCAGGGCCTGCGCGGCCCACAGCGCGTGGCCGTCGCTCAGGCCGCCGGCGATCACCAGCGGGCCGTCGAACAGCGCGCGCAGCGAGCGCACGCCGGCGAAGGGGCTGACCCAGCCGGTCTGCCCGCCCGCGCCCGCGCACAGCAGCACCAGGCCGTCCACGCCGGCGGCCAGCGCCTTCTCGGCGTGCGCGAGCGTGCGCAACGTCGGCGAACACGCGGCAGCCCGCACCGTGCAGCGGCTCCACCAGCGCGGCCGGCGAGCCCACGCTGGTGATCACGAGTTCCACCTTCTCGCGCAGCACGCAGGCCAGGTCGTCGGCGAGCGTGGCGCTGCGCACGATGAGGTTGACGGCGAAGGGCGCGGCCTTCGTGGTGTCGCCGATGGCCTCGCGGATGCTGGCGATCCACGCCGCCAGTTCACCGTGCCGGCGGCAGTTGGCGGCCGGGAAGGCCCCGATCACGCCCGCACGGCAGGCGGCCGCCACCAGCGCTGGCCCGGACACGTGCAGCATGGGCGCCGCGATCAGCGGCAGCCGCAGGCGCGTGCGCCATTCGGCGGGCAAGGCCATGGCGACTCAGCGGCCGGTGAACGTGGGCGCGCGCTTGGCGCACGAAGGCCGAGGTGCCTTCGCGCGCGTCGGCGGTGCGGGCACAGGCCTTGAGCAGCTGCTGCTCCAGCGAGAGGTAGGCCTGCAGCGAGAGCGCGGGGCCTTCGAGCGAGAGCCGCTTCATGGCCGCGAGCGAGGCCGGCGCCGAGGCGCACAGGCGCTGCACCAAAGCCTGCGCGGCGGCCTCCAGTTCGGCGGCGGGAAACACCTGGTCCACCGCCCCGGCGGCCAGGCATTGCGCGGCGTCGATGGGGTCGCTGAGCATCAGCCACTGCTGCGCGCGCACCGGGCCCACGCGCCGCGCCAGGAAGTAGGAGGCGCCCACGTCGGGTGAGAGACCGATCGCCGCGTACCCCGTGCGCAGCTTCATGGTGTCGCTGGCGAGCACGAAGTCGCCGCACAGCGCCAGGCCCACGCCCGCGCCGCCCACCGGGCCGCCCACCACCGTGACGATGGGGCAGGTGGCCTGCGCGAGCTTGAGGTAACCCGGCAGCAGCTCGTCGAGGATCTCGTCCACCAGCTCATCGAGCCGGTCGCCCGCCTTCACGAATTCGCGGATGTCGCCACCCGCGCAGAAGATCGGCCCGCGCGCCTCGATCACCACGGCGCGCGGTTGCCCCGCGAGCACCTCGTCGATGGCGCGCACCAGCGCGGGCGCGTTCGACGGGCCCAGCGCGTTGTTGTGTTCGGGCCGGTTGAGCACGATGCGCCCCACGCCCTGGCTGTCCACGTTCCACTCGATGCCATTCATCTCTGTCATGGTGTTGTTCCGTTTGTCCAGCGCATCGAAGCACGACACGCAACGCTTGAAATGCCCCCTCCAGAGATGCCGCCGATCTGGCTTCGCCAGTCGGCAGGCATCGCCCCCAGGGGGTGACGCCGAAGGCGGCGCGGGGGGTGGGCGTCAGCCCAGCCATCTCTTTCTCCGGCGGTAGTGTTTGACTTCGCGGTAATTGCGCCGCTCGCCGCTGGCCTGGTGGCCCAGGTAGAACTCCTGGATGTCCTCGTTGGCGCGCAGCTCGGCGGCCGTGCCTTCGAGCACCACGCGGCCGTTTTCCAGGATGTAGCCGTGGTCGGCCAGCTCCAGCGCGGCCTGGGCGTGCTGCTCCACGATCAGCAGCGACACGCCCTCGGCGCGCAGCTTGGCCAGCAGGCCGAAGATCTCGCTCACCATCATGGGCGCCAGGCCCAGCGAGGGCTCGTCGATCATCAGCAGCTTGGGTTGGGCCATCATGGCGCGGCCGATCAGCAGCAGCTGCTGTTCGCCGCCCGAGAGGTAACCGGCGGTGCGCGTGCGCAGCTCGGCCAGGCGCGGGATCAGGCCGTAGACCCGTTCCAGGCCGTCCTTCACATCGGCCATGCGCGTGAGCCGGTGCCCGCCCACCACCAGGTTCTGCTCGGCGGTCATGTGGCGCAGCACCTTGCGGCCTTCGACCACGTGCACCACGCCGTCGGCCACCATCCGCTCGGCGGACGCGCCGGTGATGTCCTGGCCCAGCATGCGCACGTTGCCCGAGGCGACGCGGCCTTCCTCCACGTCCAGCATGCCGGAGATGGTCTTGAGGGTGGTGCTCTTGCCGGCTCCGTTGGGGCCGAGCAGCACGGTGCAACCCCCCGAGGCCACGGCCAGCGTGATGCCTTTGAGCGAAAGGATCACGTCGGCGTAGAGCACCTCGACGTTGTTCAGGGCGATCAGCGGTTCCGACACGGCGCTGCTCTCGCTCACCACTTCGCCAGCTTGGGCACCGGCACGCCCCGGGCCACGGTGGTCAGCTTGCCGCCCACCACCTGGCCGATGTTGACGCGCGGGTCCTTGATGGGGAAGGGGGCTTCGACCGAGAAGTCGATGTCGCCACCGCCGGTGAAGCCGAAGAAGTCCTTGGCCGGGAAGTGGGTCTCGATCAGCGTGTTGTAGAGCATCTCGCCGGTGAGCTTGTCGCCGCCGTTCTTCTTCGCCGCCGCCTCCACCGCACGCACCAGCACCAGGGTCTGGTTGATGCCGATGGTGGTGATCGAGTGCCAGGGCGCCTTCACGCCGTACTTCGCCACCAGCATGTCGTAGAACTTCTTGGCCTCGGTGTCCTCGTCGGTGGCGATCACGCCGGCGTGCACCTCGTAGTCCCCGTCCATGGCCGACAGGCTTCCGAGCAGCTTCTGCAGCATGGCGGGCGAGTTCTGCAGGCTGTAGACGATGGGCACGTTCTTGCCCAGGGTCTGCATGGCGCGCTTCACCGCCACCGCCTGCTGGATGTTCGACGGCACCAGCACCACCTCGGCACCGGCGTTGAGCACGCGGCGCAGCTGCAGCGTCACGTCGGCCGGCTGGGGCTCCACGTACACCATCTCGACCAGGGTCACCACGTTGGGGTTGGCCTTGGCGTAGGCGATGATGCCCTTGCCCATGTCGGCGAAGGTGGGCGAGGCCTCGGTGGTGAACATCGCCACCTTGACCGGGCGGCCCGGGGTCTTGGTTTTCTGGAACCAGTCGATGAAGCCGGAGACTTCATGCACGAAGGTCGGCCGCGTGGCCAGCACCCACTGGTTGGGGCGCCAGCCGAAGCCGTTGGCCGCCGAGCCCAGGATCATGGGCACCTTGTCGGTGGGCAGGCGCTGCTGCAGGGCCGAGGTGTCGGGTCCGCCGAGCGACAGGCCGATCACCGGCTTGGTGGCCAGCACGCCGGGCCACAGGCTGGCGGTCTGCGCGGTGTCGTAGCGCGTGTCGTAGGTCTTGAGCTCGAGCTTCACGCCCAGCTTGTTGCCCACCTCCGCGTTCCACCAGTTCACCACCCCTTCGCGGCCCGGGCCCACCATGGGCATGATGGCCGCGAACGGGCCCGAGTAGTCGGACAGCGCGGGGATCTGGTACACGGTCTGCGCGCTCGCGGGCGCGATGGCCGAGGCGGTGATGCCCGCCAGCAGGGCGGCTTGCGCGGCCCAGTGTTTCAGTGCTTTCATGACGTCTCCTGGTTGGAATGAAGGTTGGCGGAAAAGGGGCTCACCACTTGCCCAGCCTGGGCACGGGCACGCCCTTGGCGCACGGTGGTCAACTTGCCACCCACCACCTGGCCGATGTTGATGCGCGGGTCCTTGGTGGGGAAGGGCGCCTCCACCGAGAAGTCGAGGTCGCCGCCGGTGAGGCCGAAGAAGTCCTTCGCGGGGAAGGTGGTCTCGAGCAGCGTGGTGTAGATCAGTTCACCGCTGAGCTTGTCGGGGCCGTGCTTCTTCGCGGCCACCTCGATGGCGCGCACGGCCAGCAGCGTCTGCGTCATGCCGAGCGAGGTGATGGCGTGCCACGGCACCTTCATGCCGTGCCTGGCGCACCAGCAGGTCGTAGAAGCGCTTGGCTTCGGTGTCCTCCTCGCTGGTGATCACGCCGCCGTGCACCTCGTAGTCGCCTTCCATCGCGGCCATGCTGCCCACCAGCTTCTGCAGCATGCCGGGTGAGTTCTGCAGGCCGTGCACGATGGGCACGTTCTTGCCCAGGGCCTGCATGGCGCGCTTCACCGCCACCGCCTGCTGGATGTTGGTCGGCACCAGGATCACTTCGGCGCCGGCGTTGAGCACGCGGCGCAACTGCAGCGTCACGTCGGTGGGCTGCACGTCCACGAAGACCATCTCCACCAGGTTCACCAGGTTGGGGCTGGCCTTGGCGTAGGCCGACACGCCCTTGGCGATGTCGGCGAAGCTGGGCGAGGCCTCGGTGGTGAACATCGCCACCTTCACCGGGCGGCCCGGGGTCTTGGTCTTCTGGTACCACTCGATGAAGCCGGTGATCTCGTGCACGAAGGTGGGCCGGGGCGTGAGCACCCACTGGTTGGGGCGCCAGCCCGAGCCGTTGGCCGCCGAGCCCGAGATCATCACCACCTTGTCGGTGGGCAGGCGCTGCTGCAGCGCGGCGGTGTCGGGCCCGCCGGCCGAGAGGCCCACCAGCGGTTTGGTGGCCAGCACGCCGGGCCACAGGCTGGCGGTCTGCGCCGCGTCGTAGCGCGTGTCGTAGCTCTTCACCTCGATCTTCACGCCCATCTTCGCGCCCACCTCGGCGTTCCACCAGGTCGCCACCGCCTCGCGGCCGCCGGCCATCATCGGCATGATGGACGAGAACGGCCCGGAGAAATCGGACATCGCGGGCACCTGGTACACGGTCTGCGCCGTGGCCGGCAGGGCCGCCGACAGACACAGCCCGGCCACGGTGGCGGTGCGGGCCGCCCAGCTCTTGAGTGTTTGCATGTTGTCTCCTGTTGTCGTGATGGGTGCCGCCCCCTGGCGGTCAGTACGGGAACGGCCAGAGTCGGTACGCCTGCTTGGTGATCTGCACGCGGTGCATCACGCCCTTGGGCTCGAAGAGCAGGAACAGAATGATCACGGTGCCCAGCAGCACGTTCATGGCGGCGAAGACGAAGTCCTGCCCCACGGCGGGCACCCACTGGATGACGCTCGGGCCCAGGCTGGTCACGCCCTCGCGCGCCAGCTGGATCAGCACGGTGCCGATCAGCGCGCCGACGATGGAGCCCAGGCCGCCGACGATCATCATGGCGATCATCCAGATGGCGTTGAACAGCGTGAACTGCTCCACCGACACGTGGCGCAGCGCCACCACCCACAGGCCGCCGGCCACGCCGGCGTAGAAGGCGCTGACCAGGAAGGCGCGCGCCTTGGTGGCGGCCACGGGGATGCCCATCATGCCGGCGGCCACGTCGTCGTCGCGCACCGCCTCGAAGCTGCGGCCGTGGCGCGAGCGCACGATGCCGAAGGCCCCGATGGTCATGACCACCAGCACGATGAACGAGAAACCGTAGATCGCGCGGTCGTTGTTCAGCGAGATGCCCAGGGCGGTGGCCGACTCCACGTGCAGGCCGCCCGCGCCGCCCAGCCAGGCCTGCGGCAGGTTGAGCACCAGGAAGTGGAACAGCGCCTGCGCCGCGATGGTGGTGAGCGCGAGGTAGAAGCCCTTGATGCGCGCCGCCGTCAGGCCGAACATCACGCCGAAGAGGGCCGCGCCCGCGCCGCCGATGAGCAGCGCCGCGAGCGCGTCCCACCCGGCCGACATCGCCAGCGCCGCGCCGTAGGCGCCCACGCCCATGAAGGCCGACTGCCCCAGGTTGATCTGCCCCGCGTAGCCGGTGCAGATCTGCAGGCCGATCACGGCCACGGCGGTGATGAAGGTGGTGTAGCCGATGCTGACCCAGCGGTCCGAGGCCCACCAGGGCAGCGCTGCGCAGCACGAGCAGCAGGGCCAGCAGGCCCACCCACTGCGCGCGCGTGCGGATCAGGGAGCGGTCGCCCGCGTGGCTGGTAAAGAAAATGCCGGACGGGTCCATCACACACGCTCCACATGGCGCCAGCCGAACAGGCCGGTGGGGCGCACCAGCAGGATCAGCAGCATGAAAACAAAGGGCACGATGGACGAGGCCGAGCCGCCGATCGCAGGGTCCACATAGGCCGCCACCAGGGCCTGCACGATGCCGACGATGGCACCGGCCAGGATCAGCCCGCCGATGGATTCCAGGCCGGCGAGCAGCGCCACCGGCAGCGCGGCGAGCGCCACGTCGGCCGTGCCCACCGTGAGCGAGCGGCCGCTGAGCAGCACGATGGCGCCGGCCGTGGCGATCACCGAGCCCATCATCCAGGCCAGGGTGACGGCGCGCTTGACCGAGATGCCGAGCGAGATCGCCGTGGTCGGCTCTTCCGCCACGGCGGTCAGCGTGAGGCCGGCGCGGGTGCGGTTGAAGAACCACGACATGCCCACCGTGACCACCAGCGTGAGGATGGCGCCGATCACCAGCGACGAGGGGAAGATCATGTCGCCGACGATGAAGGGCGTGGGCGGCAGCAGCACCGGGAACTGGCGGTCCGCTGCGCCCCACACCACCAGCACGATGCCGCGGATCAGGATCACCAGGCCGATGGTCACCATCACCATGGAGAACACCGACTCGCCCACCAGCCGCTCGAAGAACAGCCGCTCGATCAGCCAGCCGTAGACCAGCGCGCAGACGAAGGCCAGCGGAATGGCCAGCCAGGGCGGGAGGTTGGCGCCCAGCGTGAGCGTCCACACCGCGTAGGCGCCGAGCATCATCAGCTCGCCCTGCGCGAAGTTGAACACCTTGCTGGCGCGGTAGATCACCATGAAGCCCAGCGCCAGCAGGGCGTAGATCTGGCCTTGCAGGAAGCCGTTGAAGAGGTAGTTGAAGAAGTCGATCATGGGGTCAGGTCTCCTGGGCGCGCGAGGCCGGCACATGGCCGGTGGTCACATCGGCGCGCAGCACGCCGGCGCGGCCGTCCTGGTAGCGCACGGGGATTTCGATGGTCGTGCCGGGCCGGTTGTCGTACATCGCGTCGATCAGCGCGCCGTAGCGCTGCTCGATGAAGTCGCGCTTGAGCTTGCGGGTGCGGGTGAGCTCGCCCTCGTCGGCGTCCAGCTCCTTGGGCAGGTTCACGAAGTGCTTCAGGCGTGCGGCCTCCGGCAGGGCCTGGTTCACGCCCGCGATCTCCTTCGCCACCTGCGCCAGCACCTCGGGGCGCTGCGACAGGTCGGTGAAGGTGGTGAACGACACGCCGTTGCGCTCGGCCCAGCGGCCGAACACGTCGCCGTCGATGTTCACCAGCGCCGTCACGTGCGAGCGCGTCGGGTCGCCCACCACCATCACCTCGCGGATGTAGGGTGAGAAGCGCAGCCGCACCTCGATGAACTGCTTGGAGAACAGGTGGCCGCCCTGCAGCCGGTTCATGTGCTCCACGCGGTCGTAGTAGATGAGTTCGTTGCCGCTGGGGCCCTGGCCCACCGCGTCGCCGGTCTGGAACCAGCCTTCGTTCATCTTCTCGGCGCTCTTCTCGGGCTTGCCCCAGTAGCCCGAGAAGCCCGCGCCGCCGCGCACTTCGAGCCCGCCGCCGTCGGTCACGCGCCACTCCATGGGCACGCCCCAGGGGCTGGCCATGGCCACGGTCTCGCCGATGGTCTCGGCGTTGACGCGCTCGCCCTGGTGCACCGTGATCAGGCCGAACTCGCTGCAGCCGTACACGTTGCGCAGCATCACGCCCATGGCCGCGAACAGGCGGAAGATGTCGGGCGCCACCGCCGCGCCGCCGGTGAAGGCGATGCGCGCGCGTTTCAGGCCCAGCTGCTCGCGCAGCGGGCGCAGCACCAGCGCGTCGGCCAGCGGCAGCTGGGCGCGCACCCACCACGAGCGCGCGCGGGTGTCCATCTGGTCCGCGCGCGCCAGCTTGCCGATGCGCAGGCCCCAGTCCACCACCTTCTGGCGCCAGGGCGCGGCGTCGAGCATGCGGGCGTGCACGCGCGCGGCCAGGCTTTCCCACTGGCGCGGGCCGAAGAACACCATCTCGCAGGCCAGCTCGCGGATCGCTTCCTGGATCTGGTCCGGCCGCTCGGCGAAGTTCACGCGCAGCGGGCGCATCAGGCCCATGGTCACGCCCACCCACTGCTCGGTGGCCCACGAGAGCGGGATGTACGACAGGTACTCGCCGCCTTCGGGCACCTGCATGGTCTGGCCGATCAGCTCGGCGTTGTGCATCAGCGAGGCGTGCGTGGTGATCACACCCTTGGGCGCGCCGGTGGTGCCCGAGGTGTAGGACAACACGGCGATGTCGCTGGCCTGGCCCTGCATCACCGACTGCTCGAACCAGGCCGCGTCCTCGGCCGGCGCGCGGAACGCGTCCCAGCCCAGCAGGCCTTCGTGCCGGTACGACCACAGGCCGCCCGACTCCCACCACACCACGGTGTGCAGGCCGCCGTGGCGCGCCATCACGGGCAGCACCTTGTCCACCTGCTCCTGGTCTTCGGCGAACACGCAGACCGCCTGCGCGTCGGCCACGATGTAGTCCACCTCGGCTTCCGCCGCGTCGGGGTACAGCGCCACCACCTTGGCGCCCACCGCCATCGCGGCCCACTCGGCCCAGTACAGCTCGGGCCGGTTCTCGCTCAGCAGCACCACGGTCTGGCCGCGCTGCACGCCGCGGGCGCGAAGGCCCAGGGCCAGGGCGCGCACTTCGTCGCGCACGTCGGCCCAGCTGAATTCGTGCCACACGCCGTCGCGCTTGTGGCGTTGAGCCACCTCGCTGCCGCGCGTGGCGGCGTTGTGCAGCAGCCATTGAGGCAGGGTCTGCGGGGTCTTGTTCAGGGTCGCGCTCATGCGTGGGCCCCCAGGTAGGCCGAGATCACGTTTTCGTCCTTTTGCACGACGGCGGGCGAGGCGTCGGCGATCTTGCGGCCGAAGTTCAGCACGATCACACGGTCGGCGATGTCCATCACCACACCCATGTCGTGCTCCACCAGCACCACCGGGATCTGCCTCGATTCGCGGATGTCCAGGATGAAGCGCGCCAGGTCCTCCTTCTCTTCGCTGTTCATGCCGGCCATGGGCTCGTCCAGCAGCAGCATGCGCGGCTCCATGGCCAGCGCGCGGCCCAGGTCCACGCGCTTGCGCATGCCGTAGCCCAGCGTGCCCACGGTGTGGTGGCGCAGGTGCTCGAGTTCGAGAAAGCCCAGGATCTCCTCGGCCACGGCGCGGTGCGCCACCTCTTCGCGGTGCGCGAAGGGGTAGTAGAGGAAGGCCGTGGTCAGCGTGCTCTTCATGTGCATGTAGCGGCCGACCAGGATGTTGTCGAGCACGCTCATGTGCGGCAGCAGGTGCGTGCCCTGGAAGGTGCGCGCCAGGCCGGCCTGGGCCACGCGGTGCACCGGCCAGCGGCCGATGTCCTGGCCTTCGAACCGCACGGTGCCGGTGCTCGGGCGGTAGAAGCCCGAGAGCACGTTGAGCAGCGAGCTCTTGCCCGCGCCGTTGGGGCCGATGAGGGCCACCAGCTCCTGGTGGCCGATGTCCACCGAAATCTCGGACAGGGCAGTGACGCCGCCGAACTTCAGCGTGAGGTCGCGCGCCTCCAGCATGGCGGCGCCGTTGCGCCGGGCTTCAGTCATGGGTGTGGGCCTTTGGCAAGGGGGTGAAGCGGGGCGCGGCGCCGGTGCGGCGTTCGCCCGAAGGCGTCCGCGCGTACAGGCCGCGCACCACGTTGTGCGGGTGGCGGGCGGCCTCGTCCAGCGTGAGCACCGGGGCGAAGCAGGCGTCCGTGCCTTCGAGCAGATCGCACCAGTGCTGGCGCGGCTGCGTGAGGAAGAGGGCGCGCAGGCGCGCTTTCAGGGCCGGCCAGGCGGTGGTGTCGAACTGCGCGGCCGGGTCCACGTCGGTGAGGCCGAGCTTCTGCACCAGCAGCGCGTAGAACTGCGGCTCGATCGCGCCCAACGTGACGAAGCCGCCGTCCGCGCAGCGGTAGACGTCGTAGAACGGCGAGTCGTGGAACACGCTGGGCCGGTCGTTGCCTTGGCCGCCCAGGCCGCCGGTGCCGGCGATCCATTGCGCCAGGCCGCCCAGCATGGCGACCACGTCCACGATGGCGGCATCCACCACGCAGCCCTGGCCGCTCTGGCGCGCCTGCAGCACGCCGCTCACGATGCCCAGCGCCAGGCCGAGCGCGCCGCCGGCATCGCCCAGCACCGTGGGCGGCGAGACCGGCAGCTGGCCGTGCACCGCCGACAGCGAAAGCATGCCGCTGAGCGCCACGTAGTTGATGTCGTGCCCGGCCGCCTGCGCCAGCGGGCCTTGCTGGCCCCAGCCCGTCATGCGGCCGTAGACCAGCTTCGGGTTCACCGCCGCGCAGGCGGCAGGGCCCAGGCCCAGGCGCTCCATCACGCCCGGGCGGTTGCCTTCGATCAGCGCGTCCGCGCTGGCCACCAGGCCCAGGGCCTGGGCCACGTCGTCGGGGTGCTTGAGGTTGAGTTCGACCACGGTCTTGCCTTCGCGCAGCGGCGCTTGCCCGCCGCCCGAGAGCTTGTCGACCACGGAGGAGGTGCCCGGCCGCGCGATCACGGTGACGCGCGCGCCCAGGTCCGCCAGCACCCGGCCGCACAGCGGGCCGGGGCCGATGCCCTCGAACTCGATCACATGGAGGTGGTTCAGCGGTTGCATCAGCCGAGCACCTTGCGCGCGATCAGGTCTTTCATGATCTCGTTGGCGCCGCCGTAGATGCGCTGCACGCGCGAGTCGGCGTAGAGCCGGGCGATCGGGTACTCGGCCATGTAGCCGTAGCCGCCGAAGAGCTGCAGGCATTCGTCCGTCACCTTGCCCTGCTGCTCCGAGCACCACCACTTGGCCATGTAGGCGGCCTCGTTGTCCAGCGTGCCGTCCAGCTGGCGCTGGATGCAGTCGTTCACGAAGGTGCGCACCACGTGCGCCATCGTGGCGCACTCGGCCAGCTTGAAGCGCGTGTTCTGGAAGTCGGCCAGCGCCTGGCCGAAGGCCTTGCGCTGCTTGGTGTAGTCCACCGTGAGCTCCACCGCGCGCTCGATCACCGCCGCCGCGTTCACCGCGAGCAGCAGGCGCTCGTAGGTGAGCTGGCTCATCAGCTGCTTGAAGCCTTCGCCTTCCTTGCCGCCGAGCAGTTGCGAAGCCGGCACGCGCACGCCGTCGAACGAGAGTTCGGCGGTGTCCGACGCGTGCTGGCCCAGCTTCTCCAGCCGCCGGCCCACGCTGAAGCCGGGCAGGTTCTCGGTTTCCATCACGATCAGGGACACACCCTTGGCACCGGCCTCACCCGTGCGCACCACCACCACCAGCAGGTTGGCGGTGAAGCCGTTGGTGATGAAGGTCTTGGCGCCGTCCACCACGTAGTGGTCGCCATCGAGCCGGGCCTTGGTGCGGATGGCCTTCAGGTCCGAGCCCGCGCCGGGTTCGGTCATGGCGATGCCGGCCAGCATCTCGCCGCTGACGAGCCTGGGCAGCCAGCGCTGCTTCTGTGCTTCGGTGCCGTAGTCCAGGATGTAGTGCGAGGCGATGGAGTGCACGCCGGTGTTGGCCGGGATCTCCTGCTTGGAGAGCTCGTCCTGCACCACCAGCTGGTAGGCGATGCTCGCGCCCGGGCCGCCATAGGCCTCGGGCATTTCGGGCAACAGGAAGCCCAGCTCGCCCAGGGCGCGCCAGGACTCGCGGGGAATGAAACCCTGGCGGCGCCAGGCATCGAGCTTGGGTGCGAGCTTGTCCGCCACGCAGCGGCGGACCTGCTCGCGAAAGGCCTCGATGTCGGCATCCATCCAGGGATGCTGGTGCAGGCGCGGCAGCATGCTCACATGCCCGTGAGGCCGCCGGAGCAGATCAGCGTCTGGCCGCTGACGTAGTCCGACTCGGGGATGCAGAACAGGTACACCGAGCCCGCGGCTTCTTCCGGTGTGCCGCCCCGGCCCAGGGGAATGGTCTGCTCCATCATCGACAGCAGGCCGGGGTTCACGCCCACCTTGATGTCGCGCCCGTCGATGTTCGTGGTGGCGCCGTCGGCGGTGCTGCCGGTCAGCCGCGTCTTGATGAGGCCGAAGGCCACGCAGTTCACCGTCACGTTCATGCGGCCCCATTCCTTGGCCAGCGCCTGCGTCAGGCCCATGATGCCGGCCTTGGCCGCCGAGTAGTTGGTCTGGCCCACGTTGCCGAACACACCGGCCATGGACGAGATGTTCACCACCTTGCGCACCTTGCGCACGCCGCTGTCCGTCTCGGCCTTGGAGAGGGCGCGGATCACCGGCTGCGCCGCGCGCAGGATGCGGAAGGGCGCGGTGAGGTGGCAGTCCATGATGGCGTACCACTGCTCGTCGGTCATCTTCTGGATCACGTTGTCCCAGGTGTAGCCGGCGTTGTTGACGATGATGTCCAGGCCCTTGAAGTTCTCCACGGCGGTGCCGATGAAGCGCTCCGAAAAATCGGGCGCGGTCACGCTGCCCACGCAGGCCACGGCCTCGCCGCCCAGGGCCTTGATGGCCTCCACGGTCTCCTGCGCCGGATCGGCGTCGAGGTCGTTGATCACCAGGCGCGCGCCGTCCTGGGCGAGCTTGAGGGCGATTTCACGGCCGATGCCGCGCCCCGAGCCCGTGATCAGGGCCACCTTGCCGTCGAGTTTCTTCGTCATTGCGTTGTTTCCTCTTGCTGTCTTGAATGCGTTGTTCAGGCGAGCGCGACGATGGCCTCGCCGACGATCTTGTTCTGGCCGTATTGGTTGGAAGAGCTCACGGCCACGCGCGCGCAGGCCTCGCCGTCGAGGTCCATCAGCTCCACCACCTCGCCGCTGCAGGTGATGGCGTTGCCCAGGTGGGTGATGCCGGCGAAGCGCGCGTCGTACCGGCGCAGGCGCGACTGCGGCGCCCATTGCGTGATGAGCCGGCCCACCCAGGCCATGCCCAACATGCCCTGCGCGAACACGTCGGGCATGCCCGAGCGGCGCGCGAAGTCCAGGTCGATGTGGATGGGGTTGTGGTCGCCCGAGGCGCCGCCGAAGAGCGCGAGCGTGGCGCGGTCCACCGGCGGGAGTTGCAGGGCGGGCAGGCGGTCGCCGACCTTGATCGATGCGGTCATGGTGTTCTCTTCCCTTTCAGTGGCGGACCACGAGCACGGTGCGCAGCTCGGCGACGAGTTCCTCGCGCTGGTTGGTCACCCTGGAGTCCTTGACGGCGAATTCCAGCTTGCCGCCCTTCTTGTCGTAGATGTCGGTGATGGTCGATTGCACGGTCACCGTGTCGCCCGCGCACACCGGCCGGAGGTAGCGGAACGACTGCTCGCCGTGCAGCAGCTTGGCCAGCGGAATGTCCAGGTCGGCCAGCAGCTGGTCGTTGGCCCCGCTGTCCAGCTCGGCCGCGAACAGGAAGGTGGGCGGTGCCGGCACGTCGGCGTAGCCGGCGGCCTTCGCGGCGGCCGGGTCCACGTAGACCGGGTTCTTCTCGCCAATCGCCTTGGCGAAGAACTGCAGGCGCGTGCGGTCCACCGTGAGCACCGAAGGCTTGAGCTGATAGCCGATGAATTTCTTGTCGATCATGCGGCCACCTTTTCGTACATCGTCACCACGCAGGCGCCACCCAGGCCCAGGTTGTGCTGCAGCGCGATGCGCGCGCCTTCCACCTGGCGCTTCTCGGCCTGGCCAACGCAGTTGCTGCACGAGCTCGGTGCACTGCGCCAGACCGGTCGCACCCAGTGGATGGCCCTTGGAGAGCAGACCGCCCGAGGGGTTGGTGACCACCTGGCCGCCGTAGGTGTTGTCGCCGTCTTCCACGAACTTCTGCGCGCCGCCGCGTTCGCACAGGCCCAGGGCCTCGTAGCTCAGCAGCTCGTTGTGCGCGAAGCAGTCGTGCAGTTCCACCACCTGCACGTCGCGCGGGCCCAGGCCGGCTTCGGCGTACACCTGCTCGGCGCAGGCCTTGGCCATGCTGAAGCCCACCACTTCGCGCATGTCCTTCGCGCCGAAAGTGGCGGGGCCGTCCGTCGTCATGGCCTGAGCGCGGATGCGCACGGCCGTGTTCAGGCCATGCTTCTTTGCGAAGGCCTCCGAGCAGACGATGGCCGCCGCCGAACCGCAGGTGGGCGGGCAGGCCATCAGGCGCGTCATCACACCCGGCCACATCACCGGCGCGTTCATCACCTCTTCTTCCGTCACCACGGTGCGGAACAGCGCCAGCGGGTTGTTCGACGCGTGGCGGCTCGCCTTGGCGCGGATCTTGGCGAAGGTGTTCAGCGGCGTGCCGAACTCCTGCATGTGGGCCAGGCCCGCGCCGCCGAAGTAGCGCAGCGCCAGCGGAATCTCGCCATGGCCCACCAGTTCTTCCGTGGCGTCGTCGAAACGCTCGAAGGCGCTCGCGCGGTCCTTGAACACCGAGCCGAGGGCGCCCGGGTTCATCTGCTCGAAGCCCAGCGCCAGCACGCAGTCGGCCGCGCCGCTCATCACCGCCTGGCGCGCGAGAAAGAGCGCGGTGGAACCGGTGGAGCAGTTGTTGTTCACGTTCACGACGGGAATGCCCGTCATGCCCACCTCGTACAGCGCGCGCTGGCCGGCGGTGGAGTCGCCGTACACATAGCCCACATAGGCCTGCTGCACCTTGGCGTAGTCCAGGCCCGCGTCGCGCAGCGCGGCGTTCACCGCCTTGGCCGCCATCTGCGGATAGGGCTCGCTCGCCCCGGGTTTGGTGAACGGCACCATGCCGACCCCCACGACATACACGTCTTGCTTCATGAACGGTCCTTTGTGCGGCGGGGCGGCGGCCCCGAAAAATTGGTTGGAAGACGGGGCAGATGCTAGGCTTCGACCCATTTCCTAGCGATAGCCGAACACCCTGAAACCATGGCAAAAGACCTCAAACAGCGAAAACCTCGGGAAAACCCGGGGGCCTTCATTGCCCCTGTTTTCGTGTTCGGCATGCTCTCCGGGCCGGAAAGCCGGGGCATGAACATGGATGGCTATCTACGTCAAGTCGGGGTGGACCCGCATGCCCTGCGCCAACCCGGCCACCAGGGCGTCACGCCCATGCAGTACGTCGCGCTTTTTTATGCGCTGCTCAACGACATGAAGGACGAATGCATGGGCCTGTTCTCGCGCCCGTTCAAGCCCGGCAGCTTCGCGCTGACGGCGCGCGAAGGCCTGTCCGCGCACGACCTGCGGCGCGCGCTCAAGCGCATGAGCGCGGCGCTCAACCTGCTGCAGGACGACATCTTTTTCTCGCTGCAGGTCAACGGCGACGAAGCCGGCCTGCACATGCAGACCATCGCCCCCGACCACGCCACGCCCGTGTTCGCGCAGGAGACCATGGTGCGCGTGCTCTGGCGCCTGGCCGCCTGGCTGCTGAACGCGCCGCTGCCCATCACGCACTTCGACTTCAGCTACCCCGAGCCCGACGGCCAGGAGGGCTACAACCTCGTGTTCCCCGCGCCCCGGCGCTACGGGCAGGCGGCTTTCGGTTTCTGGTTCAAGGCCAAGGAACTGGACACCCCGGTGAGCCGCGACGAGCCGGCCCTGCGCGTGTTCCTCACCGACGCGTACACGCAGGTCATTTCGCCGCCGCGCGACTTCGGGGCCGTGGCGCAGCGGGTGCGCAACCACCTCATGCGCAGCTACCCGCAATGGCCCTCGCTGGAGGCCGTGGCCGAACACCTGCACACCTCACCATCGAGCCTGCAGCGGCACCTCTCGGCCGAACACACCTCGCTGCAATGGCTCAAGGACGACCTGCGGCGCGACCTCGCGATCTCGCGCCTGTCGTCATCGCGCGTGTCGCTGGTGCAGCTGGCGAGCGAGCTCGGCTTCAGCGACAGCCCGACCTTTCAGCGCGCGTTCAAGAAGTGGACGGGAAAACACTGCGGGGCGTATCGGCGGCGCTGAACGCCGAAGCTATACTTCTTTCGTCGTACAAAAGTGCGATCAGGATTGGCGTCCTGCTGACAGCTTGCGTTTTGAGATGGCTGCAATGTTTCGGCGTTGCGGCCATCATCTTCTTCGTCTGTGCTTTCCTGTTTATGGTGGCCCGGATGGGGAGACGCAAGTCTCGCCGATGGTGCAAGCTGTCTCGGTACGCCAACCTGTTCGGGCCACCGCCACCTCAAAAGGGTGGTGGTGGAACTCATCGCAACAGGAAGGCCCATGAAGCAAGCACCGTTCTTTTTCCCCCGACCGCTCCGACTCGCGTTGCTGATCGACGCCGAGAACATGAGCTGGACATGCTGCGAACCCGTGATGAAGCTGGCGGCCGAACGCGGCCACCTGCTCATCCGCCGCGCGTACGCCGACTGGACCAACCCGCACGTCGCTTCCTGGCGCAAGGTGCTGGAGGCCAACGTGATCCGGCCGGTGCAACAGTTCCACTACCGCCACGGCAAGAACGCCAGCGACTCCGCGTTGATCATGGACATGATGGAAATGCTGCTCGCCCCACAACGCAAGGTGGATGGTTTCTGCATCGTGTCATCGGACAGCGACTACACGGGCGTGGTCACCCGCGCCCGTGAAGCCGATGTGCCGGTCTATGGCTTTGGCCGGCAAGATGCCGCGAAGAGTTTTGTGGCGGCTTGCAATGGGTTTGCGTTTCTGGATCACGGGGCCGATGACAGACACGATGCCGCTCGCTCGCCCAGTGCGAGCTACAGCGACCCGCCCGCCCAGTTCTCCTGAAGAAATTCCAGCAGCGCCTTCACCCGCGCCGTGCCCATCTTGCGGCGCGGCACATAGGCCTTGAACCAGTTTTCCTGCGGCTCGTGTTTGGGCAACAAGGGCACCAGCGTGCCTTTCGCCAGCTCGGCCCCCGCGATGTAGCGCGGCAGCAGCGCCACGCCCAGGCCTTGCAGCGTGGCGCGCAGCACGGTGCGGTTGTCGTCGGCGAGCAGGCGCGGGTGCACGTCGACCGTCACCACGCCGCGCGCGCTCTGAAAGGCCCAGCTGGTGCCGGTAGGCGCGAAGGCGATGCAGGCATGGTCTGCGAGGTCGCGCGGGTGCGTGGGGGTGCCGCGTTCTTTCAGGTACGCCGGCGCCGCGCACAGCACTGGTTGCACGGGGCACAGCGGCACGTCCACCACGCCTTCGTAGCTGGCGGCGCGCCCGCTGATGGCGAGGTCGAAGCCGGCTTCGGCCGGGTTGGTGGAGCGGTCGACCAGCGACAGCTCCAGCGTGATGCGCGGGTGCGTGGCGAGGAAGGCGCAGAACACGTCGCCGAGCTGCTCCATGGTGAGTGTGGTGGGGGCCATCACGCGCAGGTGGCCTTCGGGTTTGCCTTCGTCGCGCCGCACGGCGTGCAGCAGGTCCTCGAACTCGGCCACCACGCCGGCCGCGCGCAGGTGCAGCCTTTCGCCGGCTTCGGTCAGCGTCACCTTGCGCGTGGTGCGCTCGAACAGCCGGGCCTGCAGTTCGGCCTCCAGCTGGGCGATGCGTTCGCGACCACCGAGGGCACCACACCGAGCTGCCGCGCGGCTTCGGAGAAGCCGCCGCAGCGCACGACCTCGACGAAGGTGCGGATGTGGGTGGTGGTGTCCATTTGTTCTTTAAAGAGTCAAGTGATAACCAAAATTGAGTTCAATTATCTTTGATTCAGATCAATAAAATTCGCCTGCCCCATTCGAATCCCAGGAGACAGACATGAAGAGACACCAGTTCCTCGGCGCGTTGCTGGCGGGCGCCGCCGTCCACCTGCTGCCCGGTGCCGCGCTGGCGCAGAGCGGCTACCCGGCCCGGCCGATCCGGATCGTCACGCCGTTCCCGGCGGGCCAGGGGCCGGACGTGCTCTTGCGCAACCTGGCCGAGAAATTGGGGCCGGTGCTGGGGCAGCCGGTGCTGATCGAGAACAAGCCGGGCGCGAGCGGTTTCGTGGCCTTCCAGGCAGCGCGCCTGGCGCCGGCGGACGGCTACACGCTGGTGCACATGGACAGCTTTCACATCGGCACGCAGCCGCACCTGTTCAACAAGCTGCCCTACAGCGCCACGCAAGACTTCGAGCCCGTCACGCCGCTGGTGCGCAACTACTTTTTCGTCGTGGTGCCCACGGCCTCCAAGTGGCAGAGCATGGGCGACCTGATCGCCAGCGCCAAGGCCAAGCCCGATGGCGTGACGTATGGCTCCTGGGGCGTGGCGCAGCCCGGCGCACCTGGGCGGCCTGATGCTGGAGTCGGCCACGGGCACGCGCATGACGCACGTGCCGTACAAGGAGTCTTCGCAGCTCTACACCGGCGTCGCCGAATGGCGAGCTGGACTGGGCGATCGGCTCGGCAGCCTCGGCCGGCGCGATGCTGCAGGCGGGCAAGGTGCGTTTCCTGGCCGCCGCCGCGCCCACGCGCATCGCGGGTTACGACAAGGTGCCGACCGCCGCCGAAACCGGCGCGCCCGCGCCGTGGGCGGTGGGCGGGTGGAACGGCCTGCTCGCGCCCAAGGGCACACCCAGGGACATCGCTGCGCAAGCTCAACGAGGCCATCGCCAAGGTGATGCAGACGCCGGACATGCGCAGCAAGCTGACGCTGTTCACCTACGAGCCTTACACCATGTCGCCCGCCGAGATGGGCAAGCTGATGGAGCAGGAGGTGGCGGCCTGGGGCCCGTTGATCCAGAAGTCCGGCATCAAGCTCGACTGAGGCTTGGACCATGGCACGGCCCAACTTCGACGTGCAGGTCAGCGCCGTGCGGCAGCTGACCGACCGGGTGCGCGAGTTCCAGTTGACCCGGGTGGACGGCAGCCCGCTGCCGTCGTATGCCGCCGGGTCGCACATCGCGCTGCACACGGTCTCGCCCGAGCGCGGGCTGATCGTGCGCCACTACTCGCTGGTGGGCGGCGCGACGCTGGACGACGATGCGCGCCACACCTACCGCATCGCGGTGCAGCGCGAGGACCATGCCCGGGGCTCGGCGCACATCCATGCCACGTTCGAGGTGGGCACGCGCCTGCGGGTCGGGCCGCCGGTGAACAACTTCCCGCTCGACCGGCGCGACCAGAACGTGTTGCTGATCGCGGGCGGCATCGGCATCACGCCCATCTTCTCGATGGTGCGCAGCCTGGCCCGCCGCCGCTGCGACTACCGCGTGTTCTACGCCGGCCGCGAGGCCGCCGGCATGGCCTACCGCGGCGAACTGGCGCAACTCGCGGGCGAGCGCGTGCGCTTCCACCACAGCGACGCGCAGGGCACGCCAGACCTGCAGGCGCTGCTGCGGGCCCAGCCGGCGGGCACCGCCGTGTACGTGTGCGGCCCCAAGCCGATGATCGATGCCACACATGAAGCGGCTGCCGCGCTCGGCTGGGCACCGGAGCGGGTGCGCAGCGAGCGCTTCACCGCCGCGATCTCGGGCGACGCCCGGCCCTTCAGCGTGCACCTGCAGCGCACGGGCAAGACCGTGCAGGTGGGCAGCGACGTGAGCATCCTCGATGCCCTGCTGGCCGAGGGCGTGCCCGTGTTGTGGGACTGCCGGCGCGGCGAATGTGGCCTGTGCCCCTTGCCGGTGGTGAAAGCCGAGGGCGGCATCGAACACCACGACCACTACCTCACCCCCGAAGAGAAGGCCGCCGACGAATCGCTGTGCATCTGCGTGTCGCGCGCGCGCGGCCCGTCGCTCGTGCTGGACGCCTGAACGCTGGAAAGACATCCCATGGACATGATCGTTGAACGCCCCGCCGAGTTCGAAGTGGAACCCTCGCGCGAGTTCGTGCCGGGCGGCTTCGCCGACCACACCACGCCGCTGGTGCGCAACTGCTGGTACGTGGCCGCGCTGGCCAGCGAGGTGACGCGCGAGATCATCAGCCGCCGCCTGCTGGGGGTGGACGTGGCGCTGTACCGCACGCTGGCCGGTGAGCCGGTGGCGGTGCGCAACCGCTGCCCGCACCGCTCGTTTCCGCTGGCCAAGGGCCAGCTGGTGGGCGACGTGCTCATGTGCGGCTACCACGGCATGCGGTTCGACCCCTCGGGCCGCTGCGTGCACATGCCGGCCATGCCCATCGTGCCGACGAACGCCAACGTGCGCAGTTTTCCCACGGTGGAGCGCGGCACGCTGATCTGGATCTGGATGGGCGACGCCGACCACGCGGACGAGTCCCTGGTGCCCGACACCGGCTGGCTGGGCAGTCCCGAGTGGAAGACGGTCAGCGGCGGCTTCCACCTGAAATCCGACTACGTGCGCATGCACGAGAACCTGCTGGACCAGACGCATTTCCCGTTCCTGCACCCGGGCGCCATCGGCACGCCGGAGTACGCGCGCTCGCGGCTGAAGGTGCGCGAGGAGGGCGGCATGGTGATCATCGACCGCGAGCTGCGCGACTCACCGCCGCCCGGCGTGTACGCGATGCCCACGGGCCTGACGGGCCAGCCGGTGGACCGGTTCTCGGACGCGCGCTTCGTCTCGCCCGCGCTGCACACGGCGTACGCGCGCATCGTGGACAACCGCGACCCGAGCGGGCAGCCGCGCACCTACCGCTTCAACATCAGCCACATCTTCACGCCCGAGACGAACCACTCGATCCACTACTGGTGGTTCTGCAGCCGCAACTTCCAGCTGGACGACACCGCCATCGACGAACACCTGCACAGCGCGTCGACCAAGGCCTACCAGGAAGACGTGGACGCGCTGGAGTGGATCATGGATGTGGTGCGCAACGACAGCGAGCCGCAGTTCGACCTGAACTTCGCGCCGGACAAACCGGGGCTGATGATGCGGCAGATCCTGTACCGCCTGGCCGCGGCCGAAGCGGGCGCGAAGGCGTGAGGGACGCGTTTCAGAGGTCGGTGCGCAAACGCCAGATCTCTGGGAACAGCACCACGTCCAGCATCTTGCGCAGGTAGCTCACGCCGCCGGTGCCACCGGTGCCGCGCTTGAAACCGATCACGCGTTCCACCGTGGTCACGTGCCGGAAGCGCCAGAGGCGGAAGGCGTCTTCCAGGTCGGTGAGTTTTTCGCCGAGCTGGTACAGGTCCCAATGGTCCTTGGGGTTGCGGTACACCTGCAACCAGGCCTGCTCGACGGCGTCGCTGGCTTCGTAGGGCTGGGTCCAGTCGCGCTGCGTGTGGCTGGCGGGCACGGCCAGGCCGCGCCGCGCGAGCAGGCGCAGGGCTTCGTCGTAGAGCGATGGCGCTTCGTAGGCGGCCTGCACGACGGCCATGCGCTCGGGGCTGTGGGCGTGCGGCTTGAGCATGGCCGCGTTCTTGTTGCCCATGGCGAATTCGATGCAGCGGTACTGGTGGCTCTGGAAGCCGCTGGACTGCGCGAGGTAGGGCCGCAGCGCGCTGTATTCGGGCGGGGTCATGGTGGCGAGCACGTCCCAGGCGTGCACCAGCTGTTCCATGATCTTCGAGGTGCGCGCGAGCATCTTGAAAGCAGGTTGCAGCTCGTCTTTCGCGATGCTGTGAATGGCGGCGCGCAGCTCGTGCAGCATGAGCTTCATCCAGAGTTCGCTGGTCTGGTGCTGCACGATGAAGAGCATTTCGTCGTGCGCGGGCGAGAGCGGTTTCTGCGCGTTGAGGATGGCGTCGAGCTGCAGGTAGTCGCCGTAGCTCATGTCGCGGCTGAAGTCGAGTTGCGCGCCTTCCTCGTGCACGATGTCTTCGGGCTTCGAGGCCGGATCGGTGTGGTGCGGGCACATGCTCAGGTCACCGCGTGTTTGGTGTTGAATTCGGCGCGCCGCCACTCGCCGGTCTCCAGCACCTGGCGCAGCTCGTCGGCGGCGTTCCACACGTCTTCGAAGCCGATGTAGAGGGGCGTGAAGCCGAAGCGCAGGATGTCTTTGTGGCGCTGGCCATCGCCCGCGCGGAAGTCGCCCACCACGCCGCGCGCGATGAGGGCCTGCACGATGGCGTAGGCGCCTTCGTCCTTCGTGAGGCAGACCTGCGAGCCGCGCTCGGCCGGGTCGAGCGGCGTCGCCAGGCCGATGCCGTGGCCCTGGCAGCGTTCGTCCACGAGTTCGATGAAGAGGTCGGTGAGCGCGAGCGACTTGGTGCGCAGCGCGGCCATGCCGCCATGGGCTTCGGCGGCGAGCAGGGTGTCCACGCCGCATTCGAGCGCGGCCAGGCTGATCATGGGCTGGGTGCCGCACTGGTAGCGCGTGATGCCGGGCGCGGGCCGGTAGTCGGGCGTGAACTCGAAGGGCGTGGCGTGGCCCCACCAGCCGGCCAGGGGCTGCCAGAAGCGGTCGGCGTGGCGCGGGTTGACCCACACGAAGGCCGGCGCGCCCGGGCCGCCGTTGAGGTACTTGTAGCCGCAACCCACGGCGTAGTCGGCGCCCGCGCCGGTCAGGTCCACTGGCACGGCGCCCGCGCTGTGCGCGAGGTCCCACAGCATGAGCGCGCCGGTGGCGTGCGCGGCGGCGGTGATGGCGGGCATGTCGTGCATGGCGCCGGTGCGGTAGTTCACGTGGGTGAGCATGAGCACGGCCACCTCGGGCGTGAGGGCGGCGGGGATTTCTTCGGGCTCCACCAGCATCAGCTCGAAACCGTGCTGCTGGCACAGGGCTTCGGCGATGTAGAGGTCGGTGGGGAAGTTGCTGCGCTCGCTCACGATGCGCCGGCGCTTGGGGTGGTCGACGCTGGCGAGGTCCATCGCGGCCGAGAGCACCTTGAAGAGGTTGACCGAGGTGCTGTCGGTGGCGACCACGGTGCCGGGCTCGGCGCCGATGAGGCGCGCGATCTTGTCGCCCACCTTCTTCGGCTGGGCGAACCAGCCGTGCTTGTTCCAGCTCTGGATGAGGTCGGTGCCCCATTCCTGCGTCACCACCTCGGCCACGCGCGCGGGGGCGCTGCGCGGCATCACGCCGAGCGAGTTGCCGTCGAGGTAGATGGTGCCCTCGGGAATGAAGAAGAGGTCGCGCAGGGCGCGCAGCGGGTCTTGCGCGTCGAGCGCGCGGCAGTCGGCGAGGGTGGGGGCGTTGTTCATGGCAGTTGGCGCAGCACGGCGCGCACGGGGCTGGCGTCGGCGGTGGTGAGTTTGAGGGGCAGGGCGATGAGTTCGTAGTCGCCTTCGGGCACGCCGTCGAGCAGCAGGTTTTCCAGCACGCGCAGGCCGCGCCGGCGGATGGTCTGGTGGCTGTCGAGCGTCTTGCTGCTGGCGGGGTCGATGCTGGCGCTGTCGATGCCGATGAGCAGCACGCCGAGGTCGGCGAGTTGTTCCACGGTGTCGGGCGCGAAGGCGGGCAGGGCGTCGTCGAAGCGGTCCTGCGGCTGGTGTTCGTACACGCGCACGAGCACGCGCTGGGGAAGGTCGGTGAGCGCGTGCGCGATGTGTTCGGGCCTGACCAGCGGGCCGCAGCCGATGGCATGGATCACGCGGCAAGGGCCGAGGAAGGCGTCGAGCGGCACATGGCCGATGGCGGCGCCGTCGGCGTCGTAGTGCAGCGGCGCGTCGGCGTGCGCGCCCACGTGGGGCGAGAGCGTGATGGCGCTGACGTTGACCGGGCAGCCCGGGCCGATGGTGGCGGCCCACTCCTGGGTGTAGGCGGTGTCACCCGGAAAAACCGGGGCGCCGGCGTGCACCGGCGGAGAGATGTCCCAGAGCTGTTTCATGGTGCATGGAAGGTAGCACCCTGAAAAATTCCGTGGTGTCGGTTATTGCCAACAGACCCGGAAAATAGTTGAGGCTTGAATCAAATAAGCGCCGGCAGGCCGTGGCGCTGGCGGGCGCGCGCGCAGGCGTCGCTGCCTTCCTCGAACTCGCGGCAAGGCGAAGGCCGCCATTCGTAGATGCCGCAGACCGCCTTCTGGCCCACCTTGCCGGTGAGGGCGGCGCAGCGGGGCGGCGAATGGTCGGTGCCGCGCAGGCGGGCGGTGTGCTCGGTGACCTCGACCGCCAGCCCGCCAGGCACGCAGCCGCCCATCTCGTCCAGCTCGTGAACGGAGAAATCGACCCGGAAACAGGCGCAGCAGGCGCCGCAACTGGTGCAGGCGCTCATGGAACCCGAGGCGCGAGCGCCGGCGCGCGGTAGACCAGCACCTTGAGCGCGCGCTCGGGCGAGGCGTCGGCAAAGGCCTCGGGGTTGGGCAGGCGCTGTTCGAACACCAGCTCGGGCGCGGCTTCCTGCATCTGCTGCCGCAGGAAGGCGGTGTCGAGCTCGGGCGCGTTGAGGCAGAGCAGCACCCGGCCGCCGGGCAGCAGCAGGTCGGGCAGGCGGCGCATCAGGCGCTGGTAGTCCTTGGTGGCGACGAAGCTGCCCTTCTGGAAGCTCGGCGGGTCGACGATGACCAGGCCGTAGGGGCCGCCGCGGGTGATCTTGCCCCAGGTCTTGAAGATGTCGTGCGCGAGGAAGCTGGCGCCGCCCGCGAGGCCGTTGAGCGGGTGGTTCTGCTGGCCGATGGCGATGGCGCCGCCGCTCATGTCCACGTTGACCACCTGTTTCGCGCCGCCCTGCAGCGCCACCACCGAGAAGGCGCAGGTGTAGGCGAACAGGTTCAGCACCTTTTGTTTGTCGGCATGCTCGCGCACCCATTGGCGGCCTTCGGCCATGTCCAGGAACAGGCCGTGGTTCTGGCCCTTGAGCACGTGCACCAGGAAGCGCGCGCCGCGCTCGCTCACCACGTGGGGTTCGGGCACGGCGCCGGCCATCAGGCGGGTTTCGGTCTGGCTGTCGTGCCGGCACTGGAAGACCCAGTTCAGCGGTTCGCCGGGCGCCACCTGGGTCCAACGTTCGGTCAGCGCGGTGTGCAACACGGCCAGCGTGGCCTCGTTCACGGGTTGGAAGCTGGTCAGCACCCAGACCGGGGGAAAGGCGTCCAGCGCCCACTGCTCGCAGCCCGGGTGCAGGCCGCCCCGGCCGTGGAAGACCCGCCGCGCCTCGGCGGCGGGTTCGAGGCGCGCGATGGCGTCGAGCAGGGCTTGCATCAGGCCAGGCGGCCGAGCAGCAGGTACTCCATCAGGGCCTTCTGGACGTGCATGCGGTTCTCGGCCTCGTCCCAGACGACGGACTGCGGGCCGTCGATCACCTCGGCGCTGACCTCTTCGCCCCGGTGCGCGGGCAGGCAGTGCATGAAGAGGGCGTCGGGCTGGGCGGTGCGCATCATGGCTTCGTCCACGCACCAGCGCTTGAAGGCGGCGCGCCGCACCTCGTTTTCGGCCTCGAAGCCCATGCTGGTCCACACGTCGGTGGTGACGAGGTGGGCGCCCGCGCAGGCTTCGAGCGGGTCCTTGAAAACCTTGTAGCAGTCCGGGTTGCGGATGCCGGCGAGCACCGGGTCCACCTCGTAGCCGCTGGGGGTGCTCACGTGCACCGTGAAGCCCAGCAATTCGGCGGCCTGCAGCCAGGTGTTGGCGATGTTGTTGCCGTCACCGACCCAGGCCACGACCTTGCCCTGGATGGAGCCGCGCCGCTCGATGAACGTGAAGATGTCGGCCAGGATCTGGCAGGGGTGGAACTCGTTGGTCAGGCCGTTGATGACCGGCACGCGCGAGTGCGCCGCGAAGGCTTCGATCTTGCTCTGCTCGAAGGTGCGGATCATCACGATGTCGACCATGCGGCTGATCACGCGCGCGCTGTCCTCGATGGGCTCGGCGCGGCCGAGCTGGCTGTCGCCGGTGGTCAGGTGCACCACCGAGCCGCCCATCTGGTACATGCCGGCCTCGAAGCTCACGCGGGTGCGCGTGCTGGCCTTCTCGAAGATCATGGCCAGGGTGCGGTCGGGGTCGGCGAAGGGCTGGTACTTCTCGACCGCCTTGAACTTGCGCTTGATGAAGGCCGCGCGCTCGAACAGGTAGGCGTAGGTGGCGGCGTCGAGGTCCTTGAACTGCAGGTAGTGCGGGATCGTCATGGCGGGGGCGGCGCTCATTCGGCCAGGAAGGCGTGGATCAGCGGCAGCAGGATGGCGGCCACCTCGTCGGCCTCGGCCGTGGTCATGATCAGCGGGGGCACCATGCGGATCACGCTGTCGGCCGTGACCGAGAGCAGCAGGCCGGCGTCGGCGGCGCGCTGGGTGATCACGCCGCAGGGCTTGGTGAGCTCGATGCCGATCATCAGGCCCTGGCCGCGGATCTCCTTCACGCCGGCCTTGCCGATCAGGTCCTTTTCCAGCACGGTGCGCAGGTGCTGGCCCACGCGGGCGGCGTTCTCCAGCAGGCCTTCCTCTTCCATGATGCGGATGGTCTCGACCCCGGCGCGCATGGCCAGGCGGGTTGCCACCGAAGGTGGTGCCGTGGTTGCCGGGCTGGAAGATGTTGGCGGCCTTGGGGCCGGCCACGACCGCGCCGATCGGCACGCCCGAGCCCAGGCCCTTGGCCAGCGGCATCACGTCGGGCACGATGCCGGCCCACTGGTGGGCGAACCACTTGCCGGTGCGGCCCATGCCGCACTGCACTTCGTCGATCATCAGCAGCCAGTCGTTGGCGTCGCACAGGGCGCGCACGTCCTTCAGGTACTGCGAGCGCATCGGGTTCACGCCGCCTTCGCCCTGGATGGTCTCGAAGAACACGGCGACCACGTTGGGGTTGCCGGCGGTGGCCTTCTTCAGCGACTCGATGTCGTTGAGCGGCACGCGGATGAAGCCTTCGACCAGCGGGCCGAAGCCGGCCTGCACCTTGGGGTTGCCGGTGGCCGAGAGGGTGGCGATGGAACGGCCGTGGAAGGCTTTCTCGTAGACCACGATCTCGGGGCGCTCGATGCCCTTGTCGTGGCCGTACTTGCGCGCCAGCTTGAGCGCGGCCTCGTTGGCTTCCAGGCCGGTGCTGCAGAAGAACACGTTGGTCATGCCCGAGCGCTCCACCAGCATCTGCGCGAGGTGTTCCTGGTCAGGCACGTGGTAGTAGTTGCTGGAGTGGATCAGCTTGGCGATCTGGTCCTGCAGAGCGGGCACCAGTTTGGGGTGGCCGTGGCCCAGGGTGTTGACGGCGATGCCGCCCAGCGCGTCCAGGTACTCCTTGCCGTTGGTGTCCCACAGGCGCACGCCTCGGCCGTGTGACATCGCGATCGGCAGGCGGCCGTAGGTGTTCATCACGTGGGGCGAGGCGACGGGCTTGAGGGCGGCGTTCATGCAGGGACTCCGGTGGGAAGGGCCAAAAAGAAAGCGGCTCAACGAAGGTTGAGCCGTTGAAGCGCGATTTTAGGGGCAGCGGGCGGGCATCATCATTGCTTGTTGGGCATCGCTGAAATGCGCCCGGTGTACGCTAGCGGGTCCGGGTTATCCCTCGTTCCAAGTCTTATATAAGATAGAATACCTGCCTCCTGCCCCGGCGAGCGATCCTCGGTCCGGCGGCGGCATTCTTCCAGTCGAGCCCTCCATCCGAAGGCCTCTCCCCCCGATGGTTTCACCGACAGCCAAACAAGTTTTCATCCAGGGTGTCACGAAGGACGGCCGCACGTTCCGACCCAGTGACTGGGCCGAGCGCCTGGCCGGGGTGATGAGCTCGTTCCGCCCCGGGGGCGCCACCCCCGGCAGCCACCTGAGCTACTCCCCCTGGTGCGTGCCCAACAACATCAACGGCATCAAGTGCGTGGTGGTGCATGCGGACCTGCGCGAGGCCGAGCCCATGGCCTGGGACTTCTGCATGAACTTCGCGCGCGACAACGGCCTGCAGGTGGTCGAGGCCTGCCTCCTCCCCGATCCCCCGTCCAAGACCTGATCCCCCCGCTTTTGGCGCGGGCAACAAAAAAGCCGTCTTGCGACGGCTTTTTTGCTTTTGCTGGCAGCGCACCCGTTTCAAACGGCAGGCCTTGGGGGCCCGGGCTGGTGGTCTGGCGGGGCCAGACCGGGGCGGGTTCAGGCAGCGGCTGCTGCGAGACCCTTGACTTTGGCCGACAGGCGGCTCTTGTCGCGCGCGGCCTTGTTCTTGTGGAAGATGCCCTTGTCGGCGACGATGTCGACGACTTTCTGCATCTTGGCGAACAGTTCGGTCGCCTTGGCTTTGTCACCGGTCAGAACGGCTTTTTCAACGTTCTTGACGGCGGTGCGGTATTTGGAGCGCAGCGAGGTGTTGGCTGCATTGATCTTGACGTCCTGGCGCACGCGTTTGCGGCCAGACGCCAGGCGGGGGTTCTTTTTCTTCGGCTTGGTTGCCATGGTGAGTTCCTTCGGTGTTTGGGGATGATGCCAGCAAAGCCCGCGATTTTAGCACGGCCTGCCGGGCTGGCAAGGGTGGCCGGCCGGGCGGGGGGAGGGGGCGATCCCGGTCGTTACACTCGCCGCGTGACCCTTTTCAAGTCCGCCTCCCTCGTTTCGCTGCTCACGCTGGCGTCCCGCATCACCGGCCTGGTGCGCGAACTGCTGATGGCGGCGACCTTCGGCGCCAGCGCGCTGACCGACGCCTTCAACGTCGCTTTCCGCATCCCCAACCTGCTGCGCCGGCTGTTCGCCGAGGGCGCGTTCAGCCAGGCGTTCGTGCCGGTGCTGGCCGGCGTGCGGGAAAAAGAGGGCGACGACGCCACCCGGGTGCTGGTGAACCAGATCGCCACCGTGCTGGCCTGGGCGCTCACCGCCACTTGCGTGCTGGGCGTGGTGGGCGCGCCGGTGCTGGTCTGGGCCATGGCCAGCGGCCTGGACGACCCCGGCTTCGACGCCGCCGTGTTCATGACGCGCTGGATGTTCCCCTACATCGCCTTCATGTCCTTCGTGGCGCTGTCGGCCGGCATTCTGAACACCTGGAAACGTTTCGCGGTGCCGGCGGCCACGCCGGTGCTGCTCAACGTGGCCATGATCGCCGCCGCCGGCTGGGGCGCGCCCTGGTTCGCTTCGCTGGGCATCGAGCCCATCTACGCCATGGCCGGGGGCGTGCTGCTGGGCGGCACCCTGCAGCTGGGCGCGCAGATCCCGGCGTTGCGCCGGCTGGGCCTGCTGCCGCGCGTGAGCCTGCGCTGGTCGGCGCTGAAAACCGCCTGGCACCACCCCGGCACCCGCCGGGTGACCACCCTCATGCTGCCGGCGCTGCTGGGCGTGAGCGTGGCGCAGATCTCCCTGCTGATCAACACCCAGATCGCCTCGCACCTGGGCGCCGGCAGCGTGAGCTGGCTGACCTACGCCGACCGCCTGATGGAATTCCCCACCGCCATGCTGGGCGTGGCGCTGGGCGTGGTGCTGCTGCCGCAGCTGGCGGCGGCCAAGGCGTCCGACGACGCGGACCGCTACAGCGGCCTGCTCGACTGGGGCCTGCGCCTGGTGGTGCTGCTGGCCGTGCCCTGCGCGGTGGCGCTGCTCACCTTCGCCCACCCCCTGGTGGCCGTGCTGTACCACTACGGGGCGTTCACCGGTGCCGACGTGCAGCGCACCGCCACCGCCCTGATGGGCTACGGCGCCGGCCTGATCGGCCTGGTCGCGATCAAGGTGCTGGCGCCGGGCTTCTACGCGCGGCAGGACATCCGCACGCCGGTGAAGATCGCCATTGGCGTGCTGGTGCTCACCCAGGTGCTCAACGTCCTGCTGGTGCCCCGGCTGGCCCACGCCGGGCTGGCGCTGGCGATCGGCATCGGCGCCATGGTCAATGCCCTGTTCCTGCTGGTGGGGCTGATCCGCCGGGGCGCTTACAAACCGTCACCGGGCTGGGCCCGCTTCGGCATGCAGGTGCTGGCGGCCAGCGCCTTGCTGGCGGTGTTCCTGATGTGGGTGGCGGCGCGCTTCAACTGGCTGGGCTTCGAAGGCCAGGCCCTGCAGCGCGTGGGCCTGCTCACGCTGTGCGTGCTGGGCGGGGATGTTGGTCTATTTCCTCACGCTGCTGCTGGCGGGGTTGAACCTGAGGCAGTTCGTCAGAAAATGACGTAATCTGCGGAAACCGGATTCCCCACCATGCCGACCGCGTACGAATACCCCGCGCCGACCCCCCTGGGCTACTTTGCCGCCCTGGTGGGCGACGACGAGGCTTTGCCCCTGTTCGAGGCGGCCACGGCCGTGGCCCAGGACGAATACCCCGACCTCGACGTGCAGCAGGTGCTGGGCGATGTGGATCAGATGCTCGCGCGCGTGCGCCGGCGCTGCGCCGCCGACGCCGGGCCGCTGCAGCGGCTGCGCACGCTCAACCAGTTCTTCTTCCGCGACATGGGGTTCGGCGGTAACGTCAACAACTACTACGACCCCGACAACAGCTTTCTCAACGCCGTGCTGCGCACGCGCCGGGGCATTCCCATCACGCTGGCCGTGCTCTGGCTGGAGCTGGCCCAGGGCCTGGGCCTGAAGGCGCGTGGCGTCAACTTTCCCGGCCACTTCATGGTCAAGGTCAACCTGCCCAATGGCCAGGTGGTGATCGACCCCTTCACCGGCCAGTCGCTCAGCCGCGAGGACCTCTCGGAACGGCTGGAGCCCTACAAGCGCCGCAACGGCCTGGTGGACGACTTCGACGTGCCGGTGGGCCTGTACCTGCAGGCCGCCACGCCGCGCGAGATCCTGGCGCGCCTGCTGCGCAACCTCAAGGAAATCCACCGCACGCAGGAAGACTGGCTGCGCCTGATCGCCGTGCTGGACCGCCTGCTCATCCTGTTGCCCGACGCCTGGATCGAGTACCGCGACCGGGGCCTGGCCTGGGCCGAGATGGGCGACGTGCGCCTGGCCGTGGGCGACCTGGAAACCTACGTGGAACACGCCGACGACACGCTGGACCGCGACGCCATCGCCCAGCGCCTGCAGGAACTGCGCCGCGCGCTCAACTGAGCCGCCGCCCGCCCGCGGGGGCGGGGATGTGTCGCCATGTAATTCCGTTTGACGCGAGCGGGCCGCGCAGGGACCATGCGCGCCAACCCCCGCCGATCCGGCGACAAGAAAAACGACGGTATGAAACAACTGATGCTGGTGGGCGCCACCGGTCTGGTGGGCAGCCATGTGCTGCGACAGGCCCTGGCCGACCCCGCCGTGGAACGCGTGGTCGCGCCGACCCGCCAGCCGCTGGCCCCACACCCCAAACTGCTCAACCCCGTGGTGGACTTCGAGCGCCTGCCCGAAGACGCCGAGTGGTGGCGGGTGGATGCGGTGATCTGCACCCTGGGCACCACCATCCGCGCGGCGGGCTCGCAGGCCGCTTTCTACAAGGTGGACCACGACCACCCGCTGGAGGTGGCCTACCTCGCGCGCCGCCATGGCGCGCGGGCCTTCGCCCTGAACTCCGCGCTGGGGGCCGATGCGCGTTCGCGCGTGTTCTATTCGCGCACCAAGGGCGAGGTCGAGCGCGACCTGCAGGCCGTGGGCTACCCCTCGCTCACGCTGGTGCGCCCGGGTCTGATCGACGGCCAGCGGGCGCAGAGCCGGCCTCTGGAGCGGCTGGCGGTGCTGGTCTCGCGTGGCGTGCAGCCCCTGCTGCCGCGGCGCTACCGCGTGGTGCCGGCCGAGCGCATCGCGCACCACCTGCTGCAGGCCGCGCTGGCGGCGGCGCCGGGCGTGCACGTGCTGCCGTCCGAAGCGCTGATCTGAGCGGCGGCCGCGGCGCGGCTGCTTTTTTTCGCATATGGAAACTCGGAATCGATCGTTGTTGATGCGCTGACCCGTTCCTAGACTGCCTCCTCTGAACACATTTGTTGGAGAGCAGACGATGGCGCAACGTGGCCTTTCTTCCCCCGCTGTTGAGCGATGCCGCCGGGCAGCAGCAGATCGAGACCGATGTCCTGGTGATCGGGGGCGGGCCGGCGGGCGCCTGGGCGGCCATCGCGGCCGCCCGCGCGCGGCGCCAGCGTGACCCTGGTGGAGAAGGGCTTCTGCGGCACCTCCGGCGCCACCGCGCCCTCGGGCACCGGCCTGTGGCACGTGCCGCGCGACGCGGCCGCGCGCGAGAAGGCCAAGGCCAGCCGCTACGCCATGGGCGGTGAACTGGCCGAGCACGCCTGGATGGACCGTGTGCTCGAACAAACCTGGCTCAACACCGAGACGCTCACGGAATGGGGCTACCCCTTCCCGATCGACACCGAAGGCCAGCTGCAGCGCACCTCGCTGCAGGGGCCGGAGTACATGCGCCTGATGCGCAAGAAGGTGAAGGAGTCGGGTGCCCGCGTCCTCGACCACAGCCCGGCGCTGGAGCTGCTGACCGACGAGAACGGCGATGTGGCCGGCGCCACCGGCCTCACGCGCACCACGGGTGAGACCTGGGTGGCGCGGGCCGGCGCGGTGGTGATCACCACCGGCGGCTGCGCCTTCCTGAGCCGGGCGCTGGGCTGCAACGTGCTCACCGGCGACGGTTACCTGATGGGCGCCGAAGTCGGCGCCGAGCTCTCGGGCATGGAGTTCTCCAACGCCTACGGTCTGGGGCCTTCGTTCTCCTCCGTCACCAAGTCCCTGTTCTACAACTGGGCCACCTTTTACGACCGCGACGGCGCTGCGCATCGAGGGCGCGGGCTCGTCGCGCGGCCGCAGCGTGATCGCGCGCACGCTGCAGACGCAGCCGGTGTTCGCCTGTCTGGACCGGGCCGACGCCGAGATCCGCGCCTGGATGCGCCACGCGCAGCCCAATTTCTTCGTGTCCTTCGACCGCCAGGGCATCGACCCGTTCAAGGACCACTTTCCGGTGGCCCTGCGGCTGGAAGGCACGGTGCGCGGCACCGGCGGCCTGCACGTGATCGGCGACGACTGCGCGACCTCGGTGCCCGGCCTGTACGCGGCCGGCGACGCCGCCACTCGCGAGCTGATCTGCGGCGCCTTCACCGGCGGCGGCAGCCACAACGCGGCCTGGGCCATGTCGTCCGGTTTCTGGGCCGGCGCGGGCGCGGCCGATTTCAGCCATGGCGCGCGCAGCCTGGCCAGGCGCCGCCTGCACCGTGCGGGCACCGCCGGTATCCAGGAAGGCGGGGCCCCGGCCTGGGACCCGGAAGAACTGGTGCGCGCGGTGCAGGCCGAGGTGTTCCCCTACGAACGCAACTGGACGCGCCGCGCCGACCTGCTGGAAGACTCGCTGCAGCGGCTCGACGCCCAGTGGGCGCGCGTGCGCCACGCCAGCGCGCCGAGCCTGCAGCAGGCGGTGCGCGCACGCGAGGCCGTGCGCAATGCTGCGCACCTCGCGCTGGATGTACCGCAGCGCCCTGCAGCGCACCGAGACGCGCGGCATGGCCCGCCGGCAGGACCACGCCGGCCTGGACCTGGGCCAGCGGCACCGTCTCGTCAGCGGCGGCCTGGACGAGGTCTGGGTGCGCCCGCAAACCGTTCGCCAACCGGTCAATCTGGACCTTGAAAGGCTCGCCGCATGATCGAAATCGTCAGCCCCGAACGCTGCACCGGCTGCAACATCTGTGTGAGCGCCTGCCCCACGCAGGTGTTCGAGGCGGTGCCCGGCGGCATCCCGCGCATCGCGCGCCAGTCGGACTGCCAGACCTGCTTCATGTGCGAGCTGTACTGCCCGACCGATGCGCTGTACGTCGCGCCGGTGGCGGACCACGCCGTCACCGTGGCCGAGGAGGGCACCGAGGTGCGGCAATGGATCGGCAGCTACCGCCGCGCCGTCGGCTGGGGCAAGGACCGCCAGCCCACCGCCGCGCTCGATGCGAGTTTTGAACTGCTGCGGCGCGCGCACTGAATCTTCCCTATCCCACGAGAACCCACCATGACTTTCTGGAAACACCTGGCGGCCTTCGCGCTCGCCGCCACCGCCGCTTTCGGCGCCCACGCGCAGGCCCAGCCCGAGACCATCCGCTTCGGCGGTTTCGGCCAGGGCTTCGGCCAGCCCCACGGCGTGGCCTTGCTCGCCATCGCGCAGGGCAAGGGCTTCATCGCCGACGAGTTCAAGGGCACGCCCGTGAAGCTCAGCTTCGAGTATTTCACCGGCACCGGTCCTGCGATCAACGAGGCCATCGCCAACAACCGGCTCGACGTCGCGCAGTACGGCTCGCTGCCCAACATCATCGGCAAGGCCGGCGGCCTGCCCACGCGCATCCTCGCGTCCTACGGCTACACCACCGTCTTCGGGCTGGCCCGCAAGGACCTGGAGGTCAACTCGTTCAAGGACCTCAAGGGCCGCAAGGTGGCGGTGGCCAAGGGCACGGTGCTGCACTGGGCGCTGCTCAAGGCCCTGCAGGACAACGGCCTGACGCTGCGCGACATCCAGCTGGTCGACCTCAAGACCGCCGACCAGCTCGCGGCCCTGAGCGCCGGCAGCGTGGACGCGGCGGTGGGCTCCAGCAGCCTGCTGACCCTGCGCGACAAGGGCGTGGGCAAGGTGTTCTATTCGTCCAAGGACCAGGGCGCGAAAGCCTCGGGCTTCGGCGGCATCCTGGTGAGCGAGACCTTCGAGAAGCAGTACCCCGACGCCACGCAGCGCATCGCCAACGGCCTGGTGAAAGCCGCCCACTGGCTGGGCCAGGAGGCCAACCGCGACGAGGCCTACCGCATCTGGACGCTCTCGGGCATGCCCTACCAGGCCTTCAAGGACGACTACGACGGCGTCTCGCTCAAGGAAGCCTTCAACCCGCGCGTGGACGCCTTCCTGCTCAGCCAGTACGACGACGCGATCGACTTCACCAAGGACAACAAGCTGATCCGCAACGACATCGACGTGGCGAAGTGGGCCGCACCGCAGTACGTGGAGAACGCGCTGCGCGCCCAGGGCCTGCAGACCTACTGGACGAACCGCGCTGCCCTCGTGGCGCGCCGCTGAGGCCGATCCATGGCGGCCCTCGAACACCTGGCCGACGGGGTCGGCGCCTCGCCGCTGCCGCGCACCGCGGCTTGGCCCTGGCGCACCGCGTTGCCGGCCCCGCTGCGGCGCCTGCTGCTGGCGCTGGCCCTGCCGGCCGCCATCGTCGCGCTCTGGCAGTGGGCGGCGGTGCGGGGCTGGGTGCCGCCACAGATCCTGCCGGCGCCCGCGCTGGTCTGGGACACCTTCCTGGAACTGGCGCGCGGCGGTGAACTGCTCGACGGCTTCCTCATCAGCCTGCAGCGCATCGGCTCGGGCCTGGCCCTCGGCGGGCCGCTGGGGCTGGCGCTGGGCATCTGGCTGGGCGTGTCGGCGCGCGCGCGCAGCCACCTGGAGCCCACGCTGCGCGCGCTGTTCGCCGTGCCCACGCTGGGCTGGATTCCCATCCTCATCCTGATCTTCGGCATCGACGAGGCGCTCAAGGTCATCGTGATCGCCAAGGCCGTGATGGTGCCCGTGGTGCTCAACACCTCGCGCGGCATCCGGAACATTCCGGTGGCCTACCTCGAAGCCGCGCGCGTGCTGCGCCTGCGGCCCTGGACGCGCCTGACCCGCCTCACGCTGCCGGCCTGCCTGCCCACCGTGTTCAGCGGTTTCCGCTTGGGCCTGAGCCATGCCTTCATCGCGCTCATCGTGGTGGAGATGCTCGCGGCCACCGAAGGCATCGGCTACATGATGGTCTGGGGCCGCAAGCTGTTCCAGCTCGACATCGTGATCGTCGGCATCGTGGTCGTGGGGGTGGCGGGCTATGCGCTGGACCTGCTGCTGCGCCGGCTCGAACGCGGCCTGAGCCGCTGGGCGCCCGGCCATGGCTGAGACCCGCATCCCCCCGGGCGCCTGGCTGCCGCTTGCCATCGGCGCGGCCTGGCTGCTGCTGGTCGACACCGGTGCCATTGCCCACCCGCTGATGGTGCCGCTGCACGAGGTGCTGGCCGCGCCGTTTTTCGACGAACAGGGCCGCCAGATCTGGTCGGCCGCCGCCAGCAGCCTGGTGCGCGTGGCACTGGGCTTTCTCATCGGCGCCAGCCTGGGCATCGCCGTGGGCGTGGCCGTCGGTCTGTCGCGACCGGCGCAACTGGCCGTCGCGCCCACCGTGCACGGCCTGCGCCAGGTCGCGCTGTTCGCCTGGATTCCCTTGCTCACCGCCTGGTTCGGCAACGGCGATCTGGTGAAGATCGTGTTCATCTCGATCTCCACCTTCTTCCCGGTCTTCCTCAACACCGAGCAGGGCGTGCGCGGCATCGCGCCGGCCTACCGCGAGGTGGCCGCGATCGTGCGGCTTGGGCCCTGGCTGCGGCTGCGCCGGCTGGTGCTGCCCGCGATCCTGCCCTCGGTGCTGACCGGCGTGGAGCTCGCGCTGCTGACGGCCTGGATCGGCACCGTGGGTTCCGAATACGCGATCGGCACCGGCCGGGGCATCGGCGCCTACCTCGCCACCGCGCGCGACGTGTTCCGCATGGACCTGGTGCTGATCGGTGTGCTGGTGATGGCCCTGGTGGGTTACGGCCTGAGCCGCGTCGCGCAGCTTCTTTTCCTGCGCCTCATTCCCTGGAGAACCCGCTGATGAGCACCCCCACCCTGGAGGCGGTCGCCCCCACCGCCCTGAGCCTGCGCAACGTGGGCAAGACCTACCGGATCGAGGGGCAGGACCTGCCGGTGCTGCAGCGCATCGGCCTGGAGATCGCGCGCGGCGAGTTCCTGGGCATCGTCGGTGCCTCGGGCTGTGGCAAGTCCACGCTGCTGCGCCTGATCGCGGGGCTGGACGACCGCTTCGATGGCGACATCCTGATCGATGGCGAACCGGTGGCCGGGCCGGGCGTGGAGCGCAGCCTGGTGTTCCAGGACCACCGCCTGTTTCCCTGGCTCAACGTCACGGACAACATCGGCCTGGGGCTCGACAGCCTGGACCTGAGCCGGCGCGAGCGCGAGGCGCGCATCCGCGAACAGCTCGAACTCGTGGGCCTCACGGGGTTCGCGCAAGCCTGGCCGCACCAGCTCTCGGGCGGCATGGCGCAGCGCGCGGCCATCGCTCGCGCGCTGGTCTCGCGGCCGGACATCCTGCTGATGGACGAGCCCTTCGGTGCGCTCGATTCGATCACCCGGGCTCACATGCAGGAAGAACTGCTGCGCATCTGGCGCGAGCGGCGCATCACCGTGGTGATCGTCACGCACGACGTGGACGAGGCTGTGTTCCTGGGCGACCGCGTGGCGGTGATGGAGCCCCGGCCGGGCCGGGTGCAGAGCGTGATCGAGGTGGACCTGCCACGCCCGCGCGAGCGCACGGGCACGGCCTTCAATCAGATCAAGCAGCGCGTGCTCGGGCAGCTCAAGCGCTGAAACGGAGCACCCCCTGCGCGGCTTCGCCGCTCCCCCCTGAAGGGGGGCGACACCTTGGGCCGGCGAAGCCGGACCCTCGGTGTCTCTGGAAGGCGGGACTCAGGCCACGACCACGGCGGCGCCTTCGCCGCGTGCCGCGATCTTGCCGATCTCGTGCACGGTTTCACCGAGGCCGCGCAGCGTGGCGGCGCAGGCGGCGGCCTGGTCGGCGGCGATCACCACCACCATGCCGATGCCGTTGTTGAAGGTGCGGTTCATCTCGATGTCGTCGATGCCGGCGGTCTTCTGCAGCCAGGCGAACAGCTCGGTCTGCGGCCAGCTGCCCTTTACCAGGTGGGCGGCCGTGCCTTCGGGCAACACGCGGGGGATGTTCTCCAGCAGGCCGCCGCCGGTGATGTGGGCCAGCGCCTTGATGGGGTGCGCGGCCAGCGCGGCCAGCACGTTCTTCACGTAGAGCCGGGTCGGCTTCATGATCGCTTCGCGGAACGGCTGGCCGTCCAGCGTGGCGGGCAGGTTCGCGCCCGCGCGCTCCAGGCACTTGCGCACCAGCGAGAAGCCGTTGGAATGCACGCCGTGCGAGGCCAGGCCGAGCACCACGTCGCCGGCTTGCACGCTCTGGCCGGTGAGGATCTTGGATTTTTCGACCGCGCCCACGCAGAAACCGGCCAGGTCGTACTCGCCGGCCGGGTACATGCCGGGCATTTCGGCGGTTTCACCGCCGATCAGCGCGCAGCCGCTGAGCTCGCAGCCCTTGGCGATGCCACCGACCACGGCCGCGGCCGTGTCCACGTCGAGCTTGCCGCAGGCGAAGTAGTCCAGGAAAAACAGGGGTTCGGCGCCTTGCACCAGCACGTCGTTCACGCTCATGCCGACCAGGTCGATGCCCACGGTGTCGTGCATGTTCCATTCGAACGCCAGCTTGAGCTTGGTGCCCACGCCGTCGGTGCCGGAGACCAGCACCGGTTCCTTGTAACGCTTGGGCACCTCGAACAGGGCGCCGAAACCGCCGATGCCGGCCAGCACGCCTTCGCGCATGGTCTTCTTGGCCAGCGGCTTGATGCGCTCGACCAGGGCGTCGCCCGCGTCGATGTCAACGCCGGCGTCTTTGTACGAAAGAGGGGTGGAGGGGGTGGTCATGGGCGGTCGGCCCCGGCGCAGGGCGGGGCGGGTCGATGGGCTGGACGCGGGTGGGAGGGGACTTTCGGGTACCCTGGGGGGTGGCCCGATAGAATTTGCCCCTGATTTTAAGGGTTTGCTCTCCCGCATCCCTTGCCCACCCCGCCCAACCCCCGCCCCATGCCCCTGACCTCCAACCAGATCCGAGCCCTGCTGTGGGCCTCGATCGCGGTCGTCATCTGGCTGCTGCTTTCGCTGCTGGCCCCCGTGCTGATGCCCTTTCTGCTGGCCGCGGTGCTGGCCTATGCGCTGCACCCGCTGGTGGAGCGCCTGCACGGCAAGGGCGTGCCGCGCTGGCTGGGCGCGGGGCTGGCGATCACCCTGCTGATGCTGGTGCTGCTGGCGGTGCTGCTGCTGATCGTGCCCGTCATCACCAAGCAGGTGCCGCTGCTGCGCGAGCAGGTGCCCGAGCTGCTCAACCGGCTCAACGCCTGGCTCACGCCGCTGGCCGGGCGCTTTGGCGTGAGCCTGTCGGTGGACGTGAGCCTGGTGCGCGGCTGGCTGACCAAGCTGGTGTCCGGTCACGAAGGCGAGATCCTGGAGAGCCTGCTGGCGTCCCTGCGCATCGGCGGCAGCGCGCTGGCCGCTGTGTTCGGCAACCTGTTTCTCATGCCCATCGTGGCCTACTACCTGCTGCTGGACTGGGACAACCTGGTCGAGCGCACCAAGTCGCTGATCCCGCCGCGCTGGCGCGCCAGCGTGCAGAGCTTCCTGGACGAGACCGATGCGGTGCTGGGCCAGTACCTGCGCGGGCAACTGCTGGTGATGGGCGTGCTGGCGGTGTTCTACACCGTGGCACTGGCGCTCGTGGGCCTCGACCTGGCGCTGCCCATCGGCGTGTTCACCGGCCTGGCCGTGTTCGTGCCCTACCTGGGCTTCGGCCTGGGCCTGGTGCTGGCCCTGCTGGCCGCGCTGCTCGAATTCCAGACCGTGCTGGGCGTGGCCCTGGTGGCCGCCGTGTACGGCGTAGGCCAGGTGGTGGAAAGCCTCTACCTCACGCCGCGCCTGTTGGGCGAGCGCATCGGCCTGCACCCGATCGCCGTCATCTTCGCGCTGCTGGCCTTTCGCCACCTGTTCGGCTTCGTGGGCGTGCTGATCGCGCTGCCCGCCAGCGCGGTGCTGCTGGTGGCGATCCGCCGCCTGCGCCGCAGCTACATGGCCAGCGCGCTGTACCTGGAAGGCCCGCGCGCGGCGGTGCCGGAAAGCCCCGAGGCATGAGCACCGCCGGACCCACACCCCCCATGCGCCAGATGGCGCTGGACATCGGCTTCGCGCCGCTGCCCACCCTGACCAACTTCGTGGGGGCCGGCAACGAGGCCGCCATCGAGCACCTGCGCCTGTGGACCAACAACCCCCTGCGCTCGCCGGTGCCCACCTTCCTGTGGGGCGAGAGCGGCAGCGGCAAGACGCACCTGCTGCGCGCGGTGCGCGAGGCGCTGCGCGAGCAAGGCGGCCGCGTGGGCTGGCTGGACGCCACCGTGCTGGACCCGACCGAGTTCGACGACCAGTGGGACGCGGTGCTGCTCGACGATTGCCACCTCTACACCGCGGCCCAGCAGGCCGCGGCCTTCAACTGGTTCGTCAACGCGCAGAGCCCGGCGCACGGCGCCTCGCGCTGGGTGCTGGCGGCGGCGACCTGCCCGCCGGCCGACCTGCGCCTGCGCGAGGACCTGCGCACCCGCCTGGGCTGGGGCCACGTGTTCCAGCTGCAGGCGCTGAGCGAAACCGAACGCCGCGCCGTGCTGCGCCGCGCGGCGGACGACCGCGGCGTGTTCCTGAGCGACGAGGTGATGGACTTCATGCTGCGCCGCTTCTCGCGCGATCTCTCCAGCCTGATGATGCTGCTCGACCAGCTCGACGCCTATGCGCTGCGCACGCAGCGCGCCATCACCATTCCCCTGATCAAATCCATGCTGGAAAACGAATGAGATTGGCTCTCTTCGACCTGGATCACACCCTGATCCCGCTCGATTCCGATTACGCCTGGGGCGAGTTCACCGTCTCGCTTGGCTGGCGCGATGCCCAAGGTTTCTCCCAGGCCAACGCCGGCTTCTACGCCGACTACAAGGCCGGCACGCTCGACATCCACCACTACGTGCGCTTCGCCATCGAGGCGGTGCGCGAGCACGGCATGGCGGTGTCGCAGAAGGCGCACGAGCGCTTCATGCGCGAGGTGATCGAGCCCGCCATGCACGAGCCCGCGCGCGCGCTGCTGCGGCGCCACCAGGCCGCCGGCGACACGGTGGTCATCGTCACCGCCACCAACGAATTCGTCACCCGCCCGATCGCCCGGGCCTTCGGGGTGGACGAACTGATCGCGATCGAACTCGAGCGCGACGCGCGCGGCGAACCCACCGGGGCCATCCGGGGCACGCCGTCGTTCCGCGAGGGCAAGATCGCCCGTGTGGAACAATGGCTGGCCGCACGGGGACTGGACTGGTCGCGCGTGCAGCACAGCACTTTCTACAGCGACTCCATCAACGACCTGCCGCTGCTGGAAAAAGTCAACGAGCCCGTGCGCAACCAACCCGGATGCCCGGCTCCGCGCCATTGCCCTCGAGCGGGGCTGGCGCACACTGAACCTATTCGAATGATCAAGAAATTCATCGATCGGCTGCTGGGCAAGTCCAGCGCCCCTGCCGGCCGCCGTGCCAACCCCTTCGGCAAGCGCGAAGACGTGCCGGCCAGCGTGCACGGCATCGACCGTTCGCTGGTGGACCAGCGCGCGCTGGACGTGGTGCACACCCTCAAGCAGGCCGGTTTCGAGGCCTACCTGGTGGGCGGCGCGGTGCGCGACCTGCTGCTGGGCCTGCGGCCCAAGGACTTCGACGTCGCCACCAGCGCCACGCCCGAGCAGGTCAAGGGCCTGTTCCGCCGCGCCTTCATCATCGGCCGGCGCTTCCGCATCGTGCACGTGATCTACGGCCGGGGGCGCGAGCACGAGGTCATCGAGGTCTCGACCTTCCGCGCCTACATGGACAACGCCGCGGCCGAGCAGGTGGCGGGCAACGAACGCACCAGCAAGGGCGAACTCGCGGGCATGAAGCACGCGGTGGACGCCAGCGGGCGCGTGCTGCGCGACAACGTCTGGGGCCCGATCGAGCAGGACGCGGCCCGGCGCGACTTCAGCATCAACGCGATGTACTACGACCCGGAGACGCAGACCGTGGTCGACTTCCACCACGGCATCCGCGACGCCAAGAAGCGCACGCTGCGCATGATCGGCGACGCCGCCACGCGCTACCGCGAAGACCCGGTGCGCATCATCCGCGCCGTGCGTTTCGCCGCCAAGCTCAGCGGCCTGGGTTTCACCTTCGACGCCAAGACGCTGGCGCCGCTGGCCTCGTCGCACACGCTGCTGGCCGATGTGCCTCAGAGCCGCCTGTTCGACGAAATGCTCAAGCTGCTGCAGACCGGCCACGCGCTGGCCAGCATCGAGCAGCTCAAGGCCGTGGGCCTGGGCACGGGCATCTACCCCTTGCTCGACATCGTCGTGCAGCGCGCCGACGACGACTTCGTGAAGCTGGCCCTGCAGGACACTGACCGCCGCGTGAGCGAAGGCAAGCCGGTGGCGCCGAGCTTCCTGTTGGCCTGCGTGCTCTGGGCCGACGTGCGCAAGGCCTGGAACCAGCACCTCACGCCGCGCCCGAACCAGCGCCCGCCCGCGCCCTTCGCGGCCCTGCAGGCGGCGGTGGACGACGCCTTCGAGGCCCGCATCGGCGACGTGTCGGGCCGCGGCAAGCTCGGCGCGGACATGCGCGAGATCTGGATGATGCAGCCGCGCTTCGACAAGCGCGTGGGCACCTCCCCGTTCAGCCTGGTCGAGCAGCCGCGTTTCCGTGCTGGCTTCGACTTCCTGCGCCTGCGCGGGCAGGTCGGTGAGGTCGAGGAAGAACTCGCGCACTGGTGGGAAACCTTCAGCACGGCGAGCGACGCCATGCGCGAGGACATGGTGGACGCGCAGCGCCGCGAGAACCTGGCGAAGCCGGGCGCCAGCAAGGCCCGGCGCGTCAAGCGCACGGACGCGGACCACCCGGCGGCGGCCGCTGCCGAACCGAACGAAGTCGATCCGCGTTTCCGCCCCGTCGAAGGCGACGAGGGTGGGGATGCGCCGTCGGACGACACCCCGCTGGACGAGGGTTCGGCACCGGCCAAGAAGCGCCGCCGTCGCCGCCGCAAGCCCAACGGCGCGGGACCGGTCGAAGGTGGCGGTGGTGGCTCGGACGAGGCCGGCGGCTGAGGTCTGCTGACACCACCGTGATGGCCGCGCCGCGCGCCGAGGTCACGGCCCATGTGGCCCTGGGCGCCAACCTCGGGGACGCCGGGAAGGCCTTGCGCGAGGCGCTTGCGGCCCTGGATGCCGTTCCTGGTGTGCGGGTGCAGCGCGCCTCCAGCCTGTACCGCACGGCACCGGTGGATTCCAGCGGGCCGGACTACCTCAACGCCGTGGCCGAGGTCGCCACCACGCTCACCGCGCCCGCCTTGCTCGACGCGCTGCAGGCCATCGAGCAGGCGGCAGGCCGCGAGCGGCCCTACCGCAACGCGCCGCGCACGCTGGACCTGGATCTGCTGCTGTACGGCGAGGCCCGCATTCACTCAACGCGGCTCACCGTGCCGCATCCCCGCATGGGCGAGCGCGCCTTCGTGCAGGTGCCTCTGGCGGAGATCGCGCCGCAACTCGTGAGCGCCGCCGCGCTGCGGGCGGTGGCGGGCCAGCGCATCGAGCGCGCGGGGCCGATCGAGGTGGGCGTCCGGCCTTGAAGGAGCCGGGGCCCGATGGCGCGTTTTTTTTGCCACCGGCGCGAACCGTTTGCCTCCGTTGCCGCCTCTTAGGGTTTGAGGGTCTTCCTCGGCCAACAAGGAGTGCATGGTGATCTATGTCAAGAATGTCCCGAACTGGGAGCGCGTGGTGCGGGTGGTCATGGGCGCCATTGCCATCGCTTTCGCGGTGGTCAACTGGGGCGTCTCGAACGTCGCCGTGGGGGCCGGCGTCATGGGCGCCGTGCTGGCCCTGAGCGGCCTGGTCGGCTTCTGCCCGATGTGCGCGATGTTGGGCCGCCAGCTCGACAAGAGGGCCTGAGCATGGCGGACAGCGTGGCGGACCGCGACCACCTCATCCTGGTGGCACAGACCGGCGACCCGGCCGCCATCGCCCGCCTGCTGGCCCTGTGCCAGACGGATGCGCGCCGCTATGCCCACAAGCACTGCCACGCCAGCGACGTCGATGATGCGGTCCAGGAATCCTTGCTGGTGGTCTCGCGAAAGGTCCAAAGTCTCCGGGCGGCCGCGGCGTTCTCGTCGTGGCTGTTCACGGTGATCCAGCGCGAGTGCCGCAAACTGTCGCGCAGCCTGTTCCGGTATGAACCCTTGACCGACGACATCGCCGAAGCGCAGATGCTGGACCGACCGGATGGTGCGCTGCGGATCGACCTGGCCCATGCCCTGGAGTCGCTGCCAGCCCACTACCTCGAGGTGGTGCTGCTGCGCGATTTCGAGGAACTGACCATCGCGGAGATGGCTCAACGGTTGAGCGAGCCGCCCGGCGCGGTCAAGAGCCGCCTGCACCGCGCCCGCGAACTGGTGCGCGAGTACCTGCTCGGCGCTGACGCGCCCGCCAAAAGCTGAGCGTGCCGGGCCTCAGGGGGCGAGCCGCTCGCGCAGCCAGCCGCCGTCGGCCTGCGCGGTGTAGCGCAGCCGGTCGTGCAGGCGGCTCTTGCGGCCCTGCCAGAACTGCCAGGTGTCGGGCTTGAGTCGGTAGCCGCCCCAGTGCGGCGGGCGCGGCGGTTTCAGCAGGAACTGCGCGCCGTACTTCGCGGCGTTGGTCACGAGCACCGTGCGGCTCTCGATCACCTCGCTCTGCGGGCTGGCCCAGGCGCCGATGCGGCTGTCCAGCGGGCGGCTGTGGAAGTACGCGTCGCTCTCTTCGTCGCTCACCTTTTCCACCGTGCCCTCGATGCGCACCACGCGCTCGAGCTCGACCCAGTGGAACTGCAGCGCGGCGAACGGGTTGCCCGCGAGCTCGCGGCCCTTGCGGCTCTGGTAGTTGGTGTACCAGACGATGCCGCGTTCGTCGCAGCCCTTGATGAGCACGATGCGCGTGCTCGGGCGCAGGTCCGAGCCCACGGTGCGCAGCGTCATGGCGTTGGGTTCAGGTACCTCACCACGGATGGCTTCGTTGAGCCACTGGTCGAACTGTTGCAGCGGGTCGGCGTGCGAGGCGGACTCGCTGAGTTCGGCCTTTTCGTAGCTCTTGCGCAGGTCGGCGATGTTCATGCGGGCAGTATAGGAGCGAGGCCCCGGCGGGGCCTTGTGTCGGGTCAATCGGCGAGCGCCAGCAGCTTCTGCAGTGCCCGGTCGTGGATGCCGTGGTGCAGCAGGCCCTCGAAGGTCTGGCGCGCGTAGTCCAGCGTGGTGCCATAGCGCCCGCAGGAGCGGGCAAAGATCTCGCGGTAGCGCTCGTCGCTCAGCGTGCCGGTGTAGCTGGGGCTCTGGCGCGAGAGCGTGAAGGCCAGCGCGCGCACCGGGCCCTGGGGCGTGTCGCAATGTAGCCACCTCGGGTCGTAGACCGGGTTGGGCATCTCGCGCGCCCACAGCACCGGCATGAGGGCTTCCACCTGCTCGTGCGGCACGCGCAGCGCCAGGCCGGCGCAGCTGCCGCCGGGCATCAGCGCGAACACCAGGCCCGGGCATTCATACGTGCCCCGGTTGACGCGGCTCCACATCTGCAGGCAGCGGTGGTAGCCGCGCACGCGCGCCGGGCGCTGCTCGGCGGCCTCGAACTCGGGGCGCCAGACCAGCGAGGCGTAGGCGAACACCCAGAGGTCTGGACGCGGCCCCTGCGCGCGCCATTGCGCCAGCGTATGGGCCATCATCTGCGCGCCGTTTCTCAGGGCAGGGTCGTGGAGCGCGCGCGTCCTCGGGGTGTCACGGTCGGCCATTTACAATCTTTGTCGAGTTCTTTCCCATTATTCTTCACGGAGTGTTTCCCCATGTCCTCTCAGGATGACGAACCCGAGTACCGCGTTGTGGCGGTGGTGCTGATCAGCGCGATCCTGTTGGCGGTAGGCCTTGCCTTGGGCATGGGCATTTACAAGTCGCGCCAGTCCGCGCCCAGTGCCGGCCCGGCGGCAGTGGTTCCGGTCGCGGCCGTTGTGGCTGTGACCACGGTCACTCCGGTGGGCGACGACGCCAGCGTGGTGGTGGAAAACGGCGTGGTCAAGTTCTACTTCGCGTCTGGCAAGGCCGACCTGGCCGCCGGCGCGCTCGATGCGCTGGGCGAAGCGATCGCCGCGGCCAAGGCCGGCAAGAAGCTGGTGCTGTCGGGCTTTCACGACCTGACCGGCGACCCGGCTTTCAACGCCGAGCTGGCCAAAGCAGCGCGCCATCGCCGTGCGCAGTGCCCTGGTGGGCGCGGGCGTGGCCGAAGGCGCGGTGGAGCTGAAGAAGCCCGAGCAGACCGCCGGCACCGGCAACAACGCCGAAGCGCGCCGTGTGGAAGTGCTGATCGTGCGTTGAGCTGGCCTGAGCGCCCACAAAAAAGCCCGGCATGCCGGGCTTTTTTCGTCCACGCCCGGCAGGCGTTCAACGCAGGCCCTGGCCCGCTTCCTTCTCCGCGCGCTGGATCAGCTCGATCTTGTAGCCGTCGGGGTCGGTCACGAAAGCGATCACCGTGGTGCCGCCCTTGACCGGGCCGGCCTCGCGCGTCACGTTGCCGCCGGCCGCCTTGATCTTCTCGCAGGCCGCGTAGGCGTCGGGCACGCCCAGGGCGATGTGGCCGTAGGCCGTGTCGAGTTCGTAGCTCTCGGTGCCCCAGTTGTAGGTGAGTTCGATCTCGGCCTGGGCCGGGTTGCCTTCGTAGCCCACGAAGGCCAGCGAGTACTTGTACTCGGGGTTCTCGGAGGTGCGCAGCAATTGCATGCCCAGCACCTGGGTGTAGAAGTGAATCGAGCGCTGGAGGTTGCCCACGCGCAGCATGGTGTGTAGAAGTCGCATGGGCCTTATTTTGACGGCACTTCAAAGACCAGGCAGGTCGTTGTGGCATGCGCGTACAGCTTGCCGTCGGGTCCCACGATGCGGCCCTCGGCGGTGGCCAGCTGCCGCCCGGCATGGACCACCGTGCCGATGGCGCGCAGCGGGCCGCTCTTGTAGGAGGCCGCGCGCACGATGTTCACGCTGAGTTCCGCCGTCGTGTAGGCCCGGCCCACCGGCATGACGGTGTGCACCGCGCAGCCCACGGCGGAGTCCAGCAGCGTGGCGTACCAGCCGCCGTGCACCGTGCCCAGCGGGTTGTAGTGCTTGAGCTGGGGCTGGCCCTGGAACACGGCCCGGCCTTCACCGATTTCCACCAGCGAGAAGTCCAGCGTGTCGGCGATGTGCGGGTAGGGCAGCTTGCCGTCGAGCATGGCCTGCATCTGCTGCATGCCGGTCAGGCCCGCGAGATCGGCGGGGTCCGCCAGGCCCACGCCCGCGCCGGCGTTCATGCGGGCCACGACGGCCTCGTATTGCTGGATCCACTGGGCCTGGGTTTCTTCGACGGTCATGGTTGAATTCCTTTTTGTTTGCAGGTACAAGTATTGTAGATACAATCGTCTCATGAATGCCGACACCCAGGTGACATCGCCGACCCCGGTGGGTTGCACCAACTTCAAGCTGCGCCAGCTCACGCGCCGCGTGACCCAGCACTACGACCAGCACCTGGCCGGCTCGGGGCTGAAGATCACGCAGTACTCGCTGCTGACGCACGTGGACCGCCTCGGTCCGCTGGCGCCCGGCGAGCTGGCCCGGCGCATGGACATGGGCGCCTCCACCCTCACGCGCAACCTGCAACCCATGATCGCGGCGGGCTGGCTGGCGATGGGCGAAGGGGTCGATGCGCGCAGCCGGCTCGTGCACATCACCGACGCCGGGCTGGAGCTGCGGCGCCAGGCGCAGCGGCGCTGGAAGGCCGCGCAACTCTCACTCAACGACAAGCTGGGCCTGGCCACCGTGGCGGCACTGCACGGGCTGCTGGACCAGGGGCTGGCCGCGTTTCACGAGGAAGACACCCATGAAGACTGAAACCTTGACCGCCGCCGCGCCCCGCGCGCGCGCCCTATGTGTGGTGGCTGGTGCTGCTGGCCGCGGCCGGGGCTTTCGCGCTGACCATGGGCACGCGCCAGACCATGGGCTTTTTCCTCTCGCCGCTGAACACCGCCACCGGTCTGGGGGTGGGCAGCATCAGCCTGGCGTTCGCCTTCGGCCAGCTCTGGTGGGGGCTCACGCAGCCTTTCGCGGGCGCCGTGGCCGACCGCATCGGCGCCGGGCGCGTGCTGCTCGCGGGTGTGCTGCTGGTGGCGCTGGGCACCTACCTCACGCCGCTGATGACCAGCACCTGGGGCCTGATCCTGGCCATCGGCGTGCTCGCCGCCGGCGGCGCCGGCATGGCCGGGCCTTCGGTGCTGATGGCGGCGACCGCGCGCCTGATTCCGGCCGAACGCCGGGGCATTGCCACCGGCATCGTGAACGCGGGCGGCTCGTTCGGCCAGTTCCTCATGGCGCCCCTGGCCGCCGCGCTCACGCTGGGCCTGGGCTGGGTCGGTGCGCTGCAGGCGCTGGGCCTGATCGTGCTGCTGGCGCTGCCCGCGGCCTGGGTGTTGCGCGGTCCGGGCCCGGCGGCGAAGGCCGGGGCGGCGCCCGCGCCGGTGGCCTTGCCCACCGGCCAGGCGATCCGCCAGGCGCTGAACACGCCGAGCTACCTGCTGCTCTCGGCCGGCTTCTTCGTGTGCGGCTTTCACGTGGCCTTCCTCGCCACGCACCTGCCCGGCGTGGTGGCCGCGTGCGGCCTGCCGGCGCCGGTGGGTGCCTGGGCGCTGGGCGTGATCGGTCTGTTCAACATCATCGGCAGCCTGGCCATGGGCTGGGCCGTGGGCCGCTGGCGCATGAAGTCGCTGCTCTCGCTGGTGTACGCCTCGCGCGCGGTGGCGGTGCTGGTGTTCCTGCTGGCGCCCAAGACCGAGGCCGTGATGCTGACCTTCGCCGCCGTGATGGGCCTGACCTTCCTCTCCACGGTGCCGCCCACCGTGGGCCTGGTGGCCAAGTTCTTCGGCACCGGCAACATGGCCGATGCTGTTCGGCATCGTGATGCTGGCGCACCAGGTGGGGGCTTTCTCGGTGCCTGGCTGGGTGGCCAGGTGTTCGAGGCCACGGGCAGCTACGACTGGGTCTGGTACATCGACATCGTGCTGGCCGTGGGCGCGGCGCTGATCCACCTGCCGATCCGCGAAGCCGTGGTGGCGCGGCCCCGGCCCGCGTGAAGCAGGGCAGCGCTCAGACCGGCACGGTGTAGTTCAGCGCCATGCGCCCGCCGTCGACGGTGACGATCTCGCCGGTGACGTAGCTCGCCGCGTCGCTGGCCAGCCAGGCCACCACGTCGGCGATCTCGTCGGGTTCGCCGAGCCGCTTGAGCGGCGTGCGGCTCAGGATCTTGTGGCGCGCCTCTTCGCTGGTGAGCACGGCCTGGGCCGCGAGCTCGGTGGCGATTGTGCCGGGCGCCACCGCGTTGACGCGGATGCCGTGGTCGGCAAGCGCCAGCGCCATCACGCGGGTGAGCTGGTTGATGCCGCCCTTGCTCACGTTGTAGCTGGCGATGTTGGGGATGGCGAGCACGCCATTGACCGAGCTCATGTTCACGATGCTGCCGCCATCGGCCTGCTGCGCCATCGTGCGCGCCACCGCCTGGCCCATGAGGAAGGCGCCCTTGAGGTTGACGCGCAGCACCTCGTCGAAGTCTTCTTCGCTCACGTCCAGAAAGTGGGCCGCCTTGAAGATGCCGGCGTTGTTGACCAGCACGTCGATGCGGCCGTGGCTGTCCAGCGCCAGTGCGACGATGGCGTCCACGTCGGCCTTGTCGCCCACGTCGCAATGCATGTAGGTGCCGCCGAGTTCGCGCGCGAGGGCGCGGCCGCGCGCGTCGGCCACGTCGGCGATCACCAGCTTGGCGCCTTCGCGCGCGAAGCGGCGCGCACAGGCTTCGCCGATGCCCTGGGCCCCGCCGGTGACGAGGACGACGCGGCCCTGGTGGCCGAAATGCACGGAGGAGGAAGAGGCTGGGGTGTTCATGCCGCCATGGTAGCGACGGGACTCAGCGCGGTCCGCGCTCCTGCAGCGACGGCAGCTGTTCGGCGTGTCCCGCCTGTTGCGCGAGATCGATGGCGCGCAGGCCATCGCGGTCGGTGCGCTCGGGGTCGGCGCCTGCGCCGAGCAGCAGGCGCACCAGCGGGGCATCGCCGCGCTGCGCGGCCAGCATGAGCGCGGTGCGGCCCCGCGCGTCGGCGGCGTTCACGTCCGCCCCCTGGGCCAGCGCGTCGCGCACATCGGCGACCGCGCCACGCGCGGCGGCGGCCAGCAGGGCCGCGGCGGGCGAGAGCGGTGCGATGGCCTGGGGTGCGGGTGCGCCACGCCGCGCCGACAGGGCGGCGGGGGCCTGCTCTTGTGCCAGACCACGGGCACGGGGCGTGGTCGCCATGTCGGTCGATGCGGCGGCAGGGGCTTCGGCCTCCGCTGCCCTGTTGGCCGCACCGGGGGCGACAGGAGGTGCTTCTGCCGGCGCTGGAGCTGGCGGCGCGGGGGGCGGCAAGGTGGCTGCGGGTGCTGGACCGCGCGGCTTCGGATGCTCGGGCAAGGGGCGCGGTGCGGCCGGCGGGGTGGGCCGGGGTTCGGGCGGCACCGCGGCTGCGGGTGCGGCTTCCTGCGCGGCGGCCGGGGCCTCTGCCGGTGCGGCTGCGCGGGAGGGCGCCTGGGCCTCGCCGAGGGCGATCTCCCGTTCCTCGGGTGTGCCGCGATCGAACTGCAGCACCACCAGCGTTGCGCAGGCCCAGCACCGCCAGGCCACCGAAGGCGCGCCAGCGCCAGGCCGAATCGTTGGCGGCCGGCGGCTTTGTGTTCCCAGGGGTTTCGCGGGCTTGGGCCGCGGCGGTGCGCGCCTCGGCCAGCACCTTCTCGCGCAGGGCCGGGTCGGGGCGCGCGGGGTCGTGTGCGTTGGCCTCCCGGTAGCGCTGCAGCAGTTCGTCTTGCGGCTTCATGCAAAGGCCTCCAGGGCTTGGCGCAGGCGCTCGCGCGCGTAGCGCAGCCGGCTCTTGGCGGTTTCGGCGTTCACGCCCGTGGCCTGCGCGATCTCGGCCAGGCTCAGGCCCCCTTCGGCCTGCAGCAGGAAGGTTTCGCGCTGCGGCAGGGGCAGGGCGGCGAGCGCGTCCAGCAAGGCCTGGGCCTGCTCGCGCGACTGCAGCTGCCGCACCGGGCCGAAGCCCGAATCGGCCGCCAGCGTGTCGGCGAGGGCGGCGCCGTCGTCGGTTTCCGCATCGAGGCTGGCGTGGGCCTTGTGGGTGCGCCAGTGATCGACCAGGCGGTGGTGGGCCAGGGTGAACAGCCAGGTGCGAAACCGCGCGCGGGGTTCGTAGCGCGGGGCCTGGCGGATCAGCGAGAACCACACGTCCTGCACCAGGTCATCGGCCAGCGCGCGGTCGTGCACGCTGCGCTGCACGAAGCGCCACACCGGCAGGGCGTGGCGGTCGTACAGGGTTTCGAAGGCGCGCGCATCGCCCGCGGCAAAGGCCTGCATCAGGGTTTCATCGGCGGGCACGGCCTCTTCGGACATGCCCGCGATTATGGGAGCCGGGGGACCATCAACTCGGGGTCGGGCGCGTAACCGGGGGGCACGGCGCCGGGGAAGGGATTGGGCCTGGGCGGCACGGCCTGCGTGGGGATGATGCCCATGGCGATCAGGTTCTCGCGGCTGTCGTAGCGGATGCGGATGACTTCATCGGGCCGGTCGCTGCGCCGCTCGAAGGTGGTGTGGGTGATGGGCGCATCCTCGCGCGCGCCGTGCCCCGTGCCCAGGCGCGGCGCCGGCGCGGCGGGGGCCATGCGGCGCGCGGCCAGCGACTCGGCGCGTTCGCGTGGTGCTTCGCTCTCGGCCTGCGTTTCGGCGGCGGCGTCGGCGGCCGAAGAGCGGTTCTGCGCGCCGCTCTGCTCGCGCAGCGAGGGCCAGGGCACCACCGCCGGCGGCGGTGGTGGCAGGGGTTTTTCGCGGAACACGGCCACACCGATCACGCCCACGTGGGCCGGGCGGCCGGTGCGTTCGGCGTACGAGGCGCTCGATGCCGTGAAGTGGAAGGCCGCGACCTCGGCATCGCTCTTGCGCCAGCCGGTGATGGCGTGCTGTTGCCAGGGGGAGAGCACGTAGCCGGTCTGCTGCCAGGCGGCGGTCTCGCCCGAGATCACGTTCACACCGTCGACCGAGACCACGCCGAGCACGCGGCCCGGCGTGGCGTTGCGCACCGACACGGCGTAGCGCGCGCCGGGCCGCCCGGCGACCCAGTGCTCGCCCAGGTGGCGGTAGACCGTGAGCGTTTCGCCGCTGTCGCGGTCGACCACCTGGATGTCGGTGAGCCGGCCCACGGCCTGGGCCGGCGAGGAGGTCAGGGCCGCGAGCGCGGCGGCCAGGGACAGGGCGAGGCGGAAAGAGGGGAGGGGTTTCATGCGGGCTCCGCGAACAGTGGATGGAGCCGGTTGAAACGAACGAACCGCCTCGACGGGGTTGAGGCGGTGCCGGGTTTTGTGTAACGGAGTGCGTCAGCAGCTGTTGCAGGTCGCCAGTGCGCTGCTCACGCGGGCGCGGGTCTGCTCGATGAGGTAGTCCAGAAACACCTCGGTGCGGCGCGGCATGAACTTGCGGCTGGGCAGGGCCGCGTACATCGTCAGCCGGTCGGTGATCCAGGGGTTGAGCACGCGCACCAGGTCGCCGCTCTCGATCATCGGCGCGGCCAGTTCGATGGTGGTGGCGGTGATGCCCGCGCCGTCGAGCGCGGCGTGCATCAGGGTGTCGGTGTGGTTGGCCCACAGCACGGGCTGCACCTCGATGTCGACGAAGCGGGCTTCGTCCGTCTCGTGCAGCAGGCGCCAGCCCCGGGTGCGGCCGGTCGCGGGCTTGAAGCGCAGGCAGTCGTGCCGCTCCAGGTCTTCGGGCCGCACGGGCGTGCCCTTGCGCTGCAGGTACTTGGGCGAGGCCAGCAGCACGGTGACGCTGGAGAGCACCTTGCGCGCGATCACGTTGGCATCGAACGAGGCCTGAGCGCCCATGAGCGTGATGTCGTAGTCCTGGATCGGGGGCTCGCGGGGGGAATCCACGTCGATGTCGAGCAGGATCTTGGGGTAGGCCTGCCGAAAGCCGCTGACCAGGGGGGCGAGCACGTGCGTGGCGAGCACGGGTGGTGCCAGCAGGCGCAGCACGCCCGCGAGTTCGCTGGTCTGCGAGCTCACCAGCGCGTGCGCCTCGTCGAGCTCTTGCAGGATCACGCGCACCCGGTCGAGGTAGTTCTCGCCCGCGTCGGTGAGGGAGACGCGGCGCGTCGTGCGGTGCAGCAGGCGGGTGCCCAGGTGGTCTTCCAGGTCGGCCACCAGCCGCGTGACCACGGCGGGCGACATGTCCATGGCGCGCGCCGCCGCCGCAAAACCCCCTTCATCGATCACTTTCTGGAAGGCACGCATCGAGGCCAGGCGGTCCATAACAAAGCTCCTTTAAAGGGTTTTCCCGGGTGTCAAAACCGTGATTATTGCTGAATTAGAAACACAATAGTCGTTTCAATGCTGTTTTTCTTCTGATTCAGAAACTTTACAGTTCATCCCATCGATGCACGCAAACCCCTCCGCAGAGGCATCGAAGCCGGCCAGACCGCACAACGGACCGACCGGCATGTTCAACCCTCTCCAAGGAAACTGTCATGAAAAAGCTGTCTGTTGTTGCCATCGCCCTCTCCACCCTCGTTGCCGGCCACGCCTTCGCCGCCGATGCCTCCGTGGGCAAGACCCGCGAACAAGTCCGCGCCGAACTGATCCAGGCCCAACGCAACGGTGACCTGATCGCCGACGGCCAAACCGGTGCCCGTTACAAGGACCTCGCCCCCCACCTCTACGCCCAACCCGTGGCCGTGAGCAAGAGCCGCGCTGAGGTGAAGGCCGAGCTGGCCGAAGCCATCCGCACCGGTGACATCGTGGCCGACGGCCAGACCGGCGCCAAGGCCAACGAGCTGTTCCCAGCCCAGTACGCCCAAGCCCGCGCCGACAAGGCCGTGGCCGCCACCGCCGCCGTGGGCAAGACCCGCGCCGAAGTGAAGGCCGAGCTGGCCGAAGCCCTGCGCACGGGCGACTACGTGGCCGATCGCCAGACCGGCGCCAAGGCCAACGAACTGTTCCCCGGCAAGTACGCCCAGCCGGTGCTGGCTGAAGGCAAGACGCGCGCTGAAGTGCGCGCCGAGCTGGTCGAATCGCGCCGCGCCAACGGCGGCTAAGTGGTCGGCAGTGCGCTGAAAGCGACGCGCACGCTCAAACCCCCCGGGGGGCTGCTGGCCAAGGTCAGCAGCCCCCCGTTTTGTTGGGCGATCTGCGCCACGATCGCCAGACCCAGGCCGCTGCCGGTGGCCTCGTTCTGCGGGTTCAGGCGCACGAAGCGCTCCAGCACCCGCTGGCGATCGGCCTCGGCAATGCCGGGGCCGTTGTCGTTGACGCTCAGCTGGGCACGGCCTTCGGCTTGCTCGACGTGCAGGTCCACCCGGCTGCCCGGGGGCGTGTGGCGCAAGGCGTTGTCCACCAAGTTGTCGAGCAGCACCCGCAGGTCCTGTGGATCGGCCAGCACGGTGGCGGCCTCGCGCCTGTCCAGCCCGAGATCGATGCCACGGGCTTCGGCGCGGGCCGAAAACGCGGCCACCACGTCCGCCGCCAGTTGATCCAGCCGCAGCGGCACGGGCTGGCGCTCGCGCCCATCCGCTTCCAGCCGCGCCATCTGCAGCAGTTGCGCCACCAGGTGGGTGCTGCGGGCGATGCCCTGGTCGAGTTCATCCAGCGCGGCCTCGCGCTCGCCCGGCGGCGCGCGGCGCGTGAGCTGGGCCTGCAGCTTGACGGCCGCCAGGGGGGTGTTCAATTCATGGGCGGCGTCGGCCAGCATCTGGCGCTGGCGCGTGAGCAGGCGCGACACGCGCTCCAGCAATTGGTTGAGCGCCTGGCCCAGCGGCGCGACCTCCTCGGGCAAACCGTCCGTGGCGATCGCTTGCAGGTCTTTTTCGTCGCGCCGCCGGATGTCCTGGCCCAGCGCCTCCAGCGGCGCCAGCGCGCGGTTGACGGCCACGCGGATCAGCAGGCCGAGCAGCAGCACGAGCACCGCCACCGGCACCAGCAGCCAGGGCGCCATCTGGGCGAAGCTGCTGGCGCGGTCGCTGGCGGTCTTGGCGATCTGCACGATTTCCTCGTCGTCCACCAGCGTGTAGACCCGCCAGGCTTCGCCCGACCACTCGACGTTGTGAAAACCGGGCTCCTGCAAGGGCGGGCCGATGCCCTCGACCGAGGCGTACAACAGCTCCGCGTCGGTGGACCAGATCTGGCTGATGAAGCGGCCCAGGTCGTCCGTGACCCAGGGTGGCGGGTTGTCCTGCGGGGCCGGGCGGGCCGTGGGCCGCGGTGCCGCGTGCTCGGGTGGGTCCAGGGCCCAGCTGTGGGGGCGCACGCCGTGCCGCACCACCGAATGCGCGATCTGCTCCATGCCGAAATCGCGCACCCGGTTGAAGGCCTGCCAGGCCAGGTGGTAGGTGAAGGCGCTGACCAGCACGCTGGTGACGACCAGCGCCGTGATCTGCCAGAACAGCAGGCGCTGGCGGATCGAGTTCATGCCGCGGCGACCAGCTTGTAGCCCACGCCCCGCACGTTCTTGATCCAGGCCGCCCCCAGTTTGCGCCGCAGGTGGTGCACGTGCACCTCCACTGCGTTGCTCGCCACCTCTTCCTGCCAGCCGTAGAGGCGGCTTTCCAGCTGTTCGCGCGAGAGCACGGTGCCCGGGTTTTCCATCAGGGCGAGCAGCAGGTCGTATTCGCGCGCGGCCAGGGTGACGGGCTGGTTGTCGAGCAGGGCCTCGCGGCGCAGCGGCCGCATGGTGAGGCGGCCGAACTGCAGCTCGGGCTGGGCGCGCCCGCTGCCCCGGCGCGCGAGCGCGTGCACGCGCGCCACCAGCTCGTCGAGGTCGAAGGGTTTGGTGAGGTAGTCGTCGGCCCCCAGGTTGAGGCCGGCCACGCGGTCGCTCACGGCGTCGCGCGCCGAGACCACCAGCACGGGTACCGGGCGGTCTTCCGAGCGCAGCCACTGCAGCAGCTGCAGGCCATCCAGCCCGGGCAAGCCGATGTCGAGCAGCAGCACGGCGTAGGTCTGTTCGCGCAGCGCGGCCTGCGTCTGCGGGCCGTCCTGCGTCCAGTCCAGGGAAAAGCCGGCCAGGCGCAGCCCGCGCTCCATGCTCCGGCCCAGCATGAGGTCGTCTTCGGCGAGTAGAACTTTCATGGTTGCGTAGTGTGAGCGAAAAGCGCGAACGCCTCTGGTACAAAGCAAAGCCCGACTCCGGAGATTTCCTTGAGCACATTCCCGCAGGTGATTCTGTTCACCGACACCGATGGCCGCGCGCGTTTTCGCGAGGCCGAGATCCCCTTGTCCGAGGGCTCGCCCGCGGCCCGGCTCTCGGCCCTGCTGCCGGCGACGGCCTGCCAGTTGCGCCAGAGCCCGGTGGGCTTTCGCAGCGAGTTCCATTGCACCGGCGATGCGCAATGGCTGTTCGTGCTGCAGGGCTGCATGGAGATCGGCCTGCAGGACGGCAGCTGGCGCGCCTTCGGGCCGGGCCAGCATTTCTACTCGGCCGACACGCTGCCCCCCGGGGCCAGCTTCGACCCCACGGTGCACGGCCACCGCAGCCGGCAGGTGGGCGACGAACCGCTGGTGACCCTGTTCGTCAGGGGCTGAGCGGGCGCGCCGTCAGAGGAACCGGTCGAGCAGCCGGCGCGAGTGCGCGTCCAGCGCGAAGCGGTCGCGCACGCCGAAGCACACACCCTGGCCGCTCAGGATCAGCAGGGCCTGGCCTTCGAGGCGGCGGATGTCGTCCTCGCTGCGCAGCACGAAGCTGGTGGGGCCGCGGTCGGTGCTCACCTGCCAGGTGCTGGGCGTGGAAAAGGTGGACACCGATTCGATGCGCTGGATCACCGGCGTGAACTCGCGTTGCACCAGTTCTTCCTGCAGCAACTGCCGCAAGTCGGCTGGCAAGGCGGAGAGGCGGTCCACCCAGACCAGTTCGTGGCCGTCGCTGCCCACCAGCGACAGGCCTTCGTCGGGCGCGCCGATGGGGAAGGCCCGCACGGGCACCACGCCCACGTGGGTCTCACCGGCGGCGTCCGTGAGCACGAGGCGGCCGAAGGGGTTGCGCTGCAGTTGCCAGGCGGGGTTCGGGGTGTTCATGCGTCGTTGTCCTCGGGCGTGTCGGCGTCGAGCAGGGCGGCGGCCTCCTGCTCCTTGCGCGCCTGCGCTTCGTACAGGCGCCAGTAGGCGCCGCGCTGCGCCATCAGTTCGTCGTGCGGGCCGATCTCCACCACCTGGCCGCGGTCCATCACCACCAGGCGGTCGGCCTTGCGCAGGGTGGAGAGCCGGTGCGCGATGGCGATGGTGGTGCGGCCCTGCACCAGGTTGTCCAGCGCCTTCTGGATTTCCTTCTCGGTCTCGGTGTCCACGGAGGAGGTGGCCTCGTCCAGGATCAGGATGCGCGGGTCGATCAGCAGCGCGCGCGCGATGCTGATGCGCTGGCGCTCGCCACCCGAGAGGCCCTGGCCGCGCTCGCCGACCAGCGAGTCGTAGCCCTGCGGCAGCCGCAGGATGAACTCGTGCGCGTGCGCGGCGCGCGCGGCGGCCACGATCTCGGCGCGCGTGGCGCCGGGTTTGCCGTAGGCGATGTTCTCGGCGATGGTGCCGAAGAACAGGAAGGGCTCCTGCAGCACCAGGCCGATGTGGCGGCGGAAGTCGGCCACGCCGACGCGGCGGATGTCGGTGCCATCGATGCGGATGGCGCCTTCACTCACGTCGTAGAAGCGGCACAGCAGGTTGACCAGGGTGCTCTTGCCCGAGCCGCTGTGGCCGACCAGGCCGATCATCTCGCCGGGGCGGATGTCCAGGCTCAGGTTGCGGATCACGGTGCGGCTGCCGTAGCGGAAGCTCACGCCTTCCATCTGCAGGCCGCCCTGCACCTGGGTCAGCGGCACCGGCTGAGCCGGCTCGGGAACGTTGGAGACGTGGTCCAGGATGTCGAAGATGCGCTTGGCGCCCGAGGCGGCCTTCTGCGTCACCGAGACGATGCGGCTCATCGAGTCGAGCCGGCCATAGAAGCGCCCGATGTAGGCGATGAAGGCGGTGAGCACGCCCACCGTGATCTCGCTCTGGCTGACCAGCCAGATGCCGAAGGCCCACACCACCAGCAGACCGATCTCGGTGAGCAGGGTGACGGTGGGGGTGAACAGCGACCAGGTCTTGTTGATGCGGTCGTTGACGGCCAGGTTGTGCTCGTTGGCCTGTTTGAAGCGCCGCGCCTCGCGGGCTTCCTGGGCGAAGGCCTTGACCACGCGGATACCGGGGATGGTGTCGGCCAGCACGTTGGTCACCTCGCCCCAGACGCGGTCGATCTTCTCGAAGCCGGTGCGCAGGCGGTCGCGCACGAGGTGGATCATCCAGCCGATGAAGGGCAGGGGCACCAGCGTGGCCAGCGCCAGCCAGGGGTTGATCGAGAACAGGATCACCGCGGTCATGGTGATCATCAGCACGTCGGTGAGGAAGTCCAGCGCGTGCAGGGACAGGAAGACGCTGATGCGGTCGGTTTCGCTGCCGATGCGCGCCATGAGGTCGCCGGTGCGTTTGCTGCTGAAGTAGTCCAGCGAAAGCTCGAGCAGGTGGTCGAAGGTGGTGGTGCGCAGGTCCGAGCTGATGCGCTCGGACACCAGGGCCAGCAACCAGGTGCGCGCCCAGCCCAGGCCCCAGGCCAGCAGGGCCGAGCCCAGCAGGCCGCTGAGCAGGGCCAGCACCAGGCCGGTGTCGATTTCCTGGCCGTTCTGGAACGGGATCAGCACCCGGTCCATCAGCGGGATGGTCAGGTAGGGCGGCACCAGCGTGGCGGCGGTGGAGGCCAGCGTGAGCAGGAAACCGGTGAGCAGCGTCCACCGGTAGGGCCGGGCGAAGCGCCACAGGCGCAGCAGCACCCAGGTGGACGGCGGGGCCTGCGGCACTTCCTGGGCGCATTCCGGGCATTCATCGCTGTCGGCCGGCAGGGTGGCCTGGCACTGGGGGCAGGTGCGGGCGGGTTCCTCGATCACCTGCTCGGACGCCTGATCCAGCTGGGCCATCAGGCGATGGAACTGGTCGACCATGCGCGCGGCCCGGGCCTGCACGCCCATGGTGAAGCGCCACACCGCGATGCGCCCCTGGGCGTCCAGCAGCTCCAGGGTGCCGACACCGGCGTGGTCGCTCAGCCGCAGCTCCATACCCGGGCTCAGTATCCACTCCTGGCCTTCGAGTGTGAACTTTTGACGGGTTAACAACAGGGTGCGCGTACGGAAATGTAAATCGCTGTCCAAGTCCAGCGCCAAGGCAACGACAGCGCTATCATCGCCCCCCAGCTGGGTTGATGCGGGCCGCAAGGCGTCCTGTGCAGGGTCGGCTCCTGGGGCTGAGGATTCAGCTGGAAAGTGTGAAAGCATGGTGAAGATGACAGCGTGGCGTCGACCGCGAGAAATGGCATGCTCCCACGGGGGAGCCTTGCATTTTCACCGATGTCGAGCCCGCGATCGTTGATGGCATTGAAGTTCTTCTGAACCCCTGATCGGTACTACACCCGGTCGCCCGAATCACGCGTCCCGCCGGAGACATGAGCTCGAAACACGACATCACGCTGCTGCGCATCAACTACCTGCGCGGCCCCAACATCTGGACGTACCGACCGGTGCTCGAAGTCTGGCTGGATCTGGGCGATCTGGAGGACTTTCCTTCCAACAAGCTGCCCGGCCTCACCGAACGCCTGGTCGAATGGCTGCCCGCCCTCGAAGAACACCACTGCGGTGTGGGTGAGCGCGGTGGCTTCATCCAGCGCCTGCGCGAGGGCACCTGGGCCGGCCACATCCTGGAACACATCGTCATCGAGCTGCTGAATCTGGCGGGCATGCCCACCGGTTTCGGCCAGACGCGCGAGACCAGCCGGCGCGGTGTCTACCGCATGGTGTTCCGCGCCCGCGACGAGGCCGTGGCCCGGGCCGCGCTCACCGAAGCGCATGCCCTGCTGCTCGCCGCCATCCGCCAGCGCGAGGACGGCGCGGCCGGCTTCGACGTGCCGGCCGCCGTGGCGCGCCTGGTCGAGCAGATCGACCGCAGCTACCTCGGCCCGAGCACCGCGTCCATCGTCGCCGCGGCTACGGACCGGGGTATCCCCCACCTGCGCCTGAACGACGGCAACCTGGTCCAGCTCGGCCAGGGCCGGCACCAGCGCCGCATCTGGACGGCCGAGACCGACCGCACCAGCGCCATCGCCGGCAACATCGCGCACGACAAGGACCTGACCAAGAGCCTGCTGGCCTCCTGCGGCGTGCCCGTGCCCGAAGGCCAGGTGGTCGACAGCCCGCAAGCCGCCTGGGAAGCCGCGCAGGAGATCGGCCTGCCGGTGGTGGTCAAACCCTCCGACGCCAACCATGGCCGTGGGGTGAGCCTGGACCTGTCGGAGCGCGAAGACATCGAAAAAGCCTTCTCGGTGGCCGACGCCGAGGGCAGTGAGGTCATGGTCGAGCGCTACGTGCTGGGCGACGAGCACCGCCTGCTGGTCGTGGGCGGCCGCGTGGTCGCGGCGGCGCGCGGTGAAAGCCTGTCGGTGGTGGGCGATGGCCGCTCCACCGTGGAACAGCTCATCGACAGCCAGCTCAACAGCGACCCGCGCCGGGGCGAGGCCGAGGAGTTCCCGCTCGAGACCATCCGCCTGGACCGCGAACCCGTCATGCGCCTGCTGCTGGAGCGCCAGGGCCTATCGGGCGAGGCCGTGCCCGCCCTGGGCCGGCGCGTGATGGTCCAGCGCAATGGCAACGTGGCGATCGACTGCACCGACGAAGTGCACCCCGAGGTGGCGCACGCCGTGACACTGGCCGCCCGCGTGGTGGGGCTGGACGTGGCCGGTGTGGACCTGGTCGCCCAGGACATTGGCCGCCCGCTGCAGGCGCAAGGCGGCGCGGTGGTGGAGGTGAACGCCGGGCCTGGGCTGCTGATGCACCTCAAGCCCGCCACCGGCCTGTCGCGCCCGGTGGGCCGTGCCATCGTGGACCACCTGTTCGACGAAGGCGGCAACGGCCGCGTGCCCATCGTGGGCGTGGCCAGCTCGCGCCATGGCAACGCCATCGCCCGGCTGGTGGGCTGGCTGCTGCACCTGAGCGGCCACCAGGTCGGCCTGGCCTGCCAGGACGGCCTGTTCCTGGGCAACCGCAAGGTCGATGCCCGGCCCAGCGCCCATTGGGAGGCCGGCCAGCGCCTGCTGATGAACCGCGAGATCGACGCCGTGGTGCTGGAGAACGGCCCCGCCGTCATCCTGGACGACGGTCTGGCCTACGACCGCTGCACCGTGGGGGTCGTGACCGATCTCGACGACTTCCAGGGCCTGGAGCGGCACGACGTGCGCAGCACCGACCAGCTCTACCGCGTGATGCGCACCCAGGTGGACGTGGTGCTGCCCGACGGCGTGGCCGTGCTCAACGCCGACGACGCCCGGGTGCTGGAGATGGTCGAGCTGTGCGATGGGGATGTGATTCTTTACGGCATGGACGCCGCCTCGCCCGCGCTGCAGAAACACCGCGAGGCGGGCTCTCGCACCGTATCGGTGTTCGAAGGCCAGCTGGTGCTGGCCGAGGGCGTGCGCAAGGCCCACCGCGTTCGGCTGGACGCACCCGTGGTGCAGGGGCTGCTGCAGTCGCTGGGCGCGCACACCTTGATGGCCGTGGCCGCCGCCGCCTGGGCGCTCGCGGTCTCGCCCGAACTGATGGCCGCCGGCATCGAGACGGCGGGTCTCGACGTCGCTCCTATCCCCGAACGGCCAGAACCGGTTACCCTGGACGCGGCGCGCTGAGCGCCGGTCCTCTCTTCATTCACTCCCAGCTTCCGTCATGGACGTTTCTCGCATCCGGACCCTGCGCGGCCCCAATCTCTGGAGCCGCCACACCTGCATCGAGGCCATCGTCTCCTGCGAACCGCACGAGATGGACCTGCAAGCCCTGCCGGATTTCGAACGGCGGCTGCGCGAGCTCTTCCCCTCCGTGGGACCCCTGGAGCCCAGCAACCCGCAAGAGCATCTGACCCTGGCCCATGTGCTGGAAGCCACCGCGCTGGCCCTGCAGGCCCAGGCGGGGTGCCCGGTCTCCTTCAGCCGCACCTCGGCCACGCTGGAGCCGGGCGTGTTCCAGGTGGTGGCGCAGTACAGCGAGGAGGTGGTGGGCCGGCTGGCCTTCGACATCGCCCGCGAACTGCTCGCCGCCGCCGGCGCGGGCGATGCCGGAAGCTACGACGTGGAGGCAGCGATCGCCCGCCTGCGCGCGCTCGACGAAGACGTGCGCCTGGGCCCCAGCACCGGCTGCATCGTGGACGCCGCCGTGGCGCGCAACATTCCCTACCGCCGCCTCACCACCGGCAGCCTGGTGCAGCTGGGCTGGGGCTCGCGCCAGCGCCGCATCTGGGCCGCCGAGGTGGACAGCACCAGCGCGGTCTCGGAGTCGATCGCCCAGGACAAGGACCTGACCAAGGCCCTGCTCGGCGCCGCCGGTGTGCCGGTGCCCGAAGGGCGGCCCGTCAGCGACGCCGACGACGCCTGGGCGGCCGCCATGGAGATCGGCCTGCCCGTGGTCGTCAAGCCGCAGGACGGCAACCAGGGCAAGGGCGTGACGGTCAACATCGTCTCGCGCGAGCACATGGACATCGCGTTCCGCGCGGCCGCCGAGATTGGCGACGTGATGGTCGAGAAATACCTGCCGGGCAGCGACTTCCGCCTGCTCGTGGTGGGCGACAAGGTGGTGGCCGCCTCGCGGCGCGAGCCACCGCACGTGATCGGCGATGGCGAGCACACCGTGCGCGAGCTGGTGGACCTGGTCAACGCCGACCCCCGGCGCGGCGACGGCCACGCCACCTCGCTGACCAAGATCCGCTTCGACGACATCGCCCTGGCGCGCCTGGACGTGCAGGGTTTGAAACCCGAGTCGGTGCCCGAGATGGGCCGCCGCGTCGTGCTGCGCAACAACGCCAACCTGAGCACCGGCGGCACCGCGACAGACGTCACCGACGACCTGCACCCGGACGTGGCCGCCCGCGCCGTGGCCGCCGCGCAGACGGTGGGCCTGGACATCTGCGGCGTCGACGTGGTCTGCGAGAACGTGCACGTGCCGCTGGAGAAGCAGCACGGTGGCGTGGTCGAGGTCAACGCCGCGCCCGGCCTGCGCATGCACCTCTCGCCGTCGTACGGCAAGGGCCGCCCGGTCGGCGAGGCCGTGATCGCCAACATGTTCGAACCCGGCGACGATGGGCGCATCCCCGTGGTCGCCGTCACCGGCACCAACGGCAAGACCACCACCACGCGGCTGATCGCGCACCTCACTGCGCACCAGCGGCATGCGCGTGGGCATGACCAACACGGACGGCGTGTACGTCGATGGCCGCCAGATCGACAGCGGCGACTGCTCGGGCCCCAAGAGCGCGCGCAACGTGCTGCTGCACCCCGACGTGGACGCCGCCGTGCTCGAAACGGCCCGCGGCGGCATGCTGCGCGAGGGCCTCGGCTTCGATCAGTGCCAGGTCGCGGTGGTGACCAACGTGGGCACCGGCGACCACCTGGGCCTGAACTACATCACCACCGTCGAAGACCTCGCGGTGCTCAAGCGCGTGATCGTGATGAACGTCGCGCCCACGGGTTACGCGGTGCTCAACGCGGCCGATCCCATCGTCGCGGCCATGGCCGCCAAGTGCACCGGCGGCGTGGTCTTCTTCGCGCAGGACCACGACCACCCCGTGCTGGCCGCGCACCGCGTGCAGGGCAAGCGCACCATCTGCGTCGAAGGTGATCGCATCATCGTGACCGAAGGCAGCTGGCGCGTGCAGATTCCGCTGCAGGGCGTGCCCATCACGCGCGGCGGCACCATCGGCTTCCAGAAGGACAACGTCATGGCGGCCATCGGCGCGGCCTGGTGCGCCGGCCTGGATTGGGACACCATCGCGCGTGGTCTGGCCAGCTTCTCCAACGACGCCGACAACGCGCCGGGCCGCTTCAACGTGATGGACTACCGCGGCGCCACCGTGATCGCCGACTACGGCCACAACCCGGACGCGATGCGCGCCCTGGTCGAGGCGGTCAACGCCATGCCCGCGCGCCGGCGCAGCGTGGTCATCAGCGGCGCGGGCGACCGCCGCGACGAAGACATCCGCGAGCAGACCACGATCCTGGGCAAGGCCTTCGACGACGTGCTGCTGTTCCAGGACGCCTGCCAGCGCGGCCGCGAAGATGGCGAGGTGCTCACGCTGCTGCGCGAGGGACTCGCCGGGGCGAGCCGCACGAAAGAGGTGTTCGAGATCCGGGGCGAATTCGTGGCCATCGACGCCGCGCTGGAGCGGTTGCAACCCGGCGACCTCTGCCTCGTGCTGGTGGACCAGGTGGAAGAGGCGCTCGCGCACCTCGCGCAGCGCATCCGCGAAGCGGGCGCCTCAGCCCGCTGAGAGGGGCAGGTCGGGCAGGCGCAGCCGCAGCAGCGCCCGCACGAAGCCGTGGTCGCTGCGGCTGCGGTCGCGGCCCTCGAACAGGTGGTCGTTGAACACCTCCACGCGCCGCACATCGCCGATCGATCGCCGGCTGGTCGCGACGAACTGCTCGCTCACCAGCAACTGGTCCAGCACCTCGGGGTAGCCCTGGTGGATGTGCGAGTACGCCACGTCGCGGCGCATCGCCGCTTCGCCTTGCACGTCCCAGGCGCTGAACAGCGCGTGGTCGAGCGCGCCCTTGTCGTAGGCCACCTGCGAGGTGGCCGCGATCAGCTGCGTCGTCACGCTGTGCGGGCCGTCGTTCAGATCGCCCATGAGCACCAGCGGCAGCTGGGTGCGGTGCAGCAGCTCGACCACCTTCAGGCGCAGCGCCAGGGCTTCGCTGGCGCGCATGACCAGCGAACGCAGCGAGGCCAGCGCCTGCACCGCCGGGTCGGCCGTGTCTTCGATGCCCACCCCGTTGGCATCTTCCAGGAACTTGGGCCGCTTGCTCTTGAGGTGCGCGGTGATCACGCACACCGGCTGGCCGTGCTTGAGGCGCAGCATCGCGATCAGCGGCGGGCGTTCGAAGCGGGTGTGCAGGCCCAGGCCAGGCACCTGCACGCGGGCCGCTTCGGGAAAGTCGTTGAGCGACTGCAGCGAATCGACCTTCAGGCGCGTCACGATGCCCACCCGGGGCGTGCCTTGCGCGCCGATCTGGCCGGGACTGTTTTCGGCACCGGGCACGGCGACGAAACCGTATTGCAGCCCGCTGCGCGCCACCGCCGTGCGCAGGGCGGCCTCGTCCCAGACCTCCTGCACCGCCAGCACGTCGGCGTTGAGGGCCCGGAACCGATCGCCCAGCCAACCCACCTTGCGCTCGAACTCGGTGTGGGTGTAAGGGTCCTGCCCTTCGTAGAAGTGGCGGCCCGGCTGGGCCAGGTTGAGCACGTTGCAGGTGCGATCATGAGGGTGGCATAACGTGCCGGCGCCCCGCTGCGCAGCAGAGGCCGACGGGGCGCCGAGGGGGGTGGTGCGGTCAAGGGACATGACCGCACTGTAGTGGGAAAGCCGCCTTAGCGGATGCGACCGTAGTTGGTGCGCAATGGGTCGGCCTGGCCGCCACCACCGGAGTTGCGCGGGCCGTTGCCACCACGACCGCCGCCGCCCTTGCCACCGCGGTTGCCGGTGCGCATCGCATCGATGCTGGTGCGCAGCGGATCGGGCTGGCCGCCGGGGTTGGCCGCGCGTGGGCGGGGCTCCTTGATGCGCAGGCTGCCCAGGTGGGCGTTGGGGCCGGGCTGGCGCTCGGCGCCAGGTTCGCGCTCCTCGCGCGGACCACGGTCTTCACGGAAGCCGCGGTCTTCGCGCGGCGGGCGCTGGCCTTGCTGCGCAACCTCCGTGGCGTTGGCCCTGGCGCTGGCCATTGCCACCGCCGCCATTGCCGTTGGCGCGCTGCGCCACCACCGTTGCCACGCCGGCTTTCACCGCGCGGGCCATCGGCCTGGCTGCCATCACCGGCCGGGCGCTGGCGCTGGCCGCCACCACCGTTGCCACGGCCTTGCGGCTCGCCGGCCTTCTTCTCGCGCACGCGCTGCAGCATCTCGGTGCGCGCGGCCTTGGCGGCCGCCGCCATCACCTCGCGGCTGGGCGGCTTGCCCGCGCCGCCCCAGATGGTCTGGCGGCCCATGGCGATGGGCTCGGCCTTCTCGCCTGGCTCTGGCATGAACTCGGGGAAGATCTGCACCGGGATCTGCTGCTTGGTGAAGCGCTCGATCTCCATCATGAAGCCTTCTTCGTCCAGGCTCACGAGGTTCACGGCTTCGCCGCTGTTGCCCGCGCGGCCGGTGCGGCCGATGCGGTGCACGTAGTCTTCGCTGACGTTGGGGATCTCGTAGTTCACGACGTGCGGCAGCTCGTCGATGTCGATGCCGCGCGCGGCGATGTCGGTCGCGACCAGGGCGCGGATCTCGCCACTCTTGAAGCCGGCCAGCGCCTGGGTGCGGGCACCCTGGCTCTTGTTGCCGTGCAGCGCCATCGCGTGGATGCCGTTCTTGGTGAGGTACTCGGCGACGTTGTTGGCGCCGAACTTGGTGCGCGTGAACACCAGCACCTGGCTCCAGTTGTGCTGGTTGATGATGTGGACCAGCAGGGCCTTCTTCTTGCCTCGGCCCACGGGGTGGATCACCTGGGTGATGCGCTGCACCGTGGTGTTGCGAGGAGTGACCTGGATGTGCAGCGGGTCCTTGAGCAGGGCGCTGGCGAGGTCGCGGATCTCGTCGCTGAAGGTGGCCGAGAACAGCAGGCTCTGCTTTTCCTTGGGCACCAGCGCGAGGATCTTCTTCACGTCGTGGATGAAGCCCATGTCGAGCATGCGGTCGGCTTCGTCCAGCACCAGCATCTGCACGGTGGAGAGGTCGAGGAAGCCTTGCTGCTGCAGGTCGAGCAGTCGGCCGGGGGTGCGCACCAGGATGTCGACGCCGCGCTTCATGGCGTTGATCTGCGGGTTCATGCCGACGCCGCCGAAGACGACGGTGGAGGTCAGCGAAAGGTGTTTGCCGTACACGCGCACCGACTCTTCGACCTGGGCGGCGAGTTCGCGGGTGGGGGTGAGCACCAGGGCACGGATGCCCACGCCGCCAAAGCGGCTCTTGGCGCGCTCGCTGCCGGAGAGGCGTTGCAGCAGCGGGAGGGTGAAGGCGGCGGTCTTGCCGGTGCCCGTCTGGGCGCCACCGAGCAGGTCGCGGCCGGCCAGCACGGCGGGGATGGCCTCCACCTGGATGGGGGTGGGGGTTTCGTAACCGTGCTCGCGCACGGCTTGCACGATGGCCGGGGCCAGGTTCAGATCGTCAAAGGTCATGTAGATGAGGCGCCCGTCCAGGGCGCTGGGGGCATCGGCCACTCCGGATGTCGCGGCCTGGTTGGCTGCGGCGCCCGGTCAGTCTGGGGCAGATGGATTCAGGAAGTCGGTGGCCGCAAGCGGGTTGCGCACACCCCGGCGAAGTGCCGGCGCCGAGCCAACTGAAGTGCCCGACAGGGTCTATTGTCGCACGATCGGGGCTTTGCCGCCGTCAACCGCCGCTCAAAAGCGGTCCATGGGTGTCTGAGGGGATAATCATGGGTTGCGCGGCCGTCCTGGCTGCAGATTCTTCAGGCAGAACATTCCCATGGCTCAATACGTCTTTTCCATGAACCGGGTCGGCAAGATCGTGCCGCCCAAGCGACAGATCCTCAAGGACATCTCGCTCTCGTTCTTCCCGGGCGCCAAGATCGGCGTGCTGGGCACCAACGGTTCGGGCAAGTCCACGCTGCTCAAGATCATGGCCGGCATCGACAAGGAGATCGAAGGCGAAGCGATCCCGATGCCGGGCATCCGCATCGGCTACCTGCCCCAGGAACCCCAGCTCGACCCCGAGCAGAACGTGCGCGAGGCGGTCGAGGCCAGCATGAGCGGTGTGCGCGCCGCGCAGAAGCGCCTGGACGAGGTCTACGCGGCCTATGCCGAGGAAGACGCCGACTTCGACGCCCTGGCCGCCGAGCAGGCGCAGCTCGAAGCCATCATCGCGACCTCGGGCACCGACGGCGAACACCAGCTCGAAATCGCGGCCGACGCGCTGCGCCTGCCGCCCTGGGACGCCAAGATCGGCGTGCTCTCCGGCGGTGAGAAGCGCCGCGTGGCGCTGTGCTGCCTGCTGCTGTCCAAGCCCGACATGCTGTTGCTCGACGAACCGACCAACCACTTGGACGCCGAATCGGTGGACTGGCTCGAGCAGTTCCTGCAACGCTTCCCCGGCACCGTGGTGGCGATCACCCACGATCGCTACTTCCTGGACAACGCGGCCGAGTGGATTCTCGAACTCGACCGCGGCCACGGCATTCCCTACAAGGGCAACTACTCCACCTGGCTGGAGCAGAAGGAAGCCCGCCTGGAGCAGGAGCAGCGCACCGAAGACGCCCGCACCAAGGCCATGAAGAAGGAACTGGAGTGGGTGCGCCAGAACCCCAAGGGCCGCCAGGCCAAGAGCAAGGCGCGCCTGGCCCGTTTCGAAGAGCTGAGCGACGTCGAGTACCAGAAGCGCAACGAAACCAACGAGATCTTCATTCCCGTGGCCGAGCGCCTGGGCAACGAGGTGTTCGAGTTCAAGAACGTCAGCAAGTCCTTCGGTGACCGCCTGCTGATCGACAACCTGAGCTTCCAGATCCCCGCGGGCGCCATCGTCGGCATCATCGGCCCCAACGGCGCGGGCAAGTCCACGCTGTTCAAGCTGATCAGCGGCAAGGAACAGCCGGACTCCGGCGAAGTGAAGATCGGCCAGACCGTGAAGATGGCCTTCGTCGACCAGAGCCGCGAAGGCCTGGACGGCGACAAGACCGTGTGGGAAGACATCTCCGGCGGCCTAGACATGATCACCGTGGGCAAGTTCCAGATGCCCAGCCGCGCGTACTGCGGGCGCTTCAACTTCTCCGGCGGCGACCAGCAAAAGCGCGTGGGCAGCCTCTCGGGCGGTGAACGCGGTCGCCTGCACCTGGCCAAGACGCTGGCCGAGGGCGGCAACGTGCTGCTGCTGGACGAACCCTCGAACGACCTGGACGTGGAAACCCTGCGCGCGCTCGAAGACGCGCTGCTCGAGTTCGCCGGTTGCGCGCTGGTCATCAGCCACGATCGCTGGTTCCTCGACCGCATCGCCACCCACATTCTGGCCGCCGAAGGCGACAGCCAGTGGGTGTTCTTCAACGGCAACTACCAGGAGTACGAAGCCGACAAGAAGAAGCGCCTGGGTGAAGAGGGTGCCAAGCCCAAGCGCATGCGCTTCAAAGCCTTGAAGTAAGCCCACCCCCGCGCCGGCCCGATGCTCGGGCCGTCACCCCCTCAAGGGGGCAATGCCTGCGGGCCGGGGGACCCGGACCCGCGGCATTCTGGACCAGCACCACCTCTTCTTCCCGACATGTCCACTTTGACCGCCGAAGACGTTCTTGCCGCCACGCGCCACTGGATCGAGAAGGCCGTCATCGGCCTGAACCTGTGTCCGTTCGCGCGCGCGGTGTACGTGAAGAACCAGGTGCGCATCGTGGTGAGCACGGCGCGGCACCTGGACGCCTTCCTGGACGATCTCGACCGCGAGCTCGACCTGCTGGTGAACACGCCGGCCGAAGAGATCGACACCACCCTGCTGGTGCATGCCACGCTGTTCCCCGATTTCGAGGTCTTCAACGACTTCCTCAACGTGGTGGACGACGTGGTGGCCGAGCACGAGCTCGAAGGGGTGATCCAGGTGGCGCCGTTTCACCCTTTGTTTCAATTCGAGGGCACGGCGCCGGACGACGTGACCAACGCCACCAACCGCGCGCCGTTTCCCACGCTGCACCTGCTGCGCGAGGACAGCGTCGAGCGCGCGATCGAGACCGCCGGCGGTGACGCCGACGCCATCGTCGAGCGCAACTTGCAGACCCTGCGCGAGCTGGGCGCCGATGGCTGGCGCGCATTGATGGCTGAGCGGTGAACGCCAGGCCTTTCCGGCCTACTTTTGCGCTATGGTGACGGCACCCTCCTGCCGATAATGTGCAGAACCCTTTCCGTTTTCTTCCCCGCTCACGAAGGATACCGGCTGCATGGACGCCAGCAACACCCAGGCCTTTGACGCCTGCCTCCGCGAAGCCCTGGCGCAGACCCGCGAGTGGGTGCCGCGCTGGCTGGGCAAGCTGCACAGCACCCTCAAGGACCGCGAGCTCTCGGCCGGCCAGCTCAGCGAGAAGCAGGGCATGCTGCAGGCCCGCACCACGCTGGAGTCGCACCGCGACCTGATCGCCACCCGTTTTCTCGCCGCGTTCGCCGAGTCGATGGAGAACGCCCTGCCGCACACCGGCACCGGTTCGCGCCGCTCGCCCACCGTGAGTTTCGACGAGCTCGAACTCATGGGCGACGACCAGGTGCAGGAAACCGTGGAGCTCGCCCGCGTGCAGCAGGTCGTCAAGATGGCGGTGGACGAAGAGCTGGTCACGCTGACCTCGCGCATGAGTGGCGCCCAGGGTCTCACGGTCGTGAACCCCGAGGCCAACCCCCTGCGGGTCGAGGTGATCGTGGCCGCGCTGATGACGGCGCTCAAGGGCCTGCATGTGGAAGCCGCGGTGCGCACGCGCTGGCTGCAGGTCGGCGCCATGTCGCTCGGCGACGAGCTGCGCCACCTGTACGCCTATTTGAGCAAGCAACTCGATCGTGCGGGCGTGAAGCCGGCCGGTTACGTGGTGACGCAGACCGCGGCGCCTCGCCGGTCGGTCGCGGTGGCGCAGCCCGCGGGACGAAGCGGTCTCGGTGCAGGAAGTGCTGGTCAACGACAACCTGCTCACGCTCGACCATCTCCACCAGTTGCTGGTCGGCAACCTCGACCTCAACGAGAAGTCCAACAGCAAGACGGCGGTGTCGGACAACGTCATGGGCCGCACGCTGGCCAGCGAGGTGGTCACCCTCATGCTCAAGCGCATCGCGGCCGACGAGCGCCTGCTCGCGCCGGTGCGCAACCTGGTGCAGGACATGAAGCCCGCGCTGCTGCAGCTGGCGCGCAGCGAGCCGCGCTTCTTCGCCGACAAGCAGAACCCCGCGCGCCGCCTGCTCGACGCCATCACCGAGCGCAGCCTGGCCTTCACCAGCGAGATGGACCCGGGCTACAACCCGTTCTCCAACCAGGTGCGCGGCATCGTGCGCACCCTGCTCAAGCCGGGCGAGGACCTTGCCGAGCGCTTCCCCAGCCTGCTCGCGGACCTGCACCGTTCGCAAGCGGAGTCCGTGGCGCCCGCGCAGGTTCAGGCGCGTGGCCTGGCGGTGCAGACGCTGGTGCGCGTGGAGCAGCGCAATCTGCTGGCCGAACGCGTGGCGGCCGAGATCCGCGCGCGCAACGACTTCGACAAAGCGCCGGGTGTGGTGCGGCGCTTCCTCACCGGCCCCTGGTCGCAGGTGGTGGCGCAGGCGCGGCTGGAGATGTCCGAGTCTTCACCCGTGTCGCCGGTCGACTCGCCCGCGCGGCGCTACAGCGACATCCTGCCCGACCTGCTGTGGTCCAGCCAGCTGGCGCTGGCCAGCCTGAACAGGCCGCGCCTGGTCAAGGTCATCCCCGGCGTGCTGCGCACGCTGCGCGAAGGCCTGGACTCCATCGACTACCCGCGCGAGCAGACCGAGGCGTTTTTCCAGGCGCTCATGGGCCTGCACGAGGCGGCCTACAAGACCCAGCGCAGCAGCCAGGAGCCGCCGCCCGAGGAAGAACAGCCCAGCATCCAGCCGGAGATGGACGACGAGCCCTGGATGCAGCGCACCGAGGCGCGCGATTCCTGCCTGATGGACGACGTGCTGCTCGACTCTCAGCTGACCTCCACCCAGCCGGCGTTTCTCGAAACCCGGCCCATGCAGCGGCAGCGCGACTGGGCCGAGGTCAAGGCCGAGATGGCGGTGCAGCGCACCTCGGACCTGCCCGTGGGCTCCTGGGTCGATGTGCTGCAGGACGGTCAGGCCATGCGCTGGCAGATCACCTGGGCCAGCCCGCACGGCACGCTGTTCCTGTTCACCGGCGCGAACGGCCGTTCGCTGTCCATGACCAAGCGTGGGCTCGAACGCCTGCTGGAACAGGACCGCCTGCGCGTGGTGGCCGACCACGGCGTGGTGGACGAGGCCCTGGACGAGGTGGCTCGCCAGGCCTGGCTCAACAGCGCCATGGCGCAGGACAAAAAAGGCCCCTGAGGAACGGCCCTCAAGCCTTGCGCAGCAGCTTCTTGCGCACCAGGTGGATGTTGTTGCGCAACGCGTAGAGCTCGTCGGTGTACGACAGCGGCACCACCACCTTTTCCACCTTGGCCTCCATCGCGTTCAGCTGCTCCAGCAGCTCCTGCGCGCTCTCGTCGCTGTTTTCGCTGCGCTGCTCCACGTCGCGCAGTTCGGCGTACCAGCGGAACACGCGCTTGCGGATGCGGAAGGTGTAGAGCGGCGGCACGATGCGCGAGAGCGGCAGCGCCAGCGCGATGATCAGGCCCATGGCCAGCCACATGCGCTCGATCAGGTTGGCCAGCCAGAACGGCAGGTAGCGCTGCAGGAAGGGCTGCGTGCCGCCCTTGATGGCGCGCTGCGCCTCGGGCGCGATGGGCACCTCGCTGTGCTCCAGGCTGGGGTACTCGCGCGCCCGGCTGAACCAGCTCGCACCGCTGTGCAGGCTGATGGCGGTCTGCGCGAACAGCTGCAGGATGGCCGGGTGCGTGTTCGCCTGCGCGAGCAGGCTGGTGGTGGACGCCACCAGGCGCACGTTGCGCGGCGGGATGTTGTTGGCCAGGTCCACCATGCCCTGCGGCATCACCACGGGGGTGAGGTAGCCGAAGCGGCGCGAGTAGGCCTCGCTTTGCGCGAAGTCCAGCAGGCGCACGCCGGGCGTCTGCAGCAGCATCTGCACCATCAGCGATTCGGGCGCCGAGGCGAACACCACGGCATCGAGCTCGCCGTTGAGAAAGGCCACCGTGGCGGGTGTCTGCTCCAGCTGGCTGAGCGTCATCTCGGAGGCGTTGAGGCGGTTCACGTCCAGCAGCGTGGAGAACAGGCGCGGCACGCCGCTGCCCGGCGTGCCCACGTTCACGCGCCAGCCCTTGAGTTCGGAGAGCTTGCTCACGGTAGGCGACTTGCGCAGGCGCTTGGCGGCGTCCTCCCGGTAGAACAGCCAGAGCGGTTCCACGAACAGGCTGCCCAGGGAGGTGATGGAATCTTCGTCGTCGTAGCCGATGTCGGCCGTGCCGCCCTGCACGAAACCCAGGTCGGCCTGGCCGGTGCGCAGCAGCTCCAGGTTGGCGGACGAACCTTCGGAGGGCAGCAGCTCGACCGTGATGCCGTTGCGCGCGAGCGCCTCGGCGTAGCGTTTGCCGAAGGCTTCGTAGGCGCTTTGCGCGGGCCCGGTGGCCAGCACCACGCGGTCCGGCGGGTTGGGCTTGAGCCACCAGTAGGTGAAACAGAGCAGGGCGACCGTGAGGATGGCGAACGGGCCGGCAGACAGCAGCATCTCGCGCAGGGAGAGCAGGGTGTATCGCAGGGTCTTGGGCATGGCGCGACATTAGCATGCCGACCCCCTGCGCCTGCTGTGACAGGATGTTCGGCCGGTGTCCGCTTTTCTCCTGGCGGAATCCGCCCAATCTCGCTTTGACGCCCTGGAACGCGCTTCCTACGATGGGCTCCATCGCTGCCTGTGGCGCAGCAGATTCCAACGGAGACACCATGAAGACCCTCGCCTGCGGCGCATTCGCCGCGATCCTCGCCTGCGGTGCCGCGCACGCGCAGCAGGATTTCCCGAACCGCAACGTGACCCTGGTGGTGGGCTACGCCGCCGGTGGCGCGATCGACCAGTCGGCCCGCCTGGTGGGCCAGGCGCTGGCCGCGCAGTGGGGGCAGTCGGTGATCGTGGAGAACCGCGCCGGTGCCAATGGCACCATCGCCGCGGCGGCGGTGGCCCATGCCAAGCCCGATGGCTACACCCTGCTGGTCACGGCCACCAGCCACACGCTCAACAAGTTCGTGGTCAAGGGCCTGCGCTACGACGTCGAAAAGTCGTTCGCACCCATCGCGCTCACCGTCGATGTGCCCAACGTGCTGGTGGTGAACGCCGCTTCGCCCTACCAGAACGTGGGCCAGCTGGTCGCCGCCCTGCGCGCGAAGCAGAAGTCCTTCAGCTACGCCTCGCAGGGCGTCGGGGGCATTCCGCACCTGGCCGGCGAGATCTTCAAGTTGCGCACCGGCACCGACATGCTGCACGTGCCCTACAAAGGCGCGGCACCGGGCATGACCGACCTGGTGGGTGGCGTGGTCGACATGTCGTTCCCGTCGCCTGGCTCGATCACGGCCTTCGTCACGGCGGGCAAGCTGCGCCCGCTCGCGGTCACGTCCAGCCAGCGCTTCCCTCACCTCAAGGACGTGCCCACTTTCGCCGAAGCCGGCATCGCCGACTTCACCATCGGCACCTGGCACGGCGTGCTCGCGCCGGCCGGTACGCCGCCCGCGATCGTGGCGAAGATCAACGCCGACATCAACGCGATCATCCAGACGCCCGAGTTCCGCGACGCCCTGGCGAAGCAGGGCAACGTCGCGGCCCAGCCGGTGACGCCGGCGCAGTTCGCCGCCAAGCTCGCCGGCGAACTCAAGGCCTTCGAGGCCGTGGCTGCGAAGATCGACCTGAGCGCGAACTGAAGGCCGCTCAGGCCCGCACGGCGCCCGCGCGCTGCTGCAGGCGGAAGACGCGCACCGCGTCGTTCATCACCTGGGCCTGGGCCTGCAGGGAGCCCGCGGCGGCGGCGAGTTGCTCGACCATGGCCGAGTTCTGCTGGGTCACCGCGTCGAGCTGGCCCACGGCATGGTTGATCTGGCCCAGGCCCAGGGCCTGTTCCTGCGTGGCGTGGGTGATGTCGGCGATCAGGCCGTTGACCTGTTCGACCGACTGCACCACCTCGGTCATGGTCTTGCCGGTGCTGTGCACCAGCTCGCTGCCGGCGGTCACCTGGCCCGTCGACTCGTCGATCAGCGCCTTGATTTCCCTGGAGGCGGTCATGGTGCGCTGGGCCAGGCTGCGCACCTCGCCGGCCACCACCGCGAAACCCCGGCCCTGTTCACCCGCGCGCGCCGCTTCCACCGCCGCGTTCAGGGCCAGGATGTTGGTCTGGAAGGCGATGCCGTCGATCACGCCGATGATTTCGCCGATGCGCTTGGACGAGCGGCTGATGTCGTCCATGGTGTGGATCACGCGCGCCATGGCATCGTTGCCTTCGCGCGCCACGCTGGCCGAGCGCTGCGACAGCACCGAGGCCTCGCGCGAGGCGTTCGCGCTCTGCTGCACCGTGCTGCTGAGTTCTTCCACCGAAGCGGCGGTCTGCTCCAGGCTGCTGGCCTGCGACTCGGTGCGCGAGGACAGGTCCTGGTTGCCGGCGGCGATCTGGCTGGAGGCCACCTGCACACCCTCGACCTCGTGGCGCACGTCGGCCACGACGGCCTGCAGGTTCACATTGAGCTGGTTCAGGGCCTTCGTGAGTTCGCCGAATTCGCCATTGGCGTGGCCCTGGATGCGCGCGGAGAGATCCCCCGCGGCCATCTGGTTGGCAAAGGCCACCGCCCGTTGCAGGGGCGTGAGCATCTGCTGGCGCAGCAGGAGCGCGGCCACCGAGGCCACGGCGAGCAGGGCCACGCCGGCACCGAGGTGCGCCAGGGCGCCGAAGGGGGCGGCGAGTTCGCCCATGACCAGGCCCGCCGCCGCCATGCCCACCGAGCACAGCGCGATGCGTTTGCCCAGCGTGAGCCGGGTGATGTCCTGCAGCCGGCCGAGCCAGCCGCCCTGCACCACCTGCCCTTGCCGCAGCGAGAGGGTGGCGCGCCCGTCCTGGCCTTCGGCCTGCATGCGGGCATAGAGCGCTTCGGCCTGCTGCACCTTGTCGCGGCTGGGCGCGGTGCGCACCGACATGTAGCCCACGGTCCGGCCGTTTTCCAGCACCGGGGTGGCGTTGGCTTCCACCCAGTAGTGGTCGCCGTTCTTGCGCCGGTTTTTCACCAGCGCCGACCACGGCGAGCCGCTGGCCAGGGTGGCCCACATGTCCCGGAAGGCCTCGGTGGGCATGTCGGGGTGGCGCACGATGTTGTGCGGCTGCCCCAGGAGTTCTTCGCGATCGAAACCGCTCACGGCCACGAAGGCCGGGTTGCAGTAGGTGATGCGGCTTTGCAGGTCGGTGGTGGACACCAGCGTGACCCCTTCGGGGATCACGTATTCGTTGTGGGTGACGGGCAGGTTGTTGCGCATGGGATGGTCATCGGCCATTGCGGCCGAAACCGAAGGGAAAAAACGCAGCAGCCGGCCCAGACTGGCCGCGGTTTGACGCAGATCAAACCGCGGACCAGCCACCCCCGCCGGCTCAGGGCGCCGGTTCGAGGCTCATCACGGTGTAGGCGCCGTTGACCTTGTCCGCCGTGAAGCGCACCTTGTCGCCGGCCTTCACCTTGCCCAGCAGGGCCGGGTCGCGCGCCTGGAAGACCATGGTCATGGGCGGCATGTCCAGGTTCCTGATCTCGCCGTGCTTGAGCGTGATCTTGCCGGCGGCGGTGTCGACCTTGCGCACCTCGGCCTCGCTGGCCGGCAGCGCGCCGGCCGCCGCATCGCCCGAGGTCGGTTTGAAGCCGCCGGTGGCCGCGCCCGCGTGGCGCTGGAACACGCGCGAGCTGCCGTCGCGCTGCACCAGCAGCACGTCGTAGGCGTCGCGCCGATCGCCGTACACCGGGCCGTCCATGCCCGGGCTGCCCACCGGCATGCCGGGCACGGCCAGGCCGATCGCGTCGGGTTTCTCGGCAAGCAGGCGGCGGATCTCGCTGGCCGCCACATGGCCTTCGACCACGTAGCCACCGACCAGGGCGGTGTGGCACGAGCCGTACTTGGCGGGCAGGCCCAGGCGCTGGCGCACGGCGGTGTTGCCGGTGTCGAAGACCTGGACCTGGAAGCCGTCGGCGCGCATGAGCTCGACCCAGTCTTTGCAGCAGCCGCAGTTGGGGTCTTTCCAGACCTGCAGCGCAGGGGTGGCGGGCGTCTGGGCGAAGGCGCCGCTGGCCGCCAGGGACAGGCCGATCGCGGCGCTGAGCAGGTGTCGTCGTTGCATGGGGTGCTCCTGAAGGGTGGGCATCAGGCCTTGGGCTTGACGCGGATGGTGCCACGCATGCCGGCTTCGAAATGGCCGGCGATCAAGCAGGCGAACTCGAAATCGCCGGGGCGGTTGAAGGTCCAGACGATGTCGCCGGTCTTGCCGGCGGGCACGTGCGCCATGTAAGGCTCGTCGTGTGCCATGCCGGGGTGTTTCTTCATCATCTCGGCATGGGCCCGCAGGTCCGCGCCCGTGCCGAGCACGATCTCGTGCATCACCTTGCCCTTGTTGATGGCGCGCAGGCGCAGCGTCTCGCCCTCGCGCACCTCCAAGTGGTTGGGGCTGAGCTTCATGTCGTCGGTCATGCGGATGTCGATCGTGCGCGTGGCGGCGCCGGGTTCGCCCGCGATGCCCCAGGGCTTCTGCTCCTTGACCACCGTGCTGGCGGCTTTGCCGTGCTGGTCGCCGTGCGCGTGCGCGGCGGGCAGGGACAGGGCCCAGGGCAGGGCGAGCAGGCCGAGCTGGAACTGGCGGCGGGTGGTGGTGTTCGTCGTGTTCATGGTGTGTCCTTTCAAAAATGGAATCAGTGTTGGTGGTGGCCCGCGTCGGCGGCGGGTTTGCGCACGGTGGCGCTGGCGGGTGAGGATGCAGAAGGGGTCGGGCGCGCGGCCGCGGGTGCCGCGCCGGTCTCGACCAGGCGGGCCTGGGTGCCCGGCGGCATGGCGTAGGGTCCCGGATCGCTGTAGTCGCCGGCCTTCTGATCGGCGCGCACCTTGAAGGTGGTGAACATGCCGCCCATCTCGATCGGGCCGTAGGGGCCGGTGCCGGTCATCATGGGGAAGGTATTGGCGGGCAGCTCCATCTGCATCTCGCCCATGTCGGCCATGCCGCGCTCGCCCATCACCATGTAGTCGGGCGAGGCGCGCTGCAAGGGTTTGACCAGGCCTCGGTGGTCGGCGCCGATCATGGTCGGCACGCTGTGGCCCATGGCCCCCATGGTGTGGTGGCTCTTGTGGCAGTGCATGGCCCAGTCGCCCGGCTCGTCGGCCACGAACTCGATCTGCCGCATCTGGCCCACGGCCACGTCGGTCGTCACCTCGGGCCAGCGCGATCCCTTGGGCGTGGGGCCGCCGTCCGTGCCGCTCACCTCGAACTCGATGCCGTGGATGTGGATCGGGTGGTTGGTCATGGTGAGGTTGCCCACGCGCACGCGCACCCGCTCGCCCAGGCGCGCCACCAGCGGCGTGATGGCGGGGAACACGCGGCTGTTCCAGGCCCAGATGTTCTGCTCCAGCATGGTGTTGACCTGCGGCGTCATGCTGCCGGGCTCGACATCGAAGGCGTTGAGCAGGAAGCAGTAGTCGCGCTGCACGTCTTCAATCAAGGGATGCTTTTGCCTGGGGTGCGTGACCCAGAAGCCCATCATGCCCATCGCCATCTGCACCATCTCGTCGGCGTGCGGGTGGTACATGAAGGTGCCGGGTCGGCGCGCGGTGAACTCGTAGACGAAGGTCTTGCCTGCCGGGATGGCGGGCTGGTTCAGGCCGCCCACCCCGTCCATGCCATTGGGCAGGCGCTGGCCGTGCCAGTGGATGGTGGTGTGTTCCGGCAGTCGGTTGGTGACGTAGAGGCGCACGCGGTCGCCTTCCACCACCTCGATGGTCGGCCCCGGGCTCTGGCCGTTGTAGCCCCACATGTTGACCATGAAGCCGGGTGCCACCTCGCGCACCACGGGTTCGGCCACCAGGTGGAACTCCTTCACGCCCTTGTTCAGGCGCCAGGGCAGGGTCCAGCCGTTGAGCGTGACCACCGGGTTGTAGGGCCGGCCCGCACCGGTCACGCCCGGCGGCGTCCACGGCGCGGCGGTGTCGGCCGAGGTCTGCTGCACGGCTTCGGGCAGGGCGGCGAGCGCCACGCGGCTCACACTGGTGGCGGCGACCGCCGTGGCGGCCGCGCCGGCAAAAAAATGTCGTCGGTTGAGGGAGGGGGTCATGTCAGTGTCCTGCGGCGGCGGCCGTGCCATTGCCGGATGAAGAGGAGGGGGTGTCGGGGCCGGCGTAGTCGGCGCCGGCGAGCAGGGCCTGCCAGTCGGCCTGCGCGAGCCAGTAGCCACGGCGCGCCTGCAGCGCGGCATCGAGCGCGCCCATGCGCTCGCGTGCGCTGGCCAGCAGCTCCCAGGTGCTTTGCAGCATGCCGTTGTAGCGCAGCTGGGTGTCCTGCTCCAGGGCGGTCTGCAGTTGCGCCACCACGGTCTGCGCGTGCTGGGCGCTCGCATGGCGCACCTGCAGCGCGGTCCAGGCCTGGCGCGCCATGGAGCGCCGCTCGGCCGCCTGGCGCAGCAAGGCCGCTTCGGCGCTCACGGCGCGCTCCAGCGTGTGGTCGCGCAGCAGGCTCAGGTTGTCGATGCGGGGTGGCGCCGAGTCCGCGCCGGTGACGGTGTCGAGCGCGGCATCCACCGCCTCGTTCCAGGCCTGTCGGCGCGCGGGTGACGGTGGGGCGATGTCGCGCCCGGCCAGCAGCCGGCTCTGTGCCAGCGTCGGGTGACCGCGCAGCACGGCGGCTTCCAGCGCGGCCTCGCTCACGCCCTCGCCGGGCGAGGCTTTCGCGGGCAACTCCGGCAGGCTGGTGGGCAGCTGCTCGCCGAGTTGCGCCACGGCCTGCGCGTCCCACAGGCCCAGCAGGCGGGCCAGCCGCTCCTGCGCGGCCAGGGTGGTGCCGCGCGCGTTCACGCTGGCCTGCCAGGCGCTGGCCTCGATCAGTTGCTCGCGCATCTGCCGGGCCTGGCTCCAGTTGCCCGCCACCACCATGCGCCGGCCCAGCTCGCTGCCGGTGCGCGTGGCGTCCAGCACCTCGGCGAGCAGGCGCTCGCTCTGGCGCGCGGTCACGGCGTCGATCCAGGCGCGCTGCACGTCCCGCACGTGCGCCGCATAGGCCACGGCCACCTGGCGTTGAGCCAGGGGGTTCATGTCGGCGTGGGTGAAGAGCTCCGGCCGGTGCCGCAGCGAGAGCCGCAGCGCCTGCGTGAGGTCCAGGGTCGGCCCGCGCCGGGGCTCGGCGCGGGCTTCACCGGGCTGGGCCGATTCCCAGCGCAGCAGGTCGGCGTGGCCGCGCGGAAACTCGGCCACGCGCTGGTTGGCGCGTTGCCAGATCGCGCGCGCCGCGGCGATGTCGGTCGGTAGCGCGGGCAGCTCGGCGTTGCCGGTGGGCGGGAGCACCAGGGGCGGTGCGGTGACGGGGCGGGCCGGGTCGGCCGCGCCGAGGGCGTCGGAAGACTGCGCATGGGCCGACGCGAGGGCCAGGGCACAGCCGATGAAGAGGCCGGCCCGCGCGCGGGTGGGCCCAGGTGGCGACGTTCGCCAGAAAAGGGTCATGGAAATCTCCTGAAAACACAAACCAGCGCCCATCGCGCGCCCTCATCGGGCGGCGGCGGACGCACCTCGGGTGTGTGCGCTCAGGAAATGGGTGGCTTGATGCCTTGGTGCGGCTCGGAGCTGACGAAGCGCTCGGCCGGTGGCGCGAGCAGGCCGTGCCGTGGGGACAGGGTGGGCACGGCGGGCACCGAGAGCGCCATCGCCGGGCCGTTGCAGACCTCGCAGCTCTTGTGCGTGTGTTCGCCGCCGCCGTCGGCCTGCATGTCGGCACCGTGCTCGGTCATGCCGGCGGCGCCCTGGTCATGGCCCTGGGCGTGCCCGGCAGGCATGGCGTGGTCGGTGCCGGCCGCGGCGGGGTGGTGCATGGTGGCCTGCGCCGGCGCGACCAGCATCGACAGCGCCATGGCGTCGCCCATCCAGCCGCGAATCGGCAGCAGGGCGATCATGAGGGCGAGCAACAGGTGGCGCATGGACTGGAATGATACGGCGCGGGCCGATTTGGTTCCCGAGGTCAGGGCAACTGCGGCGCGACGCCGAAGCGCGGGGGTGGCGAGGGGAGGATCTCTTCCACCGGCGCGGGGGCCTTGGCCGCGCGCACCGCCACCTGCGGCGGCAGGGTCATGCCGCGCGCCTGCATCACCGCGCGCAGGCGGTCGGGGTAGTCGGTGATGATGCCGTCCACCCCCCAGTCGATCAGGCGCGCCATGTCCTGGGTGTCGTTCACCGTCCACGGGATCACGCGCAGCTCCAGCGAGCGGGCGCGCTGCAGCAGGTGCTGGTCGACGTCGTTGAAGTTGGGCGACCAGAGCTTGCCGCCCGCGGCGGCCACCATGCCGGGCGCGTCCTCGAAGTCGGCCAGCCGCAGGCCGGCCGTCCACTCGCTGCTCTTGAGCGTGTTGCGCGACGACAGGTAGGACAGCGGCATGCCGGGCGCGAGCTGGCTGCGCAACCTTCTGGATGCGCCAGTCGAAGCTCTGCAGGCTCACGCGCTGGCTCATGCCATGGGCCTTGATGACCGCCAGCACCGCGCGCACGAAGGTGTCGGGGTGGGGGGATTCTTCCGGGCGGCTGGGGTTGATCTTGAGTTCGATGTTGAAGCGCACCTGGTGGGCGCCCAGCTGGCGCACGCGCTCGAACAGCGCGGCCAGGGTCGGGATGCGCTGGCCGTCCTGCGCCTGCTGCTCGGCGAAATCGCGCGCGTAGCGGCTGGCCGGGTTGATGCGGCCCACGTCCCAGGCGCCGATCTCGGCCAGCGTGAGGCGGTGGAAGGGCTGGCCGCGCGCCTGCAGCCAGCGGCCGTCGGCGTCGCGCGTGAGGTCGGGGTTGGGGGCGATGTCGTGCGAGATCACCGGCACGCCCTCGGCGCTGAGCACCACATCGAGTTCGAGCGTGCTCACGCCCACGGCCAGCGCGCGCTCGAAGGCCGCCAGGGTGTTTTCGGGAGCGAGGCCGCGCGCGCCGCGATGGCCCTGCACGTCGAATGCGAGCGCGGCGCTCGCGCACCACAGCGACAGGCCCAGGGCGGTGGTGCAGCTCCAGCGGATCCAGGTCAGGCGTTGCACGCCCTGCGGGGTGGGTTCGTTCATGGGGGCAGTCTGACAGCCTCCCATGTCCGATGCAAGACAGCTCAATGACCGAGGATTTTGGACAGGAAATCGCGGCTGCGTTCGTTCTGCGGGTGGTTGAAGAATTCGGTCGGCGTGTTCTGCTCGACGATCTGGCCCTGGTCCATGAAGATCACGCGGTCGGCCACTGCCTTGGCGAAGCCCATCTCGTGCGTCACGCAGATCATGGTGATGCCTTGGTTCGCCAGCTCGATCATCACGTCGAGCACTTCCTTGATCATCTCCGGGTCGAGCGCCGAGGTGGGCTCGTCGAACAGCATGATCTTGGGCGTGAGGCACAGCGCGCGCGCGATGGCCACGCGCTGCTGCTGCGCACCCGAGAGCTGCAGCGGGAACTTGTGGGCCTGCTCGGCGATGCGCACGCGCTGCAGCTGCTGCATCGCCTTTTCTTCCGCCTCCTTTTTCGGCAGCTTGCCGACCCACATGGGCGAGAGCGTGAGGTTCTCCAGCACGCTCAGGTGCGGGAACAGGTTGAACTGCTGGAACACCATGCCCACGTTCTTGCGCACGCGGTCGATCGCCTTGATGTCGTCGGTCAACTCGATGCCGTCCACCGTGAGCTGCCCCTGCTGGTGTTCCTCGAGCCGGTTGATGCAGCGGATCAGCGTGGACTTGCCCGAGCCCGAGGGCCCGCAGATCACGATGCGTTCGCCCCGGGCCACGTCCAGGTCGATGTCGCGCAGCACGTGGAAGTCGTTGCCGTACCACTTGTTGACCTTGTCGAATCGGATGATGGAATCGGACATGTGTGTTTTCTTTCAACGGGCCTTGCTGGCGCTGAGCTGTTTTTCGACCCACAGGCTGTAGCGCGACATCGAGAAACAGAACGTGAAATACACCAGGGTGATGAACAGGTAGGCCTCGATCTTGAAGGGCCGCCAGTTCACGTCGGAGTTCAGCGCGAGCGCCAGCGCGCCGGTGAGCTCGTAGAGCGAGACGATGGTGACCAGCGAGGTGTCCTTGAACACCGAGATGAAGTTGTTCATCATGCTCGGCACCACCATGGCCAGGGCCTGCGGCAGCACGATCTTGCGCTGCGTCTGCCAGTACGACAGGCCCAGCGTGTCGGCCGCTTCCAGCTGGCCCTTGGGGATGGCCTGCAGGCCGCCGCGGATGATCTCGGCCATGTAGGCCGCCGCGAACAGGGTGATGCCCACGATCACGCGCACCAGCACGTCCAGCGTCACGCCCTGCGGCATGAACAGCGGGAACATGAACGAGGCCATGAACAGCACCGAGATCAGCGGCACGCCGCGGATGAGCTCGATGTAGACGATGCAGGCCGAGCGGATCGCCGGCAGCTGGCTGCGCCGGCCCAGGGCCACCACGATGGAGAGCGGGAAGGCCATGAAGAGCGAGAGCGTCGGCCAGCATCACCGTGAGCGGCAGGCCGCCCCAGAGGTCGGTGCGCACCGGGCTCAGGCCCAGCACGCCGCCGCGCATGAGCGTGAAGAACACCACCAGCACGCCGAGCCAGAGCAGCGGCAGCCAGGGCTTCCAGAAGGCGCGCATGCAGCTGAGCACCAGGCCGCCGAGCATGACGGCGGTGGCGATCAGCGGTCGCCATTGCTCGTCGTAGGGGTAGCGGCCGAACAGGATGATGCGGTACTTCTCAGTCACCACGCCCCAGCACGCGCCGATGCCGCGCGCGGCCTGGCAGGCGTCCGCGTCGTTGATGTAGACGGCCCGAAGGAGCGCCCATTGGGTCAGCCCGGGCAGCAGGTAGACGATGAGCGCGCCGACGAACAGCGTGGTGAGGGTGCTGCGCCAGTCGGCGAACAGGTTGCGCCGCGCCCAGGGCACGAAGCCGGTGGTCCTGACCGGCGAGGGGCGGGGCGCGATGGGCACATAGGTGTCGGCCATGCTCAGCGCTCCTGGATGGCCAACGCGCTGGTTGTACCAGTTCATGAAGGCCGAGGTGGACAGCGAAGTGGTCAGGTAGACCAGCATGATGATGGCGATGCACTCCACCGCGCGCCCGCTCTGGTTGATGGTGGTGTTCGCGATCGAGACCACGTCCGGGTAGCCCACCGCCACCGCGAGCGAGGAGTTCTTGGTGAGGTTGAGGTACTGGTTGGTCAGCGGCGGGATGATCACGCGCATGGCCTGCGGCAGGATCACCAGGTTCATCTTCTGCTTCGGGTTCAGGCCGAGCGCGGCCGCCGCTTCGTCCTGCCCGCGGCTGACCGACTGGATGCCGCCGCGCACCACCTCGGCGACGAAGGCCGAGGTGTAGATCACCAGGCCGATCAGGATTGCCATGAACTCGGGCGTGGCGCTCACGCCGCCATCGACCATGAAGGCCAGCTGCTCGGGGATGTTCCATTCGCGCGGCATGCCGGCCACCAGCCAACCCACCAGCGCGAAGACCGCGATGAGCGCGATCGGCGCCCAAACGCGGTCGGCGTTCTGGCCGGTGCGCTCGAAGCGCTTCTGCACGCCCTGCCGCCACGCCCAGGCCGCCACCAGGCCCAGGCCCACGCCCGCCAGCACCTGGCCCACGCCAGCCGAGGGAAACGGGAACGAGAAACCGCCCTTGCTCAGGTAGAACAGGTGGCCCAGGTTCCAGGCTTCGTTGGAGGGTGGCAGCAGCTCGATGAACACCAGGTACCACATCAGCAGCTGCAGCAGGATGGGCACGTTGCGGAACACCTCCACGTAGCCGTAGCACAGGCCACGCACCAGCGCGTTGCGCGAGAAGCGGCCCACGCCGAGCAGCACGCCCAGCAGCGTGGTGAGCACGATGCCGATGACGGCGACCTTGAGCGTGTTGAGCACGCCCACCCAGATTGCCTTGCCGTAGCTCTCGCTCGGGCTGTAGGGAATCAGCGTCTCGCCGATGTCGAAACCGGCGGCGGCGCCCAGGAAGTCAAAGCCGCTCTGGATGCCGCGAACGCGCATGTTTTCCTGCGTGTTGTGCGCAAGAAACCACACGCCCGCGGCGATCAGGAGCAGGGCGATGGCCTGGAAGATGAGACCGCGCGTGGCCCGGCTGTTGAGCGACCACGTGCGTTTCTTCGGCGGTGGCGCGGCGCTCAACTCAGCGCACCGGCGGGGCGTACATCAGGCCGCCCTGGGTCCACAGGTTGTTGGTGCCGCGCGGCAGGCCGATGGCCGTCTTGGGGCCGACGTGGCGCTCGAACTGCTCGCCGTAGTTGCCGCCGGCCTTGATGGCGCGCAGCGCCCATTCCTTGTCCAGGCCCAGCAGCTTGCCGGTGTCTTCGGTGCCCGCGCCCACCAGCCGCATGATGTTGGGGTTGGTGCTGCTCTTCATGGAGTCGGCGTTGGCCTGGGTGACGCCGTATTCCTCGGCTTCGATCAGCGCGTAGCCGACCCACTTCACGATGCTGAAGAACTCATCGTCGCCGCGCCGCACGGCCGGGCCCAGCGGTTCCTTAGAAATCAGCTCGGGCAGGATCACGTGCTCGTCGGGCTTGGGCGTTTCCTTGGCGCGGATCGAGGCCAGGCCCGAGGCGTCGGTGGTGTAGGCCTGGCAGCGGCCGGCCACGTAGGCGGCGGTGGCGGCCTCGACCTTCTCGAACACCACGGGCTTGAGCGCGAGGTTGTTGGCGCGCGAGAAGTCGGTCAGGTTCAGCTCGGTGGTGGTGCCGGACTGCACGCACACCGTGGCGCCCTTGAGTGCCTTGGCGCTCTTCACGTTGAGCTTCTTGGGCACCATGAAGGCCTGGCCGTCGTAGAAGTTCACGCCGGTGAAGGTCAGGCCCAGCGAGGCGTCGCGCGTCAGCGTCCAGGTGGTGTTGCGCGCCAGCATGTCGACCTCGCCCGACTGCAGGGCGGTGAAGCGCTGCTGCGCGTTCAGCGGCACGTAGCGCACCTTGTCGGCGTTGGAGAGGATGGCGGCGGCCACGGCGCGGCACACGTCCACGTCCATGCCGCTCCACTTGCCCTGGCTGTCGGCGGCCGAGAAGCCCGCCAGACCGGTGTTCACCCCGCAGATCAGCTCGCCGCGTTTCTTGACCGCGTCGAGGTCCTTGCCGGCGTGGGCCGGCAGGCCGATCAGGGTGGCGGCTGTGCCCAGGCCCAGGGCCGCCAGTTTCAGGGAATGCTGTTTCATCGGGGTCTCTCCAGTGGTAAGTGAAAGGGCAATGGCCGTCCCGCGAAACGCACCTGTTGGGTGCATGTTGCGGTGCGCAACCGAAATGTAGACCCGCCTTTTTGGGGTAGGGATCGGGGTTTACGTGGGCGGATCATGCAAATTGCACATGAGGGCATCACGCTGCAGATTCCGTGCCATCGCGGTCTCTCGCGCGACAAACGCGGGTTTCGGCGGGCGAAGGCGCCCCGTATGCTTGTCCCACAACACCCGTCACGGAGACATGTGGTGAGCAGCACCACTCCACCGTCATGACGGGCAGACTACCTGCTGCGTCGGCACACACGCTTCCGGATCCAGTGGTGGTGGAGGCGGTGGTGGCGGGCAAAGCCGCCTCCTTTCCTCATACTCCGCTCGTTCCTCCAGATAGCGCTCATAGCGACGAAACTCTTCTGTCGCATGGGCGCGCTGGGCTGCCAGCCACGATTCATAGGCCTCCTGGTTCTGCAGCACGCCAGGTTTGATCGTGTAGGACTCATTCCACACGCGCTCACCCTGCATGCCCGTGAACCCGCGCAGGATGGCTCCCGACATGAAGCCGACCGATGCATCAGTTGCGCTGACGCCCACCACCCCCAGACGCAGGCCCAGATAAGTCATCGTATTCAAACGCACGACCGTGCCCTTCGGGGCGTCTTTGTACGCAGCCAGTTCCTCAGGCAACGCCGGACCATACGACCTATATCCGAGAGGCACTCTCTCGAAGACACATTCAAAAGTCGGCTGAGCGCTCGCCCATCCTTCCACGTGCTGTTCGCCCCACAAACACTGTCGAGAGCCACCCATGCCCTTCCCTTGGAAGAGCTTTCGGCTCCACCCACTCTTTGACTCTTCGGGTGGCGCGAGCGACCAATATCCACCACCTGCGCTGACGAACACCGTCGCAGCACTGCTTTGATCAACGACTTTCTCCAATACATGCGACGCATCGTCTGGCGTCCGCACCACCACAGGCGCCGAGCCACCCGTCCACGGACGGGCCACGAAATCCGGAAACGGCGGCATGGGTTGGCGCGGCGGCGACTCCAACCCCCGCAGTGCGGCCAACACATGTTCGCGAATGCGGCCAGCCGTGGGCACCGCGGGATTGAGGTAAATCTCAAGCAGCCCATGCCCGATCAGATCGCGCAGGCCATTGAGGCCTGCGGGTCGACTGAAATACGGAGGAATGTCCGTGGTGTTGGGAACCACGGCGCCCACGGTCCTCAAGCCATTGATGACCAAGTCCTTGTCGGCCAGCGTGTGTGGGCCGGACAACATCGGCGATGCTGGCGCTACATGCACCACCCTGACCGACTTCGCATCGGTCCTGCTGAGGGCATGCGCATAGGCCATGTTGACAAACAGATTGCCTTGCGAGTGCGCGAAGAAGAGCATCTTCTTCTCAAGGCGCGCCCAATGATCGATCTGTGCCCGGTGGCGACCGGCCACTTCGGCCATGTTCGGGTTCCCGAGGTTGGCGGTCAGCTCGGTCATCAGTGCCGCCCGAGACAGATCAAACAAGGAATCCAGAAAACCGACCAGACTGGGGATGGCCGACGTGATCGCTCGCCACCAAGCCCCCTCACCGCGCGTGGCAGAGAAGAACAGTTCGAAGCGGCCGGCCAGCAGGCCCCCATGTTCGTGAAGACGCTGGTCGAATGTCTCCACGAAATCGGCGAAGCCTTGGGTGTCGTTGTAGAACAGGTCGTACGTGATAGGTTCGCCGTTGGGGGTGGTAGATCCATAGAGAACAGAAATATGTTGACGCACCGCACGTTGCGCATCGCCTTCTTGCGTCTGAACTCCGTTGAAAAACCCGAACACCACTCCATTGCGCTCACATTGTTCTTGACCAAATGCATTCGACGCAGATATGACGCTGAGCACTAGTACCCATCGTCGCCACCACCCCAGAAGAGATCGGTCAGTCACAGCTATCCACCTTCGGCATCGAGGAAACAGAACCACTGCGAGCTGCGTTGTATGCGAGGAAGGCTTGGAGCCGCTCCTTGGTGTTGGTCGTCATTGCCTTGATTTCTTGAGCCATCTCCCAACTTTGTGTTGAGCCCTCTGGCCCGGAAAAAGCCAGTGATTCACACCCCACGGCCCTCCACGACGCTTGCGACACGCGCTCAAGCGCCACCGCATCGTTCTTGTCCACCAACAGCATTTGCTGTAACGCTCGCGCCGTCTGCATCGCAGCCTTTCTTTGTGCCGGGTCCGTGTACTTGCGATGAATGTGGGTCTCGATGTCATCCCGCACGCCGTTGCCATTCGCGTCCATGCCTTCAACGCTGGGCAGGCGCTCGAGCTTGGGCAATTCGCCGCTCGCTTCCAGTTGCTCGATCACTTGTTGAGGCGTGCGCGCTGCGTCGCCACCCTCCGCACGCTTGTCCCCCCCGCAACCAATTAGCGCGAGCGTCCCAATCAACGCGCTTACCCCCAGCCCCTTGGCGAACTTGCGACTTGGTTTCATTTCGATGTTCCTTCCTTGAATATTGCAGTTGCTGAGTGGTCGACACACGCCGAGTTCGACCACCGCCGAAGTGAATGTAGTCCAATAGAACTACGCATACTCCAGGGAGCATTGCCGCGGCGGCGTGCCCTGCTGGATGCATGAAAGACATGAAGTTGGATCGATCTGTGCCCGGTGGCGACCTGCCACTTCGGCCATGTTCGGGTTTCCGAGGTTGGCGGTCAGCTCGGTCATCAGTGCCGCCCGAGACAGATCAAACAAGGAATCGAGAAAACCGACCAGACTCGGAATGGCCGACGTTATCGCTCGCCACCAAGCCCCCTCACCGCGGGTGGCAGAGAAGAACAGTTCGAAGCGGCCGGCCAGCAGGCCACCATGTTCGTGGAGACGCTGGTCGAACGTCTCCACGAAATCGGCGAAGCCTTGGGTGTCGTTGTAGAAGAGGTCGTGGGTGATGGGTTCGTCGTTGGGGGTTACCTCTCCGAAGACTTTGCGTATTTCGCGACGCGCATCATTCGCCTGCAGGTATGTCGTTTGTACGCCATTGAAGAAGCCCAAGGTAACGCCGCTCCTGTCGCACGGCTCTTGACTCATGGCGGAATGGTGCATCAACAATCCGCAGATCGTTGCGCGCAATAGGCGGTTGCGAAGCAGCATCTCAATCACAGCCGCGACTTTCATAGGACGAAGTTACGGAGCCACTTACAGCCTTGTTGAACGCAAGGTACGCATTCAGCCTCTCTTTGGTATTGGTGGTGATGGACTCCAACTCGTTGGACATCCGATAGCGGTGCTTCTCGTTGTCGGCTCCTGCAAAGATGTCAAAAGAACAGTCAACCGCTTTGGCTATTGCCTGTGCTGCCGCAGTACTTGCGATGAATGTGGGTCTCGATGTCATCCCGCACACCATTGCCATTCGCGTCCATGCCTTCAACGCTGGGCAGGCGCTCAAGCTTGGGCAGCTCACCACTCGCTTCCAGTTGCTCGATCACTTGTTGGGGTGTGCGCGCTGCGTCGCCACCCTCCGCACGCTTGTCTCCCCCGCAACCAGCCAGCGCGAGCGTCCCAATCAACGCGCTCACCCCCAGCCCCTTGGCCAACTTGCGACCCTGTTTCATTTCAATGCCCTCCTTGAATATTGCAACTGCTGAGTGGTCGACACATGCCGCGTTCGACTCCAGTCAAAGTAAATGTAGTCCAATAGAACTACACATACTCCAGGGAGCATTGCTGCAGCTGCGTGCCCTGTTGGATGCATGAAAGACATGAACTTGGATCGTAGGGGTCGTCATTGCCCTGATTTCTTGAGCCATCTCCCAACTTTGTTTTGAGCTGCCATCGCGGTCTCTCGCGCGACAAACGCGGGTTTCGGCGGGCGGAGGCGCCCCGTATGCTTGTCCCACAACACCCATAACGGAGACATGTGATGAGCAGCACCACCGAAGGCGGGCGCGCCGCGTCCACGCCCGATCCGCACGCGCACCACCGCTTCTGGCCCACGCGCCTGCCGCACCGCATCACCACGCCCGCCACCTCGCTCTGGTGCAACCTGGACGTGAGCGCGCAGCGTTACCCGGACAAGCCCGCGCTGGTGTTCTTCGATCACGTGCTCAGCTACCGCGAGCTGCGCGCGCAGGTGGAGCGCCTGGCGGCGCACCTGCGGCAGCAGGGTGTGCAGGACGGCGACCGCGTGATCCTGTTCATGCAGAACTGCCCGCAGTGGGTGGTGGCGCACTTCGCCATCCTGCGCGCCAACGCGGTGGTGGTGCCGGTCAACCCCATGAATCGGGCCGAGGAGCTCAAGCACTACCTGATCGATCCCGACGCGCGCGTGGCGATCGCCGCGGCCGACCTGGCCGGTGAACTGCTCAAGGCCAACAGCGAGGTGCGCGAGGGCGACCGCCTGCGCCACCTCGTGGTCTCGCACTACAGCGACGCCATCGGCCCGGCCGCCGAGATCCCACCGGCCTGGGCCGACTGGCTGGGCACGCGCCACCCCACACCCTCGCTGCCCGGCGGCACGGTGAGCGACTGGGCCGAGGCGCTGGCCTGCGGCGGCAGCGCGCCCGCGCACAACCGGGGCCCGGACGACCTCGCCGTGCTGCCCTACACCAGTGGCACCACCGGCCTGCCCAAGGGCTGCATGCACCCGCACCGCACCCTCATGCACAACGCGGTGGGCGTGGGCCTGTGGACCAACAGCACGTCGGAGAACGTGGGCCTGCTGGTGGTGCCCATGTTCCACATCACCGGCATGGTGGCCGGCATGCACGCGGGCGTGTACAACGGCGCGACCATGGTGGTGATGCCGCGCTGGGACCGCGAGCTCGCCGGCCGGCTCATCTCGCGCTGGCGCTGCACCCACTGGACCAACATCCCCACCATGGTGATCGACCTGCTGGCCAGCCCGAACTTCGACCAGTACGACCTCTCCAGCCTGGTGCTGGTGGGCGGCGGCGGCGCGGCCATGCCGCAGGCCGTGGCGCAGCGCCTGCTCGACCAGTTCGGCCTGCGCTACTCGGAAGGTTATGGCCTGACCGAGACCGCCGCGCCCTCGCACAACAACCCGCCCGACCACCCCAAGCAGCAATGCCTGGGCATTCCTTTCCTGGGCACCGACGCGCGCGTGGTCGACCCGATCACGCTGCAGGAAATGCCGCAGGGTGAGGCGGGCGAGATCATCATCCACGGCCCCGAGGTGTTCGACGGTTACTGGAAACGCCCCGAGGCCACCGAGGCCGCCTTCATCACCTTCGAAGGCAAGCGCTTCTTCCGCTCGGGCGACCTCGGCCGGGTGGACGAGGACGGTTACTACTTCATCACCGACCGGCTCAAACGCATGATCAACGCCAGCGGCTTCAAGGTCTGGCCGGCCGAGGTCGAGGCGCTGATGTTCCGGCACCCGGCGATCGCCGAGGCCTGCGTGATCGCGACCCAGGACGCCTACCGGGGCGAGAGCGTCAAGGCGGTGGTGGTGCTGCGCGAAGCCGCGCGCGGACAGACCAGCGAGCAGGCCATCCTGGACTGGTGCCGCGAGAACATGGCGGCCTACAAGTGCCCGCGCACGGTGGAGTTCGTCACCGCGCTGCCCAAGAGCGGCAGCGGCAAGGTGATGTGGCGCCTGCTGCAGGAGCAGGAGGCCGCGAAGGCACCGCCCAGCACCGCCTGAGGTTCAGCCCGACAGCTCCGGGTGTTTCGAGAACAGCTCGGCGACCCATTCCACGAAGGCCCGCACCTTGGCGCTGAGGTGGCGGTTCGGCGGGTACACCACGTAGAGCGGAATGGTGTGGGTCGACCAGTCGGCGAGCACCCGCACCAGCTCGCCGCGCTCGATCAGCGGCACGGCGGTGAAGGCCCCCATCTGCGCCACGCCCAGGCCCGCGAGCACCGCCGCGGTCATGGCGTTGCTCTCGTTGACGGACAGCCGGGTCGGGCCCGTGATCTCCACCGTCTGGCCGTCCTTCTCGAACTCGTTGATGAAGGGGCGGCCGTTGCGCGGGGAGAAGTAGTTCAGCATCGTGTGCTCGCTGCCCAGCTGGTCCGGGTGCGTGGGCGTGCCGTGCGCCTGGAGGTAAGCCGGCGAGGCCACGGTCATCAGCGCCATGTTGGCCACGCGCCGGGCCACGAGCGACTGGTCCAGCAGTTCGCCGCCGCGGATCACGCAGTCCACGTTGTCGGCGATGAGGTCCACCGCGCGGTCGGAGACACCCAGGTCGAGCTGGATGTCGGGGTAGCGGCGGTAGAAGTCGGCGAGCGCGGGAATGATGATGTGCTGCGCCACCGAGGTCCCCACGTCCACGCGCAGGCGCCCGCTGGGGCTGGCCTGGGCGTTGGTCATGCTGGCCTCGATGTCGTCGAGGTCGTTGAGCACGCGGGCCGTGCGCTCGTAGTACGCCGCGCCATCGGGCGTGACGGTCACGCGCCGGGTGGTGCGGTTGAGCAGCTTGACCTTCAGCCGCGACTCCAGGTGCTGCACCATCTTCGTCACCGTGCCCTTGGGCAGGTCCAGCGACTCGGCCGCCTTGGTGAAGGTGCCGGCCTCCACCACCCGCGCAAATACCCTGATCGATTGGATCTGATCCATGCCCTCTGTCCTTGATGTGCTTTGTGGCGGGATTGTTCATGCAATGGAAACAGACAACTGGCGGCAGGTGGCTTTATCCGCAGAAAGGGTGTGTCTATAGTTCAGGTCATGGTTTCAACTGCCTCATCCTCTGCCGCCGTGCCGCCCGCACGCACCTTGTCGGTGCCTGGCAAGCCCCCGCTGGCGCTGCGCGTCTGGGGCGCGAAGCCGCGCGGCGGCGTGGTGCCGCTGGTGCTGCACTTCCATGGTGGCGCCTTCATCTCGGGCGATCTGGACAGCGGCGCCTGCCTGGCCGAGCTGCTGGCGAGCTCGGGCGCGGTGGTGGCGTCATTGGCCTATCCGCTGGCGCCGGCGCACCGGTTTCCCGATGCGGTGGAGGCCGGCTACACCACGCTGGAATGGCTGTTCAAGCAGCGCACGCGCCTGGCGGGCACGGGCGCGCCGCTGTTCGTCGCGGGTGAGGAGGCCGGCGGCAACATCGCGGCGGCCGTGGCCATGATGGTGCGCGACCGCGCGCACCCGCCGCTGGCCGGCCAGATCCTCGTCGCGCCCATGCTGGACCCGTGCGGTGCCACGCCCTCGCTGCGCCAGACCATGGGCGAATCCACCGGCTGCAAGTGGATGGATGGCTGGCAGCAGTACCTGCGCGGCCCGATGGACGCGGAACACCCCTATGCCGTGCCCTGCCGCGCGCAACGGCTGGCCGGCCTGCCGCCCGCGCTGATCCTCACCGGTGGCGACGACCCGATGCGCGACGAGGCCCTGGCCTACGCCGATCGCCTGCGCGAGGCGGGCATCGCGGTGCACAGCGGCCTGCTGCCCCCCACCACCGGCTGGCCCGAGTCGCTGAGCGAACAGCCCGCCGGGGAATGTCCGTGCGCCATCGAGGTGCGTGGTCACGTCCGGGCCTTCTTCCAGGCCGCGACGCCCCCGCCGTCCTGACGGACCCGCACCCCCCTTTCCCATCCACCTGAAATGCCCACCCCGGTGATCCACCGGGGGCGGCCCCGTTCGCCCTCAAAAAGGAAAAAACATGTCCGACCTGTCCCAATTCAAGCGCCGCGTCTGGTGGCCCACCGCCGCCGCCCTGGCCGTCCTCATCGTCGCGGGCGTCGTGCTCGTCCAGGAAGCGAGCCCGGCCCGGGCCAGCGCACCGGTGGGCGCACCCCCGCCCATGCCGGTCTCCGTGCGCACCGTGGCCGAGAGCGACGTGGCCGCCTGGCAGGAGTTCTCCGGCCGCCTCGAGGCGGTCGAGCGGGTGGACATCCGCTCCCGTGTGGCCGGTGTGGTGCAGGCCACGCATTTCCGCGAAGGCGCGCTGGTGCGCAAGGGCGACCTGCTGGTGTCCATCGACCCCGCGCCCTACGAAGCCGAGTTCGCGCGCGCCGAGGCCCAGGTCATCGCCGCGCAGGCCCGCGTGACCCACGCCAGCAACGAACACGCCCGTTCGCGCCGCCTGTGGGACGACAAGGCGATCGCCCAGCGCGAGCTGGACGACCGCGAGAACGTGCTGCGCGAAGCCGAGGCCAACCTCAAGGCCGCGCAGGCGCAGCTGCAGGCCGCGCGCCTGAGCCTGGGCTACACCCAGGTGCGCGCGCCGGTGGCGGGGCGCATCGGCAAGCTGGAGGTGACCGTGGGCAACCTGGTCGCCGCCGGCCCCGGCGCGCCGGTGCTCACCACCCTGGTCTCGGTCAGCCCGATCTACGCCAGCTTCGATGCCGATGAAAGAACCGTCTCCGGCGCGCTGCAGGGCCTGGCCGGCGGCGCGCGCCCGGCGGTCGAGCGCATTCCCGTGCAGATGGGCACCTCGGCCACCAGCGACACGCCTTACGCCGGCCAGCTGCAGCTGATCGACAACCAGGTCGACCCGCGCAGCGGCACGGTGCGCGTGCGCGCCGTGTTCGACAACAAGGACGGGCGCCTGATGCCCGGGCAGTTCGCGCGCATCCGCATGGGCCAGCCGCAGACCGCGCGCACCCTGCTGGTGAGCGAGCGCGCCGTCGGCACCGACCAGGACAAGAAATACGTGCTGGTGGTGGGCGAGGGCGACAAGACCGAGTACCGCGAGGTCACGCTGGGCGCGCCGGTCGACGGCCTGCGCACCGTGCTCAGCGGCCTCAAACCCGGTGAGCGCATCGTCGTCAACGGCCTGCAGCGCGTGCGCCCGGGCGACGTGGTGCAACCGCAAGCCGTGCCCATGAACAATGCCCGCGCCGGCACGCCCGAGCGCGCGGTGGCGGTGGCCAGGTCCTGAGCCCCGCGCGTGAAAAGAACACCATGAACCTCTCGAAATTCTTCATCGATCGGCCGATCTTCGCGGGCGTGCTCTCGCTGCTGATCCTGATCGCCGGCCTGGTCGCGCTGCGCGGCCTGCCGATCTCCGAGTACCCCGAGGTGGCCCCGCCTTCCGTGGTGGTGCGCGCCCAGTACCCGGGCGCCAACCCCAAGGTGATCGCCGAAACCGGGCGCACGCCGCTGGAGGAGTCCATCAACGGCGTGGAGGGCATGCTCTACATGGGCAGCCAGGCCACGACCGACGGCGTGATGACGCTGACCGTGACCTTCAAGCTCGGCACCGACCCCGACAAGGCCCAGCAGCTGGTGCAGAACCGCGTGTCGCAGGCCGAGCCGCGCCTGCCCGAGGAAGTGCGCCGACTGGGCGTGACCACGGTCAAGAGCTCGCCCGACATCACGATGGTGGTGCACCTGGTCTCGCCCAACGACCGCTACGACATCAACTACCTGCGCAACTACGCGGTGCTCAACGTGAAGGACCGGCTCGCGCGCATCCAGGGCGTGGGCCAGGTGCAGATCTTCGGCGGTGGCGACTACTCCATGCGCGTCTGGCTGGACCCGCAGAAGGTCGCGCAGCGCGGCCTCTCGGCCAGCGACGTGGTGAGCGCGATCCGCTGCGCAGAACGTGCAGGCCGCCGCCGGCGTGGTCGGCGCCTCGCCGGGCCTGCCCGGTGTGGACATGCAGCTCTCCATCAACGCGCAGGGCCGCCTGCAGACCGAAGAGGAGTTCGGCGACATCATCGTCAAGACCGGTGGCGACGGCGCCGTGACCCGGCTGCGCGACATCGCGCGGCTGGAGATGGGCGCGGCCGACTACTCGCTGCGCTCGCTGCTCAACAACCAGCCCGCCGTCGGCATGGGCGTGTTCCAGGCGCCGGGTTCCAACGCGCTGGACATCTCGGCCGAGGTGCGCGCCACCATGGCCGAGCTGCAGAAGAACATGCCCGAGGGCGTGGAGTTCCGCATCGCCTACGACCCCACGCAGTTCGTGCGCGCCTCGATCCAGTCGGTGATCACGACCCTGCTCGAAGCCATCGCGCTGGTGGTGCTGGTGGTGATCCTGTTCCTGCAGACCTGGCGCGCCTCCATCATCCCGCTGCTGGCGGTGCCGGTGTCGGTGGTGGGCACCTTCGCGGTGCTGCACCTGCTCGGCTTCTCGATCAACGCGCTCTCGCTGTTCGGGCTGGTGCTGGCGATCGGCATCGTGGTCGACGACGCGATCGTGGTGGTGGAGAACGTGGAGCGCAACATCGAGGCCGGCCTGTCGCCGCGCGACGCGACCTACCGCGCGATGAAGGAGGTCTCCGGACCCATCATCGCGATCGCGCTGGTGCTGGTGGCGGTGTTCGTGCCGCTGGCCTTCATCAGCGGCCTCACCGGCCAGTTCTACAAGCAGTTCGCGGTGACCATCGCGATCTCCACCGTGATCTCGGCCATCAACTCGCTCACGCTCTCGCCCGCGCTCGCGGCCCTGCTGCTGCGCGGCCACGACGCGCCGAAGGACGCGCTCACGCGCGGCATGGACCGGATCTTCGGCGGCCTGTTCCGTGGCTTCAACCGCTTCTTCCACCGTGGCGCCGAGGCCTACAGCGGCGGCGTGCGGCGCGTGATCTCGCGCAAGGCGCTGATGATGGTGATCTACCTCGCGCTCGTGGGCGTGACCTTCGGCCTGTTCAAGGCCGTGCCCAGCGGCTTCGTGCCGGCGCAGGACAAGCAGTACCTGATCGGCTTCGCGCAGCTGCCCGACGGCGCCACGCTGGACCGCACGGAAGACGTGATCCACCGCATGGGCGAGATCACCAAGCAGAACCCGAACGTGGAAGACGCGATCGCCTTCCCCGGCCTGTCCATCAACGGCTTCACCAACAGCTCGAACTCCGGCATCGTGTTCGCCACGCTCAAGCCCTTCGCCGAGCGCCGGCGCGCCGACCAGAGCGGCGGCGCCGTCGCGGGCCAGCTCAACCAGGCCTATGGCGAGATCCAGGACGCCTTCATCGTGATGTTCCCGCCGCCCCCGGTGGCGGGCCTGGGCACCACGGGGGGCTTCAAGCTGCAGCTGGAAGACAAGGCCTCGCTCGGCTACGAAGCGATGGACGCGGCGGTCAAGGCTTTCATCGCCAAGGCCTACCAGACGCCCGAACTCGCCGGCATGTTCACGAGCTGGCAGGTCAACGTGCCGCAGCTCTACGCCGACATCGACCGCACCAAGGCGCGCCAGCTCGGCGTGCCGGTGACGGACATCTTCGACACCATGCAGATCTACCTCGGCAGCCTGTACGTGAACGACTTCAACCAGTTCGGCCGCACCTACAGCGTGCGCGCCCAGGCCGACGCGCCCTACCGCGCGCGCGCCGAAGACGTGGGCCTGCTCAAGGTGCGCTCGACCTCGGGCGAGATGGTGCCGCTGTCGGCGCTGATGAAGGTGAACTCCAGCTTCGGCCCGGAGCGCGCCATGCGCTACAACGGCTACCTCTCGGCCGACATCAACGGCGGGCCCGCGCCCGGCTTCTCGTCCGGCCAGGCGCAGGACGCGATCGAGCGCATCGCCGCCGAGACGCTGCCGCAGGGCATCGGCTTCGAGTGGACCGAGCTCACCTACCAGGAGATCCTGGCCGGCAACTCCGCGCTGTGGGTGTTCCCGCTGGCGATCCTGCTGGTGTTCCTGGTGCTCGCCGCGCAGTACGAGAGCCTCACGCTGCCGCTGTCCATCATCCTGATCGTGCCCATGGGCCTGCTCGCGGCCATGACGGGTGTGTGGCTGGACGGCGGCGACAACAACGTGTTCACCCAGATCGGGCTGATCGTGCTGGTGGGGCTGTCGGCGAAGAACGCGATCCTGATCGTGGAATTCGCGCGCGAGCTGGAGTTCGCCGGGCGCTCGCCTGTGCAGGCCGCCATCGAAGCCAGCCGCCTGCGGCTGCGCCCCATCCTCATGACCTCGCTGGCCTTCGTGATGGGTGTGCTGCCGCTGGTGCTGGCGCACCGGCGCGGGCGCCGAGATGCGCTCGGCCATGGGCGTGGCCGTGTTCGCCGGGATGATCGGCGTGACCGCCTTCGGCCTGTTCCTCACGCCGGTGTTCTACGTGCTGCTGCGCCGCCTGGCCGGCAACCGCGCGCTCAAGCTGCACGGCACCGTGCCGCACCTGGAGGGTTTCGCCTCCGGCGGTGGCGGCAGCGCCCGCGCCGTGCCCGCCGCTCCCCTGACCCATTGAAGACCCGGAAGGTGAATCCCGTGAAACATTTTCATCGCCTGCTGACGCTGACCGCCGCGCTCGTGCTGGCCGGCTGCGCCACCGCGCTGCCGCCCTTGCCGGCGTCGGTGCCCACGCCGCCGCAGTTCAAGGAACAGCCGCGCCAGAACGAACACTGGACCATCGCCCAGCCCGCCGAAGCGCAGGCCCGGGGCACCTGGTGGAAGGCGTTCAACGACCCGGTGCTCGACGACCTGGCCGAACGCGCCGCCGCCGGCAACACCAGCATCCACGAAGCCGCGGCCCGCCTGGCCCAGGCGCGCTCGCTGGTGCGCGGCGCGCAGGCCGACCGCCTGCCGCAGATCGGTGTGGGCGCCGACGCCTCGCGCGGCGCCGGTGCCAACACCGCCAACGGCGCCACGCCGGCCACGCTGCTGCAGGCCGGCGTCAACCTGTCCTACGAGCTCGACCTGTTCGGGCGCCTGGCGGGGGCGCGCGACGCGGCCGCGCTGGACGCGCAATCGCGCGAAGCCCTGCTGCAGAGCACGCGCCTGCTGGTGCAGGCCGAGGTGGCCCAGACCTACCTGGCCCTGCGCGCGGTGGACACCGAGCGCACCCTGGTGCAGGACACCGCCGCCGCCTATGCGGACACGCTGCGCCTCACGCAGCGCCGCTTCGAGGCCGGCGACGTGGCCGAGCTGGACGTGATCCGCATCCAGACCGAGCTGGCCGCCACCGAGGCCGAGGGGTTCGCGCTCGGCCGCAGCCGCGCCGAGCTCGAACACGCGCTGGCCGTGCTGGTGGGCGAGCCGGCCTCCGGCTTCGCGCTGGCGCCCGCCGACGGTGCCCGGGTGCTGCCCGTGATCCCGGCCGGCGTGCCCGGCACCGTGCTCACCCGCCGGCCCGACGTGGCCGCCGCGCAGGCCGCGCTGCTGGCCGCCCAGGCCCGCGTGGGCGTGGCGCAGGCGGCGTGGTTCCCCAGCGTGTCGCTCACGGCGGCCGCGGGTTATGCCTCGCCCGACCTCGGCGACCTGTTCAAGTGGTCGGCGCGCGCCTGGGGCGTGGGCGCGCTGCTGTCGATGCCGCTGTTCGACGGCGGCCGGCGCGAGGCCGGTGTGCAGGGCGCGCAGGCGCAACTCGACGCCGCCGCCGCGAGCTACCGCGGCCAGGTGCTCACGGCCTTCCGCGAGGTCGAAGACCAGCTCTCCGCCCTGCGCTGGCTGCAGGACCAGTCCCTGGCCCAGGGCCGCGCGGTCAGCGCCGCGCAGCGCGCCAGCGCGATCTCGGAAACGCGCTACCGCAACGGCCTGGTGAGCCAGCTCGAATTGCTCGACGCGCGCCGCAACGAGCTGATCAACCGGCGGCAGGCCCAGCGCGTGGAGGCCGCCCAGCAGCAGGCCACGGTGCGGCTCATCCGCGCCATCGGCGGCGGCTGGGAGGCGGGCGCCCCCGCCCGGGGCGCCTGAGCGACCTCGGCGGCGGGCCGGGGCCGGCACAATAGGGCATGCCGTCCCCGTCCGAGACCCTCCGCCGCCTCTGGCAGCCGCACCGTGGCCTGTTCTGGCTCATGGTCGGCCTGCAGCTGCTGTCGTCCTGCATCGTGCTGTTCGTGCAGCTCACCGACCCGCCCGACGCGCTGCGCCTCGTGCTCGGTCTGATGGCGCTGACCGATTCGCTGCTGGCCTGGTGGCTCACGGTGCGCCTGTGGCGCGAGTCGGCCCCTGCCACCCCTTCCTAGGAGATGCCCGTGTTCGAAGCCCTGCTGATCACCCGACCCGAGTCGGGCTACCGCTGCGAACTCACGCAGCTCGACGAGGCGCAACTGCCCGCCAGCGGCGACGTGACGGTGCGCGTGGACTGCTCCACCATCAACTACAAGGACGGCCTGGCCATCACCGGAAAATCGCCCGTGGTGCGCAGCTTCCCCATGGTGCCCGGCATCGACTTCGCCGGCTCGGTGACGCAGAGCGACCACCCGAAATGGAAGGCCGGCGACCGCGTGCTGCTCAACGGCTTCGGCGTGGGTGAGACGCACTGGGGCGGGCTGTCGCAGATGGCGCGCGTCAAGGGCGACTGGCTGGTGGCCCTGCCCGACACGCTGAGCGAGCGCGACGCCATGTCGCTGGGCACGGCCGGCTACACCGCCATGCTGTGCGTGCAGGCGCTGCAGAAACACTGGGCCGACGCGGGCGTGGCCGCCGGCAGCGGCGAGGTGCTGGTGACCGGCGCGGGTGGTGGCGTGGGCAGCGTGGCGATCTCGCTGCTGGCCGGTCTGGGCCACACCGTGGTGGCCTCCACCGGCCGGCCGCAGGAAGCCGACTACCTGAAATCGCTGGGCGCGGCCAGCGTGATCGACCGCAACGACCTGAGCGCGCCGGGCAAACCGCTGCAGAAGGAGCGCTGGATCGGCGTGGTGGATTCGGTGGGCAGCCACACCCTGGCCAACGCCTGCGCCAGCACACGCTACGGCGGCGCGGTGGCGGCCTGCGGCCTGGCCCAGGGCATGGACCTGCCCGCGAGCGTGGCGCCGTTCATCCTGCGCGGCATCACGCTTTACGGCATCGACAGTGTGATGGCGCCCATGGCCCAACGCGAGGCCGCGTGGGACGCGCTCGCGAAGACGATCAACCGCGAACAGCTGGCGTCGATCACGACAGAGATCGCGCTGCCCGACGCGATCGCCGCCGGCAGCCAGATCCTGGCCGGCCAGGTGCGCGGGCGCCTGGTGGTGAAGCTCAAGGCCTGAGCTTCATCGCGGCGGCACCACCTGGCGGTAGGCGTGCCAGGTGGCGTGGCCCACCACCGGGCCGACGACGATCAGACCCAGGAACCAGGGCAGCATTGCCAGCACCACCAGCAGCGTGATCAGCGCGCCCCACCAGGCCATCACGCCCGGGTTCTGCAGGCAGGCGCGGATGCTGGTGAGCGCGGCCGAGATCGCATCGACCTCGCGGTCCAGGATCATGGGGATCGAGACCGCGCTGGTGACGAAGATCAGGCCCGCGAACACACCGCCCACCAGGGTGTAGGTGATCAGGAACTCCAGGTTCTCGCGCGCCAGCAGCTGCGAGAGCAGGTTGGCGGTGTCGGGCAGGGTGCTGAAGCTGACCGCGAACACCACCAGCGAGGCGCGGCCCCACAGCATCTCCAGGATGAGCAGCACGCCCGCGAAGATCGCGATCGAGCCCTTGGTCTGCTCCCAGGCCAGCAGCGAGTCCGGCAGCGAGGGCTCGCGGCCTTCCTGCAGCGCGCGGCTCACGTGGTACAGGCCCAGGCACAGGAACGGCCCCAGCAGCAGGAAGCCGGCCGAGAGCGCCAGCACATAGGCCGGCGCGGCGCGGAACACCGCCATGAGCGCGTGCCCCATGAGGAAAAAACACAGGCCGTAGAACAGGCCGACGCGGCTGCGCAGGAAATCGCGCCAGCCCAGGCGCAGCCAGCGCAGCGGGTCGCCGGCGTTCAGCTCGGCCAGTCGCAGCTCGAACACCGACGGCGGTGGCGGTGGGGATTCTTCGGTCATGGCTTGTCTCCTCGGGAATGGCGCGCCATCTCGTGGGTGGGTGGCTGGTGCGCGGGAACGGTGGCGGGTCGGTGCAGCGGATCGGTTCAGCTGAGCGCGTGGCTTCGCAGGTGCAGCGCCAGCCCGGCGTCGAAGGCGTGCGTGTGCTTGGCGAACCACGAACCCAGTTCGCGCGCCATCTGGCGCACGGTCCCGAGCTGGCCGCCGCGGACCTGTCCCAGGCCCTCGCGCAGCAGGTTGAGCACCACGCGGTGCGCCAGCGCGTGCGCGTCCGCCTGGCCGTGGCCGGTCTCGCGCATCCAGCTGTCTTCCTGGCCGAAATGCGTGCGCAGCGTGCGACACCAGCTCGGCCCAGGCCTGCGGCAGCTTCGCGTCGCTGGCGGTCTGCGCGCGGGCCAGCCGCGCCATGAGTTCGCGGTTCATGTTGTCCAGCGGGTCGAAGTCCAGCCAGAGGGCTTCGGTCCATTGCGCGGTGCTTTCCATCGGGTGCTGCTCCTTGGGGCCCAAGCTTGGCAGCGGCGGCGCGCCGGCGCCTTGATCCAGCGCAAACGCGCGCCACGCCAAGGCCCGACAGGCCGTGGGCCTGCTGGCGCGCCGCTACACTGGGCGGCCATATGACCAGCGAATTCCAGCCCCCTTACGTGCCGCTGTCCGATGTGCACAGCGCCTTGAAAACCACCGGCTTCGCCTTGCTGAGCGCCGAGGCCGTGGGCGAGTGGCTCGCCGCGCGGCCGGTGGACCTGGCCGGGCTGCACACCGGCTGGAACCAGCTGCCGCCCGACGCCTACCTGAAGGACGGCGGGCGCTACCGCAGCCGCCGCCACAGCTGCTTCGTGGTGGAGGACGACCGCGTGCGGCAGGTGCCGCACCGCGCGCACTGGCAGCCGCTGGAGTACAACGCCCTGCACGGCGGCATGCAGCGCTGGTTCGAACCCATGGAGCCCGCCACGGTGGCGCAGCCGGTGTGGAGCCGCCTGCTGGCCCGGCTGGGCGAGGCCGCCAGCGCGCTGCGCGGCGCGCAGCCCTGGAGCGTGGAGGCCCACGTGTTCCGCATCGACACCACCGACGGCATCGGCCGGCCCACGCCCGAAGGCGCGCACCGCGACGGTGTGGACCTGGTGGCCGTGTTCATGGTGGACCGCCACGCCATCAAGGGCGGCGAGAGCCGCGTGTTCGAAGCCAACGGCCCGAGCGGCCAGCGCTTCACGCTGCGCGAGCCGTGGTCGCTGCTGCTGCTCGACGACGCGCGCGTGATCCACGAGAGCACGCCGATCCAGCCGCTGGAAGGCGATGCCCTCGGCTGGCGCGATACGCTGGTCGTGACCTACCGCAGCGGGGCCTTCCAGGGCGACGCCTCAGCCTGACGGCGGCGGTTCGTAGGCGCGGATCGGCGGCAGCGGTCCGTCGAAACGCTCGACCTGAACCGTGCTGAGCTGGCCCGCGCAGCCCTGGGCCAGCGACGAGGTGCCGATGTCCCGGGTGAGCACATTGGGGTTGCCGTGCGCGCACATCGGCCGGCCCTGGGCATCCTGCACGGGGTCGTACCAGGCGCCGGTGGGCAGCTGAATCACGTCTTCGCGCATGTCGGCGCACAGGCGCGCGCTGGCCAGGCAGGCCCCGATCTCGTTGAAGAGGCGCACGGTGTCGCCCTCGCGGATGCCGCGCGCGGCGGCCGCGGCCGGGTGCAGGGTGCACACCTCGCGGCCCTGGCGCTTGGTGGACTGGCTGTGGGCGCCGAAGTCGAGCTGGCTGTGCAGCTTGGAATGCGGCTGGTTGGCCACCAGCCACAGCGGGTGGGCCGCATCGGGCGCGAAGCTCGGGGGCAGCCAGGCCGGGTGGCCGGGGCAGTCCGCGTAGCCGAAGCCGGCCACCACGGGTGAGCTGATCTGAACCTTGCCGCTGGGCGTGGCGAGCTTCGCGCCCTCGGGGTCGTGGCGGAAGGCGCGCAGGATGCCGCCATCGTCGTCCTTCTGCGGCAGCAGGAGCTCGCCGCGTTGCCAGAAGGTCTCGAAGTCCGGTGCCTCCTGGCCCATGGCTTCGAGCCCGGCGCGCGTGCGCTCGTACAGGTGCGCCAGCCATTGGCGCGTGTTCCGGCCTTCGCTGAAAGCCTGCAGGCCGCCCAGGCGCCCGGCCAGGTCGCAGAAGATGTCGTAGTCGTCGCGCGCCAGGCCATGGGGTTCGGCGATGCGGTGCATGGCGACCACCAGCGGGTCGGTGGGGGTCGCGCCGATGTCTTCGCGCTCCAGCGTCATGGTGCAGGGCAGCACGATGTCGGCGTGGCGCGCGGTGGCGGTCCAGGCGATCTCGTGCACGACGAAGGTGTCGAGCGTGCGGAAGGCGTCGGCCAGGCGCTTGAGGTCCTGGTGGTGGTGGAAGGGGTTGCCACCGGCCCAGTAGGCCAGGCGGATGTGCGGGTAGGTGCGGCGCTGGCCGTTGTAGTCGAAGGGCTGGCCCGGGTGCAGCAGCATGTCGCTGATGCGCGCCACCGGAATGAAGGCCTTCACGCCGTTGTCGCCCTGCGGCAGCGCGGCGGCGGGCACCGCGTTGTTGCGCTTGCCGTAGTGCGCCAGCGTGCCCAGCGCGTAGTTGTAGCCCCCGCCGGGCAGGCCGAGCTGGCCCAGCGCGGCCGCGAGCACCGCCCCCATCCAGACCGGTTGTTCGCCGTGCTGCGAGCGCTGCAGCGAATGCGCCACCACCACGAGCACGCGCTGGCCAACCAGCGCGCGCGCCAGGTCGACCAGTTGCCGCTCGGGCAGGCCGCAGATCGGCGCGGCCCAGGCGCAGCTCTTGGGCACGCCGTCGCCGCGGCCCATCAGGTAGTCCTCGAAGGCTTCCCAGCCGTCGCAGTACCGATCGATGAAGGCGCGGTCGAGCGCGCCGTCGCTCACGAGCTGGTGCACCAGGGCCAGCATCAGCGCGGTGTCGGTGCCGGGCACGGCGGGCAGCCAGTCGAACGCCGCCTCGTCGGGCAGGTCGCTCTTGAGCGGGCTGATGGAGACGAAGCGGCAACCGCGCGCGGCGGCCGCGCGCATGGACTCGCGCTCGATGTGCCGGCTGATGCCGCCCGAGGCCACGCGCGAATTTTTCAGCGCCATGCCGCCGAAGGCCAGCACCACGTCGGTGTGTTCGACGATCTGCTCCCAGGTGACGTTGCGCCGCGCCACCTCCTCCATGGTGCCGATGACGTGCGGCAGCATCGGGCCCGAGGCGCCGGCGCTGTAGCTGTTCACCGAGCGCACGTAACCGCCCAGGGTGGTGTTCAGGAAGCGGTGGACCTGGCTTTGCGCGTGGTGGAAGCGCCCCGCGCTCGACCAGCCGTAGGAGCCGCCGAAGATGGCCTCGCAGCCGTGTTGTTGCTGCACGCGCCGCAGTTCGTCCGCGAGCCGGTCCAGCACCTCGTTCCAGGCCATGGGCACGAAACGGTCGTCGCCGCGCCGCGCGTCGGGCCCCGGGCCGTTCTCGAGCCAGCCGCGCCGCACCATCGGCGTGGTGACGCGGGCGCGGTGGTGCAGGGCGGTCTTGAAGTTGTCGATCAGCGGGTTCGGGTCGGGGTCGCCCGCGTGGGGCCGCACGACGAGTTCGCCGTTCTGCCAACCGGCGGAGAAGACACCCCAGTGGGCGCTGTGCGGGCGCAGGGCGATGTCGGGTTCAGATGAAAACGAGGAGGGCAAAGACACTATTCCGCCTTGAGGTTGCCGCGCTCCACGCCGCGCTTGTAGTTGGCGATGTCCTTGAGCACGAAGTCGCGGAAGGCCGCCCCGGTCAGGGACGAGGCCTGGGCGCCGTCCGCGCTGTAGACGCGTTGCACCTCCGGTGCCTGCATGGCCTGTTTCACGGACCGGGTGATCTTGTCGATGACGGGCTGCGGCGTGCCTTTGGGCGCGGCCAGACCGTACCACTGCGTCATCACCACGTCGATGCCCGACTCCTTGAGCGTGGGCACCTGGGGCATGCTGGGGATGCGCTTGTCGGTGCTGACCGCGAGCAGGCGCAGCTTGCCGCCGTTGATGGCGCCCATGAGCGGCGTGTAGGGCGCGAAGAAGCTGTCGACCAGGCCGCCCATGAGGTCGGTCATGACCGGGCCCGAGCCCTTGTAGGGCACGTGCAGGATGTCCAGGCCCCCTTGCTGCTTGACCATCTCCATCACGATCTGCGCGGCACCGCCCGTGCCGGTGGAGGCGTAGGTCATCTTGCCGCCCTTGGCGGTGGCGATGTAGTCCTGGATGGTCTTGATGGGGGAGTCGCCACGGACCACCAGGCCATAGGGCGTTTCCACCAGCTGGCTGACGAACACGAAGTCGTCGGGCACCTTGTAGGGCAGGTTGGTGCGGATCGCCGGCGCGCTGCCCACGTTGCCGCTCATGGCGAGCAGCAGGGTGTAACCATCGGGCCTGGCCTGCGTCATCAGTTCGGCGGCGATGTTGCCGCCCGCCCCGGGCCGGTTCTCGACCACGATGGGTTTGCCGACGTGTTTGCCCAGCTCGTTGGCGATGGTGCGCCCATAGAGGTCGCCCCCGCCCCCGGGTGGGAAGCCGATCAGCAGGCGGATCGGCTGATCCGGGTACTGGGCCGAGGCCACGGCGGCGAGGCCCATGAGCCCGGCGGCCACGACCGCGCGGGCGCCGCGGCGCAGCAGGGGTGTGAGGTGCATGAAGGTCTCCAGTGTTTTTTGGTGAGAGGGTGTCAGGCCGCGCCGGTGGCGATCGGGGCGCCCGGCTGGGCGCTCCATTCGCTCCACGAGCCGGGGTAGAGCGCCGCGCCGCGCAGCCCGGCGACCTCCATGGCCAGCAGGTTGTGGCAGGCGGTCACGCCGGAGCCGCACTGGTTGACCAGTTGCGCCGCCGGCCGGCTCCCGGTGATGGCGTCGAATTCCTGGCGCAGCTGCGCGGCCGGTTTGAAGCGGCCGTCCGCACCCAGGTTGTCCTTGAACAGCCGGTTGCGCGCGCCGGGGATGTGCCCGCCGATCGGGTCCATGGTTTCGTTCTCGCCGCGAAAGCGGTCCGGCGCGCGCGCGTCCAGCACCAGCCGCTCGGCGCTGTCGATGTTGGCCTTGACCTCGTCGTACGACACCGTGGTGACCAGCGAGGGTTTCAGGCGGAAGCTGCCCGGGGCGGGCGCGCCCGGCGCGTCCTGGCTCAGCGCGTGGCCCGCCGCTTTCCAGGCGGCGATGCCGCCGTCGAGCACCGCCACGGCCGGGTGGCCGGCCCAGCGCAGCATCCACCACAGGCGCGCCGCGTACATGCCGCCGGCGTTGTCGTACGCGACCACCTGCGTGTCCGCATCGAGCCCGAGGGCGGCCATGGCCGCGGCGAAGGTCTCGCGGCTGGGCAGCGGGTGGCGGCCGTTGCGGCCGGTCTTCGCGGTGGACAGCACCTGGTCCAGGTGCACGTAGCGCGCGCCCGGGAGGTGCCCGCTGTCGTAGGCGCGCTGGCCGGCTTGCGGGTCGGTGAGTTCGAAACTGCAGTCCAGCACCATCAGCGGTGCGCCGCTCTTCTGGGCGGCCGCGAGTTCGTCGGCGGAGATCAGGGTGTCGAAGGTGATCATGAAGCGGGTGCCCTTACTTGCTGGAGATTTCCTTGAGCAGGGCCGGCGTGAGCGCGGCCTTGTAGCGCGCGATGTCTTCGAGGATGAAGCCGCGGAACGCGTCCATGGGCAGGTTGCGCTCGGTGGCGGCGTCGCGGCGGATGGCGTCGCGCACTTCCGGTGTGGCGAGCGCGCGGCTCAGGTGGTCCGACAGGTGCTTGACCACGGCCTCGGGCGTGCCTGCTGGCGCGACCAGGCCGTACCACTGCGTCACCGGCACGTTCACGCCGAGCTCCTTGAAGGTCGGCACATCGGGGATGGCCGGGTTGCGCTTGTCGCCGGTGATGGCCAGCAGCCGCAGCTGGCCCTGGCGCACCTGGTTCACCAGCGGCGAGGCGGTGGCGAAGAAGCTGTCGACCTGGCCGCCCAGCATGTCCGTGATGGCCGGGCCGGAACCCCGGTAGGCCACGTGCAGCATCTCCACGCCGGCCTCCTTGACCACCATCTCCATGCCCATGTGCGCGGCCGCGCCGGCGCCGGTGGAGGCGAAGCTGAGCTTCTGTGTCTTGGCCGCGTCCAGCAGCTCGCGCGCCGTCTTGAAGCGCGAACCGTGCGCGACGAACAGGCCGTGCGGCGCTTCCAGGATCATGCCGATGGGCGCGAAGTCTTCGGGCACCTTGTAGGGGATGCTCTGCGGCCGGGTGGCCGGCGCCACCGCGAGGTTGCCGCTCATGGCCAGCAGCAGGGTGTAGCCGTCGGGCTTGGCCTTGGCCACCAGGTCGGCGGCGATGTTGCCGCCCGCGCCGGTGCGGTTGTCGGCCACGACGGTCTGGCCCAGGCTCTTGCTCAGCGCGTTGGCGATCAGCCGGCCGTAGAGGTCGCCACCGCCACCGGGCGGGAACCCGATCACCAGCTTGATGGGCTGGTCGGGGTAGGCCGCGAAGGCCGGTGCGGCCGCGCCCAGGCCGAGCGAGAGCGCGAGGGCCAGCATGGTGCGGCGGCGAAGGGCTTTGAGGGCAGGGTGGTTCATCGGTTGGTCTCCATTGTTGTGGGGGAAGGAAGCAGCTGTGCCGCAGGCAGAGAATCTCAGTCCCGCAGCCAGGGCTGCTGCTGGGCCACCACGCGGTCCACCGTGGCGCCGCATTGGCCGAGGTACTGCAGCGGGTCGGTGAAGTCGCGGATCTCGTCGTCGCTCAGCAGCTTGGAGAGGCCTTCGTGCTGGCGCATGGCGTCGGCGAAGTCGAGCCGGGACGTGATGCCGTGCATGGAGGCCTCGTAGATCCACTCGTGGGCCGTCTGCTTGCCCACGCGCTCGGAGAGCTCCAGCATCACGCGCTCGGACAGCAGGTAGCCGCGCATCTTGTCGAGGTTGGCCGCCATCACGTCCGCGTTGACCTTCAGGCCGGCCAGCAGGTTCCTGGCCTGGAACAGCATGGCGCCGGCGATCAGGCAGCACTCGGGCAGGGCCTTCCATTCCATCTTCCAGGCGATGCCGTCGCGCTCGCTTTCCTGCACCATGCCCTCGACCATCATGGCGGCGTTGTAGCGCAGCGGGCGCGAGAGGCCGGCCAGGTTTTCGGCGGAGGTGGGGTTGCGCTTGTGCGGCATGGTCGACGAGCCCAGCTTGCCGTCGGAGAAGCCTTCTTCCACCTCGCCGAATTCGTTGCGCTGCATGTTGAACAGCTCGTTGCCGATCTTGGAGAGCGTGGCGCCCAGCATGGCCAGCAGGTTGGCGTACTCGGTGAAGCGGTCGCGCGCGGGCGCCCAGCTGATGGCGGGTGTGCCCAGGCCCAGCTTGGTGAGCATGAGCTGTTCGAGCTCCTGTGCCTTGGGGCCCAGCGAGGCCTGGCTGCCCACGGCGCCGGCCAGCATGCCGACCAGCACGCGCGGCGCGGCCTGCACCAGGCGCTCGTGGTGGCGACCGAGCTCGTCGAGCCAGATCGCGCACTTGTGGCCGAAGGTGATGGGCAGGGCCTGCACGCCGTGGGTGCGGCCGGCCATGGGCACGTCCCGGTGCGCCATGGCCAGGCGGGCCAGCTCCTGGCCGACCGCCTTCAGGTCGCGCAGCGCCACGGCGTGGAACTCCTTGAGCTGCAGGGCCACGCCGGTGTCGACCACGTCCTGCGTGGTCGCGCCGTAGTGCACCCATTCGCCGTTGTCCTTGCTGCAGCGGGCCTGCAGCTGCTTGAGCGCCGGCACCAGCGAATGCTTGATGCGGCGGATCTCGGCCGACATGGTGGCGATGTCGATGTGCTCGACCCGCGCCTGCTGCGCGATCTCCTGGGCGGCGGCGGCCGGGATGAGGCCCAGCTCGGCCTGGGCGGCGGCCAGGGCGGCCTCGAAGTCGAGCCACTTCTGGATGCGGTTCTCTTCGCCGAAGATGCGGCGCAGCTCATCGGTGCCCCAGAGGTGCTGGAGCGATTGCATGTCGAAGACGGAAACGGGCATGGAAATCCTGAAGGGTTAGAGAACGGGTTGGGGGACGGGCAGCGCGCGCGGCAGCACGCGCCCGGGGTTGAAGGTGTTGGCGGGATCGATCGCCTGCTTGATGCGCGCCATCAGCTCCAGCGCGATGGGCGGCTTGTGGTGGAGGAAGGCGGCCTGCTTGAGGCGGCCGATGCCGTGTTCGGCCGAGATCGAGCCATGCAGGCGCGCGGTGATGGCGTGCACCGTGTCGTGGATCGTGTCTTCGTGGCGCAGGAAGTCGCTGTCCGGCATGCCCGGGGGCTTGCTCTGGTTGTAGTGCAGGTTGCCGTCGCCGACGTGGCCGAAGCAGACCACGCGCACGCCGGGCAGCAAGGCCTGCAGCGCCGCGCCGGCCTCGGCGATGAACTCGGGGATGCGCGAGACGGCGACCGAGATGTCGTGCTTGATGGACGGCCCGTCCAGCCGCTGGGCCTCGGGCACGTGCTCGCGCAAGGCCCACAGGTCGTGGCTCTGCTGGCCCGAGCGGGCCAGCACCGCGTCCAGCACCAGGCCTTGTTCGATCGCCTGGCCCAGCACGTCTTCCACCGCGGGCGAGGGGTCCATGCGGGTGGAGGTTTCCGACACGTCGAACAGCACCGCCCAGCCGTACCCGCCGGGCAGGGGATCGCGCATGCCCGGTGTGCCGTGCGCCAGCACCTGGTCCAGCGCCTGGCGCCCCATCAGCTCGAAGGCCGTGACCCGTTCGCCGACCGCCGCGCCCAGCTCGGCCAGCAGCTCCACGGCGGCCTGCGGATCGCGCACGGCCACCCAGGCGGTGACCACCTGCCGGGGTGGCGCGAACAGCTTGAAGGTGGCGGCCGTCACGATGCCCAGGGTGCCCTCACCGCCAATGAACAGCTGCTTGAGGTCGTAGCCGGTGTTGTCCTTGCGCAGGGCGCCCAGGGCGTCGAGCACGCGGCCATCGGCCAGCACCACCTCCAGGCCCAGGGTCAGGTCGCGCGTGTTGCCGTAGCGCAGCACCTGCTCGCCGCCGGCGTTGGTCGACACCACACCGCCCACTGTGGCGCTGCCCTCCGAGGCCAGCGAGAGCGGGAACAGGCGCCCTTGGGCGGCGGCGGCTTCCTGCGCCGCCAGCACGGTGCAGCCGGCCTCCAGCGTCATGCTGTTGTCCAGCGGGTCCACGCGCCGCACGGCGGTCATGCGGTCCAGGCTCAGCAGCACTTCGCTGCGCGAGGCGTCGGGCGTGGAGCCCCCCACCAGGCCCGTGTTGCCGCCTTGCGGCACCACCGCCACCTGGTTCGCCGCGCACGCGGCCACCACGCGCGACACCTCCGCCGTGCTGGCGGGGCGCACCACGGCGCGCGCGGCGCCGGGAAAGTTGCGCCGCCAGTCGCCGACGTAACGCGCGGTGGCCGCGTCGTCCGTCAGCACATGGCTGGCGCCGACGATCGCGATCAGTTCGGCAACCAGGGGGTCAGGGGCATTCGACATGGTGGGTGTGTTGGGTTTGTTCATTTCATTCAATGAACTATGATTCAATGAATGAAACTATAAATCCGGCCACCCCCGCTGTCAACCGAGATAATCCGCAGTCGCGGACACCCACCATGAAGCCAAGCAAAAACCACCCAGCCCCATCGGTCCTTTCTGGCGAGCCGGCGAACGCCAGCGCCCCCAAGCCGCCCGCGGGCGTGCTCGAGCGCGGCATCTCCATCCTCGAATGCTTTCGCGAGGACCGCCTGCGCATGTCCCTGCGCGAACTGGCCGAGTGCACCGGGCTGGACAAGGCCACGCTGCTGCGCCTGCTGGGCGTGCTGCAGCGCGCGCGCATGGTCCACCGGTTCGACAGCGGCAGCTACGCGCCGGGCCCGGCGCTGCTGCACATGGGCATGCTCTACCGCAGCACCTTCGATCTGGGCACGCGCCTGCAGCCCGTGCTGCACGCGGTCATGCAGCAGACGGGTGAGACCGTGGCCTTCTACATCCGCAGCGGCGACGACCGCGTGTGCCTCTACCGCGAGAACACGGTCAAGGAGGTGCGCCACCATGTGGAGGTGGGCACGCGCCTGCCGCTGGCGGCGGGCGGCTCATCGGCCCACATCCTGCTGGCCTTCACCGGCAGCCCCACGCCGCACCAGGCCGAGATCGACGCCAAGGGCTACGCCATGACGCGTGCCGAACGCGTGGACGAGATGGCCTCGGTGGCGCTGCCGGTGTTCGACGGCGATGGGACCTTCCTGGGCGCCATGGTCGTCATCGGCCTGGCCTCGCGCCACAACATAGTGGCCCAGCGCAAGGCGGCGGACATCGTGCGCCAGGAACTCGCGCTGCAGGGCTTCGCCAGTGCCGCGCCCAATGGCTGGCGCGTGCCGACCGCCTGACGCGGCCCTGCTCAAATGCCGAAGAGGTCGGCGCTGGGCCGGCAGGGCGCCTCGTCGTTCGACGCGTCCGCGAAGGCCCCGCACCAGCGGGTCAGCTGCGCGGCCTGCGGGTCGGTCATGGCCGGCGCGAAGGCCCGCATGCGCGCCTGCAACTGCGCCCAGTCGAAAGGGTCTTCCGGGTCGCCCCGGCGCAGCTCGCGGTAGGCGCTCAGGCTGCGGCCGTCCTTCAGCGTGACCGTCACGCGCGAGGGGCGTTTTTCCGGGAAGCCGCGCTGAAAGGCCTCGTCCGTGCTCACGTGCACGCGATCGGCCAGGGCCAGCAGCACGGGCGATGACAGGTCGGGCGTTTCCATGTCGGCGATGCCGAGCCGACCCTGGATCAGCAGCGCTGCGCACCACGTAGCGCAGGCAGAACGGCGTCTCCGCGGGCTTGGTGGGCCAGTGCACGCCAGCGATCTTCAGCGCGTGCGGAAAGATGACCACCTGCACCGACTCGATGTCCTGCACGGCAGGCGCATGCTGGTCGAGGATCTCGCGGGTGGCGTCCAGCGGCGTGAAGAGCTGGGCGCAGCAAGGCCAGGCCTTGATGGTGGCGGTGTTCAGGCGCTCGGGCGCGTCCAGGTCGCTGTCCAGCGCGGTCAAGGGGCCGTCGCCACCCAGCAGCGCGTAGAGGCCGCGCCGCCCCGTGACGAATGCGCGCGCGCCGGGGAAACCTGCCTGTGCCGCCCAGGCGGCCATCAGGCCGTTGCGCACCGCGAAGCCGGGGTGCAGCGATTTGGCCTCGTGGGCCTCGTCATCGACCAGTTGCCACAGGCCAGCCGACTGGGTGGCCGCGATGCCCAGGGCGTGGTGCAGCTGTGCCTGCGGCAGGCCCAGCGCCACCGCGCTGGCCGCCGCCGCCCCCACCGTGCCCGCCGTCGCGGTGGCGTGAAAGCCCGCGGCGTGGCGGGTGCCCAAGGCCTCGCCCACCCGCAGCGCCACCTCGTAGCCGGCCACGATGGCGTCCGCCGCGCGGCGCATCGACAGCGCCTGCGTGGCCGCCAGCGCGAGCACCGGCGAGATCGCCACCACACCCGGGTGCAGCATGGCGGCGCGGTGCGCGTCGTCGATCTCGCGCAGGTGCGCGATGCCCGCATTGGCGAAGCCGGCCGCCAGGGGCTGCGCCGGGGCGCCACCGAACACCGGCGCCGGCCCGGGGCCGGGCACGCTGGTGCGGGCCAGCGCCCTCAGCGCCGAGGCGCCCGGCATGCCGACGGCGGCCCAGCCGGCGGTGAACCAGTCCAGCAGCGCCTGGGCCAGCCGCTCGCGCGTGGCGTCAGAGAGGGGCCGCTGCTGAAGGCTGGCGAGGTGGGCGACCAGGGTGGACTCGTGGGTGGAGGGCATGTGACTGGTTCATTAAATGAAATGTGTTTCATTATATAAACCAAGCCCCACCACGAACCGATGCGCCGATTCAGACGCTCACCCAGCCCCTGAACCCGCGCGAGGCGTAATACGACTGCACGCCGTTGTGGTACGTGAACACCTGGTCGTAGCGCCGGTCGCAGAACAGGGCGCCCCCCAGCTTGCGGATCTCGGGCGGCGCTGCGCACCCAGCTGGAGGTCTTCAGGTCGAACTCGCCGAATTGTTGAAGCTGGCGGTACTGCGCCTCGGTCAGCAGCGACACGCCCATGGCCTGGGCCATCTCGGCCGCGCTGCCCGCCGGCTTGTTCTCCTTGCGCGCGGCCAGGGCTTCGCCGTCGAAGCACAGGCTGCGGCGCCCCGCCGGGCTTTCGGCGGCGCAATCGCAGAACAGGTAGGCGCCGTGCTCGTCCGCCGTGCCGATGACGTCGGGCTCGCCGCCCGTGCTCTCCATCTCGGCCAGGGTGTTCAGCTTGTCGGGCTTGCTCTGAAGGCGGGCCAGCACGTCGGCCCAGCCGACCTTGGCATGCCGCTTCATGTGCTTCTCGAACCGCTGCTTCAAGGTGCGCAGCAGCTCGTCGCGTTGTTCGGCTTTCATGTGGCGCCCCCTGTGTTCAAACCCGTTCGAAGATCGCAGCGATGCCCTGGCCGCCGCCGATGCACATCGTCACCAGCGCGTAGCGGCCCTGGATGCGCTGCAGCTCGTGGAGGGCCTTCACGGTGATCAGCGCGCCCGTGGCGCCGATCGGGTGGCCCAGCGAGATGCCCGAGCCGTTGGGGTTGACCTTGGCCGGGTCCAGGCCGAGGTCGCGCGTGACGGCGCAGGCCTGCGCGGCGAAGGCTTCGTTGGCCTCAATCACGTCCAGGTCCTTCACCGTGAGGCCGGCCTTCTGCAGCGCCAGCTTCGTGGCCGGCACCGGGCCGATGCCCATGTATTTCGGGTCCACGCCCGCGTGCGCATACGCCACCAGGCGGGCCAGCGGCTTCGCGCCGCGCGCCTTGACCGCGCCGCCATCCATCAGCACCACGGCCGCGGCCGCGTCGTTGATGCCCGAGGCGTTGCCGGCGGTCACGGTGCCGTTCTCCTTCAGGAACACGGGCTTGAGCTTGGCCAGGTCGTCCAGGGTGGCGTTGGCGCGGAAGTGCTCGTCGGTGGCGTAGGCCACGTCGCCCTTCTTGCTCTTGAGCATCACGGGCACGATCTGATCCTTGAACAGGCCGGCCTCGGTGGCGCGCTGCGCGCGGTTGTGGCTTTCCACGGCGAGCCTGTCCTGGTCCTCGCGCGTGATGCCCCACTTGGCCGCGATGTTCTCGGCCGTCACGCCCATGTGGATGGTGTGGAAGGGGTCGTGCAGCGCGCCGACCATCATGTCCACCATCTTGGTGTCGCCCATGCGCGCGCCCCAGCGCATGTTGAGGCTGGCGAACGGCGCGCGGCTCATGCATTCGGCACCGGCGCCGATGGCCACGTCGGTGTCGCCCAGCAGGATGCCCTGCGCGGCCGACACGATGGCCTGCAGGCCCGAGCCGCAGAGGCGGTTGACGTTGAAGGCGGGCGTGCCTTCGGCGCAGCCGCCCTGGATGGCCGCGACGCGCGAGAGGTACATGTCTTTCGGCTCGGTGTTGACCACGTGGCCGAACACCACGTGGCCCACGTCCTTGCCTTCGACGCCCGCGCGCGCGAGCGACTCGCGCACGACGAGCGCGCCGAGTTCGGTGGGAGGCTGGTCTTTCAGGCTGCCGCCAAAGGTGCCGATGGCGGTGCGCACGGCGCTGACGACAAAAACTTCTCGCTGGTTGCTCATGGTGTTCTCCGGGTGATGAAGGGGGGCGCCTGCCATCGTAGCGCGGCAGGACCGTTCAGAAGGCCTGCCGCGCCACCACCCGCAGCTGCGTGCCGCTGCCGTCCTTGCCCGGCCGGGTGAGCAGGATCTCGCCCATGGCCGGGGTCTGGCCGGTGAGGGCGGCGACGTTGATGTGGTGCGTGACCAGCGCCAGGTTGCGCGGGGCCGACCAGCCTTGCACGGCATCGAGCACCTCGCGCGTCTGCTCGTCGCGCTCGTCGGGGCTGAAGAAGGCGTTGAGCGGCGCCCAGACGGTGTTCTTCTTGAAGGCCAGCATGGCGGTGTCCACACAGCGGCACCAGGCGCTGGAGCGCACCTCGTTGATCTTCACGCGCTCGCGCAGAAAGGCTTCGTGCATCTTGTTGGCCTGTTTGCGGCCGGTGTCGCTGAGCATGCGCTGGGTGCGGCAGTCGCCGAGCGTGAAGCCCGGCGGGTCGCCCGCGCCGGGCTCGGTCTGCGCGTGGCGCATCAGCAGCACGCAACCGCCTTCGCGCAGCAGGGTCCAGAAGCCCGCGTCCTGCGTGAAGGCGAGGGTGGGCAGGGTGGTGAGGGCGAGGGCGGTGGCCTGGGTGAAGTGGCGTCGTTGCATGGGGTCTCCCGGTCGCGGTCAATCGCGCACGTCGGCGACAGGGTTGCTGCCGAAGTCGGGCCGGTCCAGCCAGGCCAGCACGCTCGCGGCGGCGTCTTGCGGGGTGCTGAGCTGGCCCTGGCTTTTCAGGTCCTTGAAGCGTCCGACGTCGGGGAACGCCGCCGGGTCGCCCGAGCGCAGTTGCGACTGCATGTCGGTGTCGATCACACCCGGAGCCAGCGACACCAGCCGCGCGCCATGTGGGCGCTGCGCTTCGTCGAGCGCGCTGCAGCGGGTGAAGTGGTCCATGCCGGCCTTGGCGGCGCAGTAGGGCGCCTGGGCCGCCATGGCGCGCCGGCCCAGGCCCGAGGAAATGTTGAGCACCTTGCGCGGGCCGCGCCAGCCGGTGTCCACCCAGGCGCCGGTGGCGCGCAGGAAGGCGGCGGTGAGCTGCATGGGCGCCTCCAGGCCCACGCGCAGCGCGTTGGCGAGGTCGTCGGGCGGGCAGTCGTCGATGGGGCCGATGCGCGGGATCACGCCAGCGTTGTTGATCAAGGTGGCGCTGGCGAAGCCCTGGGCGGCCTGCTCATTCAACCAGTCCTCCAGGCGCTGCGCGGCGCCGGTGGTGTCGGCGAGGTCTTGCGCCCATTGTGTGAGGGTGGCGTCGAGTCGCTGGGCTTCGTCGGCGAGCTGGGTGTTGATGTGGCGTGAGATGCAGAGCAGGTGGCCGTTGGGCCGCAGCGACTGCAGGGCCATCGCCAGGCCCATGCCGCGCGAGCCGCCGGTGAGGATGGTGAGTTGGAGTGGGGTGGTGGTCATGTCAGAAGGGGCAGGGGCTGTGGAAGTGCACGGTGTCGCCGTGCTGCGGATGGGGCAACGAGAGTTGGTGGGCGTGCAGCAGCAGGCGCGGGGCGCGGGCCTGCTGCTCGGGGGTGGCGTACAGCATGTCGCCGAGTACTGGGGTGGCCGATGGCTTGCAGGTGCACGCGCAGTTGGTGGGTGCGGCCGGTGACGGGTTCGAGTTCGAGCCGGGTGGTGGTGTCGTCGTCGGTGAGGGGGCTGGCGAGGCGCCAGCGGGTGACGCTGGGTTTGCCGAGTTCGGCGCTGACGATGCTGCGGGGCCGGTTGGGCCAGTCGATGGTGAGGGGCAGGTCGATGGTGTTCCAGCCGTTGTCGGGTTGGGGTTTGTGCAGGGTGCCGGCGACGACAGCGGTGTAGCGTTTGTGGACTTCCCTTTGTTCGAAGGCGCGGCTGAGCTGGCGTTGGGCTTCGATGCCTCTGGCCATGACGACGAGGCCGGAGGTCGGCGATGTCGAGCCGGTGGACCACCAGGGCGTCGGGCCATTTCGCCTGGGCCCTTGCGCTGAGGCAGTCCTGCTTGTCGGGGCCTCTTCCGGGGACGGCGAGCAGGCCTGCGGGTTTATCGAGGACGATCATTTGTTCGTCTTCGTGGATTACCTTTAGGGTGCTCACTCGCTGCACCTCGCGGGCGCGTGGGCGCATGGCGCTCTGCTCCGCGGGTGTCCCCCGGCGGCTGGTGCCGCCTCCTCCTTTACCCCGCTGCGCAGAGCGCCATGCGCCCACGCGCCGGAAGCGATGTAGGCATGCAGTCTTCCGAATACCCAGGAGGTCATCGGCGACCGGGGGGGACGGCGCAGCGAAGTCAAGGAGGAGAACCGGCGAAGCCGGTTCGGGGGACATGAGCGGAGCCGTCCCCCCCGGTCGCCGATGACCGGACCAGCCGGAGAAAAAGAGCAACACATCCACACATTCTCCAGGCAAAGGACAATACGCAGCATGCTGCTGCTGGCCCCCATGGAAGGATTGCTCGACGCCACCCTGCGCGATGTGCTCACGCGCACGGGCGGGATCGACCGCTGCGTGAGCGAATTCATCCGCGTGACCAACACCGTGCTGCCCGAGCGTGCCTTCATCCGCGTGGTGCCCGAACTGCTCAATGGCGGCCGCACCCGTGCCGGCGTGCCCGTGCGCGCCCAACTGCTCGGCTCCGACCCGACCCTGCTCGCGGAAAACGCAGAACGCCTGGCCGGCCTGGGCCCGCACGGCATCGACCTGAACTTCGGCTGCCCCGCCAAGACCGTCAACCAGAGCCGGGGCGGCGCCGTGCTGCTCGACGAACCCGAGCTGGTCGGGCGCATCGTGGCGGCCGTGCGCCGCGCCGTGCCGGCCCACATGCCCGTCTCCGCCAAGATGCGGCTGGGCTACAACGACGACGAACGCGCCGAAGACTGCGCCCACGCCATCGCCGAGGCCGGGCGGACGAACTCGTGATCCACGCGCGCACCAAGGCCCACGGCTACCGGCCTCCCGCCTACTGGGACCGGCTGGCCGAGGTGCGCGCCTCGCTGCCACCGGCCCACCGGCGCCTGCCGGTGATCGCCAATGGCGAAATCTGGACCGCGGCCGACGCCGCGCGCTGCCGCGAGGTGACCGGCTGCGAACACCTCATGATCGGCCGAGGCATGGTGACCGACCCCGGCCTGGCCCTGGCGATCAAAGGCCTGGGCGGTGTGCCCTGGTCGGTCCTGCCCCCGCTGTTCGAGATCTTTTGGCGGCAGGTGAGCGCCCGCGTGGAGCGCCGCCACCGCTCCGGGCGGCTCAAACAATGGCTCAACTACCTGCGCAAACGCTATCCCGAGGCCCAGGCCGCGTTCGACGAACTGCGCCTGGTGAACGAGCCCGACGACATCGAGGCCTGGCTGCGGCGGGCCCAGGGACCGGACATCCTTACCACAGAGTCGATCCGGGCGCTGCCAGCAGAAATGGCGCCGGCGTGTTAACTTCCGGCCCCGGACCCGAACCACGACGCCTGTATGACCTCTCTCGAACAACGGCTGGCCGCCCTCCCAGGAGACCGTCTGCGCGGCATGCGTCGCGGCATTGAAAAGGAAAGCCTGCGCGCCCAGCCCGACGGCAAACTGGCGCTCACGCCACACCCGGCCGCGCTAGGCAGTGCGCTCACGCACCCCCACATCACCACCGACTACAGCGAGTCCCAGCTCGAACTGATCACGGGCGTGCACGACAGCGTCGAAGCCTGTCTGGCCGAGCTGACCGAAGTCCACCAGTACACCGTGCGCAGCCTGCGCGCCCAGGGCGACGAGATGATGTGGGCGTCGAGCATGCCCTGCGGCCTGCCGCCCGACGAAACCATCCCCATCGGCCGCTACGGCTCGTCCAACGTGGGCCGCGCCAAGAGCGTCTACCGCATGGGCCTGGCGCACCGCTATGGCCGGCGCATGCAGACCATCTCGGGCATCCACTACAACTGGTCGCTGCCGGGCGTGGACAACGACGGCTACTTCGCGCTGATCCGCAACTTCCGCCGCCACGCCTTCCTGCTGCTCACGCTGTTCGGTGCCTCGCCCGCGCTGTGCTCCACCTTCGTCGAAGGCCGCCAGCACGAGCTGCAGAAACTGGGCGACACCGGCACGCTGTACATGCCGCACGGCACCTCGCTGCGCATGGGCCGCCTGGGTTACCAGAGCGAGGCCCAGGCCACGCTGGCGGTGAGCTACAACGGCCTCGAAGGCTACGCGGCCTCGCTGCACGACGCGCTCACGCGCCCCTGGCCCGCGTACGAGGCGGTGGGCATCCGCAACCCGGGCGGCGACTACAACCAGCTCGCCACCACGCTGCTGCAGATCGAGAACGAGTTCTACGGCACCATCCGCCCCAAGCGCGTGATCCGCCCTGGCGAGCGCCCGCTGCACGCCCTGCGCGAGCGCGGGGTGGAGTACATCGAGGTCCGGCTGATGGACCTCAACCCCTTCGAACCCATCGGCATCGGCGCGCCCACGCTGCGTTTCCTCGACGTGTTCCTGCTGCACTGCCTGCTGTCGGACAGCCCGCCCGACACGCCGGCCGAGATCCGCGAGCTCGCGCACAACCAGCACCTGACCGCCGCGCGCGGCCGCGAACCCGGCCTGAACCTGATGCGCAACGGCCAGAGCGTGCCGCTGATGCAGTGGGGCGCCGAGCTGCTGGAGCAGCTCGTCCCGATCGCCGCGCTGCTGGACGAGGCCCACGGCGGCAACGAGCACGCCCTGGCCGTGGCCCTGGCGCAAGGCCATCTGCAGGACCCCGACAAGCTGCCCTCGGCCCGCGTGCTGCAGGCCATGCACAAGCACCATGGCGATTCCTTCGTCGCGTTCGCGCGCGCCCAGTCGCGCGTGACGCACCAGCACCTGGCGGGCCTGCCCTGGGCCAGCAAGCTGCAGGCGAAGTACGAAGCGATGCGCCACGAAGTCGGTGGAAGACCAGCGCGCCATCGAAGCGGCCGACTCCATGCCGTTCGAGATTTACCGGCAGGAATACACCTCGCCGGCGCGGCTGGGCCGTCCGCAGGCGCAGACCGCGTCGCTGGCGGCCTGAGGCAGGGCGGCAAAGCCCGCCTGACCGGATGGGCAATGGCCCGCCCGGCCCCGGGGGGACCTATCCTGCGATCTTTTTGCCGGAGATCGCCCATGACTCGTCTGACCGCCGCCGACTTCGATCAGGAACTGCTGATCCTGTTTGACGCCTACGTGCATGGCGACATCGACCGCCGCGCCTTCCTGGACCGCGCGTCCAAGTTCGCGGTGGGCGGCATGACGGCGGCGGGCCTGCTGGCCGCGCTCAGCCCGAACTTCGCCGCCGCCCAGGTGGTGCCGGCGAACGACCCCCGCATCAAGACCGAGACGGTGAGCGTGCCTTCGCCGATGGGTTACGGCACCATCAAGGCCTATGTCGCCAAGCCCGTGGCGCCCCCCGCCGGCGGGCGCCTGCCGGCCGTGCTGGTGGTGCACGAGAACCGGGGTCTGAACCCCCACATCGAAGACATCGCGCGCCGCCTGGCGCTCGACGGTTATCTGGCATTCGCGCCCGATGCGCTCACGCCGCTGGGCGGCTACCCGGGCGACGAGGACAAGGCGCGCGCCCTGTTCGCCCAGCTCGACCAGGCCAAGACGAAGCAGGACTTCCTGGCCTCGGCCGCCACGCTCAAGGCCCGGCCGGACGGCAACGGGCGCATCGGCGTGGTGGGGTTCTGTTATGGCGGGGGCGTGGCCCACACGCTGCGCAACCGAGCTGCCCGACCTGGCGGCGGCCGTGCCCTACTACGGCAACCACCCGCCGGTGGAGGCCGCGGCCAAGGTGAAGGCGCCGCTGCTGATCCATTTCGCGGGGGTGGACGAGCGCATCAACGCGGCCTGGCCGGCCTACGAGGCCGCGCTCAAGGCGGCGAGCGTGCGCTACACCGCGCACCAGTACCCGGGCACCCAGCACGGCTTCAACAACGACACCACGCCGCGTTTCGACGCCGCCGCGGCCAAACTCTCGTGGGACCGCACGCTGGCGTTCTTCAGGCAGCACCTGGTGTGATCAGCCGTTCGCCACCGGCCGACGTGGCGCTTTCCGCGAACGCATTCCCGCCCAGGGCCCGCGCCGTGACCACATGGGACGCCGCCGCCTGCCCATTCACATCGAGCAGGAACTCCGAGGTGACGACCCCGCGCGCCGCAGAAATCGAAGATGCCGTGGTCGATCTGGGTGCGCATCGCCTTGTCGTAGCCGTGCCGCGCATAGGTGCCGCCGTCCGCGCCGCCGATGCCGATGAGGTGGACCGCGAGGCGGCCCAGCCGCTTGCCCAGCGTGCCGTCGGGCGCCTCGTCGTAGGCCCATCCATTGGCGAACACGCGGTCGATCCAGCCTTTGAGCTGACCGGGGAACGACCACCAATAGACGGGATAGACCAGCACGAGCGCGTCGGCGCGGTCGATGCGCGCCTGCTCGCGCAGGACGTCCGAAGGCAAGGGCTTCTGGAGAAAGTAGGCGTTGCGGTCGGCCTGGTTGAAAGCCGGGGTCGAAGCCTTCCGCGGCAAGGTCGGCGAACTCGGTGGTGTGCTCGCCCGAGGCCGCAATGCCCTCGGCAAACGAGCGCGCGACGGCGTGTGTGAGGGACTGGGCATCGGGATGGCTGACGACGATGAGGGCGTGCATGGTGGCTCCTTGGGGTTTGGGTGTAAACTACCTTTGGTAATCTACTGTCTGTAGGTTACCTTTGGTAGGTTAACAATGTCAAGCCATCCGATGAACCCTGCTGATCAAGCCGCGCCGAAGAAGCGCCTGTCCAAGGAAGACCGCAACCGCCAGCTCATGGAGGTCGCGTGGTCCATCGTGCGGGGCGAAGGCACCGATGCGCTCACGCTGGGCTACCTGGCGGAGCGCGCGGGGGTGACGAAGCCCGTGGTGTACGACCATTTCGGCACGCGCACCGGCCTGCTCAGCGCGCTCTACGAGGAGTACGACAACCGGCAGCACGCCTTGATGGACGAGGCCTTGCAGGCATCGGGCAAGTCGCTCCCGGCCGTGGCGAAGGTGATCGCTGCCACCTATCTCAACTGCGTCATGGCGATGGGCCGCGAGATGCCCGGCGTCAGCGCGGCGCTGGCGGGCTCACCCGAACTCGACGCCCTGAAGAAGAAGCTGGAGGCGGCGTTCCAGGCGAAGTGCCAGGCCGCGCTGCAGCCGTTCGCGAAGCAGCCCATCGGGCCGGCGGGCATGCGCGCCATGCTGGGCACGGCGGAGGCCGTGTCGTTCGCGGCGGCCGCGGGCGAACTCGACCCGGTGGATGCCGAGCACGAGATCTACGACGCCATCGTGCGGATCGCGCGCAGGACTTGAAACGCGCTCACTGAAGGCGGCAAGGGGCGGATCAGGCCTCGCCGCCGAAGCGCTTGATGAGGTTGGCGATGTACTTTTCGACCAGCTTCTCGAACTCGCCCTCGACCACGGGGGCCACCACCATCTTCATCAGGCCGGGCAGAGGCACCTCGATCTCGCCCTGGATCGGCCAGGGTCAGGCCGGTGGACTTCTTGTTGTCCACGATCTTCCAGTTGCCGCCCACCAGGGCGTTGCCCACGCCCTTGACCGGGGTCCATTTAACGGTGCCGCGCGCCTGGTCGCTCACGTATTTGCTGGCGTACACGGTCTGGATGTTCACCTGCGCGGTGCCGACCTTTTCCATTTCCCACTGGTAGACACCGCCGCCCAGGTCGCTGAGCTTCTCCACCTTCGGGAAATGGCTGACCGACTCGGGCACATTGGAGAGCACTTCGAACACCTCGGCCGCCTTGGCCTTGACGTCGAACTCGTAGCCCAGATCGATCTTGACGGTGATGCTCATGAGGCGCCTCTGCGGGTGTTGGATTGAGGCCGATTGTAGGGACGGCCCAGGCGCGCGACCCCGGGAGTTACACCAAGGCACAATCCCTGCACCCGCCCCGCAACCCCCGTTTCCCCAGAGAGATTCCCCCGATGAGCATCCAGTGGTTTCCCGGGCACATGCACCTCACGCGCAAGGCCATCACCGAGCGTGTGAAGGACATCGATGTCGTGATCGAGATGCTCGACGCGCGCCTGCCCGGCTCCAGCGCCAACCCGCTGCTGGCCGAACTCACCTCGGCCAAGCCCACGCTCAAGGTGGTCAACAAGCAGGACATGGCCGACCCCGAGCGCACCGCGCTCTGGCTCGCGCACTACAACGCCCAGCCGAACACGCGCGCGATCCCGCTGGACGCCAGCGTGACGGCACCGGCGCGCGCCATCATCGCGTCCTGCCACGAGCTGGCGCCCAACCGGGGCGGCATGGTCAAGCCCATGCGGGTGCTGATCTGCGGCATTCCCAACGTGGGCAAGTCCACGCTGATCAACACCTTCATGGGCAAGCGCGCGGCCAAGACCGGCGACGAGGCCGGCATCACCCGCACCGAGCAGCGCATCGCCCTGGCCGACGACTTCTACCTGTTCGACACGCCTGGCATGCTCTGGCCGCGCATCGTGGTGCCTGAAAGTGGCTTCAACCTCGCCGCCAGCGGCGCGGTGGGCCGCAACGCCTACGACGACCAGGAGGTGGCGCTGGAGCTGCTCAACAAGCTCAAGCTGTCTTACGCACCCCTGCTGGAGGCGCGCTACAAGCTGGGCCTCGCGCCCGAGGCCATCGCGGCCCTGCCGGACGAAGAGCTCATGGAGGCGATCGGCCGCAAGCGCGGTGCGCTGGCGGGCGGTGGCGCGGTGAACTGGCAGAAGGCGGCCGAGCTGGTGATCGCGGACTTCCGCAGCGGCACGCTCGGGCGCATCACGCTGGAGACGCCCGAGCAGTTCGTGCGCTGGCTTCAGGCCGGGCAGAAGGCGGACGCCGAGCGCCAGGGCCGCAAGAAGGAACGCGCGGCCAAACCGCGCAAGCCCGACCGGCGCTGAGCCGGTGAGCGGGCCTTGACCCGCGTCAAGGCGCCCGCGCCCGCGCGGTGCGAGCATGGGCTCCACCCCTTCTGGAGCCTGCCATGAGCACCTCTCCCCGCCGCATCCTGCTGATCGAAGGCCATCCCGACACCTCGGGCCGGCACCTCAACCACCTGCTGGTCGAGGCCTACGCGGGCGGCGCGATCGCGGCCGGCCACGAGGTGCGCCGCGTGGCGGTGGGTGAACTGGACTTTCCCGTGCTGCGCAGCGCGCACGACTGGAAACACGGCGGCGTGCCCCCGGCGCTGCAGGCCTCGCAGCAGCACATCCTCTGGGCCCAGCACGTGGTGCTGTTCTTTCCGCTCTGGCTGGGTGAGATGCCGGCGCTGCTCAAGGCCTGGCTGGAGCAGGTGGCGCGGCCGGGTTTCGCGGTCGGCCCCGAGGGGCCCAAGGAGTTCGGCCGCAAGCCCCTGAGCGGCCGCTCGGCCCGTGTGGTGGTGACCATGGGCATGCCGGCGCTGGCCTACCGCTGGTACTTCCGCGCGCACAGCATCAAGGCGCTGGAGCGCAACATCCTCGGGTTCATCGGCTTCGCGCCGATCCACGAAACGCTGGTGGGCTCGGTCGAGCAACTGGGGGAGGCCGGTGTGGCCCAGTGGCAGGCCAAGCTGCGCCGGCTCGGCCGCGACGCGGCCTGAGGCGTGCCGGTACTCAGGCCTCGATCTTCACGCCTTTCCAGAACGCCACGCGGCCCTTGACCATCTCGGCCTCGGGCTTGGGGTCGGCGTAGTACCAGGCGGCGTCGGTGTTGAGCTCACCGTTGACCAGCAGCGAGTAGTAGCTCGCCTGGCCCTTCCACGCGCAAGTGGTGCGGTGGTTGCTGAAGGTGACGTGATCGCGGTTGAGCGAACTCTCCGGGAAGTAGTGATTGCCTTCCACGACCACGGTGTCGTCGCTCTCGGCGATGGTCACGCCGTTCCACGTCGCCTTCATGCGGCGGCGCTCACTTGTTCTTCTCTTTGCCGCGCGGCATCACGGACGTGACCGGCGGCACCGGCCGGTCGGAGGACACGGGGCCCTTGGGCGCCGAGGTGTCCTTCTTGGGTTTCTTGGCCATTTTTTCGTTGCGTTGTTCCTTGCCCATGGGGACCTCCAATTGACACCGCGAAACGCGGCAGATGCGCCGATGGTAAGCGACAAAATGCGCGTTTCAAGCCCCTGCCGGGCGCCCGGAACGCGCAGCCTCGGGCTACTGCCCCATGCCCAGGAAATTCGCCAGGGCCTCGACGCCGAGGGCGCCGCTTTGCGTGATCACGGCACCCGTGCGCTGGTGCTTGGCCACCATGAACGGCACCGAGGTGGCGCCCAGGCGCTCCAGCAGCGCGGTGTTGGCCTTGATGCTCGCCATCACGTCGTCCGGAATGCTGGCCGAGGCCGACATGCCGCCCTGGCCCGTGAGCAGCTGCTGCTCGTGCGCGTTCATGGTTTCCACCGGGTTGGCGGCGGTCATGATGGCCGCGCCTTGCGGCGCGCTCTTGGCGTTCATGATGCGCAACGGGCAGCCACACGAACTTCACCTTGCTCTGCAGCGGCACGGACGCCTGCCACAGGTGGCCGCAGTGCGGGCACTGCGGGTCGAACAGCACGTAGACCGTGTTGGCGCTCATCAGGGCACCGGCGGTGAAGCCCTTGCCTTGCGCGGCGAGCACATCGTAGGCCTGGGCCGGGGGGATGGGGCTGGTGTCGGCCGCGGGGGCGCCAGCGGCGCTCGGCGCGCCGGTGGTTTCTTCCTTGGAGCAGGCGGCCAGCGAAAGGGCCAGGGCGGCCATCAGGGGGAGGGTGATGTGGCGGAGTTTCATGGCGGATCGCATCGGTGGTTTTCCTGGGCCGCATCATCGCAGAGAAGGCGCACCCCCGTGAGCGTGGGGCCCATGGCAAAGGGCGCAGCACCCCGGCTTGCGGATGTGCTGCGCCCTGGGCGCGGCGGTGTCTGCGCCGTGGAACGTCAGTTGTTCAGGATCAGGTTGGCGATCAGGCCGGTGGCGATGGCGACCAGCACATAGTCGGTGCCGACCTGCACCCACTGGTGGCCGCGCGGCGGCGCGTACAGGCGGTGCTGGTGCGGGTTCACCACCACGTACTGGCGGTTGCGGTATTCGTAGGGGATGTAGCCACCGCGGCGGAACTCGGGGCCGCGCGCGTTGTAGTAGTAGTGGTGGTAGTGCCGGTCGTTGCGCGAGTGGCGGTAGTCGCGCCGGTCGTCACGGCGGTCGTGGCGGAAATCGCGGCGATCGTCGCGCCGGTCCTGGCGGTAGTCCCGGCGGTCATCGCGCCGGTCGTCCACGCGCTGCAGGTGGCTGGGCTCGAATCGCGCACCTTGCGCGAAGGACAGCGAACTCACGCCGAGGGAGGCGGCCGCCAGGGCGTACACAACAAGGTTTCGGGATTTCATGGAGCTTTCTCCTGGGGTTGGTGAGACTCCATCGTGTCCGGCGCATGTGAACGCCCGGTAAATGCCGCGCTCCGCCTGTGCAAAGTTCTGTACCGGCTTGTGCCGGCCGCCGAAGCCGCGCGGCTCAGCCTTTCATGGCGGCCTGGGCGTGCAGCTTGGCCGCGATGTACTCACCATGTGTCACATGCAGCAGGCCGGCCACCTTGCTGATGACATGGTGCTCGTGCGCGTCCAGGTGGTGGTCGGCGAAGGCCACCTCCCACATCGCTTCCACCACACGGATCTTCTGCGCCTGGGTGAAGCGCTCGTTCATCAGCGCGGTGAAGCGCTGGTAGTCGTAGGCGGTGCGCGCGGTCTCGTGGGCCAGCTCCAACAGGCGCTGCAGCTCGTCGTCGCTCAGCGCGAACTTGCGGCGCAGGGCCGTCAGCACCGCGTCGCGCTCGCTGTCCTGCAGGCTGGGCTCGGCGCGCATCACTTCCACCAGCAGCACGGCGGTGGCGAGCTGCAGGGTGTGTTCCTGCTCGGCGGGCGCCTGGGCGCCGGCCGGTGCCGTGAGGCTGGCGGTGAGGGTGTCGAACAGGTCCTTGAGGTTTCTGAGCATGGTGTGGAAAAGGTGTGGCGCGGTGGTAGAGAGGTGGAGCCGGGGCGAGGGCTCAGGGTTCCCGGCGCCAGACCAGCAGCAGGTTGTTGGCCGGCAGGGCATGCCGTTCGCTCAGCACCAGGCCGGCGCGCCGGGCTTCACCCTCCACGGCTTCCCGCCGGCGGATGCCCCAGGCAGCGTTCTCGCGCCGCAGGCTCTCGTCGAACGCCAGGTTGCCGGGCGAGGTGGGCACACCGTCTTCCAGGTAGGGACCATAGGTGATGAGCGCACCCAGCGGCGTGAGGTGCCGGGCCGCGCCCTGCATGAGCGCCGCGCAGGTCGCCCAGGGCGCGATGTGCAGCATGTTGGCGCAATAGATGCCGTCAAAAGGCTCGGGGCCCACCGGCCACGCGGGTGCGAGCACGTCCAGCTGCAGCGGCGCGAGCACATGGCCTGCGGTGGTGTCGGCTGCCCAGGCGCGGATGGAGGGCAGGGCGTCGGCCTGGAAGTCCGTGGGCTGCCAGCGCCAGCCCGGCATGGCGGCGGCGAACCAGGCCGCGTGCTGGCCCGTGCCCGAGGCGATCTCCAGCACGCGGCTTTGCTCGGGCAGCACCTGGCGGAGCACGTCCAGAATGGGCCGCTTGTTGCGTTCGGCGGCGGGGCTCAGGCGCAGGATGTTGGCGTTCATGAGGCCATTGTCCGGCACGGACTGGGCGCTCAGGGCCGTCAGCGCAGGCGCGCGGGCTCGGTTTCCACCCCTTGTTCGCCGTCGCGGGGTGCCGTGCTGGCGATCGCCAGCGCCTGGCGCTCGGCTTCGTTGATCACGTCGGTGGGCGTGGCGCTGGCGGGGTCCACCGTGACCACGCCCAGGCCGATGCGCGGGCGAAACGGCTGGCGCTTGCGCTGCTCGTCGAACACCGTCAAGGGGTTGGACACCGTCAAGGCCATGCGCGCGGCCGTGGCGCGCACGGGGGGCTGGTGCGGGTCCATGGTGAGCACCACCACGAAGCACCGGGGGTGGTACAGCCCCACCACGCAACGAAAGCCCGCCGCGCGGCGGATGCGCGCCGCCACGGTGGACAGGATCTGATGCTCCGCGCTGGGACCGGCCGATTCGGCCAGTTCGTACAGGTTGCTCACGTACAGGCACAACACGGCTGCCTCGCAGTCCAGGCGGGCGGCGCGCCAGAGGGCGTGCTCCACGTCGGCGATGAGGGCCGAACCCGTGGACAGGCCGGTGGCCGGGTCCGTGCTGTTCGACAGGCGCGAGAGGCGCGCGATCTCGCGGTTGTGCCGGTTGCGCAGCAGGCCCAGCACCGAGGCCATGAGGAAAAACACCAGCGTGATCACCGCGGTGAACAGCCAGGCGCCCAGGCCCAGCCCCGGCACGTCGAGGCCGCGCAGGTAGTGGCCGATCGTCGTGACGGCCAGGCAGCCGATGCGCCACCACCATCCAGCGCGCGAGCGGGTCACCCAGCCGGGCGGCGCGCAACGCGGCAGCCAGCGCCAGCAACACCGGCACCATGTTCACCACCGCGGTGCGCAACCAGCAATTCGCGGAAATTGTCGGGTTCGATCTGGCTGGCCAGCACCACCAGGATGACCGTGGCAGACACCAGCAGCGCACCGCCCACCGCTGTGAGCCGGTGCACCCGCCCGTCCTCGCGGGCGCCGCCCAGCCACGTGCCCACGTAGTACAGGCCCATGGCCCCGGCCGCCGGGCCCAGGCCGGCCTTGAGCACCATCATCAGCCGCTCGGGCAGATCGGGAAAGAAGACCTCGGGCAAACCCGTCATCACCACGCAACTGGCGCCGGTGATCGACACGAACAGCAGGTTGCGAAGAGAGCCGATGCTGTGGCCCTGGAACAGGTCAGCCAGTGCCAGTGCCGCGAGGGTGCACAAGCCACCCAGCATGGCGGACCAGACAGCGATTTCGGCAATGGGCATGCGAGGATTATCGGGAGTCGACCGGGAGGGCGAGGTCCTATCCCGTCAAGTTTGTCACGCCCTTTCGCATTGCGTGCGGATCCAGCAGCGCAAGCGCTACCGGCCCGTGGCCGATGTGCGCTGCTGCTGTCCCTGAAAGGGCTCCTTGTGCCTGGGCTTGCTGGGGCGGGGCTTGAGCCGCGGCATCGGTTCGAGGAAGGTCGAGTGCTGGCGCAGCAGCATGGCCGCTTCGGCCTGCGCGCGGCGTTTGGACATCACGTGCAGCACCAGCAGCCCCACGCCCAGGCCCAGCGCCATCCAGGCCGGTGCAAGCAAGGCCTTGGCGGCGGACTTGAGCGAAGCCTCGGTCGCCATCGCCAAGGACACCATCCACAGGAAGATGCCTGCCAACAGCGCGCCGAGGCCGTTGAAAAGCAGGGGTTGGGTTCTGCGCCGATGGGCTTTGCGCCGCCCGGACTTGGTCTTGGAGCTGGTGGTCTTGGTCATGAGAAATCCCCGCCATCATGTGCCAAACGCCGTTCAGGCCGCCCCGCAGGGCGACCAACGGAGCCAGGGCCGGCTGACCGCGAAAGGCGTTACATCTGGCGACCGCGGGTGTAAGAAAAATCCCTGCCTGGGCACTTGCGCCTACATTCCTTGCATGCATTCTGTTTCCGCCTCCGGGCATGCCGTCTCGCGCCTGCGCACCGCCCGCCTGGCCGCCAGTGCCAAACCTTTTGTGGCCCGCGGCTCGGGCCTGGGGCGCTGCGCCGGTTGCCGGCTGACCGCCAGCCATTGCCTGTGCGCCTGGCGCCCGCGGACGCCCACGCACGCCGGCGTCTGCCTCATCATGGGCGACATCGAAGCGCTCAAGCCCAGCAACACCGGCTGGCTGGTGGCCGACGTGGTGGCCGACACCTGGGCCTTCAAATGGTCCCGCACCGAAGTGGACCCCGGCCTGCCCGCCCTGCTGGCTGACCCGCAATGGCAGCCTTACCTCGTGTTTCCCGGCGAGTTCGTGCCGCCCGAGCGCGTGGTGACCGAACTGCAGCACGCGGAGCCCGCACACGGAAGCGCCAGGAAACCCTTGTTCGTGTTGCTCGACGGCACCTGGTCCGAAGCGCGCAAGATGTTCCGCAAGAGCCCCTATCTGGACCACCTGCCCGTGCTCAGCCTGCACCCCGAACAGGTGGTCTCCAACTACCGCCTGAGGCGGTCGTTCCGCGAGAGCCACTTCTGCACATCCGAAGTGGCGGCGCTCTGCCTGGACCTGGCCGGTGAAAGCCATGCGGCACAGACGCTGGCCGCGTGGCTGGACGTGTTCACCGCGCACTACCTCAGCATCAAGCGCAGCACCCCGCTGGACATCGCCTCCGAGGCCCACGGGCGGCTGCAGGCGCTGCGTGCGGTAGATTGACGCGATGCAGAAAAAAGGTCTTGCTCACCGGTTTCGACGCCTTCGGCGGCCAATCGCTCAACCCCAGCTGGCTGGCCGTGCAGGCGCTGCACGGCCGCAAAGTGCTCGGCCACACCGTGGTGGCGGCGCAGTTGCCCACCGTGTTCGACGCCTCGCTGTGCGAGCTGGACGCGCTGCTGCGGCAGCATCAGCCTGCCCTCGTCATCTGTGTGGGGCAGGCCGGTGGGCGCAAGGTGTTGTCGCTGGAGCGTGCTGCGATCAACGTGAACGACGCGCCCCTGGCCGACAACGCGGGCGCGAGGCCCGTGGACACGCCGGTGGTCCGGGACGCGCCCGTGGCCTACTTCACCGGCCTGCCCATCAAGGCCATGCTCGCCGCGCTGCACGAAGAAGGCGTGGGCGCCGAGGTGTCGCAGACCGCCGGCACCTTTGTCTGCAACCACGTGTTCTACGGCCTGATGCGCACCCTGTCCACGGTGCCAGAACTGGCGCACACGCGCGGTGGTTTCGTGCACGTGCCGTGGCTGCCGGAACAGGGGGTGCCGAACATGGCGCTCGACGACATCGTGCGCGGGCTGCGGGTGGCCGTGCGCAGCGCGCTGCAGGTGGACAAGGACCACGCGCTGGGCGCCGGCACCACCCATTGAGCCGGCCGACTCAGGCCTGCCAGACGCCGAAACCGGCCGAGCGCAGGTCGATGCCGATCTCGATTTCCTTCTCCACGGCCGCTTCGTACCGCATGGGGTTGAAGGCCTCGTAGAGGTCGGGCAGCAGGCGCAGCCCGTACTTGAACACGTAGGCATTGGCCTGGATGCCGGCCTTGTGCTTGTCGAAACGCACGTCCGGGTCGAGGCCGGTCATGCCGACGTAGACGCAGGGTTTGCCGTCGATGTAGCCCGGGTTGTTCTTGCGGAATTTGCTTTCGTTCAGCACGTCCCTGGAGAGTTCGATCACGTAGACGTGGTGGTGGGGGCGGGCCATGGGTGCAGACGCCAGCGATCAGTTCACGAAAAGCGCCACGACCCAGGCCCCGATGGCCGCCCACCAACCCACCTTGTTGGCCGTCCGGGCATCGGTCTTGCTGATCGGCCACAGCTCTGTACGCCGCCATGCGCATACGTTGCAGGCAACCATCAGCGCCAAACCCGCAAGGCCCACCCAAAGGGATTGCGTCACCAACGCGGCAATCCCTGAAGCAACCACCAAAAGCACACCGAACACCCAGATGCCGCTGGACGTGCTGCTGACGACATGAGAAAGCTGGCCGCATGCCGCGCACTCGGCGGGGCTTTCTCTGCTGGACCAACGAACGGCCAGATTGGGCACCGAGGCGTTGCGGCAGTGAGGGCAGACGTGCTGGTGCATGGGGCTGTTGTTTACGCGGCCTGCCGTGCCATTGTCAGGGTCTTCCTGCATCGGGGGTGGTTCGCACATCCCCAGAACATGGAGCTGTCCTTGCGGGACTGGCGCTCCACCATCTTGGTGCCACAGCTGGCGCAGGTCGGCCGCGCGTAGTCGCCCTCAAAAGCCACGGCCAGCAAGGCTTGCTGCTGCTCGGATGTGCGCGTGGCAATCAGCTTGAGCAGACCGACACCGTCCAGCGCGTGAATGCCGTTGCTCCTGGCGAACGTCAATGCGTCGGGCGTGAATGTCGAGGTGGTCGCGTAGGTGCCGCGTTTCAGCTGGTGCGATGCCATCACACCGAAGAACTCGCGCACTTCCTTGACGCCCACCGGCTTGGACAGCCAATGCTTGCATTGCACCACCGACACGGGCCCTTGCGCGTGCTTTGAATGCAGCCACACGTCCACCCCGCCGTCGGGTCCATGCGACTGCGTGCGCGCCTCAAACCCGGCTTGCGCGAACAGCGCTTCGCAGACCGCTTCGAAGCGCCGCCATTCGATGGCCTTGAAAACGGCAGGACTCCAGTTGGTGGGGGGAGGGCTGGTTGCTTTGGTCTCCGTTGCCGTGGGGGCCGCAGCGGCACGCAGCGGTGGCGGTGAGATTTTCGGCAGCGGCTGTTTGGCTTCTCCGGTCTTTTCCTGCAGCACGTAGTGGATGCCCACCAGCAGCACGCCGAAGCCGGTTGCCAGCCATGCCGGTGTGAGCAGCGCGACACCCATCGCACCAAACCGGGGGTGCCCGGACAGCATCAGGAACGCCAGAAAGAAGCCGGCCCCGACCATCAGGGCGGTCACACCCCTTTTCAGAAAGGGCCGTTGGTCTCGTCGGCGCGATCGGCGATGTGGCGGTTTGCGCAATTGGCGGAACTCCCCTGTTCTTTGTGGTGTCGGCGCAGGCATGATGCCGCAGACCAAAACATGGGGGAGAGGCGAATGCGAACGAAAGTGTGGGGCAACCGGCGAACGATCACGCTGGGCCGACCAGCGGTCCTGGTCTTGGCCCTGGTGACGTTTGCCGGGCAGGCACAGACCGTGTACCGCTGCGAGGCCAAAGGTCAGGTTACCTACTTTCACGAGCCCTGCGTCGGTGCCCGAGCGGTAGACACCACGCCCACGCAGGGGCTGGACAAATCCAGCGGGGTAAGCCGCAAGGGGGTTGACGTGCGCCGTGCGGAGTTGGACAAGGTCATGGGAGATGCCATGCGCCCGATCACAGGGTTGGACGATTCACAGCGCGCCACCCTGCATCGGCGATTCAAGCTACCGCACGCTGCCAAGCTGGAATGCGCGCTGCTGGATTCGCGGTTGGAGAGCCAGGAGGCAGTGGAGCGCAGTGCGAGTCCGCAAAACTTGCATGCAGCGCAGTGGGACCTGTTCCAGAGCCGCAAGCGCTATCGCGAACTGAATTGCTGAGCTTGCGCCCACGTGCCGCCATGAGCGGCGGTGAAACGGTTTGCTCGGTCGCGTCTTCAGGACTCAAAGCCAGACAGACCCAGGCCCCGGGCTGGTCTCGATGGTGTACTCCGGCGAGCCGCCCAGCACGAAGGCGCCGAGCACCACGCTGAGCAACGACATGAACAGGCTGGCCCAGAACGCCGTCCAGAAGCCATCGACCTTGAAGCCGTTCACCACCTTGGCCACCAGCAACAGCATCAGCGCGTTGATGACCAGCAGGAACAGGCCGAAGGTCAGCAGCGTCAAGGGCAAGGTCAGCAGCACGAGCAAGGGTCGCACGATCGCGTTGGCCAGGCCCAGCAGCAGCGCCGACACCACCAGCGATGACGTGCTGCTGAACTGGATGCCCTTGAACACATGGCTCGCCACCCAGAGCGCGAACCCCGTGATGGCCCAGTGCAGCAGGAACGGCGTGAGGTTGGTGAGCATGGTGGGATGTTCCCTTGGATGTGTTTATTTGCCCCAGGAGTCTTTCAACCCCGTCGCCCGGTTGAACACCGGTTTGCCCGCCACGTGGTCCTGGCGGTCGGCCACGAAGTAGCCGTGTCGTTCGAACTGGAACTTGTCGTCCGGCTTCGCCTGGGCCAGTGAAGGCTCCACGTAGGCGGTCACCACCTTCAGGCTGTTCGGGTTCAGGGCTTCGATGAAGTCCTTGCCACCGGCGTCGGGCTGCGCATCGAGGAAGAGGCGGTCGTAGAGCCGCACTTCGGCTTGCACACCATCGGCCACGCTCACCCAGGTGATGGCGGCCCTGGCCTTCACGCTGTCGGCGCCCGGGGTGCCGCTCTTGGTGCCGGGGATGACCTTGGCGTGCACTTCGGTGACCTTGCCGTCCGCGTCTTTCGCGCAACCGGTGCATTCGATGACGTAGCCGCCCTTGAGGCGCACCACGTTGCCGGGGAACAGGCGCTTGTAACCCTTGGGTGGCACTTCCTCGAAGTCCTCGCGCTCGATCCACACGGCCTGGCCGATCTTGAACACGCGCGGCGCGGGCTCGGGCTGGCCTTCGGCGATGGCCGAGTGGGGCAGAGCGGGCTGGGTGCAGTCTTCGGTGTAGTCATCGCTGCCGAAGGTCTCGGCCCAGTTGGTAAGCACCAGCCTGACCGGGTCGAGCACGGCCATGCCGCGGTGGGCCTTGTTCTCCAGGTCTTCGCGCAGGCAGCCTTCGAGCGTGCTGTAGTCGATCCAGGAATCGCTCTTGGTCACGCCGATGCGCTCGGCGAACAGCTGGATGCTCTCGGGCGTGTAGCCGCGCCGGCGCAGGCCGACGATGGTGGGCATGCGCGGGTCGTCCCAGCCGCTGACCTTGTGGTCGTACACCAGCTGCGCGAGCTTGCGCTTGCTGGTGATCACGTAGGTGAGGTTGAGCCGCGCGAACTCGTACTGGCGCGGTGGCGGGGTCTGCAGCAGGCCGCCTTCGCACAGGCGTTCGAGCAGCCAGTCGTAGAACGGGCGCTGGTCTTCGAACTCCAGCGTGCAGAAGCTGTGGGTGATCTGCTCCAGCGCGTCCTCGATGGGGTGCGCGAAGGTGTACATCGGGTAGATGCACCAGGTGTCGCCCGTGTTGTGGTGCGTGGCGCGGCGGATGCGGTAGATCGCCGGGTCGCGCAGGTTGATGTTGGGGCTGGCGCATGTCGATCTTGGCGCGCAGCACCATGCTGCCGTCCTCGTGCAGGCCGTCGCGCATCTCGCGCAGGCGCTTGAGGTTTTCGGCGGGCGTGCGGCTGCGGAAGGGGCTGTCCACGCCGGGTTTGCCGAAGTCGCCCCGGTTCAGGCGCATCTGTTCGGTGGTCTGCTCGTCCACGTAGGCGTGGCCGGCTTGCACCAGGTACTCGGCCGCGCGGTACATGAAGTCGAAGTAGTCGCTGGCCTGGTAGAGGTGCTGCCGGCCGTGGGCCTCCCAGCTGAAACCGAGCCATTTCACGGCATCGATGATGCTGTTGACGTACTCGGTGTCTTCCTTCTCCGGGTTGGTGTCGTCAAAGCGCATGTGGCACACGCCGCCATAGTCGCGCGCCAGCCCGAAGTTCAGGCAGATGCTCTTGGCGTGGCCCACGTGCAGGTAGCCGTTGGGCTCGGGGGGGAAGCGGGTGCGGATCTTGGCCGGGTCGGGCTGGCCCTGGGCCTGGTGCGCGGCGTCGCCGGGGCTGCCCGCCCAGCGGCGGCTCTGGTAGGTGCCTTTGTCCAGATCGTTCTCGATGATCTGGCGCAGGAAGTTGCTGACCTTGTGTTCGCCCTCGGTGGCGGGGGTGCTGGTTTTGTTGCTGGGGTGGGTGGAGCTCATGCGCCATTCTATTGATCCGGCCCGATGCCCACCGCGCCGGGCCGAGTGCTACTTTGGTTCCAGGGTGGCGCTTTCCGGTATCGTGGCCGTTCCCGGACGAGGAAGAGGAAGCCCGAGATGAACAACAACGACAACCCCGACACCATGCCCACCGACGAGCCGACGCGGTGGGAAATCACGCAGACGGAGGACGTGTTCCTGCCCTCGGTGCGCGTGCAGCTGGGCTGGCGCGACGTGGAGGCCGCCGTGGAGAGTGGGGCCATCCAGCCGGCCGAGGCGCATGCGCTCTGGGCGTCGTGGGCGTCGCCGGGCAGCCCGTTGCGGGTGGCGGCAGGTGCCTCGCCGTCCCCCTCCGTGGTGCCCACGGCGGCCGAGCTCGCCCAGGAAGACCTCGCCGCCGGCTGGGCGGCACCGCCGGCCCAGGCCCCGCGCCCAGCGTTGGACCGGGGCCCGGCGTTCAGCTTCACCAACACCCTCTACTACTTCGGCGGCATGCTGGCCATCGGCGCCATGACGCTGTTCATGACGCTGGGCTGGGAGCTTTTCGGCGCCTGGGGCGTGTTCGTGCTGGCCCTGGGCTACCTCACGGGGGCGCTGCTGGTGGCGGGCAACCTGCTGGAGAAGGGCCTGCGCACGCCCGCCGGCGTGCTGGCGACGCTGGCCGTGTGCCTGGTGCCGCTGGCGGTGTGGGCGTTCCAGTCGGGCATCGGCCTGTGGCCCGAGGGTGGGCCCGACAGCTACCGCGACTACCACCGCTACATCGATTGGCGCTGGCTCACGCTGGAACTGGCGACGCTGGCCGCCGCCGTGGTGCTGCTGTACCGCTACAAGCTGCCCTTCATGGTGATGCCGGTGGCGGTGACGATCTGGTACCTCAGCATGGATGTGGCGCACATGCTGATGCAGAAGGACGGCTTCGACTGGACATTCACGCGCGACGTGTCGCTGGTGTTCGGCCTGCGCAGCCTGCGCCATCGCGGTGTGGGTGGACCTGCGCACGCGCACCGCCGACAACGCCGAAGACCGGCAGGACTTCGCCTTCTGGCTCTACCTGTTCGGCGCGATCATGTTCTGGGGCGGCCTCAGCCTGCGCGACAGCGATTCCGAGCTCAACAAGTTCCTGTACGCGCTGATCAACGTGTTCCTGGTGTTTCTCGGCGCGGCCATCGGGCGGCGCGTGTTCACCGTGCTGGGCGCCATCGGCGTGCGCCAGCTACCTGGGCTACCTGGCCTACCGCGTGTTCGAGGACAGCCTGCTGTTCCCGTTCGCGCTCACCCTGCTGGGCCTGGGGGTGGTGGCGCTGGGCATCTGGTGGCAGCGCAACGAAGACCGCCTCCACGCCCGGCTGGCCGACTGGCTGCCGGCAGCACTGAAGCCACTGGCGCGTCCCGAATGAAGTGACCGCATCCAGAGACACCGAGGGTCCGGCTCCGCCGGCCCCAGGTGTCGCCCCCCTCCCGCCGAAGGCGAGAGAGGGGGGAGCGCCGAAGGCGCGCGGGGGGAGCCCTTCAATACGTGAGGTTGAGCTGCATCACCGCGGTGGTGCCGCTCACTTCGTTGCCCACCACCAGCAGCGGCTTGCCGTTGGGCGAGCGGGCCGCGGGGATGAACACCAGGCCTTCGGGGCCCAGGTCGCCCGCCGTGGCCAGGCTCGGCGGGTTGGTGACCCACTCGTCGCGGGTGTTGAGGTAGTCCACGCGCTTGGGTGCCGTGGGGCTGGTGATGTCGTACACCAGCACGCCGCCCATGCGCTCCAGGCCGATGAAGGCGAAGGTCTTGGTGCCGATCTGGCCGAGCGCGATGCCCTCGGGTTCCGGGCCCTTGGCGTCGCTGCGGCTGTCCTTCGCGTTGCCCTCGTCGTGGCCGGAGTTGAAGTACGTCGCGCAGGGAATGCTGCGGTCGCGGCCGAGCTTGCAGTCGCTGCTGGCGAGGAACTTCTCGATCTCCGCGCCCGAGTCCCACACCAGGCCGCCATTGGCGTTCCAGATGCTGAAGGAGCGCGCGCCGTAGCTGTACAGCTGGTCGTACATCAGGCGGTTGCCCAGCGGATCGGCCACGCCGGCGGCGCTGAACATCATGGGCGAGCCATCGGGGTTGGTGCGGTAGCCCATGGTCCAGCTGATGTTCAGGCGGCCCAGGGCGGCATCGGCGCGGCAGCCCATCGGGTCGCCGGCAATGGCACCGCAGTAGCCGAAGGTGGCGGGGTTCAGCAGGCCGCCCGCGGCCATGGCGTTGAGCTGCGGTGGCAGGTCGTCGCCCGCGCGGCCGGCCCAGCCGTTCTTGTTGACCAGGTGCTTGACGCGGAACTCCTCGACGAAGCCCTTGGTGGCGTCACCGCCCCAGTACGCCGCGTTGCCTTCGCCCCAGGCGCGCGCGTCGCCTTCGTTGGCGGTGACCAGGTAGGTCGCGCCGCCCACGGTGTACGAGGCCATGGCGTCGGGCAGGTACATGCCGCGCACGCCGGGCCAGGTCTTGATGTTGATGGTCCCGCCGTCGGTGTCCGAGGCGTCGAGTTCGTTGCCGGCCACGCCATGGTCCTTGTGGCCCAGCGGCAGCACGCCGGTGACGGTGGCGGTGGCGATGTCCACCTTGGCCATCGCGTTGTTCTCCTGCAGCGTCACCCAGGCGGTCTTGCTGTCGGCCGAGACGGCGATGTACTCGGGCTCGAAGTCCTTCGCGGCGGTGGCGTTCGGGCCGTAGATGCGCACGCCGGCGGCGCGCAGGGTGGCTTCCTGGCCGTTGAACGCGGTGAAGGTCGCGGTGCGCACGACCGGCGCGGCGGGGTTGCGCACGTCGATGACGCTCACGCTGCCTTCGGGGTCCACCTGGTAGTCGTCGCTGGGCTCGCCCTCGTTCGCCACCAGCACGGTGTTGCCATCGGGCGTGAAGGTCACCATGTCGGGCAGGGCGCCGATGGTGACCGAGCTGATCAGGCTCAGGTCGCTCGCGCGGTACAGCGCCATGCGGCCGGTGTCGGTCTTCACCGGGGCCTGGATGCGCCACGGCCACGATGCCGTTGTGCACCGCCACGCTGTTGATCTCGGCGCCGGCCAGCACCGCGGTGGCGTCGATCACGCCGATCTTCACCGGATTGGCGGGGTTGGCCAGGTTGAGCACGTCCACCGCGCCGAGCTGCGCGTTGACCACGAACAGGCGCTTGCTGGCGGCGTCAAAGGCCGGAATCTCCGCCGCGCTCACACCGAACTGGCCCGTGCTGTAGCCGCCGATCTTCTCCAGCTTCAGGCTCACCGGCGTGGCCTCGGGCGTCGGCGTGGTGGGCGCCGGGGCATCGCTGCCGCCACCGCAGGCGGCGAGCACGGCGGTCATGAGCAGCGAGGCGGTGAACAGGCGGGTGGTGGGGGTGCTGGGCAGCAGGGGGCGCATTCGGGCGGTCTCGACGTGGTGGTTGAAAACCACGGTTGTAGAAACCGGCCGTGACGCGATCGTGACTTATTCGTGTCTTTTTGGTGACGTTTCCCTGGGACGCGCCGGCCTCACTGCCCGAAGCGCGGCCCGTCTTTCAGGAAGTCTTCTTCCGCGGGCGTGCTGGTGCGCCCGAGCACGGCGTTGCGGTACGGAAAGCGGCCGAAGCGGTCCACGATGTCGCGGTGCAGCCGCGCGAATTCGAGGTTGCGCTCCAGGGTGTCGCGCAGTTCGGGCGCGCAGGTGTCGAGCAGGCGCTGGAAACGCAGCACGCTCTCGGCCTGCAGGGCGGCGTCCTCCGCGTGCATCAGCGGCATGTTCAGGAACACCAGGCCCACGGTGGCGAGTTCGGCGTCCATGCCGCTGGCGTGCGCCTGCAGCGACAGCTGCTGGGCCCGCGCATCGCCCGCGAACGCGCGCGCCTGGCCCCGGTGCACGTTGCGGGTGAACTGGTCGAGCAGCAGCACCAGGGCCAGGCGCGTGTCGATGCGCGCCTCCCACTCGCCCAGGCCGCCGTCCAGCGCCTGTGCCACCAGCGCGCCAAAACGCTCGCGGATGCGCGTGTCGATCTCGGGGCTGCCGCCAAACCAGAGCTCGTCGCGCTTGTCCGAACACCAGCCGCGTTCCAGGCCGTCCCCGAGCCAGAAGTCGAGCACGTCCTGCGCGGTGGGTGGCATGAGGGTTTTCATGGGGGTTTCAATGTAAAGATGGGGCAGGCGTTACGTCTGGCAACGACTTTGACCGAGTATGTGGAACAGGTTAGCGCGGAATTGCCTGTAATACGGTCACGGGGTGCGCAAACCACCCTGCATTGGAGCCCACATGAACACACAGACCTTGAAAACCCCCTGGAGCCGCACCTCGGCGCTGGCCCGTGGCCTCACCCTCGCCACCCTGGCCGCTGGTGCCTGGGCCTTGTCGGCCATGGGCTCGCAGGCCCACGCCCGCAGCGACGTGCATTGGTCCATTGGTGTGAATACCCCGGGCGTGGTCGTGGGCGTGTCGAACGCACCGCCGGTCTACTACGCCCCGCCCCCCGTGTATTACGCGCCGCCGCCGGTGTACTACGCCCCCCGTCCGATCTACTACGCTCCCCGCCCGATCTACTACGGGCCGCCGCCGGTGTACTACGCGCCGCGCCCCGTCTACCGCTCCGGTTGGGGCCCCGCGCCACGGTGGGAAGGCCGCCGACACGGCCATCGCCACGACCGTGACGACGGCCGCTACGACGGTCGCCGCCGCTGAGCAAGGCGCATGCGTGGTGATCAGGCCGCGCCGCGGGCGATGCGCGCGGCCAGCCGCGCCGCCAGGCGCGAGGTGATGCAATCGCGGTCGAGCACCGGGCAGAGTTCGGCGATGTCGGCCGCGACGACGCGGCCAGACGCCATCACCTGATCGATCAGCCGCTCCACATGGGCCAGCGGCACGCCCAGCGTCGCTGGCGCTGACACCCCCGGGGCCTGCGCCCCGGGCAAGACATCCAGACACACCGTGAGGTACACGGCATCGCACTGCGCGAGGTCGAGAGACAGCGCCTGCTGCGCGTCGTGCACGCCGCCCGCGTCCTGCAGGTGCTCGTCCAGCCAGTAACGCGCGCCGATCTGCCGCGCCCGGTCGAACAGGGCCTGGGTGTTGGCGAAACGGCTGATGCCCAGCGCCCGGTAGTTGAAGGCCTGCTGGTGTTGCACGCACCAGTCGTGCATCTGGCGGAAGGGTGTGCCCGAGTTGGCCTGGGCCGCGGTGCGCAGGTCGAAATGGGCGTCGAGGTTGACCACCAGCAGGCGGTTCGTGTCGGGGCGTCTCTTCACGATGCCCTGGAAAGTGCCCCAGGCCATTTCGTGGCCGCCGCCCAGCACCAGCGGCAGGCTCTTGTGTTGAATGGCCTGGGCCACGCGCGCGGCCAGCCGGGTCTGGGCGTCCTCGAGCCCACCCTTCCCACAGCTCACATCGCCGGCGTCCCACACCGCGGGCTCGCCCAGCACGGGCAGGTTGCACAGGGCGTGGCGCAGCGACACGGGCCCGCGCGCCGCGCCGGGGCGGCCGCCGTTTCGGCGCACACCCTCGTCCACCGCGAAGCCGATCAGCGTGACGCCACCGGTGGATCTGGTGGTGGCCGCGCGCACGTGCTGGTGCCAGCGGGTGGTGACGCCGGTCTCTTCGGCGTCCACGCGGCCGCTCCATTCAAAGGGGGGTGCCATGTCCATGGGGTGTCCTTTCCTGTCCGCCCACCACCACGCGGTGGCAGGGGTTGCGGCCAAACCAGTAGGCCAGTTCGTTCGGGTGGTCGAGGTTCCAGGCCACGAAGTCGGCGCGCTGGGTGGCGGCGAGCCGGCCACGGTCGGCCAGGCCGAGGGCGCGCGCGGCGTTCACCGTGATGCCCTGCACCGCTTCCAGCGGCGTGAGGCGGAACAGGGTGCAGGCCATGCTGACCATGAGCAGCAGCGAAAGGCCCGGCGAGGTGCCAGGGTTGTGGTCGGTGGACACGGCCAGCGGCACGCCGGCCGCGCGCAGCGCCTCGATGGGCGGCAGTTTCGTCTCCCGGAGAAAGTAGTACGCGCCCGGCAGCAGCACGGCCACGGTGCCGGCCGCCCGCATGGCCGCGATGCCCTCGGCGCTCAGGTGTTCGAGGTGGTCGCACGAGAGCGCCCGGTAGGAGGCCGCGAGCGCGGCACCGCCCTGGTCGGACAACTGCTCCGCGTGCAGCTTGACCGGCAGGCCCAGGCCGACCGCGGTGTCGAAGACGCGCCGCGTCTGCGCGGGTGAAAAACCGATGCGCTCGCAGAAGGCATCGACCGCGTCCACCAGGCCCTGCGCGTGCAGCTCGGGCAGCCAGGCGCAGACGGCGTCGATGTAGCCGTCCGGCCGGCCTTCGAACTCCGGTGGCACGGCGTGGGCGCCCAGGAAGGTGGTGCGCACGGTCAGCGGCAGTTCGGTGCCCAGGCGGCGCGCCACGCGCAGGCAGCGCACCTCGGCCTCCAGCGAGAGGCCGTAGCCGGACTTGATCTCCAGCGTGGTCACGCCTTCGGCCATGAGGCACAGCGCGCGCTGGCGGGCGCTGGCCAGCAGCTGCGCTTCGCTCGCGGCGCGCGTCGCGGCCACGCTGGAGCGGATGCCGCCACCCGCGCGCGCGATGGCTTCGTAGCTCACGCCCTGCAGGCGCTGTTCGAACTCGGTCGCGCGCTGCCCGCCGTAGACCAGGTGGGTGTGGCAGTCCACCAGGCCGGGGGTGACGAGCGCGCCGCCCAGGTCCACCTCCTGGGCGGGGCGGGCGAGGGCGGGCAGGTCGGCCAGCGCGCCCACCCAGGCGATGCGACCGCCCTCGGTGAGCAGGGCGCCCCGGTCGATCAGGCCCCAGCCGTCGCCGCCCCGGGCCGGGGTCAGCGTGGCCAGTCGGGCGTTGCGCCAGAGGGTGAGGCGGCTCATGGCGGCGCGGGCCTCAGGGGGTCGCCCAGATGGCGGCGCACAGGTCCTGCTGCCCCGCGCCGGCCTCGCCTTGCAGCACCAGCCGCAGCGCGGCCTCGATGTCGGGCGCGAACAGGCGGTCCTGCGCGTAGAAGGGCACGCGCTCGCGCAGCGCGGCGTGGGTGCGCGCCAGGCGCGGGCTGGTGGCCAGCGGGCGGTGGAAGTCCACGCCCTGCGCCGCGGCCAGCCACTCGATGCCGAGGATGGTCGCGGTGTTGCGCGCCATCTCGTCGAGCCGGCGCCCGGCGAAGGTGGCCATGCTCACATGGTCTTCCTGGTTGGCGCTGGTGGGCAGGCTGTCCACGCTGGCGGGGTGGGCGTGCGACTTGTTTTCCGAGGCCAGCGCGGCGGCGGTCACGTGCGCGATCATGAAGCCCGAGTTCAGGCCCGGGTTGTCCACCAGGAAGGGTGGAAGGCCCGAGAGCGTGCTGTCGATCAGCAGCGCGATGCGCCGCTCGGAAATGGCGCCGATCTCGGCGATGGCCAGCGCCAGCGTGTCGGCCGCGAAGGCCACCGGCTCGGCGTGGAAGTTGCCGCCCGAGATGACTTCGTTGGTGTCGGTGAACACCAGCGGGTTGTCGGTCACGGCGTTGGCTTCGATCAGCAGCGTGCGCGCGGCGTTGGAAATCAGGTCGCGGCAGGCGCCCATCACCTGGGGCTGGCAGCGCAGGCTGTAGGGGTCCTGCACGCGCTCGTCGTTGTCCAGGTGCGAGAGGCGGATCTGGCTGCCCGCCAGCAGCGCGCGCGTGGCGGCGGCCACGGCGATCTGGCCGGGCTGGCCGCGCGCCGTGTGAATGCGCGGGTCGAACGGCGCGTCGCTGCCCTTGGCGGCGTCCACGCACAGCGCGCCGATCACGGTGCCGGCCTCCAGCAGGCGCTCGGCCATGAAGAGGCCGTGCAGCGCGAGCGCGGTCGACACCTGGGTGCCGTTGATGAGGGCCAGGCCTTCCTTGGCGGCGAGCACCAGGGGCGAGATGCCGGCGTTCTTCAAGGCGGTGGCGGCGGGCACGCGCCGGCCTTGCACGAACACATCGCCTTCGCCCATCAGCGCCAGCGTCATGTGCGAGAGCGGGGCGAGGTCGCCCGAGGCGCCCACCGAGCCCTTGACCGGGATCAGCGGCGAGATGCCCGCGTTGAGCAGGGCCAGCAAGGTGTCGATCACCACCGGCCGCACGCCCGAGTGCGCAACGCGCCAGGCTGGCGGCCTTCATGAGCATCACCAGGCGCACCGTGGCGTCGCTCATGGGCTCGCCGGTGCCCACCGAGTGCGACAGGATCAGGTTGCGCTGCAGGGTCTCGAGCTGTTCGTCCGGGATGCGCGTGCGCGCGAGCTTGCCAAAGCCGGTGTTGATGCCGTAGGCCGCGTCGCCTTTCTGAACGATGGCGTGGATCGCCGCGGCCGAGGCCGCGATGCCGGCCTGGGCCTCGGGCGCGAGTTGCACGGGCACAGCCTGCTGCCAGACGGCGCGCAGGTCGCCCAGCGCCATCTGGCCGGGCTGGAGGGTGAGGGTGGGAAGGGTCATGGGAGGGAGTGTCTCGCGCCTGCGTTCAGGCCACCATCGGGAGTTTCAGGCCGTGCTTCTTCGCAGTGGCGATCGCCAGCTCGTAGCCCGCATCGGCGTGGCGCATCACGCCCGAGCCGCAGTCGTTCACCAGCACGCGCGCCAGGCGCTCGGCGGCCGCGTCGCTGCCGTCGGCCACGATCACCATGCCGGCGTGCTGCGAGTAGCCCATGCCCACGCCGCCGCCGTGGTGCAGGCTGACCCAGCTCGCGCCACCGGCGGTGTTGAGCAGGGCGTTGAGCAAGGGCCAGTCGCTCACCGCGTCCGTGCCGTCGCGCATGCCCTCGGTCTCGCGGTTGGGGCTGCGCACCGAGCCGGTGTCCAGGTGGTCGCGGCCGATCACGATCGGCGCCTTGAGTTCGCCCGTGCGCACCATCTCGTTGAATGCCAGCCCCGCGAGGTGGCGCTCGCCCAGGCCCAGCCAGCAGATGCGGGCCGGCAGCCCCTGGAAGGCGATGCGCTCGCGCGCCATGTCCAGCCAGCGGTGGGTGTGGTGGTTGTGCGGGAACAGCTCCTTGATCTTGGCGTCGGTCTTGTGGATGTCTTCCGGGTCACCCGAGAGCGCCACCCAGCGGAACGGGCCCTTGCCCTCGCAGAACAGCGGGCGGATGTAGGCCGGCACGAAGCCGGGGAAGTCGAAGGCGTTGCTCAAGCCCTGGTCGAAAGCCACCTGGCGGATGTTGTTGCCGTAGTCCACGGTGGGGATGCCCATGGCGTGGAAGTCGAGCATGGCCTGCACGTGCACCGCGCAGCTTTTCGCGGCGGCGTCGACCAGCTGCGCGTGCTGGGCCGAATCGCGCTGCGCGGCCTTCCACTGCGCCACGCTCCAGCCCATGGGCAGGTAGCCGTTGATCAGGTCGTGAGCCGAGGTCTGGTCGGTCACGAGGTCGGGCCGCAGGCCGCCCGCCTGGGCGCGTTTCACCAGTTCGGGCAGCACCTCGGCCGCGTTGCCCAGCAGCGCGATCGAGACGGCTTCCTTGCGCGCCGTGTGGTGGCGGATCAGCGCCAGCGCGTCGTCGATGTCGCTGGCCTGCTTGTCCACGTAGCGCGTGCGCAGGCGGAAGTCGATGCTGCTCTGCTGGCACTCGATGTTGAGCGAGCAGGCACCGGCCAGCGTGGCGGCCAGCGGCTGCGCGCCGCCCATGCCACCCAGGCCGGCGGTGAGGATCCAGCGGCCGGCCAGGTCGTTGCCGTAGTGCTGGCGGCCGGCCTCGACGAAGGTCTCGAACGTGCCCTGCACGATGCCCTGGCTGCCGATGTAGATCCACGAGCCTGCCGTCATCTGCCCGTACATGAACAGGCCCTGGCGGTCCAGTTCGTTGAAGTGTTCCCAGTTGGCCCATTTGGGCACCAGATTGCTGTTGGCGAGCAGCACGCGCGGCACGTTGACGTGCGTCTTGAACACGCCCACCGGCTTGCCCGACTGCACGAGCAGGGTCTCGTCCTCTTCGAGGTCTTTCAGCGAGGCCAGGATCTGGTCGAAGCAGGCCCAGTCGCGCGCGGCGCGGCCGATGCCGCCATAAACCACCAGGTGCTGCGGGTTCTCCGCCACCTCGGGGTCCAGGTTGTTCTGGATCATCCGGTAGGCGGCTTCGGCCACCCAGTTCTTGCAATGCAAGGTGTTGCCGCGCGGGGCGCGGATCACGCGGGTGGGGTCCAGACGGGGGTCGACGGTGGTGGTCACGGGGCGGGTTCCTTCAGGCGGGTGGCGGCTGGTGATGGTGTACATATTTTCCGGATAATCTTGAATATGTATAGACAACTTTATCTGCCGATAATCGATGCTGTCAAGACCACTTCAGCGGTTCACGCCCTGGTAGAAACCCTATGACCTCCGCTCCTCCCGCCTTGCCCGCCGCCGAACGAACCCCTGCCTACCTGCGGGTGAAGCAGCACGTGCTGTCGCAGATCCAGGCCGGCGTCTGGCGCGAGGGCGACGCCATCCCGGCCGAAGAGGCGCTGGCGCGCGAGTTCGGCGTCTCACGCATGACGGTGAACCGCGCCATCCGCGAGCTGAGCGACGAGCAGATCGTCGAGCGCGTGCAGGGCTCGGGCACCTACGTGGCGCAGCAGAAGTACCAGGCCACGCTGGTGGCGATCCGCAACATCGCCGACGAGATCACCGCGCGCGGCCACGCCCACCGCAGCGAGCTGCACAAGCTCGAACGCGCCAAGGCGGGCGAAGCGCTGGCGCGCCGCTTCGGGCTCAAGGCCGATCAGCCGCTGTTCCACTCGGTGGTGGTGCACTTCGAGAACGGCGAACCGATCCAGGTCGAAGACCGCTGGGTCAACCCCCGGGTCGCGCCGGACTACATGGCGCAGGACTTCAACAGCCAGACGCCCAACGCCTACCTGATGCGCGTGGCGCCGCTGCAGGGCGTGCATTTCGTGATCGAAGCCAGCGCGCCGCCACCCGAGGTGGCCGAGATGCTGCACATGGCGCCGGGCGACCCCTGCCTGGTGCTGCGCCGGCAGACGCAGTCGCAAGGGCAGGTGGCCTCGGTGGCCGCGATGTGGCACCCCGCATCGCGTTACCAGTTCACCGGCAGCTTCTGAGCCGCACCGCTGGCCTCACATGGCCTTGAACTGCGCCGCGTAGAGCCGGCTCACCGGCCAGTTCTCGGGGCGGCCGCGCAGGCGCAGGCTGTGCTTGCCCGCTTCGTCGCGCTGCACGCTGTCGATGGCATCGGCGCGCACCACCGTGCCGCGGTGCACCTGCCAGAACACCGCCGGGTCCAGCTGCGGAATCAGCTCCTTGAGCGGCGTGCGGATCAGCACCTCGCCCTTCGCGGTGAGCACGCGCACGTACTTGTCGGCGGCCTCGAACACCAGCACCTCGCCGATGGGCACCATGCGGATGCCCTGGCCCACGCTGGCCTGGATCACCTGCAGGCGCGGTGGTGCCGACGGTGCCGGCGCATGGCCCGAGAGCAGGGCGCGCAGGCGCACGAGCGTGGCCTCGTCGAACGCCGCGCCCCCGGCGCTGGCAGGCTGCCTTTGCGCCAGCACCTGCTGCACGCGCTGCACCGTGCGCGCCAGCCGATCGGGCTGCACCGGCTTGAGCACGTAGTCCACCGCCTGCGCCTCGAAGGCCTGCACCGCGTAGGCATCGTAGGCGGTGACGAACACCAGCGCGGGGAACGGCACGCCGTCGGGCCACTCGTCCGCCAGCTCGGCAGCGGCCTGCAGGCCGGTCTGGCCGGGCATGCGGATGTCGAGGAACAGCACATCGGGCTGCAGGCGCAGCGCGTGCGCCACCGCCGCGTCGCCATCGCCCACGGTGGCGCAGCACCTGAAGGCCGGGCCAGACCCGGGCGAGTTCGGCCTGCAGGGCCTGGGCCAGCAGCGGTTCGTCTTCGGCCAGCAGGGCGGTGGCGTTCATGGGGATGGGGTCCATGGCAGTGTGAGCAGGGTGCGCGTGCCGCCGCCGGGCTGGCCTTGCCAGTCCATGCGCGCACGGCCCGGGTAGGCCGTCTCCAGCCGCTCGCGCACCTGCGAAAGGCCGAAACCGGGTGTGGGCGAGGGCTCGCTGCCCACGCCCGTGTCGCTGACCTCCAGCACCAGGTCGCTGCCTTTGTGGCGCGCGCTGACGCGGACCTCGCCGCCCTGCAGGCTGGGCTCCAGGCCGTGGCGGATGCAGTTCTCCACCAGCGGCTGCAGCAGCAAGGGCGGCACGGGCTGGGTGGTGAGCTCGTCGGGCAGGTCCAGCGTGTAGCGCAGGCGCGGGCCCATGCGCACCGCCATCAGCTCCAGGTAGTCGCGCAGCCGGGCGAACTCCTGATCCAGCGTGTGGCGGCCGGCGCTGGCCTCGGTGCGCGAAGCGGTCAGCGTGGCGCGCAGGAAGTCGTTGAGCCGGTCCAGCATGGCCGTGGCGCGCACCGGGTCGGTGCCGATGAGCACGCGCAGGTCTGCCAGGGTGTTGAACAGCATGTGCGGTTCGAGCTGCGATTCGAGCAGCCTCAGGCGCGCCTCGCTGGCCTGGCGCTGGGCCTCTTCCTGCGCGAGGCGCGCATGGGCCAGCATGGCCCGGCTGGTGAAGTAGTAGGCGCCAAAGCCCCCGGCGGCCAGCGACATCAGCACGAATCCCAGCGTGGCGCGGGGCACGTTGCTCAGGCTCGCGAACAGATCGCGGCCCAGCAGCAGGTTCGCCACCACGCTGCCGCCCCCATAGGACGTCAGCACCGCGACCACCACCAGCAAGGCCATGCGCCAGGCGCCGGGCCAGCCGCTGGGGTTGAGCACGTGGCGGCCACCGTCGATCATCGCCCAGATGCCCAGGCCGATGCACTGCGAGTACACGAGGTTGACCGCGAACGCGTCGCCGTTGACCGCCGTGATGATCAGCGCGATCACGGTGTTGACCACCACGACCACCAGGGCGCGGCGGGCGGCGATGTCGGGCTTGAACTTGAACGGCGGCATGGCCGCAGTATCCCGCATGCCTGCCGCCGCCACGGGGCTCACCGGCCGTGTTCCCGCTGCAGCCGCTCGCGTTCCTGCGCCACCAGGCGCTGCTGCAGCCCGCCGCCGCCCAGCACGAGCCAGACCACCAGGCCATGGATCAGCAGGCCCAGGCCCCAGCCCAGCGCGGGGTAGATGGCCCAGTGGCGGCCGCTGGAGAAGGACAGCATCGCCAGCACGCTGTTGACCGAAAGAAAGACCAGCGCGTGCACGTACCAGCCCATGCGGGCGCCCGCGCGGCGGCGTGCCAGGCGGTCCAGGTCCTGGTGTTGGGGGTTCGAGAGGTTCATGGTGTGCTCCAGTTCAAGGGGGAAAGAAAGGAAGGGTTCAGGCCAGGCCCAGCCACTGGTGCCAGACCAGGCCGCCGAGGTAGCGGCTGGGCAGCAGGGTGAAGGCGCCGGCCACCAGGCAGGCGCTCACGTACAGCCACACCATCACGCGGCGGTGGGTGTTCACGTTGCCGCGCAGCAGGGCGCGGAACGCCAGGAAGAGGCTGCCGAAGACGATGGGCACCAGCAGGTGCACCGGCGTGTAGCCCGCGATGTTGGGCAGCTTGAAATCGCGGATGAAGATGGCCGAGATCGCGGTGACCAGCATCAGCGTGACCCAGGCGTAGCCGATGGCGCGGTGCAGGCGCGGGCGCTGGCTGTGGGCCTGGCGCGCGGCGTGCCCGCGCCGTGCCCAGAGCGCCACCGGGCCCAGCAGCACGGCGGCGATGGCGGCGGTCATGTGAACGGCGATGAGGGGCGTGAGTTGCATGGTGGGCTCCATCGGAGGGGATGGAGCGCACTGTGCCGGGGGCGCCGCCCGGGTGCCAGCGGCCTGCGACCGAATCGCCGATGCCTGGGGTGAAACGCCGCCAGCGCGGCGCGAAATGCAGGCGGGGGAACTCAGCTCGCCAGGGGTTTGGCGCTCAGCGTGAAGCTGAAGGTGGCGCCGCGCCCAGGCTCGGCGCTGGCCTGCAGTTCTCCGCCATGGCGCTGCACGATGCGCAGCGCGGTGGCCAGGCCGATGCCCAGGCCGCTGAACTCGTGCGGCATGTGCAGCCGCTGGAAAGGCTGGAACAGCTTGGCCGCGCGCGCCATGTCGAAGCCCGCGCCGTTGTCGAGCACGCTGAAGCGCTGCTGGCCGTGCTCGTAGGCACCCTCCACGCGGATCAGCGCCTCGGGCGTGTTCGCCGTGTATTTCCAGGCGTTGTGCAGCAGGTTCTGCATCAAGGCCTCCACCAGGGCCGGGTCGGCCATCACATGCAGCCCCGGCTCGATCTGCCAGCGCACCCGGCGCTGCGGCTCGGCGCCCGCGAACTCCTCCAGCAGCCGGGTGGCGATGGCGCTGAGGTGCACCGGCTTGCGCTGCAGCTCGCCGCGCGCGAACTGCGACAGCGTGAGCAGGCCATCGATCAGCTCGCCCATCTTCTTGCTCGCGGCCGTGATGCGCTGCAGGTGTGACTGGCTGTCGCTGCCCATGCCGGGGTTGTCTTCGTGCAGCGCCTGCGCGAAGCCGTTGATGATGCGCAGCGGCGAGCGCAGGTCGTGCGCTACCGCGTACGAGTAACTTTCCAGTTCGTCGTAGGCGGCCTTCAGGGCCTCGGTGCGGCGGTGGATGCGCTGCTCCAGCGAGGCGTTGAGCTGCTGGATCTCCAGCTCCGCGCGCTTGCGCTTGGTCACGTCCTGGATCACGCCGAGCGCGCGCACCGCGCGGCCCTGCGCGTCGCGCTCGAACTCGGCCTGCACCAGGAACCAGTGCTCCTCGCCGCCGAACAGCAGCCGGTACTCGATGTGGTAGTCGGCCTTGCCCTGCACCGCGAGCTTCCACAGCTCGAATGCCCTTGGAAAGTCGTCGGGGTGTGTCAGCGCGACCAGGTCCTGGGCGCTGAAGTCCGCCGAAGGCAGGCCCAGGATTTCGTGCGAGCCCGCCAGCGTGACGAAGCGCCCGGTGGTCAGGTCGGCGCGCCAGCTCGCCAGGCCCGCCAGGCCATGGGCCTGGCGCAGCAGGTGCTCGCTGGTGCGAAGCGCGTCCTCGATGGCCTTGCGCGCGCTGATGTCCTGCACCACCGCGATCAGGTAGTCCGGCTCGCCCGAGGCCTTGCGCACCAGCGAAATGGTGACGTGCGCCCAGACCACATGGCCCTGCCGGTGGATGTAGCGCTTCTCGAAGCTGTAGTGGTTGATCTCGCCGGCCAGCGTGCGCTTGAGCTGGCGCATGTCCAGCTCCAGGTCGTCGGGGTGGGTGAAGTCGCGGAAATGCTTGGTCAGCATTTCTTCCTTCGTGTAGCCCACGATGTCGCAATAGGTCTGGTTCAGTCGGATCCAGCGGCCATGGAGGTCGTTGTGCGCCATGCCGGTGGCGCTCTGTTCGAACGTGTCTTCCAGCTGCCGCTTGCTTTGCTGGAGCTGCTCGGTGGCCTCCTGAAAACGCTGGTTGCGGCGCTGCATCAGGGTGATGGCGCCCACCACCACGATCTGCGCCAGCAGGTGCCAGAGGTTGAGCCAGAAGGCCTCCACCGGGTGGTCGATCGCCAGGCTCCAGTACGGCTTGACCATCAGGAAGTTGATCAACACCGTGCCCAGCACCGCGCTGAGCATGCCGGGCAGGAAGCCGCCGTACAGCGCGGCCAGCGCGGTCGCGAGCGAGAGGGTGATGAAGCGCCCGCCCGAATCGGCCGGCGCCAGCGCCATGCGCAGCCAGACGGCCGCGAAGGTGAGCAGCACGGCCACCGCGCAGCGAAGCCAAAGGCTGTGTTCTTCGGGTTGCCAGTTCGCCACGCGCTGCCAGCCTTGCTGCAGCAGGTTCGTGGAGGACGGTGGGGTCGTCATGGGCGCGCGGTCCGAGGGGGTGCCCAGCTTACACCGGCTCGTGTCAGGCGGGGTGCCCCGGAGGCCGGCCGGCGGGGGCCAGAGCGCCCAGCACATCGTCGATGGCGGCGGCCGTCTCCAGCGGCTTTTCCATCGGGAACAGGTGGCTGCCCTCCAGGATGCGAAGCCGCTCGGGGTGCGCCTTGCCCACCAGGCGCAGCGTCATCGCCATGCCCACCTGCTTCATCTCCTGCGAGTCCGTGCCGCCGATGAAGCCCACCGGGCATTGCAGCGGGTGGCGGCGCAGCAGGCGGTCCAGGTTGTGGGGCAGGGTGTTGTAGATCGCGGTCTCCACCTCGCGGTCGAAGGCCAGCACGCGATGCGGCCGGCCTTGCGCGTCGGCCGCGTCGCGCGTGCCGTGGTGGATGTAGTCGCGCAGCACGTGCGGGTCCCATTGGGCAAACGCCTTCTTGCTGCTGAAATGGGCGTGCGCGGTCTGCGCATCGGGCCAGCTGTGGCGCCGGCGCCGGCTCACCTTGCCGGGCGAGACCGAGCCCACCAGCTGCGTGCGCTTGATCAGTTCGAGCGTGCGCGCGCGCCAGCCACCGAGCACCGGCGAGTCGATCAGCACCACGCCGCGCACCGCGTGGCCGCCCAGCCTGGGGTGGCGCGCGGCGCACATGAGGCTGAGGAAACCGCCCAGCGAATGGCCCACCAGCCAGGCGCCCTGGCCGTGGCGTTCCACCTCGGGGGCGGCGAAGTCCGCCAGCTGCTGCACCAGATGGGGCCAGTTGCTGGTCACCGGGTACTGCGGTTCATGGCCGAAGCGGTCCACCGCGCGCACCGTGTGGCCGCGGGCGCGCAGCGACTTGAAGAGCACCCCGTAGGTGCTCGCGGGGAAACTGTTGGCGTGGGAAAAGACGATCAGCGACATGCCTCAGATCAGCTTCTCTCGAGCGTTGGTGATCTTCTTGAGCGGCGCGTTGCGCGGGTTGTCGCTCAGCAGCGGCACGTCGGTGTGCGCGTCGTCCCAGGTCGGGTCCTCGATCTCGTCGAACACCTCGCGCAGCTTCTGGCCCCAGGTCTTGTGCAGCATGCGGAAGTAGGGGTTGTCGTTGTCGATGCAGGTGATCTTGTCGGACTGCAGCATGTTGGCCTCGTACACCGCCAGATCCAGCGGCAGACCCACCGACAGGTTGGACTTCAGCGTGGAGTCCATCGACACCAGCACGCATTTGGCGGCCTCGTCCAGCGGCGTCTCGGGCGCGATCACGCGGTCCAGCACCGGCTTGCCGTACTTCGACTCGCCGATCTGGAAGAACGGGGTCTCCGACGTGGCCTCGATGAAGTTGCCGGCCGAATACACCTGGAACAGGCGCATGCCCTCGCCGCGCACCTGGCCGCCGAAGATCATGGAGGCATTGAAATCCACGCCCGCGCGCTGCAGCGCATCGCCGTCGCGCTCGTACACATGGCGCACCGCCGAGCCCAGCACGCGCGCGGCATCGAACATGCTCTTGGCGTTCCAGATCGTGATGGGCTCACCCCCATCGGGGTCGGTGAGCTGCTCCACCTGCAGGATCTCGCGCACCGACTGCGAAATGCTCAGGTTGCCGGCCGACAGCAGGCACATGAAGCGGTCGCCCGGCTTTTCATAGACGATCATCTTGCGGAAGGTGCTGATCTGGTCCAGGCCCGCGTTGGTGCGCGAGTCGGAGAGGAAGACCATGCCCGCGTTGAGTTTGACGGCGACGCAGTAAGTCATGATAAGGCAGCGAGTTTCTTGAGGGCGTAAAGCTGTTCCAGCGCTTCGCGCGGGCTCAGGGTGTCGGGGTCGATCTGCGCCACGGCCGCCTGCAGCGGGTGCGCTTCAGGCTCCAGTGTGGCAGGTGGGGGCGCGAACAGGTCCACCTGGCTGCGGCTTTCTTCGCTCTGGGCCTCCAGAGCGGCCAGGGCGTGGCGCGCATGCTGCACCACCCCGGCCGGCACGCCGGCCAGGCGCGCCACCTGGATGCCGTAGCTTCGGCTGGCCGGGCCCGGTTCGATCTGGTGCAGGAACACGATGCCGCCACCGCCCTTGCCGCCCGACTCCACCGCGCTCACGTGCACGTTCACCGCCGCGTGGTGGCTGGCGGGGAATTCGGTCAGCTCGAAATAGTGCGTGGCGAACAGCGTGTACGCGCGCGACTTGTCGTGCAGGTGCGTGGCGATGCCGCCGGCCAGCGCCAGACCGTCGAAGGTGGACGTGCCCCGGCCGATCTCGTCCATCAGCACCAGGCTCTCGGGCGTGGCGGCGTTCAGGATCTGCGCGGCCTCGGTCATCTCCACCATGAAGGTCGACTGCGCGTTGGCCAGGTCGTCGGCCGCGCCGATGCGGGTGTGAATGGCGTCGATCGGGCCCAGGCGGCACGAGGTGGCCGGCACGTGGCTGCCCATGCTGGCCAGCAGCACGATCACCGCCACCTGCCGCATGTAGGTGCTCTTGCCGCCCATGTTGGGGCCGGTGATCACCTGCATGCGCTGCTTGGGGCCCATCACGGTGTCGTTCGCGATGAAGCTGCCGCCCGAGCTTTCGTTCAGCCGCGCCTCCACCACCGGGTGGCGGCCGCCGCGGATGTCGATGCAGGGCTCGGGCACGAACTGCGGCGCGCACCAGTTCAGCGTGAGCGCGCGCTCGGTCAGCGCGCACAGCGCGTCCAGCGCGGCCATGGCGCGCGCCAGCTGCGTGAGCGCGGGAATGTAGGCCTGCAGCTCGTCCAGCAGGTGGTCGTACAGCCACTTCTCGCGCGCCAGCGCGCGGTCCTGCGCCGACAAGGCCTTGTCCTCGAAGGCCTTGAGTTCGGGCGTGATGAAACGCTCGGCGTTCTTCAGCGTCTGGCGGCGGCGGTAGTCGTCCGGCACCTTCGAGGCCTGGCCCTGCGTGACCTCGATGTAGAAGCCGTGCACCTTGTTGAACTGCACGCGCAGGTTGGCGATGCCGGTGCGCGCGCGCTCGCGCTGCTCCAGCTCGATCAGGAAGGCGTCGCTGTGGTTCTGGATGCCGCGCAGTTCGTCCAGCTCGGCATCGAAGCCGTCGGCGATCACGCCGCCATCGCGCACCAGCGCGGCCGGCTCGGGCAGCAGCGCGTCGCGCAACAGCTCGGCGCAGCCGTCGGGTGGTGTGAGGTGCGAGGCAATGCCGTGCAGCAGGCCGCCAGCGGCCTGCGGGCCCAGCTGCGCCGCCAGCTGGCGCGCGCGCTCCAGCGTCTGGCCCAGGCCCACCAGCTCGCGCGGCTTGACCTGGCGCAGCGCCGTGCGTGCGGTGATGCGCTCCACGTCGCTCGCGCCCTTGAGCGACTGCCGCAGCGACTGCCACAGGCCACCGCGCAGCGAGTCGATGGCGGCCAGCCGCGCGCGCGCCTCCGCGCGGTCGCGCCGGGGCTCCAGCAGCCAGCTGCGCAGCGCGCGGCTGCCCATGCCGGTGCAGCACACGTCCAGCAGCGAAAACAGCGTGGGGCTGGTTTCGCCGCGCAGCGTCTGCGTCAGTTCCAGGTTGCGCCGCGTGTTCAGCGGCAGGTCGATGCGCTCGCCGCTGCGCGCCACCTGCAGGCTGCTCACGTGCGTGAGCGCGCGGCCCTGCGTGTGTTCGGCGTAGTTCAGCAGCGCGGCGGCGGCCGCGTGCGCGTCCGGCATGTCCTGCGCGTCCCAGGCGGCCAGGCTCGCGGCCTGCAACTGCTCCAGCAGCTTGCGCTGGCCCAGCGCGGCGTCGAACGCCCAGGCCGGGCGCAACACCGCCACCAGCCGCCCGCCATTGCTGCCGCTCTGGCTGGCCAGCGCCTGCACCGACTTTTCGAACGCGGGCGTGGCGTCGGCGCTGTACAGCACCTCGCCGGGCGAGACGCGCGCCACCCAGTCGGCCAGCTCGTCGCTCGCGCACTGCGCCAGGAACACGATGCCTTGCGTGACCGACATCCACGCCAGCCCACAACCCGTGCGCGCACCCGGGTGCACCGCCATCAGCAGCGCTTCGGACTTGTCCGACAGCAACTCGCTGTCCGTCAGCGTGCCCGGTGTCACCACGCGCACCACCTTGCGCTCCACCGGCCCCTTGGCCGTGCGCAACGTCGCCCACCTGCTCGCAGATCGCCACCGACTCGCCCAGCTTGATCAGGCGCGCCAGGTAGGTGTCCACCGAGTGGAAGGGCACGCCGGCCATGATCACCGGCTGGCCGGCCGACTGGCCGCGCTGCGTGAGCGTGATGTCCAGCAGGCGCGCGGCCTTCTCCGCATCCGCGAAGAACAGCTCGTAGAAATCGCCCATGCGGTAGAACAGCAGCGTGTTCGGATGCCCGGCCTTCAGGCCGAGGTACTGCTGCATCATGGGCGTGTGCTGCGACAGGTCCGGCTGGGCGGAAGGGCTGTCGGAAAAATCCTTTTTCATCGATGAGGTCGTGAATTTCTGGCCAGGGGTTCACCGCGCTGTGCCGTGGCACGGGCTGCATCGGTGGCAGCGGGCGAAGGGCGGTGGGAACGGTGAACGGCGCGGGTGGGTCTGTGGAAGGCGGCTTCGATGCCCGAGCTATATCTTATGTCTTACGACAGGGGCGTCGGCGGCACTGCCCGTTTTTTTGGCAACACAGTGCCAAGCCCCGCAGGAACTCGCTGCCGCCAGGTTGCTCCAGCGACATCCACAAACTTATGCACAGAAAGAAGGGACAACTCGGGGTGGGAGCCATCCCCGATGGGCGCCTACAGCGCGTTCGCCGGTTTCACGTTCAGGCCGAAGTGCCTCAAGGCACCGACGGCGAGGGAGTCGATCGAGTCCACCACCGGCAGGTCGAGCGGCCCCCTGCCCAGGGCCGCGAGCGCAACCGGGAGCTCCGTGCAACCCAGGATCACCGCCGCCGCCCCTCGGTCGTGCAGCACCCGCACCGAGTGGGCAAGCGCCGCGCTGGCCTGCGGCAGCCGATTCTGTTTGACCGCCTTGATCGGCCGCACGCAAAGCCGCTGCACGTCGTCTTCGCTGAGCGGCAGCACCGCATAGCCCGCTTGCGCCAGTGCGTCCCGGTACAGGCTCGAATGCACGGTCGCCGGCGTGCCAAGCAGGCCGACGCGCCCGCCAGGGATGCCACTGGCCCGGAGCCTTTCAACGACCGACGAGACGATGTGGATCAAGGGCATCTTCACGCACATCGCCAGCTCGGGGTACCAGTGGTGCGCGGTGTTGCAGGGGATCACGGCGCAGCTGCATCCGCTGGCCTCGAGGAACTGCAGGCCTTTTCGCATCGCCGGCAAAGGGCTTGTTCCACGCCCGAGCACCGCATCGGAGCGGTCCGGGATCTGCGGGTCGTTGACCAGCAACACCGGAAGGTGCTCCTGATCGCTGCCGACATCGGTCAGCAACGCCAGGCGATAGGCGAAGTACGCTCCCGCGGCAGGCCCCATGCCTCCAAGCACACCCAGCATTGATGCAAATCCCCATCGCGTTGTTCGGCGGTCAGGTCGACCGGGCTGCCCCACTCATGGACCCGCTCAATCCATGGTGATCTTTCCCTTCTTGATCACCTCGCTCCAGCGTTGGGTTTCGAACTGCACCAGCGCGGCATAGTCCGCACTCGACCCCGACAGCGGCACGGCCCCCTGGGCTGCCAGGCTTTCGGTGGTGCTCTTCTCCCGGCTGATCTTGTGGATCTCGGCGGAGAGCCTGTCGATGATCGCCTTCGGCGTGGCCGCTGGCGCCAGCACACCCGTCCAGGAATCCACGACCACGTCGGGAACCCCGGCCTCTTCCATGGTGGGCACGTCGGGCACGCTGGCCGATCGCCGTGCGCTCGCCATCGCCAGTGCACGGATCTTTCCGCTCTGGATGTACGGCAGCACGTTCGGCAGGTTGACGAACATCAGGTCGATCTGACCGGACAGCAGGTCCGTGGTCGCCGGGCCGGCGCCCTTGAAAGACACGTGCTCGAACTCGGTGCCCGTCTTGTGCTGGAACAGCTCGCCCACCATCTGGTTGACGCTGCCATTGCCCGCGGAGCCCATGAACAGCTTCTTGCCGCTCGATTTCGAGTAAACGATCAACTCCTTGACGTTCTTCGCGGGCACCTTGGACGAGACCACCAGCACATTGGGCACGGAGGCAAACAGGGCCACCTGGGCGAAGGCCTTGTTCGCGTCGTACGACAGGTTCTTGTAGAGCAGCGGGTGGAACGACTGATGGCTCGATGAGGCGAGCAGCAGCGTGTAGCCATCCGGCGGGGCCTTGGCCAACGATGTCCGCGCCCACCGTGCCGCCCGCGCCCGGCCTGTTGTCCACAATCACCTGTTGGCCCAGGCTTTCCGACAGGCGTTGCGCAAGCACCCGGCCGATCAGATTCACCGTGCCTCCCGGTGCAAAAGGCACGATCAGCCGGATGGGCTTCTCCGGATACGGGGCCGCCGAAGCGCCCGTGGCAAGCAGAACGGCAGAGGCAACCCCGATGAGCATTTTGGAAATGGTGTTCATGGTCAACAGCCTTGAAGGGAGGTGAAGGGGATTCAGCTGGCCGCGATGGCCCCGATGTCGCGTTTCATCTGTTGGCGTGCCGTGCCGAGCCGGCGCCTGATTGCCTGCACGCTGGCCAGCACGCTCTCGAGGTGGCGGCGTTGCCGCTCGACAGCCCGCACCACCTCCGCCGGGGCGGGCCCGCCGTGGCGCCGGGCATTCACGCTCGCGACAGGGTCCAGGTACTGGCTCAGCTTGTCCTCAGGCCACCCGATGGCGGTCCCGACCACATCGACGGCCACGCGGTCCAACATGTCGCTGGTCAGTTCCAGTGCCGACTTGCCCGAGTCCAGGGCGAGCCGCACCAGACCGCCGACCACGTGGTGCGCATCGCGGAAAGACAGGCCTGCTTCGGCCACGAGGCCGTCGGCCAGATCCGTGCGCAACCGAAAAGTCGAACCGCACGTGTTGCAGCATGTGCTCCCGCTTCGGCTCGGCGCTGCTCAGGATCAGCTCGAAGAGCGAGAGGCAGCGCAGGGTCTCTTCCGAACACTCCCAGAAGCTCCGCATGCTTTCCCGGCTGCTGTCGCCCGAGTGCGTGAAGTGCGTGCCCTTCACCGCGATCAGGGACGTCGTGAGCAGCCCGATCACGTGGCTGGTCTTTCCCTTCAGGTATTCGAGCACGGCCGGGTTCTTCTTCTGCGGCATGATGCTCGACGTGCTCGCCACCCGGTCCGGGAAGGTGATCAGCCCGAACTCGGCGGTGGACCACACATAGAAGTCCTGCGCCACACGGCCCCAGGTCTGGGCCAGGACGCGATCGCCGACATGGCCTCCCAGGCGAAATCCCTCGAGGCGACCGCATCCAGCGTGTTCGCCACGACCGAGCTGAAACCGAGTGCCTCGGCCGTGACATCCCGGTCGATGGGGAACCGGGTGCCCGCCAGGGCGCCCGCGCCCAGAGGCAGTGCGTCGATGCGAGGCAGGACGCCCTGCAGGCGATCCATGTCGCGGCCAAGGGCCTCCGCCACCGCGCTCAGGTAGAAACCGAAGGTGATGGGCTGCGCGGGCTGCAGGTGGGTGTAGCCCGGCATCACCACTTCCTTGAACGCCTCGGCCCGTTCCAGAGCGACCTGCCGCACGCGGCCCATCGCTTCGATCGTGTCGAGCACCACCGTTCTCGCCCGGATGCGGTCGATCGTGGCGGCGATGTCATTGCGGCTGCGCGCCATGTGCAAGCGGCCCCCCACATCGCGCCCCGTGAGCGCCATCAGCCGGGCTTCGTAGTTGAAGTACGGGTCTTCCTTGGCGGGGTCGAGCTCCACCGCGGCCGGCCCCTCCGTCTCCATCCGCAGCAGACCGTTCGCCAGCTTTCTGGCGATGTCCGGTGAGACCAGGCCCGTCTTGTGCAGCATCAGCAGATGCGCCTGGTTCACGTCGGTGAGGTAGGTGAACTGTTTCGTGAAGTCACGCGCGAGGCGTGGCCCGTAGATGTGCTCGCAAATCTCTTGCGCTAGGGGCTGCGTGAGCCGCCGACTGACTTTCGATTCCATCGTCAAATCCTTTCGAGATGGACGAAGTATCGGAACCGCCATGCATGCCGTCAAATGACAGTTTCTGGTACGACCATACGCTTTTGATATGGCCTGTCGGGCGTACCATCGCGCCATGAACTTCAAACAGATCGAGACATTCCGTGCCGTCATGCTGACCGGATCGATGACCGCGGCCGCGCAGCAACTTCACACCTCGCAGCCCAACGTGAGCCGCGTGATCGGCAAGCTGGAGAACGAAGTCGGCTTCGAGTTGTTCGACCGCCTCTCCGGGCGCGTGGTCGCCACCAAGGGCGGCGAGGCCCTGTTCCGGGAGGTCGCGCGAGCGTTCGTGGGGTTGGACAGCCTCGCCGAATCGGCGCTGTCGATCCGCGAGGCGGGCGTGGGCACGCTTCGTGTCGCGGCGGCGGCCTCGATCTCCATCAGCGTCGTTCCGTTGGCCATCCGGATGTTCAGTGAACGCTACCCCGCCGTTCGCATCGTCGTCGACACCAGCGAGTCCGCCGTGATCGCCAACTGGACCGCCATCCAGCACTGCGACATGGGGTTCGTCTCCAACGTCTCCGACAAACCTGGCGTGGTGGCGTCCGTGCTGCACACCGAGAACGCGGTGTGCGTCATGCCTTCGGACCACCGGCTGGCGAAGAAGCAGCGCCTGTCGCCGCAGGACCTGAACGGGGAGCGCTTCATTTCCCTGCCCAATGGAGGCTCTTCGCGCCACGCCATCGATGCCGCTTTTCCCAAGGATGGCCGCATCCTCGCGCTGGAGACACCGTTCGCCGCCACCATCTGCAGAATGGTCAGCGAAGGCCTGGGCGTGAGCCTGGTCAACCCGATCCTGACCCGGACCATGAAGCTCCCAGGGATCGTCACCGTCCCCTTCAAACCCAACATCCCGTTCACCAGCTACCTGCTCAGGTCGCAGCTCGCACCGCGCGACACCCATGCGACCTTCTTCATCGCCTGCATGCGGGCGGCGTTCAAATCGCTTTGACGCGCGCGCCGCGCATGGCGCGGTTGGCGCTGCCTGCTCATTTCCTGGGCAACACAGCGGCAGGCCCCGCAGGCACTCGCTGCGGCAAGGTTGCTCCAGCGACATCCACAAAGTTATGCACAGAAAGACGGGACAAGTCGGGCACTGCCGTCTTTCGACAGGCGCCGACGGTATTACGCGGCCACCACGCTCGCGTGCGCGGCGACGATTCGCCAGTGCGCGCCCAGCAGTGCCCAAACGCGGGTGTATCTGAACCTGCCTTCAAAAGAATCGTTGCCATAGCGTCCAGCCAGCTGCACTCGCACCGCGACAACGGCCACATTGCCGAGCAGCCGGACGCTGCGGTCCGACGCATCGAGCGAGTCCAGCTTCAACAAGCCCGACCTGTGAACGTCAAGGTCTTCCTGCTTCGTCACAAGCATGCCTTGGTGGTTCGTGAACAGCAGATCGTCCGCCAGCAGTTCGTCCAGAACCGGGACATCGGAGGTGCGCATGGCGCGCGCCAGCCGTTCTTCGAGTTCAACAATGGCGTCGAGGTTTGCATCATTCATGACCGCATATTAATAGGGCCTTGCCACACCATGAGTTCGAGGGGTGCAATCCCTCAGGATTGCACCCCTCTGGTCAAGCTGCAGCCAACTCGGCCACAGCGGGCGGCGCCACCTGGTAGCCATCGAACTGCATCGTGTACTGCGCACGGCCTGATGAAAGCGCGCGCAGCCCACTGATGTAGCCGAACATCTCCTTCAGCGGCACCAGCGCGTCGACCACCGTGGCCGTGCCGCGCACCTCATGCCCTCGCACCTGGCCACGGCGGCGGTGCAGATCGCCGATCACGTCGCCCAGGTATTCGGTGGGCGTGATCACCTCCACGGCCATCACCGGCTCCAGCAGGTGCGGCCTGGCCTTGGCGAAAGCATCGCGCAGCGCATGGCTTGCAGCCAGCTCGAAGACCATGGCCGAGGAGTCGCGCTCGTGGAAAGCACCATCGAGCAGCACGGCGCGGAAGTCCACGGCCGGGTAGCCCGAAGCCGGACCGGCTTCGGCCGCGCGCCGGATACCCGCTTCCACCGCGGGAATGAACTCGCGGGGAATGGCGCCGCCGACGATGCGGCTTTCGAACTGCACGCCCGCACCTCGCTCCATAGGCTCCAGAGGCTCCAGGCGCAGCGTGAGCTGCGCGAACTGGCCCGGGCCGCCGGTCTGCTTCTTGTGCACGTGCGTCAGCTCCGCGACCGTGGCAATGGTCTCGCGGTAGGCCACCTGAGGACGGCCCACCACCACGCCCACGCCATAACGGTCGCGCAGCTTGTGCACGGCGACCTCCAGCTGAAGCTCGCCCATGCCCGACAGAATGGTCTGCCCCGATTCCTCGTCCTGGCGCACGCGCAGGCTCGGGTCCTCGCGCAGCATGCTCTGCAGCGCCTTGGACAGGCCTTGCTGGTCGGCCTTGGTGCGCGGCTCCAGCGCCATGTGGATCACCGGCTCCGGCACGGCAATGGACTCCAGCTGCACCGGGTGCCTGGGATCGCTCAGGGTCTGGCCCGTGAGGGTGTCCTTGAAGCCGACCACCGCGGCGATCTCGCCCGCCACGAGTTCATCGCGTTCGATGCGCTTGTCGGCATGCACCTCGTAGAGGCGGGCCGCGCGTTCCATGCGCCCGGTGCTGGTGTTGAGCACCGAGTCGCCACGCCGCAACCGGCCCGCATACAGGCGCACGAAGACCATGCTGCCGTGCTCGTCGGTCACCACCTTGAATGCCAGGGCGGCCAGCGGCGCGCTGTCGAGGCCCGTGGCCGTGCCTTCGCGCTCGCCAGGCGCGGGCAGCCAGTCGACCACCGCATCCAGCAGCGGCTCGACACCGCGATTGCGGAAGGCCGAACCCGCCAGCACCGGCACAAAGGCACGCTTGCGCACGCCCGCACGGATGCAGCGTTGCAGCAGTTCCACCGAGGGCTCTTCGCCCCGCAGCCAGGCCTCCAGGGCCTCATCGTCTTGCTCGACCACGGCTTCCAGCAGGCGCGCGCGGGCCGCCTGGGCTTCGGCCAGGAGGTCAGAGGGAATGGCGGCTTCCTGCACCGGCTGCGATGCATCGTCGCGCTCCCACAGCAGGGCACGCATGCGCACCAGGTCCACGACGCCGCGGAACTCGCCCTCGGCGCCGATGGGCAGGTGCACCGGGACGGCCTGCACGCCCAGGCGTTCGCGCATCGACGCGATCACGCGTTCGAAGTTCGCGCCCGTGCGGTCGAGCTTGTTGACGAAGGCGATGCGCGGCACCTCGTGCCGGTCCGCCAGGCGCCAGTTGGTTTCGGTCTGCGGCTCCACGCCAGCCACACCGTCGAGCACCACCACGGCGCCGTCGAGCACGCGCAACGCGCGGCCCACCTCGATGTTGAAGTCGATGTGGCCGGGTGTGTCGATCAGGTTGATCTGCACCCCGCGCCAATGCACGGTGGTGGCGGCGCTGTTGATGGTGATGCCGCGTCGGCGCTCCTCGGGGTCGAAGTCCATGTGGGCAGCGCCGTCGTGCACTTCGCCCATGCGGTGGCTCTCGCCCGTGTAGTAGAGGATGCGTTCGCTGGTCGTGGTCTTGCCCGCGTCCACATGGGCAATGATGCCGATGTTGCGGATGCCGTTGTTGTTGTTGATGCGGTTCATGGTGAATCTTTCCGGACCCCTCGAGGGTCCACATGTCAGGACGATCAAGCCGCCCCGGCATGGATTCACCAGGGCTGGCTCAGGAGGGAATGGGTCGGCCGGACCACGGGCGCACGCGCACGTATCCCACGTTCCGGCGGGCGGAAATCGTGGCGATCAGCTTGTCGTAAGTGCGCGTGAACATGTTGGAACCTGAAAAAACAAAAACCCCGGAAGACCATGCCTGCCGGGGTTGTGGGGCCGGAAGGTCATCTCCTTCCGATTGCCATCGAAAGGACGCAGCTAGGCAGCGAACGTGGGTTGGACGACGTTGAAATTGAACATGCCGCAATTTTCCTGGAATTGGAGTGCCCTGAGTGTCAGTAGGGCTGGAACTGGGCAAGATGAACATTCCGCTCGATGTGCGACGCAATCTCGTCTGGCGCTGCAACGACGGACCGACGAGGTGAAGAACGGATGTCACTGGCTGATGACCGTCAACGCCGATGATCCGTGTTGGCACGGTAACTGAGCCAGCCGGCCGTCATCGGCCCGCCGTCGCCCCGGTCTTTGGGATGGTTTCGGCCTTCCAACACAGGCACTTCATCAAAGTCAAACGGGCTCAGGCCAGCAATGCATGCCACGTTTACACCGTATTGGCTGGGGACGGAACGCCTGGAGTGAAAGGTATAGACGCCGCACACCGAGCAAAAGTAGTGCTTCGCCTGTCCAGTATTGAACTGGTAGAGCGTCAGCTTGTCCGCGCCCTGCACGACATGGATATCGTCCAGGTTGGCTGAGACGGCCACTGCGCCACGCATGCTGCAGTACGAGCAGTTGCACCGCCGCACGCTGCGCAGCCCATCAGTCAGAACCAAACGAAAGCGCACGGCACCACAATGGCAGGCCGCCTCGAGTTCGCGGCGTTCGTCAAAGTCAGAGGGAGTCAAAACTGCATTCCTTTCTTGGCCGATGGACGCCCATCGCAGCCAAAACTCGAATCAAGCCAGCGGCAGCACATGCCCCGTGCCCAACAAAGTGCGGCCCGACAGCAGCGCGAACTTGGTGCCATTCTTGAGCTGGGCCAGCGCCAGCTCCGGGCGCAGGAACTGCACCTCCAGCGTGCAAGGCATCTCGGGCACCGGCTCCCCATCGGTGGGCACCGCCAGGCGCGTGGTAAACCCCTCGGAGCCCACCACCAGCGCGCCATCGAAGTAGCCCGCACGGATCGGCCGGCTCAGCACCGGCGTGTCGGCTGCGAGCAAGGTGAGCTCGATCCGCGCATCTGGCTTGAACACTGTGCCCGCCGCGAAACCCTGCGGCAGGTGCTTCGGCGCCTTCGCACGCTGGATCAGCCAGCCGATGATGTTGCCGATGATCGGCAGCCACAACACCATCAGCACCGAGCCCAGATCGCGCGCCAGCGAAGGCTGTGGCGCGAGCCAGCGCACCAGGCCGCCGATGAGCGCGAGCACCAGCATCATCACCGTGATGATCTGACGGCGCTTGGAAATGGAGGAGGAGGAAGAAGAGGGAGAAGATCGTTGGGTCATGGTTGTGCAGGATACGGCTTGCCCAGCTTCCAGCGCGATTGCCAGTGCGCCATGTACTGGCTCGACACCTCGGGCATGCCGCGAATCACCACCACGTTCTCGGAATTCATCGTCTCGGCCGACGGCGCGAAATTGAACGAACCCGTCTGCACCGTGTGGCCGTCCACGATGATGGTCTTGTCATGGTGGATGTGGAAATGGTCGTTTGTCCGCAGCTCCACGCCGTGGCGGGTCACGAAGTCCATCGCCTTCCTGCTCGTCTTGCCCCGGTTGCGCTTCTTGTCCACCACCACGCGCACCTCCACGCCCCGGTTCTTCGCGTCCACCAGCGCCTGCATGATGTCTGGCGCCTGGAGCGCATAGGCCAGGATGTGAATGCTCTGCTGCGCGCTGGCGATCGTCTCCAGCACCAGCTGGCGCGCCGAGCCCTCCGGCGAGAAGCCCACCTGCACGCTCGGCGCCGCATGCGAAAGCAAGGAAGCGCCCAGCAGCCACGCCGCCAGCGCGATGGATCGCAGAAAAGTCGTCATGCCCATGCCCCCAAGCTGCGCCGGCACGAGGCGCGCGCCCGATGTGGGCCGCTGCGCAGGGCTGGCAGCCCACATCGTAGCCACAGGGGCTTGGCTTGGCCCCGTTCGGCCCGTTCAGTCCCAGCGAAGGGAGAACGTCGCGTTGTCGAACTCGCCGCAGTCGGCAGCGGCGTCGAGCAGGCGGGCCGCGAGTTCGCGCGCCTGCTCGGCGCTGAGGGTCCATTCCGTTTCCAGCGGCGCCTTGCAGGCCTGCAGCACCACGTCATAAGGGGCATCTTTCACCTTCGTGCGACGCGTGGACACCTTCAGCTCCGCCGACGTGCTGTGGTGAAGCGAAAACCACATGCGCTGCGTCGACACCGGTTTCGGGAAGAAGGGCATGTGCTCCGGATCGGGCGTGCATGTGGGCACTGCTGCTGAAGCTGCTGCCTGAGGGGATGGTTTGCGGCCAAAGAGTTTCATGAGGTCACCTTTTCATCGTCGTTCAAGCCCAACTCGCGCAGCACCGCGAGGCGGCACACGCTGGCCATGGAGCGGTGTTCGAGCCTGGCCCGCTCCTTCACATGCTCCAGCTCTGCGGGCGTGAGCCGCAGCGCGATGGGACGCGAACTGTTGACCCCGTTGGGGACGCGTTTGCGAGACGAAGAGACAGCGAATGTGGACATGGTCGAAGTTGCTCCTTTCCCTGGGCTAGCATTGAGTAACGGAAAAATACACAACAGGTACTTTTTTGGTACATGTCCATTCCATCATATCCCAGCTGTGGCAAAAATGAGTAACTTCGTGGAGCGATTTTTGGAGGAGAGGCGTCGGCTCAAACTCAACCAACAGGAGCTCGCCGACGCTGTTGGGATCTCGAAGCGCTCGATCGGAAACTACGAGCGAGGGGAGCGCAACCCGGACGCGGAAGTACTCGTCAAGTTGGGGGAGGTGGGTGTGAACGTCTGCTACCTGCTGACGGGCAAGCGCATCTCGACCAGGCTGGGCCTGGAGCCGATGCAAAGAGCCGTGCTCGATGACTTCGACCGCTGTACGGACGAGATGAAGATCGAAGCGGTGAGGTACATGGCGCTATTGGCTGAGGGCGCGATGCCGTCTGCGCCTTCCAAACAGGTTCACAAGTCCCGGACGAAGGGAGCCGAAGCCAAGGGCAATAAAAGTAATTGAGGTGTAGCTCCAAAAGAGCAGAAAGGCCCCTCGGGTGTTGTCTTCCACTGAAAACTGACCCAGTTAGAGCATCAATTTCCATTGAAAGCTGACCCACGTAAGAACCCTATCCTGCTGCTTTTGGCAGCAGGAGATTTCAGGAGTGATAGACGTGGCGACACTGAGTGTCATAAGACGCTGGGCACTGCGCGAGCAGATGTCCATCCGCGAGATCTCCAGGCGTACAGGCCTGGCTCGCAACACCGTTAAGAAGTACCTGCGGGCGGGCGATGAAGAGCCCCGCTACGCCAGGCGTGCGAGCTCCAGCAAGCTCGATCCATTCGCCGACAAACTTTCAACATGGCTGTCGATCGAGGCAACAAAGTCGCGCAAACAGCGGCGCACTTTGCTGCAGCTCCACACACCTAGATCTGAAAAGGAGAAAACGAAGCACTTATCCACACCGTGAGCTTCTTTGCTCACACAACGGGTGGGTCAGTATTCGATGGAAATCTCGGGTCAGAGATCAGTGAAATTCAACAGGTTTTGCCTACAAGTTTGTTCCGATGAATTTCCTCTTCGTCAGCCATAATTGCGCTCCCTGCAATACATCGCCATATTTGGTCCTCGCGGCCAGCCTGCCAATCCCTATCGACGCCATCGTAGCGGACCTAGGTGCGAGCTTCGAAGAACTTGTTGGGGATGCTGTGATCCGCCCACCGCATTTCGTCGAGTGCACCGCGAACACGACTTGTAGCTCGGCTTGCACTTCAATGACCGAGCGTTGAGCAGTTCTTGAGCGGCGTAAGACGGGAGCCCTATGTCGTGGTACGTCCGCCCTTGCATCGTCTGACTCACAGCGGCTCGGAGCTTCTTGTGCCGCGAAGGCTGGGACTTGACCGCGCTAGATGTCGGGTTTAGCGCGCTTATCCGCTGCTCACTTTGACAAAGTGTTTGTCCGGTAACGCTGCTTAGCGGCTGTTGACCAACCCCTTGCGTCTACCCGTCGCTAAAAGGACAACAAGAAAAAGCCCGGCCACCAGCAAGGCGGACGGGCTAAAGCTGCAGATCCACAAAGAGACAACAACAGCAACTGCTTGGCGCCACACACCGCATGGTGTCTGGCCTGGCGTCATTGTACTGTACGTTAATACAGTATTTTTTGCTGCGGGGTCTTACTCAAGCCGTCGAGCCCAGCCGCTCCGAAAGAAACTCCAGCACCACGCGCACCGAAGGCAGCAGGCTGCGGCGGTGCGGCACCAGCGCGGTGGTGGTGACGCTGCCCGCCGTCCAGCGCGTCAGCACGCGCACCAGTTCACCGCGCGCCAAGTGGTGCTGGCAGATGCTCTCGGGCAGGCACACGATGCCCAGGCCGGCCGTGGCCGCGTGCAGCAGCGCCACGGATTCGTCGGCCACCAAACGCGGCGGCGGCTCGGCGATCTGCACTTCGCCCTTGCTGTTGCGCAGCGTCCAGCGCGTGGCGTCCACACCCGTCAGCAGGGCCTGGTGCGCCGCGAGGTCGCTCGGCTGGCGCGGTGTGCCGTGCTCGCGCAGGTAGGCGGGGGCCGCGACCACCATCACGGGCTCCACCTTGAGCGTGCGCTGCACCAGGCCCGAGTCGGGCAGGGGGGCGAAGTGGCTGCGCAGCGCGATGTCAAAGCCTTCTTGCACCAGGTCCACAAACCGGTCGCTCGCGTGCAGCTGCAGTTGCAAGCGGGGCCAGGTGCGCGCGAGCGCGGGCAGGTGGGGCGCCAGCTGGAACTGCACCACCGGCACGGCGGCGGTGAGCCGCACGGTGCCGCTGGGCTCGGCCAGGCGCGACTGCACCACCTGCTGCGCGCTCTCCACCTCCACCAGCGCGGCGCGCGCGTGTTGGTAGAAGTCGTGCCCGGTGTCGGTGAGGCGAAAGCTGCGCGAGTTGCGCTCGATGAGGCGCACGCCCAGGCTGGCTTCGAGCGCGGCCACGCGTTTGCTCAGGGTGGATTTCGGCACCGAGAAGCGCCGGGCCGCGGGCGCGAAGCCGCCGCTTTCCACGGCCTGGGCGAACAAGGTGAGGTCGTTCAGGTTCATGCCGCCATTGTCCACAGATGTGGACGATGCGTTGCCTTTTGCCCGTCTAGGCGGCCATCGTCCACGCCGCAAGAATGCACTCCTTCGTCAATGCAACAGGAGTTGAAACCAACCATGAAACCCATTCTTCTTTTCTACGGCGTGCCCGAGGGCTGTTCGTTTGGCGCCATCGTGGCGCTGGAGTGGAGCGGCCTGCCTTACCAGCTGTGCCGCATCCAGATGCCCGAGGTGGTGAGCAGCGAGGCCTTCAAGCGCATCAACCCGGTGGGCGAAACGCCCTCGCTGCGCACGGCCGATGGCCGCTTCGTGAGCCAGAGCGTGGCAATCCTGCATCACATCGGGGCGGCTGCTGCTTCCAGCGGCTTAGTGCCTGCGCAGGGCAGCGCGGAGTTCGATCGCTTCAACGAGATGCTGGCGTTTCTGAACACCGATTTCTTCGAGTCATTCGCACCGCTCTGGTACGCAATGGAGCATGGCCTGCAAGGCGAAGCGCTGCGCGCGGTAACGGCCATGGGGCACGACAAGGTGCGGCGTGCCCATGCCGCGCTGGAAGGCTTGCTGGGCGGGCGCGACTGGTTGGTGGGCGAGCACCGCAGCGCGGCGGACGCGTACCTCATGGGCATCGCACGCTGGAACGAATTCCACCAGGTGCTGGACCGCCGCGACTACCCGGCGTTGAACGCCCTGTATGAGCGCCTGCAGGCCGACCCCGCCGTGCGCTTCGCGCATGGGGTGGAGCATGGGGAGGTGGTGCGCAGCGGCGGGGCGTTTGCTGGGCATGTTGAACTGCAATGAGCGGCCGTGGGTCGCCTCGATGGTTCAGCCTGAGCTAGCATGTCGGGCATCGGCCAGAAGCAGTCGCGCGCTGCGCTCCGCAAGCGCTTGTCCAAACCACGTATGGCATCCATGACCTCTACAGTCCCCGGAGCGGCTGGATACGGTGCGAACGCATCGGCCTTGGCCTCTCAATACGAGAGCATCACTTTCGCTGAGGTCTACCGAGACCTGATTCACCTGTTTCCCACACAGCCGGCCACGGTGGTCGACATCGGCGCGGGGTCGGGGCGCGATGCCGCGGCACTCGCCCGTTGTGGCAATCAGGTCGTCGCCGTGGAGCCCACAGGCGAACTTCGCCGCGAGGGTCAGCGCCTTCATGGCGCACTGCCCATCGATTGGATGGACGACCATCTGCCGACGCTGGACGTGTTGCGGCAAGCAAAGCGCCGGTTCGACGTCGTCCTTCTCACCGCCGTGTGGATGCATCTGGATCCTCAGGAGCGGGAGTTGGCCATGGAAGCTGTTGCCGCGCTGACGGCCGAAAACGGTCAAGTCTTCATGTCTCTGCGGCACGGCCCGATACCGGAAGGCCGAAGAATGTTCGACGTCTCCGCTGAGGACACGGTTCGGTTGGCCGCACGGCACGGGCTGCGCTGCCACCACCAGGCCGAGCGCGAAGACATGCTTGGGCGGGCGGACGTCAGATGGAGCTTCCTTGCACTGCGCCGGCTGGCCGCTTCAGCAGAGTAGCCCGTGCTTCTTGATGGGCCAGCCGCGTCGTGTGCTGATGCCCGACGGAGATCGATGAAGCGGAAGTCCGCGTCACCCAGCGGGCGCGGAGCGCTTGACCAAGTGCCAGCTGATCGCTTGAAGGCCCACGGTCGCGCACACCGGCCCGCCGTCTCGCGCCGTGCCGTGGATGCGACCTTCGATGGCGCGGTTGGCGTCTCCTGTGGCGGTCTCCACCAAGGGCTGGGGGATGCCGGCCAACTTGATCTTCGCCCTTCGCTCCCAGCGTGAATCGGGTTGGCCTGCGTAGGTCCCCGAGTTCAGGTAAATGAAGCGGTCGGACGGTGTGCCTTGCGCGAACGGGCCACGGAAGTTGAACGATCCGTCCGGCAGCGTGGGGCCGAGACTCATGGTGATGGCGAACGACACGAGCTCGGCCGTCGACGCGTAGGGCGGCAGCAAGCCATCGCGACCGTGTTGCACCGCAAAACGGACCCCGGGTGGGAATGCCGTGACAGCAAGGATGATCTGAAGTTCAGCGGTTGTTCCGTTTTTCATGGCTTCGGGGTGACAGGCTTGTGAGGGCTCTGGCGCGTGCTCGCTGTTGGCCGGCAGCCATCCTAGCTGAGATGCGAAAAAACAAAGGGCCCCATCGGGGCCCTTGCTCTTGAAGCTGCGCTCGCGCTCAGTCCGCCTTCAGCTTCACCGCCTGAAACACCCGCTGCAGCCGTTGCGCTTCGGCGCTGTAGAAGGTCTGCGCCTGTTTCAGCGGCATGGCGCGCGTGAGCGCCACGCCGCCGGCTTCGCGGGTGTACACGCCGAATTCCGGCCCTTGCAGTGCGGTGTCGATGGCTTTGTGCACGGCGGTCACCACGTCGGTGGGTGTCTGGCGCGGCAGGAAGACGCCGGTCCACACGGTGTAGACGAAGTCTTTCAGGCTGGCGTCGACTTCGCTCAGGCGCGGCAGGCCGGCCACGGTCTTGTCGGCGGTGTGGGCCAGGGCGCGCAGGGTGCCGGCTTCGATCAGTTTGGCGGTGCTGCCGGCCATGGGCAGGAAGGCCACGTCCACCTGGCCGCCGATGAGGTCGTTGACGGCCGGTGCCAGGCCCTTGTAGGGCACGTGCATGAGCTGCTGCGTGCCGGTGAGCATCTTGAAGTGCTCGCCCATGAGGTGGTAGAGCGTGCCGCTGCCGGGCGTGGCGTAGGTCAGGGCTTTGTTGGACGGGTTCTCGAGGTAGTCCACCAGGGCCTGCGCCGAGTTGATCTGCAAGCTGGGCCGCACGACGAGCGCGATGTTGGTGTACGAGAGCTGCGAGACGAGCACGAGGTCGTCGGGCTTGTAGCGCACGCTGGGCATGGTGAGCGGCGGCAGGATGGGCTCGGCCACGGTGGTGAGCAGCATGGTGTGGCCGTCGGCCGGTGCGGCCAGCACCTTGCCCACGCCCATGGCGCCGCCGACGCCGGCGAAGTTTTCCACGATGACGGTTTCTCCCAGGGCTTTCTGCATCAGCGGTTGCATGACGCGCGCGACCATGTCGGCCGGGCCGCCGGCGGGGAAGGGCACGACGACGGAGATGCGGCGCGCGGGGAAGGCCCCTTGCGCATGGGCCAGTGGGACGACGAGGGTGCCGAAGGCGGGTGCCAGGGCTGCGGCCAGCAGGGAGCGGCGAGCGATCTTCTTCATGGTGTCTTGTCTCCGGTGTGATGGGGTGGTCAGGCGGCGGCCTTGGCGGGCGGCGTCGCGGGGCGGTGCTGTTTGCTCTGGTCGATGCGGTAGAGGCGCGTGGCGTTGCCGCCGAGGATGAGTTCGAGCGCGTGGTCGGGGATCTCGGGCATGTCGAGCGCGCGCGCGTGTTCGTTGATGTTCTGCACGGTTTTGTGGAAGGTCCACATGAAGGGGTTTTCCGAACCGTAGAGCAGGCGTTCCCAGGGGTTGACGCAGCCGAAGTCGTGGATGAGCTGGTAGACGGTGCGCGGATGGTAGAAGCCCAGCGCGCTGAGGTCGGCATGGAAGTTGGGGTTGCGCGCGACCACGCCCATGGCTTCGGCGGCGTAGGGGTAGCCCAGGTGGCAGATGACCACCTTCATCTTGGGGAAGCGCTGGCCCACTTCGTCGAGCAGCCAGGGTTGCTGCAGTTTCATGTCGGCGCCGCAGACGGGCGTGAAGCCCATGTGGAAGTGCACCGGCACGCCGAGCGCGGAGGCGGCTTCGTACAGGGGTTCGCAGGCCTTGTCGCGCGGGTCGAAGTGCGCGTAGGTGGGGTAGAGCTTGATGCCGCGGAAGTCGTGCTCGCGCACGCAGCGCTCGAGTTCGTCGGCGGCGCCCCAGGGGTCGATGATGGGGTCGGCGCTGCAGATGCCGATGAGCCGGCCCTTGGAGGCCTTGACCTGCTGGGCCACGAATTCGTTGGGCACGTTGTAGGGGCGCTGCTCGGGCGGGAGCACGCGGTTCCAGTTGCCGGCGAGCACGCAGCACACGTCGATGCCGACTTCGTCCATCACGTGGACGAGCATCTCACCGTCGCGGCGCTCGGACTTCACTTCGGTGCTGTGGTACCGGAAGCCGCGATCGCTCCAGTTCTTGCGCAGCTCGCTGTAGATGTGCTGCGAGACGTGAACACCCGGCTGGCCCAGGTGGATGTGGTTGTCGACGACGAACATGCGGTCTCCTGATTGATGTTGGGTCGAAGTGTAGTCATCGAATAGTTCGATGTCAAACTAATAGACAGAGAATGATCGGGTGGCTGCGTGCTATCCTGCCGGCTGCCCATGGCCGATTGCACTCCTCCTTCTTCTCCCGCGCTCGACGCTTACGTCGGGTACCACCTTCGAAAAGCGCACAACCAGGCGCTGCGCCGCCTGGACCTCGCGCTGGGCAAGCTGCAGCTGACGACGGCCATGTATGGCGTGCTGGAGCTGTTGAGCTGCAATGTGGAGTTGCCGCAGGGCCAGCTGGCGCGCGGCGTGGGGCTGACGAACCCGTCGATGGTGCCGCTGGCGGACAAGCTGGCCGAGCGCGGCCTGATCGACCGCACGCGCCAGGAGCACGACCGGCGCACGGTGTACCTGAAGCTCACGCCCGAGGGGCGCAAGTGCTGGAGCCGCGCCGCGCGCATCGTGCGCGAGCACGAGGCGGCGCTGCGCGCCGCGCTCTCCGATGCCGAGACCGCCGAACTGATCCGGCTCTTGGGCAAGATCACCGGGGACTGAGCCCCGGTCCTGCCCGGGGCGTTCAGGCCATTTCTGCCTCGATGGGGTTGCGCAGCACGCCCAGCGCATCCACTTCCACTTCCACCACATCGCCCGGCCGCATGTAGAGCGGCGGCTGGCGCTTGAAGCCGACGCCGCCCGGGGTGCCGGTGACGATGACGTCGCCCGCTTCGAGTTCGGTGAAGCAGCTGATGTGCGCGATGAGCGAGGGGATGCTGTGGATGAGCAGGTCGGTGGTGGTGCGCTGCACTTCTTCGCCGTTGAGGCGGGTGACCAGGGTCATGACCTGGTCGGGGCGGATCTCGTCGGCCGTGACCATCCAGGGGCCGAAGGCGCCGGTGCGCGCGAAGTTCTTGCCGGCCGTCCATTGCGAGGTGGCGGTCTGCCAGTCGCGGATGCTGGCGTCGTTGTAGCAGGCGTAGCCGGCCACGTGCGCCCAGGCCGCGCTCTCGGCGATGCGGCGCCCGGGCTTGCCGATGATGACGGCGATCTCGCCTTCGAAGTCGAGCGCGGGCGATTCGGGCGGGATGAGCAGGGCCTGGCCGTGCCCGGCCTGCGAGTTCGCCACGCGCAGGAACAGCGTGGGCGCTTGCTGCTGCGTGACTTGCCGGCCGGTCTCGCGCACGTGGTCGGCGTAGTTGAGGCCCACGCAGACGATCTTGGCCGGCCGGCCGATCACGGGCAGGAACTCGACGGTGTCGAGCGGGATGCGCTCGGTGGCGGCGCGCGCGAGGGTGGCGGCTTTGTCAAGCAGGCCTTGCGCGATCGCGCTCTGGAGATCGGGCGCGAGCGCGCCCAGGGCGGGGCGCAGGTCCACAAGGTGCTGGTCGTCGATCACGGCGCCGTAGGTGGCGGTGCCCTGGTGCAGGAAGCTGGCGAATTTCAAGAGAGGCCTTTGGGGTCGGGGTTCAGTTCAGGGGGATGCCGGCGGCGTCGATGGCGCGTTTCCAGTAGGTGAATTCGGCTTTCCAGAAGGTGTCCATGGCCTGGGCGCCCATGGGGTCGGGCACGGCGCCGAGTTCGGTCAGCGTGCGCACCACCTCGGGCCGCGCGCAGGCTTCCAGCGTGGCTTTTTCGAGCTGGGCGACGATGTCGCGCGGCGTGCCCGCGCGCGTGAAGACGCCGAACCAGCTGGCGTTGGAGAAGCCCTTGACGCCCGCTTCGGCGAAGGTGGGCACGTCGGGCAGGGCGGGCGAGCGCTGGTCGGTGGAGACGCCCAGGGCGCGCACCTGGCCGGAGCGGATGGGGCCGATGACGCCGGTGATGTTGTCGAGCACCGCGACGATGCTGCCGCCCATGAGGTCCTGGATGGCGGCGGCCGCGCCCTTGTAGGGCACGTGTTCCATGGCGAAGTCGCCATCGCGCTTGAGGAGTTCGCCGGTGAGGTGCATCACGCTGCCGGTGCCGCCCGTGCCGTAGCTGGCGCGCTGGGGGTTGGCGCGCGCCCAGGCGGCGAACTCCTTGAAGGTGCGCACCGGAATGTCCTTGTTGATGATGAGCACGTTGGGCAGTTTGGCGACCATCGCCAACGGGCTGGAAGGCGCCGATGGGGTCGTAGGTGAGCGTCTTGGCCTGGGTGATGGGCGTGAGCACGGCCGAGGTGACGATGTTGGAGAGCAGGGTGTAGCCGTCGGGTGCGGCGCGGGCCACGTCGGCCGCGCCGATGGCACCGGCCGCACCGCCCTTGTTGTCCACCACCACGGTGCCCTTGAGCACCTCGCCAAGGTGCTTGGCGACCAGGCGGGCCACGATGTCGGTGGAGCCGCCGGCGGGGTAGGGCACCACCATGCGGATGGGGCGTTCGGGGTAGCCGGCGGCGCGGGACAGGCCACTGCCCATCAGGGCGGCCAGGGCCGTGCCGCCGGCAACAACGTGGCGGCGGGTGAGGCCATGCGGGTGGTGTGCGTTCATGGAGCTTCTCCTGGTGGGGGTGTGAGGGGTGTTCAGCGCAGCGACTGGCGCAGGTGGCGGATGGCATCGCCCTGGCGGCCGATCCAGGTGTCGTCGAGCGCGCGGGCGCGGCGGATCAGTTCCTCGAACACGCCGATGCCGCTGAGCCGGCCGAACACGTGGCCGTGGATGGAAGGGTTCAGGCGCACCGCGCCGGGCTCGTGGCGCTGCACGAAGTCGAGCCAGTCGTCGAACAGCTCCAGCATCTGGCGCGGTGCGTTGCCATAGCGGATGGCGTGCGGCGTGTCGTTCATCTCCATGCCGCCGGGGAAGGCCGCGATCTCGCGGTCGCCGAAGCGCACGAGGTAGGGCAGGTCGTCGTTCATGGTGTCGCCGTGCCATTCGTAGCCTTCTTCGGCGAGCAGGCGCGCGGTGCGCACGCTGGGCGAGGCGCGCGGGCTGATCCAGCCCACGGGGCGCACGCCGCAGGCCTGTTCCAGTGCCTCGGTAGTGCGGCGGATGTTGGCGCGTTCGGCGGCTTCGTCGAGGTAGGCTGGGATCACGTCCATGCCCCAGGAGTGCGCCACGATTTCGTGGCCGGCATCGGCGATGCGGCGCAGCGTTTCAGGGTAGCGCTCGGCCAGCACGCCGCAGACCAGCATGCTGGTCTGAATCTGCTGGCGCTCCAGCACGTCGAGGATGCGGTGGATGCCGCGCCGGATGCCGTACTCGACCCAGCCGAGCGCGTTCAGGTCGGGCGTGCCGGGCTTGAGCGGGTTGCCCATGGGGCCGAAGCCCGGCCACTGGTCGTCGGACCAGCCTTCCAGCGCGACGCGAAAGAAGATGCCGAGGCGTTGGCCGCCGGGCCAGCGGAAATCGGCGGGGGGCAGGGTTTCGATGGCACCGGCGTGCACGTCGAGTTTCTGGGGCATTCGGGGCTCCGGGTTCCAACCGCAAGGCGCCAGTGCCTTGCCTGAATGGTCCCGAGCTTACGGAGTCGACTGTGCAACCACAAACGACTTCTTTTGCACGCAGCGTTGATCTGCGCGCAACGCTGACGCACCGCTTCAGAGCGCGGCACGCCCCACTTCGGTGAGGTGCTTGAGGAAGGCCGCCGAGGCCACGGGCAGCTTGCGCTCGGAGAGCACGCAGACGTCGATGCCGCCCTGGCAGAGCAGCGCGTCGTCCAGTGGCACGCCCACCAGCTGCTCCATGGCCAGCTCGTTGCGGATGGACATGTGCGAGAGCAGGGTGATGCCGCCGCCGTTGCGCGCGAAGCCGCGCAGCACCGCGAGCGAGTTGGCTTCGAGCGCCGGCGTGATGTGGACCTTGGACATGTGGCTCTGCAAGTCGATCAGGCGGCGCACGCCGAAGCTGTTGTCGGGCAGCGCCAGGCGCTGCCCTGCGATCTGCGAGAGCGTGAGGCTCTTGCGCCGCGCCAGTGCATGGCTGGGCGCCATCACGGCGAGCAGGGGCGCGTGCAGGTGCAGGGCCGAGTGCATCTCGGCCTTGGGCTGCAGGTTGAAGACCAGGCCGATGTCGGCCTCGCCGCTGGCGATGCCGTTCTCCACCGCGCCGGTGCCGGTGATGCGCAGCGAGAAGGTGATGTTCGGGTAGGCGTCCTGGAACTGGGCGATGGCGGGGGCGAGGAAGTCCGAGGCGTAGCCCTCCACCGAGAGCAGCGAGACGTGGCCGCGGTGCAGGTTCTGCAGCGCGTCGAGTTCGGAGCGCATGCGCTCGATGCCGTTGAGCGCGTCGCGCACGTGGTTCAGGTAGACCTTGCCGGCGGCGGTGAGCACCATGCCGCGCGCGCGCCGCTCGAACAGGGTGACGCCCAGGTCTTCCTCCAGCTTCTGCAGCTCGCGGCTGAGCGCGGAGGGCGTGACGAAGAGCCGCTCGGCGGCGGCGCGGATGGAGCCGCTTTGCGCCACTTCGAGGTAGCGCAGCAGGGAGGTCTGCAGGATCATGCGGCGATTCTAGGATGTGTGTTGCGAAAATGGCAACTCATTGTTCAAAACAAATCGTTTGTTGCGACGCCAAACGGCAGGCACATTTGCGTTTCCAACGTTTTTCCGCACACAGGAGTTCCCATGACCAAACAAGTGATCTACAGCCCCAAGGTGACCCGCACGAAGGCGCCCCACGCCCACGCCGTGCGCACCGGCAACCTCGTGTTCGTCTCCGGTTGCCCGGCCTACCACGGCGAGATGCAGCTGGCCAAGGGCGACTTCACCGCGCAGATGCGCCAGTGCATGACCAACCTGCAGAACATCCTGGAAGAGGCCGGCTCGTCGCTGGCGCAGGTGGTGAAGGTCAATGTGTTCCTGGACCGCCGCGCCGACTTCGACGAGATGAACGAGATCTACCGCGAGTTCTTCGGCAACGACCCGCAGACCTGGCCGGCCCGCACCACCGTCGAGGCCCGCCTGCCGCGCAAGGATTTCCTGCTGGAAATCGAGTGCGTCGCCGAAGTGGAGTGAGACCCATGGGCAAGATCGAATCACGCCTGGCCGAGCTGGGCATCGTGCTGCCCGATGCGCCCATCATCAAGGCCAACCCGGCGCTGGTGCCCGGCGTCGCGGTGGGCAACCTGTTCTTCTGCCAGGGTGCCCTGGGGCACCACAACGGCGAGTTCCCCTACCTGGGCAAGGTGGGCGACAAGGTCTCGGTGGACGAGGCCTACCAGTCGGCCCGGCTGTGCGCGATCAACCACCTGGCCCAGGCCAAGGCCGTGCTCGGCGACCTGGACCGGATCGTGCGTGTGGTGCAGCTGCTGATCTACGTCAACGGCGCGCCCGGTTTCGAGCGCGCGCCCTACGTGTCCAACGGCGCGTCGGACCTGTTCGTGGAGGTGCTGGGCGCCGAGCGCGCGGCGATGGCGCGCGCCAGCCTGAGCGTGCCCGACCTGATCTACACGGCGCCGGTCGAGACGATCTGCACCTTCGAAATCCAACCCTGACCCTTCACCCCCTCACCCCGCGCAAAGGACCACCGCCATGCAAAGACGTCATCTCATCCAAGCCCTGGGCCTCGGCAGCCTCACGTCGGCATGGCCGGCCTTTGCCGAGGCTTTTCCTTCCCGCCCCATCACGCTGGTGAGCCCCTGGGCGGCCGGCGGCACGAACGACCTGCTGTGCCGCCTGCTGGCGCGCGAGGCCGGCGGCGTGCTGGGCCAGCCCATGGTGGTGGACAACAAGCCGGGCGCCAGCGGCGTCGTGGGCACCACGGCCGTGGCCCGCTCCAAGCCGGACGGCTACACGCTCACGCTGGGCAGCACGCCCGGTTACGCCACCGCGCCCGCGCTGTACCCGAACCTGCCCTACGACCCGCTCAAGGACTTCACGCCCATCATCGGCGTGGCGACCGTGCCCAACGTGCTGGTGGTGCCGCCCTCGCTGCCGGTGAACTCGGTGCAGGAACTCATCGCCTACATCAAGGCGCGGCCGGGCCAGGTGGCCTACGCCTCGGTGGGCAACGGCTCGACGCAGCACCTCTGCGCCAAGCTGTTCGAGCGCATGACCGGCACCGAGATGATCCACGTGCCCTACAAAGGCACGGCGCCCGCGATGCAGGACCTGCTGGCCGGCCGCGTCACGCTGGCGTTCGAGAACATGCCGCCGCTGCTGCCGCAGATCCGCAGCGGTGCCCTGAAGGCGCTGGCGGTCACCTCGTCGCAGCGCGTGGCGCAACTGCCCGACACGCCGACCCTGGCGGCCTCGGGCCTGGCCGACTTCGGCGCTTCGGTGTGGTACGCGGTCTTCGCCCCGGCCGGTGTGCCCGCGCCGATCGTGACGCAGCTGCAGAACGCGTTCACGCACGCGCTGCGCCAGCCGTCGGTGACGACGCAGCTCGCGCAACTGGGCCTGACCACGCTGGCCTCGGACGCGGCGGCCACCAAGGCCTTCGTGCAGGCCGATGCCACCAAGTGGGGTGGCATCATCCGCTCGGCCGGCATCACGGCGGATTGAAGACTCAGCAGCATCAGCATCAGGAGCGGACCTCATGAATGACAAGGAACAGGCCGGCGGTCGCCTGGCGGGGCGCACCGCCCTCGTCACCGGCGCGGGCAAGGGGCTGGGCCGCGCGATCGCGCTGGGCTTTGCCGGCGCGGGGGCCGACGTGGTGCTGATGGCGCGCACGCGCGCCGACCTGGATGCCGTGGCCCGCGAGGTCGAGGCGCTGGGCCGCCAAGCCCTGGTGGCCGTGGCCGACGCCACCGATTCGCGCCAGGTCGATGCGGTGGTGGAACAGGCGGTGGCGCGCTTCGGCCGCATCGATGTGCTGGCCCACGCGGCCGGCGGCAGCCTGCGCAAGCCCAGCGTGGACGTGACCGACGAGGAGTGGGACGGGGTCATCTCGGCCAACCTCTCGTCCACCTTCAAGGTGTGCCGTGCCGTGGGCCGGCACATGCTGGCACAGGGCGGCGGCTCCATCATCAACCTCTCGTCCACCGCCGGCATGCGCGGCCGGGCCGGCAACGCGCCGTACTCGGCGGCCAAGGCGGCGGTCATCAACCTCTCGCGCGCGCTGGCGATGGAGTGGGCGCCGAAAGGGGTTCGCGTCAACGTGCTCGCGCCGGGGCGTTTCCTCACGCCGCTGACCGAGGCCGAGATGTCGGTGCCCGAGAAGTACGCGGCCTTCGTGCGCCAGGTGCCGCTGGGCCGCATCGGCCGGCCCGAGGAAATCCAGGACATCGCCGTGTGGCTGGCCTCGGACGCCTCGGCCTACGTGACCGGCAGCACCATCACGCTGGACGGCGGGCAGACGCTCGCCTGACCCCCGGCTTTTCCTTTTCGAATCCCGCGCCCCGGCGACCTGGCCGGGGCGGGAGCCTTCCTGTCGCTTCACCATGCCCTCCGCCCTCTCGAACATCCTCGCGCTCAAGGACTTCGCGCCGCTCGCGCAGCGCCGCCTGCCCCGGCCCATCCACGGTTATGTGGCGGGCGCGGCGGAGGACAACGTCTCGCTGCGCCGCAACCAGGACGCGATGAACGCCCATGGCTTCGTGCCGCGCGTGCTGGTGGACGTGTCGCGCCGCACGCAGCAGCAGCCGCTGTTCGGCACCACTTACGCGAGCCCCTTCGGCATCGCACCCATGGGCCTGGCCGCGCTTTCGGCCTACCGCGGCGACATCGCGCTGGCCCAGGCCGCGCGCGAGGCCGGCATTCCCGCGATCCTGAGCGGTTCGTCGCTCACGCCGCTGGAGGACGTGGCCCAGGCCGCGCCGGGCACCTGGTTCCAGGCCTACCTGCCGGGCGACGAGGCGCGCATCCTCGCGCTGCTGCAGCGCGTGCGCCGCGCGGGCTACGAGACGCTGGTGGTCACGGTGGACATTCCCGTGAGCGCCAACCGCGAGAACAACGTGCGCAACGGCTTTTCCACGCCACTGCGGCCCAGCCTGCGGCTGGCGTGGGAAGGGGTGTCACACCCGCGCTGGCTGCTCGGCACCTTCGCGAAGACGCTGTGGCGCCACGGCATGCCGCATTTCGAGAACTCGTTCGCCGAGCGCGGCGCCCCCATTCTGTCGAGCAACGTGCTGCGCGACTTCTCGCACCGCGACCACCTGGACTGGTCGTTCGTCGAGCGCATCCGCGCCTTCTGGCCCGGCCCGCTGGTGATCAAGGGCATCCTCAGCGTGGCCGATGCGGTGAAGGCCAAGGCGCTCGGGGCCGACGGCATCGTGGTCTCCAACCACGGCGGGCGCCAGCTCGACGGCGCGGTGGCGCCCATACAGGTGCTGGCGCGCATTGTCGACGGCGTGGGCGGCATGCCGGTGATGGTGGACGGCGGCTTCCACCGCGGCTCGGACGTGCTCAAGGCGCTCGCGCTCGGGGCGCGCTTCGTGTTCGTGGGCCGGCCGTTCAACCACGCGCTGGCGGTGGCGGGCCAGCGCGGCGTGGCGCACGCCATCGAGCTGTTGCGCGCCGAGATCGACCGCAACATGGCCGATGCTGGGCGTCACCGGCTGCGGGCAGCTCGACCGCGATCTGCTGCTGCCCACGCCGCCCTGAACGCGCTCACTTCGTCGAGGCAGGGCGCTGGTCCACCGAGACCTTGAGGTCCTGCGCGGCCTGCAGCTGCTCGCGCAGGGCCGGCAGGTGTTTGGAGGCGAAGGCCTTGACCTCCGGGTCGCGCGATTCGAGCGCGGTTTTTTCGTACAGGGGAATGGCGCTCTTGTACGCCTCCACGCCCATCTGGTTGAGGTAGCGGCGGTCGAAGGTCTCGTCGCCCAGGCCGGCGATGATCATCTCCTTGCCCTTCTGCAGCATCGAGGGCTCGGTGGGCAGCTCCTGCTGCTTGGCGGCGGCGAGCGTGCGCAGCTCTTCGCCGACCTTGCTGTGTTCGTCGACCATGCGCTGCGCGAAGTCGCGCACCTTGGGGTTGCGCGCCTTGGTCAGGGCCAGGCGGCCGGCCGAGACCTCGGCGTGGCCGTTTTCGGCGGCCTGCTGCAGAAAGCTCTTGTCGATGGGCGCGAGGCCTTGCGCGAAGGCCGTGGTGCTCCACAGCAGGGCGGTGGTGAACGCCAGGGCGGTCAGGGGGCTTGCTCGGTGGTTCATGCGGGGGCTCCTTGAATCCGTTGGGGAGCCCGTCCACCGGCAAGTGGCATGCCCGTGCGGGCGCTGGTGGGGAGCGGGAGCGCCGTTTGCCCCTGGGAACGACCATGAGCCGCACCATTCGATTGCCACCATCCCCCCCGCCGCCGTCCGACGGCAGGAAGGCCGATGCCAGCGAGCTGCTGTCCTCGGTGGCTGGCGAGGAAGACCCGGGCGCGGCGCTGGACGCGCCGGTGCCGCCGCCGCGCGCCCCGCTCAGCGGGCCTGCTGCCGGCGGCTCACCAGGCGGGCCGCCGCCAGGTCCCAGCCGCCCCAGCCGCAGTTCTTGAAGAACACCGGGCCGCGCACCGGCCGGGGCGATGCGAGCCAGTCGGCCAGGGTGGGCACGGCGGTGACATCGATGCCGGCCTGCAGCAGGTCGCCGGCCTCGTGGTCGGCGTCGCGCGTGTCCACCACCAGCGTGCCGCGCGCGGCGAGGTCGCGGCAGACCTCGGGCGCCCACTCCACCATCTGCGGCGTGTAGGCGCCCACGGCGCTCACGAAGGCGTCGTCGCGCGGCGTGCCGCGCAGCGCCACCTGCCGGGCCGGCGTGGTGCTCACCACCAGCGGGCACTCGGCCAGCGCGGCGTCGGCATCGTCCACGCGGCGCGCGTCCAGGCCCAGCGTGCGCGCGTGGGCCACCAGCGCGTCGGCGCTGGCCGGATTGCGCGAGGCAATGCGCACCTCGCGCACGCCCAGGCCGGCGGCAAAGGCTTCCAGGTGCGCGCGGCCCTGCACGCCCGCGCCGACGATGAGCAGCGGGCCGTCGCTGCTGGGCGCGAGCAGGCGCGCGCCCAGCAGCGACACGGCGGCGGTGCGGCGCGAGGTCACGGTGGGGCCGTCGAGCAGGGCGGTGCGCTGGCCGGTGGCGACATCGAACACCACGATGTCGCCCTGGATGCTGGGCAGGCCGCGCGCGGCGTTGTCCGGGATCAGGGTGATGAGTTTGGTGATGGCCACGCGCGCGTCGACGGCGGGCATCGCGAACAGGGTGCCGCCACCGGGCAGGGCCTGCACGATGCGCGCGGGGACCGCCACCGTGGGGTCGCTCAGCAGCGCCTCGATCTCGTCGGCCAGCTCGGGGTAGGGCAGCGCGGCGGCGGTGGCGCTGGGGTTCAGGGAGGACGTCATGCCCCACATCATCGGGGATCCGACGTCCCCCGGTTCAGATCACCCGCACGCGCAGTTCGCCCAGGCCGTCGAAGCGCCCGCTCATCACGTCGCCGCGCCGCACCTCGCCCACGCCCACGCCCTCGGGCGTGCCCGAGAAGATCAGGTCGCCGGGCTGAAGCTCGAACAGGCGCGAGAGCGTCGCGATGGTCTCGTCGACGTTCCAGATCAGTTGCGAGAGGTCGGCCTGCTGGCGCGTTTCGCCGTTGACGTGCAGCGAGAGCGCGCCGGTGTCGAGGTAGCCGGTGTCCTGCACGGCGTGGATGGGGCCCATGGGCGCCGAGGCGTCGAAGGCCTTGCCGGTCTCCCACGGCTGGCCGGCCTTGGCGGCGGCGCGCTGCAGGTCGCGGCGCGTCATGTCCAGGCCGATGGCGTAGCCGAAGATGTGGCGGCGCGCCTGGTCCTGCGGGATGTCGCGCCCGCCCTCGCCGATGGCGACCACGAGTTCGATCTCATGGTGGCAGTTGCTGGTTTCGCCGGGGTAGGGGAAGCGGCCTTCCTCGCCGTCGGCGACCTCGACCACCGCGTCCGCCGGCTTGCAGAAGAAGATCGGTGGCGAGCGGTCGGGGTCGTGGCCCATCTCGCGCACATGGGCTTCGTAGTTGCGGCCGACGCAGTACACGCGGCGCACCGGAAAGCGCTCGGCGCGCCCCTGGATCCGCCGACCGAGGTGGCGGGTGCGGGTTCGAAGGCGTATCGGGTCATCGGTTGTTCACTCCACCACGATGTTGCGTTCGCGCACGAGGGCGCCCCATTTCTCGCGGTCGGCCGCGATCACCTTGCGCATCTCGTCGGGCGTGCTCGTGGTGATGGCCGCGCCCCGGCCCACCATGGCCTTGCTCACCTCGTCGGAGCGGATGGCCTTGATGAGTTCTTCGTTCAGGCGTTTCTCGGTGGCGGGGGGCAGGCCGGCGGGCGCGATGAAGCCGAACCAGATGTTGTCCTCGAAACCCGGAATGGTCTTGCCGATGGGCGGGATGTCGGGCGCCTGCGAGGAGCTGCTGGTGCTGGTCACGCCCAGGGCGCGCAGCTTGCCGGACTGGATCATGGGCAGGGCCACGGGCAGGTTCTCGAACGCCATCTGGATGTTGCCGGCCACGAGGTCCTGCATGGCGGGCGCGCTGCCCTTGTAGGGGATGTGCATGATCTGCAGCTGCGCCGAGCGCGAGAGCAGCTCGCCGTTGAGGTGCGCGCTCGAACCGGTGCCCATGGAGCCATACGACACCTTGTTGCCCGCCCCCTTGAGGTAGGTGATCAGTTCCTGCATGTTCTGCGCCGGCACCGAGGGGTTGACCACCAGCACGTTGGGCAGGGTGATGGCCAGGGTGAGCGGCGTGATGTCGCGCACGGTGTCGACGTTCATGTTCTTGTACAGCGCGGGGTTCACCGTCATCACGCTGGCGGGCACCATGCCGATGACCGAGCCGTCGGGCTTGGCGCGCGCGATGCCCTGCAGGCCCAGCACGCCGTTGGCGCCGGGCCGGTTCTCGACGATCACGGGCACGCCCATGTTCTGTCCCATCACCTTGCCGGTGAGGCGGGCCAGCGTGTCCGACAGGCCGCCCGGGGGGTAGGGCACGATGATGGTGATGGGGTCGGCGGCCTGCGCGGTGCAGGTGAGGGCCGCGGCGGCCAGCGCGACGAAGTGCCGGCGGGACAAGGGCAGTTTCATGGTGTTGTCTCCTGTGGTGTCGTGGGTCGGTGAGAGGTCAGGCGGCGGCGAGCGCGGTGGCGCACCGTGTGCTGGTACAGCTCGCGCTCCGAGATCTGCAGGCTGCGTTCCCAGGGCCAGCGCTGCATCGGGGGCTGGGGCGTGCGGTCCACCGCCTGCCCGCCAAGGTAGATGGCCGAGAGCTTGCTGCGGTCCTGCAGGATGCGGATGTCGGCCAGGGGGTCGCCGTCGACCACCAGCAGGTCGGCGAACTTGCCGGTCTGCAGCGTGCCGGTGTTTTCGCCGTCCACGGTGATGGACGCGTTGCGCGTGCCGCAGGTGATCGCCTCCAGCGGGCTCATGCCCAGCAGGGTCACGAACAGCTCGAGCTCGCGCGCATGCCATTCGCCGTACGGCGTGACGGCAAAGCCGCTGTCCGTGCCGCACATCATGGTCACGCCGTTGCGGTGCGCGTAGGTGAGGTTGGTGACGGCCTTCTCGAGGTCGCGCTTGAAGCGGTCGATGCGCGCCTGCGAGCAGCCGGCGATGTGGCCCCAGTCGGCCACGTTGGCGGTGAAGGTGAGGGCCGGGCAGCAGGGGATGCCGCTCTCGGCCAGGCGGTCGGCCTGCTGCGGGTTCATGAAGTCGGCGTGCATGATCCAGTCGATGCCGGCGTCCACGCAGTCCATCACCGATTGCCCGCTGCGGGCGTGGGCGGTCACGCGGCGGCCCAGGCGATGGGCCTCCTGCACGATCACCTTGAGCTCGGCGGCGTTGAACGCCGGCACGCTGCCACCCCCTGGCGTGAGGATGGACGACTCGCCACTGGCCGCGATCTTGATGAAGTCCACGCCGTTCTTCACCTGGTCGCGCACCTCGTTGACCATCTGGCTTTCGCCTTCGGTGAGGGCGCCCACGCCGGAGCGCGGCGTGCCCACCCACGAGGGGAAGTAGTCGGTCAGCGCCGCGTGTGTGCTGAGGTAGCGCGCGGCGGCCGAGATGCGCGGCCCGGGGAACAGGCCCGCCTTGATCGCGTTGCGCACCGCGACCGCCACGAACCAGCTGCCGCCGGGATCGCTGAACGAGGTGACGCCCGATTGCAGCACCGTGCGCGCGTGGTACACGCCACGGATCGCGCGGTACTCCGCCGAGGCGAACAGGTCCTGCTCCTCGATGCCGCGCGCCACGCCGTAGCTGATGTGGCAGTGCGCGTCGACCAGGCCGGGCATCACGGTCTTGCCGGCCGCGTTCTCGACCACCTCGGCGTCGGGGGGCAGCGGGGCGCCGGGGCCTTCGCCGGCTTCGATGTGGGCGATGCGATCGCCCTCCATCGCCAGCCAGTGCAGCGGGCGCGGCGCGGCGCCCGTGCCGTCGATCAGGGTGCCGCCCACCAGGTAGTGCCGCGCCACCATCAGCTCCAGCGCACGCCGTCGCGTGGGGTCTGGCCCGCGCGCTCGGCGAGGAAGTCGACCAGCACGGCGTTGAAGTCGTCCGCGCGTTCGTAGTAGGCGGTGTGCGCGGCGTCGGCCAGCAGGGCCAGGCGGCTGTGGGGCAGCAGGGCCCGCACCTTCTCGCCCACGGCCGGGGGCACGGTCTTGTCCTGCTCACCCCAGACCAGCAGCACGGGGAATGGGGCGCGCGCGAGCTGCTCGCCCACGACTTCCTTGTCCAGGTCGGTGGCGATGTACTGGCCGAGCGTGGCGAACGATTCGAGCGCGCCGGGCGAGTTGTTGATGCGCCATTCCTCTTCGAGCATCTCGGGCGTGACGAGCGCCGGGTCGAAGATCACGCGCTGCATCTTGGTGCGCACGCCGTCGCGGGTCTGGTTGTTGGCGCCGGCCTGGATGCGGCCGCGCGCCTCGTCGCCGATGGGCACCAGGCCCATGCTGCCCACCAGGGCGATGGCGCGCACGCGCTCGGGCTGTTCGCAGGCGTAGGACGCGACCACGTGCCCGCCGAGCGAGGTGCCCACGATGACGGGTTTCGCCGCGCCGATGGCGTCGATGAAAGCGGCCAGGAAGGCGCGGTACGCCGGCACGGAGCACGCGACGCCCGGCCCCTTGGAGGCAAAACCATGGCCGGGCAGGTCCATGGCGTAGACGTGGAAACCGGCGGCGGCGAGCGCGTCGACGTTGCGCACCCAGCGGTCGGCGCGGCCGCCGGTGCCATGCACGAGCACCACGACCTGGTCGCCGCCGCCGGCCTCGAGAACGCGGGTGGTGACGGCCCCAACGGCCATCGGATAGCTGATCATTCAAAACTCCTTTTATTCATTGAGTGAATTACATATTCATTCAATGAGCGCCATTCTGTCGCGGGTGTCGGCGCCCGTGACTAGGGCATGTACGGAAGTTGAATGAATAGCCGCCGGCGCGCTGCCGGGGCCGGGCGGATCACTCGCGCTCGAGCCGCTCGATCACCGGGCGCAGCTGCTGCGCGGCCTGCATCAGGGCCTGCCCGGCCTCGGCGCGCACCGAGAGGTCGGCGAACACCGGGGTGGCCGAGGTGCAGATCAGCACGAAGGGCGTGGTGCTGGCCGGCGAGGAGAGCGGGATGGACACGGTGGTCAGGCCGGGGAAGAACACGTCGACGTTGGTGACGTAGCCCTGCCTGGGGTATTCCGCGATGGCGGCGAGCGCCTGCTTCTCCACGCGGCGGTGCAGCGCGGGGTCGGCCTTGCGGCATTCCTGCATCACCTGCTTGCGCTGCTCCGGCTGCAGGCCGGCGAGGTAGCCCCAGCCGGTGCCCGAGCTGATGATGGGCACCTGCGAACCGGCGCGCACGTTGAGCTTGAGGAAGGCCTGCGGCGACTCCGTGCGCTGCACGTAGAGCATCGAGGTGCCCTCGCGCGTGGAGAGGCTGGCCGCGGCGTTGAAGCGCGCGGCGATTTCCTCCAGCATGGGGCGCGCGAGTTCGGCCAGTTCGAGCGTGTCGAGCGCGGAGTAGCCCAGGGTGAGGACTGCCAGGCCGGGCCGGAAGCGGGCGCCTTCCTGGTCGGCCGTGAGGTAGCCGCCGTGCTCCAGCGTCTTGCACAGGCGCCACACGGTGGGCTGCGGCAGGCCGGTCATGCGCGCGATCTCGCTGCTGCCCAGGCGTTCGCGCCCGTGGTCGAAGCAGCGCAGCACCGCCAGCCCGCGCAGCAGCGCGGTCACCAGGGGTTGCCCCGGCTTCTTGTCGCTCATCGCGTCATTTCATGCGGTAGCGGTACACCCCGTCCGCACCGGTTTCGCGCACGGCCTCGTCGCGCGCGAGCAGGTGGTTGAGGTGGGCCACGCCTTCGCCGGCGGCGATGCCCAGCAGTTCGCCGTTGCTGTCGATGGCGCGCGCGAACAGCGCGCCGAACACGTCCACCGTGCGCTTGGGTGATTCGCCCAGGCTGCGGCGCAGGCGCTGCAGGCCGCGCTCGTGGCCTTGCGCCAGGCGGTCCAGCCGCGCGTGCAGGCCGCGGAAGGGCTCGCCGTGCGCGGGCAGCACCAGCAGTTCGTCGCCCAGCGTGCGGCGCAGGTGCTCGATGCTGGCGATCCAGTCGCCCAGCGGGTCGGCATCGGGTTCGGTGGGGAACACGCTCACGTTGGACGAGATGCGGGGCAGCACCTGGTCGCCCGAGACCAGCACGCCGAGGTCGTCGCTGACCAGGCAGGCGTGCTCGGGCGAGTGGCCGCGGCCGACGATGACGCGCCAGCCGTGCGCGCCGATGCGCACGGTTTCGCCATCGCTCAGGCGGCGGAAGCTGTCGGGCAGCGTGTGCATGTACTTGCTGTAGCCGCCGAAGCGGGTGCGGTAGATGTCCAGCGCCTCTTCGTTCCAGCCCATCTGGCGGTAGAAGTCGATGGCGTCCTGCGGCGCTTCGCGCCCGGTGTCGGCCACCAGCGTGCGGCAGGTGAGGTACTCGAGCCGGGTCATCCACAGCCGGCACTGGAACTTGCGCGTGAGCCAGCCCGCCATGCCGACGTGGTCCGGGTGCATGTGGGTGCAGAACACGCGCGTGATGCGCGCGCCCTGCGGCGTGGCGGCCAGCGGGCCTTCGGGCGCGGTCAGCTGGCGCCAGGCGGCCAGCGCTTCGGGCGTCTTGGTGCCGGTGTCGATGACGGCCCAGCCCGTGCCCTGTTCGTCCTCGTCGGCCACGGCCCAGAGGTTGATGTGGTTGAGGGCGAACGGCAGCGGCATGCGCAGCCACAGCACACCGGGCGCGACCTCGCGCACCTGGCCGGGCGCGGGCGGCTCACCACACGGGTATTGCAGGGCGTAGGGGGTGTCGGGGGCGGTGGCCGGATCGTCCGGGCGGCCGTCGGAGGTGGGGGCTTCGGGCATCGGGGGATTATTTCAGAAGGCCCCCCGGCGCGCTGTCACCCCGGGTTTCAGACTTCGCGCGCGCCGGCCCACCAGCCGCTCATGAGGCTGGCGGGCTTGGTGCAGGCGCACACGCGCGCGCTGCATTCCCAGGCCTCCACCTGCACGTTCAGGCCGGCGAACACGCCGTAGCCGGCGCCGGCGCGGATGACCTCGTGGGCGCTGAGGCTCTCGCCCGCGCGGATCGCGCCCTCGGCCACGATGGAGCGGCCGGCCTTGATGCCCCAGCCGGCCTCCAGGTGCATGGCGCATTCGATGGTGCCGCCGGCCTGGATGCCGTCGCCCGCGCGGATGCTGTCGCGCGCCGTGAGCCGGCCGCCCACCACCAGGCTCTTGCCGCACTCGATCGGGCCCTGGGTGATCAGGTCCTGGCCCACGTGGGCGTTGCCGGCCACATGCAGCGGGCCGCCGCACCACAGGTCCCAGGCCGCGCGGATGTCGCCGCCGCAGCGCAACTGCTCGCGCGCGTCGATGCCCCAGGCGGCCTTGATGTGCCCGGTGGCCTCCAGCGAGCCGTCGCTGCGCACGCTGCCGCCGGCCTTGATGTCGTCGCCCGAGACCAGCGACTGGCCGACCACGATGCTGCCGCCGGCCTGGATGCCGCGCCCGGTGCGGATCAGGGTGTCGACCTCGATGTTGCCGCGCACCACCAGCGAGCCCGCGAACACCAGGGCCTCGGCGGCCACGGCGTCCACCTCCATCACGGCGTTGGTGGGGCCGAACTGCGAGAGCAGCCAGCAGGCGTCGCTCACGCGGCCGGCCTCCACCAGGGCGTCGAGCAGGTCCTGGTAGTTGCTGCCGTTCTCGTGGTGGCGCAGGAACCAGCGGAAACCGTCGGCGCAGGGTTGTTTGGTCTTGATGAACTGTTTGGTGAGGTCCATGGCCGGCGTCATCCCTGGCTCGCCATCACGGGCACGGGTTCGGCCAGGCCGTCGAAGGGCACCACCAGCACATCGCTCTCGGCCCATTTGGCCAGCCGCTGGGCCACGCTGCCGGTGAGAAAGCGCGCGAACGCGGAGGCGCGGCGCTTGCCGACCACCACCAGTTCGGCGCGGGTGGCCTGCTGCTGCACGGCGGTCTGGTACGCGGGGTCGCCGTTGCCCACGTCGAAGGCCATGGCGCTGCCGGCCATGCCCAGCGCGCGGGTGAGCTGCATCAGCCGCTCCTTGGCGTGCTGGCGCGAGTCGAGGCGATTCGCGCGGATGGCCTCGAAGGACACGTCGGCCGAGCGCAGCTTGGATTCCTCGATCGTGTCGATGGCGTGGAACAGCTGGAGCGCCGAGGGGCTGGCGAAGCGGCGCGCGTAGGCGATCAGGTCGCGCGAGCGCGGCGTGAGGTCCACCGCCACCAGCACCTGCTCGTAGGTGCGCCCGGCCGCCTGCTTGACCACCAGCACCGGGCAGGGGCTGTCGTGCACGAACTGGTCGAGCGTGGTGCCGCGGTAGAAGGTTTTCCAGCTGCGTTGCCACAGGGGGCCCATCACCAGCAGGCTGGCGTTGCGGCATTCCTGCATGACGTCGTCCAGCGTCACGGGGTTGCGCTCCAGGGCCACGGCCCGGATGCCATGGCGCCGGGTCAGCTGGCGCGCGCGCTGCGACAGGCGCGCGATCGGGTCGGAGAAGAAGCGGTGGGGTTCTTCCGCGAAATGGATGAGCCGCAAGGGCGTGTTGTGTTGGCCGGCGAGGAGCGCGGCCCGATCCAGTGCGTGCTCGGACTGTGTCGTGAAGTCGGTGAGGGCGAGAATGGAATCGAAGGTCATGGGACATCCTGGACGTGCGGGGGCCAACCCCATGGCGTGGGCCGATGGGAGCGTGACGAAGGGGGCGCGGCGCGGGCGCGAGGGAACTACGTGGTGTAGTCGCCGCTGGCCTCGGGCTGGAACAGCAGCTCGACGACCTCGGCCTCGCAGGCATCGCCGTTGGGCGTGCGCCAGCGCGCGATGGCGCCCACGCGCTGGCCGAGCAGGCTGGCGCCGACGGGCGAGAGCACGGAGATGAAGCCCAGGTGCGGCTCCGCATCGGCCGGGTAGCACAGCGTGAGCTTCTGGCGCTTGCCCGTGGCGACGTCTTCGAGGATGACCTGCGAGTACATCGTGACGACATTGGCCGGCACCTCGCGCGAGGGCACGAGGTCCAGCGAGTCCAGCGTGTCCGCCAGCTCGGGCGGCATCTTGCCGCCGCGCAGGTTGTTCAGGCGCGTGAAATCGAGTTCGGTGAGCAGGCGTTCACCGGTCAGGGTCTTGTGCATGGAGCACTCCATCTGGTGCGGCCATGCTGCGGATGTGCAGCGGCCACGATCGCGCTGGGCTGGGGCCCGGCGATAGATGGTTTGCGCAAAAAGGAGGAGGGGGTATCGCCGGGCTTAGGAATGTGCGGCCGGCTGGCGCAGTCCCGCCGTGCCCATCAGCTTGCGACCGGCCACGGCCGAACCTGCCATCAGGGGCAGGCGCGTGTGCAGGTGGAAAGTGAGGGTGGACCGGGATGCCATGGGGGGTATTGTAGGCGCGGCGCCCATTCTGGCAAGGCTTGTGCGGTTGTTCTTCAGCGGCGCGGGTCCTTGCGCGGGGCGGTGGGCGAGGAGGGCGGCGCCTTCTGCGACGGGGACTTGCCGCCCGCGCCGGGCACGTAGCCGGCGCGCCGGCCCGCGTCCAGGCCGGGTGTGGCGCGCATGTCCGTGTCCACCTGGCCGTCCTGCAGGTCCTGGTGCGCCTGATGCATGTCGGGGTCCGGCGCGCTGGCCGTGCTGTCGGTGGACTGGTCGCGTTCGTGCGGCAGCTCCAGGTGGTCGTCGGTTGCCTTGGCCGGTGTCGAGCCGGGGGCGTCGGGCGTGCGGCTCACCGGGTTCGAAGGGTCGCGTCGCGGCGCGCCGGAGGGTCGGTGGGGCGCATCTGCGCGGGGCTTGCTCATCTCGAATCTCCTGGTGCGTGGAAGGTGTCCACCCGGTGGCAGCGGCAAGGCATGTGCCCGCCGGCTGACGCGCGGCCGGCGCACAGGCACTCGACTTGCCCCGATTTCAGGCGCAGGAAAGTCCTGTGCGCCTTCAGGAGATCACCATGAAACCTTTGCTTTCATCCCGCATGGTGCTCGGCGTGGCGGCCGCCGCCGCCTCGCTGATGCTGTTGGCCGGTTGCGACCGGCGGCCCACCGATGTGCCACCGCCCACGACGGGCGAGATGGAGCGCGATCGCGACCGCACCACCAACCCGCCCATGCCACCGAGCGCACCCGCGGTGCCCACGCCCGAGACCAGCCCGGCACCGCCGGCTGCTTCGCCCGCGACACCGGCGCCTGGCGGCACCACCCAGTAGATCCGGTTCGCCCTGCCTCAGTGGCGCTGGCGCTCCTTCGGAGCGGGCGGCGCCTTGCCGCCTGCCTGGCGCGCTTCCGACAGGCCGATGGCGATGGCCTGCTTGCGGCTGCGCACCTTGTCGCCAGAGCTGCTTTCCAGCTCCCCTTCCTTGAACTCGTGCATGACCTTTTTCATCTTGCGCTCGGTGATGGCTTCGGATCGGCTTTTGGTGGAGGTGTTTGCCATGGTGAACTCCTGGTTGACGAAGGGGGTGTGTGCCCGGGGCGAACGGCGTTCCCGATGCTTCTTGCGGCAAGACAGGCACACGCCTTGCCATGCAGGGGCTTCTTTCTTCAGACACCCACAGACAGGAGTCCCCGAATGACCATGGTTCACGCTCATGTGCCCGACGTGCCCAAGCCCACGCCCCCGGTGCCGCCCCCGCCGCCACCGGGACAGCCCGACGTGCCGCCTGAAACGCCCACGCAGTTGCCGCCGGACATCCGCGAACCCGAGGTGCCGGACGAGCAGACGCCCCCGGCGGGCGACCCGCCGCGGCAGCCCACGCCCATCGTGTCCTTGCACTGACAAGGCCGGCCCGGAAACCGGCGCGCGGCCGTGTGTGGGCCGGGCAAACGGTGGCATCATGGGCGCCGCTTCGATGCACGAACACGCCCGTGGGCGGGCGCAGACCAAGGAACCGCAAGAGATGACCCATGTCCTGATCGTGGACGACGACGTTGACGCTTCCGCGATGCTCGGCGAGCTGATCGCCATGCAGGGCCTGACCGTGCGCACCGCGAACACGCTGCGCGATGCGCGCAAACAGCTGGCCTTGCAGGCCCCCGATCTGGTGCTGCTGGACCTGCGCCTGCCCGATGGCAGCGGCATGGACCTGTTCGCTGACCCCGAGCTGCTCGCCAACTCCGAGGTGGTGCTGGTCACCGGGCACGCCAGCCTGGAGACCTCCATCCTCGCGCTGCGCCTGGGCGCGGTGGACTACATCGTCAAGCCGATCACGCCCAAACAATTGCAGGGCGTGCTCTCGCGCGTGAGCAAACCTTCCGTGTTCAAGGCCGAGGTGGCGGGCCTGACCGCCAAGGTCGCCAGCACCGGCCATTTCGGCCAGCTGTGGGGGCGCTCGCCCTCGATGCTGCAGGTGTACGAGCAGATCACCCGCGTGGCGGGCACCGGCGTGTCGGTGTTCATCACGGGCGAGAGCGGCACCGGCAAGGAGGTGGTGGCGCAGACCATCCACGAGCTCAGCCGTCGGCGCAAGATGCCTTTTCTGGGCGTCAACTGCGGCGCCATCTCGCCCAACCTGATCGAGAGCGAGATCTTCGGTCACGAGAAAGGCAGCTTCACCGGCGCGGACCGCCAGCACCAGGGCTTCTTCGAGCGCGCGGCGGGCGGCACGCTGTTCCTCGACGAGATCACCGAGATGCCGCTGGACCTGCAGGTCAAGCTCCTGCGCGTGCTCGAGACCGGCCGCTTCCTGCGCGTGGGCGCGACCCAGAGCCAGGAAACCGATGTGCGCATCATCGCGGCGACCAATCGCCAGCCCATGCAGGCCGTGGCCGACGGGCGCCTGCGCACGGACCTGATGTACCGCCTCAACGTGTTCCCGATCGACCTGCCGCCGTTGCGCGAGCGCCTGGACGATGTGCCCTTGCTGGCGAACCGTTTCCTGCGGCTCATCGGCGAGCAGGAGGGCAAGGAGAAGAGCTTCTCGCCCGAAGCGCTGGATCGGCTCACGGCCTATGCCTGGCCGGGCAACGTGCGCGAGCTGCGCAATGCGGTGCAGCGCGCCTACGTGATGACGTCTGGCGAGGCGATCGGCGCGCAGTGGCTGCCAAGCGCCTCCGAACCGCCGGTGGGCGCGGTCGCGCCAGCGCCGGCGCCGGCCGTGGCGAGCGCGCCGGCGACGGTGGGCGCCAGCCGCCCGGAAGGTTCGGTGGTGCTGCCGCTGGGCATTTCGCTCGCGCAGGCCGAGCAGACCCTGATCCTGGCGACGCTGCAGCACTACGGCCGCCAGAAGGAGCGCACCGCCGCGGCCCTGGGCATCAGCCTGAAGACGCTCTACAACCGCCTCAAGCAGTACGCGGCCGAAGACCCGGCCGACGGGCCTCAGCCCTAGGGCGCGCTCGGGGGCTGCGCAAGGCACGCCGCTTGCCGCGCGGGGGCAGGAGGTGACCCACCGGTCGCCGCCGCCACAGGAGTGCCCCATGTCCCATGTCACCGCCGCAGGCGAGAAGAAGCCATGTGTGCTGGAAATGGCCGATGCCAGCCCGGCCTCGCGCGCCGAATCTCCGCCCGAACCGCGCCCGTGTGCCCTGCTGTGCGCGGATGCCACGGCCGACGGTGCGAACGCCCCCGGGGCTCCCCAGCCACCGCCCGCGCCCACCCCCGTTCCCTCCGCCCCGCCCGAAGACGAAAGCGCCGACCCGGTGGGCGATGGGCACAGCGACGCCGAGTGGGCCGAGCGCCATCCCCAAGGCGGTTGAGGCCGCCGCGCGAAAAAAAGCCCGCGGCAAGCGCGGGCCAAGGGGGAGGATGGGGAGGTCAGTGGGTGGCGGCGGCCTTGTGCTGGTCGCGCAGCGCACGGATCTGGTCGTGGTTGCGCTGCACGCCTTGCATCTGGGCCTCGACCACGCTGCGGATGTCGGCGGGCAACTCGTCCTTCAGCGCGGAGCGGTAGCGCGCCAGGGCGGTGTCTTCGCCGCGCTCGGTCTCTTCGAGCATGGCCAGGTCGGTGTAGCCGGCCAGGGTGCCCTTGACGGCCACCCAGCCACGGTGGGCCGCACCGGTGGCGGTGCCGCTGTCTTCGGGTTTGCCACCTTGCTGCATCACGATGGTCTGCAGTTCCGCGGCGGCGCGCCGGCAGTCTTCCGCGCGGGTCATGAAGAGGGACTTGATCTGCGGGTCCACGGCGTGGTCCGCGCTGGCCTTGAAGCCGTACTCACCGTCCTTGCAGGTCTCGATGAGGTTGTTGAGCGTGTTGATGGTGCGTGTGTCTTTCATGGCGTTCCTTCGAAGTTGTGAACAGGACGCCGAACCGGGGGACTGGAAGTCCCAACCCATCCGACGTCTGTTCATGGGCACATGGCGTACCCGTTGGGCGGTCTTTGTCAGAGGGGGCGCTGCGCGATGGCCGCTTCGATGGCGCCCGCCAGCACCTCGGGCGGGCAGGGTTTGCGCAGCAGGCGCACGCCCGGCGGGGGCGACGTGTCGCCGTGGTGGCCGCTGATCAGCACCACGGGCAGCTGCGGCAAGATTTGCCGCAAATGGTTCGCGAGCGCGACGCCGTCCATCTTGCCGGGCATCAGCACATCGGTGACCACCACATCGAAGCCCGGCGGGGTGTCGATCAGCCGCAGCGCGTCCTCCGCGCTGGCGGTGCACACCACGTCGCAGCCGTAGGAGCGGAGCACGGCGGCGGTGGCCTCGCACAGGGCCTCGTTGTCCTCGACGAGCAGCAGGCGGGTGCCGGCGATGGCGGCGGGCGAGACCGGCAGGGCGGCGCGCGCGTCGGCGGGCTCACCGGTGTGGGCGGGCAGCACCAGCGTGACCGTGGTGCCCAGGCCCGGCATGCTCTCCAGGCGCGCTCGGCCGCCGGCCTGCAAGCAGAAGCCATACACCTGGCTCAGGCCCAGCCCGGCGACTTCGTGCGGTTCCCGGGTGGAGAAAAAGGGCTCGAAGGCGCGGTGGGCGACGGTGTCGTCCATGCCATGGCCGTCATCGCGCAGGGTGATGCGCACATAGCTGCCGCTGGGCAGGCCCTCCAGATCGTCGGGCTCGGCCGCAGCGGCGCGCAGCCAGAGGTGGCGCATGGGCAGGAATGGCCTCGCGCGCGTTCAGCGCCAGGTTGATGAGCGAGAGCTCCAGCTCGCTCGGGTCCAGCTGCACGGCGGGCGTGTTTTCGTCGACCTCGGTGGTCAGCGTGACGCGGCGGTCCAGCAGGGTGCGCAGCAGTTCGGCGGTCTCGGGCAGGAAGGTCTGGAGCTGCATCACGCGCGGGTGCACGGTCTGGCGGCCGGCAAAGCGCAGCAGGTGCTGGGTCAGGCGGCTGCCGGTGTCGACCGCGCTCAGCGTGGCGTCGATCGCGGGTTGGATGGCGGGGGCCGGGGCCAGGCGGCGCATCAGGTGCGCGCAATTGCTGATGATGCCCAGCAGGTTGTTGAACTCGTGAGCGATGCCGCCGGTGAGCCGGCCCAGGGCTTCCACGCGGTGGTTGTGCGAGGCCCGCTGCTCCAGCTTGCGGGTGCGTTCCACCGCATCGCTCACCTGGCGTTCCAGCTCGATGCGCGCGTGGCGGATGGCGTGCCCCGCATCGTGCAGCGCCAGCGCGACCTGGTCGCACTCCAGCAGGCCGGTGCGCGTGCGCCGCAGGGGGCGGCCTTCGCGCAGGTCCAGCGCCATCTGCTCGATGGTGTGGATGGGTTGGACGATGCGCCGCGCCACCCAGGCCGCCGCGATGAGCGAGACCACCAGCAGCGCCAGCATGGCGGCGGCCACCTGCAGCACGGCGCGCGGGACCGTGCCCTCGAACTGCTCGCGCGACATGCCCGTGACGTAGGTCCAGCCTTGCGGCGAGGTGTGGAAGTACAGGGTCACGGGACGGCCATCGAGCGAGACCGAGTGCATCAGGCCCTCGCGTTCGGCGTCCAGGTGGGCCTTGAGGTCCGCCGTGGCCGGCCGCCCGATGTGGACGCCGCCGCCGGGATGGCGGGCGACCACGCGGCCCTGGTTGTCGATGATGGCCGCCAGCCAGCCCGCAGGGAGGCGCTGTTCGTCGATGATGCGCTGGAACTCGTTCGGCAGCATCGTGAGCGACAGGTTGAGCACCGCCTGGCCCTCGCGCAGCACCGGCTGCACCAGCGCGGCGTACTGAATGCCCAGCGCCGCGTCCTGCCGCAGCGGCTGGATCATCGGGCGGTCGACCAGCGCAAGCCGGGGGCCCGCGCGCGGCCGGGTGCCGGGTGGCTGGCGGGTGTTGACCAGCACCTGGTCCGCGCTGCGCAGCTCCAGCCAGCCTTCCAGCCCGGTCAGCGTGCGCCGCGCCTGCTGGTCGAAATCGCGCAGGGCGGCGGGCGACAGCTGGGGTGCTGTGTCGAGCAGGCTGGAACTCGCGAGCGCGCGCACCACGACGGCCCGCTGGGTCAACTCGCGGTCGAGCACCATGGACAGCGCGCGGGTGGTCTCTTCGAGCACGTGTTCGCTGCTCTCGCGTTCCATGCGGTAGGTGAGGCTCAGCACCCAGGCGGCGGCGCACAGCGCGGGCAGCAGCACCGCCAGCACCAGGGCGATCAGGCGCGTCCGGATGGAGAAGCCTCGGGCCGACAAGGCACCCGGTTCGCGCTTCGAAGGAAGTAGGGAAAACATCGGATGCCTGGCCCAAGGGTGCCGCACTGTCACTGCACACATTCATGGCGCCCTGGAGGATGAGGGCAATCCATGTGCCCGTCCGCGGTTCGATGTCCGCCTGCGGGCACCTGGCATCCCGCTTGCCGTGGTGAAGTGCTGCATTCCCTTTCAGGCGCAGTGTTTCTCCAACCCACCAGGACTCCCCATGAACCGCTCACTTCACCATCTCAAGGCGTGGCCGCTGGCCGCGATCGGCCTGGCCGTTGCGTGCTCGGTCTCCGCGCAGTCGGGCACGCCGCCCACCCCTCTGGACACCACGGTGGTGGCCCAGGCAGGCACCACCAACACCACGGCGCAGCGGCGCGCCTACGCACCGGGCGAAGGCAACTTCTCCGTGATTCCGTACACCTCGCACGGCTACGTCGGCATCAACGTCGGCAAACCCGACTACGACCTGGGCTGCGTGGGGGGGCTTCGCCTGTTCGGACAACAGCACCTCGTACCACCTGTACACCGGCGGGATGTTCAACCGCTACTTCGGTGCCGAACTGGGTTACGTGAACCTGGGCGACATGGAGCGTGGCGGCGGCAAGGCCGAGGCACACGGCATCAACCTGAGCCTGGTGGGACGCGTGCCGCTGGGCGTGGTGCACCTGTTCGGCAAGGTCGGCACCACCTATGGCCGCAGCGAGGTCTCGGCCAGCCCGGGCTCGGGCATCGCCACCGGCAAGGCCAGCGGGTGGGAAGGTTCCTACGGTGCGGGCATCGGCTTCGACCTGAGCCCGCGCTCCTCCATCGTGCTGGAGTGGAACCGCTACGACGTGCGCTTCGTGGGCATCGGCAAGCGCGAGGTGGACACCACCAGCATCGGCTACATGCACCGGTTCTGAGGCCGGTTTCGGCGCATTTTTCGGGATGCCGAGCCCCGGCATCCCTTTTTTTGCCTGGGGGAATCGAACCGGGCGCGCCGTTTGCCCTGTGTAGGCCTGATCCGACAACCCATGGAAAAAGAATGGTTCTTCAGACCACCGGCGCGGGCGAGCCAAGCATGTACGAGCCCCATCCATCGCCTGCGGGCAGCGGCCTGCGGCTGCTGGTCGCGGACGACAACCGAGACGCCGCCGAGTCGCTGGCCCTGCTGATGGAGGTGGACGGCCACACCGTGCAGATCGCCAACGACGGGCGCGAAGCCCTGGAGATGGCGCAGCGGCTGCGGCCCGACGTCTGCATTCTCGACATCGGCATGCCCGGCATGGATGGCAACACGGTGGCGCGCTGCCTGCGCGATGCCTTGCCGGAGCAGCGCATGATGATCGTCGCCGTGACCGGTCGCTCGCAGCAGGACGACCGGGCACGCTCGATGGCCGCCGGGTTCGACCTGTATTTCACCAAGCCCATTCCGCTGGGCGCGCTCATGGGCAGCCTTGCCCAATGGCGGGACGAAGGCGCGGCGCTGTCGCCGTCCACGCCCCCGCAAGGCTGACCGCGATGTCCGTGCTGCAAACCATCTGGACCACGGTGCAGGCCGAGTTCGGCGACCTCGCCGATGTCGAGCGCATCACGCGCGCCACCTGGCGCATGGGCGAAGCCCTGCTGCTGGGCGCGGCCATCGGCTGGGACCGCGAGCGGCGGGATGCCGAGGCCGGGCTGCGCACCCACATGCTGGTGGCGCTGGGCGCGGCCCTGTTCGTGCTGGTGCCCCAGGCATCCGGCATGAACGAGGAGCAGCTCAGCCGCGTGGTGCAGGGCCTTGTCTCGGGCATCGGCTTTCTCGGCGCGGGCGCGGTGCTCAAGGACGAGAGCGAGGGGCGGATCCACGGGCTGACCACGGCCGCCACCATCTGGGCGACCGCCGCGATCGGCGTGGCCGCCGGGCTCGGCCAGACGGGCACCGCCGTGTTGGCCACGGCCTTCATCCTGCTGGTGCTTGTGTGGCTGCGCCGCTGGGGGCGTTCGATCCGCAAGGAGAAGGAGGCCGACCCCCCGACAGGCGGGGGACATTGAACGGTCGGTGGCTTTCGGGTGCAGAATGACGCGCGAGCCCTGAGCGCCGCTGTCGCCACCCACCTTCAAGGCCTACCGATGCCCCTGCATGGAAAAGAACTCATCGCGCTGGCGAACGAACTGACGCAAAGGCGTGAAGCCATTCTGCAGGCGTGGCGCGCCAGCGTCGCGGCGGACGCCACGCTGACCACCGGCGCCTCGCTGCCACACACGCAGCTCAACGACCACATCCCCGCCGTGCTGGAGGGCTTCGAGGAGCAACTGCGCGCACCCCGCGTGGAAACCGCGCACCTGGGCGACGCCGCCGCGCACGGCCTGCACCGCTGGCAGCAGGGCTTCGGCCTGGCCGAGGTGGTGCGGGAGCTCGGCCGGCTCAACGAATGCGTGGTCAACGCGCTGGAAGCGGTGGCCTCGGGCCACTCGGTGGCGGCGATGGCCATGGCGCGCGCGGTGTGGGCGCAGGTCTACAGCCTGGCCGTGAGCGCCAGCACCGCGCAGTACTTCAAGTTGCAGCAACTGGAGGCCACCGCCTACGCGCGTGGGCTGGAGCAGGCCCTGGAGGCCCTGCGCCATTTGGAGCAGCAGCGCGCCTTGCTCTGGCAGGAAGCCGCGCACGACCTGCGCGGCAACCTGGGTGTGGTGACCAACGCCACGGCCGGGTTGGGTGCGCGCCAGGCCGATCCGGCGGCACGCGAGACCTTCCTGCGCCTGCTGGGCCACAACGTGCAGGCGCTGCACAAGCTGCTGGACGATGTGACCACCCTGGCGCGGCTGCAAAGCGGGCAGGAGGAGCGCAACCTCGAGTCCATGGACGTCGCGCCGCCGCTGCGCGATCTGTGGGAGGCGCTGGAGGACCACGCGCAGCAGAAGGGCCTGACCTTCGGCCTGAACGGGCCGTCGCCCTTCGTGGTGCAGTCCGATGCGGTGAAGCTGCGACGCATCGTGCAGAACCTGGTGCTCAACGCGATCCGCTACACGCGCACCGGAGGCGTGGAGGTCACCTGGGCCGATGGCGGCGCCCAGGACCCGGATCGCTGGAAGCTGATCGTGAAAGACACGGGTCCGGGCATCCACCAGGCCAAGTCCTCGGAGCTGAAGGACGCGCTGGAGGTGCGCACCCAGCACGCAGAGCAGGTCGTGAGCGATACGCACGCGAACCAGATCACGCACATTCACGATGAGGACGCTGGCGTGCCCGCGCCGGGCGAGTCCACCGAGCACTACGTGCACGGCGAGGGCATCGGCCTGTCCATCGTCAAGCGCCTGTGCGAGGTGCTCGATGCCACGGTGCAGGTGGACTCGGACCACTCCGGCACGACCTTCCAGATCATGTTCCCGCTCGCCTACGACTGAGGCGGGGGTGGCGTCAGCGGGCGCCGGCGCCGGCCGCCCGGGGGGGTGTGGTGGGCGATGACGCGGTGCACCAGGTGCAGCTTGCGCACGGCGGGCCGCGACAGCACGAAGGGGTAGAAGTCGGCCACGCCCATGCTGCGCGAGATCTCGTTCAAAGCCACGGTGAGGTGCAGCCAGTGGTTGAGCCAGAGCAGGAATTGCTCGTCGGTGGCGTCCAGGGCCCCGTTGCCGTTTCCGTCCTCGCTCAGCACGTCGGGGCCGAAGGGTTCGCAGGCCAGTTCCACGCGGTCGCCCCGGATGCCGAAGCCGCGCGCCGTGCCCAGCGTGTCGCGCATGTGCAGGTAGTGCGCCCAGGTCTCGGCCCAGTCCTCCCAGGGATGGCAGCTGGCGTAGGCAGTGACGTGGCGCGAGCTCCAGTCCGCTGCCGCGCCGTGGTTGTAGTGGTTCTGCAGCGCCAGGGCGTAGTCGGTGCGCTCGTCGCCGAACACGGCCCGGAACGGCTCCAGCCATTCCTTGCCATCGACCAGGCGCTGCCAGAAGTAGTGGCCCGATTCGTGGCGCAGGTGGCCCAGCAGCGTGCGGTAGGGCTCGCGCAGCGAGGTGCGGCGGTGCTCGCGCGTGGCGTCGTCCGCCTCGGCCGCGTCCAGGGTGATCACGCCCCCGGCGTGGCCGGTGACCACGGGCGGCATGCCGGGCTGCGAGACCAGGATGTCGAAGGCCAGCCCGCGCTGCGGGTCTTCGCCACGCGGCACGATGGGCAGGCGCAGGGCGAGCAGCGAGGACACCATGCGCCGTTTGGCCTGTTCGATGCGGTGCCACCAGCCGGCGTGTTCCGGCACGTCGAGGTCGGGCAGCGTGCGCGTGAGCCGGCAGCACAGGCACAGCGAGGGCGTGTGCTCGCGTGGCTTGGCCGGCGGGATGAGCCAGTTGCACGCGGCCGGCGAGGACAGGTTCTCGCAGCGCTGGTAGGTGCGCTGGCGCGTGCCGGTCTCGCTGCTGCGCCACCAGCCGGGTTCGTCGGTGGGCTCCAGGGGCAGCAGCTTGCCGCGCGCGGCGTCGTAGCCCAGCGCCCGGCCGCAGCCCAGGCACACGCTGTTGCGAAAGAAGATCGGTTGCCCGCAGATGCAGGTGAAAGCACGGTTCACGGCGCGGGGTCCTCGGTGGTGCGGTCGGCGGTCTGATGCCGCAGGGTGAAGGCGCGCGTGAACTCCGCGCCGAGCAGGAACACCTGTGCCGAGTAGTACACCCAGAGCAGGAAGATGACCAGCGAGGAGGCCGCGCCGAACACCGAGGCGACGCCGCTGCGCCCGATGTAGGTGCCGATGACGGACTTGCCCACGGTGAGCAGCACGGCGGTGATCACGGCGCCGATCCACACATCGCCCCAGGCCAGCGGCACGCGCGGCATCCATTTGAAGATCATGGCGAACAGCACGCTGAGGAAGGCCAGGCTCAGGGCGAAGTCGACCGCGCCCGCGAGCATCGCCAGCTCGCCCAGCCAGGGCGCGGCCCACTTGCCCAGGGCCGCCAGGGCGGCGCTGAGCACCAGCGAGACCATGAGCAGGAAACCGATCGGCCAGCACCAGCCCCAGCGAGACCAGGCGCGCGCGCAGCAGCTCGAGCACGCCGCCCCGTTTGGGATGCTCGGCGTTCGTGCGCCAGATGCGGTCCATGGCGTTGCGCAGCTCGGCGAACACGGTGGTGGCGCCGATGAGCAGCGCGCCCAGGCCCACCACCGTGCCCACGATGCCGGCGGCCGGGCGGTTCGCGTCTTCCACCAGGCTGTTGATGGTGAGCGCGCTGTCGCTGCCGACCAGTTGCGAGAGCTGCGCGAAGATCTCGCCGCGCGCGGCGGCTTCACCGAACCACAGGCCCGCGACCGAGATCACGATCAGCAGGATGGGCGCGACGGAAAACAGGGTGTAGAAGGCGAGGGCGGCGCCCATGCTGGGCGCGTCGTCGTCGATCCAGTTGACGACGGCGGCTTTCATCACGCGAAAGAGCATCGCGTGCCTTTCAGAGGCTTTCCCCGCCCCCGGCGGGGCCGCTGGCGACCGATTGGCCGGTGCGGGTCGGGCGGGCGGGCTCGGAAATGTCGGCCAGCGCGGCGCCGGCCTGCTGCACGTCGCCCTTGGCGGCCAGATCGCCCAGCGAGAGGATGCCCACCAGGCGCTTGTCGCGGTCGAGCACGGGCAGGCGGCGGATCTGCAGTTGCTGCATCTTGGCCGCGACCTCGGCCAGGCCTTCGTCCTCGAACACCCATTCGACTTGGGCGCTCATCACGTCCTCGAGCTTGGTCTTGCCGGGCGCGAGGTCCTGGGCGACGCCGCGCACCACGATGTCGCGGTCGGTCACCATGCCGAGGATGCGCTGGCCATCGCAGACCGGCAGCGCCCCGATGTCCAGTTCTTCCATGGCCTGGGCCGCGAGCACCACGCTGTCCTGGGGCCCGAGCGTGCGCACGCCACTGGTCATCACATCTTTCACTTGCTTCATGGGAAATCTCCTGCTGCGGTTGTGGCGTTGGCCCGCCGCATGCCGGCGGGTGGGACCTTGACAGGGCAGGTGCTGTGCCCGCGGCCACCGGGAGCGGGGATTGCCCCCGGCAGGTTCGAAGGAACTTCCTGCGACCACTCTAACGAGGAGCAACGCCATGATCAACATCATCCTCTGGTTGGCGGTCGGCGGCCTGTTGGGCAGGCTGGCCAGCGTGGTCCTGTCCACGGATGGGCGCCAGGGCATCGTGCGCAATGTCGTGGCCGGCATCGTGGGCGCCGCCATCGGTGGCTGGGTGCTCTCACCCCTGATGGGGGTGGACACCCTCAACGACAGCGTCTTCAACGTGGGCGCCATGCTCGTGTCGCTGATCGGCGCCATCATCCTGCTGGCGCTCATCAACCTCTTTCGACACGAATCGATGCACTAGTCCGCGCGGGCCGTTTCGGCAAATCTTGCCGCAAGATGCGCCCTTGCGCGGGTCGGCCTGAAGGGCGTTCCGATCGACTGTGTCTGAATGTTCGGGAAGGTGCGCACCGTGTCCCTCTGTGAGGGCCTGACGGTTACGTGGTTTTGTGGGAATTTGTGTCTTCCGCGCTCGTGCGGCATGGTGGTTGCATAGGGTGTTGGTCTGAGGCGGCCGCACCTCGCGACACCGCCGACCATGCCTTACCGGAGGAGAACCGCATGATCCAGATGGACGCCCGCGCCGACCAGCGCCAGAGCCAGACCCTGTCTCCCCGCTTGCAGCACGCCGTGCGCCTGCTGCAGATGTCCTCGCTGGATTTCGGCATCGTGGTGCGCGACGTGCTGGGGCGCAATCCGTTCCTGGAAGCGGAAGAGGGCGATGACGAGGACGAGCGCGAAGGCCTGCGGGATGGTGACATCGACAGCCGATCGGGCGAAGCGGCCGGCGAGGTGTACGACGGACCGCGCGAGACCGATCTGGCGGCGCCGGCGGAGGCCGAGGTCGACCGGTCCACCGCGTCCGACAGCGACCTGTGGCTCGCCGATGGTCTGACCCCGGCCCGCCAGGGACATGACGGGGATGTGTCCGCGCTCGATTTCATGATGGAGGAAACCCCGCTCAATGCCCACCTGCACGGGCAGCTCGGCACCATGGCCCTGTCGCCGCGCGACCTCGCGCTGGCCGGTGTGGTGGTCGAGTCGCTCGACGACGACGGCTACCTGCGCACGCCCCTGAACGAACTGCGCGAGGTAGCGGACGTGGTGCCCGCAGCGACGCTGGAAGACCTGCAGATCGCGCTCAAGCTGGTGCAGTCGCTGGAGCCGGCCGGTGTGGCCGCGCGCGATGTGGCGGAATGCCTCAGCCTGCAGCTGGGCGAGATCGAATGCCCCCACGTGCGCGCGATGGCGCGCGCCATCGTCAACGACCACATGGACAGCCTGGCGGCGCGCGATGTGCCTGCCCTGGCGCGGGCGCTGGACGCCTCGGTGGGCGAGGTCGAGGCGGTGTGTGACCGCATCCGCCACCTCGACCCGCGACCGGGCTGGCGCCTGAGTTCTTCCCGGGTGAACTACATCGTGCCCGACGTGATCGTGAAGAAGGACCGGGGCGCGTGGAACGTGCGGCTCAACGCCGCGGTCGTGCCCAAGGTGCGCATCAACGAGGTGTACGCCCAGCTGTTCCAGCGCCACCGCTGCGCCGAGAACGCCGAGATGGGCGCGCACCTGCAGGAGGCGCGCTGGACGCTGCGCAACGTCGAGCAGCGCTTCTCGACCATCCTCGACGTGTCGCAGGCCATCGTGCGGCGCCAGCGCCACTTCTTCGAATACGGCAGCATGGCGATGAAGCCGCTGGGCCTGCGCGAGATCGCCGACGAGGTCGGCATCCACGAATCCACGGTTTCGCGCGTCACCAACAACAAGTACATCGCCACGCCCACCGGCGTGTACGAGCTCAAGCACTTCTTCTCGCGCGCGATGGTGAGCGCCAATGGCAAGGCCTGCTCGGGCACCGCGATCCGGGGTTTGATCCAGGACATCATCGAAGCGGAGTCGACCGATCGGCCGCTGTCGGACGCCGAGATCACGCGCCAGCTCGCCCGGCAGGGCCTGACGGTGGCGCGGCGCACCGTCACCAAGTACCGTCAGATGCTGCGCATCGAGGCCGTGGGCCGGCGCAAGCGCCATGACGGCCTGGCCGTCTCGGCCTGAGGCTCAGGCCGGCGGGGCGCGGGGCGCTTCTGGCGGCTCGCTCAGCAGCCGCAGCAGCTGTTCGGGGTTCACCGGTTTGAGCAGGTGCTGATCGAAGCCGGCCAGGCGCGCGGCCTCGCGGTCGGCGTCGCGGCCCCAGCCGGTGATGGCCACGAGGCGGATGCCCTGCGTGGTGGCATCGGCGCGCAGCGCCCGCGCCACCTGGTGGCCGTCGAGGCCGGGCATGCCGATGTCGAGCAGCGCCACGTCCGGCACCTGCGCGCGCGCCGCGCGAACCGCCGCTTCGCCATCGTGCACGACCTCGACCAAGTGCCCATGTGAGGACAGCACGGCCGACAGGCTCACCGTCAGATCGACGTTGTCGTCCGCGATCAGGAGGCGCAGCGGGCGCGAGGGCTGGGCGTGGGACGGCGCCACGGTGGGGGGCTCGTCGCGCGGTGGCTCTCGATGCAGGCGGGGCAGCCGCACCGTGAAGCACGAGCCGCGGTGCAGGCCCTCGCTGTGCATGGACAGCGAACCGTCGTGCAGCTCGATGATCTGGCGCGAGAGCGTCAGCCCCACGCCCAGCCCGGCGCTGCCGCGCTGCATGGACTGGTCCGCCTGTTCGAACAGGTCGAAGATGCGTTCCTGCATGGCGGGCTCCACGCCGATGCCGGTGTCCACCACCGTCACCTCGACCGAGGATGGCGTCGAGGTGAGCGAGAGGTCCACGCGCCCGCCGTGCGGGGTGTAGCGGCAGGCGTTGTTCAGCAGGTTGGAGAACACCTGCGTCAGCCGCACCGCGTCGCCGTTCACATACAGCGCCGCATCGGGCAGGTGCAGCGTGAGCTGCAGGCCATGCTGTTGCGCCAGCGCCTGCGCGCCTTCGGTGGCGGTGTGCAGCAGCTCGCCGATGTTCACCGGCGCCGTGTCGAGCGACAGCTTGCCGGTGCGCACCCGGGAGGCGTCCAGCAGGTCGTTGACCAGGCGCACGATGTGCTGCAGCTGGCGCTCGAGCACCGCCAGCGCCTTCTCCCGTGCCTGCGGCGACACCTGCGGCATCTGCAGCAGGGCCACCGCGCTCGTCATGGGCGAGAGGGGGTTGCGCAATTCGTGGGCGAGGGGCTGCGCAGGAAGGTGTCCTTCTGGCGGTCGGCCTGGCGCAGTTCGCGTTCGACGCCCTGGCGCGTCACCATCTCGCGTTCGAGCTCGGTGGTGCGGATCTCGCACTCGGAGAGCATGCGGTTGAAGGCGTCGACCAGCACGTCCAGGTCCTTGTAGTCGGTGGCCGGTGCCCGCAGAGACCAGTTGTGGCTGCCGATCACGTCGCGCGCCACCGACGTCATCTTCTCCAGCGGCGCGGTGATGCGGCGCTGCAGGACCACGAACAGGTAGTAGGCCGCGACCAGGCTCACCGCGCTGACGGCCAGCACGATCAGCGCGAAGTCCACGAAACGCTGCCACACGCCGTGTTCGGCCTTGAGGTAGAGCATGCCGATGCGCGCGCCGTTGTGCTCGATGGGGCGGACCATCTCCAGCGACGAGCCGCTGAAGCGCGGGCCCCAGGCCTCCGATGTCAGCGGAATGCGGGCGCGCAGTTCGTTTTTCGCGGTGGTGGTGTGCGAGGCGATGAGCGCGCCGTCGCGGCCGTACACGGCGGCGGCGCGGATCTGGGGTTGCTGGCGCAGCAGATAGAGGTTTTCCCAGGCCGCCTGGGCGTCGCTCGATGCCAGCGCCGGGGCGGTGGAGCGCGCGATCAGATCGGCCTGGGTGCGCATGTCGGCGATGCCGACGCGGCGGTACACCATCAGCTCGTAGGTCAGCAAGGCGCCGGCGCTCAGCAGGATCGCCAGCAAGGTGGTGAGCATGGCCGCGCGCGTGAGTTGCTGGCGCAGCGAGGTGGGTTTCATGGTCTCCAGGGCACGTGGTGGTGAACAGCAAGCCACTTTAGCAGGCCAATTTCACGCACCGCAAGCCACACAGTCCGGCACAATTTGAGCCTGTTTCCGTCCTCCCACCCTTTCACGAGCGCGCATGGCCGAAGCTGTTCCCGAACCCCCGTCCACCATCGGGTGCGCAGCGTTTCCCCGCAGCAGGAGGCGGGTTTGCCTTTCGAGGCCTTGTTCCTGGCCTCGCCGCTGGCCGCCATCGTCTCGCGCCTGAGCGATGGGCGCCTGCTGGCGGTCAATGACGCCTGGCTGGCGCTCACCGGCCAGCGCCGCGAGGACGTGATCGGCCGCACGACCGTGGAGCTCGGGCACTGGCCCAGCGCCGACGAACGCGCGCGCTTCGTGAACCAGCTGCCGTCGCCCGACACGGTGCAGCACCTGCGCCTGCGCGACGGCGTGATGCACCGGGTCCGCCTGCACACCACGGTGATGGACACGCTGCCCGAGCCCCTGGCGCTGGTCTACATCACCGAAGCCACCCGCGAGTTCGAGGCGACGGAAGCCCGGCTGCAGACCGAGGCGGCCCTGCGCGAGGCGAACCTCGGGCTGCAGCAGCAGGTGGAGCTGCATGCCGCGATCGAGAAGCTGGCGCGCGTGGGCCACTGGACCAACGCCCAGCATTCCGACAGCGTGGTGTGGTCGCTGGGGCTGTTCGAGATCGCCGGCCTGGAGCCGCGCGACCTGATCGCGCGCGGCGACGGCCGCGCGGGCATCCACCCGGACGACCGGCCCGCCTGGCAGGCCGCGCGCGAGGCGATGGACGGGCGCCAGGTCGAGTTCCGCTGGCGGCTGCCCGATGGCCAGCAGCGCTGGTTCCGCACCCGCATCGGCCAGACCAGCGTGGCCGGCAACCCGCAGACCGATTTCGGCGTGGTGCAGGACATCACGGCCGAGCGCGAGGCCAGCGAGCGCCTGACCGAACAGCTCAAGCTGCTGCAGAACATCGCGGCCCGGGTGCCCGGCATGATGTACCAGGCGCGCCTGCGGGCCGATGGCAAGAGCGTGATCTCGTATGTGAACGACGTGGTCCGCAGCATGCTCGAGATCGAGCCGGCCGAGCTGGAGGAGGATGCGGACGTGCTGTTCCGGCGGGTGCATCCCGATGACCGCGCGGAAATGATCGCCTCGCTGCGCCGACCTCGGCCCGGCATCTGGCGCCCTGGCGCCAGACCTACCGCGTGTGCCTGCCCAAGGCCGGCACCCGCTGGCACCACGTGGAGGCCATGCCCCAGCGCGAGACCGACGGCTCGGTGGTCTGGCACGGGTTCTCCACCGACGTGACCGAGGCGAGGCTGCGCGACGCAGAAGCTGGAGCGGCAGCACCGCATGCTCGAGGCGGTGCGCCTGGCCCAGTCGGTCTTCATCGAGGCCGAGGACAAGCGCAAGGCCTTCGAGGGGCTGCTGCAGGCCTTCCTCTCGGTGACCGGCAGCGCCTACGGCTTCGTGGGCGAGGTGCTCTACAGCGACACCGGCGCGCCCTACCTGCGCACCAGTGCCATCACCAACATCGCCTGGGACGAGGCGTCCCGCCTGATGTACGCCAGCCAGGCCGAGGCGGGCATGGCGTTCCGCAACCTCGACACCCTGTTCGGGCGCGCCATGCTCACCGGCGAGCCCCTGATCGCCAACCAGCCGGCCAGCCACCCGCACGCCGGGGGGCTGCCGGGCGGTCATCCGCCCATGGACGCCTTTCTGTGCGTGCCATTGGCCGTGGGCGACCGGCTCGTGGCCATGGTGGGCCTGGCCAACCAGCCCGGGGGCTACAGCGAAGACGACATCGAGTTCCTGCAGCCCTTGCTGGGCGCGGTGCGCCAGCTGGTGCTGGCCTGGCGCGGCCACATCGAGCGGCGCCGCACGCGCGAGCAGCTGGAGATCACCAGCGAGCTGCTGACCGAGAAGAGCCTGGACCTGCGGGCCACGCTGGAGAGCATCGAGCAGGGCCTGTGCCGGGTGGACGCGGACCACCGTATCACGGCCTACAACCACCGCCTGCTCGACATGCTGGACCTGCCCGAAGCCTTGTTGCAGGGGCAACCCACGCTGGAACAGGTGCGGCGCTTCCAGACCGAGCGCGGCGACTTCGGGCCCGGGCTGTCCTGGGTGGACCCGATCGCCCACGCCCACCTCATGCACGGACCGCCGGTGCCACCGCCCGAGAAGTACTGGCGCAAGACGCGCGATGGCCGCACGCTGGAGATGCGCTCCCGGATGCTGCCCGACGGGGGCATGGTGCGCACCTTCACCGACGTGAGTTCCTACATGCAGGCCCAGGAGGCGCTGCGCGAGCAGCGCCAGCGCCTGGCCTGGGTGCTGGAGGCCACGCGGCCGGGCATCTGGGAAAACAACATCGCCGACAACGTGCTCACGGTCAACGAACGCTGGGCCGAGATGCTGGGCTACACCCTGCGCGAGCTGCAGCCCATGCGCGCCGAGACCTGGGAGGCGCTGGTGCATCCCGACGACCTGAAGCGGGCCGACCAGATCCGCGACCAGCACATCGCGGGCATCCTGCCGTACTACGAGTGCGACATCCGCATGCGCCACAAGGCGGGCCACTGGATCTGGGTCAACACGCGCGGCCGGGTGCACAAGCGCGATGCGCAGGACCGCGCCACGTTCATGTCGGGCACGCACCTGGACATCACCGAGCGCGTGGCCGCGCAGGAGCAGGTGAAGGCGCTCAACGCCAGCCTGGAGCAGCGGGTGGGCGCGCGCACGGCCGAGTTGGAGCGCTCCATGCGCGACATGGAGGCCATCTCGTACTCGATCGCGCACGACCTGCGCGCGCCGCTGCGTTCGGTCAACGGTTTTGCGTCCATCGTGCTGGAGGACGAGGCCGACCGCCTGAGCCCGACCGGGCGCGACATGTTCGAGCGCATCGCGCGCTCGTCGCGCAACATGGGCCAGATGATCACCGACATGCTCGAGCTGTTGCGCGTGGTCCGCGTGGACCTCGAACCCGTGCCGGTGGACATGGCCGCGCTGGCGCAGTCGGTGGTGGAAACGCTCTCGCCGCAGACCAACCACGCGCGCATCGACATCCAGGCCATGCCGCAGGCGATGGGCGATGCCACCTTGCTGCGCCAGGTGTTGTCCAACCTGATCGACAACGGGCTCAAGTACTCGCGCCACCTGGCGCAACCCGAACTGGCGGTGGGTTTCGATTCGGGTCAGCGCGCGTATTTCGTGCGGGACAACGGCATGGGCTTCGACATGGCGCACGCCGAGAAGCTGTTCGGCCTGTTCCAGCGCCTGCACGCGGGCAGCAACGTGCCCGGCATGGGGGTGGGGCTGCGCGATCGTGGCGCGCATCGTCGAGCGCCATGGCGGGCGCGTCTGGGCCGAATCCGCGCCCGGAGAGGGCGCGACCTTCTGGCTGCGCCTGCCGCTGGGCTGACGCCCTCGCGCGGCGCGGCTCAGTTCGCGGCGTCGGGGGCGGGGGTGGCGGCCGGGGCCGCGTCAGCGGCGCTGTCGGGCGCCTGGGCGGCCGTCTTGCGCGCCTGGCGCACCGCCGCCTTGTCGCCCGCGCTGGCGAACTTGCTGTACTTGCCGGTCAGGCCGACCAGCTGGCCGTAGATCTTGGGGTTGGCGGCCAGGCATTCCTTCTGTTCGAGGAAGTCGGACTCACCGGTGAAGTTGCCCACCAGACCGCCGGCTTCGGTGACCAGCAAGGCGCCCGCGGCCACGTCCCAGGGGGAGAGGCCCATTTCGAAGAAGCCGTCGGTGAAGCCCGCGGCCACATAGGCCAGGTCGAGCGCGGCCGAGCCGGGGCGGCGCACGCCGGCCACGCGCGGCATCACGTCGCCGAACATCTGCAGGTAGGTCTGGAAGGCGTCGCCCGGGCGGAACGGGAAGCCGGTGGAAATCAGGCAGTCGCGCAGCGTGGTGCGCTTGCGCAGCGCGGATGCGGCGGTCGTTCAGGTAGGCGCCGCGCCCGCGCGTGGCGCAGAAAGAGGTCGTTGCGCGAGGGGTCGTAGACGACGGCCTGCTCCAGCCGGTTGCCCACCATGAGCGCGATGCTCACGCAGTAGACCGGGAAGCCGTGGATGAAGTTGGTGGTGCCGTCCAGCGGGTCGATGATCCAGACATGGTCTGCACCGCCATGTTTGCCCGGGCGCTTGCCCGACTCCTCGGCCCAGATGGCGTGGTCGGGGTAGGCGGTGAGCAGGGTGTCGATGATCGCGGCCTCGGCGGCCTGGTCGACCTCGGTCACGAAATCGTTGGTCTGTTTGACCGAGACCCGGACCGACTCCACGTCCAGCGCGGCGCGGTTGATGAGGGTGCCAGCGGTGCGTGCGGCCTTGATGGCCACGTTGAGCATGGGGTGGAGTGTGGACGACATGAATTGTGAACCTCGGCGCGCTCCGCAGGGGAGGGCGCGGCAGTGGTGGAAGAGCGGGTGACGAAGCCCGGCGATGCGGGCGGCGACAATACCCGGGATTTTACCGTCCCCGCCCTTTTTCGCATGCGCACCCGTTTTGTCCTGATCCAGACCAGCCACGCCGGCAATGTGGGCGGTGTCGCCCGCGCCATGAAAGTCATGGGTTTCGACGACCTGGTGCTGGTGCAGCCGCGCTGGGCCAACGTGCTGCGGCGCGAGGAAACCATCCAGCGCGCCAGCGGGGCCAACGACGTGCTGGCCCAGGCGCGCATCGTGGACACGCTGGACGAGGCGCTGGAAGGCATGAGCCACCTCTGCGCCACCGCCATGACCCCGCGCGACTTCGGCCCGCCCACGCGCGCGCCGCGCGAGCACTTCACGGGGCTGCTGGGCGCGGGCGATCCGCCGTCAGGGGTGGCCTTCCTGTTCGGGTCCGAGCGTTTCGGCATGCGCAACGAAGACGTGTACCGCTGCCATGTGGCGCTGAGCATCCCCACCGCGCCGACCTTCGGCTCGCTCAACCTCGCCGCGGCGGTGCAGCTGATCGCCTACGACTGGCGCCAGGCGCTCGGCGGCTTCGGGGCGCCACCGGTGGTGGCCGAGCGGCCGCAGGCCGATGCCCAGGCCCTGGGCGGCATGCTCGACCACCTGGAGCGCGCCTTGGTGGCGGTGGACTTTCTCGACCCCGAGGCGCCCAAGAAGCTCATGCCGCGCCTGAACCAGCTTTTCAACCGGGCCGCGCCCAGCGACGAGGAAATCCACATTCTTCGAGGTGTCGCCAAGGCCATGCTGCAAGCCGCCGAGAAGGCGAAGCGATAGACTGCCGGCTTATGTTCGACCGCATCCGCTCCGACATCCAGTGCGTGCTTGACCGCGACCCGGCCGCGCGCAGCACCTGGGAGGTGATCACCTGCTACCCCGGGCTGCACGCCGTCTGGCTGCACCGCCCGGCGCACTGGTGCTGGAACCACGGCTTCAAGTGGCTGGGTCGCTTCATCTCGCACATTTCGCGCTGGTTCACGGGCATCGAGATCCACCCGGGCGCCAAGCTGGGCGAACGCGTGTTTTTCGATCACGCCATGGGCGTGGTGGTGGGCGAGACCGCCGAGATCGGTGACGGCTGCACGATCTACCAGGGCGTGACGCTGGGCGGTACCTCGCTCTACAAAGGCACCAAGCGCCACCCGACGCTGGGCCGCGACGTGGTGGTGAGCGCGGGCGCCAAAGTGCTGGGCGGTTTTGTCGTCGGCGACGGCGCCAAGATCGGCAGCAACGCGGTGGTGATCAAGCCGGTGCCCGCAGGGGCGACGGCGGTGGGCATTCCGGCCCGCATCATCCCGAGCAAGACCGGCGAGAGCGCCGATGTGACCGAGCAGGGCCAGAAGTTCCAGGCCTACGGCATCACGCAGGACGACGATCCCTTGTCGCAGGCCATGCGCGGCCTGATCGACAACGCCGCCGGGCAGGAGCACCAGATCGCGCTGCTCTGGCAGGCCATCGAGACCCTGGCCGAGACGAAGAAGCGCGATTGCGTGCCGCAGGACGCGGCGCGCGAGGAATGCTTCGAGGCCGAAAAGCTCAATCAGCTGGTCGGGAAGTGACGCGCAGCGCCGGGTGGCCGGCTCCGCTCATGTCCCCCGGCGGCCTTCGGCCGCCTCCTCCTTCACTTCGCTGCACCGGCCACCCGGCGCTGCGCGTCACGCGTGGTGGTGCGCGGCGAAGCCTCGCTCAGTGATGGTGGCCGTGCGCGCCATGCGCGTGGCGATGGGCGATCTCTTCGGCTGATGCGGCCTTCACGTCGATCACGTTCAGCGTGAACGTCAGGTCCTGGCCGGCCAGCGGGTGGTTGCCGTCGAGCATCACCGTGTCGCCCTTGATCTTGGTGACGGTGAAGATCTGGCGGTTGCCATCCGCATCGCTGCCTTCGAGCTGGCCGCCCACCTTCACGCCGGGCGGGAAATCCTTCTTCGGGATGGAGGTCACCAGGCTTTCGTCGCGCTCGCCGAAGGCCAGGGCCGGCAGCAGCTTCACGGTGGTCTTGAAGCCCTTCTCCTGGCCTTCCAGGGCCATCTCGACGCCCGGCAGCGTGTTGCCGTAACCGCCGTGCAGGTAGGCGCGCGGCTCCTTGCCGTCTTCGAGCACTTTGCCCTTGGCGTCGACGGCGCGGAAGGTGAGGGTGACGATGGTGTCTTTGGTGATCTTCATGGCGGGTCGCTGGAATGGGTTAGCGGGCGGGGCGCACGGCGGACTTCGGGCGGAAGGCCTTGCAGACGTCGTCGTGCGTTTCAAGATAGGGGCCGCCGATCAGGTCGATGCAGTAGGGCACGGCGGCGAAGATGCCGTTGATGCGCTGCGTGCCGTCGGCGTTTTTCAGACCTTCGAGCGTCTCGGCAATGGCCTTGGGCTGGCCGGGCAGGTTGATGATGAGGCTCTGGCTGCGGATCACCGCCACCTGGCGCGAGAGGATGGCGGTGGGCACGAAGGCCAGGCTGATCTGGCGCATCTGCTCGCCAAAACCCGGCATTTCCTTGTGCGCCACGGCCAGCGTGGCCTCGGGCGTCACGTCGCGCAGCGCCGGGCCGGTGCCACCGGTGGTGAGCACCAGCGAGCAGCCGGCGTGCACCAGTTCGATCAGCGTGGCGCTGATGCGCGCCTGCTCGTCGGGGATGAGGCGCGGTTCGAAGGTGATCGGGTTCCTGAGCGCGCGCGTGAGCCAGTCCTGCAGCGCGGGCAGGCCCTTGTCTTCGTACACGCCGGTGCTGGCGCGGTCGCTGATGGACACGATGCCGATGCGCACCGGGTCGGCGGAGGAGGGCGTGGTGGTCTCGCTCATGGCTGGTCTGGTTCGTCGGTGGGGGCGCCGTCGTCGTCCTCGCCCTGGTTCAGCGTGGCCTTGACGATCTGGAAGATCTCCCGGTAGGCCTTGCCGTGGCGCACGGCCTCGCCCGGGCGCTCCTGTGCCTGCGTGGCCTGGGCGTCCTTGCGCGCCTGGCGGATCAGCGCGCGCAGGTGCTGCACGTCGGCGCCCGCGTCGAGCTGCAGCCACTGGGTGAGCGCGTCGTCGTCGGCGATCAGGCGGTCGCGCCATTGTTCGGCCAGGTGCAGCGAGAGCGTGCCCTTGGCCGAGCCCTTGTTCTGCTCGTCGAGCGCGGCTTCCACCGCGGCGATGGTGTCTTCGTCCAGCGCACGCATCAGCTTGCCGATGAACTGCATCTGGCGGCGGCGGCCTTCGAAGTTGGTGATGCGCTTGGCCTCGGCCACCGCGTCCAGCAGTTTTTCCGGCAGGTCGAGCTTCTGCGTCAGGTCGGCGCGCAGGGTGAGCAGGTTCTCGCCGAGCGCCTGGAGGCGGTCGCTCTCCCGTTTCAGGTCGGTCTTGCTCATTTCGGCGTCGCCCTTGAGCTCGCGCTTGAGCTCCAGGTCCAGCTCGCTGCCCAGGGCGACGAACTGGCCACGAACGAAATAGCCTTTGGTGGGTTTGCGGGACATGTGGATCGTTGAATAGGCCTTCTGCGCGAATGGCAGCGGCCGGAAGGGGCGGCAAGTATCATAGCCGTCGACATGAAAAACCCCTCCCAAGCCCCTGCGGCAGCCCCCCGTTCCCCCCTTTCCGGTTTCCAGTACGCCCGCAGCCAGTTCGAGGAACTGGTCGATCTGGCCCTGGGCCACGCGAAACAGCTCGGTGCTGTGGACGCGGCGGCCGAGGTGTCCGAGGGCGCCGGCCTGAGCGTTTCGGTGCGCAAGGGCGAGCTGGAGAACGTGGAGCGCAACCGCGACAAGTCGCTGGGTGTCACGGTCTACCTGGGACAGAAGCGCGGCAATGCCTCCACCTCCGATTTCTCCGCCGCCGCCGTGCGCCAGACGGTGCAGGCCGCCTACGACATCGCCCGCTTCACCGCCGAAGACCCGGTGGCCGGCCTGCCCGACGCCCAGGACGTGGCCGACAGCTACCCCGACCTGGACCTGTTCCACCCCTGGTCGCTCGATTCGGAAGAGGCCGCGCGCATCGCCCTGGCCTGTGAGGCGGCCGCTTTCGCCACCAGCAGGAAGATCAACAACAGCGAAGGGGCCGGCGTGTCGGCCCAGCAGTCGCACTTCTTCACCGCGCACCTGCGCGGCGGCGAGCGTGGCAAGCCCGGCATCTTCAGCGGGGGCTACGCCAGTTCGCGCCACAGCCTGTCGGTGGCGCCGATCGCGGGCAAGGGCGCGAACATGCAGCGCGACTACTGGTACAGCTCCATGCGCTCGCCCGGCGAGCTGGCCACGCCCGAGGCGGTGGGCCGCTACGCCGCCGAGCGCACGCTGGCGCGCCTCAACGGCCGCAAGATCGCCACCACCGAATGCCCGGTGCTGTTCGAGTCGCCCCTGGCGGCCGGTCTGCTGGGCAGCTACGTGCAGGCCACCAGCGGCGGCGCGCTGTACCGCAACACCACCTTCCTGCACGACAGCCTGGGCAAGCGCGTGACGGCCAAGCACCTGGACATCCTGGAAGACCCGCACGTGCGCAATGGCAAGGGCAGCGCGCCGTTCGACGACGAAGGCGTGCGCACGGCCAAGCGCAAGGTGCTCTCGGGTGGGCGGGTGCAGGGCTATTTCCTCTCCACCTACTCGGCGCGCAAGCTGGGCATGCGCACCACCGGCAACGCCGGCGGCTCGCACAACCTCACGCTCACCAGCCGGCTCACGCAGCCGGGCGACGACCTGCGCGCCATGCTGAAGAAACTCGGGCGCGGCCTGTTCGTCACCGAGCTCATGGGCCAGGGCGTGAACTACGTGACCGGCGACTACTCGCGCGGCGCCTCGGGCTACTGGGTGGAAAACGGCGAGATCGCCTACCCGGTGCACGAGATCACCATCGCCGGCAACCTTAAGGACATGCTGCTGGGCATCGAGGCCATCGGGGCCGATGCCTACAACTACGGTGCGAAAACGACCGGTTCGATCCTGATCAACCGGATGAAGGTGGCAGGGAGCTGACCTGACCCACCCCCGCGCCGCGCCTGCGGCGCGTCACCCCCTCAAGGGGGCAATGCCTGTGGCCTGGCAAAGCCAGTTCCACGGCATTCTGGATGGGCTGCTCAGTTGGACAGCGCGGCCTTCACGGCGGCAGACACCTGGCCCATGTCGGCCTTGCCGGCCAGGCGCGATTTCACCGCGCCCATGACCTTGCCCATGTCGCCCGGGCCCTTGGCGCCGAGTTCGGCCACGATGGCCTTGACTTCGGCGGCCACTTCGTCGGCCGACAGGCGCGCGGGCAGGTAGCCCTGCAGCACGGCCATTTCGGCGGCTTCCTTGTCCACCAGGTCCTGGCGCGCGGCCTTGGTGAAGGCCTCGATGCTGTCCTTGCGCTGCTTGACCAGCTTGTCCACGATGGCGATGACCATGGCGTCGTCCAGCTCCACGCGCTCGTCCACTTCCTTCTGCTTCATCGCGGCGGTGAGCAGGCGGATGGTGCCCAGGCGCTCGCTGTCCTTGGCGCGCATGGCGGCTTTCATGTCTTCGGTGATCTGGTCTTTCAGGCTCATGGAGGCTCCTGGGGTGGTCGAGAGAGGAATCGGAAACAAAAAAGCCCGCCTGAGCGTCCTCCAGCGGGCTTGTTCGCGACCGGGCGGCAGGGCCCGGTGGCTCGTGCTCAGTACAGCTTCTTGGGCAGCTGCATCGAGCGCACACGCTTGTAGTGGCGCTTGACGGCGGCGGCCTTCTTGCGCTTGCGCTCGGCGGTCGGCTTTTCGTAGAACTCGCGGGCGCGCAGATCGGTCAGCAGGCCGAGCTTTTCGATGGTGCGCTTGAAACGGCGCAGGGCGACGTCAAAGGGCTCGTTGTCTTTTACACGGATGGTCGTCATTGGCGAAGGATGTCCAGAATGCGCGGAAAGAGGATGAACGGGAAGATCGGGCCCGGGCGTCGTTTCCGCAAAATGTCCCGTCATTAACTAGTATTGGCCGACGGGGATTTGCCAGCAAAGCCCTGGATTATAGCCATTTTCATGGGGTTGGCTACCGCAGTGGCGCAGCGTGGGGGTCACAGCGCCTGTGCACAGGCGTGGGCGCTGGCCCAGGCCCATTGGAAGTTGTAGCCGCCCAGCCAGCCGGTCACGTCCACCACCTCCCCGATGAAATACAGGCCCGGCTGCTTCGATTCCAGGGTCTGGGACGAAAGGTCGCGGGTGTCCACACCGCCCAGCGTGACCTCGGCCTTGCGGTAGCCCTCGGTGCCGGTGGGGGTGAGTTCCCAGCGCGAGAGGCGCTCGGCCAGCCGGGCCAGGGCCTTGTCCGAGGCTTCGGCCACCGGGCGCTGCCAGTCGGCGTCCTGCTGCACCCAGGCCTCGGCCAGGCGGCTGGGCACCAGGCTGGCGAGTTCGTTGCCCAGCAGCTTGCGCGAGCTGGCCTTGGCGCGCGCCAGGGCGGCGGGCAGTTCGGTCTCGGGGGCCAGGTTCAGGCGGATCGGCGTGCCTTCCTGCCAGTAGCTGGAAATCTGCAGCACGGCCGGGCCGGACAGGCCACGGTGGGTGAACAGCAGGTCTTCCAGGAAAGCCATGCGGCCCTTTTTCTCGCCGGTCTCGATGCGCACCGGCAACGCGAGCCCGGCCAGGCCAGCGTAGGGCGCCCAGCCATCGCCGTCGAAGGTGAGCGGCACCAGGCCCGGGCGCTGCGCCACCAGGCGCAGGCCGAACTGGCTGGCGATGCGGTAGCCGAAGTCGCTCGCACCGATCTTGGGGATGGACAGGCCGCCGGTGGCGACCACCACCGCGCGGCCGCGCACCGGGCCCCGGTCGGTGTCGAGCTCGTACACGCCGTCACCGCCCTGGCGCACGGCCTTCACGCCGCAGGGCTGCCAGCGCTGCACGCCGCCCGCGTCGCATTCGCGCAGCAGCATCTGGATCAGGTCGTCGGCCGAGTGGTCGCAGAACAGCTGGCCTTTGTGCTTTTCGTGGAAGGCGATGCCATGGCGCTGTACCAGGCCGATGAAGTCGGCCGGCGTGTAGCGCGAGAGCGCCGAGCGGCAGAAATGCGGGTTGGCGCTCAGGAAGTGCTTGTGCGGCGCCTGCGGGTCGAGTTCGCGGTTGGTGAAGTTGGCGCGCCCGCCGCCGGAGATGCGGATCTTCTCCGCGACCTTGTCGCTGTGGTCGAGCACCAGCACGCGCTGGCCCCGCTGGCCGGCGATGCCGGCGCAAAAAAGGCCGGCCGCGCCCGCGCCGATGACGATGGCGTCGAAATCTTGCATGGCGGGCAGTGTAGGCGCAGCGCGCCTTCAGCCTGCGTGCTGACTTCTTTCGGCGAGGATCGCGGCCTTGCGCGTGAGACCGTCGATCTCGCCCGTGATGTCCGAGAGCACGTTCGCCACCACGGCGAACTCGCGGCCGTGTTGCCCGGCCCGCGCGGCCACCACCTGCGCGTTGAAGCTCACCACCTTGGCCTCCTTGCGCAACGCTCTGGATGTCGCCGACTATGCCGGTGAGCTCCTTCATCATCGCGTCGGCGCGCGCCTTGGCGACCTCGTCGAAGGCGGTGGTCGCGGTGTTGAGGGCGTCGAGGATGCGGTCGGTGTGGTCCACCAGCTCGGCCAGGGTGGTGGGCACGCGCGGGCTGTAGGCCTCGATCTGTTCGAGCGCGCTGTGCATGAGCTGCATGAAGGCCTGTACCACCGGCCCGACCCCGCGCGTGCCGTGGTAGGTCTCCTGGATCTTGCGGGCGCCCTGTGCCTCGAGCTGGCCCACCGTGCCCAGCAGGTGTTGCTGGCTTTCGCTGAACATCTGCAGGCTGCGCTGCGCGGCCTGCAGTCGCCCGGCCTCGCCGTTGGCGGCGAGCACGGTCTGCAGGATCATGCGTTGCGAGAGCATGCGCTGGCGCGCGGCGAGGTTGACCAGCGAGAGGCCCGCGATGTGGGCGGGCGTGTCGCGGCGAACGGGTCGGGTGGGGGCGAGGGATGTCATGGGGCTGACATCAAGCAATCGCCGGGCCATGGTGGCCCGGGCGGCGTTCAGGCGGCGCGCGCGACCGCCTCGGGCGCCTGCACGGCCGCGATGCCGCGGACCACGTCACCGACCACGATCACGGCCGGGCTGCCCAGGCCTTCGCGCTCGATGGTGGCGCTCAATTGCCCCAGTGTGGTGAGCGCGTGCCGTTGTTGGGGCAGCGTGGCGTGCTGGATCACGGCCAGGGGCGTGTCGGCCGGCAGGCCGGTGAGCAGGTCCTGCTCGATCTGCGCGGCGCTGGACACGCCCATGTAGATCACGAGCGTGAGCTTGGCGTCGCGCGCGGTGGCGGCCAGGGTCTGCCAGTCGGTGCCGGCGTCACCCGGCTTGGCGTGGCCGGTGACGAAGACCACGCCGTGCGCGTGTTCGCGGTGGGTGAGCGGCACGCCCAGCGAGGTGAGACCGGCCAGTCCGGCCGTGATGCCATTGACCACCTGCACCTCGATGCCGGCGGCGCGCAGGTGCTCCACCTCTTCGCCGCCCCGGCCGAAGATGAAGGGGTCGCCGCCCTTGAGCCGCACCACCATTTCGCCTTCCTGGGCCGCCATCACCATGAGCTTCTCGATGAAGGCCTGCGGCGTGCTTTTGCAGCCGCCGCGTTTGCCCACGTGCACGATCGCGCGCGCGCGGCGACGCGTGGGCGAGCACGCCGTCGCTCACGAGGTCGTCGACCAGCAGCACGGTGGCCGCGCTGATGGCCTTGACGGCCTTGAGCGTGAGCAGTTCGGGGTCGCCGGGGCCGGCGCCCACCAGGGCCACGGTACCGGGCAGGAACTCAGACGGCGAGGGCATGGGTTGCGGTTTCATGTTGCACGACCTCTCGCAAGATGTGTTCCACCTGCAGGGCAATCGGTGTGGGGATGGGCTCCGTGCCATCGAGCACGGCGCGGATGTAAGCGGCGGTGTGCGAGGCGTCCACCGCGGGCAGCGACGGCAGCCTGGCCAGCGGCCCGTCCTGCAGGGCTTGCACCTCGGTGCGCTCGCCGTCGCGGAACACTTCCATGCGCGGCGTGCGGCGTGCGTCGGCCACGGGTTCGCCTTCGGTGCCGCGCAGCAGCAGCGCATGAGCGCCGGTGAGCGCCCAGGTGGCGGCCATGGAGGTCGCGTATTCGGGGTGGGTGTAGCTGCCGACGATGAAGGCCTTGCCTTCGCACGGGTTCATGAGTTTCACCAGGCTGTGCGCGGGGTTGCGCAGGCCGACCGCGCGGCGCACGTCCAGCAGGCGCTTGAGGCCGGGGCTGAGCACCTCGGTGGGCACGAAGGCGACCTCGCCCGCGCCGAGCGTGGGCACCGCGCTGGCCGAAGGCACGCCGAGTGTTTCGAACACCTGGGAGGCGAACACGCGCTGGTTCTCGGTGGCGGTGCCATGCACCAGCACCGCCGCGCCCCGGCGCGCCAGCAGCAGGGCCAGCAGCGGGGTGAGCACCGGCAGCTTGCGCGCGCCGTTGTAGCTGGGCAGCACGACGGTGGCCAGGCCGTTGTCGGGCAGGCGGCGCAGGCGCGCGTGGGTGGCATCGAGGAAGCCGGCCATCTCGTCGGGCGTTTCGCCCTTGATGCGCATGGCCAGGCAGAAGCCGCCAACCTCCAGGTCGGTCACGGTGCCGTCCAGCACCTGGCCGAGCAGGTCGGTGGCCTGCTCGCGCGTGAGCGAGCGGGCGCCGTCCTTGCCCCGACCGATTTCCTTGATGTATTGACTGATGGCCATGACTTGCAAATTTCGGCGAATTGTCAGGCAAGTTTGATGACTTATCGTTATATGGGCGTTCTGGCCGCTCAGGCGGGCTGGGCCAGGGGCGCGCTGGCGCGCACCAGCCGCCTGAGTTCGGGTACGCAGGAGCCGCAGTGGGTGCCGCATTGCAGGCTGGCCTGCAGGGCGGCCAGGCGCTGGTCGTCGCTGCCTTCACAGCTGGCCAGCCGGGCCTGGATGGCGTCTTCACCCACGTTGAAGCACGTGCACACCTGCCGGCCCTTGGCCACCACGGCCACGGGGGCCTTGGCGCCCGGCATCAGCAGCAGGCGGCCGTACGCGGCGGCGGGCAGCCCGTCCTGCAGCAGGGGCTTGATCCAGACCTCAGCGCGCGTGTCGCCGGCCAGCACGAAGGCCTCGAGCCGGGTGGTGTCGCCCTCGCGCACCAGGCGCGCGGTGCGGCGCTGGCCCAGGCGCTTGTCCACGTAGCGCAGCGCATCGGCCGTCTGCAGGCCCAGCAGGGCTTCGATGCGTTCGATCAGTCCGGGCTCGGGTGCATCGTGCGCGGCGGCGCGGAACAGGACGCCGGTGCGTTCGCGGCCGAAGGGCACGCACGAGGCGAACGGAAACTCCGCCATCAGCGCGCGCAGGCCTTCCCGCGCTTCCAGTGCCTGGGTGTCGGGCAGCCAGCCCAAGGCCAGCAGCGTCCAGGGCAGTTCGGCCTTGAGCACCTTCACCGCCGCGTGCTTGAGCTCGGGCTGTTTGGAGGTGGGGCAGTAGGCCGAGGTGGTCAGCGCGTTGACGCCGGCCAGCGGCTCGCCGGTGCTGCTCAGGCCGCTGAGGTATTCCGCGCCCCAGTGCATGGCGATGAAGGCCTGCGACAGGCCGATCTCGTCGGACGCCATGGCGGGCACCAGGATGGAGCCGCGCTTGCTGGTCACGTGCACCAGGTCGCCGTCCTTCAGGCCGCGGCGTTCCATGTCTTGCGGGTGCAGTTGCACCGAGGGTTCGGCGACGTGGCCGAACAGGCGGCCCAACGTGCCGGTGCGGGTCATGCCGTGCCACTGGTCGCGCAGGCGGCCGGTGGTGAGCGAGAACGGGTAACGCGACTCGCGCGGCTCGGCCAGCGGCACGAAGGGCAGGGCGGCGAAGCGGGCCTTGCCGTCGGGCGTGGCGAACACACCGTCTTCGTAAAGGCGCTGGCGGCCCTGCGATTCGCCGGCCTTGAGGGGCCATTGCTGCGGCCCCTGCTGCTGCAGCATGGCGTAGCTCAGGCCGGTGATGTCGAGGTCGCGCCCGCGCGTGGATTCGCGGTGCTCCAGCCACAGGCTTTCGGCATCGGGGTAGGGGAACAGCGTGGGCTGGCCGGGGCGCCAGCGGGCTTCGAGGCGCTGCGCGACGTCGACCACGATGCGCCAGTCGTGCCGCGCCTGGCCGTGCGCGGGCACGGCGGCGCGCACGCGGCTGATGCGGCGCTCGCTGTTGGTGACGGTGCCGTCCTTCTCGCCCCAGGTGGTGGCGGGCAGCAGCAGGTCGGCGTATTCGCAGGTGGCGGCGGTGGCGTAGGCCTCCTGCACCACGACGAATTCGGCGCGCGCCAGCGCGCGGCGCACGGTGGCCTGGTCGGGCATGGACTGGGCCGGGTTGGTGCAGGCGATCCAGAGCGCCTTCACCTGGCCGTCGGCGGCCGCCTCGAACAGCTCGACCGCGCTCAGGCCGGGCTTCTCGGGCACCGAAGGCAGGCCCCAGAGCGCGGCCACTTCGGCGCGGTGCGCGGGGTTGGCCAGGTCGCGGTGCGCGCTCAGCAGGTTCGGCCAGGCCGCCGACCTCGCGCCCGCCCATGGCGTTGGGCTGGCCGGTGAGCGAGAACGGGCCGGCGCCGGGTTGGCCGATCTGGCCCGTCGCCAGGTGCAGGTTGATCAGGGTGGCGTTCTTGGCCGTGCCGCTGCTGCTCTGGTTCAGGCCCTGGCAGTAGAGGCTGAGCGTGGCGGGCGAGGTCGCGAACCACTTGGCGGCGGTGAACAGGTCTTCGCGCCGCAGGCCGCAGACCTGGGCCACGCGCTCGGGCGTGTGTTCGCGCACCAGGGCCTTGAGTGCGTCGAAGCCGGTGGTGTGCGCGGCGATGTAGCCGCTGTCGATCCAGCCTTCCCACAGCATGATGTGCAGCAGGCCGTGGAACAGCATCACGTCGCTGCCCGGCTGCAGAGGGAGGTAGAGGTCGGCGAAACCGGCGGTGTCGGTGCGGCGCGGGTCGGCCACGATCACCTTCATGGCCGGGTTGTTCTTGCGCGCTTCCTCGATGCGGCGGAACAGCACCGGGTGCGCGAAGGCCGCGTTGCTGCCGACGATGAAAAGGCATTGCGCGTGGTTCACGTCGTCGTAGCAGGTGGGCGGCGCGTCGGCGCCCAGCGTGAGCTTGTAGCCGGCCACCGCGCTGCTCATGCACAGGCGCGAGTTGGTGTCGACGTTGTTGGTGCCGATCAGGCCTTTGGCGAGCTTGTTGAAGGCGTAGTAGTCCTCGGTGAGCAGTTGTCCGCTGATGTAGAAGCCGACCGCGTCCGGGCCGTGCCGCTCGACCACCGAGGCGAAGCGCTCGGCGGCGAGGTCGAGCGCCGCGTCCCAGGCCAGGGGCGACGCGGGCGCGCCGCGTTGTGCGCGCTGCATGGGGTGCAGCAGGCGTGTCTGCTGGGCGATCGCGGGCGACGCGGTGAGGTGCAGGGTCTGGCCCTTGGTGCAGAGGCGGCCGAAGTTCGCCGGGTGCTGCGGGTCGCCGCGCACGCCGGTGATCTGGCTGCCCACGCTTTCGATCAACACCCCGCAGCCCACGCCGCAGTAGGGGCAGGTGGAGCGGGTGGTGATCGGGCTCATGCGGGGACGGTGGCCGCCGCGCCGGGCCGCCCCAAGCCAGGCCGCTCCCCCTCGGGGGGCAGCGACCCGCGCAGCGGCGGAGCGTGGGGGTCGGTTGCCCTGCGCTGAGGGCCGGCCACGGGCCGCGTGAGATCGGTCGCCTGGGTCGCGAGTTCGTGCGCGTCCAGGTGCACCACGCCGTCCTGCACCTTCACCGCGAAGCGCGGCGTGCAGCCTTCGTCCGGCTCCTTGGCGCAGCCGCTGTCCAGGCCGATGGTCCAGTTGTGCATCGGGCAGGCCACGTGGGTGCCGAAGACGATGCCCTGGCTCAGCGGGCCGCCCTTGTGCGGGCAGCGGTCGAGCAGGGCGAAGACCTCGTCGCGGTCATTGCGGAACACGGCCACGTCCAGGCCCTTGTCGCGTTGCACGCAGCGCGAGCCGAGTACGGGGATGTCGTCCAGGCGGGCGATCGGAATCCAGCTGCTCATGCCGCGCTCCCTTCCAGTGCCACCGCTTGGATGGGAATGAACTGGCGCGTGTCCACCGCCGCCTTCTGGTGCTCGAACCACGGATCGGGCTCGCCGTCGAGCGCGAACTGCAGCTGTTCCCACAGCGCCTTGCGGCCTTCGGCGTCGTCGAGGATCTTCTTCTTCACGTGATCCAGGCCCACGCGGTTCACGTAGTGCACCGTGCGCTCCAGGTACCAGCCTTCGAGGCGGTAGAGCTGCATGAAGGCGCCGGTGTACTCCAGCACTTCCTCGGCGGTCTTGAGCTTGGTGAAGAACTCGGCCACCTCGGTCTTGATGCCGCCGTTGCCGGCGATGTACATCTCCCAGCCCGAGTCCACGCCGATGATGCCCACGTCCTTGATGCCGGCCTCGGCGCAGTTGCGCGGGCAGCCGCTGACCGCGAACTTCACCTTGTGCGGCGCGTACATGCGCCACATCGCGCGCTCCAGGTCCTTGCCCATCTGCGTGCTGTCCTGCGTGCCCATGCGGCACCACTCGCTGCCCACGCAGGTCTTCACCGTGCGCAGGGCCTTGGCATAGGCGTGGCCGCTGGGCATGCCGATGTCCTTCCAGACGTTGACCAGGTCTTCCTTCTTCACGCCCAGCAGGTCGATGCGCTGGCCGCCGGTGACCTTCACGGTGGGGATCTTGTATTTGTCCACCGCGTCGGCGATGCGGCGCAGCTCGTCGGCCGTGGTCTCGCCGCCCCACATGCGCGGGATCACGCTGTAGGTGCCGTCCTTCTGGATGTTGGCGTGCGCGCGCTCGTTGATGAAGCGGCTCTGCGGGTCGTCCCTGGCCTCCTTGGGCCAGGTGCTGATGAGGTAGTAGTTGACGGCCGGGCGGCAGGTGGCGCAGCCGTTGGGCGTGCGCCAGCCCAGGCCTTCGAACACGGCGCCGATGCTCAGCAGCCGGCTGTCGCGGATGGCGTCGCGCACGGCCTGGTGGCCGTGGTCGGTGCAGGCGCACATGGCTTTCAGCTTGGGCGTGGCGGAGTAGTCGCCGCCGGCGGTGAACATCAGGATCTGTTCCACCAGGCCGGTGCACGAGCCGCAGGAGGCGCTGGCCTTGGTGAGCTTGCGCACCTCCTCCAGCGTGAACAGGCCCTTGTCCTTGATGGCCTTGCAGATGCTGCCCTTGGTCACGCCGTTGCAGCCGCAGACCTCGTCGCTGTCGGCCATGGCGGCGGCCTTGCTGTGGCCCTGGTGGCCCACGTCGCCGATGTTGGATTCGCCGAACATCAGGCGGTCGCGGATGTCGGCCACGCTGCGGCCATCGCGCAGCAGCTTGAAGTACCAGCTGCCGTCCACCGTGTCGCCGTACAGGCAGGCGCCCACCAGCTTGTCGCCCTGGATCACCAGCTTCTTGTAGACACCGCCCGAGGGGTCGCTCATCACGATCTCTTCGGTGTGCTCGCCGCCCATGAAGTTGCCGGCGGAGAAGAGGTCGATGCCGGTGACCTTGAGCTTGGTGGAGGTGAGCGAGCCAATGTAGCGGCCGATGCCGAATTCGGCCAGGTGCGTGGCCAGCACCTTGCCCTGTTCGAACAGCGGCGCCACCAGGCCGTAGGCGATGCCGCGGTGCGCCGCGCACTCGCCCACCGCGTAGATGCGCGGGTCGGTCACGGTCTGCAGCGTGTCGCTGACCACGATGCCCTTGTTCACGTGCAGGTTCATGGACTCCGCCAGCGCGGTGTTGGGGCGGATGCCCACCGCCATCACCACCAGGTCGGCCGGCAGCTCGGTGCCGTCCTTGAAGCGGATCGCCTTCACGCGGCCAGCCTCGTTGTCCACCAGTTCCTGCGTCTGCGCGCCGATCAGGAAGCGCATGCCGCGCTGCTCCAGCGACTGCTGCAGCAGCTTGCCGGCCACGTCGTCGAGCTGGCGTTCCATGAGCCAGGGCGCGACGTGCACCACGCTCACCGCCATGCCGCGCTTCATCAGGCCATTGGCCGCTTCCAGGCCGAGCAGGCCGCCGCCGATGACGATCGCATGCTGGTACTGCGTGGCCGCGTCGATCATGGCCTGGGTGTCGGCGATGTCGCGGTAGGCCAGCACGCCCTGCAGGTCCTTGCCCGGGATGGGCAGCATGAAGGGGTTGGAGCCGGTGGCGATGATGAGGCGGTCGTAGGGCGCCTCGATCACGCCGCCCTGGCCGTCGCTGGCGCGCACGACGCGCCTGACGCGATCCACCTCGGTCACGGTCTTGCCCGCGTGCAGGGTGATGCCGTGCTCCTGGTACCAGGCCCAGTCGTTGAGCACGATCTCGTCCAGCGTCTGCTCGCCCGCCAGCACCGGCGAGAGCAGGATGCGGTTGTAGTTGGGGTGGGGCTCCGAGCCGAACACCGTGATGTCGTAGAGCTCGGGCGCGATCTTGAGCAGCTCTTCGAGCGTGCGCACGCCGGCCATGCCGTTGCCGACCATGACCAGTTTCAGGCGTTGCGAGGGGGGCAGGCGCATGTCCATGGGGTTCTCCTGGGCGGCCGGTCAGGCCAGCTTCTCCACGTGGGTCTGGCGGGTGTAGAGGAAGTCGATCACTTCCTTGCGGCATTGCTGGTAGGTCGGGTTGTCGGCCAGCGCCACGCGCTGGCGCGGGCGCGGCAGGTCCACGCGCAGCACCTCGCCGATGGTGGCGGCCGGGCCGTTGGTGAGCATCACGATGCGGTCGCTCAGCAGCACGGCCTCGTCCACGTCGTGCGTGACCATCACCACGGTGCTGTGCGTGCGCGCCACGATCTCCAGCAGCTCGTCCTGCAGCTTGGCGCGGGTGAGCGCGTCGAGCGCGCCGAAGGGTTCGTCCATGAGCAGCACCTTGGGTTCCATCGACAGGGCGCGCGCGATGCCCACGCGCTGCTTCATGCCGCCGGAGATTTCGCCGGGGCGCTTCTGCGCGGCGGCGGTGAGGCCCACCAGGGCCAGCGCGGCTTCGGTGCGCGCCTTGAGCTGCGCTTTGTTTTCGTTGGCGCCGAAGACGCGTTCGACCGCGAGATGCACGTTCTCGAAGCAGGTCAGCCAGGGCAGCAGCGAGTGGTTCTGGAACACCACCGCGCGCTCGGGGCCGGGGCCGGCGATCTCCTTGTCGGCGCACAGCAGCACGCCGCTGGTGGGCGTGGTCAGGCCGGCGATGAGGTTGAGCAGCGTGGACTTGCCGCAGCCCGAGTGGCCGATCAGCGTGACGAACTCGCCCTTGGCGACGGTGAGGTCGATCTGGCGCAGCGCGGGGAAGAGGCCCTTGCGGGTCTTGAAGGTCTGCTCGACGCCCTGGATCTCGATGTACTTGGACGCATCGCTCATTTGGAAACCTCCATGCTGCGCTTTGCGGTGCGATCGCCTTCGGGCGGCCGGGCGGCGCTCATGACTTCACCTCTTCGAACGTGAACAGCGTGGCCAGCTTGATGAGGCCGAACTCGAGCACCAGGCCGACGATGCCGATCACGAAGATGGCGATGATGATGCTGGCGACGTTGAGGTTGTTCCACTCGTCCCAGATCCAGAAGCCGATGCCCACGCCGCCGGTCAGCATCTCGGCGGCCACGATCACCAGCCAGGCCGTGCCCACCGCCAGCCGCACGCCGGTCAGCAGGTAGGGCAGCACGGCGGGGAACAGGATCTTGGTGAAGATCTTCCACTCGCTCAGGTTGAGCACGCGCGCCACGTTCATGTAGTCCTGCGGCACGCGCTGCACGCCCACGGCGGTGTTGATGATCATGGGCCAGATCGAGCAGATGAAGATGGTCCAGATCGCGGCCGGGTTGGCGCCCTTGAACACCAGCAGTCCGATCGGCAGCCAGGCCAGCGGCGAGACCGGGCGCAGCAGGCTGATGAGCGGGTTGAACATGCGGCTGAGGAAGTCGAAGCGGCCGATGGCGAAGCCGGCCGGAATGCCCACCAGCGCGGCCAGGCCGAAGCCCACGGCCACGCGCTGCAGCGACATGAGCACGTTCCAGCCCACGCCCTGGTCGTTCGGGCCGGCCTGGTAGAACGGGTCGGAGAACACGCCCACGGCCTGCGCCCAGGCTGCGCAGCGGCGTGGGGATGCCGCTGTCGCTGCTGCCGGCCACCAGCGACCAGACCAGCACGAGGAAGCCCAGGCCGAGCAGTGGCGGCAGCACGCCGCGGAAGAAGCCCGCGGCGCGCTCGCGCCAGGGCGAAGGCGAGGCCGGCCGGGCGGGCTCGACGGCGGCCGGCGCGAGCGGCGCGGCCACCGAAGGCTTGGGGTGGGGCACGGCGGCCACCGCGGGGGCGGCGGGCGCCACGGCCTCCAGGGGGGTGTGAAAAACGGCACTGACCATGGTGGTGTTCCTCGGGTGCGGCGGGCCGGGTCAGGCCGCCTTCATCTTGAAGCTGTCGGCGTACTTGGCCGGGTCCTTGCCGTCCCACACCACGCCGTCGATGAACCTGGCGCTGCGCAGGTCGGACTTGGGCAGCGGCGTCCTGGTGGCGGACGCGGCTTCCTTGTAGATGTCGATGCGGTTGACCTGCCTGGCCACGGCCAGGTAATCGGGGTGCGACTTGAGCAGGCCCCAGCGCTTGTGCTGGGTGAGGAACCACATGCCGTCGCTCAGGTAGGGGTAGTTGGCCGCCCCGTCGTTGTAGAACTTCATGTGGTTGGGGTCGTCCCAGGTCTTGCCCAGGCCGTTCTGGTAGCGGCCCAGGATGCGCTGGTTGATCGCGTCCACGCCGGTGTTCACGTAGGAGCGCTGGGCGATGGTCTCGGCCATCTTGTTCTTGTTCTGCAGGCCGGCGTCGATCCACTTGCCGGCTTCCAGGATGGCCGCCGTCACGGCGCGCGCGGTGTTGGGGTTCTTCTGCACGAACTCGGCCGTGGTGCCCAGCACCTTCTCGGGGTGGTCCTTCCAGATGTCCTGCGTGGTGTTGGCCGTGATGCCGATGCCGTCCATGATGGCGCGGTGGTTCCAGGGCTCGCCGACGCAGAAGCCGTCCATGTTGCCCACGCGCATGTTCGCCACCATCTGCGGCGGCGGCACCACGATGGCGCGCGCGTCCTTGAAGGGGTCGATGCCGGCCGCCGCCAGCCAGTAGTAGAGCCACATGGCGTGGGTGCCGGTGGGGAAGGTCTGGGCGAAGGTGTATTCGCGCTTTTCGGTGGCGCATCAGCTTGGCAAGCGTTGGGCCGTCCACCGCGCCTTTTTCGGCCAGCTTCTTCGACAGCGTGATGGCCTGGCCGTTCTGCTGCAGGTTCATCAGGATGGCCATGTCCTTCTTCGGCCCGGCGGTGCCCAGTTGCAGGCCGTAGATCAGGCCGTAGAGCACGTGGGCGAAATCCAGTTCGCCGTTGACCAGCTTGTCGCGCACGCCGGCCCAGCTGGCTTCCTTGGTCGGGACGATCTTGACGCCGTGCTTCTTGTCCAGGCCGAGTTCGGCGGCCATGACCACGCTGGCGCAGTCGGTCAGGGGAATGAAGCCGATCTTGACTTCGGTTTTTTCAGGTGCGTCGGAGCCGGCGGCCCAGACCCCGTGGTGGCCCAGCGTGGAGAAGAGGGCGGCCGTGCCGACGGCGCTGCCCTTCTTGATGAACTCGCGGCGCGAGGCGGTGGGGCCGTCGGCTGGGGTGGGGATGTCTGCGTTCATGTCCAACTCCTTGCTGATGAAAAAAAGCGGTGCCCCAAAGCACAACGGCGCCCATTTCCGTGCCTGCGCTGAGCGGGCGGGAAATGGACGCCGTTGTCCGTGTCTGGGAAGACTGTCTGGAACTCAGGCCGCCATTGGCCCGTTTTCCTTTGCCTGGATCAAAGCAGTTAGCGTGCCAGCCTCAGGGTTGTCCCGGGGTCGCGTGGGAAGCGCTTGATTTCCAAGGAAAAAACCCGACGGCCGGTGGGGCGGCATCCGGGTGGTGGGCTTCAAACTGGTGCGAGCCGATCCGGCGGGCACGCTATTTGTGCACCGCAGCACCGGGCCGCGTGTCAGTGGGGCCGGGCGGGCAGCACGTCGGCCATCGCCAGCACGGCCTCGGCCACCTCGATCAGCCGGCGGTTCTGGTTCATGGCGATCTGGCGCATGGTCTTGTGCGCTTCTTCCTCGCTGAGCTGGCGGTGCGCCATCAGCAGGCCCTTGGCGCGCTCGATCAGCTTGCGCTCGTTCAGGCTGGCGCGCACCGTGTCCAGCTCCTCGCCCATGGTCTGCAGGCGGCGCGCCTGGTCCTGCACCAGCTCGAGGATGGAGCGATCCAGCTGCAGGCCATAGCCCTGGGCGGCGGCGCCGAAGCCGGCGGGCACGGCCGCGGAAGGTGCGTCCTGGAAGAAGGAGAGGGCGTTGGCCTCGCGCGGGGCGGTGGTGCTGAGGGCCTGGTAGGCCTCCAGCTCGGTCCGGGCGGCGCCGATCTTGTCCTCGCAGGCGCGCAGCAGGTCGAGCGCGAGCCGGTCCTCGACCGCCTTCATGCGGTCCATGCGCTGGCTGCAGCAGTCGAACCAGACCTGGCTGAGCTGCACGTTGAGCGGCGCGCCCTGCGCGGCGGTGCAGAGCACGCGGCGCAGGCGCTCCAGTTCGGCCAGCGTGGCGCTGGCCTGGCTGGCCGCCCACAGGTCCACCGCTTTCGGGTTGGCGAACTCGGCGAACACCTGAAGGCAGCGCTCCTGCGACTCGATCAGGTGCAGCAGGCGCTGCTGCTCGATCGCCTCGGCGCGGCCGCTGACGAACAGGGCCGAGCCGGCGGCGCGTTCCTGGCCCGCGAACTCCTTGCCCTGCATGAAGTTGAACAGCGCCACCAGCAGGCGCGAGACCTCGGGGTCGCTCGCGCTGTCGGCGGCCTCGAACACCACCGCCAGCAGGCCCGCGATCAGGCGCACGTAGGCGTCGGTGGCCTGGCGGGTGGTCCAGGCCAGCGAGGCCACGCGCTCGCGCAGGTCTTCGAGCGCGTTCAGGCCGTGCAGCACGTAGGCGATGCGGCTGAACAGGCGCGCGCCATGGCCGACGCGGGCGGACTCGGTGTCCAGGCTGTCGAAACAGGCGCGCAGCTCGGCCTCGGTCTGGCGGCATTCCTCGATCTGGCGGGCGCGCATGTCGGTGAAGCGCGCGCCCTGGGAGCCGATGTGCAGGTTGGACAGGCCGCGCTCGCGCTGCAGACCGTGCACGAGCCGGCCGGTGACATTCACCAGCGCGCTGGTCAGCGCGAGCTCCTGCAGCTCGGCGATTTCGCAGCGCTTGGCGGCGACAAGGAAACTCAGGCCCGATTTCATGGGGGATGTTCGTGGGGTAGGGGGCATGCCCCTGCCACTGAGCAACAACCATGCCGCCCCGTACACTTCCCGCATGCGGATTTTGGGAATCGAGTCGTCCTGCGACGAAACCGGCGTGGCCCTGGTCGATGCCAGCGGCAACGCCACCCCCCGGCTGCTGGGGCATGCCCTGCACAGCCAGATTGAAATGCACCAGGCCTATGGCGGCGTGGTGCCCGAGCTCGCCAGCCGCGACCACATCCGCCGCGTCCTGCCGCTGACCGACGCCGTGCTGGCCCAGGCCGGCCTGCCGCTCTCGGCCGTGGACGCCATCGCCTACACCCGGGGGCCGGGGCTGGCCGGCGCCTTGCTGGTCGGCTCGGGCGTGGCCTGCGCCCTCGGGTTTGCCTTGGGCAAGCCGGTGATCGGCGTGCACCACCTCGAAGGCCACCTGCTCTCGCCCTTCCTGAGCGCCGACCCGCCCGAATTCCCCTTCGTGGCGCTGCTGGTCTCGGGCGGCCACAGCCAGCTGATGCGGGTGGACGGCGTGGGCCGCTACGAACTGCTGGGCGAGACCATCGACGACGCGGCCGGCGAGGCCTTCGACAAATCGGCCAAGCTGCTCGGCCTGCCGTACCCGGGCGGCCCGGCGCTCTCGCGCCTGGCCCAGCAGGGCGACGCCCAGGCCTACAAATTCCCGCGCCCGCTGCTGCACAGCGGCGATCTCGACTTTTCGTTCGCCGGCCTCAAGACGGCGGTGCTCACCCAGGTGAAGAAGCTGGCCCATGCCCACCCGGACGGCCCGGCCACGCTGCACCTGGCCGACCCGCTGAGCGCGCAGCAGAAGGCCGATGTGGCCGCCAGCGTGCAGGCCGCCATCGTCGAGGTGCTGGTGAAGAAATCCTTCATGGCGATCCGCCAGACCGGTCTGCGCCGCCTGGTGGTGGCTGGTGGGGTGGGGGCCAATGCGCTGCTGCGCGAGCAGTTGGGCGCCGCCTGCGCCCAGGCCGGCGTGCGCGTGCACTACCCCGAGCTGCACCTGTGCACCGACAACGGCGCCATGATCGCGCTGGCCGGCGGCATGCGGGCCCAGGCCGGGCTGGCCGGCGCCGACGCAGCGGGCGCCGGCGGTTACCCCTTCGACGTGAAACCGCGCTGGCCCCTCTCCGACCTGGGCCGCCCTGCCACCGCTGGATGAGCGGGCGGGCGATTCCTGTAATTATGAATTAAACTTCCGGCGCTGTCGCCTTGGCGACTCGGCTGCGTGGGCCATTCCCGGCCCCCGGCCTTTGCACCCGGAGCCCTTCTCTGATGAAACACCTGTTGGATTCCCTGTTTTCGCCGCGCCGCCGCGCGCTCGTCGCGGCCCTCGTGGGCGGCCTGACCACCACCCTGGCCGTGGCGCAGGCGCCCGCCACCGGCGCCCCGGTCCGCATCGGCATGATCGAAGGCCTCTCCGGCCCGATCGCCAACACCGGCGATGCGGTGTTCCGCAACCTGGTCTGGGCCACCGAGCGGGTCAATGCCCGCGGCGGCGTGAAGCTGCCCGGCGGCAACCGCCCGCTGGTGATCGAGCGTTTCGACAGCAAGGGCCAGACCGACGAGGCCCTCTCGGCGCTGCGCTCGGCGATCGACAAGGGCGTCACCATCGTCGCCCAGGGCAACTCCTCGGCGGCGGCGAGCGCGCTGATCGACGCCATCAACAAGCACAACGAGCGCGACACGGCGCGCCAGGTGCTGTTCCTCAACTACTCGGCGGTGGACCCGGTGCTGACCAACGAGAAATGCAGCTTCTGGCATTTCCGTTTCGACGCCCACGCCGACATGCGCATGAAGGCTCTCATGAGCGTGCTGCGCAAGGACAAGCAGCTCAAGAACATCTACCTGATCGGGCAGGACTACAGCTTCGGCCAGGCCGTGCTGCGCGAGGCGCGCAGCCAGCTCGCGGCCCAGCGGCCCGATGTGACCATCGTCGGCGACGAGCTGCACCCCATGGCGCGCGTGAAGGACTTCCTGCCCTACGCCGCCAAGATCAAGGCCAGCGGCGCGCAGGCCGTGCTCACCGGCAACTGGGGCAACGACCTCACGCTGCTGGTGAAGGCCGCGCGCGAAAGCGGCTTCGATGGCAGCTTCTACACCTTCTACGGCAACGCGCTGGGCGCGCCCGCCGCCATGGGCGACGCCGGCATCGGCAAGGTGATCGCCGTGGCCGACTGGTTCCCCAACGTGCCCACGCCCGAGTCCGAGGCCTTCTACAAATCGTTCCGCGAGCGCTTCCCCAGCCCGGCCGACGACTACGTGCACATGCGCATGCAGCTGCTGGTCGAGGCACTGGCGCAGGCCATCGAGCGCGCGGGCGCGGCCGGCCCGGTCAACGCCGCCACCATCGCCGCCCAGCTGGAAAAGGCCGACGTCACCCTCGCTGGCCAGCGCGCCCGCATGCGCGGCGCCGACCACCAGTTCCAGCAATCGCTGGCCGTGGCCGTGATGGACCGGCAGGGCGCGCCCGGCGTCAAGTTCGACGTCGAAGGCTCGGGCTACGGCTTTCGCGTGATCCGCAACCTCAGCCCGCAGCAGGCCGAGCTGCCGCACACCTGTACCATGCAGCGACCTTGATATAGCTTTGCGGGAGCGTGTGCCGATGAGACAGGTGGTGGAGCAGCTGGAGGCCTCGCGCATCCGGGAAGTGCGAACGAGGGCCTGGGCCGGGCCGATGTGCTCAAGTTCTGGTTCGGCGAGAGCGACGAGGTCACGCCCGGCTTCATCCGCGACGCGGCCGTGGCCTCGCTGCAGGCCGGCGAGACCTTCTACGCGCACAACCTGGGCCTGCAGGAGCTGCGCGAGGCGCTGGCGGCGTACACCGACAAGCTCCACCCCGGGCGCGGCGCGGGCCACTGGTTCGATCGCCTGGCCGTCAGCTCGGGCGGCGTCAACGGGCTCATGCTGGCCTCGCAGGCCCTGGTGGAGGCGGGTGACGAGGTGATCGTGGTCTCGCCGGCCTGGCCCAACCTGGTGGCGCAGCCGCTCATCCTGGGGGCGAAGGTCAAGACCGTGCCGCTGCGCGTGCAGGCCGATGGCCCCCGGGCGGGGGCCTGGGTGCTGGACATGGACGCCTTGCTCGCTGCCATCACGCCCTCGACCCGCCTGCTGGTGGTCAACGCCCCCAACAACCCCACGGGCTGGACGCTCAGCGCCGCCGAGCAGCGCACCATCCTCGCGCACTGCCGCCGCACCGGCACCTGGATCCTGGCCGACGAGGTCTACGAGCGGCTTTATTTCGCGGACGACACGCCCAACGGCGCCGCGCCCAGCTTCCTGGACGTGGCCGAACCGGACGACCGCGTCATCGTCGCCCACAGCTTCTCCAAGAGCTTCCTCATGACCGGCTGGCGCCTGGGTTGGCTGGTGCTGCCGCCAGCGCTCACCGCCGCCATCGGCAAGCTCATTGAATACAACACCTCCTGCGCGCCGGTGTTCGTGCAGCGCGCGGCTACCGTGGCGCTGCAGCGCGGCGACGAGGTCACCCCGGCCCTGGTGGCGCACCTGCGGCACTGCCGCGACACCCTGGTGCCGCTGCTGCGCGCGCTGCCCGGGGTGACCCTGGCCGAGCCGCTGGGCGGCATGTACGCCTTCTTCCGGCTGGCGGGGCAGGACGATTGCCTGGCGGTGCGCAAGCGCCTGGTGCGCGAAGCCGGCCTGGGCCTGGCGCCCGGCAGCGCCTTCAGCCCCGAGGCCAGGGGCTGGCTGCGCTGGTGCTTCGCCAGCCGCGACACGGACCGCCTGGTGCAGGGCGTGGAGCGCCTGCGCCACTGGCTGGCCGCCCAGCCGCCGGCTGCCTCCTGAGTCCTTCTGGTCTATAATTCGCGGTTGCTGTCTTCACGGGCGGCAATTTCACGCCCGCGGCGGCCCACATCGGCTGCGGCGGGACGCACGTAACGCCAGGCAACTGGCGAAGGAACTTTCAATGATCGCCCAATCCATCAAAGCCGAAGTGGTCGCGGCCAACGCCCGCGCCGCCAACGACACCGGCAGCCCCGAAGTGCAAGTCGCACTGCTGACCGCCCGCATCAACGAGCTCACCCCTCACTTCAAGACCCACGCCAAGGACCACCATGGCCGCCGCGGTCTGCTGCGCATGGTGAGCCGCCGCCGCAAGCTGCTCGACTACCTGAAGTCCAAGGACGCCGAGCGTTACATCGCCCTGATCCAGAAACTGGGCCTGCGCAAGTAATTGGCACGGCTGTGACACACGAAACGCCTGAGTTGGTTCGCTGGCTCGGGCGTTTTTTGCTTGTCACGCGCCTTTTTTGATTCCGGAGCCCCGACAACAGAGCGAAGCTGTGTCATTCCAAACGGGTTGTGCGCCAGGTGTGGCGCCCACAGTCCTTCTGGAATGGCATCGTGTTCTGGGTTGTGTCTCCGGGTTTTGTGCAGCGAAGCTGCACGCATTTAACGGAGAGACACCATGAGCATGTTCAACAAGGTCACCAAGAGCTTCCAGTGGGGCCCCCACCACGTCACGATGGAAACCGGCGAAATCGCGCGCCAGTCCACCGGCGCCGTGCTGGTCAACATCGATGACACCGTGGTCCTGGCGACCGTGGTCGCCAAGACCGAGGCCAAGGCCGGCCAGGACTTCTTCCCCCTGACGGTGGACTACACCGAGAAGTCGTACGCCGCCGGCAAGATCCCCGGCAGCTTCTTCAAGCGCGAAGGCCGCCCGAGCGAACTCGAGACGCTGACCTGCCGCTTGATCGACCGCCCGATCCGCCCGCTGTTCCCTGAAGGCTTCTACAACGAAGTGCAGGTGATCGTGCACGTGGTGAGCCTGAACCCCGAAGTGCAGGCCGACATCGCCGCGATGATCGCCACCTCCGCCGCGCTGGCCGTCAGCGGCATCCCGTTCAACGGCCCCATCGGCGCCGCCCGCGTGGGCTATGTCAACGGCGAGTACGTGCTCAACCCGGGCCAGACCCAGCTCAAGGACAGCCAACTCGACCTCGTGGTCGCCGGTACCGAAGCCGCCGTGCTGATGGTGGAATCCGAAGCCGACCAGCTGTCGGAAGAAGTCATGCTGGGCGCCGTGGTCTACGGCCACGACATGGGCAAGATCGCCATCGCCGCCATCAACGAACTCGTGCGCGACGCCGGCAAGCCGGCCTGGGACTGGCAGCCGCCGGCCAAGGACGAGCCGCTGATCGCCAAGGTCGACGCTCTGGCGCAAGGCCAAGCTCGAAGCCGCCTACCAGATCCGCAACAAGCAGGCCCGCACCCAGGCCTGCCGCACGGCCTATGCCGACGTGTTCGCCGCCCTGAAGGCCGAAGGCGTGGAATTCGACAGCGTGGCCGTCGAAGCCCTGCTGTTCGAGATCGAAGCCAAGATCGTGCGTCGCGAGATCCTGGCCGGCGAGCCCCGCATCGACGGCCGCGACACCCGCACCGTGCGCGCCATCGAAATCCGCAACAGCGTGCTGCCCCGCACCCACGGCTCGGCCCTGTTCACCCGCGGTGAAACGCAGGCGCTGGTCGTGGCGCACGCTCGGCACCGACCGCGACGCGCAGCGCATCGACGCGCTGGCCGGCGAGTTCGAAGACCGCTTCATGCTGCACTACAACATGCCTCCCTTCGCCACCGGCGAAGCCGGCCGCTTCGGCACCCCCAAGCGCCGCGAGATCGGTCACGGCCGCCTGGCCAAGCGCGCGCTGATCGCCGCGCTGCCGAGCAAGGAAGATTTCCCCTACACCATGCGCGTGGTGTCCGAGATCACCGAGTCCAACGGCTCCTCGTCGATGGCTTCGGTCTGCGGCGGCTGCCTGGCGCTGATGGACGCCGGCGTGCCCATGAAGGCGCACGTGGCCGGTATTGCCATGGGCCTGATCAAAGACGGCAACCGCTTCGCCGTGCTGACCGACATCCTGGGTGACGAAGATCACCTGGGCGACATGGACTTCAAGGTGGCCGGTACCACCAACGGCATCTCGGCGCTGCAGATGGACATCAAGATCCAGGGCATCACCAAGGAAATCATGCAGGTCGCGCTGGCCCAGGCCAAGGAAGCCCGCATGCACATCCTGGGCAAGATGCAGGAAGCCATGGGCGAAGCCAAGACCGAAGTGTCCAACTTCGCGCCCAAGCTCTTCACCATGAAGATCAACCCCGAGAAGATCCGTGACGTGATCGGCAAGGGCGGCTCCGTCATCCGTGCGCTGACCGAAGAAACCGGCACGCAGATCAACATCGACGAAGACGGCACCATCACCATCGCCTCGACCGACTCGGCCAAGGCCGACGAAGCCAAGCGCCGCATCGAGCAGATCACGGCCGAAGTGGAAGTGGGCAAGGTCTACGAAGGCCCGGTCACCAAGATCCTGGACTTCGGTGCCCTGATCAACCTGCTGCCCGGCAAGGACGGCCTGCTGCACATCAGCCAGATCGCCCACGAGCGCGTCGAGAAGGTCACCGACTACCTGACCGAAGGCCAGATCGTGCGCGTGAAGGTGCTGGAGACGGATGAAAAGGGCCGCGTCAAGCTGTCCATGAAGGCCTTGGCCGAACGCAACACCGGCGAGCAGGCACCTCAGCAGCCTCAGTCGTGATGTCACCGGTGGTGCCGGTCATGCAAGCCGTTGAAATCAGCGCCTATGGCGCACCCGAAGTCCTGCGCCTGGGCGAACGCCCGGTGCCGGTCGCGGGTGCGGGCGAGGTGCTGATCCGTGTGAGTGCGTCGGGCGTGAACCGCCCTGACGTGCTGCAGCGCACCGGCAACTACCCGGTGCCGCTTGGCGCGTCCGACATTCCCGGCCTCGAGGTGGCGGGCGTGATCGAATCGGGCGATGCCGCCGCGATGGCGGAAGCCGGCCTGAAGGCCGGCGACCGCGTGTGCGCGCTGGTCGCCGGGGGTGGTTATGCGCAGTGGTGCGTGGCGCCCGTGGGGCAATGCCTGCCGGTGCCCGAAGGTCTGGACGACATCGCCGCCGCTTCGCTGCCCGAGACCTTCTTCACCGTCTGGAGCAACGTGTTCGACCGCGGTCGCCTGCAGGCCGGTGAAACCCTGCTGGTGCAGGGCGGCACCAGCGGCATCGGCGTGACCGCGATCCAGATGGCCAAGGCCCTGGGCGCTCGCGTGATCGCCACCGCCGGCAGCGACGACAAGTGCGCCGCCTGCCTCAAGCTCGGCGCCGACCACGCCATCAACTACAAGACCCAGGACTTCGTGGCCGCCGTGGCCGAGCTCACGGGCAAGCAAGGCGTCAACGTCATCCTCGACATGGTCGCCGGCAGCTACGTGAGCCGCGAGATCGAATGCTTGGCCGAAGACGGCCGGCTGGTGATCATCGCGGTGCAGGGCGGCGTCAAGGCCGAGTTCAACGCCGGCCTGGTGCTGCGCCGCCGCCTGACCATCACGGGGTCCACCCTACGGCCCCGGCCGGTGGCGTTCAAGGCGGCGATCGCGGCCTCGCTGCGCGCGCGTGTGTGGCCCTTGCTGGCCGAAGGCCGCATCCAGCCGGTGATTCACCAGGTGTTCCCCGCCGCGCAGGCCGCGGCGGCGCACACGCTGATGGAGTCCAACCAGCACGTCGGCAAGCTCGTGTTGAGCTGGGCCTGACCCGGTCAGAGAAGAACCCGTCATGAGAAAACTGATTGCAGGCAACTGGAAGATGAACGGCTCGCTGGCCGCCAACGAAGCGCTGGTCAAGGCCATGCTCGATGGCCTCGGCGGCCAGTCGCCCAAGGCCGACATGGCTCTGTGCGTGCCCGCGCCCTACCTGGCGCAGGTGGGCGCGCTGCTGCAAGGCAGCCCGATCGCCTGGGGTGCGCAGGATGTGTCGAACCAGGAGCAGGGCGCCTACACCGGTGAGGTGTCGGCGGCCATGCTGCGCGACTTCGCCTGCCGCTACGCCATCGTGGGCCATTCCGAGCGCCGTCAGTACCACGGCGAAACCGACACCTTGGTGGCCGAGAAGGCGAAAGCCGCGCTGGCCAAGGGCATCACGCCCATCGTCTGCGTCGGCGAAACGCTGGCCGAGCGCGAGGCCGGTCACACCGAGGAGGTGGTCAAGCGCCAGCTGGCGGCCGTCATCCATCTCTGCGGCCACTGCATCACCGAAATCGTCGTGGCCTACGAGCCGGTCTGGGCCATCGGCACCGGCAAGACCGCCACGCCCGAAGAGGCGCAGCAGGTGCACGCCGTGTTGCGCGCCCAGATTTCGGCGGCGACGCAGAATGCCGGTCGGGTTCACATCCTGTACGGCGGCAGCATGAACGCCGCCAACGCCGCGAGCCTGCTGGCCCAGCCCGACATCGACGGCGGCCTCATTGGCGGTGCGTCGCTCAAGGCGCCCGACTTCCTTCAGATCGTGGCTTCGGCCCCTTAATCCCCGCTCGCGCCCTGGGTGGCGCGGCGACAACCGATATCTCCGGAGAAAAAAGATGAACGTTTTGTTGACCATCCTGCTGGCGGTTCAGATCCTGGCCGCGCTGGGCATGATCGGCCTGATCCTCATGCAGCACGGCAAGGGTGCCGATGCGGGCGCGGCCTTCGGTGGTGGCGCCGGTTCGGCCAGCCTGTTCGGCGCCTCGGGTGGCGCGAACTTCCTGTCGCGCACCACGGCCGTGCTGGCCGCCATCTTCCTCGCCTGCACGCTGGCTCTGGCGTATTTCGGCAACCTGCGCACCGCCGCACCGAGCACGGGCAGCGTGCTGGAAGGCGCTGCCTTGCCCGCGCAACCGGCCGGAGCCGCCCAGCAGATCCCGGGCACCGGCACGGCGCCCGCGCCGGCTGCCGCAGGCGATGCCGCACCGGCCACCGGCGCGGCCCAGATTCCCGCCAAGTAAGCGAATCCTCCATCCGCCCGGACACCACGCTGGGCGGACTTTTCCTGCGCTGCGACAACCCGACCGATTCCTTCGGAAAAACCGGGGCAGCCCCCGGAAACAGGGGGCGTTTCAGGGTAAACTCTATGGGTTGTCAGCAAGGCTCGCACCATTCCTCGCGAGCCCATCAATGCAGACCCAGCCGACGTGGTGAAATTGGTAGACACGCTATCTTGAGGGGGTAGTGGCGAAAGCTGTGCGAGTTCGAGTCTCGCCGTCGGCACCAATCATTGGACAACACGGTCCCACGCCGTGTCAGCGGAATCTACCCAAGATGAGTCTCGAACAATACCTTCCTGTGCTCCTGTTTATCTTGGTGGGTATTGCCGTAGGGATCATCCCGCAGGTTCTGGGCTACATCCTTGGCCCCAACCTCCCGGACGCCGAGAAAAACTCCCCTTACGAATGCGGCTTCGAGGCTTTCGAAGACGCCCGCATGAAGTTCGATGTGCGCTACTACCTGGTGGCGCATCCTCTTCATCCTGTTCGACCTCGAAATTGCATTCCTCATTCCCTGGGCCGTGGCGTTCTCCGACATCGGGGCCACGGGCTTCTTCGCTGGCGTGGTGTTCCTGGCGATCCTGACCGTGGGCTTCGCCTACGAATGGAAAAAAGGCGCGCTGGATTGGGAATGAGTTCGACAGACGCGTGCGCGCGCACCGGAGCGGTTCATGATTGAAGGTGTATTCAAGGAAGGTTTCGTCACCACCAGCTACGACTCGGTGGTGAACTGGGCCAAGACCGGCTCGCTCTGGCCCATGACCTTTGGTCTGGCCTGCTGCGCGGTCGAGATGATGCACGCGGCCGCCGCGCGCTACGACATCGGCCGCTTCGGCTCCGAAGTGTTCCGCGCCAGCCCGCGCCAGTCCGATCTGATGATCGTGGCCGGCACGCTGTGCAACAAGATGGCGCCGGCCCTGCGCAAGGTCTACGACCAGATGGCCGAACCGCGCTGGGTGCTGTCCATGGGCTCGTGCGCCAACGGCGGCGGCTACTACCACTACAGCTATTCGGTGGTGCGGGGCTGCGATCGCATCGTGCCGGTGGACGTGTACGTGCCCGGCTGCCCGCCCACGGCCGAGGCGCTGCTGTACGGAATCATCCAGCTGCAGCAGAAGATTCGCCGCACCCACACCATTGCGCGTGCCTGAGCGCGGCGCCCCTGACATCGCTAGCACGTCACTGGCCCTGAAAGAACCCTGTTCATGACCGACACCGCCATGACTCCCCCTGCCGTCGAGCCCGAGGCGCTGAAGAACTCGCTGGCGGGTCTGCTGGGCGACAAGGCCCAATCCCTCCAGGTGGTCCGCGAAGAGCTCACGCTCACGGTGAAGGCGGCCGACTACCTGGCCGTCATGCAGACCCTGCGCGATGCGCCCGAGGCCCGCTTCGAACAGCTCATCGACCTCTGCGGCATGGACTACCAGACCTACGGCGATGGCCGCTGGGAAGGCCAGCGCTTCGCGGCGGTGGTGCACCTGCTGTCCGTCACCCACAACCACCGCGTTCGCGTGCGCGTGTTCTGCCCCGAAGACGATTTCCCGGTGCTGGCGTCGGTGACCCCGCTGTGGGCCGCGGCCAACTGGTACGAGCGCGAGGCCTTCGACCTGTACGGCATCGTCTTCGAAGGCCACGACGACCTGCGCCGCATCCTGACCGACTACGGCTTCATCGGCCACCCGTTCCGCAAGGACTTCCCGCTGTCGGGCCACGTCGAAATGCGCTACGACGCCGAGCGCCAGCGCGTGATCTACGAGCCGGTGACCATCGAGCCGCGCGAGATCACGCCGCGCATCATCCGCGAAGACAACTACGGCGGGCTTCACTGATGCACCCCCACGCTCATCACTTCGTGTATTCGCTGCCCCCCGAGGGGGCGCGGGCTTCCCTTGGGACGGCCCGGCGGGAGCCCTGACATGGCAGAGATCAAGAACTACACCCTGAACTTCGGCCCGCAGCACCCGGCCGCGCACGGCGTGCTGCGCCTCGTGCTGGAGCTGGACGGCGAGGTCGTGCAACGCGCCGACCCGCACATCGGCCTGCTGCACCGCGCCACCGAAAAGCTGGCCGAGCACAAGACCTACATCCAGTCGCTGCCCTACATGGACCGGCTGGACTACGTGTCCATGATGTGCAACGAGCACGCCTACTGCCTGGCCATCGAGAAGCTGCTGGGCATCGAGGTGCCGATCCGCGCGCAGTACATCCGCGTGATGTTCAGCGAGATCACGCGCCTGCTCAACCACCTGATGTGGCTGGGTTCGCACGGCAACGATTGCGGCAGCTCGACCATCCTGATCTACGCGTTCCGCGAGCGTGAAGACCTGTTCGACATGTACGAAGCCGTCTCGGGTGCGCGCATGCACGCGGCCTACTTCCGTCCGGGCGGCGTGTACCGCGATCTGCCGGACAGCATGCCGCAGTACAAGCACAGCAAGATCCGCAACGCGCGCGCCATGGAGCAGATGAACACGAACCGCCAGGGTTCGCTGCTGGACTTCATCGACGACTTCACCCGGCGCTTCCCGACCTACCTGGCCGAATACCACACGCTGCTGACCGACAACCGCATCTGGAAGCAGCGCACCGTCGGCATCGGTGTGGTCACGCCCGAGCGCGCGCTCAACCTGGGCATGACCGGCCCCATGTTGCGCGGCTCCGGCATCGCCTGGGACCTGCGCAAGAAGCAGCCCTACGACGTGTACGGCCAGATGGACTTCGACATCCCGGTCGGCAAGACCGGCGACTGCTACGACCGCTACCTCGTCCGCATGGAGGAGATGAAGCAGTCCAACCGCATCATCGAACAATGCTCGAAATGGCTGCGCGCCAATCCCGGCCCGGTGATCACCGACAACCACAAGGTGGCCGCGCCCGCCCGTGAGGCCATGAAGGCCAACATGGAAGAGCTGATCCACCACTTCAAGCTCTTCACCGAAGGTTTCCACGTGCCCGAAGGCGAGGCCTACGCGGCGGTCGAACACCCCAAGGGCGAGTTCGGCATCTACCTCGTGAGCGATGGCGCCAACAAGCCCTACCGCCTGAAGATCCGCGCGCCCGGTTTCGCGCACCTCGCCACCATGGACGAGATGGCGCGCGGCCACATGCTGGCCGACGCGGTGGCCATCATCGGCACCATGGACATCGTTTTCGGAGAGATCGACCGATGAGCACCGTCACGCCCGAGTCCTTCCAGGAGGCCACGATCCGGCGCTTCGACCGCGAGGTCGCGAAGTACCCCGACGAGCAGCGCATTTCCGCGGTGATGGCCTGCCTGTCCATCATCCAGCAGGAAGAGGGCCACGTGAGCCCTGAAGCCGAGGTGGCGCTGGCCGCCTACCTGCGTGTCGAACCGATCGCGGTGCACGAGGTCACGACCTTCTACAACATGTACAACCAGCGGCCGGTGGGCAAGTTCAAGCTCAACGTCTGCACCAACCTGCCGTGCCAGCTGCGCGACGGCAACAAGGCCCTGCACCACCTGGAGCAGAAGCTGGGCATCACCATGGGCGAGACCACGGTCGACGGCCTGTTCACGCTGCAGCAGAGCGAATGCCTGGGTGCCTGCGCCGACTCCCCCGTGATGCTGGTCAACGACCGCCACATGTGCAGCTTCATGAGCAATGAGAAGCTGGACCAGCTGGTCGACGGCCTCAAATCGTCCGTGCAGGCCTCGGAAGGACAAGCATGAACGCCGAGCAGATCCTCTCGCAGTTCCGCGCCACCGGCGTGCAGACCTGCTTCCACGGCCGCCACATCGAACCGCAGATCTACGCCGGCCTCGATGGCAGCAACTGGTCGCTCGAGGACTACGTGGCCCGCGGTGGTTACCAGGCCCTGCGCAAGGTGCTGGGCCAGGACGGCTCACCGCCGGCCGGTGATCCGCCCGTCGTGGGCATGACGCAGGACCAGGTGATCGCCACGCTCAAGGAATCGGCGCTGCGCGGCCGGGGCGGTGCGGGCTTCCCCACCGGCCTGAAGTGGAGCTTCATGCCGCGCCAGTTCCCGGGCCAGAAGTACCTGGTGTGCAACTCGGACGAAGGCGAGCCCGGCACCTGCAAGGACCGCGACATCCTGCTGTACAACCCGCACATCGTCATCGAAGGCATGGCTATCGCGGCGTATGCGATGGGCATCAGCGTGGGCTACAACTACATCCACGGCGAGATCTTCGAAGCCTATGAGCGCTTCGAGGCGGCACTGGAAGAGGCGCGCGCCGCCGGCTTCCTGGGCGACGGCATCATGGGCAGCGGCTTCAACTTCCAGCTGCACGCCGCGCACGGTTTCGGCGCCTACATCTGCGGTGAAGAAACCGCGCTGCTCGAATCGCTCGAAGGCAAGAAGGGCCAGCCTCGCTTCAAGCCGCCGTTCCCGGCCAGCTTCGGCCTGTACGGCAAGCCCACCACCATCAACAACACCGAGACCTTCGCGGCGGTGCCCTGGATCATCCGCAACGGCGGTGCGGCCTACCTGGCCTGCGGCAAGCCGAACAACGGTGGCACCAAGATCTATTCGGTCTCGGGCGACGTGGAGATGCCGGGCAACTACGAAGTGCCATTGGGCACGCCGTTCAGCAAGCTGCTGGAGCTCGCCGGTGGCGTGCGCAAGGGCCGCACGCTCAAGGCCGTGATCCCCGGCGGCTCGTCGGCTCCGGTGCTGCCTGCGCACATCATGATGGAGTGCACGATGGACTACGACTCCATCGCCAAGGCCGGCTCCATGCTGGGCTCGGGTGCCGTCATCGTGATGGACGACTCGCGCTGCATGGTCGAGTCGCTCAAGCGCCTGTCCTACTTCTACATGCACGAATCCTGCGGTCAGTGCACACCCTGCCGCGAAGGCACGGGCTGGCTCTGGCGCATGGTGGACCGCATCGATCGCGGCCTGGGCAAGCCCGCTGACATGGCGCTGCTCGACAACGTGGCCGAGAACATCATGGGCCGCACCATCTGCGCCCTGGGCGATGCGGCGGCCATGCCGGTGCGCGCCATGATCAAACACTTCCGGCATGAGTTCGAGGCCAAGATCACGGCTGCTCAGACGCCCGCCAAGGCCGCTTAAGAGAAGACATTCCCATGGTTGAAATCGAACTCGACGGCAAGAAGGTGGAAGTGCCCCCGGGCAGCATGGTCATGCATGCGGCCGAGAAGGCGGGCACCTACATCCCCCACTTCTGCTACCACAAGAAGCTGTCCATCGCGGCCAACTGCCGCATGTGCCTGGTCGACGTGGAGAAGGCGCCCAAGCCCATGCCGGCCTGCGCCACGCCGGTTACGCAGGGCATGATCGTGCGCACCAAGAGCGACAAGGCGATCAAGGCTCAGCAGTCGGTGATGGAGTTCCTGCTCATCAACCACCCGCTGGACTGCCCCATCTGCGACCAGGGTGGCGAATGCCAGCTGCAGGATCTGGCCGTGGGCTATGGCGGCTCCGGTTCGCGCTACGAAGAAGAAAAGCGCGTGGTGTTCCACAAGGACGTGGGCCCGCTGATCTCCATGGAAGAGATGAGCCGCTGCATCCACTGCACCCGCTGCGTGCGCTTCGGCCAGGAAGTGGCCGGCGTGATGGAGCTGGGCATGTCGCACCGCGGCGAACACGCCGAGATCGAGACCTTCCTGGGCGACACGGTGGACTCCGAACTCTCGGGCAACATGATCGACATCTGCCCGGTCGGCGCGCTCACCAGCAAGCCCTTCCGCTACAGCGCCCGCACCTGGGAGCTCTCGCGCCGCAAGAGCGTGAGCCCGCACGACTCCACCGGCGCCAACCTGATCGTCCAGGTGAAGAACCACAAGGTCATGCGCGTGGTGCCGCTGGAAAACGAAGCCGTCAACGAATGCTGGATCGCCGACCGTGACCGCTTCTCGTACGAAGCCGTCAACAGCGAAGAACGCCTGACCTCGCCCATGCTCAAGCAGGGCGGTGAATGGAAGACGGTCGACTGGCAGACCGCGCTCGAGTACGTGGCCAATGGCCTGAAGCAGGTCAAGGCCGACCACGGCGCCGCCGCCATCGGCCTGCTGGCCAGCCCGCACAGCACGCTCGAAGAGCTGGCCCTGGCCGGTGCCCTGGTGCGGGGGTTGGGCAGCCAGAACATCGACGCGCGCCTGCGCCACGCCGATTTCTCGAACACGGCACCCACCGGTGCTGCCCGCTGGCTGGGTCTGCCGATCGCATCGCTCTCCACGCTGCAGCGCGTGCTCGTGATCGGCTCCAACCTGCGCAAGGACCACCCGCTGTTCGCGCAGCGCATCCGCCAGGCCCAGCGCAAGGGCGCGCAGGTCAACGTGCTCAACGCCGTGGCGCAGGATTGGGCCATGCCGGTGAAGAACACCGTGCTGGCCGACAGCGGCCTGTGGGTGTCGGCGCTGGCCGGCATCGCGGCCGCCATCGGCGCCGAAACGGGTGCCGCGACGCCCGTGAGTGGCGAGGCCACGGACGCGCACCGCGCGGTGGCCAAGTCCCTGCTGGGTGGCGAACAGAAAGCCATTCTGCTGGGCAACGCGGCAGCGCACCATGCCAAGGCGGCCAGCCTGCTCGCGCTCGCGAACTGGATCGCGCAACAGACTGGCGCCACGGTGGGTTACCTCAGCGAAGCGGCCAACACCGTGGGCGCGCAGCTGGTGAACGCGGTGCCGGGGCAGGGCGGTCTGAACGCCGGCCAGATGCTGGTGGGCCAGCTCAAGGCCGCCATCCTGCTCAACACCGAACCCGCCCAGGACACCGCCGTCGGTGCCACGGGTCTGGCGGCGGCCGGCATGGTCGTCACCCTCAGCCCCTTCAAGACCAACCTCGACGTGAGCGACGTGCTGCTGCCCATCGCGCCGTTCACCGAAACCTCGGGTTCCTTCGTGAACGCCGAAGGCCGCCTGCAAGGCTTCCACGCCGTCGTGCGCCCGCTGGGCGACACGCGCCCGGCCTGGAAGGTGCTGCGCGTGCTCGGCAACCTGCTGGACCTGCCGGGCTTCGACGCCGATTCGTCGCAGGCCGTGCTGGCCGCGGCGCTGCCGGGCGTGAGCAACGGCGCCGTGGTTGATGCCGCCCGCCTGTCCAACGCGAGCAGCGCGGCGATCGACACGTCGCCCGCCGAAGTGGCGCCCTGCGTGGCGTCCATCTACCAGCTCGACGGCCTGGTGCGCCGCTCGACCGCCCTGCAACTCACCGCCGATGCGCGGACCGCTCAAGCCCTGGAAGGAGCCGCAGCGTGATCGATGCGATGTACAACGGCGGCCTGGGCCTGATCGCCGCCGACTGGTGGGCCACCGGTGCCTGGCCCGTCATCTGGAACCTGATCAAGATCGTGGTCGTGCTCGCTCCCCTGATGGGCGCGGTGGCCTACCTCACGCTGTGGGAGCGCAAGCTGCTCGGCTGGATCCAGGTGCGCCACGGTCCCAACCGCGTGGGCCCCTTCGGCCTGCTGCAACCGATCGCCGACGCGCTCAAGCTGCTGACCAAGGAACTGATCCGCCCCAGCGCGGCCAGCAACGGCCTGTTCCGCCTCGGCCCCGTCATGGCATCATGCCGGCGTTGGCCGCGTGGGTCGCGATTCCTTTCGGCCCGGAGGCGATCATCGCCAACGTGAACGCCGGCCTGCTGGTGATCCTGGCCATCACCTCGATCGAGGTCTACGGTGTGATCATCGCCGGCTGGGCGTCCAACTCCAAGTACGCCTTCCTGGGCGCGCTGCGCGCCTCGGCACAGATGGTGAGCTACGAAATCGCCATCGGCTTCTGCTTCCTGGTGGTGGTCATGACCGCCGGCAGCCTGCACCTGGGTGAGATCGTGGCCTCTCAGGCGCGCGGCATGGGCGCCAACATGGGCCTGGGCTTCCTGTCCTGGAACTGGCTGCCCCTGTTGCCGATCTTCTTCGTCTACCTGATCTCCGGCGTGGCCGAAACGCAACCGCCACCCCTTCGACGTGGTCGAAGGCGAGGCCGAGATCGTGGCCGGCCACATGGTCGAGTACTCGGGCATGGGCTTCGCCATCTTCTTCCTGGCCGAGTACGCCAGCATGTGGCTGGTGTCCGTGCTGGCCGTGCTGATGTTCCTGGGCGGCTGGCTGTCGCCGATCGCCGCGCTCGACTTCATCCCCGGCTGGATCTGGCTCGGCATCAAGACCTGCGTCGTGGTGTCCATGTTCATCTGGATCCGCGCCACCTTCCCCCGCTTCCGCTACGACCAGATCATGCGTCTGGGCTGGAAGATCTTCATCCCTGTCACGCTGATCTGGCTGCTCCTCGTGGGCGCGCTCATGCAGACCCCGTGGAACCTCTGGAAATAAGCCGGGCGAACGACCATGTCCACCACCACCGCCAATTCCACCGCGCCGTCCGCGCACGCCGCGCCGTTCTCCTTCCGCGATTTCTTCAACAGTTTCCTGCTGGTGGAGCTGTTCAAGGGCATGGCCCTGACGGGCCGCTACGCCTTCAAGCGCAAGGTCACGGTGCAGTTCCCCGAGGAGAAGACGCCGCTGTCGCCGCGCTTCCGTGGCCTGCACGCCCTGCGCCGTTACGAGAACGGTGAAGAGCGCTGCATCGCCTGCAAGCTCTGCGAAGCCGTCTGCCCGGCGATGGCGATCACCATCGAATCCGATGTGCGCGCCGATGGTTCGCGCCGCACCACGCGCTACGACATCGACCTGACCAAGTGCATCTTCTGCGGCTTCTGCGAAGAAAGCTGCCCGGTCGATTCCATCGTCGAGACGCACGTCCTCGAATACCACGGCGAGAAGCGCGGCGACCTGTATTTCACCAAGGAGATGCTGCTGGCCGTGGGCGACCGCTACGAATCCGAGATCGCCGCCGCCCGGGCCTCCGACGCCCCCTACCGCTGACCGGTGCCGAACCGATTCGGCCGGACCAGACGACACAAGAACCACGACGCCATGGATTACCAGACCGGCTTTTTCTACCTGTTCGCCGCGGTGCTGCTGTACGCAGGCTACCGCGTGATCACCGCGCGCAACCCGGTGCATGCCGTGCTGCACCTCATGCTCGCGTTCTCGCAGGCGGCGGCGTTGTGGCTGTTGCTGCGCGCCGAGTTCCTGGGCATCACGCTGGTGCTGGTGTACCTGGGCGCGGTGATGGTGCTGTTCCTCTTCGTCGTGATGATGCTGGACATCAACCTGGACACGGTGCGCCAGGGCTTCTGGAAGCACTTCCCGGTGGCGGCCTTGCTCGGCGCCTTCGTGGCGGCCGAACTCATCGCCGTGCTGTGGGCCGGTTTCCCCACGGTCACGGGCAATCCGGGCGCGGTGGCCGCCGACCCGGGCTACTCCAACACCCGTGAACTGGGCGTGCTGCTGTACACCGAGTACCTGTACCCGATCGAAGTGGCCGCCGTGATCCTGCTGGCGCGCATGATCGCGGCCATCGCGCTGACCCTGCGCCAGCGCAAGGACAGCAAGGCCATCAACCCCAATCTGCAGGTGCACGTGCGCGCCAGCGACCGCCTGGTGGTGCTGCCCATGAACGCCACGCAGAAAGCCGCCCCCGCCGCCGAAGCGGCAGCCGCCCAGGAGGGCCAGAAACCATGACCGTCTCGCTGGGCCATTTCCTCGCCGTCGGCGCGATCCTGTTCGCGATCTCGGTCGTGGGCATCTTCCTGAACCGCAAGAACCTCATCGTTCTGCTCATGGCCATCGAACTGATGCTGCTGGCCGTGAACATGAACTTCGTGGCCTTCTCGCATTTCCTGGGCGACATGCACGGCCAGGTCTTCGTGTTTTTCATCCTGACCGTGGCCGCCGCCGAATCGGCGATCGGTCTGGCGATTCTGGTGCTGCTGTTCCGCAACAAGTCGTCGATCAGCGTCGAAGAACTCAACACCCTCAAGGGTTGAGGCCAGGGCCACCCCACACGAGAACTCAGGCAAGAACCCCATGAGCACCACCCTCTCTGCAAGCACCTTGCTCGCCGTTCCGCTGGCCCCATTGCTGGGTTCGGCGATCGCCGGCATCCTGGGCACCACCTTCGGCGGCAACGTGATCGGCCGCCGCGCCTCGCACACCTTCACCATCCTGGGCGTGCTGGTGGCCTTCATCCTCTCGGCCATGACGCTCAAGAGCGTGGCCGTGGACGGCGCGCGCTTCAACGAGACCATCTACACCTGGATGGTGGTGGGCGGCCTGAAGATGGAGATCGGCTTCCTGGTCGATGGCCTCACCGCGATGATGATGGTGGTCGTCACCTTCGTCTCGCTCATGGTGCACCTCTACACCATCGGCTACATGGAAGAGGACGACGGCTACAACCGCTTCTTCGCCTACATCTCGCTGTTCACCTTCTCCATGCTCATGCTGGTCATGAGCAACAACCTGCTGCAGCTGTTCTTCGGCTGGGAAGCGGTGGGCCTGGTGTCCTACCTGCTGATCGGGTTCTGGTTCAACAAGCCCACGGCCATCTTCGCCAACATGAAGGCCTTCCTGGTCAACCGCGTGGGTGACTTCGGCTTCATCCTCGGCATCGGCCTGATCGTGGCCTACGCCGGCACCATGAACTACACCGAGGTGTTCGCCAAGGCGCCCGAACTCGGCACGCTGGGCTTCCCCGGCACCGACTGGATGCTGATCACCGTGATCTGCATCTGCCTGTTCATCGGCGCCATGGGCAAGAGCGCGCAGTTCCCGCTGCACGTCTGGCTGCCCGACTCCATGGAGGGCCCCACGCCCATCTCGGCGCTGATCCACGCCGCCACCATGGTGACCGCCGGCATCTTCATGGTCGCGCGCATGTCGCCGCTGTTCGAACTGTCGGACACCGCGCTCAACTTCATCCTGGTCATCGGCGCGATCACCGCGCTGTTCATGGGTTTCCTGGGCATCATCCAGAACGACATCAAGCGCGTGGTGGCGTACTCCACGCTCTCGCAGCTGGGCTACATGACGGTGGCGCTGGGCGCCTCTGCCTACTCGGTGGCCGTGTTCCACCTGATGACCCACGCCTTCTTCAAGGCGCTGCTGTTCCTGGCCGCCGGCTCGGTCATCATGGGTCTGCACCACAACCAGGACATCCGCTGGATGGGTGGCGTGCGCAAGTACATGCCCATCACCTGGATCACCTCGCTGCTGGGCACGCTGGCCCTGATCGGCACGCCGCTGTTCTCCGGTTTCTATTCCAAGGACAGCATCATCGAGGCGGTGCACTTCAGCAACCTGCCCGCCGCCGGCTTCGCGCACTTCGCGGTGCTCGCGGGCGTGTTCGTCACCTCGTTCTACTCGTTCCGCCTCTACTTCCTGGTGTTCCACGGCAAGGAGCGCTACGACCAGAACCCGGACGCCCACCACGGTCACCACGATGACCATGGCGACCACCACGACGACCATGGGCACGGCCACGGCGATGGCAAGCCGCACGAGTCGCCCTGGGTGGTGACGGTGCCGCTGCTGCTGCTGGCCATTCCTTCGGTGGTGATCGGTTTCATCACCATCCAGCCCATGCTGTTCGGTGACTTCTTCAAGGACGCCATCACCATCAACACCGCGGCCCACCCGGCCATGGTGAAGTTCGGCGAGATGTTCCACGGCCCCCTGGCGATGGCGACCCACGCGCTGTCGACCGCGCCGCTGTACCTGGCGCTGGCCGGCGCGGTGTGCGCCTGGTACATGTACCTGATCAACCCGGCCGTGCCGGCCGCCATCGCGCGCGCGCTGCGCCCGCTGATCGTGGTGCTGGAGAACAAGTACTACCTGGACTGGTTCAACGAGAACGTGCTGGCCCGTGGCGCGCGCGCGCTGGGTGTCGGCCTCTGGAAGGGCGGCGACCGGGGCGTGATCGAAGGCGGCGTGGTCAACGCCAGCTGGAAGCTGGTGGGTGTGGTGTCCTCGGTCGTGCGCCGCGCGCAGACCGGTTACCTCTACCACTACGCGCTCATGATGATCGTGGGCGTGCTGCTGTTCATGACGTATTTCGTCTGGCTCGCCAAATAAGAAGAGGGATAACAAGATGGGTTTGCTGAGCCTTGCAATCTGGACGCCGATCTTCTTCGGCGTCGTGCTGCTGGCCCTGGGCCGCGACGATCAGGCGCACGTGGTGCGCTGGGTCGCGCTGGTGGGCGCCATTGCCGGCCTGGCCGTCACCGTGCCGCTGTACACCGGCTTCGAGCTGGGCACCGCCGCCATGCAGTTCGTCGAGAAGCGCGCCTGGATCGAGAACTTCAACGTCAACTACCACCTGGGCGTGGACGGCATCTCGCTCTGGCTGATCTTGCTGACCGCCTTCATCAACGTGGTGGTGGTGGTGGCGAGCTGGGAGTCGATCACCTCGCGCGTCAACCAGTACATGGGCGCCTTCCTGATCCTCTCGGGCCTGATGATCGGTGTCTTCAGCGCGCAGGACGCGATGCTGTTCTACGTGTTCTTCGAAGCCACGCTGATCCCGATGTACCTGATCATCGGCATCTGGGGTGGCCCGAACAAGATCTACGCGGCCTTCAAGTTCTTCCTGTACACCTTGCTGGGCTCGCTGCTCATGCTGGTGGCCCTGATCTACCTGTATACGCAGTCCGGCGGCAGCTTCGCGCTGGCCGACTGGTACAAGCTGCCCCTGGGCGGCACCGCGCAGACCCTGCTGTTCTTCGCCTTCTTCGCCGCCTTCGCGGTGAAGGTGCCGATGTGGCCGGTGCACACCTGGCTGCCCGACGTGCACGTGGAAGCCCCCACCGGCGGTTCGGCCGTGCTGGCGGCCATCATGCTCAAGCTGGGTGCCTACGGTTTCCTGCGCTTCTCGCTGCCCATCCTGCCCGATGCCGCGCACGAATGGGCCTGGCTGATGATCGCGCTCTCGCTCATCGCCGTGATCTACGTGGGCCTGGTCGCCATGGTGCAGCAGGACATGAAGAAACTCGTGGCCTATTCGTCGGTCGCCCACATGGGCTTCGTCACCCTGGGCTTCTTCGTCTTCAGCGACCTCGGCGTCTCCGGCGCGATCGTGCAGATGATCGCTCACGGCTTCGTCTCGGCCGCGATGTTCCTGGGCATCGGCGTGCTGTACGACCGCGTGCACTCGCGCGAGATCGCCGACTACGGCGGCGTGGTCAACACCATGCCCAAGTTCGCCGCTTTCGCGCTGCTTTTCACCATGGCCAACTGCGGCCTGCCGGGCACCGCCGGTTTCGTGGGCGAGTGGATGGTCATCATCGCCGCCGTCAAGGCCAACTTCTGGATCGGCCTGCTGGCCGCCTCGGCCCTGATTTTCGGCGCCGCGTACTCGCTGTGGATGTACAAGCGGGTCTACCTCGGCAGCGTGGGCAACGACAACGTCAAGGCCCTGGTCGACATCAACGCGCGCGAATTCCTGGTACTGGGCGTGCTGGCGCTGGCCGTGCTCTACATGGGTGTCTATCCCAAGCCCTTCACCGACGTGATGGATGCGTCCGTGGCCGAACTGCTGCGCCACGTCGCCATCTCCAAACTGAACTGAGCTCACGCTACACGAGAGAACGCTCACATGATTGACAAGCTCAGCTGGGTCGCGGCCTACCCAGAAATCCTCCTGATGACGATGGCCTGCGTGATCGCGCTGGTTGATCTGGCGGTGAAGACGCCGCTGCGCGGCGTCACCTACGGCCTGACGCTGCTGACGCTGGGCGTCATCGCGGTGCTGCAGGGCCTGGCCGCGAGCTCGGGCAACACCGTCTACGGCTTCGGCGGCATGATCGTCAGCGACCCGATGGGCAACTGGCTCAAGTGCTTCGCCTCCATCGCCATGATGGTCACCTTCGTGTACGGCCGCGCCTACTCGGGCCAGCGCGACATGCTGCGCGGCGGCGAGCTGTTCAGCCTGGGCATGTTCGCGCTGCTGGGCATGTTCGTCATGATCTCCAGCCACCACTTCCTGGTGATCTACCTCGGTCTGGAGCTGCTCACGCTCTCCAGCTACGCCCTGGTGGCGCTGCGCCGCGACGACGTGAAGGCCACGGAAGCGGCCATGAAGTACTTCGTGCTGGGCGCGCTGGCCAGCGGTTTCCTGCTCTACGGCCTGTCCATGGTCTATGGCGCCACCGGTTCGCTGAACCTCACCGAGGTGATGCTGACCATCGCGGGCGGCGACGACACGCTCGTGGGCTCGCCGCAGGTGCTCACCCTGGGCCTGGTGTTCGTGGTGGCCGGCCTGGCCTTCAAGCTCGGCGTGGTGCCCTTCCACATGTGGGTGCCCGACGTGTACCACGGTGCCCCGACCGCCATCACCCTGATGATCGGTGGCGCACCCAAGCTGGCCGCCTTCGCCATCGTGATCCGCCTGCTGGTCGAAGGCCTGCAGCCGCTGGCCGTGGACTGGCAGCAGATGCTCGCGGTGCTCGCCGTCATGTCGCTGCTGGTGGGCAACCTCGCCGCCATCGCGCAGAACAACCTCAAGCGCATGCTGGCCTTCTCGACCATCGCGCAGATGGGCTTCCTGATGCTGGGCCTGCTCGCGGGCGTGGTGCAGGGCGCCGACGGCCTGGACAGCAGCAACATGGCCAACGCCTACGGCTCGTCCATGTTCTATGTCGTCACCTACGTGCTGACCACGCTGGGCACCTTCGGTGTGATCCTGCTGCTCTCGCGCAGCGGCTTCGAGTCGGAGAACATCAGCGACCTGGCCGGCCTGAACCAGCGCAGCCCGCTGTACGCCGGCGTCATGGCGGTCTGCATGTTCTCGCTGGCCGGTGTGCCGCCGCTGGTGGGTTTCTACGCCAAGCTCGCCGTGCTGCAGGCGCTGCTGGCTTCGAGCGCCGCGTTCTATGTGGGCCTGGCCGTGTTCGCGGTGATCATGTCGCTGATCGGCGCGTTCTACTACCTGCGCGTGGTCAAGATCATGTACTTCGATGCGCCCACGCAGACCGCCGAGATCGAGGCCGGGCTGGACGCGCGCGCGGTGCTCTCGGTCAACGGCCTGCTGGTGCTGGTGCTCGGCATCGTGCCTGGCGGCCTCATGACCCTGTGCGCCCAGGCCGTGGCGCAACTGCTGGCCTGATCGCGTTGGCGGCGCACCGGTGAACTTGCCGGTGGCCGCCGGCTCACACCGTTCCATGACCCACACACTCTCTGTCTGGCTGGTGCTGATCACCGCCTTCGTCGCGGCCAACCTGCCCTTCCTCAACAACCGTTGGCTGGCCGTGCTGCCGCGCCGCGCGCCCAAGACGCTGTGGATGCGCGTGGGTGAACTGGTGCTGCTGTACTTCTTGGTCGGTGCGTTGGGCCTGGCGCTCGAACGCGACGCCGGCCAGATCGCCCCCCAGGGCTGGGAGTTCTACGCCACCACGGGTTCGCTGTTCCTGACCTTGGCCTTCCCCGGCTTCGTCTACCGCTACCTGTTTCGCCGCCGCGGCTGATGGCCGAGCTGCCCATGGCCGACGACAGCCACCTCCGAGAAACCCCGCTGTCGCGCACCGAGTTGCTGCGCGGGCATTTCCTGCACGTGGTGCGCGACACCGTGCGCATGCCCGATGGCGCCCACGCCACGCGCGAGTTCGTGCTGCACCCGGGCGCCGTGATGGTGATCGGCCTGCTGGACGACGGCCGTGTGGTGATGGAGCGGCAGTTCCGCCACCCCATGCAGGCGGTGATGATCGAATTCCCCGCCGGCAAGCTCGACGCGGGCGAGGGCAGCCTGGCCTGCGCGCAGCGCGAGCTGCTCGAGGAAACGGGCTACAGCGCCCGCGAATGGGCCTTCGCCGGCCGGCTCGCGCCCACCATCGCCTATTCCGACGAAGTCATCGACATCTGGTTCGCGCGCGGCCTCACGCTCGGTGAGCGCCAGCTCGACGAAGGCGAATTCCTGGACGTGTTCGCCGCCACCCCCGCCGAGCTGCAGGCCTGGTGTTTCAGCGGCGAGGTGATCGACTGCAAGACCCTGATCGGCTCCATGTGGCTGCAGAACGTGCAGCGCGGCGAATGGGTTCTGGAGTGGGCCACCCACCCGAACGGGGCGGATGCGGGACAATCCGGGGCATGAAGGTCCTCAACCTGCAGTGCGCGCACCAGCACGAGTTCGAAGGCTGGTTCGGCTCCGAAGACGACTACACGAGCCAGCTCGAGCGCGGCCTGGTGTCGTGCCCGATGTGTGGCGATGTGCACATTCAGAAGAAGCTCTCGGCACCGAGGCTGAATCTGCGCGCCGGTCGCCAGGAGGCGCAGGCGCCGGCCGAACCGGCCGCCGGCACCGCGGTGCGCATGAGCAACCACGGTGGCCAGCCCGACCTGGTGCGCATGCAGGCGCGCATCATGCAGGCGCTGCGCGAGGTGATGGCGAACACCGAAGACGTGGGTGAACGTTTCGCCGACGAAGCCCGGGCCATGCACCATGGCGAGGTCGAGCATCGGCAGATCCGGGGCCAGGCCAGCCCGCAGGAAGCCCTCGAACTGATGGAGGAGGGCATCGAGGTGATCGCCTTGCCCTCCGTGCCCGGCATCAAAGAAACGCTGCAGTAGCCTCTCCGAGGCGCGTGCCTCACCCCAGAGATGCCGTGGAACCGGCTTCGCCGGGCCACAGGCATCGTCCCCCCTCCAAGCGCCGAAGGCGCGCCAGAGAGGGGGGAAGCCGCGCAGCGGCGCAGGGGGAGTTACGGATACAGGCCTCGCAGGTCGCGCGCGTGCAGGATGCGCTTGCAGGCCACGATGAAGGTCGCCGTGCGCAGGCTCACCTTGTTCTCGTCGGCCACCTGCCACACGGCGGCGAAGGCGTCCTTCATGATCTTGACCAGGCGGGCGTTGATCTCGTCCTCGCTCCAGAAGAAGCTGGAGAAGTCCTGCACCCACTCGAAGTAGCTCACCGTCACGCCGCCGGCGTTGGCGATCACGTCGGGCAGCACCAGCACGTTGCGCTCGTGCAGGATGTCGTCGGCCTGCGGCGTGGTCGGGCCGTTGGCGCCCTCGATCACCATGCGCGCCTGGATGCGGCCGGCGTTGGCCTCGGTGATCTGCGATTCGAGCGCGGCGGGGATGAGGATGTCGCAGGGCACGTCCCAGAAGGCGTCGTTGGCCATCACTTCGGCACCGGCAAAACCCGCCACCGTGCCGGCGCGCTTCACATGGTCCAGCAGCGCGGGCACGTCGAGGCCGGCCTCGCGGTAGATGGTGCCGCCGTGGTCCTGCACCGCGACCACCTTGGCGCCGGCCTCGGCGAACAGCTTGCCGGCCACGCCGCCCACGTTGCCGAAGCCCTGCACGGCCACGCGCGCGGTGGACACGTCCAGGCCGATGCGGCGCGCCGCTTCCACGCCCACGGTGAACACGCCGCGGCCCGTGGCCTCGCGCCGGCCCAGCGAGCCGCCCAGGTCCACCGGCTTGCCGGTGACCACGCCGGTGGCGGTGGCACCCTCGTTCATCGAGTAGGTGTCCATCATCCAGGCCATGATCTGCTCGTTCGTGTTCACGTCCGGCGCCGGGATGTCCTTGGTCGGACCGATGATGATGCCGATCTCGCTCGTGTAGCGGCGCGTCACGCGCTCGAGCTCACCGATCGTGAGCTGGCGCGGGTCCACGCGGATGCCGCCCTTGGCACCGCCGTAGGGCACGTTCACCGCCGCGTTCTTGATCGACATCCAGGCCGACAGGGCCATCACCTCGGACAGCGTCACGTCCTGGTGGAAACGAACACCACCCTTGCCCGGGCCGCGCGAGGTGTTGTGCTGCACGCGGTAACCCTCGAAGTGGGCCACGGTGCCGTTGTCCAGGTGGATCGGCACGTCCACGATCAGCGTGCGCTTGGGCCGCTTGAGGGTGTCGACCCAGCGCGCCAGCGGGCCCAGGTAGGGCGCGACACGGTCCACCTGTTGCAGGTAGACGCCCCAGGGGCCGAGGTGCTTGGGGTCGAGGTAGGAGGGGAGGGCTTGCGTGAAAACGGCCGGGGCGCTGGTGGCGCTGCCGGCCGGAAGGGGCGGTGTTTGTGACATGGAAGATTCCTTGTGGTGTGTGGCCCTGTGCTGAGCCAACAAGCGGAAGCTTACGGAGATGCCTTCTTCATGTCCAAGGCCATGATGCCATCGTGTTATGCATCGATTGCATAGTTGAACTTTTTTCTACAGATGGGCTACACGTTGAACTGCAGCGCCGCCAGCCCCGCGTACACGCCGCCCTGCGCCACCAGCTCGGCGTGCGTGCCCTGTTCCACCAGCCGGCCGTGGTCGAGCACCACGATGCGGTCGGCCTGCTGCACCGTGCGCAAGCGGTGGGCGATCACGAGCGTGGTGCGGTCCTTCATGGCCGATTCCAGCGCGGCCTGCACCATGCGCTCGCTCTGCGCGTCCAGCGCGCTGGTGGCCTCGTCGAGCAGCAGCAGGGGCGGGTTCTTGAGCATGGCGCGCGCGATCGCGATGCGCTGGCGCTGCCCGCCCGAGAGCCGCACGCCGCGCTCGCCCAGGAAGGTGTCGTAACCCTCTGGCAGTTTCTCGATGAACTCGTCGGCGAAGGCGGCCGCCGCCGCCGCGCGCACCTCGGCGTCGCTCGCGCCGGGCTTGCCGTAGCGGATGTTCTCCATCGCGCTGCTGGAGAAGATCACCGGGTCCTGCGGCACGATGCCGATGCGCTGGCGCAGCGCGTGCAGGTCCAGCTGGTCGATCGGCACACCGTCGAGCCGGATGCTGCCCAGCGCCGGGTCGTAGTAGCGCAGCAGCAGGCCGAACACGGTCGTCTTGCCCGCGCCGCTGGGCCCGACCAGCGCCACCGTCTGCCCCGGCTGCACGGCCAGCGTGAAACCGCTGAGCGCCGCCTGCGCCGGGCGCGAGGGGTAGTGGAAGGTGACGTCGTCGAAGGCCAGCGCGCTGCCGCCTTGCGGTGCCGGCGCCTGCAAGGGCCGCGCGGGTGACTGCACCGGCGATTCACTGGCCAGCAGCTCCATCAGCCGTTCGCTCGCGCCCGCGGCGCGCAGCAGGTCGCCATACACCTCGCCCAGCACCCCCACCGCGCCGGCCAGGATGATGATGTAGACCACGGTCTGGCCCAGGTGCCCGGGCGTGATGGTGCCGGCCAGCACCGCCTGCGTGCCCTGGTACAGGCCCCAGAGCAGCAGCGCGGCCGTGCTGATGATGATGAAGGCCACCATGCCGGCGCGGGCCTTGGTGCGGCGGATGGCGGTGACGAAGGCGCTCTCCGTCGAGTCCTTGAAGCGCCCCGCCTCGCGGTCTTCGGCGGTGTAGCTCTGCACGATGGGGATGGCGTTGAGCACCTCGGCCGCGATCGCGCTGGAGTCGGCCACGCGGTCCTGGCTGGCGCGCGAGAGCTTGCGCACGCGCCGGCCGAACCACATGCTGGGCAGCACCACCAGCAGGATGATCAGCAGCACCTGCAGCATCACATACGGGTTGGTCCACACCAGCATGATCAGCGCGCCGATGCCCATCACGCCATTGCGCAGGCCCATGGAGAGCGAGGAGCCCACCACGGTCTGCACCAGCGTGGTGTCGGTGGTCAGGCGCGAGAGCACCTCGCCGGTCTGCGTGGTCTCGAAGAACTGCGGGCTCTGCCGCAGCACGTGGCTGTAGACCGCGTGGCGCAGGTCGGCCGTGATGCGTTCGCCCAGCCAGCTCACCAAGTAGAAGCGCGCGGCGGAGAACAGGCCCAGGGCCACCGCCACGGCGAAGAGTTCGAGGAAGTGGCCGCGCAGCCCCATGGCCTGCGCGCTGCGGTCGCCCGCCACCAGGCCGCCGTCGATCAGGCCGCGCAGGGCCACCGGAAACAGCAGCGTGGCAACGGCCGCCAGCACCAGGAACAGCATCGCCAGCACGATCTGGGTGCGGTAGGGCCGCATGAAGGGCAGCAGGCCGCCGAGCGAGGTGGGCGATTCGGCTTTGGGGCGGTCGGAGGAGGGTGTGGGCATGGTGCAGAGTGTGCCGGTTTTGGGGGCCGGGCGTGAATGGGGGCTCGGTGCTAGGATGCCTCCCAATTTTTCAATTTCAAGGGACGGGGATGGCACAACAGGACGATTTCGCGCCCACCGTGGCGCTGGCGGATGAGCGCGCCGCGGCGGCGGCGCAGGCGCTGGACATCCGGTTCACCGGCTCGGGCAGCGAGTACTTCCGCATCTGGATCGTGAACCTGCTGCTCACGCTGGTCACCCTCACCCTGTATGCGCCGTTCGCGCGCGCGCGGCGCATCGCCTACTTCCAGAACAACACCCTGGTCGGCGGCGACCCGCTGGGCTTCCACGCCGACCCCTGGAAGATGTTCCGCGGCTACCTGCTGGTGCTGCTGCTGGGCGTGGGTTACTGGGCGGTGTCGAACTTCCTGCCCCACCTGGCGTGGATCGCGCTGCTGGTTTTCATGGTGCTCTGGCCCGCGCTGTGGCGCGCCTCGCTGCAGTTCCGGCTGCGCAACACCAGCTGGCGCGGCGTGCGCCTGAGCTTCGCGGGGGATCTGAAGGGCGCCTACCTCAGCATGCTGCCCTTCTTCCTGCCCGCGCTGGCCTTCGTGCTGTTCCTGCCCGCCGTGACCGAAGGCGAAGAGATGGCGCCCGAGGTGGCCCGACGCAGCGGCATCGTGATCGGCTCGGTGGTGCTGCTCTTCACGGCGCTCATGCCCTGGCTCCTGGCGCGCATCAAACGCTACCAGCATGGGGGCTATGTGTTCGCGCAGCAGCGCACGCAGCTGGACACCGGCACCGGCCGCTTCTACGGGCTGTTCCTGAAAACGGGTGGCGTGAGCCTGCTGGTGGGCCTGGTGGGCGCCGCGCTGGTCGCCCTGGTGCTGTTCGTGCTGGCGCGTGGCATGTTCGGCGACCTGGCGGCCGGCCAGCGGCGGGCCCTGGTGGCGCTGGTGGTGCCGGTGGCGCTGGGGGTGATCTACCTGCTGATCCCGCTGGTGAGCGCCCCGTACTTCGGCGCGCGTTTCCAGGACCTGCTGTGGAACGGCACGCGCAGCGAGAAGGTCCGCTTCGGCAGCGCGCTGCGCTTTCGCAGCCTGTTCCGCGTCACCCTGGTCAACTGGCTGCTGATCGTGGTCACGCTGGGCCTGTACTGGCCCTTCGCCAAGGTGCGCACCGCGCGCCTGAAGCTCGAGGCCATGTCCTTGGCGGTCGATGGGCCGGTGGATGACTGGCTGGCGAGCGCGCAGCAGGCCGGCAAGGGGGTGCTGGGCGACGCGGCCGGCGACTTCTTCGGCATGGACATGGGGCTCTGATGGGCGCTGCGCCTGCCTCGCTGCACAGCCAGTGGTTCGACGGCCAGTCGCCCAAGCCGCGCGCGGTGACGCTGCGCGTGGAGGCGGGCGAGCTGCTCATGCAAGCGGGTGAGGACACGCGGCGCTACCCGCTGGCGCGCGTGCGCTGGCCGGAGCGGCGCACGCACGGCCAGCGCCAGGCCGAGTTGCCGGACGGCGGTCTCATCCAGCACGCCGATGCGGCGGCGTGGGACGCCTGGGCGCAGGCCAGCGGTTTGCAGGACAGCGCGGTGGTGGGCTGGATGCAGAGCTGGCGCGCCGCGCTGGTGGCGCTCGCGGGTTCGGTGGTGTTCCTGGGGGCCGCCTGGTTGTGGGGCGTGCCGTGGTTGAGCCAGACGCTGGCGCACCAGGTGCCGGATTCGCTGGACCGGCATGTGGGGCAGCAGAGCTTGCAGCAGCTGGACCGCCTGTTTCTGCGGCCCAGCGCCTTGCCGCAGAAGCGGCAGGACGAGTTGCGCCAGCGTTTCAAGTCGCTGGTGGATCGTGCTTATCCGCAGGGGGATGCGCCGCACTGGGAGCTGGCGTTCCATGCCTCGCCGGTGTTGGGCGCGAATGCGTTTGCGTTGCCGGGTGGTTACATGGTGATGACGGATGAGTTGGTGGAGTTGTTGCACGACCAGCCGGATGCGTTGGTGGGTGTGTTGGCGCACGAGTTGGGCCATGTGGAGCACCGCGATGGGCTGGACATGGTGGTGCGCGCGAGTCTGATCAGTGCGTTGGTGGGGGTGGTGTTGGGGGATGCGAGCGGTTTTCTGGCGACGGTGCCGGCGACGTTGGCGACCCAGGCCTATTCGCGCGACACCGAGCGGCGCGCGGATGCGCATGCGGCTCGGCTGATGCACGCGGGGGGTGTGCCGCCGGCGGCCATGGCGGTGTTTTTCGAGCGCATGCTTGTTGAGGCCGACAAGGACTCTTCTCCGCAGGATGAGGAGGACCGTGTGTCGTTGCCCATCGCGATTGGCAGCCATCCGGATCACTTGGAACGCATTCGGTTTTTTCGGGAGTGGCGGCCTGAGGACTCGCGCTAGTTTCTGGCCTTGCACCTCGCGCTGACGGCTGACGTGGTCCGCGTTCTCCGGCGCTGCTCGCGGGCGTCTGCCCTGGCGCTCATGCGTTACCCCATCAACACCGCTGCTTCACACAGCCTCTGTGGCAACCGCGAATGGGCGCCTGCGCCCGCGAACCCCACCATCCGTCGAGAGGGAGGGAATGGAACGCCATTCAATTGAAACTTGAATTCAAACACTTGAATTGCACCATGCCACTGGGTCGATGGTGCGGGTGGCCGGGCGCAGGCGCCCATTCGCGGTTGCCACAGAGGTCGTGTGCCCACACGGTATTGACGAAGTGGTATGCGAGCGCCCGGGCAGCCGTCCGCGAGCAGCGCCGGAGAACGGCCACCCGCACCAGCGGCCCCGAGACCAAGTTGGCACAAGGGCCCCGAGACCAAGTCACCCCAGCCAAGCCACACGAACCAAAACCACGCCCTGTGGCAACATGACCACCCTAAAAGGAGCCACCACATGATCACCCTGGAATTCCTGATCACCTCCCTCATCGTCGTCCTCATCCCCGGCACAGGCGTGGTGTTCACCGTGTCCGCCGGGCTGGTGCAGGGAAAGCGGGCCAGCCTGTTCGCCTCACTCGGCTGCACCCTGGGCATCGTGCCCCACCTGCTGGCCACCGTGCTCGGCCTCGCCGCCGTCATGCACACCAGCGCGCTCGCCTTCCAACTCCTCAAATACGCCGGCGTCGCCTACCTCCTCTACCTGGCCATCGCCACCTGGCGCGACCGCTCGGCCTTCGTGGTGCAGGAAGGCGGCGCACGGCGCAGCGCCCTCAGCCTCACCGTCAAAGCCTTCCTCCTCAACATCCTCAACCCCAAACTCACCATCTTCTTCCTCGCCTTCCTGCCCCAGTTCGTCGACCCCGCCGCCACCTCGCCCCTGGGCCAACTGCTGCTGCTCAGCGGCGTCTTCATGGCCGATGACCTTCGGCGTCTTCGTGCTCTACGGCCTGCTCGCGCACGCCTTCCGCCGCGCGGTCATCGACTCGCCGCGCGTGCAGGACTGGCTGCGCCGCGGCTTCTCCGCCGCCTTCGCCGGCCTGGGCGCGCAACTCGCGTTCACCGAACGCTGACGCACCGCGCTCACAGCACCAGCCGCTGCACGTAGCCCGTCATCTCCAGATACCCCCGCCCCACAGCCTTGCCGTTGCTGTCGATCAGGTCGGACAGCCCTTCCCAATACACCGTGCCGGTGCTCGAACGGCTGTCGAGTTCCTGCGGGTCGATGACGGCCTTCACCGTGTAGAAATCGCCCGGCGTGCGCACCACCCACTCCACCGGGTAGCGCGCGCGCGTGAGTGGGCTGGTCCACCAGCGCCGGGCCTGGAAGTCCACCTCGCCCGGGCTGAAGCGGTAGAGGTCGGTGGCGCTCTGCGCGCTGCCCGCCGCGCGGAACGAGCCGCCCGCCCAGAGCTTGCTGCCGTCCTTGCGGCGCAGCTGGAAGGCCGTGAGGCTGTGGCCGTCGAAGAGGTTCATGCCGATCCAGTCCCAGCCCACCGCCTCGGGGTGCAGCAGGGCCTCGCTCCATTCGTGGTCCAGCCAGGCGGTGCCGCGCACCTCGAAGCGCTGGCCTTTGAGCGCCAGCGTGCCTTGCACGGCCAGGTGCGGCTGGCTCACGTAGAAGCTGGCCTGCGACGCGTCCGGCCCCTTGCGCGAAAACCCCTGGTCGCCCTGCAGCAGCCAGGCCTGCTGCGGCACCGCCTGCAGATCGATGCCGAGTTCGTCGCCCACCACGCGCGCGGTGTAGTGGCCGTTGTCGGGCCGGCGCCGCAGCGACCAGTCGCGCAGCACCACCTGCGTGTCCTCGGCGCTGGCGAACACGCCGCGCTCGGCGACTGGCGCGGGCGGCTCGCCGTCCCAGCGCGCGATGCGCTGGTCGTGCAGCAAGCGGCCGCCCTGCACGTCGGTGATGGCCGCGTGCGCGAACAGCAGCTGCTTCGCGGCCAGCGGGCCGCGCAGGGCCTGCGTGCCGTCCACGCGGCTGCGGAAGAACGTCACCTGGAAACCGAAGTCGCGCCCGGCCGCGTCCTTCGCCTGGCCGGTGAGGTACCACCATTCGGTGCGCGTCTCGTTGTGCGTGCCGTGGTCGCGCGGGAACACGAGTGGGCGCGGCCGCAGCGCATCGCCCGGGCGGTGCGCCGGTTGTGCATGAACCAGGGGCCAGGCCAGCCCCGCCGCACCCAGCAGCAGGTGCCGCCGCGTGGGAAGCCCGGGCCGATTCATGGCGCCATCAACCTTGCAGCTGCGCCCGCACGCTCGCGAGCGAGGGCGCGACATCGCCGAAGCGCTCCTGCGCCCAGCCGGGGTCGAAGTAGGTCTGGCGGTAGCGCTCGCCGCTGTCGCAGAGCAGCGAAAGAAGGGCACCGCTCTCACCCCGCGCCTTCATGCCCTGTGCCAGGTCCAGCATGGCCACCAGGTTGGTGCCGGTGGACGGGCCCACGCGACGGCCCAGCAGGTCGGACAGGGCGTGCATCGCGGCCAGCGAATCGGCATCGGACACCTCCAGCATGCGGTCGATCAGGCTGGGGATGAAGCTGGGTTCCACGCGCGGGCGCCCGATGCCTTCGATGCGCGAGCCCGGCGCGGTGAGCGTGCCGTCGCGCAGCCGGTGGTAGGCGCAGAACACCGAGCCCGCCGGGTCGGCCACGCACAGCTGACTGGCGTGGCGCCGGTAGCGCAGGAAGCGGCCGATGGTGGCGCTGGTGCCGCCCGTGCCCGCGCCGACCACGATCCAGCGCGGCACCGGGTGGCGTTCGTGCGCCATCTGCTCGAACATGCTCTGCGCGATGTTGTTGTTGCCGCGCCAGTCGGTCGCGCGCTCGGCGTTCGTGAACTGGTCCATGTAGCTGCGCACCGGTTTCCTTCGCGAGCGCGTGGGCCGCGGCGTACACCTCGCCGGTGGTCTCCACGAAGTGGCAGCGCCCACCGTAGAGGGCGATCTGGTCCAGCTTTTCCTGCGAGGTGCTGCGCGGCATCACGGCGATGAAGGGCAGGCCGAGCAGGCGGGCGAAGTAGGCCTCGCTCACGGCGGTGGAACCGCTGGACGCTTCCACGATGGTGGTGCCTTCGTGCACCCAGCCGTTGCACAGCGCGTAGAGAAACAGCGAGCGCGCCAGCCGGTGCTTCAGGCTGCCGGTGGGGTGGGTGGACTCGTCCTTGAGATAGAAGTCGATGCCGTGCGCCGCCCAGCCGGGCAGGGGCAGGGCGATGAGGTGCGTGTCGGCGCTGCGGCAGAAGTCGGCCTCGATGCGCGCGATGGCCTGGTGCACCCAGGCGGTGGAGGGGGTCATGTCGATCTTCGGTGAAGGCGGGGGGAGGCAGGCATTGTGTATTACCAGTCTTCTTTCACCGCGCGCACCGCATCGCGGTTGGCGGCGGCCTGGCCGGCGAGCCAGGCGGTGAGCGTGCCGGCCACCACCACGGCGGCGCACAGCGCGAGCAGGCGGGCCCAGGGCAGCACGAGGTCCATGGTCCAGTGGAAGCTCTGCGGGTTGACCACGTGCACCAGCACCAGGCTCACGGCCAGGCCGAGCGCGAGGCCGGCGAGCGCGCCGAGCACCGTCCAGGCCAGGCCTTCGAGCGCCACCACGCCCAGGATCTGCGACCGCGTGAGGCCCAGGTGCGCGAGCAGGCCGAATTCGCGGCGGCGCGCCAGCACCTGCGCGCTGAAGCTCGCGGCCACGCCGAACAGGCCGATGCCGATCGCCACCGCTTGCAGCCACACGGTGACGGCGAAGCTGCGGTCGAAGATGCGCAGCGAGTTGGCGCGGATCTGGCCGACCGAGGCGAACTCGATGGCATTCGCCGCACCCTGTGCCTCGGCCAGCGCGCGGATGCGTTCGCGCACCGCGTTTTCGTCGGCCCCTTCGGCCAGGTGCAGCGCGAGGTCGTTCACGCGCGCGTCGCCGGTGAGGCGCACGAAGTCGGCGCGGTCCATCACCACGCTGCCGTGCTGGCGCGCGTAGTCGCGCCACACGCCGGCCACGAAGAAGCGCGTGCCGCGCACCTGCGGCTCGGCGAAGGCCTGCGCGAGCGCGGGCAGCCAGCTGCCGGGCCGGGCACCGTACAGGTCCACCATGGCCTCGCTCACATAGACCGTGACCACGCGCTGTTCGCCCTCGGGCACGGCAGGGGCGGGCAGGGGGTTGCCCACCAGGGGCAGGCTGAGCGTGCCGCCGGTGGTTCTCTCCAGCGGGCGCGTGAGCAGCGCGATGGCGGGGCGCTCGGGCGCGAGCTGCACCGGCGTGGCGCGCAGCGTGTCCACGCGCGCCACGCCGGGGACACCGGCCACGGCGGTCACGAACCCGGTGGGCAGGTGGCTGCCGTCGCCCGCGCCGCTGCCCACGCTGCGCACGTAGAGCTGGGCGGGCAGCACGGCGTCGAGCCAATGCGTGACCGAGTCGCGAAAGCTCGCCACCATCACCGTGAGCGCGACCGACAGCGCCAGGCTCGCGACCACGCCGCTGGGGCGCACGGCGGCGGTCTCGCGCAAACGGCGCGCGCGCTCCACCGCGAGCACCGGCAGGGCGTGGCGCGCGATGCGCGGCGCGATGCGGTCCAGCAGCCAGCCCACGCCCAGCGGCAGCGCCGCGATGCCACCCACCAGCAGCAGGCCCACCGACACATAGGCCGCCAGGGGAATGCCCGCCACCGGTGGTGCCCAGGCCATGGCGGCGGCCAGCAGCACCAGGGCCAATGCCAGCGTGTGGCGGCGCGCGCCGGGCCGCGGCGGCGCGCCCAGGCCCTTGAGCGCGAGCGCGGGCGCCAGGCGCGCGGTGGCCTGCGCGGGCCACCAGCCGCCCACCAGCGCCGCCACCACGCCCAGCAGCAGGTAGACCATGGCCGCGAGCGGGCTCCACAGCAGCGGCGGCGCCACGCCCGAGAAATAACCCCCGCCCAGGTCGCCGCCGAGCAGGCGCAGCGCGAGCGCGGCCAGGGCCGTGCCCAGCGCGATGCCCAGCGCGCTGCCCAGCAGGCCGAGCAGGGCCGACTCGGCCAGCACCAGGCGCAGCCGTTCGCGGCTGGACAGGCCCAGCACGCCCAACAGCGCGAACTGCGGCTGGCGCCGCGCCACCGACAGCGAGAGCACCGAGAACACCAGGAAGGCGCCGGTGAACAGGGCCACCAGCGCGAGCACCGTGAGGTTGACGCGGTAGGCGCGCGAGAGGTTGCTCACGCGCTCGCCCGACTGCTCGGGCCGCTGCGCGATCACGTTCGGCGGCAGGTCCAGCGCGGCCAGCACCTCGCTGGCGCGCGCGCCGCTGGCCAGGCGCAGGTCGATGCGGCTGAGCTGGCCCACGCGGTCCATCAGCGCTTGCGCGGCGGCCACGTCCATCACCAGCAGCGGCGCGCCGGGGGCGTTCACGCGGCCGGCCACGCGCAGCACCGCGCCGTTCTGCAGCCGCACGGTGCTCTGCCCCGCGAAGGCCTGTTGCGCCGCCGCGTTGAGGAACACGGTGTCGGGCGCGAAGAGGTCGAAGCGCCGCGTGGTGTTTTCGCCGTCGGTCACCGGCATCAGGGCGGGCGAGAGGCCGGCCACCACCAGCGCGTCCACACCCACCAGCTTCGCGCCCAGGCGCTCGCCGTCGCGCGCGAGGGCCTGCACGGGGCCTTCCAGCACCGGGCTGGCGAGCGCCACGCCGGGGTGCGCGGCCACGCGGGCGAGCAGGGTGTCGTCCAGCGAGCCCTGACGCGCGCGCAGCTCCACGTCGGGCTGGCCGTTGACCGAGCTCACCGCGCTGGAGAACTCGGCCAGCGCCGAGGCGTTGATCAGGTGCACCGCGAAGGCCAGCGCCACGCCCAGCATGACCGCCACCACCGCCGAGGCGTTGCGCCAGGGGTGGTGGCGCAACTCTTGCAAGGAGAAGGTCGAGAGCAGCGCGCGCATGGCGTGGAGCTTAAGCCCTCGCGCTTGGTGAGGCAGCGCACCGACGAAGCCGCGGCAAAGGCCTAAGATGGTCCAACGGTTGTCTGGCGTTCACCGATCACACAGCGCCTTCACGCGCTGCCGCCCGCCGCAAGGCGGGTCCACTTCTCCCCACACGGTGACCCCCATGGTTCGCATCCACCTCGCCATCGATCTGCAGTACGAGATCCACCCACCCGGTGCCGATTTCATCTTCAACGTGCAGGCCGCGCATTCGCCCCAGCAGACCGTGAGCTGGGAGCAGCTGCAGGTCAGCCAGCCCGTGCCCCTGCTGATGCACACCGACGCGGCCACGCGCACGCGCACGCTGCGCCTGAGCGCCGGGCCGGGCGCGCTGTCGGTGCGCTACCGCGCCACGGTGGACATCGAGCACCACGTGGCGCAGCCCGACAGCGTGTTCGAGACGCCCGTGGCCCAGCTGCCGCCCGAGGCGCTGGCCTACATCTACCCCAGCCGCTACTGCCAGTCCGACTGCGTCACCGCCATGGCCAACGAGCTGTTTCGCCAGTTGCCCATGGGTTACACACGGGTGCAGGCGATCCAGCAATGGGTGCAGAGCCAGGTGACGTTCGAGTCGAACACCAGCAATTCCATGACCTCGGCGCTGGACACGCTCAACGACCGCAAGGGGGTGTGCCGCGATTTCGCGCACCTCATGATCACGATGTGCCGCGCGCTCAACATTCCCGCGCGCTTCACCACCGCGGTCGACTTCGGCGCCGACCCCGCCCTGGGCCCGACCGACTTCCACGCCTACGTGGAAGCCTATGTGGGCCACCGCTGGTACATCTTCGATCCCTCGGGCACCGCGATCCCCATGGGCTTCCTGCGCATCGGCACCGGGCGCGACGCGGCCGACGCCTCGTTCGCCACCATCTTCGGCGGGGTGGTCACGCACGCGCCGCGCATCGACATCTCGGCCCAGACCAGCCCGCAGCACGGCTGGCTGATGCCGGTGCACCGGCCCGAGGCCTTGTCGACCGACGGCGGCTGGCAGGCGGGCGGCTAACGCTGCTCAAGCGCGGCGCGGGCCGCTTTCTCCGTGGCGAGCAGGTGCTGCTCCATGAGGGCGACCGCGGCCGTCGTATCCCTGCGCAGGACCGCGTCGAGGATCGCCTGGTGTTCCGCCTGCACGTCCCGGGCCACCAGCGGGCCCTTGTGGCGGGCCTTGCGGTAGCGCTGCGAATGGTCCATCAACTGGTTCCAGAACCGCAGCAGCCACTCCGAACCACAGGCGCTCACCAGCGCCGCATGAAAGTGGCGGTGCTGCTTCTCCCACTCGAGATCCGTGGTGCTGCCTTCGCTCCCGGGCAGGGGGGTGCGCCCCAGCACGTGCAGGGCGGCAACCACCTCTGCTTCCCAGCGGGCGTCGCCGTGCTGGATGGATTCGGTCAGGCAAAGGCGTTCGATCTCACGGCGCGTCTTCATCAGATCGGCCAGCTCGGCGAGTGAGATCTCCAGGACGCGCGCGCCCCGCCGCGCTTCCATGGACACCAGCCCCTCGCTGGCTAGGCGGGCCAGCGCCTCGCGGATGGGCGTGAGCCCCAGGCCGAACCGCTCTTCCAGCTCCGCGACCCGCAAGCGGTCGTTCGCCCCCAGGTCGCCCAACAGGATTTCCTGCCGCAGGCGGTGGTACGCGCGCTCGGTGCGCGAGCCCGAATCGAGGGCGGGGTCTTCTACAACGAACTGATTCATGAAGTAAATAGGAGTTTATACGAAACACAATATTTCATGAAAAACGTATATTTCATGAAATTCAGCGACTTTCGCAAACGGAGAAATTATCGCACCGACCGCCCTCCGTGGGCCGGTGAGCCGCCTTCTCCCCGCCGCGAAAGAGGCGTTTTCACCCCCCTGTCCCGAAAGTACCCATGAAACTGAAACGATGCACCCTTCTCCCCGCGCTGGTCCTGGTCAGCGGCGCCGCGTGGTCCCAGAGCACCAGCACGGTCTACGGCCTCGTCGACCTGGCCTTCGTGCGCGAAAGCGGCGGGCCCAACGGCGCCAGCGCCTCCAAGCTCACCAGCGGCGTTGCCGGCGGCTCGCGGCTGGGCTTTCGCGGCACCGAAGACCTCGGTGCGGGGCTCTCGGCGTTCTATGTCCTGGAAATGGGGCTCAACGCGGACAACGGCACGCTGGGGCAGGGCGGTCTCGCGTTCGGGCGGCAGTCGCTCGTGGGCCTGCAGGGCGGTTTCGGCAGCCTCTCGCTCGGCCGCCAGTACACCCCCATCGCCTTCGTCCAGACCGAGACGGATCCCTTCATCACGGGCCTGGCCGGGACGTCCGCCAACCTGATCAGCGCCGGCGGCGCGGGCGGCAACAACCGCATGGACAACACCGTGCGCTACACCTACGCGGCCAAGGCCGGCTGGACCGCCGATGTGGTCTACGGCCTGGGCGAAACGCCCGGCGACAGCAGCGCGCGGCGCCAGTACGGTGGCGCGATCGGCTATGTGTCGGGTCCGGTGTACGTCAAGCTGGGCCACCACAACGTCAACAGCGCCGCATCGGTGCCGGCGAAGATGAGCTTCCTCGGGGCGAAATACGACTTTGGCGTGGCGACGGCGCATTTCAACTACGTGGTGAACAAGGGCTCGGCGGTGTTCGGCCTGGTCAACGCGGACTCGCGCGACGTGCTGCTGGGGGTGTCGGTGCCTTATGGGGCAGGGCGGTTCATGGCCTCGTACATCCGCAAGAACGACCGGACCGCCGCCCACCACGATGCGAGCCAGTGGGCGCTGGGCTACACGCACGCCCTGTCCAGGCGAACGGGTGTCTACGCCTCGATCGCGCGCATCGACAACAGCGTGCCCGCAGGCTCCCCCACCGGCTTCTACCGGGTGGGCAACGCCACCGAACAAGGGCTGGGCAACCGGGCCTACAACGTCGGCATCCGCCATGCCTTCTGACGCCTGCCGCGCGCCAGAAGCGTCCTTCCCTCCATTGCCTTCAGACACCATGAACACCTCCTTCCATCGCCGCTCCTCGCTGCGGCTGCTGCTCGCCACCTTCGCCGCCGCGGCGCTGCTCGCGCCGAAGGCGCAGGCCCAGGCGCCGAACTACCCCAACAAGCTGGTCACCATCGTGGTGGGCTACCCCGCTGGCGGCGACACCGACGTGCTGGCGCGGTTGATCGCCGAGAAGCTCGCCCCCCGCCTGGGACAACCCGTGGTGGTCGACAACCGCACCGGCGCCGCCGGCACCATCGCGACCAACTACGTCTCCAAGGCACGCCCGGATCGCCAGCATCCTGCTGCTGGCCCCCAACACCGCGGCCATCACGCCCCACGTGATGACGGCCGCCGGCAGCGCGATCGACCCGAGCACGGAACTGACCTCCATCGTCCAGCTGGGCAGCCAATCGCTGTTCGTCGTCGCGGCGACCTCGACCGGCGTTTCTTCCGTGAAGGAACTGGTGGCCAAGGCCAAGGCCGGCGGCATCGTGAGCTACGCCAGCCCTGGCAACGGTTCGCCCATGCACATCCTCGGCGAACTCTTCAACAAGTCCACCGGCACGAAGATCACGCAGATTCCGTACCGGGGCAGCATGCCCGCCATCGCCGACGTGGTGGGCGGGGCGATCCCGCTGATGTACACCACGCTGGGTCCCGCCGCGCCGCACATCAAGTCGGGCCGCCTGGTGCCGCTGGCGGTGGCCGACCTGAAGCGCTCGCCCTTTCTGCCCGATGTGCCCACGCTCGCCGAGCAGGGCATCATGGGGGCCGAGGTCGGGGCCTGGCAGGCGCTGATGGGGCCCAAGGGCATGCCCGCCGACCTGGTCCAGCTGATCAACCAGCATGTCAACGAAATCCTCAAGATGCCCGATGTGATCGCGCGGATGGAGACCATCGCGCTCGCGCCAGCGGGTGGAGACCCTGGCAAGCTCGCGAAGCTGGTGGCCGCCGACTATGTCCGCTATGGCAAGGTCGTGGCCGAATTTGGTATCAAGGCGGACTGAGCGCCGCAAGCACCGTGACCCACCATCCACAGAACCTTTTGTCCCGCCTTTCACCGCAGCCGCCGCTTCCCTTCGAAGCCGCGCAGGCCTACGAAGAGACCGTGCTGGGCTGGGCCGCCGACGCGCCGCTGCCGGCCGGCATCGCCGTCGCGCGCGACCGCGCCTATGGCCCCGATCCGCAGCACCGCTGCGACGTGTACCGGTCCACCGATGCGCGGGACGACGCCCCCATCCTGATCTTCTGGCACGGCGGCGGCTGGACCAACGGCTACAAGGAGTACGTTGCCTTCATGGCGCCAGCCGTGGTCGGCCTGGGCATGGTGCTGGTGGCGCCGGGCTACCGGCTGGCGCCGGGGCACCGGCTGCCGGCGGCGTTCGAAGACGGCCTGGCGCTCACCCGCCATGTGATCGCCCATGCGGCCGACTTCGGCGGTCGCGGCGACCAGATCTACCTGGCGGGGCATTCCGCGGGCGCGCATCTGGCGGCGCTGGTGGCCTTGCGGCGCGAGGAAGCGGGCGGCGCCGGCATTCCCCCGGGCGCGATCCGGGCCTGCCTGCCCGTGAGCGGCATCATGGATCTGCACCACCCCGATCCCCCCGCGGCCAGCCTGGAAGAGCGCATCTACAGCATGGTGCTGAGCGACGCGGCGCACGACGCCGTGATGAGCCCGCTGTGCTGGACGGTGGGCAACACCATCCCCATGTACCTCAGCCATGGCGAGTCCGACAGTGCCCGGGTGGTTCATTCGAACCGCCGCATGGCGGCCTTGCTGGCCAGGCAGCCGGCGCCGTCCCAGCTGCACGAAGAGCCCGGCCTGGACCATTTTGCGACCCACACCTGCCTGCGCGACCCGAAGGCGGCGTGGTACCAGCGCCTGGCCGGCCTGCTGCAGGCCCACCGGCGCCTGGATCCATCCGCTGTTTGAGAGGAAAAAGAATGCAGACCACCCCCACCCCCGCCGAGAGGGAAACCGCTTTCATCACCGGAGGCGCCTCCGGCATCGGCCGCGCCACGGCGCTGCGCCTGGCCGAGGACGGTTTCCGCGTCGTGGTGATCGACCGCAACGCGGCGCAGGTCGACACGCTGCTCGCGGAACTCACCCAGGCCGGGCGCGACGCGGCCGGCCACGCGGTCGACGTGTGCGACCGCCCGGCCATCGCGGCGCTGATCGCCGCCGAGGCGCGGGTCGACGTCATGGTGTGCGCGGCGGGGATCGGCCCCGCCCGGTCCTTCGACGACATCCGCGACGAAGACTTCCGCTCTGTGCTGGACGTGAATGTGCTGGGCGTCTTCATCGCCGCGCAGGAAGCCACGCGGCGCATGAAGCCGGGCGGTCGGGTCGTGACGGTGTCCTCGCGCGCGGCGCTGGGCGGCACTGGTTTTGCGCACTACGTGGCCTCGAAAGCCGCGGTGGTGGGCCTGACCCGGGCCATGGCGATGGACCTTCGCCAGCGGCAGATCGCGGTCAACTCGATCGCGCCGGGCTTCACCGACACCGGCATGACGCGCGCCATGACGCCCGAGCAGCACGCGGCGGCCAGCGCTTTCGAACCGAGCGGGCGGCCCGCCGATCCGGGCGAGATCGCCCATGCCATTGCCTTCCTCGCGTCGCCGCGCACCCGCTTCATCACGGGCCAGACCCTGTTCGTGGATGGTGGCAAGTCGCTGGGCGGCCTGGGCCTGTAAGGAGGCCGCGATGATCGTTCGAACCGCGTGTCTCGAAGGCACCGTGAAGCCGGAGGACGTGGACCGCCTGGATGCCTTCGTGATCGAGCAGTTGGTGCCGCTGATGAAGCGCTTTCCCGGCGTGCGCGCCGTGCGGGTGCTGCGCGCCCTGTCCATCGAGGACGGCGGCCCGCGCCTGCACATGACCTTCGAATCCTCCTACGACTCGGTGGACGCCATGGAGCGCGCCTTTGCCGATCCCGTTCGCCAGGTGCTGAAAGCCCAGCTCGCGCAGATCCGGCCCTGGTTCCAGGGCCGCCTGTTCCACGTCACGCAAAAGGTGCTGGCCGACGGGCCTTGCCCGACGCCCGACAGGGCATAGCCGACCAAATTAGTCTGCATGCCACTTCCCACGCCGAACGTTTGCCGGTAGAATTCAGTTCGTTTCAAGTAAGAAACACGGGTTTACTAAAGAAACGTTTGGCGCCCGGAGGCGGCCAGGCACTTCAAGGATTGCAGATGAGCGTACTGGGCATCGATCAAATCACCTACGGCGCCGCCGACCTGCCGCGCTGCCGCCAGTTCTTCCTGGACTGGGGCCTGTCGCTGGTGCAGGAATCTCCACAGGAACTGGTGTTCGAATCGCTCAACGGCTGCCGCGTGGTCGTGGCGCACTCCGACAAGCCCGGCCTGCCGGCCGGCGTGGAGCCCGACCCGACGCTGCGCGAGGTGGTCTGGGGCGTGGACACGGCCGAGAGCCTGGCGCTCTACCGCAGCCGCCTGCAGGGCCAGCCCGGCTTCGTGGAGGCCGATGGCCGCTTCGGCTGCACCGACCCCAATGGCCTGGCGGTGCGCCTGCAGCTCACGAAAAAGCGCGAGGTGCAGATCGAGAGCGCGCTCGTCAACACCTGGAGCGACCGCCCGCGCCGCAACCAGCGCAGCCCGGCCTACGACCGCGCCACGCCGGTCGAGGTGGGCCACGTGGTGTTCTTCGTGACCGACCTCAAGGCCACCGGTGCCTTCTACATCGACAACCTGGACTTCGTGGTCTCCGACCTGTACCCCGAGCGCGGCCTGTTCCTGCGCTGCGCGGCCGAGGGCGGCCACCACGACCTGTTCCTGCTGCAGCCGCCCGAGCCGCGCAAGGGCCTGAACCACGTGGCCTTCTCCGTGCGCGACCTGCACGAAGTGGTCGGCGGCGGCATGCACATGTCGCGCAGCGGCTGGAGCACCGAGCTCGGCCCGGGCCGACACCCGATCTCCTCGGCGATGTTCTGGTACTTCGAGAGCCCGGCCGGCGCGCTGGTGGAGTACTACACCGACGAGGACGAACTCACCGCCGACTGGGAGCCGCGTGAATTCACGCCCGGTCCGACGGTGTTCGCCGAATGGGCCATCAAGGGCGGCATCGACGGCCATACGCGCCGCCAGGTGAACGCCGGTGCGCCCAGCGGCAAATTCATGACCGACAAGCCCAAGCCGCCCACGGAATGACGACACCGAAGGAGACACCGCATGCGAACCCCCGACCTCTACAACGAAACCCACCAGACGCGCACCGCACCCCCGACCTCGTATGAGGGTTTGCTGGGCGATTCGATCGAACGCGCCTACGCTCAGGGCATCCACGACCTCGAAGGCCTGGTGAAGTACCTCAACGACGCGGGGCCCTCGGGCCCCAATGGCCAGCGCTGGACCGAGCAGTCCTTCCAGCAGGAAATGGCCCGCCTCGGCGCCTGAACCCCGCCGCCCGACCCCAGCCCCACCGCCAGGAGACACGTCCATGGATACCTCTGTCATCAACGTTCAGCTCGACCCGGTCGACGCCGTCCTCGAAGTCGGCCTCAAAGACCTGTGGTTCCCGGTCTGCCCGTCCAGCTTCGTGAAGAACGACCCGATCTCGATCCGCCGCCTGGGCTACAAGATCGCGCTCTGGCGCGACCAGGCCGGCCAGGTCCATGCGCTGGAAGACCACTGCCCGCACCGCGGCGCGCCGCTCTCGCTGGGTGTGAACCTGGGCGACCGCCTGGCCTGCCCGTACCACGGCGTCGAAGTGCGCTGCGACGGCACCGTCACCCGCGTGCCCGGCAGCCCCGGCTGCAAGCTCGAAGGCTCGCGCCCCGCGCGCATGTTCCACGCCGCCGAAGCGGCCGGCGCGATCTTTCTCTACAACGCGAGCAACCCCATCCTGGACGACGCGCCGCCGCTGCAGCTGCCCGAGGAACTGACCTCGCCCGAGTGGTCGAACTTCCTCTGCTACACCGAGTGGGGCGGCGACTACCGCTACGTGGTCGACAACGTCATGGACCCGATGCACGGCGTGTACCTGCACAAGCAGTCGCACACCATGAGCGAGGGCGACAGCCAGGCCGAATTCCAGATCCGCGACATCCCCAACGGCTTCTGCTTCGAGAAGAAGGGCCAGCGCGGCGTCAACTTCGACTGGACCGAGTGGATGGACCTGGGCATCCACGTGATGCGCCTGGAGATCCCGTACCCCAAGACCGGCGGCCCCGGTGGCAACTTCACCATCATCGGCAGCTACACGCCCATCAGCAACCGCACCTCGGGGGTGTTCCACTGGCGCTGCCGCCGCGTGAGCGGCTGGCAGCGCGACACCTGGCGCTTCCTCTACAAGAACCGCCTGGAAGAGCGCCACTGGAACGTGCTGGAGCAGGACCGCGTGGCGGTGGAGAACATGGAGCCCGACGCCAACAAGCGCGAGCACCTGTACGCGCACGACATGGGCATCGTGCGCCTGCGCCGCCACCTCAGAAACCTGGCCAAGGCCCAGCTCGACAAGCCCATGTGAGAATCGCGGGATGAGCAACAACGCCACCACCCTGCAAGCCTGGGTCCACACGCTGCGCCACGAAGCCGATGACGTGATCAGCGTGGACCTGCGTCCCGCCCCCGATGTCGTGTTCCCGCCGTTCGAGGCCGGCTCGCACATCGACCTGCACCTGCCCAACGGCATGGTGCGCAGCTACTCGCTGTGCAACAACAGCCAGGAGCGCCACCGCTACGTGGTGGGCGTGCTCAAGGACCGCACCAGCCGGGGCGGCTCGCGCTGCGTGCACGAGCAGCTGCGCGTGGGCATGCGCATCACCATCAGCGCGCCGCGCAACCACTTCGGCCTGCACGAAGAGGCCAGCCACACGGTGCTGGTGGCCGGCGGCATCGGCGTCACGCCCGTGCTGTGCATGGCGCGCCGCCTCAAAGACCTGGGCCGCAGCTTCGAATTCCTGTACTTCGCGCGTTCGCGCAAGAGCGCGGCCTTCATCGCCGAGATCGAGGCCCTGGGCGTGCCCGTGACCTGGCACTTCGACGACGAGAAGGGCGGCCCGCCCGACCTCACGGCCCTGCTGGGCCGGCGCGCGCCCGCGGCCAGCGAGCACTTCTACGCCTGCGGCCCGGCCGTGATGCTCGACAACTTCGAGAAGACCTGCGCCGCGCTGGGCCACAGCAACGCCCACATCGAGCGCTTCACGGCGGTCGAGGTGGCGGCCGCGGACGACGCGAAGACCAGCTTCACCGTCGAGCTGCGCCGCAGTGGCCAGATGTTCGAGGTCACGCCCGACACCACGCTGCACAAGCGCCTGATCGAGATCAACGCCGACGTGCCCTTCAGCTGCGAAGAGGGCATCTGCGGTTCGTGCGAAACCAAGGTGCTCGAAGGCATCCCCGACCACCGCGACATGGTGCTGACCGACGCCGAGCGCGCGGCCAACAAGGCCATGATGGTCTGCGTCTCCGGTTGCAAGAGCGACCGGCTGGTGCTCGATATCTAAGCGTCGATCGAGCCGTCGGCGTCGGCAGCCCCGCACTGCCGCCGCAGCTTGCCGAGCACCGTGTACAGCACGCGGCGCTCGTCCCGGCTGAGCGTGAGGATCATCTGCGCCTGGCTGCGCCGCGCCAGCGGCATGATTTCCTGGTACAGCGCCTGACCGGCTTCGGTCATCAAGCAGATGAGGCCCTTGCGACCCCGGGGACCCGGTGTCTGCATCTCCACCAGGCCCCGGTCGCCCAGCAGGCGCAGCGCGCGGCTGACCTGCGCCTTGTCGGCGGCCGCCAGTTCCACCAGTTCCGCGAACGGCAGTGAGCCCGCGTGCGCCAGCACGGACAGGATGCGCCACTCCGACACCGTGAGCTCGAAGCGGTTGGCATAGGGCAGGGTGATCGCGCGCCGCAGCCCATTGCTGGTGTGGCTGAACATGGTGGTCAAGAAGTCGTGCACCGCCAGACCCGCGCCATCGGGCGCCAGATCGGCCCAGGGGTTGCTGGCGCCGTCGTCGACCCCTTCGGGCGGCAGGGCAGAGGGGTTCGTCAGGGGCTCTTCTTGGGGCATGCGGGGATTCTCAGGGAAGCGGCGCGCCCGATCGGCTTCGCGCCGCGATCTCGTTGTTGATCAGTCAATTAAATTGCAACAAATTGTCAGAAATCGGGATTTCATCGTTGATCAGTCAACGACGAAGGCATACGATGAAGGTGTTTCTGTTGTGAACCCATGTTTCCAATATGAAACGTCTAAATGGCGCGGACGGACACCGGCCTGGACCCCACCCAACGGCATGAATCGCCTTCACAGGAGTGCATTGATGAAAACGGATCGTCGACAGTGGATGGCCTTGGCCCTGGCGGCCACGGCCTTGTTTGCGGGTGGCGCGGCCGCCCAGGCCTACCCCGAGAAAACCATCAGCCTGGTCGTGGCCTATCCACCCGGTGGCGACTCGGACGCCACCGCCCGGCTGTTCGCCGAGAAGCTGTCGCAGCGGCTCAAGCAACCCGTGATCGTGGACAACCGGCCCGGCGCGGGCGGCACGGTGGGCAACACCTACGTCTCGCGCGCCAAACCCGATGGCTACACGCTGCTCTTCACACCCAACCCCTTCACCACCGCGCCCATGGTGCTCAAGCTCGCGCCCAACGCCAGCTACGACGCGCTCAACGGCTTCGACCCGGTCGTGCTGAGCGCCATGCAGTCGGTGCTGCTGGTGACGCACCCCGAGAGCGGCATCAAGAGCGTGGCCGACCTCGTGGCCCAGGCCAAGGCCGGCAAGCAGCTCACCTACGCCAGCCCGGGCGCGGGCTCGCCGATGCACATCGTGGCCGAGTGGCTGAACCGCGCTGCCGGCATCCAGGTGCAGCACATCCCGTTCCGCGGCGTCGGCCCGATGATTCCCGACATGCTGGCCGGGCGGGTCAGCATGGGCTACGTCACCCTGGGCGCGGTGGAGCAGCACCTCAAGTCCGGCAAGCTGGTGGCGGTGGCGCTCACCGACGGCGAGCGCACACCGCTGCTGCCCAACCTGTCCACCGTGGCCGAGCAGGGCTACAAGGACGTCAAGCTCGGCGCCTGGAACGGCATCTTCGCGCCCAAGGGCACGCCCCCGGCCGTGGTCAAGCAGCTCAACGAGCACATGAACGAGATCCTGCGCATGCCCGACGTGGTCGAGAAGATGGCGACCTTCGGCTCACGCCCGGTGGGCGGCAAGCCCGAGGCGCTGGCGAAGATCAACGCCGACGATTACGCGCGCCTCTCCAAGCTCATCAAAGACCTGAACATCCAGGCCGACTGAGCCCAGGCGAGGAACTCCCATGAGCGAATCCACCCTGGGCCGCGACACGCCGCAGGTCAACGCCCGCGCCAAGGTGCTGGGCCGCGCGGTGTACGCCGGCGACATCAAGGTCGCCGGCATGCTGCACGGCAAGATCCTGCGCAGCCCTTACCCCCATGCGCGCATCGTCCGCGTGGACACCTCGGCGGCGCTGGCCCTGCCCGGTGTCAAGGCGGTGCTCACCGGCGCCGACGCGCCGCGCACGATGTGGGGCGTGCACCAGAAGGAGCGCCGCATCCTGGCCGACGGCGTGGTGCGCTTCGCGGGCGAAGAGGTGGCGGCCGTGGCGGCCACCACCGAAGAGATCGCGCGCGACGCGCTGGACCTGATCCACATCGAGTACGAGGAACTGCCGCCGCTGCTGACCCCCGAGGAAGCGCTGGCCGAGGGCGCGCCCGGCGTGCACCCCGGGCGCGGCAACGTGGCGCACGAGATCCGCTTCGAGCGCGGCAGCGTCGACGCCGGGTTCGCGCAGGCGGACCTGATCCATGAGGCCACCTACACCACGCACGCGCAGTACCCGGGCTACCTCGAGCCCATGGCCAGCGTCGCGGCGATCGACGCGGACGGCCGCCTGCAGGTCTGGACCTCGACGCAGTCGGTGTTCCTGGCGCGCGCGCGCCTGGCCGCGGCCCTGGAGCTGCCGGTCTCGCGCGTGCGGGTGCTGGCGGCCACCGTGGGCGGGGGCTTCGGCGGCAAGATCGTCGAGGACGACAACCAACTGGTGGCCGGCCTGCTCGCGCTCAAGACCGGGCGCGCGGTGCGCCTCGTCAACAACCGGCTGGAGGACTTCCAGGCCGCGTGCTCCAGCGTGCCCGAGCGCATCACGCTCAAGCTGGGCATGACGCGCGAGGGCCTGATCGTCGCCAAGGACGTGCACATCGTGGCCGACTGCGGCGCCTACTGCGGCCTCTCGCCCGAGGTCATGCACGTGAGCGCCATGCGCAGCGACAACATGCACCGGCTGCAGCACGTGCGCTCGCACGCCACCATGGCCTACACGCACACACCGCCGCACGGCGCGTTCCGTGGCTTTGGCGGCACGCAGATGCTGTTCGCGCTCAACAGCCACATCCACACCATGGCCGAGCGGCTCGGGCTCGACCCGGTGGAGATCCACCAGCGCAACGCCATCGGCCGTGGCGAGACCTCCATCCACGGCTGGCAGATCGGCAGCACCGGCCTGCTCGAATGCATCGCCCAGTGCACCGAAGCCATCGGCTGGGGCGAGAAGCGCGCGCGCTCACCGGGCACGGGCAGCCGCCGGCGCGGCGTGGGCATGGCCGCGGCCATGCACGTGAGCGGCAACCGCACCATCGGCAACTGGGACGGCTCCACCGTGATGATCAAGGTCAACGAAGACGGCCGCCTGGTGGTGCATTGCAGCGAAGGCGACATGGGGCAGGGCGCCATGACCATGCTGAGCCAGATCGTGGCCCACGAGCTCAACGTGCCATTGGCCCATGTGCTCGTGGTCGCGCCCGACACCGACAGCGCGCCGTTCTGCATCGGCACGCTGGCCTCGCGCGTGACCATGGCGGCCGGCAACGCCGCCATCGTGGCCGCGCAGGCCGCGCGCGACAAGCTCTTCGCCCTGGCCGCGCAGATGCTCGGTGCGCCAGCCGACCAGCTGGAGATCGCCGAAGGCCACATCCGCGTGCGCGAGCAACCCGGGCAGCGGCGCACGCTGGCCGAGGTGGCGCGCCAGCACATCTGGCGCCACGGCGGCGAAGGCATCCAGGTCATGGGCAGCTGGGACGCCAAGACCCAGATGCACGACGACCAGGTCCACGGCAACATCGCGCCCGCCTACTCGTTCGCGGCGCAGGCGGTCGAGGTCGAGGTGGACACGCAGACCGGCCAGGTCACGGTGATCGACAGCTACGTCAGCGACGACTGCGGCAAGGCCCTCAACCCGCTGGCGATCCACGGCCAGACCAACGGCGCCACCGTGCAGGCCATGGGCTGGACGCTCTACGAACAGCTGCAGCTCGAAGGCGGCCGCCTCATGAACGGCAACTTCGCCGACTACAACATGCCCACCGCCGACGCCGTGCCCTTGCTGCGCGGCGGGCTGGTGGAATCCCACGAACCCAACGGCCCGCACGGCGCCAAGGGCGCGAGCGAGACCGCCATCCTGCCCGGCGCGCCGGCGATCGCCAACGCGGTGTACCACGCGGTGGGCGTGCGCATCACCGACCTGCCCATCACGCCGCAGAAGGTGCTGGCCGCGCTGCGCGCCCTGAAGGAGACGGCCCATGCTTGACTTCGACTTCCTCGAACCCGCCAGCGTGGCCGAGGCCAGCCGCATGCTGGCCGACCTGGGCGACGAGTGCCGCGTGATCGCGGGCGGCACCGCGCTCATGCTCGGCATGCGCCAGCGCATGCTCACGCCCTCGCACCTGGTGTCGCTGGGCCGACTCGGCGCGCTGCGCGGCATCGCGCTGGACGAGCGCGGCGGCCTGCGCATCGGCGCGCTCACGCTGCACGCCGAGGTGGCCGCCTCGCCCCTGGTGCGCGAGCGCTGGCCCATGCTCGCCAGCATGGCCGCGCGCGTCGCGCAACCCGCAGGTGCGCAACCAGGGCACGATCGGCGGCAACCTCTGCTACGCCGACCCGTCCACCGACCCGCCGGGCTGCCTGCTGGCGCTGAACGCGCAGGTGGTGCTGGCCAGCGCGCGCGGCGAGCGCGTGCTGGCCCTGAGCGACTTCCTGGTGGACTACTACACCACCGCGCTCGAACCCGACGAGCTGCTCAGCGAGATCCGCGTGCCCGCGCTGCCCGCCGACGCGAGCGGCCAGTACGCGCGCTTCCTGCGCACGGCGGCCGAGCACCGGCCGCTGGTCAGCGTGGCCTTCGTCGCGCGGCGCCAGGGCGCGGTCTGCACCGAGGCGCGCATCGCCGTCGGTGCGTCCACCCCCATTCCCGTGCGCCTGCCGCGCGCCGAGGCGTACCTGGCCGGCAAGACCCTCACCGCCGACGTGGCGGCCGAGGCCGCCGACATCGTCGCCGCCGACATCGAACCCGTGTCCGACGCCCGGGGCGACGCCGACTTCCGGCGCGACATGGTGCGCGTGGTCGCGCGGCGCAACATCGCGGGCCTGTTCGGCCTGCCCCAGGAGTAAGCCATGAGCCAACACCCCATCACCCTCACCGTCAACGGCGAGGCCGTGCAGAGCACCGTGCCCGCGCGGCGCCTGCTGTCCGACTTTCTGCGCGACGACCTGCACCTCACCGGCACCAAGCGCGGTTGCGAAACCGGCATCTGTGGCGCCTGCTCGGTGCTGGTCGACGGGCAGGTCGTCAAGTCCTGCCTGAGCCTGGCGGTGCAACACAGCGGCCGCGCCATCACCACCGTGGAAGGCCTGTCGCAGGGCGAGACCCTGCACCCCTTGCAGGAGAGCTTCATGCAGTGCGGCGGCCTGCAATGCGGCTACTGCACGCCGGGCTTCCTCATGACCTCGTGCGCGATGCTGGCGGCCAACCCCTCGCCGAGCGAAGACGAGGTGCGCCATGGCCTCAACGGCAACCTCTGCCGCTGCACCGGCTACACCCAGATCGTCGAATCCATCCTGACCGCTGCGGAGAAGATGCGTGGAAATTGAAAAAACCCTGTTGCTGGACGCGCCACCGGCGCGTGTCTGGGCCCTGCTGCTGGACCCGAATGCCATGGGCGCCTGCGTGCCCGGCATGGAGTCCATTGAGGTCGTGAGCGACGACGAGTACGTGGCCGTGATGAAGGTGAAGATCGCCTTCATCAGCGCGCGCTTCAAGCTCAAGACCCGCATCGTCGAACGCGACGAGCCGCGCTACCTGCGCGCCGAAGGCACGGGCGAGGACGCCTCGGCGGCCAGCTCGCTCAAGCAGAACAGCGAGATGTGGCTGCAGGAGCGCGAGGGCGGTGGCACCGAGCTGCGCATGAAGGTCAAGGTGGACGTGCTCGGCCGCATGGGCACCTTCGGCCTGGGCGTGATGAAGACCAAGGCCGACCGCATGTGGGATGAGTTCGGCGTCAACGCGGCGGCGCGCCTGGCCGGCGGCACCGGGGCGGCGGTGGACGTGCCGGTGCCCCCGGTGGTCGTCGAAGCCGCCGTGCCCGTGGAGCCGGTGCCGCCGCCCCCGGCGCGTCCCGAGCCCACGCCGCCGCCGGAGGCGAGCGCGCAACGCCCCGGCTTCTGGGCGCGCCTGTGGGGCGGCTCGGGTCAGGACATCCGCGTGGAAGTGCGGCGCGGCGACACCACCATCACCGTGCACTGGCCGGTGCAGGCCTCGCAGGACTGCGCGGCCTGGCTGCGCACGCTGGTCTGACCCACCGCATCTTCAAAAGAAAAGGCCCGCTCGAGCGGGCCTTTTTTTTCTAGGCGGCGGCGCCCGGGTAGGGGCTGGTGTCCGCCGCCGTGAGCATGGCGCGCGCCAGCTGCTCCATGAGCGACTGCCGCAGCGGCAGCGAGGCCGCGTCGGCCCACAGGTTGCGCAGCTCCAGCGGGTCCTGCCGCAGGTCGTAGAGCTCGCCCCAGGGCTGGCCGTCGTACACCGTGAGGCGGTGGTCGTGGTTGCGCAGGGTGCGCATGCGCACGCGGCGGTCCATGCCGAAATCGCTGCGCTGGCTTTCTTCCTCGATCAGCAGTTGCTGGCGCACCCCGCTCGCCTGGCCGGTGACCACCGGCAGCAGGGAAGCGCCCTGCATGCCGTTGGTGGGCTCCAGGCCGGCGCGCTCCAGCACGGTGGCCGCGATGTCGATGGTCTGCGTCAGCGCGGCCGTGGCCGCCGTGGCCGGTGCCTGCGCGCCATCGCGCCAGATGAAGGGCACGCGGGTGAGGGCGGGGTAGTGCAGGCCGCCCTTGAACATCAGGCCGCGCTCGCCCAGCAGGTCGCCGTGGTCGCTGGTGAACATCACCACCGTGTGTTCGTCCAGGCCGAGCGCGCGCAGCCGCGCCATCACCAGGCCGATGTGGTCGTCGATGTTGGCCAGGCTGCCGTGGTTCAGTGCGATGGCCTCGCGCGCTTCCTGTTCGGAGCAGGCGAAGCTGCCGTAGCCGGGCCGGAACGCGGGGTTGTCGCGGCGCTGCTCACGCAGCCATTGCACCGGCGGTGGTGGGTCGGTCAGCTCGGCGTGGAACGACGCGGGCAGCGACACGTCGTCGGGCCGGAACAGGTCCCAGTAACGGCCGGGCGGCGTGAAGGGGTGGTGCGGGTCGGGGAACGAGCACTGGATGAAGAACGGCTGCTCCGCGCTCGCCATGCGGTCCAGCGCGTGGCAGGTCTGCTCGGCGATGTAGGCCGTGGGGTACAGCGCTTCGGGCACGCGGGTGCGCCAGGCGTGGCCGATGCGGGCCAGGTGCAGGTCGGGCGTGGGGATCGCGTGGGCGGGGCCGATCAGGCGGTCCGCGTCGGGCGTCTGCTGCCGCAGCCAGCGCCGCCAGTGGCCGTGCTGTTCGTCGGCGTGGCCGATGGTGAGCGCGACCTGCTCGAAGCCGTAGTAGGGCAGCTCCAGCTCGTGGGCCGGGTCTTCCTCCCAGCGCTGCCACACCTCCTGGCCGTAGCGCCCCGGGTAGGGGCGCAGGGCCTCGTGCGGGCGGCGCGGGCCCTTGCCGGGCCAGGCCGTGGGCAGGGTGGTGATGTTCTGCAGGTGCGACTTGCCCACCAGCGCGGTCTGGTAGCCCGCCTCGCGCAAGGTCTCCACGAAAGTGCGCTCGCCCAGCGAGAGCTCGCGCCCGTTCATCTGCAGCCCGTGCACGCTGGGCAGGCGCCCGGTCATGAGCGAGGCGCGGTTGGGCTGGCAGATGGGCGTGGCGACGTGGAAGTCGTCGAAGCGGCAGCCCTGCGCCGCCAGCGCGTCGATGTGCGGCGTGCGCACCTCGGTGTTGCCGTAGCAGCCGAGGTGGTCGGCGCGGTGCTGGTCGGTGATGAACAGCAGGAAGTTCGGTCGCCGTGCCATGCCGCTGTGCGCCTCAATCGGCCTTGATGTTGAGTTCCTTGGCCAGCTTGCCGTAGCGCTCGTTGTCGGCCTTCATGAAGTCGGCCAGCACCTGCGGCGTGCCGCCCAGCACGTCCAGGCCGGCGCCGGCGAGCTTCTCGCGCACGTCGGGCAGCTGCAGCGCTTCGTTGAAGGCCTGGTTCAGGCGCGCGATCACCGGCGCGGGCGTGCCGGTCGGCACGAACACGCCGTACCAGGCGTTCACCTCGACGCCGCTTACGCCCTGCTCGGTCGCGGTCGGCACATCCGGCAGCAGCGGCGAGCGCTTCTTTTCGGTCAGCGCCAGCGGCACCAGCTTGCCGCCCTTGATGTGCGGCACCGCGCCACCCAGGCCGGTGAACAGCAGCTTGACCTCGCCGCTGAGCGCGGCGGTGATGGAGGGGCCCACGCCACGGTAGGGCACGTGCATCAGATCGACCTTGGCCGCGCTCTTGAGCATCTCGCCCGCGAAGTGCATGGGCGAGCCATTGCCGGGGCTGCCGTAGGGCAGGCCGGGCGACTTGCGCGCGGCCTCCAGCGCGGCCTTGAGGTTGGTCACGCCCAGCGAGGGGTTGCGCCACCAGCACCATGGGCGTGGTGGCGGGCGAGATCACGGGCACCAGGTCCTTGTGCACGTCCACGCCACCGCCCGCGCCGGCCGGCAGCACGTGGGGCGAGATCACCATGGTGTTGGGCGTGAGCAGCAGCGTGTGGCCGTCGGCGGTCGAGCGCGCCACCGCGCCGGCACCCAGCAGCGCACCGGCACCGGGGCGGTTGTCCACCACCACCGGCTGGCCCAGCTTGGGCGCCATCTTCTCGGCCAGCACGCGCGCGGCCAGGTCGGGGCCGCCGCCGGGCGGGAAGGGCACGACGATGGTGATGGGCTTGCTCGGGAAGGTCTGCGCCGCCGCGAAGGGCAGGGCCGAGGCGAGCGCGAGGCCGATCAGGCCCAGGGTGAAGTGGCGTTTCTGGTTTTTCATGGTGTGTCTCCTAGGGAAAGGTGGGGAAATCTCAGGCCTGGGCGAGCGGCACGTTCCAGGCGTCGTAGCCGTAGACCCAGTCGGCGTTGCCCTGGCCCTTCATCCACTGGTTGCCGCGCGAACCGATCTGGATCTTGGCCGTGCGCTCCTGGCGCGTCTTCTCGTAGCGGCGCAGCGCCTCGGCGGCCTGCGCACGGGTGCCCACACCGGCCAGCGCGCGGCCCAGCACCACGGCGTCTTCGATCGCCATGCCCGCGCCTTGCGCCATGAAGGGCAGCATGGGGTGGCAGGCATCGCCCAGCAGGGTCACCGTGCCCTGCGACCACTGCGGCAGCGGCTCGCGCTCGTACAGCGCGCTCTTGAGTGTGGTGTCGCAGGCCTCGAGCAGGGCGCGGGCGTCGGCGTGGAAGTCCTTGTAGAAGCCGCGCAGCTCGTGCACGTCGCCCGGGCTGGTCCAGGACTCTTCGGTCCAGCTCTCCTGGCCGGTGGTGGCGAAGACGAAGGTCTCCTTGCCCTGGTTGAGCGGGAAGGTGACGATCTGGCTCTGCGGGTTGGGGCCCCACCACTTGGTGAAGGCCTCGATCTCGGGCACGTGCTTCACGCGCTCGGTGGGCACCACCGAGCGGAACGACACCACGCCGGTGAAGCGCGGGCTCTCTTCGCCGAACAGGGCGGTGCGCACGCGCGAGTGGATGCCGTCGGCGCCCACCACCACGTCGAAGCTGGCTTCGCTGCCGTCGTCGAACTGCAGGGTCACGCCCGCGTCGCTCTGGTTCAGCGTCTTCAGGCGCTTGTCGAACGCGATCTGCTCGATGGGGAACTGCTCGGCCAGCGCGGCCAGGATGTCGGCGCGGTGGATCGTGACCTGCGGCGCGCCGTACTGCTCTTCGGCGACGTTGCCCATGCCCAGGCGCGAGGTTTCCTTGCCCGTGTCCCAGTCTCGGCTGATGCGGAAGGTGGGCTGGGCGCCGGTGCGGCGGATAAAGGCGCCCGCACCCAGGCCGTCGATGGCGCGCACCACGTTGGGCGTGAGGTTGATGTCCGCGCCCACGCGCGAGAAGCCCTTGGCCTGCTCGAACACGGTCACCTCGTGGCCCTGCTTGCGCAAGGCGATCGCGGCGGCCAGACCGCCCACACCGCCGCCGGCGATACCGATTTTCAAACTGCTCATGGGGCTGCTCCTGCAATGTCGAAGCGTGCATTGTTCAGCGCGGGCCCCGCGCACTCAACCGCTTGGGCGCCTGAAATGGGTACGATTCGTCCATGGATGTCCTCAGCGAAGTGCTCGCCATCTGCCGCGCCGAACGCGCGGTCACGGCCCGGTTCCACCTGTCTGCGCCCTGGGGCTTGCATTCCAATGGGGTGTCTGGCGCCGCCATGATCCGCATGGCGCGCGGCGCGCCCTGGTGGGTGGAAGCGGCCGGCGGCGGCGGGCCGCTGCGCGTGGAGCCCGGCGATCTGGTGATGATGCCGCTGGGCGCGGCCCACCGCATGGGCTCCGCGCCCGACGCGCCCACCGTGCCCTTCGCCCAGCTGCTCACCCAGCGCACGCCCGGCGCGCGCGACGAAGCGCCGCTGGACCTGCGCCACGGCGGCGGCGGCGAGGGCTGCGAGATGTTCAGCGCGCTGCTCTGGTTCTCGGCCTACTGCCGGCACTCCGTGCTCAGCGTGCTGCCGCCGCTCATCCACGTGCGCGCGAGCGAACTGCCCACGGCCGTGATCCTGGCCGCGTCCATGGAAACGCTCGTCACCGAAACGCTGGACCAGCGCCCGGGCTGGCGCCTCTCGGCCAGCCGCATGGGCGAGCTGCTGCTCATCAACATCCTGCGCGGCCACCTGCTGCGCGGCGCCGGCCCGGTGGAGGCCAACTGGTGGCGCGGCCTGTCCGACCCCGCGATCGCCCGTGCCATCGCCGCCATGCACCGCGAACCCGCGCGCAGCTGGACGGTGGAGACCCTGGCGCGCGAGGCCGCCATGTCGCGCTCGCGCTTCAGCGACCGCTTCAAGGCCCTGGTGGGCGACACGCCCATGGGTTACCTGGGCGGGCACCGCATGGCGCTGGCGGCCGAACAGCTGGAAGCCGGCCACCTGCCGCTGGCCCAGGTGGCGCAGGACGCGGGCTACGAGTCCGACAAGGTGTTCGCGCGCGCGTTCCGGCGCTGGTCGGGCCTGTCGCCCACGGCGTATGCCAAGCGCGAGGTGGCGCGGCGCACCGCCATGACCGATCCGCACACGGCGTCGGCGGGGGACTGACTCAGGGCGCGATGGGCGCCACGGCCAGCAGGTGGTTGGAAAAGCTGGTCTCGGTTTCGCAGCGCCAGGTGGCCCACAGCTTGCACCCTTCGGCCGACCCCATGTCCAGCTCCAGGGCCAGCCAGTTGCGGGCCGCCATCACATGCTTGTCGTGCCCCGGGAAGGGCATCACCTCCGCGACGTACTGCACGTCGATGTTCTGCGGCTGCTTGGCATTGCTGTTCAGCCACGACAGGAACAGCCGCTCCATCACCCCCATGAGCGAGGGATGCACCACGGCCGACGAGGTGAACTGATGGATCTGGGACCAGGTCTCCGTGGCCGGCAGGTCCTTGCGGTAGGCCGTGCCCCAGGCCGCGACGTGCACATCGCCGGACACCAGGGACACGCGGATCTTCTTGTCGCGCGCGAGGTTGGAGAGCACCTCCAGCAGGCGCTTTCGCTCGCCCTCGTGGTCGTCGTGGGACCAATGGTCCTTCAGGTCGTCGGCATTGCTGTCGGTGACGTGCTCTTGCCCGAACTTGTCCATCAGCAGCTCGGCCAGGGGCAGCTTCGGGTGCACCACGGGCACCGAGGACATGAACAGCAGGTGCTGGCACGCGCTCTTGGGTTGGGTGCCCGCGTTGCCGGATGCCAGGCTGGTCGTCCATTTCTTGATCTGGCCCCAGGTGTCCGAGCCCATCACCTGCGCCCGCGAGCGCTCGGTGCGCAGGTCGGCCGCCACGATGGCCACCGGCCCGATGGCGTGCGCGGAGGTGAAGCCCGGCTGGCCATCCAGCAGGGGCAGCGCCAGCGCATCCTTGGCGAGCACCTGGCTCCAGGCGATGGGTTTGAGCAGCGGGTCCTGGCGGGAAAAACCCGCCGGCGTCGTGTCTTCCAGTTCGGGCAGATCTTCCAGCGCATGCTGCATCTGGAACACCCAGAAGGCGCGCCGGGCGTGGCGGAACAGCGTCTGGAAAAGCGGGCTGTTCTGCATCTCGCAGCTGTACGAACCCCAGCCGTCGAAGATGTCGTGGTCGTCCCACATCATGATGGTGGGCATGGACGCCATCGCCGCGCTCGCATCCAGCGCGGGCGTGGGCGACGACCAGGGCTTGCGCTCAGCGGGCAGCCAGCGGTGCTTGTACAGCCCGAAGTAGTAGGCCTCGATCTCGCGCTCCAGCGCCTTGGTGACCTTGAAGTCCAGCTGCGCCTGCCGGGGCAAGGCCACCCACTGCCGCAGGGACTTGATGTCTTCCCAGATCGAGTCGAAGTAGATCTGATCGCCCCCCATCAGCATCAGGTGAAAGCGCTGCAGGCCCTTGTCGTGGATGCGCGTCTCGTGCCACAGCTGTTCCTTGTCCAGCAGCTTGACTTCACCCGCACCCTTCTTCCTGCGCAGCGCGCGGTCGTGGCTGTAGAGCAGGTCTTCCCACACCGCATCGGACGTGCGGATGAGCTTGCGCATCACGGCCGGGTCGGAAAACCCGTTGCACGACACATAGGCCATGCGCGGCGAGAAATCCTTGCCCGGCACCGTCATGCGCCACGTCGGTCCGCCCGGCACGCCGTAGCTCACCGTGCGCTCGCTCTTCAGGACCTTGCAGGAAACGTCGTAGCGCAGATAGCGTTCGCCGGGGATCGCCAGCAGCTCCTTCGGTGCGGGGCAGGCCTTGCCGTCCACCTCCAGCACAGGCACGGCCGCGCCCGCCTTGAGGCCCATCAGCGCGCTCACCTTCCAGACATCACCCTTGCCGATGCCGCGGAACGACAACACCGGCCCCAGCAGAAGATCCTTTTCATTCACGGTCGTCTCCCCTTTCAAACATCCATTTCTTTCGCCACCACCTTGACGATGCGGGCGCGAGACACCGCCCTGCGCGCCACCAGCGCCGCTTCGCCCGTCTGCTGCAGCCATTCGAAAAACCGTTGGCTCGCGTGGCGCGTCTGCGTGTCGTCGCGGCAGTTGGCCAGGAAGGCGAACTGCACCTTCTGCACGTCGTCCGCCACGAACACCCCGAAGGGGCCGCTCACCACCGTCGCGCCCGGAAACCCCAGCAGCGAGGTGGCCTGGGTCTCCGTCGCGCCCCGGTGGCAGGCGATCAGGTGCAGCGGCCCGTGCGCCGAAGCCAGCAAGTCGATGCGCTGGTGATCCTCCAGAAAGGGCCGCCCCACCAGCTCGCGCGCGGCGGCCACGCTGAACGAGGCCGGAATCGCATGAACCACCACCGCCACGTCCTTGCCATCCAGCTTGACCACCACACCGTCCAGGGCCGCGCCGACATCGAAGCGCGTCGAGGCACCCGCCTGCACGCCGCGTTGCGCCAGCGAGATCACGGCATCCGAGAGCGCTTCGAACACGCGCTTCTTCGCGTCGGCCACCGTCTTCACCTCGCCGCCCCGGAAGGCCGTCTGCCGCGAGAGATAGTCCTGGAAGCGCCGGTTGCGCTCACCCGCCGCGCCCTTGGCCTCGGCCACGGTCGGCAGCGCCACCAGTCGCACCTTGGCCTGCGCCGAGCGAAGGCCCTCCATGTACTCCGCGTGGCAGATGCCGATGTCCTGCTCGCCCGCGGCCCAGCCCGCGTTGCCGTTGCTCAGCACGATAAGCACATCGCAGTCGCGCACGGCCTGCAGGCAGGCATCCCAGCTGTCCTGCGTGCCTTCGGCGGGCGGCGCGTCTTCGTTGATCCAGACCTCGAACAGCTTTCGCCCCAGCACCTGCGCGGACTCGATCTCGGATTTCAGCGCCTGGCGCAGGTCCGTCAAGGTGGTCTTGCTGTCGGCGGGGAAGGTGTCCAGGCAACGGCTGGAGAGCATCACGCGGATGAGAGACTTGGCCAAGAGGCGTTCCTTGTTGTTGTTGTTGAACCTGGCGGATCGGCCCGCAGGTCTTGCGCCAGAGGACGCTGCTGGATTCTGGGCAAGATTTCCCTTGGCATCAACCGCTGGCGCCCGTTTCGCCGCTGCTCTTACCCCATCTGTGCATGTCAGACGCGGCGGTAATTCACCTCGACGGCCAAGGCCTCTTCGCCGGTGGGCGAGATGTTGTACATGCGCAGGTCCAGCGTGTCGTCGTTCGGCTGATCGATCGCGGTGCGCCAACCCCAGCGCGGGCCGCCCTGGCCGTCGGCGTAGCTGCCCAGCATCGACAGGCGCGGGTCGCCAGGCGCGCTGGTGCTGAACATGAGGGACGTGCCCGTGCCGAAACTCTCGGCCCACGCCGACTCGTAGCGGCGCTCGTCCAGGTGGTGCGCGATCAGCGCCACACCTTCCATGGGCTCACCGCCGCAGTGGCCGCTGTACTCGTGCAACAGCACGCGGCCACCCAGCAGCACGCGGATGCTGCCGCGCTGCACCGAGTCTTCGGCCGGCTCGCCCGGCTCGAACCAGAGGCGAAAGCGCCCCTGCCACTGCCCGGCCATGCGCGCCAGCTGGGCGTGCACGCCGCCCGCCAGCGAGACTTCGAATTCCTTGCGACCCATGATGTCTCCTTCCGAACCGACCGGCTACGCGCGGGCGCGGCGCCGGGTGATCTCGATCGCGGCGATGCACACCGTCAACCACGCCACACCAAAGGCGAAGCCGGCGACCACATCGCTCGCCCAATGCACCTGCAGGATCACGCGGCTCCAGCCGATGCTGAAAGCCAAGGCCGAGGCCAGCAGCACGCTGGGCAGATGCCAGCGCGGCGGCAGCAAGCGCAGGCACAAGTAGGCCAGCATGCCGTACACCACCAGCGAACCCGAGGTGTGCCCGCTGGGAAAGCTGTAGCCATCGGCCTGCGCGAAGCCGTGGTCGTGCAAGGGGCGCACCCGCTCGAAGATGTGCTTGAGCACCCGGTTGAGCGCGCCCGCACCCGCGCACGCCACCACCCAGCCCAAGGCCAGCGAGGTGCGCCGGCGAACGAGCAACAGCACACCCACGCCGCTCACCAGCAGCGTCAGCGGCAGAGGGTCGCCCAGGTGCGTCAGGTTGCCGAAGAAGCGCAGGGCAGAAGGCGGCAGCTCGCGCGCCAGGGTCTCGGTGAGCCGCACATCGAACTGGCCGATCTCCTCGTCCGCGTCGAACACCTCCAGCATCTCGGCGAACAGCGAAGCTGTGGCGACCAGCACACCCGCGCCGAGCGCCAGGCACACGCCCAGCAGCAGCGGGCGCGGCCAGCGGTCCCACGCGGCGTAGCTGCCGTAGCGCCTGAAGCCGATGACGAAGGCGGCGACGGCGATGAGCACCAGCACCAGCGCGGCGGCGAGCATGGGGACCGCGTGGCGGCCGAGCCATTCGGCGCTGGCGAGGGCTTGGGTCAGGTCGTTGTCCATGGGTGCTGGTGCTTTCCTGGCTGGATCGTCGCGGCTGCGGTCGATTTTTGCACGCGAGGCCCGCCCGCAAAAAGCGCGGCTGTCCTACAGCCTCGCGCTCCGGCATTGCTCACCATGTCCTTCGATACGTTCACGACGGCTGTTGAGACCTGACGCTGGAAGGTCGTGTCGATTTGTCCTGCTGTCGTTCGTCGTGTAGCTACAAGGTGCCCATAGGGGGCACCTTGCAGGTCAACCCCACAGGAGTCTGATATGTCTTACATCGATGGTTTCGTGATCGCCGTTCCCACCGCCAACAAGCAGAAGTTCATTGAACACGCACGCCAGTTCGACCCGATATTCATCGAGCTGGGCGCCCTTCGTGTGATCGAGGGCTGGGGCGACGACGTCCCTGACGGCAAAGTCACCGACTTTCGCCGTGCGGTCCAGGCGACGGCCGAGGAGACGGTGGCCTTTTCGTGGGTCGAATGGCCGGACAAAGCCACGCGCGACGCGGCCATGAAGAAGATGATGGAAGACCCGCGCATGGACCCGTCCAAACCCGGCAACCCGCCCATGCCCTTCGACGGCAAACGCATGATCTTCGGCGGCTTCGAACAGGTGGTCGAAGTGAAGGCTTGATGGGGCGCAGCGCTGCCACTGGATGTTGCGCAGCGCGCACGCTCCGCTTCGCGAGCAGGCAGTGGAACGTCCCGTCTCGAGTTCTGTTGACAGCTTGATAAATATTCACCAAAATGGGTGAATGAATAACGCGTTGACGGCCAACCGACTCGACAACATGTTCGTCGCCTTGGCCGACGAGACCCGTCGCGCCATCCTGGCGCGGTTGTCCCTGGGCGAAGCCCGAGTGACCGAGGTGGCCGTGCCGTTCGACATCTCGCTCAACTCCGTGTCCAAGCACATCCGCATCCTGGAGCGCGCCGGCCTTGTCACGCGCCGCCGCTCTGGCCGCGAACATATCCTGCGTCTCGAACCGCGACCGCTGGCAGAGGCGTCGGACTGGCTTCAGTCGCGCCAACGCGACTGGGCGGGCCGATTGCAGCGCCTGCAGGCGCTGCTGGACGAGGAGGATGCAATTTCATCCCGGCAAACCAAAGGAGTCCATCGATCATGAAGAGCGAAGACCATCTCGCAGTTGCTGTCCATCACAGATTCCGCCAATCGGCCGAGAGGGTGTTCGATGCCTGGCTCGATGCGCGCCTGGCGAGCCGCTTCCTGTTCTCGACTGAAACCGGCGAGATGGTCCGCTGCGACATCGACCCGCGTGTCGGCGGGCAGTTCGTGCTGACCGACAGGCGTCCCGACGGCGATGTGGAGCACACCGGGGAGTACCTCGTCATGGAGCGGCCACGGCGGCTCGTGTTCACATTCGGTATCCCGGCCGCATCGCCGACCTTCGACATCGTGACCATCGAGATCACGCCGGAAGCGGATGGCGGCTGCACGCTGCATCTCACGGCGGAGATGCAGCCTGAGTGGAAGGATTACGCCGACCGTGCACGCCAGGGTTGGGCCCAGATCCTTGCCAGCCTTGAGGCCGCGCTGCGTGAGACCGGCGCCTGAGCGAGCGCGGCAAGGCGCGCTTGGCGCCCGGCTGCACTCAGGCGTCTTGCGTCAATAGGCACCCATGTAGTCGCGCTTGCCGACCTCAACACCGTTGTGGCGCAAGATGGCATAGGCGGTGGTCACGTGGAAGAAAAACTGCGGCAGGCCGTAGTGCAGAAGATAGGCGCTGCCGATCAGCTTCTTTTCCTTGGGGGTGCCGGGGCGCAACACGATTTCGCGGCTTTCACTGGCATCGAATTGCTCGGGCTTGAAGGAGCCGATGTGGGCCAAGGCCTTGGCGATCAAGGCTTGCAGGTCCGCGAAGCTGGCTTCCGTGTCGGGCCAGGAAGGCACCTCGGCGCCCGCCAGGCGGGATGCGATGCCCTTGGAGAAGTCAGCGGCGATCTGGACCTGACGAACCAGCGGAAACATGTCGGGGAACAGCCGCGCTTGCAGCAGCGCGTTGGGATCGATGTTCTTTTGCGTCGCGTGGTCTTCGGCTTTCTTGAGCACATCGGACAGGGCGCGCAGCATCTGCTGAAGGACGGGGACGGAGGCGTTGTACAGCGGGCTGGTCATGGTGAATTCACTTTTATAAATTGGGGCACGTTCGCCGGGGCCGGCATGGCGGAGGCCTTGCCGACCCTGCAAGGCTAACAGCACAGGTCCAACCCGCACCGGCCACCGAGACCGGTGCCCGCGGCAGATTTTTCTTGCGTTCTGCATGAATGCTTTCGTCGTATTGATGTAAAGTCTTCCCCGCTCACGAAAAAGGTGAGCACGGGCCTGAGAACCCGTTGCATCGCAGTCCAAGAGGCTGCATCACATCGACAAGGATTGCAGCCTCTGTCGTTCTGGTCCCATGTTTTGGCGGCCCGGACGGGAGGTCCGAAAGGTCCTGCCGGTTTCCACTGCGATGCCCGGTTCTCAGCCCGTTCGGGCCGCCGCCACTCTGTGTTGTGTGGCGGCGGCTGTTCTCCAACGAACAGGGAAGGCAGGCACTCCATGCCCAGGCTGCAGCACAAGCAACAGAAGATTGCCGTGTTGATCGACGCGGAAAACGTCTCTCACACACTGATCCGTTCCATCCTGCTGCGCGCGGCGTGTTACGGCGCGCTCATCGTCAAGCGCGCGTACGCCGACTGGACGCGGCCCCACATGAGCCGCTTCAAGAACGTGTTGCTCTACAACGCGATCGAGGCGGTGCAGCTTTTCCCATACGCCAAGGGCAAGAACGCGGCCGACATCATGCTCAGCGTGGAGGCGATGTCGCTGGTGAACACGGGGCAGTTCGATGCGGTCTGCCTGGTGTCGTCGGACAGCGATCTCACGCCGCTGGCGCTCGGTGTGCGGCGCGAGGGGGTGCGTGTGTACGGCTTCGGCGCGCGGCAGACGCCACGGGCCTTCGTGGCGGCGTGCAGCAGCTTCATCTACACCGAGTCGATCGCAGCAACGGCCGAGTGAGGCGCCGTCACCGTCCGGCGGCGTGTGTCCGGGGAATCCAATACGCCAGCGAGCCCGCCGCCGCGAAGGCGATGAGCCCGGTGACGGCGATGCCGGTGGCCAGCGAGAGGCTGCCGGCCAGGAACGAGAGCAGCACCGGCCCGCACGAGGCGCCGATGTCGGACATGAGGCGCCACACGCCCAGGAAGTGCGCGCGGCCATGGCGCGGGGAATGGTCGGCGCCCAGTGTCATGATCATCCCGGAGCCGATGCCGTTGCCGAAGCCGATGGCCAGCGAGGCCAGCAGCAGTGTGGTGAAGCCCGAGGTGAAGGGCATCAGCAGCAGCGCCGTGCCCATGATGACCATGGATGGCACGGCGACCCAGCGCCGGCCTTTGTGGTCCATCACCTTGCCGGCGGGGTAGAACACCAGCATGTCGATGCCGCCGGCCAGGCCGTAGATGAGCGAGGCCACGGCCGGCGCCAGCGCGAGGTGATCCGCCCACAGGGGTATGACCACCTGGCGCGAGGCGCGCACGGCGCTGACCAGCACCACGCCGATGCCGAGCGTGAGGAACACCTGGCGGTGGTCCCTGAGCGTGGAGGCGATGGTGGTGGCCGCGGGCGGCGTCTGGCCGGCCGGCAGGTGAGGCGTCTCCAGGTCCGGCACGCGCGCGCCGAGGGCGGCCGCAGCCACCACCCCTGCGATGCCGACGCCGAAGGCGCCGGCCAGGCCGAACACATGCACGGCGGCCGCACCGAGGAACGGGCCGATGAACATGCCGATGCGGCTCACCCCGCCCAGTGTCGAGAGCGCCCGCGCGCGGTACGCGATCGGCACGGCCTCGGCCATGTAGCTCTGGCGCGCCAGGTTGTAGACGGCCCGGGACATGCCCACCATGAGGCAGCCCGTGGCGAACAGCGCCAGGTGCGAGGTCCCCACGCACAGCGCCATGCCCAGGGCGCTCCAGAGGCCTGCGGCGACGATGGCCCAGCGCTCGCCCCAGCGCATGGTGATGAGCGACGCGGGAATGTTGTTGAGCAGCGAGCCCAGGCCCATCAGCGCGACGACCAGCGCGGCCATGGGCACGGAGGCGCCCAGCTCGCGCGCCACGAGCGGGATGATGGGGAGAATGGCGCCTTCGCCCAGCCCGAAGAGCAGGGACGGGCCGAAGACCGGCACCGCGATTCGCTTGAGGGAAAACTCGGCCGAGGAAGAGGCGGCGCCGGGCGGGGCGGGAGGAGGTGGCATGCGCGGCGTGAGGGCGAGGGAACGGCGGTGGGGACGCCATTGTCCCCTTCCGCTGTTCGGCCCGCTGAAGGCCGGCGCGGTGCCCCTCAGGCCACGTAGGCCACGATCTCGATCTTCATCCCCGGCACCACCAGCGCCACCCCGGCGCTGGAGCGGTTGGGCCAGGGCGCGCGGAAGAACTCGCGGTACACGGCGTCGATGGCGGCCATGTCGGCCACGTCGGTCATGTAGATCAGCACCTGCGCCACGTCGTCCATGGTCTTGCCCGCGCGTTCCACCGCGCGCTGCAGGTTGCTGAAGGTCAGGCGGGCCTGCTGTTCGATGCTGCCGGTGGTGTCCACGCTGCCGTCTTCGCGCACCGGGCCGTGGGCGGTGTAGAGCACGCCGCCGGCGCGCACCATCCACGAGAACGGCTGCTTGAACGGCGGCAGGCCGACGTCGATGACTTCCTTCATCGCTGCGCGCGCCTCGCTCAGTCGGCCATGATGCCGGTCTCCCGGATCACCTTGCCGTAGCGTTCGTTGTGGTACTGGTTGATCTTGGCCAGCGCCGCCGGGTCGCCACCGGCCGGAATCAGCGCCATGGTGTTCATGCGCGCGATCACGTCGGGCATCTTGAGGATTTCGTTGAGGTGGCCGTTGAGCGTGCGCACCACGTCGGCGGGCATGCCTTTGGGCCCCATGAAGCCTTGCCAGGCGCCGACTTCGGCGTCTTTCACGCCGGCCTCGGCCAGGGTGGGCACGTTGGGCGCGAGCGGCGAGCGCTGCGGGTCGGCCACCGCCACGTTGACCAGCTTGCCCTGGGCGATGTACTGCGCCACCGGGCCGAGCGTGGTGTACATCATGGGAATGTGGCCTGCCACGAGGTCGACGATGGCCGGGCCGCTGCCCCGGTAGGGCACCTGGGTGAGCTTCACGCCGGCCGAGCGGTTGAACATCTCGCCCAGGATGTGCATGGGCGAGCCGCTGCCGGGGCTGGCGTAGTTGGTGACCTTGCCGCTCTTGGCCGCGGCCACCACGTCTTTCACGGTGTTCAGGCCCGAGCCGGCGTGGGTGACGAGGAACAGCTGTTGCGTGCCGGCCAGCAGGATGGGCGTGAAGTCGGTGAGCGGGTTGTACACGGCACCGGTGCCGGGCTTGAGCACCAGCGGGGCGGTGGCGAAGGTGTTGGGCGTGAACAGCAGCGTGTAGCCATCGGGCGCGGCCTTGGCCACGAAGGCGTTGCCGATGGTACCGCTGGCGCCGGTCTTGTTCTCCACCACCACGGTCTGGCCGACGCGGGCCTGCAGCTTCTCGGCGAAGGTGCGCGCCAGCGCGTCGGTGTCGCCGCCGGGCGGGAAGGACACGACGAGGGTGATGAGCTTGCTGGGGTAGGTCTGCGCCAGCGCGCTGCCGGTGGGCAGGGCGAGGGCGGCGGCTGCTGCGAGCGCGGTGAGCAGCAGGGGGCGGCGGGCGGTCATGTTCGATGTCTCCTAGTGGGGTGGGCTGGCAGGGAAAACTGAAACCGAAACAGAGAAAGCGGGGCCGTCGGGTGCCTGTTCAGAACACGCCGGTGAACGATCCGCCGTCGAGCAGGATGTTCTGGCCGTTGATGTAGCCCGCGTGCACGCTGCACAGGTAGGCACAGGTGTGGCCGAGTTCGCTGGGCTGGCCGATGCGGTGGGCCGGGTGCTTGGCCAGGCGCGCGGTGCGCACCTCGTCCACGGTCTTGCCTTCGCGCTTGGCTTGGGCGGCGAAGTTGCTTTCCAGGCGCGCGGTGTCGAAGGTGCCGGGCAGCAGGTTGTTGATGGTCACGCCGCGCGCCACGGTGGTGCGCGCCAGGCCCGAGACGAAGCCGGTGAGGCCGCTGCGCGCGCCGGTGGACAGGCCCAGGCCGTCCAGCGGCGATTTCACGGCGCTGGAGGTGAGGTTGATGATGCGGCCGAAGCCGCGCGCCATCATGCCGTCCACGGTGGCCTTGATGAGTTCGATCGGCGCGAGCATGTTGGCGTCGATCGCGCGGTGCCAGGTCTCGCGGTCCCAGGTGCGGAAGTCGCCGGGCGGCGGGCCGCCCGCGTTGGTGACGAGGATGTCGAAATCGGGGTGCGCGGCGAAGATGCGCGCGCGGCCTTCGTCGGTCGTCACATCGGCGGCGACCCAGTCCACCTGGCCCGCGCCGTGCGCGGCCAGGCGTTGCGCGGCCTCGCGCAGCGGGCCTTCGGTGCGCGCGGCGATCACCACGTGCACGCCGTCTTTCACCAGCGCCTCGGCGCAGGCATAGCCCAGCCCCGAACTCGCGCCGCACACGAGCGCTTTCTTGCCGGCAATACCCAGGTCCATGGTGGTTCAGCTTTCAGTAGAGAGAAGGGGTTGGGCTTCGCGAAGGTCCACGTCGAGCCGGGCCCAGGCGTCGATCTCCACGCGCAGCTCCGGGAACACGAGGGCCTTCACGGCCAACAGGGTCGAGCACGGCGTGTGCTCGCCAAAAAAATCGCGCCGGGCGCGGCCGACCTCGTCCTTGTCGGCGATGTCGGTCAGGTAGACCACGGTCTTGATGAGGTTGTGCCGGTGGCCGCCCGCGGCCGTCACCAGGGCTTCGAGCTTCTTGAGCACGACGATGGCCTGCTCGTAGGCGCCCAGCGCTTCGCCGCGCTCGGCGGCCTGGCGCGTGGCGGGATGGCCGGTCATGCCCGAGACCACCACCTCCTGGCCGATGCGGTAGCCGTTGGTCCAGCTCGCGGTGGGCAGGTCGGGCACCTGCGGGCTCTGGATCTTGTGCGCGACGGTCGTCATCACTGGCCTCCGGCGCGCACGCGTTCCTTGATGCGTTCGCGCACCGGCACGAAGTCGTAGGTGGGGTAGCACTCGGTCTGGAAGACGCCCCAGGCGGAGCGCTCCAGTTCGAGGTTGACGCGGCCCAGCAGGTGCGGTGGCACTTCGAGCGTGACGATCTGGCCCAGGCCCATGGCAACGGTCCACGACACCACGCGCGTGCCTTCCACCGGGAAGCGCTCCCACCATTCGCTGGCCTTGAGCTTCGCCTGCACGTCGTCCAGCGTGAGGCCGGCGTGGTGTTTCAACACGATGGTGATCAACACATTGGCGCAGGCGTGCACTGGCGTACCTTCGCCCTGCGGGCTGCGGTGCGAGCTTGCTTGGGAGCGGCCCTGCGCTGCGCTCATGACCTTCACTCCATCGTGATGTTGCGTGCCTTGATGACCTTGGCCCAGCGCGCGGTTTCGTCGCGGATGTGGGCGTCGAACGCGGAGGTCTGGATGTCCCAGGCGCTCAGGCCCTGGCCTTGCAGGCGCTCGCGCACGGCAGGCTCGGCCAGGATGGTGGTCGCATCGCGCGCGAGTTGCGCCACCACGTCGGCCGGCGTGCCGGCGGGCGCCAGCAGGCCGTACCAGGACGGCACCACCACGCCCGGCACACCCAGTTCGGTCAGCGTCGGAATCTCGGGCGCCGTGGGCGTGCGCGCGCTGTCGGTCACGGCCAGGGCGACCAGCTTGCCGCTGCGGATGTGCGGCAGCACGGTGGGCAGGTTGCTGAACATCAGGGGCACGGTGCCGCCGATCACGTCGTTGATGGCGGGCGGCGTGCCTTTGTAGGCGATGTGCAGGATGTCCACGTTGGCCTGCGACTTGAACAGCTCGCCCGCGAGGTGCAGGCCGCTGCCCACGCCGGGCGAAGCGTAGGCGAGCGAGTCGGGCTTGGCCTTGGCCCGCGCGATGAGATCGGCCACGCTCTTGATGCCCGTGGCCGGGTTCGTCACCAGCACGTTGGGCGTCTTGGCCAGCACTGCCAACGGGCACGAAGTCCTTCTGGATGTCGAAGGGGAACTTCGGCATCAGCGTGGGGTTGACCGTGAGGTTGCCGGCCGGGATCACCAGCAGCGTGCTGGCGATCGGGTTTGGCGCGCTTGACGCGCTCCATGCCGATGTTGCCGGCCGCGCCGGGGGCGTTGTCGACCACGGCCACCTGGCCGTAGCGCTTGCCCAGGCCATCGGCCAGCACGCGGGCCAGCGTGTCGATGGGGCCGCCGGCGGGGAAGGGTGCGACGAGCGTGAATTTGTCGGCGGCCAGTTGTTTCTCGGCGGCCGTCTGTGCGTGGGCGGTGGTGGTGCCCAGCAAGGCGAGCAGCGAGGTGACGGCAAGAAGGGTGCGGCGGTTGGTCATGGTGTCATTCCATCGTGATGTTGCGTTGCTTGATGACTTTGGCCCAGTTGGCCGTTTCGGTGCGGATGTGCGCATCGAAGGCGGCGGGTTTCATCGTCCACTCGGTCATGCCCTGGGCCTTGAGCGTCTCGCGCACGTGCGGTTGCGCCAGGATCTCGACCATGTCTTTGGCGAGTTGATCGACCACGTTGGCCGGCGTGCCCGCGGGCGCGAGCAGGCCGTACCACGAGGGCACCACCACGCCGGGCACGCCTTGTTCGGCCAGGGTGGGGATGTCGGGCGCGTTGGGCGTGCGCGCGCGATCGGTCAGGCCCAGCGCCACGAGGCGGCCGCTTTCCAGGTGCGGCAGCATGGTGGGCAGGTTGCCGAACATCAGCGGCACCGTGCCCGCCATCAGGTCGTTGATGGCCGGCGTGGAGCCCTTGTAGGCCACGTGCTGGATGTCGATGTCGGCCTGGTCCTTGAACAGTTCACCCGCGATGTGCAGACCGCTGCCGATGCCGGTCGAGGCGTAGAACAGCGTGCCGGGCTTGGCCTTGGCCGCCTTGATCACGTCGGCCACGTTCTTGAAGCCGCTCTTGGGGTGGGTCACCAGCACGTTGGGCGTGGTGGCCAGCATGGTGACGGCCACGAAGTCCTTCTGCACGTCGAAGGGGAACTTCGGCATCAGCGTGGGGTTGATGGTGAGGTTACCGGCGGGGATCACCAGCAGGTTGTGGCCGTCGGCCTTGGCGCGCTTGATCTTGCCCATGCCGATGGTGCCGGCACCACCGGGGGCGTTTTCCACGATGGCCGTCTGGTCGTAGCGCTTGGCCAGGCCGTCGGCCAGCAGGCGCGCCAGCGCATCGATGGCGCCACCGGCGGGGAAGGGCGCGACCAGGGTGAACTTGTCGGAGGCCAGCTGTTTCTCGGCGGCGGTCTGGGCTTGCGCGGTTCCCATGAGGGCGAACAGCGAGGCGAGGGCGAGAAGGGTGCGGCGGCTTGTCATGTCGAGAGAAGGTTGCAAGGTTGGAAAAAGAAAATCAGCTGGTCGCCCAGGGCATGGGCGATTCGTTCAAGCCCCAGTAGAAGCTCTTCTGGCTGGTGTATTCGAGGATGCCCAGGCGGCCCTTCTCCTGGCCGTAGCCGCTCATCTTCACGCCGGTGAACGGCGTGCTGATGGAGAAGACCTTGTAGGTGTTGATCCACACGGTGCCGGTCTGCAGCGCGCGCCCGATGCGCCAGGCGCTCTTGAAGTCGCGCGTCCAGATGCCCGAGGCCAGGCCGAACATGTTGTCGTTGCACTGCGCGATCAGGTCGTCCTCGTCCTTCCACGGCAGCAAGGCCAGCACCGGGCCGAAGATCTCTTCCTGGCACATGCGCGCGCTGTTGGGCAGGCCTTCGAAGATGGTGGGCAGGTAGTAGCTGCCGCCGTCGTAGAAGCTGCCCGTGGGCCGCTCGCCGCCGCACAGCACCGTGCCGCCTTCGTCGCGGCCCAGCTGCACGTACTTCTCCACCGAGGCGCGGTGGCCCAGGTTCACCAGCGGGCCCATCTGCGTCTCTTCCCTGGATGGGTCGCCCACGCGCAGCTTCTTCACGCCTTCGAGCAGGCGGGCCTTGAACTCGTCGTAGACGCTCTCGTGCACGAAGGCGCGCGAGCCGGCGATGCAGGACTCGCCCGAGGAACTGAAGATGCCGTAGAGCACGCCGGCCACGGCGTGGTCCAGGTCCGCGTCGGGCATGACGATGGTGGGGGACTTGCCGCCCAGCTCCAGCGAGGTCGGCATGAGCTTCTCGGCCGCCAGGCGCTGGATGCCCATGCCCACGGTGGTGCCGCCGGTGAAGGCGATGCGCTTGATCAGCGGGTGCTTGACCAGGGCGTCGCCCACGATGCTGCCCTTGCCCGGCAGCACGCTGATGATGCCGGCGGGCACGCCGGCCTGCTCGGCGATCTTCGCCAGCTCCAGGGCCATGCGCGGGGTGATCTCGGCCGGTTTGAAGACCATGGCGCAGCCGGCGGCGAGAGCCGGGGCGAGCTTCTGGGCCTCGCTGGCGATGGGGGAGTTCCAGGGCGTGATGGCGCCCACGACACCCAGGGGTTCGTTGACGCTCATGCTGAGGTAGTCGCCGCGCGAGGGGGTGATGGTGTCTTCCCAGGTCTCGGCGGCGGCGCCGAAGAACTGGAAGGTGCCGGCGGCGCTGGCGACCAGGGCGCGGCATTCCTTGATGGGCTTGCCGTTGTCCAGGCGCTGGAGCTGGGCGAGCTCTTCGCCGCGCTCGCGGATGCCGTTGGCGATGCGGTAGAGGATGCCGGCGCGTTCGTGGTGCTTGAGCCTGGCCCAGGAAGGCTGCAGGCGGGCGCGTTCGGCCGTCTGCACGGCCTCGTCCACGTCGGCGGCGGTGGCCGCGTGCAGGCGGGCGACGGTGCTGCCGTCGTGCGGGTATTCGGTGGTGTATTCCGGGCCCGAGGCGTCGCGCCATTGGCCTGCGAAGTAGCTTTGAAGTTTGTCGGTCATGGAATGTCTCTTTTGTCGGCGCGAAAGGCTGTTGATCCAGAGGCGTCGCGGATCCGGCTACGCCGGTCCCAGACGCCGCCCCCTTGAGGGGGTGACGCGCTGCAAGCGCGGCGCGGGGGTGGGCTTCATATCGTCACGGAGGAAGTGCGGTTGTGCAGGAAACGCAGGGCGGACAACACGGTCAGCGCCGAGGTCTTGGGGTTGTCGGGCAGGGGCTTGCCGCGCATGGTGATGCGCATCTCGCCGAAGGCGCCGCGCACGTCGACCTCGTGGATGTTCTCGGTCACGGTCGGGTCGGCGATCAGGCGCACGCGGGTCGCGTCCAGCCCCAGGCCGGCGAGCGAGACGGTGGCGGCCACGTTGGCGTTCTTCGGGTACAGGTGGGCGGCTTCGCGCGCCGTGGCTTCGAGGATGACGGTGGGCTCGGTGATCGTGCCCAGGTCCGCCACCTGTTCGGCGGGGGGTGCCGCGCCAGCCTTCGGGCGGCTTGCGGCCGGTGTAGGTGACGCTGTCCAGGCCGGCCAGGCGGGCCGAGGCGATGGCGTCGATGCCACCGATGGCGCCGGCCAGCAGGTGCACCCGCGTGCCGCCGCGCTGCGCGGCCTCGGCCAGCTTCTCGGGCAGGCCGTCTTCGGACAGCGCGCCGATGGACAGCACGGCGCATTCGATGCCGCGCTCCAGCGCGGGCAGCACGTGGCTGCCGATGGCGGCGTGGCCCGCGCATTCCAGCAGCAGAGCGGTCTCGGGCGGCACCTCGGTGCACACGGTCGCGGCCGTGCCGAGCGCGGCTTGCGCGTCGGCGACGTGGCTCTCGGACAGCACCACGTGCGTGATGCGCACCGTGGGGTGGCCGGCCATGCGCGCGAAGAGCGTGCGGCCGATGGCGCCGTAACCGATCAGCGTGACCTGCTGAAAATGAATGCCAGAACCTTCGTGCTGCGCACTGCGGTGCGAGCTTGCTTGGGAACGGCCCTGCGCGTCGCTCATGTTTCTTCCTTCTTCTTCGGGGGGCCGGCGAACTTCACGGCGAACGGGCCCCAGGCGTTCATGTCCACTTCCACCACCACCGGGCCGCTGGCGTGGGCCAGGGCTTTCTGCAGCGTGTCCTTGGCGGCGGCCGGGTCGGCCAGCTTGTGGTGAGGCACCTGCAGGCTGGCGCAGAGCTGAGCGAAGTCGGGCGTGTGCAGTTCCACGTAGGCGTGGCGGCTGCCGTAGATGTCGTCCTGGATGTTCTTGATGACGCCGTAGCGCTGGTCGTTCATGACGATGAAGACCACGTTGGCCTTCTCCTGCGCGGCGCAGGCGAGTTCGCCCACGTTGAGCATGAAGCCGCCGTCGCCGCAGAGCGAGATGGTGCGGCGGCCCAGCGCGTGTTCGGCATCGGCCACGGCCGCGCCCACGCCCATCGGCCAGGCCCTGGCCGATGCCGCCGCCCAGGGCGTGCACGCCGGCGCGCGGGTGGTCCAGCACCGGGGCGCGGTTGCCCCACATGCTGTTGGAGAGCGTGATGTCGCGCACCCACCAGAGTTTCTTGCCGACCACCTCGGCCAGCGTGTTCTTGAGCTTGGCGTACTGGCCCAGCGTGCCGTCCACCAGCGAGGCGGCTTCGGCGCGCGCGCGCTTCACATCGGTCGCCAGCTTCGGGTCGATCCGCATGCGGCCTTCGAGCCGGTCGGCCAGCGCGTTGAGCGTGATCTCGGCGTCGCCGTGCACGAACAGTTCGCTGCTGTAGCCGCGGCCGTCGGTGAGGGGGTTGGCGTCGATGCGGTAGCGCGTGGCCGGCAGCTTGAGCTTGTAGTTCAGCGTCTCGTTGCTGCGCAGGCGCGTGCCCACGGAGAGGAAGGCGTCCACGGTTTCGTAGAACTCTTCGGCCGGCTTCTGCAGGTTGTAGGAGCCCAGCGTGGCGGGGTGGTCTTCGGGCACGATGCCGCGGCCCTGCACGGAGGACACCACGGCCCAGCCCATGTTCACCAGCCGCATCGCGGCGGCGCTGGCGCCGCGCGCGCCGCCGCCCAGCCACAGCAGGGGGCGCTTGGCGCTGAGCAGGCGCTCGGCGAGCAGGTCCACGGCGGCCAGGTTGGGCTGCACGGGTGGCACGGCCAGCGGCGAGAGATCGGCCGGCAGGTCCAGCTTCATCTTCTGCACGTCGATCGGGATCTCGATGCTCACCGGGCCACAGGGCGGCGTCTGCGCCAGGCGCACGGCCTCGCGCAGCGCTGCGCAGGGCGGTCTCGGGGTTGCGGATGCGGAAGGCGTCTTTGCCCACCGCCTTGAGCATGGCCAGCTGGGCCGGGTGCTCGTGGATGTAGCCCAGGTCGCGGTCCAGGAAGGGGGACTCGATCTGGCCGGTGAGGTGCAGCAGCGGCGTGCCGGCGGTGATGGCCTCGACCATCGCGCCCGCCGCGTTGCCGCAGCCGGTGCCGGTGCTGGTGACGCACACGCCCAGCGTGCCGCTCACGCGGGCATAGGCGTCGGCCATGTTGCACGCACCTGCCTCGCCGCGCGCCGAGACGAAACGGATCTTCTGGCGCGTGTGGAACGCGTCGAGGATGGGCATGTTGTGGATGGAGATCACGCCGAAGGCGGCGCGCACGCCGCACTGCTCCAGGAAGCGGGCGGCGAGTTCCCCCACGGTGATGCGTTGGTGAGATGGGCTCATGCGACTTTCTTTTCGGTCGGTTTGGTTTGCCAGCCACCGCGGTTGGGCAGGTGGCTGATGCGTTCGGTGAGCTGGGCCGCGGCCTCGCGCACCTGGTTGACGAGAACTTCGAGTTCGCCGGGCTGCACCTGCTGCGCCGGCACGGTGATGCTGATGGCCGCCGAGACCTCGCCCCGGTCGTTGAAGACCGGTGCGGCGATGGTCGAGATGCCGGATTCGAATCCGCCCTGGCTCACGCCGTAGCCGTTGGCGCGGTCCTGGTCGATCAGCTGCTTGAGCTGCTCGACCGTGGCCGGCGTGCGGGGGGTGTACTTCGGCAGCTCGGGTTCGGGGTAGAGCTGGCGCAGGGCGTGCAGGTCGAGGTCGCTGAGCAGCAGGCGGCCCAGCACGGTGGCGTGGGCCGGCAGGCGCGCGCCGACCTGGATGGAATGGAACAGGGCGCTGCGCCCGGCGACCTTGGCGATGAAGACCACGTCGCGCGCGTCGCGCACCACCACATGGGCCGAGTAGCCGCACTGGTCGCGCAGCGCCTCGATGATGGGGCGGCCGTGCTCGGTGAGTTCCATGGAGGCCAGGAACTCGAAGCCCAGGCGCAGCACGGACAGGCCGAGCTTATAGTAGGCGCCGTCGCCCACGCGCTCGACGAAGCCGCCTTGCTCCAGCGTCTGCAGCATGCGGAACACCGAGGCGCGCGGCAGTTCGAGCCGGCGCGAGATTTCGGCACCGGTGAGTTCGCGCTCGTCGCGGTTGAACAGCATCAGCAGCTGCAGGCCGCGCATGAGCGCGGGCACGGTGTAGCGGTCGTCGTTTTTCTCGGTGGCGATGGTCTTCTCCTTGTTCAGTTGAGACCCAGCAGGGCGTTCACCGCGCCGGGGGCTTCCAGCGGGCACGCGTGGCCCGCAGAACCCAGATCATTCCATGCCACGCCGGCGGCCTGGGCCACGGCCTGGCAGGAGGCGGGGGTGGTGATGCCGTCGGCGGCGCCGCTGCGCCACCACCACCGGCAGGCGCAGCTGCGTCAGGTCGGCCGCCAGGGTGCCGTGGGCGAGCAGGCGCGCGGCCTGCGTGTAGCCGGCGGGAATCACCTGCGACATGCTTTCGCGCACGGCCTCGACCAGCTCGGGCGCCGCGCCGGGCGAGAGCATGGCCGCGCCGCGCGCCTGCGCCATGCCTTGCGGGCCCAGGCGCTCCAGCGTGGCCAGGCGGTCGCGCAGTTTCTGCTCGCGCACGGCCGGCTCGGCGTTGCCATACCCGCCGGCGGGCGAGAGCAGCACCAGGCGCTGCACGCGCGCAGGCGCCAGCAGGGCGGCCCGGCCGGCCATGAGCGCGCCCAGGGAGTGGCCCACCAGCGTGATGGGCGTTGCAACGCCCAGCGCGTCGAGCCAGGCCCAGAGGCGCTCGGCGTAGTTGTCGGCGCGCGGCCAGTCGGCTTTCACCGGGTCGCTGGTGCCGTAGCCCGGCGCGTCCCAGGCCAGCACGCGCAGGGGCTTGCCCGCCGCGGCGTCGAGCTGGCGCACCCAGCTGCCCGAGGCCGAGCCGATGCCGTGCAGCAGCACGTGCGTCACGTCCTTGGCCGATCCTGCCTCGCGGTAGGACAGGCGCGCGCCACCGGGCAGCGTGGCGCTGCGCAGCGGGTGTTGGGCGAGGGCTTGAAGAGGCGTCATGGCGGTGGGCGTCGCGGGGCTCAACGCTTGATTTTTGCGAGCGGGCTGTCGGGCGGGTAGGTGGGGGTGATGGGCTTGGGCGAACCCAGCATCACGCACATCAGCGCGTCTTCGTCGCCCACGTTGTGCTCTTCGCGGTACACGCCGGGCGGCACCGAGATCAGGTCGCGCTCGCCGACGATGGTTTCCCAGCGCTCGCCGTCCTTCTCGCAGACCACCTTCATCGCGCCGCGCATGACGAAGAAGATCTCTTCCACGTCGTAGTGGATGTGCGAAGGGCCGATGTTGCCGGCCGGGATCACCATGGTGGAGAAGGTGAAGTGCGCGGCGGGCACGGTGTTGGTGTCCTTGTTCACGCCGGTGCCGCCGGTGCCCACGTAGCGCATCTGCGCGCGGCGGTACTTGGGGTCGTAGTCGGCCTGGAACTTCAGCGCGTCCCAGTCGTAGCTGCGCGTGCTCCTGCGCGCCACGCGGCTCTCCATCCACTGCGCGAAGCTCTGGCCTTCCTGGCGCATCATCACGCGCTGCGTCTCGGCCTCGGACGGAATGTTCGCGTCCATCAGGCCGCGTTCGTTGAACACGGGCGCGTTGGCCGCTGCGGGTTTGGTGATGGTGGCTGTGCTCATGCGTTTTCTCCTTTTCAGTTCATCGTGAAGCCGCCGTTGACGGGCAGCAGCTGACCGGTAATGAAGCCGCTGGCCTGTGTCAGCAGGAACAGGGCGGCGGCGTTGACGTCTTCGGGGATCTGCGGCCGCTGGATCGCGCGGCCCTTGAGGTAGTGCTCGTGCCGCTCCTGCGGCACGTAGGCGGTGGCTTCGACCAGCGTGAGGCCGGGGGCGATGGCGTTGACGGTGGTGCCGTCCTCGCCCATCTCGCGCGCCAGCGAACGGGTCATGGCGATCACCGCGCCCTTGCTCGCCACGTAGGCCAGCAGGCGGGGCGCGCCCCAGAGCGCGGTGTCGGAGGCGATGTTGACCACGCGGCCACCACCGGCGGCGGCCAGGTGCGGGCGCGCGGCGGCGGTGACGAGCCAGGTGCCGCGCACATTCACGTCCATCACCAGGTCCCAGGTCTCGGGGCTGAGTTCGCCCATGCCCTTGCCGCCGGAGTTGGTGATGGCCGCGTTGTTGATCAGGCCGTCGAGGCCGCCCAGCCATTGCGCGGCGGCGTCCACGCCGGCGCGCACGCTGGCCGCGTCGAGCAGGTCCAGCGGCACGTAGTGCGCGTTCGGGCCGAGGTCCTTGGCGAGTTGTTGGCCGGCCTCGTGCAGCACGTCGCTGATGACGACGCGCGCACCGGCCTGCACCAGCGACTGGGCGAAGCTCGCGCCCAGGCCGCGCGCGGCGCCGGTGACGAGCACGCGGCGGTTGTCGAGTTGGATTTCCTGTGCCATGGTGTTCCTCAGGCCACGCGCCGTTCGGCGCTGGGCAGGTAGTGAAGCACGCGCTTCTCGGCGATCACCACGGCGTAGTAGGCGACGATGCCGATCACGGTGAGCGCGCCGATGACCACGAACACCCCGGCGGTGTTGCCCTGGCCTTCGAAGAACACCAGCATGTAGCCCAGGCCCATGTTGCCGCCCACGAGTTCGCCGACGACCACGCCGATGACGGCCAGCGTGCTGGCGATGCGCAGGCCCGAGAACAGGGGCGGCAGCGTGGTCGGGAACTCGACCATGCGGAACACCTGCAGCCGGGTGGCGGAGAAGGAGCGCGCGAGGTTGATCAGGTCGTGGTCCATGGTGCGCATGGCCGAGAGCACGTTGATGAGCACCGGGAAGAACACGATCAGGATCGCGACCAGGATCTTGGGGTACATGGTGTAGCCCAGCCACATCACGAACAGCGGCGCGAACGCGACCTTGGGCGCGATCTGCAGGGCGAGCAGGTAGGGCGAGAGCACGGCCTCCACCTTGGGCGAGAGGCCCAGGGCGTAACCGATCAGCGCGCCCAGCAGCGAGCCCAGGATGAAGCCGATGACGACCTCCGCGCCGGTGATGCCGGCGTGCCAGAGCAGGCGCTCGGTGCCCCAGATGCGGACCGCTTCTTCCCACACGCGCGAGAAGGGCGGCAGCACGAATTCCGGCACGCCCAGCAGGCCGGGAACGTATTCCCAGACCGCCATGAACACCACCAGGACCAGCAGGCTCCAGAGCGCTGTGCTGTAGCGCTGCAGTACGTCTTTCATGTCGCGACTCTCAGATGCGGGAAGGGAAGGGGGGCGCGACTCACTTGGCCGTCACGAACTGGTTGGTGTAGAGCTCCTTGACCGGGGTCTCCTTGGGCACCACACCGTTGGTGACGTAGAACTTCTGCAGCTCGGCCAGGCGGGCCTCGTCCATCGTGCCGGGCACCTTCTGCGCGGCGTAGACGTACTTGTTGAAGAGTTCGAAGGCCTTCTGGATGCTGGCTTCCTTGCCCTTGTGCACCGGCACGTGCGCCACGTAGGCAGCGGTGGCGGCCTTGGGGTCGGCCATGATGTCCTTCATGCCCTTGAGCGTGGCGCGCACCAGCTTCTGGATCAGCTGGGGGTTCTTGGCGATGGTCTCGTCGGAGGCGAGGATGGCCTGGGCCATGCTCTTGAAGTAGATGTCGGCCGGCAGGATGTCGACCTGCGCGCCGGCTTCCATCGCGCTCACCGTCCAGTCGGGCACGCCGGCCATGGCCGAGGCCTTCTTGGCGGCGAACTGCTGCCACACGCCCGCGGGGCCGGCGGCCTGGATGTTGACGTCGTTCTTGGTCAGGCCGACCTTGCTGAGCATGCCCAGCAGGGCGTAGTAGGTGGTGTCGGTGTAGGCCAGGACGGTGACGGTCTTGCCCTTGAGTTCGCGTGGGCTCTCGATCTTCTCGTCCTTGTGGCTCACGAGCTGGGTGAGCGAACCGGCGCCGAGCACGGCCACGGCCTTGACGGGGATGCCCTGGGCGCGGGCGATGATGGGGGTGTCGCCGATGGCGCCGCCGATGACGGCGTTGCCGGCGCCGATCTGCTTGGCCACGTCCACGCCGCCGCGCGCGGTGACGAAGTTGACCTTGAGGCCTTCCTGCTCGTAGTAGCCCTTGGCCTGGGCCAGCATCCAGGGGCCGAAGGCGGGCAGCGTGCCGGGCGCGGGCAGCAGGTAGGTGATCTCCTGCAGCTGGGCGTGGGCCGCCAGGGGCGAGACCAGCGCCGCGGTGGCGAGCAGGCTCAGGCAGGCACGGCGGGTACCGTTGAAAGCGCGGGTCATCTTCATGGCAACTCCAGGAGGTGGGTGAATGGGAATGCGGGGGTCAGTGCACGTCGGTCTGCGCGTCGAGCTTGAGCAGGTCCATCAGGCGCGAGACGTAGTCGCCCACGGCGGGGTGCTTGCGGCGCGCCATCGGGTTGTCGCGGCCGGGGATGTCGACCACGATCTCTTCGACGATGGTGCCGGGGCGCTCGCTCATGACCAGGATGCGGTCGGACAGCGCGACGGCTTCGGCCAGGTCGTGGGTGATGAAGAGCACGGTCTTCTTGTGCTCGGCCACGGTGCGCGCCAGGTCCTGCTGCAGGATCATCTTGGTCTGCGCGTCCAGCGCGGAGAAGGGCTCGTCCATCAGCAGCACGATCGGGTCCACCGCGAGCGTGCGCGCCATGGCGGCGCGCTGGCGCATGCCGCCGGAGAGCTGGTGCGGGTAGCTGTTGCCGAAGCCCTTGAGGTGGCACTGGGCCAGCAGCTTCTCGGAGATGGCGGCGCGGTCGGCGGCGCGCACGCCGCGCAGCTCCAGGCCGAACTCGACGTTCTGCGAAATCGTGCGCCAGGGCATGAGCAGGTCTTTCTGCAGCATGAAGGCGACGTGCTTGTTGGGGCCGGTGACCACTTCACCGTTGACCTTGACCGTGCCGGCCGAGGCCTTGGCCAGGCCCGAACCCATGTTGAGCAGCGTGCTCTTGCCGCAGCCCGACGGGCCGATCAGGGACACCACCTCGCCCGGCTGGATGGACAGCGTCACGTTGCGCGCGGCGATCACTTCCGGGTTCTTGCCCCGTGCGGGAAAGCGCTTGTCCACCCCGATGAATTCGATCGCGGGATGCAAACCGCCGCTGGTCGGGGCGGTTGCGCGGGAGCCGTGAAGTGCGTCGTTCATGGGGACCTGCGGGTGGATTAGGGTGTTTTGTATATGAAACGTTGATTCATTACAGAATCAATGCTAGGGCCGTTGCCCCACTTTGTCTGCAAAAACCTACTAAGGCCGCGGGGTATTGGCCTGGGCGGGCGGACCGGCCTGGAACGCGGGGGAGGGCGTGCCTGGGAGAGGGCGCGCCGTCTATGGCCTAATAGCGGCTTTTGCAATCTCTCTCAGGAACCAGCCATGGGCAACAAAATCGTCACCGAAGCCGACCGCAAAGCCACTCCCCGTCCGAAGCCCGTCGCTGGCGTCACCCTGACCACGCCCGGCCGTGGCGCAGCGCGTGAGCCTGGAGCGTGGTGCTGCGCACGCGCAGCAAGAAGAACCCGGGCAAGCGCTCGAAGAAGGGCGGCTGATCGCCCCCTGGCCCACCCGGCCAGGCCCCAGACAGAAGGCCCGCATCGCGGGCCTTTTCGTTTTTTCGACGCGGCTTTTTTGGCCCTCTCGTGCTCGCGGGCTTTTTTGAAGCCAAGACAAATATTGCCTAGGCATGTATATTCGCGGCATGCCTCGCACCACCCCGACCCCCGCCTTCTACGACGGACACAACTTCACGCCCGACCAGAGCGTGGGTTACCTCATGAAGCGCGTGATGATGTCCATCGTCTACCAGGCCGACAAGCGCCTGTGCCTGCACGACCTCACCACCGCGCAGTGGGGGCCGCTGATGAAGCTGCGCATGCAGGGCACGGCCACCGTGGCCGAGCTCGCGCGCTGGTCGCAGATCGACGCCGGAGCCATGACGCGCCTGCTCGACCGCCTGGAGAAGAAAGGCCTGTGCACGCGCGTGCGCTCCACCGAAGACCGCCGCGTGGTGGTGGTGGAACTCACGCCCGAAGGCAAGGCCGCCATGGAACACGTGCCCGAGGTGCTGGCCGATGTGATGAACCAGCACCTCGCCGGTTTCAGCAAGACCGAGTGGCAGGCGCTGCTGGGTTACCTGCGCCGCATGGTCGAGACGGGCGAGGCACTGAAGGACTCCGGTTGACGGACCGTTCGTGAACCCCCGCCTCATCGCCTTGTTGACCCCATTACTTGCCTAAGCAAATGAAGCCCCATCAAATATCCCCCGCACGCCGCACGGTGGCCGCCCTGAGCACCCTGGCCCTGGCCGCCGTGCTCGCGGCCTGCGCCAGCAGCGCGGGCATTCAATCCCAATCCACGGTGCTGGAACCGCAGGCCGTGGGCCTGGCGCAGCCCGCCGGCAGCGGCGCGGCCACCGCCGAACCGGTGCCCGCCGACTGGTGGCGCGGCTGGGGCGATGTGTCCCTGACCCAGGTGATCGACCAGGCCCTGCAGGCCCAGCCTTCGCTGAAGGTGGCCGAGGCCCGCCTGCGGCGCGCCCAGGCCGCCACGGCCGGCGAAGAGGCCAACGACGGCCTGAAGATCAACGGCAGTGCCGACGCCACGCGCCAGCACTTCAGCGCCAACAGCATCTACCCGGCGCCGCTGGGCGGCTCCACGCGCACGCTGGCGAACGCGCAGATCGCCGGCAGCTGGGAGTTCGACTTCTTCGGCCTGCACCGCTCCGCGATCGAAGCCGCCGTGGGCAGCGAGCGCGCCGCCGCCGCCGACCTGCAGGCCGCGCGCAACGTGCTCGCCAGCAACGTGGCGCAGACCTATGTGCAGCTCGGCCGCCTGCTCGCGCAGCGCGAGGTCGCGCAGCAGGCCCTGACCCAGCGCGAGCAGATGCTGGGCCTGATCCGCCAGCGCGTGGACGCCGGGCTGGACACGCGCGTGGAGCTCAAGCAGGGCGAGGGTGCGCTGCCCGACGCGCGCGTGCAGATCGAGCAGCTGGACGAACAGATCGTGGCCACGCGCCACGCCCTGGCCGCGCTCGCGGCCCTGCCGCCGGCAAGCTACGACCAGTTGAAGCCCGACCTGCAGGCCCTGCGCACCCTGGCGCTGCCCGAGGTGCTGCCGGCCGACCTGCTGGGCCGCCGCCCCGACATCACCGCCGCGCGCTGGCGCATGGAGGCGGCCACCAAGGGCGTGGACGTGTCCAAGGCGCAGTTCTATCCCAACGTGAGCCTCACCGCCTTCGTGGGCCTGTCCAGCATCGGGCTGGACCGCCTGGTGGACTCGGGCAGCCAGCACTACGGCATCGGCCCCGCGATCCACCTGCCGATCTTCGACGCCGGCCGCCTGCGCGCGCAGCTGCGCACCCGCACGGCCGACCTCGACGCCGCGGTGGAGAGCTACAACGGCGCGGTGCTCGAAGCCGTGCGCGAGACCGCCGACCAGCTCAACGCCCGCCAGTCGCTGGAGCGCCAGCGCGAGCAGCAGGCGCAGGCGCGCAGCGCCGCCGAGGCGGCCTACGACATCGCCACCCAGCGCTACCGCGCGGGCCTGAGCGGTTACCTCACCGTGCTCAGCGCCGAGACCTCGCTGTTCAGCCAGCGGCGCCAGACCGTGGACCTGCAGGCGCGGGCCCTGTCCACCCAGGTGGCGCTGGTGCGCGCTCTGGGCGGCGGCTTCGCGCCCGACACCCCGGCCTCGCACTGACTTCCTTTTTCATCTTGCTCACCGACCAACGGAGCCCCTCATGACCACCCCTTCCGACACCACCGCACCGCAAGGCAACCCCGCCCGCAAGAAAGCCCTGACCGCCGTGAGCGCGGTCGTGCTCGCCGCCGGCCTGGGTTACGCCGCCTACTGGGCCCTGGTGCTCAACCACTACGAGACCACCGACAACGCCTATGTGCAGGGCAACGTGGTGCAGATCACGCCGCAGGTGGCGGGCACCGTGGTGGCGATCAGCGCCAACGACAACGACCACGTGCAGGCCGGCCAGTGGCTGGTGCGCCTGGACCCGACGGACGCGAAGATCGCGCTCGAACAGGCCGAGGCCCAGCTCGCGCAGACGGTGCGCGAGGTGCGCACGCTGTACGCCAACAACCGCACCCCAGGGCGCGCAGATCGCCCTGCGCGAAGCCGACCTGGCGCGCGCGCAGGCCGACCTGCAGCGCCTGCAGGACGACGTGGCGCGGCGCCAGCCGCTGGTGGCCTCGGGTGCCGTCGGCCAGGAAGAATTCAAGCACGCCACGGCGCAGCTCGCCGCCGCGCGCAGCGCCACCGAGGCGGCCCGCGCGGCCGTGCTCGCCGCGAAGGAACAGCTGGCCTCGAACCAGACGCTGACTGAAGGCATCGCGGTCGACCAGCACCCCAGCGTGCTGCGCGCGTCGGCCCGCGTGCGCGAGGCCTATGTGGCGCTCAAGCGCGTCGAATTGCAGGCGCCGGTGGCCGGCTACGTGGCCCGCCGCAACGTGCAGCTGGGCCAGCGCGTGCCGGCCGGTTCGCCGCTGCTGTCGGTGATCGCGCTCGACCAGGTCTGGGTGGACGCCAACTTCAAGGAAAGCCAGCTCAAGAACCTGCGGCTGGGCCAGCCGGTGGAACTCAGCGCCGACGTGTACGGCAAGAACGTGACCTACCACGGCACCATCGAGGGCCTGGGCGCGGGCACCGGCGCGGCCTTCGCGCTGCTGCCGGCGCAGAACGCCACCGGCAACTGGATCAAGGTGGTGCAGCGCGTGCCGGTGCGCGTGCGCCTGGACGCCAAGGAACTGGTGGACCACCCGCTGCGCCTGGGCCTGTCGATGGAAGCGCGCGTGGACGTGAGCAAGACCGACGGCCGCATGCTGGCCGATGCGGCCGCCGCGCCGCAGGAGGTGCAGACCGCCGTGTTCGAACAGGACAACCGCGAAGCCGACACGCGCGTGCAGCAGATCATCGGCCAGCATGGTGGTGGTGGGTCGCGCACGGCGGCCGCCACGCGGGCGCCCGCCGCCCCCGCCGCGCCGGCCCTGCCGGCCGCCCCGGTGAGCACGGGCTCGGTGGCCCTGGCCCGTTGAACCGGCGCTGACCGCCATGGCCGACAGCCACGCCCTTCCCGCCTCGGGGGCCTTGCCCGCCGAGGCCCCACCGCCGGCGCCCGCGCCGAGCGCCTCGCCACCGGTGTTCGAGCCCCTCAAGGGCGCGCAGCTGGTGCTGGGCACGCTCGCGCTGTCGCTGGCCACGTTCATGAACGTGCTCGACACCTCGATCGCCAACGTGTCCATTCCCGCGATCGCGGGCGACATGGGCGTGAGCCCGGCGCAGGGCACCTGGGTCATCACCTCGTTCGCGGTGGCGCAACGCCATCTCGGTGCCGCTCACCGGCTGGCTCACGCAGCGCTTCGGGCAGGTGCGCCTGTTCACCATGAGCGTGCTGCTGTTCGTGATCGCCTCCTGGCTGTGTGGCCTGGCACCCAACATCGGCCTGCTGATCGCGTTCCGCGTGCTGCAGGGCCTGGTCGCCGGCCCGATGATTCCGTTGTCGCAGACCCTGCTGCTGGCGAGCTACCCGCGCGCCAAGGCGGGCACCGCCATGGCCATGTGGGCCATGACCGTGCTGGTCGCGCCCGTGGCCGGGCCGCTGCTGGGCGGCTGGATCACCGACAACATCTCCTGGCCCTGGATCTTCTACATCAACATCCCGGTGGGCCTGGTGGCCGCCGCGCTCACCTGGTCCATCTACCGCAGCCGCGACCCCGGCCCGCGCCGCGTGCCGCTGGACGTGATCGGTCTGGTGTTGCTGGTGCTGTTCGTCGGCGCCATGCAGATCATGATCGACATGGGCAAGGAGCTGGACTGGTTCGAGTCGGGCGAGATCATCGCGCTGGCCGTCGTCGCGGTGGTGAGCTTCCTGTTCTTCCTGGCCTGGGAGCTGACCGACAAGCACCCCATCGTGGAGATCCGCCTGTTCGCGCGGCGCAACTTCGTCACCGGCACGCTCGCGCTGTCCATCGCCTACGGCCTGTTCTTCGGCAACGTGGTGCTGCTGCCCTTGTGGCTGCAGCAGCACATGGGCTACACGGCCACCTGGGCCGGCCTGGCGACGGCGCCGGTGGGTCTGCTGGCCATCGTGCTCTCGCCCTGGGTGGGCAAGAACGTGAGCCGCATCGACCCGCGCAAGCTCGCCACCGTGGCCTTCCTCGGCTTTGGCGCGGTGCTGTGGATGCGCTCGAACTTCAACACCCAGGCCGACTTCATGACCATCCTGATCCCCACGCTGTTGCAGGGGGCGGCCATGGCGTTCTTCTTCATTCCGTTGCAGGCCATCGTGTTCTCGGGCCTGCAGCCGCAGCAGACGCCGTCGGCCGCGGGTCTGTCCAACTTCGTGCGCATCACGGCGGGCGCGGTGGGCACCTCGCTGTTCACCACGCTGTGGGAAAGCCGGGCCTCGCTGCACCACGCGCAGCTGGTGGAGTCGATCCACACCGGCAACGCCACCGCCATGGCAACGCTGGACCAGCTCATGGGCAGCGGCATGAGCCGCGAACAGGCGCTGACCACGATCGACCGCCTGATCAACCAGCAGGCCTTCACGCTGGCCGTGACCGACCTGTTCTACCTCTCGGCGGCGCTGTTCTTCGTGCTGGTGGCGGTGATCTGGTTCTCCAAGCCGGTGCTCGGCGGCTCCGTGGACGCGGGCGGCGCGCACTGAGCGCCGCAGCAACTCAGCGCGTGAAGCTCAGGAAGCGGCCCTTGTAGGCCTCGCCGTCTTCCAGCAGCCGGTCGGCCGCCTGCATGCTCAGCGTGAAGCCCAGCGCGGCCATGTCGCGGCCGAAGGCCGCGCGGTTGCCGCGGTCGGGGTCCACGATGATCACCACCGCCTGGGGCGCGGCGTGGCGGAAGATGAAGGCCGCGAGCTGCGCCGGCTGCTGGCGCTCGTAGAGCAGGTCGCTGCCCACGATGAGGTCGAAGCGGCCCAGGGCCGGGTTGTCGGTGGCGGCGGTGCTTTCCCAGTTGCCGGCCTGGTAGGGCATGGGGCCCAGGCCGTTGAGGGCCAGGTTGTGCCGCAGGAATTCTTCGGTCAGCGGGTGCCAGTCGCTCACCGTCACGTCGCCGCCGCGCCGGTGCATCACCAGGCTGGCCAGCGCCAGGCCCGCGCCGATTTCCAGCACGCGCAATCCCGCGATGGGGTGCGTGAGCATGGCCAGCGCGAGCACGCGCGAGGAGGGCCACACCTGCCCGAAATGCGACCAGCCCGCTGGTGGCAGGCCGATGTCGGCCGCGTGGTGCTGGGTGTCGGTGTACTGCTGGTCGTCGAGCAGCCGACGGATGTGCCAGTCTTCGCCGCCGAGGCTGAGGGTCTCGGTCCGGACTTGGTAGCCTGGCATGGGAGCTTTCGTGGAGGGTGTGGCCCACGGTACCATGCCCGGGCACCCGGCGGGTGGTGCGTTTGCGGGAGTGTTCACATGGGCTGGTTTTCCAAGAGCAAGGACGGCTTCTTCCTCAGCACCACCACGCCGGAAGGCGTGGAGCGGTCGCAGTACCTGGGCATCGTGCACGGCGAGGCCATCATCGGCGCCAACATCTTCCGCGACCTGTTCTCTTCGGTGCGCGATGTGGTGGGCGGGCGGGCCGGGGGCTACGAGCGCGCCCTCTCGGGCGCGCGCGACGCCGCCATGGAAGACCTCATGGAATCGGCGCGCGAGATGGGCGCCACCGGCGTGATCGGCATCGACTTCGACTACGAGGTGCTCGGCGAGACCAACGGGATGATGATGGTCGCCGTGAGCGGCACGGCGGTGAAGCTCTAGGCGTCGATCTGCATCGCCGGCCGGGCCTGCACCTTGCCCAGCCAGGCCGCGACGTGCGGGTGCGAGCCCACCGGCGCGCCGATGTAGGCGCTGTAGCCGATCACCGAGCCCACGATCAGGTCCACCAGCGAATAGGCGGCGCCGAGCATCCAGGGCTGGGCCGCCAGGCGCGCGTCCAGCAGCGCGAGCAACTGGTCCAGCCCCTTGTGCGCCGACGTGCCGTGGGCGTCGTCGGGCGTGCCCATGTCGCGCGCGGCCTGCAGGCGCACCAGCTGCGCGCCGTAGGTCACGTAGGACCAGGTGCTCCACGCCATCGCCTGCAGGCGCTCGGGCGTGCCCTCGGCCGGCCACAGGCCCTTCTTCACGCCGTAGGTCTCGCCCAGCCACATCTCGATCGCCAGCGCCTCGAACAGGGGTGCGCCGTCCACCGTCATGGTGGGCACCTTGCCGTTGGGGTTGAGGGCCAGGTAGTCGGGGCGGCGCTGCTCGCCTTTCGTGATGTCGATCTTCACGCGGTCGTGTTTCACGCCCAGTTCGGCGAGGGCGCAGGCGACCGGGGTGGCGCTGGACATGGGGTGCCAGTAGAGAACGATCTGGGACATGGTGGACTCCTGAAAGGGGGTTGAAGCATCGGCCCGACACCGCGTCGGGCACGTGCCTGCAATGTCGCGCCTATTGAGGACAGATTCGGCCCTCGATTCGAGGTAGAGTGGCGCCATGCTTTCGTCGTCTTCACGGCTGCTGCGCGTGTTGTCCCTGCTGCAGACCCGCAGCCACTGGGCGGGCACCGAGCTGGCCGAGCGGCTGGAGGTGCATCCCCGCACCCTGCGGCGCGACATCGACCGCCTGCGCCAGCTCGGCTACCCCATCCACGCCAGCAGCGGCGTGGCGGGTGGGTACGCGTTTCGCGCGGGCCAGTCGCTGCCGCCGCTGCTGCTGGACGACGAAGAGGCGCTGGCCGTGGCGATCGCGCTGCAGGTCGCCGCCTCGGGCACCGTGAGCGGGGTGGAAGAGAGCTCGCTGCGCGCCCTGGTGAAGCTGGAGCAGGTGATGCCCACCCGGCTGCGCCGCCGCACCGGCGCGCTGCGCTCGGCCATCGTGCCCTTGCAGCGCGGCGGGCCGACCATCGATGCGGGCGTGCTGGCCCTGTTGGCCGTTGCCTGCCGCGACCAGTTGCAGGTGGGCTTCCACTACCGCGACATGCGCGGCCAGAGCAGCGTGCGCACGGTGGAGCCGCAAGGCCTGGTGCACACCGGCAGCCGCTGGTATCTGGTGGCCTGGGACCCCGCGCGCGACGACTGGCGCACCTTCCGCATCGACCGCGTGGAAGGCGCGCCGAGCACCGGCGCGCACTTCACGCCACGGGCCGCGCCGGCGGGCGACCTGCGCGCCTATGTCTCGGGCACGCTGGCGGGGGTGCAGCACGGCGACGAGGCGCGCGTGGTGCTGCACCGGCCCCGCGAGGCCATGGCGCGCATCATCCCGGCCTCGGCCGCCACGCTGGAGGCCATCGACGACACGCGCTGTCTCATGCGGTGTGGCGCCGGCCAACTGGATTCTCTGGACTCGCTGGCCTACTGGCTCATGGCGATGGACGTGGACTTCGACGTGCTGGAGCCGCCCGCGCTGCACGAGCGCCTGCGCGCGGCCGGCGAGCGCCTGGCGCGCAACCTGGCCCGCGCGGGCCGCTGATTTCAGCCGCCGCGCAGCGCCTTCAGCAGCTTCTGGCCGGCGCGCCCGCTGGTTTCCTGGCCCAGGCGCTCCTGCTCGACGCGGATCGCCACGCGGCTCTTCTCGCCCAGCATGCCGTCCACCTCGCCGATGTCGTGGCCGCGCGCGATCAGCAGGGTCTGCACCTCGCGGCGCTCGGCGCGCGAGAGGCCCGGGTCGTCGGTGGGCCAGGGCGTGACGAAGGGGCCGCCGCCGCGCAGCCGGTCCGACAGGTGCGCGATCGCCAGGCCATAGCTCTCGGCCGCGTTGTAGCTGTAGATCGCATCGAAGTTGCGCAGCACCAGGAAGGCCGGCCCCTGCGGCCCGGCGGGGGTGAGCAGGCCGGCGCTGCCGCTGGCCGGCAGGGGCGAACCATCCACCCGCTTCACGCCGCGCGACACCCAGTCTTCCATGGTGCGCTTGGTGCGGCGACCTTCGTTGCCGGCGTTGAAGCCCGGGGGCAGCTTCACCTCGAAGCCCCAGGGCTGGCCGCTCTGCCAGCCGGCCTTGGCGAGGAAATTCGCGGTCGAGGCCAGGGCATCGGGCGTGCTGTCCATCAGGTCGGCGCGGCCGTCGCCATCGAAGTCCACCGCCAGCCGCTCGAAGGTGCTGGGCATGAACTGCGTGTGGCCGAACGCGCCGGCCCACGAGCCCACCAGCCGGTTGGGCGCGATGTGCCCGGCCTGCAGGATGCGCAGCGTGGCGTAGAACTCGGTGCGGAAATAGGCCTGCCGCCGGCCGAAGCAGGACAGCGTGCCCAGCGACTGCACCAGCGGCGACTTGCCGAAGGTCTGGCCGAAGTTGCTCTCCACCCCCCACACCGCCACCACCGTGGCGGGGTCCACGCCGAAGCGCTCCTGCACCCGCTTGAGCGTCTCCGCGTGCAGCGCCAGCATGGCCTGGCCCTCGGCCACGCGCTGCTCGTCCACCAGGCCGGCGAGGTAGTCCCAGATCGCGGTGCGGAATTCGGGCTGGAAGTTCAGCTTGTCGATCACGCTCATGTCGGGCACCAGGCCCAGCGTGTGCTGCGTGAAGGTCGCCTCGCTCACGCCCACCGCGCGGGCGGGGGCGCGCAGCGTGTTCAGGCAGTTCTCGAATTCCTGGGGTGCGGGCGCCGGGGTGGGGTTGGGGGCCTGTGCCAGGCCGGCGGTGGCGAACAGGGCGGTGCAGAGGGCGGCGAGCAGGGGCGGGGCGGGGCGTCGGGCTTTCATGCGCCCGATCTTAGCCACGCACCCCGCCGGGGGCCTCAGTTCAAGGCGGCATCGAGTAACAGCATGAACACGAAACCCGCCAGCAGCGTGCCCGTGGCCAGGGTTTCGAAGCCGTTGCGGTGCGTCTCGGGAATGATCTCGTGGCTCACCACGAACAGCATCGCGCCGGCCGCCAGGGCCAGGCCCAGCGGGTAGAACGCCGGCAGGCTGCCCAGCACCGCGAGGCCGAGGATGGCCCCCAGCGGCTCGGCCAGGCCGGTGAGCGCGGCCACGCCCCAGGCCTGCGCCGCGCTGCGGCCCAGCGTGCGCAGCGCCATGGCCACGATCAGGCCTTCGGGCATGTTCTGCAGGCCGATGGCCAGCGCCACCGAGGCGCCGGTCTGCGCGCCCGCCGCGTCCTGCGGGCCGGCATAGGCGGCGCCCACGGCCAGGCCTTCGGGCACGTTGTGGATCAGGATGCCAGCACCATGAGCTTGGCACTCTGCACAGCGCCGGGCGTGTGCGCGCTGGCGGCATGGCCCGGCGCGGCCGGTGGCAGCACCGCGTGTTCGTGCGGCGTGAAGCGGTCCACCGCCAGCATCAGGCCCATGCCCAGCGCCAGGCCCGCGCCACTGAGCGCGGCCGCGCCGATGCGGCCACCGAACAGCGCCTGGCCCGCATCGAGCGAGGGCAGCAACAAGGCGAAGATCGCCGCCGCCAGCATCACGCCGGCCGAGAACGACAGCAGGGCGGCTTCCTGCAGCTTGCTCACGCGCTGCACCAGGAACACCGGCAGCGCGCCCACGGCGGTGCGCAACCGCGGCCAGCAGCGAGGCCTGCACGCCGGCCGCCATGGCGCTGCCGTGTTCGGCCGCGTCCCACCAGGCGCGCGTGGGCGCCCAGAAGGTGCTGAGCGAGGCCAGGCCTGCCATCACCAGCAGGCCGGTGCCCAGGGCCAGCAAGGCGTTGCGCAGGGCGTGGGGCGGCAGCGGCGGCAGTTGCTGCAGCTGGACCCAGGCGGGTCGGACTTGTCGGATCAGTTCGGCCATGGAAGCTCCCGCGTCGAATGGAATTTGACGTTTAGTTTGACAAAAACTATCGTCGCAGGCCAATCGATGTTGCCAATGAAGGGGATAGGGAGCGCCGGTACAGTCGGGCAGGATGAACTCGTCGATCACCCCCCTCGCCGAACCGCACTTCAACGAGCTTCACGCGGTGCTCGATGCGGTGGCGCGCGAAAAGCGCTTTCTCGCGCTGACGCAGGCGCCGCCCTTGGCCGAGACCATCGCCTTCTTTCGGCAGAACCTGGACCACGATCGCCCGCATTTCGTCGCGCTGATCGACGGTGCCGTGGTCGGCTGGTGCGATGTGCTGCCGGTGTTTGGCCAGTCGCGGGCGCACATCGGCGTCCTGGGCATTGGCCTGTTGCCTTCGGCGAGGCACCGGGGCCTGGGCCGGCAGCTCATGGTCGCGGCCATCGACAAGGCGTGGCGCCAGGGCCTGACGCGCATCGAACTCACCGTGCGCGCGGACAACCCCAACGCGCGCACGCTCTACGAGCGCCTGGGCTTTCAGCACGAAGGCGTGCAACGGCAGGCGTTCCGGGTGGACGGCCAATTCATCGACAGCCATGCCATGGCTTTGCTGCGCCGTGCGGCCTGACCGGCTCGCTCCACCCCGGCGCGCATGGGCGCGTTGGCCGGTGCTGGTCTTGGTGCTGGCGGGCGTGTGGGGCGCCGCGTTCGCCGACCCCACGCCTGCGCCCGTGCGCGCGGAGATCGACGCCATGCTGAACCGCCTCGAAACCTCGGGCTGCCAGTTCCTGCGCAATGGCAGCTGGCACGACGGCGCGCGGGCCAAGGCGCACCTGCTGGACAAGCTCGCCTACATCGAGAAGCGGGGCACGGTGCAGAGCGCGGAGCAGTTCATCGAGCTGGCCGCGTCGCGCAGCAGCCTCTCGGGCCGGCCGTACCAGGTCCGCTGTGGCGGCCAGGCGCCAGTGGAAAGCCGCCGCTGGCTGGGCGATCAGCTCACGGCCCTTCGCGGGGCTGCGGGTGGCACCAAGCCCTGAGGCGGTGAGTGCCTCCCGCACAATGCCGGCCATGTCACCCATGCCTCCCCCCATCGCCGAGTTCTGGCAAGCCTATGTCGCGTCGACCGCCGGCGTGGACGAATCGCGTTTCTACGAGGCGTTCTACTTCGCCGACAGCGAGGCCCTGGCGGATTCACTGGCCGCCCTCGTGCTGTCCGGCACGAAGCGCGCGACGGCCTCGGCCTTCTGGACTTTCGAGGCGCAGGGCAGGCGCGCGCCGGTGCCGGGCGACCTCAGCGTCGTGACCAACTGGGCCGGTGTGCCGCAATGCGTCATCGAAACCGTGGCCGTCGACCGGGTTCCCTTCAACCAGGTCAGCGCCGAGTTCGCGGCCACGGAGGGCGAGGGCGATGGCTCGCTGACGTACTGGCGCGAAGCACATGAGCAGTTCTTCCAGCGCGAGTGCGCCTTGCATGGCCGCGCCTTCACCGAAGACCAACTGCTGGCCTGCGAGCGCTTCAAGGTGGTGTATCGGTCCTCGCCATTGAAGGACCCGTCATGACCAAGGACTTGCCTCAGGCCGTACCCGAAATCCCCGTGACCGACATGGCCGCCGCGCTCAGCTATTACGAAGAGAAGTTGGGCTTCACGGTGGATTGGGGTCGCGAGGGGGGGCGGGATCGCGGGCATCTCGCAGGGACGGAGCCGCATCTTCCTCACCGACACCTCGTTTCGCGATTACTTCGGCAACCCAGCACCGGTGGTGATCTGGCTGAACCTCGACAGCAAAGAGGAAGTGGATGCCTTGCACGCGGCCTGGGTCCGCAACGGTGCCGACATCCAGCACCCGCCCGAGTCCAAGCCCTGGTCCCCGCTGCACGAATTCGTGGTGCGCGATCCGGACGGCAATGTGATCCGGGCGTTCTACAACTACTGAGCGGTTTGCTGGGTCCGCCGGTGAGGGCATGCAGCGTTACATTTGCATGAAACCTCTTTCCGGTGAGGAGATTGACGATCTTGAACGCCTTTCTCCCATCGCTTCAGTCTTTGCTTCATTTTCGATGAGTTGCACGACATGCCTGTTCCCACGTACGACAAGTTCATTGAGCCACTGCTGAGGTATCTGGCCCAGCACCCTCTGGGTGTTGATGCGAAAGTCGCTCACGAGGCCGCCGCCAACCAACTCGGATTGACCGCGGAAGATCGAGAGCAGCTTCTTCCCAGCGGCAGTCAACCGATGTACAAGAACCGCGCGGGTTGGGGCCACGACCGTTTGAAGCGTGCGGGTCTCTCCAGCAGCCCAAAGAGGGGCTTCTGGAAAGTAACCCCCGAAGGAATGGCTTTCGCGAAAGAACATGGTGACCCTTTCACACCGGAGTTGGTCGAGCAGCTGGCGATGGGGTTTGTCGGCGTGAAACTGAAGCCGCAAAGCCTTCCGGGCGCGACATCCAGTGCGTCGCTTCCTGCTTTCGCCCCGACCTCTTTTTCCGCGACCGTCAGTCCAGACGATCGTCTTGGCCAGGCGCTGACGGAGCTTCATGAAGCTGCAACCACCGAGTTGCTGGACGCTTTGGCGCAGGTCAGCCCGGCCTTTTTTGAGACGATTGTTCTGGATCTTCTGCATCGAATGGGCTATGGGGCCAGCCGTGCAGATCTCCAGCAGGTTGGCGGCAGCGGCGATGCCGGTATCGACGGCATTATTTCGCTCGACAAGCTGGGACTTGAGAAGGTGTATGTCCAGGCCAAGAGGTGGCAATCGACCGTCGGCCGACCCGACTTGCAGGCGTTCTATGGTGCCCTGGCAGGTCAGAAGGCCAAGAAGGGTGTCTTCATCACCACGTCCGGCTACACGGTGCAAGCCCGGGAGTTTGCGGGATCGGTCGATGGCATGGTGCTGATCGATGGAAACCGACTCGCGGAGCTGATGATCCAACATGAGGTGGGCATCACCGCGCGGGCGGTGAAGATACCGAAGCTGGACAGCGATTACTTTGAAGAAGAAGGCACCTGACAAGCCGCTGGCCAATCTGTCCCCTGTGTCTTGCTTCAGACCGCTGCAACGATTCTGAAAGCAAAAAAAAGCGGCGCCTCGGCGCCGCTTTTTCATTCAGGTCTGAGCCTGTCAGGTCTGAGCCGGCCGATCAGCTGAAGAACGACTTGGCCTTCTCGAACCAGCCCTTGTCGTTCGGGCTGTGCTTGTGGCCGCCCTTCTTGAACGACTCGTCGAGCTCCTTGAGCAGCTTGCGCTGGTGCTCGGTGAGCTTGATCGGCGTTTCCACCGCCACGTGGCAGTACAGGTCGCCGGGGTAGCTGCTGCGCACGCCCTTGACGCCCTTGCCGCGCAGGCGGAAGGTCTTGCCGCTCTGCGTGCCTTCGGGCAGGTCGATGGTGGCCTTGCCCGCCAGCGTGGGCACGTCGATCTCGCCACCCAGGGCGGCCACCGTCATGCTCACCGGCACCTGGCAGTGCAGGTCGTCGCCCTCGCGCTCGAAGATGTCGTGCTTGCGCAGGCGCACTTCGATGTAGAGGTCGCCCGAGGGACCGCCGTTCTGGCCGGGTTCGCCGTTGCCGGTGCTGCGGATGCGCTGGCCGTCGTCGATGCCGGCGGGGATCTTGATCTCCAGCGTCTTCTGCTTCTTGATCTTCCCCTGGCCGTGGCAGGTGGTGCAGGGCTCGGGAATGATCTTGCCCTGGCGATGGCAGGTGGGGCAGGTCTGCTGCACGCTGAAGAAGCCCTGGCGCATCTGCACCGAGCCTTGGCCGTGGCAGGTGGTGCAGGTCTTCACGCTGGTGCCGGGCTTGGCGCCGGTGCCGCTGCAGGTCTCGCAGTTGTCCCACGAGGGAATGCGGATCTGCGTTTCCTTGCCGGCGGCGGCCTCTTCGAGCGAGATTTCCATCGCGTAGGAGAGGTCGGCACCGCGGTACACCTGGCGCCCGCCGCGCTGGCCGCCGCGCGCGCCACCGAAGATGTCGCCAAAGATGTCGCCGAACGCGTCGCCAAAACCGCCGAAGCCTTCGGCGCCACCCGCACCGCCGCGCATGTTGGGGTCCACGCCCGCGTGGCCGTACTGGTCGTAGGCCGCCTTCTTCTGCGGGTCCGACAGCATCTCGTAGGCCTCCTTGGCCTCCTTGAACTTCTCTTCGGCCGCCTTGGCCGCATCCCCCTGGTTGCGGTCGGGGTGGTGCTTCATCGCCAGCTTGCGATACGCCTTCTTGATCTCGTCGTCGCCGGCGTTCTTGGGCACGCCCAGCACTTCGTAAAAATCGCGTTTAGCCATGGTTTCTTGCGGTTCGTTTGGAGCACAAACGCCGCGTCAGGTTGCCCGGACGCGGCGAATGGGGTGGGAAGCGGGCCCCGATCAGCCCTTCTTCACTTCCTTGACTTCGGCATCGACCACGTCGTCGTCGTCCGGCTTGCTGCTGCCTTGCGGTGCGGCATCGGCGCCAGCACCACCCGCGGCGGCGGCGGCTTCGGCCTGCGACGCGGCGTACACCTTCTCGCCCAGCTTCTGGCTCGCGGCCATCAGGGCTTCGGTCTTGGCCTCGATGGCTTCCTTGTCCTCGCCCTTGGCGGCTTCTTCCACGTCCTTCAACGCGGCTTCGATGGCTTCCTTCTCGGCGCCTTCGAGCTTGTCGCCGTGTTCACCCAGCGACTTCTTCACGCTGTGCACCATGGCTTCGGCCTGGTTGCGGGCCTGCACCAGCTCGACCTTCTTCTTGTCGTCGGCGGCGTTGAGCTCGGCGTCCTTCACCATCTGCTGGATCTCGTCTTCCGACAGGCCCGAGTTCGCCTTGATGGTGATCTTGTTTTCCTTGCCGGTGCCCTTGTCCTTGGCGCCCACGTGCAGGATGCCGTTGGCGTCGATGTCGAACGAGACCTCGATCTGCGGCATGCCGCGCGGCGCGCTCGGGATGCCTTCGAGGTTGAACTCACCCAGCAGCTTGTTGCCCGAGGCGATCTCGCGTTCGCCCTGGAACACCTTGATGGTCACGGCCGGCTGGTTGTCCTCGGCGGTCGAGAAGGTCTGCGCGAACTTGGTCGGAATCGTGGTGTTCTTCGTGATCATCTTGGTCATCACGCCACCCATGGTCTCGATGCCCAGGCTCAGCGGGGTCACGTCGAGCAGCAGCACGTCCTTGCGGTCACCGGAGAGCACCTGGCCCTGGATGGCGGCACCCACGGCCACGGCTTCGTCGGGGTTCACGTCCTTGCGCGGTTCCTTGCCGAAGAATTCCTTCACCTTTTCCTGCACCTTGGGCATGCGGGTCATGCCGCCGACCAGGATCACGTCGTGGATGTCGGACACGCTGATGCCGGCGTCCTTGATGGCGGTGCGGCAGGGCGCGATGGTGCGCTCGATCAGCTCTTCCACCAGGGCTTCGAGCTTGGCGCGCGTGAGCTTGATGTTCAGGTGCTTGGGACCCGAGGCATCGGCCGTGATGTAGGGCAGGTTCAGGTCGGTCGCGGCCGAGCTGGAGAGCTCGATCTTGGCCTTCTCGGCGGCTTCCTTCAGGCGCTGCAGCGCGAGCACGTCCTTGGACAGGTCGACGCCTTGCTCTTTCTTGAACTCGCCAATGATGTAGTCGATGATGCGCTGGTCGAAGTCTTCACCGCCCAGGAAGGTGTCGCCGTTGGTGGAGAGCACCTCGAACTGCTTCTCGCCATCGACGTCGGCGATCTCGATGATGGACACGTCGAACGTGCCGCCACCCAGGTCGTACACGGCGATCTTGCGGTCGCCCTTTTCCTGCTTGTCCAGGCCGAAGGCCAGGGCCGCGGCGGTGGGCTCGTTGATGATGCGCTTGACGTCCAGGCCGGCGATGCGGCCGGCGTCCTTGGTGGCCTGGCGCTGGGCGTCGTTGAAGTACGCGGGCACCGTGATCACGGCTTCCGTGACCGGCTCGCCCAGGTAGTCCTCGGCGGTCTTCTTCATCTTGCGCAGGATGTCGGCGCTGACCTGCTGGGCCGAGATCTGCTTGCCGCGCACTTCCACCCAGGCGTCGCCGTTGTCGGCGGCCACGATGGAGTAGGGCATGAGGTTGATGTCCTTCTGGACTTCCTTCTCGGTGAACTTGCGGCCGATCAGGCGCTTGATCGCGTACAGCGTGTTCTTGGGGTTGGTGACGGCCTGGCGCTTGGCCGAGGCGCCAACCAGCACTTCGCCGTCTTCCTGGTAGGCCACGATCGACGGCGTGGTGCGCGCACCCTCGGCGTTCTCGATCACCTTGGTGTTGTTGCCTTCCATGATGGACACGCACGAGTTGGTGGTGCCCAGGTCAATGCCGATGATTCGTCCCATGTTGTTGCTCCGATGCGAAAAGTGAGGATGTTGTGAAAAACGATGTGGGGAAGGTGTGGATAACCGGTGGGTATTTCAAGCCCGCCGGGTGATCATTTGGGGGCTGCCACCGTCACCAGGGCCGGGCGCAGCACGCGGTCGGCGATGAGGTAACCCTTCTGCAGCACGCTGACCACGGTGTTGGCTTCCTGGTCGGCAGGCACCATGCTGATGGCCTGGTGCTGGTGGGGGTCGAACTTCGCGGCCCCGGTCGGGTTGATTTCCAGCACCTTGTGGCGCTCCAGCGCGCTTTTGAGCTGCTTGAGCGTGGCCTCGGTGCCTTCGCGCAGCTGTTCGCGCGTGGCTTCCTGGATGGCCAGGCCGGCTTCGAGGCTGTCGGCCACGGCCAGCAGGCTCTCGGCAAAGCTCTCCACGGCGAACTTGCGGGCCTTGCTGACCTCTTCCTCGGCGCGGCGGCGGGCGTTTTCGGCCTCGGCCTTGGCGCGCAGGAACTGGTCGGCCAGGTCGGCGTTCTGGGCCTTGAGCGTGGAGAGATCCTGGGTCAGGGCGGCGACGGCATCGGCCTGGTTGGCGGCCTCGGCGGCCAGGGCCTCTTCGGGGCTCACAGGCGCGTTCGGGTCGGGCTGGGCGGTATGGGGTGTCGTCTGGCTCATGGGTCTTTGAAGTGCGTGAAGTCAATGGCCAGGACGGCCATGCAGGGCAATTGGGGCCGACGGGCCCGGATTCAAGGGTGGGAGGTGGCACTTTCGCCACCGGTGGACGCTGCCGGCGCGAAGGCGGCCTGTCCAGGGGCGTGATTCTATGTCCCGGCGGGCAGGGGATGGGTAGCGCGCGCCTGCTGGTGTGACCATTTGCCCGCGAATTGCTGCACTTCCACCAGCCGGCGCGCCAGATCGGCGCCCTGGGTGGTGAGCCGGTAGCCATGGCCGCTGTGGTCCACCAGGCGGGCGGCGCGCAGCTCTTTCAGGCGGGTGTTGAGCGTGTTCGGGGTGACGCCGCCCACGCTGTCCTGCAGGAGCCGGAAGGTCTGGGGGTGGCCGTCGCTCAGGGCCCAGATCACGCGCATGGCGTAGCGCGATTCCAGCAAGTCGAAGAGTTGCATCACGGCAGCGTTGTCCTTGGCACTCATGCGAGGTCTCCTGCGACGGGCCCGTCTGGTTCTCGCAATATACGGCCCGCGCTACCGGTTTGCTAGCTGCGGGAACCCCCGTTCTGTGGCGCAAAGGCCAAGGCTACGGACTTACCCGGATTGCGCGGGCGTGGCCGGGCGGCGGTAGACCTTGCGCAGCAGGCCGATGAGGGTCTGCAGCTCCTCGGGCGAGAGGCGGTCGGCCACGTCGCGCTCCAGCGCGGTGGCCGTGGCCTGGGCCTCGCGGTACAGGCGCTCGCCGGGCGCCGAGAGGTGCAGGCCCTGGGCGCGCCGGTCGGTGGGGTGGGGTTTGCGCAGGATCAGGCCGCGTTTCTGCAGGCTCTTGACCATGCCCACCAGGTTGGGCGGCAGGATGTCCAGGGCGGCGCAGATCTGGCGCGAGGTCACGCCCGGGTTGTGCGCGACGACCGAGAGCACGGAAAAGTCCACCGGCCGCATGCCGAAGGGCTCCATGCGGCGCAGGAACACCGTGATCACGGCCAGCGCGGTGCGCCGCGCGTTGTAGCCCAGCAGGGTTTCGAGGTAGCTGGTGTCGATCTCGGGCCCGGCGCTCTCCGGCGCGCTGTCCAGCGGCGCCGGGGCGGCGGGCTTGCGCGGGCCGCGCGGGCGCCGCAGGGCATTGGCGGTGGAGAGGGCGGTTTCGGACATGGTCGCGGAGCTTAGGTGACCAGGGTGGCGTCCATCATGGCCAGGCGCATCTCGAACTCGGGCCAGACCCAGCGCCAGAAGGCGGCGCGGGCCTCGGCGCCGTGGCCGGCGGTGGCGGCCAGGCGCTCCCAGGCCCAGGCCATGAGCAGCAGGGCGGTGGCGCGCAGGAAGTCGTCGGCCAGCCAGAACGGGCGCTCGGCCGAGGCGCCGGCCATGGGCACGACGCGCTCGCGCACGAAGTCGCCGAAACGCGCCAGGGCGCCACGGGTGGCCGCCGCCTCGGGCAGGGCGGCCAGGTCGCTGTTGAGGTCGGCCAGCAGGGCCTGCAGCGCGGTGGCGCCGTCGGGCAGGGTCTTGCGCACCAGCAGGTCGATCGCCTGGATCTCGTTCGTGCCCTCGTAGATCATGCGCAACGCGCGCGTCGCGCACGTGCTGCTCGATGCCCCATTCGCGCACGTAGCCGTGGCCACCGAACACCTGCAGGCAGGCGCTGGCGCCGCTGAAGGCCTGCTCGGTCCAGGCGGACTTGAGCACCGGCGTGACCAGGCTGCACCAGCGCGCGGCGGCCTCGCGCCGGGCGGCGTCGGGGTGGTGTTTCTGGGTGTCGAGTTCGAGCGCGGTGCGGTAGGCGATCACGCGCCCGGCGTCGATCCAGGCGCGTTGGGTGCCCAGGATGCGCTGGATCGCAGGATGCAGGGCGATCGGGTCGGCCTCGCCGGCCTTGCTCGTGGTGCCGGGCGCGCGCATCTGGCGGCGCTCCTGCGCGTAGGCATGGGCTTTCTGCCAGGCGGCGTCGAGCAGGCCCACGCCCTGCAGGCCCACCAGCAGGCGCGCCGCGTTCATCATGACGAACATGGCGTTAAGGCCCTTGCCGGGCTCGCCGACCAGGGAGGCGGCGGCCTCGTCGAAGCGCATCACGCAGGTGGGGCTGCCGTGGATGCCCATCTTTTCCTCGATGCGCTCGCAGTGCACGGCGCTGCGGCTGCCGTCTTCGTGGAACTTGGGCACGAGGAAGAGCGAGAGGCCCTTGGGGCCGGGCGGGGCGTCGGGCAGGCGCGCGAGCACCAGGTGCACGATGTTGTCGGCCAGGTCGTGTTCGCCGCCCGAGATGAAGATCTTGGTGCCGCTGAGGGCGCAACGCCCGTCGGCCAGCGGCACGGCCTTGGTGCGCACCAGGCCCAGGTCGCTGCCGGCGTGGGGCTCGGTCAGGCACATGGTGGCGAGCCATTCGCCCGAGGCCAGCTTCTCCAGGTAGCGGGCCTTGAGTTCGTCGCTCGCGTGGTGGCGCAGGCATTCGTAGGCGCCGTGCAGCAGGCCGGGGGCCATGGTCCAGCCGTGGTTGGCGGCGTTGAGCATCTCGTGCAGCACCGCTTCCACCACGGTGGGCAGGCCCTGGCCGCCGTCTTCGGGGGCGCTGGCCAGCGAGGGCCAGCCGGCCTGCCAGAAGGCCTGGTAGGCGTCGCGGAAGCCGGGCGGCATGGTGACCGCGCCGGCGTTCCATTGCGCGCCCACTTCGTCGCCTTCGCGGTTGAGCGGGGCGATCACTTCCCCGACGAACTTGCCCGCTTCCTCGATCACCTGCGTGAGCAGGCCGGTGTCGGCGTGCTCGGCCAGCGCGGGCAGTTCGGCGATGTGTTCGTGCGCGCGCAGCACGTCGAACAGCACGAAGGCATGTTCGGCGGCGCGGGGCTGGTAGGCGTTCATGCGGCGGTGGCTTTGCGCGCGGTGCCGAGGTAGGTCTCGATCACGCGCGGGTCGCTGGCGAGTTCGCTGGCCGGGCCCTGGGCGCTGAGTTCGCCCATCTCGAGCACGTAGCCGTGGTCGGCCACCTGCAGCGCGGCGCGCGCGTTCTGCTCCACCAGCACGATGGTCACGCCGGTCTGGCGCAGGCGGTCGATGATGGCGAAGATCTCCTTGACGATCAGCGGCGCCAGGCCCAGGCTGGGCTCGTCGAGCATGAGCAGGTCGGGCGCGGACATGAGCGCGCGGCCCACGGCCAGCATCTGGCGTTCGCCGCCCGAGAGCGTGCCGGCGAGCTGGACGCGGCGCTCCTGCAGGCGCGGGAAGATGCTGTAGACGTCGTCCAGGCGGCTGCGCCACTGGGCGTTGCCCAGGCGCATCTGGCGGAAACCGCCGAGCAGCAGGTTGTCTTCCACCGCCATGGTGCCGAACAGCTCGCGCTTCTCGGGCACCAGGGCCATGCCGTTCATCACGCGCTCTTCGAGCGTGAGGGTGCTGATGTCCTGCCCGCGGAACTCGATCGCGCCCTGGCCGGGCAGGATGCCCATGAGGGTGTTGAGCAGCGTGGACTTGCCCGCGCCGTTGGGGCCGATGACGGTGATCACGCCGCCGGCTTGCGCCTGCAGGTCGATGCCGTGCAGCACCTCGGCGCGGCCGTAGCCGGCGCGCAGGCCCTTGACTTGAAGAATGGGGTTGCTCATGTCTCGTGCCTCAGTGTTCCGTGCCCAGGTAGGCGGCGCGCACCTTGGGGTCCTGCTGCACCTGCTCGGGCGGCCCCTGCGTGAGCAGGGTGCCGAATTCCATCACCACCAGGTGGTCGCAGATCTGCATCACCAGGTCCATGTCGTGTTCCACCAGCAGGATGCTCATGCCCTCGGCCTTGAGCTGGCGCAGCACGCCGGCCAGGGCCTGCTTCTCCTTGTGGCGCAGGCCGGCGGCGGGTTCGTCCAGCAGCAGCAGGGTCGGGTCGGCACACAGGGCGCGCGCGATTTCCATCAGGCGCTGCGGGCCCATGGCCAGGTTGCCGGCCTGTTCGTGCAGGTACTCGCCCATGCCGATGCGCTCGAGCTGGCGCTGCGCCTCGCGGAACAGCTGGCGTTCCTCGGCGCGGTTGGCGCGCAGCATGGCGGGCAGCACGCCCTTGCGGCCGCGCGTGTGCGCGCCCAGTGCCACGTTCTCGAGCACCGTCATGTCCGGGATCATCTTCACGTGCTGGAAGGTGCGCGCCATGCCCAGCTGCGCGATGGCGCGCGAGGGCTTGCCGATCACGTTGCCACCCTGGAAGCGCACCTCGCCGCTGGTGGCGGGCAGCACGCCCGTGATCAGGTTGAAGGTGGTGGACTTGCCGGCGCCGTTGGGGCCGATCAGGCCGACGATCTGGCCGGCGTGGATCTGGAAGCTGATGTCGTTCACCGCCACCAGGCCGCCGAACTGCATGCGCGCCTTCTGCACGTCCAGCACCAGCTCGCCAGCGGCGGGCTTGGCGCGCTCGGGCAGGGCGGCGGCGTTCTGCCAGTCCACCGCGCGCGGCTTCGGCGCCTTGCCCTTGCCGACCACGGACCACAGGCCGTCGGGCAGGTACTTGAGCACCACCACCAGCGCGATGCCGAAGACGATCACCTCGTAGCTGCCGCTGGTGCCGATCAGGCGGGGCAGCAGCACCTGCAGCTGGTCTTCCAGCACGCGGATGAGGCCGGCGCCGACGATGGCGCCCCACACGTGGCCCACGCCGCCGATCACCGCCATGAACAGGTACTCGATGCCCATCTTCAGGCCGAAGGCCGAGGGGTTCACCGTGCGCTGGAAGTGCGCGAGCAGCCAGCCCGCCACCGAGGCGAACAGCGCGGCCAGCACGAACATGGTGACCTTGTAGCGGAAGGTGTTGATGCCCATCGCCTCGGCCATCTGCGAGCCGCTCTTGAGCGAGCGCATGGCGCGGCCCGCGCGCGAGTCCAGCAGGAACATCAGCGCGGCCACGAAGGCCAGCAGGATGACCCAGGTCAACACGAAGAAGGCGCGGCCCTGGCCGATGTCGAAGCCGCCGATGGACAGGCTCTTGATGCCCAGCAGGCCGTCGTACTTGCCCAGCGCGTCCAGGTTGCCCATGAGGTAGTACAGCGACAGGCCCCAGGCGATGGTGGCGCAGCGGCAGGTAGTGGCCCGACATGCGCAGCGTGATCAGGCCCACGATGAGCGCGCTGCCGGCGGTCAGCGCCATGCCGATGAACAGCGTGATCCAGGGCGACACGCCCAGGTTGAGCGTGAGCCAGGCCGTGGTGTAGGCGCCGATGCCGACGAAGGCCGCCTGGCCGAACGAGGTGAGGCCGCCCACGCCGGTGAGCAGGATCAGGCCCAGCACCGTCATGCTGTAGATGCCGATGTAGTTGAGCTGTGTGACCCAGAAATCGGGCAGGGGCGCGAGCGCAAGCAACGGGATCGCGACGGCCAGGATCAGCAGGCCCAGGTTTTGATTTTTTGGCATGTCAGTGGTCCTCGTCGGAGTGCTTGCTGCGCAGCGAGCGGAACAGCAGGACCGGAAGAATGAGCGTGAAGACGATGACTTCCTTGAACGCGCTGGCCCAGAAGGAGCCGAAGGCCTCGATCACGCCCACGCCCAGGGCCGCGACCAGCGCGCCCGGGTAGCTCGCCAGGCCGGCCGCCACGGCGGCCACGAAGCCCTTGAGGCCGATCAGGAAGCCGGAGTCGTAGAACACCGTGGTGGTCGGGCCGATCAGCAGGCCCGAGAGCGCGCCGATGAAGGCCGCCATGGTCATGGTCAGCTGGCCGGAGGCTTGTGAGGAGATGCCCATCAGGCGGGCACCGGTGCGGTTGACGGCGATGGCGCGCAGCGCCTTGCCGCGCAGCGAACGCTCGAAGTAGAGCCAGAGCATGACGATGAGGGCCACCGTCGCCGCGAAGGTGATGATGGCCTGACCCGACAGCATGACGGGGCCGATGGCGTAGCGCGCGTCCCGAGAACGCCGGGTTGCGGAAGCCCTCGGCGCCGAAGAACAGCAGGCCCAGGCCGGTCAAGGCGAAGTGCACGCCGACCGACACGATCAGCAGCACCAGCGGCGTGGAGCTCTCCAGCGACTGGTAGGCCACGCGGTACACCAGCGGGCCGTACACGGTGACCACCGCCACGCTGAGCACCGCCTGCACCCACAGCGGGAACTGCTGCGGCGCGGCCCAGATGGCGACGAGAGAGACGACAACGGGCAAGGCGAGCGTGCGCGCGGCCGCCTTGACGGCGATCAGCGCATTGCGCTGGTGCTGCCAACGGCCGAACAGCTCCATGAGCGCGGCCACGCTGGCCAGCAGCAACAGCAGCCACACGGTGCCGGGCACCTTGCCGGTCTGGAAGATCGCCAGGGTGAGCGCGCCGTAAGCGACGAACTCCCCCTGGGGAATGAAGATGATCCGGGTGACGGTGAACACCAGGACGATGGCCAGGCCCAGCAGTGCGTACACCGCACCGTTGGTCAGACCATCCAACGCCAGGATGCTGGCGATTGAGAAATCCATAAAAGCCTCAGCGCAAGAAAGAGACACTCTCGAACAGGGACACCGAGGGTCCGGCTCCGCCGGCCCCAGGTGTCGTCCCCCCTCGAAGCGCCGAAGGCGCGCCACAGAGGGGGAAGCCGCGTCAGCGGCGCAGGGGGGAGTTTCGAATCACTCGACTTTGAACTTGCCGTCGACGACCTTCAGCATCACACCGGTCTCATTGGTGAAGCCCCAGTGGTCGTCCTTGGTCCAGTTCATCACGCCGTGCGCGAACACGGTGCGGCCCATGGTTTCGAGTGCGTCGCGCAGACCGGCGCGGAACTCGGGCGTACCGGGCTTGGCGGTCTTCAGTGCGATCGGCACGGCCTTGTTCAGTGCGATGGCGGCGTCGTAGGCGTGGCCCGCGAACTGGTTGCGCATGCCTGGGCCGACCAGCTTCTCGTAGTTGGTGACGAAGTCCATGGCCAGCTTCTTGGACGGGTGGTTGTCAGGCAACTGTTCGGCGATCACAGCCGGACCGGAGACCACGAAGGAGCCTTCCACGTCCTTGCCACCGATGCGCACCAGGTCGGGCGTGGCGGCAGCGTGCGTCTGGTAGATCTTGCCCTTGTAGCCGCGCTCGACGATGGCCTTGTGCGGCATGGCCGCGCCCGAGCCGGTCGCCACCACCAGGATCGCATCGGGGTTGGCGGCGGTGAGCTTGAGCGCCTGCGGCGTCACGCTGGTGTCGGCGCGCGCGAAGCGCTCGGCGGCCACGATCTTCATGCCGGCCTTCTCGGCCAGCGGCGTCATGGCCTTGAGCCACAGCTCGCCGTAGGCGTCGGTGTAGCCCAGGAAGCCGATGGTCTTGATGCCCTGCTTCTTCATGTGCTCGACCACGGCGAAGCCCATCACATCGTTGCCCTGCGGCAGGCGGAACAGCCATTGGTCGGCACCGGGCGGCACGCCCACGGGCGAAGCGGCCAGCTGCACGGTCTTGGCTTCGGCTGCCACCGGGGCGATGGCCGCGGCCACCGGGGTGAGGGTCGAACCGATGATGACGTCGACCTTGTCGTCGGTCACCAGGCGGCGTGCGTTGGCAGCGCCCTTGCCCGGGTCGCTCGCGTCGTCCAGGATGATCAGGTTGACCTTCTCGCCGCCAATGGTCTGCGGAAACAGCTTGAACTGGTTCTGCATCGGAATGCCGAGGCCGGAGCCCGGGCCCGTGAGCGAGAGGATCACGCCGACGTTGATGTCGGCCAGCGCCGCGGTGCTGGCCAGGGCCGTGACGGCGACGGCGACGAGGGTTTTGACGGCTTTCATTCGAGTCTCCTTCTGGGGTGGTGAAAAGGGAAAGGGCAGGGAAAACGCAGGGGTCAGGAACAGAGGGCCTTGATGTCCTCGGGCACGGGAATGGCCTTGATGCGCTCGGGCGCCTCGGGCGGGTGGATCACGAAGGCGCGCGTCTCGGTGCCTTCGCAGAGCACCTCGTCGCCGCGTTTCACCACGTGCCGGTGCATGAACACCTTCTCGCGCCACTCGGTCACGCTGGTGTGAATCTGCAGGCGCTCGCCGTAGGTGGCCGGGCGGCTGAACTTGGTGTGGATCTCCAGCAGAGGCGTGCCCACGATGCCGCGCGTCTTGACCAGCTCGCGCCAGGGCGGCACGCCGCACTTGACGAAGAAGTTCAGCGAGGACGCGTCCATCCACTTCGAGAAATTCGGAAAGAAGACGATGCCAGCGGGGTCGCAGTCGCCGAACATCACTTCCACTTCGTAAACAACGGTCTTGGTCATGAGGGGGTTTACCGGGGGGCCATGCGGAGTGCGCCATCGAGGCGGATCACTTCGCCGTTGAGGTGCGTGTTGGTGACGATGTGCGCGGCGAGCTGGGCGAACTCCTCGGGCTTGCCCAGGCGCGGCGGGAAGGGGATGCTGGCGGCCAGCGACTGCTGCACCGGCTCGGGCAGCTGCTTCATCAGCGGCGTGCTGAACAGGCCGGGCGCGATGGTGCAGACGCGGATGCCGTGCTGCGCGAGGTCGCGCGCCATCGGCAGCGTCATGCCCACCAGGCCACCCTTGGAGGCGCTGTAGGCCTGCTGGCCGATCTGGCCGTCGAACGCGGCCACGCTGGCGGTGAACACCATCACGCCGCGCTCGCCGTCTTCCAGCGCATCGAGCCTGGCGCAGGCGGCGGCGAACAGGCGGCTGACGTTGTAGGTGCCGATCAGGTTGACGTTGATGACCTTGGCGAAGTCTTCCAGCGGCGCGGGGCTGCCGTCCTTGGCGACCACGCGCTTGGCCGAGCCGATGCCGGCGATGTTCATCAGGATGCGCGCCGGGCCGTGGGCCGCGGCGGCCTGGTCGATCGCGGCCTGCAGGCTCTCGGTGTCGGTGATGTCGCACAGCAGCGCCACGCCGCCGATGTCGGCCGCCACGCGCTTGGCGTTGTCCAGGTTCACATCGAGCACGGCGACCTTGGCGCCCAGGCGCGCGAGTTCGCGCGCGGTGGCTTCGCCCAGGCCCGAGCCACCACCGGTGACGAGGGCCGCGTGTCCTTGAATGTTCATAGAGGTCTCCTTCTTCTCTGGTTTCAGGCGTTCGGATTTTGAATCAGGAGGGCCATGCCCTGGCCACCGCCCACGCACGCGCTGGAGATGCCGTAGCGCTGGCCGCTGCGCTGCAGTTCGCGCGCCAGCGTGAGCGTCAGGCGCACGCCGGTGGCGGCGAGCGGGTGGCCCAGCGCGATCGCGCCGCCGTTGACGTTGAGCTTGTCGAGGTCCATGCCGAGCTCGCGCGCCACCGCCAGGGTCTGCGCGCCTTGCGCTTCGTTCACCTCGAAGCGCGCGATGTCGCTCAGCCTCAGGCCGGTGCGCTCCAGCAGCAGGCGGATGGCCGGCGCCGGGCCGATGCCCATGATCTCGGGCGGCACGCCCACGGCGGCGGCGGCGACCACGCGGGCCAGCGATTGCTTGCCGTTCGCCTTCGCGTAGGCGCCGGAGGCGACCACGCAGGCCGCGGCGGCGTCCACCAGGGCCGAGCTGTTGCCACCGGTCTGCACGCCGCCTTCGAACACGGGCTTGAGCTTGGCCAGCACCTCCACCGGCGAGAGGCGCGGGTGGGTGTCGGTGCGCACCTCGGTGAGCTTGCCTTGCAGCTTGATGCCGCGCGCCTTGTAGCCCGCGAGCTCGAACTTCTCGGTCACCACCGGCACGATCTCACCGGCGAGAAAACCGCTTTCCTGCGCGGCCACGGCCTTGGCGAACGAGGCCGAGGCGAAGGCATCCACCTCTTCGCGGGTGATGCTGTATTGCTTCGCCAGGTTCTCGGCGGTCTGGATCATGTTGATGCCCGCCGCCGGGTCCTTCAGCGCTTCCCACATGTAGTCCTTGAAGCCCACCGGCGCGCCCAGCTTGAAGCCGGTGCGGTGGTCGAAGGCGGCGATGGGGTTGCGCGTCATGCTCTCGGTGCCCACCACCAGCGCGGCCTCGCAGGCGCCGCCCTGGATGTGTTCGCCGGCCTGGCGGAACAGCTCGAAGCCGGTGCCGCAGATGCGCTGCGCCATGATGGCCGGCACCTCCACCGGCACGCCGGCGTACAGGCCGATGTGGCGCGGCAGGAAGAACTGGTCGAAATCGCCGGGCGCCATGTTGCCCGTGACCACCGAGCCGATGTGCTCGCCCGGCACGCCCGCGCGCGCCAGCGCTTCGCGCGCGGCCTTGATGCCCAGGTCGGTGGGCGAGATGTGGCCGAGCGCGCCGCAGTAGTCCACCAGGGGGGTGCGCACGCCGTCGAGCAGCCAGACGTCGTCGAACGCGTTGAAGAATCCTCGGGAAGCCATGTCGTCTTTCGTTTATTCGGGTTTCAGGATGGCGTGCAGCGTGTCGGCGTGCAGGCGCTCCACGGTCTCGGCCCGGTGGGCCAGCACCGCGCGCTGGTTGATCGAGCCCTTGTCGGTGATCTCGCCGCGGTCGATGGTGGGCGGGTCGGCCAGCAGGCACAGGCGCGCGATGCGGCTGGCGCTGCCGGTGGACGTCTTGGCCAGTTCGGTCACCACGCGCTGGAAATGCGCGAGCACGGGCGCGCTGTCGAGCACCTCGTGCAGCGAGGCCTCGGCGCCCAGGCCGCTGAGCGCGCGCACCGCGCCGGTGGGGAACACCATGGCGCCGACTTCCTTCATGTTCAGGCCGGTGAGCACCACGTCCTGGATGTAGGGCGCGCCGGCGGCGATGATCTTGGCGCGCAGCGGGCCCACGCTCACGAAGGTGCCGGTGGCGAGCTTGAAGTCTTCGGCGATGCGGCCGTCGAACTTCAGGCCCTGGTGGATGTCGGTCTCGTCGATCCACTTCACCGCGTCGCCGGTCTTGAAGAAGCCTTCTTCGTCGAAGGACTCGGCGGTCTCCGCCGGCATGCGCCAGTAGCCCGGCGTGATGTTCGGGCCCTTGTAGCGCACCTCCGTCTTGCCGTCGGTGTCGACCAGTTTGAGCACCAGGCCCGGCGTGGGCAGGCCCAGGTCGCCGGCCTTCACGTTGGCGCTGGTCACGTACAGGCCGAACGGGCCCGACTCGGTCATGCCCAGGCCCGTGCCCATGACGATGCGCTCGCCGATCTCCTGTTCCTGCACCGCGTGCAGGGCGTCCCACACCGGCTGGGCCAGGGCGGCGCCCGCGTAGAAGAACATGCGCACGCGCGAGAGCAGGGTCTTGCGCAGGGCCTCGTCGGTCTTCATCGCGTTGGCAATCGCCTCGAAACCCGTGGGCACGTTGAAGTACACCGTGGGCGCGATCTCGCGCAGGTTGCGCAGCGTCTCGGCCATCAGCGCGGGCGTGGGTTTGCCGTCGTCGATGTAGAGCGTGCCGCCGTGGTACAGCACCATGCCGACGTTGTGGTTGCCGCCGAAAGTGTGGTTCCAGGGCAGCCAGTCCACCAGCACCAGCGGGTTCTCGGCCAGCACCGGCATCGACTCCGTCATCTGCTGCTGGTTGGCGCACCACATGCGCTGCGTGTTGATCACGGCCTTGGGCATCTTGGTCGAGCCCGAGGTGAAGAGGAACTTGGTGATGGTGTCCGGGCCGGTGGCGGCCATGGCGGCGTCCACCGCCGGTGTGGCCTCGGTGGCCAGCAGCGAGGCGAACGAGGTGGTGGCGCGGCCGGGCACGCTGCCCGCGGTCGTCACCAGCTCCACGTCGGGCCCCAGCGTGGCCAGCATGGCGCGGCTGTAGCGCTGCGCGTCGGCGGCGAACACCAGGCCGGGCGTGAGCGTCTTCACCACGTGGTGCAGCTTGTCGAAGTCCTGGCTCACCAGCGAATAGGCCGGCGAGGTCGGGCAGTAGGCGATGCCGGCGTAGACGCAGCCCAGCGCGAGCAGCGCGTGTTCCAGGTCGTTCTCGCTCAGGATCAGCACCGGCTTGTCGGCGGACAGGCCGCGGTTCAGCAGGCCCTGGCCGATGCGGCGCGCCGCGTCCAGCGCCTGCGCGAAGCTGATGTGGCGCCAGTCGCCCGTGGTGCCGTCGGCGTTCTTCGCGCGGCGCGCGAACACGGTCTGGTCGGGGCGCGTCCGGGCCCAGTGCACCAGCCGGTCGGTGATGCGACCGGGGAAGGCGGGCAGGTCCTGCTGCGCGCTCAGGTAGTGCACGCCGGTGTCGCCGTCGCGCAGCGTGGCGCGGGTGACACCGAAGGTCAGGGGCCGATAACGGGCGGCCGTGGCGGGGTTCTGGCTCATGTCTCTCTCGGGCTTTTCTTTATCGATCAGTTTCTCGAGTCGCGTGTCTCATTCCAGAGATGCCGCGGAACCGGCTTTGCCGGGCCGCTGGCATCGCCCCCCTCCGGGGGGTGACGCCGAAGGCGGCGCGGGGGGAGCGACGTCAGTCGCGTTGCACTTTGTTCGCGCGGCCTTCGAGGAAGGCGCGCACGCGCTCTTTTGCCTCGGGGGCGTTCTGCACGATGGCGGCCATCAGCGCTTCGGTGAAGAAGCCCTGGTCGGCCGGTTGTTCGGCGATGCGCGGCAGGGCGTGCATCAGCGCGTAGTTGGTCAGCGGTGCGTTGCTGGCGATGCGCGTGCGCCAGTTCCATGGCTTTTTCCAGCGCCGTGCCTTCGGGCACCAGGTACTGCGCCAGGCCGATGCGCTCGCCGTCCTCGGCCTTGTAGACGCGGCCGGTGAACATCATGTCGGCCATGCGCGCGGCGCCGATCAGGCGCGGGATGCGCACCGAGCCGCCACCGCCCACGAAGATGCCGCGCGAGCCTTCGGGCAGCGCGAAGAAGGACGAGGCGTCGGCCACGCGGATGTGGCAGGCGCTGGCCAGCTCCAGGCCGCCGCCGACCACCGCGCCGTGCAGCGCCGCGACCACCGGCACCGGGCCGTGCTGCACGCACTCCAGCGCGGCGTGCCACATGCGCGAGTGGTGCAGGCCCTGGCCGGCGTCGCGTTCCTGCAGTTCGGAGAGGTCCAGGCCGGCGCAGAAGTGCTCGCCCGCGCCGTGGATCACGGCGGCGCGCACGCCTTGCGGCATGCCCTGGAAGATGTCGCGCAAGGCGAGGATCAGGCCGTCGTTGAGCGCGTTGCGCTTGGCGGGCCGGTTCAGCGTGATGACCGCGATTTCGGACGATTCGCCTTGCAGGCTCAGGCTGATGTCGGTGGAATGGATGGGCATGAGGCAGGAAGGGCTTGCTTGAAGTGAGGTCGCATTATTGTTATAAACAATAACCAAAACAAGCACACTGGTCGAAAACGACCCCCGTGTTTACCCTAGGTAAAGAGACACCCATGGACCACAAGAACCTGCTCGCGATTGACATCCACACCCACGCGGAAGTGAGCTGCCGCAACCCCTTCGACAACTACGGCGAGGAGTACGACCGCGCGGCCGACAAGTACTTCGGCAGCAACCGCCGGCCCACCATCGCCGAGACCATCGCCTACTACCGCGAGAAGAAGATCGGCCTGGTGATGTTCACGGTGGACAGCGAATCGAAGCTCGGCCGCCGGCGCATCCCGAACGAGGAGATCGCGCAGGCCGCGCGCGAGAACAGCGACATGATGATTGCCTTCGCCAGCATCGACCCGCACAAGGGCAAGATGGGCGCGCGCGAGGCCGAGCGGCTGATCGCGGAAGAGGGCGTCAAGGGTTTCAAGTTCCACCCCACTGTGCAGGGCTACCACCCTTACGACAAGATGGCCTGGCCGATTTACGAGGTGATCAACGCGCACAAGCTGCCCGCGATCTTCCACACCGGGCACAGCGGCATCGGCTCGGGCATGCGCTGCGGCGGCGGCCTGCGGCTGGAGTACAGCAACCCCATGCACCTGGACGACGTGGCGATCGATTTCCCCGACATGCAGATCGTCATGGCCCACCCCAGCTTCCCGTGGCAGGACGAGGCGCTCAGCGTGCGCAACGCACAAGCCCAACGTGTGGATCGACCTCTCGGGCTGGAGCCCGAAGTACTTCCCGAAGCAGCTGGTGCAGTACGCCAACACGCTGCTGAAGGACCGCGTGCTGTTCGGCAGCGACTACCCGCTGATCACGCCCGAGCGCTGGATGAAGGACTTCGAGGTCGCCGGTTTCAAGCCCGAGGTGATGCCCGGCATCCTGAAGGGCAACGCGGTGCGCCTGCTGGGGCTGGATGCCTGAGGCCGCGCCCATGCAGGCCTTCACCACGCTGGCCGACATCGAACGGCTGGAGCAGACCCCGCGCGAACAGACCGCACCGCACCGCAGTCCGTATGCGCTGATCCGCGCCACGGCCGAGCGTTTCCCCGAGCGCGAGGCGTTCCGCTTTCTGCCCGACGCCGATCTCGCCACCGAGCCCCGCCGCATCAGCTACCGCGCGTTGGTGGCCGACATCCACCGCGCGGCCAACCTGTTCCGCTCGCTGGGCGTGGGGCCGGACGACGCGGTGGCGCTGCTCGCGCCCAACCTGCCCGAGGCGCATGCGGTGCTCTGGGGCGCGCAGCTCGCGGGCCGCGTGTGTCCCATCAACTACCTGCTGCAGCCCGATCACATCGCGGCCTTGCTGAAAGCCTCGAACGCCAGGCTGCTGGTCGCGCTCGGGCCCAACGGCGAGCTCGCGGTGTGGCCGGTGGCGCAGCAGGTGGTGCAACACCATGCGCTGCCGTTGATCCAGATCCGCGTGGGCGAGTCCACCGCGCCCGACGTGCCGGTGCTGCAGGACCTGCTCGCCGCGCAGCCCGAGGCGCTGGGCTTCGAGCCCGACCTGAACCCCGACCGTGTGGTGGCCTTGTTCCACACCGGCGGCACCACGGGCGCGCCCAAGCTCGCGCAGCACACCCAGGGCAACGAGGCGCACACGGCCTGGTTCGCCCACGCCTTCTACGACCTGGACGAACACGCGGTGGAGATCAACGGCTTTCCGCTGTTCCACGTGGCCGGCGCCTTCGTCTATGGCCTGGCTTTGCTCGCGGTGGGCGCGCGGCAGGTGCTGCCCACACTCAGCGGCATGCGCAACACCGGGTTCGTGCAGCGCTACTGGCGGTTCTGCGAGCGCGAGCGGGTGACGCACCTGGCCTGCGTGCCCACGGTGCTCGCGGCCCTGATGGGCGTGCCGGTGGACGCGGACATCACCACCGTGCGCGCGGCCTACACCGGTGGCTCGCCGCTGCCGTCCGAACTCGCGCAACGCTTCGAAGCCGCCAGCGGCATCCCCGTGCGCAACATCCTGGGCATGACCGAGTGCGCGGGGCTGGTGAGCATCGAGCCCTTGCTCGGGCCGCGCACGCCCGGCTCGGCCGGCCTGCGCCTGCCTTACACCGAGGTGCATGCCGTGCCCTGGCGCGATGGCGAGGCGAAGCTGGACGAACGCTGCGCGGCGGGCGAGACCGGCGTGCTGGTGCTGCGCGGCCCGCACGTGAGCCCGGGCTACACCGACGCGGCGCGCAACGCCGGGATGTTCGAGCAGGGCTGGATCGTCACCGGCGACCTGGGCCACCTCGACGATGCCGGCCGCATCCACATCACCGGCCGCGCGAAGGACGTGATCATCCGCGGCTCGCACAACATCGACCCCGGCCTGGTGGAAGACGCGTTCCTCGCGCACCCCGCCGTGGCCTTGTGCGCCGTGGTGGCCGAGCCCGATGCCTACGCGGGCGAAGTGCCGGTGGCCTTCGTGACGCTCAAGCCGGGTACGACGCTGCTTGCCGATGAGTTGCTGGCGCTGGTTGCACCGCAGGTCTACGAACGGCCGGCGGTGCCCAAACGCGTGGTGCTGCTCGAGGCCTTGCCCATGACCGCGATCGGCAAGGTGTTCAAGCCCGAGCTGCGGCTGCGCGCGATCGAGATCAAGCTGGCCGAGGCGCTGCGCGAATGGGCGCCCGGTGTGCCGGCGCGCGTGCAGGCGCTGGAGCGGGGCGGGCGGCAGTGCGCGGTGATCACCGTGTCCGGTCCGCGCGACGAAGCGCTGCGCGAGCGCCTCATGCAAGGTCTCGCGGCCATGGCCGTCGAGACCGAGCTGCGCTTCGACTGAGCGAGGGCTACCAGCCGCCGCGCGTGAGCCAGCGCTCGACCTGATCGAGCTTGTCCACGCCCCAGAAGGGTTCGCCGTCCACCACCACGGTGGGCGAGCCGAACACGCCGGCTTTCAGCGACGCGTCGACCATCGCGCGCAGCAGCGACGCGGCTTCGTCGCCCGCGGCCGCCTCGGCCACGGCATCGGCCGACAAACCCTCGGGCAGGGCGAGGCCGCGCAGGGCTTCGGGCGTGGAAAGGTCCTGGCCCTCGCCCCAATAGGCCGCGTAGATCGCGTGCGCCAGCGCGGCCGCGTGGGCCGGCTGGTGCTGCTTCACCCAGGCGAAGGCGCGCGCGCAGGGCAGGGGGTTCATCACCGGGTCGTTCGGCTGGCGCTTCATCGGGAGGCCGTGTTCGCGCGCGTGGCGCAGCACGTCGCGCGCGGTGTAAGGGCCCTTCAGGGGCGTGTCCATCAAGGGTTTGAGGCCCATCACCTTCATCACCGACACGCCCAGCAGCATGGCGCGCCAGTCCACCGCGCGGCCATGGCGGGCGGCCAGGGCCTCGATGCGCAGCGAGGCGAAGTAGCCGTAGGGCGAGATGAAGTCGAAGTGGAACTGGATCGGTGAGCTCATGGGTGAGGGCGAGCGATCAAAAACCGCCTAGCAGGTTTCATAACAAGATGGAATAGCTGTTTGTACCTAAACAGGCTGGCGCGGGGCGCGCGATGGCTGCACAGTGTGCCTCTTGTGCCTGACGCGGCACATGTCATGTCCTGGCCGCCCTTCAGGGGGTGGACCGCACGGATTTCGTTTTTTCTCGCCTTCCCCCTTTCTCTCAGGAGCATCTCCATGACATTCCTTCGACGCCGCAACGCCATCGTGGCGATGGCCGCCCTTGGCGCGGCCACCCTGGCGGGCAGCGCCCTGGCGCAGCAGACCGTGACGCTGCGCCTGCACCAGTTCCTGCCGCCGACGGCGCCCATCCCCGCCCTGGCCATCGTGCCGTGGGCGAAGAAGGTCGAGGCGGAGTCGGGTGGCCGCATCAAGGTGCAGCTGTTCCACTCGATGTCCATGGGTGGTTCGCCGCCGCAGCTGTTCGACCAGGTGCGCGATGGCGTGGTGGACATTTCCTGGACGGTGCTGGGTTACACGCCGGGCCGTTTCAACAAGGCCGAGGTGTTCGAGCTGCCGTTCATGAGCGGCAAGGCCGAGCCGGCGTCGCGCGCGTTCCACGAGTTCGTGGAGAAGCACGCGGCCGATGAGTTCAAGGACGTGAAGCTGCTGGCGGCGCACACGCACGGCCCGGGCCTGTTCCACACGAAGGAGCCGCTGACGAAGCTGGAAGACCTGAAGGGCAAGAAGGTGCGCGGCGGTTCGCGGGTGATCAGCAGCATGTTGTTGAAGCTGGGCGCGACGCCGGTGGGCATGCCGGTGCCAGCGGTGACGGAGGCGATGACCAAGGGTGTGATTCAGGGCACGACGATTCCGTGGGAGGTGGTGCCTTCGCTGAAGATCGCGGAGATCGTGAAGAACCACACCACGTTCTCGGGCCCACAGGGTTTGTTCACGCAGACGTTCGCGCTGACGATGAACCGCAACAGCTATGACAAGCTGCCGGCGGATCTGAAGAAGGTGATCGACGCGAATTCGGGTGTGGAGACGGCGGCGTTGTTCGGTCGCGCGATGGACGAGGGTGACCGCATGGGTCTGGCGTCGGCGACGAAGCTGGGCAACAAGGTGGTGACCTTGGACGCTGCTGAAACCAAGCGTTGGCAGGCGACGGCGGCGGCTGTGGAGGCCGATTGGGTGAAGGAAGTGCAGGCCAAGAACATCGACGGCGCGAAGCTGGTGTCCGAGGCTCGGGCCCTGCTTGCCAAGCACAGCAAATAATTCAAGTTTCTCTTGGATGGGCCGCTCCTTCGGGGCGGCCTTTTTTTGTGCCTGCTGGGTGGGCGCGCCAAGCTTGGTGTGCCCACGCCTCTTGCAGGCGGGCGTCGCCACGGGCCTGACGCGAGGTCAACGCCAGAAAAGGAAACTCAGCCCCAAACCTCCCGAGCCGTCTCCACCACAAGGGCGAGCTTCCGACGCTGATCCTCCACAGCGATGTTGTTCCCATGCACGGTCGAAGAGAACCCGCACTGAGGCGACAGACACATCTGCTCCAGCGGCGCGTACTTGGCCGCCTCATCGATGCGCCGCTTCAGATCGTCCTTGCTCTCCAGCTGACCGAACTTCGTCGTCACCAGCCCCAGCACCACGACCTTGCCCTTGCTCAAAAAACGCAAAGGCCGGAAATCCCCCGAACGATCGTCGTCGTACTCCAGGAAAAACGCGTCCAGCTTCATCTCCGACAACAAAGCCTCCGCCACCGGCTCGTAGTTCCCCGCCGCCGCGTGCGTGCTCTTGAAATTGCCCCGGCACAAATGCATCGCCAGCGTCATCCCCGCCGGCTTGTGCGCCACCACCTTGTTGATGAAACCCGCATACCGGTGCGGCAACTCGTTCGGATCGTCCCCCCGCTGCCGCGCCGCCTCCCGCATCCGCTCATCGCACAGATACGCCATGTTCGTGTCGTCCATCTGCACGTAAGTGCAACCCGCGTCCGCCAGACTCTGCAACTCCTCGCCATACGCCTTCGCCACATCGTCGTAGAACACCGGGTCCAGCTCCGGGTAGGCCTCCTTGCTGATCCCCGCGCGCCCACCCCGGAAATGCAACATCGTCGGCGACGGAATCGTCACCTTCGGCGTCACCGGCGCGGGCAGACCCATAGCCGCCACCTGCGCCTTCAGGTACTCGAAGTCCGCCAACTGGATGTTCTTCGCGTGCCGCACCTTGTCGATCACGCGGATCACCGGCGGCGCCAGCTCCTCCGTGCCGTCGGGTTTGCGGATCGTCACCGGAATGTCCGTCTTCACACCGCCCAGCTGCTCCAGGAAATCGATGTGGAAATACGTGCGGCGGAACTCGCCGTCCGTGATCGACTGCAGGCCGACATCGGCCTGGAACTTCACGATCTCGGTGATCGCCCGGTCCTCCACCTCGCGTAGCTGCGCCGCGCTGATCTCGCCCTTGGCCTTCTGCTCGCGGGCTTCGAGCAGGTAGGCCGGTCGCAGAAAACTGCCGACGTGGTCGGCGCGGAACGGGGCATGGGTGCGCAGGCTCATGGTGGAAAACGTCCTCGGGTCGTTGGGTTCTGGAAATGGGGTGAAGGCGCACTTTGCCAGCCTTCAATGCATACATAAACCTATGGAAAACCCCGACTCGATGGCAAATCGCTTGAAAAATGGCGGTTTCTGTATACATTGCGTATCCCATGACCTTGGACGCCACCACCCTGTCCCCGCCCGAGCCCGTGGGCGCCGCCACCGAGAGCGCGCAGGTGCGCGCCCTGCTGCAGCTGCGCGAACTCATCCTCTCGGGTGAGCTGGCCGGCGGCTCGCGCATCGCCGAACTCGCCATCGTGGAGCGCCTGGGCGTCTCGCGCACCCCCATCCGCGCCGCGCTGATGCGCCTGGAGCAGGAAGGCCTGCTCGAAGCCCTGCCCAACGGCGGCTACGTGGTGCAGACCTTTTCCGAGCGCGACATCGCCGACGCGATCGAGCTGCGCGGCACGCTCGAAGGCCTGCTGGCCCGGCTGGCGGCCGAGCGCGGCGCGCCCGGCGCGGTGCTGCTCGAAGCCCGGCAATGCCTCAACCGCCTGGACACCGTGCTCGCCGTGCCCGCGCTCGACGACAAGGGCTTTTCCGACTACGTGGCGCTCAACAGCCAGTTCCACGCCCTGGTCTGGGAAATGGCCGACAGCCCCACCATCGCGCGCCAGCTGGACAAAGTGCTCACCCTGCCGTTCGCCTCGCCCTCGGGCTTCGTCGTGATGCAGGCCCATTCCCAGCGCGCGCGCGACATGCTGGTGGTGGCGCAGGACCAGCACCGCCAGGTGCTCGACGCCATCGAACAGCGCGAAGGCACGCGCGCCGAGGCCATCATGCGCGAGCACTCCCGCCTGGCCCAGCGCAACCTGCGCGAGGTGCTGGCCGGTCACGCCACGGTGCACGCGCCGGCCTCCATGCCGGCCATCAAGCTCATCCGCCGCCGCTGAGGCGGGCGACCACCCGAAGGTTTCATAGAAAAACGGCATAACTGAAAGTCGGTTATCTGGCTGGCGGAGATGCCGGCGGCCATGCACAGTGTGGGCAAGACGTTCTTCAAGCCTGCCGGAAGTCGGAGTGCGCCCACACGCTACCGACCCGGCGAACACAAGGAACTGGAGACAAGCATGAGATTCATCCAACGCCGAACCGCCTTGCTGGCCGTGGGTGCCCTCGCTGGTGCCCTGATGGCGGGCAACGCCATGGCCCAGCAGCAGGTCACGCTGCGGCTGCACCAGATGCTGCCGCAGCAGGCCACCATCCCGGCGCGCGCGCTCATCCCCTGGGCGCAGAAGGTGGAGGCCGAGTCGGGCGGCAAGATCAAGGTCCAGCTGTTCCATGCCATGGCCCTGGGCGGCGCGCCCCCGCAGCTGTACGACCAGGCCCGCGACGGCGTGGTGGACCTGACCTGGACCGTGCTGGGCTACACCCCGGGCCGCTTCAACAAGTCCGAAGTCTTCGAGCTGCCCTTCATGAGCGGCTCGGCCGAGGAGTCCTCGCGCGCCTTCCAGGAATACGTCGAGAAGTTCGCCGCCGACGAATTCCGCGAGGTCAAGCTGATCGCGGTGCACACCCACGGCCCCGGCCTGTTCCACACCAAGACGCCGGTGACCGGCCTGGAAAGCCTGCGTGGCATGAAGGTGCGCGGCGGCTCGCGCGTCATCAACAACATGCTCACCAAGCTGGGCGCCACGCCCGTGGGCATGCCGGTGCCGGCCGTGACCGACGCCCTGTCCAAGGGCACCATCGACGGCACCACCATCCCCTGGGAAGTCACGCCCTCGCTCAAGGTCACGGAGCTGGTGAAGAACCACACCACCTTCGCCGGCAAGCAGGGCCTGTACACCCAGACCTTCGCGTTCTCCATGAACCGCGCCAGCTACGAGAAGCTGCCGCCCGACCTGAAGAAGGTGATCGACTCCAACTCCGGCATCGAGACCGCCGCCCTGTTCGGCAAGGCCATGGACGACGGCGACAAGGCCGGCCGCGAGATCGCCGAGAAGGCCAAGAACAACATCGTGGCGCTCGACGCGGCCGAGACGCAGCGCTGGCGCCGCACCGCGGCCACGGTCGAGACCGACTGGGTCAACGAAATGAAGGGCAAGAACATCGACGGGGCCAAACTCCTGTCGGAAGCGCGTGCGCTGATCGCGAAGTACCAGCGATAATCCCGCACCCCCCACGGGACGGCCCTCCTGGCCGTCCCTCTACTGAGTGACCGATTCGCTTTCGCTGTGCTCAGCGGACGTGAATTGGTCCTTTTTTTGAAGGTGACAAGTTTGAAAGTGCTGTCTTTATTGGCCAGGTTCTGCGCCATCCTGGCCGGGGTCCTGCTCACGGTGATCACCATCATCACCTGCTTCAGCCTGATCGGCCGCAACACCATCGGCGTCACGCTGGTGGGTGACTACGAGCTGACCGCTGTCACCGCGGGCGCGGCGGTCGCGCTCTTCATGCCCTGGTGCCAGCTCAAGCGCGAGAACATCATCGTCGACTTCTTCACCGCCAAGGTGTCCGAAGCCGGCATCGCGCGCCTGGACCGCTTCGGCAGCCTGCTGCTGGCGATCCTCATGTTCGCGCTCGCGTGGCGCACCGCCATCGGCGGCATGAGCGCCCACAGCTCGCAGACCACCACCATGATGCTCGGCTTTCCTGAATGGATCACCTACGCCTTCATGGTTCCGCCGTTCGTGCTGACTGGCTTGATCGCCCTGTACCAGGCATTCATTGGCAATTTTTCGGAGCAGGGTGAATGAGTTCTTTGAGTCTCGCGGGGTCGATCTTCGCAGTGATGCTGATCCTGATGGCGATCCGCGTGCCGATCGCCGTCTCCATGTTCGCCGCCGGCACCTTCGGCTACATCTACCAGGTGGGCCTGCCACCTTTCTTCAACAACCTCAACGGCATGGCGTTCGCGCGCTTCGCCAGTTACGACCTCTCGGTCATTCCGCTGTTCATCCTGATGGGCAACTTCGCCACCCAGGGCGGCATCTCCAAGGCGCTGTTCCAGTTTGCCGCCGTGGTCATGGGCCGCTTCAAGGGCGGCCTGGCCATGGCCGCCGTGCTGGCCAGCGCGGGTTTTGGTGCCATCTGCGGTTCGTCGGTCGCCACGGCGGCCACCATCACCTCGGTGGCCCTGCCTGAAATGAAGCGCCACGGTTATTCCGGTCGTCTGGCCACCGGCACGCTGGCCGCGGGCGGCACGCTGGGCGTGCTGATCCCGCCTTCAGTGCCGCTGGTGATCTACGCCATCCTGACCGAGCAGAACATCGCCAAGCTGTTCGCCGCGGCCATGATCCCCGGGATCATCGCGATGGTGGGCTACATGATCGCCATCGCGGTCTATGTGCGCCTGGTGCCTGGCGATGCGCCCGAGCACGATGAGAACGACCAGAAACTCACGCTTCAGGCCCTGATGGGCGTGCTGCCCATCGCGATCGTGTTCCTGGTCGTCTTCGGCGGCATCTACGGCGGCCTGTTCACGCCCACCGAGGGCGCGGGTGTCGGCGCGGCCGCCACCTTTGTCGCGGCCCTGTTCAAGCGCGAGCTCACCTGGGCCAAGGTCAAGCTGTGCTTCTACTCCACGGCAGCGGCCAGCGCGATGATCTTCATGATCTTCATCGGCGCCGACCTCATGAACTCGGCCCTGGCCCTCACCCAGGTGCCCGCGCAGCTGGCTTCGGTCATCCAGGGCTGGGACGTCTCGCCGCTGATGGTGGTGGGCGGCATCCTGCTGTTCTACGTGGTGTTGGGCGCGGTGATGGACGAACTCTCCATGATCCTGCTGACCATCCCGATCTTCTTCCCCGTGGTCATGGGCCTGGACTTCGGCATGCCGCAGGAGTCGGTGGCGATCTGGTTCGGCATCATGGTGCTGATGACCGTGGGCTTTGGACTGCTGGCGCCGCCCGTGGGCCTGAACGTCTACGTGGTCAACGGCCTGGCCAAGAACGTGCCCATTGGCGAGAGCTACCGCGGCGTGATGCCTTTCCTGGCCAGCGACGTGGTGCGCACCCTGCTGGTGCTCTTCTTCCCGGCCGTCTCTCTCTGGTTGGTTCAATTTGTGGGGTAAATGACATGACGACATTCCTGAATCTCCGTCGCCGCGCCGTGCTCGGTGCCACCCTGGCTGCTGCGGCCATGGGTCTGGTGGCCCTGCCGGCCGTGGCGCAGTCCGCCTTCCCGTCCAAAGGCCTGCGCATCGTGGTGCCGTTCGGCCCCGGTGGCGTGGGGGACCTCACCGCGCGCATCGTGGCCGAGAAGCTGACCAGCCAGCTCGGCCAGCCGGTGGTGATCGACAACCGCCCCGGTGCCGGTGGCGTGGTGGCCGCCGAGTCGGTCGCGCGTTCCGAGCCCGACGGCCACACCATGTTCCTGATGTCCAACGGCACCGCCGTGACGGCCAGCCTGTTCCAGAAGCTGCCGTTCGACACCATCAAGGATTTCACGCCGGTCTCCACGCTGGGCTACTTCGACATCGCCGTGGTGGTGCCCGCGAACTCGCCGCACAAGACCCTGGGCGAGCTGGTGAGCTTCGCCAAGGCCAACCCCGGCAAGATCAACATCGGCAGCATCAACATCGGCAGCACCCAGCACCTCGCGGCCGAGCTGTTCAAGAGCACGGCCGGCATCGACGCGCAGATCGTGCCCTACAACGGCTCGCCCGCGCTGATCGGCGCCATCCGTGGCCAGCAGGTCGACGTGGCGGTGGAAATCCTGGCGCCGGTGCTCACGCAGATCCAGGGCGGCGCCCTGCGCGCGCTGGCCGTGACCGGCGAGAAGCGATCCATCGTGCTGCCCGAGGTGCCCACGGCGGTCGAGGCCGGCGTCAAGGACTACATCGCGTCGTCCTGGAACGCGCTGGCCGTGCCCTCGAAGACGCCGCGCGCGGTGGTGGAGCGCCTGCACAAGGAAATCGCCACCGCCGTGGCCGATCCCGGTGTGCGCGAAAAGCTGCGCGGCCTGAACATCGACGCGCGCTCGAGCACGCCGGAACAGAACGCGGCCTTGCTCGCGTCCGACATCCGCCGCTGGAGCGGTGTGATCGAGAAGGCCAAGATCCAGAAGCAGTGATCGGAGCACCCCCCGCCGCGCTGACGCGCGTCCCCCCTGAAGGGGGGCATGCCCTGCGGCCCGGCAAAGCCGGTTCCGCGGGCATTCTGGGTTGAGGCACGCGCGCCGGCTGCCTGGTTTTCTTTTTCTTCTCTTTTCTCTCCCCCTTGCTCGATATCCTGGCCATCACCGGGCCGATCTACCTTTGCATCGCGCTGGGTTTTGCGGCTGTGCGCTGGCGGGTGTTTTCGCCTGCGGACATGCGGGTGATGGGCAAGTTCGTCATCCAGTTCGCGCTGCCGGCGCTGCTTTTCAATGCGCTGGCTTCGCGGCCGATCGCCGAGTTGCTGCAGCCGGCCTACCTGCTGGCTTTCGGCGTGGGTTCGGTGGTGTGGCTGCTGATCAGCCTGTGGGGCGCGCACCGCCTGCAGAAGCGCTCGCTGACCGAGAGCGCCTACACCACCATGGGCATGACCTGCGGCAACAGCACCTTCATCGGTTACCCGGTGGTGCTGCTGGCGATCGGGCCGCTGGCGGGCGTGGCGCTGGCGATGAACCTGCTGGTGGAAAACCTCATCAAGCTGCCGCTGCTGATGACGCTGGCCGATGTGGGGGCGTCGGACACGGCGCGCTCGTCCTGGAGGCACGCCTTGCGCGAGACGCTGCACCGCCTGGTGCGCAACCCCATGATCATCGCCATCGTGCTGGGTTTCGTGGTCGCGCTGCTGGGCTGGCCCATCCCTTCGGTGATCGCGCGCACGGTCAATCTGTTCGGCGCGGCCAGCGGCGGCCTGGCGCTGTTCATCATCGGCGGCACGCTGGTGGGCCTGCAGGTGCGTGGCCTGCGCCGCCAGGTGGCGCAGATCACCCTCGGCAAGCTGCTGCTGCACCCCGCCGCGGTGTGGGCCGCCGTGATGCTCCTGCCCCTGATCGGCCTGCCCGCGCTCACCGGCGAGCTGCGCGCCGCGGTGGTGCTGTCCGCCGCCATGCCCATGCTGGGCATCTACCCGCTGCTCGCGCAGCGCCACGGCCATGAAGGCTTCACCGCGGCCGCGCTGCTGGCCACCACCGTGGCCTCGTTCTTCACGCTCAGCGCCATCCTCTGGTTGATGCGCCACAGCGCCGGGTGGCTGGGCTAAGTCACCAGCTTCCTGATCAGTTCCAGCGTGGTCTGCTGCGTCAGCGTGGCTGGGCGCTGGGAACTCACGGCCAGGCACAGGCGGGTGCGCAAGGGCGGGTCGCTCACCGGGCGCATGCGGTAGGCCGAGGGCCGGATCGAGCTGAACACCGCGTTGCGCGAGAGCAGGGCGGCGCCCGCGCCGTCGGCCACGAGGTCGAGGATGGCCGAGACGCCGTCGATTTCCAGCGCGATGTGGGGCCGGCAGCCGATGTTGGCCATCTCGGTTTCCACGTGCATGCGGATCGCGTTGGGCCTGCTCGGGATCACCAGCGGCAGTTCGGCCACCTCGCGCAGCGGGATCGCCAGGGGCGGCGGGTCTTCCGGCAGGCCCGGTGGGCGGGGCTCCACCAGCACCAGTTCCTCGTCGGGCAGCGGGTGGATCTCGAGTTCGGGCGAGGGCTGCGCGTTGTAGAGCACGGCGATGTCCAGCCGGCCGTTCACCAGCGATTCCTGCATGGTCATGGACAGGCCCTCGCTGATCGACAGGCTGGCCTGCGGCAGCTGCTGGCGGAAGGCGCGCGTGAGCGGCACCGTGAGCACGCGCGCCAGGCTGGGCGGCAGGCCGATGGCCACGCGCCCGGCCAGCGCGCCGCGCACCCGGCCCAGCTCTTCGCGCGCCCGCTCCACCTGGTGCAGGATGCCGCGCCCGTGCGCCAGCAGCAGCTTGCCGGCCTCGGTGGGCGTGGCGCCCCGGCCGTTGCGCACCAGCAGGTTCTGCCGCAGTTCCACCTCCAGCAGGCGCACCTGGCGCGAGAGCGCGGGCTGCGCCACGTTCAGCGCCATGGCGGCGCGTGTGAAGCTGCCGAGTTCGGCCACGCGCACGAAGTATTCGAGTTGTTTCAGGTCCATGGAAAAGGTCGGGTTGCAGCCCCCATCATAGTTATGTGATTTTGTTCTAGCTGATAGCCGCGACTGTGACTTTTCTTGAGGGGTGCTGGGGGTCACAATGCGCCCTTCAACCCGAGTCCCTGCCCATGACCACCGAGACCCCACCGAGCATCCGAGGCATTTCGTCCATCGCCACCCGCCAGGTGCTGGCCGAACTGGGCGCGGCGTTCGAGCAACGCGCGGGCGGCGCGGTGGCGATCGAGGCCGTCGGCGGCGTGGACGCGGCCAAACGCGTTGCCGCTGGTGAGCGCTTCGACGTGGTGATCCTCGCCTCCGACGCGATCGACAAGCTGATCGCCGCCGGCCACCTGCAGGCCGGCAGCCGCGTGGATCTGGTGCGCTCGAGCGTGGCCATCGCGGTGCGCGCGGGCGCGCCGGTGCCCGACATCGGCTCCGAAGCCGCGCTGAAGCGCGCCGTGCTGGCCGCGCGCAGCATCAGCTACTCCACCGGCCCCAGCGGCGTGGCGCTGGCTGCTTTGTTCGAACGCTGGGGCGTGGCCGACGAGATGCGCGGGCGCACCGTGCAGGCACCGCCCGGTGTGCCGGTGGGCACGCTGGTGGCGCGCGGCGAGGTCGAGCTGGGCTTCCAGCAGCTCAGCGAGCTGATCCACGTCGACGGCATCACCCTCGTCGGCGGCATGCCGCCCGAGGTCGAGATCACCACCGTCTTTTCCGCCGGCCTGCCCGCCGACGGACCCCAGGCCGCGCGCGTGCGCGCCCTGCTCGAATTCATGACATCCCCCGATGCCGAAGCGGCCAAGCGCCGCCAGGGCATGGAACCCGCCTGAATCCACCGACCCCCAAGAGGAGCCCCTACATGAGTCTCATCATCGACTGCCACGGCCACTACACCACCGCCCCCAAGGCGCTGGAGGCCTGGCGCAACCAGCAGATCGCGGGCATCCAGGACCCGGCGCTCATGCCGAAGGTCGCCGACCTGAAGATCAGCGACGACGAACTGCGCGAGTCCATCGAGACCAACCAGCTCAAGCTGATGAAGGAACGCGGCAGCGACATCACGCTGTTCTCGCCGCGCGCGAGCTTCATGGCGCACCACATCGGTGACTTCAACGTCTCCAGCACCTGGGCCGCCATCTGCAACGAGCTGTGCCACCGCGTCTCCACGCTGTTCCCCGACCACTTCGTGCCGGTGGCGATGCTGCCGCAGTCGCCCGGTGTTGATCCGAAGACCTGCATCCCCGAGCTGGAGAAGTGCGTCAAGGAATACGGCGCGGTCGGCATCAACCTCAATCCCGATCCTTCGGGCGGCCACTGGACCAGCCCACCGCTGACCGACAAGCACTGGTACCCCATCTACGAAAAGATGGCCGAGTACGACCTGCCGGCCATGATCCACGTGAGCACCAGCTGCAACGCCTGCTTCCACACCACCGGCGCGCACTACCTCAACGCCGACACCACCGCCTTCATGCAGCTCATCCAGGGCGACCTGTTCAAGGACTTCCCGACGCTGAAGTTCCTGATCCCGCACGGCGGCGGCGCGGTGCCCTACCACTGGGGCCGTTTCCGTGGTCTGGCGCAGGAGATGAAGAAGCCGCTGCTGGACACGCACCTGATGAACAACGTGTTCTTCGACACCTGCGTGTACCACCAGCCCGGCATCGACCTGCTCAACACCGTGATCCCGGTGAAGAACGTGCTGTTCGCCAGCGAGATGATCGGCGCCGTGCGTGGCATCGACCCGACGACCGGCAACTACTACGACGACACCAAGCGCTACATCGAGGCGTCGAAGATCCTGAGTGCGGACGACAAGCACCAGATCTACGAAGGCAACGTGCGCCGCGTGTTCCCGCGCCTGGATGCGCGTCTCAAGGCCAAGGGCCTGTAAGGAGTTTCACATGTACGAACTGGGCGTTGTCTACCGCAACATCACCCGCGCCGACCGCGCGGCCGCCGACGGCCTGGCCGCACTGGGCTCGGCCACCGTCCACGAGGCCATGGGCCGCGTGGGCCTGCTCAAGCCCTACATGCGCCCGATCTATGCGGGCCAGCAGGTCAGCGGCACCGCCGTCACCGTGCTGCTGCAGCCCGGTGACAACTGGATGATGCACGTGGCCGCGGAGCAGATCCAGCCCGGCGACATCGTGGTGGCCGCCGTCACCGCCGAGTGCACCGACGGCTACTTCGGCGACCTGCTCGCCACCTCGTTCCAGGCGCGCGGCGCCCGCGCGCTCATCATCGACGCCGGCGTGCGCGACGTGAAGACGCTGCAGGAGATGAACTTCCCGGTGTGGAGCAAGGCCATCAGCAGCAAGGGCACCATCAAGGCCACGCTGGGCTCGGTGAACATCCCCATCGTCTGCGCCGGCATGCTGGTGACGCCGGGCGACGTGATCGTGGCCGACGACGACGGCGTGGTCTGCGTGCCCGCCGCGCGCGCCGCCGCCACGCTGGAGGCCGCGCGCAAGCGCGAGAGCTTCGAGGGCGAGAAGCGCGCCAAGCTGGCCAGCGGCGTGCTCGGGCTGGACATGTACAAGATGCGCGAGCCCCTGGCCGCCGCCGGCCTGCGCTATATCGACTAACCCCCGCCGCGCTTTGCGCGACCCCCTTGAAAGGGGGCAACACCAGCGGCCCGGCAAAGCCGGTTCCGCGGTGTTTCTGGACAGCGTCACTTCATGCAGAAGGATTCGAGAATGACAAAACCGACTTCCGGTGATTTCACCAAGACCGCGGGCTGGCTCGACTGGTACGACGGCCCGAGCAAGCCGCGTTTCCAGCTGCCGGCCGGCGCCGTGGACGCGCACTGCCACGTGTTTGGCCCGGGCGCCGAATTTCCCTACGCGCCCGAGCGCAAGTACACGCCTTGCGACGCCAGCAAGGCCCAGTTGTACGCGCTGCGCGACCACCTCGGCTTTTCGCGCAACGTGGTGGTCCAAGCCACCTGCCACGGCGCCGACAACCGCGCCATGGTCGATGCCTGCCTCTCCAGCGGCGGCAAGGCGCGCGGCGTGCGCAGCCGTCAAGCGCAGCGTGACCGACGAGGAACTGCAGCAGTTGCACGCCGCCGGCGTGCGCGGCGTGCGCTTCAACTTCGTCAAGCGCCTGGTGGACTTCACGCCCAAGGACGAGCTGATGGAGATCGCCGCGCGCATCCAGAAGCTGGGCTGGCACGTGGTCATCTACTTCGAGGCGGTGGACCTGCCCGAGCTGTGGGACTTCTTCACCGCGCTGCCCACCACCGTGGTGGTGGACCACATGGGCCGCCCCGATGTGAGCAAGCCGGTGGACGGCCCCGAGTTCGAGCTGTTCCTCAAGTTCATGCGCCAGCACCCCAATGTGTGGAGCAAGGTGAGCTGCCCCGAGCGCCTGAGCGTGACCGGCCCCAAGGCGCTGAACGGTGAACAGGCGGCCTACCAGGACGTGGTGCCGTTCGCGCGCAAGGTGGTCGAGGAGTTCCCCGACCGCGTGCTGTGGGGCACCGACTGGCCGCACCCCAACCTCAAGGACCACATGCCCGACGACGGCCTGCTGGTCGACTTCATTCCGCAGATCGCGCCCACGGCCGAGCTGCAGAAGAAGCTGCTCGTCACCAACCCCATGCGCCTTTACTGGCCCGAGGAACAAGTATGAACCCCCACGCTCATCACTTCGTGTATTCGCTGCCCCCCGAGGGGGCGCATGCCGCCCTTGAGGCGGCTCGGCGGGAGGCATAACCATGGCCCTGGACAAACCCTACCTGGACGTGCCCGGCACGACCATCTTCGACGCCGAGCAGAGCCGCAAGGGCTACTGGCTCAACCAGTTCTGCATGAGCCTGATGAAGGCCGAGAACCGCGAGCGCTTCAAGAAGGACGAGCGCGCCTACCTCGACGAGTGGGCCATGACGGAAGAGCAGAAGCAGGCCGTGCTCGCGCGCGACCTGAACTGGTGCATCCGCCTGGGCGGCAACATCTACTTCCTGGCCAAGATCGGTGCCACCGACGGCAAGAGCTTCCAGCAGATGGCGGGCTCCATGACCGGCATGACCGAAGAGGAGTACCGCAACATGATGGTGGCCGGCGGCCGTTCGGCCGAAGGCAACCGCGTGGTCGGCGAAGACGGCGATGCCCAGGCGCACCGCCAGCCACAGGGAAAAGGAAAGAACTGACATGGCCCGCATCACCGCATCCGTCTACACCTCGCACGTCCCGGCCATCGGCGCCGCGCTCGACCTCGGCAAGACCCACGAGCCCTACTGGCAACCGGTCTTCCAGGGCTACGAGTTCGGCAAGCAGTGGATGAAGGACAACAAGCCCGACGTCATCTTCCTGGTTTTCAACGACCACGCCACGGCCTTCAGCCTGGACATGATCCCCACCTTCGCGATCGGCACCGCCGCCGAGTACCAGCCGGCCGACGAGGGCTGGGGCCCGCGTCCCGTGCCCAAGGTGATCGGCCACCCGGACCTGGCCTCGCACATCGCGCAGTCGGTGATCCAGCAGGACTTCGACCTCACGATCGTCAACAAGATGGACGTGGACCACGGCCTGACCGTGCCGCTCTCGCTGATGTGCGGCCCGCAGGACCCGGTCAAGGGCGCCTGGCCCTGCCCGGTGATCCCGTTCGCGGTCAACGTGGTGCAGTACCCCGTGCCCAGCGGCCGGCGCTGCTACAACCTCGGCAAGGCCATCGCCAAGGCGGTAGCCAGCTACGACGAGGACATCAACGTGCACATCTGGGGCACGGGCGGCATGAGCCACCAGCTGCAGGGACCGCGCGCGGGCCTGATCAACAAGGACTTCGACAACGCCTTCCTCGACAAGCTGATCAGCGACCCCGAGGCCGCCGCCGACATCCCGCACATCGACTACGTGCGCGATGCGGGTAGCGAAGGCATCGAACTCGTGATGTGGCTGATCGCGCGCGGCGCGATGGCCGATGCGGCCGGCGGTCCCCGCCCGAAGGCCGTGCAACGCTTCTACCACGTGCCCGCGTCGAACACGGCGGTGGGCCACCTGATCCTGGAGAACACCTGACATGAGCAAAACCATCAAAGTCGCCCTGGCGGGCGCTGGCGCCTTCGGCGTCAAGCACCTGGACGGCATCAAGAACATCGACGGCGTCGAGGTCATCTCGCTGGTCGGCCGCGAGCTGGACAAGACGAAGGAAGTGGCCGCCAAGTACGGCATCGGCCACGTCACCACCGAGCTGTCCGAATCGCTCGCGCTCAAGGAGCTGGACGCCGTCATCCTGTGCACGCCCACGCAGATGCACGCCGAGCAGACCCTGGCCTGCCTGAACGCCGGCAAGCACGTGCAGGTGGAGATTCCGCTGGCCGACAGCCTCGCGGGCGCGCAGGCCGTGGTGGAGCTGCAGAAGAAGACCGGCCTGGTCGCCATGTGCGGCCACACGCGCCGCTTCAACCCCAGCCACCAGTACGTGCACAACCAGATCCAGGCCGGCAAGTTCAACATCCAGCAGATGGATGTGCAGACCTATTTCTTCCGCCGCACCAACACCAACGCGCTGGGCCAGGCGCGCAGCTGGACCGACCACCTGCTGTGGCACCACGCCGCGCACACGGTGGACCTGTTCGCCTACCAGGCCAACAGCCCCATCGTGCAGGCCAACGCCGTGCAGGGCCCGATCCACCCGACGCTGGGCATCGCCATGGACATGAGCATCCAGCTCAAGGCCGCCAACGGCGCGATCTGCACGCTGTCGCTCTCGTTCAACAACGACGGCCCGCTGGGCACCTACTTCCGCTACATCGGCGACACCGCGACCTACCTCGCGCGCTACGACGACCTGTTCAACGGCAAGGAAGAGCAGATCGACGTGTCCAAGGTGGCCGTGAGCATGAACGGCATCGAGCTGCAGGACCGCGAGTTCTTCGCCGCGATCAAGGAAGGCCGCGAGCCCAACTCGAGCGTGGGCCGGGTGTTCGCCTGCTACCAGGTGCTGCACCAGCTCGAGCAGCAGCTCAACGCGGCCGGCTGAGCCGGCGCGCCGATCGGCCCAGATGCACCCCAGTGCCTTCGACCACGGTCGCCTGTTCTTCGACACCTACCTCGATCCGCAGGCCGCACCGACCGTGCTCGACATCGGGGCGCAGGACGTGAACGGTTCGCTGCGCTCGCTGGCGCCAGCGGCCAGCCGCTACATCGGCGTGGACTTCGCGCCCGGGCGCGGGGTGGACGTGGTGCTCGACGACCCGTACCACCTGCCGTTCGCCGACGGGAGCATCGACGCCGTGGTCAGCAGCTCCTGCTTCGAGCACATCGAGCTGTTCTGGCTGAGCTTCAACGAGGTGCTGCGGGTGCTCAAGCCCGAGGGCCTGTTCTACCTCAACGCGCCCTCCAACGGCGACTTCCACCGCTACCCGGTGGACTGCTGGCGCTTCTACCCCGACGCCGGCGGCGCGCTCGTGCGCTGGGGCGTGCGCTCGGGCCACCGCCCGGCCCTGCTGGAGTCGTTCACCGCCTACCAGCAGCTCGACGTGTGGAGCGACTTCGTGGCGGTGTTCGTGAAGGACGAGGCCTGCGTTGAGCGCCACCCCGCGCGCATGCTCGATCGGGTGGGGCGTTACATGAATGGCCGCCGCCACGGCGTGCAGGGCATCCTGTGCCCGCAGGACCACACGGAAGAGGGCGCGCGCCTGCGCCGCCTGACCGGCCACCCCCAGGGCCTGGGCTGAGCCCTGGCGTGGCGGCTCAGGCGGTCTTGCGCAGCCACAGGCTGCCGCCGGTGTTGCGCAGGCAGGCCGGCATGTGCGCGGCGAAGAAATCGCGGTGGAAGTGGGCCATGTAGGTGTTCATCAGCAGCACCTCGAAGGCGCTGTTGTACTGAAGGAAGGCCCGGACCATGTAGGCCTCGTTCCAGACCCGGCCTTCGTAGATCCATTCCTTCGGGTACTCGAAGGGGTAGAAGACGTCGTGCAGGTGGATCACCACGCCCGGGGCCAGCGCCGGCAGGATCTCGAACAGCAGGCGGTTGACGTCGCTGCCGATCTTGCCGACGTGCGTGGAGTCGATGAACAGCACGTCGTTCTCGCGCAGCTGGGTGAACACCGCCAGGTCCACCTCCTGCAGCGCCTGGGCGAGCACGGTCGTGGTGGCCAGGTCTTCGGGCCGCAGCAGCGACTGCAGCAGCTGCGGGTAGGGGTCGATGAAGGTGGTGTGCATCCACGGGTCCAGGAAGTACTGCCGGGTGTCCAGCGTGACGCACGACGAGTGGCCCGACCCCACCTCCACCAGGCGCGCGGGCCGCAGGGTGCGCAGCATGCAATGCAGCATGATCGCGTCGGAGTAGCTGTAGGCCGGGTTCAGGTAGTGGTAGCGCAGCCCGGGCCGGGGCTCGTCGCCGAAGGGGATGTCGGGGTAGAGCGCCGCGAAGCCGTGCAGCAGCGCCAGCTGTTCGGGCTCGCGCAGGTCGATGCCGGGCAGGGTGGCGGGCGGCGCGCCGAACAACCGGGCCTCGTGGCGCCGAACCTCGTCCAGATCGGGCAAGGGCGAGTAGTAGTGGCCGGGCGGAAACATGGTGGGGGCGGTCTCGGGTGCGGTGGCGGTCGGGCGGACAAATTCTATCGAGCACACTAGGCGGGTCCGCATCCTCTTTTCACGCCCCAGCGATGTCCCCTGCGACCCCTTCCAACCCCGCCGACCCCGGCGCCGCCGCCCAGCTCGACGCCGTCTGGGGCGACCCGGCCACCTGGACCGAACACGGCCTGCACTGGACCCACCTGCCGGCGGTGAAGGCCCGCATCGCCGAGATGGTCTCGGGCGACGCGGGCATCCACCCGCTGGAGTGGTTCTTCCGCCAGGTGGCCGCCGAGCGGCCCCTGCCGCTGCGGCGGATCCTGGTGCTGGCCTGCGGCGCGGGGTATGTGGAGCGCGAGGCGGTGTCCCGGGGCTGGGCCGCCTCGGCGGTGGCGATCGACTTCTCGTCCCAGGTGCTGGCGCGCGCGCGCGCGCAGGCCCAGGCCGAGGGGCTGGCCGTCGAGTACCACCATGCCGACATGAACCGCCTGCCCCTGGGGCAGGCGCCTTTCCTGCCCGGGACCTTCGACGCCGTGCTGGGCGTGGCCGGCGTGCACCACGGCAGCGACCTCGAGCGCCTGTACGCGGACGTGGCCGCGCTGCTGGTGCCCGGCGGCTGGTTCTTCCTCGACGAGTACGTGGGCCCGGACCGCTTCCAGTGGCCGCAGGCGCAAGAGCGCCACCTCAACACCTTGCTGGACCTGTTGCCGCCGCGCCTGCGCATGACGACCGACGGCCGGCTCAAGGGCAACGCGCGCCGCCCGAGCGTGCAGGAGGTGATCGCGGTGGACGCCAGCGAAGCGGTGCGCTCGTCCGAGTTGCTGCCGCTGCTGCCGGGCCATTTCGAGGTGCAGGCCGTGCGCCCCTACGGCGGCTCGATGCTGCACCTGGTGCTGGGGAGCATCGCGCAGAACTTCGCGCCGGCGGCCGAGGCGCCTTATCTGACTGCCTTGATGGAGGCCGAGGACGAGCTGATCCGCGCGGGGCAGATCGGGCACGACTTCGCCTGCGTCATCGCGCGTCCGCGGCCTGCCGCAGCCAGCGCCGCACCGCCTCCGGATCGTTGAGACCCAGGGCCAGCACGCGCGAGGGCGCATGCAGGGCGGCGTCGGGCGGCAGCCGCGCGTAGCTCTCGCGGATCGCGGCCCGCCGTTCGCTCAAGCGGGTGTTCGACGGGTCGAGCCCGGTCACCACGGTGAGTCCCGAGGGCGCGGTGGGCAGCGTGACGATGCGCAGATCGGGCCGCAGGGCGCGCAGGCAGGGCACGATCTTCCAGCCGTCGCCTGTGTGGAAACCGGTGAGGTGTTCGCGGCCGGCGGTCTCGGCGGTCAGCGGCACGGTGTCGTGCAGCAGCAGCACCGCGCCCGGCGCGGCCAGGCGCTCGGCACCGATGACGTCGTCGAGCACGGTGTCGAAGCGGTGATCGCCGTCGATGAAGGCGAGGTCGAAGCCGGTGTCGGCGAGGCCGCTGTCCGCCGGCACGGCGGCGAAGAAGTCGGCGCTGGTGCGGCGGTAGAGCCGCGCCGGCCCCGCGCAGCGGCTCAGGGGATCGCCCTTGGGCGCGGGATCGACGCCGATCACCCGCGTGTCCGGCCCCGCCAGGGCCAGCGTGCTGGCGATGCTCCACGCCCAGCTCGAGGTAGATCCGCGGCTTCAGCTGTTGGTGAAACCAGGCGAGCCAGTGGCGGTAGTCCGGCCCGGGCCAGCGCAGGCGGGCCAGGGTCACGTGCACGCCGGGCAGGTTGGGTTCGAGCGCGAGGGCGTCCCACAGCACGGCTTCGGCGGCAGCGGTCGCGCCCTCGGCGCTCAGGCGGCGCCAGCGGCGCAGGGCCGAGGTCTCCAGCGGATGCACGGGGGCGCTCACGCGGCGCCTTCCAGCACCTGCCGCAACAGCTGCCCGAAGCGCTGCGGGGCGTAACGTTCGGCGCACTGCTGCCACGCGGCCTGCTGTTGCCGTGTCCACAGGCCGTCGTCGCGCAGCAGGCGCGCGATGCCGTCGGCGAAGCTGCGCGCGTCGCGGCCGGCCTGGATGTCGAGGCCTTCGCGCCAGCCGAGCTGGCGCACCAGCAGCGCCGAGGCGGCGACCGGGATGCCCTGCGCGGCGGCCTCGATCACCTTGGCCGGCACACCGCCGGCGAAGCGCACCGGCGCGATGAAGACACGCGCGCCGTCGTACAGCGGCTCCAGCGCCTCGCGCGGGCCCAGCACCTGCACATCGTCACGGGCCAGCGCCATGACCCGCGCCGAGCGGTTGATGCCGACGACGGAGAGCACCGGGGGCTGCGGCAGCTGCGCGCGCAGCAGCGGCATCACCTGTTCGATGAACCACACCAGACCGTCCTCGTTGGGCGTGTCGGGGTGCAGCGCGCCCACGAACAGCAGGCCGCTGCGCCCGGCCGGCCCGGGCGCGTCGCGGCGCACGGCCATGCCGTGGCTCAACAGCGTGACGCGGTGGCCGGCCGCGCGAAAACACTCGGCGTCGCGCCGCGACACCACCAGCACGTCGCTGGCGCCGCGCGCCAGGGCGATCTCGCGCGCCAGATGCGCCTGCGCCGCCGCGCGCGACATCGGCTTGCCGCGCACGCCGGCCTCGGCGATCTCGCGCAGCGCGAACAGCGCTTCGGCGTCGTAGACCAGGCGCATGCCGGCGAAGAGTTCCGGCCGGCGCGCGCGCAAGGGCTGCAGGGCCCGCAGGTTGGGCGGGCGGCTGACCAGCAGCACGTCGTACACGCCGCGCCGGCGTTCGAGGAAGTCCTCGAGCCGCGCCAGGCCATGGTGCAGCACCACCTCGACGCTGGACGGCACCGAGGCGTGCACCTCGCGCCAGTCGTCGTCGGTCTGCCACAGCGGGAAGAAGCTCACCGGCCAGTCGCGCAGGGCCTGCAGCATGAGGCGCGCGCGCGGCAGCCCGCCGCCCTTGACCATGTGCGGCACCTCGTTGTCGATGATGAGCACGCGCGGGCGGCGCGGCTGGTCTTCGGGCGAACGCCAGCGGTCGCCGTCGAGCCGGGGGGCCATGGGGTAGGGGCGGTCCTGCAGCCAGTCGGCGTAGCGCGCCTGGAAGCGCGCGCGGTTCTCGCGCATGCGGTGGCCGGCTTCGTCGCCGGGGGCGCTGCCCCATTCCACGTGTTCCACCAGCACGCCGGGCTCGACCACCACGCGAAAGCCGGCGCGCCACACGCGCAGGCAGAAGTCGGCGTCCTCGTAGTAGGCCGGGACGAAGGCTTCGTCGAAGCCGCCGAGCATGCGCCACAGCGGCGCCGGCACGGCCAGGAACACGCCGGAGACGTAGTCGGTGGCGCGGCTGGTCATGGCGGCGGGGCAGAAGGGGTCTTCGTCGCGCCCGATGCCGTGCGCGTTGCCGTCGCGGAAGATGAGGTTGCCCACCTCCTGCAGCCCGCCCGCGCTGAGCACGATGCGCCCGCCCAGCGCGCCGACGGCGGGGTCGGCGTCGAGCCGGTCGCGCGCGGCCCGCAGGGCGCCCTGCTGCACGATGGCGTCGTTGTTGAGGAACACCAGGTGGCGCCCGCGCGCCAGGGCCGCGCCCTGGTTGGCGGCCAGCAGGAAACCGGTGTTGTCGGCATTGATCACGGTTCGCGCGCCCGACACGCGCGCGAGCAGTTGGGCCGTTTCGTCGCGGGAGGCGTTGTCGATGACGATGGTTTCGAAGGACAGGCCGCGCTGGTCGGCCAGGGCCTGCAGCGTGCGCCGCGTCAGCCCGGCCTGGTTGTAGAGCACCACGACGACGGAGAGGTCGGGCACGCTGTCCGGGGCGGGTTCGGGCAGGGCGATGCGGCTGCCGGGCTTGTCGAGCCAGACCTGCAGCGCGTGGCGGGCCTGGGCGCGCAGGCGGGTCTTGGGGTCGGCGGCGAACAGGCCCGGGTCGGCGCCGGCCACGGCCTGCGCGCACAGGGCTTCGATCTGGCGGGCCACGCGCCGGCCGTCGGTCAGCGGCGCGTCGAGCAGGCGCGCGCGCAGCGTGGCGCGGTGCTGCGCCAGGGCCGCCGCGTCCCCGGCCAGCGCCGCGGCGATGTGAACGAAGTGCTCGGGCGTGTCGGCCACCCAGGCCTGCAGGCCGAGGGCGTCCAGGATGGCATGGCCCTGGCGCGCGCCGGCGCGGTCGCCGCTGAGTGTGACGACGGGCACGCCCATCCAGAGCGGGTCCAGCAGGCTGAGGCCGCCGTTGCCGGGAAAGCTGTCGAGCACCAGGTCGATCTGCTGGAACCACAGCAGCAGGTCTTCGTAGGAGCGCGGCGGGTCGAAGCTCACGCGCTCGGCGGCCACGCCGTGGGCGTGCAGGGTGGCGAGGATGCGCGCGCGCTGCGGCCAGTCGGCGGCGACCTGGCCGACGAAGCGCAGGCGCGAGCCGGGGCAGGCCACCAGGCAGCGCGCCCAGGTCCGCAGGCTGGCGCCGTTGAGCCGCAAGCCGCGCGCGACCACGCCGAAGGTCACGGCGCCGGTGCGCTGCACGGGCGGCGGCAGCGGCGGCGGGGCGTGCGTGGGCGGGTCCCAGCACCATTGGCCGCCGTCCAGCCGCCACAGCGCTTCTTCGTGCGCCGCCTCGTGGGCGGCGGGCACGGTCGCGGCGTCGCAGAGCAGGGCGTCGAACAGGCCGCCGGCCGGGCCCCAGCAGCCCAGCCAGCCGACCTGCAGCGGCGCCAGCCGCCGTGTGAGAGCTTGCAGCACCTCGAACTGGCCCTCGAACGGGTGCAGGCCGCCGGCGTCGATGACGACGTCGATGCGGTTGGCGGCGCAGGCGCGCGCCAGCTCGGGCGGGTCCAGGGGTTCCTGGTGGATGTGGGTGGGCAGGCCGGCCATGGGCCGGTGCGCGAAGAGGAAGACCTCGGCGGCCAGGGGATCGTGGCCGGCGAGCACGCGGCGCAGCAGGCGCTCGTGCAGCTGGCCGGCGATGTAGGCGATGCGGGGGCGCGCGCCCGGTCGGCGCGGCAGGTCGGGACGTTGCCAGGTGTGCAGGCCCGAGCGCAGCTTGAGATCGCGGAACACGTGCCGCGCGGCCTCGGCCAGGCGGTCGCGCGTGGCGTCGGCGCAGAGCGACTGGGTGTAGAGCGCGGCGCTGGCGAGCCAGGGGTCTTGCGGGAAGTCGTGCGCGGCGGCCTGCGCCAGCCGCTGCAGGGCGTCGTGGCCGTGGCGGGCCGTGCCCTCGGCGATCGCTGCCCGGTAGGCGGCGCGGCGGTCGGCGTGCGGCACCAGGGCCAGCGCGGCGGGCGCACCGCCGGCGCCCAGGCTGTGCAGGCGCAGCAGGGCGCGAACGGCCTCGGCGCCGCGCTCGCGCTCGACGATCAGCTCGCGGCACAGGGCCACCGCGCGCGCCAGGTCGTCGGCGGTCGATGTCGGGTCTTCGCCCAGCAGACGCGCCCGCAGCAGCCGCGCCTCTGCATCGTCAGGGTGCAGGGTCTGCAGCCGGTCGATCGCCTGCAGACCCTGCGCGAACGCGCCGCCCCGCAAGCAGGCTTCGGCCAGCTCGCGCAGCGGCACGGCGGGGTCGGCGGCGCGTTCGCTGGCGTGCAGAAAGGCCAGGCGGGCCGCGCCGAAGCGTTGCGCGTCGAGCAGGATCCAGCCGAGCTGGCGCAGGCTGTCGACGCGCTCGGGTTGCAGCAGCAGGGCGGTCTCGATGGCGCTCTGGGCTTCGTCCAGCCGCTGTTGCCGGTAGCGCACCTGGGCCAGCGCGCGCCAGGCCTGCACGCTGGCCGGGTCCTGGGCCACGGCGGCCTGCGCTTGCAGGGCGGCGGGGGCCAGGTCGCCGGCGGCGGCGAACACGAACGCCGCCTGCACCCGGGCCAGGTGCTCGTCGGGCCGGTGCCGCAGCAACTCGCGCACGGCGCCGCTGGCGGTGGCCAGGTCGCCCTGGTCCTTGGCGATCCAGCCCAGCAGGCGCAGCACCTCGGCCTCGTCGCCGCCGGCGCGCGCGGCCCGCGCGAGCGCGCGCCGCGCCAGCACCCAGCGGTGCCGCCGCGCGTGCACCTGCGCCAGCACCAGCCAGGCGCCGGCGTGGCGCGGGTGGGCGCGCAAGCCCTGCAGCAACTGGCGCCGCGCGGCCTCGACGCGCCCGAGATCGAGCTGCACGCGGGCCATCAGCGACTGCGCGGGCAGGCAGTCCGGCCGGCTGGCCAGGACTTGCATCAACAGCCATTCGGCGTCCACTGGGTGCTGCCACGCGACCAGGATCTGCGCACGCCGCAGCAGCGCGTCCCAGCGGCTCATGTCGCGCTGCTGGACTTCGTTGAAGCTGCGGTCGGCCGCCTTCAGGTCGCCCGCGCGCTGCTGCAGGGCGCCGAGCAGGTGCCAGGCGGCGGCCTGATCGGGAAAGGCGTCGACCTGGCGGCGCGCCACGTCGACGGCGCGGTCCAGGTGGCCGTGCTCGCACTCCCAGTCCACCAGGGCGGTCAGGAGTTCGGGCTCGTCGGGGTGGCGCGCGAGCCCGTCGGCCAGGCAGTCGGCGGCGCGCGCGGCCTGTCCCAGCGCCACCAGGCATTGCGCGCGGTGCAGGTGCAGGCGCACCTGTTCGGCCGCGTTCCAGGGGTAGGCCGCGACGGCTTCCTCGTACAGGGCCAGCGCGTCTTCGAATTCGCCCGCCTTCTGGTGCAGCCAACCCACTTGCAGCAGCCGGCCCGGCAGGCGCGCGCCCTGCAGCGCGCGCTCGGCCCAGGCGCGCGCCTCGGGCAGTTCGTCCAGGTCGTGCAGCAGCCAGGCCAGGGCGAAGGCGGTCTCGTGCAGCGATTCGTCCAGCAGGCAGGCCATGCGCAGGGACGCGGCGGCCTGCGCCGGTTCGCCCTGCCGCTGGCGCAGCAGGCCCAGGCAGGCGTGCAGGGGGGCGTGATCGGGCGTGCGCTCGCACGCGGCGAGCAGCACGTCTTCGGCCGCCACCAGATGGCCGGCGTGCGTCAGGAAGTGGCCGAGCGCGGCGGCGGCTTGTGGCGTCGGCGCGTCGGCGTGGGCCTGCAGCGCCAGGTGCAAGGCCGTGTCGAGGTGGCCGGCACGGAAGGCCTGCCAGGCCTCGCCGAGCAGGTCGTCGGTGCCGGCGTGGGGGTCCGTGCTCAAGGGGTCACACCTCGGGCCGTTCGCCGACCACGGTGAACAGCGGCACCATGCGGTCCATCGAGGGCTGCCGCTGGTGGTGCACGCTGACCCGCACCTCGGTGAAGCCCAGCAGGCCCAGCGCGGAGACGATGAACTGGGGCGTGAACTGCCACCAGGTGTCCACCTGATCCACACCTCGGTGCGGTTGCAGTTCGGCCAGCGCCCGCGGGCCGAGCGTGGCGTCGTACAGGTCCGTCACGATCAGGGTGCGGCGCGTGCGCCGGGCCACGCTCTGCAGCATGTCGAAGGGGCGGCGGCAGTGCAGCAGCACGGCGGCGAGCAGACCGATGTCGAACGGGCCGCAGTCCTCGGGCAGGGCGTAGGGGTCGCCCTCGACCATGCGCACGCGCGAATGCCGCTGCTGGTGCACGTACCAGAACGAATTGCGCACGCCTTCGATGTTGCGGGTGAAGGTCTTGCGCCACTTCGGGGTGTCGAAGCCTTCGAACGGCACCACGTCCCACAGGTGCGACATGGGCGGCTCCAGGCAGGTGACCTCGGCCCCGGCGGCCTCCATGTGGAAGGACAGGAAGCCGCTGGCCGGCCCGATCTCGATCACCGAGCGGCCCGCGAAGTCCACCTCGCCCAAGTACTGGGCGGTGGCCGGGCGCAGGTCCCAGTCACCGCTGACTTCCTCGCCATCGGCCAGGTTGTACGAGTGATAGAACAGGCAGTCTTCGCGGCGCGGCTGGCGCGGCGGAACCTCGCGCCAGGCGGCTGCGCCGGCCGGGGTCGGTGGCACGGTGTCCTGGGCCGGCACGGGCTCGCGCCCGGCCGTCTGCGCGGCGTGCACTTGCAGCAGGCCCAGCAGCCGGGCCACGGTGGTGGTGGTGCCGGCGACATGCGCCGCGCCCAGGCGCCGCGCGGCGTCGCGCTCGGCGGTGGCGAAGGGGTCGTACAGGCGGCGCAGCGCGGCGGCCCAGTCTTCCAGCGGTGCGTGCGGTTCCAGCACCATGCCGCCGCCACCCACCAGTTGCGGCAGGGCGCCGCGCCGGCTGGCCAGCACCGGCAGGCCGTTGAGCTGGGCCTCGACCACGGTGCGGCCGAACGACTCTTCCCACACCGAGGGCATCAACAGCACGCGCGCCTGGCCGAACACCTCGTGCATGGCCGCGCTCGGGCCGCGCCATTGAATGTTGCCCAGCTGGGCCGCGCGGGCCTGGCAGTGCGCGCGCCAGTGCGGGTCGAGGTGCCAGCTCTCCATCACGAGGAAGGGCAGTTCGGGGCAGGCCATCGCCAGCTCGAACATCCGCTCCACGCCCTTGATGGGCGTGGGGTTGACGAACAGCACCTTGTCGCCGGTGCGCGCTGCAAGGTAGTCCTGCGGCGAGACCACCGGTGGGATCACCGCGCAATCGAGGCCGTAGAGGGCGTGCCAGCGCTGCGCCGTGAAGTCCGAGTTGGCCAGGTAGAGCAGCGAAGGGTCGGCCACGAGGTGGCCGCCGAGCTGGCTGGTCTCGACGTTGTGCAGGTACACGGCGGTGGGCCGCCCGGTGTCCAGGCTGGCCAGCACCAGGGGCGCCAGGGTGGTGCCGCTCTGCACGACGATCACGTCGGCGTCGAAGCGGGCCGCGGCGGCGGGCAGGGCCTGCACCGGCCGGGGCGAACGCAGCACCGGGTAGCCCAGGTGCCCGTCCTGTGTGAGGGACGCCTCCGTGTCACCGGCGGCGGCCGTCGCCTGGCCACAGAGCACGGCGGCCTCGGCCCCCATGGCGCGGATCGCCAGGCACAGGTCGTGGGTGGTGGTCTGCAGGCCGCCGACGATGTCGGGCAGGTGCGGGTAGGTGGAGACGAACAGGACGCGCATGGTGGCGGATCAATGCAAAAAGAACGGCGGCTGCGCCAAGGCGAGCCGCCGGTCTGTGGAAGGGGCGCGGCCGTTCCTCGGTCAGGACTGGTTTTGAACCTGACCGGTGCCCAACAGATTTCGCAGCATGTTGGATGGATTGGCGCCGGTGACGCTGTCGACCACGCTTTTCAGGCGGTCGTTGGCGAGGGTCGAGCCAGGGCCGTTCGCGCCGCCCGGCGTGTTGCCGGTGCTGATCAGCTGGCCTGGAGGGGCCGGCGCCGGGTTCGAGGCCGTATTGCCCGCAGGAGGGCGGCTCTCCAGCCGCTGCAACATGTTGTTGAGTTCGGCAACGGGGAGGCGTTGCGGGGATGTCGGCGGGTCGTTGATGGTGAGCGCGCTGCCGAAGCCGGCCCGGGTCACGGTCTGGGTGTTGCCCTTGTTGTCGGTCAGGGTCATTCCCTGGCCGAACAGGAAGGTGCCCGACGTTCTGGCGCCATCGGTTTCGGCGATGGTGATGCCGCCCAGGATCTCGATCTTGCCGTGCGCCGTCGCGATCGTGGTCGCGGTGTTCTTGCTGATCTGGCCGCCCACCACGCGCACCAGGCCCTTGACCAGACCCAGGCGGATCCGGCCTTGTTTGGTGCCCGGGTCGAAGGTGAATTCGTCGATGGTGAGTTCCGCATTCGGGCCCAGGGTCAGGGCCGACTGGTCCATGAACAGCACATGCATCGAGCCGCCGGCATCGGTGCGCAGGCGCTGGCCCGGCACGACGCTGCTGCCCACCACCATCAGCTCGTTGTTGCCGGTGACCTTGCCGCCGGGGGCGACGGCCGTCACCACGCCGGTGCGGCCGTCGCCGCCCGCGGCCGTGGGGCTCTGGGCCATGGTCGCGGGCACGGTGGCGGTCGACAGTGCGGCGGCAAGCCACCAGTCCTTGGAAATCGGCGGGGTCATTTCGGGGTCCTCGGGAATGCGGTCGAAGGGGGGTGTGCGGGGCCGTGCATCGGCATCAGAAGCGGTAGCCGGCCGCCAGGTACAGCGAGGTGTTCTTGCTCTCGTTGTTGGGCAGGTTGGCGTTGGTCTTCATGTGCTCCAGCTGCACCAGCAGCGACCAGGCGTCCGACAGCGGAACGGTCTGGCCGACGCCGATGCGCCATTCGGTGTCGCGGCGCGCGGTGTTCGCATCGACCGCCGGATCGGCCGCGTCGTAGCTGCGGCGCAGCACCCCGCCCCAGACCGAGGTGCTCCACAAGCCGCCGCTCTTGAGCGGGCTGGCGTAGCTGCGCACGTAGGTCACGCGGACTTCCTGGGCATCGTGGTCGAGATAGCTCCGCTTCGTGCGTTGCCAGCGGGTGCGCAGCTCGCCGCTGAGCACGTGGCCGGGCGCGAGTTCGCGCGTCAGGCGCACGCGCAGCAGGTTGCTGGGGCCGCTGAGCTCGTCCGCGGCGGGCACGTCGATGCGGGTGGCGTAGTCGTTGTAGCGGTACTCGAAGCCGCCGTCGATGAAGGTGCGGTCGTTGAGGCTGTAGGCCGCGTCCAGGCCCGCGCCGTGGTTGCTCAGGTAGCGGTGGCCCTGCGCCACCAGCCCGGCGGCGACCAGGTAGGGCCGGATCGTCAACGCTGGCGCGCCGGTGGGCGAGGGCTTGAAGCGCACGCCCGAGGTGACTTCGATCAACCCCAGGTTGTACGGGTCGGTCTGGTTGGCCTGCAGCGTGCTGCCCGACGACGAGCTGAACTTGATCATCTGCGCCGTCAGCGAGCTGACGATGGCCGCTTCGTTCTGCAGGCCCAGGTCGTATTGGTGGTCCAGCCGCAGGGTGGCCTGGATGTCGGTGTCGCTCTCGGGGCGGTTGGGGTTGTTCACCAGCGCGCCGCCCGCCAGCAGGTTGGCGCTGTCGCTGCGCGCGGTGGGGTTGCTCTGGGCCCGCAGGCCCAACACCACCTGCCCGTCCAGGCGCGAGACCTGGGTGCGCTTGCCGATGTCCTTGAGCAAGGCCTCGGCCTGGCTGCGCTGAGTGGGGTCCAGGCGCGGGTCTTCGATGGCGCGGCGCAGCAGGCCGGCGGCCATGTCGTAGGAGCCGAGCCGGTAATACAGCACGCCCAGATCGAGTCGCACCGAGGCGGGTGCGTTCGGGTCCAGCAGCTGGCGCTCGATCGCGGCGATCGCGCCTTCGTAGTTGCCTGACTGCGCCAGCAACTGGGCGTAGCGTGTGGTGGCCGCTGCATCGCCGGGCGAGCGCATCGATTGGCGGAAGGCCTCGTCGACCTGCCGTTCCAGCGGTGGGTTGCTGGGTGCCTGAGCCCAGGCAGCGGTGCAGAAAAGGCTCCAGGTGGCAAGCGCCACGGCAGAGGAACGCAGTGGTCGGGTGTCCGGCACACGCATGGGGTCAGGCTCCTGGGATGGGGATGGGCGGTGAAAGCGCGTTTGATAATACACACTGTGATGTCTTGTAACGTGTTGAATTGGCCGCTTTGATGCGCGATTGACACGCTTGCTCATCACAATTTGCCTCGACTTGCTGCTTTCTTATTAATAGTGCCCGCCGACGACAACGCCCCTGATGCCGCGCAACGTTCGCCCCACGCCATGGTCTTCGGGAGCCACAGCGCGCGAGCGCGCACGGTGCTGGTCTACGGCAACTGTCAGGCCCCGTACCTGGCTCAGATGCTCGCGTCGCTCGACGACCTGAACGGCGACTACCGTTTCGTGGTCGCGCTCAACCACGCGCTGCCGGGCGATGCGCTCGCGCCGGCCATTCCCGACGAGGACCTGAAGGACGTGGTGCTGCTGCTGCGCCAGTTCGAGGACCAGCAGGACAACCCGGCCCTGACCGCGCTGACCTCGCGCCTGCCGGCCCACTGCCCGGTGATCCGCTACCCCAGCTTCGCCCTGCTCAGCGCCTGGCCCTTCGAATGCCCGGAGCCGCGTGTGCATCACGACCCGGCCTACACGCTGTGGAAGCGTTACCCGCTGGGCGACATGCTGGGCTTGCGGATCGCGCAGTCGGGGCTCACCGGGCCGATGGCGGTGGCGGCGTACATGGACCTGTCCGAGCGCAAGATGCCCGACCTGCGGGTGCGCCTGCAGCGCGACATCGACCGCATGCGCCACTACGACGCCCACAGCGACGTGCGGCTGACCGACTACGTGCTGGACCGTTTCCGCGACGAGCACCTGTTCTGGACCAGCGGTCACATGTCCGCGCCCGCCATGGCCGAGCTGACGCGCCGCGTGGCCGAGCGCGCGCGGCCGGTGCTCGGCGGCAGCGCCGCGCGGGCCGAGGCCTGCCTGGCCGCCGCATCGCACGACGGCGGCATGGGGGTCCATCAAAACCCCATCCATCCCCTGGTCGCCGAGGCCTTGGAGCTGCGCTTCTGGCACACGGACTTCGCCTACCGCTGGCACACGCAGCAATGGACCTACTATGAGTACATCCAGCGCTACATCGAATACGACACCAGTTGGTGAGGACCGTCGCGTGAACCTTGACTCGGTGGTGATCACAGCCGCGGCGCGCACGCCGATCGGCGCTTTCCAGGGCGTGTTCAAGGACGTGCCCGCGACCGCCCTCGGCATGAGCGCGATGCAGGCCGTGCTCACCCAGGGCGGTGGGGCGGCGGCGGACATCGACGAGGTGTTCTTCGGCCACGTGGTGGTGGCCGGCCTGGGCCAGGTGCCGGTGCGCCAGGCCGCGCTGCGCGCGGGGCTGGCGCCCGAGGTGCCGTGCACGGCCATCTCCAAGGTCTGCGGCTCCAGCCTGCAGGCGGTGATGCTGGTGCACGACCTGCTGCGGGCGGGCACGGTGTCGACCGCGCTGGCCGGCGGCATGGAGAACATGAGCCGCGCGCCGATGCTGCTCGGGCGCGAGCGCGGCGCGCACCTCGCCGGCCTGCTCGACCACCTGATGTTCGACGTGATGCAGGACGCCTGCACCGGCGCGACACCGATCGGCCTGAGCCATTTCGTCGATGCCACCGCCGCGGAACTGTGCCTGACGCGCGCCCTGCAGGAGGCCCAGGCGCTGAGCTCGTTCGAGCGCGCGCGGGCGGCGCAGGACAGCGGCGCGTTCGAGCGCGAGACCGTGCCGGTGACGCTGGCCGACGGCCGTGTGGTCGAGCGCGATGAACCGGTGCAAAACGTCCTGCCGGCGAAGTTCGCCGAACTCAAGCCCTTGAGCGGCCCGGGCGGCACGGCCACGGCCGCCACGGCCTCGCCCCTGTCGGACGGCGCCGCGGCCCTGGTGATGACCGTGCAATCGCGGGCGCGCGAGCGCGGCTGGCCGGTGCGCGCGCTGGTGCGCGGGCACGCCTCGCACGCACAGGCACCGGCACAGTTCAGCACCGCGCCCGTGGGCGCGGTGCGCAAGCTGCTGGACAAAACCGGCTGGCCGATCGACACGGTCGAGCTGTGGGAGGTCGGTGAGGGCTTCACCGTCGGCCTGCTGGCGGTGTGCCGGGCGCTGGGCGTGCCGCTGGCGCGCGTGAACGTGCACGGCGGCGCCTGCGCGCTCGGCCACCCCGTGGGCGCCACCGGCGCGCGCATGCTCGTCACGCTGCTGCACGCGATGGAGCGGCGGGGCGCGCGGCGCGGCATCGCCACGCTCTGCATGGGCGGCGGCGAGGCCCTGGCGGTGGCGCTGGAGATGCCCTCGTGAGAGCCCCACGCCTCCCTATACTGGCGCGCTTCCTTTCAACGTCTTTCGAGAAAACCGCCCATGCCTGAAGTCCGCGCCCTGATCGCCTCGGTGCTGCAGATCCCTGCCGATGCCCTCCACGACGACGACGGCGCCGAGACGGTCGAGTCCTGGGACAGCCTCAAGACCGTCATGCTCGCCAGCATGATCGAGATCACCTACGACATCACGCTCGACAACAGCGACATCGAGCGGCTGACCAGCGTGAGCGCGGTGCGCGAGGTCATCGCCCGCCATGTCTAGCTGGGCGGGCATTCGCGAGCGCCTGGCCGTGGCCCGGCCGCCGCTGCCCGAGCTGATGGCCTGCGCGACGGACATCGCCAAGCTCGCGGCCGAGGCCGCCGCTTCGGGCGGTGCCGTGCGGCATGTCGCGCTGGCCGCCGACCTCACGCCCGACCTGCTGCGCCAGGCCATCGCCTGTGCCATCGCCCAGGAGGGCGAACTGGCGCTGGTGCAGGCCGCCCCCTATGGCGCGATGCGCCAGGCATGCCTCGATGGGGGTTCGGCCCTGCACGCTTTCGAGCCCGAGGTGGTGGTGCTGGTGCCCGACTGGCGCCAGGCCCTCGAACCCCTGCCGCTGGACGCCGATGCCGACGCGGTCGCGGCCGACACCGCGCGGCAGGTGCAAGGCTTCGAAGCGATCTGGGCCGCGCTGGAAGCGCGCGGCTGCCGCATCGTGCAGCACCTGTTCGTGCCGCCCGCGCCGTTGTGGCGCGGGGTGGCCGACCGCCGTTCTCCCGCGTCGGACACGCGCCGCGTGCAGGCCCTCAACGACGCGCTGATCGACGCCGGCGCGGGCCGCGTGACCTGGCTGGAAGCCGACCGGCTCGCGGCCGGCGTGGGCCTGGCCGCGTGGTCGGCGCCGCGCTTCTTCCACGCCGGCAAGCTCGGCTTCGATCCGCGCTTCCTGCCGGACTACCTGCCCTGGTTCCGTGGCGCCTGGCGGGCCACCACGGGCCGCACCCGCAAGCTGCTGGTGCTGGACCTGGACGACACCCTGTGGGGCGGCACCATCGGCGACGACGGTCTCGGCGGCATCGCCCTGGGGCCGACCCATGGCGGCAAGGGCGAGGCCTTCGCCGCCTGGCAGCAGCACCTGGCGGGCCTGTCGCGGCGCGGCGTGGTGCTCGCGGTCTGCAGCAAGAACGCCCCCGAGATCGCCGCCACCGGCTTCGAGCACGCCGACAGCGCCCTGCGCCGCGAGGACTTCGCCGCCTTCGTCTGCAGCTGGGGCGACAAGGCCACGGGCCTGCGGCGCATCGCGCAGGAACTCAACCTCGGGCTGGACGCCGCCGTGTTCGTCGACGACAACCCGGCCGAGCGCGCGCTGGTGCAGCAGCAGCTGCCCGAGGTGGCGGTGGTGGACATCGGCGCCGACCCGGCGCAGTTCATCGAGCGCCTGGAGGCCGGGCACTGGTTCGACCAGCAGGCCTACACCGAGGTGGACCAGGGGCGCAGCGCCGCCTACGCCGCGCTGCGCCAGGCGCGCGCGGTGCAGACCTCGTCGGCCGACATCGGCAGCTACCTCGCGGGCCTGGCGATGCAGGGCCGCGCCGGGCCCGCGCGCGCGCAGGACCTGCCCCGGCTGGCGCAGATGGAACTCAAGACCAACCAGTTCAATCTCACCACGCGGCGCTACACCCAGGCGCAGCTCGCGGCGCAGATGCAGCAGCCCGACCGGCTGGTGCTGGCCTTCCACCTGAAGGACCGCTTTGGCGATCACGGCCTCGTCGGCTCGCTGCTCGCGGTGCGCGAAGCGCAGGCGCTGCGCATCGACAGCTGGCTGCTGAGCTGCCGCGTCTTCTCGCGCGGGGCCGAGGCCTTCATCCTGCGCGCGCTGGTCCTGTGGGCCCGCGAGCAGGGCGCGTCGGCCCTGGTGGGCGAATACCTGGCCAGCGCGCGAAACGCCGTGGTGGCCGACCTGTATGCGAAGCTGGGCTTCGCGCCTTGGTCCGCCGATGGGCGGCTGTGGCGGCGAGACCTGGCCGCGCCCCTCGATGACCTGACCTCGTCCATCGCCGAGGCCAGTCCCTGAAACCCGTTTTGAGAAAGAAACCCGCCATGAACCAACGCCAACTGGGCCCCTTCAGCGTCAGCGCCATCGGCCTGGGCTGCATGAACATCTGCCACGCCTACGGCGCGCCGGTGTCGAAAGAACAGGCCGAGCGCGTGCTGCTCACGGCCTTCGACGAAGGCGTGACGCACTTCGACACCGCGGCGCTCTATGGCTTCGGCGCCAGCGAAACGCACGTGGGCCATGTGCTCGCGAAGCACCGCCAGAAGTTCACGCTGGCCAGCAAGGGCGGCATGGCCGGTGTGCAGTTCGACGACGGCGTGAAGCGCGTGATCGACGGCCGGCCCGAGGCCATCCGCAGGAACTGCGAAGACAGCCTGCGCCGCCTCAAGACCGACGTGATCGACCTCTACTACCTGCACCGCTGGGACAAGCAGGTGCCGGTGGAGGACAGCGTGGGCGCGATGAGCGACCTGGTGCGCGCGGGCAAGGTGCGCGCGCTGGGCCTGTCCGAGGTGTCGGCCGCCACCCTCCGCAAGGCGCAGGCGGTGCACCCCATCACCGCGGTGCAGACCGAGTACTCGCTGTGGACGCGCAACCCCGAGATCGCGGTGCTCGACACCTGCCGCGAGTTCGGCATCGCCTTCGTGGCCTTCAGCCCGGTGGCGCGCGGCTTCCTGTGCGGCCCCGACCTGGACGTGAGCGCCTTCGACGCCAAGGACATCCGCCGCGCCATGCCGCGCTTCGCGCCCGAGCACTTCGCCGCCAACCTCAAGCTGCTGCCCGCCTACCGCGCGATCGCGAACGACGTGGGCTGCACGCCGGCCCAGCTCGCGCTGGCCTGGCTGCTGCACCAGGGGCCGGACGTGCTGCCCATCCCCGGCACCTCGCGCGAAGACCACCTGCGCGACAACCTGGGCGCGGTGGACGTGACGCTGGACGCGGCCACGCTGGCCCGGCTGGACGAACTCATCAACCAGCGCACGGTGAGCGGCAGCCGCTACAACGAGCAGTCGAACCGCGAAGTCGACACCGAAACGTATTGAACCTGAGTCGCGCGACGGCGTTTCAGGCGCCGCCGCGAAAGAGCGAGAAGCCCCAGGCCGTGAACTTGAACGGCAGGTGGTAGTGCTGCGAGGTGTCGGCGATGTGGAAGCGGTAGGGCACCGTTTCCAGGAACGCCGGCTCGGGCACGGGGGTGCCCTGGTCGCGGTAGAAGTCGCCCACCGCGAAGCGCACCTCGTAGCCGCCGGCGGTGATGGCTTCGCTCATCAGCACCGGGTGCTGCAGCAGACCGTTGGCGCCCACGCGGCCTTCGGCGAGCACCGGGCCGTGCGGCAGGCCGTCCGGCCCCAGCCGCACCACGGTCACCTGCAGGCCGACGGCGACGCGGCCACTGGCCACGTCCACACAATGAATGGAGAGTCCACCGTTCATGGCGTTCAATTCAACCGTGCGCCGGACGCTTTGACCGCGGGCGCCCATTCGTTCACCTGGTCGGTGACGAATCGGGTGAACTGCGCGGCGCTCATGGGCTCCGACTCCACCCCCAGGTCGCTCAGTCGCCTGGCCACGTCGGGCCGCGCCACGACGTCGGTCACCGCCTTGTTGACCTTGTCGACCACGTCCGCCGGCGTGCCGGCGGGCCCGGAGATGCCGAGGAAGTTCTCTGCCACCAGCTTGGGGTAACCCGCTTCACCCACCGTGGGCACGGTGGGCGACATGGGCGCGCGGGCGCGCGACGTGACCGCGATGCCGACCAGCTTGCCCTCCTTCATGAAAGGCACGTTCTGCGTCAGCGTGTCCACCGCGAATTGCAGGGAGCCGCCGAGCAGGTCGTTGTGCATGGGAGAAGAACCCTTGTACGGCACGTGTTCCATCTTCAGTTGGTACTGCTGCTTGAACATCTCGCCCACGATGTGGCCGATGGAGCCGACGCCACCCGAGCCGTAGTTGACGGGTTTGGCCTGCGCGTTGATCCACTTCACCAGCTCGGGCATGGTCTTGGCGGGCACCGAAGGATGCACCACGAACACATTGGGCACCGAGCCGATGTAGGCGATGTGCGTGAAACCCTTCACCGGGTCGTAGGGTGCCTTGTCCATCATGAAGGGCGAGATGCTCATGGGCGCGGTGTTGGACAGCAGCAGCGTGTAGCCGTCGGGCGCGGCGCGCGCCACCTCGTTGGCGCCGATGGTGCTGCCCGCGCCGGGCTTGTTCTCCACGATCACGGTCTGGCCCAGCTTCTCCTGCAGGCCGGGCTGCAGCAGGCGCGCCACGATGTCCGACGAGCCGCCGGGCGAGAAGGTCACGATGATCCGGATCGGCTTCTGTTGCGGCCAGGCCTGTGCGTGGACCAGCGGCGAGGCCAGCATCGACAAGGCACTGACGGCCAGAAGAAGGCGGCGTGGGGTGTTCATGACGGGGTTCCTGCGAGGGTGTTGACGGACGGGGAGGACGGAGGGGAGGGCTCGGGTGACACGGTCTGCGCCAGCCGTCCGCGCATGACTTCGCAGACCTGTTGCAGGGCGTTTCGGCGCTCGGTGCGCGCGTCGTTCGCCAGGCGCGCTTCACCGGCCTGCAGCACCGTGCGCCAGCGAGCCGTGCAGCCGCAGCGCGACGATGAAGGGAAAGCCGAAGCGCTCGCGGTAGCGCCGGTTGAGCGATTCGATGCGCTGCACGGTGGCGGCGTCCAGCGCCAGCAGGCGCAGGCGGCCTTGTTCGCTCTGCGAATCCGCCGTCATGGTGCCGGCCCGCGCCTCCTGGCCGGCGAGTTCCGGATGGCTGCGCAGCAGGGCCAGCTGGCGGGCCTCGTCGGCGCCATGGATCACCCGCGACAAGCTGTCGTACAGCGACGCCCAGTCGGCGAACGGGCGGGCGGCCCAGGCCTCTCGGGCGACCCAGGGCGAATGCTCGACCACCGGCCCCAGGCGCGCGCAGAAAGTGGCTTCGTCCAGGGAGGCCAGGGCATGCCAGGCCAGGGGTGAGAGTGTCGGGGTGTTCATGCGGTCGCAGTTTGCGGCGCCATTGCATTGCTGTCCATCGCATAATTGGGCATGTTGCATTCGAATTTTCAGTGCGCATGAGTTCACTGAACCAGCTTCTGCATCCGAAGGCCCTGCGCTACCTGGCGGCTGTCGCGCAGCTCGGTTCGGTGCAGGCGGCCGCGCGCGAGGTGTCCATTTCCGCCTCCGCGATCGACCGCCACATCCTGCTGATGGAAGAAGACCTCGGGCTGCCGCTGTTCGAGCGCCAGCCGCGCGGCATGCGGTTGACGGCCGCGGGCGAACTGCTGCTGGCGCTCTCGCAGCGATGGAAGACCGACCTCAACCGCACGCTGTCCGACATCAAGCACCTGCAGGGCGTGAGCCAGGGCCAGCTGCGCCTGGCCGCGATGGACAGCCACGTCAACGGCTTCCTGCCCGAGTTCGTGGCGGTGGTGGCGCGGGAACACCCGGGCATCGTGCTGGAGGTGGACATCGTCAGCACCGACGACGCCGTGCAGCGCCTGCGCGCGGGCGAGGTCGATCTGGCGGTGGCCTTCAACCTCAAGCCCGGCCGCGACCTGCACATCGTGGCCAGCGCCGAGCTGCCGCTGGGCTGCGTGGTGGCGCCGGGCCATCCGCTGGCCGCGCAGGCCCAGGTGACGTTCAAGGACGTGGCGGCCTGGCCGATGGCCGCGCAAAGCCGGGTGCTGGCGATCCGCCGCTACCTGGAGCGGCGCCACAACTGGCTGCTGGAGGAAGCCCGGCCACCGCTGGTGACGAACTCGCTGCAGCTCGTCAAGAGCCTGGTGCGCAGCGGCAGCCACGTGGCGCTCACCTCCGAGCTCGATGCCGGTCCCGAGATCCTCGCGGGCAGTCTGTGCTTCGTGCCCCTCAAGGACAAGAGTGCCCAGCCGCAGACCGTGGGCGTGGCGATCAGCGCGAGCCGCTCGCTGCCGCGCATCGCGCGCATGGTCGCCGAGCGCCTGGGCGCGCATGTGAACGACTACCTGGCCCAGGTGCGTGCGGCCGGCGTCGATACAAAACGAAAAAAACCGAAACTGCGCTGAGACCCCGAGGCGCACCGCTGCCGGCACCATGGCGGTCATGTTCAACAGTCCCTTTGAAAGGACACCGTCATGAAACCCTGGATCAAGCGCTCGCTCATGGCCTTCACCGGCATCTCCATCGCCATCGGCGGCCTGGCCGCCTGCGGCACGCGCGGTCACCACGAGCGCGCGCCCATGAGCGCCGAGAAGATCGCCGAAGTGCGCGGCAAGGTGGTCAACCGCATCACGAGCAAGCTCGACCTCAACGCCGAACAGCAGCAGAAGCTCAACGTGCTGGCCGACAAGGTGCAGGCCCAGCGCACGGCCCTGATCGGCCAGACCACGAACCCGCGCGGCGAGATGCAGGCGCTGATCGCCGGCGAGAAGTTCGACCGCGCCCGCGCGCTGAACCTGCTCGACGAGAAGACCCGCGTGGTGCAGGTCAGCAGCCCCGAGGTGATCAACGCCCTGGCCGACTTCTACGACAGCCTGAGCCCGACGCAACAGGCCGAGGTGCGCGAGCGCATGGGCAAGCGCCGCGGCTGGTTCTCGCGCGGCTGAGCGGGGTGAACCCCATGTCGCCCGTGCTGCAACCGATCGCCCAGCGCCTGCGCGACCACGGTCCGGCGCTGCTGGCCGGGGTGGACGACCCGCACGACGAGCTGCTGGCCCTGGTGTGGGGCCCGCGCTTCGACCGCGAGCACGCGCTGGGGCTGTGGGCGCGGCTCTCTCGCCGCCAGCCGAACGACGCCGTGCCCGCGCTGCCGGCCATCCTCTCGGTGGCCGACCGTTTCGACGGGCTGGACCGTGGCGCGCAGCAACGGCTTCGCCGCCTCATCGTGCGCCACCGCAGCCTGACGGGCGCAATGTGACAATGCCGCATGCACCGCGTTCTGCTCATTGACGACGACGAACAGCTCGGCCCGCCGCTGGCGACCTACTTCCAGCGCTTCGAGCTGGCGCTGGCGCACGCGCTGCGGCCCAGCGAGGGCTTGGCGCGCCTGCGCGCCGAAGCCTTCGACGCCGCCATCCTCGACGTGATGCTGCCCGAGATGGACGGCTTCGAACTCTGCCGCACCATCCGCAAGGAAAGCGACATTCCCATCGTGATGCTCACCGCGCGCGGCGACGTGATGGACCGCGTGGTCGGCCTCGAACTCGGCGCCGACGCCTACCTGCCCAAGCCCTTCGAGCCGCGCGAGCTGGTGGCGCACATCCAGACCGTGCTGCGGCGCCGCCATGGCGGCAACGGCCCGCCGGCCGCGCCCGCCAGCGCGGTGGAGCCCGGCACCCTGGTGTTCGACGGCCTCACCATCGACCCGACGCGCCGCAGCGTGCTGCGCGAGGGCCAGGCGGTGGAGCTCACCAGCACCGAGTTCGACCTGCTGCACCTGCTCGCGCGCGAGGCCGGGCGCGTGCTCAGCCGCGACGACATCCTCAACCAGCTGCGCGGCCACGAGGCCGACCTCTACACGCGCGCGGTCGACATCGTGGTGAGCCGCCTGCGCAAGAAGCTCGAGCCGCTGGACTGCATCAAGACCCTGCGCAACGCGGGCTACTCGCTGGCGTTGCGCCGCATCGCGCCATGACCCAGGCGCTGCCCTGGTACCGCCGGGCTTTCCTGGCCTTGCGCTGCTCCCTCAAGCTGCGCATGGTGATGGTGTTCCTGCTGCTGGCCATGGCGATGTCGTTCACCTTCATCAGCGGGGCGCAGAAGGCTTTTTCGGTCGGCTGGCGCGAGGCCGCGCGCCCGGTGCTCATGGACTACGTGGACCGCCTGACGGCCGATGTGGCCGCCGGCGGCAGCCCCAGCATCGAGCGCGCGCAAGCCCTCACGCAGCGCCTGCCGCTCACCATCGACATCGTCGGCCCGCGGGTCAACTGGCGTTCGCACCCCGACCACCAGCGCCCGCACTGGCTGCGCGAGCGGGCCCGGGACCGGGGCGCGGACGACGACGCCGGCTGGGGCGACGACAAGGACTGGCAACAGCTGCTGCAACGCACCACGGCCGATCGCCACCGCCTGGAATTCGGCTTGAACGAAGCGGTGTTCGACCGCCGGCCCAAAATCGTGGGCTACACGCTGGTGGCCTTGCTCATCCTCACGCTGCTCGCCTTCCTGTACGTGCGCCGCCTGCTGCGACCGCTCGACGACATCCGGCAGGGCGCCCTGCGCTTCGGCGCGGGCCGGTTCGACCAGCCCATTCCTGTGCGCCACCCCCGGGGGCCCGACGAACTGGGCGAACTGGCCGCGACCATCAACACCATGGGCCAGGACATCCAGCAGATGCTCGACGCCCAGCGCTCCCTGCTGCTGGCTATCAGCCACGAGCTGCGCAGCCCGCTGACCCGCGCGCGGCTCAACACCGAGCTGCTGCCCGAGGGCGTCGACGTCGCCCCGCAGCGCGAGGCCCTGTTGCGCGACCTCAGCGAAATGGCCCGCCTCATCAGCGACCTGCTGGAAAGCGAGAGACTGGCCGGGCGCCACCAGGCGCTGAGTCGCGAGCCCACCGACCCGGTTGCGCTGGCCCGTGACGTGATCGACGAACTCACCATCACGCAGCCCGCGGCCCGCAGCATCCAGCTGCACGCTCCCTACAGCCTGCCCACGCTGCCGCTGGACCAGATCCGCGTGCGCCTGCTGCTGCGCAACCTGCTCGACAACGCACTGCGCCACAGCACCGGCGCGCCGCGGGCGGTGGAACTGCACATCCGCGCGCTGGAAGCGGGGCAGGGCATCGAACTCGAAGTGCGCGACCATGGCCCCGGCGTACCCGACGACCAGTTGCCCCACCTTGCGCAGGCCTTCTTCCGCCCCGACACCGCGCGCACGCGCAACGCCGGCGGCGTGGGCCTGGGCCTCTACCTGTGCAGGCTGGTGGCGCAGGCGCACGGGGGCACTTTCGCGGTGCGCAATGCACACCCCGGGCTGGCGGTGACGGTGACCTTGCCTTCCGCCCCCTAGAATGCAACAAGAGGAAACAACGCCACTACCACACGCATGACGCCCGAGGCCCGCGCCCGCCAGACCATCGACGCATTGCTCATCGCAGCGGGCTGGCACGTCTGCAGTGCTGCGCAACGCCAACATCCATGCAGGTGATGGCGCAGTCAAAGGCGTCGCCATTCGCGAGTTTCCCCTCAACCCGGGCCACGGTTACGCCGACTACCTGCTGTACGTCAACGGCAAAGCCTGTGGCGTGATCGAAGCCAAGAAGGAAGGCGCCACGCTCAGTGGTGTGGAAGGGCAAAGCGCCCGATATGCGCAGGGACTGCCCGTCAGTCTGCCGGCCTGGCGCCGGCCGCTGCCCTTCGTGTTCGAGTCTACCGGGGTGGAAACCCGCTTCACCAACGGGCTGGACCCTGCACCCCGCGCCCGGCCGCTGTTCGCCTTCTACCGGCCTGATCTCTTGCTGCACTGGCTCACTCCCGTTCGGGCTGAGCCTGTCGAAGCCCACCCTTCGACAAGCTCAGGGCGAACGGTACAGGAGCCAGCGGCGAGATACGGTTCATCCGGCACCTTCCTCGCCCGCCTGCAGCAGATGCCCCCGCTCGTGACCGAATGGGGCAGTGGCGGCGCCAGCTACCAGCTGTGGCCCGCGCAGATCAAGGCCATCCAGAACCTGGAGAAGAGCCTGGCCGCCAACAAGCCCAAGGCCCTGATCCAGATGGCCACGGGCAGCGGCAAGACCTTTACCGCCATCAGCTTCATCTACCGGCTCATCAAGTTCGGTGGTGCCCGGCGCGTGCTGTTTCTGGTGGACCGTGGCAACCTCGCGCGCCAGACCAAGAAAGAGTTCGACGCCTACGCCAGCCCGCACAACAACTACAAGTTTGGCGAGGAGTACATCGTCCAGCACCTGCAAGGCAACAACCTGGACACCAGCGCCCGCGTCGTCATCTGCACCATCCAGCGCATGTTCAGCATGCTCAAGGGCAAAGACCTGCCCGAAGAGGCTGACGAGACTAGCACGGAAGGTGCCGAGTCTCTGTTCAAGGACCCCGAGCCCATCGGCTACAACCCGGCCATCCCCATCGAGATGTTCGACATCGTCGTCACCGACGAAGCCCACCGCAGCATCTACAACCTCTGGCGCCAGGTGCTGGAATACTTTGACGCGTACCTCATCGGCCTCACCGCCACGCCCAACAAGCAGACCTTCGGATTCTTCAACCAGAACCTGGTCATGGAATACGGCCACGCCCAGGCCGTGGCCGACGGCGTCAACGTCAACTACGACGTCTACCGCATCAAGACCGAAGTGACCGAAGCCGGCGCCAAGGTGGACAAGGGCTACTGGCTGGAAACCCAAGACAAAGCCACCCGCCGCAAGACCGCCTGGCAGCTCGACGAAGACTTTGAATACGACCCCACTGAGTTGGACCGCGCCGTGCAGACGCCCGACCAGATCCGCACCGTGGTGCGGACCCTGCGCGACAACTGGAATGTGGACCTGTTTCCCCACCGGCAGGAACTGCCCAAGACACTCATCTTTGCCAAGGACGACAACCACGCCGAAAAGATCGTCGAGATCCTGCGCGAAGAGTTCGCCCGCGGCAACGAGTTCGCGCAGAAGATCACCTACCGCACCACCGGCACCAGCCCCGAACAGCTCATCAAGGACTTCCGCACCGCCTACTACCCGCGCGTGGCCGTCACCGTGGACATGATCGCCACCGGCACCGACATCAAACCGGTCGAAATCGTCATGTTCATGCGCTCGGTGAAAAGCCGCAGCTTCTTCGAGCAGATGAAAGGCCGGGGCGTGCGCGTGTGCAACCCCACCGACCTCATGCAGGTCAACCCCGGCGAGCACCTGCGCAAAGACCACTTCGTCATCGTCGACTGTGTGGGCGTGTGCGAGCGCGACAAGACCGACAGCCGCCCCCTGGACCAGAAGAAGAGCGTGCCGCTCGACAAACTGCTGCAGGCGGTGGCCCTGGGCAATGTGGAAGACGAAGTGCTCAGCAGCGTGGCCGCCCGCCTGAGCCGGCTCGACAAGGACCTTGACGAAGAAGACCAGGCCCGCATCATCGAAGCCAGCGGCGGCCACAGCCTGCGCGAACTGGCACGCGGCATCGTGCAAGCCCTCAATGCCGAAGAAGACGATGACTCCACCCCCTTCGCACAGCAATCACGCCTGCAACAAGCCGCCCAACCCTTCACCAACCCCACCCTGCGCGAGCTCATCCTCAAGCTCAGACAGAAAGCCGATCTCGTCATCGACACCGTCACGCAAGACGCGCTGCTGCACGCCGGCTTTGCCGAAGGCAGCGACCGCGCCAAGGAGCTGGTGCAGAGTTTCGAAGCCTTCATCGCCCAGCACAAGGACGAGATCACCGCGCTGCAGATCCTCTACAACCGCCCGGTGCGCGCTCCGCTGAAGTTCGAAGACATCAAGGCCCTGGCCGACGCCCTGCACAGCCCGCCACACCTGATCGACGAAAGCGCCTTGTGGCAGGCCTACGCCGCGCTCAACAAGACCCGCGTCAAAGGCACCAGCCAGCGCCGCCTGCTCACCGATCTGGTGAGCCTGGTGCGCTTCGCCATGCAACAAGACAACGAACTCGTGCCGTACCCCGAACGGGTGCAAGCCAACTTCAAAGCCTGGTTCGCACAACAATCTCAACTCCCTCTCCCGCGTGCGGGAGAGGGCAGGGGTGAGGGCTCCCCCTTCACCCCCGACCAACTCCACTGGCTAGAAATGATCCGCGACCACATAGCCGCCAACCTCGGCATCGACATCGAAGACTTCAGCTACGCCCCCTTTGAGCAGGAAGGCGGGCTGGGCAAGGTGCATCAGTTGTTTGGGGCTGAGCTGCCACAGGTGATTGAGACGCTGAATCGGGAGTTGGCGGCGTGAGCGCACTCGTTGAGTTCAATGCTCTTAGCGAATTGCCCGCAGGCTGGGCTTGGAAGCCGTTGCAGAGCCTCACGAAAAATCCAAGGCAGGATGTGGTCGATGGGCCTTTCGGGTCCGACCTGAAGGCTTCAGAGTACGTGAGCGAGGGCGTTCCAATCGCACGCTTGCAAAACATTGATCGCAATGCTTTTGTTACTAAGAACATTCGATTTTTGACACTTGAGAAAGCACAGGACTTGGCACGCCACGAGTTCAAGCCAGACGACATCTTGATCACCAAGCTCGGTGACCCTTTGGGCAAGGCCTGCATCGTTCCTGAGTCGATTGGGCGTGGGGTAATCGTTGCGGATTTGGTTCGGGTGCGACCAGATGAGAACCAAGTTGATCGCCGATACCTCACTTACGCAATCAACTCCCCAGAGATCATTAAACAGTTCGAACTACACACAAAGGGCACCACGCGACCACGTATCAATCTGAGCGTGTTGAGGCAATTGCCCATCCCAGTGGCTCCTCGAGAAGTACAGGGCGAGATCGTCGCCGAAATCGAAAAGCAGTTCTCCCGCCTCGACGAAGCCGTCGCCAACCTCCAGCGCGTCAAGGCCAACCTCAAACGCTACAAAGCCGCCATCCTCAAAGCCGCCGTCGAAGGCCGCCTCGTAGAAACCGAAGCCAGCCTCGCCCACCGCGAAGGCCGCAGCTACGAAACTGGCAACCAACTACTGCAACGAATCCTCGAACAACGACGTATTCAGTGGGCTGGGCGTGGCAAGTACAAAGAACCCGAGTTCCTCACAAACGTGAGCCGCGTGGACATTCCGGAAGGATGGACATGGGCTTCGCTAGAGCAATTGCATCTTCAGATCGCTGACGTGGATCACAGGATGCCAAAGGGGCAGCAGGACGGTGTCCCGTACGTCAGTACGAAGGACTTCTTGGACGATGAAGGCATCGACTTCGCGGGAGCCAAACGAATTTCGTCAGAAGACTACGAGGCACTCTGCCGAAAGGTGAAACCAGAGCGCGGTGACGTACTATTGTCTCGATATGGCACTGTTGGTGAGGTCAGAGCGGTGACGGTCGACTCACCGTTTCAGGCGTCTTACAGTGTCGCGATCCTCAAGCCCGTTAGAGAAAATTTCCCGGTCAGATTCTTGATTGCAGCATTGCGTTCAGAGGTAGTGACGGCTCAGATCAAGCGAGACGTTCGCGCTACTGCGCAGCCAGATTTGGGGCTCGCTCACATCCGGAAGTTCGTAGTCCCTTTGCCGCCCATTGGGGAGCAGGTGCGGATTGTCGAAGAGCTTGATCGTTGCCTGTCAGTTATTCGCGAAGTGGAGGCCGAAGTTGCAGCTAACCTCCTGCGTGCGCACTCGTTGCGGAAAGCAACGCTTGCCAAAGCTTTCATGAAAGCGGACTGAACTATGCGCATCGGGTTTGAGAGCGATACCGGCCATGTATATGAAGGCGCCAGTGCGCCGCAGTTTGCCGTTTTGCCTCCACCGCTTCTCTCCCAGGCCAAGTTGATCACCAATCCCGAGGACTGGAGCGCACCACCCAAAGGCTTGTTTTCTGATCCGTTTGCCTGGGTGTTCCGGGAGGACAGTTTTGACACGGTGACTCGAGTACGCCGTGGGCGGCTATTTCAGCCTCAGAGCCAAAGCCAACCAGAGTCCGTGCTTACGGCAGGCCATCCACTTATTGAGAACGCACTCCGTTCCGTGGCGGGCGGTGGGCGTACTCGCAGGCTGTACACCTACATGCCTTGCACCGCTGTGCTGCACATGCCGAATGGCGGCCTCGGACAAACGTTGCTCATCGGGCAGGTGCGTGGCTCATCGGCTTGGCGGGTGATCCAAGCGGAGATGGTGCTCGGTGACGATGTCATGTTGACACTCAAGGCGCTGAGTGCATTCGGTGTGTTGCCCGAACTCGCACTCTCCGCCATTCCTGAAGCGGATCGAGCGGCTGTCAGGTCAGCGGTGGACCGTGTGCTGGATTCGGCGTTCCGTGAAACACCTGTCTCCGTCATCGATCAATGCCGTAATGCGATGACGGTCGTGTTGTCTCGCTGGCTGGTTGCAGACACGGGGGACTCGGCTTTTGCTGGCAAAGACTTGGCGGCACTGGCAAAGGCCATGGAAACTGTGAACCCGTCCAAGCAATGTGCGGCTTGGGTCGGTCAATTGTTGGCCCGTTTGCATGTGCGCGGCAAGTCGAATGAGCAGGTCTCTAGGTCGCTTCGGTTGCCCGTTGAAGAGGACGCAGAGTTGTGCCTACACAATTTGGGTTTTTTGCTGCGGGAGCTTGGTTGGGCACACTGAAGGGTAGCCTTGAGTTCATGCAACTTGAAAGAGCAGATGTCAAACATATTGAGTGAAGTGGATCCAAAAGGACATCGCCGCGTTATTGACCTTGTGCGCGAAGCTGGGGTGAACGTGTCTGATTGGTCAAACTTCAAGAGTGGCCCCAAGCCGGAACGCGCCGCGAGCAATCCGAAGTACTGTTACGAATGGGCGTTCGTAGAACCAGGCAAGGTTGTCGTTCTAAATCTTTGGTTTGACTCGATGAAAGAGCAGGGCGAGACATTGCGCCAGGAAATCAATCCACGTCAGTTCGGTATCGACATGGGAAGAGCCGGACGAAAGACTTGGGAGCGTCGAGCGTCCAGAATGGACCGCTGTATTCAGCAGTCAGCAAGGACCAAGATGCCGATTCGTGTGATTGTTTGCCAAGGCGAAATGAGAACGGCAGAAGATCCTGATGCGGAGCCTTCCCACGTTTATCGAAGAGCGTTGGACCCCGAGCCATGGGCCATTACCTTCTACGATCAGACAACTGGTGCTTGCGTCGTGACACGTGGTGCTGAGCCAGATCGCTTCACTGATCAGTTTGACGAGGTCCCCGGTGATCACTATCACTCTCCGGAGCAGCGCGATGCAAACGGAAAGGTCTTTGTTCGCAGTGCTGAAATACGGAAGCGTGTGCTTCGGAGAGCCGCTGGGCTATGTGAATTCTGTGGTGCGCTTGGGTTTGTGAAATATGACGGCCGAATTTTCTTGGAAACTCATCATGTGATCCCCTTGTCTGAGAAAGGCGGGGATGGCGAAACCAACGTCATTGCTCTTTGTCCCAACCATCATCGAGAAGCGCACTACAGCAACCGCCGGGTGCCAATGAGGGCGTTGATGCAAAGCAAGGTCTACGAAGCGAACAGTCGTGCGATGCAGGCCATTGCGATACCGATTGCTGCGCTGGACTAGGATGACAGCCAACACTCAGCCTTTCTCCCTTCGCATCTTCGTCGCCGACGGCGATCCTGACGGCCTGCGCATCGTCGAGCGCTTCAACGCCAGCGCCCGCGCCGTGGTGTTCCCGCGGGCCTTGCTGCCGCAGGTGAAGGCCCGGCCCGAATTGCAGCAGACCGGGGTGTACCTGCTGCTCGGCCCGCGGCCGGACGGCGAGGGTGAACTGCTGTACGTGGGCGAGGGCGACCCCATTCGCCCCCGGCTGGAGAGCCACTACGCGCAGAAAGACTTCTGGACCCGCGCCATTGGTTTCGTGGCGGTGGGTGGGTTGATGAACAAGGCGCATGTGCAGTTTCTGGAGGCGCGGCTGATCGCGCTGGCCCGCGCGGCCAAGCGCGTGCCGTTGGACAACGGCAACTATCCCAGCGAGCCCAGCCTGAGCGAGGCGGACCGGTCGGACATGTTGGTGTTTCTGGATCACATTCTGGGCATGCTGCCGGTGTTGGGGGTGCATGCGTTCGAACAGGTTGCTCCGAGACCGGTCCCGCCAGCTGAAGTACCTGACGCTGGACGAGAGGTCATCTATGAGGCTGGAACGTTGATGACATGCAGCGCAAAGGGCGTTTCAGCTGCTGGGTTTGAGTCGAGCCAAGGCTTTGTGGTGCAAAAAGGCTCACAGGCAGTGCAGGTCGTCACGCCTTCGTTTCAGACTTTCCCGGGAAGCGTTCGGCGCCGTGATGAACTGATCGCGAACGGCGTACTGGTGCCTGACGAGAGCTGCTACAGGTTTGCTCAGGATTTTGCCTTTACGTCTCCTTCAGCGGCGTCCGATATGGTGCTGGGGAGCGTGACCAATGGCCGGACTGTTTGGAAAGACTCCCGCGGGCGAACGCTGAAAGAGTTGCAAGAAGCTGAGAGCAAGCAAGGATGATGTAAACAACGGTTGTGCGAGGCGTGCCGAAGCCGATTGGCCACCAGGGGGACAACATGAAAGAACAACACTTGCTGGTGGACTTCGAAAATGTTCAGCCCGGCATGGAAGACTTGTTGAAGATCGCGCCGAAGCTCACCGATGTATGGCTGTTTCATGGCCCGAACCAGACCAAACGCGCCGAGCAACTGAAGGCGGCGCATGAGCGGGTGACGCTGGTGCCGCACTCAGGCAAGGGCAAGAACGCGCTGGACTTCCACTTGTCGTTCTACCTGGGCTACCTGGCCGCCAAACACCCGGAGGCCAACCTGGTGGTGGTGGCGAACGACAAGGGCTATGACTCGATGCTCGGTCACGCCAAGTTGCTGGAGTTCAGAGCGACGCGGGTGGGGTTCAAGGCCAGGAAGGCGCCTGCCGCCAAGAAGGCCGCGCCAGCGAAGAAGGTCACGGCAAAGAAGGCCGCACCGGCCAAGAAAGTGGCGCCACCAGCCAAGAAGCTTGCTGCGCAAAAGGCACCGGCCAAGAAGGTGCCTGCCAAGACGGCGGTGGCGAAAAAAGCGGTGACCAAAATGCCGGCGTCTGCGGTGCAGGCAACGGCCCAGACAACGCCCGCTCCAGCGGACAAGGTATTGGCGCGGGCGAAAGCGTCCTTGGCCAAGATGGGGAAGAACCGCCCAATCAAGCTCACTTCTCTGCTGCGCCACCTGAAGTCCATCGTGGGGCAGGGAGCGACGGCCGAAGACGCGGACGCCTTGTCTCGGCGTCTGGAAGAGGCCAAGGTCATCCAGGTGGTGGGCGATCTGGTGCTGTATCCCTGACGGCCTGCCGTGTCGACTTGCGGAAAAGCCGTTTGGCTGTTAAATTCTATATTCGCAAATCGAGAATATTGAACAAATGCAGCTCAAACCCCAGGATTTTCTCGTCGCCCTCAAGCTCGTGGCTTGGGGCGACCAGCGCTGGACGTATGCGCGCCTGGCGCAGGAGCTGGGGCTGAGCGCTTCGGAAGCCCATGCTTCGGTAAAGCGGGGTTTGCTGTCCGGGTTGCTGCTGCAGAACCGCGCTTCGGCGGCTTCGTTCGCGGGCGCGGCCGGCGCGGGAGCCCAAGCGCTGCGGGAGCCACAGGGCATTTATCGGGTCACGCGCAAACGGGTGCGCCGCAGTGCGGTGCACTCGGAAGAAGATGTCGGGCTGCCGGATAACCCGGTGCGCGTACATGCCCAGGCGCTGGCGGAATTCGCCCTGCACGGGGCCAAGTACGCTTTTCCCGGCGTGCGTCTGCCGCTGGCGGTCGGGGTGCCCACGAGCCACAGCGCGCCCGCGTTTGCCGGCGTGTTCGCACCCGGCAGCACAGACTTTGTCTGGCCGCACCCGAACGGATCGGTGCGCGGCATGGGGGTGGAGCCGCTGCACCCTTCTGTGCCCTTTGCCGCCATGCAGGACGCGAAGCTGTACGACATGCTGGCGCTGTTCGATGCTCTGCGCGTGGGCAAGGCGCGCGAGCGGAACATGGCCATGGAGCGGCTGCAGGCCTTGATCGACCCGAGTGCGCCCACGCCGCAAAAGGATTCGCCGCGTGGCTGACCCGAATCTGGCGCTGTTGATGGCCATGGCGCGCGCGATGGGTCCACTGTGCGAGCAGGTGGTGTTCGTAGGCGGTTGCGCCACGGGGCTGCTCATCGACAACCCAGGCTTGATGGACGTGAGGCCCACCGAAGATGTGGACGCCATCGTGGAAGTCACGTCACTGGCGGGTTACCACCAGCTGGCCGAGCACTTGGCGCAACGCGGCTTCAAGCAGACCATGGCGGACAACACGCCACCGTTTCGCTGGTATTGGAACCGCCTGCAACTGGACTTGGCCCCGCTGGACGAAAAGGTGCTGGGTTTCGCCAACCCGTGGTACCGGGCGGGCTTCGAATCGGCGGAGCAGGCCACAGGGGAAGACGGTTTGGTTCTACGGCACCTTTCGGCGCCGTACTTCCTGCGCACCAAGTTCGAAGCCTTCAAGGATCGCGGTCGCAACGATGTGTTTGTGAGCCATGATCTGGAGGACATCATGACCGTGGTGGAGGGGCGTGCAGCCCTTGTGAAGGAGGTCAAGGCCGCGCCCGACAATGTGCGGTTGCATATCGCCCGGTCGGTGGCAAATTTGCTGGCCTTGCCAACCTTCACCAATGCCTTGCCCGGTCTCCTGAGCGACCCGGAGCGCGAAGAGACTGCCCTTGCGCGTCTGAGTCAGATTTCATTTTTTGCTTGAGCATGAACAACAACACCCATTCCCTCGTCCAGAAGCTCTGGAACTACTGCAATGTGCTGCGCGACGACGGCATGAGCTATGGCGACTATGTGGAGCAACTGACCTATCTGCTGTTTCTCAAGATGGCGCATGAGCGCAGCCAGCCGCCGCATAACCAGGCGAGCATCGTGCCCAAGGGCTATGGATGGCCCGAGCTGCTGGCACGAGATGGCGACGCACTGTTTGACCACTACCGCCACACCCTGGAGCGCCTCGGGCTGGAACGCGGCACGCTGGGCCTGATCTTTGCCAAGGCCCAAAACAAGTTCCAGGACCCGGCCAAGCTGCGCCGCGTGGTGGCGGACCTGATCGACGCGGAAACCTGGACCATCCTGGGCGCGGATGTGAAGGGCGATGCCTACGAGGGCCTGCTGGAGCGCAATGCACAAGACACCAAGAGCGGCGCGGGCCAGTACTTCACGCCGCGCGCGCTCATTCAGGCCATGGTGGACTGCATCGGCCCGCGGCCGGGCGAGACGATTTGCGACCCGGCCTGTGGCACGGGCGGTTTTCTGTTCACCGCGCACCACCACATCACCGCGCACCACAAGAATCTCACACGCGACCAGCTCAAACACCTGAAGGAAAAGGCCTTCACCGGCTACGAGCTCGTGCAGGCCACGGCGCGCGTGTGTGCGATGAACCTGATGCTGCACGGCATCGGATCCGAAAAGTCGGTGCCGGTGGTGGTGGGTGATGCGTTGGGCGCCGATCCCGGCGCGCGCTTTGACGTGGTGCTGGCCAACCCGCCGTTCGGCAAGAAAAGCAGCACCGTGATCGTGGGTGAAGACGGCCGCACGAGCACGGAAAAAGACATCATCGAACGCGACGACTTCTGGGCCACCACGAGCAACAAGCAGCTCAACTTCGTGCAGCACATCAAGACGCTGCTGCGCAACGAACGGGCGCGCGGCGGTGGTGCTGCCCGACAACGTCCTTTTTGAAGGCGGGGCGGGCGAAACCATTCGCCGTCGTTTGATGCAGGAATGCGACCTGCACACCCTGCTGCGCTTGCCCACAGGTTTGTTCTACGCACAAGGCGTCAAGGCCAATGTGCTGTTCTTCGACAAGAAGCCCGCCAGCGAAACGCCCTGGACACGGAAGCTGTGGATCTATGACCTGCGCACCAACCAGCACTTCACGCTCAAGACCAATCCATTGCGGCGCGAGCACCTGGACGAGTTCGTGGCGCTCTACAACATGGCCAACCGCAACCAGCGCCTGGCACCTGGAGCGCCGAACAGCCGACGGGGCGGTGGCGTGACTACAGCTATGAAGACATCATGGCCCGTGACAAGGCCAGCCTCGACATCTTCTGGCTCAAGGACGATTCGCTGGCAGACAGCGACAACCTGCCGGCACCCGATGTGATTGCGCAGGAAATCGTGGAAGACCTGCAAGCCGCGCTGGAGCAGTTCAAGCTGATTGCGGGGGACCTGGGTGCCGAAGTGGACGAGTCGGCGTGAACGAGATGAAGACCCTGCCGCTCCGCCTCACTCCCGGCCAGGACTTGCGCTCGGCCCTGGAGGCGGCAGTGCGCGAGCAGGGCTGTGAGGCCGCGTTCGTGATCTCGGGCATCGGCAGCCTGAGCGATGCGCGCCTGCGCTTCGCGGGCGTGGACCAGGCCCAGACCTTGGACGGTGACAGCGAGATCCTGAGCCTGTCGGGCACGGTGGGGGTGGACGGCGAGGGCCGCAGCCACTCGCACCTGCACATGGCCGTGTCCACCGCCAGCGGTGCCGTCTTCGGCGGCCACGTGGTGCCGGGCTGCCGCGTGCGCACCACGGCCGAGGTGCTGCTGGGCCTGCTGCCCGAATGGCGTTTCTCGCGCGAGGCCGACCCCGCCACCGGTTTCCCGGAACTGGTGGTGCGGCCGCGCGAAGCCTGAGGCGTGCGCCACCCAGAAAAAAAGGGAGCCAGTGGCTCCCTTTTTGTGACCGACCGCCGCTTACAGCGTGTCGATGAAGCTGCGCAGCTTGTCCGAGCGGCTCGGGTGCTTGAGCTTGCGCACCGCCTTGCTTTCGATCTGGCGGATGCGCTCGCGCGTCACGTCGAACTGCTTGCCCACTTCTTCCAGCGTGTGGTCGGTGGACATCTCGATGCCGAAGCGCATGCGCAGCACCTTGGCTTCGCGCGGCGTGAGGCTGTCGAGGATCTCCTTGACCACTTCGCGCAGGCCGGCCTGCATCGCGGCCTCGATGGGCGCGGTGTTGGCCTGGTCTTCGATGAAGTCGCCCAGGTGCGAATCGTCGTCGTCGCCGATGGGGGTTTCCATCGAGATCGGCTCTTTCGCGATCTTCATGATCTTGCGGATCTTGTCCTCGGGCATCTCCATCTTCTCGGCCAGGATGGACGCATCGGGCTCGAAGCCGAACTCCTGCAAGTGCTGGCGGCTGATGCGGTTCATCTTGTTGATGGTCTCGATCATGTGCACCGGGATGCGGATGGTGCGCGCCTGGTCGGCGATCGAGCGGGTGATGGCCTGGCGGATCCACCACGTGGCGTAGGTCGAGAACTTGTAGCCGCGGCGGTATTCGAACTTGTCCACCGCCTTCATCAGGCCGATGTTGCCTTCCTGGATCAGGTCCAGGAACTGCAGGCCGCGGTTGGTGTACTTCTTCGCGATCGAGATCACCAGGCGCAGGTTGGCCTCGATCATTTCCTTCTTCGCGTCGCGCGAGGTGGACTCGCCCTGGTTCATCCGCTTGTGGATGTCTTTCAGGTGCGCCAGCGGCACGACCACGCTGCTCTGGATGTTGATCAGGCCCTGCTGCAGCTCCTGCACCGGCGGGATGTTGCGCTCGATGATCACGCTCCACGGCTTGCCGGCGGCGGCCTGCTTCTCGACCCACTTGAGGTTGAGCAGGTTGGGCGGGAATTCCTTGATGAAGGTTTCCTGCGGCATGCCGCACTTGTCCACGATGATGCGGCGCAGCTCGCGTTCTTTCTTGCGCACGTCGTCGACCTGGCTGCGCATGGTGCCGCAGAGCTTCTCGATCGCCTTGGCGGTGAAGCGGATGGACATCAGCGTTTCGGTGATGGCCGTCTGCGTCTTGAGGTAGCTCGGCGTGCCGTAGCCTTCCTTGTCGTAGGTCTTGTGCAGCTTCTCGAACAGCGCGCGCATGTTGTCGAAGCGGGTGAGGGCTTCGCGCTTGAGTTCTTCGAGCTTGCGGGTCAGGGCCTTGGAGCCGCCCTTGCCGTCGTCGTCGTCGGCTTCGTCGTAATCGTCGAAGTCTTCTTCGGCCACGTAGTCATCGGCCTCGTCGGCGTCGGCGAAACCGTCCACCACGGTGGAGATGACGACCTTGCCTTCGCGGATGTCCTCGGCCATCACCAGGATCTCGGCGATGGTGGCCGGGCTCTCGCTGATGGCGGCCATCATGTCGTTGAGGCCACCCTCGATGCGCTTGGCGATCTCGATTTCGCCTTCGCGCGTGAGCAGCTCCACCGTGCCCATTTCGCGCATATACATGCGCACGGGGTCGGTGGTGCGGCCGAATTCGCTGTCCACCGTGGACAGGGCGGCTTCGGCTTCTTCCTCGGCTTCCTCTTCGGTGGCGGCGGTCGGGCCGGTGTTGTTCAGCAGCAGGGTCTCGGCGTCGGGCGTCTGTTCGTAGACGGCCACGCCCATGTCGTTGAGCAGCGAGACCACCACTTCCAGGGTCTCGGCTTCCACCAGCTTGTCGGGCAGGTGGTCGTTGATTTCGCCGTGCGTGAGGTAGCCGCGCGTCTTGCCCAGCTTGATCAGGGTCTTGAGGCGTTCGCGGCGGTTGCGGGCTTCCTCTTCGGACAGGACGGTTTCGTCCAGGCCGAATTCCTTCATCAGCGCGCGCTCCTTCGCCTTGCTGATCTTCATGCGCAGGGGTTTGACCTTCTCGGTCGTCTGCGCGGCGGTGGTGTCCACCGCCTCGACTTCGGTCTCGTCACCCGTCAGGTCGTCCTCGATGTCGCTGAGGTCGGCATCGTCCAGGTCGGCATCGCCTCCCTTGCCCTTGGCGTCCGCCTTGGGCTTGCGGCCGCGCTTGGCCGCGGGCTTGTCGCCCGCATCGGCCTTGGCCGGGCGACCGGCCTTCTTCTTCGCGGGTTCTTCGAGCAGTTCGGCCTCGGACTTGGCCTTCACGGCGGTCTTCTTGGCGGGCGCGGCCTTGGCGGCGGCTTTGACGGGGGGCTTCTGGGTCACAGCGGGGGCTTTCTTCGGGGGAGAAACCGGGGCGGCCGCGCGCGGGCTGGCCTTCTTGGCGGTTTTGGTGCTGGACGCAACGGACGTACTGGATTTCTTCGCGGGCATGGGGACCTCAAAAAAATGTCGAACTGGAGCCGGCAGAACACACAAAAAACGCCTGAAAGGCCGCGCGACGCGGTCCGTTCCGGTGATTTTGTTGGGCACAACGCCTGCCTTTCGCCGGAAAGGGCAGGCCTGCAAGCTGTGGGGCGAACATTTGGTGTGCAGTCCTTGCGGGGTTCCGTCGGGCCGGGGAGGTCGCCGAGGCGGCCAGGAAGGTGTTCCATCTAGCCCCTTGCTGGGGCCGGGCCGGTGCCGGAGGTGCTGCTGTCGCGCTTGCGGTGCAAAACCTTGGATTATACCGCTGACAAAGTTTTTTTGTCAGGCGGGCGTGTCGCTTTGGAGGGCCTGCAGCTGGGCGTTGACCCGTTTGTAGTCCTCCATGGCGCTGGCATCTCCCGCGGCCACGCGCTCGGCCAGCTGGCGAGCCTGTTCCACCAGCCCGTCGCGGCGCAGGCGGTGCATCACGTCGTTCAGCTCGGACAGCTCGGCGCTCGGGTCGCCGCCCAGGGTCGCCTGCTCGACCTGGACGCAGGCAAAGGTCTCGTGTTCGTGGCCGCGCAGGGCCTCGCGCACCGCAGCCCAGGGCTGGTGCCCGTGTTCGTGCAGCTGGGCTTCCAGCCAGACGAACACCGGGCCGTGGGGCGCGGGCAGGTGGGCCAGCAGGGCGTGGTCGTCGGCCGAGAGCGTGTCCCAGGCCTGCGGGCTGGCCAGCAGCAGACCCACCGCGCGGTCGGCCCGGCTGCCCCCCGCGCGGCGCGTGCCCAGCATGCGGGGCGGGGGCGGCGGGCCTTTGCGCCACTTGCCGAAGCCCTTGCCGCCGCCGCCGTGGCGTTTTGCCACCACCGCCGTAGCCGCCACCGCCGCTGCTGTAACCGCCGCCGGCGCCGCTGTCGTAGCCCGGGTCCGAGGTGTAGGCCGCGCTGGCCCCGCCGCCGTCGTAACCGGCGTCGTGCCCCGGCTGCGCGGGCGCCGGGCTGGCGGCCCGGGGCTTGCGCGGGCCGCCGCCGGTCTGCTGCCAGAGCTGCAGCAGGTCCGGGCTGCCGATGCCGATGCCGGCGGCCAGTTCGCCGATGAGCTGGCGCTTGAGCGCGCCATCGGGCAGGGCGCTCCAGAGTGGGCGCGCCTGGCTGGCCATGCGCGCGCGGCCTTCAGCGGTGCTGAGGTCGCAGTCGGCACCGGCGGATTCGACCAGGAAGCGCGACAGCGGCACGGCCTCCTTCACGCACTGCGCGAAAGCCGCCTCGCCGTTGGCGCGGATGAAGCTGTCCGGGTCGTGTTCGGCCGGCAGGAACAGGAACTTGACGCTGCGCGTGTCGGTGGCCAGGGGCAGGGCGGCATCGAGCGCCTTGCGCGCGGCGCGCCGGCCGGCGCCGTCGCCGTCGAAGCTGAAGACCACGGCGTCGGTGAAGCGGAACAGCTTTTGCACGTGGTCGGGCGTGCAGGCCGTGCCCAGCGCGCGACGGCGTTGGCGAAGCCGAGCTGGGCCAGCGCGACCACGTCCATGTAGCCTTCGGTGACGAGGGCGTAGCCGGCCACGCGGATGGCGGTGCGGCCCTCGAACAGGCCGTAGAGCTCGCGGCCCTTGCTGAACACCGGCGTTTCGGGCGAGTTGAGGTACTTGGGCTCGCCCTTGTCGAGCACGCGCCCGCCAAAGCCGATGCACTCGCCCTTGACGTTGCGGATCGGGAACATGATCCGGTCGCGGAAGCGGTCGTAGCGCTTGGCCTGGCCGTCGGCGCCTTTTTCGTCCTCGTGCTCGATCACCATGCCCGACTCGACCAGCAGGGGCGCCTGGTAGTCGGGGAACACGCTGGCCAGGGCGCGCCAGCCCTCGGGCGCGTAGCCCAGGCCGAAGGTCTTGGCGATCTGGCCCGAGAGGCCGCGGCCCTTGAGGTAGTCGATGGCGCGCGGCGAGACCTTGAGTTGCTTGGCGTAGGCCTGCGCGGCCTTCTCGAGCACGTCGGTGAGCGTGGCCTGCTTCTGGCGCTGCTGCGCGGCGCGCTCGCGGTCCTGCGGCGAGGCCTCGTCTTCCGGCACCTGCATGCCGGCCTGCTGGGCGAGGTCTTTCACCGCCTCGATGAAGCTCATGCCGGCGTGTTCCATCAGGAAACCGATGGCGTTGCCGTTGGCCCCGCAGCCGAAGCAGTGGTAGAACTGTTTGCTCGGGCTGACGCTGAACGAGGGCGATTTTTCGCCGTGGAACGGGCACAGGCCCATCAGGTTGGCGCCGCCCTTCTTGAGCTGCACGTAGCGGCCCACCACGTCAACCACGTCCACGCGGTTGAGCAGTTCCTGGATGAAGGTCTGGGGGGATCGCCGCCGGGGTATTCTGACCGATGCACCCCGGTTGCTCAGTCCCCGGCGACGATGCCCTCGCGGCGGGGATCGGCTCCGCCCAGCCACACCCGCTGGCCGCGCTGCGTGCCCCGCATCAGGGCCTGCAGGCCGCTGGTCATGTCCGCTTCCTCCACCGTGTGGCCGCGCTGGCGCAGGGCCTCCACGGTGGCGGGCGCAAACCGTTTCTGTTCCAGCAGCAAGGGCCCACCGGTGGTGCCGAAGTTGGGCAGGTTGATCGCGTCCTGCGGCGACAGGCCCCATTGCAGCGTGCCGTGCAGGGTCTTGGCGGTGAAGTGGATGATGAGCGCGCCGCCCGGGCTGCCCGCGCTCATCAGCAGCTCGCCGCTGGCCTTGTCGAACACCAGGGTGGGCGACATCGAGGAGCGCGGCCGCTTGCCCGGTTCGACGCGGTTGGCGATGGCTTGGCCCTGGGCGTTGCGGGGAGCGAAGCTGAAGTCGGTGAGCTCGTTGTTGAGCAGGAAACCACCCGGGCGGCTCGGATCGGTGGTGACCATGAGGCGCGAGCCGAAGACGGCCTCGATGGTGGTGGTCATGGCCAGCGCATTGCCGTAGGCGTCCACGATGCTGATGTGGCTGGTGCCGTACTCGGGCTGCTCGGGCATGGGCGCCCAGCCCACCTGCACGCCGCCCGGCACGCCGGCGGGCGCCTGCGGCATGCGGGCGTTCGGGCTGATGAGGCGGGCGCGCTCGTCCAGGTAGCGCGCATCGAGCAAGCTGCTCCAGCGGCCACCAGGGGCGGCGACGAAATCCGGGTCGGCCACGTACTGCGCGCGGTCGGCGAACGCCAGGCGCGAGGCCTCGGTGTAGCTGTGCAGCCAGTCGGCCGAGGGCAGGGCGGTGCCCATCGCGGGTTTCACCAGCGGCTCCTGGGCCTGCGGCGTGCGCGCGAGCAGACCGAGGATCTGGCCGACCGCGATGGCGCCCGAGCTGGGTGGCGGGAAGCCGCAGACGCGCAAGGCGCGCTGCGCGGCCGTGTGGTCGTGGCACAGGGCTTCGCGCTCGCGCGGCTGGTAGCGCTGGAGGTCTTCGAGGCTGAGGCTGCCGGGTCGCACCGGGTGCTGCCGCACCTTGTTGACGATGGCCTGGGCCACCGGGCCTTCGTGCAGGGCGATCGGGCCCTGGGCCGCGATGTTCCTGAGCACCTGCGCGAGTTCGGGGTTGCGCAGCACATGGCCCACCGGGTGCGGCTGGCCGTCGGGCCGGTAGAAGTAGGCGGCCGCGACCGGGTCGTTCTTCAGCGCGGTCTCGGCCAGCAGCAGGGTGTGCAGCCGGGGGCTGACGGCGAAGCCCTGGTCGGCCAGCGCGATGGCGGGCTCGAACAGGCGCGCCCAGGGCAGCTTGCCGTGTTGGCGGTGGGCCTGCGCGAGCATCGCCACCGCGCCGGGGGTGCCCACCGAGCGGCCGCTGGCCACGGCCACCATGAAGGGCAGGGGCTTGCCCTGTTCGTCGAGGAAGAGTTGCTCGTTGGCCCCGGCGGGCGCGGTCTCGCGGCCATCGAAGGCCTGGACGCGGCGCCCGTCGTGGTGCAGCAGGAAGGCACCGCCGCCGATGCCGCTGGACTGCGGCTCCACCAGCGTGAGCACCATCTGCACGGCGATGGCCGCGTCCACCGCGCTGCCGCCGGCGCGCAGGATGCGCGCGCCGGCCTCGGTGGCCAGCGGGTTGGCCGCCGCCACGGCCTGGCGCGGGAAGGCCCAGCCCGGTTTGACCGTGAGGCCCGAGGCACCCTCGGGCTGCTGGATGGAAGAGGAGGAAGGGGTGGTGGGTGTGCCGCAGGCGCTGAGCAGGCTCAGCGAGGCGATCAGGCAGGCAAGGCGTGTCATGGCAATGGCTCCTTGAAGATCGTTGTCGAGACGGCCACCGTATCCCAGAAACGCGGATGGACCGCCTTGGCGGTCCATGGAGGCGTAAGAAACCGTTTCGGGATTACTTCGGTGCCAGGCGGATCGCGCCATCCAGGCGGATCACCTCGCCGTTGAGCATGTCGTTCTCGAAGATGTGTTTTGGCCAGCTTGGCGTAGTCCTCCGGGGTGCCCAGGCGGCTCGGGAAGGGCACGCCGGCGGCCAGCGCGTCCTGCACTTCCTTGGGCATGCCGAAGAGCATGGGTGTGCCGAAGATGCCGGGGGCGATGGTCATGTTGCGGACGCCGTTGCGCGCCAGGTCGCGCGCGATCGGCAGCGTCATGCCGACGATGCCGCCCTTGGACGCCGCGTAGGCCGCCTGGCCGATCTGGCCGTCGTAGGCCGCCACGCTGGCGGTGGAGATCATCACGCCGCGCTCGCCGGTGGCCTCGGGCTCGTTCTTGCACATGGCCTCGGCGGCCAGGCGGATCATGTTGAAGCTGCCCACCAGGTTGACCATGATGGTCTTGGTGTAAACGCCCAGGTTGTGCGCACCGTTCTTGCCCACGGTCTTCTCGGCCGGGGCGATGCCGGCACAGTTCACCAGGCCCATGAGCTTGCCCAGGGACAGGGCCTTGCGCCACCACCGCCTGGCCGTCGGCCTCGTTGCTCACGTCGCACTTCACGAACGCGCCGCCAATCTCCTTGGCCACGGCTTCGCCCTTGTCGGCCTGCATGTCGGCGATCACGACCTTGCCGCCGTTGGCCGCCAGCATGCGCGCCGTGCCTTCGCCCAGCCCCGATGCGCCGCCGGTGACGATGAATACCTTGCCTTGAATGTCCATGGGTGTGCTCCTGTGTGATGAGAGGGGATGTGACGTTGACGTAAACGTCAATTCGACCCGGATTATGCGACATGCCCGTGTCACGCCCTTGTCACGCGGGTGCCCTAGTCTGGGCACTTTGTTTCCATCATGGAGCCCACATGTTTGACAGCCAGGACGAGCTGATGCGCCGCATCCACACCGACCTCATGGACGGTTACGACGAAGAGCTGGAGATGGAGCTCGAGGACCGCGTGCTGGACCAGGCCCTGGACGCCGATGAAGAGGCCAAACACAAGGAAGCGCGCCGCACCTACTTCCGCGAGCTGTTCCGGCTGCAGGCCGAACTCGTGAAGCTGCAGGACTGGGTGGTCGCACCGGGCACAAGGTGGTGATCGTGTTCGAGGGCCGCGACGCGGCCGGCAAGGGCGGGGCGATCAAGCGCATCACCCAGCGCCTGAACCCGCGCGTGTGCCGCGTGGCCGCGCTGCCCGCGCCCAACGACCGCGAGCGCACGCAGTGGTACTTCCAGCGCTACGCCGCGCACCTGCCCGCCGCGGGCGAGATGGTGCTGTTCGACCGCAGCTGGTACAACCGCGCGGGCGTGGAGCGCGTCATGGGCTTCTGCAGCGACGAGCAATACGAAGAGTTCTTCCGCTCGGTGCCCGAGTTCGAGAAGATGCTGGTGCGCTCGGGCATCCAGCTCATCAAATACTGGTTCTCGATCTCGGACGAAGAACAGCACCTGCGCTTCCTGGGCCGCATCCACGACCCGCTCAAGCAGTGGAAGCTCAGCCCCATGGACCTGGAGAGCCGCCGCCGCTGGGAGCTCTACACCCAGGCCAAGGAAGTGATGCTGGAACGCACCCACATCCCCGAATCGCCCTGGTGGGTGGTGCAGGCCGACGACAAGAAAAAGGCCCGCCTCAACTGCATCCACCACCTGCTGCGGCAGATGCCCTACGGCGAAGTGGAGCGCGCCACCATCACGCTGCCCGACCGCGTGCGCCACGAAGGCTACCGGCGCCACCAGGTGCCCGGCGAGATCTACGTTCCTCAGGTGTACTGACCGCCACAAAAAAGAAAAAGCCCCCATGCATTCACACGGGGGCTTTTTTCTTTAGCCGAAGCGCCTCAAGTCCAGAACATCGCGGATCCGGCTTCGCCGGTCCGCAGATGTTGCCCCCTTGAGGGGGTCGCGCGAAGCGCGGCGGGGGGTGTTCTTACTTATAGCCCACGCGGTCCAGCATTTGCTGCACCTTGGTCATGTTCTTCGCCACCACGCCCAGCGGCACGGTCTCGGCCTTGAAGCTGTCGCCGCCCATGGCCTTGATGGCCGGGTTGTCGACCTTCAGGCCCTTGACGGTGGGGAACTCGTTGTTGCCGTTGGCGAAGTAGTCCTGGGCGTAGGGGCTGGACAGGAACTCCATGAAGGTGATCGCGTTGTCGCGGTTCTTGGCGTGCTTGCGCAACGCCCGCACCGGCGATGTTCACGTGGGTGCCGCTGGTGGCCTGGTTGGGGAACATGACCTTCACCTTGCTCATCACGGCCTTGTCTTCCGCCTTGTCGGACTTGATCAGGCGCGCCACGTAGTAGGTGTTGGTCAAGGCCACGCCGCATTCGCCCGAGGCCACGCCCTTGATCTGGTCGGTGTCACCGCCCTTGGGCGCACGCGCCATGTTGTCCACCACGCCCTTGAGCCAGGCTTCGCCCTTCTGGTCGCCCAGGTGTTCGACGATGGTGGAGAACAGCGAGAGGTTGTAGGGGTGCGAGCCCGAGCGCGTGCAGACCAGGCCCTTGAGCTTGGGGTCGGCGAGCTGTTCGTAGGTCGGCGGCGTCTTCGGCCTTCACGCGGGCCGGGTCGTACACGATCACGCGGGCGCGGGTGGAAAAGCCGGTCCAGGTCACGCCGTCGGCGGTGGCGCTGGCGCGCAGGTTGGCGGGAATGGCGGCGTCGAGCTTGGCCGACTTGATCGGCTGGAACAGGCCCTGGGTGTCGGCCACGGCCAGGCGGGCGGCGTCCACCAGCATGATCACATCGGCGGGGGAGGCCGCGCCCTCGGCGCGCAGGCGGGCGATGATGCCGGCGTCGTCCGCGTCCACGCGGTTGATCTTGATGCCGGTGGTCTTGGTGAAGGTCTCGTACATGGCCTCGTCGGTCTGGTAGTGACGGGCGGAATACAGGTTGAGCACCTTGTCCTGGGCCTGGATCTGGGTATGGGCGCCCAGCGCGGCGGCCATGGCGATGGCCATCATGGCGAGTTTGGGAAGTCGGGTCATGACGCGGTCCTTGGAGGTGGTTTGAAACGGAGCAGAGGAGGGGGACGCCCCGTCGATCGGATCGGTGGGCGAGGGGATAATTCCGCCGAGCATGCTAGCACGAACGAGAATGGTTCTTATCAAAAACTTACGCCCCAACTTGCCGCGAACCGCCTGGATTCTGGCCGCCGTCCTGCTGATCGCGGGCTGCTCCAGCGGTCCACGCCGGCTGCCGGAGACCCCCCCGGTTGCCACCGTTCCCCCAACCCCTGAGGTACCCACGCGCGCGCCCCGCCTGGGGCTGGCGCTCGGTGGTGGCGCCGCGCGCGGGTTCGCCCATGTGGGCGTCATCCAGGTGCTGGAGCAGAACGGCATCCGCCCCGATCTGGTGGTGGGCACCTCCGCCGGCAGCATGGTGGCCGCGATGTACGCCAGCGGCAAGACCGCCGCCGAGCTGGAGGCCACGGCCCTCAGCATGGAAGAGGCCACCTTGACCGACTGGTCCCTGCCCATCATGGGCCGGGGCATGCTGCGCGGCGAGGCGCTCACGCGCTACGTGCGCCAAGCCGTGGGCGGCAAGCTGCTGGAGAACATGTCCATTCCCCTGGGTGTGCTGGCCACCGACCTGGCGACCGGGCAGGGCGTGCTGTTCCGCCGGGGCGACGCGGCTCAGGCCGTGCGCGCCTCCAGCGCCGTGCCGGGCGTGTTCGCACCGGTGAACATCACCGGGCGCGACTATGTGGACGGCGGCCTGGTGGCGCCGGTGCCGGTGCGCTACGCCCGCGACATGGGCGCCGAGGTGGTGCTGGCGGTGGACATCTCGAGCGCGCCCGAGGGCAATTCGGCGGTCGGCAGCGTGCAGGTGCTGCTGCAGACCTTCGCCATCATGGGGCAAAGCATCAACCGCCACGAACTGGCGGGGGCCGACGTGGTGCTGCGCCCCGCGCTGGTGGGCGTGGGCAGCGCGGACTTCACGGCGCGGCTGCGCGCCATCGAAGCGGGCCGGGCCGCGATGCAGGCGGCCTTGCCGCAGCTGCGCACCCAGCTGGCCCGGCGCCTGCCGGCCAACCGGCCATAAAAAAAGCCCTCACCTTGCAGTGAGGGCTTAAGGGGTCCGATGAAATCGAATTTCGAAAAGGACCCGAGGAGACAACCAGAAAAACAGACTTGAGATTCAAGCGCTGCCTTTGAGGGGTAGCGCGCCGTGACTTGATACTAGAGGGGCCTTTTTGACGTGTGTCAAGCGGGCCGATCAACGGCACGATCGCGGTGCTGTGCTGCTTAGCGCTTCTTGGCGGCCGTCTTGGTCGCGTTCACGGCCGAGGCGGTCACGGTGTTGAAGTTGGCTTCGGCCATTTCGGTGGCTTGCTTGACGGCCTTCTGGACCGATTCCATGGCGTTGTTGGCGGCGGAAACGGCGCTCTTCATCACGGCCACGGCGGTTTCGGAACCGGCGGGAGCGTTCTTGGCGGCGTTGTCCACGACAGCCAGGAACTTCTTCTGGGTGTCGCTGGCTTGGGCTTCAGCGGCCTTGCCGAACTCGGCGCCGGTGCCGGCGGCGATGTCGTACAGGTGGCGGCTGTAGGCCACGGTCTTCTCGGCCAGGGGCTGCATCAGGTTGGCTTGCAGGGACAGCAGTTCCTGCGCGTCCTTCACGCTCAGCAGGGCCTGGGCGCTGTTGGCGGATTCGGACAGGGCAGCCTTGGTGGCTTGCACGTTCAGATCGACCAGCTTTTCCACGCCTTCGAAGGCTTTCTGGGTCAGGCCGAAAAGGGTCTCGATGTTGGCTTTCTGGGCGGCAACGATTTGTTCAGCGGTCAACATATTCATACTCCTAAACTTTGTAAAACAAGGGCTTAGTTGAAGGCTGCTGAGAACACCGCGCTGTCGGGACGCTGTTGTTTTCGTTCGCTTTGCTGCACTGCAACATGACTCGAATTATAGGGAGATGCCGCGGACGTGCAAGCTCTTTTTGTTGCGCCGCAGCATTCTAGATGCGGTGTTCTAAAAGTCGGTGGTGGCACTGCGGCATCGTCCTGCGCCCACAATGGCCCGGCCCGACCGAATCCCTCGCCCCGATCTCCCTTCCGTGCACGCCTACTACGCCGACCACTTTGTCCTGCCGCTGCCCAGCGGGCACCGCTTTCCCATGGGGAAATACGCGCGCCTGCGCGAGCGGCTGGTGGCCGAGCTGCCCGAGGTGCAGATGCTCGAGGCCTTGCCCGCGAGCCGCGGCGAGCTGGCCCTGGTGCACACCCCGGCGTACATCGAGGCCGTGGCCAGCGGCACGCTGAGCCCGGCGGCGCAGCGCGAGATCGGTTTTCCCTGGAGCCCGGCCATGGCCGAACGGGCGCGCCGCTCGGTGGGCGCCACCCTGCAGGCCTGCCGCAGCGCCCTGGGCGGTGCCGGGCTGGCCGCGAACCTGGCCGGCGGCACGCACCACGCCTATGCCGACAAGGGCAGTGGCTTCTGCGTGTTCAACGACTTCGCCGTGGCGGCCCGCCTGATGCAGGCCGAGCACGCGCGGCTGAACCGCGCCCGGGGACCGCTGCGGGTCGCGATCATCGACCTCGACGTGCACCAGGGCAATGGCACGGCGTCCATCTTCGCCAACGACGCGTCGGTGTTCACACTGTCGCTGCACGGCGCGAGGAATTTCCCCTTCCGCAAGGAGCCCAGCGACCTCGACGTCGAGCTGCCCGATGGCTGCGACGACGATACCTACAGGGACGCGCTGGAGCGGGCGCTGGGTGAGCTGGAGCGCCGCTTCGACCCGGGCCTGGTGCTGTACCTGGCGGGAGCGGACCCGCACGAGGGCGACCGGCTCGGGCGCCTCAAGCTCAGCTTCGATGGCCTGGAGGCGCGCGACCGCCGGGTGATGGACTGGGCCTGGCAGAAGCGCCTGCCGCTGGCCATCGCCATGGGCGGTGGCTACGGCCACGACCTGGAGGCCACGGTGCAGGTGCAGGTCAACACCTACCGCACCGCGCTGCAGTACCGGCAGCGCTGGCGCGGCTGGGCGGCGGCGGTTGCCGGATCAACCCACTGGCACAATGCCCCGGCATGAGCACCGCCAGCAGCCCACCTCCGCGTCCGCAAGCCTTGCCCCGCAGCGCCTACCGGGTGTTCCGGCCCATCGGCACACGCTGGAGCGACAACGACATCTATGGCCATGTGAACAACGTGGTGTACTACAGTTGGTTCGACACGGCGGTCAATGCGCACCTGATCGAGCAGGGCGCGCTCGACATCCATGGCGGCGAGGTGATCGGCCTGGTGATCGAGACCCAGTGCAACTACTTCGCGCCGCTGGCGTTTCCCCAGACCGTGTGGGCCGGCCTGCGCGTGGCGCACCTGGGCAGTTCCAGCGTGCGCTACGAAGTGGGCCTGTTCGCCGACGGTGAAGAGACCGCCGCGGCCTGCGGGCACTTCGTCCACGTGTACGTGAACCGCGAAACCCGCCGCCCCGTGCCGCTGCCCGACATCCTCAAGAAGACTTTGGAGACCCTGCGATGAGCCAGAACCCCGCGTCGCCCCTGATCGATGCCGCCAGCGTCGATGCCGCGATCAACAGCCGCATGTCCACCCGGGCCTTCCTGCCCGACCCGGTGCCGCGCGAGACCATCGAGCACCTGCTGCGGCTGGCCAGCCGCTCGCCTTCGGGCACCAACACCCAGCCCTGGAAGGTGTACGTGCTGCAGGGCGCCAGCCGCGACAGCCTGGTGGAGAAGGTCTGCGCCGCGCACGACGCGCTGCGCGCCGATCCGGCGCTGGCCGCCGAGTACCGCGAGGAGTACGACTACTACCCCGAGAAATGGGTCAGCCCCTACATCGACCGCCGCCGCGAGAACGGTTGGGGCCTGTACGGCCTGCTCGGCATCACCAAAGGCGACAAGGACAAGATGCACGCGCAGCACCAGCGCAATTTCCGCCTGTTCGACGCCCCGGTGGGCCTCATGTTCACGGTGGACCGCATCATGGGCCGGGGCTCGCTGGTGGACTACGGCATGTTCCTGCAGACGCTCATGATCGCCGCGCGCGGCCACGGCCTGCACACCTGCCCGCAGGCCGCCTGGAACGGCTTCGCGAAGATCATCCTGCCGCACATCGGTGCCGGCGACAACGAAATGCTGGTGTGTGGCATGGCCCTGGGCTACGCCGACCCCAGCCACCTGGTCAACGGCTTCCACACACCGCGCGAGCCGGTCGAGAGCTTCACCCACTGGCTGGAATAATCGCCGGTTCCACTTTTCATTCCAAAGGACACAACATGATCACCACCCCCAGCGGCCTGCAGTACGAAGACACCGTGGTCGGCAACGGCGAAGTGGCCCAGGCCGGCCGTCCCGTGCAAGTGCACTACACCGGCTGGCTCTACAACGATGGCGTGCAGGGCTCCAAGTTCGATTCGAGCAAGGACCGCGGCCAGCCGTTCGAATTCCCGCTCGGCGCCGGCCACGTCATCAAGGGCTGGGACGAGGGCGTGCAGGGCATGGCCGTGGGCGGCACGCGCCGCTTGGTCATTCCGGCCGCGCTCGGCTACGGCGCGCGCGGTGCCGGCGGCGTGATCCCGCCCAACGCCACGCTGCTGTTCGAAGTGGACCTGCTGGCCGTCTGACGGCATGCCGGCGCTCTGATGGGCGCCCTACCGCGCCCAGCGAAGGCGCTTCGGAGACAACATGACATCACCCACCCTGCGCCGGTTGTGCCTGGCGGCCACCCTGCTGCCCGGCCTGGCCCGGGCAGCAGATCTCGACGGCAGCCAGCTGTCCGTGTGGTGGGGCGTGCCGTTCGCGGGCGTCCTGCTCTCCATTGCCCTGATGCCCCTGCTGGCACCGGCTTTCTGGCACCACCACTTCGGCAAGGTGTCGGCCGCCTGGGCGCTGGCCTTTCTCGTGCCGTTCGCGATCGTGGCGGGTCCGGGCCTGGCAGGGACCAGCGTCGTGCACGCGCTGCTGGCCGAGTACATCCCGTTCATCGTGCTGCTGACCGCGCTGTTCACGGTGGCCGGCGGCATTTTCGTGCGGGGCAACCTGCATGGCAGCCCGGGCCTGAACACCGGCCTGCTGGCCATCGGCGCGGTGCTCGCCAGCTTCATGGGCACCACCGGCGCGTCGATGCTGCTGATCCGCCCGCTGATCCGCGCCAACGACAACCGCAAGCACCAGGTGCACGTGGTGGTGTTCTTCATCTTCATCGTCTCCAATGCGGGCGGCTCGCTCACGCCGCTGGGCGACCCGCCCCTGTTCCTGGGCTTCCTCAAGGGCATCGATTTCTTCTGGACCATGGCTCACCTGTGGATGGAAACCGTGGCGCTCATCGGCGCGCTGCTGGTGATCTTCTACGCCATCGACTGGTGGTACTACCACCGCCGCGAAGAGCTCCAGCCGCAGGACCCCACGCCGGACACCGCGCGCCTGGGTTTCGACGGCGGCTTCAACTTCGCGCTGCTGGGTGTGGTCGTGGCGCTCGTGCTCATGAGCGGCCTGTGGAAGTCGCCCGTGGTGTTCCACATCGCGGGCACCGACGTCGGCCTGCCGGGCCTGTTGCGCGACATCGGGCTGATCGTGGTCACGCTCATCTCGCTCAAGCTCACACCGTCCAGCGTGCACGAGAGCAACCAGTTCGCCTGGGGGCCGATGCAGGAGGTGGCCAAGCTGTTCGCCGCGATCTTCCTCACCATCATCCCGGTGATCGCCATGCTCAAGGCCGGTGTCGACGGCCCGTTCGGCGCGGTGGTCAGGGCCGTGACGAATGCGGACGGCTCGCCCAACCCGGCCATGTACTTCTGGGCCACCGGCGCCCTGAGTTCCTTCCTCGACAACGCACCCACCTACCTGGTGTTCTTCAACACGGCCGGCGGCGATCCGCAGGCGCTGATGACCACCATGGCGCCCACGCTGGTGGCCATCTCCGCCGGTGCCGTGTTCATGGGCGCCAACACCTACATCGGCAACGCGCCCAACCTGATGGTCAAGGCGATCGCCGAAGACCGCGGCATCCGCATGCCCAGCTTTTTCGGTTACATGCTCTGGTCGGTCGGCATCCTGGTGCCGCTGTTCGCGCTGATGACCTGGATCTGGTTTGTCTGACCCCTTGAAGGAACCTCCCGCCATGACCTCCCGCCCCGCCATCTTCGTTGCCCGCCAAGTCTTCCCCGAGGTGGTGGACAAGCTGCGGCAGCACTTCGATGTGGACACCAATGAGGACGACGCACCGCTGGCGCCGGCCCAGCTGATCGAGCGCCTGCAGGGCAAGGTGGGCGTGATCACCACCGGCAGCGAGCGCGTGGACGCGGCCCTGATCGCGGCCTGCCCGCAACTCAGGATCGTGGCGAACATCGCCGTGGGCTACAACAACTTCGACCTGCCGGCCATCACCGCCGCGGGCGTGCTGGCGAGCAACACGCCCGACGTGCTGACCGAAACCACCGCCGACTTCGGCTTCGCGCTGCTGCTGCGCAACGGCCCGCCGCCTCACCGAGAGCGAGCATTTCCTGCGCGCCGGCCAGTGGAACCGCTGGGCGCTGGACATGTTCGCGGGCGCCGAAGTGCATGGCAGCACGCTGGGCATCCTCGGCATGGGCCGCATCGGCCAGGCCATCGCGCGGCGCGGCGCGCACGGCTTCGGCATGAAGGTGATCTACCACAACCGTTCGCGGCTCGACGCGGCGACGGAAGCCGAATGCAAGGCCAGCTACGTGAGCAAGGAAGAGCTGCTCAAGACGGCCGACCACCTCATCCTCGTGCTGCCCTATAGCGCCTCGTCGCACCACGCCATCGGCGCGGCCGAGATCGCGCAGATGAAGCCCACGGCGACGCTGGTCAACATCGCGCGCGGCGGCATCGTGGACGACGCGGCGCTGGCCGTGGCGCTGCGCGAGAAGCGCATCGCCGCCGCCGGGCTGGATGTGTACGAGGGCGAGCCCAAGGTGCACCCCGACCTGCTCACCGTGCCCAACATCGTGCTCACGCCGCACATCGCCAGCGCCACCATCACCACCCGCAAGGCGATGGCCCACCTGGCGGCCGACAACGTCATCGCCTACCTCACGCAGGGCAAGACCCTCACGCCGCTCAACCCGGAAGTGGCGGGCCAGCGTTGAACGACACGATGAGCAACGACCTGCTTCTCTGGCTGCTGCTGATCGGGGTGGCGCTCAACCTCGCGCTCGGCCTGTGGCTGCTGCTGCGCCGTGCGCCGGTGGATGCCCAGGAGCTCGCGCACCGAGAGCGCCTGCTCGACCAGGTGCAGCAGCAAGGGCAGCAGGTGGGCCAGCGCGTGGAGCGGGTGGAAAGCGAACTGCGGCGCGAGATCAGCGAGCAGTCGCGTGGCGGGCGCCAGGAAATGCAGCAGACCCTGCGCAACCTTCCAGGAAACGCTGTCGCGCCAGGAGGCCGAGGCCACGCGCACGCAGAACGCCCAGCTCGACGCCTTCGCCCTGCAACTCGTGCAGTTGCGCGGCACGCTGGGCGACACGCTCACGCGCCAGCTGCAGGACATGAGCGAAGGCAACGCGCGGCGCCTGGCCGAGATCCGCACCACGCTGGACGCGCAGCTCGCGCAACTGCAGCAGAACAACGCCGCCAAGCTCGATGAGATGCGCGCCACGGTCGATGAGAAACTGCAGAGCACGCTGCAGGCGCGTCTGGGCGAGAGCTTCAAGCAGGTGGCCGACCGCCTGGAGCAGGTGCACAAGGGCCTGGGCGAAATGCAGACGCTGGCGCAGGGCGTGGGCGACCTCAAGCACCTGCTGACCAACGTGAAGACGCGCGGCATGTTCGGCGAAGCCCAGCTGGCCGCGTTGCTCGAACAGGTGTTCGCGCCCGACCAGTACGCCGTGCAGGTGATGACCAAGCCGGGCAGCCGCTTCACGGTGGACTTCGCGATCAAGATGCCCGGCCGCAGCGAAGATGGCGCGCCTTGCTGGCTGCCCATCGACGCCAAATTCCCCAACGAGGACTACGAGCGCCTGCTCGATGCGCAGCAGCGCGCCGACGTCGAAGGCGCCGACCTGGCCGCGCGTGGGCTGGAGCAGCGCATCCGGCTCGAAGCGAAGTCCATGGCCGACAAGTACCTGCAGCCGCCGCACACGACCGACTTCGCCATTCTGTTCCTGCCCACCGAAGGCCTGTACGCCGAGGTGTTGCGCCGACCGGGGCTGATGGAAGTGCTGCAGCGCGAGCACCGCGTGACCCTGGCCGGGCCCACCACGCTCATGGCGATGCTCAACTCGCTGCAGATGGGCTTTCGCACGCTGGCGCTGGAAAAGCGCTCCAGCGAAGTCTGGCAGGTGCTGGGCGCGGTCAAGACCGAGTTCGGCAAGTTCGGCGACGTGCTCGCGCGCGTGAAGAGCCAGACGCAGACCGTGCTCAACACGCTGGACAGTGCCGAGACGCGCAGCCGCGCCATGGGCCGCGCGCTCAAGGCGGTGGAAGCCCTGCCGCAGGACCAGGCCAGCGCGCTGCTGCCGCTGGACCCCACCGACAACGGAGACGCTTGAACCCCCAGCTCCGATCCGTCCTCTGGCGCCTCATCGCGGCGCAGATCTGCCTGCATGCCTGCATGACAGGGTTTCGCATGGCCGCGCCGCTCATGGCGCTGCGCGAGGGCTACAGCCCGGCCGCGGTGGGCATGCTGCTGGCCCTGTTCGCGCTGGCGCCCGTCTTCATGGCCTTGCCCGCCGGCCGCTACGCCGACCGGCGTGGCCTGCGCAAACCGGTGATGCTTTCGGTGGCCGTGGCCTCGGCCGGCGCGGCGCTGGCGGTGGCCTTTCCGGTGTTCCCGGTGCTGTGCCTGACCGCGCTGACCTGCGGCGCGGCCACGGGCATGGCCATGATCGCGCTGCAGCGCCACGTGGGCCGCCTCGCGCACGGCCCGACCGAGCTCAAGCAGGTGTTCAGCTGGATGGCCATCGGCCCTTCGATCTCCAACTTCCTCGGGCCCTTCGCCGCGGGCGTGATGATCGACAGCTTCGGTTTTCGCGCCGCCTTTCTGCTGCTCGCGTTGCTGCCCTCGCTGGCCTGGTATGGCGTGCGGCACACCGTCGAGCACGAGCCGGTGGCGCCCGAGCTGCGCCAGGCCAGCGGCTCGTCGTGGAACCTGTTGAAGGACAAGGGCTTTCGCCAGCTGATGATGATCAACTGGATGCTGTCGTCCTGCTGGGACGTGCACACCTTCCTGGTGCCGGTGCTGGGCCACGAGCGCGGCCTGAGCGCGACCGTGATCGGCACCATCCTCGGCGCTTTCGCCCTGGCCGCCACCGCGATCCGCCTGCTCCTGCCCTGGCTGGCCTCGCACCTGCGCGAGTCGGTGGTGATCGGCACGGCCATGCTGGCCACCGCGCTGCTGTTCGCGGCCTATCCCATGGTGCACGCGGCCTGGGCCATGGGCACGCTCTCGGTGCTGCTGGGTTTCGCACTCGGGTCGGTGCAACCCATGATCATGAGTTCGCTGCACCAGATGACGCCGCACCACCGCCACGGCGAGGCGCTGGGCCTGCGCGCCATTGCCGTCAATGGGTCCAGCGTGGTGATGCCGCTGATGTTCGGCTCGGCCGGCGCCCTGATCGGGGTGGGCGCGGTGTTCTGGCTCGTGGGCGCGGTGGTCGGCCTGGGTTCGCCGCTGGCCTGGCGCCTGCCGGCGCCTTCGGCCGAGGCGCCTCAGCGCATGCCTTAGGCGGGTGCGAGCTTGCGCGGAGCGGCCGCGCGTTGCGGGGCCCGCGCGGCGGGTTGGGTGAAGCCCAGCCCGGCGAGGTACACGTCCATCGTGTCGCGCCCGCTCTTCACGAGATCGAAAGCCTCGGGGTCGAGCAGCCAGTTCTGGATCAACCCGTCGATGATCACGTGCAGGCCGAGCGCGGCGGTGCCCAGCGGGATGTGCAGCTGGATGCCTTCGCGCTGCACCGCCTGCTGCAGGATCTCTTCGGTCATGGCGATGCATTCGTTGCGCACCTGCAGATGGCGGTCGCGCACCGCCTGCATCTCGGCCACGTACTCCACCTTGTGCGTGGCGACCTCAAACACCCGGCGGGTCTGTTCGTCGTTGGCGGTCTGCTGGAGCGCGTTCATGATCGAGTCGCGCAGGGAGAGCAGGGGGTTGGCGGTGGTGTCCGCCGTGCGCGCGGTGCAGGCCAGCGTGCCCTCCAGGGGCATGGTCACGCGCTCCATCATGGCGTTGAACAAGTCGGCCTTGTCCTTGAAGTGCCAGTAGATCGCGCCGCGCGTGGTGCCGGCGGCGGTGGCAATGTCGTTGAGCGAGGTGCGGGAGACGCCTCGCTCCTGAAACAAATGCTCGGCAGCATCCAGCAGGCTGTGGCGGGTGGCGCAGCGCATCGGCTTTGGTGCGTCGAACCATGGTGTGTGTGTCTCCAGAATGGAAGCCCGTGGGGATGGTTAGGACTATACATACATTCTTGTATGTATGTATACTTCGCCGTTTTGCGACAGCACAACCCGTCAGGGTATTCCCTGCCGTTGCGCGCCATCCCTCTTTCATACCCAAGGACTCCCATGCCCGCCTTGAGCCTTATCAAGTCAGTGCCCGTTTCGCGCACCCGGTTCGCCCCCTTGCCCCCGGCCCCGTTGTGGCGTGGCTTGTCCGTCCTCGCGTTGGCCGCGGTGCTGGCCGCCTGCGGCGAATCCGCTCCCCCGCAGGCTGCCGCCCCGGGTGGTGGCATGCCGGCCCCCGAAGTGGGCGTGGTCACGGTCGCCCCCGGCGACGTGGGCCTGACGACCGAACTGCCAGGCCGCCTGGAAGCGTCGCGCGTGGCGCAGGTGCGGGCCCGCGCGGCCGGCATCCTGCAGGAGCGCCTGTTCCGCGAGGGCAGCGACGTGAAGGCAGGCCAGCCCCTGTTCCGCATCGATCCCGCGCCGTACTCGGCCGCCCTGCAAAGCGCCCAGGCCAGCCTGGCGCGCTCGCAAGCCAACCTCACGCAGGCCACGGCGCTGGCCGAGCGCTACGCTCCGCTGGTGAAGGAAAACGCCATCAGCCAGCAGGAATACGCCTCGGCCGTCGCGTCCCAGAAGCAGGCCGAGGCCGACGTCGCGGCCGGCAAGGCGGCCGTGCAGACCGCCAACATCAACCTGGGCTATGCCCGTGTGACGGCGCCCATTTCGGGCCGCATCGGCCGCGCGCTGGTGACCGAAGGTGCGCTGGTCGGGCAGGGCGAGGCCACGCAGCTGGCGGTGATCCAGCAGATCAACCCCATGTACGTGAACTTCACGCAGTCCGCCGCCGAGGTCTTCAAACTGCGCAAGGCCATGGACAACGGCCAGCTCAAGGGCGCGGGCTCGCAAGCCGCTGCCGTGCAGGTGGTGCTGGAAGACGGCACCGTGTACGAACAACCCGGCCGCCTGCTGTTCGCCGACCTGACGGTGGACAGCGCCACCGGCCAGGTGACGCTGCGCGCCGAAGTGCCCAACCCCAAGGGCACGCTGCTGCCGGGCCTGTACGTGCGCGTGCGCCTGGAGCAGGCCAAGGCCGGCAATGCGATCACGCTGCCGCAACAGGCGGTGACGCGCTCGGCTCAAGGCGACACCGTCTCGGTGGTTGGCGCCGACGGCAAGATCGCTCCTCGCCAGGTCAAGGTGGGCGGGCAGCAGAACGGCCAGTGGGTCATCCTCGACGGCTTGAAGGCCGGCGAACAGATCATGGTCGACGGCTTCCAGAAGCTCCAGATGATGCCGCCTGGCACGCCCGTGAAGGCCGTGCCCTGGCAGGCGCCCGGCAGTGCACCGGCCGCCCCGGCGGCCGCGGCCCCGGCGCCCGAGGCCGCGAAGTAAGGAGCGCCCGACATGGCGAAATTCTTCATTGACCGACCCATCTTCGCGTGGGTGATCGCGCTCTTCATCATGGTGATCGGCGGCGTGTCGATCACGCAGCTGCCGATCGCGCAGTACCCGCCGGTGGCCCCGCCGGCCATCGTCATCAACACCGCCTACCCCGGTGCCTCGGCCGCCACGCTGGAAGACAGCGTGCTGTCGGTGATCGAGCGCGAGATGAACGGCGCGCCCGGCCTGATCTACATGGAATCGGTCGCGCAGGCCGATGGCAGCGGCAGCATCACGCTGAGCTTCGAGACCGGCACCGACCCGGAACTGGCGCAGGTGGACGTGCAGAACCGCTTGTCCCGGGCCACGCCGCGCCTGCCGGCGGCGGTGACGCAGCAGGGTGTGCGGGTGGACAAGTCCAACAGCAACTTCCTGCTGTTCGCCATGCTCTCGAGCGACGATCCGGCGCTGGACCCCGTGGCGCTGGGCGACTATGCCGCGCGCAGCGTGGTGCCCGAGCTGCAGCGCCTGCCCGGTGTGGGCCAGGCCCAGCTGTTCGGTTCCGAGCGCGCCATGCGCATCTGGATCGACCCGGCCAAGCTGCTCGGCTTCAATCTGAGCGCGTCCGACGTCAACAACGCCATCCGCGCGCAGAACGCGCAGGTCTCGGCTGGTGAGATCGGTGCGCTGCCCAACGTGGCCGGCCAGAGCATCGCGGCCACCGTGGTGGTCAACGGCCAGCTTGGCAGCGTCGAGCAGTTCGGCAACATCGTGCTGCGCGCCAGCGCCGACGGCGCCACCGTGCGCCTCAAGGACGTGGCCCGCATCGAACTCGGCGGCCAGGCCTACGCCACGTCGGCGCGCCTGAGCGGCAAGCCCGCGGTCGGTGTCGGTGTGCAGCTCTCGCCCAGCGGCAACGCCCTGGCCACGGCCGAGGCGGTGCGCACCAAGATGCACGAACTCGAGCGCTTCTTCCCCACCGGCATGAAATGGTCGATCCCCTACGACAGCTCGCGCTTCGTGAAGATCTCCATCACGCAGGTGGCCCAGACCCTGGGCGAAGCCATGCTGCTGGTGTTCCTGGTGATGTTCCTGTTCCTGCAGAACATCCGCTACACCATCATCCCGACCATCGTCGTGCCGGTGGCCCTGCTGGGCACGTTCGGCGCCTTGCTGGCCATGGGCTTCTCCATCAACGTGCTGACCATGTTCGGCATGGTGCTGGTGATCGGCATCGTGGTGGACGACGCCATCGTGGTGGTGGAGAACGTCGAGCGCATCATGAGCGAGGAGGGGCTGCCGCCCCTGCAGGCAACCCGCAAGGCGATGTCGCAGATCTCCGGCGCCATCGTCGGTGTGACCGTGGTGCTGATCTCGGTGTTCGTGCCGCTGGCGTTCTTCGCTGGCTCGGTGGGCAACATCTACCGCCAGTTCTCGGCGGTGATGGGCGTGTCGATCGCGTTCTCGGCCTTCCTGGCCCTGTCGCTCACGCCCGCGCTGTGCGCGACCCTGCTCAAGCCGGTCGAGGCCGGCCACCACCACGAGAAGACGGGCTTCTTCGGCTGGTTCAACCGCGGCTTCTCTCGCACCGCCAAACGCTACGAACGTGGCGTGGCCGCGCTGCTGCCGCGCGCCGGTCGCACGCTGATCATCTACGTGACCATCATCGCCGCCGCCGCCGTGGTCTACATGCGCCTGCCGACGTCGTTCCTGCCCAATGAAGACCAGGGCACGCTGCTGGTGAACGTGCAGCTGCCGCCGGGCGCCACGCAGGAGCGCACGCTGGATGTGATGAAGCAGGTGGAAGGTTTCATCCTGCAGCAGCCCGAGGTGGAAAGCATGGTCGGCGTGCTGGGCTTCAGCTTCTCCGGTCAGGGGCAGAACGCGGCGCTGGCCTTCGTGACGCTCAAGGACTGGGCCGAGCGCACCGCGCCCGGCAGTTCGGCCGAGGCGGTGGCCGGGCGGGCCTTCGGCGCGCTCTCGAGCATCCGCGACGCGTTCATCTACCCGCTGAGCCCGCCACCCATTCCCGAACTGGGGGCCTCGTCCGGCTTCAGCTTCCGTCTGCAGGACCGGGGCGGTCTGGGCCGCGACGCGCTGATGAGCGCGCGCAACCAGCTGCTGGGCATGGCCTCGCAGAGCAAGGTGATCACCCAGGTGCGCCCGGACGGCCTGGAAGACGCGCCGCAGCTGCAGATCGACATCGACCGCGACAAGGCCAACGCCCTGGGCGTGGGCTTCGACGTGATCAATGCCGCCATCGGCACCTCGCTCGGTTCGAGCTACGTCAACGACTTCCCCAACGCCGGCCGCCTGCAGCGCGTGGTGGTGCAGGCCGACGCGCCCGCCCGCATGCAACCGGAAGACCTGCTGCGCCTGAACGTGGTGAACAACAAGGGCCAGGCGGTGCCGCTGTCGGCCTTCGCCACCACGAAATGGATCACCGGCCCGATGCAGACGGTGCGCTACAACGGCTACCCATCCGTGCGCATCAGCGGCAGCGCCGCCCCCGGCATGAGCACGGGTGCGGCCATCGCCGAGATGGAGAAGCTCGCGGCCCAGTTGCCGCAAGGCATCGGCTACGAGTGGACCGGCCAGACGCGCGAGGAAAAGCTCGCCGGCTCGCAGGCGGTCATCCTGTACGCCTTCGCCATCCTGGCCGTGTTCCTCTGCCTGGCCGCGCTGTACGAGAGCTGGACCATTCCGCTGTCGGTGATTCTGGTGGTGCCGCTGGGCGTGCTCGGGGTGCTGCTGGCGACGTTGATGCGCGACTACTCGAACGACGTGTACTTTCAGGTGGGGCTGATCACCATCATCGGCCTCTCGGCGAAGAACGCGATTCTGATCATCGAGTTCGCCAAGGACCTGCAGGCGCAGGGCAAGAGCGTGATCGCGGCGGCGCTGGAAGCGGCCCACATCCGGTTCCGCCCCATCATCATGACCTCGATGGCCTTCACGCTCGGTGTGCTGCCGCTGGCGATCGCCTCGGGCGCCGGCTCGGCCAGCCAGCGCGCCATCGGCACCGGCGTGATCGGCGGCATGATCACCGGCACCGTGCTGGCGGTGATCTTCGTGCCGATCTTCTTTGTGGTGGTTCGCACCCTGTTCAAGGGCAGCGAACGCCAGCACCAGCGGGATGCCGAACAAGCGGCCGCCCACCATGGCCCAGGAGTGCAAATCGATGTTTAAGAATGCCCACCCCCGCGCCGCCTTCGGCGGCACCCCCTTCAGGGGGCGCACCGTGCGGCCTGGCGAAGCCAGTTCCGCCGATGCCCTGGATGTTTCGCCTCGGCGCTTGTCGCGCCTCGGCTTGACGCTGCTGGCCGTTGCCGCGATGTCGGCTTGTTCGTTCATTCCGAAGTACGAGCGGCCTGAGGCGCCGGTGGCCTCGCAGTTTCCTGGCCCGCAGCCCGCGGCGGCGACCGATGCCAAGTCGGGCGCTGACGTCGCCTGGCGCGAGTTCATCGGTGACGCCAAGCTGCGCGAGCTGATCGCGCTGGCGCTGAAGAACAACCGCGACCTGCGCGTGGCGACGCTCAACATCGAGCAGGTGCGCGCGCAGTACCAGATCCGCCGCGCCGACCAGTTCCCGACCATCGGCCTGGCCGCCACCGGCAACCGCCAGCCCGACGGCAATGGTGGCATCACCAGCGTCTACAGCGTGGGCCTGGCCCTGAGCAGCTGGGAGATCGATTTCTTCGGCCGCCTTGGTGCGTTGAAGGAAGCGGCCCTGGCCCAGTACCTCGCGAGCCAGGAAGCGCGCCACGCCGCGCAGACCAGCCTGGTGGCGGCTGTCGCCAGCACCTGGCTGAGCCTGCAGGCCAACGACGAGCTGCTGGTGCTGACCGAGCGCACCGTGCGCAACGCGCGAGGACTCGTTGCGCCTGAGCAAGCTGCGCTTCGACAACGGCGCCACCTCCGCGCTGGACCTGCGCCAGGCCGAGTCGCTGACCGCCGCGGCCCAGTCCGCGCTGGCGCAGCAGCGCCGCCTGCGCGCGCTGGACATCAACGCCCTCACGCTGCTGGTCGGCCAGGCGCCGCCGGCCGAGCTGCTGCCCGTGCCGCCGACCGTGCCCGCGCAGAGCGCCAATGCCAACGAGGTGGTCGTGCCGACCGCGCCCGTGCCTGCCGCGTCCATGCTGCGCGACGTGCCGGCCGGCCTGCCGTCGGACCTGCTCACGCGCCGCCCGGACATCCGCCAGGCCGAGCAGCAGCTGATCGCCGCCAACGCCAACATCGGCGCCGCGCGCGCCGCGTTCTTCCCGCGCATCTCGCTCACCGCGACGGCGGGCACGGCCAGCAGCAGCCTCTCGGGCCTGTTCAAAGACGGCTCCTGGGGCTTCACGATGGCGCCGCAGGCCTTGCTGCCGATCTTCGATGCGGGGCGCAACCGCGCCAATCTGGACTCGTCCAACGCCGGGCGCGACATCGCGGTGGCCCAGTACGAAAAGGCGATCCAGACCGCGTTCCGCGAAGTGGCCGATGCGCTGGCTGGCAGTGCGACGCTGGGCGACCAGCTCAGCGCGCAGCAGGTGCAGGCCACGGCCGAAGCCGAACGTTTCCGCCTGGCCGAGCTGCGCTACCGCAATGGCGTGGCGAGCTTCCTGGACGTGCTGGACGCACAGCGCTCGCTGTTCGCCACCCAGCAGGCGCTGGCGCAGACGCGCCTGGCACAACAGCAGAACCAGGTGAACCTGTACAAGGCCCTGGGCGGAGGCTGGGGGCCGGAGTAACCCCCTGCGCCGCTGACGCGGCTTCCCCCTGAAAGGGGACAACGCCTGAGGCCCGGCGAAGCCGGTTCCTCGGCGTTTCTGGCAGACGCGCCTCGCGCGCCGTGAGTCAGGCTTTCAAGTCGTAGAAGCGCAGGATGTGCTCCCACGCCGTCTGCGGATCGTCCACGTACTTGAACAGGTTCAGGTCCTCGGGCGAGATCGTGCCTTCCTCGACCAGCACGTCGAGGTTGATCAGCCGCTTCCAGTAGTCCGATCCGAACAGCAGGATCGGCACCGGCTTGGACTTCTTGCATTGCACCAGCGTGATCACCTCGAACAGCTCGTCGAGCGTGCCGAAGCCACCGGGGAAGGCCAGCAGGGCCTTGGCGCGCATCATGAAGTGCATCTTGCGCAGCGCGAAGTAATGGAACTTGAAGCTCAGCTCGGGTGAAACGTAGGGGTTGGCGGCCTGTTCGTGCGGCAGCGCGATGTTCAGGCCCACGGTGGGCGCGCCTTCATCGTGCGCGCCGCGGTTGGCCGCTTCCATGATGCCGGGGCCACCACCGGTGCAGATGAAAAGCTGCTCGGCCTTCGCGCATCTCGAGCTGTAGCGGGCCACGATGCGCGCGAACTCGCGCGCCTTGTCGTAGTAGTGCGCGTTGCGCACCATGGCCTGCGCGCGCGCGATCTCGCGCGCGTCGCCGCTGCGCTCGGCGCGCACCAGCTGCTCCTGCGCCTCGCTGGCTTCGCGAAAGCGCGCGCTGCCATACACGACGATGGTGTTCTCGATGCCCGCTTCGCGCTGAGCGAGGTCGGGCTTGAGCATCTCGAGTTGCAGGCGGATGCCGCGCGTCTCGCGCCGCAGCAGGAATTCGGGGTCGGCGAACGCCAGGCGGTAGGCGTCGGCCTGCAGGGGCAGTCCTTCGTTGGCGTGGGTCTGGAGTTCGGCCCAGGCATCGGCCAGGCGGCGTTCATTGAGGTCTTGGGGGGCTGCCATGGTGGGATTCCTTCGTTTGTCGTGTGATTCGGATGATGCCGCTCACAGGGCGAGCGCCAGGGCCAGCGGCACGAAGACCACGGCCAGCGCGTTGCCCAGCATGATCATGGCACCGACCTTGTCGGGCTCCTGGTGGTAACGGTCGGCCAGCATGAACTGCATCACGGCGGGAGGCAAGGCGGCGAACAGCAGCAGCTGGCGACGCGCCGCACCTTCCAGGTCGAGCGCCCAGGCCAGCGGCAGGGCGATGGCCAGGCCGATGAGCGGGCGGGCCAGCGCGCCGAGCAGGCCGATCGCCAGGCCCTCGCGGGTCAGCGCGGTCAGGCGCACGCCCAGGGAGAACAGCATCATGGGCAGCAGCGCGTCGCCCAGCAGCTTCAGGCCGGAGAGCACCACGTCGGGCGGGCGCACATCGGTCAGGGCGCTCGCGAAGCCGAGCGCCGTGCCGATCATCAGCGGGCTGGTGAGCAGGTCGCGCGTGCGCGCCATGCGGCTGGTGATGCGCGCGCCGAGCGAGAAGTGCAGCAGGTTGCTGACCGAGAACAGCGCCACGGCCGCGCCGAAGTGGGCCGGGCCGAAGGCCAGCAGCGCCAGGGGCAGGCCCATGTTGCCGCAGTTGTTGAACATCACCACCGGCACCAGGGTGCGCGGCTGCGCGCCCGAGGCCCGAGACAGGGCCCAGGCCAGCAGGCCGCCGCCCAGGATGATCACCGCGCCCCCCACGAGCAGGACCAGGTGCTCGGCGATGACGAAGTCGCGCGACGCGAGCGCCGAGTACACCAGCATGGGCGCGAGCACGTCGAGCGCGATGCGGTTGAAGGTGCCCATGTCGGGCGCCTGCCGGCGCGCGTAAGCGAAGCCGATCGCCACGATCAGGAACACCGGGATGATGACGTCGGCGATGCGGGCGATCAGGTCCATGCGGAGGGAGGGGGCAGCGTGCGGAGGCCGGAAAGTGAAAAGGCTCCCGCAGGAGCCTCTTCGAGGGTGGGTCGTGGGCGTGTAACGCTCAGACGCGCTTGCGGTATTCGCCGGTGCGCGTGTCGATTTCGATGCGGTCGCCCTGGGCCACGAACAGCGGCACGGAGATTTCGAAACCGGTGGCGATCTTGGCCGGCTTGAGCACCTTGCCCGAGGTGTCGCCCTTGACGGCCGGCTCGGTCCAGGTGATTTCGCGCTCGACGCTGGTGGGCAGTTCGACCGAGATGGCCTTGCCGTCGTAGAACACCACTTCGACGGTCATGCCGTCTTCGAGGTAGTTCAGGGCGTCGCCCATGTTCTCGGCTTCCACTTCGTACTGGTTGTACTCGGCGTCCATGCAGACGTACATCGGGTCGGCGAAGTAGGAGTAGGTGCACTCCTTCTTGTCCAGGATGATCTGGTCCATCTTGTCGTCGGCCTTGCAGACGACTTCGGTGCGCATGTTGTTCAACAGGGCCTTGAGCTTCAGACGCACGGTGGCGGCGCCACGGCCGCCACGGCTGTATTCCGTCTTGAGGACGATCATCGGGTCCTTGCCGTGCATGATGACGTTGCCGGCGCGGAGTTCTTGAGCGATTTTCATAGGGATTCCAACGGTTGGGCGCGGAATGGTGCGTGGGATCGAATCCGGCCCGGTTTTCCGCAAAGCCTCGAATTTTATCGCTTTTCCAGTGCGAAACGGACCAGCTGGCTGCACAGGTCGGCCTGGGCCAGCAGGCGTTCGCGCGCCGCCCGGGCGCAGCCGTGCCAGTCGGCCAGGGTGCCGGCATCCGGCCAGACGGCCGCCTGCGGGCCGATGCCGTTCCACGCCAGGTGGAAGGCGCGCAGCGAGGGCGGTGCCTGCAGCCAGTCCAGAAACGCCTCCAGCTTGGCGTGGTGCGCGCCGTCGTGCTGGGGGTAGATGTGCCAGACAAAGGGGCGGCCGGCCCAGAGGGCGCGGGCCAGCGAATCCTCGCCACGCACGAAGTTGAGGTCGCAAGCCCAGAGCAGGTGGTCGAAATCGCGCTGGCTCAGCAGGGGCAGGGCGTGCAGCCGGCAGCCCCGGCCGGGCGGGGGTGTTTGCTGCACGGCCTGCCAGGCCCGCCCCGGTGTGACCAGCCAGTCGCTGGGCGCCGCGTCCTGCCCCGCCTGCCGCAGCACGGCGGGCAGGGCGGCGGGTTCGTAACAGAACAGGCTGACCCGGCGGGCCGCGGGGCGCACCGGCAGCCGCAGATCGGCCAGCCAGGCCTCGGCGTCGAACGCGGCCTGGCGCGCCAGCAGATCGGGTTCGCGCAGCAGGCCGCCCGTGCGCGCGGTGAAGCCCGGATAGAAGAACCATTTGCCGAGCCCGCGCGCCGGCCCGCTCATGACCGGCGAGGGCAGGCGGTGCGAGCGCTCCACGTAGGGCTCGGCGCTGAGGTACTCCAGGTTGATCCACACCGGCGCGCGCGCGCCGGTGGCCACGCGGGCGGCCAGGGCCTTGATGCACTCGGCCGGCGGTTCGCAGCCGAAGGCCTCGATCCACACGTCGGCCGGCGGCTGCGGGTCGGCCTGGCCGGCGGGCAGGGGCGAGGTCCAGGTCCGCACCTCGATGTTCGGCACGCCGCCTTGCTGCGCGCCGGGCGCCATCCAGGTCAGGGCCTGCGGGTCGTCCAGCCACAGGCGCACCTGTTCGCCCCGGCGGGCCAGCTCGGCCGAGAGCCGCCAGCAGACGCCCACGTCGCCGAAGTTGTCGATCACCCTGCAGAAAATGTCCCAGCGCATGGGCGCCATTGTCGGGGCTTGGCGGCGCCCGCTGGCCGGGCTACAGTTTGCGGGCGCTGCAGGCCGGGCCCGCTGGGTCGCTGAAGGCGCGGAGACCCGCACCATGGCCTTGCGACGCTTCACCCCCTGGCTGGCCGCACTGCCCCTGGTGCTCCTGTCTCCCCTGCTGGCCGCGCAGGACCTCATCGCCGACATGAGCGCCGGCCCTCCCACCGGCCGCTATGCCTTCGCCAGCAGCACCCCGCGCAGCCTGCCGGACCTGCTCAAGGGGCCGGGGCAGGGCGAGCCGGCGCAGCCGGTGGGGCACTGGTTCCTGCCCGCCGGCACGGAACGCGGGCCCGCCGTGATCCTGATCCACGGCTCGGGCGGCCTCTACGACGCCATGCTCGACTTCTGGCCCAGGCAGTTCAACGCCGCGGGCATCGCCGTGCTGGCGGTGGATTCCTTCGGGCCTCGGGGCGTCAAGAGCACGGCGGAGGACCAGTCGCAAGTGCCCTTCGCCGCCGACACCGCCGACGCCTTCGCCGCGCTCAAACTCGTGGCGCAGCCACCCGCGCGTGGACCCGGCGCGCATCGCCATCATGGGGTTCTCACGCGGGGGCATCACCACCTGGCGCACGGCGGTCGAGCGCATCGCGGCGGCGCAGAAGCTGCCCGACAACCTGCGTTTCGCCGCCCACGTGCCGATGTATTCGGGCGGCTGCGTGGGCGCGTTCCGCCTGATGGTCAAGCCCGGCGTGTTCACCACCAAGGCGCCCATGCTGTGGGTGCACGGCGATGCGGACGACTACACGACCATCGGCGCCTGCCGCGACTACGCGGATCGCATCGGCAAGGCCGGCACGCCGGTGGAGTTCGTCACCCTCGAAGGCGCGATGCACAAGTTCGACCAGGACGACACGCGCCGCCTCAACGTGCGCGGCGCGCAGCGCACGCTGGAAACCTGCCCGCTGGAGCTCGACATCGACACGCTGGCCACCTACGACCGCAACACCGGCCAGCGCGTGAGCGGCGAGGCCTTGCAGGCGCTCACGCGGCAGTCGTGCAGCGCCATTGGCGCCCACGTGCAGGGCGACCGCGCCGCGCGCGACAAGGCCGCGCAGGCCATCCTGGCCTTCTTCCGCAAGACGCTCGGCTCGCGCTGAGGCCCGCACGCCGGCGGGGCTGGCGGGGACGGGCCACAATACGCGCCCATGTCCGACACGCATTCCGAACAACTGCTCAGCGAGGTGGCCGCACTGCCGGGCCTGCCCGGCGTGTACCGCTACTTCGACGCCCAGGGGCAGCTGCTCTACGTGGGCAAGGCGCGCAACCTCAAGAAGCGCGTGTCGAGCTATTTCCAGAAGAACCACGACGGCACGCGCATCGGCCACATGGTCGGCAAGATCGTGCGCATGGAGACCACCGTGGTGCGCTCCGAGGCCGAGGCGCTGCTGCTGGAAAACAACCTCATCAAGACGTTGAACCCCAAGTTCAACATCCTGTTCCGCGACGACAAGAGCTACCCCTACCTCAAGATCACCGGCACGCGCGAGGTGTTCAAGCCCTCGGCCCGCCTGCCCTCGCCCTCGCTCGCGTTTCCGCGCATGGCGTACTACCGGGGCGTGGTCGACCGCCGCCACAGCTACTACGGCCCGTACCCCAGCGCCTGGGCGGTGAAGGAATCCATCACCCTGCTGCAGAAGGTGTTCCGCCTGCGCACCTGCGAGGACACGGTGTTCGCCAACCGCACGCGGCCCTGCCTGCTGTACCAGATCAAGCGCTGCAGCGGCCCCTGCGTGGATCTGATCGACCACGAGGCCTATGCGCAGGACGTGCGCGACGCCGAGCGCTTCCTGCGCGGCGAGACCCAGGCCGTGCTCGACACGCTGGAGCAGCGCATGCTCGCGCACGCCGAGAAGCTGGAGTTCGAACAGGCCGCCGAGATCCGCAACCAGATGAGCGCGCTCTCGCGCGTGCTGCACCAGCAGGCCATGGACACCGTGTCGGACAAGGACGTGGACGTGCTCGCGGTGAAGGTGCACGGCGGGCGGGCCTGCGTGAACCTCGCGATGATCCGCGGCGGCCGCCACCTGGGCGACCGGCCGTATTTCCCCGCCCACGTGGACGACGCCACCGCCATCGACAACGCGCTGGCCGAGGAGGGCGGTGAAGCCCCCAAGCCGGCGGACCCCGCCGAGCGCGTGGCCGTGCAGGTGCTGGAGGCCTTCATCGCGCAGCACTACCTGGGCGTGGCGATGCCGCACACGCTGGTGACCAGCCACGCGGTGGGCAAGCCGCTGCTGGACGCGCTGACCGAGCAGATCGGCGCCAAGGTGAACGCCGTGCACCACCCGCGCGAGCACCGCCGCATCTGGCTGGAGATGGCGCAGAAGAACGCCGACATCGCGCTCGCGCGCCTGCTGGCCGAAGAAGGCAGCCAGCAGGCCCGCACGCGCGCGCTGGCCGATGCGCTGAACCTGCCCGACGACCAGCTCGACACGCTGCGCATCGAATGCTTCGACATCTCGCACACCGCGGGTGAATCCACCCAGGCGTCCTGCGTGGTGTTCGAAGGCCACAAGATGCAGAACAGCCAGTACCGCCGCTACAAGATCGAGGGCATCACCCCGGGCGACGACTACGCCGCCATGCGCCAGGTGCTGCTGCGCCGCTACGGCCGCATCGCCGAGGCCCTGCGGGCGGAAGAGGGCGCGCCCGCCCTCCCGCCCACCGAGGCCGCGGTGGCCGCCGACGCGCCGGACGAGGCGCTGGCACCGAGCCCACGGTCGAGTCCGTGGCCGGCCCGCGCATGCCCGACCTGGTGCTGGTCGACGGCGGCAAGGGCCAGGTCAGCATGGCGCGCGAGGTCTTCGAGCAGCTCGGCCTGGACCTGTCGCTCATCGTCGGCGTGGAAAAGGGCGAGGGCCGCAAGGTCGGCCTGGAGGAACTGGTGTTCGTCGACGGCCGCGAGAAGGTCTACCTCGGCCACGACTCCGCCGCGCTCATGCTGGTGGCGCAGATCCGCGACGAGGCCCACCGCTTCGCCATCACCGGCATGCGCGCCCAGCGTGCCAAGGTGCGCACCGGCGGCAGCAGGCTGGAGGACATTCCCGGCGTCGGCCCCAAGAAGCGCGCGCGCCTGCTGCAGCGCTTCGGCGGGGTGCGCGGCGTGGCCTCGGCCAGCGTGGAAGACCTGAGCACGGTGGAAGGCATCTCCCCCGAGCTGGCGGACGCGATCTACCGCGCCTTGCACTGAAGAGCCCGCCTGCTGCGGTTTCCGGGTTGCCAACGCATAATCGGCCCATGTTCTTCAACCTCCCCACCCTGCTCACCTGGGCCCGCATCGTCGCCATCCCGCTGATCGTGGGGGTCTCTATCTGGAGAACCTCAGCCCGGCCCAGCAGAACCTGATCGCCACGGTGCTGTTCATCGTGTTCGCGCTGACCGACTGGGCCGACGGTTACCTGGCCCGCAAACTCAACCAGACCTCGGCCTTCGGCGCCTTCCTCGACCCGGTGGCCGACAAGTTCCTGGTGTGCGCCAGCCTGCTGGTGCTGGTGCACCTGGACCGCGCCGACGTGTTCGTGGCCCTCATCATCATCGGCCGCGAGATCGCCATTTCGTCGCTGCGCGAGTGGATGGCCATCATCGGCGCGACCAAGAGCGTGGCCGTGCACATGATCGGCAAGGTCAAGACCACCGTGCAGATGGTGGCGATTCCCTTCCTGCTGTTCCACGGCACGCTGTTCGGCATGATCGACACGCAGCTGTGGGGCACCTGGCTGATCTGGATATCCGCTGTGCTGACCATCTGGTCCATGGTGTATTACCTGCAGAAGGCCATCCCCGAGATCCGCGCCAAGTCGCGCTGAGGCGCCGCCATGAATTCTCCGGCGCAAGACAACGCATGGCTGCGCGCCATGCCCTGGGTGTTCGTGCTGATCTGGAGCACGGGCTTCATCGTGGCGCGCTACGGCATGCCGCACGCGCCGCCGATGAAGTTCCTCGCCGTGCGTTACGCGCTGTCCATCGCGTGTTTCCTGCCCTGGATCTTCCTGGCCGGTGTGAAGTGGCCGAGCAACCGCACCCAGTGGTTCCACCTCGCGGTCACCGGTGTGCTCATGCACGCGGGCTACCTCGGCGGCGTGTGGGCGGCGGTCAAGGCCGGCATGGGCTCGGGCCTGTCCTCGCTCATCGTCGGCCTGCAGCCGGTGCTCACCGCCATCTGGCTCTCGGGCACCGGCTCCAAGGTGTCCAAACGCCAGTGGCTGGGCCTGGTGCTGGGCTTCGCCGGCCTGGTGCTGGTGGTCTCGCGCAAGTTCGGCGCGGGCGGGCCGGGCGATCAGGCCAACTGGCTCAACCTCTCGTTCGCCGTGATGGCCCTGATCGCCATCACCGTGGGCACGCTGTACCAGAAGCGCTTCGTGGCCGCCTGCGATGTGCGCACCGCCAACGCGGTGCAGCTGCTCGCGGCGCTGCTGGTGACCCTGCCGCTCACGCTGCTGGAAGCCGAGCTGATGGACTGGAACGGCGAACTCATCGGCGCCATGGCCTGGTCGGTGCTGGGCCTCACGCTGGGCGGCAGCTCGCTGCTCTACCTGCTGATCCAGCGCGGCGCGGCGGCCTCGGTCACCAGCCTGATGTACCTGGTGCCGCCGTGCACCGCGCTCATCGCCTGGCTGCTGTTCGCCGAACCCATCACGGCAGTCACCCTGGCCGGCACCGCGCTCACCGCTTTTGGCGTGGCGCTGGTGGTGCGCTCTTCGTCGCGCTGAGGCGTTTTTTCCAGGGCTCCTTGCGGAAGCTCTCCACCAGAAAGTCCACCAGCAGGCGGATGCGGCGCGGCGTCTGCGGCCGGTACGGCGCCAGCCAGTGGATGTCGGCGTCGGGCATGGCGTAACTGGGCAGCACGCGCACCAGCTCACCGCTGGCGATCTGCGGCGCGATGTCCCACAGGCTGCGCAACATGAGGCCGTGGCCCGCCAGGCACCAGTCGCGCACCAGCTCACCCGAGTTGCTCGACAGCGGGCCGCTCACCGGCACGTGCTGCACCTGTGCGTCCGACGCGCGCTGCAGGCGCCAGTGGTCGAAGCGCTGGCCCGGTCCGCCGCCGTTCTCGCGCACCACCAGGCAGGCGTGTTGTTGCAGTTCTTGCAGGCTGCGGGGCGCACCGTGGCGCTCGAGGTAGGCGGGCGAGGCCACCAGCACGCGCTGGTTGGCCGCCAGGCGGCGCGACACCCATTCAGCCGCGCGCTCGGTGGGGGCGTTCCACAGCCAGATGGCGCCGTCGAAGCCTTCCACTGCGAGATCGGGCAACTGCTCGGTCAGCTGCAGCTGCACCTGAATGCCGGCATGGCGCGCCTGGAACTCGGCCAGCGCGGGCCCGAGCCAGAGTCGGCCGAAGCCGAAGGTGGCCGCGAGCCGGATCGGGCCGGCGGGCTCGGCCTGGCGCTCGCGCAACTCGGCCTCCACCTCGTCGAAGGCGCGCAGCAGCTGCACCGCGCGCTCGCACAGCGTGTCGCCTTCGGCGGTGGGGCTCACGCGCCGCGTGGTGCGCTGGAACAGCCGCAGGCCCAGGCGGGCTTCGAGAGCGGCCAGGCGCTTGGTGACCACCGAAGGCGCCACGCGCAGCGCGCGCGCGGCCATCACCAGGCTGCCATGCTGGCGGACGGCGAGCACGAGTTCCAGATCGGGGCGGTCCAATTGTTTCCTTTTGGGAATGAATCAATTGCCGGATTATTGCCGCAATGCGGGCTATGCTGGCGCCCATGTTGAACGGATTCCTCCCCCACACCGTGCACCGCGATGGCGTCGCCGTGCACAGCCGCATCGGCGGGGAAGGGCCGCCCTTGCTGCTGTTGCACGGCCACCCGCAGAGCATCGCCATGTGGCACCGCGTGGCGCCCACCCTGGCCCGGCACTTCACCTTGGTGCTGATGGACCTGCGCGGCTACGGCGATTCCGCGCGGCCCGCCGCCGACGCGGGGCACCTCGCCCACAGCAAGCGCGAGATGGCGTTCGACGCCATCGCCGCCATGGCGCACCACGGTTTCGAGCGCTTCGACGTGCTGGCGCACGACCGGGGCGCGCGCGTGGCGCACCGCCTGGCCGCCGACCACCCCGAGGCGGTGCGGCGCCTGCTGCTGCTGGACATCGCGCCCACCCTGGCCATGTACGAGCAGACCGGCGAAGCCTTCGCGCGTGCCTACTGGCACTGGTTCTTCCTGATCCAGCCGCCGCCGCTGCCCGAGGCTCTCATCAGCGCCGACCCGGCGCGCTATGTGCGCAGCGTCATGGGCAGCCGCCACGCGGGCCTGGCGCCGTTCGACCCGGCCGCGCTGGCCGAGTACGAGCGCTGCGCCGCGCTGCCCGGCACCGCCGAGGCGGTCTGCGAGGACTACCGCGCCAGCGCCACCATCGACCTCGATCACGACCGCGCCGATGTGGCGGCCCGCCGCCGGCTCCTGCAGCCGCTGCGCGTGCTGTGGGGCGAACACGGCACGGTGGCGCGCTGTTTCGATGTGCTGGCGCTGTGGCGCGAGCGCGCGGCCAAGGTCTCGGGCCACGCCCTGCCGTGTCGCGACTACATCGCGGAAGAGGCGCCCGAGCGCCTTATCGCCGAAGCCCTGTCCTTTTTTCAATCCCCTTTCGAGGAGCAACCATGAGCAAACACCGCATCGCCGTCATCGCCGGGGACGGCATCGGCACCGAAGTCATGCCCGAAGGCATCCGCGTGCTGGAGGCCGCGGCCTCGAAGTTCGGCATCGACCTGCAGTTCGACCACTTCGATTTTTCCAGCTGCGACTATTACGAGCGCCACGGCAAGATGCTGCCCGACAACTGGAAGGACCAGATCGGCGGCCACGACGCGATCTACTTTGGTGCGGTGGGCTGGCCCGACAAGGTGCCCGACCACGTGTCGCTCTGGGGCTCGCTGCTGATGTTCCGCCGCGAGTTCGACCAGTACGTCAACATCCGTCCGGCAAGACTCATGCCCGGCGTCACCGCGCCCGTGGTGCGGCGCGACGGCAGCCCGCGCGCGCCCGGCGAGATCGACATGGTGATCGTGCGCGAGAACACCGAAGGTGAATATTCCAGCATCGGCGGGCGCATGTTCCCCGGCACCGAGCGCGAGATCGTGGTACAGGAAACCGTGATGTCGCGCATCGGCGTGGACCGCGTGCTGCGCCACGCCTTCGAGGTCGCGCGCTCGCGCCCCAAGAAGCACCTGACCAGCGCCACCAAGTCCAACGGCATCGCCATCACCATGCCCTACTGGGACGAGCGCGTGGTCGAGATGGCCAAGGAATACCCGGACGTGAAGGTCGACAAGTTCCACATCGACATCCTCACCGCGCACTTCGTGCAACGCCCGGACTTCTTCGACGTGGTGGTCGGCAGCAACCTGTTCGGTGACATCCTGAGCGACCTCGGGCCGGCCTGCACCGGCACCATCGGCATCGCGCCCAGCGCCAACCTCAACCCCACGCGCCAGCATCCCTCGCTGTTCGAGCCGGTGCACGGCTCGGCGCCCGACATCGCGGGCAAGGGGATCGCGAACCCGATTGGTCAGATTTGGTGCGGTGCAATGATGCTCGACTTCCTGGGCCATCGTGGTGCACACGACGCGATCATGCAGGCCATCGAGGCCGTGCTGCAGCCCGGCAGCGGTGCCCCGCGCACCGCCGACCTGGGGGGCCAGGCCGGCACGCGCGACGTGGGCCAGGCCATTGCCGGGGTGCTTGCGGCCTCGTGAAGGATGGGTGGAGTTGCGACAGATTGTTGCGCGCGACATCCGGTGGATGAAAGCGTCTAGAATCTCGCCTCTTGCGCCGACAGGCACCGGGCCCAGGCTCCTCAGTATTGACAGGGGTTGTGCCCAGTGGGTCTAATCACCCAGCGTTTGCCACGGTGTTGGCATCGTCCTGCGGTCTAGAGCGATTGGGGTTTTTTGCCCGCGGCCCGCGCCGTCTTCGGAAAAAACCTGTCCTTACGGAACATTCATTTCACCTTCAAGAGGGGCTATTTGTGAACAAAACAGAACTCGTCGAACACATTGCCAAGCACGCCGACATCTCCAAGGCGGCTGCAACGCGTGCACTGGATTCCACCATCACCGCGATCCGCACCACGCTCAAGAAGGGTGGCACTGTGTCGCTCGTCGGTTTTGGCTCTTTCGCCGTGACCAAACGCCCCGCTCGCAAGGGCCGCAACCCCCGCACCGGCGCTGAGATTAAAATCAAGGCCGCCAAAGTGCCGAAGTTCCGCCCGGGCAAGGCACTCAAGGATGCGCTGAACTGAAGCGCTCACCGGATTTCCGGTGGGGTGCTTAGCTCAGTCGGTAGAGCGGCGCCCTTACAAGGCGTAGGTCGGCGGTTCGACCCCGTCAGCACCCACCACCATCGAAAAGGCGAACCAGGGTTCGCCTTTTTTGTTGTCGGAAACGGCAGCACCACGTAGCAGGATTCAAGGCATGTTCGATTCCATCCGCAATCACAAGAAGTACCTCATGGGCTTCCTGATGATCCTGATCATTCCCTCGTTCGTGCTGTTCGGCATCGAAGGCTACACACGCTTCAACGAGAGCGGCGCACCAGTGGCCGTCGTCGATGGAAAAGACATCACCAAGGCCGAGTGGGACCAGGCGCACCAGCAGGAGTCTCAGCGCCTGCGCGAAGCGATGCCCTCGCTCGACTCGCGCCTGCTCGACAGCGATGGCGCGCGCTACGCGACGCTGGAGCGCCTGGTGCGCCAGCGCCTGCTGGCCGCCGCCGCGACCAAGCTCAACCTGTACACCAGCGACGCGCGCCTGGCGCGCGACCTGCAGCAGAACGAAGCCATCGCCGCGCTGCGCAAGCCCGATGGCGCGCTCGACGTGGAGGCCTACCGCCAGCTCGTTGCCCGCCAGGGCTTGACGCCCGAGATGTTCGAAGCGCGCGTGCGCGCCGACCTCTCGCAGCGCCAGGTGTCGCAAGGCATCCTCGGTTCGAGCTTCGCGCCCACCGCGCTGGCGAACGTCTCGCTCAACGCCTTCTTCGAACGCCGTGAAGTGCGCGTGGCGCGCTTCGCCGCCAGCGACTTCGCTTCGCAGGTCAAGCCGACCGATGCCGACATCGAAGCCTTCTACAGCGCGAACCAGGCATCGTTCCAGGCGCCCGAGCAGGCCGAGATCGAATACCTCGTGCTCGACGCGGCGGCGCTGCAGAACAGCGTGACCTTCAACGAAGCCGACGTGAAGACTTATTACGAACAGAACGCCTCGCGCCTCTCCGGCGCCGAGGAGCGCCGCGCGCGCCACATCCTGCTGACCGTGCCGGCCGGCGCGCCCGCCGCCGACAAGGACGCCGTGCGCAAGCGCGCCGAAGAACTGCTCGCGCAGGTGCGCGCCAAGCCCGCGAGCTTCGCCGACGCTCGCCAAGGCCCAGTCGCAAGACCCGGGCTCGGCCGCCAAGGGCGGTGACCTCGACTACTTCGGCCGTGGTGCCATGGTCAAGCCTTTCGAGGACGCGGTGTTCTCGCTGGCCAAGGGCGCGATCTCCGATGTGGTGGAAACCGACTTCGGTTTCCACATCATCCAGCTCACCGACATCAAGGCGCCGCCGGTGCGCAGCTTCGAATCCATGCGCCCCGAGATCGAGGCCGAGTTGAGGAAGCAACAGGCCCAGAAGCAGTACGCCGAAGCCGCCGACACCTTCAGCAACCTCGTCTACGAACAGGCCGATTCCCTGCAACCCGCGGCCGATCGCCTGAAGCTGCAGGTCCGCAAGGCCACGGTGCAACGCCAGCCGCAACCCGGTGCCACCGGCGCGCTGGCCAGCGAGCGCCTGCTCGGCGCGCTGTTCGACACCGAGTCGATCGACAAGAAGCGCAACACCGAAGCGATCGACACGGGTTCGGGCCAACTGGTCTCGGCGCGCGTCGTGAAGCACTCGCCCGCCCACACCCAGCCCCTGGCGGAGGTGCGCGAGCAGGTGCGTGCGCGCCTGGTTGCTCAGCGCACGGCCGAACTGGCGCGCGCCGAAGGCGAGAAGCAGCTGCAGGCCTGGAAGGCGGGCGGCGATGCCAAGGGCCTGGGCAATGCCGTGGTGGTCTCTCGCGAGAACCCGCAAGGCCTCGCGCAGCAAGTGCTGACCGCCGCCCTGAGCGTGGACCCGAAGACCTTGCCCGCCTGGACGGGCGTGAACCTGGCCGACCAGGGCTACGCCATCGTGAAGGTGGAGAAGGTGCTGCCGCGCGACGTGCGCGAGGCGCAAGCCCTGGCCCAGGAAGTGCAGCAATACAACCAGTGGTGGGCCTCGGCCGAAAACGAAGCCTACGTCGAAGGCCTCAAGGAACGCTTCAAGGCCCGCATCCTGGTGCCCGAGCCGGCCACCACGCCGGCACCGGCCCGATGAGAGGGCTTCGGTTCGGGCTATAATGCTTAGCTTGCGGTGGCTGTAGCTCAGTTGGTAGAGTCCAGGATTGTGATTCCTGTTGTCGTGGGTTCGAGTCCCATCAGCCACCCCAGATGATTTCCCCAAAAAGCCCGGCTCCTGCCGGGCTTTTTTGTTGGTGGGTTGGATCGCGCCCTCCACGCTGCGCCATCGCAATCTGACCAAGCGCTTACCCGAGTCGCAGGTCTGAGGTCGGGATTTGTACCCATCCTCAGAGATGGGCAGGCATGCAAAGATGGATGGACGGAGACATTCACTCACCCTGTAACAGGAGGGGCGATGATCAAGGTCATGAGCAAGGGTCACCGGAGCGTGCCCGTTATCTGCTGCGACGTTTGCGGGAGCTGGATCGACGACGCCGACGCGGGTGCTGTGGTCTTTCGCAAGATGACCGGTGACGATGACACCTCCGAGGTGCTGCACGCCCACAAGGGGCGCTGCCACGTGGTCGCGGAGGAGCGGTTCGGAGGACAGGTCAAGACCGGGTGGCATGAGCTGCGCCAGCACCTCCAGCTCCTGACATTCAACACGGGCGTGCCGCCTGCCGCGCTTCAAAAGATGGATGGCGACAGAGAGTTGTAGCGCCGCGCGGCTGCGGTGGCCCGATCAGGGCATTGCAATGGGGCAGGGGAATTTCACGGCTTGTCCTTCTTCATCAGGCCCAGATCGCGCAGCACCGCGAGGCGGCACACGCTGGCCATGGAGCGCTGTTCCCTGTCGGCCCTTTCTTTCACGCGTTCGAGTTCGTCTGGGAGCAAGCGCAGTGCGATGGGGCGCTCGCTGATCGCGCCGTTGGGTGCTCGTTTGCGTCGTGCGGGCAAGGTGGTTTTGACCATGTTTCACCAGAGCGTGACCACATCACTCAGTTAGCATTGAGTAACGGGAAAATACACATCAACCGAATTTTATAACGGAATTCTGTCAGTAAAACTTTATGGTAACAGATATCCGTTCGTCTATCGGCGCCCGACTGCGTGAAGAGCGGGAGAGGCTTGATCTGAGCCAAGTGCAAATGGCAGCGCTTGCCGAGTTCAAGCTGCGGACCTATCAAGATTGGGAGCGCGGCATTGCCGCAGTGAGTTCCGAATTTCTGGCGCTTGCCGCACCGCACGGTCTGGATGTGTTCTATGTCCTCACGGGCGAGCGCATGTCGTCGAAGCTGACCCTCGACCCCATCCAGAGCGCCGTGCTGGGCAGCCTGGCGCAGTGCTCCCCGCAGCGGCAGATGGAAGCGGTCCAGCACATGGCGCTGCTGGCCGCGGGCATGTCGCCCCAGACACCCGCAGGCAGGGGATCCCCTTTGCCTTCGGTGAACAAGCCTGCCGTGAAAAAGCCCGTCCGCGGCGTGGGCGTGGCGAAGGCGCGCAAGGGCAAGTAGCGCACGAGGCGGCCGCCGCCCACCTCACTCCTTGTAGGAAGGGTCGGTTCGGTCGAGCAGGCGCAGCAAGGCTTGCCAATCACGTCCCTGGATGTAGGACGGTGAGCCATCGAATTGCGCGATGGCGTGTCGGCACACGTCTTCAGCGGGGTAGATGAGTTTCTGGGTGCCCGAGGTGGCGGCGATCTGAATCTGGCAGGCGCGCTCCAGGTAGAACATCAGCTCGAACGCCTCCGGCACGGTGCGCCCCATGGTGAGCAGCCCGTGGTTGCGCAGGATCAGGACGTTTCTGTCGCCCACGTCGGCAATCAATCGCTGCTGCTCGTCGTTGTTCAGCGCGATGCCTTCGAAGTCGTGATAACAGAGCTGCCCGTACACGCGCATGGCGTGTTGCGAGATGGGCAGCAGGCCATCCTGCTGTGCCGCCACCGCCACGCCGGCTGCGGTGTGCGTGTGCAGGACACAACCCACATCCGGGCGCGCGCTGTGGATGGCGCCGTGAATGACGAAGGCCGCCGGGTTCACGTCCAGCTGCACGTCCTCGGCCAGGTTGCCGTGCACATCCACCTTGACCAGGTTGGAGGCGGACACCTCTTCGTAGAGCAGGCCGAAGGGGTTGATGAGGTAGTGCTCGTGCGACCCTGGAACCCGCGCGGAGATGTGGTTGTAGATCCAGTCGGTCATGCGGAAATGGGCGATGAGCCGGTAGCAGGCGGCCAGCTCCACCCGGGCAGCCCATTCCTCGGGCGAGACCTGTTCGCGCAGTTGTTTCCGTTCCTTCAGCAAGACGGCGAGTTCGTCGTTGTTCAGCATGTCAATCTTTCATCGTGGGAGCGAGCGGTGCGCAGGAGCGCCGCACTTCGCGGGCCCTGGTGTCACTCGGCGGAGATGCCCTTTTGCTGAATCAGCTTGGGCCAGTAGTCCGCATCCTGTTTCCATTGCAGTGCCATGGCGGCGGTGTCGGTGGGCGTCGGAATCAAGCCGAGCTCCAGCAGGCGGCTGTTGACCGACGGATGGGCCACCGCCTTCTGCAGCTCCGCGCTGAGTTTGGCGATCACGTCCTTGGGCGTGGCGGCGGGAACGACGATGCCTTGCCAGGGCAGCATTTCAATGTCGGCGTAGCCCAGTTCGATGAGCGACGGCACGCTGGGCAGCGAGGCGAGGCGGGCCTTGCCGAAGGTGGCGAGGGGCTTGATCTTGCCGGCCTTGATCATGGGCATGGCCGCGACGGTGTCCACCACGATCAGCGGGATCTGGCCGCCCAGCAGGTCCTGAAGGGCGGGCGCGGCGCCACGGTAGGGGGTGTGGACCACGTCGAGCTTGTTGCGGTCCTTGAGCATTTCCATGGCGAGGTGGTGAGGCCCGCCCACGCCGGGCGATCCGTAGCTGAGCTTGCCGGGGTTGCGCTTGATCTCTTCGATGAGCTGGCGCGCATCGGTGAGGTTGGACATGGCGTTGACGGCCAGCAACAACGGGAAGCGCCCCAGCAGGGCCACGGGAGCAAAGTCCTTGGACGGTTGGTAGCTGAGTTTTTTGAACAAGGCCGTGTTGTAGACCAGGGTGCCACCATCGACGCTCATCATGGTGTAGCCATCGCCTGCGGCCTTCGCGGTGGCATCGGCGGCAATGACCGTGGCGCCACCCGGGCGGTTTTCGATCAGCACCGGCTGCTCCATCTGGATCGCCAGTTGCGCGCCGACCGTGCGGGCCAAGGCGTCGGTTCCGCCGCCCGCCGCATAGCCCACCACCCATTTGATGGGCTTGGTGGGGTAGGGGTCCGCGGCCAGGGCGGTGATCGCCAGCGACGCGACGAGGGCCGCGCCGAGTTGTCTGAAGAGGGGCATGTGTGTCTCCTGGTGGGGCAACGTTGTGGTGTGGCGCAGTCTAGGGACGCCCCATCGCGCCGGACATGCCATGTGGGCCCTGAGGCATACCGAATCGGAATGCTCAAGAACCGGAGCAGACTAAGATCCGATCCCCTTCCTCCAAGGCCGCGGCCATGCCCTCCATGCTGTTGAATCTGCGCGAGCTTCATGCGTTTCAGGCGGTGATCGATGCGGGCTCCCTGAGCAAGGCGGCGGAGAGCCTGCACATCACGCAGCCGGCGCTCAGCCGGATCATTCGGCGGCTGGAGGAACAATTGGGCGTGGCCTTGTTCGAGCGGCACCAGTACGGCGTGGCGCTGACGGACTTCGGCCGGCGGCTGGAGCCTCATGCGAGGCTGATGCTGTCCGAGTCTTCCCGGGCCGTGCAGGAAGTCGATGCCCTGCGCGATCAGCCCGGGGGCGTCGTGCGTTTTGGCGCGGTGGTCAGCGCGCTCGCGAGCTTCGTGCCGGGCGTGGTGGAACGCTTGCTGGCCCGGATGCCGGGTCTGCAGGTGGTCTTGGTCGAAGGGCTCTCGGAAGACCTGCTGCAGCAGCTCGCCCGTGGCGAGATCGACCTGGCCTTGGCGTTTGCCGTGTCCACCTCCGATGACATCACCACCGTTTCCCAGAGCGAATGGCAGGAGGGTTGCCACGTGGTCACCGGGGCCACCCACCGTTTGTGCGGGCGCCAGGATCTGCGCTTGCAGGATTTGCTGGGTGAGGCCTGGGCCCTGGCCCCACGGGGAACGCAGCCGCGTGACGAGTTGAAGCAGATGTACCTGGACCACCACCTGCCGCCGCCGCAGGCCACCGTGGAGTCCCGGTCCATGGCGGCGTTGCGCCAGTTGGTGGCCGGGGGCTCGTTCCTGGGCTGGATGCCACGCCAGCTCGTGACCTCGTTGTCCGGGCCGGGAGAGGGTGCGATCCGCATCCTGCCTCTGCAGGACGTTCGCTCCGTGCGCCGATTTGCGCTCTATCGGCGCCGCGAGGGCACGCTGTCGCCGGCCACGCTGGCGCTTCGCGACGAACTGCTGGCCTACATCCGCACGCTGTAGGCGCCGGCGCACGCCGTTAAGCCAAAATGGCCGGCGAACGGCAAAGCCTGAACCTCAACCACCGGCGTTGAGCCCCATGGTCGCCGAGGGAGAACACAGTGGCGATCCGCGTCAACGCGCCTTATCAGGCGGTCTACATCCATGAGCCGCTGGGGCATGAGGTCCCGGCGCTCAACACACCATGGTCGGTCGCCGGTCTGTTCCGGTTCGAAGCCGACGTCAACCTCAATACCCTGATCGTCGCGCTGTACGGCACCACGAACGCGGCTTCGTGGGTCGGGCTTTACATGAATTCCGACGGCATCACCTGCCAGCTCGAGGGCTACAACGGCGGGTCGCCCACGGTCAGCTCCAGCTACACGCTGGAGGTGGGCCGGGAATACCGCCTGGCCATCGACTACAACGGCGCGGGCACCGTGCGCATGTTGCTCGATGGCGCGGAGGTGCTCTCCATGGCGTTCGTGCCCAATGCGGGCACGGCCGGCGAGCGCTCGCTGCAATGGGGCGGCTATGGCGAGCTGGCGGGCTACACCGACTGCACGATCGCGCGCTGGCGCATGTGGACGGCCGTGCTGACCGAGGCGGAGCACCGCCGCGAGTACCGCTCGACGGTGCCGTTTCGCACGCGCAACCTGATCCACAACTGGCCGATGGATGCCGGCAGCGGGCGGTTCGACGACACGATGCCCGGCGAGCCTCCCCTGGCGGACAATCCCGCCGACCCGTGCGGCGATGGCAGCGATTTCACCTACCTGCCCAGCATTCTCGGTGTGCCTCAGGTCGTGGACCTGGGCACCTCGGCCACGCCCGGCGCGCGCACCGTCAACGTGCCGCAGTGGGCGGAATTCGTGGACGTGCACATCGTGGGCAGCGATGACACGGCTGTGCCTTATACCGATCTGGCCTCCATCGCTTCGGACTTCGCGGCAGCCTTCAGCCACACGGGCAACGGCGCCATCGCCACGGCGGCGGGTGGCTGGGTGTGCACGGCACCGGTGGCGAACTGGGCCGCCGGCCGCAGTGTCACCATCGCGTTCACGCAAGCGAATTCACTGGCTGGCGCACACGCCTTCGTCTGCTTCATCCAGGACACCACGGGTGTCACCGCGCGTGGCTATGGCCAGGCGACGGGCGATGGCACCACGCCGGGCGTGCGCCAGCGCGTCCGGCGTGTCGGGCGGCCTGGCCCTCGCGCTGGACACCCGGCTGAACGCGTCGTCCGGTGCCTTTCCCGGCAACCAGTCGGGCTGGGATTCGGTGCTCACCGGAGAGTCCTCCGGGACCTTCGGCTACTGGGCGAGCTCCCGCCTTCGGTCCAAGCCCATCACGGTCACGGGCACCGAGACCGCCACGACGCAGAACACGTACGCCGGGCCGATCACCCTGGCGACCTGGGCCCCGGCGAGCCTCGCCACGGTTGCGCCAACGGTCGCTTTCCCGGTGGCTGCGGACGTGACCGCCAGCGGCAACAACACCGCGAGCAGCAGCTGGGCGGTCAGCCATCCGGCTGCCGCGGCTGGCGACCTGCTGACCTTCCATCTGGCCTGGGACGACAGCACGGACACCACGTCGGTGAGCGCGCCCACCGGCCCGAACGGTGAAGTCGCGACGTCCATCGCGGGCCCGATCGCATCGAGTGGCACGGAGGTGCGGGCGCAGGCCTGGCGGTACATCGCCACGGGCGCCTGGAGTGCCGGCACGCGCACGTTCACGCCGAGTGCCAGCGAGCAGTGGACCGCCGCCGTCCTCAAGGTGCGCGCGGGCGAGTTCGACGCATCGACACCGGTCGGCGCCACCGCCACGCGCGCGAGCGCGGGGGGCGCTGAAAACCACGGTGCTGTCGCCCGCCTTCAGCGCGGGCTCGACCGATGGGGGCGGGCGCTTGGTGTGCTGGGGCGCCGTGGACGATGACCCGGTGATCGCGAACGCCAGCGCCTGGTCCACGTTGAACAGCGTGGATCGCGGCGCGGTATCCGGCACGCTCGCGGCGCGCAACCTGGAGGCCACCGACAGCGAGGCCTTCACGGCGGGCGGTTGGCGCATTGCCGGCGACAGCTGGGCCACCCTGGCCTATGTGATTCGCAAGCCCTAGGGCTCGGGGGCCGGGCGCGCGACGATTCACGGGTCGCGCATGGCGTCCTTGATGCTGCGGGCCGCCTGGGCCACCAAGGGCCCGACGCGTTTTTCCAGCAGGGTCTTGCTCAATTGCTGCGAAGGGCCCGCGCAGGAAAGCACGAAGATTTCCGAGCCCGTCACGATGGGCACCGCCGCCGCGCTCAACACGCCGCCGCGCACGCGGCGGGACACGACGAACCCCAGCCGCCTGTACTCCGCATGGACGCGCTCCACGTCCGCGCGGTAGCTGGTCCAGTCCACCGAGGCCATGCGCTGGAGGTTTTTCAGGATGGCGGTGCGTTCGTTGGCCGCGGCGGCCACCAGGTAGGCCAGCCCGAGGGAGGTGGTCTCCATCGCCAGCAGGTCGCCCACGGCCTTGTTGATGGTGATGGTGCTGACGGGCGGGCGGACCACCTCCAGCAGCAGCATGTGGGCGTGTTCGCGCGTGGCCAGCAGCACGGTGACGTCCAGCGTCTGGGCCAGTTGCCGCATGAGCGGGGCGGCGATGCGTTGGATGCCATGCTTTTGCATGGTGATGGAGCCGAAGTTCAGCGTGCGGCCGCCCACCCGGTATTTGCGGACCTGGTCGTCGAACCGCAGGTAGCCCAGCTTCTCCAGGGTGCCGGTGAAGCGCGACACGGTCGCTTTGGGCATGCCGGTGATCTCCACCAGTTCCTGGTTGCCCAGCACGTCCGACTGCTCGAAGGCGGACAGGATGGACAAGCCCTTGGCCAGCGAGGCGACGAACCCCCGGTCGTTCGGGTGGGGAATGGAGGACATGCGCGGTCGGTGTGCGTGGGGGAGCCAAAGCGGAGGTCGCCAGCCATGGTATCGAAACACTCGCCATCGGCCACGGAACCCTCTTCAGTTCCGGCATGCGGAACTGAAGCGCATATCGGTCGCCCGAATGCGGGCCGCTTCTTAGAGTTGCACCGCATGAACACCTACCGATTTCCTGACTACGAAGTGGCCGGCGATGCCGACACCACGGTTTTCCTGCTCCACGGTGCGTACGGCAGCCGAGCCTACTTCCGCCCGCTCATCGACACCCTGGTCCGGGCCGGCTACCGGGTGGTGGCCTGGGACGCGCCGGGCTACGGCCTGAGCCCCTTGCCGCAAGGAGGCTTGTCGATCGAAGGCCTGGCCGAAGCCGCCGCGCGCCTGATCGAACGCGAAGGCAGCCGGCGCAATGTGGTGGTGGGCCACAGCATGGGCGGCATCGTGGCGCCACTGGCCTCGCTGCTCTCCCTGGGCCGGGTGCACGGCGTGGTGATCTCGGCCACCGTCGCCACCTTCTCGCGCAAGTCGGCGCAGGACAAGGCGACCTTCGCCGAAGAGCGCATCGGCCCCATCCGGCGCGGCCTGCCGTTCAAGGAAGCGGCCTTGCCGGTCATTCGCGGCATGTTGGCGCCGACCTCGTCGGGGCCCCTGGTGGACCTGGTGGTGGACGTGGCCTCCGGCATGCGGGCGGAGACGTTCTGCGCCGCCATCGAAGCCATCGTGGGCTACGACGGCGAGGACAACCTGAAGGCGGTGAGCGTGCCGACGCTGTTGATCGCGGGCGCGCAGGACAAGGTGGGGCGGCCAGAGGGCATGCAGTCGCTCACCGCGCTGATTCCCGATTCGCGCTTCGTCTGCATCGACGGCGCCGCGCACTACGCCTTCGCGGAGCAGGCGCCGGCGTTCAACGCCGCGCTGCTGGGCTTCCTGTCCGAGCTGCCCGCCTTGCGCGCCTGAGACCCACAGAAAGAGGAGCATCGACATGAGCAGCACCGTCGTCAACACCGTTCACAGCACCCTCAAGCCCACCGACAACCCGTTTCTGAACGGCGCCTTCCGGCCCAATTTCAACGAGCATGTCGCGCACGTGGGCAGCCTGAAGGTCATCGGGGAGATTCCCAGGGACCTGGACGGCCTCTACATCCGCAACACGCACAACCAGGTGCACGAGCCCATGGGGATCTACCACCCCTTCGATGGCGACGGCATGCTGCACGCCGTGCATTTCCAGAACGGCCAGGCGTCCTACCGCAGCCGCTTCGTGCGCACCACGGGCTTCCTGGCGGAGCAGGCGGCCCAGGCGTCGCTGTGGACCGGCATTCTCGAACCCGACAAGGGCGCGCGGCGCGGCTGGGGCGCGATGGGGTCGATGAAGGACAACGCGGGCACCGACATCATCTGCCACGCGGGCAGGCTGCTGGCCACGATGTCGCAGGGCAGCGAGCCCTGGCGCCTGGACCCGATCTCGCTGGACACGCAGGGGCCTGACGCCAGCTGGGCCCGGCACGTCATGCCGCACGGCATCGGATCGCACTACAAGGTGGACCCGGAGACCGGGGAGATGATGTTCTTCAACTACCCGGAGGTCTGGCCCTACATGCACTACGGCGTGGTGGACCGCCACAACCAGCTGGTGCACTACGTGCCGGTGGAGCTGCCCGGCGCGCGCTGGCCGCACGACCTGGGCATCACGAAGAACTACACCATCCTGCACGACACGCCGCAGTTCTTCGATCCGGCGCTGTTGAAGAAGGGGGTGAGAAAGCTGGCGTTCCACCCGGAGGTGCCGGCGCGCTTCGGGGTGATCCCGCGCCGGGGCAGTGGGGCCGACGTGAAGTGGTTCGAGGCCACGTCCTGCCACATCCTGCACCTGTCCAACTGCTATGAGGACGGCGACGAGATCGTCATGGACGGCTGCATCATGCCCAGGCCCGTGATGCACCCTGTGGGCAAGACCGAAGGCGGTGATGTGTATGCGCGCATGAAGGCGCGCCTGGACAAGCACAACAACCCGACCATGATGCACCGCTGGCGCTTCAACCTGCGCACGGGGCAGACGACGGAGCAGTACCTGGACGACGAGATCACCGAGTTCCCGGTGGTGAGCAACGACTACGTGGGCCGTCCGTACCGCTACAGCTACAACATCCTCTACCAGCCGGGCGAGTGGCTGTTCTGCGGCTTGAAGAAGTTCGACCTGCAGACCGGCGCCACGCAGCGTTTCGAGTACGGGCCCGGCCGTTATGGCAGCGAGCCCCAGATGGCGCGCCGCCTGGGCGCGACGGGCGAAGACGACGGCTACCTGCTGGTCTACGTCACCGACATGGTGCAGGACCGCTCCGAGGCCCTGGTGTTCGACGCGACCGACATCGCCCGAGGGCCCCTGGCCACGGTGATCCTGCCCGAGCGGATTTCGGTGGGTGTGCATGCCTGCTGGGTCGAAGGCGATCGCATCCACGGCGAGCACCGCGACAGCCGCATGCTGCCCTGAGGAAAAAAGCCATGGACATCGTCTTCATCCCCGGTCTGAACAACACCGGCGACGTCTTTCGCGACGTGAGCGCCGCATTGCCGACCCACCTGCGCAGCCATTGCCCGGACCTGCCACCGCTGGAGCACATCGAGGCCCTGGCCGATGCGGTGCTGGCCGAGGTACCGGAGCGCTTCTATCTGGCCGGGTATTCCTTCGGCGGCTATGTGGCCCTGGGCGTGCTCGAAAAAGCGCGCGAGCGGGTGCGGGGCCTGTGCCTCATGGGGTCGAGCGCCCGCGCCGACTCCGACGCGCAGAAGCTCAAACGGCAGCAGGCGATCCAGTCGCTCGACGCCGCGACCTACGTGGACACCGCTTCGTCGTCGGTGGCCCCGTTCCATCCGGACAACCGCCAGCGGCCCGACCTCGTGGCCCGTCGCCGTGAGCTGGCATCGGCCTACGGCGCCCAGCGCTACCTGGCCCATGTGCGCGCCACCCTGCAGCGCCAGGACCGCTCGCACCTGCTGGATGGGTCCGTGCCCATGCTGTGGCTCGCGGGTTCGCACGATGCGGTCGTGCCCGTCCAGCAGCAGGCCGAAGAGGCCGCCCAGGCCCGGCACTGCCGGTACGTGGAGATCCCGGGCGCGGGGCACCTTCTGCCATTGGAGCAACCGCAGGCGGTGGCCGATGCCCTGTCCCACTGGATCGTGCGCACCCCATGAGCCACAACACCACACCACTGGCGATGGACGGCATCCGCGTGCTGGACCTGACCCAGGGCATCGCGGGCCCCTACGCCACCATGCTGATGGCGGCGCACGGGGCCGAGGTGATCAAGGTCGAGCCGCCGGGCGGGGACTGGATCCGAAACGCGCGCAACCAGATCCGGGGGCACGCGCCGGCCGCGATCGCCGTCAACGTGGGCAAACACAGCATCCAGCTCGATCTCAAGAACCCGGGCGAACTCGCCCTCGCGCAGCGCATCGCGCAGACCTGCGATGTGGTGGTCGAGAGCTACCGGCCCGGCGTGGTCGAGCGCCTGGGACTCGGTGCCGAACAGCTGTGCCAGGACCGGCCCACGCTGGTCTATTGCTCGGTCACCGGTTTCGGTCGCGACAGCGAGCTCCGGGACCGGCCGGTCATCGACCACGTCGCGCAGGCCTACTCGGGCTGGATGCACGTCAACGCGGACGAGAGCGGCATGCCGCAACGCACGCGCAACGTGGTGCTGGCGGACCAGATCACAGGGCTGTACGCCTACCAGGCCATCGCCAGTGCTGTGCTTCGCCGCTTCCGTTTTGGCACGGGGCAGCAACTGGAGGTGACGCTCGCGGGCGCCATGGCCGCGTTCCTGGCGCCGCGCATCATCTCGAGCGCGCTCAGCGACGGCAAGGTGGGCAACGCGGAATTCACCGCGCCCACCGGGGACTACCCGACCCGGCAAGGCACCCTGGTCGTGGCGGTGCAGAAACCGGCCGACGTGGAGAAGCTGTTCGCGCTGCTGGGGCGGGCGGAGCTGCTGCAGGACGCGCGTTTCTCGACGCCGGCCTCCCGCCTGCAGAACGCCGAGGCCCTGCGGCGCGAACTCGCGGTGGTTCTGCAGGCGCGGACCGCGGCGCAGTGGGAGCAACTGCTCGCGCCCCAGGGTGTGATGGCCTGCGAGGCCCGCGACATTCCCCACTTCCTCGCATCGCAGCACAGCGACGGGCTCGATCTGATCGAAACCCTGGCGCTGCCCGATGCCGGGCCATGCCCCCTGGTCAGGGTGCCCGGCGCGGCGCCCTGGCATGGGCGCCGCGCGCCGCCGCGCTTCCCTCGGGTGGGCGAGGACCTTCAACACATCCTGGACGGGCTGGACGCGATCGACCCTCCGCCGTCCACCGCCATCGATCAACGCATCGCATGATGAAAACAGACCCCGTCACGTCCTTCTTCAACCGCACGCCGCTGCGCCTGCCCGTGGTGGCCGCGCCGATGTTCCTCGTGTCAGGCCCTGAGCTGGTGCTCGAAGCCTGCAAGGCCGGCATCGTGGGGGCGTTCCCCACGCCGAACGCGCGCCCCATCGAAACGCTGGAGTCGTGGCTGCTCACCATCACCGAAGGGCTGCGGGCGCACCGGCAGGCCCACCCCGATGCCATCGTGGGGCCGTGGGCCGCCAACGTCGTCACGCACTCGTCCAACGCGCGCCTCTCGCAGGACCTGGCCTTGATCGAGAAGCACCAGCCACCGATCGTCATCACGGCGCTGGGCAGCCCCAAGCCCGCGCTGGAGGTGGTGCACGGCTACGGCGGCATCGTGCTGGCCGATGTCGTCAACCTGCGCCTGGCCAAGAAGGCGGCCGACGCGGGCGTGGACGGCCTGGCCTGTGTCAGTGCGGGCGCGGGCGGGCACACCGGCTGGATGTCGCCGTTCGCCTTCGTTCGCGCGCTGCGCGAATTCTTCGACGGCATCGTCGTCATCGGTGGCGGCATCGCCGACGGCTACAGCGTGGCGGGCGCCACCATGGCCGGCGCCGACCTGGTCTACATGGGCACGCGCTTCATTCCGACGCAGGAGAGCATGGCCTCACCCGCCTACAAACAGATGCTGATCGATTCGACGGCGGAAGACCTCGTCATCAGCAGCGGCATCACCGGCACCCCGGCGAGCTGGCTCAAGCCTTCGCTGCGCGCCGCGGGCCTGGACCCGGACGACCTGCCGCCCACACCGCCCCGGAATTACGACAGCAACCGCTCGTTCACCCAGCGCAAGTGGGTCGATACCTGGACCGCCGGCCAGGGCGTGGGCGCCATCAAGCGCATCAGCCCGGTGGCGGCGGTGGTGGACGAGCTGGAGCGCGAGTACGGGGAAGCGACCCGGCAATGGCGCCGGTTCGGTCAGCGGGCGGCCGAGACCGCGTTGTGATGTTTTGATATGCACCAAGGAGACAAGACGTGAAATTCTGGAAAAACTGGCTGGCGGTGGTGGCACTGGCGGTGTCGGGTTCGGCTATGGCCGCCTGGCCCGAGCGGCCCATCACCCTGATCGTTCCCTTCCCCGCGGGGGGCCTGGCCGATGCGGTCAGCCGCTCGCTCTCCGAGGAGGTCAGCCGCATCCTGGGCCAACCGCTGATCCTGGAGAACCGGCCCGGCGCCAACGGCCGCATCGGCCTGGAGCAGCTGTCGCGCGCGCCGAAGGACGGTTACACCCTCGCCGCGACGGTGCCGGGCATGATGATCTTCCAGCCCCTGACGGAGAAGACCTACAAGTTCGACCCCCTGAAGGACTTCGAGCCCATCACGATCGCGGTGGACACGTACAACGTGCTGGTCACGCACCCGCGCGTCTCGGCCACGGGGGACCTGCGCGAACTCGCGCGCAAGGCCAAGGCCCACCCCGGGCAGATGAACTACGGCACACCCGGCAGCGGCAGCAGCTTCCACTTCAACACCGTGGTGCTGACGGACAAGCTGGGCATCCAGGCCACGCACGTGTCCTACCGTGGGGAGGCGCCGGCGCTGATCGATCTGGCCGGCGGTTCCATCGAGTTCATGCTGGCCGGGCAGTCGGCGCGGCCCTACATCCAGGACGGCAAGATCAAGCCCATCGCCGTGACGTCCCGCCAGCGCGTGGGCATCCTGCCCAACGTGCCGACCTTCGCCGAACTCGGCGTCGATTTCCGGACGGACGGGTGGGTGGGCTATGTGGCGCCCGCCGGTGTGCCCAAGGAGATCCTCGATCGCGTGAGCGAGGCCTTCCGCGCGGCCATCAAGCTGCCCAAGGTGCGCGAGCAGATCGCCGCGATGGGCTACGAGCCCGTGGGCAACTCCCGCGAGGAATTCCGCAGCCTGATCAAGGACCGGCTGGAGCACTACCGGGGGCTGATCCGCTCGGGCGCCGTGAAGATCGACTGAGCCCTAGCGGCCGCCGGGCACGAACTGGTTGGTGTAGAGCTCTTTTACCGGGGTCTCGCGCGGCACCACGCCATTGGTGACGTAGAACTTCTGCAGCTCGGCCAGGCGGGCCTCGTCCATCGTGCCGGGCACCTTCTGCGCGGCGTAGACGTACTTGTTGAAGAGTTCGAAGGCCTTCTGGATGCTGGCTTCCTTGCCCTTGTGCACCGGCACGTGCGCCACGTAGGCAGCGGTGGCGGCCTTGGGGTCGGCCATGATGTCCTTCATGCCCTTGAGCGTGGCGCGCACCAGCTTCTGGATCAGCTGGGGGTTCTTGGCGATGGTCTCGTCGGAGGCGAGGATGGCCTGGGCCATGCTCTTGAAGTAGATGTCGGCCGGCAGGATGTCGACCTGCGCGCCGGCCTCCATCGCGCTCACCGTCCAGTCGGGCACCGTGCCATGGCGGACGCGCGTTTCGCCGCGAACTGCTGCCACACACCGCCCGGGCCGGCGGCCTGGATGTTGACGTCGTTCTTGGTCAGGCCGACCTTGCTGAGCATGCCCAGCAGGGCGTAGTAGGTGGTGTCGGTGTAGGCCAGGACGGTGACGGTCTTGCCCTTGAGTTCGCGCGGGCTCTCGATCTTCTCGTCCTTGTGGCTCACGAGCTGGGTGAGCGAGCCGGCGCCGAGCACGGCCACGGCCTTGACGGGGATGCCCTGGGCGCGGGCGATGATGGGGGTGTCGCCGATGGCGCCGCCGATGACGGCGTTGCCGGCACCGATCTGCTTTGGCCACGTCCACGCCGCCGCGCGCGGTGACGAAGTTGACCTTGAGGCCTTCCTGTTCGTAGTAGCCCTTGGCCTGGGCCAGCATCCAGGGGCCGAAGGCCGGCAGCGTGGCCGGCGCGGGCAGCAGGTAGGTGACTTCCTGCGCTTGCGCGTGGGTCAGCAGCGGGAACGCGGTGCCGCTGGCGATGAGCAGTGCCAGCACGCTGCGGCGGCTCGTGCGGGCCAGGGGACGGAACAGTCGGGGCATGGGAAGTCCTTTCAATGGCTGAGGGTGTGAAGCTGGCGGTAGAAGTCGTCCACGTGGGCCTGGGCGCTGGCGGGCAGGGCCTGCAGGGCCTGGGCATGGCGCGCCGGGTCCTGTTCGGCGCCGGCGCGGCCCACGCGGTGCGAGGCCTCCTGCACGAAGCGGCACACGGGCGCGCGGCGCTCGCCGAAGCGGGCCAGGACCGCCGGCACCGGCGCGCCGTCTTCGAGCAGGCGGGCGAGCACCACGGCGTCCTGCACCGCGAGGGCGCCGCCTTGCCCCATGAAGGGGGTCGAGGCGTGGGCGGCGTCGCCGATCAGCACCACGCGGCCCTGGTGCCAGGGCAGGGGCATCACCACCTCTTCCACCGCGGTGTAGAGCACCTCGGTGTCGGGCGAGATCTCGTCGAGGAAGGGGCGCACCGGCCCGCCGAATTCGGTGAAGCTCGCGCGCATGGTCTCGGGCCAGTGGGCGGGCTCGAACCAGGTGTCCTTCGGCTGCGCCACGGTGCCGAAGATGTAGAGGCGCTCCGGCGAAATCGGCATGATGCCCAGCCGCTTGCCCAGGCCCATCATCATGATCTTGTCCACCAGCGCGGGCGGGCGCCGGTGCACGCTGCGCCAGACACCGAAGCCCGAGTAGGTGGGCTGCACCTCGGGCCAGAGCAGGGCGCGCAGGCCCGAGCGGATGCCGTCGGCGCCCACCACGAGGTCGAAGGACGCCTCACCGCCATCGGAGAAGCGCACGTGCGCGCCGCCCTCGTCCTGCCGCAGGGACAACACCGTGGTGCCCAGGCGCACCGGCACCCCCAGCGCGTCGAGCCGGCCGGACAGCACGCGGTGCATCTCGGCCCGCTTGATGCCCAGGATGGCGGGCGCGGGCGGTGAGCCCAGGCTGGGGTAGACCACGTCCACCAGGTGCCGCCCGTCCTGGTCCAGGTACACGTTGCGGCCGGAGGCGATGGGAAAACCCGCCTCGACCAGGTCCTGCATCGCGCCGATCTGGCGGAAGTGGTCCAGGCCGTTGCTGTAGACGAAGATGCCCGAACTCTGGAAGCGCCATTGCGGCTGCTTTTCAATCACCTCGACCTGCCAGCCGCGCTGCGCGAGCGCCAGGGCGGCGGAACAGCCGGCAATGCCGGCACCAACGATCAGAACTTTTTTCATGGGGGAACCAGAAGAGCAACGCGGACGCGGTCGATTCTTGGTCAGGCCCCGCCCGTGTTCAACCTTCGGGGCGCCGGATCTGGGCACCGATCGTCCGCGACTTGATGCACTGGCTGGGCGTCTGCCCGGCCCAGCGCTCGAACGCGCGGGAAAACGCCTTCTCCGAGCCGTAACCCACGCCCTGCGCCACGCGCCAGACGTCGTCCGCTCCTTTGAGGAACTGCTGGCGCGCGATGCCCATGCGCACCGAGGTGAGGTAGCGCAGCGGGGTGGTGCCCATGAGTTCCACGAAGCGCTCGCTGAACACCGAGCGCGACTGGTGGCTCACGCGGGCCAGGCTCTCCACCGACCACGGCAGTTCCGGGTGGGCATGCATCTGCGCCAGGGCCTTGCCGATGGCCTTGTCGCGCACGCCGTTGAGCCAGCCCTGGGCGCCGGCGGGGCCATGGTGCAGGTGCTCGCGCAGCACGTGCACCAGCAGCAGGTCGGCCATGCGCGCGGTGGACAGCTGCCAGCCGGGGCGCTGCTCGATGGTCTCGTCCACCATGGCCTGGGCTGCGCAGCGCCAGGGTGCGCGTGGTGGCGATCTCGGCCGCGCGCAGCACGATCAGCGGCGGCAGCCAGGACAGCAATGAGACGCCCTGGTGCTGCGGCATCCACAGGTGCAGCGAGAAGAGCTCGGTGGCCGCGCCGCCACCGCCGTGGGCGAAGGTGATGGGGTGGTCGCCGTGCGCGCCGCGCATGTGCCGCTGCAGCAGCGAGCGGAACGGCACGGTGTCCAGGCCGATCTCGGAGGCGGCGACGTGGGGGCCGCCCTGCGGCAGCATCACGATGTCGCCGGGCTGCACGTGCACCGCGTCCAGCCCGTCCATCTGGATCCAGTAGGGCTCGCCGGTGCACACGCGCATCAGCAGGCCTTCCACGCCTTCGGAGCGCAGCGCCCACGGCGCCGTGAGCGAGAAGCGCGCCGTCACGGCGCGGTCCGTGCGCAGGGTGCCCAGGACCAGGCTGATCAGATCGCCGGACGAGGTGCCCATGAAGGTCCGGGAGGCGGGGCCGTCAGGCCGACGGCGCCTCTTCCAGTTGCGCCCGCAACGTCGCCACCTGCTCGCGCAGCGCGGTGTTCTCCGCCTGCAGCGCCGCGACCTTCTGGCGCAGGGCCGTGAGTTCATCGGTGCCTGGCTCGGCCGCTTCGCCGGCCGCGTCCGCATCGGCCTCGGGCGGCTTGCGGCGGGCCTCGCGCACGCGCTTGGCCGCGAGCTTGAGCTCGTCCTTGCCGGCCAGGGCGGCGGCCTTCTGTTCTTCCGGCGGCAGGCTGGCCACGGCCGCGGCGGCGTTGAGCGACACGGCCCCTGCCTTGAGCGCGTCCACGAGCTCGGGCGCGGCCTGCTTCTGGATCTTCTCGATCATCACCACCTGGCTGCTGCTCAGGCGCGCGGCCTTGGCGATGTCTTCGCGGCTGTGCAGCGGCCGGGGTTCGAGCGCGGCGACGGCCGGGTTTTGCGCGGCCACGGGCGCGGGGGCTTCCTCATCGGGCGGCAGGTCCTCCGGCGAGGGCGAGGTCGCCAGGATGCGGGTGCGCCGCTCGGCCAGGATCTCGCGCTTGCGCAGGGCCAGCACGCCGCGCTGGAAGTCCGACACGCTGCGCCGGCCCAGGTGCTGGTCGATCATCCACAGGTGCACGTCCTCCAGGGTCTGGAAGCGCGGGTTCTGCACGGTCTGGAAGGGCAGGCCGTGTTTCTGGCAGATGCCGTAGCGGTTGTGGCCGTCCACCAGCACGTCGCCCCACAGCACCAGCGCATCGCGGCAGCCTTCGGCGAGGATGCTGCGCTCCAGCGCATCGTGCTCGTCGGGCGTGAGGGGGTCGATGTAGGCTTTGAGTTCCGGGTTGACGGTGAGGTGCATGGGTCAGGCTGAGGGAGAGGCTTGGGGGCGCGAATTGTAGATGCCCCGCCCCACGCCCGGACCGGGGCGCGGGCGCCTCAGATGGCCGGTGACCGGCCGATGGCCTGCATGACCTCGGCGTCGCTGGTGTGCGTGGGCACCCACAGCACCAGCGCGTCCTCGGGGCTGACCGAGATGCACAGGTGGCCCATGCGGGCGTCGAAGTAGGCGCTGTCGCCGACGTTGAGCACCGTGGGTTCGTAGAACTCGGTGTGCAGCTCGACGGCGCCTTCCAGGACGATCATGAAGTCGTCGCCGTCATGGCGCACCCAGTCGGGGAAATCCTTGGTCGAGCGCGCGTGCACGCGGGCCTTGGAGGGCACCACGTTCTTGTGCGTGAGGTCGGTGCAGAGGAATTCGTGCGTGTAGTTGGTGGCCGTGTGCTGGCGGCCCTGGCCGGCGCGGGTGATGCTGCGCCGGCCCGAGGGCGGCGGCATGGTCCGGGGGGCCAGCAGCTCGTCCATGGGCACGCCCAGGCCGGTGGCCAGCTTGAGCAGCACCTCGAAGGTCGGCGAGGTCTGCTCGTTCTCGATCTTGGACAGCGTGGAGCGCGCCAGTTCGCCGCGCCGGGCCACTTCTTCCAGGGTGAGTTCCTTGTCCGCCCGGATGCGGCGGACGTGTTCGCCCAGCCGGAAGGAGCGGGCGGTCGGCGCACCCCTCGCCGCGGGCGGGGGAGGGGGGGCGGTCTTGGTGGGGGCGGGGGGCTTCTTGGGCATCGGGCTTGGGTCAGTGCCAGACATTATCGAACGAGAAGCCCCCCGGTTCCGCTGGCGCAGGTCAACCCGCGCTTTGCATGGTCTGGGCGCGCGCGCTCAGGGTCGCCGCGTCGAAGCCCGCCACCTTCTGGTAGCCCTGGGTGATCGCGGCGATTTCCTCGGGTGTGATCAGGTCGCTGACCACGTCGTCGGGCCCCTTGATGCGTTCGCGCGCCAGTTGCAGCACCGCTTCCGGGCCCAGCGTGCGGTTGCTCGCGACGACCTTCGCGGTGGCCGGCAGCCGGCGGCTTTCGTACAGCTTGAGCGCGGCGTGCACGTCCAGGTCCGCCTCGCTGAAGGCGGTGCCCAGCGCGTCCGCGTCCAGAATGGCCTGGGACGCGCCGTTGGCGCCGATGGGGTACATCGGGTGCGCGGCATCGCCCAGCAGCGAGACGCCCCCCTGGCTCCAGAAGGGCAGCGCCTCGCGGTCGGCCATCGGGTACACGAAGATCCGCTCGGTGGCGCGGAACAGCGCCGGCACGTCGAGGAAGTCGAAGTGCCAGTCGGCGAAGGCCGGCAGGAACTCCTCCACCGTGGCGGCGCGGTTCCAGTCCTCGCGCTGGTACTTGGCGTCGCGGCCGATGTTGATCTCGGCCACCCAGTTGATCAGCGAACGGCCGCGCTGGGCCGCCTCGCGCGAGATCGGGTAGATCACGGCCTTGCTGTCGTGGTGGCCGCAGATCACCATGGTCTCGGTGTCGAGGAAGGGCTCGCGCTCCACGGCGCCGCGCCACATCATCGTGCCGGAGAAGACCAGCGGCGATGCGTCGGGGTGCAGTTGCGCGCAGGTCGCCGAGTGGATGCCGTCGGCGCCGATGAGGGCGTCGAAGCGTTCGCTGGTCACCTCCCCGGTGCTGCCCTGGCGCATGTGCACCCGCACCCCGCTGCCTTCGTGCTCGAAGTGGTCCATGCGGTGGTCGGTGCGCACGGCGCCGATCTCGCGCTGCACGGCGCGGTGCAGCAGCATCTGCAGCTGGCCGCGGTGGATGGAGTACTGCGGCCAGGGCGAGCCGGCGTGCAGGCCGCGCGGGTCGCGCTGGATCAGCTGGCCGTACTGCGTGCGGTACTCGATGGCCCGGGTCTGGATGCCCGTGGCCTTGAGCTCGTCACCCAGCCCCAGGCCGTAGAGCACGCCCGCGCCGTGGGGCAGCAGGTTGATGCCCACGCCCAGCGGCTGCAGCTCGCGCGCGGCGTCGATGAGGCTGACCTTGACGCCCAGGCGGTGCAGCTTGAGGGCCGCGGTCAGTCCACCGATCCCCGCGCCGGCGATGAGGACGGACGGCTTCATTGCAGGTCCTCGGGAATGATGCGGCCGCTGTCGGCGATCAGTTCGTCGTCGAGGTAGAACTGGTGGTGGCGCAGCGCGAAGTCCTGGTGGCAGCCCGTGGTGTGCTTGCCGCCGAAGGTGGCGTTCTCGCCCAGCGCGAACAGCGTCGTGCCCCAGGCGGTGCGCCCGTCCTGGCCGATCACGTCCAGCGGATTCTGGAAGTTCAGCGAGTTCCACAGCGCGCGGCGGTGCGAGCCCCAGCCGGTGTGCGAGATCGCGAAGCCTTCGGGGTCCTGCCAGCCCTGGATGTAGTCGCGGATCAGGAAGGCGTCGAGCCCGCCTTCGATGGAGGTCACCGCGCCGTTCTCGAAGCGCATGGTCACCGGGGTGGTGATGTAGCGCTTGGCGGGGTACCAGATGTCGCCCGGGTCCAGCACGATGACGCCGTCGCCCTTGCCTTCGGACGGGATGGTGTACTGGAAGGCGCCGGGCCAGTGGTCCCAGCGGCCCGGCTCGTCGGTGTAGCCGTACTGGCCAATGATGGGGCGCCCGCCGATGTCGAACCAGACGTCCGAGCCGTTCTCCGAGGTGATGCGGATGCGCTTGGCGGCCTTCAGGCGGGCGATGCCGCGCTCCACGCGGGCCTTGTCCTCGATCGTGGGGAACATGCGCTCGAGCGCTTCGACCGGGTCATGGACCATCAGCATGCGCGTGCCGCTCTCCAGGATCAGGCGCTGTTCCTTGGAGTGCAGCAGCCCGCCCGTGGAGAGGTCGATCACCAGATCGGCCTGCTTGAGCGTCTCGATGGCCAGCGTGCCGCCGCTCAGGATGGCGGAGGACACGTTGCCGGTGCGGATCACCGGCACCTGCTCGGGGGGCGCGGAGGGGACCATGAGGATCAGCGTCTCGGCCCCGATGTCGCGCGCGGCACCGTACAGCGCGGCTGCGTAGTCCTGGTTGGCATCCGGCTCGGTCAGCACGATGAGCGATTCGGTGGCCTTGAGCTTGCACAGCTCCAGCATGCGCCTGAACAGCGGAACCAGTTCCGTGGTCTTGAAGGCCGTGGCGGTGGTAACAGACATAAAGCAAAGCTCCTGGTGGTTGAGGGAAAAAAGATTCTAAAAGGAAACTTAGTTTCCGATCAAGAACTTCTTGCCTTTTGCCCTGGCTTGCATATTGCTCACGCGGTCTCCACTGGCGTTGCGACAGCCTTTTCAGGGGCTCTCAGGCGCGGATTCGGGCATGCGAGGCAGCGATTTGCGCTTCAAAAGCACCGTTGATGTGCATGAAAACCCTAATAAGGTGCATAAATTTCCTATTGTCATGTTTTGTTCTTTATAGGAAACTTTCGAGTCCAACGCTTGGTTTTTCGTCCGATCCCTCCCCACCACCCTTCAAAAGGAACTCCCCATGTCGACGATTCAACGATGGCTGGCTGCCACCTCCCTGGTTCTGGCTGGCGCCCTGCAGCCGGCCCTGGCCCAGTCCACGGTCACGCTCAAGGTCCATCACTACCTGCCGCCGTACTCGCTGGCCCAGAAGCAATTGATCGAGCCCTGGTGCGAGCGCATCTCGGCGCAGTCGGCCGGCCGGCTGAAGTGCCAGATCTTTCCGGCCATGCAGATGGGTGGCACGCCGCCGCAGCTGTTCGATCAGGCCAAGGACGGCGTGGCCGACGTGGTCTGGACGCTGCCGGGCTACCAGGCCGGCCGCTTCCCGTTGACCGAGGTCTTCGAGCTGCCCTTCATCACCAGCAACGCCGAACGCAGCAGCCGCGCGCTGTGGCGCTATGTGGCCCAGCACTCCAGCGCCGAATTCGCCGGCGTGCGCCCGCTGGTGCTGCACGTCAACGACGGCTTCCTGGTGCACACCACCGGGCGCCAGATCAAGGCGCTGGAAGACTTCCGGGGCCTGAAGCTGCGCGCGGCCACGCGCCTCAACGCCAAGCTGATCACCGCCCTGGGCGCCGCGCCCATCTCCATGCCCATGCCACCGGTGCCGGAGGCGCTGTCCAAGAAGGTCATCGACGGCGCGATCCTGCCGTGGGAGGTGATTCCCGCGCTCAAGCTGCAGGACATCGTGAAGTTCCACACCGACATCGACGCGTCGCTGCCGCGCCTGTCCAACACCGTGTTCGCGATGGTGATGAACAACGCGCGCTACGACTCGCTGCCGGCCGACCTGAAGAAGGTCATCGACGCCAACAGCGGCGAGGAGGCCTCGGCCCTGGCGGGCAAGGCGTTCGATGCGGCCAGCGTGCCCGCGCGCAAGACGGCCGAAGACCGCAACAACGTCTTCCACACCGTGCCCGTCGAGGAGGCGCGCCGCTGGATGGCGGTTGCCCAGCCGATCACCGACGAGTGGATCAAGGAGGTGACGGCCCGTGGCCAGGATGGCAGGAAGCTGCTGGACGCCGCGCGAGCCGCCGAGTAAGCGCATGGCCGCTCTGATTCACAAGACCAGCACGGTCTTCGCCGTGGCCGCGGGCGTGATCGCCTCGGCCGCCGCGCTGTTGACCACGCTGAGCATTCTGGGGCGCTGGTTCTGGTCGGCGCCGATTCCCGGCGACGTGGAACTCACGCAGTTCGGCATCGCCATCAGCATCTCGATGTGCCTGCCATGGTGCCAACTGCAACGCGGCAACATCATCGTGGACTTCTTCACTTCGCGCAGTTCGTCGCGCACGGTGCGGGTGCTTGACGCCATCGGCGCCGTGGCACTGGCCGCGATGATGGGCGTGCTCGCCTGGCAGACCGCCGTGGGCGCGGCCGCCTCGCGCGCCGTGGGGGAGACCACCATGATCCTGGGTCTGCCGATGTGGCTGGTCTACGCGGTGCTCGCACCCGGGCTGGCCATGACGATGCTGATCGCGCTGCTGCAGGCGGCCGGCGTCATCGCCGACCAGGACGAGGCCGCGTGCGAGCCGTTGCTGGGGGTGGCGCCATGAGCATGATGACCATTGCCCTGCTGATGTTCGCCGGCATGCTGCTCCTGATGGCGGTGCGCATCCCGATCGCGGTCGCCATGTTCGTGGCCGGCGCGCTGGGTTACCTCGCGGTCTCCGGGCCGCTGCCGCTGCTCGCCCTGCTCAAGGGCGCCGCCGTCGGGCGGCTGTCGGTGTACGACCTCACGGTGGTGCCGCTGTTCCTGCTGATGGGCCAGTTCGCCACCCAGGGGGGCCTGTCGCGCGCGCTGTTCCAGGCGGCCTCGTCGCTGGTGGGCCACGTGCGCGGCGGCCTGGCCGATGGCGTCCATCCTGGCCGCGGGCGGCTTCGGCGCGGTCTGCGGGTCCTCGGTGCGCACCTCGGCCACGATCACCCAGGTGGCCTATCCCGAGATGAAGCGCCACGGCTACAGCGGCCGGCTGTCCACCGCCGCGCTGGCCACCGGCGGCACCATGGGCATCCTGATTCCGCCCTCGGTGCCGCTGGTGATCTACGCGCTGCTGACCGAGCAGAACATGGCCAAGCTGTTCGCGGCCTCGCTGATCCCCGGTCTCATCGCGATGTTCGGCTACCTGGGCGTGGTCTGGCTCTACTGCCGCCTGCGCCCCGATCTGGCCCCGCCGGCCGCGGCGATCGGCTGGCGCGAGCGGCGCCAGGCGCTGGCGAAGATCTGGCCCATCGCGCTGATCTTCCTCTCGGTCTTCGGCGGCATCTACGGCGGCGTGTTCACACCGACCGAGGGCGCGGCCGTGGGCGCCGTGGGCACCTTCGTGGCGGGCGTGGCCTTCGGCGAGCTGCGCAAGCGCGAGATCGCGCGCTCCTTCGTGGGCGCGGCGGAGACGTCGGCGATGGTGTTCATGATCTTCATGGGCGCCGACCTGATGAACGCCGCGCTGGCGCTCACCCGCATGCCGCACGAACTCTCCGAGTGGATCGGCCAGCTCGGCGTGTCGCCCGTGACCATCGTGGCCTGCGTGATGCTGCTCTACATCCTGCTGGGCTGCGTCATGGACGAGCTGTCGATGCTGATGCTCACCATCCCGGTGATCTTCCCGACCATCATGTCGCTCGACCTCTGGGGCCTGGGCGCGGAGGACAAGGCCATCTGGTTCGGCGTGCTGGTGCTGATGACCGTGGGCATCGGGCTGATCGCGCCGCCGATCGGGCTGAACGTCTGCGTCGTCAACGGCATCGTCAAGGACGTGCCCATCGTCGAGACCTACAAGGGCGTGCTGCCCTTCGTGCTCAGCGACATCGTGCGCCTGGCGCTCACGGTGATGTTCCCCAGCATCGCGCTGGTCACCGTCTGGTGGTTGTTCTGATGGGAGCCGACATGCCATGGCCTGTGAATGAAGGCTTCTTCGAACTGGGCGACCACCCGCTGGCCGCGGGTGCGCAGCTGCCACGCGCGCGCCTGGCCTGGAAGACCCACGGCACGCTCTCGCCCTCCGGCGACAACGTGATCCTCTACCCGACCAGCTTTGCCGTGCGCCACGGCGACATCGAATGGCTGATCTCGCCCGAGGGCATCCTGGACCCGACGCGCTGGTTCATCGTGATCGTGGACATGTTCGGCAACGGGCTGTCCTCCAGCCCGTCCAACACGCCGGACTACCCGGCGCTGGTGAGCGCCGCCGACAACGTGAGCGCCCAGCGCCGGCTGCTGCGCGAGCACCTGGGCGTGCAGCGGCTGGCCTGTGTCTACGGCTGGTCCATGGGGGCGCAGCAGGCCTACCACTGGGCCGCGCTGTACCCGGACGAGGTGGAGCGGGTCGTCGTCAACTGCGGCAGCGCCCGCACGGCGGTGCACAACCAGGTCTTTCTGGATTCGCTCATCGCCACGCTGGAGGCCGCGCCCGAGCACCTGGGGCAGGGGCGCTTCTCGGCGCCACCGGCCGCCGCGTTGCGCGCCTTCGGCCGCATCTACGCGGCCTGGGCCCTGAGCCAGGACTTCTTCCGCGCGGACCTGCACCGCTCGGCCTTTGGCGCGCCGGACCTGGAGACCTTCCTGCGGGCCAACTGGGACGGGCGTTTCGCCGCGCGCCATGCGCAAGACCTGCTGGCCCATTTGCGCGGCTGGCACGCCAGCGACATCAGCGCCAACGCGCGGCATGGCGGTGATCTCACGGCGGCGCTGCGCGCCATCACGGCGCGCGTGCTGCTGATGCCGGGCGCCACCGACCTCTATTTCCGCGTCGCCGACAACGAACTGGAGCTGCCCCACCTGCGCCACGCGCGCCTGCTGCCCATCCCCAGCGTGTGGGGGGCACCTGGCCGGCAACCCGCAGCGCAGCCCCGAAGACGCCGCCTTCGTGCGCGCCGCGGTGCGCGAATGGCTGGCATCCTGACCGAGAGCCCGATGACATGAACCCCCAAGACTATGCGCGCCTCGGCGCGCTCGAACTGCGCAAAGCCATCGCCTCGGGCCGCACCTCGGTGCAGGCCGTGGTGGAGGCCGCGTTCGCGCACATCCACGCGCGCGAACCGGCCATCCACGCCTGGCGGCACCTGGACGAGGCCGGCGCGCTGGCCCGCGCCCGCGCGCTCGACCACCAGGGCGCCCCCGGCCTGCTGGGCGGGGTGCCGCTGGCGGTCAAGGACGTGCTCGACACCGCCGACATGCCCACGCGCTACGGTTCCCCCATCTACGCGAACCACCAGCCCACGAAGGACGCGGCCTGCGTGGCGCTGGCGCGCGGCGCCGGTGCCGTGCCCCTGGGCAAGACGGTGACCACCGAGTTCGCCTACTTCTCCCCCGGGCCGACCGCCAACCCGCGCAACACCCGCCATACCCCGGGCGGCTCCTCCAGCGGCTCGGCCGCCGCCGTGGCCGACGGCATGGTGCCGCTGGCCTTCGGCACGCAGACCGCCGGCTCGCTCATCCGGCCCGCGTCCTATTGCGGCGTGTTCGCGCTCAAGCCGACCTTCGGCAGCGTGGACGGGGCCGGCGCCAAGCGCTTCGCGCCCTCGCTGGACACCCTGGGCTGGCTGGCGCGCAACGCCGACGACCTGGAGCTCATGCGCTGCCTGCTCACGGGCCAGGCCCACCGCGAACTCGGTGTGCGGCCGGCCGCCACGCTGCGCCTGGGCCTGTGCCGCACGCACGAATGGGCGCAGGCCGACGCGGGCGGCCAGGCCGCCTTCGCAGAGGCTGCCGAGCGCGCGCAGGCGGCGGGCATCACCGTGGTGCCGGTGCCCATGCCGGACACCCTGGTGGGCCTGCTGCAGGCGCAGAAGACCGTGATGGCCTACGAGGCGGCGATCGAGCTGGCGGCCGAGGCCGAGCGCCATGCCGATCAGCTGAGCCCGGCCATGCGCGCGCTGCTGGAGACCGGCCGCGCCACGTCGCGTGCCGACCACGAGAGTGCGCAGGCCCTGGCGCACGCCGGCCGGGCGGCACTGTCCGGCCTGGTGCGCGAGGTGGACGCCTGGCTGGTGCCCGCCGCACCCGGCGAAGCGCCCGAAGGCCTGGCGGCCACCGGCGACCCGGTGTTTTCCCGCGTGTGGACGCTGCTGGGCTGGCCCTGCGTGAACGTGCCCGGGCTCGTGGGACCGGGCGGCCTGCCCATCGGCATGCAGCTGGTCGGGCCGCCGGGCAGCGACCGCGCGCTGCTGGAGGCGGCCGCCTGCCTGCACCGCGTGCTGGCGCCCGCGGGCTGAGTCAGGCCTCGAGCAAGGCGGCGCGCAGCCGCTCCAGCTCGCGTGGGCCCAGGCCCATGGCGCTTTCCAGGTAACGGGGCAGGCCGCCGAACTCCTGCTCGATGGTGGTGAAGGCCGCGTCGAGAAAAGCGGGCTGCACGCTCCAGAGCACGTCCATCACATGCGCCGGGCCGCGCGCTTCCACCAGCGGGCTGCGCACGTAGAGGTGGTTGGTGAGCAGGTAGTCCTGCACGATGTCGTTGCGCGAAACGCCCAGCGCGCTGAGCAGCAGCGCGGCCGCGAAGCCGGTGCGGTCCTTGCCGGCGGTGCAGTGGAACACCAGCGGCGTGGGCTGGTCGAGCAGGTGGCGGAAGAAGCGCGCGTACACCGGCGCGCCTTCGCGCGCGAAGCCCCGGTAGGTCTGGCACATCAGCGCCACGGTCTCGGCCTCGGTGGGCACCTGCTGGGCCGCGAGCAGTTCCTGCACGCGGTGCACCACGGTGGGTTCGATCGACAGCGCCAGCGTGGTCAGGCCCTCGACCTCGGAGGGAAGGGTGGCGCTTTCGGCCACGCCACGGAAGTCGATGCGGTGCGTGACGCCCAGGCTTTGCAGCGTGGCCCGGTCTTCGGGCGTGAGGCCCGCGAGGTGGTCGGAGCGGTAGACGCGGCGCTGGCGCACGCGCCGCCCGTCCAGGCCGGCGCTGCGCACCGAGGTCGCGGAAATTGGAGGCGCTGTTCAGCAGGCGCGCGGGAATGGGGTTGGACTGGGTCGACATCCGGCCATTGTGCCCCCGGCATGTGTCAGGGTTTTTTGGCCGGTGCGGGCGCGGTGGCGCACCAGCACGCAGGGGTCGCCCCCGGTCTTGTCGCCCTGCTCAATCAAGGGGATCACCGCTGCCGCCGGGCCCGCCGCCGCGCCCAGCGCGAGGGCACCGAGCACCCGGCCCGCCAGGCGCCGGCCCTCGATGCCCACATCGGGGTTGCCCAGCGTGCCGGTGACGGTGATGGGCGTGCGCAGCGAGAGCGGCGACCAGTCCTTGGGCTTGGCGACCAGGCGCAGGGCCATCGACTCGTCGCGCAGGTTGACGTGGCCGTCGATGCGCACGGTGCTGTCGCGGTTGTCGATCACCGCCAGCCGGGGTTCGAGCACGCCGTTGCGCGCCACCATGTCGAAGCGCGCGCAGTTCAGGGGCAGCGGGTGGTCGCCCCGGATCAGCACGCCCAGGGCCTGCGCCAGGTCCAGGCCCATGGCCTCGGTGGCCAGGTGGGAGATGGTGCCGTCGCGCAGCGTCAGATCGACCGGGCCGTTCAGCGAGCCCAGGATGTCGGCCGTGGAGTTGCCCGCGCCGCGCACGTCCAGCTTGGCGGAGAGCACGCCGGTGACATAGGAACGCACCGCCTGTTCACCGCCCTGGCGCGCCTGTTCACGTTCCTTCTTCAGGGCCTTGGTGGCGTTGGCCGAGGGGGCGGGGGGCGCGGCGTCCTTGCGCATCCCGCGCATCCAGCCGGCGATGTCCACGCCGGCGACGTCCAGCCGCGCCTGCCATTTCGCGGGTTGCGCGTTGGCGTCGAGCTGGGTCATGCCCTTGAACTGGCCGCCCGACACCGAGGCCTGCAAGTCGTCCAGGCGCAACACGCCCGCGTCGAGGTGGATGCGGGTCTTGAGTCCCTTCAAGGGCGCCATGGCGTCGGTGCCGAAGTCCACTTCATCGATCGCCACGTTCACGTCGGCGTCCATCACTTTCAGCGAGGGCAGGTCGAAGCGGCGCTGCGGCAGCACGCGGCCCTGGGCTTGCTGCTGCGGTGGCGCCTTGGCGGTGCCGCCTTCGCCACCGATGGCCGGCCCCAGGTCGGCGAACGCGAGCTTGGGGCCGGTGAGCTCGCCCGTGAGGCGGCGCGGGCTGGTGAGCTGGTGAAAGCGCAGGTCGCCCGCGAGGCGGCTGCTGCCGATGGTGGCGCGCGAGGCCTGCAGGCGCCACACGCCGTCGGCTTGCGAGAGCCGGCCGCGCAGGTCGAAGGGCGGGGTCTGCGGCAGGGTGATGCCCAGCGGGCGGCCCACCTCGGCCAGCGAGCGGCCCTGGAACGACAGCGCGCCATCGAGCCGGGGTGTGCCCAGCAAGGCGGCGGCCTGGCCGTCGAACAGCAGCTTGGCCGAGGCCACCGTGCCCGCCACGCGCACCGGCACCCACTGCGCATCGGGCGCGGCCTCGGGGTCCTGCAGCAAGGGCAGGGTGCTGCCCGCGCGCACCTGCAGGTCCATGGGCATGGTGCGGTAGCGGCCCTTGAAGGTGGCCTCATAACCCGAGGCGGCGCCGGTCACGGCCTCGCCTTCGCTGCCTTTCACGCCGATGGCCAGATCGACGTCCTGCACCGCATCCTTCCAGGCGACCTGGCCCTGGCCGATCACGAGCGAACCGAAGCGCGGCAGGCCACCCAGCGGATCGCTGTTCTCTTCGGCGCGAGGCTTGTCGTCCTTATTGCCCAGCTGCCAGTTGGCGTCGCCACCGGCGATGCGCATCAGGTGCGCGTCGAGCTGATCCGCCTGCAGCCGCTGCAGCAGCAGGCGATCCCCGCGCTGCCAGCGCCAGATGTCGCCCCAGTGCCAGACCAGGGTGATGTGGCGCGCATCGAGCAGATGGGGGGCGCCGAAGCGCGCGTCCGAGGCGATGCGCAGGTGCTCCACCTCCAGTCGGGGCCGCCACAGCAGGTGCGTGCGCACCTGGCCCTGCATCTGCACCGGCACGCCGACGCCGCGCGTGGCGGCGTTCTCGATGGGTTGGCGCAGCACGGGCCAGCCGCTGTATTCGCCCCATGCCACGCCCAGAACGAGCACGGTGAGCACGCCACCGGCGATCCAGAGGGTTCGAGGGCGTCGCCTCTTCGATGGGGGAGGGTTGGTCTGAGCGTCCACGCTTCATTGGAACGCAGCATGGGCCGGATCGTTCGGTTTCGGCCCGATGACGCGGCCTTGTCCTACAGGGCGGCGGCGGCCAGCCCGCAGGCCGGTCGATAGAATCCAGATTCCGAATCTGAATGGGTTCTTCCATGCGCGATGCCCCGAGCGGAGATGCCGTGTCGGACACGATGGAGGTGAATGACGAGACGCATGCCCCGGATGCACGCTGGCTCTCACAAGGCGACGACTGGGTGTTGGAACTCAGCGGCGCCTGGCGCGAACACAGCGCCCCTCTCCCCGAGCTTCCGGCCACCGAGGTCGTGGGCGCCGTGCGCGTCCACGCGGACGGCCTGCGCTCGTGGGACGCGCCCCTGGCTTCCGCGCTGTGGCATCAGATCGAACCCTTCGCGCGTCGCGGTGCGGATGTCGATCTGCAGGCCCTGCCCGAAGGCCTCCAGCAGATTCTGGCGCTCGCGCTGGACACCCCGCCCCCCGCCACGGCGGCCCCGGCCGCCACACGCGGCCGCGTGGCCCGCCTGGGTGCGCGCGTCACGGCCTGGTGGGCCCTGCGCCGCAAGACGCTGACCTTCTTCGGCGAGGTGCTGCTGTCCCTGGGGCGGTGGCTGCGCGGGCGCAGCGACATGCGCGCCTCCGACCTCGCGTGGCAGATCGAACAGACGGGGCCGCGCAGCCTGCCCATCGTGGCGCTGGTGTGTTTCCTGGTCGGTCTCATCGTGGCCTACATGGGCGCGGCCCAGCTGCAGCGCTTCGGTGCGCAGAACTACATCGCCGACCTCGTGACGGTGGGCGTGGTGCGCGAGGTCGCGGCCCTGCTGGTGGGCATCGTGCTGGCCGGTCGCGTGGGCGCGGCCTTCGCGGCGCAGATCGGCAGCATGCGCGCCAACGAAGAGGTGGATGCGCTGGCCACCATGGGCGTGAACCCGGTGGACTTCCTGGTGCTGCCCCGCGTGCTGGCGCTGCTCATCGTCGGGCCCATGCTGACCGCCTTCGGCGCGCTGGTGGGCATGGCCGTGGGCTGGCTGGTGGCGGTGGGCATCTATGGCGTCACACCGCTGGAGTACGTGTACGCCAGCGCCCAGGCCATCACGCTGCCGCACGTGGTGGTGGGGCTGATCAAGGGCACCACGTACTCGGTGCTGGTGGCGCTCGCGGGTTGCCTGCAGGGCATGGCGGCGGGGCGCAGCGCGCAGGCCGTGGGCGACGCGACGACGGCCTCGGTGGTGCAGGCCATCGTGTGGATCGTGGTGGTCGCTTCCGCGCTCACTGTGGTGTTTCAACGCCTGGACTTCTAGATGAACGAACACCTGCACGCCCATCCCGCCCCGCCCGAGCCCGGTGCGGAACCGCTGGTGCGCGTGGAGAACCTGACCATGGCGTTCGGCAGCAACGTGATCCAGCGCGACCTGAATTTCGAGATCCTGCCTGGCGAGGTGCTGGCCCTGGCCGGCGGCAGCGGCTGCGGCAAGAGCACGCTGCTGCGCCACCTCATCGGCTTGCAGGTGCCGGCCAAGGGCCGGGTGCTCTACGGTGCGCAGGACCTGTACGCGGCCGACGACAAGGAGAAGGCCGCGCTGCTGCGCTCCTTCGGCGTGATGTTCCAGGCCGGCGCGCTGTGGAGCAGCATGACGGTGGGCGAGAACGTGATGCTGCCCATGCAGGTGCTGACCGACATGGAGCCCGAACGCCGCGAACAGGAGGCCCGCTTCAAGCTCGCGCTCGTGGGGCTGGCGGGCAGTTTCGAGGCCGAACCCGCCACGCTGAGCGGCGGCATGCGCAAGCGCGCGGCCATCGCGCGCGCCCTGGCGCTGAATCCGCAACTGCTGTTCCTGGACGAGCCCTCCGCTGGCCTGGACCCGCTGACCTCCGCCCACCTGGACGAACTGATCATGCACCTGCGGGACGACCTGGGCACCACGGTGGTGATGGTCAGCCACGAACTCGAGAGCATCTTCGCGCTGGCCGATCGCCTGCTGTTCCTGGACGCCCAAAGCAAGACCATGACGGCGCTCGGCCCGCCCAAGGCATTGCGGCAGGACGGCCCGGAGGAGGTCCAGCGCTTCCTGCGCCGCGGTGCCGCCGCCCCCGTCAAAGAGGAAACCCCATCATGAAGCGCAAGGCCAATCCCACCCTCATCGGCACCTTCGTGGTGGCCGGCCTCGCACTCATCGCGGTGGCCATCATCACGCTGGCCGGCAGCAGCTACTTCACGCGCAAGGAGCGCACCGTGATGTACTTCAGCGGCTCCGTCTACGGCCTGCAGGTCGGCGCGCCGGTGGTGTTCCGTGGCGTGCGCGTGGGCAGCGTGGAGTCCATCGAGGTCTCCTACAACCGCGAGACCGACGCCTTCTCCATCCCGGTGGTGGCCTCGCTTGACAGCGATGCCCTGCGTGGGCTCGATGGCAAGCACGGCGATGCGGCTTCCGATTCCGAACTGGCGCTGCCCGCGCTGGTGGAGCGGGGCATGAGCGCGCAGCTCTCCATGCAAAGCCTGCTCACTGGCCTGCTCTATGTGGACCTGGATCTGCGCCCCAAGCGCGCGGCCAGCACGCATGGCACGCGGCGCGGCCTGACCGAAATCCCGACCGCGCCCACGGCGATCCAGACCTTCCGCGACCAGCTCGAAGGCATCGACCTGCGCAAGATCACCGACGACCTGGCGGCGATCGCGGCTTCGGCCCGCGCCGTGATCTCGGGGCCTCAGCTCAACCAGGCCCTGAGCGACCTGGCCGAGATCACCGCGACCTTCAAGCGCGTGTCCGAGCGGCTCGACAAGCGCCTGGACCCGCTGGCCAACGAATTGCAGCGCTCGCTCGTGTCCACCCGCACCGCGATGGACGGCATGGAGAAGGCGGCCAAATCGGTGAACGAGAGCGCCGTCGGTTTTGGCCGCACGTCCGAGCGCGTGTCCGACCTGCTGGCGCCCGACGCGCCCCTGGTGCAGAACCTGCAGCGCGCGGCCAACGAGGTGAGCCGCACCGCGGGCGCGCTGCGCGAGGCCACCGCGGGCGATTCGCAGCTGATGGTGGGGGCCGACCGCGCGCTGGACGACCTCTCGCGCGCCGCCCGCGCGCTGCGCGACCTGGCCGAGGCCCTGGAACAACAACCCGATGCGCTCCTGCGGGGCAGAAAGGTCAACGAATGAACCGCCCAGCCATGAACCGACGCGGCCTGCTCGCCGCCCTGGGCCTGGCGCCCGTGGTGTTCGCCGCCGGTTGCGCCGGCACCGATGCGCCGCCCACGCGCTGGTACGAGCTGCGCGCCGAGCCTCCGGAACCCCGGCCGGCGCCCCGCCCGGGCAATGGCGCGGTGTGGGAGGTCTCCGGCCTGGTGCGCCTGCCCGGCTCCCTGGACCGGGACGTGCTGATGGTCTCCAGCGGCGCGTCGTCCCTGCTGCCGCTGCCCGGGCACCGCTGGGCCGAGCCGCTGCGCGAGAGCGTGCCACGCCGCCTGGTGGCCGACCTGGCCCTGCTGCGGGGGGAGGGCCTGGTCTGGCGCGCGCCCGCGCCCTCGGGGGCGAACGTGACGCGGCAGCTGCGCGTCGAGATCGATTCGCTGATGGCCGACAGCGGCCGGCGCACCCTGCGCCTGCAGGCCCGCTGGTGGCTCACCGACCTGCGCGGCGGCGCCACGCCGCCCACGCTGGGTCAGGCCGACATCGAGGTCCCGCTGACCGACGGCTCGCCCGACGCCCTGGCGGCCGGCCACCGCCTGGCCGTCTGGCGCCTGGCGCAGCGCATCGCGGGCGGCTGAACGGGGCCTCGAGAGGGCCGGTCCCGAGGGGGACAGCGCGTTCGTCGGCTGGATTTCAGTGCCGGCGGTTCATGTCGATAGGCCGGAGGTGACCCGATCCTTTTGCCTGAACCTCCCAACATGAACCTCTTTCGCCACATGACCGTGAACGCCAAACTCTGGACCGGCGTTCTTGCCATCGTGCTCGCCCTGGGCGCGATGTTGTCCTTCACCGGCACCCGCTCCAGTGCCTTGACCAAGGAAGCCGACGAAGTGCTCGGCCGGATGTCCGACAAGACCGTGATCGCCACGGAATGGGCCGGCCTGACCGAAACCAACGTGACGCGCGTGCAGGCCTCGATCCTGAGCACCGACCCGTCCATCGACCAGCTCTACAAGGACGTCATTCCCGTGGGCGTGGCCTCGATCTCCGCGCTGCAGAAGCGGCTGGACGCGATGCCGATGAACGACGCCGAGAAGGCCCAGCTCGCGAAGATCGCCGGGCTGCGCCAGGCCGTGCTGGGCTCGCTGGCCAAGGCCAACGAGATGAAGAAGAACGGTGACACCGCCGGGGCCGTGGCCGAAATCACGTCCCGCTTCAACGCGGCCGTGCCCCCCTACGTGGCGGCGCTGCGCGAGTTCGCGCAGATGCAGGTGAGCATGCAGGCCGAGGCCCAGGTGAAGTTCGCCGCCGATCGCGCCAGCAACCTGACCATGGCAAGCGCGCAGATCGGCCTGCTGATCCTGGGCATCATCGCGGGCGCCTTCTTCCTCATCCGCAACATCCGCACGCCGCTGCGCGAAGTGGTGGCGTTTGCCGAACGCGTGGCCGGCGGCGACCTGACCGCGCGCATCCGCAACGACCGCCGCGACGAGTTCGGCGCGATGACCAAATCCCTCTCCGACATGCGCGATCGCTTGGTGCACGTGGTGGCCGACGTGAAGCGTGGCACCGAGAACATCACCGTGGCGGCGCGCGAGATCGCTTCGGGCAACAACGACCTCTCGGCCCGCACCGAACAGACCGCCGCCAACCTGCAGCAGACCGCCGCCAGCATCGAGCAGATGTCGGGCGCGATCCGCCAGTCGGCCGACTCGGCGCGCGTGGCGACCAGCTGGCCGACGTGGCCGGCCAGAGCGCCCAGAAGGGCGGCCAGGTGGTCAACGAAGTGGTGTCCACCATGGAGGAGATCAACCAGGCCTCGCGCAAGATCAGCGACATCATCGGCGTGATCGATGGCATCGCCTTCCAGACCAACATCCTGGCGCTGAACGCGGCGGTGGAAGCCGCGCGGGCCGGCGAACAGGGCCGGGGCTTCGCCGTGGTGGCTGGTGAGGTGCGCAACCTGGCGCAGCGCAGCGCCCAGGCGGCCAAGGAAATCAAGGTGCTGATCGGCGCCAGCGTCGACAAGGTGACCGCCGGCACCGAGCTGGTGGGCCAGGCCGGCCAGACCATGGGCGAGATCGTGGAGAACGTGGTGCGCGTGCGCGACATCATCGGCGAGATCGCCTCGTCGTCGAGCGAGCAGGCCGAAGGCGTCAACCAGATCAACGCCTCCGTCTCCAACCTGGACCAGATGACGCAGCAGAACGCGGCGCTGGTCGAGGAAAGCGCGGCCGCCGCATCGAGCATGAACGACCAGGCGCTGCGCCTGTCCGAGGTGGTGCGCATCTTCCGCGTGGACGCGGCCGATGCGGCCAGCTCGATCGCTCAACTGAACGTCAACGACCTGCACAAGCGCGGCAACGCCGTGGCCGCCAAGCCGGTGGCCGCAGCGGCAGCCGCGCCGAAAGCGGTACCTGCTTCCGTGAAGGCCGTGGCCAAGGCACCGGCGGCAAAGCCCGCCGCGGCCCCTGTCGCGGTGGCGAAGAGCCTCAAGCCCGCGCCGGTGGCCGCTCCCGTGCCCGCGACGGCGGGTGGCGCGGACGACTGGGAATCGTTCTGAACGAAGAAGGCTTCGCGGCCTTCTTCAGTTCACCATCACCAGCTTGCCCTTGACCGAACGCGATCCCATGATCGCGTAGGCCTTGTGCAGCTCGCTCATGGGCAGGGTCTGGTCGATCACCGGCTTGACCTGGCCCTTGGCGTACATGCCCGCCAGCGCCTGCATCATCTCGGCGTTGGCCTTGGGTTCGCGGCGCGCGAAATCGCCCGAGAACACGCCCACCAGGCTGGCGCCCTTGAGCAGGGTGAGGTTCAGCGGCAGGGCGGGAATCGGGCCGCTGGCAAAACCCACCACCAGATAACGGCCGCGCCAGGCGATCGAGCGGAACGCGGGCTCGGCGAAGTCCCCACCCACCGGGTCGTAGATCACGTCCGGGCCCTTGCCGTCGGTGAGCTGCTTGATCGCATCGCGCAGGCCCTCCTTGGGGGTGTGCACGCTGTAGTTGATGGTGGCGTCCGCCCCCAGCTGCTGGCACAGCTCGCACTTCTCGTCGCTCGAGGCGGCCGCGATCACGCGCGCCCCGGCGGCCTTGGCGATCTGGATCGCCGCCGTGCCCACGCCGCCGGCAGCGCCCAGCACCAGCACGGTCTCGCCGGCCTTGAGCGCGCCCCGGTCCATCAGCGCGTGCCACGAGGTGGCGTAGATCATGATGAAGGCGGCCGCGTCCACCGCCGGAAAGCCGGGCGGCAGCGGCATGCACAGCGCGGCCGGTGCGATGGTGTGGGTGCCGAAGCCACCCGTGCCGCTCAGGCAGGCCACGCTCTGGCCCACCTGCAGGTGCTTCACACCTTCGCCCACGGCGCGCACCACGCCGGCGTACTCCGAGCCCGGCACGAAGGGCAGGGCGGGCTTCATCTGGTACTTGTTCTGCACGATGAGCAGGTCGGGGAAGTTCAGGCTCGCGGCCTGGATCTCGATCAGCACCTCGCCCGCCTTGGGCGCTGGCGTGGGCAGTTCCTTCCAGGTCAGGGCGTCGACGCCCACGGGGTTTTCGCAGAGCCAGGCATGCATGGTGTGTCCTCGTTCAAATGGTCATGAAACCGTTCCATGATAGGCAGCGGGGGCCGTCTTCCGCAGCGGGTAAGCCCCTTGCGTGTCCCGGGCGTGACCGGGGCGATCCACCTAAAATCGCGGCAATGAAAATACTCATCTCCAACGACGACGGTTACCAGGCGCCCGGCATCGTGGCGCTCTACGAGGCCCTCAAGGGGCTGGCCGAGGTGGAGGTGGTGGCCCCGGAGCACAACAACAGCGCCAAGTCCAACGCGCTCTCGCTGCATTCGCCGCTTTACGTGCACACGGCCTACAACGGTTTTCGCTATGTGAATGGCACGCCGGCCGACTGCGTGCACATCGCGCTCACCGGCCTGCTGGGCTACCGGCCCGATCTGGTGGTCTCCGGCATCAACAACGGCGCCAACATGGGCGACGACACCATCTATTCCGGCACTGTGGGCGCGGCCATGGAGGGCTACCTGTTCGGCGTGCCCGCCATCGCCTTTTCACAGACCGAAAAGGGTTGGGGCCACCTGGAAGACGCGGGGCAGATGGCCGCGCGCCTGGTCTCGCAGCTGCTGCCCTCGCTGGAAAACGGCCCGCCCGCCGAGCCCTGGCTGCTCAACGTCAACATCCCCAACCGGCCGCTGGCCGAGCTGCGCGGCTTCAAGGTGGCGCGCCTGGGCCGCCGGCACGCGGCCGAGCAGGTGATCTCGCAGACCAACCCGCGCGGCGACACCATGTACTGGATCGGCAGCGCGGGCAAGGCCAAGGACGACGCCGAAGGCACGGATTTCCACGCCTCGCTGCAGGGCTATGCCACCATCACGCCCCTGCAGGTGGACCTGACCGACCACGACCGCCTCGCCTACTGGGCGCCCACGGCCGCGAGCCTGTCCACGGGTGGTGCCGGCTCGTGAAGCGCGGTCTGCCGGTTCCACCGTCACCGTCTTCCGCCCCCGCGGCGGGCGCGAAGCCCAGGCCGGGTTTTCCGGCGCGCCTGCCCGCCGCCGCGCCCGCACCGGTGCCGCGCAACCAGCTGCAGCCCCGGCCGGCGGCGCGCGCCGTGGCACCGCCGGCCCTGCCGCAGCCCAAGGCCGCGCCCCGGGTGCCGGTACACCCGGTGGCGCCCACCGGCGTGGGCATGGAATCGCAGGCGGTGCGCGCCGCCATGGTGCGCAAGATCCAGGGGCAGGGCGTCACGCACCCGGGCGTGCTGGCGGCCCTGCAGGCGGTGGAACGCCACCGCTTCGTCGATTCGGCGCTGGTCAACCAGGCCTATGAAGACACCAGCCTGCCCATCGGCCTGGGGCAGACCATTTCCAAGCCCGGCGTGGTGGCGCGCATGCTGGAGCTGCTCTGCCAGGGCCGCGGCGAGAAGATGGGCCGGGTGCTGGAGATCGGCACCGGTTGTGGTTACCAGGCCGCCTTGCTCAGCCACCTGGCGCGCGAGGTCTACAGCATCGAGCGGCTCAAGGGGCTGCACGAAAAATCGCGCGAGAACCTTCGCTGGTTCCGCCTCTCCAACCTGCACCTGCTGTTTGGCGATGGCATGCTGGGCTACCCCAAAGGGGCACCCTATGCGGCCATCATCGCGGCGGCGGGTGGCAACGACATTCCGCAGGCGTGGATCGACCAGTTGGCCGTGGGTGGCCGGCTGGTGGCGCCCGCGGTCACGGCGGCCGGTCGGCAGAACCTGGTGGTGGTGGACAAAACCGCCACCGGCATCGTCCGCACCGAGCTGGAGGCCGTGCTCTTTGTGCCTCTAAAATCGGGTGTCGCATGATGTTGCACCGCCTCCCGGGCGGTGCAACGTGTCTTTTTCAGGGCCCTGACCGCGCAGGCGGCCAGGGTTCCTTGCAATTCGTGGGAGTTTTCATGAACAAGCGTGTTTTCCAATGCTCGGGGCGTCCCCAGGAGTCGGGTCGTCCTGCATGGCGAGGCGTCGCGGTCATGTCCATGCTGGCGGCGCTGATGGTCGCCGCCGGTTGTTCCTCCACCCGCCTGGACCGCCCGGCGCCCGTGGAAGACCGAGGCGGTTCCGCCGGCCCCCGCCCGGCCGAGGTGGTGCCCATGCCGGGCGCCGAGAACGCCGGCAAGCCGGGCTACTACACCGTCAAGGCGGGCGATACCCTGTTCCGCATCGCGCTGGACAACGGCCAGAACTGGCGCGACATCCAGGCCTGGAACAACCTCACCAACCCGAACGCGCTGGAAGTGGGCCAGGTGCTGCGCGTGCAGCCGCCGGGCGCCACCACCACGGCCACGGCACCGACAGGCCCCACCACGAGCCCGGTGACCAGCTCGGGCGTGGCCTCGCGGCCCCTGTCGGAAACCGCGCCCCCCGCGGCCTCCACCTCGCCCACCACCCCGCCGGCCCCGGCACCCGCCCCGGCCGCGGGCGGCGCCGACGAGATCAGCTTCATCTGGCCGGCCCAGGGCACCGTCATCACGCCGTTCGACGAGGCCAACAACAAGGGCGTGTCCATCGCCGGCAAGATCGGCGACCCGGTGGTCGCGGCGGCCGATGGCCGTGTGGTCTACGCCGGTGCCGGCCTGCGCGGCTATGGCAACCTGATCATCCTCAAGCACAACAACACCTACCTCACCGCCTACGCCCACAACCAGGCGCTGCTGGTGCGTGAGGACCAGGCCGTGCGCCAGGGCCAGAAGATCGCCGAGATGGGCAGCAGCGACACCGATCGCGTGAAGCTGCACTTCGAGGTGCGCCGCCTGGGCAAGCCGGTCGACCCGATGGGCCACCTGCCCAAGCGCTGAACACCGGCGCGGCATGGCCTGGCCGGTTCTCGTCTTCGACATCGAGTCCATTCCCGATGTGGCCGGGCTGCGCGCCCTGCGCGGCGCGGCGCCCGAGTTGACCGACGAGCAGGTCCACGCTGCCTGGCTGGCCGAGCGCAAGGAAAAGGGCCAGAGCGACTTCGTGCCGCTGCACCTGCAGCGCGTGCTGGTCATCAGCTGCGTCTTCCGCAACGCCGAAGGCCTGCGCATCCACTCCTTCGTGGACCGCGACGGGCAGAGCGAAGGCAAGGTGGTGCAGGCCTTCTTCCATTCCATCGAGAAGCACACGCCCCATCTGGTGAGCTGGAACGGGGGCGGCTTCGACCTGCCGGTGTTGCACTACCGCGGCCTGCGCCATGGCGTGGAGGCCAGCAAGTACTGGGACCTGGGCGAGGACGACCGCGAGTTCAAGTGGAACAACTACATCAGCCGGTACCACATGCGGCACCTGGACCTGATGGACCTGCTGGCCATGTACTCGCCCAAGAACAACGCGCCACTGGACGCCATGGCCAAGCTCTGCGGCTTTCCAGGCAAGCTGGGCATGGACGGCTCGCAGGTGTACGCGCAGTACCTGGCGGGGCAGACCGAAGAGATCCGCCGCTATTGCGAGACCGACGTGATGAACACCTACCTGGTGTACTGCCGTTTCCAGAAGATGCGCGGCGGGTTGACCGAGGCCGAATACGAGCAGGAAATCGCCATGGTCAAGGAGACGCTGGGCAACCTGGCCCCGGCCGAGCCGCACTGGGACGAGTACCTGCGGGCCTGGGCCTGAGACAATCGGGGGATGACAGCGTCCTCCCTCCACGAAAACAGCCTTCTCACCACCGCCAGCACCGAGGCGGCCCACGAAACAGCGGCCAGCACCCTGCCTGAGGGCTGGCTCGCGATCGAATCTCTCGACATCGATGCCCAGGGCATCGCCCGCCGGCCCGACGGCAAGGTGGTGTTCATCGAAGGTGCGCTGCCCTTCGAGCAGGTCAGCGTGAACGTGCATCGCAAGAAGAACAACTGGGAAGCCGGCACGGTGACGGCGATCCACCGCGAATCCTCGCAGCGCGTGCGGCCCGGCTGCCCGCACTTCGGCCTGCACGCCGGCGCGTGCGGCGGCTGCAAGATGCAGCACCTGCACGAGGCCGCCCAGGTGGCCGTCAAGCAGCGCGTGCTGGAAGACAACCTCTGGCACCTGGGCAAGGTCAGGGCCGAGACCATGATGCGCCCCATCGAAGGCCCGGCCTGGGGCTACCGCCACCGCGCGCGCCTCTCGGTGCGCCACGTGCACAAGAAGGGCGAGGTGCTGATCGGCTTCCACGAGCGCAAGAGCCGCTATGTGGCCGACATGAAGGTCTGCCCGGTGCTGCCCGCGCACGTGAGCGACATGCTCATGCCCTTGCGCGAACTCATCTTCGGCATGGACGCGCGCGACACCTGCCCGCAGATCGAACTGGCCAGCGGCGACGACGTGACGGCGCTGGTGCTGCGCCACCTGGAGCCGCTGAGCGAGGACGACCGCGCCCGCCTGCGGGCCTTCGGCCTCCAGCATGGCGTGCAATGGTGGCTGCAGGCCAAGGGGCCGGACACGGTCAAGCTGCTCGACGAGGGTGGGGCGGTGCTCTCGTACTCGCTGCCCGAGTTCGGCATCACCATGCCGTTCAAGCCGACCGACTTCACCCAGGTCAACCCGTACATCAACCGTGTGCTGGTGGTGCGCGCCCTGCGCCTGCTGGATGCGCAGGCGCACGAGCGCGTGATCGACTGGTTCTGCGGCCTGGGCAACTTCACCCTGCCGATCGCCACGACGGCGGGCGAGGTGCTGGGCATCGAAGGCAGCGAGGCCCTGGTGTCGCGCTCCCGCGAAAACCTGGCGGGCAACCAGGCCGGCCGGGACCGCGCGCTCGCGCCCACCACCTTCGCGGCGCGCAACCTGTTCGAAATGACGCCCGAGCAACTGGTGGCCGATGGCGTGGCGCAGAAGTGGCTGGTGGACCCGCCGCGCGAGGGCGCGTTCGCGCTGGCCAAGGCCATGGCCGACCTGCACCAGAACCCGGCCCTGCGCGGTGACTGGACGCCGCCGCAGCGCATCGTCTACGTGAGCTGCAACCCGGCCACGCTCGCGCGCGACGCGGGGCTGCTGGTGCACCAGGCGGGTTACCGCTGCGTGGCGGCGGGGGTGGTCAACATGTTTGCCCACACGGCGCACGTCGAGAGCATGGCGGTGTTCGAGCTGGACCCGTCGAAGGTGCCGGGCGCCGATGCGGCGCCGGCGGTGGCCGACGAGGGCTGAATCAGGACTTCTGCGATTCGGCGCCGGGCTTGGCGCCGTCGGCTGCGGCAGGCGCGGCGCCGGACTCGGTTTCGGAGGGCATGCCCACCACCGAGTTCTCGCGCATGTACTGGTCCATCTCGCGCCAGCCGGCGAACACGGCGGCCTTGCCGGCGCGCGGGTAGTTGCTGAAGCAGCTTTCGATGCTGCGCACCGCATGCCGGCAGGCGCTGCCGATGGCCTTGCCCTCGGCTTCCTTCTTGGCCGCGACCTGCGTGGCGGTCTCGATGCCCAGCGCTTCGCAGCCGGTCAGCAGGCTGACGGCGGCCAGGAGGCAGAGGGTGAGGGCGGTGTGTCGCATGGCTGTGCAGTGGGTTTCAGCCTTGTTTCGGCGCCTGGGGCCCGAACTTGACGCCCCAGGCGGCAAAAATGTCACATTGCCCGTGCGACAGGCCAAGAAAAAGGACCCGAAGGTCCTTTTTCGATGGGCGAGGGCCCGTTTACTCGCGGTCGCCGCCGAACATGCCCAGCAGCATCAGCAGGCTCTGGAAGATGTTGAACAGGCTCAGGTACAGGCCCAGGGTGGCGGTGATGTAGTTGGTTTCGCCGCCGTCCACGATGCGCTTGAGGTCGTACAGCAGGTACAGGCTGAACACCACGATCGCCAGGGTGGCGATCACGGCCATGCCGGCCGGGCTGCCCACGAACACGTTGATGATCGCGCCGATCATGATGGCCAGGGCGCCCACGAAGAGCCACTTGCCCAGACCGGAGAGGTCGCGCTTGATCACGGCCGAGAGGTTGGCCATGATGAAGAACACGCCGGCCGTGCCGCCAAAGGCGGTCATGATCAGGCTGGAGCCGTTGGAGAAGCCCAGCACCGCCGCCAGCAGGCGCGAGAGCATCAGGCCCATGAAGAAGGTGAAGGCCAGCAGCACGGGCACGCCGGCGGCGGAGTTCTTGGTCTTCTCGATCGCGAACATGAAGGCGAAGGCGCCGCCCAGGAAGACGATCAGGCCCAGGCCGCCCGTGAGCGCGGCGGTGATGCCGGTCTGCACGCCGATCCAGGCGCCCAGCACGGTGGGCAGCATGGACAGGGCCAGCAGCCAGTAGGTGTTGCGCATGACTTTGTTGCGCAGCGCATCGGAAGAGACGGCGGTGCCGAAGCGGCCGCTGGTCTGTGCTTGGTCGGTCATGGTGGTGATCTCCTTCATCATCTGACGCCCTAGGCCGGTCGCTGCGCGTCGGAATGACGCGCAACCGGCGAAATTGCATTGTAGGAGGCTGGTCCGCCGTGAGCACCCGGCGCGGGACAACGCATTTTTGGTATGGTCACTTGTGACCTCTGGTGTGCCAATGCACGCGTTATCGTTCGCACTTTGCGCCCGGGCGGTAAGCTCCCGCTCTGCAATTCCTTCTCTGATCCCCCATTTAGGACCAAGTTCATGAAAAACAAGGCAATGCTCGAAATCGCCGACGTCAAACTCATCGCCGCCGCGGCCGAAGCCGAGGCCGTGAAGAACAACTGGGCCGTGACCATCGCCATCGTGGACGACGGCGGGCACCTGCTCTGGCTGCAGCGGCTGGACGGCGCGGCCGCGATCTCGGCCCACATCGCCCCCGCCAAGGCCCACACGGCCGCGATGGGCCGTCGCGAGAGCAAGATCTACGAAGACGTGATCAACCAGGGCCGCATGTCCTTCCTGAGCGCGCCCACGCTCTCGGGCATGCTCGAAGGCGGTGTGCCCATCCTCAAGGATCGCCAGTGCCTGGGCGCGGTGGGTGTGAGCGGTGTGAAGTCGACCGAAGACGCGCAGATCGCGCGCGCGGGCATTGCTGCGATAAACTTGTGAGCTTTGCCGGGTGGCACACCCGAAAAAAGTGCCTGGCTAACGGGACCTTCGGCCCCTTGGCTGGCTAAAAACGACGCGCGGGGATGGTGATGTCCCCGGGTCGCCCCACGATGAAAAAACGGTGCGAGGCGGGCTTGCGCTGCCGCCTGGTTACTTGGTGAGGATCAGCTTGCCCTGCCGCGTCGCGTGCAGCCGATAGAGCGATCCGTTGTGATGAATCGCCACCACCTTCTGGCCGCGAAGCAGTTCGGCGCTGGGCAGCACCGGCACGGGATGGCCTTCGTGCAGGAGCTGCAGCGTCGTCGGCGCATCGGATGCGGTTGCGTTGGCGGGCGCGGGGGTGGTGTCCGGGTTCGGGTTCATGGCGTGCCGGGTTCCGTGATGAAGCCGATCTTGCGCACGCCGCTGCGCTGCGCGCTGGCCGATGGCTTGCGCCACGCGCTCATAGCGCACCGCCTTGTCGCCACGGATGTGCAGCTCGGGCTGGGGATCTTGCGCGGCCGCCGCCGCGAGGCGGTTGGCGAAGTCGGCGTCTTCCACGCGCTGGTCGTTCCAGTAATAGACACCGTCCGCATCCACCGACAGGCGGATGTTCTCGGGCTTGTCCAGCACCTTCTCCATGCTCGCCTGGGGCAGCTCGATGTTGACCGAGTGCTTGATCACGGGCACGGTGATGATGAAGATGATCAGCAGGACCAGCATGACGTCGATGAACGGGATCATGTTGATCTCGCTCATCACCTCGTCGCTGTCCGATTGGGTTCCGATGGCCATGGCGGGTCCTTACGAGGCCTTCTTCATCGGCAGCACCTTGCCGTCGGCCGCGCCGGCGGTGACGCGGGCGCCGGTGACGAAGTAGGCATGCAGGTCGTGTGCGAAGCGGTTGAGCTGGTGGCTGATGCCCTTGTTGCCGCGCACCAGGGCGTTGTAGCCCAGCACGGCGGGAATGGCGACCAGCAGGCCGAGCGCGGTCATGATCAGCGCCTCGCCGATCGGGCCGGCCACGCGGTCGATGCTGACCTGGCCGGCCGCGCCGATGCTCAGCAGGGCGTGGTAGATGCCCCAGACGGTGCCGAACAGGCCCACGAAAGGCGCGGTGGAGGCCACCGAGGCGAGCACCGACAGGCCGCTCTGGGCGCGGGCGGTGTGGTCGTCCACGCTCTTGCGCAGCGAACGCTCGACCCAGTCGCTGACGTCCAGGCTGTCGTGCAGCTGGCGCTGCGGCGGCGTGCCGTTGTGGCCGTCCTTGTGCAGGATGTGGCGGGTGGCTTCGCGGCCTTCCAGGGCCACGCTGCGGAAGGGGTTGCCTTCGGACGAGCCCAGCTTGTCCAGGCCTTCGGCGAAATCGGCGCTGTGCCAGAAGCCTTCGATGCCCTTGGCCTGGGCGCGCTGGGCGCGCTGGTCCAGGGCCTTCCACAGGATGATGACCCAGGTGGTCAGGGACATCGCCAGCAGCACGATCGCCACCGAGCGGGTGACCCAGTCACCTTGTGTCCAGACGTGGGCCAAGCCCGTCGAAGCGATTTGCGGATCCATGATTCTCTGACTCCAGGGGAAGAGGTTTATTCCAAAACGAAATTGATCGGGATGTTGAACCACATGGCTTCAGCCACCCCGTTGCGCTTGCCCGGCACATAGCGCCAGCGCAGCACGGTCTGTACGGCGGTCTGGTCCAGCCGGTCGAAGCCGCTGGAGGTGCGGACCTCGGCCTTGCTGGCCGTGCCGTTGGTCTCGATGAACACGCGCACCACGACCTTGCCCTGTTCGCCCATGCGCTTGGACAAGGCGGGGTAGGGCGGGCGCGGGTTGTTCAGGTAATCGGCGCTGCTGGAGGGCAGCTCCACGCGCGGCGGTGCGGGTGGCGCTGGCGGCGCGGGCGGGGCCGGTGGCGCGGGCTCGGCGGCCACGACGGGCGGCGCGGGTTCCGGGGGCGCCACCACGGGCGCCATGGGCGAGGGCTCCTGCTGCAACACCGGTTGCGGCGTGGGCTCGGGGCGCGCGATGGGCTTTGGCTTGGGCTGGGGCTTTTGCACCGCAGGCGCAGGCGGTGGCGGCTCGGGAATGATCTGCGGCTTCGCCGGCTCGATGATCTCGGCCAGCACTTCGACCGGGATCACCATCTCCACGGCGCGGCGCAGCAGACCGCTCTGCAGAGCCCAGACGGCCAGCACATGAAAGCCCACCACCGCGCCCACCACCAGGATGCGGCGGTTCATGCGGCGCGGTGGGGCGTCAGGCGAGGGGGAGATGGGAGGCGCCATGGTGGCGCTGGCGGTCGGCATGGTGAAGTCGGAAGAGGCTCGGCAGGACGGTGGCGTGGGGCCGTGGTGAAGGCCTCGTTATGAACTATCTGTGTCGAAAAATCCACCACGCGGCGATCAGCATGAGCATGAGGCTGGCGCCGAGGACAGCGAGGCCGGTGGTCATGGAAATCCCTTTCGCGTGGGTCGACAGTGCGACGTGTGACAGGAAACTGCTATCGATTCTAAACGAGAATGTTTCGCATTCTCATGATTGTGCCAAAAAAAGAGCGGTTTTTTTAGCGGCCGGTGGGCGCCAGCACCGTGGAGGCCTCTGCCAGCGTGCGGCAACCGGTGAGCGCCATCGCGATTTCCAGCTCGTCGCGCAGCAGGCGCAGCACATGGGCCACGCCGGTCGCGCCCGCGGTGGCCAGGCCGTGCAGCACGGGGCGGCCCACCAGCACCGCACTCGCGCCCAGGCCGATGGCCTTGAGCACGTCGGTGCCCCGCCGGATGCCGCCGTCCACCAGCAGGGGCAGATCGCCTTGCACGGCTTGCGCGATGCGGGGCAGGGCGTTGGCTGTGGTGATGGCGGTGTCGAGCGTGCGCCCGCCGTGGTTGGACACGATCAGCCCCGAGGCGCCGCAGGCCACTGCCTGGCGGGCATCGTCGGGATGCAGCACGCCCTTGAGCAGCACGGGCAGGCGCGTGATCGAGCGCAGCCAGGCCACGTCGTCCCAGCTGGGCGCGTGGGTGAGCAGGTCGTCGAACAGGGCGCTCTGGCCCGCGGCCAGTGTGTGGGGCGGCGGGTGGCGCAGGCCAGTGAGGTTGACCGCACCGATGCCGGCCGGCAGCCGAAAGCCGCTGCGCCGTTCGCTGTCGCGAGCGCCTTGCACCGACGCGTCCACCGTGAGCACCAGCGCTTCGAAGCCGGCGGCTTCGGCGCGCTGCACGAGTTCGGCCGTGAAGCCCCGGTCGGGCTGCAGGTAGAGCTGGAACCACAAGGGACCGCGCCCAGGCTCCGGCAGGAAGCGGGCCGCGATCTCGTCCAGCGGTGCCGATGCCTGGGTGCTGAACACCAGGCCCGCGCCCAGTGCGGCGGCGGCCAGGGCGGTGGCGTGTTCGCCATCGGGGTGCGCCAGGCGCTGGTGCGCCATGGGCGCGACCAGGATGGGGTGGGCGAGGGTTCGGCCGAGCAGCTCGACGCGGGTGTGGCCCCCGGCCAGAGGCTTGAGCACGCGGGGCAGCAGCTCCAGCGCGCGCCAGGCCTCGATGTTGCGGGCGAAGGTCAATTCGTCGGCCGCCGCGCCGAACAGGTAGGCCCAGCTGGCCTCGTCCAGCACGCCGCGGGCGTGGCGCTCGTGATCGGCCAGGGTGGTCACGCCCGGGGGCAGGGCTGGGTGCGTGTGTTGGGGCGTCATGGGTTCGTGGGTGGGCGGCGGGCCTGGGAGCGGTGCAGCAAAAACAGGAGCAGAGCCTTTGGGGGATTCAAGCTGCTGTTTATAATGGGAACAATTCTCATTTATCGTTCATTATTGTCCATGCCGGGCCGGTTCGGCCGCTCCGGGCATGTCTCGACGAACCCTGGTCCATGCAAAAACGCTTTCACCCCCTGTTCCTGTCCGCCCTGTTCGTGGGGGCCGCGGCGCTGCCCGGTCTGGCGTCGGCCCACAGCCTGTTGCTGACCTGTAAGCCCGCGGCCGAGAACATGGTGCGCTGCGTCGGGGAGTTCTCCGATGGCAGCGACGCGGTCGGCATGTCGGTGCAGGTGAAGGCCTACGACGAGCGCGTGCTGTTCAAGGGCACGCTGGGCGGCGATTCGGCTTTGCAGTTCAAGCGGCCCGCGGGCGAATTCTTCGTGCGCCTGGAGGACGGCGGCGAGCACTCGGCCGAGGTCGATCACACCGACGTCAAGCCATGACCACGCAAGTGGTGCGCCCCGCCGGCGCGGGACACGAAACCTTGTGGGTGGTGCTGGCCGCGGCCTGCGTGCTGGCGGTGGCCGCGATCCTGATCGGCGCGCGCGCGCAGCCGCTGGCGGCGGCGGCCTTGTCGTCGCACCAGATCGACGCCCGCACGCAGCTCAACGCGGCGGAGCAGGGCGTGCACGCCGACCTGCTGGTGGCGGCCGAGGAAATCACCGCGCTGATCGAGACCGACAAGGCTCTGCCGGCCATCGAGCAGCTGCGTGGCATGGACCTGCCGCCCTTCGTCACCGGTGTCGGTGCCGCCGCGCGCGGTGCGCAACGAATGGCGCACCCAGGTGCAAGGCCACGACGTGGCCTATGTGGGCCGCAGCGCGGCACCGGATGTCGCGGCGTCTTTCCTGTTGCGCCTGCCAGCCAAAGGCGAGGGTGAAGCATCGCCCAAGGCGCATGCGCACGACGACGAGGTCGAGGTCTGGGTGCACCGCGAGGGCCCCAACGCCTGGCCCGAGCAGCTGGACGATGCCTCGCTCACGCGCCAGGGCTGGCGCCAGGTCGTGGTGCGCTACGACGCCGGCGTGACGCGCAAGGACACCGCGCACTGACCTCTCTGTCTTTCGCGCTTCCGTTTTCTTTTCTTTCGGGATCCCTCTCATGTCAGACCACCACCCGCCTTCCGCGCGCCGCCGACACCTGCTGTCCGCGCTGGCCTGGGCCCCCATGGCCCTGGCCGCCACCAGCGTGCCGGCCTGGGCGCAGCAGGCGCGCAAGCTGCGCGTTGGCGTCACGCTGCACCCCTACTACAGCTACGTCGCCAACGTGGTGGGCGATCTGGCCGAGGTGGTGCCCGTCATTCCCGCCGGCTTCAACCCGCACGCCTACGAGCCGCGCACCGAAGACATCAAGCGCATCGGTTCGCTCGATGTGATCGTGCTCAACGGCGTGGGCCACGACGACTTCGCCGGCCGCATGATCGCGGCGAGCGAGAAGCCCGACCTGAAGGTGATCGAAGCCAACGCCCAGGTGCCGCTGCTCGCTGCGGTGGGCACCGGCCGGGGCACCTCGGGCAAGGTGGTGAACCCGCACACCTTCCTGTCGGTCACGGCATCGATCTCGCAGGTGAACACCATCGCCCGCGAACTGGGCAAGCTCGATCCCGCGAACGCCAACGCCTACACCGCGAACGCGCGCGCCTACGCGCAGAAGCTGCGCAAGCTGCGCGCCGACGCGCTGGGCCAGCTGGCCCAGGCGCCCGCCAGCGGCCTGCGCATCGCCACCATCCACGGCGCTTACGACTACCTGTTGCGCGAGTTCGGCCTGGAAGTGGCGGCGGTGGTGGAGCCGGCGCACGGCATCGAACCCAGCCCCTCGCAGCTCAAGGGCACCATCGACCAGATCCGCTCGCTCGACGTGAAGGTGATCTTCTCGGAGATGGACTTCCCGTCCGCCTACGTCGACACCATCCGCCGCGAAACCGGCGTGCGCCTGTACGCGCTGACGCACATCTCGCACGGCCCGTACACGGCCGACAAGTTCGAGAACGAGATCGCCCGCAACCTGGCCACTGTGGTGCGCGCGATCAAGGAGTCCGCGTGAGCGCGATCGCGGGTGGACCCGGCATCGCATTCGAATCCGTCGACCTCACCCTGGGCCACACCGACATCCTGCGGCAGGTGAACCTGCACGTGGCGGCGGGCACCGTGCACGCGCTCGTGGGCCCCAATGGCGGCGGCAAGAGCTCGCTCTTCAAGGCCTTGCTCGGCCAGGTGCCGCACCGGGGGCAGATCAGCCTGACCTGGCCTGGCGAGCTGCCGGGCGTGGTGGGCTACGTGCCGCAGGCCCTGGCTTTCGATGCCGGCCTGCCGATGACGGTGATGGACTTCATGGGCGCCATGTGCCAGCGCCGGCCGGTGTTCCTCGGCCTGTCGCCGCGCTGGCGCGAGCCGGTGGAGCAGGCCTTGCAGCAGGTGGGCATGCTGGAGAAGGCGGGCCGCCGCATGGGCGCGCTCTCCGGCGGTGAGCGCCAGCGCGTGCTGCTGGCGCAGGCGCTGATTCCTTCGCCCGACCTGATCCTGCTCGACGAACCCATGTCCGCGCTGGACGAAGCCGGTGAAGCGATCTTCGAGAAGCTGCTCGCGCACTGGCGCGAGACCCGCGTCACCGTGCTGTGGATCGAGCACGATCTCGATGCCGTCACGCGCCTGGCCGACCACGTCTCCGGCCTGAGCCGGCAGGTGCTGTTCGACGGCCCGGCCGCCGAGACGCTGACCCCGCAGCGCGTGCTCGCGCTGTTCTCCAGCCGGCAGCGGCGCGAAGAAGAAAAAGACAAGGCGGTGGCCTGATGAGCGCATTCGATACCTTCCGCCAGGGCATCCAGCACCTGGCCGAGCAGGGCACGCTGCCCGCGTCGCTGGCCTACGGTTTCGTGGTCAACGCCGTGCTGGCCGGGCTGTTCATCGGCCCCGTGCTCGGTGGCCTGGGCACGCTGGTCGTGGTCAAGCGACTGGCCTTCTTCTCCGAGGCCGTGGGCCACGCCGCGCTTACCGGGGTGGCGCATCGGCATCCTGCTGGGCGAGCCCTACACCGGGCCCTACGGCAGCCTGTTCGCGTACTGCCTGCTGTTCGGCATGCTGCTGAACTACCTGCGCAACCGCACCGGCCTCTCGCCCGACACCCTGATCGGCGTGTTCCTCGCGGTCTCGCTGGCCATGGGGGCGAGCCTGCTGCTGATGCTGTCGGGCCGCGTCAACATCCACATCCTGGAGAACGTGCTGTTCGGCTCGGTGCTGACCGTGGACGCCGGGGACCTGCTGGTGCTCGCGGTGGTCGGCTCGCTGGTGGTGGCGCTCACGGTGCCGCTGTACAACCGCTTCATGCTCGCCAGCTTCAACCCGCAGCTGGCCAGCGTGCGCGGCGTGCGCGTGAAGCTGCTGGACTACCTGTTCGTGGTGCTGGTGACCATCGTGACGGTGGCCTCGGTCAAGGTGATCGGCGCGATCCTGGTCGGTGCCTTGCTCATCATTCCCGCGGCCGCTGCGCGCCTGCTGAGCCTGTCGCTGCGGGGCTTTTTCTGGCTGAGCGTGGCGATCGCCACTGTCAGCACGCAGATCGGCATCCTGGTGCCGATCGAACTCGAACTGCCGGTGCCTTCGGGCGCGGCCATCATCCTCACCGCCGGAGCGCTGTTCGCGCTCGCGGCGGTCATCCGGGGCTTCACCCCGTCACTGAAAGGACATGCTGGATGACCTCGCGTCTTCTGTCCCCGCCGGCCTGGTGCCTGGCCGGTCTGCTGGCCCTGTCGGCCGGTGCCGCCACCGCGCAGGCGCCTGCCGCGCCCGTGGCCGCCGCCGCGGCGCCGGCCCGCCTGCTGGTGGCCCATCCCGTGGTGGCCGCGCTCACCACCTCGCTGGTGCGCGACACCGGCATCGTGGTGCTGCGGCCGGTGCCCGAGACGCTGCCGCCGAACCGGCAGCTGGCTTTCTTCTCCGGCCGTGGCGCGGCCGGGCTCGGTGAGGCCGCGCGCCAGGCCGACGCCGTGATCGCCCTGCGCTCCATCTGGCCCGACGACCCGTTGTTTCCGCTGGCGCGCCGGCAGAACATCCGCCTGGTCGAGATCGACGCGGCGCGCCCGCTCGATGCCTCCCTGCCCGGCATGGCGCTGCAGGAGCAGGACGCCGCGGCGAACGCGCTGCCCTGGCTGGACCCGGTGAACCTGGGCCGCATGGCCGACGTGATCGCCAGCGACGTCGGCCGGCTGGTGCCCGCCGCCAAGCCGCGCCTGCAGGCCAATGTGGGCGCGCTGCGCCAGCAGCTGCTGGGCATCACGGCGCAGAGCGAAGCCCGCCTGGCGAACGCGAGCAACCTCGCGGTGTTCAGCCTCTCGGACCGGCTCGACTACCTCGTCAACGGTTTCAACCTCGACCTCGCGGGCACCGACGCCCGCGCCGACGAAGCCTGGACGCCGGAGGCGCTCACGCAATTGACGCAACGGCTGCGCAGCGCCTCGGTGTCCGCCGTGCTGCACCACCGCGAGCTGCCGCCGCCCGTGGCGCAGGCCGTGCAACAGGCCGGCGTGCGCGCCATAGTGCTGCTGACCGAGGGCCGCGACCCGGTGGGCGAATTGCGCGAGAACGCCCAGCGCCTGGGCGCCATCGCCGCCCGCTGAAGGCACGGAGGAGAAGGGGCGCGTCCGGCGCGCACGGTGTCGATTCCAGAGGCACCGCGGAACTGGCTTCGCCAGGCCGCTGGTGTCGTCCCCTTGAGGGGAAAGCGGCGCAGCCGCTACAGGGGTGGTTCGAATTTGTAGCCCAGGCCGTAGACCGAGTGGATGAGCTCCTGCTCCGGCAGGTGCTCCTGGATCTTGCGGCGCAGCTTCTTGATGTGGCTGTCGACCGTGCGGTCCGAGACGATGCGCTCGTCCTGGTACATCGAGTCCATCAGCTGTTCGCGCGAGAAGATGCGCCCGGGCCGCGCGCTCAGCACCTTGAGCAGCTGGTACTCCACGGCGGTCAGGCCCAGGTCGTGCCCGGCGATGGTGGCGCGCCAGGCGGCGTCGTCCAGCTGCAGGCCATGGGGCAGGTCGTCGGCCGTGGCCTCCACCGCGTGCGTGCCGCGCCGCAGCACCGCCTTCACGCGCGCCACCACCTCGCGCGGGCTGAAGGGCTTGCAGATGTAGTCGTCGGCCCCGAGTTCGAGCCCGAGCAGGCGGTCGATCTCCTCCACGCGCGCCGTGACCATGATGATGGCTGGCGCCTGTTTGCCCGGCGTGCCGGCGCGCAGGGCCTTGCAGACGTCCAGCCCGCTCTTGCCGGGCAGCATCAGGTCCAGCAGCACCAGGTCCACCGGGTGGTGTTCCAGCCAGTCCTCCACCTCGTCGCCGCGCGTGAGGTGGTGCGTGTCGAAGCCGGACTGCTTCAGGTAGTCCAGCAGCACGCCGGCGATCTTGTTTTCGTCCTCGACGATGAGGATGCGGCTGGCCGATCATGCTGCGCTCAGCCATGCGCGGCTTCCGTGTTCAGGGGCAGCCAGATGTCCCAGCGCAGGCCGCCGAGCGCGCTGGCCGAGGCCTGCATGCGCCCGCCGTGGCCGACGATGATGGCGTGCGCGATCGCCAGGCCCAGGCCCGAACCACCGCTGGCGCTGGCGCGCGACTCGTCCACGCGGTAGAGCCGCTCGGTCAGGCGGGGCAGGGCGTCGGGCGGCACGCCCGGCGAGGTGTCTTCCCAGGTCAGCTGGGCCTCGGTGTCTTGGCGGCGCACCTGCACGCTGAGCGTGGCGGGGTCGGCGCTGTAGCGCTGCGTGTTCTGCAGCAGGTTGTTGAGCACCTGGTCGAGCCGATCACCATCGGCGCGGATCTCCACGCCGTCGGCCAGTTCGGTGCGCACCTGCAGGCGCCGGCCGGGCAGGCCCGCGGCGTCGCTGAGGTGGTGGCCGACGAAGCGGCCGAGGTCGAGCGGGGCGAAGCGGTAGTCCAGCGCGCCCAGATCGGACAGGGAGAGCAGCCGCAGGTCTTCCACCAGCCGCGTCAGGCGGCTGACCTCCTGCGCCAGCGAGTCGAGGTTGGCCGTGTCGGGCTGGCGGATGCCGTCCTGCAAGGCCTCGATCTCGGCGCGCAAGGTCGCCAGCGGCGTGCGCAGCTCGTGGGCGATGTCGGCGATCCATTGCTGCCGCGCCTGTTGCGCGGCCTGCAGCGAGGCTGCGCATGTGGTTGAAGGCATCGGCCAATTGCGCGAGTTCGTCGTGGCCGCGCGCGGGCAGGCGCACGCTGTAGTCACCCCGGGCCACGGCCGCCGTGCCCTCGCCGAGCACGTGCAGGCGCCGGGAGAGCCAGCGCGCGATCAGCGCGGCATTGAGCAGCACGGCCGCGAGCATGCCCAGCGCGATGGCGGCGAAGGTGCGGGTCTGCTGGGCCAGGAACACGCGTTCGAGCGAGGCCACCATCTGCAGGCGCGGCACGTAGCCCAGGTAGCCCACCAGCTGCCCGTTGACCTGGATGGGTTTGAGCACGGCCTGTTCGGTGCGGCCTTCCGGGCCGGCGAGCAGGTTGCGCTCGGGGTCGAGCAGCAGCAGCCGGGGGTCGATGGTGAGGGGCGGCGGCACGCTCGGCGTGCCGGGTGCCGGCTGCGCGGATGGCGGCGGCGGTGGTGGATGCGCATGGGGCTGCACGTCGGCCGGCGTCTGCGCCGGGGGGAGGCCGGGTGAGCTTGCCTGCGGCTCGGCGGGGCGGCGCTGCATGCGGCCGGTGCCCAGCACTTCGCGCGAAAGGTCCTGCCAGCGCTGGCGGTCTTCGGTGATCCAGGCCCAGCTGCCCTGCTGGCGGTACCCCTCGGCGAGCCGCACGATCATGGGCTGCAGCCGGTTTTCGTCGGCCTTGTTCAGGTACTCGACCAGGCCCTTGTCGAAACTCCAGCTGTAGATGAGGTAGGCGGACATGACCAGCACCACGTTGGCGCCCGCGATGGCCAGGAAGAGCTTGACGCGCAGGGTGTCGAAGCGCGAAAGCCAGGCCCGGCGGCTGGACGAGGGGGTGGCACGGTCGGTCTGCATGGTGTGGTCGAGACTAAACCCAAATCTTTCAAACTTTGTGCAAGCCAGGGCGTTCTGCTTGCTCATTCTTTCCATATTTCGCGGGCAATATCCCGCATCATCCCGGCAAGCCCTGCGGGCGCCCTCCATCCAGAACCTCAACGCATTGTCATGAACGAAGTCCAACGTGAAGGGGGCAAGGCCCCCGCCGCCCGCCGCCGCAAGACCTGGAAGCTGGCGCTGATCGCGCTCGTGGGCCTGGCCGTGCTCGGGGGTGGCGGTTTTGCGTACTACCGCTGGGGGCCGGGCGCCAAGACCGAGAGCGCCTACATCACCGCCACGGTGCAGCGCGGCGACATCGAGGACCAGGTCAGCGCCACCGGTTCGCTGCAGCCACGCGACTATGTGGACGTGGGCGCCCAGGTGTCGGGCCAGTTGCGCAAGATCCACGTGGAGGTGGGCAGCGAGGTCAAGGAGGGCGACCTGCTGGCCGAGATCGACGCCGAGACCTCGATGGCGCGCGTGGACGCCAGCCGCGCCCAGCTGCGCTCGCAACAGGCCCAGATGGGCGAGCGCGAACTCACACTGGCCAAGGCCGAGCGCGACCTGCAGCGCCAGAAGAACCTGATGGCCGAAGAGGCGACCACCGCCGAGACGCTGCAGAACGCGGAAACCGCGGTGAAGACGGCGCGTGCGCAGATCCAGTCGCTCAAGGCCTCGATGGAGCAGTTGCAGGCCAGCATGCGGGTGGAAGAGGCCAACCTCAAGTACACCAAGATCTACGCGCCCATGGCCGGCACGGTGGTGAGCATCACCGCGCGCCAGGGCCAGACGCTGAACACCAACCAGCAGGCCCCCACGCTGATGCGCATCGCCGACCTCTCGGTGATGACGGTGCAGACCCAGGTGTCCGAGGCCGACGTGAGCAAGCTGCGCGGCGGCATGCCGGTGTACTTCACCACCCTGGGTGGCCAGGGCCGCCGCTGGTACGGCGAACTCAAGAAGATCGAACCCACGCCCACGGTGACCAACAACGTGGTGCTCTACAACGCGCTGTTCGAGGTGCCCAACAACAACCGCAGCCTGATGACGCAGATGACCGCGCAGGTGTTCTTCGTGGTGGCCGAGGCCAAGGACGTGCTGGTGGTGCCGATGTCGGCGCTGACGATCCAGCGCGGCGCCCAGGGCAACCGCGGCGGGCAGCAAGGCGGGCCGGGCGGGGCGCGCAACAACCCGGGCGCGGGCACTGCGCCCACGCCGGCCGCGCCGTCGGGTGCCACGCCCGCACCCGGCGCGCCGGGCGCCGCCCCGGCGGCGCCGACGCAGCGCGGCACGAGCACGTCCGCCATTCCGTCGGCGTCCTTCAAGACGGTGGCCGACACCGTGGTCGCGCAGGCGGGCGGCGAGCGTCCTCGCATGGACCGTGAGGCCTTCGAGAAAATGACGGACGAGGAGCGCGCACGCTTTCGCGAGCAGCGCCGCAAGGAACGCGAAGCCGCCGGTGGTGCCGCGCCGGGCGGCGCGGGCGCGGGCAACGCGGCGGGTGCGGGCGGCGATCGCCCGCGCATGAGCCCCGAAGCGTTCCAGAACATGAGCGAAGAGGAGCGTGCCCGCTTCCGCGAGCAGCGCCGCAAGGAGCGCGAGCAGGCGCAGGCCAACGGTGGCAGCGCGGCCACGGCACCCGGCGGCGCCAATGGTGCTGCTCCCACGCAGAAGCGGGCCGCCTCGGGCACCGATGCCGGCGGCAAGGACGCCGCGGCCGCCAAGCCCACGGCGCCGAACGTGAGCGGCATGCCCCGCAACGACGGGCCCACCCGCCCGGCGCGCGGCCCCCGCCAGGCCAAGGTCAAGGTCATGGCCGAGGACGGCACGATCGAAGAGCGCGACGTCACCATCGGCATCAGCAACCGGGTGCATGCCGAGGTGCTGTCGGGCCTGAAGGAAGGCGACCGCGTGATCGCCGGCGTGCGCGAACCCGAGCGCCGTCCTGCCAACCCGACACAAGGCACGGGCCTGGGGCAGCCGCAGGGCATGGGTGGTCCTGGTGGCATGCCGGGTGGCGCCGCCGGTGGGGCGCGCCGATCAGCCAGCTGCCGCAGTCGCATGAGGCCGAGGCGCTGCGCGCCGCGCCGCAGAGCGCGGGCGTGCCGCTGATCGACCTGAGCGGCATCACCAAGACCTACCACAACGGTGACCTGTCGGTCGAGGTGCTGCACGGCATCGACCTGAAGATCTACCCCGGTGAGCTGGCTGCGCATCATGGGCGCGTCCGGTTCGGGCAAGTCCACCCTGATGAACATCCTGGGCTGCCTGGACAAGCCCACCACCGGCCGCTACCTCTTCATGGGCCGCGATGTCTCCGAACTGGAGCGCGACGAACTCGCCGAGCTGCGCCGCGATGCCTTCGGCTTCGTGTTCCAGAGCTACAACCTCATCGCCACCGGCACCGCGGCCGACAACGTCGAGGTGCCCGCCGTCTACGCGGGCATCCCCCCGGCCGAGCGCCATCAGCGTGCGAGCGAATTGCTCGGCTCGCTGGGCCTGGGCGAGCGCATGCACCACCGGCCGAACCAGCTCTCGGGTGCGCAGCAGCAGCGCGTGTCGATCGCCCGGGCCTTGATGAACGGCGGTCGCGTGATCCTTGCCGACGAACCCACCGGCGCGCTGGACAGCAAGAGCGGCGCCGACGTGATGGTCCTGCTCAAGGAGCTGGCGGCACAGGGGCACACGGTGATCCTCATCACCCACGCCGCCGAGGTCGCCCAACACGCGCAGCGCGTGATCGAGATCAAGGACGGCCACATCCTGGCCGACCCGGGCCCACGTCCGCCCGAAGGCCAGGCCGCGCTGGCGGCGCAGAACTGGACGGCGCGCGCCGGCCGCATCTCGCACCTGAGCGATGTGGTCGAGGCCGCCAAGACCGCGCTGCGCGCCCTGCGCGCCAACGTGTTCCGCGCCATCCTCACGCTGCTGGGCATCGTGATCGGCGTGGCCTCGGTGATCGCCATGCTGGCCATCGGTGACGGCGCCAAGCAGGTGGTGATCGACCGCATCAGCGCCATGGGCTCCAACCTGTTGCTGGTGCGCCCGGGCGCGCCCAACCAGCGGGGCTTCTCCAACACCGCGACGCTGGTGCTCGCCGACGTGAACGCGATCGACAAGGAAGTGCCCAACGTGCTGGCGGCCGTGCCCGAACAGAGCAGCAACGCGACCTTGCGCTATGGCGAGTCCGACTATTCGAGCAGCATCCTGGGCACCTCGTCCAAGTTCCCGCTCGCGCGCCAGTGGAAGGTGCAGCGCGGCACCTTCTTCACCGACGAGGACGAGCAGGAATACGCCACCGTGGCGGTGCTGGGCCAGACCGTGGCCAAGGCCCTGTTCCCGGGTGGCGAGGAGCCGCTGGGCAAGTTCGTGCTGGTGAACAACCTGATCTTCCAGGTGGTGGGCGTGATGAGCACGCGCGGCGCCTCGCCCAACGGGCAGGACCAGGACGACGTGGTGCTGGTGCCCTACGCCACCAGCCAGTTGCGCCTGTCGGGTCAGCGCTTCCTGCGCAACGTGACGGTGGCTGTGTCCGACGTGAGCCGCATCGACGAAACCCAGTCGGCGGTGGAATCCCTGCTGGCCGAGCGCCATGGCGTGATCGACTTCCAGATCCGCAACATGGCGTCGATCATCGACACCGCGACCGAGACGCAGAACACCATGACCATCCTGCTGGGCTCGATCGCGGCGATCTCGCTGCTGGTCGGTGGCATCGGGGTCATGAACATCATGCTGGTGAGCGTGACCGAGCGCACCCGCGAGATCGGCATCCGCATCGCCACGGGCGCGCGCATGCGCAACATCCTCCAGCAGTTCCTGATCGAGGCGCTGGTGGTCTCCGCGCTGGGCGGTTTGATCGGCGTCGTCATCGGCCTGGGCGTGGCCTTCGTGATCGGTGCCACCGGCACGGCGGTGCAGTTCTCCGTCACCCCGGTCGTGCTGGCGTTCGGCTGCGCCTTCGCCACCGGCCTGATCTTTGGCTACCTGCCCGCGCGCAAGGCCGCGCGGCTCGACCCCGTCGTGGCCCTGTCTTCCGAATGAACACCGTGATGAAACCGTCAACGTTCCCCTTGCGCAAACCGCTGCTCCTGGCCGCCGTGCTGGCCTTGCAGGCCTGTGCCAGCACCGAGCCGGCGCGTGGGCCGGTGGTCGAGATGCCCGCCGCCTTCGCGCCCGCGCTGCCCGCGACCGACGCGCCGCAGCTGACCACCGCCTGGTGGCAGTCCTTCGGCTCGCAGCCGCTGGAGCGCCTGATCGAAGAGGCGCAGGCCGGCAGCCCGGACCTGCGCATCGCGATCGAACGCATGCGCCAGGCCGACATCGCCCTGCAGCAGGCGGGCGTCTCGCGCCTGCCGTCGGTCAACGGCAGCCTGGGCAGCACGGCCGGCCGGACCGACGCGCCGGGCACCGCGTCCACCTCCCGCGAGTCGAGCAGTGCCGGGCTGTCCGTCAGCTACGAGGTTGATCTCTGGGGCCGCATCGCGGCCGGCGTGCGCGCGGGCGAGGCCTCGTTCCAGGCCAGCCAGTACGACTGGAAGACCGCGCGCCTGACGCTGCTCACGGCCGTGGCGCAACAACTATTTCCTGTGGCTCAACACCGCCGAGCGCCTGCGCATCGCGCGCGAGAACCTGGCCATCGCCGAGCGCGTGCTGGCGATCGTGGAAGCGCGCCAGCGCAACGGCGCTGCGCACGGCGCTGGAAGTGTCGCAACAGCGCACGACGGTGCTGTCGCAGCGCACGGCCTTGTTGCCCATCGAATTGCAGCAGCGCCAGACCGCCACCGCGCTCGCGCTGTTGCTGGGACGCGTGCCGCAAGGCTACGCGCCTGAAGCGGGTGAGTTCACGCAGCTGCGTGTGCCCGCGCTGTCGCCGGGCCTGCCGTCCTCGCTGCTCACGCGCCGCCCCGATCTGGCGTCCGCGGAAGCCCAACTGGCCGCGTCCGATGCCAACGTGGAAGTCGCGCGCAAGGCGCTGCTGCCGAGCCTGTCGCTGTCGGCGTCGGGCAGCCTGGGCACCTCGGCCCTGATCAGCCTGGCCGACCCCACGCGCAGCGTGTCGCTGGGCATTTCGCTGGCGCAATCGATCTTCGATGGCGGGCGCCAGCGCCTGCAGATCCGCAGCACCGAGTCCCAGCGCGTGGTGCTGATCGAGAACTACGGCAAGGCCATCCGCACCGCGCTCAAGGAGGTGGACGACGGCCTGGGCAACGTGGCGCGCAGCGAGCGCCAGGAAGCGCTGCAGCGCGAGGTGGTGGCGCAGGCGCGCCGCTCGCTGCAGCTGGCCGAGCTGCGGTATCGCGAGGGCAGTGGCGATCTGCTCTCGGTGCTGGACGCGCAGCGCACCCTGTTCGCCGCCCTGGACGCCCTGGCGCACGCAAAGCCTCTCGCGCCTGACCGCCGCGCTGGACATGTACAAGGCCCTGGGCGGTGACTGGGCCGGTCCGCCGCCGCCGATTTCCTGAAAAACAGAAGCAGGACAGCAACTTTTTGCGGGGCTCCAAGGGCTTTTCTAAATGAGAATAGTTATAATTCTCAGGCTGATGAGCGCAGGCGGTTTCCGCCCTCGCGATGTCCCGCCTTCCGTTGGCTTCCGATCCGTTTCTGCGTTGTCTCTACTCCCGTGAAGAACCCCCCAGCCGCCCAAGCGGCGTCCAACCGTGCCTACTGGCTCAAGACCCTGCACCAGTGGCACTGGATCAGTTCGGCGCTGTGCCTGATCGGCATGCTGCTGTTCGCCTTCACGGGCATCACCCTCAACCACGCGGCCGACATCGCGGCCGCTCCCCAGGTGCAGCAGAAGCTGGTGCAATTGCCCGCCGAACTGCAGACGGCGCTCGCACCCAAGGACGACGAGCCGGACAACGCGGTGCTGCCGCCCGAGGTGCACCGCTGGCTGGCCGAGGCGCTGGACGTGCCCCTGCCCGGCACCACCGCCGAGTGGTCGCCCGAAGAGATCTACCTTTCGCTGCCGCGCCCTGGTGGCGATGCCTGGCTGCGCATCGAGCGCGAGTCGGGCAGCGTGGAGTACGAGCGCACCGACCGGGGCTGGATCTCCTACCTGAACGACCTGCACAAGGGCCGCCACACCGGCCTGGCCTGGAAGTGGTTTCTCGACATCTTCTCGGTGGCCTGCCTGGTGTTCTGCATCACCGGCCTGTTCATCCTCAAGTTCCACGCGACAAGCCGCCCCACGACCTGGCCCATGGTGGGCGCGGGCCTGGTGATTCCCTTGTTGCTCGTGATCCTGTTCATCCATTGACTGCCGAAGGAGCTGCGTTCCCATGTTGATCCGATACGCCACCGCCATTTCCGCGGCTGGGTTTGCCTTCCCCGCCCTGGCCGCCGACATGGCGCTCAAAGTCGAGATTCCGCGCTTGACCGTGGCGGAGTACCACCGCCCCTACGTGGCGATCTGGATCGAGAAGAACGACCAGTCCTTCGCGGGCAACCTCGCGGTTCGGTACGACATCAAGATGCGCAACAACGAGGGCACCAAGTGGCTCAAGGACATGCGCGCCTGGTGGCGCAAGAGCGGCCGCGAGCTCACGATGCCGGTGGACGGCATCAGTGGCGCCACGCGCGCGCCCGGCGAGCAGTCGGTGCAGTTCGCCGACAGCACCGCGCTGGGCAAGCTGGCCCCGGGTGAATACAGCCTCGTGCTCGAAGCCGCGCGCGAAGTGGGTGGCCGTGAAGTGGTGAAGGTGCCCTTCGTGTGGCCCCCCCAAGGCCGCCACCACCACACAAGCCCGTGGCGAACACGAACTCGGCGCGATCAGCGTCACCGTCAAACCCTGACCCCGACTGGAGACCCTCATGAAAACCACCACCGTTCGCGCCCGCGTTCTCACCCTGGCCGCCGCGGCCGTGCTGGCCCTGCCGGCCGCCGTGCATGCGCACCGCTCCTGGCTGCTGCCCTCGGGCACCATCTACTCGGGCCAGTTGCCCTGGGTGTCGGTCGATGCCGCCGTCTCCAACGACATCTTCTATTACGAGCACAACGCCGCCGGCCTGGACAACCTGGTGGTGATCGGTCCCGATGGCCAGCCGGTGCAGGCCGAGAACCAGGCCAAGGGCCGCTACCGCAGCATGTTCGACGTGAAGCTCGACAAGCCCGGCACCTACCGCCTCGCGCTGGTGAACGACGCCCTCATCGCCAGCTTCAAGGTGGGTACCGAGAGCAAGCGCCTGCGCGGCACCGCCGAGTCGCTGGCCAAGGAAATCCCTGCCAATGCGGAAGACTTGCGCGTGAGCCAGTCGCAGAACCGCGTGGAGACCTTCGTGACCTCCGGCAAGCCCACCACCGAAGCCCTCAAGCCCACGGGCCGCGGCATCGAGCTGGTGCCGGTGACGCACCCGAACGATCTGGTGGAAGGCGACACCGCCACCTTCCGTTTCATCGACAACGGCAAGCCCGCGGCCGGTTACGCGGCCACCGTCATCCTGGCCGGCCTGCGCTACCGCAGCGAGCTGGGTGAAATCCGCACCACCACCGACGACAAGGGCGAGATCAAGGTCAAGTGGCCGGCGGCCGGCATGTACTGGGTGAACATCGCGCCGCCGCGCGCGCCTGGCATGGGCGGTCCCGGCGGCGCTGGCGGTCCTGGCGCCGGTGGCCCCGCTGCGCCTGCCGCCGCGGGCGCAGCCCCTGTCGCCGACGCACCGCGTCCCGCGCCCACGGGCCCGGCAGGCACGCTGGCCGAGCCGGTCCGCCGCTCGGGCTACAGCCTGACGCTGGAAGTCCTGCCCCGTTGATGCCCCGGCGCAAGCCGGCATGCCCCAGACCATGCAGATGGCTGGGGTTGTTTTTTGGTTTTCTGACCCACGCAACATGAACCGTGTGCTGGTGCCCCTGGAGCTGGATGCTTCGATGCCCATGCTGGGTGCCCAGGCACACTGCCTGGACGGCCAGACCATGGGCACGACCTGGCAGGTGCGGTGGGTGGCGGCCGGTGCCTCGCCCAGCGAGCCGGTGCGCGTCGCCGTGCAGGATGAGCTGAATCTGGTCGTGGCCCAGATGAGCACCTGGCTGGAGAGCGCCGACCTGGAGCGCTTCAACCGCGCTCCGGCCGGCACGTGGCACACCGTGCCCGAGGCCATGGCCGAGGTGCTGGCGGCGGCCCTGTGGCTGGCCGAGATTTCCAGCGGTGCGTTCAACCCCGCTGCGGGCGCGCTGGTGAACCTCTGGGGCTTCGGCCCCAGCCCGCGCTACACCGACCCTGGCTTCGCCCCTCCCACGGAGGGCGCGGTGCAGCACGCCCTGGCGCTCAACGACTGGCGCGCCCTGCAATGGCAGGCGGCCAGCCGCCAGCTTCACCAGCCCGGTGGCGTGCGGCTGGACTTCTCGGCGATTGCCAAGGGCTATGCGGTGGACCGGGTGTCGCGGCGGTTGAGCGGCATGGGCTTGCCCCACAGCCTGGTGGAGGTGGGGGGCGAGCTGCGGGGCCAGGGCCTGCGGCTGGGTGGCGCAGCCCTGGTGGGTGGACCTCGAATCGCCGCCCACCGCGCCTGGACAAGCACCGCTGCCCACCACACGTGTGGCCCTGCATGGGCTGTGCGTCGCCACCTCGGGCGATTACCGGCGCGTGTACACACACGATGGCGCGCGCTGGCCGCACACCATCGATCCGCGCAACGGCCGGCCGCTGGCGAATGGTCTGGCGTCCGTGAGCGTGCTGCACACCGAATGCCTGTGGGCCGATGCCTGGTCCACCGCGCTGACCGTGCTCGGAAGAGAGCAGGGCCTGGCCCTGGCCACCGCGCACGGCATCGCGGCCTTGTTCGTGCAGCGCGAGCCCGATGGCCGATTGACCGAAACCCTCACACCCGCGATGAAGGAACTCGCCGGATGACCAGCGAAAAATGGCTCTACGCCCTGGCGCAGCGCTGCTGTGCTACGCGCTGCTGTGCGGCGCCATCGCCTGGCAGCACCGCAACCGGCAGCGCGCCGCGCAGCGCCGGGTGGATGCGCTGCTGCCGGCCACGCCCGGTGTGCCCGTGTGGTGGGTGGCGTACGCGAGCCAGACCGGCCAGGCCGAAGAGCTGGCCTTGCAGACCGCGCAGGCCTTGCACACGGCGGGCGTGCCGGTGCGCCTGGCGCCGCTGAGCCAGATCAGCCTGGCCGACCTGCAGCAGGCCGATCGCCTGCTCTGCATCGCGAGCACCTACGGCGAGGGCGATCCGCCCGACAGCGCCGTGCTGTTCGCCCGGCAGGTGATGGCCAACGCGGGTGTGACGCTGTCGCACCTGCACGTGGGCCTGCTCGCGCTGGGCGACAAGACCTACGCCCACTTCTGCGGCTTCGGCCGCCAGCTGGACCAGTGGCTGATGGACCGCGGCGCGCAGGCCCTGTTCGAGCGCATCGACGTGGACAAGAGCGATCCCGACGCGCTGCAGCGCTGGCGCCAGCACCTCGCGCACCTGGCCGGCACCAGCGACCTGCCGGATTGGGAGGCACCGGCCTTGCAGCCTTGGCGGCTGCGCGCGCGCCAGCACCTCAACCCCGGCAGCGCGGGCGAGGAGGTGCATCACCTGGAACTGGTGCCTGCTGAGGCCGGCGCGGCGTTGCCCGAGTGGCAGGCGGGCGACCTGGTGCAGGTGGAGGTGCCCACCGCGCCGGGCGAACCGCGCGACTACTCCATCGCTTCCGTGCCGCAGGATGGCGCCGTGCACCTGCTGGTGCGCCGAACGCGCCGCGCCGACGGCAGCCCCGGCCTGGCCTCGGGCTGGCTGACGCAAGCTGCGCAGACCGGCGACACCGTCACGCTGCGCGTGCGCTCGCATGGCGGTTTTCGCATTGGTGACAACGCTCAGCGTCCGTTGATCCTGATTGGCAACGGCACGGGCCTGGCGGGTTTGCGCGGGCACATGCGGGCGCGTATTGCGGCGGGGAAGGGGCAGGTGCCCATGTGGTTGTTGTTCGGCGAACGCAACGCGGCGTGCGACGCGCACTACCGCGACGAGATCGACGCCTGGCAGCGCGATGGCTGGCTTCGCCGTGTGGACTGGGTGTTCTCGCGTGACCAGACCGAGCGGCGCTATGTGCAACACGCCTTGGCCGAGGCCGCAGCGGACGTGAAGGAATGGGTCGGGCAGGGTGCTGCGTTGTACGTGTGCGGCAGCCTTGAAGGCATGGCCGGCGAAGTCAACGGCACGCTGCAGACCATCCTGGGCGAAGAGGCGCTGCAGCAGCTCACCGCCGACGGTCGCTACCGCCGCGACGTGTATTGAACCGGGTGGCGCATCCGGCGCGGGGGGATCAAGTCTCTGCCCACTGCTGCAACAGCTTGTGGTAGTGGCCGGTCAGCGCCACCACCTCGGCGGTGTCGCCCAGCTGGTTGCGCAGCTTGAGGATGGTCATGTCCAGATCGAACAGCATCGAGCGCCGCCACGCGTCGCGCACCAGGCTTTGCGTCCAGAGGAACGAGGCCACGCGCACGCCGCTGGTCACCGGCTCCACGCGGTGCAGGCTGGTGGACGGGTAGACGATCGCGTCGCCCGCATCGAGCTTGATCTCGTGCGTGCCGAAGCTGTCCTCGGCGATCAGCTCGCCGCCTTCGTACTCGTCGGGCGCGCTGAGGAACACGGTGGTGGACACGTCGGTGCGCACCTTCTGGCCGCTGAAGCGGTCGGTCTGGATCGTGTTGTCGATGTGGTTGCCATAGTGCCCACCGCCTTGGTAGCGGTTGAACATCGGCGGCAGCATGGTGGCTGGCAGCACGGCAGAGACGAACAGCGGATGGCGTTGCAGCGCCTGCGCGATGCGCTGCGAGAGCGGCGCGAACACGGGGGACGCGGTGTCGAGCTGCAGGTTGCGCTTGACGTTGGCCGCCTGCGGACCGGTGGAGCGCAGACCGTCCACCCAGCCCTGGGTGTCGAGCACCTGGCGGATCTCGGCCACTTCGGCTGGTGTGAGGACCTGGGGAATGTGCAACAGCATGGACAGGGTTCCTGAAACGGGAAAAGGCCCGCCATGGGGCGGGCCTTTTCGATGGTAGCGTTCTGACGGGTGGTCGGGATCAGAACTTGACGTTGGCGGTCAGCGCAGCGGAGCGGGGCAGGCCCAGCGCCAGTCGGCCACCACCGTTGTTCAGGGCCATCAGGTATTCCTTGTCGAACAGGTTGTAGACGTTCAGGCGCAGGCTGACCTTGTCGGTGAGTTGGTAGGCGACCATCGCGTCGGCGACCCAGGACGAGGGGATGTCGGGCACGTTGCCCGTGCCGCCCACGGTGACGACGCGCTTTTGCTCGGAGGTGTAGCGAGCACCCAGGCCCAGCGTCAGCTTGTCCAGTTGGTACGAGCTCCACACGGTGGCGGTCAGGTCGGGCGACCAGCGCACGCCGTCGGTGACCGTGACCACGCCGGTGGTGGCGTTGCGCGAGCGCTGACTGAGCGCCTTCGTGCTGGTCTTGGCCAGGCCGGCCGTGATCTGCCAGAAGTTGGTGATCTGGCCCACGGCCGACAGCTCAAGACCTTGCACACGCGTCTTGCCGTACTGGAACACCTGGCCGGTGATGGGGTCTTGCGACGTCTGACCATCGTTCTCGGTGCGGAACACGGCCGCGGCCACGTTCATGCGCTTGTTCAGCAGTTCCCACTTCGTGCCCAGTTCGATCGTGTCGGTCTTTTGCGGATCCAGCGTCGAATTGGCCTGGTTGCCTGCGGCGTTGCTCAACTGGAAGTTGCTGGTACCGGGCGGGGTGGCCGAGGTGGCGTACGAGGCGTAGACGCTGCCGTTTTCCGCCGGCTTGTAGACGCTGCCGACGCTCCAGCTCACGAGGCTGCGCGAATCGTCCAACAAGGTGCGAACGCCCCCTGAGGTGACGTTGTCGGTGCTCAGCTTGTAGACGTCCACACGCAGACCACCGTTGATCGACCAACGCTCGTTGAGCTTGGCGTTGTCAAACGCATAGGCGCTGATGGTGTTGGTGGTGCCGCCCGTTTCGCCTCCCGTGCGCCCGCCGAAGTCTGGCCATGGTCTGGAACGGGTTCGGGTTGTACAGGTTGGCTGATGGCGTCGTGCCCACGGCGGTGCCATGGTCGAAGGAGTTCTGCTTTTCATACAGCAACTCGACACCGGCTGCCAGGGAGTGCTCCATGCCGCCCGCCTTGAACTCGGTGTTCACGCTGGTCTGGTTGGCGAGGATGGTGTTTTCCTGATCGACGCGCTGGCGTGAGCGGGCCACCAGCCAGGTGGCCGGGTTGGCGGCCACCACGGCCGGGTTCACAGCGGTGGCGGCGGTGTTCGTGGCGGTGATGCCAATGATGCCGGTCAGCGTGCGGTCCATGTGGGTCTTGCCGAAACGCGTGATGTTGCGGATCGTCGTGCCTTGGCCCAGGTCGTGCTCGATCTTGGCCGTGATCATGTCGGCATCGACCTTTTCCTGGTCGTTGGGGCTGCCATAGAAGTTCTCGCGGCGCACCTTGGCGCCCAGCGGCGAGGTGAATCCTTCGTAGCCGATGGCGGGAATGCCGCCGTCCGGCACGTTCTTCTGGCGCAGGTGCTGGCTGAAGAGGTGCAGGCGGGTGGGCGTGCCCAGGCCGGTGACGTAGGACAGGCCCACGCCATAACCCTTGTTCTCCACATAGTCGCGGCCATCCACGCCACTGTCCTGCACCATGGCGTTCAGGCGGAAGGCGGAGGTTTCGCTCAGTTGCTTGTTCAGATCGACGGTGGCGCGCTTGCGGCTGGCGGTGCCGACCGTGCCGGAGGCGCTGCTTTCGTCACCCAGATGGGCCTGCTTGGAGATCAGGTTGATGAAGCCCGACGCAGCGCCACGGCCGGTTTCTGCACCGGCGGCGCCCTTGACGATCTCCACCTGTTCCAGGTTGAAGGTGTCGCGCGTGACGGCGCCGAGGTCGCGGATGCCGTCGACGAAGGTGTTCTGCTGCAGCGAGAAGCCGCGCAGCTGGAAGGTGTCGCCGGCCGAGGTGTTGCCGTTCTCACCCATCTGCAGGGTGATGCCGGGGGTGTTGCGCAGGGCTTCCATCAGCGTGACCGCGCCTTGCTCTTCCAGCACTTCCTTCTTGATGATCTGGATGGTCTTGGGCGTGTCCACCAGCGGGGCCGTCATCTTCTCGTTGGCCGATTTGTCGGCCTTGTACGGCACCTCGGGGGCTTCCTTGACGGTCACCGTGGGCAGGGTGGTGGTCTGCTGCGCCATGCCGGCGGCAGGAACGGAGGCGGCCAGGAGGGCCAGGAGGTGGACGGGTTTGCTGTGCTTGCGGCTGCGGATATGGGCCATGGGTGAGTCCTTGCGGTGCGGTGCGATGGTGTGTTGGCTGGCAGGCGTCCACATCGCACCGGCTCGGTGCAAGGGCACGGCAGGTCGTCGGGGGCTTTGGCTGGCTTCGGCCGGGATTATCACAAATAAAAATCATTCCTATTCACAATTTTTCCATTTTGTTGTGAATTGGCGTCAGGAACGACGAAAGGCGCCAGGGCCCTGAGGCCGTGGCGCGGGGTCGCTGAACGGGTCAGCGATTGAGGAAAAGCGCGTCAGAACCGCGCGTTCAGGCTGATCCAGAAATTGCGAGCCTTGGCCTTGACGTTGTAGTCGTCGCGGAAGACCGGCTGCTGGCCCCCCACGCAGGTGTTGCCGCTGGTGCAGCTCGTGAAGCTGGTGCTGTAGCTCGTGAAGTCGTGGTCCAGCAGGTTGTTGATGCGGGCGTTGAGCGTCACGTTCTTGCTGATGCGGTAGCTGCCACCGAGGTGCAGCATGTTGTAGGCCTTGTAGTACATCGCGCTGTTGGTCGGCGCGTCCCAGCCGCGGTAGCGGTCGGACACCGCCTCCAGGTTCAGGAACAGTTCCAGCGAAGGCGTGGCCGACCACGAGAGGGCAGCGTTGGCCATGTGCTTGGCGCTTTCCGACAGGGGGCGGCCGATGGCTGCACCGGTCTTCTGTTCCGAGTCGGTGTAGGTGTAGTTGGCGCGCACCATCCACGTCGGCGAGAGGCGGTAGCGGCCGGCCAGCTCCAGGCCCTTGAGTTCCGCGCGGCTGATGTTCTGCGTCTGGCTGAAGGAAGCGAAGCCCAGGTCGCGCCAGCCCAGTCCGACGTCGGCACAGGGCACGCCAGGCGCCGCGCCTTCGCAGTTGGCGATGGTCGGGCCGCCGCTGTCGATCTTGTCCTTGAAGCGGTTCTGGAACACCGTGGCGTTGAAGCTGTGGCCGTTCGTGCTGTTGAAGTAGGCCGCGAGTTCGCCGTTGACGCTGGTCTCGGGCTTCAGATCCGGATTGCCCACGAAGGGCGAGGTGCCCTGCGCACCGAAGCCGGTGATGCCTGGGAACAGCTGGCTGGTCTTGGGCGTCTTGTAGCCCGTGCTCACGCCACCCTTGAAGGTCCACGAAGGATTGGCCTCCCAGACACCGTACACGCGCGGGCTGGTCTGTCCGCCGAAGATGTTGTGGTTGTCGTGGCGCAGGCCCGTGGTGAGCGTGAAGCCGGGGCGCAGCTGCCAGTTGCCTTCGGCGAACACCGAGGTCATCTCGTGCTTCTGCACGGTGCCCGGCTGCGGGTTGTTGCCGAACATGCCGAAGGTGCCGTCCTCCATTTCGCCGTCGATGTACTGGCCGCCCACCACGACGAGGTGGTTGCCCAGCGGGATGTCGAGCTTGCCGTCCAGCGTGTACTGGCGGGTCTCCATCACGCGCGCGGGGCGCGGCAGGAAGGACTCCAGCGTGGCGCGTTGCGCGGGCGTCATGTTGTTGAGCTTGGCCGTGGCGTTGGCGCCGGGCACCGCGGCCCACAGGGCCTGCAGGCGCGCCCGCTCCTCGGGGGAGAAGGGCAAGGTGCGGCCCTTGTTGGCCGTGTCCACGTAGGACAGCGAGATCTCGCTGTTGCCGATGTCCCACTTGCCCTTGTGCGTCAGCGACCACTGGTCGCGCGTGAACTTCTGTTCAGGCAGGTAGCCCACCTGGGGTGCTGCGAACGTGGCGTTGTTCGAGCGCCAGATCGTGGCGATGCTGTCCACCGTGCCCAGAGGGAAGCTGCCGTCGGCTTCGGGGCGGTTGTTGTATGTCTGGCGTGACGTGTCGACGTCGAACAGGAATTCGTGGCGGGCGCTGGGCGTGAGCGCCAGGCGCATGCCCAGGCTCTGGTTCTTGTTGTCCACTGTCTTGCCGCCGCCGCCGAAGCCCAGGGCGCGCGGGCGCACGGCGCCGTTGGGATACACCACGTCCGCGTACTCGGGGCGTGATGCGTCCCGGTCGTACAGGCTGCCGCGCAGCTGGAAGCCGAGCACGCCGGGCTTGATCGGGCCCATGAGGTTGAAGTCGGTGGTCTTGTCGTCACCGAAGTCGCTGTTGCCCTGCACGGTGAAGGACTGCGTGACCGAGCCGGTCCATTGGTCGGGGATCTTGCGCGTGATGATGTTGATCACGCCGCCCAGCGCGTCCGCGCCGTACAGCGTGGACATGGGGCCGCGGATGACTTCGATGCGCTCGATCGTCTCGATCGGCGGGATGTGGTTGAACTGGTTGCCGCCGAAGGAGTTGGGGTACAGGTCGCCGTTGTTGTTCTGGCGCTTGCCGTCGATCAGGATCAGCGTGTAGTCGGCGCCCATGCCCCGGATGCTGATGGTGCCCTGACCGGTTTTGTCCGTGGTCTCGCCCACGTCCACGCCCTCGATGTCGCGCACGGCATCCAGCAGGGTGGTGTAGGGGCGCTTCGCGAGCTCTTCGCGCGTCACCACCGAAATGCTGGCGGGCGCATCGGCAATCTTCTGTTCGACGCCGGAAGCGGACACCACGACTTCGGACAGCGAGCCCTCGGCTTGCTGGGCGTGGGCCGCGCCCAGGCTCAGCGCGTACAGGCTGCAGGCCACGGCGGTGGCTTGCAAGGGGAAGCGGTAGCCCGACGAAACGCCGCGCTGGCCAGCCGACGGGGTGGATGCTCTCGACATCAAAAATCCTTACGTATGCATGCGTTGATGGAGTTGGCTGGCATGCATCCACTCGGTATCGCGCGCATCACACAAGGGACGGGGGCTGGGGAGGGGCTGGCTGGCTACTTTTCTTATTATTACAAATGAAAACCATTCTTGTTAAGTTTTTGATAATTTTTTTGTGATAGCTCGTTCGGTGCCTGCCGTAAAGCTTCCGGCGGGAACGCGGTTTGCCCTCTGAAATCTCGCCAAAACGCTGCTGTCGCCGGAATGTGGTAAACACGAACGGCCCTCATCGGGCGAGTTGCTGCACAGCAACAAGAAAAGCTATCGGGTGGATAAACACTATCAATCCCGAAGATTGGTAGTTATTTGCTATCATTCACCCCATGGCGATACGGAAAACCCTTTCTGATCGCCGCCTCTTTCTCAACCCCAACCCAAGGAAAACCATGTCCCTGATCAATACCACCGTCCAGCCTTTCAAGACCACGGCCTTTCTGAACGGCAAGTTCATCGACGTCAGCGACGAGACGCTGAAGGGCAAGTGGTCGGTGCTGATCTTCATGCCCGCTGCCTTCACCTTCAACTGCCCCACCGAAGTGGAAGACGCGGCCGAGAACTACGCCGAATTCCAGAAGGCCGGTGCCGAGGTCTACATCGTCACGACCGACACGCACTTCTCGCACAAGGTGTGGCACGAAACCTCGCCCGCCGTGGGCAAGGCCAAGTTCCCGCTGGTGGGCGACCCGACCCACGTGCTGACCAACGCTTTCGGCGTGCACATCCCTGAAGAAGGCCTGGCGCTGCGCGGCACCTTCATCATCAACCCCGAAGGCACGATCAAGACCGCCGAGATCCACTCCAACGAGATCGCCCGTGACGTGAAGGAAACGCTGCGCAAGCTCAAGGCCGCCCAGTACACCGCCGCCCACCCCGGCGAAGTGTGCCCGGCCAAGTGGAACGAAGGCGCCAAGACCATCGCTCCTTCGCTGGACCTGGTCGGCAAGATCTGATCCTCCGTTCCATCCGCGATGAGGCCCAGCCTCTCCGGTTGCCCATCGAAGAACCCGCGGGCCCAGAAGGCCCGCCGGGTGGACCCCTGGCCGCCTTTCAATCCCTGAGGAGGCCGGTTCTCAAAGTCGCTTAGATAAAGGAAACACAACATGTTGGACGACACCCTCAAGGCTCAACTCGGCGCTTACCTCGAGCGCGTGACACAACCTTTCGAGATCGTCGCCTCCTTGAGCGACTCTGAGAGCTCCCGGGAAATGCTTGATCTGCTGCAGACCATCCAGGCGCTGCGCAGCGACAAGATCACCCTGAAGACCGACGGCCAGGATGCGCGCCGGCCTTCGTTCACCCTGCAGCGCGCGGGCAGCGACACTTCGCTGCGCTTCGCCGGACTGCCGCTGGGCCACGAGTTCACCTCGCTGGTGCTGGCCCTGCTGTGGACCGGCGGCCACCCGCCCAAGGTCGAGCAGGACGTGCTCGAACAGATCCAGGCGCTGGACGGTGACTTCAATTTCGAGGTCTACATGTCCCTGACCTGCCACAACTGCCCGGACGTGGTGCAGGCACTGAGCCTGATGGCGATCCGGAACCCGAAGATCAAGACCACGGTCATCGAAGGCGGTGCCTTCCAGGACGAGGTGACGGCGCGCGAGATCATGGCCGTACCCATCGTGTTCCTCAACGGCCAGGTGTTCGGTTCGGGTCGCATGACGGTGGAAGAGATCGTCGGCAAGCTGGACGTGAACGCCGATGCGCGCGAAGCCGCGAAGCTCAACGCCAAGGACCCGTTCGACGTGCTGATCGTCGGCGGCGGCCCGGCTGGTGCCGCGGCGGCGGTGTACGCCGCCCGCAAGGGCATCCGCGTGGGCGTGGCGGCCGAGCGTTTCGGCGGCCAGGTCAATGACACGATGGCGATCGAGAACTACATCAGCGTGCTCGAAACCGACGGCCCGAAGTTCGCCGCCGCGCTCGAAGCGCAGGTGCGCCACTACGACGTGGACATCATGAACCTGCAGCGCGCCGACAAGCTGATCCCGGCGAGCGAGCCCAACGGCCTGGTGCAGGTGCAGATGGCAAATGGCGCGGTGCTGAGCGCGCGCAGCGTGATCCTGTCCACCGGCGCGCGCTGGCGCAATGTCAACGTGCCCGGCGAGGCCGAGTACCGCAACAAGGGTGTGGCTTACTGCCCGCACTGCGACGGTCCGCTGTTCAAGGGCAAGCGCGTGGCGGTGATCGGTGGTGGCAACTCGGGTGTCGAGGCCGCGATCGACCTGGCCGGCATCGTGCAGCACGTGACGCTGATCGAGTTCGCCGATGCGCTCAAAGCCGATGCCGTGCTGGTGAGCAAGCTCAAGAGCCTGCGCAACGTGGACATCCACGTGAATGCGCAGACGACCGAGATCACCGGCGCCGACGGCAAGGTGAATGGCCTGAGCTACAAGGACCGCGCGAGCGGCGACGTGAAGCACGTCGAGCTCGAAGGCGTGTTCGTGCAGATCGGCCTGGTGCCCAACACCGAGTTCCTCAAGGGCACGGTGGAGCTGAGCCGCTTCGGCGAGATCGTGGTGGACGCCAAGGGCCACACCAACGTGCCCGGCGTGTTCGCGGCGGGTGACTGCACGACGGTGCCGTACAAGCAGATCGTGATTGCCGCCGGTGAGGGTTCGAAGGCCGCGCTCAGCGCCTTCGACCACCTGATCCGCCAGCCGGTGGTGGCACCGGCCGAGGCCGTCGCGGCCTGATGCGACGAAGCCAGAGCCGAGGCGGCGCCTCGGCCTGGCTTCTGCCCCTCAATGCGCGGCGGCCGCCGCAGCGCCGATGCCCGTCTCCGAGCGCACCTGCTGGGCCAGGAAACCGGCGCGGTCCACCCGCGCGCGCTGGCTCTTGTCCAGCACCGAGAACAGCCAGATGCCGACGAAACCGATCGCCATCGAGAACAGCGCCGGCGAGGTGTAGGGGAACAGCGCCGAACCCTTGGGGTTGCCCAGCGTGGCTTCCCACACCGAGGGCGAGACCACGGTGAGGGCCACCGAGGACACCAGACCCAGGAAACCGCCGATGACCGCGCCCTTGGTGGTGCAGTCTCTTCCACAGCACGCTCATGAAGAGCACGGGGAAGTTGGCCGAGGCCGCGATGGCGAAAGCCAGCGAGACCATGAAGGCGATGTTCTGCTTTTCAAAGGCAATGCCCAGCACCACCGCGACAACGCCCAGGCAGAGCGTGGTGATCTTGGACACCCGCAGCTCGGCGGCCGAATCGGCCTTGCCCTTTTTCAGCACGGTGGCATAGAGGTCGTGCGACACGGCCGAGGCGCCCGAGAGGGTGAGGCCGGCCACCACGGCCAGGATGGTGGCGAAGGCCACGGCCGAGATGAAGCCCAGGAACACGTTGCCGCCCACGGCGCTGGCCAGGTGCACAGCGGCCATGTTGTTGCCGCCGAGCAGGCCGCCCTTGGCATCGAGGAACTGCGGGTTGGTCAGCACGAAGGTGATGGCGCCGAAGCCGATGATGAAGGTCAGCAGGTAGAAGTAGCCGATCCAGCCGGTGGCCCACATCACGGACTTGCGCGCTTCCTTGGCGCTGGGCACGGTGAAGAAACGCATCAGGATGTGGGGCAGGCCGGCGGTGCCGAACATCAGCGCCATGCCGAAGCTGATGGCCGAAATCGGGTCCTTGACGAAGTTGCCCGGGCCCATGATGGACTGCCCGATGGAGGCCGCCGCCTCGGCCACCTTGCCGTCCTGGACCGCGAGTTCGGTCTTGATCTTCACCGCACCGGCGAACATGGCTTCGGGGCTGAAGCCGAAGTGCAGCAGCACCATGAAGGCCATGAAGGACGCACCGCCGAGCAGCAGGCAGGCCTTGATGATCTGCACCCAGGTGGTGGCGGTCATGCCGCCGAAGAGCACGTAGACCATCATCAGCGCGCCCACGATCACCACGGCGATCCAGTACTCCAGGCCGAACAACAGCTTGATCAGCTGCCCCGCACCCACCATCTGCGCGATCAGGTAGAACGCGACCACCACCAGCGTGCCCGAGGCCGCGAAGATGCGGATGGGCGCCTGCTGGAAGCGGAACGCGGCCACGTCGGCGAAGGTGAACTTGCCCAGGTTGCGCAGACGTTCGGCCATCAGGAAGGTGATGACGGGCCAGCCCACCAGGAAGCCGATGGAGTAGATCAGGCCGTCGAAGCCCGAGGCCATCACCGCCGCGGAGATGCCGAGGAACGAAGCCGCCGACATGTAGTCGCCCGCGATCGCCAGACCGTTCTGGAAGCCCGTGATGCCGCCGCCGGCGGTGTAGAAGTCGGACGCGGAGCGGGTCTTGGCGGCCGCCCATTTGGTGATGTACAGCGTGCCCAGCACGAAGAGGCCGAACATGCCGATGGCGGTCCAGTTGGTGGCCTGTTTGTCGGCCTGGCCGAGGTCGGCGCCGGCGGCCCAGGCCGCGACGGACACGCTGGCCAGGGCCAGCAGGGTGAGCACGCGCCTCATTTCCGCACCGCCTTGGCGCAGCGGCCGCGGAGAGTTCGTCGAACTCGGTGTTGGCTCGCTTGACGTAGACCGCCGTGATGACGATCGTGAAGACGATGACGCCAAAGCCCAGCGGGATGCCGACGGTCATGACGCCATCGCCCGTGAGCCGCGACAGCAAGGCCTTGTCAAAGGCCACCAGCAGGATGAAGCCGTAGTACACGACCATCATCGCCAGCGTCAGCCACCAGCCGTAGCGCGATCGTTTGGCCTTGAGTTGAAGGTAAGCGGGGTTGCTCGCGATCTGTTGAACCAGACTCTCGTCCATGCATGTCTCTCGGGTTGATTTCGGGTGACATGGAGCGTAGGACCTGGCACTTACGGAGCACTGACCCCGGGCTGACGCGGGGCTGACCCGCGCCTTGTTCCTGGCTTACTTCGGCTGTTCGGCCGGCGCGGGTGCGGCGGGGGTGGCAGGTGCCGCTGCCGGTGCAGCAGGAGCGGCCTGTTCGGTGTGCGGCGCATCCATGCCGTGCTTCTCGCCACCCATGTCGATGTCGCCACCCTTCATGAGTGCAAAGAGGGCGACGGCGGCGAAGATGGCGAAGGCGATGAAGATCTTGATCATGTCTCGTGTACTGGTTGGCGTCTGCCGCGAGGGCAGGGGAGGGCGGGAACGGGCAGGGCCCGCCAGCCCATTTTTCGGGCACTGGCTGACGTCTTTCTGACAGCGCCCGAGCCGGGCCCTCAGTACTCCAGGCGCTCGGGCCGGATCTCCTGCAGGATCGTGGTGGCGATTTCCTCGATCGACTTCGTGGTGGTCGAGAGCCAGCGGATGCCTTCGCGGCGCATCATGGCCTCGGCCTCGGCCACTTCCATGCGGCAGTTGTCGAGTTGCGCGTAGCGCGAGTTGGGCCGGCGCTCGTTGCGGATCTCGCTCAGCCGCTCGGGCGCGATCGTCAGACCGAAGATCTTCTTGCGGTGCGGCACCAGGGCCGGGGGCAGCTGGCGGCGCTCGAAGTCTTCCGGGATCAGCGGGTAGTTCGACGCCTTCAGGCCGTACTGCATCGCCAGGTAGAGCGAGGTCGGGGTCTTGCCGCTGCGGCTCACGCCGACCAGGATCACGTCCGAGCCCTCCAGGTCCTTGTGGCTCTGGCCGTCGTCGTGGGCCAGCGAAAAATTGATGGCCTCAATGCGGTCGTGGTAGGCCTGGCTCTTGGAGGCGTCCGAGAAACGGCCCACGCGGTGATTGGACTTGATGCCGAGCTCGTGCTCCAGGGGGGCGACGAAGGTGCCGAACATGTCCAGCAGCACGCCCTTGCACTGGGTTCGGAACACCGACAGCACGTCCATGTCGACCACCGTCGTGAACACCAGCGGTCGCTTGCCTTCGACGTCGGCGACGTGGTTGATCTGGCGCACCGCCTGGTGCGCCTTGTCCACGCTGTCCAGGAAAGGCAGCCGGACCCGGCGCATGGTGGCCTCGAACTGGTTCAGGATGGCGTTGCCGAAGGTTTCGGCCGTGATGCCGGTGCCGTCCGAGATGAAGAAGACCGTTCGATTGGGCATGTGGGCCGCGTCCTTACAATGCTGGGTGTTGTGTCTGCGCCAGCCATTATCCTGCCGCAGGCGCCCCCGTATCTGCTTCCCTGCCCGGCGTCGGACCCACAACAGAACAACAGGTCGCCCCGCTGGCGCTTGGAACCCCGGTTTTTCAACCTTAGGAGCTTTCCCATGTCCCAGCTGTTTGGAGCGACCGATCTGGTCGTGCCGTTCGAAAAACTGCGAATGAGCGATGTCGAGTCCGTCGGCGGCAAAAATGCCAGCCTCGGCGAGATGATTTCGCAACTGCCCACCGGCGTGAAGGTGCCGACCGGCTTTGCCACCACGGCGCACGCCTTCCGCGAATTCCTCAAGCACGACGGCCTGACCGAGCGCATCAACGCCCGGCTGGACCAGCTGGACACCGAAGACGTGCGGGCTCTGGCTCAGGCCGGTGCCGAGATCCGCGCCATGGTCGAAAACCAGCCGTTCCCGGCCGACCTGGAAAAAGCGATCCGCGACGCCTTCGTGACCCTGAGCGCCGGCAACGCCAAGGCCTCGTTCGCGGTGCGCTCCTCGGCCACGGCCGAAGATCTGCCCGACGCCTCGTTCGCCGGCCAGCAGGAAACCTTCCTCAACGTGGTGGGCATCGAAGAGGTGCTGCACAAGATGAAGGAGGTGTTCGCCTCGCTGTACAACGACCGCGCCATCAGCTACCGCGTGCACAAGGGCTTCGCCCATGCCGACGTGGCGCTCTCCGCCGGCGTGCAACGCATGGTGCGCTCCGACACCGGCGCGGCCGGCGTCATGTTCACCATCGACACCGAGAGCGGCTTCGAGGATGTGGTCTTCATCACCTCCAGCTACGGCCTGGGCGAAACGGTGGTGCAGGGCGCGGTGAACCCGGACGAGTTCTACGTGCACAAGCCCATGCTCAAGGCGGGCAAGCGCGCGCTGATCCGCCGCAACCTGGGCTCCAAGCTGATCCAGATGGTGTTCAGCACGCCCGAGGAAAAGGCCGGCAGCGGCAAGCTGGTGAAGACCATCGATGTGCCGGTGGAGCAGCGCAACCGCTACAGCCTGTCCGATGCCGACGTCGAGCAACTGGCGAAGTACGCGCTGGTGATCGAGCAGCACTATGGCCGCCCGATGGACATCGAGTGGGGCAGGGACGGCACCGACGGCCAGATCTACATCCTGCAGGCCCGGCCCGAGACGGTGAAGAGCCAGAGCGCCGGCAAGACCGAGGTGCGCTACAAGCTCAAGGGCAAGGGTGCCGTGCTGGCCAGCGGTCGCGCGATCGGCCAGAAGGTGGGCACCGGCCCCGTGCGCCTGGTGCACAACATCAGCGAGATGGACAAGGTGCAGCCCGGCGACGTGCTGGTGACCGACATGACCGACCCGAACTGGGAACCGGTGATGAAGCGCGCCAGCGCCATCGTGACCAACCGGGGCGGGCGCACCTGCCACGCCGCCATCATCGCGCGCGAGCTGGGCATCCCGGCCGTGGTGGGCTGCGGCGACGCGACCGACCTGCTCAAGGACGGCACGCTGGTCACCGTGAGCTGCGCCGAGGGCGACACCGGCAACATCTACGACGGCCTGCTGGAGACCGAAATCACCGAGGTGCAGCGCGGTGACATGCCGCCGCTGGACGTGAAGATCATGATGAACGTGGGCAACCCCCAGCTGGCCTTCGACTTCGCCCAGATCCCCAACGGCGGGGTGGGCCTGGCGCGGCTGGAGTTCATCATCAACAACAACATCGGCGTGCACCCCAAGGCCATCCTCGACTACCCGAACATCGATGCCGACCTGAAGAAGGCGGTGGAGTCCGTCGCGCGGGGACATGCCTCGCCGCGCGCGTTCTACGTCGACAAGGTGGCCGAAGGCGCGGCGCACGATCGCGGCGGCTTTCTGGCCCAAGCCCGTCATCGTTCGCCTGTCCGACTTCAAGAGCAACGAGTACCGCAAGCTGGTGGGCGGCTCGCGCTACGAACCCGAGGAAGAGAACCCCATGCTGGGTTTCCGGGGTGCGGCGCGCTACGTCAGCCACGAGTTCCGCGAAGCCTTCGCCATGGAGTGCGAGGCGCTCAAGCGCGTGCGCGAGGACATGGGCCTGAGCAACGTGCAGGTGATGGTGCCCTTCGTGCGCACTCTGGCCCAGGCCGAGCGCGTGACCGGGCTGCTGGCCGAAAAGGGCCTGGCGCGCGGCGTGAACGACCTCAAGGTCATCATGATGTGCGAGATCCCTAGCAACGCGGTGCTGGCCAAGCAGTTCCTGCAGTTCTTCGACGGCTTCTCGATCGGCTCCAACGACCTGACGCAGCTCACGCTGGGCCTGGACCGCGATTCGGGCCTGGAGCTGCTGGCGCACGACTTCGACGAGCGCGACCCGGCCGTCAAGGCCATGCTGACCATGGCCATCGGCGCCTGCAAGGCCGAAGGCAAGTACGTGGGCATCTGCGGCCAGGGCCCCAGCGACCACCCCGATTTCGCCGAGTGGCTGCGCGACGAGGGCATCAGCTCGATCTCGCTCAACCCGGACAGCGTGATCGACACCTGGAAGCAGCTGGCCAAGGAGTGATCGCCTCGCTGCTGCGAGCAAATACCTAGGCGGCGCGAGCCGCCCGGGTGCGATGATCCGGTGATGTCCGAGCGCCCCACGACCGACGAACACGACCGCCGCGCCCTGGCGCTCAAGGCGGTGCTGTTGTCGGTCATGGTGCTGGCCTCGTTCGGGGTCTGCTTCTTCGCGCGTGAGCTGAGCGTCGTCGTCATGGGCTGGCCGTTGCACTTCTGGATGGCGGCCCAGGGCGCGGTCCTGGTGTTCATCGTCATCGTGGTGGTCTATGCCAGCGTCATGAGCCGTCTGGAAGCCGAGGAGGCGCGCGGCGAGGCGAGCGAGGCCAGTGATGCCTGACAGCCCGGCCTACGCGGCCTACAAGCGCCGGCTGCACCGCATCCTGGCGTTCTACATCCTCGCCCTGATCGCTTTCCTGCTGCTGATGGCCTGGGCCGAGCAGAGCGGCCTGTCCCGGCGCTGGCTGGGCCCCATCTTCCTGTTCTCCACGGTGATGATGTACGGCGGCATCGGCATCTATGGTCGCACCGCCGACCCCGAGGAGTACTACGTGGCCGGGCGGCGCATTCCGCCGGTCTACAACGGCATGGCCGCCGCCGCCGACTGGATGAGCGCGGCCTCCTTCATCAGCCTCGCGGGAGGGTTGTACCTGCAGGGCTTCGGGGGCACCGAAACGCAGGCCGGCGGGCTGGCCTATGTGCTGGGCTGGACCGGGGGCTTCTGCCTCGTGGCCCTGCTCATCGCGCCCCACCTGCGCAAGCTCAACCTGTACACGGTGCCGGACTACTTCAAGGAGCGTTTCGGCGGGCGCTGGCCCCGGCGCATCGCGGCGTTTTCGGCCGTGCTGTGCTCCTTCACCTACGTGGTCGCGCAGATCTACGGCATCGGTCTGGTGGCCTCGCGGCTGACCGGTGTGCAGTTCGAGATCGGGATCATGCTGGGCCTGGGTGGAGTGGTGCTGTGCTCGTTCCTGGGCGGCATGCGGGCCATCACCTGGACCCAGGTGGCGCAGTACATCATCCTGCTGCTCGCCTTCCTCATCCCTGTGTCCTGGCTGGCCTACAAGCAGCTGGGCAACCCGCTGGCGCCCCTGGTGTACGGCGAGCAACTCGAGAAGATCGCCCAGCTCGAGCACGATCTGATGGCCTCGCCGGCCGAGAAGCAGGTGCAGGACGAGTTCGCGCGGCGCGCGCGCGAGTACGCGGTGTGGCTGCAGGACGTGGAGGGCACGCTCAAGCGCGAGCGCGCCGCCAAGCAGGAGCGCGTCCGCGCGCTCAAGTCCCAGAACGCCGACATGGAGCTGGTGGTCGCGGCCACGCGCGAACTGGCGGCCTTGCCCCCTGACGTGGCGACGGCGCGGGAGCGGTGGACGCGCGCCATGCAGGAAAGCGAGGAGCGGTCCCGGCCGCTGGGTGGGCTCATGCCGCACAGCCAGGCCTTCGCGGGCGATCCGGACGGCACGCCCGCCGAGCGCGAGACCTTCCAGTCCTCGCGCGCGAACTTCCTGGCCCTCATGTTCTGCCTGATGGTGGGCACGGCGGGGTTGCCGCATTTGCTCACGCGCTACTACACCACGCCATCGGTGGCGACCGCACGCTCTTCGGTGGCGTGGTCGCTGTTCTTCATCACCCTGCTGTACCTGAGCGCGCCCGCGCTGGCGGTGCTGGTGAAGTACGAGGTAATGCAGAACGTGGTGGGCAGCAGTTTCGATGCCTTGCCGCCCTGGATCGCGCAGTGGTCGCGCATGGACGGTTCGCTGGTCTCGGTGAGCGACATCAATGGCGACGGCATCCTGCAGTTCAGCGAACTCCGCCTTGGCGCCGACGTGATCATGCTGCGCCGACCCCCGAGCTCGGTGGCATGCCCTATGTGGTCTCGGGCCTGGTGGCCGCCGGGGGGCTCGCGGCCGCGCTGTCAACCGCCGATGGCCTGCTGCTGACGATCAGCAATTCGCTGGTGCGCGACACCTACTGCCACGAGGTCAAACGCATCGTCACGCCCGAGCAGCGCGTGATCCTCTCCAAGTTCGCCTTGCTCAGTGTGCGCACGGTGGCGGCCTTCGTCGCGGCGCTCAAGCCCGCCGAAATCCTGCCCCTGGTGGCGTCCTCGTTTTCGCTGGCCGCCTCCGCCTTCGTGCCCGCCATGATCATGGGCATCTTCTGGTCCCGCACCACGGGCCCGGCCGCGGTGGCCGGCATGTTGATCGGCCTGGGCACCACGGTGCTCTACATGATGATCAACGCCCCCTCCGTGCGCGCCTTTTTCGCCATGCCTGCGGGGCAAGACCTCTGGTTCGGCATCCAACCTCTGTCGGCGGGGGTCTTCGGTGTGCCGGTGGGCTTTGTGGTGATCGGTCTTCTGAGCTTGTTGCAGCGCCGCAAGGGCGCCAGCGCTTAGGGGTTTACACCAGTTCCGAGGGTGCTGGCGTGCCCAGGACACCCTCTGTCAGTTTCTTGTCAGACGCTCCTAAAACACTGCGATGGCATCTTGTGCCAGCCATCTAACTTAGGAGACTTCAACATCATGGCAACTTCGACGGCCAGTGCTTCTGCACCGATGACCAAGGAGGAGAGAAAGGTGATCTTCGCCTCTTCTCTAGGGACGGTTTTCGAGTGGTATGACTTCTATCTCTACGGCTCGCTCGCGGCCATCATCGCGCGCCAGTTCTTCTCCGGCCTGGATCCAACATCCGCCTACATCTTCGCCTTGCTGGCCTTCGCGGCGGGCTTCCTGGTGCGGCCGTTCGGTGCGATCTTCTTCGGCCGCCTGGGCGACATGATCGGGCGCAAGTACACCTTCCTGGTGACCATCCTGATCATGGGCGCGTCCACGTTCATCGTGGGCCTGCTGCCCAGCTACGCGTCCATCGGCCTGGCCGCTCCCGTCATCCTGATCATCCTGCGCATGCTGCAAGGCCTGGCGCTGGGTGGTGAGTACGGCGGTGCCGCGACCTATGTGGCCGAACACGCGCCGCACGGCAAACGGGGCGCCTACACGGCATGGATCCAGACCACGGCCACGCTGGGTCTGTTCCTGTCGCTGCTGGTGATCCTGGGCGTGCGCACCGCGATGGGCGACAAGGAGTTCGGCGAATGGGGCTGGCGCATTCCGTTCCTGGTGTCCATCCTGCTGCTGGGCATTTCGGTCTGGATCCGCTTGAGCCTCAATGAGTCGCCGGCGTTCCAGAAGATGAAGTCCGAAGGCAAGACCTCCAAGGCGCCGCTGACCGAGTCCTTCGGCCAATGGAAGAACCTGAAGGTCGTGATCCTGGCGCTGCTCGGCCTGACCGCCGGCCAGGCCGTGGTCTGGTACACGGGGCAGTTCTACGCGCTGTTCTTCCTGACCACGATCGCCAAGGTGGACGCCACAACCGCCAACCTGTTGATCGCCGCCTCGCTGTTGATCGGTACGCCGTTCTTCATCTTCTTCGGCACGCTGTCCGACAAGATCGGCCGCAAGCCCATCATCATGGGCGGCTGCCTGATCGCTGCGCTGACCTACTTCACCGTCTTCCCGATGTTGCTCAACTACGCCAACCCGGCGCTGGTGGCGGCTCAACAGGCGAACAAGGTCACCGTGACGGCCGATCTGAAGGAGTGCTCGTTCCAGGGCAGCCCGATTGCACGCGACATCGATTTCCGTACCTCGTGCGACATCGCCAAGCGCGCACTCACGCAGGCGTACATCCCGTACACCAGCGTGCAGGGTCCGGCCGGTGCACCCGCGACGGTGACGCTGGGCGACAAGGTGCTGAACTCGCCGGTGGGCGTGCTCAACGAGAAGCGCGATGCCTTTGCGGCTGGCAGCGCGAAGGCCATTGGTGACTTCCGCAAGGCACTGACCGACACCGCCAAGGCCGAAGGCCTGACCACCCCTGCGGATCCCGCCAAGATGAACAAGGGCATGGTCCTGCTGATCCTGGTGTTCCTCGTGATCCTGGTGACCATGGTGTACGGCCCGATCGCCGCGATGCTGGTCGAGATGTTCCCCACGCGCATCCGCTACACGTCGATGAGCCTGCCGTACCACATCGGCAACGGCTGGTTTGGCGGCTTGCTGCCCACCACGGCCTTCGCCATGGTGGCCGCCACCGGCGACATCTTCTACGGTCTCTGGTACCCGGTGATCGTGGCGGCCGGCACGTTCATCATCGGCATGATCTTCATCCGCGAGACCAAGGACGTGGACATCTACGCCAAGGACTGAGCTTGAGCAGGGTCGCGCCCGCCCGCGGGCGGGTGCGACTTTCTTCACAGAGCCCGCCCCGTGCGGGCTTTTTCATGGGCGCTCCGGTATGGATAAACCCCAATTCAAATGCCGCCAGTCGCATGTAAAGCTCGTTTCATCCAACTTCCGCGTTGAGTCATCCCGGTGACCGGTACAAACCACCCCCGGTGGAGCTTCCTCGAGAGAACCCATGAGCATTGTGAAAACCGAAACCGGCCTGCAGGTCATGAAAGACCGATCGGTGCCGCTGACGCCGCGACAACGGTCGGTCTTCATCCTCGTGGATGGCCGGCGTTCCATGGCGGAGCTGCTGGCGGCATCGGCCGCCATGGGGGTGTCCCAGGAAGACGTAGAGCACCTGTTCGCGCTCGGATTGATCACCGATTCGGCACCCAAGCCCTCGGCCGCGGAGCAGGCGGTGGCCGCGGCCCACGACGAAGTGCTCAAGGAGCACAACTCGCGCAGTCCGGTGCAGCGCTATCAGGATGCCTATCCCATCGCCACCCGGCTCACCGCCAGCCTGGGCTTGAGGGGGTTTCGCCTGAATCTGGCGGTGGAGGCCGCCGGCAACTACGAGCAACTGCTCGAGCTGGCTCCCAGGATCCGCGAGGCCGTGGGCCCCGAGAAGTTCGTGCCCCTGGACAAGGCGCTGAACAACCGCTGAAGCAGCTGGGGTACCGAAAAGCCGCGATTTGCTATAATCGTGAGCTTTTCGCCTTGCCACACCGCTTCCAGACGCGGCGGGTGGCTGAATCCCGCCGTGGCTCCCCACGGCTCATCCTCAAGGAGTGTCTATGCGTCACTATGAAATCGTTTTGCTGATCCATCCGGACCAAAGCGAACAGGTTCCGGCCATGCTGGAGCGTTACAAGGGCATGATCACCACCGGTGGTGGCAAGATCCACCGTGTTGAAGACTGGGGCCGCCGCCAGATGGCTTACCAGATCAACAAGCTGTCCAAGGCCCACTACCTGTGCGTCAACATCGAGGCCGATCAGGCCGTGATGTCCGAACTGGAACACGCGTTCAAGTTCAACGACGCCGTGCTGCGCCACCTCACCGTGCTGCGCAAGAAGGCCGACACCGGTCCGTCGGCCATGATGAAGTCGGTCGAGCGCGAAGAAGCCCGCAAGCTTCAACAGCCGGCCACGCACCAGTCGCAGGAGCAGGCCGCCGCCTAAGTCTGTGGCGCCAATCGTCATCGGGTGAACCGTCTTCAATTGTCCGCCGTGGTGGTGCAGGTGCAGAGCCTGCGTTACACACCGGCAGGCATCCCGGCCGTCAACCTCGTGCTTGAACACGAGTCCCAGGTCGTCGAGATGGACACCCCCAGACAGGTGAAATTGCAGCTGAGGGCCGTGGCCTTCGGTGCCCAGGCCGAAATCCTCTCCCGACAGGGCCTGGATGCGGCTTGTGAGTTTCACGGTTTCATGACGAATGCGCGCAATGGCAAAGGCGTGGTGTTCCACATCCAAGATTTCAGCAAAACATAGGAAGGCCCATCATGGCTGCACCCAAACGTTTCAACAAAGACAAGCGCCCGAAGCGCAACACCCAGTCGCTGCTCTTCAAGCGCAAGCGCTTCTGCCGCTTCACCGTGGCCAACGTCGAAGAAGTCGACTACAAGGACGTGGACGTTCTGCGTGACTTCATCGCCGAAAACGGCAAGATCATTCCCGCGCGCCTGACCGGCACCCGTGCGTTCTACCAACGCCAGGTCAACACCGCCATCAAGCGCGCGCGCTTCCTGGCGATGCTGCCCTACAGCGACCAGCACCGCGTCTGAAAGAGAGCCTGACATGCAAATCATCCTGCTCGACAAAGTGATCAACCTCGGCGCCCTCGGCGATGTGGTCAAGGTCAAAGAGGGCTATGCCCGCAACTTCCTGATCCCCACCGGCCGTGCCCGCCGTGCCACCCAGAGCGCCATCGCTGAATTCGAAGCCCGCCGTGCGGAACTCGAAAAGGTGGCGGCGGCCAAGCTGGCCGAAGCCCAGGCCCTGGGCGAGAAGCTCGCTGCCGTGACGGTCAAGCTGTCGCAAAAGGCCGGCGTGGACGGCCGCCTGTTCGGCTCCGTGACCAACCACGACGTGTCCGAAGAGCTGAACAAGCAAGGCTTCGCTGTGGCCAAGTCGCAAGTGCGCATGCCCAACGGCCCCCTCAAGAACGTGGGCGACTACACCGTCAGCGTCAACCTGCACACCGACGTGACGGTCGACGTCAACGTCTCGGTGCTCGGCGAAACCGCCTGAGTTCCGCGCAGCGTTCTGCAAAAAGCCGCTGCCTTCGGGCAGCGGCTTTTTTTTGCGCGGCGCGGGCGGGTTATCCCGCCTTCTGCACGCGATTCACACCGGATTTCCACAGGGTTGTCCACCCCTGATCCATCCCCTGGGGCGTACCATCGCTCTTTAGCTGCGATACCTCCATGTCCACTGCCTTTTCCAGTCCCTTCCCCGACTTTGATGCGGGCTTTGAAGACCCTGTGGGTGATCGTCAGGTCGCCCAGTTGCGCGTGCCCCCGCATTCCATCGAAGCCGAATCCAGTGTGCTGGGCGGCCTGCTGCTCGACAACGGCGCGTGGGACCGTGTGGCCGACCTGATCAACGACTCCGATTTCTATCGGCACGAGCACCGGCTGACCTATTCTGCGATCGCGACCCTGGTCAACGGGAGCAAGCCTGCCGACGTGGTGACGGTGTTCGAGCACTTGCAGAACCTGGGCAAGGCCGAAGAGGCGGGTGGGTTGGCGTACCTCAACTCGCTCGCGCAGTACGTGCCGAGTGCGGCGAACATCCGCCGCTATGCCGAGATCGTGCGCGAGCGCGCGATCCTGCGCAAACTCGTGACCGCCAGTGATGAGATCGCGACCGCCGCCTTCAATCCGCAAGGACGGCCGGTCGCCAAGATCCTGGACGAGGCCGAGCAGAAGGTCTTCAAGATCGGCGAGGAAGGCTCCCGGATGAAGGAGGGCTTCCAGAGCATGGACAAGCTCGTGGTGGACCTCCTGGACCGTGTGCAGGAGATGGCCGACAACCCGGCGGACGTGACGGGTGTTCCCACCGGGTTCATCGATCTGGACCGCATGACCTCGGGCCTGCAGGCGGGTGACCTCGTGGTGCTGGCGGCGCGTCCCTCCATGGGCAAGACCGCGTTCGCGATCAACATCGCCGAGCACGTGGCCCTGAACGAAGGGCTGCCTGTGGCCGTGTTCTCCATGGAAATGGGCGCATCGCAGCTGGCGGTGCGTGTGGTCGGCTCCATCGGCCGGATCAACCAGGGGCATCTGCGCACCGGCAAGCTCACCGACGACGAGTGGCCCCGCCTGACGGAGGCGATCGAAAAGCTGCGCACCGTGTCGCTGCACATCGACGAGACGCCGGGTCTCACGCCCAGCGAGCTGCGCGCCAATGCCCGCCGATTGGCCAGGCAGTGCGGCAAGCTGGGTCTGATCGTGGTCGACTACCTGCAGCTCATGAGTGGCTCCGGCGCGTCCGGGGGCGACAACCGCGCCACCGAGCTGGGCGAAATCTCGCGGGGGTTGAAGATGTTGGCCAAGGAGCTGCAATGCCCGGTGATCGCGCTCTCCCAGCTCAACCGGTCGGTCGAGCAGCGCACCGACAAGCGCCCCATGATGTCGGACTTGCGTGAGTCCGGTGCCATCGAGCAGGATGCGGACATCATCATGTTCATCTACCGCGACGAGTACTACAACCGCGAGAACTGCAAGGAGCCGGGTGTGGCCGAGATCATCATCGGCAAGCAGCGCAACGGCCCCACCGGCGTGGTGAAGCTGGCCTTCCTGAACATGCTCACCCGTTTCGAAAGCCTGGCAGGCGGTGGCATGGGCGGTGGCAGCGATTACTGACGACAGGTGACGCGCATGAAAAAACCCGGCCAAGGCCGGGTTTTTTCATGGCGAAAAGCCTTCAGGTCAGAGCACTTCGCTGGCGAAATCGGCCAGGCGCGAACGCTCGCCGCGCGCCAGCGTGATGTGTCCGCCATGCGGCCAGCCCTTGAAACGATCGACCGCGTAGGTCAGGCCCGACGAACCCTCGGTCAGGTAGGGCGTGTCGATCTGTGCGAGGTTGCCCATGCAGATGATCTTCGTGCCCGGGCCGGCGCGGGTGATCAGCGTCTTCATCTGCTTGGGCGTCAGGTTCTGCGCCTCGTCGATGATCACGTAGCGGTTCATGAAGGTGCGGCCGCGCATGAAGTTCATGCTCTTGACCTTGATGCGGCTGCGGATGAGCTCATTGGTGGCAGCGCGCCCCCACTCGCCGGCATTGCCGCCGTCGCCCTTGGCCAGGAATTCGAGGTTGTCGTCGAGCGCACCCATCCAGGGGCCCATCTTTTCCTCTTCGGTGCCCGGCAGGAAGCCGATGTCCTCACCCACGCTCACGGTGGCGCGCGTCATGATGATCTCGGTGTAGCGGCGGTCGTCAAGCACCTGGGTCAGGCCGCTGGCCAGCGCCATCAGCGTCTTGCCCGTGCCCGCGGTGCCGGCCAGCGTGACGAAGTCAATCTCCGGATCCATCAGCAGGTTGAGCGCGAAGTTCTGCTCGCGGTTGCGGCTGGTCACACCCCATACCGCATTTTTCAAATGGGTGTAGTCCTTCAGCGTCTTGAGCACCGCGGTCTTGTCGCGGATTTCGGTCACACGGGCGTACAGCGAGGGCTCGCCGGGCGCCTCGAAATACACGAACTGGTTGATGTAGAACTGGCCCACGGCAGGGCCGCTCACGCGGTAGAACGTGTGGCTGCCGCTCTGCCAGCTCTCGATGGTCTTGCTCTGGCGCGTCCAGAAGTCCTGGGGCAGGGCCAGGGCGCCGGCGTAGAGCAGTTCCCCGTCGTCCAGGGTCTTGTCGTTCTGGTAGTCCTCGGCGGCCAGGCCCAGCGCGCGCGCTTTCACCCGCATGTTGATGTCTTTCGACACCAGGATGACTTCGCGTTGCGGATGCCGTTCGCGCAGGGCATGCACCACGCCCAGGATCTGGTTGTCGGCCTTGCCCTGGGGCAGGCTGGAAGGCAGGGCGTTGTCCAGCGGCTCGGTCTGGAAAAACAGCAGGCCACGGGCCGACTGATGGCCGGTGGCCGAGAGCTTGAGGCCCTTGGCCATGTCGCCACCTTGCTGGGCCACCAGGGCGTCGAGCGTGCGGCTGGTCTGGCGGCCGTTGCGGGCCACCTCGGTCATGCCCTTTTGCTGCGCATCGAGTTCTTCGAGCACGATCATGGGCAGGAAGATGTCGTGTTCCTCGAAGCGGAACAGGCTCATGGGATCGTGCAGCAGGACGTTGGTGTCCAGCACGAACAGCCGCGCCGGCCCGTTGCCGGCCTTGCCTGCGGTGCGCCGGCGGTTGCTGGCACTGGTGCCACGGGGGCCCGGGGTTCGGCGGGCGCCTCGGGGACGGGCTGGCGCACCTCGGGGGCTTTGCGCACCACCGGCGCGGGCGGGCGCACGGGTGCCTTCGGCACTTCGGCACGTGCAACGGCAGCTGTCGTCGAGGGTTTTCGACCCCGCCCATTGCCCTTCGGCGCCGAGCCCGCCGGGGTGGCGGGTGCAACCGGTGCGGACGGTTCCAGAACAGGGTTCAAGTCCAGTGGCTCTTCGGCGGCTCGAAGGGAGTAGGCGTCGGGGGCTAGCAGGGCTGCGCGTTTGGAGGGTGCGGGAGGCAGTGGCATGGAGGACTTGTGGTGTCAGCGCGGGGCCGGAAAACAAAAAGCCGCCGGGAAAACCGGGCGGCTTTGAGAGCTGCGGAGCTTGTCGAAAGAGGGTGGGGCTGAAAAGCTTCCCGTTGTCATGAATTCATTATGCACGAGTCGTGTGACCCGGAAATCTCTGCATCAGCGTGGTCCCACTCCCTCGATTCAGGGGGTCAGGGCGCCTTCTTGAGCGCCTTGACCGCCTTGAGCACGTCTTCCACGTGACCAGGCACTTTCAGGCCGCGCCATTCCTGCTTGAGCACGCCATCCGGGCCGATCAGGAAGGTGCTGCGCTCAATGCCCTTGACCTTCTTGCCGTACATGATCTTGTTCTTCACCACACCGAACATGTGGCACATCTTCTCTTCGGTGTCCGCGATCAGCTCGAAGGGCAGTTCGAGCTTGGTCTTGAAGTCGTCGTGCGACTTCATGTTGTCGCGCGACACGCCGAACACCTGCGCGCCGGCCTTGACGAAATCCTTGTATTTGTCGCGGAACTGCATGGCCTCGGTCGTGCAACCGGGGGTGTTGTCCTTGGGGTAAAAATACAGAACGATGGTCTGGCGAAGGTGGGTCTGGTTGCTGACCTTCACGCCACCGGTGGCCTGCGATTCAAATTCGGGAATGGGTTTGTTGACAACGACTGCCATACTGCGTGGACCCCTGACGTAAGTTGGTGGTGATTCGTTGGCTTCCCGGGTGCTTCACGGCATGCCCTGCACTGGACATGCAAAAGGGGGCCGTGGCAGGAAACAATCCGCTATTTTACCCTGATTGCGCCATTCCGTCACGGTTTGGCTGGAGAGGGGAACGAGGGCGTTTCAGGTTTCGATCAAAAGCGCCGCCACGACGCGGCGGCCTTCGCCAGCCAGGATGTTGTAGGTGCGGCAGGCCGCGGCGGTGTCCATGGTTTCCACGCCGATGCGGCGCTCCATCAAACCCTGCAGCAGCGCGGGCCGCACGAAGCGCAACCGGGAGCCACTGCCGAACACCACCAGTTCAGGTGCTTCGGGCATGACGCTGGCCAACTGCTCGAAGTGCGTGGCGGTGAGGTCTTCGAAGCGCTGGCATTCCCAGGGAATCAGCTGGCCCCCCGAGGCGAGCACAAGGCTGCCGGCATGGCGCTGGCCGTTCACGGCGATCCACCCCTCGCCGTAGGAGGTGATGGACTGTGTGTCCAGCTTGTCGGCGTGAAGTTTCATGGGAAGGCAGTGGATCAGAAGGGCTGGGGATCTGTGGTCAAATTGCAGGTTTTCCCTGCTGAAGAGACCGAATATAACGCCCGGTGCACCTCGGCGGGGCATGTTGGTCATGACCCCACAACCCCCTCCGGAGGGCCTTTGAAAAGCATCCAGAAATCCGCCAAGCTTGCCAACGTCTGCTACGACATCCGCGGGCCCATCATGGACGCGGCGCGTCAGATGGAAGAGGAAGGCCACAAGATCATCAAGCTCAACATCGGCAACCTGGCGGTGTTCGGCTTCGATGCGCCGGAGGAGATTCAACAGGACATGATCCGCAACCTGCCGAACTCGGCGGGTTACTCCGACAGCAAGGGCATTTTCGCGGCGCGCAAGGCGGTGATGCACGAAACGCAGAAGCAGGGCATCAAAGGCGTGGCCCTGGAAGACATCTACCTCGGCAACGGCGCGAGCGAGCTCATCGTGATGGCGACCAACGCGCTGCTGGACAACGGCGACGAGCTGCTGCTGCCGGCACCGGACTACCCGCTGTGGACGGCCGCGGCCAGTCTGTCGGGCGGCACGCCGGTGCACTACATGTGCGAAGAGTCCAACGGCTGGATGCCGGACATCGACGACATCCGCCGCAAGATCACGCCAGCGACCAAGGGCATCGTGGTGATCAACCCGAACAACCCCACGGGTGCGCTGTACTCCGACGATCTGCTCAAGGCCATCGTGGAACTCGCGCGCGAGCACGGGCTGGTGATCTTCGCCGACGAGGTGTACGACAAGGTGCTGTACGACGGTGCCAAACACACGGCCATCGCCAGCCTGTCGGACGACGTGCTCACGCTGACCTTCAATTCACTGTCCAAGAGCTACCGGTCGTGCGGCTACCGCGCGGGCTGGCTCGTGGTCTCGGGCAACAAGAAGCCCGCCAAGGACTACATCGAGGGCCTGAACATGCTCTCGAACATGCGCCTGTGCGCCAACGTGCCGGGCCAGTGGGCGATCCAGACCGCGCTGGGCGGGTACCAGAGCATCAACGACCTCGTGTGCGAAGGCGGTCGCCTGCGCCGCCAGCGCGACCTTGCCTACGAACTCATCACCGCCATTCCGGGCGTGAGCTGCGTCAAGCCCTCGGCCGCGCTCTACATGTTCCCCAAGCTCGACCCGAAGATGTACCCGGTCGAGGACGATCAGCAGATGTTCCTGGAACTGCTGCAGGAAACGCGCGTGATGCTGGTGCAGGGCACCGGGTTCAACTACCCGGACAACCAGCATTTCCGCATCGTGTTCCTGCCGCACGAGGACGACCTGCGCGAGGCCATCCACCGCGTGGCCAAGTTTTTCGAGGGCTGGCGAAAACGCCACGGCACCTGATTTTTCCGCTTCCCAACCATGACCGACATGAAACCGATCCAAGTAGGCCTCCTGGGCATAGGCACCGTAGGCAGTGGCACGTTCAACGTGCTTCAGCGCAACCAGGAGGAGATTCGCCGGCGCGCCGGTCGTGGCATTGAAATCACCATGGTGGCCGACCTGGACGTGGCCCGCGCGCAGTCCATCGTGGGTCCGGACGTGAAGGTCGTGAACGACGCGCGCGCCGTGATCGCCAACCCCGAGATCGACATCGTGATCGAGCTCATCGGCGGCTACGGCATCGCCAAGGCCCTGGTGATGGAAGCCATCGCCGCTGGCAAGCACGTGGTCACCGCGAACAAGGCCCTGCTGGCCGTGCATGGCACCGAGATCTTCGCGGCCGCTTCGGCCAAGGGCGTGATGGTGGCCTTCGAGGCGGCCGTGGCCGGTGGCATTCCCATCATCAAGGCGCTGCGCGAAGGCCTCACCGCCAACAGCATCCAGTGGATCGCCGGCATCATCAACGGCACGACCAACTTCATCCTTTCCGAGATGCGCGACAAGGGCCTGGACTTCGCCGTCGTGCTCCAGGAGGCGCAGCGCCTGGGTTACGCCGAGGCCGACCCGACCTTCGACATCGAAGGCGTGGACGCGGCGCACAAGGTCACGCTCATGAGCGCGATCGCCTTCGGCATTCCCGTGCAGTTCGACAAGGCCTATGTGGAAGGCATCACCCAGCTGGGCGCCACCGACATCAAGTACGCCGAACAGCTCGGCTACCGCATCAAGCTGCTGGGCATCACCAAGCGCACGGCGCAAGGCATCGAGCTGCGTGTGCACCCGAGCCTGGTGCCGAGCAAACGCCTGATCGCCAACGTGGAAGGCGCGATGAACGCCGTGGTGGTCAACGGCGACGCCGTGGGCACCACGCTCTACTACGGCAAGGGCGCGGGCAGCGAGCCCACCGCCAGCGCCGTCATCGCCGACCTGGTGGACATCACCCGCCTGCACACGGCCGACCCGCACCACCGCGTGCCGCACCTGGCCTTCCAGCCCGACGCCTTGAGCGATCTCACCGTGCTGCCCATGAGCGAGGTGGTGACGAGCTACTACCTGCGCCTGCGCGTGGCCGACCAGGCCGGCGTGCTGGCCAAGGTCACCGGTTTGCTGGCCGGCGCCGGCATCAGCATCGACGCGGTGCTGCAGCGCGAGGCCGACGAGGTGAGCGGCGAAGGTGGCACCTCCACCGACCTCATCATCCTCACGCACGACACGCGCGAGGGCACCATGAACGACGCCCTGGCGCAACTGCAGACGCTGCCCACCGTGCTGGCGCCCATCGTGCGCATCCGCAAGGAAGAGCTCAACTGATGCGTTACCTCTCGACCCGCGGCCATGCCGACCGCAAGCGCTTCTGTGAAATCCTGCTGGAAGGCCTGGCGCCCGACGGCGGCCTCTACCTGCCCGAGCGTTACCCGCAGGTCGATGCCATTGCGCTGCAGCGCCTGCGCGAGTCGTTCAACGGCGGCCGGCCCGGGGGCTACGCCGCGCTGGCGTTCGAGATCCTGTCGCTCTACATCGACGACATCCCCGCCGCCGACCTGCGCGCGTTGTGCGAGAAGACCTACACCGAGGCGGTCTTCGGCACGCCGCAGATCGTGCCGCTGAAGAAGCTCGAAGACGGCTTCTACCTCGAAGCCTTGTCCAACGGCCCCACGCTGGCCTTCAAGGACATGGCGATGCAGTTGCTCGGCAACCTGTTCGAGTACGAGCTGGCGCGCCGCGGTGAAGAACTCAACATCCTGGGAGCGACCTCCGGCGACACCGGCAGCGCGGCCGAGTACGCCATGCGCGGCAAGCACGGCGTGCGCGTGTTCATGCTCAGCCCGCACGGGCGCATGAGCCCGTTCCAGCAGGCGCAGATGTTCAGCCTGATGGACGAGAACATTCACAACATCGCGATCGAAGGCGTGTTCGACGATTGCCAGGACATCGTCAAGGACGTCAGCAACGACCTCGCGTTCAAGCGCGCCCACAAGATCGGCACCGTCAACTCGATCAACTGGGCCCGCCTGCTGGCCCAGGTGGTCTACTACTTCGCTGGCTATTTCCAGGCCACCACGAAGGACACCGAGCAGGTCTCGTTCACCGTGCCCAGCGGCAACTTCGGCAACGTGTGCGCGGGCCATGTGGCGCGCCAGATGGGCTTGCCGATCCGCACGCTGGTGGTCGCCACCAACGAAAACGACGTGCTCGACGAGTTCTTCCGCACCGGCGTGTACCGCGTGCGCGGCAGCGCCGACACGCACGAGACCTCCAGCCCGTCGATGGATATTTCCAAGGCCAGCAACTTCGAGCGCTTCGTGTTCGACCTGCTCGGGCGCGACGGCGATCGCGTCAAGGCCTTCTTCGGTGAAGGCCTGTCGCGCGAGGGCCGCTTCGACCTGAGCACCGACCCGGTGTTCGCCGAGGCCGCGAGCCACTATGGTTTTCGCAGCGGCAAGAGCACGCATGCCAACCGGCTCGACACGATTCGCGACGTGTACCAGCGCCACCGCCTGATGATCGACACCCACACCGCCGACGGTGTGAAGGTGGCGCGCGAACACCGTGAAGCCGGCACCCCCATGGTGGTGCTGGAGACCGCGTTGCCCATCAAGTTCGCCGAAACCATTGTCGAAGCCCTGGGCCGCCAGCCCGATCGCCCGGCGCAGTTCCAGGGCATCGAAGACCTGCCCAAGCGGGTGAAGGTCATGCCGGCCCGCACCGCCGACGTGCAGGCCTTCATCGCCGAGCACTGCGCCCGCGCATGAAGGTGGTCGGATTCGCGGGCTACTCCGGATCCGGCAAGACCACGCTGGTCGAACAACTGATTCCCGCGCTGCAGCTGCGCGGGCAGCGCGTCTCGGTGGTCAAGCACGCCCACCATGACTTCGATATTGACCACCCGGGCAAGGACACCTGGCGCCACCGCGAGGCCGGCGCCTTCGAGGTGCTGGCCGCCTCGCCCCGGCGGCTGGTGATCATGCGCGAGCTGCAGGATCGCGTGGAGCACTCGGTGCACAGCCTCATCGCCGAGCTGCACCCCGCGGTGGACTGGGTGCTGGTCGAGGGTTTCAAGGACAGCGACCTCGCCAAGGTCGAGGTCTGGCGCCAGGCCCATGGCAAGCCGGTGCGTTACCCCGCCGACGATCGCATCGTTGCCGTCGTGACCGACAGCCCGCAGGCCTTGCCCGCACCCACCCCACGCACGGTGCTGGATTTGAACCACCCCGATGACGTGGCGCTCTGGTTGCTCGACAATGCAGACCGCTTCGCCTACCAGGCCCATCCGCCTTCCACGACGCCATGAACGCCTCCCAACCTCCCGCACGCGCACCGCTGATGTCGCTGGCCGACGCCATGACCGACCTGCTGGGCCGTGTCGAGGCGCTGAGCGCGACCGAGACCGTCGCCACGTTCGACGCCGACCGCCGCGTGCTCGCGCAAGACCTGGTCTCGGCCCTGCAGGTGCCGCCGAACGACAACTCGTCCATGGACGGCTACGCGGTGCGCGTGGCCGATGTGACCGAGCCGGGCCAGGTGCTGCGCGTGAGTCAGCGCATCGCCGCCGGCCACGCGGGCCAGCCTCTGGAGCCGGGCACCTGCGCGCGCATCTTCACCGGCGCACCCATGCCCGCCGGGGCCGATGCCGTGGTGATGCAGGAAGACACCATCGAGGTGGGGGGTGACATCCACGCCGTGCACATCCAGGCGGTGCCCGAGGCGGGCCAATGGGTGCGCCGCGCGGGCGAAGACGTGACGCGCGGCGCCGTGGTGCTCGCCCGGGGCGAGCAGCTCTCGCCCGCGAGCCTGGGCCTGGCCGCGAGCCTGGGTCTGGCACACCTGCTGGTGAACGCGCGGCCGCGCGTGGCGCTGTTCTCCACCGGCGACGAACTCGTGATGCCGGGCGAGGTGCCGCCCGAAGCCATGAAACCTGGCGCGATCTACAACTCCAACCGGTTCTTCCTGCGCACGCTGCTCCAGCGCATGGGCTGCGAGGTGAGCGACCTCGGCATCGTGCCCGACCGTCGCGAAGCCACGCTGGCCGCACTCAAGACCGCGGCCGACCACCACGACCTGATCCTCACCAGCGGCGGTGTGTCGGTGGGCGAGGAAGACCACATCAAGCCCTCGGTGCAACAGCTCGGCAGCCTGGACCTGTGGCAGATCGGCATGAAGCCGGGCAAGCCCTTCGCGTACGGCACGGTGCGGCGCGATGGTGGCGCGGGTGCGGCGGCGGGCGTTGCCTGCCATTTCATCGGCCTGCCGGGCAACCCGGTGTCCAGCTTCGTCACCTTCCTGCTGCTGGTGCGGCCCTTCCTGCTCAAGCTGCAAGGTGTGCCCGCGAACCGCTTCCAGGCGCTGCCGCCGGCCACCACGCTGCCCGCTCATTTCACCGTGGCGCGGGCCGACAAGCGCCGCGAGTTCCTGCGCGTTCGCCGCAACGCCGCGGGCGGGCTGGACCTGTTCCCCAACCAGAGTTCGGGTGTGCTCACCTCCGCCGTCTGGGGCGATGGCCTGGTCGACAACCCGGCCGGTACCACCATCGCCCACGGCGACCCCGTGTCCTACATCTCCTTTGCGGACCTGCTCGCATGAAAGTTCAGTTGCGCTACTTCGCCGCCATCCGCGAGGCCCTGGGCATGGGCAGCGAAGCGGTGGACACCCAGGCCACCACGCTCTCGGCCTTGCGCGCCGAGCTCGTGGCGCGCGGGGGCGCGTACGCGGACGTGCTGGCGCCGGGCCGGGCGGTGCGCGTGGCCCTGAACCAGGCCATGAGCGAGGAGTCCGCCCCACTCACCGAGGGCGCCGAGGTCGGGTTCTTTCCTCCCGTCACGGGTGGTTGAAATGGCGCCCCGCGTCCGCATCCAGACGGAAGACTTCGACCTCAGCACCGAGGTCGCTCAACTGCGCCTGCAGGACGCGCGCGTGGGCGCCGTCTGCAGCTTCATCGGCACCGTGCGGGACCGCAACGACGGCCAGAGCGTGAGCACGATGGAGCTGGAGCACTACCCAGGCATGACCGAAAAATCGATCGAGGCCATGATCGATGAGGCCTTCCAGCGTTTCGATCTGTACGGCGCGCGCGTGATCCACCGCGTGGGCCTGCTGCAGCCGCTGGACCAGATCGTGCTGGTGACCGTGACCTCCGCGCACCGGGGCGAAAGCTTCCAGGCCTGCGAGTTCCTCATGGACTACCTCAAGACCCAGGCGCCGTTCTGGAAGAAGGAACAGACGCCCGAGGGCGCGCGCTGGGTCGACGCCCGCGTGAGCGACGACGCGGCGCTCGCGCGCTGGGGCATCGAGGCGCGCAACGGTTGACATGACCCGCGCCGCCGACGTCGAAGCCATCGAACGCGCCACGCTGCAGGCGGTGGCGCCGGAGGTGGTGGAGGCCTTGCCCGGCTGGTTGTTGCCCATGGACAGCGGCACCGTGGGCCGCGCGCGCAGCGCCGTGCCCCTGCACCATGCAGCGCCCGACCTTGGCTTGCTGGCCTCGATCCTGGCGCGGTACGAGGCCCGTGGCTTCACCCCCGCGCTCCGCCTGCCGGACCTGCCCGCGTTCGAGCCTTTCCAGCAGGCCTTGCGGCAGCAGGGTTTCGTGCGCCGGCAGCCCACGCTGACGCAGACCGCCCCGATCGAGGCGCTGCTGAACGTCGAGGCCGATCCGGCCGCTGTCCTGGCCGATGTGCCCGACGCGGCCTGGATGGCCATGTTCCTGGGCGAGGGCCTGGACCCGGTGGATGGGGCCAGCCGTGCCCGCTCGCTGAGCCGCGCCACGGGCACGCGGTATGCCAGCCTGCGCGAGAACGGCCACACGCTGGCCTGTGGCGCGGCCTCGTTCGGCCACGGCTGGCTGGGGGTGCACGGCATGCGCACCGCGGCCGCGCAGCGCGGCCGCGGCCTGGCTGGGCGCTTGCTGCGCGCGATGGCGCAGGAGGCCGCGCAACGCGGCATTCCGCAAGCCTTCCTGCAGGTCGACGCCAGCAACGCACCGGCGCTCGCGCTCTACCAGAGGCTGGGCTTTTCCACGGCCTGGGCTTACGCTTACTGGCGACGGCCCGACCCTGCGTCGGTTTGATCGGCGTCAACCCGGGTGGCGGCAGCGGGTGCCGCGCCTTGAAAACCCGGGGATCAGCGCCATGTGTGATGCAGTTCTGAATTCACGGAGAGCCTTTTCATGCGTCTCGACAAACTCACCACCAAGTTCCAGGAAGCCCTCGGCGAAGCGCAAACCCTGGCCCTGGGCGCCGACAACGCCTACATCGAACCCGCCCACCTGTTGCTGGCCTTGCTGCGCCAGGCCGACGGCCCGCAGTCGCTGTTGCAGCGCGCGGGCGTGAACGTGCCGGGCCTGGCCAAGGCCGCGGAAGCGGCGGTCCAGCGCCTGCCCGAAGTGCAGGGGCAGGACCAGGTGCAGGTCGGCCCCGAGCTGGCCAAGCTGCTGCAGGCCACCGAAAAGGAGGCAATCAAGCGCGGTGACCAGTTCATCGCCAGCGAGCTCTTCCTGCTCGCCGTGGCCGACAGCAAAGGCGAACTCGCCCGCATCGCCAATGAAAACGGCCTGAACCGCAAGAGCCTGGAAGCGGCCATCACCGCCGTGCGCGGCGGGCAGAAGATGGACAGCCCCGAGGCCGAAGGCCAGCGCGAAGCCCTCAAGAAATACACGCTGGACCTCACCGAGCGCGCCCGCCTGGGCAAGCTCGACCCGGTGATCGGCCGCGACGACGAGATCCGCCGCGCCATCCAGGTGCTGCAGCGCCGCACCAAGAACAACCCCGTGCTCATCGGCGAACCCGGCGTGGGCAAGACCGCCATCGTCGAAGGCCTGGCGCAGCGCATCGTGGCCGGTGAAGTGCCCGACTCGCTCAAGGGCAAGCGCGTGCTGAGCCTGGACATGGCCGCGCTGCTGGCCGGCGCCAAGTTCCGCGGCGAGTTCGAGGAGCGCCTCAAGACCGTGCTCAACGAACTGGCCAAGGACGAGGGCCAGACCATCGTCTTCATCGACGAGCTGCACACCATGGTGGGCGCGGGCAAGGCCGAAGGCGCGATGGACGCGGGCAACATGCTCAAGCCGGCCCTGGCGCGTGGCGAACTGCATTGCGTGGGCGCCACCACGCTTGATGAATACCGCAAATACATCGAGAAGGACGCCGCGCTGGAGCGCCGCTTCCAGAAGATCCTCGTGGGCGAGCCCAGCGTGGAGGCGACCATCGCCATCCTGCGCGGCCTGCAGGAGAAGTACGAAGTGCACCACGGCGTGCAGATCACCGACCCGGCCATCGTGGCCGCGGCCGAACTCAGCCACCGCTACATCACCGACCGTTTCCTGCCCGACAAGGCGATCGACCTGATCGATGAGGCCGCGTCCAAGATCAAGATCGAACTCGACTCCAAGCCCGAGGTGATGGACCGGCTCGACCGCCGCCTGATCCAGCTGCAGATCGAGCGCGAAGCCGTGCGCCGCGAGAAGGACGAGGCCTCGCAGAAGCGCTTTGGCCTGATCGAGGAAGAGATCGCGCGGCTGGAAAAGAGATCTCCGACTACGACGAGATCTGGAAGGCCGAGAAGGCCGCCGCGCTCGGCTCCAAGGACGTGATGGAAGAGATGGATCGCATCCGCTCGCAGATCAAGACCTTCACCGACAAGGGCGATTTCAACAAGGTCGCCGAGCTGCAGTACGGCAAGCTGCCCGAGCTGGAAAAGCGCCTGAAGGACGCGCAGGCCGTCGAGTCGGGCAAGGCGCTGAACAAGGACGGCAAGGGTCGCCCACAGCTGCTGCGCACGCAGGTCGGCGCCGAAGAGATCGCCGAGGTCGTGGCGCGCGCCACCGGCATTCCGGTGTCCAAGCTCATGCAGGGCGAGCGCGACAAGCTGTTGCTGATGGAAGGCAAGCTGCACGAGCGCGTGGTCGGCCAGGACGAGGCCATCGGTGCCGTCGCCAACGCCATCCGCCGTTCGCGCTCGGGCCTGTCCGACCCGAACCGCCCGACCGGCTCCTTCCTGTTCCTCGGCCCCACGGGCGTGGGCAAGACCGAGCTGTGCAAGGCGCTGGCCGGTTTCCTGTTTGACAGCGAAGACCACCTCATCCGCATCGACATGAGCGAGTTCATGGAGAAGCACTCGGTCGCGCGCCTGATCGGCGCGCCACCCGGCTACGTGGGTTACGAGGAGGGCGGTTACCTCACCGAAGCCGTGCGCCGCAAGCCTTACAGCGTGGTGCTGCTCGACGAGGTCGAGAAGGCCCACCCCGACGTGTTCAACGTGCTGCTGCAGGTGCTCGACGACGGCCGCCTGACCGATCGCCAGGGCCGCACCGTGGACTTCAAGAACACCGTGATCGTCATGACGAGCAACATCGGCTCGCACATGATCCAGGCCATGGTCGGCGCGCCGTACGACGAGGTGAAGGAAGCGGTCTGGGACGAACTCAAGAACCACTTCCGGCCCGAGTTCCTCAACCGCATCGACGAGACGGTGGTGTTCCATGCGCTCGACGCGAAGCACATCGAATCGATCGCCGCGATCCAGCTCAAGGTGCTCGAAGCGCGCCTGGCCAGGATGGACCTGCACCTGGATGTCTCGCCGGCGGCCCTGGCCGAGCTGGCCAAGGTCGGCTTCGATCCGGTCTTCGGCGCGCGCCCGCTCAAGCGCGCGATCCAGCAGCGCATCGAGAACCCGCTCTCGAAGTTCCTGCTCGAAGGGCGCTACCCACCGAAGTCGTCCATTCCGGTGGACGTGGACCCGGTGCAGAACCCCGGCGTGTTCGAGTTCGGCGACGGCGTCGTGCAGGCCTGAGGCAGGGGGCTCCTCCGTCCGTCGTGGATGGGGGAGGGGCTCTACCCTTGACGGGAGGGGCGGCCTATCATGAAACCCATGACCCAGATCCCTCCCTCCCTGCCTCTGCGGGCGCTGTTCGACGCGCAGTACAACGCCAGCCGCGCCCAGGTGGACGTGCCACTGGCATTGCGGCGCGACCGGCTGGCCCGACTGCGTGCCCTGATCGACAGCCACGCGCCGGCCCTGGCCGAGGCAGTGGAGGCCGACTTCGGCGTGCGCTCGCCGCAGCTCACCGAGGCGGCGGACCTGTTCGTGCTGCGCGCGGGCATGGCCCAGCTGCACAAGCACCTGCCCGGCTGGATGAAGCCGCAGCGCGCTGCGCACGCCGCTGTACCTGCAGCCCGCGCGGGCCCACATCCAGCGCCAGCCCCTGGGCGTGGTCGGCGTCATCGGTCCCTGGAACTACCCGCTGCAACTCACGTTCGGCCCGGCCGCCACGGCGCTGGCGGCCGGCAACCGCGTGATGCTCAAGCCCAGCGAACTCACGCCCCACACCTCGGCCCTCATGCGCAACGCTGGTGCAGCAGGCTTTCGCGGCCGACGAGTTCAGCGTGGTGCTGGGCGGGCCGGACGTGGCGCAGGACTTCTCCCGCCTGCCGTTCGACCACCTGTTCTTCACCGGCTCCACCCAGGTCGGCCGCCAGGTGGCGGCGGCCGCGGCGGCCAACCTCACGCCCACCACGCTGGAGCTGGGCGGCAAGTCACCCTGCGTGATCGATGCCTCGTGCGACCTGAACGATGCGGCCGTCAAGATCGCGCACGGCAAGCTGCTCAACGCCGGCCAGACCTGCATCGCGCCCGACTACGTGCTGCTGCCGCGCGACCGGGAGGCCGAGTTCGAACGCGCCTACACCGCCGCCGTGGCGCGCCTGTTCCCCAGCATCGCGGGCAACCCCGACTACGCCGCCATCGTGAGCGAGCGGCACCAGGCGCGCCTGGTCGCGCTGCTGGACGAAGCCCAGGCAGGCGGCGCGCGCGTGGTGAATGTGGCGCCACCCGGTGGCACCAGCGGCGGTGCGCGCCAGATGAACCCCGTGCTGGTGTTCGATGCGGCGCCGGGCCTGCGCCTGATGGGCGAAGAAATCTTCGGCCCCATCCTGCCGGTGGTGGCCTACGACGGCATCGACGACGCCATCGCCTTCATCAACCTGCGACCCCGACCGCTGGCGCTGTACTGGTTCGGCAGCGACACCGCCGCGCGAGACAGGTTGCTGAACCGCACGGTCAGCGGTGGTGTGACCGTGAACGACACGCTGATGCACATCGCGCACGAAGGCCTGCCTTTTGGTGGCGTGGGCGAAAGCGGCTGGGGCTCGTACCACGGCGAGGCCGGCTTCCTGCGCTTCACGCAGCAGAAGCCGGTGCTGGTGCAGTCGCGTTGGGCGATGGGCTGGCTGTTCTACCCGCCGTATGGGGCGCGGTTCCAGCGTGTGATGGGGTTGCTCAAGCGCTGGCTCTGAGTCAGGCGCCCGCCACCGCGTCGTCGTCGGTCTCCGCCGTGGCCCCGGTCGTGGCGCACTGCAGCAAACCTTCTTGCTGCAAACGCTGCAGAAGTTCTTTCACATCGTTGCCCAGCAGGCCCACCAGTTCCTGCTCGCTGCGCCTGCCGTTGGCCAGCAACAGGACGGTGTGTGTCTGGCGGCCCAGTCGGTCGGGCCAAGTGAGGGCATCCCAGGCGCGGGATGTCTTCACGTAGCGTTGGTTGTTGCATTCCATCTTTTTACTCCCCGAATCTCGGCACCATTCTGGCCCGAGCATGTCCCATGCTGCCTGTCAGATATGACAGCTCCTTGAAGGGCGGAAAGACGGCCGCGCCGAGTCTCCTTCAGCGTTGCTGGCCGTCGGCCCGCAAGCCCCAGCGCGTTGGCGGATGGCCCATGGCCGCCTTGAACATCGCGCTGAACGCACTGTCGCTGGCGTAACCCGTGGCCGCCGCCACCTGACCGATGGGCATGCCCCGGGCGAGCATAGGCAAGGCGTGTGCCAGCACCGCCTGCTGCCGCCACTGCTGGTAGGTGGTGCCCAGTTCTTCGCGGAACAGCCGCGCCACGGTGCGTTCGCTCGCGCCGGTGTCGGCCGCCCACTCGGCCAGCGTGGCGCGTTCGCCGGGCGCGCGCAGCACCGCCTCGCACAGGGCGCGCAGCCGCTTGTCGCGCGGCAGCGGCACGCCCAGGGTCTGGGTGTCGGCGTGCGCCAGCTCGTCGAGCACCAGATCGGTCAGCAGGCGGTCGCGCGCCGGTTCGGCCGCTCGCCGCGTGGCCGCGTCCATGGCCTGGATCAGCTCGCGCAACAGGGGGGAGACGACGATCATGCGGCAGGCCGTCCAGCCGGCGGGCGCGGCGCCCGCGTGGATGTAGAGCGTGCGCAGCTCGGCGGCCTCGCGCACCGTGACGGCGTGGCGCATGCCGGGCGGAATCCACACCGCGCGCGAGGGCGGCACGATGTAGGTCACCGCCTGCAGGCTCGGGTCGTCGGGAGAGGCCATCGCCTGCACGATGCCCGTGGCGCAGTAGGCCAACTGCCCCCAGGGGTGGCGGTGCGGTTCGAAGTGGGTGTCCGCGCTCAGGTCGCGGGCGCGCACGCGCACCGGGCGGGCCGCGTCGGGCGTGAAGGGATCGGTGTCTCCGAGGAGCGTGGGGCCGGGGCGAGGGCGCTGAGGCATCGTTTTGGTGCGTTGGCGGACTTTCAACGAATTCTGACAGATCGTCGCGATTCGGCGAAGTCGGGCCGATCTACGATCACGCCATGTCTTCCTCCAGCACCACCTCATCCCTGCCGCCGCCCGTGGCCCTGCGGCAGGACGCCAGCCTCATCGGGCTGGTGGGCCTGGCCCACATGGTCAGCCATTTCAGCCAGCTGCTGCTCGCGCCGCTGTTCCCCTGGCTCAAGGACGCGTTCAACGCCAGTTACGCGGAACTGGGTTTCCTGATGACCATCTTCTTCGTCACCTCGTGCGCGGTGCAGACCGCCTCGGGTTTCGTGGTGGACCGCCTCGGTCCCCGCCCGGTGCTGTTCGCCGGCCTGGCGCTGCTGGGCGTGGCGGCTTTCGGGTTCGCGGCCAGCACCGGCTACTGGATGATGGCCTTCTTCGCCATCGTGGCCGGCATCGGCAACGGGGTGTTCCACCCGGTGGACTACACCCTGCTCAACCGCAAGGTGAGCGCGCCCCGCCTGGGGCACGCCTACAGCGTGCACGGCATCACCGGCAGCCTGGGCTGGGCGCTGGCGCCGGCCATGATGGTGCCGATCGCGCTGGCCTTCTCCTGGCGCGCGGCCCTGGCCAGCGCGGGTGTGCTGGCCTTCGCGGTGCTGGCCGTGCTGTGGTTCAACCGCGAGCGCCTCAGCCTGCCGGCCGCGCCCAAGCCGGTTCAGGGACCGGCCCACGCGGCCACGGAAAGCTCCACGGCTTTCCTGCGCATTCCGGCGGTGTGGATGTGTTTCGGTTTCTTCTTTTTCTATGCCATGGCGCTCAGCGTGGTGCAGGCTTTCGCGCCCGAAGCCGCGCGCCAGCTGCACGGCGTGCCGCTCGCGCTGGTGGCGGTGTGCCTGACGATCTACATGGTCTGCGCGGCCGGCGGCATGGTGCTGGGTGGCTTCCTCGCGTCCGATCCGGCGCGCTGCGAGCGCGTGGTGGGCGTGGGCTTTGGCCTGGCGGCGGTCATCGCGCTGGTGCTGGCCTTTGCCCATGTGCCGGCGGCGGTGGTGCCGGTGCTGTTCGGCGCCATGGGCTTCTCGGCCGGCATCGCGGGCCCTTCGCGCGACCTGCTGGTGAAGAAGTCCACGCCCGACAACGCCACCGGCCGTGTGTACGGCGTGGTGTATTCCGGGCTGGACATCGGCCAGGCCATCTCGCCGCTGATCTTCGGCGTGCTCATGGACCACGGCCAGTTCCAGGGCGTGCTGATCGGCCTGGCGGTGGTGCAGGCGGTGCTCATCGCGAGCGCTTTCAACGTGCGCCGGGTGCGGCGCACCGTTTTGGCGCCGGCCTGAAGCCGGCCGGCCACCCGGGCGCCGCCGATGCTGGTGTTGCGCCCGGCTGCCGAATATTTGCCGCCCTTCACGCGGTGGGCCTTGCCAGCGGGTATAAAAGCATCTTGATACATATACCCACCCGGCCGATTCCCGCACACCGCCCATGACGGCGCCCTCCCGTTTGCTGCAGCAGTGCTTTCAGGAAGCACTCTCTGGCGCGCCCGACATGCTGGCGCGCTGCGCCGACTCGGCCATCGCCAGCCTGCAGGCCGCGGAAAAAGCCTCCAAGGAAGTCGCCCAGCGCGACCGCCTCGCTCTGGCCTGGTGGGGTCTGTTGCAGAACAAGATCCAGTGGGGACGCAGCTTCTCGCAGCACCTGCGCGATGCCCTGATGGCCTCGCCCGAGATGAACAGCTCGCGCCCGGCCCTGCTGTCCGAGTCCTCCCTGCTGTCGCTGGTGGAGGACGACGCGGTCAACGAGTCGCTCGAATCGGCCCGGCTGGTGCACAGCCTCATGCCGGTGGTGGAGCAGCAACTCGGCGTGCTCGATGCCCTGATGAGTTCGGTGATCGGCCTGCAGACGGTGCAGGCCGAGCGCAACCCCATGCGGCCCTCGGTCTTCGTGCGGGCGCTGCGCGAGCTCATGGCCTCGGCCGAGTCCGAGCCCGAGGTGCGCGCCCTGTGGTTGCGGCACATGGGCGACGCGCTGGCCCGCGAGCTGCAGAAACTCTACGAGCGCGTGGCGCTGATCCTGCAGCGCGCCAACGTGCAGGAAGCCGGCTACCGCGTGCGGCTGGTGGAAGAGTCGGGCGCGTCCACCCGATCCGGCGGCCTGTCCACCCGCTCGGGCAACCTGGGCACGTCGTCCCGCGCGGCCGGGCTGGGCGTCCCGCCCAGCAGCCAGTGGCAGGACGCCGGCGACACCGGGGGCAGCGGCCACCACGCGCCGGGCTGGGCCAGTGCCGATCCACTGCCGTCCATGCAGACGCTGGCGCGCATGCAGCCGGGTGAAGACCACCAGGTCTTCCATGACTTCCTGAAGCAGGGCGGCAAACACTTCGACCGCCACCTGACCCCGGACTACTACGAGCAGGTGAGCGAAGAGCTCGCCGCCATCGAGGCGTTTGCCGCGATCCCGGTGCTCGACGAGTCCATGATCCTGGAGCAGCAGACGCAGTACCGCGACCTGCCGGTGGTGGACCGGCCGGCGCGCGAGATCGGCATCTCCAGCCAGCTCAGCCACAAGGCCTGGGGCACCTACGCCGCCGCGCACGAGCGCTCGCGCGTGCTCATGCACCTCAAGCAGAAAGCGCAGCGCGTCAGCCAGGCCGTGGGCCTGGACCTGGTGCGCACGCTGGTCAGCCAGGTGGCGAGCGATCCCTTGCTTCTGGGGCCGGTGCGCGAATCGGTGGTGGCGCTGGAGCCGGCGCTGTTGCGCCTGGCCATGGCAAACCCGCGCTTCTTCAACGAAGACGAACACCCCGCGCGGCGCCTGATCGAGAGCGTGGCGCAGCGCAGCTTCAAGTTCAACGACGAGTTCGCGCCCGAATTCGACAGCTTCTTCCAGCCGGTGCAGAGCGCGTTCAACGAGCTCAATGCCACCGCCACCCGCGACCCCCAGCCGTTCGCCGACGTGCTCACCGAGCTGCGGCAGGGCTGGGAAGCGCAGGACCAGAAGGAACTCGCGCTGCAGGACAACAGCCTGCAGTCCATCCGCTATGCCGAAGAGCGGCAGGCCATGGCGGACCAGATCGCCTGGGACCTGAGCCAGCGGCCCGACGTGGACAACGCGCCCGGCGTGATCCTCGATTTCCTCTACGGCCCCTGGTCGTTGGTGATCGCCTCGGCCAAGCTCAACGAGCCGGACGAGGCCGACCCCGGCGGCTACCGCAAGGTGGTGTCCAACCTGCTGTGGAGCGTGAAGAAGGAGGTCACGCTCAAGCGGCCCAAGGAGTTGTTCGCCATGGTGCCGGGCATGCTCGCCACGCTGCACGCGGGGCTGGACATGCTGGGCAAGACGCGCGAGGAAACCAAGCCCTTTTTCGATGCGCTGATGCGCCTGCACCAGCCGGTGCTGGGCCTGCGCCGCGCGCGCATCCGCGCCGACGCGAGCCACTCCGGCCTGCCGCCGATGGAGAACTCCGGCGCGATGCCCCTGGAGGAGGTGCCTTCCTCCATGTCCATGGACCTCGACGAAACCCTGCCCGCCACGCCCGAGCAGCGCAAGCCGAAGCCGCGCGCGCAGCCCTGGCTGGGCAAGCGCGAGCTGGAGGCCGCCGGTTTCGAGGACACCATGCCGACCGATTACGGCGACCTCATCGAAACCCAGGTGCAGGCCCGCGCCAGCGAGGACGATTCGCAGGCCGCGGCCCTGGCCGAAGAGGGCGAACTGGAAGACATCAACGCCGCCGCTACGCTGGTGGGCCTGCACGAAGGCGACTGGGTGGACCTGTATTCCCACCGCGAGTGGCTGCGCGCCCAACTCATCTGGGCCAGCAGCAAGGGCACGCTGTTCATGTTCGTGAGCCGGGGAGGCCGGCCGCATTCGATGACCAAGCGCAGCTGCGAACGCCTGATCGCCAGCCGCCTGTTGCGCCCGGTCAATACGCAGCAGGGTGTGGTGCAGAAGGCGCTGCAGGCCATGAAAAAGGCCGACCCCGCCGCCTCATCGAGGTCGGCGGAGTCGGCCGCGGCCTGACGGCCGTCGCCGTTCACGGCCCCGCGTTCCAGCGGCGCACCACGATCTGCGTGCCGGTGGCGGAGAAGAGCTGCGCCCATCCGAGCACCGCGTGGCCTTGCCCGTTCATCGCCAGGGCCGGGGTGTACGACGGGTCGGTGTAGGTTTCCACCACCTCCGCCGTGGACCAGCCGCTGCCCGGCGTCAGGCGCGACACCGTGACGTTGCTGCCCACGGGATCGACCCAGGCGACCATCGCGCGGTCCGCGCTGTCCACGCCCACCACCGGCAGGCTGTCCCAGGTGCCACCGTTGGCGCTGCGCAGCGTGGTCGGGCCGCTGAAGGCCACCGCCTGCGGGGCGGCCGCCGCCGCGTTCAGCGATTGGTCGGCATCGCCCCAGACCACCACCGCCGTGCCCGCCGCGTTCATGCGCAGCACCGGCGTGCTGACGAAGCCTTGCGTGTTGGGCACGGCTGGTGCCACGGTGCCCACCGCCGGTTGCCAGGCGCCGGCATTGAAGCGTTTGAACCAGATGGCGTTGTTGCCGGTGCCGCCCGCGATGTCGAGCTGGCCCCAGGCCAGCAGGCCGTTGCCACCGGCATCGAGCGCGAGGTCGTGCCGGCCCAGGGTCTGGAAGGCGCCCGCGTCGGTCACGATGGCGGCAGCGGTTCCCCAGCCCGCGCCCACGGTGAAGCGGTTGCCCCAGAGGTCACCGCCGCCGCCGGAGCGCTTCCACACGGTCAGTGCGTCGCCGGCGGGCGTCACCGCCACCACGGGGTCACCGTCCACGCTGCCGACCACCTCGTTGGTCTCGATCAGCTGCGGCGAACCCCAGCCGCCGCCGGGCGTGTAGCGGTTGGCGTGGATGCTGAAGCGCGTCGCCGGGCCGATCTGCGACCAGACCGCCACCGCGTTGCCGCTGTGGTCCGTGCCCACGCTGCTCACGCCGACCATGCCCGCGCCACTGTCCACCACCGCGGCGGCGCCCCAGCCGGTGGTGGGGTCCAGCGGCCTCGCATGCAGGTCCACCGTGGGGCCGGCCTGGATCCACAGCAGCATGCCGCGCCCCGTGGCCGCGTCCACCGACAAGCGCAGTTCGCTCACGTTGCCGGTGTTGCTCTCCAGCCGCTCGGGCGTGGACCAGGTGCCTCCCGAGACCGAGCGGCTGCTCCAGACGTGGTGCTCGGTGGTGCCCGGGTTCAGCTGGCGCCACACGGCGGTGGCCCGGCCCGCGTCGTCGATCGCCACCACCGGCGTCGCCGCGCCCGCGCCCGCCAGGTTCACCAGCTCACCCCAGCCCGCCTGGCTGGGCGCTGCCTTGAAGGCGGCCGCCACGGCTCGCGCCGCGCTCATCGTCACGTCGCAGCTCAGGGCCTGGTTGCGGCAGGCGCCGCTCCAGCCATCGAACACCTGGCCCGACGCGGGGCTGGCCGTCAGCGTGACCAGGGTGCCGGCGTTGAACTGGGCCTCGCAGCTGCTGCCGCAGCTGATGCCCGCCGGTGACGAAGTCACATCGCCGCTGCCGGTGCGCGTGACCGACAGGTCGAAGCGCGTGGCCGTGGTGCGCCACGAAGGTGGCCGTGGCCGAGCGCGCCTGGTCCATCGACACGGTGCAGGTCAGCGCCGCGCCGCTGCAGGCGCCGCTCCAGCTCGCCAGTTGCTGCCCCGCCGCCGGTGTGGCCGTCAGCGTCACCGCGCTGCCGGTCGCAAAGGGTGCGCCGCAGGCGTCGTTGCAGTCCAGCCCGGTGGGCAGTGAGCTGATGTTGCCGCTGCCCACCACGGTCACCTCCAGCCTGCTGGTGTCCGGAGCGGGAGCGGGGCTGTTGCCACCACTTCCACTGCTGTTGTTCGAGCCTCCACAGGCGCCCAGCACGGCGGCCACCGCCGCCAGCACGGACAGCCGTGCGATCGTTCCTTGCCATTTCATTCATGTGCTCCATGGTTGTACATGGGGCGGATGCTAGGAACGAAGGGCGCGCGGCTCCATAGCACCATCGGGCAGGGCGATGCGCGCGCGCATCACCTGCCCGAAGGTGCTGTTCCCCGCCGGGGAGGTCCTGCCTAGCATGGGTTCGCGGCAGACCTTGCCGTCACCACCTCACTCTTTCAGGACAGGAGAACCCATGCACTCACCCAGACTCTGGGTACCCACCCTTGCCGCGCTGCTGCTCACCGCCGGTTGCGCATCGATGGCCGTGACCGACGAGGCCATCGTCGACCGCACCGCCTTTGCGCTCGGCCTGGAGCGAAACGCGTTCACCGTGAGCAACCGCGTCGACGAGGGCACCACCACCCGCTACGCCGTGCGCACCAAGAGCGGCCAGGAATACGGCTGCTTCGTCGGCGGGTCCTTCAACGTGCTGGGGCGCTCGGTGTCCGAGGCGGTGTGCAGCCGCAAGGGCGCGCCGCCCGCGCGCAACCCCCTGTTGCGCTGAGCCCTTCCTCAGTCGGGCTGCGGCGCCTGCTCCCTGGCGAACACCAGGCCCAGGAACGCGCGCAGCTGCACCGGCCGCACCGGCTTGACCATCACCGTCAGGCCGACGTCCTGAGCCCGCCGCATGTGGGGGCTTCCGGCGTCGCCCGTCACCATCACGGCGGGCACCTCGTCACCCAGCAGCGCGCGCACGTCGCGCAAGGCGTCGATGCCGCTGGCACCGTCGGGCAGGCGCAGGTCCACCACCAGGGCATCGGGCCGGAACCCCGTCCGAATGTGGCTCAGGCTGGTGGCCGCATCCGCCGCCGAACGCACGTCGCAACCCCACGAGCGCAACAGGCCCGTGAGCGCGGCGCGCGCATCGGCGTCGTCCTCGATCACCAGCACGCGGTGGCCGGGCAGCAAAGCCTCTTGGGCGCCCGGCTCGGGATGGGCCGTGGCGCTCATCGTGACTTCGTCCATGCGCGACGCGCCGCAGCTTCAGGGAAAACACGCTGCCCTGGCCGGGCGCCGAGCGCAGCACCGACACATCCAGCGACAGCAGGTCGCTCAGGCGCTTCACGGGCTGCGCAGGCCCAGTCCCAGGCCCAGGTGGCGGTCGCGGGCCGGGTTGCCCACCTGGTAGAACTCCTCGAAGATGCGCGGCAGGTCCTCTTCATCGATGCCGATGCCGGTGTCTTCCACATCGAGCCAGACGTGGCTTTCGTCGCTTGTCAGGGCGCAGGCCACCCGCACGGCGCCGCGCTCGGTGTAGCGGATGGCGTTGGAGACCAGGTTGCTCAGCACGCGGGCCAGCAGGGCGCGGTCGCTGTGCACTGCGAGTCGGCCCACATCGATGTCCAGCCGCAGGCCCTTGGCCAGCGCCAGCGGTTCGTGGGGCCGGCAGCACTCCCGCACCAGATCGTCCAGCGGAAAACTCGACCAGTGCGGCGCCATGTGGCCCACGTCGAGCCGCGTGATCTCCAGCAGGTCGTCGATCACCTCCGCCATGCCCTCCACGCACTCGACCAGGTGGGTGGACACCGCTGCCACGTCCACCTTGTGGCCCTGTTCCAGCAGCGTCTGCGACAGCAGGCGCATGGCGTGCAGGGGCTGGCGCAGGTCGTGGTTGGCGGCCGCGAAGAAACGGGTGCGCGCCGCGTTCGCCTCTTCGGCCACGCCGCGCGCGGTTTCGCTGCGTTCGTTCTCTCTTTGCAATGCGACGATCAGTTCCTCGTTGCGCTGGCGCTGGACGTGAATCTCGCGCAGGGCCAGCGACTGGTTGCGACCGCTGACCAGGGCGTACACCCCGATCAGGAACACCAGGAACGCCAGCACCGCGTGGTACGGGTTGGCCGTCCACAGGTCGCGCAGGATCAGTGGGCCGAGCACCAGGCCCACATGGGCGATCAGCGTGAGGCGGAAGCCGGGCAGGCGCACCGAGCCGCCCATGGCGATTGCCACCAGTGTGATGTGCAGGATGGACTCCGCCTGGGGCGGCCCCGGGGTCAGCAGGACCACGCTCAGCAGGCCCCACAGCGCGGCATGCACCAGCGTGCTGCTCAGCCACCAGCGGATCAGGCGGACCGAGCGCGGCACGCGGTACACGAACAGGGACGCCACCAGCCTCTGCGTGCTCACCGCGCAGAAGGCAGCCAGCCACCAGTCAAGGCGCGAATCGGTCTGCGAGTCGGCGAACTGCAGGTAGCAGATCAACGCGCCCAGCGTGCTCAGGAACCACACCGCAGGAGTGGTGCGCACCAGCCGGTTGATCTGGTCCACCTCCAGCGCGGTCGGGCCCGGGGCGCTGGTGGGGAGGTCCATTCAGATGAGGCCCGAGTCGCGTGCCAGCACCAGCAGGTGCGTGCGGTTGCGCGCGCCCAGCGCATCCAGCAGCGCGGTGACGTGCAGCTTCACGGTGCGCTCGGCAATGCCCAGTTCGTGCGCAATCTGCTTGTTCTGCTGGCCCCGCGCGATCAGCAGCAGCACCTCGAGCTGGCGTGCCGTCGGCCCTGGGGTGGTGGTGGTATTCGCGGGCACCTGGCTGGTGGATGCCGTCGGGAGAAAATGTTCGCCACCGCCGACGATCTTCTCCAGCGCGGCGAGGATCTCGGCGATCGGCAACGACTTGCCCAGAAAGCCCGCGGCGCCGGCCGTGCGCGCCTGCGCCAGCAGGTGCCGGTCTTCCTGGCCCGAGATCAGCACGCGCGCGACCAGCGGGTGTTGCGTGCCGAAGCGCCGCAAGCCGGCCAGCCCATCGTCGCCCGCCAGCCGGTAGTCGATCAGCACCACGTTCAGCCCGGGCCATTGCCGGGCCAGCGCCAGCCCGTGTTCCAGGTGCAGCACCGCCCGGGCGTCGATGCCTGGGCGCAGGTGGGTGAGGGCGTGAACGAACCCGACGCCGAACATCGGGTGGTCATCGATGAGAAGCAGGTTCATGGGCGTGTCGATTCTGGGCCCGCCATGCACTTTTGGGCACTGCCCTAAGGGGCAGGTCACCGCCTTTAGGGAATATCGCCACGGATTCTTGACATACTCGAGAACCCCTCAATCGAATGCGGAAGAACCCGGATGCGCGCCAGAAAGGAAGCCGACTCGCCCTTCAAGGACTGGATCGCCACCGCCTCGGTGCGCGCCAAGTCCTCATTGACCGACTTCGATCTGTCCGGCAGCGCGGGCGAGTTCAGCAGCGTGCAGTGGTTCGTCTTCGGTCAGACCGACGAACTCATGTCGCACCCGGCGCTGCGCCACCTCGACATGGCCCGGCGCAACCGCCTGTGCGCCGCGCGGCTGGTGCATTTCCTGGACGACATGGCGCTCACCGAGCACCGCATCGTCAACGTGGCGGCTCAGGTCATCGCGGAAAACCGCCTGCGCGCCTTCGTGCCCGAAGCGCTCGCGCTCGACGCGTTGAAGCTGTACACCGATGAGGGCTACCACGCCTACTTCACGGCCCACGCGAGCCGCGCCATCCGCGAGGTGTTCGCGCTGGAGGCGCGCGACGAACCCAGCCTGAAGATCTCGGCCATCGAGGCGCTGGCGGCCCAGGTGCCGGCGCAGCGGCGCGACCTGGCCTGGTTCATGGTCGGCTTCGTCGGCGAGACCATGATCACCAAGGCCATCGTCGACGTCATGCGCGGCACGGCGCACACGGCGGTGCAGGGCATGCTGCTCGCGCACCTGGAAGACGAGTGGGTGCATGCGAAGTACTTCGCCCACCTGTTCGAGCGGATCTGGCCCCGGCTGGACGGCAACAGCCAGGCCTTCTTCGGCCGCCTGCTGCCCGACGTCATCGCGGCCTTCCACACCTGGGACGACGGCTTCCATCGCCGCCTGCTGGGCGATGCCGGCCTGGATGCCGCCGCCACCGAACGCGTGCTGAGCAAGGTGAGTGGCAAGGGCCTGCGCCACGCGCACATGCGCAGCCGCTGCGGCAACACGCTCCAGGTGCTGGAGCGCTGCGGTGTCTTCAAACACGACGCGCTGCGCGCGCTCTTCGTCCAGCGCGGCCTGCTGGACCGCGACCGCGCCTACTGAATCAGCGCCGGCGGTGGCGCAGCAGCCGCAGGCCGTTGAACACCACGAGCAGGCTGCCGCCCATGTCGGCGAACACCGCCATCCACAGCGTGGCCTCACCCACCACCGCGAGGCTCAGGAACACCACCTTGATGCCCAGGGCGAGGGTGATGTTCTGCCACAGCACGGCCTTGGTGGCGCGGGACAGGTCGATGAACTCGGCGAGCTTGCGCGGGTCGTCGTCCATCAGGGCCACGTCGGCCGTCTCGATCGCGGTGTCGGTCCCCGCGGCGCCCATGGCAAAGCCGATGTGGGCCTGGGCGAGCGCCGGTGCGTCGTTGATGCCGTCGCCCACCATGCCCACCACCGTGTCGCCGGCCGAGAGTTCCTGAATCGCCTTGAGCTTGTCTTGCGGCAGCAGCTCGCTGCGCACGTCCTCGATGCCGACCTGCCGCGCGATCGCCTCGGCCGTGTGCCGGTTGTCGCCGGTCAACATCACCGGGCGAACGCCCAGTTGCTTCAGCTGCGCGACGGCCTCCACGCTTTCCGGGCGCACCTGGTCGGCGATCGCGAAGATGGCGATGGGCACCTTGCCGCGCACCAGCACCACCGCCGTCTTGCCCTGCGCCTCCAGCGCGTCCAGCTTCGCCTCCAGCTCGGGCGAACACGCTGCCGATTCTTCGACCAGGCGGTGGTTGCCCAGGCGGTAGCGCTCGTTCGCGATGCTGCCTTCGATGCCGCGTCCCTGCAGCGCCTGGAAACCGGTGACCTCCCGCAGGGTGCCGGTGCCGCGCGCGGCAATCGCCTTGGACACCGGGTGGTCGCTGCGCCCGGACAGCGACACCGCCAGCGCCAGCACCTCGTCTTCGCTGCCCTGCAGCGCCTGCACGTCGATCACCACCGGTCGGCCCTGCGTCAGCGTGCCGGTCTTGTCCAGGGCCAGCACCTTCAGCCGGTGGCCTTGCTCCAGGTACAGGCCGCCCTTGACCAGGATGCCGCGCCGGGCGGCGGCGGTCAGCCCGGACACGACGGAGATCGGCGTGGACAGCACCAGCGCGCAGGGGCAGGCGATGACCAGCAGCACCAGCGCCCGGTAGACCCAGGTGAGCCAGTCCGCGCCCGTCAGCAGCGGCGGTAGCACCGCGATGGCGATGGCCACCGCGAACACGGCCGGCGTGTAATAGCGCGCGAAGGTGTCCACGAAACGCTGGGTCGGCGCGCGGCTGGCCTGGGCCTCCTGCACCGCGCGGATGATGCGGGCCAACGTCGAGTCGTCGGCCTTGGCCGTCACCTGGTAGAGCAACTCGCCGTTCTGGTTGATGGTGCCGGCGAACAGCTTGTCGCCGGCCTGCTTGTCCACCGGCACGCTCTCGCCCGTGATGGCGGCCTGGTCCACCGCCGAGGAGCCGGAGGTGACGGTGCCGTCGAGCGCGATGCGTTCCCCCGGGCGCACGCGAACGGTCGCCCCCAGCGCCACCGTGGCCGCCGGCACCTCCTGCCAGGCCGAGCCCTGCTGCACCGCTGCGCATCTCGGGCGCCATCGCCATCAGGCCTTCGATGGCGCGGCGCGCGCGGTCCAGCGATTTCTCTTCGATCATTTCCGCGATGGCGAACAGCACCATGACCATCGCCGCTTCGGGCCACTGGCCCAGGATGGCGGCGCCCGTGACCGCCACCGTCATCAGGGCGTTGATGTTCAGGTTGAAGCGGCGCAGGGCGACGAGGCCCTTGCGGTAGGTGTCCAGACCAGCCAGGGCAATGGCGCCCAGCGCGAAGGCTACCGCCCCGAACGAGGCATCGCCATAGGCCAGCGCCACCACCTCCGCCGCCAGCGCCAGCACGCCACCCACGGCGAGCTTCCAGGGCGAGGTGTCGTTGGCGTGCGTGTGGCGAGGCCCTTCCTCGTGGTCATGGCCGTCCTTGTGGTCGTGTTCATGGTCGTGGTCATGCGCCGCATGGCTGGTGGGCGCGGGGGGCGCCGCATCCACCGTGCGGATGCCGATCGACGCCAGGCCCTTGCCCTGGGGCGCCGCTCGGCCCGGGCGCACCTCGAAGCCCGAGCGGGCTGCCGCCGCCAGCAGCTCGGGCTCGGGAATCGCGTTGTGCTGGATGCGCACCGATCGGCGGATGAAGTCGGGCGCCACGTCGTGCACGCCGTCCACGCGCCGCAGTTCCTTTTCCACCAGGTTGAACTCGGCCGCGCAACACATGCTGGGCACGTGCAGCACGGTGGATTCGGCGGGGCTCGGTGTCAGGGTTTTGTCGCTCATGGGCTGATTTGAAACCCTGGAGCCGCTTGAGGGTCAAGCCTGCCCTTGTCGGCTGGCTCCTACAGCGGGCGGCGGGTTGTGCCGACAGGCCGGGCTGGCCGCCGCTGGGATCATGCGTTCAAGCCAACAACGCATCGAGGAGACTTCCATGAACCGCAACGCCGCCTACCTGCCCGGCAACCGTGACGACTCCTGGTTCGGTTTCTTCTCCAACGCGCTGATCTGGCTGCTGTTTGCGGCCGCCGGCTTGTTGCTCATGTGGTTTGTCTCGGTGTTGAACGACGTCACGCAGCGTGGCGAACAGCGCCGCCTGCAACAGCGCACCACAGGCTCGCTGATCCTGGCCGACGAGGCCGAGCGTCGGAGCCGGCCCGTGGCCGCCGTGCTGACGGCAAGCACCGAGGCCTCCACCCTGCGCTGAAACCTCGCCGTCCAAAAAACAAGGGCCCGACATGCGGGCCCTTGTTTCGTCACACCGCGCTGCGGTGCCTCTCGATGCAGGTCTTCAAGACCTCGTCGTGATCGCGCTTCCACCAGTTGCCGGTGGAGAAGATCTCCACCTCGCTGAAGCCGGCGAAGCCCTGCGCTTCCACCCAGCCCCGGATGCGCGGGATGTCGATCACGCCGTCGCCCATCATGCCCCGGTCGTTGAGCAGGTCGGTGGTGGGCGTGAGCCAGTCGCACACGTGGAAAGCCAGCAGGCGGTTCTTGCCCGCGCGTTCGATCTGCGCCTGCAGCTTGGGGTCCCACCACACGTGGTACACGTCCACCGCCACGCCGATCGCGCCGGTCTGGCCCGGGTCGAGCGCGTCGCACACGTCCAGCGCCTGCTCCATGGTGTTGATGCAGGCGCGGTCGGCCGCGTACATGGGGTGCAGGGGCTCGATGCCAGCGGCATGCCGTTGGCCTTGGCGTACTCGAGCAGCTCGGCAATGCCTTCGCTCACCTGTTGGCGCGAGCGGCCGATGTCCTTGTGCGCGGCTTGACCAGCCAGCGCGCCGGGCAAGGCGCCGACCACCAGCACCAGGCAAGGTGCGTTCAGTTCACAGGCCTCGTCCACCGCGCGGCGGTTGTCGTCGCGCGCAGCCTGCAGCCCGGCGGCGTCCACCGCCGGGAACATGCCGCCCCGGCAGTAGCCCGAGAGCTTCAGGCCGAGCGACTTCACCTGGGCCGAGATGGTTTTCAGCCCGACGGCGGCGACCTGGTCCCGCCACGGTGAGATGGCCGGGATGCCGTGGCGCGCGCAGGCGTCCAGGATCTGATCGAGCGGCAGGTCCTGCCCCCGGCTCTTGCGCACCGTGGCGGTGTTGAGCGAGAGCCAGCGGTGGTCATGGGAGAAGTCGCGCATCGATCAGGCCTCCACGCCATGCAGGGCCAGCAGCGTGCCCATGCGGCGCACGGCCAGCTCGGGCTGCTCCAGCAGGTTGGCCGCATCGGCCAGGCGGAACAGCTCGGCGAAGTGCTGCAGCGAGCGCGTGCTCTGCTGGCCACCGACCATGGTGAAGTGCGACTGGTGGCCGTTGAGCCAGGCCATGAAGACCACACCGGTCTTGTAGAAGCGCGTGGGCGCGGCGAAGATGTGGCGCGACAGCGGCACCGTGGGGCCGAGGATGTCGTGGAACTTCTGCAGGTTGCCTTGCGCGAGTTCGCCCAGCGCGGCGCTGGCGGCGGGGGCGATGGCGTCGAAGATGCCCAGCAGCGCGTCGCTCTGGCCGTGCGTCTTCTCGGCGCCGAAGCCGTCACCGGCGATGAGCTCGGCGTAGTTGAAGTCGTCGCCGGTGTACATGCGCACGCCCGGGGGCAGGCGGCGGCGCATCGCGACTTCCTTGTCCTTGTCGAGCAGGGAGATCTTGATGCCGTCCACCTTGTCCGGGTGCGCGGCGATCACGGCCAGCGCGGTGTCCATGGCCTTGTCGGGGTCGTTGTCGCCCCAGTAGCCCTTGAGCGCGGGGTCGAACATGTCGCCCAGCCAGTGCAGCACCACGGGCTGCTTGGCCTGGCTCAGGATGCGGTCGTACACGCGCTCGTAGTCGGCCGGGCTTTGGCGACGCGCGCCAGGGCGCGGCTGGCCATCACGATCAGCTTGCCGCCGAGCTTCTCGATGGCGGCCATCTGCTCTTCGTAGCCGGCGATGACTTCATCGACCGTCTTCACGTTCTCCAGCACGAGGTGGTCGGTGCCGCAGCCCGAGGCCACCAGCGCGCCGGGCACGTCCTTGGCGGCGTCGAGCGAGCGGCGGATCAGCTCCAGCGAGGTGGGCCAGTCCAGGCCCATGCCGCGCTGCGCGGTGTCCATGGCCTCGGCCACGCCCAGGCCGAGCGACCAGAGACGCTGGCGGTAGGCGATGGTCGCGTCCCAGTCCACCGCGCACTGCAGCCAGGGATCGATGGCGGCGAGCGGGTCGGCCACCACGTGGGCGGCGGAGTAGGCGATGCGGTTGAACTTCACGCCCGGCGCGGGCTTCACCGGGGTGGTGCCGCGCAGGGTGTAGGCCTCGACCTTGCCCGAGGCGTCGGGCAGTTGCAGAGAGAGTGCCATGGCCTCAGACCTTCAACGCGGGGACATCCACCCAGCGGCGCTGTTCCCAGCTGTCCAGCGCGGCTTCCACCAGCTGCACGCCCTTGGCGCCTTCGGGCAGCGTCCACTTGTAGGGCTCGTTCTCCACCACGTGGCGGATGAAGTGTTCCCACTGGATCTTGAAGCCGTTGTCGTACACCTGCGTGTCCGGCACGTCCTGCCATTGCTCGGAGAAGTTCATGGTCTGCTTCACATCCGGGTTCCACACCGGGCGCGGCGTGTTCACGCGGCTTTGCGCCTTGCAGCCGGTCAGCGTGGCGACGGCGGAGCCGTGCGTGCCGTCGACGTGGAAGGTCACGAGGTCGTCGCGGTTCACGCGGGTGGCCCAGCTCATGTTGAGCTGCGCGATCACGTTTTCGCCGTTGTGGCCGGTGAGTTCGGCGGTGGCGTAGGCCGCGTCGTCGGCGGTGCACTCGTAGGGTTTGCCGGCTTCGTCCCAGCGCGTGGGGATGTGCGTGGTGCCGATGCACGAGACCGATTTCACTTCACCGAACAGGTTGTCCAGCACGTAGCGCCAGTGGCACATCATGTCCAGGATCATGCCGCCGCCGTCTTCCTTGCGGTAGTTCCAGCTCGGGCGCTGGATGGGCTGCAGGTCGCCTTCGAACACCCAGTAGCCGAACTCCAGGCGCACGCTGAGCATGCGGCCGAAGAAGCCGGCGCGGCGCAGCATGTCGAGCTTGCGCAGCCCGGGCAGGAACAGCTTGTCCTGCACGGCGCCGTGCTTGAGGCCCGAGCTCTGCGCCAGGCGCGCGATCTCCACCGCCTCGTTGAGGTTGGTGGCGATCGGCTTCTCGCAGTACACGTGCTTGCCGGCGCGGATGGCCTTGGCGCAGCAGGGTGGGGCGCATCTGCGTGGTACCGGCGTCGAAGAAGATGGTGTCGCTCTTGTTGGCCAGCGCGGCATCGAGGTCGGTGCCCCAGCGCGGGATGTTGTGGGCCTTGGCCAGCGCTTCCATCTTCTCGGCGTTGCGGCCGACCAGGATGGGGTCGGGCATGACCCGGTCGCCGTTGGAGAGCGTCACACCGCCTTGCGCGCGGATCGCGCAGATGGAGCGGATCAGATGCTGGTTCATGCCCATGCGTCCGGTCACGCCGTGCATGATGATCCCGAGTTGTTGAACGGCCATTGTCGAGTTCCTTCTCTTCGCTTTGAAAACCCCGGGGCCGGGGTCAGTTGGTCACTTGCAGGCCGGCGGCTTTCACCAGCACGGCGTTGCTCTTGATTTCTTCCTTGATGTAGGCATCGAACTGCTCGGGCTTGAGCGTCCAGGCATCGGCGCCCAGCTTGAGGAAACGTTCCTTCACTTCGGGCGTGGCCAGGGCCTTGACGACTTCGTCGTGCAAGCGGTTGACGACGTCGCGCGGCGTCTTGGCCGGGGCCATCATCCCGATCCAGAAGTTGAATTCGGAGCCGGGCACGCCGGCTTCGGCGGTGGTGGGCACATCGGGCAGGGCGCTGGCGCGGCGCGGCGAGCCCACGGCCAGGGCCAGCAGCTGGCCTTCCTTGATCTGGCCGATCACCGGGGCGATGGGCGAGAAGTAGTAGTCCACGCGGCCGGCGAGCACTTCGGTGACGGCCTCGGCGGAGCCCTTGAAGGGGATGTTCACCGCATCGATCTGCGCGGCCATCTTGAACTTCTCGGCGTTGAGGTGGGTGGCGCTGCCCTGGCCGGCGGAGGCGAAGTTCATCTTGCCGGGGTTGGCCTTGGCGTTGGCCACCAGCTGCGGCAGCGTCTTGAGGTTTCGGCTTGGCGCGATCACCAGCACGTTGGGGGTGGAGGAGATCGGGGTGACGCCAGCGAAATCGTTCACCGTGTCGAAGGACAGCTTGGCGAAGGTGGAGGGGCTCACCGTGTGCGAAGACGAGTGGATCATGATGGTGTAGCCATCGGGCGCGGCCGTGCGCCACCGCCGCCTGGCCGATGGTGCCGCTGGCGCCGCCGCGGTTGTCCACCACGATGGGCTGGCCCATGCTCTGGCTCATCTTGTCCGTGATCGCGCGCGCAATGATGTCCGTGGTGCTGCCCGCGGCGAACGGCACGATCACGCGGATGGCCTTGTTCGGGTAGGCCTGCTGCGCGGCGGCGGGCAGGCTGGTGGCGAGAGCGAACGCGGCCAGGGCGGTGGCGTGAATCAGTTTCATGCTTGTCTCCAGTGAAAAAGGGCTGGTTGTTGGTTTAATTCACCAATCAGTGAATAGCGGAAATTATAGAAGCGGTCGCGAAAGATGCGCAAGCGAAGATTGTGGGCATCGCATTCAGGGTTTTCCCTTGGTTCTACGGGCGTCGGCGCGCCCGGCCGCGGCTCGGCCCCCACAGCCACGGCGGTCTGCGGTGAGCCGCAGACCGTTTTCAATTAACCATTCAGTGAAATTTCAGGCGATGGCCTGCAGGCTGCGCCATTGCGGCGTCGCCGCGGTCGCGAAGCCCGGCGCGTGCAGGGCGTGCAGGTCGAGCTGGCCCTGGCGCACCGCCAGGTGGGGGCGGCCCGCCGTGATTTCGTAGAAGCCGGGGTGGGCGCGGGCGAAGGCCAACGCTTCGTCGGCGGGCGCGGTGCCGAAGCCGTCCACGTAGTGGTGGCCGTTGCGCTCGATGTGGCGCACGCCCAGGCTGGCCGCGAGCAGGGTGTCCTGCTGCACCGCCAGGCCGGCCTGGCAGGTGAGGTCTTCGCCCGAGAGCAGCAGGCGCGGGTCCTGCGCGATGCGGTGCGCGTTGCGCAGCGAGCGGTAGATGCCCTTGCAGGCCTTGCTGGAGATGCCGTGGTAACCCAGCGCCAGGCCCTCGTCGAGCGCGGCCGCGTGGTCGTCGGACTCGTCCAGGATCACCGGCACGCCGATGCCCAGCGAGGCGATCGATTCGCGCAGCGCCACCGCGCGCGCCAGGGGCTGCTCCAGCAGCAGGGTGCGGCGCAGCAGATCGGCCAGCGCGGGCGTGGTGCGCAGCGCCTGCCAGAACTTGCCCAGGCTGGTGGCGTCGGTGAAGGTTTCGTTGCCGTCGAGCGTGACGCGGTAGTCCCCGCCCACGCGCTGCAGCACCTCGGCGATGCGGGTGAGGCGCTCCACGTCGGCGCCGATCTGGCCGCAGAGCTTGAGTTTGAAGTGGTGCAGGCCGTGGCGCCGGATCGCCGCCTCCAGCGTGGCGGGCAGGCCGTCCTGCGGGTCGGCGCCTTCGTCGCCCTCCACCAGCCGATCGGCCAGGCCCACGGTGTGGCGCAGCACCACGTGCGTGGGGCGCACCAGGTCGAGCCGCGGGCCCCAGGGGTCGCCGAGCACGCCGGCGTGCACGCCATCGACCCACGAGCGGCCGGCCGCGCGCAGCGCCGCGTCGGCCACGGCCTTGTCGAGCAGGGCGGGGCCGAACTGCGCGGCCAGGCGCGGCAGCCGCCGCACCACCGAGGTGGCGATGGCCGCCTCACCCGCCTCGTGCGACAGCGCATGGGGGCTGAGCGCCTCGCGGGTCGCCTGCACGGCCTCGCGCGCGTTGCGCAGCGATTCGCGCAGCTGTTCGAAATTCTGTTCGTGGGTGAGCGTGGGCGATTTGTCGAACCACTTGGGCACCATCAGTTCGGCGCTCGCGCCTTCCACGCGCCGGCCATTCACCTCGGCGAGCACGCGCACGAAGGCCTGCGGGCATTGCGTGACGGTGGCGGCGCCGAAACGGAAGGGCAGGCGCAGCGTGACGTGGCGCTCGTACAGCTGCACCTCGTGCACGCGCAAGGTCACAGCGCTCATGACAGGGTCCTCCAGATCTCACGCACATGCTGTGCCGACGCTTGGGCGCAACCCAGGCCATCGGGCACGTATTCAAAGGGTTCCACCGCCACCCAGCCGGCGTAGCGCCCGTCTTTGAGCGCCTGCAGCACGGGGCGCTGGTCGGTCTCGCCCTGGCCGGGGCCGCGGCGGTTCCTGTCGTTCAGCTGCACGTGCGCGATGTGGCCGCTGGCGAGAAAGCGGCGCAGCACCTCGTGCACGGGCTCGGTTTCGTTGTGCGAGGCGGCGCTCACGTCGAGCATGGTGCGGATGGCGGGCGAGCCGATGCGGTCGACCATCGCGGCGGCCTGGGCCACGGTGTTGATCACCGGGGTTTCGAAGCGGCCCAGCGGTTCGATGCAATACACCACGCCCGCGTCCGCGGCGTGTGGCGCGAGTTCGGCCATGGCGGCCTCGAAGCGCGCGGCAGCGTCCGCCACGCTCTGGCCGGGGCCGGGCGAGCGCTGTTTGGGCGAGCCGTGCACGAGCGCGCGCGCGCCGCAGGCGGCGGTGAAGTCGATCAGGCGGCGCAGCAGGTCCAGCGTGCGGCGGTGCAAGGCTTTGTCGTCGCTCACCAGCGAAAGGCCGGCGGGCTTGACCAGCAGCCAGTGCAGGCTGGAGACGGCCAGGCCGTGGCTGTGCGCGGTGGACCGCACGCGGTGGGCGGCGGTACTGTCGAGCGCCTCGGGTTCGTCGGTCAGCGTGAAGGGCGCGATTTCCAGCGCGTCGTAGCCCATGCGCTCGGCGGCCTCGCACTGGGCCGCCAGCGGCAGGGGCTGCAGCACCTCGTTGCACAGGGCCAGTTTCATGCCGTTGCCTTGGGCCGGGCCTGGCGGCCGTACAGCGTCCACAGCTTCCAGGCGATGGTGGCGAAGATCATGGCGGCGACGGTGCCGGCGATGGGGCGCGTGAAGAAGGGCGAGAGGTCGCCGTCGGACAGGATCAGCGCGCGGCGCAGGTTCTTCTCCATCAGGTCGCCCAGCACGATGCCCAGCACCAGCGGCGCCATGGGGTAGCCGTAGTGGCGCAGGAAGAAACCGATCAGGCCGAAAGCCAGCATCACGTAGACGTCGAACAGGCGCCCGGCGATGGCGAAACTGCCCACGGTGCACAGCACGAAGACGATGGGCACGATCAGGTGCTGGGGCACGCGCAGCACCTGCACCAGCGCCTTGGTGAGCACCAGGCCGAAGATCAGGATGCCGATGGTGGCGAACAGCATCATGGTCACCACGTCGTACACGAACTCGGGGTTCTCCACCATGATCAGCGGCCCCGGCTTGACGCCGTGGATGATCATCGCGGCCATCAGCACGGCGGCCGGCGCCGAGCCGGGAATGGCCAGGGTGAGCACGGGGATCACCGCGCCGGGCACGCAGGCGTTGTCGCCGGTCTCGGCGGCCATCAGGCCTTCGATCGAGCCCTTGCCGAACTTCTCCTTTTCCTTGCTCGCGCGCTTGGCGGCGGCGTAGGACGACCAGGCCGCCACGTCCTCGCCCACGCCGGGCACGATGCCCACGCCGGTGCCGATCAGGCCCGAGCGCAGGATGGTGCGCCAGTACTGCAGCACGTCGCGCACCTTGGGGATCACGGTGTCGAAGGGGCTGATCTTCACGGGTGCCTGCCGTTCGCGCATGGCCGTCAGCAACTCGGCGAAGCCGAAGGCGCCGACCAGCGCGGGCACCAGCTGGATGCCGCCGGCGAGGTCGCGCAGGCCCCAGGCGAAGCGCTCGTAGCCGTACTGCGGCTCCTGGCCGACGGTGGCGATGAACAGGCCCGCGATGCCGGCGATCCAGCCCTTGAGCGGGTCGTCGCCGGTGAGCGTGCCGGCGATGATGACGCCGAAGAACGCCAGCCAGAAGAACTCGTAGGCGCCGAACTTCAGCGCCAGGCCGCCGAGCACGGGCGTGAGCGTGGCCAAGAAGAACATGCCGATCAGCGTGCCCATGACCGAGCCAGTGGTGGCGATGCCCATGGCGCGGCCGGCCATGCCCTGGCGCGCGAGCGCGTAGCCATCGAGGCAGGACGCGGCCGAGGCCGGCGTGCCCGGGATGTTGAGCAGGATGGCCGAGCGCGAGCCGCCGTAGATGCAGCCCACGTAAGTGCAGATCAGGATCAGCAGCGCCTGGCTGGGCGGCAGCTTGAGCGTGAGCGTGGTCATCAGCGCCAGCGACATGGTGGCGGTGAGGCCGGGCAGGGCGCCCATGACCACACCGACCAGCGAGGCCAGCAGGGCGTAGGCAATCGTCTCGGGCCCGCTGAAGCGCGCGATCGACTGCCCGAACATGATCAGTCCGTCAAACATGGTGGGTCCCTAAGGCAGACGGACGAGGAAGACCTGCTCGAACACCAGGGTGACGACGGCCGAGGTGAGCACGCCGGCCAGCAGCGCCACCGTGGCGCGGCGCGTGGGGGTCGTGTCGGTGGGGGTGAACACGGCCACGAAGGCCGCGACGAACAGGGCCGTGACCAGCCAGAACGGTGCGCGCCCGATCAGCAGGCCGGCGTACACCAGCGTGAGCGCCATGGTGATGCCGATGCGCCGGTTGAGCAGCGGTTCGACCGGTGTCGCCGCGTCCGTGGCGGCCTCATGGGCCCGGCGCGTCCAGCCGCGCAGCATCAGCACGAGGCCGAGCAGGGCCACCACGCCGCCGATCATGCCGGGCACGAAGCCGGGCATGGTGTAGAGCTGTGCGCCCATGGACTCGAAGCGCTCCATGCGAATGGAGCCGATCACGATCACCAAACCGAACACCACCCAGCCCGCACCGCCCCAGAGGTCGGAGCGGGCGGTTTTTCCACCCTCGCTCATGTTGTGTTCCGTGTGGGGGATCAGGGCTTGGGTATGCCGACGGTGTCGGGCGACACCTTGGCCTTGCCGGCGGCCTGCTGCGTCCAGGCGTAGGACTGGATGGCCGGGAACACGGCCTTCTGCGCCTCTTCACCCGCCATCGGCGCGAACATGGCGCCGCGCGCCTGCGCGTACTTGCGCAGGGCTTCGCTCTTGACCATCTCGGTGGCCCAGATCTTGTCCAGCGTCTGAGCCACCACCGGCGGCGCGGCCTTGGGCACGAAGATGCCGAAGTAGTTGATCGGGTCCTTGAAGCCCGGGATGAATTGCGACAGCGGCGGGATGGTGCCGAAGCCCTCGATCTCGATCGACTTGTCGCCCACCACCGCCAGCGGGCGGATCTTCTTGGCGCGGATCATGTCGGTCTGCTCGGCCGCGAGCTGCGTGGTCACTTCGGTTTCGCCCGAGGCGGCGGCCACGGCGGCCGGTGCGCCCCCGTCGTAGGTGACGTGCTTGTAGGTGACGCCGGCGGCGCGCGCGATGGCTTCGATGGCCGAGTGGCCGCTGGAGTTCACGCCCGCCGTGGCGACCGAGACCGCACCGGGCTTGGCCTTCATGGCGGCCAGCAGCTCGGTCATGGTCTTGTAGGGCGCATCGGCGTTGACGCCGACCACCGCGATGTGCGCCACGTTGAGGTACAGGTTCCAGTCGGTGGCGGAGGTGTCGAGCATGCCCAGCACCTTGTAGGTGCCCAGGTCCTTGGCGCCGCCGGCCGTCCAGGTGTAGCCGTCGGCCGGCGCGGCCATGGCGTTCTTGGTGCCCACCGAACCCGAGGCGCCGGGCTGGTTCATGACCACGATCTTCTGGCCCAGGTGTTTTTCCAGCTCGGCGGCGGTGACGCGCGTGACCTGGTCGGTGGAGCCACCGGGCGCCCAGGGCACGATCAGGGTGATCGGTCGGTCGGGTTTCCACTGGGCCATGGCGCTGGCCGAGACAACGGCCAGCAGGGAGGTGATCAACAGGTGGCGAAGGGGCAGGGCGGTCTTCATCGTTGTCTCCAGGGGTTTAATTCACCGAGCAGTTAATACTAGAAACCGCCCCCTGCGACGTCAAGCCGCCAGCCGCCTCAGCTCATCAGGACATACCCTAGGATCACGTCGCACATGTGGGAGAGCCGCTCGCTGTGCGCCTTGGGCGTCATGAGGTCTCGCCCGAAGATCGCCGAGAGCGTGTGGTTGTTCGAGAGGTAGAAGTAGGACAGGCCGGCGATCGACACGTAGAGCTGCAGCGGATCGACACCGCCGCGGAAGGTGCCGTCGGCGCGGCCGCGCTCGATGACTTCGGTGAGCGTGGCGATCAGCGGCGAGTTGAGCTGGCGCGCTCGCTCGGACTGCGCGAGGTGCCGCGCGCGGTGCAGGTTGGCGCTGTTGAGCAGCGTGAGGAACTCGGGGTGCTCCAGGTAATAGTTCCAGGTGAACTCCACCAGCCGGCGCAGCGCGGTCTCGGGCTTGAGGTGCAGCAGGTTGAGCTGGCGTTCCTCTTCGCGGATGTCGCGGTAGGCCTGCTCCAGCACGGCCTGGAACAGGCGCTCCTTGTCCTCGAAGTAGTAGTAGATCAGGCGCTTGTTGAGGCCGGCGCGCTCGGCGATGCGGTCCATGCGCGCACCGCCCAGCCCGTGCTCGGAGAACTCGTCTCGCGCCGCGTTCAGAATGGTATTCTGCGATCGGTCCGCGTCTCTCAGACGCTCTTCCGCGACCGGTGTGGGTGGGATGCTCATGCCCAGATAATTCTCTAATTGGTTAATAAAGTCAAATGACCCGGATTGCTGGCCATCTGCTCGTGGAATGCCTCATTGTCCAGGGTGTGACCCATGCCTTCGGTGTGCCGGGCGAAAGTTATCTCGCGGTGCTCGATGGTTTTCACGCCCACGCCGATCGCATCCGCTTCATCACCAACCGGCAGGAAGGCGGCGCGGCCTTCATGGCCGAGGCCCACGGCAAGCTCAGCGGTCGGCCCGGCGTGTGTTTCGTGACGCGCGGGCCCGGCGCCACCAACGCCTCCATCGGCTTGCACACCGCGTTCCAGGATTCCACGCCCATGGTGCTGTTCGTGGGCGACGTGGCGAGCGAGGCGCGCGACCGCGAGGCCTTTCAGGAGGTGGACTACGCGGCCTTCTTCGGCCCGTCCACCAAGGGCATGGCCAAGCGGGTGGAGCGCATCGACGATCCGCGCCGCATCCCCGAGTACGTGGCGCGCGCCTTCGCCACCGCCATGAACGGCCGTCCCGGCCCGGTGGTGCTGGTGCTGCCCGAGGACATGCTCACGCAGGCGGTGGACGCCGAACCGCTGCCGCGCGTGGAGCCGGTGCAGGCCTGGAGCGACCCGGGCGCGCTGCGCGAGTTGCGCACGCTGCTGCTGGCGAGCGAACGGCCGCTGGTGATCGCCGGCGGCGGCGGCTGGACGCCGCAGTCCGCCGCCGCGCTGCAGCGTTTCGCCGAGAACTGGCAGCTGCCGGTGGCGAACGCCTTCCGCTTCCAGGACACCTTCGACAACCACCACGCGCTGTACGCGGGCGACGTGGGGCTGGGCATCAACCCCGCGCTGGCGCGCCGCGTGCGCGAGAGCGACCTGCTGATCGCCCTGGGTCCGCGCTTGGGCGAGGCCACCACCGGCGGCTACACGCTGGTCGAAGCGCCGGTGCCGGCGCAGAAGCTGGTGCACATCCACGCCAGCGCCGAGGAGCTGGGCCGGGTGTACCAGCCCACGCTCGCCATCCACGCCACCATGAACGCCGCCGCGCGCAGCCTGGAGGTGCTCACCGCGCCGCCCTGCGTGCCCTGGAGCGCCTGGGCGCAGGCCTGCCATGCCGACTACCTCGCCAACATCGACGTGGCGCAACGGCGGCATCACGCTGCCCGGCACCATCGACATGCCGGCGATCATCCACACCCTGCAGCGGCACCTGCCGGCCGAAGCCGTGCTCACCAACGGCGCGGGCAACTTCGCGAGCTGGCTGCACCGCTTCTTCCGCCACCACGGCCTGGCCAAGGGCCACAAGACGCAGCTGGCGCCCACCAATGGCGCCATGGGTTATGGCGTGCCGGCCGGCATCGGCGCGGCCATCGTCAGCGGGCGCACCGCGTTCACCATCGCGGGCGACGGCGACTTCCTCATGAACGGGCAGGAGCCTGCCACCGCCACGCAGCATGGCGCCAAGAGCATCGTGCTGCTGCTCAACAACGGCAGCTTCGGGACCATCCGCATGCATCAGGAGCGCGAGTACCCGGCGCACGTGAGCGGATCCGGCCTGGCGAACCCCGATTTCTGCGCGCTCGCCCGGGCCTATGGCTACGCGGCCGAGCGCATCACCCACACCGCCGAGTTCGAGCCCGCGCTGCAGCGCGCCCTGGCCGCGCCGGTGGGCACGGTGATCGAGGTGCTGCTGGACGTGGATGTGATCACCACGCGCGGCACGCTCGGCGCGATCCGCCAGGCCGCCCAGCGCACGGCCATGTGAATACGTCACAAAGTCCGGGGCAGCTTCACACACCCCGTCGGTAGCGCCCCTGCCTAGACTGGCCCATCCATCAACGGGGGTTGGTCATGTGGCAAGCAACGGACACGGTTTGGAATGGCGGCGCGGATGTCGCCGGCGGCATGGGCCTGCGTTCGGGCCTGGGCGCGCAGCACCTCATGCGGGTGTTCGACGAGATCGACTACGGCATGCTGATCATCGATGCGCAAGGGCACATCCTGCACGCCAACCACCTGGCGCGGCACGAGCTGCGCAATGGGCGGGTCATCATGTCGTACGGCAACAGCCTGCTGGGCAGCAGCGCCGAATTCACCTCGCAGATCCAGCTGGCCGATGGAGTCCTCGTTCCGCGGTCAGCGCAAGCTGCTCATGCTGGTCTCGGGCGAGAAAGAGCTTTCGCTGGCGTTCACGCCGCTGAGCCACCCACTGGAGGCCGACGCGCCCTCGGTGCTGGTGCTGCTGTCGCGCCAGAACACCTGCGACAACCTTGCGGTGCGCATGTTCGCCCGCTCGCTCAACCTGAGCCCGAGCGAGGAGTCGGTGCTCATGGGCCTGTGCCGGGGCCTGCAGATCACCGAGATCGCCACGCAGCACGGCGTGGCCGAGTCCACCGTGCGCAGCCAGATCAAGACGCTGCGCGAGAAAGCCGGCGCCCCCAGCATCCGCCGCCTGCTGCACCGGGTCAACAGCCTGCCGCCGGTGGTCCCTGCCTTGCGCATCATCACGCCCATGCCTCACAATGCCACGGAGTTTTCCCACCCGTGACGTGAGCCTGGATGCCTGCCCCTGCCGTTTCCTTCGTAACCCCTCCCAACTCCCCCCACATTGAAGCGCTCGCGACCCTCGGGGTCGCGCGGCGCTATCGGCGTGGCGCGCTGCTGATCCAGGAAGGCGAAACCGGCGACACGCTGTACATCGTCCTGCAGGGGCGGTTGCGGGCCTTTGTGGCCGACAACCAGGGACGCGAGCTCACGCTGGGCATGTACGGCCCGCTCGAGTACGTGGGCGAGATGTCGCTCGACGGCGGGCCGCGCTCCGCGAACGTGGAGGCCGCCGAGGCCAGCACCTGCGCGGTGGTGTCGCGCGCCACCTTGCTCGAGTACATCGCGGCCCACCCCGAGTTCGCGCTGGAGCTCATGGCCCGCCTGATCCGGCGCGCGCGCCTGGCGACGGACAGCGCGCGCAGCGTGGCGCTGATCGACGTCTACGGCCGCCTGGTGCGCCTGCTCAACGAGCTGGCCAGCAGCAAGCCCGACGGGAACGGCGAGCGCCCCCTGAAGGAGCGCCTGACCCACCAGCAGATGTCGCAGCACCTCGCCTGCTCGCGCGAGATGGTGAGCCGCCTGCTCAAGGACCTGGAGACCGGTGGCTACATCGCGGTGCGCGAGCGCTGGATCGTGCTGCGCAAACCCTTGCCCGCGCGCTGGTAAACCGCCTCAGAGGCCGTTGACCATGTCCCTCGCCTGCAGGGGCGTGGCCGAGCTGGTGCCCGCCAACCGCACCACGCTGCCGCTGCGGCTGCCCGCGCCGAGCACACCCCAGAGGGCCGGGTTGTCGTCGCAGGGCTTCAGCGTTTCGGGCACCTTCTTCACGCCCGGGCGTTGCGGTCGGCCCGCGTCGGGGTCGGGCTTGCGCGGGGAATACAGCGCGAAATGCCCACCCGCCGAGGACTGCGCGCGCAGACCCCCCACGCTCACCGTGTTCTGGCCGGTCGAGAGACTGTTGAAGGTGCCGCTGCGGCGCACGGGCGTCGGGTTGTCGGCATGGTCCACGAAAGAGCCCAGGTTGCCGCTGGTGTCGTAGAACACGTCTTCCAGGTAGGACTGGCGCGCACCCGTGTTCTGGCCGATGGCCACGTCGTCGCGTTCGATGTAGGCGTCGAACAGGGTCTCCGTCAGGCCGGTGTTGCTCAACACCACCTTCCAGGTGCCGAAAGGCCCGGTGACCACCGATCGCCGGCGGCTGAACGTGGGCGCCAGCGCCAGCAGGGCGCATGTGCCGTGGCTGCCCAGGGCCGAGGTGGTGGGGTAGATCAGGCCGCACAGCGGTGCGCCCTGCGCGTCCACCCAGGTGCCACCGTGGCCCATGGCGATGGGCGGCAGGGGCTGGGTGTGGCCCGGTGGCGTCACGCTGATGCGCACGTTCTGCGCGCCCGCGGGCAGCCAGATTTCCAGGTAGCTCTCGGTGCGGTCGTCGGGTTGCACGCGCCAGTGCAGCGCCACCGAACCGCCTGGGGGCAGTGTGGCGTTGGCATGGGTGCGGCTCTGGTAGGCGTTGCCGGCGGGCACGGCGATCTGCAGGCGGCCGCCGAGCAGCGCGACCAGTTGGTCCATCGCCGCTTCCAGCACCGAAGTGCCGTCGTGCGGACCGGCCAGCGTGCCCCAGCTGATGTTGACCACCAGCTGGGCGCTGGGCGCGCAACGCGCGAGGATGTACATGAGCCCGTCGAGCACGCTCACGTTCATCGCGCCGCCCGAGGTGTCGAGCACGTTCGACCAGTCGAGCTGCACCGCGACCAGGTCGCAGCGGCTGGCCTCGTCGTCCATCGGATGCAGCAGGTTGCCTTTGCCGCAGGCCAGGCTCATCACGTGCGTGCCGTGGTTGACCGGGCGGGTCAGGTCCCAGAGCTGCAGGTGGGCGTAGAGCGCGTCCTCGTCCAGCTGGCCGTGGCGCGTGTAAGTGGCGATGGCCGCGTCGATGTCCGCGCCCGAGAGTTCGTGGCCGTAGCCCATGTCATCTGGTGTCGGGCCGGCGCGGGCCGGGTCCAGCGGCACGCAGTGGTGCGGCTGGTTGCCGGGCCAGTTGCCATTCACCGTGTCGTCCTGGCGCCAGAAGTGCTTCACGCGCGTGTGGCCGAGGGCGTCGAGGAACTGGTCGTTGGCGAAAGCCAGGCCGCCGTCGATCAAGCCCAGCACCTTGCCGTCGAGCAGGCCGGGCGCGGAGACCGGTTGGCTCTCGGGCGTGCAGGGGTCGATCAGGGGATGCGTGTGGTGGCCCACCGGCAACCCGAGCTCGAAGCGCAGGATGAGACTGCGCAGGTGCGGGTTGCTGCGTAACTGGTCGAAGAAGCGCTTCTTCACCCGCGCGGTGCAGAAGCGCAGTCCGGACACATTGAGGTACACGCGCGGAATCTGCAGCCAGGCGGTGGAGGAGGCCGCCACCAGCGCCGGCACATCGGCCTCGCTGGTGAGCTCGATCACGATCGGCAACCACTTGGGTGGCCTCTTGCCGCGGCCGAGGTGGTAGCCCGCGAACTGGTCGGCTTCCGCCCAGATCAGGTAGGGGTCTTCACCGTCGATGGCGCCCGGCGCGTTCCAGTCGATGCCGGTGAACTCACCGGTGGGCAGCGGTTGCCAAGTGGGGCCGCTCATGCCCACTCCTTGAGCGCTTCCCCCCAAAGCCAGGCCAGCAGTGGCGCGTTGCCCACGGCGGTGGACGTGGCCGAGCGCGTGTAGGCGTTGCCGCTGGTGTGGTCCATCGACTGGTTCAGGCTGAAGTCCAGCGGCTCGCCGTTGGGGCCTTCGAACAGGCGGCCGTCAAAACCGCGTTCGTGCACACGCGTGCCGGTGGCGCGCGCCACCAGGAACTCGGCCAGCGCCGTGCCGAGCAGGCGCCCGCCCGCGCTGTCCACGGGGTAGTGCACGCCGGCCACCACGCGGTTGGTCGCGATGCGCGCGGCCAGCCGCTGCATCTGCTCGCGGTTCAGCGTGCCGTTGGGCGGCGAACCTGTACCCGGTACAGCATCCAACAAGGCCTCAAGAAGCGCGGCCACGGCAAAAGCCTCCGTGGCATGGCCGCTGGGCCAGCTGCCATGCCCCGGCGTCTCGATCATGGGCTGGATCTGCGGCGAAAACGCCACCGGCCGGATGCTGGCGAAGATCTGCTTGAAGCGCATCTCGACCAGCACGGCCAGGGAGAACACCAGGTCGATCAGCTGCAGGGTTTTCTTGTGGCGGTGTGCCGTGAGCCCGACCACGGACGACCAGAACAGGATCGGCGGGGTGCGCTGGTCCACGATCTCGATCGCGCGGTCGGCCCGCAGGTCCGCGTACGAGGCCACCAGATCGAGCTGCTTCTTGAACTGCGCCTTGGTGGGTGCGCGCATGCGCACGAGCGGCTTGCGCTGGATGGTGCTCGCCTGGAGGTTGGCGAACTCGAGCGTGGCGTCCTTGGGGCCGCTTCGGGTCTTGAACAGCAAGCCCTCGACGAGCTGGGAGAAGACGGCCTCGTGGCGCGGGCCTTCGGCCCACAGCGCGAGGTTGGGCGGGCTGTCGAACGCCGGCTCGTTGACGTGCAGCACCGCCCCGTTGAAGGGGCCCACGATGGCGGCGCGGCTGAGGATCAGGGCGTCGGCCGACACCATGGCGCCACCGCTGATACCTCCGCTGATGCCGCCGCTGATTCCCCCACTGATACCGCCGCTGATACCGCCGCTGATACCTCCGCTCATATGTATTCCCCTTGTTGGTTGGTTAATGCAATCGAAGACCGAGATGGGTGAGTGCTTTGGCGACACGCTGTCGAAGCGGGCTTTCGCCGCCAGCAGCCAAATACTGCTGCACCGTCAAATGCGGTTGCAGCTGCATCAACAGAGAGAAGGTTTCCTTTGCCTCGTTCTCGAAACCCAATTCATGTTGAGCGATCAGAAGCGTGCGTATGGTCGGTAGGTGGTAACGGTTTTTCTGGAGCGAAGAGCGACAGAGTTCGATGGCTCTTTCCCATTGCTCCAGGGACGCGCAACTCGTCGCCAGCATCATCTCAAAATAGTATTTCTGAGGATCCAGCGGAGACAGGTGCAATGCCTTCTCCGCCTCTGTCATCGAATCCTCGGGCGTGCCCCACATCGTTGACCACACGCTGTTGTACAGCCAGGCCATGGGATCGTTCGGGTTGCTCTGCGTGGCCTCCTGCAGCAGCCGGTGCGAGGCGTCCACGTCTTCGCCGAGGTGGCACAGCGCATGGCCCTTGATCGCCATGGCCAGCGAGCTGCTGGGTTCGAGGTCGAGCGCGCGGTCGGCGGTGTCGATGGCGCGCTGGAAGTCGCGCGCCGGCTCACTCGAGAGGCCTTGCACCACCTGCATGATGTGCCACTTGGCCAGCCAGGCCCAGGGCGTGCGCACGCGTTTGTGGCGCTCCACCACGGCCTCGATCAGCTGCAGGCTGCGCTGCAGGTCGCGCGGCGTGGAGCGGTGCATGAGCGTGATGCCGCCGAGCATCAGGGCATTGCTGTCGAGCTGTGGCACGGGCAGCACCAGCGTGCGCTGCACCACGTCGTTGAGCAAGGCCTTGGCGCAGGCGGCGCACAGGGCGTCGAGCAACTGGCTCTGGGCTTCGAGCAGGTCGCGCGTATCGCCGGTGAGCCGGTCGGCCCAGATCACTTCGCCGCGCTTGCGGTCGGAGAGCTCGGCCATGATGACAACCTTGTCGCCGTAGGTCACGTAGCTGCCGCCGAGCACGAAGGCCGCGTCCAGGCGCTGGCCGATCTCGTCCGTGCTGCTCTGGCGGCCACGGAAGGCGGTGGTGGACATGCGGGAGATCACGCGCAGGTTCTGGCTGCGCGCGAGTTGCGCGATCACGCCGTCGGCGATCAGCTCGCCGATCACGAACTGCTCGGCCGCGTGGCTGCGCGTCTCGAAGGGCACGACGGCGATGGAGGGGCGGAAGTCGGTGGCGGCGCCTTCGGGCACGCGCGGGCGCACGGCCGCCGACGTGCTGGAGACCGGGTACAGCTGCCAGGTGCGCACCGGCTCGGGCCAGTGCTTGAGGTAACTCTCCCCCGCGGTCTTCGACCTCGGCGTCCACGCCGACCACGATGCCGTCGAACACGCTGGTGGTCACCAGGGTTTCACCGGGCGAGGCGAGGTCGGCCACGCGCGCGGCCAGGTTCACGCCGTGGCCGTACACGTCGTTCTCGTCCACATACAGATTGGTGGCGTTGAGGCCGGCGCGCAGGTGCAGTTGTTGGGCGGGCGGCAGCGTCTGGTTCAGTGGCGCGAAGTATTGGTGCAGGGCGAGGGCTGCCCGCACGCCGTCGGTGGGTTGGTCGAACTCGACCAGCATGCCGTCGCCCAGGCTCTTGACCAGGCGACCCCGGCACGCGGGCAGCACCTGAGAGGTGGCGTGGTGCATGAACCCGCGCCATTGGTTCACCACCGCGGCTTCGTTGGCCGCCATGAGCCGCACCGACTCCACCAGGTCGATCACCAGCACGACCTTGTGCCGTTGCTGTGGCAACGGAGGCATGGTCGTCGATGGTGGGTCCTGGCCTTCTTGAAATTTCGAAGCGGTCACGGGCTGGCGGGCGGTCATGCCTGAGGGATTGTCAAAATTTTGTTGCAGTTTCTCACATGTCGCGCGCGATGCTGAGACGCGAAGGCGCAAAAACAGCAAAGCCGGCTTGCGCCGGCTTTGCTGATCTTCATTGCACCCGTGAAGGTGAAGAAGGAAGGCTTACTTCAGGTGGTCGTTGACCAGCTTGGTCATTTCGAACATGGACGCCTGGGCCTTCTTGAAGATTTCCTTCAGCTTGGCGTCGGCGTTGATCATGCGGCGGTTGACCGAGTCCTGCAGCTTGTTCTTCTTGATGTAGTCCCAGATCTTCTTGGTGACTTCGGTGCGCGGCAGGGGCGAGCTGCCCACGATGGCGGCCAGAGCGGCGCTGGGGGTCAGCGCTTTCATGAACGCGGCGTTGGGGGTGCGCTTCTTGGCCGGAGCGGCCTTCTTCGCAGGAGCTGCCTTCTTGGCCGGAGCGGCCTTCTTCGCAGGGGCTGCCTTCTTGGCCGGAGCGGCCTTCTTCGCAGGGGCTGCCTTCTTGGCCGGAGCGGCCTTCTTCGCAGGAGCGGCCTTCTTGGCCGGTGCCGCCTTTTTAGCGGGCGCTTTTTTCGCAGTTGCCATGATTGAATTTCCTTCTAGAAGTTGACGATTCGCCAGCGGAAAACGCGCTTTCTCACTGGTGTCTCGGATGCTAATGGAGATGCACCCGCAATCCAAGGTGGAGAACGCGCTTTTTTCAAGCTTTGCGCAGGGGAGACGCGGGTTTTTGGCGGGGGAAAACAACACTTCCTCGCGAGGAGGCCGCTCAGTGCCTTGGCGGGAGGGCGTTTTTGCACGGCTCCACGGCGGCTGGCTTCGTGTCTCGATCAGGCGGTGATGCCCTTGTAGAGCATGTAGGTGGCGAGCATGTACAGCAGGCCGGCGAACACGCGCTTGAGCGATTTCACCGGCAGCGCATGCGCCGCCTTCACGCCCACCGGCGCCATCAACACGCTGAAGAGCGCGATCACCACCAGCGCGGGCAGGTAGATGTAGCCGAACGAGCCGGCCGGCAGATCCTTCAGGCCCTGGCCCGCGATCACGTAGCCGACGGCGTTGGCCAGCGCGATGGGAAAACCGAGCGCCGCGCTGGTGCGCACGGCGTTGTGGATGCTCACGTTGCACCAGGTCATGAAGGGCACGCTGACAAAACCGCCGCCCGCGCCGACCAGCCCGGAGAGCATGCCGATGACGCCGCCGGCACCCACCAGGCCCGGGGTGCCGGGCAGGGTGCGCGTGGGCTTGGGTTTCTTGTCGAGCAGCATCTGCGTGGCTGAGAAGCCGACGAAGGCCGCGAAGAACAGCGCGAGCCACGAGCCCTTGAGCAAGGCGAAGATGCCCAGGCTGGCAATGGCGGAGCCCAGCACGATGCCGGGGGCGAGGCCCTTGACGATGTCCCAGCGCACGGCGCCGCGTTTGTGGTGCGCACGCACGCTGGAGATGGACGTGAAGATGATGGTGGCGCATGGAGGTGGCGATGGCCATCTTGACCGCGAGATCCGCTTCCACACCGCGCCCCGCGAGGATGAAGGTGATGAAGGGCACCATCAGCATGCCTCCACCGATGCCCAACAAGCCGGCCAGGAAACCGGTGCCCAGGCCGAGCGCGGCCAACTCGAGAATCAGGAGGGGGTCTAAAGGCATGAAAGGTGTCTGCAAGTGCCGCCGGACCGGCATCCTGAACCGGGGTTCAGGTGGGCGAGGGCAGCGGGGCTTCGGGTTCGTCTGACGCGAGACGCTCGCACCAGCCACGCAATGTACCAAGCCCGGGCTCTATGAGCATTGGTTCAAGGAAATATAAAGCCCGACGCGCACTGCAGACGGTTCAAATTGTAGGCGCTGCATGCGGCCCACGAGGACCATCGGTCGATAAATTCTCGCGCAGTGACCAGCGGCGCGTCAGAGCAGGCGCCCGTCCTTGTCGAGCGTCTGGTCCAGGCGGCGCATCAGCTCTTCCACGCGGGCCTGCGTCTGGGGGTCGAGCGGCTCGCTGTCGAAGCCACCACCGGCTTCGGCGAACGCGCTCTGCTCGGGCTGGCCGAACGACGAGGCCTGGAAGCTCTCGGCTTCCTTCTGCGAGAGTTCGAACGCGAGGTTGAGCGAGGCCAGCACCGCGATGCGGTCGCGCGCCTTCACCTTGCCCGCATCGCGGATGCGGCACATGGCGGTGTCCACGCGCTCCACCGCGTCGAGCAGCGAGGCCTCGCCACCCGGTGGGCACGAGAGCAGGTAGCTCTGGCCCATGATCTGCACTTCAATCTGTTTGCTGCCGGGTTTGCTCATTGGAATACCTCCGTGCTTCGCACTGCGGTGCGAGCTGGCTTGGGGCGGCCCGACGCGGCGCTCATGACCGTTCCTTGCGGGTGTCGGGGGTGACATCGGTCATGCCGGGGGGCAGGCGATCGAGCAAGGCATCAATGCGGGCGCGGGCGGCCATCAGCCGGGACTTGAGCGAGTCGCGCTCGGCCTGCAGCGCATGCACCTGTTCCACCAGCAGGCTGTTGGTGCGCTGCAGTTCTTCGTGTCGCAGCAACAGGCGCTCGACACGTTCGGTGATCTGATCAAAGTGCTTGGGATCGGCCATGGTGGGACTCGAAGTTTTCACATTGTAGGGTTGCCCCGGGTGTGCGCGCCGTAGAATGCCGGTTGTTGGTGCTCGCGGTGTGGTTCACATGCCGCAGTTCAACGGGAAGCAGGAGGGTCACACCCCAGGGATGGGACCTAACCTGCGCTGCCCCCGCAACGGTAAGCAGACGAGCGCGATGAGCGCATGCGCGAACGGTCTCTCAGCCTCCATCCGACAGCCACTGGACGACACGCCGTGTCATCTGGGAAGGCGATGGAGGTCGGTCTGTCAGCCCGGATACCGGCCAACAAGGTGGTGGTGCGTCTGGCGACAGACGCTCCACCGTGATGCCCATGCGCCGTCGGGGAAGATGGCGAGGGTCTCCTGTCTGTTTCTTCATCATGAAAAATCGCACCCTGCGCGCGCCCCTGGCCGCGCTACCGCTGGCGTTGCTGGCGGGCTTTGGCACGTCGGTCGCCCACGCTCAGTCCTCCTCTTCTTCCTCCGCTGACACCACCCTGAGGGAAACGGTGGTCACGGCCACCCGGGTCGAAACCCGCACCGATGCCGTGCTCAGCGACGTCGTCGTGATCGACGCCGACGTGATCCAGCAGTCCGCGGGCCGCTCGCTGTCCGAAGTGCTGTCGCGCAACGCGGGCCTGCAGATGTCGTCCAACGGCGGCCTGGGCAAGCAGTCGGGCCTGTTCATCCGCGGCACCGAAACCCGCCACGTGCTGCTGCTGATCGACGGCGTGCGCTACGGCTCCAGCACCTCCGGTGCGGCCGTGCTGGACAACATTCCGCTGAGCGCGATCGATCGCATCGAAGTGCTCAAGGGCCCGGCCTCGGGCCTCTATGGCAGCGATGCGGTGGGCGGCGTGGTGCAGGTTTTCACCAAGCGCGGCGTGAAGGGTTTCCATCCGCAGGCCAGCGTCACGCTCGGCAGCTTCGGGCACCGTGAAATCACCGCCGGCATCAGCGGTGGCAACGACACGATCACCTACAACCTCAGCCTGGGTTCCTTGCGCGAGGACGGCTTCTCGTCGACCAACCGAAACGTGGCCTTCGGCAACCACAACCCCGACAAGGACGGCTTCGACCAGGACAGCCTGTCAGCCTCGCTGCGCTGGGCCATCGCGCCGGGCTGGACGACCGATGTCAACTTCACCCAGGCCGACGGCGTCAGCCAGTTCGACCAGGGGCCGGGCACCTTCAACGTGCGCTCGGAAACCACCACCCGCGTGACGGGCTGGGGCCTGGAGCGCAAGTGGTCGGCCGATTCGCGCACCCAGCTGCGCCTCTCGCGCAGCGAGGACCGGTCCGACAGTTTCGAGACTTCGCCCACGCCCTCGGTGTTCAACACCGCGCAGACTCAGGCCACGCTGCAGCACGACTGGAACACCGCGCTGGGCAACCTGCTGGTGGGCCTGGAGTCGATCAAGGAAGAGGTGTCGGGCACGCAGGCCTACGCGGTGAACTCGCGCACCACGGACGCGGCCTTCGTGGGCCTGACCGGCCAGGCCGGCCAGCACCTCTGGCAGGCCAACCTGCGGCGCGACGACAACTCGCAGTTCGGCGGCGCCACCACCGGTTTCGCCAGCTACGGCTTCCAGCTCACGCCGAACTGGCGCCCGCACGTGGCCTACGGCACCTCGTTCAAGATGCCGTCGTTCAACACGCTGTACTACGTCTCAGCGTTCTTCAACGGCAATCCCACCACGCAACCCGAGCGGGGCAAGAACCGCGAAGCAGGGCTGACCTACACCCAGGGATTGCACGAAGTGAAGCTCATCCGCTTCGACAACCGGGTGCGCGGCTTCATCACGCTGCAGCCGGCGGTGGCGCAACGTGCCTCGCGCGCGCCTCGAAGGCTGGTCGCTGGCCTACACCGGCTCGGCCGGTGCCTGGAGCTGGTTCACCAACCTGGAGTTGCTGGACGCGCGCAACGAGATCAACCAACGCAAGCTGCAACGCCGCGCCGACGAGGTGCTGACCGCCAGCCTGGACCACCGCATCGGTGCCTGGAACTGGGGTGCGTCGATGCAGCTCGTGGCGGAGCGTTTCGACGACGCCGCCAACACGCGCCGCCTGCCGGGCTTCGGCACGCTGGACCTGCACGCCCGCTACGCCGTGAACAAGGACTGGTCCGTCGCCCTGCGCCTGAACAACGTGGGTGACAAGTTCTATGAGACCGCGTACGGCTACAACCAGCCGGGCCGCGCGGCCTTCGTCACCCTCAACTGGGCGCCGCAGCGGTGACGCGGCATTGCCCGGCCATCCTGGTGGCTGCCCCGGCTTCAGGCCAGGGCAAGACCACCGTGGCCGCGGCACTGGCGCGCCTGCACACGCGCGCCGGTCGGCGTGTGCGGGCCTTCAAATGCGGGCCCGATTTCTTGGACCCGCACTGGCTCGCGCTGGCCACCGGGCACCCGGTGCACAACCTCGATCTGTGGATGACGGGCGAAGACGATGCCCGCGCCCGCCTGCACGAAGCCGCCGGGCAGGCCGACCTGATCGTGGTCGAAGGGGTGATGGGCCTGTTCGACGGCGAACCCAGCGCGGCCGACCTGGCGCAGCGCTTCGGCCTGCCGGTGCTCGCGGTGATCGATGCCTCGGCCATGGCGGGCACCTTCGGTGCGCTGGCATTTGGCCTGCGCCATTTCCGCCCCGGCCTGCCCTGGGCCGGCGTGCTGGCGAACCGCGTGGGCAGCGAGCGCCATGCGCAGATGCTGCGCGAGGCGCTGGCCGGTGACGAGGCCCAGTTCCTGGGTGCGGTCATGCGCGACGCGGCGTTCTCGCTGCCCGAGCGCCACCTGGGCCTGACCGTGGCCGCCGAGCTGCCCGACGCGCTGGCCCGGCTCGACGCCGCCGCCGACGCGCTGTCGCGCACGCCGCTGGGCCGGATGGAGGGTGACGCGCTGGGGCGCTGGTCGGTGGCGTTCGACGTGCCCGCCGAGGTGCCGGTCGACGCGCATTTGCTCACGGGCAAGACCATCGCCATCGCGCGCGACGCGGCTTTCTGTTTCATCTACCCGGCCAACCTGGATGTGCTGTGCGCGCTCGGCGCCGAGCTGGTTTTCTTCTCGCCGCTGGCCAACGAGCCGCTGCCGCCGTGCGACGCGGTCTGGTTGCCCGGCGGTTATCCCGAACTGCACACCGACGCACTGGCGGCGGCCACCCGCACCCGAGACGGCCTGCGCGCGCATGCCCAGGCCGGGCGGCCGGTGTGGGCAGAATGCGGCGGCATGATGCCGCTGTTCGATCAAATGATGTCCAGCGACGGCCATGCCGCCGCCACCTGGGGCCTCTTGCCGGGCCAGGTGCTCATGCAGAAGCGGCTGGCGGCCCTGGGGCCGCAGCAACTGCCGCTGCCCGCGGGCACCTTGCGCGGCCACACCTTTCACTACTCGCGCTGCGAGACCCCGCTGCAGCCGGTGCGCCACGCCGAACGGGCGCGCGGTGGTGCCGGCGAAGCCGTGTACCGCGTGGGCCCGGTGCAGGCGAGTTACTTCCACGCCTGGTTCCCGTCCAGCCCGGCGGCGGCGGCCTCGCTGTTCCTTGCAGGAGGTGCCGCATGAACCCGCCGACCCTTGGCCCGCAGCGCATCGTCTGCCTGACCGAAGAAACCACCGAGTGGCTGTACCTGCTCGGGCAGGAGCACCGCATCGTCGGCATTTCCGGCTACACCGTGCGGCCGCGCCGGGCGCGCGACGAGAAGCCCAAGGTCAGCGCCTTCCTGAACGCGAAGATCGACAAGATCCTCGCGCTGCAACCCGACTGCGTGTTCGGCTTCTCCGACCTGCAGGCCGACATCGCCGCCGAACTCATCCGCGCGGGCGTGCAGGTGACGGTGTTCAACCAGCGCAGCGTGGAAGAGATTTTGTCCATGCTGTACCAGGTGGCGGCGATCGTGGGCTGTGCCGACGAAGGCCTGGCCTGGATCGAGGCCACGCGGGCCCGGCTCGATGGCATCCGCGCCGCCGTGCAGGCCCTGCAGGCCGGCGGCAAGCGCCGCCCGCGCGTGTTCTTCGAGGAATGGGACGAGCCGCACATCAGCGGCATCCGCTGGGTCTCCGAGCTGATGGGCATCGCGGGGGGCGACGACGTGTTCCCCGAACTCGCGCGCATGCCGCTGGGCAAGGACCGCATCATTGCCGACGGCGCCGAGATCGTGCGCCGCAACCCCGACATTGTGATCGGCTCCTGGTGCGGCAAGAAATTCCGACCCGAGAAGGTGGCCGCGCGCGCCGGCTGGCAGGACGTGAACGCGGTGAAGCACGGCCAGCTGTTCGAGATCAAGTCGGCCGACATCCTGCAGCCCGGGCCCGCCGCGCTCACCGATGGGGTGGCGCAGCTGCACCGCATCGTCACCCAATGGATGGCGCAGCATGGCTGAGATCGCGCGCAGCGAATTCATCCTCGGCGGCCAGCGCAGCGGCAAGTCGCGCCGCGCGGAGTTGCTCGCGCGCCAGTGGCTGGCGACGGACACCGCCCACCGCGCGGTGATGATCGCCACCGGCCAGCCCTGGGACGAGGAAATGCGCGAGCGCATCGTGCGCCACCAGCGCGACCGCGCCGAGCGCGTGCCCGGCATGGTCACCGTGGAAGAACCGCTGGCCCTGCCCGAGGCCCTGCGCGAACACAGCGCGCCGCACACCCTGGTGGTGGTGGACTGCCTCACGCTGTGGCTGACCAACCTGCTGATGCCCGCCGAGGGCGCGGCGGCCGATGCCGCCGGGCCCACGCGCCAGCTGTGCCAGGCCATCCGTGCCGCGCGCGGTCCGGTGGTGCTGGTGGGCAACGAGATCGGCCTGGGCGTGATCCCCATGGGCCGCGAGGTGCGCGCCTTCGTGGACGCGCTCGGTGGCCTGAACCAGGCCGTGGCCGCCGCCTGCGAGCGCGTCACGCTGATGGCGGCGGGCCTGCCCCTGACCCTGAAATGAAAGCCCGATCCATGACCCGCTTCTGGCGCCTTCTCTCACTCGGCCTGCTGATCGGCGGCGCGGCGCACGCCGCCGGGGTGGAAGTGACCGACGACCGCGGCGTGACCGTGACGCTGGCGCAATCGCCGCAGCGCATCGTCTCCCTGCTGCCTTCGTTGACCGAAACCGTGTGCGAGCTGGGCCAGTGCGAACGGCTGGTCGGCGTGGACCGGTACTCCAACCACCCGGCCTTCGTGCGCACCCTGCCGCAGACCGGCGGCGGCATCGACCCCAACATCGAGGCCATCGTGGCCCTGAAACCCGACGTGGTGCTCATGGCCACCTCGTCGCGCGGCGTGCAGCGGCTGGAGTCGCTGGGCGTGAAGGTGCTGGCGATGGAGCCCAAGAGCTCGGCCGACGCGCAGCGCGTCATGGGCAAGCTCGGCCAGCTGCTGGAGGTGCCCGATGCGCAGCGCATCTGGCGCGCGATCGACGCCAGCGTGTCGGCGGTGGCGCAGTCGCTGCCGCCGGGCGCGCGCCAGCTGCGCGTGTACTACGAGGTGAGCACCGGGGGCTATGCCGCCGGCACCGGCTCCTTCATCGGCGAGCTGATGGCGCGCCTGGGCGTGCAGAACATCGTCGCGCCCTCGCTGGGGCCTTTCCCGCGCGTCAACCCCGAGTACGTGGTGCGCGCCAACCCCGACCTCATCATGATCGGCGCGCGCAACGTGCAGGGCCTGGAAACCCGGCCGGGCTGGCGCGGCATCCGCGCCCTGCGCGAGCGCCGCCTCTGCGTCTTCACGGCCGAGGAGTCCGACGTGCTGGTGCGCCCGGGCCCGCGCATGGCCGAGGCCGCGCGCCTCATGGCGCGCTGCATCACCGAAAAGGGCTTGAAGTGAGCGGCGCCCGCCACAGCCTCTGGCTCGGCAGCGCGCTGCTGATCGCGGCGGCGGCCGTGCTGCTGCTGGGCGCGGGCGTGGGCAGCACCGGCTTCGACAGCGTGCTCAACGCCCGGCACGACCCGGTGGCCTGGCAGATCCTGTGGGACATCCGCCTGCCGCGCACGCTCGGCGCCTGGGTGGCCGGCGGCCTGCTCGGCCTGGCCGGCGCGGTGGCGCAAGGCCTGTTCCGCAACCCATTGGCCGACCCCTATCTGCTGGGCAGCGCCTCGGGCGCGGCGCTCGGCGTGGCCCTGGCGCTGGCCCTGTTCGGCACCACGCCGTTCGCCACGCAATGGGCCGTGCGCCTGGGCCTGACCGGCGCGGCCTTCACCGGCGCGGTGATCGGCGTGGTGCTCACGCTGGCGCTGGCCAAGGGCGTGCAGCACACCCTGCGCCTGCTGCTGGCTGGTGTGATCGTGGGCGTGGTGCTGGGCGCCGCGCGCGACCTCGTCACCATCGCCTCGCCCGACACCTTGCAGGCCATGCAGGGTTTCATGCTGGGCAGCACCGGCTTCGTGGGCTGGGCCGCCTGCGGCGTGATGGCCGCCATGGGGCTCGCCGCGCTGCTGGTGGCCGCCTCGCTCGGCCGCGTGCTCGACGGCCTGGCACTGGGTGAGGCCACCGCGATCAGCCTGGGCCTGCCGCTGGTGGCCGTGCGCGCCGTGCTGGTGGCGGTGCTGGCGCTGGCCACCGGCGCGGCCGTGGCACAGACTGGCCTGATCGCCTTCGTGGGCCTGGCCTCGCCGCACCTGGTGCGCTCCATCGTGAAGACCACGCACGGCCGCCTGATCGTGCTGAGCGCCTTGATGGGCGGCCTGCTGTTGATGGCCGCCGATGTGCTCGCGCGCTGGATCATCGCGCCGCAGGAACTGCCGGTGGGCGTGCTCACCGCCGTGTTGGGCGGCAGCTACCTGCTGTGGCTGATGCATCGGCGGCGCCGACCGGGGAGTGGCTTGTGACGGCCGCGCTGCAGGCCCAGGGCATCGGCGTGGCGCTGGGCGGCACGCCGGTGCTGCACGGCATCGACGTGGCCTTGCCTGCCGCGCGCTGGACCAGCGTCGTCGGTCCCAACGGCGCGGGCAAGTCCACCCTGTTGAAAACCCTGGCCGGCCTGCTGCCGCACAGCGGCCAGGTGCAGCTGCTGAACCGCCCGCTCGCGCAATGGCGCGGCCGCGAGCGCGCGCGCCGACTGGCCTGGCTGGGGCAGGGCGAGCAGGGCGCGGACGACCTCAGCGTGTGGGACGTGGCGATGCTCGGCCGCCTGCCGCACCAGCCCTGGCTGGCCCCACCGTCCGAGGCCGACCGCGCCGCGGTCGAGCAGGCCCTGCGCGCCACCCAGGCCTGGGACTGGCGCGAGCGCCCGCTGGGTGCGCTCTCCGGCGGCGAACGCCAGCGCGTGCTGCTGGCGCGCCTGCTGGCGGTGCAGGCCGAGGTGATGCTGATGGACGAGCCGCTCGCCAACCTCGACCCGCCGCACCAGGCCGACTGGCTGCTGCTGGTGCGCGAGCTGGTGGCCCGGGGCAAGACCGTCGTCAGTGTGCTGCACGAAATCGGCATGGCGCTGCACGCCGACCAGATGGTGGTGATGGCCCAGGGCCGCGTGCACCACCAGGGCGCCTGCGACGACGCGGCCACCCACCAGGCCCTCGAACAGGTCTTTGACCACCGCATCGCGATCCATCCGCTGGGCGACCAGTGGGTCGCCTTGCCCCGCTGACCCTCTTTTCACGGAGCCCGAACCATGCAGATCGAAGCCCCTCCCGTCCTGCGAGACACCCCCAAACCCCAAGGCGAACGGCGCGGCCTGGTGCTGGTGCACACCGGCACCGGCAAAGGCAAGAGCACGGCCGCCTTCGGCCTGGCGCTGCGCGCCCATGGCCGGGGCAAGTCGGTCAAGGTCTACCAATTCATGAAGGTGCCCTCGGCGCGCTTCGGCGAGCACCGGCTGTTCGAACAATTGGGCATTCCCATCGAAGGCCTGGGCGACGGCTTCAGCTGGAAGAGCCGCGACCTGGACCACTCCGCCGAGCTGGCGCGCGAGGGCTGGGCCAAGGCCGAGGCCACCATCCGCGCCGGTGAACACTTCATGGTGGTGCTGGACGAAATCATGTACCCGCTGCGCTACGGCTGGGTGCCGCTGGAGGCCGTGCTGACCTGCCTGCGCGAGCGCCCGCCGCACGTTCACGTGGTGCTCACCGGGCGCGGTGCGCCGGCCGAACTCATCGAGCTGGCCGACACGGTGACCGAGATGACGCTGATCAAGCACCATTTCAAGGCCGGCGTTCCCGCACAGCGAGGCATTGAAGACTGATGGGCGCGATGCCGCCCGTGCCGACGCTGGCGATGCTGGGGCTGCTCGGCGGCATGGCCGTGCCCGCGCTCGCCCAGCACCGCATCGTCACGCTCTCGCCGTCGCTCACCGAGGCCGTGTGCGCGCTCGGCCACTGCACCGAGCTGGTCGGCACCGACCGCTATTCGAGCTGGCCGGGCACGGTGGCGAAGCTGCCCAAGGTCGGCGGCCTGGCCGACGCGCAGATCGAGCACATCGTGGCACTGCGGCCCGACATGGTGCTGCTCGGGCCGCGCAGCCGCGCCGGTGAGCGCCTGACCGAACTCGGCGTGCCGGTGCAGACCTTCGACGCGCGCACCCACGCCGACCTCAAACGCATGCTGCTCGCGCTCGGCCAGTCGCTGGGCGAGACGGCGCGCGCCCACGAACTCGTGCGGCGCATCGACCAGGAACTCGAGGCCGCCGCGCGCCGCGTGCCGGCTTCCCTGCGCGGTCGCACGGTGTACGTGGAGGTCGGCATCGGCCCCACCGCCGCCAGCGCCAAGAGCTTCATCGGCGAAACCGTCGCTCGGCTCGGCCTGGTCAACATCGTGAGCGGCGACGCCGGCCTGTTCCCGCGCGTGAACCCCGAGATGGTGGTGCGCCGCTCGCCCGATCTGATCATCGGCCCCCAGTCCACGCTCTCGGGCATGACCGACCGCCCCGGCTGGGCCGGCCTGCAGGCGCTGCGCCGCCAGCAGGTCTGCCAGCTCGACGCCGACCGCATGGACCTGCTCTCGCGCCCCGGACCCCGCCTGGGTGAGGCTGCGCAGATGCTGGTCGACTGCCTGCTCGCCTTGCCCACCCTTCGCCCCTGAATAGGAGACCTCTGATGCAAACCCGCAAGATCCCCGCCACCATCGTCACCGGCTTCCTCGGCGCCGGCAAGACCACGCTGCTGCGCCACCTGCTCACGAACGCGCAGGGCCGGCGCATCGCCGTCATCGTCAACGAGTTCGGTGAACTCGGCATCGACGGCGAGCTGCTGCGCGGCTGCGGCATCGGCTGCGACGAGAACGGCGAAGAGAATGGCCAGCTGTTCGAGCTCGCCAACGGCTGCCTGTGTTGCACGGTGCAGGAAGAGTTCGCTCCCGTGATGGAGCAGCTCGCCGCGCGCCGCGACCAGATCGACCACCTCGTCATCGAAACCTCCGGCCTGGCCCTGCCCAAGCCGCTGGTGCAGGCCTTCCAGTGGCCCGCGCTGCGCAACGCCTTCACGGTGGACGCCGTGGTGACCGTGGTGGACGCCCCGGCCGTGGCCGCCGGCCGCTTCGCCGAAGACCCGGTGGCGGTGGACGCGCAACGCCGTGCCGACGAGAACCTGGACCACGACTCGCCGCTGGCCGAGCTGTTCGAGGACCAGCTCGCCACCGCCGACCTGGTGGTGGTGCACAAGACCGACGGCCTGGACGCCGCCACGCTGGCCGAGGTGGAGGCCATCATCCGCGCCGAAACCCCCGCCGGTGTGAAGCTGGTGCACGCGCAGCACGGCAAGCTGGACCTGGGCGTGCTGCTCGGTCTGGAGCGCGCGGTGGAAGACGTGATCGACCAGCGCAAGACCCACCACGACGAGGAAGAGGACCACGACCACGACGAGTTCGATTCGGTCTCGCTCACGCTGGACGTGCCCGACCGCCAGCGCCTGCTGGACGCGCTCGTGGCCCTGGTGCAGCGCCACGAGATCTACCGCGTCAAGGGCTTCGTGGCCTTGCCCGGTGCGGCCATGCGCCTGGTGGTGCAGGGCGTGGGCCAGCGTTTCGACAGCCACTTCGACCGCCCCTGGCGCGCCGACGAAGCGCGCGCGACGCGGCTGGTGTTCATCGGCGACCACCTCGACCGCGACACGCTGCAGAGCGAACTCCAGTCGGCCCTGAGCGCCGACACCAGCCTGGCCTGACATGCACCTGTTGTCCACGCGCCCGGGCGGCCATGTCGAAGACGGCGGGCAGGGCATCGTGCGCGTGGAACAGACCCCCGGCGACATCGTGGTGCTCAGCGCGGCCGACACCACGCTCTCGCTGCTGGCCGACGCGGCCGCCGGCCTGGGCGACGACTTCCCCAGCGTGCGGCTCTGCAACCTGATGTGGCTGCGCCAGCCCGCGTCCACCGACATGTACGTGGACGACGTGCTGCGCCACGCGCGCGTGGTCGTCATCGACCACCTGGGCGCACCGAGCGACTGGGCCTACGTGGTGGAGCAGGCGGTCTCGCTGGCGGCGAAACACGGCCAGTGGCTGGCCCTGTTCTCGGGCGACAACGCGCAGGACCCGCAACTGCTGATGCGCAGCACCGCCGCGCCCGAGGACTGCGACCGGCTCTGGCGCTGCCTGCGCGAAGGCGGGCGCGACAACGCGTTGGCCTTCTTCTCGCTCATCGGCCACGCGGCCTTCGGCCGGGTCCCCGGCCGCCACCACCCCGGCCCCTGCCGCCGGTGATGCCCTACACCCCGCAGGCCGCCGTACCCTGGCGCGCGGGCGCGCCGGTGGCGCTGCTGGTGTTCTACCGCGCGCACCTGCAGGCCGGCAACACGGCCGTGTTCGACGCCGTGCTCGCCGCCCTGGCCGAGGAAGGGCTCAACGCCCTCGCGGTGGCCGTGGACTCGCTGAAGAACCCGGACAGCCTGGCCACGCTGCAGGCCCTGGCCGCCGAGCGCGGCGTGGGTGTGGTGCTCAACGCCACCAGTTTCGCGGTGGCCTCGCTCGACGGTGAGAGCACCGAGGCGGTGGCGCTGGCCGGCGACGCCCCGGTGCTGCAGCTCATCACCGCCGGTTGCTCGCAGGAACAATGGCAGGCCGACCCGCACGGCCTGGCGCCACGCGACCTCGCCATGCAGGTGGTGCTGCCCGAGGTGGACGGCCGCATCGGCACGCGCGCCATCAGCTTCAAGGGCCTGGCCTGGCGCTGCGAGCGCACCGAGGTGGACGTGGTGCGCTACCAGCCCGAGCCCGAGCGCATCCGCTTCGTGGCCGAACTCGCGCGCCGCTGGTGCGCGCTGCGCGACAAGCCCCATGCCGACAAGCGCCTCGCGCTCATCCTCGCCAACTACCCCAACGACGACGCGCGGCTGGCGCAACGGCGTGGGCCTGGACACGCCGGCTTCCACCGCGCTCATCCTGCGCGCCCTGCGCGACGCGGGGTACGCCACCGGCGAACTGCCCGAGGACGGCGACGCGCTCATGGCGCGGCTGGTGCAGGGCGTCACCAACGACACCGACGCCAACCACCACCGGCCGGCCGGCCAGAGCCTGGCGATGGCCGACTACCTGCGCGACTTCCAGACCTTGCCGCCCGAAAGCCAGGCCGCGGTGAACGCGCTCTGGGGCGCGCCCGAGCAGGACCCGATGCAACGCGGCGGCCGCTTCATGGTGCCCGGCCTGCGCCTGGGTCAGGTCTTCGTGGGCATCCAGCCCGCGCGCGGGCGCGACCTCGATCTCGTGCGCAGCTACCACGACGCCGACCTCGTGCCCACGCACGGCTACCTCGCCTTCTATTTCTGGCTGCGGCGCGCCTTCGCGGTGGACGCCGTGGTGCACGTGGGCAAACACGGCAACCTCGAGTGGCTGCCCGGCAAGAGCGTGGCCCTGGGCGCGGCCTGCTGGCCCGATGCCCTGCTGGGGCCGCTGCCGCACCTGTACCCCTTCATCGTCAACGACCCGGGCGAGGGCAGCCAGGCCAAGCGCCGCACGCAGGCGGTCATCATCGACCACCTCATGCCCGCGCTCACGCGCGCCGAGACCTACGGACCGCTGCAGGAACTCGAGCGCCAGATGGACGAGTTCTACGAGGCGCTCTCGCTCGACCCGCGCCGCGCCAGGCTGCTGCGCGAGGGCATCCTGGCGCAGGTGCTGAAGCACCAGCTGCACCGCGAGCTGGGCTTCCAGCCGCCGGCCGACGAGGCGCAGCGCGAACAGCTGCTCGCGAAGCTCGACGCCTACCTGTGCGAGATCAAGGAATCGCAGATCCGCGACGGCCTGCACATCCTCGGCCAGTCGCCGCAGGGCCGCCAGCGCACCGACACCCTGGTGGCGCTCGCGCGTTTCCCCGGCGGCCAGGCGGCAGGGCAGGGCAGCCTGCTGGTGGCGCTGGCGAACGACCTGGGCCTGGACGGCTTCGACCCGCTCAGCCCTGAATGGGCCGAGGCATGGGCCGGCCCCCGCCCCGAGGCGCTGCAAAGCCTGAGCGACGAGCCCTGGCGGCACGCCGGCCACACGCGCGAGCGGCTGGAGCTGCTGGCCGCCGCGCTGGTGGACCAGCACCTGGGTGCGGACGAAGCCCCACTCGATGCGCAGGCCTGGCCCCACACCGCCCCGGTGATCCAGCGCCTGAGGCAGACGCTCGCGCCCCGGCTCGACGCCTGCGGCCCGAACGAGATCGGCCAGCTGATGCGCGGCCTCGCGGGCCGGTTCGTGCCCGCCGGCCCGAGCGGCGCGCCCTCGCGCGGCCGGCCCGACGTGCTGCCCACCGGGCGCAACTTCTATTCGGTGGACACGCGCGCCGTGCCCACGCCCACGGCCTACGCCATGGGCGCGCTCGCGGCCGACCGCGTGATCGAGCGCCACCTGCAGGACCACGGCAGCTTCCCCACGGCGGTCGGCCTGTCGGTGTGGGGCACCAGCACCATGCGCACCGGCGGCGAGGACATCGGCCAGGCCTTCGCGCTGCTCGGTGTGCGGCCCAAGTGGGCGCCCGGCAGCAACCGGGTGGTGGACATCGAGGTGCTGCCCATGGCCATCAAGAACCGGCCGCGCATCGACGTGACGCTGCGCGTCTCCGGCTTCTTCCGCGACGCTTTTCCCAACGTGATCGACCTGTTCGACACGGCGGTGCGCGCCGTTGCCGCGATCCCGGAAGACGACGAGCCGGACGAGGTGAACCCCATCCGCGCGCGGGTGCGGCGCGAGGCCGCCGAAGCGGTGGCGGCCGGCGCGGCGGACGAGGACGCGCAGCGTCGGGCCACCTGGCGCGTGTTCGGCCCGCGCCCCGGCGGCTACGGCGCCGGGCTGCAGGAGCTGATCGACAGCCGGCGCTGGAGCGACAACGCCGACCTCGCGCAGGCCTACCTGCGCGCCGGCGCCTTCGCCTACGGGCAGGACGGGCACGGCACGGCCGCGCGCGACGCCTTCGAGCAGCGCCTGGCGCGCGTGGACGCGGTACTGCACAACCAGGACAACCGCGAGCACGACATCCTCGACTCGGACGACTACTACCAGTTCCAGGGCGGCATGGCCTCGGCCGTGCAGCACCTGGCCGGCGCCCCCGCCGCGCTGTACCACGGCGACTTCAGCACGCCCGGCGCGCCGCGCGTGCGCACGCTCGGCGAGGAAGTGGCCCGCGTGGTGCGCGCGCGCGCCGTCAACCCCAAGTGGATCGACGGCGTGAAGCGCCACGGCTACAAGGGCGCGTTCGAGATCGCCGCCACCGTGGACTACCTGTTCGCCTTCGACGCCACCACCGGCGTGGTCGGCGACCACCAGTACGCGCTGGTGGCCGAGGCCTACCTGCACGACGACGCCACGCGCGCCTTCCTGCAGCAACACAACCCGCTGGCCCTGCGCGGCATCGGCGAGCGCCTGCTCGAAGCCATGCAGCGCGGCCTGTGGGCCGAGCCGGGCGAGCACCGCGAACGCATCGAACAGCACCTGCTGGCGCTGGAACAGACGCTGGAAGACCAAGGACCCTGAGCATGATGAACACCGCCGTTCCCGAACTGCAGGCCGCGTCCCCGGCGGCCTTTCCCTTCACCGCCCTGGTGGGGCATGGCGACCTGCAGCGCGCGCTGCTGCTCGCCGCCATCGACCCCGGCATGGGCGGGGTGCTCATCAGCGGCCCGCGCGGCACGGCCAAGTCCACCTCGGCGCGCGCGCTGGCCGCGCTGCTGCCGCAGGCGCCCTTCGTCACGCTGCCGCTGGCCGCCAGCCTGGAACAGCTGGTGGGCACGCTCAACCTCGAAGACGTGCTGCGCGACGGCCAGGTGCGCCTGGCGCCCGGCCTGGTGGCGCGCGCGCACGGCGGCGTGCTGTACGTCGATGAAGTCAACCTGCTGCCCGATGCGCTGGTGGACGCGCTGCTCGACGTGGCCGCCAGCGGCGTGAACACCGTCGAGCGCGACGGCGTCTCGCGCCAGCACGCCGCGCAATTCGTGCTGGTGGGCACCATGAACCCGGAAGAGGGCGAGCTGCGCCCGCAACTGCTGGACCGCTTCGGCCTCTCGGTGTCGCTCACCAACCCGGACGATGCCGCGCAGCGCCAGGCCATCGTGCGCGCGCGCCTGGCCTTCGATGCCGACCCGCAGGCGCTGCTGGCGCGGCACGCCGAGGCACAGGCGGCACTCGTGGCGCGCCTGGCCAGCGCGCGCGCCGCCCTGAACGGGTTGCCGTGGACCGACGCCGTGGTGCAGCACGCCGCGAACCTCGCGCTGGCCGCCGGTGTCGACGGCATTCGCGCCGACCTCGTCATGCTGCGCGCCGCGCGCGCCCTGGCCGCGCTGGAGCAGCGCGATGCGGTCAGCGTGGACGACGTGGACGCCGTGGCCGAACTCGCACTGGCGCACCGCCGCTCGCCCGACAGCGCCGCCCCGCCGGCCCCTCGCGCATCCAGCCCGCCAGCGGGTGGGCAGGGTGCTGCTCCGTCGAACGGGAGCGCCCCCGAAGGCGACTGGGGCGCGTTGCCACCGCAGCCCGAGGCCATGGCGCGGGTGAAACACACGGGGGCCTGGCCCCCAAAAAAAGCATGAGCCACCCCGGCCCGCGCGCGCCCACGGCGCCCGACGGTCGGCGGTGGCCCACCCCGAACCTCTCCCCGAAACCGAGCTTGGCCCGGCACGCGGCGCGTCCTGCCGAAACGGTGGGCGCCGGCATTCACTGGTTGCGCACGCTGGTGCCAAGGGCCCGCAGCGCCTGGTGCCCGCGCACCTGCGCCACCAGACCGTGAGCCAGCGCGTGCCCCCGCTGCACCTGATCGCGCTCGACACCTCGGGCTCGATGCGCCGGGGCGGGCGGCTGGCCTGGGCCAAGGGTTTTGCCGCGCGCCTGATCGAGCAGGCCGCGCGCGCGGGCGATCACGTGGCGCTGCTGTGTTTCGGCGGCCAGGGCGTGCAGCTGCTGCTGCCACCCGGCCCGGCCCGTGCGGCCGGCAGCGCGCGCGTGCGGCCGGTGGGCGGGGGCGGCGGCACGCCGCTGTCGGCCTGCCTGCAGGAGGCCGATCGCCTGCTGCGCAAGGCCCAGCGGCAGCGCGGCGCGGCGGGCGGTGATTGCCTGTGGCTACTCACCGACGGCCGCACGCTCGAACAACCCACGGCCCCGCGCTCGGCGGGCCACATCGTCGTCGTGGATTTCGACGACCCCCTGCGGCCCCTGGGCCGGTGCGCGGCCTGGGCCGGGCGCTGGCACGCCGAACACCGCCTGCCGGCCTGACCACGCTGTCCACACCATGTCCCTGACACCCCTCACCGAAGTGATCGTCTGCACCACCTGCCGCCCACCCGGCGCCTCGCGCGACGAGCCCGCGGCCGGCGCGCTGCTGTTCGAGGCCGTGCTGGCCGCGCAAGGGCGCGACGCCGAACCCCTGGTGCGCGTGCGCGGCATGGCCTGCCTCAGCAGCTGCTCGCGCGCCTGCTCGGTGGCCTTTCAGGCGCCGGGCAAACACACCTACCTGTTCGGCGATCTGGTGCCCGATGCCGAGACGGCCGAGCACGTGCTCGTCTGCGCCGGCATGCACGCGGCCGCGAGCGACGGCAACCTGCTGCGCAACGAGCGGCCCGCGCGCCTGCGCAGCGGCATCCTCGCGCGCCTGCCGCCCAACCTCATGGTGTCCGACGCATGAGCCCTCGTTTCCTGCCGGAGCGCCGAAAGGCGCGGCGCCCCGGCTTCCTTGTTCGCACGCCTCAACCCTTCTTGAAATGGAGCACCACATGAATGGAACCAGCACCACGGCGCCCTCGGGCGTCACGTCCGCCGTGCGCAGCCTGCTGCTGCAACTGGCCGCCGCCGCCGCCCTCGGGCTGGTGGTTCTCTACGGCGTGGCGTTCGCCGAGAGCCCGGTCGCGCACAACGCGGCGCACGACGTGCGCCACGTGACGGTCAAACCCTGCCACTGAAGGAGCCGCCATCATGATTTTTCAAAGACTGATCTGGGCCAGCCTGGCTGTGGCTTTGGCCGTGGGCATCGTACAGACCGGTGTGCAGCAGCTCCAGGCCGTGCCCATCATCCTGGCCGCCGAGGTCTATGAAGACCAGAAGATCGAAGCGCCGGCCACCACCACCGAGGCCGCACCGGCCGGCCACGCCGGTCATGAGGGCCATGCCATGGCCGAGGAAGCCGAGGAATGGGCCCCGGCCGACGGCTTCGAGCGCACCGCCTGGACCTTCGCCGCCAACGTGCTGCACGCCTTCAGCATGGCGCTGCTGGTGTTCGCCGTGATGGGCGTGGCCCTGTGGCGCGGCACCACGCTGCGCGCGCTGCCGCTGGCCCTGGTGACCGCCGCCGCCGGCTGGCTGGTGTTCCACTTCTGGCCCTCGATCGGCCTGCACGCCGAGATCCCCGGCATGGACGCCGCCCGCCTGGGTTCGCGCCAGGGCTGGTGGATCCTGGCCGCCGTGAGCGCGGCACTGGCCTGTGCCTCCGTGGCGGGCCTCAAGAGCCCTCTGCGCTGGCTGCTGGCGGCTGCGCTGCTGGCCTTGCCCTACGTGGTCGGTGCGCCGCACATCACCGCCGACCCGCTGGCCGGTTTCCAGGGCGAAGCCCAGGCCGTGCTGCGCGACCTCGGCACCCAGTTCGTCTGGGCGACCACCTGGGTCTCGCTGACGTTCTGGCTCTGCATGGGCCTGGCCACCGGCCTGGCGTTCCAGCGCTGGGTGCAACCGATCCTGCGCGCCACCTTCGGCGAAGCCGGCAAGCTGCCGCAAGCGGCCTGACAGGGCGGTGGTCTGCCTGCCCGCGAGGACAGGCAGAATACCGCTCCCCTAAGTCGAAAGGACTATGAACATGACGACCATCACCGACACCGCCCCGCCGCAGGCCGCCAGCGCCGCGCAGCCCCTGCATTTCCACGCCAAACCCGCGCCCCAGCCCGCCACCGACGCCGGCACGGACGCCTGGCGCGTGGAAGACGTGCAGGCGCTGTTCGACCTGCCGTTCTCCGATCTGCTGCACCGCGCGCAGACCGTGCACCGCGAACACTTCGACCCCGCCGAGGTCGAGCTCGCGACGCTGCTGTCGGTGAAGACCGGCGGCTGTCCGGAAGACTGCGGTTACTGCCCGCAGTCGGTGCATTTCGACACCGGCCTCACCGCCGGCAAGCTCATGGGCTTGGACGCCGTGCGCGAGGCCGCGCAGCGCGCCAAGCAGGCCGGCGCCACGCGCTTCTGCATGGGCGCGGCCTGGCGCGCGCCGAAAGACCGCGACGTCGATGCCGTGGCCGAACTCGTGCGCACCGTCAAGGCCGAGGGCCTGGAGGCCTGTGCCACGCTGGGCATGCTGTCCGACGGCCATGCCGAGATCCTGCGCGACGCGGGCTTGGACTACTACAACCACAACCTCGACAGCGCGCCCGACTTCTACGGCGAGATCATCACCACGCGCGACTACCAGGACCGCCTGGACACGCTGGCGCGCGTGCGCGGCGCGGGCGTGAAGGTCTGCTGCGGCGGCATCGTGGGCATGGGCGAGTCGCGCCTGCAGCGCGCCGCGCTGGTGGCCCAGCTCGCCAACCTCGCGCCCGACTACCCCGAGTCGGTGCCGATCAACCACCTCGTGAAAGTGCAGGGCACGCCGCTGGCCGATCAGCCCGACCTGGACCCGCTGGAATTCGTACGCACCATCGCGGTGGCGCGCATCACCATGCCGCGCGCGCGGGTGCGCCTGTCGGCCGGGCGCCAGCAGATGAGCGAGGCGGTGCAGGCCCTGTGTTTCCTGGCCGGCGCCAACTCCATCTTCTACGGCGAGAAGCTGCTCACCACCGGCAACCCCGACGTGGCGGCCGACATGGGCCTGCTGGCCAAGCTGGGCCTGCGGCCGCGCCACGTGTCGGCCGACTGAAGCCACCGCGCATGCCCTCGCTCAACGAGACCTGGCGCCAACGCAGCCTCGCGGCGGTGTGGCACCCCTGCACCCAGATGAAGCTGCACGCGCCCGAGGGCGCGGCCTTGCCGCTGGTGCCGGTGGCGCGGGCCGAAGGGGTCTGGCTGCACGACCACGAGGGCCGGCGCTACCTGGACGCGATCAGCTCCTGGTGGGTCAACCTGTTCGGGCACAACCACCCGGCCATCCGCGCGGCGCTGGTGGATCAGTTGAATCGGCTGGACCATGTGATGCTGGCCGGCTTCACCCACGCGCCGGTGGTGGAGCTGTCCGAGCGCCTGTCCTCGGCCACCGGGCTGGGCCACGCCTTCTACGGCAGCGACGGCGCCAGCGCCACCGAGATCGCGCTCAAGATGAGCGCGCACCACTGGCGCAACGCGGGGCGGCCCGGCAAGAGCCGCTTCGTCGGGCTGGCGGGCGGTTACCACGGCGAGACCGTGGGCGCGCTGGCCGTGACCGACATCGCGCTCTTTCGCGAGGCCTATGCGCCGCTGGTGCGCCTGGCGGCCACGGTGCCCAGCCCCGATGCCCGCGCGGCGGCACCCGGCGAGTCCGCCGCCGAGGTGGCCGAGCGCGCCGCCAAGGCGCTGGCCGACTGGCTGGCCGAACACCATGAGGACACGGCGGCGCTGATCGTCGAGCCGCTGATCCAGTGCGCCGCCGGCATGGCGATGCACGATCCCCACTACCTGCGGCGCGCGCGCGAGCTGTGCGACCGCTACGAGGTGCACCTGGTGCTGGACGAGATCGCCGTCGGCTTCGGCCGCACCGGCACGCTGTTCGCGCACCAGCAGGCCGGCATCCGGGCCGACTTCCTGTGCCTCTCCAAAGGACTGACCGGGGGCACGCTGCCGCTGTCGGTGGTGCTCACCACCGACGAGGTCTACGCCGCCTTCTACGACGACCAGGTCGCGCGCGGTTTCCTGCACTCGCACAGCTACACCGGCAACCCGCTGGCCTGCCGCGCCGCGCTGGCCACGCTCGACCTGTTCGAACAGACCGACGCGCTGCGGCGCAACGTGACCACCGCCGAGCGGCTGGCCGCGCAGTTCGCGCCCCTCTCGGCGCACCCGCGCGTGCGCCACGCGCGCCGCCAGGGCATGGTCTTCGCGTGGGACGTGGCGCAGCAGCCTGCCCGACTTCGGCCGCCGCTACGCCCGCCACGCGCTGGACCGGGGGCTGGTGCTGCGGCCCATCGGCTCCACGCTGTACGCCATGCCGCCCTACGTGATCGACGAAGCCGAAGGCGACTGGCTGGCGCGGGGCGCGCTGGCCGCGTTGGAAGCCACGCTGGCGGAAGAGGCAACCGGCGCAAGCCTCGCTGGCATCGCGGAGGTGCGCGATGGCGTTTGACGGCTGCTTCGTCACCGGCACCGACACCGGCGTGGGCAAGACCCTGGTCAGCGCGGCCCTGCTGCACACGCTCGCGCGGCACCACCGCCGCGTGGTCGGCATGAAGCCGGTGGCGGCGGGCCTGATCGAGCACCAGGGGCAATGGGTCAGTGAAGACGTGCTGGCCTTGCGCGCGGCGTCCACGGTGGTGGTGCCAGCCGAACTCGACAACCCGGTGGCCCTGCCCGATGCCATCGCGCCCCACCTCGCGGCCGAGCGCGCGGGCCGCACCGTGACCGTGGCCGAACTGCTGGCCGCGCACCGCGCGCTGCGTGCGCAGGCCGACGTGGTGGTGGTCGAAGGCGCGGGCGGCTGGCGCGTGCCGGTCAACGACGACGAAACCCTGGCCGACCTCGCGCGCGCGATCGGCGCGCCGGTGGTGCTCGTGGTGGGCCTGCGCCTGGGCTGCCTGAACCACGCGCTGCTCACGGCCGAGGCGATCCGCGCCGACGGCCTCACGCTGGCAGGCTGGGTGCGCAACGCCATCGACCCCGACATGCCTTGCCGCGAAGAGAACATCGACACGCTGCGCCGCTGGCTGCCGGCACCGCTGCTGGGCCGCGTGCCCTGGCAGGCCGCCGCCCCGAAGGCCCATGACATTGCGCTGGAGCTGCCCCATGACCTGGTTGGATGAATTCGATGAGCGCCTGGCCGCGCTGGACGCGCAGTCGCTGCGCCGCCGCCGCCGCGAGGTGGTGCCGGCGCAGGGCGCGCGGTTGTGTGTCGACGGGGAGTCGCTGCTGGCCTTCTGCAGCAACGACTACCTCGGCCTGGCGCAGGACCCGCTGTTGCGCGAAGCGGTGCACGCCGCCGTGGACCGCTACGGCGTGGGGTCCGGCGCCTCGCCCATGGTCAGCGGCCACAGCGCGGCCAACGCGGCGCTGGAGCGCGAGCTCGCCCAGGCCGTGGGCCTGCCGCGCGCGCTCTATTTCTACGCGGGCTACGCCACCAACGCCAGCATCGTGCCGGCCCTGGTGGGCGAGGGCGATGCGCTGTTCTCCGACGCGCTGAACCACGCCTGCCTGATCGACGGCGCGCGCCTCTCGCGCGCCACGGTGCACCGCTACCCCCATGCCGACCTGGCGCGGCTCGACGCGCTGCTGGCGGCCAGCCCGGCGCGGCGCAAGCTGGTGATCAGCGACGCGGTGTTCAGCATGGACGGCGACGTCGCCGACATCGCGGCGCTGCACGCGCTGTGCGAACGGCACGACGCCTTGCTGCTGCTGGACGACGCGCACGGCTTCGGCGTGCTCGGGCCGCAGGGGCGCGGCGCCCTGGCCGCCGCCGGCCTGACCGGCCCGCAGGCCTCGCCGCGCGTGCTCTACACCGCCGACGCTGGGCAAGGCCCTGGGCGTGGCCGGCGCCTTCGTGGCCGGCCCCGATCGCCTGGTGGAGTGGCTGCTGCAGAAAACCCGCAGCTACACCTACGCCACGGCCGCGCCCGCGCTGCTGGCCGAGGCGGTGCGCGCCGGCCTGCGCTGCGTGCTCGGCCCCGATGGCGACCGCCGCCGGCGGCATCTGCAGGCGCGCATCGCGCAACTGCGCGAAGGCCTGGCACCGGGGTCCGATGCCGCGCTCGACGCGGCCGGCTGGACCCTGATGCCCTCGGCCACCGCGATCCAGCCGCTGGTGATCGGCGACAACGCCGCCGCGCTGGCCGTGATGGCCGTGCTGCGCGAACAAGGGCTGTGGGTGCCCGCGATCCGCCCGCCCACCGTGCCGGCGGGCACCGCGAGGTTGCGCATCGCGCTCTCGGCCGCGCACCAGCCGGCGGACATTGACGCGCTGCTGCGCGCCCTGCGGATCGCCGCCGCCACCACGGTGGCGCTGCCGGCATGAGCTTCCCGATGGACCTCCCTCCTTGTCTGGCCCCGGCGTCCATTCTGGTGGCCCTGCTGGTGGACCGTTGCTGGGGCGAGCCGCCCGCGCGCTGGCACCCGGTGGTGGGGATGGGGCGCTACCTCGGGGCGCTGGGCCCGCGCATCGCGCCGGCCTGGGGCGCGCCCGCCGGCACGGTGCGGCCATTCGTGCTCGGGGCCTTGGCCTGGATGGCCGGAGCGCTGCTGGTGGTCGCCATCGCCTTCGCGCTGATGCGGTTGGTGAGCGGTGGGCCGGTGTGGTTGCAAGTCCTCGTCACGGGTCTGCTGCTCAAGCCCCTGCTGGCGTGGCGCATGCTGCGTCAGGAAGTGGTCGCGGTCGAGGCGGCGCTGGGCGAGTCCCTGGTGGCCGGGCGCGAGCGCCTGGGCTGGCTGGTGAGCCGCGACGTGGCCGCGCTGGACGAGGCGCAGGTGCGCGAGAGCGCCATCGAATCGCTGGCTGAAAACCTCAACGACTCGGTGGTGGCGCCGCTGTTCTGGTTCGCCATCGCCGGCCTGCCGGGCGCGGCGCTCTACCGCTTCGCCAACACCGCCGACGCCATGTGGGGCTACCGGGGTGAGCGCCAGGGCCGCGACTGGACCTGGGCCGGCAAATGGGCGGCGCGCGCCGACGACGTGCTCTCGTGGTTGCCCGCGCGCCTCACCGGGGTCCTGCTGGGCTTTCTGGGCGCTTTCCGGGGCTGGCGCGCGCTGCCGGCGCAGGCGCGACGCACACCGTCGCCCAACAGCGGCTGGCCCATGGCCGCGATGGCGCTCGCGCTGAATGTGCGCCTGGGCAAACCGGGTGTCTATGCGTTGAACGCCGAGGGTCGCAGCCCTGAGGCCACCGATACCCGCGCGGGCCCTGCAACTGGCGGGCGGGGTGGTACAAGCCTTGGCGGGCGGGGCCGTGTTGTGGGCCGCGTTCGCCTGGGGGAACACCGCATGACGCACGCACAGTCGACTTTCCACGGAGGCCCCGACGCGCTGGGCGTGCCGACCTGGGACTTCTCCACCAACGCCAACGCCTGCGGGCCCTGTCCTCCCGCGCAGGCCAAGGTGCTGCGGGCCGATGCGCGGCACTACCCCGACCCGGCCTACACCGCCTTGCGCGCATCGCTCGCGGCCTTCCACGCGGTGGCGGTCGAGCGCATCGTGATCGCCGGCAGCGCCAGCGAATTCATCGGCCGCATCACCGCCTGGGCGGCGCGCGAAGGCGGCCGGCGCGTCTGGCTGCCCGCGCTGGCCTACGGCGATTACGCCCGCGCGGCCAGTGCCTGGCGGCTGGAGCGCACGCCGGACCCGGCCCAGGCCGATCTGGCCTGGCTGTGCGAGCCGGCCAGCCCGCTGGGCCAGGCCGAGCCCCGGGCGCGCGCCGTGGCCGCGTCGGGCGCTGCCACGGTCGTGCTGGACCGCGCCTACGAACCCCTGCGCCTGAGCGGGCAGGGCAGCCTCGACCCGGAGGTCCTGGACCGGGTCTGGCAGCTCTGGACCCCCAACAAGGCGCTGGGCCTCACGGGCGTGCGCGGCAGCTACGCCATCGCCCCGGTGGGCGGGGAAAGCAGGGCGCGCGCGCTCGATCGGCTCGCGCCTTCGTGGCCGCTCGGCGCGCACGCCGTGGCCCTGCTCGAGGCCTGGACATCGCCCGACGCGCAGGCCTGGGTGGCGCAGACCCGGCCCACGCTGGCCCGTTGGACGGGCGACCTGCGGGCCTTGCTGGCCGGCCTGGGGTGGGCCGTGCAAGCCAGCGACGCACCTTATTTCTGTGCCACGCCACCGCAGGCACTGGACGCACCGGCCCTGCGCTCGCAAGGCATCAAGCTGCGCGACGCCAGCTCGTTCGGCCTGCCCGGCCAATGGCGCCTGAGTGCCCAGCCACCCGAGGCGCAGGCGGCCTTGCGCGCGGCCCTGGCGGCGCAAGAGGAGCGCGTGGCATGACGGCGCGTTGCGTGATGGTGCTGGGCACGACCAGCGGCGCGGGTAAGAGCTGGCTCACCACGGCGCTGTGCCGGCACTACGCGCGTATGGGGCTCAAGGTCGCTCCGTTCAAGGCGCAGAACATGAGCAACAACGCCCGGGTGGTTGAAGGCGGGGAGATCGGTTCAGCGCAGTACTTCCAGTCGCTCGCCGCGCGCGCCGAGCCCGAGGTGCGCATGAACCCGCTGCTGCTCAAGCCCGAAGCCGACACGCGCAGCCAGGTGGTGCTGATGGGGCAGGTGAACGAAGCCCTGTCCGGCATGCCCTGGCGCGGGCGCAGCCTGCACGTGTGGCCGCAGATCGCCGCCGCGCTCGATGAGCTGCGCGAGGAGAACGACGTGGTGGTGATCGAAGGCGCGGGCTCGCCGGCCGAGATCAACCTGCACGCCAGCGACATCGTGAACATGCGCGTGGCCCTGCACGCGCAGGCGCGCTGCCTGCTCGTGACCGACATCGACCGGGGCGGCGCCTTCGCCCACCTCTACGGCACCTGGGCCTTGCTGCCGCCCGAGGAGCGCGCGCTCATCCACGGCTTCGTGCTCAACAAGTTCCGCGGCGACGCCAGCCTGCTCGCTCCCGCGCCGCAACAGCTGCAGGAGCTCACCGGCGTGCCCACGGTGGCGGTGCTGCCCATGTGGTGGCAGCACGGCCTGCCGGAGGAAGACGGTGTGTTCGACGACCGCACGCGCGCCTCGGGCGCCGTGAGCCGGACCGTGGCGGTGATCGCCTACCCGCGCATCAGCAACCTCGACGAATTCCAGCCGCTCAAGAACGTGCCCGGCGTGCGGCTGGTGTGGGCGCGCGCGCCGGCCGATTGCGCCGGGGCCGACTGGATCGTGCTGCCGGGCAGCAAGGCCACCGCATCCGATCTCGCGTGGCTGCGGTCGCAGGGGCTGGACCGCGCCATTGCCGCGCATGCCGCGCAGGGCGGGGCGGTGCTGGGCGTGTGCGGCGGTTTGCAGATGCTGGGCGAGGCGCTGATCGACACGCACGGCATCGACGGCAACGCACCCGGCCTGGGCCTGCTGCCGCTGGTGACGCAGTTCGAGCCGCAGAAGACCGTGCGCCACACCCGGACCCGCTTCGGCCGCCTCACCGGCGCGTGGGCCGCGCTCTCGGGCGTGGACGCGGCGGGTTACGAGATCCACCACGGCCAGACGCTGCCGCACGCGGCCATGGCCGCCGCCGGCGACCTGGCGCGCGAAGCGCTGCCCGCTGGCCTGGGCTGGCAGAACGCGCAGGGCAACGTGCTCGGCGTCTACCTGCACGGCCTGTTCGAAGACCCGCGCGTGCTGCACGCGCTGTTTGGCGCCACCGCGCCCACGCTGGAGACCGTGTTCGACGGCCTAGCCGATTTCCTTGCCACCCACATCGAGCCTCGCGTGCTCGACCAACTCATCGGGAACTGACATGAACCCCCTCACCGACATCACCCAACCCGACCTCGCCCTAGCGCTGCAGCGCGCGCTGGACAACAAGACCAAGCCCATGGGCTCGCTGGGCCGCCTCGAAGCCCTGGCGCAGCGCATCGGCCTGATCCTCGGCACCGAGCGGCCCGAGCTGCGCGCGCCGCAGATGCTGGTGTGCGCGGCCGACCACGGCCTGGCCGCGCGCGGCGTCTCGGCTTTTCCGAGCGACGTGACCTGGCAGATGGTGGAGAACTTCCTGGCCGGTGGCGCGGCGGTGAGCGTGCTCGCGCGCCAGCACGGCATCGGCCTGAACGTGGTGGACTGCGGCGTGCGGCACGACTTCGCGGCGCGCGAGGGTCTGTTCATCCGCAAGGTCGCGCCCGGCACGGCCGACGCGCTCGAAGGCCCGGCCATGAGCGCGGCCCAATGCGCGCAAGCCATCGAGAACGGGCGCGAGGTGCTGCGCGGCCTGCCGGGCAACGCGCTGCTGCTCGGCGAGATGGGCATCGGCAACACCTCGGCGGCGTCGATGCTGCTCGCGCGCCTGGCCAGGCTGGACGTGGCCGACGTCACCGGCGCGGGCACCGGCCTGGACGCGGCGGCGGTGCAGCGCAAGATCGGCATCCTGCGCGAGGTGCTGGCGCGCCATGCCGAGGCCACCGCGCCGCTGGACGCGCTGGCCGCCTTCGGCGGTTTCGAGATCGCCACGCTCACCGGCGCGGTGCTGCAGGCGGCCGAAGAACGGCGCGTGATCCTGGTCGACGGTTTCATCGCCACCGCCGCCGTGCTGGTGGCCGCGCACCTGCAGCCGAACGTGCTGCAGCGCTGCGTGTTCGCGCACTGCTCGGGCGAGCGCGGCCACGCGCTGATGCTCGCGCACCTCAAGGCCGTGCCGCTGCTCGACCTGGGCCTGCGCCTGGGCGAAGGCTCGGGCGCCGCGCTGGCCTGGCCGCTGCTCGTGAGCGCCTGCGCGCTGCTGCGCGAGATGGCCAGCTTCGAATCGGCCGGCGTCTCGCGCCAGGACGAAACCACGCCCGCGCGCCATTGACATGACCGCTTTCGCGCGCCACTTCCTGCTCGCCTTGCAGTTCTTCACCCGCATCCCGGTCACGGGGCGGCTGGCCGCCTGGGTGGGCTTCAGCCCGGCCATGTTGCGCGCCAGCGCGGCGCATTTCCCCGGCGTGGGCTGGGTGGTGGGCGGGCTCACGGCGGGGGTGCTCTGGGGCCTGCTCGCGCTGCTGCCGCCGGTGCCTGCCGCGCTGTGGGTGGCGGTGGTGCTCAGCACCGTGTTCAGCGTGATGCTCACCGGCGCCTTCCACGAGGACGGCCTGGCGGACCTGGCCGACGGCCTGGGCGGCAGCGCGCAGCGCGAACGCGCGCTGGAGATCATGAAAGACTCGCGCATCGGCAGCTACGGCGCCATCGCGCTGGTGCTGGTGCTGCTCACCAAGGTGGCGCTGCTCGCGCTGCTGGCCCAAGGCAGCGGCTGGCTGGCGGTGGTGGCGCTGTTCGCGGCGCACGTCACCTCGCGCACCATGCCCTTGCTGGTCATCCGAACGCTGCCGCACGTGGGGGACACGCCGCAGTCCAAGAGCAAGCCGCTGGCCGAGAGCCTGTCCAACGCCGGCCTGTTCGCCGGCCTGCTCTGGTGGGCGCTGGCGATGGCGCTGGCGGGGTGGCTGCTGCCGGGCGCGCCCTGGGGGCCTGCCGGTGCTGGGGGCCTTGGTCGGCCTGGCCTGGATGTGGCGCCTGCTGCAGCGCCGCCTGCAGGGGTTCACCGGCGACGGCCTGGGCGCCACGCAGCAGGTGTGCGAGCTGCTGTTCTACCTGGGGCTGGCTTTGGCGCTGCCGGTGCTCGCATGAAGCTCTGGCTGCTGCGGCACGCCCCGGTGATGCTGGGCCCGGGCTTGTGCTACGGGTCGAGCGACGTGCCGGCCCATGCCGCGCTCACGCGCGAAGCGGCCATGGCGGTCTCGCCCCTGCTGCCGCCGGGCACGCCGGTGTGGGTGTCGGGCCTGTTGCGCGCGCAACAGCTCGCGGCCGCGCTGCAGGCCGAGCGCAGCGACCTGGGCGCCGCGCGCATCGACACACGGCTCAACGAAATGGACTTCGGTGTCTGGGAGCTGCAGCGCTGGGACGCCGTGCCACCCGAGGCCTTCGACGCCTGGATGGCCGACTTCGCGCACCACCGCTTCGGCGGTGTCGAGAGCACGCAGATGCTGCTCTACCGCGTGGCCGCCGCGCTGGGCGAACTGCGACCCGCCACCAGCACCGACGTGCTCTGGATCACGCACGCCGGCGTGATCCGCGCGGTGCGGCACATCCTCGACAGTGGCGGTGTGCACATCCGCGAAGCGGCCGAGTGGCCCAAGGACGCGCCCGAGCCGGGCGGGTGGGTGACGGTCGAGCTCTGAGCGTCCCCGTGTGCCGTTCTCGGTGTTTGAATGTGTTGCGTCCTTCTGACGCCGCAGCCCCGTCTGCAGAGACTCCCACGACGCATGCCCATTCACGCGTTGCTGCAGGTTGATGTTTTTTGGCGTCGAGTTTCTGGTTTGAAGGAACGGGTTGCGCATTCCGCGAGAGATACGACTGCGCTGTGGATGTCAATCCAGTGAAGTCCGACCTTGGATGAATCGTTGAGGGTGGCCGAGCATGCGTCGCCATCTCAACGAGAACATTCAGGAGGACTGCCATGACCCCATCGACCCCCCGGCGTGGGCTGACGATCCGAAGCGCGGCGATTCCCGAGGTGAACGGTGTTCCCTTGCTGGAGCCCCTGAAGCTCGAAGGCGAGGAGGGCCTCAACACGCTGTTCGAGTACCGGCTGGTGCTGCAGAGCGCGGAAGGCGGTGGTGGGAATCATCTCGACCTCAACCGCTTCATCGGCCGAGAGCTGACCTGCTGCCTCGAACTCGAAGGCCAGGGCAGCTTCGTGCCCGGGGTGCCCGGGGGCGCCGGGGCCAACCAGGGCGCGGGGGTGCGGGAGATCTCGGGCCTGATCACCGAAGCCCGGTACATCGGCGAGTCCGGGCGCCACGCCTTGGTGGAGTTCACCCTTCGGCCCTGGCTGCACCTGGCCACGCTGAGCACCGACTGCAAGGTCTTCCAGGACCAGAGCCCGGTGGAGATCATCGAGGCGGTGCTGGGGGAGTACCCGTTCGCGGCGGACAAGCGCCTGATCGAGCGCTACCCCCGGCGCGACTACACGGTGCAGTACAACGAGAGCGACTACGAATTCGTCAGCCGCCTGATGCAGGAATGGGGCATCAACCACCACTTCGAGCACAGTGGCGGGGTGCACCGGCTGATCTGGAGCGACCACAACGGCGCGTTCCAGGCGGTGCAGCCCGGGCTGGAGCCCGGAGCCAGTGCGCCACCTGCCGCCCCTGCGCAGCGTTCACGACCACGAGGGCACCACCACCTTGCCCGGGCCACGGGCCTTCGTGTACGCCCAGGGCTGGTACACCGAGCAGGACCGTCAGCCCCACGCGGGGAGGCCTCATCGCCATGCGCGCCAGGTGCAGGGCGACTATTACAAGGTGGGCCTCTCGCTCATGGTGGACATGGCCGAGCGGCACACCACCACGCAGTACCCGGACAAGCTCAAAACCGACATGCAGGCGCACACCCCCGAGGTGGCCCAGGTGCAGCAACAGCTGCGCGCTTTCACCAAAGACAACGCCTTTGTGCCGTGCAAGCCGGCGCAGCAGAGCTGGGGGCTGGAGGCGAACCTGGGTACCGAGCAGGCCAGGGCCTTCCGGCGCCGGTATCTACACCTCTCGTTCAGCGACCGCATCGGCATGGCGCCTCGCTACACCAACGGCAACGAACTGGAGCGCCGCCATGTCTTCGGTTGATCCCTCGCCCGTTCTCTCGCTCGCCCTCACTCGCCGACGCTGGCTGACCCAGGCCGGCGCGCTCGGCGTGGGCCTGACCACCGGCTCCGCTCAAGCCCAATTCTTCAAAGTGCTCTTCATGCGAAACGCTACCCCCGAGACCGCCACCATGAAATGGGATATCTCGTTTTGCCGCTATGGCATTGACATCGCTCCCAGGGAGAGTGGAACCATCAGGACGCTATGGAACGACAACTGGATGAAGGATGCGGAGGGGCAGTTGGTGGCGAGTTCTACAGCGGTTTTGGCGCGGCCTGGGGGGCTGGGGGTACCGGCATGGGGGGCACCAACTCTGAGGGCGCACGCCTGCCCAAGACCCTGCGGCTCAAGTACTACGACTACCTGGATGACCGCTTCTATCAGCTGGATGCCGAGCTGCCGTTGCGCCGCCTGTTCGATTTGTTCGTCCAGGCACCTCAGATCATCGACAAAGACGTCACCTATGGCAAGGTCCGGCCGCGCTACGACGACGTGCGCATTGGCATCGCCCCAGACGGCCATGTGATGCTCTGGGCCGCTGGCCTGGGCAGTCAGGTGGAGCTAGCGCAGTACCGGGCCGTGGTGTTGCCGGACATGACCCGTCAGAGCTACAACAACAGCTTGCCGGGCGGCACTTTCACACTGGCCGAAGACCGCTGGATCGGCCTGGGCCGCATGAGCGCGAAAACGCACGAGCGCGTGAAGGCCGGCTGGCGGCCCGATGCCATGTGGTACATGCGGCACATCCGCGTGAAGTTCCCGTGGCGGCACGTGATGACGGGCAATGTGTCGCGCGTGACCGAGCTGGAGAGTTACCAGGGCAATGCCGAGGCCGAGACGGTGGGCCAATGGGAGATCGCCACCTACACCCAGATCAACCGTATGCGCGGCATTCCTGACACGGCCAAGTTCTGGTTTCACGATCTGCAGGGCAAGCGGCACCATTTGTGGTTGAGCTTCTCCCTGCGCGAGCGGGCGGTGAGCGAATCCGACCTGAGCGAAGTGCGAGCGGCGTTCGACGAGCTGTTCCCGAAGCGCACGCTGGAGGACAACGACTACCTGCCGGGCGAAGCCGACATGGCGCGGGTGGAGGTGCACGTGAGTGACGATTTCCGGCGGTTCACGGCAACCCTGGTCAAGGGCGACGTGCGCCTGCCGCTGCCGGTGGGCAAGACGCAGCACTTCGAGTTGGAGCCGTTCACCCACTGGCCGGGCAACAAGACCGAGGAGATTACGCCCGAGGAGCGGCGCCTGTTCCAGTACGGGCCGCAGGTGTGAATGGTGGGCTTCCCGCTTACAACCCCAGCCAGCCCAGCAGCTCGCGCAGCTTCTTCTCGGCGCTGGTGTCGAAGGCCTGGATGCCCACGCTCTTGAGCACGGCCTGGCCGGCCTCGGAGTCGGGCAGGGCGCGCAGGGCCTTCTGCATGGCATCGATCTGGGCCGGGGTGAACTCGCGGTCCACGATCAGCGGAAAGTAGGGCTGCGACACGCTGGTGTGCAGCACGCGGTGGCCCGTCTTGTCCAGCGACTTGGCCACGCCCGAGTACGAGGCCACGCCGCCCACGTCGGCGAACTTGTTGGTGAGGTAGAACGGCACCGCGCCCTGTTCGCGCACGCGCTGCACGTTCTCCTTGGCGATGTCGATACCCGCGTCGCGCAGGGCCGAGGCGCAGAACTTGGCCATGTAGGCCGCCGGCTCGGGCAGCACCAAGCGCTTGCCCTTGATGTCCGCCACCGTCTTGTAGGCCGACTCCTTGGGCACGACGATCAGGCACTGCCCATCGGGCTTGGCCGAGGCCACGTACTGGTAGCCGTAGTCGCGCATGCCACGCGCCGGGAAATCGCTCGGGCGCGCCATCGCCAGGGCGAAGCGCCGCTCCTTCATGCCTTCCTCGAGCGAGGAGAACTCGCGGATGAACACCACGTTCACCTTCTGGTTGATGCTCTTGCCGATGACATCGGCCAGGCCCTGGTACTTGGCGATCACGCGCGCGTGGTCGGTGCCGCCGGACGTGCCTTCGCTGATGGCCAGGATCAGGTCTTTGGCATGGGCCGCTGTGCCCACGCAAAACGACAGGGCCAGCGCGGTGCGCACAAACAATGCTTTCATTCTGATATTCCCCCGGATGGAAGGTTGCCATCCTAGATGCACCAAAGGCGTGCGTCCCGGTGCGGCGACGAACGTGGCTTTCCAAGCGCCTGGAGGTGGCGCCCGGGGCGGCTCAGAGCGACGTGGTTTTGTCCTTGAAATCGCAACAGGCGATCACCGCGCAGCGCGGGCACAGCGGCTTGCGCGCCTGGCACACGTAGCGCCCGTGAAGGATCAGCCAGTGGTGCGAGTCCACCGCGTAGGCGGGCGGCACGCGCTTCATCAGCTGCAGTTCCACCGCCAGCGGCGTCTTGCCCGGCGCCAGGCCGGTGCGGTTGCTCACGCGGAAGATGTGCGTGTCCACCGCCATGGTGGGTTCGCCGAAGGCCACGTTGAGCACCACGTTGGCCGTCTTGCGGCCCACGCCGGGCAGGGCCTCGAGCGCCTCGCGCGTGCCGGGCACCTCGCCGCCGTGCTGTTCCACCAGCATGCGGCAGGTTTGCATCAGGTGTTTGGCCTTGCTGCGGTACAGGCCGATGGTCTTGATGTAGCCCTCCAGCCCTTCCAGCCCCAGGTCGAGGATGGCCTGCGGCGTGTTCGCCACCGGAAACAGCTTGCGCGTGGCCTTGTTGACGCCCACGTCGGTCGCCTGCGCCGAGAGCAGCACGGCGGCGAGCAGCTCGAACACGCTGGTGTACTCCAGCTCGGTCTGCGGGGTGGGGTTGGCGGCCTGGAGCGTGGCGAAAAAAGCTTCGATCTGGGTGGGCGTCATGGGCTGGGATTCTCGCTCAGCTCAGCCGCGCTCGGCCTCGGCGCGCAGCCAGTTCGCGAAGTCCAGCGCGTCGGGGTTGTCGTGCGCGTGCTCCGCCACTTCCACGTAATACCCCCGGCGCGTGGCCGCGCCGCCGCTGCGGAAGGGCGCGACCAGTTGCTTCTTGTCCAGCAGCGACTGCAGCAGCGGCAACCGGCCGATCACCACCCCTTGGCCGGCCACGGCGGCGGCCACCGCGTCGGCGTACTGGGTGAAGTGCATGGCGTTCTTCATGCGCATGTCCTGCAGGCCCATCACCTGGAACCAGGGGTCCCAGTCCGAGGTGATGGCGTGGCCGGCGGGTCTTTCCACGGTCAGCAGCGTGTGGTGGGCCAGGTCGGCGGGCTGGCGCAGCGGCGCGCCCGGCTGGCGCAGCAGGGCCGGCGCGCACAGGGGCTGCACCACTTCTTCGAACAGCGCCCGCCCGCGGCCAGCGCTGGACGGCACGAAGCGCACCGCCACATCCAGCCGATGGCGCTCCAGGTCCATCATGTCCATCGTGGCGGAGATGCGCACGTCCACCAGGGGATGGTCGGCGGCGAAGCGGGCCAGGCGGGGAATCAGCCAGAGCGAAGCGAAACCCTGTGTGCAGGTCATGGCGACCTGGCGCAGGCGCGGGCCGGGGCGCACGCGCGCCGAGGCGTCGCGCAGCCGCTCCAGCGCATCGCGCGTGGCCCGTTGCATCACCTCGCCGGCTTCGGTCAAGACCAGCGCGCGGTGCCGCCGCTCGAACAGCGGCGTGCCCAGGCTGTCTTCCAGCAGCTGGATCTGCCGGCTCACGGCCGACTGCGTGAGGTTGAGCTCCTGCGCGGCCAGCGTGAAGCTCAGCGTGCGCGCCGCCGCGTCGAAGCAGGGCAGCAGGTCCAGCCGCAGCATCTGCGAGCGCGGCAGCGGGAGCAGTTCGGCGCCGGTTTTCACATTCTTGAATGGCATGCGAAGCATTCGAAATGAACGTTTGTCCAGTATAGGACGGCTCCGTACAGTCATGCACATCCCTGATGCGAAAGGAGTGTTCCATGACAACCGACACCTTGACCGTGGACCTGAACATGCCCCACCGGGCCGTGAAGGCCATCCCCTCGGGCGCCTTGCGCCTGGTCTGCCGCGAAGGCAGCGTCTGGATCACGCTGGACCACGACCAGCAGGACGTGATCCTCAACGCGGGCGAGCATTTCGTCGCCCAACCGCACCACCGCGTGATCGCCTACGCCCTGCAGACCGCCGTGCTGCGGCTGGAGCCGCTGCCCTGCGCGCGGCGCGCCACCGCCTCGCGCTGGAACTGGCTGCCCCGGCGCCGCGCGCGCGGTCTGCGCAACCGCCTGAGGGCGCCCCACGCCGGTGCGCGAGAATGGAGGCCGTTGTCCATCACGACCTCACGGAAACCGCCACCATGCCCTTCACCATCCCCTTCGCCGACCGCCTCAACAACGTCGAAACCTCCGCCATCCGCGAACTCTTCAAGCTGCTGGGCAAGCCCGGCATCATCAGTTTTGCCGGCGGCTTTCCCGACAGCGCGATGTTCGACGTGGACGGGATCCGTGAAGCGGTGAACGCCGCGCTGACCGAAGAGGCCGGAGGCGCGCTGCAATACGGCGCCACCGAGGGCTACCAGCCCCTGCGCGAACAGCTGGCCGCCTTCATGGCCAGCAAGGGCGCGAAGGACGTGGGCGCGAACGACCTCATCGTCACCACCGGCAGCCAGCAGGGCCTGGACCTGCTGGGCAAGACCCTGGTCTCGCCCGGTGACAAGGTCATCGTCGAAGGCCCGACCTTCCTCGCCACCATCCAGTGTTTCCGCCTCTACGGCGCCGAGCTCATCAGCGCGCCGGTGGACGGCGACGGCGTGAAGACCGACGAGCTGGAAAAGCTCATCGCCGAACACAAGCCCAAGTTCGTCTACCTCATCCCCACCTTCGGCAACCCCAGCGGCGGCCTGCTCAGCCTGGAGCGGCGCAAGCGGGTGCTGGAGATGGCGGTGAAGCACGACACGCTGATCGTCGAAGACGATCCATACGGCGACCTCTACTTCGGCGCGGCCCCGCCGCCCAGCCTGCTCGCGCTCAGCCCCAGCGTGCCCGGCAGCCGCGAGCGCCTGGTGCACTGCGGATCCTTGAGCAAGGTGCTCAGCCCCGGTCTGCGCGTGGGCTGGATGGTGGGCCCGGCCGAGCTGCTGGCCAAGGCCACCATGTGCAAGCAGTTCAGCGACGCCCACACCAGCACCTTCGCCCAGGCCACCGCCGCGCAGTACCTCAAGGCCGGCCGCATGCCCGCTACGCTGGACAAGGTGCGCAAGGTCTACGCCGAGCGCGCCACCACCATGGGCAACGCCCTGCGCCGCGAGCTGGGCGACGCGATCGACTTCGTGCAACCCCAGGGCGGCCTGTTCGTCTGGGCCAGCCTCACGGGTGCTGGTGGCAAGGTGAAGGACGGCGGTGAGCTGGCCAAGCGCGCGATCGAAAAAGGCGTGGCCTTCGTGCCTGGCGCGCCGTTCTTCGCGCGCAACCCCGACCACGCGACGCTGCGCCTGTCCTTCGCCACCGTGGGGCTGGAGAAGATCGAGGAAGGGATCGGGCGCCTGGGCCAGGCGGTCTGAGCGGCGTCGTCAGCCAGAGCGCTTCTTGGTGCGGCTCTCGGCCTTGCGGGATTCCAGCCGCTCCGCCTCGGCCACGGCCAGCACTTCTTCCAGTGCCGTGATGGCCAAGGCCATTTCCTGGCGAAAGAGCGGCGCTGCTTGCCTGGCGTTGTGCAGCACGTGCCTGGCGCGCTCCGGGTCGATCTCGCTGCCGTAGCGCCTGCGGCCCACGTGGCGAAAGCCGCGCAGATCATCCAGCAGTTGCTGCAGCGCTTCGCTGATCAAGGCATCGCGTGTCCCGGTGGCGGCCGCGGCGGTCTTGATCAACCTGGCGTGGTAGGCCGGGTCTTGCGCCATGGGCGGGTCCGTCCGCTTGAGGATCGCTTCCAGAATGGTCTCCATGCCGGTATAGACGCTGTTGACCGTGGCGCCGGCCAGCTTGCCGTAAGCCCAGTCCCCTGCGGCGGGGTTCTGAGCTTCCCAGCGCCCGAACTCCTCCAGCTCTTTGTCGAGCTTGGCCATCTCGGCCTCGAAGTCTCTTCTATGCATTCAGGCTGTCCTGTATGCGGGCAAAGGCGTCGGGTCCGATGGTCTCTTCGGCCACGACATCCACCGGGATGGTGAGGCGCTCGGCCAGCGTTTCGGAGACCGCGCGCATGGCCCCCAGCGGCCCGGGGTCGGTGATCAGCAGATCGATGTCGGAGTGGGGCGTGGTCTGGCCTGTTTTCATCGAGCCGAAGAGCCGGACCGTCACGCCTTTTTTCTTCATGGCCGCGATGATTGCGCGCGCCTCTTGCCGACCCAGGCGCAGACGCGCTTCGGCCTGCCGCTGTGTGCCGGCATCAGGTTGGTGGAGCGAGAGCCTGGGGTGGGCCCGCGTCTGCACGTGCATTGGGGGTTCAGGTGCCCTTGGTTTGGCGGGCCTGCCCCGGGGCAGCCTCGGGTCGGCCACATCCGAGGGGATGAGCCACAGGGTCAGCGGCCCCAGGCTGTGCTGGGCGGCGCCCGGGATTCGACCGGTGCGGCACAACTGCCGCACCCGTTCCGCGCTGATCCCATAGGCCTTGGCGTATTCCGCAGGCGAAAGCAGGGAGACGGGCGCACCCGATCCCCCGGAAGAAGGCCGGGCAGAGCGTCGAGCGGAGTGAACGGGAACCATGGCGCATTCTACAAAAAACGTAGACCCCCACAATATTTAATGAACCGCCGCTTGCCCTTCAGATGGACAGGACTTGGGCTTTCATATACTGTACGGAGATACAGTATTTTGAAGCTGCCCATTTTCCCCGCGCATCCATCCCGCCATGCTGCCCGCCGTTTTCTGGCAGGAGGACGATCCGTCCCCGGCCCCCACACCCGTTCGCCCGGTGCCGCCGCCCGCTGGTGGCCTGTCGGCGGCCGTGGCCGCGGCGCTGTGGCGGGGTGACCAGCTCGGCGCGCCGGTCTCGGCGGTGTGGCCCAGCGGCTTCGCCGCGCTGGACGCGCAGTTGCCTGGCGGTGGCTGGCCCGGCCACGGGCTGACCGAAATCCTCACCCCGCACAGCGGCACGCTGGAATGGCGCCTGCTCGGGCCGGCGCTGCGCCAAGTCTGTGCCGCCGGGCAGGCGGTGGTGGTGATCGGCCCGCCGCTGTCGCCGCACCTGCCCGGCCTGCGCTTCGAAGGCCTCGACGAGCGCCAGCTGGTCTGGGTGCAGGCCGACACGGCGGCCGAGCGCCTGTGGTCGGCCGAGCAGCTCATCAAGGCCCAGGCCGGCGGCGCGATCGTCGCCTGGCTGCCGCGGGCGAGGGCAGCGCAGATCCGCCGGCTGCAGGTGCTCGCCACCGGCTTCGAGTCGCCGGTGTTCGTGTGCCGGCCCATGCACGCCCTGGGCGAGTCGTCGGCCGCGCCGCTGCGCGTGCAGGCCTGCGTGGGGGTGGACTGGGAGCTGCAGTTGCGCATCGCCAAGCGCAAGGGCCCGCCGCTGGAGGCCACCCTGCACCTGCCCTCGGTGCCGGGTGGCCTGGCCACCATCCTCCCACCCCGGCTGCGTGAGCCCAGCCGGTGGATGCCCCGAACCGAAGAGAACGAGCATGTTGTGGTCCGCCCTGCTGCCCAGCCCGAGCGCCGGCACAGCCCCGCCCACTGAGGCCGCGCCGCAGCGCGCGCTGGCGACCTGGGCCTTGCAGTTCACGCCCCGCGTAGCCCTGGCCGACGAAGCCGTGCTCATGGAGGTGGCGGCCAGCGCGCGCCTGTTCGGTGGCCGCCGTGCCTTGCGCGAGCGCGTGTGGGGCGAAGCCCGCGAACTCGGCGTGGCGCAGCTGGCCTGGGCGCCCAACGGCCTGGCCGCGCTCGCGCTGGCGCGCGCCGGCATCGAGAACGGTTTCCAACGCCCGCTGGCCGCGCTGCTCGACACCCTGCCCATGGACACGCTGAGCGCCGTGCGGCCGCACCGGCTCACGCTCGAACACATCGGCTGCCGCACGCTGGGCGACGTGCGCGCGCTGCCGCGCAGCGGCCTGGGCCGCCGCTTCGACCAGCTCCTGTTGCAGGCGCTCGACCAGGCCTACGGGACCGCGCCCGAGGCGCACGACTGGGTGGCGCTGCCCGAGCATTTTGAAGAGCGGCTCGAACTCATGGCCCGCGTGGAGCAGGCGCCGGCCCTGCTGTTCGGCGCGCGGCGCCTGCTGCGCGTGCTCAGCGGCTGGCTGGCCGCGCGGCGCGCGGGCGTCACCGCCTTCACGCTGCGCTGGGCACACGACGCGATGCGCGCGCGCGCGGCGGGCGAGGGCGGCGAGATCACCATCCGCACCGCCGAGCCCACGCGCGACATCGAACACCTCTGCCGCCTGCTGGGTGAGCACCTGGCGCGCGTGAAACTGCTCGCGCCCGTGGGCGACCTGGTGATGGTGCGCAACCGAGGTGCGGCCGCTGCATGACGTGAGCGCCTCGCTGTTGCCCGACACCGTGCGCCAGGGCGAGCAACTGGGCCTGGTGCTGGAGCGGCTCTCCGCCCGCCTGGGGCCGCAGCGCGTGCTGCGCCCGGTGCTGTGCGAAGACCACCGCCCCGAATGGATGTGCCGCTGGCAGCCGGCCACGCTGCCCCTGCCGCGCCAGGGCGCGCCCGGCACCGAACTGCCACAGCCCGGCTTCGTGCTGCCCATGCCCTTGCGGTTGGCCGTGCGCGACCACCGGCCGGTCCACCACGACAGCGAACTGGTCATGCTGCTCGGGCCGCAGCGCGTGGAGGGCGGCTGGTGGGACCGCGTCGAAGGCGCCGAGCGCATGCGCAACGTGGTGCGCGACTACTGGGTGGCCCTGTCCCCGCAGGCCGGCGTGCTGTGGGTGTTCCAGACCCGGCTGGACGGCGCGCCCGCCTGGTACCTGCATGGGCACTTCGCCTGAAGGCACCGCCATGAACGCCGATGCCCTTCCCGATTACGCCGAGCTGCGCTGCCTCTCGAACTTCAGCTTCCTGCGCGGCGCCAGCCACCCCGAGGAACTGGTCGAGCGCGCGCAAGCCCTGGGCTACCGCGCCCTGGCCCTGGTGGACGAGTGTTCCCTGGCCGGCGTGGTGCGCGCCCACGTCGCCGCGAAAAAGCACGGCTTCAAGCTGCTGATCGGCAGCCAGTTCCAGGTGCGGTGCGACGCGCCCTTCACCCTGGTCGTGCTGGCCTGCAACCTCAACGGCTACGGCAACCTGTGCGAATTCATCACCCGCCTGCGCCGCAGCGCCCCCAAGGGCACCTACCGGTTGACGGTCGGCGACATCGATGCCGCGGCCCTGGCCGACTGCGTGGTGATCGCCGTGCCCGACCGCCACAGCGACCAGGATCCGATGGACACCATCGCGCGTTGGCTGCTGCAGCACTTCATGGGCCGCTGCTGGCTCGGCGTGGAACAGCTCTGCCGTTTCGACGACGAAATGCGCCTGCACCAGCTGCGCCAGAGCAGCGCGCTCACCGCCGTGCCGCTGGTGGCCGTGGGCGACGTGCGCATGCACGTGCGCTCGCGCAAACCCCTGCACGACGTGCTCACCGCCACGCGCATCGGCAAGCCGCTCACCGAATGCGGCTTCGCGCTGGAGCCCAGCGCCGAGCAGCGCCTGCGCGCGCGCCTCACGCTGGGTCAGCTCTACCCCGCCGACCTGCTGGCCGAAACCCTGGCGGTGGCCGCGCGCTGCGATTTTTCGCTGGACGAACTGCGCTACCAGTACCCGAGCGAGGTGATTCCCGAGGGAGAAACGCCGCAGAGCCACCTGCGCCAGCTGACCGAAGAAGGTGCCCGCAGGCGGTGGCCGCAGGGCACGCCCGAGGCGTTTGCGAAACAGATCGAGCACGAGCTGGAACTCATCGCCTACAAGCGGTACGAGCATTACTTTCTGACGGTGCACGACATCGTGGCCTTCGCCCGCTCGAAAGCCATCCTGTGCCAGGGCCGGGGCTCGGCGGCCAACAGCGTGGTGTGTTACTGCCTGGGCATCACCGAAGTGGACCCGGGGCGCACGGGCCTGCTGTTCGAGCGCTTCATCTCGCGCGAACGCGACGAACCGCCCGACATCGACGTGGACTTCGAGCACGAGCGGCGCGAGGAAGTCATCCAGTACCTGTACGGGAAATACGGCCGCGAGCGCGCCGCGCTCACCGCCACCGTCATCAGCTACCGCCCGCGCAGCGCGCTGCGCGACGTGGGCAAGGCCCTGGGCTTTGCGGAAGGCTCGCTCGATGTGCTGGCCAAACAGTCGCGCTGGTGGGACGGGCACGCGATCGCGCCCGAACGGCTCCAGGAGGCCGGCCTCGACACCGGGCAGCTGAAGGTGCGCCAGCTGCTGGAACTCACCTCCACCCTCATGGGCTTTCCGCGCCACCTCTCGCAGCACACCGGCGGCTTCGTGCTCACGCAGTTGCCGCTCTCGCGCCTGGTGCCGATCGAGAACGCCACCATGAAAGACCGCACCGTGATCGAGTGGGACAAGGACGACCTCGACGCCGTCGGCCTGCTCAAGGTGGACGTGCTCGCGCTGGGCATGCTCACCGCGCTGCGCAAGGCGATGGCCCTGCTCGGTGACAAAGACGGGCGGGCGTTCTGCATGCAGGACATCCCGGACAACGACGGCCCGACCTACGACATGATTTGCGCCGCCGACACCGTGGGCGTGTTCCAGATCGAGAGCCGCGCGCAGATGAGCATGCTGCCGCGCTTGAGGCCACGTTCTTATTACGACCTCGTGATCGAGGTCGCGCTGGTGCGGCCCGGGCCCATCCAGGGTGGGGCGGTGCATCCTTATCTGAACCGGCGGCAGGGCAAGGTACCGGTGAGCTTTCCCGGGCCGGAGGGCGGAAGGGCCTTGAGGGCGGCGTTGGGCCGCACGATGGGCGTGCCCATCTTTCAGGAGCAGTGCATGCAGATCGCCGTGCTCGCGGCCGGCTTCACACCCGGCGAGGCCGACGAATTGCGCCGCGCCATGGCCGCCTGGAAACGCCACGGCAACGTGCAGAAATACGAGCAGCGGCTGATCAAGGGCATGACCGATCGTGACTACGAGCCCGAGTTCGCCAAAAGCATCTTCGAGCAGATCAAAGGTTTCTCCAGCTACGGCTTTCCCGAAAGCCACGCCGCCAGCTTCGCGCTGCTGGTCTATGTGAGCGCGTGGATCAAATGCCACCACCCGGCCGAGTTCCTCACCGCGCTGCTCAACAGCCAGCCGCTGGGTTTCTACACGCCCAGCCAGCTGGTGCAGGACGCGAAACGCCACGGCGTGGTCGTGCGGCCGGTGGACGTGCTGCACAGCGACCGCGACAGCATCCTCGACGCCGATGGCGCGGTGCGCCTGGGCATGCGCCTGGTCAGTGGCATCGGCCAGGAAGCGGCCGAGCGCATCGTGCAGGCGCGCGCGCAACAAGCCTTCCGCAACGCGCAAGACCTCGCGCGCCGCGCCGGCCTGGACCAGCCGCAGATGAAAGCGCTCGCCGCCGCCGACGCCCTCATGGGCCTGAGCGGCCACCGCCGCCAGCAGGTGTGGGACGCCGCCGCGCTGCGCCCGCCACCGGCCTTGCTCAAGGGCGCGCCGGTGGACGAAGCCCCGCTGGCCCTGCCGCCCGCACCCGAAGGCGAAGCCATCGTGTGGGACTACGCCAGCCTGGGCCTCACCCTGCGCCGCCACCCGCTCGCCCTGCTGCGCGAAGAACTCGCGCAACGCCGGCTCATGACCGCCGAACAACTCAAGGACGCGCCCAACGGCCGCCTCGTGCGCCACTGCGGCATCGTCACCCTGCGCCAGCAGCCCGGCACCTCCTCGGGCGTGGTGTTCGTGAGCCTGGAAGACGAAACCGGCGTGGTGCAGGTCATCGTGTGGCAACGCATCCGCGAACGCCAGCGCGCCGTGCTCACCGGCGCGCGCCTGCTGGCCGTGCGTGGCGTGTGGCAGCGCGAGGGCGAGGCGCGCAACCTCATCGCCGGCCACCTCGAAGACCTCACGCCCCTGCTCAACGGCCTGTCCACCGTGAGTCGGGATTTCCATTGAGGCCCATCGGCGCTAGCATCGCCCCCATGAACCTCGACACCTGGCTCATCTACCTGCTGGCCGCCGCCGGCCTGTCCCTCTCGCCCGGCCCCAACGGACTGCTCGCGCTCACGCATGGGGTGCTGCACGGCCAGCGCAAGACGCTGTTCACCATCTTCGGCGGCACGCTGGGCTTCGTGGCGGTCATCGCGCTGTCCATGTTCGGCATCGGCGCGCTGCTGCAGACCTCGCTGGTGTGGCTCACCGCGCTGAAGTGGCTCGGCGGCGCCTACCTCGTGTGGCTGGGCATTCAGGTCTGGCGCTCGCCGCCCGTGGGCGTGCAGCTCACCGAAGGCGACCGGGCCGGGCCGGCGCGCTCAGGCGGCTCGCTGTTCCGGCAGGGGGCCCTGTCCGCCGTCACCAACCCCAAGGGCATCCTGTTCTTCGCGGCCTTCCTGCCGCAGTTCATCGACCCGCACCGCAGCCTGCTGCTGCAGTTCCTGATCATGGCCGGCACCTTCGCTCTGGTCGAGGCCATCACCGAGCTGTTCATCGCCGGCATGGCCGCGCGCATCAGCCCCTGGCTGCGCCGCGTGGGCAAGCGCTTCAACCAGGTCTGCGGCGGCATCTTCGTGGCCATTGGCCTGGCGCTGCCACTGCGCGGCTGAGGGGGCGGCTCAAAAAAACCGCCCCGAAGGGCGGTTCGCGCGATGGGAGAAGCTGTTTAAGCCTTTTCCTTGGCGGCCTTCACAGCACGGTCGTGAACCGCCTTGGCGTCCGCCTTGCACACCTTCTGGGCGTCACCGGCCTGGTCTTCGCATTTTTCCTTGGCGAGGTCGTAGGTGGTGTCCGCCTTGACTTCCTCGAGCTTGCGGGCGTTGCCCAGCGTGGCCTTGTACTTGTGCTCCAGCTCGGCCTTCTCGACCTTTTCCTTGCCCTTGGCTTCGACTTCGCAAATGTCCTTGGCGTTGTCCTTGAGGGCATCGCAGGACTTCTTGGCGGTCTTGTAGTTCATCTCGACGCGGTCTTTAGCCGCGTCGTATTCGGCCTTGGTCATGGCCTGGGCCGATGCGATGGCAGAGGCGGCGCACAGGGTGATGGCGGTGAGTGTCTTGATGTACATGGTTTTAATCTCCTGAGGGTTTCGAGAAACTTCATCTTCGCCCTGCGGCTGCATGCCCTCCGTAGGAAAAGCGCGCCGAGCCATGTAGGAGAAGCAGCAACGCTGGCCCGGCGCGGTCTTTCCATCCTTCGTGATTTTTGCCCTGATATGCCGCTGGCCATCCAGGAAGCGCGGCGAAGGCACCGCACAATGCCACGGCCCGACCGCGTTCCACAGGAGATTCGATGTACCAGGTATTCGACACGGACATGGAGATGTCTTCCATGATCGACAAGGTGTCCTTCCAGTTCAAACAGAAACTGTTCGAACACCCCGCGTTGAACCTGGAAAACATCCAGCGCGCCATCCCCGAAATCAACAAGGATCTCATCTATTTTTCGGGCCACAAGATGAGCAAGGACGAGGACTTCGAGACGGCCATCACCGAGGGGCGCAAAGCCTTGCCGATCGAAAAGATCGTCGAGAACCTCCCGACGTCGAACTCGTACATCATGATCCGGGAGCCGGAAAGCCACCCCGCCTTCCGCGGGCTTCACGACGACCTGGTGAAGGACATCGCCCGGACCGTGAAAGCGCGCGGCCATGGCGTGCCCATCGAGCCCCGCTCCTACATCTTTCTCTCGTCGCCCCACAGCATCACGCCCTTCCATTTCGATCGGGCATCGAATTTCCTGCTGCAGATCGCGGGCTCGAAAGAGGTCACCGTTTTTCCGCCCTTGGACAAGCGCGTCATCACGCAGCCCGAGTACGAGTCGCACATGGAGCGCGAGGTGGGCGCCCTCAAATGGAAGCCCGATTGCGAGGGCCTGGGGGTGTCGTACCACTGCGCACCGGGGGACGCGCTTCATATCCCTTTCCTGGCCGGGCATCACGTGAAAAATGGTCCCGAGGTGTCGGTGACCTTGTCAATTTTCTTCAACGACACCCGAACGCTCAAGCAGCTCAACGCGATGAGGTTCAACCACCGGGTGCGGAAGAAATGGGGGACCTCGCCCATGGCGGTGGGCCAGAGCCATCGCATGGATTCCTTGAAGGCCTTGGCATTTCGAGGGTACGCGCGCTTGACCGCGTAAACGACGATGGGTCCCAGAGGCGCTGCTGTGTTCACCTGGGCATCGCTGGCCCTGGTGGCGCTTCTCGCGGCGTGCGCCACACCGCGCACCACCACCGTCGATTCCCTCGGCATTTCGTTCGTTCGAGTGCCGGCGGGCGAGTTCCTGATGGGCAGCGACGAATCGGTGCAGGCGCTGGCGGCGGCCTATCCGCCTTGGAGCGGTCCCGCTTCGAGGGCTTGTCGGACGAAGCCCCGGTGCACCGCGTGCGCATCACCAAGCCCTTCGAGATGAGCCGGCACGAGATCACGGTGGGTCAGTTCCGGGCGTTCCTGCGGCGCTCGGGCCATGTGCCCGAATCGATCGCGGACGGCACCGGGGGCTATGGCTACAACCCGGCCTACGACCCCGCCACCAGCCCCCGGCGCGATGCGTTCGAGGGGCGGTCCCCGCGCTACTCCTGGCAGAACCCCGGCTTCGCGCAGGGCGAAGACCACCCGGTGGTGAACGTCACCTGGAACGACGCGGTCGCGCTGGCCCGCTGGCTGTCACAGCAGGAGGGCCGCGCCTACCGCCTGCCGACGGAGGCCGAGTGGGAGTACGCGTGCCGTGCCGGCGGCACGGGCCGCTACCAGCATGGCGACGACCCGGCGGGGCTGATCGGGGTGGGCAACACGTTCGACGAAGACGCTGCCGCGAACTGGCCGGCCTGGCGCGATCGGGCGGTGCCCGGTCGCGATGGCCATGCGTTCACGGCGCCCGTGGGCTCTTACACCGCGAACGCCTTTGGCTTGCACGACATGCATGGCAATGTGTGGGAGTGGGTGTCGGACTGGCACGGGGACGACTACTACGCGCAGTCGCCCGTGGACGACCCGACGGGCCCGGCCGATGGTGTGGTGAAAGTGCGCCGGGGCGGCTCCTGGCACACCTGGCCCTTGTACACGCGGTGCGCGTTCCGCAACTGGAACACGGTGCAGACGCGCTACACGCTGGTGGGCATCCGGCTGGTGCGCGAAGCCGCTCGTTGAGCGGCGCTACTTTCGATCGCCGGCCAGCTGGTCGGTGATGAGCCTCCAGTGCTCAACGCTCACCGGTGTGATCGAGAGCCGGTTGCCGCGCTTGAGCACCACCATGTCGGCCAGTTCGGGCGTGTCGCGCAATTCGGGCAGTCCGATCAGCCGCGTCTTGCGCAGGGCCTGCACGTCCAGCAGCAGCCAGCGCGGCGCGTCGGGTTTCGACGCGGCGTCGAAATAGGGCGACTTCGCGTCGAACTGCGTGGGATCCGGCCGCGTGGTGGAGGCCACGCGCGCGATGCCGACGATGCCCGGTTCGGGGCAGCTGGAGTGGTAGAACAGCACGCCATCGCCGACCTGCATGCCGTCGCGCATGAAGTTGCGGGCCTGGTAGTTGCGCACACCGGTCCAGGGCACGGTGGCTTTCGGGGCGGCGAGCGCGTCGTCGATCGAGCACTCGTCGGGCTCGGATTTCATCAGCCAGTATTGGGTCATGGTGGTGTCCTTTCTCTGCCTCAATGCAGCTTCACCAGCGGTGTCGCCCGCTTCACCAGGAAACGCGCCACCGCCAGCACGCCGGTGCGCAGTGTGCCGAGCACGGCCTGGTGGTGCATCAGGTGCAGGCTCACGTACATCATGCGGGCGAACATGCCTTGCACGTACCAGGTGGAGCGGAACAGGTTGCCCATGAGGTTGCCGACCGAGGTCTGCGTGCCCAGCGAAACCAGCGAGCCGTGGTCCTTGTAGACGTAGGGCCGGGTGCTCGCGGGCCGGTCGTTGGCGCGGCGCAGCAGCGCGTCAACGAGGTAGCTGGCCTGCTGGTGCGCGGCCTGCGCGCGTGGGGGCACGAAGCCGCCATCGGCCGTGGGGCAGGCGGCGCAGTCGCCCAGCGCGTAGAGGTCGGTCTGGCCTTTCACCAGCAGGTTGCCTTCCACCTCCAGCAGGCCGGCGCGGGTGGTGGGCAGGCCGAGCGTGCCCAGCACGTCGGGGGCCTTGATGCCGGCGGCCCAGACCACGATGTCGGCCGCGAACACGCGGCCGGTGGCGTCTTCCACCTGCTCGGGCGTGATGCGCGCGACGCGGCAGTTGGTTTCGATGGTGACGTGGCGTTCGCGCAGCAGCTGCGCGGCGGCGGTGGACACTTTTCGGGCAGCGGCGCGAGGATGCGGGCCGCGCCTTCGAGCAGGGTGATCTGCACGTCGCGGTGCGGGTCGAGCCGGCGAAAGCCGTAGCGCGAGTGCACCACGCTGGCTTCGCGCAGCTCGGCCGCGAGTTCCACGCCGGTGGCGCCGCCGCCGATGATGACCACGCGCACCTGGGCTTGCGAGCCCGCGCTCTTGCGCAGTTCGGCCGCGGTGAGCAGCTTGAGCATGCGCAGGCGGAAGTGTTCGGCGTCGGCCGGGCGGTTGAGCGAGAGCGTGTGTTCGGCCGCGCCGGGCACGTTGAAGTGGTTGGCCGTGCTGCCGACCGCGATCACCAGCTGGTCGAAGGGCAGGGTGCGCTCGGGGATGAGTTCATCGCCGGTTTCGTCGGTGATGGGCGCCACGGTGAGGGTCTTGCCGGTGGCATCGAGCGCGGTCATGGCGCCGAAGCAGAAGGTGAAGCGGTTGTCGTGCGCGAGCATTTCGTACGACAGGCCTTCCTGGTGGATGTCCAGCGTGCCGGCGGCGACTTCGTGCAGCGAGGGTTTCCAGATGTGGAAGAGCTGCTGGTCGACCAGGGTGACCTGCTCCGCGCCGAGCTTGCGCCCGAGTTTGCAGGCCAGTTCCAGGCCGCCCGCGCCGCCGCCCACGATCACGATTCTTGTGTGCATTCTTTTCGTCCCAGTGGAAGATCGGCTTCCACTGTAGACGACGCGGCCCTCCCTCAGCTTCGCTCGGGCTTGTGGCCGGTCACGAGCACGAACTCGGCCGGCACCGCGTAGCCGGCGCCGCTGCGCCAGGGCGCGAGCGCGTCGAGGTAGCGGGCGCAGGCCCGCGCGCGCGCCTCGTCGCCAAAGCGCGACCAGGCGAGTGCCACCGGGCCGCCGGCGAAGGCGGCGCGGCAGGCTTCGTCGCCGCTGGCGTAGTGAAGGCTGGTGTTCAGGCGTTCGGTCCGCAGCCCGGTCGCGCCAGCCTGGCCGCACAGCCGCGCCAGCGCGTCGCCCTGGCCGAGGCGGAAGAACAGCGGGCAGACTTCGGTGGTCACTTCGGCATCGACGATGGGAAACAGCGCCGACCAGCCGCAGCGCGCTCGCTCGCCCCACACCGCCAATCCCAGGCGGCCCCCCGGGCGCAGCACGCGCACCAGTTCTTTCAGGGCCTGCTCGGGTTCGGGCAGGTACATGAGTCCGAAGGCGCACAGCGCGGCGTCGAGGCTGGCATCGGCCAGCGCCAGCTGTTCGGCGTCCATGCGCTCCCAGCGCATGTGGCGCTGCCCGCTGGCCCGCGCGCGGCGCTCGGCGGCCTGCACCATGCGTTCCGAGAGGTCGACCCCGATCGCCTGGCCCTGCGGCCCCACGCTGTGCGCGGCGCGCAGGGTGACCAGGCCGGTGCCGCAGGCCACATCGAGCACGTGTTCACCGGTTTGCAGCGCCATGCGCTCCAGCAGGCGGGCCTGGGCGGGCGCCAACTGGGCCTGCCACAGCGCCTCGTAGTCGTCCGCGGCCAGGTCCCAGCCGTAGCGCTGCACGCGGCGTTGAAGGCGCGCGTCCATGGTGGGCCCTTTCGTCAGCGGCGGGTGATGACGATTTCGAGGTACTCGCTGGGCACCACCAGCGCGGTGGGCCCGCCCCGGTTGAGGCGGTTGAGCAGTTCGGTGAGGTCGCTCTCCAGCGCCTGGGCCTTGTCGGGTGGCAGCGCGGCGAAGGCCTTGTGCACCGGGCCGTACCAGGTGCGGAACACGTCGATGAAGTGCGCGGCCGAGCGGTAACGGAAATTGAACAGCCGGGGCGTGGCGTCGATCTTCGCGGCGGTGGACCCGAAGAGCTCGCGCAGATGTGCCTCCGTGCCCCAGAGCGAGGGCGGCTGCACGCCGGCCGGTGGTGGCAGCTGGCGCCCCAGGGTCTTGAACAGCTGGCCGATGAAGCCTTCGGGCGTCCAGTTGGCCAGGCCGATGCGCCCGCCGGGGCGGCAGACGCGCGCCATCTCGGCCGCGCTGCGGGCGTGGTCGGGCGCGAACATCACGCCGAAGGTGGAGAGCACCACGTCGAAGCTGGCATCGTCGAAGGGTAGTTCTTCCACGTCGGCGACCTGGAATTGCACGTCCAGCCGCTCGGCCTGCGCGCGTTCGGCGCCGCGTTCGAGCAGGGTGGGCACGTAGTCGGTGGAGGTGACGCGTGCGCCCCGGCGCGCCGCGGCCAGGGTGGCGTTGCCGTTGCCGGCGGCCACGTCGAGCACGCGCTCGTCCCAGCGCAGGTCGCAGGCCTCGGCGAGCGATTCGCCGACGAGCTGCAGGGTGGTGCCGATGACGGCGTAGTCGCCGCTGGCCCAGGCGGCCTGCTGGCGGGTTTTCAGGGCAAGGAAGTCGGTCGGTGCGTTCATGGTGTTTGTCTCGCTGAAGGGTGGCTGGCGTGCGGGCCGCGGTGATCGATGGCCCGGCATGCAGTGGAACGCGAGGGGGGTGCGGTGTCCTGCCCGAGGCGCGCTCAGGGCTGCCCGATCGTCCGGATCTGGCCCGGGGCGCTGGCGCGGCTGACCGCGCGTCCGGAAATGCTGTCCCAGCGTCCGGCCCGGGTGCATGAGCCGACGTGCTGCCTTGGTGCCTGGGGGGAGGGCGCCCATAATGCCTCGGCTCGGAGGTGCACCGTGACGCAACAACACATCGCAGAGGCCCTGCAGCGCGTGCAAGCCGTGCTGCAGCGCCGGCCCGAGACCGGCTTGCACGAGGACGGCCCGGCCACCGCGCGCTGGACCGGTGGCACGCGCGTGGTGGCGCAGCCACGCCAACGGCACGCAGGTGCCTTCCGACATGCCGAACGAACTCGGCGGCACCGGCGATCTGGTGACGCCGGGCTGGCTGTTCCGCGCGGGGCTGGCGTCCTGCGCGACCACCTCCATCGTGATGGCGGCGGCGGCCGAGGGTGTCGAACTCACCAGCCTGGAGGTGAAAGCGACCAGCCGCTCCGACACGCGCGGCCTGCTCGGCATGCGCGATGCCGACGGGCAGGCGGTGAACGCCGGGCCAGGGGATGTGCAGTTGGCCGTGCGCGTGCAGGCGAACGGCGTGCCGCCCGAACGCCTGCGCGCGCTGGTGCAGTCGGCGGTGGGCCGCTCGCCGATTCCCAACGCGTTGCAGGCCGCGACGCCGCTGGCCTTGCGCATCGATGCTGGCTGAGAAGGCATGGACGCCCTGTCCGAAACCCTGCGCGTGGTGCAACTGGTGGGCGCCATCTTTCTCCAGGGCCGCTTCACTGCGCCCTGGTGTTACCAGTCGCCGCGCGCCGACGCGGCCGCGCCGCTGCTGGAGCCGGACGCCGAACGGGTGGTGATCTTTCACCTGGTCACCGAGGGCGAGTGTTTCGTGGAGCTGGACCACCAGCCGCCGGTGCGGCTGGGTGCGGGGGATGTGATCGTGTTCTCGCAGGGCGATGCGCACCGCATGGGATCGGCCCCCGGCCTCACGCCCGCGCCCGCCACGCCGTTGAAGGAGTTGCTGCAGCGCCGGCCCCGGCAGCTGATGTACGGCGGGGGCGGTGCGCCGACCCGGCTGCTGTGCGGCTATCTGGCCTGCGACGCGGGGCTGGCCCGCCTGCTGCTGGCCGGGCTGCCGCCGCTGGTGCGGGTGAACGTGCGCGGATCGAACGCGGGCACCTGGCTGGAAGCCTCGGTGCGCTACGCGCTGGCCGAGGCGCGCTCGCCCCGGCCGGGCGGTGCGGGCGTGTTGTCCAAGCTGGCCGAGGTGCTGTTCATCGAGGTGCTGCGGCTCTACATCAACGAGCAGAGCGCGGGCCGCACCGGCTGGCTCGCGGGCCTGGGCGACCGCGTGGTGGGCGCCGCGCTCAACGCGCTGCACCAGCGCCCGGCGCACGCCTGGACGCTGGAGGAACTCGCGCGCGAGGCGGGCACTTCGCGCTCGGTGCTGGCCGAACGCTTCCAGCACCTGGTGGGCAGCTCGCCCATGCAGTACCTGATCCAGTGGCGCATGATGCTCGCGGCCAACCTGCTGTGCCGCAGCAAGGCACCGCTCTCGCGCATCGCCGAGGACGTGGGCTACCAGACCGACACGGCGTTCATCCGCGCGTTCCGGCGCGAGTACGGCGTGCCACCGGCCACCTGGCGGCGCCGGCGCGCGGCGCAGGAGGAGTTGACCGAACCGACCTGATCGGCGCGGTTTTCCGCCGGGCGCGGTTCTGGCTACGATGGGCCATGAACATGGTTGACTGGCTCCCCGAAGGTTTCCCCCCGTTTCTCGCCGCCTGGCTGCCCACCCTGGTGCTCGTGCTGCCGCTGTGCCTGCTGGCCGAGCTACTGTTCCGGGTCGGCCGCCGCGTGGTGCGGCGCGCCGCGCAGCGCGCCCCCATGGTGGCGCAGCGTGGGGCGCGCCATCGAGGCGCCGGCGCACCTGGCGCTGCAGCTGCTGGCCCTCAATCTGGCCTGGCAGCAGGGCCCTGAAGGCCTGCCGGGGGTGGATCGCCTGCTCACGCTGCTGCTCATCGGCGTGTTCACCTGGCTGCTGGCGCGCGTGGTGCAGGGCGTGGCGCGGGGCGTGAACGAGGCCAACCCGCTGGCGGTGTCGGACAACCTCTCGGCGCGCCGCATCCAGACCCAGACCATGGTGCTCTCGCGCACCGTGCAGGGGCTGGTGGTGCTGATCGGCGTGTCGCTGATGCTCATGACCTTCCCGGCCGTGCGCCAGATCGGCACCAGCCTGCTGGCTTCGGCGGGCGTGGTGGGCATCGTGGCGGGTTTCGCGGCGCGGCCGGTGCTGGGCAACCTGATCGCGGGCCTGCAGATCGGCCTGAGCCAGCCGATCCGCATCGACGACGTGGTGATCGTGGAGAACGAGTGGGGCGTGATCGAGGAGATCACCGGCACCTACGTGGTGGTGCGCATCTGGGATCAGCGGCGCCTGGTGGTGCCGCTGCAGTACTGGATCGAAAAACCGTTCCAGAACTGGACGCGCCGCACCTCGGAGCTCATCGGCACGGTGTTTCTCTGGGTGGACTACCGCATGCCGCTGGCGCCTCTGCGCGAGGCCTTGCAGGCGGCCTGCGAGAAGTCGCCCCACTGGGACAGGCGCTTCGCGCTGCTGCAGGTGACCGAAGCGGGCGAGAAGGCGATGCAGCTGCGCTGCCTCGTCACGGCCGCCTCGGCCCCCGCGGCGTGGGACCTGCGCTGCCATGTGCGCGAGCACCTGATCGACTTCATCCAGCGCGAGTACCCGGGCTATCTGCCGCGCCACCGGGCCGAGCTCGACCCGCCCGAGCCGGCGGCATCGGGCCCCGTGGTCAACGGACCGCCGCCGGTGGAGGGTGGCGCGGCCGAAATGGAGACGCCCAGCACGCCCAGCCCGCCACCGGGCCGTGGCTGAACACGATTTTTTTGAAAGGAAACCCCATGGACCCGTTCATGCAAGCCGCCATCGACGAAGCCCGGCTGGGCCGCGAGGAAGGGGGCATCCCGATCGGCTCGGTGCTCGTGCACCAGGGCCGCATCATCGGACGCGGCCACAACCGGCGGGTGCAGCAGGGCAGCGCCATCCTGCACGGCGAGATGGACGCGCTGGAAAACGCAGGCCGGCAGCCCGCGCGGGTCTACCAGGAATCGGTGATCTACACCACGCTCTCGCCGTGCCCGATGTGCAGCGGCGCGATCGCGCTCTACGGCATCCCGAAGGTGGTGGTGGGCGAGAACCAGACCTTCCTGGGCGAGGAAGACTGGCTGCGCGGCCGGGGCGTGGAGGTGCAGGTGCTGCAGGAACCGAGCTGCGTGCACCTGATGCGGGACTTCATCGCCGCCGAGCCCGGGCTCTGGAACGAGGACATCGGCGAGCCCTGAGGCGGCGCGGGGTCAGGGGCTGGCCGTGGCCTCTCCGGTGCCGCGCGGCCTGACCACTTCGCAGTGCCAGCGGTCGTGCCGCAGGATGTGGCCGGCCGCCTCCAGCTGGCGCAGCGAACGCGCGATGGTCTCGCGCGTGGTGGAGAGCAGGGCGGCCAGCGCCACGTGGCTGGGCAGGCGGATCGCCTGACTGCGCTGCTCGCGCGCGTACAGCTGCAGCGTGGCGAGCAGTTTCTGCTGCAAGCCCTTGATGCGCATGACGCGCGACCAGTCGGCCAGCTGGCCGTGCGCGTCCACGATGTGCGCCTGGATGCAGGCGTGGAACTGGCGGTCCACCACGCCCAGGCGGTAGAAGTCGGGCACGTCCACGCTGCAGACCCGCCCGGTGGAGAGGGCCTGGGCGCCGATCTGCTCCTGGTGCCCATAGACCGCGTAGCCCCCGAGGGTCTTGCCCCGGCCGAGCAGGGCCACCGGGTGCGGCTGCCCGTCCTCGCCCTGTCGGGTCGGCGATCACGGCGCCGATCTTGATGATGGAGATGCGCTGCGCCACCACGCCTTCGAGCTGGAGCGCATCGCCCTTGCCGAAGGCCGATTCCTCGATGCACGAGGCCAGCAGCTCGCGCGAGGCGTCCGGCAGACCGCCCATGAGGCAGACCTGCAGCGTGGCGCAATGGCCGCAACGCGTCCGGCAGCGGGGCGGCGGGACAGGCGTGGCATCGGTGGGCGCGGTCGGCTGTTTCATAGGGGCCCCGGGATTTAAACAAGGGTTCCTCCCCAGTAGACGCGAAACAGGGGCCTGGAAACGCGTGCTGCGTCACATCCGTTGCAGATTCCCGGTTTTCTGCTGCGTTTTTTGAGATGCCTCAAGGCGCTTGTGTGCCGAAATGGGGTCACATGCGGTCCTCTGCGGACCGTGGTGCGAGACCCCCACCTCATTGAGAGCGAGACACTTGCCCATGCGAAACAACCAGCCCGTGACGCAGCAGGAATACGAGTTCGATGAACGCAGCACCCTGCTGTCGACCACGGACACGCAGAGCCACATCGTTCATGCCAACGCGGCGTTCGTGGAGGTCAGCGGCTTCACCGCCGAAGAGCTCATCGGCCAGCCCCACAACCTGGTGCGCCACCCCGACATGCCGGCCCAGGCCTTTGCCGACATGTGGGCCACGCTGCGCCAGGGCATGCCCTGGTCGGCCCTGGTGAAGAACCGGCGCAAGAACGGCGACCACTACTGGGTGCGCGCCAACGCCGCGCCGGTGATGCGCAACGGCGTGCTCACGGGTTACCTCTCGGTGCGCACCAAGCCGGGCCGCGAGGAGGTGCAGGGCGCCGAGGCGCTGTACCGGCGCTTTCGCGAAGGCCGGGCGCAGGGCTGGCGCTTCTTTCGCGGGCTGGTGGTGCGCAGCGGCCCGCTGGCCTGGCTGTCCTGGAACGGCTGGCTGGGCGTGAGCGGGCGCATCCGCCTGGCGCTGCTGCTGCCCGGCCTGGGCATGGCCGCCGCCCTGGCGTTCTCGGGCCTGCCGGCCGGGCGCGCCGCGTGGACCGTGGGCCTGCTGGTGCTGCTGCTGGCGGGGAGCGCGCTGTGGTTGCAGCGGCAACTGGCCGCGCCGCTCAAGCTGGTGCTGCGGCAGGCCCAGCGCGTGGCCAGCGGGCACGCTGGCGGGCTGGCCAGCCTGAACCGGGTGGACGAGATCGGCATGCTGTTGTTGACCGTGAACCAGTCGGCGCTGAACCTGCGCTCGCTGCTGGCCGACATGTCGACCCAGGCCACCGGGGTCTCGGTCGGCCAGCGGCGAGATCGCCCACGGCAACGACGACCTGAGCAGCCGCACCGAACAGACCGCCGCCAACCTGCAGCAGACCGCGTCGTCCATGGAGCAGCTGGTGGCGACCATGCGGCAGAACGCGAGCGCGGCCCAGGACGCGGCCACGCTGGCGCGCCAGACCAGCGAGGTGGCGAGTTCGGGCGGCGAGGCCATGCGGGCGATGGCGCGCACCATGGAGCAGATCACGCGCTCGAGCCACCGCATCGCCGAGTTCGTGGACATCGTGGACGGCATCGCCTTCCAGACCAACATCCTGGCGCTCAACGCCGCCGTGGAGGCCGCGCGCGCGGGCGAGCAGGGGCGGGGTTTCGCGGTGGTCTCCACCGAGGTGCGCACGCTGGCGCAGCGCAGCGCGAACGCGGCCAGGGAGATCCGCGAACTGATCGACGGCAGCCTGGCCGGCATCCGCGAGGGCGCCACCCAGGTCGAGGCCACGGGGGCGCGCATGAACGAGATCGTGGCGCAGGTGAGCGACCTCACGCGGCTGATCACCACCGTCAACGCGGCCTCGGTGCAGCAGACCCGCGAGATGGAGCAGCTCAACACCGCCGTGGGGCGGCTCGACGAAATGACACAGCAGAACGCGGCGCTGGTGGAGCAGAGCGCCGCCGCGGCCAACGCCCTGAACCACCAGTCGCAGAGCATGAAGAGCGCGGTGGGCATCTTTGCCTGAGGAGCAGACCATGTCCCCGACGCCCATGCCCGCCGCCGAAGATGTGATGCGGCGCTTCCAGATGCTGGAGATGATCGTGGAGAACACCTCCAACATGGTGGTGGTGACCGACGAGGAGCGCCGCATCACCTGGGTCAACGCCGCGTATTCGCGCATCACCGGTTGGCGGTTGGACGAATGCGTGGGCCGCCGCCCGGCCGAACTGCTGCACGGGCCGCAGACCAGCGCCCTGTCGCTCTCCCGCCTGGGTGCGATGGTGCGGCAGGGGCAGGCGGTGCGGGACTTCGAGTTGCTGAACTACAAGCGCTCGGGCGAGCCGTACTGGGTGTCGCTCAACATCGAGCCGATCCGGGACGCGGCGGGCCGGCTGACGAGCTACGTGTCGATCCAGACCGACATCACCGAGCGCAAGAAGCGCGAGCTGCTCACCGCCGACCTGCAGCACCGGCTGGAGCTGGCGCAGCGGCTGGCGCGGCTGGGCCGCATCGAACACGACGAGGACACCGGCCGCTCGCGCTGGACCTCCGAGATCTACCGCATCCTCGGTTGCGAACGCGACGAGGAGGCGCGCGGCGTGCAGGCGTTCATGGCGCACGCCCACGAGCAGGACCGGCCGATGCTGCAGGCCGCGCTGGACGCGGCCCTGCGTTCGGGCGACGAGATCGACGTGGAGTTCCGCGTGGTCACCGCCACCGGCGCCTGCCGCTGGGTGCGCTGCCGGGGCGTGCCGCACGTGGGGTCGAACGCGGTCGAGCTGCCGCTCACGTTCTCGGTGCAGGACGTCACGCTGTACAAGAACCTGATCGAGCAGCGCCACCGCCGCAACGAAGACCTGAACCAGCAGGTGCTGATGCGCACGCGCCAGCTGGAGGAGGCCTACGGCTCGCTGGAGGAGTTCTCGTACGCGCTTTCGCACGACCTGCGCACGCCGCTGCGCCACATCGCCGGGTTCGCCGAGCTGCTCAAGGAAGAGGTGAGCGCGGGCGACGTGCAGGGCGGCCTGCCGTACTGCGACAAGATCATCCGCGCCGCGGTGCAGATGAGGCACCTCATCGACGGCATGCTGTCGTTCGCGCGCCTGGGTCGCAAGGGCATGAAAGTGGGGACGGTCGACATGGCCGCGCTGGTGGACGAGACCGTGGCGGCGCTGGCGATCGACGCCGGCATGAAGAAACTGCGCTGGCGCATCCAGCCCGGCCTGCCCACGGTGCAGGGCGACCCGGTGCTGCTGCGCGAGGTGTGGGTCAACCTGCTGGACAACGCGGTGAAGTACGCGTCCCACCGCGAGGTGATCGAGATCGAGGTGGGCTGGCGCGCGCTGCCCGATGGCACCGAGTTCCACGTAAGCGACAACGGCGTGGGTTTCGAGCCGGGGCAGGCGGAGCGGCTGTTCGGCATGTTCCAGCGCCTGCACAGCGACCCGCGCTTCGAGGGCGCGGGCATCGGGCTGGCGCTGGTGCGCCGCATCGTGGAGTACCACGGCGGGCGCATCTGGGCCGACGCCTGCCCCGACCAGGGGGCCAGTTTCCATGTGTTCCTGCCCTTGACGGTGGCGCCGGACGCCCCCGACGAGGCCCACGGGCGGCCCGAGGACGCGCCGCCCGTGGGCCGCAGCGCCTGAAAAGCGCCTGAACAGGCCTACATCCAGAGCGCTCGCCAGGCCAGCCGGGGCAGGTCGCTCTTGTGCAGCGTCACGCGGGTCTGCCAGCTGCGGTGGTGCTGGGCGGCAATGCCGTCGAGGATGCGCAGGCCGCCTTGCACCACCAGGCGCAGCTCCCAGCCGGCGCGGCCCGGCACGCGGTGCACCAGGGGCGCGCCCTGCTGCATGAGGCCACGCGCGTAGGCGCAGAGCTCGGCCACCACGGCCTGCATGGCCTGTTCCTTGCTGCCATGGTTCGATTCGAAGTCGGCCACGGCCACGCCCTGGCGCCGCAAGGTGTCGGCCGGCAGGTAGCAGCGCCCGCGCGGCAGGTCCACGCTGATGTCCTGCCAGAAGTTGATGAGTTGCAAGGCGCTGCAGATCTGGTCGCTCTGGCGCAGCGAAGCCTCGTCGCGCACCCCATACAGGTGCAGCAGCAGGCGGCCCACCGGGTTGGCCGACAGCCGGCAGTAGGCCAGCAGCTCGGGGGTGTCGGCGTAGCGGTGACCGCTCGCGGTGTGGCGCACGTCTTGCTCGAAGGCGCTGAGCAGGTCGTGCAGGCACGGGGCGGGCAGGGCATGGCGGCGCGCGGCCTTGCCCAGCGCGCGGAAGATGCCGGGCCAGCGCGCTTCGGGCATGTCCAGCGTGGAGCGCGAGGTGGGTTGCAGGCAGCGGTGCAGTTCGGCGCGGTAGGCGGCCAGGTCGGCCAGGCGCTGCGCCGCTTGGGCATCGCCTTCGTCGGCAATGTCGTCGGCCGTGCGGGCGAAGTGGTAGATGGCGCCCACGGCCGGACGCAGCGCCGGCGGGCACAGCCAGGAGGCGACGGGGAAGTTCTCGTAGTGCCCGACACCCGAGCCCAGCGGCGTCGCGTCAGCCCCGTTGGATGACGTTTTTGTCATGAAGAAGGTTCATGGATTTGATCTACAATTTTGATTACTAACCGGTCAGTCATTAGTGTAGGGCGCCATGAGCGCTCTTTCACGCTCTCTGTGTTTCCACCCCCGCACCCGCCTGCAACACCATGAAAACACCGCATTTTGTCCTGATCGTGACCGCCGCCCTGGTGCTGTCCGCCTGCTCCCGCCCGCCCGCGCCGCAGGAGCCGATCCGCTCGGTCAAGCTGCTCACCGTGGGCACGGGCAATGTGGTGGCGCGCAGCGAGTACGCCGGTGAGGTCAGGGCGCGCACCGAGTCGCGCCTGGGCTTCCGGGTGGGGGGCAAGCTGGTGCAGCGCCCGGCCGAGGTGGGGCAGCGGGTGAAGCCGGGCCAGTTGCTGGCGCAACTGGACGCGCAGGACCTCGCGCTCTCCAGCCAGGCCGCGCAGGCCCAGGTGAGCGCCGCGCAGACCCAGCGCGACCTCGCCGCCGCCGACCTCAAGCGTTACCAGGACCTGCAGGCCCAGGGCTTCGTGAGCGGCGCCGAGATCGAGCGCCGCCAGGCCACGCTGCAGTCGGCCGAGGCCACGCTGCGCCAGGCCAAGGCCCAGGGCGCGGTGCAGGGCAACCAGGCCGGCTACGCGCGCCTGCTGGCCGATGGCGCGGGTGTGGTGCTGTCGGTGGACGCCGAAGTGGGGCAGGTGGTGGCCGCCGGCACGCCGGTGGTGCGGGTGGCGCGCGATGGCGCGCGCGACGTGGTCATTGCCGTGCCCGAAGACCGGGTGGCCCAGATGCGGCCCGGTGCCACGGCGCAGGTGCGGCTGTGGGCCGGCGCGGGCGCGGCCCCCGGTGCCGCGGCGCCGCTGGAGGCGACGGTGCGCGAAGTGGCGGCCAGTGCCGACGTGCGCAACGCGCACCTACCAGGTCAAGCTCTCGCTGCCCGATGGAGCGGCCGTGCCGCTGGGCGCCACGGCCTATGTGACGCTGGGCGGCGCGAGCGACGCGCCCGCCGTGATCAAGCTGCCCACCAGCGCGTTGGCGCGTTCCGACCAGGGCGACCGCCAGGGCTCGGCCGTGTGGGTGTTCGACGCCGCCGCCAGCACGGTGCAGCCGCGCCCGGTGCAAGTGGCTGGCGCCGATGGCAACGAGATGGTCATCGTGGCCGGGCTCAAGCCCGGTGAGGAAGTGGTGCGCACCGGGGTGCATGTGCTCTCGCCGGGGCAGAAGGTCACGCGTTTCACCGCCGCCGCCACGCAGTGAGGCCCGGCATGAACGACGCCTCACCGACGACGAACAACGCCGGCGAACCCGCCGGCTCCTGGGTCTCGCGCTTCAACCTGTCGCAATGGGCGCTGGACCACCAGGCCTTCACCCGCTACCTGATGATCGTGCTGATGGTGCTGGGCGTGGCGGCCTACTTCCAGCTCGGCCAGGACGAGGACCCGCCGTTCACCTTCCGCGCCATGGTGGTGCGCGCCTACTGGCCTGGCGCCACCGCCGAGCAGGTCGCCGAGCAAGTTGCCGACCGCATCGAGAAGACGCTGCAGGAAGTGCCCTACGCGGACAAGATCCGCAGCTACTCCAAGCCGGGCGAGACGCTGATCATCTTCCAGCTCAAGGACTCCTCGCCGCCGCAGGAGGTGCCGCAGATCTGGTACACGGCGCGCAAGAAGGTGGGCGACATGCGCGCCACCTTGCCACAGGGTGTGGTGGGCCCGTTCTTCAACGACGAATTCGGCGACGTGTACGGCGTGATCTACGCGCTGCAGGGCGAAGGTTTTTCGCCGGCCGACAAGAAGCAGGTGGCCGACGACGTGCGCCAGCGCCTGCTGCGCGTGAAAGACGTGAGCAAGGTCGAGCTGTTCGGCGTGCAGGACGAGAAGCTCTACATCGAGATCTCGCAGAAGCGCCTGGCCACGCTGGGCCTGAACCTGCAGCAGGTGCTGGACGCGCTGGGGCAGCAGAACGCGGTGGAATCGGCCGGCACGGTGCAGACGCCGCAGGACGTGGTGCAGGTGCGCGTGGCCGGTGCCTTCAACTCGGTGGAGCAGTTGCGCGCCATGCCGATCCGCGCGGCCAACGGCACGCAGATCCGCCTGGGCGACATCGCCAAGATCGGCCTGGGTTACGTGGACCCGCCGCAGGTGCTGGTGCGCCACGAAGGGCAGGACAGCATCGCGCTGGGCATCTCCATGGCCAAGGGTGGCGACATCATCGCCCTGGGCAGGGCGCTCAAGACCACCGTGGCCGGCATCGAGGCCACGCTGCCCGCGGGCATGACGCTGGCCCAGGTGCAGGACCAGCCCAGCGCGGTGACCAATTCGGTCAACGAGTTCGTGAAGGTGCTGATCGAGGCGGTGGTGATCGTGCTCGCGGTGAGTTTCCTGGCGCTGGGCCTGCACCGGCGCCCGGGCGGCCGGGGGCTCAAGCGCTACGTGCTGGACATGCGGCCCGGCCTGGTGGTGTTCATCACCATCCCGCTGGTGCTGGCCATCACCTTCCTGGCCATGAACTACTGGGGCATCGGCCTGCACAAGATTTCGCTGGGCTCGCTCATCATCGCGCTGGGCCTGCTGGTGGACGACGCCATCATCGCGGTGGAGATGATGGTGCGAAAGCTCGAAGAGGGCTACGACATGATGCGCGCGGCCACCTTCACCTGGGACGCCACGGCCATGCCCATGCTGACGGGCACGCTGATCACGGCCGCGGGCTTTCTGCCGATCGGCCTGGCCAATTCCACCACCGGTGAGTACACCTTCGCGATCTTCGCGGTGACGGTGCTGGCGCTGGTGATCTCCTGGGTGGTGGCGGTGCTGTTCGTGCCCTACCTGGGCGTGGTGCTGCTCAAGGTGAAGCCGCACGCCGAGGGCGAGCCGCACGAGGTCTTCGACGGACCGTTCTACGTGCGTTTCCGCGCCGTGGTGGACTGGTGCGTGCAGCACCGCTGGCTGACCATTGGCGCGACCATCCTGACCTTCGTGCTCGGCATCGTCGGCATGGGCTCGGTGCAGCAGCAGTTCTTCCCCGATTCGAGCCGGCCCGAGATCCTGGTGGACATCTGGCTGCCCGAGGGCAGCAGCATGCCCGCCATGGACGAGGTGACGCGCCGCGTGGAAGGCCGGTTCGCCAAGGAAGAGGGCGTGCGCAGCGTGACCACCTGGGTGGGCTCGGGCGTGCCACGCTTCTACCTGCCGCTGGACCAGATCTTCCCGCAGACCAACGTGTCGCAGATGATCGTGCTGCCCCAGGACCTGAAGACGCGCGAGCACCTGCGCAAGGCCTTGCCGGCCTTGCTGGCGACCGAATTCCCCGAGGTGCGCGGCCGCGTGAAGCTGCTGCCCAACGGCCCGCCCGTGCCGTACCCGGTGCAGTTCCGCGTGGTGGGCACCGACCCGCAGGTGCTGCGCGGCCTGGCCGACGAGGTGAAGCAGGCGATGCGCGAGAACCCGAACATGCGCGGCGTGAACGACAACTGGAACGAGTCGGTGAAGAAGCTGCGGCTGGAGGTGGACCAGGCCAAGGCGCGCGCGCTGGGCGTGTCGAGCCAGTCGATCGCGCAGGCCTCGCGCACCTTGCTTTCGGGCACCACGGTGGGCCAGTACCGCGAGGGCGACAAGCTGATCGACATCGTGCTTCGCCAGCCGCTGGACGAGCGCGACGCGATCACCAGCCTGGCCAATGCGTATCTGCCCACGGCGAGTGGCCAGGCGATTCCGCTGTTGCAGATCGCCAAGCCGGTGTTCGACTGGGAGCCGGGTGTGTTGTGGCGCGAGAACCGCGACTATGCGATCACGGTGCAGGGTGACGTGGTCGAGGGCTTGCAGGGCGCGACGGTGACGGCCGAGCTGCAGCCGAAGCTCAAGGCGATCAGCGACGGCTGGGCCGCGCGGGGTCTGAGCGCGTACCACATCGAGGTGGCGGGCGCGGTGGAGGAGAGCAGCAAGGGCTCGGCTTCGATCGTGGTGGGCGTGCCTTTGATGTTGTTCATCGTGTTCACGTTGCTGATGCTGCAGTTGCAGAGTTTCAGCCGGTCGATGCTGGTGTTCCTGACCGGGCCGTTGGGCATGGCGGGGGTGGCGGGGGCTTTGCTGTTGCTGAACCGGCCGTTTGGTTTCGTGGCTTTGCTGGGGGTGATTGCCTTGATGGGGATGATCCAGCGCAACTCGGTGATCCTGATCGATCAGATCGAGCAGGATAGGGCGCGCGGTGTGCCGGCCTGGGACGCGATCGTGGAAGCGGCTGTTCGGCGGATGCGGCCCATCGTGTTGACGGCGGCGGCGGCGGTGCTGGCGATGATTCCGCTGTCTCGCAGTGTGTTCTGGGGACCGATGGCTGTCGCGATCATGGGGGGGCTGATTGTGGCGACGGTGCTGACCTTGCTGGCTTTGCCGGCGATGTACGCGGCCTGGTTCCGGGTTCGACGGCCTGTCTGAGTTTCGTTTCTCTCTCTCTGAGACCTCGCGGGCTCGGAGGCGGGCGGCGCTCTGCTCCGCGGGTGTCCCCCGGCGGCTGGTGCCGCCTCCTCCTTTACCCCGCTGCGCAGAACGCCACCCACCTCCGGGCTACAAGAGGTCATGGCACACCAACGCTTCGCATGCCCATAGGTCATCGGCGAGGGCGGGGTGAGGGCGCAGCGAAGTAAAGGAGGAGGGGCGGCGAAGCCGACCCGGGGGACATGAGCGGAGCCCTCAACCCGCCCTCGCCGATGACCGCTCCAGCCGGAGAAAAACATCGACAACAATAGGCCGCATGCGCCTAAGACACATCGAAGTTTTCAACGCGGTGATGCTCACCGGCAGCGTGAGCGCCGCCGCCCGCATGATCAACGTCACGCAACCCGCCGTGAGCCGCACGCTGCAGCACGCCGAGATCCAGCTCGGTTTCCAGCTGTTCCAGCGCGTCGGCGGGCGCCTGCGGCCCACCGCCGAAGCGCAAACCCTGTACCCCCACATCGAACGCCTGTTCGCCCAGCTCGACGAAGTGCAACGCCTCTCCGCCAGCCTCAAGGCCGGCCGCGGCAAAGGCGAGCTGCGCGTGCTCACCGTGCTCGCCCTGAGCTACGAAGTCTTCCCGCGCGCCATGCGCCTGTTCCGCGAAAAACACCCCTCCGTGCGCGTGCACCACGAAGCGCTGCATTCGCCCCAGATCATCTCCTCCCTCGTGCTGCAGGAAGCCGACGTGGGCTACGTCTTCAGCGCCGTGTCGCACCCCGCGCTCGTGCAGGAACAACTGGCCGACCGCCACGTCGTGTGCGTGGTGCCCAAGGGCCTGCTGACCGCGCGCCAGGTCAAGGCCGGCACCATCACGCTGACGCAACTCTCCAGGCTGCCCGTGATCGCCCTCGACGGCCAGGACCCGCTGGGCCTGCTGCTGGCCCACACCGTGCGCGACAGCGGCGCCGGGCTCAAGGAAGTGATGACCGTGCAGACCTACCACGTGGCGCTGGCGCTCGCGCACCACGGCGTGGGCGTGGCGATGGTGGAGAGCTGCACCGCCGCCTCGGCCGATCTCACCAAGGTCGACGTGCTCAAGCTCGAACCCACCGTGCCCACCACGGTGCGCATGCTGCGGCCCACCGCGCGGCCGAATTCGCTGACCACGCGCGCCTTCACGCGCTGCATGCAACAGGCGCTGCTGGAGACGGCGGGCTGAGTTTCAGAGGCCGCTCTGGCGCAGTTGCGCCGCGAGCCGCTGCGCGCTGCCGAAGGCCAGGGTGAAGCCCAGGGCACCGTGTCCGGTGTTGAACCACAGGTTGTCGGGCCCGCCGCGCAGCCGCCCCAGCACCGGCAGGCCGGTGGGCGTGGCCGGTCGCAGGCCGGCCCAGGGCCGCAGATCGTCGCTGCAGCGCGCGTCGGGGAACAGGGCCTGGGCGCTGGCCACCAGCGAGTCGATGCGGTCGACGGGGATGTGCGTGTTCTCACCCACCAGTTCGGCCATGCCGGCCACGCGCAGGCGCGAACCCAGGCGCGCGAACACCACCTTGCGCGCGGCATCGGTCACGTTCACACGCGGCGCCGCGCCAGGTGCCTCGCTCACGTCCAGCGTGAGGCTGTAGCCCTTGAGCGGGTATACCGGCACGCGCAGGCCCAGCGTGCGCGCCAGCGGGTGCGAGGCGGTGCCGAGCGCGACCACGAAGGCGTCGGCCTCGATCGGGCCGCGCGGGGTGTCGGCCGCCACGATGCGATCGGCCGAGCGGGTGAGCCGGGTGACCGGCGTGTCGAACGCGAAGCGCACGCCCTGCGCGAGCAACAGGCGCAGCAGCTCCAGGCAGACCTGGTGGCAGTCGGCCGCGCACTCGCTGGGTGTGTGGATGGCGCCCGCGAAGCGCGGCGCGTAGCCCGCCAGCGCGGGTTCGATCGCCACGCATTCGGCGGGCGAGAGCGCGTGCTGCGTTGGGCTGCCGAGTTCGCGCTGCAAGGCCATCTGGCGGCGCGCGGCGGCGAAGCTGGCCTCGTCGGCGCACAGCACCAGCTTGCCGGTGGCGGAGAAGTCGCAGGCGATGCGTTCCTCGGCCATCAGGCGTTCGAAGCCGGCGCGGCTCTCGGCCGCCAGGGCCAGCAGGCTGGCCGTGGTGCGCCGAGACACGCCAGCGCGGCAGGCGGCCAGGAACTGCAGGCCCCAGGCCCATTGGTGCGGGTCGGGCTGCAGGCGCAGCTTCAGCGGTGAATCGGCCGCGAACAGCAGCTTGGGCAACTGGCGCCAGATGCCCGGGTCGGCCAGCGGTTGCACGTAGGCGTAGCTCAGCTGCGCGCCGTTGGCCGCGCTCGCGCCGGTGCCGGCCTGCGCCCGGTCGACCACGGTGACCTCGAAGCCCTCGCGCCGCAACTGCCAGGCCGCCGCCAGCCCGACGATGCCGGCACCGAGCACGCACACGTGGGGGCGCCGTTGGGAGGAAGCGTTCATGGGGCGAACTGTAGGCAAGCCGCGCCAGAGCGAAAAATGCCAATCGCGACAAGGCCCATGCCGCGAACTCATGGACAGGCCATAACCGAAAGGCATGGAACGGGGTGAAAAAGGCATTTTTCCCAGGGCGCCGACGCTGCCTACACTGCGCCTGAATTGCTGTCCCCACCCCGTCCTTCCTGCATGAGTTCCACCCGCGTCTTCCACCGCCAGTTGCACCGCCCCATGCCCTTTGCCGTGAGCGGCCAGGGCATCACCCTGACCGACCAGGCCGGCAAGACCTACCTCGACGCCTCGGGCGGCGCGGCCGTGTCCTGCCTGGGCCATGGGCACCCGGATGTGCTGGCCGCGATGCACGCGCAGATCGACCAGCTGGCCTACGCGCACACCAGTTTCTTCACCACCGAGGTGGCCGAGGAACTGGCGAACGTGCTGATCGATTCGGCGCCGGCGGGCATGAGCCACGTGTATTTCGTGAGCGGCGGTTCCGAGGCGGTGGAGGCCGCGCTGAAGATGGCGCGCCAGTATTTCGTGGAGATCGGCCAGCCGCAGCGGCGGCACTTCATCGCCCGCCACCAGAGTTACCACGGCAACACGCTGGGAGCGCTGGCCGTGGGCGGCAACGCCTGGCGGCGCGAGCAGTTCAAGCCGCTGCTGATCGACGTGACGCACGTCTCGCCGTGCTACGAGTACCGCGACCGCCGGGCCGACGAAACCGCCGAGCAGTACGGCCAGCGGCTGGTGGCCGAGCTGTCCGAGGCCATCGACCGCCTGGGTGGCGAGAACGTGATGGCCTTCGTGGCCGAGACGGTGGGCGGCGCCACGGCGGGTGTGCTCACCGCCGTGCCCGGCTACTTCAAGGGCGTGCGCGAGCTGTGCGACCGCCACGGCATCCTGCTGATCCTGGACGAGGTGATGTGCGGCATGGGGCGCACCGGCACCCTGCATGCCTGCGAGCAGGAGGGTGTAGTGCCGGATCTGATGACGGTGGCGAAGGGCCTGGGCGGTGGCTACCAGCCCATCGGCGCGGTGCTGGCGCAGGGCAGGGTGGTGGACGCCTTCCGGCAGGGCAGCGGCCTGTTCCAGCACGGCCACACCTACCTGGGCCATGCGATCGCCTGCGCGGCCGCGCTCGCGGTGCAGCGCGTGATCCAGCGCGATGGCCTGCTGGCGCAGGTGCGCGAGCGCGGGCAATTGCTGCACGCGCTGTTGCAACAGGCCTTCGGTGAGCACCCGCGCGTGGGCGACATCCGGGGGCGCGGGCTGTTCTGGGGGCTCGAGCTGGTGGCCGACCGCGGCAGCCGGCAGTGGTTCGATCCCGCGCGCAAGCTGCACGCCCGCATCAAGAGCGAGGCCATGGCCGGCGGCCTGATGGTCTACCCGATGGGGGGCACGGTGGATGGGCGCTGCGGCGACCACGTGTTGCTCGCGCCGCCCTTCATCAGCACGCCCGCCGAGCTCGAGCAGATCGTGGCGCGGCTCGCCGGCGCCATCGACCGCGCGGTGGCCGCCTGATGGGGGAAAACCCCGTCGCCGTCGCAGCGGGTCTGCACGAAGCTTGCTTGCTCGTGAAAAGCCTTCGTGCCCGCACCCAGTTTGTTCCACCCCGTCGAAACCTTCAGGAGCCATCCGCATGAAAAAGATCCCCCTCAGCCTGAGCACCCTGGCCGCCGCAGCCGCCCTGATGACGCCCATGGCACCGGCCCAGGCGCAGCAGAAGTTCATGACCATCGGCACCGGCGGCGTGACGGGGGTGTATTACGCGGCGGGCGGCGCGATCTGCCGGCTGGTGAACAAGGACCGCGCCAAGCATGGCATCCGCTGCTCGGTGGAGTCCACCGGCGGCTCGGTGTTCAACGTCAACACCATCAAGGCCGGTGAGTTGGACCTGGGCTTCACCCAGTCCGACGTGCAGTTCAATGCGCTCAAGGGCGTGGGCCAGTTCAAGGACGCGGGCGCCTACGGCGACCTGCGAGCGGTGTTCGCCGTGCACCCCGAGCCCTTCACGGTGGTGGCCCGCAAGGAAGCCAACATCACCAAGTTCGAGGACTTCAAGGGCAAGCGCTTCAACGTCGGCAACCCGGGCTCGGGCACGCGCTCCTCCATGGAAGAGCTGCTGGCCGGCATGGGCTGGAAGCTGAGCGACTTCTCGCTGGCCTCCGAACTCAAGGCCGACGAACACGGCCCGGCGCTGTGCGACGGCAAGATCGACGGCTTCTATTACGCCGTGGGCCACCCGAGCGCCAACATCCAGGATCCCACCACCTCGTGCGGTGCCAAGCTGGTGTCCATCACCGGCCCGGCCGTGGACAAGCTGGTGGCCGAGAAGCCGTATTACGCCAAGGTCACGCTGCCCGGTGGCCTCTACCCGAACAACCCGCAGCCTACCCAGACCTATGGCGTGTCCGCCACCGTGGTGGCCTCGAGCAAGACCTCGCCCGAGACCGTGTACCAGGTGGTCAAGGCGGTGTTCGACAACTTCGACGAGTTCAAGAAGCTGCACCCCGCGCTGGCCGAACCTGACGCCCGAGGGCATGGTCAAGGACGGCCTGAGCGCGCCGCTGCACGAAGGCGCGCTGAAGTTCTACAAGGAAAAGGGCTGGGTCAAGTGAGGTGACGCGCCGGGCCGCGTGAGCGGCCCGCCTTGCCATGAAGGGCGAAGGTGCTTCGCCGTTTCTTTTGACCCTCCCCACCGCCGTCCAGGCCCGGAGCGCCCATGAGCACCGACATCGAAAAAGCCCCCGAAGCCCTGCAGCAACTTGTGGCGGACAGCGACACCGGCGGACGCAAGCCCACCGGGTGGACGGCCGGTGTGGTGTTCACCGTGTGCCTGCTCTGGGCGCTGTTCCAGTACTGGTACGCCTCGCCCCTGCCGTTCGAATTCGGCATCGGCATCCTCAACGACACCGAGGCGCGCGCCATCCACCTCGCGTTCGCGCTGTTCCTGGCGTTCCTCGCCTGGCCGGCGTTCAAGCGCTCGCCGCGCAACCGGGTCCCGTGGGTGGACTGGCTGCTGGCCGGCGTGGCGGCCTTTGCCGGTGCCTACGTGATGCTCTTCTATGCCGAGCTCGCCACCCGGCCCGGCACGCCCACCACGGTGGATGTGGCGGTGTCGGTGGTGGGCCTGCTGCTGTTGCTGGAGGCCACGCGTCGCGCGGTGGGCTGGCCCATGGCCGTGCTGGCCGTGATCTTCCTGGCCTACTGCATGCTCGGCCCTTGGCTGCCCGAGGTGATCGCCCACCGGGGCGCCTCGCTCAACCGCCTGATCTCGCACATGTGGCTCACCACCGAAGGCGTGTACGGCATCGCGCTGGGGGTGTCGGCCGGCACCATCTTCGTCTACGTGCTGTTCGGCGCGCTGCTCGACCGGGGCGGCGGCGGCAACTACATGATGCAGGTGAGCTTCGCGGCGCTGGGGCACCTGCGCGGCGGCCCGGCCAAGGTGGCGGTGGTGTCGTCGGCGCTCAACGGCACCATCTCGGGTTCGTCGGTGGCGAACGTGGTCTCCGGCGGCATCTTCACCATCCCGCTCATGAAGAAGGCGGGTTATGGCGGCGTCAAGGCCGGCGCGATCGAAACCATGTCCTCGGTGGACGGCCAGATCATGCCGCCCGTGATGGGCGCCGCGGCCTTCCTGATGGTGGAGTACGTGGGCATCCCGTACTCGGACATCGTCAAGCACGCCTTCCTGCCGGCCATCCTCTCGTACATCGGCCTGTTCTACATCGTGCACCTGGAGGCGCTCAAGCTGGGCATGCAGCCCATCGTCAAGCGCACGCCCACGCCGTTGCGCGACCGCGTCATGCGCAACGCACTCGGTGTGACCGGTACCGTGGTGCTGGTCTGCGCGCTGTACTACCTGATCCTCGGCTTCAAGGCCGTGCTGGGCCCGGCGGCCCCGTATGCCGTGGGTGCGCTGGTGCTGGCGCTCTACCTCGTGGCCGTGTGGCAGGCGGCCAGCTGCCCGGACCTGGCGACCGACATCGACATCGACAACCCCAAACCGCTGCAGACCTGGCCCACGGTGCGCGCCGGCCTGCACTTCATCATGCCCATCGGCATCCTGATCTGGTGCCTGATGGTGGAGGAGATGTCGCCCGCGCTCGCGGCCTTCTGGGCCGTCACCTCGCTGGCGGTGCTCATGGCCACGCAGCACCCGCTGATCGCGCTGTTCCGCCGCCTGCCCATGGGCAACGCCTGGCAGGAGAGCTGGCGCTCGGTGCTCGACGGTTTCCACAACGGCGCGCGCAACATGATCGGCATCGGCGTCGCCACCGCCACGGCGGGCATCGTGGTCGGCGGCATCACGCTCACCGGCCTGGGCCTGCGCATGACCGAGTTCGTTGAGCTGGTCTCGCAGGGCAGCGTGATCCTGATGCTGCTGTTCGTCGCGATCTCCTGCCTCGTCATCGGCCTGGGCGTGCCGACCACGGCCAACTACGTGCTGGTGGCCACGCTGATGGCGCCGGTGGTGGTGGAACTGGGCGCGCAGTCGGGCCTGATCATTCCGCTGATCGCGGTGCACATGTTCGTCTTCTATTACGGGATCATGGCGGACATCACGCCGCCGGTGGGGCTGGCGACCTTCGCGGCCTCGGCGATCTCGGGCGAGGATTCGCTGCAGACCGGCATCCAGGGGTTCATCTACGCCGCCCGCACGCTGATCCTGCCCTTCATCTGGATCTTCAACCCGCAGCTGCTGCTGATCAACGTGGAGGACCTGGCGGAGACGCTGCGCGTGATCGCCGCCAGCATCGTCGCGATGCTGCTGTTCGCGGCGATCACCATGAACTGGTTCCGCATCAAGAGCCGCTGGTGGGAGAACGTGCTGCTCGGCATCGCCGTGGTGCTGCTGTTCCGCCCGGACGTGTTCATGGACCGCCTCGCACCCCCGTACCGCGACGCGCCGCCGGCCGAAGTGTTCGACATCGCGCGCGACAAACCCGAGGATGGCCGCATGGTCTTCGTGCTGCAGGGCACCACGCTGGAAGGGCGCGACCTGACCAAGACCGTGGCCGTGCAGCTGGGCGCCAAGGGCGAGGACGGGCGCAAGCGCCTGGACGAAGCCGGACTGCGCCTGGTCGGGCTGGGCGACCAGTTGCAGGTGGCGCAGGTCAAGTTCGGTTCGCGCGCGGCCAAGTCGGGCTTCGAGCAGGGCTGGGACGTGGTGGCGGTGAAGATGCCCTCGGGCCGGGCCACGCCGCACTGGTTCTACCTGCCCGCGCTGCTGCTGGTGGCGCTGGTCTGGTGGAGCCAGGGCCGGCGCATGGCCGTGCCACGCACCTTGAAGGTGGCCTGACATGCGCATCGCCCTGATCCATGCGCTGGCCCACTCGGTCGCGCCCATCAACGAGGAGCTCGCCCGCGCCTGGCCCGAGGCCGAGCGCATGAACCTGCTCGACGACAGCCTGTCGGCCGACCTGGCGCGCGATGGCAAGGGACTGGACGCGGCCATGCACCAGCGCTTCGAGTCGCTGGCGGCCTACGCCGAAGGCACGGGGGCCAATGCCATCCTGTTCACCTGCTCGGCATTCGGTTCGTGCATCGAGGCGGTGGCGGCGCGGCGCCCGCACATGCCGGTGCTCAAGCCCAACGAAGCCATGGTGGCCGAAGCCGTGGCCGTGGCGCGCGGCGGCCGCATCGGGCTGGTGGCGTCCTTCGCGCCCACCCTGACTTCCATGCCGCCGGAGTTCCCGGCCGGCACCGAACTGGTCACCTGCCTGGCCGAAGGCGCCATGGACGCCCTCAACCGGGGCGACGACGCCGGCCACGACGCGCGCGTCGTCGAGGCCGCGCGCTGGCTGGTGGGGCAGGGCTGCGACGTGATCGCGCTGTCCCAATTCAGCATGGCGCGCGCGCAGCTGGCCGTGCACAAGGCGGTGGGCATGCCGGTGCTCACCACGCCCGGCAGCGCGGTCCGGGCCCTGCGGCACCGCCTGGGGGCCTGAGGCCGTCCGGCCAGGGTGGGCGCTGCAGCTACAATCTAAGGTTGCCGTGAAGTGGACAACCGGCCGTCCAGCGCTGCTTTTGCGCTGCACCGGAAAACCCCCTACGAGGCGCGCGGGTGGCGAAATTGGTAGACGCACCAGGTTTAGGTCCTGACGCCAGCAATGGTGTGGGGGTTCGAGTCCCCCCCGCGCACCACACCACAGACGAACAGACAGACCCCCCGGGTCGGCCAGACAGGCTGGTTGACCGACACCCTTTTGGAGAAAGCCATGACCGTGAACGTTGAAACCCTGGAAAAGCTCGAGCGCAAGATCACGCTGACGCTGCCGGCCGATGTGATCCAGAAAGAAGTGTCCAACCGCCTCAAGCGCATCGCGCGCGACGTGAAGATGGACGGTTTCCGTCCCGGCAAGGTGCCGATGAACGTCGTGGCCCAGCGCTATGGCTATTCGGTGCACTACGAGGTCATGAACGACAAGGTCGGTGAAGCCTTCGCCACCGCCGCCAACGAAGCCCAGCTGCGCGTGGCCGGCCAGCCCAAGATCACCGAGAAGGAAGGCGCCCCCGAGGGCCAGCTGACCTTCGACGCCGTCTTCGAGGTGTATCCGCAAGTCAAGATCGACGACCTGACCACCGCCGCCGTGGAAAAAGTGGCTGCCGAAGTGGACGACGCCGCCATCGACCGCACGCTCGAGATCCTGCGCAAGCAGCGCCGCACCTTCGCGCAGCGCGCGCAGGACCAGGCCGCCCAGGACGGCGACCGCGTCACCATCGACTTCGCCGGCAAGATCGACGGTGAGCCCTTCGAGGGCGGCAAGGCCGAGGCCTTCCAGTTCATCGTCGGCGACGGCCAGATGCTCAAGGAATTCGAAGACGCCGTGCGTGGCATGAAGACGGGCGAGTCCAAGACCTTCCCGCTGGCCTTCCCCGCCGACTACCACGGCAAGGACGTGGCCGGCAAGACCGCCGACTTCCTGGTCACGGTCAACAAGATCGAAGCCGCCAACCTGCCGGCCGTGGATGAAGCCTTCGCCAAGTCCCTGGGCATCGCCGACGGCACGGTGGAAGGCCTGCGCGCCGACATCCGCAAGAACCTGGAGCGCGAAGTCAAGTTCCGCCTGCAGGCCCGCAACAAGCAGGCCGTGATGGACGCCCTGGTGGCCAAGGCCGAGCTGGACCTGCCCAACGCGGTCGTGCAGTCCGAGCTGGAGCGCCTGGTGGAAGGCGCCCGCGCCGACCTGAAGCAGCGCGGCGTGAAAGATGCCGACAAGGCACCGATCCCCGAAGAGCTGTTCCGCCCGCAGGCCGAGCGCCGCGTGCGCCTGGGTCTGGTGGTGGCCGAGCTGGTGCGCGCCAACGAGCTGCACGCCAAGCCCGAGCAGATCAAGGCCCACATCGAAGAGCTGGCGGCCTCCTACGAGAAGCCGGCCGACGTGGTGCGCTGGTACCAGGGCGACAACCAGCGCATGGCCGAGGTGGAAGCCATCGTGATCGAGAACAACGTCACGGAGTTCGTGCTGTCCAAGGCACAGATCACCGAAAAGTCGGTCAGCTTCGACGAACTGATGGCCCAGGCCTGATTTCCTTCGCGGCGGGATGCTGGAACAGGGCGGAGCGATCCGCCCTTTCTTTTTCGGGTTTGCCCCCCATCTGGAGGTACCTCCCTCCGCCTGTCCTGCGGTCGTCCCGGTCAAGCCACCGGTCGCCGTGGGGCCACATGGGGTTGGTTACAGTAGTGATATGGCAAGCATCAACACACGGAGTAACGCATGAGCGCAATGGACATTCAAGGTTTGGGCATGGTGCCCATGGTCATCGAGCAGTCGGGCCGCGGCGAGCGTGCGTACGACATCTATTCGCGCCTGCTCAAGGAGCGCGTGATCTTCCTGGTGGGCCCGGTCAATGACCAGTCGGCCAACCTGGTGGTGGCGCAGCTGCTGTTCCTGGAAAGCGAAAACCCCGACAAGGACATCTCGTTCTACATCAACTCCCCGGGCGGCTCGGTGAGCGCGGGCATGGCGATCTTCGACACCATGAATTTCATCAAGTCCGACGTGTCCACGCTGTGCATCGGCATGGCCGCGAGCATGGGCGCGTTCCTGCTGGCCGCCGGCGCCAAGGGCAAACGCTTCGCGCTGCCGAACTCCAAGGTCATGATCCACCAGCCGCTGGGCGGCACCCAGGGCCAGGCCACGGAAATCGAGATCCACGCCCGCGAAATCCTCAAGACGCGCGAGCAGCTCAACAAGATCCTCGCGGAGCGCACCGGCCAGCCGCTGGAGAAGATCGAACGCGACACCGAGCGCGATTACTACCTCTCGGCCGCCGAATCGGCCGAGTACGGCCTGATCGACAAGGTCATCGACAAGCGCCCCGGCGCGGTCTGACCCCGTCCAGGCCATCGCCACCCATGGGCCGCCAAACCCGGGAGACGGTGCCAAAACCGGCGCTTTTCCCCCGTTTGGCCCCTATGGGGCTTGAACTATCATTGTTGTTACCGCTTCATCCGAGCCCCCAGACCTATGGCCGACAAAAAAGCCGCCTCCAGTGAAAAAGCGCTCTACTGCTCGTTCTGCGGCAAGAGCCAGCACGAGGTCAAGAAGCTGATCGCCGGCCCCTCGGTGTTCATCTGCGACGAATGCATCGACCTGTGCAACGACATCATCCGTGACGAGTTGCCCGGCCTCGAATCCGTCAAGGCCTCGGGCGACGACGTGCCCACGCCGGCCCAGCTCAAGGCCAACCTGGACAACTACGTCATCGGGCAGCAGAACGCCAAGCGCGCGCTGGCCGTGGCCGTCTACAACCACTACAAGCGCCTGCGCCACAAGGTCGCCGCCCGCAAGGACGACGTCGAGCTGGCCAAGAGCAACATTCTCCTGATCGGACCCACCGGCTCGGGCAAGACGCTGCTGGCCCAGACCATGGCGCGCATGCTCAACGTGCCGTTCGTGATGGCCGACGCCACCACGCTGACCGAAGCCGGTTACGTGGGCGAAGACGTGGAAAACATCGTCGCCAAGCTGCTGCAGAGCTGCAACTACGACGTCGAGCGCGCCCAGCAGGGCATCGTCTACATCGACGAGATCGACAAGATCACGCGCAAGTCCGACAACCCCTCCATCACCCGCGACGTATCGGGTGAGGGTGTGCAGCAGGCCTTGCTCAAGCTGATCGAAGGCACGATGGCCTCGGTGCCGCCGCAGGGCGGGCGCAAGCACCCCAACCAGGACTTCCTGCAGGTCGACACCACCAACATCCTGTTCATCTGCGGCGGCGCGTTTGCCGGCCTGGAGAAGATCATCGAGAACCGCACCGAGGCCTCCGGCATCGGCTTCGGCGCCGTGGTCAAGAGCAAGAAGCAGCGCAGCATCACGGAATCCTTCAAGGAAATCGAGCCGGAAGACCTGATCAAGTTCGGCCTCATCCCCGAGCTGGTGGGCCGTGTGCCGGTGATCGCCGCGCTGTCGGAACTCAGTGAAGACGCGCTGGTCGAAATTCTCACCGAGCCCAAGAACGCGGTCGTCAAGCAGTTCTCCCGCCTGCTGGCGATGGAAGGTGCCGAGCTCGAAGTGCGGCCCGCCGCGCTCAAGGCGATCGCCCGCAAGGCCCTGGCCCGCAAGACGGGCGCGCGCGGCCTGCGCTCGATCCTGGAAAACGCGCTGATCGACACCATGTTCGATCTGCCTGGCATGAGCAATGTGGAGAAGGTGGTGGTCGACGAGTCGACCATCGAGGAAAACAAGCCGCCCTTGCTGGTGTACCGCGAGGCGGCCAAGCAGGCTTGACGCGCCGGCTTCGACCAACCCCGTCACGGATGCGTCCGGTTGAGATCGCTCGCACCGACCCCATTTACCCGTTTTAGTCGAGGTTGAAATGTCCGGACAGACCCCCCTTCCCAGCACGCCGGTCGAACTGCCACTCCTGCCTTTGCGCGATGTGGTGGTGTTCCCGCACATGGTCATCCCGCTGTTCGTGGGCCGGCCCAAGAGCATCAAGGCGCTGGAGTCCGCGATGGAGGCCGAGCGCCGCATCATGCTCGTGGCCCAGAAGGCCGCCGCCAAGGACGAGCCGTCGACCGACGACATGTTCGAAATGGGCTGCGTCGCCACCATCCTGCAGATGCTCAAGCTGCCTGACGGCACCGTCAAGGTGCTGGTCGAAGGTGTGCAGCGCGCCAAGGTGCTGACCATCCGCGATGGAGAAAGCCATTTCATCGCCAGCGTGAGCCCGGTCGACCCGGCCGTGGAGCGGGCCGACACCCAGTCCAACGAACTCGAAGCACTGCGCCGCGCCGTGATGCAGCAGTTCGACCAGTACGTCAAGCTCAACAAGAAGATCCCTTCGGAGATCCTCACCTCGATCTCCAGCATCGACGACCCGGGCCGCCTGGCCGACACGATCGCCGCGCACCTGCCGCTCAAGCTCGAGTCCAAGCAGGTGGTGCTGGACCTCGATCCGGTCAACAAGCGGCTGGAGAACCTGTTCGAACAGCTCGAGCGCGAGGTCGACATCCTCAACGTCGACAAGAAGATCCGCGGGCGCGTGAAGCGCCAGATGGAAAAGAACCAGCGCGACTTTTACCTGAACGAGCAGGTCAAGGCGATCCAGAAGGAACTCGGCGAAGGCGAAGAGGGCGCCGACATCGAAGAGATCGAGAAGAAGATCAAGGCCGCCAAGATGCCCGCGGAAGCGCGCAAGAAGGCCGATGCCGAGTTCAAGAAGCTCAAGCTGATGTCGCCCATGTCGGCCGAGGCCACCGTGGTGCGCAACTACATCGATGCGCTGGTCGGCCTGCCCTGGAGCAAGAAGACCAAGATCAAGCACGACCTCGCGCATGCCGAGGCGGTGCTGAACGAAGACCACTACGGCCTGGAGAAGGTCAAGGACCGCATCCTCGAGTACCTCGCGGTGCAACAGCGCGTGGACAAGGTCAAGGCGCCCATCCTGTGCCTGGTCGGCCCACCCGGTGTCGGCAAGACCTCGCTGGGGCAGTCGGTCGGCCAAGGCCACGGGCCGCAAGTACGTGCGCATGGCGCTGGGCGGCATGCGCGACGAAGCCGAGATCCGCGGCCACCGTCGCACCTACATCGGTGCCATGCCGGGCAAGGTGCTGCAGAGCCTGAACAAGGTCGGCACGCGCAACCCGCTGTTCCTGCTCGACGAGATCGACAAGCTGGGCACGGACTTCCGCGGCGATCCTTCGAGCGCGCTGCTGGAGGTGCTGGACCCCGAGCAGAACCACACCTTCGGTGACCACTACATCGAAGTCGACTTCGACCTGTCCGACGTAATGTTCGTCGCCACATCGAACTCGATGAACATTCCCCCGGCCCTGCTGGACCGCATGGAGGTGATCCGCCTCTCGGGCTACACGGAAGACGAGAAGACCAACATCGCGATCCGCTACCTGTTGCCCAAGCAACTCAAGAACAACGGCATCCGCGAAGGCGAGCTGGACGTGCGCGACGACGCCGTGCGCGACATCGTGCGCTACTACACCCGCGAAGCCGGTGTGCGTTCGCTCGAACGCGAGCTCTCCAAGATCTGCCGCAAGGTGGTCAAGGGCCTGCTGCTCAAGAAGTACACGCCCACCGTGGTGGTGAGCGCCGACAACCTCAGCGAATTCCTGGGCGTGCGCAAGTACAGCTACGGCCGTGCCGAGGCGCAGAACCAAGTGGGCCAGGTGGTCGGTCTGGCGTGGACGGAAGTGGGCGGCGATCTGCTGACCATCGAAGTGGCGATCATGCCGGGCAAGGGCGTGATCACGCGCACGGGTTCGCTCGGCGATGTGATGAAGGAATCGGTGGAAGCGGCCCGCACCGTGGTGCGCAGCCGCGCCCGCATGCTGGGCATCAAGGACGAGCAGTTCGACAAGCGCGACATCCACATCCACGTGCCCGATGGCGCCACGCCCAAGGACGGCCCGAGCGCCGGTGCGGCCATGACGACCGCGCTGGTCTCGTCGCTCACGGGCATTCCCGTGCGCGCCGATGTGGCGATGACGGGTGAGATCACGCTGCGCGGTGAAGTCACGGCGATCGGTGGCCTGAAGGAAAAGCTGCTGGCCGCTTTGCGTGGCGGCATCAAGACCGTGATCATCCCGGAAGAGAACGTGAAGGACCTCGCCGAGATTCCCGACAACGTGAAGCAGGGCCTGGAGATCGTGCCGGTGAAATGGATCGACAAGGTCCTCGCCATCGCGCTCGAACGCCAGCCCGTGCCACTCACCGAAGAAGAGGTCGCGGCCCAGATCGCGGCGGCCAGCGTGAGCAAGCCGACGGCGTCTCCCGACGCGGTGAAACATTGATCAAAAAATTTCGGGGGACTTGAAAGAGCCCCTTTTTTCGGGTTAGAATCATGGCTTACCGAAATGCAGCGGCAAACGCAATAGCAGATGCAGCAGCAGGTGGTAAGAAATGCGGGAATAGCTCAGTTGGTAGAGCGCAACCTTGCCAAGGTTGAGGTCGCGAGTTCGAATCTCGTTTCCCGCTCCAAATTCAAAAGGGAAGCTCTGCTTCCCTTTTTTGTCGGAGTTTGAGATCGGTGTCTTTGATGCCGGTCCTGACGGCGCGATAGCAAAGCGGTTATGCCCCGGATTGCAAATCCGGTTAGTCCGGTTCGACTCCGGATCGCGCCTCCAAAAATACCTGATCGAAACATCCAGCTCGCCCATGGCGAGCTTTTTTTCGTCTGCTCGCCGCGGCTCAGCCCTGGAAGTCCAGGGCGTTGGGTTCGAGCGGCAGGTTCTGCGCACCTCGCAGCAGGCCGATCACTTCCGCGAAGGCATGCACCTCGTCACCCAGGCCTTCGGCGCGGAAGCTCGGCCGTTCCTGCCCCACCGCCGCGACGTGCGGCTTGATGGTCTGGGCGGACTTGCCGTCAAAGCTGGTGAAGGCCGCCCGCACGGGCGTTTGCACGACGCAGCGGCGCAGATCGAAGCCGGTCTCGCAGCCGATGAGGTAGATGCGGTCCTTCTGCATCGAGGCCGGCTCCATCGGCACGAACACCGCCAGGATGCAGTCGCCGGCCCTCACGCCGAAGCCCATGTCCCTGCGGGCGCGGTAATAGCAAAGCTCGGCATCCTGGGTGGCGCGCCCACCGGCCATGTCTTCGGGCAGGCAGATGGCCAGGTCCTCGCCCGGGCCGATGGCCGGGACGACCCGGGTGCCCTGGGGCAGCGCGTCGGCGCTGGGGTCGAGGAAGTAGCCGGGTGGCTGCTGGGTCAGCGCGCAAAGGGTGAGCAGGGCCTCGTAGTCCGGGAGCACATCGCCTGTGAGGAAGGCCGAGGCCAGGCTTTCGTCCACCCCGAGCCTGAAGGCCAGTTCGCGACTTTTTTCACGCATGGCGCCCGGAAAGCCCAGGCGATCCAGGCTCATTCTCAATCGAGCCCTAAAGCGCGCGGAAAGATCGCCGATAGACAGAGGTTCAAGACTTGGCATGAGGGCTGGGCGTTGGGGTGTGGGCGTCGCAAATGGCCTGGTGCCATGGTAGACGCCAACCGGCTGGCTGGGAGTAACACAATGCGCCTTTCGGGCGCGTTGGCGACGCAGCTCGAGAACAGACAGGGGAATGTACACAGATGATGACAGCGCTGATGGACTCGCGGATTCAAGGCAATCTGCACCTGCCCACCTATGAAAGGGCCATTCGCGCCGAAAACCTCAAGGCGCTGGCCCGGCGTTGGCACATCGCGCGCAGTTCCGAGCTGGTCGACCCACGTGTCATCGCACGCTGGTTCCCGGGGCAGCGCAACCTGCTGGAGCTGCTGGCCCTGCTGAGCGAGGATGAAGTCATCAAGCTGGCGGACTGCTCGCATCCGCTGTTTTCCATGATGATCCACACGGGGCTGCTGCCCACGACATCGGCGTCGCTGGTGCAGCCGGGTGAATTCGAGGCCGCCAATCGCCAGGAGGCCTTCATGGCGCTGGCGGTGCGCGTCGACAGCATCAAGACTTCGTTCGACGAGGCCTGCGTGCTGTTCGATCTTTCGATGAGCGAAGCCGTGCACGTCCGCCGCTTCGGACCGCACGAACTCTGGGACATCTCGGCCAACCCGGGCCTGGTGATGTTTCCGGTGGCCAGTGACCACTACTTCGAGGCCGCCGCCACGCGCGACCTGACCTCTTCGCAGAAAACGCAGTTCATGGTCATGAGCCGGCGTTCGAAGAACCGCATTCACTGAAACCAGGGACATCACCATGATCAACACCGCAGGCCGAGCCCTTGCTTCTTCTGGACACAAACGCGTCCTCTTCGAGGACCAGGTATCGGACGAGCGATTCGAGGCCCTGATCGAGTTGACCTCGCGCACCAAGCTGATCGTCAAGCTGCTGGGCACCGACGTGAGCGAGCAGCGGATCAAAGAGGAGATGGACCGCCGCCTTGGGCAGTACGGTATCAAGGTCAAGCGGCCCAGAGGCCTGGGACAAACCACTACGGCCAAGACCTTCCTCGACAGCGCGGCGGAGCGCTTCGAGGCCTCGTACCTGATGGCCCTGCATTTCGGATCGCGCGGCATTGGCGAGTACGCCGTGGTCGAGACGAATTTCGGCAAGGCGCTGGACAAGATGATCGAGGTCTACAACAAGTACCGCCGGACGGTGCCGCCCGTGGGCGACAGCCAGCGCATCACGTTCGAGACCTATGCGTTGCTGGTCGAGGGACTGCAAAGCCGCGAGATCGAAGTCCGGCAGTGCGGCGCCTGCAACACCAAGCACCCGGTGGTCAAGCAGCACCAGGGCCCCGCGCATTGCCCCGCCTGCGCCACGCAGGACCTTCGCATGGACGAAGCGCGCGCCGAGGTGCAGGCCCGCATCGCCGCGTACCGCCAATCGCGCAACCAGATGCCGAAGTTTGGCTGACACCTTCCCTCTACGGGGCAAAACGGCACCGTAGACCGGGCGGTCGCCGAGGCATTGGGTAGAAAAATACCCGGATGCTTGAAACGTGGCTCTCATCCCTCCCGTCGCGGTCCTGGCCGATCCGCTCAGCGCATGACGCGTCCGCGCCTTCCCGCGCGCGCGGCTCGACATGACGCAGATCTTTTCGCTCAACGCGGCGCGCACCCGCCAGGGCAAGGCGGTCCAGGGCGGTGGAGGCACCGCCTACTGGCCCTTGCAGGTCCTGGAGTCGGGTGGGCCCGAGCAGTGGATCCACGATGCGCTGGCCGGCCAGCCTTACGAGGGGTTCGGCCTTTCCTGCTGGGCGCAGCAACCCAACCTCAAGGAGGCCACGCTCAGGCTGGCGTCCTTCATCACACCCTGTTGGCCGTCCGAGGACGGCTCCTCCCTTCTGGTGCGTGCCATCGGGGAAGCGGTCAAACGCTCCGAGGTGGCCGTCGGCAACGGCGAGACCTTCACCGGCCGCTTCGTGGGGGTCTACCTCTACGGCCTGACCATGCACGCGAAGGATGTGGCGCGCGTCTCCATCTCCGGTGTGGACCGGTTCGGCATGGTCCAGCGCTGGCGGCATTTTTCGGAGCCGCTGCAGGCCTGGGCGGTGCGCCATGGCATCGACACACTGGTCGCCGAGGTGTCCGATCCCTTGCCCGCCGAGGTCACCATCGTGGGCATCCGCACGCACATGGTCGTTCGGGTGTCGGACCCCATCGACACCGGCTACCTCATGAAACACGCGGCCCAGGGGTGATGGCGAGCACCGGTTGCCCATGCACAGCGATGACCACGCCCACCTGTACGGACTGAGCGCACGGCGCGCGCCGCGGCACAACCCGGCGTCCTGTTTCGCGTGCCACAAGTACCTGCTCTCCAGCATCATCCAGGTGCTGCAGGAGCGCGAGCATGCGCCACGGCAGGGGCCTGCCGTGATGCTTCGCGTGGTCCACGCGCATTCGCAGCTCGATGCCGACTCGGGCCCTGGCTCGCTCGATTTCACCGAAACCAGCGCCTGGGGCGAACTGCGCTCCGGAGACCCCCACGAGCCTCGGCCGTTCGCCCTGTCGGTGTTCGACACCCTGAGCACCGCGGGTCTGGGCGGCTCACTGGCCGACATGCTCTTTCGGCTGGCGCCCGTTCCATGGGCCCAGACCGCCAGCCTCACCGACGAGGAGGTCGCGCACAACAGCATCGTGCACCTCGCGTTCGCACCGCGCCTGCCGGACGATCCCCTGGTCGTTCACAGTTGCAACGCGGCGGGGCAGGGCGTGACCCACCTGCGCCGGTCGGACCGCTGGCAACGTGTCTCCGGCGAAGAGGTCGTGCGGGCCGCATTGCGGCATGCGCACATCACGGGCAAGGGCCCCTCCCAGTCTGGCAACCCGCGGCAAGCCCGCGATGTGCCCACCGCCATGCCCTCCAGCGAGGCCTTCACCAGCACCAGCGAGATTCTCAAGGCCTTCGATCACATCCTCGTGCGGGCCGCCGTGAGAGAGCTGCAGAACCAGGAGGCGATGGAGAGCGGGCGCAGGAGCGTGTGGTTGTGAGCCGAACACCCGGGAGCGAACCTTGTTGTACCCCCTGAACATCCCTTGCCCGCGCAGTGCCGCCGATCGGGCATCGGCGCCCGCGGCCACCGCCGTGCCCGCCAGGCTCAGCGCCGTCGGGGCCGGTCCCGGTGTCGATCTGGGGGTGGTCGTTCATCTGTGGTCCGAGCACTCCCCGCCCGATGGCAAGGCGCTGTGTGGTGCGCGGCCCAGCGGCATCTTCCATCGATGGCAAGCCCGCTCGGGCGAGCCGGTGTCCTGTGTGAAGTGCCTGGCGGTTCTGGCGGAGGAGAACGCCATGGGCCGCGAGCCTGCCGCCCCCGATGCCCGAACCGTGGAACCGTTTGCTGGAGTCTGTGCACCATGAACCCATCCCTCGTGTCTTCCGCCACACCCGGTTTTCGCCCGCGGGGCGACATTCATCCGGATGACCGCGCTGGCGACGTCATCCCCATGTACCAGCACACGGTCAAGACCCCGCACATGAAAGCCATGCAGGACGTGCTGGACATCACCGCGGTGATCGACTCGGTGCTGGCGCGCGACTTCGGTGGCAAGGGCCGGGGCATCCACTCCAAGCTCGACAGCGTGCGCCACCCGGTGCCGGCCCGGCTGGACCGGCGGCTGCGTTATCTCGCGGCCGTGCGCAACAAGGCCCTCAACGAGCCGGACTGGGAGATTCCGCAGCGCGAGCGCTACCTGGCCGAATGCCGGGCCGCCGCCATCCGCCTGCTCGACATCGGCCGCCGGCGCCAGCGCAGGGCGCACCTGCTGCGCCGCTGGCTGGCGCGCCTGTCGGGCGGCTGAGCGCCGCCCGCGCGATCAGCACCCGAGCGCGGCCAGGCCGGACGCCGCCATCGCCGTTTCCACGGGCAGCGTGAAGTAGACCGCGCAGCCGTGGCCCGGCGTGCTGTCGAGCCAGATGCGGCCGTTGTGGCGCTGCACGATGCGCTGGCACAGGGCCAGGCCCGCGCCGTAGCCCTCGAAGTCCAGCGAGTGGTGCTGGCGCTGGAACATGAGGAACAGGTTGCTGGCCTTGGCGACGTCGAAGCCGGCTCCGTTGTCCACGATGAAGAACAGGCAGGTGCCGTCGCTCTCCGTGCGGCAGCCGATCTGGATCTCGGCCGGCTCGACCTTGCGCGTGAACTTCATGGCGTTGTCCAGCAGCCGCGTGAACAGGTCGTTCACCATCGCCGCGTCGGCCACCACCATCGGCAGATCGGGCTGGATCTCCCACTGGATCTGGCGATCGGGGGCGGCCTGCCGCAGGCGCGAGACCACACCTTCGAGCACGTTCGTCATCGCCAGCCGCTCGGGGTGCAGGTCGATGCGGCCGATGCGCGAGTAGGTCAGCAGGTTCTCGATCATCGCGTTCAGGCGCTGCGAGGCCCGCTTCATGGCATCGCGGAAATGCCGGATCTCTTCGCTGGCGTTCTCGCCCAGTTCCTCGGCGATGAGGCCGGCGAAGGTGTTGATGTGCCGCACCGGCCCACGCAGATCGTGCGTGATGGAGTGGGTGAAGATGTCCAGGTCCTTGTTCGGCACGGTGTGCTGGCGCACCCGCTGGGTCACGCGCCGGTCCAGTTCGGCGTTGAGGTCGTTCATGACCCGGTCCAGGTCTTTCATCGCGGTCATGTCGCGCGTGATGCAGGACAACCCTTCCAGCTCGCCGTTGTCGCCGCGCAGGGCTGTGATCAGGGTCTGGCCCCAGAACGCCTCCGCACCGGCGCGCTTGAGCCAGCCACGGGTTTCCCATTGGCCGCGATCGATGGCGCAGCCGGATGGTGTCGTCGATGCCGATCTCCGCCTCTTCACCGACGCGCGGCGCGGCCATGTCGGCCAGGTGCATGTTCCCCACCTGTTCCCGGGAAAAGCCGTGCAGGCGGTGCGCGCTCTCGCTCCATTCGGTGATGCGCCCCACCGGGTCGAGGAAGTAGATGCAGGAGTCCTGCAGCGCATCGGCCATGAGGTCGAAGCGGCGCTTGTTCTGCGCGAGGTCGTCCACGCGCGCTCGCCCGGCGACCTCCTTCGTTTCGACGAAGACCCCCCGGACCACGCCGTCGTGCACGTCGGGCGTGAACGAGGTCTCGGTGAAGGTGTGGGCACCTCCCGGTGTGGACTGCTCCGTGAGCCGCAGCTGTTTCTCGCCACCCAGGGCCTGCATGAAGCGCGGCAGCAGGGCGGGCAGGGCATCCTGGGGAAAACAGTCCTGGAACGGCCGGCCTTCCAGCGCCGAAGGGTCGATGCGCAGGCCGTCGCAGAAGGCCTGGTTGCCAAAGCGGCAGCGCAGATCGAGATCGAAGTGCGCGAGTTGCCATGGCAAGCGGTCGGCAATCGAACGCGCCAGCGCCGCCTGTTCCTGCAACCGCTCGATCGTCAGGGCGCGGGAGGCCTTTTCTGCGGCCTGGGTCGAGGGGGGCGCGGACGGTTCAAGGGTGGGCATGGGGAGAGGTGCTTTCTGTCGGTGGCGCTGCCGTGCGCAGCCTTGCACACCAGCCAACGCCCGGAGATGGGGCGGCGCGTGCGGCGTCAACCATACCAGCAGCCTGTGGCGGCTGTGCGACTCGGCGTTGCGTCCCGCGTCAAACGTCCTCAAATTTTTCCGCCCATTCCGAGCAAATTGACACGCTTGGGCGGCCCCCAATGGAGGGCGCCATCCACACAGGGCCGGGCATGTGTGGCATGGCGCCGCGCTTTAGTTCGAAAGCAGTCGTTTGCCGATGTCGCGCCGCGCGAGGCCGGACCTACGGGGGGATTTGGACTCAAAGAGCGAAGTGGTCGAGGGGGGGCGAGAGCCAAGAATCCACCGGTACCCCAACAGGACCCATCGAATGAATGCACTCAGGCTCATGCGCGACAAGCTGCCCTCGGGGAAAGCCTTGGGCGGCGCCTTGCGTCCTGAACTGGTGTCCCGCCTGCTGCCGGTCGTGCTGCTGGCGATCGGCATCACGGCCCTGGTGATGATGTTCCTGTGGAACGACCAGGCCAGCTACAAGCCGGTGTTCGGTGCGCGCGAGCAGGTGCCGGTGTCGGACATGATGGCCGCGCTGGATGCCGAGGGCATCGCCTACCGGCTGCACCCCGAGTCGGGCCAGGTGCTGGTCTCGTCCTCCGACCTCGGCCGCGCCCGCATGCTGCTGGCGGCCAAGGGCGTCACCGCGCGCCTGCCCGAAGGGCTGGAACTGATGGACAAGAACGACCCGCTGGGCGTCACGCAGTTCGTGCAGGACATCCGCTTTCGCCGCGGCCTGGAAGGCGAGCTGGTGCAGAGCATCACCTCGATGGACGCCGTGCGCTCGGCCCGCGTCCACCTGTCCGTGGCGCGCTCCTCGACCTTCGTGCTCAACGCCCAGGACAAGAGCACCGCCTCGGTGGTGTTGAGCCTGCACCCGGGGCGCACGCTGGGCAACGAACAGATCGCCTCCATCATCCAGCTGGTGGCCGGCAGCGTGTCCAACCTGGACCCGTCCCGCGTGAGCGTGGTCGATCAGGCCGGCCGCCTGCTCTCCGCGCGCGTCGATGTGAAGGACGGCATCGACCAGGGCAGCTTCGCCGACGAGGCGGTGCGCAAGGCACAGAACGACATCCTGCAGAACGCGCACCAGCTGCTGCAGCCGCTGCTGGGCGCGGGCAACTACAACGTGAGCGTGGCGGTCGAACTCGGTCAGGATCGCGTGCAGGAAACCCAGGAGCGCTACGGCGACGCGCCCAAGGTCACCAACGAGGCCTCGCGCGAGGAGAGCAACCGCGACCGCGTGGCCCTCGGTGTGCCGGGCTCGCTCAGCAACCGCCCGGCTACGCCGGCGCCCGACGCGAACGCGGCGCCCAACACCGCCGAGCGCAGCGCTGTCACCCGGCAGTTCGCCTACGACCGCAGCGTCACCACCATCCAGCGCGCGCGCTGCGCAGCTCAAGAAACTCAGCGTGGCCGTCGTGCTCAACGACGGCGCCGCGCCCGGCGCGGCGGCCACCGGCTGGACCCCGCAGGACATCGCGCGCATGGAGGGCCTGCTGCGCGGCGGCCTGGGCATCAACGCCGAGCGGGGCGACCAGCTCGTGGTCTCCTCGCTCGCGTTCCCAGGCGCCGCGCCCGCCGTGCCCTGGTACGAGGAACGCGAGACCGTGTTCGAGTTCGTGACCTGGGGCCTGTACGTGCTGGGCGCGCTGCTGTGCTACTTCCTGCTGGCGCGCCCGCTGCTGCGCATCCTGCGCGAGCGCCACAAGCCGCCGGCCGAAGTCGGCATGACCGACCTGATCGCGCTGGAGGGCGGGGCCGGTGCCGCCGCCGCCGAGTCGCCCGCGCTCGCGAACCCGGCGCCGGCCGTCGCGGCGCTGTCCCACAAGGCCCAGGCGGCGAACTCGGGCGCGATGGTGCCGCTGCTCGCCGACTACGACCTGCCACCGCCCGGCTCGCCGGTGGAGGTGCTGGTCAATCACTTGAAGGTGCTGGCCCAGAAGGAGCCGGAGCGCGTCGCCGAAGTTGTCAAACAGTGGGTTCAGAAAAATGCCGCCATCACCTGATCTCGAAGGGGCCGATGCCGGCTCGCTCTCGTCCACCGAACAGGCCGCCATCGTGCTCCTGAGCATGGGCGAGCAACCGGCCGCGGCCGTGTTGCAGCACCTCTCGCGCGAGGAGCTGCTGGATGTCACCCAGGTCATGTCGCGCATGAGCGGGATCAAGGTGGACATGGCGCGCACCGCGCTGCAGCACTTCTTCGACGACTACCGCGAACAAAGCGGCGTGCACGGCGCCTCGCGCGCCTACCTCAAGAGTTCGCTCGACATGGCGCTGGGCGCGAACATCGCCAGCAGCGTGCTCACCCGCATCTATGGCGACGCCATCCGGCCGAAGATGGCGCGGCTGCAGTGGGCCTCGTCGCGCTGGATCGCCGACCGCATCGCGGCCGAGCACGAACACATGCAGGCGGTCTTCCTCGCCTTCCTGCCCTCGGCCCTGGCGCAGCGAGGTCATCGAGCGCCTGCCCGAGGACAACCGCGACCTGGTGCTGATGCAGATCGCCCAGCTCGGCCACGTGGAGCACGACATCCTGCGCGAGCTCGAGGTGCTGGTCGACGCCTACCTGGCGAGCCTGGAAACCCAGAGCGCCACGGTGGAGGGCGTGCGCCAGGCCGCCGAGATCATCAACCGCATGCCCGGCAACCGCCAGAAGGTGGTCGAGCAGATGCGGGCGCGCGACCCGGCCGTGGTGGCGCAGATCGAGGTCAGCATGTACGACTTCTTCATCCTCTCGCGCCAGACCGAGGACGTCATCACCCGCATCATCGAAGCCTCGCCGCTGGACCTGTGGGCCGTGGCGCTCAAGGGCGCGGACCCCGAGGTGCGCCGCAAGGTGCTGCAGGCCATGCCGCGGCGCCAGGCGCAGGCCTTCGAAGACACGCTGCGCCGCACCGGGCCGGTGCCGCTCAGCCGCGTCGAGCAGGCGCGCGCCGAGATCATGCGCGAGGTCAAGGCGCTGGTGGACAGCGACGAGATCCAGATCCAGCTGTTCGCGGAGGCGGTGGTCGCATGAAGACCTACCGGCCGCACCGGTTCCCGCCGCTGAGCCGCTTCACACCGGCCCAGGCGGTGTCGCCCGGCGACGCCGAGAGCGCGCAGGCGGCATTGGCCGAAGGCTTCCAGCAGGGCATGGACCGGGGCTACCGCGAGGGCCATGACAGCGGGGTGGAGCGCGGCGTGGCCGAAGGCCGCCTGCAGGGCCTGCGCGAGGGCCGCGACGAAGGACAGGCCGAGGCCCGCGCGGCCGTGCTGGCCCGCTGGCAGGCCTATGCCGCGCCGGTGGACGCCGCGCTCGCGGCCCTGCACCAGGCCCAGGACGACTACCAGAAGGCCTTGCGCAGCGAGGTCGTCGATCTCGTGGGCAAGGTGGCCCGCCAGGTGATCCGCGCCGAGCTCACGCTGCAGCCCACGCAGTTGCTGGCGCTGGTGGAAGAGTCGCTCAAGACCATGCCGCCGGCCACCGGCGAGATCGAGGTGTTCCTCAACCCGGAAGACCTGGAGCGCATCCGCGATCTCGACCCCGTGCGCGCCCGCGCCTGGAAGCTCATGGCCGACAGCCGCCTCGACGCCGGCGAGTGCCGCGTGCACTGCGGCGGCCAGGAGGCCGACGCGGGCTGCCGCCACCGGCTGCAGGCCTGCATGGAGCAGATCGGCGCGCAGCTGCTCGACACCGAACCCCTCGCCGCCGAGCCGGCGCCCGCCACGGAGCTCGCCGCATGATCGCCGAGCGCCTGAAGTCCGTCGAACTCACCGAGGTGCCGGTCTCCGTGCCCACGGGGCGGCTGGTGGGCGCGGCGGGCATGCTGCTGCACGTCAAGGGCTGCCAGCTGCGCATCGGCCAGCGCTGCCGCATCGAGGTGGGGCCGGGCGACTGGGTCGAGGCGCAGGTGGTGGGCTTTCGCGACGAGATGACCTCGGTCATGCCCTTCAAGAAAACCGATGGCCTGAGCGCCGGCGCGCGCGTGCTGCCGATGGCGTCGGACAGCGAACTGCTGATCGGCCCGTCCTGGCTGGGCCGCATCGTCAACGGCCTGGGCGAACCCATGGACGGCCTGGGCCGCCTCGGTGGCGAGCACCGGCTGGGCAGCCAGCCGCCGCGCGTGGACCCGCTGCGCAAGCGGCCCGTGCACGAGCCGCTGGACGTGGGCGTGCGCGCCATCAACGGCCTGCTCACGCTCGGCCGGGGCCAGCGCGTGGGCTTGATGGCCGGCAGCGGCGTGGGCAAGAGCGTGCTGCTGGGCCTCATCACGCGCCAGACCGTGGCCGACGTGGTGGTGGTCGGCCTCATCGGTGAACGCGGCCGCGAGGTGCGCGAGTTCATCGACCTCTCCCTCGGCCCCGCCGGCCTGCGCCGCGCGGTGGTCGTGGTGGCGCCGGCCGACGAGTCGCCGCTGATGCGCCTGCGCGCCACCGAGCTGTGCCACTCCATCGCCGCGCACTACCGCGACCGGGGCCAGAATGTGCTGCTGCTGCTGGACTCGCTCACCCGCTACGCCATGGCGCAGCGCGAGGTGGCGCTCTCGCTCGGTGAGCCGCCGGCCACGCGCGGTTACCCGCCTTCCGTGTTCAGCGCGCTGCCGCAGCTGGTGGAGAGCGCGGGCAACGGCGAAGGCGAGGGCAGCATGTCCGCCATCTACACCGTGCTCGCCGAGGGCGACGACCAGCAGGACCCGGTGGTGGACACCGCGCGCGCCATCCTGGACGGCCACATCGTGCTCTCGCGCGCCCTGGCCGAGCGCGGCCACTACCCGGCGATCGACATCGGCCAGTCCATCAGCCGCTGCATGTCGCTGGTGGCCGAGCCGGCGCACAGCGCCGCCGCGCGCACCATGAAGGCGCTGCTCTCCAGCTACCAGCAGGTGCGCGACCTGCTGCCCATGGGCGCCTACGTGCCCGGCGCCGACCCGCAGGCGGACCGCGCCGTGAGCCTGTACCCGCGCATCGAGGCCTACCTGCACCAGGGGGTGAAGGAGAGCGCCCCCCTGACGGACTGCCTGCGCGACCTGAGCGAGCTGATGGCATGAACCCGCCCACCCACCTCGTTACCCTCGGCCACCTGGTCACCGCGCGCGAGCGCGAGCAGGAGCGCATCGGCGCCGAGCTGAGCCGCCAGCAGTCGGTGCGCGAGCGCATGCAGCGCAGCGTGGATCGGCTGCACGCCATCTGCGACGCCGCCGGGCCTTCGGGCGCCCAGCCCTTCCTGCTGGCCGCCAACTGCGCGGCCTACAAGCAGTCGGTGATGGGTCTGGCGCAGGAGCAGCAGCGCAGCCTGGAGCGCCACAGCGCCGAGGTGGAGGCCACCCGCGTGGCCCTGCACGCCGCCTTTCGCCAGCGCGAAGGTGTGGCCCAGGTGCTGCACAAGCGCGAGCGCGAATGGCGCCTGGCCGGTGAAGTGCGGGCGCGAAAACAGCTGGACGACGTGGCCCTGACCGTCTGGCGCCGCACTGAGCGATGAAAAAAATCCAGCCCCTCCTTCAAAAACCGCTGCTCCCGGTCGCCTTACCGGGCATGGGCGGGGCTTTTCCTGCCTGATCAGGAGCAACCATGGACATCAACCCGACCCAGATGGCGACCCAGCTCGCCACCATCTACACGCAGGGCACGCAGGACATCATCACGCGCGACAGCAAGAGCGCCGATGCCACCAACGCGGGCTACACCCGCCTGCGCTCGGCCCTCGCGGCGTTCAACACCGCGATGGACGCGCTCTCGGGCAAGAAGGGCCTGGTCAAGAACAGCGCGACCGTCGCCGGCAGTTCCGGCGCCACGGGCACCGCCTCCGCCACGGCCCAGCCCGGCACCTACAGCTTCTTCGTGGAGGCCGTGGCCTCCAACCACCAGATCGCCTTCGCCGACCTGCCCGCCGTGCCGGTGCGCACCGGCGGACCGCTGGTGATCCAGCAGGCCGACGGCAGCAGCTTCAACGTCAACCTGCTGATGGCCGACGCCGATGGCAACGGCACCATCTCGCAGACCGAGATCGCGCGCGCCATCAACCAGGCCTCGGGCAACGCGGGCAAGGTGACGGCCCAGGTGGTCAACACCGGCAACGGGTCCCAGCTGATCCTCTCGTCCGGCGCCAGCGGCGAGGACGGTGCGATCACCGTCGACGCCAGCGGCCTGCCCGCCGGGGCCCTCAAGGACGCCCTGAGCGCCACGCCCAACGAGCTGGCGCAGGCGCGCGACGCGGTGGTGTGGCTGGGCGACCAGGGCACGGGCGTGCGCATCCAGCAGGCCAGCAACACCGTGACCGCCATCGACGGTGTGACCCTCAGCCTCACCCGCGCCATGTCCACGGGCGACGCCCCCGCCACGCTGACCGTGGCCGCCGACGAGGCCGGCACCGCCGACAACGTGCGCAGCTTCGTGACCGCCTTCAACACCTTGCAAGGCATCATCAACGACCTCACCAAGACCGACATCAACGCGGCCTCGCGCGGCGTCTTCGCCAGCGACAGCAGCGTTCGCGCGCTGCGCACCCGCCTCAACGACATCGTGCGCCAGGACTTCGGCGGTGTGCGCCTGTCCGAGCTGGGCGTCTCCACCGACCGCCAGGGCGCGCTGACCTTCGACGCGGCCAAGCTGAAGAAGACGCTGGACGTCAAGCCCGACGCGCTGGACAAGGCCTTCGGCTCGTCCAGCCTGTCCGCGCCCTCGGGCTTGCTGGGCTCGATGAACACCTACCTCAAGACCTGGCTCGACTCGGGCAACGGCCAGATCAAGCGCCGCCAGGACTCGGTGCAGACCCTGCAGCGCGACATCACCAACCGCCAGGCGCGCCTGGACGAGCAGTTCGCGATGTCCTACGAGCGCTACCTGCTGCAGTTCACCCAACTTCAATCCCTGATGGGCCAGCTCAACCAGACCTCGGGCATGTTCGGATCGTCCACCTCGGCCACCGCCTGAGGACCGACCGCACCGCCCGTCATCACCCCCGACGAGGACTTCCTTGACATACGACGCATACGAGAGCTACGCCCAGGTCGACCTGGGCGCCCAGACCGCACAGGCCTCGTCCGTGCAGCTGGTGCTCATCCTGATGAACGGCCTGCAGGACGAGCTGGCGCGCGCGCGCGCGCACATCGAAGGCAGCCGCTTCGAGGCCAAGGCGCGCAGCCTCGACAAATGCGTCGGCATGCTCAATGGCCTGTCCAGCTCGCTGGACACGGACGCCGGTGGCGAGGTGGTCGCGCAGGTCGCGGAGGTCTACGACTACTGCGCCCGCCGCCTGCACGAGGCCGGGGTGCGGCTCGACGTGGGCATGGTCGACGAAGTGGGCCGGCTGCTGCGCACGCTGCAGGAAGGCTGGGAAGGCATGCAGGCCCACCATGGATAAGCGCCAAGCGTTCCTGGACCTGGCGGCGCGCCTGCGCCACGAGACGCAGGCCGCCGACTGGGCCGCGCTGGCCCGCACCGATCAACAGCTCGCCGCGCTGCTCGCCCGCCTGCCCGCCGTGGCGGCCCTGAGCGCGCCGGAGCAGGCCGCGCACCACGCGCTGCGCCAGGCGCACGAGGCCGCGCGCACCGCCTGCGCGCAGGCCCATGCCCAGGCCCACGAGCGCCTTCAGGCGCTGTGCGACCAGCGCACCGGCTGGACCGCCTACGCCCTGAGCACCGACCTGCAGGAGGTCTTGCCATGAACGCCGCATCCCCCGTCCTCGACCTCGCCCCCGCCGCGTCCGCACCGATCGGTGCCGCGCCGATCGCGCCGCCGGCCGATGGACAGGCCGCGCCGCCGGGCGATTTCGCCGACCTGTTGGCCGTGGGCGAAGGCGCGGAACCCATCGACGCCGCCGACCCCACGCTCCCCACCGAGATCGGCCTGCTCGATGAAGAGCCGGCGGCCGATGACGACGGTGAACAGGCGCGCGACGACGGCCCGGCCGAACCCACGGAGGCGATGCTGTCCGCCGCCCTGGCGACGGTGCAGTGGACGGTGGGTGTGGAGCGCGCGCTGCAGCTGGCGCTGCGCTCCTCGCAGGCCGCGCCCGCCGCGCCGCCGCCGGGCGCCGCGCCCGTGGCCCTGTTCCATACCAGCCCGGCACCCCCGACGTCCCTTGCGGCGGTGCCCGTGCCCGCCGACCCCGCCGTGTCCGATGCCTCGGCGCCGTTGCCGGCGGCCGCACCGGCCGGGCAGGGCAGCACCACGGCCGATGCCGGCGCGCGCGCGCCGCGCTTCGAACTGCCGCCGGTGCAGGCCGGCCCCGCCGCCGCGACCGCGCCGGCCACGGGCAACGCCTTCGTGCTCGAAGGCGACAGCGTGCGCCTGTCCGCCGCCGAGCCCGACCTGTGGCAGCGCCCGCTCGCGCAGGCGCTGGGCGATCGGCTGCAGGTGCAGGCCTCGCAAGGCATCGAGCAGGCGCGCATCCGGCTGGAGCCGCCGGCCCTGGGCCGCATCGAAATCGTGCTGCGCCAGGAGGCCGGCCAGCTGCAGGTGCAGCTCAGCGCGTCCCACCACGACGTGGTGCGCCAGCTGCAGGCCATGGGCGAAGGCCTGCGGCAGGAACTCACGCACAAGCAGGGCAGCCCCGTCACGGTGCAGGTGTTCGAAGACCGCGCGCTCGCCGACGGCCGCTCCCCGCACCGCGAACGCCAACACCCACCGCAGCAGGAAGACCGGCCCGGCCAGGGCCTGCTGAGTGAATCGAAGGCCGACCGGCGCGCCTTCACCCTGGCCTGAAGCGCCACCGACCGACCGCCACCGAGCCTGCCCGCATGAAAAAAGTCCAACTGATCTCCCTCGTCGTCGGCGTCGCGCTGCTCACCGCCGCGGGCGGCGGCGCGGCGGCCTACTGGCTGCTGCGCCCGGCCAAGCCGGCCGTGGCCGGCGCTCCGGCGCCCGACAAGCGCGAGTACCGCTACGTCACGCTGGACAAGGTCATCGTGATGCTGCGCGGGCGCGAAGGCGGCCCGCTGACCAACTACCTCGCGGTGGACCTGGTGTTCAAGACCCCCGTGGCCGACGAGGCGCAGACCAAGCAGCAACTGCCCAAGCTGCGCTCGATCGCGGTCCGCTCGCTCTCCGAGTTCACGCTCGAACAGGCCGGCATGCTCACCATCCCCGCGCTCTCCGACCATGTGCAGAAGGCCTATGTGGAGAGCTTCAAGGCCGAGGCGCGGACCATGCCTTTCGGTGAAGTGATGATCGGCAAGCTCATCATCGAGTGAGCGACGGCATGTACGGCGGTTACACCGAAATGGCCAGCGTGGCCGCGGCCGAGCTCGGCGCGGCGGACGAGCAGAAGCACCTGCTGGCGTTCACGCCGCTGGTGCGGCGCACCGTGCGCCAGCTCAGCTCGCAGGTCGGTGGCACCATGGACCGCGACGACATGATGCAGATCGGCCTCATGGGCCTGCTCGAGGCCCTGCGCCGCTACGGCGAGCCCGACGACCGTTTCCCCGCCTTCGCCAGCCTGCGGGTGCGCGGCGCCATCCTGGACGAGCTGCGCCGCCAGGACTGGCGGCCGCGCTCGGTGCGCCAGGAGAGCTTTCGCCTCAAGACCGAGGTGCGCGAACTCACGAAGCGCATGGGGCGCGAACCCACCGAGGCCGAGGTGCTGGCCGGGCTGGACATCAGCCCCGAGGCCTACCTGGCCTACCAGCAGGACAGCAACGCCGAGACCCTGGCCAGCTTCGACGACATGTTCGACGCGCTGTCCAACGAGGCGTCCGCCCAGCGCTCGCCAGAAGCCGAACTGGTGCTCAAACGAAGCCTACAGCAGGCTTTGGGCACGTTGAGCGAGCGTGAACAGCGCGTCATTCAGCTCTACTACGAATACGAACTGAGCCTCAAGGAGATCGCGGCGGTGCTGGGCTTGACCGAAGCCCGCATCTGCCAGATCAACAAGGCCGCCCTGCAGAAGATGAAAACCGTCCTGCAGACCGACTGACCGATTTTTCAAAGCCCAGCCATGCAACTCTTCGTCGGCGCCCTTGTCATCCTCCTCACCGTCTTCGGCGGCTTCCTGCTGGGCGGCGGAGACCTCGCGGTGGTCTGGGAACCGGTGGAACTGCTGATCATCGGCGGCGCCGGCCTGGGCGCCATCATCGTCGGCAACCCACGGCACGTGCTCAGCGAGATGGGCATCCAGCTGCGCAAGCTGGTCGGCTCGCGCAAGCAGGGCGAGGAGTTCCAGCGCCAGCTGCTGCTGCTGATGTACGAGCTGCTGCAGACGGCCGCCGGCGGCATCAAGGCCCTGGACGCCCACGTGGAAGAGCCGCACAAGAGCGCGATCTTCATGAAGTACCCGCTGGTGCTCGACGAACCCAAGCTGCTGCACTTCATCGTCGACAACTTCCGCCTGATGGCCATCGGCAAGATCAACGCCCACGAGCTGGAGGGCGTGCTGGAGCAGGAGCTCGAGACCATCCACGAGGAACTGAACCAGCCGGCGAAGTCGCTGCACAAGATCGCCGAGGCCATGCCCGGCTTCGGCATCCTGGCCGCCGTGCTGGGCATCGTGATGGCGATGAACTCGGTGGGCGCCGGTGCCGGCGCGGGCGAGATCGCGGCCAAGGTGGCCGCGGCCATGGTCGGCACCTTCATCGGCATCTTCCTGTGCTACGCCGTGCTCGACCCCATCAGCAACATGATGAAGCAGCTGGTGAAGGAGGAGATGTCGCACATGGAAGCCGTCAAGGTGGTGCTGGTCACCCATGTGTCGGGCAAGGTCGCGCTGCTGGCGATCGACGCCGGGCGCCGCCTGGTGCAGCTCAACATCAAGCCCAGCTTCTCCAAGCTGGAGTCCTGGATCAACGCGCTGGAGGGCCGCGAAGAGGAGCCCAAGCAAGAGTTCAATCGACGCGCGGGGGATCGCCGTGTCCAAGCTTGACCACGCCACCATCGTCAAGCGCGCCTCGCGGCGCCACGACGAAGAGGCGCACGGCGGGGCCTGGAAGGTGGCCTTCGCCGATTTCGTGCTCGCGCTCATGTGCCTGTTCATGGTGCTGTGGGTGCTCGCCGCGCGCGACAAGGAAGAGCTCAGCGGCCTGATGACCGCCAGCGGCGGGCACGTGGTCAACGAAGGTCGCGGCCCCCGCGTCGAAACCGTGGGTGGGCCGCGCGGCAGCCTGATCGAGCGTTTTCCCATGCCGGCCAGGGGGTCGGGCGGTGGCCCGATGGCGGGCGAGCAGGTGGGCGAGGTGCAGCCGCGCGAACCGGGCCAGCGCGTGCGCTACGAAACGCCCGCGCAGCTGCAGGACCTGGCCGAGCTGCTCAAGCTGATGAGCGAGCAAGCGGGCCTGCAGGCCAACCTGCAGACCATCGTCACGCCCTACGGGCTGCGCATCATGCTGCACGACACCGACCGCGAAGGCATGTTCCAGCTCGGCAGCGCGACGCCCGGCGCGAAATTCAAGGACATGCTGCGGCGCATGGGCCCGCTGTTCGCGAAGATCGAAAACAGCATGCTCATCGTCGGCCACACCGATGCCAGGCCCTATGCCGGCGCGGGCCCGCACACCGCATCGAACTGGACGCTCTCGAGCGACCGCGCCGCCGCCGCGCGCGCGCGCACCTGATGGATGGCGGCATGCCCGCGCGCAACGTGTTGCAGGTGGTCGGCATGGCCGATCGCGCGCCCTTCGAAACCGGGGACGCTCACGCCAGCGTGAACCGGCGCATCGAATTGCTCGTGCTCACCGAAGGCCAGAGCGGGGCCATCGCCGCCATGTTCGGCGCGCCCACGGACCAGCACCCACTGGTGCCCGGCGTGCAGACCGAGATGCCCAGCCTGGACGTGCTCGCGGCGCTGCGCGCGTCCCTGCTCAAGGCCAGCCAGGGCATCCCCGGCCTGCAGCAGGTGATGGACCGCGGCGCCAACCACCCCCCCGTCACCCCATGAACGCCCTTCAGGCCGCAGGCGAATGCAAACCCGACGAACGCGAGGAGATCGCATGAGAATTTCCGGCAACCCCGGCACCGAGCCTGCCGCCGCGGCGCGCGCCGCCGACGCGCCCCGCACCGAGGCGGCCAGCGCCGGCGCGCCCTCGGTGCGCACCGCGCCGGCCGCGCTGGCCTCGGGCGTCATGCAGCCCGCCATGGACGCGCTGCGCGGCATGTCGGACGTGGACACGGCCCGCGTCGCCGAGATCCGCGAAGCCCTGGCGCGCGGCGAGATCCGCTTCGACGCCGGCAAGCTCGCCAGCCTCATCACGCGCTACCACGGGAGCCGGCCGTGAGCGTGCGGCGCGAGTGCGTGGCCTTCCTGGAGCTGGTGCGCGACGACCAGACCGACTTCCAGGCCATGCGCGACCTGCTGCAGGCGCAGTTCGACGCCGCGCTGCGCCACGACCCCGTGCGCGTGGCGGCCGTCTGCGAATCCATTTCGGCACTGACCGAGCGCATCACCCAACGCGGCCACGAACGGCTCGCGCTGGCGCGGCGCATCAGCGGCGCCGACGGCCACGCGGCCTACGAGATGGTGCAGCAGGCCTTGCCGCACGGCGTGCGCGCCACCGTGAAGCAGTGGTACACCGACCTGCAGGCGATGGTGACCGAGTGCCAGCGCCTCAACGCGCGCAACTGCGACCTGCTGATGGGCCAGTACGAGATCATGCAGCGCGTGCTCAACGACGAGGTGCACACCTATGCGCCTGCCTGACGCGCGCTTCGCGGCGGTGTCGCCCGCCATGGCGATGGACGGCATGGCGCCGCTGCCGCGCGCGGGCGCGGGTGGCTTCAGCGCGCTCATGCGCTCGGTGGACGGCGAGGTGCGCCGCTTCATCGCCCAGGGCTCGGGCGCCAGCCTGCCGGGCGGGCTCACGCCCGAGGCCGCGTCGCTGCGCCTGCGGATGGCCACCGTCGAGGCGCCGGGCGTCCGCCCTGCTTCGGGCGAGGGGGTGCCCGAGGCCGAACGCGCCGCCTTTCTCAACCGCATCGCGCCCTGGGCCGAAAGCGCTGGCCGTGCGCTGGGCGTGGCGCCCGAACTGGTCGCGGCCCACGCGGCGCTCGAATCGGGCTGGGGCCGGCAACCGCTGCGCGCGGCCGACGGCAGCGACACGCACAACCTGTTCGGCCTCAAGGCCACGGGCGGCTGGAAGGGCGGCACCACCGACGCGCTCACCACCGAGTTCAGCGAGGGCGAGGCCCACAAGACCACCGAGCGCTTCCGCGCCTACGCCGATCCGGGCGAGGCCTTCCAGGACTACACGCGCCTGCTGCGCGACAACCCGCGCTACCGGGGCGCGGTCAACGCGGGCCAGGACGCGCGGGCCTTCGCCCAGGGCCTGGCGGCGGGCGGCTATGCCACCGACCCGGCCTACGCCGGCAAGCTGGAGCAGGTGGCCCGTCAGATCCAGGGAGCCAACCGATGAGGCGCCAGCGCTATTCGGCGGGTTCGACCACGCCCTCGTCGACGACGCGCGCGCTCAGCGTCTTGCCCGACGCGGTGTTGCGCACCCGCACCAGCTCGCCGAGCGAGCCGGCCTGCAGGCTCTCGCCCGCGTTCTCCACCGACACGCCGCCCTGGCGCGCGACGATGCGCACGGCCGCCCCGCGCTTGACCAGCACGGCCTTGTTCAGCAGGCGCGCCTGCAGCACCTGGCCTTCGCGCAGCGCGCGCCGGCTCGACTGCCCCACCGCGTTCTCGACGATGCCCAGGGCATCGGCCATCTGCGTCACATCGCGCCGCTCGGGCCGCACGTCCGCGGCGGTGAGTGCCTTGCCGGCGGCGATCGCCCCGGCGCTGACCAGCACCTCGGCCTCGAGCGCCACGCGCGCCACGAACTCGTGCGTCCAGCCCGGTGTGTCCGGGCAGCTCACCTTGAGCGGCATGCGGGTCGGGTGGCGGGCGTCGCCCAGGTCCACCGCGACCGGGCTGGCGCACTGCAGATTCGCGGGCGCGCGGCTGCCCAGCTTCACGCTCACTTCAGGGGCTTTCCAGCCCAGGTCTTCGGCGTGGGCAAGCCAGTGCGCGCGCACCGCCTGCTCGACCTGCGGCAGCACGGGCGCCGCCACCGCGAGCGCGGGCAGGGCGCCGAACCAGACAAGCAACTTCAAACAGAAAGGACTGCGCATGGGTATCGATATCGGGCAAGTGATCGCGGTGCATGCCGACGCACTGCAGTTGCGGGCGGAGCGGACCAAGGTGCTGGCCTCCAACCTCGCCAACGTGAACACCCCGGGCTACCAGGCCCGCGACATCGACTTCGCCGCCAGCCTGGAACGGGTGATGAGCGAAGGCGGGGAGGGGCTTGAAACGGGCGATGGCGGCGAGCTGATGTACCGCGTGCCGCACCACCCTTCGGCGGATGGTAACACCGTGGAATTGGGCGTCGAGCAGGCGGCTTTCGCGCAGAACGCGGTCGGTTTCCAGACCAGCCTGACCTTCGTCCAGATGAAATTCAAGGGCCTGGCGCAGGCCATCGCGGGGCAGTAAACATGTCGTTCGAAAGCATCAGCCGCATCGCGGGCTCGGCCATGTCGGCCCAGACTGTGCGCCTCAACACCATCGCCAGCAACCTCGCCAACGCCGAGGCCGCCTCGGGCGTGGAGGGCGACACCTACCGCGCGCGCAAGCCGGTCTTCGCCACGATTTACGACAACGGCGGCAACGGCGCCACGCCCGGCGCCAGCGTGCAGGTGCTCGACGTGATCCAGAGCGACGAGCCGCTGCGCCGCATGCACCAGCCCGACCACCCGCTGGCCAACGAGGCCGGCGACATCTACCTGCCCAACGTGAACCCCGTGGCCGAGATGACCGACATGATGTCGGCCTCGCGCGCCTTTGAAACCAGCGTCGAGGTGCTGACCCGCACCCGCCAGATGCAGATGGCCGTGCTGCGGCTGGGAGAGTCCTGACTATGGAAGCCATCACCGATCTGACCCAGAAGTCGGCGCAGACCGCCGCCGAAGCGCCGGTGGCCGCGAACGCGGACGCCGGCACCAAGGACATGTTCCTCAAGCTGCTGGTGGCGCAGGTGCGCAACCAGAACCCGCTGGAGCCCAGCGACCCGGCCGAGTTCGTCAACCAGCTCACGCAGCTCAGCCAGACCGAAGCCATGCAGAACGTGGTGGCGCAGACGCGCAACAGCGCCTCCATGCTGGAGAGCCTGCAGGTGCTCTCGCTCGGCGCCCAGGTGGGCAGCCAGGTGTCCGTGGTCACCGAGTCGGTGATCCTCGGCACCGAGAAGGTCTCGGGCAGTTTCGAGCTCGACGCCGCGAATTCCAACCTGGCGGTGGTGCTCACGGCGCCAGATGGTCAGAAACACCGCGTAGAGCTGGGTGCCCAGAGCGCCGGCACCGTGTATTTTTCAGTGGACCCCCAGGCGCTGGGCCTGCCGGGTGGCAGCTACGACATCGCCATCGATGGCGGCGAAGGCGTGTCCCCCGATGTGGAGATCCAGAGCGAACTCACCAGCGTGAAGCTCTCGCCCACCGGCGGTGTGCTGCTTCAGGTGGCGCACCTGGGGGACGTGCCTTCCCATGCCATCACCGGCTTTTTCGGCCGCCCGAAGACCTCCAACAGTTGATTTAAGGACCTCCTTCCATGAGCTTCAACATTGCCCTCGGCGGCGTCAACGCCATCAACACCCAGCTGGAAGCGATCAGCAACAACATCGCCAACGCCGGCACCTACGGCTTCAAGTCCAGCCGCGCCAACTTCGCCTCGATGTACGCCGATGGCCAGGCCATCGGTGTGGAGGTCGGCTCCATGTCGCAGACCATAGGCACCAGCGGCGGCGCGCTCAACACCGGCCGCAGCATGGACGCCGCGATCCAGGGCAAGGGCTTCTTCGTCACCAAGGACACCAACGGCGAGACCCTGTTCACCCGCGTGGGCATCTTCGGCGCCGACAAGGACGGCTACGTCACCGACAGCTTCGGCCGCCGCGTGCAGGGCTATGCCGCCGTGCCCGGCAGCACCGCGCTCGGCGCCCTGGGCGACATGCAGATCGAAAAGGGGCAGCTGCCGGCGCAGGCCAGCAGCACGCTCGACTACGTGGGCAACCTCTCGGCCGACTGGCCCAACCCGGCCGTGGCGCCGTTCTCGCCGACCGACCCGCAGTCGTACAACGGTTCCATGGTCTCGGTGGTCTACGACTCGCAAGGCACCAAGCACACGGTGACGCAGTACTTCGTGAAGACCAACCCGAACGAAGTCACGGTGCACTACACCTTCAACGGCGCGGCCTTGCCCGCGGGCTCGCAGACCGTGCTGCAGTTCAGCACCGCCGGCCAGCTGCTGACCCCGGCCACGCCGGTGACCAAGAACCTGCCGGTGCCGGCCACGGTGGCGCCGATCGCGCTGGCCGTGAACTACAACGGCACGACGCAGTTCGCGGGCCAGGCCACCACCACCGTCAACGCCAGCAACGGCTACGCCTCGGGCTCCTTCGTGGGCGTGGCGCTGGACAAGGACGGCTCGGTGCTGGCCCAGTACAGCAACGGCCTGAAGCAGCGCGTGGGCACCATCGCCCTGGCCAACTTCCCCAACGAAGACGGCCTGGTGCCGGTGAGCGACACCAGCTGGGCCGTCTCCAACGCCAGCGGCGAGCCGCTGTACGACGTGCCCGGCGCGGGCCAGGCCGGCACCATCAGCCCCGGCTCGCTGGAGCAGTCCAACGTCGACATGACCGGTGAGCTGGTGGGCCTGATGACCGCGCAGCGCAACTACCAGGCCAACACCAAGGTGTTCTCCACCCAGCAGGCCATGACCCAGGCCCTGATGCAGGCCGTCTGAGCCCCTTGCCATGGATGCCCTGATCTACACGGCCATGAGCGGCGCGGAGCGCACGCTGCGCGAGCAGCAGGTGCGCGCCAACAACCTGGCCAACGCGGACACGCCCGGCTTCCGGGCCGACGTGGCCTTCAGCACCGCGCTCGCGACCCCCGGCTACGGCTACGACGACCGCCACATGAGCCAGCTCAACGCCGACGGCGTGAGCGCGCGCCACGGTGTGCTCAAGTCCACCGGCCGCGAGCTGGACGTGGCCGTCACGGGCGAGGGCTACTTCGCGGTGCAGCACCGTGGCGCGCAGGAGGCCTACACCCGTTCGGGCCAGTTCACCGTGGATGCCGACGGCACGCTGACGGTGAACGGGCGCCCCGTCGTCGGCGATGGCGGCCCTATCGTGTTGCCGGCCTTCACGCGCGTGGACATCGCGGGCGACGGCACGGTCTCGATCCAGCCGCCGGGCCAGGAGGACTTGCAGCCGGTGGACCGCATCAAGACCGTGCGGCCGCTGGGCGGCGAGGTCACGAAGAACGAAGCCGGCCTGATCGTGGCGCGCGACGGCCAGCCATTGCCGGCCGATGACACCGTGACCATGCGCTCGGGCCACCTGGAGGGCAGCAACGTGTCCGCCGTCGAGGAGATGGTGGCGCACCATGACGCTGAGCCGCGATTTCGAGGTGCAGATGAAGCTGTTCGGCTCGGCCGAACGCCTGTCCGAGGCGGGCAACCGCCTGCTGCGCGGCTGAGCCTGCCGCGCCCCCCCGTTCAACCAACCAGGAAACACACCATGAATCCCGCCATGTGGGTCAGCAAGACCGGCGTGCAGGCGCAGGACGCCAAGCTGCAGGCCATCGCCAACAACCTCGCCAACGTCAACACCGTGGGCTTCAAGCGCGACCGCGTGATGTTCGAAGACCTGTTCTACCAGGTGGAGCGCCAGCCCGGCGCCGCGCGCGACGAGAACACCAACGCGCCCACCGGCGTGCAGCTGGGCAATGGCACGCGCGTGGTCGGCACGCAGAAGGTCTTCACCACCGGCAGCCTGCAGACCACCGGCCAGCAGCTGGACGTCGCCATCGTCGGCCAGGGTTTCCTGCAGGTGGAGCTGGCGAACGGCGACACCGCCTACACGCGCGCCGGCCAATTGCAGCCCAGCCCCGAAGGCCGGCTCGTGACCGCGCAGGGCTACCCCATCGTGCCGGACATCACCATCCCGGCCAACGCGCAGTCCATCGTCATCGGCGAAAACGGCGTGGTCAGCGCCAAGATCGCGGGCGAGACCGAACTCACCGAACTGGGCCAGATCACGCTCGCGGGCTTCGTGAACCCGGCCGGCCTGGTGGCGCTGGGCGACAACCTGTTCCAGGAAACCACCGCCAGCGGCGTGCCCACCGAAGGCGTGCCCGGCGAAGAGGCCTTCGGCAAGCTCAAGCAGGGCGCGCTGGAAGGCTCCAACGTGCAGGTGGTCGAGGAAATGGTGGAAATGATCTCGGCCCAGCGCACCTACGAGATGAACACCAAGGTGCTGTCCGCCGCCGACGGCATGCTGCAGAACCTGGCCCAGGCGGTGCGCTGATGCGCGCGCTGGCCGTCCTCACCCTGGCGGCGGCCACCGGGCTCGGTGGCTGCGCGGCCATCGTGCCGCCGGTGGCGCCGCCGCTGGCCGACGCGCCCATGCCCCCGGTGCAGCCCATGGCGCGCAAGGGCCAGTCGGGTGGCTTGTTCAACCCCCAGTCCGCCTGGGTGCTGACCAACGACAGCCGCGCCTTCCGCTCCGGCGACGTGCTCACGGTGATCCTGGCCGAGACCACGCAGGCCAGCAAGCGCTCGGGCACCAGTCTGGACAAGCGCAGCAGCGCGAGCGTGCAGCCCCTGACCATCGCCGGCAAGGTGCTCGACACCAGCGTGGGCCTCTCGGCCGACCGCGAGTTCTCCGGCGGCTCCAGCAGCACGCAGCAGAACGCGCTGGAAGGCGCGATCACCGTGGTGGTGCACGAGGTGATGGCCAACGGCCTGCTGCGCGTCTCGGGCGAGAAGAGCCTGTGGCTCAACCAGGGCGAGGAGTTCATCCGTCTCAGCGGCTTCGTGCGCGCCGAGGACATCGACGCTACCAACCGCGTGTCGTCCCAGCGCATCGCGAACGCGCGCATCGCCTATTCCGGCACCGGCACGCTGGCCGATGCCAACAGCCCGGGCTGGCTCACCCGCTTCTTCACCAGCCCCTGGATGCCTTTCTGAGATGCCTGCCATGAACCTTGCCCCGATCCGCGCGCGCTGCTGCGCCGCCCTGGCCCTGGGCGCCGCCCTGCTGGCCCTCGCGCTGCCGGCGCAGGCGCAGGCGCCGGGCGCGCCGGCCCGGCCGCTGCACAGCCTGGTCGACGTCGAAGGCATGCGCGAGAACCAGCTGATCGGCTACGGCCTGGTGGTAGGCCTGCAGGGGTCGGGCGACAGCAGCCAGATCCGCTTCTCGGGCCAGACGGTGGAGAACATGCTCAAGCAGTTCGGCGTCAAGCTGCCCGAACGCAGCAACACCAAGGCGCGCAACGTGGCGACCGTGATGGTCAGCGCGGTGTTCCCGCCGGGTTACCGCAAGGGCCAGAGCATCGACGTGACCGTGTCCTCGATGGGCGATGCCAAGAGCCTGCGCGGCGGCGTGCTGCTGTTCTCGCCCCTGCGCGGTGCGGATGGCGAGGTCTACGCGCTGGCCCAGGGCAATGTGGTGGTGGGCGGCCTCTCGGCGCAGGGCGCCAGCGGGTCCAGCGTCACCGTGAACACGCCCACCGCCGGCCGCGTGCCCAACGGCGCCACGGTGGAGCGCGAGATCGAAAGCGACTTCGACACCCGAGAGACCGTCACGCTGAGCCTCAAGCGCCCGCACTTCCAGACCGCCACCAACATCGTCGAGGCCATCAACCGCAAGTTCGGCACGCTCGCCACCACGCGCAACGCCACCAGCGTGGACGTGGTCGCCCCCGCGAACCCGACCCAGCGCGTGGCCTTCGTGGCGATGCTGCAGGCGCTGCCGGTGGCCGTGGGCACGGAAACGCCCAAGGTGGTCTTCAACTCGCGCACCGGCACCGTGGTGATCGCCGACGGCGTGCGCGTGCGGCCGGCGGCGGTGTCGCACGGCTCGCTCAAGGTGGTGATCGGCGAACAACCCCTGGTGAGCCAGCCCGCGCCTTTCGGCCGTGGCGAGACCAAGGTGGTGCCGCAATCGAGCGTGGCGGTGGAGCAGGGCAGCGGCCGCATGTTCAGCTGGCCGCCGGGCACCAGCCTCAAAGGCATCATCGACACCATCAACAGCACCGGCGCTTCGCCCGACGACATCATGGCCATCCTGCAGGCGCTGGACCAGGCCGGTGCCATCGACGGCGAACTCGTCGTCATCTGAGGCGAGCCCACCATGCAAGCCATTGGACCTTCGGCCCCCGGCGCCGGGCAGCCGGCCGACATCGACCCGGTGCTGCGCGCCAAGGCGGTCGATGCCGCGGAAAAATTCGAGGCCTTCTTCATCGCGCAGAACCTCAAGGCCATGCGCCGCTCCACGCAGGCCCTGGCGAGCGAAGACAGCCCGTTCAACAACAAGATCAACCAGGACATGCTGGACCTGGCCGACAACGTGGTGGCCGACACCATGGCCCGCCAGCGCGCCTTCGGCATCGCCGACGTGATCCTGCGCCAGCTGCTGCCCGCGCCCGCCGTGGCGCCGATGCAGGCCGCGCTTAAGGCGCCGCCCGCTTCGGTCGCTATCCACGAGAAGGCCCCGACCGTGCGCGGGGCCGCCACACCGCCGGAGCCCTGACCCATGACCATCCACTACACCGCGCTGACCGGCGCACTGGCCGCCCAGACCGCGCTGGCCGCGGCCAGCCACAACATCGCCAACGTGATGACGCCGGGCTTCACCCGGCAGGGCGCGCTGTTCGCGGCGGTCGGCCCGTTCAAGGGCGGCGTGGCCGCCACCGGTGGCGGCGTCTCGGTGCCCGCGCTGCTGCGCTTCAGCGACGGCTACAAAAGCATGCAGATGTGGCAGGCCAATTCCGAACTGGGCCGCTACAACACCTCGCAGCCCTACATGCGCCAGCTCGAGCAGGTGATGGGCGACGACGGCTCCAGCCTCAACAGCGGGCTGGACCTGTTCTTCAACGCCCTCAACGCCGCCAGCGTCGACCCCACCTCCGCGCCCCTGCGCCAGCAGGTGATCACCTCGGCCGAGGCGCTGGCCCAGCGCTTCAACAACCTCAACCAGGTGCTCAACAACCAGCGCGCCTCGGTCGCGCAGCAGCGCACCGCCTCGGTGGCGCAGGTGAATTCGCTGAGCGCGGAGATCGCCGACCTCAACGAGAAGATCGCGGCCACGCGCGCCACCGGCATCAACCCCTCCAGCCTGATGGACGCGCGCGACCTCAAGATCGACGCGCTGTCCAACCTGGTGGGCCTGCAGGTGGTCGAGCAGGCCGACGGCAGCGCCAGCGTGTCCCTGCGCAGCGGCGTGCCGCTGGTGGCCGGCTCCCTGGCCGCCACGCTCTCCACCGTCAACAACCCCGACGGCTCGCAGACCCTGAAACTGGCCTTCGCCAGCGAGTCCTTCACCGTCACCAGCGGCAACCTCGGCGGCCAGCTCGGTGGGCTGGACGAATTCGAGCGCACGGTGCTCAAGCCGGTGATCGATGACGTGGCCGCGCTGGCCGAAGCCATTGCCACGCGGGTGAACACCCAGATGGCCGCCGGCTTCGCCATGGACGGCACGCCGGGCACCGACCTGTTCCAGTTCGACGCCGCCTCCACCGGCCTGCTCAAGGTGGTCGACGGCCTGCTGGGCGAAGACCTGGCGTTCTCCTCGGACCCGACCAAACCCGGCAACAGCGACAACCTGCAGGCCCTCATCGGCCTGCGCGACCAGCCGCTGACGGTGCCTTCGCTGGGCACGGTGCGCCTGGGCGACATCTACACCCAGATCGTCGGGCGCCTGGGCACGCAGAACCAGCAGGCGCGCGCGGCCCACGACACCGCCAAGACGGTGCGCAACCAGGCCGAGGAAAGCTGGAAGTCCACCAGCGGTGTGAACACCGACGAGGAGGCGATCAACATCGTGCAGTACCAGCAGATGTACCAGGCCAACATGAAGGTGCTGGCCGTCTCCAACGAGCTGTTCGACACCACGCTGGCCATGTTCGGCTGAAGGAGAAGAGACCATGCGCATCGCCAGCACCCAGTACCACACCACCATGAACACCTCGCTGCAGATGGCGTCGTTCAAGGTCGAGCAACTCATGCAGCAGATTGCCACGGGCGAGCGCCTGCTGGTGCCCTCGGACGACCCCATCGCCAGCGTGCGGCTGGGCCGGCTGGCGCGCGAGCAGGCCGCGCTGGACCAGTACCGCGACAACATCGGCGCCCTGGGCGGGCGCCTGAGGCACAGCGAGGTGCTGCTCGACAGCATGAGCCGCGACATGCTGCAGATGCGCGACCTGCAGATCTGGGCCGCCGACGGCACCAACACCTCCGAAGACGTGCGCGCCATCGCCACGCAGCTCATCTCGCTGCGCGACAGCATCTTCGCCACCGCCAACACCCGCGACCAGGAAGGCCGCTACCTGTTTTCGGGCACCGCCTCGAACACCGCCTCCATCACGCACGACCCGGCCGCCGCGCCCGGCGCGCGCTACAGCTTCACCGGCAACACCGACCTGCAACAGGTGGTGGTGGGCAACGGCATCACGCAGGCGGCCAATGTGCCGCTGGACGAGATGGCCGCCTTCCTGAACCAGCTCGACCTCACCATCCAGGACTTCCAGACGCCAGGCGTCACCGTCAACGACCCGGCCGTGCGGGCCCGCCTCAAGGCCACCACGGACCTGCTCGACACCACCTTCAACAGCGTGAGCTCGCGCATCGCGCGCATCGGCGGCGCGCTCACCACGCTGGACTCGCAGGACACCTCGCTGGCCGAACGTGAGCCTGTCCAACGACCACGCCGTGCTCGCGCTGGGCAAGCTCGACTACGCCGAGGCCGCCGTGCACCTTGCCGGCTACACCACCGCGCTGCAGGCCACGCAGAAGGCCTACGCCAAGGTGTCGGCGCTTTCGCTGTTCAACGTGCTCTGATCGACCGCTCACCCATGCAGGTCAACACGCTCCCGGCCCTTCGATCCACGGGTGGCAACGAACGCGCCTCCGGCACCGCGCTCGCCATCGGCCGGCCGGCGGCGGGTGCCACGGCCCCGGCCGCAGCGGTGCCCGGAGCGGCCAGCGCCCGTCCCCTGCGCGCCACGACCGGCGAGGCGGCGAAATCAGCGTCCGCCTTCAGCCCCTGGGACGGCGAACGGCATGGGCAGGTGGCCGCGGCCCAGATGGCCAAGGCCTACCTCGGCCAGTTGTCGGCCGGCCTGCACACCCTCAAGTCCGGCTACAGCGAGAACCTGGCCGACCCGGCCACGGCCCACCAGCGCGAGGGCGAACTCGCCTCGGCGCGACAAGGCCTGCAGACACTCTGGCGCCAGCGCGCCGCGGCCACCAGCGCCGCCATCGACCCGCAACTGCAGTACCAGGGCCATGGCGCGGCGCGCCAGGCGTTTCGCATCCGGGGCATCGACGCGGCCGCGCTGTCGCAAGGCGCGCGCGAGGTGCTCAGCATCGGCCTGCCGTCCAACCTGGCCGGCCCGCTGACCGTGACCATCGACCCCGAACAAGGGGTGAACAGCAACCTGCGCCGGCTCGACCACGCCCTGCGCACGGCCGATGTGCGCGTGCACATCGACGACCGGGGCGAACCCGTGTTCAGCGCGCCGGAAGCCACCTGGGACAAGGTGCAGGACCGCATCACCATCAAGGGCGAGGGACACCGCTTCGCCGACGGCGTCCCCCAGCGCGTGCGCACCCACACCGAAGCACCGGCCCTGCCGGCGGCGCTGTACGAACAGGCACCGGTGGAGCCGCACGAAATTCGCGGTGCGCTGCAGCGCGTGATCCACGCGCTGGACCGCGTGGGCTTCACGCAAGCCCAGGTGGCTGGCGCGCTGGCGCTGGCCTCGGCCGAGGCCAGCGCCGCCTCGGCGGAGATCCCGGCCGAGTCGGTGGAGCGCGCGGCCCAGGCCTTCCTGGCGCGCACGCAATCGATGCGCTTCGAGACCTATGCCGATGTGGCGCCGGCTTTGGCGGGCGTGAACCGCGCGCGGGTCATGGCGTTGCTGGGGTGAAGCGGGCGCAGGCGCTAGGCGTTGGCATAGATTTTCAGCAGCTTGGTTTCCTGCGACTCAACGGCAATGTGCAGAAGCAGCGTGTTCTTCAGGTCCACGGTGGGGTGAATGGCGCAGCGCTTGCTGAACCAGAACGTTTCCTTCAGAGACTCTTTCTCATGCCAAGTGGTGACGACCAATCGGTGATCCGGTGTCGCTTCACCGGGGCAGTCGTCGATATACGCCCAGTCGACCGAATCGTCCCAACTGCTGCATTCACGACCCCACGCCATCATGTAGAGGCAGCCTGATCGGACGAGCCATGCGCTCGTGGCGTTCTGCCAATGGCTGTCCACCTCCGCATCCACGATCACAACGGCTTGAAACGGCGCGAGATGCGCGATCTCAGGATGCCTCTCCCCAGGAGGGAGCAGCAGGTAGGTCACTGGGCGTTGTGGAGGGTGGATGTCTGGAGAGGTCATCTCGATGCGTGCTTTGGGCCGATGGGCGACATGCTAGCCGGGCACCTCGCTGTCCTGATTCAGAAAAAAATCAGCCTCCGCATTTAAGGACCCGCTCGAGCAGGTCGCTCTGTGAAGGTGAGGTCGTCGATACCCGGCGCCCCAACCGATCAAGGAGTACCCACCATGTTGAGCCTGCACACCAACTACGCTTCGCTGAGCACCCAGAACGCCCTCGGCGCCACGCAGAAGACCCTGACGACCTCCATGTCCCGCCTGGGCACGGGTTTCCGCATCAACTCCGCCATGGACGATGCCGCCGGCTTGCAGATCGCCACCCGCATGAACGCCCAGTCGCGCGGCATGGCCGTGGCGATGCGCAACACGCAGAACGGCATCTCGATGATGCAGACGGCCGAAGGCGCGTTCAAGGAAATGACGAACATCGTCACCCGCATGAAGGACCTGCGCGACCGAAGCCGCCAACGGTTCGGCCACCCAGGAAGACCGCGACGCCCTGCAGTCCGAATTCGACCAGCTCGGCGAAGAGCTCGGCAACATCATGACGAACAGCTCGTTCGCCGGTGAAGCCCTGTTCAACAAGGCCGGCGACGGTGGCAAGCTCGGCGCCGCCGCCGTGACCTTCCAGATCGGCGCGACGACCGCCGAAACCATGGAAGTGGACGTGACCGATGCCCTGGGCGACCTGGGCACCGACCTCGACGCCGTGGTGGCTTCCTACACCGCGGGCGTGACCGCCGGCACCCCTGGCACCGAAATCGCCACCGCCGCCGCCGCCAACACCGCGATCGACGACCTGGCCGACGTGCTGGACTCCATCGGTGCCGTGCGCGCCCAGCTGGGTGCTTCGTCCAACCGCCTGGAAAGCGTCTACAACAACCTGGGCAACCAGCGCACCCAGACCGACGCCTCCAAGGGCCGCATCATGGACGTGGACTACGCCGCTGAAACGGCCAACATGACCAAGAACCAGATGCTGATGCAAGCCAGCACCTCGATGCTCAAGCAGTCGTCGAGCATGTCCCAGCTGGTCATGTCGCTGATGCAGTAAACCGGCGACTTCGGCCGCCCTCCACGGCGGCTCGAGACGACAAAGCCAGCCGGTGACTCGGCTGGCTTTTTTTCATTTCACGCGCAAGGCGCCTGAACCTGGGTGGGTGGACGGAGGCCTCCATGAACATCGATCGTGTCACCGCCGCGAGCCTCGCGCCGCAGCGCCAGCCCGCCCGGGATGGTGCGCCGCGGCCGGCCGTGGGCGAGCACATCGCCCTGCGCTACGAGGGGCGGGACGAGCATGGCGTGACGCTGCGGCGCGATCGCGGCGCCACGCTGCGCCTGCCTCCGCAAGGCGCCTGGGCCCAGGGTCTTTCGGTGGGCGACATGGTGTGGATGCGGGTTCTGGCGACCGAGCCTTCGCTCGAACTCGAGTTCGTCGCGCCCCGGCCCGGCGTGCCGGGCGCCCCCGCATCACCCGACGAACTGCCCGCGATGCGCCTGGACCAGGCGGCCCTGCGGGCCTACCAGTGGAAGCTGCCGTCGCCCACCGAACTGGCCGCCGCATGGCGCGTCATCCTCACCTCGCGCCACATGGACCTGGGCCTGCAAGGGCTGGCGCTGCTGGAGCGGCCGCCGCTGGCGCTGCCCGGCCCGCACACGGCGCCCGGTGCGCCGCCGTCGGAGCGCGGCGAACCCGGCCACTGGAGTTTTCACCTGTACGCCTGGGGCGGCCTGAGCGTGGCGCTGCGCGTGGCCGCCGCGCCGCTGTGGGAGCGCCGCAAGCCCCGGCCGCGCGAGGAGGGGCCCGCCGGCCTGGAGGTGGCCCTGACCCTGCCGCAGGCTGGCCCGATCACGGTTCAGCTGTTGTGGCTGGGCGGTGGCCTGGCCATGGCCCTGATTCCGCGACAAGCGCAGGTGCTGCCCTTGCTGCGCGAGCTGATGCCGGAGCTGGCCGCGGCCCTGGGCCGCCTGGGCGCGCCGCTGGTCAAGGTGCAACTGGGCACGCCGCTCGCGCCCTTGCCACCGGGTGGCTTGAGTTACCGGCCCGACCCCGCATCGTCGCTGTTGCTGCACGCACTGGCCGAGGTGGTGAGTGGTGTGGCGCGGCACTGGCCGGTGCCGCCGGACGCGCAGGCCTGAGGGCCGCTCAGCCGAGCGAGCCGACGATGCCACTTCCCGCTGCTCGGGCACCTCGTTGTAGGACAGCACGTGCAGGCCCGGTGCGAACAGCCGCGCGTAGCGCGCCAGCAGGGGGCGCACCTGGGGCATCACCAGCAGCAGCGGCGTGGCCGCCATCTGCTTCATCTGCTCGCGCGCGATGGGCATGTGGGACTGCAGCTGGTTAAGCAGGTTGGGGTCGATCGGGAAGTTGTCCAGCGCGACCTTGCCGGCGCTGCGCGCCTGGTTGAGCGCCCCCAGCAGCAGGTTCTCCAGCTCGCCGCCCATGTTGAAGGCCTTGATCTCGCCGGTCTGGCCGCACAGCGCGCCGACGATCTGGCGGCGCAGCGTGCAGCGCACCTCGGCGGCCAGCAGCAGCGGGTCCTTGGTCTGCTCCGCGTTCTCCAGCAGGGTGGTGGCGCACGGGCACGATGTCCTTGAGCGAGACGTTCTCGGCCAGCAGCGTGCGGAACACCTTGAGCAGCATGCTGTGGGTGAAGGCCTTGTCCAGCGCGGCCGACAGCTTGGGCGCGAGCGAGGCCAGGCGCTCCATCAGCGCGTTGACGTCGTCGTGCTGGAACAGCTCGCCGAGGTTCTCGCGCATCAGCTTGGTCACGTGCGTGGCGATCACCGTGGGCACGTCCACCACCTGGTAGCCCATGCCCAGGGCGTGCGCCTTCTGCGCCGGCTCGATCCAGATCACCGGCATGCGAAAGGAGGGATCGGCGCCGGGGATGCCGTCGATGTCGCCGTACACCTGGGGCCCCGGGACGCGCATGAGCCGGTCGGCGAACACCTCGGCCTGCGCCAGCACCGTGCCGTGCATGAGCACCGAGTAGAAGTTGGGCTTGAGGCCGAGGTCGTCGCGCGCGCCGATGGGCGGCAGCACCACGCCCATGCCTTCGCTCAGGGTCTGTCGCACGCCCTTGAGGCGCTTGGCGAGCACGGCGCCTTGCCCGGGGTCGATCAGGCCCACCAGCTTGTAGCCCACCGACACGGCCACCGGCTCCACCACCGGCAGGCTCTTCCAGTCGATCTCGGGCTGGCTCTCGGTCAGCAGGGCCACCTGCACCTGGGCGGTGGGGTCCGGCGGGGCCACCACCACGCGCGACCCCATGCGCCACGCCACGTAGCCGAGCACGCCGGCGAAGGCGAAGAAGATGAAGGTGGGCATGCCCGGGATGGCGCCCAGCAGGGCCATCAGACCGGCCGCGCCGTACAGCACGCCGGGCGAGGCCAGCAGCTGGCCGGTGATCTGCTTTTCGATGTCGCCCGACTCGCTGGCGCGGGTGACGATGATGGCGGCCGCGGCGGAGAGCAGCAGCGCCGGGATCTGCGCGACCAGGCCGTCGCCGATGGTCAGCAGCGCGAACAGCTTGAACGACTCGCCCAGCGAGAGGCCGTGCATGAAGCTGCCGATGAGCACGCCGCCGATGAGGTTGATCAGCAGGATCAGGATGCCGGCGATGGCGTCGCCCTTGACGAACTTGGAGGCGCCGTCCATGGCGCCGTAGAAGTCGGCCTCGCCGGCCACTTCCTTGCGGCGCGCCTGCGCGCCTTCCTGGTTGATGAGGCCGGCGTTGAGGTCGGCGTCGATCGCCATCTGCTTGCCGGGCAGGGCGTCCAGCGTGAAGCGCGCCGACACCTCCGAGATGCGCTCGGCGCCCTTGGTGACCACCAGGAAGTTGATGATCATCAGGATCACGAACACCACCAGGCCGACCACGAAGTTGCCGCCGATCACCACGTGGCCGAAGGCCTCGACCACCTTGCCGGCCGCGTCCGTGCCCTGGTGGCCGTTGAGCAGCACCACCCGCGTCGAGGCCACGTTGAGCATCAGGCGCAACAGCGTGGCGCCCAGGATGACGGTGGGGAAGATGGAGAAGTCCAGCGGCCGGCGGCTGTTGACCGCGACCAGGATCACGATCAGCGAGAGCACGATGTTGAACGTGAACAGCACGTCCAGCAGCAGCGGTGGCAACGGCAGGATCACCATCGTCAGCATCGCCAGCAGGAAGAGCGGCGCGGCGTAGCGCATGCGCTGCAGATCGGACCAGAGTGACTTGAGGACGTTCATGGCGGGCTTGGTGTCAGGTCAGGTGGGCGGGGACGTGGAGGTCGGCGGGCAGCGCGGGCTGCGCCTTGCGGCCGCCTTCGCGGTAGGCGCGCAGCTGGAGCACATAGCGCAGCACGAGCGCCACGGCCTGGTACAGCGCGGCCGGGATCTGCTGCTTGACCTGGCTGGTGTTGTAGATGGCGCGCGCCAGCGGCGGCAGTTCCAGCACCTCCACCTTGTGCTCGGTGGCCAGGGCGCGGATGTAGAGCGCGAGCTCGTCCACGCCCTTGGCGATCACATAGGGCGCTTCGGCCTTCTGCGTGTCGTACTTCAGGGCCACCGCGTAGTGCGTGGGGTTGACGATCACCACGTCGGCGGTGGGCACGATCTTGCGCACGCTGCGCTTGGCGATCTGCTGCTGCAGCTGGCGGATGCGCTGGCGCACCTCGGGCCGGCCTTCGCTGGTCTTGTGCTCTTCCTTCAGGTCGCGCTTGCTCATGCGCTGTTCGCGCAGGAAGACGAAGCGCTGCAGCGGCAGGTCGATCAGTGCGAACACCACGAACACGCTGCACAGGGTGAAGATGCCGGTGATCGCCAGGCCCATGGCCTGCGCCAGCGCCTCGTGCAGCGGCAGGCCCTGCAGCCGCAGGAAGGCCGGGCGCGTGGAACTCGCGGTGTGCCAGAGCACGCCACCCAGGCAGGCCGCCTTGGCGGCGGTGGTGGCCCAGTCGATCAGGTGCTTGGGCTTGGTGATGCGGCTGAAGTAGCTCAGCGGGTTCAGCCGTTCCAGCTTGGGCATGAACTGGTCGGTGCTGAGCACCCAGCCGCTGGGGAACAGCGTGAACGCGGCCACGATGATGGGGATGAGCGCCAGGGGCAGCACCATCTTGCCCACCAGCAGGATCGCCGGCTTGAAGGCGTTGGACCACATGTTGTCCAGCGCGGCCTCGCCGTCGAGCATCACGAAGCCCAGGCCGAACAGGTGCTTGAAATCCGCCAGGTACGAGGGCGCCATGATGACGATGAGCTGCAGGCTGCAGACCAGGCCCACGGCGGTGCGCAACGTCCTTGGAGCGGGCGACCTGGCCCTTCTCGCGCGCCTTGCGCAGCTTCTGCGCGCTGGCGTCTTCGGTCTTTTCCCCGGTGTCCTGCTCGGCCATGGCTTACCTCGCCACCATCATCTGTTCGAGCATGCCCAGCACGCGCGAGGTCAGGCGAACGTACTGCTCGGGGATGTAGCGCACCAGGCCGGAGAGCATGAACAGGCCGAACACGATGATCAGCGAGAAACCGAGCGAGAACAGGTTGAAGGCTGGCGCGATGCGGTTGAGCAGGCCGAAGCCGATCTGCACCACCAGCGCCGAGAAGATCACCGGCAGGGCCAGCAGCAGGGCGGCCGAGAAGACCCAGGCCACCTGCAGCGGCAGCATCTCCAGCGCCACCTGCGGGATGCCGCCGCCCACCGGCCAGGACTTGAAGCTCGACCCCATCACGCCATTGAAGACCAGGTGGCCTTCGACGGCGAAGAACACCAGGATGCTCATGACGTAGAGCAGGGTGGACACCACATCGGAGGACACGCCGCTCATGGGGTCGTTCATGACCGCCATGGACAGGCCCATCTGCGACGAGGCCATGAAGCCCAGCAGGGTGAAGACCGCCATGATGAGCTGGAAACACAGGCCGATGATCAGACCGATCACCACCTGCTCGATGGTGGTGACGATGCCGAGCAGGGAGAAGGGGGTGATCGGCGCCGGGGGCTGCGCCACCGGCAGCAGCACCACGGCCAGCGCCAGCGCCAGCAGCACGCGCACGGTGATCGGCACCATGTTCTCGCCCACCACCGGCATGAAGGACAGCATGGCCAGCAGCCGCACGAAAGGCCACCACATCGCCAGCAGCGTGGCCAGCAGTTGACCGAAGACCGGCTCCATGGGGCTCACGTCAGATCGCCAGCTGCGCGGCGCGTTCGAAGATGGCGATGCAGTAGTCCATGAGCTTGCCCGCCAGCCACTGCCCCATGAAGATGATGGCCAGCAGCGTCACGATGAGGCGGGGCAGGAAGCTCAGCGTCTGCTCGTTGATCTGCGTGGCGGCCTGGAACAGGCTCACCACCACGCCCACGACCAGGCTGGGGCCGATGAGCAGCGTGACCAGCACCACCACCAGCTTGAGGCACTCGGCGACCAGTTCGACGGCGATTTCGGGGGTCACGACGAAGTCCCTTCAGATGGCGCGCACGCTGGTCACCAGCGTGTTGACCGTCAGCGTCCAGCCGTCCACCAGCACGAACAGCAGCAGCTTGAGCGGCAGGGAGATCACCAGCGGGGACAGCATCATCATGCCCATGGCCATCAGCACGGACGAGACCACCAGGTCGATGACCAGGAAGGGGATGAACAGCATGCAGCCGATCATGAAAGCCGTCTTGAGCTCGCTGAGCACGAAGGCGGCGAGCTTGACGGTGAAGGGGTGCAGCGCGGGGTCGGTGACGGCCGGCGCACCGGCCAGGGTGGCGATCTGTTCGAGCGCGGGCTTGCTGGTCTGCGCGAGCATGAAGCGCGAGAGCGGCGCCTCGGCGTTCTTCAGCGCCTGGGCCAGGGTGATCCTGCCCTCGTCGTAGGGCTGCAGGGCATCGGTCCAGATGCGCTCGCCCACCGGTCGCATCACCAGCAGGGTGAGGATGAGCGCGATGCCGGTGATGATGCGGTTGGGCAGGCCCTGCTGCAGGCCCAGCGCCTGGCGCAGCAGCGAGAGCACGATGACGAAGCGGGTGAAGCTGGTCATCATGAGCATCATGGCCGGGAGCAGACCCAGCAGCGTCATGATGATCAGGATCTGCGTGCGAACCGTGTAGTCGGTGGTGCCGCCGCTGGTGTTGCTGCTGAAGATCTGCAGCCCTTGACTCCCCGCCTGCGCCAGCGCATCGGTGGGCGCCAGCCCCGTGAGCGCGGCCAGCGTGACGGCGCCCAGGAGCAGGGCGCCGGGTCGAAGGGCGCGTGGCGTCATGCGGCCAGGCTGTCCAGGTTCAGGTCGGAGATCTCGACCACTTTCAGGCCGTAGTTTTCGCCGGAGATCACCACCACGGCCTTGCCGATGGACACGCCATTGACCTTGATGGTCAGCGGCTCGCCGGCCAGCGCATCGAGTTCGACCACGCTGTCGGTGCTCAGGTGCGCCAGGTCTTCCAGCGACACCCGGGTCGAGCCCAGCTCCAGCGTGAGCGTGACCGGGATCTTGCGCATGAGGCTGCCCATGCCCAGCCGGGGCGCCGGGGCCTCGAAAGCCACCGGTTCCGCCGCGGGTTTCTCGGCCGGGCCGTCCATGTAGGACAGCAGTTCGTCGATGCCGCCGGCGGCGTCGGCTGGGAGGGGCGCGGTGAGGTTTTCCATGGCGGTTCAGACTTCTTGGAGGGAGGTGAGACAGAGCTTGCCGCCGTGCTCGACCACGCTGGCCTTGAGCACCGGGCTGTCCTGGATGCGCACGGTGCCAGGCCGAGGTCGACCGGCAGCACGCTGCCAGGCCGCAGCGCCATCACGTCGCCCAGCGACAGCGGCTTCTCCAGCAGCCGCACGTCGAGCAGCATGGGTAGCTGCCGGCGCAGGGTGGTCGGGTCGATGGGTTTTTTCACGGGCTTGCGCCGGGGTGGCGCCAGGGCGCGCAGCAGGGCGTCCAGGGCGCTGTCTTCCAGCACCCAGTTCAGCCGGCCCATGGGGCGGCCCTGCGCGTCGAGCAGGTCGCAGCCCAGGAACAGGGCCTGGGCATCGGTGGGGCCGCCGAAGCCATGGCGCTCGGTGTCGAGCACGGCCGGTGCGGTGTCCGTGGCGGCGCGCTCCTGCAAGCCGCTGAGCAGGCGCGCCGAGAGGCACTGCACGAGGCGCTTGCCCACCTGCGCGGCGAGCCGCTGTTCGGTGGCGGTCTCCGAGCGCTGCAGCGTTTCCTGATCCAGCTGGCTCCAGTTGCTCATGCCCAGGCGGCGGGCCAGCAGCGCGAGCGCGGCCTGGCGATCGATGGAGAAACCCAGGCGGCCGGCGGCCGTGTCGAACAGGAACCAGCGCAGGGGCCTGTGCGGATGGACCCGGCGCGAATGCTCGATGCGCCCCAGCTGGAAGCCCGGTGCGGTGCGGGTGGCGAAGAGGCTTTCCACGGCGGCCGCCATGTCGGCGTGGAGGACCTGGCAAAAACGGTCCAGCACGTGAACGGGGCGGCCCAGCTCGCAGGTGTCGATCACCGTCATGAGCGCCCCGCGGGCGGGCCCGATGATCTTCGTGGTCGCGGGCATGCGGCTCAGATCGGCAGCTTGATGAGGTCGTCCAGGCCCGAAACGACCTTGTTGCGCACCTGCATCATCATTTGAAAGTTGAGCGAGGCTTCCTGGCTCTTGAGCATGGCGCCCACCAGGTTGTCGCTCTGGCCCGTCTCGACCGCGCTCACCATGGCCTGGGCCTCGTGGCCCTTGTCGTCCACCGAGCGGATCAGGCCGCCGATGTGGTCGGTGAACGAGCGGGCGCCCTGGCCCCCGCCGAGCGGCAACGCCTCGGCGATGTGCGACTCGCTGGCCTTGATCTGCGCAAGGCTGCTCTGGATGTTCAAAAGCATGGAGCTGTTCATGGGCGCGGTGGCATAAGGGCTTGGGGTGAAGAAAGTATCGAGGGGCGAGGGCGCGGCCGACCCAGGTCAACAGGCTGAAAACCCGGCGTTGAAGCCTCCTGCGGCGCCAGCGACGGCGCGTTTTCCGCGGGGAATGAGGCGAAAGGTATGCACCGCGACCGCACGGCGGATGAAGGCGCTTTCTTTCCTCAAGACGCCCGAAGCGGCGCCGATAGTTGGCGGATCAACTTCTGAATATCGGCGCTGACGGCGCTGCATCCACCGGCCGACTCTGGCCATCAACCCCGAGAAAAACGTGAATTTCATCCAGTCTTTGAAGGTCGGCCCTCGCCTGATCGCCGCCTTTCTCGTCATCTGCACCATCTGCGCCCTGGTGGGCGGCATCGGCATCCTCAACATGTCGAAGATCAACGACGAGGCCACCAAGATGTACACCCTTGAGCTGATGGGCCTCTCCCACATCAAGGAAGCCAACATCAACCTGATCTATGCCGGGCGCGCCCGCTCCAACTTCATGCTGCGCCACCACCGAGGAAGAGCGCGCGGCCCACAAGGCGACCCTGGAAAAGAGCCTGACCGCCGCCGACGAGTTGCTGGACAAGGCCGCGCCCCTGTTCTATTCGCCCAAGGCCAAGGACATGTTTGCCGAGGCCGAAGCCTCGCTGGCCGCCTACCGCCAGCACCTGAACACCGCGCTCAGCCTGGCCGCGCAGGACGCCCTGCTGTCCACCCGCAGCGAGGCGTTGACCAAGGCGCTGGACGACGCCCGCATCGAGTCCACCAAGGTGGACAACCTGTTCACCGAACTCTCCCGCATGAAGGAAGGCGCGGCCAGCAAGGCCAACGACCTGACGGACCAGCTTTACGCAACGAGCCTGACGATGATGCTGGCCCTTATCGCCGCCGCCGTGGGCATCGGCATGGTGCTGGGCCTGGTGATCAGCCGCTCCATCACGCGGCCGCTGAACGAGGCCGTCCGCGTGGCCGAGACCGTGGCCGCCGGCGACCTGACCTCGCGCATCGAAGTCACCAGCACCGACGAAACCGGGCAACTGCTGAACGCGCTCAAGGCCATGAACACCAGCCTGCTCAACATCGTGAGCAACGTGCGCTCCAGCTCCGAGTCGATCGCCACCGGCAGCTCGCAGATCGCGATCGGCAACAACGACCTGAGCCAGCGCACCGAAGAACAGGCGAGCAACCTCGAACAGACCGCAGCCTCGATGGAAGAACTCACCTCCACGGTGCGCCAGAACTCGGAGACCGCGCGCCAGGCCAACCAGCTGGCCACGACCGCCAGCGAGGCGGCCGTGCAGGGCGGCGACGTGGTGGGGCAGGTGGTGGGCACCATGCAGGACATCACCGAGAGTTCCAGGAAGATCGCCGACATCATCGGCGTGATCGACGGCATCGCGTTCCAGACCAACATCCTGGCGCTGAACGCCGCGGTGGAAGCGGCGCGCGCCGGTGAGCAGGGCCGGGGTTTCGCGGTGGTGGCTGGCGAGGTGCGCAACCTGGCGCAGCGCAGCGCGGGCGCGGCCAAGGAAATCAAGCTCCTGATCAACGAGAGCGTGGAGAAGGTGGAAGCCGGCTCGCGGCTGGCCGACGACGCGGGCCGCAACATGGAGAACATCGTCTCGCAGGTCAAGCGCGTGACGGACATGATCACCGAGATCAGCGCGGCCGGCGTGGAGCAGTCGCAGGGCATCAGCCAGGTCAGCGACGCGGTGAACCAGCTCGATCAGGTCACGCAGCAGAACGCCGCCCTGGTGGAAGAAAGCGCCGCCGCGGCCGACAGCCTCAAGAGCCAGGCCAGCCGGCTGGCGGAGATCGTCGCGGTGTTCAAGGTCTGAGACCCGCTAAGTGGTTGATGGATAACGACTTTTAAGAAATCCTCGCGGGAGCGCCGGCCCCGCCAACCCCGCGTTGGCGGGGCCGGCGTTTTTCAACCTGCCACAATTCGCGATTGGGCCTCGATGGTGAAATTGGTAAACACAGGGGACTTAAAATCCCCCGTCGCGAGACTTAGCGGTTCGAGTCCGCTTCGAGGCACCACCTCTAGGTTTTTTGCGGTTTCGCCGCTACAGTGAGTTTTCCATGACCCGATACAACGCGCCCTTCGAGATCCACGTGCACGGCGACGTGCCGTTGCGCGAGGATGTGGCCTACGGCCAGATCCAGGATGCGCTCAAACCCTTGTGGCAGTACGCGGGCGCCCGCTCGCTGGCGGCGGCGGCCGAGAGCAGCTACGAAGACGAGCCGGGCATCCGTTTCGACGCCGAGGCCCACGTGCTGCAGATCTGCTGGACGGTGCCGGGCGACGAGGATTTCCGCCAGGTGATCGAGGAGGCCTGCATGGGCCTGAACGACATCGCGTCGGCCGGGGCACCGCTGGAAGTGTCGTTCTACGACGCCGAGTACGACGAAGAAGAGGGTGCGCCCGACGAGGAAGCGCGCGACGACTTCCTGATGTGCTTCGTGGGCCCCACGCCGGCCGCCATCATGCAGGTGCAACGCGACCTGCTGGTGCAGGACGTGCTGCACGTCATGGAGCGCCACTTCGACCAGGCCGAACTGGGCGACGTCGTGGGCGCGATCGACAAGCTCTTCAACCAGCGCTTCGAGTCGCTGGTGAATTCGATGCAGCTGGGCAAGCCGCCGCGCGGCCATGGCGGCCCCTCGCACGGTGGCCCGCGCAAGCCGCGCCACCTGCACTGACGGACCGGTCACGGCCGCGTAATAGACTTCAGAGCGCGAGCACCTGGCCTCGCCCTCCGGAGTCCCCATGGCCTTTTTCTCCACCGATGCCCTGAACCCCGGCGTGCGCAAGCGCGAGGTGTTCGGCTGGGCGATGTTCGACTTCGCGAACTCCGGCTACACCACGGTGGTGATCACCGCGGTGTTCGCGGCCTATTTCGTGGGGGCGGTGGCCGGTGGCGCCGAATGGGCGACCTTCGCCTGGACGCTGGCGCTCAGCATTTCGCACCTGATCGTGATGTTCACCATCCCCGCCATGGGCGCGTGGGCGGACCGCCACGCGGCCAAGAAGCGGCTGCTCATGATGACCACGCTGGGCTGCGTGCTGGCGCACGGCCGCGCTGGGCCTGGTGGGGCCGGGGGCGGTGGTGCTGGGCATGGTGCTCATCGTCGTGTCCAACGTGTTCTTTGCCTGGGGCGAGTCGCTCATTGCCGCGTTCCTGCCCGAGCTGGCGAAACCCGAGGCCATGGGGCGGGTGAGCGGCTGGGGCTGGAGCCTGGGCTATGTGGGTGGCATGCTGGCGCTGGGGCTGAGCCTGGGCTATGTGCTCTGGGCCCAGGCGCAGGGCCAGAAAGCCGAGCAGTTCGTGCCGGTGACGATGGGGATCACGGCGGCGGTGTTCGCGGTGGCGGCGCTGTTCACGCTGGGTTTGCTGCGCGAGCGCGCCCAGCCCCAGACCGGGCCCGCGGGCGCGGCGGGCTGGCGCGAATCGCTGCGCCAGCTGCACCGCACCTTCCAGCAGGCGCGCCGTTACCGCGATTTCATGTGGCTGCTGGCCTGCGTGGCGGCCTACCAGGGCGGCGTGGCGGTGGCGATCACCCTGGCGGCGATCTACGCGGAGCAGGTGATCGGCTTCGTGCAGCAGGAGACCATGGTGCTGATCTTCGTGCTCAACATCGCGGCCGCGCTCGGGGCTCTGGCCTTCGGCTACTGGCAGGACCGCCTGGGCCACAAGCTGGCGCTGGGCATCACGCTGGTGGGCTGGGTGGCGACCTGCATCATCGCGGCGCTCACCACCACCAAGGGCGGCTTCTGGTACGCCGCGGCCATCGCGGGCGTGTGCATGGGCGCGAGCCAGTCTTCGGGCCGTGCCATGGCCGGCATGCTGGCGCCACCGGCGCAACTGGCCGAGTTCTTCGGCCTGTGGACCTTCGCCACGCGGGTGCGCCAGCATCATCGGCCCGCTGAGCTATGGCGCCATCACCTGGATGACCGGGGGCAACCAGCGCCTGGCCATCGGCTTCACGGCGGTGCTGTTCGTGATCGGCCTGGCCTTGCTGGTGCCGGTGAACATGCAGCGCGGGCGCGCTGCCGCGCTGCAGGCCTAGAGGCTTCGCGCTTCCACACCCAGGCCCAACCAGCGCTGGGCGGCCTGGGCCAGGGCCGAGGGGTTGCCGCTGGACAGCAGCAAGGGCGGCACGGTGGGCGCGTCCGGGAGCAGGGGCAGGCCCAGCACATCGCGGGTGCGGCGCGCGACGGGGGCGCCCGTGTCCACCAGCGTCACATCGGGGCCGCACAGGCGGCCCAGCAGCTCGGCCGCGAACGGGTAGTGCGTGCAACCGAGCACCAGGGTGTCGATGGGGTGGTCGCCTTGGGGGCCTTGCAGCAGTTCTTGCACATAGCGCGTGCTCAAGGCCTCGATGGTGGGCAGCTCGTGTCGCTCGATGGCCGCCGCCAGGCCATCGCAGGGCTGACTGATGAACCGCAGGGGACGGGGCGCGGCGGCGACCAGCCGGTCGCGCAGCTGGGCGAAACGCGCGCTCTCGAGCGTGCCGCGCGTGGCCAGCACGCCGATGCCGCCGCTGCGGCTCAGGGCGGCGGCGGGCTTGAGGGCGGGTTCCACGCCCACGATGGGCATGTCGGGGTAGGCCTTGCGCAGGTCGTCGATGGCGTGGGCCGTGGCGGTGTTGCAGGCGACCACCAGGGCGTCGATGCCGTGCTGCTCACGCAGCTGGGCGGTGATGCGGTGCGTGCGCGCCGACACGTCCTGCGCCGTGCGCTCGCCGTAGGGCGCGTGCGCGCTGTCGGCAGCGTAGACGAAGCGCGTGCCCGGCAGCTCGGCGAGCAGGGCGCGCAGCACGCTCAGGCCGCCGACCCCGCTGTCGAACACCCCGACGGTTTTCAAGCGGCGGCGACCTCGATGCCCTTGAACTCGCCGGTGGCGATGCGCTTCTGCCACTCGGCCGGGCCGGTGATGTGCGCGCTGGTGCCGCCCGCGTCCACGGCCACGGTTACGGGCATGTCGACCACGTCGAATTCGTAGATGGCCTCCATGCCCAGGTCGGCGAAACCCAGCACCTTCGCGGTCTTGATGGCCTTGGAGACCAGGTAGGCCGCACCGCCCACGGCCATGAGGTAGGCGCTCTTGTGCTTCTTGATGGCCTCGATGGCGACCGGGCCGCGCTCGGACTTGCCGATCATCGCGATCAGGCCGGTCTCGGCCAGCATCATTTCGGTGAAGCCGTCCATGCGGGTGGCGGTGGTGGGGCCGGCCGGGCCCACGGCCTCGTCGCGCACCGGGTCGACCGGGCCGACGTAATAGATCACGCGGTTGGTGAAGTCCACCGGCAGTTTCTCGCCATTGGCCAGCATGTCCTTGATGCGCTTGTGCGCCGCGTCGCGGCCCGTGAGCATCTTGCCGTTGAGCAGCAGGGTGTCGCCGGGCTTCCAGCTGGCGACTTCTTCCTTGGTCAGCGTGTTGAGGTCGACGCGCTTGCTCTTCTGCGTGTCGGGCACCCAGTTCACGTTGGGCCAGAGGTCCAGGCTCGGCGCGTCCAGGTAGACCGGGCCGCTGCCGTCCATCACGAAGTGCGCGTGGCGCGTGGCCGCGCAGTTGGGGATCATTGCCGACGGGCTTGCTGGCCGCGTGCGTGGGGTACATCTTGATCTTGACGTCGAGCACGGTGGTCAGGCCGCCCAGGCCTTGCGCGCCGATGCCCAGGGCGTTGACCTTCTCGTACAGCTCCAGGCGCAGTTCCTCGACCTGGTCGAGCTTCTCTCCCTTCGAGGCCTTGGCCTGCAGCTCGTACATGTCGATGTCGTCCATCAGGCTTTCCTTGGCCATCAGCACCGCCTTCTCGGCCGTGCCGCCGATGCCGATGCCCAGCATGCCCGGCGGGCACCAGCCCGCGCCCATGGTGGGCACGGTCTTGAGCACCCAGTCGACCACCGAGTCGCCGGGGTTGAGCATGATCATCTTGCTCTTGTTCTCGCTGCCGCCGCCCTTGGCGGCCACGGTCACTTCCACGGTGTCGCCGGGCACCAGCTCGGTGAAGATCACGGCGGGCGTGTTGTCCTTGGTGTTCTTGCGGGCGAACTGCGGGTCGGCCACGACGGAGGCGCGCAGCGTGTTGTCGGGGTGGTTGTAGCCGCGGCGCACGCCTTCGTTGATGGCGTCTTCCAGGCCGCCGGTGAAGCCTTCCCAGCGCACGTTCATGCCGACCTTGAGGAACACGTTGACGATGCCGGTGTCCTGGCAGATCGGGCGCTGGCCGGTGGCGCTCATCTTGCTGTTGGTCAGGATCTGCGCGATCGCGTCCTTGGCCGCCGGGCTCTGCTCGCGCTGGTAGGCGCGGGCCAGGTGGGCGATGTAGTCGGCGGGGTGGTAGTAGCTGATGTACTGCAGCGCGGCCGCGATGGATTCGATGAGGTCGGCCTGGCGGATGGTGGTCGTCATGGTGTCGTGGGCGTAGGGGGCAAATCGCGTCGGCGGCCGGGGCAAGGCGTCAAGTGCGATCAGATGAGAATTGCTTTTATTTGGAGCTATGCTGGAGGGCCTTGGGGCTTGGCTTCTCCAGCCCTCTATTTTGACAGGTCACGCCACACCATGAACACCCGCCCGGCCACCCGCTCCGAACGCGACACCTTCGGTCCCATCGACGTCCCGGCCGACCGCCTCTGGGGCGCCCAGACGCAGCGCTCGCTGCAGAACTTCGACATCTCGGGCGAGCGCCAGCCGCGCGAGATGATCCGCGCCCTGGCGCAGGTCAAGCGCGCCTCGGCCGTGGTCAACCACGCGCTGGGCCTGCAGGACGAGAAAAAGACCCAGGCCATCGCGAAAGCGGCCGACGAGGTGATCGCCGGCGGCCACGAGGTGGAGTTCCCGCTGGTGGTCTGGCAGACCGGCTCGGGCACGCAGACCAACATGAACGTGAACGAGGTGCTGGCGAACCGCGCCAGCGAGCTGCTGGGCGGCGAGCGCGGCGAAGGGCGCCTGGTGCACCCGAACGACGACGTGAACCGCAGCCAGTCGAGCAACGACGTGTTCCCGACCGCCATGCACGTGGCGGCGGTAGAGGCCCTCACGCACCGCCTGCTGCCGGCGCTGGCGCTGCTGCGCGGCACGCTGGAGAAGAAGGCGCGCGACTTCGACGGCATCGTCAAGATCGGCCGCACCCACCTGCAGGACGCCACGCCGCTCACGCTAGGGCAGGAGTTCTCGGGCTGGGTGGCGCAGCTCGCGCACGGCGAGGCGCATGTGCGCGCGGCCTTGCCGCACCTGTGCGAACTGGCGCTGGGCGGCACGGCGGTGGGCACCGGCCTGAACGCGCCCAAGGGCTATGCTGAGCAGGTGGCGGCCGAACTGGCCCGGCTCACCGGCTTGCCCTTTGTCACCGCGCCCAACAAGTTCGAGGCCATGGCCAGCGTCGATGCCCTGGTGCACGCGCACGGCGCGCTCAAGACGCTCGCGGCCAGCCTCATGAAGATCGCCAACGACGTGCGCTGGCTCGCCAGCGGCCCGCGCAGCGGCATCGGCGAACTCAGCATTCCCGAGAACGAGCCCGGCTCGTCCATCATGCCGGGCAAGGTCAATCCCACGCAGAGCGAGGCCGTCACCATGCTGGCGGCCCAGGTGTTCGGCAACGACGTGGCGATCAACTTCGGCGGCGCCTCGGGCAACTTCGAACTCAACGTGTTCCGCCCGATGGTGGCGCACAACTTCCTGCAGAGCGTGCGCCTGCTGGCCGACGGCATGAAGAGCTTCAACGACCACTGCGCCGTGGGCATCGAGCCCAACCGCGCGCGCATCACCGAGCTGGTGGACCGCTCGCTCATGCTGGTGACGGCGCTGAACACGCACATCGGCTACGACAAGGCCGCGCAGATCGCCAAGAAGGCGCACAAGGAGGGCACCACGCTGCGCGAGGCCGCGCTGGCGCTGGGCCACGTGACGGCCGAGCAGTTCGACCAGTGGGTGGTGCCGGAGAAGATGACGGGGCGTTGACCGCTACCATGGCGCCATGATCCCGTTCCCCTGGCGCACCAGCTTCCTCGTCGATCCTTTCGCCAGCTTCACGCTCGCCATCCTGCTGCTCTTCGTGGGCAAGTGGCTCACGCAGCGCCACGCCTGGCTGCAGCGCTACAACATCCCGGAGGCCGTGGTGGGCGGGGTGGTGTGCGCGCTGGTCGTCTGCACCCTGTACTACACGCTGGATGTGCGGGTGGTGTTCGAGCTCGGCGCGCGGGACATGCTGCTGCTGTACTTTTTCGCCGCCATCGGCCTAGGCACGGATGTGCGCACGCTGCGCCAGGGCGGGCGCTCGCTGGTGGTGCTGCTGGTGCTGGCCATCGGCTTCATGCTGTTGCAGAACGGGGTCGGCATGGCGGCGGCCAGCGCGTTCGGCATGGATGCGCGCGCGGGCCTCATGGCCGGCTCGATCTCGCTCACCGGTGGGGTCGGCACCACGCTGGCCTGGACGCCGCACTTCGTTGACCGCCTGGGCATCGCCAACGCGGGCGAGCTGGGCCTGGCGGCCAACATGGTGGGCATGATCGCGGCCTGCCTGGTGGGCGGGCCGCTGGCGGCGTGGTTGATGCGCCGCCACCGCATCGTGCCCTCGGGCGCGGCCGACGTGGAGGTCGGCACGCGCTACCAGGACGAAGCCCACCTGCGGCTCGACTACCACGGCGTGCTGATGGCCTTGCTCTGGCTCAACCTGGCCCTGATGCTGGGGCAGGGCGTCAACGAGCTGGTCGCGCTCACCGGGCTGCACCTGCCGGCCTTCGTGGGCTGCCTGATGGCGGGCATCGGCCTGCGCAGCGCCGGGCAGTGGCTGGCCCCCGAAGGCGGTCGCCTGTGGAACTGGCCGAGCATGCGGCTGGGGGTGGCGCTGATCTCCGACCTGAGCCTCGGCCTGTTCCTCACCATGGCGCTCATGGGCCTGCGCCTGTGGGAGCTGGAGCCGGTGCTGGGCTTCATGGCCGTGACCATGACGCTGCAGGTGCTGCTCGCGGTGGCGTTCACGGCTTTCGTCGTGTTCCGCTTCATGGGGCGCGACTACGAAGCGGCCGTCATCTGCTCGGGCTTCGGCGGCATCGCGCTGGGCTCGACCGCCACCGCCATCGCCAACATGAGCGCGGTGGTGCGGGCCTACGGCGCGGCGCCCCGGGCCTTCATCGTGGTGCCGCTGGTGTGCGGGTTCTTCATCGACCTCGCCAACGCGCTGGTGATCGGCTTGCTCGCGCGTTGAGCGCATGAAAAAGCCCGGCAGGCCGGGCTTTTTCAGGGGGTGTCGGCGCCTTAGCGTTTCGCGGCCGCCAGGGCTTGCGAGATCCAGCCGTCGAAGGTCTTCTGGTGGGCCTTGATCCAGGCGTCGGTGTGGCGCTCCACGTCCTGCGGCTTGTTCTGGCCTTCGCGCATGCGCAGGTTCTGGGCGTTGATGTCGGCCACCGGCAGCGCCATCACCTCGAACAGCCGCGCGGCCGCCGGGTTCTGCTCGGTGAACTGCCGGTTGGCCACGATGCGCTGCGTGTTGAGCACGAAGCCGTAGTTCTGGCCGTTGGGCAGCTGGGTGTCGAGCTTGCTTTGCTCCCCCGGCAGTGAGGAGAACGGCACCTGCAGCCACACCACTTCCTGGCCGGGGCGCAGCACGCCGCTGACCCAGTAGGGCGTCCAGGTGTAGTACAGCACCGGCTGGCCCTGCTTGAGGCGCGTGATGGTGTCGGCGATCAGCGCGGCGTAGCTGCCCTGCTGGTGCGTCACCGTGTCGCGCAGCTTGTAGGCGTCGAGGTGGTGTTCGATCACCGCCTCGCAGCCCCAGCCGGGGTTGCAGCCGGTCAGGTCGGCCTTGCCGTCGCCGTTGTGGTCGAACAGCTTGGCGATCGCCGGGTCCTTGAGCTGGTCCACGCGCGTGATCTTGTGAGCCTCGGCGGTCTTGCGGTCGATCAGGTAGCCCTGGGCCGCGCCGGGCGAGTAGGCGCCCTGGCGGTAGAGCTTGGCGTCGCCGCCGGCGTTCTTGTAGAAGTCCGCGTGCAGCGGATCCCAGTGGTCGGCCATGAAGGTGGCGTCGCCGTTGGCGATGGCCACGTGGGCGGTCGGGTACTCCACTTCCTTGATCGGCTTCACGTCGTAACCCAGTTTGGCCAGCGCGCGCGACACCAGCAGGGTCTGGAAGGTCTCTTCGGCGATGGAGCTTTGCAGCGGCTGCACGGCAATGCCTTGGCCGGGCAGGTTCTGCGCCTGGGCCGGGCCCGTGAGGGCGAGGGCCATGAGGCCGCCGCCGAGCAGGGTGCGCCACAGAGGGGTGGGCGTGGGGAAGGTCATCGGTTTCCTTTCGATGGTGGGTGGGAGGGCCTGGGCGCGAAGGCTCAGGAGGTGGAAAGGGGGGCGGTGGCGGGCAGGGCGGCCGGGGCCGCCGCCTGGCGGGCGGGCGCGGGGCGCAGCAGCCGCACGACCAGGCCCGCGGGGCCTTGCTGCCACCAGTGGCGCGCGCCCCGGCCGGGCCGGCCCAGGGCCTGGGTGATGCGGTCCAGCGCGATCGCCAGCAGCACGATGCCCAGGCCGCCGACGGTGGCGATGCCCATGTCCAGGCGGCCAATGCCGCGCAGCACCATCTGCCCCAGGCCACCGACGGCGATCATCGAAGCGATGACCACCATGGACAGCGAGAGCATCAGCGCCTGGTTGATGCCCGCCATGATGGAGGGCAGCGCCAGCGGCAACTGCACCTTGGCCAGCATCTGCCAGCGCGAGGCGCCGTAGGCGCGCGCCGCTTCGATCAGGTCGGGCCGCACCTGGCGGATGCCCAGGTCGGTCAGGCGCACCAGCGGGGGCAGGGCGAAGACGATGGTGACGATGACGCCGGGCACGTTGCCGATGCCGAACAGCATCACCACCGGCACGAGGTAGACGAAGGCCGGCGTGGTCTGCATCGCGTCGAGCACTGGGCGAAGCAGGCGCTGCGTGCGGTCGCTGCTCGCCAGCAGGATGCCCAGCGGCAGGCCGATGGCGATGCAGAACACCAGCGAGGTCAGCACCAGCGAGAGCGTGACCATGGCCTCGGGCCAGATGCCCAGCATGCCCACCAGCAGCAGCGAAACCACGGTGCCGATGGCGATGGCGCGGCCGGCGAACTGCCAGGCCAGCAGGCCCATCAGCGTGACCATGGCCAGCATCGGGACGCTCAACAGCAGCTGTTCCACGCTGGTGAGCGTGGTGTCGATGGGCGCGCGCACGGTCTGGAAGAACGGGCGGAAGTGGTCCACCGTCCAGCTCAGAGCGTCGTTGATCCAGTTCTCGACGGGCAGCGAGCCGTCCCACAGCTGGCTGAGGCGAAAGCCTTCGTCGGCCATCGGGGTGGTGGTGTCGCTGAGCGCGGTGGTGTCGAGCCAGTTGTCGCTGGCGGCCGCGGTGGACGCGCCCACGCGTCGGTGGTGGCGGGGCTTGCGGTGATCTCGATGTCGGTGTCGTTCATGTTCTCTCCAGTGGGGGGCGGCCTCAGGCCGCCGCGCGGTCCAGGAACTTCAGCAGCGTGTTCTTGCTGATGGCGCCGCGGTAGCGGCCGTGGGCGTCCACGACGGGCAGCGGGTAGGGCGCGTTCGCGGCCTGGCCGAAAAGCTCAGCCACCGGGTGGGCGGCGTTGACCACTTGCACGTCGGGCAGGTAGGCGCGCGAGAGGCCCAGCGGGCCGTCGTGGTCCTGCAGCGCGTGGCGCAGGGAGTCCGCCGACACCAGGCCGAGGTAGCGCTGGTCGGGGCTGACGACGTAGGCCCAGTCGCGGTCCTTGTCTTCGAGCAGCTTGAGCGCGGCGCGCGCGCCCTTGTTCGGGTGCTCGGCCACCACGACCTGCGTCTGCCGGGCGATGTCGCCGGCCTTGAACACCGCCGCCGCGTCGACGCCGCGCACGAAGTTGCGCACGTAGTCGTCGGCCGGCTGGCGCAGGATGTCTTCCGGCGTGCCGACCTGCACCACCTGGCCGTCCTTCATGATGGCGATGCGGTCGCCGATGCGCATGGCCTCGTCGAGGTCGTGCGAGATGAAGACGATGGTGCGGCGGCGCACCTGCTGCAGGCGCAGCAGCTCGCTCTGCATCTCGGTGCGAATGATCGGGTCCAGCGCCGAGAAGGCCTCGTCCATCAGCAGGATGGACGGGTCCGAAGCCAGCGCGCGCGCCAGGCCCACGCGCTGCTGCATGCCGCCGGAGAGTTCATCGGGGTAGCTGTCGCCCCAGCCAGCCAGGCCCACCTGTTCGAGGGCCTGGTCGGCCAGCGCCAGGCGCTGCGCGGGCTTGACGCCCGCGAGTTCCAGGCCGAAGGCGGTGTTGTCGCGCACGGTCATGTGCGGCATCAGCGCGAACGACTGGAACACCATGCTGATGTCCTTGCGCCGCAGGGCGCGCAGGCCGGCGTCCGAGAGGTCGTTGATGTTCTGGCCGTTGACCAGGATGCGGCCGGCCGTGGGTTCGATCAGCCGGTTGAGCAGGCGCACCAGCGTCGATTTGCCCGAGCCCGACAGGCCCATGATGACGAAGATCTCGCCGGCCTCGATCTCGAAATGGGCGTCGAAGACCCCGATGGATTGCCCGGTTTCGGCGAGGATCTCCTGCTTGCTGCGGCCTTCGCGGACGAGATCGAGGGCGGCCTCGGGCTGGTCGCCGAACACCTTGAAGACGTGTTCGATGGAAATGGGTTGGGCCATGGGTGGTGCTGCCTCCTGTGCAAGTTGGACAAGGCACCGCGAACGGTCTTGAAGCAGGGGGCACGCGCGTGCCCGACCGGGTCATTCAAGACCGCAGACAGACACTGACAGCGACGAATCGGCAAACCCAGCGCCTGCCATCACGCAAGCCCGGTCAGCGGGCCCTGTCTGGGGGGCTGGCACGGTGCGGGAGTGACGCGGCGTCGAGGCCGGAAGACCGGCCATTGAAATCTCTGTGCCGCGACGGGATGCAGGGCGATCCGCGAGTAGCACATGAGCGCCACCCGGCCAGGGGCCGGATGGCTGAGGCGTCAATTATAACTTTTGTGCATGGATGGCCCATGCCGGGGCGCAGAAAACCCCACAAGGCGCCCGAAGGCGCGCGGTCAGTGGCCGTTGTCCGCCGGGTGGGCCATCAGCCGGTCGGTCATGGCGATGGCCATGGCGCTGAGCAGGAAGACCACATGGATGATGGTCTGCCACATCAGGACCTTCACGTCGTAGTTGGCGGCGTTGATGAAGGTCTTGAGCAGGTGGATCGAGCTGATGCCGATGATGGCCGTGGCCAGCTTCACCTTGAGCACCGAGGCGTTCACGTGGCTGAGCCACTCGGGCTGGTCGGGGTGGTTTTCCAGGTGCATGCGGCTCACGAAGGTCTCGTAGCCGCCCACGATCACCATGATCAGCAGGTTGGAGATCATCACCACGTCGATCAGCGCGAGCACCACCAGCATGATGATGGTCTCGTTCAGGCCGGTGAGCTGCACGTCGCTCTTGTAGCCGATGCTGGTGACCAGCTTGGCCAGCGCCACGTCGTTGCCGAACGCGGCCTCGATCAGGTGGACCAGTTCGACCCAGAAATGGAAGACATAGATGGCCTGTGCCGCGATCAGGCCGATGTAGAGCGGCAACTGCAGCCAGCGGCTGGCGAAGATCAGGTTGGGCAGCGCGCGGATCGGGGCTTGGACTTTGACGGGGTCGCTCATGGATGGTGACACAATGTACCGAGCCCCCGGGATGGGCGGCCAGACGGCAGGCGGTATTGTAGGTCTGCGCCCTTTTCTGTAAGAGACTCGTAAGAGCCCTTCAGCACAGTCCCGGCCTGTCATCTGCCCACAACATTTAGGAGACTTTCATGTCCGCGCCTTCGTCGACGATCGAATCCACCCTGGTCGAAAACCGCGTCTTCGAGCCCTCGGCCGCCACCGTGAAGGCCGCGCGGGTCTCGGGCATGGAGGCCTACCAGGCGCTGTGCGCCGAGGCCGACAAGGACTTCGAAGGCTTCTGGGCCCGGCTGGCGCGCGAAACCCTGAGCTGGCACAAGCCCTTCACCAAGACGCTCGACAGCAGCAAGGCGCCGTTCTACAAATGGTTCGAGGACGGCGAGCTCAACGCCTCGTACAACTGCCTGGACCGCCACATGGGCACGCCGGTGGAAAACAAGACCGCCATCATCTTCGAGGCCGACAACGGCGACGTGACCAAGGTCACTTACAAGGAACTGCTGGCCAAGGTCTCGCAGTTCGCCAACGCGCTCAAGGCGCGCGGTGTGAAGAAGGGTGACCGCGTCGTCATCTACATGCCCATGACGGTGGAGGGTGTGGTGGTCATGCAGGCCTGCGCGCGCATCGGCGCCACGCACAGCGTGGTGTTCGGCGGCTTCTCGGCCAAGGCCTTGCAGGAGCGCATCCAGGACGCGGGCGCCGTGGCCGTGATCACCGCCAACTACCAGCTGCGCGGCGGCAAGGAGCTGCCGCTCAAGGCCATCGTGGACGAAGGCATCGGCATGGGCGGCTGCGACTCGATCAAGAACGTGATCGTGTTCCAGCGCACCCCCACGGCCTGCAACATGGTCGCGGGCCGCGACACCTTCATGCACGACGCCATGGCCGAGCAGTCCACCAGCTGCCCGGCGGAAATGGTGAGCGCCGAGCACCCTCTGTTCGTGCTCTATACCTCGGGTTCCACCGGCAAGCCCAAGGGCGTGCAGCACAGCACCGGCGGCTACCTGCTGTGGGCGCAGCTCACCATGAACTGGACCTTCGACCTGCGGCCCGAAGACATCTTCTGGTGCACGGCCGACATCGGCTGGATCACCGGCCACACCTACGTCACCTACGGCCCGCTGGCCGCGGGCGCCACGCAGGTCGTGTTCGAGGGCGTGCCCACCTACCCGAACGCCGGGCGCTTCTGGCAGATGATCGAGAAGCACAAGGTCACGATCTTCTACACCGCGCCCACGGCCATCCGCTCGCTGATCAAGGCCGCCGAGGGCGACGAAAAGGTGCACCCCGCGCGCTCCGATCTGTCCAGCCTGCGCCTGCTCGGCTCGGTGGGCGAGCCCATCAACCCCGAGGCCTGGATGTGGTACTACAAGCACGTGGGCGGCGAGCGCTGCCCCATCGTGGACACCTTCTGGCAGACCGAGACCGGCGGCCACATGATTACCCCGCTGCCGGGCGCCACGCCGCTGGTGCCGGGCTCGTGCACGCTGCCCCTGCCGGGCATTGCCGCGGCCATCGTCGATGAGGCCGGCAACGACGTGCCCAACGGCGCCGGCGGCATCCTGGTGGTAAAGAAGCCCTGGCCGTCCATGATTCGCACCATCTGGGGCGACCCGGAGCGTTTCAAGAAGAGCTACTTCCCCGAAGAGCTCAAGGGCTACTACCTGGCGGGCGACGGCGCGGTGCGCAGCGCCGACCGGGGCTACTTCCGCATCACCGGCCGCATCGACGACGTGCTCAACGTCTCGGGCCACCGCATGGGCACGATGGAGATCGAGTCCGCGCTGGTGGGCAAGACGGACCTGGTGGCCGAAGCCGCCGTGGTGGGCCGCCCGGACGACCTCACGGGCGAGGCCATCGTGGCCTTCGTGGTGCTCAAGCGCAGCCGCCCCACGGGCGAGGAGGCCAAGGCCATCGCCAAGCAGTTGCGCGACTGGGTGGGCAAGGAAATCGGCCCGATCGCCAAGCCCAAGGACATCCGCTTCGGCGACAACCTGCCCAAGACCCGCAGCGGCAAGATCATGCGCCGCCTGCTGCGCTCCATCGCCAAGGGCGAGGCCATCACGCAGGACACCTCGACGCTGGAGAACCCGGCCATTCTCGAGCAGCTGGCCGAGACCAACTGACCCGGCCAGGGTGTTTTCAGGCCGCTCGCCGCGGCCTTCAGAGCGGCCCTTGAAGGGCCGCTCCGCTTTTTGTGAGCACCCATGAGGGTTTCTCCTCATGTTACAAATACACGGCATTTAGTTACATTTTGATTCACTCTCTGGCGCCGTCGGAGGGATCAACGAATCAATTTGCATCAAGGGATGGACATGCTCAGAAGCGTGAAGTCCGCGTTTGCCGCGGCATTGGTCATGGGGTTGCTGGGTTGCGGAAGGGGGAGGGGGCGACAGTCCCGCACCGACAGCACCGCCCCCCGAGTTCGCGCTCACCGTCGAAGTTGCGGGCACTGCAGCAACCCCCGATCTCGCCGGCAAGTACACCGTGCGGCCGGGACAATCGGTGGTGGTCAAGTCCAATGACGCCGCCTCCTGGGCCGGCAGCGACAGCGGGAGCGGCGTGACCCGCACCGACGTGGAGACGGGCACCTCGCGGTGGGTTTCGCGGTTCAAGAACCCCAGCGCGGTGCTGTCCGGCGCCTACAAGCTCACGGCCAGCGCCTCGGGTGGCCGCACGAAAACGGTGGATTTCCTGGTGCAGCCCCGTGACTCCCGCAGCGGCGACTACACCGTGTTCGCCGCCAACGGCTCGCGCCAGAAGCTCAGCATCGACTACGACGAGGCCGCCTACACGATGACAGATGCGGTCGGCACCACAACCTCGGGCACGCTGACCGCGCCCGTGGCGCCCGCCAAGAACTGGACGGTGCAGAGCAGCCGCATCGTCGGCACCAACACGTCCTCCCTGCGCAGCGTCGGGGACAGCATTGTGGGCGGCTTCCCATTCGCGGTGCCGTTCGCCGCACCTGCGACGTATGCGGTCTACCCCTTCGTGCGCACCCGCGCCTTCGTGCTCACGCAAGGCAGCCTGGATGGCGTCTACGACCGCGCCTACATTCAACACTTGGTGGGCGGCGGTCGCCAATCGGCCATTTCGCAGTTCGCGATATCGGGCAGCGGCACCGTGATCAGTTTTTGCACCGATGCCACGATCTACCAGGTCGCCCACTGTCCTCCGGCCAGTCTGCTCACCTTCGACGTCGAGGCCGACGCCCAGGCTGGGATGTGGCAGATGAAGGATCCCGTCACGGGCACGTCTCAGGGCCGCTTCAGCGTGGCCGAAGTGGATGGCGAGAAGATTTATCTGAGCGCCGGCACCTCGCCGGGGGATGGATCCCAGGTGCTCACCATCGGTGTTCCCACGGTCGCTGGCGCCACGACGTTCACCAGCACCGGGTGGTCCACCAACGGCACGCTCGATGTGACCAACGCGACCTCGACCGAGTACAAAATGTCCATGACCGATGCGGGGCTCCAACTGCTGGACTTGACCCTGGGTGGCTGGGTTCCCCAGAGATCGATCGGCATCTACTCGGCCACCCAAGCGCCCAACACTTTCTTCACGATGCGTTCGACGCGCATCGAACTGCTGATTGGCGCGCGCAGCTCGGCGCAGGCCGGCTTCCTGCACGTGGGCATCGTGGACTGAGTCCACCGCTACCGGCAACAAAAAACCCGCTGGACTCCAGCGGGGTTTTTTTGTGGGCGAGCAGGCAGGTGGCTTACTTGATGCTCAGCACCCAGGCCGCCAGCTTCTTGGCCTCGGCTTCGCTGACCTGCGGGTTGGGCGGCATGGGCACAGCGCCCCAGTTGCCCTTGCCCACTTCGGAGCCCTTGACGATCTTGGCGGCCAGCGCGTCCACGGCCTTGGCGTCGCCCGCATACTTCTTGCGCACGTCCTTGTAGGAGGGGCCCACCAGCTTCTTGTCCACGGCATGGCAGGCCATGCAGTTCTTGCTCTTGGCGAGGGCTTCGTCGGCGATGGCCGGAGCGGCCAGCGTCGTCATGGCGGCCATAATCAGGAGAGCGCGTTTCATGGGGTGTCCTTGTCGATGAATGCGGGAGAGTGTCACGCGATCGATTCTACCGAGCCGCACCCGCCCAGAAACGAACGCTTACAGTTTCTTGCCCGCTTCACGGGGCCTTTACCGGAGTTTGTGATGTATTTGCTGATCGCAGGCGTCGTGCTGTCGTTGTTGAAGTACCTGGAGTTCGGCGTGGTGGCCGAATGGTCCTGGTGGTGGGTGCTGTCGCCGTTCGCCCTGGCCGTGGCCTGGTGGGCCTGGGCCGACGCCACCGGCTACACCAAGCGCAAGGCGATGGAGAAGATGGATCAGAAGAAGAAGGACCGCATCGACAAGCAGCGCGAGGCGCTGGGCATCAAGCCCAAGCGCCGCTCGCGCTGACCGATCCGCGCGGGCGGATCAGTAGTTGTCGAGCACGGCGCCCTTGCTGGCGCTGGCCGCGTTGAACGCGAACTTGGCCTGCACGCCGCGCGTGTAGCGCGGTGCCGGGGGCGTCCAGCCTTCACGGCGCTTGGCGATCTCCGCTTCGGGCACGTTGAGTTCCAGCACCAGTTGGTGGGCATCGATGGTGATGGAGTCGCCTTCCTTCACGAAGGCGATCGTGCCACCTGCGGCGGCTTCGGGCGCCACGTGGCCCACCACCATGCCCCAGGTGCCGCCGGAGAAGCGGCCGTCGGTGATCAGGCCCACGCTCTCGCCCAGGCCCGCGCCGATCAGCGCACCGGTGGGGGCGAGCATCTCGGGCATGCCGGGGCCGCCCTTGGGGCCCAGGTAGCGCAGCACCATCACGTCGCCCGCGACGATCTTGCCGTCCAGGATCGCCTGGAGCGCGGACTGTTCGTCGTCGAACACGCGCGCCGGGCCGGTGATGACGGGGTTCTTCAGACCGGTGATCTTGGCCACCGCGCCTTCGGGCGACAGGTTGCCCTTGAGGATGGCCAGGTGGCCTTCCGCGTACATGGGGTTGTCGATGGGGCGGATCACGTCCTGGTCGGCGCGCGGCGCATCGGGCACGTCCTTGAGCACCTCGGCCACGGTCTGGCCGGTGATGGTGAGGCAGTCGCCGTGCAGCAGGCCGGCCTTGAGCAGCACCTTCATGACCTGCGGGATGCCGCCGGCCTGGTGCAGGTCGACCGCGAGGTACTTGCCCGAGGGCTTGAGGTCGCACAGCACGGGGGTCTTCTTGCGGATGCGCTCGAAATCGTCGATGGACCATTCCACGCCGGCCGCGTGCGCGATGGCCAGGAAGTGCAGCACCGCGTTGGTGGAGCCGCCGGCTGCGCATGATCACGGCCACGGCGTTTTCCAGCGACTTCTTGGTCACGATGTCGCGCGGCTTGATGTCCTTCTTGATCGCCTCGATCAGCACCTTGGCCGATTCCTTGGCCGAGTTCTGCTTCTCGTCGTGCGGGTTGGCCATGGTGCTGGAGTACGCCAGCGACAGGCCCAGGGCCTCGAAGGACGAGGACATGGTGTTGGCGGTGTACATGCCGCCGCACGAGCCGGAGCCGGGGATGGCGCGCATCTCGATCTCGCGCAGGTCTTCGTCGCTCAGGTTGCCGGCGGCGTTCTGGCCCACGGCCTCGAACACGCTGACGATGTTGAGGTCCTGGCCCTTGTAGCGGCCGGGCAGGATGGTGCCGCCGTACACGTAGATGGCCGGCACGTTGGCGCGCAGCATGCCCATCATGCCGCCGGGCATGTTCTTGTCGCAGCCGCCGACCACGACCACGCCGTCCATCCACTGGCCCTGCACGCAGGTCTCGATGCAGTCGGAGATCACCTCGCGGCTGACCAGCGAGTACTTCATGCCTTCGGTGCCCATGGCCGATGCCGTCGGAGATGGTGGGCGTGCCGAAGATCTGGGCGTTGCCGCCGGCTTCCTCGATGCCGGCCACCGCCGCGTCGGCCAGCTTCTGCAGGCCGCTGTTGCAGGGGGTGATGGTGCTGTGGCCGTCTGCGACGCCCACCATGGGCTTCTTGAAGTCGCTTTCCTCGTAGCCCATGGCGTAGTACATGGAGCGGTTGGGCGCGCGCGACTTGCCTTGCGTGATGTTGGCGCTGCGGCTGTTGATGGGCTTGATGGAGATGGTTTTGTTGTCGGCCATGGAGGTCTCTTCGTGGGGAGGGTGCGGGAAGTATGCGTCAGGCCGGCGGCCGTTTCCAATTGCTTTGGCGGCTTCCATTAATATGCTGGACATATGAGTGATGCCATGAAAACGCTGCGCATTGAATTGCGCCAGTGGCGCCAATTCGCGGCGCTGGCCGAAGAGCTGCACTTCGGCCGGGCCGCCGCGCGCCTGCACATGACGCAGCCGCCGCTCACCCAGGCCATTGCGGGGCTGGAGCAGGCGCTGGGCGTGCGCCTGTTCGACCGCACCAAGCGCAGCGTGGCGCTCACGCCCGCGGGCCGGGCCTTGCTGCCCGAGGTGCGCGACCTGCTGGGCCGGGCGCAGGCGCTGCCCGAGCTGGCGCGCGCGGCCGCCGCGGGTGAACTGGGCCGGTTGCGGCTGGCCTTCGTATCCACCGTGGGATTCGAATTGCTGCCGCGCTGGGTGCGCGCCTTTCGCCAGCGCTGGCCGCAGGTGGCGCTGGAGCTGATCGAGGCCACGGGCGACGTGCAGCTGGAGCTGCTCGCGCGGGGCGAGGTGGACGCGGGCATGGTGCTGCATTCCCCGGGGTTCCAGGCGCCGGGCCTGGCGCACGCGCGCATCGCCAGCGAGCCCTTCGTGGTCGCGCTGCCCGAGTCGCACCCGCTGGCCGCGCGGGACCACCCGGGGTTGGCGGCGCTGCTGGCCGAGCCGCTGGTGATCTTTCCGCGGCGCATCCTGCCGACCTTGCACGACGCCATCTTCGCGCTGTACCACGCGGCGGGGCGCGCGCCGCAGGTGGCGCAGGAGGCGATCCAGATGCAGACCATCGTCAACCTGGTGTCGGCCGGGCTGGGGCTGGCCTGGGTGCCGCAGAGCGTGCGGCAGTTCCAGCGCCCTGGCGTGGTCTACCGCAGCCCCAGGCCCTCGCGGGGGCGGGCCGCGCCGGCGTGCGAGACCAGCCTGGTCTGGCGCGCCGACGCGGTCACGCCGGCGCTGGCCCACTTCATCGAATTCGCCCGCACACAAGCTGGACCACAATAGAACCATGCTTCAACATCCCCAGATCGACCCCGTCGCCCTCCAGATCGGCCCGCTGGCCGATCCACTGGTATGGCCTGACCTACCTGCTGGCCTTCGGCCTGTTCCTGCTGCTGGCCAACGCGCGCCTGCGCCATCCCCCGTTCGCCAGCGTGACCCAGCCGCCCTGGACGCGCCGCGACGTGGAGGACATCCTGTTCCTCGGCGTGCTGGGCGTGGTGGCCGGCGGGCGCATCGGCTACTGCCTGTTCTACAAACCCGCGTACTACCTCGCCAACCCATTGGAGATCTTCGCGGTGTGGCAGGGCGGCATGAGCTTCCACGGCGGCCTGCTGGGCGTGATGCTGGCCATGGTCTGGTACGCGCGCAGCCGCCGGCGGCCCTTCATGCAGGTGATGGACTTCGTGGCGCCCTGCGTGCCCACGGGCCTGGCCGCGGGGCGCCTGGGCAACTTCATCAATGGCGAGCTCTGGGGCCGCGTGGCCGACCCCTCGCTGCCCTGGGGCATGGTGTTCCGCGGCGCGGGCGATCTGCCGCGCCACCCCTCGCAGGTGTACCAGTTCCTGCTCGAAGGCCTGCTGCTGTTCGTGCTGCTGTGGTTCTACGCGCGCAAGGAGCATGCGCGCCGCCAGGTGTCGGCCGTGTTCCTGTTCGGCTACGGCGTGTTCCGTTTCATCGCCGAGTTCTTCCGTGAGCCCGACGCCCACCTGGGCCTGCTCTCGCTGGGCATGAGCATGGGCCAGTGGCTGTGCGTGCCCATGATTCTGGCCGGCGCGTTCATGTGGTGGTGGTTCGGTCAGCGCAAGACCTGAACGGTCGGTCAATACACGAGGTGCGCGCGCGCCTGGCAGTTGAGGGTCCGCAGGTGCACGTCGATCTGGCCCAGGTGCAGGCCCAGCACGTCGTGCAGGATGGGGGTGAGCACGCTGCTCCCGATGCCGTCGAGCAAGGGCCGCAGCACCTGCAGCAGGTAGCCCGTGAGCGCGGTGATGGCGTTGGGCACGCTATCGCCGCCGCCGGACGAGTTGCCGTTCAGGCTGTTGGCGATCTCGTTGACGCAGGCCGCGTCGTTGGAGCCGATGAGCGCGCTGCAACCTCCGATCACGCCGCCGAGCACGGCCCCCAGGATGTCGCCCACGCTGGTCAGCAGCCCGCCGACCAGGTTGCCCACCCCGGTCAGCAGGCCTTGCAGGTTGAGTGTCAGGGTGTGGCTCAGCAGGGCCAGCACGTCGCTGCTCAGTCCGCCCAGGAATCCACCGAGGCCGTTGGTGGTGTTCTCGATGCCGGCCTTGACGTTGGTCAGGCGGGTCACGCGGCAGGCCCGGCTGCCGCAGGCCGCGCCTTGCGCGTTCCACAGGTTCTGCGCTGAGGCCTGGCGCTGCGCCAGGGTCAGGGCCGGCCCCCGATCGAGCGTTTCCACCAGCAGGGCTGCGCAGCAGCGCGTCGGTGATGTTCTTGACGGTGCTGCCCAGCAGCAGGTCGTTGCCCACCGTGCCGGTTTCGCCAGCCGCCAGGGTCACGCTCGCCTGCAGCGGCAGCGCGTCCATCTTGAGGTGCGTGCGCAGGCTCACCAGGTTCACGGGCCCCAGGCCCAGGCGCAGCAGGTCTTCGTCGGCCAGGTTCTGGTCGCAGCTCGCGCTGGTGGAGAAGATTTCATTTTCATTGGCCGGGTTGGCGCCCGGCCGGCCCACGCAGACCTTGACGATGGAGGCGTTCACCGCGATGGATGCGCGCTCCGTGCCGTCGGGTTTGCGCAGCGCGGGTGTGCACATCTCGGTGAGCGTGCCCCGGCCGTTGACCAGGTCGACCATGATGGGCAGCTTGATCTGCGCGAACTGGTTGATCACCGGCAGGTTGCTGGTGCTGATCTCGATCCAGGTGCGCAACTGGGCGGTGTAGGCCGTGGCGCCCACGCCGCCGATGGCCACGGAGGGCGGCTCGATCAGCACGGTCTTCGCGCTCACCAGGCCGGCCAGGCTCAGGCCGTTGACGGCCACCGCGTGCTTCTGCGTGCGCACACCGATGGCCGAGTACAGCAGGTCCAGCGCGTTCACGCCCACGTTGAGCGCCGAGGCGGCGTTGGCGCCGGGGGCGATGATCTCGGCGAACAGGCCCGAGGGCCCGCTGGCCAGGCTGCCGAGCTGCACTTCCAGGTTGGGCACGCCCAGGCGGGCTGCGCACGGCGTTGAGCAGCGCGGCGTTGCTCGCCAGCAGCGTGTCCTGCCCACCGGCCGTGACGATGGCGTTGAGCAACGGCCCCAGCTGCACGGTCTCGGCCGCGAGCAGGGTGTTGAGTTCGCCCACGCCGATGTCGGTGGCGACCGGGATGCCCAGGGCTTGCAGCAGCCCGGCGGGGGTGATCTGCACCTGCGCCAGGCCGTCGTAACCCACCAGCGAGGTGCCGGTGAGGTCGAGCCCGATGCCCTTGAGCAGGTCGCCCAGCACCGAGTCTCCGGTGCGCAGCAGGGTGCTGCCCACCGAGAACGAAGCCAGCGGGTCGGTGGCGGCGGCGATCGCTTCGGCCCGCAGGCTGCGCTCGCCCGGAAAGAAGGCGAGCAGGGGCGGTGGCGTGCCTTCGATCACCACGTGCATGGCGTTGAAGGCGGTCTGACCAGCGGTGAAGTGGCGTTCCGTGCCCTGCGCCGGGTCCCAGCGGCCGCAGGCCACCACGGGCGTGAAGCCGGCGAGGTTCTGGCCGGCGTTGGTGAGAGCCGCCGCGCGGGCCGCGGTGCAATCGGCCGGCAGCACGGCCGAGGCGCCGGCGATGGCCGCCAGGTCGGCCGTCTTCTGCAGCTCGCGCTTCATGAAAAACAGGTAGCCCAGTTCGGTGCCCACGAGCGCGATCACGATCAGGCTGAGCGCGATGGCCGTGTTGATGACGATCGAACCGGACTGGCGGCGTGACATGGTCAGAGCGCGGCGATGGCGCGGCTGGTGAGCGTGCCGGGCAGCCACTGGCTGGTGTCGAGCAGCGGCACCCAGGGCAGCAGGCGGCCGGCGGTGTAGGGGAAGGACACCGTCACGGTGAGCGTGGTGTTGGGGGTGGCGACGTTCACGCTCGCGGTCTGCGTGAGCCAGGCGCGGCGCGTGGCCGGCGTGTTGCTGTGCGCCAGCGGCACGATCACCGAGCCGCTCAGCGAGTCCCAGACCACGCTCTCGATGTGCGACTTGGCCGTGGCGAGCTCGGGGCCGGTGGCGGTGCGCAACTGGGGAAACATCTGCGCCGCGCGCGCACCGTCCGCCGCCGCGCGCGACAAGGCCTGCTGTGTGTAGAGCACGACGCCGAAGGTGGCGATGCCGTAGAACGCCAGCAGCAGGCCCAGCAGCACGAAGGCGAATTCGATCGCCGCCACGCCGCGCTGCCGGCGGTTCACAGCGCGCTCCCGTCGAGCAGCACGCTGGCCCGGCCCACCAGTTCGTTGGGCAGGGCAAAGGACGGGAAGGGTGGCAGCACCTGGTGCAGGTCGCCCAGCCGCACGGTGACGCTCACCTGGCAGCGCAGCGCCCACGAGGTGCCGCAGGGCAGTGTGCCGGCGGGCTGCAGGCAGGTGCCGGTGGCGGTCTGGCAGACCTCGGGCAGCGGGATGGTGAGCACCGCGGCCGTGGGCTTCCAGCCCAGGGAGCGGTCTTCGGCCACCTGCTGTGCCTTGAGCTGCCGCGCGGCCAGGCTGTTCTGGTGCCGCAGGGCCGCGCGCGCGCCGTCTTCGGCCGCGTTCTGCAGCCCGAAGCGGAAGGTGAACAGGATGCTGTAGCAGACGATCGAATAGACCACGCCGAAGAAGAGCAGGAAGGCCATGGCGTACTCGATGGCGTACACACCGCGCTGGCGCCGGTGTCGGCGAAGGAGGGCCTGGGCCGGGCGCATGGCCGTGAACCGCTGGCCTTACTTGGTCTGCAGCCGCGAACCGAACCAGACCGGCAGTGGCTGCTCGAAGCTCTTCATGTAGCGCTGGTGGCTGGCCTCGGCCACCGCACCGTCGATGGGCCGTGGCGTGGCCGAGGTCTCGCGCCCCTCGCGCTGGCGCTGCAGCAGCTCGTGGGTGGCGTCCCCCACGCGCGCGGAAGGCGCGGCCGGGGTGGCTGGCGCCGGGGCCGATTGCGCCCACAGCGGCGGCGCCACCGCGAGCGCGGCCCACAGGGCCAGGCATCGCAGCGGGTGTGGGTGGTGCGTTCTTGTTTTCATGGAACCTCCTGAGGGTGTGACAGCGTGAGAGATCAGGGCGTTGCGCAGGGCCGGGGGCGTGGCGAGCATCGGGCTCAACCGCAGGCCGGTCTGCACCGCCAGGGTGCCCGCCTGCGGGCGTTGCGGCGCGAGTTCCTGGGCCAGTTGTTCGATCGCCTGGCGCGTGGCGCCGCTGAAGCGGGCTTCGTCCATCACCTGGCGGGCCTGCTCGGTCTGGCCCTGCGTGAGCAGGTACAGCGCGAGGTTGCTGCGCACCCTGGGGTGGGTGGGCAGCAGCTGCGCGGCCTGTTGCACCGGCAGGCGCGCGGCGTCGAAGCGCTGCGCGCGCAGCAGGGCGTAACCCAGGTCGCTGAGCAGCAGGCCGTCGGCCGGCAGCACCTGGCGCGCGCGCTCGAACATCTCGGCCGCGCGCGTGTAGTCGTCGCTGGCGCCGGCGAGCAGGCCCAGGCCCCGGTAGGCGGCGGCGCGCTCGGGGGTGTCGAGCAGCTTGTCGTACAGCGCCGCGCTGGGCGCGGGCTGGCCGGTCTGGCGCAGGGCGTCGGCGCGCAGCAGGCGGGTTTCGGAACTGACCCCCCAGCGCTGCTCCAGCGCGTCGATGTGGGCGAGCGAGGCGAACCACATGCCGTTGCCCTGCATCTGGCGCACCAGCGACAGGTAGGTGGGCCGGTTGTCCAGCGTGGGTTCGCGGGCGGCGGCCTGCGCGGCTTCGAGCTGCGCCGCGTCGGGCAGCGAGGCGCAGGCGCCCAGCGCCAGGGCGCCGGCACCGAGCAGCAGGCTGCCGCAGGCGCGGCCGAGCGAAGAGAGGCGGGTGGAGGCGGTGGTGTTCATGATCCGGTCATGCTCCCGACGGAGCGGATGATGGCGAGGAAACCGGGACCCGCGGTGATGATCACCAGCGCGGGCAGGAGGGTGGTGACCATCACGACGGTCATCTTCACGGTGATCTTTCCGATAAGCGCCTTCATGCCGGCCTTGCGGTGCACGCGCAGGCGCTCGCTGAACTGGCGGATCGGTTCCTGGATGGCACCGCCGTGTTTGTCGACCTGGTTGATCAGGGCGACGAAGTCCATCAGGTGCTGGTTGTCGTGCAGTCCGGCCATGCGCTGGTAGGCCTGCTCGCGCGTGCGGCCCTGGCTGTACTGGCGGTTGGCCTGCGCCACTTCCGCGCCGAGCACCGGCAGCACGTGCTGGAAGTCGCTGGCGATCACCTGCAGGCTCTGGTCCAGGCTCAGGCCCACGCTCTGCAGCAGGCCCAGCATGTCCACGAACAGGGGCAGTTCGTGCGCCACGCGCTCGCGGCGCTGGCCGGCGCGGTGCTTGAGCAGCCACTTGGGGCCCATGAAGCCGACGGCGAAGGCCGCCGCGGACCACAACAAGGCGTTGCCCGAATGGCCCCAGGCCAGGTGGACCAGCACGGGCAGGCCCAGCGCCAGCACGGCGCGCGAGATCAGCAGGGTGAGCTGGGCGCGCACCGGCGGCAGGCCGCATTGCTGGATGAGGCGGCGGTCTTCATCGGCCACGAGCAGCCGGCCCAGGCGGCTTTCCAGCCAGCGCGCGGGCCAGTGGCTGCCTTGCAGGAAGGCCAGTTCGTCGGGCAGGGCATGGGCCGGTGTGGCGTTCTCGCCCAGGGCCCGCTGGATGACCTGCGCCGTGGTCTGGCGCTGCGCGTGCTGGTGCAGCAGCAGGCCGGCGGCCATCGCCAGGGCCAGGGCCAGCAGCAGCACGGCCAGGATGGACAGGGGCAGGGCGCTCATGGTGGGTTGCCTCGGATCAGGACAGCCGCGCCAGCCGGTAGAGCAGCAGCGCGCCGAATGCCTGCAGGCCGATGGCGCCGAACACCATGGCCTGCCCCGTGGGATCGCTCCACATGCGCGCGAAGTAGTCGCCGTTGGTGGTGACGATCGCCCCCCCGACCACCACCGGCAGCAGACCCAGGATCCAGGCCGAGAAGCGCGTTTCGGCCGACATCGCCACCAGCTCCTGTTCGGCCTCCTCGTGGTCGCGCATGAAGTGGGCGACGCGTTCGAGCAGCACATCGGATCGGCCGCCGTAGCGCATGCCCAGGCCGAGGATGGAGGCCAGCAGGAAGATCTCTTCGATGTGCACCTTGCGCGCGATCTGCAGCAGCGCCTGGTCGATGTTCACGCCGGCCTTGATCAGGCCCATGGCGTTGTCCATGTGGCCGCGCAGCGGCTGCTTGGTGGTGGCGCACGGCGGTCTGGAACGCGGCCTGGGTGGAGTGGCCCATCACGATCAGGCGCACGATCACGTCGAGAAAGCCGGGCAGTTGCCGGATGATCTGGCGCCGCATGCGCTGCACCCGAAGCCAGATGAAGAAGGCGCCACCGATGAGCAGCACCGCGAGCAGGCCCAGCGCGCTCACGGCGCCCGAGCTCAGCGCGGTGACGCCGACCGAGACGGTGGTGGCGGCCAGCCCGCCCAGCAGCGCGCCGGGCGGCACCGCGCCCAGCAGCCAGCCCGGCAGGCGCACGGCGGGCTTGCGGGCGGTGGTCGAGGAGGGCAGCGGCACCACCGGTGGGGGCGCGCCAAACCGAAGCGAACCCGAGGGCAGCGGGTTGGCGGCCACCGGGTCGATGCGGTCGGCCAGGTGGCGCTGGGCCAGCTGGCGGCGCTGGCGCCGCACCGAAGCGGCCCACAGCAGCACGCCGACGGCGGCCAGCAGCAGGGCCACGGCGAGGGCGACGGCGCTGCGTTCAGGCATGGCCGTGCTCCGTGAGCTGGGCCTGCAGGCTCTGGCGCAGGCGCGCGATCTTGGGGGAGTGCGGCACCACGCCCATGGCGATCCAGCGATCGCCCTCCTGGCCATCGGGCTGCGTCACCGGTTCGTGGCGGAACAGCTCCTGCATCGCGACCACGCTGTCGTTCAGGCCGGTGATCTCGCTGATGGAGAGGATGCGGCGCGTGCCGTTGGGCAGGCGGCCGATCTGCACGATGAAGTCGATCGCGTTGGCGATCTGGCGGCGCAGGCTGAGTTCGCTGCCCTGGTAACCCCCGAAGCCCGCGAGCATCTCCAGGCGGTACAGGCATTCGCGCGGCGAACTGGCGTGGATGGTGCCCATGGAGCCGTCGTGCCCGGTGTTCATGGCCTGCAGCATTTCGATCACCTCGCCGCCACGCACCTCGCCCACGATGATGCGGTCGGGCCGCATGCGCAGGCTGTTGCGCAGCAGGTCGCGGATGCGCCACGCTGCCCGAGCCGTCGTAGCCGCCGGGGCGGCTCTCCAGCCGCACCACGTGCGGGTGGTTGAGGGCGAGTTCGGCGGTGTCCTCGATGGTGACCACGCGCTCGGTGTCGGGCGCGAAGTTGGCCAGCGCGTTGAGCAGCGAGGTCTTGCCCGAGCTGGTGCCGCCGCTGACCAGGATGTTGCAGCGCGAGCGCACCGCCATCTCCAGCAGGTGGCCCATGGCCTGGTCGAAGGTGCCGAGCTCGAACAGCTCCTCGGGGCTCAGCGGGTCCTTGCGGAACTTGCGGATTGACACCGCCGGGCCGTTGATCACCAGGGGCTCGATCACCACGTTGATGCGGCCGCCGTCGCTCAGGCGCGCGTCGACCATGGGGTTGGACTCGTCGAGCCGGCGGCCGATGGGCGCGAGGATGCGGCGGATGATGCGCATCAGGTGCTCGTTGTCGGTGAAGGCCACGTGCTCCTTCTGCAGCATGCCGCGGCGCGATACGTAGACCAGCTTGCTGCCGTTGATGAGGATGTCCTCCACGCTCGGGTCGTTCAACAGGTCTTCCAGCGGGCCGAAGCCGGCGAATTCCTTGGTGAGGGCATCGGCGAGCAGTTGGGTTTCGCGCGCGTTGATCGGCACGCGGTGCAGGCGCACCTGGCTCTCGCATTCGAGGTTGACGAATTGCTGCACCGAGCTGCGCGACCAGCGCCCGAACTCGGCTCCGAGTTCCTCGATGCGGTTGAGCAGGTGTTCGTGGATGAAGGTCTTGACGGTCTGGAACTCGTTGGAGTTCAGGAAGGCCTGCTGGTTGTCGGAAAACTCGACGTGGTTCGTCATGGCCTGTTACCTCCGGTGGATCCACTTGTTGAGCATCTGCGCCACGCGCGGCGTCCACGGTGGGGGCTCGCCGCCGTCGGGCGGCGCGCTGCCATCGATCCACGGCAGCAGGCCGCGCACCATCTGGCCGACCGCCTGCACGTAGGGGTCGTTGCGCGCGGATCGCGCCAGCAGCTGGCCCTGGCACGAGGCCGCCAGCAGGGCGCTGGCGCGCGCCGGCAGCACGTGGCTCAAGGGCAGGCCGAGCTGGTGGGCGATGTCCAGCGCGGGCAGGTTCACGAACGGCTCGAACTTGTTGACCACCAGCGAGAGCCGCTGCATGTTGACGTCGTGCTCGCGCAGTTCGCGCAGCAGCGAGGCGGTGGAGACGATGCCGCCGATGCTCTGGTCGCAGACCACCCAGACCTGGTCGGCGTTGCGCGCGACCTGGGCCACGAAGTCGATCGACGAGAAGCCGCCGAGGTCGGCGATCTGCACGTCGAAGAAATCGGTCAGGCGCTGGACCAGCGAGACCGACTCGGCGTGCGAGATCTCGCGGATCTGCGCCAGGCTGGCCGGCAGGGGCAGCACCGCCGCGCCGCTGGCGTGCTGCACCAGCGCGGTCTGCAGCAGGGTCGGGTCCAGGCGGTGCAGGTTGTGCACGCCGTCCACGAAGCTGAACTCGCTCTTGAGCCCGAGGTAGAGCAGGGCGTCGCGCGCGGGCAGCCCCAGGTCGAGCAGGGCCACGCCCTGGCGGTGGACCACGCGCCCGGGCACGCGGGCCAGGGCGGCCGCGCGCTGCTCCTGCAGCATCGCGGCGAGGTTGCAGGCCAGCGTGCTGACGCCCAGGCCGACGCGCGCGCCGAGCAGGGCGATGCTGCGGCCCTTGGCCTGCGGTGAGCGCTGGCCCTGGCGCCGCGCCATCAGGTCCTGCAGCACCGCCAGCACCTCGGTGGTCGGGCCGTCGAGGTCGAGGAAGTCGTCCACGCCCGCGCGCAGGGCGGCGAGCGTGGTGTTGGTTTCGTTCGCGTGGCCGGTGCCGATCAGCAGCAGCTCCGGCCAGTCGCGCCGCAGGGCGGTGGCCAGGCGCGTGCTGCGCAGGGCCTGGGCGCCCGAGAAGTCCAGGAACAGGGTGCGGGGCTGGGCCGTGGCGATGCGTTCGCCCAGCGCGGCTTCGTCGAGCGTGACCACCGTGACCTGGCCGAGGTGCCCCAAGGCCGCGTTCAGCCAGCCTGTGTGTTCGCCGTTGTCCGACGCGTACAGGTAGACGTTGCGGCTCTGGACCGTGGTGTGCAGGGGGGTGGGCATGGTGCTCATGGCGGGTGGCCGGGCGTCACCGGGAAAAACCGGGCAGGGCGTCGTCGGCGCCGTTGCCCACGAGGAAACCGCGCCAGAAGGCGGGGTCGCGCTGCTCGGTGCGACCGGGCAGGGCCGCATCCACCTGGGTGCCCTGTGCGAGCGGCTTGACGAGGTGGGGCGTGACCACGATCACCAGCTCGCGTTCGTTCTGCTGGTAGTCCTGGCGCTTGAACATCGTGCCCAGCACCGGCAGGTCGCCGAGCATGGGCACCTTGTCCACGCTGGAGGTGGTGGTGCGGCTGACCAGGCCGCCGATCACGAAGCTTTCGCCGTCGCCGAGTTCGACCGTGGTGTCGGCGCGGCGCGTGGTGATCGCGGGCACGGCGACACCGCTGAGCGTGACGGCGTTGGTGTAGTCGAGGTCGCTGGCCTCGGGCGCCACCTTGAGCACGATGCGCTGGTTGGACAGCACGGTGGGCGAGACGGTCAGTCCGATGCCGAAGGGCTTGTATTCGATGCTGGTGGTGCCCAGGCCTTGCGCCACGGGCACCGGAATCTCGCCCCCGGCGAGGAAGTTCGCGCTCTGGCCCGAGAGCGCGACCAGCGTGGGTTCGGCCAGCACGCGGGCCAGGCCGTTGCCTTCGAGCAGGCCCAGGTTCACGCCGATGTTGGCCTTGCCGAAGCTCAGCAGCAGGCCGAAGGCCTGCGCGAGAGGCGAGGTTATCTCGCCTTTGATCACACCGTCGCGCTCGAACCCGAAGGACTGGAGCGAGCTGGGCGAGAACACGCCGAAGCTGAAGCCGTGCTTGTTCGGTGCGGTGCTGAAGATGTTCAGCCCGGCCTGTTTGAGCACGCGCTTGTTGAATTCCACGATCTTGACTTCGACCTGCACGGTCTGGCTTTTCACGCTCAGGGTGGAGCGGTCGGCCAGCGGTGCCTTGTCGGGCTGCTGCGCCAGGGCCGCCTCGCGCGCCTGCTGGTGCTCGGCGGCCGTCGGGAAGGCGCCTTGCAGCACCGCGCCGTCGCGCTGCACGTGCAGGGTGTAGGTGGTGGCGGCGTCGCTGCCCCGCTCCCACACCAGCAGCGAGGTGCTGCCCGGGGCCTTGCCGGTGATGATGAGGCGGGCGCCCGGTGCACCCGATGCCGCGCGCGCCTTGCGCGTGACCATGACCGAGGCGACCTGCTCGTTGGCGATGGCGATGCGGTCCACACCCTTGTCGATCACCAGTTCCTGCTGCGTGCCCGCGGTCAGCCGCAGGAGCCGGTCGGTGCTCGCGCTGGCCGATGCGTCGCTCGCCGGTTGCGCGAACAGGCCACCCGAGGTGGCGGTGATCAACAGGCCGGCCAGCAGCGCCAGGCGGGGCCAGCGCGACGGCCGGGGAAGGGAGCGGGGTGTGGGCTTGAACATCATGCGGAGCACCTGGTGGGTTGACGCGCGTGGTCTCAATAGCGCACGGTGTCGCGGCGGTCGCCGCGGATGATCTCGACCTCGTGGCCCGTGGGGGCCGCGGTCGCCAGCACCGCGCGGGGCGCGGCGCCCGGCTGTGCCGGCCGGCGGGTGCCCGCCGCGCCGCCACCGGCCGCGAGGTCCTGGGTGGTCAGGCCGGCGAGCGCGCGGTCCATGCCGGTGAGCGCGCCGCCGCTGCGGCGGGCCGGCTGCAAGGCGGTCTGCAGCTCGGCGAACAGGGTGGGATCGGGTTCGGCGGTGTCGTTCGGGTGGCGCAGCGCCAGCAGCAGGCGGCCGTTGGCCTCGCCCAATGCGAGCCGGTTGACGTCTTCCACCGGCACGGCGAGCACGGCGGTGCGCGCGGGTTGCTGGTTGCCTGCCTGGGGTTTCTGGTTGCCGCGGCCCTCGCCGCTGGTGGGCATGCCGTCCACCGAGGCCGTGCCGAAGGCCAGCACGCGCTTGCGCGCCAGCAGCAGGCGCGACTGGCTGCGGTCCACGTCCCGGCCGTCGGCCTTGAGGGCGAAAAACACATCGACGAAATCGCCCGGGCGCACGCTGTTCGCGACGCCCATGACCTCGTCGGCCTTCACGGCCACGGCGCGTTCGCCGGGCTCCAGGCGCAGGGCCAGGCCGGACACCAGCTGGTTCTCGAGCAGCGGGGCGCCGGTGCCCAGGTCGAACACCGGCACGCGGCCGACCGCCTCGGCCACCGTCATGAAGGCGCCAGCCGGGTTGATGGGAAGTTGCGCCACGCGCAGCGCGCCGGCTTCGATGGCCTGGCCCGCTGGCAGCGGTTTGGTGCGCCACCACCACCGGGAAAGTGGCCTCGGCCGGCGCGAGCTGCGCAACCGGCTGCGGGGCGGCCACCGGCGGGGGTGGTTTGCGGCTGAGCATCCACGCATAGCCGATCAGCAGGAGCGCCAGCAACACCAGGACGCCAGCGATGATTTGGGTGAATCGGATCATGGTGTCGGGCCTTTGAAGGGATGGGTCGGTGTCCGCGGCGCTTCAGCCGCCAGCGCGCCAGGCCATGAAGGCGATGGTCGAGACGGCGAGATAGGCCGCCAGGGGGATCGGGCGTGTGCGCGACCCGGTGCCACGCGGCCGGCCCGAGAGCGCCAGCGCCAGGCGCGGCGCCAGGGGCCAGCGCTGCAGCGCGAGCCAGAGCAGGCCGTGCAGCCCGGCCAGCAGGCTGGCGGCGACCCAGATGGGCAGCAGCGGCTGCAGACCCACCCACAGGCCCAGGGCGCCCGCGAACTTGACGTCGCCCGCACCCATGAGTCCGAAGGCATAGAAACAGAGCAGGCCGCCGAACGCGGTGGCACCGCCCAGCAGGGCCTGCGGCCAAGTCAGGCCGAAGGGCTGCAGGTCCAGGGCCAGGGCGGCCAGCGCCAGTGCGATGCCCGCCAGCACCAGCCCGTTGCGCACCCGGCGCTCGAGGCCATCGTGAACGATGGCGATCAGCAGCCAGAGCAGCAGGACCAGTTTCATGGCGGGCAACCTCGGCCAGGGGGTGAGGTCAGGGGGTGGCCGCGCCGGTGGTGGCGCACCGTTTTCACGTGCGCAAAGATGGCGTTCAGCGTGCCCTTGACGCCGGCGTCGCTGTTGAAAACGGCGAGCAGGATGACCGCCATCAGGCCGGCGATGATGCCGTATTCGATTGCGGTGGCGCCTTCTTCGTCGCGCAGGAAACGGGTGATAGCTGCTTTCATGATGAACTCCTGTAGGGAAAACTGGATTGAGAACTTTGGATCGACTATCAATTGATCGGTCTTGCCGATCGGCTGGAAATGAGGCCCTTGGTTTTCATCACCGAGCGGTTAATCGGTGAGGGCAGATGGGTGGTTTCGATAATTCAACCTCCTTGCATGAAAGCCAATCCGATGCGACACCGGAAAGGCAATCCAACATTCCCTACACGCTTTGGGTTGTTGGCCCGAGAGCGCGCTGTGGTACTGCGTTTCCGCGGTGTTCAGCCCGTTGAGGTGATTTCCAGACGGATTCGCTTCGATCTGGCAATCGTATCGACGGGGCGATTGGATAATGAAGGGAAGTTAGGGGTTTGCACCGCCTATTAATTCGGTTTGATGCAATTGCCGTGAGGTATTTCGCAGGCAATGCAAAGTAATTGGGTCTTGTATTTTGACCAAATGGTCTTGTTTTTAAACAGGAAGTAGGGCGGCATGCAAAGATTTGCATGGGGACGGGCATTCGATTGCATCGATGGGCGAAATGGCTGGCAACCCGGGATGCCGATCCGCAGCCGCCCATGCCCGGCCTCGGCGGTACTTCGGGTAAGTCCGGGGTGTCGGGGGCGGGATGGGTGGTCTTAGAATTACGCGTAATTACAGATAATTTTGCAAACGACCGATGCTCAACTCCCTGCATGACGAAGTGGCAACGAAGCTGCGCGAGCGCATCTTCGCGGGGGTGCTCGCCCCGGGCAGCTTCGTCGACGAACCTGCGCTGTGCGCGGAACTGGCGATCTCGCGCACGCCGCTGCGCGAAGCCCTGAAGGTGCTGACCGCCGAAGGCCTGGTGCGGCACGAACCCCGCCGCGGCTGTTTCGTGAGCGAGGTCACCGAGCGCGATCTCGACGAGATCTTTCCCGTCATCGCGCTGCTCGAAGGGCGTTGCGCCTTCGAGGCCGCGAACAACGCGAGCGATGCCGACCTCGCGGCCCTGGAGCAACTGCACGACCGGCTCAACCGCAGCGCCCGGGCCCGGCTCATCAACGAGTACTACGACGCCAACTTCAAGATCCACGAGGCCATCATCACGCTGGCGAACAACCGCTGGCTGGCCCAGGTGATCGGCGACCTGCGCAAGATCGTCAAGCTCGCGCGCCTGCAGCAGCTGCACGCGCCGGGGCGGCTGGACCAGAGCCTGTCCGAGCACATGGCGGTGTTCGCCGCGCTCAAGGCGCGCGACGCCGAGGGCGCCGAAGCCGCCATGCGCACCCACCTCACGCGACAGCGCGTGGCCTTGCGGGAACTGGCCCGCAATCAGACATCGAGGCTTTCGGCATGACCCCACCCGACTGGTTGGCGCAAGGCGTCTCCCTTCTGCGCCCGACGGCGAAAGCCGCTGGCCCACGCTCGACCCAGGAGCGGCTCGATGCCACCTTGCGGCAGGACGAAGAGGCCATGTCGCCGCGCATGCTGCGCCAGTCCCTCCGGGACCTGCAGGCCATCGTGGACCCGTTGGTGAGCGAGGTCGAGGGCGGGCGCCGCGCGCAGGCCATGATGGACTGGTACGCCAGCGCTTCGCCGCCGCACCGGCGCGACCTCTGGCTGCTCATGAGCGAGCGCTTCGTGGCCGACCCCCAGCGCGTCAAGAAGGCGCAGGCCCAGTTCGCCGCCGCCGTGGGCACGCCCGACGAGGCCGCGGCCGAGGTGCTCTACCGGCGCGCCACCGTCTCGCCCCGGCGCCGCCTGCTGCAGCGCTTCAGCGCCAACCCCGAGGGCGTGCGCTTCCTGGTGGACATGCGCGCCGAGCTGCAGCCGCAGCTGCGCAGCGACAAGCGCCTGTTCGCGCTGGACGTGGAGATGGAGTACATGTTCTCCACCTGGTTCGACGTGGGCTTTCTCGACCTGCGCCGCATCACCTGGGACTCGCCGGCCTCGCTGGTGGAAAAGCTCATCAAGTACGAGGCGGTGCACGACATCCGCAGCTGGGCCGACGTGAAGAACCGGCTCGACAGCGACCGCCGCTGCTACGGCTTCTTCCACCCGCGCCTGCCCGAGGAGCCGCTGATCTTCGTCGAGGTGGCGCTGATGAACGAGATCGCCGCCAGCATCACGCCGCTGCTCGACGAGGCGGCCGCGCCGGCCGACCTGGGCAAGGCCACCACCGCCATCTTCTATTCGATCAGCAACACGCAGACCGGCCTCAAGGGCGTGAGCTTCGGGGACTCGCTCATCAAGCGCGTGGTCGAGACGCTCAAGCAGGAGTTCCCCCGCCTCAAGACCTTTGCCACCCTCTCGCCCATTCCGGCCCTGCGCGGCTGGCTCACGAAGAACGCCCCGGCCGAGATGCTCAAGGCCTGGGAGCGTGTGGACGAGCTGGCCGAAAACGCGCCCGAGCGCCGCGCGCTCATGGGCTGGGCCGCGCGTTACCTGGGCGACGAGTTGAACGAGGGCAAGCCGCTGGACCCGGTGGCGCGCTTCCACCTGGGCAACGGCGCGCGGGTCGAGCGCCTGAACTGGGCCGCCGATCCGTCGGCCAAGGGGCTGAAACAGTCCTACGGCCTGATGGTGAACTACCTCTACGATCTCAAGCGACTGGACAAGCACCGCGCCTCGCTCGCGCAGGGAAAGATCCCGATAGCCGCGGCCATCAAGGACCTCTATCTTTGAAGCCGCCATTTCAACCACAAGGAGACAACAGCATGACCGAGAGCCTGAATCGACGAGACATCCTGCGCGCGGCCGTGGCCGGCGCCACCCTCTATGCCACGGCGGGCCATGCCCAGTCGACCTGGCCCACCAAGCCGGTGACCCTGATCGTGCCGTTCCCGGCAGGGGGTGGCACCGATGCGTTTGCCCGGCCCATGGCCGCGCAGTTCGCGCGGCTCTCGGGCAAGAGCCTGGTGATCGACAACCGGGGCGGTGCGGGTGGCACGCTGGGCGCCAGCATCGCGGCCAAGGCCGCGCCCGACGGCTACACCCTCTTCATGGGCGCGGTGCACCACGCCATCGCGCCCAGCATGTACCCCAAGCTCGACTACGACATCGACAAGGACCTGGTGCCGCTGATCCTGGTGGCCAGCGTGCCGCAGGTGGTGGTGGTCAACCCCAAGCGCGTGACCTCCGCCAACTTCAAGGAGTTCCTCGCCATGGCCAAGGCCAACCCGGGCAAGCTCAACTACGCCTCGGCCGGCAGCGGCACCTCGCACCACCTCGCGGGCGAACTCTTCAAGCAGCAGACCAAGACCTTCATCACCCACATTCCCTACCGCGGCGCGGGCCCGGCGCTCAACGACCTGATCGCCGGCCAGGTGGACGTGATGTTCGACGGCCTGGGCTCGTCGGCCGCGCACATCAAGGGCGGGCGCATCAAGGCACTGATGGTGTCGGGCAAGCAGCGCAGCCCGGCCTTGCCGGACGTGCCCTGCGCGGCCGAGATGGGCCTGCCGGACTACAACGTGACCACCTGGTACGGCGTGTGGGCGCCCAAGGGCACGCCGGCGGACGCGCAGAAAGGCGCGATCGATGAAATCCGCAAGGCCGTGAGCACGGATGAAGCGAAAGCGGTCTGGGCCAACCAGGGTGCGGAATTCGCCAACGTGAGTGGCCCGCAGTTCGATGCCTTCGTCAAGGGCGAAATCCAGAAGTGGGCGCAGGTGGTCAAGGCCTCGGGCGCCACGCTCGAATGAGCGGCCGGGTTCACCTGGCCATCGATCACGCGCTGGCGCGCGTGACGCTGTCCCACCCGGGCAAGTTCAACGCCATGTCGCGCGCGATGTGGCGCGAGCTGAAGTCGGTCTTCACCGAGCTGCAGGCGCGCACCGAGTTGCGCGGCGTGATCGTGGCGGGCGAGGGCGGGCACTTCTGCGCCGGTGGCGACATCGCCGAGTACCCGGGCTTTCGCTTCGATGCCGACGCGCTGCGCGACTTCCACGAGAACGACGTGTGGGGCGGCCTGGGCGCCATGCTGGCCTGCGACCTGCCGCTGCTGGCGCAGATCGAGGGCAACTGCATGGGCGCGGGCGTGGAGATCGCCAGCTGCTGCGACATCCGCGTGGCCGGCGAGGGCGCGCGCTTCGGCGCGCCCATCGCCCGCCTGGGTTTTCCCATGGCCCCGCGCGAAGCCCAGTTGGTGGCGCGCGAGGCCGGCCTGGCGACCGCGCGCGAGATGCTGCTGGAAGCCGCCGTGCTCGATGCGCACGAGATGAAGGCGCGCGGTTTCCTGCAGGCGGTGCGGCCCGATGCCGAGCTGAGCGCCGAAGTGCAGGCCCGCGCGCAGCGCATCGCGCGCCTGGCGCCGCAGGCCGCGCGGCAGAACAAGCAGACCCTGCGCGCGCTCGGCGCGGGCCAGCCGGTGCAGGCCGTGGTCGAGCAGGCCTACCATTACGCCGCCCAGGCCGAACACCGCGAAGGCATCGCCGCCTTCCTGGCCAAGCGCCAACCCGTTTTCTGAATCCCTTTTCCTCCGTTGCGTTCCCACACCATGAACCACAACCTGTACGCCGCGTTGCGCGCGGCCTTTCCCGCCGATCTGGACAGCACCGCCGTGGAGACGGTGGGCGGCGCCCATGCCGGCCTGCGCTACTCCTGGCGCGACCTGGACCGCGCCAGCGCCATGATGGCCAACCTGCTCGATTCGATGAAGCTGCCCGAAGGCTCGCGCATCGCGGTGCAGGTGGAGAAGTCGGTCGAGGCCCTGGTGCTGTACCTCGCCACCTTGCGCGCGGGCCACGTGTTCCTGCCGCTCAACACGGCCTACCAGGCCGGTGAGATCGAGTACTTCATCGGCAACGCCGAACCCGCCGTGGTGGTCTGCAGCCCGGCCAACTTCGGCTGGGTCTCCAAGATCGCCTTCAAGGCCGGCACGCGCCACGTCTTCACGCTGGGCGACGACCGCACCGGCAGCCTGCTGGAGCGTGCCGCGCACCACAGCGCCGAGCACACCCCGGCGCACAGCCGCGCCGAAGACCTGGGCGTGATCATCTACACCAGCGGCACCACCGGCCGCAGCAAAGGGGCGATGCTGTCGCACGGCAACATGCTGAGCAACGCGCAAGTGCTGCGCGAATACTGGGGCTGGAAACCGGGCGACGTGCTGATCCACGCGCTGCCGATCTTCCACGTGCACGGCCTGTTCGTGGCGCATCCACGGCGCGCTGATCAATGGCAGCCCGATGTTGTGGCTCAACAAGTTCGAGCCGCGCGCGGTGCTGGAGCTGTTCCCGCGCGCCACGGTGTTCATGGGTGTGCCCACGCTGTACGTGCGCCTGCTCGCCGAACCGGGCCTCACGAAACAGCAGGTGGCCCACATGCGCCTGTTCATCTCGGGCTCCGCGCCCTTGCTGATCGAGACCTTCGAGGAGTGGAAGACCCGCACGGGTCACACCATCCTGGAGCGCTACGGCATGAGCGAGACGGTGATGATCACCTCCAACCCCTATGCGGCGGACGCGCGCTTCGGTGGCGAGAGCGAGCGGCGCGGCGGCACCGTGGGCTTTCCCCTGCCGGGCAACGAGTTGCGGGTGGTGGACGAGGACACGAAGGCGGTGCCGGTGGGCGAGATCGGTGCGATCCAGGTGCGCGGGCCCAATGTGTTCAAGGGTTATTGGCGCATGCCGGAGAAGACGGCCGAGGAGTTCACCGCCGATGGGTTCTTCAAGACGGGCGATGTGGGGCGCATCGACGAGCGGGGCTATGTGAGCATCGTCGGGCGCAGCAAGGACCTGATCATTTCCGGGGGGTACAACGTCTACCCGGCCGAGATCGAGGGCTACATCAACGAGATGCCGGGCGTGGCCGAGAGCGCGGTGGTGGGTGTGCCGCACCCGGACTTCGGCGAGGTGGGGGTGGCGGTGGTGATCACCAAGCCCGGGGCTTCGGTGAAGCCCGATGAGGTGGTGTCCGCGCTCAAGGCGCGGCTGGCCAACTTCAAGATTCCCAAGCGCTGTGTGGTGGTGGCGGAGTTGCCGCGCAACACCATGGGGAAGGTGCAGAAAAACCTGCTTCGGGATCAGTACAAGGGCTTGTTCGCCTGACTGTTTTCTCCGGCCACAGCGGTCCTCGGTGATCGGGGTGGCCGGCTCCGCTCATGTCCCCCGAACCGGCTTCGCCGGTTCTCCTCCTTTACTTCGCTGCGCCGGCCACCCCGATCACCGAGGACCTGCGGGTGGTTCGGAACGTTGGCCGCCGATGCTTTTGCGGAGTCAGGGGCAGTGGGCTCTGCGCAGCGGGGTAAAGGAGGCGGCGGCACCAGCCGCCGGGGGACACCCGCGGAGCAGAGCCCGCTGCCCCTGACTCCCGCGAGGTATCACCCCAAAAAAACGTCAGCGCAGAACAAGCACAGGAATGTGCGAATGCGTCAGCACCTGCTGCGTCTCACTGCCCAGCAAAAGACGCTTGATGCCCCGACGCCCATGCGAAGCCATCACGATCAGATCGCACTTGTTGCGCTTGGCCGCCGCGATGATCGCCTCGGCCACCAGATCGGACTTCACCGTCACCGGCTTCACCTTCACCTCACGCAACTGCCCGGCCGACTTCACCGCATTCACCGCCACCAGCGCCTCTTCCTGCCATTGTTTCTCGATGCGGGCCACCTCGGCCGCCGCCAACGCCACACCACCCTCGAAATAGGTTTGCGGGTAACGCGGAATCACCTTGAGCGCCACCACCTCGGCACCCGTCAGATCGGCCAGATTCAGACCATGCTCCACCGCCTTCTGCGACAGCTTCGAACCATCGGTCGCCACGAGAATTCGCTTGTACATTGTTGATCTCCTTGTGTGGTTGAACTCGGAACCCTCAGGGTAACAAAGCAGGGGCCTCAGGTGTTGACCTATGTCAATGGCCCGAAGCACGGCGTGGAATACGCTCCCACCATGAACCCGGCCGCCTCCGCGCTCGTGGCAAGCCACGTGCCTGCCCCTCCCCGCGCCCGCCGTCCCGCCCCCTGCGGCAGGCGAGGCCACGCCATCGCCACCGCGCGCCGACTGGCTGGGCACCCACCGCGGCTCCCTCACGGTCACCGACGACTTCGCCGTCCTGGACGACCCCGTCGAACAGGAGACCTTCACGCGCGCCCTCGCGCCCGATGGCGAGGGCGCCGGTGCCGAATCCGTGCTGGTGGTGCAGGGCATGTACTGCGCCGCCTGCGCCGACACGGTCGAGTCGGTGCTGCAGCACCTGCCCGGCGTGCAACGCGCCCAGGTGCACGCCGCCACGCGGCGCCTCACGCTGCGCTGGGACCCGACGCGCACGCGCCTCTCCAGCCTGGCCCGCGCGCTGGGCGACACCGGCTACCGCCTGCTGCCCATGCAGCACGCGCTCTCGGTCAGCGAACGCCTGCGCGAAACCCGCCAGGCGCTGTGGCGCCTCTTCGTGGCCGGCTTCTGCATGATGCAGGTGATGATGTACGCGTGGCCCGCGTACGTGACCGCGCCCGGCGAGATCCCGCCCGACATCAACCAGCTGCTGCGCTGGGCCAGCTGGGTGATCAGCCTGCCCGTGGTGTTCTTCGCCAGCGGCCCCTTCTTCGCCAGCGCCTGGCGCGACCTGAAGCACGGCCGCGTGGGAATGGACACGCCGGTGTCCATCGGCATCCTCGTGACCTTCCTCGTCAGCTCGGCCGCCACCTTCGACCCCACCGGCCCCTGGGGCGCCGAGGTCTGGTTCGACTCGCTGACCATGTTCGTGTTCTTCCTGCTGGGCGGGCGCTACCTGGAGCACAAGGCGCGCGACCGCACGGCCGGCGCGCTCGACGGCCTCATGAACCGGCTGCCCGAGGTCTGCGAGCGGCAGAAGCCCGACGGCGGCTATGAGTCCGTCTCGCTGCGCCGCCTGCGCGTGGGCGACACCGTGCGCGTGCAGGCCGGCCAGGCCTTCCCGGCCGACGGTGAATTGCTCGATGGCCTGGCCGATGGTGGACGAAGCCCTGCTGACCGGCGAGTCGCACCCGTTGTCGCTCCAGGCAGGGCAGGGCGTGGTGGCCGGCAGCTTCAACCTCGGCGGCCCGGTGCGGGTGCGCATCGACCGCCTCGGCGCCGACACGCGCTTCGCGCAGATCGTCCAGCTGATGGAACGGGCCTCGACCGAGAAGCCCCGCCTGGCCGTGCTGGCCGACCGCGTCGCGGCGCCTTTCCTCGTCTTCGTGCTGCTCGCGGCCACCGTGGCCGGCTTCTACTGGTGGCAGATCGACCACACGCAGGCCCTCGCGGTGGCGGTGGCCGTGCTCATCGTCACCTGCCCCTGCGCGCTGTCGCTGGCCACGCCGACGGCCATGCTGGCCTCGGCCGGCGCGCTGGCGCGGCGCGGCGTGCTGGTGCGTCGGCTGCAGGCCTTCGAGGCGCTGGCGGGCATCGACGCGGTGGTGTTCGACAAGACCGGCACGCTCACGCACGACCGCCTGGCGCTGCAGAAGGTCACCCTCCGGGAAGGTGCAAGCCTCTCGGACGCGTGGGCGCTGGCGGGCGCCCTCGCCGAAGGCTCGCTGCACCCCGTGTCCCGGATGATCGCGCGCGAGGCCATGGCGTGCCAGCCCGACCTGGCTCCACTGGCAGGGCATACCGAGCGGGCAGGGCAGGGCATGCAGGCCTTGCGGCCCGACGGAAGCTGGGTGCGCCTGGGCTCGGCCGGGTACTGCGGCCTCCCGCCCTCGGTGGCCGGTGAGCACCTGCCTGCCGTTCACCTGAGCGACGCCCGCGGCTGGATCGCGAGCTTTGTTCTGCAGGAAAGTTTGCGCGACGACGCAGTGGCCGCCGTGGCCGCGCTGCGCGCGCTCGGTGTGCGCACCTGGCTGCTGTCGGGCGACCGCGAGACCGCCGCGCGGCAGGTGGCCCAGGTGGTGGGCGTGGACCACGTGATCGCGGGCGCCTCGCCCGAGCAGAAACTGGCCGAGATCGCGGCGCTGCAGGCGCGTGGCCTGAAAGTGGCGATGGTGGGCGACGGCCTCAACGACGGGCCCGTGCTCGCGCGCGCCGACACCTCCTTCGCGCTCGGCCACGCGGCACCGCTGGCGCAGTCGCAGTCGGACTTCATCGTGCAGGGGGGCCAGGTCATGGACGTGGTCAACACCCTCACCCAGGCGCGCGCCACGCTGCGCACCGTGCGGCAGAACCTGGCCTGGGCCGCGGCCTACAACGTGGTCAGCGTGCCGCTCGCGCTGGCCGGCTACATGCCGCCCTGGCTGGCCGGCCTGGGCATGGCGGCGAGTTCGCTGCTGGTGATCGGCAACGCCCTGCGCCTGGCGCGGCACTGAAGGCTTTCGATGGACATCCTCTACCTCCTGATCCCGCTGTCCGTGCTGCTCGTGTTCGGCATCATCGGCGTGTTCTGGTGGGCGCTCCAGGCGGGGCAGTTCGACAACATCGAACGCGAAGGCGAGCGCATCCTCAAGGGCGATTGAGGGCGCGCTTGACCTAGGTCAAGGCCAAACAGGAACTCCCTGCGCACACTGTCGGCAGTGACATTGGCAAGGAGTATGTGTATGTCCGTGACCAACAGGGCCAGCCAGTCGGCGGTCTACAACGACAAAGTCGTTCGGCAGTTCGCCATCATGACGGTGGTCTGGGGCGTGGTGGGGATGCTGGTGGGCGTGATCATCGCCGCGCAGCTGACCTGGCCGGCGCTCAACCTGGGCGTCGAGTGGCTGTCCTACGGCCGCCTGCGGCCGCTGCACACCAACGCGGTGATCTTCGCCTTCGGCGGTTGCGGCTTGTTCGCCGCCAGCTACTACGTGGTGCAGCGCACCTGCCAGGTGCGGCTGTTCGGCGGGCAGCTCGCCGCCTTCACCTTCTGGGGCTGGCAGGCCGTGATCCTGCTGGCCGTGGTCTCGCTGCCCATGGGCATGACCTCCGGCAAGGAATACGCCGAACTGGAGTGGCCGATCGACGTGCTCATCACCCTCGTGTGGGTGGCCTACGCCATCGTGTTCTTCGGCACCATCGGCCTGCGCAAGGTGCGCCACATCTACGTGGCGAACTGGTTCTTCGGCGCCTTCATCCTGGCCGTGGCCGTGCTGCACATCGTCAACAGCGCCGCGCTGCCGGTGGACCTCTTCAAGAGCTACTCGGCCTACGCCGGCGTGCAGGACGCGATGGTGCAGTGGTGGTACGGCCACAACGCCGTGGGCTTCTTCCTCACCGCCGGCTTCCTCGGGATGATGTATTACTTCATTCCGAAGCAGGCCGAGCGCCCGGTGTACTCGTACCGCCTGTCCATCGTGCACTTCTGGGCGCTGATCTTCACCTACATGTGGGCCGGCCCGCACCACCTGCACTACACCGCGCTGCCGGACTGGACGCAATCGGTGGGCATGGTGTTTTCGCTCATCCTGCTCGCGCCCAGCTGGGGCGGCATGATCAACGGCATCATGACGCTCTCGGGCGCCTGGCACAAACTGCGCGACGACCCCATCCTGCGTTTCCTGATCGTCTCGCTCTCGTTCTACGGCATGTCGACCTTCGAGGGTCCGATGATGTCGATCAAGACGGTCAACGCGCTCTCGCACTACACCGACTGGACCGTGGGCCACGTGCACTCCGGCGCGCTCGGCTGGGTGGGCCTGGTGACCATGGGTTCCATGTACTACCTGATTCCGCGCCTGTACGGCCAGAAGAAGATGTACTCGGTGCCCGCCATCGAGCTGCACTTCTGGATCGCCACCCTGGGCATCGTGCTCTACATCGCCGCGATGTGGATCGCCGGTGTGATGCAGGGCCTGATGTGGCGCGCCATCAACCCCGACGGCAGCCTGACCTACACCTTCGTCGAATCGGTCAAGGCCACCTTCCCGTTCTACGTCATCCGCCTGCTCGGTGGCGTGCTCTACCTGGCCGGCATGGGCGTGATGCTGTGGAACACGGTGATGACCGCGCGCAACGGCCGCGTGGAAGACGTCCGCATTCCCGCTCTCAACCCCGCCCACGCCTGAGGAGCCACAACCATGGCCGACAACAACAAGCCCCAGGGTTTCACCCACGAGCGGATCGAGACCAACAACTTCCTGATGATCGTGCTCATCGTGCTGGTGATCGCGGTCGGTGGTCTGGTCGAGATCGTTCCGCTGTTCTTCCAGAAGTCCACCACGCAGCCGGTGGAGGGCCTCAAGCCCTACAGCGCGCTGCAGATCGCCGGGCGCGACGTGTATGTGCGCGAGGGTTGCTACAACTGCCACTCGCAGATGATCCGCCCCTTCCAGGCCGAGACGCTGCGCTACGGCCACTACTCGGTGGCCGGCGAATTCGTCTACGACCGGCCCTTCCAGTGGGGCAGCAAGCGCACCGGCCCCGACCTGGCGCGCGTGGGCGGGCGCTACAGCGACGAATGGCACCGCATCCACCTGAACAACCCGCGTGACCTCGTGCCCGAGTCCAACATGCCGGCTTACCCCTGGCTGGAGAAGAAGACCGTGAACGAGGCCGGCCTGCCCAAGCGCATGGAAGTGCTGCGCACCCTGGGCGCGCCCTACACCGACGAAGAGATCGCCGCATCCCAGGCCGACGTGAAGGGCAAGACCGAGATGGAAGCCCTCATCGCCTACCTGCAGGTGCTGGGCACCGCCATCAAGTGAGTGCCAAGGAGAACATCACATGGACATCAATGACCTGCGCAGCGCCGTCACCGTGATCAGCCTGATGACCTTCCTGGGCATCGTGGCCTGGGCCTGGGCCCGGCGCAACCAGTCCCGCTTCGACGAGGCAGCGATGCTGCCGTTCCAGGACGAAGCCACCACCGACAGCACGAAAGAACCGTCATGAGCGACTTCACCAGCGAATTCTGGAACTGGTACGTGGCCGTGCTGACCGTGGTCAGCATCATCGCCTGCCTGGTCCTGCTCTGGATCAGCGGCACCACCAAGGTCAAGGCCACGGCCGACAACACCACCGGCCACGTGTGGGACGGCGACCTGCGCGAGATGAACAACCCGCTGCCCAAGTGGTGGGTCTACCTCTTCATCATCACCTGCGTGTTCTCGATCGCCTACGGCCTGCTGTACCCGACCTTCGGCAAGTACCAGGGCCTGCTGGGCTGGTCGTCCGACGGCCAGCACAAGGCCGAGGCGGCCAAGGTCGAGAAGGCCATCGCGCCGATCTACGCGCAGTTCAATGGCATGACGCCGCAACAGCTCGCGGGCGATGCCTCGGCCATGGCCATCGGCGAGCGCCTGTTCATGAACAACTGCGCCCAGTGCCACGGCTCGGACGCGCGCGGCGCGCGCAGCTTCCCCAACCTGACCGACCGCGACTGGCTCTGGGGCGGTGAGCCGGAGGCGATCAAGGCCACCATCACCCAGGGCCGCAACGGCGTCATGCCGCCCATGGCCGCCGCCGTCGGCACGCCGGACGACGTGCGCAACGTCGCCCACTTCGTGCTCAGCCTCTCGGGCAGCCCGCACGACTCGGTGCGCGCCGCGCTGGGCCGCGCCGGCTTTGCGGCCTGTGCCGCCTGCCACGGTGCGGACGGCAAAGGCAACACCGCCATGGGCGCGCCCAACCTGAGCGACAACACCTGGCTGCACGGCTGGGGCGAAGACGCCGTGGTGCGCGCCATCACCAAGGGCTTCAACAACCAGATGCCGGCACAGGCCGGCAAGCTCAACGCGGACCAGATCCATGTGCTGAGCGCCTACGTCTGGGGCCTGTCCAACAAGGGCGGCGCGGCGGCAGCGGCCGGCAACTGATCGATTTGCACCACGTGACCAGTCCGTCCAGCAAGCCCAGAGCCCCCATTCCCATCGTCCCCGTCGATGACGAGACGATGGTGTCCCTGTACGCCGCGCGCGAGAAGATCCAGCCGAGATCGGTCCAGGGCCTGTTTGCCAACTGGCGCTGGGTCATGGTCTGGATCACGCAGCTCGTTTTCTACGGGCTGCCCTGGCTGGAGTGGAACGCGCGCCAGGCCGTGCTGTTCGACCTGGAGGCGCGCCGCTTCTACATCTTCGGGCTGGTGCTCTACCCGCAGGACTTCATCTACCTCACCGGCCTGCTGGTCATCTGCGCCTTCGCGCTGTTCCTGTTCACCGCCGTGGCCGGCCGCCTGTGGTGCGGCTTCGCCTGCCCGCAGACGGTCTACACCGAAATCTTCCTGTGGATCGAGAAGAAGGTGGAGGGCGAACGCTCGGCCCGCCTGCGGCTGGACCAGTCCGCCCTGTCCGCCAGCAAGCTGGGCAAGCGCTCGCTCAAGCACGCGCTGTGGATCGCTTTCTCGCTCTGGACCGGCTTCACCTTCGTCGGCTACTTCACGCCCATCCGCGAACTGGGCGCGCTCTCGGTGGCCGCCGCGCTCGGGCCCTGGCAACTGTTCTGGATCTTCTTCTACGGCTTCGCCACCTACGGCAACGCCGGCTTCCTGCGCGAGCAGGTCTGCAAGTACATGTGCCCCTACGCGCGCTTCCAGAGCGCGATGTTCGACCGGGACACCATGATCGTCACCTACGACACGCGGCGCGGTGAACCGCGCGGCCCGCGCTCGAAGAAGGCCGACCCCAAGGCCCTGGGGCTGGGCTCGTGCGTGGACTGCACGCTGTGCGTGCAGGTGTGCCCCACCGGCATCGACATCCGCAACGGCCTGCAGTCCGACTGCATCGGCTGCGCGGCCTGCATCGACGTGTGCGACGACGTGATGGACAAGGTGGGCTACCCACGCGGGCTGATCCGCTTCTCCACCGAGAACGGCCTGGACAACGGCTGGACCACGCGGCAGATGCTGCGGCGCGCCTTGCGCCCGCGCGTGCTGATCTACACCGCGATCCTCGGCGCCATCACCCTGGCCGTGGGCCTGAGCCTTTACATGCGCACGCCACTCAAGGTGGACGTGATCCGCGACCGCGGCGCCCTGGCCCGCATGGTGGAGCAGGGCCGCATCGAGAACGTGTTCCGCCTGCAGATCATGAACGCCACCGAGTCGCCGCAGCGCTACGCCATCGGTGTCTCCGGCCTGCCCGGCATCGCACTGGATTCCAGCGCCGAGGTGGAGGTGCTCTCCACCGAGGTGCGTGCGGTGGCGGTGCGGGTGCAGATCCCGCCCGATGCCGCGAGCCCCGGCTCGCACCCGATCCGTTTCGACATCCGCGCCATCGGCGACGAATCGATCCACGTCTCCGAAAAGGCGGCCTTCCTCGTGCCGCGCTGATCCGATCCATCTTCCCGAAGGAGCTCTCTCATGAACCCATCCAGCTCTCCCGCCGTGGCGGCCTCCGTGCCGCCGGTGTCCTGGTGGCGCGTCCCACACATGTGGCTGGTGGTGGGTGGCCCGCTGGTGGTGGTGGTGGCGCAGCCTCATCACCGCCTTCATCGCCGTCCACAACGCCGACCCGGTGCTCGACAAGGCCGTGTTCGAGCGCGACCGCGAAGCCGCGCTGGCGCTGGAAGGGCAGGCGAAGGCCGAGGCGCTGATCAAGCTGCAGCCCGCGCACCAGGCGCGCAACCACGCGGCTTCGCCGGTGGTGCCTCAACCGGAGCGCTGAGGTGCAGGCGCGCCACTGGATGGGCATCGCCTGGCCGGCTTTCCTGCTCGCGGCGGTGCTGGAAATGCTGGTCTTCGCGATGGTGGACCCGGGCGACCTGCACTGGTTCGGCCAGCCGCTGGACTGGTCGCGCCAGGCGGTCTACACCGTGGCCTTCTTCGTCTTCTGGGGGGTGACGGCGGTGTCGAGCGCGCTGACCGCGCTGCTCGTCATCCGCAAGTCTGAGGATTGACGATGCGGCGCAGGCCGTCGGTGTTCTTGATGTGCACGTAGCGCTGCTTCACATCGATGATGCCGTCCTCCACGAACTTGGAGAAGGTGCGGCTCACCGTCTCGAGCTTCATGCCGAGGTAGCTGCCGATCTCTTCGCGCGTCATGCGCAGCACCAGCTCGGACTGCGAGAAGCCGCGCGCATGCAGGCGCTGCACCAGGTTGAGCAGGAAGGCCGCCAGGCGCTCTTCGGCGCGCATGCTGCCCAGCAGCAGCATCACGCCGTGGTCGCGCACGATCTCGCGGCTCATGATCTTGTGCACGTGGTGCTGCAGGGTGGTGAATTCGCGCGACAGCTCTTCGACCTGGTCGAACGGCATCACGCAGACCTCGGCATCTTCCAGCGCCACCGCGTTGCAGGAATGGTGGTCGCTCACGATGCCGTCCAGGCCGATGATCTCGCCCGTCATCTGGAAGCCGGTCACCTGATCGCGGCCGTCCGCCGTGGTCACGCAGGTCTTGAAGAAGCCCGAGCGCACGGCGTACAGCGACGTGAACTTGTCCCCCCACGCTGAACAACGCCGTGCCGCGCTTGATGCGGCGGCGCTTGGAGATCACCTTGTCCAGCTTGTCCATCTCGTCGGGGTTCAAGCCCATGGGCAAGCACAGCTCGCGCAGGTTGCAGCTCGAGCAGGCGACTTTGATGCTTTGAGCGTCCATTAGAAAAGTCCGGATTCGCAAAAGGTTACAGCATACCCCCCACGGTGTCGACTTCACGCCCCGGCATCGGATCAGTTCACCACCTTTTGACCAGGATCAAGGGAATTCCAGACACTCTGTCGCACAGTGAGGGCCTTGATGGAGATTCGATCTTGAGCCACGCCATTTCCGAGGAGCTGCTGAAGCGTTTTGACGTGCCGGGGCCGCGCTACACCTCTTACCCCACCGCCGACCGGTTCGTGGAGGCGTTCACCGAAAACGACTACATCCAGGCGCTGCAACAGCGCCGCGCGGGCTCGATGGCCCTGCCGCTGTCCCTGTACGTGCACATCCCGTTCTGCGAATCGGTCTGCTACTACTGCGCCTGCAACAAGGTCATCACCAAACACCATTCGCGCGCGGCCGAGTACCTGCGCTACCTGGCGCGCGAGGTGGAGCTGCAGGTGGCGCACCTGGGCCAGGGCCACAGCGTGTCGCAACTGCACCTGGGCGGCGGCACGCCCACCTTCCTCTCCGATGCCGAGCTCGAAGAACTTATCGCCATGCTGCGGCGCCACTTCACGCTCGCGCCCGGCGGCGAGTACTCGGTGGAGGTGGACCCGCGCACCGTGACCGAGGACCGCCTGAGGACCCTGGCCCGCCTGGGCTTCAACCGCCTGAGCTTCGGCGTGCAGGACTTCGACCCCGCGGTGCAGAAGGCCGTGCACCGCGTGCAGCCCGCCGAGCAGGTGTTCGCGCTGGTGGCCGCGGCGCGCCGCATCGGCTTCGAGTCGGTCAACGTGGACCTGATCTACGGCCTGCCGCTGCAGACCCCCGCGTCCTTCGCGCGCACGCTGGCGCAGGTGAACGAGCTGCGGCCCGACCGCATCGCGCTCTACGCCTACGCCCACCTGCCGTCGCGCTTCAAACCGCAGCGGCGCATCTCGGCGGCCGAGCTGCCCAGCGCGGGCGACAAGCTCGGCATGTTGTCGATGTCGCTCGATGCGCTGATCGACGCCGGCTATGTCTACGTGGGCATGGACCACTTCGCGCTGCCCAACGACGCGCTCGCGGTCGCCAAGCGCCAGGGGCGCCTGCACCGCAACTTCCAGGGCTACAGCACGCAGCCCGACTGCGACCTGATCGCGCTCGGCGTGTCCGCCATCGGGCGCATCGGTGCCACCTACAGCCAGAACGCCAAGACGCTGGAGGAATACCGCGACCTGCTCGACCAGGGCCGCCTGCCCATCGTGCGCGGGCTCGCGCTCACGCGCGACGACCTCTTGCGCCGCGCGGTGATCATGGCGCTCATGTGCCAGGGCGAGGTGCAGTTCGAGTCGATCGAACTCGGCCACCTGATCAGCTTCAAGAGCCACTTCGCGCGCGAACTCGAGGTGCTCGAAGGCCTGGCCGCAGAGGGCCTGGTGTGCCTGAGCCCGACCGGCATCCAGGTCACCGAGGCCGGCTGGTTCCTGGTGCGCGCCATCGCCATGGTGTTCGACAAGAACCTGCAGGTCGACCTCGACCGAGCGCGCTTCTCGCGCATCATCTGAGGCCGGCGCGGGCGCCCACCATGCAAACCTCCATGGCGATCACGGCGCTCTTCATGGGCCTGGTGGGCGGCCCGCACTGCGTGGCGATGTGCGGCGCGGCCTGCGCCGGCATCGGTCGCGCGGCCGGCGCGCGCAGCACGCAGGCCCTGCTGGGTTTTCAGGCGAGCCGTATGCTGGGTTACGCGCTGTTCGGCGCCTTCGCGGCCGGCTCGGTGCAAGGCCTGGCCTGGCTGGGCACGAACACCGCGGTGCTGCGGCCGGTGTGGACCATGTTCCATGTGGCCGCGCTGCTCCTGGGCGCGGCGCTGCTCTGGCGCGCGCGCCAACCGGCCTGGATCGAGAACCTCGGGCAGCAGGTGTGGCGCCGCGCCCGGCCCGCCATGGTGAAACTGGGGCCGCGCGCGCCGGTGGTGCTGGGCGTGGCCTGGGCGCTCATGCCTTGTGGCCTGCTGTACTCGGCGCTGCTGGTGGCCTCGCTCTCGGCCAACGCGCTGGAAGGCGCGGCCATCATGGCCCTGTTCTCCATCGGAACCTCGGTCTCGCTCACCGCCGGGCCGTGGCTGCTGCTGCGCCTGCGCGGCGCGCGTTCGGGTGGCTGGGGCATCCGCCTGGCCGGGCTGGCCCTGGCCGTCACTTCGGGCTGGGCGCTGTGGATGGGCATCACCCAGCCCACCGGCCTCTGGTGTCTCTGAAAAACGCTCAGGCCTTGGGCGCGGCGCGGCCGGGCAGGGGTGCGCCAGCACCAGGCCGAGCAGGGCGATGCCGAACGCCACGCCCTGCAGGAGCGACAACCGCTCGCCCATGAACAACACGCCGATGGCCGCCGCGCTGATCGGCAGCATCACGGTGAACACACCAGCCTGCGAAGCGGGCACCGTCTTGAGCCCGGTCATCCACAGCCACACCGTCCACACGCTCGCGGCCAGCGCGTAGAACACCAGCAGGCCCCAGACGGGCAGGGCGACGGTGGAGAAGTCGAACGTCCACGCCGCCCACAGGCCGAACGGCGTGACCAGCGCGAAACCCCAGAGGTTGATGATGGCCGAGATGCGCTTGGGCCCCAGGCCCTCGGTGAGGTGCTTGCCGATCACCACATAAGAGGCCTCGCACACCACGGCGGCGAACACCAGCAGGTTGCCCAGCAGCGCCTTGCTGATGCCGAACGGGCCGCTGGTGTCGGCCACCACCGCGCCGGCGTCCACCTTCTGCAGCGAGAACAGGCCGATGCCCAGCGCCGCGCAGGCAATGCCGGCCGCGCTGCGCCAGCCGATGCGCTCGCGCAGGAACAGCCAGCTCAGCAAGGCCACCACGGCCGGGATGGACGACATCACCACGCCCGCGGCCACAGCGGTGGTCAGGCTCACGCCGAACAGCATGCAGATGGAGAACAGGAAGTTGCCCAGGAACGATTCGAGGAACAGCAGGCCGCGCGTGCGTGGCGACATCGGCGGTTCGTCGGCCGGCCTCTTCAACCAGTTCCACATCGCCAGGCCGCCGATGCCAAAGCGCAGCCAGGCCAGCAGGAACACAGGGAACACCAGCACCAGGGGCTTGGAGAGGGCCACATAGCTGCCCACCAGCGACATGCTCAAGGCCAGGCACGCATAGGCCCACCAACGGTTCGGGGAAGTCACGGTTTTTGACGGGTGTGCACGAAAGTGGGTCGCATCATGCCTGAAGCGTTTCAGGGTATTCCGGGATGAGAGATGTTTGTTTTGCAATATGAAAACATAAAATGTTGCGGCGCAAGAAAATTTCTCAATGCAAGAAACGGATTTCTACATCGAGAAATTTGAGAAATAGTTCTTTGAAAAACAACAAGAAATTTTTTATCTTATATAAGACATAAGAGCTTCCAAAACTCTTCTATAAGACTTAAAGTCTTCTCAACGGCACCGCGTTTGCATGCAAGCCAGCCGCCCCGATCCATCAACCTCACGGAGTATTCAAATGCCGCAATCCCTGACCGAGCAACTGAGCCGCGCCCAACAGATCGAAGCCCTGGAGAAAGACTGGGCGACCAACCCGCGCTGGAAGGGTGTGAAGCGCGGCTACAGCGCCGCCGACGTCGTGCGCCTGCGCGGCAGCATGCAGATCGAGCACACGCTGGCCAAGCGCGGCGCCGAGAAACTTTGGGACAAGGTCAACGGTGGCGCCAAGAAGGGCTACGTGAACGCCTTCGGCGCCATCTCCGCCGGCCAGGCCATGCAACAGGCCAAGGCCGGCCTGGAAGCCGTGTACCTCTCGGGCTGGCAAGTCGCCGCCGACGGCAACACCTCGGAAACCATGTACCCCGACCAGTCGCTCTACGCCTACGACTCGGTGCCCACCATGGTCCGCCGCATCAACAACACCTTCAAGCGCGCCGACGAAATCCAGTGGGGCCGTGGCATCGAGCCGGGCAGCCCTGAGTTCATCGACTACTTCCTGCCCATCGTGGCCGATGCGGAAGCCGGCTTCGGCGGCGTGCTCAACGCCTTCGAACTCATGAAGAACATGATCGCCGCCGGTGCTGCGGGCGTGCACTTCGAAGACCAGCTGGCCGCCGTGAAGAAATGCGGCCACATGGGCGGCAAAGTGCTCGTGCCCACGCAAGAGGCTTGCGAGAAGCTGATCGCCGCGCGCTTCGCCGCCGACGTGATGGGTGTGTCCACCATCGTGCTGGCCCGAACCGATGCCGAAGCCGCCAACCTGATCACCAGCGACCACGACGCCAACGACAAGCCCTTCCTCACCGGCGAGCGCACGCAGGAAGGCTTCTACCGCGTGAAGAACGGCCTGGAGCAAGCCATCAGCCGTGGCGTGGCCTACGCCCCGTACGCCGACCTCGTGTGGTGCGAAACCGGCGTGCCCGACATCGGCTTCGCCCGCGAATTCGCGCAAGCCGTGCAAGCCGCCTGCCCCGGCAAGCTGCTGTCGTACAACTGCTCGCCCTCGTTCAACTGGAAGAAGAACCTCAACGACAAGCAGATCGCCTCGTTCCAGGAAGACCTGGCCGCGCTGGGCTACAAGTACCAGTTCATCACGCTGGCCGGCATCCACATCAACTGGTTCAACACCTTCCAGTTCGCCCATGCGTACGCCCGCGGCGAAGGCATGAAGCACTACACGGAAATGGTGCAGGAACCCGAATTCGCCGCACGCGACAAGGGCTACACCTTCGTGTCGCACCAGCAGGAAGTGGGCGCGGGTTACTTCGACGACGTGACCACGGTTATTCAGGGTGGTTCTTCTAGCGTGAAGGCGCTGACGGGGTCCACCGAGGAAGAGCAGTTCCACTGAGCTGACTCCCCGGATCCGAGGAGACAGGCCGCCCTTCGGGGCGGCTTTTTTGTTGGTGTGGTGGAAGAGGGCAGGAAGATCTCAGCCCAATCACGAATACGCGAGGCAGGTATGGGGCTACTTATCCGCGTTGACTTGCCCCGCCCCGCCTGCTCTACCGACAGTTGCACTACTCGTCTTCGCAACAGGTGCCTTTGGAGGGAAATCGATGGGATGTGACAAGATGCCCCCAATCACCCCGTTGATGGTTTCTTGATTGCCCCCGAGTGTGTTGTAGATTCCCAAAACGCGTGGTGTTGGTTCAGCCGCGTCATAGACTTTGGTCTTGATGGATGCGAGTGAAATGATGGCTTGTTGGATAGACGCATCGCTGATGGCGTTGGGCATCGGAAGCAAGTCTGTCGCCTCTTTCGAGCCAATTCCCATGTTTTGCACTATCAACGTGCCGGTAATTTGATTGGCCTTCGCTGCGGCTCCGAGACCAAACAGACTGCCGAGATCGACCTCGCCGCTCACCACATAAATGCTTGCTGTCATTCGCAGGCCGATGCCAACGTAGAGCGGAATAATCGCGTTGGCGGCGGTGCCATCCTGAACGACTGAAGCCGTTCTCGCACCATCCTTGTCAGGTGCAGAAATTTTTGCTGGAAGTATCTGTGTCGTGTACTTCATGTAGTCGACGATCACCACGTAACTTCTCGATGCCGCGCCAACTCGTGTCGCACCAAACGAGATACCACCATCGGACTTCACCTCGCCTATTGCCATTCTGATGGTCTCATCAGGTAAGGCTTTCAGAATTTTGGCTTTGTCCATGCTGGAATCAACCTGCAAAGGAAGCGGGTCGAGTGGGTAGTAGCCGTAGCCGATGCCTGTCTCTCCCGGGCGGCCGCCGTTTAAGAGAGGCTTACCGTACGGCAGGTTCGTCATGCTCTGACATCCGGTTAGCGCCACGGCTACAAAAACCAAACACCAGTTCTTCATGGGTGCTCCTTGAGGCGCAAAGAGATGCACGGCCGCCAGACAATGACGACACGGCTTGTTACCTTCATGACAATGATCCTCCCGGGCAATTGCAGCCATCCCAAATATTTGGGAAAGCGACGGACGGCGTGAGGGGCGTCGCTCAGATACTGAGCAGGTGTTTCCCTCTCATTGGGTGGCTGCGGGGGCTTCAGTCAACAAATTGCGGCTGATGCGGTTTTGAGTCTGAGGCTCGGCCCGTAGCCAAGGGCTACACCTTCGTGTCGCACCAGGAGGAAGCGAGCGCGGGTGTGTGCGGTTGTGGCTAGGGGGTGGTCGCTCTTGCACATTGCAAAATGTGTCTAAATGTTTTTTTTGCATGTTTCATCGACACCACATGTCGCCTAAATGGGTGTGCCGGTCGGCGGGTGATTGAGTACGTTGGTCTGCCGGCTAGCATTTCTTCATCTGGTCGCTGTTAAGGCCAGGACAGAGAACAACCATGAGCATTGATTTTCAAAACTTGGCGGCACTCATCGCCACGATGGACAAGCATCCCACCGGATCCGCCCTGTTCGTAGTGGGGCTGTTTGTGTGCGCGGCTGCGGCGGTGGCGCTTGCATGGTCAAGGAAAAGCTCGTGACGTCAGTACTCTCTACCGCCACTGGTGGTGCACTTCGACTGAAGTGGGCGATAGAAGTGCAGGGCACACAGCTTGAACGCAGGAATCTCGCGGATCTGCTCAATGAGCTTGGCTTCGAACTCGTAGACGAGGCACCACATGTTGCTTTCTCATCGCCTGGGATCAATGACTGTTCCACAGCAACTGAGGTCTACGACATCGGCAAAAAGGTGCGCAGTTCCTTTGTCGGCGGGATCGACGCCTCCTTCGCACTGGGTTCCGTCATCGACTACTCCAGAAATCCCGCAACCCGCCACGCGTTCCTGGAAGTTCAGGATGTACTTCATACCCACACAACCTTTTTCGACGCCACGCTGACGGTAAGCCCTCGGACCGGGTTGTCAGAAGATGAACTGAGGGCGTGGCATGAGGAGAGGGCCGAGGCCGAGTACCAAGCGAAATTGGATTCGCAACTGTCTCAACTCGTACCCGCCTACTTCAACCCCAAGGCTGCGAAGGTCTTGGAGTTGCTTGCCATCGAGGCGCAGACAGGCGTAACGCTGTTCAAAATTTATGAGCTGATGCGCGGGCCGAACTCAAACGCCAAGGCCTTCGGTCAGCAGTTCGGCATTTCTGACAATCAGTACCATCGATTTGCGGAGGCGGTGCATCTTGATTCAGTGTCTGGTGACTGGGCGAGGCATGCGCATGGAGAGGCAGCCAAGTTGGGCAACCCTATGTCCAAAGGAGAGGCAGAGTCTTTTGTGCGCAGCGTTGCCAAGAGGTGGCTTCAGTACATCCGTTCAAACGAAGGTCAGTAGGTGAACCTGCCGTAATAGTGACTTCGTATCGCGGCTGCTGACCGCATCCCTATTCACTCTCCGTCTACGCCCAATGCCTGCTCGCACAAATGCATTCCAGCGCTTGGTCGTACTTCTCACAGCAACACTGGCCGGACAAGCGAAGGTTGCTGAATCCGCCATGTTGCTTGATCGTGTGACGGGCGAGTCGCGTGAGGTCGATGTCATTATCATTTCCAACACCGCGAGCTATCAAGTTCACTTGAGCTTGGAAGTGGTTGCTTGGAGCCGGCCTGCGGACACACCTTGGATCGAGAAGATGTATGCGAAGCACCAGAACCTCGCAACAGACAAGCTGATCCTTGTGTCTGAAAGTGGCTTCTCAAAGCCGGCTCTCCGAAAGGCCGAGTTCCTTGGCATCGAAACCCTTACGGTTGAAGAGGCTTGCGGCGCCGACTGGCCCATGATCGCTGCTCTAGAAGGGTCGGGAGTGTTCGATGTAGTAACGATGAACTTTGACGTCGCTGCTGTGTGTCAGTTTTCGTGCGGCACAAAGGAGCAACTGCCTATTCCTGCGACGGACATTGTTCCCACCCGCCTTGGCCCAATGTCTATGGACGCTTTCGTGCGTCGCCTGCTGAATACAGACCTAGTACAAGATACGGTCCGCGCGCACGTGAAGGGCGGCGAGGAGCGCAGTTGCCACCTCAGCTACACCGATGCCAACGGCTTGTGGAAGATTGACGATGGTGCGCGATCGGGAGAGATTCTTGAGCTTCTCGTCGGCCTGAAGGTCGTGCGAACTACGTCCCCTGTGCGCTACGCGGCTGGGAAATTTCGATCAGTGCCATTCGTATCCGGCATGTCTACAGAGCCTGCCGGGCTGCTCCAGTTTGTACTTGCGCGCAACCCTGACGGAAGCTCATCTGGGTACTTGATTGATTCGAGCGGACTGCGGTCGTTGTCTTCCTCTGCGTAGATCTGGGCTACGGATATCGACGATGCGCGGCCACCAACGGCTTTCGGCGGTTGATGTAGAGCATCACCAGCCCGACCTCCACCGCCATGGCCAGTAGGCCCACACCCCAATGGATCAGAAAGAAGGGTGTGATCGGCAGCAGTACGAACGACCAGAACCAGACGCCCATGCCGGCCTGGTAGAAGATTTCCCGGCATCGCGCGCACCGTAGACCCTTCATGTATGAGCTGTTGGCTACGGCCCAGCGGCTGTGTCCATGGTCGGCGCTGCAGGACGGGCAGGGGCGGGCTTTGAAGAGCATGTAGGCGTGCAGGGTGCTTGCGTCTCTCGATCGTAGACCAAGATCCCACGCCCAAGAACTGGCCACAGGTGCCGCGCAGCCGCGAGCCATGGGGGTGGTTATCCCCGAGTACCAACGGCGTCACCACGGACCAACTTGGGGCACCGCGTGCCATCGCCGGGGCCGCCACCCGCCAGTGGCCCGTTGCGCCCTGACCCACATGCGCAATCCTCCCCTACCGCCTCCGGCGTCCATTACTTCAAAGCCTTCAGCACCACCGCTGCGGCGAGTAGGGTGGTCGGCAAGAACATGATTGCCCAAGCGGCGAGCTTCCACTTCGGCGGTTCCTTGGACCAATCGAACTTAGGCATGTGCTTTCTCCAGTTCATGCGCCCAATTGTCCCGTCACGACTTATGCACCTCGCCGGAAAGTGATTGCTTTGCCGTGGGCAACCCAAGAACTACGCAGTCACTTTCCGGCGTGTGTGCAAGAAAACGACACCGTTTTCGCAGGTGTAGTCGCCGAGCTTTTCTGGATGTTCTTGACGTTGAGCTTCTTATGCCCTTTGCCGGGACGTCGTGCCACTGGGTGTCTTCAGCGTCTCATTACAAGCGCAGGTTGTAGTCGTAGCGTTGGAGTCGTGGTACCCGTTTGACGGCAACGATGCCCACCGTGTTCTTCGTGAGGTCGTCGAAGCAAAAGGCGGGGTATAGAACTGCCCATCCGCTTGGTGAACTTACCGGCCAGGCGGTCGTACAGAGTGTCGTAGCCATACTTGAGATGGCCGGAGGACCTGCAACGTCGTGCTTAGCGCGGGCCCTGCACCCGCATGCGCCTCTCGATGTCCTTCACGAGGTCCGAGGGCGCTACGTCGAGCGCGTCACACAGCTTGAATATGAGACGCAGGCTCGGACTATTCCGCCCCAGCTCGATTTCCGAGATGTGACGTCGGTCCACGTCGGAGCGAAGTGCGAGCTCGGTCTGGCTCCACTTACGACGTGTTCGCAGGCTGCGCAATGCCTGCCCGAATGCCTGATCTTGTTCCACTCGGCTGCTCGCGCTGTGAGGCTCAGGCTAGGCGAGCTCATTCATCCAAGTCGAGATCAGTGTCCCACGTTGCTTTACGGGCACTTTCTTGAGCGCCATCAGCAAGCTCGCTACATCGTTCTCCTCGCAGTAGAGATACGCCAGCGGCACACCGAGCGCCTTCGCGATATTGCGTGCAGTGTCCAACGGGGGCTCATGGTTTCCCAGCTCATAGCGGCTGATCCGCGCCCGGCTCGACGACTCGTCGATGCCTATCAGCACACCTAACTTCTCTTGAGACCACCCCAATTCTTCTCGTCGAGAGCGGATGCGCTGCCCGACGAGATTTGTGGTGTGACCAGACTCTGAAACCATGTCACGAGTCTCGTAACTTGGTAATATTCTGTCGTCACGAAAAACGTGACATTTTTATGGCTTTGTTTTTTCCAAAGTGCAAGGGACCTCCAGAATCGCCATCAAACTTTTCCTCCGCAACGCATTCACGCGCCAGCGCAACCGCAAAGACTTTCCTGTTCGCATGTCCGTCCTCGCCTCTCGGGCGCTCGACCGGCTCAATCAGTTTGCCGTCTCGGTGGAGCGCCAAACGGATCAAGAGAAAGGGCTCGCGTTCAGGTCGGAGAGCCCGAAGGCGCTCCGCGACGAGGTGGAGCAGCGGTTCGAGGCGCTTTGCGAGACGCTCGGCGAGCTGCAAGCCGTGGCGAACCAGCACTGCAAGCGCTGAGCCTTGCGCCGCAAGCCTGCTCTGGCGGGCGAGGGCAGACCCTAGCCGGCGTTTTGTGGGAAAATGCCTGTTCTTCTTCTGAATCAGCAAGAGCGAGAAAGGCAATCTGGTTATGACACCGCGAACTATGGAGACCACCTCCACGGCCCTCTGAGGCCTGCAGTTCGCGCCTGCCCGATTGATTGCCTTTTCTCCCCACACCAGCGCGGCCCCTGCCGCGCTTTTTTGTTTTCTGGACCTCCCCATGTTGCACATCACGCTCCCCGACGGCTCCCAACGCGAATACCCCGGCCCGGTCACGGTCGCCGACGTGGCGGCCTCCATCGGCACCGGCCTGGCCAAGGCCGCCCTGGCCGGCAAGATCGGCGACAAGGTGGTGGACACCAGCTACCTCATCACGCAGGACAGCCCGTTGTCCATCGTCACGGCCAAGGACGCCGACGGCCTGGAGGTGATCCGCCACTCCACGGCGCACTTGCTGGCCTACGCCGTCAAGGAGCTGTTTCCCGATGCGCAGGTGACCATTGGCCCGGTGATCGAGCACGGTTTCTTCTACGACTTTTCGTACAAGCGCCCCTTCACGCCCGAAGACCTGGTGGCGATTGAAAAGCGCATGGCCCAGCTGGCCGCCAAGGACGAGCCGGTGGTGCGCCGCGTGCTGCCGCGCGACGAGGCCGTGGCCTACTTCAAGGGCCTGGGCGAGCACTACAAGGCGGAAATCATCGCCAGCATCCCCAGCAATGAAGACGTGTCGCTGTACCGCGAAGGCGCTTTTGAAGACTTGTGCCGAGGCCCGCACGTGCCCAGCACCGGCAAGCTCAAGCATTTCAAGCTGATGAAGGTGGCCGGCGCCTACTGGCGCGGCGACCACCGCAACGAGATGCTGCAGCGCATCTACGGCACGGCCTGGGCCACCAAGGAAGAGCTGCAGCAGTACCTGACGATGCTGGAAGAGGCCGAGAAGCGCGACCACCGCAAGCTGGGCCGCGAGCTGGACCTGTTCCACATCGACGAGCACTCGCCCGGCACCGTGTTCTGGCACCCCAAGGGCTGGACGGTGTGGCAGGAGGTGGAGCAGTACATGCGCCGCGTGTACCGCGACAACGGCTACCAGGAGGTGAAGGGCCCGCAGATCCTGGACCAGGGCCTGTGGGAGAAAACCGGCCACTGGGACAAGTACCGCGAAAACATGTTCGTGACGGAGTCGGAGAAGCGGGACTACGCGCTCAAGCCGATGAACTGTCCCGGGCACATCCTGATCTTCAAGCAAGGCATCAAGAGCTACCGCGACCTGCCGCTGCGCTTTGGTGAGTTCGGCCAGTGCCACCGCAACGAGCCTTCGGGCGGGCTGCACGGCATCATGCGGGTGCGCGCCTTCACGCAGGACGATGGCCACATCTTCTGCACGGAAGACCAGATCCAGGCGGAGGTGGTGGCCTTCACCACGCTGCTGCAGAAGGTCTACAAGGACTTCGGCTTCAACGACATCATCTACAAGCTCTCCACCCGCCCGGAAAAGCGCATTGGCACGGAAGAGAGCTGGGACCGGGCAGAGAACGCGCTGGCCGAGGGCCTGCGCGCCTCGGGCTGCGATTTTGAGTACCTGCCGGGCGAAGGCGCCTTCTACGGCCCGAAGATCGAATACACCCTCAAGGACGCGCTGGGCCGCCCCTGGCAGTGCGGAACGATCCAGGTCGATCCGAACCTGCCGGAGCGCCTGGGCGCGGAATACGTGGGGGAAGATGGCTCGCGCCACACGCCCATCGTGCTGCACCGCGCCATCGTGGGCAGCCTGGAGCGTTTCATCGGCATTCTGATCGAGCAGCACGCCGGGGCCTTGCCCACCTGGCTCTCGCCGGTGCAGGTGGCGGTGCTCAACATCACCGATTCCCAGGCCGAATACTGTCTGGAAATCGCGAAAACTCTGCAGAATCAAGGGCTTAGGGTGACGACGGACCTGCGCAACGAGAAAATTACGTATAAAATACGGGAGCACGCGTTGCAAAAGCTGCCTTTTATCCTTGTCGTGGGCGACAAAGAGAAAGAAGCTGGTGCCGTGGCTGTGCGGGCGCGAGGGAACAAAGACCTCGGTGTCATGCCGCTGGAAGCCTTTTCCAAATTGATCGCGGCTGACGTTTCATCCAAAGTTTGATTTCAAACATCTGGCTGGATGCCCCTGCTGCCATGGCGCACTTCGTGTGCGTGAGGCGGCCGGGTGGCCGCCAATTTGCCTGAACCGGCCCACACAAAGGAACTCACCATAGCTACCAACTTTCGCGACCGCCGCCAACGTGAAGAGCGCGCACACAGACTGAACCGGGAAATCATGGCCCCTGAGGTTCGCCTCAACGGCCCCGAGAACGAGCCCTTGGGCATCGTCAGTTTGCAGGAAGCGCTGCGCATGGCCGGTGAGCTGGATGTGGACCTGGTCGAAATCGCGGCCACTGCCGTCCCTCCGGTGTGTCGCCTGATGGACTACGGCAAGTTCAAGTACCAGGAGCAGAAGAAGGCGGCGGAAGCCAAGGCCAAGCAGACGGTCATCGAGATCAAGGAAATCAAGTTCCGGCCCGGTACCGACGACGGCGACTACAACATCAAGATGCGCAACATCCGGCGCTTTCTGGACGATGGTGACAAGTGCAAGATCACGCTGCGGTTCCGCGGCCGTGAGATCACCCACCAGGATCTGGGGCTGGCCCTGTTGAACCGCATCCGCGATGAGTTGGCCGATTCGATCGTGGTGGAACAGTTTCCCAAGCTCGAAGGGCGCCAGATGATCATGATGATTGCGCCCGGCCGCAAGAAGGCCGGTGGAGCGGCCAAACCCGCTGAGGCCGCTGCAGCGGCTCCTGCGGCAAGCCAGTCGGCCGCCTGAGGGCGGTTGGCGGCCAAGAACAGCATTGGACGGGCAGGGTAGTCTCCTGCCGGTCCGAGGCGCTGGCTGAAAAGCCTGACGCCGAATCGGGGAGCCGAAAGGCTGCCCATAAAAGTGGCTCGGGGCCAACAAGTCCGCGGAAGGTTCGCGGCGCCTCACGAGCACAAATGAAAAGGAGCATGAAGATGCCCAAAATGAAGACCAAGAGCAGCGCGAAAAAGCGTTTTCGCGTTCGTCCCGGTGGCACCGTCAAGCGCGGTCAAGCCTTCAAGCGTCACATCCTGACCAAGAAGACCACCAAGAACAAGCGCCACCTGCGTGGAGCAGTCACCGTGCATGAGACCAACATGGGTCACATGGCACAGATGCTGCCCGGCACGGGCATTTGATCAACGACGAACAAGGAGAACACACATGCCTCGCGTCAAACGTGGTGTAACGGCTCGCGCCCGACACAAAAAGGTTCTGGCTCTGGCCAAAGGTTTCCGCGGCCGCCGCGGCAACGTCTTCCGCATCGCCAAACAGGCGGTGATGAAGGCTGGGCAATATGCCTACCGCGATCGCCGCACGAAAAAGCGCGTCTTCCGTCAACTGTGGATCGCCCGTATCAACGCTGGCGCCCGTGCTTGCGGCCTGACGTACAGCCAATTCGCCAACGGCCTGAAGAAGGCCCAGATCGAAATCGACCGCAAGGTGCTGGCCGATCTGGCGGTGAACGATCCGGCTGCCTTTGGCAGCATCGTGGAGCAAGTCAAAGCCAAGCTGGCCGCTTGATTCACGGCAGGAGCACGCCGCCTCACGGCGGCGCGCCCCGTCGCTCAAAGGGGTTGAGGCTTGAGGGATTCCCTCGCTGGCTTCAACCCCTTTTTTATTTCCCAACGATTCAAGCACACACATGAACGAGTTGGACGCATTGGTCGAGAGCGCCCGTGCCGGGTTTGTTCAAGCCGCCACGCCGGCCGATCTGGAAAACGCCAAGGCGCAGTACCTGGGCAAGTCGGGCCGCATCACCGAGCTGATGAAGGGCCTGGGCGCCCTCTCCGTGGAAGAGAAGAAGACCCGTGGCGCGGCCATCAACCAGGCCAAGCAGGCGATCGAAGGCGCGCTGACCGAGCGGCGCCAGGCTTTGGCCGATGCCGAGTTGCAGGCGCAACTCAAGGCCGAGGCGCTGGACGTGACCTTGCCCGGTCGCCAGCGCGGCCAGGGTGGCCTCCACCCGGTGAGCCTGACGCTGGAGCGCATCGAAGCGATCTTCGGCTCCATGGGCTTCGAGGTGGCCGATGGCCCCGAGATCGAATCCGACTGGTTCAACTTCACCGCCCTGAACACGCCGGAAGACCATCCCGCGCGCTCGATGCACGACACGTTCTACGTGGAGGGGGGCAGCGAGAAGGCGCCCAACCTCCTGCGCACGCACACCAGCCCGATGCAGATCCGCCACGCGGTGCAGCACGTCAAGCGCCACCGCGCCGACCTGGATGCCGGGCGCCCGATGCCCGAGATCCGCGTGATCGCGCCCGGTCGCACCTACCGGGTGGACAGCGACGCGACGCACTCGCCGATGTTCCACCAGTGCGAAGGCCTGTGGGTGGGCGAGAACGTCAGCTTCAAGGACCTGAAGTACGTCTTCACGGATTTCTGCCGCACCTTCTTCGAGTCCGATGATCTGGTGCTGCGCTTCCGCCCCAGCTTCTTTCCGTTCACCGAGCCCAGCGCCGAGATCGACATCCAATTCCAGCACGGCCCCCTGGCGGGGCGCTGGCTGGAGGTGGCGGGCTCGGGCCAGGTGCACCCGAACGTGGTGCGCAACATGGGCCTGGATCCTGAGCGCTACATCGGTTTCGCTTTCGGCATGGGGCCGGACCGCCTGACCATGCTGCGCTACGGGGTCAACGACCTGCGTCTGTTCTTCGACGGTGACGTCCGTTTTCTCGCCCAGTTCCGCTGAGACCACGACATGCAATTTCCCGAATCCTGGCTGCGTGCCTTCTGCAATCCACCCCTGACCAGCCAGCAACTGGCCGACACCCTGACCATGGCGGGTCTGGAGGTCGAAGAGCTGGAGCCGGTGGCGCCACCGTTCACCAAGGTGGTGGTGGGCGAGATCAAGGACGCCGTGCAACACCCCAATGCCGATCGCCTGCGCGTGTGCCAGGTGGACGTGGGGCAGGGCAGTCTGCTCAACATCGTCTGTGGTGCACCCAATGCCCGCGTGGGCATCAAGGTGCCCTGCGCGCTGGTGGGGGCCGAGCTGCCACCCGGTGAAGACGGCAAGCCGTTCCAGATCAAGCTGGGCAAGCTGCGCGGCGTGGAGAGCCAGGGCATGCTGTGCTCGGCGCGCGAGCTCAAGCTGTCCGAAGACCATGGCGGTCTGCTGGAGCTGCCGGCCGACGCGCCCGTGGGGCGTGACATCCGCGAACAGCTCTCGCTGGACGACATGCTGTTCACGCTCAAGCTCACGCCCAACCTCGCGCATTGCCTGAGCGTGTACGGCATTGCCCGCGAGGTGTCGGCGCTCACCGGCTCGCCTCTGATCGAGCCGGCGTTTCCGGCGGTGGCGGCACCGCTGCAGGATCGCCTGCCGGTGCGCGTGGAAGCCCCCGACCTGTGTGGCCGTTTCACCGGGCGCATCGTGCGTGGCGTGAACACCCGAGCCACCACGCCGGCCTGGATGGTCGAGCGGCTGGCGCGTTGCGGCCAGCGCAGCGTCTCGCCGCTGGTGGACATCTCCAACTACGTGATGTTCGAACTGGGCCGCCCGTCCCACATCTTCGATCTCGACAAGATCCATGGTGGGCTGCAGGTGCGTTGGGGTCGGGAAGGCGAATCGCTCAAGCTGCTCAATGGCAACACGGTCGCGGTGGACGCGCAGGTTGGTGTGATCGCGGACGATCAAAGCGTTGAATCGCTGGCCGGCATCATGGGCGGCGACTCCACGGCGGTGTCGGACGACACGCAGAACATCTACATCGAAGCCGCCTTCTGGTGGCCCAAGTCCATTGCGGGCCGGTCACGCCGCTACAACTTCTCCACCGACGCCGGTCACCGGTTCGAGCGGGGTGTGGACCCGTCCACCACGCGCGAGCACGTGGAGCGCATCACGCAGCTGGTGCTGGACATCTGCGGTGGTCAGGCCGCCGTGCTGGACGACCACGTGGTGCAACTGCCCACGCCGCAACCCGTGAGCCTGCGGGTGGCGCGCGCGGCCAAGGTCATCGGCATGCCGGTCGACCAGGCCCAGTGCGCGGGTGCCCTGCGCCGCCTGGGCTTGCCAGTGGAAGAGGGCGATGGCGTGCTCACGGTCATGCCGCCCGCCTACCGTTTCGACCTGCAGATCGAAGAAGACCTGATCGAAGAGGTCGCCCGCATCGTCGGCTACGAGAAGTTGCCCGACACGCCGCCGCTGGCGCCCATCACGGCCAAGATCCGCACCGAGGCGCGCCGCGGTCCGTTTGCGGTTCGCCGCAGCCTGGCGCAGCTGGGCTATCAGGAAACCATCAATTTCAGCTTCGTGGAAGAGCGTTGGGAGCGCGAACTGGCCGGCAATGCCGATCCGATCCGCCTGCTGAACCCGATCGCCAGCCAGATGAGCGTGATGCGCTCGTCTTTGCTCGGCAGCTTGCTGTCGGTCCTCAAATTCAACCTGGATCGGCGGACCGATCGCGTGCGCCTGTTCGAAGTTGGGCGTGTGTTCTTCAAGGACGCCTCCATCGTCGAGAGCGACACGACCGTGGCCGGCTTCCGCCAGCCCATGCGCGTGGCTGGCCTGGCCTACGGTGCCACCGACACGCTTCAATGGGGCACCGCCGAACGCGCCGTGGACTTCTTCGACGTGAAGGGCGATGTGCAGGCCTTGCTGGCCCCGCGCCGGCCTGAGTTCAAGGTGGCCGAACACCCGGCGATGCACCCGGGGCGCTGCGCCAGCGTCTGGCTGGACGACCGCTGCATCGGCCATGTCGGTGAACTGCACCCCCGCTGGCGCCAGGGCTACGAGGTGGCGCAGGCTCCGGTGCTGTTCGAGCTGGAGCTCGATGCCGTGCTGGACCGCCCCGTGCCGGCCTACCAGGCGGTGAGCCGCCACCAGGCGGTGGAGCGCGATCTGGCCATCGTGGTCAAGGAGTCGGTGACCCACGCCGCCGTGCTGGAGGCGATCCGCGCGCCGGCGAGCCCCTGGTTGCGCGACGTCGTGCTGTTCGACGTGTACCGGCCCAAGAAGCAAACGTCGACCGAGAGCACGCCCGCGGGGTCGCTTGCCGCGGATGAAAAAAGCCTGGCGGTGCGGCTGGTGCTCAACCGCGACGACGCTACACTGACCGAAGAGGACATCGACGCGACCGTCAACGCCGCTGTTGAGGCGGTGGCGAAGCGAGTGGCTGGCCGGTTGCGCGCTTGATACGAACAAAATGGAGAATGCCCGCATGGAACTCGCTGTGGAAAGCCTGGAAACGCCCGCCCTGACCAAGGCACAGCTCGCGGAGCTGCTGTTCGACCAGATTGGCCTGAACAAGCGCGAATCCAAGGATATGATCGATGCCTTCTTCGATCTGATCACCGACAGCCTGGTGAACGGCACCGATGTGAAGATTTCGGGTTTCGGCAATTTCCAGATCCGCACCAAGGCGCCCAGGCCCGGGCGCAACCCGAGAACGGGTGAGCCCGTGGCGATCGAAGCGCGCCGCGTGGTGACCTTTCACGCCAGTCCCAAGCTCAAGGAACAGGTGCAGACCGCCATCATTGGGGGTTGAGCGCACCCTGGGACGGCAACGGCCGAGCGGCCGCCACTGCGGTCTTCACAACACAAAACGCCCCGATTTGGGGCGTTTTTGTTGGCGGGCGGGGCCGTTGCAACATTTCACACGGAAATGTTCACCATGCCGTGCACACACGCACCAGTTAGAGTAGATTTCAAGGTTCGGTCCGTACCGCCTTGATTTTCATGGAAAAAACGCTTCCACCCATTCCCGCCAAACGCTACTTCACCATTGGTGAAGTGGGCGAGCTGTGTGGCGTCAAGCCGCACGTGCTGCGGTACTGGGAGCAGGAGTTCACGCAGCTCAGACCCATGAAGCGGCGCGGCAATCGCCGTTATTACCAGCACCATGAGGTGTTGATGATCCGCCGCATCCGCGAGCTTCTGTACGACCAGGGGTTCACCATCAGCGGTGCACGCAACAAGCTGCAGGAAATCGTTCAGGCCGAGCGCGACAAGCGCCGCAACGAGGAAGATGAAGCCATCGATGTGATCGACCTCGATGAAGTCGTTCATGGTGACGTGGTGATCCCCTTGATCGAAGCCGAGTACCCCGTGCACACCGGTTCAGGCGGCCTCCTGCACGACGTTCGGCGTGAACTGCTTGAAATTCGTGAGCTTCTGAGGCCCTCTGCCTGATTTGCCCTCATTTGGACGCTATAATTTGAGGCTTGTCGGCGTGTAGCGCAGCCTGGTAGCGCACTTGCATGGGGTGCAAGGGGTCGCGAGTTCGAATCCCGCCACGCCGACCATTTTTACGAAAGCCCGGAATCGAAAGATTCCGGGCTTTTCTGTTTTTTGTCCCTGCGGAAAAACCGAATCCCAAGAAAATCAAAACGCTTTGCGCGCTTGTTGAGAAAGTGCTGTCAAATCGTCACACGGGTCTGACAGAATTCTCCCCATTTTGAGGGAGCGCCAAACCGGCAATATGTCCGCTTTTGACCCGTATTTGCTTACTTTTTGTTGCGCGTGGTCTATACTTACGCTACCAAAGGCTCAAGCACCCATTGGGCTTCCATCCGCACCTGGGCCTGTCTTGCAAGAGAGGTAAACAAGATGATCGATTCTTCCACTCCGTCTCAGCAACCCGCTTCTGGCGTGTCGCGTCGCCGTCTGGTGCGCGCAGGCCTGTCGGCTGCTCCTGTGATGGCCGCCTTGAAGAGCAACAGCGTGCTGGCTGGTGACCATACCTGCATCCGCCCGTCGTCGTTCTCGTCGCTGGCCGCTGCGCACATGAAGGTCAGCCAGGGGCGCGCGATCAAGACCGACTACGAATGCAAGTCGCATGGCTACTGGAAGAACAGCGAAGCGGGCCTGGCCACGAAGTTCAAGGAAACGAAGTTCCTGTCCACGACCACGGGCTTCACGCGCGATCCCGGCAACGTCTACGGCAAGATGACGATCCAGGAAGTGCTCGACCAGGGCGGCAACCGCAACAACGCGGCATTGGCGCGCCATGTGGCGGCCGCTTTCCTGACGGCCACCGCATTCAACAACGACTCGACGCGCGTGCTCTTGACCAAGAGCCAGTGCCGCGCGATCTGGAATGGTCAAGGTGTGTGGTCGCCCTTTGCGGGGACGACCTGGACGCTGTCGCAGACGATGGCCTACTTTGACATGATCTACGGTCCAGCCTTCCTGTGACCCTGGCTCAGGCTCAGGTCAACTTCGGTTGTGCCCGGGCCGATCATTTCGCGATTCAGCATTGGCCGGATGGTGTGGTCGTGTACGACGACGCCAGCGGCAGTCTCCACGCGCTGACGCCCATCGCTGGCGAGGCGTTTGGCCTGATCCAGGCTGGGCAGGCCCGCGATGCCCAAAGCCTCGCCCAAGCCATGGGCCTTGTCGAGCCCGCGGCCGAGGAACTGGACATGCTGCAGTCCTTGCTTGTGCAATTCGAGTCCATGGGTCTGGTCGAGTGCACGCAGGGGTAAGGTCCACGCAGGCGCTGGCCGCACTCCCTCCAGCGGAACTGGCGCACCGCCTGTGTTCCGACGGTCTCTTTCTGCGCGTCCCCCCCTTTGTCATGCACATCCGCAGCCCCATTCCGGTGGTCGCGCAGGGCTTGCAGGCGCTCTATCCCGACCATGAGGTGTTGACGGGGGAAGACGTTTTTGCCGACTTCCACGTGAAGGTGAAGCCCAAGCGCCACCTGCTCAAGACGGTCTGTGTGTTCGAGATGGACGGCTTCCAGCCGTTCACGCCCCTGGCGTACGGCGAGGCGTTCGCGTTTCTGGAGTGGGGCATGAACTGGTGCGTGACCAGTTATTGCCACACCTGGATCACGATCCATTCGGCGGTGCTGGAGCGGGGCGGGCGGGTGCTCGTCCTGCCAGCGCCACCGGGCTCGGGCAAGAGCACGCTGTGCGCGGCCCTCATGCTGAGTGGCTGGCGTCTGTTGTCCGACGAAATGGCCTTGCTCGATCCGGCGTCGGGCCTGGTGACTCCGTCGCCGCGCCCGGTGAGCCTGAAGAACGAGTCGATCGAGGTCATCCGGCAACGGGCGCCCAATGCGAACTTCGGCCCCGTGGCCCGGGACACGATGAAGGGCACGGTGGCCCACATGCGCATTTCACCGGACAGCCTCGCGCGCGCAGACCAGCCGGCCCGGCCGGCCTGGGTGATCTTCCCCCAGTTCAAGCGAGAGGCCCCGCTGACCGTGGAAGCGCGTCCCAAGCCCAGCGCGCTGGTGGAGCTCGCGTCCAACAGTTTCAACCACCACGTGCATGGGCGTGCTGGCTTTCAAGCCTTGGCGGCGCTGGTGGACGAGTGCGGCTGCCATGACTTGCAATACGGCCACCTCGACGAGGCCATCGCCTGGTTCGAGGCCCTCGCCGCCACACCCGCATGACGCTGCCCCGCATCGATACCCTCGTGGCGGCCCTGAAACGGCCGGACAGCCTGGGCGCCTTGGGCCCAGGCGCCTGGGATCTGCTCATTCGTCAGGCCCGTCAGGCCGACGTGCTCGCCCGCATCGGCAGCGGTGCCCAGGCCTCGGGCGACTGGGATGATTTGCCGGCGGCGCCCCGACGGCATCTTGGCTCGGCCATGGCGCTGGCGGCCCGACAGCACACCGAGCTGCGCTACGAGGTGGTCGAGATTGCGCGCGCGCTGGAGCCCATGGGTTTGCCGGCGGTGCTGCTCAAGGGCGCGGCCTACACCATGGCCGGGCTGGATGCCTCGCGGGGCCGCATGGTGTCGGACGTGGACATCCTGGTGCCCAGGCAGCGCCTGGCGGAGGTGGAGTCGGCGCTGATGATGGGTGGATGGGTGTCCATGAACCGAGACGCCTACGACCAGCGCTACTACCGCACCTGGATGCACGAGCTGCCGCCGCTCAAGCACATGAAGCGTGGCACGGTGCTCGATGTCCACCACGCCATCATGCCGCTGACGGCTCGGCTCAAGCCCGACTCCGGCCTTCTGCTGGCCAGTGCCCGGCCGGTGGGTGACGATCCGCGGATCCAGGTGCTGTGCCCGGCCGACATGGTGCTGCACAGCGCGGCGCACCTGTTCCACGAGGGCGATCTGGAGCTGGGTCTTCGGGGTCTGGTCGATCTGGAGGCGTTGCTGCGTGAGTTCGCCGCGAATCCGGACTTCTGGCCCGAATTGCTTGCGCGGGCTCGCGCCTTGCAACTGGAATGGCCGCTGCACCAGGCCTTGCGCTATGTCGGCCTGCTGCTCGATGCGCCCATCCCCCCGGCGGTGACCGAGGCGCTGCGCGCCAGCCCCGGTGTGCGCATGGCGCCCTGGCGCCAGCGCATGATGGATGCGCTCTTCCTGCGCGCCTTGCGCCCCGCCCATGCGTCGGCATCGGATGCATGGACGCCCACCGCCCGGTTCGTCCTGTACCTGCGCGGTCATTGGCTGCGCATGCCGCCGGTCATGTTGATATGGCATCTGTTGCGCAAGCTGGTCAAATCGATGCGGGCCGAGCCCGTGGACGCGAAATGAAACGACGCCTTTTCCATGCTTTGGGCCTCGGGATGATCGCTCTCCTGGGCGGGGCCGGCGCCTGGGCGGGGTTGGCCGACACGGTGGTGCGCGTGAAGCCGTCGGTGGTGCTGGTCGGCACGTTCAGGACCACGGACAACCCGCGGTTTCAACTGCGGGGCGCGGGCTTTCTGGTCGCGCGCGGTGATCTGGTGGTGACCAATGCCCATGTGCTGCCGTCGGAGGCCGACGAGGCGTCGCTGGTGGTCCAGGTGCGCGTGGGGCAAGGCGATTGGCAGATGCGCACGGCCACGGTGCTGGAGACCGATGTGGCGCGCGACCTGACGCTGCTGCGCGTGTCGGGCGCGCCCGGGCCCGCGCTCAAGATCGGCGATTCCCGGCGCGTGAGAGAGGGCGATGACCTGGCCTTCATGGGTTTTCCGATTGGAGGCTCATTGGGGTTCTCGCACGTCACGCACCGCGCGACCGTGTCCACCATCACCTCGGCGGCGTTGCCCAGCCCGTCGGCAGAGCGGCTGCGCGAGCAAGCCATCCGCAGCCTGCGCAATGGCACTTTCGACATCTTCCAGCTCGACGCCACGGCCTACCCGGGCAACAGCGGCGGGCCTTTGTTCGATCCGGACACGGGCGAGGTGATGGGGGTGATGAACATGGTGCTCATCAAGAACACGCGCGAGTCGGCGCTGAGCCAGCCCTCCGGCATCTCGTATGCCATTCCCGCGCGTTATGTGCAGGAACTGGTGGATCGCCACCGCTGAGGCCTTCCCATGAGCGCTGCGATCGAACAGGTCGATGCCCTGGTGGTGGGCGCCGGTGTGGTGGGGCTCGCCGTGGCGCGTGCCCTGGCGCTGGCGGGGCGCGAGGTGATGGTGCTCGAGAGCGAGGCCGACATCGGCACGGGCACGAGTTCGCGCAACAGCGAGGTCATTCACGCCGGTATCTACTACCCGGCGGGCTCGCTCAAGGCGCAACTCTGCGTTCAGGGCAAGCAGGCCCTGTACGCCTATTGCGCGGAGCGGGGCATTGCCCATCAGCGTTGCGGAAAGCTGATCGTGCGCCAACACGGCTTCGCAGCTGGCGGCGTTGCCATCGATCATCGAGAAGGCCCGCGCGAACGGGGTGCACGACCTGCGGCTGCTCAACCGCGAGCAGGCGCGTGAACTCGAACCAGAACTGGAGTGCCTGGGCGCGGTGCATTCACCTTCCACGGGCATCGTGGACAGCCATGGCCTCATGCTCTCGCTGCAAGGCGATCTGGAGCACGCGGGCGGCATGGTGGTGTGCCACGCGCAGGTGGATCTCCTTGCCGCGACCGATGTCGGCATCGACGTGCAGACCCGCGACGGCACGCGCCTGCGGGCGCGCACGGTGATCAATGCCGCCGGGCTCGGCGCCTGCGATCTGGCCCTGCGCGTCCGCGGACTGGCGGCCGACCACGTGCCCAGGGCCTGGTTCGCCAAGGGAAACTACTTCACCTTGTCGGGCCGATCCCCTTTTGAGCATCTGATCTACCCCGCGCCCGAGCCGGACAAGCACCTGGCCGGTCTGGGCGTGCACCTCACGCTGGATCTGGGTGGACAGGCCAAGTTCGGGCCGGACGTGCAGTGGGTCGATCGGGCCGACGACCTGCAGGTGGACCCGGCCCGGGGTGAGGCGTTCTATGCGGAGGTCCGCCGCTACTGGCCCGGCCTGCCCGAAGGTGCCTTGCAGCCGGGCTATGCGGGCATGCGGCCCAAGATCAGCGGGCCGCATGAGCCGGCGGCCGACTTCGTGATCCAGGGGCCGGCGGTGCATGGGGTGCCGGGGCTGGTCAACCTGTTCGGCATCGAGTCCCCGGGCCTGACCAGTTGCCTGGCGATCGCGGACCAGGTGGTTGCGTTGGCCTGATCAGCTGTCGGCCAGGGCCTGGATTGCCCGCGCCGATTCCCAGACCAGGGAGGGGCCCTGGTAGATCAGGCCGGTGTAGATCTGCACGATGTTGGCACCCGACTGGATCTTGCTCACCGCATCGTCCGCGCTCATCACGCCGCCCACGCCCACGATGGGAAAGCTCTTGCCCAGGCAGGCGCGCAGCTGGCGGATCACGCGGTTGCTGGCCTGCAGCACGGGGGCGCCCGACAGGCCCCCGGTTTCCTGGGCGTGCGGCAGGCCCGCGACCGCTTCGCGGCTCAATGTGGTGTTGGTCGCGATCACGCCGAAGGCGCTGGTGGCCACGCCATCGCTGTCGGCGCCGTAGCGCATCAGCGTGGTGGCGATGATCTCGACCTGCGTTTCGTCCAGGTCCGGCGCGATCTTCACGAACACCGGGATGCGGCGTCCATGGCGCTGTGCCAGCAGCTCGCGCCGCTCCGCGACGGCGCCGAGCAGGGCGTCCAGGGCCTCATCGCTCTGCAGGCTGCGCAGGTTCTGCGTGTTGGGGCTGGAGATGTTGACGGTGACGTAGTCGGCGTGGGGGTAGACCCCATCGAGGCAGATCAGGTAGTCGTCGATCGCGCGCTCGATCGGCGTGCTGGCGTTCTTGCCGATGTTCAGGCCCAGCAGCATGGGGCTCACGCCCTTCTGTTGGCGAAAGCGCGCCTGTTTCACGTTGGCGATGAACGCGTCCAAGCCTTCGTTGTTGAAACCCAGGCGGTTGATCAGCGCCTGGGCCTTGGGCAGGCGGAACATGCGGGGCTTGGGGTTGCCGGCCTGGGCCTTGGGCGTGACGGTGCCCACCTCCACGAAGCCGAAACCCATGGCGGCCAGGCCGTCGATGCAGCGCGCGTTCTTGTCCAGCCCGGCGGCCAGTCCCACGCGGTTGGGGAACTGCAGACCTGCCAGCGTGTACGGGTCGTGCACCCGAGGTTCGCCATACAGGCAGGTCAGCGGCGAATGCTGCAGCCGGGCGATGGAGCCCAGGGTGAGTTCGTGGGCGGCTTCGGGGTCCAGACCGAACAGAAAGGGGCGTGCGACAGCGTAGGGAAGAAGCGACATTGGATAATCCGACTTGTTGTTCCAACCGATTGTCTCAAATGACCCAAGACGAACTCAAAGCCCTGGTGGGCCAGGCCGCCCTGCAATACGTGACCCCGGGCGACATCGTGGGGGTCGGCACCGGCTCGACCGTCAACAAGTTCATCGACGCGCTGGCCGGCATGAAGGACCAGATCCCGGGCGCCGTGTCGAGCTCGGAGGCGTCCACCGCGCGCCTGAAGGCGCTGGGCATCCCGGTCTTCGAGGCCAATGCCGTGGGCGAACTCTCGGTCTACATCGACGGCGCGGACGAGATCGACGGCCAGGGCCACATGGTCAAAGGCGGCGGCGCCGCGCTCACGCGGGAGAAGATCGTGGCCGCGCAATCGCGCCGCTTCGTCTGCATCGCCGACGACTCCAAGCTGGTGAAGGTGCTGGGCCGCTTCCCCTTGCCGGTGGAGGTGATTCCCATGGCGACGGCCCGGGTGGTGCGCCAGTTCGCGCAGATGAGCGGTACCGCCCAGGTGCGGATGAAGGATGGCGCTCCCCTGGTCACCGACAACGGCCAGCACATCCTGGATGTGACCGGCCTGCAGATCACCGACCCGCTGGCGTTCGAGAGCCAGGTCAACCAATGGCCGGGCGTGGTGACGGTGGGGGTGTTCGCCCACCAGAAGGCAGGCGTGTGCCTGCTGGGCACGCCGGATGGCGTGAAGACGCTGACGTTCTGAGAGAGTGGGCCGCCGCCGAAGGCGGCCCGGTGATCAGAAACGGATGCCGGCGGGGTTCTGCGGGGGCGGCGTCACGGGCACTTCGGCCGGTGCGGAGGGCGCTGCGGGTTGCTCGCGCGTGGCAGAAGACGCACCTGCCGCTTCAGCAGGCCGCGCCGTTGCCACCAGAGGCGTGGCGGCCGGGCGGCGGTAGCTGGAGGGCAGGGCGGATTGCTTGGGGTAACCGGCGGCGTCCAGGAACTGCGACCACTCGGTGTCCGAATAGCCCTTGATCTGCTGGCTGCCGATGGTCAGGAACGGCAGAGAGGCCTCGCCGCTGAGCCGCTTGAGCGCTTCAGCATCCTGTGGCGTCTCGACCGTCTTCTCGCTGTAGGGAATGCCACGCGCATTGAGCAGGTTGCGCCCGCTGTTGCACGGTGCGCAGTCGCGACCGGTGTAGAGCGTGACCGGGTAGCGGCTGCTGGTCTGGCGCAGTTCAAAGGGCAATTGGGCGCTTGCGCCGGCGGAGACGCCCGCCGCCGTGCCGCCCACGGGCCGTGCCGGGGTGGTCGCCGGCGGTGGTTGGTCGGAGTAGGTGACCTTGCCATCCGGCCCCACGATCCGGTAGACGCCTTGCGCGAGCACGGGTGCGGCGAGCAGGCCGTACAGCACGGCCAGGGCAAGCAGTCGGGGCGCGGGGCAACGGGCGTTCATGGCGGTTCCTATCGGCAGGCCACGGGACAAATCAAGCCATGCCCTGGTGGCGCAGCAGGGCGTCGATGCTCGGCTCGCGGCCTCGGAAGGCCTTGAACGATTCCATGGCCGGGCGGCTGCCGCCGGCTTCCAGGATCGCCTGACGATAGCGGCGCCCCGTGGCGACGTCCAGCGTGCTGTGGCGCATTTTGCAGCGCCGCTTCCTCGAAGGCGGCGTAGGCATCGGCCGACAGCACTTCGGCCCATTTGTAGCTGTAGTAGCCTGCGGAGTAACCGCCGGCGAAGATGTGGCTGAAGGTGTGCGGCGTGCGGCTGTAGGCCGGCGGTTGCAGCACGGCCACTTCGTCGCGCACCTGTTGCTGCAGCGCCAGAATGGCCGCACCACTGGCGGCGGGCTCGGGCAGGCTGTGCAGCAGCATGTCGAACAGCGAGAACTCCACCTGGCGCAGCGTCTGCAGGCCGCTCTGGTAGTTCTTGGCGGCCAGCATCTTGTCGAACAGCGCGCGCGGCAGCGGCTCGCCGGTGTCCACGTGGGCCGTCATGTGCTTGAGCACATCCCACTCCCAGCAGAAGTTCTCCATGAACTGGCTGGGCAGCTCGACCGCGTCCCACTCAACGCCGCTGATGCCGGAGACATCGCGCTCGTTCACTTTCGTGAGCATGTGGTGCAGGCCGTGGCCGAACTCGTGGAACAGGGTGATGACGTCGTCGTGCGTGAGCAGCGCGGGCTTGCCGTTCACCCCCTCGGCGAAGTTGCAGACCAGGTGCGCCACCGGCGTTTGCAGCACGCCCGTGTCGGGTCGCAGCCAGCGCGCGCGCACATCGTCCATCCAGGCGCCGCCCCGCTTGCCGGTGCGGGCGGCCGGGTCCAGGTAGAACTGCCCGACCAGCTCGGTGCCCTGAGGCCCCGAGCGCTCGATGCGGTAGAACGCCACGCCCGGGTTCCACACGGGTGCCTGGTCGGGGCGGATCGCCACCTCGAACAGGGTCTCGACGATCTGGAACAGACCGGCCAGCACCTTGGGGGCGGTGAAATAGGGTTTGACTTCCTGCTCGCTGAAGGCGTAGCGCGCTTCCTTGAGCTTCTCGCCGATGTAGGGCCAGTCCCAGGCCTGGGGATCGTTCAGGCCGAGTTCGGTGGCCGCGAATTCGCGCAGGTCGGCCAGGTCTTTCTCGGCGTGGGGCCGGGCCTTAGCGGCGAGGTCGCGCAGGAAGGCGATCACCTGCTCGGGCGATTCGGCCATCTTGGGCACCAGCGACACGTCGGCGTAATGGCGGTAGCCCAGCAGGCGGGCCTCTTCGTGGCGCAAGGCGAGCAGCTCGCCCATGATCGCGGTGTTGTCGAACTTGGTCGCCTCGCCAGCGGCCTGATCGCTGGCGCGGGTGGCGTAGGCGCGGTAGAGCTTCTCGCGCAGCGGGCTGCTGTGGGCGAACTGCATCACCGGCAGGTAGCAGGGCATCTTCAGCGTGAGCTTGTGGCCGGTCTTGCCGTCGGCCTGGGCCGCCGCGGCGGTGGCCTGGAGCACGTCGTCGGGCACGCCGGCCATCTCGTCGGCCGTGGCGATCAGCGAAAAGGCGTCGGTGGCGTCCAATGCGTTTTCGCTGAACTTCTGGGCCAGTTCGGCCTGGCGTTCCTGCAGCCAGGCAAAGCGGGCCTTGGCCTCACCTTCCAGGGCCGCGCCACCCAGCACGAAGCCGCGCATGGCGTTGTGGTGGGCCTGGGCCTGTTCGGCATTGAGGGTGGCGGGGTCCATGGCCTTGTACTTGGCGTACAGGCGCTCGTCGGCACCCAACCGCGTCCAGAACTCGGTGACCTTGGGCAGCGCCTCGTTGTAGGCGGCTCGCAACTCGGGGGTGTCGGCCACGCTGTTGAGGTGGCTCACCGCGCCCCAGGCGCGCGACAGGCGCTCCGCAGGCACGTCCAGCGTGAGGGAAATCCGGGCCCAATCGTTGGGAAAACTGGGTGCCGTGACCTCTTCCAGCGCGGTGCTCGCCGCCTGCAGCAGCAGGTCCATCGCGGGCCCCACCGCCGCGGGCGTGATCGCATCGAAGCAGGGCAGGTCGCTGAAGTCGAGCAGGGGATTGAGGGTGGCTGGGGCGGTTCGGTCGTTCATGCGTTCTCAGATGTGGCGGTATGAGGGAAGTTCAAGGCGCGGCCCTGCACGAACGGGGAGCCAGAGGCTATCGCGCCTATTGGGATTGCGCGCTCTTCTTCACGCTCTTTTTCATGACCTTGGCGCGCTTGACCTGGCCACCGGGCGTGAGGCGCTGGTTGCCCAGCACGCGCACCACCTTGACCTCGGGGCGCTGGCCGCCGCGCTTGCTGAATTTCAGCACCTTGACGTCGCGCGGGCCCGGCTTGCGGTCCTCGTCGACGACTTTTTCCTTTTCCGGCATGGGGCGCCAGAGCACCAGCAGCTTGCCGATGTGCTGGATCGGCGCAGCGTCCAGCTCGTCGGCCAGGGTCTGGAGCATGGCTTCGCGGGCGGTGCGGTCGTCGTTGAGCACCCGGATCTTGATCAGGCCGTGGGCCTTGAGCGCGGCATCGGCTTCTTTCTTCACCGAGGCGCTCAGACCGTCACCCCCGATGTGGACGACGGGATCGAGGTGGTGGGCCTCGGCTCGGTGGACTTTGCGCTGGGCGGGGGTGAGTGTGATCTGGGGCATGGGACAATTATCGTTTACACAGACCCCAGGCGTCCCTCATGGGCATGAAAGTCAAAACACAGAGCAAGAAGGTCAACAAGGCCTGGCTCAACCAGCACGTTAACGACCCGTACGTGCGCCTGGCGCAGAAGGATGGCTACCGTGCGCGGGCGGCCTACAAGCTGCAGGAAATCGATGAAACGCTGGGGCTGGTGCGGCCCGGACAGGCGGTTGTCGATCTGGGCTCCACGCCCGGGGCCTGGAGCCAATACCTGCGCCGCCGGCTCAGCCCGAACGGGGCGGCCGTGGGCGAATTGCACGGCACCATCGTCGCGCTGGACATGCTGCCCATGGACGCGGTGGAAGGCGTGCACTTCATCCAGGGCGATTTTCGCGAGGCGGCGGTGCTGGCTGAGCTGGAGCAGTCCCTGGTGGACCGGGGTGTGCAGCAGGTCGATCTGGTGGTGTCGGACATGGCGCCCAACCTCTCGGGCATCGGCATGACCGACGCCGCCCGGATCTCCGATCTGGTCGAACTCGCGGTGGATTTTGCCGTTCATCACCTCAAACCCGACGGTGCGCTGGTGGTCAAACTGTTCCATGGCGGGGCCTATGACCCCATGGTGGCGCTGTTTCGCGAGACCTTTCGCACGGTCAAGGCGGTCAAACCCAAGGCCTCCCGGGACAAATCCTCGGAAACCTTCCTGGTGGGACTGGGTCTCAAAAAGGTCGGTTGAGGGGCTTGACGCCCTGGCGCCATTGAAAAATGCCAACCCTTTGATTGACATTGCCACGTCATGCCCCAGGGGCATGGGGGCTTGAAAGTCCTAGAATGGGAAACATATGAGCTTGTCAGTCACTATCGTCTCCAGGAGCTGCACTTGAACAACCAGTGGTTTTCGAAAATCGCCGTGTGGATGGTCATCGCCATGGTGCTTTTCACCGTCTTCAAGCAGTTCGACACGCGCTCCGCGGCGGGTTCGGGTTACATGGGGTATTCCGAGTTCCTCGACGAGGTCAAAGCCCAGCGCATCAAGAGCGCCACCATCCAGGAAGGCCAGGGCGGCACCGAAATCGTGGCCATCACGCAGGACGACCGTCGCGTGCGCACCACCGCCACCTACCTCGACCGCGGCCTGGTGGGCGACCTGATCAACAACAACGTCAAGTTCGACGTGCGTCCGCGCGAAGAGAGTTCGCTGCTCATGACCCTGCTGGTCAGCTGGGGACCGATGCTGCTGCTGATCGGCGTCTGGATCTACTTCATGCGACAGATGCAGGGCGGCGGCAAGGGCGGGGCGTTCAGCTTCGGCAAGAGCAAGGCCCGCATGCTCGACGAGAACAACAACACCGTGACCTTCGCCGACGTGGCGGGTTGCGACGAGGCCAAGGAAGAAGTCAAGGAAGTCGTGGACTTCCTGAAAGACCCGGCCAAGTTCCAGAAGCTGGGTGGGCGCATTCCGCGTGGTCTGTTGCTGGTCGGCCCGCCGGGCACCGGCAAGACGCTGCTGGCCAAGGGCATTGCCGGTGAAGCCAAGGTGCCGTTCTTCAGCATCTCGGGTTCCGACTTCGTGGAAATGTTCGTCGGCGTGGGCGCGGCCCGCGTGCGCGACATGTTCGAGAACGCCAAGAAGAACGCGCCCTGCATCATCTTCATCGATGAAATCGACGCCGTGGGCCGCCAGCGTGGCGCGGGCCTGGGCGGTGGCAACGACGAACGCGAACAGACCCTCAACCAGATGCTGGTGGAGATGGACGGTTTCGAGACCAACCTGGGCGTGATCGTGGTCGCCGCGACCAACCGCCCGGACATTCTGGACGCCGCCTTGCTGCGCCCGGGCCGCTTCGACCGCCAGGTCTATGTGACGCTGCCCGACATCCGCGGCCGCGAGCAGATCCTGAACGTGCACATGCGCAAGGTGCCGCTGGGCACCGACGTGAACGCCAGCGTGATCGCGCGTGGCACGCCGGGCATGAGCGGTGCCGATCTGGCCAATCTCTGCAACGAAGCCGCCCTGATGGCCGCGCGCCGCAACGCGCGCGTGGTGGAGATGCAGGACTTCGAGAAGGCCAAGGACAAGATCTTCATGGGCCCCGAGCGCAAGAGCATGGTCATGCCCGAGGAAGAGCGCCGCAACACGGCGTACCACGAGTCGGGCCACGCGCTGATCGGCAAGCTGCTGCCCAAGTGCGACCCGGTGCACAAGGTCACCATCATCCCGCGCGGCCGCGCGCTGGGCGTGACCATGAGCCTGCCCGCGCAGGACCGCTACAGCTACGACAAGGACTACATGCTGAACCAGATCAGCATGCTGTTCGGTGGCCGCATCGCCGAAGAAGTGTTCATGAACCAGATGACCACCGGCGCTTCGAACGACTTCGAGCGCGCGACCACCATCGCCCGCGACATGGTGATGCGCTACGGCATGACCGACGCGCTGGGCCCGATGGTCTACGCCGAGAACGAAGGCGAAGTGTTCCTGGGCCGTTCGGTGACCAAGACCACCAACATGAGCGAGTCCACCATGCAGAAGGTGGACGCCGAGGTGCGCCGCATCATCGACGCCCAGTACAAGCTGGCGCGCGACCTGATCGAGCAGCACAGCGACAAGATGCACGCCATCGCCACCGCGCTGCTGGAATGGGAAACCATCGACGCCGACCAGATCGACGACATCATGGCCGGCAAGCCACCGCGCCCGCCGAAGGACTGGACGCCGCGCAACCCCTCGGTGGGTGGTGGTGGTGGCAGCGGAGGCACCCCGGCGGTGACCACCGACCCCACACCCTCGGCCGCCTGAGCGGCGCGGATTCTTCATGCACATACGGGGCTTCGGCCCCGTTGTCGTTTCTACCGTTCTTTTGTTTTCCCATGCGCTGGCAAACCACCCGTTTCGATATCGACCTCACGAGCCCGCGCGTCATGGGCATCGTCAACGTCACGCCCGATTCGTTTTCCGATGGCGGGCTGCATGCCGGCACAGCCGCTGCGCTGCGGCATTGCGAGCAGTTGCTGAAGGAGGGCGCCCACATCCTGGACATCGGCGGTGAATCGACGCGCCCGGGCAGCCCGGCGGTGCCGCTGGAGGAGGAACTGGCGCGCGTGCTGCCCGTGGTCCGGGAGGCGGTGCGCCTGGACGTGCCGGTCTCGGTGGACACCTACAAGCCCGAGGTGATGCGGGCGGTGCTCGACGCGGGGGCTGACATCGTCAACGACATCTGGGCCCTGCGGCGCGGTGATGCGCTGCAGGCGGTGGCGGCGCACCCGCGCTGCGGCGTTTGCCTGATGCACATGCACCGCGATCCCCAGACCATGCAGGTGGCCCCCATGGACGGCGACGTGTTGCCCGACGTGCTCGCCTTCCTGGCCGAACGAGCCGGCGCGCTGATAGCGAACGGCGTGGCGCGCGAGCGCATCGTGCTCGACCCCGGCATCGGTTTTGGCAAGACCGTGGCCCAGAACCTGAGCCTGCTGGCCCGCCAGGCGGAGTTGCTGCCCCTGGGTTATGCCCTGCTGGCCGGCTGGTCGCGCAAGTCCACACTGGGTGCGGTCACCGGCCACGAGCGGCCCGCCGACCGCGCGGCAGCCAGTGTGGCTGCGGCCTTGCTGGCGGTGGAGCGCGGTGCGCGCGTGGTGCGTGTGCACGACGTGCGTGACACGGTGGACGCGCTCAAGGTCTGGCAGGCATTGCAAATCAGCTGACCGTCAGGGCCGCCCGCGATAATGCGGGGACCCGAATCCCACAACAAGAGAGAGGACAGGAGCAACATGGCCCGCAAATACTTTGGCACCGACGGCATCCGAGGCACCGTCGGGCAGGCCCCCATCACCCCCGATTTTGTGTTGCGCCTGGCGCATGCCGTGGGACGCGTGTTGCGGCGCACCGAGGCACACCCCACCGTGCTGATCGGCAAGGACACGCGCATTTCCGGCTACATGCTGGAGTCGGCGCTCGAATCGGGTTTCAACTCGGCGGGGGTGGACGTGGTGCTGCTCGGCCCGGTGCCCACGCCCGCGGTGGCTTACCTCACGCGGGCGCAGCGCGCCAGCCTGGGGGTGGTCATTTCGGCCAGCCACAACCCGTTTGCCGACAACGGCATCAAGTTCTTCAGCGCCCAGGGCGCCAAGCTGCCGGACGACTGGGAGCTGGCGGTCGAGGCCGCGCTGGAAGAGCCACCTGTGTGGGTGGAATCGGCCTTGCTGGGCAAGGCGCGCCGGCTGGACGACGCGGCCGGCCGCTACATCGAATTCTGCAAGAGCACCTGCGCCTACCACCTCACGCTCAAGGGCCTAAAGATCGTGGTGGATGGCGCCAATGGGGCGGCTTACCAGATCGCGCCCGCCGTGTTCCACGAGCTGGGTGCCGAGGTCATCAAGATCGGTTGTTCTCCCGATGGCCTGAACATCAACCACCACGTGGGTGCCACCCACCCGCAGGCCTTGCTGGAGGCCGTGAAGGCCCACGGCGCCGACTACGGCATCGCGCTCGATGGCGATGCCGACCGCATCCAGATGGTCGATGCCCAGGGCCGCCTCTACAACGGCGACGAGCTGCTGTACCTGATCGTGGCGGACCGCATCGCGCGCGACCAAGACGTGCCGGGTGTGGTGGGCACGCTCATGACCAACATGGCGGTGGAGGTCGCGCTCAAGTCGCGCGGCGTGAAGTTCGTGCGCGCCAAGGTGGGCGACCGGTACGTGCTGGAAGAACTCGAGCGCCATGGCTGGATCCTGGGCGGCGAAGGATCCGGCCACCTGCTGGTGCTGGACCGCCACACCACCGGCGACGGCCTGGTGTCGGCCCTGCAGGTGCTGCACGCCTGCGTCGACAGCGGCAAGACCATGGCCCAGTTGCTGGCCGACGTGACGCTGTTCCCGCAGACCCTGATCAACGTGCGGCTCAAGCCCGGTCAGGACTGGAAGACCAACACCTTCCTGGACGAGGAGACGCGCGCGGTGGAGGCCGAACTGGCCGACAGCGGCCGCGTGCTGATCCGCGCCAGTGGCACCGAGCCCCTGCTGCGCGTGATGGTGGAAGCGCGCGACGCCAAGCAGGCCCAGGCCTGCGCGGAGCGTCTGGCCGCCGCGGTGCAGGCACAGGTGCCGGCGTGACCACGGCCGACATCACCACGCTGCGCGCCGACTACGCCAACCCCGCGCACGCGGCGGCGCTGGTCCTGCTGCTCGATGCCTACGCCAGCGATCCTGCGGGTGGTGGGCAGGGGTTGTCGGCCTTTGCCAAAGCGAACCTGGTGGCCAGCCTGGCGGCGCGGCCGCAGGCCTACAGCGTGCTGGCCTTTGACGGCGGGCAAGCGGTGGGCCTGGTGAATTGCATCGAAGGCTTTTCCACCTTCGCCTGCAAGCCGCTGGTGAACGTGCACGACGTGGCCGTGCTGGCCAGCCACCGGGGTCGCGGCATTGCCGAGCAGATGCTGGCCCAGGCCGAGTTGATCGCGCGCGAGCGCGGCGCGGTGAAGCTCACGCTGGAGGTGCTGTCCGGCAACCAGCCCGCCATGCGCCTCTACGAGCGCATCGGTTTTGCCGGTTACCAGCTCGACCCGGCCATGGGCAGCGCCCAGTTCCTGCAGAAATGGCTCTGAGCGCTCAGTAGAGCAGGTGGGGCCGGCGCGCGTCGGCCCAGGCGGCTTCGTCGGCCGCCGCCGTGGCGTCCAGCACATCGGGCGCTGCCGACACATCGTCCACCCACTCGCGCAACAGCGGCCCGCCGTTGATGAGGTCGATCGCCAGCCGGTCGTGCTCGTACTCGTAGGCGAAATCCCGCCACAGCGGGTAGTCCGGCGCCTGCAGCCGCAAAGCCCGGAACGCCAGCGCCTGCAGGCGCCAGGGCTTGAAGGCCGCGTGGTCGTAGTGCGTCGGGTCCTCCACATGGATCTGCACGCCCGCGCACAGCTGGCCCACGTGCTTGTGGAAGGTGGGCTCGAAGAAACACTCGCGCAAGACGCAGCCCCTGATCCACTGCGGAGCCAGGCCCTGCATGTCGGAGACCAGGCGGCGGGTGTCGATGCCGGGCGCACCGAAGAGCTCCAGGGGCCGCGTGGTGCCCCGGCCCTCGCTGAGCGTGGTGCCCTCGAGCATCACGGTGCCGGCGTAGGCGCGCGCCATCGACAGGTTGGCCGCGTTCGGGCTGGGGTTGACCCAGGTGCGGCCTTCGGGCCAGCCGAACTCCGGTGCCGCCTCGGGCTGCCAGCCGGCCATGGTGATCACGCGGTACTCCAGCTGCAGGCCGAGCGTGGCGATGAACCAGTGGCCCAGCTCGCCCATGGTCATGCCATGGCGCATGGGCATGGGACCGGCGCCCACGAAGCTTTCCCAGCCTTCGCGCAGCGTGAGGCCTTCGATGGGGCGGCCCGCCGGGTTGGGGCGGTCGAGCACCCACACCGCCTTGCCGTGCCGCGCGGCGGCCTCCAGCACATAGCGCAGCGTGGTGATGAAGGTGTAGATGCGGCAGCCGAGGTCCTGCAGGTCGACCAGCAGCACGTCGAAGTTGTCCATCATGGCGTCGGTTGGCCGCCGCACCGTGCCGTAGAGGCTGAACACCGGGATGCCCAGCCGGGGGTCGTTGAAGTCGGGCGACTCGACCATGTTGTCCTGCTTGTCGCCGCGCAGGCCGTGTTGCGGGCCGAAGGCGGCGCTGAGCCGGACGTCGGGCAGGGCGGCCAGGGCGTCCAGCGAATGCGTCAGGTCGCGCGTGACCGAGGCCGGGTGCGCGAGCAGGGCCACGCGCCGGTCTTTCAAGGGGGCGCGCAGGGCAGGGTCTTGCAGGAAACGTTCGATGCCGAATTGCATGGGGTCTTGGTTCAGGGCAGGGGTGCGGCCAGCCGCAGGGCGCGGCCGTCGGGGTGGTGGAAGTCGGGGCGTTCGTTCGGGTGGTGCAGCGCCCAGTAGCTCAGATCGCGATTGCGCTCCTCGATCACGGCGCACAGGCCCAGGCACAGCGCGGAAGGGCTGCGGGGCAGGGCGGCGGCCGGCAGGCGCGCGGTGAGCGTGAGGGCGCGCGGCGTGGTGTGGGCCAGGGGGGGCGCAGCAACGCGCGGTCGCGGGCTTCGGCCGCCTCATCGCGCTGGCGTTCGGATGAAAACCGGTAGGCGGCCCACTCGCTCGACGGCGAGAAATTGAACTCGCGGTAGGCGGCCTCGCCGTCGGCGGCCACGAAGGCCTCCAGGCAGGTGTGCCGCCACAGGCCGTCGGTGGGCACGGGCGCGGCTGGTGCCGGGATGCGCAAGGCCGTGGTGTCCCCCCGCAGCGCGTAGCGCAGCCGCAAGCCATCGGCGTGGACGCGGACCTCCACCGACACCGTCAGCACCACACCACTGGGCGTGGCGGGGTGGCAGCGCAACTGCGCACGGAGGGGGGCGGGGTTGGGGTTCACAGCTCCGGTATTCTGGCAGGCCCTCTGGGGGTGGGCCGTTGTCACCAAAACTTCATGCGATTGCCATGCGGGAGACACCCGTGGTTCGCACACTGCCTGTTCATGACCACAGCTTCACTCAACTCCGCGCCCCTGGTGGGCGCACTGACCCAGGAGCCCGCCATGAAAGAACTGCCCACCCCCACGCTGGACCTTTCGCCGGTCTCGTTGCCACGGGGGTCACTTCATCCCCGCCCGCTTTTCTCGCCAGCGCCGCAGCCCGTCAGCGGTGGCATCGCCGTCTCCTGGGCGCGGCATCTGGACGAGGTTCGTGAAGCGCAAAGGCTGAGGTTCGACGTGTTCGCCACCGAGATGGGCGCGCGCCTGCCGCAGCAGGTGCCCGGCCACGACGTGGACCTGTTCGACGATTTCTGCGAACACCTGCTGGTGCGCGATGCCACCACCCAGCGCGTGATCGGCACCTACCGCGTGCTGACCCCGGCCCAGGCCAAGCGCGTGGGCAGCACCTACAGCGACACCGAATTCGACCTGACCCGCCTGCGCGCCGTGCGCGAGCGCATGGTCGAACTGGGCCGCAGCTGCGTGCACCCCGATCACCGCCACGGTGGCGTGATCATGGCGCTGTGGGGCGCGCTGGCCGAGTTCATGGTGCGCAACCAGCTCGACACCATGATCGGCTGCGCCAGCATCCCGATGCAGCACGAAGGCCCGCACGGCATGGTGGGCGGGGGCCATGCGGCGGCCAGCATCTGGCGGCAGGTGAAGGCGACGCACCTGGCCCCCATCGACTGCCACGTGCGGCCCCGCCTGCCACTGCCGATCGAGCAGCTCGACGACACACTCGACGTGGAGCCGCCCGCGCTGATCAAGGGCTACCTGCGCCTGGGCGCCAAGGTGCTGGGCCCTCCAGCCTGGGACCCGGACTTCAACGCGGCCGATCTGCCCATGCTGATGCGCATCTCGGACCTGCCGGCGCGCTACCGCAAGCATTTCCTGGGGGCCTGATGCGAGCCGCGCTCGACGTTCTGGGCGGTTGGGCGGTGAAGTCCGGCCTGCCGCAGGCGGGCGGCGTCTGGGCCGCCGGTGGCGGCAGCGACGACGACGCTCAGGAGCCTTCCGAACGTGCCCGCTACCGGGCCGTTTTCATTTCCGACCTGCACCTGGGCACCGCGGGTTGCCAGGCGCGGCCTCTGCTCGATTTCCTCAAGCACCACCCCAGCCACACCCTGTATCTGGTGGGCGACATCATCGACGGCTGGCAACTGCGCCGCAAATGGTATTGGCCGCAGGCGCACAACGACGTGGTGCAGAAGCTGCTGCGGCGCTCGCGCAAGGGCTGCCGGGTGGTGTTCGTGCCGGGCAACCACGACGAATTCGCGCGCCAGTTCGATGGCCACAACTTCGGCGGCATCGAGGTCGCGAACGAGGCGGTTCACACCACGGCCGACGGCCAGCGCCTGTGGGTGGTGCACGGTGACCACTTCGACGGCGTGATCCAGTGCGCCAAGTGGCTGGCCTACCTGGGCGACAACGCCTACGAACTCACGCTGCGCCTGAACCGCCACCTCAATTCGCTGCGCGCGCGCCTGGGCCTGCCCTACTGGTCGCTCTCGCAGTACCTCAAGCACAAGGTCAAGAGCGCGCTGAACTACGTGACCGACTTCGAGCGCGCGGTGGCGGCCGAAGCCCGCTCGCGCGGCTACCAGGGCGTCGTCTGCGGCCACATCCACCGGGCGGAAATGCGGCACATCGACGGCACGCTGTACTGCAACGACGGTGACTGGGTGGAGAGCCTGACCGCGCTGGTGGAGCATCTGGATGGCCGCCTCGAGCTGGTGCACTGGAGCGAGCAGGCCACAACGCCGCTGTCCCACGAGGAGCGGTCGCCAGAACCGCAGACCGAGGGCCAACCGTCCTGAGTCGGCTTGCGCCAGGGGGAGACGCATCGCATGAAAATCCTGATCGTGACCGACGCCTGGCAACCCCAGGTCAACGGCGTGGTGACCACGCTTGTGGAACTGGCGCGGCAGCTGCAGGCCAGCGACCACGAGGTGGTGGTGATCCACCCGGGCCAGTTCCGCACGCGGCCTTGCCCTGGTTATGCAGGCATCGACGTCGCGCTGTTTCCCGGCCGCCGCATGCGCGAATTGATCAACGCGGCCGAACCGGACGCGATCCACATCGCCACCGAAGGCCCGCTGGGCTGGGCCGCGCGGCGCCACTGCCTGCGGCGCAAACTGGCGTTCACCACCGCCTTCCACACCAAGTTTCCCGAGATCCTGCACGCGGCCCTGGGCGTCCCCGTGTCGTGGGGGTACGCGCTGTGTCGCCGCTTTCACCGCCCCAGCAGCGGCGTGATGGTGCCCACGCAGGGCGTGCTCGACATGCTCAAGGCGCGGGGTTTTCGCGAATTGCGCGCCTGGACGCACGGCGTGGACACGCGCCTTTTTTCGCTGACGGACCCTCCCACCAGCTATGCGCCGCTGGGGCCGCTGGCGCACCCCGTCAGCCTGTTCGTGGGCCGCCTGTCCTACGAGAAGAACATCGATGCCTTCCTGCGCATGGACCTGCCGGGCAGCAAGGTGGTGTGCGGTGTGGGGCCGTTGACCTCGGCGTTGCGCCAGCGCTACCCGAATGTGCATTGGCTCGGGGTGCTGCCCCGCCATGAGCTGGCGCAGGTGTACGCCGCGGCGGACGTGTTCGTGTTTCCCAGTCGCAGCGAGACCTTTGGCCTGGTGATGCTCGAGGCCATGGCTTGTGGCGTGCCGGTGGCCGCCTACCCGGTGGACGGCCCCCTGCAGGTGATTGGCAACAGCGGGGCCGGTGCCCTGCGCGACGATCTGCGCGAGGCCTGGAAGGACGCGCTCAAGGTCAAACGCCACGAAGCGCGGGATCGCGCCCTCCAGTTCGGATGGGGGCGGGCGGCGACGCTGTTCGTGTCCCACCTCAGCGTCCTGCCCCGGCCCCGCCGACCGAGGTCCGCGGTTCGCGCCATGAAGGAGGTGGATGGCACGGTACTGTCACACAAACGTCATCCAATCGTTGAATAATCGACACATGGTGCGCCAGGGATCACCGGCCGGGAGCGGCGGGCAGCAGGCGAACCCTTCGATTCCAGCGGCATCCATGAGCGGCAACACCCTGCATCAGAAGCTACCCCTCCTCGATCGCGATCACAGCATCCTCGCCTTCAACGAACGCGTGATGGACTGGGCGCGCCGGGCCGACGTGCCGTTGCTGGAGCGCCTGCGCTACTTGAGCATCGTCTCCAGCAACCTGGACGAGTTCTTCGAAGTCCGCGTGGCGCCCCACCTGACGGCGGCCCGGGCCAACGAACAGCGCGGCCCCTTCACCTCGCTGTCCTACGAACAGCTCTCGGACAAGGTGCATTCGCTGGTCGCCCAGCAATACGCCATCTACAACGACGAGTTGCTGCCGCTGCTGGAGAAGAAGGGCATCAAGCTGATCTCGCACGGCGAGCGCAATCCGCGCCAGCGCCGCTGGGTCAAGGAGTTCTTCATCAAGGAAGTGCAGCCGCTGCTGATGCCGGTGGGGCTGGACCCGGCCCATCCGTTCCCGCAGGTGGCGAACAAGTCGCTCAACTTCATCGTGCGCCTCACGGGCAAGGACGCTTTCGGCCGCGAGAACGAGATCGCCATCGTGAAGGTGCCGCGCATCCTGCCGCGCTTCTTCCGCATGCCTCCGGTCAAGGGCTCCAAGCAGACGCACTTCGTCTCCATCTCCAGCCTGATCCGTTCGCACCTGAACGACCTGTTTCCCGGGCGCCAGGTCACCGAGTTTTCCCAGTTCCGTGTCACCCGCCATTCCGATCTGGCGGTGGACGAGGAAGAAGTGAAGAACCTGCGCACCGCTTTGCGCAAGGGCTTGCAGCAGCGCCACTATGCCAGGCCCTGCGGCTGGAGGTCTCGGCCGGCTGCTCGATCCACCTCTCCAACTTCCTGCTGGAGCAGTTCGCGCTGACCGAGCGGGCGCTGTACCGCGTGCCCGGCCCGGTCAACCTCGTGCGGCTGAACCAGCTGATCGACCAGGTCGAAGCACCCGCGCTGCGCTTCGAGACCTACAGCGCGGGCTGGCCGGCCCAGCTCACACCCGGGCAGTCGTACTTCGAGCGCCTGCGGCAGGGCGACGTGCTCATCCACCAGCCCTTCGAGAGTTTCGATGCGGTGCTGGGCTTCCTGCGCGAAGCGGTGGAAGACCCCGACGTGCTGGCCATCAAGCAGACCATCTACCGCACGGGCGCCAAGTCGGAGCTGATGAACCTGCTGCGCGAAGCCGTGCGCCGTGGCAAGGAAGTGACGGCGGTGGTGGAACTCAAGGCGCGCTTCGACGAAGAGGCCAACATCAACTACGCCGAACGGCTGGAGTCGGTGGGTGCCCAGGTGGTCTATGGCGTGGTGGGCCTCAAGACGCACGCCAAGATGCTGCTGGTCACGCGCCGCGAGGCCACGGGCCTGCGCCGCTACGCGCACCTGTCCACCGGCAACTACAACCCCGGCACGGCGCGCCTCTACACCGACCTGAGCTACCTCACGGCCGATGACGCGCTCACCGCCGACCTGGAGCAGATCTTTCTGCACCTGGCGAGCCAGAACCGCCTGCCCAAGCTCAACAAGGCCCTGATCGCGCCGTTCCATCTTCACAAGGCCATGCTCGACAAGGTGGAGGCCGCAGGTGCCGCCGCCAAGGCCGGGCAGGACGCGCGCATCGTTCTGAAGATGAACGCCCTGACCGACGAGCCGATGGCGCGTGCGTTGGCCGTGGCCTCCCAGCAGGGTGTGAAGATCGACCTGATCGTGCGCGGCGCCTGCATCCTGCCCGCGCAGGTGCCGGGCTTCACCGACAACGTGCACGTGCGCTCGGTGATCGGGCGCCTGCTGGAGCATTCCCGGGTGTTCTACTTCCGCACCGGCGAGGTGGAGGAGCTCTGGCTCTCCAGCGCCGACTGGATGAACCGCAACATGCTGCGGCGCATCGAACTCGCGTGGCCCGTGACCGACAGCGCGCTGCGCCATCGCATCATCGACGAGTGCCTGCAGGCCTACCTGCACGACACCAAGGACGCCTGGCTGCTGCGGCCGGACGGCAGCTACGTGCCGGCCGGGGCCAACGGCAACGGCCGGGGCCGCATCACCTTGCATTCGGCGCAGGCCAGCCTGATGGCCCTGTATGGCAGCAAAGGCTGACGACATGGAAAACCGGACCATGGACCTGATTCTGTGGCGGCATGCCGAGGCGCACGACCACCCCGAGCCATTGACCGGGCGACCCGGTGATCCCCAGGATCTGGCGCGCCGGCTGACCCCGCGCGGCGAAAAACAGGCCACCCGCATGGCCGCCTGGCTGGATCGGCAACTGCCCGATGGCGCCCGCATCTGGAGCAGCCCGGCGGTGCGCTGTGAAGAGACGGTGCTGGCGCTGGGCCGCAAGTACAAGCTGCGCGACGACCTCTCACCCGACGGCGACCCGCTGGCCTTGCTGGAGCTGGTGCAATGGCCCTACGGCAAGTCGCCGGTGGTGGTGGTCGGCCATCAGCCCACGCTGGGGCGCGTGGTGGCCCGCCTGCTGGGCCTGACCGAAGAGGCCTGTTCGGTGAAGAAGGGCGCCGTGTGGTGGCTGCGCCACCGCGAGCGCGATGGCGTGGGCCAGACCGTGGTGGTCACGGTGCAGACGCCCGAGCTGATCTGATCAGACGGCTTTTTTGGCGGGTGCCGCGCGGCGGACCACCGGGCGCTTGACGGCGGCCTTGGGTGCGGGGGCCGATTTTTTTGCGCTTGCTTTCTTGGCGCACGGGCTTGGCGGCAGGGGATGCCGCCTTGGCCGCAGGCTGGGCGACGGCGGGTGCGGCCGGCTTGGCAATCGCCTTGGTCGCGGGTTTCGCGGCCTTTTTGGCGGTGGGCTTTGCCGCGGGCTTGGTGGCGGCCGGCTTGTCGGTCACCGTCGGGCGGCCCGTCTTGAGCGTGGGCACGGCAGCGAGGGCCACCTTGTAGGCCGCGTCGTTCAGGCCTTGCAACACCATCAACCCAGCGCGCAGCAGTTCGCTTTTCTTGACGCTGGAGCCCAGTGCGATCGCACGGGTCTTGAGCTGGTCGATGGCGGCGAACTCGGTCTTGGGGATGGTGAAGCTGTCGCGCACCAGCTTGGGTTTCTTGGGGCTGGTTTTGTTGCTCTGACTGGCCATGAATGCACTCCGGGGATGACAAAAGGGGCCGGAGTATAAACCGTATATACCGTTTCCCGTCTACCTCGGAACAGTGACAGCTGTGTGACAGTGTGGGCGCTACCGGATGTCCGCCGTGAACTTCCAGGCCGACTTCTGCCAGGCCACCACCTCTTCCCCCAGCAGCCAGGCCGACTGCGGGTAGCGTTTGGCCCATCCCGGGTTGGTCGAGAGCTTGAAGGCGCGCGACTTGTAGCTCAGCTTGACCGATTGGTACTCCGGCATCTGGCGCGCGTGGCAGAGCAGCACGGCCAGGCGCAGCGCCATGAGCTGCTTGGCGAACAGCTCGTCCATCAGGGCGTCTTCGAGTTTGCGCAGCTTGCCGCGTTGGCCCATCACCAGCTGGCTCATGCGGTGCAGTTCGGGCAGGGAAAAGCCCGGGGCATCCATGTTGTCCAGGATGTACGCGCCGTGGTGGTGGGAGCGTTCGTGCGAGATGTGCGTGCCGATCTCGTGCAGGCGTGCCGCCCACGCCAGTTTCTGCGAGTAGCGCTCGTTCTGTGCGTCGAGCGCCGCGATCTGGGCGAAGAGGGCGGTGCTGACCTCGCTGACCCGCTGGGCCTGCACATCGTCGGCCGAGAAACGGTGGGCCAGCCAGCGCACGGTGCGCTCGCGCACGTCGCCGCCGTCGGTGTCGCGATCAATCAGGTCGTAGAGCGCACCGTGGCGCAGCGCGCCCTGGGCCGGCACCATCTGCTCGATGCCGAAGAGGTCGAAGATGGCGCGCAGCACGCTCACGCCGCCACCGATCACCGGGCGGCGGTCGTCTTTCAGGCCCTCCAGGCGCAACTGGTCGGCGCTGCCGGCCTTGATCATCCGCTCGGTCAGCCAGTCCAGCCCGGCGCGCGTGACCACGCCGGAGGCCCAGCCATTGGCCGCGAGCATGTCGGCCACCGCCCCCACGGTGCCCGAGGAGCCGTAGGCGATGGTCCATTCGGGCGGGGGGAATTTGTCCAGCGCCTCGTCGATCACGGCCTTGGCCGCCACTTCAGCGGTCTTGAAGGCCGATGCGGTGAACTGGCCGCGCGGAAAATAACGCGTGGACCAGGCCACGCTGCCCAGCCGGTACGACTCCATGGCGCGCGCCGTGTAGCCCTGGCCCAGGATCATCTCGGTCGAGCGCCCGCCGATGTCCACCACCAGGCGCTTTTCGTCCGAGTGGGGCAGCAGGCGGGACACGCCCTGGTAGATCAGGCGGGCTTCTTCATGGCCCGACACCACGTCGATCGAGAACCCCAGGATGGCCTGGGCGTTGCGCAGGAACTCGTCGCGGTTTTTCGCTTCGCGCAGGGTCTGAGTCGCGACGGCCCGGACCTGCTGTTTCTTGAAGCCGTGCAGCCGCTCGGCGAACCGTGCCAGGCACTCCCAGCCGCGCTCCATGGCGGCCTGGCTGAGGTTCTTTTCCTCGTCCAGCCCGGTGCCCTGGCGCACGGTTTCCTTCAGGTATTCGATGCGCTCGATGTGGCCCGAGTGGTAACGGCCGATCTCCAGCCGGAAACTGTTGGAGCCGAGGTCGATGGCGGCGAGGAGGGTTCCGTTTTGCATGCGAGACGACGGCGCGGGGCCGAGGGGTGGCCCCAGGGGCTGGATTGAGCGGGAAAACCCGGATTGTGACGCATGGCCGTGAAGCGCCGCCTGTCGGTGGTCTCAGGAATGATCGCCTGTTGTGTGACAAGCGTTCGATGTCACATGGATGTCATATTGCCTGCCTAAAGTCCTCCTTGTTCTGAATCCCCAACCGCTAGGAGTCACTTCATGATCAACAAACGAATTTTCCTCAAGACCGTGGCCGCAGCCGCCATGGCGACCGCTGGCATGGGTTCCGCACTGGCCGCCGACATCACCGGCGCAGGCGCTTCTTTCCCCTACCCGATCTATGGCAAGTGGGCTGAGGCCTACAAGAAGGAAACCAACGTTGGCCTGAACTACCAGTCCATCGGTTCTTCGGGTGGCATCCGCCAGATCAAGGCCAAAACTGTGGCCTTTGGTGCTACCGATGCCCCTGTCTCCGGTGAAGACCTCGACAAAGACGGCATGGTGCAATTCCCCGCCATCATTGGTGGCACGGTGCCCGTGATCAACCTCGAAGGCTTCAAGCCGGGCGAACTGCGCGTGACCGGCCCCGTGCTGGCCGACATGTTCCTGGGCACCATCACCAAGTGGAACGACCCCAAGCTGGCCGCCCTGAACCCCGGCAAAGCGCTGCCTGACCAGGCCATCACCGTCATCCACCGCTCGGACGGCTCGGGCACCACCTTCAACTTCACCGACTACCTGTCCACCGTCAGCAAGGACTGGGCCGACAAGGTGGGCAAGGGCGCCGCCGTGAAATGGCCGGCCGCTTCCTCCGTCGGCGGCAAGGGCAACGAAGGCGTGGCCGCCAACGTGACCCGTGTGAAGGGTTCGCTGGGTTACGTGGAATACGCGTACACCAAGAAGAACAACATGCCTTTCCTGCAACTGCAGAACAAGGACGGCAAGTACGTGAGCCCGGACGACAAGTCGTTCGCCGCCGCGGCTGCTGGCGTGAACTGGTTCAGCGTGCCGGGCATGGGCGTGTCCATGGTCGATGCCAAGGGCGCCGACAGCTGGCCCATCAGCACCGCCTCGTTCATCCTGATGTACAAGCAGCCGACCGACAAGGCCCAGTCCGCCGAAGTGCTGAAGTTCTTCGACTGGTCCTTCAAGAGCGGCAAGCAGATGGCCGCCGACCTGGACTACGTGGCCCTGCCCGACAGCCTGACGAACGAGATCCGTTCCAAGGTCTGGTCGCAGATCCAGAAGTAATCAGCAACCGACTTGTCCGATGACATCCGCCGGCTGGAAAGGGCTGGCCGGCGGATCCCGTTGTTCTCAGGATCACAATACGGAGTCAACATGAGCGTGGGAACAACCATGAGTTCGAAATCTGCGCCGGCAGCGTCCGGCAACCCCAGCATGGTGTCGATTGCCAAACGGCAACGCATCGAAGACATCTTCTTTCACCGGGTCACCCAGGGCTTCTCGCTGCTGGTGCTGGTGGCCCTGATGGGCATCATCATTTCCCTGTTTGTCAATGCCTGGCCGGCTTTCCAGAAGTTCGGCCTGGGTTTCGTCTGGCGTGTCGAATGGGACGTCGTCAACGAGGAGTTCGGCGCCGCGATCGCCATCGTGGGCACGCTGGCCAGCGCCGGCATCGCCTTGCTGATTGCCGTTCCCCTGGCCTTCGGCATCGCGCTTTTCCTGACCGAAAACTGCCCCGTCTGGCTGCGCCGCCCCCTGGGCACGGCCGTTGAGCTGCTGGCGGCCGTGCCGTCCATCATCTACGGCATGTTCGGTCTGTTCGTCTTCGCACCCCTGTTCGCCGACTACGTGCAGCCCGGCATGCAAGGCCTGCTGGGCTCGATGCCGCTGATCGGGCCCCTGTTCGGTGGTGCCACCAACGGCATCGGCATCCTGGCCGCCGGCATCGTGCTGGCCTTCATGGTGCTGCCCTTCATTGCCGCGGTGATGCGCGACGTGTTCGAGATCGTGCCGCCCATCCTGCGTGAATCGGCCTATGGCCTGGGTTGCACGACCTGGGAGGTGGTGCGCCGCGTGGTGCTGCCCTACACGCAAAAAGGCGTGATCGGCGGGATCATGCTGGGCCTGGGCCGCGCACTGGGGGAGACCATGGCCGTGACCTTCGTGATCGGCAACGCCAACCGCCTACCGACTTCGCTGTTCTCGCCCGGCACCTCGATCGCCTCGACGCTGGCCAACGAGTTCGGTGAAGCGGCCGACTTCCACCTCTCTACCCTGTTCGCCCTCGGTTTCCTGCTCTTCGTCATCACCTTCATCGTGCTGTCAGCTGCCAAGATCATGCTGCTGCGCGCTGAAAAGGCCAAAGGTCTCTGAGACACCACACCATGGAATTCAACCACCGCCTCTACAAGCGCCGCCAGCGCGCCAATGCCATCGGCCTGACCCTGTCCATGGGCGCCATGGTGCTGGGCCTGTTCGTGCTGCTCTGGATCCTCAGCGTGCTGTTCAGCAACGGCCTGGCCGCGCTGGACTGGAACATGTTCACCCAGTCCACGCCGGCGCCGGGCACGGATGGCGGCGGCCTGGCCAACGCCATCGTCGGCAGCCTGATGATGGTGGGCTTCTCGGTGCTGGTTTCCACGCCCATCGGCATCTTTGCCGGCGTGTACCTGGCCGAGTACGGCGATACCAGCAAGACCGCCGAGCTCACGCGTTTCGTGACCGACATCATGCTGTCGGCCCCTTCCATCGTGCTGGGCTTGTTCGTGTACGCCATCGCCGTGCGCACGCTGGGCAACTTCTCCGGCTGGGCCGGCAGCCTGGCGCTGTCGCTGATCGCGGTGCCTGTGGTGGTTCGCACCACCGAGAACATGCTGCGCCTGGTGCCGGGCAGCCTGCGCGAAGCGGCTTTCGCCCTGGGCGCGCCGCGCTGGAAAGTGCGCACGCTGGTGACGCTGCGCGCGGCCAAGAGCGGCGTGATGACCGGTTTGTTGCTGGCCGTGGCCCGCATCAGCGGCGAAACCGCGCCGCTGCTGTTCACCGCCCTGAACAACCAGTTCTTCAGCACCGATATGGGTGCGCCCATGGCCGACCTGCCAGTGGTGATCTTCCAGTTCGCCCTGAGCCCTTACGACAACTGGATTCGACTGGCCTGGGGGGGCGCGTTGCTGATCACCCTCTCGGTGCTGGCCCTCAACATCGTGGCGCGGGTCTTCCTGCGCGAAAAGAAGGCGGGCTGAGCCCCGTCCCCGCACAACCGAATACCCGACACGGAACCGACCATGCCCAACACCGCCACTGCCTCGGCCGCCACGGCCACCGCCAAGAATGCGCTGGAGCTGCGCAACCTGAACTTCTTCTACGGCAAGTTCCAGGGCCTGAAGAACGTCAACATGAACATCGAGGAGCGCAAGGTCACCGCCTTCATCGGCCCCTCGGGTTGCGGCAAGTCCACGCTGCTGCGCACGCTCAACCGCATGTACAGCCTGTACCCCGGCCAGCGCGCCGAGGGCGAAATCAATTTCTACGGCCAGAACATCCTGGACTCCAAGCAGGACATCAACCTGCTGCGCGCGCGCATCGGCATGGTGTTCCAGAAGCCCACGCCGTTCCCGATGTCGATCTACGACAACATCGCCTTCGGCGTGAAGCTGTACGAAGATCTCAGCCGCGGCGAGATGGACGATCGGGTGGAATGGGCGCTGTCCAAGGCGGCCCTTTGGAACGAGGTCAAGGACAAGCTCAACCAGAGCGGCCTGTCGCTCTCCGGCGGCCAGCAGCAACGCCTGTGCATCGCGCGCAGCGTGGCCGTGAAGCCCTCGGTGCTGCTGCTCGACGAACCCACGTCCGCGCTGGATCCGATCTCCACCGGCAAGGTGGAAGAATTGGTGCACGAGCTCAAGCAGGACTACACCATCGCCATCGTCACGCACAACATGCAGCAGGCTGCCCGCTGCAGCGATTACACCGCCTACATGTACCTGGGCGAGCTGATCGAATTCGGTTCGACCGAGCAGATCTTCTTCAAGCCGAACAAGACGGAGACGGAAGACTACATCACGGGCCGTTTCGGCTGAGCCCGCTCATTCAGCGACCCAAGGAGGCCCTACATGACCGACAAACACATCTCCAGCCAGTTCGACGCCGAGCTGAACTCCATTTCCACGCACGTGCTCGAAATGGGCGGCCTGGTCGAGTCCCAGCTGCACCAGGCGGTCTATGCGCTGATCCACATGAGCCTGGAATCGGCCGAGCAGGTGATGGAGAACGAAAACCGCATCAACCAGATGGAAGTGCAGATCGATCACGAGATCATCTCCACCATCGGCCGTCGCCAGCCCACCGCCCGCGACCTGCGTTTCCTGATCGCCATTTCCCGCACCACGCAGAACCTGGAGCGTGCCGGTGACGAGGTGGCCCGCATCGCCCGCATGGTCAAGTCCATCATCCAGAATGGCTCGCCGCGCAACCTGCCAAGCTCGGAGCTGCGCATGGCCGCCGACCTGGCCGCCGCGCTGCTGCGCAAGTCGCTCGATTCGTTCGCGCGCCTCGACACCGCCATGGCGGTGGCCATCATCAAGGGCGACGACGCGATCGACCACGAGTACAACGGCTTCCTGCGCAAGCTCATCACCTACATGATGGAAGACCCCCGCACCATCTCGCCCAGCCTGGATCTGCTGTTCCTGGCCAAGTCGATCGAGCGTGTGGGCGACCATGCCAAGAACATCGCGGAACAGATCATCTTCATCGTCAAGGGTGAAGACGTGCGGCACGTGCCCATGTCGGCCGTGGAGTCGGTGGTCGGATGAGAAAGCTGCCACGCGTTCTCGTGGTCGAGGACGAACCCTCCATCGCCGAACTGATCGCGGTCAACCTGCGCCACAACGGGTTCGCGCCCACTGTGGTGTTCGATGGCGCCGCTGCCCAGCGCGAGGTGGATGCGGTGCTGCCCGACGTGATCCTGCTCGACTGGATGTTGCCTGGCGAAAGCGGCGCCGTGCTGGCGCGCCAGTGGCGCAAGAACGAACGCACCAAGACCGTGCCCATCCTCATGCTCACCGCGCGCAGCGACGAGAGCGACAAGGTGCAGGGCCTGGATGCCGGTGCCGATGACTACATCACCAAGCCCTTCTCCACCCAGGAGCTGCTCGCGCGCATCCGCGCCGTGCTGCGCCGCCGGGCCCCCGAGATCGTGAACGACTCGGTGCAGGTGGGTGAACTGGCGCTGGATGCCGCCACCTACCGCGTGACCTTCCGGGGTGTGGAACTCAAGGTCGGGCCCACGGAATTCAAGCTGCTGCACTATCTGATGAAACACGCCGAGCGGGTGCACACCCGTGGTACGCTGCTCGACAAGGTCTGGGGAGACCATGTGTTCATCGAGGAGCGTACCGTGGACGTGCACGTCAAGCGATTGAGAGAGTCATTGGGTGAAGCGTCCGGCATGGTGGAAACGGTGCGCGGCGCGGGCTACCGCCTCACGGCGATGAATCACACCGGAAAACCGGCTCAAGGCGCCCCGATCCCGGCCGCATGACCCGTCGTGCCATTGAATTGCTGCTCCTGGTCGCCCTGGGAGCGGTCTGGGGCTGGGCCCATGAGTCGCCCGGTATCACCTTCGCTGGCGGCCTCGTGGGCGCTCTGGTGTGGTCTTTCGTGGATGGCCTGAGGGCACGGCGCGTGATGCGCTGGCTCAACAAGGGCGAGGCGACCCGGGCCCCCAATCTCAGCGGCGCATGGGGCGAGCTCGTGGAGCGCTGCCGCAAGGTCATCAAGAAGCTGGAGAAAAAGGCGCAGAGCAGCGACGCGCGCCTGGAAGATTTCCTGGCCGCCATCCAGGCTTCGCCCAATGGCGTGGTGCTGCTCGATTCTTCCGGACGCATCGAGTGGTCCAACCTCACCGCCGCCAACCACCTCGGCTTCGACCCCCAGCGCGATCTCGGGCAGTACGTGAGGAATCTGGTGCGCAACCCGGCCTTCACCGCTTACTTGGCGGGGGGCGATTTCGGCCACGAGATCCAGATCGACGGGCCTGGCCCACGGCCGTCGCAGCCCACCAAGATTTCGCTGCAGATCCACCCCTATGGCAAGAAGCGCAAGCTGATGATCACGCGCGATGTGACCGCCGTGCAGCTGGCCGAGACGATGCGGCGCGACTTCGTGGCGAACGTGTCGCACGAGATCCGCACGCCGCTCACGGTGCTCAGCGGCTTCGTGGAGACCATGCAGAGCATCCCGCTGGAAGAGGCGGACCGCACGCGTTACCTCGATCTCATGAGCCAGCAGGCCCACCGCATGCAGACCCTGGTGAGCGATTTGCTGACCCTCTCCCGGCTCGAAGGCAGTCCCGCACCCGGGCCGGGCGAGTGGATCGATGCCGACGAGCTGCTGAACCACGTGGTGGCCGAGGCGAGGGGGCTGACGCACGCGATTGCCGCCACGCCGCACGACATCGAACCGTTGGATGGCCCCGATCTCTGGGTCTCGGGTGCCCGCACGGAGTTGCTGAGCGCGATGTCGAACCTGATGAGCAATGCGGTGCGCTACACGCCGGGCGGCGGACGCATCCGCTCGGGCTGGCGGCGGCGTGCAGACGGTTGGGTGGAGTTCTTCGTCAACGACACGGGGCCGGGCGTGGCCGCAGAACACCTGCCGCGCCTGACCGAGCGCTTCTACCGTGTGGACCGCAGCCGTTCGAGGGAAACCGGCGGCACCGGCCTGGGGCTGGCCATCGTCAAGCACGTGGCGCAGCGCCATGGCGGCCACATCGAGGTGCAGAGTGTCCTGGGTGAAGGCTCGACTTTCGCGATTGCCTTGCCCCCTTCGCGGGTGCGCGAGCGCGTCAGCGGCTGACGCGCTGGTAGACCAGCAGGCTTTCCTTGTTGTCGGTCAGCCGACGCACCGTGGCCTTGAAAGCCCATTGTGTGAGGTCGACGCGCTGGTCCAGTGAGCGTTGGTTCTCGGGATCCACCACCAGGCTGCGGCACCGGTTTTCATCCGAGGCACCTGTGCGCACCAACTCCAGGCGGCCGTGGTACTGCAAGGCCGCGATCTGCGCCTGACTCAGGCCATCGACCAGCACACAACTCTGGGGCGAGACCAGGCGCGCGATGCTCCGCGAGATCGGGCCGTAGCTGCGGCCGAAATCCAGCAGAGGCAGCCAGAGCGTCATCAACAACAGCCAGCACAACGTGCTGCCGGCCGCGGGCAGCACCAGGCTCTTCCACAGCGCCTGGCGGTGACGGCCGACGCGCCAGGCCACGAGCCAGAGCCAGGCGGCCGTCGCGATCGCACCGGCGGCGAAAAGCAGGAAGGAGAACTCGGGCACGAACCCGGGCGCCAGGCGGGCGACGTTGGCGGCGGGCTTGGCGGGAACGCCGGTCTGCATGGCCAGCCAGATCACCCAGATCACCAGCGCACAGCCCGAGAAGAACACCAGCGTGAACCAGTCCACCAGCGCGGCCACGCTGCGGCGCAGGGTGGGCAGGGCGAAGGCGGCCAGCGAAGCCAGCGCAGGAAGGCCCAGCAGCAGGGCGCGGTCGCGTTCGTCCGACAGCGCGCTGTCCGCGACGCTCACCAGCGCCGCCCACAGCGGCAGCGCCACATGGGGCCGCAGCAACTGATGGCGCCAGCGCCACAAGGTCCAGAGCACGAGCGGCCAGGCGGGCCAGGTGAACCACACCAGCAGCTTGCCCCAGCTGCGCCACTGCACTTCGGCCCAAGGCGTTTGCAGGGCAGGGGCGGGCACTTGACCGAGGTAAATCGCCACAGCGAACACCACCACCAGCAACAGCGCAGCCGACAGCAACGGGTCGCGCCCCGAGGCAGGCGTCTCCAGCAACCAATCGGTCTGCGGAACGGATGAGAGGGGCGCGCGGCGCGAGAGCCACAGGATCAGGAGCAATCCACTGGCCAGCAGCACGGCGATCCAGGGAGCACCGCTGAAGACCAGCCCGAGCACCGCGACCCCCCAGGCGAACACGCTGCGCAGCGGCCGGCGGCTGCCCGCGTGCGCGAGCCGCGACGCGGCGAACAGCAGCAGCGACACCCAGGCCAGGCGAGCCAGGTCGGGCGTGGTTTCGTGCGAAAGCTGGGCCAGGCCGAGGCAGGCCATGAGTGCCAGCAGGCCTGCATCGGCCAAGGCGCGCGCGTAGTCGGTGGGTTGTGCTTCGCCACCGAAGGCGAAGGCCACCGGTTGCGCGGCGGGTTGGCGTGCCAGGTGGTACACCGTGTACCAGGTGCAGATCAACGTGAGGGCCAGCAGCAAGGCAAACGGGATGCGGACCGCGAAATCGGGTGAGACGAAGGGCAGCAGCCGGATGAAGGCCGCGCCCAGCCAGTAGGGCAGGGGACCGGCTTCTTCGACCGCCAGACCCAGCACCTGGGGACTCCACCAGCCGCTGTGGCCGGCGGCCATTTCCAGCATCACGCCAAATGCGGATACGTCGGCGTTCTTCCAGGGCTCGCGGCCGAGGAAACCGGGCAGCACATAGGCCACGCAGAACAGAATGAGCGCGAGCCGCGGCAGACGGCGCACGGCCGACTGGGTGACGATGGCGGGGGTGGGCTGGTTCACTGCGGCGAATATACAGGGGCGAAAAAAAAGCAGCCGGATCGGGCTGCTTTTCTGAGCAAGGTGCGGACACCCGGGAAAAGCCCGGGCACACGCCGCTTACTTGGCGGTCTTGGCGTAACGGTTGCGGAAGCGCTCGACGCGGCCACCCATGTTGTCCACGCTTTTTTGCGTGCCGGTGTAGAAGGGGTGCGATTCGCTGGAGGTGTCCAGCTTGTACAGCGGCAGCTCGCGGCCGTCTTCCATCTTGATGGTCTCTTTCGTGTTCGCGCAGGAGCGGGTCACGAATTTGAAACCGTTGGAGAGGTCCTGGAAGCAGACTTCGCGGTAGTTGGGGTGGATACCGTCTTTCATGGCGTTTCTTTCAGTTCAGGTGCCGCAGCCGCAACGAAACCGTTTCGTTGTACTTGCCGCAATTAGCAAAGCCTTGGATTATAGCCTTAACCGCCCCGACGCATCATGTCGAAGAATTCGGAGTTGTTCTTGGTCGATTTCATGCTCTTGAGCACCATCTCCATCGCCTCGATTTCGTCCATGTTGTACATGAATTGACGCAGGATGCGGGTTTTTTGCAGAATTTCGGGCTGAAGCAGCAATTCCTCGCGGCGCGTGCCGCTGCGGTTGAGCTGGATCGAGGGGAACACGCGTTTTTCGTACAGGCGGCGGTCCAGGTGGATTTCGCAGTTGCCGGTGCCCTTGAATTCTTCAAAGATCACTTCGTCCATCCGGCTGCCGGTGTCGACCAGGGCCGTGGCGATGATGGTCAGCGAACCACCTTCTTCGATCTTGCGGGCCGCGCCGAAGAAGCGCTTAGGCCGCTGCAGGGCGTTGGCGTCCACGCCGCCGGTGAGCACCTTGCCGCTGGAGGGCAGCACGTTGTTGTAGGCACGGGCCAGGCGGGTGATGGAGTCGAGCATGATCACGACGTCCTTGCCCAGCTCCACCAGGCGCTTGGCGCGCTCGATCACCATCTCGGCCACGTGCACGTGGCGGGCCGCCGGTTCGTCGAACGTGGAGGCAATGACCTCGCCGCGCACGGTGCGCTGCATCTCGGTCACTTCCTCGGGGCGCTCGTCGACCAGCAGCACCATGAGCACCACCTCGGGGTGGTTGGCCGTGATGGCGTGGCACAGGTGCTGCATCATCACCGTCTTGCCGCTCTTGGGCGGCGCCACGATCAGCGCGCGCTGGCCGCGGCCGATGGGGGCGATGATGTCGATCACGCGGCCGGTGATGTTCTCTTCGCTCTTGATGTCGCGTTCCAGTCGCATCTGTTCCTTGGGGAACAGGGGCGTCAGGTTCTCGAACATGATCTTGTGCTTGTTGTCCTCGGGGGGCAGGCTGTTGATCTTGTCGAGCTTGTTGAGGGCGAAGTAGCGTTCGCCGTCCTTGGGGATGCGCACCTCGCCCTCGATCATGTCGCCGGTGTGCAGGTTGAAGCGGCGGATCTGGCTGGGCGAGATGTAGATGTCGTCGGTGCTCGCCGTGTAGCTGGTGTCCGGGGCCCGCAGGAAGCCGAAACCGTCGGGCAGCACTTCCAGCACGCCGTCCGCATACACCAGTTCACCGCCCTTGGCGCGCTTCTTGATGATGGCGAACATCAGCTCCTGCTTGCGCATGCGGCCAGGGTTTTCGATCTCAAGCGCTTCGGCCTGCTTGAGGACTTCAGACACGTGCAGTGCCTTGAGTTCGTTAAGGTGCATGGAATTCACTCCGAAAGGGAGTTGAGTCAAAACCGGGGGAGGGGGCGCCGGCGTCCGGATGGCGGACGGTGCGCGGAAAGAAGGGCGGGCGTCTGTCAGGCCCGCTGAAGCAAATTATGACAGGAAATAGGGGGCCGGGGAAACCGTGCCCGGGCGTTGCACCCGGGCACCCTTCAGCAAGGCATCAGGCCAGTTGCTGGTCGATGAAGGCGGTGAGCTGCGCCTTGCTCACGGCGCCGACCTTGGTGGCGGCCAGCTGGCCATCCTTGAACAGCATCAGCGTGGGGATGCCGCGGATGCCGAACTTGGCGGGCACGTCGCGGTTGTCGTCCACGTTGAGCTTGGCGATCTTGAGCTTGCCGTTGTACGAGCCGGCCACTTCATCGAGGATCGGCGCAATCATCTTGCAAGGGCCGCACCATTCGGCCCAGAAGTCCACCAGCACCGGCGCTCCGGCCTCCAGCACATCAGCCTGGAAGCTGGCATCGGAAACGTGTTTGATCAGGTCGCTGGCGATGATTCATCCTAAAAGTCGTTGAACGGGGAGGGGTTACAGTTTGGGTCACATGCCAGCAGTTCAAGGTGTTCTCACACCCTCTGAGCGCACGGTCCGCATCATTGTGACAGAAACACCCATTTCCATGACGCCTGTAAGCTCGATCCGAGAGGCCGGTTCGCCGGCCGCGGGAGAGGGCCATCCATCGATGCGCCAATGGGCGCGCTGGATCGCGCACATCGATCAGGCCATGCAGGACCGTGCCGTGCCCGCCAGCCGTGTGGTGGTGCTGGTGCCCTATGCCCAATTGATGGACGCCGGGCGCAAGGCCTGGGCGGCGTCGCACCCGAGCGGGTTTGCCCCGCGTTTCGAATCCAGCCGCAACTGGGCCGCCAGCCTGCGGCCCTTCCTGCCGGGTCCGGGCGATCTGAGCATGGACATGGCACGCGACAGCCTGATGGCCGCGGCCCTGATCGAACGCGTGGCACCCGCGCGTGCCGATGCCGCCTTGCGCGCCATCATGGTGGGCCGCCTCGTGGAGGCCGCGCGACAGCTGGCCCCTTTGGCCGCCGCGTTGCCGCCCGAGGAAAGGCTGGCCTGGGCTGAACCGCTGCGCGCGTCGCTGGCGCCCGCCGCTTCCTCGTTGTACTGGGAGGGGCTGTTCGCCACGCTGGCGCTGACCTGGGTGAGCGCCTCCGCCTATGCCACCGATGTGCTGTGGGCACCGATGGCGCAGCCCGGCGTCCACGCCGATCTGTTGGTGGTGCTGCAGGGCTTTCAGGAAGACCCGTTGGCCATGGCCTTGGCCGCGCGTTGGGGTGAACAATCGCTGGTGTTGTCGCTCGGCGAAATGGACGATGGCGCCAGCGGTGTGCCGGGTCTGCACGCCTGCGGCGACGCGGAAGACGAAGCCCAGCGCGCCGCGGCCTGTGTGATCGCGCAGGTCAACCACGGACACGTGCCGGTGGCGCTGGTCGCGAACGACCGACTGCTCACCCGGCGCGTCAGCGCCATGCTGCACCGTGTGGGTGTGTCGGTGCGCGACGAGACCGGTTGGAAGCTCTCCACCACCCACGCGGCCGCACAACTCATGAGCGTGCTGCGCGCGGTCGATGCGCGCGCCTCGATGGACGATGTGCTGGACCTGCTCAAGCAGGCCAAGGCCTGGCCCGAGGCGCAGGTGCAGCAACTGGAACAGCTCGCGCGCGAAGCGGGTGTGTCGCGCTGGAAGGCAGCGCTGCAGCACGAGCGGCTTGCCGCGGTGATTCCCGAAGGCCTGCCCGCCTGGCTCGAGGGCTTGCAGGTGGGAAGACCCTTGACGATGTGGCTGGGCGACCTGGCCGCGGCGCTCAAGGCCTGTGGCCTGTGGACCTCGTTCGAGAGCGATCCCGCCGGACAACAACTGGTGCAGACCTTGCGTCTGGGCGAAGGCGCGGCCATGGAGCTGGCCGGCGTGACCCAGGCGGTGGAAGGGTCCACGCGCGGTGGTGCGCGCCTGTCCCTCAGCGCCTTCACCGCCTGGGTGCGCGATGTGCTGGAGGGGGCGAGCTTCATGCCCCGCAGCGCGGGCGACGCGGCCGTGGTGGTTCTGCCCATGGCGCAGCTGCTGGGGCGGCCTTTCGCCGCCACCGTGGTGCCGGGTTGCGACGAGACGCACCTGAGTCCCAGCCCAGAGCCACCCGGCGACTGGACGACGGCGCAGCGCGAGTTGCTGGGCCTGTCGTCCCGCGAGGCCTTGGCCCAGGCCTCGGCCAGTGCCTGGCGGGCCACGCTCGCCTTGCCGCATCTGGATCTGCTGTGGCGCACGCAGGAGCGCGGCGAGGCCGTGCTGCCGAGTGCCTGGGTACAGGCGTTGCCGGTGCAACCAGGGGTGGATCCACGTGACCTGCGCCCGCTCACGCCAGCGACCCAACCGAGGCCCACGCCTTCCGCCAGCGATGTGTTGCCCGAGTCGCTCTCGGCCAGCGCCTACCAGGACTTGCGCGATTGCCCCTACCGTTTCTTCGCGCTGCGCCAGCTGCGCCTGGTCGAGGCCGCCGAGCTCGAAGCCGAGCCGGATCAGCGCGACATGGGCAACTGGTTGCACGCGGTGTTGCGCGCCTTCCATGAGCAGCGCGGCGACGCCCGCCCGGGACGCGACGTGGACCAGGCCTGGCTTGACCGGCTGGCCGACGAGACCGCCACCGCCATGGGCTTGAACGCGGGCGAGGGTGGGGCCGGTTTCCTGCCTTACCAGGCGGTGTGGCCCGCGCTGCGCGAGGGCTATCTGGACTGGCTGGCCGGTTTCGAAGCCACCGACGACCGGCCGGGCCCGCGCTTCGTCCAGGCCGAGGCCGAACGCGTCGCGAACGCAGGGCCCTGGAAGCTCTACGGCAAGCTGGACCGCATCGATGCGCAGCACAGCCCCGAAGGACCGATTCCCTTCGTGATCGACTACAAGACCGAAAGCCGCAGCAAGACCCACGACCGCGTGAAAGAGCCACTGGAAGACACCCAGCTGGCCTTCTACGCGGCCCTGCTGCCCGACGACAACCTGCGCGCCGCCTACCTCAGCATCACCGACAAACGCGGCGACGGTGGCAAGGACGGCCCCACCTGGCTCGTGGAGCAACCGGACGTGCTGATGGCGCGTGAGCACCTGCAGGCCGGCCTTGCACACGACATGGCGCGCGTGGCCGCCGGCCAGCCCATGCCGGCGCTCGGCGAAGGCCGCGTGTGCGACTTCTGCGCCGCACGGGGCCTGTGCCGCAAAGATTTCTGGACGCCCGCATGACGGCACCCGCCTACCGCATCAACGGCGCGCCCGCCGCGCGCGAAGCCTTCTATGCGCTGGCCTGCGATCCCGCGCGCAGCATTGCCGTGGAAGCCTGTGCCGGCGCGGGCAAGACCTGGATGCTGGTCTCGCGCATCCTGCGCGCGATGCTCGACGGCTGTGCGCCGCAGGACATCCTCGCGATCACTTTCACCAAGAAGGCGGCCGGTGAAATGCGCGACCGGCTCAACGCCGAGCTGCGCCGTTGGGCCACGCTGGCCGACGACGCCTTGGCCAATGAGTTGCGCGCGCGTGGTCTGAGCGAGACCGATGCCCGGCGGCGCGTGCCCGAGGCCCGAGGCCTGCATGCGCGCGTCACCGCCATCGGTCGTCCCGTTCAGGTGCGCACCTTCCACAGCTGGTTCGCCGCGTTGCTGCGCGGAGCACCGCTGTCGGTGCTGCAGGAACTGCAGTTGCCGGTGCAGTACGAGTTGCTCGAAGACGACGCGCGCGCGGTGGCCCAGGTCTGGCCGCGTTTCTACGCGGCGCTCGCCGCCAGTCCCGTCGAGCGAGAGGACTTCATGGCCAGCGTGGCCGAACATGGCCGCCACCAGACACTGGTGGCGCTGAAGAAGACCCTCGACAAGCGCGTGGAGTTCGCGCTGGCCGATGCGGCGGGTGTGGTCGAGGCATCGGTCGAGCCGATGGCGCAGCGCTACCCGGAGTTCGCGGGTTTCGACGAGCCGGCGCAATGGCTGGTGCAGGACGCCCGCGCCGTCACGCTGCTGCGCGAAGCCGCTCACGCCCTGGGGCGCGCGAGCGCGCCGACCTTCTCCGCCAAGGGCGTCGAGCTGGAGCAGGCGCTGGGCCAGGCCGATGGCACGGGGGTGCTCACGGCCTTGCTCACGCAGAAGGACGAGCCGCGCAAGTTCAGCGACAAGCTCACCGGCATCGAGGCCGTGCGCGCCGCGCAGCAACTGGCGCTGCGAACGCTCGAAGCCATGCGCCAGCACCGCGCCTGGTTGCACCACCAGCGCCTCTCGCGCCTGGCCCGCGTGTTGCTCATGAGCTTTGCCGCTTTCAAGCGCGAACGCGGCTGGGTCGACATGAACGACGTGGAGGGTGCGGCGCGTCGCCTGCTGGGCGATGCCGAGCTCTCGGGTTGGCTCCAGCAGCGGCTGGACGCGCGCGTGCGCCACGTGCTGATCGACGAATTCCAGGACACCAACCCGCTGCAATGGCAGGCCCTCTACGGCTGGCTCTCGGCCTATGCGGGCGCAGGCCCGGGCGAGGCGCCCTGCGTGTTCCTGGTCGGCGACCCCAAGCAATCGATCTACCGCTTTCGCCGTGCCGAGCCGCAGGTGTTCAAGGCGGCGCAGGCCTTCGTGGTGCAAGGCCTGGCCGGTGCGCTGCTCAGTTGCGATCACACGCGCCGCTGTGCGCCTGCGGTGGTGGACGCGCTCAACGCCGCCATGGGGGCGGCGGTGCAGGCCGGCGAATACGGCAGCGACTACCGTCCCCACACCACCGAAAGCACCGCGCAAGGCGAGGTGTTGTGTCTGCCGCAGCTGCCACGCAGCCTGCTGGAGCGAAGCCAATCGGGGAACGATGGCGAGCCCGTGTGGCGCGACAGCCTGACCACGCCGCGCGTGCTGCCCGAAGACAGCCTGGCCGCGCTGGAAGCCGGGCAGGCCGCCGACTGGATCGCCACCGAGGTGGCCGACGGGCGCCTGCTGCCCGACGACATCATGGTGCTGTCGCGCCGCCGCGAGCGCCTGGCCCGGATGCACGAGGCGCTGCTCGACCGCGGCCTGGCCAGCGAACAACCCGAAAAGTTGGAGCTCGGCGAAGCGCCCGCGGTGCAGGACGTGGTGGCGTTGCTGGACGCCCTGGTCTCGACCCGGCACGACCTGAGCCTGGCGCGGGCCCTCAAGTCGCCGCTGTGTGGCTGGAGCGACGACGACCTGGCCCAGCTCGCGCGCCTGCGCCAGCGCTGGACGCCGCCGCGCACCGATGGCGCGAGCTCACCAACCCCTCGGCCTTCGTGGTGGGAGGTGCTGCAGCGTTTCGGCGCCTTGCCCTCCGATGAACAAGCGGCGGCCGCCTCCACCCCGGCGCAGGCTGCGCAGTTCCAGGACACCGCGCAGCGCCTCGCGCTCTACCGGGGTTGGCTGCTCAGCTTGCCGCCGCACGATGCGCTGTCCGCCCTCTACGACCATGGGGACGTGCTCGCGCGCTTCGCGCAAGCCGTGCCCGCGAGCCAGCGCGCCGCCGTGCTCGCCCAACTGCGCGACCTGCTGACCCAGTCGCTCGCGCAGGATGGCGGCCGCTTCCTCACCCCGTACCGCTTCGTGCGCGCGCTCAAGGCGGGTGGCATCAAGGCCACGGCGGTGCAGACGCCCGGCGCTGTGCGCCTGCTCACCATCCACGGGGCCAAGGGCCTGGAAGCCCACACCGTGCTCATGCTCGACACCGATTCCGGCTCCGCCCGGCCCGAGAGCATGGGCGTGCTGGTGGACTGGCCGGGCGAAGACCCGCTGCCGCGCCGCTTCGTGTTTCTGGCCAGCGAAAAATCGCCACCCGACTGCGCGGTGGACGCCTTACAGCAGGAGCAGCAGGCGCGCTCGCTGGAGGAACTCAACGCCCTCTATGTGGCCCTGACGCGCGCCGAGTCGCGGCTGGTGATCTCCAGCTTCGAACCGCACAAGCGCGGCACCACCACCTGGTACGCACGCTTGCAGCCGCTGGCCGCGCCGCTGGAGGCACCGTTGCCCGCGGCCGATGCCGATGGCCCCCCTTCGGTGCAAGCCCAGGTCTTCCACTTGCCGAGCTTGCCTCCTCTGACTGTGGAGACCGCCTCCGTGGTGAATGCGGAAGTCGCACCGCCCGTGGACGACACCGCCAACCGCATCGGCCTGGCGCTGCACCGCCTGCTGGAATGGCGGCCCACGCCGGCCCAGGGTTTCGATTGGGCACCCGAACACACGCAGGCCGTGGCGCGCGAGTTCGCGCTCGACCCGGCCCAGGCGCGCGATGTGCTCGCCATGGCCCAACGCATCGTGAGCGGCGAGGCCGCCTGGGCCTGGGACGCGGAGGCGCTCAACCACTGGGGCAACGAGGTCGAGCTTTTCCACCAGGGGGAGCTGCTGCGGCTGGACCGCCTGGTGCGCCGCCGCGACAGCGGCGACTGGTGGGTGCTGGACTACAAGAGCGCTGCCCATCCCGAGCGCCAGCCCGAACTGCTCGCGCAGATGGAGGGCTACCGCCAGGCCATGGCGCAGGCCCGGCCGGGTGAAGCCGTGCGGCTCGCCTTCATCAACGCTCAGGGCCGGCTCATCGAGCTGGTCGCTGCATCAAGTTCTTCATGACCGATTCGAGTTCTTTTCTGCCTGTCGATGTGGCTGTCATCGGCGGCGGCCCCGCCGGCCTGATGGCCGCCGAAGTCATGGGCCGCGCCGGCCTCAACGTGCACCTGTTCGACGCCATGCCTTCGGTGGGCCGCAAGTTCCTGCTCGCGGGCAAGGGCGGCATGAACCTCACGCACGCCGAAACGCTGCCGGCCTTCGTGGGCCGCTACGGCGCGCAGGCAGACCACCTGCGCCCGCTGCTCGAGACCTTCGGGCCGCAGGCCGTGCGCGACTGGGCCACCGGCCTGGGCATCAGCACGTTCGTGGGCAGCTCGCAGCGCGTCTTTCCCACCGACATGAAGGCCGCGCCGCTGCTTCGGGCCTGGCTGCACCGGCTGCGCCATCCCGAGTCCGGTGGCACGCCGGTGGGCTTCCACATGCGCCACCGCTGGACGGGCTGGGACGGCACAGCCCTGGTGTTCGACACGCCGCAGGGGCCGCTGCGGGTGCAGTCCCGCGCCACCGTGCTTGCGCTGGGCGGCGCGAGCTGGGCGCGCCTGGGCTCCGACGGTGCCTGGGTGCCCCGGCTGCAAGCCGAGGGCGTTGACGTGGCGCCGCTGCAGCCCAGCAACTGCGGCTTCGACGTGGCGGGCGGCTGGAGCCCTTTCTTCCTGGAGCGTTTCGCGGGCCAGCCTTTCAAGTCGGTGGCCGTGCGGTTCACGGACAGCCTGGGGAACGGTTTTCAGCGCAAGGGCGAATTCGTCGCCACGGCCACCGGTGTCGAAGGCAGCCTGATCTATGCCGTGTCGGGCCTGTTGCGCGATCAGATCGCGCGCGAGGGCCGGGCCACGTTCGAACTGGACCTGCTGCCCGACCGCACGGCCGAACAGGTGCTGGCCCAGGTGGCGCATCCGCGCGGTTCGCGCAGCCTCTCGAGCCACCTCAAGAGCCGGCTCGGCTTGGAGGGCATCAAGATGCCATCGTCAATGAAATGTTGAGCAAGGACGCGATGCACGAGCCCGCCCGACTGGCCGCCGCGCTCAAGGCCTTGCCCATCACGCTGGCCGCCGCGCGACCCATCGACGAAGCCATCAGCAGCGCCGGTGGCGTGCGCTGGGAGGGGCTGGACGATGGCCTGATGGTGCGGTCGCGACCGGGCCTGTTCTGTGCGGGTGAAATGCTCGACTGGGAAGCGCCCACCGGGGGCTATCTGCTGACGGCCTGCCTGGCCAGTGGGGTGGCGGCCGGTGAGGGCGTGCGCCGCTGGCTGGCCACCTGATTCAGTGGGCCGAGCTTTTCGAGAGCAGGTTGAGCACCAGGACGCCCGCCACGATCAGGCCCATGCCCAGCATGCCGGCGGCATCGAGCTTCTGGCCGAACGCCAGCCAGCCGATCAATGCGATGAGCACCACGCCCACGCCCGACCAGACGGCGTAGGCGATGCCCACGGGAATGGTGCGCAGGGTCAGCGACAGCAGGTAGAACGCCGCGCCGTAGGACACCACGACGATCGCCGAAGGCCAGAGCTTGCTGAAGCCCTCGCTGGCTTTCAGGGCGGAGGTGCCGACGACTTCGGCGGCAACTGCGCAGCCCGAGCAGGATCCAGGGGTTCATCGCCGGCCGTTCAGTCCACCAGGGCCTGCAGGTTCAAGGGATAGGACTTGCCCAGCCACAGCGCGCCGTCGCGGTGATCGCTCAGCGCGTCGCCGGTGTTGGGGTGGATGAGCACATCCAGCGCAGCGTGGTTCAGGGCGAGCCAGCTCACCACGTGAGCGAACTCGGGGGCATCGAAAGCCACCTGGTAGGTCCAGGCCGGATGCGGCCCGACCGGTTTTTCGTGGAACCGCCCGATCTGCACGTGGGCGGCGAGTTCGGCGGCGATGACTTCGCGCAAAGCCCAGGCGGCATCGCGCGTGTCCGTACCAAAGTACACGTGGGCATGCCAGCTGGCAATGGAGGCGGGATCGCGCACGGACATGGTGGGATGAGAAGAAGGTGACGAGCCTTGACCCCGGCACTGGATTCACAGTTAGGGCTGCTTGGTTCCCCACCTGACCCGGTTGGCCGCTTCACCATGCGGGAAGGCCCGTCGAGGTCGATTGTAGGCGATGGGGTGTGTCGATGTCGGATCACCTTGCAATACCCCGCCGCTTAGAATCGTCGCCATGTCCTATGTCGTCCTGGCCCGCAAATACCGCCCGCGCAATTTCACCGAAATGGTGGGGCAGGGCCATGTGGTGCAAGCGCTCTCGAATGCCTTGACGACCCAGCGCCTGCACCACGCCTACCTGTTCACCGGGACACGTGGCGTGGGCAAGACCACGGTCTCGCGCATCCTGGCCAAGTCACTCAACTGCCTGGGTGCCGACGGGCAGGGCGGCATCACCGCCGAGCCTTGCGGCGTGTGCCAGGCCTGCACCGACATCGACAGTGGCCGTTTCGTCGATTACACCGAGCTCGATGCCGCTTCCAACCGGGGCGTGGACGAAGTTCAGGCCCTGCTGGAGCAGGCGGTCTACAAGCCGGTGCAGGGGCGCTTCAAGGTCTTCATGATCGACGAGGTGCACATGCTGACCAACACGGCGTTCAACGCCATGTTGAAGACGCTGGAAGAGCCGCCCGAGTACCTCAAGTTCGTGCTGGCCACGACGGATCCGCAGAAGGTGCCGGTGACCGTGCTGTCGCGCTGCCTGCAGTTCAACCTGCGGCCCATGGCGCCCGAGACCGTGCTGGAGCATTTGCAACAGGTGTTGCAAGCCGAAAACGTGCCTGCCGAGGTGCAGGCGCTGCGCCTGCTGTCGCGCGCCGCTCGCGGCTCCATGCGCGACGCGCTTTCGCTCACCGACCAGGCGATTGCGTTTTGGCGGCGGCCAGTTGCAGGAGGCCACGGTGCGCCAGATGTTGGGCGCGGTGGACCGCTCCTATGTGCTGCGCCTGATCGATGCGCTGGCCCGCGCCGATGGCGCCACGGTGGTCGATACCGTGGACGCGCTGCGCGTGAATGGCCTGAACGCCGCGTCGACGCTGGAAGAGATGACCGGCGTGCTGCAGCGCATGGCCGTGCTGCAGGCCGTGCCCGACCGCGCCCAGGCCGAAGGCCTGGACGACCCCGATGAAGCGCAGATCGCGCGGCTGGCGCAAAGCCTGCCGGCCGACGAGACGCAACTGCTCTACAGCCTGTGCCTGCATGGGCGCGGCGAGCTGGGCCTGGCCCCCGACGAGTACGCCGCGCTCACCATGGTGCTGCTGCGGCTGATGGCCTTCAAACCCGCCAACACGGCCGCTGTCAGCGCCGCGGCGGAAAAAAAAACACTGAAAACGGCTGAAGCGCCTGTTGCGGAGGTGGCCGCACCCGCGGCTGCGTTGGCGCCCACGCCGGTGCCGATGGTGCGTTTGCCGGTGGTGAACCCGCCGCCGGCCGTCGCTCCACCCGCGCCCGTGAGGGCGCCGCAGCCCTCCGCGGTGGCTGTGTCGGCACCCGCCGCCGCGCCGCAGATGCCCGCCGAGCCGGTGGACGATGCGCCCTGGCCCGAGGACGATGGCCCTCCCTGGGAAGAGGCCGAACCGGCGCCACCCCGTGTCATGGCGCATCCCGGTGCGCGATGCCGGTGAACCCGGCCCGGCGGATCAGCCTCAGGCCCGCGACGAACACGGCACACAAACGGTGTTGCCCGCCGCGCCCGGTGGCAGCGTCGAAGGCGATTTCTGGTTCGAGACCGTGATGCAGCTCGTGCGCGCGGAAGCCATCACCGCGCTGGTGCGCGAGCTGGGCTTGCAATCGCAACTGATCGCGCGCGACACGGACCAGTGGATGCTGCGCGTGGAGCGCAGCTCGCTCAACCAGGGCAATACGCGCGAACGCCTGGCCACGGCGCTGAAGACCATCGGCCACGAGGTGCGCCTCTCGGTGGAGATTGGCAGCGTTTCGGACTCGCCCGCGCGCCGCGTGGCAGCGGAAGCGGCGCGCCGCCAGCGCGAGGCTGAGGCGCACATCCTGAACGACCCCTTTGTCCAGACCATGATGCGCGACTTTGGCGGCAAAATCGTGCCCGGTACCCTCAAGGCCATCACCACGGCCTGAGCCTCTTTTCTTTTTTCACTCGGAACGTTAGGAAGACCATGTTCAACAAAGGACAACTCGCCGGCCTCATGAAGCAGGCCCAGGCCATGCAGGACAACCTGAAGAAAGCCCAGGACGAGCTGGCCTTCATCGAGGTCACGGGCGAATCGGGCGCGGGCCTGGTGAAGGTGCTTATGACCTGCAAGCACGACGTCAAGCGCGTCACCATCGACCCCAGCCTGCTGGCCGACGACAAGGACATGCTGGAAGACCTCGTGGCCGCCGCGTTCAACGCCGCGGTGCGCAAGGCCGAAGAAACCTCGGCCGAGAAAATGGGCAAGCTCACGGCCGGCATGCCCGGCCTGCCGGGCGGCATGAAGTTCCCGTTCTGATCCCCATCGCGCGGGCTCCTTCGCTCATCGATGGCTGAAAACCACTCGCTCGAACTGCTGGTGCAGGCGCTGCGCCGCCTGCCTGGCGTGGGGGTGAAGTCGGCACAGCGCATGGCCTTCCATCTGCTGCAGCATGACCGCGACGGCGCCGTGCAGCTTGCCCGCGCGCTGGAGCACGCGGCCAGCTCGGTGAAGCACTGCAGCCTGTGCCACACCTTCACCGAAGACGACATCTGCCCCACCTGCCGCGATCCCCGGCGCGACCGCAGCCAGCTCTGCGTGGTGGAGACACCCGCCGATCAGGCAGCGATGGAGCGCACCGGTGCCTACAAAGGCCTGTTCTTCGTGCTCATGGGCAAGCTCAGCCCGCTCGATGGCGTGGGCCCGCGCGACATCGGTCTGCAGAAACTCTTTGACCGCATCAGCGCGCCGGCCGAACAAGGGGAGCCCGAGGTGCGGGAAGTCATCCTGGCCACGAACTTCACCGCCGAAGGTGAGACCACGGCCCACGTGATCGCGCAGGCGCTCAAGGGCCGCACGGACGTGCAGGTGACCCGCCTGGCCCGGGGTGTGCCGGTAGGCAGCGAGCTGGAGTACGTGGACCTGGGCACGATCGCCCATGCCCTGGTGGACCGGCGCTGACCGGCGCCATTTCTTCTCGAAAGCGCTTCATCATGAAACTGGCAGGATTGACCGTGGCGTATTGGGCGGTGGTGGTGGCTTCGCTGTTGCCGATCGGCTGCGCGTGGCTCGCCAAATCGGGCACGTTCTCCAAGCCGCGCCGCGATGGTGGTTTCGACAACCAGCACCCGCGCGAATGGCTGGCGCGCCAGAGCGACTGGCGGGCCCGCGCGAACGCCGCGCAGGCCAACAGTTTCGAGGCGCTGCCGTTCTTCATTGGCGCCGTGATCATCGCGCACCAGCTCGGCGCTTCACAGGTTCGCCTGGACGTTCTCGCCTTTCTGTTTGTCGTGCTGCGGGTGCTTTACATCATGATGTACGTGGCCAACCTCGCCACGGCGCGCAGCCTCGCGTGGACCCTGGCACTGATCGTCAATCTCGCGATCCTTTTCGTTTGACGCGCGCTTGCGTTCGACGCCGTTACATCAGCTTGCAAGTGCTCGGTACAAACCCGCTCGGGATTGGTCCTGATGCGGGTTTGCGGCCCGCCCCCTAGTCTCAAGGCTCATCCAAAGAATGTGCCGAGAGAGGAAACCGGGTCATGTGGAGTCGCCGAAACTGGGGACGTGTCTGTGCGTTGAGCGTGGCGTCGGTCGCCGTACCGTCCTTGCGCGCGCAGCCGGCGCCGGCCTCTGCGGCGCCACCCACACCTCGACCCGGTGCGCCCAAACTGGCGATTGCGGTCGATAGCCGCTCCTCGTTCTGCTACCTCCCACTGACCATCGCGGAACGCCTCGGGTACTTTGCCCAGGAAGGCATCGATGTGGAGGTGCGCGAGTTTCCCGATGTGGCGCAGTCGCTGCACGCCTTGCAGAGCGGTGCGGCCCATGTGCTGTCCGGCCCGTACCCGAACACGATCGCACTGCAGGCGCGCGGCCAGAACCTCCAGTCCTTCGTGTTGCAGGGGCGAGCGCCGCAGGTGGTGGTGGGGGTGTCGCTGGAGACCATGGGCCACAACGGCGGGGTGGCCGACCTGCGCGGCCGCCGCGTGGGGGTGATGGCCACGAGTGCCGCCTCGCACCGCGTGGCGAGCCTGGTGCTGGGCAAGGTCGGGCTGCGCGCCGCCGATGTGCGCTACGTGCCGTTGGCGAATGCCGCGGCGGCGGTTCAGGCGTTTCGCCGCGGTGAGCTCGATGCGATCAGCTACACCGACCCGACCGTGACGCAACTGGAGCAGATGGGTGCGCTCAAGGTGGTGGCCGACACGCGCAGCACGCGCGGCACGGCCGAGGTCTTTGGCGGTCCTTTGCCCTCCGGCTGTCTGTGCGCGCCGGGGAGCTTTCTGACGCAGTACCCCAAGGCCAGCCAGGCGATGGCCGATGCGATGGTGCACGCGCTCAAATGGCTGCAGACGGCGGGCCCATCCGACATCATCAAGGTGGTGCCCGAGCGCTACTTTCAGGGTGACCGCGCGCTGTACCTGGCGGCCTTCGCCCGCGTGCGCGAGGCCTGGACGGTCGACGGCATGATGCCCGAGACCGGGCCGGCCACGGCGGCGCGCATGTTGGCGCAGTTCGAGGAGCCCGGCTCGCTGCAGCGTGTGGATCTGGCGCTTACCTTCACCAACGACTTCGCACGCAAGGCCAAGGCCCGGTTCCGGGCCTGATTCTGGCGCGAGCGCCCGGTCGCTCAGTTCTTCTTGTCGGACTTGCCGCTGGACGCCACGCGCGTCTTGCTCGCGCTGGTGGCGGTCTTGGACTTGGTCTTCACCGGCTTGCTCGCGGTGGGCGAGGCCTTGCGCGCCGGTGTGGCCGTGGCCGACTTCTTGGCCGGGGCCTTGCTCGGCGGGGCGGCCTTGGCGACCGCGACCCGCTGCGGCAGCATGAGCGTGATGCGCTGGCCCGGTTTGAGCGCCGCGTTCACGGCCAGCTTGTTCCAGCCCGCCACGCTCACCGGGCTCACGCCATAGCGCTGGGCCAGGCGCGTCAGGTTCTCGCCCTTGCGCGCCTTGACGGTGGTGCGCTTGAGGATGACCTCCGGCTGGAAGCTGATCTGGCCGTTGTCGGCCACGTGCACCGGCACGTCGCCGTTGCGCTTGTCGGTGCGTGGCACGAGCAGGCTGGAGCCGGCGCGCACCTGCATGCGAGGCGGAATGTTGTTGACCGCGCGCAACTCGGCTTCGCTCATGCCCGCCCGGTCGGCGGCCTGGGCCACGGACATGGTGGTGGGCACGACCCAGGCCGTCCAGCTGGCCAGGGGGCCGGTGTGGGATTGCAGGTTGCGCTGGAAGATCAACGCGTTGTCCCAGGGCAGCAGCACATGCGGCGTGCCGGCGGCCATCACGATGGGCTGGCGCAGCGAGGGGTTGAGCGCGCGGAAGTCTTTTTCCGCCACCTCGGCCAGGCGGGCGATGAGGGCGACATCCATGTCGCGCTCCAGCGCGACGGTGTCGAAGAAGGGGTGGTTGCCGATCAGGGGCAGGGTGGTGTTGTAGGCCTCGGGCCGCGCCAGGATGTTCTCCACCGCCTGCAGCTTGGGCACGTACAGGCGCGTTTCCGCCGGCATGTTGAGGTCGGTGTAACCGGTGGGCTTGCCCAGGCGCTGGTTGTTGGTGATGGCGCGGTTGACGTTGCCCTGGCCCCAGTTGTACGCCGCCAGCGCGAGGTGCCAGTCCCCGAAGCGACCGTACAGCTGCTGCAGGTAGTCGAGCGCGGCCCGCGTGGAGGCGAGCACGTCGCGCCGATCGTCGCGGAAGGCGTTCTGCTTGAGGTCGAACGACTGGCCGGTGGCGGGCATGAACTGCCACATGCCTGCGGCGCGCGCGCTGGAGACGGCCTGTGGGTTGAAGGCGCTTTCGATGAAGGGCAGCAGGGCCAGCTCCATGGGCATGTTGCGGCGCTCGATCTCCTCCACGATGTGGAACAGATAGCGGCTGGAGCGCTCCGTCATGCGCTGCATGTAGTCGGGCCGGGTGGCGTACCACTGCTCGCGGTCGCGCACCAGGTCGCCTTCGAGGTCGGGCATGGCGAAGCCACGGCGGATGCGGTCCCAGAGGTCGGCGGGGGCGTCCAGCGTCGTCACGCTGGAGAGCGCGGTTTCGGCCGTGCCGATGGTGCTCAGGGGCACATCGCTGGGCAGGCGGTACGAGGGCAGGCGCGGCGCGTTGGCGGCGACGGGTGGCGTGGCGTTGGGCGCGCCGGTGGCGCCGCTGCCGGCCTCGGGCAGCGCCGTGGTGGCGCAGCCGGACACCAGCAGCACCAGGGCCGTGCCGGCCAGCGTCAGCCAGCGGCGGGCGGGACCGGTGGACAGGGGAGCAAAGGCGGGAGCGGGAAGGGCGGTCGGGAAGGCAGGGGTCATCTGAAAACGTTTTTCCATTCGCGAAGCGTGGCGAAAACCGACACGGCATCGGTGGCAATGCCCGGCTCGTGGGCCTGGGCGGAGCGCACGACGGCGGTTTCGCCGGTGCGCAAGAAAGGATTGATCTGTTTTTCCAGCCCGATGGAGCTGGGCAGCGTGGGAAAGTTCTGCGCGCGTTGCGCCTGGCAGTGGGCGGTGTAGGCCGCCAGCTCGGCATTGCCGGGCTCCACCGCCTGCGCGAACTTGAGATTGGACAGCGTGTACTCGTGGGTGCAGCACACGCGGGTGGAGGCGGGCAGGGCGGCCAGCCGGGTGAGCGAGTCCAGCATCTGGGCCGGCGTGCCCTCGAACAGGCGGCCGCAGCCGCCGGAGAACAGCGTGTCGCCACAGAACAGCAGCGGGGCGCCGTCCAGGGCGGGCGTGTAGTAGGCGATGTGGCCGGCGGTGTGCCCCGGCACCTCGATCACCTCGAAGCGCAGGCCGAGCACCTCCACCGACTCGCCTTCGCCGACGCGCTGCAGCGGCTCGGGCATGGGCTCGAAGGCCGGGCCGATCACGCGCGCGCCAGTGGCCTCGCGCAGTTCGGCCACGCCGCCGGTGTGGTCGGCGTGGTGGTGGGTGATCAGGATGGTGTCCAGCCGCAGGCCTTCCTGTACCAGCCACCGGGCCACGCCCGCGGCTTCGCCAGGGTCCACGACCAGCGCCTGGGCGCCGTCGTGCAGGGCCCAGATGTAGTTGTCGCTGAAGGCCGGGATCGGAATGAGGTGCATGGGACGGATGTCGGGTAGGGCGTGTAGAGTGCGGGGCTGGCCTTCCCGGTGGTTTGCAGTGTCGCAGACTTCCTGCCGGAACCGGCTTCGGCCCCACCGCACATGACCGCAAAAATTATAGGGTTGACCGATTGGTTTTCGACCGCGCCCGGCCAGTACCTGCTGGCGTGGGAGCAGGCCCAGTTCGACCTGGCGGTGGCCGACCTCTTTGGCTACAACGCCTTGCAGCTCGGTTTGCCCGAGCTGGAGGGCCTGCAGGCCAACCGCATGCCGCACCGCTGGCTGGCGCTGCCCGAGGTGCTGCCGGCCAGGGCCGAGGGCCGCGCCCCGCGCGTGGCCCTGATCACCGACGCGGCCGCCCTGCCGTTCCCCGAGGCCAGCCTGGACCTGGTGGTGCTGCCCCACACGCTGGAGTTCAGCGCCGACCCGCACCACGTGCTGCGCGAGGTCGAGCGCGTGCTGGTGCCCGAAGGCCGGGTGGTGATCTCGGGCTTCAACCCCACGAGCCTGTGGGGCCTGCGCCAGGGGCGCGGCCGGTTCTGCGCCCGGGTGGGCCTCAACGCCTTCGGTGCCTCCAGCCTGTACCTGCCTGAAGCAGGGGATTTCATCGGTCCCTGGCGCCTGCGCGACTGGCTGAGGCTGCTCAGTTTTGAAGTAGAGTCGGACCGCTTTGGCTGCTACCGCCCGGCGATGCGCACCGACACCTGGTTGCAGCGCTACGCCTGGCTGGACCGCGCCGGTGCCCGCTGGTGGCCCATCTTTGGCGCGGTGTATTTCGTGGTGGCGGTCAAGCGCGTGCGCGGCATGCGCCTGCTGGGCCCGGCCTGGAAGCCCAGGCGCGCCACTTCGGCCGCCCCGGTGTCGGTGACCCACCGGCACTGAACGCCGCCGCGCCTCTCCCTTTTTGTATTCAGGAGCTTTTTTTGAACCATGTGGTGATCTACACCGACGGTGCCTGCAAGGGCAACCCTGGGCCTGGCGGCTGGGGCGTTTACCTCAAGTCAGAGGGTTTCGAGAAGGAGTTGTGGGGCGGCGAGCGCGAAACCACCAACAACCGCATGGAACTCACCGCGGTGATCGAAGGCCTGGCCGCGCTCAAGCGCCCCTGCCGGGTCTCGCTGTACCTCGACAGCCAGTACGTGCGCCAGGGCATCACCGAGTGGATCCACGGCTGGAAGCGCAAGGGCTGGGTCACGGCGGCCAAGCAGCCGGTGAAGAACGCCGACCTCTGGCGCAAGCTCGATGGCCTGGTGCACGCCGGGCCCCACCAGATCGAATGGCACTGGGTCAAAGGTCACGCCGGCGACCCTGGCAACGAACGGGCCGACGCCCTGGCGAACCGGGGCGTGCCGGCCTGAGTCCTACAGGGGAAATCCCGTCACCGGCGGCTCCCACCCACTGCTACATTTCGTTTCATCGATCTGTGCCATGCCCCACGGGGGTAGGGCGTCCTTTTCCCCGGCAGTGGAATCCATGGCGAACAAAGCGCTTTACGTGGTGGTGGCCGTCGTTGGCATCGGTCTGGCCTCCGGTGCAGCCTGGTGGCTGCAGAACCGGGATGCCATCACCCCGCCGGTGGCCGGCACCGGACCGGGCGCTTCCGGTGCAGCGGCCGGTGGCGCACCCGGTGTGGAGGTGACGCGGGTGAAGGCCATCCGGCTGCAGGACGACGCCCAGGCCGTGGGCACCCTGCGCTCCCGCCAGAGCGTGACGCTCAAGCCCGAGACCAGTGGCCGGGTGGCCCGGATCGTCTTCGCGGACGGCGCCCGGGTCAAGGCGGGCCAGTTGCTGGTGCAACTCGACGACACCTTGCAGCGCGCCGAATTGAGCCAGGCCCAGGCCCAGCTGTCCATCGCGCGCGCCAACCTCAAGCGCAACCAGGATCTGGTGGCGCAGAACTTCGTGGCCCAGCGCGTGGTGGAGGAAAGCCAGGCCAACCTGCAGGTGGCCGAAGCCCAGGTGGCGCTGGCCGACGCGCGGCTGCAGCGCATGCGCATCACCGCCCCGTTCGCGGGCACCGTGGGCCTGCGCAGCATCAACCTGGGGGCCTACGTGAAGGACGGCGACAACCTCGTGAACCTCGAGGACACGTCCATGCTCACGGTGGACTTCCGCTTGCCGGAGCGCTACCAGACCCAGCTCGCCCCGGGCCAGGTGGTGCAGGTGCAGCTCGATGCCTTGCCGAACCGCTCGTTCGAAGCCAAGGTGCTGGCCGTGGACCCGCTGCTCGACGCCAATGGCCGCTCCATCTCCGTGCGGGCCGTCATGCCCCCTGCGGCCGACAACGTGTTGCGTCCCGGCATGTTCGCGCGCGTGCTGATCGTCTTCTCGGTCAACGAGCGCGCGTTGGTGGTGCCCGAGGAAGCCCTGGTGCCCCAGGCCGGCAAGCAGTACGCCTACGTGCTCGACGAACAGGGCGAGGGCGACGCGAAGAAGCGCCACTCGCGCCGGGTGGAAGTGGCCCTGGGCGCGCGCCGGGGTTCGGATGTCGAGGTGGTCAGCGGCCTGCGGCAGGGCGACACCGTGGTGATCGCCGGCCAGCAGCGGCTGCAGCGCGATGGCACCGCGGTGCGGGTCGTGAACATGGCTGCGCCTGCCGCCGCTGAAACGGCCCCGGCGCCGGCGCGCTGAACCCTCAGGAACTCGCATGCAACTGCCTGAGATCTCGATCCGGCGCCCGGTGTTCGCCTCGGTGCTGTCCCTGCTCATCCTGCTGGTGGGCATCGTGTCGTTCAACGGCCTGACGGTGCGCGAGTACCCCAAGATCGATGAGCCCACCGTCACGGTCTCCACGCGCTTCGGCGGGGCGTCCAGCGAGGTGATCGAGTCGCAGGTCACCAAGCCGCTGGAAGACTCGCTCGCGGGCATCGAGGGGCTGGACGTGATCACCTCGATCAGCCGCCAGGAACAGAGCCAGATCACGGTGCGCTTCAAGCTCGAGCGCGACCCCGACTCGGCCGCCGCCGATGTGCGCGACAAGGTCAGCCGCGTGCGCCAGCGTCTGCCGCAGGACGTGGACGAGCCGGTGATCGCCAAGGTGGAGGCCGACGCCTCGCCCGTGATCTGGCTGGCCCTTACCTCCGACACCCACAGCGCGCTGCAGCTCAGCGATTTCGCCAACCGCCTGGCCAAGCCCGTGCTGCAAACGGCGCCCGGCGCGGCCGAGGTGCGCGTGTACGGCGAGCGCCGCTATTCCATGCGCATCTGGATGGACCCGGACCGCCTGGCCGCCTACGCGCTGACCGTGCAGGACGTGGAAGACGCCCTGCGCCGCTCCAACCTGGAAGTGCCGGCCGGCCGCATCGAGAGCACGCTGCGCGAGTTCAACGTGACCGCCGCCACCGACCTGCAGACGCCCGAGCAGTTTTCGGCGGTGGCGATCCGCAACGTCAACGGCCAGACCATCCGCATCGCCGACGTCGCGCGCGTGGTGCAGGCGCCGCAGGACGAACGCACCTCGGTGCGGCTCAATGGCCGCGACGCGGTCTCGCTCGGCGTGATCCGGCAGGCGACCGCCAACCCGCTGGAGCTCTCGGCCGCCGTGCGGCAGATGCTGGAGAAGGTCAAGCAGGACCTGCCCGCCGGCGTGAACGTGGACATCGCCAACGACAACTCGGTCTTCATCGACCGCTCGATCAAGGCGGTCTACACCACCATCGCCGAAGCCGTGGTGCTGGTGGCGCTGGTCATCTTCGTGTTCCTGCGCACGCTGCGCGCCTCGATCATTCCGCTCATGACCATCCCGGTCAGCCTGATCGGCGCGTTCGCGCTGATGGCGATGTTCGGTTTCTCCATCAACACGCTCACGCTGCTGGCCCTGGTGCTGGCCATCGGCCTGGTGGTGGACGACGCCATCGTGATGCTGGAGAACATCTACCGGCACATCGAGGAGGGCATGAAGCCCTTCGACGCGGCGATCCAGGGCGCGCGCGAAATCGGCTTTGCCATCGTGGCGATGACGCTCACGCTGGCGGCGGTGTATGCGCCGCTGGCCTTCACGCCCGGCCGCACCGGCCGTCTGTTCGCCGAGTTCGCGCTGGCGCTGGCCGGGGCGGTGGTGGTTTCCGGCTTCGTGGCGCTCACGCTTTCGCCCATGCTGTGCTCCAAGCTGCTGCGGCACAACCCCAACCCGGGCCGGTTCGACCGCGGCATGGAGCGCGTGCTCAATGCGGTCACGCGCGGCTTCAGCCGGGTGCTGGGCGCCTCGCTGCGGGTTCGCTGGCTGGTGGTGGCGGTCATGGCCGGCAGCGCGCTGGCCAGCGCGTGGATGCTGCAGACCATGCGCCAGGAGCTCGCGCCGATCGAGGACCGCGGCGTGATCCTGGCCAACATCAACGGCCCGGATGGCGCCACGCTGGCCTACACCCGCAAGTACGCGGAGGCGATCGAGAACATCGCCCAGGACTACCCCGAATTCGACCGCATCTTCGTCAACGTGGGCAACCCCTCGGTGGCGCAGGGCGTGGTGTTCATGCGCGCGCTGCCCTGGGAAGAGCGCGAGCGCTCCACGCAGCGCATCGCGCGCGAGATCACGCCGCGCCTGGCGTCGCTGCCGGGCATCAGCGCCTTTCCCATCACGCCGCCCTCGCTCGGGCAGGGCTTTCGCGAGCGCCCGATCAACTACGTGATCGTCACCTCCGACAGCTACGAGAACCTGGCGCAAACCGTGCGCCGCTTCCAGGACGAGCTGAGCAAGAACCCGGGCCTGGTGCAGATCGACACCGACCTGCGCCTGAACAAGCCCGAGATCCGCATGGACGTGGACCGCGAGCGCGCGGCCGACATGGGTGTGAACGTGGATGCCATCGCGCGCACCGTCGAGACCATGCTGGGCGGCCGCATCGTCACGCGCTACAAGCGCGACGGTGAACAGTACGACGTGGTGGTACAGACCGTCTCGGGCAACCGCAGCACGCCCGAGGACATCGACCGCCTGTTCGTGCGCGGCCGCAACGACGCCATGATTCCCCTGGCCTCGCTGGTCAAGATCAGCGAGGTGGTGGTGCCGCGCGAGCTCAACCACTTCGGCCAGCGCCGCAGCGCGTCCCTCACCGCCAACCTGGCGCCCGACTACTCGCTGGGCGAGGCCCTGCAGTTCATGGACAAGACCGCGCGCGAGGTGCTGCCCGCCGGCTACACCACCGACCTGAACGGCCAGAGCCGCGAGTTCCGCAACGCCTCGGGCTCGCTGGCCATCGTCTTCGCGCTCTCGCTGCTGTTCATCTACCTCGTGCTCGCGGCGCAGTTCGAGAGCTTTGTCGATCCGTTCATCATCATGCTCAGCGTGCCGCTGTCCATGATGGGCGCGCTGCTGGCGCTCAAGCTGACGGGCGGCACCATCAACGTGTTCAGCCAGATCGGGCTCATCACGCTGGTGGGGCTGATCACCAAGCACGGCATTTTGATCGTGGAGTTCTCCAACCAGCTGCGCGACCAGGGCCTGGAGAAGTTCGAGGCCGTCAGACAGTCGGCCGCGCTGCGCCTGCGGCCCATCCTGATGACCACGGGCGCCATGGTGCTGGGCGCCATTCCGCTGGCGCTGGCATCTGGCGCGGGGGCCGAGAGCCGGCAGCAGATCGGCTGGGTGATCGTGGGCGGCATGAGCGTGGGCACGCTGCTGACCATCTTCGTGGTGCCCACCATGTACACGCTGCTCTCGCGCGACAAGTCCCATTCGAAGGCGAAGGCCGCGCAGCACGAGGGCGGCCACGCGGACGCCGCCATCCCGGCCAAGTGAGCCGGGTCAGATCGCGCCGTCGAACATCATCACGTCCACCGGGTCGCCCGCGGCCACGTTGCCCTGGCGGTGGTGCAGCACGATCAGGCCGTTGGCCTCCACCATCGAGCTGAGCACGCCCGAACCCTGGTTGCCCGTGGTGCGCACGCTGAGCGCGCCGTCGGGCGTGCGGGTGACGATGCCGCGCTGGTACTCGGTGCGGCCCGGCTTCTTGCGCAGGGCTTCGCCGCTGTGGGCTTGCAGCAGCACGGGTTCGCTGGGTGAAGCGCCCATAAGGCGCTGCAGGGCCGGGCGCACGAAGGCCAGGAAGGTGACCATCACCGCCACCGGGTTGCCTGGCAGCCCGAACAGCACGGCGCTCTTGCCGGCCTCGTCGATGCGGCCCACCGCCATGGGGCGGCCCGGGCGCATCGCGATGCGCCAGAAGGCCACGTCGCCGAGCTGCTTCATCATGGCCTTGGTGTGGTCGGCCTCGCCCATGCTCACACCACCGCTGGTGATGATGGCGTCGGCCTTGAGGGCGGCGGTGCGGAAGGCCGCTTCCAGCTCGGCGGGCTCGTCGCGCACCACGCCCATGTCGACCACCTCCACGCCCAGGCGCGTGAGCAGGCCGAAGATGGTGTAGCGGTTGCTGTCGTACACCGCGCCTTCGCGCGGCGTTTCGCCCAGGCTCAGGATCTCGTCGCCGGTGGAGAAGTACGCCACCTTCACGCGGCGGAACACCTTCACGGTGGGCAGGCCCAGGCTGGCCAGCAGGCCCAGCGCCGCCGGGCCGAGTGTCTGGCCTTGGTGCAGAGCGGCTTCGCCGGCCATGAGGTCTTCGCCCAGCAGGCGGCGGTTGTCGCCCGCGCTCACCACGTTGGGTGGCACCACGACGCGATCACCTTCTGCTTTCACGAATTCGAGCGGCACCACGGTGTCCAGCCCGGGCGGCATGATGGCGCCCGTCATGATCTTCAGGCACTCGCCCGCGCCCACGGTGCCGGCCCAGGCCTTGCCCGCGAAGGCCGTGCCCGTCACGCGCAGGCCCAGCGGCTCGCCCGGGCGCAGCTGCCCGCTGTCGAAGGCGAAGCCGTCCATGGCGGAGTTGTCGTGCGGCGGCACGCTGATGGGCGAGACCACGTCCTGCGCCAGCACGCGGCCCAGCGCGTCGAACACGCCCAGGTCTTCGGTGGCGGTGACCGGCTCGACCAGGCGGGCGAGGAAGTCGTTGACGCGTTCGGCGCTGATGGCCTGCGGGTCGTAGCCCTGCAATTCGGCCGCGATCTGCTCGATGGATTTCATGGACAAACGAACGGAGGGCCGAGCGCTCAGCCCTTTTCGAGGGCGTGCAGTTCGGCCAGGGTGTTGGTGTTGAAGAAGGCCTTGGGGTCGTCGCCCGGCCGGTCGAAGGGCACGATCACCGTGCGGTGCTGGTCGGTCCAGCGGTCGATCTTGCGCCCGCCGGCCTGGGTGAAGACCAGCAGGCTTTCCATGAGCTCCACCCGAATGAGGCAGAACACCGGCTGGGGCCGCAACTGGCCGTCTTCCTCCAGGGCGCCGGCCATGGCGATTTCGGTGGTCTCGTCTTCGAACGCCTGAGCCAGCCGCTGGGCGAGGTCGAGCGGGAAGAGGGGCGTGTCGCAGGGCACCGTGAGCAGGTAGGGCGTTTCGCAGCGCTCCAGGCCGGTCATGAAGCCGGCCAGGGGACCCGCGTAGCCGTCCAGGGTGTCGGGCCACACCGGCACGCCGAAGGCCTCGTAGGCCGCCAGATTGCGGTTGGCGTTGACCATCTGACCGCCGACCAGCCCGCCTTCCTGCATCTGCAGGCGCAGCAAGGCGTGCAGCGCCAGCGGCGTGCCGTTGAAGTTCTGCAGGCCCTTGTCGACGCCGCCCATGCGCGAGCCGCGGCCGCCGGCGAGCACGAGGCCCGTGATTTGATGGGAATGGATCATCTGTTTTGCTTAACCGCCGATGTAGCTCATCTCGACGCGACGTGCGCCTGCACCGGCTTCGGGCGGAAGGCTGGCGCGCAGTTCGGAGTACCGGTCGCTGCGGCCTTGCCAGATCGCCGCGATCGCGCTGGCGAGCTGCTCGTCGGTGGCATCGCCGCGGATCAGGTGGCGCAGGTCGTGGCCCTGGCTGGCGAAGAGGCAGAGGTAGAGCTGGCCTTCGGTGGACAGACGGGCGCGGTTGCAGTCGCTGCAGAAGGCCTGCGTCACGCTGCTGATCACGCCGATCTCGCCCGAGCCGTCGGCATAGGCCCAGCGCTCGGCGGTTTCGCCGGGGGCCGATGCGCCGAGTTGCACCAGCGGCAGTTCGCGGTGGATGCGTTGCACCACCTCCGCGCTGGGCAGCACCTCGTCCATGCGCCAGCCGTTGGTGGCGCCCACGTCCATGTACTCGATGAAGCGCAGCACGATGCCCGTGCCCTTGAAGTGGCGCGCCATGGGCAGGATCTCGTGGTCGTTGGTGCCGCGCTTGACCACCATGTTGACCTTGATCGGGCCCAGTCCCGCGGCCTGCGCTGCGGCAATGCCGTCGAGCACATCGGCCACGGGGAAGTCCACGTCGTTCATGGCGCGGAAGATGGTGTCGTCCAGGCCGTCCAGGCTGACCGTGACACGTTGCAGGCCGGCGGCCTTGAGGGCGTGCGCCTTGCGCGCGAGCAGCGAGCCGTTGGTGGTCAGCGTGATGTCCAGCGGCTGGCCTTCCACCGTGCGCAGCGCGGCCAGCTGTTCGATCAGGATTTCGAGGTTCTTGCGCAGCAGCGGCTCGCCGCCGGTGAGGCGGATCTTCTGCACCCCGTGCGCGACGAACTGGCGCGCCACGCGCGTGATTTCCTCGAAGGTCAGCAGCGAGCTGTGCGGCAGGTAGGGGTAGTCCTTGTCGAAGATGTCCTTCGGCATGCAATAGCTGCAGCGGAAGTTGCAACGGTCGGTCACGCTGATGCGCAGATCGCGCAGCGGGCGGCCCAGCGCGTCGCCGAGCAGGCCGGTCGGGGCCGTGCCGACCTGAGGGACGCGCGCGGCCACGGAGACCAGGCGCTGGTCGATCAGGGGAATGACGCGTTCGGACATGGGCCGATTATGGGCGAGTGACCGCCGGACCGCACGGGAACACCCGGGGGTACCGGTGTTGCCGCGAGGGCATTTCCGCCTGAGCGGGCCGGGTCAGGCCGGCTCGGCGCGGCCCACCCGGGTGTATTGCGTGGCGTTGTCGCGCAGCCATTGGGCGGAGAGCTCGCTGGACTGCTGATCCGGGTGGAAGTCGCGGCGGAAGTAGGCGCGCCAGGGCTTGAAGGTCTGGCGCAGCAGGCCGTCGCGGCCAAGCATGTGGCGGGCGGCGCTGCGCCACGTGCTCCAGCGCCAGAGCGTGCCATCGCGCCTGAGGTTGTTCACCGTCTGGCGCAAGGTGTCGGTGAGAAAGACCAGCGTGATGCGGCGCATCCAGGTCGTGCGCCAGGTGTGGCTGCCGCCCAGTGCCTGGTACAGGTCGAAAGCGGTGCACTTGTGCTCGGCCTCTTCGGCGCTGTGCCAGAGCCAAAGGGTTTTCAATCGCGGCTCGCTGCCGTCCAGCAGTTGGGGGTGAGACAGCATCCACTCGGCGAAGAGGGCGGTGAAATGTTCGTTGGCGGCGGTGATGGCCAGGCCGTGGCGCGGGTCCGTGCCCTCCAGCAGTTGGAGGCGGTCACGTGCGCGGGGTTCCCAGTCGTTCACCAGGCCGTGTTTCTCGATCTGCGCGTTGAACAGCGCGTGGATGCGCCGGTGGGTGGCTTCCTGGCCCACGAAACCCTGGACTTCGGCTTGCAGCTCGGCTTGGCGCTCGGGCGGCAGGGCCTTGAAGCCGTTGCGCACCGAGTCGATGAAGAACTGCTCGCCGATGGGAAAGCTCATCGACAGCGCGTTGAACCACGCGGTCAGAAAGGCGTCGCCGCCGCACCAGTGGCGGGCCACGGGTTGTTCCAGATCGATCAGCAGGCGGCGGACAACGAGTTCGGTCATGGTGGGGCGTGGGTGGAAAAACGGATTGGTACCGTGTCGTACCAAGTCGTGATGGTGCGTGTTTCGATTCGCCCTGTCAAGCGGAGAAGAATGGGGTGCAGGCCCTAAGATGCCCGTCCATGAAGCCGAAAAACACCCGCAGCGCCGACGCCACCGTGCCGAACGAACACCGTGGTCGCCTGCTGCAAGCCATGCCACGGTCGCTGCGGCCCAGGGTCTGGCGGCCACGTCGATCGCGGCCGTGGTGGCCGAGGCGGGGGTGTCCAAACGCACGTTCTACGAGCATTTCGCGGACAAGGACGCCTGCTTTCTCGAGCTGTACCGGGCGGCCAGCGCCTCCGCGCTGCGCACCCTGCGCGAGGCCGTGCAGCCCGAACGCCCCTGGCAGGACCAGGTCGAACATGCCTTGGGTGCGTACCTGGCGCACCTGGCCAGCGGGCCGCAGCTGATCCGCATGCTGTTCGTGGAAATCCACCATCTCGGGCCAGCCGGTGCCCTGGTGCGCCGCGAGGTGATGCAGCACCTGGCCGACTTCATGCTCGAGACCATCAACGCCGAGCGTGAGGTGCTCACGCCCACCATGGCGGTGGCGGCCGTGGGCGGCATCCAGGAGCTGGTGCTGCAAGCGATCGAGCGGGGCGAGGCGGCCCAGCTCGATCGCCTCACCCCCAGTGCCAGCGCGGTGGTCCGCCTACTGGCGGGGGCGGCCCAGAAAAAAGGCCCGCCGAAGCGGGCCCTTTGAACCTTCGAGAACGGGATCAGGCCGCCAGCGGCAGCAGCGGCACGATCAGCAGCGCCACGATGTTGATGATCTTGATCAGCGGGTTGACGGCAGGGCCTGCCGTGTCCTTGTAGGGGTCGCCCACGGTGTCGCCGGTCACGGCGGCCTTGTGCGCCTCGCTGCCCTTGCCGCCATGGTGGCCGTCTTCGATGTACTTCTTGGCGTTGTCCCAGGCCCCACCGCCGGTGCACATGGAGATGGCGCACGAACAGGCCGGTGACGATGGTGCCCATCAGCAGGCCGCCCAGCGCTTTCGGGCCCAGGAACACGCCCACCAGGATGGGGACCACCACCGGCAGCAGCGAGGGGATCACCATCTCCTTGATGGCCGCCGTGGTCAACATGTCGACCGCCTTGCCGTACTCGGGCTTGGCCGTGCCTTCCATGATGCCGGGGATCTCCTTGAACTGCCGGCGCACCTCCACAACCACCGAACCGGCGGCACGGCCCACGGCCTCCATCGCCATGGCACCGAAGAGGTAGGGGATCATGCCGCCGATGAACAGGCCGATGATCACCATCGGGTCGCTCAGGTCGAACTTGATCTGGTGGCCGTAGGTTTCCAGCTTGTGGGTGTAGTCGGCGAAAAGCACCAGCGCGGCCAGGCCGGCGGAGCCGATGGCGTAGCCCTTGGTCACGGCCTTGGTGGTGTTGCCCACCGCGTCCAGCGGGTCGGTGATGTCGCGCACGCTGCTGGGCAGCTCGGCCATTTCGGCGATGCCGCCGGCGTTGTCGGTGATGGGACCGTACGCGTCCAGCGCGACCACGATGCCGGCCATGCTCAGCATGGCGGTGGCGGCGATGGCGATGCCGTACAGGCCCGCCAGCGTGTAGGAGGCCACGATGCCGACGCAGACGAACAGCACCGGCCAGGCGGTGGAGCGCATGGACACGCCCAGGCCGGCAATGATGTTGGTGCCGTGGCCGGTGGTCGAGGCTTGCGCGATGTGCTTGACCGGCGAGTACTGCGTGCCGGTGTAGAACTCGGTGATCCAGACCAGCGCGGCGGTCAGCACCAGGCCCACGGCGCAGGCACCGAAGAGGCGCAGCTGGCTGCCTGTGGCGGTGATGGCGTTGTCCGGCATGATCCAGGCGGTGACGAACCAGAAGGCGATCAGCGAGAGCACGCCTGCGATCGCCAGGCCCTTGTACAGCGCGGGCATCACGTTCTTCATGCCCGGGCTGGCCTTCACGAAGAAGCAGCCGACGATGGACGCCAGGATGGATACGCCACCGAGCACCAGCGGATAGAGCACGGCCTGCATGGGCGCGGCCGCGACCATGAGGGCGCCCAGCACCATGGTGGCGATCAGCGTGACCGCGTAGGTCTCGAACAGGTCGGCTGCCATGCCGGCGCAGTCGCCCACGTTGTCGCCCACGTTGTCGGCGATCACCGCCGGGTTGCGCGGGTCGTCTTCCGGAATGCCAGCCTCGACCTTGCCCACCAGATCGGCGCCCACGTCGGCACCTTTGGTGAAGATGCCGCCGCCCAGGCGCGCGAAGATGGAGATCAGCGAGGAGCCGAAGGCAAAGCCGATCAGCGGGTTCAGCAGCTTGGCCAGATCGGCCGCTGGCGTGAGGTTGCCGTTGCCGACCAGGAACCAGAAGAAGCCGGACACGCCCAGCAGGCCCAGGCCCACGACCAGCATGCCGGTGATGGCGCCGCCGCGGAAGGCCACGTCCAGCGCCGGGCCGATGCCCTTGGTGGCCGCTTGCGCGGTGCGCACGTTGGCGCGCACCGAGATGTTCATGCCGATGAAGCCGCAGGCGCCCGAGAGCACGGCACCGAGCACGAAGCCGATGGCGGTGGGGCCGTCGAGGAAGACGCCGATGAGGATCGCCAGCACCACCCCGACGATGCCGATCGTCTTGTACTGCCGCGCGAGGTAGGCCGCGGCGCCGGTCTGAATGGCCCCGGCGATTTCCTGCATGCGGGCGTTGCCCGCGTCCTGAGAAAGAATCCAGCTGCGGGACCAGAAGCCGTAGATGACGGCCACCAGCCCGCAGACCAACGCAAAGATCAGCGCAGATTGTCCAACCATGAGAATTACTCCTGCTTGTTTCGACTTGGAGGGGGCAACGCCTCCGGGGCTGCCCCCGCTGCGTTGCTTCCTCGCTGCCGGTTTGCGCTGCGTTGCACAGCGTTGAAACAGGGCGATTGGCGAACCCCTTGAATTTAGCGGGGAAATGCCACTTGCGACTCCTTGTGGCCAGGTTTGTCAGCCTGGAGTCGGTAAAATCAGGGTAAATCCTAGGCGCGCCGGGCCGAATCCGGGCGCGCCTTTGTTCGCCGGCAGGCCTGCCGGACCGAAAAGCCCCTTTTCAAACCACGACCTTATCAACATGTCCCTTGACAACGTCACCCCAGGCAAAAACGTTCCCGAATCGTTCAACGTGATCATCGAGATCCCGATGAACGCCGACCCGATCAAGTACGAGGTGGACAAGGAAACCGGCGCGATCTTCGTGGACCGCTTCATGAGCACGGCCATGCACTACCCGACCAACTACGGTTATGTGCCGCAGACGATCTCTGGCGATGGCGACCCGGTCGACGTGCTCGTGATCACGCCCGTGCCCCTCATTCCCGGTGTGGTCGTGCCCTGCCGCGCGATCGGCATCCTGAAGATGCAGGACGAGGCCGGCGAAGACGGCAAGGTGCTGGCCGTGCCGACCGACAAGATCCTGTCGATCTACACCCAGTGGCAGAAGCCCGAAGACCTGAACCCGATGCGCCTGAACACCATCCAGCACTTCTTCGAGCACTACAAGGACCTGGAGCCCGGCAAGTGGGTGAAGGTGATCGGCTGGGAAGGCAAGGACGCCGCCCACCAGGAAATCCTGGACGGTATCGCGAACTACAACAAGGCCAAGCAGGCCTGATCAACCCAGGCTCAAGGCGCTGCCTTGAGCGGATTTCGCAGGGCCAGGTGATCGAGGTACTCCCCGATCCCCTGGCCTTCGCGTTCCAGGAAGCGTTCCACCGCGTCCGCGAACGCGGGATGTGCCAGCCAGTGGGCGCTGGTCGTCTTCACCGGCAGCAGGGCGCGCGCCATCTTGTGTTCGCCCTGGGCGCCCCCTTCAAAACGGACGAAGCCGTGTGACATGCACCAGGCCAATGGCTGGTAGTAGCAGGCCTCGAAGTGCAGGCAGTCCACGCGCTCCAGTGCACCCCAGTAGCGCCCGTAGGCCACGCGGGTGTGGTCGTCGATGCCGATCAGGCTGCAGGCCATGGGCCGGCCTTCGCGTTCGGCGATGAACAGCAGCCAGTGTTGCGGCATGGTGGTCGCCATGCGGCGGAAAAATCCCGGCTCAGGTAGGGCGCGTTGCCGTGCTCGAGGTAGGTGCGCTCGTAGCAGCGGTAGAAGAAGTCCCAGTCGGCCTCCGAAATGTCGGCGCCGCGCGACCAGCGGAAGCGCACGCCCGCATCGGCCACCTTGCGCCGCTCCTGCCGGATTTTCTTGCGTTTTTCCTGCTGCAGGCTGGCCAGGAAATGTTCGAAATCGTCAAAGGGCTGGCCCCTCGCATCCTGATTGCTCCAATGGAACTGGACGGTGTGCCTGAGCATCAGGCCGGCGGCATGGCACGCGTCGATGTCGTGGGGTTGCGCGAAGAGCAGGTGCAGCGACGACAGCTGTTCCTCTCGGGTGTGCGCGATCAAGGCCTCTACCAGCGCCGCGCGCGAGGCCGGGTCGCGGGCCAGCAGGCGCGCGCCCGGCACCGGGGTGAACGGCACGGCCACCAGTGCCTTGGGGTAGTAGTCCAGCCCATGCTGAGCGTATGCATTGGCCCAGGCCCAGTCGAACACGTACTCGCCGTAGGAGTGGCTCTTCAGGTACATCGGGCAGGCCGCGTGCAGCACATCGCCGCGCCACAGCGTCACGAACTGGGCTTGCCAGCCGGTGGCCTCTCGCGCGCTGCCGCTTTCGTGCAGCGCCGACAGGTACTCATGGCGCATGAAGGGGCTGGGGTCGGGCTCGTTGTCCAGCAACGCGTTCCAGGCGCCGGCATCGATCGCCTGCGGCGAGGCAAAGACCCGGGTGACATAATCGATTTCAGACAAACACGGCTCCCGCCCACCGCGTTTTCGCGGTCTCTCCAGCAAGGTTTCCAGACCCCATGACTCTCTCCATTTGCGTGGCCCAGCTCAACTTCGTGGTGGGCGACATGGTGGGCAACGCCCGGAAAATCGTCGACGCCGCCACCCAGGCCCATGCCCGTGGCGCGCGCCTGCTGCTCACGCCCGAGTTGGCCCTCTGCGGTTACGCGGCCGAGGACCTTTTCCTGCGGCCGGCGTTCATCGATGCGTGTGATGATGCCCTCAAAGTCATCGCGGCCGGGACGACCCACCTCAAAGGCCTGCACATCGTGGTGGGACATCCGGCGCGGGCGCCTGGGGCCACGATCGAACGGCGCGAACGCAGCGTGGCCGTGGCTTACCTGCACAACGCGGCGAGCGTGTTGCGCGAGGGCCTGGTGACCCACACCTACGCCAAGCGCGAGCTGCCCAACTACCAGGTGTTCGATGAGCGCCGCTACTTCGTGCCGGGCCACGCGCCCTGCGTGATCGAGGTGGAAGGCGTGCGCGTGGGCCTGCTGATCTGTGAAGACGCCTGGTTCGACGCCCCTGCCGCCGACGCCCGGGCCGCCGGCGCCGACCTGCTGGCCGTCATCAATGCTTCGCCGTTCCATGCCGGCAAGGGCGGCGAGCGCGAAGCCACCATGCGCGAGCGGGTGCGCTCCACCGGTCTGCCGCTGGTCTACGCGCACCTGGTGGGCGGACAGGACGAGATCGTCTTCGAGGGGCGCAGCTTCGTGCTCGGTGCCGACGGCGCCCTGGCTGGTCGCGCGGTGAGCTTCGAGGAGACGCTGTTCGATGTGGCCTTCACGCGGGATGGAGCTGGCTGGCAGATCACCGCCGAGACCGACCGCGCCCACAGCCCGGAGGCCGACCTGTGGCATGCGCTGGTGCTGGGCGTGCGCGACTACCTGGGCAAGAACGGATTCCCAGGCGCCATCCTGGGCCTGTCGGGCGGCATCGACTCGGCGCTGGTGCTGGCCATCGCGGTCGACGCGCTGGGCAAGGACCGTGTGCGCACGGTGATGATGCCGTCGCCGTACACGGCCGACATTTCCTGGATCGATGCGCGCGACATGGCTGCGCGCATGGGCGTGCGCTACGACGAGATCGCCATTGCGCCCCAGTTCGAAGCCTTCAAGGCCAGCCTGGCCAGCGAGTTCGCCGGCCTGTCCGAAGACACGACGGAAGAGAACCTGCAGGCGCGCATCCGCGGCACCCTGCTCATGGCCTTGTCCAACAAGTTCGGCAGCATCGTGCTGACCACCGGCAACAAGAGCGAGATGGCCACGGGCTATTGCACGCTGTATGGCGACATGGCCGGCGGTTTTGCCGTCATCAAGGACGCTGCGCAAAACCATGGTCTTCAAGCTGGCCCGCTGGCGCAACGCGCACGATCCCTACGGCACGGGTGCGAACCCGATCCCGGAACGCATCATCACGCGCCCACCCAGCGCCGAGCTGCGACCCGATCAGAAGGACCAGGACAGCCTGCCGGAATACCCGGTCCTGGACGCGATCATCGAGCGCTACATGGAGAACGACCAGAGCCCCGAGAGCATCGTGGCCGCCGGCTTCGAGCGGGCCGACGTGGACAAGGTGGTGCGCCTGATCCGCATCAACGAATACAAGCGCCGCCAGGCACCCGTGGGCATCCGCGTGACCCACCGCAGCTTCGGCAAGGACTGGCGCTACCCGATCACCAGCAAGTACCGCGCTTAAACGCTGCGCAGCGCCAGCACCGCGCGCATCTCACCCACCTCGATGCCCGCCGCGTTCTTCAATGGCGGGGGAATCAGGCTGGCGAGGGCGGCCCGGCTGGATTCGTCGAGCCAGCCGAGTTGTTCCAGGGCCGACACGAAGGCCACCATCAACGGGGCCAACTGACCATCGCCGACTTTGGCGGCGATGCCGATGCCGCGGCTGAAACTCGCCAAGGCCTGAACGCCGTCGGCGCCGACCTTGCTCACCCAGTCGCCGCGGCCTGCCTGCATCAGGGCCAGGTCGTTGCGGCCTTGCCCGCTCACGCGTTCGGGGTGGCGGCTCATGGCGCGGGCGATGCGCTGTGGTGCCTGGCGATAGATCGGGTCGGGCTCGGCCAGCGTCAGGCGGGCAAACGCGTGCGCCAGCGAGCGCAAGGGCAGGGCGTAGTTGGGCGCGCTGCAGCCATCGGTGCCGCGCACCAGTTGGTCGACGGGCACGCCGGAAAAATGGCTCACGCTGGCCGCAATCTGCTGTTGCACCGGGTGGTCGATGTCAAGGTAGTTGCCGGACGAGGCGCCGAGCGCGTGGGCGAGCAACAGCATGCCGGTGTGCTTGCCCGAGCAGTTGTGGTGCAGCCGGGTGAAGCGCGCGCCCGGTGCCGGCGTGGCGCCCGTGGCCCCGAAGAAGAAGGGCACGTGGGTGCCGCAGGCCAGCGCCGATTCGTCTGCGCCCAGCTTGCCCAGCAGCGCGGCGACACCGTCGACGTGCAGGGATTCGCCGCTGTGGCTGGCGCAGAGCAGCGCAATGTCGGTGTCGCTCAGCCGGTAGCGCTCCGCGGCCTGGGCGATCAAGGGCATGGCCTGGAATGGCTTGAGCGAAGAGCGCGTGAACATCGGGGACGCCACGTCGCCCACGGCCGCCAGCAGCCTGCCCTGCGCATCCACCACCGCCATGGAGCCGTGGTGGACGTTCTCGGGATGGCCTCCCCGGTAGGCCACGGTGAGGGGAACGTGTCGGGGCAGGGCGTGTGCGGACATGGTGGCGCGAGAAGGGTTGAGCCCGCAGTGTACGAACGTTGCGCGATGCGTTGGGCATAATGAAATGCAGACAAGCTTTTCCCGCAACGCCCCCGGAGCCTCCGAATGAAACAAATCACCGCCGTCATCAAACCGTTCAAGCTCGAGGAAGTGCGCGAGGCCCTGGCCGAGCAGGGCGTGACCGGCTTGACCGTGACCGAGGTGAAAGGATTTGGCCGGCAGAAGGGCCACACCGAGCTCTACCGCGGTGCCGAGTACGTGGTGGACTTCCTGCCCAAGGTCAAGGTGGAAGTCGTGGTCAAGACCGACGACGTCGATCGCTGTGTGGACGCGATCATCCGCGCCGCCCGCACCGGCAAGATCGGTGACGGCAAGATCTTCGTGACCTCGGTCGAGCGCGTGGTGCGCATCCGCACCGGCGAAGAGGACGAAACCGCGGTCTGAGACCCGGTTCCGCGAGGCTCAGATGGCCTCGATGCGCGGCTCGGGCGCCAGCCCGGCGGACTGCACCAGTTCAGGCAGCAGGCTGGCCGGATCGCGGCCCACGCGGATCAGGTCCATCTGCCAGGCGTTCATGAACTGCTGCTCGACGCCGGTGCGCAAAAAGGTTTCCAGGCCGTCGTAGTAGCCACCCACGTTGAGCAGGCCCACGGGCTTGTCGTGGTAACCCAGCTGGCGCCAGGTCCAGACCTCGAAGAACTCCTCGAAGGTACCGATGCCACCCGGCAGAGCCACGAAGGCATCGGCGCGTTCGGCCATCATGCGCTTGCGCTCGTGCATGGTGTCCACCACGTGCAGCTCGGTGCAGCCGTGGTGCGCCCATTCCTTTTCCACCAGGGCCTTCGGGATGATGCCCACCACGCGGCCCCCGGCGGCGAGCGTGGCTTCGGCGACCACGCCCATCAGGCCGTTGCGGCCACCCCCGTAGACGAGTTGGCCGCCCCGGCTGCCGATCCATTCGCCCACGGCGCGGGCGGTGTCGGTGAAGGCTGGGTGCGCGCCGGGGCGCGAGCCGCAGTAGACGCAGAGGGAGAAGGTGGGAGAAGTCATGAGGGTGAGGAAAAAATGGTCAGGCCCAGCGGGTCCACAGGGCGGCGATCCAGATGCCGGCGCACAGCAGCAGGCTCAGCAGCACCGCCGCGCTGCCCATGTCCTTGGCGCGTTTGGACAGGTCGTGCCATTCGGGACCGATGCGGTCAATGGCGGTTTCGATGCCGGTGTTGAGGAGTTCGACCACCATCACCAGCAACACCGAGGCGGCGAGCAGGGCCGTCTCGACCCAGTTTCGGCCGAGCCAGAACGCTGCGGGAATCATCACCAGGGCGGCCAGGGCTTCCTGGCGAAAAGCCGTTTCGCCCCAGCCGGCGCGCAGGCCGGCCAGGGAATAGCGGAACGCATGAGCCATGCGCGTGAGGCCGGTGCGGCGCTTCTGGGCGTCAACGGGTTCTTGGTTGTTCATTGGAGACTGGTTTTCAGCGCTTGGCACGTGGCGGTGTTGGGGGCGGGGCCTGGCGCACGAGGCGGGTGCCGGCGAGCGCATCGTGCAGAAACTGGCGCTGCGGATGGAAGCGCGAGAGCAGGGCCCAGACGACGATCCAGCCGCACAGCAGCACCGCCAACTCGCCCCCAGGCAAGCCCATGAGGCCAGAGACCGCCAGCGGTGGCAGCAACCACAGCCAGGACAACAGGTAGCGCAGCAGGGCGCGAGCCTGGGTGAGCGCGCGCCCATGGCGGTCCACGACGCGGATGTGCCAGGTCTTCATGGCCAGCGTCTGGCCCTTGGCCCAGAACCAGGCGAAGTAGATGCCGAACACCACGAACAGGAAAGCCTGCTGGGCATGCCGGTTGTCCAGAGCGTGCCGGGTTTGGGTGAGCGTGGAAAACAGGTAACCGGCGAGGAACACGACGCCGAACATCAGCATGCCCTCATACAGCCAGCAGGCCATGCGGCGGCGCAGCGAGGGCGCCATCAGGTTGGGTTCGGCGCTGGAAGGGGGCGTGGTCGAGGCAGGCGGGGAAGCGGGCATGAGGCAGGCGGCGGGCGCGAAGGCGGCAAGGAAGACGGGAATTGTCGCATTGCGGCACATGCGGGCGCCTTTTTCGGGGTAGCTTCCGACGCCCCGGCTGGAAAAACCTTGTTGCGGTGCGATAATGCCGGCTGCAATTCAAAACAAGGCAAACGGATCAGGGTCCGGCGGGGTATGTGCCCGCTCATGGCCATTGGTCTCAAGTCTCGAAACCGCTCCACAAGAGTGAGTCAAGAGGCACCCAAGGTTTTTCGTCAGAGAAATTCTCGAAAGGTTCATCATGGAAATCAGCAAGGCCGAACTGGCCTCGGCTGCCGCCGCCAAAGGCGCAGCCCCTCAAGACCTCCGCGGCGCAGAAATCCTCATCAAGGCCCTCCAGGCCGAAGGTGTGAAGTACGTCTGGGGCTACCCCGGCGGTGCTGTGCTGCACATCTACGACGCTTTCTACAAGCAGAACACGATCCAGCATGTGCTGGTGCGCCATGAGCAGGCCGCCGTGCACGCGGCCGACGGCTACGCGCGCGCCACCGGTGACGTGGGCGTGGCCCTGGTCACCTCCGGGCCGGGCGTGACCAATGCCATCACGGGCATCGCCACGGCCTACATGGACAGCATTCCCATGGTCATCGTGACCGGTCAGGTGCCCACCGCTGCGATCGGCCTGGACGCCTTCCAGGAGTGCGACACCGTGGGCATCACCCGCCCCATCGTCAAGCACAACTTCCTGGTCAAGGACGCGCGCGACATGGCGATGGTCATGAAGAAGGCCTTCCACATCGCCCGCAGCGGCCGGCCCGGCCCGGTGGTGGTGGACATCCCGAAGGACGTGTCCTTCAACAAGGTGCCCTACAACGGCTACCCCGACTCGGTGGAGATGCGTTCCTACAACCCGGTGCGCAAGGGCCATGGCGGCCAGATCCGCAAGGCGCTGCAACTGCTGATGACGGCCAAGCGGCCCTACATCTACACCGGTGGCGGCGTGCTGCTGGGCAACGCCACCAACGAGCTGCGCACGCTGGTGGACATGCTGGGCTACCCGGTCACCAACACGCTGATGGGCCTGGGCGCCTACCCGGCTTCCGACCGCAAGTTCCTGGGCATGCTGGGCATGCACGGCACGATCGAGGCCAACAACGCCATGCAGAACTGCGACGTGCTGCTGGCCGTGGGGGCACGTTTCGACGACCGCGTGATCGGCAACCCCAAGCACTTCGCGCAGAACGAACGCAAGATCATCCACATCGACATCGACCCGTCGAGCATCTCCAAGCGCGTCAAGGTCGACATTCCCATCGTGGGCGACGTCAAGGACGTGCTGACCGAGCTGATCAGTATGGTGCGCGAGAGCACCGCGCGGCCCGATGACAAGGCCCTGGCCGAGTGGTGGAAGACCATCGAGGCTTGGCGTTCGCGCGACTGCCTGAAGTACGACCGTGGCAACAAGGACGTGATCAAGCCGCAGTACGTGCTGGAAACGCTGTGGAACATGACCAAGGATGCCGACACCTACATCACGTCGGACGTGGGGCAGCACCAGATGTGGGCGGCCCAGTACTATCGCTTCGACGAGCCGCGCCGCTGGATCAACTCCGGTGGCCTGGGCACCATGGGTGTGGGCATTCCCTATGCCATGGGCATCAAGCTGGCCAAGCCCGACAGCGAGGTGTTCTGCGTGACGGGTGAAGGCTCGGTGCAGATGTGCATCCAGGAGCTGTCCACCTGCCTGCAGTACAACACGCCCATCAAGGTCGTGGCCTTGAACAACCGCTACCTGGGCATGGTCCGGCAGTGGCAGGAGATCGACTATGAAGGTCGCTACAGCCACAGCTACATGGACGCGTTGCCGAACTTCGTCAAGCTTGCCGAGGCCTATGGCCACGTGGGCATGCTGATCGAGCGTCCCGAGGACGTCGAACCGGCGTTGCGCGAAGCGCGCAAGCTCAAGGACCGCACGGTCTTCATGGACTTCCGCACCGACCCCACCGAGAACGTGTTCCCGATGGTTCAGGCCGGCAAGGGCATCACCGAGATGCTGCTGGGTTCCGAAGACCTGTAATCCCCGAAGCGAGGCGGCGAAAAGCCTTCGCCGCTTCATCCCCTCAGACGAATCTATTGTCCGCCAAGCCTGCGCATTACCGTGCGCAGGGGAGGGCGGCGAAAAGAGGAATCGCACATGAAACACATCATCGCTGTCCTGCTGGAAAACGAACCCGGCGCCCTCTCGCGCGTGGTGGGCCTGTTCTCGGCCCGTGGCTACAACATCGAATCGCTCACGGTGGCGCCCACCGAGGACCCCAGCCTCTCGCGCATGACGATCCAGACCACAGGGTCGGACGACGTCATCGAGCAAATCACCAAGCACCTGAACCGCCTCATCGAGGTCGTCAAGGTGGTCGACCTCACCGAGGGGGCCTACACCGAGCGCGAGCTCATGATGGTGAAGGTCCGCGCGGTGGGCAAGGAGCGCGAGGAAATGAAGCGCATGGCCGACATCTTCCGCGGCCGCATCATCGATGTGACCGAGAAGAGCTACACCATCGAACTCACCGGCGACCAGGGCAAGAACGACGCCTTCCTGGAGGCGATCGATCGCTCGTCCATTCTGGAGACCGTGCGCACGGGCGCCAGCGGCATCGGCCGGGGTGAGAGAATCCTGCGCGTCTGACTGTTTCGGGGCTCAGCCATTTGCCCGTTCGCGCTGAGCCTGTCGAAGCCCGGGCCCGCCTTTGTGGCGGGCCGGGGTACCGAGAGCCCTTCGACAGGCTCGCGAAGAACGGCACAACCCATCAAATCCATTGGAGCAAAGCATGAAAGTTTTCTACGACAAAGACTGTGACCTGTCCCTGATCAAGGGCAAGACCGTGGCCATCATCGGCTACGGCAGCCAGGGCCACGCACACGCACAGAACCTCAACGACAGCGGCGTGAAGGTCGTGGTTGGCCTGCGCAAGGGCGGTGCTTCCTGGGACAAGGTCGGCAAGGCCGGCCTGAACGTCCTGGAAGTGAACGAGGCGGTCAAGGCCGCCGACGTGGTCATGATCCTTCTGCCCGACGAGCAGATCGGCGAGGTCTACAAGAACAACGTCGAACCCAACATCAAGCAAGGCGGCTCGCTGGCCTTCGCCCACGGTTTCAACGTGCACTACAACCAGGTCGTGCCCCGCGCGGATCTGGACGTGTGGATGGTGGCGCCAAAGGCCCCCGGCCACACCGTGCGCAACACCTACACCCAGGGTGGCGGCGTGCCTCACCTCGTGGCTGTGCACCAGGACAAGAGCGGCAAGGCGCGTGATCTGGCGCTGAGCTACGCCATGGCCAACGGTGGCGGCAAGGCCGGCATCATCGAGACCAACTTCAAGGAAGAGACCGAGACCGACCTGTTCGGTGAACAGGCCGTGCTGTGCGGCGGTGCCGTCGAGCTGATCAAGATGGGCTACGAAACCCTGGTCGAAGCCGGCTACGCGCCCGAGATGGCCTACTTCGAATGCCTGCACGAGCTCAAGCTCATCGTGGACCTGATCTACGAAGGCGGCATCGCCAACATGAACTACTCGATCTCGAACAACGCCGAATATGGCGAGTACGTGACCGGTCCGGAAGTGATCAACGAGCAGTCGCGCGTGGCGATGCGCAACGCGCTCAAGCGCATCCAGAACGGCGACTACGCCAAGATGTTCATTCAGGAAGGCCGCCTGAACTACCCGTCGATGACGGCTCGCCGCCGCAACACCGCCGACCACAGCATCGAAGTGGTGGGTGCCCAGCTGCGCGCCATGATGCCCTGGATCGCCAAGAACAAGCTGGTGGACCAGACCCGCAACTGATCGTCCAGCCGCGCCGCCTGCCGGCGCGCATCGACCGCAAAGGCCACTTCGGTGGCCTTTGTCGTCTTTTCCTACAGACACACTGCTTTACACTGGGGCATTCTGTGCAGGAGGTCTGCTCCAGGAACCGAGGGTTTCTGGGCGCAGCGACGCACGGAGGCCCGAATGCACGACGGAACCGAAACCACTATGACGCCAAGCGACGAACGCCCCAGGCGCCCCAAGGGCATCTACATGGTGCCCAACATGATCACGCTTGCGGCCCTGTTCGGCGGCTTCTACTCGGTCGTCATCGCCATGAACGGCCGCTACGATCTGGCCACCGTGGGCATCTTCGTGGCGATGGTGCTGGACAGCCTGGATGGCCGCGTCGCGCGCCTCACGAACACGCAGAGCGCGTTCGGTGAGCAGATGGACTCGCTGTCCGACATGGTGTCCTTTGGTGCGGCCCCGGCGCTCATCGCCTACGAATGGACCTTGCGCGACATCGGCCGCTGGGGCTGGATCGCGGCCTTCGTGTACTGCGCGTGTGCGGCCTTGAGGCTGGCGCGTTTCAACGTCAACACCGCCGTGGTCGACAAGCGCTATTTCCAGGGCCTGCCGTCTCCCGCAGCCGCCGCGTTGGTGGCGGGGTTCATCTGGCTCATGACCGAGTTGGAGATTCCCGCGCAGGACGTGACCTGGCCCATGTTCGTCATCACGCTCTACACGGGCCTGACCATGGTGACCAACGTGCCTTTCTACAGCTTCAAGGACCTGAGCCTGAAGAAGAGCGTGCCGTTCGCGGCCATCGTGCTGGTGGCCCTGGGCATCGCGGTCATCAACATCCACCCACCGACCGTGCTGTTCGCGCTCTTCGTCGTGTACGGGCTGTCCGGGTATGCGGTGTACTTCTGGCGCAAGGCCAAGGGCCGACCGACCAGCGTGATCAGCACCTCCACCGACGAGCCCGACGAGCGCGGCCTGCACGACGATTGAGCTTTGTGATACAGTTTGAGCCATGATTTTTCGCGCTTTCGCCCTACTACTGGATGTCCGACACGGGCAGGCTTGGTAGCGCACGCGCATTCCATTCAAAACGGCCCGTTTGCACCTGCAGCGGGCCGTTTGTGTTTTGGGGCTGCGGGTTTCAGTAACATCGAAAGAGCACCATGTTGAAACACCCTGCCAGCAAGTACCCTGCCTTCAAGCCGATCGGTCTCAAGGACCGCACCTGGCCCGACGCCGTCCTCACCCAGGCCCCCATCTGGCTGAGCACCGACCTGCGCGACGGCAACCAGGCCCTGATCGAGCCCATGGATGTGGAGCGCAAGCTGCGCATGTTCGAGTTGCTGGTGAAGATCGGCTTCAAGGAGATCGAGGTCGGATTCCCATCGGCTTCGCAGACCGAATTCGATTTCCTGCGTCGCCTGATTGACGAGCGCCTCATTCCCGAGGACGTCACCATCCAGGTGCTGACCCAGGCGCGCGAACCGCTGATCCGGCGCACCTTCGAGGCCTTGCAGGGCGCGCCGCGCGCCATCGTGCATCTCTACAACGCCGTGGCCCCCGTCATGCGGCGCGTGGTGCTTGGCATGAACGAAGACGAGATCGTCGAACTGGCCACCTCACAGGCCCGCCTTTTCAGCGAGCTCGCCGCCTTGCAGCCTGCCACTCAGTGGACTTTCCAGTACTCGCCCGAAATGTTCTCCGGCACCGAGCTCGCCTTCTCCAAGCGCGTGGTGGATGCCGTCACCGAGGTCTGGCAGCCGACGGCCGAACACAAGTGCATCATCAACCTGCCGTCCACGGTGGAGCACAGCACGCCCAACATCTTTGCCGACATGATCGAGTGGATGCACCGCCATCTCGCGCGGCGCGATGCGATCGTGCTGTCCGTGCATCCGCACAACGACCGCGGCACCGGAACGGCTGCGGGTGAGTTCGCCTTGATGGCGGGCGCCGATCGCATCGAAGGCTGTCTGTTCGGCAACGGCGAGCGCACTGGCAACCTCGATCTGGTCAACGTGGCGCTCAACCTCTACACACAAGGTGTCTCGCCCGGCCTGGACTTCTCCGACATCGACGAGATCCGACGCACCGTCGAGCACTGCAACCAGTTGCCGGTGCACCCACGCCATCCTTACGTAGGCGATCTGGTCTACACCTCGTTCTCCGGCTCTCACCAGGACGCGATCCGCAAGGCATTTGCCGCGCGCCGGGAAGACGACGCCTGGAACATCCCCTACCTGCCTGTGGACCCCAAGGATCTGGGGCGCAGCTATGAGGCTGTGATCCGCGTCAACAGCCAGTCAGGCAAAGGCGGCATCGCCTACCTGCTGGAAAACGAATACGGCCTGGAATTGCCGCGCCGCTTGCAGATCGAGTTCAGCCAGGTGGTGCAGGAGGTCATGGATGCCAACGGCAAGGAGCTGGCCGCCGCCGACCTGTGGGACATCTTCGAGCGCGAGTACGGCCTGTCCCAGGCCCGCGCGCCGCTGCAGCCCGTGATGGAGGACATCTCGGGCCAGAGCGTGCGCGTGGCGGCCCAGGTGGAGATCGGCGGTGAGCCGGTGGTGGTGGACGGGCAGGGCAACGGCCCCATCGACGCCTTCGTCAACGGCCTCAACGCAGCGATCGACCGCCAGGTGCGGGTGCTTGACTACCACGAGCACGCCATCGGCTCGGGCGCGCAGGCGCGCGCAGTGGCCTATGTGGAGATGCGCATCGACGAGACGCGCACGGTGTTCGGGGTGGGCATCGACGCCAACATTGTCTCTGCGTCCTTCAAGGCCATCCTGTCCGGCCTGCACCGGGTGACGAGGCCCCACACCAGCGAATCCGAAGCCCAGGCGGTCTGATCCCGACCTGGGTGGATAAAAACAACTTTGAATGGAGTTTCCCCATGAGCGACAAACTGATCATTTTCGACACCACCCTGCGCGACGGTGAGCAATCGCCCGGTGCGTCCATGACCAAGGACGAGAAGCTGCGCATTGCGCGCCAGCTGGAGCGCCTGAAGGTGGATGTGATCGAGGCCGGCTTTGCGGCCAGCTCGAACGGGGACTTCGACTGCGTGCAGGCCATCGCCAACACCATCAAGGAGTCCACGGTGTGCTCGCTGGCGCGGGCCAACGACCGGGACATCGCGCGGGCTGCGGAAGCCCTCAAGGGCGCTCAGCGCGCGCGCATCCACACCTTCATCGCAACCAGTGCCCTGCACATGGAGAAGAAGCTGCGCATGACGCCCGAGCAGGTGCTGGAGCAGGCAGTGCAATCGGTGCGCTTCGCCCGCAACCTGGTGGACGACATCGAGTTCAGCCCGGAAGACGGCTACCGCAGCGACGTTGATTTCCTCTGCCGCGTGCTGGAGGCCGTGATCAAGGAAGGCGCGACGACGCTGAACATCCCGGACACGGTGGGCTACGCGATCCCGGAGCTCTACGGCGATTTCATCCGCACGCTGCGCGAGCGCGTGCCCAACTCCGACAAGGCCATCTGGTCAGTGCATTGCCACAACGACCTCGGCATGGCCGTGGCGAACTCGCTGGCCGGCGTGAAGATCGGTGGCGCGCGCCAGGTGGAGTGCACCATCAACGGCCTGGGCGAGCGCGCGGGCAACTGCTCGCTGGAAGAGATCGTGATGGCGGTGCGCACACGGCGCGACTACTTCGGCCTGGACGTGGGCGTGGACGCCACGCAGATCGTGCCGGCCAGCCGCATGGTGAGCCAGACCACCGGGTTCGTGGTGCAGCCCAACAAGGCGGTGGTGGGTGCCAACGCGTTTGCCCATGCCAGCGGGATTCACCAGGACGGCGTTCTCAAGGCGCGCGACACCTATGAAATCATGCGCGCGGAGGACGTGGGCTGGAGTGCCAACAAGATCGTGCTGGGCAAGCTCAGCGGCCGCAATGCGTTCAAGCAGCGCTTGCAGGATCTGGGCATCGAGATGGAGTCCGAGAGCGAGATCAACACCGCGTTTGCGGCGTTCAAGGAACTGGCCGACCGCAAGAGCGAGATCTTCGACGAGGACATCCTGGCCCTGTGCAGCGACGAAAGCGTGACCGCCGAGAAGGAGCAGTACGGCCTGGTCTCGCTGAAGCAGCGCAGCGAGACCGGCGAGCGCCCGCACGCCAGCGTGGTGTTCACCGTGGACGGCAAGGAAATTCAGGGCGAGAGCGACGGCAACGGCCCCGTGGACGCGTCCCTGAAAGCGATCGAGAACCACGTGAAGAGCGGCGCCGAGTTGCTGCTGTATTCGGTCAACGCCATCACCAGCGGTTCCACCGAGAGCCAGGGTGAGGTGACGGTGCGCCTTCAACACGGTGGCCGCGTCGTCAACGGCGTGGGTGCCGACCCAGACATCGTCGTGGCCTCGGCCAAGGCGTACCTGAGTGCCTTGAACAAACTGCACAGCAAATCGGACCGGGTCGCCGCGCAGGGATAAAACCCCAATGAAATCAAAGGCTTGATGAATTGTGTTTCGTGAGACGCAGAAAAGACACCAAAAGTAGCACTTGTTCTACCGATCACTGAAGACAGTTTCCCAAGCTTTTGATATTGCTAGTTTTTTTCCGAATGCCTATACTTCACCCCTGCGCAGTTCCTGTTGCTGGAGTGGAGTCATGGTCATCGGCGTCGATCGTTTTCGCAAAATTTTGCTGGTTGCGGCTGTTGCCGGTTGGGTAGCGCTTTCCTTCGCGCCCTTGCAAGCCCAGGCCGCCAGCAACGCGAAAACCGCCAAGAAGACGGTGACGGCCAAGGCCACTCCCAAGCGCACGGTGCGACCTCCAAGAAGGCCCAACCCAAGGTGGCGCAGGCCCCGGCACGCAAGACCGTTCGCGTGGCCAGCAAGCCCCAGGGCCGTGTGAAGGTTCAGATGGCGGCGGGCAAGACGACCTCGCTGCACAAGGTGGCCGTTCAACGCAAACCCGCAGCCACCCAGGCGGTGATGCGCGCGGCCGTGGCGCCCCGTCTTTCCGAAGGCTCGCGCCTGGGCCTGCGTTCGATGGACGATCCGCTCGAACTCAATTCCAGCGTGGCCCTGGTGATCGATCAGGAAACCAACGAAGTGCTGTTCAGCAAGAACGACGCGGCCGTGCTGCCGATCGCCTCGCTGACCAAGCTCATGACCGGCCTGGTGGTGGCAGACGCCCACCTGAACATGCAGGAAATGATCACCATCACGCAGGACGACGTGGACACCTACAAGGGCAGCAGTTCGCGCCTGGCCGTGGGCACCACGCTCAGCCGTGGCGAGCTGATGCACCTGGCGCTGATGTCCAGCGAAAACCGGGCCGCCCATGCACTCGGTCGCACCTACCCGGGCGGTCTTGCCGAGTTCGTGCGCCTGATGAACAAGAAGGCGCTGGAACTGGGCATGGCGGACACCCGTTACGTCGAGCCCACCGGCCTGTCCAGCTCCAACCAGTCGAGCGCGCGCGATCTCGCGACCCTGGTGTCCGTGGCCTACCAGCGCCCCATCCTGCGCGATTTGTCCACGTCGCCCAGTTACGAGGTCGACCTCGGTCGTCGCACGCTGCACTACAACAACTCGAATGGCCTGATCAAGAACCCGTCGTGGGACATCGGCCTTCAGAAGACGGGCTACATCTCCGAAGCCGGCCGTTGCCTCGTCATGCAGGCCAAGGTGGCGGGCCGCCAGTTGATCATGGTGTTTCTGGACGCCACGGGCAAAGTGGGGCGCATGCAGGACGCCGAACGCGTGCGGCGCTGGGTCGAAGTGCAGACCGATGCGCGCGTGATGCCTCGCCCTCAAGGCTGACCCTTTCCCAGCCCCCATGAAAAACGGCCCGTCAGGGCCGTTTTTCATGGGGGTGACGCGCTCAGCGGGCGGATGCCGGCATCGGCACCTTGGGGCAGCCCAGCGCGGATGAAATCTCGGCAGCGGTGGAGCGCAGCTTGGGCACCCAGCTCTCGTCGATGCGGTCCGCGGGGGCGGAGATCGACAGCCCAGCCACCAGCTTGCTCTGGTCGTCGTAGATGCCGGCGGCCATGCACCTCACGCCCAGCTCCAATTCCTCGTTGTCCCGTGCGAGGCCGGCTTGACGGCACTGCGCCAGTTCGCGTTCCAGGGTGGCGAGCTGGGTCAGGCTGTTGCGCGTGTTGCCGGCCAGCCCGGTGCGGGTGGCGTAGGCGCGCACCCGTTGCGGCTCGTCATCGGCCAGGAAGAGCTTGCCCACCGAGGTGAGGTGCAGGGGCGCGCGGCCACCAATGGCGCGCACCACTTGCATGCCGGAGCGTTCGCTGTACGCCCGCTCCACATAGACGATTTCGTCGCCCTGGCGCACGCTCAGGTTGACTGGCTGCTGGATCATCTTGTGCAGCTCGCGCATGGGCAGCAGGGCGGCATCCCGCACGCTCAGCCGTGCCTTGACCAAGTTGCCCAGTTCCAGCAACCGCATGCCGAGCCGGTAGCTGCCTGCCTCGGGCCGATCGACAAACCGGCCGATGGTCAGGTCGTTGAGGATGCGGTGCGCGGTCGAGGGATGCAGGCCGGTCTTCTCGCTGATTTCCTTCAGCGACACCGGTTCCTCGCGCGATGCTAGCACTTCCAGCAGGTTGAACATGCGTTCGATCACCTGGACAGTGGGCGTGCTGGGAAGGGTCTCGGAGCGTTTGGTCATGAGAGGTCAGAGGTTGTTCTTGATTTTACAAGATGAAATCCACTTCCTCCAACCGGTGCCGGAACACGCTGGCAGCGAACGCCGCCCTCGGTCAGGCCACGCCTCAGGGCGCCGTGATCCAGCGGCCCTCGAGCAGCAACTCGTGCGGCTGGAAGCCCGCCTTGTAGTTCATCTTGCTGCTCTGCCCGATCCAGTAGCCCAGGTACACATGGGGCAACTCCAGCGCGCGGGCCTGATCGATCTGCCAGAGCACGCTGTACGTGCCGTAGCTGGCCTTTTCATCGGGTTCGTAGAAGGTGTAGACCGCCGAGAGGCCATCGTTCAGCACGTCGACGATCGAGACCATCTTGAGCCGGGAAGGGCCACCGTCGGTGCCGGGCTGATGGAACTCCACCAGCCGCGAATTGACCCGGCTCTGCAGAAGGAACTGCGTGTATTGGTCGATGCTGTCGTGGTCCATGCCGCCGCCGGCGTGGCGGCTGTTCTGGTAGCGCAGGTAGAGCTGGTAGTGCTCGGGGATGAAGCAGAGCTTGAGCACGCGCGTCTGCAGCATGCCGTGCTGCTTCGCCGATCGCCGCTGGCTCCGGTTGGGTGTGAACGAAGCGACCGGCACGCGCAGCGGCACGCAGGCCTGGCAGCCATCGCAATACGGGCGGTAGGTGAACATGCCACTGCGGCGGAAGCCGTGCGTGACCAGATCCGAGTAAGCATCGTTGTGGATGAGGTGGCTGGGGGTGGCGACTTGCGAGCGCGCCTGACGGTCCGGCAGGTAGCTGCACGGGTAAGGTGCCGTGGCGTAAAACTGCAGCGCCTGAAGCGGGAGTTCTTTGAGGTGGGTCACGCGCGAGGACCGTCGTCAGAGAGGATGTGCTGCCAGTATACGGGCTCGAATTCCCAGCGTGGGGCAGGGTGGGGCAGGGCCATTCGAACGTGTCGGCAGAACTCGTCGCGGGCCATGAGCTGGCCGCCCAGCGATGCCAGGTGCGTGGTGTTCTGCTGGCAGTCGATCAGGGGCATGGCGTGGGCGCGGCAGAAGGCGATCAGCGCCGCCAGGGCGATCTTGGAGGCATCGCTGCGGCGGCTGAACATCGACTCGCCGTACACCATGGCGCCGAGATTGACGCAATACAGCCCACCGGCCAGCTCGCCGTCGAACCAGGCCTCCACACTGTGTGCGAGGCCTGCGTGATGGAGTCGGACGTAAGCTTCCACCATGGCGGGCAGGATCCAGGTGCCAGTCTGGCCGTCGCGCGGCGTGTGCGCGCAGGCGCGGATGACACGTTCGAAGTCGTGGTCGAAGCGCACTTCCAGCCGCTGCTCGCGCAGCAGCCGGGTGAGTGTCTTGCGCAGCGAGCGGTGCAGGCGGAACTGGCGGGTCTCCAGCACCATGCGAGGGTCGGTGCTCCACCACAGGATGGGTTGGCCCGCGCTGTACCAGGGGAAGATGCCACGGGAGTACGCGGCGACCAGTGTCGGCACATCCAGCACCCCGCCTGCGGCGAGCAGACCGGGCGCGGGGTCCGTGGCACTCCAGGCCGTTTCCACGGACGGAAACGCTTGGCCGGGCTCGAGCCACGGCAATGCTCGGTTGGGCGGGGTGTGTGACATGCCACTATTGTGCGCGGCGGCCCCGCGGTTTCAAGCGGCGGGGCGGGCGATCCGACGAAGAAGCCACCAGGCCAGGGCGCCCAGCAGGATGCCCACGCCATCGGCCGCGAGATCCGACCATTCGCCGTAGCGCCACCCCGTGGCCGCCTGGGCCAGTTCGATGGCGCCGCCATAGGCCAGCAGAGACGCAGCCACCGCGTTGGGCCGACGTGGATAGGCGAGCAGGCCCAGGAACGCCAGCCAGGCGAATCCGAACGCGTGCTGGGCCTTGTCCCATATGTCGAGGCTCTGGGGTGGAAGCAGGACCACGGGCACGAGCGAGGCGACGGTGAGCACCGCGACACTGAGCCAGAAAAGCGGTTTGATGATGAAGATGAAGCGGGTCATGGAAAAACGCGAAAAACGACGCTATAATTCGAGGCTGTTCCCTGATAGCTCAGTCGGTAGAGCGACGGACTGTTAATCCGCAGGTCCCTGGTTCGAGTCCAGGTCGGGGAGCCAGACAGACAAAAGACAAAGGCCTTCTTCGGAAGGCCTTTGTCTTTTCTGCGTCTTGTCACTGCGCACAACACGGCCTGGCTCAATCCAGCACCGGCGAGTCCACGCCCAACACCTTGTGCAGCTTGGTGCTGCTGGTGGTGTATTGCAGCGTCACCTTCTTGTCGGGAAAGATGAAGGGCGCGGCGCCGAAGGCGGCCAAGGCGCACTCATGGAAACCGGAGAGGATGAGCTTCTTCTTGCCCGGGTAGGTGTTGATGTCACCCACCGCGAAGATGCCTGGCACGCTGGTGGAGAACTTTTCGGTGTCGACCACCAGCTGCTTGCGTTCGATGTCCAGGCCCCAGTCTGCGATCGGGCCGAGCTTGGGCGAGAGACCGAAGAACACCAGCAAGGCGTCCAGAGGCACGACTCGGGTCACGGCGTCGGGGCCGGTGACTTTCAGGCCTGTGAGGCGGCCATCGCTTTCCTCGAAGCCGGTGGTCTGGCCGACGATGAACTGCATCTCGTGGCGTTCGCAGAGTTCGCGCATCTTTGCCACGTTCGCGGGCGCGGCTTGAAAGCCGTCGCGGCGGTGGATGAGGATCACGCTGGCGGCCCGGTGCGGGCCCTCGGCCGCGAAGGTCAGGGCCCAGTCGAGCGCCGAATCACCTCCACCAATGATGACCAGGTGCCTGCCCGCGAAATCGGCCGGGCTCCTGACCCGGTAGAACAGCTGGGTGTCCTCGAATCGGTCCAGCCCCTCGACATTGAGCTTGCGCGGCTGGAAAGCGCCCACGCCAGCGGCGATGAACAAGGTCTTGGTGAGGAACCGCGCGCCCTTGGAGGTGGCGACGAAGAAGCGGCCATCCGCCTGCTGTTGCACGCTGGTGACTTCCTGGCCAAGGTGGAAGCTGGCACCGAAAGGCTTGATCTGCGAGAGCAGGCGATCCACGAGCTCCTGCCCGGTGCACACCGGGATGGCGGGGATGTCGTAGATGGGCTTGTCCGGGTACAGCTCGACCGGCTGACCGCCGGGGTAGGCGAGTGAGTCGATCACGTGCGCCTTGATCTCCAGCAGGCCCAGTTCAAAAACCTGAAAGAGGCCGACCGGGCCCGCGCCCACGATGACGGCATCGGTTTCGATGGGGCCGTCGGGCGTGTTGGCGAAGGTCATGCCAGGTTCAGCGAATCAGCTCCGACAACTTGTCGCTGCGGTCTTTCCACTCGTCGTGGTCGGGCAAGGGATCCTTGCGCTTGGTGATGCTCTTCCAGCCCGGCAGGCGGGCGAGCTCGGCGTTGAGCTCGGTCATGTGCTGCTGGTCCTTGGGCAGGTCTTCCTCGGCGTAGATCGCGCTCACCGGGCATTCGGGAATGCACACCGCGCAGTCGATGCATTCATCCGGGTCGATCGTCAGGAAGTTCGGGCCTTCGCGGAAACAGTCCACGGGACAGACGTCCACACAATCGGTGTATTTGCAGCGGATGCAGGCTTCGGTGACAACGTGGGTCATGGTGATGATGGGAATCGGTAGAACCCCGGATTTTAGGGTTTCCCTGAACCCCAGGCAGGCGCAAGCCCCTTGCCTGGGTACGCGTTAAGGACGGAGGGTCTTTCAGAGCACCAGCAAGGCGCCCGAGGTGCGGTGGCTGGCGGTGTCCACCAGCACCAGGGACCCGAGGGTGCGCGAGCGCTCGAAGGGCAGGGTGCGCAGCGGTTCCTGCAGCGCCAGCTCGATGTGGCCGATGGCGTTGGGCTCGAGCTGGCTGGCCTCTTCCTCGGCCAGTGTGTGGATGTCCAGGCGGTGCACGATGCGCTTGATCTTGGCCTTGACCCAGCGGTGGCGCATGCAGCGCCCAGTACACGCGGCCGGGCACCAGGGTCTCGTCGTCGAGCCAGGCCACGGTGGCGCGGATCTCGCGGCTGCCGGTCAGGGTGTCCTGCGCTTCACCATCCTCGACGGCCAGCAGCCAGTCGCCGCGCGAGACATCGACCTCGCGGTCGAGCACGATGCCGGCGCTGTGGCCGGCCAGCACGGCCTGGGGCTGGCGCACGTGGTTGAGCACCTGCGCGACCACGGCGGTCTGACCGTTGGGCATGATGCGCACCGCCTGACCCGGCTGCACGCCACCCGTGGCAGCACGGCCCCAGAAGACGCGGCGGCCTTGCGAGGTGTCGGACGAGCTGCTGAATTTCTCCACCCATTGCACGGCGAAGGCGAAGGGCAGCGTGTTGTCGGCCGGCGTGACGGGCAGGCCTTCGAGGATCTCCAGCAGCGTCGGGCCGCTGTAGCCGCACCAGCCGGCCTGCTCGCTGGCGTCCACCACGTTCCAGCCCTTGAGAGCCGACACCGGCACGGTGGCCGTGACCGGGATGCCGGCCTGCGCGGCGAACTGCCGCAGCGCCGCGGCGATGTGGGCGAAGGCCGTGCGGCTGTCCTCGACGGCGTCGAGCTTGTTGATGGCGAACACCACCGAGGGCACGCGCAGCAGCTTGAGCAGCAGGCTGTGGCGGCGGGTCTGCGGGAGCAGTTGCAGCGCGGCGTCGGCCCAGTTCAGCTTGGTGGCGTCCACCAGCACCACGGCCGCGTCGGCGCTGGAGGCCGCCGTGACCATGTTGCGCGTGTACTGCTCATGGCCCGGGGCGTCGCCGATGATGAACTTGCGCGCTTCGGTGCTGAAGTAGCGGTAGGCCACGTCGATGGTGATGCCTTGTTCGCGCTCGGCCGACAGGCCGTCGGTCAGCAGGGCGAGGTCGGTCTGGCCGTGGCGCTGCACGCCGGCCAGGTGGTCCTGCAGCACGGCCTTGCTGTCGACCAGCAGGCGGCCGATCAGCGTGCTCTTGCCATCGTCCACGCTGCCGCAGGTGATGAGGCGCAGGGCGGAGCGGGTGTCTTGGGCAATGGGAGCGAGTTCAGCGGTGGTCATGGCGATCTTTCTGCGAGAGATATCTGTTCAAGGGTGTCGCGGGTCCGGCTTCGCCGGCCCGCAGACACCGCCCCCAGTGGGGGTGACGCGCCACGGGCGCGGCGCGGGGGCGTCAAAAGTACCCGTCTTTCTTGCGCTTCTCCATCGAGGCGTCGGACGTCTTGTCGTCCATGCGCGTGGCGCCGCGTTCGCTGACCTCGGCGGCCAGCGTCTCGATCACGATGTCGTCGGCCGTGGCGGCCAGGCTCTCCACCGGGCAGGTGCAGGTGATGTCGCCCACGGTGCGGAAGCGCACGTCGCGCACTTCCACGGTTTCGCCGTCGCGCGGCGGCGTGAGTTCGGTCACCGGCACGAGCAGGCCGCGGCGGTCCACCACTTCGCGCTGGTGCGTGTAGTAGATCGAGGGCAGGGCGATGTTTTCGCGCGCGATGTACTGCCACACGTCCAGCTCGGTCCAGTTGCTGATGGGGAACACGCGGAAGTGCTCGCCGGGCTGGATCCGGGTGTTGAACAGCGTCCAGAGTTCGGGGCGTTGCGCCTTGGGTTGCCACTGGCCGAAGCTGTCGCGGTGGCTGAAGATGCGCTCCTTGGCGCGGGCCTTCTCCTCGTCGCGCCGTGCGCCGCCGATCAGCGCATCGAAGCGGAATTCCTCGATGGCTTCCAGCAGCGTGACCGACTGGTGCACGTTGCGGCTCTCGCCTGGATGGGCCAGGCGCACGGTGCCACGCGCCATCGAGTCCTCGACGCTGCGCACGATCAGTTCGGCGCCGAGTTCCTTGGCGCGCAGGTCGCGGAAATCGGTCACTTCTGGGAAGTTGTGGCCGGTGTCGATCATCAGCAGCGGGTAGGGGATGCGGCCGGCGCCGAAGGCCTTCTCGGCGCACTTGAGCATGACCAGCGAGTCCTTGCCACCCGAGAACAGCAGCGCGGGGCGCTCGAAGGCGGCAGCCACCTCGCGCAGGATGAAGATGGTTTCCTCTTCCAGGGCATCCAGGTGGGCGTTGCTCAGGTGGTGATCGCTGGCGTGTTGCAGCGCGGTCTGGATCACGGCGGTTTCGGTGCGGGCGTTCATGCGTGGGTCCGTTCGAGAGGCGATACGAGGGGTTCGGCGGCGGGCTGCACATGCAGGCCGCATTCCTTGGCGCTTTCCTGCTCCCACCACCAGCGGCCGGCGCGGAAGTCCTCGCCGACGCTGATGGCGCGCGTGCAGGGCGCGCAGCCGATGCTGGGGAAGAACTGGTCGTGCAGCGCGTTGTAGTCGAGCTGGTGTTCGGCAATGAAGTGCCAGACATCGCCCCAGGTCCATTCGACGATGGGGCTGACCTTGATGCGCTCGGGCTCCTGCACGATCTCGCCCACTTCGGCGCGCGCGTTGGATTGTTCGCGGCGCAGGCCGGTGATCCAGCCGTCCTGGCCGGCCAGGGCGCGCGCCAGAGGCTCCATCTTGCGGATGTCGCAGCAGGCCTTGCGCAGTTCGATGCTCTGGTACATCGCCTCTTCGCCGTTCTTGCGCACGAAGTGGATGACCGATTCCTGCCTGGGCCGGAACACCTGCACGCTGATGCCGTAACGCTGCTCGATCTTCGGGATCAGCGCGAGCGTCTCGGCGTGCAGCTTGCCGGTCTCCAACACGAAGACGCTGGCCTCGATGCCGGCCAGGTGCATCAGGTGCGTGACCACCATGTCTTCCGCGCCCAGGCTGGAGGCTTGCGTGAGCCTGGGGTGGTTGGCGGCCGTCTCGCGCAGCAGTGCGATGCTGCGCTCGACCTTGGCGGCGAAGTCGGGCGAGGGGCGGTTGTAGAGAGCGATGGCGGTCATGGCGGTGGCTGTGAGACGCTCAGGCGGTGGCGGCGAAATGCGGCGCGGTGTGCACCGCATCGCCCTGGTAGAAGGCGGGGTAGTGCTTCAACAGCGCTTCACCATGGGCGAGGTTCTGGTCGGCGCGCAGCACGGCCTGGCTGAAGCCGCTGCGCTGCATCTGCACCAGCTGGTCGATCAGTACGTCGCCCGTGGCGCGGATCTGGCCCGTGAAGCCCAGGCGGCGGCGCAGCAGGAAGGCCTGGCTGAAGGCTCGGCCGTCGCTGAACTTGGGGAAGTGCAGTTCCACCACGCCAATGCCGCTCAGGTCGGCCTCGCGGGGATCGGCGTCGTTGGCGATCGAGAGGCGTTGTGCCTCGGCTTCGGTGGCAGCGAAGGTGTCGGCGCTGAAGAGTTGAAGGTTCTGGCTCATGCGGTCTCTCCTCAGGCGGCGGCGCGGGCCGTGCTCGTGCGCACCGCGTTGGCGGCGGTCTTGAACGGGTCGGCACCGGTGCGGCGCAGGGTGTTCACGAAGGTCTCCTGGCCCGTGCGCTGGGCGCGGTAGGTGTCGAGCAGGGCTTCGATCACGTCGGGCACTTCGCTGGCGGCGAAGGACGGGCCGATCACCTTGCCCGGCGTGGCGTCGCCGGAGAGGCGCGTGCCGTCCGAGCCGCCGAGCGTGACCTGGTACCACTCCTGGCCGTCCTTGTCGACGCCCAGGATGCCGATGTGGCCGCTGTGGTGGTGGCCGCAGGAGTTGATGCAGCCGCTGATGTGCAGGTCGATCTCGCCCAGGTCGTGCAGCTCGTCGAGGTCCTTGTAGCGGCCCAGGATGGCCTGTGCCAGCGGCAGCGAGCGCGCGTTGGCGAGGTCGCAGAAGTCGCCGCCGGGGCAGGCGATCATGTCGGTGAGCAGGCCGATGTTGGGCTTGGCCAGGCCCAGGCGGCGCGCCTCGCGCCACAGCTCGGGCAACTGGTCGCAGCGCACCCAGGGCAGCAGCAGGTTCTGTTCGTGCGTCACGCGGGCTTCGCCGGCCGAGAAGCGCTCGGCCAGTTCGGCGGCGCGCTCGAGCTGTTCGGCCGTGGCATCGCCGGGGGCCTGGCCGAAGCGCTTGAAGGACAGTGTGACGGCGCGCAGGTCGGGGTTCTGGTGCGGCTTCACGTTCTGCTGCAGCCAGCGGCTGAATTCCAGGTCGTCCTCGGCCGCGGCCTTGAGGATGTGCGCGATCTTGGCGTCGGCGCTCTTGCGGTCGCAGTTGAGTTGCGGCGGCACGAAGAAGGCGCTCACGCGGTCCAGTTCGGCCTGGCTGATGGTGTGCGGCGCGCCGTCCTTCTCGAGGATGTCCTGGTACTCGGCTTCCACCTGGTCGGTGAAGGCCTGGCCTTCGGCCTTCACCAGGATCTTGATGCGGGCCTTGTAGATGTTGTCGCGGCGGCCGAAGCGGTTGTAGGCGCGCACCACGGCTTCGAGGTAGTTGAGGATCTGGTTCCAGGGCAGGAACTCGCGGATCACGCTGCCGATGATGGGCGTGCGGCCCATGCCACCGCCCACGCGCACCTGGAAGCCCAGGTCGCCGTCGACGTTGCGCAGCAGGCGCAGGCCCACGTCGTGCCAGGGGGTGGCGGCGCGGTCTTCGCGCGCGCCGGTGATGCGCAACCTTGAACTTGCGCGGCAGGAAGGCGAACTCGGGGTGCAGCGTGCTCCACTGGCGCAGGATTTCGGCGAAGGGCCGCGGATCGGCCACCTCGTCGATCGCGATGCCGGCAAGCGCGTCGGTGGTGATGTTGCGGATGCAGTTGCCGCTGGTCTGGATGCCGTGCAGGCCCACGCTGGCCAGCAGGTCCATCACATCGGCCGAGCGCGAGAGCGGGATCCAGTTGTACTGCACGTTCTGGCGCGTGGTGAAGTGGCCGCAGCGGTCGGGCAGCGTGGGCACTTCGGACAGGCCGGCGTTGGCCTTGCTGACGTCGTGCTCTTCCTTGTGGTCGAAGTCGCGCGCGATCTTTGCCAGCACGCGCAGCTGCGGCGCGGAGATCTCGCCGTAGGGCACGGCCACGCGCAGCATGGGCGCGAAGCGCTGCACGTACCAGCCGTTCTGCAGGCGCAGCGGCTTGAACTCGTCGTCGCCCAGCGTGCCGGCTTGCCAGCGGGTCAGCTGGTCCCGGTACTGGGCGGCGCGCAGGTGCACGAACTGGCGGTCAAAGTCGGAATATTGGTACATCGTCTTCGTGGGTCTTCAGGAATCAAAAAGCGATCAGCTTCGTGCCGGCATAGGCCAGCAGCAGCGACAGCGCCGAGCGCACCAGGCGCTCAGGGGTGTGGCGCATCAGACGCGTGCCCAGCCAGATGCCGGGCAGCGAACCGGCGAGCAGCTTGGCCAGCAGCGGCCAGTCGACCGAGCCCAGGCTCGCGTGGCCCAGGCCGGCGACCAGCGTGAGCGGCACGGCGTAAGCGATGTCGGCGGCCACGATGCGGGGCAGCGGCAACAGGGGAAACAGCAACAGCAGCACGGAGACACCGATGGCGCCCGCACCGACCGAGGTGAGCGTGACGAGGGTGCCGATCACCGCACCGAACAGCACCGGCAGGCTCCAGTGGCGCGCATGCGTGGCCTGGGCCAGCTGGCCTTCGGGCAATTGGCGGGGCAGCTGTTTGCCGCGCGCCGCCTTGTAGAGCATCGCCACTGCCGTCAGCAACAGCGCCACGCCCAGGGTGTTCGTCATCAGCGATTGCACCGTTGCGCTCGTGGGGCCGAGCTGGCGCAGCACCAGCAACGTCAACAGCGCCGCCGGCAGGCTGCCGGCGCTCAGCTGGCCGACCACCCGCCACGGCACCAGCTTCTGCCGCGCCAGGCTGACCGTGCCGCCCATCTTGGTGAAGGCGGCGAACAGCAGGTCGGTGCCGACCGCCAGGTACGGTTTGACGCCGAAAAAGAAGATCAGGATGGGCGTCATGAGCGAGCCGCCACCTACCCCCGTGAGACCCACGATGAGTCCCACGGCGAATCCGGCCAGGATGATGGCGATGTTAGGCATGGGCGAGACTGTAGAGAGACATCGATATATCCCAAACGATTTTTTGTTCATGGGTATATGCCACCCTGGAATAAACAAATGAGCGATGTGCCGAATCGCACACGAGATGGCCGCTCGTCGTACAACTCCGACCGCACATCGGTCTGCTGGGCGTAACATCCGCGCCATGCAAAAGCAGCGCATCCTGGTCAGCGTGGTCGGTTTTTCCGACGTGGAACGCCATGCGCTGAACACCGTGTTCCGGCTGTCGCAGGAACGCGAGCTGTCTTACGCCCCCTGGGTGCCCATGGCGCCGCCGGGCGCGGTGATCCCTTCCGGCGTGGCCCAGGTGGCCTTGGTGGATGGCGAAAGCCTGGAGGCCGTGCTGTCGCACGCCAAGGAGATGCCACCCGGGCAGCGCCTGATCTGGGTCGGCCCGGACGCCCCCGATCACGCCTGGCGGGTGCTGGACCGGCCGATCGAATGGGCCGCCGTGCTGCACGACCTGGATCTGGTGTTCGCCGCCCGGCAGGCCGATTCGGGCCTGCTCGATCTGGACGTGACCGCGCCGGCGCCGCTGGACATCGACCTCGAGATGGACACCGGCGAACCCACCGACATGACCCGGCGCGCCCTGGTGGTGGGGGCCGAGGATCAGGAAGGCACCTACCTGCGCACCCGCCTGGCCCTGGCGGGCGTGGGCCATGTGGACGAGGTGGTCGACACCGAGACCGCGCTGGAACTCATGGAGCGCAACCGCTATGTGTGCGGCGTGTTCAACCTGGACGACCATCGCATCGACGTGTGGGCGCTGATGCGCCACTTCGTCGCCCGCAATCCCCAGGCGCTGACCTTGGCGACGACCGAGCTGGCCGGCCCGCTGGCGGGTTGGTGGCGCCGCCGCAGGGTGCGGCGCGACGCGCACCGCGTGGGCATCACGGCCCTGCTGGAGCGGCCGTTCCAGCCGCGCCAGGTGTCCGAGTGGCTGGACCTGATCTGAGCTACTGACGGCGCGCCTGTTTCCAGGCGAAGCGCGCGGGATCGATCGCCCGCAGCAGGTCCTCTTCCACGTCGGGCGTGGCCTCACCCTCCATCTGGGCGGCCAGCTGGTTCGCGCACCAGGCGGCCAAGGTGATGCCGCGCGAGCCCAGCGCGGCCAGCAGGTAGAGCCCAGGCCGGCGAGGGGTGTCCGCCAAGGGCACACGGCCCCGCCGGACACCGGCCGCCGCCATATGGGCCTTCAGCGCCTCGCCGTCGGGCACCGCACCCACCAGCGGCAGGCGGTCCAATGAGGCGCAGCGCACCTGCGCCCAACCCAGCAGCTCGCCTCGCTGCCAGACCTGCCGCAGGTCCAGCGCCGCGCTCGGGCAGATGGCCTCCAGGCTCTCGGCGTTGCGCTCGTGCGCCTGCTCGCTCAGCTGCGTGCTGTTCTCGCCGCGTTCGTAGGTGGAGCCCATGGCCCAGACGCGCGCCGGCCAGGCGGGCGGCAACCCGGTGTCTTCATAGAGGGGCACGTACACGCCGTTGTCGCGTTGCGGCCGCTCGGCCAGCGGGTCGCCGCTCTGGGCGGCCAGGCTCATCTGGCCCTTGACCGGGCGCAGGGGCAGGGCGTCGGCGTCCATCCAACTGGCGGGGCCGGTCAGCAGGGCATGGCTGCCATAGGCCGCGGCGACCACGGCCATTGGGGCTTCGGCCACGCAGCGGCCCTGGGCATCCAGCGCCTGCCAGCCCACGGCGGAGGAGGCCAGCGTCTGCACCGGGGTTTGCCACACGCACGCCAACGTGCCCAGGTTCGCCGCTTCGTCGAGCCAGGCCCGCACCAGGGCGGCCGGGCGCACCAGCGCGGCGGGCCAGCGGCCCGGATCGTGTCCCAGGTTGTCCACCTCGCAGGCTTGCCAGCCCTGGCCTGGTGGAACCAGCCGCTGCAGCTCGGCCAGGGTGGTCGCCACGCCCAGTGCGGACAGCCGCGACAGCGGAGTGGGCGCGCGGGTGACATGGGGGCTCAGCATGCCCACCGGCAGGGCCGAGGCGCCTTGCGCCGGGCCGCTGGCGGCATCGACCAGCGTGAGCCGCCAGCCGCGCCGCGCCAGCACCGCGCAGACCGCGGCGCCCGCCAGGCCGGCGCCGATCACCACGGCATGGCGGGCTGGGGGTGGGGGCACGGCCCGGGCGGCGGTCAGTTGCCTTCGGGCGGCGGCGGCACGAAACCGGCGGCGGCGTCGGCGCCCTCGCCGAAGAAGTGCTTTTCCATCTGGCGCGCGAGGTACTGGCGCGCGCGCGCGTCGGCCAGGTTCAGGCGGTTTTCGTTGAGCAGCATGGTCTGGTGCTTGAGCCAGGCGGCCCAGGCCTCCTTGCTCACGTTCTCGTACAGGCGCTTGCCCATTTCGCCCGGGTAGGGCGGAAAGTCCAGGCCTTCGGCTTCCTTGCCGAGCTTGATGCAATGAACGGTGCGTGCCATGAGAAACGTCCTAGGAGGTGTGGGTTAGATGGATTGGTTATAACGAACTGAAGAAATAATTCGTTCCCGGACAGGCCAATCGTCGGCATGATCCGGGACTCTTTGTTCGTCGGCGCAGTTCGCCGTGGTGGGCGCAAGGCCCCGGGTATCCCGGGCAGCCCGTCACTGTAGCAAGGTTTCGGTGTCCGTCCCGCGAGTGGGGCCGGCCGATCACCCCGCCAGCCGCACGGCCGGCCCGACTTTTTACAATACGGGGTTCGACCCCATCAGGATCTCTCATGAGTGCATTTCTGGAAGAGCGCGTGCTCAGCGTTCACCATTGGACCGACCGGCTGTTCAGCTTCACCACCACGCGCGACACCTCGCTGCGGTTTTCCAACGGCCACTTCACCATGATCGGCCTGCGGGTGAACGACAAGCCCCTGCTGCGCGCCTACAGCATCGTCAGCCCGAACTGGGCCGACCACCTCGAGTTCCTCAGCATCAAGGTGCAGGACGGCCCGCTGACCTCGCGCCTGCAGCACATCCAGGTGGGCGACAGCATCGTCGTCGGCCGCAAGCCCACGGGCACCCTGCTGATCGACTACCTGTTGCCGGCCAAGCGCCTGTACCTGCTGGGCACGGGCACCGGCCTGGCGCCCTTCATGAGCGTCATCCGCGATCCGGAAACCTACGAGCGCTTCGAGCAGGTCGTGCTGGTGCACGGCGTGCGCCAGGTCAAGGAACTGGCCTACCGCGAACTGATCACCGAGCAGCTCAAGCAGGACGAGTTCCTGGGCGAAGCCGTGCAGCAGAAGCTGCTGTACTACCCCACCGTCACGCGCGAGCCCTTCATGCACCAGGGCCGCATTCCTCAGCTGCTGGGCGACGGCGTGATCGCCAAGGACCTGGGTATTCCGCCCCTGAACCCGGCCGAAGACCGTGTGATGATCTGCGGCAGCCCCGAGATGCTGCGCGACCTCAAGGCCCTGTGCGAGAAGCGCGGCTTCAAGGAAGGCAACACCACGACGCCGGGCGATTTCGTCATCGAACGCGCCTTCGTGAGCTGAAGCGGGGGAACTTGCGGTGGATCGCCGGGCTCAGTGATCTGTCCCGCCCGGCGGCCGCCTTCTCCCAACTTCAGGATTTCCCTTGATCGCCATCCTTTCCCCTGGCGAACCGTCTCCCCTGACCCAGCACCCCCGCCGCATCCTGGGGCTGGTGGCCGCCGCTTGCGCCGCCATGCTGGCCTTCGGCCTGTACCTGCAGCACGTCGTGGGCCTGGAGCCTTGCCCCATGTGCATCGTGCAGCGCTACGCCCTGGTGGCGGTGGCGCTGGTGGCCGGCGTCTCGGCCCTGTTGAAGGGCCGCGCGGCGCGGCAGGCCGGCATCGCGCTGATGGGCCTGCTCGCGGTCTTCGGTGCTTTCACGGCCGCGCGCCAGAGCTGGCTGCAATGGAACCCACCCGAGATCATGAGCTGCGGGCGCGACTTCTTCGGCATGATCGAAGCCTTCCCGCTGCGCAGGGCCATTCCCATGATCTTTCGCGGCAGCGGCGACTGCTCGGTGATCGACTGGACCTTCCTCGGCCTGTCGATCGCGAACTGGTCCTTCCTGTGCTTCTCGGCCATCGTCGCGCTGGCCGTGGCCCTCTGGGTGAAGCGCCCGGCCGCCTGAGGCCGTCCGGGCCGGCGCCGGCCCTCAGCTCAGCTTCTTCACCAGCACCTGGCTCTTGCGGTCCCAGTTGTACTTGCGCTTGCGCGCCTCCGGCAGCCAGTCCGCGCTGACCTGCACGAAGCCGCGCTTGACGAACCAGTGCATGGTGCGCGTGGTGAGCACGAAGATGCTTTGCAGGCCTTGCGCCTTGGCCCGGGCCTCGATGCGCTTGAGCAGCCGTTCGCCGTCGCCCTGGCTCTGCGTGTGAGGTGAGACAGTGAGCGCGGCCATTTCGCCGGTGCGCTCTTCCGGGTAGGGGTAGAGCGCCGCGCAGCCGAAGATCACGCCGTCGTGCTCGATGATGGTGTAGTTGCCCGCGTCGCGTTCGATCTCGGTGCGGTCGCGCTTGACCAGGGTGCCGTCCTTCTCGAACGGCTCGATCAGCGCCACGATGCCGCTCACGTCGTCCATGGTGGCCTCGCGCACGCTCTCGAGTTTTTCGTCCACCACCATGGTGCCGATGCCGTCGTGGGTGTAGATCTCCAGCAGCAGCGCTCCGTCCACCGAGAACGGCAGGATGTGGCTGCGGTCCACGCCGCCTTCGCAGGCGCGGATGCAGTGCTGCAGATAGAACGCGGTGTCGGTGGGCTGGGTGGCCGGGGGCAGGGCGGCCAGCATCTTCTTCGCGTCGGCCAGCGGCAGTTCGGTGTCGATGTCGCTTTCCGGGTCGGCCTGATCGACGCGGATGCCCGGCACCTCGGTCAGGAACATCAGCTTGTCGGCCTGCAGCGCGACGGCCACCGAGGTCGCCACGTCTTCCATGGTGAGGTTGAAGGCCTCGCCGGTGGGCGAGAAGCCGAAGGGCGAGAGCAGCACCATCGCGCCCATGTCGAGCGTGCGCTGGATGCCGTCGGTGTCCACCTTGCGCACCAGGCCCGAGTGGATGAAGTCCACGCCGTCGATCAGGCCCACGGGCCGCGCGGTGATGAAGTTGCCGGAGATCACGCGCACCGTGGCGCCCGCCATGGGCGTGTTGGGCAGGCCCTGGCTGAAGGCGGCCTCGATCTCGTAGCGCAGCTGGCCGGCGGCTTCCTGGGCGCAGTCCAGCGCCACCTCGTCGGTGATGCGCATGCCGTGCGAGTACTTCGCCTCATGGCCCTTGAGCCGCAGCTGTTCGTTCACCTGCGGCCGGAAGCCGTGCACCAGCACGATGTCCACGCCCATGCTCTGGATCAGCGCCAGGTCCTGCGCCAGCTTCTCCAGCTTGCCGGCCGCGATGGCCTCGCCCGCGATGCCGACCACGATGGTGTTGCCTCGGTGCTTGTGGATGTAAGGCGCGACCGAGCGGAACCAGGGGACGAAGGTGAAGTTGAAGACAGTGGACATGGGGCGGTGGTCAGGCGGGCATGGGGCCGGGCGCGGATAATGGCCGGTTGCCCGATTTTGACCGAAGTTCCCACTTGTCCTCCACGCCGCTGCACATCGAATTCCCGGAAAGCCTGCCCGTCTCTGCGCGCCGCCATGAGATCGAGGCCGCGATGCGCGACCACCAGGTCGTCATCGTCTGCGGCGAAACAGGCTCGGGCAAGACCACGCAGCTGCCCAAGATCGCGCTGGCGATGGGGCGGGGCAAGTGCAACGCGAAACCGGGCCAGCGCGGCCAGCTGATCGGCCACACCCAGCCGCGGCGCATCGCCGCCTCCAGCGCTGCGCAAGCGCATCGCCGAGGAACTCAAGACACCGCTGGGCGATGTGGTGGGCTACAAGGTGCGCTTCCAGGACCGCCTGTCCAAGGACGCCTCCGTCAAGCTGATGACCGACGGCATCCTGCTCGCCGAAACGCAGACCGATCCCGACCTGCGCGCCTACGACACCATCATCATCGACGAGGCGCACGAGCGCAGCCTCAACATCGACTTCCTGCTCGGCTACCTGCGCCAGCTGCTGCCGCGCCGGCCCGACCTCAAGGTGGTGGTGACCTCCGCCACCATCGACGCCGACCGTTTCGCGCGCTACTTCGCCTCGGCCAAGGGCCCGGCGCCGGTGCTCATGGTCTCGGGCCGCACCTTTCCGGTGGAGGTGCGCTGGCGCCCGTTCGAGGAAAGCCGCGACTACGACCTGAACAACGCCATCGCCGACGCGGTGGACGAACTCTGGCGCGGCCCGGCCGGCGGCGACATCCTGGTGTTCCTGCCGGGCGAGCGCGAGATCCGCGAGGCGGCCGACCACCTGCGCAAACACCTGAGCCACATTCCCACGCTGCGCAACGCCGAGGTGCTGCCGCTGTTCGCGCGCCTGTCGCAGGCCGAGCAGGACCGCATCTTCCAGGACCACAGCGGGCGGCGCATCGTGCTCTCGACCAACGTGGCCGAGACCTCGCTCACGGTGCCCGGCATCCGCTTCGTGATCGATGCCGGCACCGCCCGCGTGAAGCGCTACAGCTTCCGCCAGAAGGTGGAGCAGCTCATGGTGGAGCCCATCAGCCAGGCCGCGGCCAACCAGCGCGCCGGCCGCTGCGGCCGCGTGGCCGACGGCATCGCGATCCGGCTCTACGACGAAGCCGGCTTCGGCGCGCGCCCAGCGTTCACCGACCCCGAGATCCTGCGCAGCTCGCTCGCGGGCGTGATCCTGCGCATGAAGGCCTTGCGCCTGGGCGCGGTGGAAGACTTCGCCTTCATCGAGGCGCCGCAGAAGCGCGCCATCGTCGACGGCTACCAGTTGCTGGCCGAACTCAACGCGGTGGACGAGGCCAACGAGCTCACACCCATCGGTCAGACGCTCTCGCGCCTCCCGCTGGACCCGCGCGTGGGCCGCATGATTCTGGAGGCGCAGCAGCGCGGTGCGCTCGACGAGGTGCTGGTGATCGCCTCGGCCCTGAGCGTGCAGGATGTGCGCGACCGCCCGCTGGACAAACAGGCGCAGGCGGACCAGGCGCACGCCAAGTTCGACGACGAGAAGAGCGAATTCAGCGGCACGCTCAAGCTCTGGAAATGGCTGGAGGACACCAAGGGTGCGCCACGGCAAGGACCACAAGCTCAGCCACCGGCAGTACGAGAGCGTGCTGCGCGAGAACTTCGTCAATGTGCGGCGCGTGCGCGAGTGGCGCGACATCCACAGCCAGCTGCACACCGTGGTGGCCGAGCACCAGTGGAGGCTCAACGACAAGCCCGCCAGCTACGAGCAACTGCACCTGGCCATGCTGGCCGGGCTGCTGGGCAACGTGGGCCAGAAGCACGAAACCGAAGACTGGTACCTGGGCGCGCGCGGCATCAAGTTCCACCGCCACCCGGGCGCGAACCTGAGCAAGCGCCCGGGGCGCTGGATCGTGTGTGCCGAACTGGTAGAGACCACACGCCTGTTCGGGCGCGGCATCGCCGGCATCGAGCCGCTGTGGCTGGAGCAGGTGGGTGGGCACCTGATCAAGAAACAGCTGCTCGACCCGCACTGGGAGAAAAAAGCCGCGCAGGTCACGGCGCTGGAGCGCGCCACGCTCTACGGTCTGGTGATCTACAGCAACCGCCGCACCGACTACGGCAAGGTGGACCCGGCCGGCGCGCGCGAGATCTTCATTCGCGAGGCGCTGGTGGCCGGCGAGTGGGAGACGCGCCTGCCGTTCCTGGCGGCCAACCAGAAGCTGGTGCGCCAGGTGGCCGAGCTGGAGCACAAGTCGCGCCGGCAGGACGTGCTGGTGGACGACGAGCTGATCTACGCCTTCTACGACCAGCAACTGCCCGCGCACATCTGCAACGGCGCGGCCATGGAGCGCTGGTACCGCGACGCCGTGCGCGAGAACCCCAAGCTCCTGCTGCTCACGCGCGAGGAACTGATGCGGCACGAGGCCGCCGGCATCACCACGCAGACCTTCCCCAAGACACTGCGCCTGGGCGGCGTGGACTGCGCCTGCAGCTACCTGCACGAGCCTGGCGACCCGCGCGACGGCCTGTCGGTCACGCTGCCGATCTTCGCGCTCAACCAGGCCAGCGAAGACCGCTGCGACTGGCTGGTGCCCGGCATGCTCAAGGAAAAGGTGCTGGCCCTGCTCAAGACCCTGCACCAGCGCCCGCGCTCGCGCCTGGTGCCCTTGCCGGCGACCGCCGAGCGTTTCGCGCAGGCGCTGTGCGAGCCCGCCACCTTCGGCGCCGGCAACCTGATGGACGCGGTGCTCAAGCTGGTGCGCGAGGCCACGCAGCTCGATATCCAGCGCAACGACATCAAGGTCGACATGCTCAGCGCGCACCACTTCATGCACCTGCGCGTGGTCGACGAACACGGCCGCCAGTTGGGCCAGGGCCGCAACCTGGCGGCGCTCAAGGCCGAGCTGGGCGCGCAGGCGCGCGGTGCCTTCCAGGCCCTGGCCTCGCTCAAGATGGAAGGGTTGCGCGCGGCGCCTGCGCCCGCCGCGCCCGTCAAGGGCGGCCCGGCGCCGGTGGCGGCCAAGGCGGCCGCCGCCAAGGCCCCGGCCGTGAGCGCGGCCCAGCGCCATACCGCCTGGGATTTCGGCGAGCTGCCCGAGCTGATGGAAATCCGCCAGGGCCAGCAGACCCTGATTGGCTTCCCGGCGCTGGTGGACGACGGCGAGGCGGTGCGCATCGAGGTGTTCGACGAACCCGAGGTGGCCCAGGCGCGGCACCGCGAAGGCCTGCGCCGCCTGTGCGCGCTGCAGATCCGCGACGCGCTGAAGTACCTGGAGAAGAACCTGCCCGGCCTGCAGGCCATGGGCGTGGCCTACATGCAGGTGGGCAAGGAAGCGGGCGGTGGTGGCACGCTGGAAGAGTTGCGCTCGCAGATCCTGGAACTCGCGCTGGACCGCGCCTTCCTCGGCGACCCGCTGCCCACCGACGAAGCTGCCTTCAAGCGGCGCGTGGAAGAGGGGCGGGGGCGCCTCACGCTGATCGCCAACGAGATCGCCCGCACGGCCGGCACCGTGCTCACGGAGTACGCCGCCGCCGCGCGCAAGCTCAAGGACAGCAAACCGCCGGCGGACGTGGCCACCGACATCGCGCAGCAGCTGCAACGCCTGGTGCCCAAGCGCTTTCTCCTGCAGACGCCGTACGCGCAGTTGCAGCACCTGCCGCGGTATCTCAAGGCGGTGCAGTTGCGGCTGGACAAGCTGCGCGCCGATCCGGCGCGCGACGCCGCCAAGCTGGCCGAGCTGCGGCCGCAGGATCAGCGCTTCTGGCGGTTGGTGGCCGAGCGCAAGGGCGTGCAGGACGCCCGCCTCCAGGAGCTGCGCTGGCTGCTGGAGGAACTGCGGGTGAGTTTCTTCGCGCAGGAGCTGCGCACCCCCCAGCCGGTGAGCGTGAAGCGGCTGGAGAAGGCCTGGACCCAGCTCAACGCCTGAGCCTGGGCCTCGGGCGAACGGCTCAGTTCGCGGTGAGCGCCACGCGGCCTTCGCTCACGCCCAGGGCGGTGTCGGCGCGCAGCCGCTGCAAGACGGCTTCGGCGTCCTCGCGCGTGGCGAACTGGTTGATGCGCACCTCGTGGCGCCCATCCTTGGCCAGGGTTTGCGCCGGGTAGCCCGCGGTCTGCAGCCGGGTGCGCAGCGCGGCGGCATCGGCCGCGCTGTTGAAGGTGGCCGCCACGGTGCGCCAGCGCCCGCCTTGCAGCAGCACACCGCTGCCGGGCTGCATTTCGGCCTGGCCGATGAATTTGGCCAGCTGGGCCGGCGTGGCCTGGTCGGCCGGTTTTTCCGGCTGGCCGGTAAACACCACCCAGAATGCGCCGGGCTTGTCGAGCTCGATGCCCGGCTTGGCCTCGCGCACCACCTCGACCTTACCCTCGAACACACACACGGCGTCGTGGGCCGCATCGGTCATGGTCCAGAAGTCGGTGCCGCGGATGCCCACCGTGGCCGTGGCCAGCTCGACGTTGAGTTCGCGTTTGTTGCCCAGGGCCTTGCTGGTGTAGTCGGTGGCGTAGCGGAACACGCCGCTCACGAGTTTGAAGGCGCTCTTCTGCTCGCTGGGCGCCGTGGCGCTGCTGCGGCTGGTGTCCAGCGACTGGATCAGGAACTCGGTCTGCTCCCCCAGCTTGATGGTGCTGCGGTCGTCCATGCGCAGCAGCATGCGCGAGCCGTTGGCGGTGATGGCCTTGTCGTTGGCGCGCAGTTGGGCCCCGGGCTCGGCCGGGCGGCGCTGGCCGTTGCGCTCCACCCAGGCGGGCAGTTGAACGGCTTCGACCACGGTCGTGCTGGGGGTGGCGTGGGCCGGGCTGCTCAAGCCCCAGGCGACAGCGGCGCAGGCCTGCCAAAGCACCGCACGGCGGCTCAGGTTCTTGAGGCGATGGAAAGGGTGGAGGGGGGTCACGGGGAAAGGTCCTTCAGCGATGCGCGAAAAAAAAGCCTGTCCGACAGGCCGCTCGGTGTCCCAAGTTACGTCCATATCGGCGTGCCGGATGCACTTCTTGACGCCGGCATGTGAGAAAAACACGGGTTGACACCGGCGGATGCATGCGTTTCACTGCCCCAAGGTGGCCGGCACAACGGCCTTTCATCGGAGATGGGCGATGGATCGACGCGAATTCGTGGAAGTGTGCGCGCTCGGCGGTGGCTCGCTGGCGGCGGCGTTGGCGCAGACCGCCTGGGCCGCGGATGCCAGACCGCGTTCGTACGGCCGGGTTCAATTGCTCGACGATGTGGGCAAACCGCTCAAGGCGTCGAACCTGAAACCACAGACCAACTACGTTTTTCACTACCCCTTCGAAGCGACACCGGTGTTCCTGCTCGACCTGGGCAAACCGGCGGCGGCGACCCAGCTGCAGACCCGCGACAAGCAGAGCTACCAGTGGCCGGGGGGCATCGGCCCGCGCAGGAGCCTGGTCGCGTTCTCGGCCATCTGCGCGCACAAGCTGGTGTACCCGACCAAGGACCTGAGCTTCATCAGCTTCCGCAAGGGCGCGGCCACGAATCCGCAGACGCCGAGCAAGGGCAACGACCTGATCCACTGCTGCGCCGACCACAGCCAGTACGACCCGGCGCGTGGCGCCCAGGTGCTCAACGGCCCGGCCGAACAACCCCTGTGCGCGGTGCTGATCGAGCACGATGCGAAGAGCGACACGCTCACCGCCACCGGCACTCTGGGCGGCGAACTGTTCGACGACTTCTTCAAGAAGTACGAGATGAAGCTCAGCCTGGAGGTGGGGCCGAACGCGAAGCAGGCCGTGGCCCGCCAGGCCACGGTGGTCGAACTGGAGCGCTACTGCCGCAACCCCGTGCGGTGCTGAGCCTTACAGGCGCGCCAGGCGTGTGAGGGCTTCGCGCAAGGTGTCGTCCTTCTTCGCGAAGCAGAAACGCACCACGCGCTGGTCGAAACCGTCGCCATAGAAGGCCGAGAGCGGGATGGCGGCCACGCCGATCTCCTTCGTGAGCCACTGGCAGAAGTCGCCCTCGGGCAGGTCGCGCTCTGGCACGGCCAGGGCCGAAATGTCCACGCACTGGAAGTAGGTGCCTTCACCAGGCAACAGGCGAAAGCGCGTGGCGGCCAGGCCTTCGCGGAACAGGTCGCGCTTGCGCTGGTAGAACGCGGCCAGCTCCAGATAGGGCGCCGGGTTGCCCATGTAGGTGCGCAGCGCGTGCTGCACCGGGGTGTTCACCGTGAACACGTTGAACTGGTGCACCTTGCGGAACTCGGCCGTGAGCGCGGCTGGGGCCACCACCGTGCCGACCTTCCAGCCGGTCACGTGGTAGGTCTTGCCGAAGCTGCTGACGATGAAGGCGCGCGCGGCCAGGCCGGGGAAGCGCGCCGCGCTCTGGTGCGCCTGGCGATCGAACACCATGTGCTCGTACACCTCGTCGCTGATCAGCAGCACGTCGGTGGGCGCGAGAAGCGCCTGCAGGCGCTGCATGTCGGCCTCGCTCCAGACCATGCCGCTGGGGTTGTGCGGGCTGTTGATGATCAGGGCGCGCGTGCGCGGCGTGATGGCGGCAGCGATGCGGTCGAAGTCGGGCCGGAAGGTGCCGGGCGTGAGCGGCACGCGCACCGCGACGCCGCCGGCCAGCTCGATGTTGGGCACGTAGCTGTCGTAGCAGGGTTCGAGCACGATCACTTCGTCGCCGGGTTGCACCACGGCGAGGATGGCGGTCAGGATGGCCTGCGTGGCGCCCGCCGTCACGGTGATCTCGGTGGCCGGGTCGCAGGCCAGGCCGTAGAGGGCCTGCATCTTGGCGGCCATGGCCTGGCGCAGCGCGAGCGCGCCAGGCATGGGCGGGTACTGGTTGTGGCCGGCCTGCATGGCCCGCGTGACCGCTTCCACCAGGGCTGGGTCGCAGTCGAAATCGGGGGAAGCCCTGGCCCAGGTTCACCGCGCCGTGCTCGGCGGCGAGCGAGGACATGACGGTGAAGATGGTGGTGCCGACCTTGGGCAGGCGGGAGGCGAGGGCGGGGGTGCGGGGCGGGAGGGAACTCATGGGGTCACAGCTCGTAGTCGTCCGGGGTGCCGCTCATGGCGCGCAGGATGAGGTCGCGCGAGAGGCGGTCGCTCAGCAGTTCGGCGAAGCGCAGCACGAAGTGGCGCAGGTAGGTGCCGCGCTTGAAGGCCACGCGCGCGAGGTTGTGGCGAAACAGTTGCGCGGCGGGGCGGGCCACCAGGTCGGGGGTCTGGTTCTCGCCCTGCATGGCCATCTCGGCCACGATGCCCACGCCCATGCCCAGCTTCACATAGGTCTTGATCACGTCCGAGTCGATCGCCTCGAGCACGATGTTGGGTTGCAGGTGGCGCAGGGCGAAGGCCTGGTCGATCCGGGTGCGGCCGGTGAAGCTGGGGTGGTAGGTCACCAGCGGCACCTGGGCCAGGTCGTCGAGCGTGATGCGCTCGCGCTCCAGCAAGGGGTGGTCGAACGGCAGCACCAGCACGTGCTGCCACTCGTAGCAGGGCAGCGTGACCAGCTCGGGGTAGTTCACCAGCGATTCGGTGCGCATGCCGATCTCGGCCACTTCCTCCATCAGCATCTTGGCCACCTGGTCGGGCGAGCCCTGGTGCAGGCTGATGCCGACCTTGGGGTAGGCCTGGCGCAGCGCGGCCACCGGCCCGGGCAGCACGTAGCGCGCCTGGGTGTGGGTGGTGGCGATGGACAGCGTGCCGCTGTCCTGGGCCGAGTACTGCTCGCCGATGCGCTTGAGGTTGTTGACCTCGCGCAGGATGATGTCGATGCTCTTGAGCACCTGCTGGCCCGGCTCGGTCACGCGTTTGATGCGCTTGCCGTGGCGCGCGAAGATCTCGATGCCGAGCTCGTCTTCCAGCTCGATGATGGCCTTGGAGACGCCGGGCTGCGAGGTGTGCAGGGCCTTGGCGGCCTCGGTGAGGTTCAGGTTGCGGCGCACCGCCTCCTGCACGAAACGGAACTGGTGCAGGTTCATGCGGCGGTCTCCAGCGCGATTTGGGCGAGCAGGGCGGTCAGACGGGGGTCTTCGCCAGCGGCGGGCAATTGTTCGAAGGTCACGGCGGGGTGTGTGGCGGCCAGCTGGGCCATCAGCACCGGCAGGTCTTCACGGGCGTGCTTGCCCATGCCGAAGAAGAGGGGCAGCACGCGCACCCGCGTCACACCCTGGGCCACCAGCTGGCGCGCCGCCGTGGCGATGTCGGGTTCGCTGAGTTCGAGGTAGGCGCAGGACACCACGGCCGAAGCATCGCGGCGCGCGATCTGCTGCGCCACCGACTCGACCGGCTGGCGCCACAGGGGGTCGCGCGACCCATGGGCGAAAACAATCACACCGAGCATGGCCGCTACCTCCGAAGCACCAGCCACCCGAAGGCGCCGAGCGAGAACACGGAGTAGATCAAGGCCGGCGAGGCCGCGGCCAGCCAGGGTTGCCACTGGTTGAGGTTGCCGATGTAGCCGAACACGTTGTTCAGCAGGAAGAAGCTGATGCCGATCATCACGCCGCCGAAGACGTAGCCGGTGATGCTGCCCGAGCGGAAGTGCAGGTAGGCGAAGGGCAGCGCGAGCACCACCATCACCAGACAGCTCAAGGGGTAGAACACCTTGCGCCAGAACTCGATCTCGTAGCGCTGTGCCGTCTGACCGTTGGCCTCCAGGTGGCGGATATAGCCGAACAGGTCGGCCGTGCGCATGCGCTCGGGCTTAAGCAGCGCCACGGACACCATCTCGGCGTTGATGCCGCTGGGCCAGCGCAGGGTCTCGAGCGCTTCGCGCTGGATGCGGCCGGAGGCCTGCCCGGCGGTGTCGAATTCGCGGCGCTGCACCTGCCGCAGGGTCCAGGAGTCGTCCACCTCGATCTGCCCGGTCTGGGCGTGCAGCGTGGAGACCAGGAAGCCCTGGTTGTTGAACTCGAAGATGCGCACATTGCCCAGCTCGCCCTGCGGCGACATGGAGCCCACATTGACCGAGAAGTTGCTGTAGGGCTGCTTTTCCTTGAGCCAGGCGCCGGTCTGGCCCAGGCTGATGTTGCCTTGGTAACGCGCCTTGAGCAGCTGGGCCGTCTTGTCCGAAAGCGGCGCCAGGTAGTCGCCGATGGCGAAGGTGAGCACCACAAACACCGCGCCCAGGCCCAGCAGCATCCGCAGTGCCCGCCACGGGCCCAGTCCGCTGGTGCGCAGGATGGTGTATTCCGAGCCCTGGGCCAGGCGCGCGAGCACGAAGACGGAGCCGATCAACACGGCAATCGGCAGCAGCTCGTAGATCCGGCTGGGCATGAGCAACCCCACGTAGAGCAGGGCATGCGGCACTTCGTAGACCAGCGAGGGGTCGAGCGCCGAGGGCTTGCCCAGCGCGGGCAACTCGTCGACGAAGTCGAAGAAGAAGAACAGCGAGAGGAAAGCCAGCAGCACGAAAGTCACGGCCGCGAACACTTCGCCATAGATGAGACGGCGGATGGTTTTCATGCGCCCGCTCCCACGGCGGCGCTGCGCGCCGTGCGCCGGGCGCTGAGCCAGCCGCGCACGCTCAGGTTGTAGTGGCGTTTGAAGAACCACAGCACGGTCAGCACGAACACGCCGCCATGCAGGCCGACCATGTAGCCGCCCAGGCTGAAGAGGCCGCTGGCCACCCAGCTCTGGCCCAGGTTGAGCAGGTTGTAATAGAACACGAAGGCGAACAGGGTGAAGAACAGGTTGCCGCCGCGACCGGCGCGCGGGTTGCCGGTGGTGGTGGCGACGGCGATCAGCACGAAGTTCATGGCGGTCAAGGCCATGCCGATGCGCCAGCCCAGTTCGCCGAGGTTGGCGCGGGTGGGGTCGCGGATCAGGTCCCAGCTGTTGCGGGCCTTGAGGGCTTCGCCGCGCTGGCTGATGGCGGAGGAGCCGATCTGGGTGCCGTATTCCTCGAACTCGCTCACTTTCAGGCTGCTCTGGTCGGCCGGCGTTTCCAGGCGCTGGCCGTTGTTGAGCATCAGGATCTGCTGTTCGTTGAGCCACTCGATGCGGCCCGAACGCGCCGAGGTCACGGTCTCGCGGCCGTCGTTTTCGGTGCTGGAGATGAAGATGTTGCGGCCCTCGGTGCCGTCCGCCGTGTCCTTGTCGATGAAGAACACGCGGCGCCCGCTCGACGATTCCTGGAACTGTCCGGGCGCCACGCGCTCCAGGTCACCCCGGCGCTCGAAGCGGTCGCGCAACTGGTCGGTCTGCGCATTGGCCCAGGGCCAGACGAAGAACACCATCAGCGTGATGACCACCAGGATCGGCCACGAGAAGCGCATCACCGGCCGCAGAAAGCCCCCGAGCGAGCGGCCACTGGAGAACCAGATGATCATTTCGCTGTCGCGGTACATGCGCGAGAGCGTGAAGACGATGGCGATGAAGAGCGCCAGCGTGAGGATGGTGGGCATGCGGCCGATGACGGTGTAGCCCAGCACCAGCGCGATCTCCTGCGGGTCGACGCTGCCTTTCGAGGCCAGGCCCAGCGTGCGGATCAGCAACATCGTCAACACGATGGTGAACAGCACCACCAGCGTGGCCCCGAAGCTGCGTGCCAGCTCTTTGCGGATGGAAGAATGGAATAACATCGATCGAGAACAGGAAAACACGATTATGGACTTCGAACTCAAATCCCTTTCGCCCACCCAGGCCGCCCAACTGAGCGCCGACGCGCTGCTGGTGCTGGTGCCCGACACCGCGGCCCCCGGCAAGGCTGCCGGCGGCGCCCTGCAGGAGCTCGTGGCCAGCGCCACGAAACTGGGCGACCTGGACGCGGGTGCCGCGCAAGCAACTGGCCTGCTACCGCCCTGTGGGCATCAAGGCCCCGCGGGTGGTGCTGGTGCGGGTGGGCGACGGTTCGGCCGCCTCGGTGCGCAAGGCCGTGGGCGCGGGCATGGGCTCGCTCAAGCAGCCCGGCATCAAGAAGCTGGGCCTGGTGCTCAGCCTGTTCGATGCGAACGACGACGCCGTGCGCGCCGCCGTGCAGACCTGTGCGGACGCGACCTACACCTACACCACCACCAAGCCCTCGGCCAAGGCCCGCACGGTGCAACAGGTGGTCGTGGGTGTGGAGAACGCGGCGGCCGTGCGCGGTGGTTTCGAGACCGGCCGCGCGCTGGTGACCGGGGTGGAGTTCGCCAAGGAATGGGCCAACCGCCCGGCCAACCACGCCACGCCCACCATGTTGGCCGAGGCGGCCCGCAAGCTGGGCCGCAAGCCCGGCCTCAAGGTGGATGTGCTCGGCCCGAAACAGGTCGAAGCCTTGGGCATGGGCTCCTTTCTCGCCGTCGCCAAGGGCTCGGCCGAACCGCTGCGCTTCATCGTCCTGCACTACAACGGTGCGGCCAAGACCAGCGCCCCCGTGGTGCTGGTGGGCAAAGGCATCACCTTCGACACCGGCGGCATCTCCATCAAGCCGGCGGCGGAGATGGACGAAATGAAGTTCGACATGGGAGGCGCGGCCAGCGTGCTCGGCACCTTCGCCGCCCTGGCCGAGCTCAAGCCCGCCATCAATGTGGTGGGCCTCATCCCCAGCTGCGAGAACATGCCCGACGGCATGGCCGTGAAACCGGGCGACGTGGTCACCAGCATGAGCGGGCAGACCATCGAGATCCTCAACACCGATGCGGAAGGCCGCCTGATCCTTTGCGATGCGCTCACCTACGCCGCGCGTTTCAAGCCCCACAGCGTGATCGACATCGCCACCCTCACCGGTGCCTGCGTGATCGCCCTCGGGGGCGTGCGCTCGGGGTTGTTCTCGACCCGCGACGACCTGGCCCAGGCCCTGCAGAAGGCCGGCGACACCGCGCAGGACCTGTGCTGGCGCCTGCCGCTGGACGATGAGTACGCCGAAGGCCTCAAATCGAACTTCGCCGACATGGGCAACGTGGCCGGGCGCGCGGGTGGCGCCATCACCGCCGCCAAGTTCCTGCAGAAGTTCACCGCCGAGCTGCCCTGGGCCCACCTGGACATCGCCGGCACCGCGTGGAAGAGCGGGGCGGCCAAGGGCTCCACGGGGCGGCCGGTGCCGCTGCTGTTGCAGTACCTGATCGACCAGGCCGCGGCGGTGGCGCCGAAGAAGGCCCCCAGAACCCGCAAGGCCTGAACACGGCGCGCAGCATGACCGAGGTGGCCTTCCATTTCAACGCACCCGACAAGCTGGGTTACGCCTGTCGCCTGCTGCGCAAGGCCTACCTGCGTGGCGCGCGGGTGATGGTGCTCGTGGAAGAGCGGGAGCGGGCGGCGCTGGATGTGGCGCTCTGGACCATGGCCAACGGCGAGTTCATCCCCCACAGCGGGCCGATGGACCCCGCGCATGTGAAGTCCCGCTCGCCCATCCACCTCGCCAGCGAGGTCTCGGCCGCCAACGGGGCCACGGTGCTGGTGAACCTGCGCCTGGGCATGCCGGCCGGCTACGAAGGCTTTGCGCGCGTCATCGAGGTGGTGACCGGGGATCAGGAAGACCGCGGACACGCGCGCGACCGCTGGAAGCTTTACAAGGCGCAGGGCATCGAGCCCCAGCGGCACGATCTCCAGCTGGCGCCCCAGGACTGACGCCCGCGCACCTGCGCCAGAGCAGCATGCGCCGGCCTTATGGGCCATTCAACGGCGTGATGCGACTTTGGGAAAACCCTCGTTCCTTCCCACAGGCGCTGCGCGATGCGAAATCCGCTGGTTTTTTGGAGTATCTTTATGGGCGTGGAGAAAAAAAGTTCCCTCCGCATTCCAACTTCCATCCTTTTCCGAGGAAAACCATGCAACTGAACACCAAACTGGCCGTCATCGCGGCGGCTGTCGCACTTGCCGCTTGCGGCAAAAAAGAAGAGGCCGCACCCGCAGCCGCTCCTGCCGCTGCCCCCGCTGCCGCCGCTCAGGTCATCAAGATCGGTCACGTTGGTCCCACCAGCGGCGCCATCGCCCACCTCGGCAAGGACAACGAGAACGGCGCCCGCATGGCGATCGAGGAGCTCAACGCCGCTGGCCTGACCATCGGTGGCAACCCGGTCAAGTTCGAACTGCTGGCGGAAGACGACGCAGCAGATCCGAAGCAAGGCACCGCCGCCGCCACCAAGCTGGTGGATGCCAAGGTCGCTGGCGTGATCGGCCACCTGAACTCCGGCACGACCATCCCGGCCTCGCAGATCTACAACGACGCTGGCATTCCCCAGATCTCTCCCTCCGCCACCAACCCCAAGTACACCCGCCAGGGTTACGCTGGCGCGTTCCGCGTGGTGGCTGACGACGTGCACCTGGGTGGCACGCTGGGCAAGTACGCCGTGGAATCGCTCAAGGCCAAGAGCGTGGCCGTGATCGACGACCGCACCGCGTATGGCCAGGGTGTGGCCGACGAGTTCGAAAAGGGCGTGGCTGCTGCGGGCGGCAAGGTGGTGGGCCGTGAGTTCACCAACGACAAGGCGACCGACTTCAACGCCATCCTGACCACCCTGAAGGCCAAGAAGCCCGACGTGGTGTTCTTCGGCGGCATGGACGCCGTGGCCGGCCCGATGCTCAAGCAGATGAAGCAGCTCGGCATCAACGCCAAGTTCATGGGTGGCGACGGCATCTGCTCGACCGAGCTGCCGAAGCTGGCCGCCGACGGCCTGGCCGACGACCAGGTGTTCTGCGCTGAAGCCGGTGGTGTGGAAGGCGAACAGAAGGAAGGCATGGAGAAGTTCCGCGCCGACTTCAAGGCCAAGTTCAACGCCGACGTGCAGGTCTATGCCCCGTACGTGTACGACGCCACGAAGGTGCTGGTCAACGCCATGGTCACCGCCGGCTCGGCCGACCCCAAGGTCTACCTGCCCGCGCTCAAGGCCACCAACTACAAGGGCGTGACCGGCAACATCGCCTTCGACGAAAAGGGCGACATCAAGAACGGTGCCCTGACGCTCATGACCTACAAGGGCGGCAACCGCACCACCTTGGCCGTGATCCGCTGATCGGCCAGTGCCCCGGACGGGACGGCCTCTTCGGAGGCCTCCTGTGACAAAAAGCCACCGCATGCGGTGGCTTTTTTTCGTCTGCGCCCGGCGTGGGTGCAGTCCTACAGGGAAGGGGGGCCTCAGCCGACACCCGGGCCGCACGGGGATTTTTAGACTGGTTGTGCGTGGCGATCCTGCCCGCAACCCGTTTCTTTTCTGGAGATTTCGCATGAGCAACCAAGGCAAGTCCAACCAGCAGCAACAGCAGAACCCGAACCAGCAACAGCCTGGCAGCCAGAACAACCCCAATCAGCAGCAACAGCAGCCGAACCCCAATCAGCAGCAACCCGGCAGCCAGAACAAGCCGGGCCAGCAGCAACAGGCACAACCCGGCCGCGATGACAACCGCAAGTCGCCGCAGCAAGGCGGCAACCAGGCGGACAACAACGATCCGTCGCGCAAGCAGCAAGGCAGCAACAACCCGCAACGTGGTTGATCGGCTGAGACGAGGAATGCCCGGCCTCGGCCGGGTTTTTTATGCAGGAGATCCCCATGGACAACATCTACGAAGCCCTCCGCGAAAGCCACGAGACGCAGCGCACGCTGTGCCGGCGGCTGGTGCGCACCAAGCCCGAGGATCCCCGCGCCCAAGAGATTTTCAAGGCGCTGCGCATCGAACTGGCCGCCCACGCGGCCGCCGAAGAGCGCTATCTGTACGCCCAGATCCTGTTTGACGACATGGGGCTGGATTCGTCGCGCCACGCTTTGCACGAGCACCATGAGATCGATGAATGTGTCGAAGCCCTGGAAGAGGCGCGAAACAAGCCCGAGGCCTGGCCGGAGCTGGCGAAGAAGCTGTCCCACGAAGTGCACCACCACCTGCGGGAAGAAGAGCGCAAGTTCTTCCAGCTCTCCGGCAAGATCCTGAGCGACAGGCAAAAAGTCAGCCTGGCCGCGCAGTACCGGTCCGACCTCGACCGGATGCGTGACGTGGTGGCCTGATCCCGAAGGGGTAAAACCCCCAGCCTGCGTGGAATGCTGCGTTGCAGCAAGATCGAGGGAATGTCCGCCACATCCTCCCAGGCCCCCACGGGCGACCCCGCCACCCATCCTGCTTTCCGCTCCACCGTTTGGGCCCTCGGGCTCGGCGGTTTTGCCATTGGCACCGGCGAGTTCGTCATCATGGGCCTGCTGCCCGAAGCGCGCACCACGCTGCAGGTCAGCATCCCGCAGGCCGGCCATGTGATCAGCGCCTACGCGCTGGGTGTGGTTGTCGGGGCGCCTTTGCTGGCCGTGCTCACCGCCCATTGGCCCCGGCGCATGCTGCTCGTCGTGCTGATGGTGCTGTTCGCCCTCGGCAACCTGGCCAGCGCGGCGGCCCCCGGTTATTGGAGCCTGAACCTGCTGCGCTTCATGGCCGGCATGCCGCACGGCACCTATTTCGGCGTGGCATCCCTCGTGGCCGCCTCGCTGGTGCCACCGGGCTGTTGTCTTCCACTGAAAACTGACCCAGTTAGAGCATCAATTTCCATTGAAAGCTGACCCACGTAAGAACCCTATCCTGCTGCTTTTGGCAGCAGGAGATTTCAGGAGTGATAGACGTGGCGACACTGAGTGTCATAAGACGCTGGGCACTGCGCGAGCAGATGTCCATCCGCGAGATCTCCAGGCGTACAGGCCTGGCTCGCAACACCGTTAAGAAGTACCTGCGGGCGGGCGATGAAGAGCCCCGCTACGCCAGGCGTGCGAGCTCCAGCAAGCTCGATCCATTCGCCGACAAACTTTCAACATGGCTGTCGATCGAGGCAACAAAGTCGCGCAAACAGCGGCGCACTTTGCTGCAGCTCCACACACCCTAGATCTGAAAAGGAGAAAACGAAGCACTTATCCACACCGTGAGCTTCTTTGCTCACACAACGGGTGGGTCAGTATTCGATGGAAATCTCGGGTCAGAGATCAGTGAAATTCAACAAAAAGTGTTTCTAAAAACCAGAGATAGCAGTAAACGTCATGAAAACTGCATAGACAAAAAAGCCCCGATCTCCAATGAAGAACGGGGCTTTTAGGGTGTTGTCTGAGATCCTTTGAAAGGGTCCGAGACTCATTAATGGCGGAGAGGGCGGGATTCGAACCCGCGGTGGGGATTAGCCCACACACGCTTTCCAGGCGTGCGACTTAAACCACTCATCCACCTCTCCGCGAAGCCTGCGATTGTAGCAGGCCGTTGCGCCCTTTATCCCGCCCGGCTGCCGTCGGCGGTCTTGTTGTGCCAAGCGTGCTGCAGCAACACGTCCAGCGACACATATTCCAGGGCCGCCGCGTGGGTGCTGTCCAGCACCACCGGTGGCGCCACGCCCGCCTGCAGGGCTTCCAGCCAGCGTTGCACGCAGAGGCACCAGCGGTCGCCGGGCTGGAGGCCGGCGAAGCGCCATTGCGGGCGCGGGGTGCTCAGGTCGTTGCCGTTCTCTCGCGAGAAGTCCAGAAACGCCGCCGTGACACGGGCGCACACCACGTGTGTGCCATGGTCTTCGGCGTCGGTCTCGCAGCAGCCGTCGCGGTAGAAGCCGGTGAGCGGGTCGTAGGAGCAGGGCACCAGCGGGCCGCCCAGCACGTTGCGCGACAAGGTCATGGTGGCGGCTCCGTGGTGAGGCTGGTGTTGCGTCAGGCGTTGGTCTTGCCGCCCACACCCACCATCTTCATGGCCGAGGTGATGAGCGCCGACACCTCGGTCATGTTGCTGGGCACGATGAGCGTGGTGGTGGCGTCGGCGGCGACCTTGCCGTAGGCCTCCACGGCTTTCTCGGCCACCTTGAGCTGCACGGCTTCCTGGCCGCCCGGCTGGCGGATGGCTTCGGCCACCTTGCGAATGGCTTCGGCGTTGGCCTCGGCCACCGCGAGGATGGCGGCGGCTTCACCTTGCGCGTTGTTGATCTCGGCCTGCTTTTCGCCTTCGGAGCGGGCAATGAAGGCTTCGCGCTCGCCGGTGGCGATGTTGATCTGTTCCTGGCGGCGGCCTTCGGACGCCGCGATCAGCGCGCGCTTCTCGCGCTCGGCGGTGATCTGCGACTGCATGGCGCGCAGGATGGCCTCGGGCGGCGTGAGGTCCTTGATTTCGTAGCGCAGCACCTTCACGCCCCAGTTCAGCGCGGCTTCGTCGATGGCCGAGACCACCTGCGCATTGATCACGTCGCGCTCTTCGAAGGTCTTGTCGAGTTCCAGCTTGCCGATGACCGAGCGCAGCGAGGTCTGTGCCAGCTGGGTCACGGCCACGATGTAGTTGGACGAGCCGTAGCTCGCGCGCATCGGGTCGGTGACCTGGAAGTACAGGATGCCGTCCACTTGCAGCTGGGTGTTGTCGCGCGTGATGCAGACCTGGCTGGGCACGTCCAGCGGAATTTCCTTCAGGCTGTGCTTGTAGGCCACCTTGTCGACGAAGGGCACCAGGAAGTTCAGGCCCGGCGCGAGCGAAGAGTGGTACTTGCCCAGGCGCTCCACCACCCACGCGTTCTGCTGCGGCACGACCTTGATGGACCGTGTGATGAAGATGACGGCGATGATGAAGAGGAGGATGGCAATTTCCATGGCAATGGCTTCTCAGAAAGGTTTCAGGAGGGGCGAGGGTAGCGCATGCGTGTTCGCGCTCAGACCTTGTCGACCAGCAGGCGGTTGCCCACGAGCTCGGCCACGCGGTAGGCGCCTGGGGTGGGCGGGTTGCCCGGGCGCTGGATCACGGTCCATTGCGCGCCACGGTATTTCACGCTCGCGGTGCCGTCGGCGTGCCATTCGTCGATCTGCAGCACCTCGCCGATGTCGAGGTTGACGCTGCGCATGGCGCGCACCGAGGGGTCGCCGGCACCGCGTTTCTTGATGAAGTACCAGCCCACCACGGCGGCAGAGCCGACCACCGCCGCCGCGATCAGCTCCATGGTGGTGCCCAGGCCTGCGTGTGCCGCGAGCGCGCCGGCGGCCAGGCCCACGGCGAGCATCAGCAGGTAAAAGGTGCCTGTGAAAAGCTCCAGCGCGACAGCAGCGCCGGCCAGCAGCCACCACACGGTTGAGTCCGACATGAATACTCCTGTCTTCAGAATGCCAAGGGAACCCGGGCGCGGCCCAAGGGTCTGGCCAGAAGGAATGTCTGGCTTGCGCCACATTCTGCGACAAAAGGCCGGCGCGTTCCGCAGGGAGACACGCGATTTCCGTACACTTCGCGCCTGCTTTGCCACCGTTGGGGTCCCCGCCGATGGTGCCCTTCCCCCGTAGCCGGCTGAACACGGCTGGAGAATCTCACATGAAATTCCGCTTTCCCATCGTCATCATCGATGAGGACTTCCGCTCGGAGAACACTTCGGGCCTGGGCATCCGCGCGCTGGCACAGGCCATCGAAGTCGAAGGCTTCGAGGTGGTGGGCGTGACGAGCTATGGCGACATGAGCCAGTTCGCGCAGCAGCAGAGCCGGGCGAGTGCCTTCATCCTGTCGATCGACGACGAGGAGTTCAGCCACGGCGACGACATCGACCCCGTGGTGCTGAACCTGCGCAGCTTCATCGACGAGGTGCGCCGCAAGAACGCCGACGTGCCGATCTACATCTACGGCGAGACCAAGACCAGCCGGCACCTGCCCAACGACGTGCTGCGCGAGCTGCATGGCTTCATCCACATGTTCGAGGACACGCCGGAGTTCGTGGCGCGCCACATCATCCGCGAGGCCAAGAGCTACCTCGAAGGCATCCAGCCGCCGTTCTTCAAGGCCTTGCTGGACTACGCGGAAGACGGTTCCTATTCGTGGCACTGCCCGGGGCACTCGGGTGGCGTGGCCTTCCTGAAGAGCCCCGTGGGCCAGATGTTCCACCAGTTCTTCGGCGAGAACATGCTGCGCGCCGACGTGTGCAACGCGGTGGAGGAGCTGGGCCAGCTGCTGGACCACAACGGCGCCATCGGCGCGAGCGAGCGCAATGCGGCGCGCATCTTCAATGCCGACCACTGCTTCTTTGTCACCAACGGCACGTCCACCTCCAACAAGATGGTGTGGCACCACACGGTGGCGCCGGGCGACGTGGTGGTGGTGGACCGCAATTGCCACAAGTCCATCCTGCACAGCATCATCATGACGGGCGCGATCCCCGTCTTCCTCAAGCCCACGCGCAACCACTACGGCATCATCGGCCCGATCCCGCAGAGCGAATTCGAGATCGAGGCGATCCAGGCCAAGATCCGCGCCAACCCGCTGCTGGCCGGCGTGGACGCCGCCACCGTGAAGCCGCGCGTGCTCACGCTGACGCAGTCCACCTACGACGGCGTGCTCTACAACACCGAGGCCATCAAGCAGATGCTGGACGGCTACGTGGCGAACCTGCATTTCGACGAAGCCTGGCTGCCGCACGCGGCCTTCCACCCGTTCTACGGCAACTTCCACGCCATGGGCAAAAAGCGCGCGCGGCCGATGGAGTCGGTGGTGTACGCGACGCAGTCCATTCACAAGCTGCTTGCCGGCATCAGCCAGGCCAGCCACGTGCTCGTGCAGGATTCGCAGAACGTCAAGCTGGACCGCCACCTCTTCAACGAGGCTTACCTGATGCACACCAGCACCAGCCCGCAGTACGCGATCATCGCGAGTTGCGACGTGGCTGCGGCCATGATGGAGCCGCCCGGCGGCCGTGCGCTGGTGGAAGAGAGCATCTTCGAAGCGCTCGATTTCCGCCGCGCCATGCGCAAGGTGGAAGCCGAGTTCGGTGAGGACGACTGGTGGTTCAAGGTCTGGGGGGCCGGACGACCTGGCCGACGAAGGCATGGGCGAGACCGGCGACTGGGTGCTCAAGCAGAAGGACGTGTCTTTCAGCGAGAAGGACTGGCACGGCTTCGGCGACATGGCGCCTGGCTTCAACATGCTGGACCCGATCAAGGCGACCATCGTCACCCCGGGCCTGAACCTGGACGGCCGTTTCGAAACCAACGGCATTCCGGCGTCCATCGTCACCAAGTTCCTGGCCGAGCACGGCGTGGTGGTGGAGAAGACGGGCCTGTACAGCTTCTTCATCATGTTCACCATCGGCATCACCAAGGGCCGCTGGAACACGCTGCTGACCGCGCTGCAGCAGTTCAAGGACGACTACGCCAAGAACCAGCCGATGTGGCGCATCCTGCCGGAGTTCTGCCAGAAGCACCCGCGCTACGAGCAGATGGGCCTGCGCGACCTGTGCCAGCACGTGCACGAGCTGTACGCCCGCTACGACATCGCGCGCCTCACGACCGAGATGTACCTGAGCGACCTCACGCCGGCGATGAAGCCCACCGATGCCTTCGCGCACATCGCGCAACGCACCACCGAGCGGGTGCCGATCGACGCGCTGGAAGGCCGCATCACCACCAGCCTGGTGACGCCGTACCCGCCGGGCATCCCGCTGCTGATCCCGGGTGAGGTGTTCAACAAGAAGATCGTGGACTACCTGAAGTTCGCGCGCGAGTTCAACCTGCAGTGCCCGGGCTTCGAGACCGACATCCACGGCCTAGTGGAAGTGGTGGGCGACGACGGCCGCAAGAGCTATTTCGCGGACTGCGTGAAGGCCTGAGGCCTGCGGGCTTCCGTGCCGCCAAGCGCCCCGGCCACGTCAGTGGCGCGGGGCGTTTTCCATTTCAGAGCATGGCCTGGCTGTCGCGGCTCACGCCCGTGGTCTGGGCGTAGCCGCCATCCACGTAGGTGATCTCCGCCGACACGCCGGAGGCGAGGTCGGAGAGCAGGAATGCGGCCACGTTGCCCACTTCCTCGATGGTGATGTTGCGGCGAATCGGCGCGGCGGAAGCCACCAGGTTGAGCAGCTTGCCGAAGTCCTTGATGCCGCTGGCCGCCAGCGTCTTGATCGGGCCGGCGCTGATGCCGTTGACGCGCATGCCCTTGGGGCCGAGCGATTCGGCGAGGTAGCGCACGGATGCTTCCAGGCTGGCCTTGGCCAGGCCCATGGTGTTGTAGTTGGGCACCGCGCGGATCGCGCCCATGTAGCTCAGCGTGAGCAGCGAGGCCTTGTCGTTCAGGTAGGGCAGGGCCGCCTTGGCCGATGCCGGGGAAGCTGTAGGCGCTGATGTCGTGAGCGATGCGGAAGGCTTCGCGCGAGAGGCCTTCGAGGAAGTCGCCGGTGATGGCCTCGCGCGGGGCGAAGCCGATGCTGTGCACGAAGCCGTCGAACTTGGGCCAGGCCTGCGACAGGTCGGCGAACATCTTGTCGATCTGGGCGTCGTCGCTCACGTCGCAATCGAAGATGAGCTTGGAATCGAAGTCGGCCGCGAACTCGGTGATGCGGTCCTTGAAACGGTCACCGACGTAGCTGAACGCCAGCTCGGCGCCTTGTTGGTGGCAGGCCTTGGCAATGCCGTAGGCGATGGATCGGTTGGACAGCACGCCCGTGATCAGCAGTTTCTTGCCAGCGAGAAAACCCATTTTTCAGTCTCCAGAGAAAAATCCTTCAGAATTGTCTCATGCGTCGTTCCGCCCCTTGCCTCCACAGCCGTCTCGCGACGCTGTGCGCGGCCGTGGCCCTGGTGGCGTGGAGCCCGGCCAGTTGGGCGGCCCATGGCTATGCGCTGTGGGGCGACCTGAAGTACCCGGCGGGTTTCACGAACTTCGACTACGTGAACCCGAACGCGCCGCAGGGTGGCGAGCTGCGGCTGGTGAGCAACCAGCGGGTGTCCACCTTCGACAAGTACAACCCGTTCACCATCCGGGGTTCGGCACCGGCCTACCTCGCCGCCTTGGTGTTCGACACCTTGCTCACACCCTCGCTGGACGAGACCGCGTCGGCCTACGGGCTGCTCGCCAGCGATGTCTCGGTGGCCGACGATGGCCTGTCGGCCACGTTCAAGCTGCGTGCCGAGGCGCGCTTTCACAACGGCGACCCCGTGCTGGCCGCCGACGTGCGCCACAGCTACGACACGCTGATGAGCCCGCAGACCATGCCGGCCTACAAGACGCTGCTGGAGGAGGTGGCGGGGCTGGACGTGATCGACGAACGCACGGTGCGCTTCCGCTTCAAGCGGCCGAACCGCGAACTGCCGCTGACGGTGGGCACCATTCCCGTCTTCAGCCGCAAGTGGGGCATGGTGGACGGCAAGGCCAAGCCGTTCGATCAGGTGGTCATGGACGTGCCGATCGGCAGCGGGCGCTACAAGATCGGCCCCGTGGTGTTCGGGCGCGACATCACCTACGTGCGCGACCCGAACTACTGGGCCCGCGATCTCAACGTCAAGCGCGGCACGGACAACTTCGACCGCATCACGGTCAAGATCTACAAGGACAACACGGCCCGCCTCGAGGGCTTCAAGGCAGGCGAATACGACCTGCTGCAGGTGTTTTCCGCGGGAGACTGGGCCCGCCGCGTGAACGGGCGCCGCTTTGACAGCGGTGAGCTGGTCAAGGGCGAATTCGCCCATCGGCTGCCCTCGGGTTTCCAGAGCTACGTGCTCAACACGCGCAACCCCAAGCTGGCCGATGTGCGGGTGCGCGAGGCGCTGGGCCTGGCCATTGACTACGAGTGGATGAACCGCCAGATGTTCTACAGCTCGTACCACCGTGTGAATGGCTTGTTCGGCAACACCGATTGCGAAACCACGGGCCTGCCCACGGCGGAGGAACTGGCGCTGCTGGAGCCCTGGCGCGGCAAGGTGCCTGACGCGGTCTTCGGCCCCATGACCGTGCCCCCGCGCACCGATGGGGACTCCTCGCTGCGGGCGAACCTGCGCAAGGCCCGCACCCTCCTGAGCGAGGCGGGCTGGGAGGTGCGCGACGGCGCGCTGCGCAATGCCAAGGGCGAGCCCATGGTGCTGGAGTACCTGGACAGCCGCGAGGGCGGCGTGCGCACTGTCGGCCCGTGGATCCGCAACCTGGAGAAATTGGGCATTCGCCTGAACTTCCGTTCCGTGGACTACGCCCTCTACCAGCAACGGGTCGATCGTTTCGAGTACGAGATGATTTCGATCGCCTTTCCCGGCACCAACAACCCGGGGCAGGAGTACGTCGAGATCTTCGGCAGCAAGGCGGCAGACATGCCGAGTTCGGGCAATTTCGCGGGCGTCAAGAGCCCGGCGGTCGATGCCCTGTTGCGCCGCATGACCAGTTCCAGGACCAAGGCCGAGCTGCTGCCGGCCTGCCATGCGCTGGAGCGCGTGATCGCGCACAGCCACTACCTGATCCCGCAATGGACGGTCAACGAACACCGCATGGCCTACAACGCCACGCGGCTGGACAAGCCGGCCAGCATGCCGCCCTACACCCAGGCCGAGACCTGGGCCATGACCACCTGGTGGGCCAGAAAATGACCTTCCGCTGACGCCCTATGTTGTCTTACATCCTCAAACGCCTGCTGCTCATGCTGCCCACGTTGTTCGGCGTGCTGCTGCTGACGTTTGTGGTGATCCAGTTCGTGCCCGGTGGCCCGGTGGAACAGTACCTGGCCGACGCGCGCGCGGCGGGCGGGCCCGGCGGCGCGGAGGGCAGCGGCATGACCTACCGGGGCGCGCAGGGCGTGGACCCGCAGCGCCTGGAGCAGATCAAGGCGCTCTACGGTTTCGACAAACCCGCGCACACGCGTTTCGTCGAGATGCTGGGCCGTTTCGCGCGCTTCGACCTGGGCAACAGCTTCTTCCAGAACAAGCCGGTGAGCCAGCTCATTGCCGAGAAGCTGCCGGTGTCCATCAGCCTGGGTTTGTGGACCTTTCTCATCAGCTACGGCGTGGCCGTGCCGCTGGGCGTGCGCCAAGGCCGTGCGGGCCGGCACGCGCTTCGATCTGGTCAGCACCTTGCTCGTGCTCGTGGGCTATGCCATCCCGGGCTTCGTGCTGGGCGTCGCGCTGCTGGTGATCTTCGGCGGGCAGCTGCAGTGGTTCCCGCTGCGTGGGCTTACCTCCGCCAACTGGGAGGAGCTGAGCTGGGGCGCGCGCATCATCGACTACCTCTGGCACATCACGCTGCCCGTCACGGCCATGGTGCTGGGCAGCTTCGCCGTCACGTCCATGCTGACGAAGAACGCCTTCCTGGAGGAAATCCGCAAACAGTACGTGATGACGGCGCTGGCCAAGGGGCTGTCGGAGCGGCAGGTGTTGTGGAAACACGTGTTCCGCAACGCGCTCATCCCCATCGTCACCGGTTTTCCGGCGGCCTTCATCGGCGCCTTCTTCACGGGGGCGCTGCTCATTGAAACCCTGTTCTCGCTGGATGGCCTGGGTCTGCTGAGCTACGAGAGCGTGATCCGGCGCGACTACCCGGTCGTCATGGGCACGCTGTTCCTGTTCACCCTGATCGGACTGGTCACCAAGCTGATCTCCGACCTTTGCTACGTGTGGGTGGACCCCCGCGTGAAGTTCGACTGATGGCCACGGTGTCCATGAGCCCCAGCCGGCGCGCCTGGCTGCGCTTCAAGCGCAACCGGCTCGGCTACTGGAGCCTGGTGATTTTCTGTGCGCTGGTGGTGGCGCAGCCTCTTCGCCGAGGTGCTGTCCAACGACCGGCCGCTGATCGTGCGCTACGAGGGCAAGACCTATTTCCCGGTGGTGCAGGACCATGCGGAGACCGTCTTCGGGGGCGACTTCGAGACGCCCACCGACTACCTCGACCCCTTCATCCGCGAGCAGATCACCCGGGGCGACAACTGGGCCCTCTACGCACCCAACCCCTATGGTGCGCAAACCATCAACTACTTCGCCAAATCGCCCAATCCGTCGGCGCCCACGTGGGACAACTGGCTGGGCACCGACGACCGGGGGCGCGACCTGCTGGCGCAGCTGATCTACGGCTTTCGCGTGAGCGTGCTGTTCGCGCTGGCGCTCACAGCCATCGGCGTGGTGCTGGGCGTCATCACCGGCGCGATCCAGGGCTTCTTTGGTGGCAAGACCGACCTGGCCTTCCAGCGCTTCATCGAGATCTGGAGCTCCATGCCGGAGCTGTACCTGCTCATCATCTTCTCGGCCGTGTTCTCGCCCAGCCTGGGCTTGCTGCTGATCCTGCTCAGCCTGTTCGGCTGGATGGGCCTGTCCGACTACGTGCGCGCTGAGTTCCTGCGCAACCGCCAGCTCGACTACGTGCGCGCGGCGCGCGCCATGGGCCTGTCGAACGGGCAGATCATCTGGCGCCACGTGCTGCCCAACAGCCTGACGCCCGTGGTCACCTTCCTGCCGTTCCGCATGAGCGCGGCCATCCTGGCGCTGACCTCGCTGGACTTCCTCGGCCTGGGGGTGCCGCCGGGCACGCCGTCACTGGGCGAGTTGCTCAGCCAGGGCAAGAACAGCATCGACGCCTGGTGGATTTCCCTTTCCACGTTCGCCGTGCTGGTGATCACGCTGCTGCTGCTCACCTTCATGGGCGATGCGCTGCGCGACGCGCTGGACCCCCGAAAGGCCGACAAATGACGGCGCCCATGCTGCTCGAAGTCAGGGATCTGCGCGTGGCGTTCGCCGGCCAGGAGGTCGTGCATGGCATCGATTTCTCGATCCGGGCCGGCGAGAAGCTCGCGCTGGTGGGCGAATCGGGTTCTGGCAAGACGGTGTCGGCGCTCTCGCTGCTGCGATTGGTGCACAACGCGGACGTGTCCGGCCGTGCGCTGCTGCAGGGCAAGGACCTGCTCGCCATGACCGAGCGCCAGCTGCGTGGCGTTCGGGGCGACGAGGTGGCGGTCGTGTTCCAGGAGCCGATGAGCGCGCTCAACCCGCTCTACACCGTGGGCGATCAGATCCGCGAGGTGCTGCAGCTCAAGAAGGGCCTCACGCTCCGCCAGGCGGTGGTGGCGTCCCACGAGCTGCTGGCCTCCACCGGCATTCCCGAGCCGGCGCGCCGCGCCAACGCCTTTCCGCACCAGCTCAGCGGCGGCCAGCGCCAGCGCGCCATGATCGCCATGGCCCTGGCCAGCGCGCCCAAGCTGCTGCTGGCCGACGAACCCACCACCGCGCTGGACGTGACCCTGCGCGTGCAGATCCTCGACCTGCTCGCGGACCTGCAGCGGCAGCACGGCATGGCGGTGCTGCTGATCACGCACGACCTGAACCTCGTGCGCCGCTTCGCCGACCGCGTGGCCGTGATGGAACGCTGCGCACCTGGTGGAGCAGGGCGGGGTGGGCGACGTGTTCGCCGCGCCCCAGCACCCCTACACGCGCAAGCTGCTGGCCAGCAAGCCCGAGCGCGACGTGGCCGAGCCGGTGGTGCGGGCCGATGCGGCGCCTGTGTTGAAGTCCCAGCGTCTGCGCGTGAGCTATCCCGTGCGGCTGCCAGGTTTCAAGGGGTGGTTCAGAAAGGGCGAGTTCGTGGCGGTGCACGGCGCCGACATGGTGATCGCCCCGGGGCAGACGCTGGGTGTGATCGGCGAGTCCGGCTCGGGCAAGTCCACCCTGGCGCTGGCCGCGCTCGGCTTGCTGCCGCACCAGGGCAGCCTGCAGATCGATGGCACCGACTGGACGCAGGCGAAAAAGGCCGGCCGGGACCGCGCCCTGCGCCAGCGCGTCCAGGTGGTGTTCCAGGACCCGTTTTCCTCGCTCTCGCCGCGCCTGACCGTCGAGCAGATCGTGGGCGAGGGCCTGCAGGTGCACCAGCCGGGGCTGTCGGTGGCTCAGCGGCGCGAGCGGGTGGTGACCGCGCTGGCCGACGTAGGACTGGTTGACGACCCCGAGCACGGCAGCGACTGGCTGCAGCGGTACCCGCACGAGTTCTCGGGCGGTCAGCGGCAGCGGCTGGCGATCGCCCGTGCCTTGATCGTCGATCCGCAACTGCTGGTGCTCGACGAGCCCACCAGCGCACTCGACGTGACGGTGCAGAAGCAGGTGCTGTCGCTGCTGCAGCGCCTGCAGCGAGAGCGGGGCCTGAGCTACCTGCTGATCACCCACGACGTGGACGTGATCCACGCCATGGCGCACGACGTGATGGTGATGAAGGACGGTGTGGTGGTGGAGCATGGGCCGGTGGACCGGGTCCTGCAGGCGCCCGAGCACCCCTACACGCGCGCACTGGTGCAGGCCGCCGCCTGAACCCACACCGTTCTTGATCTGCGTCAGTCGCTGGCGCGGGCGCTGAGGCTATAACGCGCTCAATGGATGTGGATCGCATGCCTTCGTCGCCAGTCACGCTGACCTCGCCCGCGCGCTGGGTGGCGGCGGGCTGGGCCGACCTCTGTCGCAACCCCGTGCCGGGTCTGGTGCATGGCCTGCTGGTCACCGCCTTCGGCGCCTGGCTGCTGTGGATCGCGCGCGATCGCTTCTGGCTGCTGGCCGGCGCCTTCTCGGGTTTTCTCATCGTCGCGCCCATCCTGGCCACCGGCCTGTACGCGGTCAGCCGGGGGCTGGAACGCGGGCAGCGCATCGGCATGGCCGAGGTGTGGGCGCTCTGGCGCTCGGGCGACGCCCGGCTGGTGCGCTTTGGTCTGCTGCTGGGGCTGGCGGGCACCGGCTGGGTGCTGACCTCGGCGGCGCTGATCACCCTGTGGTCGCCCGTGCCCATTCACAAGCCGATGGATTTTCTGCGCCACGTGGTGCTGGTGCGCGAGATCGGCCTGTTCGAGGTCTGGCTGCTGCTGGGCGCGCTGCTGGCCGCCCCGGTCTTCGCGTCCACCCTGGTGGCGCTGCCCATGCTGGTGGATCGGCCGGTGGCGGTGAGCGCGGCGGTGTTCCGCAGCTGGCGCGCCGTGCGCCAGCCACCCGGGCCCGGCCACGCTGTGGGCGGTGTGCATCGCGCTGCTCGCCGGCCTGGGCATGGCGTCGGGCCTGCTGGGCCTGATCGTGCTCATTCCACTGATGGGCCACGCCAGCTGGCACGCCTACCGCGATCTGACCGCCGGGGACGGGCAGGGCTGAGCGATGGAAGCCACCGTCCTGGGCTTCACCGAGGGCCAGATCGCGCAGTTCGGGCTGACCTTCGGTGTCGGTGCCTTCATCCTCTACATGCTGTTCATCGTGCTCAACCTCGCGCGCGAGTCCAAGGCGGGGAAATTTGGTACTTTTGTCCTCTTCCTGGTGCTTTCTTTCGGCATGTTGGGCTTTCTGCGAAGAACCTCATCCAATGGGTGCTGGGCATCTGAGCGAGGTTGCCAGATAGCGCACAGAAGCGTTACAATGCTGGCTTCACGACCAAATGGGCGGGTAACTACCGGCCCATTTTTTTTGGCCGAACGCTTTTGGCCCCACGGACCGCCGGGGGGCGAACCCTGGGCAGACACCACACGCAATGGCTTGGCAAGACACCGTAGAGCAGACCGTCACCGGACTGGGCTTTGACCTGGTGGAACTCGAACGCTCCGCTGGCGGTCTGTTGCGCGTGACGATCGACTGGCCCTGGCAGGCGCCCGTGGAGGGGCAGCCGATGCCCGCCGAGCGCTTTGTGACGGTGGAAGATTGCGAGAAGGTCACGCGCCAGCTGCAGTACCTGCTGGAAGTGGAAGGTCTGGAGTACCGGCGCCTCGAAGTGGGTTCGCCGGGCATCGATCGCCCGCTCAAGCGCGAGATCGATTACGTGCGGTTTGAAGGCCACGTGGTGGACCTGACCCTAAAGGCGCCGATCGGCGCCACGGGGACCGATGTGGCGGCGAACCGCAAGAAATTTCGCGGCACGCTCGAACGTGCCGACGACGGTGTGCAGTGGCAGGTGGTCTGGAGCGATGCGCCCGAACCCAAGCCGGGGCAGCGCGTGAGCAAGAAGCGCGCGCCCGTGCCGCTGCAGGCCCTGGCTTTTGGGCTGGCGGATGTCCAGCAGGCGCGGCTCGCGCCGATCGGTGAATTTCAAGGGCCGGCAGGCCCCTGGCGCGGCCGCTGCGCCGGGCGATGAATGAGAGAAAACGTTGTGATTACGGAAAAGCTATTCGGAAAGGTGGGCGAGTGAAATGAACCGCGAAATGTTGATGCTGATCGATGCGATCTCCCGCGAGAAGAACGTCGAGCGCGACGTGGTGCTCGGCGCCGTGGAGCTCGCACTGGCCTCGGCCACCAAGAAACTCTACAAAGGCGATGTCGACATCCGCGTCGCGATGGACCCGGACACCGGCGCCTACGAAACTTTCCGCCGCTGGCTGGTCGTGCCCGATGAGGCCGGCCTGCAGAACCCGGATGCCGAAGAAATGCTCAGCGATGCGCGCGATGAACTCGCCGACATCGAGGAGGGCGACTACATCGAGAAGCCGGTGGAAAGCGTGCCGATCGGACGCATCGGCGCAATGGCCGCCAAGCAGGTGATCCTGCAGAAGATCCGCGACGCCGAGCGCGAGATGCTGCTCAACGACTTCATGTCGCGCGGCGACAAGATCTTCGTGGGCACCGTCAAGCGCATGGACAAGGGCGACCTGATCGTCGAGAGCGGCCGGGTTGAAGGCCGCCTCAAGCGCGGCGAGATGATCCCCAAGGAAAACTTCCGCACCGGCGACCGCGTGCGCGCCATGATCATGGAAGTGGACCTGACGCTGCGCGGCGCGCCCATCCTGCTGTCGCGCTCGGCACCTTCCTTCATGATCGAGCTCTTCCGCCAGGAAGTGCCCGAGATCGAGCAAGGCCTGCTGGAGATCAAGACCTGCGCCCGCGACCCGGGTTCGCGCGCCAAGATCGCCGTGCACAGCTTCGACAAGCGCATCGACCCCATCGGCACCTGCGTCGGTGTGCGCGGTTCGCGCGTCAACGGCGTGACCAACGAGCTCGCCGGCGAGCGCGTGGACATCGTGCTGTGGTCGGAAGACCCGGCGCAGTTCGTGATCGGCGCGCTGGCCCCGGCCAACGTGGTCTCTATCGTGGTGGACGAAGAGCGCCACGCGATGGACGTGGTGGTCGACGAGGAAAACCTCGCGATCGCGATCGGCCGTGGCGGCCAGAACGTGCGCCTGGCTTCGGAACTGACCGGCTGGCGCATCAACATCATGACCGCCGACGAATCGGCGCAAAAGCAGGCCGAAGAGGCCGACGGCATCCGCAAGGTGTTCATGGCCAAGCTGGACGTGGACCAGGAAATTGCCGACATCCTGATCGAGGAAGGTTTCACCAGCCTCGAGGAAGTGGCCTACGTGCCGCTGCAGGAAATGCTTGAGATCGAATCTTTCGACGAAGACACCGTCAACGAGTTGCGCACGCGCGCCAAGGACGCCCTGCTGACGATGGAAATCGCGCGGGAAGAAAGCGTCGAGGAAGTCTCGCAGGACCTGCGCGACCTCGAAGGCGTGACGCCCGAGCTGATCGCCAAGTTGGCCGACGCCGGTGTCCACACCCGCGACGAGCTGGCCGACCTGGCCACCGACGAACTCACCGACATCACCGCACAGACGCCTGAAGAGGCCACGGCGCTGATCATGCTGGCACGCGCGCACTGGTTCACCGGTGACGAAGCGCAATCCACGAACTGACCAGCGGAGGCCCCAGCGGAGAAAAGAACCCATGACCAGTACCACCGTCGCCGAATTGGCTGCCGAGCTGAACAAGCCCACTTCCGTCCTGCTGGAGCAACTCACAGCAGCCGGAGTGCCCAAGACTTCCGGGACCGATGCGGTCACCGAATCCGACAAGCAGTCGCTGCTCGGCCACCTCAAGGCCAGCCACGGCACGGCGGGCGGTGAACGCAAGAAGATCACCCTCGTCAAGAAATCGACCTCCGAGATCAAGCAGGCCGATGCGACCGGGCGCGCCCGCACCATCCAGGTGGAAGTGCGCAAGAAGCGCACCTTCATCAAGCGCGACGACGAGGTCGCGGTGCCCGAGGCCGTGGCCGAAGCCGCGCCGGCCGCACCCGCGATCGACACCGAGGAACTGGCCCGGCGCGAGGAAGACGCGCGCCGCCAGGCCGAGTTGCTGCGCCGCCAGGAAGAAGAACTGACGCAGAAGCGCCAGGCCCGCGAGGCCGAGGAAGCCCGCCAGGCCAAGGCCGAGCAGGAGCGTGCCGCCGCGGCCGAAGCCGCTGAGGCGGCCGCGCGCGTCGCCGCCGAGGCCGCCGCGCCGGTGTCGGTGGACGAGGCTGCCGCCGCCAAGGCGAGCAAGGACGCCCAGGCCAAGACGGCTTCGCTGGAGCGCGAGTCCGCTGCCCGCGTGCTGGCCGACAAGAACGCCGAGGCCAAGAAGGCCGAGGAACTGCGCGCACAAGATTTGCTGGAGCGCCGCCGCAAGGCCGAGGCCGAAGCCGCGAACATCCGCGCGATGATGTCCGCTCCCGCCAGGACCCTGGTGGCAAGAAGCCGGAGCCGGCGCCTGTCGCCGACCCGAAGGCGGGCATCAAGGGCACGCTGCACAAGCCAGCCGGCACGCCGGGCAAGGCACCCGCCACGGCCGGCGCCACGGCGGCCGCTCCGGGCGGTGCCGCGGGCAAGAAGGAAGTCAAGTCCGAGAACCTGTCCTCCACCTGGAAGGACGACGCGGCCAAGAAGAAGGAAATCAAGACCCGTGGCGACACCAGCGCCGGGCGTTCCAACTGGCGTGGCGGCCCGCGTGGCCGCCGCAACGACCGCGATTCGCGCGATGCCGGCCAGAGCAGCTTCGTGGCACCGACCGAGTTCAAGGTGATCGAAGTGCACGTGCCCGAGACCATCACCGTGGCCGAGCTCGCGCACAAGATGAGCCTGAAGTCGTCCGAGGTCATCAAGCAGTTGATGAAGCTGGGCCAGATGGTCACCATCAACCAGCCGCTGGATCAGGACACCGCCATGATCGTGGTGGAAGAGCTGGGTCACAAGGCCGTCGTGGCCGCGTTGGACGACCCCGAGGCCTTCACCGACGAGGAAGCCACGCAACAGGACGCCGAGGCCTTGCCTCGCGCGCCGGTGGTCACCGTCATGGGCCACGTCGACCACGGCAAGACCTCGCTGCTCGACTACATCCGCCGTGCGAAGGTGGCTGCGGGCGAAGCCGGCGGTATCACGCAGCACATTGGTGCGTACCACGTGGAAACCGAGCGCGGCATGATCTCGTTCCTCGACACCCCGGGCCACGAGGCGTTCACCGCCATGCGTGCCCGTGGTGCCCAGGCCACCGACATCGTGATCCTGGTCTGCGCGGCCGACGACGGCGTCATGCCGCAGACCAAGGAAGCCATCAAGCACGCGAAAGCGGCGGGTGTGCCGATGGTCGTGGCCTTGACCAAGATCGACAAGCCGGGCATCAACCTCGAGAAGGTGCGCTCGGAACTGATCGCCGAAGAAGTGGTGCCGGAAGAGTTTGGCGGTGACACGCCGTTCGTGGGCGTGTCGGCCAAGACCGGTGCGGGCGTGGACGCGCTGCTTGAACAGGTGCTGTTGCAGGCTGAAGTGCTGGAGCTCAAGGCGCCGGTGGACACCATCGCCAAGGGCCTGGTGATCGAAGCGCGCCTGGACAAGGGCCGCGGCGCGGTGGCGCACGGTGCTGGTGCAGAGCGGCACGCTCAAGACCGGCGACGTGATCCTGGTCGGTCAGACCTCGGGCCGCGTGCGCGCCATGCTCGACGAGAACGGCAAGCCCATCAAGGCGGCCGGCCCGTCGATTCCGGTGGAAATCCAGGGCCTGTCCGAAGTGCCTCAGGCTGGCGACGACTTCATGGTGATGACCGACGAGCGCCGTGCGCGCGAAATCGCCACCTACCGCGCCGGCAAGTTCCGCAACACCAAGCTGGCCAAGCAACAGGCCGCCAAGCTGGAGAACATGTTCTCCGACATGACGGCGGGCGAGGTCAAGCTGCTGCCCATCATCGTCAAGGCCGATGTGCAGGGTTCGCAGGAAGCGCTGTCGGCCTCGCTGCTCAAGCTCTCGACCGAAGAGGTCAAGGTGCAGCTGGTGTTCGCCGGGGTCGGTGGCATCAGCGAATCGGACGTCAACCTGGCCATCGCCTCCAAGGCGGTGATCATCGGCTTCAACGTGCGTGCCGACGTGGGCGCGCGCAAGCTGGCCGAAGGCAACGACGTGGACCTGCGCTACTACAACATCATCTACGACGCCGTGGACGATCTGAAGGCGGCCATGTCCGGCATGCTGGCGCCCGAGAAGCGCGAAGAGGTCATCGGCTCGGCCGAGATCCGCACCGTGTTCGTGGCCTCCAAGATCGGCACGGTCGCTGGCTGTATGGTCACTTCCGGCATGGTCACCCGCAGCGCGCATTTCCGCCTGCTGCGCGACAACGTGGTGGTCTACACCGGCGAGATCGACACGCTCAAGCGCCTCAAGGACGATGTGCGCGAAGTCAAGGAAGGCTTCGAGTGCGGTATCAAGCTGAAGAACTACAACGACATCAAGGAAGGCGACCAGCTCGAATTCTTCGAAGTCAAGGAAGTGGCTCGCACGCTGTAAACCATGCCCCGCAAAGCATCATCCACCCCCAACCGCGGTTTCCGCGTGGCCGACCAGATCCAGCGGGATCTGGCCGAGCTGATCGCGCGCGAGCTCAAGGACCCGCGGGTGGGCATGGTCACGATCAATGCGGTGGAGGTCACGCCCGACTACGCGCACGCCAAGGTGTTCTTCAGCCTGTTGACCGGCAACCCCGATGAGACCCTGCAAGGCCTCAACGCGGCGGCCGGTTTCCTGCGCAATGGCCTGTTCAAGCGCCTGCACATCCACACCGTGCCGACGCTGCATTTCGTGTTCGACCGCACCACCGAGCGCGCGGCCGACATGAACGCCTTGATTTCCAAGGCCGTTTCTTCTCGTTCAAAGGAAGAATGAGCATGCACGCGCCACGCACACGGGTGCAGCGGCGCCCTGTGCATGGGGTGCTGCTGCTCGACAAACCGCTGGGTCTCTCCAGCAACCAGGCTTTGCAGAAGGCCAAGTGGTTGCTGCGCGCGGAAAAAGCGGGCCACACCGGCACGCTCGACCCGCTGGCCAGCGGGGTGTTGCCGCTGTGTTTCGGTGCCGCCACCAAATTCAGCCAGATCCACCTGGACGCGGACAAGACCTACGAGACCACCGTGCGCCTGGGCGTGAAGACCCGCACCGGCGATGCCGAGGGCGACGTCATCGAGTCGCGCCCCGTGACGTGCACGGCGGGGCAGGTGGTCGAGGTGCTCGACCGCTTCACCGGCCCCATTGCCCAGGTGCCGCCCATGCACAGTGCCTTGAAGAAGGATGGCAAGGCGCTCTACGAGTACGCGCGGGACGGCGAGACGGTGGAGCGCGAAGCGCGCCACGTCGTCATCCGCGATCTGGAGCTGCTGGACATGCAGCTGCAGGGCGAGGCCCCGCAATTGCGCCTGCGGGTGCGCTGCAGCAAGGGCACCTACATCCGCACCTTGGGTGAAGACATTGGCGAAGCCCTGGGTTGCGGCGGCCATCTCATCGCGCTGCGGCGCATCGCCACCGGCCCATTCGACGTCTCGCAGTGCATCGCACTGGATGCGCTGGAAGCCTTGAGCGAAGAGGACCGGCTGGCGCGGCTGCTGCCGGTGCAGTCCCTGCTGGAAGGTCATGACCCTGTCACGCTCGGCGCCGACGATGCCGGGCGCTTTCTCAGCGGCGTGCGCCGCCGGGGCGGGTGGGCTGACAGCGCCCGCGTGGCGGTCTTCGGTCCCGTGCCCCACACGACTTCCGACCCATCCTCCCTCCCATCTTCCGTGCTGCTGGGCAGTGCCCACACCCAGGCCGGGGAGTTGATCCCGGGGCGACTGCTGAGCCCCTCCGAAATACAGCAAATCCTGGAAACCTCACCGGAACTCACATCATGAGCAAACAAATCCGCAACATCGCCATCATTGCCCACGTTGACCATGGCAAGACCACCATGGTGGACCAACTGCTGCGCCAGTCGGGCACCTTCGCCGAGCACGAGAAGGTGGTCGACACGGTGATGGACAACAACGCCATCGAGCGCGAGCGCGGCATCACCATCCTGGCCAAGAACTGCGCGGTGAGCTGGGAAGGCACGCACATCAACATCGTCGACACCCCCGGCCACGCGGACTTCGGTGGTGAGGTGGAGCGCGCCCTGTCCATGGTGGACGGTGTGGTGCTGCTGATCGACGCGCAGGAAGGCCCGATGCCGCAGACGCGCTTCGTGACCAAGAAAGCGCTGGCCCTGGGCCTCAAGCCCATCGTGGTGGTCAACAAGGTGGACAAGCCGGGTGCCAACCCCGACAAGGTGATCAACGCCGCCTTCGACCTGTTCGACAAGCTGGGCGCCAACGACGAGCAGCTCGACTTCCCCGTGGTCTACGCCTCGGGCATCAACGGCTGGACCTCGCTGGTCGAGGGCGCGCCCGGCGAGCAGTGGGGCCCGGACATGTCGGCCCTGTTCAACACCGTGCTCAAGCACGTGCCGTCGCAGAAGGGTGACCCGAGCGCACCGCTGCAGCTGCAGATTTCCGCACTCGACTTCTCGACCTTCGTGGGCCGCATCGGCGTGGGCCGCGTCAGCGCCGGTATCGTCAAGCCCGGCATGGACGTGGCGGTGATGGAAGGCCCCGATGGCAAGACCATCAAGGGCCGCGTCAACCAGGTGCTGACCTTCCAGGGTCTGGACCGCGTGCAGGTGACCGAAGCCGGCCCGGGCGACATCGTGCTGATCAACGGCATTGCCGACATCGGCATCGGCGTGACCATCACCGACCCGCTCAACCCGGCGCCGCTGCCCATGCTCAAGATCGACGAGCCGACGCTGACCATGAACTTCTGCGTCAACACCAGCCCGCTGGCCGGCCGCGAAGGCAAGTACGTGACCAGCCGCCAGGTCTGGGACCGCCTGCAGAAGGAACTGCAAAGCAACGTCGCGCTGCGCGTCAAGGAAACCAGCGAAGACGGCATTTTCGAAGTGATGGGCCGGGGCGAACTGCACCTGACCATCCTGCTGGAGAACATGCGCCGCGAAGGCTACGAACTGGCCGTGTCCAAGCCGCGCGTGGTGTTCCGCGAGATCAACGGCGAGCGCCACGAGCCGATCGAAATGGTGACGGCCGACATCGAAGAGCAGCACCAGGGCGGCGTGATGCAGGCCCTGGGCGAGCGCAAGGGCGAGCTGGTGAACATGGAACCCGATGGCCGCGGCCGCGTGCGCCTGGAGTACCGCATCCCGGCCCGTGGCCTGATCGGTTTCACCAACGAGTTCCTGAACCTGACGCGCGGTTCGGGCCTGATCGCCAACATCTTCGACGGCTACGAGCCGCACAAGGGCGACATCGCCAGCCGCAAGAACGGCGTGCTGATCTCCATGGACGACGGTGAAATCTTCACCTACGCCCTGGGCAAGCTGGACGACCGCGGCCGCATGTTCGTGCGCGCTGGCGACCCGGTGTACGAAGGCATGATCGTCGGCATCCACAACCGCGACAACGACCTGGTGGTGAATGCCACGCGCACCAAGCAGCTGACCAACTTCCGTGTCAGCGGCAAGGAAGACGCGATCAAGATCACGCCGCCCATCGAGTGCACGCTGGAGTACGGCGTGGAGTTCATCGAGGACGACGAGCTGGTGGAGATCACGCCCAAGAGCATCCGCCTGCGCAAGCGCCACCTGAAGGAGCACGACCGCAAGCGCGCCAGCCGCGAAGGCTGATCGCTCCGCACAGGCCGTTGTCTCCCGGGACGCGGCCTTTTTTACGAACAGACCATGCCCTTTCGTGCCCTCAGTCGCCTGACGCACACCCAGGCGGTGTTCATGATGATCGTGGTGACCCTGATGTGGTCGATCGCGGGGGTGGTCTCGCGCCAGCTCGAATCGGCGGCGCGCTTCGAGGTCACGTTCTGGCGCAGCGCCTTCACCACGCTGTCGCTGCTGGTGATCCTGCCCTGGTGGCGCGCCGCCGACCGCGCGGCGGGGCAGATCGCCGACGACCCCGGGCAGGGAATGCTCGAGCGCCATTGGGGCGTGCTGGCGCGCTCCAAGGCGTTCTGGATTTCGGGCGTCTGCTGGAGCGTGATGTTCACCGCCTTCATGCTGGCGCTGACCTTCACCACCGTGGCCAACGTGCTCATCATCATGTCGGTGGGCCCGCTGTTCACCGCGCTGGTGGCGCGCGCGGTGCTCGGCCAGCGGCTCGCGCTGCGCACCTGGCTGGCCATCGTGGCGGCCGGCGCGGGCATCGTGTACATGTACGGCAGCCAGTTCCTGCAAGCCTTCAGCGACCCCGCCACGCAGACCGGTGGCCTGGTGGCCGGCTCGCTGGCGGCACTGTGCGTGCCGGTGGCCGCTGCCATCAACTGGACCGTGGTGCAACGCGGCCAGACCCATGGCGAAAAGATCGACCTCGTGCCCTCGGTGCTGCTGGGTGGCCTCCTGTCCTCGCTGGCGACGCTGCCCCTGGCGCTGCCATTCGAGGCCACGGGCACCGACGTGGCCTGGCTGGCCCTGCTTGGCCTGGTGCAGCTGGCCATTCCCTGCGCGCTGGCCGTTGTGTGCGCCCGTTCGCTCAAGGCGCCCGAGGTGTCGTTGCTCGCGCTGCTGGAGGTGATCTTCGGCATCCTGCTGGCCTGGGCCGGCGCGGGCGAAGTGCCCGGCCCGGAGGTGCTGACCGGCGGCTCGCTGGTCATTGGCGCGCTGGTGCTCAACGAACTGCTTGGCTGGCGTTCGCGCGCTGGCACCCCGCGTATCCAGACGGTGGACAAACAGCCACAATGATCGACTGACCGGAAGAACAAAGATGACTTCTCTGACACCCGAAACCCATGTCGTTGCCGAAATCCGGGGGCGCGTGGGCTGCATCACCCTGAACCGCCCCAAGGCCCTCAACGCGCTCTCGCTCGACATGCTTCGCAGCCTCACGCAGACCTTGCAGGCCTGGCGCGACGATGACGCGGTGCTCGCGGTGGTGGTGCGCGGGGTCAACAAGGAAGGCCCGTTCGGCGCGTTCTGCGCGGGCGGCGACATCCGCTTCTTCCACCAGGCGGCCCTGGCCGGTGATGCAGCGCTGGAAGACTTCTTCACCGAGGAGTACGCGCTCAACCACCTGATCCACACCTACCCCAAGCCCTACATCGCGCTGATGGACGGCATCGTGATGGGCGGTGGCATGGGCATCAGCCAGGGCGCGAGCCTGCGCATCGTCACCGAGCGCAGCAAGCTGGCCATGCCCGAAACCAACATCGGCCTGTTTCCTGATGTGGGCGGGGGCTACTTCCTGAGCCGCTGCGCGGGCCGCCTGGGCGAGTACCTGGCGCTCACGGGCCTGGTGCTGACCGGCCGCGAGGCCATCACGGCGGGCCTGGCCGATGGCTTCATCGACGCCGGCCGCTTGCCCGGCCTGTGGGCCTCGCTCGAGCGCACGCCGTTCGAAAACGGCGCGTCGGTGGAACGCTGGTGCACGAGCCACCTCAGCACCACCGCAGCGCCCGCCCCGTGGCCGGCGAAAGAGGTGGACCGGATCTTCGGCCTGCCCGATGTCCCGAAGATCATCGCCGCGCTCGAAGCGACCGACAGCGACTGGGCCCGCCAGACCGCCACCACCCTGCGCCAGCGCTCGCCCTTGATGCTGCACGTGGTGCTCGACCAGATCCGACGCGCGCGTGGCATGGGCCTGGCCGACGACCTGCGCATGGAGCGCGACATGGTGCATCGCTGTTTCCACCTGCGCCCCGGCGCCGCCAGCGAAACGGTGGAAGGCATCCGCGCCCTGGCGGTGGACAAGGACCATGCGCCTCGGTGGAACCCGGCCCGCATCGAAGACGTGACGCCAGCGGAGGTCGCGGCTTTCTTCGAGAGCCCCTGGCCGGTGGACGAGCACCCGCTGCGGCGGTTGGGCTGAGGCCGCAGCTTAGAGCTGGCGGTACACCGCCTCGGCCAAGGCCATGAGTGCGTCGCGGCTCAGCGGCCCACTCAGGGCGTAGCCGAACCCCTGGTCCACCCAGTAGAAGCCGGGCACCGGGCCCTCCTGCGCGAAGCGGAAGGCGGTTTCGCCGCTGGCCTCGGCAGGTTCCGTGGTGGGGGCGAGGGCGCCAAGATACAAGGTGATGCGCACGCCCTGGGCGTTCTGGAACATGAACTGCGCGCGCGCACCCACGTCGCCCGGCAGCAGGCGGCCACCCACGAGTTCGTAGCCCAAGGCATCGAGGCGCGGCACCTTGAGCGCCTTGCCGGTGCGGCGCGACAGCCATTGCACCAGGTGCTCCTGATCCACCGCGCCCACCTCCACAGGGTGCCGCTTCTCGGGGGAGTACACCGCGTGGGCGACCGATGCGTCGCGCGCGAAGGCGGGCAGGGTGCGCAGGGGGCAGAACCTGGCGCGGGCCCGCTCGGCCATTCGTGGTTCGACAAACGACCGACGCCGAAGGCCAGCACGATGCCGGCCGCCATGCCGCCCCAGCGCCACCAGCCTGACACGCGGGCCTGTGCATCGCTGGCGCGGTGCGCGGCTTCCCGCATGCCGGGCGGCACGGGTGCCTGCAGCAGGTCGGTATGCAACTGTCGGATGGCGTCGCGCTGGGTCTGCCAGTGGGCCAGGCGCTCGCGGCCGTGCGGATCGCCCTGCAGCCGTTGCAACAGCGCGTCCCGCTCGGCACCCTGCACCTCGCCATCGAGCAGGCGATTGATCTCGGCGTCGGTCAGCGGCTGGGTGAGGGGGGTGTCCATGGCTTTGCGGGCGGTGCTATTTCAGCCGCCTCAGATGGGGAAGAGCGTAGGCATCGGGCGGCACGCTCTGGGCCGCCGCGTTCATCAGCGCCTGCAGGCGGGTGCGGGCGCGCGAGAGCCGCGACATGACGGTGCCGATCGGGCTCCCGGTGATGCGGGCCACCTGCTCGTAGCTCATGTCCTCCAGGCTCACCAGCAGCAACACCACGCGCTGTTCTTCGGGCAGGCGCAGCAGGCAGCGCTGCAGGTCCATGGCCAGGTCCTGCGCGGCGTCGGGCGCCACCAGCTCGGCCGCCACGTCGTCCGGGTCCACCGGCAGGCCGCTGCCTTCGCGGCGTTGCACCCGGCGCAGGCCGCTGACGTGCAGGTTGTGCATGAGCGTGAAGAGCCAGGCCCGCAGATCCGTACCGGCCGTCCAGAGCCGCCACTTGGCGCAGGCCCGCTCCAGCGTGTCCTGCACCAGGTCATCGGCCGCCCAGGGGTCGCCGGTGAGCGCGCGCGCATAGCGGCGCAGACCGGGAATCTGGTCGATCAGCTCGGCGCGTCTCATGTCTCGGCGTGGCAGTGGCCGTGGTGGGCTGGGGGCGGCTCAGGGCTTGCGCGACGCGCCAGACGTTGTTGAAGCCGTCACCGGTCTTGTCGCCGGGCTTGGTGTCCTTGGCCCAGTAGTACAGCGGCTTGCCCTTCAGGGCCCACTGCTTCTGGCCGTCGTCGCGCGTGATGACGGTGTAGTCGCCGTTGCCCTTGTCGTTTCCACCGGCCATCAGCGGCGGCCAGTTGGTGGCGCAGGGCCCGTTGCAGACCGACTTGCCACTGCCCGCCACGTCGCGGTCGAAGGTGTAGAGGGTCATGCGGTTGGGGCCGACCAGCACGCCATCGCTGGCCATGGCAGGGGCCGGGGCGGACGACATCGAGGCGCAGCCACCCAGCAGGGCCGCTGCCAGGGTCAGGGGAATCAGGAATTTCATGGCGTTCTCCGTTGAAGGTATGGGCAGACAGGCTCTGCACAGGGATGAACGCCGGCTGTGGCGGGTTTATTCCCGCGCCACGAAAAAACCTCAGCGGCTGCGCGACTTCATCGCACGCTCGACCTCGCGCTTGCCTTCGCGGTCCTTGATGGTGTCGCGTTTGTCGTGTTCGGCCTTGCCCCTGCCCAGCGCGATCTCGCATTTCACCTTGCCGGTCTTCCAGTGCAGGTTCAACGGCACCAGGGCATAGCCCTTCTGTTCGACCTTGCCGACCAGGCGGCGGATCTGCTCCTTGTGCAGCAGCAGCTTCTTGGTCCGCACCGCGTCCGGGCTCACGTGGGAGGAGGCGGTGTGCAGCGGGTTGATCTGGCAGCCGATGAGGAACATCTCGCCCTCGCGGATCACCACATAACCGTCGGTGAGCTGCACCTTGCCCTCGCGCAGGGCCTTGACCTCCCAGCCTTCCAGCACCATGCCCGCTTCGAAGCGTTCTTCGATCGCGTAGTTGAAGAGCGCCTTGCGGTTCTCGGCGATGCGGCTGTCAACGCCTTTGGTGGAAGATTCTTTGCTGCTTTTGGTGGACATGAAGCGGAAGGTGCGGCCGTTTCAGGCCAATACAATGAGTTGGATTGTATGAAAACCATTCACAAGTCCGTTTTGCTCTGGCACAGCGCACACGAAATGTTCGCGCTGGTCACCGACATCGAGCGTTACCCCGAGTTCCTGCCCTGGTGCGATCAGGGCCAGGTGCTGGAAAAAAACGAGGCGGGCATGGTGGCCCGCGTGGGCATCGCCATCAGCGGCCTGCGCCAGAGCTTCACCACCCGCAACACGCACGAGGCCGACCGCAGGGTGCACATGGAGCTGGTCGACGGGCCATTCTCCCAGCTTGATGGCGTGTGGGAGTTCACCCCTCTGGGTGAGGGTGACCAGCGTGCCTGCAAGGTCGATTTCAAGCTGAGCTACGGCTTCGCCAGTTCGGCCCTGGCGGCCCTGGTCGGCCCGGTGTTCGACAAGATCGCCGGCAGCCTGGTGGACGCTTTCGTGAAGCGGGCCGACCAGGTGTACGGCGCGGACTGATCACCACCCCATGAAGATCACACTGATGCACGCTCCGGCACCCCGCGAGGTGGTGGAAGAGGTGCTCGATGTGCCCGAGGGGTGCACGCTGCGCCAGGCGCTCGATCAGGCGGGTTGGCTGCGGCGCTTTCCCGACATCGAGGCCGAACCGCTGGCGCTCGGCATCTGGGGGCGCAAGGCCGGTTGGGACCGGATGTTGCGCGAGGGTGATCGGGTGGAGGTGGTGCGTGGGTTGCGGGTGGACCCGAAGGTGGCGCGCCGCGAACGCTTCATGGGGCAGGGCGCGCGCTCCACGGGGCTGTTCGCCCGCCGGCGCCCGGGGTCGAAGGCCGGTTACTGAGGGCCGGACTTGGGCATCGGCCCGCAGTTGCCGCGCATCACGTCATCCAGCCGCTTGGCCTCGGCGGTGCGGGCCTTGTCGTCCATGATCTCGCGCTCGCCCTTGGCGTTGGTGGTGGCCAGGCGCACGCCGGAATCCAGGGTGGCCTTGGCCTGTTTGGCGCGGTTGCAACTCTCGGTGCGCGCCTGCGCGACGCGCTGCTCCTCGGCCTTCTGGCGAGCGGCCTCGGTCTGTTCGGTCTGTTTCTTCTTGGCCTCGAGTTCCTTGTCGACCGTGGGCAGTTGAGGGGCTGCCGCCTGAGGCGCCGCACCCGCGGGGGACGCTGCGCCGGTCTCGGTGCTGGCGGGCGCGACCGCGGCCGGCGCGGGCATCGGGGCGCTGCCGCCGCCGGGGCGCTTGAGGATGTTCTTGTCGGGCACGCTGGCGGGGGGCGCGGTGTCGCTGAACACCTTGCGATCACCTTCCTTCCAGACCCATTGCGCGGAGGCGATCGAGCAGGCCAGCAGCAGGAATCCCGCCGCCAGAGGGGCTCGCCAGGACGGCTTCGAAGGGCGTTTTTGAGGCATTGGCGGAGTTTAGCGGCGGGCCCCTGCGCGCATGGTGGCATCTGCGGTTTTATCGGCCACAAGCCGCAGGAGCGGTAGCTTTTCGAGCCTGAGCGGTACCCGGGGTGGGACGGGGTGTGCGGGTTTGCCCGAAGGTCGGCCGGCTACAATCGACGCTTTTGGAGCTTTACCCATGCGCCTCCTCGGCAAAGCGCTCACCTTCGACGACGTGTTGCTGGTGCCAGCGTACTCCCAGGTCCTGCCCAAGGACGCCTCGCTTGCCACCCAGTTCTCCCGCAACATCCAGCTGAACCTGCCCCTGGTCTCCGCGGCCATGGACACCGTCACCGAAGCCCGTCTGGCGATCGCGATCGCCCAGGAAGGCGGCATCGGCATCGTGCACAAGAACCTCACGGCGCAGGAACAGGCGGCCCACGTGGCCAAGGTCAAGCGCTACGAATCGGGCGTGCTGCGCGACCCGGTGGTGATTTCTCCCCAGACCACGATCCGCCAGGTCATGAAGCTCTCGGACGACCTGGGCGTCTCCGGCTTCCCGGTGGTCGACGCCGGCAAGGTGGTGGGCATCGTCACCGGCCGTGACCTGCGCTTCGAGACCCGCTACGACCTGCCGGTGAGCGAGATCATGACGCCGCGCGAGCGCCTGGTCACCATGCCCGACGGCACCACGCCCGCCGAGGCCAAGAAACTGCTCAACAAGCACAAGCTGGAACGCCTGCTGCTGGTGAACGACGCCTTCGAGCTCAAGGGCCTGATCACGGTGAAGGACATCACCAAGCAGCTCAACTTCCCCAACGCCGCGCGCGACGCCGCCGGCCGCCTGCGCGTGGGCGCGGCGGTGGGCGTGGGCGAGGGCACCGAGGAACGTGTGGAAGCGCTGGTCAAGGCCGGCGTGGACGCCATCGTGGTCGACACCGCCCACGGCCACAGCAAGGGCGTGCTCGACCGCGTGCGCTGGGTCAAGCAGAACTACCCGCAGATCGACGTGATCGGCGGCAACATCGCCACCGGCGCCGCCGCGCTGGCCCTGGTGGAAGCCGGTGCCGACGCGGTCAAGGTCGGCATCGGCCCGGGCTCGATCTGCACTACCCGCATCGTGGCCGGCGTGGGCGTGCCGCAGATCATGGCGATCGACAACGTGGCCACCGCGTTGCGGGGCACCGGCGTGCCGATGATCGCCGACGGCGGCATCCGCTACAGCGGTGACATCGCCAAGGCCATCGCGGCCGGCGCCAACACCGTGATGATGGGCGGCATGTTCGCCGGCACCGAAGAGGCGCCGGGCGAGATCGTGCTGTACCAGGGCCGCAGCTACAAGAGCTACCGAGGCATGGGCTCGATCGGCGCCATGCAGCAGGGCAGCGCCGACCGCTACTTCCAGGAAAGCAGCACCGGCAACCCCAATGCCGACAAGCTGGTGCCCGAGGGCATCGAAGGCCGTGTGCCCTACAAGGGCTCGGTGGTCTCCATCATCTTCCAGATGGCCGGCGGCCTGCGCGCGGCCATGGGCTACTGCGGTTGCCCGAGCATCGAGGACATGCGCGACAAGGCCGAATTCGTCGAGATCACCTCGGCCGGCATCCGCGAAAGCCACGTGCACGACGTGCAGATCACCAAGGAAGCCCCGAACTACCGGGCGGAGTGAAACCCACCGCCCCAGCAGGCCGTCCAGCGAGACGGCCTTTTTCTTTTCTCGCCGCACCCACTTACACCCCATGCAGCACCAGAAAATCCTCATCCTCGATTTCGGTTCCCAGGTCACCCAGCTGATTGCCCGCCGCGTGCGCGAAGCCCACGTGTACTGCGAAGTGCACCCCTGCGACGTCAGCAGCGAGTGGGTGCGCGAGTTCGCCGCCGACGGCCAGCTCAAGGGCGTGATCCTCTCCGGCAGCCACGCCAGCGTGTACGAGGTGGACGACAAGGCGCCCGAGGCGGTGTACGAGCTGGGCATTCCCGTGCTGGGCATCTGCTACGGCATGCAGACCATGGCGCAGCAGCTGGGTGGCAAGGTGGAAGGCTCGCACACGCGCGAGTTCGGCTACGCCGAAGTGCGCGCCCGGGGCCACACGGCGCTGCTCAAGAACATCGCCGACTTCACCACCCCCGAAGGCCACGGCATGCTCAAGGTGTGGATGAGCCACGGCGACAAGGTCACCGAGCTGCCCCCGGGCTTCAAGCTCATGGCCAGCACGGCGAGCTGCCCGATCGCCGGCATGGCCGACGAGGAGCGCCGCTTCTACGCGGTGCAGTTCCACCCCGAGGTCACGCACACCGTGCAGGGCCGGGCGCTGCTGGAGCGCTTCGTGCTCGAGATCTGCGGCACCAACCCCGACTGGGTGATGCGCGACCACATCGCCGAGGCGGTGGAGAAAATCCGCCAGCAGGTGGGCGACGAAGAGGTCATTCTGGGCCTGTCCGGCGGCGTCGATTCCTCCGTGGCGGCTGCGCTGATCCACCGCGCCATCGGCGACCAGCTCACCTGCGTCTTCGTCGACCACGGCCTGCTGCGCCTGAACGAAGGGGACATGGTGATGGACATGTTCGTCGGCAAGCTGCACGCCAAGGTGATCCGGGTGGACGCGGCCGACCAGTTCCTCGGCCACCTCGCCGGCGTGAGCGATCCGGAGGCCAAGCGCAAGATCATCGGCCGCGAATTCGTCGAGGTGTTCAAGGCGGAAGCCGCCAAACTCATTTCAAGTGGTGCTTCAACAAAAGGCGCCAAGTGGTTGGCACAAGGCACTATTTACCCGGATGTGATCGAATCCGGTGGGGCCAAGAGCAAGAAGGCCGTGACCATCAAGAGCCACCACAACGTGGGTGGCCTGCCCGAGCAACTGGGCCTGAAACTGCTCGAACCCCTGCGCGACCTGTTCAAGGACGAGGTGCGCGAATTGGGCGTGGCGCTGGGCCTGCCGCACGACATGGTCTACCGCCACCCGTTCCCGGGGCCGGGCCTGGGCGTGCGCATCCTGGGCGAAGTCAAGAAGGATTACGCCGACCTGCTGCGCCGGGCCGACGCCATCTTCATCGAGGAACTGCGCTCCACCGTCGACCCGCACAGCGGCAAGACCTGGTACGAGCTCACCAGCCAGGCCTTCACCGTGTTCCTGCCGGTCAAGAGCGTGGGCGTGATGGGCGATGGCCGCACCTACGACTACGTGGTGGCGCTGCGCGCGGTGCAGACCAGCGACTTCATGACCGCCGACTGGGCCGAGCTGCCCTACGCGCTGCTCAAGAAGGTCAGCGGCCGCATCATCAACGAGGTGCGCGGCATCAACCGCGTGACCTACGACGTGAGCTCCAAACCGCCAGCGACCATCGAGTGGGAGTAAGCGTCGTCGCCAACGCCGCCCCCGAATGGAGGCGGCGATGCGACGCCTGGGTGCTCAGGCCGACACCCCATCGAGGCTCAGGGACTCGAGGGCTTCCTTCTCGATGTCGTGGTCGTAGAGCGATTTGCGCAGCGTGGCGGAGTTCGCGATCTCCCGATCGCGCTGGCCCAGGTCCGCGTACTTGGAGTCGTAGCGCATGCCGTTCTTGCGGGCCTCCGCCTGCACCATGGACGTGCGCGGGCGGCGCAGCGCCTCGTAGCGCTTGAGCGCGTCCTTCACGGAGCGGCCTTCGGCGCAGGTCTGCAGCAGAACGGCCAAGGCCGTGCCGTCTTCGATGGCCTGGTTCGCGCCCTGGCCCAGGTGGGGCAGCATGGGGTGGGCGGCATCGCCCAGCAGTGCCAGGCGTCCGTTCACCCATTGGCCTAGCGGCTTGCGGTCGTAGAGGCCCCACCAGAAGCAGGTCTCCACCTTGTCCAGCAGGCCGGTCACGCGGGGATCCCAGCCGGTGAACGAGGCGGCGAGTTCGTCGCGGTCGCCGATGGCGGACCAGGACTCGGCGGTCTCGCTGGTCGTCGGCACGAAGCCGACGTAGTTCACCAGTTCGCCACCGCGGACGGGAAACACCATGAAGTGCTTGCCATCGCCCATCCAGACCTGGTGCGCCTCGCGCCGCCACTCGGGGAGCTTGTCCGCGGAGATCAGGCCCCGGTACGCCCGGAAGCCGGCGTACTCTGGGGCGGACGGCTCGACGACGTGCTTCTGCAAGACCGAGTTGATGCCGTCGGCGGCGATCACCACATCGGCGTTCGCCACATGGCCGTTCTCGAAGACCAGGCGGGCGCCGTGCTCGTCCTGGCTGAAGTCGACGCACCGATGGCCGGTGTGGATCGAGCTGGGTGGGAGCGCGTCCGCCAGCACCTTCAGGATGTCGGCCCTGTGCATGCCGTACATGCCGCTCCAGCCACTGGAGTCGGTGGTCAGGATCTTGCCCACGACCGTGCCGTCCATGCGGTAGTACTCGGACCCGGCGCCGACCTTGGCGCCCACGCGGGCGAGGGCATCGCCCAGGCCCATGCGCTCCAGTTGCCTCAGGCTGTTGGGGTAGACGAAGATGCCCGCACCGACCTCTCGCAACACGCCCGACTGTTCGTACACCGCGACGCTGATCCCCCGATGGCGCAACGCGACCGCGGCGGCGAGACCGCCGATGCCACCGCCCACGATGGCCACATGAATACCCTTTGACATCACAACCGCTTTCATTTGGTGTTCTTGGACGCCGGGCCGAGCAACTCGCTGACGGCCCGGTACTCGTTGGTGATTTCTTCGGAAAGGGCCCTGGCGGAGCCCCATTCCTGCACGATCCCCGCCGGCAGCAGCTGCGCCGAGATGCTGGCGTTGCGGGCGACCTCTTCCAGGGCGGGGACGATCTTGTCGAGCACGTCCTTGGGAACACCGGCGGGCATGAAGAAGCCGAACCACACGCCCAGAAGGTCGGCCTTGTAGCCCGCCTGGCGCAGCGTGGGCACGTTGGGGAACTCGGGGAAGGGCGAAGAGATGGCCAGGGCGCGCAACGCGCCGGTGCGCATGTGGGCGCTGACCGCCCCCAGCGCGAGAACGACGGCATCGATGTGGCCGCCGAGCAGGTCGGTGACGGCGGGTGCCGCGCCCTTGTAGTTCACGGAGCTCAACGAGGCGCCGGTGGCCGCGTTCATCAACTGCACGCTGATTTCGCCGACGGAGCCGGGACCGGCGTTGCCGATGCGGATGCCGTGGGCGCTCTTGGGCGCCTGCTCGATCATTTCCTTCACGGTCTTGAAGGGCGCGTCCTTGTAGGTCACCAGCACCGAAGGGCTTCGGGTGGTCAAGGCCAGAGGCACGAGGTCCTTCAAGGGATCGTAGTTGGCGGCATCCGGTTCGATCACGCGCCGGATGGTCAGCGGGCTGTTCTGCGCGTAGAGCAGGGTGTAGCCGTCCTTGGGCGCGCGGATGACGGATTGGGTGCCCAGGGAGCCACCGGCACCGGGGCGGTTCGCCACCGTCACGGCGGTGCCCAGCAACCTCGAAAGCTCCTGCCCCATCAGGCGCGCGGCCCGGTCCGCCGCATCGCCCGCGGCCAGCGGCGTCACCAGGTTGATGGGCATGCGGGGATAGTCGTTCGCACGCGCGAGGAGGGGGACCGCCAGCAGCGGTGCGATGCCTAGAAGTTGTCGTCTCTTGATCATGGTTGGGCGCTCTGAAAGTTGGGGGAGCCTGCCCGGTGCCCACCTGGTCGGGCGAGGCATCGGAACAGCCAGCGAATTCTGTCGACAGGGTCGTTCTGAAGCAATGCGGTTTTGCGCATTGCGCAATAATGCGACCATGATCGACGCCCAACGATCGCACCCGCGCGATTTCATCGCGTCCCTGGAGAAGGGGCTGAAGGTCCTGCTCTGCTTCGAGCGCAAGCACGCCAAGCTGAACCTGTCCGAAGTGGCGCGCCTGACGGGTTACACACCGGCCACGGCGCGCCGGCTTCTGCTGACGCTGCACGAACTCGACTACCTGCACAGCGATGGCAAACGCTTCTGGGTGGCGCCGCGCACCTTGCTGCTGGCCAGGTCGTACCTCATGTCGAGACCGGCGCCCCAGGTGGCGCAGCCGGTGCTCGACAAGCTGGCCGATCGCACGCGCCAGTCCGCCTCGCTGGGCTTGCTGCTGGACCACGAGGTCCTCATCATTGCCAGGTCCACGGGCCGGCGCACGCTGTCGACCGGGCTGGGCATCGGGTCGCGCCTGCCGGCTTTCTGCTCCGCGCTGGGCCGGGCGGTGCTGTCGACGCTGCCCCGCGAGGACGTGGTGAGCTACCTCGCGACCACCCCCCTGGACCCCTGGACGCCGAAGACGGTGCAGGACATCGCCTCCGCGACGGGCCAGGTGGAGCATTGCCGGACCTTCGGATGGGCCGAGTGCGACGAAGAGCTGGAGCTGGGCGTGCGCTCCATCGCGGTGCCGATCTCCAGCAACTCGGACAAGACGATCGCCGCGGTGAGCCTGTCGGTGCGCGCGGAGCGGATGTCGATGGAAGCCTTTCGGGCCGCGCACCTGGCCGCGATCCGGGAAGCCAGGGACGAGCTGAGGGCGACGGTGACCTTCGATTGAGCCCGGCGCCGTCAGGGCGCCGTCAAACGGTCCAGCAGGCGGTCGAGGGCCAGTCGGTAGTCCGCCTGCAGGGCCTGGGCCCGCTTCGGATCGCCGTGGGCCGAGGCCAGGGCCAGGCCGCTGCCGTGGGCATGGTCCACCAGCACGTCGCGCCACAGGTCGGGCTCGGCCGTGATCTGCGCCAGCAGCAGGCCCAGGCGATCGGTGATCTGGCGCGTCACCCCGGCGAAGGCCTCCGGCGTGGCGAAGATGGCCAGCGTCAGTTGCGGATGGCGGCCCACGGCGCCGTGGTAGCGGGTCAGGATCGCCTGCAGGTCTGCCCGAGGGGCGGCCAGCCCTGGCGCACCCTCCAGCACCTCGGCATACACGCGATCCGACAGCGCCCGCAGCAGCCCGGCGTGGTTCTCCACGTGGTGGTAGAGGCTCATCGGCGTGACGCCCAGCCGCGTGGCCAGGGCGCGCATCGTCAAGCCTTGCCCACCGCTTTCATCCAGCAGCGCCAGCGCCGCCGTCAGGATGTCGTCGCGGGCCACCCCCGTCCCCTGGGCCGGGCGCCCCCGTGGTCGGTTCATGGGGCGAGCCGGTAGGTGGATTGCACCAGGCCGGAAGGAAAGCTGCGGCTGCGCGACCAGGCGCCAGGCCACGTCCTGTGCCAACGCGCCGAACAGCGGCCTTCCCGACCCGATCAGCACAGGGACCGTGGTGACCACCATGTCGGCGATCAAACCCTCGCGCAGGAAGGACTGCACCACCTGCCCTCCATCCACATAGACCCGGCGCACGTTCTGTTCGGCCAGGTGCTCCATCGCGTCCCGGGGCGCGAGGCTGGAGAAGCGGACCTTGCCCTTCAGCGCTTCGGGCACGGGCGCGTCGGCCAACTGCCTGGAGAGCACCATGACGGGCCGGTCGTAGGGCCAGGTGTCGAAGCTCAGTGCCTTTTCGAAGCTGCCCCGGCCCATCACGATCATCTCCTTGTCGGCGATGAACGCGGTGTAGCCGTGGTCCTCGGCGGGATCGTCGCGTTGCAGCAGCCAGTCGATGTCGCCGTCCTGGCGCGCGATGAAGCCGTCCAGGCTGGTGGCGATGAAAACGTGTGCGGTGGTCATTCGGTGTCCTTATTTATACGTCGTATATTATTGTCCGGACACGGATCGGACACAAGGCACACCCTCACCGGTCTGGGCCCACCCCCGTCAGGTGACCGACGTCCACGATGTACATCTGCCGACCTTCCCCGTGCACCGAGTCGATGCAGACCTGGCGGCCGTCCCGGCTCCAGCGCGGATGCAGGTCGCAGCGGTTCTCCTTGCTCAGGGCCGGGTCCGCGTGGAACGAGCCCAGGTCGTGGCGCGCGCCGGTCTGCATGTCGTAGAGGAACAGGATCCGCTCGTGCGTGCGCGCGTCCGGGTAGGTGTCGCTCAACAACCAGCGGTCGTCCACCGGCGAGAAGGTCATGTGGCCGTTCTCCGTCAGCACGTCGCGCCCGACCACCTGCACCGCACCGCCCTCGGCGTCGTCGTACAGGTGGTAGTGGATCTCGCCGGCATGCGGCCCCCACACGATGACCTGGCGGTCGTTGCGCCACAGCGGGTGCGAGATCTGGTACTCGGACTTCTCGTAGTCGAAGGTGCCCACGGCGCTGGGGTCGAAGGCTTCGTCCAGTTGCGGCAGCGGGTGGTCCGAGCACTCCAGCAGCCGCATGCCGCTGCCGTCGGGGTTCATGGTGATCAGGCGGTGGAGGAAGCAGGTCTCGTCCTTGATCCGCTCGGTCCAGCGGTGCAAGAAGAGCACGCGCGTGGACGAGGGATTGACCTCGATGTGGCTGACCCAGTGGATGGCCTTGTCCATCGATGGCTTCGGATGGAAGTCGCGCAGCTGACGGTAGCTCACCAGCAGGCGCGATTCGCCCGTCGCCAGATCCATGCGGTGGATGCCATCCTCGGCCGGAGCCCGTGGCAGTTCGAAGGGGGCGCCCGGCTCGCTGTAGCCGATGGTCTCGTGGGTGAGGTAGAGCCGGCGGTAGTCCACGCACAGGGCGTAGCGGCTGTCCGGCGCCACGACGTAGACCGGCAGCGGCAGGCTGCGCCGCTCGCCGGTGTCGGCATCGAGGATGATGGCGCCGAAGTGGGGGTAGCGGGCCTCGGCCTCGGTGGTCCTCACGTTGTAGATCAGCTGGCGCCCGCCCAGGCCATCCAGCCATTGCAGCTGGCTGCCCATCTGCCAGTTCCAGGCGCGGGTGCGATCGAGCTCGCGGAATCGCGCCCCCTCCTGCAGATCGAAATAGCCGATCCCGGCCTCCAGCGTGGGCGTGAGCGGTGCGTCCTTGAACGGCACCTGCTGCGCCAGCAGGTAGCGGCCGCCGCGGTGCCAGTTGCTCTTGTTGTAGTAGCCGAAAAAGTAATGCTGGTCGGTCGATCCGACCCGGCGCACCGCGCAGGGTGCCTGCGGATGGCTCGTCATTCGGCCACCAGCTTCGCTTTGTCGATGATGCCGTCCCAGCGCTGTTTCTCGGCCGCGACGAAGCGGGTGGCCGCCTCGCGGGTGTTGCGCAGCGGGCGTCATGCCTTGCGCGGCCAGCGCCTGCGTGAACGCCGGCGAGGAGACGATGGCCCGGATGTCGTTGCTCAGCTTGTTCGCCAGCGCATCCGGCACCTGGGCACCGACGGCCACCGTGGTCCAGGAGGTCGCGAGAAACCCCGGGATGGCGGCTTCCGCCACGGTGGGCACGTCAGGCAGGGCCGGGGAACGGGTCTTGCCCGTGACGGCCAGCGCCTTCAGCCGGCCGTTGCGCACATGGGCCAGCACGGTGGGCGGGTTTTCGAACATGAGCTGGATCTGCCCGCCCATCAGGTCGTTCAACGCGGCGGAACTCCCCTTGTAGGCGACGTGGGTCATGGGCACCTCGGCCGAGGCCTTGAACAGCTCGCCGATCATGTGCACGGACGACCCCACGCCCGCCGAGCCGAAGTTCAGCGCGTCGGGCGACTTGCGGCCCAGGGCGATCAGCGACTTCAGGTCCGTCACGGCCAGCGCCTCGTTGCGCCACCACCACATGCGGCATTTCCGCCAGGATGGTCAGCACCTTGAAGTCGGTGGCGGGGTTGTAGGGCAGCTTCCTGTACACGCCATAGGTGGCATGCAGGCCAATGGAGCCGAGCATCAGCGTGTAGCCATCGGGGGAAGCGTCGACCACCGCCTTGCCGCCGATGTGTCCGCCGGCACCGGGCCGGTTTTCCACGACCACGGACTGCTTGTAGAGCTTGCCCAGGTGGTCGGCGAGCAGCCGCCCCTGCACGTCGGAACTGCCGCCGGCCGTGAACGGCACGATGATGCGGATGGGGCGGTTCGGGAAGTCCTGTGCCCCGGCGGTGCCGGCCAGCGGGCCGAGGGCCAGGGCCGCCAGGCCGGCGGCGGCGAGGGTGCGGCGGGGAATGCGGGTGGTCATGGATGGTGCTCCTGTGAGGGCCCTCGGGGTGGGGCCTGGGAGAAAGTCTAGGGATCGGGCATCATTCCGAATAATTCATTCTTGCGAGCACCCTATGCACTGCTGGTATAGGGTGGATCTGACGCCCCGCCATGCCAAGACCCCTCAATTTCCGCGAAATCGAAGCCTTCCGCGCCGTCATGCAGACCGGCACCACCACGGCCGCGGCCGCCGTGCTCAACACCACCCAGCCCTCGGTCAGCCGCCTGTTGTCCCAGGTCGGCATGGCCACCGGCCTCAAGCTGTTCGACCACACCAAGGGCCGGCTGGTGCCCACCAAGGAGGCGAGGGAGCTGTTCGACTTCGTGCAGCGCCAGTTCCTGGGCCTGGACCGGGTGGAGCAGCATGTGGCCCAGCTGCGCAAGTCCGGCTCCGGTTCGCTGCGCATCGGCTGCACGCCCGCGCTGGGCCTCAGCGTTCTGCCGCGCGTCATCGGCGAGTTCTGCCGGCGCCACCCGCACGCGCATGTGGACCTGCAGACCACCAGCGCCCACCAGCTGCGCGAGGGCCTGCTGCACGGGAATTTCGATGCCGTGCTGTCCACGGCCGCCCAGGCCCACCCCGAGCTGGACGGCACCGTGCTGCATCAGGCCCCGATGGTGTGCGTGATGCCGCCGGGCCATGCGCTGGCCCAGCGGCCGCGCGTGCATGTGCGCGACCTGAAAGGGCAATCCTTGCTCACCCTGAACGCCGACGACGAATCGCAGGTCCAGGTCCAGCGCCTGCTGCAGGCGCACGGGGTGGACGTCGCCGCGCGGGTGCGCACCAGCTACTCGTTCACCATCTGCCTGATGGCCGCCGAGGGGGCGGGCATCGGCATCGTGAACCCCTATGTGGCTTCGGTGTTCGCGCGGGACTTGCACGTGGCGCCCCTCGCGCCGCGTTGCCCTGTGCAGGTGCTCATGGCTTACCCGCAGCACGTCAGCCGCTCTCGGATGACCGAAGAGTTCACGGGCCTGATGGTGGCCGATCTGCAGAAATTTCCTCGTGGTTGATGCCGGCCTCAGGCCGAGTCGCGCAGCACGAGTTCGAAAGGCAATTCGACATTGCGGCCCCCCTCGGCCGCCTCGGCACCGTTCAGCCGGCCGATGAGCAGCTCGGCGGCCATGCGGCCGATCGACAGCTCGGATCGGCGCACCGTGGTCAAGGGCGGCTGCAGCAACTGGGCCGCGGGAATGTCATCGAAGCCCGCCACGGCCACGTCCTCGGGAATGCGCCGCCCCGCCGCGCGCAGGGCCGACATGGCGCCGATGGCCAGCAGGTCGTTGGCGGCGAAGACGGCGCTGCAGCGGAAGTCGCCGCCCGCCAGTTCGGCCACCATCGCGCGCGCACCGGCGGCCTGGGTGAAGTCGTCGGCGGCGATGGTGCGGGCCGTCAGCCCCGCCTGCCGCATGGCGGCCCGAAAGCCGCGCTGCCGCTGCGCGCCCGGGCCCAGCGGGGCGGACAGCAGGGCGATGCGCCGGTGGCCCTTGTCGATCAGGGTCTGCGTCATGGCCTGCGCCGCCGCCGCGTTGTTGATGTAGAGCTTGTCGATGGTGCGCGATGGTTTGTGCGCCTGGCTTTCGATCTGCACCACGGCCAGGCGTCCCCGCGTGGCCTTCAGCAGCTCGGTTTCCTGCACGTGGAAGAACACTGCCATCACGCCGTCCACATGCCCCTGCGACAGCCATTGCAGCGCCCGCTGCTCGCGCTCGGGCGTGCCGTCGGTGTCGAAGATCATGGTGTCGTAGCCCGCCGCATCGGCGGCGGACTGGAAGCCGCGGATCAGGGCTGGATAGGTCGGGTTCGTGATGTCGGGAACGATGCAGGCCAGCGTGAGCGTGCGCGCGGACTGCAGGTTGCGGGCCATGCGGTTGGGCACGTAGCCGAGCCGCCTGGCCGCTTCCTGGATGCGTTCGCGCGCCTCCGCCGACACGGTGGACGGCTCCACGCCGTTGAGCACCAGGGACACGGAGGTTTGCGACAGGCCGGTGGCCTGCGCAATGTCGCGCTGCGTCGGCCGTTTCTGGGGAGCCGCAGGCGCTGACGGGCCGTTCTTGGGCTTCTTCATGTTGGGTTGCCATCCATAATGCTCGTAGCCATTTTTGCACGCCATTCCCATGAACCTTTCGCGCCGCGCATTCGCTCTTTCGGGCATGGGCGCGGCTTCGCTCGCCGCGATGCCGCGCGGGGTGGCTCAGGCGCGCGCGCACCCGCTCTCCGTGCTGGTGGCGCAACCCGCCGGCGGCGTGACCGATGCCTTCGCCCGCGCCGTGGCCCCCGCGCTGGGCCGGGGGCTAGGGCGCGCCGCGGTGGTGGAGAACGTCACCGGCGCCAGTGGCTCCATCGCCGCCAACCGCCTGCTGGCGGCCGCGCGCGACGGCTCCACGCTCTTCATCGGGTCGCCCTCCGAGACCGTGCTGGCGCCGCTCACGCTGCGCGCCGTCCGCTACAAGCCTTCGGACTTTCGCCTGCTGGGCCTGGTCAACGATTCGCCGCTGGCGCTGTACGCGCGCACCGACCTGCCGGCCAGCAACCTGGACGAGCTCGTGGCCCTGGCGCGCCAGGGTGGCGAGCGGCCCATGAGCTATGGCAGCACGGGGCAGGGCTCGCTGTTCCACCTCGTGACGGAGCGGCTGTTGTCCAGCGCTGGCATCCAGGCCACGCACGTGCCTTACCGCGGCGGCATGCCCATGCTGGCCGATCTGCGCAGCGGCGCCATCGATTTCACGGTGCTGCCCGTGGACGCCTTGCTGGGCAGCCTGGTGGCCGATGGCCGCATGAAGGTGCTGGGTGTGTTGTCCGCGCAGCGGCTGGACCGGTTCCCCACCGCCGCGACCTTCGACGAGAGCCGGCTGGCGCCCGACGTGGGCCATCCCAGCATCTGGGTGGGCGTGCTCGTGCCCGCCGCGATGGATGAAGACCTCAGCGCGCGCCTGCACCGCGTCGTCGTGGAGGCGCTGGGCAGCGCGGACGTGGGCCAGGCCGTGCGGGCCGTCGGCGGGCGTGTGCCACCCCGCATGTCGCTGCCGGAGGCCGCGCGCTTCTACGCGGCCGACACCGTGAAGTTGCAGGCCCTGGCCCAGGCCGCGCGCGTGAAGCCCCTGTAACGGTCGAGAACCCGCTTCGGTTGGCCTGGGGCCGCCGCCCGCCCTGGATGGGCATTTGCAAACGAAGGTGATATTCTGCGACAGGCTGTGTCAGGGGACCCCGGCGGCCGGGATCCCCGTGACTTCCAGTGCCTGAGGAGGGACGCGGAATGTCGATCGAATACACCTTCACACCGTACGGCACGATCCAGATCCAGTGTGGACAGGACTGGATCGAAGTGAAGCTCCCCGGTGGCGGCGATGGCGGGGGCAGCGCCAAACCCAGCCCTGCCGCCAGCCCGGCCCCCGCGCCCTCGCCGGTGGCATCCCCCTCGCCACCACCGCCCCGACCGCCCGCGCCCGAACCGGCCACGCCGCCGGGGGTGATGTTCATCGAATCCAGCACGCAAGAGCCGTTTGACGCCCGCGAACTCTTCGTGGTCGAGGTCGCCGGCATCGAGCGCTGGAAGCTTGCCGAATTCAAGGGCCTGGACCCGGAGAGCCTGCAGCGCCTGGTGCGCCAGCGGGTGACGCGCGTGAAGCCCCTGCGCTTCGGCGCGATCACGGTGCTGGACGTGGACGTCGGCACCCTGTCGTCGCCCGACGCCAGCCATGAACTGGGCCGGCTGCAGAAGCTGCTGAAGGAGCCGGACCTGGGCCTGGACGTGCTGCGCTTCTGGCACAACGATCCGCTGGAGTAGGGCGCCATGGCCGCCGCCGATCCCTATGTCGTCGCCAAGGCCAGCCTGCGCGACAACGTCAAGACGCTGATCGCTGTGTTCGGCGGCATCGCCGGCGTGCTGCTGGCCGGTGCGCCGTTTTCCGGCTACGGCTCGCTCGAACTGTTCAGCCCGCGCTGGATCGTGGCCTCGCTGGCCTTGCTCGTGTCGTTGCTGCTGCTGGGCTGGTCCGTGCGCCGCCTGCTGTTCGTGCTCACGCCCGATCTGGCGTACACCAACCTGCTGATCGACACCACCCAGGACCCCGAGATCCTCGCCGTGCAGGCCGAGTTCGCGCGGCGCAAGGACGAGCTGCTGCCCAAGCGCAACCCCAACGACCCGAACAGCCCGCGCATCGATTCGGTGAGCCGCCTGATCGAAGAGAAGCGCATGGCCTGGGAGCACTACCAGGCCGACACCACGAAGGTCGATCGCAAGGAGGAGTACGACCGCCTGGCCGACGCGCTGGCGGCCGTCAACCACTGGAGCGCGTTCACGCGCCTGCATGTGCGCGTGTCCAGAGGCATCGATACCGTCTTCTGGGCCGGCCTGGCGGCGATCATCTCCATCGCCGTGTTCGCGGTGGCCTCCAACGCGCCGAAGAAGGAGGCGGCCAGCGCGCCCACGGTCTACGTGGTGCTGCCGTCGAGCCCCTCGCCGGTGGGGGCGGCCGACCCCTTGCCGGTGCTGCCGCCGGTGCTCTTCGCGACCGGCAAGGCCGAGCTCTCGCGGCAGGCCGTGGCGGACATCGACAAGGCCCGCGACCACCTGCGTGCGCACCCCGACGTGGGTGTCCTGATCGTGGCCCACACCGACACGGTCGGGGGCGATGCGCTCAACGACGCGCTCGCGATGCGCCGCGCCCGCAGCGTGGCCGAGCTGCTGCGCGAGCAGGGCGGCATTGGCGCGGCCCGCATCTTCGTGGCCCCGCTGGCGAAGAAGGACCTTCCGGCGCTGACGGCGCAGGACACCGAGAACCCGGCCAACCGGACCGTCCAGATGATCCTCATCCCCTTGCCCCCCCAGCGCCCGCGATGAGCCGCGCGATCGACCGTCCGCTCGGCCTGCTGCGCTCCTTCCTCGTATACCGCGCCATCCCCTGGCGCGGCGCGCAGCTGCGGCGCTTCTACCGCCGCTTCCTGCCGGTGGGTGGCCTGGCGTTCGACGTCGGCGCCCATGCCGGCAACCGCGTGGCGGCGTTCCGCCAGCTCGGCGCGCGCGTGGTCGCGCTGGAGCCGCAGCCCGATTTCGTGCGGCTGCTCGGGCGCCGCTTCGGTCACGATGCGCAGGTGGCGCTGCTGCCGCAGGCCCTGGGGTCGCGCGCCCGGCGAAGCCCGCCTGATGGCCAGCCCGCGCACGCCCACCGTGCGCCACGCTCTCCACCGATTTCGTGCGGCGCGCGGGCGCGGCACCGTCGTTCCGCGGTGTGCGCTGGGAAGCCGGGCCACTCGTGCCCGTGACCACGCTGGACGCGCTGATCGCCACGCACGGGCGGCCCGATTTCGTGAAGATCGATGTAGAGGGTTTCGAGCTGGAGGTGCTCATGGGCCTGAGCCAGCCCCTGCCGGCGCTGTCCTTCGAGTTCGTGCCGGCCGTGCGCGACGTGGCGCTGGGCTGCATCGACCGGCTCGAAGCCCTGGCCGGGCCCGGGCGCTACCGTTATGCGGTGTCGCTGGGCGAGCGGCAGCACCTGCTCCTGCCCGAAGGCGAGGTTGCCGAGGCGATGCGCGGCTGGCTGTGCGCCTTGCCGGCGGACGCGCCCTCGGGCGACGTGCACGCCTGGCTCGTGGCCTGAGCCGCCTCAGGACCCGGTGTGCGGCGCGCTGCTCGCGGGCGCGCCCACGTGCTCGAAGCCTTGCACCTCGTGTGCCCCGGGCGCGTTGAACACCGCCAGCAGCACCTCGGTCAGCCGCTGCATCGGCCCCAGCGCCTCCGCCGGCGGCGTGAGGCCGGGCGCGAAGCCGTTGCCCAGCAGGCGCTGCAGCAGGGCGCGGTCCTCGCTGATCACGTGCACTGGCACGTCCCACGACACCGCGGGCCCGCTCACCAGCGCGGGCGGCTGGTGGTCGCCCACCACCACCATCACCAGCGGTCGCGCCGAGCGCTGCTTCAGGTAGTCCGCCAGCCAGGCGTGCTGGTAGCGCAGGCTCTCCAGGTAGGGCGGCAGGGGCTCGCGCACCGCCAGCGGCGCCGCCTGCGCGGCCAGGGCCTGCGCTGCGCCGTAGGTCTGGGGGCCGGTGCGCAGCGAGCCGCCCGGCACGAAGGGCGCGAGCGGGTGAAACGGCGCGTGCGTGCTGGTGGTCGGAAACACCACGAAGCGCGGCGCGCGATCCGTGGTGGGCGCGAGTTCCTGCGTGTGCAGCAGCGCCAGCGCCGCCTGGTCGGGAATGCGCCAGTAGCCGAAGTCGGGCCCGGTGTAGCCCATGTCGGCGTCCTTCGCGAGGCGGTCGAAGCCGTAGAAGGCGCCCTCGGGCCAGGGGCGCTTGAGGCCGGGCATCCAGCCCACGGTGCGGTAGCCATGGCGCGCGAAATGGCGCACCAGCGTGGGCCGGTCGCTGGCGAGCAGCAGGTCGTGGTCGCCCGGGTCGCTGGTGTCCACGCCGGCCAGCAGCGCGGCGTGCGACAGCCACGAGGCACCGCCGAAGGTGGGCGCGGTGACGCGCGCGCTGACCACGGTGCGGCCGCCGGCGTGGATGGCTCCGTCCAGCGCTGCGCGCGCCGCCACCAGCCCGGCGGCCTGCTCGGGCCGGTCGAAGCTCACCGTGCCATAGGACTCGGCGAACACCAGCAGCACGTCCGCCGGGCCGCGTGGCCCCATCAGGCCGGAGAGATCGCCGTCGAAGGCCGGGCCCGCGCCCAGCACCGACTCGGCCGAGGCCGGCCGGGCCACGCGCGCCAGCAACTGGCTCTGGTGCACGAGCGTGGGTGTGAGCGGCAGCGAGAAGAACCAGCGGGTGTCGCGCTCACCGGGCACGTAGGCGGCGAAACTGAGCGTGCACGCGGCCACGGCGGCCAGCAGCCAGGGCCGGGGGCGCTCCCAAGCCAGGCACCGCGCCAGCACCAAGATCGCGTGGCGCACCAGGCCCACCAGCAGCACCGCGCCCAGCAGCAGCGCCAGCGCCAGGCCCAGCAGCTGCCAAGCGGGCAGGGTCTGGGCGGCCAGCCGCAGCAGTTCGGCGGCGTGGCGCCCGTCCCAATACACATTGACCGGTCGGCCCAGCACGGCCGGGGCCGTCACGTCCGCGTAACGCACCAGCACCAGGAAGACGAAGCCAAGGGACAACGCGGTGGCCGCGCGCGCCGAGAGCCGGCCGCGCCAGAGCACCCAGCCCATCAGCGCCACCACGGCCAGGCACAGCTCGAACGACAGGCGCGGCATGGTGCGCACGCCGAAACCCGGCCAGCGGTTCTCGAAGGTCCACAGCGCGTTGAGCAGCGCGAACGCCAGGCCGAAGCGCAGCAGCCACGGCAACCACCGCGGCGGCGCGGCGCGCGCGCCGCTCACTGGCGCACCGCTTCGAACTCGATGATCAGCGGCACCTCGTCACCGACCCAGCCGTTGGACACCGCGTAGTTCATGCCGTAGGCGCTGCGCTTGAAGCTGCCGCGCGCGGACACGCCCATGGTGTAGGGCTTGCGCAGCGGGCCGCCCATGGGCGACTCGGCGCTCTTGTTCCAGGTGGCCTGCAGCGTGAGGGGTTGCGACTTGCCCAGCAGCTCCAGTTGGCCGCTGATCTCGAAGTTGCGCTCGCTGGTGCGTTTGGCGCTGCTGGCGGTGAACACCATGCGCGGGAACTCGCCGCTGTTCAGGAAGTCGGGGCCCTTCAGATGCTCGTCGCGCTTGCGCTGGTTGCTGAAGACGCTGGCCGTCTCCACCTCGATGCGCACGTCCGACAACGTGGCCGTGGCCTCGTCGAAGCGGTAGCTGCCGCGCGCCGAGCGGAACATGCCCAGCACCTTGGCGTAGCCGATGTGGTCCACCAGGAACGCGATGGTGATGTGGTCCGGGTCCAGCTCGTACTTGGCCGCCTGGGCGTGCGCGGGCGCGGCGGCCAGCAGCTGGGCGCACAGCGCCAGTGGCAGGAGGAGGGAAGAAAAGGAGAAAGCAGAAGTGCGCATGGCTCAGGTCTCCGTGAGGGTGGGGCGCTGCCGCGCCAGGGTCCGGATGTCGACGGCGAACGAAAGGCTCAGCAAGGCCAGGCTGAAAGCGGCCAGCGAGGCCGCCAGCCAGGGTGGCACGATGGGCCCCAGGCAGATGATGAGCGCGGTGATCTGCACCACGCACACCGTCTGGCGGCGCTTGCTCGGCGGCAGGGCGCCGGCCAGCCAGGGCCAGGGCTTCGAGGCGCCCACGAAGGCATAGCGCATCAACCCCGACGCCAGCACCCAGGGCCCGGCCTGGCCGGCCTGCAGCACCAGCGCGCACAGCACCAGGGTGAACGCCGCGTCGGTCTCCATGTCGAAACGGGCGCCGAAGGCGCTGGCCAGGCCGCTGCGCCGGGCCAGCGCGCCGTCCACCGCATCGAGCAGGGCCGTGGTGGTGGCGATCACCACCAGCCACCAGGCCGCTGGGGCCATTGAAGCCAGGGGCGGGCGGGGCAGGGCCTCGCCCACCAGGGCCGCGAGCAGGGCCATTGAGCCCAGCCGCACCAGGGTCACGCGATTGGCGGGGCCGAAACGCGGATGCGGGTGGTGGGCCAGGGCGCGCCACACCAGCCAGGCGCCCAGGCCATACACCAGCCAGGTCTTGACCATGTAGTCCAGGCCCAGCCCGCCCGCCGCGCCCAGCGCGCTGGCGAGCACGCCCACCAGGGCCGCCACCACCGCCAGATCGCGCGCGGCGTCACGCCGCAGGACTGCAAGGCCCGGGGCTGAGGAGAGGGAGGCTCCGGTGGTCTTCATGGTGGGCGGTTCTGGCGATCATGGCACGCGCCTCCTTCCGACACCACATTCGCCGATTCGTTCACCCGGGCCGGGCGGCCGCTTTCAGATGCTGCGCAGCTGCACCCGCCGGGACAGGGCTTCGGCGTTCTCCCGCCGCTCGCTGTAGCGGTCCACCAGATAGGGCGCGCTGTCGCGCGTGAGCACGGTGAACTTCACCAGCTCCTCCATCACGTCCACGACGCGCTCGTGGTACGACGACGGCTTCATCCGGCCGTTCTCCTCGAACTCCTGGTAGGCCTTGCGCCACCGAAGACTGGTTCGGAATCGTCAGCATGCGCATCCAGCGGCCCAACACGCGCAGCTGGTTCACCGCGTTGAAGGACTGCGAGCCGCCTGAGACCTGCATCACCGCCAGGGTCTTGCCCTGTGTCGGCCGCACCGAGCCCTCCGACAGCGGAATCCAGTCGATTTGCGCTTTCAGGATGCCGGTCATGGCACCGTGGCGTTCCGGCGAACACCAGACCATGCCCTCGGACCATCGGGCCAGTTCGCGCAGCTCGCGCACCTTCGGGTGGTCCTCCGGCGCCGCGTCGGGCAGCGGCAAGTCCCTGGGGTCGAAGATGCGCGTGTCGGCGCCCATGGCTTGCAGGAGGCGGGCGGCTTCCTCGGTGAGCAGGCGGCTGTAGGACCGCTCTCGGAGCGAGCCGTACAGCAGCAGGATGCGCGGCGCATGGGTCGCCCGCTTCCTGGGAAACAGGCGCTCGACATCCAGGGGCTGAAACGCGGCAGGGTCGAGCTGGGGCAGATCGCTTTCGAGGGTCATGTGATAAGGCCGGTTGTCAGCTTGCGCCCAGGCGGAGGGCCAAGGCCGCCAGCGTGACCGCGAGAACGGGCAGCGTCAGCACGACGCCGACCCGGAAGTAATAGCCCCAGGCGATGGTGGTGCCCTTGCGGGCCAGCACGTGAAGCCACAGCAGCGTAGCAAGGCTGCCGATGGGCGTGATCTTGGGGCCCAGGTCGCAGCCAATGAGGTTGGCGTAGACCATGGCCTCCTTCACCACGCCGGTGGCCGTGGACTGCTCGATCGACAGCGCACCGACCAGCACCGTGGGCATGTTGTTCATCACCGACGACAGCGCGGCTGCCAGGAAACCCGTGCCCATGGCCGCGCCCCAGACGCCGCCCTGGGCGAACCTGTCCAGCAACGCGGCGAGGTGGCCCGTCAACCCCGCGTTGCGCAGGCCGTAGACCACCAGGTACATGCCCAGCGAGAAGACCACGATCTGCCAGGGCGCTTCTTTCAGCACCTTGCGGGTGCCGATGACGTGGCCCCGGGCCGCGACGGCGAGGAGCAGGGCCGCGCCCGCCGCCGCCACCGCGCTCACGGGAACGCCCAGCGGCTCCAACCCGAAGAAGCCCACCAGCAGCAGGCCCAGCACCCCCCAGCCGGCGCGGAACGTGTTCAGGTCGCGGATGGCGGCGGCGGGTGCCTTCAGCTGGCGCAGATCGTAGGTCGCCGGCAGGTCGCGGCGGAAGTACAGGTAGAGCACCACCAGGCTGGCGGCCACGGACGCGAGGTTCACCGGCACCATGACGGCGGCGTAGCGGTTGAAGCCGATGCCGAAGAAATCGGCCGAGACGATGTTCACGAGGTTGGACACCACCAGGGGCAGGCTGGCGGTGTCGGCGATGAAGCCCGCCGCCATGACGAAGGCCAGCGTGGTGGCGGGCGAGAAGCCCAGCGCGATCAGCATCGGCCATGACGATGGGCGTGAGGATGAGGGCCGCCCCGTCGTTGGCGAAGAGCGCGGCCACCACCGCCCCCAGCAGCACGATGAGGGCGAACAACCGGTGGCCGTGGCCACGGCCCCAGCGCGCGAAGTGCAGGGCGGCCCATTCGAAAAAGCCCGCCTCGTCCAGCACCAGACTGATGACGATGACCGCCACGAAGGTGGCGGTGGCGTTCCAGACGATGTGCCAGACCACCGGGATGTCGGACAGCTGGACCACACCCGCCAGCAGTGCCACCACCGCGCCAAGCAGCGCGCTCCAGCCGATCCCCAGCCCCCGGGGTTGCCAGATGACGAGCAGCAGCGTGAACGCAAAAATCAGGAAGGCCGCGAACATGCCGGCTCAGCGCTGGGCCAGTTCGCGTGCCGTGTTCTGGAGCGCCAGCCGGTCCACGCTGGTCGGTGGCAGGCTGACCAGGAACTCCAGGCGCCGGCGGATGGCGAGCAGGGTTTCGCGGAAAGCCTCCAGCTGTTGCTCGGGCGTGCCCTTGACCTCGGACGGGTCGGCATAGCCCCAATGGGCCGTGGCGGGCTGGCCGGGCCAGTAGGGGCAGGTCTCACCGGCAGCGTTGTCGCACACCGTGATGACCAGGTCCATGTGGGGCGCGTCTGGCCGGCCGAATTCGTCCCAGTTCTTGCTGCGCAGTCCATCGGTGGACATGCCGGCGCGCTGCAACACCTCCAGAGCGAGCGGGTGGGGCTGCTGGTTCTCGCGCGGGCTGCTGCCGGCGGAGAAGGCTTTGAAGCGGCCTCGGCCCAGGTGGTTCAGCGTGGCTTCGGCCAGGATGCTGCGGGCCGAGTTGTGGGTGCACAGGAAGAGCACGTTCAGGGGCGTTTGGGTGGTCATGTTGGAGGGCACTCAAGGGTCAGCATTGGCAAGAGGAGGGGCTGTCCACGGCGCATTCCGTACCTTGGCAGCAGTTGTCGGTGAGGTAACCGAGCAGCCCGTTCATCTGCTCGTAGGCGGCGCGATAGACCAGGTGCCGGCTGGACCGCTCCTGCGTCACCAGGCCCGCCGAAGCCAGCTCCTTCAAGTGGAACGACAGGGTGGTGTTGGGGATCTCCAGGGCCTCGCTCATCACGCCGGGTGTGAGGCCTGCCTGCCCATTGACCACCAGGGCGCGGAACACCCGCAAGCGAAGGGGGTGGGCCAGGGCGCCGAGCGCGCGGACGACATCGGTTTCGTTCATGCATCAGATCATACGATATTTCGATTAATGTGGAAATATTGGCCATGGGTCACACTACGCCCACCCCGCCGACACCGCGTTCCGCCCTTCGCCCATGCCCATCGCCTCCGATCCGTCCGCCGCCGTTTCCGCCCAGGCTTGCTGGGTGGTCAGCCCCGGCCTCGCCGAGATCCGCGACGAAACCCTGCCACCGCTTCCCGAAGGCTTCGCCCGCGTGCGCACCCTGCACACCGGCGTGAGCCGGGGCACCGAGGGCCTGGTGTTCCGGGGCGAGGTGCCCGCCAGCGAGGCGCAGCGCATGCGCGCGCCGTTCCAGGCGGGCGATTTCCCCGGCCCGGTGAAATACGGTTACGTGAACGTGGGTGTGGTCGAAGCCGGGCCGCCCGAGCTGCTCGGGCGCGAGGTGTTCTGCCTCTATCCGCACCAGACGGTGTTCCAGGTGCCCGCGTCCGTGCTGGTGCCGCTGCCCGCCGGGGTGCCCGCCGCGCGCGCCGTGCTGGCCGCGAACCTGGAAACCGCCATCAACGCCCTGTGGGACGGCCAGCCCAACCCAGGCGAGCACATCGCCGTGGTGGGCGGGGGCACGCTTGGCCTGCTGGTGGCCTGGCTCGCGGCGCGCCTGCCCCAAGGCAGCGTGCAGGTGGTGGACACGAACCCCGCGCGCGCGGGCATCGCGGCCACGCTCGGTGCCGGTTTTGCCCTGCCCGAAGCGGCGCAAGCCCAGGCCGATCTGGTCATCCACACCAGCGGCCAGTCGGCCGGGCTGCGCCACCGCGCTGCGGCTTGCGGCCTTCGAGGCCACGGTGCTCGAACTCAGCTGGTACGGCAGCCGCCCGGTCAGCGTGCCGCTGGGCGAGGCCTTCCATTCGCAGCGGCTCACGCTCAAGAGCTCGCAGGTAGGCCATGTCGCCAAGCGCCAGCGCGACCGCTGGAGCCACCGCCAGCGCCTGGAACTCGCGCTCTCGCTGCTCACCGAGCCGGCGCTGGACGCGCTGGTCACCCACAGCGCACCCTTCGCCGAGCTGCCTCAGGTGCTCGCGCGGCTGGCCGGCCCCGATGCGCCCGACACCCTGTGCCAGCGCATCGACTACCCTGCGTGATCCTTCCCGCCTTTCAAAGGACCCCCGACCGATGTACGCCGTCAACGTCAGAGACCATTTCATGATCGCCCACAGCTTCCAGGGCGCGGTGTTCGGGCCGGCCCAACGCATGCACGGCGCCACCTACGTGGTGGACCTCGAACTGCGCCGCGAGGCGCTGGATGCCGACGGCATCGTGGTCGACATCGGCCTGGCCACGCAGGTGCTGCGCGAGACCCTGGCCGTGCTCAACTTCCAGAACCTGGACGAGATGCCCGAGTTCAAGGGCCGCAACACCACCACCGAGTTCCTGGCGCGCGTGATCTTCGACCACATCGCCGTGCGCATCGCGGCCGGCGCGCTCGGTGCGCAGGCGCTGCCCACCGCGCAGTCGGCCGGCCTGCGGCAGATGAAGGTGACCCTGCACGAATCGCACGTGGCCTGGGCCTCGTACGAAGGCCCGCTGCCGGTCTGAGCCATGCCCGGCCAGCGCGTCTGCCACTTCCTGCTGCCGGGCGACTGGCACATCCCCACGGGCGGCTACACCTACGACCGCCGGCTCTCGCTCGCCCTGCGCGAGCAGGGGTGGACGGTGCTGCCTGAGGTGCTGGAAGGCGCCTGGCCCTGGCCCGACGACAGCGACCTCTCGGCCGCCCTGGCCCGCATCGCGGCCCTGCCCGATGGCGCGCTGGTGATCGCCGACGGCCTGGCCTTCGGCGCCCTGGCGCGCGTGGTGCGGCCGCATGCCCAGCGCCTGCGCTGGGTTGCCCATGTGCACCATCCGCTGCACCTGGAAACGGGCCTGAGCGCTGCGGACAGCGCACACCTGCGCACGGCCGAGGCGCAAGCCCTGCAACTGGTGCGGCAGGTGGTGGTGCCCAGCCGCCGCACGCTCGACGACGTGGCCGCCCTGGGCGTCCCGCCCGAGCGCATCGCCGTGGTGGAGCCGGGCACCGACCCGTCGCTTCCACCACCGCCGACCCCCCGGCGCGACGGCCCGGTGCAACTGCTCTGCGTGCGCAACGCTCACGCCGCGCAAGGGCCATGCCCTGCTGTTGCAGGCGCTTGCCAGCCTCACGCAACTGCCGTGGGTGCTGCACCTGGTGGGCAGCGCCGAGCGCGACCCCGGCACCGCCGCGCGCCTGCAGGCCCTGGCGACGCCGCTGGGCGAGCGCGTCGTCTGGCACGGCGAGCTGCCGGGCCCAGCGCTGCGCGCGCACTACCTGGCGGCCGATGTGTTCGTGCTGCCCTCGCTCTACGAGGGCTACGGCATGGTGATCGCCGAGGCCATCGCCCACGGCCTGCCGGTGGTCACCACCGACGGCGGGGCGCTGGCCCACACGCTGCCGCCCGGCGCTGGTCTGCAGGTGCCCGCCGGTGATGTGGCCGCGCTGCAGGCTGCGCTGGAGCGCGTGCTGGCCGATGCCGGGCTGCGCGAGCGCCTGGGCGCTGGCGCGCGCGAAGCCGCCGCTGCGCTGCCCACCTGGCCGCAGCAGGCCGCGCGCTACGCGGCCGTGCTGGAGGCCATGGCATGAGCGCCGCGCCGGGCCGCCCCAGCAAGCTCGCACCGCAGGCGAAGCCGAAGGTACACCCGTGAGCGGCGCCCACTTCAGCGCCGACTGGCTGCAACAGCGCGAACCCTTCGACACCGCGGCGCGCGACGAGGCCGCCAGGCACCTGCAACTGGCCGCGCGGTTCCATGCCATGGCCCCACCGGCGGGCACACCCTGGCGCGTGATCGACCTGGGCTGCGGCACCGGCGCGAACCAGCGCTGGCTCGCGCCCCGGCTGGGCGGACCGCAGCAATGGCTGGTGGTGGACCACGACGCCGCACTGCTGCGCGGCTGGCAACCCGGCGCCAGCGGCCCGGGTTTCGAGGCGTCCATTGTCTGCCGGCAGCTGGACCTCGCGCGGCATCTGGACACGCTGCCCTGGCACGCGGCCCATCTCGTCACCGCGTCGGCCTTGCTTGATCTCGTGAGCGCCGACTGGCTGCAACGGCTGGTGTCGCACGCCGTGGCCGCGCGCGCGGCCATGCTCTTCACGCTCAGCGTGGACGGCCGCCACGACTGGGAGCCCGGCGACCCGCTGGACTCGACCGTGGGCCGGCTCTTCGCCCGGCACCAGCGGCGCGACAAGGGCTTTGGCCCCGCGCTCGGTGCGGCTGCCTTGCCGGCCTTGCGCCGCGCGCTGCAGGGCAGCGGCTACCGCGTGTTCAGCGCGGCCAGCGACTGGCGCATCCACAGCCTGGAAAGCGCACAGGCCGGCGCGCTGCACCACGCGCTGGTCGACGGCATCGCCCACGCCGCGTGCGAGCAGGAGCCCGCGTCCCTCGCCGCGCTGGAAGCGTGGCGGCAACGGCGGCACGCGAATGCCACTGCGGGCAGCCTGCGCGTGGGCCATGTGGACCTGCTCGCCTTGCCCTGACCGGCCCTCAACCCGCCGCTGCGCGCGCGAGCCCCTGGCCTCGATCGGGCGAGCGTTCAAAAGCGGTGATGGTGGGGTCCATGAGAAAGTTTTCTGCTTTCACGGTCCCGACGTTCGAGGCCGGCGTCCATCGACATCCTCGAGTTTTTTCCGGGCTGCGGCGATACTGGCGATCCCGATTTCTGGAGTTCCCATGCTTCCCGACACGCCTCTGCTTCTGGCTTTCGTGGGCGCCAGCCTGGTGCTGGCCCTGACCCCCGGTCCCGCCGTCGTCTACATCGTGGCCCGCACCCTGGCGCAAGGGCGCGCCTGCGGTCTTTCGTCCGTGCTGGGCGTGGCCCTCGGCAACCTCGCCAACGCCCTCGGCGCCGCGCTCGGGTTGGCCGCCTTGTTCGCCGTGTCGTCGGTGGCCTTCACGGTGGTGAAGTGGGCCGGCGCGGCCTACCTCGTGTACCTGGGCATCCGCCTGTGGATGGCGGCGTCGCCACTGGCCGACGGCGCCGCGCCCCAGGTGCCGGCGCAGTCCTTGCGGCGCGTCTTCCGCGATGGCTTCCTGGTGGCGCTGCTGAACCCGAAAACCACCCTGTTCTTCGCCGCCTTCCTGCCGCAGTTCATGGACGCGCACGGCGCCAACCCCTTGCTGCAGACCCTGGCGCTCGGCGGCGTGTTCGTGGCGATCGCGTGCTGTACCGACATCCTCTACGTGCTCACCGCCAGCCTGGTCGCGCCGCGCCTGGGCCGCGCGGCACGGCACGGTGTCTGGGGCAACCGGCTCGCCGGCACGTCCTTCATCGGCCTGGGCGTGCTCACGGCGATGGGGTCGCGGCCTTCGCGTTGATGAGGGATCGACGCGCTGCATGATGAACCTCTACGAAGTCATCCGCTGGGGCAACGACTCGGACGACGTCTTCACCGGCGGTCCCAACGGCCCCGACACCTGCTTCCTCGTTCGCGCCGGCTCGGTGGAGCAGGCGGCCAGCCTGGCCGACGCCGAGTTGGCCAGGCGACCATCGCAGGTGGTTGAAAACTGGGCCGGCGCCGTCCACCTCCTGGGCGTCGAGCAGGCGAGGGAAGACGTCCCTCGGGTGCTGCGAGGACCCTACATTCAGCACGCCTACACCCATGGCTGGCGCTGCTGGCACCGGGACGCTCCCTCGGACCCCTGGGTCGAACACCAGGTCGCTGCCGCTGACGTGGCGCCCACCGGGCCCACATGAAGCGCTTGTCGTGCAGCCGCTGCCAGCGGCCAGTTTCTTTCACGCCCACCAGACAGGAGGAGCTGCGGCGGTGCCGGCAGTTCCTGGCATTCGCCGCGGTCCTGGCCGCCGTTGCCGTTGGGCTGTCCCTGGCCGGCGTGCCGCTGTGGCCCTGGTGGGTCGGTGGGATGGCGGTCTTTGTGTTGAGCCAGGCTGCGCTCAAATGGCAGGCCAGCCGATGGGCCTTCTGCGATCCCTGCCAGCACGGCCGTTATGTCTACCGGCGCGCGGCGAGCCCGGACGATGAATAGGGCCGGGTCGTTGCCGCGTCTCAGACACCCAGGTACTGTTCCAGCAACTCCGGCTGCGCGTGCAGCTGTTCCGAGCTGCCTTCGAAGACCACCTCACCTTTGACGAGGATCACGTTGCGGTCGGTGATCTGGGTGACGTGCTTCCAGTTCTTGTCCACGATCACGCTGCTGATGCCGCTCTCCCGGATCAGGCCGCAGATGCGCCAGATCTCGCGCGCGATCAGGGGCGCCAGGCCCTCGGTGGCCTCGTCGAGGATGAGCAGGTCGGGGTTGGTCATGAGCGCGCGGCCGATGGTGAGCATCTGCTGCTCGCCGCCGCTGAGCTGCTGCCCGCCGTGGTTCAGGCGCTCGGCCAGGCGCGGGAAGGTGTCGAGCACACGCTCGTAGGTCCAGTCGCGCTGGCCCTGTGTGCCGGCGCGCGCCGACATCACCAGGTTCTCGCGCACGCTCAGGTTGCCGAAGATGCCGCGGCCTTCGGGCACATAGGCGATGCCCAGGCGGGCGATCTCGAAGGTGGGGGCGCCGGTCATGTCCTGGCCCTTCACATGCACCTTGCCACCGCTGGGTTTGACGATGCCCATGATCGACTTGAGCAAGGTCGTCTTGCCCATGCCGTTGCGGCCCATCAGGCCGATGGTCTGGCCCTTGTCGACGGTGAAGTCCACGCCGCGCAGGATGTGGCTGGCGCCGTAGTGGGTGTGAAGGCCTCTGGCCTGGATCAGCGCGCTCATTCGTGCTCCTCGCCGAGGTAGGCCGCCTGCACGCCTGCGTCGGCGCGGACTTCGGCCGGCGTGCCGCTGGCGATCACCTGGCCGTTGACCATGACGGTGAGCCGGTCGGCCAGGGTGAACACGGCATCCATGTCGTGCTCCACGAGCATCATGGCGTGGTCCTTCTTGATTTTGAGCAGCAGCTCGACCATGCGCTCGGCCTCGGCGTGGCCCATGCCGGCCAGAGGCTCGTCGAGCAGCAGCACGGTGGGTTCGGTGGCCAGGGTCATGGCAATCTCCAGCTGGCGCTGCTCGCCGTGGCTGGTGGTGCCCGCGATGGTGCCCACGCGGGCCGTGAGGCCGGCGAGTTCGATGGCGCGTTCGCAGCGGCGGTTGACTTCGGTCATCGCACTGGCCGCCGAGAGCCAGCGCAGCGGGTTCCACGGGCCATGCCGTTCACGCGACTGGGCGGCCAGGCGCACGTTGTCCCACACGCTGAAGGGCAGGAAGATGTTGGTCTTCTGGTAGCTGCGGCCCAGGCCCAGGCGCGAGATGCGTTCGGGGTTCTTGCCGGCCGTTTCGGTGCCGTTGAGCGTGATGCGGCCGGAGGTGGGGGGCAGGTCGCCCGAGAGCAGGTTGGTCAAGGTGGACTTGCCCGCGCCGTTGGGGCCGATCACCGCGTGGATGCGGTCGCGGTGCAGATCCACCGACACGTCGTTGACGGCGGCCAGGCCGCCGAAGCGCTTGGTGAGGCTTTTCGCCGAGAGCAGGAGCTCGCTCATGGGGCACCCCGCTTGCGGGAGAACTGCGCCACCAGGCCCAGCAAGCCGCGCGGCGCGAACACCACGATCAGCACGATGAAGCTGCCCATCAGCAACTGCCAGTGCTTGGTGAGGTCCTTGAAGAAGTGCATGACGTACTCGAACGCGAAGGCCCCCACGATGGCGCCCGCGAAGTTGCCCATGCCGCCGAGGATGACCATCATGATGGCGTGCGCGCTCATGTGAAAGCCCATGAGTTCGGGGTTCACGTAGCCGGTCTGCGCGGCCCACAGGAACCCCGCCACGCCGGCCAGCGCGCCGGCCAGGGTGAAGGCGGCGAGCTTGTAGCCGAAGGTGCCGTAGCCCACCGCGCGCATGCGGTGCTCGTTCACGCGGATGCCGGCGAGCACGCGGCCGAAGGGCGAGAACAGCAGGCGCCGCAGGAAGGCATAGACCAGCACCAGCAGCAGCAGGGTGAAGTAATAGAAGGTGGTTTTGTTGTCCAGGTCGATGCCGGCCCAGCCGAACAGCGAGGCGTCGGGCCGGAAGTTCACGTACAGGCCGTCGGAGCCGCCGAGCGCCTTGTTGTCGAAGAACAGGAAGAACACCATCTGCGCGAAGGCCATGGTGACCATGATGAAGTAGATGCCGTGCGTGCGCACCACGAAGAAGCCGATGATCAGCGCCGCCAGGCCCGCGCCCAGGGCCGAGACGGGCAGCGCCCACCACAGGCTGATGGGCGTGTCGGCCGGTGTGAGGAAGGCCAGGGCGTAACCCGCCAGACCGAAGTAGGCGGCGTGGCCGAGCGAGACCAGGCCGGTCACGCCCTGCAGCAGATCGAGGCTCATCGCGAAGATGGCCAGGATCATCATCTGCGAGAGCATCTGCAGGTAGAAGTCGACACCCGTCAGGGGCATGAGCGGGAAGGCGGCGAGGGCGATGGCGCCCAGCAGCAGGATCACCTGCATGCTGCGCGGCAGCTTTTCCAGCTGGGCTTTGGGCGAACTCATTGTTTGAACAGCCCTTCAGGCTTGTAAAGCAGCACGGCGGCCATGAGCATGTAGACGGCCATGCCGGCGATCTGCGGCACCAGCACCTTGCCGAAGGTGTCGACCAGGCCCACCAGCAGCGCGGCCACGAGGGCCCCGCGCACCGAGCCGATGCCACCGATGACGACCACCACGAAGCACATGATCAGCACCGAGCTGCCCATGCCGGGGTACACGCTGGAAACGGGCGAGGCGATCATGCCGGCGATGGCCGCCAGGGCCACGCCCAGCGCGAACACCACGCCATGGATGAGCCGGATGTTGATGCCGAGCGACTCGGTCATCTCGCGGTTGAAGGCGCCCGCGCGGATCTTCATGCCCAGGCGGGTCCTGGAGATGAGCAGGTACAGGCCGAGGGCGAGCGCGATGCACACGCCCGACATCACCAGCCGGTAGACCGGGTAGGACAGGTTGTCCGTGAGCGGGATCGACCAGTTCAGCATCTCCGGCACCTGCACCGAGTGCACGTCGTCGCCCCAGAGAATGGAGCGCACTTCCTCGAAGATGTAGATCAGGCCGAAGGTCAGCAGCACCTGGTCCAGGTGGTCGCGGCGGTAGAAGTGGCGGAACAGCAGCCATTCGAGCAGCCAGCCCAGCACGACGGCGATGACCGAGCCCAGCACGATGGCCAGCACCAGGCTGTCGAGCTGCGACACCAGGAACCAGGCCAGGTAGGCGCCCAGCATGTAGAAGCTGCCATGCGCGAGGTTGACCACGCCCATGATGCCGAAGATCAGGGTGAGCCCGGCCGCCAGCATGAACAGCAACAGGCCGTACTGCAGGCTGTTGAGCAACTGGATCAGGAAGTTGGCGAAGTCCATGAAGCGGGGCGGTGAGGATCAGGCCAGGAAGGCGAGCAAAAACCAGACCAGCGCCTGTGGGCGCCGGTCTGTGGAGGCACGAGTGAGGCGGGGGCGATCAGCCCATGCGGCAGCCGGTGGCCGGGTCGGCCACGGCTTTCTGCGCGATGCCGATCACCTTGTTTTCCTTGTTCTCGACCTTGCGCATGTAGATGTCCTGGATCGGGTTGTGGGCCTTGCTCATGGTCCACTTGCCGCGCGGGCTGTCGATGGTGGCGCCTTCCATGGCGGCGTACAGCGCCTTCTTGTTGTTGAGGTCGCCCTTGACGGCGTTGGCGCCCTTGATCAGCAGCAGGCCGGTGTCGTAGCCCTGCACGGCGTACACGTCGGGCTGAAGGCGGAAGGCCTTGGCGTACTCCAGGCGGAACTGCTTGTCGCGCGGCGTGTTCAGCGAGTCGCCGTAGTGCATGGTGGTGAGCACGCCGTTGGCCGCAGGACCGGCCGCTTCCAGCACGCCCTCGGTCAGGAAGCCCGAGCCGTAGAGCTGGATGGTCTTGTTCAGGCCCGCCGCGGCGTAGTCGCTCATGAACTTGGCCGCGCCGCCGCCGGCGAAGAAGCAGGCCACGGCATCGGGCTTGAGCGAGGCGATCTCGGTCAGCAGCGCCTGGAATTCCACGTTCGGGAAGGGCAGGCCCAGCTTCTTCATGATGGTGCCGCCGGCCGCGGTGTAGCTCTGCTCGAAGCCTTCGAAGGCTTCGTCGCCGGCCGCGTAGTTCCAGGTGATCCACACCGCCTTCTTGTGGCCGTTGCGCCACCATGGCCTTGCCCAGCGCCAGCGTGGGCTGAGAGTTGGTGAACGAGGTGCGGAACACGTTGGGGGCGCACTGGGCGCGGGTGCGCCACGTGCACGCCTGCGTTGGGGATCAGGTTGAGCACGCCGGTGTCGCGCGCCACCTTGTGGATGCCCATCTGCACGCCCGAGTGCACGGTGCCCACGAGCACGTCCACCTTGTCGCGCTGCACCAGGCGGGTCGCGTTCTCGATGCCCTTGGCCGGGTTGGATTCGTCGTCCACCTTGAAGTACTCGACTTCACGGCCACCGAGCTTGCCGCCTTGCTCGTTGAGGGCCATGCGGAAACCGTTCTCGATCGCCACGCCGAGCTGGGCGAAGGTGCCGGTGTACGGCAGCATGAAACCCACGCGCACCTTGTCCGACTGCGCACGTGCCAACTCGGGCAGCAGCAGGCCGGTGGATGCGGCGCCGATCACGGCGGCGCTGCGGGTCAGGACGATTCGGCGGGTGGTCATGGAGTTCTCCTGTGGGTGGTTGCCGGAATGCGGTTCACTGTAGACGCGGGGTAGGGGATTGACGATCCAGAATTACCCGTACTTGAGGTCTAAAACATTTATGTCTGAATTTAAGAGGCGGGTTGCATGGCCAGCGCGAGCCACTCGCGGCACCAAGCCGCGCCGACCACCTCGGCCTCGGTGCCCGCCGACGCGTCATGGCAGAACACGTCTCCCACACGCACGGCGCCCAGATCGGCGAGACGCTCGTCGAACCGCCGACCACCCTGGCAGAACGTCTGCGGATGGGTGCCGTGGTCGCCCAGTGCGATCACGCCGTAGCGCACGTGGCCCAGAAACTTGGGCTCGTTGCCCAGGGATTCGTACAGCGCCCGGGCGTTGTCCGGCACGTCACCCGAGCCGTAGGTGGATGTACATATGAGATATAGTGCATCCCCGTCAAAAACTCGGATGTCCAATCCGTCCATCATGCGCACCTCGATCTCGGGGATCAGGTCGGCGCAATCCATCTCGATGGCCTGAGCCACGTACTCTGCGGTGTTGGTCATCGTGCCAACGAGGATGAGGAGTCTGGAGGGTGGGTTCATGATTCAGAAGCTGCAATATACTTCATGAATTCCCGATGAATCATCGGGTAAACCCTCGTTGATGCGCTGGGTCGCGTGGCCCCTTGGGTGGCCTGCCCGGAGGGACTCGAACCCCCGACCTGCTGCTTAGAAGGCAGCTGCTCTATCCGGTTGAGCTACGGGCAGACAGGGCGACTGGCGATGCAAAAAAGGCCCACACTGTGGGCCTTTTTGTTCTTGATGAATGGTCGGAGCGGCGGGATTCGAACTCGCGACCCTCTGCTCCCAAAGCAGATGCGCTACCAGGCTGCGCTACGCTCCGACTAAGCGGCGAATTGTACCTGCTGAAATGAGGTGTTCCGGCCGGGGTCAGCGTTTTTCGTACTGCGTCTTGCCAAACAGCACTTCGCGCGACTTGTCATCGGTGATCGGTTTGCGCGCGTCGGCCAGCACCGCCACGCCGCGTTGCACCGCGGGGCGGGCGGCAATGGTGTCGAACCACTGTTTCAGGTGCGGGAAGTCGGCCCAGTCGATGCCCTGGTTCTGCCAGTTGCGCAGCCAGGGGAAGATCGCGATGTCGGCGATGCTGTACTGGTTGCCCGCGATGAACTTCTGCGCCTCGAGTTGCCGGTCCATGACGCCGTAGAGCCGCCTGGCTTCGTTGGTGTAGCGATCGATGGCATAGCCGATCTTCTCGGGCGCGTACTGCCGGAAGTGGTGGTTCTGGCCGAGCATGGGGCCCACGCCGCCCATCTGGAACATCAGCCACTCCAGCACCTTGAACTTGGCGCGGTCGCTCTTGGGCAGGAACTTGCCGGTCTTGGCCGCGAGGTAGAGCAGGATCGCGCCCGACTCGAACAGGCTGATGGGCTGGCCGTCGGGACCGTCGGGGTCGACCAGTGCCGGAATCTTGTTGTTCGGGCTGATCTTGAGAAAGGCCGGTTCGAACTGATCGCCCTTGCCGATGTTGACGGGATGGACCCGCCAGTCCCGGCCGAGCCGCAGTCCACACTCCTCCAGCATGATGTGGACCTTGTGTCCATTGGGGGTTCGCAGGAGTGGACGTCGATCATGGGACTTGCCTTTCTTGCGGGAGGGTGGCTGAGGAGCAGGCCACTCTACGGGAATTCAAAAACCCGTGCTCACCCTCCCGGCATGCCGGCTCAGAAGCCGCGCGTGACGGGCATGTCCACCTCGGTCTTCACCAGCATGTGCTTGCGCAGTTCCAGCTTGGCGATGGACTGGCGGTGCACCTCGTCGGGGCCGTCGGCCAGGCGCAGGGTGCGCTGGCCAGCATAGGCGTAGGCCAGTGGGAAATCGTCGCTCACGCCGCCGCCGCCATGGGCCTGAATGCGATGTCGATGATGTCGCAGGCCATGTTGGGTGCCACCACCTTGATCATGGCGATCTCGGCCTTGGCGACCTTGTTGCCGACGGTGTCCATCATGTAGGCCGCCTTGAGCGTGAGCAGGCGCGCCATCTCGATGCGGCAGCGCGCATCGGCGATGCGCTCGTGCCAGACCGATTGGGCCGACACCGGCTTGCCGAAGGCCACGCGGCTGTTCAGGCGCTTGCACATCAACTCCAGCGCGCGCTCGGCCGCGCCGATGGAACGCATGCAGTGGTGGATGCGGCCCGGGCCCAAGCGGCCCTGCGCGATCTCGAACCCCCGGCCTTCGCCGAGCAGGATGTTGCCCACCGGCACGCGCACGTCCTTGAGCACCACTTCCATGTGGCCGTGCGGCGCGTCGTCGTAGCCGAACACCGACAGCGGTCGCACCACGGTGATGCCCTTGCTGTTGGCTGGCACGATGATCATGGACTGCTGCGAGTGGCGCGGCGCATCGGGGTTGGTCTTGCCCATCACGATGTAGACCGCGCAGCGCGGGTCACCGGCGCCGGAGGACCACCACTTGCGGCCGTTGATGACGTAGTGGTCGCCGTCGCGCTCGATGCGGCACTGGATGTTGGTGGCGTCCGACGAGGCGACCTCGGGTTCGGTCATCAGGAAGGCCGAGCGGATCTCGCCGCGCAGCAGCGGCTCGAGCCACTCGTCCTTGAGTTCCTCGCTGGCGTAGCGCTCGAAGGTTTCCATGTTGCCGGTGTCGGGGGCCGAGCAGTTGAAGACCTCGGCCGCGAACGGCACGCGGCCCATGATTTCGCACATGGGTGCGTACTCGAGGTTGGACAGACCCTGCGGCGCGCGCGGGCTGCGCGGCAGGAACAGGTTCCACAGGCCGGCCTTGAGCGCCTTGGGCTTGAGTTCCTCGATGATCGTGGTGGGCAGCCAGGGGTTGCCCTTGGCGCGGTTGGCGGCGATCTCGGCGAAGAAGCGCGCTTCGTTGGGGTAGATGTGCTCGTCCATGAACGCCAGCAAACGCTCGCGCATGTCCTTGACCTTGTCGGTGTAGTCGAAATTCATCTTGGCTCCAGTGGAAAAAGGGTGTGGGTGTGAAGAGGGTCAGCGGGCGCTGGCGAAGCCCCAGGCCATCTCGGCCAGGGGGCGGGCGCCGGCGGCGGATTTCACCGCCTGTTCGTTGGACGCGGTGCCGGTTTCCACCCGCTTGGCAATGCCCTGCAGGATGGCCGCGAGGCGGAACATGTTGTAGGCGAGGTAGAAGTTCCAGTCCGCTTTGAGTTGCTCGGGGCTGGCGATGCCGGTGCGTTCGCAGTAGCGCGAGATGTAGGCGTCTTCGGAAGGGATGCCCAGCTCGGCCAGGTCCAGTCCCTGGATGCCGCGGAACATGCCGGGCGGGATGTGCCAGGACATGCAGTGGTAGCTGAAATCGGCCAGCGGGTGGCCCAGCGTCGAGAGTTCCCAGTCGAGCACGGCGAGCACGCGCGGCTCGGTGGCGTGGAACATCAGGTTGTCGAGGCGGAAGTCGCCATGTACCACCGACACCATGGACTCGTCGCGCGCCATGGCCGGGATGTTCTGCGGCAGCCATTCCATGAGGCGGTCCATCTCCGGGATGGGCTGCGTGATGGAGGCCTGGTACTGCTTGCTCCAGCGGCCGATCTGGCGCTCGAAATAGTTGCCGGGCTTGCCATAGTCGGTCAGGCCGATCGCGTCGGGCTTGACGGTGTGCAGCGCCGCCATGACGCGGTTCATCTCGTCGTAGAGGGCAGCGCGTTGCGCGCGGTCCATGCCGGGCAGCGACTGTTCCCAGAGCACGCGCCCATCCACGCACTCCATGACATAGAAGGCCCGGCCGATCACCGATTCGTCTTCGCACAGCACGTGCATCCGCGCCACCGGCACACCCGTGCCGTGCAGCGCGCTCATCACACGGAACTCACGCTCGATCGCATGGGCCGAGGGCAGCAGCTTGGCCACGGGCCCGGGCTTGGCCCGCATCACGTAGGCGCGTTGCGGCGTGATGAGCTTGTAGGTGGGGTTGGACTGGCCGCCCTTGAACATCTCCACCGAGAGCGGGCCGGCGAAGCCCGGCAGCCGGTCTGTCAGCCAGCGTTCGAGGGCCGGGATGTCGAAGGTGTGTTGTGCCGCAACGGGCCGGGTGCCGACGAAATTCTGGGTGTCGCTCATGGTGTGCGGCTCAAGGCCGTTGTGGGTTGACGGGCCTGAAGCAGCAGTGGCGACAACGCCGGGGTCAGGACTCGGCTTCGGCGATGCGCATGAGCATGTCGCGGTTGCGCACCACCACACCGCCTTGTTCGATGCGGATCGCGTCCTCGCGCTCCATCGACTTGAGCTCCTGGTTCACGCGCTGCCGCGACGCGCCCAGCAGCTGCGCCAGTTCCTCCTGCGCGAGCTGCAGGCCGATGCGCATTTCGCTGCCGTCGGCCAGGCAGGGCACGCCGTAGCTGCGCACCAGGTGCAGCAGCTGTTCTGGCCAGCCGCGCGCGCAGGGGCAGGGTGTTGAGGTCTTCCACCAGGCCGAACAGCGTGCGGATGCGCCGTGCCTGCAGTCGCATGAGCGCTTCGTACAACTCCACGTGCGAGGCCAGGATCTTCTGGAAATCGGTGCGCGCCACGCACAGCAAGGTGGTGGCGCCATGCGCGTAGGCATCGTGCGTGCGCTGGTCGCCGTCGAACATCGCCACATCGCCGAACCACACCCCGGGCTCCACATAGGTCAGCGTGATCTGCTTGCCCGAGAGCGAGGTCGAGCTCACGCGCACCGCCCCACGGGCGACCGCCGACCATTCGGTCGGTGGGTCGCCGCGTGCGACGATGAGGTCGCCGTCCTTGAATCGCTTGACGTGGGCGCATCGGAGGATGTCGTGACGCAGGGAAGGTGAAAGGCTGCTGAACCAGCGACCGTTGTTGATCGCCTCGCGTTCTTCCATTGTCAGAATCGGTTCGTCCATGGGCTGTCTTTTGAGTGACTGAGGGTGGCCTTCATTGTCGCCACTGGGACGCGGCGGACAGATCAGGGTATGCGCGCAGACCGCGTCAACGGTAGTTGGCGGCCCGCTTTTCCATGAAGGCCGTGATACCTTCGCCCGCGTTGGCGTGATGCAGGTTGCGCACGAAATGATCGCGCTCGGCCGACAGCTGCGCGTGCAGTGTGACCGTCGGGGCGTCGTTGGCGAGTTCCTTGATGCTGCTGAGCGCGTTGGGCGCGCGCGCATTGAGGCGTTCGCACAGCGTCAGCGCGTCGTGCAGCGCTTCTCCCGGCGTGCTGGTCTGGGTGATGACGCCCAGTTGCTGCAGCCGCTCGGCGCCGATGCGTTCACCGCACAACAGCAACTGCAGCGCCGTGGCCCGGGGCAGGGCGCGCATCAGGCTCCAGGTGGCCCCGCCGTCGGGCGACAGGCCCACGCTGCTGTACGACATCGCGAACACGCTGTTCTGCGCGGCGATCACCAGGTCGCAAGCCAGCGCCAGCGAAAAACCGGCACCGGCGCACGCGCCTTCCACGGCCGCCACCACGGGCTTGGGGAAGGCGCGGATGGTCTCGATCCAGTTGTGCAAACCCTCGATGCTCTGCGCCTGCACCTCGGGCGGCTGCTGCCGGTTGGCCAGCAGCCGCTGCAGGTTGCCGCCGGCACAGAAGTGCGCGCCTTCGCCCGTGAGCACCACGCTGCGCACTTCGGGGCTGCTTTCGGCCACGTTGAGCGCTTCCACGCCAGCGGCGTACATGTCGGGGCCGAGGGCGTTGCGGTGTTCCGGGTTGCTGATGGTCAGCACCATGGTCTGACCATGGCTGTGGCTCTTGAGGCTGGCGGTCATGCGGTGTCGGTCCTTGCGGTCGGGAATCAGGCTTCTTCGTGCGTCAGGCTCAGGCCCAGCGCGCCACGGCGGCGCAGCCAGGGGGAAGGGCGGTAACGCGGGTCGCCGTACACCGTCTGCAGGTTGAACAGGATCTCCAGCAGGTTGGTGGGACCGATGCGGTCGCCCATGGCCAGCGGCCCCATCGGGTAGCCCAGGCCGAGGGTGACCGCCACGTCCAGGTCGGCCGGCGAGCAGATGCCCTGCTGGCACATGTCGGTCGCGATGTTGACGATGGGCCGCGCACCACGCGCTGCGTGACGAAACCACCGCTGTCGCGCACCACGCTCACGGCCTTGCCGTCGCTGGCGAACAGGGCGTGAGCGGCGTCGCGCATGTCGGCCCGGGTGGCGGGGTTGGTGCGCCAGCACGCGGCGGCGGGTGGAGGCGTCGTCGAGCATCATGTCGATGCCCACGGTGCGCGACGCATCCAGGCGTTCCACGGCGGCCAGCGTGGTCACGTCCAGACCCAGCGGCGCCACCAGAATGAGCGCGGCGGCCGACGGTGCGGCGGCGGTCTCGATGTGCGCGCCCAGGTCCTTGAGCAACTGATAGAGCTCGGCCCGGCGGGCTGCCTTGGGCGAGACCCAGACCGGTGGCAGCTCCGCGACGGTCGGCGCGGCCACGTCGGCCGGCACCTGGGCCACGCCCTTGTCGTAGGCATAGAAACCTTCACCGACCTTCTTGCCCACCACGCCCCCAGCCAGGCGCTGGGCGGTGATCACGCTGGGGCGGTAGCGCGGCTCCTCGAAATACTGGTGGTAGATCGACTCCATCACGGGGTGCGAGACGTCCAGCGCCGTCAGGTCCATCAGCTCGAACGGGCCGAGCTTGAAGCCCATCTGGTCCTTGAGGATGCGGTCGATGGTGGCGAAATCGGCCACGCGTTCGCCCACCACGCGCAGGGCTTCGGTGCCGTAGCCGCGGCCGGCGTGGTTGACGATGAAGCCCGGCGTGTCCTGTGCCGAGACCGGCGTGTGGCCGAACTGGCGGGTGTAGTCCGTCAGGCGCTGGCAGACCGTGGCGCTGGTCTTGAGGCCGGCAATGACCTCGACCACCTTCATCAGGGGCACCGGGTTGAAGAAGTGGTAGCCAGCGAGTTGGGCCGGGCGCTTGAGCGCGGCACCGATCGAGGTGACCGAGAGCGACGAGGTGTTGGTGGCCAGCACCGCATCGGGTTGGACGATGGCTTCGAGATCGGCAAACAGGCGTTGCTTGACGTCGAGCCGTTCGACGATGGCTTCCACCACCAGATCGCAGGGCGCGAGGTCGGTCAGCGCGCCGGCCAAATGCACCCGTGCCAGGCAGTCTTCCATCTGGCTGGCCTCCATGCGGTTCTTGCCCACCAGCGTCTGCCAGGTGCCTTGAAGGGCGGCGCGGGCGGCCTCCGCCGCGCCGGCCTGCACGTCGAAGAGCCAGACCTGGCTGCCGGCCTGGGCCGCCATCTGGGCAATGCCGCGGCCCATGGCACCGGTCCCGACGATGCCCGTATGAAGAAATATGGGTTGCATAAGTGTGTTGTATTTGGAATGAGGGTGCCTGGAGCTATGACAAAATGATCCAACGAAAGAACGAAGGGCTTCCAACGTGCGCCAGACATGGACAGGCTGTATTTTGCTATTAACTGCGCTGGGCAGTTCGGCGGCCACGCTGGGGCGGCACAGTGGTGCAGCTGTCATCGGACAACCTCTCGATGTCCGGGTTCAGGTTCTTCTCGCTCCGGGTGAGGATCTCACCAACCAGTGCCTCAATGCGGATGTCTTTTTTGGCGATACGCAAGTGTCGCCCGGTCTGGTTCGCAGCACGCCCCAGAAAGCCGAGGCCGAGTCCTCGGTGCGCATCCAGACTCGGCAGCCCATCAACGAACCCATCGTCACCTTGTACGTGCGCGCCGGCTGCGGCACCGCGTTCACCCGCCGCTTCGTGCTGCTGGCCGACCCGCTCAACGAGCCGATGGCGCCGGTCGACCGATCCAACAACCCGGTGGCCGTGGCGCCCCCGGCGGTGGCGCAGGCGCCTTCCACGCCTGCGGGTCCCGGTGTCGCGGGCGGCAGCCTGGTAGAGAGTGGCACCGCCAGCGCTCGGCCGCCCGTTGCGGCTGGCCCTGTGGCTTCGCCATCGGCACGGCCTGCGCCCAAGCCCGCCGCGAAACCGGGTGCCACCGCCTCGCCCCGTGCGAGCAGTGTGGTGCGCCGTCCACCGGCACCCCCTGCGGCGCCCCGCCTGCAGCTGGACCCGATCGATCTGGATGCGGGCATCGAGCGCGATCCGACGCTCAAGCTCTCGCCCTTCTTGCTGAGTGAGCCCGCCACCTCCGAAGAAGCCCGCGCCGCCGCCGGCCTGCTCTGGAAGTCTCTCAGCGCGTCGCCGGAAGACATCCTGCGGGACGCCCAGAAACTCGCGGCGCTGGAGGCGGAAGCCGAGCAACTGCGCAACGCCCGGGCCCAGAGCCAGAACAGCATTGGCGAGCTGAACGCCCAACTGAATGAGGCGCGTGACCAGCGCTACCGCAACTGGCTGGTGTACCTGCTGGGCGCACTGCTGTTGCTGACGCTTCTGGCGCTGCTGATGGCGTCGCGCCGCCGTCCAGCGCAGGCCGGGTCCGAGGCGTCCCGTGCGTGGTGGTCCTCGACGCCTGAAGACAAAACCATGCCGGCACAGCTCCGCAAGCCCGTGCGCCAGGGCGCCCCGATGGTGGCGGCCCCCGCGCCCGGCGGCGTGGAACTCGATCTCCACCTGGATCAGGATTCGTCGCTGGACGATTTGCAGGCCCTGGATGGCGCCGCTGCGCGCGAGAGCGATCCACAGTCGGAGTCGGCGGTTGCGCTGCCATCGCGCGACCGTCGGGATTTTTCACCGAGCGCCTTGGGCATCTCCCGTTCGGTGCGCACGGAAGAGTTGTTCGACATTCAGCAGCAGGCCGACTTTTTCGTGTCGCTGGGTGAAGACGAGCAGGCCATCCAAGTGCTGCGCAACCACCTGGCCGAGAGCCATGAGCCCAGCCCCCTGGCTTACCTGGATCTGTTCAAGCTCTATCACCGCCTGGGGCGCCGCGAAGACTACGACGCCCTGCGCGACGAGTTCAACCACGTCTTCAATGCCGGCGCGCCGCCCTTCAACCGCTACACCGACGGTGGTCGAGGCCTTGAAGCCTACGAAACGGCCTTCAGCCGCATTCAGTCGCTGTGGCCGGAGCCCCGGGTGCTGGACCTGATCGAGGAGTCGATCTTCCGGGACGCCAGCGACGACGAAGTCGAGGTGTTCGATCTCGAGGCGTACCGCGAGCTCTTGCTGTTGCACGCGATGGCCAAGGAGCTGATCAAGCGAGACGAGCCGTCCGCGGCAAAGCACAGCGAATTCCGGCACACGAACATGCAACCGCTGAAAGCCGACGGCCGGCGTCCGAGCGCGCCAGCCGGCAAGAAGCCCCCCGTCGCTGAAGAGCCTGCTGGCGGTCGCAACACCCAGCCGATGGACCTGGGTGTGCTGGTGCCTGCGTCGTCCCACCTGGGCCTGGACATCAACCTGAACGACCTCTCCGAGTTCTCTGCCTTCGAGGCCTTGTTGCCAGAGGTGTCGCCGCCCGTGGAGCCGACCGCCAAGGCAGGTGACGCCCAGGACCTGCCGCTGAGCAACCTGATCGATTTCGAGGTGTTGGACTTCATGCCGCCGGACGACGAGCCAGGCTCGAAGCCGGATGGCAAACGCTGACGCCCTTGGTACCCAGAAAAAACGCCGGTGACAACCGGCGTTTTTTCTGGGGTGAGGTCGATCGCAGCCATCAGCGTCGAACCTGCAGCGCGCCTGGATTGACGATATTGGTCGGTGTGCCCTTGATGTAGTTGACCACGTTGTCGAACGCAGAGGAGAAGTACATCTCGTAGCTGTCCTGCTCGACATAGCCGATGTGGGGCGTGCAGATGCAGTTTTCGAGCCGCAGCAGGGCATGGCCTTGCAGGATGGGCTCGGATTCGAACACGTCGATCGCGGCCATGCCCGGGCGACCCCGGTTCAGCGCGGCGATCAGCGCCTCGGGCTGGATGAGCTCGGCGCGGGAGGTGTTGACCAACAGCGCGGAGGTCTTCATGGCGGCGAGGTCTTCGGGTGTCACACAGCCCGCGTTGCTCTCGCTCAGCCGCAAGTGCAGGCTCAGCACGTCGGCCGTTTCAAACAGGGCTGCCTTGCTGGGGGCCACATCGAAACCATCGGACGCGGCGCGGGCACAGCTTTCTTCGCTGCCCCACACGATCACGCGCATGCCGAAGGCCCGCCCGTAACCTGCCACCATCTGCCCGATGCGGCCGTAGCTCCAGATGCCCAGCGTCTTGCCACGCAACACCATGCCCACGCCGAAATTGGCGGGCATGGCAGCAGCCTTCAGCCCGGCCTGTTGCCAGGCGCCATGCTTGAGGTTGGAGACGTATTGCGGGATGCGGCGCATGGCCGCAAGCATCAGGGCCCAGGTGAGCTCGGCGGTGGAGACGGGTGAACCCACGCCCTCGGCCACCGCGATGCCACGCTCGGTGCAGGCATTGACGTCCACATGCCCGCCCACGCGCCCGGTCTGGGCGATGAGTTTGAGCCGGGGGAGTTTTTCAACCAGTTGACGGGTGATGGCGGTGCGTTCCCGGATCAGGACCAGCACATCGGCATCGCGCAATCGGATGGACAGCTGGCCCACGCCCTTGACCGTGTTGGTGAAGACTTTGGCCGGGTAAGGCTCCAGTTTCTCGGCACACCGCAGTTTGCGCACAGCGTCCTGATAGTCATCAAGGATCACAATATTCATGACCCTATTGTGCCTTCACCTCCCAGGCCTTCCGGGCCGCTGACCCCTGGTTACAAGCAGGCACGGCGCGCCGGGAGCCTGGAGGATGGCCGTGTGCTCGCTGGCGGCGGCCGAGTTCAGGCCGCGCGCGTGGACAGCTGGCGTTCCTGGTCGGCCAGTCGATCGAGTTCGGCGCACACATCGTTGATGCGGCCCGAGATCACCAGCCTGACACCGGCCCGGTGCGCCGCCGCGGGGCCGGTCTGCTGCAGCACGCGCACGCGAGGCACAGGGTCCGCTGCCGGTGGCACGGCCCGCAAGACAAGTGGACTGCGGGCCGTGCTGGCGCGCTTGAGCCACCCGGCACGCGCAAAGCGCTGTACAACCTGCGCTGCGCACGGGCTCGTTGGCGGCCGTTGCCCGGCGAAGGGCGGGAGAGGGCAACCAGCAGTCGATCAACTGCAAAGGGGCGCGCCACGTGTTGGTGTTGAAAATTTTTCCCATGCGAAACTCCATTGGGTGGGGTTGAACACAGGCAGGATTGCAAAATCAAACGCCTTCGCAGGGATGTGTCCTTGTGGTGGGTTGTGCACCCACCGGGACCAAACGCCCGCCACCTGCTGAGGCGACACGGACCGGGATCGGTCAGAGCTGGAAGCTGTTGCGGATCAGGCCCACGGCGAGTCCTTCGATTTCGAATGGCTCGCCCGGTTCGACGACGATGGTCTTGTAGTCGGGGTTTTCCGCGTGCAATTCAATCAGGTGCTGGCGCCGCATGAAGCGTTTGACGGTGACGTCGTCACCCAGGCGGGCCACCACGATCTGGCCGTTCTTGGCTTCCTTCGTGGCCTGCACGGCGAGCAGATCGCCGTCCATGATGCCGATGTCGCGCATGGACATGCCACGCACCTTGAGCAGGTAGTCGGGCGTGCGCTGGAACAGGCTGCGCTCGACCTGGTAGGTCTGGTCCACATGCTCCTGCGCCAAGATGGGCGAACCGGCTGCGACGCGACCGATCAGGGGGAGCACCAGCTGGGCCAGGCTGGGGATCGGCAGTGTAAGCTGGCGCCCGCGCGAATCGTTGATGGACTGCAGGTCTTCGCTGCGCAGGCGGATGCCTCGCGAAGTGCCACTGACCAGTTCGATCACGCCCTTGCGTGCCAACGCTTGCAGATGCTCTTCGGCGGCATTGGCCGACTTGAACCCGAGTTCGCTGGCGATTTCGGCACGGGTGGGCGGTGCGCCGGTGCGTGCGATCGCCGTCTGGATCAATTCCAGAATCTGTTGCTGCCGGGCGGTGAGCTTCGGTGCGGTATGGGGCATGTCGAGCATGAGGACCTCGTCGTGAACGTGGTGCGCAAGGGGAACGCCATCTGGGAAGACAGGAACAATGCGGGAAGTGGCTGATACCTGTTTTCTTATCCAGTATCTGTATTTTTAACCAGTTTTCAAGGATTGGCAAGTGGTGGACACAAATCAGGGCCGGCGGCTCGTGATCCTGGGCACGGGCGGCACCATCGCCGGGCGTGCGGCGCAGGCGGGCGACAACGTGGGCTACGTGGCGGGGCAGGTCGGCGTGGCCGATCTGGTGGCGGCCGTTCCGGCTTTGGCCGGCGTGCCGTTGGAGGTGGAGCAGGTCGCCCAGATCGACAGCAAGGACATGGGCCTGCCGGTGTGGCAGGCCCTGGCGGCACGGCTCCAGGCGCATCTGGACGATCCCCAGGTGTCGGCGGTGATCGTGACGCACGGCACCGACACCCTGGAGGAAACGGCGTTCGTGCTGCAGCGCCTGCTCCAACCCACCAAGCCTGTGGTGCTGACCTGCGCGATGCGCCCGGCTTCCGCGCTGGTGCCGGATGGGCCGCAGAACCTTGCCGACGCGCTGGCCGTGGTGCGGCATGGGGAGGCCGGCGTGGTGGTGGTGTGTGCCGGACAGGTGCACGGCGCGCTGGAGGTGGCGAAGGAGCACACCTACCGCCTGGACGCTTTTGACTCTGGAGACGCGGGGCCGCTGGCTTGTGTGGAGGAGGGGAGGTGCGCCGTTTCCGATCCCGGGGCGCCTCCGTTGCTTCCCACGATCCAGCCCCGCTGGCCCGCTTCCTGGCGGCCGACGCCCTGCCTCGGGTCGAACTGGTGACCAGCCATGCCGACGCGGACGGCAGCCTGGTGCGGGCCTTGATGGCGCCAGGCGCCGCCCGTCCCTTGCGGGGCATCGTGGTGGCCGGCACGGGCAACGGTACCGTTCACCAGGCGCTGACCGATGCGCTGAATGCCGCGCAGGCACAACGGGTGCGGGTGGTGCTGGCGACGCGTTGTGCGCGCGGAAGGGTGGTGCCGCACGCTGGCCTGCCATTCGCGCACTCGGCCGGGCTCTCGCCGGTCAAGGCCCGGTTGGCGCTGGCGCTGGACCTGCTGATGGAATGACGCGATGTTCGCCGCGCTCGGTGCCCACGCCTGGGCGTACCCCATGCTGGAAGTGGCCCATCTGCTGGGCGTGGCGCTGTTGCTCGGCAACCTGACGCTGCTGGAACTGCGGGTGTTCGGCTGGGGCCAGAGCCTGCCTGTGGAGCCCCTGGCGAAACTGAGCCTGGGCCTGGTGGCGGTGGGTTTCGCACTGGCCGCCGTGTCGGGCCTCCTGATGTTCGGTACCCAGGCCGGGGAACTGCTGGCGAATCGCGTGTTCACAGCCAAGATGGTGTTGATCATGCTGGCGGGGTGCAACGCCGGCTGGTTCCACGCCCGCCGATCGCTGCAGCGCCAGGACCGCACTGCGCGCCTCTTGATGCTGCTGTCGTCGGCCTTGTGGCTGCTGGTGCTGACCTGCGGCCGTTGGATCGGTTACGTGTGATGGGAAGGAGATCTCCATGCAACGACGTGATGTGATTCGGACCGGGGCCTGGCTGGGCCTGGGGGGTTGGGGCGGTGGGGCGCTGGCCCACCATGGCTGGAGCAGCTTCGACCAGGACCGTCCGCTCTACCTGGAGGGGCGGGTGGTCGAGGTGAAGTGGCGCAACCCGCACGCCGAGCTGGTGCTGGAGCTGCCCGAGGCCCTGCGCCTGCCGGCCGACCTCGGCCAACGCCCTTTGCCCGCCCAGACGGCGGGCATCGACGGGCCCGCGCTGCTGCGCCAAGACCGTGTTGCCCACGCGCCGCGACCGGCGCTGGGAGATCGAACTGGCGCCGCTGTTCCGGTTGGGGCAATGGCAGATGCCTGAGGTCAAGACCGGGGCCTCCCTGTCCACCGTGGGCTTCACGTTCAAGGACGAGAAGGGCGAAGCGATCCTGCGCGCCGAGTACGTGTTTCTGGAGGGCAAGGCCTACGGCCTGCGCTCCAGCCCGGCTTGAGCCCTCCTGAAAGCGGAACACCCGGCACGTGGCCGGGTGTTCTGCGGGAAGCCGGGGTGGCTTACTTCGACAGCGCCTCGAAGGCGCGCGCCGTGATGTCCTCGACCGAGCCCATGCCGCTGATGGCGCGGTACTTGGGCGCGGCGGCCGCGTCCGAGCGCGCCCAGCTGCTGTAGTAGTCCACGAGGGGACGGGTCTGTGCGCTGTAGACCTCGAGCCGCTTCTTCACGGTCTCTTCCTTGTCGTCTTCGCGCTGGATCAACGGCTCGCCGGTCACGTCGTCCTTGCCTTCCACCTTGGGCGGGTTGAACTTGACGTGGTAGGTGCGGCCCGAGGCGGGGTGCGAACGGCGGCCGCTCATGCGTTCGATGATGGCGTCGAACGGCACGTCAATTTCCAGCACGTAGTCCAGCTTCACGCCGGCGGACTTCATGGCATCGGCCTGCGGAATGGTGCGCGGGAAGCCGTCGAACAGGAAGCCGTTGGCGCAATCGGACTGGGCAATGCGTTCCTTGACCAGGTTGATGATGAGGTCGTCGCTGACCAGACCGCCGGATTCCATCACGGCCTTGGCTTGCAGCCCCAGGGGGGTGCCGGCCTTCACCGCCGCGCGCAGCATGTCGCCGGTGGAGATCTGGGGGATGCCGTATTTTTGGCAAATGAACGTGGCTTGCGTTCCTTTGCCGGCACCCGGGGCGCCCAACAGAATCAGTCTCATCGCTTTCCTTTTTTCAGAGTTTCAATGGCGTGGCCGCTTGTCTCGAGCGGCGGCCCCAGGGCGTGGGAGCCGGGGCGACCGGTCGAGGATAGCACGGGCACCCTTCGCTCTGGCTGACAGGAAAAGGGCTCCGACGCCCACCGCAAGGCCCGTAATTCAGGCCTTGGCGAGCAGCTCGCGCACCCGTTGAAGATCTTGCGGCGTGTCCACGCCGGGGCCCGGTGCATGGGCCGTCACGTGCACCGCGATGCGGTGGCCGTGCCAGAGCACGCGCAATTGCTCCAGCGACTCGATTGCTTCCAGCGACGAAGGCTCCAGCTGGGGAAACTGCCGCAGGAAGCCGGCGCGATAGGCGTAGATGCCGACGTGGCGCAGTGGCGCAGGGGTCGGCAGCGCGCTCATGGGCTGGCCGGGTGCCATGCCATCGCGCCACCAGGCGATGGGTGCGCGGCTGAAGTACAGCGCGGTGCCCATGCGGTCGAGCACCACCTTCACCACGTTGGGATTGAGGAAGTCGCTCGTGCTGTCGAGGGCGTGGGCGGCGGTGCTCATCACGCAATCGTCGCGGCGCCGCAGTTCGGCCGCCACGGCGTCGATCAGCGTCGGCTCGATCAGAGGTTCGTCGCCTTGCACATTGACCACCAATGCCTCATCCGCCAGGCCGAGCAGGGCGCAGGCTTCGGCCAGGCGGTCGCTGCCGGAGCGGTGGTCGGTTCGCGTGAGCAGGGCTTGCACGCCGTGGGCGGCGCAGGCGTCGACGATGCGCGGATCGTCGGCCGCCACCACGCAGCGCGAGGCGCCGCTCTGCATGGCGCGCTGCGCCACGCGCACCACCATGGGCACGCCGACGATGTCGGCCAGGGGTTTGTCGGGCAGGCGGGTGGAGGCCAGTCGGGCGGGAATGAGGACGGTGAAGTCGGCCGCCGCGGTGGGCAGGCTCATGCGAGCGGGGCGGGGGCCGATGGGCGCGCCGCTTCCTCTTCGCTGATCGTGCGGGCCTCGTGTTCGAGCAGGATGGGAATGCCGTCGCGCACCGGGTAGGCCAGGCGCGCGCTGCGCGAGAGCAGTTCCTGCTTGTCGCGGTCGAAGATCAGAGGGCCCTTGGTGACCGGGCAGACCAGCAGTTCGAGCAGTTTGGTGTCCATGGCGGAATGATAGTCGCGCCGGCTGGATCCGGGTTTCAAGGCTCTGGGCGCCAGGCGGCCAGATGGGCGTCGACCGCCTCGAAAAATGCCGGGTCGGGCGTGAGTTCGAGCGGGACGGCCCAGGCTTGCACGGAGCCGTTTGCCGGCAAAAGGGCAAAGAGTTTGGTCGCGTCCTTCTCGGTGCAGACCAAAGGGTGCCGCGCGCCGTGCACCAGCTCGGCGTAGGCCGCCGGGTCGGCGTGATCCGGCAGGGCCACCTGCTGCGTGGGGACGACGCCGGCCTCCCGCAGCATGTCAAAGAACACCTCGGGCCGGGCGATGCCGGCCACCGCAGTCAGCGGCGCGCCCTTCAATTGCGACAGTTCGATGCGCTGGCCCCGGGGGCCGGTGGCATGGGAGGCCAGTTGGCGCACCGCCCCGAACGCGGGCATGTCCGGCGCCGCCACACCCGTGGCGGCCGGTGCACCCGCGCGGCCTTGCCGCAGGAGAAGGTCGGGCCTGAACGGCGCGTGGCGCGCGGGCGGCCAGGGTTCGCGCAGCAGGCCGGCGGGCAGCAGCCAACCGTTGCCCACGCCGCGATCGTCAAACACCGCGATGGCCAGTTGCCTCGCCAACGCGAGGTGCTGCAGCCCGTCGTCGCACACCAGCACATCCACGTCGGGGTGGGTGGCGCGCAGCGCGCGCGCGGCATCGACCCGGCGAGCCGCCACGCAGACGGGGACGCCGGTGCGCTGGTGGATCAAGAGGGGCTCGTCCCCGGCTTCGCTGGCTGGCGTGTCGGCGTGCACATGGGTCACGCCGATGGCGTGCCGGCCATGACCCCGCGAGACCACACCGGGATGCCAGCCCTGCGCCTGAAGGTGCTTGACCAGCGCGATGGTGCAGGGTGTCTTGCCCGCACCGCCGACCACCACGTTGCCGACCACGACGACCGGCACATCCATCTGGTGAACCTTCAGCAGCCCACGGGCATACAGCCAGCGGCGCAGGGCCATGAGCGAGCGGTACAGCAGGGAGACGGGCCAGAGCAGGCAGGACAGCGGGCCGCGTTGCTGGGCGCGCCGCAGCCAGGCGGCTTCCCGCGTCTGCCCCTGGGCCTGGCTCATGGCGGGCACCCGTGGCGCGTCAGGGTTTGCCGCGGGCGGGGGCACCCGTCTGCTGGGTGGCGAACGTGATCTGCACCAGGCCGGCCCGGCGGGCGGCGTCCATCACATTGATGACCGACTGGTGGGTGGCGGCGGCGTCCGCGCTGATGACGATGACTGTGTCGCGGTTGTCCTGCGAGGCTTCCGAGAGCACGCGCGTGAGGACCTCGACGCCCGCGCCCTCGAGCACCTGCCGGTTGATGGAGTAGCGGCCGTCGCTGCCCACCGCCACCACGATCTCGCGCGGGTTCTGCTTGGGCGCCTGCGCGTCGGCCACGGGAAGGTTCACCTTCAGTTCGGTGAACTTGCTGTAGGTGGTGGTGAGCATCAGGAAGATCAGCACCACCAGCAGGATGTCGATGAACGGGATCAGGTTGATCTCGGGCTCATCGTGCTCACCGGTGCGGAAGTTCATAGCGTGGGCTTCCGCAGGCTCAGCAGGTGCCGGGCGAAGCGCTCCGCCGCGAGTTCCATGGACAGCAGGTAGCTGTCCACCCGGGCGCGGAAGTAGCGCCAGAAGATCAGCGCGGGGATGGCGATGATCAGGCCGAACGCGGTGTTGTAGAGGGCGATCGAGATGCCGTGCGCGAGCTGGCCGGGGTTGCCCATGCCGGGCACGGCGCCAACGGTGTCCACCGCCTGCGAGCCGAAGATCTCGATCATGCCGATGACGGTGCCAAGCAGGCCCAGCAGGGGCGCGGCCGACGCGATCGTGGCCAGCGCGCCCAGGTAGCGCTGCAGCTTGGCGGCGGCCTCGCGGCCCGCGCCTTCCAGGCTGGCGCGCAGGTCGTCTTCGGTGGCGCGCGGGTTGACGTTGTAGGTGCGGAAACCGGTGGCGAGCACCGTGCCCAGCACGGAGTTCTGTTCAAGCTGCTTGACCACGTCCGGGCCCGGGATGCCGTTGCGCGAGACCATGATGGCTTCGTCGAGCAGCTTGGGCGGGAAGATCTTGCGCGTTTTGAGGCTGACGAAGCGTTCGATGACCAGGGCCATGCCGAGCACGGAACAGGCGATCAGGGGCCAGATGGGCCAGCCAGCGGCTTGTATGATGGAAAACAAATCAGAACTCCAGGCTAGTGCCACCGGACGCGGGTGGCCTTGAGGGTGCGAACGATTATGTCTCAGGCCCATGTGCGGCCCTCTGAAGGGACCGACCATTCGGCCCCTGCCCATGCCGTCCAGCCAGTCGGGCCCGATTCCTCTCCCTGATGCACAAATTCTGTGGATAACTTTGTGAAAAACTCACCCGCGATGCGCACGAAACCCCGGCCTGGAAGGGCCGGCGACACGTCGATCACAAAACAGGCACTGCAAATGTCTTTGGAATCAAGGCTCTTGGCGGCATCGCGCGGCGCCATTGAAGGGTGTTTCAGCATCGCCAGCAACGGCGCGGCTTGTGGACACATTTGCCCCGGAGATGCGCGTGGCTGAATCCTTGTTCGATGCCGATCAGCCGTCCGCGCGGCGTGTGTGGGCAGTTGGCCCGCTGATGCGAGCCGTGGCCGACACCGTCTCGGCCCGATTCAATCCGGTGGCGGTTCGGGGGGAGCTTTCGGGCTTTTCGAGGGCGGCCAGCGGCCATTGTTATTTTTCGCTCAAGGACGAGATCGGCCAGGTGCGTTGCGCCATGTTCAGGCGCTCGGCCGAGCAGTTCAGTTTTGCCCCGCGCGATGGCCAGCTGGTCGAGGCGCGTGGCAAGCTCGATGTCTACGGTGCGCGCGGCGATCTGCAGCTCATTGTCGAGTCGCTGCAGCCCGCGGGGCAGGGCGCGCTGTTCGAACAATTCCTCAAGCTCAAGGCCCAGCTGGAGGCCGAGGGCCTGTTCGAGGAGGCCCGCAAACGTCCGCTGCCCGTGCAGCCGCGCAGCATCGGCATCGTCACGTCCCTGGGTGCGGCGGCCTTGCGCGATGTGGTCACGGCGTTGAAGCGGCGGGTGCCCCATATTCCGGTGGTCATCTACCCGGCGGCCGTGCAGGGCGCGCAGGCGCCTGCCGAGCTGTGCGCCGCGCTGCAAACCGCTTACCAGCGGCATGCGGACACCGGCGAGAGCGAGGTGCTGCTGCTCGTGCGCGGAGGCGGGTCGCTGGAAGACCTGTGGTCGTTCAACGACCCGGTGCTGGTGCGCACCATCGCGCAGGCCCCGATGCCCGTGGTGTGCGGCGTCGGACACGAGACCGACTTCACTTTGGCCGATTTCGTGGCCGACCTGCGCGCGCCCACGCCGACCGCGGCGGCCGAGCTGTGCGCACCCACGAAAGTGCAGCGCCTAGGCGAACTGGCCTACCTGCAGGAGCGCCTGAACGATGGCGCCTATTCGGACATCGATCAGCGCGGTCAGCGGCTTGACCGCCTGGCCCAGCGCCTGGGGCGGCCCTCCGGGCGCATCCACGACAGCCTGCGGCACCTGGCCAGTCTGGAGCACGGCTTGCAGCGCAGTGGTTCGCTGGCGATCCAGCGCCAGCACAACCGCCTGCAGACCTTGCAGACCCAGTTGCCGCCATCCTTGCAGCGCGCGCTGCAAGCGCAGCGGCAGCGGTTGCAGCGCGGCCAGACCGCGCTGGGCCTGCTCGATCCGCAACTCGTGCTGCAGCGGGGCTATGCCTTTCTCACCGACGAGCATGGTGCTGCGCTCACGCGCGCCGCTCAGGCCCGGCCCGGGCAGCCGCTGCGCGCGACGCTGGCCGATGGCTCGCTGGACGTGAGGGTGGAAGGCTGAATCCCTGAGGGCCGAGAAACCCTGATCGCTCTGCCGTCACTGGCCTTGCCTACAATGCGGAGGCCCGATTGCCTTGTGCTCCGCTTCCCGCGGCCAAGCGCGCCATTTCACAACACCAACGCAAGAGGAACCCCATGGAACACACCCTGCCCAAACTGCCTTACGACCTGGACGCCCTGGCCCCGCACTACAGCCGCGAGACGCTCGAGTACCACCACGGCAAGCACCACAACGCGTATGTGGTCAACCTGAACAACCTGCAAAAGGGCACGGAGTTCGAGAACATGGACCTCGAGTCCATCATCAAGAAGTCCAGCGGCGGCATCTACAACAACTCGGCCCAGATCTGGAACCACACCTTCTTCTGGAACTGCATGAAGCCCAACGGTGGCGGTGAGCCTTCCGGCGCGCTGGCCGCGGCCATCACGGCCAAGTGGGGCAGCTATGCCGCCTTCAAGGAAGCCTTCGTCAAGTCCGCCGTGGGCAACTTCGGCTCGGGCTGGACCTGGCTGGTGAAGAAGGCTGACGGCTCGGTCGACATCGTCAACATGGGCGCCGCCGGCACCCCGCTGACCACGGGCGACAAGGCCCTGCTGACCGTGGACGTGTGGGAACACGCCTACTACATCGACTACCGCAACCTGCGTCCCAAGTTCGTCGAGACCTTCCTCGACAAACTGGTGAACTGGTCGTTCGCCGAAGCCAACTTCGCCTGATCGCATGCGCCAGCATCAAGGGCTCGGAGGGTGACCTTCGGGCCCTTTTTGCTGTCTGGCGGCATGAAAGCATGCAAATTTTTTTGCGCGTGTTTTGTATTGTGGGAATGTGATCCCAAAAACGAAGGCCTGGCCCTTGCGCTGAAAGCACAATCACGGGATACCGGTCACCGTGTCCGCGCCACCGGCCTGGATGCCGATCGGCATCGCACCCTACAACCTCTGGAGATAAGCAATGAGCAGCCAGCAACCCACCATCATCTACACCCTGACGGACGAGGCCCCCTTGCTGGCCACCAGTGCGTTTCTCCCTGTCATCCGCACCTTCGCAGCGCCCGCAGGCATCAACGTCACCACCGCCGACATCTCCGTGGCGGGGCGCGTGCTGGCGGCTTTCCCTGAGTGCCTGACCGAGGAACAGCGCGTCAGCGACGACCTCGCCGCGCTGGGCAAGCTCACGCTCAAGCCCGAGGCCAACATCATCAAGCTGCCCAACATCAGCGCGTCGGTGGCCCAGCTCATGTCGTGCATCAAGGAGCTGCAGGCCAAGGGCTACAAGATTCCGGACTACCCCGAGAATCCCAAGACCGACGAAGAAAAGGACATCCGCGCGCGCTACTCCAAGTGCACCGGCAGCGCAGTGAACCCGGTGCTGCGCGAAGGCAACTCGGACCGGCGCGCCCCCCGCGCGGTGAAGGAATACGCCCGCAAGAACCCGCACAGCATGGGTGAGTGGAGCCAGGCTTCACGCTCGCACGTCTCGCACATGCACCACGGCGACTTCTACCACGGTGAGAAGTCCATGACCCTGGACAAGGCGCGCGACGTCAAGATGGAGCTGATCACCAAGAGCGGCAAGACCATCGTGCTCAAGCCCAAGGTCTCGCTGCTGGATCGCGAGGTGATCGACTCGATGTTCATGAGCAAGAAGGCGCTGCTGGCCTTCTACGAAAAGGAGATCGAGGACGCGCGCAAGACCGGCGTGATGTTCTCGCTGCACGTCAAGGCCACCATGATGAAGGTGTCGCACCCCATCGTGTTCGGCCATTGCGTGCGCATCTTCTACCGCGACGCCTTCGAGAAACACGGCAAGCTGTTCGATGAACTGGGCGTGAACGTCAACAACGGCATGGTGGATCTGTACAACAAGATCGCCACGCTGCCGCAGAGCAAGCAGGACGAGATCAAGCGCGACCTGCACGCCTGCCACGAAGGCCGCCCCGAGCTGGCCATGGTCGATTCGGCCAAGGGCATCACCAACTTCCATTCGCCCAACGACGTGATCGTCGACGCTTCCATGCCGGCGATGATCCGCAACAGCGGCAAGATGTGGGGCGCTGATGGCCGCCTGAAGGACGTCAAGGCCGTGATGCCCGAATCGACCTTCGCCCGCATCTACCAGGAGATGATCAACTTCTGCAAGTGGCACGGCGCGTTCGATCCCAAGACCATGGGTACCGTGCCCAACGTGGGCCTGATGGCCCAGCAGGCCGAGGAGTACGGTTCGCACGACAAGACCTTCGAGATCCCCGAAGACGGCGTGGCCAACATCACCGACCTGGCCACCGGCGAGGTGCTGATGAGCCAGGACGTGGAGCAGGGCGACATCTGGCGCATGTGCCAGGTCAAGGACGCTGCCATCCGCGACTGGGTCAAGCTGGCCGTGACCCGCGCGCGCAACTCGGGCATGCCCGTGGTGTTCTGGCTCGACGCCTACCGCCCGCACGAAGCCCAGCTGATCACCAAGGTCAAGATGTACCTGCACGAGCACAACACGGCAGGTCTGGACATCCAGATCATGAGCCAGGTGCGCGCCATGCGCTACACGCTGGAGCGCGTGATCCGCGGGCAGGACACCATCAGCGCCACCGGCAACATCCTGCGCGACTACCTGACCGACCTGTTCCCCATCATGGAACTGGGCACCAGCGCCAAGATGCTGTCCATCGTGCCCCTGATGGCCGGTGGCGGCATGTACGAGACCGGTGCCGGCGGCTCCGCGCCCAAGCACGTGCAACAGCTGGTGGAAGAGAACCACCTGCGCTGGGATTCGCTGGGTGAGTTCCTGGCCCTGGCCGTGAGCTTCGAAGACCTGGGCCTCAAGAACAACAATGCCCAGGCCAAACTGCTGGCCAAGACCCTGGACGCGGCCACCGGCAAGCTGCTGGACAACAACAAGAACCCGTCGCCCAAGACCGGTCAGCTCGACAACCGCGGCAGCCAGTTTTACCTGGCGCTGTACTGGGCGCAGGAGCTGGCTGCGCAGACCGAGGACAAGGCGCTGGCGGAGAAGTTCGCACCGCTGGCCAAGGCGCTGGCCGACAACGAGAAGACCATCGTCAAGGAACTGGCCGACGTGCAGGGCAAGCCGGTCGACATCGGCGGCTACTACAAGCCCGATTTCGCCAAGCTGGAAGCCATCATGCGCCCCAGCAAGACGTTCAACGCGGCGCTGGCTTTGCTGAAGTCCTGACGCAAAAAAGGCCACCGGAAACGGTGGCCTTTTTCTTTTCGGGGGTTACTTGATGAACGGGGCGCCGCTCAGGCGCGAGCCGGCCTTGATGCCGCGCTTGTCGAACCAGCCCTGGTGCATCTCGAGCACGTAGCGCACCGGCTTGGCCGAGCAGTGCGAGTCCAGGCTCTGGGGCTGCATGTTCGCCAGGTTGACGATGGTGCCGTCGTCGGCCACGAAGGCGGCGGTCAGCGGCAGCAGCGTGTTCTTCATCCAGAAGCACTGACCGGAGGGCTGTTCAAACACGAACAGCATGCCCTCGTTGACCGGCATGTCCTTGCGGAACATGAGGCCCACGGCACGTTCCTGAGGGGTGGCGGCCACCTGGGCCTGGATCAGGTGCATGCCGGCCGACAGGCCGACGCGCGGCAGCTGAAGCTGAGGACCTTCCTGGGACCAGGCTGGCCCCGACAGCAGGAAGAACAGGCAGATCAGGGGCGTGAGCAGGCGTTTCATGCGGTGAGGCGGGTGAGTCGGGTCAGGCCCGCATTGTCCGCCATCGTGGCACGGCCGGGCGGGGGCTGAAGCTCCGAGTCTAGAATTCGCGCTCTTGTTCCCTTCCTCAGCCCTCTGGATTCCCATCGACATGTACCAGCACATCCGCGTGCCCGCCCAAGGTCAGAAGATCGCCGTCAATGCCGACATGTCGCTCCAGGTGCCTGACGAACCCATCGTGCCTTACATCGAAGGCGACGGCACCGGCCTGGACATCACGCCGGTGATGCTCAAGGTGGTGGACGCCGCCGTGGCCAAGGCCTATGGTGGCCGCCGGAAAATCCACTGGATGGAGGTCTATGTCGGCCAGAAGGCCACCCAGGTCTACGGGCCGGACGTCTGGCTGCCGGAGGAAACCCTGGACGCCTTGCGCGCCCACGTGGTGTCCATCAAAGGGCCCTTGTCCACGCCTGCCGGTGGGCCGTTCCGCTCGCTGAACGTGGCGCTGCGCCAGGCGCTCGACCTCTATGTCTGCCTGCGTCCTGTGCAGTACTTCGAGGGCGTTCCGTCGCCGCTGAAGGAGCCCGAGAAAACCAACATGGTGGTGTTCCGAGAGAACTCGGAAGACATCTATGCGGGGATCGAGTACGAGGCGGGCTCTCCCCAGGCGCAAAGCCTGATCCGCCTGCTTCAGGTCGAAATGGGCGTGACCACCATCCGTTTCCCGGCCACGTCGGGCATCGGCATCAAGACGGTGTCCAAGGAGGGCACCGAGCGCCTGATGCGCAAGGCGATCCAGTACGCCATCGACCACGACAAGCCCAGTGTGACCATCGTGCACAAGGGCAACATCATGCGCTACACGGAAGGCGGCTTCCGCGACTGGGCCTACGCGCTGGCCCAGAAGGAATTCGGTGCGGCCTTGCTCGACGGCGGGCCGTGGTGCCAGTTCCGCAACCCGAAGACCGGCCGGGACATCCTCATCAAGGATTGTTTCGCCGACGACTTCCTTCAGCAGATCCTGCTGCGCCCGCTGGACTTCTCGGTGGTGCGCGACGCTCAACCTCAACGGCGACTACATCGCCGACGCGCTGGCGGCGCAGGTGGGCGGCATCGGCATCGCGCCGGGTGCCAACCTGTCCGATTCCCTGGCGTGCTTCGAGCCCACCCACGGCCCCGTGCCCAGGTTCGCAGGCAAGGACTACGCCAACCCATGCGCCGAAATCCTCGCCGCCGAGATGATGCTTCGGCACCTGGGCTGGAAGGAGGCCGCCGACGTGGTCATCTCCGCCCTGCGCAGCGCCATCGGCAGCAAGCAGGTCACCCACGACTTCGCCCGGCTGATGTCCGGCGCCACCCAGGTCAGCTGCTCCGGTTTTGGCGACGTGATGATCGAGAGCATGTAAATCGCGCCCGGGCGGCCAAATCCATTCCCTCGCCCGGGCGTGCGGTGGGAAGAAGCGCACGAATGCCGCCCAACTCGGTGGTTTTCAAGCCAGCTTTCGCTTCACAATGAGGCATGGCTGATGCAGGTTGCCACACCCCCCGCCGACCCGAAGGCAATGCTGTTTCGGGCCGTTGGAAGGCTGTTGTATTCCCGCACGATGCGGCGGTGCAATGCGCACCGCTAGAATCATTTTCACTGCCCACCCAGAACCCCAAGAAACCGCCCAACCCTGTCGTCTCGCCCCCCAGCACGGGCAGCGACGACTCGGTGGTGCTGGAGCGGCGCGCGCAACGCACCCAACCCCCCCAGATGTTCCAGGTGGTGCTGCTCAACGACGATTTCACGCCAATGGAATTCGTGGTGCACGTCATCCAGGAGTTTTTCAGCAAGGACCGGGAGACCGCCACCCAGATCATGCTCAAGATCCATCTGGAAGGAAAAGGCATCTGCGGCGTGTATTCGCGCGATGTCGCCAGCACCAAAGTGGATCAGGTGCTCCAGGCCGCCCGGGCGGCGGGGCATCCATTGCAATGTCTGAGTGAACCGGTTGAATAAATCCGAATCCACCCCATCTGAGCCCTAGTCAGCCCCTTTTGACCTTTTTGAACCAGACGATTGCCTCTTCGATCACCCAGCCCAAAGGACGTGCCCAATGATTGCCCAGGAACTTGAAGTCAGCTTGCATATGGCCTTTGTCGAGGCCCGGCAGCAGCGGCACGAATTCATCACGGTGGAGCACCTGTTGCTCGCGCTGCTGGACAACCCCAGCGCCGCCGAGGTGTTGCGCGCCTGCTCGGCCAACATCGACGACCTTCGCAAATCCTTGACGAACTTCATCAAGGACAACACCCCGCAGGTGGCCGGCACCGACGAGGTGGACACCCAGCCCACGCTGGGCTTCCAGCGCGTCATCCAGCGCGCCATCATGCACGTGCAGTCCACCGGCAACGGCAAGAAGGAAGTCACCGGCGCCAACGTGCTGGTGGCGATCTTTGGCGAGAAGGACTCGCATGCCGTGTACTACCTGCACCAGCAGGGTGTGACGCGCCTGGATGTGGTGAACTTCATCGCCCACGGCATCCGCAAGAGCGACCCGCCGGAGCCCACCAAGTCGGGCGAAAGCGCGGCCGAGAACGAGGAAGCCAGCGAAGCCAAGGGGAATGAGAAAGCCTCGCCCCTGGAGCAGTTCACCCAGAACCTGAACCAGATCGCCAAGGACGGCAAGATCGATCCGCTGATCGGCCGCGAGTACGAGGTCGAGCGCGTGATCCAGATCCTGTGCCGCCGCCGCAAGAACAACCCGCTGCTGGTGGGTGAAGCCGGTGTGGGCAAGACCGCCATCGCCGAGGGCCTGGCCTGGCGCATCACCCAGGGCGACGTGCCCGAGATCCTCGCCGAGTCGGCCGTCTACTCGCTCGACATGGGCGCTTTGCTGGCCGGTACCAAGTACCGCGGTGATTTCGAACAACGCCTCAAGGGCGTGCTCAAGTCGCTCAAGGACAAGCCCAACGCCATCCTGTTCATCGACGAGATCCACACGCTGATCGGTGCGGGTGCCGCCTCGGGTGGCACGCTGGACGCGTCCAACCTGCTCAAGCCGGCGCTCTCCAGCGGCCAGCTCAAGTGCATCGGCGCCACCACCTTCAGCGAGTACCGCGGCATTTTCGAAAAAGACGCGGCCTTGTCGCGCCGTTTCCAGAAGGTGGACGTGGTCGAGCCGACGGTGGCCGAGACGGTGGACATCCTCAAGGGGCTGAAGTCGCGCTTTGAAGAGCACCATGGCGTGAAATACGCCGTGGCCGCCCTGCAGGCCGCCGCCGAGCTCAGCGCGAAGTACATCAACGACCGCCACCTGCCCGACAAGGCCATCGACGTGATCGACGAGGCCGGCGCCGCCCAGCGCATCCTGCCGGTGTCCAAGCGCAAGAAGACCATCAGCAAGGCCGAGGTCGAGGAAATCGTGGCCAAGATCGCCCGCATTCCCCCGGCGAACGTGTCCAACGACGACCGCAGCAAGCTGCAGACGCTGGAGCGCGACCTCAAGAGCGTGGTGTTCGGCCAGGACAAGGCACTGGAAGTGCTGGCATCGTCGGTCAAGATGGCGCGTTCGGGCCTGGGCAAGGCGGACAAGCCGATTGGTGCCTTCCTGTTCAGCGGCCCCACCGGCGTGGGCAAGACCGAAGCCGCCAAGCAGCTGGCCTACATCATGGGCATCGACCTGATCCGCTTCGACATGTCGGAGTACATGGAGCGCCATGCCGTGAGCCGCCTGATCGGCGCGCCTCCGGGCTATGTGGGCTTCGACCAGGGTGGCCTGCTGACCGAGGCGATCACCAAGAAGCCGCACTGCGTGCTGCTGCTCGACGAGATCGAGAAGGCGCACCCGGACATCTTCAACGTGTTGCTGCAGGTGATGGACCACGGCACCCTGACCGACAACAACGGGCGCAAGGCCGACTTCCGCAACGTCATCATCATCATGACGACGAACGCGGGTGCCGAGACCATGAACAAGGCGACCATCGGCTTCACGAACCCGCGCGAAGCGGGTGACGAGATGGCCGACATCAAGCGCCTGTTCACGCCCGAGTTCCGCAACCGCCTGGATGCGACCGTCAGCTTCAAGGCGCTGGATGAGAACATCATCATGCGCGTGGTCGACAAGTTCCTGCTCCAGCTGGAAACGCAACTGGCCGAGAAGAAGGTCGAGGTCACGTTCACCGACGGGCTGCGCAAGCACCTGGCGAAGAAGGGCTTCGACCCGCTGATGGGCGCGCGTCCGATGCAGCGCCTGATTCAGGACACGATCCGCCGTGCCCTGGCCGACGAACTGCTGTTCGGTCGCCTCACCGAAGGTGGGCGCCTGACGGTGGACATCGAGACCAAGCAGGACGAAGCGGGCAAGGAAACGCAGGAAGTCATGCTCGACATCCAGCCTTTGTCGAAGAAGGAAGGCAAGGCCAAGCCCGAGGAAGCCACGGCGGGCTGAGTTCCGTCGACGTCTGAATGAAAAAGGCCCGGTATGACCGGGCCTTTTTTCTTGGGCGATCGCCGGATCAGCGCTTCTTGCTGCCGCCCAGCAGGCCCCCGAGCATGCCGCGCACGATCTGGCGGCCCAGGCCACTGGCGCAGCGCTGCGGGCCGCGGTTTTGCGCGATCGTCTGCACCAGGCCGTCGTATTGCCCGCCACGGGGGCCGGTGCGGCCGAACAGCGCTTCGTTGACCATGTTGCCGAAGCCGCCGCTCTCGGCCGGTGCCTGCTGCTTGTCCGCGCCCGGAATGCGGGGCGTCTTCGCGGCCGAGGACGCTTCGGTGGGTTCCTCCGCGCCGCGTTTTCCGGCGTGGTTGGCAAACATCTCGTAGGCGCTTTCGCGGTCCACCACCTTTTCGTACACGCCCGCCACCAGCGAGTTCTGGCGCAGTTGCTGGCGCTGGGCGTCGGTGATGGGGCCCAGCTGGCTGCCTGGCGGCACCACGAAGACGCGCTCGGTCTCGGTCGGGCGGCCCTTGGGGTCGAGCAGGCTGACCAGGGCTTCGCCCACGGCCAGCTCAGTGATCGCGGCTTCGATGTCCAGCCCCGCCTTGGGGCGCATCGTCTGGGCGGTGGATTTCACGGCCTTCTGGTCGCGGGGCGTGAAGGCGCGCAGCGCGTGCTGCACGCGGTTGCCCAGCTGGCCGAGCACGCTGTCGGGGATGTCCAGCGGGTTCTGTGTGACGAAATAGACCCCCACACCCTTGGAGCGCACCAGCCGCACCACGAGCTCGATGCGCTCGATCAGCACCTTGGGTGCTTCGTTGAACAGCAGGTGGGCCTCGTCGAAGAAGAAGACCAGCTTGGGCTTGTCCGGGTCGCCAATCTCCGGCAGGGTCTCGAACAGCTCGGACAGCATCCACAGCAGGAAGGTGGCGTACAGGCGCGGCGCGTTCATCAGCTTGTCGGCCGCCAGCACGTTGATCACGCCCTTGCCGTCCACCGTCTGCATGAAGTCGGTGATGTCGAGCATGGGCTCGCCGAAGAACTTGTCGCCCCCTTGCTGCTCCACCTGCATCAGCCCGCGCTGGATGGCGCCGATGCTGGCGGCGCTGATGTTGCCGTATTCGGTGGTGAACTGCTTGGCGTTGTCGCCGATGTGCTGCAGCATGGCCCGCAGGTCTTTCATGTCGAGCAGCAGCAGGCCGTTGTCGTCGGCGATCTTGAACACCAGGTTGAGCACGCCGGCCTGGGTGTCGTTGAGGTTGAGCATGCGCGCGAGCAGCAGCGGACCCATGTCGCTGATGGTGGCGCGCACCGGGTGGCCCAGCTCGCCGAACACGTCCCACAGCGTGGTGGGGCAGGCGTGGGAGGCGGGTGGCGTGATGCCCCGGTCTTTCAGGATGGCGCTCATCTTCTCGCCGAAGCTGCCTGGCTGGCTGATGCCGGAGAGGTCGCCCTTGACGTCGGCCATGAACACCGGCACGCCGATGTTCGAGAACTGCTCGGCCAGCGTCTGCAGAGTCACGGTCTTGCCCGTGCCGGTGGCGCCGGTGATCAGGCCATGGCGGTTCGCGAGCCCGGGCAACAGCTGGCAGGTGGTGGTGGCGTTCTGGGCGATCAGCATCGGTTCGGCCATGGCAAGGGTTCCTCAGGGAAGGCGGTTCGGGTGAAAACGTAAAATCGCAGGCTTATTAGATCAAAGCCAGAACGGGCAAAAGGACAATTTCGTGGCCGGACACAGCAAATGGGCAAATATTCAGCACCGCAAGGGTCGCCAGGATGAAAAGCGCGGAAAGATCTGGACGCGCGTGATCCGCGAGATCACCGTGGCGGCCCGCCAGGGCGGCGGGGACCCGGCGATGAACCCGCGCCTGCGGCTGGCCATCGACAAGGCCAAGGCCGCCAACATGCCGGCCGACCGCATCAAGTACAACGTGGACAAGGCCTCGGGCAACCTGGAAGGCCAGGCCCTGGAAGAAATCCGCTACGAAGGCTACGGCATCGGCGGTGCGGCCGTGATCGTCGACACCATGACCGACAACCGCGTGCGCACGGTGGCCGAGGTGCGTCACGCTTTCAGCAAGTACGGCGGCAACCTTGGCACCGATGGCTCGGTGTCGTTCCAGTTCAAGCACTGCGGCCAGCTGGTGTTCGCGCCCGGCACCTCCGAGGACAGGGTCATGGAAATCGCGCTGGAGGCGGGTGCCGACGACGTGATCAGCGACGGCGACGGCGCCATCGAGGTGCTGACCTCGCCGGTGACGTTCGAGGCGGTCCGCAACGCGCTGGAAGCCGCCGGCCTCAAGCCCGAGGTGGCGGAGGTCACGATGCGGGCCGAAAACACCATCGAGCTGACGGGCGACGACGCCGCGCGCATGCAGAAGCTGCTGGACGTGCTGGAGGACCTGGACGACGTGCAGGACGTGTTCCACAACGCCGAAATCGGCGAATAAAGGTCGGCCCGGATGAAAGTACTCGTGATTGGCGGCGGTGGCCGCGAACATGCGCTGGCCTGGAAGCTGGCCCAGGCCGAAGGTGTGCAACAGGTTTTCGTGGCGCCCGGCAATGCCGGCACCGCGCGCGACCCGGCGCTGACGAACCTCGATATCACCGACAAGGCGGCGCTGCGTGCCTGGGCGCAAGGGCAGGGCGTCGCCCTCACGGTGGTGGGCCCGGAGGCGCCCCTGGCGGCTGGCGTGGTGGATGAATTCCGCGCCCATGGCATGCCGATCTTCGGCCCGACCAAGGCCGCCGCGCAGCTGGAGAGCTCCAAGGCGTTCTCCAAGGCCTTCATGCAGCGCCATGGCATTCCCACGGCGAAGTACCAGACCTTCACCGATCCGGCCGCCGCGCACGCCTACGTGGACACCGAGGGCGCGCCCATCGTGATCAAGGCCGATGGCCTGGCCGCCGGCAAGGGCGTGGTGGTGGCGATGACGGCGGCCGAGGCGCACGAGGCGATCGACTTCATGCTGGTCGACAACACCCTGGGCGTGGCCCACAACGAGGGTGGCGCGCGCGTCGTGATCGAGGAATTCCTCGTGGGTGAGGAAGCCAGCTTCATCGTGCTGTGCGACGGCGAGCACGCCTTGGCCCTGGCGACCAGCCAGGACCACAAGCGCCTGATGGACGCCGACCAGGGCCCCAACACCGGTGGCATGGGGGCGTACTCCCCCGCACCGGTGGTCACGCCGGCGGTGCACGAGCGCGCCATGAACGAGGTGATCCTGCCCACGCTGCGGGGCATGAAGGCCGATGGCATTCCCTACACAGGTTTCCTCTACGCGGGTCTGATGATCACGCCCGACGGGCAGGTCAAGACGCTGGAGTTCAACTGCCGCATGGGCGACCCGGAGACGCAGCCCATCATGATGCGGCTGCGCAGCAACCTGGCCCAGGTCCTGTTGTCCGCCACCCGTGGCGAGCTCGATCATGTGGCGCTGGACTGGGACCCACGGGTGGCGCTGGGCGTGGTGCTGGCCGCCGCCGGTTACCCGCTGAGCCCGCGCAAGGGCGATGCCATCACCGGCCTGCCGGCCGACGAAGCCGATCGCATGGTCTTCCATGCCGGCACCAGCGGCGCGCCGGGCGCGGTGCAGGTGTCGGGCGGGCGCGTGCTCTGCGTGACGGCGCTGGCGGGCTCCGTGGCCGATGCCCGGCAACGCGCCTACGAGGTGGTGGACGCCATCCACTTCGACGGCATGCAGTGCCGCCGCGACATCGGGTACCGCGCACTTTGAACCCCTCCGCCGACTACCCCGGGCCGCACGCGGTCCGGTTTCGTGGTTCTTCGCTGTCGCGCTGGCTGCTGTCCCGTCTGGGTTGGCAGCTGCGCTTTGATGGTTTTCCGCGCCTGCAGGGCGTGGCGATCGTCTATCCCCACACCAGCAACTGGGACTTCGTCGTGATGCTGCTGGCCAAGTGGGCCATTGGCGTGCCGGCGCGCTTCTGGGGCAAGGACACGCTGTTCCGCGTGCCCGTGCTGGGTGCCTGGATGCGGTGGCTGGGTGGCATCCCGCTCGATCGCCAGTCGCCTCGCGGCGTGGTGGGGGAGATGGTCGCCTTGATGACCCGGCATCGGCAGGAGGGACGCCTGCTGTGGCTGGCGCTCTCGCCCGAAGGCACGCGCCGGCGCGCGCCAGGATGGCGCAGCGGCTTCTACCAGGTGGCGGTGGGGGCGGACGTGCCCGTGGCCCTGATCCAGCTCGATTACAGTCGCAAGCAGGTGAACGTCACCGACTTCATTCGCCTGAGCGGCGACGAGGCGGCGGACTACGCCCGCATGGCCGCGTCGTACGAGAGCGTGCGCGGCCTGCATCCCGAACTCGCCAGCCCCGTGCAACCTTTGTCCAGGCCCCTTTCCGTCGATCCGGCATGAGCATGCAACAGACCCCCACGTCCTTTGTGCGTGAGTACCTCACCGACCTGCAGGACCGCATCGTCTCCACCGTGGCGCTGGTCGATGGGGGCAGTTTCGTGGTGGACCGCTGGACCAAGCCGGCCGGCGAGCCGCTGCAGGGCAGTGGGGTCACGCAGATCCTCGAGGACGGTGCCGTCTTCGAGCGCGCGGGCTGCGGTTTTTCCCATGTCACCGGGCCCCGCCTGCCACCTTCGGCCACGCAGCACCGGCCCGAGCTGAGCGGTGCACCCTTCGAGGCCATGGGTGTTTCGCTGGTGTTCCACCCGCGCAATCCTTATGTGCCCACGGTGCACATGAACGTGCGCATGATCGCTGCCACGCCCGAGGGTGGCGAGCCCGTGTGCTGGTTCGGCGGCGGGATGGACCTGACGCCGTACTACGGTTTTGAAGAGGACGCGGTGCATTTCCATCGCTCGGCGAAAAACGCGCTCGATCCCTTCGGCGTGGACAAGTACCCGCGCTTCAAGACCTGGTGCGACGAGTATTTCTATCTCAAGCACCGCGATGAGCAGCGCGGCATCGGCGGGGTGTTCTTCGACGATTTCTCCGAGTTGGGCTTCGATGGCAGCTTCGCCATGATGAGTTCGGTGGGTGACGCCTTCCTGGACGCCTATCTGCCCATCGTCGACCGCCGCAAGAACACGCCCTACGGCGAGCGCGAGCGCAGCTTCCAGCTGTACCGGCGCGGCCGCTACGTGGAGTTCAACCTCGTCTGGGATCGGGGCACGCATTTCGGGCTGCAGTCCGGCGGACGGGCCGAATCGATCCTGCTGTCCATGCCGCCGCTGGTGAGCTGGGCCTACAACCGCAAGACGAAAAAAGGCACGCCGGAAGACCGGTTGTACAAGGAGTTCCTGGTGCGCAAGGACTGGATCTGATGGCTTCTACCTCGCCACCCCGGCGCGTGGGCATGTTCGGTGGGGCGTTCGACCCCCCGCATTGGGCGCACCGTGCGCTGGCCGAAACCGCGCTCAACCAACTTGGCCTCGATGCGCTGCACATCCTGCCCACGGGCCATGCCTGGCACAAGTCGCGCGTGCTGTCGCCCGCCGATGACCGCGTGGCGATGTGCGAACTCGCCTTTGGCGATCTGCCGCACGTGCAGCTGGACCAGCGCGAAATCCACCGCGAAGGCCCGAGCTACACCGCCGACACCTTGCGCGAACTCAAGCGCGAGTACCCGCAGGCCCAGCTGTTCCTGATCCTCGGCGCCGACCAGTTGCTGGCGTTCAAGAACTGGGTGCGCTGGCAGGAGGTGCTCGATCTGGCCACGCTGGCCGTGGCGAACCGGGCCACCAACATCGGTGCCGACGCCCCCCTGGACCAGGCCACCGAAACCGACCTCTCCAGCGTCGATCTTCCCTTCGAGCTGCTCAACATGCCCCTGAAGAACATCAGCGCGACGGCCGTGCGCGCCCGCGTGGGCCAACCCGCGCAGAGCACCGGCGCGCTGGATGTTCTGGTGCCCGAGCCCGTCGCACGCTATATTTCACAACACCACCTCTACCAGCCTCCTACATGACCAGCGAAACCACAGCCAAGAAAGACATCCAGCGACTCCAGAGGGCCATCGTCGATGGGCTCGAGGACGTCAAGGGTCAGGACATCGTGGTTTTCAACACCGAGCACCTCTCCCCCTTGTTCGAGCGGGTCATCGTGGCCAGCGGCACGTCCAACCGCCAGACCAAGGCACTCGCCGCCAGCGTGCGCGATGCCGTGCGTGAAGCGGGTTTCGACAAGCCGCGCATCGAGGGCGAAGACAACGGCGAATGGATCATCGTGGACTGCGGCGCCGCCGTGGCGCACGTGATGCAGCCCGTGATCCGCCAGTACTACCGCCTGGAAGAGATCTGGGGCGCCAAGCCCGTGCGCCTCAAGCACGGCACGGAAAAGCCTGCCGCGCCGGCCAAGCCCGCCGCGAAGAAGAAGGCCGCCAAGGCGCCTGAGGCCGCCCCCGTTGCGGCCAGGAAGGTGGTGCGCAAGACGGCCGCCAAGGCCGCGCCGCCTGCGCCCGCGAAGAAGAGCCCGGCCAGCACCAGCAAGGCCGCCGCACCCAAGCGCGGCGCCACCGCTGCCAAGAAGGCGCCCCTGCCCAAGGTGGTGGTCGGCAAACCCGTGGCCAAGAAGACCGCGAAACCCGCCGCCAAGTCGGCTGCGCAAACCCGCGGCCAGGAAAACCAGCCAACCGGCCGCCAAGAAGAAGGCATGAGGCTGCTGATCGTCGCGGTCGGGCAGCGGGTGCCTGACTGGGCCCAGACCGCCTACGACGATTACGCCAAACGCTTTCCACCCGAGCTGCGGGTGGAACTCAAGTCCGTCAAGACCGAGCCGCGCGGCTCCAAGACCCTGGAGACGCTGCTCGCGGCCGAGCGCGAGCGCATCGAGGCCGCCATTCCCCGTGGCAGCCGCGTGGTCGCGCTCGATGAACGCGGCACCACGCTCACCACCAAGGCCCTGGCGCAACAACTGCAGCAGTGGCAGCTGGAGGGCGACGACGTTGCCCTGGTGATCGGTGGGCCCGACGGCCTGGAGCCGGCTTTCCGCGCCGCGGCCCACCAGCGCATCCGACTGTCCGACCTGACCCTGCCGCACGCCATGGTGCGGGTGCTGCTGATCGAGCAGCTGTACCGGGCCTGGTCGGTCAACGCCAACCATCCCTATCACCGCGAATGACCGATTTCATCTACCTGGCGTCCCAGAGCCCGCGCCGCCGGCAGCTGCTGGAACAGTGGGGCGTGCGCTGCGAGCTGCTGTTGCCCGATGCCGAGGAAGACGTGGAGACGCTGGAAGCCGTGCTGCCCGGTGAAGCACCCACCGCCTATGTGCAGCGGGTCACCGCGCTCAAGCTGGAAGCCTCTCTGGCGCGTCTGAAGCGCCGCCGCCTGCCGAATGCGCCCGTGCTGTGCGCGGACACCACCGTGGCGCTGGGCCGCCGCATCCTTGGCAAACCCGCCGATGAAGCCGAGGCCGCCCGCATGCTGGCCGATCTGGCGGGCCAGCAGCACCGGGTGCTGACGGCGGTCGCCGTGGGCAAGTCGGGTGCCCGGGGCGATCGCACCTGGGCGGCCTTGTCCACGTCCCGGGTCACGTTCGAACCGCTGAGCGCCGCGCAGATCCGCCGCTACGTCGCGACCGGCGAGCCCATGGGCAAGGCCGGCGCCTACGGCATCCAGGGGCGCGCGGGTTTGTGGGTCAGCCACATCAGCGGCAGTTATTCGGGCATCATGGGCTTGCCTGCGCACGAGACAGCGCAGGTGCTGCACGCCGCGGGCGTGCGGTTGATCTGAGACACCACACGCCACGGAGAAGGGCTTCATGAGCCAGGACATTCTGATCAATTGGTCTCCCCAGGAGACGCGCGTGGCCGTGGTGGAGCAGGGGGCCGTGCAGGAGGTGCACCTGGAGCGCACCCTGGAACGCGGCCTCGTGGGCAACATCTACCTGGGCAAGGTGTCGCGCGTGCTGCCCGGCATGCAGTCGGCCTTCATCGACATCGGCCTGGACCGGGCGGCCTTTCTCCATGTGGCCGATCTGATGCCCAACATCGCGGCCAAACACGCCACGCCGCGCGAACGTCCCCTGACGCCGTCGACCAGCGAGGTGGATCCGGCGGCAGCCGGGGCACCTCCCGTCAATGCCGGCGCCAAGCTGCTCGCGCCCAATCCCGTGCTGCCCATCGAGCGCCAGATCTTCGAGGGCCAGGCCCTGATGGTGCAGGTGCTCAAGGACCCGATCGGCACCAAGGGCGCGCGCCTCACGGCCCAGATCAGCATCGCCGGCCGCCTGCTGGTGTTCCTGCCGCAGGACAACCACATCGGTGTGTCGCAGAAGATCCCGCCCGCCCAGCGCGAGGCCTTGCGCCAGCGGCTCGTGCGGTTGACCGCCACCGCCGACGGCAGCCCAGCGGGCGGCTTCATCCTGCGCACCAACGCCGAGGACGCCACCGACGAGGAACTGGTGGACGACACCGCCTACCTGCGCAAGACCTGGCTGCGCATCAAGGAAGCCGCCACGCGCCAGCCGCCGGCCACCTTGCTGCACGAGGACCTGAACCTGATGCAGCGCGTGCTGCGCGACCTGGTGGGCGCCGAGACGCAATCGATTCGCATCGATTCGCGCGAGCAGCACGGGCTGCTGGTGGGTTTCGCGGCCGAGTTCATGCCCGATACCGTCGGCAAGCTGCAGCACTACAGCGGCGAGCGCCCGATCTTCGACCTGTTCAGCATCGACGAGGACATCGCCCGCGCGCTCAGCCGCCGGGTGGACCTGAAGTCGGGCGGCTACCTGGTGATCGACCAGACCGAGGCCCTGACCACGGTGGACGTGAACACCGGTGGTTTCGTGGGCGCGCGCAATTTCGACGACACCGTGTTCCGCACCAACCTGGAAGCGGCCCAGGCCATCGCGCGCCAGCTGCGCCTGCGCAACCTGGGCGGCATCGTGATCGTGGATTTCATCGACATGGTGCGCGACGACCACCGCGAGGCGGTCCTCACCGAGTTTCGCAAGCAACTCGCGCGCGACCGCGTGAAGACCATGACAGGGGGGTTTTCTCAGCTCGGCCTGGTGGAGATGACGCGCAAGCGCACGCGCGAATCCCTGGCCCACATGCTGAGCGAGTCCTGCGAGGCCTGCAGCGGGCGGGGCGCGGTGAAGACGGCGCGCAGCGTCTGCTACGACATCCTGCGCGAGATCCTGCGCGAGGCGCGTGCCTTCAACCCGCGCGAATTCCGGGTGGTGGGATCGCCCAAGGTGATCGAGCTGTTCCTGGACGAGGAGCGTGCCCACCTGGCGGGCCTGTCGGACTTCATCGGCAAGCCGATCTCCCTGCAGAGCGAGAGCTCGATGACGCAGGAGCAGTACGACATCGTGCTGCTATAGGAATCCCCCTGCGCCGCCTTCGGCGTCACCCCCCAGGGGGCAACACCTGCGGCCCGGCAAAGCCGGTTCCGCGGTGTTTCTGGAAGGGGGGCTTTCTCCGGCCTACACCTCTGGCCGAAAACTTTGCGCGTGCAGGCGCGCGTACAGCCCGTCGGCCTGCAGCAGCTCGCGGTGCGAGCCCTGTTCCCGGATGCGGCCGTCGGCCAGCACGATCACGCGGTCCGCGTGCTCGATGGTGGAGAGGCGGTGCGCGATCACCAGGGTGGTGCGGCCCTTCATGAGGCGGGCCAGGGCGTCCTGCACCAGCCGTTCCGACTCGTTGTCCAGTGCCGAGGTGGCTTCGTCCAGGATCAGCACGGGCGCGTCCTTGTAGATCGCGCGGGCGATCGCCAGGCGCTGGCGCTGGCCGCCCGAGAGCTCGGCCGCGTTGTGGCCCACGGTGCTGTGGATGCCCTGGGGCAGGCGCTGGATGAGCTCGCCGAGGTTGGCCGAGACGAGCGCCGCGCGCACGCGCATTTCATCGATCTGATCGTCCGCCGCCCCCAGCGCCACGTTGGCGGCCAGCGTGTCGTTGAGCATCACCACGTCCTGGCTCACCATGGCGTACTGGCGGCGCAGGCTGCGCAGCTCCCATTCGGGAAGCGGCACGCCGTCGAGCAGCACCTCGCCGCGCTCGATTTCGACGAAGCGCGGCAGCAGGTTCACCAGCGTGGTCTTGCCCGAACCCGAGGGGCCCACGAAGGCCACCACCTCGCCGGGCCGGATGTCCAGCGACACCCCCCTGAGGGCGATCAGGCTGTCGTCGTCCCCACGGGCGGGGCCGCCGTCTTTCGCGGGGTAACGCACCCAGACGTCGCGCAGCGAAATCGAGCCCGAGACCCGGTCGGCGGCGTGCCTGCCACCGGTCTGCTCGGGCGTGTGCTCGATGAGTTCCAGGCCCCGTTCGAGCGCGGCCAGCCCGCGCGTGATGGGCGCGGCGATCTCGGCGAGGTGCCGGATGGGGGTGATCAGCATCAGCATCGCGGTGACGAAGGCCACGAAGTTGCCCACCGTCACGCCGCTGGTGCTGCTCTGCCAGAGCGCCACCGCGATCACGGCCGACAGCGCGGCAGACGCCAGCAGCTGGGTCAGGGGGGTCATGGCGGCCGAGGAGATGGTGGACTTGAGCGCCAGGCGCCGCAGGGCCATGCTCAGGCGGTCGAACCGCTGGCTCTGCCGTGCCTGGGCGCCGTGCAGGCGCACCATGCGGTGGGCGAGCACGTTTTCTTCCACCACATACGCCAGTTCGTCGGTGGCCTGCTGGCTGTCGCGGGTCAGCTTGTAGAAGCGGCGCGAGAGCACCCGCATGATCAGGATCAGACCTGGAAAGACCATCAGCACGATGAGCGTGAGTTTCCAGTTCAGGTAGAGCAGGTAGCCCATGAGGGCCACCACGGCCAGGCTGTCCTTGGTGAGCGTGAGGAAGGCCGTCACCAGCAACTGCGAGCCGGTCTGCACCTCGTACACCAGGGTGTTGGAGAGCTTGCTGGCGTTTTGCCGTGCAAACAGGGTCATCTGGGCGTCGTTGAGCTTGACGAACATGGCGCGGCGCAGGTTCAGCAGGCCCAGGCTGGCCGTGTACGACAGCGCGTACTGGGCGGTGAAGCCGGCCACGCCCCGAATGCCGAACAGCCCCATCAGCGCCACCGGCACCATCCACAGCTCGACATTGCCCTGGGCGAAGCCGCGGTCCAGCAGGGTCTTCAGCAGGGCGGGGATCAGGGGCTCGGTCAGCGCCCCGATCAGGGCCGCGACGGCCGCGAGGACAATGCCGGTCTTGGCCGAGCGGAAGTAGGGCCACAGGCGCAACAGGCGCTGCGTGAGGGTGCCGTCCAGGGGCTTTTGCGGTTGGGCGGTATCGGTCAAGGGCAGGTCGCTTCAGGAAATCTTGCAGATCGGCGGAACAATGTGGCGCCACGGGAATCAAGCATCGGATGCATGCCGGGCAGGCAGCGGCGTGCACACATCTTGTCACGGAAGGCCCAGTGCCCTCCGTTATTATCAGTTGGTTGGCTGCGACGCATTCTCAGCGCCGCAACCCAAGGCACAGGCGACACACACAGGATGCTGGATTTGACTCGACACGACATGCAGGCCCCCCTTCCCAGGCGATCCGTTCTCGGGCTCGTTTCCTCCTTACCCCTGCTGACCTGGCCGCTGTCGTCCGCTCACGCCCAGTTCCGGGTGGAAGTGGCGGGTGTGGGCCTGACGCAGTTCCCGTTTTCCGTGGTCGGATTCCGCGGCAACGACGTCGCCAGCGAAAACATCGCCGCCATCGTGCGCGCCGACCTGGAGCGCAGCGGCCAGTTCCGTTTTGTCGATCCGGTGTCCGGTGGTCTGGACGAAACCTCGCGCCCCGACCTCGGCCCCTGGCGCGAACGCGGTTCGGATTCGCTGTTGACCGGCAGCGTCACCCGCCTGGCCGACGGCCGCTTCGACGTGCGCTTCCGCCTTTGGGACGTGGTGCGCGGGCAGGACCTCGGCGGCCTGAGCTACCCCGTGGGCGCCACCGACCTGCGCCTGGCAGCCCACCGCATCGCCGACCATGTGTTCGAGAAGATCACCGGCGTCAAGGGCGTGTTCTCCACCCGCATCGCCTACGTCACCAAGGCCGGCCAGCGCTACAACCTCTGGGTGGCCGATGCCGACGGCGAGAACGCGCGCGCCGCGCTCACCAGCCCCGAGCCCATCATCTCGCCGAGCTGGGCGCCTGGAGGCGGCCAACTGGCCTATGTGTCGTTCGAGGCCCGCAAGCCGGTGATCTACGCGCACGACGTCGCCACCGGCAAGCGCCGCCTGCTGGCCAACTTCAAGGGCTCCAACAGCGCGCCGTCCTGGTCGCCCGACGGCCGCTCGGTGGTGCGCAACGCTCTCGATCTCGGGCAACGCCCAGATCTACACCATGGACGCCAACGGCGGTGAGCCCCGGCGCCTGAGCCAGTCGGCCAGCATCGACACCGAGCCCGTGTTCAGTCCGGATGGCAAGAGCATCTATTTCGTGAGCGACCGGGGCGGCTCCCCGCAGGTCTACCGCATGGGTGCGCAGGGCGGCAATGCCCAGCGCCTCACGTTCACCGGCAACTACAACATCTCGCCCGCGCCGAGCCCGGACGGCCGCTGGCTCGCCTTCATCTCCCGCATCAACGGCGCCTTCCGTCTGCACGTGATGGACCTGGGCAGTGGCACCGTCACCGCCCTGAGCGAGTCCAGCGGCGACGAAAGCCCGAGCTTCGCGGCCAACAGCCGCATGATCATCTACGCCACCCGCGACAAGGGCCAGGAAGCGCTCATGACCACCACCGTCGACGGTCGCATCAAGACCCGGCTGGCTGGTGCCCAGGGCGACATCCGCGAACCCGAATGGGGCCCCTTCCTCAAATGAGCGGCAGCGCACAGCGAGTCTGAGCCGCGTCCGCTATCGTCCATCCAGCTTCTTTTCTATCTCCCAAAGGAATTTCCCATGTCCAACAACAACACTTCCGCCAACTCGTTTCCTCGCACCTCGGGCCGCTGGCTGCGCCTGATCGCCGGTATCAGCCTGGTGGCAGCCCTGGCGGCCTGCAGCTCCGGCGTGAAGCTCGACAACGTGCCGGTGGAAGACCGCACGGGTTCGGCCGCCGGTGCCGGTGGCACGGGGGGCCAATCGGGCGCGGTGGATCCGCGTGGTGTTTCGGGCGTGTCGGTCAATGGTGCGGACTCGGCCCAGCCGAACGCCCTGAGCCGCGTGATCTACTTCGACTACGACAGCTTCGAAGTGAAGGCCGAGTCGGCCGCCACGCTGGAAGCCAATGCGCGCTACCTCAACGCCAACCGCACGCGCCGCGTGAACCTCGAAGGCCACACCGACGAGCGCGGCGGCCGTGAGTACAACCTGGCCCTGGGTCAGAAGCGCGCCGAATCCGTGCGCCGCGCCCTGTCGCTGCTGGGCGTGCCCGAGACCCAGATGGAAGCCGTGAGCTTCGGCGAAGAGAAGCCCGCTCAGACCGGTTTTGACGAAGCGGCGTTCAGCAAGAACCGCCGCGTTGAACTGACCTACCGTTGAGCCCCATGGTGACCCGCTTGCGTTTTGCCTCCAGCCTGCTGGGTGCGGGCTCCCTGGCGGCGGCCGCGTTGTGGCCGCTGCAGGCACACGCCCTGTTTGGCGACGATGAAGCCCGCCGGGCCATCATCGAATTGCGCCAGAAGGTCGATGCCAACCAGCAGGCCGACGAAGCCGCCAAAACCGAGGCTCGCGAAAGCAACGCGGCCACCCGCCGCAGCCTGCTCGAACTCTCCAACCAGATCGAGCAGTTGCGCGCCGAGCTCGCCCGCATGCGCGGGCAGAACGAGCAACTGGCCCGCGAAGTGTCGGAGTTGCAGCGCCAGCAGAAGGACGTGCAGGCGGGCGTGGACGAGCGCTTGCGCAAGGTGGAGCCGCTGCGCATCGATCACGATGGCCAGAGCTTCACGGTCGCACCCAACGAAAAGCGCGACTTCGATGCCGCCATGGACCTGCTGCGCAAATCCGAGTTCGGCCCGGCGGCGAGCGCGTACAACGCCTTCCTGGTGCGCTATCCCGCCAGCGGCTACCGGCCTTCGGTGCTGTACTGGCTGGGCAACGCGCAGTACGCGAGCCGTGCCTACAAGGAAGCGGTGGACACCCACCGCCGCCTGGTGACCGAGTTCCCGACCCACATGCGCACGCCCGAAGCCATGCTGGCCATGGCCAACAGCCAGATCGAACTCAAGGACACCAAGGGCTCGCGCAAGACGCTCGAGGATCTGGTGAAGGCGCATCCGAACTCGGAAGCCGCCGCGGCTGGCCGCGAACGCCTCGCGCGCCTGCGCTGAGGCGCAGGGCACACGGCACCAGCGCGGTGCCGTGGCCTTCGCCGGGTGAGGGAGTTGGCCGCCTCCTACAATGGCGGCCATGGAAATTGCCGACTTTCTCAAACTGCAGACCCAGGTTCTCTGGGCTGCCTTCGCCGTGGCCGTGGCCTTTGGCTTCATCGCCCAGCGCACCCATTTCTGCACCATGGGCGCGATCAGCGACATCGTCAACATGGGCGATTGGACCCGCATGCGCATGTGGGGCATGGCCGTCGGCGTGGCCGTGCTCGGCTTCTACGGCATGGCGTGGCTGGGCTGGATCGACGCGGGCAAATCCATCTACACCTCCGGCCGGATCATCTGGCTCTCGGCCCTGGTGGGCGGCGCGCTGTTCGGTTTCGGCATGGTGCTGGCCTCGGGATGCGGCAGCAAGACGCTGGTGCGCATTGGCGCGGGCAGCCTGAAGTCCCTGGTCGTCTTCTTCGTGATGGGTTTTGCCGCCTTCGCGACCCTGCGGGGGGTGCTGGCCGTGCTGCGCGTCAACACGGTGGACAAGGTGGCTTTCGACATCCCTGCCGGTGGCGCCATTCCCATGTGGGTGTCCAGCGGGCTGGGCATGGAGCCCGCGCTCGCCGGCCTGTTGCTGGCGGTGCTGGTGGGGGGCGCGCTGGTGGTGTGGGCGCTGCTCGGCACCGAGTTCCGCAGCTTCAACAATGTGCTGGGGGGCCTGGGCATTGGCCTGGTGATCGTGGCCATGTGGTGGGTCAGCGGCCACCTGGGCTTCGTGGCCGAACACCCCGAGACGCTCGATGCGGTCTACCTGGCCTCCAACTCGGGGCGCATGGAGTCGCTCACCTTCACCGCGCCGATGGCCTACACGCTGGACTGGATCATCTTCTTCAGCGACACGTCCAAGTTGCTCACCTTCGGCGTGGTCACCGTCGCGGGCGTGGTCGTGGGCTCGCTCGCCTGTGCCTTGATCGAAGGCAGCTTCCGCTGGGAAGGCTTTCGCAGCACGCAGGACACCGCATTGCACATCGCGGGCGCGGCCTGCATGGGGGTGGGTGGCGTGACCGCCCTGGGCTGTACCGTGGGGCAGGGTCTGTCAGGCCTGTCCACCCTGAGCTTCCTCAGCATGATCGCCGTCACCGGCATCGTGCTCGGCGCCATCGGCGGTTTCCGCTTCCAGATGTGGCTGCTGGACCGCGAGTGAGCGCCCTCACGCCCGAGGTGTTCGAACGCCGCTTCGGCGGGCTTCGGCGCCTGTATGGCGTTGAAGGCGCGCAGCGCATCTTCGATGCCCATGTGGCGGTGGTCGGCATCGGCGGGGTGGGGTCCTGGGCGGTCGAAGCACTGGCGCGCAGCGGCGTCCGGCGGCTCACGCTGATCGACCTGGACCACGTGTCCGAGTCCAACATCAACCGCCAGATCCACGCGCTGGAGCCCACGCTGGGGCAAGCCAAGGCCGACGCCATGCGCGAACGCATCGCGCTCTTCCACCCCGACTGTGTGGTCGATGTGATCGACGAGTTCGTGACACCGGACAACTGGCCCGGCCTGCTGGAGGCACTGCCTCAGGGCGCGGGGCAACTGTCCGCGCTGATCGATGCCTGCGACCAGGTGCGCGCCAAGACCACGCTGGCGGATTGGTCGGTGTCTCAGGGTGTGCCCTTCGTGACGGTGGGCGCTGCGGGGGGCAAACGCCTGGCCCAGGCCGTGGAGGTGGCCGACCTGGCCGACACCACGCACGACCCCTTGCTGGCCCAGCTGCGCTACCGGTTGCGCAAGCAACATGGCGGCTCACGCACCGGCCGGATGGGAGTGGCCTGCGTGTTCAGCCGGGAGGCGGTGGCACCGCCGGATGCATCCTGCGGGCTGGACGACAACGATGGCTCGCTCAATTGCCACGGCTATGGTTCGGCCGTGAGCGTGACCGCCACATTTGGCCTGTGCGCCGCAGGCTGGGTGATGAATACACTGGCCGCTGACGCAAAAAAAACGCGGCATCTTCAAAGACCCGTAACAACCACGCTATAATTTGAGGCTTGGCGCAGCAGTCGACAAGACTCGAATCCAGTGCAGGTCACTGGCATTCACGCAGAATCCCTTCGGGGGCGTTAGCTCAGTTGGTAGAGCAGCGGACTCTTAATCCGTAGGTCGAGTGTTCGAGTCACTCACGCCCCACCACCGTTTTTCAGCGGTTGCCCCACGGCAGCCAGACCATTTTTGATGGGACGTTAGCTCAGTTGGTAGAGCAGCGGACTTTTAATCCGTTGGTCGGCAGTTCGAGCCTGCCACGTCCTACCAAAGATCTAGGGGCTTAGCCGCAGGGCTAAGCCCCTTTTTCTTGTCTCCGCGCGATCGGTCGCCGTCTCATCGAAGTGCAAGATGGCCGTGGTGTCTTCGTTGGGCGCCAGGGTGATCCGGAAGTCGCCCTGCAGGCTTCGCATCACGCGTTGACAGAGCACCAGGCCCATGCCAAGACCTCCCGAACCCTGGGAGCGGCTGGCGGCCAGCGCATCCAGGGCCTCGGCGGGTGGACGCCTTCCGTTGTGCGATAGGCGAATGCAGGCCTCGCCTTCGTGAAGACCCACGGTGATTCGCAGGCGTGGCTGTGCCATGCCCTGCAAGGCGCTCAGCGCCGTGCGCATCAGGGTGCAGAGCACCAGATGCAACAACCCGGCCTTCGAAGGAAGCGGGAAATCGTGCCCGACGTCGATCGAGATCCAGTCGCGCTCCTCGCCCACAAAGGGATAGCCTTCCAGCATCACCCACACCCGCCCGGAGGCCGAGCTGGGGGCCGATTCCCCACGGATACACGCGTTTTGGGCCGTTTCCGCGAGCCACGTCATCAGGGACTGGCAATGCCTTGCACTTCGTTCGGTGACTTCCAGCGCCTGTCTCACGGCGCCCGTGGGAGCCGGTTCCGTGGAGAAGGCGCCCAAGCGATGGGTCATCGCATGGGTGTAGCCCTGGATCAGGGACAGCGGGGTGTTGATTTCGTGGGCAAGGAAGGCGAGTGCATCGCGCAAGCCCGTACCACCGTCCTCGCATCGCAGCGATTCCAGACGCCGTCTGGTGTACAGGTCCATCGCCGCACGAAGGTGTTGGTCCGTTGTGTGGGGCTCCAGGGGCTTTTGCAGGATTCGGAACACCGATGTCTCGTTGATTGCCGCGAAATCGGCTCGTGGGTCATGCCCATCGGTGATCAGCAGACGGACCAGATGGCCATGGCGCGTCTGGTCGTTGTGCGACAGCCTGGACGCCATGCGCCGCAGCATGCGGTGGTCGGCCGCGATCACCGCCAGGCCAAGGCTCGGGCGGCGCAGGAGCTGCAAGGCCTCGTCTTCGTCACGCGCGACACGGACAGGCCAGCCCTCCGCGTGCATCGCATGTGGCAATGGCGTCGGGTCCACCCACAGGATTTCGGGTGAGCAGGGCTGGGTGCTCATGCCTCAATCCTCGGAAGGAAGCACGTCGAACCCGGTGTCGAAGCGCAAGGGGACTTGAGGGTGCTGCTGGATGAACTCGTGCACGGAGCCCTTGCGGAGTTCTTGGCGTGGTACATCGCGCGGTCCGCCAGTTGCAGCAGCGTCTTGCTGGAGCGGCCGTGCAGCGGGGCGTAGCCGTTCACGCCGGTGCGCAGCAACTGCCACAGCTCCCACCCGGGACGGTCGCGGTGGCGCAGCGCGGACTGTCGGCGCCAAAGGTCGGGGCGCGAGAAGGTGCAGGCCATGAGCTTGCGTTGCTCGGCGACGTCGAGCGGATCGATCTGGACGCCCAGCGAGGTGCCGCGAAGGCGGGAAATGATCGCGGGGAATGCGTGCCAGGCCCGTCCGTCGTGCAGGTGCACATGGCAAGCCTGGCCCGGTTGACAGGGCAGAGCGGCCAAGATCTCCAGTCCCACGCCTTCGAGCGAGAAATCGACCAGGCTGGCGTGGAGTGGCGAAGCGCCGTTCACCTGCAAACGGGCCGGCAGGCGGTGGGCGAGCCGGATCCGTGGTGCGCTTCGGACCTGGCGGGTCTCGGTGGCCACGCGCACCGCGACGCCCAGCAGCAGGAGGTTGAACACCGCCCACCCCATGTTCAGGGACACCGCGGTGCTGTCGAGCCGGGCGCTCTGCATCAGGCTGGCCACGCCGAACAGCAAGGCGAGCAGGTTGACCGAGATGAGAACGACGTAGGGCGTGGCGATGTGCCAGTCGAAGAACTCGTGTTCGATGCGGCCGCCTTTGGCCGTGACATTGAAGCGGCCCAGGCGCGGCGCGATGAGCGCCACAAGGGTGGGGCGCATGATGTACCAGGCGAGCACGGTTTCGTACACGCTGCCCCAGGAGGAGGCGCGAAACGGTCCCATCACCCGCTTCTCGAAGATCTTTCCCATCAACAGGTGCGGCAGCAGGTAGGCCATCAGGGTCGGCACGGCGGCATCGAGCAACTGCAGGCCGAACACGAGGTAGGCGATGGGTGCGGTCAACAGGATCAGACGAGGCAATCCATTGAAGAACTGCAGCATGGCGTTGCAGTAGCACAGGCGCTGCATCAGGGTGAGCCCCCTGCCTCGCAGGGGGTTGTCGAGCCGGAATATCTGGGCCATGCCCCGCGCCCAGCGGATGCGCTGTCCGATGTGGCCGGCGAGACTCTCCGTGGCGAGCCCTGCGGCGAGGATGCGCGGGAGGTAGGTGGTCGTGTAGCCCAGGCGATGCAGTTTCAGCGCGGTGTGCGCGTCTTCGGTGACGGTCTCCACCGCGATCCCGCCGATGGCCTCCAGGGCGCTGCGGCGCAGGACCGCGCACGACCCGCAGAAGAAGGTGGCGTTCCAGAGGTCATTGCCGCTCTGCACGGGTCCGTAGAAGAGTTTTCCTTCGTTGGGGATGCCACGTTCCAGGCGCGTGTTGCGCTCCATGGGGTCTTGTGAGAACAGGTGATGCGGCGTCTGCACCATGGCGCAGTCGGGCTTGTCGACCAGCCAACCCATGGTGGCGCGCAGGAAGTCCCGCACCGGGATGTGGTCGCAGTCGAAGATGGCGACGAATTCGCCCGATGTCCGCCCCAGTGCGTGGTTGATGTTGCCGGCTTTGGCATGGCGGTTGTCCGTGCGGCGCACGTAGTTCACGCCCACGGCGCGGGCGAAGGCCGCGAATTCGTCGCGCCGGCCGTCGTCGAGCAGGTGGATGTGCAGCTTGTCGGCCGGCCAGTCCAGGTTCTGAGCCGCCAGCAAGGTGGGACGCACCACGTGCAGCGGCTCGTTGTAGGTGGGGATGAAGACGTCCACATGCGGCAGTTCGGCCGCGGGCCGGTGGACCGGTGCTTTCGCGCGCCGGAGGGGCCAAGCCGCCTGCGCGTGGCTGAGCAGCAGCACCAGCCAGTAGTAGACCTCGGCCATGAGCAGCAACAGGCCGATCACGGTTTCCGCGACACCATTGAACTGCAGGGTTTGCGTGACCCGCCACCAGGCGTATCGGCCCGCGAGCAGCACGGAAATCCCCATGAGAAGCAGCACCTGTGAGCGGTCATCGGAACCCCTGGGCGCGCTGGCGCACAGCCCGGCCACGGCCAGCAAGGCACCCCCCAGCAGGCATTGCTGCGCGTTCGAGGTGGGTGTGAGCACCATCGCCATCAGGATGAGCAGCCCCAGGCAGGTCGCGGCCCGCCAGGCCAGCTCGGGCGGATGGGCCATCCAGGGGTGCTCGGCGGCCTTGCGGCCGGCTGGGAGGCGCCTGCGCGCGGCAGCCAGGCGCGCAGGCTGGTACCCGGTCACGGGCTTGCTGGGCTCCTGCAGCGCTTTCAGCGCGGCACGCTCGGGCCCCGACAACATGGCGCCGGTCCAGCGCAGCAGGGCCGCGAGAGCCCGGGGACGCAGCACCCACAGGCTCAGGCGCCAGTGGGTGGGCAGACGATGGGCGGCGCGGGGAAAAGGTTCAAACGCCAGCATGGGGCATCACCGTTGAAGGCCACAGGGGCACGGGACCGCGCTGGGGTTTCTCGTGCCATCGCAGGTAGAGGTGAACCTGCTCTTTGGCGTAGTCGGGTGAGCGCTCGGCCGCCACCCGAAAACCGGTTGTCCAGTGTGCGTTCATGCGGTACTCCCATGTGCTTTGCAATGCCCAGCCGGCACCCGGCCCACGGCTGCCGCCATACGTGCCTTGGCCCTGTGCGGCGGCCTGGGCCTGAAGGTCGGCTCGCGTGGGGAAGCGCGGCGCGCTCGTGGTGCTCGACTGGCTCCAGGACGGCGCCACGCGAACCACCCAGGAAAGATCGGTGCCGCGCATCGCCGCCTGCACCGGAACGCTCACCGTGGTGCTGCGTTGGGGGCTGTAGTAGCCACCATGACCCACGCTGTAGTGGTTCTGGTTGTTGTCGAAGGCGCGCAGGCGAAGCACCGGACCCACGGCCAGGTAGTGGTCCGCGCCACGGCTCAGGGCCCAGTCCACGCCCATGGCGGCCGCTTGCTCGCGGTTGGGCAGAACCTCGTGCCCGCGGTAGGTCGCCCATTCGAGTTGGGCAAAAGGCTCCAGCCCCCTCCAGGTGGTCGCGAATTGCAGAAGCGCCGACGTTCGGCGCACCGCACCCCAGCGGATGCCCGAAAACAGGTCGCGTTGGCCGCCGTAGGACAGCAGGCTTCCCGTGACGGGGCGGTGGGCCAGCGAGACGCCCCAGTCCGCCGAGCCCACGCGGCCCTTCAGGTCCAGGCCCGCGGCAAGGCCGGCGAACTCAAAGCCGAGCGGCGTGGTGCCGATGTCGGCGCGCCACCGGTCGGCGTCGTAGCCGACCGTCAGGGCGCGGCCCTGGGCATGGGCGTGCATGGGAGTTCTGCCTGGACTCGGTGGTTGCCGCAAGGCGGCGCTGCCCCAGTCGCCCGAGCGGATGAGCTGTGCGGCGTCCGCCCGTCCGGCTTCCAGCCGGATCGAGTCAAGCTGCCCGAACCAATGGCCGTGATCGCCCCAAGGCTGGCGCACCCGCAGGCTCGCGACCCGGGAGTCCAGGCGCGAGACGGCCTCATCGCCGGGCTTGTACACCCAGGTCAGTCCCGCTGCGCACTTCGGGTTGTCGGCGTGCGTCCAATGCCTGCAAGGCGTTTCGGGATTCCCGGGCCACCCATTGGAGAGAGGCCGGTGCCTCCAGCGATTGCCGCACGGCCTGTTCGAGGCCCAGGCGCGCCTCGCCGCGCAAGCCTGCATCCCGCAGCGCCAAGGCGAGGGCGCGGGAGACATCGGGGCGTTCGGGATACCGTTCGCTGAGCGCCCGTCCGAGCCGCACCCCGTCCGCGGCGCGGCGCTGGTCCAGGGCCTCCCACACCGCTTGAAGGTCCGGTTCAGCGCGGGCGGGCGGTTCTTCTTCCACCCATGCTTCACCCACCTCGACCCGGGGAATACCTGCGTCGGCGGGCGCCTCGGGCAGGGCGGCAGGCGGCACATCGGCGACCACGGCTTGTGCAGGCTGCGCGATGGGTGTTCGCGCGGCCCTTGCCAGTGCGAGCGCTGATGGCGCGGGCCGTGTCGTTCTGGCTCGGGTGGAAGGCGTTGGCACCGGTGAGTTGGCGGGCGCCAGCGCGCCGCTTCGCGGTGGTGAGCCAGGGTTGGCCGCCAAGCCCAGGGTCTCCAGCGCCTTGGGGTGGCGCGGCTGGATGGCCAGCAGCTTGCGCATCAGCTGGCGAACCAGGTCCGGCCGCTGGCGTTCGGCCCAATACTGGGCGCTCTCGAGCAACTGCCGCACCTCGGGCGCATCGGCCGTTGCTTTCGCGTGAGATCCAGGCAGCCACAGGCCCCACACCAGCAGGACGAGGGCCACACGCATCACCGCCCCCGTGGCTCGCATGCGCTGTCGGGCAGGAGCAATGCTCCTTGGGGCGTGAACCGGTAGCGACCCTCCATCCAGCCCAGCCCGAAGAGGGCCAGCGCATGGCTGTAGTAGCCGGGCGACTGGCGCGACAGGCTGGCGTCGATCCTCGTCTGCAAGTGCCGCTTCAGGGTGGTGAAGCCCAGGCTGTCGGCCAACACCAGCGCCGCGACATCGAACCCCGCAGGACCCTCCCGGGGCGTCTGTTCCGTGCTGACGCCGGTGGCCGCGTTGAGTGCTTCCGGGGCATGGCCGTTTTGACCCACCCAATGCAACCAGGGAAGGAATGCCAGCGCGAGCCGTTCGAAAGCGGGGTCGTTGCGGGACAGGCCCGTCCAGAGGTACGTGCGGATCGCGTTGTAGCTGCCCATCCCGTCGGTTTGTGCGTCGGCGTGCCACCCGCTGCGCGCATCCCAGATCGCCCATTCGGGCGAGATGCCGTGCGGCGCGGATTCCACCATCAGGCGCAGGGTGGGTTCGACCATCTCCAACCATTCGTGCTGGCCCGTGAGGGCGGACAGGCCCCGGAGCAAGGGCACCGGGGCGTAGCTTGGGTTGAGGCGCCATCGGTCGGGTCCAAGTTGAAAACCGATCGGAGCGGGCAGCAGGCTGCGCCCCAAGGCGGGCAACACGGCGCTGGCGTCCCGCAGCAGGCGGGCGGCGAGGCTTTGTCCCAGCCGCGTGTAGGCCTCGTCGTGCCAGAGCCGGCCTGCCGCCAGCAGGGTGTAGGCCAGCCACAGGTCGGCGTCGCTGGCGGGGTTGCTGTCCAGCAGCTCCCACTGGCCCGAGGCCGACCGTCCCCAATGCCAGCCGGGGGCGAACTGGTGCAGGTTGCCTCGGGCCAGGTTGTTCCGGGTCCACTCGAGCAAGCTCGAGAACTGCTGTCGGTCACCCGCGACCAGGGCGAAGAACAGCGCGTACGCCTGTCCTTCCGAGACCGTGGGCTTGTGTGGCAAGTCAAGGTCCTGCACCCGCGCATCCAGGCTGATGTAGCGTCTTGCGAAAGGACTCCCACAAGGGCCAGTCGGCACAGGGGGCGGCCTGCGACATCCCGGGAAGGCCCGCGATCGCCAAGGCCAGGGCGCCTGTTGCGCCGCGGCCCCAGCGGGTGAATCGGAGAAGCCGGATGGGCCATGTCGGTGGTGTCATGGCTCGGTCGGTGTCACCCTGGTGGTCTTGAGGCGCCGCGCGGCGTACAGCTTGAGGCGGATGCGGGCCGCCCATACCAGCAGGCCCAATGCCAGGGCCAGGGCCGCGGCCGCCAGCCACGGATGCATGGACAGGAACAGGGACATGCGTGCCGCCCAGGGAAGCTGGCCGGTGTGATAGACGGACGCACCCTCATAGGACCGCACCTCCTGCTCGCGAACCACGGTGAGCCCCCCTGAATCTGTGCCGCTTGCGCGGACTCGAGCAGGGCGGCCGATATCCAGTTCAGGCCCCGGGTCTGGTCGCTGCTCAAGGCCACCACCGATCGGCCGGCCTGCAGGGGCGACTCAAAGCCGGCGATCACCGCCAGGCTGCCAGGTGCCTCCACCTGGAGTGGGGCCAGCGATGGGCTCGCCGGCGTGTCGGCGCCTTCGCGGGCAGGGTGCAGCCAGGATCGCCAGCCGGCCACCTGAGTGGCCGGACCGCGCGTGTCCCTGCGATGGGCGTCGAGCGCAAGCATCGGGCCCTTCTGCCAACGCTTGAGCAAGGTGTGCAACTGCGGCCCACCGATCAGCAGGAGGTCGCGGTCATGGACCTGTTCAAGCCTGTCGGGCGTGGTGATCTCGAAGTGCCAGGCGGGCGTGCCGGTCCAGCGGCCGAAACTGCCCATCACCGCCAGCAGGGTCTCGATCTCGTGGTCGTCGGGTTGTGAGGGCAGCACGATGGCGGTTTGTGCCAGATCCGCGTACCGCGTGAAGGGAAAGCCCGATCCCGCGAAAGCCGCCAGATCGGGCATCTGCAGAAAATGCGGCAGTGCCGAGAAATCCAGCGTGGACTCGGCGTCCACCGAGGCCCGGGTGGACTCGGCGCGCCAGGCGCAGTCGCCGGCCTGGGGCTTCATGCCCAGTGGCAGTTGCACTTCGAGCGTGTTGCTTTGTCGTGGCTGGAACTCGGGCAGCTTCACGCGCACCGACCCCGACGCCTCGTCCGCGTTGCCCAGCCATCGGCCCAGCCCGCCCAGGGCGTCTGAGGAAGAAGCGGCGGCCAGGCGCCAGGCGCGCACGAAGCTGTCGTTGAGCGCCAGGCTCATGAGCGCGTTGTCCGTTGGCGCGGGCACGGCGGTGTGGTAGCGCAGGTTCAGCAGCGCGCTGCGGCCGGGGCCTTGCCAGAGATCCGGCGGCGTGCGCCAGCGCACCCGCACGGCGTCGGGATGGGCGCCCTGGAGCTGGAGCGCGGCGCGCTCCGGCACCAGCTCCCCCAGGCGCACGGGCTTGTCCGTGGCGACCCAGTTGGGCGCGTCATAGGGCGGGCGGACGGGGATCGGCGCCAGCTCGTGAACCAGGGCCGTGCTCCCGCTCATGGCCTGGCGGCCGAGGATCAGGCCCAGGGCCGCCGTGCGGAGCTCCTGCTCGTTGCGCCCTTGCAGCACCAGCAGTTTGACGTGGGGCAGTTTCGGATGGCGCATCAGCCGCACCGTGGGGCCCAGTGCCTCGGGCAGTTCAAGGCCTTCGGGGCCTGGTTGTTGCGGGCTGACCAGCACGATGGCATGGCGATTGGGCAGGCGGTCGCGCCGCACCGGGAAGACCGCGCCGCGCTCCCCCGCGAGCGAGCCCAGCCACGAGGCGATGATGGACGCGGTGCTCAGGCGGTCGTGGCCCGGCTGGGGCCCGAGAACCATGGGCACCTCGACACGGCCGGCGCCACGGCGATCGAACCAGGGCGCGGGAAACAGGGCCAGCTCGTCTTCCAGGGCGAGCGGTCGGATCGCGAGTTCGAAGCCCGTCGCGTCCACATCCACTTCGGCCCACAGGCTGTTGTGCAGCGGGTCTTCGCACGCCAGGGTGTAGTGCCCGACCAGGCGCAGGCTGAGCCAGTTGTCGTCCACGAACAGACGCGGGTCGAGCTCGATGGTCCGCACGATCCGCTCACCCGCGTGGTCCGCGCGAATGGGAACGACGGACAACAGCTTGTCGTTGAGGCGGACCTGAAGGTGGACAGGGTGGGCAGCAGGGCCGGGGAGGGCGTGACTGCGAGGTTCAGGCGGGCGCGCACCACCATTTCATCGAGCCGCACGCCCAGATGGATGCGTTGCTCGCTGTGCGCGCCCCGAAGCGTCAGGCGGTTGCCCGTGAGCTGCCGCAAAGGCAGTTGCACGGTGCGCCAGGCGTCGGTGTTCTCAGCTGGGGGAGAAGGGGGCTGCTGGGCCCAGGCAGGGCCCTGCAAGACAGCCCAGATGCCGGCGAGCACGAGTGCCAGTCGTAGGCCGCGGGCGAAAGTGGAAACGGGGATGGAACGGGGAAACGGGGTGGGAGCGGCGAGGAGGAGGGGCACTGGACGCTGGGGCATGGGGCGAATGGCTGCGAACCATATCGCAGGCCATGCGCACAGCAGTCACAGGAGAATGAAGCGCTCCTATTCGGGATTCAGGCGCTTGTTTTCATGGCCCAAACGCACTTTTGAGTCTCCCAGCCACGGCCTCCACACCCGACGACCGTGCCAGATCCGGTGGTGGAGACGTGGGGGGGCATGCCAGCCGCGATGGGCCGGTGAGGTTCACTTCTTCTTGAAGAGGCCGTAGATCACCAGCAGCAGGATCGCACCGATGACGGAGGCGATGAAGCCTACCGGTTCGCCCTGTTGGTAGAAGCCGAGCGCGGAGCCCAGGTAGCCGGCGACGAAGGCGCCTGCCACACCGAGGATGGCGGTCATGATCCAGCCCATGCCATCGTCGCCGGGCTTGAGCGCGCGGGCAATGAAGCCGGCAATGAGACCGATGAAAAGCGTGCCGAGAATGGACATCATGTTGAGGGACCCTCCTGGTTTGTGTGAGAAAGGCCGGTCCGCTTGACCGGCCTGCACAGGATACTCCAGGGCCTCCCGCCAGGGTCTACAGGGTTGTCCCGCCCGGCTCAGGCGCCTGCCGCCGCCTCGATCGCCTCGTGCAGTTCCAGCCAGCGCGCCTCCAGCGTGTCGTTCTCGTCGTTCACGGCCTTGAGGCGGCGGCCCGATTCGGCGATGTCGGTCGGGCTGGCGGGCTGGCTCATGGCGGCTTCCAGGCGCGTTTTCTCCTGGGCGAGTTGCGCCATGCGCTTCTCGGTCTGTTCGAGCTCCTTCTTCAAGGGCTTGGTCTTTTCGGCCACCTGCTGGCGGCGCTGCGCGTCCTGGCGCTTCTGTTCCGGCGTGCGAGCGGGCTCGGACGCCTTGGGGGCAGCCACCGGAGCGGCTGCGGGCGGCGGCGCGGGGCTGCGCGACTGCCCACGCTGCTCCTGGCGTTGCGCCTCGCGCGATTGTTTGGCGACGTCGAGCAGGTAGCGCTGGTAGTCGTCGAGGTCGCCATCGAAGGGTTCGATGCCTCCGCGCGAGACCAGCCAGAACTCGTCGCACACGGCGCGCAGCAGGGCACGATCGTGGCTGACCAGCATGACGGTGCCTTCGAACTCATTGAGCGCCACGGACAGGGCTTCGCGTGTGGCCAGGTCCAGGTGGTTGGTGGGCTCGTCGAGCAGCAGCAGGTTGGGGCGCTGCCAGACGATCATGCACAGCACCAGCCGCGCCTTCTCGCCGCCGCTCATGCTGCCCACGCTCTGCTTGACCTGGTCGCCCGTGAAGTTGAAGTTGCCCAGGAAGCTGCGCAGGTCCTGCTCGCGCGTGGGCTGTCCGCTCAGGCGCCCTTGCGCGGTGCAGTCGCGCACCAGGCGGATCATGTGCTCCAGCGGGGTGTCGGCGGGGCGCAGCACGTCGAGTTCCTGCTGGGCGAAGTAGCCGATGTTGAGGCCCTTGCCTTCGGTGATCTGGCCCGCCAGCGCCTGCAGATCGCGGGCGATGGTCTTGACCACCGTGGACTTGCCCTGGCCGTTGGCGCCCAGGATGCCGATGCGCTGGCCGGCCAGCACCGAGCGGCTGATGCCGCGCACGATGGCCACCGGCTCGCCGCCGGGCTCGCGCGGCGGGTAGCCGAAGGTGACGCCTTCCATGGCCAGCATGGGGTTGGGCAGGTTCTGCGGTTCGCTGAACTCGAAGTTGAAGTCGGCCTCGGCCAGCACCGGCCCGATCTTCTCCATGCGCTCCAGCGCCTTGACCCGGCTCTGCGCCTGCTTGGCCTTGCTGGCCTTGGCCTTGAAGCGGTCGATGAACTTCTGCAGGTGGGCCATCTTCTCCTGCTGGCGCGCGTACGACGTGGCCTGCAGCGCCATCTGCTCGGCGCGCATGTCCTCGAAGCGGCTGTAGTTGCCGCCATAGCGGTTGAGCAGCGCGCGCTCGATGTGCACGGTGACGTTGGTGATGGCGTCGAGGAACTCGCGGTCGTGGCTGATCACGAGCAGGGTGCCGTCGTAGCGCTTGAGCCAGGCTTCGAGCCAGACCAGGGCATCGAGGTCCAGGTGGTTGGTGGGTTCGTCGAGCAGCAGCAGCTCGCTGGGGCACATGAGGGCGCGCGCGAGCTGCAGGCGCATGCGCCAGCCGCCGGAGAAGCTGTCGACCGGGCGCTCGAGTTCGTCGGTGCGAAAACCCAGGCCGAGGATCAGGGCCTGCGCGCGCGCGGGCGCGTCGTGCGCGCCGGCATCGTGCAAGGCCATGTAGGCGTGGGCCATGCGCTCGCCGTCACCGCTGTCTTCGGCGGCAGTCACTTCCTGCTGGGCTTTCAGCAGCGTGGAGTCGCCTTCGATGACGAACTGCGTGGCGGACATGTCGGTCTCGGGCATGTCCTGCGCGACCTGCGCCATGCGCCATTGCGGGGGCACGTACGAAGTCCCCCTTGTCTTCGTGCAGCGTGCCATCGAGCAGGCGGAACAGGCTGGACTTGCCGGCGCCGTTGCGGCCCACCAGGCCGACTTTTTCTCCCGGGTTGATGGTGCAGGAGGCGCCATCGAGCAAGACCTTCGCCCCGCGGCGAAGGACAACATTCTTCAAAGTGATCATGGAGCGGGCGCCTGCGAGATGGGCAGCGCCAAAAGGGATTCAAGGGTGAGCAGCAGGACCTGGTCGTCGCCTGCGCTGGTTTCGAGCCAGATGGCTTCGAGCTGAGGGAAGGCCGCTTCGAAGTGCTCGCGTTCGTTGCCGATCTCAAGCACCAGCACACCGTCGGGTTTCAGGCAGCGGGCCGCGCCGCGCAGCAGGGCGCGCACGAAGTCCATGCCGTCGCGGCTGCCGGCCGTGTTGCCGTCGAGCGCCAGACCGGGCTCGGCCAGGTACTCGGGCGGCAGCGTGGCGATGCTCTGCGCGCTCACGTAGGGTGGGTTGCACAGGATCAGGTCCCAGGGGCCGCGGCAGGCGGCCAGCCCATCGGACTCGACCAGCCGGATGCGGTGCTGCAGCCCATGCCGATCGACGTTGATGCGGGCCACGGCCAGCGCATCGGGCGAAATGTCGGCGCCGGTGACGCGCACATCGGGGTAGGCCATGGCGGCGAGCACGGCCAGGCTGCCGTTGCCGGTGCACAGGTCGAGCACATCGCGGGACCGCTCGTCCAGCCAGGGGTCGATCGACCCTTCGGCCAGCAGTTCGGCGATGAAGCTGCGTGGCACGATGGCCCGCCGGTCCACGTAGAACGGCACGCCCTGCAGCCAGGCCTCGCCGGTGAGGTAGGCCGCGGGTTCGCGCGTGTCGATGCGGCGCTGGATCAGGGCCAGCACGGCGGATTGTTCTTCGGCCGTCACGCGGCGCCTGGCCAGGGTTTCCAGGTCGCTGTCCAGCGGCAGGCCGAGTTGCCAGAGCACCAGCCAGGCGGCCTCGTCCTGGGCGTTGGTCGTGCCATGGCCATAGGCCAGCTGCGCGGCCTCCAGGCGTTGACGGGCTTGGATGAGGAGTTCGTTCAGGTTCACGGTGGGCTCAAGCAGGCGCACGGGCCTGGGCGTCGAGATGCTCCAGCGTGCGGCGGTAGATGTTCTTGAGCGGTTCGATGTCGGCCACGGCCACGTGCTCGTCGATCTTGTGGATGGTGGCATTGGGCGGGCCCAGCTCGATCACCTGCGGGCAGACCTGCGCGATGAAGCGGCCATCGCTGGTGCCGCCGGTGGTGGACAGCGTGGTGCGCACGCCGACCTCGTCGTGGATGGCCGCGCGCACCGCATCGACCAGCGTGCCCGGTGGCGTGAGGAAGGGCCGGCCTCCGAGCGTCCAGTCGAGGTCGAAGTCGGCGCCGGGCTGCAGGCCGTGGCGCTGCAGCAGCTCGCCGACCCGCTGCTGAAGGCCCTCGGGCGTGGACTCGGTGGAGAAACGGAAATTGAAATCGATCACCACCGTGCCCGGGATCACATTGCTCGCGCCGGTGCCGCCATGGATGTTGCTGATCTGCCAGCTGGTGGGCGGGAAGAATTCATTGCCACCGTCCCACACGGTGGCCGCGAGTTCGGCCAGCGCGGGGGCGGCGAGGTGGATCGGGTTCTTCGCCAGGTGGGGGTAGGCGATGTGGCCCTGGATGCCCTTGACGGTGAGCTTGCCGCTCATGGTCCCGCGGCGCCCGTTCTTGATCATGTCGCCGGTGCGCTCGACCGAGGTCGGCTCACCCACGATGCACCAGTCCAGCCGCTCGCCGCGCTGTTGGAGGGCATTGCAGACGATCACCGTGCCGTCCAGCGCCGGGCCTTCCTCGTCGCTGGTGAGCAGGAAGGCCACGTCGATGGCGGGCGCCGGGTTCGCGGCCACGAACTCTTCGCAGGCCACAACCATGGCCGCCAGCGAGGTCTTCATGTCGGCCGTGCCCCGGCCGAACAGCTTGCCGTCGCGGTGGCTGGGCACGAAGGGGTCGCTGGCCCAGGCGGTCAGCGGGCCGGTGGGCACCACGTCGGTGTGGCCGGCGAACACCAGGGTGGGCCGCCGGCCCTGGCCCAGGCGGGCCCAGAGGTTGGTCACACGAAAGTCGGCCGGGCCGCTCTCGATGGTCTCGCACGCGAAGCCCAGCCGCGCCAGCCGCGCGCCGATCAGCGCCTGGCAACCTTCGTCGCGGGGGGTGACGGAGGGGCAGGCGATCAGGGCTTCGGTCAGGCGCAGGGTATCGGTCATCGGATCAGAATTTGACGTCGAGCGTGAACTCGGTGAAGGTGGCGCTGTCGCCCCCGTCCTCTTCGCTGGCCTGCGCGGCTTCGCTCGCCTTGGTGGCGTTGAAGTCGTTCTGCAGGCGCCAGAGCAGGTTGTTGGGCGAATCGGCGTGGGCCAGGCCCTCGTTGCGCGCGACCAGGCCATCGTTGATCAGGCGGGCCAGGTCCTGCTCGAAGCTTTGCGAGCCTTCGGCCAGCGACTTCTCCATGGCTTCGCGCACACCCGAAAAGTCGGCCTTCTGGATCAGGTCGGCAATCAGCGAGGTGTTGAGCATCACCTCCGTCGCCGGCACGCGCCCACCGGTGTGGGTGCGCAGCAGGCGTTGCGAGACGATGGCACGCAGCGCGGCGGCCAGGTCGCCCAACAACGTGGGGCGCACCTCGACCGGGTAGAAGCTCAGGATGCGGTTGAGCGCCTGGTAGCTGTTGCTGGCGTGCAGCGTCGCCAGGCACAGGTGGCCTGACTGCGCGTAGGAAATGGCGGCCGACATGGTCTCGCGGTCGCGGATCTCGCCGATCAGGATCACGTCCGGCGCCTGGCGCAAGGCGTTCTTCAGGGCGACCTGGAGCGAGGCGGTGTCAGGCCCGATCTCGCGCTGGTTCACCACCGACTTCTTGTTGCGGTAGACGTATTCGATCGGGTCTTCGATCGTCAGGATGTGGCCCGTGGCGCGCTCGTTGCGGTGGTCGATCATGGCCGCCAGCGTGGTGCTCTTGCCCGCGCCGGTGGCGCCGACCATGAGCATGAGCCCGCGTTTTTCCATGATGAGATCGGCCAGCACCGGCGCCACGTTGAGCGAGTCCAGCGGGGGGATCTCGCTCGACACGAAGCGGATCACCACCGCGACGTGGCCGCGCTGGCGGAACGCGCTGACGCGGAAGTTGCCCAGGTTCTCCAGCGGCACGGCCATGTTGAGCTCGCCGGTTTCCTGCAGCTCTTCCATGCGGGTGGGCGGCACGATCTCGGCCAGCAGGTTGCGCGGCGCCTCCGGCGGCAGCACCTGGCTGTTGACGGGGATGGTCTGGCCGTTGATCTTGATCATGGCCGGCGCGTGCGCCGTCAGGTACACGTCCGAGGCCTTCTTGTCGGCCATCAGGCGCAGGATGCGCTCCATCGTTCCGCTGCTCATGCCATCTCCCTGTGGGTTGCTCCGGGCCGCCGCTGCCGCCTCAATCGCGCAGGAGGTCGTTCAGGCTGGTCTTGGCGCGGGTCTGCGCATCCACGCGCTTGACGATGATCGCCGCGTACAGGCTGTACTTGCCGCCGTCCTTGGGCAGGTTGCCGCTGATCACGACCGAGCCGGCCGGCACGCGGCCGTAGCTCACCTCGCCCGTGGCGCGGTCGTAGATCGGGGTGCTCTGGCCGATGTACACGCCCATGGAGATGACCGAGTTCTCCTCGATCACCACGCCTTCGACGACTTCGGAGCGGGCGCCGATGAAGCAGTTGTCTTCGATGATGGTGGGGCCGGCCTGCAGCGGCTCCAGCACGCCGCCGATGCCCACGCCGCCCGAGAGGTGCACGTTCTTGCCGATCTGCGCGCAGGAGCCCACCGTGGCCCAGGTGTCGACCATGGTGTTCTCGTCCACGTAGGCGCCGATGTTCACGTAGCTGGGCATGAGGATCGCGCCCTTGGCGATGTAGCTGCCGCGGCGGGCCACGGCCGGCGGCACCACACGCACGCCGGTGGCCTTCATCTCGGCTTCGCTCAGGTGGGCGAACTTGGTCTTGACCTTGTCGAAGAAGCCGAGGTCGCCGGCGCGCATGACTTCGTTGTCCTTCAGGCGGAAGGAGAGCAGCACGGCCTTCTTGATCCACTGGTGCACCGTCCACTGGCCCACGCCTTCGCGCGTGCGCACGCGCAGCTTGCCGTTGTTGAGCTCGGAGATCACATGCTCCACCGCGTCCACCACTTCCTTGGGAGCGGAGGCGGGGGAGAGTTCGGCACGGTTGTCCCAGGCGTTGTCGATCAGGGTTTGCAGTTGTTGGGTCATGGTCTCAGAGGAGCAAGGGTGAAGAAAAGGAGAGAAAGCGGGAGGGCGCCGCGTCAGGCGCGGCGCGACAGGAAGGCCTGGATGCGCCCGGCGGCTTCCAGGCATTCGGCGGGTTCGGCCACCAGGGCCATGCGCACGCGGCCGGTGCCCGGGTTCACGCCGCCGACCTCGCGGGCCAGGTAGCTGCCGGGCAGCACCGTCACATTGTATTGAGCCAGCAGCTCGCGGGCGAAAGCCTCGTCGGCGCTGAGGCCGGCCGCGGCGTCGGCAAACGAGGCTGGCACGGCGGCCCACAGGTAAAAGGAGGCGTCGGGCAGGGCCACGTCGAGCACCTGGGCCAGCAGCGGCGTGACCTGGGCGAATTTCTCGCGGTACTGGCGCCGGTTGTCCACGACGTGGTCTTCATCGCCCCAGGCCGCCACGCTGGCCGCCTGCACCACCGGGCTCATGGCGCCACCGTGGTAGGTGCGGTAGAGCAGGAAGGGCTTGATCAGCGAGGCGTCGCCCGCCACGAAGCCGCTGCGCAGGCCCGGCACGTTGCTGCGCTTGGACAGGCTGGTGAACATCATCAGGCGGCGGAAGTCGGTGCGGCCCAGGCGTTGCGCGGCTTCCAGGCCGCCCAGCGGGGCGTCGTCGCGGAAGTAGATCTCGCTGTAGCACTCGTCGGAGGCGATCACGAAGCCGTGGCGGTCGCTCAGCTCGAACAGGCGCTGCCATTCGTCCAGCGGCATCACGGCCCCAGCGGGGTTGCCGGGCGAGCACACGAACAGCAGTTGCGTGCGCGCCCAGACCGCCTCGGGCACGCTGTCCCAGTCGGCCGCGAAGTTGCGCGCGGGGTCGCAGGCCACGTAGTGCGGCTCGGCACCGCCCAGGAAGGCCGCGCCTTCGTAGATTTGATAGAACGGGTTGGGCATCACCACGGTGGCGCCCGGGCGCGTCGGGTCGATCACGGTCTGCGCGAACGCGAACAGCGCCTCGCGCGAGCCATTGACGGGCAGCACCTGGGTGGCCGCGTCCAGCGCCACGCCGTAGCGCCGCTGCACCCAGGCGGCACAGGCCTCGCGCAGCGCCGGCGTGCCCGCCGTGGCGGGGTAGCTGCTCAATCCGGTGTCGAGCGAGGCGGCCAGGGCCTGTTTCAGGAAATCGGGCGCGGCGTGCTTGGGCTCGCCGATGCCCAGGCTGATGGGGCGCAGGGCGGGGTTGGGGGTGATGTCGGCAAAGAGCTTGCGCAGCCGCTCGAAGGGGTAGGGCTGCAGGCGCGAGAGCAAGGGGTTCATGGCCGACGATTATCGGGCTTGGCGCAAAGGGTGCACCGTACCGTACCCCGGGGCGCATGCACGGTATCATCAGCCACCCCTCCATCGCGCCTGCGATGGAGGAAATGCCTTTGAAATCAAACACTTGGCTATGCCAGGGGGCCTCCCAGCGTGCGTCTCAACTCGATCAAGCTCTCCGGCTTCAAGTCCTTCGCCGAACCCACCAACTTCATGCTCCCGGGCCAGCTCGTGGGTGTGGTCGGGCCCAACGGCTGCGGCAAGTCCAACATCATGGACGCGGTGCGCTGGGTGCTGGGCGAGTCCAAGGCCTCCGAGCTGCGCGGCGAATCCATGCAGGACGTGATCTTCAACGGCACGACCTCGCGCAAGCCCGCCAGCCGTTCCAGCGTCGAACTGGTGTTCGACAACAGCGACCACCGTGCGGGCGGCCAGTGGGGCCAGTTCGGCGAGATCGCGGTCAAGCGCGTGCTCACGCGCGACGGCACCAGCAGCTACTACATCAACAACCAGCCGGTGCGCCGCCGCGACGTGCAGGACGTGTTCCTGGGCACCGGCCTGGGCCCGCGCGCCTACGCCATCATTGGCCAAGGCACCATCAGCCGCATCATCGAGAGCAAGCCCGAAGAATTGCGCCTGTTCCTGGAGGAAGCCGCCGGGGTTTCCAAGTACAAGGAACGCCGCCGCGAGACCGCGCACCGCCTGGCCGACACGCGCGAAAACCTCACGCGGGTGGAAGACATCCTGCGCGAGCTCAACGCCAACCTCGACAAGCTGGAGAAACAGGCCGAGGTGGCCGCGCGCTACAACCACCTGCAGGCCAGCGCCACGCTCAAGCAGCAGCAGCTGTGGTTCCTCAAGCGCAGCGAGGCCGAGTCGGACCAGGTCAAGGTGAAGACCGATGCCGCCCAGGCGGTCAACGACCTCGAATCGCGCACCGCCGACCTGCGCCGCATCGAATCCGAGCTCGAAACCATCCGCCAGGCCCATTACGCGGCCGGTGACCAGGTGAACCAGGCCCAGGGCAAGCTGTACGAGGCCAGTGCCGAGGTCGGCAAGCTCGAGGCCGAGATCCGCTTCGTGGTCGAGGGTCGCCAGCGCGTCGAACAGCGCCTGGTGCAGCTGAAAGAACAGATGGGCTCCTGGGCCACGCGCAGCCAGGACGCGGCGGTGGAGCTGGAGCAGCTCGCCGAGTCCATGGTGCAGGCCGAGGACCAGTCGATCGTGCTGGCCGCGCAGGGCGAAGAGCAGTCGGGCGCCTTGCCCGCGCTGGAAGACCACCTGCGCCAGGCCCAGACCCGGGCCAACGAGCAGCGCGCCAGCGTCACGCAGGTGCAGCAGCAGATCCAGGTGCTGGCCGCCGAGCAGCGCAACGTCGAAGAACAGAGCCGCACGCTCAACCAGCGCCGCGAGCGCCTGGTGGCCGACCGCAATGCCCTGGCCGCGCCCGACGAGGCGCGCCTGCTCAGTGCCCAGACCCAGCTGGCGCAGCGCGCAGGAGACCGCCGAACTCAACGACGCCGTGCTGCACGAGCTGCAGGACAGCGTGCCCCAGCTCGACGAGGCGCGCCGCGCCGCGCAGCAGGCGGTGAACCAGGAGTCCGCGAAGCAGGCCGACCTGTCGGCCCGCATGGAGGCGCTCAAGGCGCTGCAGGACAAGGTCAAGACCGACGGCAAGTTGAAGCCCTGGCTGGCCAAGCACGGCCTGGACAGCCTGCAGGGTTTGTGGAGCCGCATCCACATCGAAACCGGCTGGGAAAACGCCCTGGAAGCCGCGCTGCGCGAACGCCTGAGTGCGCTGGAGGTGTCTCGCCTGGACATGGTGCGCGCCTTCGGCAACGACGCGCCACCGGCCAAGCTGGCCTTCTACAGCCCACCGCCTGGTGCGGCCGCGAGCAGCAGCGCCACCGGCCTCAAACCCCTGGTGCAATGGCTGCGCCTGAACGACGCCGGCCAACAGGCGCTGTTGGCCGAGTGGCTGCACGGCTGCCTGACGGCGTCCAGCCTGGAAGAGGCGCTGGCCCAGCGCGCGCAGCTGCAGGCCGGCGAGTTGATCTTCGTCGCCAGCGGCCACGCCGTCACGGCGCACAGCGTGAGCTTCTACGCGCCCGACAGCGAGCAGGCCGGCCTGCTGGCGCGGGCCCAGGAAATCGAGAACATCGACAAGCAGCTCAAGGCCCAGGTGCTGATCGCCGAGCAGGCGCGCTCATCCCTGATCCGCGCCGAGGCGGCCTACACCGACGCTTCGCAGCGCCTGGTGAGCGCGCGCCGCGACGCCGCCGAGTCGCGCAGCCGAGCGCACGAGCTGCAGGTGGAAGCCCTGCGCCTGACACAGCTGGCCGAACAGACCCGCGCGCGCAGCGAGCAGATCGGCGCCGACCTGGCCGAAGTGGACGCCCAGCTCGACGAGCTGCAGGAGCGCCGCGTGACGGCCGAGGCCCGCTTCGAAGAGCTGGACATGCAGCTGGCCGACAGCCAGGAGCGCCACGCACAGTTCGACGACAAGGTGATCGAAGCCGAGCGCGCGCTGAACCAGGCGCGCGAGCAGCAGCGCTCGCTGGAGCGCACCGCGCAGGAAGCCGTCTTCGCGCTGCGCAGTCTGCAGGCGCGCCAGAGCGAGCTGCAGCGCGCCATGGAAACCGCGGCCACCCAGGAAAAATCGCTGGCGGACGAGCAGCAGCGCGCCAGCGACGAACTCGCCCGGCTGAACGACGCGGCGGCCCAGGCCGGTCTGCAGAACGCCCTGGCGATGAAGCTGGAGCGCGAGCAGGCCCTGGGGGCGCTGCGCAGCCAGTACGACGAACTTACCGCCAAGCTGCGCGCCAGCGACGAGCGCCGCCTGCAGCTGGAACGCGAACTCGAACCGCTGCGCAACCGCATCACCGATTTCCAGCTCAAGGAGCAGGCCGCCCGCCTGGGCGTGGAGCAGTACAGCCAGTTGCTCGAAGAGGCCCAGGCCGATCTGGCGGCGGTGGCGCAAAGCATCACCGAAGGCAATGTGCGGCTCGCTGGCCTGCAGGGCGAGATCGACCGCCTGCACCGCGAGATCCAGTCGCTCGGCGCGGTCAACCTCGCCGCGCTCGATGAACTCACCGCGGCGCGCGAGCGCAAGACCTTCCTCGACGCGCAATCGGCCGACCTGGTCGAGGCCATGAACACGCTGGAAGACGCGATCAAGAAGATCGACAACGAAACCCGCGAACTGCTGGGCAGCACCTTCGAGACCGTCAACGGCCACTTCGGCCGAATGTTCCCCGAGCTGTTCGGGGGCGGCAACGCCAGGCTGGTGATGACCGGTGAGGAGATCCTCGATGCCGGCGTGCAGGTGATGGCGCAGCCGCCCGGCAAGAAGAACCAGACCATCCACCTGCTCTCGGGCGGCGAGAAGGCGCTGACCGCCATCGCGCTGGTGTTCGCCATCTTCCAGCTCAACCCCGCGCCGTTCTGTCTGCTGGACGAGGTGGACGCGCCGCTGGACGACGCCAACACCGAACGCTATGCGAAACTGGTGACCGCCATGGCCAAGGAAACCCAGTTCCTGTTCATCAGCCACAACAAGATCGCCATGGAAATGGCCGAGCAGTTGATCGGCGTGACCATGCAGGAGCAGGGCGTCTCCCGCATCGTGGCGGTGGACATGGAATCGGCCGCCGGCATGCTCGAACCCACCTGATCACACTCCACACCATGAGCACATTGCAAATCGGTCTGGCGATCATGGGCGGTCTCGTACTGGCGGGCCTGGTGGCCTACAACGCCTGGACGACCAGCCGCAGCGCGCCGCGCACGGCCCGCGAACGCAGCGAGGCGCCGCGCGACGAAGTGGCTGGCGACGAGACCCTGCCTTACACGCCGGCCGACCTCTCCGAGCACGAGATCCAGCGCATCGACCCGGTGCTCGGCGACATGCCAGGTGCCCCCGCGCCGCCCGATCCGGCGGCGATCGCGCAAGCGGCCGCGGCGGTGAGCCTCAACCCCCTGATGACCCAGCCGCTCGAGAAGCGCCCGGGCCTGGACGCGCTGATCGACATCATCGCGCCGCTGCTGCTGGAGCACGAGGTCTCTGGCGACGCCTTGCTGGCGGCTCTGCCGGGCACGCGGCGCGTGGGCAGCAAACCGTTTGCCGTGGAAGGCCAGAGCGAGACCACCGGCGAATGGGAAAGCCCCCGCCTGGGCCAGCGCTACCGCGCGCTGCAGGCCGGCGTGCAACTGGCGCAACCGCTCGGGGCCGCTCAACGACATCGAGTTCTCCGAATTCGTGGTGAAGGCCCAGGCCTTCGCCGACGCGGTCGGCGCCTCGCCCGATTTCCCCGACATGCGCGCCGAGGTGGCCCGGGCCCGCGAGCTGGATGCCTTCGCCAGTGGGCACGATGCCCAGCTGGGCTTCACGCTGCGCGCGCGCCGCACTGCCTGGAGCCCGGGCTATGTCGCGCAGCACGCGTCCAAGCTCGGCTTCGTCGCGGGGGCCCTGCCCGGGCGCATGGTGCTCTCGGGCAGCCAGAGCGGCCAGGCACCGATCCTCAGCCTCATGTTCGACCCGCAGGCCGCCATGGCCGAAGACCCCGAACAGACCGCCCTGCGCGAGATCGCGCTCTCGCTCGAAGTCACGCACGTGCCGCGCAGCGAACAACCCTTTGTGCGCATGCGCCAGGCCGCCACGGCGCTGGCCGAGGCCATGGAAGGCGTCGTCACCGACGACGGCGGCCAGCCGCTGTCCACCGACACCATGGACCGCATCGGTGCCGACCTCGAAAGCCTGTACGACGCGCTCGACAGCCGCGACCTGTCCGCCGGTTCCCCGCAGGCGCGCCGACTCTTCTCCTAAATGACCGCTGACCTGTTTGCCGAGCCGCCGTCGCCGGCCGCGCGCGCCGCCGAATTGCGCGCGCAACTGCACCACCACGCCCACCGCTACTACACGCTCGACGAACCGGAGATCCCCGACGCCGAGTACGACAGGCTGTTCCGCGAGCTGCAGGCCATCGAGGCCGCGCACCCCGAACTGCTCATGCCCGACTCGCCGACCCAGCGCGTGGGCGGTGCGATCCTGAAGGAACTGGTGCCCGTGCGCCACGCGGTGCCGATGCTCAGTATCCGCACCGAGACCGACACCGAAGCCACGGGCGCGGTGGCCTTCGACGCGCGCGTGCGGCGCGAGCTCAAGCTGAGCGAAACCGATCCACCCGTCGACTACCTGGCCGAACTGAAGTTCGACGGGCTGGCCATGAGCCTGCGCTACGAGCAGGGCGTGCTGGTGCGGGCCGCCACGCGCGGTGACGGCGAGACCGGCGAGGACGTGACCCACAACGTGCGCACCATCGGGCAGATCCCGCTGCGCCTGCCCGAGGGCGTGCCGGAGGTGCTCGAGGTGCGTGGCGAGGTGTACATGCGCCGCGACCAGTTCGAGCGGCTCAACGAACGCCAGCGCGAGAAGATCGCCAGTGGCGCGAAGGGCGAGAAGACCTTCGTCAATCCGCGCAACGCCGCCGCCGGGGCCGTGCGGCAACTCGACTCGAAGATCACGCGCGACCGTCCCCTGAGCTTCTTCGCCTATTCCTGGGGCGAGGTGCTGGGCGATGCCGAGCCGCCTGCGACGCAGTACGACTGGCTCATGCGCCTGAAGGCCTGGGGGTTCCCGGTCGCCGAACAGACCACGCGCTGCCGCGGTGCCGATGAGCTCGTGGCCTTTCACCGCCGCATCGGCGAACTGCGCGACACGCTGCCGTTCGACATCGACGGCGTGGTCTACAAGGTCGATTCCCTGGCGCGGCAGAAGCAGATGGGCTTTGTCACGCGCGAGCCGCGCTGGGCCGTGGCGCACAAGTACCCGGCGCAAGAACAATTGACCACCGTCCAGGCCATCGACGTGCAGGTCGGCCGCACCGGCAAGCTCACGCCGGTGGCGAAGCTGGCACCCGTGTTCGTGGGTGGTGTCACGGTGACGAACGCCACCTTGCACAACGAGATGGAGGCGCGCCGCAAGGACGTGCGCGTGGGCGACACGGTGATCGTGCGCCGCGCGGGCGATGTGATTCCCGAGGTCGTCTCGGTGCTGACCGACAAGCGCGTCGGCGATCCTCCGCCGTTCACCATGCCCGCCCAATGCCCGGTGTGCGGCAGCGACGCGGTGCGGGAAGAGGGCGAGGCCGACCACCGCTGCACCGGGGGCCTGTTCTGTGCCGCGCAGCGCAAAGAGGCCATCCTGCACTTCGCGCACCGCCGGGCCGTCGAGATCGAGGGCCTGGGCGACAAGCTGGTGGAGCAACTGGTCGACAGTGGCCTGATCAAGACGCTGCCCGATCTCTACAAACTCGGTTTCACCGCCCTGGCCGGGCTGGACCGCATGGCCGAGAAGTCCGCCAACAACATCGTGGCCGCGCTCGAGAAATCCAAGCGCACCACGCTGCCGCGTTTCCTCTTCGGCCTGGGCATCCGCCACGTGGGCGAGGCCACGGCCAAGGAACTGGCGCGCCACTTCGGCCAGCTCGACCGCATCATGGACGCCAGCGTCGAAGCCCTCTCGGAGGTCAACGACGTGGGCCCGGTGGTGGCGCAGAGCATCCACACCTTCTTCGAACAGCCGCACAACCGCGAAGTGGTGGAGCAGCTGCGCGCCTGCGGCCTGAGCTGGGAAGAGGGCGAGCCCGCCGCGCGCGCGCCGCAACCCCTGGCCGGCAAGACCTTCGTGCTCACCGGCACCTTCCCCACGCTCAGCCGAGACCAGGCCAAGGACCTGCTCGAAGCCGCGGGCGCCAAGGTGGCCGGCTCGGTGAGCAAGAAGACCGACTACGTGGTGGCCGGCACCGAAGCCGGCAGCAAGCTGGAGAAAGCGCAGACGCTGGGCGTGGCGGTGATCGACGAAGCGGCCATGCTGGCGATGCTGGGCACCGAGGCCTGACGCTTCACTCGCCCAGCCGGTAGCTCAGCGTGAGGTTCGCGCGCCAGTGGCGCTGCGTGTTCTCCAGCGGCATGTCCCCGGTCGGCTTCGACACGGCCAGATCGAGGTTGTACTGCCGGTGGTTGGTCAGCCTCAGGCCCAGGCTGACCGAACTCAGCTGCGCAGGTGCCGGCGTCGCCAGGCGGGCGTACACACGGGCGGCCTCCAGCAGCACGTAGGGTTGCCACTGCCGCAACCAGGTGCCATCGACCGCGAACACGCGGTTGAGCTCCAGGCCCAGACCCCAACCCGAGTCGCCCACCGCTTCACCGGCGCCGTAGCCGCGCGCGAAACGGTTGCCGCCGAAGGACAGCTTCTCGCTGCTGGGCAGGTTGTGCGGGCTGTATTGCATGGCGAAGGACACCGCGGTGCCGAAGCGGTTGGCGAAGCGGTGCTGGTGGCTGGCCTCGGCCTGCAGGCGCGCGAAGTCCAGCTTCACCGCGCTGGGGCCTGAGAGCCCGGGCACGTTGCTGGTGATGCCCGCGTCGGCGCCGAGGCCCGAGAGGCCATGGGTCAGCCGCAGGTTGAGCTGCACGCTGTCGTTGGGCTTCTGCGCGGTGTAGCTCAACTGGCCGAACACGGCGCGCACCTGGGTGTCGTCGGTCAGCTGTGCGCCGTTGGCGGGGTTGGCGAGGCTGTCGCGCGTGTTCACGCCGTACAGCCCGGTGCTGGCCACCCAGCTGGTTTCCCGTGACAGTTTCAACGGCAGGCTGGCCGTGAGTTCGGCCCGCTCGACCTCGGTTCTTCGCTGCAGCGGGTTGCTCACCCCGAGTTGCTCGTCGGGATCGCCCCGGTAATGCGAAAGCGACCCTCTGACCGACCATCCCCGGCTGCCGAGGACTTGCTCGTAGTGCAGGGCGTTGTACCGGTCGTTGTCCGCCGTGGACAACAGGGTGGAGACACCGAGCTGGCTGCCGGCCACGAGGGGATCGTTCAGCACGCCGGTGACCACGGCGCGCGGATTCGGCTTGCGCGTCTCCAGGCCCACGGCGACGTCATAGGGCTTCTGGTTCGCCTGGATGACCAGTGTGCTGGCCCCGTCGGTGCTCGTGGGCAGTTGCACCTGCGCCTGGATGCCCATGCCCGGCAGGCGGCCGAGCAGGGCGGTGAAGTGTTCGAAAGTGGCCGTGCGCAGCGGCTTCTCATGGCGGATGTGCTCGGCGATCTCGCGCAACCGGGCCTCGGCCTTGCCGGGGTGGCCTTCGATGCGCACCGTCTGCACATGGCCTTCCACGGCCACCACGCGCACCACGCCGTGCTGGAAGTCCTGCTTGGGCACGAAGAAGAACGAGAGCGCGTAGCCGCGCTGCTGGTACAGCGTGGTCGCCTGCTGGGCGCGCGCCACGATGTCGCCCACCGTGACCGACTGCCCGGCCAGCGGCGCGAACAGCGCGGCCACCGTCTCGAAGGGAATCGACTGCACGCCCTCGATGTCGAACTTGCGCGGTGTGAGCCGCGCGTTCAACACCTCGGCGCCTGGTGGGGCGGGGGCCTGCACATCCACGTCCACCCGCACATCCGCGCCCGGCTGCGTGGGCAGCGCGGGGCGGGGCAGGGTGTCCAGCGGGCTGCCGACCGGGGCGAGGGCTTGCGCCCCCGCACCCGTGCGCACCCACCAGGCGGCCCCCGCCAGCAGCAGTGGTCGCGTGAACTGGCTTGGCATGTGCTCCCGCCCTCCGTGCGTCAGCGGCGCAGCGCGCCGGTCAGGCCACCGGTGATGCCACCGAGGGTGTTGGTCAGGGTGGTCGTCAGCGGGGTGGTGGTTCCACCGCCGGCAGCGGCGCCGCCACCCACGGTGGCGGTGATGCCTCCGGTCAGCGCGCCGACGGTGTTGACCACGGGCGCGAGCACGTTGACCGCACCGCCCGTGCTGCCGCCGCCGACGGCGCCGCCGGTCAGGCCGCTCACGGCACCGACGACGGGTGCCAGCACGCCCCCCGCGCCGCCGCCACCGCCCGTGGTGCCGCCCACGGCGCCGCCGATGTGGGCGACCAGGCCGCCGGTCTGGTTGACCACCTCACCCAGGCTGTTGACCACGGGTTGGCTGCCGTTGCCCTGCACACCCACACCCAGCTGTTGCACCGCGCCGCCGGTGGTCACCAGCAGGTTGCCGACGGGTGTGCCGACGCCGGTGGCATCGTTCACCCGGGTCGCCACTTGCGTCACACCGGTGGTGATGGGCACGATCGCGGTGTTGATCGCGCGGCCCACCTGTTCGACCGGGCTGACGGCGCCGCCGTTGGCGGGCCCGCTCACCAGGTCACCCGTGTGGCCGAGCGTGCGCGAGGTGTCGCCGAGGACCTCGCCCACATCCCGGGTGAGCGGCGTGTTGCTGCCTGCGAGCTTCCCGCCCGCCTGGCCCACGGCCGCTGAAACGGGGTCGATGACGCGGTCCACCACGGGACCCAGGCCCGTGGCCTTGCCCACGGTCTGCGTGGCGCCCACGCCGGTGTTCACCACCGTCTCCACCACCTTGCTGGCGCCGCCCAGCAACTGGTTGGCCGGGCCCGTGCCCAACTGCGTTTCCAGACCCTGCCCCACGCGGCTGACCACCTGGCCGGCCTGATCCACGGCCTGGCCCGCGACGTTGGTCACCGGACGCAGGGCCGAAGTGGCCGGGTTCTGGCCCAGGCCGGTGACGACGTCACCCGCGCTGGACACCGCGTTGCCCGCCTGATCCACCGCGCCGCCCAGGCCGGCCGCGGTGACGCCCAGGGGGTTGTCGACCTTGCCGATCTGGCCGACGCCGTTTGCGCACCGCCGAACCCAAGGCGCTGACCACGCCGCCGGTGTGGCCGACCACGCCATCCACGCCTTGCGCCGAGGCACCGCCCACCAGGGGTTTGACCACGTTGGACACCGTGCCGCCCAGGCCGGAGACGGCCTGGCCCAGGTCGGTGACCGTGTTGCCTTGCTCGCGCACGACCGCGGCCAGCGGGGAGCTGCTGGTGCCACCACCGCTTCCCCCACCGCCATTGCCGCCACCACCACCACCACCCGAGCCTCCGCCCGAGGAAACGGCCGCGCCGTCGCCGGCGGTGTTGAGTGAACCCGTGCCAGAGCACCCGCCAAGGACCAGCAGGGCCGCAGCGAGCACGGTCAAGCCGGCCCGAGCCGGGCCGTGGGAACGATCGATAATCCTTTTCATGGATATCCTCCTGGTAAAAAATAAAGCAAGTGCAGACACCCCCGGCCAATTCCGGGGGCGGTTGCCAGCAATTCATCGACGGGTCGGGAAACAACATTAATTTGTTTCACCTTGCCTCGGAATTAATTCCCGGTGCGGACATCCGGTGCGAAATGGCTGACTCCCGCGACCAGTCTAGAGACTGTTGTTGCAATTCGCAGCAGGGTTTACTTGCTCAGAAAGAGCGGCTCAATCTCGCTGCATCCGGACGGCATGGGGCCCTTTGACGAAGGGAAAGCTGTATTGCAACGGGAAATGCAAACTTTATTCAACAGGGCAATCTGTCTTTCATTTCAATTTCCATAGAATGATTTTCCAATTGGTCAAATTTGAACGAGCGGCAGAAATCCCAATGTCCCGCGACTTTTGACACGGCAGCGGCATCACCCATTCCCACTTCCAATTCCACATCGGAGCGACATGAGCATCCAGACCATCCTCAAAATGGGGGGATCCGCGCCTGCTGCGGCACGCCCAGCCCGTCACCTCGTTCGACACCCCCGAGCTGCACCAGCTCGTGGTCGACCTGCAGGACACCATGGCCGCGGCCCACGGCGCCGGCCTGGCCGCGCCGCAGATCGGGGTTGATCTGCAGGTGGCGCTGTTCGGCAGCGGCCTGCCCAACCCCCGCTACCCCGATGCGCCGCCGGTGCCGCGCACGGTGCTGATCAACCCCGTGATCACGCCGCTGGGGGACGAAGAGGAGGAAGACTGGGAAGGTTGCCTGTCGGTGCCGGGCATGCGTGGCGTGGTGCCGCGCTGGCGGCGCATCCGCTACCAGGGCTTTGACGTGCAGGGCCGTTCGATCGACCGCGAAGCCGAAGGCTTTCACGCCCGCGTGGTGCAGCACGAATGCGACCACCTCTGGGGCACGCTGTACCCGATGCGGGTGCGCGACTTCCGCCGCTTCGGCTTCACCGAGGTGCTGTTCCCCGGTCTGGCGGCCGCCGAAGACGACTGAAAAACCGCCTCCAAACGGCTGTTACAAACCGCGCCGCAGTTGAAACGTATTGAAATATCCAGTCAGCGAAATCGACTAGAGTCAGTCCCCGGCATAACAACCGAACAGGGACTCCCTTTCCATGAAGCGAATGCTTGTCGTGGCGGCCAGCGCGGCCGTACTGAGCGCCTGCAGCGTGACCAAGCCGCCCGCCACTGTGCCGGTGGACTTGCCGTCCACCTGGTACGCACCGCCGCTGGCACACCAGGGCAGCACCGAACAGCTCACCGCCTGGTGGAGCCGGTTCGATGACCCGGTGCTGACCGACTGGGTGGCGCGCGCGCAGGCCCAAAGCCCTTCCGCCGCATCGGCACGCGCACAGGTGTTCGCCGCCCGCGCGGCACGCCTGGGTGTGGAGGCCGAGACCGGCCCGCAGCTCAACGCGGTGGCGAACGCCAGCCGCGGCCGCACCGATCCGACCCAGCCGCTGGGCACCTCGTTGAATGCCGGCCTGCAGGCCTCATGGGCGATCGACCTGTGGGGCGGCAACGAGGCCCGCCGGGGCAGCGCCGAGGCGCAACAGGAAGCGGCCGGCGCCGGCTGGCACCAGGCCCGCGTGCTGGTGGCCTCGGAACTCGCGCAGCTGTACTTCGCCCAGCGCCTGTGCCGCGAGCAACTGGCGGTGGCCGCGCGCGACCGCGACTCGCGCGCCGTGACAGCCGAGAACAACGCGGTCTCCGAACGCGCCGGCCTCACGGCGCCGGCCGTGGCCGCGCTGGCGCGCGCCAGCGGTGCCGAGGGCTCCGCGCGCTTCCGGCAACAGGACGAAGTCTGCGAGCGCCAGGTGAAGTCGCTCACCGCGCTCACCGGCGTGCCCGAGCCCGACGTGCGGCAGCGGCTGACCGCCGCGCCCGACCTGCAGGCACTGCTGCAATCCCCGCGCATGGACCAGTTGCTGTCGGTGAACGCCGTGCCGGCCGAGGTGATCCGCCAGCGCCCCGACGTGTACCGCGCCCAGCGCGACCTCGTGGCGGCGAGCGAAGATGTGGGCGTGGCCCGCGCCGCCTTGCTGCCCAGCCTGTCGCTCTCGGGCAGCCTGCTGCGCAACCGCTTTTCGGGCGGCGGCACCGAGGGCACCTTCAACACCTGGTCGGTCGGCCCGCTCACGCTGAGCATGCCGCTGCTCGGGCGCGATGCCCTGCGCGCCAACACCGACAGCGCCCAGGCGCGCTACGAAGCCGCCGCCATCGCCTACGCCGGCACCTTGCGCCAGGCCGTGGCCGAGGTGGAGCAGGCGCTGGTGAGCATCTCCAGCCTGCGCGAGCGCGTGGCCTCCACCGACACCGCCGTGGCCGGCTACGGCCAGTCCTTCCAGGCCACCGAGGCGCGCTACCGCGTGGGCCTGGCCAGCCTGAACGAGCTGGAAGAGGCGCGCCGCCTCAAGCTCGCGGCCGACAGCAGCGCCGTGGCCCTGCAGCAGGAACGCATCAACGCCTGGATCCAGTTGTACGTCGCCCTCGGTGGCGGCTTCGACCCCGTGAACAACCCCGACGCTCTCAAAGACCCATCATGAACGCCGTTCCTCCGCAATCGCGCAAACGCTGGCTCTGGCTGGCCATCGCCCTGGCCGTCGTCCTTCTGGGCGTGTTCTGGGTCTTCATCAAGAAGCCGGGCAACGCCGACGCGCCCACGCCCGCCGCCGAAGCCGCACCAAGGCCCTCGCTCACCGTCACCGTGGCCAAGCCCACGCGCGGCAACCTGCCGATCCGCCTGCAGGCCAACGGCAACATCACGGCCTGGCAGGAAGCCAGCGTGGGTGCCGAGGTCAACGGCCTGCGCCTGGCCTCGGTGAACGTGAACGTGGGCGACGTGGTGCGCAAGGGCCAGGTGCTGGCCGTGTTCGCCAACGAAACCACCAAGGCCGACAGCCTGCAGAGCCAGGCCAGCCTGGCGCAGGCCGAGGCCAGCTTCGAGAACGCCAAGGCCGACGCCGACCGCGCGCGCTCGATCCAGGACACCGGTGCGCTGTCGAAATCGCAGGTGGCGCAGTACCTCACGCAGGAACGGGTGGCCCGCGCGCAGTTCGAGGCCGCCAAGGCCGCCTTCGGCGCGACCGAGGTGCGACTGGGCAACACGCGCGTGCTCGCGCCCGACGACGGCGTGATCTCCGCGCGCACCGCCACCGTAGGCGCGGTGGTGGGCGCCGGTCAGGAGCTGTTCCGCATGGTGCGCCAGAGCCGCATGGAATGGCGCGGCGAGGTCACGCCCAACGAGGTGGGCCGCATCCGCGTCGGCCAGAAGGTGCAGGTCACGGGGGCCACCGGCCTGGAGATCAACGGCCAGGTGCGCGCCATCGCGCCCAGCGCCGACCCGCAGACGCGCAACATCCTGGTCTTCGTGGACCTGCCGCGCCACGCCGAACTCAAGGCCGGCACCTTCGCCAAGGGCAGCTTCGACCTCGGGCAGAGCGAGGCGCTCACCGTGCCCAGCCAGGCCATCGTGGTGCGCGACGGCAGCAACTACGTGTTCGTGGTCGACGCGCAGAGCAAGGCCAACCAGCGCAAGGTGCAGACCGGGCGGCGGGTGGAGGAGCGCGTCGAGGTGCTCGAAGGCCTCAAGGCGGACGAGGCGGTGGCGGTGCAGGGTGCGGGCTTCCTGAACGAAGCCGACCTGGTCAAGGTCGTTCAGTGAGGGCGCGGCCATGAACGTCTCCGCCTGGTCCATCAAGAACCCCATCCCGGCGGCGATGCTGTTCGTCATGCTCACGCTGGCGGGCCTGTTCTCCTTCAAGCAGATGAAGGTGCAGAACTTCCCCGACCTGGACCTGCCCACCATCACCGTGGTGGCGGCGCTGCCGGGCGCCTCGCCCAACCAGCTCGAAAACGACGTCGCCCGCATCATCGAAAACAGCCTGGCCTCGCTGCAGGGCCTCAAGCACATCTACACCAAGGTGCAGGACGGCACGGTCTCGCTCACGGTCGAGTTCCGCATCGAGAAGAACACCCAGGAAGCGCTGGACGACGTGCGCTCGGCGGTGCGCAAGGTGCGCAGCGAGCTGCCCACCGACCTGCGCGATCCCATCGTCAACAAGGTGGAGCTGGCCGGCGGCGCGGTGCTGGCCTACACGGTGTCCTCCGACAAGATGGACGCCGAGGCCCTGTCCTGGTTCGTTGACAACGACGTGTCCAAGCAGCTGCTGTCGGTGACCGGCGTGGGCGCTGTCAGCCGCGTCGGTGGCGTGGACCGCGAGGTGCAGGTGCTGCTCGACCCGCTCAAGCTGCAGTCGCTGGGCACCACCGCCACCGACGTGTCGCGCCAGCTGGCGCGCGTGCAGATCGAGAGCGCGGGCGGCCGGGTGGATTTGGGCGGCAGCCAGCAGCCGCTGCGCACCTTGTCGCAACTGGCCTCGGCCGAGGCGCTGTCGAAGATGGAAATCGCGCTCAGCGATGGCCGCCGCATCCGCCTGGACCAGATCGCCGAGGTGCGCGACACCGTGGCCGAACCGACCGCCGCCGCCTTCCTGGACGGCAAGCCGGTGGTGGGCTTCGAGGTCGCGCGCAGCCGGGGCGCGAGCGAGATCGAGGTGGGCGACGGGGTGCGCGCGCGCCTCAAGGACCTGCAGACGGCGCGGCCCGACCTGAAGATCACCGAATCGTTCGACTTCGTGACGCCGGTGAAAGAAGAGTTCGACGCCTCCATGACGCTGCTCTACGAGGGCGCCTTGCTCGCCGTGCTGGTGGTGTGGCTCTTCCTGCGCGACATCCGCGCCACCATCGTCTCGGCCGTGGCCCTGCCGCTGTCGGCCATCCCGGCCTTCATCGGCATGTACTACATGGGCTTCACCATCAACGTGGTGACGCTGCTGGCGCTCTCGCTGGTGATCGGCATTCTGGTGGACGACGCCATCGTGGAGGTGGAGAACATCGTGCGCCACATGCGCATGGGCAAGTCACCGTACCAGGCCGCGATGGAGGCGGCCGACGAGATCGGCCTGGCGGTGATCGCCACCACCTTCACCCTGATCGCGGTGTTCCTGCCCACGGCCTTCATGGCGGGCATTCCGGGCAAGTTCTTCAAGCAGTTCGGCTGGACCGCCGCGCTCGCGGTGTTCGCCTCGCTGGTGGTGGCGCGCGCGCTCACGCCGATGATGGCGGCCTACATCCTCAAGCCCTTCGTGTCCCGGGAGATGCCGCGCTGGGCGGCGTCCAACCCCGTCACCGCCGCGGCCTGGCGCTGGGTCAACAACCAGGAGGAGCCCGGCTGGCTCAACACCTACCAGAACTGGGCGCGCTGGTGCATCCGCCACCGCTGGATCACCAGCATCGGCGCGGGCCTGTTCTTCGTCGGCTCGCTGCTGCTGATCCCGCTGCTGCCGCAGGGCTTCATCCCGCCCGACGACAACTCGCAGACCCAGGTGTTCCTGGAGCTGTCTCCCGGCGCGACGCTGGAACAGACCATCGCCACGGCCGAGCGCGCGCGGGTGCTGGTGGCGGCGGTGCCGCACGTGCGCTCGGTCTACACCACCATCGGCTCGGGCACGGCCGGCACCGACCCGTTCGCGCCGCAGGGCGCGGCCGAGTCGCGCAAGGCCGCGCTGACCATCCAGCTCGACCCGCGCGGCGAACGGCCGCGCAAGCAGGGCATTGAAAACCAGCTGCGCGAGGCGATGTCGAACCTGCCGGGCGTGCGCAGCAAGGTGGGCCTGGGCGGCTCGGGCGAGAAATACATCCTCACGCTCACCGGCAGCGATGCCCATGCGCTGAGCACCGCGGCGCGCGCCATCGAGCGCGACCTGCGCACCATCCAGGGGGTGGGCAGCATCCAGTCCACGGCCGCGCTGGTGCGCACGGAAATCATCGTCACGCCCGACCTCGCGCGCGCCGCCGAACTCGGCGTCACGAGCTCGGCCATCGCCGAAACGCTGCGCATCGCCACCGTGGGCGACTACGACAACGCCTTGCCCAAGATGAACCTGCCCGAGCGGCAGATCCCCATCGTGGTCAAGCTGGACGTGGGCGCGCGGCACGACCTCGAGGTGCTCAACCGCCTCGCGGTGCCCGGCAGCAAGGGCCCGGTGATGCTGGGGCAGGTGGCCCAGCTCGACTTCGGCGGCGGGCCGGCGGTGATCGACCGCTACGACCGCGCGCGCAACATCAACTTCGAGGTGGAGCTCGCGGGCATCGCGCTGGGCGACATGAAGATGGCGGTGGAAAAGCTGCCCAGCCTGCGCAACCTGCCACCGGGAGTGTCGGTGCTGGAGATCGGCGACGCGGAAGTGCAGGGCGAGCTGTTCGCCAGCTTCGGCCTGGCGATGCTGACCGGCGTGTTGTGCATCTACATCGTGCTGGTGCTGCTGTTCAAGGCGTTCCTGCACCCGGTGACCATCCTGGCGGCGCTGCCGTTGTCGCTGGGTGGGGCTTTCGTGGCGCTTCTGCTGGCGAACAAGAGTTTTTCCATGCCTTCGCTGATCGGTCTGATCATGCTGATGGGGGTGGCGACGAAGAACTCGATCCTGCTGGTGGAGTACGCGATCGAGGCGCGGCGCGAGCACGGGTTGAGCCGGCTCGACGCGATCCTGGACGCCTGCCACAAGCGGGCCCGGCCGATCGTGATGACGACCATTGCCATGGGCGCGGGCATGTTGCCGATCGCGATTGGCTGGGGCGCGGCCGATGGCAGCTTCCGTTCACCGATGGCGGTGGCGGTGATCGGCGGCCTGATCACCTCGACCTTCCTGAGCCTGTTGGTGATTCCGGCGGTGTTCACCATCGTGGACGATGTGTCGCTGTGGTTCGCCGGCTTGTTCCGGCGCAAGCCGGCGGCCGATGGGCATGACCCTGTGGAGACGGGGACCCTTCGCGCCTAGTCCGTTGGGGGATCAGGGGGACGGCGGTGCGCTCAGCTCCGCGAATGTCCCCCGAGTCGGCTTCGCCGCCTCTCCTCCTTTACTTCGCTGCGCTGAACGCACCGCCGTCCCCCCTGATCCTGCCGACGGGTTGGCCCATGGTCGGTGGTGTGCCAAGAGCACTTCCAAGCCCGCGAGGGTGGGTGTTCTGCGCAGCGGGGTAAAGGAGGAGGCGGCACCAGCCGCCGGGGGACACCCGCGGAGCAGGGCACCCGCCCTCGCGGGCCGCCAACCAAGTCAGCCCTCAAGCGTCTCCAGAAGCTCCGTCTCGATCTCGATCTGCCGCTTGTTCATCTGCAACTGCGCGCCACTGATCAGGAAGGTATCTTCCACCCGTTCCCCCAGGGTGGTCACCTTGGCGAGCTGCACGTTGATGTCGTAGCGCGCCAGCACCCGCGTGATGCCATAAAGCAGCCCAGCGCGGTCACTCGCCGAGACCGACAGCAGCCAGCGCTGCGCCTTCTCGTCCGGCCGCAGATCCACCCGCGGCGTGATCGGAAAACTCTTCACACGGCGCGAAAGCCGGCCCTTGGTCGGCGCGGGCAAGGGGCCGCGTTCGTCGATCGTCTGCGCCAGGTTGTTCTCCACCATCGCGATCAGCTCGCGGTAGTGCTCCGACATCGTCGGTGCCACCACCTGGAAGGTGTCCAGCGCATGGCCGGTCAGCGTGGTGTGCACGCGCGCGTCCAGGATGCTGAAGTGCGAACTGTCGAAATAACCGCAGATGCGCACGAACAAATCGGGCTGGTCGGGCGCATACACCAGCACCTGCAGGCCCTCACCCTCGGGCGAGATGCGCGCGCGCACGATGCACTTGTCAATCGGCTTCTCGGCCCCTTCTTCCAGCTTGGCCGCGGGCTTGGCCGCCGCCTGCGCGATCTGGCGAGAGAGCACCCGCGTGTGCCACGCGATCTCGTCGGCCTGGTGGCGCATGAAGTAGCTCACGTCCAGCGTGTCCCACAGCGCCTTGTGCGCCTGGTGGGGCAGGGCGTGCAAGGCCAGCATGGACAGCGCCTCGCGCTTGCGGCCTTCGATCACCGCCCCGGGGTCGGGCGCCCGGCCACCCAGCGCGCGCAAGGTGTAGCGGTACAGGTCTTCGAGCAGCTTGCCCTTCCAGGCGTTCCACACCTTGGGGCTGGTGCCCCGGATGTCGGCCACCGTGAGCAGGTACAGCGCCGTGAGGTAACGCTCGTTGCCCACGCGCCCGGCGAAGGCGGCGATCACGTCGGGGTCGCTCAGATCCTCCTTCTGCGCCATGCGGCTCATGGTGAGGTGCTCGGCCACCAGGTACTGGATCAGCTTCGTGTCTTCGCGGTCGATGCCGTGCTGGTGGCAGAAGGTGCGCACGTCGCGCGCGCCCAGGTCGGAATGGTCACCGCCCCGGCCTTTGGCAATGTCGTGGAACAGCGCCGCCACGTAGAGGATCCAGGGCTTGTCCCAGCCGGCCGCGAGCTGCGAGCAGAACGGGTACTCGTGCGAGTGCTCGGCGATGAAGAAGCGGCGCACGTTGCGCAGCACCATCAGGATGTGCTGGTCCACCGTGTAGACGTGGAACAGGTCGTGCTGCATCTGCCCCACGATGTGACGGAACACCCAGAGGTAGCGCCCGAGCACGGAAGTCTGGTTCATCAGCCGCATGGCGTGCGTGATGCCCTCGGGCTCCTTCAGGATCTGCAGGAACTGCGCGCGGTTGACCGGGTCGGCGCGAAAGCGCGCGTTCATCACCGGGCGGGCGTTGTACAGCGCGCGCAGGGTGCGCGCCGACAGGCCCTTGATGCCCACGGTGGTCTGGTAGAGGTGGAAGGTTTCCAGGATGGCGTGCGGCTGCTGCACGTACAGGTTGTCGCTCGCCACCTCGAGCATGCCGCCCTTGTCGAAGAAACGTTCGTTGAGCGGGCGCAGGCGGTCCACGCCGGCCACGTCACTCTGCAGCCGCTCCTGGATGTTGAGCAGCAGGATCTGGTTCAGCTGGGTCACGGCCTTGGCCGCCCAGTAGTAGCGCTTCATCAGCGCCTCGCTGGCGCGGCGCGTGCCCTTGGCGCTGCTGGCGATGCCGGCCGGCACCTGGGCCTTGAAGCCGAAGGACTCGGCCACGGCGTTCTGCAGGTCGAACACCAGCCGGTCTTCGCGGCGGTGGGCCAGCAGGTGCAGGCGCGCGCGGATCAGGCTCAGCAGGGCCTCGTTGGCCTTGATCTGCCGCGCCTCCAGGGGCGTGCGCCAGGCCCTTGCGGGCCAGTTCGTCCCAGCTGCGGCCCAGGCCGGCGGCCTTGCGCACCCACAGGATGATCTGCAGGTCGCGCAGGCCACCGGGCGACTCCTTGCAGTTGGGCTCCAGGGAGTAGGGCGTGTTCTCGAACTTGGTGTGGCGCTGGCGCATTTCCAGCGTCTTGCCACGAAGAAGGCCTTGGGGTCCATGGCCTCGGCCAGCTGGTTCACCAGGGTGGAAAAGGCGTTCTTGCTGCCCGCGATGAGCCGGCATTCGAGCAGCGAGGTCTGCACCGTCACGTCTTTCGCCGCCTCGTCCACGCAGTCGGCGATGGTGCGCACGCTGGAGCCGATCTCCAGGCCCAGGTCCCAGCAGGCGCCGATGAAGCCTTCCAGGCGGGCCTTGAGCGCGGCGTCGTCGTCGGGCCGGCTGCCGTCGGGCAGCAGCACCAGCACGTCCACGTCGGAATGGGGAAACAGCTCGCCGCGCCCGAAACCGCCCACGGCGATGAGCGAGAAACCGGGCCCGAAGCCCGCCAGGGACCACAGCTCGCGCAGGGTCTGGTCGGTCAGGCGGGAGAGTTGCTGCAGCGCCTTGCGCACGCCCCGGGTGGACGAGCCCTGCACGCCCAGCTGGTCGAGCAGGGCGGCCTTGTCCGTGCGGTATTGCTGCCGCAGGGTGCCGAGGTCGGGCGCGGCGGGCACCGGCGCGGGCGCCATGGCCTCAGGCAAGGGCGGGCGCCGGTGTCACGAAGGCGGGCGCGGGCAGGCTGCCGGCCGACAGGGTGAGCACCTCGTAGCCGGTCTCGGTGACCAGCACGGTGTGTTCCCACTGGGCCGAGAGCGAGCGGTCGCGCGTGACGATGGTCCAGCCGTCGCCCATTTCCTTGATGTCGCGCTTGCCGGCGTTGATCATGGGCTCGATGGTGAAGGTCATGCCGGGCTTGAGCTCGTCCAGCGTGCCGGGGCGGCCGTAGTGCAGCACCTGCGGGTCTTCGTGGAAGCGCTGGCCGATGCCGTGGCCGCAGAACTCGCGCACCACCGAGAAACCGTTGCCCTCGGCAAAGGTCTGGATCGCGTGGCCGATGTCGCCCAGGCGGATGCCGGGGCGCACCATCACGATGCCCTTCCACATCGCCTCGTAGGTCACCTGGCAGAGCCGGCGCGCCTGCACCGAGCAGGCGGCCTCGCCGCCGATCAGGAACATGCGGCTGTTGTCGCCGAACCAGCCGTCCTTGATCACCGTCACGTCGACGTTGAGGATGTCGCCCTTCTTGAGCGGTTTTTCGTTCGGGATGCCGTGGCAGACCACGTGGTTGATGGACGTGCACAGGTGGCCCGGGTAGGGCGGGTAGCCGCTGGGCTGGTAGCCGATGGTGGCCGAGACGGTGCCCTGCTGCTTCATGTACTCGGCCGCCAGGCGGTCGATTTCCAGCGTGGTGATGCCCGGCTGGATCAGCGGCGTGAGGTAGTCCAGCACTTCGGACGCCAGGCGGCAGGCCGTGCGCATGCCCGCGATGCCGGCTTCGTCTTTGTAGGTGATGCTCATGGGGTGCGATTATCCCATCTGACCCCGTCTGGAGGGCCCTCGGCAAGGCAAGGCCATGGGGGCGGCCGGGTAAAATTCCGGGTTTTCCACCTGCCGCCGGCGGGTCAACGCACCTCAGGCTCCCAACGTGTCCCTGCACCTGCGCTTTTTTGAAGGCGGCAACGCCGTCAGCGACTTCAAAGTCCAGCAGCTCCTGCCCCGCCTCGCGGGCATTTCCGACAAGATCAACGGCCTTTCGGCCCGCTTCGTGCACCTGGCGAGCTTCGACGGCGAGCCCGACGCGGCCACGCTGCAGCGCGTGGGCGAGCTGCTGACCTACGGCGAACCTGGCACCCCGGCGCACGCCCAGCTGGAAACGGCCGGCGCGCCGGCCCTGCTGGTGATGCCGCGCCTGGGGACGGTCTCGCCCTGGGCCTCCAAGGCGACCGACATCGCCCACAACTGCGGGCTGAGCCTGCACCGGGTGGAGCGCCTGGTCGAGTACCGGGTCGGCCTCAAGTCCGGCCTGCTGGGCAAGAAGGCCAGCCTGTCCGAAGAGCAGCTGCGCGCCGTGGCCGACCTGCTGCACGACCGCATGACGGAAAACGTCTCGCTCGACCGCAGCCAGGCCCAGGCCCTGTTCACCGAGCTGCACCCCGCGCCCATGGAGCAGGTGGACGTGCTCGGCGGTGGTCGCACCGCGCTGGAGCGCGCCAACGCCGACTGGGGCCTGGCCCTGGCCGACGACGAGATCGACTACCTCGTCAACGCCTTCAACGGCCTCAATCGCAACCCGACCGACGTCGAACTGATGATGTTCGCGCAGGCCAACAGCGAGCACTGCCGCCACAAGATCTTCAACGCGCAGTTCACCATCGACGGCGTGGCGCAGGACAAGAGCCTGTTCGGCATGATCCGCCACACCCACCAGCAGGCGCCGCAGCACACCGTGGTGGCCTACTCGGACAACGCCTCCATCATGGAAGGCAGCGTGGTCGAGCGTTTCGTGGCCCGCGCCGGCGGCGACGTCTCGCCGGCCTACGCCGCCGAAACCGCCACGCACCACGTGCTGATGAAGGTGGAGACCCACAACCACCCGACCGCCATTTCCCCGTTCCCGGGCGCCTCCACCGGCGCGGGCGGCGAAATCCGCGACGAGGGCGCCACCGGCCGGGGTTCCAAGCCCAAGGCCGGCCTGACCGGCTTCACCGTTGGCAAGCTCTGGGGCGGCCTCTCCGACCAGCCGGGCGGCAAGCCCGAGCACATCGCCAGCCCGCTGCAGATCATGACCGAGGGCCCCCTGGGCGGCGCGGCCTTCAACAACGAGTTCGGCCGGCCCAACCTGCTGGGCTACTTCCGCGAGTACGAGCTGGCGGTGGACGGCGTGCAGCGCGGCTACCACAAGCCCATCATGATCGCCGGCGGTGTCGGCGTGATCGACGCCATCCAGACGAAGAAGATCGAATTCCCGGCCGGCTCGCTGCTCATCCAGCTCGGCGGCCCGGGCATGAAGATCGGCATGGGCGGCAGCGCGGCCAGTTCCATCGCACCGGCACCAACGCCGCCTCGCTGGACTTCGACTCCGTGCAGCGCGGCAACCCCGAGATCGAGCGCCGCGCGCAGGAGGTCATCAACCACTGCTGGCAGCAGGGCGAGAACAACCCCATCCTGGCGATCCACGACGTGGGCGCGGGCGGCCTCTCCAACGCCTTCCCCGAACTCACCAACGACGCCGGCCGGGGCGCGCGCTTCGACCTGCGTGCCGTGCCGCTGGAAGAAAGCGGCCTGGCGCCCAAGGAAATCTGGTGCAACGAGAGCCAGGAGCGCTACGTGCTGGCGATCGCTCCCGAATCGCTGGCGACGTTCCAGGCCTTCTGCGAGCGCGAGCGCTGCCCGTTCGCCGTGATCGGTGTGGCGACCGAAGAGCGCCAGCTGGTGCTGGCCGATGAGGGCGCGCCGAGCCCTGTGGACATGCCGATGAACGTGCTGCTGGGCAAACCGCCCAAGATGCACCGCGACGTGAAAAGCGTGGCGCGCCAGGCGGCCCCGCTGGCGCTCACCGGTGTGAACCTGCAGCAGGCCGTGATCGACGTGCTCAGCCACCCGACTGTGGCCTCCAAGCGTTTCCTCATCACCATCGGCGACCGCACCGTGGGCGGCCTGTCGCACCGCGACCAGATGGTCGGCCCCTGGCAGGTGCCGGTGGCGGACTGCGCCGTGACGCTGGCCGACTACAAGGGCTTCGCGGGCGAGGCCATGAGCATGGGCGAGCGCACGCCGCTGGCCGCGCTCGACGCCGCCGCGTCGGGCCGCATGGCGGTGGCCGAGGCCATCACCAACCTGCTGGCCGCGCCCATCGAGCTGCCGCGCGTGAAGCTCTCCGCCAACTGGATGGCCGCCTGCGGCGAACCGGGCGAAGACGCCGCGCTGTACGAGACCGTCAAGGCCGTGGGCCTGGAACTCTGCCCGGCGCTGGGCATTTCCATCCCGGTGGGCAAGGACAGCCTGTCCATGCGCACCCAATGGAGCGAAGGCGGCGAGACGAAGAAAGTGACTTCGCCGGTCAGCCTGATCGTGAGCGCCTTCGCCACGCTGGCCGACGTGCGCGGCACGCTCACGCCGCAACTCAACAATGCGCTCGAAGACACCACGCTGGTGCTGATCGACCTCGGCAAGGGCCGCCACCGCATGGGCGGCAGCGTGCTGGCCCAGGTGCTGGGGCAGGGCGGGGGCGAGGTGCCCGACCTGGACGACGCCCAGGACCTGGTGAGCCTGGTCAACGCGGTGAACGCGCTGCGGGCCCAGGGCCAGATCCTGGCCTACCACGACCGCAGCGACGGGGGCCTGCTGGCGGCGGCCGCCGAAATGGCCTTCGCCGGCCACGTGGGCGTGGCGCTCAACGTGGACCTGCTCGTGACCGAAGGCGATGGCATCAGCGACAGCCGCGCCGAGATGGGCGACGCCAAGAACTGGGCCGGCCAGGTCAGCGCGCGCCGCGAGGAACTCACGCTCAAGGCCTTGTTCAGCGAAGAGCTGGGCGTGCTGCTGCAGGTGCGCACCGAGGACCGCAACGCCGTGATGCAGACCCTGCGCGAGCACGGCCTGTCCAAACACAGCCACTTCGTCGGCAAGACCCGCCCGGCCTCGTCCACCATGGACGCCGGCAAGGGCCAGCTGCAGGTCTGGCGCGACACCAAGGCCGTGTTCTCGGCCAGCCTGTTCGACCTGCAACAGGTCTGGGACAGCGTGAGCTGGAAGATCAACCAGCAGCGCGACAACCCGGCGGGCGCCGATGCCGAACACGCGGCCGCCGGCCGGCCCGACGACGCCGGCCTGCACACGAAGCTGACGTTCGACGCCACCGACAACGTGGCCGCGCCGTACCTCAACCTGGCCCGGCCCAAGGTCGCGATCCTGCGCGAGCAGGGCGTGAACTCGCACGTGGAGATGGCCTACGCCTTCACCCAGGCCGGTTTCGAGGCCTTCGACGTGCACATGACCGACCTGCAGACCGGCCGTGCGAAGCTGGCCGACTTCAAGGGCGTGGTGGCCTGCGGCGGCTTCAGCTACGGCGACACGCTGGGCGCGGGCATCGGCTGGGCGCGCAGCATCACCTTCAACCCCGGTCTGTCCGAGCAGTTCCAGGCCTTCTTCGGCCGCGACGACACCTTCGGCCTGGGCGTGTGCAATGGCTGCCAGATGTTCGCCGAGCTGGCCGACATCATTCCCGGTGCCGAGGCCTGGCCGCGCTTCACCACCAACCAGAGCGAGCGCTTCGAGGCGCGCCTGTCCCTGGTGGAGGTGCTGGACTCGCCCAGCCTGTTCCTGCAGGGCATGGCCGGCAGCCGCCTGCCCATCGCGGTGGCGCATGGCGAGGGTTACGCCAACTTCCGCCACCGGGGCGACGCCAGCAAGGCCATCGCCGCGATGCGCTTCACCGACCACGGCGGCGCGGCCACCGAGGCCTACCCGTTCAACCCCAACGGCAGCCCGGGCGGCCTGACGGCGGTGACCACGGCCGACGGCCGCTTCACGGCCATGATGCCGCACCCCGAGCGCGTGTTCCGCAACATCCAGATGAGCTGGACCGACCAGGACCCGGCCGCTTTCAGCGCCTGGATGCGCCTGTGGCGCAACGCGCGCAAGTGGGTCGGCTGACCGGACGCATCCCACGCCATCGAACTGCCCAAAGCCACCCGCGACGAGGCGATCGCCTCGATCCAGCGTTACTTCGACGCGAACATGGACGAGCGCATCGGCAACATCGCCGCCGGTGGCCTGCTGGGCTTTTTCCTGGAGGAGATCGCGCCCGCGGTTTACAACCAGGCCGTGGCCGATGTGCAGGAACGCCTGCAGGCGCGCGTGGCGGAGCTCGACATCGAAGTGCACGAGGACGCTTTCACCTACTGGCGCAAGCGGGAGAAACCCGCCAAGGGGAGATGACGCATGGCCCGAGAACTCTTTCTGCCTGAGGGCACCGCCACCGATTTCGCCACCGACGGCGCCGTGGTGCTGCGCGGGGTGTTCAATGCCGACGAACTGGCCCTGCTCGAACGCGGCATCGAGCACAACCTGGCGCATCTGAGCCCGCTGGCGCTGGTGGCGAGCGAACCCGACGACCCGGGCCGTTTCGTCGAGGACTTCTGCACCTGGCAGGACAACCCGTCGTACCAGCGCATCCTGCGCGATTCGGCCCTGCCGCACATCGCCACCCAGCTCATGCACAGCCGCACGGCCCGGATCTACCACGATCATTTGCTGGTCAAGGAGCCTGGCACGCGCCAGCCCACGCCCTGGCACCAGGACCAGCCGTACTACAACGTCAGTGGCCGCCAGAACGTGAGCTTCTGGATTCCCGTGGACCCGGTGCCGCTGGCCAGCACGCTGCGTTTTCGTGGCCGGCTCGCATGCCGGCACCTGGTACATGCCGCGCACCTTCCGCGACCAGCAGGCCCGCTGGTTCCCCGAAGGCACGCTGGCCGAGCTGCCGGCCATCGACGCCGAGCCCGACCGTTTCCGCCAGTTGGCCTGGGCACTCGAGCCCGGCGACTGCGTGGCCTTCCACATGCTCGCGCTGCACGCCTCCAGCGGCGTGGGCCCGGGGCAGCGCCGTCGCGTGTTCTCGGCCCGCTACCTGGGCGAAGACGCGCGCCATGCACCCCGGCCCTGGCGCACCTCGCCGCCGTTTCCCGGCCTAGCCGAGCGCATGGCCGATGGCGCCGAGCTCGACGATCCCCTGTTTCCGCCCGTCTGGCCCTCCCACGACAACACCCACTCCTGAAAGGGCCGCCCCATGGCCGGAACCAGCCTGCTCGCGCTGATCGACGACATCGCCACCATCCTCGACGATGTGGCCCTGATGACCAAGGTGGCGGCGCGCAAGAGCGCGGCCGTGGCGGACGACGTGGCTGCCATGACCCAGCTGGCGGCCAAGAAGACCGCCGGCGTGCTGGGCGACGACCTCGCGCTCAACGCCCAGCAGGTCACCGGCGTGAAGGCCGACCGCGAGCTGCCCGTGGTCTGGGCCGTGGCCAAGGGCTCGCTCCTCAACAAGGCCATCCTGGTGCCCAGCGCGCTGGTCATCAGCGTGATCGCCCCCTGGGCCATCACGCCGCTGCTGATGCTCGGCGGCCTGTTCCTGTGCTTCGAGGGCGCCGAGAAGCTGTGGCACGCCTTCGGCCCGCACCAGGCGGAAGACGCGGCGAACCGCGAAGCGCTGGTGGAGGCCGCGGCCAACGAAAGCGTCGATCTGGTGGCGTTCGAGCAGCAGAAGATCAAGGGCGCGGTGCGCACCGACTTCATCCTGTCGGCCGAGATCATCGTGATCACCCTGGGCACGGTGGCCGCCGTCGGCATGGGCCAGCGCATCGCCGTGCTGGTGGGCATCTCGCTGATCATGACCATCGGCGTCTACGGCCTGGTGGCGGGCATCGTCAAGCTCGACGACCTGGGCCTGCACCTCAACCAGCAGGCCGCGGCCTGGAAACAGTCCCTGGGCCGCGGCATCCTCGCGGCCGCGCCCTGGCTGATGAAAACGCTGTCGGTGGTCGGCACCGCCGCCATGTTCCTGGTCGGCGGTGGCATCCTGGTGCATGGCATCCCAGCGCTGGGCCATGGCATCGAGGCCTTCGCCGCCACGCTGGGCTGGATCGGCTCGCTCGCTTCCAGCCTGGCGGGCGCGCTCGCGGGCCTGGTCGCCGGTGGGGTGGTGCTGGCCCTGGTGAGCCTGGGCAAGCGCCTGCGCGGCGGCGCGAAGACCGCCTGAGTGCCTCAGGCGGTCGTGGCAGGCCGCGTGCGGTAGAACTTCAGCGGGCTGGCCGGCACGGCCTGCATCACGGCGGGCTTGATGCGCCCGACCACGTGCATCTCGCAGGGCTTGCAGTCGAAGCGCAGCGTGAGTTTCTCGCTGCCGTGCGTGATGCTCATGGGCTCGGCGCGGATCGTGCCCTGCACACCGGTGACGCCCTTGGCCTGCTTGGGGCACAGGCTGAGCGAGAAGCGCACGCAGTGTTTGGTGATCATCAGGCTCACTTCGCCTTCTTCCTCGTGGCTCTCGTAGGCCGAGGCGATCACCTTCACGCCGTGTTTCGCGTAGAAGTCGCGCGCCTTGTGGTTGAACACGTTGGCCAGGTAGGTCAGGGTGTCTTCCGGGTAGCTCACCGGTGGCTCCACCGGGGTGGCGCGGGGCAGGCGCTGCCAGGCCGAGGCGCGCGCGGCTTCCAGCGCGGCGATGGCGTCGCGCCGCAGCGGGTTGAGCAGCGAGGCCGGCACGAACCAGGGTTGCGAGAGCTGCAGCGACACGTCGATCGGCTCGAACACCGTCTCACCCAGGCGAGAGAGCCCTTCGCGCAGCCGGGCCTCGGCCTGGGCGGCGTCCTTGGCCGGCTCCAGCGCGCCGGGCAGGGTGGCAGCGGCGCAGTGGCCGTCTTCGTCGGTGGCGGTGAGCGTCAAGCCCTCGGCCGTGTCGTCCAGCCGCAGCCAGACGCCGATGCGGCGGTCGGCCGATTTTTTCTCCAGCGTGCGCACCCAGTCCACGTCGCGGTTGCGGTTGACCACCGTGCCGCGCTTGAGGTGGCGCAGGCCCTCCATCGCGTCCTTGGGGAACACGCGCCACTGGCCCGGCGTGCCCGTGGGTTCGGCGCGGTTGATCTGCAGGCCCACCAGTTCCTTGTGCAGGTCGAGGTAACACAGGCCGTCGCCGTTGTGCACCACGGTGGCTGGGTCGTCGGTTTCGATCTCGACGAAGTTGGGCCCGACCTTGCTCACCCAGCCGATGGGCCGGCCCGGGTTCTTGGGCGTGTCGAAGGCACCGATGTCCTCCTGGCGGCCCTGCACGAAGTAGTCGGTGAACTCGCGGTTGAAGTTCTGGCCGGGGTCGGGGGTGAAGCCGAAGGTGCAGCGGCCGCTCGAGGCCCGGCCCAGCTCGGGCCGCTCGTCCAGGATCTGATCGAACAGGCGGCGGTAGTGCGCCGTGATGTTCTTGACGTAGCCCATGTCCTTGTAGCGGCCTTCGATCTTGAAGCTGCGCGCGCCCGCGTCGATGAGCTCGCGCAGGTTGTCGCTCTGGTTGTTGTCCTTCATCGAGAGCACGTGCTTGTCGTGCGCGACGATGCGGCCCTGGCTGTCCTTCACCTCGTAGGGCAGGCGGCAGGCCTGCGAGCAGTCGCCGCGGTTGGCGCTGCGCCCGGTGTGGGCATGGCTCACGTAGCACTGGCCGCTGTAGGCCACACACAGCGCGCCGTGGATGAAGAACTCGATCTGGCAGCGCTCGGCATCCAGCACGTCACGGATCGCGGCGATCTGCGGCAGCGTGAGTTCCCGCGCCAGCACCAGCTTGGACAGGCCCGCGTCCTGCAGGAAACGCGCCTTCTCGGGCGTGCGGATGTCGGTCTGCGTGCTCGCGTGCAGCTGGATCGGGGGCAGGTCGATCTCCAGCAGGCCCATGTCCTGCACGATCAGCGCGTCCACGCCCGCGTCGTACAGCTGCCAGGCCAGCTTGCGCGCGCCCTCCAGCTCGTCGTCGCGCAGGATGGTGTTCATGGTCACGTAGACGCGGCTGCCGAAGCGGTGCGCGTGCCGGGCCACGCGCGCGATGTCCTGCACGCGGTTGTCGGCGCTGGTGCGCGCGCCGAACGAGGGCCCGCCGATGTAGATCGCATCGGCGCCGTGGTTCACCGCCTCGATGCCGATCTCGGCGTCGCGGGCGGGGGAGAGCAGTTCAATCTGGTGGGGCAGCATGGCGGTCGGTCGTGGAGCGGGCAGAATCGGGCCAGGAAAAACAGCCCGATATTGTCCAGGAGAACGTCCATGTCCCCAAGCCCCGACACCCCAAAAACCGCTGTCGTGCTGGTCCACGGGGCCTGGCACGGCGCCTGGTGCTGGCGCCGCGTGCTGCCGCTGCTGCGCGGCGCGGGCGTGGAGGCGCACGCCGTCACCCTCACCGGCGTGGGCGAACGCGCCCACCTGCTCAGCCTGGCCGTGGACCTGCACACCCACATCCAGGACGTGTTCGGCCTGGTCGAGGCCGAGGAACTGCAGCGCATCGTGCTGGTGGGCCACAGCTACGCGGGCGTGGTGGTCACCGGCGTCGCCGACCGCCTGCAGCGCGAGCGCCCCGGCTGCCTGGCGCACCTGGTCTACCTGGACGCGGCCGTGCCGTATCCCGGCGACAGCTGGAGCAGCCACCATTCGGCCGAAACCAAACAGGCCCGCGCCGATGCCGCGAAACCCAGCGGCGGCCTGAGCTTTCCGCCGCCCGACGCCAAGCTGTTCGGGCTGGAGGGTTCAGACCGCGATTGGGTGAACCGCCGCCAGACCCCCCAGCCTTACCGGCTCTACCAGCAACCGCTGGATTTTGACGCCGCGCTCGTGAATGCCGTGCCCCGCACCTTCATCGACTGCACCTCGCCCGCGCTGGCCACCATCGCTCCCGCGCGCGAGCGCGTGCGCCGCGAACCCGGCTGGCAGGTGCTGGAGTTGGCCACCGGGCACGACCCGATGGTGAGCGAACCGCAGGCCCTGGCCGAGATGCTGCTGGGCATCCACCGCGCTTCCGCCGCCTGAAAGCACCGCCGTGGCACAGCGCCTGGACCGCATCGACCTGCTGCGCGCGGCGGCCATGCTGTGGATGACCGCGTTCCATTTCTGCTTCGACCTGGATTTCTTCGGCTTCATCAACGAAGACTTCTACCGCGACCCGGTCTGGACCGGGCAACGCACCGCCATCGTCAGCCTGTTCCTGTTCACCGCCGGCCTGTCCCAGGCCGTGGCCCTGCACCAGGGGCAGACCTGGGCGCGCTTCTGGCGGCGCTGGCTGCAGGTGGCCGGGGCGGCGCTGCTTGTCACGGCGGGCTCGGTGGCCATGTTCCCGAACAGCTTCATCTACTTCGGCGTGCTGCACGGCATCGCGGCCATGCTGATCATCGTGCGGCTCACGGCGGGGTGGGGCGCCTGGCTGTGGTGGCTGGGCGCGCTGGTCATCGCGTTCAAGTTCGCGGCGCCACACGCCATCGCCACCTGGCCGGCGCTGGACGTGCTCAACACCCCGGCCCTCAACTGGCTGGGCCTGATCAACCGCAAGCCGATCACCGAAGACTATGTGCCGCTGGCGCCCTGGCTGGGCGTGATGTGGTGGGGCATGGCGGCCGGCCAGTGGGCCCTGTGGCACCGGCCGCACTGGCTGGGCACGGCCGACGCGGCGGCCACCGGTGTGCGAAGGGGCCTGGTGACGCTGGGGCGCTGGAGCCTGTCTTATTACCTGCTGCACCAGCCGGTGCTGCTGGGCCTGGTCTGGGTCGCCGCCCAGATGCGCTGAGCGGACGAGCGCCGGGCACAAAAAAGCGCGGACCGGCCGCGCTTTTTCGTGTAAGAGGCGAAACGCTTTACTGGATCTTGGCCTTTTCGCGCAGCGTCTTCTGGAACTCGGCCAGCTTCTGTTGCTGCATCTGCTGCTCGATCTGCGGCTTGATGTCCTCCAGCTTGGGCAGTTCGGCGGTGCGCACGTCGTCCACGCGGATGATGTGCCAGCCGAACTGCGTCTTCACCGGCTCCTGCGTCAGCTGGCCCTTTTCGAGCTTGACCATGGCTTCGGAGAACTCCGGCACGTAGCTGGCCGCGGCCGCCCAGTCCAGGTCACCCCCGTTGGCGCCGGATCCCGGGTCCTTCGACTGCTTCTTGGCGATCTCTTCGAACTTGCCGCCCTTCTTGAGGCTGGCGATGATGGCCTTGGCTTCGTCTTCCTTCTCCACCAGGATGTGGCGCGCGCGGTATTCCTTGCCGCCGTTGGCCGCCACGAACTTGTCGTACTCGGCCTTGACGTCGACGTCGGTCACCGGGTTCTTCTTCTGGTAGTCGGTGAAGAGGGCTCGGATCATGATGGTCTGGCGCGCCAGTTCCATCTGGTTCTTGTATTCCTCGGTGGCGGCGATGCCGCGCTTCTGCGCTTCCTGCATGAAGACCTCGCGCAGCACCACTTCTTCCTTGAGCTGGGCGCGCACGTTGTCGTCCACCGGGCGGCCGGAGGCGGCGATCTGCTGCTCCAGCACCGTCAGGCGCGCCGTGGGAACGGGCTTGCCGTTGACGATGGCCACGTTCTGTGCCAGGGCCCAGGGCGCTGCCGTGATGAGGGCAGCCGCGGTGAGGGCCGTCAGGGAGAATTTCATGGTGTTCCTCGGGATAAAAGGGGGTTGGAGCCGCCGCCAGGGGCAGGGTTTCAGCAATCAGGTATCAGAACGTAGCGGCTGAATGGGGTGTGGTCGGCCTTCAGGCCTTGATTTCGATGGCCAGGGCATGCAGCCCCGCCTCGGTGAATTTTTGCAGCGCATCATACACAAGGCGGTGCTGCGCCACCCGCGTGCGGCCAACGAACGCGGGCCCGCCGATGCGCACACGGAAATGCGTGCCATAGCCCAGGCCATTGGCGCCCGCATGGCCGGCGTGGGCCGCGCTTTCGTCCAGCACTTCGAGCACGGTGGGGGTGAGGGCTTCGCGCAGGCGCGCCTCGATCGCGGCGGCGGTGGGGACCACGGCGGTGTCGCTCATTGGAGTACCTCCACCCTGCGGGCTGCGGTGCGAGCCCCCTTCGGAGCGGCCGGGCGGGAGCTCATGGCTTCTTCTCCACGGCGTCGTCGTCCTTGAGGTAACGCGCGATGTACAGGCCCTGGCCCACGATGAAGACCACCGGGAACACATAGCCCCAGAGCTTGAAGTTCACCCAGTCTTCGGTCGAGTAGTAGGCCGCCACATAGGCGTTGATGCCCGCCATGAACAGGAAGTAGCCGACCCAGGCCACGGTGAGCCGGGCCCACACGTTCGTGGGGAGGTTGAGCTGGCTGCCCAGCAGGATCTGCAGGAAATTCTTCTTCCAGATCCACAGGGCGGCCGCCAGCACGACGCGCATGCTCGCGTACAGCACGGTGGGCTTCCATTTGATGAAGCGCTCGTCCTGAAGGAACAGCGTGAGCGCACCGAACACCAGCACCAGCACCAGCGTGACCTTGTGCAGGGTCTGCAGCTTGCGGTCGAGCGCGTAGATGAGGGCGGTCTGGACCAGGGTGGCGGCCATCAGCACACCGGTGGCGGTGTAGATGTCGGCCATCTTGTAGGCCACGACGAAAAGGCCGATGGGGAAAAAATCGATGAGAAAACGCATGCGGCGATTATCGGGCTTGGATATGACGCATCCTTAAGCGGGGCTTTGGGCGCGGCGGCCGAGCGGAACTTGCGGCCCGGCAGAGGCTCTCTATCGTGTCCCCGGTCCCGATTCACCCTTTCTCCAGGAGCCTCGCGCGCATGACCCCACAGGAACAGCAGTCCATCCTCTCCATCGCCTTGCTGGCCGCGTTCGCCGACGGCAACAAAGCCGACGCCGAGCGCGAAGCGATCCGGCGCATGGCCGAATCGCTGCCGCACGAATCGGGCGGCACCGTGCTGGTGCGCCTGTACCAGGACGTGCTGCTCAAGCGCGTGTCGCTGGCCGATGCGGTGGCCGGCCTGCCGGACGCCGGGCAACGGCAGCTCGCCTACGAAATGGCGGTCTGTGTGTGCGACGCCGACGGACGGCAAAGCCCGGCCGAGGCGGCTTTCCTGAGCGATCTCAAGGCCCGCCTGAAGCTGGACGCGGGCGAGGCCGCCGCCTTCGAGCGCGAGGCGGATGCCGTCCTGGACGCGGCGGAGAAGGCGGTGCCGGTCGCCGTGCCCGTGGCGCCCCCGGTGGTCGCCGCCAGCGTGGCGCCGGGCGTGGACCTCGACAAGTCCATCCTGAACTACGCGCTGCTCAACGGCGCGCTGGAGCTGCTGCCGCAGTCCTGGGCCTCGATCGCCATCATCCCGCTGCAGGTGAAGATGGTCTACGCGATCGGCAAGGCGCACGGCGTGGAGCTGGACCAGGGCCACATCCGCGAGTTCATCGCGGCGGTGGGCGTGGGCCTGACCTCGCAGTACCTGGAGCAGTTCGGCCGCAAGCTGCTCGGCGGCCTGCTCGGCAAGGCCGCCGGGCGCACCGTGGGCCGCCTGGGCGGCGCGGCCACCGGCATGGCGTTTTCGTTCGCCACCACCTACGCGCTGGGCCAGGTGGCCCGGCGCTACTACGCGGGCGGGCGTGTGATGAGCACCGAGCTGCTCAAGCAGAGCTTCCAGGACCTGCTGGGCCCGGCCAAGCAGATGCAGGCGCAGTACCTGCCGCAGATCCAGCAAAAAGCCGCGACCCTGGATGCAGGTCAGGTGATGCAGATGGTGCGCGGCGGGGTATAGACGAGAAGCACCCCTGCGCCGCCTTCGGCGTCTCCCCCCTCGAGGGGGCGCACCCAGCGGCCCGGCAAAGCCGGTTCCGCGGGTGCTCTGGTCAAGCGGAGGCGGCGACCGGCTGCTGCGTGGCCATCGCCTCGGCGGCGATGCTCAGCGAGCGCAGGCGCAGCGCGGGGTCGAACAGGTCGCTCACGATCATGAACTCGTCGGCCTGGGTCACCTGGGCCAGCGACTGCAGGCCCGCGCGCACGGTCTCGGGCCCGCCGATCACGGCGGCGGCCAGGAAATCGGCGATCGCCGCCTGTTCCTGCGCGTGCAGGCCTTGCATGAAGCCCTTCACCGGTGGCGGCAGCTGGCCGCGCTTGCCGGTGAGGATGCCCAGCACGCGCTGGTAGGTGCTGCTCGCGAGGTACTCGGCCTCTTCGTCGGTGGGCGCGGCCACCAGCGGCACGCCCACGACGGCGTAGGGCTCGGCCAGCGTGGGCGAGGGCTGGAAGCGCGTGCGGTAGACATCCAGCGCCTGCAGCAGCAGGCGCGGCGCGAAGTGCGAGGCAAACGCATAAGGCAGGCCGCGCTCGGCCGCCAGCTGCGCGGAAAACAGGCTCGAACCCAGCAGCCAGATCGGCACGTTGGTGCCCGCACCGGGGTTGGCGATGAGCCGCTGGCCGGGCGAGGCGGGGCCCAGCAGGTGCTGCAGCTCGGCCACGTCGCGCGGGAAGTCGGCCTCGGTCTCCACGCGGTCGCGCCGCAGCGCGCGCATGGTGTGCGGGTCGGTGCCGGGCGCGCGGCCCAGGCCGAGGTCGATGCGGCCCGGGTAGAGCTCTGCCAGGGTGCCGAAGGCCTCGGCCACCACCAGCGGCGCGTGGTTGGGCAGCATGACGCCGCCCGAGCCGATGCGCATGCGCTTCGTGCCGCCCGCGATGTGGCCGATCAGCACGGCCGTGGCCGAGCTGGCGATGCCGCTCATGTTGTGGTGCTCGGCCAGCCAGTAGCGCGTGAAGCCGAGCGACTCGGCGTGCTGCGCGGTGCGCAGGGCCACGGCCAGCGCGTCGGCCACGGTGCCGCCTTCGCGCACGGCCACCAGGTCGAGCATGGACAGGCGGATGTCGGAGAGGTTTTTCATGCCGGGAGGAAGCCTTCGATGGAGAGATACCGCTCGCCGGTGTCGTAGTTGAAACCGAGCACCACGGCCTTGGCCGGCAATTCGGGCAGCTTCTGCGCGATCGCCGCCAAGGTGGCACCCGAGGAAATGCCGACCAGGATGCCTTCTTCGCGTGCGCTGCGCCGCGCCATGTCGCGCGCGGGTTCGGCGTCGACCTGGATCACGCCGTCGAGCAGGCTGGTGTCGAGGTTGTTGGGGATGAAGCCCGCGCCGATGCCCTGGATGGGGTGGGGCGAGGGGTTGCCGCCGGAGATGACGGGCGAGGCCGACGGCTCCACCGCGAACACCTTGAGCTGGGGCCAGCGCGCCTTGAGCACGCGCGCCACGCCCGTGATGTGGCCGCCCGTGCCCACGCCGGTGATGAGCACGTCGATGCCGTCGGGGAAGTCGGCCGCGATCTCTTCGGCCGTGGTGCGCACGTGCACGTCCACGTTGGCCGGGTTGTTGAACTGCTGCGGCATCCACGCGCCCGGCGTGGCGGCCACGATCTCCTCGGCGCGCGCGATCGAGCCCTTCATGCCCTTCTCGCGCGGGGTGAGGTCGAAGCTGGCGCCGTAGGCCAGCATCAGGCGGCGGCGCTCGACCGACATGCTGTCGGGCATCACCAGGATCAGCTTGTAGCCCTTGACGGCGGCGACCATGGCCAGGCCGATGCCGGTGTTGCCCGAGGTGGGCTCGACGATGGTGCCGCCGGGCTGGAGCGCGCCCGAGCGCTCGGCGTCTTCCACCATGGACAGGGCGATGCGGTCCTTGATGGAGCCGCCCGGGTTGCTGCGCTCGGACTTGATCCAGACCTGCTGGCTCGCGTCGCCGAACAGGCGCTGCACGCGGATGTGCGGGGTGCGGCCGATGGTGTCGAGAATGTTCTGGGCTTTCATGGCGTGTCCTTCTTCGGTTGGTGCTCCAGCGAGGCGGAGTTCATGCAATAGCGCAGGCCGGTGGGGGAGGGGCCGTCTTCGAACACGTGGCCCAGGTGCGCGCCGCACTGGCTGCACACGGTCTCCACGCGCACCATGCCGTGGCTGCGGTCGGTGATCTCGGTGATGGCGCCCGGCACGGCCAGCGAGAAGCTGGGCCAGCCGCAGCCGGCGTCGAACTTGGTGTCGGCGTCGAACAGCTTGTTGCCGCAGCAGATGCAGTGGTAGCTGCCGTCGGCCCAGACCTGCTCGAACTTGCCGGTGAACGGGCGTTCGGTGTGGGCATGGCGGGTCACGTCGAAGGCGCGCGGCTCGGCGCCTTTGGCGGCCAGCAGCTCGCGCCATTCGGCTTCGGTTTTCTGGACGGGGAAGTTCATCGGGAGGTCTCCTAGGACGAGCAACTGATTTCGATCTGGCTGGCCCAGTCGGGCGGGAAGGCCGCCAGGTCTTCCTGGCCAGGGGCTTCCTCAAATGGGTGCTCCAGCGCGTTTTGCAACCGGGCAAGCTCGCTGAAGTCGCCCTGCTTGGCGCGCTGGATGGCGATTTCGCCGAGGTGGTTGCGCAGCACCACCTGCGGGTTGGTGCGCAGCATGAGGGCCTGCGTGGCGGCGGCATCGAAACCGGGCTCGGTCCGCAGGCGCTCCTGCCAGCGAATGGCCCAGGCATCGAAGGCCTCGCGCTGCAGGAACAGGTCGCGCACCGGGTCGAGCGGGCCGGCCACGGCGTGGCTCAGGCGGCGCCAGAAGATGGTGAAGTCCACCGCGTCGGCCGCCATCAGCTTCATCAGCGATTCGGTGAGCTCGGCGTCGCCATCTTCCGCGCGGCCCAGGCCCAGCTTGGCGTTCATGCGGCGCTGCAGCGCGGCCGGCATCAGCGCCTTGTAGGGCTCCAGCGCGTCCAACGCCTGCTGCTGGTCGTCCATCAACGGCAACAGCGCCTGGCCCAGCGCGAACAGGTTCCAGTAGGCGATGTTGGGCTGGCGGTTGTAGGCGTAGCGCCCGCCGGTGTCCGAGTGGTTGCAGACGTGGCCGGGGTTGAAGGCGTCGAGAAACTGGAACGGCCCGTAGTCGATGGTCAGACCCAGGATGCTCATGTTGTCGGTGTTCATCACCCCGTGGCAGAAGCCCACGGCTTGCCACTGCGCCACCATTTCGGCGGTGCGCGCGCTCACGGCCTCCAGCAGGGCCGCGTAGGGGCTGCCCGGTGCTTCGCGGCAGGCGGGGTAGAAGCGGTCGATCACGAAGTCGGCCAGCTGGCGCAGCTCGCCGTGCAGGCCGTGGTGCGAAAAGTGCTCGAAGTGGCCGAAGCGGATGAAGCTGGGCGCCACACGCGTGACCACGGCGGCGGTCTCGATCTCCTCGCGGCGCACCGGCGCGGGCGAGCCCGTGACGCACAGCGCGCGGCTGGTGGGAATGCCCAGGGCGTGCATGGCCTCGCTGCAGAGGAACTCGCGAATCGAGCTGCGCAGCACCGCGCGGCCGTCGCCCATGCGCGAATACGGCGTGAGGCCGGCGCCCTTGAGCTGCACCTCCTGCGGGCCGGCAGGCGTGTCCACCTCGCCCAGCAGGATGGCGCGGCCGTCGCCCAGCTGGCCGGCCCATTGGCCGAACTGGTGGCCGCTGTACACGCTGGCCAGCGGCTGTGTGCCCGCGATGGGCAGGTTGCCGGTGAAGGCGTCGAGCGCGGCGGGTGAGGACAGCCAGGTCCGGTCCAGGCCCAGCAGATCGGCCACGGCCGGGCTCGTGCCCACCCAGTGGGGCGAGGGCAGGGGGGTGGGGGCTCTGAGGGTGTAGAAGGCTTCGCCCAGGCTGGCGAATCGGTTGTGCCAGGCCAGGCCAAGCGCCAGGCTGGCGGCCATGTCGACGGGTCGGTTCATGTCCACCATTGTCCGCATCGGGGCCGACATGGCGGGGCGCAGGGTCAATCCGACGCGTTCAGCGACGCGGCCAGCGGCTCGCTCTCGGCCAGGCGGGCGCGGTACTGCCCCGGCGACACGCCAAACCAGCGCTTGTTGGCGCGGAAGAAGTTGCTCTGGTCGGCAAAACCCAGCAAGTCGGCCACCTAGCCCAGGGTGTAGCGGTCTTCGGCCAGGTACTTCTGCGCCAGGTCGCGCCGGGCGTCGTCCAGCAGCTGCTGGAAGTTGGTGTCTTCCTCGCGCAGGCGGCGCTGCAGGGTGCGGTCGGCCATGGCCAGGCTGCTGGCGATGTCTTCGCGGCGCGGCTCGCCGAGGTGCAGGCGGTGGATGATTTCCTCGGTCACGCGCTGGCCGGTGCTGGCATGGCCCAGCCGCACCAGGCGCGACTCGATCACGCGCTGGTGCATGTCGAACAGCACCGGGTCGCTGGAGAGCAGCGGCATCTCCAGGTCCCGGTTGGTCAGCAGCAGCCGGTTGCGCGGCTGGCCGAAGCGCACCGGGCAGCCGAACGCCGCCACATAGGGCCGGGCATCCGCCGGCTCGGGGTCGACGAACTCCACGGCCTGGGGCTGCACGTCGCGCCGCGTGATCCAGCGGCACAGCGTGCGCCACCGTGAGCAGGCTGTATTCCAGGCGCTGGCGCGGCAGCGGCCGGGTGTTGCCGATCAGGCCCAGCACCATCCAGTGGTTGCTGCCGTCGGGTTCGAGGTCGAGCGTGATCGCGTCCGAGATCACGGCGTAGTAGCGCGAGAGGTTGATCAGCCCGGCCTTGAGGGTCGGGCTGGCCAGCATCACGTAACCCACCATGTCGAAGTTGACATGCCGCGCCGGCAGCTCGCGGTCCATGCCCAGGGCCGGGTTGCCAGACCAGGCGACGGCCAGTTCCCACAGGCGGGTGATGTCATCGACTTCGACCCGCCCGTCCGGGTCCTGCAGCAGGGCGTCGTCGATGCGCGCGCCGGCCAGCAGGCGCGGCGCGTCCAGGCCCCGGGAGGCAAACATGTCGGCGAGGCATTTGACCCAGAGGGCGGAACTGCTTCTTCGGCTGGGGTGGTGGCGTCGTGAAGTCACTCGATTGGTCGTGTTGCGATAGCGGCGTATCGGGCACCCGTTCCTAGAATTTCCGAGGACGGTGGGCATCGGCGGGAAGCTGGAATTCAAAAGGATTTCAGGCGCTGGCGCAAGCGGGTTATCGCTTCAAAGAATCACAGGAGACAAGACATGGGCAGCAACACACGGTGGTGGGTGGCGGGCGCAGCCTGCCTGACTTTGATGGCCTGCGGCGGCGGCGGGTCCGGCGAGACGCCGCCCGTCCCGGGGCCGGAGGTCCGGCAGATCGCCCAGGGCACGATCAAGGGCCGCAACGACGCGGCCTCCAACGGCACCTACGCCTGGAAGGGCATTCCGTTCGCCCAGCCGCCGGTGGGCGCGCGGCGCTGGAAGGCGCCCGCGGCGGTGGCGGCCTGGAGCGGCACACGCGACACCACCCAGTTCGGCGCGGCCTGTCTGCAGAACGGCCGCCTCTACGGGCCGGGCGCCAACAACCGTTTCGACGCCACGATCGGCGCGACGCTGAACACGCCGGTGGGCAGCGAGGACTGCCTGTTCCTCAATGTGTGGCGGCCGGCCAGCGCCACCACCGGGCTGCCCGTGATCGTCTTCGTGCACGGCGGCAGCAACATCACCGGCTACACCGCCGACCCCATCTACGACGGCGCGGCCCTGGCGCGCAGCGCCAATGCGGTGGTGGTCACGCTCAACTACCGCCTGGGCGTGCTGGGCTTCATGAACCTGCCGCAGCTCAAGACCGGGCTCGACAGCGCGGAGGATTCGGGCAACTTCGCCCTGCTCGACATCGTGCAGGGCCTCAAGTTCGTGCAGCAGAACGCCGCCGTCTTCGGTGGCAACGCGGCCAACGTGACGCTGATGGGGCAATCGGCCGGCGCGACCAACGTCTGGTCGCTGGTCGCCTCGCCGCTGGGCGCGGGCCTGTTCCACAAGGCCGTGCCGATCTCGGGCGGCATTTCGCTGGCGAGCAACCTGCCGGTGGGCACCATCCCCTCGCTGAACGACGCAGCGGCCTCGCTGGCGCAGGGCAATGCGCTGCTGGCCCGGCTGGTGATCGCCGATGGCCTGGCCGTCGACCTGCCAACGGCGCAGGCCTACATCGCCACGCAGTCGGCGCCGCAGGTGGCGGACTACCTGCGCGGCAAGGCCGGCGGCACCGTGCTCACCACCTTGCTGGCCAACAACCTCACGGGTTCGGGCCCGATTCCCGACGGCACGGTGTTGCCGCTGAACCCGATCAACGAGTTCGCGGCGGGCCGTTACAACAAGGTCCCCGTTCTGGCCGGCACCACGGCGGAAGAGGGCAAGCTGTTCCCCAGCTTCCTCACGCTGCTGGGCGGGCCCGCCGGCTTCATCGTGACCGACGCCCAGCTCTTCAACCTGCTGTTCGGCTTCGACCCGAATGCGCCGACGCTGCTGACCGAGGGCGACTTCCTCAACGCCGCGTACCTGCCGTCCAACGCGGCCGTGACCGGCTGGACCGCGCGGGCCGCGCAACTCACGGCGGCGTCCTTCGGCGTTGGCCGCGACAACGTGCTCAACACGCTGCGCACGCAGCAGGCCGACATCTGGCACTACCGGTTCGACTGGGCGCAGCAACCCGCGCCGTGGAACACGGTGTATGGCGCCGCGCACGCCTTCGACCTGCCGTTCGTGTTCGGCAACTTCGGCCCTTCGCTGTTCGCCAACGCCATCGGCGGCAACGCCAACCGGGCAGGGCGCGAGGCGCTGTCGGGCCACATGATGGCCAGCGTCGGCCAGTTCGCCCGCACCGGCAACCCCAACCACGCCACACTGGGCGCCACCTGGCCGGCCTGGCCCGGTCAGCTGCATTTCAACGCCTCGCTCACGGCCGCGCAGATCAGCGCCGTGCCTTGAGGCAGATCAAGCCACCGCCATTCACCCCATTCGACGCAACACCATGTTGATGAAGGCCGAGGTATCGTGTCCCGCAACGGACACCGAGGGCATTCCCCCTGGATATCCCCGGGGCAGCCGTGCGGGGCAACCCGCTACGATGAACGCCGATTCCAACCCCCTCATCGACAGGAGACTCCCCATGCTGGGCCAGATGCAGAGCCAACCCCTTTTGATTTCCTCGCTGATCGTGCATGCCGAGCGGCACCACTCGAGTGGCGAAATCGTGTCCCGCCGTGTGGAAGGCGACATCCACCGCAGCACCTGGGGCCAGATCGCGAGCCGCTCGCGCCAGGTCGCGAATGCGCTGGACGGCCTGGACCTGCCCCAGGGCGACCGCGCTGCGCACGCTGGCCTGGAACGGTTATCGCCATCTGGAACTGTATTTCGGCGTGAGCGGCACCGGCCGCGTGCTGCACACCCTCAACCCGCGCCTGCACCCCGAGCAACTGGTCTGGATCGTCAACCACGCGGAAGACAAGGCGGTCTGTTTCGACATGACCTTCCTGCCGCTGGTCAAGGCGGTGGCGGCCAAGTGCCCGACGGTGAAGCACTGGATCGCGCTGTGCGACGCGGACAAGCTGCCGGCCGACAGCGGCATTCCCGGCCTGCGGAGCTACGAGGCCTGGATGGGCCAACAGCCCACGACCTACGACTGGCCGACCTTCGACGAGAACTCCGCCTCGAGCATGTGCTACACGAGCGGCACCACCGGCAACCCCAAGGCCGCGCTGTACTCGCATCGCTCCACGCTGCTGCACGCATTCGGCGCGGCGCTTCCCGACGCCATGTGCCTCTCGGCGCGCGACAGTGTGCTGCCCGTGGTGCCCATGTTCCACGTCAACGCCTGGGGCCTGCCTTACGCGGCGGCGGCCGTCGGCTGCAAGCTGGTGTTCCCCGGTGCGGCGCTGGACGGCAAATCGGTCTACGAACTGATCGAGGCCGAGAAGGTCACCATGGCCGCCGGCGTGCCCACCGTCTGGCAGATGCTGCTGGGCCACCTGCAGGCCAACAACCTCAAGTTCAGCACGCTCAACCGCACCGTCATCGGCGGCTCGGCCTGCCCGCCGGCCATGATCAGCGCCTTCAACGACGTGTACGGCGTGGACGTGCTGCACGCCTGGGGCATGACCGAGATGTCGCCGCTGGGCACGGTCTGCACGCTGAAGAACGCACAGCTGGCGCTGTCGCCGGCCGAGCAGCTCAAGGTTCGCCTCAAGCAAGGCCGCGCCATCTTCGGCGCCGACATGAAGATCGTCAACGAGGCCGGCGAAGAGCTGCCCTGGGACGGCAAGGCCTACGGCGACCTGCTGGTGCGCGGCCCCTGGATCATCGCCAGCTACTTCAAGGGCGAGGGCGGCGACCCGCTGCGCTACGACGCGCAGGGGCACGGCTGGTTCCCCACCGGCGACGTCGCGCACCATCGACGCCGACGGTTTCATGCAGATCACCGACCGCAGCAAGGACGTGATCAAGTCCGGCGGCGAGTGGATCAGCTCGATCGACGTGGAAAACATCGCGATGGCGCACCCGTCCGCTGCGCATGGCGGCCTGCGTGGGCATGAAGCACCCCAAGTGGGACGAGCGCCCCATCGTGGTGGTGGTGAAGAAACCCGGCACCGAACTCAGCCGCGAGGAATTGCTGGCCTTCTACGAAGGCAAGATCGCCAAATGGCAGATCCCGGACGACGTGGTGTTCGTCGAGGCGATCCCGCTGGGCGCCACCGGCAAGATGCAGAAGATGACCCTGCGCGAGCAGCTCAAGGACTACGTGCTGCCGGGCGTGTGAAAAGGGGCCCGGGCGCACCATCGCAAGGCACCTTGTCGCCTGCGTGATAGAAGCCCGGGCAATCCCCTACGCTGCACCGCACCAGAAGCCCTTACGCTGCGCCTATTCGATTCGTCAACAACAAGGAGACATAGGTATGAAACTGACCGTGAAGATGATTGCAGGCGCCGCCATGCTGGTGGCCGCCGGTGCGTCGTTTGCCCAGGCGGGTGAAACCGTCAAGATGATCCGGATCGACCCGCTGACCGGCCTGCTCGGTCCCGTGGGCGTGAGCCAGATCAAGGGCTACCAGTTCTTCGCCGAAAAGTTCAGCGGCAAGGGCAACCCGGCCGGCGTGAAGTTCGAAGTCACCCCGATCGACAACAAGCTGAGCCCGGCCGAAAGCCTGAACGCGCTCAAGGCCGCGATCGACCAGGGCGCGCGCTACATCATCCAGGGCAATGGCTCCTCCGTCGCGCTGGCACTGGCCGACGCGGTCGAGAAGCACAACGCCCGCAACCCTGGCAAGGAAGTCCTGTACCTCAACGACTCCGCCGTGGACCCGGACCTGACCAACAGCAAGTGCAGCTACTGGCACTTCCGCTTCGATGCCGACACCTCCATGAAGATGGAAGCCATGGCCAGCTTCATCGCCAAGCAGCCCGACATCAAGAAGGTGTACTTCCTGAACCAGAACTACTCGCACGGCCACCAGGTCGTGAAGTTCGGCAAGGAAGCCCTCACGCGCAAGCGCCCGGACATCCAGTTCGTCGGTGAAGACCTGCACCCGCTGGCCCAGACGCGCGACTTCGCCCCCTACATCGCCAAGATCAAGGCCTCGGGCGCCGACACCGTGATCACCGGCAACTGGGGTTCCGACCTCTCGCTGCTGATCAAGGCGGCCAACGAGAACGGCTACACCGGCAAGTTCTTCACCTACTACGCCGGCGTCACCGGCACGCCCACCGCGCTGGGCTCCAACGGCGCCGGCCGGGTCTACCAGATCGCCTACAACCACTACAACATGGGTGGGCAGATGGACGCCTGGATGAAGGAGTTCAACCAGAAGTACAACGACGACTTCTACACCGGCTCCACCATCCGCATCTTCGAGTTCCTCGGCGCGGCCATGGCCAAGGCCAAGTCCACCGACCCCGTGAAGGTGGCCGCCGCCATGGAAGGCCTCACCGTCAAGAGCTTCAACGGCGAAGTGCAGATGCGCAAGAACGACCACCAGCTGCAGCAGCCGCTGTACATGTCGGTCTGGCAGAAGGCCGATGCCAAGTACCCCTACAGCCCCGAGAAGACCGGCATGACGCTGGCGCCGGTGGCGGAGTACCCCAACTACGTGTCGAGCACGCCGACGAGCTGCCAGATGAAGCGCCCCGGGTAAACCACCACACCCATCCAAAGAGCCCGAGCGGGTTGCCGTATCGGGCTCTTTTTCATTCATCGATGAGGAAGGTTTGAGGGAATGGAGTTTTTCATCATCTCGATGCTGAACGGGCTGAGCTACGGGCTCCTGCTGTTCATGCTGAGTTCGGGTCTCACGCTGATCTTCAGCATGATGGGCGTGCTCAACTTCGCGCACGCCAGCTTCTACATGCTGGGGGCCTACGTGGGTTACACGGTGGCGCAGTTCGTGGGCTTCTGGCCCGCGCTGCTGATCGCGCCGATCGTGGTGGGCCTGCTGGGTGCGGCGTTCGAACGCCAGTGCCTGCGCAAGGTGCACAAGTACGGCCACGTGCCTGAACTGCTGGTGACTTTCGGCCTGTCCTACGTCATCGTCGAGCTGGTGCAGCTCGTCTGGGGCCGCATCGCGGTCGAGTTCCGCCCGCCCGAAGAGCTGCGCGGTCCGGTCTTCACCCTGATCAACAACTCCGTCGAAGGCCTGCGCATGGTCTGGGGCGCCGCGCCGCCCGAGCTGTGCAGCGCCGCCGACGCGGCCATCCGCGTGGTCTGCTCGCCGTTCCCGGCCACACGCGGTTTCATGATGCTGGTGGCGGTGGTGATGCTGGCCTCGGTCTGGCTGCTGCTCACGCGCACCCGCATCGGCCTGGTGATCCAGGCCGCGCTCACCCACCCCGAAGCCGTCGAGTCGCTGGGCCACAACGTGCCGCGCGTCTTCATGCTGGTGTTCGGCGCGGGCTCCGCGCTGGCCGGCCTGGCCGGCGTCATCGGTGGCAGCACCTTCCTCACCGAACCGGCCATGGCCGCCACGGTGGGCTCGGTGATCTTCGTGGTGGTGGTGGTCGGTGGCATGGGCTCGCTCTCGGGTGCCTTCGTCGCCTCCATCCTCATCGGTGTCATCCAGACCTTCGCCGTGGCCTTCGAGTACTCGCTGGCGACGCTGGCCCAGCAGATCGGCCTGCCGCTGTCGGACGCCGTGGCGCAACAACTCGTACGTCAAGCTCACGCTGTCCCAGGTCGCGCCCATCCTGCCGTACCTGTTCCTGGTGCTGATCCTGATCTTCCGGCCGCGTGGCCTGCTCGGCAAACGGGAGGGCTGAGCGATGACCTCCAAACACTACGCATTCAAGCCGCTCAACGTCGGGCGCTGGCTGACCTGGGGCCTCTTCGCGCTGCTGCTCATCGTGGCGCCGAGGATCTTCACCAGCGGCCTGGCGATGACGGTGCTCTCGCAGATGGGCATCGCCATCATCGCCTGCCTGTCCTACAACATCCTGCTGGGGCAGGGCGGCATGCTCAGCTTCGGGCACGCGGTCTACACCGGCCTGGGCTCCTTTCTGGCGATCCACGCGCTCAACAGCGTGACCTCCGGCTCGCTGCCGCTGCCGGTGTCGCTGATCCCCATCGTGGGCGGCCTCGCGGGCGTGGGCTTCGCGGTGCTGTTCGGCTACGTGACCACCCGCAAGTCGGGCACCACCTTCGCCATGATCACGCTGGGCCTGGGCGAACTCGTGTTCGCGCTCTCGCTCATGATCCCCGAGTTCTTCGGTGGCGAAGGCGGCGTCTCGGGCGACCGCATGGCCGGCAAGCCCTTCATGGGCATCACCTACGGGCCGCAGGTGCAGGTGTACTACCTGATCGCCGTCTACACCTTCATCTCGGTCGGGCTCATGTTCGCCTTCACCCGCACGCCGCTGGGCCGCATGCTCAACGCCGTGCGCGACAACCCCGAGCGCGTGGAGTTCGTGGGCTACGACACCCAGCGCGTGCGCTACATGGCCTTCATCATCGCCGGCTTCTTCGCCGGCATCTCGGGCGGCCTGGGGGCCTTGAACTTCGAGATCGTCACCGCCGAGGTGGTGGGCGCGGCGCGCTCGGGCGCCTACCTGCTGTTCACCTTCCTGGGTGGCGCCACCTTCTTCTTCGGGCCCATCATCGGCGGCATCCTCATGGTGCTGGCCTTCGTGCTGCTCTCGGAGTTCACCAAGGCCTGGCTGCTCTACCTGGGCCTGATCTTCCTGTTCATGGTGATGTACGCCCCCGGCGGCATCGCCAGCCTGATCATGATGAACCTGCGCGTGGCGGCCTTCGGGCGCCTGCGCGAACTCTGGGTGAGCTACCTCGCGCTGGCCGGCACCGCCCTGGTGATGCTGGTGGGCGCGGCGGCCATGATCGAGATGGTCTACCACCTGCAGCTCAACACCACCCTGGGCTCCGAACTGCGCTTCCTCGGCGTGCCACTGGACGCCAAGGGCATCAACAGCTGGTTCGGCGCGGGCATGGTCATGCTCACCGGCCTGGGCCTGTTCGAACTCACGCGCCGCGCCTTCCTGCGCGAATGGGGCGAGATCCAGGAATACATCGAAAAAGAAATCAAGCGGCGGGAGGCGCTGTGAGCATGAACGCACCATCAACCTACGCGCTGGAACTCAAGGACCTGCGCAAGAGCTTCGGCAAGACCGAGATCATCCGGGGCGTGAACCTGGCTGTGAAGGCGGGCGAGCGCGTGGGCATCATTGGCCCCAACGGCGCGGGCAAGTCCACGCTGTTCAACCTCATCAGCGGGCGCTTCGCGCCCAGCAGCGGCCAGGTGCTGCTCAACGGCCAGCGCATCGACGGCAAGAAGCCGTTCGAGATCAACCGCGCCGGGCTCTCGCGCAGCTTCCAGATCACCAACATCTTCCCCAAGCTCAGCGTGTTCGAGAACCTGCGCTGCGGCGTGCTCTGGAGCCTGGGCTACAAGTACACCTTCCTGAAGTTCCTGGCCGACCTGGACGACGCCAACGAGCGCGCCGAGCAGCTCATGGAGATGATCAAACTCGACCGCAAGCGCGACACGCTGGCCATGAACCTGACCTACGCCGAGCAGCGCGCGCTGGAGATCGGCATCACCATCGCCGGCGGCGCCAACGTGATCCTGCTCGACGAGCCCACCGCCGGCATGAGCAAGAGCGAAACCAGCCGCTTCATCAGCCTCATCAAGGAAGTGACCGTGGGCAAGACCCTGCTCACGGTGGAGCACGACATGGGCGTGGTGTTCGGCCTGGCCGACCGCATCGCCGTGGTCGTCTATGGCGAGGTGCTCGCCTTCGACACACCCGCCGCCGTCCGGGCCAACCAGCGCGTGCAGGAGGCCTACCTGGGCTCGCACGTGGCAGACGCGCAGGGAGCGGCACACTGATGTTGAAAATCGAAAACCTCCACGCCTACTACGGCAAGAGCCACGTCCTGCACGGCGTGAGCTTCGACGTGCAGCCCGGCGAGATCGTCGCGCTGCTGGGCCGCAACGGCTCGGGCCGCTCCACCACCGCCAAGGCCGTCATGGGCCTGGTGGAATGCCAGGGCAGCATCCACTGGAAGGGCCAGCAGATCATGGGCAAGAAGGCCTATGAGGTGGCCCACCTGGGCCTGGGCTACGTGCCGGAGAACCGCGACATCTTCCCCACGCTCACCGTGCACCAGAACCTGATGCTGGGGCAGAAGGGCCGCGGCAAGGGCTCGCGCTGGAGCTTCGAGGACATGTACGGCATGTTCCCGCGCCTGCGCGAGCGCCAGCACACCGAAGCGGGCGTGCTCTCGGGCGGCGAGCAGCAGATGCTCACGCTGTGCCGCGCCCTCATGGGCGACCCCGACCTCATCATCATCGACGAGCCCACCGAGGGCCTGGCGCCCAAGATCGTGGAGCTGGTCGGCCAGTACCTGCAGACGCTCAAGTCGCGCGGGATCTCGGTGCTGCTGATCGAGCAGAAGCTGACGATTGCCATGGCGATTTCGGATCGCGCGCTGGTCATGGGGCACGGCAGCATCGTGTTCCAGGGCACGCCGGAGAGCCTGCGCGCCGATCCTTACACCCGCAAGGAGTGGCTGGAGGTTTAGGTGTGGCCCCCACGCTCCGCCGCTGCGCGGGTCGCTGCCCCCCAAGGGGGCTTTCCCGGCTTGGGGCGGCCCGGCGCCGGGACTCCCCCGCGCCGCCTGCGGCGGCACCCCCCACTGGGGGGCGATGCCTGTGGGCCGGCGGAGCCGGACCCACGGCATCCTGGTTGCGGGCACGCCCTCCGGAGCCAATTCCTTTTTTCGCCTCCCTGAGACAAGCCGGCGACACCCGGGTCTTGCGGCGTTGCACAATCTTTCTAGAATCGAACGATCGTTCTTTTTAAAGAAGAGCGTCACAGTCAACGCCCTCAGGCACTGTCCGACATACAACGAAGGAGCTTTTTCATGACCGCTGAGTACCAGGTCCACGGCGATGTGGCCGTCATCACCATGAACAACCCGCCGGTCAACGGCCTGGGGCTGTCCACCCGCCAGGGCATCACCGACGGGCTGGCCAAGGCCGAGGCCGATCCGGCCGTGAAGGCCATCGTGCTGACGGGTGCCGGCAAGGCGTTTTCGGGTGGGGCGGACATCCGCGAGTTCGGCTCGCCCAAGGCGCTGGCCGAGCCGAACCTGCTGTCGGTGATCCTGGCGGTGGAAAACGCCTCCAAGCCGGTCATCGCCGCGATCCACTCCGTCGCCATGGGCGGCGGCCTGGAGCTGGCCCTGGGCTGCCACTACCGCATCGCCGCGCCCGGCACCAACGTGGCGTTGCCCGAAGTGAAGCTGGGCCTGATTCCCGGCGCCGGCGGCACGCAGCGCCTGCCGCGCGCGCTGGGCGTGGAGCCCGCGCTCAACATGATCGTGAGCGGCGAGGCCGTCAAGAGCGAGATGCTGGCGCAGGTGCCCGGCCAGATGCTGTTCAACAAGCTGTCGGCCTCGCCCGAGAGCCTGGCCGAGGAAGCCCTGGCCCTGGCCCGCGAGATGGCCGCGAAACACGCCGACGGCAGCGCGCTGCCCCGGGTGCGTGACCTGCCCTGCAAGCACCCCAAGGGCGACGCGTACTTCCAGTTCGCGCGCAACATGGTCAAGGGCATGTCCAAGAACTTCCCGGCGCCGGCCAAGTGCGTGGACGCGGTGGAAGCCGCCACCAAGAAGAAGTTCGACGACGGCATGGCCTTCGAGCGCGAGATCTTCATCAACCTGATGTGGACGCCCGAGTGCCGCGCGCTGCGCCACCTGTTCACGGCCGAGCGCGCCGCGAGCAAGATTCCCGATGTGCCGGAAGACACGCCCAAGCGCGAGATCGCCTCGGTGGCCGTCATCGGCGCCGGCACCATGGGCGGCGGCATCTCCATGAACTTCCTCAACGCCGGCATTCCGGTGAAGATGCTGGAGATGAAGCAGGAGGCGCTGGACCGCGGCATCGCGACCATCCGCAAGAACTACGAAGCCCAGGTGAAGAAGGGCAAGCTCAAGCAGGACAAGTACGAGCAGCGCATGGCGCTGCTGAGCACCACACTGAGCTACGACGACATCGGCTCGGCCGACCTCGTGATCGAGGCCGTGTTCGAAGAGATCGGCGTGAAGGAAAAGGTGTTCAAGGAACTCGACCGCGTGATGAAGCCCGGCGCGATCCTGGCCTCCAACACCTCCACGCTGGACGTGAACCAGATCGCCAATTTCACCCAGCGCCCGCAGGACGTGGTGGGCCTGCACTTCTTCAGCCCGGCCAACGTGATGAAGCTGCTGGAAGTGGTGCGCGGCGAGAAGACCGCCAAGGACGTCATGGCCACCGTGATGGCCGTGGCCAAGAAGATCAAGAAGACGGCGGTGGTCTCCGGCGTGTGCGACGGCTTCATCGGCAACCGCATGATCGAGCAGTACGGCCGCCAGGGCGGTTTCCTGCTGGACGAGGGCTGCACGCCCGAACAGGTGGACAAGGCGATGGAGAAGTTCGGCATCGGCCATGGGCCCGTTCCGCATGGGCGACCTGGCCGGCAACGACATCGGCTGGGCGATCCGCAAGCGCCGCTACCAGGAAAAGCCGGACATGAAGTACAGCAAGACGGCCGACCTGCTGTGCGAGAAGGGCCGTTTCGGCCAGAAGACCGGTGCCGGCTGGTACGACTACGTGCCGGGCAAGCGCGACGCGATCCCGAACGCCGAGGTCGTGAAGATGATCGAGGACCACCGCAAGTCGCTCGGCATCACGCCGCGCAAGATCTCCGACGAGGAGATCGTGCAGCGCCTGGTGTACTCGCTGGTGAACGAGGCCGCGCACATCCTGGAAGAGGGCATCGCCAACAAGGCCAGCGACATCGACGTGGTCTACATCTTCGGCTATGGCTTCCCGATCCACCGCGGCGGTCCGATGATCTACGCCGACACGGTGGGCCTGTTCAACGTGGTGCAGAGCATGAAGCGCTTCGCCAAGAACCCGCTGGACGACGCGAAATTCTGGGAGCCGGCACCGCTGCTGGCGCGACTCGTGGCCGAAGGCAAGACCTTCAACGCCTGAGCCCACGAACCCCACACTAGGAGAACATTTCATGACCAACGCCGTCATCGTTTCCACCGCCCGCACCCCCCTGGCCAAGAGCTGGAAGGGCGCTTTCAACATGACCCATGGCGCCACGCTCGGCGGCCACGCGGTGCAGCACGCCGTGCAGCGCGCCGGCATCGAAGCCGCTGAAGTGGACGACGTCATCATGGGCTGCGCCAACCCCGAAGGCGCCACCGGCGCCAACATCGCGCGCCAGATCGCGCTGCGCGCCGGCCTGCCCATCACCACCTCGGGCATGACGGTGAACCGGTTCTGCTCGTCCGGCCTGCAGACCATTGCCATGGCCGCGCAACGCATCATCGCGGGCGAGGGCGACGTGTACGTGGCCGGCGGTGTGGAGAGCATTTCCTGCGTGCAGCAGGAAATGAACACCCACATGCTGGCCGACCCCTGGCTGGTGAAGAACAAGCCCGAGATCTACTGGAACATGCTGCAGACCGCCGAGCAGGCTGCGCAAGCGCTACAACATCTCGCGCGACGCCATGGACGAGTACGGCGCCGCCAGCCAGCAGCGGGCCACGGCCGCGCTGGAAGCGGGTCTCTTCAAGGCCGAGATCGCCCCCATCACCGTGACCGCCGGCGTGGTCGACAAGGTCATGGGCCTGAGCACCAAACAGGTGACGGTGGAGAACGACGAAGGCATCCGCGCCGGCACCACCAAGGAAGGCATCAGCGGCATCCGCCCGGCGATTCCCGGAGGCGTGATCTCGGCCGGCAACGCCAGCCAGTTCAGCGACGGCGGCGGTGCCTGCGTGCTGATGAACGAGACCCTCGCCGAGAAGCGCGGCCTCAAACCCCTGGGCCGTTTCCTTGGCTTCGCGGTGGCCGGCTGCGAGCCCGATGAAATGGGCATCGGCCCGGTCTTCGCCATTCCCAAGGTGCTCGCGCGCCTGGGCCTGAAGGTGAGCGACATCGATCTGTGGGAGCTCAACGAAGCCTTCGCGGTGCAGGTGATCTACTGCCGCGACAAGCTGGGCATCCCCGGCGACCGCCTCAACGTGAACGGCGGCGCGATCGCCGTGGGCCACCCCTACGGCGTGTCGGGCCAGCGCCTGACCGGCCACGCGCTGCTCGAAGGCAAGCGCCGTGGCGCCAAGCGCGTCTGCGTGACCATGTGCATTGGCGGTGGCATGGGCGCCGCCGGCGTGTTCGAAGTCCTCTGAGGGCCGGCACCATGGCCGAGGCCAGCGTCAGCCCCGAGGTGTTTCTGGCGATGGGGCGCGAGGTGCTGGCCGCGCAGCCGTTCTCGCGCCTCATCGGCGCCGAGCTGGCCGCGTTTTCCAAGGGGCATTGCGAGCTGCACGTGCCCATCGGCGAATCGGTGAAGCAGCAGCACGGCTTCGTCCACGGCGGCGTGCTGAGCTACGCCGCCGACAACGCGCTTACCTACGCCGGTGGCAGTGCCCTGGGCTTGCCGGTGGTCACGGCTGAGTTCAAGATCAACTATTTGCGGCCTGCGATTGGTGAGCGCCTGATCGCCCGGGCCGACGCCGTGCACACCGGCAGGACGCAATCGGTCTGCCGCTGCGACGTCTTCGTGGTCAAAGATGGGGTGGAGAAACTCTGCGCGGTGTCGCAGGGCACCATCGCCGCGCTGCCACCCAAGAACTGAAGAAGAGACATCCATGAGCCTGCGCCCCACCGTCGATTTCCTGCTTTACGACTGGCTCGATGCGCCCGCGCTGAGCGGGCGCGAGCGCTTCGCCGACCACAGCCGCGAGACCTTCGACGCCGTGCTCGACACCTGCGAGCGCATCGCGCGCGAGAAGTACGCGCCGTTCAACCGCGTGGTGGACACGCAGGAACCGCATTTCGACGGTGAGAAGGTGATCCTGCCCCAGGCCACGCACGACGCGCAGAAGGCCTACGCCGAGAGCGGCATGCTCAGCGCCGCGCAGGATTACGAGGTGGGCGGCATGCAGCTGCCCTACACGGTGGAGGCCGCGGCCAACGCCTTCTTCGCCATGGCCTCGGTGAGCATCGGCAGCGGCATGCTCACCACCGGCAACGCCAACCTGCTCATGGTGCACGGCACCGAGGCGCAGAAGAACGTGTTCGCGCTCAACGAGTTCTCGGGCCGGTTCTCCGGCACCATGTGCCTGTCCGAACCGCAGGCCGGTTCGTCGCTGAGCGACGTGACGACCCGCGCCGTGCCCGATGGCGCCGGCTTCGAGAGCGACCCGCTCGGGCCGCGCTACCGCCTCAAGGGCAACAAGATGTGGATCTCGGCCGGCGAGCACGAGCTGACCGAGAACATCATCCACCTGGTGCTGGCCAAGATCCCGGACGAAAACGGCAAGCTGGTGCCCGGCACGCGCGGCATCTCGCTTTTCATCGTGCCCAAGAAGATCGTGAACCCCGCCGGGGAATTGACGGGCGAACGCAACGACGTGGCGCTCGCGGGCCTGAACCACAAGTGCGGCTGGCGCGGCACCACCAACACGCTGCTCAACTTCGGCGAGGGCAAGTACCCGGTGCAGGGCGAAGCGGGCGCGGTGGGGTATCTGGTGGGGCAGGCGGGCAAAGGCCTGCACTGCATGTTCCACATGATGAACGAGGCCCGCATCGGCGTGGGCATGGCCGCCACCATGCTGGGCATGGCGGGCTACCTTGCCAGCCTGGACTACGCGAAGAACCGCCCGCAGGGCCGCCCCATGGGCCCGGCCGGCAAGGACCCGGCGCAGCCGCCGGTGCGCATCATCGAACACGCGGACGTCAAGCGCATGCTGCTGGCGCAGAAGGCGTATTGCGAAGGCGCGCTCGCGCTGGAGCTGTATTGCGCGCGCCTGGTGGACGAGCAGCACACGGCCAACGCCGCCACGGCTGACGACGCGCGCCTGCTGCTGGAGGTGCTCACGCCCATCGCCAAGAGCTGGCCCAGCGAGTGGTGCCTGGAGGCCAACAGCCTGGCGATCCAGATCCATGGCGGTTACGGCTACACGCGCGATTTCCCGGTGGAGCAGTACTGGCGCGACAACCGCCTGAACATGATCCACGAAGGCACGCACGGCATCCAGGCCATGGACCTGCTGGGCCGCAAGGTGCTGATGGAAGGTGGCAAGGGCCTGAGCCTGCTGGCCGGGCGCATCAACGACACCATCCAGCGCGCCATCCACGTGCCCGAACTGGCCGCCCACGCGAATGCGCTGGGCCAGGCGCTCGCGCAGGTGGGCGCCGCCACCAAGGCCGCCTGGGCCACCGGCGAACCCACCGACGCGCTGGCCAATGCCGTGCCCTACCTGCAGGCCTTCGGCCACACGGTGCTGGCCTGGGTCTGGCTGGACGTGGCGCTCGCCGCGCACGTGGCACCCGAATCGAACGCCCGCACCGGCCGCCTGGCCGCCATGCGCTTCTTCTTCCACTACGAGCTGCCCAAGATCGGCGCGTGGCTGCAGGTGGTGAGCAGCCGCGACCAGACCTGCGCGGCCCTGCCCGAGGAGGCCTTCTGATGTTGCATCACATCGTCATGTGGAAGATCAAGGCCACGGCCGACGGCAGCAGCCACGAGGCCAACATCGCCAAGGCCAAGGCCTTGCTCGATGCCTGTGCCAAGCTGGTGCCCGGCATCGTTCGCTTCGAGGTCGCCACCGCCGGCGGCGACCTGGAATGCACCTACGATCTGGTGCTCAACAGCAGCTTCACCGGCCGCGACGCGCTCGCCGCGTACCAGAACCATCCCTCGCACACCGCCCTCAAGCCGTTCATGCGCCTGGTGGTGGAGCAGCGGCAGTGCATGGACTACGAGACCTGATTCTTCACAGACACCACAGGAGACCACATGACCCGAACCATTCCCCAACTCTTCGACCTCAAGGGCCGGACCGCCCTGATCACCGGTGGCTCGCGCGGCCTGGGCCTGCAGATGGCCCACGCCCTGGGCGAGGCCGGCGCGCGCGTGCTGGTGAGTTCGCGCAAGGCCGAGGACCTGGAGAGCGCCACCGCCGAACTGCAGGCCGCCGGCATCGACGCGCGCTGGATCGCGGCCGACTGCTCGAAGGAAGAAGACATCCACCGCCTGGCCGACGAGAGTCTGCAGCGCCTGGGCGACATCGACATCCTGGTGAACAACGCGGGCGCCGCCTGGGGCGCGCCGGCCGAAGACCACCCGGTGGAGGCCTGGGACAAGGTGATGAACCTCAACGTGCGCAGCTACTTCATCCTGAGCCAGGTGATCGCCCGGCGCAGCATGATCGCGCGCAAGTCGGGCCGCATCATCAACACCGCGTCCATCGCCGGCCTGGGCGGCAACCCCTCGGGCATGAACACCATCGCCTACAACACCTCCAAGGGCGCGGTGATCAACTTCACCCGCGCGCTGGCCGCCGAGTGGGGCAAGTACGGCATCACCGTCAACGCGATCTGCCCGGGCTTCTTCCCGAGCAAGATGACCGTGGGCACGCTCAAGACCATGGGCGAGGAAAAACTCGCTTCGCACGCACCGCTGCGCCGCCTGGGCGACGACGAAGACCTCAAGGGCCTGACCGTGCTCTACGCCTCCGACGCCGGCAAGCACATCACGGGCCAGTGGCTGGCGGTGGACGGTGGCGTCAGCGTGATCACCGGAGGCTGAGCGTTTCATGGAGTTTTCCGTCCGCATCCCTTTCGTCGAGCTGCTGGGCTTCGAACTGCACCGGTTCGAAGGCGGGGAGGCGGAGCTTCGCTTCGACCCGGGGCCCGACCACCTGAACTCGTTCGACGTGGTGCACGGCGGCGCCAGCATGACGCTGCTCGACGTGGTCATGGCCCACGCCGCGCGCTCCACCGAGCCCGACATGGGCGCGGTCACCATCGAGATGAAGACCAGTTTCATGCGCGCCGCCAAGGGGCCGCTGCGGGCCACGGGCCGCACGCTGCACCGCACCGCCACGATGGTCTTCACCGAAGGCCACATTCACGACGCCGCCGGCAAGCTCTGCGCCCACGCCACCGGCACCTTCAAGCTCATGCCGCGCCTGGCCACCGGCGCCAGCAGCGCGCAGCCCCTCAACCGCATCCGGACCGACTGACGGTCCTTGTCGCCCAACGGAGAAACACCATGCCCGCCAACCAACAGATCCTGCTCGACAACCGCCCCGACGGTGAAGCCACCGTCCACAACTTCAAGCTCGTCACCACCCAGACGCCCGCGCTGGCCGACGGCCAGGTGCTGGTGCGCCACCACTTCCTGAGCCTGGACCCCTACATGCGCGGCCGCATGAACGACAGCAAGAGCTACGCCGCCTCGCAGCCGCTGGGCGAGGTGATGATCGGTGGCACCGTGGGCGAGGTCGCTGAATCGAAGCACCCCAAGTTCCAGCCCGGCGACAAGGTCGTGGGCATGGGCGGCTGGCAGGAATACAGCGTGGTCGATGCCGGCCAGCCCGGCGCGCTGCGCAAGGTGGACACCACCCACGTGCCGCTGTCGCACTACCTGGGCGCGGTCGGCATGCCGGGCGTGACCGCCTGGTACGGCCTGGTGAAGATCATCAACCCCAAGGCCGGCGACACCGTGGTGGTGAGCGCCGCCACGGGCGCGGTGGGCAGCGCCTTCGGTGCTTTGGCCAAGGCGCGCGGCTGCCGCGCGGTTGGCATCGCCGGTGGCCCGGACAAGTGCAAGTACGCGGTGGAAGAGCTGGGCTTCGACGCCTGTATCGACTACAAGGTCCACAAGGACATGTACTCGCTGGCCAAGGCCTTGAAGGAAGTCTGTCCCAAGGGCATCGACGGCTACTTCGAAAACGTGGGCGGCATGGTGCTCGACGCGGTGCTGCTGCGCATGAACGCCTTCGGCCGCATCGCGGTGTGCGGCATGATCGCCGGCTACGACGGCCAGCCGCTGCCGCTGGCCAACCCCGCGCTGATCCTGGTGAACCGCCTCAAGGTCGAGGGCTTCATCGTCAGCGAGCACATGGAAGTCTGGCCCGAGGCCCTGACCGAGCTGGGCACGCTGGTGGGCACCGGCAAGCTGCGCCCGCGCGAAACGGTGGCGCAGGGCCTGGCCGCCGCGCCCGAGGCCTTCATGGGCCTGCTCAAGGGCAAGAACTTCGGCAAGCAGCTCGTCAAGCTGGTCTGAGCCACCGGGGTCGCGCGTGGACACGCCGGGCCAGCAGCAAGGTGAAGAGTTCCGCCAGGACCTGCGGGCACCCGGCGCGCGCAACGCGCAGGCGCGCCGCCTGCTCAGCACGGCCGAGCTGGCGCCGCTGACGCGGCTGTCCACGGCGCGCTCCCTGCTGGCGATCGCGCAGACCCTGGGCTGGATCGCCGCGGCCGTGGCGCTGGCGGTGCTTACCTGGCCCAGCCCGTGGCTGGTGCTCAGCGTGCTGGTGCTCGGTGTGGCGCAGCACGCCGTCTTCATCCTGATCCACGAGGCCGCCCACTACCGCCTGTTCGCCGCGCGCTGGGCCAACGACGGCCTGGGCCGGCTGATGGGCATGGCCGTGGGCCTGTCGATGTGCACCTACCGCGTCACGCACCGCCTGCACCACAACCACCTCTACACCGAGGAAGACCCGGACACCGCCATCCACGGCGGCTACCCGCGCGGTCGCCTGTACCTGTTGCGCAAGCTGGGTGAAGACCTGCTGGGCCTCAACGCCTGGAAGACCTACGCCTACTTCTTCGGTGCGCCCGCCATCAACGACGACACGCGGCGCGAGATCCGCCCGCTGGACGACACCTCGCCCGCCTTGCGCGCCGCCGCGCGGCAGGACCGCTGGCTGGTGCTGGCCTTCCAGCTGACCGCGCCGCTGGCGGCCTTCGCCTGGGGTGGTGCGCAAGGCCTGCTGATGTACGCGGTGCTGTGGCTGTTGCCCCTGGTCACGGTGCTGCAGCCCATCTTGCGCCTGCGTGCGATCTGCGAGCACGGCGCGGTGACCGACCTGTCCTCGCCGCTGACCGCGGCGCGCTGCAACCGCACCAGCGGCTCGCTGGCCAATTGGCTGGGCCGCGCGCTGCTGTTCCCGCACCACGTGAACTACCACCTGGAACACCACCTGTACCCGGCCGTGCCGCACTACCACCTGCCGCGCCTGCACCGGCTGCTGCGCGACAAGGGCGCGCTGGACGCCGCCGAGGTGCGCGACCTGAGCGACACCTGGACCCGGATCTTTGCCCCGAGGAGACCCCGAGATGCCCGCCACGCATGACGTTTTCAACCAGCCCGAGCCGCTGGTGGATGTGAACCTGTTCGACGGCAACCGGCCGATGCAGGCGGCGTTGAAATTCAACGCGCCCGCGCTGGACACCGCGCCGCTGCAGGCGCTGGGCGCCACGGTGGGCAACGGCGAGATGCAGACGCACGCGCGCCTGGCGAACGTGCACACGCCGCAGCTCAAGACGCACAGCCGCTTCGGCCACCGCATCGACCAGGTGGAGTTCCACCCGAGCTACCACGCGCTGATGACGGCCGCGGTGGGCGCGGGCCTGCACGGCACCGCGTTCTCGGCCGAGCAGCAGGCCACCGGCCACGCCCACCAGCTGCGCGCCGCCGGTTTCATGCTCTTCACCGAGCTGGAACCCTCCATCCTGTGCCCCATCTCCATGAGCTACGCGGTGGCGCCCGCGCTCAAGGACAACCCGGCCATCTACCGGGACTGGGCGCCCGGCCTCACCAGCCGCGCCTACGACCCGGCGCTCACGGTCTGGCGCGACAAGCCCGGCCTGACCATGGGCATGGGCATGACGGAGAAGCAGGGTGGCTCCGACGTGCGCGCAAACACCACGCGCGCCGAGCCCGCCGGCAGCGACGCCTGGGGCCAGCGCTACAGCGTCACCGGCCACAAGTGGTTCTTCTCGGCACCGATGTGCGACGCCTTCCTGATCCTGGCGCAGACGGCCAGCGGGCTCTCGTGCCTGTTCCTGCCGCGCGTGCTGCCCGACGGCACGCTCAACCAGCTGTTCATCCAGCGCCTGAAGGACAAGCTGGGCAACAAGGCCAACGCGAGCTCCGAGGTGGAGTTCGTGGGCGCCAGCGCCTGGCTGGTGGGCGAGGAGGGGCGCGGCGTGCCGCAGATCCTGGCCATGGGCACCATGACGCGGCTGGACTGCGCGCTGGGCACCAGCGGCCTGATGCGCCAGGCGCTGTCCATCGCGCTGAACCACACCACGCAGCGCAAGGCCTTCGGCAAGGCGCTGATCGACCAGCCGCTGATGAAGAACGTGCTGGCCGACCTGGCGCTGGAGTCCGAGGCGTCCACCGCGCTGGCCCTGCGCCTGGCGCGCAGCTTCGACCGCGCGGCCGACCCGCACGAGCAGGTGATGACGCGCCTGCTCACCCCGGTGGCCAAGTTCTGGATCTGCAAGCGCGGCAGCCACTTCGCGCAGGAAGCCATGGAATGCCTGGGCGGCAACGGCTACGTGGAGGAGGGCGGCGAGGGCGTCATGGCGCGCATCTACCGCGAAATGCCGCTCAACTCGATCTGGGAGGGCGCGGGCAACATCATGGCGCTGGACCTGCTGCGCGCCTTGCGCAAGGCCGATGCCGCCGCCGCGCTGGCCCAGGAACTCGCGCCCGCGCGCGGCATGCACGCCGCGCTGGATCACCTGGCCGATCGCCTGCCGGCTCGCGTGGAAGAGATGGCCACCGAGATGGAAGCCCGCCGCCTGGCGCAGGACGTGGCCCTGGCCGTGCAGGCCGCGCTGCTGGCGCAGACCGCGCCTTCGGCCGTGTTCGGCGCCTTCTGCGAGTCGCGCCTGGCCGGGCAGTGGGGTTACAGCTTCGGGTCGCTGGGTGCGGGCACCGATTTCGATGCCATCATTGCCCGAGCCATGCCGCGCTGAACATTCCCACAAGGCCCCCCCGATATGTCCGACCTCATCCTTCACCACTACGCCACGTCGCCGTTTTCCGAGAAAGCGCGCCTGATGCTGGGCCACAAGGGCCTTGCCTGGCAGAGCGTGAACATCCCGCGCATCATGCCCAAGCCCGACGTGGTCGCGCTCACCGGCGGCTACCGCCGCACGCCCATCCTGCAGGTCGGCGCCGACATCTACTGCGACACCGCGCTGATCTGCGACGTGCTGGAGCACCGCCAGCCCCAGCCCGCGCTCTACCACGAGCACCACAAGGGCGTGGCGCGCGTGCTGGCTCAATGGGCCGACACCACGCTGTTCTGGGCCGCCATGGCCTACAGCCTCAGCCCGAAGGGCGCGGCCGCGCTGTTCGCCGGCCAGCCGCCCGAAGCGGCCCAGGCCTTCGCGGCCGACCGCGGCGCGATGCGCGGCGGCATGACCAGCCTGCGCCCGGGCGACGCCACCGCCGCCTACCGCAGCTACCTGCGCCGCCTCTCCACCATGGTCGAGGAACAGCCCTTCCTGCTGGGCGGCGCGCCCTGCGTGGCCGACTTCGCCGCCTACCACCCGCTGTGGTTCAGCCGCGTGGTCAACCCCGCGATGGCCGGCATCCTGGACGCCACGCCCCACGTGATCGAGTGGCTGGACCGCATGGCCGCCATCGGCCACGGCACGTCGCACAAGATGACGTCCACCGAGGCGATCGCCATCGCGGCCGCCGCCGAGCCCGCGCCGCTGACCGACGACGTGTTCCAGGACGAACACGGCATCGCCCTGGGCAGCCGCGTGACCGTGACCGCCGAGTCCTTCGGCCCCGAGCCCACCGAAGGCATCCTGCGCGCGGCCACGCGCACCCGCTACACGCTGGAACGCAACGACGAGCGCGCCGGGCGCCTGCACGTGCACTTCCCGCGCATCGGTTATGTGTTGAGGGAAGTGCGCGCTTGAGCTCCCCGACCCCGAACCTGACCTGGCGCTGCCTGCCTTTTGATGCCCTGCATGCCCGCAACCTGTATGCCCTGCTGCAACTGCGCACCGAGGTGTTCGTGATGGAACAGAACTGCGTGTTCCAGGACATGGACGGCGCCGACGCCCGATGTTTCCACCTGCTCGGTGAACGCACCGACGGCACGCTGGCGGCCTACGCCCGCCTGGTGCCGGCCGGCCTGAAATTCACCGAGGCCAGCATCGGCCGCGTGGTCACGCTGCCGGCCGCGCGCGGCGGTGGCGCAGGGCCATGTGCTCATGCGCGAAGCGGTGCGGGCCTTGCACGGCCTGTGGGGCGTGCAGCCCATCCGCATCGGCGCGCAGGCCAGATTGGAGGCCTTCTACCGCCAGCACGGCTTCGAACCGGCCAGCGAGATCTACATCGAAGACGGCATCGACCACATCGAGATGGTTCGGGCCGCCTGAGTTCTTTCACACACAGGAGACATCCATGATTCAGGATTTCAAGGGCAAAACGGCGGTGCTCACCGGCGCCGGCTCGGGCTTCGGCCTCGAATGCGCGCGCATCGGCGCGAAGCTGGGCATGAATCTGGTGCTGGTGGACGTGCAGCAGGACGCGCTGGACAAGGCCACGGCCGAGATCGAGGCCACCGGCGTGCAGGTGCTCTCGCGCAAGGTCGACGTCTCCAGCCAGGAACAGATGGAAGCCCTGGCCAAGGCGGTCGAACAGCGCTTCGGCGCTCCGCACTTCGTCTTCAACAACGCGGGCGTGGGCTCGGCCGGCCTGGTGTGGGAAAACTCGGTGCGCGACTGGGAATGGGTGCTGGGCGTGAACCTCTGGGGCGTGATCCACGGCGTGCGCCTGTTCACCCCCATGATGCTGGCCGCCGCCAGGAAAGACCCGAACTGGCGCGGCCACATCGTCAACACCGCCAGCATGGCCGGCCTGCTCACGCCGCCCAACATGGGCATCTACAACGTGAGCAAACACGCCTTGGTGAGCCTGACCGAGACGCTCTACCAGGATCTGAAGCTGGTGAGCGATCAGCTCAGCACCAGCGTGCTGTGCCCGTACTTCGTGCCCACCGGCATCAACCAGAGCCACCGCAACCGCCCGGCCGAGATGGCCGACGAAAAAGCCACGCAAAGCCAGCTGATCGGTCAGGCCATGACCGACAAGGCCGTGGGCTCGGGCAAGGTCTCGGCCGCCGAGGTGGCCCAGCTGGTGTTCGACGCCATCAGCGCCGACCGCTTCTACATCTTCAGCCACCCGCGCGCGCTGGGCAATGTGCGCGCGCGCATGGAAGGCATCGTCAACCAGACCAACCCGGCCGACCCGTTCCTCGAACGGCCCGAGATCGGTGCGGGTTTGCGCGCGGCGCTGCGCGCGGTGTGAGACCGCGATGGACGGCGGCCACACGCTGTTCGACACCGCCATCGGTGCCATCGGCATCGCCTGGGGGCCGCACGGCGTGGTGGCGGTGCAGTTGCCCGAAGCGGACGCCACGCGCACCCGGGCGCGGCTGCTGAAGGGCCTGCCGCCGCTGCCGGAAGACGCGCACCCGCCCGCGCCGGTGCAGGCCGCCATCGACGGCGTCCAGGCCTTGCTGGCGGGCGCCTCGCGCAGCGATCTGCGCGAGATCGCGCTCGACATGAGCGGACTCACCCCGTTCCAGCGCGAGGTCTATGCCCTGGCCCGCGCGATACCGCCCGGCGAAACGCGCACCTATGGCGAACTGGCCGAGGCCTTGGGCGACGCCGGCCTGGCCCGGGCGGTGGGGCAGGCCATGGGCCACAACCCGTTCGCGCCCATCGTGCCTTGCCACCGCGTGCTCGCGGCGGGCGGGCGCTCGGGTGGTTTCTCGGGCGGCAGCGGCGTGCCGACCAAGCTGCGCATGCTGCAGATCGAGCGCGCCCGCATCGGCAACGAGCCCGGCCTGTTCGACGGAGAGCCGCCGTGATCACCGCCACCGAGCTGCAGGCCGGCCCGGTGCGCGTGGTGGACTACCGCTGCGGCACAGGCCCGGCCGAGCGGCCGTTCACGGAGGTGCACCAGGGCCATTCGGTGTCCTATGTGCGCAAGGGCACCTTCGGCTACCGGGTGGGCGGCGATGCCTACGAGCTGGTGGCCGGCTCGGTGCTGGTGGGCCACCCGGGCGACGAATTCATGTGCACGCACGACCACGCGGTCTGCGGCGACGAGTGCCTGGCCTTTCACCTCTCGCCCGGCTTCGTCGAACTGGTCGGTGGCGACCGCCGCACCTGGCGCACCGGCGGCCTGCCGCCCTTGCCCGGGCTCATGGTGCTGGGCGAGCTCGCGCAGGCCGTGCGCCAGCGGCCAGGGCGACGCCGGCCTGGACGAGGTGGGCCTGTGGTTCGCGTCGCGCTTCGTGGACGTGGTGAGCGGCCGCGAGCTCAGGCCCGCGCCGGTGGCCGAACGCGACCGGCGCCGCGCGGTCGAGGCCGCGACGTGGATCGCGGCCCATTCGAACGAGGCCGTCGACCTGGACCGGGCGGCGGGCGAAGCGGCCCTGAGTCCGTTCCATTTCCTGCGGGTGTTCTCGCGGGTGCTGGGCGTCACGCCGCACCAGTACCTGGTGCGCTCGCGCCTGCGGCACGCGGCCCGGCTGCTCGCCGAGGACGATCGCCCGGTGACCGAGGTGGCGCTGGAGGTGGGCTTCGCCGACCTCAGCAACTTCGTGCGCAGCTTCCACCGCGCGGCCGGCCTGTCCCCGCGCGGCTTCCGGCGCGCCGCCCGCAACGGTCTTCCCCAAGACCGCAAGATTCTCCAAGACCGCCTGGCGACCCTGCTCGAAGATGAACGCCTCATCCACCCATCGAGCAGGAAACCTTCGCCATGTACGACCACCTCGGACTGAAAGTCAACGACCTCGCCAAGAGCACCCGCTTCTACGAAGCCGCGCTCGCGCCGCTCGGCCACGTGCTGGGCTCCCACGACGACAGTTATGCCGGCCTGGGGCCGAAAGACGCCCCCGCGCTGTGGCTCTACGCGGCGCCGGGCCACCAGGGCCCGGGCACGCACGTCGCGTTTCGCGCCTCCGACCACCGGGCGGTGGACGCCTTCTACAAAGCGGGCCTGAAGGCCGGCGCGCGCGACAACGGCGGCCCCGGCGCGCGGCCCGACTACAGCCCGACCTACTACGCGGCCTTCCTGATCGATCCCGACGGCAACAACGTCGAAGCCGTCTGCCCGTGAGGGTTCAGGCCGGGGCCTGCGCGTCCTGGCCCTCGGCCTGCTGTTTCTTCACCTGGTTGCCCAGCACCAGCTGGCGGCCGGCGAACAGGCCGCCGGCGGCTTCGAGGTCCATGCGCTCGGCGTCGCGCCGGCGCAGGTGCTCCATCACCTCGTCGGCTTCCTCCTCGGCGGCCCCGAGCGTGAGCACCGCCTGGCGGCCCATGGCCATGGCCGACTCGAAGGTCTCGCGCACGAGGTAGCCCACGTCGGCCTTGCGCAGCTCGAGCACGTGTTCGCGGTCGAACGCGCGCACCAGCAGCTCGGCGTGCGGGAACTCGGTCTTGGCCAGCTCGGCGATGCGAGTGGCGGCTTCCTTGTTGTCCAGGCAGACCAGGATGGCCTGCGCCGCGTGGGCGCCGGCCGCATGCAGCACGTCGGCGCGGCAACCGTCGCCGTAATAGACCTTGAAACCGTAGGCTTCGGCGTCGCGGATCATCTGCACGTTGTTGTCGATGATGGTGATGCTCGCGCCCCGGGCGATCACGCCCTGGCTGGCGATCTGGCCGAAACGGCCGAAGCCGATCACCAGCACGCTCGCGGCCCGGTCGGCCACGGTCTCGATGCCGTCCATGGACACGCCGGTGTCCTTGGCCGCGAAGCGCCGGTGCACCAGCACCACCAGCGGGGTGAGCGCCATGGACAGGACCACGATGGCGGTCATGTTGGCGTTGACCACCGGGTCGATCACCTTGGCGCCCAGCGCGGCGGCGAACAGCACGAAGGCGAACTCGCCGCCCTGCGCCATGAGCACGGCGCGGTCCAGCGCGTCGGCGTGCGAGCTGCGGGCGAAGCGCGCCACGCCGTAGATGCACAGGGCCTTGACCAGCATCATCGCCACCACGCCGGCCACGATGATGGGCCAGTTGCTCGCCACGGCCGCCAGGTCCAGCGACATGCCCACGCTCAGGAAGAACAGGCCCAGCAGCAGGCCGCGGAAGGGCTCGATGTCGGCCTCCAGCTGGTGGCGGAAGGTGGATTCGGACAGCAGCACGCCGGCCAGGAAGGCGCCCATGGCCATGGACAGGCCACCGACCTGCATCAGCAGGGCCGCGCCCAGCACCACCAGTAGGGCGGCGGCGGTCATCACCTCGCGCGCCTTGGCGTTGGCCAGGATGCGGAAGAGGGGGTTGAGCAGCCACACGCCTGCGGCCACGAGCGCCACCAGCGAGCCCAGGCCCAGGCCGATCGCGCCCCAGCGCGACGAGTTGGCGGCCACCGGCCCGCCGATGTCGGGCGGCGCCAGGAAGGCCACCACCGCCAGCAGCGGCACGATCAGCAGGTCCTCGAACAGCAGGATGGCGACGATCTTCTGGCCGCGCGGCTGGGCCATGTCGCCGCGCTCGCCCAGCAGCTGCATCACCACGGCGGTGGAGGTCAGCACGAAGCCCATGGCGCTCACGAAGGACACGCCCAGCGGGAAACCGAAGGCCAGGCCGACGCCGGTGAGCAGAAAGCCGCACACCACCACCTGCAGGCTGCCCAGGCCGAAGATGGCCTTGCGCAGGCTCCAGAGGTGCGAGGGCTGCATCTCCAGGCCGATCACGAAGAGGTACATCACCACCCCGAGCTCGGCCGTGTGCAGGATGGTGGCCGGGTCGCTGATCAGGCCCATGCCGAACGGCCCGATCGCCAGGCCCGCGGCCAGGTAACCCAGCACCGAGCCCAGGCCGATGCGCTTGAACAGGGGCACGGCGACCACCGCTGCGCCCAGCAGGGTCACGACTTTGAGCAGGTCGCCTGCGCTGCCTTCAACGGCCATGGTGGGGTTCTCCGGGGGAAAGTAGGGGGGTGGGATGCGAAATTGTGACGCACCTGGACCGCCCTTACACCAGAACGGTCCAACCGTGCCCCGGCAAAGCCTTCGCGCCCTGGCGACAATAGGGGATGTTCTTCACCCGTTATCTCAAGATGGCCCTGATTCTGGGCCTGCTCTCCGCCATCGGCCCCTTCGCCATCGACATGTACCTGCCCGCGCTGCCCGACATCGGGAGCAGCCTGGGCGCCGAGGTCGGTGCCGTGCAGTTCAGCCTGACCGCGTTTTTCCTGTCCCTGGGCGTGGGACAGCTGCTCTACGGCCCGGTGTCCGACATGGTGGGCCGCAAGCCGCCGCTGTACTTCGGCCTGGGCCTGTTCACCCTGGCCAGCATCGGCTGCGCGCTGGCGCACCGACATCCAGACCCTGGTGGCGCTGCGCTTCCTGCAGGGCCTGGGCGCGGCCGCCGGCATGGCGATCCCGCGCGCCGTGGTGCGCGACCTGCACACCGGCGCCGATGCCGCGCGCCTGATGTCGCTGCTGATGCTGGTGTTCAGCGTCTCGCCCATCCTGGCCCCGCTGGCGGGCAGCGGCGTGATCGCGCTGACCGGCTGGCGCGGCGTGTTCTGGGCCGTGGCCCTGGCTTCCGTGGCCGGGCTGGCCCTGGTCTACGGCACGCTGCAGGAGACCCGCACCGAAGCCGAGCGCGTGGAAAGCAGCCTGGGCAGCGCCCTGCGCGCCTACGCCTTGCTGCTGCGCGACTGGCACTACCTGGGCCTGGTGGGCATCGGCGCCACGGCCATGGCCGGGTTTTTCGTCTACCTGGCCGGCTCGCCCTTCGTGCTGATCAACCACTACGGCCTTACGCCCACGCAGTACAGCCTGGCGTTCTCGCTGAACGCCATCGCCTTCATCGGCGCCTCGCAGTTCACCGGCGTGCTCGGCCAGCGCTTCGGCCTGGTGCGGCTGGTGAAGGTGGCGGCCACCGCCTCGGGCCTGACCATGGCGCTGATGCTGGCCTACTACCTCGCGGGCGGCGACCAGCTCGTGGTGCTGATCATTCTGTATTTCATCGCCAGCGCCTTCATGGGCCTGGTCATTCCCACCACCTCGGTGCTCGCGCTGGAGAAACACGGCGCCATCGCTGGCACCGCCTCGGCGCTGCTGGGCACCCTGCAGATGCTGGGCGGCGCGGCCGCCATGGGCATCGTGAGCCTGTTCGCCACCGGCAAGCCCCTGCCCATGGTGGTGGGCATGGCCACGGGCGCGCTGATCGGCGTGGCGTTGACCTGGATCACGCTCTCGGGCGACCCCACGAGGCACCTGGCCGCCGAGGCGCGCGGGTGACGGCGCAGGACGGTCTGCCGTCTCCCCAGCGCGGCAAGGCCGTGCTGGTGATCGTGCTCGGCATCGCCATGTCGGTGATGGACGGCAGCATCGTCAACCTCGCGTTGCCCGGCATCGCGCGCCAGCTCCAGGCCGAGGCCTCGCAGGCGATCTGGGTGGTCAATGCCTACCAGATCGCTTCGCTGGTGATGCTGCTGCCCCTGGCCGCGCTGGGCGACCGGCTGGGCTACCGCCGCGTCTACCTGGTGGGCATGCTGCTGTTCGTGCTGTCCTCGGTGGCCGCCATGCTGGCGGATTCGCTGGCCATGCTCACCGCCGCGCGGGCGCTGCAGGGGCTGGGCGCGGCCGGCATCATGAGCGTGAACACCGCGCTCGTGCGCCTGGTCTACCCGAGTTCGCGCCTGGGGCGCGGCATCGCGCTCAATTCGATGGTGGTGCGCACCTCCACCATGGCCGGCCCGGCGGTGGCGGCGGCCATCCTGTCGGTGGCGTCGTGGCCCTGGCTGTTCGCGCTGAACCTGCCGCTGGGCCTGCTCACGCTGTGGATGGGGCGGCGCGCGCTGCCCTACAACCCCACGCGCGCCGAGGCCGCGCCCCAGTTCTCGCTGATCGACGTGGCGCTCAACGTGCTCATGTTCACGCTGGTCTTCGTCGGCGCCGATTACCTGGGTGTGCGCAGTGGCGCGGCGCACAGCGCCCCGGTGCTGGGCTGGGCCTTGCTGGCCGCCGGGGTGGCGGTGGGGGTGGTCTACCTGCGCCGCCAGCGGCGGCTGACGGCGCCCCTGTTCCCGCTGGATTTGCTGCGCATTCCCGTGTTCGCGCTGTCCATGGGCTCGTCGCTCGGGGCCTTCTGCGCGCAGATGCTGGCCTTCCTCAGCCTGCCGTTCCTGCTGCTGGAAGTGCAGGGCCGCTCGCACATGGACGCCGGCCTGATCATGACGGCCTGGCCGCTGGCCACCGTGGTCGTGGCGCCGATCGCCGGCCGCCTGATCGGCCGCTACCCTGCGGGCTGGCTGGGCGGCATCGGCATGGTGGTGTTCGCCACCGGCCTGCTGCTGGTGGGCCTGCGGCCCGAGCACGCCACCAGCTTCGAGATGGGCTGGCGCCTGGCCTTGTGCGGCGCGGGTTTCGCGCTGTTCCAGTCGCCCAACAACCACACCATCGTGACCACCGCGCCGGTGCACCGCAGCGGCGCGGCCAGCGGCATGCTGGGCACGGCGCGGCTCACGGGACAGACGCTGGGCGCGGTGATCCTGGCGGCGATCTTCGCGGTCTGGAACCAGCACGACGGCCGGGCCGAGACGATCGCGCTGTGTCTGGCGGCGGGTTGCGCGCTGTTGGCAGGGCTGAGCAGCTCACTTCGGGTGAGGGCCACCCGCTAAGCCCTCGGCCAGGGCCCGCACCGACAGCGGCGCGCAGCCCTCGGCCTTGTTGCTGATGGTGACAAAGACGTTCTGGCCGGCGCCCGCGATGCCCGCCATGGTGCGCACCAGCAGCTCGCGCGTGTCCTGGTCCACGTCGTGGATGCGGTCGTAGGGGCTGTACTCGCGCTGGGCGTCTTCGTAACCGTAGGCGCCGTGCAGCGGGTTGAGGTTCCAGCGGCAGACCATGGGGCCGGGCCAGAGCGCCCGCAGCAGGGGCAACTGGTCGCGCAGGCGCGGCATCTTGGCGTGCAGGCACAGGCACCAGGTGGCACCGGCCTCGCGCAGCACGGCGGCCAGCTCGTGCACGAAGGGTTCGTCCAGCCACTGCGGGTCGCGCACCTCCACGGCCAGCACGCCGTCGGGCGCGGTGGGCGCCAGCGGCGGCTGGGCCAGCAGGAGCTTGCGCAGGCGTTGCAGCACCAGCGGCAGGTTGTGCAGCAGGTGCCGGGGCAGCGGGCTGAGCTGGAACACCAGCGCGCCGACCTTGTGGCCCAGGCCCGCGAGCGCGGGCGCCACGAAGTCCTGCGTCGCCAGCGCCGGGTCGAGGAACGCCGGGTTGGGCTGCACGCCCCGGCCGTCCTCGCCGCGCACCAGCGCGTCGGTGACGTGGCTGGGCGCTTTCACCACGAAGCGGAAGTCGTCCGGCACCTGGGCGGCGTAGCGCGCGTACTGGTCCTGCGTGAGCGGGCGGTAGAAGCTGCGGTCCACGCTGACCGAGCGCATCAGCGGGTGCTGGCGATAGGCGCGCAGGCCTTCTTTCGACAACAGGGCGTCGGGGTATTCGGTGTCCCACACCAGGCCGGCCCAACCGGGGTAGGTCCAGGACGAGCTGCCCAGCCGCACGCGAGCGGGCAGGGCGGCGGCCAGCGCCTGCAGCACCGGATCGGGCGGCGCGGGATTCACCCGGGCCAGGCTTTTGCGCGCGGCCGGGGCGGGTGAGGGCGCCGGGGGCGCGGGGGGAGGAGGCGGGTCGCCGAAGAGGTCGTCTTGCATGGTGGAAACGGGTCAGGCGCCTACCACAAACAGCGCCCATGGTAGCCCCAACGGCTGTGGCAAACTCGCGCGCTTCTCGTTTTCACATCGACGGTGCATGCAGCAGATCATCCGGCAGATCGCCACAGAAATCAGGGTTGAAGAACGACAAGTGCTCGCAGCGGTCGAGCTGCTGGATGGGGGAGCCACGGTGCCCTTCGTCGCGCGCTACCGCAAGGAAGCCACGGGCGGCCTGGACGACATCCAGCTGCGCGAGCTGTCCTACCGCCTGGACTACCTGCGCGAACTCGAAGACCGCCGTGCCTCGGTGCTCAAGAGCATCGACGAACAGGGCAAGCTCACCGACGCGCTGCGCGCCGCCATCGCCGCCGCGCCGACCAAACAGGAACTCGAAGACCTCTACCTGCCGTTCAAGCAGAAGCGCCGCACCAAGGGCCAGATCGCGCGGGAATTCGGCATCGAACCGCTGGCCGACAAGCTGTTCGCCGACCCCACGCTGGACCCGGCGGCCGAAGCCGCCGCGTTCACCCGCCCGCCAGAAGTGCTGGACGACGGCAAGCCCGGCGCCGATTTCTCCACCGTGCCGGCCGTGCTCGACGGTGTGCGCGACATCCTGAGCGAGCGCTGGGCCGAAGACGCCACCTTGCTGCAGAACCTGCGCGAATGGCTCTGGACCGAAGGCCTGCTCAAGAGCACGCTGGTGAACGGCAAGGACGAGAACGCGCCCGAGGTGGCGAAGTTCCGCGACTATTTCGACTACGACGAGCCGATCGCCCGCGTGCCGTCGCACCGGGCGCTGGCCGTGTTCCGCGGCCGCGCGCTGGAGATCCTGGACGCCAAGCTGGTGCTGCCCGAGCCCGAGGTGGTGCCCGCCACCACCGGCAAGGCCGCGCCCGTGGTCTCGCTGGCCGAAGGCCGCATCGCCCTGCACCTGGGCTGGAGCCACAAGGGCCGCGCCGCCGACGACCTGCTGCGCAAGTGCGTGGCCTGGACCTGGCGCGTCAAGCTCTCGCTCTCCAGCGAGCGCGACCTGTTCGCCCGCCTGCGCGAGAGCGCCGAGGCGGTGGCGATCAAGGTCTTCGCCGACAACCTGCGCGACCTGCTGCTGGCCGCGCCGGCCGGCCCCAAGGTGGTGATGGGCCTGGACCCGGGCATCCGCACCGGCGTGAAGGTGGCGGTGGTCGATGCCACCGGCAAACTCGTCGACACCGCCACGGTGTACCCGCACGAACCCCGGCGCGACTGGGACGGCGCTCTGCACACCCTGGCGCTGCTGGGCCGCAAGCACGGCGTGAACCTGGTCGCCATCGGCAACGGCACCGCCAGCCGCGAGACCGACAAGCTCGCCGCCGACCTCATCAAGCTGCTGGAGAAGGCCAACCTGACCGGTGTGCAGAAGGTCGTGGTCAGCGAGGCGGGCGCTTCGGTCTATTCCGCGAGCGAATTCGCCTCGCAGGAAATGCCCGACGTGGACGTGAGCCTGCGCGGCGCGGCCAGCATCGCGCGCCGCCTGCAGGACCCGCTGGCCGAGCTGGTGAAGATCGACCCCAAGAGCATCGGCGTGGGCCAGTACCAGCACGACGTGAACCAGAGCGAGCTCGCGCGCACCCTCGACGCCGTGGTGGAAGACTGCGTGAACGGCGTGGGCGTGGACCTGAACACCGCCAGCGTGCCGCTGCTCTCGCGCGTCTCCGGCCTTTCGGGCAGCGTCGCGCAAGGCCGTGGTGCGCTGGCGCGAGACGCATGGCGCGTTCAAGAGCCGCCAGCAGCTGATGGACGTGGCCGGCCTGGGCGCCAAGACCTTCGAGCAGAGCGCGGGCTTCCTGCGCATCCGCGGCGGCGAGAACCCGCTGGACATGACCGGCGTGCACCCCGAAACCTACGCCGTGGTCGAGCAGATCATGGAGAAGACCGGCAAGCCCGTGGGCGAGCTGATGGGCCGCGCCGACATGCTCAAGACCCTGCGGCCCGAACTGTTCGCCAACGAGCGCTTCGGTGTCATCACGGTCAAGGACATCCTGGGCGAGCTGGAAAAGCCCGGCCGCGACCCGCGCCCGGACTTCCAGGTGGCGCGTTTCAACGAAGGCGTGGACGACATCAGCGACCTGCGCGAGGGCATGGTCCTCGAAGGCACGGTGAGCAACGTGGCCCAGTTCGGCGCTTTCGTGGACCTCGGCGTGCACCAGGACGGCCTGGTGCATGTGAGCCAGCTGTCGCACAAGTTCGTGAACGACGCGCGCGAGATCGTCAAGACCGGCGACATCGTCAAGGTCAAGGTGATGGAAGTGGACGTGGCGCGCAAGCGCATCGGCCTGTCCATGAAGCTCGACGCCGCGCCGGCCCGGCGCGATGGGCCGCGCGACAACCGCTTCGAAGCCTCGCGCGGACACGGCCGCTCCAGCGGCCCGGCCTCGCCACCGGCGCCATCGGCCATGGCCTCGGCCTTCGCCAAGCTGAAAAAAGGCGCCTGAGCCTGCGCCGGGGCCCGGCCGGGCAGGGGCGACAGACTTGAGGCCCACCGGCCTCAAGTCTTCGGTTGAATCGCCGATAAGGAGGGAAATCGGAAATCCTTCTGCACGCACGGCCTTCACCACCCCATGGAACTCGAAGCCCTCCTGAACTACCCGCGCGCCTTGCCCGCGATGTCGCGCACCGTCTCGGACCTGCTGGCCGAGATGAACAAGGAAGACCCCAGCCCCAAACGCGTCGCCAGCCTGGTGGCGCACGATCCCGCGCTCACCACCCGCGTGCTGCGCCTGTCGAACTCGGCCTTTTTCCGCGTCAGCCGCCAGATCGGCAGCGCCGAAGAGGCGGTGGCCCTGCTGGGCATGACCCATGTGCGCTCGCTGGTGATGGCCGCGGCGCTGGGCTCAAGCTTCAAGAACGTGCCGGGCGTGGACATGGTCCAGTTCTGGCGCTACAGCCTGCGGGTGGCCGATATCTCGCGCTCGCTCTCCAGCCTGCTGCGCCAGAACGAGGGCAATGCCTTCACCGCCGGCCTGGTGCACGCCATCGGCGACCTGATCATGCACATCGCCATGCCCGACGTGATCGGGCCCATCGACATGGGCACGCCGCCGCTGGACCTGCGCCGCGCCGAGGTGGAGCGCTCGGTGCTGGGCTACACCTACGCCGAGGTCGGCGCCGGCATGGCCGAAAAGTGGCAGTTCCCCACCACCATCGTCTCCGCCCTCAAGCACCAGACCGCGCCGTTCGACGGCGAGGTGTACGACACGCTCGGCGGCGTGCTGCACCTGGCCTCCTGGCGCGCCCGTGCCGAGGAAATCCAGCTCGACGAAGCCGGCCTCGTGGCCACCTTCCCCGACATGATCGGCCTCACGCTGGGCCTGGACCTGGACAGCGTGCTGGGCAAGGATCCCACGGAATGGTCATTCAGCCAGGCCCTCAGCGCATTCATTGACTGAAAAGTTCTAAAGTGCGTCGCCTTTGCGACGATGACAAAGGGACAACTTTCTTGCAGTCACGTCTCAGCAAAGGCAGGTCATCATGCAACTCGAAAAGCTCCTCAAGCAACCGAATGCACTTCCGTCTGCGCCCAAGGTCGTGCGCAAGCTGATCGAGACCTTCGACAAGGAAGATGTCGACGCCATGCTGGCGGCCTCGTTGATCGAAGACGATCCGGTGCTGACCGCCAAGCTGCTCAAGACCGCCAATTCCGCCTTCTTCGGGTTGCACCGCTCGGTGTGCAATGCGCGCGACGCGATCAATGTGCTGGGCCTCATCAAGGTGCGCGCGCTGGTGATTGCCGCCTCGCTGGGCGAAGGCTTCCACACCGTGGGTGGGGTCAACCTCAATCAGTTCTGGCGCTACAGCCTCAACACGGCCAACCTCTCGCGCTACATCGCGCTGCCGATCAAGATGGACGAGAACACCGCGTTCACGGCCGGCCTGATCCATGGCATCGGCGAACTCGTCATGCACGTGGGCATGCCCGAGGCCATGATCGACCTCGACCGCAGCGTACCCATGCTCGATCTCAAGCGCGCCAAGGCCGAGCGCGGCCTGTTCGGCTACAGCTACGCCGAAGTGGGCGCGGCGCTGGCGCGCGACTGGCATTTCCCCAAGCGCATGATCAACGCGATCCTCCACCAGACCGCGCCGTTCGACAACGATGTGTACGAGCCCATTGCCGGCGTGATCCACATCGGCTCCTGGCGCGCTCGCGCCGAAGAGCAGCAGATGCGCTCGGAGCTGCTGATCAACACCTACCCGGATCCCGTGGGGCTGGTGCTCGGCATCGATCCCGACACCGTGGTGGCCGAAGAGATTCCGTCGATTTCGCGCCATTCGGAAGTCACCGAGGCGTCCGAACCGAACTGATCTTTTTGAACCTCCGGGGCTGCGCGACAATCGCAGCCCTATGTCCGCGCTCCGTCTCTACGCCGGCCCCACGGCCCGGCGGCATATCGAACAACATGGCCTGCGTCCCCACGACGTCGGCATCATCCCCGCGGCGGCGGGCGGCCCCAAGGGCCTGATCCTCGGCCCCCTCGATCGTTTCCTGTTCGGCGAGTGGCTGCCGCGCAGCGATCAGGCCGTGCACCTGGTCGGTGCGTCCATCGGCGCCTGGCGCATCGCCACGGCCTGCCTGGACAACCCCGTGGAAGCCTTCGAACGGCTGGAGCGGGACTACATCGCCCAGCACTACGACCTGCCCGCCGGGCAAAAGCGCCCCACGGCCAGCCAGATCAGCCAGCGCTTCGGTGAAAACCTTCAGCTGTTCTACGGCGGACGGGTGGAGGAAGCCCTTCACAACCCCCGCTACCGCCTGCACATCGTCACCTCGCGGGGGCGCCTGCTGCTGCGGCACGAAGGCCACCTGCGCACGCCGCTGGGTTACCTCGGCGCCTTCACCGCCAATGCGCTGCACCGCAAGGCGTTGGGCGCCTGGCTGGAGCGGGTGGTGTTCTCGTCCGTGCCGTCCGGCTCGGGCGGGGTGAGCCCGCTGCCTTTCGCCACGCTCGACTACCGCACGCGGCAGGTACCGATGTTCGCCGACAACTTCATGGACGCGTTGCAGGCGAGCTGCTCGATTCCCTTCATGCTGCGCCCGGTGCGCAACATCGCGGGCGCGCCACCGGGCACCTACTGGGACGGCGGTCTCACCGACTACCACCTGCACCTGCAGTACCAGCCGCCGACGGCATCGCCCATCGTGCTGTACCCCCACTTCCAGAAAGCCGTGGTGCCCGGCTGGCTCGACAAGGCCTGGAAGGGCCGGCACCGCAGCAGCCCGGCGCTGGACACCATGCTGGTGATCGCGCCCGATCCGGAGTGGGTCAAGCAGTTGCCCAACAGCAAGCTGCCCGACCGGGACGACTTCAGCCGCTACGGGCAGGACCTGCCGGCGCGCATGAAGGCCTGGAACGGCGCCACCAGCGCCGCGCGCCAGCTGGCCGACGAGTTCGCCCGGTGGCTGGAGAAGCCCGACCTCTCGCGCGTCGAGCCGCTGTAGGGCGCGGGATAATCCCCCCATGCCCGCCTTTCTCACCGCCGCCCTGTACCAGTTCGTCGATCTGCCGGACCACGCCGACCTGCGCGAACCCCTTCTGGCCTGCTGCGAGGCCCACGGCGTCAAGGGCACGTTGCTGCTGGCGCGCGAAGGCATCAACGGCACCATCGCGGGGCCGGAAGAGGGGGTGCTGGCGGTGCTTGCCCACCTGCGCGCCGACCCGCGCCTGGCTCAGTTGCCGCACAAGACCTCCTGGAGCGATCATCCGCCGTTCCACCGCATGAAGGTGCGGTTGAAGAAAGAGATCGTCACCCTGCGGGTGCCCGGGCTGGACCCGAACCAGACCGTGGGCCAGTACGTGAAACCGCAGGACTGGAACGCCTTGCTGGCCGATCCGGACGTGGTGCTGATCGACACGCGCAATGATTACGAAGTGGCCATCGGCACCTTCCAGGGCGCGATCAACCCGAACATCAAGACCTTCACCGAACTGCCGGCCTGGCTGGATGCCCAGCCGGCCTTGCAGGGTGAGGGCAGGAAACCCAAAGTGGCGATGTTCTGCACCGGCGGGATCCGCTGCGAGAAGTCGACCGCCCTCATGAAGATGCGAGGCTTCGACGAGGTCTATCACCTGGAAGGCGGCATCCTCAAGTACCTGGAAGAGGTGCCGCCCGAGCAAAGCACCTGGCAGGGCGACTGCTTCGTGTTCGACGAGCGCGTGAGCGTGGGCCACGGCCTGGCGCCCGGCCCGCACGAGCTCTGCCGTTCGTGCCGCTGGCCACTGAGCCCCGAGGAAAAGGCCTCACCCCACTACGTCAAGGGCGTGAGCTGTGCCCATTGCCACGACCAGCGCAGCCCGGAAGAGAAAGCCCGCCTCGCGGAGCGCCAGCGCCAGGTGGAGCTGGCCGAAGCGCGCGGCGAGGTGCACGTGGGGGCGCGCATGGACGGGCAAGGCGGCGGTGCGGAGGGCCAGCCCGAGCCGCATGCCTGACCCTAGCGGTGGCGCCTCAGGTCTTCGATGGTCTTGCCGTCCTCGGGAAGCGCTCCGGGCACCAGCAGCGCCACCTCGGCCCGCAGCTTGGTGACTTCGCGGATCGCCTCCTGGATGCGCTGCTCGAGTTCTTCGGAAGGTCTCGACACCTCGACCTGGAAGAGCATGTGGTCCGTGCCCATTTCGCCGCTGACGACCAGCTTGGCACGCCGTATCTCTGAAAAGCGCTCGGAGATCGATGCCACCTGGGTCGGGTGCACGAACATGCCGCGCACCTTGGTGGTCTGATCCGCGCGGCCCAGCCAGCCCTCGATGCGCAGATTGGTCCTGCCGGTGGGGCATTGGCCGGGCAGGAAGGCCGACAGGTCGCCCGTGGCAAAGCGGATCAACGGGTAGGTGGGGTTGAAGGTGGTGACGACCACCTCGCCGATTTCACCCACGGCCACCGGCTCGCCGGTGCCGGGCCGCACGATTTCCAGAACCAGGTTTTCGTCCAGCACCATGCCCTCCAGCGCCTGGGTCTCGTAGGCGATCAGGCCCAGATCGGCCGTGGCGTAGGCCTGGAAGGCCGAAATGCCCTGTTCCTGGAACCAGCCCCGCAGGCTCTGCGAGCAGGCCTCGCCACTGAAAAGGGCGCGCTTGAGCGAAGACAGGGGCACGCCCATGTCGGCGGCCCGCTCCAGAACGATCTTCAGGAAGCTCGGGGTGCCCACGTACGCCTGCGGCCCCAGATCGGCCATGGTCTGCACCTGCAGCTCTGTCTGCCCGGTGCCGGCGGGCAGCACGGTGCAGCCCAGGCTGATGGCGCTGGACTCCATGATGGCGCCAGCGGGCGTGAGGTGGTAGCTGAAGGCGTTGTGGATCAGGTCGCCGCGCCGGAAACCGGCGGCGTGCATGGCGCGCGCGACGCGCCAACTGCCCCGGCCTTCGCCCTCGGGTTCGTAGATCGGTCCCGGGCTGGCGAAGACCCGGGACATGCCGGGCCCGTAGCCGATGCTGCAGAAGCCACCAAAAGGGCCCCCATGCAGCGCGCGCCCTTGGCGTTGCAGCGCGATCAGTTCGTGCTTTCGGGTGACGGGCAATTGCGCCAGCGCTTCGCGCGTGTTGATGGCCGCGGGGTCGACATCCTTGAGGATGTCGGCATAGGCGGTGGTGTGCCGTCTGGCGTGCTCGACCTGCCGCGCCAAGGCCTTCATCAGATAGGCCTCCCGCTCGGCCTGCGAGCGGGTCTCCAAGTGATCGAAATGCTCGCTCATGGTGGTATCTCCTACGCCAGCCAGCGCTTGCGCCGCTTGTAGCTCTTGATGTCCTTGAAGGACTTGCGCTCGCCCCCGCCCATGCCGAGGTAGAACTCCTTGACGTCCTCGTTGTTGCGCAGCTCGCTGGCCACGCCGTCCATCACGATGCGCCCGCTCTCCATGATGTAGCCGTAGTCGGCGTACTTCAGCGCCATGTTGGTGTTCTGCTCGGCCAGCAGGAAGGTGACCTTCTCCTTCTGGTTGAGGTCCTTGACGATCTCGAAGACCTCTTCGACGATCTGCGGGGCCAGGCCCATGGAGGGTTCGTCGAGCAGCATCACGCTGGGGTTGGTCATGAGGGCGCGGCCGATTGCGCACATCTGCTGCTCGCCGCCCGAGGTGTAGGCGGCCTGGCTGGTGCGCCGGGTCTTCAGGCGCGGGAAGTAGGTGTAGACCTTCTCCAGGTTGGCCGCGACCTCGGCCTTGCTCTTGCGGGTGTAGGAGCCGGTCATGAGGTTCTCCTCGATGGTGAGGTGGGCGAAGCAGTGGCGCCCCTCCATGACCTGGACCACGCCGCGCTGCACGAGGTCGGCGGGCGAGAGGTTCTCGATGCGCTCGCCGCGCAGCTCGATGCTGCCCTTGGTGACCTCGCCGCGCTCGCCCTTGAGCAGGTTGGAGATGGCGCGCAGCGTGGTGGTCTTGCCCGCGCCGTTGCCGCCCAGGATGGCTGCGATCTGGCCCTGGGGCACCTGCAGCGAGACGCCCTTGAGCACCAGGATGACGTGGTTGTAGATGACCTCGATGCCGTTGACGTTGAGCACCACCGCATCGACGGATGCGGTGGCCTGAGGCCCGGCGCGGGTGGAGTCGGAAGGGCGCATGTCTTGGTCGCTGAAGCGGTGTTCAGTTGCAACTGCGGGGCGTGATGTTCTTGTCCTTGGCGTACTTGGCGGCGTGCTCCTTCACCAAGGGGTCCAGATTGGCCTTGCGAGCTTCGTACCAGTCGGATTTCACGGCCCACTTGGCGCCATCCCATTGGGCGATGCGTCCCCAGGCGGCGCCCATGTGGTTGCTGCAAGAGGTCTTGACGGGCCGCATGATCTCGCCGAAGCCGAGCGTCTTGAGCCTGGCCTCGGTGAGATCCAGGTTTTCAAAGCCCCAGCGCACCTGCTCGGGTGTCATGGTCTTGCCCTTGCCGAACTTCTCCTGGGCGGCGCGGATGGCCTCGACCTGAAGCATCGCGATCATCATGCCGCGCGTGTGCGCCATGACGCCCACCTCACCATCGTCCTTCGCGGTGCCCATGCCCTTGTCGTAGACGAGTTTCTTGAGCTCATCGTGGACCTTGTCCCGTGCCGCGCTGTTGTGGATGGTGACGGCGTTGTAGCCCTTGGCGCCTTCGCCGATGTCCTTGACATCGTGGTCGGAGCCGGCCCACCAGACGCCATACAACTTGTCGCGTGGGAACCCGCTGGCCTGGGCCTCGCGGATGCCGGCCGGCGTCATGACCCCCGCGCTCCAGAACAGAACGTAATCGGGACGCTGCTGGCGGATCTGCAGCCAGGCGGACTTCTGTTCGACGCCGGGCGGCGTGACGGGGAAGAGGGAGAGGTCGAAGCCGTCCTGGGCGGCCAGCTTCTGCAGCAGCGGGATCGGCTCCTTGCCATAGGGCGAGTCGTGGTAGACCAGGGCGATCTTCTTGCCTTTGAGGTTGCCTTTTTCCTTGCGGGCGATGTCCTGCAGGATGATGTCGGTGGCCGTCCAGTAGGTGCCCAGCAGAGGGAAGTTCCACTCGAACACCGTGCCGTCCACCGATTGCGAGAGCCCGTAGCCCATGGTCTGGATGGCGACTTTGTCGGTGAGGGCCTTGTCCGTGACGGCGAAGGTGATGCCGGTGGACTGAGGGTCGAAGCCGGAAGCGCCGGAGCCCTTGGCCTTCAGGCGGTCGTAGCATTCCACGCCTTTGGCCGCGTCGTAGGCGGTTTCGCACTCCTCGAACACGAGTTTCACGCCGTTGACACCCCCATCGCGGGCGTTGATCAGCTTGAGGTAGTCCTGCTTGCCGTCGGCCCATGGGATGCCGAGCGGCGCGAACTGGCCGGTGCGGTAGACGAGCAATGGGATGAATTGTTCGGACGCCTGTGCGCTTGCCGCGAGCGGCAAGAAGGACGTTAGACTCATGGCCGCCAGGGCGGCGACGCGGGCGAACGAAGAAGGGGTGTGGGTCTTCATGGCTGGTCTCCTGAAAGGTTCAAGGGGTTGGGGAACGGAAGAAGGCGAGGGCGTTGCGCGGTCAATGAGGAAAGGGCCACAGCCGCAGCTTCTGGCGCGCGGTCGACCACAGGCGGGCCAGCCCATGGGGTTCGGCGATGAGGAAAACGACAATCAGCGCGCCAAAAATCATGTGTTCCAGGAAGGCGGCGGTGCCGGTGGAAATCGGCAATCCCAGCCAATGGGGCACATGGTCGAGGACCAGCGGCAGCAGGACGATGAAGGCCGCGCCCATGGGGGCGCCGACGATGGAGCCCAGGCCGCCGATGATCACCATGAAGAGCAGCTGGAACGACTTGTCGATGCCGAAAGCCGCGGGTTCCCAGGCCCCCAGATGGACGAATCCCCAGAGCGCGCCGGCCACACCGACGATGAAGCTGCTGACCGCGAACGCGCTGAGCTTGGCGCTCACCGGCCGGATGCCGATGACGGCGGCGGCCACGTCCATGTCGCGGATCGCCATCCACTCGCGGCCCTTGGCGCTGCGCACCAGGTTCTTGGCCATCAGGCCGAGCACCACCAGCAACGTGAGGCAGAGCAGGTACTTGCGGGCGGGCGTGTCCAGCGCCATGCCGAGAAAATCGAGGGACCGGATGCTCACCAGTCCCGATGTCGAGTGGTTGGTGACCCAGGCCGCGCGGTTGACGAACCAGTCCACGAAGAACTGGGCCGCCAGCGCTGCGCACGGCCAGGTACAGGCCACGGATGCGAAGGCTGGGGATGCCGAACACGATGCCCAGGGCCATGGCGCACAGCCCACCGCCGATCAGCGCGAGCAACAGGGGCAGGCCTTCGATGCGGACCTGGAGGTTGTACGCCGCATAGGCCCCCACCGCCATGAAGGCCCCCGTGCCCAGCGAGATCTGGCCGCAGTAACCGACCAGGATGTTCACGCCCAAGGCCGCGAGCGAGAGGATCAGGAAGGGTATGAGCACGGCGCGGAAGGCGTAGTCGCTGGCCAGCAGGGGGATGGCCAGCAAAAGCGAGCACGGCGAGCAGACCGATGGCGAGCCGGTCCTGTGCCACCGTGAAGATCTGCTGATCGGCGCGGTAGGAGGTCTTGAACTGACCGTTCTCCCGGTAAAACATGGTGCGTGTCCTTGTGCGTGTGTCGGGGGAAGGGGTCAGACGCGATCGATGATCTTGTCGCCGAAGAGGCCCTGGGGGCGGACCAGCAGGAAGAGCAGCGCCAGCACGTAGGCGAACCAGTTCTCGATCCCGCCACCCACCATGGGGCCGATGTAGATCTCCGAGAGCTTCTCGCCCACACCGATGATCAAACCGCCCACGATGGCGCCGGGCACGGAGGTGAGGCCGCCCAGGATCACCACCGGCAAGGCCTTGAGCGCCACCAGCGAGATGGAGTACTGCACACCGAGCTTGGAGCCCCAGATGATCCCGGCCACCAGCGCCACGAGGCCGCCCACCGACCAGACGATGACCCAGATGCGGTTGAGCGGGATGCCGATGGACTGCGCGGCCTGATGGTCGTCGGCCACGGCGCGCAGGGCCCGGCCGGTGCCCGTCTTCTGGAAGAACAGGGTGAGCAAGGCCACCAGCATGGCGGCAATGGCGGCGGCATACAGGTCTTCCAGGCTCAGCAACAGCCCGCCCTGGAAGGTGCTCTCGAGCACGATGATCGGATCCTTGGGCATGCCGACATCGATCTTGTAGGTGCTGCTGCCGAACACCAGCTGGGCCAGGCCATCCAGGAAGTAGCTGATGCCGAGCGTGGCCATCAGCAAGGTGATGCCGTCCTGGTTGACGAGATGGCGCAAGACGCCCATCTCGATGAGTTGCGCCACGACCACCATCAGCAGCACGACGGTGCGAAGGCCAACAGATTGCCCAGCCACTTGCTCTCGATGCCCAGCCACAGGGGGATCCACTCGGAGAAGCGGGCCATGGCCAGGGCGGCGAAGAGCACCATGGCGCCCTGGGCGAAGTTGAAGACGCCCGAGGCCTTGAAGATCAGCACGAAGCCCAGCGCGACCAGGGAATACAGCATGCCCACCATCAGGCCGCCGAAGAGAGTCTCAAGAAAAAATGCCATGGTGTCGTTCTCGTTCAGTGACTCGTGCCGAGGTAGGCGCTGATGACCTCCTCGTTGCGGCGGACCTCTTCGGGGGTGCCGTCGCCGATCTTCTTGCCGTAGTCCAGCACCACCACGCGGTCGGAGATGTCCATCACCACGCCCATGTCGTGCTCGATCAGCACGATGGTGGTGCCGAACTCGTCGTTCACGTCCAGGATGAAGCGGCTCATGTCCTGCTTCTCCTCCAGGTTCATGCCCGCCATCGGCTCGTCCAGCAGCAGCACCTGCGGCTCCATGGCCAGCGCTCGGCCCAGGTCCACGCGCTTCTGCAGCCCGTAGGGCAGCTGCCCCACCGGCGTCTTGCGGTAGGCCTGGATCTCCAGGAAGTCGATGATGTGTTCGACGAACTCGCGGTGCGCTTCTTCTTCCTTCTGAGCGCCGCCGATGCCGAAGGGGTTGCGGAAGGCCTGCGCGAGCAGCCCGCTCCTGATGCGCAGGTTGCGCCCGGTCATGAGGTTGTCGATCACGCTCATGCCCTTGAAGAGCGCCAGGTTCTGGAAGGTGCGCGCGATGCCCATCTCGGCCACCTGGCGGCTGTTCATGTGCCTGAAGGTGCGGCCGCGAAAGCTGATCGAGCCCTCCTGGGGCTGGTACACCCCGTTGATGCAGTTGAGCATGGAGCTCTTGCCCGCGCCGTTGGGCCCGATGATGGCGCGCACCTCGTGCTCGCGCACGTCAAAGCTGATGTCGGTCAGCGCCTTGACGCCGCCAAAGCGCAGGCTGATGTTCTGGACGTTGAGGACGACGTCGCCGATCTTCTTCTGTGTCATGGTCGGGTGTGGGGTGTTCGGGCTCGGGCGGCGGCTCAGGCTGCGGCCTTGACGGGGGTGAAGGTCTTGGCGTCGCTCAGCTTGAGCGTGGCGCTGACCGAGCCGGTGCGCCCGTCCTCGAACTTCACCTGCGTCTGGATGTACTGCTCGGCCTTGCCGCCGTACAGTGCCTCGACCAGCACGCCGTACTTCTCGGCGATGAAGCCCGCGGCGCACCTTGTTGGTGCGGGTGAGCTCGCCGTCGTCGGCGTCCAGCTCCTTGTGCAGCACCAGGAAGCGGCTGATCTGGCTGCCCGCGAGCAGCTCGTCGCGGCTGAGGTCGGCGTTGACCTTCTCCACGCACTCGCGGATGAGTTCGTACACCTCGGGCTTCTGCGCCAGGTCGGTGTAGCCGGCGTAGGGCAGGTTGCGCCGCTCGGCCCAGTTGCCCACCGCCTCGAAGTCGATGTTGACCATCACGCAGACCCGCTCGCGCTGATCGCCGTAGGCCACGGCCTCCTTGATGTGGGAGAAGAACTTGAGCTTGTTCTCCACGTACTTGGGCGCGAACATGGCGCCGTCGTGCGCGCCGCCCTTCAGCCGCCCCACGTCCTTGACGCGGTCGATGATCTTCAGGTGCCCCGAGGCGTCGATGAAGCCCGCGTCGCTGGTGTGGTACCAGCCGTCGGACGTCAGGACCTCGGCCGTGGCCTGCGGGTTCTTGTAGTAGCCCTTGAGCAGGCCGGGGGACTTGACCAGGATCTCGCCGGTCTCGGAGAGCCTGATCTCCACCCCTTCGCAGGGCACGCCCACGGTGTCGGCGCGGGCCTCGTGGTCGGGCTGCAGGCAGACGAACACGGCCGTCTCGGTGGAGCCGTAGAGCTGCTTCATGTTGATGCCGATGGAGCGGTAGAAGCTGAAGAGGTCGGGCCCGATGGCTTCGCCCGCGGTGTAGGCCACGCGCACGCGGCTCATGCCCAGGTTGTTGCGCAGCGGGCCGTAGACCAGCCAGTCGCCCAGGCGGTACTTGATCGAGTCGATCAGGCCGATCGGTTTGCCGTCCATGCGGTCCGGGCCCACGCGGCGGGCCAGCGCCATGAAGCGGTGGAACATGCCGCGCTTGATCGCGCCGGCGTCTTCCATGCGGATCATCACGCTGGTGAGCAGGCCTTCGAAGATGCGTGGCGGCGCGAAGTAATAGGTCGGGCCGACTTCCTTGAGGTCGATCGTGACCGTGGAGGCCGACTCCGGGCAGTTCACCACGTAGCCACAGGCCAGCCACTGCGCGTAGCTGAAGATGTTCTGGCCGATCCAGGCGGGAGGCAGGTAGGCAAGAACTTCCTCGTGGTCGGTCAGGCTGTCGAAGAGGGCGCCCGCCCGCGCCCGGTTGAGCAGCGTGTGGTGCGTGTGCACCACGCCCTTGGGGTTGCCGGTGGTGCCGCTGGTGAAGAACATGGCGGCCACGTCGTGGGCATGGGTCTTGCCGATTTCGGTGCGGAAGAACTGGGTGTGGCTGTGGGCAAAGGCCCGGCCGATCTTGATGAGCGAGACCAGCGGCACGAGGCCAGGGTGCTCGTAGTTGCGCAGGCCGCGCGGGTCGTCGTAGTAGATGTGGCTGAGCTGCGGGCAGCGCTCGCGGATCTCCAGCATCTTGTCGACCTGCTCCTGGTCTTCCACCACGCAGAAGCGCACCTCGGCGTTGTTGATCGGGAAGACGCATTCGGTGCGCACCGCGTCCTGGTACAGCGGCACCGGGATGGCACCCAGCGACTGCGCGGCCAGCATGGTGGCGTAGAGGAAAGGGCGGTTGCCACTGACCAGCGCCAGGTGTTCACCCCGCCGCAGGCCCGCGCAATACAGGCCGCAGGCGATGTGCTCCACGAGTCGGGCCAGTTCGGCCCAGGTCGTGGTCTGCCAGATGCCGTATTCCTTCTCGCGCATGGCCGGCGCATCGCCGCGCTCAAGCGCATGGTGCAGCAGCATCAGCGGAAAGGTGTTTCCCATCGATCGGTTCCTTCAAGGGGTCGTTTTGAGCTGGGCCGATGCTAGGGAGGGTCTCTCGCCCAGTTTGTCCGTGACACACCATTCCTAGGGAAGTCACCTAATGCCTCGCGCGAATTACCATTGCCCGGATGTGTGCAGAAGCAGAAAACGAACGGCCGGCCACGGGGCGCGAGCTCGACCGCATTCCCTGGGTGGCCGTGCTCTCGGGCGAGGACCGTGCGTGGGTGGTGCCCCGTTTGCGGGTGCGCGAATGGGAGGCCGGTCGCTTCGTGGTGCGGGCGGGCGATCCATCCACCCACTGGAGGGGCGTGCTTGAAGGCATGCTGCGGGTGGAGCACCCGCATGGCGACGAGGATCACCTCATGTTCAGCGGCATCCCAGCGGGCGGCTGGTTCGGCGAAGGCACTTTGCTCAAAGGCCACGCGTTCATGTTCAGCGTGCAGGCCCTGCGCAAAAGCGTGGTGGCGCAGCCTGGCCGCGGCCGACTTCCACCTGCTGGCGCGGCGTTCGATTGCCTTCAACCGCCATGCCATGGGGCAACTCAATGAGCGCCTGGCGCAATTCATCGCGGCCCGGGAAATCGAACGCATGGTCGACGACGAGCAGCGCCTGGCCTGCAGCCTGCTCTGGCTCCGCAACCCGGTGCTGTTTCCCTCCGCAGGCAACGTGCTGTCGATCACGCAGCAGGACCTCTCCAACCTGATCGGCATCTCACGCCAGCGTGTCAACCGGGCGCTTGCGCGGCTGGAAAGCCGAGGGGTGCTCCGGGCGGAGTACCGCACGCTGCGCGTCCTGGACGCGCAAAAGCTCGTTGACCTGACCGTGGAGCACTGAGCCCGAGCCGTCGCGCCGACATCCACCTAGGGAAGACCCGAGAATTGTGATGGGACGGACAAAAAACCACCCGAGGCTGACCTACCGTGGAGGGCTTCTTCACCTTTCGATGTCCACCCACTCGACATGCCCGCCCCCGTTTCTCCGCCCCGACGCCGGTCCGCCTCTCCCGAAGAATTGGCCCAGATCCACTGGCTGCAGCGGCTCGCACCGGAAGACCGGCGCTGGGTGAGCGCGGAGATCCAGGTTCTGCAACTGCGCGCGCAGGAGCATCTGTGCCAGTTCGGCAGCCTGCCCACGCACTGGTACGGCACGATGAAGGGCCTGCTCAAGCTGGGCAACGACCGGCGCGACGGCCTGGCCGATCACCTACGCCGGCCTGCCCACCAGCGGGTGGTTTGGCGAGGGTACGGTGATCAAGCTGGAGCCTTACCGGTACACGGTATCGGCCATTCGCGCCAGCACGGTGGGCTGCCTGCCGGTGGCGGCGTTTCATCGCTTGCTGGAAGGGTCGCTGGAGTTCAACCAGTACCTCATGGCGCAGATCAACGAGCGCCTGGGCCAGTTCATGGCGGCGCGCGTGACCGACCGCCTGCGCAATCCCGAAATCCGGGTGGCGCGCAGCCTGCTCGCGCTGTTCAACCCGGTGCTGTATCCGGCGGTCGATCCGTTCTTCCAGATCACGCAGCAGGAGCTGTCGTACCTGATCGGCATCCCGCGCCAGCGCATCAACGCGGCCCTGCAGCAACTGGTGGCGAAAGGCGCGGTCGAGCTGGACTATGGCGGGGTGCGGGTGATCGATGCACAGCGCCTGGGCGAGATCGCCGCGCAGCGGGACTCGGTGCCGCGCGGGCCTCAGAGCGAATCGGCGAGCATGGCGCGGTAGTCGTTCGCGCTGGCCAGGCGCGGGTTGGTCTTGTGGCAGTGGTCGGCCAGCGCGCCTTCGATCACGCGGTCGAACAGGTCGGGCGTGACGCCCATGGCCGCCAGGCCACTGGGCAGGCCCAGGCGAGCGCTCATGTCCTTGACGGCCTCGGGCACGTCGCTGCCGCTGGCGAGGCCCATGGCGTGGGCCATGCGTTGCAGGCGGTGGTCCTTCTTCATCGACTCGGCTTCGGCGTTGAAACGGATGACGGCGGGCAGGAACACCGCATTGAGCGTGCCGTGGTGCAGGCGCGGGTTCACGCCGCCCAGGCTGTGGCTGAGCGAATGCACACAGCCCAGCCCCTTCTGGAACGCCATCGCGCCCTGCATGGACGCGCTCATCATGTTCAGGCGGGCCTCGCGGTCCTGGCCCTCCTTGGTGGCGCGCTCGATGTGCGCCCAGCCGCGCTGCAGGCCGTCGAGGCCGATGCCATCGGCCGGCGGGTTGAAGGCGGGTGCCATGAAGGTTTCCATGCAGTGGGCGATGGCGTCCATGCCGGTGGCGGCGGTGAGCATGGGCGGCAGGCCCAGCGTGAGTTCGGGGTCGAGCAGGGCGGTCCTGGGCACCAGGTGCCAGCTGTGGAAACCGAGCTTGCGGCCGTCGTCCACGATCACGATGGCGCCGCGCGCCACTTCGCTGCCGGTGCCGGCGGTGGTGGGCACGGCGATCAGCGGCGGCACGCGGTCGGTGATCTTCGGTGAGCCGCCTTCGATGGTGGCGTAGGTCTTGAGCGGGCCTTCGTGCGTGGAGGCGATGGCCACGCCCTTGGCGCAGTCGATGGCGCTGCCGCCGCCGAGCGCGATCAGGCCGTCGCAGCCCACCTGGCGGTACACCTCGACGGCGGCGCGCACGGCCGCTTCGGTCGGGTTGGATGGCGTCTGATCGAACACCGCCGGCTGCAGGCCGGGCAGGGCGGCCAGGGCCTTGTCGAGCAGGCCCGCGGCCTTCACGCCCGCGTCGGTGACGATGAGCGGGCGGGTGATGCCGACGCGCTCGCACTCCGCTTTCAATTGCGCGAGGGCGCCGAAATCGATCAGGATGTTGGTGACGTAAAGAATCTGGGCCATGTGGGTCTCCGTGGTGCGAGGAAAACTATACGGTTGACCCGGGGCCTTGCCTATGGCGCTGGGCCTGCACGGGTCGCGCAAAAGACAGCCACAATCGCATGCCATGTCGAACGCACCCGATCCCCGCGACCTGCTGACGCCCATGATGCGTGGTGTGCTCGACCGCATCGCCCGCGCCGGGCACCCGCCGTTGCACGCGCTGCCGCCGGAACAGGCCAAGGCGGCCTACGAGGCCGGTGCCGGCGTGCTGGAGGTGCCCTCACACCCCATGGCCCGCGTGGAAGACCTGCGCATCCCCGCGCGCGATGGCGCCGACCTGCCGGCGCGCCTCTTCGCGCCCGAGTCAGGGAGCCCGCTGCCGGTGCTGCTGTACTTTCACGGCGGAGGCTTCACGGTGGGCAGTGTCGCCACCCACGGGCCGCTGTGTCGACAGCTCGCCCATCTCGCGGGCTGTGCCGTGCTCTCGGTGGACTACCGGCTCGCGCCCGAGGCGAAATTTCCGACCGCGGTGCACGATGCCTGGGACAGCCTGGCCTGGCTGCGTGAACACGCCAGCGCACTCGGGCTGGATGGCACCCGCATCGCGGTGGGCGGCGACAGCGCGGGCGGCACGCTGGCGGCGGTGACGGCGATCGCCGCGCGCGACGCGGGCTGGCCGCTGGCCTTGCAATGCCTGTTCTACCCCGGTTGTGCGGGCCACCAGGACACGGCCAGCCACAAGACCTTCGCCCAAGGCTTCCTGCTCGAGGAAGCGGACATCCGCTATTTCTTCGGTCACTACCTGCGCGACGCGGCCGACCGGGACGACTGGCGCTTTGCCCCGCTGGACGGGGTCGACGAAAGCGGCCACCCGCGCGATCTCGACGACGTGGCGCCGGCCTGGATCGGCCTGGCCGAATGCGACGCCCTCACCGACGAGGGCGTGATGTACGCCGACCGCCTGCGCCATGCCGGCGTGGCGGTGGACCTGGAGATCTACGCCGGCGTGGTCCACGGCTTCATCAACTTCGGTCGTGCCATTCCCCAGGCCAGGACCGCCCACCAACACGCGGCCCTGGCGCTGCGCAACGCTTTTGGAGCCGCTTGAGATGAGCTTGACCCGATCCGACTTCCGCTTCTTCCACCGCCTGCGCGTGCGCTGGGCCGAGGTGGACATGCAGAAAATCGTGTTCAACGCGCACTACCTGATGTACTTCGACACCGCCATCACCGATTACTGGCGCGCCCTGGCCCTGCCGTACCACGAGACGATGGAGCAGCTCGAAGGCGATCTGTACGTGGTGAAAGCCACCGTGGAGTTCCATGCCTCGGCGCGGGTGGACGACCAGATCGACGTGGCGATGAAGTGCAGCCGCATCGGCACCTCCTCGCTCAGCTTCACCGGCGCGATCTTTCGCGGTGACGAGCACCTGATCAGCGGCGAGCTGATCTACGTGTTCGCCGACCCCGCCACGCAGAAGTCCCGCCCGGTGCCGCCCGCGCTGCGCGAGGCCCTCAACGGCTATGAGGCCGGCGAACCGATCAGCTCGGTGCGCGTGGGACCCTGGAGCGAACTCGGCCCCGACGCGCAGCGCCTGCGCACGGCGGTGTTCGTGGAGGAGCAGCGCATCCCCAAGGAACTCGAATGGGACGAAGCCGATGCGGTTGCATTGCACGCCGTGGCCTACAACCGCCTGGGCCGCGCGGTGCGCACGGGGCGCATGCTGCCGCACGAACCGGGCGTGGCGCGCGTCGGCCGCATGGCGGTAGAGCGTTCGTTGCGGGGCGGGCGGTTGGGGCGGGACGTGCTGCACGCATTGATGGGCGCGGCCCGCGAGCGCGGCGACACCGAAGTGATGCTGCACGCCCAGCGCAGCGCCGAGGGCTTCTACACCCGGCTGGGCTTCTACCGCCGGGGTGAGGCCTTCGAAGAGGCCGGCATCTCGCACCAGGAAATGGTCGCGAAACTCTGATCCGGGCGGGCCTTCACCACACCAGCGTTTCGCGCCGGTGGGGCACGGCCTCGAACGGGCCGCCCAGTGCCGCGTGGTCGTGCGTCCACTCGTCCATGCGCACCTCCCAGCCCTGGTCGGCACCGGGCCGCGCGCTCACCACCAGGCTGCTGCGGGTGCCGTAGGCGCGGTCGGGCATGTGCACGAAGGGGCTGGAGAGCGCGCGCTCCATGTCGTCGGGCACACCGGTGTGCGGCAGTTCGCGCACTTCGGCCTGCGCGCGGTCGGTGAGCGTGCGCGCCAGCGGCTGCAGCCAGTCGTCCGAGGCGGAGCGCTGGTGCAGGCCCACCAGCGCGTCGGCCACGGCCCGCTTGAGGCGCTGGGTCTTGGGCCAGGGCGTGTCCAGGCTGGCGTTGGAGAGGCCATAGACACCCGCCTCCAGCGCCTTGCGGTACAGCCCGGGCGAGCGCGCTTCGTGCGGTGCATCGGGATGGCGGTTGCTCAGCCAGGTCCAACGGTGGCGGTGGAAATCGCCCACCACCAGATTGAAGCCGCCGTAGGCGCCAGGATCGATCGTGGTGGCGAGTTGGTCCACGTCGTGGTCGTCGCCCTGGCCCTGCAGCCAGCGCGTGACCAGCTCACCCCGGCTGCACGGGCCCGGGCCGGCCTGCGTCTGCCGCACATTGGTGAGCATGGCGACCCGGCCACGAGGGCTCAAACCGAGCCAGGTGCCGCCGTCGCGCAGGTCGCGCCCGGCCACGATCTCGGTGCCGTCGGCCAGGGTCCAGCGGTGCAGGGCTTCGGTCGGCCGGTCCAGGAACTCGTCGCGGTTGGCCGCGATGAGCAGGGGACAGCCCGGGTCGGCGTGCAGGGCAAAGGCGATCAGACACATGTCGCACCCGCCGCGTTGCTCAGATGTCGTCCAGCAAGGGGTAGGGCAGGGGCAGCAGTTGCAGCGCCGGGCCCTGCGCGCCGCCGATGTGCAGGCTGCCTTGCGCGGCCGCGCTGGTCTGCAGCGAGACGATGGCATCGAAACCACCCGAAGGATGGGCCGCCGCCTGCACCACGGTGCCGCAGGGTTGTTCGGCGTCGCCGTCATGGAACACATCCTGGCCGGCCGCCATGGGTGTCTGGCGATGCACCAGATAGGCGCGGCGCTTGAGCGTGCCGCGGAACTGGCTGCGGGCCACCACCTCCTGGCCGGGGTAGCAGCCCTTCTTGAAGTTCACGCCGCCGACCGATTCGTAGTTCAGCATCTGCGGCACAAAGGCCTCGAACACCGGCTGGCTCAAGGTGCGCAGCGCCGCTGCGAACGTCCAGCCATTGCCACAGCGGCTCGGCCATGGCGCCCCCCGCCGGCGCCTCGGTTTGCACGGGCGCAACCCACAGGGCTCTCGCCAGGCCCTCGGCCGGGTACAGGCGCACCACGCTGGCCTCACCATCGCGCCACTGGCTCCACAAGGTGGGCGGCAGGGCCGGCGGCACGGCGCTGCCCACCAGGCCGAAGAGGGCGTAGGCCTCGCTGGCGTCACTGAGTCTGGCCTTGGCGCGCAGCACGAACATGGACAGGCGCTTGAGCGTGGTGGCCAGCAGGTCGCGGCTGCAGACCAGCAGGATCTCGTCGGGGCCGCGCTTGAAGCCCACGAAGCTGGCCTGCATGCGGCCCTTGGCCGAGCAGAACGCGGCCAGGCGGGCCTCGGACTGGCCGAGCACGGCGAAATCCTGCGTGAGCTGACCCTGCAGGAACTTCGCGGCGTCTTCGCCTTCCACCCGGATCACACCCAGGTGCGGCAGCGGGGCAACGCCGCTTGCTGCGCAGGCCGTCGGGGATGCTGGAGGGGATCGTCGAGGTGCTCATGGCGTCGATTATCATGGCCGGCCCGGTTCCCCGCCGCCCCTCCACGCCTTGTCCCTGCCGAGCCCAAGCCTGTGATCCGTCTCCTGAAAATGTTGCTGGTTGTGTCCCTGCTGCTGGGCATGCTGCTGGCCGCGGGCGGCATGTGGTGGCTGCAGCAACCGCTGCCCCTGGCGGCAAGCACCTCGGCACAGAACCCGCTGCTCGTCACGATCGAGCCCGGGGCCTCGGCCCAGTCGGTGGCCGACACCCTGCAGGCCTCCGGCGTGAACACACCCTCGCAGTTGCTGTATGCGTGGTTCCGCTTTTCCGGCCAGGCCCGCGACATCAAGGCCGGCACCTACGAAATCGCACCCGGCACCACGCCTCGGGCGCTGCTGTCCAAGCTGGTGCGCGGCGAACAGGCGCTGCGCAGCATCACCCTGCTGGAAGGCTGGAACATCCGCCAGGTGCTGCAGGCCGTGCGCACCTCGCCCGACCTCACGCAGGACATCGAGGGCATGAGCCAGAACGACATCATGGCGCTCATCGGTTACCCGGGCCGGCATCCCGAAGGGCGCTTCTTCCCGGACACCTACCGCGTGGTCACGCGCGCGCCGGCCTCCAGCGTGCTGCGCCAGGCCGCGCAGGCCATGGAGCAGCGCCTGACCCAGGTGTGGGAGCAGCGCGACCCGGCATCGCCGCTGCGCACGCCCGATGAAGCGCTCATCCTGGCCAGCATCGTCGAAAAGGAAACCGGCCTCGAGAGCGACCGCCGGCGCGTCGCGGGGGTGTTCTCCAACCGCCTGCGCATCGGCATGCGGCTGCAGACCGATCCGGCGGTGATCTACGGCCTGGGCGAACGTTTTGACGGCAACCTGCGCCGGGTCGACCTGCAGACCGACACCGCCTACAACACCTACACCCGCGCCGGCCTGCCGCCCACGCCCATCGCCATTCCGGGCATGGCCTCGCTGCTGGCGGCGGTGCGTCCCCAGCCCACCAACGCCATCTATTTCGTCTCGCGCGGCGACGGCTCCAGCCAGTTCAGCGCCACCCTCGAAGAGCACAATGCCGCGGTCCAGCGCTACATCCTGCGCCGCTGATCCCGTGCAGGCGCCCACCCCACTTCCGCACATGCATCCGGCCGGACTCTTCATCACCTTCGAAGGCATCGACGGCGCGGGCAAGTCCACCCACATCGCCTCGCTGGCCGACGCCTTCCGGGCGGCGGGCCGCAGCGTCTCGCTCACCCGCGAGCCCGGTGGCACCCCGCTGGCGGAAAAGCTCCGCGAACTGGTGCTGAACGACGCCATGGACCCGCTGAGCGAGGCCCTGTTGATGTTCGCGGCGCGCCGCGATCACCTGCAACAGGTCATCGAACCCGCCCTGGCGCGGGGTGAGGTGGTGCTGTGCGACCGGTTCACCGACGCCACCTTCGCCTACCAAGGCAGCGGCCGTGGGTTCGACCTCGAGGTCCTGCGGCAGCTGGAGCGCTGGGTTCAGGCGCAGCCTGGCACGGACGCGCTGCGCCACCCCGACCTCACGGTGTGGTTCGACCTGCCGCCCGCCGTGGCCGCGCAGCGCCTGGCCTCCGCCCGCGTGCCCGACCGTTTCGAGTCGCAACCGCAGGCGTTCTTCGAGCGGGTGGCGACGGGCTACGCCCAGCGCATGGAAGGCGCGCCCGAGCGCTTTGCCCGCATCGCGTCCGACCAGCCCAAGGCCGAGGTCTGGCAGCAGGTGCGCCAGGCGTTCGAACAGCGTGGCTGGCTTCAACCCACCGAGGCCCGCGCATGAGCCCGCTCGCACCCTGGCTGCAGAAACAGCTGCGCGGCCTGCTGGCCCAGCGCGGCCACGCCCTGCTGCTGTCCGGCCCGTCGGGCCTGGGCCAGTACGACCTCGCGCTGGCACTGGCCCGCGCCTGGCTGTGCGAGCAGCCGACCCCCCGATGGGGCCTGCGGTGTCTGTGGCAGCTGCCATGCGATCGACGTGCGCACCCATGCCGACCTGTGCGCGCTTATGCCTGAGACCCTGAGCCTGGAACTCGGCTGGCCGCTGGACGAGGGCGCGCAGAAAGAAATCGACGACAAGAAGCGCAAGGCCAGCAAGCTCATCCGCGTGGAGGCGGCGCGCGAGGCGGTGGGCTTCACGCAGTTCACGCGCTCGCGCGGCCGCACCAAGGTGATCCTGGTGCACCCGGCCGAGCGCATGAACATCGAGTCGGCCAACACCTTGCTCAAGACGCTGGAAGAACCGGTGGGGGGAAGTGCGCTTCGTGCTCTCCACCGAAGCCGCGCACCAGCTGCTGCCCACCATCCGCAGCCGCTGCCAGACCCACAGCATGGTGTGGCCCGAGGAGGCCGAGGCGCTGGACTGGCTGGTGCAACAGGCCACCGACGGCAACAAGGCGGTGGACCGCGCGCAGGCCGCCGTGTGGCTGCAGGCCGCCGGTGGCCGGCCCGACGATGCCCTGGCCTGGGCGGCCACCGGTTTGCAGGGCGCGACCTGGGCGCAACTGCCCCAGGCGTTGGCCCGAGGCGATTGGGGCACCCTCAATGGCTGGCCGCCGGCCCAGCAACTCGCCGTGCTGCAGAAGCTGTGCCACGACCTCATGGCCCGGGCCGCGGGCGCGCCCGCGCGCTTTTTCCAGACCGATCAACTGCCCCCCGCACCCCGCTGGGGCGCGCTGGCGCAGTGGTCGCGCGAGCTCATGAGCGCCGCGCGCTCGGTCGAGCACCCCTACAACGCCGGCCTGATGCAGGAAGCCTGGGCGGCGCGCACCCGGCAGGTGCTGGCCGGCGGGGCGGGGCGCAAGGGCTGACACACGGCCTTAAAACCACCCGCGCGGCAGGGTATTGCCGCTAAACTCGCCAACCATGAGCACCTCCCCCCCTCCATCGGCCGCGGCGGCGCGGCCGAGCGTGATCCAGCTCTCCATCAAGGAAAAGGCGGCGCTGTACGCCGCTTACATCCCCTTGTTCGCCGATGGCGGCATCTTCATCCCTTCTTCGCGCGAATACCGGCTGGGCGATGACGTGTACGTGCTGCTCAGCCTGCCCGACGACCCGCAGCGTTACCCGGTCGCGGGCAAGGTGGCCTGGGTCACTCCCGCCAAGGCCCAGGGGGCCCGCACGCAGGGCGTGGGCATCCGGTTCCCGGCCGACGAGAAGTCGCGCCAGCTCAAATTGAAGATCGAGGAGATCCTGGGCTCCAGCCTCGGTTCCGACCGCGCCACCCAGACACTCTGACACCCCGATTCCCGGTCAGCCGATGCGGCGCACAATGCGGTGCCCATCGGCTTTTTCGTGCCGGCACCTTTTCCGTATGTTCACCGACTCCCACTGCCACCTCAGCTTTCCCGAGCTCCGGGCCCAACTGCCCGGCATCCTCGACGCCATGTCGCAAGCCCAGGTCGACCGGGCCCTGTGCATCTGCACCACGCTGGAAGAATTCGAAGACGTCTACAGCCTCGCCCGCGACCACGACCACCTCTGGTCCACCGTGGGCGTGCATCCCGACAGCGACGAAGTGCAGGAGCCCACGCTCGAGGACCTGCTGGAACGCGCGGCCCGCCCGCGGGTGGTGGGCATCGGTGAAACCGGGCTGGACTACTACCGCCTGGGCGACCGCACGGTGGCCGACATGGAGTGGCAGCGCGAGCGGTTTCGCGTCCACATCCGCGCCGCCCGCCAGACCGCGCTGCCCTTGGTGATCCACACCCGCAGCGCGTCCGACGACACAGTGGCGATCCTGCGCGAGGAGGGCGGTTTCGCCTCCGACACCGCCGCCGGGCTGGCGCCGGCAAAGGGGGTCTTTCACTGCTTCACCGAAAGCATGTCGGTGGCCCGTGCCGCGCTCGACCTTGGCTTCTTCATTTCTTTCTCCGGCATCCTGACGTTTCGCACCGCGGCCGATCTGCGCGAGGTGGCCGCCTATGTGCCGCTGGACCGCACCCTCATCGAGACCGACAGCCCCTACCTCGCACCCGTGCCCTACCGCGGCAAGACGAACACGCCGGCTTACGTGCCCTGGGTCGCCAAGCAGGTCGCCGAGCTCAAGGGACTCAGCGTGGAGGCCGTGGCCGAAGCCACCAGCCGCAATTTCGAGCAGCTGTTTGACCAGGTGACCGCCACGCCATTGGCATAAAAATCCTCATCCAATACATGAGAAATATTAAAAAACACCTTGTTTTTAAATGGATCGCTGGCTTGATCCTGGCATGCACGGGTTCGGCCTGGGCCAACTCGTTCGACGACTTCTTCATCGCCATCGCGAAAGACGACGTCGCGACCGTGCGGCAGCTCGGGCAGCGGGGTTTCGACCTGAACACCCGCAACGCCGCGGGCGAACACGCCTTGTACCTTGCGATTCGCGGCGACGCGCCGCAGGTGACCGACTTTCTGCTGAGCCAGAACAAGGTGGACGTGGAAGCTCGCACCAGCAAGGACGAGAGCCCCCTGATGATCGCGGCGATCAAGGGCCAGCTGGATCTGGCCAAACGGCTGATCGCGCGCAAGGCCGAGGTCAACAAGCCGGGCTGGACGCCCTTGCACTACGCCGCCAGCCACGGCGGCGACAACAGCGCGGCCATGGTGCGCCTGCTGCTCGAACACCACGCCTACATCGACGCCGAGTCGCCCAACAAGACCACGCCCCTCATGATGGCCGCCCAATACGGCAGCGCGGGCGTGGTCAAGCTGTTGCTGGAGGAGGGCGCCGACCCCCTGCTCAGGAACGAACGGGGACTGACCGCGATTGATTTCGCGCGGCAGGCGAATCGGCAGGCTTCCGCCGATATCATTGCGGCCTTTGTGCGCGCCCAGCAGCCCAAAGGCAAGTGGTGAAGCCAGGCCTGCGACCCGCAGGCCTCTGGTCGAACTGGCCTGGAGTAGGTGTAACCCACATGCGCCAAATGGCGCGGCCGCATCAAAATCGCCCCCGACACCCACAAATTGAGGAGACGCCGTGAAATTGGCAAGCCAAAAGGACTTTTTCTCTGGACTCATGTTCACCATCGTTGGCATCACGTTTGCCATCGGAGCGACCAACTTCACGGTTGGCAGCGCGGCGCGCATGGGCCCAGGCTACTTCCCACTGTTGCTAGGCATCGTCCTGGCGGGGCTGGGAGTGATCGTGACGCTGCAGTCATTCAAGAGCAAGGCCATCGATGGTGACCCCATCGGCAGCATTGCCTGGCGCCCCCTGGGCTTCATCATCGGCGCCAACCTGGCTTTCGGCATCCTGCTCGTCGGCCTGCCAAGCGTGGGCCTTCCCGCCTTCGGCCTGATCGTCGCGATCTACGCACTGGTCCTCATCGCCGGCTACGCGCGCCCCAACTCCAGCCTCAAGGAGTCGGTGATCCTCGCGACCATCCTTGCCGTTGGCAGCTACGGCGCCTTTGTCTACGCATTGAATCTGCAGTTCCCGGTGTGGCCTGCGTTCCTGACCGCCTGATCCGGAGACTCTTTTCATGGAACTTTTTGACCATCTGGCGCTGGGCTTCGGCGTCGCCTTCACTTTCCAGAACATCCTCTACGCCCTGGTGGGTTGCCTGCTGGGCACCCTGATCGGCGTGCTGCCCGGCATCGGCCCGGTCGCCACCATCGCCATGCTGCTGCCCGCCACCTACGGCCTGCCGCCCGTGGCCGCACTGATCATGCTGGCCGGTATCTACTACGGCGCGCAGTACGGCGGCTCCACCACGGCCATTCTGGTCAACCTGCCGGGCGAGTCGTCTTCGGTGGTGACCGTGATCGACGGCCACCAGATGGCGAAGAAGGGCCGGGCAGGCCCCGCGCTGGCCGCCGCTGGTCTGGGTTCGTTCTTCGCGGGTTGCGTCGGCACCTTGGTGCTGGCCGCGTTCGCGCCGCCGCTGACCGAGGTGGCCCTGAGCTTCGGCCCCGCCGAGTACTTCTCGCTCATGATCGTGGGTCTGATCGGCGCCGTGGTGCTGGCTTCGGGTTCGCTCGTCAAGGCGCTGGCCATGATCGTGCTGGGCCTGCTGCTGGGCTTGGTGGGCACCGACGTGAACTCGGGCGTGGCCCGCTTCAGCTTCGACGTGCCTGAACTCACCGACGGCATCAGCTTCGTCGTGATCGCCATGGGCGTGTTCGGCTACGGCGAAATCATCCACAACCTGTCCCACCCCGAAGGCGAGCGCCAGGTGTTCACCGACAAGGTGCACGGCCTGATGCCCACCAAGGAAGACTTCAAGCACATGCTGCCGGCCGTTTTGCGTGGCACGGCCCTGGGTTCCGCGCTGGGCATCCTGCCTGGCGGTGGTGCGCTGCTGTCGGCTTTCGCCGCCTACACGATCGAGAAGAAGGTCAAGCTCAAGCCCGGTGAGATCCCGTTCGGCAAGGGCAACATCCGTGGCGTGGCCGGCCCCGAGTCCGCCAACAACGCCGGCGCGCAGACCTCGTTCATCCCGCTGCTCACGCTGGGCATTCCGCCCAACGCCGTGATGGCGCTGATGGTCGGTGCCATGACCATTCACAACATCCAGCCGGGCCCGCAGGTCATGACCAGCAACCCGGAACTGTTCTGGGGTCTGATCGCTTCCATGTGGATCGGCAACGCCATGCTGATCATCTTGAACCTGCCGCTGATCGGCATGTGGATCAAGCTGCTGGCCGTGCCTTACCGCTGGCTGTTCCCGGCCATCGTGCTGTTCTGCGCGATCGGTGTGTACTCGACCAACAACAACAGCTTCGACATCTGGATGGTGGCGCTGTTCGGCGTGATCGGCTACATCTTCATCAAGCTCGGTTGCGAGCCGGCGCCCTTGCTGCTCGGCTTCATCCTGGGCCCGATGATGGAGGAGTACCTGCGCCGCGCCCTGCTGATCTCGCGTGGCGACTGGTCGGTCTTCGTGACCCGCCCGATCTCCGCCTCCTTGCTGGCCGTGGCCGTGGCCTTGCTGCTCATCGTGCTGCTGCCATCGATCAAGAAAAAACGCGAAGAAGCCTTCGTCGAGGACTGAAGCGCCGGGCGCATCGCGCGCCCAATCTCTTCACCAAGCCCGGGCCGCTGCAAAGTGGCCCGGGCTTTTTTTCGCCTTGATCTTCGTTCGAAAGGTAGATGTTGATACTTCGATAGGCTCGTCATATTTCCTTTGAAAATCAAACTCATGCAGAAAAATATGCGCATCGCTGTATATACTTTGATATTGCGATCCACCACCTTCCATGAGATGCCCATGAAAACCTTCGCCACCCGCTCTCTGGCCTTCGCTCTGGCCGCCGGCTTTGCCTTCGCCTCGCACGCGGCCGACGTCACGGTCTCGGCCGCGGCCAGCCTGACTAACGCCTTCCGCGAAATCGCGCCCCTGTTCGAATCGGCGAATCCGGGCACCAAGGTGCAACTCAACTTCGCCGCTTCGGGCGCCTTGCTGCAGCAAATCGCCAAGGGCGCGCCGGCCGATGTCTTTGCCAGCGCCGACCAGGAAACCATGGACCAGGCCCAAACCCAGGGTCTGGTGAAGGAAGCCCAGCGCCGCAACTTCGTGTCCAACGCCCTGGTGGTCATCGTGCCCAGCGCCAGCGCCAACGTGCCGAAATCGACCAACGATCTCACCCAGCCGGCCTATGCCCGCATCGCCATCGGCCTTCCCGCCAGCGTGCCGGTGGGCCGCTACACCAAGAGCGTGCTGGAAGGCGCCAACCTCTGGGGCGCGATCGAGCCCAAGATGATCGGCGCCACCAACGTGCGCCAGGCCCTGGACTACGTGGCGCGAGGGGAGGTCGATGCCGGCTTCGTCTATTCGACGGACGCCGCCATCATGTTGGACAAGGTGAAGGTCGCGCTCACGGTGCCGACCCCCAAGCCGATCCTGTACCCCGTGGCACCACTGCCCGCCGGCCCCAATGCCGCGCAGGGTGAGAAGTTCGTCGACTTCCTGTTCACCCCGCCGGCCCAGGCCATCCTCAGCAAGTACGGCTTCGGCAAGCCCTGATTTCGAGAACCGGAACGCCCCGTGGCCGAAGCCTGGATACCCCTCGCACTCACCCTCAAGGTGGCGGGCTGGGCCACCGCCATCAACCTGCTGCTCGGTGTCGGTGTCGGCTACGCGCTGGCGCGCTGGCGCTTCCCCGGCCGTGAGGTGGTGGACGCCGCGCTGACGCTGCCCATGGTGATGCCACCGACGGTGCTGGGCTACTACCTGCTGGTGGTCATCGGCACCCACGGCGTGCTGGGTACCTGGCTGCTCGAACACTTCGGCCTGCGTCTCATCTTCACGGTGCCGGCCGCCATCATCGCGGCCACCATCGTGTCTTTCCCCCTGGTGTTCAAGGCCGCGCGCGCGGCTTTCGAAACGGTGGACCCGCAACTGGAGGATGCGGCCCGCACCCTCGGCATCAACGAGTGGGCGGTGTTCTTCCGGGTGTCGTTGCCTCTGGCGTGGCGCGGCATTCTCGCGGGCCTGCTGCTGTCGTTCGCCCGGGCGCTGGGTGAGTTCGGCGCCACGCTGATGGTGGCCGGCAGCATCGCGGGCAAGACGCAGACCCTGTCCATCGCCGTCTACGAAGCGGTGCAGGCCGGCCAGGATCACACCGCGAACTTCCTCGTGGCGGTGACCTCGATCACCTGCATGGTGGTGCTGCTGAGCGCGGGCCGCCTGGTGCCGGGCCGCGTGGCCGCGCGGGCTTGAGATGTACCGGGACAACACGCTTCCTCTGGCCATGGCATCCTCTCGCATGGATGGCGATACCGATGCAAAGGCTCCGGCCATGGTCTGGGATGTGAGGCTGCGCAAGCTCCTGCGGCAAGGAGGCTCGCAGTTCGAGCTCGATGTGAGCTTCCAGACCTCGGCCCAGCGCGTGGTGATTTTTGGCCCATCGGGGGCCGGCAAAACCCAGACGCTGCGCATGATCGCGGGCCTTGGAACACCGGACGAGGCGAGGGTGGTGGTGGCTGGGCAGGTGCTCTGCGACACCGCCCGGGGCATGGTCGCCACGCCACAGGAACGGCATCTCGCCTACGTGTTCCAGGAATACGCACTCTTTCCCCACCTGACCGTCGTCCAGAACGTGGCCTTCGCCTTGCGCCGGGGTTGGAAGAACCCGAACAAGGCCATCGCGGACGAAAGCGTGCAGCGCTGGATTTCGACGTTCCACCTGGAATCGGTGGCGGGTCACTATCCCCACCAGATTTCCGGCGGGCAGCGACAGCGCACCGCGCTGGCCCGGGCCTTGGTCACCAACCCGCGCGCCTTGCTGCTGGACGAACCGTTCGCGGCCCTGGACAAGGGACTTCGGCGGCGCCTGAGAGACGAACTCAAGGCGCTGCAGATGCAGATCCAGCTGCCGATGCTGCTGATCACCCACGACGACGACGACGTGAACTGCCTGGCGGAGCAGGTGATCTGCATCGACGGGGGCAAAGTCGTCGAGAGCCCCGGAACGCCACCGGAACTGCGCGAGTAGCCGCGCCTGTGACTGCTATGCTCAAAATCTGGTCAAGACGGCGGACAACAAGCGGGAACGGGCATGGTGACAAGAAGGCGCAAAGGCGGCGATCGGCTGGATGTCCGCGGATCGATCTGGATCTCGGTCGGTGGAGACAGCCTGGGTGGGCATGGGCGGGTGGCCTTGCTGCGCGCCGTCGACCAGCACGGCTCCATCACACAGGCCGCCAAGGCCTTCGGCATGAGCTACAAGGCCGCCTGGGATGCCATCAACAAGATGAACGCGCTGTCTCGAACGCCCCTGATCGAGCGCGCCGTCGGGGGCAGAGGAGGTGGGTCCACTCACTTGACCGAGCATGGCCGGAAGTTGATCGAGCGCTATGAACAGGTAGACGCCATTCACCAACGTTTTGTCGAACTTCTGGACCAGGGCTCGATGGACCTGGATCAGGAATTCTCCCTTTTGAAGGTACTGAACATGAAGACCAGCGCGCGCAACCAATGGATGGGAAAAGTCACGGCCGTGCGCTCGGGCGCGGTCAACGATGAGGTCGAAGTGACCTTGCCTGGTGGACAGCGGCTCGCGGCCATCATCACCCGGGAAAGCACACAAGCCCTGGGACTCAAGACCGAGCAGGCGGTGATCGCGCTGGTGAAAGCATCGTCTGTGCTGCTGGCCACCGACCTGCAAGGCGCCAAGATTTCGGCGCGCAACCGCATCGAAGGCAAGTTGCACGCGCTGACGCCGGGCGCGGTGAACGCGGAAGTCACTCTCAAGACCGAGGATGGCCTGGAGGTCGTGGCGATCGTCACGCAAGGCGCTGTCGCCGAACTTGCGCTGACACCAGGCGCCTCCGCAACGGCGCTGGTGAAAGCGTCGGATGTGATTCTGGCTGTCGCGAGCTGAGCTCGGGGCGGGACCGTTTTCAGCCCGAGACAGAGTCCTCGGGGGACCTGAGACGCTGGGTTTCAGATATCCTTTACACATTCTACGATGTATATCGCGAGCTAATTGATTTGGTCATGATAGCGAATTTCCTGCAATCGGGAGGCAAATAAATACCGCTTATCAAGCCGCGAGGGACTTAATTGGCGGTAACTGAGTTACGTCCGCGACTGGTCGGATTGGCGATCAAGCACCCTTGTCGCCATGGGGGCCACGGCCCCCATACCCCCTTTTGCTGCGAACGAATCGAGATCGCGCAGATAGGGCAGCGCAGTGACGTGGACCTCGCTCATGTACGCGTGAGCCTCAAGCTCAACCCTGTCAACAAGACGCCCCACAGTCAGGAGCCATGCCTGCTCTTCCTCAACATCGAGGGTTCGGCACAACTTGATCAACTGCACCAATTCACGCAGGGACTCTTCAAATTGGTTACCCGCTTTGGTAATAACATCGGCCATAGCCATTTCGTAACTCCATTTCAGTTCGGTTTGGTCAGAGACGCCCGGGCCTGCCTGCCTGGGCGTTCTCGCTTGTGAACGCCTACGAGAGGGCTTTGGTAGACCTCCCGCCGAAGACCTGCTGCAGCGCCTCATAGGCGCCGGGCGCAAATGCAGGCACAGGCACCGGCCATGCTGGGCCGTACACGAACCCCGCATCTTCCTGGTCAGCACGGCCGCGATTGGCACGCGAGCGCGCGACGTAAGCGCGGTTTCGAGCTCGGCGCTGTTGCTCTGTCATGGGCTCACGAATCGGCCATCACTGACCACCTTTCAAGACAGTGCCCAGGCGGCGCGGCCGCCTAGGCGAGTAGCCGGCCCTGGCATAGCCAGAGACCGGCCCGCGCGCGCCGGGCTTGAGCCGCACAGGCGTCGGAATCCACCAGGTGCTGTCCTGGGCAGGGTGAGCGCCCTCAATACGGCCATCGCGCAGGAGCTTTGACGCACGCTGCCTGGAGACCCCGAGGAGGGCGCCCACCGAGGTCACCGAGAGCCGGGCCTGAGACCCCATGGAACTCAGGATTTCGGGTGCAACAGTTCTTGCAACAGTTATTAGCTTGGCCATTTGCCCCCCTGATCGGCCCGGAACCCGCGCCGTTGCTTGCTTCGGCACCAGCGACACGCCTGTTTTGCAGTGTCATCCATGAGACTAAAGTGACGTGTTACTAGCACGTCACGCCCTCCGGGCCGGTCGGAGCCTCGGTCGCGGCAAGCCGCTGCCCGGTCTCCGTCCGGCCCTGCGGCAGCACGGAGGGCCGTATTCGCCTCATAGAGCGTTTTGAACGACCGGGCTTGCCGCACCAGCAGACCCCACCAAACGAAGTCCTGTGGGCGCAATTCATGGCCTTCAGGGGTGTACAACCGGCCAGCGCTCAGGTGCCAGCCGTTCCAGGCGTCGCCGGGCAGCTCGTAGTGCAGCTGGACGCGCAGCAGCTTGTAGGCCGCGAACGGGATACGCACACGGCCAGAGATCCACTGGTGAACCGTGCGCGTGCTGACCTGCAGAAAGTGCGCAGCGTCGGCCACAGAAAACCCGAGCTGGCTGTACATGGCCTTGAAGCGGAGGGCTTGTTCCATGCGGGCTTCAGGGCTGCAGGGCCGTTTCCTAGGTGGTGGGTTGATCTTCCACGATGTATATCGCGAGCTAATTGATTTGGTCATGATAGCGAATTTCCTGCAATCGGGAGGCAAATAAATACCGCTTATCAAGCCGCGAGGGACTTAATTGGCGGTAACTGAGTTACGTCCGCGACTGGTCGGATTGGCGATCAAGCACCCTTGTCGCCATGGGGGCCACGGCCCCCATACCCCCTTTTGCTGCGAACGAATCGAGATCGCGCAGATAGGGCAGCGCAGTGACGTGGACCTCGCTCATGTACGCGTGAGCCTCAAGCTCAACCCTGTCAACAAGACGCCCCACAGTCAGGAGCCATGCCTGCTCTTCCTCAACATCGAGGGTTCGGCACAACTTGATCAACTGCACCAATTCACGCAGGGACTCTTCAAATTGGTTACCCGCTTTGGTAATAACATCGGCCATAGCCATTTCGTAACTCCATTTCAGTTCGGTTTGGTCAGAGACGCCCGGGCCTGCCTGCCTGGGCGTTCTCGCTTGTGAACGCCTACGAGAGGGCTTTGGTAGACCTCCCGCCGAAGACCTGCTGCAGCGCCTCATAGGCGCCGGGCGCAAATGCAGGCACAGGCACCGGCCATGCTGGGCCGTACACGAACCCCGCATCTTCCTGGTCAGCACGGCCGCGATTGGCACGCGAGCGCGCGACGTAAGCGCGGTTTCGAGCTCGGCGCTGTTGCTCTGTCATGGGCTCACGAATGGCCATCACTGACCACCTTTCAAGACAGTGCCCAGGCGGCGCGGCCGCCTAGGCGAGTAGCCGGCCCTGGCATAGCCAGAGACCGGCCCGCGCGCGCCGGGCTTGAGCCGCACAGGCGTCGGAATCCACCAGGTGCTGTCCTGGGCAGGGTGAGCGCCCTCAATACGGCCATCGCGCAGGAGCTTTGACGCACGCTGCCTGGAGACCCCGAGGAGGGCGCCCACCGAGGTCACCGAGAGCCGGGCCTGAGACCCCATGGAACTCAGGATTTCGGGTGCAACAGTTCTTGCAACAGTTATTAGCTTGGCATTTGCCCCCCTGATCGGCCCGGAACCCGCGCCGTTGCTTGCTTCGGCACCAGCGACACGCCTGTTTTGCAGTGTCATCCATGAGACTAAAGTGACGTGTTACTAGCACGTCACGCCCTCCGGGCCGGTCGGAGCCTCGGTCGCGGCAAGCCGCTGCCCGGTCTCCGTCCGGCCCTGCGGCAGCACGGAGGGCCGTATTCGCCTCATAGAGCGTTTTGAACGACCGGGCTTGCCGCACCAGCAGACCCCACCAAACGAAGTCCTGTGGGCGCAATTCATGGCCTTCAGGGGTGTACAACCGGCCAGCGCTCAGGTGCCAGCCGTTCCAGGCGTCGCCGGGCAGCTCGTAGTGCAGCTGGACGCGCAGCAGCTTGTAGGCCGCGAACGGGATACGCACACGGCCAGAGATCCACTGGTGAACCGTGCGCGTGCTGACCTGCAGAAAGTGCGCAGCGTCGGCCACAGAAAACCCGAGCTGGCTGTACATGGCCTTGAAGCGGAGGGCTTGTTCCATGCGGGCTTCAGGGCTGCAGGGCCGTTTCCTAGGTGGTGGGTTGATCTTCCACGATGTATATCGCGAGCTAATTGATTTGGTCATGATAGCGAATTTCCTGCAATCGGGAGGCAAATAAATACCGCTTATCAAGCCGCGAGGGACTTAATTGGCGGTAACTGAGTTACGTCCGCGACTGGTCGGATTGGCGATCAAGCACCCTTGTCGCCATGGGGGCCACGGCCCCCATACCCCCTTTTGCTGCGAACGAATCGAGATCGCGCAGATAGGGCAGCGCAGTGACGTGGACCTCGCTCATGTACGCGTGAGCCTCAAGCTCAACCCTGTCAACAAGACGCCCCACAGTCAGGAGCCATGCCTGCTCTTCCTCAACATCGAGGGTTCGGCACAACTTGATCAACTGCACCAATTCACGCAGGGACTCTTCAAATTGGTTACCCGCTTTGGTAATAACATCGGCCATAGCCATTTCGTAACTCCATTTCAGTTCGGTTTGGTCAGAGACGCCCGGGCCTGCCTGCCTGGGCGTTCTCGCTTGTGAACGCCTACGAGAGGGCTTTGGTAGACCTCCCGCCGAAGACCTGCTGCAGCGCCTCATAGGCGCCGGGCGCAAATGCAGGCACAGGCACCGGCCATGCTGGGCCGTACACGAACCCCGCATCTTCCTGGTCAGCACGGCCGCGATTGGCACGCGAGCGCGCGACGTAAGCGCGGTTTCGAGCTCGGCGCTGTTGCTCTGTCATGGGCTCACGAATGGCCATCACTGACCACCTTTCAAGACAGTGCCCAGGCGGCGCGGCCGCCTAGGCGAGTAGCCGGCCCTGGCATAGCCAGAGACCGGCCCGCGCGCGCCGGGCTTGAGCCGCACAGGCGTCGGAATCCACCAGGTGCTGTCCTGGGCAGGGTGAGCGCCCTCAATACGGCCATCGCGCAGGAGCTTTGACGCACGCTGCCTGGAGACCCCGAGGAGGGCGCCCACCGAGGTCACCGAGAGCCGGGCCTGAGACCCCATGGAACTCAGGATTTCGGGTGCAACAGTTCTTGCAACAGTTATTAGCTTGGCCATTTGCCCCCCTGATCGGCCCGGAACCCGCGCCGTTGCTTGCTTCGGCACCAGCGACACGCCTGTTTTGCAGTGTCATCCATGAGACTAAAGTGACGTGTTACTAGCACGTCACGCCCTCCGGGCCGGTCGGAGCCTCGGTCGCGGCAAGCCGCTGCCCGGTCTCCGTCCGGCCCTGCGGCAGCACGGAGGGCCGTATTCGCCTCATAGAGCGTTTTGAACGACCGGGCTTGCCGCACCAGCAGACCCCACCAAACGAAGTCCTGTGGGCGCAATTCATGGCCTTCAGGGGTGTACAACCGGCCAGCGCTCAGGTGCCAGCCGTTCCAGGCGTCGCCGGGCAGCTCGTAGTGCAGCTGGACGCGCAGCAGCTTGTAGGCCGCGAACGGGATACGCACACGGCCAGAGATCCACTGGTGAACCGTGCGCGTGCTGACCTGCAGAAAGTGCGCAGCGTCGGCCACAGAAAACCCGAGCTGGCTGTACATGGCCTTGAAGCGGAGGGCTTGTTCCATGCGGGCTTCAGGGCTGCAGGGCCGTTTCCTAGGTGGTGGGTTGATCTTCCACGATGTATATTATGTCAAATTAAAAAGATCGAGACAGCCCTCTTGGCCTACACCCCGAAAGACGCAGTGCCGTCGAGCACGGCCTGACGCACGGCTGCAGCGTCTCAGTCAGCATCAAGGCCACGGAGCCAATCGGCCAGGCTGTGGATCAAATGCTGCTGAGCCGCCAGTGTCGTGGCGGTGTGATCGGCCTGCGGCAGGTACTCGCACCGCACGCGTTCGACGAAGTCGAACTCGCTGAAGGCGTCGCGCCATTGCGCCGGGTAGTTGAAGTGCCAGCGCATGCTGCCGGAGTAAACGACACACACAGCCACACCGCGATCGACAAGCGCCTGGACGTCGAGGGCGAAGACTTCACGCGGCGGAGGGTCTCGGCCAAAGTCCCACAACTCCTGCGTCATCGATTGGTCGGCCACGTTTCTGAAGGCCCGCGCGGCGCGCCTGACGAGCTTTCGCGTCCACGATCGGAGGGCGCGCAGCGGCGCCTCGCGCAGCTGGCCGGTGTAGCGATTCCACCTTGTCCTGGCCGTGGGATAGGCGTAACCGTCGAGCATCCAGAGGGCCGCCACCCGGTGGTCCGCCAGGGCCGCCGCCAGGCCGTTGTAGGCACCGGAGCAAATGCCCGCAATGGCGAATTTCTCGACCTTGCAAAGGCGCTGGAAATGGTCCATGGTCGCCTGAAGGTCCGTTACGGCCTGTTGTTCATAAGGCAGGGCTTCGTCCGGCGTGCCGCTGTCGCCCTGACCCGAGAGGTCCATGCGCAAAGTGGCCCAGCCCTCCCTGGCGAGCGCTCGGGCAAGCTTGGCGTTGAAGCGGTGCGGGCCCATGCGGTGAATGATGCCGACATTGAGCAGCACGACGCCCATGCGCGCAGGCCGTTCGCCAGGGGGCAGCGTCAGCGTGGCGCTCAGGTGCCGCCGGGAACCGTAGCTGAAGGAGACTTCATTCAAATGGGCCTCCCCTGAGCAGCGCGGCAAGAAGGTTCAGCGCGTCGGCGGGAACCAGCGCGGTGTTGAAGGCCTCCTCCGAGGTCCAGTCGAAGTTGAGGCTTAACGCCTGGCGCTGCACGTCGACCCCCCTGCCCTGCAGGACGGCGGCCCACCCGCCGGCGCCAGCGGTTTGCCGCCCCGGCGCGACCACCACGACGCGGCGGGCCCGCGCACGCTCGTAGTCGGCGGGCTCCACGGCGCGCAACTGCTCCAACAGGCGCCGACTCACGCCAAAGCCCAGGATCTCTTCATCGCCCGCGAGCGCGCCGCCGTCTGGCAGGTTGGCGACCGTCGACGCATGCACAGCCTGCAGGTGCTCGACATAGCGCGCTCCGGAGATGACCGGCTCCCAGAGCACGAGTTGCCGCGGTGCCTGCGGCGCCAGCGCCGAGGCCCGCACCGCCAGGGCGCTGGCCAGGCGCGGTGCAACCCAGTCCACTTCGTGCACGTCAGCTCGCTGGCGCAGCATTGCGTCGGCGGCCACCACATCCTGGACCCATCGATCGAGATCGGCTTCGTGGTCCTCGCCCAGCGATTCCCCACTGGCGTGGTAGTCGAACCGAAGGCAGGCCACGCCGGCGCGCGCCAGGCGATCGGCCAGCACGCAGAAAAAACGATGAATGCGCACCGCTTCCTGGCCAAAGGGATTGCAGAAGAGCACGGCGCGAGGGCGCGCACCGCGCACGCCACTGGGATGGAAGACGCCATAAAGGGACGACGCAGGGTGACCAAAGCGCAGGGTGGTCATGCCCTCCCCGTTCTCGGCGTGCGACCCGGCCTGCACTTCGGCCGCAGGGGAAGCGTCGGGCGCGGCAGCGGCCGATTCGATCGCGATACCAGCGGCGATCTGGCTGAGCGATTCAAAGATCAGGCGGCTGATCGCGATCTTCTCGCCGGTGATGTGCTGCATCCCCTGGACGGCGCGCAGGGCGAGCAGCGAGTGGCCGCCGAGGTTGAAGAAGTTGTCGTTGCGCCCGACCCGCTCGATGTTCAGCAGGCGCGCCCAGACGGCGGCGATCGCCAGCTCGGTGGCGTTCGCTGGCACGGCAAAGCCCACATGGGTCGCGCGCGGGTCTTCCAGCTCGAGGCGTTGGCCGCGCACCACGACCGGGCGGTCCACCATGGCGCGTTGCACCGCGTCGACGCGCGCGGCCTCGGTGGCCGCGGGCGGGCTGCCTTCGTTGGCGGTGACGACCGGGGCCGCGGACGCGAGGGTAGGCACGACCATGGGGGCCACGCTGCCCGACAGCAGTGCCAACTGCTGCGCCATCAACTGAATCTGCTGCTGGATCAGCTGGTGAACCGGGCTGCCGCCCTGGACCGCAGGCACGAGCACCTGCGCCATGCGCATGGCCTCACTGGCGATCTCCGCGACCGGCTGGCCGGCCGCGTCGCGGAAGACCCGCTGGAGTTCGGCTTCGAAGAGGGGGGCGCGGATCATGAGGATGGTGGACAGCTCGGGAGTTGGTCGCAAGGGTGAGGGCAGCACTGCGCTCGGCGCATCGGGTGAACGGGGCAAACGGGGTGCCCGGCAGGCACCGTGAGCACGAAGCCAGAGCGGGATGCCTGTTGTCGCGCTCGATGGTTCTGTTTGACAAAACGATATTCTTTCAAGCAGAATTGAATGCCATCCCATTCACGCATCGGAAAGCCCATCAGCCCCGCAAGCGGCGGACACGTCAGAGCCAACGGCATCCGCCAGCACTACCTGCACTTTCCGGGTGAAGGGCGGCCGGTCGTCATCGTGCCCGGCATCGTGAGCCCCGCCGTGCTCTGGACACACGTGGCTGAGCGGCTGGCGCCGCGTTTCGACTGCCACGTGCTGGACGTGCGAGGTCGCGGCCTGTCCGAGTCCGGCGCGCATCTGGACTATGGCGTGGGTGCGTGCGCACAGGATTTGATTGCTTTCGTGGAAGCGCTCGGCCTGACGCCAGAACCCATCGTCATAGGCCACTCGATGGGCGCGCGCATCGCTTTGCGGGCCGCCGCACTGGCCGCCGGGCGGCTGCATTCCCTGGTCCTTCTGGACCCCCCCACCAGCGGCCCTGGCCGCCGCCCCTACCCCGTGCCGCTGGCGCGCACGCTGGCGCTGCTCCGTGCGGCGCAGCGCGGTGAAGCGGCCGCGGCATTGCGCGCGAGCACGGCGACGCCCTGGCCCGAAGCGCTGCAGCAACTGCGTGCCGAGTGGCTGTCCACCTGCGACGAGCGCGCGGTCTTCGTCGCCAGCGAGGATTTCCATGGCCAGGACATGTTCGCCGACCTCGCCCGAACCGACCTGCCCATCTCGCTGATCTGCGCGGGCGAAGGCGGTGTGGTCGCCGATGCCGATGTGGACGACATGCGCAGCCGGCGCCCCGACCTTCACGCCGTGCGCCTCGAGGGCGTCGGTCACCAGATGCAGGCCGAGAGCCCGGAGGCTTTCTGCCACCTGCTGAGTGAAACCCTGGAACGCCACGATCGATCGTGATCACAAGGAGAGAACATTGATGTTGGATGTCGAAATGCTGGAGCTGTTCACGCGCGAGCTCACACTTTGCGCGGTCAAACCCGGTGAAACCGTCGTGGTGCTGACGGCGGAGGACGAATGGAAGGACCACGCCCAGGCCTTCATGGCGGCGGCGGAAACCTTGGGTGCCAGCACCTTCAACCTCAACGTTCGGCGGGGGCAGCGCAACGCGGTCGGGGTTCAAGGCCGTCACCCCCTGGTGGGCAACGCCCTTGCGATGCAAACGCTGAAGTCGGCCAGCATGGTGATCGACATGGTGGGTCTGCTGTTCTCGCGCGAGCAAGCCGAGATCCAGGCCGCGGGCGTGCGCATTCTGCGTGTGATGGAGCCGTTTCACGTGCTCAAACAGATGTTTCCCACGGAAGACCTGGCGCGCCGCGTGGAGCACGCCAAGGGCCTGCTGGAAAAAGCCACGCGCATGCGCATCACGTCGGATGCGGGGACCGATGTCACGTACCACCTGGGGCAATACCCCGTGATTTCGGAGTACGGCTATACCCACGAGCCTGGCCGCTGGGACCATTTCCCTTCGGGCTTTGCATTCACGCAGGGCAACGACGGCGCGGTGGACGGCCGCGTGGTGCTGCAGCCGGGCGACATCCTGTGCGCGTTCAAGCAGTATGTGCAGTCCCCGGTCACGCTGGAGATTCGCCAGGGGATGGTGGTGGACATCCAGGGCGACGGCATGGACGCGCAATTGATCAAGAGCTACATCGACAGCTTCCACGATTCCCGTGCCTATGCCGTCTCCCACATCGGCTGGGGATTGAACGAGAAGGCGCGCTGGTACCAGTTCTCCGTGACTCGCCAGTTGCCGCTGGAGCATGTGATGAACGCGCTGTCCTTCTACGGCAACGTGCTGTTCTCGCTGGGCCCGAATCTCGAACTCGGTGGCACCAACGACACCGCCTGCCACCTCGATCTTCCACTGCGCCGCTGCAGCCTGTGGCTGGACGACGTTCAGATCCTGAGCGAAGGTGACGTCATCCATCCTGCGATGCGCGTCGACAGCGGCGGGGCCTGACGGGGCCCCGCGCGGACAGGCTCAAGGGGCCGGCCGGGAGATCATGTTGATCGACTCGGCCCGGTCCAGCAGGGTCGAGTCGCCGCCCAGGCGGCGCGTCAGCTCCGATGCCGCCTTGAGCAGGGCCTGCGACATGCCGGGCACGAGGTCGATGGAAAAGCGCATGGCCGGTCCGGAGATGGCCAAGGCGCCGCGCAGGCTGCCCTGGGGCCCGAAGACCGGCGCGGCAATGGCCGCGATGTCGGGCTCGCGCTCACCCACGGTCGCGATCAAGGGCTGAGACGGGAACTGGGACGGATCCACCAGCGCGCGGTCGAAGCCGGCCAGCACACGGCCCGCGGCCCCTTTGTCCAGCGGCAGCAAATCACCGGTGTGCACGTGGTCGCGAACGGAGCGCGAAGAATCCACGCGGAACAGGCACACGCGCAGCGATCCTTCGCGGGTGAAGAACGATGCACCCTCGCCGGTTTCCTGAGCGAGCCGGCGCAGGATGGGCGGCACATGGTCGTCCAGGCGAAGCGCCGCCTGGTACAGACCACCCCAGTGCAGCAGCATGGAGCCGAGCTGGTAGCTGCCGTCGTCCAGTCGCACGATGCAGTGCTCCTGCACCAGCGTGGCGATCAGCCTCAGGATCGTGCTCTTGTACATCCCCGTGCGCCGCGCGAGTTCGTTCAGCGGCAGCGAAGCGTCGCCCGGTTGAAAGGCATTGAGGATGGCGAATGCGCGCTCGACAGCAGCGACACCACCCGGCTTCGGATCACTCTCTGGGTCTTTGGTCATGGACGAGCAAGGGGATTGGCAAACATTCTGCTTGACATTATGCCGTGCTGCTGTACAAAATGAGGTTCTCTTCAGCAGAACGATGTTCCCTCAAACAGAATATCGAAGACTTCTTGGCCTCAACCTTTCAGGAGTTTCCGCATGTCCCCATGGAAAAAAATCGCGCTGGCCCTCTGTGGTGCCGGCCTCGCCCTCGCCGCCACGGGCGTTCAAGCCCAGGCATACCCCAACAAGCTCATCACGATCGTGGCACCCTACCCGCCCGGCGGCGCCACCGACCTGTATGCGCGTTCGGTGGCCAACGGCCTGGCCGAGTGGGGCCAGCCCACGGTGGTCGACAACAAGGCGGGGGCGTCCGGGATGATCGGCGCGGACCATGTGTCTCGTCAGCCGGCCGACGGCCACACGCTGCTGATCGGCGCGTCGTCGATGTTCTCCGTGCTCCCCCAGCTGAACGAGCGGATGAAAGAGGTCTCGCAACGTGTTGAGCCGATTTCGCTGCTGGGCCTGAACCCCTCGTATGTCGTGGTGCCCACCACGCTGCCGGTGGACACCATCCAGGATCTGATCGCCTATCTCAAGGCCAACCCCGGCAAGTTCGGCTACGGCTCGGCCGGCAAAGGCACCTCGCAGCACGTGTTCATGGAGCTGTTCAAGCAGCGCGCCGGTGTCGACACGTTCAGCGTTCACTACAAGGGCAGCGGCCCGATGGTGGTGGACTTGATCAGTGGCCGCACCGTGATGGCCATCGAACAAGGTCCGGCGGTGCTTGCGCAGCATCAAGTCCGGCAAGCTCAAGGCGCTGGCGGTGACCACCGCCAGGCGCGCCCAGGCCTTGCCCAACGTGCCCACCCTGGCCGAAACGGTGCTCCCCGGCTTCGAGGCGGTGACGTGGTTTGCCCTCTACGGTCCCTCCGGCATGCCCAAGAGCGTGGTCGCCAAGCTGGTGCCGCAAATCGCGAAGACCATGGCTTCGGCCGAAGTCAAGGAGCGCTTGCACGCCGTCGGCGTCGAACCCGCCTCCAGCTCGCCGGAGGAACTGAGCAAGCGCCAGTCGAGCGAGACGACGATGTGGAAAGAGGTGATCACGCGCGCCGACATCACGCTGGATTGATTCACGCCGCCATGCACGCCCCTCTCCCTCTCACGCTTCACGAAGAACCCCGCGCCGACTACCTGCAGAAGGTCACCGGCACGGCGGTCTACGCCAGTGACGTGGAAGTGCCCGGCATGCTGCACGGGAAAATCCTGCGCAGCACCGTGCCCCACGCGCGCATCCGCCGCATCGACGTCAGCGCTGCCTTGGCGATGCCCGGCGTGGTGGCGGTGCTCACCGGCGACGACCTGAAGGACCTGCCCGGCACCGAGATCCGTTGGGGTCTGTCGCTGCGCGATCGGCCCGTGATCGCGCTGGACAAGGTCCGCTATGTGGGCGATCCGGTGGCCGCCGTGGCGGCGGTGGACGAAGGCACGGCGGAGGAAGCGCTCGACGCCATCACCGTCGACTACGACACCCTGCCCTATGCCACCACCGCGCAGGAGGCGATGGCCGAAGGTGCGGCGCTGGTGCATGACGACATGGACCGGCTCAAGGACTATTACTTCCGCGGCGAAGCAGCGCCCGTGGAGGGCACCAACATCTTCCAGCAATGGCAGTACGCCTGCGGGGATGTCGACCAGGCCTTTTCGAGCGCGGCGAGGGTTTTTGAAGACACCTTCACCTTCCCCATGGTGTTCCATTACGCGATGGAACCCCATGTGTGCGTGGCGCACTGGAAACCCGGATCGCTGGAGATCTGGAGCGGGGGCCAGACGCCCACCGCCATTCAGCGCGTGTGTTCCGAGATTCTCGGCGTGCCGCTGGCCTGCGTGCGCGTGCACTCGCCCTATGTCGGCGGCGGCTTTGGCGGCAAGGCCTCCGTGAAGATCGACCCCTTGGTGGCCGCCTTGTCGTGGAAGGCGCGCGCGCCGGTGCGCGTGTGCCTCACCATCGCCGAGTCCATGCTGACCTGCCGTCGACTCGACGCCGAGATTTCGCTCAAGACCGCGGTCGATGGCACGGGCCGCATCGCTGCGCAAGTCGATCCGCGCCGTTCTCAATGGCGGGGCCTACGCCGACACGGGCCCGGCCATTGCCATCAAGGCGGCCATCCGCGCCATCGGGCCGTACCACATCCCGAACCTGCGGCTCGAGGCCGTCGGGGTGTACACCAACACCGTGCCCGGCGCGGCGTTCCGATCCATCGGCGGGCCACAGGCGGTGTGGGCCACGGAGTCGCAGATGGACATCATGGCCTCGGCGCTCGGTCGCGATCCGGTCGAATTCCGCCTGGCCAACATGGCCGACAAGGGCCAGACGATCAAGCCCGACCTGCGCCCGCTGGATGTCGACATGCGCAACTCGCTGCGCAAAGCCGTGGCCGCGCTCGAGAGCCTGCCGGAGCCCACGGACGCGCGCCGCCGCGGCCGAGGCGTGGCGGTGGGAGTGAGCGATCCCGGCATCGTCCCGGTCGGCGGCGCCATCGTGCGCTTGCGTGCCGACGGCTCGATCAACGTGTCGGCCAACACCGTGGAGATCGGCCAGGGCAGTCGAGGCGTGCTGCGCATCATCGCGCACAAGGCACTCGGGCAGCCGCTGCGCAGGATCGCCGTGGCCGAGCCGGACACGCTTCAGGCGCCCTACGACTGGGGCACCGGCGCCAGCCGTTCGACGGTCATCATCGGCCTGGCCGTGCAGATGGCCTGCGAAGACATCGTGCGCCAGGTGCAGGAAACGGCCGCCCAGGTGCTGGGCGGATCGCCGCAGGCGTACCAGCTGGGCGAGAGTTGCGTTGAAGGGCCGGGCGGGCCGCTGTCCATCCTCGACCTGCTGCGCCGCTTCAACGGCATGGCCGCTGGCGAGTTTCTGGGCGTGGGCCGCGTGAACTCGAACACCCACAACGGCGATTTCAAGCTCGCGCCCCTGTTCTGGGAAACCGGCGCGGGCGCCTGCGAGATCGAGGTCGACGAAGGCACCGGCGCCATCCGAGTGATGCGCGTGGGTGGCGCGGCCGATCTGGGGCATGTGATCAACCGGAAGGCGGCCGAAGGCCAGGATGAAGGCGCCATGGTCATGGGCCTGGGACACACGCTGTCCGAAGAGTACGTCTACGAGGACGGCCAGGTCGTCAACGGCACCCTGTTCGACTACAAGGTCCCGACGATGGAAGACGCGCCGCGGCACGTGGCCACCACGCTGATCGAAAGCGGCGACGGCCCCGGGCCCTTCGGCGCGCGCGGCGGCGGCGAAGGCGCCATCCTTCCGGTGGCCCCAGCCGTGGCCAACGCGCTCTTCCAAGGCTGGGGCGTGCGCATCAAGGAGCTGCCGCTGACGCCGGAGCGCGTCTGGCGCGCACTGCAGGCTGCCAAGGCCGAAACCAACAACCAATGAGAGACTTGCATGGATTTCAAGATCGACGCCACCCTGCCCGCGACGGCCGCTCAACTCTGGGCCATCTTCTTTGATGTGCAGCGTGTCGCCGGGTTGATCCCCGGCTGCGAGAACGTCACCGAGGTCGAGCCGCTCAAGGAATTCTCCGCGGTGATGAAGCAGAAGATCGGCCCGTTCAAACTCGAGGTGCCCACGCGCATCGTTCTCGAATCGCACACCCTGGAAAAGCACGTCGAGCTCAGCGCCAGCGGTCGCGACAAATTCACCGGCACCACGATCGACGTGCGCATGAAGGTGGATCTGGAAGAGCTGAGTGATACGCAGCCGCGCCAATGCCGGCTCGCGGTGGACGCGCAGATGCAGGTGGCGGGCCGATTGGCCGCGCTGGGTTACCCGGTCGTGAAAAAGCGATCCGACGAGTTGTTCGCCGAATTCGAGCAACGCCTGCGCGACGAGCTGGCGTCATTCGGGGTCGCTCGGGCACCCTCCGCGGCCCAGGCGCCTGCGGCAAGCGCCCACAAGCCCGAAGCGCGAACCGCCGTCGCACCGCGACCCGGTGCGGCACCGGCCGCGCCGACCGCAGCGACACGGACCCGACCACGCCGCGTCGAACTGGTGTTGGTCTGGCCCCGCGTGGGCGTGAGCGTCGGGGTCGCTTTTGCGGTGGCGCATGTCGCCCACCTGCTGGGCCAGGCACCCTGGTGGTGGCTGGTGGCGCCCCTGCTGGGCGTGGCGGCCGGACTGGGTCAGAAGGAGGACTGATGCGCCCCGCCCGTTTCGAACTTCATCGCCCCACGAGCCTGGAGGATGCCCTGGCATTCAAGGCCGTGTACGGCGATGAATCCACGTTTCACGCCGGCGGCACGGAGCTGCTGGTGGCGCTGAAGGCGCGCGTGCTGCACTACGACCACGTGATCGACCTCAAGCAAGTGCCGGAGCTGCGCCGCATCCACCTGCGCGAGGACGGCACGCTGGTGATCGGCGCGCTCTCCACCCACCATGCCATCGCGCGCGATCCGCTCGTGCAGCGGCTCTTGCCGGGCTACGCCGAGCTGAGCGACAACGTGGCCAACATCCGGGTGCGTGTGGCCGGCACCCTGGGCGGGGTCCTGTGCTTCGCCGAGCCGCATGCCGATGCACCCACCATGCTGTGCGCGCTGGATGCGCGCATGGCGCTGGCGAGCCACGGGTCGGCGCGAACCTTGCCGTCGCGCGAATTCCACCTGGGGGAGTTCACCACGGCGCGCGAGGAAAACGAAATCCTGGTGGCGATCGAAGTGCCACCGCAGCCGCCCGGTGCGCGCTCGGCCTACCGCTGCTTCGGGCACACCGAACGCCCCGCCGTGGGCGTGGCCGCTGTCTGGTCCCGCAAAGGGCCGCAGCGCTTGTCGCTGTGGGCCGGCGCCATCACCGGTGTGCCCATCCCCCTGCCCGAGACGCAGGCCGCGGCGAACACCCTCCCCGCCGACCTGCCGCCGACCGAGATCTGGAATCGCCTGGCGCCGGTGCTGGCCGCCGAAGCGACCCGCATTCCTGCACACGACGATCTGCACGGCGGTGCGGACTACAAGCGCCATCTGGTCCAGGTGCTGGCCCAGCGCGCCATCGAGGCCTGCCTGACATGAACGATTCGAGTTCCCCCGAATTCCCCCTCACGCGCGTGGACATGACGCTCAACGGACGGCCGACCTCGGTCGACGTCGAGCCGCGCGACATGCTGATCGATGTGTTGCGCGACCGCTTGCGCCTCAAGGGCACCAAGCGTTCCTGCGACGTGCAGGTGTGCGGCGCTTGCACCGTGCTGGTGGACGGCATGCCCGCCTCCAGCTGCACCACGCTGTGCAGCGATGTGCACGAGCGCAGTGTGACCACCATCGAAGGGGTCGCCGCCGGCGGGCGGCTGGACCCTGTGCAGCGGGCCTTCATCGCCCATGGCGCACTGCAATGCGGCTTCTGCACGCCGGGAATGATCCTGGCCGTGAAGTCGCTGCTCGCCGTCGACCCCCGGCCGACGGAGGACACCGTTCGACATTACCTGCGCGGCAACCTCTGCCGATGCACCGGCTACGTCAAGATCATCGAGGCCATTCTGGACCTCGCCCACAACCCAGAACGTTTTTCATCGGAGCAACAATGACAGACAAGGTACAAGGAGATAAGCGCCCCCACGTGATCATCGCGGGCGCTGGCATGGGCGGGCTCACGCTCGCCGTGGCGCTGCTGAAGATGGGCATGGATGTCGACGTCTACGAACAGTCGTCGGAGCTGCGCGAGGTGGGGGCCGGCTTGTGGATCTCGGCCAACGGAGGCAAGGTGCTCGACACGCTGGGCCTGAAGAAGACGGTCGAAGCCATCAACCTCCCGCCCCAGGACCGTGTCGTGCGCTATTGGAAGACCGGCGAGGAACACTCGGTCTACAACCGCGATGCCCCCTCCTCCAAGGCCGATCACACGCTGATCCAGGTGCTGCGCGCCGAGCTGCAGCGCGTGCTGTTCGAGGCCGTGATCGCGCTCAAGCCGGATGCGGTGCACTTCGGTGTGCGCTCGCTGGGCGCGGACACGGTCGATGGCCGTGCGCGGCTGTTGCTCGATGGTGGAGGTTTCGTCGAGGGTGATGTGGTGGTCGGTTGCGACGGCGCGCATTCGCGCGTTCGCCAGTCCCTCTTCGGCGAGGCGCCGGCGCGCTACACCGGTGCCAATGCCTGGCGCGGCCTCGCGGCGATGTCGCGGCTCAAACCGCAACACCGCAGGCCCCTGGCCTCGACCTGGGTCGGACCGACCGCGCACGTGACCACCTACCCTGTGCAGCGCAACGGCGAGCAGTTCGTGAGCTTCTCGGCGCAGGTCGACAGCGACCTGTGGCAGACCGAATCGTGGTCGGAGCGCGGCGAGCTCGCCGACGCGCTCAAGGATTTCGAGGGCTGGCACCAGGACATCCTGGACCTGTTCATCCAATCGGAGAACCTGTTCCGCTGGGGTCTCTTCGTGCGCGATCCGCTGGAGGCCTGGTCCAAGGGACACGTCACGCTGGTCGGCGACGCCTGCCACTCGATGACGCCTTACCTGGGCATGGGGGTCAACGTGACCATGGAAGACGCCTATGTGCTGGCGCGCTGCCTCTCCGAATCGCCAAATGACGTGGCGAGCGCACTGAAGCGCTACGACACCGCCCGTGTTTCGCGCGCCAACCAGACCAAGGCCAGTTCGCTCGACATGCTGCACGTGTTCCACAGCCCGGCGCTGGAAAGCATCGAGACCGCGCGCCCCTACATTCAGAAGGCCTGGGCGCCCCAGGCCGTGCGCGAGCGCTACGACTGGCTGGTGTCCTACGACGCGACCACGGTGGAGATCTGAAGATGAGCGCTGCAGATCCTCAAGCGCGCCCTTGGGACGGGGTCATCCCTCCTGAAGAGCAGGCCATCTACCGGCAGTCCGGTTGGGGCATGCCCAGCGGCATCGGACGACGACCGGCCCTGCTGGTGATTGATGTGCAATACCGATCCATGGGTGAACAGCCCTTGCCGATCCAGGAGGCCATTCTCACCCTGCCCACCAGCTGCGGCGAGTACGGCTGGCGGGCGGTGCCGCACATCGCGCGGCTGGTCGAGACGTTCCGCCAACTCAACGCACCCATCCTGTATCCGTACGTGGCGCACAAGTCGGCGCACAACCGCGGCCAGTTCGAGACCAAGGTGCCCGGGGTGATGGACGTTCCGGAGCAGGCGTATGCCTTCGTCGCCGAGGTCGCCCCCCGCGAAGGCGACATCACCATCCCGAAGTTCCAGGCCAGCGCTTTCCACGGCACGGCCCTCACGAGCTACCTGGTGAGCCTCGGCGTCGACACCGTCGTGGTCACCGGCTGCACCACCAGCGGCTGCGTGCGCGCCACGGTGGTGGACGCCTGCGCGCTCAACTTCAAGGTGGTCGTGCCACAGGACGCCGTTTACGACCGCTCGCAAACCTCGCACGCGGTCAACCTGTTCGACATGGCGAGCAAGTACGCCGACGTGACACCCACGGACACCCTGGTCGACCTGCTGAAGAACAAGATCGAACGGCGCGGCTGATCGGCCGCCGGAGTCCCCGCTCTACGGGGCATCGTGGAACGACAACTCCAGACCGATGCGCTCCCCCTGGCGCACGCGGCCGATGGCGTGCTTGAGGTTGACCTGGTAGTGCCCCTTGCTTCCCTTGAACGGGCGCTGCGCCGTGGCGATGAGGGCCGCGTCCCCGAGCCCAAGCGGCAGCACCATCGGGCGCGACTGCGTGCGGGGACGTTGTTCCGTCATCACGAATTCGCCGCCCTGGAAATCGGTGCCCGGCTCGGACAGCAATGCCACGAGCTGCAACGGAAACACCTGTTCGCCGGCGTTGCGCTGGTGCAGCGGCACATGGTCTTCCACGCCAAGCCGGCTCAGGTAGGACTGCCCTCGCGCCTGACCCGCCTTGCGGTTGCGCCGCAGGAAATCGCCCAAGGTCGCGGGATAACGGTCGTCCATGCCCAGTGTGTCGTTCCAGCGATTGGCGATCACGGCCAGATGACCGTAGAACGCCGTGCGCCAGGCGTCCAGTGGCGCCGGCAGCGCCGCGTCGAAATAGAACACCTCGGCGTTGCCCGGATCGGCCCCGCGCCGCGATGCGCCCTCCCCGTCTGCCGCTGCCGGCATCCTCCGTGCCAGGCGCCGGGCAGCCTCGGCGCCCAGCAGGCCTGGCAACAGGCAACAGCCTTCGGCATCGAGCTGTGCGCCGATGCCGGCCCAGTCCAGGCGGTCGATGAGGGTGTCGGGTGACGTCATGAAAATCCCTGTCACGCCTCGAGCTCACGGCGCAGCAACTCGCGCTTGCGGTCCACGCCCCAGCGGTAGCCGGCCAGTTCGCCATCGCGGCGCACGACGCGATGGCAGGGAATGCGCAACGGCAATGGGGTTCGTCGCGCAGGCCTGCGCCACGGCGCGCACGGCCTTGGGAGCACCGATGCGCCGGGCGATCTCCGTGTAGCTCGCGGTCGTGCCCGGCGGGATTTCGCGCAGCGCACGCCAGACGCGTTCCTGGAACGCCGTTCCCTGCACATCCAGAGGCAGGTGCAGGCCGACCGCTGGCGCTTCGATCAACCCCACCACCTGGGCGATCCAGTCTTCGAATTCACCGTCGCACCCGATGATCTCGGCCTTGGGGAACTGGTCTTGCAGGTCGCGCACCAGCCGCTCGGGGTCATCGCCCAGCAGGATCGCGCAGATGCCGCGCTGGCTCTGGGCCACCAGTATGGCGCCCAGCGAGCACTGGCCCACCGCGAAGCGGATGACGGCGCCGGCACCGCCTGCCCGGTAGTCGCGCGCGCGCATGCCCAGCAGATCGTCAGCGGCTTCATAGAACCGGCTGTTGGAATTGAAGCCCGCGCCATAGATGGCATCGGTGATCGAGGCCTGCGGGCTGCTCAGTTCCCCACGCAGCTTGCGGGCGCGGTAGGCCGAGCTGTACGCCTTGGGTGTCAGCCCGGTTTCGGCCTTGAACACGCGGTGGAAGTGGAACGGGCTCATGCCCACCTCCTGCGCCAGGTCATCGAGCGACGGAGGCGTCTGCGATGCCTCGATCACGCGGCAGGCGCGCGCCACCAGCGCGGCGCGCTCGGCCGCGGCGCTGGTCTGGTCGGCGCGGGCGCGGCGGCTGGGGCGGTAACCCGCGGCCTCGGCGGCTTCGGCGCTGTCGAAGAACTCGACGTTCTCGCGCTTGGGACTGCGCGCCATCGAACTCGGTGGGCAGTACACGCCGGTGGTGCGCACGGCGTAGACGAAATGGCCGTCGGCGGCGACGTCCCGCGCCTGCACGGCGGCCCAGCGGGTGTCTTCGGTGTCGTAAGCAAGGGTCGTGTTCATGGCAGAAACTCGGTGTCGGCGGGTGTCATCCCGCTTTGCGGAACGTGAGATTGAGGCGTTGGCTGCCGAGCAGCGCATGCGGCGCCTCCTTGAGCGGCATCACGCCGTGGTAGCGCAGGCGATCGGCACCGCCCCACACCACCACATCGCCATGGTGCAGCGGCACCTTGAGCACGGGGTCGGTGCGCGCCTGGCACCGAACAGGAACGTGGCCGACATGCCCAGCGACACGGAGACGATGGGCGCGGTGTCGTCGCGCTCGTTCCGGTCCTGGTGCAGCGAAAGCCGGCTGCCGGGCCGGTAGCGATTGACGAGGCAGGCATCGGGCTCGAAGCCGTCGAATCCCGCCGCGGCCGCCGCCTGGGTCGGCCAGCCGGGCCAACACCGCCGGCATGGCCGGCCAGGGGGCGCCGGTGTCCGGATCGACCGCGCTGTAGCGGTAGCCGCGCCGGTCGGTGGTCCATCCCAGCGCGCCGCAGTTGGTCAATGCCACCGACATGGTGAAGCCACCGGGCGTCACCATGTGCCGGAACGGCGAGATGGCCTCGATGGCGTCGATGGCGGGCAGCAGCTCACGCACGCACGGCAAGGCGAAGCCGCGCAACACCACCGCGGCGGGCCCCAGGCGCTGGCGCTCGTCTTGCGCCGTGGCCTCGAAAAGGTCGAGCGATGGCATGTTCACCTCGCGTCGTGAAAGATCAGGCCGACGGTGTGGCGCCGACCGCTGCGGACGCGGCTGACGCCGTGCCGCATGGCCAGCTTGCGGATGCCGCGCTGCCCCATCGCGGGCCGTTGATGGACGGTGAACACCACCGCATCCCCTTGGCGCAGCCCGACGACCTCCGCGCGTTGGCCCCGGGTGGACAGCTCGGTCATCACGAACTCGCCGCCGGCGAAGTCCCGGCCCGGCTCCGAGAGCAGGATCGCCACCTGCAGCGGAAAGACGTGCTCGCCATACAGATCCTGGTGGAGGCAGTTGTAGTCGCCTTCGCCGTATTGAAGGATCAGCGGCGTGGGGCGGGTCTGGCCGGCCTGGTGGCACCGGTGAAGGAAATCATCCAGCTCGTCGGGGTATTGCACCGCGATCCCCAGCTGCCGGTTCCAGCGGTTGGCGATCGGTGCCAGCCGAGGGTACAGCGCATGGCGCAGCTGGTCGATCAGCGCCGGCAAGGGGTACGCGAAGTACTTGTATTCGCCGCGCCCGAATCCGTGGCGGGCCATGACGATCCGCGAGCGATAGCCCTTGTCCTGCGGGTAGAGCGCGGCCAGTGCCTCGCATTGCGCCGCCGTCAGGAGGCCAGGCAGCACGGCATGTCCCTGCGCGTCCAGCCGCTGCGCCATGCCTGCCCAGCCGCTGGCGTCGGGCTTCGCGGTGCTGTCGTCGGTGGAACAGAAAAGGGAACGGGTCTGCATGGCCATGGCGCTTGGTGTCGAAAGGGTGGAGTGAGTCTAGGAACCCGCCCTCTTCCCGACACTCCGCTCCTTGCGGTTGAATTATTTTCCTGCCGCTCCCCCGCCGGTTCAGGTGCGCCGCCCGCCCCGGCCTAGGCGCTGGCGTCGAAGAAGATCCCCGCCGTGCGCCGGTAGTGCTCGGCCATGAGGCGCTGCGCCTCTTCCAGCTGCGAGCCCATCACCGCGTCGAAGATGGCGCGGTGCTCATCGAGCTCGTTGCGGCGCTTGTAGGCCTTGCGCGCCGCGAGCTGCCGGTAGCGATAGGCCTGGTCGTACAGCTGTTCGCAGAAGCCCAGCAACAGGGGGGAGCCGCAGCCTTCGAGCAGGGAGACGTGAAACGCCCGGTGAAGCCGCTCCCATTCCGGGTTCTCCTCGTAGTCGGCCTCGCCCACCGAGCGCGGCGTTCGCGACAGGCGGTGGAAGGCCAGCACCACCTTTTCCTCCCAGGCCGCCGAGCGCTTCGCGAAGGCCTGCGCCAGGGCCATCGACTCGACGGCGATGCGCGTGGACACCAGGTCGTCCAGCTGCGCCTGCGTGGCCTGCGCCACGCTGAAGCCGCGCTGGTCGCTGTGCACCACCCATTCCTCGCTGGCCAGGCGGTTGAGCGCCTCGCGCAGCGGGCTCGCGCCCACCTGGTAGCGCTCGCGCAATTCATGCATCAACAGCTTGCGGCCGGGTTGCCAGCGGCCGGACAGCACGTCGGCCCGCAGCCGGTCGTAGGTGGTGCGGGTCAGCGTGGGCGTCGAAATCTCGGGTGGGGCATCGGTCTGCATAGGGTTTTCACTTAATTATCGACAACAACAACGGTTGCATAATTTTTATCGACAAAACAACGTATCGAAGGATTTATCGACATCATGCCAAAGTTTGCGCGCATTGCAACGCTTGCGGGTGGGCCTGCCCATTGGGCCGTCCAGCAGGGCGACGACCTCATCGATCTGGGCCCCGCGCCAGCGGGTGACGACCCCGCCGCCTGGCTGCAACGGCTGGCGGGCGGCGCCAGTGCGGCGGCGCTGGCCCGTGGCGAACGCCTGGATGCCGCCCGCGTCCAGTGGCTCACGCCCGTGCCTCGGCCCGGCAAGGTGATCTGCCTGGGCCTGAACTACGCCGCCCACGCGGCCGAGGGCGGCAACGCGGCACCCGAGTACCCGGCCTTCTTCATGCGCGGCGCCACCTCGCTGATCGCGCACCAGGCGCCGCTGGTGCGGCCCCGCGTCTCCGACAAGCTGGACTTCGAGGCCGAACTGGCCGTGGTGATCGGGCAGCGCGCGCGCCACCTCACCGAGGCCAACGCGCTGCAGGCGGTCGCCGGTTACGCCTGCTTCAACGACGGCACGCTGCGCGACTACCAGCGCCGCACGCCGCAATGGACCATCGGCAAGAACTTCGACGGCACCGGCGCGTTCGGCCCCTGGCTGGTGCCTGCGGCTGACCTGCCGCCGGGCGCCACCGGGCTGAAGATCGAGTCGCGCCTGAACGGCCGCGTGATGCAGAGCGACAACACCGGCCACATGGTGGTGACGGTGGCCCAGGCGCTGGTGCTGCTCTCGGAAGTGCTCACGCTGGAGCCCGGCGACGTGATCGCCATGGGCACGCCGGCCGGCGTCGGTTATGCGCGCAAGCCCCCCGTGTGGATGCAGCCCGGCGACCGCATCGAGATCGAGATCGACGGCGTCGGCCTGCTGTCCAACCCCATTGCCCAGGAGAACCATTGATGGAACCCCGCGTGACCCGACTGCCCGACGACTTCCGCTGGCCCGGAGGCCGCCAGCTGGCCGTCATCTTCAACATCGCCTACGAAGCCTGGTCCGATGGCCAGGCGCCGGGCATCGGCCCCATGGGCAACGTGCTCAAGCCCGGCTTCTTCGACACCAACGCGCATTCGTGGGCCTCGTTCGGCCTGACGCGCGGCATCCACCGCCTGCTGGCCATCGCCGAAAAGCACGCCGTCAAGACCAGCATCATGGTCAACGGCGTGATCTGCGAGCGCGATCCGGCCACGGTGCGCCAGCTCGCCGAGTTGGGCCATGAGGTCATCAACCACTCGTGGGGCATGGACGTGATCCCGGTGTACTTCGACGAGGCCGGCGAGCGCGCCAACCTGCGGCGCAACCACGACCTGCTCACCAAGACGGCCGGCGTCGCGCCCACGGGCTGGATCAGCCCGCGCGGCACGGGCAGCCCGATCAGCTCGCGCCTGCTGGCCGAGGCCGGTTACCTGCACCACGGCGACGTGAACGACGACGACCGCCCCTACGTGATGGATTTCGGCGGCCAGCGCATCGTCGGCATCCCGCTGACCATGGATGTGAACGACCTGCCCACCTGCATCCGCTACGGCCAGGGCCCGCGCCACATGCTCGACACCTTCGACGACACCTTCGCCGCGATGCGCGCCGAGCGCGCGCCGCTGATGCTGGACGTCACCGCGCACACGCACGTCATGGGCCGGCCGTCCGGCGCCTGGGTCTACGACGAAATCATGGCGCGCGTCAAAGCCGCGGACGACGTCTGGATCTGCACCCGGGAAGAAATGGCGCGCCATGTGCTGAAGACGGTCTGACGGCGCGCGCATCCCCCTCACAACAAAAGGAGACAAACCACCATGCAACGTCGATCCCTTGCGCGGACCCTGTTGGCGGCCGCCCTGCTGGCCGCCCCAGCGCTCGGCCTGGCCCAGCAGCCGGCCTCCTCTGCCCCCTGGCCCACCAAGCCGGTGCGCCTCGTCGTCGCCTTCGCGCCCGCGGGGCCGGCGGACATCATCGCCCGCCTGCTGGGCCAGAAGCTGGGCGAGGTGTTCGGCCAGAGCGTGGTGGTGGACAACCGCCCGGGCGCGGGCGGCAGCGTGGCCTCGGCCCTGGTGGCGCGCGCCGAGCCCGACGGCTACACGCTGCTCATCAACACCAGCTCGTACGCGGTGAACCCGTCGATGCAGCGCAACCTCGGCTTCGACGCCGAGAAAGACCTGACGCTGGCGCACCCTGGTCGCCTCCAGCCCGAACCTGATCGCGATCGCGCCTTCGCTCAAGCCGCGCAACCTCAAGGAGGTGATGGAAGAGGCCAAGGGCGGCACCTACAACTACGGCACCGCCGGCGCGGGCACCACGCCGCACCTGACGGCCGAGTACCTCTTCAAGGTGCTGGGCAAGGTGCCGGTCACGCACGTGCCGTTCCAGGGCGCGGGGCCGGCGCTCAACTCCATCATGGGCGCGCAGACCCAGCTGGCCAGCGTGGCGCTGCCGGCGGCCGTGGAGCTGGTCAAGTCCGGCCGGGTGCGCGGCCTGGTGGTCACCGGCTCCAAGCGCTCCGCCGCGCTGCCGGACGTGCCCACCGTGGCCGAATCGGGCTTCCCCGGCTTCGAGGACGTGACCTGGGTCGGCGTGTTCGCGCCCGCCAGGACACCCGACGCCATCCTGCAGCGCGTCAACCGCGAGGTGGCGCGCCTGCAGCAGGACCCGGACTTCCTGGCCAGGCTCGCCGCCACCGGCTTCGAGCCCCTGGGCGGCAGCGTCGCCGAATCGCGCGACTACCTGCACAAGGAGCTGGCCAAGTGGGCCCGGGTGGTCAAGGAGACCGGCGCGCAGCCCAACTAGTCAGGACACGCCCGCCCCGGGGCGGGCCCGCACCCGGTTGGACAACTCGCCCAGGCCCTCGATGCGGCAGGTGACGACATCCCCGTCGGCCAGGAAGCAGCGCGGATTCATGGCGTAACCCACGCCCGAGGGCGTGCCGGTGGCGATGACGTCGCCCGGCTCCAGCGTCAGGCCGGCCGACAGCGACTCGATGATGGCCGGGATCCTGAAGATCATGTCCGCGGTGCTGGCGTCCTGCCGGCGCTCGCCGTTCACGTCCAGCTGAATGCGCAGGGCGTGGGGGTCGGGAATCTGGCTGGCGTGCACGATCCATGGCCCCATCGGGCAAAAGGTGTCCAGCCCCTTGCCCTTGAACCACTGGTCGTGGCGGCGCTGCAGGTCGCGCGCGGTCACGTCGTTCACGATGGTGTAGCCAAAGACGTGCCGCCAGGCGTCCTTGGCCTGGATGTCGCGGCCGCCCCGGCCGATGACGAAGGCCAGTTCCACTTCGTAGTCCAGCCGCCGCGTGACCGCGCTGTCCAGCTCGATGTCGGTGTCCGGCCCGGTGATCGAGGTGGCGGGTTTGGTGAAGAACTGTGGCGCTTCGGGCAGGGGCGTGGCCTTGTCGCGCGAGGTGTTGTCCTCCTGGATGTGCTCGGCGTAGTTGCGCCCCAGGCAGAAGACGTTCTTGCGCGTGCGCGGGATCGGCGCGGCCAGGCGCAAGGCATCGGGCGCGATCCGCGCGGCGCCGAGCCCGGGCAAGGCCTGCGCGACCGCCTGGGCCAGCTCGAGCGCCCGTTCATCCAGCGCGATCAGTTGCACGATGTCGGTGGTCGCGCCAGGCGCAAGCCACTTCAGTTGGCCTTCGCGCTGAAGCAGCGGCAAGGCCAGGTGCAGATCGACGATGGTGTCGTCGTCCAGCTTCAGGACGGTGTGGTGCTCGCCTTCGCGCAGCAGGGTGCCCAATCTCACGGGTGGTCTCCTTCGGTGGTCAGAACAATCAGGGCATCGAGCGCCACGGGTGCCGCGTCGCCGATGAGCAAGGGGTTGATTTCCATGGCCTGCAAGGTGGGGCCAAGGTTGGCGGTCAGGGTTTGCAGGCGCTCGAGCACGTCCACGAGGTCCTCCAGCGTGCTGGCGCGTGGCGATCGGGCGGCCGTCACGACGCGCCCCACGGTGCCCTTCAGGACGAAGGCCCGCATCTCGTCGCGGCTCACCGGCATGCGCAGCAGCTGCACGTCGTCGATCGCTTCGGCGTACCGGCCGCCCAGGCCCATCAACAGGAAGCGACCCAGCGGGGCCTCGTGCACGACACCCACGATGAGCTCGAGTTCGCCCCGCATCATCTGCTGCGCGCAGACGTGGCCCGGCACCGGCAAGCCCGCCATCGCGCGCCCGATGCGCTCGAAGGCCTGCGCCACCTTGTCGGGCGTGTCCAGATGGAGCTGCACCAGCCCCACGTCCGACTTGTGTTCGATCCCGTCGACCACGCCCTTGAGCACGATGGGGGTGCCGCATTGCGCCGCGAAGGCCTTCGCCGCCGCGGCATCCGCCACGATGGCGCGCGCCACGCAGCGGATGCCGACCTCGGTGAACAAGCGCATGGCGGCGATTTCGTTGAGCGCGCGCGCCTGACCGGCGGCGCCCGCCGGCAGGGCACTCAGGTTCACCTCAGGGTCTGCCGGCCCACGCGATCGCCGGCTGCGCGCGGCTTTCATGAAAGCCGCCAGGGCTTCCATGGCGCTGGCGCTGTCGGTGAAGACGGGCACGTCCTGGGATGCCAGCAGCGCCGCCTGCTCGGCGGGCAGCGTGCCCGGTGCGATGACCAGGTGCGGCTTTCCACTGCCGCGCCGGGCATCGCCAATGGCGCGCGCGAAGGTTTCCCGGCCCACGGCCGACGGCAAGGTGTGCAGGAACGCGACCACGGCGTCCACCGGCCCATCGCCCGCCAGCAGGGCCGCCGTCGCGCCGCTGCTGGGCGTCCCGCCGACGCTGGTGACGTCCAGCGGGTTCAGCAGGCCGGGCGATCCCTTGATGCGGGTCAGGGCCTGGGTCGCCGCGTCGCTCAGGGCGGCGACCTCGAGTCCCTGGGCCACCGCCGCATCGGCGATCAGCGTGCCACCGCCGCCCGAGGCGGTGAGCACCCCCAGCCCGAGGCCTCGTGGCTGCCAACCGGGCGGCTGGCTCTGCACCAGGCGCGCGAAGGCCACCAGCGCCTCGACGGAACTCACCTGGGCCACGCCCGCGGCGTCCAGCAAGGCGCGGTAGGCGCGCGCGCTGCCCGCCAGGCGGCTCGAATGCGCATTGGTGGACGCCGCGCCCGCCTGTGTCATGCCCAGCTTGAGCACGGCCACCGGCTTGCCCGCGGCCTGGGCGCGCGCGGCGATGTCCAGGAAACGGGTGCCGTCGCGCAAGGCCTCCAGCACCAGCAGGATCACCTGCGTCTGCGGGTCGTTCACCAGGTACTCGAAGAAGTCGAGCATGTCCAGGTCCGCCTCGTTGCCCACCGCCACGAACTTGGACAGACCCACGCCACCCGTGTTCATGCGGGCGGACAAGGTGGAAAACAGCGCGCCGCTGTGCGAGACGATGGAGACCGGCCCTTCGGCGAGCACCTGCGCGTGCGCCGCGTTGTAGCCCAGCGAAAGGCGCTGGTGGGTGGCGTACAGGCCGTTGGTGTTGGGCCCGACGAAGCGGATGCCCCATTCCCGGGTGAGCGCCGTCAACGCGAGCTGGCGCGCGGCGCCCTCCTCGCCCGCCTCCGCGAAGCCCGTGGACGCGACCACGGCCGAGCCCACGCCGAGCTTGGCGCATTCCGTCGCCGCCTGCAGGGCCTGCGCACCGGGGACCACCAGGAACGCGACATCGGGCACGGCCGGCAGATCGGCCATGCGGGCGTAGCTACGCAGGCCGGCCACTTCGTCGGCGCGCGCGTTGACCACGAAGATCTCGCCCGCGTACCCGCCGTGGCGCAGGTACTCCAGGGGTCTGTGGCTCAGCTTGAGCGGGTCGGCGGAAGCACCGACGATGGCGATGCTGCGCGGATTGAAAAGGCGTGGCGGCACGCCACCGGGTCTCGGTTGGGTCATCGGGTTCGGTCGTTGGCGGAAGGTGGGGATCAGCGGCCGCGCCACACCGGCGCGCGCTTCTCGAGAAAGGCCCGCACGCCTTCGCGGCGGTCCTCGCTGGTGTAGGGGCTGGGGCCGATCTCCATGCGCAGCGCGGCGGCCACCGGCATGTCCAGCGTCTTCAGGGCGTTGGCCTTCATGCGCCGCACGGACAGCGGCGCGTTCGACGCGATCCGCTGCGCCAGCGCCATGCTGCTGGCGAGCACCTGGTCTTCTTCCACCAGGGCGTTGAGCAGGCCGCTGTGCCATGCGCGCCCGGCGTCCATGGCGTCGCCCGTGCACAGCAGCTCCATCGCGAGCGCGGGCGCCACGCGGCGGGCCAGCATGACGGAGCCGAAGTTCGCGCCCAGGCCGATCCTGGCCTCCGGCAAGCCGAAGCGCGCACCCCAGTGGGACAGGCGGATGTCGCAGGCCAGCGCCAACTCGAAACCACCGGCCATCGCGCTTCCGTTGAGCGCGGCCACCACGGGCACCGGGCAGTCCAGCAGGACCTCGAACACCGTGCGCTCGATGCGCGCGTTCGGACCGCGCCACGGCGGGGCCTCGCCTTCGCTGGCGCGTTCGTCCTGCTGACCCATCTCCTTCAGGTCGGCGCCCGAGCAGAACACCGGACCTTCGCCCGTCAGGACCACACAGCGCGTGACCCCGTCTTCGCCCGCCGCCAGCACCGCCTCGGACAGCGCGTGGATCAGGGCCTTCGACAGCGCATTGCGGCGTTCCGGCCGGTTCAGCTTCAGGAGCAGCACATGCCCGTCGCGCGAAGCCAGCAGCACATTTTCATCGGCCATGCCGTGTCACTCCTGCTCCATGCCCGCGGCCTTGACGATGCGGGCCCAGAGCGCGATCTCCTTCTCCTGGAAGCGGGCGAACTGCTCGAGCGTCAAGGGATTGGGTTCGCTGCCGCTCTGGCGGAAGTAGCTGGGGTCGCTGACGATGGCCTCGCGCACCAGTTCGTTCAGGCGCCGCGCCACGGCCTCCGGCGCCTGCGCCGGCAGGTAGACGGCGGTCCAGGCGTACAGCTGGTAGTCGGTCAGGCCCTGTTCGGCGAAGGTGGGAATGTCGGGCGTGCTGCTCATGCGCTCCGCGCCGGTGGCTGCGCAGGGCTTTCATCTTGCCGCTGCGGATGTTGGTCATCGCGTTCAGCCCGTCCGACCAGGTGAGGTCCACGCGCCCACCGGCGATGTCCGTCATGATCTGCGAGGGGCTCTGGTACGGCACGTGCAGCAGGTCCACACCGGCCAGCAGCTTGTAGAGCTCGCCACCGGCGCGGGCGGAGGCACTGGAACTGGCGAAGGTCAGGCTGCCTGGGCTCTTCTTCGCGAGCTCGGTCAGCTCCCGCACGTTGTTGGCGGGGAAGTCCTTGCGGGCCAGCAGGACCGTGGCGCCCTTGCTGACGGTGGCGATGGGCGTGAAGTCCTTGACGGGGTCGTAGGGCAAGCGCTTGAACAACGCGGGGTTGGCGGCGTGCGTGGTCTGGGTGGTGACCAGGGCCGTGTAGCCGTCGCGCGGCGCCTTGGCGACAAAGCTCGCCGCCAGGAAGCCATTGCCGCCTGGCTTGTTTTCGATCACCACCGGCTGCCCCGTGACCTTGGTGATGTGGGCGCCCACGAAACGGGCCACGGTGTCGGTGGCGCTGCCGGCGGCGAAGGCCACCACGAAGCGGATCGGCTTGTTCGGGTACTTCTCGGCGTCGGCGAGCTGGGCGTGCGCATGGCCGGCCGCCAGCGCCAACAGCAGCGCGCCGGCGGTCGCGCGGAACGTGGAACGGATCATGTTTGTCTCCTGGGATGTATCGAACGCCAGGCCATTGTTGGGCGGCGCGCGCGCTGGGTAAATTGAATTCTTGGTGTACGCTGATAACCTTTGGTTAATCTCTCGTCGATGCCATGAACCTGCGCCAGATGGAAGTTTTTCGCCACGTCATGCAGACCGGATCGATCAAGGGCGCGGCCGAACTGCTGCACATCAGCCAGCCGGCCGTGAGCAAGCTGCTGGCCGGGGCCGAGCGCCGCAACGCGCTGCAGCTCTTCGCGCGCGTCAAGAACCGCCTGGTGCCCACGCCCGAAGCGCACCGGCTGTATGCCGAGGTCGAGCGGCTCTGGGAGCGCGTCGAACGCGTGCGCGATCTGTCCCACGAGCTCTCGAATCCCAGTGGGGGCACGCTGGTGGTCGGGGTGTCGGCGAGCCTGGGCGCCACGGTGGTGCCCACCGTCGTTCAGGAGCTGATCCGCATGACACCGCTGGCGGTGGTGCGCATCGAGCAACTGGTGCCGCATCTGCTGGTGCAATCGCTGCTCGACGGCACCACCGACATCGGCGTCACGATGGGCGTCCAGCCCCATCCGAGCCTCGAGCTTCTGTCCCGGTACCCTTGCGGCCTCGTCTGCGTCATGCCCAAGGGCCACCCGCTGTCGTCGCGGCGCTCCATCCGCGCCGCCGACCTGCGGGGGCAGCAGATCATCTCGTTCCCACAGTCCTTGAGCTACGGCATCTCGCCGCGCGACCTGTACGGCGAGTACGCGGAGGAAATCCGCGCCTCCGTGGAAGTGCGCTCAGGCCAGGCCGCCTGCTGGTACTGCCTGGCGGGCGCGGGCATCGCCGTGGTCGATGCGACCGCCGTCGCCGGCAAGGCGTTCCCGGGCCTGGTGTCGCTGCCCTACCGCTGCGAGGCGCAACTGGAAGCGCGCCTGATGCACCACGGCGAGCGCCCTCTCTCGCGCCTGGCCGAGCGGTTCTGCGACATCTTCAAGAGCACCTGGCCTCGCCTCATGGGCTGATCAACGCCGGCTCACGCGCGCTTCTGCACCCAGAACTGGTACATGCCGACGAAGGTCTCGGGGTGCTCGGTTTCGTACCGGTGCCACAGGCCCAGGTCGTGCGCCGCGCCTTCGTCGGGGAAGCGCGCGCGGAACCGCTGGCGCACCGTGGGCTCCACGTGCAGGCCCACGAAGTCCAGGCCCAGCCGGCGCAGCAGCGCCTGGATGGCGGGCAGCGTGGTGCGGTGCTCCTGCTCGTGGAACAGCAGGTCCCGGCAGGCACTGAGGCCGAAGAAGTCGCCAAAGGTGGTCAGCCGTCGGAGGGCTTCGGGGCCATCGCAGGCCATCAGCGCGGCGCGGGCATCGCGGATGCCGTCGGCCGTGGCCGGGAAACCGCGCTCGGCGATGAAGCGGCGCGCCGCCACCACCGGCGCGCGCGCCAGTTCGCTGTAGAGCCCGATCAGCATCAGGCCGCCCGGCCGCAGCAGCGGCAACAGGGCGCGCCAGCCCGCTTCGGGCTCGGCCAGGTGGTGCAGCACGCCGACCGATTCGATCAGGTCGAACCGCCGATCGATCGCACCGAGCTGCAGGAGGTCGGCCTGCGCGTATTCGATGCGCGCCAGGCCCAGCGCCCGCGCCTGGCGCATCGCATACGCCAGGCTGCGGGCGCTCAGGTCGATCGCGAGCACCTGCGCGCCCCGGTAGTGGTTCGCGGTCTCGGTCGAGTGGCGCCCGGTGCCGCAGCCCGCGACCAGGATGTCGATGCTGCGGCGCTCGCCCAGGGGCTGGAAGCGCGCCTGAGGGACCTGCCCGCGCAAGCGGTCGTCGAGCGACAAGGGCGCGGGGAACAGCGAAGGGCGCGTCCAGCGCGGGTAAGGGTTCTCCTCGTACTGCCGCCGCACGCGACACGAGGTGTTTTCGCCGATGGTGGTCAGGCGCGGCAGGCGCTCGCGCAGGCGTTCTTCCTCCCGCACGTCGTCGATCTGCTGCCGCATCACGGCCCGCAGCGCCTCGGGCCACGGCCGGGCCGACAGCGCGTCGGCGTGGGCCAGGGTGTGCAGCGGCCGGTAGCTGGCCAGCGCCAGCAGCTCGTGCGCCTGCGGCAGGCCACCCGTGTCCAGCGTGGCGTTGATCCGGGCCTGGAGCTGCGCCAGCTGCCCGGTTTCGGGCGCGCTGCGGACCCACGCGTATTCGTTGATGAAGCACTGCCGCGCGAGCGCGCCCCGCAAGGCCCACAGACCTTCCTCAGGGGCAACGGGCGCCAGCGCTTCGGCCAGCAGCGCCGCGCGCGCCTGGGTCAGGCAACGCTCCAGCACCACGTCACACACCGTGGCGCTCTCCAGCAGGGCCAGCAGCAGGCGGTCCTCGCGCCAGGGCGCCAGGGCCTGCACCGTCATCGGGCCTTCCTGCCCGATGGCGCCTTGCAGGTGCGGCTCGCACAGGATCAGCGCGCTGGCCGCGCGCGCCAGCTCCTCGGGGCGCCGCCAGGCTTCGGCGATCGCGCGCGCGAGCACCGGCCGCAGGTGGCGCTGCAAGGCCTGGAGAGGCAGGCGCTGCAGGCATTCGGCCACGCCGATCTTCACTTCCACGGCCTCGTGGATCGACAGCGCCTGAAGGAAACAATCGAGCGCCTGCAGCGGCTGCCCCTGGCGGTTGAACACGACGCCGAGGTTGGCATGCGCCTGCAGAAAACCGGGCGCGATCGCGATCGCCTGGCGGTAGTGCACCGCGGCCTGGTCGAGCAGGCCCTGTTGCATGTGAAGCAGGCCGAGGTGGTAGTGGGCTTCGGGAAACCGGGGCCGGGCCAGCGTGGCGCGCGTGAGGTGGTCCAGCGCGGCCGCGGCGTCACCCGCCTCCAGAGCCCACAGGCCCATCCGGTGCAGCGCATCCGCCTGCGGCGCAGGCACACCGCCGCCACCCGCCAGGCAGCAATGCTTGTGCTTCTTTCCGCTCAGGCACGGGCAAGGGTCGTTGCGCCCCGCTGTCTTCATGCTGTCTGTCTCCTCAGGGTGGCCGTCACACGGCGGCGGTTCCCTCCCCTTTTTCTTCTTCTGGTCTTCTCGCGCTCAGAACCGGGGGGCGCGCTTCTCCAGAAAGGCGCGCACGCCTTCGGCAAAGGCAGGCCGATCCGCCAGTTCCATCTGGCGCTCGCGCTCCAGGGCCACCTGCTGTTCGAAGCTGTGGCTGCCGCCCTGTTCGTAGAGCCCGCGCACCTCGTGCACGGCATGGGCGGGCAGGCGGGCGAGCCGCTGCGCGAGCCGCAGGCTCTGGGCGGGCAGCTCCGCGTCGTCCACGCAGGCCCAGATCAGTCCCCATTGCGCCGCGTCCTGGGCCGAGAGCCGATCGCCCAGCAGCGTCAGCCCGAGCGCGCGGGCGCGGCCCACCGCGCGGGGCAGCGTCCAGCTCGCGCCCAGGTCCGGCACCAGGCCCAGCGCCGGGGCGAACGGCAGGTAGAAAAACGCGGAGCGCGCCGCGATCACGATGTCGGCCGCCAGCGCCAGGCCCACACCGCCGCCGGCCGCCGCGCCGTTGACCGCGCACACCACCGGCACGCGCAGCGCGCGCAGGCCCGTCACGATCGGATTGCCCGCGTCGGCCATCATGTCGCCGATCGCACCACCCGCGCTGGTGCCGCCATGGGTCGGGCGGTCGGGATCGAAGTCGGACAGCTTGGCGCCCGAGCAAAAGGCCTTGCCGCTGCCGGTGAGGATCAGCGCGCGCACGGAAGCCTCCTCGCGCACCCGCTCCAGCGCCTGCAGGCAGCCCTGCCGCATGCCCAGGCTGATGGGGTTCATCTGCGCGGCTTCGTTGAGGGTCAGGGTGGCGATGCCATCGGCCACCTCGAACAGCACGGCGGGTGCGCCACTCATGTAGGGTCTCCTCCGGCCTTGCCGGTGTATTGCTCGGGGAAATGCAGGCGCACGATCTCGCCGTCGGTCTTCAGCGCGTGGCAGCCGCCCAGGGGCGAGTTGCGGTGCTCGGGCTGCTCGCGGTCGGTCACGTCGTCCGCGCCGCTCCACAGCATCTGGAAGGCGGTGGTGGCGATGGGCGGCAGCAGCTCGGTCATGTGGGTGCAGCCCAGCTCGGCCCGGAACAGGCGCTTGGCACCAGGATGAAGCCGGGCTGGATGCGCTGCCCGATCAGGCGGCGGTAGCTCTCGGTGATGGCGCCGCACACGGCGTGCGGCCCCTCCACCGTGTGCGCCTCCACGCCGTGGATCAGCCGGTCGCGGTCGATGGTCAGGCACAGGCTCATGTGGTGGATGGGCTGGTTCTCCCCCACGCTCTTTTCTTCCAGCTCGATCGGGAACGGCTTGGTGTCGATCAGCGTGCCCACGATGTCGAAGAGCCCGTCGTCGCGCTCGAAGCCTTCGCAGTGGATGCGCCGCAGGTGCACCTGGCGGCGCGTCACCGGGGGCGGCGGCGTGCCGGCCATCTCAGTCCGGCGCCCCGTGCACCACACCGGCGGCCACCAGCGCGTCGATCTCGGCGTCGCTGCGCCCGAGCGAGCGCAGGATGTCCCGGCTGTCGCGGCCGATCGCGGGCGCGGCAGCCGGCAGCTCGCTGGGCGTGCGGTCGAAGCGCGGCGCGGGCGCGGGTTGCACCGCCCCGCCCTGCTCCACGAAGGTGCCGCGAGCGCGGTTGTGCGGGTGCGCCGGCGCCTCGGCCATGCTGAGCACGGGCGCCACGCAGGCGTCGCTGCCTTCGAGCAGTTCGCACCAGGCGTCGCGGCTCTTCTGCAGGAACAGCGCCGCCAGCTTCTCGCGCAGCGCGGGCCACTCGGCGCGCTCCCACTGCCGCGCGAAGTGAGCATCCGTGATGCCGCACTTCTCCAGCAGCAGCCGGTAGAACTGCGGCTCGATCGCGCCGACCGACAGGTAGCGCCCGTCCGCACAAAGGTAGTTGCCGTAGAAATGCGCCGAGCCGTCGAGGAAGTTGCTCGCCCGCTCCTCGTGCCAGAAGCCCTTGGCCTGCAGGCCATACTGCGCGGCCATCAACACGGCGGCGCCGTCGGTGATGGCCGCGTCCACCACCTGGCCCTGGCCCGAGCGCTGCGCTTCATAGAGCGCGGCGACCACGCCGAGCGCCAGCAGCATGCCGCCACCGCCGTAGTCGCCCACCAGGTTCAGCGGCACGGCGGGTGGCCGGTCGGCCGGGCCCATGGCGTGCACCGCGCCCGAGAGCGCGATGTAGTTCAGGTCGTGGCCGGCGGCCTGGGCCAGCGGCCCGGTCTGGCCCCAGCCCGTCATGCGGCCATAGACCAGCTTCGGGTTGCGCGCCAGGCAGTCCTTCGGGCCGACGCCGAGTTTTTCGGTCACGCCCGGGCGAAAGCCCTCGATCAGGATGTCGGCCTTGTCCACGAGCCGCAGCACGGTCTCCACCGCGCGCGGGTCTTTCATGTTGAGCGCGATGGAGCGGCGCCCCCGGTCCACCACGCTGTCGTTGCGCATCAGCGCCTCGAGCGCGCTGCCGCCGCCGGGCGGGGGCATGCGGTCGATCCGGATCACCTCGGCCCCCATGTCGGCCAGCATCATGCCGGCGAAGGGGCCGGGGCCGATGCCCGCGAGTTCGATGACGGTGACGCCGTGCAGAGGTCCGCTCATGGTGCGTGGCCCCCGCTCACATGCGCTTGGCGACTTCTTCGAGCATCACCTCGGTGGCGCCGCCCCCGATGGTGAGGATGCGCGCGTCGCGCGCCATGCGCTCCACCGGCGTGCCGATCATGTAGCCGGTGCCGCCGTGCAGCTGCAGGCAGGTGTGCACCACCTCCTGCAGGGTCTCGGCGGCGAAGCACTTGAGCATGGAGACCTCGCGCACGATGTCCTTGCCCTCGTCGATCATCTGCGCGCACTGGTAGGTGAGCGAGCGCACGGCCGCCGTCTTCGAGGCCATCCAGGCCAGCTTGTTGCGCACCACCTGCTGGTCCCACAGCGACTTGCCGAAGGCCTGGCGCTGCTTCACGTACTCCACCGTCAGCTCGATGGCGCGCGAGGCCGTGCCCGAACTGAGCGCGCCGATCACCAAGCGCTCGTTCTGGAAGGTGCTCATGATGTAGTAGAAGCCCTTGCCCTCCTCGCCCAGCAGCGCGTCGTGCGGCACGTGCAGGTCTTCCAGGTAGAGCTCGGCCGTGTCGGACGAGCGCCAGCCGTGCTTGTCCAGCTTGCGCGCGATCTTCAGGCCCGGGTTGCCCTTCTCCACGATGAACAGCGACAGGCCCTTGCTGCCCTTGGCGTGTGGGTCGGTGCGCGCGGCCACGATGTAGATGTCGCCGAACACCGCGTTGGTGATGAACATCTTGGAGCCGTTGATCACCCAGCCGCCGTCGGTGCGTTCGGCGCGCGTCTTCAGGCCCGCCACGTCGGAGCCGGCGTGCGCCTCGGTCACGCAGATCACGCCCACCTTCTCGCCCGCGCAAGCCGCCGGCAGGTAGCGCTGCTTCTGCTCGTGCGTGCCGCGGTGCGCGATGTGCGAGAGCGACATGTCGCTGTGCACCGTGAGCGCGGAAGCCACGCCGCCGTAGGTCGAGCGCGAGAGCTCCTCGCCCAGCACCAGCGAGGACAGGGCCCCCAGCCCGCCGCCGCCATATTCGACCGGGTGGCGCATGCCCAGGAAGCCCATCGCGCCCAGGTCGGTGAAGACGTGGCGCGGGATCTCGCCGCTGGCTTCCCAGGCGTCGCCATGGGGCACGATCACCTCGTCCACATAGCGGCGCAGCTGCTCGCGCACCATGCGCAGGTCCTCGTCGACGATGTCGGGTTCGCTGAAGTAAGGCAGGGTCATGGAAACGGTCTCCAAAGGGTTCTGCCACTATTATAGACCGACACGTCGGGTTATTTAAAGCCCTGGGCGCAAGGCGGGCGGGCAAATTCAACGGGGTACACTCTCAGGCCTCTGAGAGGAAACAGACATGCCACGCGTGCGATCCGACGACTACGACGCCAAGAGCCAATCCATCATGGACAGCGCCGCCGCGCTTTTTGCGAAGGTGGGCTACCCCAACGCCAAGATGCAGGACATCGCGCAGGCCTGCGGCGCGACCAAGTCCATGCTCTACCACTACTTCCCGACCAAGGACGACCTGCTCAGCGCCATGCTGACGGAGCACCTGGAACGGGTGATCGCCAGCGTGGACGAGGCCGTGGCCGGCGACCGGCCGGTGAAGGAGCGTTTCGCCGCCTTCGTGCAGACCTACGCGCAGAAGTCGGCGCAATCGCGCCGCCGCCACGTCATCGCAATGAACGACGTGAAGTTCCTGCCCAAGGCCATGCAGACGCCGCTGCGCCAGCTGGAGAAGAAGGTGACCGACCAGGTGGCCGACCTGCTGCGCGAACTCCACCCCGGGCTGGAAGACGGCGTCTACAAGCCCTACGCGATGATGCTGCTGGGCATGCTGAACTGGACCGACTACTGGTACCGGCCCGGCGGCCCGATGAAGTCCGACGAACTCTGCGAGCGCATCACGCGCCTGTTCCTGCTCGGTTTCATGGCCGAGAAGTAGGCCCCGGCCCTCGGTTCATTTCATCATCTGGTCGTAGTCGAGCACGACCTTCCAGCGCCCGTTCTGGATCTGCGAGAGCCGCGCCTCACTGGTGGCCAGGTGGCTGGTGGGCGACCAGCTCATGGCCGGCATGCCGAACATGTCGCTCGGCACCTTGAGCGATTCCAGCGTCTTCGCCAGCGCATCGGTGCTCACGTTGGGCCCGTTCTTCTGCAGCGCGGTCGCCAGCCGGTCGATGATCACGTAGCCGTAGGTCGAGAACACGGTGGGGTTCTCGTTGTAGGCGGTCTTGTACTTGTTGGCCCAGAAGCGCAGCGGCTGCGAAGCATCGTCCTCGTAGGGCACCTGCGCCATCATGGTCGAATACAGGCCGTCCATGCCCTTGCCGCCCAGGCGCGGAATCAGGTCGGTGTAGGCGCCCACCGAGGTCAGGAAGGTCGGGTTGTAGCCCAGCTTGCGCGACTCGGCGATGGCGCCCACGGTCTCGCGGATCACCGTGCCCAGCACCACGAAGTCGCAATTCGCCGCGCGCAGGCGCGCCACCTGCGATGAAAAGTCCGTCGCGCCGCGCTTGTAGGTGGTGCGCTCGGCGAATTCCACGTGGATGCTCTTCAGGCCGATCTCCGCGCCCTTCATCACCTCCTGGCCATAGTCATCGTCCTGGTACAGGGTGCAGGCCTTGGTGGCGTTCTTTTCCTTGTACAGGCGCGGCGTGGCGCGCGTCATCTGCTCGATGTAGGACGAGACGAAAGCGAACTTGAGCTTGTCCACCGGCTCGTACATGTCCTTGGCCAGGGCCATGGGGAAGAAGTTCATCACGTTCTTCTGCGCCAGCGTGGGCATGGCCGCGTTGGCACTCGCCGCGCCCAGCATGCCGACCATCACGAACACCTTGTCCTGATTCACCAGCTTCTGCGCGGCGAGCACGGCGCGCTTGGGGTCGTAGCCGTTGTCCTCCACGCGCAGCACCAGCTTGCGGCCGTGCACCCCGCCCTGCTCGTTCACCTCGGCGATGCGCAGGTTCATGCCGTTGCGCAGGTCCTTGCCGTAGCCCGCGAGCGGGCCGGAGAGGTCGAGGATGGAGCCGATGAGCAACTGGTCCTTGCTCACGCCCTGCTGCTGGGCCAGCGCGGGCCAGGCCAGCGCCGCCAGGGACAGGGCGGCCCATGGGATCAGGGTGCTGCGGTGCTTCATGTCGGTCTCCTTCGGTGGGTGGATCAGACGGGGTGGTAACGGCCGCCCGACGCGGCCATGTCGCGCAGCGCCTGCGGCGCCTCGAAGCGCGGGCCGTGGCGTTGGGCCAGGCGGTCGCAGGCCTCGACGAAGCGGGCCGCGCCCACCATGTCGATGTGGCTGATGGCGCCGCCGAGCACGGACGGGAAACCCCAGCCCAGCAGCGAGCCCACATCCGCATCGCGCGTGCTCACGATGCCCTCGGCCACGCAGCGCGCCGCCTCGAGCGACTGCGAGTACATGAGGCGCTGGCGCACCTCGTCCAGGCTCGGTTGTTCTTCCGCCAGCGGGAAGCGCCGCGCCAGGCCCGGCCAGAGCGTCCTGCCACCCTCGGCGGGGTGGTCGTAGAAGCCCTTGCCGGCCTTGCGGCCCGGGCGGCCCAGCTCGTCCACCATGGCGACCAGCACCTCGTCCTGCGGCTGCTCGCGGTAGGCCGCGCCCTGGTCCAGGCGGCCCTGCTTCATGGCCTTGTGCAGCAGCTCGACCGAGAACTCGTCGATCAGCGCCAGCGGCGGCATGGGCATGCCGGCCAGGCGCCCGGCGTTCTCGATCAGGTTCGGGTTCACGCCCTCGGCCAGCATGGTCATGGCCTCGAAGGGGTACATGCCGAAGGCGCGGTTGGCGTAGAAGGCCGGGCAGTCGTTGACCACGATGGGCGTCTTGCGGATGCGCTTGACGAAGTCCATGGCGTGCGCCACGGCGGCCTCGCCGGTCTTCCCGCCACGGATGACTTCCACCAGCGGCATCTTCTCCACCGGCGAGAAGAAGTGCAGGCCCACGAAGGACGCGGGGCGCGAAGACACCTCGGCCAGGCCGGTGATGGCCAGCGTGGAGGTGTTGGTGGCGAAGATGGCGTCGGCGTCCATCGCGGCCTCGGCGCGGCGCGTCACGTCGGCCTTGACCGCGCGGTCCTCGAACACCGCCTCGATCACGATGCCGCAGCCCGCGAGCTCGGCCATGTCGGTGGTGGTCTTCACGCGCGCCAGGGTCTGGTCTCGTTGCGCGGCGTCCAGCCGGCCCTTGGCGCACCTGGCCGTCGAGGATCTTCGCGCCGTAGGCCTTGCCTTTCTCGGCGGCCTCCAGGCTCACGTCCAGCAGCACCGTCTCCAGCCCGGCCACCGAGCACACATGGGCCAGGCCCGCGCCCATCATGCCGGCGCCCAGCACCGCCACCTTGCCGAACTTGCGCGGCGGCACGCCCTGGGGCCGGCCCGCGAGCCGGTTCGCGTCGCCCATGGCGTAGAACAGCGTGCGGATCATGTTCTTGGTCTCGGGCGAGGTCGCCAGGCGCGCGAACTGGCGCTGCTCGATGCGCAGGCCGGTGTCGATGTCGACCTGGCAGCCGTCGTACACGGCCGCCAGAATGGCCTCGGGCGCCGGGTACAGCGCCTGCGTCTTGCTCAGCAGGTGGCCGGACACGCCGAAGAACACCTGCGTGGGCCCGGGCGACTGCGGTGTGCCGCCGGGGAATTTGTAGCCCTTGGCGTCCCAGGGTTTGACGGTGGCGCTCGCGCCCTCGTTCAGCAGCCAGTGTTTCGCGCGCGCCAGCAGCTCGGCCGCCGGCACCACCTCGTCCACGATGCCCGCCTCCAGCGCCTTCTGCGGCCCGACCTTGCGGCCTTCGAGCAGGTAGGGCAGCGCGGCCTTGATACCGATCATGCGCGGCAGGCGCTGCGTGCCGCCAGCGGCGGGCAGCAGGCCCAGCGTCACCTCGGGCACGCCGAGCTGCAGCTTGGGATCGTCCACGGCGATGCGGCGGTGGCAGGCCAGGCAGACCTCCAACCCGCCGCCCAGCGCCGTGCCGTTGATGGCGGCCACGAAGGGCTTGCCCGAGGTCTCGATGCGGCGCAGCGTGGCGCTCAGCGGCCCGGTGATGTCCATGGACTGCTGCGCGCTCGAGATGGTGCGGATGAATTCCAGATCACCGCCGGCCAGGAACTCGGGCCGCGCCGAAGTCACGATCACTCCGCGCACGGCCGCGTCCGCCACCGCGCGGTTCACCGCCGCGCCGAAGGCCGCGATCGAGTCCGTGTTCAGCACGTTCATCGGCCGGTCCGCCACGTTCCACGTCAGGGTCGCGATGCCGTCCGCGTCCACCGTGTAATCCACCATTGTTTCGCTCCAGTTGCTTGTTGTTGTGGCGCTCAGACGCGCTCGATGACCATGACGGACCCCATGCCGCCGCCCACGCACATCGTGACCACGCCGGTGCTCAGGTCGCGCCGCTCCAGCTCGTCGAGCAGGGTGCCGAGCAGCATGCCGCCGGTGGCGCCCAGCGGGTGGCCCATGGCGATCGCGCCGCCATTGACGTTCACGCGGTCGTGCGGCACGTCCAGCACCTCCATGAAGCGCAGCACGACGGAGGCAAAGGCCTCGTTGCACTCGAACAGGTCCACGTCGCGCGCGTTCATGCCGGCGCGCTTGAGCGCGGCCTGCGCGGCCGGCGCCGGGCCGGTGAGCATGATGGTGGGCTCGGTGGACACGGTGCCGAAGGCGCGCACGCGGGCGCGGGCTTTCAGGCCCTGCGCGGCCGCCGCTTCCTTCGTGCCGATGAGCACGGCCGAGGCGCCGTCCACGATGCCCGAGGAGTTGCCCGCGTGGTGGATGTGTTCGATGCCGCCGAGCTGCGGGTAGCGGTGCAGCGCCAGCGCGTCGAAGCCCATCTTCTCGCCCTGCGCGGTGAACGAAGGTTCCAGCTTGGCCAGCGTCTCCATCGTGGTGTCGCCGCGCACGTGCTCGTCGCGCGCCAGGATCACCAGGCCGTTGAGGTCGCGCACCGGCACCACGGACCGGTCGAAGTAACCCTCGCGCCAGGCCTGGGCCGCGCGGCGCTGGCTCTCGACCGCGTAGGCGTCCGCGTCCTGGCGGCTGTAGCCGTAGAGCGTGGAGATCAGGTCGGCCGAGATGCCCTGGGGCACGATGCGGTTGGGGATGGTGAGCTGCGGGTCGGTGATCCAGGGGCCGCCCGAGGTGAACATGGGCACGCGCGACATGCTCTCCACGCCGCCGCCGATGACCAGTTCGGCCTGCCCGGACTTCACCAGCGCGGACGCGAAGTTGCAGGCCTCCAGGCCCGAGCCGCAGAAGCGGTTGATCTGGATGCCGGGCACCGCCTGGTCGTAGCCGGCGGCGAACACCGCGCTCTTGGCGATGTCGGCCGCCTGCTCCTGCACCGGCTCGACGCAGCCCAGGATCACGTCGTTCACTTGCGAGGTGTCCAGGCCGTGCCGGTCGCGCAGCGCGCCCAGCAGGCCCCCGGCCAGGCGCGCCGAAGGCACCTCGTGCAGACCGCCGCTGGCGCGGCCCCGACCGCGCGGGGTGCGCACGGCGTCAAGAATGTAGGCTTCCGTCATATTGAAAGGGATGGTTGGGGAATGGCGCGCTTCAGCGCCCCTGGAACACGGGTGGGCGGCGCTGCTGGAAGGCGGCGATGCCCTCCTTCAGGTCGGCGGTGGCGAATACCTGGGCCAGTTGGCGGCCCTCGTGGGCGAACATGGCGTCGAAGTCACCGCCCTGCAGCAGGATCTCTTTCGACAGGCGCAGCGCCTGCGTCGGCCCGGCGGCGATGGCCAACGCGGTCTTCGCCACCTCGGCGGCGAGCTGCTCGCGCGGCAGCGCGCGGTTGATCAGGCCCAGTCGCGCGGCCTCGGTGCCGCTGAGCAGGCGGCCGGTGTAGATCAGCTCGGCCGCCAGCGCGTGGCCCAGGCGGCTCAGCAAGAAGTGGTGGGTGCCGCTGTCGGGCACCATGCCGATGTGGCGGAACGGGCTGCCGAACAGTGCCCCGTCCTCGGCGAAACACAGGTCGCAGCACAGCGCCAGCCCGAAGCCGAAGCCCAGCGCCGGGCCGGTCACGGCAGAGATGGTGGGCACGGGCAGCTCGCGCAGGCGGCGGCAGAACGGGCCGACCACGTCCGCGATCAGGGCCATGGGGTCGTCGGCCGCCGGGTCGATGGAGCCGATGTCCCAGCCGGCGGAAAACACCGGGCCGGCGCCCTGGATCACCAGGCAGCGCGCGCCGCTGGCGAGCGCCTCGTCCAGCAGCGCGCCCAGGCGTTGCACGTCGGCGGTGCGGAAGGTGTTCTTGGGTTGCGCGAGGTCCAGCACCAGGGTGGCGACGGCGCCTTCGGTGCGCAGGGTGATGCCCGTGGCGGGCCGGATGGCGGTGGCGGTTGACATGCCCGCCACTCTGCCAGCGGGGCCGGCCCGGAATATCGTCGCCTCGGACGATTCGACTAGTCGCGACCGGCCGCGATGATCGCCTGCGCCAGTTCCGCCGGGCGCGTGAACCAGGCCTCATGGCTGCCGGGCGCCTCGAGATAGCGGAACAGGCCCAGCCGCTCCGACAGCCGGGGGTGCCACGGCAGGCTGGCCGGCAGCGCCACGTCCAGCACGCAGTTCAGGTACGACTTGCCGACCGGCAGCGCGGCCAAAGGCTGGCTGAGGGCCGAGGGCTCGGTGAAGGTGCGGTAGGGGTGGGGATTGAGCTTGGCGTAGGCGGCCTGGGCCAGCGCCAGGTCGGCATCGTTGATGAAGGCCTCGCGCCAGATCTCGAACGGCAGCATCACGGCCTGCCCGTTCGCACCGGCGATCTGGTCGAACAGCGCCTTGTAGTGCGGCGGCACCAGGTCGTTGAGGCACTCGCCCGGCTGCGGCACGAAAGCGTTCACGTAGACCAGGCGCGCCAGGCGCGGCAGCAGCCGCTCGGCCGCGCCGGATATGACCATGCCGCCGTAGCTGTGGCCGACCAGGCGCACCTCTTTCAGGTCGCGGCTTTCGATGTCGCTCACCAGCGAGGCCACCGCCTCGGCCAGGCCCACGGCGGCGCGGTCGTCGCCCGGCCGGTTGCCGGCCAGCGTGGGGCAGTGCACGGTGTGGCCGGCCGCGCGCAGGTGCCCGGCGGTGGCTTCGAGTTCGGCGCCGGTGTGCCAGGCGCCATGGACGAGGACGTAGGTATCGGACATGGGGGTCTCCTGTGAAAGTGCAGCGCACTGTAGGCCGCGCCCGCGGCGGTGGATGGCCGCTGCCCGCCAGGCCCATGGCCGCTGACGGCCCGCGAAGGCCTCAGCGCTGGCGGCGCAGGGCGCCCGGCGTGTGCCCCGTGGCGTGGCGGAACGCGCGCACGAAATGCGAGGGGTCGAGCAGGCCCACGCGGCGGCCGATTTCGGCGACCGTGAGGCGGTCGAAGCGCGGATCGGCCAGCAGGCGGCGCGCGCTGTCCATGCGGCAGGCCATGAGTTGCTGGGCGAACGTGTGCCGGTGCGCGGCCAGCGCGCGGTGCAGGCTGCGCTCGCCGATGCCCAGGCCGGCGGCCACGGCGGCGGCGGTGAGCCCGGGCTCGGCGTGGCGCTCGCGCACCGCGTCGGCGATGCGCGCGGCCAGGCCGGGGCGGGCCGGCGGCGCCTCGGTGCCGGCGGCCAGCGCCAGCAACGCACCGAGCTGATCGGCCAGCAGCGCCGGTGGCAGCGGTGGCGCCAGCGCCAGCTCGGGCTGCAGCTGGCGCGCGAAGGCCGAGAGCGCGGCGCCGAAGCCGCTTCGGCCATCCAGCGCGCGCCCACAGGCGGCCGCCGGGTCGGGCAGCCAGCGCTCGACCCAGTCCGAGGGCAGTTGCAGGGAGATGGTGTCGCAACGGGTGTCGAAGTGGAATTCGTACCGGCGGCGCGAATCGACCAGCAGGCAGTCGCCCGGCGCCAGCCGCGTGCCGCGCGCCTCCTGGGCGCCGGCCCAGGGCTCATCGCTCTTGCAGAGCAGGTAGAAGTAGTTGGGCCCGCCCCGCGACAGGTGCCGGGGCGTGCGGTAGACGTCCTGCGCGCTGCCCTCGACGCGGTTGAGCTGCAGCTCGCCCAGCGCGACCGAGGTCAGCGCGGCCTCGAAGCGCTGCGGCGCGCGGCTGCGCACGTCCATCGCCAGAAAGCCTTCGCAGACCGCGTCCACCCAGTAGTCCAGGGACCGCCCGTGGGAAGCGGCCTCGGTGCTCCAGCGGCGCAGCGGGGTGTTCATGGCGCCAAGCATGGCACGCCCGCGCCCCGGCAGGCAAGCCCGGAAAACCCGCCTTCGAGGGCCTCACAGGTCGCGGGCGATCAGCTCTTTCATGATCTCGTTGGTGCCGCCGTAGATGCGCTGCGCCCGCGCGTCCACGTAGGCGCGCGCGATCGGGTACTCGGCCATGAAGCCGTAGCCGCCGTGCAGCTGCACGCAGGCGTCCACCACCTTGCCCTGCAGGTCGGTCGTCCAGTACTTGGCCATGGAGGCGGCCTGCGCGTCCAGCGTGCCGCGCAGCAGCAGCGCCAGGCAGTGGTCCACGAAGGTGCGGCCGATCTGGATCTCGGTCTTGAGCTCGGCCAGCACGAAGCGCGTGTGCTGGAAATCGGCCACCGCCTGCCCGAAGGCCTTGCGCTCGCGCACGTAGTCCAGCGTCCAGCGGTAGGCCGCTTCGGCGGCGGCGATCGCCGAGATCGCGATCTGCAGCCGCTCCCAGGGCAGCTCGCGCATGAGGTAGGCGAAGCCCTGGTTCTCCTCGCCCAGCAGGGCGTCGGCCGGCACGCGCACATTCTCGAAGAACAGCTCGCCCGTGTCCTGCGACTTCAGGCCCATCTTCTTCAGCGGCTGGCCCTTGCGCACGCCGGGCAAGCTGGTGTCCACCGCCAGCAGGCTCACGCCCTTGGCGCCGGCGGCCGGGTCGGTCTTGGCGACCACGATCACCAGGTCGCACACCGTGGCGTTGGAGATGAAGGTCTTGGAGCCGTTGAGCACGAACCCATCGCCCTCGCGCACCGCCGCCGTGCGCACGGCCTTCACGTCCGAGCCCGCGCCGGGTTCGGTCATGGCGAGCGCACCGATCACCTCGCCCGTCACCATGCGCGGCAGCCAGCGCTGCTGAAGGTGTTCGCCCGCGAAGTGCAGCAGGTAGTTGGTGACGATCTCCGAGTGCATGGTGAGCGAGAGGCCGAAGTTGCTGTACGGCGCGGCCTCCTCCAGCAGCACGGCGGAGTACAGCAGGTCCGCGCCCGGCCCACCGAGCGACTCGGGCACGGTGGGACACAGCAGGCCGGCCGCGCCGGCCGCCTCGAAGAAGCCGTGTTCGAAGCCGCCGCGCGCTTCCCAGTGTTCGATCTTCGGCGCCACCTCGGCCTGCAGGAAGCGGCGCACCGTCTCGCGGAAGAGTTCGTGTTCGGGTTGGAAGATCTCGCGTTGCATCATGGGAGTAAGAACTTTCTCAGGCCAGCCAGCCCGCGCGCCGGGCGACCTGCACGGCCTCCATGCGGTTGCGGGTGTCGAGTTTCACGTTGATGTTGCGCAGGTGGGTGCGGATGGTGGTTTCGGCCACGAACATGCGCTCGCCGATCTGGTCGTTGGACAAGCCTTCGGCCACCAGGCGCAGCACCTGCAGTTCTTTTTTGGTCAGCGCGTCGATGGCGCTGGCCGAGGGCGTCGCCGCGCCGGCCACGGCGGGCGGCGGCAGCGGCGCCACGGGCGCGCGCAGCAGGCGGTCCAGGAAGGCGATGGGCGCGCCGCCATCCGCGTCGAGCAAATCGGTCGGCCCGCTGCGAAGTTCCTGCAGCATCACCAGCAGCAGCGGCCCTTCCACCAGGAAGGCGCGCACATAGCCCTCGGCGGCACCGAAGCACACGGCCTTGGCCAGCACGCGCATGGCGCGGTTGCGCTCGCCCAGCTTGTACTGGGCCTGCGCCAGCACCAGGCGCAGCGTCATGGCGCGGCGCTCGCGCTGGGCGCGTTCGGCCGCGTCCACCTCGGCGCGCAGTTCGGCCACCACCTCGGCCGCGTGCCCGGCCTGCACGGCCCAGCGCGCGTGCGCCAGCGCCAGCGTCTCGACCTCGTTGGCGCGCAAGGACGAGCGGCTCACGCGCGCCCACAGCGCCTTGTCGCCACAGTGGTCGATCTCGGCGCGCGCGCGGCCCAGCCGGCCCTCGGTCACCAACATGCGCACGCGCTCCAGCCGCGCGCCGGCCACCACGCGCGGCAGGCCGTCGCGGTGGCCCAGGTGTTCCAGTTCGGCCAGCAACTGCAGCGCGTGGTCGGCATCGCCCTGGTCCTGCGCGATGCGCGCCATCACCACGTGGGCCAGGATCAGCTGGTCCGGAATGCCCACATGGCGGATCAGCGGGATGTAGACCGCCAGCAGGCGCTCGGCCTGGTCGAGCTGGTCGGCCTCGAACAGGGCCTCGGCCAGCAGCACGCCGGCCATGGCGTTGCCGTTGGTGGTGCGGCCCGCGTCGTGCGTGCCGGCGTTGACGGCCAGCCGCAGGCGCGCGAGCGCCTTGCGCAGCCGGCCCTGCGTGAGGTCCACCGCCGCCTCGGCGGCTTCGGAGAGCGTGAAGTTGAAGCTGCTGCGGTGCTCGGGCTGGCGGCTGCGCGCGGCGTCGGCGTAGCGCAGCGCCTCGTGGTAGCGGCCCGCGATCATCGCCAGGTTGGCCAGGATGATCTCCAGGAAACCGCGCACGAAGCTCACGTGGCTGGGCAGCGCGCCCAGCAGGGCCGAGGCCAGTTCGGTCGCCTCGTCGGTGCGGTCGGTCAGCACCATGAAGAGCGGTTTCATCGCGAGCCGGTGCGCCCTCACCTCCTCGTCCGGGTCGGCGCGGCGCTCCAGGCGCTCCAGCAGGGGCGCGGCCGCCAGCGGGCCGCGCGCGAAACACACGGCCCAGGCGTGCACCACCTGCAGCATGGGGTGTTCGTCGAGCAGGCCGCGCTCCAGCAGCGGGTCCAGCCAGCGCGAGAGCAGGCGCATGCGGCCCTGGTCCAGCAGGGCCTGCGCGTGCTGGTTCAGCAGCGGCAGCGCGGTGCGCACGTCGCCGGCGGCCAGCGCGTGTTCGATGGCGGGCACCGGCCGGCCCTGGCCGAGGAACCAGCGCGCCGCCGCGCGGTGCAGGCCGGGCACCTCGTCCGGGTACTGGCGCAGCAGCTGCGCGCGCAGGAACTCGGCGAACATGCCGTGGTAGCGGTAGCCGCTGCCCTCGGGCTGCAGCGGAATCAGGAACAGGTGCGACTGCTCCAGCGAGCGCAGCATGGCGGCGCTGTCCTCGCGCCCGCAGATCAGGTTGCACAGCGAGGCGTTGAGCACGGCGAGCACGCTGGAGCGCAGCAGGAAACCGCGCACGTCCTCGGTCTGGCGCGCCAGCACGTCTTCCACCAGGTAGTCCACCACGGCGGCGTTGGAGCCGGTGAAGCCGGCGATGAATTGGCCCGGGTGGTCGCGGTGCTCGAGCGACACCGAGGCCAGCCACAGCGCCGCCGCCCAGCCCTCGGTGCTGCGGTGCAGGCGCACGATGTCTTCGCTCTCCAGCACCAGGCCGCGCCGCTCGCGCAGAAAACCCTCGGTCTCGCTGACCGAGAAGCGCAGCTGCGCCGGGTCGATCTCCAGCAGGCGGCCCGCGCGCGCGCAACCGCCCCAGGCTCAGCTCGGGCGCGCCGCGCGAGCCGACGATGAGCTGGGCGCCGCGCGGCAGCTGGTCGATGAGTTCGTTCACCAGGCCCAGCGCCACCGGGTTCTGCAAGGCCTCGAAGTCGTCGAGGAAGAGCGCGAACGGCGCGGGGTGCGCCGCCACGTGGTCGATCACCGAGAAGGCCAGTTCCTCCAGGTTGCCCACGGGCGCGCCGCGCGCGCGCGCCAGGCCGGGCACCAGCGGTTCGAGCGCGGCGGCCAGCACGGTGAGGAAGCGGCCCACGTCGTTGTCCGCCCGGTCCAGCGTGAGCCAGGCGGTGGGCAGGCCGGCTTCCTCGAAGCGGTGGCGCACCTGCAGCATCACCGTGGTCTTGCCGAAGCCCGCCGGGGCGCGCAGCAGCACCAGCCGGGCCGACCCGGCGCTGAAGATCTTCTCGCCGACCTCGGCGCGCACGATCTCGAAGGCCGTGGGCAACGGGGGGTTGAGCTTGGCCGCCAGCGGCGAGCCGCGCGCGGCCTCGTCCACGGCCTCGGTCGCCGTGCTCACCAGTCTCAGTCGCGCGCCTTCGGTTGCCATGTCATCCCGCCTTCGTGTACATCGTAACGACGCAGGCGCCGCCGAGCCCGAGGTTGTGTTGAAGCGCGACCTTGGCGCCGTCCACCTGGCGCGCGCCGGCCTGCCCACGCAGCTGCCACACCAGCTCGGCGCACTGCGCCAGCCCGGTCGCGCCCAGCGGATGCCCCTTGGACAGCAGGCCGCCCGAGGGGTTGGTGACCACACGGCCGCCGTAGGTGTTGTCGCCGTCCAGGATGAAGCGCTCGGCCCCGCCCTCTTCCACCAGGCCCAGGGCCTCGTAGGTGATGAGCTCGTTGCTGGTGAAGCAGTCGTGCAGCTCGACCACCGGCACGTCGCCGGGGCCGATGCCGGCCTGTTCGTACACGCGCTGGGCCGCGCGGCGCGTCATGTCGAAGCCGACCAGCTTGCGCATGTCGTTCTCGTCGAAGCTGCTGTTGCCGTCCGTCACCAGCGCCTGCCCCGCGATGCGCACCTGGCGGCTGAGCCCGTGCTTTTTCGCGAAGGCCTCGGAGCACAGCACCGCCGCCGCGCCGCCGCAGCTCGGCGGGCAGCATTGCAGCCGGGTCAGGGGGTCGAACACCGAGGGCGAGGCCAGCACCTCGTCCAGCGTGAGCGGGTCGCGGAAGATGGCGTTGGGGTTGTTCGCCGCGTGCCGGCGCGCCTTCACCGCGATGCGCGCGAAGGTGTCGGCCCGCGTGCCGTAGAGCTGCATGTGCATGCGGCCCGCGCCGCCGAAGAGCTGCGCGGCGATGGGCGCGGCCTCGTCGCGGCCCTGGGTGTCGGCCATCACGTCGAGCAGGCGCTGCGAGGGGTCGGGCCGGTCGGTGAAGTGCGCCGCGATGGCGCCGCGCTGCATCTGCTCGAAGCCCACCACCAGCACGCACTCGGCCTCGCCGCTGGCGATGGCCTGGCGGCCGAGCCAGAGCGCGGTGGAGCCGGTGGCGCCGTTGTTGTTGACGTTGACGACGGGGATGCCGGTCAGGCCCACGTGGTAGGCCGCCGCCTGGCCGCAGCAGGAGTCGCCGTAGACGAAGCCGGCGCAGAGCTGGTCGACCGACTGGTAGTCCACCCCCGCGTCGGCCAGCGCGGCCTTGATGGCCGCCGCGCCCAGCAGCGGGTAGGGGTCGCCGGCGCCGGGCTTGGTGAAAGGCACCATGCCCACGCCCGTCACAAACACATGGCGGCTCATGGGGCTCACTTCATCTGCGCGTAGTCGTACACCACCTTCCAGCGCCCGTCCTGGATCTGCGAGAGCCGCGAGGCGTCCGACGCCAGGTGCTTGGTGGGCGAGAACGACATCGGCGGGTTGCCGAACAGGTCGCCCGGGATGTTGCCCATGCCTTCCATCGCCTTGACGAAGGATTCGGTCGTGAGTGCCGGGCCGGCCTTCTGCGCCGCGCGGGCGAACAGGTCGATCATGGTGTAGCCATAGGTCGAGAAGGTGGTCGGCGCTTCGTTGAAACGCGTCTGGTACTTGTTGGCCCAGAAGCGCAGCGGCTGCGAGGCGTCGTCCAGGTAGGGGTGCTGCGCGGTGGTGGCGGCGTAGAAGCCGTCCATGCCCTTGCCACCCAGGCGCGGGATCAGGTCGGTGTAGGCGGAGGACGTGGCGACGAACACCGGGTTGAACTGCAGTTTGCGCGCCTCGGCGATGGTGCCCACCGATTCGCGGATCAGCGTGCCCATGACGATGAAGTCACAACCCGCGGCCTTCAGCCGCGCCACCTGCGAAGAAAAGTCGGTCGCGCCGCGCTTGAAGCTGGCTTTCTCTTCCAGCCTGGCGTTGACCTTCTGCAGGCCGGCCTCGGCCCCCTTGAGCACCTCGGCGCCGAAGTCGTCGTCCTGGTAGATGGCGCAGGCCTTCTTCGCCCCCTTCTCCCGGTACAGCTTGGGCACCACGACGGCCATCTGGTCGAAGTAGGAGGCGATCAGCGCGTACTTGTACTTGTGCAAGGGCTCGTACATGTCGCGCGAGAGCGAGAGCGGGAACAGGCTGAGCACGTGCTTGGAGAACATGATGGGCATGGCCGCGTTGGCGTGCGCGGTGCCGAAGGTGCTCACGATCGCGAACACCTTGTCCTGGTTGACCAGCTTCTGCGCGGCCAGCACGGTGCGCTTGGGGTCGTAGCCGGCGTCTTCCACCAGCAGGGTGATCTTGCGGCCGTGCACCCCGCCCTGCTCGTTGATCTCGGCCACGCGCAGCTGCATGCCGTTGCGGATGTCCTTGCCGTAGCCGGCGAGCGGCCCCGAGAGATCGGGGATGGTGGCGATGCGGATCTCGTCCTTGCTCACGCCCAGCGACTGGGCCGAGGCCGTGCCGCAGAGCGCCAGCAGCGCGGCGGCGGCCAGGAGGGAATACGTCTTCATGAAGCGGTCCTTTCAGGTGGGGTGGGGTCAGCGGTACATGGCCTCGATCTGCTCGGCGTACTTGGTCTGCACCAGCTTGCGCTTGAGCTTCATCGTGGGGGTGAGCTCCTCGTCCTCCGCGCCCAGGCGGGTTTCGAGCAGGAAGAACTTCTTGATCTGTTCGACGCGGGCGAACTTGGCGTTCACCTTGTCGATCTCGCCGCGGATCAGCGCCTGCACCTCGGGCGAGCGCGCCAGGCTGGCGTAGTTGCTGAAGGGCACGTCGTGGTCCTGCGCGAACTTCTCGACGTTCTCCTGTTCGATCATCACGATGGCCGTGAGGTAGGCGCGCCGGTCGCCGATGACGACGGCGTCGGTCACGTAGGGGGAGAACTTGAGCTCGTTCTCCCATTCGCTGGGCGTGATGTTCTTGCCGCCGGCGGTGATGATGATGTCCTTCATGCGGTCGGTGATGCGGAAGTAGCCGCCCTCGTCGGCCACGCCCACGTCGCCGGTGCGCAGCCAGCCGTCGGCGTCGATCGCCTCGGCGGTCTTCTCGGGCTGGTTCAGGTAGCCCATGAACACGTTGGCGCCGCGCACCAGCAGCTCGCCGGTCTGCGGGTCCACGCGCACCTCGTTGCAGGGCGCGGCGCGGCCGATGCTGCCCGGGCGCATGGCCTGCGCCGGCATGATGGTGGAAATGCCACCCGACTCGGTCTGGCCCCAGGCCTCCAGCATGGGCACGCCCAGCGCGAGGTACCAGCGGATCAGGTCGGGCGAGATCGGCGCCGCGCCGGTGATGAGGAAGCGGCAACGGTGAATGCCGATGAAGCGCCGCACGTGGTCCAGCGAGGCCAGGCCCGCGAGCCGGTACTTCAGCCGCAGCCAGGGCCCCACGGGCCGACCCGCCAGCACGGCGGCAGAGACCTCGTGGCCGACGCCGATGCCCCAGGCGTACAGGGCCTGCTGCACCCGGCCGGCCTCCTGCACCGAGATGGTCACGGCCGAATAGAACTTCTCCCACAGCCGGGGCACGCCGCCGAACACGGTGGGCGCGATCTCGCGCACGTTCTCGGGCACGGTGTCGGGGTTCTCCACGAAGTTCATGCGCGTGCCGCTGTAGAACGAGGCGTACAGCCCGATCACGCGCTCGGCCACATGGCACAGCGGCAGGAAGCACATGCGCTCGTCGTTCTCGTCCTGCGGCTGGATGCCGTCCAGCCCGCGCACGGTGCGCAGCAGGCTGGCGTGCGAATGCATCGCGCCCTTGGGCCGCCCGGTGGTGCCCGAGGTGTAGATCAGGATCGCGAGGTCGCCGGCCTGGCGCGCGCCGGCCCGCTGCGCCAGGGTGTCGGGCTGGGCCGCGCCGCGCCGCCGAAGTTCGTCCAGCGTGATCACACCCGGGTCGCTGAAATGCTCCAGCCCCTTGGGGTCGATGACCACGATCCAGGCCAGGCGCGGCAGGTGGGCGCGCGCCTCCAGCGCCTTGTCCAGCTGTTCCTCGTCCTCCACGAACAGCACGCTGGTGGCCGAGTCCTCGCACAGGTAGCGCACCTGGCCGGCCGCGTCGGTCGGGTAGATGCCGTTGGACACGCCGCCCGCGCTGAGCACGGCGAGGTCGCACCAGACCCATTCCACCCGCGTGTTGGAGAGGATGGACGCGGTGTCGCCCGGGCGCAGGCCCAGGTCCACCAGGCCCAGGGCGATCTCGCGCACGGTGTCGCCCACCTCGCGCCAGGTCCACTCGCGCCAGATGCCCAGCGTCTTCTGCCGCATGAGCACGCGATCGGCGCGGCGCGCCACGCCGGCCCAGAACATGGCGGGGATGGTCTCGCCGGGCAGCGGCTCGCGCTGGCGCGGCCGCAGGGATTCGAGGTTCCAGAGTTGTGCCATGGGTTACCGCCAGTTCTTCTTTTTCTTCCAGCGCCGCTCGCCGCGCGCACCGGTTTCCTTCATGCCGAGGTAGAACTCCTTGATGTCGTCCTTCTCGCGCAGGTTCTCGCAGCTGTCGTCCATCACGATGCGGCCGTTCTCCAGCACGAAGCCGTGGTCGGCCACGTTGAGGGCCATGTTGGCGTTCTGCTCCACCAGCAGGATGGTGGTGCCGCGCTCGCGGTTGATGCGCACCACGATCTCGAAGATGTCCTTGGTGAGCTTCGGGCTCAGGCCCAGGCTGGGTTCGTCGAGCAGGATGAGCTTGGGGCCGGCGAGGATGGCGCGCGCGATCGCCAGCATCTGCTGCTGGCCGCCGGAAAGCAGGCCGGCGTCCTGCGCGGCGCGGTCCTTGAGGATCGGGAAGTAGCCGAACACGGTCTCCATGTCGCGCGCGATGCCGTCGCGGTCGCTGCGGGTGTAGGCGCCCATCAGCAGGTTGTCGCGCACCGAGAGCAGCGGGAACACCTCGCGCCCCTCGGGCACGTGCACCAATCCCTTGCGCACCACGTGCGTGGGATCGGCGGCGGTGATGTCCTCGCCCTCGAAGCGGATGCTGCCCTTGCGCGGATCGAGGATGCCGCTGATGGTCTTGAGGATGGTGGTCTTGCCCGCGCCGTTGGAGCCCAGCACGGTGACGATGCGCCCGGCGTGCACGCTCAGGCTCACGCCGCGCACCGCCTTCACCGGGCCGTAGGCGCTTTCCACGTTGTTCAGGGTGAGCACGGGTTCGCTCATGCCGACACCTCCGCCGGCCGGCGCAGCGAGGCCACGTCGCCCACGCTGCCGAGGTAGGCCTCCACCACCGCCGGGTGCGACTGCACCTCGGCCGGCGCGCCCAGCGCGATCACCTCGCCCTGGTTCATCGCGAGCACCCGGTCGGACACGCGCGAGACCAGGCCCATGTCGTGCTCGACCATCAGCACGGTGATGCCCAGGTCGCGCACGATGTCCTGGATCCAGAACGCCATGTCGCCGGTTTCCTCGCTGTTCAGGCCCGACGAGGGTTCGTCCAGCAGCAGCAGCTTCGGCGACATGCACAGCGCGCGCGCCAGCTCGACCACCTTGCGCACGCCGTAGGGCAGGCCCGCCACCAGCGAGTCCCGGTGGTGCTGCAGGTCCAGCATCTCGATCACCTCCTCCACCTTGGCACGGGTCTCCCGCTCGGCCGCGCGCACGCCGGGGCCGAACAGCGCTTCGCGCCAGACAGAGGTGCGGCGGCGGATGTGGCGGCCGATCAGCAGGTTCTGCAACACGGTCGCGTGCTCGAACAGCTCGATGTTCTGGAAGGTGCGCGCGATGCCCAGCAGGGCCACCTCGTGCGGCGGCACCGCATTCAGCGCCTGGCCGTCGAAGGCCAGCGTGCCCGTGGTGGGGGTGTAGATGCGGCTGATCAGGTTGAACACCGTGGTCTTGCCGGCGCCGTTGGGGCCGATCAGCGTGAAGACCTCGCCGCGCTTCACATCGAAGCTCACGTTGTTCACCGCCAGCACGCCGCCGAAGCGCACGCTCAGATTGCGGGCCGACAGCAGGAACTCGTTGTCGCTCATTTCAGCCGCTCCGATTTCTGGAAGCTCTTCTGGCGCTTGAACATGCCGCGCCGGTAGAACGGGTACAGCTCCAGCCAGGTGCGGATCTTCAGCCAGCGGCCGTGGATGCCCATGGGCTCGAACATCACGAAGGCGATCAGCACCAGGCCGTAGACCACGGCCTGCAGGCCGGTGGCCTGACCGATGGCGGGCGGCAGCAGGTCCTTGAACAGCGCGATCACCTGCGGCGCGCCGATCAGGAAGATGGCGCCGAAGAAGGCCCCGTGCATCGAGCCCAGGCCGCCGATGACCACCATGAGCAGCAGGTCGATGGACTGCACGAGGTTGAACTGGTCGGGCGAGATGAAGGTCATCTTGTGCGCGTACAGCGCGCCGCCCAGGCCGGCGAGCGCGGCCGAGATGGCGAAGGAGAGCGACTTGTAGCGCGCCAGGTGGATGCCCATGCTCTGCGCCGAGACCTCGGAGTCGCGGATCGCCACGAAAGCGCGGCCGGTGGGCGCGCGCAGCAGGTTGAGAACGGCCAGCGTGCTGAGCACCATGCAGACCAGGCAGACGAAGTAGAAGGCGCGGTCCGAGTCGAAGGTCCAGCCGAACAGGGCCATGGGCTTGACGCTCTGGCCCGCGCTGCCGCCGGTGACCGACTCCCAGCGCGCCAGCACCTCTTCGACGATGAAGCCGAAGGACAGCGTGGCGATGCCGAGGTACATGCCTTTGACGCGCAGCGCCGGCAGGCCGACGATCACGCCCACCGCCGCCGACAGGCCCATGGCGCAGGCCAGCGAGACCGGGAAAGGCCAGCCGCGCGCGGCCAGCCAGGCCTCGGTGTAGGCGCCCACGCCCATGAAGGCGGCGTGGCCGATGGAGAACTGCCCGGTGAAGCCGGCCAGCAGCATGAGGCCGACGGCGACGATGGCGTAGATGAAGACGAAGGTGAGCTGCGCGAGCCAGTAGTCGGGCAGCAGCCAGGGCGCGGCCAGCAGGGCCACGAACAGCAGGCCGTACCAGAAGCGCTGGCCTTCGTGGCGAACCAGGTCGATGTCCTGGTTGTAGGAGGTCTTGAAGATGAAACGCATGGGGCCGGCCTCAGACTTTTTTTCTGGCGCGTTCGCCGAACAGGCCGGTGGGGCGCACGGCGAGCATGATCAGCACGACCACGTAGGGCATCACGTCCTTGAAGCCTTCGGGCAGGAAGAAGCCCGAGAGCGCTTCCACCACGCCGATGACGAGGCCGCCGACGATGGCGCCGGGCAGGCTGCTGAAGCCGCCGATGATGGCGGCGGGAAAGGCCTTGAGGCCGATGAAGCCCATGTTGACGTGCACGAAGGTGATGGGCGCGAGCAGGATGCCGGCGACGGTGGCGACGGCGGCGGCGAGGGCCCAGACGAGGCCGTTGAGTTTCTGCACCGGGATGCCCATGTAGTAGGCGGCGAGCTGGTTCTGCGAGGAGGCCTGCATGGCGATGCCGACGCGGGTGAAGCGGAACAGCAGCCAGAGGCCGGCGCAGAGGGCGGCGGTGGCGGCGATGATGAGGACTTGTTCGCCGGCGAGCACGAGGCCGCCGAGTTCGAGGGCTTCGCCTTTGTAGGGGGCGTCGAGGGTGTGGGTGTCGGTGCCGATGCCGGGGATCATGGTGACGCCGCCGCGCGCGACGTAGCCGACGCCGATGGTGAGCATGACGATGGAGAAGGCGGGTTGGCCGAGCACGGGGCGGATGACGGCGCGTTCGAGGCCCAGGCCGACGAGGGCCATCGCGCTCACTGCTGTTATGGCGGCGAGCCAGAAGGGCATGCCGAGGGGGCCCATGCACGCGAGGCAGATGAAGGCGCCGAGCATCATGAGTTCGCCTTGGGCGAAGTTGACGGTTTCGGTGGCTTTGTAGATGAGGACGAAGCCGAGGGCGATGAGGCCGTAGACGCAGCCTAGCGCGATGCCTGCGACGAGGATTTGAAGGATGAGCAACTGGGTCTCCGTCGGCGGCCCTGCTGTGCTTTTTTGTCTGCGCACGCGGGGCATCGTTGTGGGCCCGCTCTTGTGCTGTGCGGGAGTTGCATGGATCGTAGGAAACGCAGGGCTTCGGAATATCGTCCTATCCGACGAATCCGTTTTTTGGTGCTCGGTGGTTGCTGGGTTGGACCTCGCGCTGACGGCTGGCGTGGTCCGCGTTCTCCGGCGCTGCTCGCGGGCGTCTGCACGGGTCCGCCTTCACCTCTTCGTCAACACCACCCCCTCACTCACCCTCCGTGGCAACCGCGAATGGGCGCCTGCGCCCGCGAACCCCACCATCCGTCGAGAGGGAGGGAATGGCATGCCATTCAAGTGAAACTTGAATTCAACCACTTGAATTGCCCTGCGCCACCACCATGCCACTGGGTCGATGGTGCGGGTGGCCGGGCGCAGGCGCCCATTCGCGGTTGCCACAGAGTGGGCGAGCCCGCCCCGTGTTCACGCGGGGGTATGAGCGCGCCCGGGCAGTCGCCCGCGAGCAGCGCCGGAGAACGGTCACCCGCACCAGCGGCCCCGAGCAAACCCAGGTGAGCAACCCAGGCGAGAAAAATTACTCGACAGCCTTGTAGGTAGAAGCGGCCGGATCAGCCTTCAGCAGAAAGAGCTTGGGCGCCGCCAGGTGGTTGGTCGCAGTAAACCCGATGGGCGTCATCGCCCCGGTATCCAGGTTGTTCACCTTGGCCAACTCGGCATTCGTGCAATCCCAGGTCAGCGCCTTGCCACAACGCCCCATCGCATCGAACAAAGCCCGCGTGGCCGAATAGCCGGTGTAGGTGTAGCGATTCACGCGGCCCATCTCCTCCGGACTCAGGTGCTTGCTGATCTTGTCGGTGAACGCCTTGCCCTGCGGCGAACTCTCCAGGTACACATAGTCCACCGTGTACACATTTTCCGCCGCGGCCCCCATCAACTTCGCACTCGCCGGCACACGCGACACATACGTCACACCCACCGGAATCTTGTGGTTGATGCGCTCCAGCTCCTTCACCATCGTCACGTTCTCACCCAGCACACCACCGGCCAGCAGGATCTCGGCACCGGACTGCTTCACCTTCAGGATCTCCGACGAAAAATCGGTCTGGCCCTTCTTGTAGATCTGGGTCGACACCACCTGCAGCTTCTTCGCCTTGGTCGCGCGCTCGAAACCGTCGCGCACGTTCTCGCCGTAGTCGTCGTCCTGCGAGATCAGGGCCCACTTCTTGCCCGGGTACCGGTCGGCCATGCGGGCGGCCAGCTCTTCCACCGCGTTGGACATGTCGTAACCGACCGCGAACACGTTCTTGATCGTCGGCTTGTACAGGCCTTCGTAGGTGGTGATGGGCGCCATCGCCGGCAGGCCGGCCTGCTGGATCAGCGGCATCGCGGCCTGGGCCTGGGCCGTGCCGGAAACCGAGGTCAGCGCGAACACCTTGTCGCTGTTGATCAGCTTGCGCACACCCTGGATGGTGCGCGAGGGCACGTAACCGTCGTCTTCGGAGATCAGGCGCAGCTTGCGGCCGTGGATGCCGCCGGCGGCGTTGGCTTCGGCGATGGCCGCCTTCACGCCCAGGTTGTGCGCCACGCCCAGCAGCGCGGGTGGGCCGGTCAACGGCAGGATGTCGCCGAGCACGATCTCGGTGTCGGTCACGCCCTGCTGTTGGGCCTGCGCGGTGGCGCAGGCGCCAGCGGTGAGCAGCGCAAGCGCCGCGAGTTGGGTGAGGCTGTGCTTTTTCATCATGGTGTTGTCTCCGGTGGTTGGGGTGAGAGGGTCAGGTCAGTAACGCAAGGGCCAGAACACCCAGGTGTGGCGGATGTCGTGCCAGATGCCGCGCAGGCCGCGTGGGTCGAAGCGCAGAAAACCGATGATGGCCAGGCCGTAGAGCACGCTCTTGACCTCGTGCGCGCTGGTGGTCATCACGTCCTGCAGGCGCCCGCCGAGCAGTTGCACCAGCGAGCTGAAGACCTCGGGCAGCGTCACGATGAAGACCGTGCCCAGCACCGCGCCGAGCACCGAGCCCAGGCCGCCGACGATGATGATGGCCAGCGCCTCGATGGACAGCAGGAAGGGGAACGCTTCGACGCTGACGATGCTCAGGTACATGCCCATGATGGCGCCGGCCACGCCAGTGAGCGCGGCACTGATCAGGAAGGCCAGCAGCTTGTAGCGCACCAGGTTGATGCCCATGGTGCGCGCGGCGATGTCGTTGTCGCGCAGCGCCACCAGCGCCCGGCCCAGCACCGAGCGGCGCAGGTTGAGCGTGACCAGCACGGCCAGCGTGCACATGAAGAGGCAGAACCAGTAGAAGGCGCGGTCGCTGGAGAGGTCGAAGCCGAACATCGTCGGCCGCATCACCATGATGCCCCGCCCTGCCCCGGTGAACTTGCCGCCGGCCAGGATGCCGGTGGCCACGATGTGGCTGAAGGCCAGCGTGGTGATCGCCAGGTACAGGCCGTGCAGGCGCAGCGAGGGCAGACCCACCAGCAGGCCGAAGAAGGCCGGCACCACCGCCGCCGCCAGCAGCGCCAGCTCGGGTGGCAGGCCCAGGCGCGTGACGCCGATGGCGTACGAGTACGCCCCCAGCATCAGAAAGCCCACGTGGCCGAGCGAGATCAGACCCGCGAACCCGGTGAGCACCGTCAGGCCCAGCACCCCGATCAGGGTGAACAGGATGATGGTCACGTGCGAGAGCGCGAAGTTGCCGAGCAGGAAGGGCGCCGCGATCAGCGCCACCATCAGGACCGCGACCCACGCCTTCACCACGGGCGAGTCCGTCAGGACGACCAGCCCGCTGTAGTGCTCCTTGAAGTATCCGCTGCGCATCAGACTCTCTCGATTCGTTTTTCGCCAAACAGCCCGAAGGGCCGCACCATGAGCACCACGAGGATCAGCATGAAGCCCGCGATCTCCTTGAGGGAACTCGACAGGTAGCCACCCGTCATGTTCTCGAGCACGCCGATGATCAGACCGCTCACGCCCGAGCCCAGCACCGAGTCGAAGCCGCCCAGCACCGTGGCCGGGAAGGCCTTGAGGCCGAGTTCGTAGATCGTGGGCGTGAGGCCGTAGATCACCGCGAACAGCGCGCCGGCCAGGCCCGCCAGCGCCGATGCCGAAGCCCAGGCCACGGCCTGCACGCGCGCGGTGGACACGCCCATGAGGCGCGCCGTCTTCTCGTCGGCGGCCACGGCGCGCATCGCCACGCCGAAGCGGCTGTGGCCCAGGAAGTACCAGAAGCCCGCCACCGCCAGCACCAGGGCACCGAGCACGCCGAGCTGGCTCACGCGCAGGCCGATGCCGCCCAGGCTCACGAGGTCGTCCGCGCCCGCCACCTCGAACTTGTGCGGCGAGGCGCCCCAGACGATGGTGACGATGGAGCGCAGCACCACCGCCAGACCGACCGTGACCAGCACCACCGAGAGCACCGGCTCGCCCAGCATGGGCCGCATGATCAGGCGCTCGCACAGCAGGCCCAGCACCGCGCCGACCACGATGGCCAGCGCCACCGTGGCCAGGCTGCCGGTGCCCAGCATGGTCGCGAGCGACCAGGTGGTGTAGGCGCTGAGCATGCCCATCTCGCCCTGGGCGAAGTTGACGATGCCGGTGGCCTTGTAGATCACGGCGAAGCCCATGGCGCACCAGGCCGTAGATCGCGCCGACCGCGAGGCCGGAGACCAGCAGTTCAATGAAGTAGTTCATGGCGCGCTCCCATAGATGATCTCGAGCTCGCGAGCGAACTTCTTGTTGATGAGGCCCCGGCGCACCTTCTGCGTCGCGGTGAGTTCGCCGTCGTCGTGGTCGAGCTCCTTTTCGAGCAGCACGAACCTGCGCACGTTCTCCACGCGGGCGAAGCGCGAGTTGACCTCGTCGATCACGCCCTGCACCAGCTCGATGACCTCGGGCAGCAGGGTGAGCGACTTGTAGGTCGTGTACTGCAGGTCGCGCTCGGCGGCCCAGCGGCCCACGGTGTCGAAGTCGATCTGCAGCAGGCCGCCGAGGAACTTCTTGCCCTCCCCCACCACGATGGCTTCGCGCACGTAAGGGCTGTCCTTGATCGCGTTCTCGATCTCCGAGGGCGCGATGTTCTTGCCGCCGCTGGTGATGATGATGGCCTTCTTGCGGTCCACCACCGCGATCTCGCCCTCGCCGTGTTGCTCCACGATGTCGCCGGTGGCGATCCAGCCGTCGGCCGAGAGGATGTCGGCCGTGCCCTTGTCGTCGAACAGGTAGCCCTTGAACACGCCGGGCGAGCGCACGAAGACTTCCTTGTCGTCACCCAGCCGCCACTCCACGCCTTCCATGGCCGGGCCGCAGCTGCCCCGGATGAAGGGCCGCCCCGGCACTTGCACGAAGGCCAGGCCGCCGGCCTCGGTGAGGCCGTAGCCCTGCCCCACTGGCAGGCCGATGATGTCGAAGAACTTCAGCGTCTCGGGCGAGACCGAGGCACCGCCGCACATGCGGGTGTGCGTGCGGTTCAGGCCCATGTGGCGCTGCATGTTGCGGAACAGCAGCAGGTACCAGAAGCCGAACTCGAGCCGGTCGCCCAGGCCCTGGAGGTGGCCGTGTTCGGCCCGGCGGTCCGACAGCGCGCGCCCGCGCTTCATGCCCACCCGGTAGAGCCAGCGCTGCGCGCGCCCGCTGTCCTTCATGCGGAACTCGAAGCCCTGCTGCAGCTTTTCCCAGATGCGCGGCACGCCCAGGAAAAAGGTCGGGCCGATCTCGCGGATGTTGGTCGCGACGGTGTCGACCGACTCCGCGAAGTTGATGCAGCCGCCCGAGATCAGGTGCTGCACCGTGGAGTAGGTGCGCTCGGCCACGTGGCACAGCGGCAGGTAGCAGACCGACTCGAAGGGCTTGTCCGCCATCTGGCGCGCCACCATGTAGGCGTAGGCGCCGTAGACGAAGTTGCGGTGCGTGAGCATCGCGCCCTTGGGCGGGCCGGTGGTGCCGGAGGTGTAGACCAGGATGTTGACGTCGTCGGGCACCAGGGCGTCGATCTGCCCGTCCAGCCGCTGCTCGGCCAGCGGGTCTTCGGCCACCAGCTGATCGCCGAGTTCGAGCAGGTGCGTGAACGCGTGCGGGCGGCCGGGCTCGTAGCGGCGCAGGCCCTTCATGTCGACGCAGAAGATGTGCCGCAGGTGCGGCAGGCCGGGGCCTTCGCGCATCGCGTCGAGCACCTTGTCGGTCTGCTCCTGGTCGCCCGTCACGGCCAGTTTCGCCTGGCAGTGGCCGGCGATGTACTGCACCTCGGCCCAGGGGTTGGTGGGGTAGATGCCGACCACCTGCACGCCGATCATCTGCGCGCCCAGGTCGGCGTAGAACCACTCGGGCACGTCCTCGGCCGCGATGATGATGCGGTCGCCGCGTTGCAAGCCGAGCTTGGTGAGGCCGTGCGCGACGCGGCGCGCGGCCTGGTAGTACTCGAGCCAGGTGCGGCCCTGCCAGATGCCGTGGATCTTCTCGCGCAGCGCCACCTGGGCGCCGCGCTCCTGCGCGCGCTGGCGCAGCAGGCCGGGCAGCGTGGTCTCGCCGCGAATGAGCTGGTTGTGGTCAAGCATGTGCCGCCTCCCCGCCCAGGTAGGCCTGCAGCACCGCCGGGTTGGCGGCCACCTCGGCCGGTGTGCCTTCGGCGATCAGCATGCCGAAGTCCAGCACGTAGACGCGGTCCGACAGGTCCATCACCACCTGCATGTCGTGTTCGATCATCAGCACCGCCACCCCGAATTCGTCCCGGATGTCGAGCGTGAAACGCGCGATGTCCTCTTTCTCCTCGCGGTTCATGCCCGCGACGATCTCGTCGAGCAGCAGCAGGCTGGGCTCGCAGGCCAGCGCCCGCCCGAGCTCCACGCGCTTCTGCTGGCCGTAGGCCAGTTGCGAGACCGGCTTGTCGCGCAATTCCTCGATCTCCAGGAACTCGATGATTTCCTCGACCTTGCGCCGCGCCGCGATTTCCTCGCGGCGGGGCCGGCCCCAGAACATCAGCGACTCCAGCACCGTGTAGTTGAAGTGCACATGGCGGCCGGTGAGCAGGTTCTCCACCACCGTGCCGTGCTTGAACAGCGCCAGGTTCTGGAAGGTGCGGCCGATGCCGGCGCGCGCGTAGTCGGACGAGCGCAGGCGCGCCGTGTCCTGGCCCTGGAAGAACACCTGGCCGGCGCTGAGGTCGAGCACGCCGCTGATCAGGTTGAAGGTGGTGGTCTTGCCCGCGCCGTTGGGGCCGATCAGGCTGACGATCTCGCCCGGCATCACGCGCAGGCTCACGTTGTTGACCGCGGTGACGCCGCCGAATTTTTTCGTCGCGCCGCGCACGTCGAGAATGGGATCGCTCATGACAGCCACCTCTTGCGGCGCTTGTAGTGTTTGACATCGCGCATGCTGGTGCGGCCCTGGGCCGCGCTCAGGCCGAGGTAGAACTCGCGCACGTCGGCGTTGCGGCGCAGGGCCTCGCTGGTGCCGTCGAGCACCACGCGGCCGTTTTCCATGATGTAGGCGTAGTCGGCGATCGCCAGCGCGCGCGTGGCGTTCTGCTCCACCAGCAGGATGGTCAGGCCGTTCTGGTCGCGCAGGGTTTCGATGGCCGAGAAGATCTCGGAGACGATCAGCGGCGCCAGGCCCAGCGAGGGTTCGTCGAGCGCGAGCACCTTGGGCCGGCTCATGAGCGCGCGCCCGATGGCCACCATCTGCTGCTCGCCACCCGAGAGGTAGCCCGCGATCACACCGCGTTTTTCCAGCAGGCGCGGGAACAGGCGGAACACGTTCTCGCGCTCCTCGTCCAGCACCTGGCGGCTCTGCAGGTGCGCGCCGACCAGCAGGTTTTCTTCCACCGTGAGCGTGGCGAACAGGCGCCGGCCTTCGGGCACCTGCACAAGGCCCCGGCGCACGATCTCGGGCGCGGCGGCTTTTTCGATGTGCTGGCCGAAGAGCTGGATCGAGCCCTTCTCGATCTCGCCGTCCTCGGCATCGAGCACGGCCGAGATGGCCTTGAGCACGGTCGACTTGCCCGCGCCGTTGGAACCGAGCAGCGCCACGATCTGGCCGGCCTGCACTTCCAGCGAGACGTCGCGCACCGCCTCGATGGCGCCGCCATAGACGATCTGGATGTTGTGAACCGCCAGCACGGAGGCCTGGGCGGGCGCCGTCCCCGGGGGCGGGGCGGCGGCGGTGGATGGAAGCGACATGGGGCTGTGTGTGTCTCGAGGTCGTTGCGGTATCGGCGAAGGCGGTCGGGATTTGATAATTAGTCCGTCGCGTCGGTCTTTGATTGGGGCGATTATGGGGTGGTGACCTGTCGCGCGCCCTAGGACAAACCCTAGGCCGGCGCGGCGGTCGCCAGCAGCTCTTTCAGGGGGATGCCGGTGTCGGCCAGGGCCAGGGGATCGGCCAGCACGCCGGCCGCCACGGCCTTCTTGGCGAGCATGAAATCGGCCGGCCGGTTGACGGCGTCGACCGCGATCAGGCGGCCCTCGCGCAGGTAGAAAGCGCAGAAGCTGTGGTCCACGAAGGAGCCGCGCACCACGCACTGGTCGTGCCCGTCGGCCAGGCCGGTCATCTGCAGTTTCAGGTCGTACTGGTCGGACCAGAACCACGGCACCGCGTGGTTGGGCCGGGGCTTGCCGCACAGCCAGCCGGCAGCCGAGCGCGCCTGCTCCAGCGCGTTGGGCACCGACTCCAGGCGCACGCGCCGGCCGTAGAGCGCGCTGTCGTGCACCGTGCAGTCGCCGGCCGCGACGATGTGAGGATCGGAGGTGACCGAGTGCGCGTCCACCACGATGCCTCCCTCCACGCGCAGGCCCGCCGCTTCGGCCAATGCCGTGTCGGCCAACATGCCGATGCCCACGATCACCACGTCGGCCGGCAGGCGTTCGTCGTCGCCGCAGAGCACGGCGCTCACCGCGCCGGTGGCATCGCGCTCGATCGCGCGCACCGAGGCATTGGTGCGCAGGTCCACGCCGGCCTCGCGGTGCACCGATTCGTAGAAGCTGGAGAGCGTGGCGCCGGTCACCCGCGCGAGCACGCGCGGCTGCGATTCGAGCACCGTCACGCCCGCGCCGAGCTTGCGCGCCGAGGCCGCGACCTCCAGGCCCACATAACCCGCGCCGACGATGACCACGCGCGCGCCTTCGCGCACCGCCCCGGCGATCGCCAGCGCATCGGCCTGCGTGCGCAGGCTGAACAGGTTGGGCGGCGGCGCGCCCTCCAGGCCCGGCACCTCGAGCGCGCGCGCCCGGCCGCCGGTGCACAGCGCGAGCCTGCTGTAGGCCAGCGCGCTGCCGTCGGCCAGAAGCACCTCGTGCGCGGCGCGGTGAATGGCGCGCACCTTCGTGCCCAGCCGCAGCGTGATGGCCGCCGTGTCGAAGGCCGTGGCCTGGCGCAGCGCGAGCGAGGCCGCGTCGGCCGTGCCGCAGAGAAAGGCCTTGGAGAGCGGCGGCCGGTGGTACGGCAGGTGCGGCTCTTCGCCCAGCAGCACGATGGGGCCGGCCCAGCCCTGCTGGCGCGCGGCGAAGGCCAGTTCCACACCGGCGTGGCCCGCGCCGATGACGATCAATGTCTCTTCTGTGTGATCCATGCTTTCCCTATGGTGTGTCTGGGGCATTGGGCTTATAGTCCGTCTCGTCGGTCTAAATATAAAAGGGAACAGAGGAACATGCAACAGGTCACCACCCGGCCCAGGGGGCATTCCAGATGACGCGCGTGCGGGCCAACGACTACGAGCTGAAGAAGCAGGTCATCCTCGACAGCGCGGTCGCGCTGATCGCGCAGAAAGGCTTCGACCACGCGACCATGAGCGACGTGGCCGCCGCGTGCGGCGCCTCGAAATCGCACCTGTACCACTACTTCGCGAGCAAGGAAGACCTGCTCTACGCGATCGTGAAGGAGCACATCACCGGACAGGTGGCCGAGCTCTCGGCCATCGCGCGCGAGCCGCGCCCGGCGGCGGAGCGCTTCCAGCGCTTCGTGGCCTCGTTCGTGCAGGAAGGGGCGAAGTCGCGCCACCACCACCTGGTGCTGATGAACGACATCAAGTTCCTGCCGCCGGTGCAGCGCGAGGACGTGCGCAAGCTGGAGCAGGAACTGATGCAGCTGATGGTTGGCCTGCTGCGCGAGATCAACCCCGCCCGCATGGCGCGCGCCGAGGTGAACTCGCCCTACGCCCTGCTGCTGTTCGGCATGGTGATCTGGACCTTCACCTGGTACGAGCGCGACGGCCCGATCACGCCCGCCGAGCTGGCCGAGCGCATCTCGGCCCTGTTCCTCGACGGCTTTCGCTGCGGCGGCGGCTGAAGCCGCCCGCTCACTCAGTTCACCGACTTGCTCTTGCCGCGCCAGAACGGCTCGCGCAGCACGTTCTTCATGATCTTGCCCGCGCCCGAGAGCGGCAGCGCGTCGCTGAAGTCCACCGAGCGCGGCACCTTGTAGCCCGCGATCAGCGTGCGGCAGTGGTCGATGATCTCCTTCGCGCTGGCGCTCTGCCCGTCCTTGAGCACCACCACCGCGTGCACCGACTCGCCCCACTCCGCGTTGGGGATGCCGATCACGGCGCAGTCGCGCACCGCCGGGTGCGCGTGCACCGCGTTCTCGACCTCGCGCGAGTAGATGTTCTCGCCGCCGCTGATGATCATGTCCTTCACACGGTCGACGATGTAGACGAAACCATCCTCGTCCATGTAGGCCGCGTCACCGGTGTGCAGCCAGCCTTGGCGCAGCGCGGCGGCGGTGGCCTCGGGCTTGCGCCAGTAGCCGATCATCACCTGCGCGCCGCGCACCGCGATTTCGCCGTGGGTGCCGCGCGGGACTTCCTGGCCGTCCTCGTCCACAATGCGCACGTCCACCCCGTAGGCGGCGCGGCCGGCGGCCAGGCGCTTGCTGGGCATGCCGGGCTGGTCGAAGTGGTAGCGCCAGGGCAGGCTCACGGTGAGCGCGGCCGACTCGGTCATGCCATAGCCCTGGATGAACTCCCACGTGGGCAGCTTCTCCATGGCGGCGGCCAGCACCGGCACCGGCATGGGCGAGGCGCCGTACTCGCAGTAGCGCACGCTGGTGAGGTCGTAGCGGGCGAAGTCCGGGTGGTTGATCATCATGTTCACCATGGTCGGCACGAACAGGCAGTAGTTCACCTGGTGCGTCTGGATGGCCTCGAAGGCCAGCACGGCGTCGAACTTGGGCAGGCACACGTGGGTGCCGCCGGCCAGCGTGAGCGCGATGGCCGGCGAGCAGCCCGCCAGGTGGAACAGGCCAGCCGAGTGCATGTAGACCGTGTCCTCGCTGAAGTGCAGCGTGGCGATCCAGTTCACCGAGGCCGAGATGAAGTTCTTGTGCGAGAGCATCACGCCCTTGGGGTGGCCGGTGGTGCCGCCGGTGTAGTAGATGCCGCAGAGCTCGTCGCCCTGGCCGCACTCGTCGGCCATGGGCGGCGTGGCCGCGATCAGGGCTTCGTAGCCCTGCATGCCCTCGGGCGTGGCGCCCTCCCCCGCGTGGATCACGTGCGCCATCGCGTGGCCCGCGAGCAGCTGCGGCACCTGGGCCACGAAGGCGTCGTCCACGATCAAGGCCTGGCACTGCGCGTCGCCCAGGGTGTAGATGTTCTCGGGCACGGCCCAGCGCGTGTTCAGCGGCACCAGCACCACGTTGGCCCAGGCGGCGGCGAAGAAGATCTCGATGTAGTTGTCGCTGTTGAGCGCGAGGATGCCGAGCCGGTCGCCGGGCCGCAGGCCCAGGGCGCGCAAGGCGGCGGCGGCGCGCGGCACGCGCTCGCCGACCTGGGCCCAGCTGCGTTGTCGGCCCGCGAAAATCGTGGCGGTGTGGTGGCGCCGGGTCTGCACGGCGCGTGCCAGGGCCTGGGTCATCTGCATGGTGGATACGTCTCCTGCGTGTTCTTGGCGGCTTCAGAGCGCGGGGTGCTGCTGCGGCCCGGGGTAGCGAGCATAGCCTTGCGCCACGCCGTATTCGCTGATGCCGATGCCGGTGCGGCCCTCGCAGGTGGCGCGCACCACGTGGTCGCCCAGAGTGCGGGCGGCCGCGCGCGTGGCCGGGTCGTCGAGGTCCCACACGTCGTGCTCGGCGTGGTAGTCGCCCTTAGGGTCGCCGTGGTTCCAGCCCTGGAAGCCGCCGTACAGGCCGCCCTTCAGGTAGAAGCGGGCTTCCAGCCCTTCCATGCGCACGGTGCGCGGCGGACCTTCGGCGAACTGCAAGGTGAAGGTGCCGGCTGAGATGGTCTGTCCCAGCGGGTCGTCGGCCCATTCGAGTTCGTGCATGACGCTGATGGCCTCGCGGTGCGCCATGCGGCCGTCGGCCTCGCGCACGAATTCGGTGGCCGAGAGGTAGTGCGGCTTGCCCGGCTCGCGCTCTTTCAGGAAGATGGAAAAACCCAGGTCCTCGAACTGGAACATGGACCAGGTCCAGAAGAAGCCGCTGTGCTGCTGCACCGGGGGCGCGGCCTCGTCGGTGCGCATCTCGGAGCGGATGCCCCACGAGTGGTCGCGCTGACCCCACCAGGTGGACGGCGTCACCTCGTGGCGTTGCCCACCGAGGGCGAACCAGCCGCGCCAGCGGCCGAACTGCGAGATGCGCACCATGTCCTCTTCGACCACGCCCTTGCGCTCGCGGAAGTTCTGCTTCTCCTGCGCGGCGGGAAAGCTGGCCTCGAAGTCCAGCGCGAAGCTCAAGCCCGAGGCGTTGTCGGTGAGCGTGAGGCGGTGCCGCTTCATGCCCTCCACCACCTCGAAACGCAGCGGCCCCGCGCCGGCTTCGAGCGGCGTGGCGCCCAGCGCGCGCGAGGCGCGAAAGTTGTGCTGCCGGCGGCCCACGGTGATGCCGGCGAACACGTCCATCACGCCCTTGTTGGGGTAGTAGCCCATGCCAATGTCGAGGATCATGGGCACGCCGTCCACCGTGCCGGTGATCGGGTGCAGCGTGTACCAGTAGCGCTCGGTGAAGCGGGGGTCGCCTTGGCCGGCGCGTTGCGCGAAGGGCGCGGGGGCCTGGTGGCCGATCAGGTCGTCCTGGGCAGACATCATTTGAAAACTCCTTGGGCGTCGGCCGCGGGGCTCGGCGCGGTCATCGATGAAAAGTCGGCGCTCGGCACCAGGCGGCGCTGGGCCTTGAGCGTGAGGCGAAGCGCCGTGCGAAGCTGGTCGTGCAGTTCGCCCGCCAGGGGCGCGGGCAGCCCGTCCGGCGGCGAGAACAGCCAGTCGGTGAAACGGGCGAAGCGCCGCTCGGCGTCCGCCAAGGCGGCCTGCAATGCGGCCTGGGTTTCGGGCCGGGCGGTGGACGCGGGCGCCAGGCCGGGCGGCGCGGTCTGCCCCGCCGCGGCCAGGCGGGCCGCCACCCGCGCCAGGCAGGCGTCGAGCAGTTCGAGCTGTTCGCGCGTCACGTCCGGCGACCAGACCACCATGCGCTCCACCTTGCCCAGCACGTCCAGCACGCCGGCCAGCTGCGAGCGCGCGTGGTCGCTCTGCAGTTCCGGCGCGATCTCGTCGCGCAGCGCGCGGCAGATGCTGCCCATCAGGGCTTCGAGCGACTGGTTCATGCGGCCTCCGCGATCAGCTTGTTGAGTTCCATCAGCGTGGAGGTGAGCTGGAAGCCCATCGCGGCCATGCGCACGTCGCGCGAGCGGCCGGTCTGCACGCGGATCATGGCGCCCATCAGCATCGCGGCCATCTTGAACTGCACCATCACCTCGTAGTAGCGCACCACCTCGGGCCGCACGCGCAGGCCGGTCTTCGCCTGCCAGCGCTGGTAGAAGACCTCGCGCTCGATCAGCCCGCCGATGCGCGAGGTGCCGGCGGCGAAGGTGCGCAGCCCGGCCCAGGCCAGGTCGGCGTGCGGGTCGCCCAGGTGCACCAGCTCCCAGTCGAGGATGGCGGTGATGCGGCCGTCCTGCTGCAGGAAGTTGCCCACCCGGTAGTCGCCGTGCACGATGGTGATGCGCTCGGCCTCGGGCGCGTGCGCCTCCAGCCAGCGCATGGCGTAGTGCATCTGCGGCGGCGTGGGACCGGTCCCCAGCTGGGCATGCCGCGTCCAGTAGCGCGTCTCGTGCAGCGCGGTGGTCCGCGGCGTGATGGGACCCTCCTGCGCCCAGGCGGCCAGCGGGGTGGTGGTCCAGTCGAAGGCGTGGATGGCGCCGAGCGCATCGGCGAAGTCGTGACCGAGCGACTGGTTGGCCGCTTCGCCGCGTTCGTCCGCGCCGCGCCAGGGCGTGGGCGTGTCGCCGGCCACGCGCTGCGTGATCACGAAGGGCGCGCCGAGGATGGCCGGATCGTCGCTGTGCTCATAGGCCTGGGGGATGGGCAGGTCGGGCACGCTGGCCAGCGCGGCCAGCGCCTCGTACTCGGGCCGCGAGCTGTAGGGCGAGAACAGGCCGCCCGGGTCGCCCACGCGCAGGATGAGGTCCAGCGGCGCCTCACCCGGTGACTCGGCGGTGAAGCCCAGGGTCACCCAGGACATGCCGGCCGGAAAGCGGCTCAGCCCGCTCACCTGGACCGGCTTGCGCCAGCGTTGGGACAGCCACGATTGAAGGCGCGCCGGCAGTTCGGGCGCCGCGGGGTCGAAGACAGGGTTCACGGTGTCAGGCGGCTGCCTTGAACAGCAGGTTGGGCAACCAGAGGGACAGGGCCGGCACGGCGGCGATGAGCAGGATGCGCAGCACGTCGGCCACGATGAACGGAATCACGCCACGCACCACGGTCATCATGGGGATGTCGGGCATGACCGAGCGGATCACGAACAGGTTCACGCCGATGGGAGGCGTGATCAGCCCGATTTCCACCACCATCACGACCAGGATGCCGAACCACACCGGGTCGTAGCCCAGGGCCAGGATGATCGGGAAGAAGATCGGCACGGTCAGCAGGATCATCGACAGGCTTTCCAGCACCGTGCCGAGCAGGATGTACAGCACGATCATCAGCAGGATGATCCCGAACGGCGGCAGGCCGCTCTCCTGCACCACATGCAGCAGGCCTTCGTGCACGCCGGTGAGGTTCACGAACTCGCCGAACAGCGCGGCGCCCAGGATGATGGCAAACATCATGGCCGAGGTGCGCGCGGTGTCGACCAGGATCGCGTAGATGTCCTTGAGCCTGAGCGAGTGGTGCGTCAGCGCGAACACCAGGGCCGCCGTCGCACCGATGCCCGAGGCCTCGATGGAGGTGAAGAAACCGCCGTAGATGCCGCCCATGACCACGCCGAAGATCAGCGCCACGGGCCACAGCGCGCGCAGCAGCGCCAGCTTGTTGACCTGTTCGTTGTCCTCGGCCAGCGGCGCGAGTTCCGGCTGGCGCCAGACCGACCACTTCACCGCCGCCATGTAGCCGCCGATGGCGATCAGGCCGGGCACGATGCCGGCGGCGAACAGCATGCCGATGTGCGTCTGCGTGCGCAGCGCCGTACACCACCATGATCACGCTGGGCGGGATCAGGATGCCCAGCGTGCCGCCCGCGGCGACCGCGGCCGACGAGAGCGAGTCGCCATAGCCGAGCTTGCGCATGGAGGGGATCGCCACCTTGCCCATGGTGGCTGCCGTGGCCACGCTGGAGCCGCAGATGGCGCCGAAACCACCGCAGGCCACCACGGTGGCGATTGCCAGGCCGCCCCGGCGCCGGCCGATGAAGGCCTGCGCCGCGCGGAACAGATCGCCCGAGATGCCGGCACCGGCCACGAGGTTGCCCATCAGCACGAACAGCGGCAGCACGATCAGCGAGTACACCAGCGTGCTGTCCTTGGTGACGGTGGCCACCATGCTCAGCGCGGGCGTGAGGCCATTGAGCACCACGTAACCGCCGAAACCGGCGAGGGCCAGCGCGGTGGCGATGGGCACCTGGAACAGGATGAACGCGAACGCCACGAGAAAACCCAGACAGGCAGCGAGCATCAGATCACCTCGGTGGCGTGTGGCGCGGCAGGCGCGCCGGGATGGCGAAAGGACCGCGCGGCGGCCAGCAGGAACGCGAGCGTGCTGATGGCGGCCATGGCGCCGATGCCGCCGAGCACCCAGGACAGCGGCACGCCCAGCAGCGGCGTGGCCTCGCCATAGCTGGCGGCACGCAACGCCTGGCGGACCATGCACCAGGTGATCAGCGCGAACACCACGGCGCCGATCGCGCCGCTGAGCACGCGCTGTACCTTGTGCAGGCTGGCCGGCAGCTGGATCAGGTCCACGGTGATGTGGCCGAAACCGAGCGCCAGCAAGGGATAGATCGCGAAGATCATCAGGGCCAGCACCATCTCCAGCAGCTCCGTGCCCCAGGGCAGCGGCGTGTTGAAGAGGTTGCGCCCCACCACGTCGATGAAGACGGTGACCATCAGGATCAGCAGCGCGACCGCGCCGATCGCTTCCAGGACGCGGACGGTGCGTCCGCCGGTGGCTTGTGCGGTCATGGCGGCTTATTTGGCGACGGCGATGTCGGCGCGCAGCTGGTCCAGCACCTTCTGCGGATCGGCCATGCCCTTCTTCTTCGCCTTCTCGATCCACTCGCGCTCGATCGGCAGCAGCACCTTCTTCATCTCCGCCAGCGCCGGGGCCGGGAACACCTCGGCCGGCTTGCCCGCCTTGCGCATGGTCTCGAAGGCGGCCTTGTCGCCGTTGGCGTAGGCGCGGCCGATGTTTCGCGCGAACACGTCGCCCGAGATGCGGGTGATCGCCTCGCGGTCCTCGGCGCGCAGCGACTTCCACTTGTCCTCGTTGATGCCCAGCACCAGCACGGTGTTGTAGACCGCGCCCGGCACGATGGTGGCGTAGGGCACGAGCTCGGTCAGCTTGAAGGCGGGAATCGACTCGGGCGGCATGAAGGTGCCGTCGATCACGCCGGAGGACAGCAGCTCGTAGGTTTCGCTCACCGGCTTGGAGATCGGCACCGCGCCCAGCAGCGTGAGCGCCTGCGTGGCGCTGGTCTGCGGACTGCGCATCTTCAGGCCCTTGAAGTCGGCCACGCTGCGCAGCGGGCGCTTGGAGTTGAAGATCTGGCCGGGCGAGACCACGTAGACCGACAGCGGGTGCACGCCCTTGAACTCGTTGTGCGAGGCCAGGTGCTTGCGGTAGAAGCGGTCGGCCAGCGGCGCGTACACCTCGGGGTTGTCACTCACGAACGGCAGTTGCAGCACCTCGAGCAGGTCGAAGCGGTTGGGCGTGTAGCCCGGAATGAAGATCACCAGATCGGCCTGGCCGTCGCGCGCCACGTCGAACTGGGCCGGCAGCGTGCCCACAACCTTGGGCGCGGTGTCGATCTTCACGCGGCCCTGCGTGGCCTTCTCGACCTCGGCGATCCAGGGCTCCACCACCTCCACGCGCATGGCCTGCCCCGGCGGCAGCCAGTTGGAGTACTTGATGACGGTGGTCTGCGCCATGGCGGGCGCGCTGGCGGCGAAGGCACTGGCCAAAGCGAGGGCTGCGGTGAGCCTGGGAAGGGAAAAACGCATGCTTGTCTCCTGGGTGGATTGACGTGAGAACGACCAAACGCTGGCAGCCCGTATAATAGACCGACGGGACGGTTTAACAAAACAATTGGTCAAAAAAAATCCCTAGGGATTTCCCGTATCAAAGGCCGGTTCAGATGAATCTTCTGCCGCTGGATCGATTGCAAATATGACTCATGGGACGGTTTTAATGGGCATCAACCCCAACCATCCGCCGGTTTCCGGCACGGTCCGCCGCCGGTGGGCGCTGGTGGTGGCGCTGGCCCTGATGCTGCTGTGGGGCAGCAACTACAGCGTGCAGAAGGCGGTGATGGCGCAGATCGGGCCGGGCGCCCTGGTCTTCGCGCGCTACCTCGTCACGCCGGCCTGCGCCATCGCCCTGCTGCTGTGGCGCCACGGTTGGCACTGGCCGCGGCTGGAACGGCGCGACTGGCTGGGCCTGGCGGGCCTTGCCCTGCTCGGCCACATCGCTCACGTCAACGTGATGACGCAGGCCATGCACCTGTCCACCGCGTTCTCCAGCGCGCTCATCTCCGCGCTCGGCCCCATGTTCACGCTGCTGCTGGTGCGCGTGCTGCACAGCCAGCGCTTCACGCGCCTGCAGGTGGGCGGTGTGGCGCTGGCCGATGGCGGGCGTGCTGGTGTTCCTGTCGGACAAGGTCGCGCTCATGCGCACGCAGGGCCTGGGCGACCTGCTGCTGCTGCTCGCCGCCCTGCTCTTCTCGGCCCACACGGTGGCCGCCAGCCGGCTGTTCGCCCGCCATGGCGTCACCTTGGTGATGGCCTACACCACGCTGCTGGCGATGGTGCCCATGCTCCTCATCAACGCGCCGCAGGCCTTGCAGGTGCCGTGGGCCAGCCTGGGCGCGGCCGTCTGGGGCGCCCTGCTGTGGTCGCTGGCGGTGGCGTCGTTCGCGGGCTGGCTGGCCTGGGGCTGGCTCAACGACCACCTGGGCGTGGCGCGCACGGCGCCCCTGCTCTACCTGCTGCCGCCGGTGGCGGGCCTGATCTCGTGGCTGGCGCTGGGCGAGACCTTCAGCGCCCTGAAGATCGCCGGCGCGATGATGGCCGGCGTGGGCGTGGCGGCCACGCAGTTCAGCTGTAACCCGGCGGATGGTCCCCGCCGTCGAAGCCCTTGAGGTAGACCTCGGTCAGGCGGTCGGCCAGCTCGTGCGGCGTCATGCCGCCGCCCCGGCGGTACCAGGTCGCGGTCGAGATCATCGAGCCGTAGAGGAACAGCGCGTAGGACGCGCTCTCGCGACGCCGCCGCATGAGGTGGGGGTTGATGTCGGTGAGCAGATCGATCACGAAGTCCAGCGCCTTGGCCTGCGCCAGCTTGATCCCCTGCTGCTGCAGCGTCGGCAGGAACTTGAGGTCGTTGGTCAGCACCGTGTGCTCGTGGCGCTTTTCCGCGGCCCGCGTCACCATGGCCCGCACCAGGTTCGTCAGCCGTTCCCGGCTCGTGCCCGGGCCCTGCGCGATGGCCTCGAGCTCGGCCACCGAGCTCATGATGTGCTCGGTGATGATCTCGAGCAGCAGCACTTCCTTGCCAGGGAAGTAGTGGTACAGCGCGGACTTCGACATGCTGCACGCCGCCGCGATGTCCTGCAGCCGGGCACTCTCGTAGCTCGTGCTCGCGAAGAGCGCGGCTGCGACGTCGAGGATCCTCTGGCGTTTGTCGTCGTGGTTCCTTGCAAGCGATCGGGTCATCGTGTTCCGCTCAAGTTTTGAGGCGGCTATTCTGACCCAACTAGACCACGCCCCTGTCGCGAAGATCACCGAATTGCGCCTGGGATACCCCCAGGAGTTCAAACAGCACCTCGCCCGTGTGCTGGCCCAGCGTGGGCGCGGTTCCCGCGGGGATGCGATCCATGCCCGAGAAGTTCAGCGGCAGCCCGGCCGCCAGGTGCGGCCCCACGCCAGGCTGGTCGATGGTGCGGAACATCGGGTTGGCTGGCGAGCAGGCCCCGTCCTGCGTCACCAGTTGCGTGAGCGTCTGGTACTTGCCCCAGCAGGCGCTCTGCTTCGTCAGCGCGGCCGCCACCTCGGCCAGGCTGTGCCGCGACACCCAGGCCTCCACCAGCGCGCCCAGTTCCTTGCGCGCGCGAAAGCGGTGGCCTTCCAGGTCCAGGTCCAGGCCCAGGCGGTCGCCCAGCGCCTTCACGGCCTCATTCAGGCCCATGGCCTCGCAGATGGCCTGCCATTGTTTCAAGGTCAGGCCGACGACGATCACGCGCTCGCCGTCCGCCGTCTTGAAGTCGCGGCCGAAGGCGCCGAACAACTCGTTGCCGTGGCGCTCGCGTTGCTGGCCGAGTTGCGCTTCGGCGATCAGGCCGAGGTGACTCACGGCCGCGAGGGCCACGTCTTCCAGTGGCAGCTTCACGTGCTGGCCCTGGCCGGTCTTGAGGCGGTGGCGTTCGGCGGCCAGCAGGCCCACGGCCGCCATCTGGCCGGTGACGAGGTCCCAGGCCGGCAGCACGTGGTTGACGGCCTCGTTCGTGGCCGCGCCGCGCTCGTCGCCCGTGATGTAGGGGATGCCGACGCGCGAGTTGATGGTGTAGTCCACCGCCGAGCCGCCGTGCCGGTCGCCCTGCACGGTGAGCTGGATCAGGTCGGCGCGCCTCTCTTTCAGCTTGTCGTGGTCCAGCCAGCCGCGCGGCGGAAAGTTGGTGAGCAGGATGCCCGCGTCCTCGCCCGGCGCGGTGATCAGCGCCATGGCGATCTCGCGGGCTTCGGGCTTGCTCAGGTCCAGCGCGACCGAGCGCTTGGACTTGTTGAGGCCGCACCAGAACAGGCTCACGTCGTCCCGGGTCACGGGCCAGCGCTTGTAATCCAGCCCGCCACCCAGGGTGTCGATGCGGATCACGTCGGCGCCCATCTGCGCGAGCGTCATGCCGCCCAGGGGCGCGGCGACGAAGGCGGCGGCTTCGACCACCCGCATGCCGCAGAGGATGGGTTTCATGGTTTGAGTGCGTCTTCCAACAGGCTGCGACCGATGACCTTGAGCGCCAGCGTTTCCTCCGCGCCCTCGAAGATCGAGAGCACGCGCGCATCCACGAAGTAGCGGCTCACGGCGCTTTCCTCAGCGTAACCCATGCCGCCGTGCAGCTGCAGCGCTTCGCGCGTGACCATCTCGGCCGATCGGCAGGCCAGCAGCTTGACCAGGCTGGCCTCCATGCGGCCGCCGCCGGCGTTGAGCTGCTCGGCGATGGCGTAGGCCAGCGTGCGGCAGGCCGCCAGGCGCGCGGCCATGCGCGCGAGCTTGGCCAGGGTGAGCGCGTAGGCCTGCAGCGGCGCGCCGAACACCTTGCGGTCGGCCGTGTAGCGCATCGAGGCGCGCAGCGCCGCGCGCATCACGCCGCAGGCGCGCGCCGAGGTCTGCATGCGCCCGCCCACCATGCCGGCCATGGTGAAGTAGAAGCCCTTGCCCAGGCCGCCCGCGCCGCCGATCACGTTGGCGTCGGGCACGAAGAACTGGTCGAAGGCGAGATCGAACGAGTGCATGCCCCGGTAGCCGATGGTGGGAATCGCCTTGCCGCTCAGGCGCCCGCCGCCGGGCTGCTGGAAGTCGAAGGCGTGGCCGTCGTAGGACGGCTTTTCCACCAGCAGCACGCTCAGGCCCCGGTAACCGGCCGAGCGGTCGGGGTCGGTGCGCGTGACCACCATCAGCAGACCGGCCTTGCCGGCGAAGGTGCACCAGGTCTTGGCGCCGTTGAGCAGCCAGCCGCCCTCGGTGCGCGTGCCCTTCAGGGCCAGGCTGGCCACATCCGAGCCGTAGTCGGGCTCGGTGATGGCGATGGCGCACAGCGGATCGCCCGCCGCGATGCGCGGCAGCCAGGTGGCCTTCTGTTCGTCGGTGCCGCCGCTGATGAGCGCGCGGCTCAGGATCTCGGGGCGCGTGATCAGGCTGCCGGCCGCCGCCAGCGAAGCTTCGGACAAGGCCTCGGTGACGACCACCATCATGGTCGCGTCCTCGCCCTCGTCGGGCCCGGTGCCGCCGTGCGACTCGGGGATGGACAGGCCGAACACGCCCATGTCGCGCATGGGCTGCAGCAGCGATTCGGGCACGGTCGTATCGTGCCGGTGGATATGCTCGGCCTGGGGCGCCACCACATCGGCGGCGAAGCGGCGGAACGCGTCCTGCGCCATCACCACCGGGTCTTGCAGCGCCACGCTGCCCAGCTCCACCGCGTCACCGGCGGCCACGAGGGCGCGGCCGGCCGCCGTGAGCGCCTGCGCGCCGCCCGCCGCGCCGCGCAGCGCGGCCCAGTCGGCGTCGGCACCGAGTTGCTGCAGGGGCGCGAGTGGCAGGCCCAGCTCGATGCAGAGCGCCTCCAGGCGCGGCAGCAGCGCGGCGATGGCGTCCACCGCGAAGATCAGGGCCAGTTGCGACTGCAGCGGATCGCCGTTGAGCCGCGCCAGCGTGGTCTCGGCGGCCAGCAGGTCGGCGCTGGCCCAGGCGATCTCGAAGGTCGCGACCTGTTGCTCGTCCAGCTTCGCGCCGTCGAGCTGGCCGCCCGGGGCGCAGGCCCTGGCGAGCGCGGCCACGCCGTGCTCGAACAGCGGGCGCAACCGCGCCAGCAGCGCGCGCGCCTGGTCCACCTGCGCTTGAAGCTCGGCAACGGCCATCACGCCGCCGCCGCCACGCGGGCACCGTCCAGGTGGGCTTCGGCCTGGCGCGCGGCCTCGCGGCCGGTGTAGGCGCAGGCCTGGGTGCCACCGTCGCCATAGTCCTTCACCGCGTCGCCCACGTGCCAGAGGTTGCGCCAGCGGCGTGGTCTGCGGCAGGTCGAAGCCGGCGCAGGAGCGCTGGGCCGGCCAGCCGTCGCGCATCACGCGCATCGAGAGCATCTTGGCCTGCGCGAAGCCGGGGAACTCGTCGCGCAGGTCCTGCAGCGAGGCCTCGATCTCGGTCTTCTCGTCGAAGTCACCGATGGCCGGGCGCGGCACGGCGTAGGCCACGTACTGGTGCCAGCCGGCCGGCGCGAGCTCGGGGCAGGTGGCGGTGAGTTCGCCCATGTTGCACAGGCGGCGCGTCTTGCCGAAGGTGACCAGGCCGGGCACGTCCACCAGGCGCTGCTGCGTGGCGAAGTTGATGACGATGTTGGCCGAGGGCTTGGGCGCGGTGTGCGCGAGCCGGATGTAGTCGCCGCCGAAGGCCTCGCCGCCGGGCAGGTCCACCGTGGCGCGCGGGCCGATGTTGCTGATCACGGTGCGGGCCTGGATGCGCGCTGCGCAACGCCGTCCTTCATCACGGTCACGCCGCTGGCCAGGCCGTCCTGCGTGTGCAGCTGGGTCACCGGCGCGTCGAGCCAGATCTCGCCGCCGGCCTGGCGGATGCCGTCGGCCAGGTCGTTCCACAGGCCCACGGTGCCACGCGGGCAGAAGCCGAAGCGCTTGAACGCGCCCTTGACCGCGAAGTAGGTCAGGAAGGCGCGCGCGGGCACCTCGTCGTCGTTGGCGGCGAAGATGGCCGCGCACAGGTTGCGGAAGATCGCGTGCACGGTCTCGTTCTTCGTGTACTGGCTGAGCCACTCCTTGGTGCTCATCTTGGCCTCGGGCAGGTCGCCCGCGCGCGCGTCGGCGAACTTGGTGCCGATCTTGGCGGCCTGCTTGGTGAAAGTGCCCAGCAGCATGCCCCAGCCGCCCTTGGCGACGTTGATGACCTTGCCGTCGATCAGGAACACGGTGGCCGGGCTGGGTTCGCGGATGTCCAACGGCACGTTGAGCAGGCCGAAGGTTTCCTCGAACACGCCGCCGCGCTCGATGGCGATGGCGCCGATGTTGACGGTGAAGCCGTCGATCTGTTCGCTCGATGCGCGGCCGCCGACGCGGCCCAGGCTCTCGACGACCAGCACCTTGCGGCGGGCGGCCACGAGGCGCGCCGCCGCGCTGAGGCCGCCGGCGCCGGCGCCGATCACGACCGCGTCGTACACGGTGGGGTGGGTGTTCATGGGTGTGTCTCCTGTTGGGTGGAAAGGGGGGCCGGTGCGGCGGCGCGGCGCAGGATTTCCCGCGCGCGCGCCACCACGGGCAGATCGACCATCTTCGAGCGGTACTCGGCCGCGCCGCGGCCTTCGCGCGCGGCGGCCTCGAAGGCTTCGATGGCGCCGCGCGCGTGTTCGATGTCTTCCGTCGAAGGCGAGAAACCGGCGTTCATCACCGCCACCTGCGTGGGGTGGATGCACAGGCCGCCGACGAAGCCGAGCTGGCGCGCCAGGCGGATGGTCTGCGCGAAGGCTTCGGCGTCGCCGTAGTCGGCGATGGAGCCGGGAAAACCGAACGGCAGGATGCCGGCGCGCCGGCAGGCGAACAGCACCAGCTGGTTGGGCAGCAGCAGCGCCTCGCGCACTGGCGCCATGCCGGCGGAGGCGGAAAAATCCTCGGGGCCGAGCATCATGCCCAGCATGCGCGGCGAGCAACGCGCGATGGCGTCGAGCTCGGACAGGGCCTGCACGTCCTCGATCAGCGCGATCAGCCGCGTGTGGCCGGCGGGCAGGCCGCGCTGCGCCTCCGCGCGGTCGATGCGCCGCGCCACCTCGCGCACGGTGGCGTCGTCGTTCACCTTGGGCAGCACCAGCGCGCTCACGGCCGGGCCGATGGCGGCGTCGATGTCGGGCGCGGCGAGTTCCCAGGGCTGGTTCACGCGCACCAGCACGGGCGTGCCGTGGGCCGCGATGGCGGCGGCGGCCTGCGGCACGGCGGCGCGCGCCTGCGCCTTCTGCGCCAGCGGCACGCTGTCTTCGAGGTCGAGCACGCAGGCGTCGGCGCCGCGCTCGTGAGCGCGCTCGACGAAGCGCGGCACGTGCGCCGGCACGAACAGCATGGATCGCCAGATCGGGTGATGGCGCATGGCGGCGTTCAACCCAGCGTGGCGCGGGCCGTCATGCCCACCTGGCCGTGCGCGTCCTGCGTCCAGAGCTCGACCGTGTCGCCCTCGGCGGCGGCGCAAAGCTGCAGCGTGTCGGTGTCGAAGGCGGGGCGCAGGGCGCGGAACGAAAAGGACCGCACCGGCACGCCGGGCCGGCCGCGCGCCAGCAGGTCCAGCAGCGCGGTGGCCAGCAGCGGGCCGTGCACCACCAGCGCGGGGTAGAACTCCTCGCGCACCGCGTAGTCGCGGTCGTAGTGGATGCGGTGGCCGTTGTAGGTGAGCGCGGAAAACCGGAACAGCAGCGCCGGGTCCGGCTGCAGCACGGCCGACCATTGCGCGGCTTTCGTGGCCTGCTCGCCCGCCGGCAGGGGTGCGGGGCCGGTGGGTGCTTCGCGGTAGACGATGTTCTGCTCTTCGCGGATGCAGACGCGGCCACCCTGCGCCAGCAGGTGGTCCACCGTCACGAAGACCAGCGGGCCGCTGCGGCCTTCCTTCAGGTCCACGCTGCGCACGGTGGAGGTCTTGCGCGCGGGTGCGCCCAGGCGCAGCGGGCTTTCGCATTGCAGCGAACCGGCGGCCCACATGCGGCGCGGCAGCGGCACCGGCGGCAGGAAACCGCCGCGCTGCGGATGCCCGTCGACGCCGGTGGCGGCGCGCGCGGGCGTCTCCAGGAAATACAGCCAGTGCCAGGGCAGCGGCAGCGCCTCGCCCATAGCCGGCGGCGCGGCGCGGTCCAGCAGGCCGCTCAGGGCGACGGCGGGAAAGGGCTCCAGTGTCTGTTCGGCCACTTGCTCGCGGCCGACCCATTCGCGCAGGTGTTGAATGTCGATGCTCATGAGCGAGGTGCCTCCGGCGTGAGCAGGGACACGCCCAGCGCCACGCGCCGCACCAGCCAGGGGCTGGGCCGGTAGCGCGGGTCGCCGGTTTGTGCCTGCAGGGTGCGCAGGATCTCCAGGATGCGCGCACCGCCGATGCGGTCGCCCCAGGCCAGCGGACCGTGCGGGTAACCCAGGCCCAGCTTCACGGCGTCCTCGATGTCGGCCACGCTGGCGATGCCGCGCTGCGCGATCTGCGCCGCGATGTTGACGATGGTGGCGAGCACGCGCTGGGCGATGAAGCCCGGGCTGTCGTTGATGACGGTGACCGGCACGCCGTCGGCCGCCAGCAGGCCCCAGGCGGCGTCGCGCGCGGCGGCCGAGGTGAGCGCGCTGAGCATGAGCGTGCGGCGCAGGGCCAGCGGCACCATGGGGTCGACGGCGACGGTGCGCGCGGCGTCCAGGCCGAGCGCGGCGGCCGCGTGGCTGGCGTCGCCGCCCCAGGGCTGCACGACGCAGACCTCGGCCTGCGCCGCGCCGTCGGTGAGCCGCGCGCCCGCGCCGCTCAGCAGGGCAATCAGTTCGGCACGGCCGCTGGCCTGCGGGTCGATCCACACCGCCACCCCGGCGCGTGGCGGCGGCACGGGGCGCGCGGGCGCGGCGCGGCGGGTGTCGCCGTCGTAGACGTACCAGCCCTCCCCCGTCTTGCGGCCGAACAGGCCGGCGGCCACGCGCGGCGCCACCAGCGACGAGGGCCGGAAGCGCGGCTCGTGCTGGAACTGCTCGTAGATCGAGGCCATGACCTTGCTCGACACATCCAGGCCGGTGAGGTCCAGCAGCTCGAACGGACCCATGCGAAAACCCACGCCCTCGCGCAGCACGTCGTCCACGTCGGCAGGCGTTGCGGCCTGCTCTTCGAGCACACGCAGGCCTTCGGTGTAGAGGCCGCGCCCCGCGTGGTTCACGAGAAAGCCGGGCTGGTCGGCCGTGACCACCGCGCGGTGGCCGGCGCCGCTCACCAGCTCGCTCAGGGTCTGCACCGTCTGCGGCGAGGTGCGCAGCGCGGCGATCACCTCGGCCACCTTCATCAGCGGCACCGGGTTGAAGAAATGCAGGCCGGCCACGCGCGCCGGGTGGCGGCAGGCGGCGGCGATGTCGGCCACGGTGAGCGAAGACGTGTTGCTCGCGAGCACCGTGGTCTCGGCCACCACGGCCTCCAGCGCACCGAACAGCTGGCGCTTGACGGCCAGGTCTTCCACGATGGCTTCGATCACCACGTCGCAACCGGCGAGCCCGGCCATGTCGACGCAGGCCGAGACGCTCGCGCGAATGGTCTCGAAGGCCTCGGCGCTGAGGCGGCCCTTGTCCACGCCGCGCCCGATCATGCCGAGCGCGAACTCGACGGCCTTGGCGGCCGCGCCAGGCGCCGCGTCGAAACAGCGCACGCGGTGGCCCGCCTGCGCGAACAGCTGGACGATGCCGCGCCCCATGGCGCCGGCACCCACCACGCCCAGGGTGAGCGGTTTCACGTTGTTGGAAGTCATGTGGTCATCGACCCTTGAATTCGGGTTTTCGTTTGTCGAGGAAGGCGCGCATGCCTTCGGTCTTGTCGGCGGTGTCGAACAGGAGCAGGAACTCGCGGTTCTCCAGCGAGAGCGCGGCGTCCAGCGGCAGATCGGCGCCCTGGCGCAGCACATGGCGCGTGGCCTTCACGGCCTTGGGCGGCATGCGCGCGGCCTTGCGCGCCAGCTCGGCGGCGCGTTCCAGCGCTTTCCCGTCGGCGGCCAGTTCGGCCACCAGGCCCAGCTGGCAGGCGCGTTCGCCGGTGATCATCTCGCCGGTGAGCAGCATGAGCGAGGCCACCTGCTTGCCCAGCGTGCGCACCAGGCGCTGCGTGCCGCCCGCGCCGGGCATGATGCCCACGGCCAGTTCGGGCTGGCCGAAACGCGCGCTGGCGTCGGCCACGATGAAGTCGCACATCATGGCCAGCTCGCAGCCCGCGCCCAGCGCGAAGCCGCTCACCGCCGCGATGGTGGGCTTGCCACAGCCGGCCACCGGCGCCCAGTACTGGCCCAGGTCGATCTCGGCCACGTCCTGCGCGCCCTTGTCCACCAGCAGGTTCAGGTCGGCGCCGGCGGCGAACACGCCCTCCCCGCCCGTGATCACGATCGCGCGCACGCTGTCATCGGCGTCGAGGGTTCGCACCGCCTGTGCGATCGCGGCGCGCATCGTGAGGTCGAGCGCGTTGCGCTTCTCCGGCCGGTTGAGCACCACGGTGCCCACGGCGCCTTCGCGGCGCAACAGCACGGCTTCTTCGCTGCTCATCGCTTCACCCCCGGTCGCGCCACGAAATCGGCGGCGCGCTTGTTCACATAGGCGTCGTGCCCTTCGACGAAGTCCTCGCCGAGCAGGCAGACGGCCTGGTCGTTTTCCTCGCGCGCCAGCTCCTCGGCCAGCGAGGTGGACGGGTGGTTCAGCCGCGCCTTCATGCGCGCGAAGGCCTCGCGCGGCAGCAGCGCCAGCTCGGCGGCCTGTGCCACGGCGGTGCGCAATCACCTGGGCGTCGGCCACCAGCGTGTCGGCCAGGCCGATGCGGTGCGCCTCGGCGCCGCTCACCGGCACACCCTCGGTCAGGATGCGGCGCGCCACCGGCAGGCCCACGCGCCGGGGCAGCGTGAGCAGCTGACCCCAGTCGGGCACCAGGCCGAGCTTGAGAAAGGGAAACAGGATCTTCGTGCCCTCGCCGACCACGATGCGGTCGCCCATCAGGGCCAGGCCCACGGCCGCGCCCGCGCCGATGCCTTCGATGGCGCTGACCACCGGCACGCCGGCCTCGGCGATGAGCTGGCACAGGCGGTGGATGTGCCGCATGCGCTCGCGCGCCTGCGCTTCGGTGAGGCCCACCATGCTGGGCACGTCGCCCCCGGCGGAGAACACGCCCTGCGCGCCGCCGAAGACGATGGCGCGCACGGTGTCATCGCCCAGCAGCGCGGCCAGCGCCTCGGTGAGCTGCTGGCGCACACCGTGATCGATGGCGTTGCGCTTGTCGGGGCGGTTGATGAGCAGCCGCGCCACGTGCGGCGCGGGGCGGTCCACCAGAACCACGGGGGTGGCGCTCATCACACGCCCTCGCGGCCGACGATGGAGACCGAACACACGTTCTGCGAGGGCTGGCCGCCCAGGTTGTGGGTGAGGCCGATCTTCGGGTCTTTCAGCTGGCGCGGGCCGGCGCGGCCCTGCAGCTGCAGGTACATCTCGTAGAGCATGCGGATGCCGCTGGCGCCGATGGGGTGGCCGAAGCACTTGAGGCCACCGTCGATCTGGCAGGGGATGGCGCCGTCGGCGTCGAATTTGCCGTCCAGCACATCGCGCACCGCCTCGCCCTCGCCCGACAGGCCCAGGTCTTCCATGGTCACGAGTTCGGTGATGGAGAAGCAGTCATGCACCTCGGTCATGCTCACTTCCTTCCCGGGGTTCGCGATGCCGGCTTCGGCGTAGGCCTTGCGCGCGGCGATGCGCGCGGTGTGCACGTAGCTGCCGTCCCACTCGTTGGAGTGCATCTCCCAGCCGTTGGACACCGCGACCTGCAGCGCCTTGAAGGTGATCAGGTCGCGCTTGCCCAGCGAGCGCGCGATCTCCGGCGTCGTGACGATGACCGCCGCCGCGCCGTCGGACACGCCCGCGCAGTCGTACAGGCCCAGCGGCTCCGCGATGATGGGCGCCTTGAGCACCTGCTCCTCCGTCACGGCCTGGCGGAAATGCGCCTTGGGGTTCTTCGCGCCGTTGGCGTGGCTCTTGATCGACACGCGCGCGATGGCGCGCTTGAGCAGCGCCGGGTCCACGTTGTGCTTGCGCTGGTAGGCCGAGGCCAGCTGCGCGAAGTTGGCCGGCGCCACGGCGTTGGGGTACCACTGCGGGATGTAGGTGCCGACGGCCGAAACCGGCAGGCCGCCGTAGCCGGTGTCTTTCAGCTTCTCCACACCGAGCGCGATGGCGATGTCGCAGGCGCCCGCGGCCACGGCGTACACCGCCGCGCGGATGGCTTCGGAGCCGCCGGCGCAGAAGTTCTCGACGCGCGTCACGCCGATGTTGGGCAGGCGCAGCGCGATGCCCATGGGCGTGCCGCCCCGGCCGGTGCCCACGTCGTCCATGTGGGTGGAGAACCAGGCCGCGTCGAGCTGCTCGGGCGCGATGCCGGCGTCGGCCATGGCTTCGTTGTAGGCCTCGACCATGAGGTCTTCGGGGCTGGCGTCCCAGCGCTCGCCGAACTTGCTGCAACCCATGCCCAGAATGGCGACTTTGTCCTTGATGCCGATGGGCATGGCTTACTCCTTGGATGCTGCGGTGGTGTCGACGCCGGAGGCCACGGGCGTGGCCTTCCAGAAATAGCGCGTGAAGCCGCGCAGCTCGTCGATGTCCTTGATGCGGAAGCTCATCTCGACCTCGGTGCCCGAAGCGACGTCGCCCTTGGCGACGTCGGTGAACTCCATGAGGATGCGGCCGCCGCCCTCGAAATCGACCTGGCCGTACTGGTGTGGCGGCGCTCGGTGGAACGAGAGCGACTCGGCCGACCAGCTCAGCACCTGGCCGCGCCGCTCGGCGAGCTTGTGGGGTTTCTGCGTGTCCTGCAGCGGCTTGCCCTGGTCGTAGGAAATGCGCGAGGGCGGGAAATGCACCTGGCCCGTGACCTCGCAGCGCCCGGCCACCAGGCCCAGGATGGCCGTGCGGTGGCGGTAGGCGGTGCTCAGCGCGGTCTTGCGGTCCTGCTCGCCGCGCATGCCGCGCTCCAGGCGCAGCTGTTCGCGGAACGAGAGGAACTTGGTGTAGTTCTTCTCTTCCACGCCGCGCGCAAGCCAGCCCGAGACGCCGCGCGCCGGGCGGAAGGCGGCGATGGCCGGCGTCACGCGCAGCACCACGGCCTGCGCGCCGCCGCCGAACTGCGCCAGCAGGATGTGCTGGCCCGGCTGCGCGCGCTCCAGCACGGCCGCGAGCATGAGCAGCGCGTGCGGCGTGCCGGTCTCGCCCACAGTGGCGGCCAGCGAATCGGCCACGGCCTCGGCGCGGATGCCGCAGGCCTTGGCGAGTTGCGCGTCCATCTTGGCGAAGGTGGTGGGGAAGATGAAGTGGTCCACCGCGATCGCATCCACGCCGGCCTTCTGCAGGGCGCTGGCGATGGCGCGCGGCCCGAGCTTGCCGATGCCTTCGTCGCGCACCCAGCGTTCTTCCCAGTGGTAGTCGATGTCTTCGCCGGCCCTGCGGAAGTGGTCCACGAAGTCGACCGTGAGCGTGGCGCTGCCGAGCACCTCGGCGATCACGTTCTCGCGGCCGAGGGTGAGCGCGGCCGCGCCGTCGCCGTAGTCGAGCTCCTGCGAGCTGGCCGCGCGGGTCTTGCGGTGGTCGGTGGCGATCACCAGGGCATTCCCGCCGCGCGCGTTCACGCGGTCCAGCGCGCCGAGCACGGCGCTGAGCGCGGCGCTGGGCGAGCCGCCCATGTCCAGGGCTTCCACGCCCTCCTCCAGCGTGAGCGCCTCGCAGACCACGCCGGCGTTGAGCCGCTCGGCGAACGGCAGCGTGCTGGAGACCAGCTGCACGCTGCCGATGTGGCCGCGCTCGTCGTCCGCGCCCAGGCAGTCGCGCGCGGCGGCCACGGCCATGGTGAGGCTGTCTTCGTCCCAGTTCGCCATGGAACGCGTGCCCTTGCGGCCCGCGAACTGCGGCGCGTACCAGGCGTTGGCCTGGGCCACGGCCTGGCGGCTCAGGCGCAGCCGCGGGATGTAGCTGCCGTATCCGGTGATGCCTGCGGTCATGTGTGTCGGTCTCCGTGAGTGGGGGTGATCGGTATCGAACCAGAGGTACCGCCGATCCGGCTCTGCCGGTCGGCTGGTATCGCCCCCTTGAGGGGGTGACGCGAAGCGGCGCGGGGGTGAGCCAGATGCCACCGCAGGAAGCGGCCCAGGTCTTGAATGGCCGCGCGCGCTTCGGGCAGCTGCGCGGGGAATTGCTGGAACACGTGGATCATGTGGTCCCACACCTGCAGGGTGGCGTCCACACCGGCCTCCTTGGCGCGCGCCACGAAGTCGCGCGAGTCGTCGAGCACGGTCTCGCGGTCGCCCACCTGGGCGAGCAGCGGCGGCAGGCCCTTGAGGTCGGCGAACAGGGGCGAGACCAGCGGGTCGGCGGGGTTGCCTTCCTTGCCCAGGTAGTTGCGGGCCATGGCCACGATCATGGGCCGCTGGTGGATGGGGTCGCTGTCGGCGCGCGTGCCGTAGCTCGCGCCCGAGGCCGTGAGGTCGGTCCACGCCGACATGAGCACGGCGGCGGCGGGCAGCGGCCGGCCCGCGTCGCGCAGGCGCAGCAGCAGGCTCAGCGCGAGGCCACCCCCGGCGGAGTCGCCCGCGAGGGCGATGTGCCTGGGCTCGAAGCCCTGGCCGATCAACCACTGCCACGCCGCCGACGCGTCGTCGAGCGCGGCGGGGTAACGGTGTTCGGGGGCGAGGCGGTAGTCCACGCCCAGCACGCGGCAACGCGCGGCGGCGGAGAGCTGGGCCATCAGCTCGCGGTGCGAGACCAGCGAGCCGACCTGGAAACCGCCACCGTGAAAGTACAGCAGCACGCGCTGCGCATCGGCCCCGGGCGCGCCGACCCACTGGGCCTTCACGCCGCCGGCGTTCACGTCTTCGAGGGTGGCGTCCACGGGCACGCCGCCAAACAGCGTGTCCCAGTCCTGGCGCATCTGCGCCACCGTGGTGTCGCGCTTCCAGCTGCCATAGACCTGGCGCACGCGCTCGATCACTTGCTCCACAGCGGCGCTCATGCGCCGCACCCCATGCCGCCGGAAACGCCCAGCACCTCGCCGGTGATGAAGCCCGCGTCCGCCGAGGCCAGGAAAGCCACGGCGGCGGCCACCTCGTCGGGCGTGCCCAGGCGGCCGGCCAGCGTGGCGCCGGTCATGGCCTCCAGCAGCTTGTCGCCGCCCTGCGCCACCGCCTGGCGCAGCAGCGGCGTGTCGATGGGGCCGGGCGCGATCACGTTCGCGGTGATGCCCTTGTCGCCGTTCTCGCGCGCGATGGAGCGCGTGAAGGCGATCACACCGCCCTTGGCGGCGGCGTACACCGCGCCGCCGCGCGAGCCCAGGCGGCCGGCTTCGGAGGCGATGTTGATGATGCGCCCGTGGCCCGCCGCCCGCATGGCCGGCAAGGCCGCGTGCGTGGTGGCGAACACCGATTCGAGGTTGATCGCGATCAGGCGGCGCCAGTCTTCCGGCGTGGTGCGGGTGAAGAAGGCGTGCTGGTCCACCCCGGCGTTGTTCACCAGGATGTCCACCGGGCCGTGTTCGGCCATCACCTCGGCGACCTGCGCGAGGTCGGCCACGTCGAGCCGCACGGCGCGCGCCCAGATGCCGTTGGCCAAGGCCTGCGCGGCCTCCATGTCCAGGTCGGCGATGGTCACGAGCGCGCCGTCGGCCGCGAGGCGCCGTGCGATGGCCGCGCCGATGCCCTTGGCGCCACCGGTGACGAAGGCCTTGCGGCCCGCGAGGGGGTTGGGGGCGGCCATGTTCAGCGGCCCGTGAAGGTGGGCGCGCGTTTCTCGATCACGGCGGCCAGGCCCTCGCGCGCGTCGGCCATGCCCGAGAGGTCAGCCTGCATGCGGTTCTCTTCGGGCATGCAGGCGTCCACGCCGGAGCCCAGGCCGTTCCACAGCAGGCGCTTGGTGCCCGCGAGCGCGGCCGGCGCGCCGGCGGCGAGCTGGCGCGCCAGCGCGAAGGCTTCGCTCTGCAGTTGTTCGTCGTCCACCACGCGGGTGATCAGGCCCATGGCCAGGGCCTGCGGCGCGGTGATCACCGGGTTGAGCATCAGGATCTCCATCGCCTTGCGCAGGCCCACCAGCTGGGTGAGCGTGACGGAGACCCCCGCGTCGGGCACCATCGCCACGCGCGTGGCGCCGGCCAGGAATTTCGCCGAGGCACCGGCGACCACGAAGTCGGACGAGCACACCAGGCCCATGCCGCCGCCGCCGGCCGCGAAGCCGTGCACGGCGCTGACCACCGGCGCGTTGAGCCGCATCATCATGGAGGCAACGATCTGCAGGTAGGACGTGGCGATGCGGATGTAGTCCGGCAGCGCCTCGCCCTTGGAGAGGAAGGTGTGCACGTCGCCACCGGCGCAGAAGTTCTTGCCCTCGCCGGTGATCAGCACGGCGCGCACGCGGCTGTCGCCGTGCACCGCCGTCATCACCTCGTGCAGGCCCTTGAGCATGCGATGTCCAGGCCGTTGGCGGCCTCGGGCCGGTTCAGGCGGATGTGGGCCACGCCGTCGGCATGCAGCGCCAGCAGCGCCGGGCCTTCGCCGATCAGCACCTCGGGGGTTGGCGTTTTCTTGTCTTGTGGTGCCATGGGTGTGTCTCCTGGGGTGCGCTAGATGAGGAAGGCCATCGAGTACAGCGCGGTCTCGTTGTTGACCAGCACGACTTTCTTGCGCGCCATGCGCAGGGCATCGCCTTCGCGGCGCAGGGTGTATTCGTTGCGCGAGGCCCAGAGGGTGTCGCCCCGCGCCGGGGACGACTCGAACACCATGGCGTTGGAGGTGACCAGCAGTTCCTCGCCCTCGTGTTTTCAGGATCTCCACATTCGAGACCACGCGGCGCAGGCGCGACTGCGGCGTCTGGCTGTAGCGCTTGCCGGTGTGGAACTGGCGGATGCGCAAGGCAATGCGCGAGCGGTTGTCGTAGATGATGGACATTTCCTTTTCCGGGTCGCCGCCCTCGCCGTTGGCCGGGATCCAGTAGACGCCGTCGTCCGTCCACAGGGCTTCCCAGTCGTCGTAGGCGTGGTCGTCCTGGTAGCGCGCTTCGCGGTAGATGAACTGCGTGACCTCGTCGAGCAGGGAACGGGCATCGAGTGCCAGGGAGCTCATAGGAATACCTCCGCCCTGCGGGCTGCGGTGCGAACTTGTTTGGGAACGGCCCGGCACTGCGTTCATGCAGCCTCCATCATGGATTTGTAGTGGCGCCAGATGCCGCGCGAAGGGGTTTCGTCGGTGTTGTCGCTGATGCGGTAGCCGTTTTCATCCAGGCGCTCGCGGTGGCGGCCCCGGCCCAGGTAGAGCCACTCGGGGTTGCTGGACTGCACACCGAGCTGCGTGCGCTCGTACATGGCGGCGTCGTCGGCCAGCAGGAAACCGGCCGGGCCCACCGAGCCCATGGTCTGCTGGCGCAGGCGGCGGTTGATGTCGGGCGCGCCCTTGAACTGGATGGCGGTGACGTGCTGCACCGTGTGGTCCACCGACAGCGGCTGCAGCACGAACAGCTGAATCTCCGCGATGAACAGGTTGGGGAAGATCATGATGTGCGGCGTGCCGTCGATCATGATTTCGCGCGCCTTGTCCTTGCCGTAGGCCGCTTCCATCTGCGCGACGTAGGCCGGCAGCCGGTCGGCCGTGGTGCCGAACCAGCCCATGGGCACATCGCGCTTGCGGAACTCGGGCCGCAGGTCGTTTTCGGTGTGGCCCTTGCCGAAGTCGCGCGAAACGGCGGTGGAGTCGCTGTCGTACAGCGTGCCGATGCCGCTCTGCGCCACCTCGAAGATGGAGGCGTGCACGAACGAGGGGTGATAACCGTCGGTCTCGTTCTCGACCAGGAACTTCCAGTTGGCCTTGACCTTGTGCTTGAGGTAACCCGCCGTGACCTCGACCTCGCCCTCGGGCGAGTTCATGCACAGCGCGTCGATCGCGCCGGCGGCCGCGCCCAGGTGCTCCAGCAGCGACTCGCCCTCCTGCGCGAACGAGCCGAACACGAAACCCCGGTGCGAGGCCACGCGCGCCACCTTGCCCAGGCCGAGCTGGGAGCGGTCGGCGCCCTCGTAGCCCGAGGGAAACGGGTAGCCGCGCAGCGCGCCGTCGTTGGCGAAGGTCCAGCCGTGGTACGGGCAGGTGAAGGAGCGCGCGTTGCCCTTCTCCGTCATGCAGACGCGGTTGCCGCGGTGCGGGCAGCGGTTGTGCAGCAGATGGATCTGGCCGGACTTGTCGCGCGTCATGAGGATGGGCTCGGGGCCGATCGACTTCATCACGTAGTCGTTGGCGTTGGGCACCTCGCTCTCGTGGCCCACATAGACCCAGGTGCGGTACCAGATCTTCTGCAGCTCGGCCTGGTAGATCGCGGGGTCGGTGTAGAGGGAGCCGTGCACGTGGTCGTCGCGGACGAGGTCGTCCCAGCGAACGGCCGGGCCGGTCGCGGCAGCGGGCGCAATGGGAATCACATGGGCGCAGTTGCTCAAGGTGTCATCTCCGTGGTGTCGGGGGCGGATCGGGCTTGTTGTCCGTTTCCGATGGTGCAATAATAGTCCGACGAGACGGACTATGTCAAGCCATCGTCCACCGGTCCACCGAAAAGGAAATCGCTCCCATGCCCATCGTCACTTTCATCGAACACGACGGCACCGCCCGCCGCATCGACGCCCCCAACCAGCGCAGCCTGATGCAGATCGCGGTGGACAACGGCGTGCCCGGCATCCTCGGCGATTGCGGCGGCTCCTGCAGCTGCGCCACCTGCCACGGCTACATCGGCAGCGAGTGGGCGCCGCACCTGCCGCCCATTTCCGAGACCGAGGCCTTCATGCTCGAAGGCGTGCCCGAGCCACGCGAGACCAGCCGGCTGTGCTGCCAGCTGCGCATGAGCCCGGCGCTCGACGGCATCGTGGTGCACCTGCCGGCCGAGCAGGTCTGAACAGCGAGCCATTCGGACTCTCGCGGCCCGCCTCATCCTCCACCGATACGGGTGGGGGAACCCTGCTCTTCACACTCTTAGACTGCACGCGAACGTCGTGCAAGCGCCCTTGCCGAACGACGCGGTCGCCAAAACGGGTTTGTGTAGCTACAATAACATGCGTGTCACCTTCGATGCCGCCAAACGGGACCGAACACTTCTGGAGCGTGGACTGGATTTTTCCGATGCCGCCCTCGTGTTCGAGGGCACCACGCTCGAGATGGAAGACACGCGCAAGGACTACGGTGAGATCCGCATCATTTGTTATGGCCTGCTGGCAGGCCGCATGGTGGTGGTGGATTACACGCCGCGTGGCGCGGATCGCCACATCTTCAGCATGAGGAAAGCCAATGACCGCGAAAAAGACCGCATCGGCCCGCTCCTTGAAATCTGATCTGAAAAAGGTCGATGCCCACCGACTGCAGGCCTCGGAGTACGAGGAACTGCCCGAACTGACAGAAGACATGCTGGAGCGCGCCACGATCAACAAAGGCGGTCGCCCCAAGGCCTCTTTCACCAAAGTGCTGGTTTCCGTGCGCTACAGCCCCGAGGTCCTCGACTACTTCCGCAGCACCGGTGCCGGCTGGCAGGCCCGCATGGACGGTGTGCTCAAGGACTACGTGGCGCAACACGCTCGGCGGTGATGGCTGCCTGGGCATCGACAGGCTGGCTCACATAAGCCATCAGGCATTCCTGCGTCATCGACGCCAGCTGGCGGCCTTGCTGGTCGTGCACCGAGCCGATGGACAGGCCGCGCCCGGCCTGCGCGCACGGGCTGGTGCAGTCCACGTGCAGCCACTGGTCGGCGCGCACCGGGCGGTGCAGCCACAGCGCGTGGTTCAGGCTGGAGATGTAGAGCGGCCGGCCGTGGAGGTCGCGCAGGTGCAGGCCCAGCGCGGCGAAGTTGAGCCACCAGTCGGAGAGGTAGGCGAAGGCGGCGGCCTGGAAGCGCGCATCGTCCGGCAGCGGCTGGATCGCGCGCATCCAGAAGCGGAAGCGCCCGTTCATGTGGGTCTCGGCGAGCTGGCGCGTGGGGTCGGGCACGCGGAAGTCGATGCTGGGCTTGCGGTCCTGCGAGTAACCACCGAGCCGCGTCAGGTCGCCGATCAGCGCGCGGTCCACCTCGTCGAACCGGGGCAGATCCTCCGGCCGCTCGCCCAGGGGCGCGGTGCTCGGGCTGGCGTGGGTCGGCGCGTCCAGCGGCAGCGCGCAGGTGACCTGCGCGTCCAGCACCGTGCGGCCATTGCCCTGCGCGGCGCGCACGTGGCGCGAGCTGAAGCGCTTGCCTTCCTGCAGCACGGTCACGCCGAAGTCCACCGGCTCATGGGGCATCGCGCCTTGCAGGAAGAGGAACTGCATCATGGTCGCCTCGCGGCCGGCGGGCACGTCCATCAGCGCGGCCATCATGGCCTGCCCGAGCAGCTGGCCGCCGTACGAACGGCCGTTGAGGTTGGCGTCGCCGTGGCGGCTGCGCCAGCGCCCTTCGCCCAGACGGTCCAGCGTCAGCAAGGCTTCGATGTCGAGATCGCTCCAGGTGGCCTGTGGCATGGGTCAGGCCTCCGTGGACAGTCGGCGGTGCCCGGCCGTGCGCGGAGCGATCCCGGGTTTGAGCCGCCAGTCGGGGCCGAAGTCGGCCAGGGGGTGCGAGGGCATCACCTCTTCATGCTCGATGCCGCGCAACCGTGCCTCGTAGGCGTCGAGGTGGGCGTGCCGCTGGGCCTCGTCGGTGTACTGGATGGAGAAGCCCACGAAGGGCGGTAGCACCTGCAGGCCGCCGTAGCCGAAGGTGCCGTGCTGCAGGTGCCACAGGATCACGTCGCGCTGCCCCAGCAGGCCGTCGGCCTCCATCATGTCGGGGAAGCAGCCGGTGGTGAAGGCCAGCATGGCCTTGCGCCCCTTGAGCCCGCCGTTGTCGAAGCGTTTGCCGCCCGCACCGTACACGGTGCCGTTGACGAACACGCGGTCGATCCAGCCCTTGAGGATCGCGGGCACCGAGAACCACCACAGCGGGAACTGCAGGATCAACAGGTCGCAGGCCAGCAGCTTGTCGAGCTCGGCCTGGATGTCGGGCGTGAAGGTCTGGCGCTGCGAGGACTGCTTCTGCTCGCGGTCGTACTGCAAGGCATCGGGGAAGCGCCGCTCGGTGAAGTCATCGCCCGTCGCCACGGGGTTGAAACCCATCGCGTACAGGTCGGACACGACGACCTGGTGCCCGCAGGCCTGCAAGGTCTGGACGGAGCGGTCGAGCAGCGCCTTTCCGAAGGACCGGGGTTCCGGGTGGGCATAGACGATCAGCACATTCATGGCGGTCTTTCATTGGGGGTCGAATCCCAATAATAAACCGCCGCGTCTGATTATTTATAGAACAGGCGAGGCCCTAGGCGTCTCGTTCTGGCCCGGCTTGGTCGCGGGCACCTTCCACGCGGCGTTGGCGCGAGCGCTGCAGCAGCAGGCCCACGAGCACCATGGCCGCGGCCGAACCCGAAAGGCCGGGAGACATGAGCACCAGCCGCGCCAGGCCATCGACCGCTTCGACGCTGACCTGCTGTGCGTGATCGACCAGCGCCACGATGTCGGCGGATTGCACGTTGGGGATGTCCTCCAGCCGCACGTGGAACTCCTGCCAGCCACCGCGAAAACGGATCTTCGCGAAGACGCCGTCGGCGATCGCCACCAGCGACAGCACGCCCAGAGGGCGCAGCAACTGTTCCAGCATGTGGCCGCGTTCGGCCGGCAGCGCGGTGTCGTACACCTCGGCGACCAGCTCCGGGATGGCCCTGCCATTCGGGGCCTGGCGTGGATCGCCGCCGCCTGCGGACGGCTCGGTCGTCGGGTTCATGAGACCCGGCCTGACAGGGCTCGCATGAGGTCCAGCGCCGTTTCCAGGGCCTCCTCCGCGCGCAGGAACTCGTGGTGGCGGATGAACCAGGACGCCTCGTCCAGCGCGACCAGGGCATCGGCCACACCCACGGCGGACGTGGCATGCAGCGCGCGGCGGGCCTCGCGGATGGCCGAGATGGCCAGGCTGTCGTGGCTGCAATAGACGTCGACCTGCGCCCGCCGGACATGGTCCATGGCTTGCATCGACAGCGGCACAGCACCCGACTCGTGCAGCGGGGGGGTGTAGGCTGTGGCGCCGACCATCGCATCAACGAGCAGGAGCGCGGGGAGGTTGTTGGACATGTTCGGCCTTTCTGGTCGGTGGTTGGGATGAGGTTCACTCTGCGGCGGGCGTGGGAACGGGAGGTTGCAAACGACAACGCCGCAGATGACAAATGTCATTTGCGGCGCCGTGGCATGGTGGGGCGCGGCGGGGCGCTGCCGGCGCCCCACCCCGTTGCGTGCGTCAGCCCGCGGCTTTCTGCTCGGTCGGCATGGCCTTCTGCTTGTGTGTCGCCTTCTTGGCGACGTGCTTCTTGTGCGGGGCCTTGGCGGCCTTGTGCTTTTCGGCCGGCATGGTCTTGGGCATCGCGGTGGTCGCGGGGGCGGCCGCCGGGCTTGGCATGGCGGGTTTGGGCGAACTGTCCATGGTGCTTTGCGCAAAAGCGCTGGCCCCCATGGCGGCAATCGCGGCGGTGATGAGGACGGTACGTAATTTCATTCGAAGCTCCAGGTTCGCAGCGGTCTTGGATTGCGGTCGATGCTGCGTTTCGTCAACCACGGTTCCGATGCTGGTGGCCCGGTGTGCTTCGCCGGTGTCAATCCACCCGTTGGCACATTTCACTTGCAATCGCGGGGATCAGAGCTGGAACCCCAGCCACAGCAGCATGCCTTCGGCGATGTCGCGCGCGAGCCCGGGTGCGGTGGCCACGTAGGGCTGTGCCGTGCCGCGCTCCTGGTCGAACCAGTCGGCGAACCGCTGCACGTCGGCCGGCGGGTGGAAGGCGCACATCAGCTCGTAGTTCAGCAACAGGCTGCGGCTGTCCAGATTGGCCGAGCCGCACAGGGCCAGCGTCTGATCGAACACCGCGAGCTTGGCGTGCATCATCCCGGGCGCGAGCCAGATCCGGCCGCCGGCCTGGGCCAGCGAGCGCAAGGCCCGGCCCCGCGCCATGTCCGAGAGCCGGTGGTTGGAGCGGGCGGGCACCAGCAGGTCGACCACCACACCGCGCCGCGCGGCCAGGCACAGCGCCATCAGCAGCGCCGCGTCGGGCACGAAGTACGGTGTGCCAGGGCGATGCGGGCCTTCGCCCGGTAGGCCGCCGTCAGCAGCAGCGCCAGCACGGTGTCGTCCGCCTGGTCCGGCCCCGAGGCGACGAGCTGGGCACCTTCCCCGGCCTGCGCGCTGGCGTGGAGGACTTCGCGCGGAAGGGACGGCAGGCCCCGGGCGAAGCGCCAGTCGTGTTCGAACAGCTCGCTCGCCTGCTGCACCAGCGCACCGCCCAGGTCGAAGCTCAGATCGCGCCAGGGCGCCTGCCCGGCTGAACCCATGAAGTACTCGGCGGCCAGGTTGCGGCCACCGCACCACAGGCGGGCCGAGGGCAGGCCCGCGTCGGCGATCAGCATCTTGCGGTGGTCGCGCAGGTTGGTGCGCCCCCGGATCGGCGAGCGCAGCGGCGGCACGAAGCGCACGAACTCGGCCCCCGCGCGGGTCAGGCGGTCGAGGCTCGGGGGACGCTGCATCAGGCTGCCCATGCCGTCGAGCAGCAGGCGCACGCGAACGCCCTGCCCGGCCTTGGCCGTCAAGCGGTCGACCACCGCCTGCCCCGGCCCCTCACGCCCCAGGATGAAGGTGCACAGATCGAGGGTGGCCTGCGCGCCGTCGATCGTGCGCATCAAGGCCTCCTGGGCTTGGCGGCCATCGCGGTGCAGCCGCAGGTCGCGGTAGGCGGCGGGTGCGGGCTGTCCGAGCGAGACGATGGTGCCGGCCGCCCAGCCATCGCCCGAGGCCAGTGGGCGCGGCGCGGTGCCCGCGAGGGAGGCCGGTCGGGCGAGCTTGCGCGAACCGAGCAGAAGGAACGCCGGCAGGGCCACATAGGGCAGCAGCACGATGAACAGGACCCAGGCGATCGCCGACGCGGGCGGCCTGCGCTGGCGCATCGCGTGCGAGCTGAAGACGTAGACCAGGACCGCCAACGAGACGGCGAGGCCGTGCAGTGTCAGCCAATGGCTGGGCAACATGTCACTTGTCATCTGCCTTTGCGCTCCATGCAATACCGCCCAGGCCGGGCAAGCGCAGTATCCCCTCATGTCCAGGCTCCCTCCTGGAACCCCGAGGAACCCCACCATGCCCACCGACCCCCAACGGCGCATCTGGATGGTGACCACCGCCAGCCTGGGTGGCGCGGCGGCGGTGGTCGCGGCCTACCCGTTCGCCGCGTCGTTCGCCCCGAGCGAGCGGGCCAAGGCGGCCGGCGGGCCGGTGGAGGTCGATGTCTCGACCCTGGCTCCCGGGGCCACCACCATCGTCGAGTGGCGGGGCAAACCGGTGTGGGTCGTGCACCGCACGGCCGAGATGGTGGCCGCGCTGCAGGGCCACGACGCCGAGCTGGCCGACCCGCAGTCGAACCGCAACCAGCAGCCCGCCTATGCCCGGAATCCGGCCCGTTCGATCAAGCCCGAGTTCTTCGTCGCCGTGGGCATCTGCACCCACCTGGGCTGCTCGCCCACCTCGGTGCCGGCAGGCACCGGCAATCCCGGCCTGCCCGCCGACTGGCCCGGTGGTTTCTTCTGCCCCTGCCACGGCTCGACCTTCGATGGCGCGGGACGGGTGTTCAAGAACAAGCCGGCACCGAGCAACCTCGAGGTGCCGCCGCACCGCTACGCGAGCGCCACGCAACTCGTGATCGGCGACGACGACGCACCCGCGTGAATCAGAACAGCGTCTCGACCTCGCTGGCCAGCAGGTAGCCCGCGCCGCGCTCGGTGAGGATCAGCGTGGGGTTGGTGGCGTCGGCTTCGATCTTGAGGCGCAGGCGGCGGATCTGCACGTCGATCGTGCGGTCGTAGACCTCGGCTTCATGCAGGCGCGACATCGACAACAACTGATCGCGGCTCAGCACGCGCCGCGGCGCCCGGCACAGCGCGTTGAGCAGGCTGAATTCGCCGTTGGACAGCTCCACCGACTGGCCCGCCGGCGACACCAGGCGGCGGGTGCGCAGGTTCAGCTCCCAGCCCGAAAAGCGGTAGGCGCGCCGCGTGTTGTCGCGCTCGGGCAGCGTGGCCTGCACCTGGTAGCGGCGCAGCACCGCGCGCACGCGAGCGAGCAGCTCGCGGGGGCTGAACGGTTTGGTGACGTAGTCGTCCGCGCCCAGCTCCAGGCCCATGACGCGATCGGCCTCCTCGCTGCGCCCGGTCAACAACACGATGGGCACGGTGGCCCGTTCGCGCAAGGCGCGGGCCAGCAGCATGCCGTCCTCGCCGGGCAACCTGAGGTCCAGCAACACGAGGTCGATGGCCTCGCGGTCGAACAGCGCGAACATCTCCGCCCCCGAACACCCGGCGCTCACGCGCATGTCGTTCTTGCTGAGGTACTCGACCACCAGGTCGCGCACGTCCGCGTCATCGTCGATCACGAGAATGTGGGGAACGGTGGTGGTGCTCATCGTGTGGCGCCCAATGTAGCGCAAGCCACCGCTCGGGACACGCGGCGGCGCATACTGGACACCCATGCGCACAGGTGCCTCGTTGAACCGATCGACCCCTGACACCACCTTCCGACCGCGAGCCTCGGGCCTCCCGTGGCTGTTCGCACTGGCGCTGTGGTTGCTGCTGGTGGCGGTCACCTCGCTGGCGCTCTGGCAGTTGCACCGCAGCGCACTGGAGAGCCAGGGACGGGAAATGGCCCTGCTCTCCCTGGCGCTGACCGACGAACTCGATCGCGGCTTGCAGGGCGCCGAAGAGGGTTTGCAGGCATTGGCCCTGGAACTCGGCCGGCGCCGACTGCCCACGGTGGACAGCCAGACCGTCCAGGCGCTGCAGACGCGAGCGGCCCTGATGCCGCTGGTGACCACGCTCTGGCTGCTGGACAAGGACCAGGCGCCGATCGCCTCGTCCGAGGCCACGGCCCCGCCGGACCTGCAGACCTTCCTGCCACGGCTGGACTCGCTCGCCGAAGGGGCCACCGCCCTGAGCCAGCCCTTCGTGCCGGCCGGGGGGTCGCAGGCGCAGGTCGCGCTGGCGTTTCGCGTGGGCGCCGTGCACGGCCACCCGGGCGGCTGGATCGTCGCCGCCATGCCGGCCAACCAGTTGCTGGGCGCCTTTGGCGTGGCCCTGCCCGCGGCCGACGCGCGCATGGCCATCTTCCGCCGCGATGGCGCGCTGCTCGCGGGGGTCAACGTCGGGCTGCTGCGAGCCGATGAGGCCGGACTGGCGCAGCGCCCTCGCCTGGCCAGGCAGCGCTTCAGCGATGGCAGCGAGCACCTGGTCGGCTCGCACCGGGTGCCGCGCTACGGCCTGGATGTCGTGGTGTCCCGGGAACTCGCCGCCGTGCTTCAGGGCTGGCGTGGCGCGCTGCAGCTGGCCATCGCCGCGCTGGCCTTCCTGCTGGTCACCATGGCAGCAGCGGTGCACTTCGTGACGCGGTCCGAACGGCAGCGGCTGGCGGCGCAGCAAGCCCTTCAGGTGCAACTGGCCCGCACCAGCCGGCTCGAGGCCCTGGGCGCCCTGGCCGGCGGCGTCTCGCACGACTTCAACAACGTGCTGGCCGGCATCGTCGGGTACGGGGAAATGGCGCAGGACGCCGCCGCGCCCGGCAGCGACCAGGCCCGGCACCTGGACAAGGTGCTGCAGGCCGCCCAGCGCGGCCAGTTGCTGATCGAACGCATCCTCTCGTTCAGCCGGGGCGGCGCGCGCACCTCGGCCGTCTTCGAGCTGGAGCCGGTGGTCGAGGAGGTGCTGACGCTGCTGACCGCCTCGCTGCGTCCGGGGGTGGTGCTGGAACGGATGCTCGCCGCGCCCGGCGCGCGGCTGCGCGGCGACGCGACACAGGTCTTCGAGGCGGTCATGAACCTGTGCACCAACGCCATGCAGGCCATGCCCGATGGCGGCATGCTCAGCGTCCAGCTCGAGCGCCGGCAGGTCACCACGCCCCAGGTGCTGTCCCACTCGCCGCTGCCCGCTGGCGACTACCTGGCGCTGGGCGTGACCGACCAGGGCGTGGGCATCACGCCCGAGGTCATGGAGCACCTGTTCGAGCCTTTCTTTTCCGCGCGCGGCACCCAGGGCGGCACGGGGCTGGGCCTGGCGGTGGTCTTCGGCGTGGTGGCGGAGTTCGGCGGCGGGATCGACGTCGACAGCCTGCCGGGCCAGGGTGCGCGCTTCACGCTCTACCTGCCCGAATGCACCGACGCCGTTCCCGAATCGACCGCGGCTTCCACGCCCGTGCCCGCCGGCGCCGGCCAACGCCTGCTGGTGGTGGACGACGAGCCGGGGCTGCTGGCGCTGGCCCAGGAGATGCTGACGGGCCTGGGTTACGAGCCCGTGTGCTTTGACGATGCCGGCGACGCGCTGCAGGCGGTGACCGAGGCGCCGCAGCGGTATGCCGCCGTGATCACCGATGAACGCATGCCCGGCCTGAGCGGCACACAGTTCGCCAGCACCTTGCGGGCGCGCTCGCTGCAACTGCCGGTGGTGCTCGTCAGTGGCTACGGCGGGGCGTTGCTGGCCCGCCGCGCCAGCGACTCGGGCGTGACCCGCGTTCTGATGAAACCCCTGCGGCGCGACGAACTCGCTCGCACCCTCGCCGAACTGATCCCCTGACGGGCGGGTCTGTCCGCCTTTGTGTCAGATGGCACACAAGCACCCGGACCGCGACACATGGCTCGGCAGCCCAAGGACCAAGATGCGCCCATGATGGATGCCGACACCCTCGCAGAAGGCCAGGACACCCGATCGCGGCTGCTGATCCATGCCTGTGCCGACGAGACCCGCTGGTCCGTGCCCGTCCTGTGGCGGCGCATGCTGGCGCGGGTGCGCGGCGCGCCGCCCGCTGACCGGGCCCTGCCCACGCTGGAAATCCACGATCTGCCGGGGCGCCGTCTGCTCACCCTCACCAACGCGGGCGCCCCTCTGATCGACATGGTGCTGCCGACGGGCACCTACCACGTCACCGCGCTGACCGGCGAGAACCGCCGCAGCTACACGGTGGTGCTGGCGCAGGACGCCACGACCGAACTCCACCTGCTGCCGGCCCATTCGCGCCGGCATTGAGGGTCAGCGCTGGGCGCGCGCCGGGAAATCGTCTTCCTGAAAGGCCTGCCCGCCGCGCGAGCCCGCGGCCACCCGCTGGGCCTCTTCGGTGCGCAACTGCACGCGCCGGATCTTGCCCGACACGGTCTTGGGCAGTTCCTGCACGAACTCCAGCCGCCGGATGCGCTTGTACGGCGCGAGGTGCTCGCGCGAGAACGCAAAGAGGGCCTGCGCCAGTTCCGGGCTGCGCCACCACCCCGGGCCGCAGGATCAGGTAGGCCTTGGGCACCGCGAGTCGCACCGGATCGGGGCTGGGCACCACGGCCACCTCCATCACCGCCTCGTGCTCCATCAAGGCGCTTTCCAGCTCGAAGGGGCTGATGCGGTAGTCCGAGGCCTTGAACACGTCGTCGGCGCGGCCCACGAAGGTGATGTAGCCGTCGGCATCGCGCTGGGCGATGTCGCCCGTGTGGTAGTGACCGTCGCGCATCGCGCTGCTGTTCTGCGACTCGCTGCCCTGGTAACCCGCCATCAGGCCCAGCGGTCGCTGCGCCAGCGGCAGCGACACCTCGCCTTCGCTCGCGGCTTGTCCGTCCACGTCGAGCAGCTCGATGCGGTAACCAGGCAGAGGCCGCCCCATGGAGCCCGGCTTGAGCAACTGGCCCGGCGGGTTGCCCACCTGCGCCGTGGTTTCGGTCTGGCGATAGCCGTCGCGCAGGTCCAGGCCCCACGCGGCGCGCACCTGTTCGATGATCTCGGGGTTGAGCGGCTCGCCGGCGCCAATGAGTTCGCGCAGGCTCAGGCGCTCGCGCCGCGCCGCCAGGTCTTCCTGGATCAGCATGCGCCACACCGTCGGCGGCGCGCACAGGCTGGTCACGCGGTGGCGTTCCAGCACGGACAGCAGGCCGGGGGCGTCGAAGCGCGCGTAGTTGAAGATGAAGATGCAGGCCCCGGCGTTCCAGGGCGCGAAGAAGCAGCTCCAGGCGTGCTTGGCCCAGCCCGGCGACGAGATGTTCAGGTGCACGTCACCCGGCAGCAGGCCGATCCAGTACATGGTGGCCAGGTGCCCGACGGGGTAACTCTGGTGCGTGTGCAGCACCAGCTTGGGCTTGGACGTGGTGCCGGAGGTGAAGTACAGCAGCAGCGGGTCGGTGGCGCGCGTGGGGCCATCGGGCGTGAAGGCCGTGGCGGCCTGCGCCGCGTCCTCGAAGCGCAGCCAACCGGCCACGCCCTCCCCCACGCTGATGCGCGTGTAGTCGCCCGCGAGGCCGTCGAACTTGCCCGTCTGCGCGCTGGCCGCGACCACGTGCCGCACCTGGCCGCGCTCCAGCCGGTCGCGCAGGTCGTGGGCGGTCAGCAAGGCGGTGGCCGGGATCAGCACGGCACCCAGTTTCATCGCCGCGAGCATCACCTCCCACAGCGCCAGCTCGTTGCCAAGCATGAGCAGGATGCGGTCGCCCCGCTGCACGCCGATGGCGCGCAGGTGGTCGGCGACCTGCGAGGAGCGCTCGGCCATCTGAGAGAAGGATCGTTTCACCTCGCTGCCGTCGTCGCCCACGATGTGCAGGGCGGTGGCGCCGTTGCCGCGCGCCATCGCGTCGAAGTGGTCCAGCGCCCAGTTGAACTCGCCCAGCACGGGCCACTGGAAATCGCGGTAGGCGCGCTCGTAGTCCAGTCGGTGGGTGAGCAGGAAATCGCGAGCGGCCAGAAAGGAAGCAGTGGAATCTGTCATGGTTCCTCGGATGTCTTGGGGCGGGACATCCGGATTCTGCTTGAACTCAGCGGGGGAAAAAATGCATGGCTGGCCGGCATCACCGATGGCTAGCAAAAACGACACCTGAGAACCAAGCCCCAGGGTCGCCCCACGAAAAAAACTATTTGGTCAGGATCAGCTTGCCCAGCTTGGTGGATTGCAGCTTGTACATCGATCCGTTGTGCGCGATCTGCACGCACTTGCCACCCTGCAGCAGCGACAGGCTGTCGATGCTCGAAAGCCCATCGAGCACGCTCGGCGCGACCTGGGTCTGCGCCTCGTCCGCATCGACAGCGGACACGGCGGCAACACGTCGCGGCACGCGCAACAGCGGACGGGTGATCGACAAAGTCTGCATGGCATCGGCTCCTGGGTGGTCAGTGCATGCAGTGTACCCCATAAATGCGACTGATTCTCATTTATAAAAAATAAACTGCGCGCTGATGCAGGATCCGGACGCACCAACATGGGCCGGCTCGGTTGTTGCTATGGCTATACGGGGAAACACCGGGATCGCCCGTCCGTCTGCCGATGGGCCCAGATTTACAATGTGAAAGCCCGTCACTGCCGCATTCAGCGGCGTTCAAACGAAAGACATTTCATGAAGAACCTCTTCCTTTCCCTGAGCCTGATTGGCGCCGCCGCCTTGGTTGGTTGCGGAAAATCCGAAACGCCGGCGCCCGAAGCCGCCCCGGCAGCTCCCGCTGCGGCACCCGCCGCCGCTCCCGCCCCGGCCGAGATGCCGGAACTCAAGGTGGCGATCGACCCGACCTACGAACCCTTCACCTTCAAGACCGCCGACGGCAAGCCCACGGGCTTCGACGTCGACATCGCCGAAGCACTGTGCAACCAGATCAAGCGCAAGTGCGTGTACGTCGAACAGGTGTGGGACAGCATGATTCCCGGCCTGCAAGCCAAGAAGTACGACGCGATCATCAGCTCCATGTCCATCACCGAAGAGCGCCTGCAGGTCGTGGACTTCACGGACAAGTACTACTTCACCCCCAGCCGCATCGTGGTCAAGACCGGCACGGCCTACACCGACCCGGCTTCGCTCAAGGGCAAGAAGATCGGCGTGCTCAAGGGCAGCACGCAAGAGAAGTACGCCATGGGTGAACTCAAGCCCGCGGGCGTGAGCATCGTCCCCTACGAAGCCCAGGACCAGGTCTACCTCGACATCAAGTCCGGCCGCCTGGATGGCACCGTGGCCGACCAGGTGGAAGTCAATGGCGGTTTCCTGCGCAAGCCCGAAGGCGCGGGTTACGGCTTCGTCGGCCCCGTGCTGAACGAGGCCAAGTACTACGGCACCGGCGTGGGCGTGGCGCTGCGCAAGGGCGAGACCGCGCTCAAGGACGAACTCAACGCGGCCATCAAGGCCATCCGCTCCAACGGCGTCTACGACACGGTCGCCAAGAAGTACTTCGACTTCGACGTGTACGGCAACTAAGCCGTCCCCGTTTTGTCCGGCTACTTCGCCTCGATCCTGCAGGGCGCCCTCCTCACGGTGGGCGTTTCCCTGGCCGCCTTGCTGGTGGCATCCTGCTGGGCCTGCTGGGCGCGGTGGCGAAGCTCTCCGGCCGCCCCCTCCTGGTGGGGCTGGCCACCGTCTACACCACGCTGGTTCGGGGCATCCCCGAGCTGGTGCTGATGCTGCTGATCTTCTACGGCGGCACCATCGGTCTCAACCACCTGCTGGCTGCGTCGGGCAGCAAGGGGTCGGTGGACATCAATCCCTTCCTCGCCGGTGTGCTCACCATCGGGTTCATCTACGGCGCCTACATGACCGAGACCTTCCGGGGCGCCATCCTTTCGATTCCGAAGGGCCAGATGGAAGCCGCCTGGGCCTTCGGCATGGGGCCGGTGCGCACCTTCCTGCGCATCACCGCGCCGCAGATGGTGCGCTACGCCCTGCCCGGCTTCACCAACAACTGGCTGGTGCTGATCAAGGCCACCGCGCTGATCAGCCTGATCGGCCTGAAGGAAATGACCTACCTGGCCAAGCAGGCCAGCGCGGCCACCCGCGAGCCCTTCACCTTCTTCCTGTTCGCCGCCGCGCTGTTCCTGATCTACACCTCGGTGTCGCTCTGGGCGCTGCGCCGGCTGGAACGGCGCTTCAGCCTCGGCGTGAAACGCGCCCACACCTGATGGACACCCGCACATGAAGTGGGAAGTCATCTTCCAGCCCGCCAACCTCGCCATGTACGGCGAGGGCCTGATCACCACCTTGTGGCTGCTGCTGTCCTCGCTGGGCGTGGGCGCGGTGCTCGCCCTGCTGTTCGCGCTGGCCCTCACCAGTTCCATCGCGCCGCTGCGCTGGGTCGTCGGCGCCTACACCTATGTGATCCGCGGGACGCCGCTGCTGATCCAGCTCTACCTCATCTACTACGGCCTGGCGCAGCTGGACTGGATCCAGGCGCGCTGGAACGACGTCTGGCCCTGGACGCATTTCAAGGAACCGTTCTTCTGCGCCCTGCTGGCCTTCAGCCTGAACACGGCGGGCTACACCGCCGAGATGCTGGCGGGCGCCATCCGCGAAACCGCCGCGGGCGAGATCGAGGCCGCCCAGGCCATGGGCATGAGCCCGGCCATGGCGATGCGCCGCATCGTCCTGCCCAGCGCCATGCGCCGCACGCTGCCCGCCTACAGCAACGAGGTGGTGATGATGCTGCACGCCACCAGCCTGGCCAGCACGGTGCCGGCCATGCTGGACGTGACCGCCGCCGCCAGCCGCATCTATTCCGACTACTACCTGCCGTTCGAGGCCTACATCTTCGCGGCCGCGATCTACCTCACCATCACGTTCAGCCTGGTGGGCATGTTCAAGCTGGCCGAAAGGCGTTTCCTGGCCCATCTGGCCCCGCGCGGGCATTGAGCGCCGAGAACCAGGCCGCCCCATGCAACGCATCGAGTACCCCCTGCTGAGCCCCAGCCTGGGCAGCCAGAAGACCCTTGTGGGGTTCCACTTCGGCACGCCCGGTGCCCGGCCCAAGGTCTACATCCAGGCCAGCCTGCACGCCGAGGAACTGCCCGGCATGCTGGTCGCCCACCACCTGCGCCAGCAGCTGGAAGCCGCCGAGAAGGCCGGGCCGCTGCGGGGAGAGGTGATTCTGGTGCCGGCGGCCAACCCGATCGGCCTGAGCCAGCGGCTGAACCATCGGCCCCTGGGCCGCTTCGAGTTCGACACCGCGCAGAACTTCAACCGGCACTATCCCGACATGGCCGCCGCCGTGCTGACCGACGCCATCCCCCGCATGGGCGCGGACGCGAAGGCCAATGTGCGCACCGTGCGCCAGCTGGTCGGCCAGTGGCTGAACCAGTGGCAAGCGACCAGCGAACTCGACAGCCAGCGCCGGCAGCTGCTGCTGCTCTCGCACGACGCCGACCTGGTGCTCGACCTGCATTGCGACACCGAAGCCGTCATGCACCTGTACAGCGAGGAGGCCTGCTGGCCGCCCTTCGAACCGCTGGCGCGCCTGCTGGGCTGCCAGGCCGTGCTGCTGGCGAAAGAGTCGGGCGGCGGGCCGTTCGACGAACGCCTCTCCGGTCTCTGGTGGCAACTGGCCGCCGCCTTGCAAGCCGCGGGCGTCAAAGCTCCCCTGCCCCAGGCCTGCGCGAGCACGACGGTGGAGCTGCGCGGCGAAGCGGATGTCTCGCACGACCACGCGCGCCAGGATGCGCAAGCCATCCTCGCCTTCCTGGCGCACGCTGGTGTCCTGCATGCCGGCGCACCGGCGACGCTGCCGCCCCTGGCCTGCCAGCCCACGCCGCTGGCGGGTTCGCAGACGCTGCGCTCGCCCGTGCCCGGTGTGCTGGTCTTTCTCGTGCAGCCCGGCGCCACCCTGGCGGTGGGCGACGTGGTGGCCGAGGTCATCGACCCCACCGCCCCGGCGGCCGCGCGCGTGCACGAAGTGCGCGCCGAGGTGGCCGGTGTGCTGTACGCCGCCGTGCGCGAACGTTATGTGGTTTCGGGCGGCGAGGTCGGCAAGATCGCTGGCGAGACGCCGTTCCGCTCGGGCGACCTGCTGGGCGCCTGAGTTTTTCTTTTCATCGGGCATCGAACATGACTGCAGAACCCACCGCCAACCGAACGCCCGGCCGCCCTCTTCTGGAGGTGCAGGACATCCACAAGCGCTTCGGCGCCAACGAAGTGCTCAAGGGCGTCTCCCTGCAAGCCAATGCGGGCGACGTGATCAGCCTGATCGGCAGCTCGGGCTCGGGCAAGAGCACGCTGCTGCGCTGCATCAACCTGCTGGAGCACCCCAACAGCGGGCGCATCGTGCTCGGTGGTGAAGAGCTGCAGCTCAAGGCCGACCGCCACGGCGAACTGCGCGCGGTCAACGCCGCGCAGCTGCAGCGCCTGCGCACCAAGCTGGCCATGGTGTTCCAGCACTTCAACCTCTGGGCCCACATGACGGTGTTGCAGAACATCATCGAGGCGCCGGTCAACGTGCTGGGCATCCCGAAAGAAAAAGCGGTGGAGACCGCGCGCCGCTACCTGGAGCGCGTGGGCCTCAAAGGCGTGGAAGACCGCTACCCCTCGCACATGAGCGGTGGCGCAGCAGCAGCGCGTGGCGATCGCCCGCGCGCTTGCGGTGGAGCCGGACGTGATGCTGTTCGACGAACCCACCAGCGCGCTCGACCCCGAACTCGTGGGCGAGGTGCTGCGCGTGATGAAGCTGCTGGCCGAGGAAGGCCGCACCATGGTGGTGGTGACGCACGAAATGGGCTTCGCGCGCGAGGTGTCCTCGCACCTCATCTTTCTGCACAAGGGCTGCATCGAGGAACAGGGCGTGCCCAAGGAGGTGCTGGCCCGGCCCAAGAGCGAACGGCTCGCGCAGTTCCTCTCGGGCAACCTGAAGTAAGAGGCTCAGGGCGCGGCCGGTGGCCGCAGTTCCAGCGTGCTGCGCCACTGCGCCGGCTTCATCGTCAGCACGCGGTACTGCACCGCCACCCAGGTGTCGCTCATGTCGCGGTAGCGGCCCGAGAACACGTTGCCGCTCTGCCCGGTCTGGTAGATGAAGCGCGAGTTGTCCAGGTCCGCGAGATCGTAGACCGCGCGCAGGCTGGCCGCATGGCGGTTGGCATAGGGTGCATCGGCCTTGTCCAGGTGGTACTGCCCCACGTTGACGGTGAAGGGATCGCCCCCTGTGGGCGTGCGCACGTCGAAGAGCGCCGCCAGCGGCTTCACGTTGCCGAACGGGCGGTGGGCCGAGATCGCCGGGTGGGCATCGCCCCAGCGCCAGGCGGCCACGTCGCTGCCGTGCACGGCCTGCAGCTTGTTCAAGGCGTCCGTCAGGGCCAGGCCGCTGGCCGCCGCGCAACCCGCCGCGCCGCACCAGCTCGCGTCGTCGCGCTCCAGAATGCCTTCCACCGCGTTGCGGAACAGGCGCTTGCCGTACATGCCTTCGAAGCGCGCCTGGCCCACGCGCTCGCCCACCACGCGGCGCGTGAAGGCATCAACCCAGGCGCTGTAGATCAGCGGCGCGGCGGCATCGGCGCGCATCTCGCCCTTGAAATCGCGCAGCGCGGCCTGCGCGGCCGCCGCCAGCGGGTGGTCCGACGCGGCTTTCTGCAGGAACGGCAGCAGGCGCACCGTGGCGGCCGATTGCTGGTCGGCGTGCATGGCGCGGAACGAGTCCAGCGTGTGCTTCGGGGTCTGCGCCAGCATCGCTTCGATGCGCTCCTGGCGGTAGGGCGCGGCCCAGTCCTGGGTCAGGAAATGCGGGTAGTCCGCGGCGTGGATGCGCTGGTTGGCGGTGGCGATCCAGCCGCGCGCGCCATCGTCCTGCGGCGTCTCTTCGTAGGGCAGCCAGCCGGCCCAGTCGTAGCGCAAGTCCCAGCCCGGCGCCGGTGCGACGCCGCGGATGTCGTTCTCCGGCGCGCGCAGGGGCACGCGGCCCGCGGCCTTGTAGGCGATGCGCCCCGTGCGGTCGGCCATCACCACGCTCTGCATCGGTGAATGGAAATCGCGGAACGCCTTCTGGAGTTCGTCGACCGATTGCGCGCGGTTCGACTCCAGGGTGGCGACCACGTTGCGGTTGTCGGCGTCCAGCGCGGTCCAGCGCAGCGCGAGCACGAAGCGGCTGGTGTCCATCACCTCGCCATGGCGCGCCTGCGCATCGCTCAGCACCGGGCCGTGGCGGGTGCTGCGCACCATGTGGCTCACGTCGGGCTGTCCCTTGACCCGGATGGTCTCCATGCGCAGGCCGAAGTTGGCCCAGGCCGGTTCCCCGGAGGGGGACGGCACGCGGTACTGCGCGGGGTTGGCGGGGTTGATCTGCTCGAGGTAGAGGTCCTGCACATCCGGGCCGGTGTTGGTGAAACCCCAGGCCACCTGCTGCGTGCGGCCGAGCACCACGAAGGGCGTGCCGGGCAGCGTGGCGCCCATCACGTCCATGCCCTTGATGCCGTCGGCATCGGGCGCCTGCAGCCGCGCGAAGTACCAGATGGCGGGCGCGCTCAGGCCCAGGTGCGGGTCGTTGCGCAGCAAGGGCATGCCCGAGGCGGTGCGCGAGCCGTTGACCACCCAGTTGTTCGAGCCCTTGCCCTCGATGTTGCCCAGCTCGTCGGCCCAGCGCTGCAGGTCCGCGCCGATCTGCCCGCGCGCCGAGGCGACGATGCCGGACGCGGCCGGCACCTCGGCCTTCGAGGTCGTGACCGGCTTGCCCCGGTAGACGCCTAGTTCGCGGTAGAGCTTGGCGAGGTCGGCCGTGGCCGCTGGCTGCTCGCCCGGGTACGGCGGGAACAGCTCCCACAGGGCCTGGGTGTCGATCGCCTCCAGCGCGGTGAACCGGGCGAACTCGTTGCCCCAGTTGCCGCCCAGGTCCAGCGCCATCATGAGCGACCAGGCCACGCAGTCGACCGGGTCCCAGTAGCGCCCCGCGGCCGCTTCTTCGCGCGGGCTGATGCCCAGCAGCAGGAACTCGGGCGAAGGCAGTTGTTCGCTGTGGGCGAAGAAGGCGTTCACGCCGTCGCTGTAGGCCTGCAGGGCTTCGCGGGCCTCGGCTGGCAGGGTTTCCAGTTGCTGGCGCGCGGCCTGCCGGATGCCCAGCGTGCGCATGAGCTTGTCGGTCTCCAGCGTGGTCGGGCCCAGCACCTCGGACAAGGTGCCGCGCATGATGCGGCGGTTGAATTCCAGTTGCCAGCCGCGCTCCTGCGCGTGCACGTAGCCCATGGCAATCCAGGCGTCGTGCGGCTTGCCGGCCAGGATGTGCGTGACGTCGCTCGCGTCGCGGTGCACCTTCACCGGCGCGGACAGCCCACCCAGGTTGAGGCTGCCCTCGGTTTTCGGCAGGCTGCGCCAGGCATAGAAGGCGGCCAGCGCGGCGGCGAGCACCACCAGCAGCGACAGCAAGGCAAAGAGTCGTTTGATCCAGCGCACGAAATGTCCCCACTCATTGTTGTGATCCCGACGGCACGCGGGTGTCCCGTGCGCCGCCTTGCGGCCTTCCCTGCCGCGCCTGCTTATTTCTCGATGCCGATCGGCCCGATCGACATCTGGCCGTCGACCAGCCGGAAGCGCACCGTGGGCGCGCTGAAATCGCTGAAGGGCGCGCCCATGGCGATCTCGCCGTCGCTGTGCAGCAGGCACTCCTGGCGCCGCAGGGCGATCACGTTGTCGCCCGCGCCGAAACGCACCCAGGTGCCGTAGCTGCTGATGTCTTCGAGCACGTAGTTGCCCGAGCGGATGTCGATGCTGGCGTGCATGCGCGAGACGCGCGGGTCGCTCACCACGAAATCGGCCTCCGGCACGCGGCCGATCTTCATCGGCAGGTCGGTCAGGCTGAAGGCCTGCGTGGTGTCGAGCCAGGCCAGCTCGAAGCCTCCGAACACGGACTCCTTCATCGGACTCAGGGCGTGCAGGTCGGCCGGCAGCGTGAGGAACTCGGACAGCATCTCGGGCTGCCACTCGACGCGGAACACCTCGCAGGGCTCCACCCGGCCCTTGATGCGCATCGGCCCCAGGCTGCGGCTGCGCACGCCATGGCGGGGGCCGAGTTTGCGGATCACGGTGTCGGTGGCATGATCTGTTCGGGGCCGGCCAGGTCGCTCAGGCGCGAGGCCACATTGACCGCGTCGCCGAAACAATCGCCATCGACCACCACGACCTGGCCGCGCGCCATGCCGATCTGCATCATGAGCTTGAGGCGGTCGGGCCACTGCATGACGCGCTTGGCGTGCTCCTGCTGGATCAGCACCATCGCATCGACCGCGTTGCGGTTGTTGGCGAACGACATCAGCACGCCGTCGCCCAGCATCTTGACCACCGTGCCCCCGTTCTCCACGCCCATGGAGCCAATCCACTGGGTCAGCTTGGTGACGGCCTTGGTGGCGCGGTCGTTGCCCAGTGTTTCAAACACCGAGACGCTACCCGTCAGATCCACGAAAGCAATTGTCAGTTCGGCCATAGGAGAGAAGACATATCGGCTGGATTACAACACACCACCCAATGTATGAAGGCGTGTCGGAAAACCGCCGTTTCGAGCCCTCGAAAGCGGGCCCTGGCGGTTGAAAAAAAGTGCACCCGACCCGGCCTGCTCGATGGCGCTACGTCGATGCAAATTGTTAACGAATGCGTAAGAAGGTATTACACACCTCATGGAGTCAATCAAAAACCGACGATAAACATATGATTTATTTGTTGTTTTTTGAGTGTTGTCAAACATTCCCGATTGCACATCCCCGCGCTCGCGACGTATCCTGTATCCAATTAGTACAAAGTCGTTGAGGCCACTTCCATGCGCTGGTTCAAACCCGGTATCCGCAACAGCATTTCCGCCCTTCTCAGCCCCGAGACGCGCAAGGACTCGCCCGAGTCCCTGGAGCCGGTGCGCGAAGCCATGCTCGCGGTGCTGGGCGAAGAAGGCGCCAAGGCCAACCCACAGCTCACGCGCAAGCTGAAGTACCTGCACGATGCTCACGCCCTGTGGTTCGCACGCGCCGAGATGGTGGCCGTGCTGAGCCAGTTGCACGGCGAGGCGCTCGCGGTGCACCGCGTGCAAAGCCTCTCGCCGGTGTTCCAGGGCCTGGTGCCCAAGAGCCTGATCGACGCTGGCCGCTCGCGCAGGTCCTGATCTCCCCGCAAGGCCTTCAGCCCCAGTAGATCAGGGCATCGCGCCCTTCCACCATCAGATCCACCTTGCGCCCCACGGGCAGCAACACCTTGGTCGGCACGTGCCCGAAGGGCAGGCCCGTGAACACCGGCGTCTTCGTGCGCGTGCGCATCCAGTCGATCACCGTCTGCAGCTTGAAGCCTCGGTCGTAACCCGGCACCAGCTTGAAGCGGTTGAACGAGCCCATCAGCACCGCCTTCTGCTGGCCGATGATCCCCGCGTTGAGCAACTGCGTGAGTTGGCGCTCGATGCGGTACGGGTGTTCGTTCGCGTCCTCCAGGAACAGGATGCCGCCTTTGACCTGAGGCAGGTAAGGCGTGCCCACGAGCGCGCAGATCACGTTGAGGTTGCCGCCCCACAGCGTGGCGCCGCGCAGCCGGAACACCGGCGCTGCCTCGCCGTCCTTGCGCGGGGCCGCCTTCGCGTCCGACACCGGCAGCCGCCAGCCCGAGCCTTCACCGTGGCCCACGAGCAGGTCGTCGAAGCAGGCTTCCATGATGTCGTCCGGCACTTCGGCGCCGAAGTCCTCGCCCAGTGCCGGGCCGCCCCAGGTGACGGCACCAGTCTTGGCCAGCACCGCCATCTGCAGCGCCGTGAAGTCGCTCAGGCCCACGAACTGGGTGCCGCGCTCGATCGCCTTGGCGATCTTCTTGAAAGGCAGGTCGCCCACGATGCGCGTGAGCCCATACCCCCCGCGCGAAATCAGCGCCACGTTCGCGCCGCTGGCGGTGGCGCGCTCGATGGCGGCCAGGCGCGTGGCGTCGTCGCCCGCGAAGCGCATGTGGCTGCTCAGCGCCGCCTCGTCGATCTCGACCTCGTGGCCCAGCGCCTTGAGCCGCGCAACGCCACGGCGGAACGCGGCCTTGTCGCGCACCGCGCTGGAGGGCGAGTAGATGTAGATGTGCTTGGTGCCGTGGTGGTGGCTGTGGTTGCAATCGGGGCTGCAGGCGGGCGTGTGCGTATGACCGTGGCTCATGGTGTTGGGCGAAAAAGGGCTCGATTATCCGGGTGCGGCCGCCGCGAAATGGCGCACCGCGGCCTGGGCGATGGACAGGCCATGCTCCTGCACAAAGTGACCGGCCTGCGGCAGCCGAAGGGGTTCGGGGCAATGGCGGATCTGCGCGTGCAGGGCCTGCATGACGGGCTCGCCCAGCACCGGGTCCTGCAGGCCGATGGCCATCAGGCTCTGCCCCTGCCATTCGGTGGACCAGAAGTCCCTCGCCTGCCGGCTGAGGGCCGCGCCCTCGTCGTCGGCGTGCTCGGGCACCATGGGAGGGAAGGCGCGCAGCGCGGCGCGGTGGCCCCGGTCGGGGAACGGCGCGTTGTAGGCCGCGCACTCTTGCGCGCTCATCTGCGGGTTGCCGCGCGCGAACAGGCGCGCCACGTCGAACTCGGGGTTCTGCGCGCACATGTTGCGCCAGGCCACGAAGCCGGGCGACAGCGGCACCTCGCCGGTGGCCAGTGTGGTGTTCATCACCAGCAGCCCCCGGTAGCGCCGCGGCGCGGCCATGGGCAGGGTCAGGCCCAGCAGCCCGCCCCAGTCCTGCACCACCAGCACCACGTTGTGCAAGTCGAGGCGCTCGACGAATTCCAGCAGCACCTGGCGGTGCCAGGTGAACGAGTGCGCGCCGTCCTTCTTGGGCTTGTCGCTGCGGCCGAAACCGATCAGGTCGGGCGCGACCACGCGCGCACCGCTGGCCAGGAACGCCGGGATCATGTGGCGGTAGAGGTAGCTCCAGGCCGGGTTGCCGTGCAGGCAGAGCCAAGTCATCGGCGCGTCCTTCGGCCCTTCGTCGAGATAGTGCAGGCGCAGGCCACCGAGCGCGGGCAGATCGCTCACATACTGCGGCGCCCAGGGGTAGCCCGGCAGGTTCTGAAAACGCTCGTCGGGCGTGCGCAGGGCATCGTCGCGCAGGGGGTGGAGGTTCACTCGGCGCTCCTTGAAAAAACCGCGCAACAGTTGCGCGCCTTCCTCGGCCAGCACACCGCCTTGCACGATGGTCTGGTGGTTGATCCGGGCATGCCCGAACAGATCGAGCACCGAGCCCGCCGCGCCGGTCTTGGGATCGGTCGCGCCGAACACCACGCGGGCCAGGCGCGCGTGCAGCATGGCACCGCTGCACATGGCGCACGGCTCCAGCGTCACGTAGAGCGAACAGCCATCGAGCCGGTAGTTGCCCAGCGCCTGCGCGGCGGCGCGCAAGGCGACGATTTCGGCGTGCGCGGTAGGGTCGTGGCCGTCGATGGGGGCGTTGCGGCCGGTGGCGATCACGCGGCCGTCCTTCACCACCACCGCCCCCACCGGCACCTCACCGGCCTGGGCCGCGGCTTGGGCTTCGGCCAGCGCCAGGCGCATGAAGCGGGCGTCGTCGAAAACGGGCGTGTCGGGCATGCGGCGAGTGTAGGCCAGGGCCCATACCCCATCGGGTAAAATACAGGGCTGGGTGTTCGCGCTGCCTGTCGCAGCGAAACAGGTTCAAGCGCTGGTCGGGCCGCCGCGCGGAGTTGATACGTCCATGAATCGAGCCCCTTCCCGGCAGACCCTGCCGCGCGCCCAACTTGTTGCCGACCGCGCATTCGCCGCCCTCTCCCGTTTTCTCCACATCGAAGCCGTCAGTGGTGTCGTGTTGCTGCTCGCGGCGGCCATCGCCCTGATCTGGGCCAACTCGCCCGCCGCCGCCAGCTACCACGCGCTCTGGCATGCGCCCCTGACCTTCGGCATCGGCCCCTACGTGTCGGTGCAATCGCTGCACTTCTGGATCAACGATGCCCTGATGGCGGTGTTCTTCCTGGTCGTGGGCATGGAGATCCGGCGCGAGATCCACGAAGGCGCGCTCGCCAGCCTCCCGCTCGCCGCCCTGCCCCTGGCCGCCGCGCTGGGCGGGGTGCTGGTGCCAGCGCTGATCTATGTCGCGTTGAACACCGACCCCACCACGCTGCGCGGCTGGGCCGTGCCCACCGCCACCGACATCGCGTTCGCCGTCGGCGTGCTGGCCCTGCTCGGCCGCTCCATTCCAGGCAACGTGCGCGTGCTGCTGCTGGCCCTGGCCATCATCGACGACATCGTGGCGGTGCTCATCATCGCGGTCTTCTATTCGGGCGGGCTGGACTTCAGCGGCCTGTTGGTGGCCGGCCTGGGCATCTTCATGGTGCTGGGCCTGCAGCGCATCGGCATCGGCTCGGCCTGGGCCTACGTCGTGCCCGGCGCCGTGCTCTGGCTGGGCCTGCTGCAGACCGGCGCGCACCCCACGCTGGCGGGCGTGGTGCTGGGCCTCATGACACCCGTGCTGCCGGTGCGCCTGCGCGGCGAGGCCCCGGTGACCCGCGTGCAAAGGGCGCTGCACCCTTGGGTGGCCTACGCTGTGATGCCCCTGTTCGCCCTGCGCAATGCGGGCGTGACGCTCGACGGCGTGGACCTCGCCTCCGGCAGCGCGCAAGCCGTCACCCTGGGCGTGGTGCTGGCCCTGGTGCTCGGCAAGCCGCTCGGCGTGCTCGGCGCCAGCTGGCTGGCCGTGCGCCTGGGCCTGTGCCGCCTGCCCGACGGCGTGACCTGGTCCGGCGTTGGCCTGGTCGGCCTGCTGGCGGGCATTGGCTTCACCATGTCCATCTTCATCGCCACGCTGGCCTTCGACGATGCCCAGTTGCTCGGCGCCGCCAAGCTGGGCGTGCTGCTGGCCTCGCTGCTGGCGGCCGTGCTCGGCCTGTCCTGGGGTTTTCTGCAGGCCTGGCGGGCCCGCCGCAGCGCCCCTCTGGCATGATCGCGGGTTCTACTGGTTTTCCCTGATGCCACACGCCCCGCAACGCCGCTGGGAGCTCGACGCCCTGCGGGGCTTGATGCTCGTCCTGATGACGCTGACCCACATGCCGACGATGTACTCGTTGCCATCGGGCCAGCCGTTCGGCTTTGTCTCGGCGGCCGAGGGTTTCGTGTTCCTCTCGGCCTTCATGGCCGGCCGCGTCTACGGCCGCCGCGCCCGGCGCGATGGCCTGCCCGCCATGCAGGCCGCCTTCCATGAACGGGCGCTCAAGCTCTACCTCTGCCAGCTGGGCCTGCTGCTGCTGGCCTTCACCCTCATCGCCTGGCTCGGGGTGTTCAACCGGCAGGGCGGCGTCACCGGCCTGCTCGAATTTTTCTTCATCGACCCGCAGGCCGCCGTGGTCGGTGCCGCCTTGCTGCTGCACAACCCGCCGCTGCTGGACATCCTGCCGCTCTACATCTTCATGATGCTGGCCAGCCCCTGGCTGCTGCGCCGCGGCCTGCGACACGGCTGGCTCGGCGTGCTGGCCGTCAGCGGCCTGCTCTGGCTGGGCGAACAGTGGGGCCTGGGCCGGGGCGTGCACGACCTGGTCGTGGCGCTGACCGGCCTGCCCATCCCGTACAAGGACATGGGCGCCTTCCACTGGCTGGCCTGGCAGGCCCTGTGGGTCGCGGGCCTGTGGCTGGGCGCGCGCGAACAGCCCTGGCCGCGCCTGCCGGGCTGGGTGCTGGCGCCGGCGGCCGTGTACGCCGGGGCCATGCTGGCGTGGCGCCACATCGCGGGCCAGGACCCGCTGCCCTGGCTGCCCGCCGTGGGCCTGCTGCTCGACAAATGGTCGCTCGGGCCCATGCGCGTGCTGAACTTCGCCAGCGTCTTCGTGCTGCTCATGGCCGCCGGCCCCTGGCTGGTGCGCGTGCTGCCGCGCCCGCACGCGCTGGAGCTGCTGGGGCGGCACTCCCTGTCGGTCTTCTGCGCCCACATCGTGATCGCGCTGTTCACCCTCGCCTTCTTCGGTTCGACCCAGGTGGTGCGCCCCTGGACCACGGACGTCGCTCTGCTGCTGGCCGCGTTCGCGGGCCTGTTCGCGGTGCGCATGCTGGTGGAGGCGCGCGAGCGCGCCGGCCGGCGACCCGGCGTGTTCTGGCGCGCGCGTTCCCAGGCGCAGTGACGCGCCTCCCCATACCGGGGAACTTTGCGAGGCTTTGCGGCCCCGATCAGGGATCGAGTCACCTGGCAGGCACGCCACCTGCCCCCGCACCACCGCCATGAGCCAGGACGATCGCCAGTGGGAACTGGACGCCATGCGCGGCTTGATGCTCGTGCTGATGACCCTCACCCACCTGCCCACGAAGCTCGCGGACCCGTTGGGTCAGCCGCTCGGCTATGTGTCGGCCGCCGAAGGCTTCGTGCTGCTGTCGGCCTACATGGCCGGCCGTGTGTATTCCACCAAGGCCGACACGCAGGGCGCGCAGGCGATGAAAAACGCCTTCTTCAATCGCGCGCTCAAGCTCTACGCCTGCCAGCTGGCCCTGGTGCTGTTCGCCTTCACCGCCATCGCCGGCCTGGGCCTGGCGCTGCGCGAAGGGGCCGTGACCGACCTGCTCGCCTTCTTCCTGGAGCGGCCGGTGGTCGCCACCCTGAGCGCCGGCCTGCTGCTGTACAGCCCGGCGCTGCTGGACATCCTGCCGATCTACATCGTCTTCATGCTGCTCAGCCCGCTGGTGCTGCTGCACGGTCGGGAGCACGGCTGGCGCGCGGTGATGGCGCTGAGCCTCGCGCTGTGGTTCGGCGCCCAGTTCGGCCTGGGCCCGGCGCTCTACCAGATGGTCTTCGGCTGGTTCGACATGCCGGTGCGCTACCGCGACATGGGTGCCTTCGAAATCTTCGCCTGGCAGTTCCTGTGGACCATGGGCCTGTGGATGGGCACCGAGCACAGCCGCCCGGACCACACCCCCACGCGCTTTCCGCGCTGGATGGTGCGCACCGCCCTGGCCCTGGCGGCCTGCGCCTTCCTCTGGCGCCACGCCGTGGGACAGACGCCGATGCCCGATGGCTCGGTGGTCAACCTGATGTTCGACAAATGGCACCTCGGCCCATTGCGCCTGATCAACCTGCTGGCCCTGCTGGTGCTGGTGATGCATTTCGGCCCCTGGCTCAAGCGGCACCTGCCGCGCTGGCGGCCCCTGGAAACCCTGGGCAAGGCGGCCTTGCCGGTGTTCTGCGCCCACCTGGTGGTGGCCCTGCTGGCGCTGGCCGTGTTCGGCGCCACGAACCCCGCCAGGCCCTGGTCGGTGGACCTGCTGATCCTGTTCGTGGGCTTCTACGCCTTGTGGGTGGTGGCCCGCGTGTCGCTCGGCCGGGATCGCCGCGCCGCGAAAAACGCGGCCCGCCTCGTCAGCCCTTCAGGTGCAGGGCGATGATGCGCTGCCACAGCGCATAACCTTCGGCATTGAGGTGCAGGCGGTCGCCCAGGAACAGCTCCGGGCGGGGCTGGCCGTCGGTGCCGAGCATGGAAGAGAACACATCGATGAAGTCCAGCTGCGGCTCGGTCACGCTGTAGGCCTTGATGAGCTCATTGGTCTCGCGCACCGACGCCATCAGGCCCGCGCGCGACGGGCTGGGCTTGATGGAGACGAAGGCGATGCGGCTCTCGGGCAGCTCGGCCTTGACCGCGCGCACGAAGGCCGTGAAACGCTCCAGCACGTCGCGCGGCGTGGCGCCTTCGGACAGGTCGTTCTCGCCCGCGTACACCACCACCATGCGGGGCTTGTAGGGCAGCACCAGCCGGTTCACCAGCTTCACACAGTCGAGCAGCTGCGAGCCACCGAAACCGCGCTTGATGACCACGGGCTGGTCGGCAAAGCTGGTCTCCAGGTCGTTCCAAAGGCGGATCGACGAACTGCCCACGAAGACCACGCCGCCCGGTTGCGGCGCCTGCTTCAGGTCGGCGGCGGCGAAGGCCTCGAAACTCGAACTCCAGCGCGGGTCGATCGCCGCCAACTGCTGGGCGACCGGGGGAACCACCACGGTCGGGCTCGCGGGCGCGGCCACCGCCAGCTGCTGGGTCGCCGGGGCCAGGGAAGGCGGGGGTGTTTCGGCCTGCGCGATGGCCAGGGAGCCGATGCCCAGCGCACCGGCCAGGGCCAGTTGCAGCGGCAGCGAGAAGCGCAATGAACGGTGGGGCAATGGGTGCAAGGCGGTCAGGGAGTGGTGGGGGCGCAGAATGGACAGCACCGCGCGCGGAAAGTTCAGACACCACCAGTGTAAATATCGGTATCGGGCCGGTCCACCCGGACGCCCCGAACTGTTGTCCTGACGCCCCAGACGGGCCCGTTCGTCGGAGCCGCTGGACTCAGGCGGCCTCTGGTGGCACCACCAGCACGTCGTTTTCGGCCATTTCCAGCACGCGCTGCGCCACGCTGCCCAGCAGCAGGCCGAGCACTCCACGGCGCTGCTGCGTGCCCAGCACCACCAGGTCCGCCGGGTGCGCCAGCCCATGGGCGTGCAGCAGCAGGCCCGTGTCGCCATGCTCCAGCCAGGTGCGCAGGCGCAGGCCCACATCGCCGGGCAGTTCGCACGACTGGATGAAGGCCTCGGCCTCGCGTTCGGCCTGGGCCAGGCCGTCGGCGCGCACCTTGGTGGTGTCCACGCCGCCGATCGCGGGGTACGGGTTGTCGAACGCGTGGAACAGCGTGAGCTCCGCCTGGGGAAAGAGCGCGGCGGCGGTGCGCAGGGTGTGGCGCGACGCGGGCGAAAAATCGCTGGCCACGATCACGTGGCTGTAGGTCGCGCGCGGCCGGTTGCGCACCACGAGCAAAGGCACGGGCGAGCGGCGCGCCAGGGCATCCACCGTCGAGCCCAGCACCACGCGGCTGAGCGCCTCGTTGCGCGCCACACCGGTCACGATCAGGCCACTGCCCTCGGCCGTGCGCAACGGTGAGCACGGTGTCGGTCACGGCGCCCTGCTCCACCCGGGGCACCAGCGGCAGGTCACCGTCCTCGCCCGCGAGGTCGGCGCGCAGCCGCTGCTCCACCATCGCCCGGCGCGCGGTGCCGCCGCTCAGGCCCGATGCGCGCGACAGCACCGAGGTGGGCGCCTCGGCCGGCTCGGGCTCGACCACCGTCAGCGCGACCAGGCGCGCGTCCCACTCGCGCGCCAGGCGCACGGCGCGGTCCAGGGCGCGGTCGCTGCGGCTGCTCAGGTCGGTGGCCAGCAGGATGTGGCGCGGGGTGGCGGGTGTGCTCACGCGAAAGCTCCTTTCAAGGTGACCGGCACGCGGAGCGGGCCGTCGGTTCAGACCTTGGAAGATACCAAACGGTCCTCGGCGCGCCAGCGCCACAGGCCCGCCGCCGTCGACACCAGGCACACGGCGGCCAGCGCGGCGGCCTCCGCCGCCACCTGGGCCAGGCCCGCGCCCAGCTGGTTCAGCGCGATGAAGCCCTGCACGCCAGCGGTCGAGGGCACGAGCCAGCGCAAGGCCTGCAACGCCGGTGGCAGGGCTTCCACCGGCCACGACAGGCCGGTGAGGAACATGAACGGCAAGGCCGTGCACAGCAGCAGTTGCACGCTGCGCTCGCGCGTGCGAAAGAGGCTGCCCAGCAGCATGCCCAGCGCCGCGACACAGAGCGCGAACAGGGCCGCGAACAGCAGCAGGCCGCCGAAATTGCCCGCCCGGGGGTAGTCCTGCCACCACAGCACGAAGCCGAAAAAGTACAGGCTGTTGGCAAAGGCCACGGTGGCGAAGGCCAGCAGCATGCCGAAGTAGGCGGCGCTGCTGCGTCGGACCGGGAAGGCGCCGCGCTCGCGCCAGGTGCCGAACAGCAGCGTGATCGCCAGCAGCAGCGTCTGCTGGATGATCAGCACCGCCACACCAGGCACGATGTAGGCGCCATAGCCTTCGCGCACGTTGAAAAGAGCCACCGCATTGACGTTGACCGGTTGCCGCTGGGCCATGGCCTGGGCGGCCGAGGGCGTGCTGGCCGCCAGCCGCTTGAGTTCGATGCCGGCCGAGACCGTGCCCACGGCCTCGGCCAGGCCGTTGAGCGCCACCTTGTTCATCATCATGTACACGCCGTTGCCGCTGATGTCGACCTCCGCCCGGCGACCGCTCAGGACCTTGCTCTCCAGCCCGGGCGGGATCATCAGCACACCGGCGATCTCGTTCTTCCAGAGCAGGTCCTGCGCTTCGCGAAGGTCGGGCGTGACCCGTCGAATGTCCACGGCGGGGTGCGCCGCGACGTAACGGGTGATCTGGCGGGAGATCGCGCTGAGGTCCTGGTCGACCACCGCGACCGGCACCTGCTGCACGCTCTCGCGCGAATAAGGCAGCGGATAGAAAAACGAGTAGACGATGCCGCCCACGAACAGCAGCATGATGGCGCCGACATCGCCGAGCATGGCGCGCCAGGTCGCCACGAAACTGCCGATCAGGCTGGCGGGCCCCGGCGATGGATGGCCGCTCATGTGCGCCCCCAGGCCGAGGGCTGGCCCGCCCGCTGCTTCAGGATCAGCAGCCCGGCGCCGCCGGCCACCACCGCAAAGCCGAGCAGGACCAGGGCATCGCCCACGCCATAGGTCCAGGGCGCGCCGGCCAGCCAGTGTTTGCCCTGCAGCTGCAGGTAGTGGGTCAGGGGCAGCGCTTCGGCCCAGGCGCGCGCCAGCGGCGGCATGGCGCTCAGGGGATAGCCCTGGCCCGAGAAGGCAAAGGCCGGCGCGGTGACGAAGGCCGCCGCCGACAAGGCGTTGCGCAGCGTGAGGGTGACCGCGATCATGAGCAGGCCCAGACCGAGGTAGGCGGCGATCAGCAGCCACAGGCCGACGACGATCATCGCGCCGCTGCCTTCGATCGCCCACCCGCGCACGAAGCCGAAAAACACCACGAACAACACCGCCTGCACGGCAAAAGCCAGCGCGGGGATCACCAGCTTGCCGGCCACCGCCGTGCCCCAGCGGCCTCCCGCGCTCTCCAGCCACTGCGGCACGCTGCCCGCGCGCAGCTCGCGGCCGACCGCGGTGATGGCCGCGAGCGCCACGAAGATCTGCAGCATGGACGGGATCAGCGCGAGCACCAGGAAGGACTCGTAGTTCGCGTTCTCGTTGTACAGCGTGCCCAGCCGCAGGCGGATCGGCTCGAACTGCTCCGCGGCCTGCGCCGCCGAGGCGCCGCGCTTGCCGCGCGCCGTGATCTCGATGCCGGCGCTCAGCGTGGAGACGGCGGTGCGCACGTCGCGGGTCAGGCCGCCCGCGTGCACCGAGAACTGCCCGTTGTAGAACCAGGACACGGTGGCCGAGCGCCCGGCCCCGATGTCGTGCTGGAACGAGGCCGGCACGACCAGCAGCCCATAGGCGCGGCGCTCGCGCAGCCAGGCCGTGGCCTCGGCTTCGCTCCCGACCGCCGCCGCCACACGCACCCCCGGCGACCCGTCCACCAGGCGCAGCAGCGAGCGCGACAGGCTCGACTGGTCCCGGTCGATCACGACGATCGGCAGGTCGCGCGCGATGCCGGCGGCGAACATCCACCAGATGAGCAGGCACACGCCCAGCGGTATCCAGGTGAGCATGCCCAGGTCCCAGGCGTCGCGCCGCAAGCGTTGCCACTCGCGCCGGACCACGGGGCCGAAGCCGGTCGCGTTGGCGGTGGTCTCCACGGGCGGGCTCAGGGTGCGGGGAAGACCACGCTCATGCCCGGTCGCAGCTGCGCCACCGGACTGGCTGGGCGCAGCCGGATCTCGAAGGTGCGCAGATCGGTCCCACCCGGTCGCGCGGCGCGCCAGGTGGCGAAGTCGGGCAGCACGCCGACCGACGCCACCACCAGTTCGATGCTGCGACGCAGCGCCGGCACCTCGGCGGTGTGCCGGCTGCCCACCGCATAGTCCGCCATCGCGTCCTCGCGCACCTGCAGCACCGCCCACACGTCCTGCAGGTTGACCAGGGTGATCACCGGGAAGCCCTGAGGTGCGATCTCGCCGGGCTGGATCTGGATCTTGCTCACGTCACCGGCGGCGGGCGCCGTGATGCGCGTCTCGGCCAGCGCCACCTCCGCTTCCGACAGCACGCCGCCGACCTGCTGGGCCTGGTACTGGGCGGCCGCCTTGTCTTCCGGGCGCGCGCCCTTGCGCGCCATCTCGTACTGCGCCCGCGCCGCATCGGCCTGCTGCTGGGCCGCCCGCCACTGGGCCAGGGCTTCGTCGCGCTTCTGCCCGGACAGGATGCCCTCGGCGAACATGGTCTGCACCCGGTCGTGGGTGGTCTTGGCCAGTTGCGCGCCGGTCTTGGCGCGCTCCCAGTTCAGGCGCGCGGCCTCGACCTCCTCCGGCCGCGCACCGGCATTGGCCTTGGCGGCCACGGCCGAGGCCGCCGCCTCGGCGGCGCGCGCCTGGGCGATCTTGGCGGCCACTTCCGGGCTGTCGAGTTCGAACAGCAGATCGCCGGCCTTCACGGTCTGCCCCAGGTGCACATGCACCGTGCCGACGCGGCCAGGCACCTTGGACGACACATTGATCTCCTGCGCCTCGATCTGGCCCTGCAGCGGCAGCGGCTGCGGCGTGAAGGCCTTCCACAGCCCCCACGCGAGGAAGGCGACGACGGCCACACCGAGGATGGCGAGAAGGACGCGCTGGACTTGGGAGGGCATGGGCATGGGCTTACTCGGCTGGGGGAGCGATCTTGATGTCGGCGTTCTGCGCGAATTCGGCCAGGCGCTGGGGTTGGCCGCTGGCCTCCAGCAGGCGGGCCAGGGCCATGACGTAGTCGTAGGCGGCCTGCACGCGCTCGGTGTCCACCTTGAGCAGGTTCAGGCGCGCATCGGTCAGGTCCAGCGAGGTGCTCTGGCTCTGCTGGAACGACACCGTCTGCAGGCGCAGGTTCTCGCGGGCCAGGCGGATGGTCGAGTCCATGGACAGGAACTGCGCGCGCGCATTCTGCAGGGCCCGCCACTGGCTCTCGATCAGGGTCGGCACGTCGCGCTGCGCCTGCTCCTCCAGGGCGCTCACGCGCTGTTGATCGAGGATGGCGGCCTCTTTCATCTTGCCCCGGTCGATGCGGTCGATCAGTGGCACCGACACCAGGATGCCCACCGCCCAGTTGGGCTGCACCAGCTTGTCGCTGCTGCGGTTGAAGTTGTAGTTGCCGATCGCCAGCACCGTCGGCAGCTGGCCGCCGGTCTGCAGCTTCAGGGCCTGGTCGGCCTGGGTCCGCTTGCTCGCGATCTTGTCCCAGGCGGGGTTGTGGGAGAGCCCCGCGTCGATGAAGGACTGCAGCGTGCCCACCGATGCCGAGTTGACGAACAGCGGCGTGGTCAGCGGCGCGGGCGAGGCCGCGCCCAGCAGGCGCGTCAACGCCACCTGCGCGATCTCGAGGTCGCTCTGCGACCTGGCCAGGTCGCGCCGCGCGCCGTCGAGCGCCACGTCGGCCTTGAGCCGCTCGGCGGTCGCGATCAGGCCGGTCGCCTCCAGGCGCTGCGCGGCGCGCTGGTGGTCGGCGATGCCCTTGGCCGCCGCGCTGCGCAACTGCACCGCGTGCGTGGCGAGCTGCAGCGAGAAATACCGCTGGGCGACGGTGGTCGACATCTTGTCTTCGACGTCCCGGGCCTCGGCCCGGGCCTCGTCGGCCTTGCCCGCTTCCAGCCCATGGATGGCTTCGAGCCGGCCGCCGGTGTAGATCGGCCAGTTGGCGCTCAGGCCCAGGGAATGCAGGTTGAAGGTGCGGTTCACCGACACCGCGTTGGGAATGGGCGGAATGGACAGGCCGCCGGGCACGACCGACCCCAGCGAGCCCGCGGCATTGGCCAGCGGCGAGGTGTCGAGGTTGAAGGTGGTGGCGACCCGGCCCGAAAAGCCCGAGAGCGACAGGGCCGGGCCCCCCAGGTGGGCCAGGGCCTCGGCCTTGAGGTCTTTGGCCTGCACGTCCATGCGCGCGTTGCGCACCTGGCCGGACGCCTCTTGCGCCTGTTGCAGGGCCTGCGCGTAGTCCAGCCCCTGCGCCAAGGCCGGTGCGCTCAGCGCGAGCAGAGCGGCCACGGAAACAAGGCTCCGCCAGTGGCGTGAAAAAGGCTTGGTCATCGGGACATTTCGCAGCGATGAAGGCATGTTGGACTGGCTGTAGAAAGTACCGGTGCCGCCCGTTGTTCCCTGCGAGAACACCCCACCCAGGCGGCGAAACGAACATACCACAGCCACCCCGCTGGCGGCCTCGATGCCCTCGGGTGGCATTAGGGAGGTGCCTCCATGGCGGGAGCGCATGCCATCATCGCCATGGCCCCGCCTTCCCGCACCAGGACCCGCCCGACATGAAGCTCCCCGACACCCCGCCAGCCCACGGCGTGCAACTCACCCCCGAAGGCCTGCCCCGCCTGCTGGCACAGGCCGGCGCGCTCGGTGCCATCCGCGTCGCGGTGGTGCACCCCTGCGACGAACTCAGCCTGCGAGGCGCGCTCGATGCGCGAGACGCCGGCCTGATCGAGCCGGTGCTGGTCGCGCCGCGAGCGCGGCTGGAAGAGCTGGCCGCGCAAGCCGGCCTGGACCTCTCGGGCCTGGGCATCGAGGACGTGCCGCACAGCCACGCGGCGGCCGCGCGCGCCGCCGAACTGGCCGGGCGCGGCGAGGTCGAGGCGCTCATGAAGGGCAGTTTCGCACACCGACGAACTGCTCGGTGCCGTGCTGCCCGCCTCGGCCGGCCTGCGCACCAAGCGCCGCCTGAGCCACTGCTACCTGATGCAGACGCCCGCCTACCCCCGGCCCTTCATCATCACCGACGCGGCCATCCACATCGCGCCCACCCTGGAGGAAAAGGCCGACATCGTGCGCAACGCGATCGAACTCGCCCACACCATCGGCATCGACCTGCCACGCGTGGCGCATCCTCGCCGCGGTGGAGACCATCAACCCGCGCATGCCCGCCACGCTGGACGCCGCCGCCCTGTGCAAGATGGCCGACCGCCGCCAGATCACCGGCGCCCTGCTCGATGGCCCGCTGGCCTTCGACAACGCCATCTCGCCCGAGGCCGCGCGCGTCAAAGGCATCGATTCGCCCGTGGCCGGCCGCGCCGACGTGCTGGTCGTGCCCGACCTGGAAAGCGGCAACATGCTCGCCAAGCAGCTCGAGTTCATGGGCCATGCGGCCAGCGCCGGCATCGCCATCGGCGCGCGCGTGCCCATCGTGCTCACCAGCCGCGCCGATTCGCGCGCCACGCGCCTGGCCTCGTGCGCCATCGCCGTGCTGCTGGCGCACCGCTACCGGGTCAGCCGACCATGAGCGGCATGGTGCTCGTGCTCAACGCGGGTTCGTCCAGCATCAAGTTCGCCATCTTCGACGCCAGCGGCCCCACCGTGCCGCGCGAGCCGGCCTGGAAAGGCCAGGTGCGCGGCATCGGCGGGCCGCGGCCCACCACCGCCGACACCGACACCCCCGAGACCGCGCTGGCACTGGACCCCGCACAGCCCTACCACGAGGCCCTGGCGCACATCCTGCGCCGCGTGCGCGCCCACCTGGGCGCCACGCCACTGCGCGCGGTGGCGCACCGCGTGGTGCACGGCGGCCGCCAGTACTTCGACCCGGTGCGCGTGGACGCGGCCGTGCTGGCCGATCTTCAAAGCTACATCCCGCTGGCGCCGCTGCACCAGCCCTTCGCGCTCGACGCGATCCAGGTGCTGCTGGCCAGCGACCCGCGGCTGCCGCAGGTGGCCTGCTTCGACACCGCCTTCCACCACACCCTGCCCCAGGTCGAGCAGATGCTGCCCCTGCCCTACGCGGCCTGGGAACGGGGTCTGCGGCGCTATGGCTTTCACGGCCTGTCCTACGAGTACCTCTCGGTGGCGCTGCCCGAGCGGTATGGCGAGCTGGCGAAGGGCCGGGTGATCGCCGCGCACCTGGGCAGCGGCGCGAGCCTGTGCGGGCTGCAAGGCCTGCGCAGCCTGGCCACCACCATGGGCTTCTCGGCGCTGGACGGCCTGATGATGGGCACGCGCACCGGCTCGCTCGATCCCGGCGCGGTGATCTACCTGATGGAGATCGAGAAGCTCAGTCTGGAAGACGTGGGCCGCGTGCTGTACCACGAGTCGGGCCTGCTCGGCGTGTCGGGCGTGTCGTCCGAGCCGCGCCGCCTGTTCGCCGAGGAAGGCCGCGACGACCCCACCGGCGAACGCGTGCGCGCCGCGCTGGCGCTCTACGTGCGGCGCATCGTGCGCGAGATCGGCGCGCTGGTGGCCGTGCTCGGCGGCTTGGATCTGCTGGTGTTCACGGCCGGCGTGGGCGAGCACAGCGCCGAGATGCGCCGCCGCATCTGCCGCGACCTGGGCTTCCTGGGTCTGGCCCTGGACGAGGCGGCCAACGAAGCCAACGCCGCGCTCATCTCCGCACCCGGCAGCGCGGTGGCGGTGGCCGTCGAGCCGACCAACGAGGAATGGATCGCCGCGCGGCACGCCGCCGCGCTGATGCTCAGTCCGCCGGCCGCGCCACCTGGTGCAGCGCCCTGACCAGGTCCGACTCGGTGATGATGCCGGCCAGCCGGCGCTCGGTGTCGATGATGGGAATGTGGTGGTGCCCGCCTTCCGAGAACAGCGGCACCAGCTCGCTCACGTGCCGGTGGATGCTGCCACACGCACCTCGCGCGTCATCAACTGGCCCACCACCTCCGGTTTGTCCGAATGCACCGTGCCGCTGCGCCGCATCAGCGCGCGGAAGCGGTCGCCGATGCCCTCGTGCCGGTCCAGCTCGGCGTGCCGCATGAAGTCCGACACCGTCACGATGCCCACGATGCGCCGCGCCCGATCCACCACCGGCAGCGCCTTGATGCGGTGCTGGCGCATCAGGCCCCAGGCCTCGCGCAACGGGGTGCCGAAGGACACCGCGATCGGCTCGGGCGTCATGATGTCGCCGCAGCGCAGGCTGCCGAAGTTGCGCTGGTAGGCCGCCGACTCGGCGTGGTGCAGCAGCTCCTCCAGGTCGTCGCGGCTCACGTCCAGCACCTGGTTGTAGTGCGCCAGGGCCGCGTCCAGGTCGGCCGCGCTGAAGCGGGCCGGCGCGGCGGTCGGCTCGTGCGTGGCCCGCACCTGGGCGTGCGGGTAGCGCCGCCCGCTCAGGCTGTTGTAGACCACGCCCGCCACCACCAGCAGCAGCGAGTTCACGAACATCGGGAAAACCGCGAAATGAAAGCCCACCGCGCCCAAGGAGGTCAGCAGCGCGGTCGCGCCGCCCGGCGGGTGCAGGCAGCGCAGCGCGAACATGAGCGCGATCGCCGCCGCCACGGCCAGCGCCGCCGCCCAGGCCGGGTCGGGCACCAGCATGGCGCAGGCCGCGCCCACCAGCGCCGAGAGCGTGTTGCCGCCCACCACCGACCAGGGCTGCGCCATCGGGCTCGCGGGCAGCGCGAACACCAGCACCGCACTGGCACCCAGCGGCGCCACCAGCCAGGGGCCCATGGCATTCGCCCCCGCCCACCATCGGCTCACCAGGGCCGTGAACAGGATGCCCAGGCCCGCCCCGGCCACGCTGCGCCAGCGCTCATGGGCATCGACGCGCACCGGCGCCGGCCAGAACGCCGCGAGGAAACGGGTGGCGCCTTCGAAGCGCGCGACGGGAGGCTGGCCATCGGGGTTCAATCGGGTCTCCGGAAGTCTTGAGATGGATCAAGGAAGCGCCGCTTTGGCGGCCCTGGCGCACGCGGGGGTGTCCGATCTCCCATAAGATTGATTCTAGATGGATCTTTTTGCGCGCCGAGGGTGCGGGGTCCGTGCACGGGAAACATCATGGGCGTCATGGCGGTCTGCACCGAGGAAGAGGTTTCGAGCATGGTCCATGCGTTCTACGCGCGGGTGCGGCGCGACGAGGTGCTCGGCCCCATCTTCAACGCCCACATCCACGACTGGGACAACCACCTCGCGCAGCTGGTGGACTTCTGGTCCTCCATCCTGCGCCGCACCGGCCGCTTCACCGGCGCGCCCATGCCGCGCCACGCGGCCCTGCCCGGCCTCACCCCGGCCCTGTTCCAGCGCTGGCTGGCCCTCTTTCACGAGACCACCGGCGCCCTGCCCAACCGCGCCATGGGCGAGCAGGCCTTCGCCATGGCGCAGCGCATCGCGCAAAGCCTCTGGTACGGCTACCAGCTGAGCAACAGCCCGGACGAGGTGCCCGCCGACCTCGTGCTCGACGGAGGCCCGCCGTGCGCCTGACCACCATGACCGACTACGCCCTGCGGCTGCTGATGTACCTCGCGCAGCAGCCGGATCGCCTGTGCACCATCGCCGAGGCCGCGCAGGCCCATGGCATCTCCGAAGCCCACCTCATGAAGGTCACGCACCACCTCGGTCTGCTGGGCTGGATCGAGACCGTGCGCGGCAAGGGCGGCGGCATGCGGCTGGCCCGCGCCCCGCACGAGATCGGCCTGGGCGAGGTGGTGCGCGACATGGAGCCCGACTTCCACCTCGTCGAGTGTTTCTCCAGCGGCAACACCTGCGTGCGCACGGGCGATTGCGCCCTGAACGGCGTGTTGCACAGCGCCCTGCAGGATTTCCTGGCGCGGCTCGACGGCGTCACGCTGGCCGACATCGTGCCCACGCGGCCCCTGCCGGCCACCCGCGTCGCGGTGCACCGCGTGGCGGTGCGCTGAGGCCTCAGGCCCGGGGCGGGTTGGGCCGGCCCAGCTCGACGATGGGCCCGGTGGAGGCGTACTGGTTGCCGCCCAGGCGCGTGAGCGGGCGGGTGCGCACCACGTCGAAGCGCCCGCTGGGCTCGATGAACTGGTCGTCCAGGTGCAGCGCCACCACGCGGCCGAACACCACGTTGCTGAAGGTGTCGCCGGGGCCGACGGGCTCGATGTTCACGATCTGCAGCAGCTGGCATTCCATGCAGGCGGGCGAGGCCGCCACGCGCGGTGGCCGCACCTTGTGGCTGGCGGCCTTCTCGAGGCCGGCTATCTCGAACTCGTCGGTGCCGTGAGGCGCGTTGAACGAGGACAGGTTCATCTGCTCGCGCAGGTCCCAGGTCACGAGGTTGGTGACGAACTCGCCCGTGGCGCGCACGTTGGCGATGGTGTCCTTCACCTCGCGGTCGTCGGGCGCGTTGCACGAGAACATGACCACCGGTGGCGCGGTGGACACCAGGTTGAAGTGCGAGAACGGCGCGAGGTTGACGCGGCCGTCCGCGCTCACGGTGCTGATCCAGCCGATGGGCCGGGGCGCGACGATGGCGTTGAAGAGGGAGCGCTTGAAGTCGGTCGCGGTGTCGAGGTCGATGTACATGTCAGAAGAATTCCGGGAAAAGAGTCAGGGCGTGGCGTTGACGATGGCGGCGCCCGCTTCACCGCGCACCACCTTCGCGAGGTTGTCGGCAGCCTGCTGGCGGCGGCCGAAGAAGCCCTCCCAGGTCCACGAGGCCACGTGCGGCGTGTTCAGCACGCGCGGGTGGGCGAGCAAGGGGTCGTCGCGCGCCGGGGGTTCGGGGTCGAACACGTCGAAGGCCGCGCCGGCCAGGCCGCCGGCATCCAGCGCGGCGATCAGCGCCGGCGCATCCACCAGCGTGGCGCGCGCCGTGTTGATCAGCACGGCGCCGGGCTTCAGGCGCGCCAGCGCCGCCGCATCGAGCAGCGGGCGGTCGCCGGGCAAGGCCGGGCAATGCAGCGACACCGCGTCGCTCTGCGCCAACAGCTCGTCCATGCCCACGGCTTGCACGCCCGCGGGCAGGTCGCGGGCCAGCGGGTCGTGCACCAGCACGCGCACGTTCCAGCCCGCCACGCGCTGCGCCAGCGCGCGGCCGATGCGGCCAAAGCCCACGATGCCCAGCGTGCTGCCGTCCAGCCCGCCGGCGAACACCTGGGGGCTGCGCCAGCCGCCGCCCTGCAGGTGGCCGCGGGTCCACACATGCAGCTGCTTGCGCAGCGCCAGCAGCAGGGTCATGGCGTGCTCGGCCACCGCCACGGAGTCGTTGCCGCCGGGCGTGTTGCAGACGGCAATGCCCAGGTCGCTCGCGGCCGCCACGTCCACCGTGTCCACACCGACGCCGATCTTGCTGATCACCTGGAGGCCGGGCAAGGCGGCCATCACCTCGCGCGTGACGCGGATGCCGCCGGAAATCAGCACGCCCCGGCACCCCTGGGCGTCGGCGATGAAGTCGGCCTCCAGGTGGCGGCGGTAGCCGGGGTCGTGGTTGGGCTTGCCCAGGCGCACGTCGAAGCCTTGCTCGCGCAGCCAGGGAATGCTGGGGTCGTCGGGCATCACGCGTTCCCAGATCAGGACGGGTTCGTTTCGTTGGGCGTTCATCAGGCGGGGTCTTCTCGGGAAGGGGGATCAGGCGTCGGGGAAACCGAACACGCGGGCGGGGTTGTGGACCAGGATCTGCTCGCGCAGGGCCGCGTCGGGCACGGCGCGCGCGAGCAGCTCGACCAGGTCGGCGTCGTTGGGCATGGTGGTCGTGGCGACGTCGTACAGCGGGTGCGGCCAGTCGGTGGCCCACAGCATGCGCCAGGGGTTGAGGGCGACCACCCGGCGGATCAACTCCACCGCATCGTCGTAAGGCGGTGCGAAGCGGTGGTCCACGCGCGAAACCTTCACCCACCAGTGGCCGCGCGTGACGGCCTCGCGCAGGAAGCGGAAGCCCTCGCCGTCGAGGTCGCCCGGGTTCAGGTAGGCCAGGTGGTCCACCACCACCTCGGCGCGGATGTCCAGCAGCAGGCGCGCGTGCGCTGCCAGTTCGTCGGCGGAGGCGTGCAGCGAGATGCTCCAGCCCAGGGCCTCGGCCCGGCGCACCTGGCGGCGGAAGGCCGTGGTGTCGAAGGCCGCGCCGAAGCGCGAGAGGATGTTGAAGCGCGCGCTGCGCACACCCGCCACATGCAGCTCTTCGCAGGCCGCGTCGGACACGCTGTCGTCGAGCAGGGCCACGCCCCGGTAGCGCGCCGGGTCCGCGCGCAAGGCGGTGAGCAGCACCGCGTGGTCGTTGCCGTACACCGAGGGCTGCACCAGCACCGCGCGCTGCACGCCCAGCCGCTCGTGCAGTGTGCGCAGCTCGTCGAGCCAGGCCACCGGCGGCTCGTAGCGGCGGCCGGGCAGCAGCAGGTCCACGCGCGCGGGGTCGAAGACGTGGACCGCGCAGTCGCACGACAGCGGCGGCAGCGCCACCGCCGGCTCGCGCGTGTCGCGCCGCCAACCGTGGTGCGCGTTCACGCGGACGCCGCGCTGGCGCTGTAGTCGCCGGCGTTGTGCACCCAGCCGCGCGCGATGAAGTCCTCGCGCGGCGGGCTGAACAGGTCGAGCAGCAGGTGGTGGCCGTCGCCCACACCCTCGGTGGTGTGCACCAGGTCCACCGGCACCACCACCAGCGAGGGCGATGGCGCAGCCAGGTGCTCGTCGTCGCGCCAGAGGTTGGCGTCCTTGCCCCAGGTCACCCGCAGGTGGTGGACGAAATTCCCCGCCAGCGCGAGCGAGCCTTGCTCCAGGTCGCCGTGGCTGTGCGGGCTCAAGGCCTTGCGGTCGCGCACGCCGTGGTACGACACCCAGTTGATGCTCAGCGTGTCGGTCTGCAGCATCTTCAGGCGCGGGTTGTCGGCCGGTGCCGGCACCTGGGCCATGTCGAACACCTGCACCAGCGGCGCGCCGGGCTTGCGGCGGAAGGGGCGGCCGGTGGGCTTGATGCGCGCGTCCGGCTCGGCATACGCAGCCTCGTTGAGCACCGTGGCGGGCTCGATGTCGGGACGGTTCGAGGCGATCACCGCGCAGGTGCCGGGCGCGGCGAGCCGCACGCTGGAGCGGCCGGCGGCCAGCACGCACACGCTGCCCGCGTTGGGCACCACCACGCTGGGCCCCTGCCCGGCTGGCGAGATGACCGCGCCCGCATCGGGAAAGACCAGCAGCATCTCGGCCGTGCTCTCGACGTCGAAGGGCTCGGTGCCTGCCTCGATCCACTCCACGATGAGGTTCTGCGCGCGCATGCGCCGGTGGCGGTTGCCCGCGACAGTGAGCGCGGGATGGTCGAGAAAGGCCGCGAAGCTGCGCGGACGGACACCGGGGGACGAAGGAGCGGGCGTGGATGGCATGAAGGGTGCGTGGAATGGATCGGGAATGCGGTGATCATCACCCGGTCCGCACCCGCGAGGCAATGCGAACGCGGCCGTTTTCTGCCTGCCGGAAAGCGGGCCGAGTTTCGTTGACACCCCTGGAGCCACTCGGGAATCATCGATCCATTCCCCTTTCTTCCATCGAGACCCGGAGACATTCATGACATCAGTTCAACGTTCCCTGCTCGGCGCGCTGGCCGGCGCCGCCCTCGCGCTGGGCACCGCCACCGCGCACGCCCAGGCGGACGACTTCCCCAACAAGCCCGTGCGCCTCGTGGTGCCCTTCGCCGCGGGCGGCACCATGGACCTGTTCGGCCGCCTCGTGGGCGGTGAAATCGGCAAGGCCCTGGGCCAGACGGTGGTGGTGGAAAACATGCCCGGCGCCGGCGGCTCCATCGCCACCGGCAACGTGGCGCGCTCCGCGCCCGACGGTTATTCGATCTGCTTCTGCGCCACCGGCAGCACCGTGATCCTGCCGCTGATGGACGCCAAGCTGCCCTACAAGGTCGCCACCGACCTGCCGCCCGTGGGCCACGTGCTGCGCATCGAGCAGACCATCCTCGTCAACGCCGAAAAAGGCGCGCCCAACCTGGCCGCGCTGGTCGGCAAGGCCAAGGGCAAGCCGGGCGGCATGTTCTACGGCACGCCGGGCAACGGCACCTCCAACCACCTGGCCGGCGAGCTGTTCAAGATCGCGGCCGGGCTGGACATCGGCACCGTGCACTACAAGGGCGAGTCCGCCGCCGTGCTGGACCTGCTCACCGGCCAGATCGACTTCATGGTGGCCTCGGTCTCCTTCGCCGACCCACAGGTCAAGTCGGGCAAGCTGCGCATCCTCGCGCTCACCGGCCCCAAGCGCGTCTCCGCCTACCCCGACGTGCCCACCATCGCCGAGTCCGGCTACCCCGGCTACGAAGCCACCACGCAGGTCGGCCTGCACGTCGCCAAGGGCACGCCGCAGGCGCGCATCGACAAGCTCAACGCCGCGATGAACACCGCGCTCAAGAGCAAGGAACTGCTGGACCGCATGGCCGCCAGCGGCGTCTCGCCCGTGGGCGGCACGCCCGACGGCTACGCCGCCTTCCTGCGCCAGGAGAACGACAAGTGGGGCAAGGTGATCAAGCAGGCCGGCATCAAGCTGGAGTAAGCCGACATGCCGACCACCCTGTTGATGCTTCCGCCCCAGATCCCCGCCACCCGCGACTGGGCGCAGCGGCTGGGCGCGGCTTTGCCCGAGCTGAAGATCGTCGTCGCCGAGACCCACGACGAGGCCCTGGCGGCCATCGCCCAGGCCGACGCCGCCGTGGGCACGCTCACGCCCGCGCTGCTGGCGGCCGCGCCGCGCCTGCGCTGGCTGCACTCGCCGCTGGCCGCACCGCCCACCGGCTATTTCTTCCCCGAGCTGGTCGACCACAGCCTGACCGTGACCAACGTGCGCGGCATCTTCAACGACCACATCAGCGCGCACATCCTGTCCTTCGTGCTGGCTTTCTCGCGCGCGCTGCACCGCTTCATCCCGCAGCAGCAGCGCGGCGAATGGCTGCAGCCGCCGCGCTACGAGGGCACGGTCTACCTGCCCGAGGCCACCGCGCTGATCGTGGGCGTGGGCGGGATCGGCGCGGAAACCGCGCGCCTGCTCGCGGCCTTCGGCGTGCGCGTGATCGGCACCGACGCGCAGCGCACCTCACCGCCCGAGGGCATGGCCGAGCTGCACCCGGCGCAGGCGCTGGACGGGTTGCTGCCGCGCGCCGATTTCGTCATCGTCACCGTGCCGCACACGCCCGAGACCGAAGGCCTGTTCGACCGCGCGCGCTTGCAGCGCATGAAGCGCGGCGCCTTCTTCATCAACATCGGGCGCGGCATGACCACGCGGCTGGACGACCTGCTCGCCGCGCTGCAGGCCGGCGAGGTGGGCGGCGCCGGGCTGGACGTGTTCGAGCAGGAACCCCTGCCCGCCGGCCACCCGCTGTGGACGCAGCCCGGCGTGTTCATCACGCCGCACGTGGCGATGTGGGGGCCCTATTACAACGAGCGCCGCTACGAGATCCTGCGCGACAACTGCGAACGCTTCCTCGCCGGGCAGGCGCTCGTCAACCGCGTCGACAAGGCGCTGTGGTACTGAGCCGGGGCCGCGCCATGGAGCTCAAGGGTATGATCCGCTCCCCCCTCCCGCCCCTGCGGGAGCGGACCGACGACGATGCCCATGGCCGACGACCCCGACGCCTCCGACGACCACCCCAGCGGATCGATCCGGGCCATCTCGCGCGCGCTGCAGATCCTGCGGATCATGAACACGCAGCCGACCTGGAGCCTGCACAGCCTGCACCTGCAGACCGCGCTGCCCAAGTCCACCATCTTCCGCATCCTGCACACGCTGCAGCTCGAAGGCTATGTGCGGCTGGAGGGCGGCGTGGGCGTCTACCGGCTCACCGAGAAAATCCTGGAGATGAGCGGCGGCTTCACCGAGAAGTCGCTGCTTGTCGAGGTCGGCTCGCCGCTGGCGCTGCGCCTGACCAAGGCCATCAAGTGGCCGGTGGCGCTGGGCGTGCTCGACGGCGACGCCATCGTGGTGCGCTACAGCGGCATGCCCTACAGCCCGATCGCCGCGCACTCCACCACCATCGGCCGGCGCCTGGGCCTGGCCGACACCGCCATGGGCCGCGCCTACCTGGCGTTCTGCCCGGAAGTGGAGCGCGAGATCCTGTTCGACATGCTGCGCGCCGCGCCCGGCGGCAGCCAGCTCGGCCACGAGGAACTGCTGCTGCAGGAACTCGCGGCCATCCGGCAACATGGCTACGCCGTGCGCCAGCCCAATCCGCAGCGGCGCACCGCCACCCTGGCCACGCCGGTGATGCACCGCACCGAAGTCGTGGGCCTCATGGGCATGACCACCTTCGGCAACCTCATGACACCGGCCACGGTGACGCAGTACGCGCCGCAACTGCAGGCGGCCGCCGCCGCCGTGAGCGAGGCCTACGCCACGCGGCTGCCGCCCAGCCCGGACACCGGCGCGCCTTTCTGACCTGCGGAAAGTCGCGCCGCGGCGCTTGCCGCGCCGGACCGGCACCATGACCATGGCGGCTTGGGCAACAACGCCCGCCATCCACAGGAAACACCGCTCGATGAAAACACGGGGCCACATCCGCCAGCGCGAACTCACACTGGGCACGTTCGTGAAAACCGACTCCCCCCAGATCACCGAGATCCTGGGCACCACCGACCTCGACTTCGTCGTGGTGGACGCCGAGCACGCGCCCTTCGACCGCCTCGCGCTGGACCGCCACATGATGGCCGGGCGCGCCGGCGGCATCCCGGTGCTGGTGCGCATCCCCGACACCGCGCCCGCCACCATCCAGTCCGTGCTCGACCTGGGCGCCGCCGGCCTGCTGGTGCCGCGCGTGGACAGCGCGGCGCAGGCCCGCGAAGTGGTCTCGCGCGCCCGCTACCGCCAGGGCAGCCGGGGCTTTTCCATCTCGCCGCGTTGCGCCGGCTACGGCACGATGCGCATGGCCGATGCGCTGGACGCGGGCGACCAGACGCTGATCCTGTGCCAGATCGAAAGCCCCGACGGCGTCACCGAGGCCTTCGACATCGCCTCCACCCCGGGCGTGGACGGCCTCTTCATCGGCCGTGCCGACCTCGCGCTGTCGATGGGCCTGGACGACAACCGCGCGCCAGCCGTGTCCGAGGCCTGCGATCGCATCATCGGGGCGGCGAAGGCGGCCGGCGTGAGCGCGGCCATGTTCGTGCCCAACGAGGCCGAGGCCCTCGCGTTCCGCGCGCGCGGCATCGACTGCTTCGTGGTCTCGTCCGACCAGTCGCTGCTGCGCCAGGCGACCCAGCAGTTCGCGGCGGCCAGCACCGCGCTGCGCCAGACCGCCGCGCGGCGCTGACGGCTCAGGCCGCCATGCCCAGCCGGCGCATCCAGCCGGCCAGCGCCTGCTCGTCGGCATTGCCGGCCTGGTAGGCCGCCAGCATGGCGGCGTGCGACTCGGGCCGGTGCTGGTTGAGCTTGACCTTGCACTGAAGCTTCGTCACCCGCAGTTCGAAAGCGGTGATGCCCTGCATCAGCTTGTGCTGGAAGTCCTCTTCCAGCCCGCGCCACTGGTCCGCGTAGGCCGGGTCGTGGTCGTGGATCAGGTGCTTGAGCAGGCGGTCCTTGTGGTCGAAGCCGTCCAGCACACGCGCCTGCACCGTGGCGTGCACCGCCAGGTAGTTCCAGGTCGGCACGCGGGCCAGATCCGGGTAGACGCGCGGCGTCATGTAGGCATGCGGCCCGAGAAAAGTCACCACCGCCTGCGGGCGCGCCGCCAGGTAGCGCCCGTGCGGGTTCGGCTTGGCGCAGTGGCCCAGCAGCGTGAGGCCACCGTCTTCCTCCAGCAGGTGCAGCGGCAGGTGGGTGACGAAGGGCAGGCCCTCGTCGTCGGTGGAGATCAGGCTGGCGAACGGGTGCGCGCGCATCAGCTCCAGGGCGATGGCGGGGTCCTTGGCAGCGAACTGGGGGGGCAGGTACATGGGGCGGCCTCTTGTGGGAACAGATCACTGTAACGCCGGTTCGCTTTCGCCACGCTCGCTCCTATCATCCGTGCATGACCCTGCGCATCGCCTTCGCACTGGTGTGGTCCCTCGCCTGTCTGAACGCCACGGCCCAGACCGGCAGCCCCGTGGCCCCGGGCAGCGGCCCGGCCGCGCAGCGCCCCCGCATCGCTCTGGTGCTCTCGGGCGGCGGCGCCCGGGGCGGCGCGCACATCGGGGTGCTCAAGGTGCTGGAAGAACTGCGGGTGCCGGTCGACATGGTCGTGGGCACCAGCGCCGGCGCCATCGTGGGCGCGGCCTACGCCACCGGGCTGCCGCTGCGCCACCATCGAAGAAGAAATGAAGGGCCTGAGCACGGCCACGCTGTTCCACGACGTGGTGCGCGACAACCTGCCGATGCGGCGCAAGGCCGACGACGCGGCCAACTACGTCGGCCCCGAGATGGGCCTGGGCCCGCATGGCCTCTCGCTGCCCAAGGGCGCGGTGGCCGGCGTGGCGCTGGAGGCCGTGCTGCGCCGCCTCACGGCGCGCCAGCGCAGCGTGAACTTCAACCACTTCCCGGTGCCCTTCCGGGCCATCGCCACCGACCTCGCCACCTCCGAGATGGTGGAGCTCGACCACGGCAGCCTCACCCAGGCCGTGCGCGCGAGCATGCGCAATCCCGGCCGTCATCAGCCCGGTGGAGCTCGACGGCCGCCTGCTGGTGGACGGTGGCGTCACGCGCAACCTGCCGGTGGACGTGGCGCGCCGCATGGGCGCGGACATCGTGATCGCGGTCAACATCGGCACGCCGCTGCTGCGCCGGGAGGACATCACCTCCCTGCTCTCGGCCTCCGAGCAGATGCTGCGCATCCTCACCACGACCAACGTCGCGCAGTCGCTCAAGGAGTTGGGCCCGCGCGACGTGCTCATCACGCCCGACCTCAGCCGCGTGAGCAGCAGCGACTTCGACCACCTCTCCGACGCCGCCCGGGCCGGCGAGGCCGCCGCGCGCGCGGCCAGCGCGACCCTGGCCGCCCACGGCCTGAGCCCGGCCGAATTCAGCGCGCTGCTGGCAGCGCGCGAGGCGGCGCAGGATCCCGGCGGGCAGCGCATCGACGCCATCCAGGTCAGCGGCACGCAGCGCGTGAACCCGCAGGCCGTGCTCGACGGCATGCAGACCCAGGCCGGCCAGCCGTTCGACGCGAACCGCGTGGACCAGGACCTGCAACGCCTGTACGGCTGGGGCGACTTCGAGGCGGTGAGCTACACCTTCAGCGAAGAACCCGGCCAGGGCCGCGTGCTCACCGCCCGCGTCACCGAAAAGTCCTGGGGCCCGCACTACCTGCGCTTCGGCCTGGGCCTCTCGTCCGACTTCGCCGGCGGCTCCTTCTTCAACCTGCTGGCGCACCCACCGCGCCACCTGGCTCAACCGCCTGGGCGCCGAATGGCGCAACGACATCCAGATCGGCCAGACCGACCGCCTGCGCACCGAGTGGTTCCAACCCCTGCATCCCACGCAACGGTTTTTCGCGGCGGCCCACCTGGGCGGCGAGCGCAGCCCCTTCGAGCTGTTCAGCGACGAGGGCGTGCGCGTGGCGCGCTTCCGGCTGGAGCACTACGGCTACGGCGCCGACCTGGGCCTGCAGCTCGGCACGCAGGGGCAACTGCGCCTCGGTGTGCAGCGCGGCCGCGTGCGCCTGCAGAACGACACCAGCCTGCTGCCGCCCGGCCTGTTCGAGGCCGACGCCGACACCGCCGCCCTGATGCTGCGCCTGCAACTGGACACGCTGGACAACGTGCGCTTTCCGCGCGCGGGCTACGCGCTGGACGTGAAGCTGCACCAGTCGCAACCGCGCTGGGGCGCGAGCGACGACTACCGCAAACTCTCCGCCGCGTTCCGCACGGCGGTGGGCTTCGGCCGGCACGCGCTGGAGTTCTCCGCGCAGGGCGTGAAAGCCAGCGGCGGCACCCTGCCCGCCTACGAGACCTCCTTCCTGGGCGGCTTCCAGCGCCTCTCGGGCTACAAGACCAACGAGGTCTTCGGCAACGAATTCGTGCTCGGCCGCGTGAACTACAGCCACCGACTCACCAACGTGGGCTTCCTGGAAGGCGCCTATGCCGGCGTCTCGCTGGAAGCCGCGCGCATCGGCGACACGGCGTTCGGCCCGCAACGCGAGAAGAGCCGCTACGGCTTCGCCGTCTACCTCGCCATGGACACCCCCCTGGGCCCGGTTTACCTGGCCCTGGGGCGCGGCGACCACCGCCGCCACGCGGCCTACTTCTACCTGGGGCAGCCCTGACCACTGCCATACCGCCATGGACCTCCTGAACCACCCCGCCTTTCAAAGTCTTGTGCTGCCCCTGCTGCTGTGCATCGGCGGCGTGGCGGCCCTGCTGCGCACCACCGGCCGAACCGGGCCGCGCTCGGCGCCGCCCTGGGCCTGCTGGTGGCGCTGGCCTGGTTTCCCGGTTTCGACTGGCCGGCCACCGCGCGCGCGCAGAAGCTGCCCTGGGTCGCGCTCGCGGGCACGGTGATCGCGGCGCTGCTCCTGTGGCGAGCGGCCCGGGGTCTGCCCACCCCGCGCCCCTGGTGGCGCGGCATCGCCCTGGCCGCCGTGCTCACCGTGGCCTGCCTGGGGCTGGCGGCGGCGGCGGGGCTCGGGGGATCGCTGCTGCTGGCCCAGCTGGCGCTGATGGTGGCGGTGACCACCGCCGTGCCGGGCCTGTGGTCGTGGTGGCGGCCCTCGTCCGGGCTGTGGATGGCACCGGCCGCCCTGCTGCCCCAGTTGCTGGCCGCGCTGTGGATCGCGGCCGCCCTGCCCATGGCGCCGTGGAACGCCGGGGCCGCCGACACCGCCACCGACGACCTCTACTACACCCCGCAGTGGAAATGACCCCACGCCCCGGGACCCCGCGCTCAATGCGATGATGGCCGCCATGCCATCACCCACGGACGCCACGACCGCCCAGGACATCCCCGCCGACTGGCCCGCGCTCTGGCAACAGATGCTGCAGGCCCGCACCACGGGCCAGGCCGCGCCGCCGCTGCGCTGGTGCGCGCAGCAAGGCTGGCAACTGGCGCCAGTGGGCGACGCGCGAAGCGCCGAGCTGTTCACGCTCTACAAGCCCTTGCTCGATGCGCGCCAGGCCGGGGGCGGCGCGCCCTGGGCCGTGGCCCAGCTCGGCCAGAGCCTGGACGGTTTCGTCGCCACCGTCACCGGCGACTCCTACTACGTGAACGGCCCGCACTGCCTGCTGCACCTGCACCGCCTGCGCGCGCTGTGCGACGCGGTGCTGGTCGGTGCCGGCACGGTCGCCATCGACAACCCGCAGCTCACCACGCGCCGCGTGCCCGGCCCGCAGCCGGTGCGCGTGGTGGTGGACCCGGCCGTGCGGCTGGACGGCCAGTCGCGCGTGTTCCGCGATGCGCAGGCCCCGTCCCTCTGGGTCTGCGACGCGCGGCACGCCGCGCTGGCCCGCGAGCGCCTGGGCAGCGCCCCCGCCGAGGTGCTGGCGGTGGACGGCCTGCTCGACGACAGCGGTGAGGGCTACCGCCCCGCGCTCGTCGCGCGGGCGCTGGCCGCGCGCGGCCAGCGCGTGCTGTTCGTCGAAGGCGGCGGCATGACCGTGTCGCGCTTCTTCACGGCTGGTGTGCTCAGCCGCCTGCACCTCATCATCGCGCCCGTGCTGATCGGCCAGGGCCGGCGCGGCCTGCGCGCGCCCGCGCACGACGTGATGGCCGACTGCCCCCGCCCGCCCACGCGCACCCTGCCGCTGGGCGAGGACATGCTGTGGGACCTGGACCTCAGCGGCTCGAGCCGCGCGTGAAGTCCCACCCGGACAGGGGCATGGTGGGCGCGCTCAGAGCAAGGGCCGCAGCTCGCGCGCCGCGTCCAGCAACAGCGGCAGCAAGTCCTTCTGGAACACCGGTCCCTCGAAACGATCGGGCGCGGCCACCACGTTGAGCGCCGCGACCGTGCGGCCCTGCATGTTGCGCAGCGGCACGGCCAGCGCGAACACACCCAACTCGTGCTCCTCTCGCGCAATGGCGATGTCATCGCTGCGCACTTGCGCGATGACGGCGCGAAAGGCCTTGTGTTCCACGGTGGTGTGCGGCGTCAGCCGGGGCAGCTCGCGGCCCTTGAGCCAGGCGGCGAACTCGGCGCGCGGCAGGCCCGCGAGCAGCACGCGGCCGGTGGAGGTGGCGTGCGCGGGCAGGCGCGCACCGAGGTGCAAGCCATAGGCCATGAGCCGCTGCGCACCCCAGCGAAACATTGCGCGCCACGATCACGACCTGGTCGCCGTCGAGCACGGCGGCCGAGTACGACTCGCGCGTCTGCGCCGCGAGCCGGTTCAAGGTGGGCTGCAGCAGGCGCGGCAGGCGCGCAGAAGCCAGGTAGCTGCCCGAGAAGCGCAGCACCTTGGGCGAGAGCCAGTAGTGGCTGCCGTCGGACTCCAGGTAACCGAGGTGCGCCAGGGTCAGCAGGTGCCGGCGCGCCGCAGCGCGCGTGAGACCCGCGCGCTCAGCGGCCTGGGTGGCGTTGAGACGCTGGCGCTCGGTGTCGAAGCTCTCCAGCACCGCCATGCCCTTGGCATGCCTTCGATGAAATCGGCTTTCGCCATGGGAGGGGGGGCTGTGCTCATGGGTCGATTATGCCCAGGGGCATCCGAATTTGCGCGGTGATCGCGCAAGACTTTCGATCATCGCGCAAAGGCGTCTGCGCACCGTTGCGCTGGCGGGGCCCCGTTTTTAAGCTGCGTTCGTTGCACTTCACGCCATTCCAGGAGACACCCCATGCGAACCCAGGTCGCCATCATCGGCGCCGGCCCCTCCGGCCTGCTGCTCGGACAGCTGCTGCACAAGGCCGGCATCGACAACATCATCGTCGAACGCCAGAGCGGCGAATACGTGCTCGGCCGCATCCGCGCCGGCATCCTCGAGCAGATCACCACCGACCTGCTGCGCGAGGTGGGCGTGGGCGAGCGCCTGGACGCCGAAGGCACGGTGCACCACAGCATCGAACTGGTGTTTGCCGGCACCCGCCATGCCATCGACGTGCACGGCCTGACCGACGGCAAGGTCGTGACCGCCTACGGCCAGACCGAACTCACGCGCGATCTCATGGAGGCGCGCAGCGCCGCCGCGCTGCCCACCGTGTACGAGGCCGCGAACGTGGAGGTGCTGGACTACGACAGCGACCACCCCAAGGTGCGCTACCAGAAGGATCGCCAGACGCACGAGATCGAGTGCGACTTCATCGCCGGCTGCGATGGCTTTCACGGCGTGTGCCGCGCCAGCGTGCCCAAGGGCGCCATCACCGAGTTCGAGAAGGTCTACCCTTTCGGTTGGCTCGGCGTGCTGGCCGATGTGCCACCGGTCTCGCCCCACGCCATCGTCTACGCCAACAGCGAACGCGGCTTCGCCCTGTGTTCCATGCGCAGCCTCACGCGCAGCCGCTACTACGTGCAGTGCCCGCTGGACGACAAGGTCGAGGACTGGAGCGACCAGCGCTTCTGGGACGAGCTGCGCCTGCGGCTCGACCCCGAGATGGCGTCGCGCGTGATCACCGGCCCGACCATCGAGAAGAGCATCGCGCCGCTGCGCAGTTTCGTCGCCGAGCCGATGCGCTTCGGCCGCATGTTCCTCGCGGGCGACGCGGCGCACATCGTGCCGCCCACCGGCGCCAAGGGCCTGAACCTGGCCGCCAGCGACGTCAAGTACCTCTCGGGCGCGTTCATCGAGTACTACAAGGACAAGACCTCCGCCGGCATCGACACCTATTCCGAGCGCTGCCTGCGCCGCGTCTGGAAGGCCGAACGTTTCTCGTGGTGGCTGACCTCGTTGATGCACCGCTTCCCCGACACCGCGGGCTTCGGCCAGAAGATCCAGGAGGCCGAGCTCGACTACGTCGTGAACTCGGTCTCGATGTCGCGCTCGCTGGCCGAGAACTACGTGGGCCTGCCGCTGAACTTCGGCGAACGCTGAATCAGCGCACCCCAGGAAGACGGGCGACGGTGTCGCCCGTTGGCGCATCGGCGGCCGGGCTTGCGGGTACATTGCGGCGACGACCTTCCACAGCCCGACCGACATGAGTTCCTCCCCCCGCCCTGTCCCCGCCCTCCAGCCGCTGCGCGGCGTTCGTGTGCTCAGCCTCGCGCTGAACCTGCCCGGCCCAGCCGCCTTCATGCGCCTCAAGGCCATGGGTGCGCGCTGCGTCAAGGCCGAGCCGCCGGCCCCCAAGGGCGCCCCGGCAGGCAGCTCGGGCGACCCCATGGGGCAGTACAACGCCCGCGCCTACGCGACCCTGCACGATGGCATCCGCGTCATCTCGATCGATCTGAAGTCCGAGAAGGGCCAGGCGGCGCTGCACAAGGAACTGGCGCGCACCGACGTGCTGCTCACCTCCTTCCGCCCTTCGGCGCTGGAGAAGCTGCAACTCGGCTGGAAGGGCCTGCACAAGCGCCACCCTGGGCTCTCGGTGGTGGCGATCGTGGGGGCACCCGGTGCCCGGGCGGAAGAGCCCGGCCACGACCTCACCTACCTCGCGGACGCGGGCCTGGTCACCGGCCTGGACCTGCCGGCCACGCTGTTCGCCGACATGGGGGGCGCACTCATGGCCAGCGAAGCCGTGCTCAAGGCCGCGCTGGTCCAGAAGACCCAGGGCAAATCAAGCTTCCAGGAGGTTGCGCTGTCGGGCGCGGCCGAGTGGCTCGCCCTGCCCCGAACCTGGGGCCTCACCCAGCCTGCCGGTGCGGTGGGCGGCGCCCATGCGGGCTACCGCGTCTACCCCTGCAAGGACGGCCGCGTGGCCGTGGCGGCCCTGGAGCCGCATTTCGCTGCCGCGCTGTGCGCCGCAGCGGGTCTGCCGGCGTCGGACCTGCGCTCGTTGTTCAAGCCGGAGACGCACGCCGCGATCGCGGCCTTCCTTCAGGGCCGGACGCGAAAGCAGCTGGAGCGGCTGGCTGGGGAGAAGGACATTCCGCTGCACACGCTGGCCTGACCCCGGCCAGCGAACGGAACGCCCAGGCGCTTACTGCGCGCCCTTGCCTGTGAGCACCACGCCGACGGTTTCGAAGATGACCACGAGGTCGAGAAACAGCGAGTGGTTCTTCACGTAGTAGAGGTCGTACTGCAGCTTCTCCGCCGTGTCTTCCACGGTGGAGCCGTACTGATAGCGCACCTGCGCCCAGCCGGTGACGCCGGGCTTGACGCTGTGGCGCACCGCGTAGAACGGAATCTCCTGCGTGAGCTTCTCGACGAAGAAGGCGCGCTCGGGGCGCGGGCCGACCAGACTCATGTCACCGTTGAGCACGCTGAAGAGCTGCGGCAGTTCGTCGATGCGCAGCTTGCGAATCACTTTGCCCACGCGCGTGACGCGGCTGTCGCCCGCGGTCGCCCAGCGGGGAATGCCGTCCTTCTCCGCGTCGGTGCGCATGCTGCGGAACTTCACGACGTTGAAGGGCTTGTTGTTCAGACCCACACGCTCCTGCTTGTACAGGATGGGCCCAGAGCTCTCCAGCTTGATGATGAGCGCCGTCACCAGCATGATGGGCAGGGCCAGCAGGATCAGCACGACCGCGCCCGCGATGTCGAACAGGCGTTTGATGGTGGTGCGCAGGAAACCCTGGTCGAAGCCTTCGCCGAAGATAAGCCAACCGGCCGACACCGCATCGAGGCGGATCTGGCCGAGGTTCTGCTCGAAGTAGGTGGCGATGTCGGTCACGCGCACGCCCGCGAGCTTGCAATCGAGCAGCTCGCGCATGGGCATGCTGCCGCCGCGGCGCTCGGAGAGCGCAATCACGATCTCATGGACGCCCTTCTCGGCGACCACCTCGGTGAGCGACTGGCCCGGCTGCAGCGTGCCCCAATTTGTCACGAGGTGCTCGCGCTCATTGGGGCTGGCGAAATAGCCGCAGAGCTCGGCGCTCGATGAGGCCTTGATCAGGCTTTGCCCGACCGCTTGCGCTTTCGCGCCGGTGCCGTACACCAGCACCTTGCGGCGCGTGAGCGACTTGGGCAGGAACTCGCCGGTGAGCACCTGGATGACCAGCAGCAGGCCGGTGGCCATCATCACGATCACCACGGCCCAGGTGTGCCCGTAGAACGCCTTCATGGGCAGCAGCAGCAGCACGCCCACCACGATCAGGCCCATCATCATGAACGAGACCAGCACGCGGGCGCGCAACTGCGTGTTGTTGAACACGCTGCCCCGTTCGTACAGGCCCAGGGCCGAGTTGACCGCCAGGAAACCCATGCTCATGAGCAAGGCACGGAACAGGCCTTGTCCAATCTGCACGGCGGTCAGGTCTTCCGCGTCGGAAAGAAACACCAGGGTCGCCATGAACGCCGCGCTGATCAGGAGCAGGTCCATGAACATCTGCAGCAGCGTGCGGCGATCGAAGTAGTGGTTGAATAGCTTGATCAAACTTCTTTTTCCTGTAATGGCCCCGGGGGCTGTGCACGGCTCGGGCGCCCGTCCGAGAATACCGCCGACACCCCCTTCTGACGTTCTGTTACATAACGTGAATATTGCGGAATTCGGCGGAAGTGTGATGTTGTCAACAGGATCAGCAGCAGCATAAAAGCGATGCGCGGCAATTCGGTGACGCTGATGACCAGGCCGAGCACGCCCATGGCCGAGAGCGAGCCGGCCAGCGCCAGGGCCAGCGGATCCCCCGCCTTGAGGCCTTGAGCCACGCAGCGCCACGCCCACGCGGCCAGCAGGCCCAGCACCAGCCAGCCCAGCAGGCCGCGCTCGATGAGGATTTCCAGGTACAGGTTGTCCATGTGCCAGGGCTTGAAGCTGCTCTGCGCGGCGGGGAACCAGTAGCGCAACCCGGCCGAGAAGTCCGCGTTTTTCAGGATCTGCACGCCTTGCGGGTCCAGCAACTCCACCGCATGAATGCGGGCCGCGTGCCCGGTGCTCAGCACCGTCAGCGCGAACATGCCGTCGCGCCAGGACACTGCACGGCTCGCGTCCGAAAAGACCTGGCCCGACAGAGGGATGTCGTGCCACTGGGCCGCATCCGTGACGGCGGCTTCGGGCCTCACGTGCTTCCACTGGCATCGGAAGTCGTACAGCAGGTGCCGTTCGCACACGCTGAACAGCAGCACCACCGGGGCGTCGGTCTCGTAGCGGACCCGCACGCGGTAGTGCCCTTGTGGGGCCAGCGGGATGCGCTGGGTGAGACCGAAGTCGTAGGCGGCCTCCTGGCGCGTCGGCGGCCCCGAGAGCACCACCTGCCCGGCGCCTGCGGCGTCGCGCCGCCAACGCGCCTGCCCGGGAAACTCGCCATCCGGCACGCGCGCGCTGTAGTGCGCGGGCAGGCGCCCCGCGCCCAGGCCCAGCACCCAGTCGGCGGGCGTGCGCAGCAGGCCCAGCCCGCTCTGCCAGTGCGCCACGCGGTCCACCAGATCGGTTTCCGACTGCGCAAGCCGGCCTGTCATGAACGAGTGCCCACCGAGCACCCACACCGCCTCCGCCAGCAGCGCGAACACCAACACCCGCAGCGCCCAGCCGCGCCGCTGCCCGCCGGACGCCGGCTGGATCTGGCAGCGCCTGGCCACGATCGCCATCACCATCAGCGAGACGGTGACCGCGAGGTACAGCCCTCGGGAATACGTGGTGAGCACCGCGTAGGTGCCCAGGACGGCCAGGACCGCCGCGCAGGCCCAGCGCCAGCCGCCCGGCGCCAGCCAGACCGCCCAGAACGCCAGGGGCACGGCCATCGCCAGGTAGGCGTCGATGGCGCCGCCGCCCACGTGCATTTCCCAGAAGTTCGCCACCGTGCGGTAGGAGTCGGAGAAATTCAGCACACCGACGTACCGCCCGCGCTCCCACAGCACGAGCACGCAGACCCAGGCCAGCCCGCAGAGCAGGCCCGCGAGGGTGAAGCGCGCCATCTCCCGCTGCCGCTCGACCGGCACCCGCCGCAGCACGGGATACAGCAGCAGCGCCCAGAGCAGGCTTTTGGACACGCGCAGCGGGTTGAAGGCGCTGGCGTAGTCCGCGTGCAGCGCCTGCAACCAGCCGTCGCCCGAGGCCCAGCCGGCCGCCACCGCCCGCGCGCTGACACCGGCGTCCCGCAGCCCGATGAACAGGCTCAACAGCGCGGAGGCACCCAGCGCGACGAGCAGCCCGACCCACACCCGATCGGCCTTGAACTGGGTCTCGCTGGATGAAGAGGATGCCGCACGGCCAGAGAAGGCCTCGAACCCGGACCGCGCATGCGCGCCGGCCAGCACCGCGAGCACCAGCAGGTCGAATTCGTCGATCAGCCACCAGCCCGTGGAGGGCGCCAGGCTGGCCACGGGCAGGAGCATGGCCAGCAGTCCCCCGATGGTCCAGGGCCGCCAGGCGGCGGCACCCATGCACAGGCACAAGGCGCCCACCAGGAGCGCGGGGGCCAGGGGATGTTGAACGGCCAGACCCAGGCAGGTCAGTGCCGCGAGGGCGCCCAGGATCAGCGCGCCTGATCGCGGGCGCGCCATGGCTCAGCGCCCGATGGGCAGGTAGTCGAAGCCCTGGCTGCGCACCCAGGCCGGGTCGTACAGGTTGCGCCCGTCCACGATCAGGGGCTGTTTGAGCTTGGCCTTGATCAGGTCGAAATCGGGACTGCGGAACTCCTTCCACTCGGTCACGATGATCAGCGCGTCCGCCCCTTCCAGGGCCTCGTTGGGGTTCTGGGCGTAGCGCACGCGGGATTCGTCGCCCAGCACGCGCTGGGCTTCGTGCATCGCAACCGGGTCGTAGGCCGTGGCGGTGGCGCCGGCAGCCAGCAGATCGGCCAGCAGCTCCAGGCTCGGCGCTTCGCGCATGTCGTCGGTGTTGGGCTTGAAGGCCAGGCCCCACACGGCGAAGTGGCGCCCCTTCAGGTCCGCGCCCAGCTTGCGCTTGATCTTGTCACCCAGCACATGCTTCTGCGCATCGTTGGCCGCCTCCACCGCGGTCAGCACCTTCAGGTCCAGGCCGCCTTCGTCCGCCGCCGTCTTGATCAGGGCCTTGACGTCTTTCGGGAAGCAGGAACCGCCGTAACCAGCGCCCGGGTACAGGAAGTGGTAGCCGATGCGCGGATCGGAGCCGATGCCCTGGCGAACGCTCTCGATGTCGGCGCCCAGCTTCTCCGCCAGGTTCGCCAGCTCGTTCATGAAGCTGATGCGCGTGGCCAGCATGGCGTTGGCCGCGTACTTGGTGAGTTCGGCGCTGCGCACATCGGTGACGATCAGGCGCTCGCGGTTGCGCTGGAACGGCGCGTACAGCGCGCGCATGAGGTGCACCGCCTGCTCGTCGTCGGCGCCCACGATGATGCGATCGGGCCGCATGAAGTCCTCGACCGCCGCGCCTTCCTTGAGGAACTCGGGGTTGGACACCACGGCGTAAGGCGTGTCGACGCCGCGCTTCTGCAGCTCCTCGGCAATCGCTTCCTTCACGCGGTCGGCCGTGCCCACGGGCACCGTGCTCTTGTCCACCACCACCTTGTAGTCGGTCATGCGCTGGCCGATGCTGCGCGCCGCGGCCAGCACGTAGCGCATGTCGGCCGAACCGTCCTCATCGGGTGGCGTGCCCACCGCGATGAACTGGATGGTGCCGTGGTGCACGGCGCGGTCGACGTCGGTGGTGAAGTGCAGCCGCCCCGCCGCCACGTTGCGTTTGACCATCTCCTGCAGCCCGGGCTCGTAGATGGGAATGCCGCCCTCCTCGAGGATGCGGATCTTGTCGGGATTCAGATCCAGACAAAGCACATCGTTGCCCACCTCCGCCAGGCAGGCCCCGCTGACCAGACCTACATAACCCGTCCCTACCACAGTGATTTTCATGATGATTTTTCTCAGGCCGATAGATTCACAAAGCGCTCATCATAGCGACCGAACAAGTCGTTTTCAGCATTGAAATGCAGTCATAACGTTGCATTCGACACGCTCGCGGCTATCATGACCCGGACACAGAAACGGGGAACTCCATTGAAACCGAGGCGCAGATGGTTGTGGTTCGCTGCGTCAGGCCTGCTGGTTTTCCTCATGGCCGCCACAGCCTTTCTGGTGAGCGACCGGGGGCGGCGCCTGTACGCCGAGGCCAGTTCCCGGAGTCCGCAGGAGCTGATCCGCCATGCACAGCACCGGCTGGAAGGCCACCGCGTCCTGGAGGGCTTGCTTCTTCCAGGACTGCATGCCCTGCAGCGGCGCTGGGAAAGGACACCGCCACCGGGACCTTTGCCCACGCTCGGCAAAGGCCAGCAGAGGGTCTCCATGGCGCCCGCGGTGCCCGAAGCCGGCACGGTGATCCGCGTGGACACGGCCACCGGCCTGGCACAGGCTCTCCGGGAGGCCGGCCCCGGCACCCACATCGTCATCGCCCCTGGCCGATACAGCGTCAACAAGACCCTGCGGCTCGGGCAGGACGGCCGCGCACAGGCCCCCATCCTGGTGAGCGCCCTGGTGCCTGGCAGCGTCCAGCTGGACTTCACCCAGGTGGCGGGCATCCAGATCGACCGGCCCTACTGGGCCTTCGAAAACCTCAACATCCGCGGCGCCTGCGCGCGCGAACACGACTGCGAGCACGCCTTCCATGTGGTGGGTCGCGGTGCCTTCGCCACGCTGCGCAACAACCACGTGCAGGACTTCAATGCGCACATCAAGGTCAACGGCCTGGACGGCGAGTGGCCCGACCACGGCCTGGTGGCCTTCAACACCCTGACCAACCGCGCCACCCGGCAAACCGACAGGCCGGTCGTGATGCTCGACCTCGTCGGCGCCAGCCATTGGAAAGTGCAGGACAACCTGGTCACGAACTTCGCCAAAGGCCAGGGCAACCGGGTCGCGTATGGGCTGTTCATGAAGGGCGCCAGCGAAGGTGGGCGCATCGAACGCAACCTCGTGATCTGCTCGCCCACGGACGTGTCGCGCCCGGGCGAGCGGGTGGGCATCTCGTTCGGCGGGGGTGGCACCCAACCGGCGGCGGTGTGCCGCTCGGACGGCTGCGCGACCTTCGAGCACCGCCACGGGCTGGCCGCCAACAACATCGTGGCGCACTGCAACGACGCCGGGCTCGACATCAACCGCGCCAGCGACATCGTGCTGGCCCACAACACCCTGATCAACACGGCGGGCGTCTCCGCCCGACGGGCCCCGACACAGGCCCGCCTGCTCAGCAACCTGTTCGAAGGAAACATTTCGGAGCGGGATGGCGCGGCTTTGGGCCTCGAATGGAACACCCAAGCGCCGATGGCGCAGGTTTTCGTGAACCCGGATGCCTTACTTCTCCAATGGTTCGAGCCGCCGGAAACAATACCTTCGCGGACCTTTGTAACCAATGATTTCCGGGGCCTCGCGAGGCGGGACGCCACGCTGCCGGGCGCGCTGGAGCAGGATTTCCCAGTGAAACCCGCACCGGTCTCCGCGAATTGACGCCACGCCGCCCGAGCGGTCACTCTGACGGCAAGAAGTGCAACTCGTAACACGTGGCAACAGGGTTGTAGGGCGAGTCCTACGACAATAAGGGCTGCGGGGCATTTGGCGTGCCAGCCATTCCCTGGTTTCCCGGCCACGACTCCAAAGCGCTTGGGCGCTCGGTCAGGTCGGGTTTTTTGTGCCATCGGCATTTCACGAGGTGGGTCCATGCTCCCGCATGTCGTTCTGGACGGTGTGCCTGTCGGTCAACGCTCCAACCGCTGAAATGCCGCCCGTAAAGTCAACCGACGCACTTTTTTCGTGAACGTGGTCACAAGCCACCGACATTTTCGACCGTTCGTTCCCGCCAGCACACCTCTCACCGGCATCGCCATGAACCCTTCCAAGACCCCCGCCATCCGCGACGCCAAGTGGCTCTCCGTGCTTTTCATGATGGCGGCCATCTCGGGTTGTGGTGGCGGTGGCGGTGGTGGTACCGCATCGGCGCAAACCCCCGGCGAGACCGTGACCTCGACGCCCGCACCGGCACCGGCACCGGCGCCCTCGATCTTCCCGCGTCCTCCGGCACCCGCCCCTGCACCAGCCCCCTCCCCGGCTCCCGCGCCTGCTCCCGCACCGGCTCCAGCACCAGCCCCCGCCGCTGGCGTCGGTGGCCTGGCCTGCGCGGCCAACGCCATCACCTGCGTGGAAGTCTCCACCGGCACGGCCTCCAGCGCCCTGCCCATCACCTTCGGCCAGCCCTTCAAGGCCGGCGCCGTGCAAGCCAACCAGGGCCTGGTGCGCACCGACAGCAGCGGCGCGAGCGTGCCCCTGCAGATGGATGAGGTGACCTCCCACCGCGACGGCTCCCTGCGCTTTGCCGTCCTCAGCGCCAAGGTCAGCAACCTCGCTGCCAACCAGCCCAAGCTGATCAACCTCTTCGCCGGTGCCAAGTCCTCGGCCACCCAGACCATCCCCGCCAGCCCCGACTGGAACCTCGAACTCGAGGCCAAGGTCTACAACGGCAGCACCCTGGTCTCCACCCTGGGGCGCAAGCCCCAGGACCTGCTCAAGCAGCAGATCGCCCAGGGCTCGGGCCGCCGCCTCAACGGCAGCGCTGCGCACCGAGTACACCGTGGTCGCGCCCTTCAAGGACAGCGCCAGCAACGCCGAGCACCCCCACCTCTCGGCCCGGCTGCACACCCGCCTGTACGACGGCGGCGCCAGCATCCGCACCGACATGGTCCTGGAGAACAACTGGACCTTCAAGGCCAACCCGGGCAACCTCACCTATGAGCTGACCGTGCGCCGCAACGGCCAGGTCGTGCACACCCAGCCGCGCATCACGCACAACTACCAGGCGCGCTGGCACAAGGTGCTCTGGACGGGCAACACGCTGCCCCAGTACCGCGTGCGCCACCACATGCCGTACTTCCTGGCCAGCAAGGCCACCTGGAACTACGACCTGAGCGTCAAGATTCCTGAGTCGGTCCTGGCCGACGAGGCCCGCGTGCTGGCCAGCTCGAACACCGCGCCCATGGGCCCGGCCATGCTGGTGCCGTACTTCCCCACCACCGGTGGTCGCTCGGAGATCGGCCCGCTGCCGCGCTGGACCGCGCTGTACCTCATCACCCAGGACGACCGCGCCCGCGCCAGCATGCTGGCCAACGCCGATGCCGCCGCCAGCGTGCCCGTGCACTACCGCGACGAGGGTTCCGGCCAGCCGCTGGATGTGCAGCGCAACCCCAACGTGTCGGTGCGTTTCGGTGAGTCTTCGCCCAAGCTGCCCACGCCGACAGGCACCACGATCTACACGCCGGACACCGCCCATCAGGCCTCGTTCGCCTACATCCCCTACCTGATCACGGGCGATGCCTTCTACCTGGACGAAGCCATGTTCTGGGCCAGCTGGAACATCGCCGGGGTCGACCCGTTCTACCGCGAAGGCACCAAGGGCCTGATTTACGGCAACGAGGAACGTGCCCAGTCCTGGGCCCTGCGCTCCATCGACGAGGCCTCGCGCATCGTGCCCGACAACCACCCCATGAAGTCGTACTTCCAGACCCGGTTCGCCAACAACCTGAACTGGTACGTGCAGAACTACCCGCAGAACGCCAACGCGGCCGCCCGCTCGCCCTTCGGCGCCATCAAGAGCCCGTGGGACACCAAGAAGGCAGGCCCCTGGCAAAACGACTTCATGACGCTGGTGCTCACGCAGATCGCCGAGGACGGTGACCCGCAAGGCCGCGCCATGCTGAACTGGATCACCCGCTTCACCGTCGGCCGCTTCCTGAACGAAGCCAACGGCTTCTGCGTGGCCAAGGCCCCGGGCTACTGGTGGGACGTCACCGACTCGGGCAACCAGTTCTTCAGCAGCTGGAAGACCTTGTTCGACACCAACTACGCCAGCCTCAAAAACACCCCGTGCGCCGGCATGGCGATCACCGAAGGCTCACCGGACCGCGTGGACGACTACGCCGCCTACGCCCGCGCCATGCTGGCCGCCACCAGCAGCGCCGGTGTCACCGGTGCCAGCACCGCCTACGCCACCTGGAAGTCCATGACCCCAAGGATGGACGCGGGCTTCGCCAGCGACCCCACCTGGGCCATCGTTCCGCGCTGAGCGGGCGACAGCGGCGGTCCACCCCAGCGGGTGGGCCCTGCTCATCAGCGCCGCCCAGCCTCTGGACCGTGGCGCGAATTTTCCTGTGAATGCGGCCGTTGGCCGCCCATCCCTCAACGTCCGCTCGTTGACGGGGAATTCCTTGCGCATTGCCCGCTAACACGCGGCTTCGAAATGCCGTCACCGGAATTCTTTCTTTCATATTCTTTCAACTCACCCCCTTTCCCGGAACGGAAAAGGATGGCCCAATCCTTTCAACGGGCAAAAACCACCTTCTGGCGGTTTTGGCTAATGTTTCATTATTTCGATCCGATAAGTCAACCTTAATTTAATTGCACCATTTTCCGAATTGGCGCATTCAATGCGCCTGATGCTCAGTGCGGCGCCTCCCGTGGGGAAACCACGATTGAGGCAACCAACTTTCCCGCTAGGCAAATCGCCCGGCACGCGCTGCCAGGCCATTCCACCTGGGCTTCTCGAAAAAAAGAAGTCACAGCCGTGAAATGGCAACGGGAAGTTAATAAAACACCCCAATCATTTCAACATGTTTCGCGACATGCATCACGAATGCCGCGCATCGTTTCCGGACGCCTGCCCATCGGCTTGCATTCCGAAAATGGCGGCAATCGAATTACATTGAATTCCAAGATCTGTTGACCCAGCAGGCCAATGCTTCGATCAGCCGTGTGCAAGCGGTTCTTTTCCTTCTTGACTTTCAGGTGCTCTCTCCATGTCCTCACTTTCTTCCTCCCCTCGCCCGGCATCGCATGCCAGCGTGCTGGCCGCCTGCGCGGTGATGTTTTCGATGGTGGCCGCGTCGGCGCAGGCCCAAAGCACCACCACCGCCGCAGCCACCACTGCCAACTGGAACCAGCTCTCCAAGGAGGGCCAGCTCTTTGTCGTCTCCGGCACCAAGAACGTTCGCTATGGCACCGGCAGCCGCTGGGTCTACAAGTCCGTGCGCACGGTGGGGCTCTGCTCGACCGGCTATTTCGGCTCCGATCCGGCCCGTGGCTCGGCCAAGACTTGCCAGGTGATGGCCGCCGCCACCCCGGCACCTGCACCGGCACCGGCACCGGCACCGGCGCCAGCCCCCGCGCCGGCTCCAAAGCCACCTGCGCCAGCGCCAGCGCCTGCGCCTGCGCCTGCGCCTGCACCTGCACCTGCACCTGCACCTGCACCTGCACCTGCACCTGCACCTGCACCTGCACCAAAGCCTCCCGCACCCGCACCCGCACCTGCTCCGGCTCCGGCTCCGGCTCCGGCTCCGGCTCCGGCTCCGGCTCCAGCCCCCGCACCTGCTCCCGCACCTGCTCCAGCCGTTGGCTCCGGTGGCCTGGCCTGCGCGGCCAACGCCATCACCTGCGTGGAAGTCTCCACCGGCACGGCCTCCAGCGCCCTGCCCATCACCTTCGGCCAGCCCTTCAAGGCCGGCGCCGTGCAAGCCAACCAGGGCCTGGTCGCCACCGACAGCAGCGGCGCGAGCGTGCCCCTGCAGATGGATGAGGTGACCTCCCACCGCGACGGCTCCCTGCGCTTTGCCGTCCTCAGCGCCAAGGTCAGCAACCTCGCTGCCAACCAGCCCAAGCTGATCAACCTCTTCGCCGGCGCCAAGTCCTCGGCCACCCAGACCATCCCCGCCAGCCCCGACTGGAACCTCGAACTCGAGGCCAAGGTCTACAACGGCAGCACCCTGGTCTCCACCCTGGTGCGCAAGCCCCAGGACCTGCTCAAGCAGCAGATCGCCCAGGGCTCGGGCCGCCGCCTCAACGGCAGCGCTGCGCACCGAGTACACCGTGGTCGCGCCCTTCAAGGACAGCGCCAGCAACGCCGAGCACCCCCACCTCTCGGCCCGGCTGCACACCCGCCTGTACGACGGCGGCGCCAGCATCCGCACCGACATGGTCCTGGAGAACAACTGGACCTTCAAGGCCAACCCGGGCAACCTCACCTATGAGCTGACCGTGCGCCGCAACGGCCAGGTCGTGCACACCCAGCCGCGCATCACGCACAACTACCAGGCGCGCTGGCACAAGGTGCTCTGGACGGGCAACACGCTGCCCCAGTACCGCGTGCGCCACCACATGCCGTACTTCCTGGCCAGCAAGGCCACCTGGAACTACGACCTGAGCGTCAAGATTCCTGAGTCGGTCCTGGCCGACGAGGCCCGCGTGCTGGCCAGCTCGAACACCGCGCCCATGGGCCCGGCCATGCTGGTGCCGTACTTCCCCACCACCGGTGGTCGCTCGGAGATCGGCCCGCAGCCACGCTGGACCGCGCTGTACCTCATCACCCAGGACGACCGTGCCCGCGCCAGCATGCTGGCCAACGCCGATGCCGCCGCTGGCGTGCCGGTGCACTACCGCGATGAAGGCTCTGGCCAGCCACTGGATGTGGAGCGCAACCCCAACGTGGCCGTGCGCTTTGGCTCCTCCACGCCCAAGCTGCCCACGCCGACGGGCACGACCATCTACACGCCGGACACGGCGCACCAGGCTTCGTTCGGCTACATGCCCTACCTGATCACCGGCGATGCCTTCTACCTGGACGAAGCCATGTTCTGGGCCAGCTGGAACATCGCGGCGGTGGACCCCTACTACCGCGAAGGCGCCAAGGGCCTGATCTACGGCAACGAGGAACGTGCCCAGTCCTGGGCCCTGCGCTCCATCGACGAGGCTTCGCGCATCGTGCCCGACAACCACCCCATGAAGTCGTACTTCCAGACCCGGTTCGCCAACAACCTGAACTGGTACGTGCAGAACTACCCGCAGAACGCCAACGCGGCCGCCCGCTCGCCCTTCGGCGCCATCAAGAGCCCGTGGGACACCAAGAAGGCCGGCCCCTGGCAAAACGACTTCATGACGCTGGTGCTCACGCAGATCGCCGAGGACGGTGACCCGCAAGGCCGCACCATGCTGAACTGGATCACCGGCTTCACCGTCGGCCGCTTCCTGAACGAAGCCAACGGCTTCTGCATGGCCAAGGCCCCGGGTTACTGGTGGGACGTCACCGACGCGAGCAACCAGTTCTTCAGCAGCTGGAAGACCCTGTTCGACACCAACTACGCTGGCTCGAAGGGCGCCTCGTGCGCCGGCATGGCGATCACCGAAGGCTCACCGGACCGCGTGGACGACTACGCCGCCTATGCCCGCGCCATGCTGGCCGCCACCAGCAGCGCCGGCATCACCGGTGCCAGCGGTGCCTACAGCAAGTGGAAGTCCATGACCCCGAAGATGGATGCCGGCTACGTGAACGACCCCACCTGGGCCATCGTTCCGCGTTGATCCCGCTTCAACCGCTCTGACCTTCAACAACCCTCTCTTCGCAGAGGGTTGTTTGTTTTTGGCGGGTGATGCGCGAGGCGCTCAGTGCGCGACGGCCGCGACTGCCTGTGCGGCGCCAACCCGTGAGCGCGCCAGTTGCTCGACGCGGGTCAGCGTGGAGAAGGTGCCGCCCAGGCGGTTCTGGAAAAAGCTCAGCACGGACTCGATGTTCGCCAGGAAGGCGACCAGATCGGCCTCGGTCTTGACGTACGGGGTGTTGCCCGGCTGCAAGGTCGGCGAGTGGTAGGTCATGGTGAACACACGAACGCCTTCGTGGAACAGCGTGGTGAGCAGGCGCTCCTGCGACTGCACATCGAAGCCTTCCGGGCTCAGCCTGCCGCGCTCCAGCCACTTCATGCGGCTCATGACGCCGGGCAGGCGAAGCCGCTGCGAGAGGTTGCTGCCGATGAGCCAGGGATTGGCGGGGCCCATGCGGCGCAGGCGGCCCGAGTAGCCCACGGTCATGGGCACTTCGAGCAAGGCGTGCGAGGCGTCGGTGAAAAAGGGGCGGTCGGACATGCCCTGGTAGTTCGGCCCGCCTTCGAAGGAAAAATTGGTGTGGGGCACCACGCTGCAGTCCACGGTGTAGCCCAGTTCCTGCAGGATGCCGAAGGTGTTCGGCCCCACGCCGTAGCGCCCGGCCTTGAACACCCGCGGCGCGCGGCCGAAGGCCTGGGCCACCGCGTCGGTGCTGGTGCGGATCTTGGCTTCCTCCAGCTCCAGCGGCAGGTTACCGTGGTACGAGTTGAACACCGACACCGTTTCGTTGTGTGGCGGCGTGACCCAGGGATGGCAGTGGGTGCCGAATTCCGCGCGGCCCGCGTCCACCAGCCCGCGCAGGTAGCGGGTGGCGGCCACCGAGCTGGCCACCGGGTAGTCCATGACGTAGGTCGGCACGACGCCGAACCGGTCGTAGAGCGCGTGCACCCGGTCCTGGGAGGAAATGGATTGGGTGGCGGTCGCCTGTCGGTTGAAGGGCTGGTTCCAGTTGAACTCTTCTTCGGTATCGACGACCACCAGCAGCACCGGCGCGACAAGGCCCAGTTCGACGGGCTGGGGGTCCAATCCCGGCAATCTCATCGAATCTTCTCCCGAATGCCGTGGTGCGTTGTGCATTGTTGTACATACCCCATGGGGCTAGCGCGATCTGTCACCGCACCAGCATACCGCGCCGGCTTTTGCGTGGGTGCGGAGTTCGTCACGCTTCTTCTCCCGCCTTCAGCGCGCGATCCACTTGCGCAGCACGGGGCCGAGCTTCTGTTCGACCCCGACATTGACCGCCCAGGCCACCAGCAGGGCCAGGGCGATCATGCCCAGGGTCACCAGCGTCATGCCCCAGGACGCGACCAGGCCGGACGCCACCGCCACGCTGAACAGGGCATAGCCGGCGTGCTGGTGGATCAGGTACAGCGGGTAGGTGAGGCGGCCGGACAAATCGCTCCATGTCGAGGGTTCAATCGGTACCTTGCGGCGAATCATCCAGTAGAAGAAGGCGAAATACGACAGCAGGATGGCCTCGATCACGAGGTTGTTGGGGCTGTCGTCCAGGGCCAGCAGCTGCTCCAGGCTGTCTGCCTGGCGATTTTCACGCCACAGGTACATGCAGGCCAGCGCGGCGCAGCCCAGCAGCGCCAAGCGCCGACGGGTGGTCCAGCCCGACTGCCGCACCAGGAAGAAGAAGGCGCCGGCGGCGAACAGGGGCGCCCATTGGGCGCTGGTGACGATCTCCACGGTGTACATGGGGCGAATGAAATTGACCAGCGACAGGCCCAGCCAGAGGATCAGCAGCGTCTCGATGCGCTTGAGCTGCCCGGTGGCGATCGCCACGCCGATCCAGAAGTAGAAATTGATCTCCACCGCCAGCGACCAGTACGCGCCATCGACGAGGTTCTGGCCGAACACCCGGGGCAGCATGGTCAGGTTGGCCGCGTACTGGGCCCAGGACTCGGGCTTGAACGGCGCGGCCGGCGCGGCCAGCTCGATCAGCACCGTCAGGGTCATGCACACCCAGAAGGCGGGCATCAGCCGGGACACGCGGGAGGCGATGAAACGCCGCACGCTCGAATTCTGGGCGGTCATCATGATCACGTAGCCGCTGATCATGAAAAACAGGTGCACCCCCACGTAGCCATAGGAAAAGACGTGGTACAGGATGGGGCTCTGCTGGCCCTGGATCGAGCCATCGCGAACCCCCGCATGGAAGTAGTGGAAGCCGACCACGATCAGGGCGGCGAAACCCCGGAGCCAGTCCAGTGCGGGTTGGCGGTGCGACTGCGAGGGTGGCGATTCGATCATGCGGGTTTCTTGGTCAGGACGGCCTCGATGGCCTGGAGCAACAACAGGGAACCGGTGGCATCGAGATGCAGGCCATCGCCCGCCAGGGACGCGCGGGCCAGGGCGCCCTGCCCCGGCACCGCGTCGACCATGGCATGGCCGCGCTGCCGGCACATCTCGGCCACCGACGCGTTGACGGCCTCGGCCGGGTTGCCGGGCGGCACGGGAATGCCGACACACACCACCTGGGCGGACGCGGGCATGCGGTCCAGGATCGCACCCCAGGCCAGCCGCACGTCTTCGGGCGTGCGGCCCTCGATCAGGTCGTTGGTGCCCGCGCCGAGCACCACCGCGCGGGCCCGGGGCAGCGAAGTGTAGCGATCGAGGCGCTGGCTCAGCCGCTGGGCCGTTTCACCGCCGATGGCGAAGTTGTAGGCCTGCGCCAGGCCCCCCGTGGGCAAGGTCTGGAGGTGGCTGTCGCCGAAGAAGAGGATCGCGCCACGCGGCACCAGGCGGTCCACGTTCAGCTGGTGGGCCATCGTGCGCCGCTCGAAGAGGCGCTGGGACACCGTGGGCGCGGACTGCCAACGCTCCAGGCGCCACAGGAACGCCTCCGAAAGGCGCGCGGAGCCGCCAATCGCCAGGACCGCGCAGGCGATCAGCGCCGCCACGCCCCAACCCGTCCACAGCGATAACCTAGGTGAATGTTTCACAAGATCAAAAGGCTTCGAGCCCGCAACAATGCGAGAGGGTCTGTTGCAAGAAGTCCTGCATCTTGTCAGTGTCGTTTGGTCGGGAATGTCGGAAATGCATTTCGGCGTGAGTTATGTCGTACAAACTGCGGGAAAGCGGCCCGGAAAGTCAGAAAAAATACAACACGACCGGGTTATCATTTGTTACACAAGTTTCTGATGGTACTCATTTGTATTCATTCGAGGAGCTTTCCTGCACGTAGGGGGTTTTTGCAATGCACTTCATGAGTCAGCAAGAGAACGACGCAGGTGAACCGAACCTGGGTCTCTGGCTGCGCAGCGGAGCACAGAGCCACGCGAACGCCGTGGCCCTGGAGTCGCCCGAGGGCGAGCCCCTGACCTACCGTGAACTGGCCTCTGCGGTGGCGGCGCGCGCGCGCGCCTTTGCCGACGCGGGCCTGCAAAGCGGTGAACGCATCGCGGTGGCCGCCACGCGCTCCACCGACACCATCATCTCGATCCTGGCCGCCGCCGAAGCCGGCATCGCCTATGTGCCGCTGGACCTGGCCTACCCGGCCGAGCGCCTGCGCGCCATGCTGGACGATGCGCAACCCCGCGCGGTGGTGGGTGAAGACCAGGCCTTGTCCACGCTGCGCTCGCTGGTGGGCGAACTGCCCACGCTGGAACAGCCCGCACCGGTGCAAGCCGCCCTGCACGCCTCGGCGCCCGACCTCACCTACGTGCTGTTCACCTCGGGCTCCACCGGCCGGCCCAAGGGCGTCGGCGATGGGCGCGGTGCCGCTGCGCCACCTGATCCAGTGGCACGCCGACCACCCCCGCCTGGGCCAGCCCGCGCGCACCCTGCAGTTCGCGCCGCTGTCCTTCGACGTGCACTTCCAGGAAATCTTCTCCACGCTGGCCTGCGGCGGCACGCTGGTGCTGGTGCCGGAGGAACAGCGGCGCGACCCCGGCCTGCTGCTCAACGCCCTGATCCAGCGCCGCATCGAACGCATCTTCGTGCCTTACGTGGCGCTGCAGATGATCGCGGAAGCCTCGCGCGATGAATTGCCCACCTCCCTGCGCGATGTGGTGAGCGCGGGCGAACAACTGCAGGTCACGCCCGCGATCCGCTCGCTGTTCCAGCGCCTGCCGGGCTCGGAGCTGCACAACCACTACGGCCCGACCGAAAGCCACGTGGTCACCGCGCACGAGTTGCGTGGCGACCCGGCCGCCTGGCCCGAGATCCCCCCGATCGGCCGCGCCCTGCCGCACGTGCAGCTCGCCCTGGTGCCGTCCGAAAACGCCACCGACGAGCACACCGGCGAACTGCTGCTGGGCGGCGAGACGCTGGCCTGCGGCTACCTCGGCCGGCCCGAACTCACCGGCGAGCGCTTCCGCACCGACTTCGCCGATCTGCCGGGGCGCTGGTACGTCACCGGCGACCTCGCGCGCCGCGACGCCGAGGGCGTGTACACCTACCTGGGCCGCGCCGACCAGCAACTCAAGGTCGATGGCTTTCGCATCGAGCCGGGCGAGATCGAGCTGGCCATCATGGCCCAGGCCGGCATCAAGGACGCGGTGGTCACCGCGCCCGACCTGCCCGGCATCGGCAAACAACTGGTCGCGCACCTGGTGCTGCGCGAAGGCGCGCAAGCCAACACCAGCGAGCTGATCACCCGCATCCGCGCCGAACTGCGCGCCGCCATGCCCGAGTACATGGTGCCGGTGCGTTACGTGGTGCTGGATCGCCTGCCCACCACGCCCAGCGGCAAGATCGACCGCAAGGGCCTGCCCCTGCCGGCCATGGACACGGCCGCCGCCTCCGCTTCGAGCGACCCGATGGCGATCGTGCGCGGCCTGTGGCAGGAGCTGCTGGGCCTGCCCGCCATCGGCGACGACCAGAATCTGTTCGACCTGGGCGCGCGCTCGCTGCTCGTGATGCGCTTCGTCACGCGCCTCAAGGACCAGGGCGTCCAGGGCCTGAACGTGGCCGACGTGTACGACAAGCCCACCGTGGCCGGCATCGCCGCGGCGCTCGCCGGCCCGGTGAACGCGGGTCAGCGCAAGCGCCTGGCGCCGGCCCAGCCCACGGCCGGCATCGCCATCGTCGGCATCGCCGACCCGCACACCGGGTGCCCGCCGCCTCGACGATTTCTGGCAGAACCTGATCGACGGCCAGGAAGGCATCCGCCAGTTCTCGCTCGACGAGCTCGACCCCAGCGTGCCCGACGCGGTGCGCTCGCGCCCCAACTTCGTGGCCGCGCACGGCGTGCTCGACGGCGTGGAGCACTTCGACGCCGGCTTCTTCGGCATCTCGGCGCGCGAAGCCACCATGCTCGACCCGCAGCAACGGCTGATGCTCGAGCTCAGCGTCTCGGCGCTGGAGCACGCCGCCATCGACGCCTCGCGCACCGACGCGCGCATCGGCGTGTACGCGGGCACCGGCAACAACGCCTACGCGCCCGCGCTGCGCAGCGAACAACCCGAGCTGGTGCAGCAGTACGGCGAATTCGCCACCATGCTCGCCAGCGAGAAGGACTACGTGCGCACCCGCGCTGCGCAACCGCCTCAACCTCAACGGCCCGGCCCTGAGCATCCACACCGCCTGCTCCACCAGCCTGGTGGCCGTGGCCCAGGCCTGGCACGCGCTGGCCAGCGGACAGTGCGACGTGGCGCTGGCCGGCGGCATCAACGTGGCCGTGCCGCAGATCAGTGGCTACCTGCACGTCGAAGGCGGCATGGAATCCGCCGACGGCCATTGCCGGCCGTTCGATGCAGACGCCAGCGGCACCGTGTTCGCCAGCGGCGGCGGCGTGGTCGTGCTGCGCCGGCTGGAAGACGCCCTGGCCCAGGGCGACACGGTGTACGCCGTGATCCGTGGCGTGGGCCTGAACAACGACGGCGGCGACAAGGCCAGCTTCACCGCGCCCAGCGTCACCGGCCAGATGGGCGCCATCCGCATGGCGCTCGACCAGGCCGGCGTGAGCGCGCGCCAGATCGGCTACGTGGAAGCGCATGGCACCGGCACCTCGCTCGGCGACCCGATCGAGGTGGCCGCGCTCACCCGCGCCTGGCGCGAAGACACCGCCGACAGCCAGTACTGCGGCATCGGCTCGCTCAAGAGCAACCTTGGCCACATGGCCGCCGGTGCCGGCGTGGTGGGCCTGATCAAGACCGCGCTCTCGCTGCACCACGGCGTGATCCCCGGCACCCTGCACTACCGCCAGCCCAACCCGCAGATCGACTTCGAGAACACGCCCTTTCGCGTGGTGGCGCAGAACACCCCCTGGCCGCGCGGCGGCGAATCGCGGCTCGCGGCGGTGAGTTCGTTCGGCGTCGGCGGCACCAACGCCCACGTGGTGATCGAAGAGGCCCCGGCGCGTGCGCCCGCATCGACCGGCGACGGCCGCTGGCTGCTGCCCCTCTCGGCCCGCACCGCCGACGCCGCACTGCAGCGCGCGCGCGACCTGGCCGAGCACCTCGAACAACATCCCGAGCTGCCGCTGGGCGACGTCGCCGCCACGCTCATGCGCGGGCGCAAACCCATGGCGCAGCGCCTCTCGGTGGTCGCCGGCAGCGCCCAGGAAGCCATCGCACGCCTGCGCGCGGCCAAGAGCAGCGTGAGCGCGCTGCAGAAGCCGCGCCTGGTGTTCCTGTTCCCGGGTCAGGGTTCGCAACACCCCGGCATGGCGCGCCAGCTGGTGGACGAAGTGCCCGCCTTCCGCGAGGCGCTCGACCGCGCCTTGCCGTTGGCCGAGACCGCTCTGGGCGTGGACCTGCGCGCCTGGCTGGTGAGCGCCGACCCCGGCCGATGCCGAGGTGGCCCAACTGCTGGCGCAGACGCGCTACGCCCAGCCGGCCCTGTTCAGCGTGTCCTACGCGCTCGCGGCCTGGCTGGACAGCCTGGGCATCCGGCCCGACGCCATGATCGGCCACAGCATCGGCGAGTACGCCGCCGCCTGCCACGCCGGCGTGTTCTCGCTCGAAGACGCGATGGCCGCCGTGATCGCGCGCGGCCAGGCCATGTTCGACCAGCCCGCCGGTGCCATGCTGGCCGTGCGCACCGGCCTGGATGCCGTGCGGGCCCTGTTGCCCGAGGGCATCGAGGTCGCCGGCTGCAACGCGCCCGCGCTCACCGTGGTGGCGGGCGGCCATGAAGCCATCGACCGCTTCGCCCAGGCCCTGGAGCGCAACGAGATCGATGCCACCCGCCTGCGCGTCTCGCACGCCTTCCACAGCGCCTCCATGGAAGGCGCGCTGCCGCGCGTCGTGCAAGCGCTCGCGCAGACCCGCCTGCAGGCACCCCGCCTCACCGTGTACTCGTGCGTGAGCGGCGCGCCGCTGCAGGCGCACGAAGCCACCGACCCCGGCTACTGGGCGCGCCAGGTGCGCGCGCCGGTGCTGTTCAGCAAGGCCGTGATGGCCGAGCTCGCCCAGGGCGAGACCGTGTTCCTCGAAGTCGGCCCAGGGCAGGCGCTCACCGCGCTGCTGCGCCAGCACCGCACACCCAAGGCCGAGGTGCCGCGCATCGTGTCCATGCTGGGCGCCGCGCAGGACCCCGGCCAGCCCGCCGAGCAGGGCCTGGCCGCGCTGGGTGCCCTGTGGTGCGCCGGCATCGAACCCGCCTGGCCCGTGGCCGCGACCGCGCGCCGCGCTCCCCTGCCCACCTACCCGTTCCAGAACGACCGTCACTGGTTTGCCCGCCGCACCGCGCCCGCAGGCGCCCTGCCGTCCGATGTTTCCCTCTCCGTTGCGAGTGCCGTCACCATGAGCCGAATACCCACCGTTGAAAACGAACTCAAGCGCGTCCTGAGCGACGTCTCGGGCATCCCCGCCGACGACATGACCACGGACGCCAGCTTTGTCGACCAGGGCCTGGACTCCCTCTCGCTCACCCAGGCCACGCTGGAGCTGGAACGCGTCTTCGGCGTCAAGCTGCGCTTTCGCCGCCTGATGGAAGACCTGGACAACATCGGCAAGCTCGCGCGCTTCCTCGATACCGAAATGCCGGCCGACAAGTTCGCGCCGGTGGCCCCCGTGGCGGCAGCCCCCGCGATGGCGGCCGGCATGCCCGCCCAGGTGGCCGGCTTCGCGGCCCCGGCGGCCCTGCCGCTGCAGTTCGCGGCCCTGCCCGGCGGCACGAACGCCGTGCACCAGCTGCTTCAGCAGCAGATGCAACTCATGGCGCAGCAGCTCGCGGTGCTGGCCGGCCAGCCCATGGCGGCCGCCCTGCCGATCGCAGCGGTCCCCGTGGCGCCCGCGCCGACCGTGGTGGCCTCGGCTCCGGCCGCCGCCGCGACGGAGGCCGAACCCGCCCAGCCCTCCATCAAGTCGCTGGTCGAAAAACCCTTCGGCGCCTCGCCCCGCCTCACGCTGGAAGCGCGCCAGGACTTCACGCCCGCGCAGCGCCGCTGGCTCGACGAGTTCATCACCCGCTACAACGCGCGCTCGGGCCAATCCAAGGCCTTCAGCCAGCAGCACCGCAAGGTCATGGCCGACCCGCGCGTGGTGACCGGCTTCAACCCGCTGTACAAGGACCTGGTCTACCCCATCGTGGTGAACCGCTCGCAGGGCGCGAACCTGTGGGACCTGGACGGCAACGAGTACATCGACCTGCTGTCCTGCTTCGGCGGCAACCTGCTGGGCTACCAGCCGCCCAAGGTGATCGAGGCGATGCAGCAGCAGCTGCAGCTCGGCCTGGAAGTGGGCCCGCAACACCCCTACGCGGCCGATGTGGCCCAGCTCATCTCGGAGTTCACCGGCATGGAGCGCGTGGGCTTCTGCAACACCGGCTCCGAGGCCGTGATGGGCGCCATGCGCATCGCGCGCACCGTCACCGGCCGCAAGACCATCGCCATCTTCACCAACTCCTACCACGGCATCTTCGACGAGGTGATCGTGCGCGGCACCAGGCAGCTGCGCTCGCTCTCCGCCGCGCCCGGCATCCTGGCCAACGCGGTGGAAAACATCCTGGTGCTGGACTGGAACAGCGAGGACTCCCTGCGCGTGCTGCGCGAGCGCGGCCCCGAGCTGGCGGCGATCATGACCGAGCCGATCCAGAACAAGTACCCCACGCTGCAGCCGCGCGAGTTCGTGCAGTCGCTGCGCCAGATCGCCGACAAGGCCGGCTGCGCGCTGATCTTCGACGAAGTCGTGACCGGTTTCCGCGTCGCCCCGGGCGGTGCGCAGGAGTTCTACGGCGTGCGCGCCGACATCGCCACCTACGGCAAGGTCATCGGCGGCGGCCTGCCGTTCGCGGCCATCGCGGGCAACGCCAACTGGCTCGACGCGCTCGACGGCGGCCACTGGCAGTACGGCGACGACTCCTACCCCGAAGCCGGCGTGACCTACTTCGCCGGCACCTTCGTGCGCCACCCGCTGGCGCTGGCCGCCGCGCGCGCCACGCTGCAACACATCAAGGCCGGTGGGCGCGAGTTCTACCGCAACCTCAACGACCGCACCCAGCGCCTGATCGACCGCCTCAACACGGCCTTCGCGGTGCGTGGCGCACCGGTCAAGGCGGTGCACTGCGCCTCGATCTGGCGCCTGCAGTGGGACGACAACCAGAAGCACATCAGCCTCTTCTACTACCTGGTGCGCTACCACGGCCTGCACCTGTACGAGCAGTTCGGCCACTTCGTCACCGAGGGCATGACCGACGCCCACACCGACCGCATCTTCCAGGTGTTCACCGACGCCATGGACGAGCTCATGGGCCTGGGCTTCATCACGCCCAAGGACGGCGGCGGTGCCCCACCCCCCTCGGGCCCGCAAGGCGGCACGCGCGCAGGCACCGACGCCCAGCTCTCGCCCGGGCAGACCGAGCGCTGGCTGGCCGGCGGCTTCGATCCCTCGGCCCGGCTGGCGCTCAACGAGTCGTTCTGCGTCAGCCTGCAGGGCGGCGTGGACCGCACCGCGCTGAAGGCCGCGCTGAACGACGTGCTGACGCGGCACGAGGCCTTCCGCATCCAGTTCGATCTGGAGGAACCCCGGCAGCGGGTCGCGCCGCAGCTGAACCTGCCCGTGGCCGAGATCGACCTGAGCGCGCAGCCCGACGCCGACCAGGCGCTGGACGACTTCTGCACCCAGGCCAGCCTGCGTGATTTCCCGCTCGACCAGGCGCCGCTGGCCGCCGTGAGCCTGCTCACCCTGGCCGACGGCCGCACCGTGGTGCACGTGGTGCGCCAGCCACCTGGTGTTCGACGGCTGGGCCTCCAGCGTGTTCAACGCCGAGCTCGCCACCGCCTACAAGGCCCGCAGCATGGGCATGGCGCCGGCTTTCAAGCCGGCCGAGTCGCCGCTGGACTTCGCCGAGGAAGAGCAGGCCCGCTTCGACGGACCCGACGGCCAGGAAGCCCTGCGCTTCTGGCAGCAGCAGCTGCAGAACCCGCCCGCGCCGCTGAACCTGGGCGACCGCACCCCGCAGGGCCACCGCAGCTACGCGGCCGACACGCTTCGCATACGACTGGACGGCGAGCTGTTCAGCCGCCTGCGTGCGCAGGCCAAGCAGTCGGGTGCCACGCTGTTCCAGGTGCTGCTCATGGCGCTCACCCGCATGCTGCACAAGCGCAGCGGCCAGAGCGACTTCGTGGTCAGCATCCCCTACGCCAGCCAGAGCCTGCAGCGCCGCGGGCCGATCATGGCCGACGGCGTGCTCGACCTGCCGCTGCGCCTGGGCTGCCAGCCCGGCGAGAGCACCGAGGCCGTGCTGCAGCGCGTGCGCTCGCGCCTGATGGACGCGCTGGAGTACCCGCTCATGACCCAGGGCACGGTGGCCCGCGCGCTGGGCATCCGCAGCGCGGGCGACCGCCCGCCGCTCACCGGCATCTTCTTCAACCTCAACCCCAAGGTCGACCTCTCGGCCTACGCGCCCCTGCAGGCCGCCATGCACGAAGGCCGCAAGCGCGGCACGCTCAGCGAGCTGTTCTTCAACTTCTACGAACAGAACGACGCGCTCACGCTGGACCTGCACCACAGCAGCGAGTTCTTCAGCCCGCAGCGCGCGCAGGAACTGATCGATGCCCTGCGCGCCGAGATCGCCCACTTCGCGCAGCACCCCGGCGTCGAACTGCCGGTGCTCACCGCCGTGGTGGCGCCCGCGCCCGTGCGCCCTGCCACGGCACCGGACGCGCGCCTGATCGCCTGGAACCAGGCCACCGCCATGCCGCTGGAGCCGCATGCCCGCGTGGAGCAGTGGATCAGCCGCCAGGCCGCCGCCACGCCCGATGCCGTCGCCCTGGTGGCGCACGGCGTGAGCCTGAGCTACGCCGCACTGGAATCGCGCGCCAACCGCTTCGGCCAGCTGCTGCGCTCGCGCGGCATCGGTGCCGGCATGCGGGTGGGCGTGTGCCTCACGCGCGGCCCCAACCTCGTGCCCGCCCTGCTCGGCATCCTGAAGACCGGCGCGGCCTATGTGCCGCTCGACCCGGGCTTCCCCAAGGACCGCCTGCGCTACATGGCCGAGGACGCGGGCGTGCGCCTGGTGATCACCGACGCGGCCAACGCCAGCCTCTCGGGCGTGCCGCGCGAGCAACAGATCCGCATCGACGACGACGCCGCCGCCATCGCCTCGGCCTCCGACAGCGCCCTGCCGCGCCCCGCCGACTGGGCCGACGACGCGCCCATGTACGTCATCTACACCTCGGGCTCCACCGGCAAGCCCAAGGGCGTGGTGCTGCCGCAGAACGCGGTGTGCAACTTCCTCGCCAGCATGCGCCGCGAGCCGGGCCTGCAGGCCGGCGACCGGCTGCTGGCCGTGACCACGCTGTCCTTCGACATCGCGGTGCTCGAACTCTTCCTGCCGCTCACCGTGGGCGCCAGCGTGGTGCTGGCCCAGCGCGAAGACGCCATGGACGGCGAGGTGCTCGGCCGCCTGGCCGCCGAGCAGCGCATCAACGTGATGCAGGCCACTCCCACCACCTGGCACATGCTGCTCGACGCCGGCTGGCGCGCGCCCGCCGGCTTCCGCGCCCTGTGCGGCGGCGAGCCGCTGCCGCCCTCGCTGGCGCAGCGCCTGCTCGAGGCCGGCGTGGAACTCTGGAACATGTACGGCCCGACCGAGACCACCGTGTGGTCCACCCTGTGCCGCGTCACCGACGCGGCGCAGAAGATCACGATCGGCCACCCGATCGCCAACACCCAGGTCTGGGTGCTGGACGAGCAGATGAAGCCCGTGGCCATCGGCCAGGAAGGCGAGCTGTGCATCGGCGGCGCCGGCGCTGCGCACCGGCTACTTCAAGCGCCCCGAACTCACCGCCGAGAAGTTCGTGGCCGACCCGTTCGACACCACCACGCCCGGCGCGCGCATCTACCGCACCGGCGACCTCGCGCGCTGGCGCGAAGACGGCACGCTGGAGCACCTGGGCCGGCTGGACTTCCAGGTCAAGATCCGCGGCTACCGCATCGAGCTGGGCGAGATCGAGGCCCGCCTCGCCGCCCTGCCCGGCATCGCCCGCACCGTGGTGATGGCCCGCGAGGACAGCCCGGGCGACGTGCGCCTGATCGGCTACGCCGTGCCGCACGCCGGCCAGCAACCCGACGCCGCCGCCCTGCGCGAGGCGCTGCGCGCCGGTCTGCCCGACTACATGCTGCCCCAGCAGATCGTGCTGCTGGATGCCATGCCGCTCCTGCCCAACGGCAAGATCGACCGCAAGGCCCTGCCCGCGCCCACCGGCCCGGCACCGTCGGCCAGCGCGGGCGCGGTCAAGCCCGCGCGCAACGACACCGAAAAAGCGGTGGTCGAGGCCATGCAGGCCGTGCTCAAGCTGCCCGCCGTCGGCGTGGACGAAGACTTCTTCTTCCTCGGCGGCCACTCGCTGCTGGCCGCCAAGCTCATGGGCCAGATCAACAAGGCCTTCGGCCTGCAGCTCAACCTGCGGGTGCTGTTCGAATCGACCACCGCCGAAAAGCTGGCGCGCCTGATCGACGAACAACGCGGCGCCACGGCGCCCACCCGCGAACCGCTGGTGCACCGCGCTGACCAGCGCCAGGCGCCGCTGACCCTGATGCAGGAGCGCATCCGCTTCATCGAGGCCATGCAGCCCGGCCGCACCGTCTACAACGCGCCCTCGGGCCACCGCCTGCGCGGCCCGATGGACCTGCAGGCCTTCGACCGCGCCTTCCAGGACATCGTGAAGCGCCAGCCGGCGCTGCACAGCGCCGTCGTGTCCACCGCTCAGGGCCCGGTGCAGAAGAACGTCGAGCTGCCCGCGTTCAGCCTGCTGCCGCTGGAAGACCTGGGCAGCTACCCGCCGAGCGAACAGGAAGCCGTGCTGCAGGAGCGGCTGGCCGCCCTGTCCGACCAGGCCTTCTCGCTCGAGCACGCGCCCCTGTTCAAGGCCCGCCTGTTCCGCCTCGCCGACGACCACCACGTGCTGTTCTTCATGACGCACCACGTGATCTGGGACGGCTGGTCGTTCGACCTGCTGTACGACGAGATGAACGCGCTCTACCAGGCCTTCTCGGAAGGCCGGCCCTCGCCGCTGCCGCCCCTGGCCCTGACCTACGGCGACTTCGCCGACTGGCACGCGCGCTGGCTGGACAGCGACGAACTGCAGGACCAGCTGACCTACTGGAAAAAGCAGTTCCTCGGCAAACCGGTGCAGGAGCCGCTGACCGACCTGGCCCGCCTGCCCGGCATGCTGCGCGAAGGCGCCACCGAGTCCATGCACATCGCCGCCGAGCAGGCCGACCGCGTGCGCGACATCGCCAAGCGCACCGGCTCCACGCTGAGCATCGTGGCGCTCTCGGTCTACGCCGCCATGGTCTCGCAGCTGCTGCGCGAGCCCGCGCCGACCATCGGCCTGCCGGTGCGCGGCCGCCCCACGCCCGAGCTCGACCCCATCATGGGTTTCTTCAACAACATGCTGCCAGTGCGCCTGCCGGTGGACACCTCGCTGAGCTGGCTCGACTGGATCGGTCGCGTGCGCGCCGCCGTCGTCGAGGCCTTCGCCCACCAGGACGTGCCCTTCGAGCGCATGGCCCACGTGCTCGAAGCCGAACAGCCCGGCGTGCACGCGCGCCTGTACCAGTGCATGTTCTCGTTCCAGGACGCGCGCAACCGGCCCACCCACTGGGGCCCGCTCGAGCACGAGCGCGTGCACGTGCGCCACAAGGGCGCCACCGAAGACCTCAACCTCTGGCTGGTCGAGATCCCCTCCGGCATCGAAGGTGGCATCCAGTACGACACCCACCTCTACCTGCCTTCCACCGCGAAGTCCCTGCACGAGCGCTTCGTGGCCCTGCTCGACGCGGTGGCCCGCACGCCGAACCAGACCGTGGCGCAGCTGATGGCGCCCACGCCCGCCGAACAGGCCCGCGTGCTGGCGCTGGACGCGCCGGCCGTGGCGCCCGCGCAAAGCCTGTTCGATCTGCTGGAGCAGCGCGCCAGCGCCCTCACCCCACCCGCGCTGCTGCGCATCGGCGGCACCGAACTCGACGCCCGCGAGCTGGTCCGCCGCGTGAACGACAACGCGGCCCAGCTCAAGACCCGCCTGCCCGCGGCGGGCCACCCGCTCACCGTGGCCATCGCGATGCAGGAGCCGGTGGCCCAACTGGTCACCGCCCTGGCCGTGCTGCGCCTGGGCCACCACTGCCTGCCCCTGACACCCGGCGACACGCCGCCCGCCGACGCGGTGGCTTTCGGCGACGCACCCTGGCTGCAAAGCCAGCCCGCCGCCACGGCGCGCAAGGCGGCGGTCCAGCCGCAAGCCTTCGACGCCGCGCTGGTCGCCCAGATCAGCGCCGGCCTCGCCCGCCAGGCCCACCTGCTGGTGGGCGACTGCCTGCGCGCCAGCGCCCACGCCACCGGCACCGCGCTGACCCTGCTGGGCCTGGCGCTGCACACCGGCGGCCGGCTGGTGCTGTGGGACCAGGCGCCCGACGGCGCCACCCTGGTGGCCGACCTCCAGCGCGAGCGCACCGGCCTCGTCTTCGCGGACGCCAACACCTGGGCCGACGCCCTGCAGGCCCGCCGTGGCGCCTCGCTCTCGGTCATCGCCGCCGTGGACGCGCGCGACAACTCCCCCGAACTCGTGGCGCAGCTGCTGGACGCGGGCCTTTCCGTGCTCAACGTGCTGCAGACCGATTCACTGCCCCTGCCGCTGGCCGCCCACTGGGTGGCCGACGCGGCCGAGGCCGGCCTGGTGGGCCGACCCCTGGTGCCGCACACCGTGCGCGTCGCGCCGCGGCCCGAGGGCACGGCCCCGATCGGCGTGGCCGCCCCCGTCTGGGTGAAGGCCGGCGCGGCGGGCGCCTGGACAGCCAGCCACACCAGCGCGCGCTGGCGCAGCGACGGCGTGCTGCAACACGTGAGCGATGCGAACGAACCCACGGTGCTGCTCGGCGGTGGCCTGGTGGACCTCGAGGCGCTGGAGCAGGCGGCGCTGGCGCTGCCGGGCGTCGACGTGGCCGCCGCGCAGGCCGCGGTGGACTCGAACGGGCGCCGCCGGCTGGTGATCGGCCTGCAGGCCAGCGGCCTGTCCGCCGCGCAGCGCGAATCCCACGCCCGCGCGCTGCTCGACGCCGTGCCCACCGAGGCCCGCGCGGCGCTCGACCTGCGCTGGTTCGAGCAGATCGTGCGCCACCCCTCGGGCCGGCTGCAGCTGGCGCAATCGCGCGCGCTCAAGGCGCAGGCGAGCCAGACCGGCGACCGCTTCGCCGGCACGGCCACCGAGCAGGCCATCCACGCGGTCTGGAGCGAGCTGCTGGGCATGAGCCACATCGGCCGCAACGACAACTTCTTCGACCTGGGCGGCACCTCGCTCACCGCCATGCAGGCCGTGCTCAAGCTGGAGCAGCAGATCGGCAAGCAGATCAGCCCGCGCCGCTACGTGAGCGAAACGCTGGCCCAGCTCGCTGTGGCCTACGACGCCACCGGTGCCGACACGCCGCCGGCCTCCGCGGCCGCCAACGCCGACGCGGCCGAACCCGCGCCGGGCCTCATGAAACGGCTCGCGCGCCTCGTTCAACGGGCCTGACCCGGCACACCACCGATTCGATTCCATGGACCTTGCGATCAGACGTTTCGGCCGCCCCGGGCGGGAGATGGTGGGCGTGTACCAGACCGCCAGCAGCGGTGGCGCACCGCGCGCGCGCTTCCTGCTGTGCCGCCCGCTCGGCCAAGAGGCCGTGCGCACCGCGGCCATCTACCGTGTCGTGGGCGAACGGCTCGCGCGCGAGCGCTGTGAATCCCTGCGCTTCGACTACCACGGCACCGGCGACTCCCCCGGCAACGAGGAAGACCAGTCGCTCAGCGGCTGGCTGGACGACACCCTGGCCGCCCACGAGCAGCTGCAGGACGGCGATGGCGCGCCCGTGATCTGGTTCGGCATGGGCCTGGGCGCCACCCTCGCGCTGCGCGCGGCCCTGCGCGCGCGCAAGCCGCCCACGCAGCTCGTGCTGTGGGAACCGGTGCTCGACGGCCCCACCTACATGCGCCAGCTCATGGAAGGCCACCAGCGCGAACTGGTGCGCATGTTCCGCGTGCCCTGGGACCGGCTGCTCGCCAGCGACAAGGGGGTCGCCCCCGGCCTGCCGGGCGACCTGCTGGGCTTTCACGTCGGCCAGTCCCTCGCCGACGAACTGCAGAACCTGCGCGACGTGCAGGTGGCGCCCGCGCTGCGGCGCGGTGTGCGCGTGCTCTGCGCCGTGCCCGATGAACAGCGCGGGCATTTCGCCGACCTGGAGAACCACCCCGAATTCCGCCTGCACAATATCGGGCAGATCACCGACTGGATGTCCAGTCAGGCGATGGGCACGGCGATCGTCCCTCCGGACCTGCTGCGCGCCGTTCTCTCCACCCTCGACTGACCGATGGCCGAACACACCCTGACGCTGGGGATCGAAAACCACCTCGTCGCCACCTTCACCCCCGCCGACACGGGCTTCAACGGCGCGCCGCCCGTCGTGGCCCTGTTGACCAACTCCGGCGTGATCCCGCGCAGCGGGCCGCACCGCATGAACGTGCACCTCGCGCGCCGCCTCGCGGCCCAGGGCATTCCTTCGGTGCGTTTCGACATGAGCGGCCTGGGCGACAGCCGCCGCACCGCCAGCACCCTGCCGGTGGTCGAACAGTGGGTGGCCGACACGCGCTCGGTGATGGACGCGGCCCAGGCGCGCTTTGGCTGCGCGCGTTTCATGATGGTGGGGTTCTGTTCGGGCGCCGAGGTGGCGCACCTGGTGGCGCTGGAAGACCCGCGCCTGCGCGCCATCCTGCTGTGGGACCTCTACGCCTACCCGACGGCCGCCTCACGCACCCGGACCTTCTTCTACAAACTGCGCCGCGCGGGCCTGGCGGGCGCGGTGCGCAAGGCGGCCGACCGGCTGCTCGGCCTGTTCCGCGCCAGATCCACCGACGGCGATGGCGGCAACGGCAGCGGGCGCGCGGTGGAAGTGTCCCTGGCGCCACCGAAAGAGGTCTTCGGCCAGCGCATCCAGACCCTGAGCGACGGTGGCGTGGAGCTGCTGTTCGTCTACTGCGGCGGCGAGCCCGAGTGGTTCAACCACGCCGGCCAGTTCAAGGGCATGTTCGGCCAGTTCCCGTTCCACGAGAAGGTGGGCTTCAACTACCTGGAAGTGTCGGACCACCTGATCACGACACGCACCGCGCAGCAGGCCTTCCTGGCCATGACCGACGACTGGCTGACAAGCCGCGTGCTGCCTTCGAACCGCTGAACCGTTCGCTCAGCCCTTGGGCGGCGAGCGGAAGTTGGTCGCCTTCATCCACGTCTCCACCAGGCCGATCAGGCGGGCGCGGTTGGCCGACGACGCGAAGGTGTGGTCGCATTCCTTGAAGTACTCCAGCCACAGCTGGTCGCCGAAGGTCAACAGGGGGAAGGCGTCCAGCAACTGGCGGCGGTAGTTGTGCTGGCGCTGCCGGTCCGAGGTGAGCACGGCCAGCATCTGCACACCGCTGCCGAGCGCGCGGCCGTAGGCATTCTGCAGGAAGGCCTTGACCTTCGGATCTTCCAGCGACGGCCCCCGGGCCTCCACCTCTTCGGCCGGCGACCCGCCGGGCGCCTTGCGGCTCAGGCGGCGCCGCAGCGCGCGCCAGATCGGGTGGCGGCCCAGCATCAGGTTCAGCCAGGCGCGCAGGCCCAGGATGCGGTGGCCGTAGTGGTGCACGTAGTAGCCCAGGGTGCGCGGAATGGACGGGTCCATCAGCGCCACGCCCACCACGCGCTCGTCGGTGCCGGCGTAGATGATGGAATGGTCGGCGCCCGAGCACAGGCCCACCAGCACCACGCGCTGCACCTGGCGCGTGGCCTGCAGCATGTCCAGGATCTCGCGGATATCGGCCATGGTGGCGTCCAGCGGCGGCAGCGCATCGCTGCGCGCCTCGCTGTCGCCCAGGCCGGAGAGGTCGACCCGCAGCACACCGAAACCCGCGGCCGCCAGCGCGCGGGCCAGCAGCACGTGCATGCGGTTGGGGCCGACGCGGTGGATGATGCCGGCGTTGAGGATCACGACAAAAGGCGCGTCGGGCACGGCCGAGCGCGTGGACGCGGGCGTGATCACCCCGACCATGGATTTGCGGGGGCCCAGCAGCAAGGCCTGTTCGACGACGCGTTCCATCAGGCCAGCCACTCCACGACGCGCTGCAGCAGCTTGACGGGCACGGCGCCCGCGCCGGAATGCTGGTCCTCCAGCCAGGCGGGCTGGCTCTGGATGTGCTCGAAGGGCTGCGCGCCGGGCCGCGCCGTTTCGAGCGCGGTGCGCACGGCGTCCTGCCCGAGCACGTTTTCCGACACCACCATGAGCGTGCGCGCCGGCAGGCCGGGCGCGTGCTGCAGCAGGTCGATGGCCTGAAGCTCGGTGGCCAGGGCCACGGACATGGGAAAGCCCAGCAGCTCCCCGGCGTTCACCTTCAAGGCGCGCTCGCGGGCCACGGCCGCGTCCAGGCGCTGCAGGCCGGCCAGGTGATCGGCCCCCTGCACCACCGGATCCCACAGCACCACGGCATCCACGTCCTTGCGCCGCACCGGCGCCACGCGGGCCGCGAGCAGGCCACCCAGGCGCAGGCCCACCAGGCCCACGCGCTGCAGGCCGGCGGTGTCCTTGAGTTCGTCGATGGCGGTTTCCACGTCGGCCTGCCAGCCTTTCAGGTCGCCCTCGTTCGTGTCCCCGGCGGAATCGCCGGTGCCGTAATAGTCGAAACGCAGCACGTGCACGCCGGACTCGGCCAGCAGCCGGCCGAGCTGGCAGACGCTGCGGTGCGCGCGCAGGTACTCCGTGCCCCAGGGCGGGCAGATCACGACCCCGCGCGCCTTCCCGCCGCGCGCGTGCGCCGGCGTGTAGACGCCGAACAGGCGGCGCGAGCTCTCACCAAAAAACAGTGGCGTCATTCCTGGAGGCTTCCCTTTTCGGCGGCCGCGGTGGCGCACCACCTGACGCAGGTTCTGGAAGAACAATGTACGCGCATCCATGCGCCACCCCAACCGCTTTTCCACCGCCTGCGCCACGCGCAGCGACAGCAGGGAATGGCCGCCGAGTTCGAAGAAGTTGTCCTCGGCGCCCACGCGATCGACGTGCAGGATGGCGCGCCAGATCTCGGCCATGGCCTGCTCGTGGCCCGGCTCGGGTGCGACGAAATCGCGCGCGGCCTGCACCGCGTGGCGGAACGGGTCGGGCAGCGCGGCGCGGTCGACCTTGCCGTTGGGCGTGAGCGGGATCGCGTCCACCGCCGCCACCACCGACGGGATCATGTAATCCGGCAGCTGCTTGCGCAGGAAGCGGCGCACATCGCTGGCGGTCAGGTCTTCGCCCGGCTGGAACGCCAGGTAGGCCACCAGCCTCACATCGGCCGGGCCGGCCTCGCGGCCCATCACCACCGCCTGGCGCACGGCCGGGTGGGCGGACAGCGCGGTCTCGATCTCGCCCAGTTCGATGCGGTAGCCACGCACCTTCACCTGGTGGTCGAGCCGGCCCAGGTGGTGCAGATGGCCTTGCGCGTCCCAGCGCGCGAGGTCGCCGGTGCGGTACAGGCGCGCACCCGGCTCGCGGGCGAAGCGGTCGGCCACGAAGCGCTCGGCCGTGAGCTCCGCGCGCTCGTGGTAACCCGTCGGCAGCGCCGGCACCGCCGATGCACAGCTCACCGGGCACGCCGATCGGCACGGGCTCGCCGCGCGCATCGACCACGTAGACCTGCGTGTTCGCAATGGGCCGGCCGATGCGGATGGGCGCCGGCGAAGGCTCCACGCGCTGCACGGTGGACCAGATGGTGGTCTCGGTCGGGCCGTAGAGGTTCCACAGCTGGGCCACGCGCTCCAGCAGGCGGTCGGCCAGGTCGCGCGGCAGCGGTTCACCGCCGCAGAAGGCGCGCAAGGGGCGCGCCGGGGTCCAGTCGGTTTCGAGCAGCAGGCGCCAGGTGGCCGGCGTGGCCTGCAGCACCGTGGCCCCGCACGCGGCGAGCCAGTCGGCCAGCGCCGCGCCGTCGGTGACGGTGTCGCGCGAGGCGAGCTCGACCCGCGCGCCCACGGTCAGGGGCAGGTACAGCTCCAGACCGGCGATGTCGAACGACACCGTGGTCACGGCCGCGAGCACGTCGTCGGCGCCCAGGCCGGGCTGCAGCGCCATCGACGCCAGGAAGTTGGCCAGCGCGCCCTGCGGCACCACCACGCCCTTGGGGCGGCCGGTGGAGCCGGAGGTGTAGATCACATAGGCCGCGTCGCCGGCGCCGGCCGAGGGCGCCGGGTTCTCGCCACTGTGCGCGGCGATCGCGGCCGCGTCGGCCAGCGGGTCCACGCAGCGCACGCCTTCGGGTGCGCTCACGGCGTCGGCCGCCTCGCCCGCCGTGACCAGCACCTGCGCGCCGCTGTCTTCCAGCATGTAGGCCAGGCGCTCGGCGGGAAAGTCGGGGTCCAGCGGCACATAGGCCCCACCGGACTTGTGCACCGCCAGCAGCGCGATCAGCAGGTCCAGCGAGCGGTCCATGCAGATGCCCACGCGCACGCCGGGCCGCACGCCCAGGCCCTGCAGGTGGTGCGCGAGCTGGTTGGCGCGGCGGTTCAGCGTGGCGTAGTCCAGGGTCTGGCCCTCGAAGCCCGCCGCGGTGCGCGTGGGCAATTCGGCGGCCTGCCGCTCCAGGCGCTGGGCGAAGAGCGTGGTGTCCAGCGCCTGCGTGGTCTCGTTGAAGCCGTGCACGAGCTGTTCGCGCGCGGCCGGCGTGAGCAGGGGCAACTGGCTGATCGGTGCCTCGTGGTTCGCCACCGCGCCGCGCAGCAGGGCCTGCAGCTGCGAAGCGAGGCGCTCCATCATGCCGCTCGAGTAAAGGTCGCTGCGGTACTCCAGGCTGCAGACCAGCCGGCCGCCCTCCTCGCGCGCGAACCAGGTCAGCTCGTGCAGCGCACCACCGCCGGTGATGGCCAGGCCGCTCTCGCTGGTCGAGCCCTGGCTCTGGGCGTTGACGTTGTGCTGCACCACCGCCACCTGGAACAGCGGCGAGTGCTGGAACGAGCGCACCGGGCGCAGCCGCTCCAGCACGCTTTCGAAAGACACCTCGCGGTGCTCGTGCGCGTCCAGCAAGGCGCTGCGCGCGCGGCGCAGCAGTTCGCTGAAAGCCGGGTCGTCGCCGGCCTGCAGGCGCACCACCTGCAGGTTCACGAAGGGGCCGATCAGGTTTTCGAACTCGGCGCGCTCGCGCACGCCCATGGGGCTGCCCAGCAGCAGGTCGCCCTGCGCCGTGTGCGCGCGCAGCAGCGCGGCGGTGGCCGCCAGCAGCGCCATGTAGACCGTGGCGTTCTCGCGCCGCACCAGCTGGCGCAGGCCCGAGAGCAGCTCCGCGTCCAGCTCGAAGTCCACCGAGGCGCCCTTGGGCGGCGCGTCGGACAGCGGCAGGTCGGCGGGAAAGGCCGAGAGCTGGGGCGCGCCTTGCAGCGTGCGTTCCCACCAGTCCAGCCCGGCGGAGGTGTCGACCGCGTGGCGCTGCCAGGCGGCGTAGTCGGCGTACTGCAGCGCGGGCGCGGCGGCTTCGTCGCCACGCGGCGCCGCCAGCTCGGCCGCGATCTCGCGGCGCAGCACGTGCAGCGACCAGGCATCGACCGCGATGTGGTGCGCCGCGACCATCACCACCCAGCTGTCGCCGGCGGTGGCGTAGACCTCGAAACGCGCAGGCGTCTCGTGCGCCAGGTCGATCGGCGTGTGCACCACGCGCTCTACATCGGCGTCCACCTGCCATTTCTGTTCGGTCGGGGTCAGGTGCCGCAGGTCGTGCATGCGCACCTTGGGCACCTGCACGCGGCGGCCCGTGGGCTTGCCCTGTTCCTCGACGAACACCATGCGCAGGCCGAGCTGGCGCGCGTGCACGCGCTCGATCGCGGCCACCAGGGCTTCACCGCTCACGCCCAGGGGCGCGAGCCAGGTGGTCGGCGATCAGGTAGGTGGTGCTGTCGGGTTCGAGCTGCTGCAGGATCCACAGCCGCTCCTGGAACGGCGACAGGGGCAACGGCCCGTCGTGCGCCACGCCGGCCGCCGGCCCGGCGCCGGGGGCGCGGCGCTGCGCCAGCAGCGCGAGCAACTCGGTCTTGTGTTCACCGATGGCGTGTTTGAGGTCCTCGTCCAGGCGGCCTCGGGCCGCGCTCACGCGCAGGCGGCCTTCGTCCGCCGTCAATTCGACGCCCAGGCCTTGCAGCTGTGCCAGCAACTCGTGCGCGTTCAAAACTCGATCTCCTCCCGGTCCTCATCCCCAGCGCCGCTCTCGGGCTGGCCTGTGCTCCTGGCGCCCGATGCGCCCTGCGCCACCACTTTCGCCGCCAGTTGGCGGATGCTGGGGCCTTCGAACAGGTCGCGCAGCGACAGGCGCGCGCCGAATTGCTCTTCGATGCGCGCGATGATGCGGGTGCGCATCAGCGAATGCCCGCCCAGCGCGAAGAAGTCGTCGTCGAGCCCGATGTCGTCCACACCCAGCAGGTCGGCCCAGATGGCGCCGATGCGCGCCTCGATCTCGCTCGGGGCCAGCGCCTGCAGGTCCACTGGGGCGGCGGCGCCCGGCTCGGCCGAGGCGGGCGGGCTCTGCGTGGCCTCGCCCGAGGTGCGCAACCAGGCCTTCAAGGCCTCCACGTCGCGCAGCATGTCGGGCATGACCTGGCGGGTGACGTACACATGCGGCAGGCCGCTGGCGAGCACGCGCCCGAAAGCTTCAGCGCCCTCCTGCGGGCGGATGGCGTAGCGCAGCGCGGCGTGCGAGCTGTCGCCCCCCTGCGCGGCCGAGAAGCCGACGTCGCGCCACGAATCCCAGCCCACCGCGAGCACACGCTCGCTCGAGCGCGCGAGGCCGGACTTGGCGAACGCGTCCTGGAAGGCGTTGGCGGCCGAGTAGTCGGCCATGCCGGCCGAGCCGAAGGAGGTGCTGATGGACGAGCACATCATGAAGAAATCGAGCCCGGCGCCAGCGAGCACGCGGTCCAGCACCAGCGTGCCTTCGAGCTTGGGCCGCAGCACGGCCTCGATGCTTTGCGCCGTTTTCTCGAACACCGTGCCGGTGCCCAGCGCGCCCGCGGCATGCACCACGCCGTGCACCGCGCCGAAACGCGCGCGCGCCATGGCGACCACGGCCTGCATCTGCGCTTCGTCGGCCACGTCGGCCGAGCACAGCAGCACCTCGGCGCCCGCGGCTTCCATCGCGCGGATGCCGGCGATGCGCTCCTTCTGCGGCGCGGGCGTGTCTTTCGCCGCCAGCAGCGTGTCCCACTGCGCGCGGTCGGGCCAGGCCGAGCGCGACACCAGCACCAGCCGGGCCGCGCGCGCGGTGCGGGCCAGCCATTGGCCCAGCGTGAGGCCGATGCCACCGGCACCGCCGGTAACGAGGTAGGTGCCACCCTCACGCAGCGGCAGCGCGCCCGCGCCCGCGTCGGCGCCCAGGCGCTGCGGCGTGAGCGTGGGCGTCCAGCGGTGGCGCCCACGGTAGGCCACCACGCCGTCCGGATCGGGCCGGGCCGCTTCGGCGCGCAGCGAGGCGGCCAGCCGGGGCGCGGCCTCAGGCGTCCATTCGCTGCCCGCCAGATCGATCGCGCGGCAGTGCACGCCGGGCACGTCCAGCGGCAGGAGCAAGGCCGGGCCGAGCAGCAGCGCGCGCTCGGGCCGAACGGACTCGGTGCCCAGCACCGGCTCGCGGTCGCTGCTGAGCACCAGCACCGGCAGCGGCTGGGCGCGCTTCACGCCACCCAGCGCGCGCGCCAGGCAGATCAGCGCGTCGAAGGCCTGGCGGCGGCCTTGCGGCAGTGCGGCGTCCAGGGCGCCGGCCATCAGCGGCGCATCGGGCGCCACGTTCCAGGCGTGCAGCACGCAGGCCAGCGGTGCCTCGCCCAGGGCGCCGAACAGTTGATCGTGGTCGGCCTGAGAACTGGGCGCCACCTCGTAGTGCGTGGCGGAGACCTGCCGGAACACGTCACCGGTGGTCACCGAGACCACCTCGGCGCCCTGCCCGGCCAGCGCGCTCGCCAGGGCCTGTGACGCGGCATCGTCGCCCCGGAACACCAGCCAGCGGCCCTGGGCCTCGGTGGACGGCGACAGAGCGGTCGGCAAGGCGCCCGCGCGTTGCCAGGAAGGTTCCCAGAACCAGTCGTCGACGGGCCGCTGCACGGCGGCCTCCGCCACCGGGGCCGCCGCCTTGGGGGGCGCGGCCTTGGGCGCCGCCGGGTCCACCGCGTGGCGCTTGCGTTCGAACGGGTAGGTGGGCAGCGGCACGCGGTGCGGCCGCACCGGGCCGTGCAGGCCGGCCCAGTCGAGCGACACGCCCGCGAGCCAGAGGCGGCCGGCGGCGTCGAGCACCGCCTGCGAGCCCTGGCGGGCGTCGCGTGCATTGCCCATGGACAGGCTGGTGCGGCGCACGCCTTCCACGCCCAGCGTCATGCCCGCCAAGGTGCGCCAGCGAGCGGCCGGGGCCGACCTCGAGCAGGTGCAGCGAGGCATCGGCCGCCAGCGTGCGCACGCCGGCCTCGAACAGCACGGCGCGGCGCAGGTGCTCGGCGTAGTACGCGGGCGAGGTGGCCTGGGCCGGTGTGATCCACAGGCCGGTGACGTTGGACACGTAGGGCACGCCGGGCGCGGCCAGGGCCATCTTCTCGACCAGCGCGGTGAACGGCGCGAGCACGCCTTCCATCATCGAGGAATGGAACGCGTGCGAGGTGTGCAGCGGCTGGGCGTCGATGCCCTGCTCCTTCAGTTGTTTGAGGCAGGCGTCGAGCACTTCGTGCGGGCCGGAGATGGCGCACAGGCCAGGCGCGTTCACCGCCGCGATCTCCAGCGTGCCGGCCGGCGTGGCCAGCCACTTCTGCAGCTCGGAAGCGCTGAGCTGCACCGCCGCCATGCCGCCGGGCGCCATGCCCTGCATCAGCTGGCCGCGCGCGGCCACCAGGGTGAGCGCATCGGCCAGCGACATCACGCCGGCCAGGTGGGCCGCCACGTACTCGCCGATGCTGTGGCCCAGCATCGCGGCCGGGCGCACGCCCCACGACTGCCACAACGTCGCCAGCGCGTACTCGGTGACGAACAGCGCCGGCTGGGCGTAGCGGGTTTCGTTGATGGTGAGGTCGCCCGCGGGGGCGAACAGCACTTCGCGCAGGTCGCGGCCCAGGGGCTCGCGCAGCAGCTCGGCGCAGCGGTCGATCGCATCGCGGTACACGGCGTGTTGCGCGTACAGGTCGGCGCCCATGCCGGCGAACTGGCTGCCCTGCCCGCTGAACAGGAAGGCCACCGGGCGCTCGCCGCCTTCGTGGCGGGCCGTGTGCACCGGGGCGCGCTTGGGCGCACCGAGCGCGGCCACCGCGTCGGCGGCGGTCGCGGCCACCAGGGTGCGGCGGTGCGGGAAGGCACGCCGGCCTTCCTGCAGCGTCCAGGCCACGTCGCGCAGGTCCTGCGCCGCGCCGGGCCCGGCGAGGTGCTCGCGCAGGCGCTGCGTGGCGGCTTCGAGCGCGGCCTCGCTGCGCGCGGACAGCACCAGCAATTGCGGTTGGCCTTTGGTTTCTGCGCGCTCCAGCTCGGGCGCTTCCTCCAGCACCACGTGGGCGTTGGTGCCACCGATGCCGAAGGAACTCACGCCCGCGCGGCGCGGCGCATCCCCCGCTGGCCAGGGCGCGGCCTGGGCGCTGGCGGTGAACGGCGAGCGGTCCAGGCCGAGCTGCGGGTTGGCCTGGCGGAAGTTCACCAGCGGCGGCAGCTCGCGGTGCTGCAACGCCAGCACGGTCTTGATGAGGCCGGCCACGCCGGCGGCGGCGTCGAGGTGGCCCAGGTTGGCCTTGAGCGAGCCCAGGCGGCAGAAGCCCTGGTCGGCGGTTCCGGCCTCGAACACCTGGCGCAGCGCCGCGATCTCGATCGGGTCGCCCAGCGGCGTGGCGGTGCCGTGCGCCTCCAGGTAGCCGATGCTGCGCGGCTCCACGCCGGCCAGCATCTGCGCCGTGGCGATGGCCTCCACCTGGCCGTCCACGCTGGGCGCGGTGTAGCCGGCCTTGCCGGCGCCGTCGTTGTTGATGGCCGCGCCGCGGATCACGGCATGGATGGTGTCGCCATCGGCCAGCGCATCGGCCAGGCGCTTGAGCACCACGATGCCGGCACCGGCGCCGGGCCGCGTGCCCTTGGCGTCCACGTCGAACGGCCGGCAGTGGCCGTCGGGCGAGAGGATCATGCCCTCCTGGAACAGGTAGCCCCCGCGCTGCGGGAAGTTCACCGACACGCCACCGGCCAGCGCGATGTCGCACTCGTGCCGCTCCAGCGCGCGGCAGGCCACCTGCACCGCCACCAGCGAGGTCGAGCAGGCGGTCTGCAGCGTCATGCTGGGTCCGTGCAGATCCAGCTTGTAGGACACGCGCGTGCAGAGAAAGTCCTTGTCGTTGCCCAGCATGAGCTGGTAACCGCCGACCGAGGCGGCCAGCGCCGGGTCGCGCAGGATCTGCGACAGCAGGTAGGTGTTCATGCTGGCGCCGGCGTAGACGCCGACGGCCTGCGCGATCGCGCCGGGCGCGTAACCCGCGTGCTCCAGCGCCTCCCAGGCGCACTCCAGGAAGATGCGCTGCTGCGGGTCGATCACCTGCGCCTCGCGCGGCGACATGCCGAAGAAGCCGGCATCGAAGTGGTCGGCGTTCTCCAGCACCGTGCCCTTGCGCACGTACTGAGGCTGCGCGCTCAGGGCCGGGTCCACGCCGGCGCCGTGCAGGTCGGCGTCGCTGAACGGTTCGAGCGACTCGACGCCCTCGCGGATGTTCCGCCAGAACGCGTCCAGATCGCGCGCGCCCGGGAAGCGCCCCGCCATGCCGACGATGGCCATGGCGTGCTCGGGAAATTTCTCGCTGGGACCCATCCCCTTACCCCTGAATCTGTTTGGCGGCGCGCGCGCGGGCGCGCTCCAGCGCCCCACTGGCGCCCACCGGTGTTGACATGCGTTCGGCCTGGGCGGCCACGGTGGTGCGCTGGAACAGCTCCACCAGCGGGAACTCTTTCCCGAACTCGCGCTGCATCGCCGACTGCAGCCGGACCAGCAGCAGCGAGTGGCCGCCGAGGTCGAAGAAGTTGGCGTGCAGGCCCACGCGCTGGGTGTTCAGCACCTCGCGCCAGAGCGCGGCGACCTGGCGCTGCACCGGCGTCATGAGGGCCTCGTCGGCGACGTCGGCCGCCTCGTCCATCACCAGCGCCGGCGCCGGCAGGGCCTTGCGGTCCACCTTGCCGTTGGGCGTGAGCGGCAGCGCCTCCAGCACCATGAAGAGGTTGGGCACCATGTACTCGGGCAGCTGCACGCGCAACGTGGCGCGCGCGGCCTCGGTCTCGAAAGTGGCGCCGGGCTGGCTCACGACATAGGCCACCAGGCGCTGATCGCCGGGCGTGTCCTCGCGCACGTGCACCACGCAGTCCTTGATGCCCTCGTGTTTCGCGAGCACGGTTTCGATCTCGCCCAGCTCGATGCGAAAGCCGCGCACCTTGACCTGGTGGTCGCGCCGGCCGACGAACTCCATGCGGCCGTCGGCCAGGAAGCGCACCACGTCGCCGGTGCGGTAGACCCGCGTCGGTCCCACGCCGGGCAGGTCCAGTGTCACGAACTTCTCGGCCGTCAGGTCGTCGCGGTTGCGGTAGCCGCGCGCCAGGCCGTCGCCACCGATGCACAGCTCGCCGCCCACGCCCACCGGCGCCGGCAGGCCCGAAGGCTCCAGCACATAGACCTGGGTGTTGGCGATCGGGCGCCCGATGGAGATCGCGCGCTGCGTGTCGGTGACGCGCCAGACCGTGGACCAGATGGTGGTCTCGGTCGGGCCGTACATGTTCCACAGCTCGCCGCCGGTGGCGCAGCAGCTTGTCGGCCAGGTCACGCGGCAGGCCTTCGCCGCCGCACAGCATCTTCAGACCGGGCCGGCCTTGCCAGCCGCTTTCCAGCAGCAGGCGCCAGGTGGCCGGCGTGGCCTGCAGCAGCGTGGCCTCGGACCGGTCGAGCAGCGCCGCCAGGCGCACGCCGTCGAGCGCGGTCGCGCGCGAGGCCAGCACCACCGTGCCACCGACCGTGAGCGGGCCGTGGATTTCCAGGCCCGCGATGTCGAACGACAGTGTGGTCACCGAGACGAAGCGGTCCTGCGCGGTGATGCCCGGCTCGCGGTGCATGGACAGCAGGAAGTTCACCACCGCGCGGTGCTCCAGCATCACGCCCTTGGGGCGGCCGGTGGAGCCGGAGGTGTAGATCACGTAGGCCAGGTCGCCGCAAGCCGCCAGGGGCGCCGGGTCGGCGGCCGGCTGGGCCGCGAGCGTGGCGGCATCGCGGTCCATGCAGACCGCTCGGATGCCGGTAGGCAGGCCTTCGGCCTGGGTCGACTGGGTCACGACGATGGACAGCTCCGCGTCTTCCATCATGTAGTCGATGCGGTCCTTGGGGAACGCCGGGTCGAGCGGCACGTAGGCCGCGCCGGCCTTGAGCACGCCCAGCACCGCGACCACCATGTCTTCGCTGCGCTCCATCCACACCCCGACCAGCGACTCGCGCCCCGCGCCCAGGGCGCGCAGGTGGTGGGCCAGCTGGTTGGCCCGGGCGTTGAGTTCGGCGTAGCTCAGCGCCACGTCCTCGAACTGCAGCGCCACCGCGTCGGGCGTGCGCCGGGCCTGCGCCTCGAACAGGCCGTGCACGGTCTGCTCGGTCGGGTACGGCATGGTGGTGGCGTTCCAGTCCAGCAGCAGCTGGCGCTGTTCGCCGTCCGTCAGCAGGGCGAGTTCGCTCACGCGCGCGTCCGGCCGCTCCACGAAGCCTTCGAGCAGCTTGCGGTAGTGGTTGAGCATGCGCTCGATGGTCGAGACGTCGAACAGGTCGGTGTTGTATTCGAAGTAGCAGCGCAGGCCGTGCACGATGTCGAACACGTCGACGGACAGGTCGAAGCGCGAGGCGGTCACGTCCAGGTCCACGCTGTCGCAGCGCAAGCCGGGCAGCTCCAGGCTGGTCATGGACAGGTTCTGCAGCACGAACAGCACCTGGAACAGCGGCGAGTGGTCCAGCTCGCGGCGCGTGCCCAGCTCGTCGACCAGCATGTCGAACGGCATCTCCTGGTGCGCGTAGGCCCGCAGCGCGCGCTCGCGCACGCGGACCATGAGTTCGCGCACCGTCGGGTCGCCGTTCAGGTCGGCGCGCAGCACCAGGTTGTTGGCGAAGAAGCCGATGGTGTGCTCGACCTCGGAGCGGTTGCGGTTGGCGATGGCCGAGCCGATGGCGATGTCGGTCTCGCCGCTGTAGCGGTGCATGAGCACCTGGAAGGCCGAGAGCATCACCATGAACAGCGTCGTGCCCTCGGCGCGGCCGAAGGCCTTGAGGCGGTCGGAGAAGGCGGGCGTGAGCTGCAGCGCGCAGCGCGAGCCGTGGGTGGTCTGCACCGGCGGGCGGGGCCGGTCGGTGGGCAGCTGCAGCATCGACGGCAGGCCGGCGAGTTCGCGCTTCCAGAACGCCAGGTGCTCGTCGATCGCGCCCTGCGCGAAGGCGCGGCGCTCCCATTCGGCGTAGTCGTAGTACTGGATGGGCGGCTCGACCACCGTCACTTCGTGGCCGGTCGCCAGGCGCGAATACAGGTCGCGGAACTCCAGCATGAAGATGCCGAGCGACAGGCCGTCGGACACGATGTGGTCCAGCGCGAAGGCGAACACCTGCTGCTGCCCGCTCTCGCGGATCAGGCCGGCATGAATCAAGGGCGCCTGCGACAGGTCGAACGGGCGGCGCGCGATGCTTTCGATGGCCTGCTTGCACGCCGCGTCGCGCGCGGCGCCCTGCAGGTGCGAGATGTCGATGCGGTCCAGGTGCACGCGGGCGTTCGGGTCGATCACGAAACGCGGCTCGCCCTGCACCGAGATGAAGCGCGTGCGCAGGCTTTCGTGCCGCGCCACCAGCACCGCCAGCACGCGCTCGAGCACGGCCTCGTCCAGCGGCCCGGTGATGCGCAGGGACGCCGCGATGTTGTAGGCGTGGCTGGTGGGGTCCATCTGGCGCAGGAACCACAGCCGCTGCTGGGTGTGCGAGATCGGCATGTCGGCCTGGCGCGGCACGCGCTCCAGCGCCGGCAGCACCGAGCGGGCGGGCGCGGTGCCGTGCGCCGCCAGGTAGGCCTTGACCTCGTCCTTGCGCCGCCCGAGTTCCTCGCGGAGTTCGGCCGTCACCGCGCCTTTGGGCGCGTTGACGCTGAGCCGGTCTCCGTCGAGTTTCAGATGGATGTCCAGCCCTTGAAGCCGCTTGATCAACTCAACGGTATCGCTCACAACGTGAGTTCCTCCCGGCTGTCGGCGTCGGAGGCATCCGAGGTGTCGTCATCGCCATAGAGGCTGTTCAGGTGGGTCGCCATCTCGCCCACCGAAGGCCATTCGAAGGCGGCCGTGGCGGCCACGCTGCGGCCCAGCGCCTGTTGCAGGCGGTTGCGCAGTTCCACCGAGGTGAGCGAGTCCAGGCCCAGCGCGGTGAAGGTCTGGTCCACCGGGATCGATTGCGGCGAACCCGCCAGGCCCAGCACGGTGGCCAGCTCGCGGCGCACCAGCGTCACGAGCTGTTCGCGCCGCTCCTTGGCCGGCAGGCTGGCGTAGTCCACGCGCGCGGCGCTGCCCTGGGCCTGGCCACCGCCGCGGTTCTGCGCGGCCGCGAGCAGGTCCGACAGGAGCCTGGGCGCCTGCCCGGCCGGCATCTGCTGGCCCAGCAGCGCCCAGTCGATCGGCGCGACCGAGCTGCGGGTGGCGTTGTCGCGCAGCAGCACGCTCAGCGCCTGCATGCCTTCGGCCGGCGACAGCGAGGCCAGGCCTTGCGCACCCGCCTTGGAGACCGTGCCGGCCCGCACCGCCATGCCCACCTCGCTCCACGCGCCCCAGTTGACGCTGAGGGCGGAGCGGTCCGCGTCACGGCGCTGGCGCGCCAGCGCATCGAGAAAAGCGTTGGCCGCCACGTAGTTGCCCTGCCCCGCCGAGCCGAACACGGCCGACAGCGAGGAGTAGAAGACCACGAAGTCGGGCCGGTGACCGGCGCGCTCCAGGGCCACGCTCAGGCGCCACGCGCCGTCGGCCTTGGGCCCCATCACGGTGGCGAAGCGTTCCGGCGTCTGCTTGATGAGCACGCCGTCGTCGAGCACCGCCGCGCCGTGGATGACACCGCCCAGCGCGGGCATGTCCTTCAGGGCGGCCATGAGGCGCGCGATGCCGTCGGCCGTGCGCAACGTCGGCCGAGACAGTCTTCACGCTCACGCCCTCGGCTTCCATGGCCGCGATGGCGTCGCGCGCGGTCGCATCGGGTTCGCTGCGACCGGCCAGCAGCAGGTGGCGGGCGCCCTCGCCGGCCAGCCATTGGCCTGCCAGCAGGCCCAGGCCCTTGAGGCCGCCGGTGACGAGGTAGGTGGCGTCGTCGCGCACCGCCTGCGTGACCTTGCGCGGGTCCACGCGGTGGCGGAACACCACGCGGCCGATGTGCTTGGCCTGCGCCATGTAGCGGAAGGCGTCGGGCGCGTTTTCGAACGGGAAAGTGGTGCAAGGCAGCCACGGCAGCACGCCCGACTCGATCTCCTGCAGCACGCGCGTGAAGATCTGGCCCACGATCTCGGGGGTGTCGCGCGCGTTGTCGTTGCAGTCCACGATGTGGTACTCGATGCCCCGGTTGAGCTCGGCCACGCGCTCGTGCGTCCACAGGCCGCGCTTGCCGATCTCGAGGAAGACGCCGCCGTCGGACAGGCATTCGAAGCTGCGATCCAGCAGCTGGCCGGCCAGCGAGTTGAGCACCAGGCGCACACCCTTGCCTTCGGTGATGCGGGCGATCTCGTCGGCGAACGAGTCGCTGCGCGAGTCCAGCGGGTGGTGCACCCCGAGGCGGCGCAGTTCCTCGCGCTTCTCGGGGCTGCCGGCGGTGGCGAAGATTTCCGCGCCCGCGCGGCGGGCCAGCGCGATGGCGGCCATGCCCACGCCGCCCGCGCCCGAGTGGATCAGCACGCGGTCGCCCTTGCTCATCTTGCCCAGCAGGTTGAGTGTGATGTCGGCGGTGAGGTAGGCGGTGGGGATCGCGGCGCCCTGCTCGAAGCTCACGCCGTCGGGCAGCGGTGCGACGAATTCCCAGCGCGCGATCGCGTGGCTGGAGAAGGCGCCTTCGAGCATGGCGACCACGCGGTCGCCGACCTTGAACTGCGTCACGCCCTCGCCCACGGCCACGACCTCACCCGAGGCGTCGCTGCCCAGGTGGCGGATCTCGCCGGGGTACATGCCCAGCGCGCTGAGCACGTCGCGGAAGTTCAGGCCGCTGGCGCGCACCCGGATCTCGACCTCGCCTTTACCGGGTGCGCGGCGCTCCAGCGTGCCCAGGGTCAGGTTTTCGAGCGTGCCGCGCTCGGTGATGTTCAGGCGGATCGGCGCGTCGTCGATGTGCGGCGCGTTGGAGCGCGGCTGGCGCGCCAGGCGGGCGGCGTAGCGCACGCCCTTGCGCAAGGCGACCTGGTTCTCTTCGCTGCCGGACAGCATTTCGTCGAGCAGCAGGCGCGCGTCGCTGGGCGTGGCTTGCGGATCGAGGTCCACCAGGGTCACGCGCAGCTCGGGGTGCTCGGTCGCGGCCACCCGCGCCAGGCCGGCCACCGGGGCCTGCGTGATGCGCAGTTCCTCGGTGCCGTCCACCGACTGGCTGCCGGCGGTGGCGATCCACAGGCGCGGCGCCGACGGCAGCCCGGCCTGCGCCAGGGCCTGCAGGGTCAGCAGCGCGGCGTCCACGCCGAAGCGCTGCACCGCGCTGGGCAGGTCGTCGTCGCGCAGCGCCGGCACGCGCAGCGGCCACAGCGACACCACGCCACGCAACGCGCCACTCTCGGCGGCCTTGGCGATCAGGCGGGCGTACTCGCCGGCCTGGGTCTCGTCGATCACCGTGGCGCCCGCTCCGGCCGCGCTGCCCGAAGGCAGCACACGGAGGGCCTGGCCACCGCGCTGGGCGATCTCGTCGGCCAGCCGCTGGCCACGGCCCTGGCCTTCGTCGAACACCAGCCAGGTGCCTTCGGCGGTGGCGGGCTCGGCCACCAGGGCCTCGGGCTTCCATTGCAGTTCGTAGAGCCAGTCGGCCACCTGCGCGTCCACGCGCTGGCGGAACAACTCGCGGCTGGCGCGGCGGCAGCGCAGGCCTTCGAGCAGGGCCACGGGCTGGCCGTCGGGCGTCTCGATGTGCACGTCGAGCACCAGCATGTCGCTGTGCGGCGGCGCCGGGCGCACGCGCGCATGGCTGCGCAGCGTGGCGGTGGGCGTGGCGTTCCAGAGGTAGCGGTCCACACCGATGGGCAGGTAGAAACGGCCGTCGTTGGCGCTGGGCAGCGTGTCCATGGCGACCGCCGAGGTGTGGAAGCAGGCGTCGAGCAGCGCGGGGTGCATCAGGTACTTGCCGGCATCGGCCTGGACCGCGTCGGTCAGCACGATCTCGCCGATGGCCTCGCCCTCGCCGCACCAGACGCGGCGCATGCCGCGGAAGCCGGCGCCGAAATCGACGCCCAGCTTGCGCACCTTCTCGTAGAACGGCGCGACCTCGACCTCGTTGGTCAATCGCTTCGCCGCGTCGGCCACGGGCGACACCGGCACCGCCTCGACCGGGCCACGCAGCGGCTCGGCGCTGGCGTGCTGGGTCCATTCGGCGTCGGGCCGCTTCGCGTCGCGGCTGAACACCCGCACGCGCGAGGGCGCACCGCCCAAAGCCTTGTCCACCGAGACCTGCATGAGCCGCTGTTCGCCGTCGAGCAGGGGCATGGGTTCGCCGATCTCCACCGCCGTGAGCCCGGTGACGGCCGGGTCGGCCTGCCGCGCCCCGGCCAGGGCGGCTTCGAGGTAGGCGGTCAGCGGCATCACGGCCTCGGACGCGATCACGTGGTCCACCACCCAGGCCGGGCTGGTGGCGTCCACCGTGCGTTCGAACTGCGCGGCCACACCGGCCACGTTCAGGCGCTCGCCGAGCAGGTCGTGCACGGAGTCGCCGGCCACTCGGCGGGCGCGCGGCGCGAAGGGCACCAGGTAGGCCTGGCGCTGGAAGGGGTACAGCGGCAGCTCCAGGCTGTGGCGCACGCCCGGGCCCTGCACCGCCGTCCAGTTCAGTTTCGCGCCACGCACATACAGGCGCGCCACGCTGTCGAGCATCTGTTCCCAGCCGCCCTTGCTGCGCTTGAGCGAGGGCAGCCAGTCGGTCGCCGTGCCTTCGGGCACGCACTGCATGCCCAGGCCGATGAGCGTGGGGTTGGGCCCGACTTCGAGGTGCACGTCGCACTGCGTGGCGGCCAGCGCGCGCGCGCCGCTCTCGAAGGCCACCGGTGCGCGCACATGGCTGGCCCAGTAGTCGGCCATGCGGGAGCCCCATTTCGCCCAGTCCATGGGCGCGCCGTCGAGGTTGGAGATCCAGGTGAGCGTGGGCGCCGAGTGGGTCACGCTGGCGGCGAGCTGGCGGAATGCTTCCACCATGGGGTCCATCAGCGGCGAGTGGAAAGCGTGCGACACCGACAGCGCCTGCGTGCGCACGCCCTGCTCGGCCAGGCGCGCCGCGATGGCCGTCACCTCGGCGCCGGCACCGGCGATCACCAGGTTGCCCGGCGCGTTGAAGGCGGCGACCGACACCTTGTCGGCGTGCGGCGCGATCTCGCGCTGCACCAGCGCCGCGTCGCCCTGCACCGCCACCATGGCGCCACCGGCCGGCAGCGCCTGCATCAGGCGGCCCCGGGCCGCGATCAGGCGCGCGCCGTCTTCCAGGCTGAACACGCCCGCGACCACGGCGGCGGCGAACTCGCCCACGCTGTGGCCGATCACCACCGTGGGCTCGATGCCCCAGCTGCGCCAGGTGGCCGCGAGCGCGACCTCGATGGCGAACAGCGCGGGTTGCGTGAAACCGGTCTGGTCCAGGCTGCCACCGGTCTCCTCGAACATCACCTCGCGCAGCGGCCGGCCCAGCAAGGGGTCGAGCACGGCCGCGCAGCGGTCGATCGTGGCCTTGAACACGGGCTCGGCGTCGTAGAGCTCGCGGCCCATGCCGACGTACTGCGCGCCCTGCCCGGTGAAGAGGAAGGCCACGCGGTTGCGGCCGCTGGCCGAGACGGAACCCTGCACGGCCGACTGGCCGGTGCTGGCGAGTTCGCGCAGCTGGGCCAACATGCCGGCGCGGTCGGCCGCGACCAGCACCGTGCGCAGCAGGTGGTGTGAACGGCCGATGGCGGCGGTGGCGCACACGTCGGCCAGGGCATCGGTCGGGCGTTGTTCCAGGTGGTCGGCGTAGCGCTGCGCCAGCGCCTGCAGCGCCGCGTCGTTCTTGGCCGACAGCGGCATGGCGTACAGCGGCCGCGCGGGCGCGGCGGCCAGCGCGGGCGCGGCGGGCGGCTCGGCCACCAGCACGTGCGCGTTCATGCCGCTGAAGCCGAAGGCGCTGGCGCCGGCGATGCGGCGCGCGTCGCCCACCGGCTTCCAGTCGTGCAGCGCGGTGCTCACGCGCACCGGCAGTGTGTCCCAGGGGATGGACGGCGTGAGCTGCTTCACATGCAGGCTGGCGGGCAGCTTCTGGTGGCGCAGCGCCATCACCAGCTTGATCACGCTGGCGCACGCCGGAGGCGGCTTCGAGGTGGCCGATGTTGGATTTGACCGAACCGACCTCGAAGGGCTGGTGCATGGCGCGGCCTTCGCCGTACACGGCGGCCAGCGCCTCGACCTCGATCGGGTCACCCAGCGAGGTGCCGGTGCCGTGGGCCTCGACGTAGCTCACGTCGGTGGGTTTGAGGCGGGCCGAGGCCAGCGCCTGGCGCACCACTTCCTGCTGAGCCAGGCCGTTGGGCACGGTCAGGCCGCTGGAGCGGCCGTCCTGGTTGATCGCCGAGCCCGGGATCACGCCCAGGATGCGGCGGCCGTTGCGCCACGGCGTCGGACAGGCGCTCGAGCACGATCAGGCCGCAGCCTTCGCCGCGCACGAAGCCGTTGGCCGAGGCGTCGAAGGTCTTGCAGCGGCCGTCGGGCGACAACATGCCCCACTTGGAGATCAGCACGAAGGGGTCGGGCGAGAGGATGGCGTTGACGCCGCCGGCCAGCACCAGGTTGCTCTCGCCGTTGCGCAGGCTCTGGCAGGCGGTGTGGATGGCCACCAGCGAGGACGAGCAGGCGGTGTCGATCGCCATGCAGGGGCCACGGAAGCCGAAGGTGAAGGACACGCGGCCCGCCGCCGCGTTGAGCGCGGTGCCGGTGGCCAGGTAGATGTCGCTGCGGGCCGGGTCGGCCACGTCGATGCGGTTGGAGTAGTCCATCGACGTGATGCCGACGAACACGCCGGTCAGACTGCCGTCGAGCTGGTCGGTCGGGATCGCGGCGTGCTCCATCGCCTCCCAGGCCACCTCCAGCAGCAGCCGCTGCTGCGGGTCCACGCCCGCGGCCTCGCGCGGCGACATGCCGAAGAAGCTGGGTTCGAACTGGTCGATGTCTTTCAGGAAGCCGCCGGCCTTGGTGCGCGCCTTGCCCTGCTTGCTCGGGTCCGGGTCGTAGTACGCGTCCACCTCCCAGCGGTCGGCGGGCACCTCGCCCACCACGTCCTTGCCCTCGGTCAGCAGGTTCCAGAAGCTGTCGGCGTCTTCCGCGCCACCGGGCACGCGGCAGGCCATGCCCACGATGGCGATCGGCTCGTGCTTGGCGTTCTCGACCGCGTCCAGGCGGGACTGCAGGCGCTCGATGGCGCCGAGCGCGTTCTGCAGCATGTTGCGCCGATCGGCGGCGGGCGCCGGCTGGGCGGGCGTCGATTCAGGGGGGTTGGTCCGATCTGACTGCATATCACTTCCTCACTGAAAACTTCATCACGGCGTCGACCGCGCCATCACCGCGTCGCGGGCATGCAGGCGCGGCTCGCGCAGCCACAGGCAGAGCGCAGCACCAACGATCAACAGGAGCCCCAGCGCCATGCGCGGGACCGACATATCATGCCCCAGCCCTGCCACCCAGAAGAGCGGCACGGTGAAGGCAATTTGTAAATACGCGAAGGGTGCCGAAATACTCACGGGCGCGGCGGCGGCGGAGCGGTCCAGCGCCAGCAAAGCCACGTAACCGAGCAGGCCGATCGCCACCATGGTGAGCAGGTCGGTCAGCGGCGGCGTGATCCACAGGCCGGGCATGGCGGGCGTGAGCGCCACGAACACGCCGGCGGCGGTGTAGAACAGGTTGGTGCGGGTGGTTTCGGTGCGCAGCGAGCGCGTCATCACCACGTAGACGCTGAAACACAGGGCCATGCCCAGGGGATAGACCAGCAGCGACGGCCCCGGCAGCCCGTACAGGCCGTTGACCAGCAGGCCACCCAGGCAGGCCACGAAGGTGCGCACCCAGACCAGCAGCGGCACGCGGTCCTGCAGAAACACCCAGGCCAGCCCGAGGATCAGCACCGGGCTGATCCAGAAGATCGTCATGACCGAATGCCCGGGCACGCCCATCTGCATGCCGATCACCCAGGACGCGGGCATGCCGAGCATCAGCAGCGAGCGCGCCACATGGAACACCGGGCGGCGCGTCTGCCAGAGCGAGGCCGGCTCGCGCCATCCCCACAGCGCCAGCATCAGCGCCAGGTGCACGGCATAGCGGGTCCAGACCACCTGGTACGGGGAATAGTGGCGCAGCACGTTCGCGGCCATGGCCTCGATCCCCGCCCACAGCAGGACGAAGGCCAGCATCAGCAGGATGGCGCGGCGGTTGGCAGTCACCCTGTCACCTCCTTCAGTCCAAGCCCGCGTGGCCGGTGTCGGCCAGCAGCGAGGTCATGTGCCAGGAAGACCCGCGCCGGCGCTGGCGCAGCGCGAGCCACAGGCCGGCGGCGAGCAGCACGGCGCCCACGGCGATCAGGCCCGGCAGCGGGTGCGATGCCACCCAGGCGAAGGCCAGCGTGAAACCGATCTGCAGGTACAGCAGCGGCGCGGTGCGTGAGATCGGCGCCACCGCCGTCAGCCGCTCCAGCGCCAGCAACGCGCCCAGGCCCAGCACCGCCACGCCCACGAGCAGCAGCAGGTCGGGCGCGCTCGGTGTCACCCAGCCCGAGGGCATCAGCGGCAACAGCAGCAGGCAGGCGCCCAGGCCGGTGTAGAACAGGTTCACGCGGGTGGGCTCGGCGTGCAGCAGGCGCGTCATCACCACGTACACGCTGAAGCAGGCGGCCATCGCCACCGGGAACACCAGCAACTCGGGCCGGGGCAGCGCGTGCGGGCCCAGCAGCAGGAACACGCCCACGCTGGCCGCCGCCGCGAAGCCGAAGAGCCTGAGCGGCACGCGCTCGCGCAGCACCAGGCGCGACAGGCCCAGGATCATCAGGGGCGCGATCCAGAACACCGCCAGGAAGGTGACCGGCGCCAGGCCGCGCTGCACACCCAGCGACCAGCAGGCCGGCATGCCCACCATCATCGCGGCGCGGAACAGCTGCGACACCGGCCTGCGCGTGCGCCACAGCGAGGGGCCGTTGCCGCGCCCGAACAGCATCCACAACAGGGCCAGGTGCAGCGCGAAGCGCAGGCACACGACCTGCGCGAGGCCGTAGCGCTGCAGGAGCACGCCGGTGAGCGCCTCCTCGGCCGCCCACAGGGCCACGAAGATGATCGTCAGGCGCATGCCAAGAGAACGGTATTTCATCGGGTCTGCTCCAGTCTGGCCAGCAAGCGGGCCTCCAGTTCGTCGTCGCTGAGCGAATCCAGGTCCGCATCGGCATCGGGCACCTCGACCTCGGCCACCGTGGCGGGCGCCGCGGTGGGTGCCGGGGGTGCGGCCGGCTTGACGGTGAGCTGGGTTTCCAGAAAGCGCGCGAGCGCGCCCACGTTGGGGTAGTTGAAGGTCAGCGTGGACGGCAGCGCACGGGCGGCGCCGCGCTCCAGCCGCCGCTTGAGTTCGACCGCCATCAGCGAGTCCATGCCCAGGTCGAACAGCCCGGTGGCGATCGGCACCACGGCGGGCCCGGCCAAGCCGAGCACCGAGGCCACCTCCTGCCGCACGAACTCCACCAGCAGGTCGTGGCGCATCGCGGGCGGCGCGGCCTCCAGCCTCGCCTGCAGCGAAGGCCCGCTGTCCGCGCGCGGCGCTTCCACCACGGCGGCGCGCGGTGCGATGCCCAGGTGCGACAGCAGCGGGCGCGATCGGCGCGCCTCGTGCAAGGCCTTGAGCGCGCTCCAGTCCACCTGGGCCACGACCGCCTGCCGCGCCGTGCCGCCCAGCAGGCGGCCCAGCGCGTCCAGCGCGTCGGCGGCGGCCATGGGCTGCAGGCCGCCTTCGCGGTAGCTGCGCTGGTCGTCGCTGGAGGCCAGGCGCATCACCTCCCAGGTGCCCCAGTTCACCGAGATCACGCGGCGCGAGGCGTCGCTGGCCTCGGCCAGCGTGTCGAGGAAGGTGTTGGCGGCCGCGTAGTGGGCCAGCCCCGAGGCGCCGAGCAAGGCGGTGGTCGAGGAGAACAGCACCAGGAAATCGAGCGGCATGCCGCGCGTGAGGCGCTCGAGCACCAGCGTGCCCGCGAGCTTGGGGGCCAGCATCTGGCGCACCATCGCGTCGTCGAGCTGGAGCAGCGGCGCCGCGCTCAGCGCGGCGGCGGCGTGCATCACGCCGCGCAGCGGCGGCGCGTCGCGTTTGAGCTGTTCGAAGGCGCGCGCCATCGCGGCCTCGTCGGCCACGTCGGCCTGCACCGCGTGCACGCGAGCACCCAGGACCTCGATCTCGGCCACGCCGGGCGCGCCGAGGTCGGGGTTGCGCCCCAGCAAGGCGATGTGGCGCGCGCCGTGTTCCGCCAGCCAGCGCGCCACCACCAGGCCCAGGCCGCCGAAACCGCCGGTGACGAGGTAACAGGCGTCGGCGCTGAAACTCAGCGGTGCGGCGGGCGGCGTGTCGGCCTGGACCAGGCGCGCCACACGGCGCTGACCATCGCGCCAAGCCACCTGGTCTTCACCGTCCACCGCGTCGAGCGCTTCCAGCAGCGTGTCCGCGGTCGAGGCCGACGGCAGGTCGATCAGGCCGCCCCAGGCGCCGGGCTGTTCGAGCGAGAAGCCACGCCCCCATCCCCACAGCGGCGCCTGCCAGGCGGCGCCCGGGGCTGATGGCCCCACCGGCACCGCCTTGCACGCCCTGCGTCACGAACCGGATGCGGCCCTGCCCTTGCGCGGCCGCCGCCAGCCAGCGGCGCGGCGTTTCGCCCGCGAGCGTGTGAGTCAGGGTGGCGGCTTCGCGGTCGTCGAGACCGCGCTCTGCGAGTTCGAGGCCGGCCAGGTAAATGATCTCGCCCAGCGCGCCGGCGGGCGGCACGGCGTCCGCCGCCAGGATTTGCACCTGGTCGCCGCGCGCGCGCAGGCGCTCGGCCAGCGCCTGGCCCAGGCCCTGCACGTCGCCCACCAGGGTCCAGGTCTGGCCGCCGAGCGGGGCCTGCGCCAGCATCAGCGCCTGCTGGGCCGCGCCGCGCGTGGTCCAGCGGTCGTCGGGCACCGCGCAGGCGCCCTGGAAGCCCAGGCCTTGCAGCGTCGGCCAGCCAGGCCGAGCGCGGCACCAGGGGGTAGTCGGGCCGAAGGGCCGTGTCGGTGAAACGCCACCAGCCCTCGGTGAGGCCGAAGGTGAGGTCCACCCAGCGTTCCGGGGCCACGCCCTCCAGCAGGAACAGCATGGCGCCGGGTGCCATCAGGCTTTTCGCGTGGCGCAGGGTCTGGGCCAGGTCGGCGGTGGCGTGCAGCACGTTGGCCGCGATCACGATGTCGTAGGCACCGGCCGCGAAGCCTTGCGCCAACGGGTCGCGCTCGATGTCGAGCAGCGCGTGGCGCACGAAGGGATAGGCGGCGAAGTTCTCGGCCGCGCGCTCCAGGAACAGCGGCGAGAGGTCGGTGAAGGTGTACTCGGTGCGCTCGGCGGGCAGCAGCGGCAGCACGTAGGTGGTGGTGCCGCCGGTGCCGGCGCCGATTTCCAGCACGCGCAGGCGCGCGCCGGCGGGCAGTTGGGCGATGGCCGATTGCAAGGCTTCGCCGAGCGCGCGGTTGTAGGTCTGCGCGTAGGGCGAGTCCACGTAGAGCTTGCGCGCCTCGTCGAACGAGCCGCCCGGGAACAGCAGCTGCAGCGGGTCCTGCTCGCCGCGCAGCACGGCGGCCAGCGCGGGCCCGCAGCGGCGCAGCGTGCGCAGTTCGCCGTCGACCTCGCCGAAGGTCTGCATCAGCGTGTCGTAGCGCGTGGCGGCATCGGCCGTGCCCAGGCGGGCCAGCACCGTGTGGCGATCCCCTTCGCCACGCAGCAGGCCGTCTTCGGCCAGCATCTGCAGCAGGCGCGCGAACAGGCGTTCGTGGCGCAGCACGACGCCCAGGCGCTGCGATTCACCGGCGGTGTCGAACCCGCGCCCCGGCGTGTCGTCGAAGCCGAGCTGGCGCAAGGCGGTGGCGACGTGATCGGTGCTCAGGCGATCGAGTTCGGGCAGCAGCCGTTCGTACACGGCCAGGCCGTGCTCGGCGGCCAGCGCGCCGAAGCGCTCGCGCAGGGCCGGCGCGAGGCCGGCGGGATCGGGCAGCGAGGCAGCGGCCGGCGCATGGGCCGGCGCGTCTTCCCACACCACCTCATGAAACAGGCCATGGCCCGAGGCATGGCCCAGGGACCGTGCCAGCGCGTCGCGCGAGGCGCGGCGCAGGTGCACGCCGCGGATCTGGCCGAGCACGCCGCCGTCGAGCGAGCGCAGGGTGACTTCGGCCTGCCACTCGGGCGGCTGCGGCTCCTGGCCCGCCGCGTTGAGCAGGCGGGCATGGCACCACAGGCTGGCGGGCAGCGGGCCGGCCAGGTCGATGCGGTCCAGGCCGGTGAAGAGGTAGGTGTGTTCGGTGTCCTCGGTCTGCGGCAGGGTCAGGCCGATGGATTGCAAGGCGCCGTCGAGCAGCGCGGGGTGTGCCCAGGTCACGGGCTCGTCGGCGCAGGCGGTGGGCAGCGCGATGCGCGCCAGGGCCTCGCCGTCGCGGCGGTGCACTTCCTGCAGGCTGCGGAAGGCGGGCCCGAGGTGGATGCCCAGGGCTTCGAGGCGCTGGTGGTAGCCCTCGCCACTGGTGGCCGCGCCCAGCGCGTCGCGCGTGGCGGTGAAGCTGGTGGTGTCGGCGCCGGCCTGGGCCTGCTGCGCGCTGCCGGGCTGCAGCCGGCCGCTGGCGTGCAGGTGCCATTCGCCCGACCCATCGGCCGCCTGGCTGTAGACGGAGAACGGCTGCGAACCACCGGACTCGGGACCCAGGTGGGTCTGCACCGTGCGGCCCGCCTCGGGCAGCACCAGGGGTTCGACGATCTCGAAGGCCTCGACCGCGCGCAAGGCACGGCCGTTCACCGCCTGGGCCGCGCCCTGCGCGAGCTCCAGCAGCAGCGGGCCGGGCACCAGCACCACGCCCTGCACCACGTGGTCGGCCAGGTAGGGCGTGCTCGTGGGCGAAAGCAGGGTCTCGAAAATCGGCACGGCGGTCGGCAGGCGCCGGCCCGGCAGGCCGCTGGGCGCCGGCGCGCGCACGGCTTTTTCGGCGGTCGGCGTGATCCAGAAATCGCGCCGTTCGAAGGGATAGGTCGGCAGGTCCACGCGCTGGCGCGCGTAGGGCCGGTCCACGCCGGCCCAGTCGACCGCCGCGCCCCGCACGTACAGCGCGGCGAGGCTGGCGTTGAGTTCGTGCCAGTCGCTCTTCTCGCGCCGCAGTGAGGTCAGCAGCAGGTGGTCCTGCTCGGGCAGGCTGCGCTGGGCCAAGGCGACCAGCACCGGATGCGGGCCGACTTCCAGGAACACGCGGTAGCCCTGCGCCGCCAGCGAGGCGATGCCTTCGGCGAAGCGCACCGGCTCGCGCAGGTGGTCGCGCCAGTAGCGCGCATCGGGCGCGCCCGGCGCGGGCAGCGCGGCGCCGCCGGTGACGTTCCAGGCCACGGGAATCTGCGGCGCGCGCATGGTCACGGCGCGCGCGCAGGCTTCCATCGCGTCCAGCGCGGGGGCCACCAGGGGCGAGTGCGCGGCGAGCGAGACGAACAGTTTCTGGCCCTGCACGTTGCGCGTGGCGAAGTCGGCGAGCAAGGCGTCGACGGCCTTCGAATCGCCCGAGACCACCACGCTGTCGGGCGCGTTGATGGCGGCAATGGCGCAGCCGGTCGGCCATGGGCGCGATGGCCCGGCCCACCTCGTCGGCCGAGGTGAACACGGCGGCCATGGCGCCGCCGGGCGGCAGCGCCTGCATCAGGCGGCCGCGCTCGGCGATGAGTTTCAGGCCTTCTTCGAGCGTGAACACGCCGGCCACACAGGCCGCCACGTACTCGCCCACCGAATGGCCGATCACGGCCGCCGGCGCGATGCCCCAGGCGCGCCAGAGCTGCGTGAGCGCGTATTCGACGGCGAAGAGCGCCGGCTGCGTCCAGGCGGTTTCGTGGATGGCCGCGCCTTCGGCCGGCCCGGCGCGCAGCACGGACTTGAGCGTGCGGCCCTGGGCGTCGGCGCCCAGCAGGCTGTCGCAGCGGTCGATGATGTCGCGGTACAGCGGCGAGGCGGCGTACAGCGCCTCGCTCATGCCGGGGTACTGCGAACCCTGGCCGGTGTAGAGGAAGACCACCTCGGGGGCCACGCCCGGCGTGGCAGTGCCCCGGTGCAGCGCGGGGTGTTCGCGGCCCTGGGCGAAAGCCTGCAGGGCGGCGCGCGCTTCCTGCGCGTCGCTGGCCACCACGGCCAGGCGTTCGGCGAAATGCGAGCGGCCCACGCCGGCGGTGTGGGCCACGTCCGCCAGCGGCGCGCCAGCCGCGAGCGCGTCGGCGAAGCGGGCAGCGAGCGCGCGCAGCGCGGGCTCGGAACGGGCCGAGAGCGGCAGGCAGTGCACCGGGCGCTGGTCGCCCGAGGCGGCGGCCACGGGCGCGGGGGCCTCTTCGATCACGACGTGCGCGTTGGTGCCGCTGAAGCCGAAGGAACTCACGCCAGCCAGGCGCGGGCGTTCGCCGCGCGGCCAGGCATGGCCGTCGCGCGTCACGCTCACCGGGTACTGCGACCAGGCGATGTGCGGGCTGGGTTCGCTGAAATGCAGGTGCCGGGGGATGCGGCCGTGCTGCAGCGCGAGGATCACCTTGATCACGCCGGCCACGCCGGCCGCCGATTCGAGGTGGCCGATGTTGGTCTTGACCGAGCCGATCAGCAGCGGGTTCGCCGCGTCGCGGCCCGGGCCGAGCGCGCCGGCCAGGGCGCGCACCTCGATCGGGTCGCCGAGCGAGGTGCCGGTGCCGTGGGCCTCCACGTAGCCGATGTCGGCCGGGGCCACGCCGGCGTCGGCCAGCGCGGCGCGGATCACGGCTTCCTGCGCCGGGCCGTTGGGCACGGTGAGGCCGCCGCTGCGGCCGTCCTGGTTGGCGGCACTGCCCCGGATCACGGCGAGCACGCGGTCGCCGTCGGCCTGGGCGTGGCTCAGGCGCTTGAGCACCAGCACGCCGCAGCCCTCGCCGCGCGCGAAACCGTCGGCCGAAGCGTCGAAGGTCTTGCAGCGGCCGTCGGGCGCGAGCATGTGCGCCTTGGTCAGGGCGATGGTGGTCTCGGGCGAGCACATCAGGTTCACGCCACCGGCCAGCGCGGTGCGCGATTCGCCGCTGCGCAGGCTCTGGCAGGCCACGTGCAGCGCCACCAGCGAGGACGAGCAGGCGGTGTCGATGGACATCGCCGGGCCCTGCAGGCCGAGGAAATACGAGACACGGCCCGAGGCCACGCTGTGCGCGTTGCCCGAGGCGATGTAGGCGTCGATGCTGTCGCTGCCGCGCTGCAGCACGCGGTGGAAGTGGTCGCTGTTGCACAGGCCGAAGAAGACGCCGGTGGGCGAACCGGCCAGGCCTTCGGGCGAGAGGCCCGCCTGCTCCAGCGCTTCCCACGACACCTCCATCAGCAGGCGCTGCTGCGGGTCCATGGTGAGGGCCTCGCGCGGCGAGATGCCGAAGAAGGCGGGGTCGAAACCGGCCACGTCGTCCAGGAAGCCGCCGTTGCGCACCGACATGCGGGCCGGGGCGTCGGGATCGGCGTCGAAGAAGGCGTCCTTGTCCCAGCGGTCGGCGGGCACGTCGCGGATCGCGTCGCGCCCGGCTTCGAGCAGGTCCCAGAACGCTTCGGGGTTGGTGGCGCCGCCGGGGAAGCGGCAGCCCATGCCGATCACCGCGATGGGCTCGTTGGAATGCGTGCCCGCGGCTTCCGCCTTTTCGTGCAGCTCCAGCGCCAGCAGCGCCAGGCGCTTGGGCGAGAGTTTGCTGATGCGGTCGAGAAAGTCGCTCATGTCGTCTTCATCCCTTGCGTTGCGCGCGTTGCGCGAGCAAGCGGTCCACTTCTTCGTCGGAAAGGTCTTCGATCGCGTCCACCATGCTGGCCGGCTCTTCGACCGCGACCGCCACCGCCTCGGGCGCTGCGGGCGCGGGCGGCTGGATCACGTCGTTGAGCAGGTAATCGGTGAGCGTGTCGATGGTCGGGTAGTCGAACAGCAGGGTGGCCGAGAGCGTCTGCCCCAGCGCCGAGCCCAGCGTGTTCCTCAGTTCCACCGCGAGCAGCGAGTCCAGGCCGAGCTCGCCCAGCGGCGTGCGCGGATCGACCGCGCGGGCCGGGTCCACGCCCAGCGCCTTGAGCGCGCGCTCGCGCACGAAGGCCGCCACCAGCGGGCGACGGCGCCCGGGCGGTGCGTCCTGCAGCTGCTGGCGCAGGCCGGCGGCCGGTGCGCTAGCGCCGGCCTTGGCGGCGGCCACCGCCACGGCGCCCTGCCCGGCCACGCCGGCCAGGAAGGCCGGCGGCGTGGACAGGCCCATCGCCTGCAGGTAGCGCGGCCACTCGATCGGCAGCACGGCGGCCTGGGCCTCGCCCTGGGCCAGCAGGCGCTCGAAAGCCAGCAGGCCCTGCGGCGGCGTGAGCGCGCCGATGCCCTGCGCGGCCAGGCGCTGCGCGAGCTGGCGATCCGCCGCCGCACCCACTTCCGTCCAGGCGCCCCAGTTGATGCTCAGGCCCGGCAGGCCCCGGCCCTGGCGCTCGTGGGCCAACAGGTCGAGGAAGGCGTTGGCCGCCGAATGGTTGGCCTGCCCGCGCGAGCCGAGCACGGCCGCCACGGAGGAGAACAACACGAAGAAGTCCAGCGCGTCGCTGCGGGTGAGCTGGTCCAGCAGCCAGCCGCCGCGCACCTTGGGCGCGAAGACGTGCTCGAAGCGCGCCGCGTCCTGCTGCAGCAGGCCCGCGTCGTCCAGCACCCCGGCGCTGTGCACCACGCCGCGCAGCGGCGGGCCGTCGGCGCGCATGCGCGCGAGCAGCGCGGTCATGGCCTCGCCATCGCTCACGTCCACCGCCTCGGCCACCACGGTGGTGCCCAGCGCGCGGATCTCATCAAGCACGGGCGCCACCTCGGGCGTGACGCCCCGGCGGCTGATCAGCACCACGCGGCCCGCGCCCTGCTCGGCGAGCCGGCGCGCCACCACCGGGCCCAGCCCGGCCAGGCCGCCGGTGATGAGGTAGGTGCCGTCGCGGCGCACCGAGGCCGGCGCGGCCGCGCCGTGGCGCACCACGACCTTGCCGGTGTGTTTGGCCTGGGCCATGAAACGGAAGGCGCGCTCGGCCTCGTCCAGCGCGAACACGTGGCGCGGCAGCGGGGCCAGCCGGCCTTCGCCCAGCTCGGCCACGAGGCGCGCCAGCATGCCGCCAATGAGCGCCGGGTCGCGCTCGCCGGTTTCGCCCCAGTCCACGATGTGGTAGCGCAGGCCCCGGTTCAGCGCCTGCACCCACTCGGGTGTCTTGATGCCGCGCTTGCCGATCTCGACGAAGCAGCCGCCATCGGCCAGCGCCCGAAAGCCCGCGTCGATCAGCTCGCCCGAGAGCGCGTTGAGCACGGTGTCCACGCCCCGGCCTTGCGTGAGCGCGAGCACCTCGTCGGCGAAGTCGGCGCTGCGCGAATCCATCACGTGCGGCACGCCCATGGCGCGCAGCAGCTCGCGTTTCGCTTCGGAGCCGGCGGTGGCGAACACCTCGGCACCGGCGCGCTGCGCCAGCCGCACCGCCGCCATGCCGACACCGCCGGCCGCCGCGTGGATCAGCACGCGGTCGCCGGCCTTCATGCCGGCCAGGTGGCCCAGGCAGAACTCGGCGGTGACGAAAGGAATCGGGAAGGACGCGCCCTCTTCCGCGCTCAGGCCGGCCGGCCGGGGCTGCACGAAGGCGGCGCGCGCGATGACGTGCGAGGCGAAGCTGCCGCCGGCCACGGCCAGCACGGCATCGCCCACGCGCAGGTGCGTCACACCGGGGCCCACCGCGCTCACGCGGCCGGCGCACTCGCCGCCCAGCGGGCCGGGGTCGCCGGGGTACATTCCCAGCACGTTGAGCACGTCCTTGAAATTCAGGCCGGTGGCCTCCACCGCGATCTCGACCTCGCCGGCACCGGGCGCGCGGCGCTCCAGCGGCTGCAGGCCGAGTTCGTCGAGCGCGCCGCGGACGGCGGGCGCGAGGCGGTAGGCGGCCGGGCGGCCGGTGCTGCCCGTGACGGGTGAGCGCCGCAGGTGCGCCAGTTGCGCGGCGCGGCGTTCGCCCGCGCGCCAGGCGATCTGCTTCGACGCCGACGGGCCGCCCGCCGGCGCGTCGAGTTCGGCCAGCAGGGCCTCGATCTCCGCGCCCTCTTCCAGGTCCACGCAGGCACAACGCAGTTCGGGGTGTTCCAGCGCCACCGCCTTGGCCAGGCCCCACACCGGCGCCTGCGCCGGGTTGAGCGCGCGGTCGCCCTCGTCGATGCGCTGGGCACCGCGCGTGGCGAACCACAAGGGGGGCGGCGCGCCCAGGCCGATGAGCGCCTGCGCCAGCAGGGTGCCGCTCACGGCGCCCACGGTCTGCGCGGCGCTCAGCTGGCTGGCCGAGAGACCTTCCCAGGGCTCGGCGTCGAGCGACCAGGCGTGCACCACGCCGTGCACCGCCTGGCCCTCGGCCTGCAGCTCGCTGAACACGCGGCGGTGGTCGGCGGCGGACGCCGGGTTGATGCTGAGGGTGCCGTCGGCACCCGACATGAAGCGTTCACCCGCGCGCACCAGCACGCACTGATCGCCGCGAGCGCGCAGTCGATCGGCCAGTTTTGCGGCCACGCCGCCTTCGTCGGCCCACAGCAGCCAGCGGCGCGCGGCCGGGCCGGCGGCGCGCGCCAGCAGCAGCGACTGCAGGGCCAGCGTGCCCTGGTGGCCGCCGCCTTCGGGCAGGGCCGTGCGTTCTTCGAAGCCCCGGTCGGCCAGCAGCGAGAGCCAGGCCTCGCGCGGCAGGGTGGCGTAGTCGGGCCGCAGGTCGGTGTCGTCGAAGGCCCACCAGCCTTCGGTGAGGCCCACGGTGAGGTCGAACCAGCGCTGCGGTGCCGTCACCTCCAGCATGGCCAGCAGGCCGCCGGGCACGAGCAGGCCGCGCACGCGGTCGAGCGTGCGGCGCAGGTCGGCGGTGGCGTGGATCACGTTGGCGGCGATGACCACGTCGAAGCTCTGCGGATCGAAGCCCTGCGACTTCGGGTCCTGTTCGAGGTCGAGCACCGCGAAGCGCATGAAGCCGTGCGCGGCGAAACGTTCCCTGGCGCGCGCCACGAACAGCGGGCCGATGTCGGTGAAGGTGTATTCCACGCCCTGCGTGGGCAGGCGCGGCGCCACGCGCGCGGTGGTGCCGCCGGTGCCACCGCCGATTTCCAGGATGCGCAGCGGCCGGCCGCTGCCCGCGGCCTGGTGGGCCATCACGGCCAGCATGACCTCGGTCATCAGGCCGTTGAAGACCTGGGCGGTGGGCGCGTCGCGGTACATGCGCTCGGCGGTGTCCAGCGAACCGCCGGGGAACAGCAATTGCATGGGCTCACGTTCGCCGCGCAGGGCCTCGGCCATCTCGGCGGCCACGCGGCCGGTCATCTCCAGCTCGGCGGTGGCGTCCGGGTAGGCGGCCTTCAGGCGCGCCAGTTCGGTCTCGGGCTGCGCCTCGTGCAGGGCACGGCGCACCACCCAGCCGGAAGCCTCGCGGGCCAGCAGGCCCACCTCGCCCAGGATCGGCCAGCAGGCGGCCGAACAGGCGGTGGTGGCGCGCCTGCACGCCCAGGCGCGCGGCCAGGGTGGCTTCGGTGGCGTGTTCGCCCACGGCGGGCGCCCAGCCCAGGCGCGAGAGCGTGCGCACCACGTACTCGGCGCACAAGGCTTCGAGCTGGGGAATGAAGGCGTCGTAGGCGTCCAGGCGCGCCGATTGGCGCAGCGCGGGCAAGGCCTGCATGGCCTGGGCGCTCAGCAGCGGTAGCGGGGCCTGCGGCGCGGCGTCCTGCACCAGCGCCGGCGCGGCGCGCCACACGGTCTCGTACAGGCAGTCGTCGAGCCAGCGCTCGCCCAGGCGCGCCAGCGCGTCGCGCGAGACGCGCTTGAGTTGCACGTCGGCCAGCTCGGCCAGCAGCGTGCCGTCGGCCTGCCAGACGGTGACGGTGGCGCGGCTCGATTCGGCGCTGCTGGCGAGCACGTTCACATGGCTCCAGCAGCGCGCGCCGGGCGTGCCGTGCAGCGCGAAGCGGCCGATGCCGATGGGCAGGTACAGGCCTTCCTCGCCGTCGGTGGGCAGCGCGGCGGCCAGCACCTGCAGGCAGCCGTCGAGCAGCACGGGGTGCATGCCGTAGGCGCCGGTTTCCCGGGCCAGCGCATCGGTCAGGACGATCTCGCCCACCGCCTGCGACGGCCCGCGCCACAGGGTTTGAATGGACTGGAAGCCGGGGCCGAAGTCCAGGCCACGGCGCGCGAAACCTTCGTAGAAACCGGCGATGTCCACCGGCTCCGAACATGCGGCCTTCAGGGCCGCCAGGGGAACCCGTCGAAGCCGGCGCGGCGCCCGCGCGCAAGGTGCCCGACACATGGGCCACCCAGGGTTCGGCGTCGGCGGCGTCTTCACCCAGGCTGCTGAGCGTGACCGCCACCGCGCCGCCCTGCCGCGCCGCGCCGCAGACCACCTGCAGCGTGCGCGCGGCGCCGTCGTCGGCCAGCAGCATCGCTTCCTGCACGGTGATGTCTTCGACCGCCACCGGCCCCTGGCCGAACAGCTGGCGCGCGGCGGTCAGCAAGGTGTCGAGGTAGGCGGTGGCCGGCACGACCACGTGGCCTTGCACCCGGTGTTCGCGCATGAAAGTGGGCTCGTCCGCGCTCAGGCGGGATTCAAAAACCGTTTCGCTGCCCGCGCCACGCAACCGCGTGCCGAGCAGGGGATGGCCCGTGCCCCGGCCGCGCACCGCGGGCACCGGCGCGGGTGGCTTGGCCTGGAACCAGCAGCGCTCGCGCTGGAAGGGGTAGGACGGCAGGTCCACCGTGCGGCCGGGGCCACCGGCGCGCCAGTTCAAGTCGGCACCGGCCAGGTACAGCGCGCCGACGGCGTCGAGCATCTGTTCGCCGTCGTGGCGCCCCTTGCGCAGGGACGCGACCAGCGTGGGGCCGGCATCGCCCCAGGCGCGGCTGGCCATGGTCAGCAAGGTGGGGTGCGGGCCGATCTCGATGCACACGTCCGGCCGCAACGCGGCCAGCGCCTGCAGGCCGTCGCCGAAACGCACCGCCTCGCGCACGTGCTGGCGCCAGTAGCTGGCGCGGGTGAACGCCTCGCTCGCCAGCGCGCCGCTGAGGTTGGACACCACGCGCAGGCCGGGGCGCGAGAAGCGCAGCTGCGCCGCCTCGCGCTCGAAGGCGTCGAGCATGGGCTCGACCAGGGGCGAGTGGAAGGCGTGGGAGACGGTCAGGGCCTGGGTGCGCACGCCCTGCCCCGCCAGTTCGCGGCAGACCGCGTCCACGTCGGCCTGCACGCCGGAGATCACGACCTGGTCCACGCCGTTGACGGCGCCCAGCGACACGCTGTCGCGGTAGGGTTCGATGGCTTTTTTCGCCTGTTCCTCGGTGGTGAAGATCGCCGCCATGCCGCCGCCGGCGGGCAGCGCCTGCATCAGGCGGCCGCGCACCGCGATCAGGCGCAGCGCGTCTTCCAGGCTGAACACGCCGGCCACGCAGGCCGCCACGAGTTCGCCCACCGAATGGCCGATCACCGCCTGCGGCGCGACGCCCCAGGTGCGCCACCATTCGGTGAGCGCGTATTCGACCGCGAACAGCGCGGGCTGGGTGTAGGCGGTCTCGTTGAGCGGCGAGGTCTCGCCCTCGGCCGGGAACAGCACGGACAGCAAGGGCCGTTCGAGCTGCGGCGCGAGCAAGGCGGCGCAACGGTCCAGCGCGGCGCGGAACACCGGTTCGCTGTCGTACAGGCCTCGGGCCATGCCGGCGTACTGCGCGCCCTGGCCGGTGAACAGGAAGGCGATGCGTGGCGGGTCGCGGCGCGTCACGCGGGCGGTTTTCACGCCCTCGGTTTCGGCGCCGCGCGCGAGCGCGTCGAGGCGCTCGCAGAGTTCGGCCACGCTGTGGGCCAGCACGGTGGCACGCTGCGCGAAGTGCGAACGACCGACGTTGGCGGTGAAGCAGATGTCGGCCAGCTCGGCGTCGTCGCGGCCACGCAGGGCCTTGGCGTAACTCGCGGCCAGGGCGGCGAGCGCGGTCTCGTCTCGCGCCGACAGCGCCATCAGGTGCGCGGTGCGCGCCGGGCGGGCCGGCAGCGCGGGGGCCTCGGGCGCTTCTTCGAGCACCACGTGGGCGTTGGTGCCGCTGAAGCCGAAGGAGCTCACGCCAGCGATGCGGCGCCCGTCGATGGGCTGCCAGGGCGTGTGCTCGGTGGGCACGCGCAGCGCGTGGTCGGCCCAGGGGATGTGCGGGCTGGGCGTCTTGAAATGCAGGTGGGCCGGGATCTCGCGGTGCTGCAGCGAGAGCACCAGCTTGATGAGGCCGGTGATGCCGGCGGCCGCTTCCAGGTGGCCGATGTTGGTCTTGACCGAGGCCAGCCACAACGGCTGCTCGCGGTCCTTGCCGAACACCGCGCCCAGGGCCTGCACCTCCAGCGGGTCGCCGAGCTGGGTGCCGGTGCCGTGCGCCTCGACCAGGCCCACTTCGTGGGGTGCCACGCCCGCGCGGGCCAGCGCCTCGCGGATCACGGCTTCCTGCGCCGGGCCGTCGGGCGCGGTCAGGCCGCTGCTGGGGCCGTCCTGGTTGACCGCGCTGCCGCGAATGACGGCCAGCACGCGGTCGCCATCGGCCTGGGCGTCGCTCAGGCGCTTGAGCACCACCATGCCGCAGCCTTCGCCGCGCGCGAAGCCGTCGGCCGAGGCGTCGAAGGTCTTGCAGCGGCCGTCGGGCGCGAGCATGCGCGAGTGCGACAGCGCGATGTACAGGTCGGGCGAGAGGATGAGGTTGACGCCGCCGGCCAGCGCCATGCGGCACTCGCCGCTGCGCAGGGCCTGGCAGGCCAGGTGCACGGCCACCAGCGAGGAGGAGCAGGCGGTGTCCAGCGTCAGGCTGGGGCCCTGCAGGCCCAGCAGGTACGAGAGGCGGCCGGAGACGATGCTGTGCGCCATGCCGGAGGTGAAGTGCGCGTCGAGCAGCGAGCGGTCGCCGCTCATGAGCTGCATGTAGGCGTAGTCGCTGGCGGTCACGCCCACGTAGACGCCGGTGCGCGAGCCTTCGAGCCGGTCGGGCGCCTGGCCGGCGTTCTCCAGCGCTTCCCAGCTCACTTCGAGCAGCAGGCGCTGCTGCGGGTCCATGCCTTGCGCCTCGCGCGGGGCGATGCCGAAGAAGCCGGCGTCGAACTGGTCCACCGGGCCGAGGAAGCCGCCCTGGCGCGTGGCGATGCGGCCCGGGACTTCGGGGTCGGCGTCGTAGAGCGCGTCCATGTCCCAGCGGTCGGCGGGCGTGGGGCCGATGGCGTCCACACCGTCGCGCATGAGGCGCCAGAAGCTGTCGGCGTCGTTCCCGCCGCCGGGCACGCGGCAGCCCAGACCGATCACCGCGATCGGCTCGCGCGCGGCGCGCTCCATGGCCGCCAGGCGCGACTGCGCGTCCTCCAGGGCCAGGAAGGCGCGCTTGAGGGGCGACAGGGCCGCAGGCTCCTGCGGCGCCGCAGCGGGGTTCGGACGCTCGTCGTTCATGGTTTTCCCAGGCGGTCGAGGAGCAGGGCCTCGATGTCCGCATCGCTCATGGCCGCGACCGCGGCCTCTCCCAGCACCGCCGGGGCGGGTGCAACTTCCATGCCCGTCGGGGCCCCCGGCACCGGGGCCTCGGGCGGCGCCAGGCGGCCCAGCAGGTGGCTGGCCAGGGCGTCGATCGTCGGGTAGTCGAACATCAGGGTGGCGGGCAAGGGCTTGTCCAGGCCCAGGCTGGCGCCCAGCTGGTTGCGCAGCTGCACCGCCATCAGAGAGTCGAAACCCAGGTCCATCAGGCGATCATGCCGCCCTGGTGTGTCGTTTTTGTCCAGGCGCAGCACACGCACGACCCGATCGCGCACGAATTCACGCAAAAGCTCCAGACGTTCGCCCGGCAGGGCCGCTTCCAGCTGCTCGCGCAGGGCGCCGGCGGGGGTCTGGGCCGGGGTGGCGCTGGGCGCCATCGCCTCGGACACCTCGCCGGCCTGCGCCGCCGGCGTGCCCGCCGACGCATCGCCGGGCACGCGCGCGACGATGACGTGCTGGCCCAGCCACTCGGCGCTGGAGCCGGCCTGGGGCCAGGCGCCCGCGGCGTCGAAACCGGCGTCGCGCAGCGCCTGCAGCCAGGTGGCGGGCGGCAGCAGCGGGTTGTCGGTGCGCAGGTCGTCGGCGAAATGCTGCCAGCCTTCGATCAGGCCGGTGGTCATGTCGAACCAGGCCATGTGCACGGTGGACTCGACCAGCAGCAGCACGCCGCCCGGGGCCAGCAGCTGGTGCAGGCGCGAGAGGGTCAGGCGCAGGTCCTTGCTGGCGTGCACCGCGTTGGCCGAGACGATGACGTCGAAACTGTGCGGCGCGACGCCCTGCTCCAGCGGATCGCGGTCCATGTCCAGCACGCCGTAGCTCACGAAGGGGTACGCCGCGAAGCGCTCGCGCGCCCGGTCCATGAAGAAGTCGGACACGTCGGTGAAGCGGTACGCCGTGCGGTCGGCCGGCAAGGCGGGCAGCAGCGAGGCGGTGGTGCCGCCGGTGCCGGCACCGACCTCGAGCACGCGCAGCTGGCGCCCCGGTGCCACCGAGGCGCCCAGGGCCTCGAAACCCGAGGCCGCGAGCGCGTTGATATAGCGCATGGTGGCCGAGCGCTCGTACAGGCCCTCGGCCAGCTCGAAGCCGCCACCGGGGAACAGGGTTTCCAGCGGGCTCTCGCCGCCGCGCAGCACCGGGCTCACGAGTTCGCCGCAGTGGCGCACGTAGGCCAGCAGGGGCTGGTTGTCGGCGAACAGCGCCTCGGCCTCGCGCCAGAGCGCGGCCAGGTCGGGCTCGGCCAGCGGCGCGGATGCCACGAAGCTGTCGCCCTCCTGCACGAGATCGCCCTGGGCGACCAGCCGGTCCAGCCAGCGCTGCACCAGGTGCGCAGTAGGTCTCGGCGATGCCCGCGCGCTGCAGCACCTGGGCCAGGCTGTGGCGCTCGCCCGCCGCCTTGAACAGCCCGCCATCGCGCAGGGTGCGCACGGCGTGGGCCGAGGTGATGCGCTCCAGGCAGGCCCACTTGGCGGGGTAGGAGGCGGCGTTCAGGTCGAGCGGGCCGCGTTCGGCCTGGCGCTGGAGCGCGCGCGTGAGCGTGTCCCAGCGGCGGGCGGCGCCATCGGCCGGGGCGGCCGGCTGGCCCACCACGTCCATCCAGTGGCGGCGCTCGCGGAAGGGGTACGTGGGCAGGGCCACGCGCTGGCGGGCCTGGCCGGCGTCGAGCGCGGCCCAGTTCACGTCCGTGCCCACGAGGTACAGGCGCTGCAGGCCTTCGAGCAGGTCGGTCCAGTCGGCGCGCTCGCGGTGCAGCGAGGGCAGCCATTCGACCGGCGCGCCAGCGGCGCATTCGGCGCCCATGCCCAGCAGCACGGGGTGCGGGCCGATCTCGATGAAGTGCGTGATGCCCTGGGCCAGCAGCACCTGCAGGGACTGCTCGAAGCGCACGGGCTGGCGCATGTGGTCCAGCCAGTAGCCCGGGCGCCCGATCTCTTCCACGCCCGCGAACTGGCCCGTGAGGTTGGACACCAGCGCGATCTGCGGCGCCGAGAAGCGCACGCCTTCGAGCGCGCGGCCGAACTCGGGCAGCACCGGCTCGATCCAGCGCGAATGCGCCGCGTGCGGCACGCGCAGCGCCTTCGCGCGCACACCGGCGCGCTCCAGGTGGGCCAGCAGCGCGTCCACCTCGGTGCGCAGGCCGCTGACGACGAAGTGCTCGGGGCCGTTGTAGGCGGCGATGGTCAGCGCGCCGCCGGCACGGGCCAGCTCGGCCGTCACCACCGCCTCGGGCGCGAAGACCGCGGCCATGCCGCCGTCGGCGGGCAGCGCGTGCGTGAGGCGGCCGCGCTCGGTGACCAGGCGCAGCGCGTCGTCGAGCGGGAGCATGCCGGCCACGCAGGCGGCGGCGTACTCGCCCAGGCTGTGGCCCATCACGGCCACCGGCTCGATGCCCCAGGAGCGCCAGAGCGCGGCCAGCGCGTACTCGATGGCGAAGGTGGTGGGCTGCGCGTAGAGCGTGTCGTTGATCGGCGAGGCCTCACCGGGCGCGGCGAAGATCACCTCCAGCAGGCCACGCGGCAGCAGGGGCGCGAGGCGCGCGGCGCAGTCGTCCAGCGCCTGGCGGAACACCGGCGCGCTGTCGTACAGGGCCCGGCCCATGCCGGCGTACTGGGCGCCCTGCCCGGTGAACAGGAAGGCCACCTGCGGGCGCTGCGCGCCTTGCACCTGGCTGGCCTCGGCCTGGGCCAGACCCTGGCGGATCCCGTCGAGGTCGGCGCCGACCACGGCCACGCGGTGGCTGAAGTGGGCCCGGCCGGCGTTGGCGGTGAAGCAGAGGTCGGCCAGGGGCGCGGTGGCCGTGGCCAGCGCGGCCTCGTGGCGGCGCACCAGTTCCTGCAGCGTGGCGCCGTCGCGCGCGGAGAGCGCCAGCAGGTGCAGCGGGCGGTCCTTGCCCGCTGGGGCGGGTGTCTTCTGCGGGGCTTCTTCGAGGATGACGTGGGCGTTGGTGCCGCTGAAGCCGAACGAGCTCACGCCCGCGAGGCGGCGGCCTTCGATCGGCGCCCAGGGCGTGACCTGCGTGGGCACGGTCAGCGCCAGGCGGTCCCACGCGATGTGCGGGCTGCCGGTGCGGAAGTGCAGGTGCGGCGGGATCTCGCGCCGCTGCATCGCCAGCACCACCTTGATCACGCCGGCCATGCCGGCGGCCGCTTCCAGGTGGCCGATGTTGGTCTTGACCGAGCCGATGGGCAGCGGCTGCGCCGCGCTGCGGCCCTCGCCCAGCACCGCGCCGAGCGCGCCCACCTCGATCGGGTCGCCCAGCGGCGTGCCGGTGCCGTGCGCTTCCACATAACCGATCGCGCTCGCCGGCACCCGGGCCGAGGCCAGCGCCGCGCGCAGCACGGCCTCCTGGGCCGGGCCGTTGGGCGCGGTCAGGCCGCCGCTGCGGCCGTCCTGGTTGAGCGCGCTGCCACGCGCCACGGCCAGCACGCGGTCGCCCTGCGCCAGCGCGTCCGAGAGGCGGCGCAGCACGAGCACCGCGCAGCCTTCGCCGCGCACGTAGCCGTCGGCCTCGGCGTCGAAGGTCTTGCAGCGGCCATCGGCGGCCATCATGCGGGCGCGCGAGAAGTTGATGTTCATCTCGGGCGTGAGGATCAGGTTCACCGCCCCGGTCAGCGCCCGGTCGCACTCGCCCGCGCGCAGCGCCTGGCAGGCCTGGTGCAGCGCCACCAGCGAGGAGGAGCAGGCGGTGTCCACCACCACCGCCGGCCCCTGCAAGCCCAGGAAGTAGGACAGCCGGCCGGCCACCACGCTGTAGGCGTTGCCGGTGCTGAAGTAGGCGTCGATCAGCTCGCGGTGGGCGAACAGCGCGCGGCCGTAGTCGTTGTTGCTCACGCCCAGGTAGACGCCGGTGCGCGAGCCCGCGAGTTCGGGGCCGGCGCTGCGCCAGCGTCTTCCAGCGCCTCCCAGCTGACCTGCAGCATGAGGCGCTGCTGCGGGTCCATGCTGGCGGCCTCGCGCGGCGAGATGCCGAAGAACTCGGCGTCGAAGCGGTCCACCTGGTCGATGAAGCCGCCGAAGCGCGTGGTCATCTTGCCCGGCGCGTCCGGGTCTTCGGCGTAGAGCGCGTCGAGCGACCAGCGGTCCGCCGGGATGCCCTGGATCGCGTCGGTGCCCGACCACAGCAGCTCGGCGAAGCTCTCGGCGTCGTGCACACCGCCGGGCAGGCGCATGCCCATGCCGACGATGGCGATGGGTTCGTGCAGCGCCGCCTGCGCGCGGGCCAACTGGGCCTTGAGATCGCGGATCTCGAGCAGCGCGCGCTTGACGGGGGTGAGCGCTTCGGCGCCCGGCGGGGTGTCTGTCATGTGTGCTCCGAGGACCCGCTTTCGAGTTCCTTCAACAAGAGGGCTTCGGCTTCTTCATCGCTGAGGTCGGCCAGTTCATCGAGCGCGGGCGGCGCGGCGGCGGGCGCGGCGAACGATTGCGCGGGCGCCGCCTCGACCTCCAGGCCCAGCGTGCGCAGCAGGCTGGTGGCCAGGGCGTCGAGCGTGGGGTAGTCGAACAGCAGCGTGGCCGGCAGCGGGTGCGCGAAGGCTTTGGCCAGGGCGTTGCGCAGCTCCACCGCCATCAGGGAGTCGAGGCCGACTTCCTTGAGTGCGATGCGGGGCTGCAGCGGCTGTGCCGATTCCAGGCCCAACACCTGCAAGGTGCGCTCGCTCAGGTAGGCGATGAGGGCCGCGCGGCGCTGGCCGCTGGGCATGGCCTGCAGCCGCTCCAGCACCGCTGGCCCGGCGGGCGGGGCAGCGGGCGCCGTGGTGGGCATGGCGGTGGCCAGGGTCTGGAAGAAGCCCGCGTCGGCCCCGGCCGGCAACTGCGCCAGGAAGCGCGTCCAGTCGATCGGCAGCACCAGCGCATGGGCGGTGCCCTCCTGCAGCAGCTGCGCCAGCGCGGCGAAGCCGGTGGCGGGCGTGATCTGGCCCAGGCCGCGCGCGGCCCACGCGCCGTGGCCGCTGCTGGCCGACTGGGCGGCCATGCCGACCTCGGCCCAGGCGCCCCAGGCCACGCTCAGGGCGGGCAGGCCCTGGCGATGGCGCGCGTGGGCCAGGGCATCGAGTTCGGCGTTCGCGGCCGGGTAGGCCCCCTGCCCCGCCGCGCCCAGCCACAGGCCGGCGGCGGAATAGAGCACGAAGAGATCGAGCGGCAGGTGGCGCGTGAGATCGTGCAGCACCCAGGCGCCGTGGGCCTTGCCGCGCAGCACGGCCTGGCAGCGCGGCCAGGTCTGGCGCAGCAGCACGGCGTCGTCCAAGGCGCCGGCGGCGTGCACCACGCCGCGCAGCGGCGGCATGGTGCGTGAAAGGCTCTCGAGCACCGAGGCCATGCGCTCGCGGTCGGCGGCGTCGGCCTCGAAGGTGTTCACGGTGGCGCCCTGCGCGCGCAGTTCGGCGATCACCGCCCGCGCGTGGTCGCCAGGCGCCGAGCGGCCGCTGAGCGCCAGGTGGCGCGCGCCCGAGGCGACCAGCCAGCGCGCCGTTTCCAGGCCCAGGCCACCCAGGCCGCCGGTGATCCAGTAGGTGGCGTCGGCGGCGATCGCCGCCGGCTGCGGCACGCGCAGCACGATCTTGCCCACGTGCTTCGCTTGCGCCATGAAGCGGAAGGCTTCCTGCGCGCCTTCCAGTGGGTAGATCCGCACCGGCAGGGGCGCAAGACTGCCATCGGCGAAGGCCTCGAGCAGGTCGTCGAACATGGGCCGCAGCAGGCCGTGGTCGGCCTGGGCTTCGGAGCCCAGGTCGTAGGCGTGGTAGCGCACATCGGGCCGCAGCGCGGCGGCGCTGTCCACGGTCAGGATGTCGCGCTTGCCCAGTTCCAGGAAAGTGCCGCCCTGGCCCAGCGCGCCCAGCGTGGCGGGAATGAAATCGCCGGCCAGGGAGTTGAGCACCACGTGCACGCCCTGCCCGTTCGTGGCGGCGCGCAGCTCGTCGGCGAAGGCGAGCGAACGCGAATCCATCACTTGCGCCACGCCCATCCGGCGCAGCAGCTCGCGCTTGTCGGGCGAGCCCGCCGTGGCGAACACCTGGGCGCCCGCGCGCAGCGCGAGCTGCACCGCGGCCAGGCCCACGCCACCGGCGGCGGCGTGGATCAGCACGCGCTGGCCCGGCCGCAGTTGGGCGAGGCGGTGCAGGCCGTGGTGGGCGGTGAGAAACGCCACCGGCAGGGCCGCGGCGTCTTCCACGGCCATGCCGGCCGGCAGCTTGGCGAGAAAGGCCGCCGGCACGGTCACGTCCGTGCCCAGGCTGCCGGGCGCGTAACCGAACACGGTGTCGCCCACCGCGAGCCCCTCGACGCCCGCGCCGATGTCGGTGACCTCCCCGGCGCACTCGGCGCCCAGCGGCACGCCGGGCGCGCTGTACATGCCCAGGGTGAGCAGCACGTCGCGGAAATTGATGCCGGCCGCGCGCACGCGCAGGCGCACTTCGCCGGCCTGCAGGCGGTGGGGCGTGGAGGCCTGCAGCCGCGCACCGTCGAGCGTGCCGGCCTGGGCCACCACCCAGTGGCGGGGCTCGCTGCGGCGCGCACCCTCGCCCCGGCGGTGGCGCACCAGCCGGGCCGCCCAGCGCTGCGCGCCACGCAGGGCGATGCGCTGCGGGGACGCGGGGGGTTGCCGCAATTCGGTCAACAGGTTCAGGGCCGCGTTCGCGGTGTCCGTGGGGTCCAGGTCGATCGCATGGACCTGCAGTTCCGGGTGCTCGACCGCCACCACGCCCGCCAGGCCCCAGAGGCCGGCCGCACGCGGCCGCAGGGCGTCGGCGGCTTCCTGGCCGCTGACCGCCTGCGCGCCCCGGCTCACCAGCCACAGCGGCGCGGGCGCGGCGCCCAGGCCCTGCACCAGCGCGAGCGCGCTGCCCACGGTGAGCCAGTCGTCGTCGTGCTCGGCGGGCCCGTCGAGCGGCGCCGTGTCCAGGCTCCAGAGATGCACCACGCCGCGCCACGGGCCGGCGGTGTCCAGGGCGTCGCCCGGTCGCACACGCACGCACTGCGCGCCGGCCTGCGTCAGGCGGTCCGCGAGTTCGTCGGCCACACCGGAGCGGTCGGCCAGCAGCAGCCAGCGGCCTTGCAGATCGGCCGTGGCGGCGAGCAGCGGCTGGGGCTGCCAGGCCAGGTCGTACAGCAAACCGTCGCTGGCATCGGCGGCCGCGAAGGCGCTGGCGTCGGCCGGGGCGAAACGCATGCCGTCCAGGCGGGCGACCACGGTGCCGTCGGGTTCGCAGAGGGTCACGCGCGCGGTGAGCGAGCTGCCGGTCTCGACCACGCTCGCCGACACCTGGAGGCGCCGCGACCGCGACGGGCGCAGCAGCAGCTCGTCCACCCCCAGCGGCAGGTAGAGGCTGGGCGGCAGGCCGCCACCGGCGTGGCCCGCGGCCACGGAACAGAGCTGCAGCGCGCCATCGAGCAACACGGGGTGCAGGGCATGGCCCGTCGCCAGGCCTTCGTCAGGCAGTTCCACCCAGCCGCTGGCGCAACGCCAGGGCCGGACGCCACGTCCTGCAGCACGCGGAAACGGGGACCGAAGGCCACACCGAGTTCGGCGAAGCGCTGGTGGACCGCCGAGGCGTCCACGGCCTGGTCGGTGGTCACGGCATCGGCCACCTCGGCACCGTTCGCGGCCACGGCGCGGGCGTTCGCCACCGGCTGCCACCCATCGCCATCGAGCGCCTGGTGCAATTCGAGGTCCACGGCGCCACCCTCGTCCAGCGTGGCCGAGACCTGCCAGCGCGTGGCCGGCTCGTCCGCCTCGGCGATGACCAGCGGGCGCGAGAGCGTGAAGCCGGTGAGCCGCACGGCGTCGGCCCGCAGCAGGTCGCGCGCGGCCGCGCCCAGCACGTCCATCATGGCGGCGGCCGGCATCAGCAGGCGGCCGAAGATGCGGTGGTCGTTCAGCCAGGCGTGCGCGGCGGAGGCATCACCCTCGTGGATGCGCATCTTCTGGCTCGCCATGGGCAGGCGCCGGCCGAGCAAGGGGTGCACGGCCGCGCCCTGTGCCGTTGAAACGCTCGGGGTCGAAACAGGGCGCGGGCGGATCCAGTGGCGCTTGCGCTGCCAGGGGTAGGCCGGCAGCGGCACCACCTGCCCGCCGTCGGGCTGGAGCGCGTCCCAGGCCGGCATGAGGCCGGCGGCGTACAGGCCGGCGCAGGCCTGCAGCAGGGTTTCGCGCTCGGGCTTGCCGCGGCGCAGCGAGGTCAGCAAACGGGGCTCCACCTCCGCACCGGCCAGGCATTCGGCGATCGAGGCGCCGAGCACCGGGTGGGGGCCGATTTCGAGGAACACGTCGAAGCCGTCGTCCGCCATGGCCTGGATGGCCGGGGCGAAGCGCACCGTCTGGCGCACGTTGCGGCCGAAGTAGCCGACGTCGAGCGGCTGCGGGTCGAGCAAGGCGCCCGTGACGGTGGAGTAGACCGGCACGCCCGGCGCCGCGCAGCGCAGGCCCGCGAGTTCGTCGGTGAGCCGCTGCTGGAACGGCGCCATCTGGGCGCTGTGGAAGGCGTACTGCACCGGCAGCATGCGGTGGGCCACGCCGCGCGCCGTGAGCTGGTCGAGCGCCTCGTCCAGGGCCTTCGCGTCGCCCGAGAGCACCACGCTGCGCGGCCCGTTGAGCGCGGCCACGGAGAGTTGGCCGTTCCACGGCGTCACGAATTCGTCGGCGGCTTCGGCGCTCAGGCCGACCGAGGCCATGCGACCCAGGCCGGTGGCCTGCTGCATGGTGCGGCCCCGATGCCAGACGACGCGGATCGCGTCGGGCAACGGGAGCACACCCGCCACGTGCAGCGCGGCCATCTCGCCGATGCTGTGGCCCACCAGGCCATCGGGCTGGATGCCCCAGGATTTCCAGAGCGCCACCAGCGCCACCTGCAAGGCGAACAGCGCGGGCTGCGCCACCTCGGTTTCGCCGAGCCGCGAGTGCGCTTCGTCCGCCGCCAGGGCGTCCAGCAGCGACCAGCCCGAGAGCGGGCGCAGCAGCGCGTCGCACTCGGTCATCACCGCGCGGAACACGGGCTCGCTGGCCAGCAGTTCGCGGCCCATGGCGTGCCACTGCGGCCCCTGCCCGCTGAACACGAAGGCCACGCGCGGCAGCGCGATGGACGAGCGCTGGCCGCTGGCCAGCGCCGGCGCGTCTTCGCCGAGCGCGAACTGGTTCAGGCGCGCGGCGATGTCTTGAGCCGACTGGCCGACCACGGCCAGGCGCACATCGTGGTGCGTGCGGCGCTCGGCGGCGGTGAACACGGCATCGGGCAGGGCCACCACGCCCTGGGTGAGGAAACCGGCCCGAACGCTGCGCCACGGCGCGCAGGGCCTCGGGGCTTTTGGCCGACAGGGGCAGCAGGTGCCCGGTGCCGTCGCCGGGCGGGGACGGCTCGGCCGGCAGCGCCGGGGCCTCTTCCACGATCACGTGGGCGTTGGTGCCGCCCACGCCGAAGGAACTCACGGCGGCGCAGCGCGCCTGTGCGCCACGCGGCCAGGGCGTGAGCGCGGTGGCCACGGCCAGGCGCGTGCCGGCGAGCGAGATGTGGTGGCTCAGGCGGGTGAAATTGGGTTGCGGCGGGATCGCCTCGTGCTGCAGCGCCAGCACGGCCTTGATCAGGCCGACCACACCGGCGCCCGCTTCGAGGTGGCCGATGTTGGCCTTGGCCGCGCCGATGTAGCAGGTGCCGGCGCCGGGCGCGGGCTGGCCCACGGTGGCGGCCAGGGCCTCCACCTCGATCGGGTCGCCCAGCGCGGTGCCGGTGCCATGGGCCTCCACGAAGCCGATGCGGTGGGGTTCGAGCTGCGCGTTGTCCAGCGCCTCGCGCACCATGGCCTGCTGGGCCAGGCCGTTGGGGGCGGCCAGCAGCGTGGAGTGGCCGTCGGAGTTCACGGCCGAGCCGCGCAGCACGCCGAGCACGCGGTCGCCATCGGCCACCGCGTCGGCCAGGCGCTTGAGCACCACCACGCCACAGCCTTCGCCCCGGCCGAAGCCGTCGGCCGATTCGTCGAAGGTCTTGCAGCGGCCGTCGGGCGCCATGAAGCCGACCTTGGACAGCGAGACCATCAACTCGGGCGAGATCATCAGCGACACGCCACCGGCCACCGCGAGATCGCTTTCGCCGCTGCGCAGGCTCTGGCAGGCCAGGTGGATCGCCACCAGCGAGGACGAGCAGGCGGTGTCGATCGACAGGCTGGGGCCGCGCAGGTCCAGCAGGTAGGACAGCCGGTTGGCGACCACGCTGTGCAGCGTGCCGGTGAGCGTGCGCGCGTCGACGGCGGCCAGGTCGTTGTGCTGCATCTGCGCGTAGTCGCTGTGGTAGCTCGCGATGTACACGCCGGTGCGGCTGCCTTGGAGGCGCGCCTCGGACAGGCCGGCGTCGTCCAGCGCCTCGATGGCGACTTCGAGCAACAGGCGCTGCTGGGGATCCATGCGCTCGGCCTCGCGCGGCAGCACGCCGAAGTACGCGGCGTCGAAGCCGTCGATGCGGTCGAGGAAGCCACCCCATTTGGTGAGCGACTTCGCGGGTGCGGCGGCATCGGTGCTGTACCAGGCATCACCGTCCCAGCGGTCGGCGGGCACTTCGCGGATCGCCTCGCGGCCATCGCGCAGCAGTTCCCACAGATCGGCCGGCGACTCCACGCCGCCGGGCGTGCGGCAGCCCATGCCGACCACGGCGATGGGGTCGGCGCGCAGCACCGGCTCGGCCGATTCGCGCAATTGCCGCGCCATCAGCGCGAGCTTGAGGGCGGACAGGCCTTTGAGCGCGTCGGATGCCATCAGCCTCCTCCCCGGCGGCGGTTGCCGCGCAGCGCCAGCAAGGCGTCTTCATCGGACAGGGCGGCCACGACGGGCGCGGCCGGTGGTGGGGGGGCATCCTGGGCCGGTGGCGCCACCGGCGCGGCGGCATCGGCGCCCGCCAGATGCGCGGCCAGCGCTTCCACCGTGGGGTAGTTCCAGGCCAGGGTCGCCGACAGCGAGCGGCCCGTGGCGGCTTCGAGCCGGTTGCGCAGTTCCATCGCCATCAAGGAGTTCAGTCCCATCGAGCCCAAGGCCTTGCGCGGGTCCAGGCGCGCGGGCGCGATGCGCAGCACCGCCCCCACGGCTTCCTTCACCAGGCCCTCCAGCAGGCGGCGCCGTTCGGCCGGCGCTGCCGTGGCGAGTTGTTCACCCAGGCCCGTGGTGGCGACCGGTGCCGCCGGCAAGGCGGCCAGCAGGTCGCGGCAAAGCGGCGCGGAGCGGCCGGCCCGTGCCATCGCGAAGGCCGCCCAGTCCAGAGGCACCACGATCAGGTGCGCCTCGCGGCGCTGGCACAGCCAGGGGAACAGCGCGGCGCCTTGCGCGGGCTCGAACGCCCGGATGCCCTGGCGCTCCATCTGCGCGACGTTCCGGGCACCGGCGTCGTCGTGCACGAGGCCCGTGCCGGCCCACACGCCCCAGCCGATGCTGAGCGCGGGCAGGCCGCGCGCGCGCCGGTCCTGCGCCAGCGCGTCCAGCCCGGCGTTGGCGGCCGCGTAGTTGGCCTGGCCCGCCTGCGCGAACACGGCGCCGGTGGAGGAAAAGGTGACGAACAGGTCGAGGTCGGGCAGCAACTGGTCCAGCCAGCGCGCGCCCTGCAGCTTGGGCCGCAGCACCGCGTCGAAGGCGGCCTCGTCCATCTGGCTGGCCAGGCGGTTGTCGAAGGTGCCGGCGGCGTGCACCACGCCCCGGATCGCCGGCCAGGCCTCGGCGGCGTAGCGCGCGAGGAAGGCTTGCAACTGATCCTTGTCGGCCACGTCCACCGCGGCGACGTGCACCGAGGCGCCCTGGGCTTCGAGCGCGCGCACGGCGGCCACGCGCCGGCCTTCGGCACTGGCGGGGTCGAGCGCGCCCCAGACCGCGCGCTCGGGCAAGGGGGTGCGGCCCAGCAGCACCAGCCGGCGCGCCCCGCCTTCCACCATGGCCCGTGCCACGTGGCCGGCCACGCCGCCCAGGCCTCCGGTGATGAGGTAGGCCGCGTCGGCGCGCCACGCAAAGGGCTGCGCCAGGCGGTCGCGCTCGGCGCGCGCCAGGCACAGGACATGGCGATAGGGGCCGCGCCAGGCGACCTGGTCTTCGCCATCGGCGCACAGCAGGTGGTCCGCCAACGCGCCTGCGCCGCGGGCGGCGTCGAAGTCCGCGCCGAGGTCGATCAGACCGCCCCAGTGTTCGGGGTGCTCTTCGGCGAGCACGCGGGCGCTGCCCCAGAGCGCGCCTTGCTGCAGCTGCACGCGCTCGCCCGGCACCACCGCCTGGGCAGCCTGGGTGATGAACCAGAGGCGGGCGTCGGAGCCCGCGCTGCGCAGAGCGCGCAGCGCCTGCAAAGGGAGAAACGGCGCCGTGGCGTCCTCTTTCGCCCAGAGCACCACATGGTCGCAAGGCTCGGCAAGCGCGGCGTGCAGCCCGGCCAGCGGCACGCCGCGCGCCTGCATGCCCGAGGCGCGCAGCGCGGCCACCAGGGCCTCGTCGGCCGCACCGACCACCAGCCAGCGCGAAGCGCGCGGCGCGCTGTCGTGGGAAGGGTCGCTGGCGGTCCATTGGAGCTGGTACAGCCAGTCCAGCGAAGCGGCGTCCGGCTTGCGGGTCGGGCCCGGCGCGCCGCTGGCGTTGAAGCTCGGCACCTCGGCCGCGTCGGCCCAGTGCCGTTCTCGCTGCCAGGGATAGGAAGGCAGGTCCACCCAGCGGCCCGGCGCCGGCTGGCTCGCGCGCCAGTCCACGGGAATACCGTGCGTCCACAGGGCGCCCAGTGCGGCGCGGGCCCCCAGGCAGGCCGGCTCGTCGCGGTGGCCGCAGGCCACGGTGGCGATGTCGCGCGCGGCGATCTGCGCGGTCTGCTGCAGGGACGGCAGCAGGACCGGGTGTGGGCCGAGTTCGACGAACACGGTGATGCCCTCGGTCAGCATCTGCTCCACGGCGTGCGAGAACAGCACCGGGCGGCGCAGGTTGTCCGCCCAGTAGGCGGCGGGCATTTCATGGCCCTCGACGCGGCGCGCGCGCACGGTGGAATACAGAGGGCAGCGGGCGGCCGAGGGCGACAGGCCGTCGAGTTGCTGGGCCAGTTCCTGCGCGAGCGGCTCCATCTGCGGGCTGTGCGAGGCCACATCCACCTTCACCAACCGGCAGAAGATCTGCTCGCGCTCGAGTTCGGCCATCACGGCCTGCACCGCCTCGGGCTCGCCCGAGATGACGCTGGATCGCGGGCTGTTGCTCACCGCCACCGACAACCGGTCTTCCCGGCCTCGCAGGCGCTGGCGCGCATCCTCCATCGACAGCTCCACCAGGGCCATGGCGCCCAGGCCGCTGACGCGCCGCATGAGCCGGCTGCGCGCGCACACGATCTGCATGGCCTGCCCGATGTCGAGCACGCCGGCGATGCAGGCCGCGCCCACCTCGCCCATGCTGTGGCCCACCACCGCGTCGGGCTCCACGCCCCAGGAGCGCAGCAGCGCCGCGTAGGCGATCGCGAGGGACACCAGCACCGGCTGCACCACGTCGATGCGGTCGAGCTGGGCGTCGGCGCTGCCGGGTTCGGCCTGCAACAGGGCCAGGATGGACACGTCCAGGTAGGGCCGCGCGGCGGCATCGCACTGCGAAAGGATGTCGCGAAACACGGGCTCGTGAGCGATCAGCTGCCGCGCCATGCCGCTCCACTGCGCGCCCTGCCCGGGCACGACGAAAGCGAGCCGCGGACGCTCACCGGGGCGCGCCTGGACGCCCTCGCCTTCGCCCGAAGCGAAGCGCTGCAGGGCCTCGCGCAGCGAAGCCGCGTCCTGCGCGGCGAAAGCCGCCCGGACTTCCAGCGCCGAGCGCCGCAGCGCGGCCGCCTGGCAGAGTTCCTCCAGCGCCAGGGCCTCCGCGTCCGCGAGCCGATCGGCATACCGGGAAGCGAGCGCGCGCAAGGCCTCCGGGCTCCTGGCGGACAGCGGAAGCACCACCGCCGGGCCGGGGGCGGCGGGCGAAGCCTTCGCCTCGACCGCCGGCGCCTCCTGCAACACGACGTGGGCGTTGGTGCCCGCGATGCCGAACGAGTTGACGCCCGCCACGCGCGGGGTGCCCGATGCCGGCCAGGCCGCGAGCGAGGTCGGCACGCGAAACGGCAGCTCGCCCCAGGGCACGCCGGGATTGGGATTCACGAAATGCAGGCTGGCCGGCACCGCACCGTGGTGCAGCGCGAGCGCGGCCTTGATCAGCCCGGCCACGCCGGCCGCGCCCTCGGTGTGGCCGATGTTGGTCTTGACCGACCCGATGTGGCAGGTGCTGCCCGCCTCGCGGGCATCACCCAGCACGGCGCCCAAGGCGGCGATCTCCACCGGGTCGCCGGCGCGCGTGCCGGTGCCATGCGCTTCCACGTACGACACCTGCGAGGCGGCCACGCCGGCGTCGCGGTAGGCGGCGCGCAGCATCTCTTCGTGGCCGATGCGGCTGGGCCGGCCCATCACGCCGCTGCTGCGGCCATCGTTGTTCACCGCGCTGCCGCGAATCACCGCGTAGATGCGGTCGCCGTCGCGCACCGCGTCGGCCAGCCGCTTGAGCACCACCAGCCCGGCGCCTTCGCTGCGCACGTAGCCGTCGCCCGAGGCGTCGCCGAACTTGCAGTGGCCGTCGGCGGCCATCATGCGACTCTGCGAATAGCCGATGGTGATGTGCGGCTGCAGGATCATGTTCACGCCGCCGGCCAGGGCCAGGCGCGTCTCGCCGCTGCGCAGGCTGCGCACGGCCAGGTGCACCGCCGCCAGCGACGACGAGCAGGCCGAATCGATCGTCAGGCTCGGCCCGCGAAAGCCGAACACATAGGAGATGCGCCCCGACGAGGCGTAGCGCCCGCTGCCCAGCGTGGACGGGAAGTCGATCGCCTCGGGTTGGGCGAACAGCCGGGACTCGAAATCACTGACCCACTGGCCGATGTAGACCGCCGTGTCGCTGCCTTCGAGCTGCGGCACGTCCTGGCCGGCGTCTTCCAGCGCCTCCCAGGCCGTCTCCAGCAGCACGCGCTGCTGGGGATCGATCACCTGCGCCTCGCGCGGCGAAATGCCGAAGAAATCGGCATCGAACAGGTCCATGCGATCGAGGAAGCCCCCGCGCCGCGACATCATGCGGCCCGGGGTCGCGGGGCGGGCGTCGAAAAACCGCTGGAGGTCGATGCGGTCGGCCGGCACCTCGCCAATCGCATCCTGCCCTTCGCTCAAAAGCCGCCAGAAGCTGGCGGAGTCGATCACGCCCCCCGGGAAGCGGCACCCGATGCCCACGATGGCGACGGGTTCCTTCGAGGGGTGGTTCATGCCGAGGTCTCACGCGGCCGGGCCTCGGCCAGCAGCGGCGCCAGCGTGGCCGACAGGTCGGCCAGCAGCGGATCTTTCTGCGCCTGGAGGTAGAAGTGATCGCCCGGGAACACCCGCACGCGGAACGCGCCCTGGGTTTCGCCGCGCCAGCCGTCCAGGTGCGCGCGCGGCGTCAGCGGATCGTCCGAGCCGCCGAACACCGTGACCGGGCAGGCCAGCGGCGCGCGGGAGGCCGGCGGCAGGTGGGTCTCCAGCGCGTGGATGTCGGCCCGCAGCGCGGGCAACAGCAACGCCAGCAGCTCCTCGTGCTCGGCCACCTCGGGCGGAATGCCACCGTAGCGGCGGTTGATCTCGGTCACGAAATCGGCGTCCGACAGGACGTGCAGCAGGGGATCGGGGTTGGGCCAGTGCGGCGGCCGCCGGCCCGAGACGAACAGGTGGCGCGGCATCGGCGCGCCGGTCGCGTGCAGCGCACGCGCCACTTCGCTCGAGAGCACGGCACCCATGCTGTCGCGGGAAAAAAGGCGAACGGCAGATCGAGATGGGGTTGCAGCGCGGCCACCACGGCGCTGACGAGCTCGGGCAGGTGCGTCATCGCGGGCTCGTTCAGGCGGTTGGCGCGGCCAGGCAGCTGGATCGCGCAGAGCTCCAGATCGGCGGGCAGCGCAAGCGACCAGGGCCGGTACACGGCCGCGCCCACCCCGGCATGGGGAAAGCAGAACAGGCGGGCCCGCGCCTGCGGCCTGGGCGTGAAGCGTTGCAACCACAGGCTGTTCATCGCGCGCCCCACAGCCAGGCTGAAGATGGCGTCCCGATGGTCACGGTTGTTCCGCGGTCAGGATGTGAAGCGGTCCAGCGTTTCATCGTGTCGTCCCTTGCGATTCACCCCCCGCCACCATCGCGCGGCGAGGCGTGAACGTCTCTGCCTTCATGAAAGAATGATGTTACCAAACGTAGCATCGTGACAACGCGAAAGTACCTGCCATTAAGTGCATTTCCGCACACTTGGGGACGGGGCAGCAGTGAGGTAGTACTAGGTTGTCGCACTGCACTGGAAAGTGCTCGTGCACTATAGACGAATCCCTTCTCCTCCCAGCCCGGAAATATGACCATTCAAGCAGCCTTTTCCGCATGACCGCCACGCACCTGACCTCACCCGAAGCCATCGGCATCACCCTCTGGCTCGTCGACCTGAGCCTGCCCTCGTCGGACCCCGGCGATCCCGACCAGGTCGCGCTGCTCAGCGCGACCGAAAGGGCCAAGGCCGGCCGCTTCCATTTCGAGCGCGATGCCCGCCGTTACCGCGCCAGCCACACGGCGCTGCGCCAGCTGCTGGCGCAGGTCACGGGCCAGCCCGCGCGCGTCCTGAGCTTCGTCGAAGGCCCGTTCGGCAAACCGCGCCTGCGGGGCGAGGGGCAGCCCCACTTCAACATGAGCCACAGCGGCGACTGGGCGCTGATCGGGCTTTGCGCCGACGCGCCGATCGGCGTGGACATCGAGGTGCCACGGGAGATGAACGACCTCGAATCGCTGGCGCAGCGCAATTTTTCCCCGGCCGAGTTCCTGGCCCTGTGCGCGGTCGATCCGGACCAGCGCCTGGAGGCCTTCCTGCGCTGCTGGACCCGCAAGGAAGCCTGCCTCAAAGCCCTGGGCAGCGGCCTGTCCATCGAGCCCGGGGTGTTCGAGGCGGGGATCGAGACCGAGCCTCGGTTCACCGCGATCGACGTCCAGGGTCAGGCCTGTGCCATGGCGGTGCACAGCCTGGCACTGCCATTCCCCGGCCAGGCCGCCTGCGCGCGCCTGGCGGACACCGACCGCCACCTGGCGATGTAGCACGGCTTTCAGGCGCCCGCGCGGGGCCGGTCGCGGCGCCACCAGGCACCGGCGTTCCACAGGCTCAGCAGGCGCGCGCGGTACCAGTCGCGCCGCAGCTCGCCCACCTGGGCCAGCGCCCAGGTGGCGGCCAGCACCGCCAGCAGGAGCAGGCCGTACAGGCCCCAGCCGGGCTGCGACAGGCCCAGGGCGCTGGCGAACACCAGCAGGGTGAAATGGATCAGGTAGAAGCTGAAGGTGAAGCCGGCGAGCCGCTGGATCCAGCGCGCTCCGGCCCCCTTGAAGTCCCATTCACAACGCGCGCAGCCGATGACGAAGCCCGCGAAGATCAGGGCCACCACGTAGTCCGACAGCACATGGACTGTGGAACCCGGGTCGAAAGGCACGGGCAGGACCTGGCTGAAACCGGCGTACAGGCGGCGCGATGCCTCGTCGGTCACGCCCCGCAGGCCCGACAGGAAAAACACCAGGTAGGCGGCCACGGCAAGGCCCATGAGCAACCGTGCGGCGCGCGGCCCCATCCGCAGGCCGGGCAGGCGCCGCTGGAGCCAGACGCCCAGCAGCCAGACCGGCAGCAGCAGCACGATGCGCGGCCCCATCACGGCCAGTACCCCGATCAGGGCGACCCAGCGCAGCGGCCCGCGCAGAAACAGGGCCACGCCGAACAACACGTAGTACCAGACCTCGTAACCGAGCGACCAGTACGGTGCCATGCTGAACGGCTGGATGGCGCCGAACCAGGTCTCGCCCAGAAACAACCAGTGGAACGGCAGGTAGAACCAGAGCCTGGGGTACTGCCAGTCGGGTGTGTACAGGCTGGGGTTGAGCCGCATCCCGACCAGATCGATGGCCAGGGCCAGCAGCACCGCGGGCAGCGCGACGGAGTACACGCGCGAGAGGCGCGCCAGCGCGTACCGCCCTCCGCTGAGCTGGCGATCGCGGGTGGTGTGCGCGATCACCAGGCCGGAGATCACGAAGAAGGCGATCACCGCATCATCGGCCGACCGGTGCCAGGTGAGCGTGAGCGCCGGCGGCGCCACCTCGAGGTAGACCGAATGCCCGATGTAGACCGCCAGGGCCGCGAGCACGCGGCACAGGTCCAGCCACACGGAGAGCGCGGGCGTCATCGTCGCGGCAGGGCGCGCGGCATCGCTGGTCGCGGGCATGGGGGAACTCCGTCTGGGGGGGATGCTCAATGTAACAAATAGTTGACAAAGTGGACCCGCAAAAGTGGTGGGATTCCGCATTGCTTCACATCTGGCGAGGAATCGAATGCCCCAAACGCGACGAAACCCGTACACACTGCCGTACCACTGGAAAACCTTCGAAACCAGACGCCGTCGAGTCATGTCGGCTCACTACAATGCCACGCAACACCTGAGCCCCCCGTGAACCGCCCAGAGGCACTCGCCACCGCCGCGCCGCCGCACCCGCGTGCCCCCCTGCCCCAACGAAAATCCGGGAACCTCCGTTGAACATAAGAAAAAAAATCGGCCTGCAGTTTTTGGTGAGCAATGGCGCCACGGTCGCCAATTTCGCCCTGTCGGTCATCCTGGCGCGCCTGCTGACCCCCACGGACATCGGCATCTTCTCGATGAGCGCCATCCTCATCACCTTCGCGCACGTGTTCCGCGACTTCGGTGTGTTCTCCTACATCGTCAAGGAGAAGGAGGTCACGCAGCAGACCATCCGCACCGCGCTGGGCGTGCTGCTGGTGACGTCCTGGACCGTCGCCGCCATCCTGTTCTTCACGTCCGATGTGTGGTCGGTGTTCTTCAAGACACCCGAGGTCGGCGACGTGGTCAAGGTGCTGGCCATCGGCTTCGTCTTCATTCCGTTCGGCTCCATCCCCTACGCCCTGCTCACGCGCAACCTGGAGGTCAAGCGCACCTCCAAGGTCATGGCGATCTCGGTGGTGACCTACTTCATCACCACCATCGCCCTGGCCTACACCGGCCATCGCCACATGACCATGGCCTGGGCCAACCTGGTCAACATCATCGTCACGGGCGCGGCCTACCACTGGTACTCCACCACGCCCATCCCGTGGCTGCCCAGCCTCAAGGGCTGGAAGAAGATCACCCACTTCGGCACCGGCACCATCGTCACCTCCACCGTCGCCGCCCTGGACGCGGCGCTGCCCGACGTGATGCTGGGCAAGATGAGCACGCCCGCGGCCGTGGGCTATTTCAGCAAGGCCGCCTCGGCGGTCTCGCTGCCCTACACGGTGCTCAAGTCGACCATCGACTATTTCGCGCTGCCCTACCTCTCCAAGCTGCACCACGCCAACGAAGACATGGCGGCGGCGATCCAGCAGGCTTCGTCGTACATCTCCGTGGTCATCATCCCCGCCATGGTGTGGATGATGGTGATGGACCGGGAGATCATCCTGTTCCTGTTCGGTCCGCAGTGGGTGCGCAGCATCGACGTGATCCCCTGGCTGTGCCTCACGGGGGCCGCCGGCATCCTCTTTCGCCTGGTCACACCCGCGCTCACCAGCATCGGCAAGCCGTATGCGGCCGCCGTGCCCTCGCTGCTGGTGCTGTTGATCAAGGTGGTGCTGGCCGTCATGCTGTTCGACGGCACCCTGGTGAGCTTCGGCATCGCCATGGCCATCGGCCAGATCGTGGGCATTCCGCTCTACGTCATGGTCAACAAGGTCTACTTCGGGCTGGGCGTGCGCCAGTGGCTGCGGGGCAATGTGCCCATCGTGCTGATCTCGCTGATCACCGGGACCTTCAGCTACGCGCTCAAGACCTACGTGCACCCCAACTTCCCGATCTTCTTCAGCCTGCTGTTCAACGGCGTGATGTTCGTCGCCGCCTGGTACGCCTGCATCATGCTGATGAAGCCGCCGATCGAAGCCGAGCTGCGGCGCTTCCAGGACAGCGCGGTGGCCTTGATCTTCAAGAAGGACGCGGCGGGCTGAACGGCCCCCCGCGCCCACCGGCCTCAGGCCGGGGCTGGCGGCGGCACCTTGCCGGCCGCCACGGTCTTGCGGACGTGCTGCTTGAGCACCTCCATCAGGATCAGGAAGATGTAGGGCAGCTCGAAGTAGGCGGCGCTGAGCAGCGAGCCCGTCACCACGAAGGCCAGCAGGGCGGCGCCCAGCATGTCGGCCAGGTCGGACGCCCAGCGCAGCGAGGGCCCTCGCGCCTTGGTCAGCTTCAGGATTTCCCGGCGCGTGAGGAAGGCATTCGCGACCAGCGCGACGAACAGCAGGAAGCCGATGAAGCCCATGTCGCCCATCACCTCGAACCAGATGCTGTGCGCGGCCAGGCCCGAGGGGCTGCTTGGCGCGACCTCGATGAAGGGCAGCAAGGTGGGGCCATCCTTGAACGAGTCCCAGAGCGCGGACGACTGCACGGCCCGGAAACCGCCACCGAAGACCGGGTTGGACAGGGCAATGGACGAGCTCACCCGCCAGGCGCCGAAACGGCCCAGCAGGGAATCGTCTTCCTTCGCGGTCTTGATGGTCTCCATGCGCTCGGACCACGAATCGGGCGCCAGCTGCACCACCACCGCCACGCTGATGGCCACGATCACGATGCCGATCATGCGGTTGCGGCTCTTCATGAGGATGAAGAAGACGATCACGCACAGGCCGATCAGGGCGCCGCGCGAGGCCGTGGCGCACCACGGCGAAGGCCGTGAGCGGCAGCAGCACGGCAAAGCCGATCTTGGCCAGCTTGCGCGAGGAGATCTGGTAGAGGTAGTACAGCAGCGGCAACACCATCAGCAGCACCATCGCGAAGTGATTGTTGTCCCCGAACTTGGCGATGCCGCGCGCGTTGTGCCCGCCGCCGCTGGCGATGAATTTCAGCCCATCGAGGGCGCCGTGAAAGCTCGTCGCCAGCACCACCATCACCACCATGGCATGGATGCGGTAACGCGAGGTCACGAACACCGGCATCAACAGGCAGAACAGCACGGTCTTGACCAGGTTGCCGAAGAGCTCCCAGTTGCGGTCCAGGCCTGGGTAGGCGAACAGCGCGACAAAGAAGCCGTGCACCGCGAACAGCATCATCAGCACCGTGGTGCGGTTGATCTCGATGCGCTCGAAGCGGTCGCCCCGGCGCATCAGCAGCGAGGCCATGGTGACCAGAGCGAACAGCTGCACGAAGGGCACGGCGCCCATGAAGCCGTGCACGTAGCTGTTCATGGCGATCAGGCCGGCCCAGCCCCACAGCAGGTAGCCGATGAAGGCATTCGAAAAGCCCAGGGGCACGAAGAGCAGCACGGCCCCGAAGACCAGCAGGTCACGCATGGCGGTTCCTAGTTCCTTTTCTTCGGCGCGGGCGGTGCGTCATCGGTGAGCACCTCGTAGGAGAAGAAGCCCATGTCGGGCGTCTTCGGATCGCGGGCCTTGCGCCGCACCGCCAGCAAGAGCAGCGCGAGCAGCACCAGTTCGGCCAACAGCAGCAAGCCTTCGGTCATGCGAACCTCCTGAAGATGTCGAGTTGCCCCTGGGTGGTGGAATCCCAGGAAAAGGTTTCGGCGTGCGCGCGCGTGGCCGCGCGCGGGGGCAGGTCGCCCATCAGCCGGCCCCAGGCCTCGGCCAGGGCCGGCCCGTCACGGCGCGCCATCAGCAGGCCGGCGGCGTGCTGGCTGACCACCTCGGGCGTGCCCCAGATGTTGGTGGCGATCACCGGCGTGCCACAGGCCATGGCCTCCAGCAGCACATTGGCCCAGCCTTCGCGGCTGGAACACAGGGCCAGCGCATCGGCCGCGCTGTACCACCACTTGAGTTCGGTCTGCGGCACCACGCCCACCCAGCGCACGCGCTCGCTCACGCCCAGGCGCGCCGCCAGCGCCTTCAAGGCGCCCTGCTCCGGCCCGCCCCCGGCCACCAGCAAGGTCACGCCCGGCATGGCGGGCAGCGCCTCGATCGCGATGTGGTGGCCCTTGCGCTCGATCAGGTGGCCCACCGACAGCAGGTACGGCCCCTGCACATCCAGGCCCAGGCGCTGCCTCGCGGCCTCGCGCGGCTCGGGGGTGAAGCGCTCGAGGTCGACGCCGTTGCGCAAGGTGTTGAGCTTGCCCGGGTCCGCGCCGAGGGCGGCGAGCGAATCCATGAGCGCACGGCACACGCCGATGGAGGCCTGCGCCTGTGCGGCGGTCTGGAGGATGAGCTTGCGGGGAAAGGGGTACTCGGGAATGAGGTTCAGGTCGGTGCCGCGCGCGGTCACGACGAAGGGCTTTTTCAGCCAGCGCGCCAGCAGCCCGGCGGCCACCCCGTCGGGGTAGTAGTAGTGGGCGTCGATCAGGTCGAAATCGAAGCCCTGCTTCTGCAGGCGCCGCACCGTCGCCAGGGCCCCCAGGGCCATGGTGTAGGGCGCGAGGTTCATGCCGACCTTGGGCAGCAGCAGGTAACGTGGGTGGTGCACTTCCAGCCCGTTGCGCTGCTCCAGGCGCGGCGTGGCCGCGAACTGGGCGTATTCACCGAAGCGGGGCGACTTCAGCGGGAACCAGGGCACGGGCGCCACCACCTTGGCCTGGACCTGCCCGGTTTTCAGCAGCTCGCGCAGGCGGGTCTCGACGAAGATGCCGTGGATGGGCCGCACCTCGCTCGGGTACAGGCTGGAGAACAGCAGGATGCGAAGGGGCTTCAGGGATTTTTGCATTCGAACACCATCACACCTTCAAAACTTTTCCGGGACGTCTCGCGCCCCTGCGGGCAGGGCTGGGCCTTGTCGCGGTCGTTGTTGTCGCCCACCAGGTAGTAGCCGCGCGCCACCACCTCGTTGGGCAGCGGGCTGTAGCCGATCCACAGGCGTCCATGGGGCGTGTCGATGAAACGCGCCGCGCCCTTGAGGTGCAGGCGCTCCAGCCAGGTGTCGCCCAGCTTCTGGTAGATCCGGCGCCAGGTGTCGGAGTCGTCGATCTTCGCCGGATCCTGGATGGCGAGCAGGCTGCCCCAGCCCGGCCCCTGGAGGTAGCGGGCCATGGCCCAGTAGCGCACGTTGGAAGGGACGTAGATGTCGCGGCGCTCGGTGTTGTGCTGCGCGATGTGCCGGGCGACCTGGTGGAAGTCCATCTTGCGCGGGGTCTGCAGCCGCTCCCAGCCGGCGCCATACGCCGCCACGAAAACCAGCAAGGCCACCACCAGCGCCGCGCCCCACACCCGCAGGCGCGCGTCCGGCCGCAGGCGCTCGTGCAGGTGCACGGCCAGCGCCACGGCGAGGAAAGGCGCGGTGTAGGCCAGCGTGCGGTCCAGCCAGATGGGCCGCAGCACCAGCGAGATGACCCCCACCACCAGCACCGGCAGCACCACGAACGAGACCACGCAGGCCCTCACGTAGGCCGAGCCGAACACCAGCAGGTAGAACACCAGCGCCAGCACCAGGGCGGCGGCCACCGCGTACTGCGTGGTCGTGGCCCCGGGGAAGTAACCCAGCAGCCAGCCGCCGAGGGTCTGCGCCACGCTGTCGAAACTCGGCATGCGGGTGTGCGACACCGAACGGAAGCTGGCGTTCGCCAGCCAGGGCAGCAGCAACACACCCGAAATCCCGATGAACCCCAGCAGGGGCTTGAGGCGGCGGCGCTCGCCGGCCACCCAGCAGCGGATCAGCGTGTAACACAGCACCGACCCCACCGCGATGAACGCGATGCTGTGCAGCATGGACAGCGAGAGCACCAGCAGGCACATGGCCCACCAATGGCCGCGCCGGCCGTGCAGCAGCCATTGGTCGACGCAGTACCAGAGCAGCAGCACGTTGCAGCCCAGCATGGCGTACATGCGCAGGTCGGAGGCGTAGTAGATCTCGCTGCCCAGCAGCGCCGTGAAGGCCGCCGCCAGCAGCGCGGCGCGGCGGCCGGCCCGCGCGGCCACGCCCAGGTACACCACCACGATGGAACCCAGGCTCCAGAACACCGAGTTCAGGAGCAGCCAGGTGTCCTGTTTCGAGAACACGCCCCAAGCGTTGAGCTGCAGGTAGTACAGCGGCGGATGGATGTCGAAGCGCATCACCGCGACCACCACGTCCAGCGGATTCAGGTTGACGTAGCTCGCGCCGAAGATCTCGTCGTACCAGAGACCCCCATCGGCCCGGATCGCCATGAAGCGCAAGCCGAACGCGACCAGCAGCACCAGCAACAGGCCCATCAGGGCTGTGGCGCGGGAAAGGGCGGTGCCGTCAGCGGTGCTGCGCGTCATGGTTCACCTCGTCGGGGAAGCCTGGGCCAGGGAGGTCGACAGCGCCACCACCCGCCGGGCGTTGCCCGTCCAGGTGAGGCTGAGCCGGTCGATGGTGTCGTGCGCCGCGACGGCCAGCCGCTCGCGCAGGCTGTCGTCGGTGCAGAGGCGCGTCAGCGCGTCCTGCATGCCCGTGGGCACGGCCTCGTCGAACAGCAGGGCGTTGTCCTCGTGGGTCAGCACCTCCAGCAGGTTGGGGGTGGCGGGCGCCACGACGGCCTTGCCCAGCACCAGGTATTCCATCAGTTTCAGGGGCGAGGCATAGGGCGTCACGGCGGGCTGCAGGGCGACGTCGAAGGCGGCCACGTGCGCGGGCACCCGGTCGCGGTGGATCACGCCGGTGAAGGTCACGCGGTCGGCCAGGCCCAGGCGCCGGGCCTGCTGCTCGAGCGCTTCGCGCACCGGGCCGTCGCCCACCACCAGCAGGTGGGTGTGGGACGGCGCCTGCGGGGACGCCATCCAGTCGACGATGCGGTCCACGCCGTGCCAGTCGCGCACGAAGCCGGTGAAGCCCAGCACCAGGCGGCCCTGCAGGCCGAGGTGGGCCTTGGCGGTCTCCTGGGTCGGGGCCTGGGCGAAGTGCGCGCGGTTGATGCCGTTGGGGATGACCTGGATGCGCGAGTCGGGCACGCCGCGGGCGCGCACGTGGTCGGCCAGCACATTGGTCACGGGCAGCACGCAGTCCGCGCCGCGCCAGGCCACACCCTCGGCCCAGCGGGCCAGCCCCTGCAGGGCCAGGCCGCCACTGTGCTGCGAGCGTTCGAACACCAGCGGCGCGTTCACCTCCAGCAGCAAGGGAATGCCGAGCCGCTTCTTGGCCATCAGGCCGCTGAGCAGGAAGAGGTTGTAGCGTTCGTAGATGACGTCGGGCCGAAAGTCTTTCGCGGCCTTCATCAGCTTGCGGTAGGCCACCACGCTGTAGGCCAGCTCCATGAGTTCGTACAAGGCCTTGGGCATCAGGGCCTTGAGGCGGTGCACCCAGCCCATGTCGCTGCCCATCTGGCCATTGCCGCCCTGCCCTGGCGCGCTGCTTTCGGGCTCGTCGCCACCCGGACTGACCACGCGCACCTCATGCCCCTCGCTGCGCAAGGCCTCGATCATCTCTTCGATGTGCACGGCCTGGCCGTCTTTCGATGCCGTGCGGTGGTGGTACAGGATTTTCATGGGTCGAGCGGCCTCAGGCCGCCACAGAGGATCGGTGAAGTTGGCCATCGAACACCCGCTTCCATTGGGCGGTCATGAGGGCCTTGGCGTACGAGGCCTGCACCTTCTCGCGGCCGGCCCGGGCCCACGCCGGCCACAGGGGCTGCTGGTCCAGGGCGCGCGCGAGGGTGGCGGCGAACGGGCCGTCCTGCGGCTCGCAGAGGTTGTCGGGCGACACGTCCGAGAGGATGTCGCCCACGTCGCCCACGCGCGCTGCGCACCACCGGCATGCCCACCGCCATGGCTTCGAGCAGCGCGATCGGCAGTTGCTCGGTGTCCGACGACAGGGCGAACAGGTCGAAGTCCGTCAGGCGCGCGGACGGGTCCTTGAGGTAGCCGGTGAATTCCACGTCGGCGGCGACGCCGAGCTGCTGCGCCAGCGCTTCCAGCTCGCCGCGCTGCGCGCCGTCGCCGACCACGATGAGGCGGGCGGAACGCCGGGCCCGCACGTTGGCGAAAGCGCGGATGAGGCGGGCGATGTTTTTCTCCGGCCGAAGCCCGGCCACCGTGCCGATGCGCACCGGTCGGCCTTCTTCCACCGACACCGCGCGCGCCGCCGCGGGAATGTCCACGCCGTTGGGGATGAAGGTGACCCGGCGCGCCGGCAGCTTCCACACACCCGTGCGCAGAACGCTCCAGGTTGCGCGAGGCCACTACCACCGAGACGCGGTTCCAGCCCAGCAGCACGCGCCGCATCCAGACGCGGCGCGGCAGTTGCCGGGCGGCCTCTTCGGGGCCGAAGCCGTCTTCCACGTGCACGTGCGGCACCACGCGCGGCAGGTTGGCCGCCGCCCATTCGATGGCGCCCCAGTTGTAGGACAGCAGCAGGTCGGGTTTCAGGCGCTGGAGCAAGGCGCGAAAGGCGCCCCGGTTCGGCCAGCGCCCCGCCCTTGACCACCTCGAGCCGCATCGGCTCCCAGTTCACCGCCGGGGCGAGCCGCTCACCGGCGTCGAAACAGTTGTCCATCGCCACGATGAGGTGGCGGTAGCCCGGCCCGAGGGCATTCGCCAGTTGCACGAAGCGCGCCTGCGGCCCGCCCAGCTTGAAGGTCGAGAAGGCGTGCAGCAGCACGCGCGGGGGGCGTGCGCCCTCGCTCATGCAGAACCTTCTCCGGCGTGCACGGCCATGGCCTGGCGGTGGAAGGTCGCGGCATCGCTCACCGGTTGCCAGCCCAGGTCCTGTTTGGCGTTGCTGCAGTCGATTTTCGCCAGCAGGCCGCGCGACATCAGATCGCGCTTGAACGGTCGGGCCACGGCGCGGCCGGTCACGCGCTTGATCAGCCACTTGCCCATCTCCACCAGCCACAGGCCGGTGGGGGACGACGGCACGAACTTCAGCGGACGGCCGATGGTGCGCGAGAGGTCGGCCAGGTATTCGCGCGCGCTCGGGCGCACATCGCCCACCAGGTTGTAGGCACGGCCCGGCGCGGCGGGCGCCGTGACGGCGGCCACGATGGCCGAGGCGCAGTCGCCCACCAGCACCCAGGGCAAGGCGTTCTGGCCACCGTTCCAGCCGACGCAGTACTGGTCGTTATTGAAGAAGCCCAGGCCGCTGTGGAAGGGCGAGGTGCCCGAACCCACCACGAGGCCGGGGCGCATCAGCACGATGGGGAAGCCGGTCTTCTGATGGATGTCCATCAAGGCCTGGTCGGCCAGGGCCTTGGCGCGGGCGTAGTCGGCGCGCGTCTCGGGGCGGGGGTCCGGTGGCGTGGCGCCGGTGATGGTCTCACCCGCATCGCCCAGGAACAGGCTGGCGATGGAGCCCACGTGCACCATGCGCTGCACACCGGCCGCGCGGCACACCTCGGCCACCATCACGGCGGAATCCACCATCGCGGCGCGGATGGCCTCGAAGTTCGCGCCACCGCCGCCGTGCGCGAGGTTGATCACGTAGGGGGCGCCGGCGATCGCGCGCTCCAGGTCGGCCTTGTTCTTCACGTCGCCGCGCACGATCTCCACGCCAGGCCGACTGAAGACCGGCTGCAGGTTGTTCACGCCGCGCGCCATCACGCGCACGCGGTGGCCCTGGCCCAGCAGGGCCGCCACGGTGTGCGAGCCGATGAAACCGGTGCCGCCCAGCACCACGACCAGGTCACCCGTGGGCGCGGGCTCGGCCACCGGCGTGGCGCCCGCGGGCAAGGGCTTGAAGGCCGCGGCCATCTGCTCGCAGACCGAGACCAGCTCGGCGCCGAAGTCGAGGTCGATGCGGGGCTTGCCCTGGCTCTGCAGCTCCTGGTAGAAGGCCTGCAGGCTGCCCTTCATGCCCAGGTAGAAGGCGTCGGAGCGCGGCTTGAGCTTGGCCGTGGCGATGACGTAGTCGCGCAGCACCGAGAAGCCTTGCGACTTCACCTGTTGGCCCGTGGCGCGCGCCGACAGCCAGGCATCCACCGGCTCCATGTAGGCGGTGCGCTCCAGGGTGTGGAACTGGTTGGCGAACATGTCGGCCACCGCCACGCCGTCGTCGCAGACCACGGTCATGCGGCACACCGTGAACTCGGCGCCCACATGGAAGCGCATGTGGGCGGGCATGCGCTCGCAGCGCAGCGACACCTGGCAGGCGTTGTGAAGACCGACGCCGGGCGAGATTTCCACCGGGTCCTCGGCCAGCACCGAGAGCTCGCGCACCGAACCGGCGAGGTCGAGCACCTGCGACAGCGGGTGCACCGCCTGCTCCAGCAGGATGTTGAGCGGCTTGCGGAACATCCAGTGGCCGAACTGGCGCGCGGCCAGCTGGCGCAGCGGCACTTCGTACACGTAGTCGAGGTAACGCGGCTTGCCCAGGCGGCCCGACGCGATGGCTTCCTTGAGCTGCACGTAGGCGGGGTTGAACACCAGGTTCTGGTTCACGCCGATCACGGCGCCGGACTGACCTGCGGCTTCGCGCAGTTGCTCGCACTCGGCGGTGCTCACGCCCACCGGCTTTTCCAGCAGCACGGTCTTGCCCGCGGCCACGAAGGGCATGGCGGAAGACAGGTGGAAGTCCGGTGGCGTCAACACGTGCACGGTGTCGGCGTCCGAGGCGGCGGCTTCCTCGATCGAGTTGAACACGCGGCCCGCGCCGAATTCCTTGACCAGGCCCTGGGCGGTGGCGGCGTTCACGTCGAACACGCCATACAGCTCCACACCCGGGATCTCGCGCAGCGCGGCCGCGTGGGTCTTGGCGATATTGCCGGCGCCGACCAGCAGCACCTTCTTCTTGTTGCTCACAAACATCCTCCTGGAAATGAATTCTTGGCCCGTCAGACGGGCGCGCTCTTCTCGTTCTGCCGCAGGAACGCATCGAACATGATCAGCATCCACAAGGGCGTGGAATGGTCGGACTGGCCGCTCAGGTGTTCCTTCACCATGCGCTCGAGCACGGTGGCATTGAAGTAGCCCGAGTCCAGCATGCGCGGGCTCAGCACCGATTCGCGCATGCGCTGCGCCAGCGGCCCGCGCAGCCACTTCGCCAGGGGCACCGAGAAGCCCATCTTGGGCCGGTACAGCACGTCGTGCGGCAGCAGCGGCTCGAAAGCCTTCTTGAACACCGCCTTGCCCTCCCCGCCCTGGATCTTCAGATCGCTGGGCAGCGTGGCCAGCCACTCGATGAGCTGGTGGTCCATCAGGGGTTCGCGCACCTCCAGCGAGTGCGCCATGGCGGCGCGGTCCACCTTGGTGTTGATGTCACCGACCAGCCAGGTCTTGTAGTCCAGGTACTGGATCAGCGCGAGCGGGTCGTCGGTCTGCGCGCGCTGGGCGTGCTCGCGGAACACCTCGATGGCGTTGTAGCCGCCCAGCTCGCGCTGAAACGCGGGCGAGAACAGGCGCGCGCGCTGGTCGGCGCGCAGGTGCGACATGCTGTGGTGGTAGGCCTGCACGCTGTCCATGGCCATGGCCTGGAAGGTGGTCTTGGCGCGGAACATGCGCGGCGCCCAGTCGGCCTTGGGGTAGAGCCGGCCCAGCGTGCCGAACACCGACTGGCGCAGGCCGTGCGGCAGTCGGTTGCGCACGCGCTCCTCGCCCAGGTGCATGCGGTAGCGCCGGTAGCCGCCCAGGCTTTCGTCGCCGCCATCGCCCGAGAGCGCCACGGTGACGTGCTTGCGCGCCATCTCGCAGACGCGGTAGGTCGGGATGGCGGAGCTGTCGGCGTAGGGTTCGTCGTACAGCCAGGCCAGGGTGTCGATCAGGTCGAAGTCGTCGCTCTTGACGATCTCCAGCCGGTGGTCGGTCTTGTAGCGGTCGGCGACCTGCTGGGCGAACTCGGACTCGTTGAAGCGCGGGTCGTCGAAACCGATCGCGCAGGTCTGCACCGGTGTGTCGGACAGGCCGGCCATGGTCGCGACCACGGCGCTGGAATCGACCCCACCCGAGAGGAAGGCACCCAGCGGCACGTCGGCGATCAGACGCAGCTTGACGGACTCGCGCACGCGGTCGCGCAACTCGACCTCGGCATCGGCCTGCTCGATCGGGTTGTCGTTGGTGAACTGCACGTCCCAGTACGGCACGGGCGCGGGTTGGTCGGCTTCGCCCCGGCGCAGCAGCAGCGTGTGCGCCGCCGGCAGTTTGTGGGCGTTGCGGTAGATGCAGCGCGGGTCGGGCACGTAGCCGAACGAGAAATAGTCTTCCACCGCCTTCGGATCGATCTCGCGCACGAAGCCCGGGTGGGCCGTGATCACCTTGAGTTCGGAGCCGAAGATGAAACTGCCGTCGGGCAACCAGGCGTAGTGCATGGGCTTGACGCCCATGCGGTCGCGCGCGAGGAACAAGGACTGCTGCGCGCGGTCCCAGATGGCGAAGGCGAACATGCCACGCAGGCGGTGCACGCAGGCCGTGCCCCAGGCCGACCAGGCGTGCACGATCACCTCGGTGTCGCTGCGCGTGCGGAACACGTAGCCCAGGGCCTTGAGCTCGGGCACGAGTTCCTGGAAGTTGTAGATCTCGCCGTTGAACACGATGCCCACGCTGGCGTCGGCGTTGAACTGCGGCTGCTGGCCCGTGGCCAGGTCGATCACCGACAGGCGCCGGTGGCCCAGCGCCAGGCCGGGTTCGAGGTGCAGGTCGTCTTCGTCCGGCCCCCGGTGGGCTTGGATGTCGTTGATGCGGGACACCAGCGCGCGGTCGTAGCTGCGCAGACCCTGGGTGTCGAACAGGCCGGAAATGCCGCACATGTCAGTGGGCCTCCTGAACGGTGGCGTTGAGTTGGTGGGGGTCGTCCAGGCAGGCGTCGATGCCGCTCAGGTGGGCCTGCCAGCTGAAACCCTGCAGCACGAAGCGGCGGGCCTCGCGGCCGAGCGCGGCGGCCTGGGCTGGCGGCGCATCGAGCAGTTGCTGCAGCGCCTGCAGGAAACCGTCGGCATCCTCGGCTCGCAGCAGGCCCTGCGCGCTGCTGGCGCCGATGGCTTCGGCGCAGGAAGGCACGGTGATCACCGCCTGCTCCATGGCCATGGCTTCGAGGATCTTGTTCTGGATGCCGCGCGCCACGCGCAGCGGCGCCACGACCGCGGCGGCGTGCTGCAGGTAGGGCCGCACATCGGGCACGGTGCCGGTGACCACCACGTGCTGGCCGGCCAGGGCCTGCACCTGCGGCGAGGGGCTGCGGCCCACGATGTAGAAGCGCGCCCGCGGCCAGTGCGCGCGCAGGCGCGGCAGCATGTCCGAGACGAACCAGCTCACGCCGTCGATGTTGGGCCAGTAGTCCATGGCACCGGTGAACACGATCGCCTGCTCGTTCGCCGCGAACGGGTTGGCGCGCGCGGGATCGGGGGTGAAGAAATCGGCGTCCACGCCATTGCTGAGGGACTGCACATGGCCTTGGGCCTCGGGCGCGTGCGAGAGAAACAGCGCGGTCTCGTTCGGCGTGACGAAGAAGGAGCGGCGCGCCTGCGAGGCCACCTCGCGTTCGTAGGCCAGCAGGCGTTCGCCTTCGCGCCGGTACACAGCCGACATCGGCCAGCGGTGCGCGGGGGCGTATTGCGTCCACTTGGCCGAATCCACATCGACAAAATCAACCAGCATGGGCACGGCCGGCGCCAGCGGCTGCGCGTACTGCGCCATGGCGCCCGAGAACACCACGCTGGCCTGCAGCTCATGGGCCTGGGCCACCTGCTCGACCCAGCGCCGCATGCCGGCGTTGCGGTAGTAGGCCAGCGTCAGCGCCTCGCCGCGCAGCAGGCCGGTGGCGCTCATCAGCTTGGCCCGGCGCGGCGCGATGCGCTCGACGTGCAGGTCCGGACACAGGGCCTTCAGCGTGGGCAGGTGCTGCTCGTCGTCAGGGTCGTCGATGAAGGTGCCCAGGAACACGCGGTGTTTCTGCAGCAGGTGGCGCAACAGGTGGTACGAGCGCACCTTGTCGCCCTTGTTGGGCGGATACGGAAGGCGGTGAACGAGGTACAGCAGGTTGGCCATGGTGCGTCAAGGTGGCGTCGCTCAGCCCAGATTGCGCACGATGAACGGGCCCAGCCAATTGGCGACGCCAATGGGCAGGCGCCGCCAGGTCGCGATCAGCAGCTTGTACTTGGCGTTGGCCGGGTTGTTCTGCGGAATGCCCTCGCGCTTGTACAGGCGGTACTCGTAGTTCAGCGGCGTGGGCTCGAAGCCCCAGTTCTTCTTGAACGCGTAGGGGCCGGTGCCCTCCTTGCTGCGCCCGTAGTCGAACACCTTGAGTCCGCGCGCGCAGGCCAGGCGCATGAGTTCCCAGTACTTGAAGTCGTTGGCAGCGAGGTCGCGGGCGGCCTCGTCGTCGCCCGCGTAGTACGGCAGCACCTCGTCGCGGAAGTAGAAACTGAGCACGCTGGACAGCGGCGTGCCTTCGGCCGAACACACGGTCAGCACCTCGGCGTCGGCACCGAAGGTCTTGAGCAGGGTCTGGAAGTAGCGCTTGGGCATGGCCGGCGTGCCGTGGCGGTGCACGTTGTCGGCGTACAGGGCGAAGAAGCGGTCGACGGTCGGGTCGATGTGCGAGGTCAGGCCGTTCTTGATGCCCTTGCGCACCATCGCGCGCTGCTTGCGCGGGATCGCCAGCATGTTGTCCTCTTCCTTGGGCAGGATGGCCTTGCGGAAGGTGACGTAGAGCTCCTGCACCGGCCAGTCGGTGTGGCGGCGCTCGATGTGGCGCAGCTCCAGGTGGTCGGTGCCGAGCTCGACGGCCAGGCGCTGGGCCTCGGCTTCGAGCGCCGTGGCGGCCTCGGGGGTCGCGGCGGCCGCGCCGCCGTACACCGCGAACGGCAGGCCGGTCAGCGCGTTGCCGAACAGGCGGCTGTTGACATGGGCCAACGGCAGCACGCCCTGGATCTCGCCGCCGGACTCGGCGTAGAGAAAGTAGGTGTCGTGGCGGAAGACGTCGCGGATGACCGTCTGCCAGCCCGCGCGGTGGAAGAACGTGGCCTGCGGTTGCGCCAGGACGAAGGCGTCCCAGCGGGCGATCTGGTCGGCTTGGGCGCTGTCGAGGCGGTGGATGCGAAGAAGAGCAGGCTCAGACAACGGACACCTCTTTCTTCACGCGGCTGCCGATGAAGATGTTGTCCATGCGGTCCCATTGGAAATCGTCCAGCAGGCGCGCGAGGCGCTGTTCCGTGCGGCCGATGTTGACGTAGTGGCGAAAGCGGGTCTTGAGGTCGATGCCGGCCACGCGCGGTTGCCCGGGGTCGATCTCCCAGGGGTGGAAGTAGAAGATGGCGGATTGCTCGTCCTGCCTGTTCACCTGCTGCAGCATCCAGCGCGAGAGCGCATAGGGCATGAGGCGGAAATAACCACCGCCGCTGGACGGCAGGTTGCGGTTGAACATGCGCAGCGTGGTCGGCGGCACTTCCATCATGCCGCCCGAGGTCTCGTAGGCGAAGCGCGGCGCATCGGGCATGCCGTAGTGGTCGTGCTTGACCGGGTAGATGCTGGAGCTGTAGCGGTAGCCCGCGCGCTGCAGGGTGTCGAGCGCCCACAGGTTCTTCGCACCGATGGAGAAGCTCGGCGCCCGATAGCCCCAGACCGCCTGGCCGCCCAGGTCTTCCAACAGGCCCTTGGAGCGCGTGATGTCGTCGAAGAACTCGGCCTCGGTGAGGTCGCTCACCCGCTGGTGCCCATAACCATGGCTGGCGAGTTCATGGCCTTCGCGCACGATGCGGCGCACCATGTCGGGGTAGCGCTCGGCGATCCAGCCCAGGGTGAAGAAGGTGGCGTGGGTGTTCTTCGCCGCGAGCAGCTGCAGGATGCGGTCGATGTTGTGTTCGACCCGGCACTCGCAGCGGTCCCAATCGGCGCGGTCGATGTAGGGCGCCATGGCCGAGACCTGGAAGTAGTCTTCGACGTCGATGGTCAGCGCGTTTTCGATGGGTGCGTTGGATGGCATGGGAACCCCCTTGGGATCAGTTGCTGCCGTTGTTGCGCGACTTGCGGGTGGCCGCGACGATCTTCCTCAAGGCACCGAGGATCTCCAGGCTCACCCGCTCCTGGCGCAGCACGCTGCGCTCCATGCGCAGCAGGCGGGTGCTGAGCTGCTCGGCCGTCACGCGGGTGAGCTCTTCGCCGATGCCGTCCACCACGCCCGGGTCCAGGTCGAGGTCTTCGGGGCCGATGCCATCGACCAGCGAAGGGCGGGCCTCGGCGCCCTCGCCCGCCTTGGGCAGGTGGGCCCAGCGGTCGTCGCTGCCCTGGTGGTCCGGCGCGGGCACCGCGCTCTCGGCGTGCATCTCCGCGACCACCTCGTTGAGCGCATCCAGCGTCAGGGTCGGCGATTCGGACAGGTAGCCCTGCAGCAGCAGGCGGTCGCACAGGGTGTTGATGCGGCGCGGAATGCCGCCGCTGTGCTGGAAGATGCCGGCGAACACCGCCGGCTCGAAGACCGGCTTGTCCACCGCGCCGGCGCACTTGAGCCGGTGCTCGATGTAGGCGCGGGTGTCCTCCTCGTCCAGCGGGCCGAGGTGGCAGCGCGCGGTGACGCGCTGGCGCAGTTGCAGCATGCCCGGGCCCTGCAGGATGGTGCGGAACTCGGGCTGCCCGACCAGGAAGGTCTGCAGCAGGGCCTGTTCGCCGAACTGGAAGTTCGACAGCATGCGCAGCTCTTCCACCGCCAGCGGTTGCAGGTTCTGCGCTTCGTCCACGATCAGCAGGCAGCGCTTGCCCTGGGTCGTCTGGGTGATGAAGAAGGCTTCCAGCGCCATCAGCATGTCGGCCTTGCCGGTCCCGCGCACGGGCACGCCGAAGGCCGCGCAGACCAGTTTCAGCGCGTCTTCGGCGCCCAGCTGGGTGCTCACAAGATGGGCCGCCACCACCGAGCCGTTTTCCAGGCTGTCGAGCAGGTCGCGCACGATGGTGGTCTTGCCGGCGCCCACCTCACCGGTGATGACGATGAAGCCCTCGCCGCGCATGACGCCGTACACCAGGTACGAGCGCGCGCGCCGGTGCGGCTTGCTGCTGTAATAGAAACGCGGGTCGGGGTTGAGTTGGAAGGGTTTGCTGGTCAACCCGTAATAGGCTTCGTACATGTATCAGAACCGGTGGGTGACCACGCCCAGGATGGCGGTTTCCTTGTAGGGGAAGGTGCCGCTGTAGAGCGAACGCCGGAGCTGCACGCTGCCGCTGGTGCGAGCGGCCAGGCGCGTGCTGACGCCGAACGTCAAGGTCTTGAGGGTGTTGCTGAACGAGGTGTTGATGCCTTCGTTCGTCTGCCGCGTGAAGGACACGTTGGCCGAGGTCAGCCGCGTCAGGCGGTGGGCGTAGGTGACCCGCCAGGCCTTCTCGACAATGTCGGAGGCGATGTTGAAGTCGTCGCTGAGCGTGATCACCGGATTGAGGCGGCGCCCCGTGTTGCGGGCCACGGCCACCACAAAGGCATCGCGGGGACCGAACAGGCCCAGCGAAAGCTCCTGCAGGCGTTGCACCGACGCCGACGAGGTGAGGAAGCCCGGGTTGAGCTGGAAATCGGCCGGCAGGCCCAGGCGCTGCAACTCGGCATTCACCTGCTGCGCCCGCCGCACCGGGTCGGACTCGTTGGACAGCGCGTCGATCAGGCCATAGAGCGAACCCTGGGACGCGCCCGCGGCATCCAGCTGGCTGGTGACCACGTCGCGGGTGTCCACATAGCGCCAGATCGCGCGCCGGCTGCGGTACTCGACCTCGACGTTGTGGCCGTTGCCGAAATAGCGGTTGGACCGCTCGGCGAAGACGCGCGTGCGATCGGAGGGCCGCCATTCGACACCCAGCCCGGTGGAGCGGTACGACTTCATGTCGGGGGTCAGCAGGTCGTTGGACTCCACGCCGACCAGCGCCGACAGGGTCAGCGTCGGGTTCAGCGCGTAGAACAGGCGGCCATTCACCGCGTCCAGGGTCTGCCGCTGTCCGAAGCTGTAGTCGAGCTGCGTGCGACCCGCTTCGAGCGTCCAGCCCAGCGATTGCCCGGTCACCTGGCGCGACAGCCGCGCCAGGCCCTCTTCGGAGCTGATGTCGGAACGCAGCCGCGTGTCGGTGCGGGTGGTCTGGTAGGCGTAGCGCAGCTCGTAGTCCACCGAACCCATCAGGCTGCCGCGCAGGTAGGGCGAGAACCGGAAACTCGAGGTCTCCGACAGGTTGTCGTTGCCCAGGGCGTCGATGCTCGGCGACTCGAATGCCGAGATGGCCTGCTGGCCGATGATCCCGGAGAAATCGATGAAGGCGCGGTTGTCCCAGGCCTCGAAGGTGCCATTGGTGTTCAGGGACTGCTGGATGTTGTCCTGCACCGTGTTGCGCGCGTCGTAGATGCCGCGCAGCGAGTAGTCGAAGAAGCCCTTGAGGCGCGGCTTGTTGACCACCACGCCAATGCCCGGGCTGATTTCGGTGATCTGCTCGCTCTGGCGGTTCTGCGTGGAGAGATCGCCGTTGTTGGAAAAGCCCTGGCTCACGGAGATGCGGGGCGTCACCCAGATGGCAGGGGGCGGGGCCACCGGCGTCTCCACCTCCACCAGATCCCCTGCGGGAGCGACTTCCTGCGCCCTCACCTGGGCATGCAGCGACAGCACGAGCAGGCCCGACAAGGCCTGCACCAGCGTGCGCCACCGGGAACGATGTGGGCCGGCGGGATGATCGATGTGTCACTGGGAAACCTCCGTGAACCGATTCAAGCCGGCGTGGTCTCTGAGACCTGGGCGTCGCTCGACGCCCCGTGCCCGTAGCCGTAGCCGTACCCATAGGCATCCTGATCGCCACCATGCACCTGGTTGAGCACCATGAGCTTGATCGGGCACGACTCGATCGTCGTCAGCGCGTGCCGGACCTGGGACTGCAGGGTCTTCTCGGCCTGCACCACCACCACGATCTGGCCCATGTGCGTGCGCAGCACGCGGGATTCGGTGGTCAGCAGCAGGGGTGGCGAATCAAAGATGATGATGCGGTCGGGGTAACGGTGGCCCATCTCTTCAATCAGATCGGTCATCGCGTCGCTGGCCAGCAGCTCCGTGGCGCGCGGATGCGGCGTGCCGCTGGGCAGCAGGCTGAGCTTGTCGATGTTGGTGCGCAGCAGCGTGTCCGACATCTCCATCTGCTTGTTCGTCAGCAGGTCCAGCAGGCCGGGGCCGGGCGGCAGGCCCAGCGTTTTCATGATCGAAGGGCGGGACACGTCGGCATCGACCAGCAGGACCGTGTAGTCCAGCTCCATGGCGATGCTCATCGCCAGGTTGATGGCGGTGAAGCTCTTGCCTTCGCCGGGCATGGCGCTGGTCACCATGATGCGGTTGCCATGCTGCACGACCGAGGCCCCCTTGCCGGTTGCATTGGCGATCAGGGGGCGTTTGATGACACGGTACTGGTCGGCGATGGCGGCGCGCGGCGCGTTCGGCGTGACGAAGCCCGCCTCGGTGAGCCCGGCCAGATCGAGGCGCACGCTCTTGGAGACGGTCTTGGCGGCCTCTTTCATCACGGGCGCAGGCTTGGCGGCAGCGGCCACAGGCGCCGTGGTTTCGGGTGCGCTGGTGGGCGCCGCGGCGGCATCGGGCACCGCCGGCATGTCGGCGCCGGCCTGTCGCAGTTGCTCAAGCCGTTGGGCTGCTTTTTCAATCAAGCTGGACATGTTTTCAGATCACCTTCAAAGGCTCGATCGGTACGACAAGGTCACCATACCGATGAGGAACAACACGACCAAGGCCATGATGGCCAGCAGGAAACGCCGCAGGCTTCGGGATTCGCGCCGGCGCATGGCGTCGTTCTTGACCAGGGTCACCACGCCCAGCAGGGGCAGCTCGGTGGCACCACGCAAGGCCGAGGCATCGAAGAACACCGGGCGCAGCTGACTGACCAGGAAGGTCACGCCAACACCCGCGGCCAGCGCGGCCAGCAGGGCCACGGGCAACAGCAGTGCGCGGTTGGGGGCCACCGGGCGGCGCGAGACCTGCGGCGGTTCGACCACGCGGAAGTCGGCCAGGTTGGAGGTGCTTTCCAGCTCGCCGCTCATCAACACGGTCTCGCGGCGCGACACCAGGTCCTGGTAGTTCTTGCGGTGGATTTCGTAGTCGCGGTTGAGCTGGGCCAGCTCGGCTTCCATCTGCGGCGCCACCTTGAGCTGCTCGCGCAGGCGGGCCGAGCGGCCTTCGTATTCGCCGACGCGGGCGCGCAAGGACGCCACCTGCACTTCGGCCGAGGCCAGCGTGCGCGTGATTTCCACGATGGCCGGGTTGTTCTCCACCACCGGCGAGGCGGGCGAGGCCGCGGCGGCGCGGCGCATTTCAGCGATCTCGCGGCGCTTCTGGTCTTCCAGTTCCTTGATCAGGCGGCGCGTGTTGAGCACGTCCGGGTGCTGGTCCGTGAAGCGTTGCAGCAGGGCGTCCAGGCTGCGCTTGAGCGCATCGATGCGGGAATCCAGGTCGGGCGTGCGCAAGTTCAGCGACGAGGTGTCGGGCGCGGTCCGCGCCATGCTGCGCGCCTGCTCCAGCTGCTTGCGCGCGGCCTCGCGGGCGCTCTCGGCTTCGCGCAGCTCCAGGCGGGCCTGGCTGAGCGTGCTCAGCATCTCGGCCATGCGGCCGGCCACATCGAGACCCCCCTGCCCTTGCATGTCCAGGTTGCGCAGGCGGAAATCCTTCAGGCGGGACTCGGCTTCGGACAGCTTGTTCTCGTAGTTCTTGATCTGCTCTTCGATGAACTTGCGGGCGTTGTCGGAATCGGTGCCGGCGGCGCCCTTGCCCGACTCGACAAAGATCGTCAGCAGCGACTTGACCACCTGCAGCGAACGCTCCGGGTTCTCGTCGCGGTACGACAGGGTGTAGAGGTTGTCGCGCCCCGTCGAGCGGATGGCGAGCGACTTGAACAGGTTGTCCACCAGGGCATCGCGCTGCGCCTTGGTTTGGCCCGCGGTTTCCAGCTGGGCCATCTGCATGAGCTTTTCCACCGTCGGCCGGTTGATCAGCGTGCGGCTGAGCATGCCAACCTGCTGCTCCACATCGGGCTGGATTGCCAGACCGGTCATGAGCGGGCGCAGGATCGACTGGGTGTCGACGTACACCCGCGACGTCGCCTCGTAGCGATCGGGGATCATCAACACGCCGGCGGCGCCCACGGCGGCCACGATCCAGGCGATCAGCACCCCGAGTCGGCGGTATTTCCACATGCCCCGCAGGGTGGTGGAGATTTGGTTCAGGAGATCGTGCATGCAGAAATCTGTGTGTGACAGCAGAACAGCGAGGGACTGGCTGGTCGCCCGACCAACCCCGAGGCCGACCGGACGGCGGCCTTAGAACCAGCCCTGCGGGATGATGAGAATGTCGCCGGGCAGCATTTCCACGTTGGCGGAAATGTCGCCGCGCTTGACCAGGTCCTGCAGCCGCACGCTGTAGCGCTTGTTGCTCTCAGCGGCGCGCACGATGGTGGCCTTGTTGCCGTCGGCGAAGTCGGTCAGCCCGCCCACCGCGATCATCACGTCCATGACCGTCATCTTCTGCTTGTAGGGCAGGAACTGCGGCTTGGTGGCTTCACCCACCACACGGATCTGCTCGCTGTAGGGGCCGACGAAGTTGGTGACGATCACCGTCACGACGGGATCGCGCACGAACTTGCCCAGCGCCTTCTCGACGTCGCGGGCGATTTCGGAGGACGTCTTGCCCTGCGCGACGAGTTCGTCGACCAGCGGCGCGGACACCTTGCCATCGGGGCGCACGGGCACCGTCAGCGAAAGCTCGGGGTTGCGCCACACGGTGATGTTCAGCGTGTCGCCCGGTCCCACCAGGTAGTTGTAGTTGGCGGTGCTGCGCAACCACCGGCGCGGCCGGCAGGTTGCTGTTGCTCGCGCAGCCACTGACACCCACCAACAACGCGGTTGCAGCGGCGCCAATGGCGAGAACACGAACGAGACCGGAAGTATGTTTTCGCATGACCCATTTCCTCCATGGAACGGTGAAATGTTAATAAAAGTTAACGCCCTTTTGAATATACCGCAGACATGCGGCAATGGAACGCTTGTAAACGGTAACGAATACCCAAACCCTCCTCTGTCATGAGGAAGCGCACGCTTGTGGCGAAAACATGCATGCGAAGGCCACAACGGGCACACCATTTGGCATCAGGAACGCAACACGCCCGGCCGCTAAAATGCCGGTTGCTCCCGACCTCAACCCAGGAAACCCAGCATGTCCCTCTTCTCCGCCGTCGAAATGGCGCCGCGCGACCCGATTCTGGGTCTGAACGAACAGTTTGCCGCCGACACCAACCCCAACAAAGTCAACCTCGGCGTCGGTGTCTACTTCGACGACAACGGCAAGCTGCCCCTGCTGCAATGCGTGCAGGCGGCCGAGAAGACCATGATGGACAAGCCTGCCGCGCGCGGCTACCTGCCCATCGACGGCATCGCGGCCTACGACGCCGCCGTCAAGAGCCTGGTGTTCGGCAGCGATTCGGAGCCGGTGAAGTCCGGCCGCGTGCGCACGGTGCAAGCCATCGGCGGCACCGGCGGCCTCAAGATCGGCGCTGACTTCCTCAAGCGCCTCAATCCGAACGCCAAGGTCCTGATCAGCGACCCGAGCTGGGAAAACCACCGCGCCCTCTTCACCAACGCGGGCTTCACGGTCGACAGCTACGCCTACTACGACGCCGACAAGCGCGGCGTCAACTTCGACGGCATGCTGGCCAGCCTGAACGCCGCGCAGCCCGGCACCATCGCCGTGCTGCACGCCTGCTGCCACAACCCGACCGGCTACGACATCACCCCGGCCCAATGGGACCAGGTGATCGCCGCCGTCAAGGCCCGCGGCCTCACGCCTTTCCTGGACATGGCCTACCAGGGCTTTGGCGACGGCATTGCCGAAGACGGCGCGGTCATCGGCAAGTTTGTCGCCGCCGGCCTGACCTTCTTCGTCTCGACCTCGTTCTCCAAGAGCTTCAGCCTGTACGGCGAGCGCGTGGGGGCCCTGTCGGTGCTGTGCGAAAACGCCGAGGAAGCCTCGCGCGTGCTGTCGCAGCTCAAGATCGTGATCCGCACCAACTACTCCAACCCGCCCATCCACGGCGGCGCGGTGGTGGCCGCCGTCCTGAACAACCCGGAGCTGCGCGCCCTGTGGGAAAAGGAACTCGGCGAGATGCGCGTGCGCATCAAGGCCATGCGCCAGAAGCTGGTGGACGGCCTCAAGGCCGCCGGCGTGAAGCAGGACATGGGCTTCATCACCAGCCAGATCGGCATGTTCAGCTACTCCGGCCTGAACAAGGACCAGATGGTGCGCCTGCGCAGCGAGTTCGGCGTCTATGGCACCGACACCGGCCGCATGTGCGTGGCCGCGCTCAACAGCAAGAACATCGACTACGTCTGCCAGGCCATCGCCAAGGTGGTCTGAGTCGGGTCTGACGCAAAAAAGCCGCTCGATGAGCGGCTTTTTTCATGGGCCGTCCCGGGTTCAGCTCCAGATGACCGAGCGCATGGAGATGGAGGCGCCCTGGAAACCGTCGTTGAAAAAGCGCGGCTCCTCCTTGTCGGTGACCGCACCCGCCGTGTACAGCAGCGGCAGGTAGTGCTCCCAGCTGGGGTGCGCCATCTGCGCCACGGTGCCCAGCTGCTGGAAGTCGTTGAGCGCCTCCAGCCGCCCCTGAGCGAGGTGCTCGGCCGTGATGCGGTCGAACTCGATCGCCCATTCGTAGGCCTGGTTGTCGGCCGCGTCCCGGCGCATGGTGCGCAGGTTGTGCACGATGTTGCCGCTGCCCACGATCAGCACACCGCGCTCGCGCAACTGGGCGAGCTGGCGGCCGACAGCGAAATGCTCGGCCGCGGGCCGGCGGTAGTCCATGCTGAGCTGGATGACCGGGATCTCCGCGGCCGGGAACATGGGCTTGAGCACCGACCAGGTGCCGTGGTCCAGGCCCCACTCGCGCTCGTCCAGGTCCAGCGCGCGGCCAGAGCCGGGCTGCCTGACCACCCCACTGATGGCACGGGCCATGGCTGGCGAGCCCGGCGCGGGGTACTGCTGGTCGAACAGGGCCTGCGGAAAGCCGCCGAAGTCGTGGATGGTGGGGGGCTGGCTCATGGCCGTGAGCTGCCAGCCCGGGGTCAGCCAATGCGCCGAAACGCACAGGATCAGGCTGGGCTGCGTGCCCCGCGCGCGCAGTTCCTGGCCCAGGGCCTGCCAGCTGCGGCGCCAGGCGTTGTCCTCGATCGCATTCATGGGGCTGCCATGCCCCAGGAACAGCACCGGCAGGCGCTCGGTGGCAGGCAGCGCGGCGGCCAGGTCGGCCAGACCGGCGGCGGCGGACGTGGGTGAAGGGACGGAGGCCGAAGTGCTCATGTAGGTTCCGAGGGCGGTGGCCGCGAGGGCCCCGCCGGCGATCAATAGGGGGCGACGTTGCATGGGGGGTGGCGATCGGCGGAAAAGCCATGGAGCCCGCCGCCGCGCACGAAGTTCCGGCAGGATTCTTTCACGAAGGTGACAACAACACCCGGGGGTATAGTGTTTTCACCCTTATAGGGACTTGCACATGCTGCTATATTGCACTGCAACATAACCAGATTCGACGCCCATGCTGTACCAGATTTACGAAACCCAGCGCTCGATCATGGAGCCGTTCGCTGACCTGGCCGAGGTCGCGTCCAAGCTCTTCACCAACCCCATGCTGCCGCTGGCCCAACTGCCGGGTGCCCAGCGCATCTCCGCCGGTTACGACCTGATGCACCGGCTGGGCAAGGACTACGAGAAGCCGGTGTTCGGCATCCACACGGTGGATGTGGACGGTGTGGACATCGCGATCCACGAGCGCATCGAGATCGACAAGCCATTCTGCGAGCTGCGCCGCTTCAAGCGTTTCTCCGACGACACCGAGACGCTGGCCAAGCTCAAGGGGCAGCCGGTGGTGCTCATCGTCGCCCCGCTCTCGGGCCACTACGCCACGCTGCTGCGCGACACCGTGCGCACCATGCTCAAGGACCACAAGGTCTACATCACCGACTGGAAGAACGCCCGCCTCGTGCCGATGGCCGATGGCGAGTTCCATCTGGACGACTACGTGAACTACATCCAGGAGTTCATCCGTTACCTGCAGCAGGGCTACGGCAACTGCCACGTGATGAGCGTCTGCCAGCCCACCGTGCCGGTGCTCGCGGCGGTCTCGCTGATGGCCAGCCGGGGCGAGACCACGCCGCTGTCCATGACCATGATGGGCGGCCCCATCGACGCGCGCAAGTCGCCCACGGCGGTGAACAACCTGGCCACCCAGCGCAGCTACGAGTGGTTCGAGAACAACGTGATCTACCGCGTGCCCGACAACTTCCCTGGCGCCGGCCGCCGCGTGTACCCGGGCTTCCTGCAGCACACCGGTTTCGTGGCCATGAACCCCGACCGCCACGCGTCGAGCCACTACGACTACTTCAAGGACCTGATCAAGGGCGACAACTCCAGCGCCGAGAGCCACCGCAAGTTCTACGACGAGTACAACGCCGTGCTCGACATGGACGCCGACTACTACCTCGAAACGATCGAGACGGTGTTCCAGGAATTCAAGCTGGTCAACGGCACCTGGGACGTGAAGAACGAACAGGGTGAGCTGGAGCGCGTGCGTCCGCAGGACATCAAGCGCACCGCCCTGCTCACGGTGGAAGGCGAGCTCGACGACATTTCCGGCTCCGGGCAGACGGCCGCCGCGCACGACCTGTGCACCGGCATCCCGAAGACGCACCAGATGCACTACGAGGCGCAGGGCGCTGGCGCACTACGGCATTTTCAGCGGCCGGCGCTGGCGCGACATGGTGCACCCGGTGGTCAAGACCTTCATCCGCGCGCACCAGCCCGCCGCGGATGCCGCGCCTGCCGCAGCGAAGCCGGCCGTGAAAGCGGCCCCCAAGGCCGTGGCGCGCAAACCGGCCGCCAAGGCACCGGCAGCGGCCCGCAAGACGGCCAGCCGCAAGACCACCAAGGCCTGAGCGGCGAAGCCCACGGCGCCCTGGCGGCGCCGGTATATTCGCGGGCATGAACGACCTCGCCCGGCGCATCGACGCCGCCCTGCCGCAGACCCAGTGCACGCGTTGCGGTTACCCCGACTGCGCGAGCTATGCGCAGGCCATCGCGGACGGCGAAGCGGGCATCAACCAGTGTCCCCCCGGCGGGGCCGAAGGCATCGAGCGGCTCTCCGCCCTCACCGGCCAGCCCGTGCAGGCGCTGGACCACCGCTTCGGCATCGAAGGCCCGGTCACCGTGGCGGTGATCGACGAGGCCTGGTGCATCGGCTGCACGCTGTGCATCCAGGCCTGCCCCACCGACGCCATCCTCGGCATCCACAAGCGCATGCACACCGTGGTGGAGCCCTATTGCACCGGCTGCGAGCTGTGCCTGCCGGTCTGCCCCGTGGACTGCATCTCGCTGGAAATCGTGAGCGGTGAACGCACCGGCTGGCAGGCCTGGTCGTCCGAACAGGCCGCGCAGGGGCGCGAGCGCTACAGCCTGCGGCAACAGCGCCTGGCGCGCGAGAAGCGGGAACACGAAGTGCGGCTGGAAACGAAGGCGCGCGAGAAACTGGCCGATCTGGCCGCGCACTCGAAGATCAGCGACGAGGCCGTGCTGGACAAGAAGCGCGCCGTGATCGAAGCCGCGCTGGCCCGTTCCCGAGCCAGGCGCGGGCAGACCGGCGGCTGACCCGCCCCTTCAGGCGCCCTGGCGCGCGGCCACGGTCTTGTAGACGCCGCAGCCCACGTAGAGATCGTCGATCTTCATCACGTAGGACATCTTGGCCTGGATGGCGCCGGTGACCGGGTTGGCGATGTCGTACTCCACCCAGCCCTCACCCGCCTCACCCTGCGCGACGATGGCGTTGAGCAAGGCCTGCCCGTCGACACCCGCGATGTCCTGCACCCGGCTGCCCACCTTCTCCGGCTTGCCGCCGAAGGCGCGGTAGACGCCCGTGCTGTCGAGCGCGAACACGTACATGTCGCGGTCGTGAAAGCCACTGGAGGGCTCGGTGATCGAGCGCGAAAACGCCTCGCGCCCACCTTGTTTGCGCTGCGCCAAGGCACGGCTCACCAGTTGCATGGCCTCATCGGCCGTGCCTTGCTGCAGCATGAAGGAGGACACCGCTTTCGACAGGTGGGCCGCGCGCTGCTCCAGCTGGTTGGCCTGCTGCACCGCGCGTTCCACCATCTGGGCGTTGTGCTGGGTGATCTGATCGAGCTGGGTCACGGCCGCCGAGATCTCGCTCAGGCCGGTGCTCTGCTCGGCGCTCGACGCGGAGATCAGCGACATGTTGGCCGCCACGCCGCGCACGCCGGTGACGATCTGACCGATGCTGTTGCCGGCCGTGCGGATCTGGGCCACGCCCGCCTCCACCTGGCTGCGCGAGGCTTCGATCAGCTCGCGGATTTCCTTGGCCGAGGCGGACGAGCGCTGGGCCAGCGTGCGCACCTCGGCGGCCACCACCGCGAAACCCCGGCCCTGTTCACCGGCCCGAGCGGCTTCCACCGCCGCGTTCAGCGCGAGGATGTTGGTCTGGAACGCGATGCTGTCGATCACGCCGATGATCTCGTTCATCTGCTGCGCGCTCTTCTGGATGCCTTCGACCGACTCGACCGCATGGCCCATGTACTTCGCACCCGACTCGGCCACGTCGCGCACCTGCGCGGCCTGCTGGTCGGACTCGCCCGCGGTGCGGGCGTTCTGCTGCACCGTGCCCGAGAGCTCGTGCACGCTGGCCGCCGTCTGCTCCAGGTTCGCGGCCTGCTGCTCCGTGCGGTCGGCGAGGTCGCGGTTGCCCATCGCCAGGCTCTTGCCGGCGTGGGCGACGAGCGCGGAATTGCTGCGCACCTCGGCCACCATGGCCGAGAGGTTGCCGATCGTGCGGTCCAGCAGGCGCGCCAGCTCGGCCAGTTCGTCGCTGCCCTGCACGCGAATGGTGGACCGCAGGTTGCCCGACACCGTCTGCCCCATGGCGCCGAGCACCTGCTGGAAGTCCGCGGTGAAGCTGACGTAGAACGAGACCATGAGGTAGGCCAGCAGGGCCAGGCCTGCGATCGCGACCATCAGGGCGCCGCCGTGCAGCCCGTCAGGGCCTTGCAGGCCCCAGGCGAGCAGCAGGGGCAGGACCGACGAGGCCGCGAGCAGCAGAAGCTTGCCGCGCAGGCGGAACCGGCGCATCAGGGCGATGCCGGGCAACAGCGGATGGAATCCGGACATGGGTGTACCGCTCCTCGGTGTGAATGGGTTCTTATCGGTGCCGCGCCATCCGCCTTGAGCCGGGGAAACCCCGTGGGCTCAGTGCAGACCGGCGATGGCGGACTGGCGGGCTTCGAAATGCCGGAACAGCTGCACGGCCATCATCCGCAGCGTGTCGTCGGCCATGTTGTGGGCATGCGCAAGTTGTTCCAGCGCGTAGCGGCGGTCGCAGATCATCAGCGCCCGGCTCACGCACATGCCCTGGGACGACATGCGCAGGCAGAAGTGCTCCAGCAGTTCGGCGGGCCAGGCGGGCGCCATGCCCCGCCCCAGCCAGCTGGACGCGCTGGCAAGGTCGTTCGAATCTTGGCCGGGTGACGGGTTCATGCGGAACTCCTGCGACAAGGGGTGGGCCGCGCCACCCTTGGCACAGCCTTCACAGGTCACAAGATTAAGTTCGCGGCCCGGGCCGCGGTGCGCCGAACAGCGCCCGAAAAGCCGCCCTGCTCCGGGCGCTCGGCCGCTCGTCCCGGGAATCAGGCCGGCTGGGCGGCCAGGCGCGCGAACGCGTCCACCACTTCGGGGGGCGCCTGCACCAGTTCGATCAGCACGCCCTCGCCCGCGATGGGGAATTCCTCATTCGCCTTGGGGTGCAGGAAGGTGATGTCGAAGCCCGCCGCGCCCTGGCGGATGCCGCCCGGCGCAAAGCGCACGCCCTGGGCGCCGAGCCACTGCACGGCGGTGGGCAGGTCGTCGATCCACAGGCCGATGTGGTTGAGCGGCGTGGTGTGCACCGCCGGCTTCTTCTCGGGGTCCAGCGGCTGCATCAGGTCGACCTCGACCTTGAACGGGCCGGCGCCGATGGCGCAGATGTCCTCGTCCACGTTCTCGCGTTCGCTGCGGAAGGTGCCCGTGACCTCCAGGCCCAGCATGTCGACCCAGAGCTTCTGCAGGCGCTGCTTGTCGGGCCCGCCGATGGCGATCTGCTGGATGCCCAGCACCTTGAAAGGACGTGAGGAGGAAGGCATGTCTCAATGAACTCCGTTGAGGGAAACGGGCGCGCGCTCCAGCGCCCAGACCGTGGCCGGTGGCAGGTTGGCCCAGACCGAGGCCGAGCGCCGCCAGTGCCAGCCCGGGGGAATGCCGTTGAAGGGCCGCAGGTGCGGCGCCGCGTAGGTGTACTGGATCAGGCGCGAGCCCGGCTGGCGGCCGATCAAGCTCAGCATGGCGTTCACGCACTCGCGGGCTTCGTCACGCGGCATGGACAGCAGCGGCAGGGACGACACCAGCGTGACGGGCGAGCGCGCCTCGATCGTGAGCTGGTTCACGTCGGAGGCACAGTGGTTGAGCACCTCGGCCAGCGGGAAGGCGTGGCGCAGCAGGCGGGCGAAGTCGGGGTCGCGCTCGATCACCACGAAACGCTCCAGCGCCGCGAACGACATGGCCAGCTCGCGCGTGATGGCACCGGTGCCCGCGCCCACCTCGATCAGCACGCCAGGCTGGCTGCGCCAGACCTCGCTCACGATGGCCCGGGCCAGTGCCCGGGAAGCCGGTGCGATGGCACCCATGCGGCGCGGATCGCGCAAACATCCCAGGGCGAAAGCCAGACCATGCTTCATGCGAATCCTTCAGAGCCGGGTGGCTTTGCAGGTTAGCGCATTTCACGGCCCGCTGTCCGTATCCAAAGGTGCCCACCCGCGCCTCAACCGAATTCGACGATCGGCTGGTCCACCACCAGCGACTCGCCCATCTTCGCCAGCACCTTGGAGACCACGCCGTCGGCGGCGGCGAACAGCACGTTTTCCATCTTCATGGCCTCGATCACGGCCACGCGCTCGCCGGCCTGCACCTTCTGGCCCGGCTGCACCGCCACCTCGACCAGCAGGCCCGGCATGGGCGAGAGCACGTATTTGCTCATGTCGGCCGGCGCCTTGAACGGCATGAGGGCGTGCAGCTCGGCCATGCGCGGCGACACCACCATGGTCTCGATGCGCGTGCCGTTGTGCTGCACCACCAGGGCCAGCGGGTTGCGCGGCGTGCCGCGCTCGATCTGCGCCGTGTAGGGCTGGCCGTTGCAGGTGCCGGTCACGCAGATGTCGTTCAGGCGCGAGGGGCTGGACATCGCGTAGCGCTTGCCGTCCACGGTCACCACGGCCGAGCCGAGCTGGCCCACCACCTCGTCCACATGCACGGACTTGTAGGCGTGTTCGCCCTGGGCGTCGAGCACGATCACCGAGTAGTCGTGGCCCACCTTCACGCCATAGCCGGGCAACTGGCCCGACAGGCCAGCCGCGCGCTCGCGCGACTTGCGCCGCACGAAGGCGGCCAGGGCGACGAGGAAGTCCGGGTCGCTGTGCGGCACGTCTTCGGCGCGGAAACCCTGGCCATAGTGCTCGGCGATGAAACCGGTGTTGAAGTCGCCCGCGACGAATTTCGGGTGCGCCAGCAGCGCGGCCTGGAAGGGAATGTTGCTGCTGATGCCCCGGATCACGAAGCCATTGAGCGCCTCGCGCATCTTGGCAATCGCGTCCAGCCGGTCCTTGCCGTGCACGATGAGCTTGGCGATCATCGAGTCGTAGAACATCGGAATCTCGCCACCGTCCTGCACACCGGTGTCCACGCGCACGCCGAGCAGATCGGCGGTGTTGCCCTGGAACATGGTCTGCGCCGGCGGCGCGAAACGCACCAGACGGCCGGTGCTGGGCAGGAAGTTGCGGAACGGGTCCTCGGCGTTGATGCGGCATTCGATGGCCCAGCCGTTGCGCTGCACCTGGGCCTGCGTCAGCGGCAGCTTCTCGCCGGCCGCCACGCGGATCATCAGCTCCACCAGGTCCAGCCCGGTGATGCACTCCGTCACCGGGTGCTCGACCTGCAGGCGCGTGTTCATCTCCAGGAAGTAGAAGTCCTGGTTCTTGCCGACCACGAACTCCACCGTGCCCGCGCTCTGGTACTTCACCGCCTTGGCCAGGGCCACGGCCTGCTCGCCCATGGCCTTGCGCGTGGCCTCCGAGATGAAGGGCGATGGCGCCTCTTCGATCACCTTCTGGTGGCGGCGCTGGATGGAGCATTCACGCTCGTTGAGGTAGATCACGTTGCCGTGCGAATCGCCCAGCACCTGGATCTCGATGTGGCGCGGCTCCTGCACGAACTTCTCGATGAAGATGCGGTCGTCGCCGAAGCTGTTGCGCGCCTCGTTGCGGCAACTGGTGAAGCCCTCCAGCGCTTCCTTGTCGTTGAAGGCCACGCGCAGGCCCTTGCCGCCGCCGCCCGCGCTGGCCTTGATCATCACGGGGTAGCCGATGTCGCGGGCGATCTCCACCGCGCGGTCGGCGGATTCGATCGCGTCGTTCCAGCCCGGGATGGTGTTGACCTTGGCGGCGTTGGCCAGCTTCTTCGAAGCGATCTTGTCGCCCATGGCCGCGATGCTGAAGTGCTTGGGACCGATGAAGGCCATGCCCTCGTCTTCCACGCGCTTGGCGAAGGCCTCGTTCTCCGACAGGAAGCCATAGCCCGGGTGGATGGCCTGGGCGCCGGTGCGCTTGGCGGCCTCGATGATCTTGTCCGCGACCAGGTAGGACTCGCGCGAGGGCGCGGGGCCGAGCAGCACGGCCTCGTCGGCCAGCTGCACGTGGCGCGCCTCCTTGTCGGCCTCGGAATACACCGCCACCGTGGCGATGCCCATCTTCTTCGCGGTGGCGATCACGCGGCAGGCGATCTCGCCGCGGTTGGCAATCAGGATCTTGGTAAACATCATTTGTCCAATCTGTTCTTTACCGACTCATGTCCGGAGCAACATTCCAGAAGTGCCGCGGAACCGGCTTTGCCGGGCCGCTGGCGCTGCCCCCTTGAGGGGGTGACGCGCGAAGCGCGGCGCGGTGGTGGGCCTGTTCACAGCGGAATGTTGCCGTGCTTGCGCCACGGGTTCTCGAGCTTCTTGTCCTTCAGCATCACCAGGCTGCGGCAGATGCGCTTGCGCGTCTCGTGCGGCAGGATGACGTCGTCGATGAAGCCGCGCGCGCCCGCCACGAAGGGGTTGGCGAAGCGGGCCTTGTACTCGGCCTCGCGCTGCGCGAGCTTGACCGGGTCCTTCTTCTCTTCGCGGAAGATGATCTCCACCGCGCCCTTGGCGCCCATCACCGCGATCTCGGCGTTGGGCCAGGCGAAATTCACGTCGCCGCGCAGGTGCTTGGAGCTCATCACGTCGTAGGCGCCGCCGTAGGCCTTGCGCGTGATCACGGTGATCTTGGGCACTGTGCACTCGGCGTACGCGTAGAGCAGCTTGGCGCCGTGCTTGATGATGCCGCCGTACTCCTGCGAGGTGCCGGGCATGAAGCCGGGCACGTCCACGAAGGTAACCACCGGGATGTTGAAGGCATCGCAGAAGCGCACGAAGCGCGCGGCCTTGATCGAGCTCTTGATGTCCAGGCAGCCGGCCAGCACCAGCGGCTGGTTGCGCGACGATGCCCACGGTCTGGCCGTCCATGCGGGCGAAGCCGATCAGGATGTTCTTGGCGTACTCGGGCTGCAGCTCGAAGAAGTCGCCGTCGTCCACCGTCTTGACGATGAGCTCCTTCATGTCGTACGGCTTGTTCGGGTTCTCGGGCACCAGCGAGTCCAGGCTCAGTTCCATGCGGTCGATCGGGTCGCCGCTGGGGCGCACCGGCGCCTTCTCGCGGTTGTTGAGCGGCAGGTAGTTGTAGAGGCGGCGCAGCATCAGCAGCGCCTCCACGTCGTTCTCGAAGGCCAGGTCGGCCACACCGCTCTTGGTGGTGTGCGTGATGGCACCGCCCAGTTCCTCGGAGGTCACCTCCTCGTGCGTCACCGTCTTCACCACCTCGGGGCCGGTGACGAACATGTAGCTCGAGTCCTTGACCATGAAGATGAAGTCGGTCATGGCGGGTGAGTACACCGCGCCGCCGGCCGAGGGGCCCATGATCATGCTGATCTGCGGCACCACGCCCGAGGCCATCACGTTGCGCTGGAACACGTCGGCATAACCGCCGAGCGAGGCCACGCCTTCCTGGATGCGCGCGCCGCCCGAGTCGTTCAGGCCGATCACCGGCGCGCCGACCTTCATCGCCTGGTCCATCACCTTGCAGATCTTCTCCGCGTGCGCTTCGGACAGCGCGCCGCCGAAGACGGTGAAGTCCTGGCTGAACACGAACACCAGGCGGCCGTTGATCATGCCGTAGCCCGTCACCACGCCGTCGCCGGGGATCTTGTTGTCCTGCATGCCGAAGTCAGTGCAGCGGTGCTCGACGAACATGTCCCACTCTTCGAAAGTGCCCTCGTCGAGCAGCACCTCCAGCCGCTCGCGCGCGCTCAGCTTGCCCTTGGCGTGCTGCGCGGCGATGCGCTTCTCGCCACCGCCCAGCCGCGCCGCGGCGCGCTTGCGTTCGAGTTGTTCAAGGATGTCCTGCATGGTGGTTCTCCGGAGGAAACGGTCGGTCAGTCAAAGAGGTCGAGCAGCTGGCGCGCCGCGGTGGACGGCGGCAGTTCGCCCGCCAGCACCCGGCGGGTGGTCTCGTCGAGGTCGGCGCGCACCTGGGGGTGCGCGCGGAAGCGTTGTTTGAGGCCGGCGTCGATGCGTTCCCACATCCAGGCGCGGGCCTGTTGCTGGCGGCGCTGGGCGAGCTGGCCGTTGCCGGTCTGCAGCGCGCGAAAACGCGAGACTTCGGCCCAGAAGGCGTCCACGCCCCGGCCTTGCAGCGCGCTGAGCTGGATCACCTGCGGGTGCCAGAGGCCGTCGTTGTGGTGCGCGTGCTCGGGGTGCGCATGCAGGCCGAGCAGGCGCAGCGAGGAGGTGATCTGCGCGCGCGCGCGCGTGGCGGCGTCGGGGTCCAGGTCGGCCTTGTTGATGACCACCAGGTCGGCCAGCTCCATCACGCCCTTCTTGATCGCCTGCAGGTCGTCGCCCGCGTTGGGCAGCTGCATCAGCACGAACATGTCCGTCATGCCGCTCACCGCGGTCTCGCTCTGGCCCACGCCCACGGTCTCGACGATCACGATGTCGTGGCCGGCCGCTTCGCAGACCATCATGGCCTCGCGCGTCTTTTCGGCCACGCCGCCCAGCGTGCCGCTGCTCGGGCTGGGCCGGATGTAGGCCTGGTCGTGCACCGAGAGTTTTTCCATGCGCGTCTTGTCGCCCAGGATCGAGCCGCCCGAGACGGAAGAGGACGGGTCGATGGTCAGCACCGCCACGCGGTGCCCCTTCCCGATCAGGTACAGGCCCAGCGCCTCGATGAAGGTGCTCTTGCCCACGCCCGGCACGCCGCTGATGCCCAGGCGCAATGCGTTCCCGGTGTGCGGCAGCAAGGCGGTGAGCAGCTCGTCGCCCTGGGCACGGTGGTCCGCGCGGGTGGACTCCAGCAGCGTGATGGCCTTGGCGATGGCGCGGCGCTGCGTGGCAGGCGCGCCACGCACGATGCCTTCCAGCAATGCCTGAGGGGTCACCCCAAAGCCTTCCGGATCTGCTCCAGCACGTCTTTCGCGCTCGCCGGGATCGGCGTGCCCGGGCCGTAGATGCCCTTGACGCCCGACTCGTACAGGAAGTCGTAGTCCTGGCGCGGGATCACGCCGCCCACGAACACGATGATGTCGTCCGCGCCCTGCTTCTTCAGCTCGGCGATGATGGCCGGCACCAGGGTCTTGTGGCCGGCGGCCAGGGTGGACACGCCCACCGCGTGCACGTCGTTCTCGATCGCCTGGCGCGCGCATTCTTCGGGCGTCTGGAACAGCGGACCCATGTCGACGTCGAAGCCGAGGTCGGCGAACGCCGTGCGCCACCACCTTGGCGCCCCGGTCGTGGCCGTCCTGCCCGAGCTTGCTGATCATCACGCGCGGCCGGCGGCCCTGCTCCTCGGCGAAGGTGTTGATCTCGGTCTTGAGGGCTTCCCAGCCCTCGGCGGAATCGTAGGCAGCTGCGTACACACCGGTCACCTTTTGCGTATCGGCGCGGTGGCGCCCGTAAATCTTCTCCAGCGCATCGCTCACCTCGCCCACCGTGGCGCGCAGGCGGATGGCCTGGATCGACAGGTCCAGCAGGTTGCCCTCGCCGCTGTCGGCCGCAGCGGTCAGCGCCTCCAGCGCGGCCTGCACCTTCGCCGCGTCGCGCGTGGCCTTGATCTGTTTCAGGCGGGCGATCTGCCCGTCGCGCACCGCCACGTTGTCGATGTCGCGCGCCTCGATCGGGTCTTCCTGCTTGAGCTTGTACTTGTTGACGCCGACGATCACGTCCTTGCCGGAGTCGATGCGCGCCTGCTTCTCGGCGGCGGCGGCTTCGATCTTGAGCTTGGCCCAGCCGCTGTCCACCGCCTTGGTCATGCCGCCCATGGCCTCGACCTCCTCGATGATGGCCCAGGCCTTGTCGGCCATCTCCTGCGTGAGGCTCTCCATCATGTAGCTGCCGGCCCAGGGATCCACCACGTTGGTGATGTGCGTCTCTTCCTGGATGATGAGCTGCGTGTTGCGCGCGATGCGCGCGCTGAACTCGGTGGGCAGCGCGATGGCTTCGTCGAACGAGTTGGTGTGCAGCGACTGCGTGCCGCCGAACACCGCGGCCATGGCCTCGATGGCGGTGCGCACCACGTTGTTGTAAGGGTCCTGTTCGGTGAGCGACCAGCCCGAGGTCTGGCAGTGCGTGCGCAGCATCAGGCTCTTGGGGTTCCTGGCGTTGAAGCCCTTCATGATGCGCGTCCACAGCAGGCGGGCGGCGCGCATCTTGGCGATCTCCAGGTAGAAGTTCATGCCGATCGCCCAGAAGAAGGACAGGCGCCCGGCGAAGTCGTCCACGTCCATGCCCTTGGCGATCGCGGTCTTCACATACTCCTTGCCATCGGCCAGCGTGAAGGCCAGCTCCAGCGCCTGGTTGGCGCCGGCTTCCTGCATGTGGTAGCCCGAGATCGAGATCGAGTTGAACTTCGGCATGTGCTGCGCCGTGTACTCGATGATGTCGCCGATGATCTTCATCGACGGCTCGGGCGGGAAGATGTAGGTGTTGCGGACCATGAACTCCTTGAGGATGTCGTTCTGGATGGTGCCGCTGAGCTGGTCCTGCCCCACCCCCTGCTCCTCCGCCGCCACCACATAACCCGCCAGCACCGGCAGCACCGCGCCGTTCATGGTCATGGACACGCTCACCTTGTCCAGCGGGATCTGGTCGAACAGGATCTTCATGTCCTCCACGCTGTCGATCGCCACGCCGGCCTTGCCCACGTCGCCGGTGACGCGCGGGTGGTCGCTGTCGTAGCCCCGGTGCGTCGCCAGGTCGAACGCGACCGAGACGCCCTGCCCGCCCGCGGCCAGGGCCTTGCGGTAGAAGGCGTTGCTCTCTTCGGCGGTGGAGAAGCCCGCGTATTGGCGGATCGTCCACGGCCGCACCGCGTACATGGTGGCCTGCGGGCCACGGATGAAGGGCTCGAAGCCCGGCAGGGTGTTGGTGTGCGGCAGCCCGGCCGTGTCTTCGGCGGTGTACAGCGGCTTGACGCGAATGCCGTCGGGCGTGACCCAGTCCAACGCCGAGACATCGCCACCGGGCGCGGATTTGCGGGCCGCCTGAGCCCAGGCTTCCAAGGTGGCTGCGTTGAATTCGGGCTGTTTCTGGCTCATGGCAAAACTCGGTTTGGACGGGATCAGGACCGCCGAGATTCTACATGATTCATAATTATTGATGCAAAATATTCCTATTGGCTTACAATGCCGGCCTGTGTCCCACACCCCCGATTGACCCCTCCCTGACCATGTCCGCTTTGTCGCTTTCGCCCCGCGCCCTGTACGAAGAAGTCGCCGAGCTGCTGCGCCAGCGCATCTTCCGCCGCGAGCTCGAGCCCGGCAGCTGGATCGACGAGCTCAAGCTCGCCGAGGAATACGGCATCAGCCGCACCCCGCTGCGCGAAGCGCTCAAGGTGCTGGCCGCCGAAGGCCTGGTCACGATGAAGGTGCGGCGCGGCGCCTACGTCACCGAAGTGTCCGAGAAAGACCTTGCGGATGTCTACCACCTGCTGGCCCTGCTGGAGTCGGACGCGGCCGGCGTGGTGGCCGCGCGCGCCAGCGACGAGGAGCTGGCCAGCCTGCAGGCCTTGCACCAGGAACTGGAAGCCGCCGTGGGCGAGCGCGACCGCTTCTTCGCGCTCAACGAGCAGTTCCACATGCGCGTGCTCGAACTCGCGCGCAACCGCTGGCGCGAGCAGATGGTGGCCGACCTGCGCAAGGTGATGAAGCTCAACCGCCACAACTCGCTGCTCAAGAGCGGGCGCATCGAAGAGTCGCTGGCCGAGCACCGCGCCATCGTGGCCGCGCTCACGCAGCGCGACGCCGCGTTGACGGTGCAGCGCATGCGCGAGCACTTCGAGAACGGCCTGGAAGCCGCGGCCTGACCGGTCCCGGCCCACGGGCCGCTGGTAAAGTCCCGCCTGCCTTTCTGCCGCGCGGCTTGCGCCCGCGCGGCGCGCCGCCATCGCCCCATTCCCAGAACAACCCATGTCCGTTCCACTCCCTGCCCAACCCGGCATCCTCCAGCCCATTCCCACCCAGGCCCGCTACCTCAGTTGCCAATTGCGCATCGGCGCCACCCCCCAGGCCGTGCTGCGCGAACTCGCTGCTTTCGCCGATGGCGAAGCGACCGTCGTCGGCCTGGGCGAGTCGCTGGTGCGTGCGCTCGGCACGCAGGTCCCTGGGCTCAAAAGCTTCCCTCAGATCGAGGGCGCGCTCGTCAAACTGCCGGCCACGCCCATCGACCTCCTGATCTGGTTGCGTGGCAGCGACCGCGGGGAACTGTTGCTGCGCAGCCGCCAGCTGGAGGCCTTGCTGGCGCCGGCCTTCGAGCTGCGCGCCATCACCGACGCCTTCAGCCACCGCACCAACCACGACCTCAGCGGCTACGAAGACGGCACGGAAAACCCGCAGGGCGAGGACGCGCTCGCCGCGGCCCTGGTGGCCCAGGGCCCGCTCGCGGGCAGCAGCTTCCTGGCGGTGCAGCGCTGGCGCCACCAGTTGAGCCATTTCGCCGCCATGCCCGAGCTGCAACGCGACCACGTCTTCGGCCGCGCCCACCACAACAACGAAGAACTCGACGACGCACCGGCCTCGGCGCACGTGAAGCGCACGGCCCAGGAAGACTTCGAGCCGCCGGCGTTCGTGCTGCGCCGTGCCATGCCCTGGGCGGAGGGCAACGAAGGCGGCTCCATGTTCACCGCCTTCGGCCACTCGTTCGATGCCTACGAAGCCCTGCTGCGCCGCATGTCGGGCGCGGAGGACGGCGTGGTCGACGCCCTCTTCTCCTTCACGGAACCGGAAACCGGGGCCTACTTCTGGTGCCCGCCCCTGCACCAGGGCCGCATCGACCTGCGCGCCGTGGGGCTCTGAGCCTCAGGCGCCCACCAGGCCGTCGGTTTCGGCTTCCTGGCCCACGTGGGCCTGGGCCATGGCCCACACCTCGCGCGGAGGCAGTGGTTTCAGGCGGTGGTCGCTCCAGACCTGGCGCCAGCGGCGCGCGCCGCGAAACCCGTGGCGCAGGCCCAGCATGTGGCGCGCGATCGCGTACCAGGGGCAACCGTCTTCCAGGAAGGCTCGCTCCATGTAGGCCACCATCTGCTCTTCCACCGCTTCGCGCGTCACGGTGGACGGCGCGGCGCCGAAGAAGGCCTCGTCCCAGCCGGTGAGCACCCAGGGGTTGTGGTACGCCTCGCGGCCGACCATCACGCCATCGACCGCACTCAGGTGCTCGGCGATCTGCGCGTTGGTGGTGAAGCCGCCATTGATGGCAAAGGTGAGTTGCGGAAAGTCCTGCTTGAGGCGGTGCGCGAGTTCGTAGCGCAGCGGCGGAATCTCGCGGTTCTCTTTCGGCGAGAGGCCGTCCAGCCAGGCGTTGCGCGCGTGCACCAGGAACACGCCGCAGCCGGCCTCGCTCACGGTCCCGACGAAATCGCGCACGAAGTCGTAGCTCTCGACCCGGTCGATACCGATGCGGTGTTTGACGGTGACGGGAATCGAGACCGCGTCCACCATGGCCTTGACCCCGTCGGCCACGGTTTGCGGCTCGGCCATCAGGCAGGCGCCGAAGGCCCCGCGCTGCACGCGGTCGCTCGGGCAGCCGCAGTTGAGGTTGATTTCGTCGTAGCCCCATTGCTCGCCCAGGCGCGCGGCGCTTGCCAGCTCGGCGGCGTCGCTGCCCCCCAGCTGCAAGGCCACCGGGTGTTCCTCGGCGTTGAAACGCAGGTGGCGTTGCACGCTGCCGTGGGTGAGCGCGCCCGTGGTCACCATCTCGGTGTACAGCAGGGTGTGCTTCGAGAGCAGGCGATGCAGGTAGCGGCAGTGGCGGTCGGTCCAGTCCATCATGGGCGCGACGGACAGGCGCCAGGGACTCGGAGCTTGCAGGGTGGGATGTGGTTGCACCCCGGTATTTTCTCACCCCGGCGAGCAGGCAAAAGAAAACCCGCCGAAGCGGGTTGAACCTCCTGGCGGAGGGAAGCTCGGGGGGGAGGGAGCTTCGGAGACTTGGTGTGACAGTCACGCCAGTATTCCGGCGCTGCCGCAGGCCCCTTGTCGGAGAGTTGCCGACGCGCTTGTAGGACGGGAGGAGATTCGCCGCGCCAGGGGTGGAAGCGGCCGGGTTGCACCACCACAATGGGCCATGCATACACCAACACGACCCCATCTGAACCTCTTGGCTTGCGCCCTCGCCGCGCTGGCGCTGGCCGGCTGTGCCGCCGCAGAACAAAGGGTGGATCTGCAACCGCCTGTGGCCAGCGGTGCCGGTGTGCAGGTGCAGGACTCGCGGCATGACACCGATCTGAAACTCAAGACGGACACCGGCACCCTGCCTGTCGAGATCCGGCCCCCGGTCGCCGAGGCCCTGCGGAACTGGGTGGCCGCCAGCTACACCGGGCCTCAACCCTTTTACGTGGGCTTGCAGCGCCTGGAGCTGCAGCACCAGGGCGGCCTGGCCTCGGGAGACGAACTGTCCTGCACCGTGGAATCGCAGGTGCGCGTGGGTGGTGAGGTGGGGCGGCCCGTGCGCACCCGGGTGCACAACAACGCCCGGCTGACACCCGATGCCACCAGCGCGGTCCAGCTCATCGTCTCGCAATGCCTGGAAGCCCACGCCAGGGACATCAACGCGCCGACGGGCAGCCGCTAGGCTGCCCGCCTTCGTGATCGTCCGATCAGAACATCAGGGCGATCAGGATGATGATGGGAATGGGGACACCGAGGAAAAACAGCAGCAGGGATTGCATGGAAGGCTCCTTGGAAAGGTAAAAGGGTGTGCAGGGCGGGAACTCAGGCCCGATCGCGCTGGCGGCCACCGAAGGTCGCGGCCAGGCTGGCAAAGAAGGCGCCGATCAGCAAGGAGACGAACAGCCACAGCGCGCCATAGGCCGACGCCTTGCGCGCCTTGTCGGCCGCCTCGCGCGCGGCGGTTTCGGCTTCGCGGGCCTTGATCTGCATCCGCCCGAAGGTGTCGGTCACGCGCTTCTGTGCGTCCTGCGCGCTGACGCCGGTGCGCAAGGCCACCTGCTGGCCGAGGTAGCTGGCGTCCTCGGGCGGCAAGGCGCCGTTCTTCAGGGCCGTGAGGAAGATGCCCGAAGCATCGGCAGCGATCGCGGCAGGCGACGGGTTCACCATCAGCAAGCCCGGGGCGCCGGCCGTCGACGCCGCCGCCGCGTCGGTCCGGAACAGCGTGCCGACAAAGTAGTCCAGATCGGCCTCGCCGTCCTTTTCACCATCGGCCTTGTCCGCCACCTGGGCCACCGCCGCACCCGCGCCACCGGCCGCCACCGTGGCGCCGGCGTTCACACCGGTGCCCACGATCGCACCGATCACCGAGGTGAGCAGCGTTGCCGTGGCCAGGGTCGCCACCGCCCAGGCCAGGAAGCCGTGCGCGGTGTCGCGGAAGTAGACCTCGTCGGCCTGCGTGCCGGCCCAGCGCGTGCGCAGCCGACCGGCCAGATAGCCGCCCATGCCAGAGGCCACCAGTTGGGTGAAGGAAATCCAGAGGATGGTCGAGACGCCGAAGGTGGCGGCACCGATGCCCTGCTGCACCCAGGGCGAGACCGATGCCAGCCCCAGGCCCGTGCCCAGGATGAGCAGGATCAGCGAGAGCGCGGCCGCGCCGGCCGCGCCGGCGAACACCGCGGGCCAGGACACCGCGTGCTCGGATGCCGGCGCCACGGCGATGTCGTCGAATGTGGGCGAATGGGTCAATGCCATGATGGGCCTCCTGTTGGAATGTCAGGCCATCATGGGTGGCGTCCTCATGGGCGCCTGTCGGACGGGTGCGCGAAGGCGTGTAGGACCGGCCCTGGTGCCGATCCGAGGTCAGGCCGCGGCGCGCGCGCCCGGGTTCGCGAGCTTGGAATGCTCGATCACGTAGCGCGTCATCGACTGCGCCAGCTCTTCCTCACCCAGGAAGACCTTGCCGGCGACTTCTTTCTCGAGCAGGCCGGCCTCTTCCTCGCTGTGCGTGCGCACCACGGTCTGAATCTCGGGATTGAGGGCGCGGGCGGTGGCGATCATCTGCCGCACGTTGAGCGTGTCGGGCGTGGCGATCACCAGCATGCCGGCGCGCGCGATGTGGGCCTGGATCAGCACCGCCGGGTCCGCCGCGTCGCCGAACACGGCGGCAATGCCGCGCTCGCGCAGCCGCTCGACGATGTCGCGGTTCTCTTCGGCCACCACATAGGGCAAATGCTGTTCATCCAGCGCGGCGGCGATGCGCCGCCCCACCCGGCCGTAACCCACCAACACCACCTGGCGCGAGAGAAATTTCTCGTGCGTGGTCATGGGCAGTTCGGCCAACGGGTCGTCGCGCTGTTCCAGCTTGCGCGCGAACTCGGAGTTCTTGCGCAGCCATTCCTGCAGCGGGTTGATGGCCTTGAACCACAGCGGGTTGGTGGCGATGGAGATGAGCGCACCCGCCAGCACCAGGCTCTGCCCCTCGGGCGGCAGCAGGCCCAGCGATGCCCCCAGGCCGACCAGGATGAAGGAGAACTCGCCGATCTGCGCCAGGCTGGCGGAGACGGTGAGCGCGGTGTTGAGCGGGTAGCGCATCGCCACCACCAGGGCGGCGGCGGCCACCGACTTGCCCACGATGATGATCAGCACCACGCCGAGCACCTGCAGCGGACGCTCGATCAACACGGCGGGGTTGAACAGCATGCCCACCGAGACGAAGAACAGCACCGCGAAGGCGTCGCGCAACGGCAGCGACTCTTCGGCCGCGCGGTGGCTGAACTCCGATTCGCGCAGCACCATGCCGGCGAAGAAGGCACCCAGCGCGAACGACACGCCGAACAGCGCCGCCGAGGCGAACGCGATGCTCACCGCCGCCGCCACCACGCACAGCGTGAACAGCTCGCGCGAACCGGTGCGCGTGACCTGCCACAGCAGCCAGGGGAACACCCGGCGCCCCACCACCAGCATCAGCGCCACGAAGCCACCCACCTGCAGCAGGGTGAAGCCCAGCGTGCGCCAGATCGAATCGAGATCGCCGTCCGAGCCCTTGCCGCCCAGAAAGCCCGCCAGCGGCGGCAGCAGCACCAGCACCAGCACCATGGCCAGGTCTTCCACCACCAGCCAGCCCACCGCGATGCGGCCCGTGAAGGAATCGAGAATGCCCAGGCTCTCCAGCGCCCGCAGCAGCACCACGGTGCTGCGCACCGAGAGCGACACGCCGAAGACCAGCGCCGAGCCGAAGCTCCAGTCCCACCACCACATGGCCATGCCGATGCCCATCAGCGTGGCGACCGCCATCTGCACCACCGCGCCGGGCAAGGCGATCTTGCGCACCGAGAGCAGGTCTTCCAGGGAAAAATGCAGGCCCACGCCGAACATCAGCAGCATCACACCGATCTCGGCGAGCTGGGCGGCGATGCCGGCGTCGGCCACGAAGCCCGGCGTGAACGGTCCGATGATCACACCCGCCAGCAGGTAGCCCACCAGCGCGGGCAGGCGCACCTTGGCCGCCAGGAAGCCGAGGATCAGTGCCAGACCCAGGCCCGCAGCAATGGTGTTGATCAGTGAAACGCTGTGCGGCATGGGCCGGAAACTCCTTGGCGGAAAGGGGGTGGGGGTGCGGTCGAATTTACACCACGCTTTCGCAGGAACCATGCCCGCAACAAAAAACCCGCCGAAGCGGGTTTCTCTTGGAGCGCGTGAGAGTGTTCAGCCCATGTGCAGGCCGCCGTTGACAGAGAAGTCCGCACCGGTGGCGTAGCCGCCCTCCTCGCTGGCCAGCCAGGCGATGATGGACGCGATCTCGCTCGGCTCACCCAGGCGCTTGACGGGCACGGTGGCCACGATCTTCTCCAGCACGTCGGGCCGGATGGCCTTGACCATGTCAGTGCCGATGTAGCCCGGGCTCACGGTGTTGACCGTGACACCCTTGGTCGCCAGCTCCTGCGCCAGCGCCATCGAGAAGCCGTGCATGCCGGCCTTGGCGGCCGAGTAGTTGGTCTGCCCAGCCTGGCCCTTCTCGCCGTTGACCGACGAGATGTTGATGATGCGGCCCCAGCCCTTTTCCACCATGTCGGCCACGACCTGCTTGGTCACGTTGAACATGGAGTTCAGGTTGGTCTCGATCACCGCATCCCAGTCGTCGCGCGACATTTTCAGGAACATGCGATCGCGCGTGATGCCGGCGTTGTTCACCAGCACGTCGATCGTGCCGTGCTCCGCCTTGGTCTTGGTGAAGGCTTCCACGGTGGAATCCCAGTCGCCGACATTGCCGACCGAGGCGTGGAAGCTGTAGCCCTGAGCCTTCTGCTCGTCGAGCCACTTCTTGAAGTCGCGCGTGGGGCCGCAGCCCGCAATGACCGTGAAACCTTCCTTGTGCAGGCGCTGGCAGATGGCCGTTCCGATGCCACCCATGCCGCCTGTGACGTACGCGACTTTCTTGCTCATTTCTTGTGCTCCTTGTGCCTTTGGCGATGGTGACCGGAAGGCCCTCCCTCCGGTCATCCGTTGTTGATTTAACCGTGAATTCAGCGTTCGACCGCGAGGGAAACCCCCATGCCGCCACCGATGCACAGGGCCGCGAGACCTTTCTTTGCATCGCGGCGCTGCATTTCATGCAGCAGCGTCACGAGGATGCGGCAGCCGGACGCACCGATGGGGTGGCCGATGGCGATCGCACCGCCGTTGACGTTGACGCGCGCCGGATCGATGTCCAGCGCCTTGTTGACGGCGCAAGCCTGGGCCGCGAAGGCTTCGTTGAGCTCGAACAGGTCCACGTCGCTGGCCTTCCAGCCAGCGCGCGCCAGGGCCTTCTTCGATGCCGGCACCGGGCCCATGCCCATGGTGGCCGGGTCCAGGCCGCTGGTGCCGAAGGCGGCGATGCGCGCCAGCGGCTTGAGGCCCAGCGCCGCGGCCTTCTTGGCGGTCATCACCACCACCGCGGCGGCGCCGTCGTTGATGCCCGAGGCGTTGCCCGCCGTCACCGAGCCGGCCTTGTCGAACGCGGGGCGCAGGCCGGCCAGGGCTTCGGCGCTGGTCTTCTTGTTGATGAACTCGTCGGCATTGAAGAGGATGGGGTCACCCTTGCGCTGCGCAATGCTCACGCCCACGATCTCGTCCTTGAACTTGCCAGCGTCCTGCGCGGCGCTGGCCTTCTGCTGGCTGCCCAGCGCGAGCGCGTCCTGCGCGTCGCGGCTGATGCCGTGCTCCTTGGCCACGTTCTCGGCGGTGATGCCCATGTGGTACTGGTTGTACACGTCCCACAGGCCGTCGACGATCATGGTGTCGGTCATCTTCCAGTCGCCCATGCGCTGGCCGTCGCGGCTGCCGTTGAGCACATGCGGCGAGGCGCTCATGTTCTCCTGGCCACCAGCGATCACGATCTCGCTGTCGCCCCAGGCCACGGCCTGCGCGGCCAGCATCACGGCCTTGAGGCCGGAGCCGCACACGGCGTTGATGGTGAGCGCCGGCGTTTCCTTGGCCACGCCCGGCCTTCATCATGGCCTGACGGGCCGGGTTCTGACCCACGCCAGCGGCCAGCACCTGGCCCATGATCACTTCACCGATGGCGTCGGCCGGCAGGCCGGTGCGCTCCAGCAGCGCCTTGATGACGATGCTGCCCAGCTCCGTGGCCGGTGTCTTGGCGAGCGTGCCGCCGAACTTGCCCACGGCGGTGCGGGCGGCTGAAACGATGACGATGTCTTCCATGCAATGTCTCCTGGGGGTGCGGATGAAAAAAAATGTTCAGGCTTTGGCTTTGACGTAACGGCCGGGTGCGGGCTCGATGGCGGTGTAGCGCTTGGCCTTGCCATACGCCTTGGGCGCAGCAATTTGCTTGCCAGCCAGCGGCTTGAGCCAGGCGGACCAGTCGGTCCACCAGCTGCCGGGGTGTTCGGTGGCGCTGGCGATCCAGTCCTTCACGTCGGCCGGGAACTTGCCCGCCGGGCCGATCCAGTGGCTGCGCTTGTTCTTCGACGCGGGGTTGATCACGCCCGCGATGTGACCCGAGGCGCCCATCACGAAGCGCTTCTTGCCCGGGAAGATCTGCGTGCTGCCGTAGGACCCGCCGATGGGCACGATGTGGTCTTCGCGCGAGCCGTAGATGTAGACGGGGAGCTTGACCTGGCGGAAGTCGATCTTCTCGCCGCACACCGTGGTCTTGCCCGGCTTCACCAGGTTGTTCTCCAGGTACATCTGGCGCAGGTACCAGGCGTAGTACGGGCCCGGCAGGTTGGTGCTGTCGGAGTTCCAGTACAGCAGGTCGAATGGCGGTGGCGTCTCGCCCTTGAGGTAGTTGCCCACCACGTAGTTCCACACCAGGTCGTTCGGGCGCAGGAAGCTGAAGGTGGTGGCGAGGTCGCGCCCGGGCATGAGGCCGCCATCGGCGAACTGCATCTCGCGGAACTTCACGAAGTTCTCGTCGATGAACACGTCGAGGATGCCGGTGTCGGTGAAGTCGAGCAGCGTGGTGAGGAAGGTCGCGCTGTTCACCGGCGTCTCGCCCCGCGCGGCCAGCACGGCCAGCGCGGTGCCCAGCATGGTGCCGCCCACGCAGAAGCCCAAGGCGTTGATGGTCTTGGCGCCGGTGATGTCCTGCGTGACCGCGATGGCCTTGACGACCGCGTCTTCGATGTACTCGTCCCAGGTCTTCTTCGACAGCGATTCGTCGGGATTGCGCCAGCTCACCACGAAGGTGCGGTGGCCCTGCTCCACGCAGTAGCGGATCAGCGAGTTCTCGGGCTGCAGGTCGAGGATGTAGAACTTGTTGATGCAAGGCGGCACCAGCAGGAAAGGCCGCTCGTACACCTTGGCGGTCAAGGGCTTGTACTCGATGAGTTGGAACAGCTCGTTCTCGAACACCACGGCGCCTTCGGTGGTGGCGACGTTCTTGCCGACCTCGAACACGCTCTCGTCGGTCATGGACACGTGGCCCTGCTTCATGTCGTGCAGCAGGTTCGCCACGCCCTTGGCAATGCTCTCGCCCTGCGTCTCGATCGCCTTCTTCTGCGCTTCCGCATTGAACGCCAGGAAGTTGCTGGGCGCGCTGGCGTCGATCCACTGCTGCACGGCGAAACGGACGCGCGTTCGCGCCTTGGCGTCGCCCTGCATCGCCTCGGCCATGGCGATGAGGGTGCGGGCGTTGAGCAGGTAGGTCGCGGCCGCGAAGGCCGCCATGGGGTTGCTGGCCCAGGCGTCGGACGCGAAGCGCCGATCGCCCGCGGGCTTCACGTTCGGCCCCTGGTTCCACAGCCCGGCCAGTTCCTGGAGGTAGGTGTTCTGGATCTCCAGCAGCTGGGCCGGGTCGAAGCTGACCGCCTGGCCCTGGCTGGCCTGGCTGAAGATGTCGCCCACGGCCGGCATGCCGGGGAAGCCGGCGGCGCCCGTGGGCATGGCGATCCCGAAGGGGCTGGCCGCGCCCGCTTTCGGCATGAACGCCTTGAACGCGGCAAAGGGGTCGCTGGCGGCGGATGGGGGGGCAGAGGCGCCGGGGAAAGCCTGGGCCATCTGCGTCCACTGTTGAACGAGGTTCTGCTGGAACTGTTGCGCGGTTTCCAGCCAGTCTGAAGAAGGGTTCTTGCCCGATGTCATGCTGGTCTCCTAGGGTGTTGCCTGCGACTTATCATGGGCAGCCCTCGGGGGAGAGATTCCGGATCTTCCCCAGGTTTTTCGTATCAGCATCCAGCAGGCTGACACGGGTGGTCCGGGCTGCAAGGAATGTTGTGTATCTGGTGGTGATCGGTTGGATGTACGTGGTGCTCATGATGTCGGTGGCCGAAGCGACCAACACCACAGGCTCTGTGCTGGGAGCCATTGTGACCTTTTTTCTTTACGGTTTGCTGCCGGTCGCACTGGTGGTTTACCTGATGCTCACGCCACAAAGGCGCAAAGCGATCAAGGCACGCGAGGCCGCGGAGCTCGAAGCACAGCGGGCCGCGACGACCTCGACCACAGCCTCAGTCGATCCAGACGCAGGCGGCCATGCGCCCGGTGCTGCCGAGGCGGACGGCATCGCGCCGGTGCGAAAAGAACCGTGAGGCCTGCGTGACGGTGCACCACGCGGCGCTGCCGTCGTTGCCGTGCACCTGTGCCACGCCCGCGGCCTGAAGCCGGCGCCGCGCGAGCGCGGGCAGGTCCGCCAAAGATTTGCCGTCTCGCCCATGAGACCGAAAACAGGAAGCGGCTTCGACATCGGCCGACACGAAGGCGCCCTTCACTTCCGCGCCGACTTCGAACGCCGACGGACCGATGCAGGGGCCGAGCCAGGCCACCACCTCACCCTCGCCCGCCGCTTCGCGCAAGGCGCGCAGCGTGGCCTCGAGCACACCGTTCGCCAGCCCGCGCCAGCCCGCGTGCGCGGCGGCCACCACCTGGCCCGAGGCATGGGCGAACAGCACCGGCAGGCAATCGGCCACCATGATGGTGGCGGCCAGGCCGGGCCCTTGCACCACACAGCCATCGGCCTCGGCGCCGTCCGGCGTCGCGCGGTCCAGCCGCACCACCCCGGTGCCATGCACCTGCTGAAGAAACACGGGACGTGCGGGCGCGGTCAGCGAGGCCAGGCGGGCGCGGTTGGCGGCCACCGCAAGCGGGTCGTCGCGCACGTGGTCGCCCAAGTTGAAGCGGTCGAACGGCGGGGCCGACACACCACCATCGCGCGTGGTGAACAGCGCCCGCACGCCCGGTGGTGCGGGCCAGTCGGGAACCAGGCTGTCCGGGGACTGGGGCATCAGGCCTCGGCGTCCGGGCAGGCCGATGGCTGGGCCTGCTGAAACGCGGGCAAGGCCATGCAGGCCTCGAACGCGGCCATGGTGCGCGGCAGGCCGCTGAAGTCGGTGTTGAAGCGCTGGCCGTTGAAGATCTGCGGCACCAGGCAGCAATCGGCCATGGTGGGCGTGTCGCCCGCGCAGTAGGTGGACTGGGGCTGCAGCGCGAGCTGGCGCTCGAAGGACTCCAGACCGCTGCGCACCCAGTGGCGGTACCAGACGTTCTTGGGCTCCTCTTCCACCTTCAGTTCCTTGGTCAGGTACTTGAGCACGCGCAGGTTGTTGATGGGGTGGATCTCGCAGGCCACGATCTGCGAGAGCGCGCGCACGCGCGCGCGGCCCAGTGCATCGGCCGGCAGCAGCGCGGGCGCGGGCTGCACCTCGTCCAGGTACTCGATGATCGCCATCGACTGCGTCAGGCGCGTGCCATCGTCGAGCTCGAGCAGGGGCACCAGGCCTTCGACCGCCTTGTCGGTGAAGGCCGGCAGCTTGTGGTCGCCGCGCGCGATGTGCACGGGCACGTAGTCGTAGGCAATGCCCTTGAGCGCGAGCGCGATGCGCACGCGGAACGAGGCCGAGGAGCGGAAGTAGTTGTAGAGCTTCATGGGCTCCAAGGATAAACCCGCAGCGGCCAGGCCCCTCAGGCCGTCAACGCCGGGTAGTCCGTGTAGCCCTTTTCGCCGCCGCCGTAGAAGGTGGTCTTGTCGGGCTGGTTGAACGGGCCACCCTGCTGGAGCCGGGCCACGAGGTCGGGGTTGGCGATGTAGCTCTTGCCAAAGGCCACGAGGTCGGCGCCGTCGTCCAGGGCGTTTTGCGCCAGCGAGAGGTCGTAGCCGTTGTTGACCATCCAGGCCGCACGGCCGCCGGCCTCGCGGTAGGCGGCGCGCAGCGCGGCGTAGTCGAACGGGCGATCGGGAATCTCGCGCGGGCCACCCGTGGCGCCTTCGATGACATGCACATAAGCCAGATCGAAACGCGCCAGCTCGCGCACCACGCAGGTGAAGAGCGGCTGCGGGTCGGCGTCGACCACGTCGTTGGCCGGCGTCACGGGCGAGAGGCGGATGCCAGTGCGCGCCGCGCCGATCGCATCGGTCACGGCCTGGACCACTTCCAGCAGCAGGCGCGCCCGGTTCTCGATACTGCCTCCGTAGGCGTCGGTGCGCTGGTTGCTGCCGGTCTTCAGGAACTGGTCGATCAGGTAGCCATTGGCCGCGTGGATTTCCACCCCGTCGAAGCCAGCCTCGATGGCGGCCAGCGCGGCCTTGCGGTAGTCCTCGACGATGCCAGGCAATTCGGCCGCGTCGAGCGCGCGCGGCACGGAGGTTTCCACGAAGGTGGGCACACCGTCCTTGATCAGCACCGTCTTGGTCTTGGCGGCAATGGCCGAGGGCGCCACGGGGGCACCGCCCTTGGGTTGCAGCTCGGTGTGCGAAACGCGGCCCACGTGCCAGAGCTGGGTGACGATCTTGCCGCCGGCGGCGTGCACGGCCGCGGTCACGCGTTTCCAGCCTTCGATCTGTTCGGCCGCGTACAGGCCCGGCACATCGGCATAACCCTGGCCTTGGTGGCTGATGGCGGTTGCTTCGGTGATCAACAGGCCGGCGCTGGCGCGCTGCTGGTAATAGGTGGCAATGAGCGGCGTGGGCACGGCGTTGGGCGCGCGGTTGCGCGTGAGCGGTGCCATGACGATGCGGTTCGCCAGCGACAGCTGGCCGGCGGTGGTGGGTTCGAAAAGGCGGGTCATGCGGATGGGTCAGCGGGGTTGAACGATGGCCCATTGTGCGCAGCCACCCCCGTCGACTCCTCGGGATGGCGCAAATCCCCACGGCCGCAAGGTCGTTGCGGCCGTCCCTGCAAACCCGCCGCGCTTGTGCTGCTGAACGCTCAGCCCACCACCAGGCGGATGCCGGGCAGCACCTGCTCGGACTCGGCGCGCCGCTCCAGCGCCAGGCGCATGTTCATCTGCGCCACTTCGGTGTGTTCCACCGCGAGCGCCTGGGCGCGCGCGCTTTCGCCGCGCCGCAGGGCATCGAACAGCATGTGGTGCTGGCGGTGCGCGTACAGCATCCAGTCGCGGTCCATGGTCACCGTGCCCTGCATGGGCAGCATGGCCGAGGCCGGCGCGAACGGCAGCTTGTCGTTGAGTTCCACCGAGCGTTGCAGGGCCCGGTTGCCGCAGGCATCGAGGATCAGCGCGTGGAAGCGGTCGTTCATCAGGGCGTAGGCCGCGTAGCTTTCGATGGTCAGCGGGTTGTCCGCGAGCAGGCGGTCTCCCTCATCGAGCACGGTCTGCAACTGGCCCTGCAACTGGCGCGACACGCCGTGTTCGGCCACCAGCCGTGCGGCCATGCCTTCGAGGTGGCCGCGCACCGCGATGGCGTCGATCACCTCCTGCGCGGTGAACTGGCGCACCAGGTATTTGCCGGTCTCGTTGGCCTGCACGAGCCCCTCCTGCTCCAGCGTGACCAGCGCGGCGCGCACCGGCGTGCGCGAGGCGCCCAGGCGTTCGGCCAGCTGTTGCTCGGCCAGGCGCTGGCCGGGTTCGAACTGACCGCTCAGGATCAGGTCGCGCAATTGCATCAAAACGGTTTCTTGCAGGCTCATGGCACAAAATGTACACCGAAATCAAAAAACGGTATACCATTTCGATACCCCACCCCGTTTTATTGCCGGAGATTCCCCACATGAAAGCCGAACTCAATCAACGCATGACCCAGGTCGGACCGGGCACGCCCGGTGGCGAGCTGCTGCGCCGCTACTGGCAGCCGGTGGCGCTGATGGACGAATTCAACCCCGCGCTGGACCCCCAGATGGCCGTGCGCCCCGTGAAGGCGGTGCGCGTGCTGGGCCAGAACTTCGTGCTGTTCCGCGACGCCCTGGGCGAGTTCGGCCTGCTCGATCGCGACTGCCCGCACCGCGGCGCCGACCTCGCCTTCGGCCGCAACGAAGGCGATGGCATCCGCTGCCCCTTCCACGGCTGGAAGTTCGACACCACGGGCCAGTGCATCGACACCCCGGCCGAGCCCGCCGGCAGCAAGATGTGCACGCGCATCAAGCAGCGCAGCTACCCGCTGGTGCAGCGCAGCGGCGTGCTGTTCGGCTGGTTCGGTCCCGAGGACCAGACGCCCCCGCCCTTCCCCGAGCTGGACTGCTTCACCGCGCCCGAAAGCCACACCTTCGCCTTCAAGGGCCTGTGGCACTGCAACTGGCTGCAGTCGCTGGAAGTGGGCATCGATCCGGCGCACGCCTCCTACCTGCACCGCTTCTTCAACGACGGCTCGCTGGAAGACAGCTACGGCAAGCAGTTCCGCGGCGCCAGCGCCGGTGACGTGGGCGGCGAGCGCTGGCCCATGACGCGCGTGATGCGCGAATTCGGCCAGCCCCTCATCAGCTTCGAGCCCAAGCCCTATGGCCTGCAGCTCACCGCGCTGCGCCCCATGACCGACGAGCTGACCCACGTGCGCGTGACCAATGCCGTGTTCCCGCAGACCTTCGTGATCCCGCTGTCGGAGACCATGACGATCACGCAGATGCACGTGCCGGTGGACGACACCCACAACTACTGGTACGCCTTCTTCACCAGCTTCACCGGCCCGGTGGACAAGGACGCCATGCGCACGCCGCGCCTGCAGGCCGTGACCCTGCCCGACTACATCCCGAAGTCGGGCCGCCACAACAACTGGGGCTTCAACGCCGAAGAGCAGCAGACCCGCACCTACCTCGGCATGGGCGAGGACGACATCAACGTGCACGACCAGTGGGCCTGCGAGAGCATGGGCCCGATCCAGGACCGCACGCGCGAACACCTGGGCACCACCGACAAGGTGGTGATGGCCAACCGCCGCATGCTGCTGCAGGCCATCGACGCCGTGGAGCAAGGCGGCACGGCCCCCGGCGTGGCCGACCCGGCCTTGCACGGCGCCATTGCAGGCCCCGACACGGTGGACGGCATCGCCCCCGCGCAGGGCTGGGAAACCTGGTGGCAGGACGCGGTGCGCGACAAGCGCGAAGGTGCGCCCTGGCACGCGAAAGCCTCCGCCGAGGAAACGGCGGGCGCCAAATGACGTCGTTCGCCCAACGCTGCGGCCTCGAATCCCCCGAACGCGACGCCGAATGCCGGCGCGTGGCCCAACTCATCGAAGCCAGCGGCATCGAGCTGGTGCGCTTTGGCTGGTGCGACGCCCACGGCATGCTGCGCGGCAAAACGCTCACCGCCAAGGCAGCGCTGCGCGCGCTGAACGACGGCGTGGGCATGGTGGGCACGCTGATGCTCAAGGACACGGCCGACCGCACGGCCTGGAAGGTGTTCGAGCCCGGTGGCGCCGACGGCCTGCCCGGCTTCGCCGGCGCGGCCAACCTCATGCTCATGCCCGATCCGCAGAGCTTCACCGTGCTGCCCTGGCTGGAGCGCACCGGCTGGCTGCGCTGCCAGCCCTGGTTCGCCGACGGCACGCCCGTGCCGCTGGACGCGCGCGGCATGCTGCAGACCGCGCTGGCGAAACTGGGCCAGGCCGGCTACGGCCTCAAGACCGGGCTGGAGGTGGAGTTCCACATCTACCGCATCACCGACACCCGCCCCCAACTCGACCCCGAACTCGCGGCCTGGCCCGGCCTGCCGCCCACGGTGGAGATGATCCACCCCGGCTACAACCTGCAGGCCGAAGCCATGGGCGACATGAGCGACGAGCCGCTGCGCATCGTGCAGCGCACCGCGCAGGCGTTGGGCCTGCCGCTGCAGTCGCTGGAAATCGAACTCGGCCCGAGCCAGGTGGAGGCGGTGTTCGACGCCACCGACGCCCTGACCGCCGCCGACCAGATGGTGCTGTTCCGCAACGGCGTGCGCCAGGCGCTGCGGCGCGCGGGCTACCACGCCACCTTCATGTGCCGCCCGCCGTTCCCCAACATCATGTCCAGCGGCTGGCACCTGCACCAGTCGCTGGTGGACCTGAAGACCGGCCGCAACGCCTGCGTGCGCGACACGCCCGCACCCGGCACCACCCGCACCGACGCCACGCACACGCTGTCCGAGGCCGGTGCGCACTGGCTCGCCGGCCTGCTGTCACACGCGCGCGGCATGACGGTGCTGTGCACGCCCACCATCAACGGCTTTGCCCGCTTCCGGCCCAACGCGCTGGCACCGCAGGCCGCGCTGTGGGGACAGGACAACCGGGGCGCCATGCTGCGCGTGGTGGGTGCGGCCGGCGACAACGCCACCCGCATCGAGAACCGCGTGGGTGAGCCCGCCGCCAACCCCTACCTCTACATGGCCGCGCAGATCCACGCGGGGCTCGACGGCCTGGCGCGCGCCACGCTGCCGCCGCCCGCGAGCGAATCGCCCTACGCGGCCGACAACCAGAAGCTGCCCTCTTCGCTGGGTGAAGGCCTGGATGCGCTGCGCGCCGACAGCGCGCTGTGCGCCGCGCTGGGTGAGGACTTCGTGCGCTACTTCTGCCGCATCAAGCAAAGCGAGATCGACCGCCACGCGCAAGCCGAGGACAAGACCGACTTCGAGCGCCGCGAGTACTTCGCCAGGACTTGAGCCCGCCCATGATCTCGATCCGATTCCTCAACGCCGATGGCACGGTGCAGGCCATCCAGACCGAGCCGGGCCAGAGCCTGATGAAGGCCGCGGTGGACGCGAACATCCAGGGCATCGAGGCCGACTGCGGCGGCAGCCTCACCTGCGCCACCTGCCACGTGATGATCGGGGCGCCCTGGGCCGCGATGCTGAGCGCCCCGGTGCCTGACGAGATCGACATGCTGGACTTCGCGTCCAGCCCGGTGGAGGCCGACAGCCGCCTGAGTTGCCAGGTCAAGCTCACGCCGGAGATGGATGGCATGGAGGTCCGGCTGCCCGCGTCCCAGCACTGAGGACGCACCGAAAAGCGGTCTGCGCCCATGGCACACTGGTGATCTTCGATTCCAACGAAACCACCTGCCATGCCAGACACCACCTACCTCTTCGCCCCCCCGGCCACCGTGAGCGTGCCCGTGGTGGGGCGCGCCGAGCGCTTCCCCGTGCACCGCATCTACTGCGTGGGCCGCAACTACGAAGAGCACGCCAAGGAGATGGGCTTCACCGGCCGCGAGCCGCCCTTCTTCTTCCTCAAGCCGGCCGATGCCATCGTGGTCGCCGAGGCAGGCCAGACCGCTTCCATGCCCTACCCCAGCCTCACCGGCAACCTGCACCACGAGATCGAACTCGTGGTCGCCATCGGCGTGGGCGGCAAGAACATCCAGGCCGCCGACGCCGCGAAGCACATCTGGGGTTATGCCGTGGGCCTGGACATGACGCGCCGCGACCTGCAGAACGACATGAAGAAGCAGGGCCGCCCCTGGTGCATCGGCAAGGCCTACGACCAGTCCGCGCCCATCGGCCCCATCACCCCGGCCGCGCAGGCCGGCAACGTGAACGAGGCGCCGATCTGGTTGCAGGTCAATGGCGCGGACCGCCAGCGCAGCACCGTGGCCAAGCTGATCTGGAACGTGGCCGAGACCATCGAACACCTGTCGGCCGCCTGGGAACTGCAACCCGGCGACCTGATCTACACCGGCACGCCCGAAGGCGTGGCGGCCGTGGTGAAGGGCGACACCCTGCACGGCGGCGTGGACGGCCTCACACCCATTTCGGTGCGCGTGGCCTGAACGAGAACGTGACGCAGGTCGCATCCGAGGGTTAGACCTCTCACGAAAACGACCTGGCCTGACATATGCTTTTCCCGTTTTTCTTTGACCCCAGGAGACTTTCAACATGATTCAACGCAGAACCCTGCTCCAGTCCGGTGCGGCCGTGGCCCTCGGCGCACCCGCGCTCACAGGCTTCGCCCAACAAAGCGTCACGCTCAAGTTCCACACGTTCATGGCACCTCAGTCCAACGTGTACATCAACATGCACAAGGCATGGATGGACAAGGTCGAGAAGGACTCCGGCGGCCGGATCAAGTTCGAAGGTTATCCCGCCATGCAGCTGGGCGGCACGCCCGTGCAGCTGTTCGACCAGGCGCGCGACGGCGTGGTCGACATCGTCTGGACGCTGCCGGGCAACACCCCGGGCCGCTTCCCGCGCACCGAAGTGTTCGAGCTGCCGTTCATGATGAACAACGCCGAAGCCACTTCCAAGGCGTTCTGGGAGTACATCACCACGATGGCCCCCGACGAGTACAAGGAAGTGCAGCCCATCGCCCTGCAGGTGCACGGCCCGGGCATGTTCCACATGCGCAGCAAGCAGATCAAGACCGCGGAAGACCTGCGCGGCTCCAAGGTGCGCGGCCCGACCCGCCAGATCACCAAGATGCTGGGCTACCTCGGCGCCATCCCCGTGGGCATGCCGCTGCCGCAGATCCCCGATGCGCTCTCCAAGGGCGTGATCGACGGCTGCGTGATCCCCTGGGAAGTGGTGCCCTCGGTCAAGGTGCACGAGCTCACCAAGTTCCACAGCGAGTTCGACCCCGCTGGCGGCGCGCTCTACACCACCACCTTCGTGATGGGCATGAACCGCAACAAGTACGCCTCGCTGCCGCCCGACCTCAAGGCCGTCATCGACAAGAACTCGGGCATCGAGACCTCCGGCTGGCTGGGCAAGGTGCAGCAGGCCGGCGATGCGCCCGGCCGTGAAGCCGCCGTCAAGCAGGGCAACACCATCTACACCATCCCCTCGGCCGAAGCGCAGGAATTCAAGCGCAAGGCGCGCCTGGTGGAAGTGGAGTGGGTGCAGGACATGGACAAGCGCGGCTTCAAGGGCCAGGAGCTGTTGAACGCAGCCAAGGCCCTGATCGCCAAGCACGGCAAGAAGGCCTGAGTCTCCCCTCCTCGAAAAGCCGGGCCCAGCCCGGCTTTTTTTCGCCCTGTGACGGCCCGCTAAACTGCGCTGATGCTGCGCACACCCCCCAAACACTGCCGCAACTGCGGCACCGCCGTCGACATGCGCCTGCCCGACGACGGCGATACCAAGATCCGCGCCGTCTGCCCCACCTGCCACACGGTGCATTACGAGAACCCGCTCAACGTCGTCGGCACCGTGCCGGTGTGGGGCGAGACGGGCGAGTACGTGCTGCTCTGCAAGCGCAACATCGAACCGCGCTGGGGCAAATGGACGCTGCCGGCCGGCTTCATGGAGCTCGGTGAAACCACCGCCGAAGGCGCGGCCCGCGAGACCGATGAAGAAGCCGGCGCGCAGTTCGAACTCGGCGACATCTTCACGCTGATGAACGTGGCGCGCGTGGGCCAGGTGCACATCTACTACCGCGCCCGGCTGCTCAGCGACCGCTTCGACCCCGGCCACGAAACCATCGAGGCACGGCTGTTCACCGAAGACCAGATTCCCTGGGACGAGATCGCCTTTCGCACCGTCAAGGAAACCCTGGAACACTACTTCGCCGATCGCCGGCAAGGCCGCTTCGGCTTCCACGCCTTCGACATCGCCTGAGCAGCGGCATGGGCTCGGCACGCGACTGGCCCCTGGTGCTGCGCCTGGGCACGGCGCAGACGCTGGCCTGGGCCTCCACCTACTACCTGCCGGCCCTGCTGGCCGCGCCGATGGCCCGGGGCCTGGGCGTGCCGGCGTCCCACGTCTGGGGCGCGGTCACGGCCGCGATGCTGCTGGCGGCGGCACTGGGCCCCTGGGCCGGCCGCGCCATCGACCGCTGGGGCGGTCGCCCGGTGCTCACGGGCACCAGCCTGCTCGCCGCCGCGGGCCTGGCGGTGCTGTCGCAAGCGCAGGGCACGGCAGGGCTGGTGCTGGGCTGGCTGCTGCTGGGCATCGTCATGGGCAGCGGCCTCTACGAAGCCGCCTTTGCCGCGCTGGTGCGGCTCAAGGGACATGACGCCCGCGCGTCCATCACCGGCATCACCCTGCTGGCCGGCTTCGCCAGCACCGTGGGTTTGCGCACTCAGCGGCTGGATGGAAACTGCCTGGGGCTGGCGCGGTGCCTGCCTGGGCTGGGCCGGCCTGCACCTGTTGCTCGGCCTGCCGCTGAACGCCAGCCTGCCCCGCGCCTCCCCCTTGCCCGAGCCAGCCCGCAACGCGGCGCCACCCTCCCCCGATGCGCCCGCACCGCAGGCACCGCCGCACCGCTGGACGGCCGGTGTGCTGGCCTATGTGTTCGCCGCCACCTGGTTCGTGAGCACGGCCATGGCGGCGCACCTGCCGGCCCTGCTGATGGCCGGGGGTGCCACCCTGGCCGGCGCGGTTGCCATCGGCGCCCTGGTCGGGCCCGCGCAGGTGGCGGGCCGGCTGCTGGAGTTCGGCCTGCTGCGGCGGCTGCACCCGGTGTTCGCCGCGCGCGCCGCGGCCCTGGGCCATCCCCTGGGGGTCGCCTGCTGGATGCTGCTGGGCCCGGTGGCCGGGCCGCTGTTCGCCATCCTGCACGGCGCGGGCAACGGCATCATGACCATCGCCAAGGGCACGCTGCCACTGGTGTACTTCGGCCCCGCGGGCTATGGCCGGCGGCAAGGCCTCATCATGCTGCCCTCGCGCCTGGCGCAGGCTTTTGCGCCGCTGGTGTTCGGCGCCTGCCTCGAGCGCTGGGGCGAAGGCGCGCTGTGGATCTCCAGCGCACTGGGCCTGAGCGCCTTCGCCTGCCTGGTGTGCCTGCGCGCCACCAAGTCGCGCTGAGTCGCGGCCGTCAGGCCACGGGCGCACCGCCCTCGGGTGCTCGCCAATCCAGCAGTTCGGCCAGGCGGTGCACCACCCACACCGACTCGGCCTCGCTCACCACCGTGGGCTCCACCCGCAAACCCTGCAGGCAGCGCGCGAGCACGTCGGCCTCGGTGATGCCGAGGCCGAATTCCATGTTGCGCGCGGTCTCGGTGAGCATCTGCGCCATGTCCTCGCACAGCTCATAGCGCGCGGCCAGCTCGTCGCGCGGCAGGCTGGGTTTCTGGCGCCCGGGCGCCACATACAGCGCCAGGAAGGACGGGGGAATTTCGATCTGCGATTCGTCGGACATGCCGCACTGTAATCAATGGGCGGCGGCCGGCGGGCCTTCGGGCACCTCGGCCAGCAGTTGCTCGGCCCAGGCCGGCCAGCGCACCGGGTTCTTCCACAGCGCGCGCCCGGCACGGCAGCGCGCCACCAGGCGCGGTGGCTGCACCACGCGGTTGCGCGGGCCGGAGGTGTCGTACAGCAAGGCCAGGTCGGCGAGCGCGACCGCCTTCGCCAGGTTCGCCAGCGTGCGCGGGTAACGCGCCAGGATGCGCTCGGGCGGCACGCTGTGGCCGCCCTCGCTTTCGCGCTGCTGCACGCGCGCGAGCAGTTGCCGCGGTTCGTCCACGCAGACCACCAGCAACACGACCGCGAAACCGGCCGCCTTCGCCGCCGCCAGCAGATCGAGCTTGGACGGGTGCGAGAAGACAGTTTCGCTCACGAAGGACTCACCCGCCGCCAGGCAGGCCGCGCGCTGCTGGTCGGCCCATTGCCGCGCCATCTGCGAACGCTTCAACGGGTGGCTGATGTGCTGCAGGTGCGCGGCCTCGTGCAGGTCGGCGTTGACGAACTCGGCCTCGGGCGGGATCAGCCCGGTGGCCAGCGCGGCCCGGTACAGCGTGGACTTGCCGGCACCGTTGGGGCCGGCGAGCAGGTAGAAAACCGGCTGGGTCACGCGGCGCGGCGAGCGGCCGGTGCCTTGCTGCGGTTGTCGAGCACGGTCTGGCGCACGGCCTGGGCCAGGCGGCCGCTGGATTCGGCGGCCAGGAAGCGGGCCTCGATCGCATCGACCGGATCGGCCGCCGCCTCGGCGTGGCGGGCGGCGGCGTCGTACCGGGCGATGGCTTCGCGGGCTTCCTGCACCGTCAGGCCCGTTTCTTCGGCGATGCGGCCCAGCGTGGCCCAGTATTCGATCTGGCCCGCCACCGAGCGGCGCTGGGGCTGCGCGGCCTCACGCGCCTGCCGGACCAGGCCGGCGGGCAACTTGACCGAGGAAAATGCGCTGCTGCTGGAAGACGACATGGAAATCTCCTGGATGGCGCATTTTGCGCCATTTCGGATACCATGGCAACCGAGCGGATTTTCCACCCGACACCTTTCACACGCGATCATGAAAAAACAGGGAACCGTGGTGCGCTGGGACAGCGAGAAGGCCTTCGGCTTCATCCGCTGCCCACAGATCCCCGCCGACGTCTTCTTTCACCTGCGCGATTACAGCGGCCCGTCCAAGCCGCGCGAAGGCATGCAGGTGATGTTCGACGACATCCACGTGGGCGGCAAAGGCCCGCGCGCGCTGTCGGTGGAGCCGGCCCGCAACGCCATCGTCACCGAGGCGCCCGCGCCGCCTCCGCCGCCGGCCGGCGCCGAGCTGCTGCCACCCCGCCAGCCGGCGGCCCGCTCGCGCTCGCAATGGCAGAAGCGGCGCGAGGAACGCCCCTTGTGGATCGGCCTGGGCCTGATCGCCTTCTGGCTGCTGCTGTGGCTGGTCGGCATCGGCATGGGGCGCTTCCCCTGGGTGATCCTGACCGCCGTGGTGCTGATCAACCTGGTCACGTTCTACATGTACTGGCGCGACAAGCACGCGGCCATCAACGAAGTCCAGCGCACGCCCGAAGACTGGCTGCACGGCCTGGCCGTGGCCGGCGGCTGGCCGGGCGCGTGGTTCGCCCAGCAGATCCTGCGCCACAAGACGAGCAAGCGGCCGTTCCGCCTGATCTACTGGGGCACGGTGGCGGTCAACATGCTGGCCCTGCTGGCCTGGATCCTGTGGCCGGCGTTCCTCGGCGCGCCGGCCGCCTGAGTTTCAGCGCGGCTTGCGCTTGCCCGCACCGGCCGGCGCGGAACCGGTGACACGCGGCGGCAGGCCGGTGTGCTGCGTGAGCAGGCGGCCCTTGCCCGGCTGGGCGCCCGGCACCTTGTTGCCCACCGGCGTGCTGTTCTTGCGGCGCGCGCTCTGGTAGCTGCCGTCCGTCATCGGCTGGAAGGTGGGGATGAGGTGGTGCTTGCCGTTGCCGATGAGGTCGGCGCGGCCCATGGTCTTGAGCGCTTCGCGCAGCAGCGGCCAGTTGTTCGGGTCGTGGTAGCGCAGGAAGGCCTTGTGCAACCGGCGGCGCTTGTCGCCGCGCACGATGTCCACGCGCTCGGCGCGGTCGTCGCGGTGGATGCCCTTGAGCGGGTTCAGGTTGGTGTGGTACATGGCCGTCGCGGTGCGCATGGGGCTGGGGTAGAAGGTCTGCACCTGGTCGGCGCGGAACCCGTTCTTCTTGAGCCAGATCGCGAGGTTCATCATGTCCTCGTCGCTGGTGCCCGGGTGGGCCGCGATGAAATACGGGATGAGGAACTGCTTCTTGCCCGCCTCTTCGCTGAACTTCTCGAACAGCTGCTTGAAGCGGTCGTAGCTGCCGATGCCGGGCTTCATCATCTTCGACAGCGGCCCGCCCTCGGTGTGCTCGGGCGCGATCTTGAGGTAACCCCCCACGTGGTGCTGCACCAGCTCCTTCACGTACTCGGGGCTCTTGACCGCAAGGTCGTAGCGCAGGCCCGAGCCGATCAGGATCTTCTTGATGCCGCGCAACTCGCGCGCGCGGCGGTAGATCTTGATCAGCGGGCCGTGGTCGGTGTGCAGGTTGGAGCAGATGCCGGGGTAGACGCAGCTGGGCTTGCGGCAGGCGGCCTCGATCTCGGGCGACTTGCAGCCCAGGCGGTACATGTTGGCCGTGGGGCCGCCGAGATCGGACACCACGCCGGTGAAGCCTTCCACCTTGTCGCGGATGTCCTCCACCTCCTTGATGATGGACTCCTCGGAACGGCTCTGGATGATGCGGCCCTCGTGCTCGGTGATCGAGCAGAAGGTGCAGCCGCCGAAAACAGCCGCGCATGATGTTCACGCTGAAGCGGATCATTTCCCAGGCCGGGATCTTGGTCGCGCCGTCGTGCCTGCCGTGTTCGTCGGCGTAGGCCGGGTGCGGGCTGCGCCCGTACGGCAGATCGAACACGTGATCCATCTCGGCCGTGGTCAGCGGGATCGGCGGCGGGTTGATCCACACGTCGCGCGCGGTCGTGCCTTCGCCGTGCGCCTGCACGAGCGCGCGCGCATTGCCGGGGTTGGTCTCGAGGTGCAGCACGCGGTTGGCGTGGGCGTAGAGCACGGCGTCGCTCTTGACCTGCTCGTAGCTGGGCAGGCGGATCACCGAGCGCTCGCGCGGAGGCACCTTGAGCCGGCCCTTGCCTTGCAGCGCGGGGTTGGGCACGAACTTCAGCGTCTGGATGGCCGGGTTGACCTCGGCCGGCGCCGCGGCGGCCTCGCCCTCTTCCTTGGCGCAGCTCTGCCCCTGGGCCTGGGCCTGTTCGCTGGTGGTCTGGTAGGGGTTGATGTGGCTTTCCACGCGCCCGGGCGTGTCGACCTCGCTCGAATCGATCTCGATCCAGCCCGCGGCCGTCGGGTCGCCGGGCCGGCGCACGAAGGCGGTGCCGCGCACGTCGGTGATCTGCTCGATCGGTTCGCGCGCCGCGATGCGGTGCGCCACCTCGACCAGCGCGCGCTCGGCGTTGCCGTACAGCAGCAGGTCGCACTTGCTGTCGACCACCACGCTGCGGCGCACCTTGTCGCTCCAGTAGTCGTAGTGGGCGATGCGGCGCAGGCTGCCTTCGATGCCGCCGAGCACGATGGGCACGTCCTTGAAGGCCTCGCGGCAGCGCTGGCTGTAGACGATGGCGGCACGATCGGGCCGCTTGCCGCCCACGTCGCCCGGCGTGTAGGCGTCGTCGCTGCGGATCTTGCGGTCCGCCGTGTAGCGGTTGATCATGGAATCCATGTTCCCGGCGGTCACGCCCCAGAACAGGTTGGGCTTGCCCAGGGCCTTGAAGGCCTCGGCGCTGGTCCAGTCGGGCTGGGCGATGATGCCCACGCGAAAGCCCTGCGCCTCCAGCACACGCCCCACCACGGCCATGCCGAAGCTGGGGTGGTCCACATAGGCGTCGCCCGTCACCAGGATGATGTCGCAGCTGTCCCAGCCCAGCTGCTCAATTTCGGCGCGGCTCATCGGCAGGAACGGCGCCACGCCGAACCGCTTGGCCCAGTAGGGGCGGTAGCTGGTGATCGGCTTGGCGGCGCGCGCGAAGAAGGAGACGTCGATGGGGGCGTTCATGGGGCTGGCACAGACCCGGAGCGCGGGCGGCTGGAAAACCCCTGATTTTACGTGCCCACCCCCTTTTCAGGGGCCTTCAACCCCATTCCCCTTCATTTGGGCCTGAGCTGCCATTCCGGCACCGACTCGGGCGCCTTGCGCACCACGCGCCGCTGATCGAGCTTCTGGGCCGCCAGCCGGGCCGTGAACTCCAGTTTCTTCAGGTCTTCCGTGTTGGGCTTGTCCTGGGGATGGAAGCTGAAGCAGCACAGCGTGCCGTAGATGTCGCCGTTCTCCAGCACGATGGGCGTGCTGATGTGCGTGCCGATGGGAAAAGGCACGCTCCTGAGCAATTCCGAGGCGAGCGGATGGGCGGAGGCGTCGGCGATGAACCTGGGCAGGCGGCCATCGACCACACGCTGGCACCAGGAGCGCTCCAGCGGCTCCGAGCCGCCTTCGCCGATCACGGGCGAGTCGGGCGCCTGGGACACATGGCGGAACACGCGCTGGCCATCGGTGAATTCGGAGACGAACACCACGTCCATCTTCATGCGTTCGCGCAGCAGGCGCAGCACGTCGGAGACGGCGTTGTCGATGAGTTCGTCGGAGCCGTCGGAGGTGCGCACCAGCAGTTCGGTGACCTGGACCAGAAGGTCGTCGGCCTTGTAGCCGAGATCGTTGAGCGGATTCATGCCGCTTTTATAAACCGCGTCAGGTCACTCGCTGGCGCAGTCCTTCCGGGAATGGGCAATCAGTCGGTCAAAAAATGTTTCCAACTGTCGCTGCTCGTGCGCGGACAAGCAACCAAAGATGTCGGCATTGCGTTGCGCGATCAGGCGCATCACCTTCTTCCACAGGGCCCGCCCGCTGCGCGTGGGCACCAGCACCACACCGCGCGCGTCCGCGTCGCTGGTGGACTTGAGCACCAGTTCGCGGTCCACCAGCATCTGCGCCGCCCGGCTGGCCTGGGCCTTGTTCAGGTTGGCGCGCGCCGCGAGGTCGTTCACCGACAACGGCGCGAATTCACCGATGGCGGCCAGGCAGCGCGCCTCGCTCACACCCAGGCCCATCGCCGCGTAGGCCTCGCTGCTGTGGCGGTCGGTGATCTTGTTGAGCTTGTGCAGGCGGTAGGTGAGGAAGTCCTGCAGCGAGGTGGTTTCAGCGCCCATGGTCCGTCCCCTCCCCGCTTTGCGCCAACGCGTTCGCGATCAGCGGCAACACCTGCTCGGCGCGCTCGAATCGGCTCATGAGCGAGAGGCTGAGCATGGCGAGGAACAGCGGCGCGCGCGCCTCGCCGACTTGCGAGAGCGCCTCGCAGACGGCGCTGTAACTCTGGTCGAGATCGGTATCGGTCATGCGAACACTCCGGTGTCTTTCAGGGCGGCGCGCAGGGGCGCGGGGTCCAGGCCGTGCCAGCGGCCCATCACATAGCCGTCGGGCCGCACGAGCACCAGCGCGGGTTCATCCGGACGGCGCAGGCCGTAGCGCCGCCAGGCCTGGCCGAGGGTGTCGATGTCGGGTGGTATCTCCAGCACCGTGACACCGGCGTCGCTCAGGCCAGGGCCCGCGCCCCCGAAAGCCAGGCACACGAAACCCTGGCCGAACCGTCCACTCAGATGCCAGGGTGCGGCCCCCTGGCCCTGCAGCAGGGCTTCGGGGGCGGGCGCGCCGGGCCGCGCGCGGTCGTCCGCCCATTCGCCGGCCTGCGCCGCGTTCAGCGGCGAGCCCACGTAGGTGATGGGAGAGGACTGGCGCGGGTTGATCAGCGAGCGCACCTGCTCGTCGCTCACCGCCAGGCGCAGCGTGGCCTCGCGCATGAGCTGGTAGGCGAAGTTCGGCGGTGCCATGAACTCGGTGCTCTTGGCGCCGTAGGCGATGTTCTCGCGCGTGGCGTGCACGCGCTCGGTGGAGTAGGAGTCGAGCAAGGCGTCGGGCGATTCGCCGCGCAGCACGCGGGCCAGCTTCCAGGCCAGGTTGGCCGCATCGTCCAGGCCTGAATTGAGTCCTCGCACACCGAAGATGGGCACCAGGTGCGCGGCATCGCCGGCGAAGAACACACGGCCCTGGCGGTAGCTCGGCAGCGTCAGGCACTTGGCGTTGTAGATCGAGATCCACAACGGTTCCCAGGGCTCGTTCTCGCCGATCATGGCCAGGTGGCTGCGCACACGCGGCAACACGTTCTCGGGCTTGACCGCCTCCACCGGGTCTTCGTCGTCGCGGATCTGGTAGTCGATGCGCCAGACGTCGTCGGGCTGGCGGTGCATGAGGATGGTGGAGCCGGGGTTGGACGGCGGATCGAACCAGGCCAGGCGCTCCACCGGGCGCTGCGTCTTCTGCACCACGTCGACGATCACGTACTTGCCGTCGTACTGCGTGCCTTCGAGCTGCAGGCCGAGCTGCTCGCGCACCGTGCTGCGGCCGCCGTCGCAGGCGACGACAAAGCCGGCCTGCACCGTCTGCCGCCCCTGCGGCGTGTCCACCTCCACCTGCACGCCATCGGTCTGCGGGCGCACCGCCACCACGCGGCTGGCCCAGAGCACGCGCGATGCCTCGCCTTGTGCCTGGGCGGCCTGGTGGGCGAACGCTTCCACATGGAACTGCTGGATGTTGACCATGGGCGCGAAGCGCTGGCTGGGTTCGGCGGGCATCTCGAAGTGCAGCACCTCGGTGTCGCGCCAGTGGCTGCGGCCGCCCGTCCAGCTCAGGCCCTTGCGCAACCAGCGGCGCATCGGCACCCACCCAGCCCAGGATTTCCTGCGACCGCCGCGAGATGCAGATGGCGCGGCTGCCGGTGCAGTAGCCCTCGTCGGCTTCGATCACGAGGTGGGCGATGCCCTCTCGCGCGAGCAGGGCCGAAAGGGTCAGGCCCACGGGACCGCCGCCAGCGATCAGCACGGGAATGGAAGAAGGCAATTCTGGGTTCATGGCGTTCATATGGTTGCGTGCGCAACTTTATCCATTTTCGGTTGCGTGCGCAACCATATGAAATCGATACCACTGTCTCCGAGGCAACTGCGGCAGGCCCGGGTGCTGCCTATCATGGGGAAAACAACCCCAGGAGACATGACCATGCCCAGCTTCAACACCCTGCGCATCGAGAAGGATGCGAACCAGCCGCGCGTCGCGCGCCTGCTGCTCAACCGCCCCGAGCGCCTCAACGCCATCAACGACGAAACGCCGCGCGAGATCCGCGCGGCGGTGGAATGGGCCAATGCCGACGACGAGGTGCACGTGATCGTGGTCGAAGGTGCCGGCAAGGGCTTCTGCGGCGGCTACGACCTCTCGATGTTCGGCGAGGGCGAAATCGACCACCCCTGCCAGCAGGAACGCCACCCCTGGGACCCGATGGACGACTACGCCTTCATGAAGCGCAACACCGAAGACTTCATGGCGCTGTGGCGCAGCCCCAAGCCCACCATCGCCAAGGTGCACGGCGCGGCGGTGGCCGGCGGCAGCGACATCGCGCTGTGCTGCGACCTGCTGCTGATGGCCGATGATGCGCGCATCGGCTACATGCCCACGCGCGTCTGGGGTTGTCCCACCACCGCGATGTGGACCTACCGCCTCGGCGCCGCGCGCGCCAAGCAGATGATGTTCACCGGCAACGTGATCGACGGCCGCACCGCCGCGGCCTGGGGCCTGGCCAACGAGGCCGTGCCGGCCGACCAGCTGGAGGCCACCACCATGCAACTGGCCGAGCGCATCGCGGGCGTGCCGCGCTCGCACCTGGCCATGCACAAGATGGTGGTGAACCAGGTCATGCTCACCATGGGCCTGGAACAGACGCAGCAGATGCGCACGCTGTTCGACGGCATCACGCGCCACAACCCCGAGGGCCTGTGGTTCCGCCGTCATGCGCAGGAAGCGGGCTTCAAGGACGCGGTGCAATGGCGCGACAGCGGCCGGCCGATTCCCGAAGGCGACGAAGCGCGCGCCTTGATCCGCGAGATGGAAAACCGCAAGAGGTCATCCCCGAAAAAATGAAACCGCATGTACGGTTCATCTCGTTACCCCTCTTACGGGACGGCCGAGAATGTAATCGGCCTGCCGCTTAGCATGACCGCTTCATTTACAGAAGGAGCTGGCATGGCACTGCATTTTGGCAAACGAGACGATCAACCCAAGACCCTGAACACCGGCATGGCCAACGCAACGTTACGGCCAGCCCGCGAGCAGCAGCACCAGCGCCTCGCAGGCCCAGCCGCAGACCCCGGCCCCCTCCACCCCCGACCTGGACCTGGCGCACCCCCGCCGCCACGAGCAGCGCCAGCGCCTCGTCGTCCACCCCCGAAGGCGGCAGCAAGCTCACCGTCGGCCCGAACATCAAGCTCAAGGGCGTGGAGATCACCGACTGCGACACGCTCGTGGTGGAAGGCCTGGTCGAGGCGACCATGGATTCGCGCGTGATCCAGATCGCGGAACAGGGCGAATTCAAGGGCTCGGCCGAGATCGACATCGCCGAAATCCGCGGCGTGTTCGATGGCAACCTCACGGTGCGCCAGAAGCTGGTGATCTACGCCACGGGCAAGGTCACCGGCAAGATCCGCTACGGCAAGGTCGTGATCGAGGAAGGCGGCCAGCTCTCCGGCGACATCGAATGCTCGTCCTCGGCCAGCGCGAAGTACCCGGCCTCGTCGTCGCAGCGCTCCATGGCCCTGGCGGCCTGACCGTCCGCTAGCACCGCGGCACACGCCCGGCCCGGCTCGGCCGGGCGTCGTTGCCCGCCCTCGGCGGCCCCGTTATGCTCGGGGCCATGTACGCCGAATTCTTCGGGTTGAAGCAGGACCCCTTCTCCATCGCGCCCGACCCGCGCTACCTCTTCATGAGCGAGCGCCATCGGGAGGCCCTGGCGCACCTGCTCTATGGCATCCGCGGCGGCGGCGGCTTCGTGCTGCTCAGCGGCGAGATCGGTGCCGGCAAGACCACCATTCTGCCGCTGCTTCCTGGAGCAGATCCCCGAGCAGTGCCGGGTGGCGTACATCTTCAACCCCAAGCTCACGGTCGGCGACCTGCTCAAGACGATCTGCCGCGAGTTCCACATCGAGGTCCAGCACGAAGGCATCGGCCCGGCCACGATCAAGGACTACCTGGACCCGCTCAACGAGTACCTGTTGCAAAGCCACGCCAAGGGCGAGCGCAACGTGCTCATCATCGACGAAGCGCAGAACCTCACGCCCCACGTGCTGGAGCAGCTTCGCCTGCTGACCAACCTGGAAACCAGCGAGCGCAAGCTGCTGCAGGTCATCCTGATCGGCCAGCCCGAGCTGCGCGAGGTGCTCGCGCGGCCCGAGCTGGAACAGCTGGCGCAGCGCGTGATCGCGCGCTTTCACCTGGGCACGCTCAACGAAGCCGAAACCCGCCAATACATCCAGCACCGCATGCAGGTGGCCGGTCTGCGCGGGCCACTGCCCTTCTCCAACCAGGCGATCCAGCGCATCCACGAGATCACGCGGGGCGTGCCCCGGCGCGTGAACCTGCTGTGCGACCGTGCCCTGCTCGGCGCCTACGCCACCCACCAGGCCCGTGTGGAGCGCGCCGTGGTCGAAAAGGCGGCGAGCGAAGTGTTCGAGACCGATGCGCCCATGCCCAAGCTCCGCCGTGGGCAGGCCGCCGCGCCGCTGGCCGCCTGGGCTTCGCCGCTGGGCACTCTGGGCATCGGCCTGGTGGTGGGCGCGCTGGTGACCGGCGCGCTGTTCTGGTTCTGGAGCCACAGTGCGCCCAGAACGGCCGCGGCGACACCGGCCCCCGCCGCCCCTCTGCCCGCCCCCGCCGCGGTGGCCGCCCCACCCGCGCCAACGCCCGGCGCAGCAGCCCCGGCCGACACGCCCGCACCGGCGCCTGTCGCGGCGCCCCGCCCCGACCCCTTGCCCGGCCCACCCGAGGCGTCGGCCCTGCTCAAGAACGAAACCGAGGCCTGGCGCGAACTGGGCCCGCTCTGGGGACAGCCACTGGCCTCGGGCGAGCCCTGCACCGCCGCACAACAAGCCCAGTTGCAGTGCTACCGCACCGACCGCATGACCCTCAACGGCCTGCGCCAGCTCGACCGGCCCGGCATCATCACCCTGCGCCAGGCAGGCCAAGGGTCGGGCCTGGCGCTGGTGACCGCGCTCACCAACGACACCGCCACGCTGCAGGCGGGCGACCAGCGCTGGCGCATGCCGCTCAGCGCCCTGGCCGAGAGCTGGCGCGGCGACTTCGCCACCCTGTGGCGCACGCCGCCGGGCCAGACCACCCGCCTGGTGGACGGCCGCACCGGCCCGGCCGCTGACTGGCTGGGTGAGCGCATCGCCGGCCTGCAGACGGCGGGCAAGGTGCCGCCTTCGGCCCACCAGCTCTCCGCCCGCATCCAGGCCTTCCAGCGCGCCAACGGCATCGACGCCGCCGGGCTGGCCGGCCCCATCACCTTCATGCAGGTCAACCTGGCCAGCGGCGTGGACGAGCCCCGGCTCTCGCGCCCCGGCTCCTGAGGGCCATTCCACGATGTCCTACATCCTCGATGCCCTTCAACGCGCCGAAGCGGAGCGCGAGCGCGGCCACGTGCCCGGCCTCAACAGCCAGATCGTGCCGCCCCCCAGCCGCAAGGCCAGACCCGTGCGCCGTCGCGGCGTCTCCCGCGCCGCCGTGGCGGGGGCGGTGCTGGCCGCGCTGCTGATCGCCGCCGGCCTGTGGTGGTGGCTGGGTCAGGCCGACGAAACGCCGGTCGCCGCACCAGCGCCGGCATCCGCCGTGCCACCGCCACCCGCCACGCCCCCGGTGGCCGCCGTGACCCCAGTCCCTGCGGCCCCCAGCCCCGCCATGCCCGCGCCCGAACCGGTGCAGCCCATCCTGGCGCCGCCCCGCGTGGAACCCGCACCCAAGCGGCCCCAGGCCAGCAACCCGCCGGCGCCCGCGCCGGCCGCCACCCCTGCCGCGTCATCACCGGCCAACGCGCCGCCTGTGGCGGCCACGCCAGCCCCCGCCGCGACGGCCAAGGCGCCCGCCGTGGCACCGCCTGCGGCCCCGGCCGCCGCCAGCCCCCCGGAGGCCAACGCCGCACCCGTGCGCAGCTTTGCCGAGCTCTCGCCCGAAGCCCGCGCGCAGTTGCCGGCCGTCAACGTGAGCGGCTCGACCTACTCCAAGAACCCGGCCCTGCGCATGCTGATCGTCAACGGCAAGGTGCTGCAGGAGGGCCAGGAAATCTCGCCCGGCTTCAAGCTGGAGACCATCGGCCAGCGCAGCGCGGTGCTCAACCACAACGGCTTGCGTTACTCCATCGGCTACTGACGACATGAACGCCGACCCGGAAGAACCCGTCCTGCAGGTCAAGGGCCTGCGCTTCGGCTGGGCCGAGCCGCCCCTGTTCGATCGGCTGTCGTTCGACATCCCGCCCGGCGTCAGCCTGGTGCGTGGCGACGACGGCAGCGGCAAGAGCACCCTGCTGCGGCTGCTGGCAGGTGCCCAGAACGCCGATGCCGGCTCGCTGGTGATCCACGGCATCCACCTCGATGAGCACCACGATGCTTACCGCCACCAGGTGTTCTGGATCGACCCGCAGACCGAGGCGCACGACGCACTGGCGGCCAAGGGCTACCTGGACAGCCTGAGCCACCACTACCCGAACTTCGACGCCGATTCCATGGCCGAACTGGTGCAGGGCTTCGGGCTGGGGCCGCACCTGGCCAAGCCGATGTACATGCTCTCCACCGGCAGCCGGCGCAAGGTCTGGCTCACTGCGGCGTTCGCGTCGGGCACACCGCTCACGCTGATCGACCAGCCCTTCGCCGCGCTCGACGCGCCCTCGATCCGCTTCCTGCGCGAGTTGCTGCAGGACGCCGCCGACCACCCCAGCCGGGCCTGGCTGCTGGCGGACCACGAGGCGCCCGAAGGCATCGCTCTGAAGAAGACGGTCTCGCTCTAGCGCCCGCCCAGCCCCATCCCGCGCGAGATCACCTCTTTCATGATCTCGTTCGTGCCGCCGTAGATGCGCTGCACGCGCGCGTCGGCGTAGGCACGGGTGATGGGGTACTCCCACATGTAGCCGTAGCCGCCGTGCAGCTGCAGGCACTCGTCCATCACCTTGCACTGCAGGTCGGAGCACCAGTACTTGGCGATGCTCGCGGTGGCGGTGTCGAGCTTGCCGTCCACGATGAGCTCGCAGCACTTGTCGACGAACACGCGCGCCACCTGCACCTCGGTCTGCAACTCGGCCAGGGTGTAGCGCGTGTTCTGGTACTGGGCCACGGCCTGGCCGAAGACCTTGCGGTCCTTGGTGTACTGCACCGTCCAGTCGATCGCGGCCTGCGCCGACGCCACCGCGCCGATGGCGATCTGCAGCCGCTCCCAGGGCAGTTGCTCCATGAGGCAGATGAAGCCCCGGCCTTCCATGGCCGGGCCACCCAGCAGGTTCTCGGCCGGCACCTTCACGTTGTCGAAGAACAGCTCGGAGGTGTCCTGCGCCTTCATGCCCAGCTTCTTCAGGCGCTTGCCTTTTTCGAAACCCGGCATGCCGCGCTCGACCAGCAGCAGGCTGGTGCCCTTGGCGCCCGCGCTCGGGTCGGTCTTGGCGACCACGATCACGAGGTCGGCGTGCCAGCCGTTGGTGATGAAGGTCTTGCTGCCGTTGAGCAGGTAGCTGCCGTCAGGCTGCTTGATGGCGGTGCTCTTGACCCCCTGCAGGTCGCTGCCGGCGGCGGGCTCGCTCATCGCGATCGCGCCGACCATCTCGCCCGTGGCGAGCCGGGGCAGGTATTTTTTCTTCTGTTCCTCGGTGCCGTAGTGCAGGATGTACGGCGCCACGATCTCGCTGTGCAGGCCGAAGCCGATCCCGCTGAAGCCGCTGCGCGCGATCTCCTCCATCTGCACCACCGAATAGAGCTTGTCGGCTTCCGAGCCACCATAGGCCTCGGGCAAGGTCATGCAGAGAAAACCGTTCTCGCCGGCCTTGCTCCAGACCGCGCGGTCCACGTAGCCCTGCTCCTCCCAGGCCTCGTGGTGTGGCGCGACCTCTTTCTCCACGAACTTGCGGAAACTGTCGCGAAAGGCCTCGTGGTCGGCGTTGAACAGGGTGCGTTCGATCATGGTGTCACCTATCAGACTGCGGCGAAGAATTACAGAAAGCAAATGCTTGGCAAAAGTCTATACTGATTCGCGGCATCCGCCTTCCCCCAGGAGACACCATGAGCGAAGCATTCGTATTCGATGCCGTGCGCACGCCGCGCGGCAAGGGCAAGAAAGACGGCAGCCTGCACGAGGTCAAGCCGATCGACCTGCTGGCCGGCGTGCTCACCCAGCTGCAGCAACGCAATGGCTTCGACACCGGCGCGGTGGACGACGTGGTCATGGGCGTGGTCTCGCCCATCGGCGAGCAGGGTTCGGTGATCGCCAAGGTGGCCGCGCTCAAGGCCGGCTGGGACTGGCGCTGCTCGGGCGTGCAGCTCAACCGCTTCTGCGCTTCCGGCCTCGAGGCGGTGAACATGGCGGCGATGAAGGTGCGCAGCGGCTGGGAAGACCTGGTGGTGGCCGGCGGCGTGGAGAGCATGAGCCGCGTGCCCATCGGCTCCGACGGCGGCGCCTGGGCGCAAGACCCGCAGACCAACAGCGACACCCTGTTCGTGCCGCAGGGCGTTGGTGCCGACCTGATCGCCACGCTCGAAGGTTTCACGCGCGAGGACGTGGACGCCTTCGCCCTCGAATCGCAGAAGCGCGCGGCGGCGGCGCGCGCAGCCGGGTACTTCAAAGGCTCGGTGGTGCCCGTCACCGACTTCCTGGGCCAGACCATCCTGGACGAGGACGAGTTCATCAAGCCGCAGACCACGATGGACGGCCTGGCCTCGCTCAAGCCCGCGTTCGAACACCTCGGCGGCATGGGCTTCGACGCCGTGGCGCTGCAGCGCTACCCGCAGGTCGAGCGCATCCACCACGTGCATCACGCGGGCAACTCCTCGGGCATCGTCGACGGCGCGACCGCCGTGCTGATCGGCAGCGACAGCGCGGGCAAGGCGCACGGCCTCACGCCGCGCGCGCGCATCGTCTCGGTGGCGCTCTCGGGCGCCGACCCCACCATCATGCTGACCGGCCCCATGCCGGCGGCGCGCAAAGCCCTGGCGAAAGCCGGCCTGACCATCGAGCAGATCGACCTGTTCGAGGTCAACGAGGCCTTCGCGGCCGTGCCCATGAAGTTCATGAAGGAGATGGGCGTGCCCCACGAGAAGGTGAACGTGAACGGTGGCGCCATTGCCATGGGCCACCCGCTGGGCGCCACCGGCGCCATGATCCTGGGCACGCTGATCGACGAATTGCACCGCCGCCAGTTGCGCTACGGCCTGCGCAACGCTGTGCGTGGGCGGCGGCATGGGCATCGCCACGATCGTCGAAAGGATCTGAGGCATGAAAACCATCCGCTACGAACTCGCCGACGGCATCGCCACCATCACCTTCGACGAGGAAGGCTCGCCCGTCAACACCATGTGCGCCGACTGGCAGCAGGACCTCACCGAGGTCACGGCGCAGGTGATGCGCGACTGCGCCGACATCAAGGGCATCATCCTGGCCTCGGCCAAGAGCACCTTCTTCGCCGGCGCCGACCTCAAGGGCACGATGCGCCTGCAGCCCAGCGACGCGCCGCGCGTGTTCGCCGAGATCGAGCAGACCAAGAAGAACTTCCGCACGCTGGAGACGCTGGGCGTGCCGGTGGTGAGCTGCATCAACGGCACGGCGCTGGGCGGTGGCTGGGAGGTGGCGCTCGTGGGCCACCACCGCATCGCGGTGAACGATCCCAAGATCCAGCTCGGCCTGCCCGAGATCACGCTGGGCCTCATCCCCGGCGCCAGCGGCATCACGAAGATGGTGCGCCTGCTCGGCCTGATGGGCGCGCAGCCCTACATCCTGGAGAGCAAGCTGTTCAACCCGCGCGAAGCGCAGGAGCTCGGTCTGGTGCACGAACTCGTCTCGCCCGAGGGCGACGTGGCCCATGCGCTGCGCAACGCCGCGCTGGACTGGATCGCGGCGCACCCGCAGTCGCGCCAGCCCTGGGACGACAAGAACCACAAGATTCCCGGCGGCACGCCGAGCAGCCCCAAGGTCGCCGGCATGCTCACCGTGGCGCCGGCCATGCTCAAGCAGAAGACGCGCGGGCTCTACCCGGCGCCCGAGGCGGCGCTCGCCGCCATGGCCGAAGGCGCCATGGTGGACTTCGACACCGCGCTGCGCATCGAGAGCCGCTACCTCGCGAAGCTCATCGTGAGCCCGGTGGCGAAGAACATGATCAACACGTTCTTCTTCAACCTCAACGCGATCAAGAGCGGCCAGTCGCGTCCCAAGGGGATCTCGCGCTACAAGCCGAAGAAGGTGGGCGTGCTCGGTGCCGGCATGATGGGCGCGGGCATCGCCTACGTGCAGGCCAGCCGGGGCATCCGCACCGTGCTGGAGGACGTGAGCATCGAAACCGCCGAGCGCGGCAAGTCCTACAGCTTCAAGCTCACCCAGACCCGCGTGGACCAGGGCCGCATGAGCCCCTACGACCAGCGCGAGCTGCTCGACCACATCCTGCCCACCGACCACCCTAGCGACCTCAAGGGCTGCGACCTGATCATCGAGGCGGTGTTCGAGAACCGCGAGGTCAAGGCCGCCGTCACCAAGGAAACCGAGCCCATGCTGGCCGCCGGCGGCTTCTTCGCGAGCAACACCTCCACCCTGCCCATCTCCGGCCTGGCACAGGCCAGCAGCCGGCCGCAGCGCTTCGTCGGCATCCACTTCTTCAGCCCGGTGGACAAGATGAAGCTGGTGGAGATCATCCGCGGCAAGGAGACCGACGACGAGACCATCGCGCGCGCCTTCGACTACGTGCAGGCCCTGGGCAAGCTGCCCATCGTGGTGAACGACTCGCGCGGCTTCTACACCAGCCGCACCTTCGGCACCTTCGTGATGGAAGGCGCGGCCATGCTGGGCGAAGGCATTCCGGCGCCGGTGATCGAGAACGCCGCCATGCAGGCGGGCATGCCGGTGGGGCCGCTGGCCGTGCTGGATGAGACCGCGCTCTCGCTCTCGGTGCACGTGATGGACCAGACCCGCGCCGATTTCGAGAAGGAAGGCCGCCGCTACGCCGCCACGCCGGGCGAGCTGCTGGTCGAGCGCATGGTCAAGGAATTCAAGCGGCCGGGCCGCGCCGCCGGCGGCGGCTTCTACGACTACCCCGCGGGCCAGAAGAAGCAGCTCTGGCCCGAACTCAAGGCGCGCTTCGAGAAGCCCGGCGCCGCCTGGGACCTGCAGGACGTCAAGGACCGCCTGATCTACCGCCAGTCGGTGGAGACCGCGCGTTGCCTCGCCGAAGGCGTGCTCACCACCGTGCACGACGGCAACATCGGCTCGATCTTCGGCATCGGCTTCCCGGCCTGGACGGGCGGTGCGCTGCAGTTCATCTACGGCATGGGCATCGAGGCCTTCGAACGGCGCTGCGCCGAGCTGGCGGCGCGCCACGGCGCGGGCTTCGCGCTCGACGAGGCGGCGAAGAACGCGATCCGCCAGCACCAGCCGGTGTACTGAACACGTCCGCTCCCACGCGCCGGCGGCCACCCCGCCGGCGTTTTTTTGAACCACCCTCCCCCTCTTCCCCATGAAACGACTCGAAGGAAAAGTCAGCCTCATCACCGGTGCGGCGCAAGGCATCGGCCTGGCCACCGCGCTCAAGTTCGCGCAGGAAGGCGCCACCGTCATCGTGTGCGACGTGAAGCAGGCCGCGGTGGACAGCGCCGTGCGGCAGTGCGAGGCGCTGGGCGCCACCGCCCTGGGCTTGGTGATGGACGTGACCCAGCGCGAGATGGTCGACGCGGTGGTGGCCCAGGTGAAGGCGCGCTTCGGCCGCATCGACGTGTTGGTGAACAACGCCGGCATCACGCAGGACGCGCGCCTGCAGAAGATGACGCTCGAGCAGTTCGACCGCGTGATCGACGTCAACCTGCGCGGCGTGTTCCATTGCGCGCAGGCCGTGGCCGACACCATGACCGCGCAAGGCAGTGGCGTGATCCTCAACGCCTCGTCGGTGGTCGGCATCTATGGCAACTTCGGGCAGACCAACTACGCCGCGAGCAAGTTCGGCGTGATCGGCTTCACCAAGACCTGGAGCCGCGAACTCGGCCCCAAGGGCGTGCGCGTGAACGCGGTGGCACCCGGCTTCATCGCCACGCCCATCCTGGACACCATCCCGGCCAAGGTCATCGCCGAGATGGAGCACCGCGTGCCGCTGCACCGCCTGGGCCGGCCGGAGGAGATCGCCAACGTCTACGCCTTCCTGGCCAGCGACGAAGCCAGCTACATCAACGGCGCCGTGATCGAGGTCTCGGGCGGCATGTCGGTGTAGAGGAGCCGCCCTGCGCCGCCACGTGCTCTGGAGGCTGGCGCCGTTCGCCTGGTTTTTTTGGTCTGGCGGCGAATTGCGTCAGGAACGTGACGAAATCACGTGCGGGACTGCCCCAGTGCCGCCGCAGGCCGCCTGCCGGCGGCTCACATCCCTGGCGGGTATGCAATCATCGGGGCCTCGCTCCGTCCCGTTCCGTTCCGGCCCGCATGCAGACTGCTCCCCTTCCCTCCAACGAGGAACAACGCCTGGCCCGGTTGCGGGGCCTGGGCGTGCTCGACACCCTGCCCCAGAAAGCGTTTGACGACATCTCCGCCCTGGCGCAGGTGATCTGCGGCACGCCGGTGGCGTTGATCACCCTCATCGACCGCGATCGCCAGTGGTTCAAGTCCCGCGTCGGCGTTGACGTGAGCGAAACCCCGCGCGAGGTGGCGTTCTGCTCTCATGCCATCCTCGACCCGGAGCACGTCATGGTGGTCGAGGACATGAGCCAGGACACGCGCTTCCAATGCAACCCGCTGGTGACCGGCCCGACCAACGTGCGTTTCTACGCCGGTGCGCCCATCGTCACCAGCGACGGCTTCGCGCTGGGCACGGTGTGCGTCATCGACCAGATGGCGCGCACGCTGCATTCGGTGCAACTCAGCGCCCTGAGCCGCCTCTCGGCCCTGGTTGCCACGCTGCTCGAACACGAGCGGGCGCGCCAGCTCGAGACCCGGCGCTCCGCCAACGAGGCCCAGCAGGCGCACGAGGAGCTCACCGCGATGGCCGCCGCCGGGCTGGACCTGCAGGCCTACATCGATGCCGACGGCGTCTACCGCCACGTCAACCAGACCTACCTGAACTACATCGGCAGCACGCGCAGCGAAGTCATCGGGGTGGCCGTGAAGGACCGCCTGGGTGAGGCGACCTACAACAACATGGTCGGCTCCAAGATGGCGCGCGCCATGGCCGGCGAGACCGTGATCTACCAGCGCGTCTCGCATTTCAAGGTCGCCGGCAACCGCCACATGGAGATCGCCCTGCTGCCCGTGCGCGGCGCGGACGGGAAGGTCAGCGGCGTGGTCATGCGCGGGCGCGACATCCAGGAACTCAAGAACAAGGAACGCCAGCTCGGCGAAACCATCGTCCAGCTCGAGAAGAAGACGCTGGAGCAGGAGCGCTTCATCCACATCCTGTCGCACGACCTGCGCGAGCCCATCAACGCCATCAACAACTTCACCTCGCTGCTGGAGGCCGACCACCAGCACGAACTCTCGCCCGATGCGCGGCGCTACCTGGGCTTCGTGCGCACGGGCGGCCAGCACATGGCCTGCCTGCTGGACAGCCTGCTGAAGTACGTGCGCCTGGACCGCCACCCGCTCGACAGCGGGCCGGTGGACGTGACCGTGCTGGTCGGCCAGGTGGGCGACGACCTCGGCGACGCGCTGACGAAGACCCAGGGCCAACTGCAATGCGATTCGCTGCCCACCGTGCAGGCCGATCCGTCCCTGCTTCGCATCGCGCTGCAGAACCTGGTGGCCAACGGCCTGGCCTTCGCGCGGCCCGGCGTGCCGCCGCACGTGCGCGTGAGCGCCACGCGCGAGCATGGCTTCGACCAGATCCACGTGCTCGACAACGGCCTGGGCATCGCCCCCGAGCATCAGGCCAGCATCTTCGACATGTTCAAGCGCCTGCACCCGCGCAAGACGCACGCCGGCTCGGGCCTGGGCCTGCCGATCTGCCGGCGCATCGCGGCGCTGCACGGCGGCCACCTCTCGGTGCAGTCGGTGCCGGGTGAAGGCAGCCGCTTCACGCTGCACCTGCCGGTGCCGCACGGCACGCCGTCCCGAGGCGCCCCATGACCATTCCACAACGTTTCATCCTGGTCGACGACAACGAGGCCGACAACGTCTACCACGAGATCATGATCCGCCGCGCCGGCTTCACCGGCGAGGTGCGGGTGTTCGAAAGCGGCGCCGAGGCGCTGGACTTCCTGCGCAGCGACCCGCTGGCCATGCCCACCTGCCTGTTTCTCGACATCAACATGCCGCAGATGGACGGCTTCGAGTTCGCGCGCCAGGCCCAGCCGCTGCTGCAGGACAAACCCACCATGCTGGTGATGATGCTCACCTCGTCCGACGCACCGCAGGACCGCCTGCGCGCCAGCGGCATGCCGGTGATCCAGGGCTTCGTCACCAAGCCGCTCACCCGGGAGCGCGTGCGGGAGATGCTGCAGCGGGGTTGATATTGCCACCGTCAAATAGTTTCTTGCCAAAGTCAAATAACTGAACCAGAATCGGGGGCATGACATCCCCCGTTGACCCCGCCCAGGTGCGCGCGCTGCGCGCCTTCAACCGCTTCTACACCCAGCGCACCGGCCTGCTCGACCCCTACCTGGGCAGCGCGTTCTCGCTCACCGAGGTGCGCGTGCTTTACGAGCTGGCGCACCACGCGCCCTGCACCGCCAGCGAGCTCGGGCGCCGACTGGTGCTCGACGCCGGTTACCTCAGCCGCATCGTGCGCCGCTTCACCAGCGCCGGCTGGATCACGCGCACCCCGCTGCCCAACGACGCCCGGCAGCACGCGCTGAGCCTGACCGCCGAGGGCCGCACCGCCTTCGAGCCCCTGCAGCAACGTTCGCGCGACGAGGCCGCCCACCTGCTGGCCCCGCTGGCGCCCGATCAGCGCCAGGCGCTCATGGCCGCGCTCGCGCGCGCGCAAGGCCTGCTCGACGCCGGCAGCGCCCCCGCCGCCCGCACCGCCGTGCTGCGCGACGTGCGCCCCGGCGACATGGGCTGGGTGGTGCAGCAGCACGGCGAGATCTACGCCCGCGAGTACGGCTGGAACAGCGAGTTCGAGGCCCTGGTCGCCGAGATCGCGGCGGGCATGATCCGCCGGCACGACCCGGCCTGGGAACGCGGCTGGATCGCCGAGCTCGACGGCGAGCGCGTGGGTTCGGTCTTCGTGGTGCGCAAGAGCGAGACCGAGGCCCAGCTGCGCCTGCTCATCCTGAGCCCCGCCGCGCGCGGCCTGGGCCTGGGCGGGCGCCTCACCGACGAATGCCTGGCCTTCGCGCGCGCCAAGGGCTACCGCAAAATGGTGCTGTGGACCAACAGCATCCTGAGCGCCGCGCGCGCCATCTATGCCAGGCGCGGCTTCACGCTGGTGCACAGCGAGGCGCACCACGGCTATGGCAAGGACCTGGTGGGCGAGACCTGGGAATTGACGCTGTGAGGGCCTGCGGCGCAACTCCGCAAGAAATGTCAGCCCGGCGCGGCTAGATTGAAGGCCTCGACCCCGATCCCTTTCAGGAGCCTTCCATGCACCTCGAACAGCAAGACCGCGCCGTGCGCATCATCGGCATCGAACTCAGGACCGACAACCACGAGGCCATGCGGACCATCCCGCCGCACTGGCAGCGCTTCACCGAGGAAGGCGTGCTCGCGCGCATCCCGGGCAAGCTCTCCGACGAGGTGTACGCGGTCTACACGCACTTCGAGAACGCGGGCGTGAACAACGAGGGCGTCTATTCGCTCATCATCGGCGCGCCGGTGAGCAGCACGCAGGCCGTGCCACCCGGCATGAGCCACGCCGTGCTGCCGGCCTCGCCGCGCGCGGTCTTCCCCGTGCCCCAGGGCCGCTTCGACCAGGTGGGCCCCGCGTGGCAGGCGGTCTGGCAGCGCGACGACCTGCCCAAGGCCTACGTGGCCGACTGCGAACGCTACCGCGCCGACGGGCAGATCGACATCCTCATCGGCCTGCGGCACGGCGCCAACGCATGAACCCGGGCCACGGCTGGACCGACTACCAGCAGCGCCTGGGCCGCGTGATCGCCTACCTGCACGACCACCTGGACGAGCCGCTCGACCTGCACCGGCTGGCCGAGGTGGCGCACCTCTCGCCCTACCACTGGCACCGCGTCTACCACGCGCTGCACGGCGAGACCATCGCGGTCACCGTTCGGCGGCTGCGCCTGCACTGGGCCACGGGCTACCTGGCCAACACCAGCCTGCCGGTGGAGCAGCTCGCGCGCCGCTGCGGCTACCCCAATGCCCAGTCCTTCGCGCGCGCCTTCCGCACGGCCTACGGCATGAGCCCGCTGCAGTACCGCCAGCATGGCAACCACGTGGCCTTTCGCACGGCGCAGGCGGCGAGCGCCGCGCCCGCGGGCTACGAGGTGAGCGTGCGGGAGATCCCGCGCGTGCGCCTGGCCGGCCTGGACCACAAGGGCTCGTACATCGCCATCGGCAAGGCGTTCGAGCGCAGCTACGTGCAACTGGCCGCGCGCGGCCAGGTGGGGCCAGCCTCGCGCTGGATCGCCGAGTATTTCGACGACCCGTCCTCGGTGCCCGAGCGCCAGCTGTGCTCGCGCGCCGGCCTGTCCGTGCCCGACAGCGCCGAGGTGGTGCCGCCCCTCGTCGCCTTCGAGGTGGGTGGCGGACCCTGCGCCGTGCTGCGCCACCGCGGGCCCTACGCCACCATGCGCGCGGCCTACCAGTGGCTGTACGGCCACTGGCTCGTGAACAGCGGCCACGAGGTGGGCGACGCGCCGGTGTTCGAGGAGTACCTCAACAACCCGCGCGACACCGCGCCGGCCGACCTGCTCACCGACATCTGCCTGCCCCTGGCCCGGGCCACCGCGGCCCGATAATCCGGGCATGCCGCCCGCCCAGACCGCCCCCGACACCCTCCCTCTCCAGCACCCGCAGTCGAAAACCGACCTGTTCGTCTCCTTCACCTGGTTGGCCCTGCAGGGTTTTGGCGGTGTGCTGGCGGTGGTGCAGCGCGAGCTGGTGGAGAAGAAGCGCTGGATGAGCCGCGAGCAGTTCGTGGAGGACTGGGCCGTCGCGCAGATCATGCCGGGCCCCAACGTGGTCAACCTCTCCATGATGATCGGCGGGCGCTATTTCGGCCTGCCGGGCGCCCTGGCGGCGCTGGCCGGCATGTTGACCGCGCCCATGGTGCTGGTGCTGCTGCTGGCCGCGCTCTACGGCAGCGTGGCCGACAGCGCCGTGGCGCAGAACGCGCTGCGCGGCATGGGCGCGGTGGCGGCCGGCCTGGTCGCCGCCACCGGCATCAAACTCATCGGGGCGCTGAACAAGAACGCCCTGGGCATGGGCATGTGCGTCTTCCTGGCGGTGCTCACCTTCATCGCCATCGGGCTGCTGCGCTGGCCCCTGCTGTGGGTGCTGCTCAGCATCGGCGGGGGGGCCTGCCTGTGGGCCTACCGGGTGTTGAGCGACGTCGACGCCGACCGCGCCAGGAAGGGAGACGCCTGAGCATGATGCTGCCCACCCCGGCCAACTGGCTCGACCTCTTCACCCACTTTGCCTCGCTCTCGCTGCTGGCCGTGGGCGGCGCGATCACCACCGCGCCCGACATGCACCGCTACCTCGTCCTGCAGAACGGCTGGCTGAGCGAGGCGCAGTTCACCTCGTCCATCGCCATCTCGCAGGCCGCGCCCGGACCGAACGTGCTGTTCGTCGCCGTGCTGGGCTGGAACGTGGGCCTCAACGCGGGCGGTGGCCCGTCGGCCGGCTGGCTGGCCTGGGCCCTCGGCCTGTTCGGCGTGCTGGTCACCATGGTGGCGATCCTGCTGCCTTCGTCGGTGCTGACCTACACCGCCACGCGCTGGGCGCACCAGAACCGCGAGCTGCGCGCGGTGCGCGCCTTCAAGACCGGCATGGCCCCGATCGTGATCGCGCTGCTGATCGCCACCGGCTGGCTGCTCACCGGCTCGCACGAGCACCCCGCGCGCGACTGGCCGCTGTGGCTGCTCACCGCCGTCACCACCGTGCTGGTGTGGCGCACGAAGATGCACCTGCTGTGGATGATCGGCGCGGGCGGCTTGCTGGGCGCGCTAGGCCTGGTCTGAAGGCGCAAACCAGTTCAGCAGCAGGTCGTTGACCTCATCGGGCCGCTGGTATTGCACCCAGTGGCCCGCCCCTTCCACCACGGCCCAGGGCCGTTCGGCCGTGCCCAGGCCCAGGGTCGATGCCACGCGCTCGGCCAGGCCGGTCGCGTCCTCCGTCCCCAGACGCCGAGCACCGGCGCATCGAAGGCCGCCAGAGCGGTGGGCAGGTGCGCCGACTGCGAGAAGTGCCGGCTCTGAAAGCGCGCGGCCCTGCAGGCGCGCTCGTGGATGTCCAGGGCCATCGCGTCGATGTCGCTGGCCGGGGCGATCATGAGTTCGGCCAGATTGCGCCAAAGCAGGTCGCGGGTGCGCGCCGCGCCGTCCGCCTGGCGCCAGTCCACGAGCCTGATCTCGCGCTGGCGCCCGGACCCATGGCCCGCTGGCCCCACCAGCGCCAGGCGCCGGACCCGCCCGGTGCGCTCGGCCACGCCCATGCGCACCAGCGACCCGAACGAAAACCCCGCGAGACCGAACCGGGCCTCCGGCCCGAGCAAGGCGTCCAGGGCGGCCGTCAGGTGCACCACCAGCGCCTCCAGCCGTGCGGCCCTCGGCACCTCGGGCGGCAAGGCGCCGGATTCGCCGAAGCCCGGCATGTCGGGCACCCACAGCTCGTGCGCCGCCGACAGCGCCTCCACATTGCGGATCCAGTGCATCCAGTTCCCATATCCGCCATGCAGCAGGACCAGCGGCGGGCCGCCGCGACCGAAGCGGCGCCAGCACACGCGCACGCCCAGGGCGTCCACCGTGTGGCGCTCGGCCAGCGCGGCCACGCGCTCGATCTGCGCGGCCGGCATCACGCGACGCGCCGGGCCTGCCCATCCCAGTAGCGCTCCTTCAGCTCCTTGCGCGAGAGCTTGCCGTTCGCGTTCTTGGGCAGCTCCGACACGAAGTCGACCGAACGGGGCTTCTTGAAGTCCGCCAGGAACTGGCGGCAGTGGTCCACCAGCTCGTCGGCGGTCACCTCGTGCCCCTCGCGCTTGACGACCACCGCCTTGATCGCTTCGCCCCAGGTGGCATCGGGCACCCCCACCACGCAGACTTCGTAGACCGCGGGGTGCCGGTACAAGGCCAGCTCCACTTCACTGGGGTACACGTTGAAGCCGCCGGAGATGATCATCTCCTTCTTGCGATCGACGATCGAGAGGTAGCCGAGTTCGTCCATGCGGGCCAGGTCCCCGGTGTGCAGCCACCCGTTCTTCAAGGTGTCGGCGGTGATCTCGGGCTCGCGCCAGTAGCCGGCGAACACATCGGGGCCCTGGATCACGATCTCGCCAACCTCGCCCAGCGGCACCTCCTGACCGGCGTCGTCCACCAGGCGCACACGGGATTCACCGAACGCGCGGCCACAGGAGAGCAGCAGTTCTTCGCGGCCTTCTTCGATCGCGATGCGGTGGTCCTCCGCCGTCAGGATCACCAGCCCGCCCGTGGTCTCGCCCGCGCCATAACCTTGCGACAGGACCGGCCCGAAGGCCTTCCACGCCTCCTTGATGCGCGAGGGCGCGATCGGGGCCGAGCCGTAGGTGACATCGCGCAGCGAGCTGAGGTCGAACGCCTTCAGGCGCGGGTGCGCGAGGATCATGTTGATCATGGTCGGCACCAGGAAGCAGGCGGTCACGCGGTGCTTTTGCACGGAGGCCATGAACACCTCGGCATCGAAGCGGTCGTGCAGCAGGATGGTGCCGCCCTGGAACAGGAAGGGCTGGATGAACATGCCGCTGGCGTGCGTGACGGGCCCGGCCAGCGCCAGCACGTCGCCGGGCTTGGCCCGCAGCCGGCCCATGACGACCTTGCGCAGCGACGCCAGGCGGTTGCCCACCGTCTGCATCGAGGCCTTGACCTTGCCGGTCGAGCCCGAGGTGAAATGCAGCACCGCGAGATCGGAGGCCTCCATCTCCACGTCGGGCGACACCGGCGAGGCTGCCGCCAGCAGCGCCTCGTAGTCCAGAAAGCCTTGCGGCCCGTTCTCCAGCGCCACCAGGGTGCGGATGTCCGTCAACCGGCCGGCCTGCTGCACCACCGAAGCCACGTGCTCGGGCCCGACGAGCATGATCTTCGCCTGCGAGCTGTTGGCGGACTCCACCATCTCTTCGGGCGAGAGGCGCGCATTGAGGGCAACCTTCACCAGACCGGCCTTGTACATGGCGCACTCGAACTCGATCAGCTCCGGGCGGTTGAACGACTGGACGAGCACCCGATCGCCCTTCTGCGCGCCCAGGGCGATCAGCGCGTTGGCGAGCCGGCTGGAGCGCTCGTCGAGTTCGCGGTAGGTGATCACCCGGTCGTGAAAAAGAATGGCGGGGCGCTGCGGCCAGTAGCGGGCGCTGCGGGTCAAAAATCGGCCTTGGTTCACGGGGATTCCTCGCAAAGAATGAAAGTGAACGGATCGTAGGATCGGCCACAGGCCCGACCGATAAGGCCCCGAGCGATCCCGATGCCCGCCGGGAATGGCCGCGCTCATGCCGCTGGGGCATCGATATCGCCCGCCGCGGAATCGCGCCATGGGCCCTGGCGCCAGAGAATCGAGCCAGATCAAAATTCTCTGGAGACCTCACGCATGCTGACCAAACGCACTCTTCTTCTGGGCGGCCTCGCCGGCGGACTGCTGGCCCTGGGACTGCCCGCGCACGCCCAGGGGCGCTACCCGGACCGCCCCATCAAACTCATCATCCCGTTCAGCGCGGGCGGCCAATTCGACATCGTCGCGCGCATGCTGGCGCAGTTCGCCAGCACGGAACTGCAGCAGCCGGTGGTGGTTGAAAACGTGGCGGGCAGCGGCGGCAACATCGGCGCGGCGCGGGTCGCCAACGCGGCGCCCGACGGCTACACCTTGCTCGTGCTGGGCGGCAACCACGCGATCGCGAAGTCCCTCTACGCCAAGCCGGGCTACGACGTGACCAAGGACTTTTCACCCATCTCCATGGTCAGCATCACGCCCCACGTGGTGCTGGTGAACGCCGCCATGCCGATCCACAGCATGGCCGAGCTGGTGGCCTATGCCAAGAAAAACCCCGGCAAGCTGAACTACGCGACGCCGGGCATGGGCACCTCGATGCACCTCACCTTCGAGATGATCAAGGCGCACTACGGCGTGGACATCACCCACATCCCCTACCGGGGCGGCGCCAACGCGCTGACCGACCTCTCCGGTGGGCAGGTCAACCTGGGCATCATCGGCATCGCCCCCGCCCAGGAATTCCTGAACGCGGGCCGCATCCGCGCCCTGGCGGTCACGAGCAAGGGCCGTTCACGCGCCCTGCCCAACGTGCCCGCGCTGTCCGAAGTGGGCTACCCGGAACTCAACGCCGGCAGCTGGCTGGGGATTGCGGGTCAGCGCCAGATGCCGGCCGAGATCGTGGCGCGCTGGCACGGCGTGGTGCGGGCCTTCCAGGACAGCCCGGCCAACCGGCAGCGGATGGAGGAAATGGGGTTCCGGATCGAATCCACCACCGCCGAACAGTTCCAGAAGTTCATCGCGTCCGAAGTCGAGGCCTACGGCAAGATCGTGCGCGACAACAAGATCACCGCCGACTGAGGCGCCACTCAGACGGGGCCGTGCGCCTTCAACAGCTCGACCAGGCGCTCGGCCAGCGGAGAAAGGTAGGCGGCCTTGCGCATCGAGATGCCGATCGTGCGGGGCCACACCGCCTGCGCCAAGGCCAGGGGCTTGAGGCCCGTCCCCTGGGGCCGTGACAGGACCGACGCCGGGATCACGCTCAACAGGTCGGTGGTGCGCACCACGCTGGCCAGCGCGGTGACCGACGAGTTGGACTCCACCACCACGTTGGGCTCCGGCAGGCCGTGCTCGGCGAAGCGCGCTTCCAGGGACCGCCGGGCCGCGACGTTGCGGCCGGGCAGGACCCACGAGGCGTCCGCCAGGTCCTTCAACCGGAGGGAGGTCGACTCCAGCATCGGGTGATCGGCGCGCGCGACCACGTGGATGTCGTCGCGGAACAGCGGCAGCTGCGTGAACTCCGGTGTCTCGTGCGCGGGCAGCGCGCTGATGGCGATGTCCAGGTCACCGAACTGCAGGGCCGCGAGCAGCTGATCGTTCAGGCCGATCATGACCTGCACCCGCGCCGCCGGCCGCTGCCGCAGCAGCTCGGCACAGGCCTGGCCGAAGAACATCTCCGAGTAGGTCGGTGCCACGCCCACGCGCACCAGGCCCTTCTTGCCCAGGTGGAGGTCGTTGGCCTCCTTGATGGCGTCGTCCAGGCTCACCCGCACATGGCGCGCGCGCTGGAAAAACGCCGTGCCCGCCGTGGTGAGCTCCATGCCGCGCGCGGTGCGCTCGAACAGCTGCAGCTTGAGTTCGCGCTCCAGCCGCTGGATGCCCTTGGTCAGCGCCGGCTGGCTCTGGCCCAGCCGCTGCGAAGCGCGCCCCACATGGCCGGTTTCCGCGACCGCAATGAAGTAGTTGAGATCTTCGATTCGCACGTTATTCCCGAAGGTTATCGAACCCAGGCACTTGCGGATCGCCGCGCCCGATCCGCGCGACATGATCCACCCGACACCCACTTTTCACGGGCACACCACCATGACGACAGCGACCTATCCCGACCTCGCCAGCCTTCGCGAACGGCTCAACGCCTACCTGAACGAAGAGCTGATCCCCTTCGAAAAATCGGCCGGCATCGCCTACGAGGACAAGCTCTCGAGAGACTTCGCCAAGACCATCTGGAAGCGCTCGCGCGAACTCGGATTTTATGGGCTGCAGTTGCCGCCGGAGCTGGGCGGCCTGGGTCTGAGCGTGCGCGATCTGGCCATCCTCAAGGCCGACGTGGCGGCCTCGGGCGCCGTGCTCTTCCCTCACGTCCTGGGTGACTGGGGCGGCCCCTCGCGCATCGGCAACCTCGTGAAGTACGCCTCGCCCTACCAGCTGGAGCACTACATGCTGCCGGTGGCGCGCGGCGAAAAAGGCGCCTGTTTCGCGATGACGGAAACCCAGTCCGGCTCCGACGCCGCCAGCATCCAGACCCGCGCCGTGCGCGACGGCGACGACTACATCATCACGGGGCACAAGCACTACATCACCGCGTCCGCGTTCGCCGACTTCGCCGTGGTGATGTGCGTGACCGACCCGGACGCCGGCGCCCAGGGCATCTCGGCCATCCTGGTCGACCTCGACGCACTCGGCGTCTCGCTCACCTACGACTACCTGCCGATGACGGGCCAGCATGTCGATGCCGACATCCATTTCGACCAGGTGCGGGTGCCGCGCGCCAACCTGATCGGTGAAGAAGGCGGTGGTTTCAAGATCGCGATGGCGCGCGTCAACGTCAACCGCCTGCTGCACTGCCCCAACATGATCGGCCTGGCGCGCCTGTGCCTGCGCCTCTCGCTCGAATACGCCCAGCAACGCCGCCAGTTCGGCGGCCCCATCAGCCGCTTCCAGGCCATCCAGCACATGCTCGCCGACATGGCGACCGGGCTGTACGCCTGCGAAGGCATGGTGCTGGCCGCGGCACAGAAGGCCGACGAAGGCGGCGACGTGCGCATGGAGGGCGCGATGTGCAAGCTCTTCGTGTCGGAGAAGTGTTTCGAGATCGCCGACAAGGCGGTGCAGATCCACGGCAACGTGGGCGTCACCAAGAACCACCCGGTGGAGTTCGCCTTTCGCCGGCTGCGGCTGTACCGCATCCTCACCGGCACCAGCGAGATCCAGCGCAACACCATCGCGAAAGCGATCCTGGCATGAACACCGCTGTCCCTCCCACCTGCCTGACGGGCCAGGTCGTGCTCGACCTCGGCCAGCTCCACCCGGGCCCTCACACCGCCATGTTGCTGCAGCAACTGGGCGCCACCGTCATCAAGGTCGAGCGCCCGCAGGGCGGCGATTCGGGCCGCGCGCTGGGTGCCGACACCTTCGCCAAGTACAACCGGGGCAAGCTCTCCATCGCGCTGGACCTGAAAAATGCGGATGACCAGGCCGTGCTCAAGGGCCTGGCGCGGCGCAGCCAAGCCTTGATCGAAGGGTTTCGCCCCGGCGTGATGGACCGCCTGGGCGTGGGCTATGAGGCCTTGCGCGAAATGAACCCGGCCCTGGTGCTGTGCTCGATCTCGGGCTTCGGCCAGACCGGCCCCTATGCGCAGCGCGCGGGGCACGACCTGAACTACCTGGCGCTGGCCGGCTACTGGGCCGTGCCCTCGCAGGTGGACAACCACACCGGGCGGCCCAACGTGCGCCTGTCGGACTACTGCGGTTCGATGTACGCGGCCTTGTCGCTGGTGGTGGCGATGATGACGGCGCGCCTGAGCGGCCAGGGCCAGCACCTGGACGTGTCGCTGCACGACGCCATGACCGCCTGGACCATCCCAGGCATCGACAGCATGGTGCGCAAAACCGGCAAGGACATCGAGAAGATGGGCCATGTGATGCCCGACAACGACCTCTTCGCCACCGCGGACGGCCGCTTCATCGCGCTCGGCATCCTGGAGGAGAAGTTCTGGGACAACCTGCGCGACGCCCTGGCGCCGGACTGCCCTGCCCTGGGCGCCGCGGACTTTGCCTCGAGGCCCGACAGGCTTCGCCACAAACGCCGACTCAACGGCCTGTTGAAAGCGCTCTTCGCCACGAAGACCCTGGGGCAGTGGGCGGAACAGTTCGGCACCCGCGACATCCCCTGGTCACCGGTGCTGGCATACGACGAGCTGCTGGACGATCCGCACGTCGTGGCGCGCGGCGTGTCGCGCCCCTGCGACGATGGTGGCAGCCGCGTCGTGGACTTCCCTGTGAAATTCTCCGGCGGCATTGCGCCGCACAGCGGCCCGGCACCGGTGCTCGACGGCCACAGAGATCAGGTGCTGCGCTGGCTGGCAACGGGAGACCTCGCCGAGCTCGCCCCTTGAGGCCCGGCCTACTGGTTCGCCTGCAGCATCGCCGCCATCTTCTGGTGGATCAGGTTGATGGCCTTGAGCGGGCGGATCATGACCTTGAAATCGGTGATGCGGCCCTCGTCGTTCCAGCGGATCATGTCCACGCCGTTGACGGTGATGCCGTCGATCTCCACCTGGAACTCCAGCACCGCGTCGCGCGGCCCGACGACCTCGCGCACGTAGCGGAACGAGGCATTGAAGAAAACCTGGAACGCCGCCGCGAGGTACTGCGTCGTCACCGCCTTGCCGGCCTGCGGCGTGTGCACGACCGGCGAATGGAACACCACCTCATCGGCCAGCAGCTCGCGCAGGCCTCTGGCGTTGCGGGTCTGCACCAGGTTGTGCCATGTGTCGAGGACGGGGTGGGTCATGGGTCGTCTCCTGTGCGGGTGAGGTGGGAGGGGTGAACGACAGCGTAACCCGGTTCAGGCCAGCAAGGCCGGCAGGCACGCCGCCGCCGTCTCCCGCAGACAGGTCTCGGCCACCACGTCCAGCGGGGTCGGCTCGGGGTTGACGATGACCACCCGCGCGCCGCTCTGGTGGGCCGTGAAGGCCAGGCCCGCCGCCGGGTAGACCTCGCCGGAGGTGCCCACGACCAGCATCAGGTCGCAGTGGCGCGCGGCGTGTTCGGCGGCTTCGAGCGCATCGGCCGGCAGGTTTTCACCGAACCAGACCACGGCCGGGCGCCGCAGGTTGCCGCACACCGGGCAGCGCGGCGGATGGCCGGCCTGGATGGCGTCGGGCTGGCAGCAGGCGCGCGGCGCATCGAGCCAGCGGTCTTCGGCGATGCTGCCGTGCAGGGCCAGGGCGTCGGTGTTCCCGGCGCGCTGGTGCAGTCCGTCCACGTTCTGGGTGATCAGGGTCAGGCGCCCCGGGTGCTGCCGCGCGAAAGCCGCCAGCGCCGCATGGCCTGCGTTGGGCGACACGGCGCGGATCATCTCGCGGCGGTGCGCGTACCAGTCCCACACGCGCTGCGGGTGGGTCCGGAAGGCCGACTCGGTGGCGAGTTCCTGCGGATCGAAATGCGCCCACAGGCCGGTCTGCGCGTCGCGAAAGGTGGGCACACCGGATTCGGCGCTCATGCCCGCGCCGGTGAGCACGGCGATGTGGCGCGCGTCCCGAACCCAGCCGCGCACCGTGTCCCGCATGGTGTTCAGCTGCGCTGGCGCAGGGCTTCGTAGAGGCACACGCCGCTGGCGCACCGAGACGTTCAGGCTCTCGACGGCGCCGGCCATGGGGATGCTCACCAGCTCGTCGCAGGTCTTGCGCGTGAGCTGGCGCATGCCCGCGCCTTCGGCGCCGAGCACGAGCGCCACCGGGCCCTTGAGGTCGACTTGGTAGAGCGTCTTGGGTGCGTCGTCGCTGGTGCCGATGACCCAGATGTTGCGTTCCTTGAGCTCACCCAGCGTGCGCGCGAGGTTGGTGACCATGAAGTACGGCATGGTCTCGGCCGCGCCGCTGGCCGACCTTGGCCACGGTGGCGTTGATGCCGGCCGCGTGGTCCTTGGGCGCGATCACGGCGTGCGCGCCGGCCCCGTCGGCCACGCGAAGGCAGGCACCCAGGTTGTGCGGGTCGGTGATGCCGTCGAGCACCAGCAGCAGCGGCGGGATGCCGGTGGGCTCGAGCTGTTCGAGCAGGTCGTCGAGCGAACGCACCTGGGCCACGGCTTCCACGCGCGCGGCCACGCCCTGGTGCCCATGGCTGCCGGCCAGCTTGGCGATGCGCAGGCCGTCGGCCTCGATCAGCCGGGCGTTGGCTTCGCGCGCCTTGTCCAGGAACTGGCGCATGCGCGCGTCGCGCCGGGTCGGCTCGTAGTAGATCTCGATGATGGATTGCGGCGCGGTTTTCAGGCGCACACCCACGGCGTGAAAGCCGAACAGCACTTTGGGGGAAGACATCCGGGGATTATCGACGCTGGCCGTCCTCAGGCGGTTTGCGCCAGCTCGCCCAGCAGGCGCAGCGCCGCATCGAAACGGGGATCGCCGGGGTGGCCGACGTTGAGCCGCAGGTGGTGCGTGAAGCGCCGGTCGGCCGAAAACAGCACACCCGGCGCGGTGCTGATGTTGCGTTCTCGCGCGCGGTGGTGCAGCGCGAGCGCGTCCACCGTGGGCGGCAGCTCCAGCCAGAGAAAGTAGCCGCCCAGCGGGCGCGTGACGCGCGTGCCGGCCGGAAAGTGGCGCTCCACCAGGCGCAGCGCGTGCTGCTGCTGGCCCGCGAGCGCCTCGCGCAAGCGGCGCAGGTGGCGGTCGTAGCCGCCCTGCGCGAGGTAGTCCACCAGCGCGAGCTGGGGCGGGATGGCGGTGGCGCAGCGAGCTCGACATCTTCAGTCGCTCCACCGCCCCGGCGTAGCGCCCGGCCGCGGCCCAGCCCACGCGGTAGCCCGGCGCGAGGCACTTGGAAAACGACGAGCAGTGCAGCACACCGCCTTCGCGGTCGAAGGCCTTGGCCGGCGGCGGGCGGCGCGCCCCGGCGTGCAGCTCGCCGTACACGTCGTCCTCGATCAGCGGCACGCGGTGGCGCGCCAGCAGGGCCACCAGCGCCTGCTTGCGCTCGGGGGGCATCAGCGCGCCCAGCGGATTCTGGAAGCTGGGCATGAACCAGCATGCCGCCACCGACTGGCGCTCCAGCAGCGCGGCCAGGGCGTCCAGGTCCACGCCTTCGCGCGGATCGGTGGCGACCTCCACCGCCTTGAGGTGCAGGCGCTCGAGCGCCTGCAGCGCGGCGTAGAAGGTGGGTGACTCCACCACCACCACGTCGCCGGGCTGGGTCACCGCCTGCAGGCACAGGTTGAGCGCTTCCATGGCGCCATTGGTGATGACCAGTTCGTCCTCGGCCAGCGGCACGCCGTGCAGCGCGTAGCGCCGCCGCACCGCCTGGCGCAGGCCCACGTCGCCCGCGGTCAGCGCGCCGGTGATGCGGGCCGCCGGCAGCCGGCGCATGGCGCGCGCGCCGCTGCGCGCCAGCGCGTCGAAGGGGAACAGGTGCGGCGCCGGAAAGGCCGAGCCCAGCGGCACCACGTCGGCGTCGCGCGTGGAGCCCAGCAGCTCGAACACCAGTTCGCTGATGGCCACCGGCGTGGCCTCGCCACTGGGCCGTGCGGCCTGCGGTGCGGAGCGCGCGGGGCGGCGCGTCGCGCGCACGAAGAAGCCCGACCGGGCCCGCGCCTCCACCAGCCCCTGCGACTCCAGCTGCCCATAGGCCTGGAACACGGTGGACGGGCTCACGCCGCGCTGCTCGCAGGTCTGGCGCACCGAGGGCAGGCGCTCGCCGGGGCGCAGCAGGCCGGCGCGGATGCCATCGGCGATTTCTTCGGCCAGTTGCTGGTAGCGGGTGAGGCGGGCGCCACTCATCGGATCGGCATCGTGAAGGGGGTCGGCCGATCTTAGCGGCCGCATCGTCGGGTCTGTCACAACCAGCGCGCCAGCAGCGCGATCACCAGTGCGGTGCACACGCCGTTCAGGCCCATCGCCAGCGCGGCGAAGGCCACGCTGCCGGGGTGCGTCTGCAGGGCGCGCGCGGTGCCGATGGCGTGCGCCACCAGGCCCAGCGCGAAGCTGCGCGTGGTCGCATCGTCCAGCCGCAGCAACCGCAGCACCGGGCCCGCGAACAGGGTGCCCAACACGCCGGCTGCGCACCACGGCCAGGGCCGCGACCGCGGGCAGACCGCCGGCCCGCTCCGCCGCCTGCATGGCGATCGGCATGGTCGCGGCCTTGGGAGCGATCGACAGCGCAAAAGGCATCGGCGAGCCCAGGCCCTGGGCCAGCAGCAGCGTGCCCAGCACCGAGGCCAGGCACCCGGCCAGCAAGGCGCCCAGCAGCGGCAGCGCCATGCGCCGCAACAGCGCAGCCTGCTGGTACAGCGGCACGGCCAGCGCGATGATGGCCGGCCCGGTGAGCCAGCGCAGCAGGCGGGTGCCCTCGGCGTAAACGGGATAGCCCGTGCCCGCCAGCGCCAGCGCGCCCAGCACCAGGGCCGTGCCAGTGAGCACCGGCAGACACAGCAGGTGGTGGCCGCTGCGCCGGTACAGCCACAGCGCCGCCGCGTAGGCCGCGAGCGTCACCAGCGTCCAGAGCACGGCCGCGCTCACGGTTGCCGCCGGCGCATCAGCCGGTGCAGGGTCCAGCCGGTGACAGCAAGGGTGCACGCCGTCACCAGCGTGGCCGCCAGCGCGAACAGCGCCGCGTGCTGCCACAGCAGGTGGCCGTACAGCCCGACGGCCGCGACCGAGGGGATCAGGAACAGCATCAGGTGGCGCAGCAGCGGCGCGGTGACCTCGTCCAGGCCGCGCGGCACGCCACCGCGCAGCGCCAGCAGGCCCAGCAGCATCAGCAAGCCCAGCAACGAACCGGGCAAGGGCCAACCCAGCAAGGCCACCAGGGCGTCGCCCAGCCACTGCAGGCCGGCCAGCAGCGCAGCGGCGGCCACACACCCAGCCACGCGCCTGGCGCGCGGCCCAAGATCATCAGGGAATGGGAACATCATCGGGCCAGTATCGCCCGGTGCGCCGCATCTGCCACGGCTCAGATGCGGCGCAATGCAAGCGGATCAGAACAGATCAGCAGGCGCTTCTGATCTGGTATTTTTTCAATAAAACTGCATCTTGCGAATCAGATGAGCATGGGCCACGATGGCGGCATGTCCCTGGAACCCACGAAACCACCACCGGCCCCACCCGGCCTCGACGCGCTGCGCGAGGTGGTGGACAGCGGCCTGCTGCGCTGCGGCGTGCCCGCCCACCTGGGCGGTGCGGGCGAAGGGCTGGCCGCGCTGGCGGCCGGCGCGGCCGAACTGGCGCGGCACGACCCGGCCGCGGCCTGGCTGCTGTGGGCCCAGCGCCTGGCCATCGAGGCGCTGCTCCAGTCACCCAACGTCGCCCTGCGCGAGCACTGGCTGGCCGACTTCCTGAGCGGCGAGCGGGCGGCCACCGTGGCCCCTTCGTTCGACGCGCTGTACGCGCACGACACCGGCCGGGGCTGGCTGCTGCGCGGTGAACTCCAACCGGTGCCCAACCTGCAGTGGGCCGGCTTCTCCCTGATCGCGCCGGTGCGCCTGAACGGCCCGGTGGACCACTGGGTGCTGCTGCGCAGCGAGGAAGACGGCCTGTCGGTCGTGCCCGATACTGGCGCAAACTGGCCCGCGAAAGCCCTCGCTGGCACGCTGCGCCTCGAACACGTGTTCTTCCGCGAAGACGAATGGCTGTTCGGCCCCGACCTGCCCCAGCGCCTGGCCCCCGTGGCGGCGGCGCTGGCCCCGGGCCTGCCCTGCCCGACCGACTGGAACCGAACCGCCCTGTCCACGCTCTCACCCTCAACGTTCCCCACGACATGACCCTGTTCTCCCGCTTGACCTTGCCACCGCACTGGCGCCCCTCCCTGCTGCTCGCCCTGGCCTGCGTGGGGCTCCCGGCCGCCGCGCAGCCACCCACCTTCGAAGACACCATGGCCCAGCGCATGGTGGCCTGCACCGCCTGCCACGGCAACCAGGGCCGCGCCGCGCCCGATGGCTACTACCCGCGCCTGGCGGGCAAGCCGGCGGGCTACCTCTACAACCAGTTGCTGCATTTCCGCGATGGCCGGCGCACCTACCGCCTCATGACACAGATGGTGGACCCGCTGAGCGACGCCTACCTGCTGGAGATCGCCGAGCACTTCGCCGCCATGGACGTGCCCTACCCCGCGCCGGCCAAGGCGGAAGCCACGCCGCAGGAACTGCAGCGCGGTGAACAGCTGGCCCTGCATGGCGATGCCGCGCGCCGCCTGCCCGCCTGCGTCGCCTGCCACGGCGCGGCCCTCACCGGCGTGCAGCCCGCCACGCCCGGCCTGCTGGGGCTGCCGCGCGACTACCTCAACGCGCAGCTCGGCGCCTGGCGCACCGGCCAGCGCAAGGCCCACGCGCCCGACTGCATGGCCGACATCGCCCAGCGCCTGGACATCCGCGACATCGCGGCCGTGAGCGCCTGGCTCTCCACCCAGCGCCTGCCGGCGAACACCCACGCCGTGGCGCCCGGTGCTGCGCCCCTGCCCCTGCAATGCGGCAGTGCCATGCCGCCCAAGGGAGGCCGCCCATGAGCCGCATCGCCTTGCGCGCGTTCGCCGTGCTGCTGCTGATCGGCGGGGCCGTGCTGGCCTGGCTGGCCTGGCCCGCACGCCCCATCGCCGTGTCGCCCGCGGCGGCGGCCCCCGACCTGCGCGATCCGAACACCATCGAGCGGGGTCGCTACCTCTCGGTGCTGGGCAACTGCCAGGCCTGCCACACCCCCCGCGGCGGCGAGCCGTTCGCCGGCGGTTATGCCCTGCCCACGCCGTTCGGCACCGTGTACGGCAGCAACCTCACCCCCAGCGAGAGTGGCCTGGGCCCCTGGAGCGCCGACGATTTCTGGCGCGCCATGCACCATGGCCAGGGTCCCGGACGGCCGCTGGCTCAACCCGGCCTTCCCTTACAACAACACCACCCAGGTCACGCGCGAAGACAGCGACGCGCTCTACGCCTACTTCCGCAGCCTGCCCCCGGTGGACGCGCCGGTGCCGCCGCACGACATCCGCTGGCCCTACAACACGCAGCTCGCGCTCAAGGCCTGGCGCACGCTGTACTTCGAGGCCGGCCCCGAGGAGCCGCCGACCTCGGCCGCGCGCGCACCCGAGATGCTGCGCGGCGCCTACCTCGTCAACGGCCTGGGCCATTGCAGCGCCTGCCATGTGCCGCGCGATGCGCTGGGCGGCCAGGGCGACATGCTCGGCCTCTCCGGCGGGCTGATCCCCATGCAACGCTGGTACGCCCCCTCGCTGCTCGATCCGGCGGAGGCCGGGTTGCAGGACTGGTCCGTCGACGAGATCGTCGCCCTGTTCAAGGACGGCCGCGCCCGCGACGCGCTGGTCTCCGGCCCCATGGCCGAGGTGGTGCAGCACAGCACGCAGCACTGGGCACCGGCCGACCTGCGGGCCATGGCCAGCTACCTCCAGCAGTTGCCCAAGCCGCCCGCGTCGCGCAGCGAGAAGCCGCCCGCCGCCGACAGCCGCGCGCTCAGCGTGGGTGGCAAGCGCTACGAGCAGCATTGCGCCCAATGCCACGGCAACCAGGGCGAAGGCATCACCAGCCAGGGCACCACGGCCTACCCGGCCCTGGCCGGCAACCGCGCGGTGACCATGGCCTCCCCCGCCAACCTGGTGCAGATCGTCCTCAACGGCGGCTTCGGCCCGGCCACCGAGGGTCATCCGCGCCCCTTCGGCATGCCCCCGTTCGTGCTGCAGCTCAACGACCAGGAACTGGCCGACGTGCTGACCTATGTGCGCACCCAATGGGGCAACCAGGCACCGCCGGTCAGCGCGCTGGACGTGCAGCAGCTCAGGGGACCGCTTGGTCGCTGAACCCCTCCATGTCGTCAGCCTGTGCGCCCAGTGGTGCGGCACCTGCCGCGACTGGAAACCGGTGATCGACGAGACGGCCAGCAGCCTCCCGCACCTGCGCTGGCGCTGGCTGGACATCGAGGACGAGGCCGCGCTGCTGGGCGACCTCGACGTGGAAACCCTGCCCACGGTCCTGGTGGGCCGGGGCGATCGGGTGCTGTTCTTCGGGCCGGTGCTGCCCCGGGTGGAGCTGCTGACGCGCCTGCTGGAAACCCTGAGTGAGCCGGAACACCCGGCCGCACAGGTCGACGACGAAGTCGCCGAACTCTGGCAGCGGCTGCGCCCGGCCTCCCCCTGAAGGCGCCTCAGGCCGCTTCGGCCTCGGCGGCCACCTGGCCGGCTTCGATGGTGATGCGACGCTCGCAGCGCTGGGCGATGGCGCGGTCGTGCGTCACGAGCACCAGCGTGGTGCCCTGCTCGCGGTTGAGCTCGAACATGAGTTCCATGATCCGGGCGCCGGTGGCGAAATCCAGGCTGCCGGTGGGCTCGTCGGCCAGCAGCACCGAGGGCTGCACCACGAAGGCGCGCGCCAGGGCCACGCGCTGCTGTTCACCGCCCGAGAGCACCTTGGGGTAGCTCGACAGGCGCTCGCCCAGGCCCACCCGCTGCAGCATCTGGGTGGCGGTGGCACGCGCATCGCGCTGGCCGGCCAGTTCCAGCGGCAGCATCACGTTCTCCAGCGCGGTGAGGTTGCCCAGCAGCTGGAAGCTCTGGAACACGAAACCGACCTTCTGCGCGCGCAGCGCGGCACGCTGGTCTTCGTCCAGGGCGAACAAATCGACGCCGTCGATGTGAACTGTGCCGCTGCTGGGCGTGTCCAAACCCGCAACGATCGACAGCAGCGTGCTCTTGCCCGACCCGGACGCGCCCACGATGGCGGCGGTTTCCCCTTTGTTCAGGGTGAAATCGATATCGCGCAGAATCGTCAGGGAGCCGGTGGAGTCGGTCACGGACTTGAACACATGCTGGACCGCAATCATCACATCGGACATGGAAGGACTTCTCAAGTTGAAACGCCGTCACTTTAACGTGCTGGCCAGCGCGCTGTGCGCCCTGGCCGCCGCGGGGTCTTCTGGCTTCACCCATGCTCAGGCCACCGCTTCCGCCGATCCGCTCATCCTCGTGGTGGGAGATTCGCTCAGCGCCGAATACGGCCTCAAGCGCGGTACCGGCTGGGTGGCCCTGCTGGATGAGCGTCTGAAACAGGAAAAAGTTCGCGCCCGTGTGGTCAACGCCAGCATCAGCGGCGACACCACCTCGGGCGGGCGCTCGCGCATCGCCCCCCTGCTCAAGCAGCACCAGCCCGCCCTGGTGGTGATCGAACTGGGCGGCAACGACGCCTTGCGCGGCCTGCCGCTGAACATGACGCGCGACAACATCGCGACCATGGCCCGCCTCTCGCGCGAGGCCGGTGCCAAGGTGCTGCTGCTGGGCATGGAGATGCCGCCCAATTACGGCGCGAAGTACGGGCAGGAATTCCGCGAGGTGTTCACCACCGTCGCCAAGGCCGAAAAGACCGCGCTCGTGCCCTTCTTCCTCAAGGGCGTGGCCGACACCAAAGACCCCACCGCGCTGTTCCAGGCCGACCGCATCCACCCCAACGAATCTGCCCAGGCCACGATGCGCGACAACGTCTGGCCCGAACTGCGCAAGCTGCTCGCCGCCCGATAATCGGGCATGCCCGTCCACATCCTGAGCGCCGCCGAGGCGATGGCCCGCCTCGCCGATTTCGACACCCTCATCGACGCGCGCACCGAAGACGAGTACGCGCTCGACCACGTGCCCGGCGCGGTGAACTGGCCCACGCTGAACAACCAGCAGCGCATCGACATCGGCACGATGTACAAGCAGGTCAACCCCTTCGAGGCCAAGAAGCGCGGCGCGGCGCTGTCGGCGCGCAACATCGCGGCCCACATCGAACGCGAGGTGATCGACAAGCCCAAGGGCTGGAAGCCGCTGGCCTACTGCTGGCGCGGCGGCAACCGCAGCGGCGCGCTCGCAACCATCCTGGGCGCGATCGGCTTTCGCGTGACGTTGATCGAAGGCGGCTACAAGGCCTGGCGCGCCGCGCTGGTGGAAGCGCTGCCTGTCCTGGCCCAGGGCCTGTCGTACCGCGTGGTCTGCGGCCCCACCGGCAGCGGCAAGACGCGCCTGCTGCATGCCCTGGCCGCCCAGGGCGCTCAGGTGCTCGACCTCGAGGCCCTGGCCAGCCACCGCAGCTCGGTGCTGGGCCACATCCCCGGCCAGCCGCAACCCAGCCAGAAGCGCTTCGACTCCCTGGTCTGGGCGGCCCTGCGGGGCTTCGACCCGGGCCGGGTGGTGTACGTCGAGAGCGAGAGCAAAAAGGTGGGCAATGTGCGCGTGAACGAAGCGCTGATCGACGCCATGCGCGCCAGCCCCTGCATCGACCTGCGCCTGGGCGACGAGGAGCGGGTGGCCCTGCTGCTGGAGGACTACGACTTCTTCGTGAAGGACCCGGCGGCGTTCTGCGAACGCCTGGAGGCGCTCACGGAACTGCGGGGCAAGCAAGTGGTGTCGGGCTGGACGGGGAAGGTGCGTGCGGGCCACACACCGGAGGTGGTGCTGGAACTGCTCACCGGCCACTACGACCCGATGTACGCCCAGTCGATCGCCCGCAATTTCACGCGGTTTGCGCAGGCCCGGCCGCTGGTGCTGCGGGACCGGTCGCCCGACGCCCTGGCGCAGGCGGCGCGGACGCTGATGGCCGACGAGGCCACAGCCACCCACCCGGCCTGAGCGCCCAAGCGCCGGCCGACGTGGGAACCAGCGGGCTCAGTCGGCCGCGCTGTCGCCGCCCGCCGGTGCGTCACCGGGCGCGTCAGGCGATCCGGCACCCGGCTCTTCGGGCGCATCGGTGTCCTGGTGCTGGCGACCAGCGGCCTTGGCTTTGAGCTTTTCCTCTTTCTTTTTCTTCTTGGCGAGCTCGCGCTGGCGCTTTTCGTATCCGTAATTGGGAGTGCGAAGTCAGTCTTTCAGGTCGGTGGAAAAGGGGGAGGGTCAGGGGTTCAATGCGGTCAAGGCCTGCGCCAGGTCGGCGCGGAGGTCGTGCACGGATTCCAGGCCCACGGCAAAGCGTACCAGACCGCCCGCGTGGGGCCAGCCCTGGCTGCGGCTGGAGCCGATGTCATAAGGCGCGCACAGGCTGATCGGGCCGGCCCAGCTCCAGCCCAGCTTGAACAGGCGCAGGCTGTCGCAGAACGCGTCGATGCGCGCCTGGGAAATGGAGGCGTCGAACACCGCGCTGAACAGACAGGCCGCGGCGGTCGCATCGCGTTGCCAGGTGGCGTGGCCGGGCGAGCCCGGCAGCGCCGGGTGCAGCACCTGCACCACGCCTGCCTGACCCTGCATCCAGGTGGCGAGTTCGCGGGTGCAGGCGTCCTGGGCGTGGTAACGCAGCGCCATGCTGGACAGGCCGCGCAAGACCAATTCGGCGTCGTTCACGCCAATGTTCAACCCCAGGCGCATGTGCGTGAGCAAGACCTGGCGGTGCAGCGCCAGATCGCGCGTGACGACCGAGCCCATGAGCACGTCGGCACCGCCGCTGGGGTACTTGGTGAGGGCCTGCACCGAGATGTCCACGCCCAGATCAAACGGCGCGAAGGCGATGCCGGCGCCCCAGGTGTTGTCGAGCGCGGTGACGACGGGGCGCTGGTCGGCGCCGCGCTGGGCGTTGACCTCGCGCACCCGGGCCACCAGGGCCGGCAGATCGGGAAATTCCAGCGTGACCGAACCGGGCGCCTCCAGCCAGACCAGGCGCGTGGCCGGGCCGATCTTGCGCGCGAGATCGGCCGGGTCCATGGCATCGAAATAGCGGTGCGTGATGCCCCAGGCCGCGAGCTCGACCGAAGCAAAGGACTTGCCCGGTCCGTAGGCGTTGTCGGGAATCAGCACCTCATCGCCCTGGCGCAGCAGGGCCATGTCCACCAGCGACACCGCCGCCAGGCCGCTGGGCGCGAGCACGCAATGCAGACCACCTTCGATGGTGGCGATGCGCTCTTCCAGCGTGAAGGTGGTCGGCGTGCCGTGCAGGCCGTAGGTGTAGCCGCTCTTGTCTTTCCAGTCGGTCGTGCGCAGGGCCTCGACGTTGGGAAAGAACACGGTGGACGCCTTGTACACCCCCGGGGCCACCCCCTCGAAGCCCTCGGGGGGTTTGTAGGGGTGGTGGATCAGGCGGGTGGACAGGTCGTCACGCATTCAGGTCAGAGCTTCCACTTTTCGAGGAGTTGCGCGGGACGCAGGCTGTCGTAGCCTTCGAAAGGCTGGTGGATCCACGGGTTCGTGGGCAGGAACTCCACCGAGTAGTCGGCCGTGAAGGTCGAGAGCTGCTTGGTCCAGATCACGGCGCTGCGCATCTCGGTGATCGGCTTGTAGTTGTTCTTGAGCAGGTCGATGACCGCCTTGAGCGTGTGGCCCGAGTCGGCGAGGTCGTCCACCAGCAGCACCTTGCCCGCGATCTCGCCCTTGGGCGTGGTGATGTAGCGCGCGATGTCCAGGTTACCCTGCTCGGTGCCGGCGGCGGCGCGGTAGGAGCTGGTGGACATGATTGCCAGCGGCTTGTCGAAGATGCGCGAGAGGATGTCGCCCGGTCGCATGCCGCCCCGTGCCAGGCACAGGATGGTGTCGAACTCCCAGCCCGACTGGTAGACCTTGAGCGCGAGCTTCTCGATCAGGTTGTGGTACTCGTCGTAGGAGACGTAGAGGTGTTTGCCGTCTTCGGTCAGCATGCGGGCTCCGGATGGGGATGTCGATGGGAATTTTGCACGAAGGGCCGCACCCGGCCCCCGGTGGTTTCACCCATGGTAGGGGTTGTGCACCAGGATGGTGTGGTCGCGGTCCGGGCTGGTGGAGACGATGTGGATCGGCACCCCGGTGGTCTGCGCGATGCGCGTGAGGTAGCGCTGGGCGTTGACCGGCAGGTCTTCATACCGCGTGGCACCCACCGACGATTCGCTCCATCCGGGCAGCGTTTCGTAGATGGGCTTGCAGCGCGCGATGTCTTCCGCGCTCATCGGCAGGATGTCGATGACCTGGCCATCCAGCTCGTAGCCGGTGCACAGCTGAAGCTCCTTGAGCCCGTCCAGCACGTCGAGCTTGGTGATGCACAGCCCCGAAAGGCCATTGACCTGGGCCGAGCGCTTGAGCAGCGCGGCATCGAACCAGCCACAGCGGCGGCTGCGGCCCGTGGTCACGCCCTTCTCGGCCCCCACGGTGGCCATGTGCCAGCCGGGTGTGCCTTCCTTTTCCCATTCCAGTTCGGTGGGGAACGGGCCACCGCCCACACGGGTGCAGTACGCCTTGGTGATGCCCAGCACGTAGTGCAACAGGCCCGGACCCACGCCCGAACCGGCGGCGGCGTTGCCGGCCACGCAGTTGCTGGAGGTGACGAAGGGATAGGTGCCGTGGTCGATGTCGAGCAGCGTGCCTTGCGCGCCTTCGAACAGCAGGTTGGCACCGGCCTGATGCGCCTCGTTGAGTTCGCGCGAGACGTCGGCGATCATGGGCTTGAGCAGTTCGGCCTGCTGCATGGCCTCGGTGTACACCGCGTCGAACTGGATCGCGCCGTCCTTCATGTACGAGGCGATCTTGTCGTCCCAGGCCATGTCGGCGGAATGCAGGTAGGTGGTGAGCACGTGGTTGTGCAGGTCCAGCAACTCGCGCAGCTTGGCTGCGAAACGATCGGGGTACTTCAGGTCCTGCACGCGCAGCGCACGGCGCGCGATCTTGTCTTCGTAGGCCGGCCCGATGCCACGGCCGGTGGTGCCGATCTTCTCGGTGCCGGCCTTCACCTTGGCGGCTTCGCGCGCGATGTCGATCGCGGCGTGGAACGGCAGGATCAGCGGACAGCCTTCGCTCACGCGCAGGCGCGAGCGCACCTCGACACCGGCTTTCTCCAGGCCGGCAATTTCCTCGAACAGCTTGCCCACCGAAAGCACCACGCCGTTGCCGATGTAGCACTTCACGCCGGCGCGCATGATGCCGCTGGGGATCAGGTGCAGCGCCGTCTTCACGCCGTTGATGACCAGCGTGTGGCCCGCGTTGTGCCCACCCTGGAAGCGCACCACGCCCGTGGCGGTCTCGGTCAGCCAGTCGACCAGCTTGCCCTTGCCTTCGTCACCCCACTGGGTGCCCACCACCACGACGTTGCGCCCGGGGGTCACGGCGCTGCTGCTGTTCTTCATTTGCTGGTTTCCGTTTGAAGGGTTTGTACTGTCCAGGCGCCGCGACGGGCCGCATCGGGCACCAGTTCGCGGTCGCAGTGAAATTCATCGACCTGGTGGTCGTGGCCTGGCAAGGCACACACCACGGTGTGGCCCTGCGCGCGCAGTTCGGCAATGGCCTGGCGCAGGCCGGCGTCCATGCCCCAGGGTGCGCGGATGGCCGCCACCAGAGGACGCGGCGCCACCGCCGCCACCAGTTCCTTGAGGTCCAGGCTGAAGCCCACCGCGGGGCGGTTGCGGCCGAACACGGCGCCCACCTCGTCGTAGCGGCCGCCCCGTGCCAGTTCGAGCGTCTGCCCTGCCCGGCCTTCCGGCGTGTGGGCAAAGAGCGCGAAACGCATGCCGGTGTAGTAGGCGTAACCGCGGAGGTCGGCCAGGTCGATCGACACGTCCATGCCCTGCGCGTGCGAGGCCAGCCAGCGCAGGCTGTCCAGCGCGGCGTGCAGGGCCGCAGATGGTTGCAGGATGCGCTGCGCCTCGTCGAGCACCGCCATACCACCGAACAGGCGCGGCAGCGCGACCAGATCGCGGCGCACGGCGGCCGGCAGGTCGCGCGCGAGCACCTCGAGTTCGGCCACGTCCTTGGCGTTGAGCGCGGCGTGGATGCGGGCTTCCTGCGCGGCAGTGAGCGACACCGGTGCGAGCACGGCATCGATCACGCGCACGTCGGCCATGTCCAGTTGCAGGCCTTTCACGCCAGCATTTCGCAGGCAGGCCTGCGCGAGTTCGATGATCTCCAGGTCGGCCTCCTGGCCGGCGTGGCCGTAGATCTCGGCCCCGAACTGCAGCGGCTCACGGCTGGCCAGCGGGCGGTCGATGCGGGTGTGCACCACCGGGCCGCAGTAGCTCAGGCGGGCCACGCCCTGGCGGTTGAGCAGGTGGGCGTCGATGCGGGCGACCTGCGGCGTGCTGTCCGCGCGCAAACCCAAGGTGCGGCCGGAGAGCTGATCGACCAGCTTGAAGGTCTGCAGACCGAGGGCTTCACCGGTGCCGGTGAGCAAGGACTCCAGGTGCTCCAGCAGCGGCGGCATGACCAGCTCGTAGCCGTAGCCCCGGGCCGTGTCCAACAAGCCCCTGCGAAGTTCTTCGATGTGACGGGCCTCGGAAGGCAGGACATCGGCAATGTGATCCGGGAGGACCCAGGCAGACATGGATATTTTCAGGCGCTGTTAAAAACGTGATTCTACCGGCCCCCCGGGAGCTACTCCGGCGGGTATCGCTCAGCGCGGGGAGGCGCTGGAAAAGAAGCGCGGGGTCAGGTCAGCGACCACCAGAGCAGCACGCCGCTGCCCAGGCAGATCAGGCCGAAGAAGCGCAACTGCCCGTCGCGCAGGCTCAGCATGTCGGTGAAGACGCGGCGCCACAGTTTGGGCGCCAGCAGGGGCAGCAGCCCCTCGAAGATCAGCACCAGGGCCAGCGCTGGCCAGATCGCGTCGGACATGTCGTGCCCCGGCCTGTCAGCGCTCTAGGCTCATCGAGCCGGCGCCACGTTGCTGCTGCGCATGCCCTTGAAGAAGTCGGACGAAGGGTCGACCACCAGCACATCGGACTTGCTGGCGAAGCTCGACTTGTACGCTTCCAGGCTGCGGTAGAACTGGGCGAATGCCGGATCGCGGCCGAAGGCATCGGAGAACGAGGCCGCGGCCTTGGCGTCGCCCGCGCCCTTGATCGCCTGCGCGTCGCGGTAGGCCTCGGAGACGATCACCTCGCGCTGGCGGTCGGCATCGGCACGGATCTTTTCGCCTTCGGCAAAGCCGGTGGAGCGCAGCTCGTTCGCAACACGCTTGCGTTCAGCTTCCATGCGCTGGTAGACCGAGGCGGTGATGCTCTCGGCGTAATCGACGCGCGTGATGCGCACGTCGACCACGTCCATGCCCCAGGGTTTGTCGGCGCCGCGCACGGCCGCCAGCACTTCACGCTTGACGTCGGCCATGAGCTGCTCGCGCCGGGTCGACAGCAGTTCGTTCACCGTGCGCTTGTTGACTTCCTGCTGGAAGGAGTTGCGCACCACGCGGTTGAGCTGCAGCGCGCCGGCGCGCTCGTTCACGCCGACGTTGCGGATGTACTCCTGCGGCTCGCTGATGCGCCAACGCACATACCAGTCGATCACCACACGCTGCTTCTCGGCGGTGAGCGTCGGCTCGGTGTCGGTGCTCTCCAGGGTGAGCAGGCGCTTGTCGATGTAGGACACGTTCTGGAACGGCGGCGGCAGCTTGAAGTTCAGGCCAGGTTCGGTGACGACCTGCTTGATCTGACCCAGCTGGAAGACCACGCCGAACTGGCGCTGGTCCACCACGAACAGCATGGAACTGGCGATCGCCAGAACCACGATGAAGGATGTGATGATGAAACCGAGTTTGTTCATGTTGTTTCTCTGGTCGCTGGCGCTGTTCAGCGGCTCTCGCGCTCGCGCGAACGCGCGGCGTTGTCCGTGCTGCGGCTGGTGGGCACCGGGATCGTGCTCTGCGTGGGCGCGCTGGGCTGGGTGCTGCTGCTGGGCGTGGACGCGGGCTGTCCCGTCATCTGCATGATCTTGTCCAGCGGCAGGTACAGCAGGTTGGAGCCCGACTTGGAATCCACCAGCACCTTGGTCACGTTGCTGTAGATCTCCTGCATGGCGTCGGTGTACATGCGTTCGCGGGTCACCTGCGGCGCCTTCTGGTACTCGGTCAACACCGCGCGGAAGCGCTGCGAATCACCCTCGGCCTGCGCCACGATGCGGGCGCGGTAGCCTTCGGCCTCTTCGGTCAGGCGCGAGGCCGCACCACGGGCACGCGGCACCACGTCGTTCGCGTAGGCCTGGGCCTCGTTCTTGGCGCGTTCGCGCTCCTGGCCGGCCTTGAGCACGTCGTCGAACGATGCCTGCACCTGCTCGGGCGGGCGCACCCCGCCCTGCTGCAGGTTGATGCCCACGACCTCGATGCCGACCTTGTAGCGGTCGAGAATGCTCTGCATCAGCGTGCGCACGCGCGGGGCGATCTGATCGCGCTCTTCGGCGAGCGCGGCATCCATCTTCATCTTGCCGACCACCTCACGCACCGCGGTTTCCGCGACCTTCACGACGGCGGCGTCAGGGTCCCGGCTCTCGAACAGGAAGGCGCGGGCGTCGTTCAGGCGGTACTGCACCGCGAACTTGATCTCCACGATGTTCTCGTCTTCGGTGAGCATGGCCGATTCGCGCAGGCCGGTGGCGGGCACGACGTTGTCGCGACCCACGTCCACCGAGCGGATCTGCGTGACGAACACGGTTTCGTGGCGCTGGATCGGGTACGGGAGGCGCCAGTTGAAGCCGGCGCCCACGGAGCTGTGGTACTTGCCGAACTGGGTGATCACGGCCTGCTGACCTTCTTGCACGATGAAGAAGCCCGTGCCCATCCAGATGAGCAAGGCCACGCCGGCGATGAGGCCGAAGCCGATGCCGGTGGCCTTGGGGTTCGGGTTGAAGCCCTGCATGCCGCCGTTGCCGCCGGAACCATTGCCACCACCATGATTACCGCCCCGACCCTTGTTGCCGAGCAAGCCACCGAGCTTGCGGTTGAAATCGCGCCAGAGTTCGTCCAGGTCCGGCGGGCCCTGGTTCGGGCCTTGGCCGCGCGGGGGTTGGCGCTGCGGGTTGCGATCCTCGTCGCGGCCCGGGTCCTGCCCACCGTCGTTGCGGGGCTCGTCGTCACCCCGGCCCCAACGGGGGTCGTTCAGATTGAACATGCCCCACAGCCCTTGCCAACCACGGCGGCGGACAGGGCGGGTCGCTCGATCAGCGCCGCGGGCAGGGGTTTGCAGATTCACATCCATGGGTTGCCAACTCTTTTGTCGATTCAAAACCATCACATTGTGCCCAATCAGGACACGGGTTCGCCGATTTCCGGGAGCGCCCCGGGAAGCATGGGGTCAGACCCCGGCTTTTGCGCGATCACGTGTGCCGCCAACAAGGCCCGCAACTCGGGCAGGCCCACGCCGGTGCGCGCACTGACGAAGATTCGAGGGACCGACTGGCCTTCCAGTTCCATCGCATCGCTCAAAACATTCGGCACCGTGGCTGGGTCCATCGCATCGAGCTTGTTGAACAGCAGGATCTGCGGCACCTGATCGGCGCCGATGTCCTTGAGCACGCCGAGCACCGAGGCGATCTGCTCAGGGTGGGACGGGTTGGAGGCATCGACGACGTGCAGCAGCAGGTCGGCGTCGGCGGCCTCCTGCAGCGTGGCGGCAAAGGCGTCGACCAGGCCGTGCGGCAGGTCGCGGATGAAACCCACGGTGTCCGAGAGCGAGACCGAGCGCCCTGCTTCGCCGAGGTAGAGCTGGCGCGTGGTGGTGTCCAGCGTGGCGAAGAGCTGGTCGGCCGCGTAGGCGCGCGCCTTGACCAGACCGTTGAACAGCGAGGACTTGCCGGCGTTGGTGTAGCCCACGAGCGAGATCGAGAAGGTGTCGCGGCGCTCGCGTTGGCGGCGCTGGGTGGAGCGCTGCTTCTTCACCTTTTCGAGCCGCTCCTTGGTGCGCTTGATGGCCTCGCCGATCATGCGCCGGTCCAGTTCGATCTGCGTTTCACCCGGGCCACCGCGCATACCGATGCCCCCGCTTTGCCGCTCCAGGTGCGACCAGCGCCGCACCAGGCGCGTCGACAGGTACTGCAGTCGAGCCAGTTCGACCTGCAGCTTGCCTTCGTGGCTGCGCGCCCGCTGGGCAAAGATTTCCAGAATCAACAGGGTGCGGTCATTGACCGGCAGACCCAGGTGGCGCTCCAGGTTGCGCTGCTGCGCCGGGCTGAGCGACTGGTCGAACAGCACCTCGGAAGCACCGGTGGACTGCGCCAGCATCTTGATCTCGTCGGCCTTGCCCGAGCCCACGAACAAGGCAGGATCGGGTGCGCGGCGCTTGCAGCTGACGCGCTCGGCCACGGTGTACCCCGCGGTCTGGGCCAGCAGGCCCAGCTCCTCGAGTCCAGCGTCGAAATGAGGCACACCAAAGTCCACGCCAACCAGGATGACGGAGGGCGTGGAGGATGGGGTGGAAGCGGGTGAATTCAAGTCGGTAGAGCGACAACGCGCACGGCGTTGCGGGCCCGGCAGGTCGGCTGCACGGGCCGGATGCGATTCAGGCGCTGAATCAGGACGCTGCCGGCTCGTCCGTGCCGACGGCCGAGAACTGCACCGGACGACCCGGCACGATGGTGGAAATGGCGTGTTTGTAGACCATCTGCGTGACCGTGTTGCGCAGCAACACGACGTATTGGTCGAACGACTCGATCTGACCCTGCAATTTGATGCCGTTGACCAGATAGATCGACACGGGCACATGCTCCCGGCGAAGCTGGTTCAGGAAAGGGTCTTGCAAGAGCTGGCCTTTGTTATTGCTCACGATATGCTCCGTGTTCAATGAAAGTTAATGAGGAATGGACCATACCACAGCCGTGCGGCCGGGCCGAGGTTGAGTCGAAATTCCTACTCCTTGAAGGGATTGGCCGAGGTCTTGAACTCGATTCGCAGGGGGGTGCCGACCAGATCGAAGGCCTTGCGGAAGCGCCCTTCGAGGAAGCGCTTGTACGCGTCCGGCACGTTTTCCAGGGAGTTGCCGTGGATCACGATCACCGGGGGGTTCATGCCGCCTTGGTGGGCGTAACGCATCTTGGGCCGGAACATGCCGCTGCGGGTCGGCGCCTGGAAGGCCACCGCCTCCATCAGCAGGCGGGTCAGCACCGGGGTTGACATTTTCCGCATGGCGGAAGCGTGGGCCTGGGTGATGGACTTCCAGACCGGGCCCAGGCCCTGGCGCTTCTGGGCGGAAATCAGGTGCAGCGAGGCGAACTTCAGGAAAGCAAGCCGGGTTTCAACCTGGCGCTCGATCTGGTCGCGCTGGTAGGCGTCCACCGCGTCCCACTTATTGATCGCGAGCACCACGGCGCGGCCGCTCTCCAGGATGTAGCCGGCGATGTGGGCATCCTGGTCGGTCACGCCCTGCGTGGCGTCCAGCAGCAGCAGAACCACGTGGGCGTTTTCGATCGCCTGAAGGGTCTTGACCACCGAGAACTTCTCGATCGCCTCGAACACGCGGCCCTTGCGGCGGATCCCGGCGGTGTCGATCAGCTCGAACTTCTGGCCCGAGCGCTCGAACGGCACGGAAATGGCATCGCGCGTGGTGCCCGGCAGATCGAAGGCCACCAGGCGTTCCTCGCCCAGCCAGGCGTTGATGAGGGTGGACTTGCCCACATTGGGACGGCCCGCCACGGCCAGGCGGATCACCCCGGTCTCGACCTCGGGATCCTCCTCGTCCTCCGGCGGCAGGCCGGGGATGAGCCCCAGGGCGCCGTCGAGCATGGAGCGAACGCCCTGCCCGTGCGCACCGGACACCGCCATCACCTCACCCAACCCGAGTTCGTAGAACTCGACCAGTTGCAGGCCTTGCGTCATGCCTTCGGCCTTGTCTGCCACCAGCAGCGTGGGCTTGCCCAGGCGGCGCAGGTAGCCTGCGATCTCGTGGTCCTGGGCGCTGATGCCAGCGCGGGCATCGACCACGAAGATCACCACATCGGACTCGGCCACAGCTTGCCGCGTCTGCTTGGCCATCTCTTTGTAGATGCCTTCGCTGGCCTCGGGTTCGAAGCCGCCGGTATCGATGACGATGTACTCGCGCCGGCCCTGACGGCCGTTGCCGTAGTGGCGGTCCCGGGTGAGGCCGGCAAAGTCGGCCACGATGGCGTCGCGTGAACTCGTCAAGCGGTTGAACAGGGTGGACTTGCCCACATTGGGCCGGCCCACCAGGGCGATGACGGGTTTCACGGAAAGAGCTTTCGTTCAGGCGGTCACGAACACGGTGTTCGTGGCGGGCATTACTGGGGACGCCAGGCGAACACGCCGCCGTTGCGTGTCTGCACCACCAACGCATCGCCAGCGAGCACCGGCGGGGCCAGGATGGGCGAGCCGTCGGTGGTCAGGCGAGTCATTTCGCTGCCGTCTTCGCGGGAGATCAGGTGCACGAGGCCACGGCTGTCGGCCACCGCCACCACACGGCCCAGGGCCAGCGGTGCGGTCAGGCCACGGTATTTCAGGCGGTCGATGCTCCAGGCGGGCTCGCCGGTGGCGCGCTGCCAGGCCTGGAAGCGGCCATCGCTCTCGCTGCCGAAGACCAGGCGGTCGTCGCCGTGCACGCCGGTCGTGCCTTGCGCGGCGCGCGTCCACACCACGGCGCCTCGGCTCGCGTCCACGCAGCCCACGGCGGCCGAATAGGCCCGCGCGCAGACGCTGTTGCGGATGCGGCTGACCGGCCCCACGATGTCGACCAGGCGCTCGACTTCGTTGGTGCCCCGGGATGCTGCGCACCGGTGCCTCCCAGCGCACGGATCCGTTGTCGGGGTTGAGACCCGTGAGGCGTCCCGCCAGGCCCACCACCAGGGTATCGCCCACCGCCAGCAGCGCGCCTGTCTGGCTCAGCACCAGCGGCTCTGCGGGACGGCTCTGGCTCCACAGCCGGGCGCCAGTCTTGCCATCGAAAGCCGTGACCACGCGATCGGCCGTGAGAACGAACACCCGCTCGCCCGCCACAAGGGGGGCGGTGAACGAGCGCGCGGGCAGGCGCACGCGCCAGCGCTCGGCCCCATCGGCGATGCGCCACCAACTGGTTGTTGCGGGTCACGACGGCAGCGGTCTGGCCATCGGCACCCACCCCGGCGGCGATCGGCGTGCCCAGGTTCAGGCGCCAGACATCCTTGCCGGTGGCGGCATCCAATGCGGCCACGTTGCCCGCACCGCCGGCAACGAAAACGCGTCCGCCCGCCACGAGCGGCGCCAGCGAGGCATGGCCTTCGCCGACCTGGGCCGACCACACGAGCTGGGTGCCCATCAGGGCGGCCACAGCGGGCAACTCGGCCGGCTGCGGCTTCTTCGAACTCGAGCCACAGGCCGACAGCAAGGCGACGGCGACCAGCCCGATGACGGGCAAGGCCCGGCGCCAGGGCGCCGTGGATGAACGGGGTGTGCAGGTGACCATGGATTTCAACGTGCGGTGGAAGACAGGCTGGCGGTGTCCACGCCCAGGGCGGCGAGCTTCACCTCGACCAGCCGGCGGTACTCGGTGCGCGCGCCCAGGGCCTGCCAGGCGCTCTGATATTGCGCCTTGGCTTCATCGGCCTTGCCCTGGGCCATGAAGACATCGCCACGGCGGTCGGCCACCAGGGGTTCGAAAGACTTGGGCACGGACGCTTCCAGCGTCTTGAGGGCCTGGTCGAAGGCCTTGCCTTCCACGTCCAGCGCGGCCAGGCGCAAGCGCGCCACGGCCTGGTAGGAAGCGTCGCCGGATTTCTCGACCACCCAGGTCAGTGCGGCACGGGCCTTGTCGACCTGACCGGCTTCGAACAGGGTTTTGCCCGCCAGCAGCGCCGCCTGGCTGGCGAAGGTGGTGCCGCCAAACTGCGCCTGCATGTCGGCCAGGGCGCGCTCCACGCGCTCGTTGTCGCGCGCCAGCACCGCGCGGTCGACTTCGTCGTACAGCGCGGCGGCTTTCACGCCCTGCGTGCGCTGCCAGTAGTTCCAGCCGTTCCAGGCCGCGAACGAACCGAAGACGACGATCAACACCCAGCTGATGAGGTTGCCGTACTGGGCCCAGAAGTGCTTGATCTGATCGATCTGTTCCTGTTCTTCGAGGTCGAGGTGTTTGGCGATGGTGGATGCGGGTCTGGATTTCGTGCGCCGGTTGCGCAACGGGGGATTGTAGGCGGGTGGCCCCAGGCCACCCCGTGCGGATGCGCGAACGTCAGTCGCCGCGCAGGCGGCCTGCCCAATCGGCGACGGCGTCGAGGGCCAGCAGGCTTTGCGCGGCTTCCGCGGGCGCGTCGGTGCGGGGGCCGCGCAGGGACTTGAGCGCCACCGTGCCTTGCTGCATTTCCTGTTCGCCAAAGATGAGCGCAAAGCGCGCGCCGCTGGCATCGGCCTTCTTGAACTGCGACTTCATGCTGCCCATGCCATCGGCACCGGCGGCATGCATCTGCACGTTCACGCCCTGCAGGCGCAGCGCCCGCAGCACCGGCATCACCTGGGGCACGCGGGCCGCGTCCGGCACGATCGCGTAGGCATCGGGCGCGGGCTGCTCGGGCAGGCGGCCCTGCTCTTTCAGCAATTCCAGGATGCGTTCCATGCCCATGGCCCAGCCGACCGCCGGGGCGGCCTTGCCACCGATCTGTTCGAACAGGCCGTCGTACCGGCCGCCCGCGCACACCGTGCCCTGCGAGCCCAGTTGGGTGGTGACGAACTCGAACACCGAAAGGTTGTAGTAGTCCATGCCGCGCACCAGGCGCGGGTTGATGCGGTAGGTGATGCCGTGCGCATCGAGCAGGCCGCGCAGGTGGTTGAAGTGGTCGAGCGACTCGGCACCCAGGTGGTCCATGAGGCGCGGCGCGGCGTTGACCAGGTCCTGCATGGCCGGGTTCTTGGTGTCCAGGATGCGCAAGGGGTTGCTGTGCAGGCGGCGCTTGGCTTCTTCGTCGAGCTGGTCGGCGTGCGCCTCCAGGTAGGCAATCAGGGCCTGGCGATGGGCCAGGCGCTCGGGCGGCTGGCCCAGGCTGTTGATCTCGAGCTCGATGCCCGTGAGGCCGAGTTCGGCCCAGAGGTCGCAGGCCAGCACGATGAGCTCGGCATCCACGTCCGGGCCCGCGAAGCCCAGAGCCTCGGCACCGAACTGATGGAACTGCCGGTAGCGCCCTCGCTGCGGCCGCTCGTGCCGGAACATCGGGCCCATGTAGTACAGGCGTTTGCCACCGTCGTACAGCAGCGAATGCTCCAGCGCGGCGCGCACCACACCGGCGGTGTTCTCGGGCCGCAGCGTGAGCTGCTCGCCGTTGAGCCGGTCTTCGAAGGAGTACATCTCCTTCTCGACGATGTCGGTCACTTCGCCCAGCCCCCGCACGAACAGCGCCGTGGGCTCGACGATGGGCGTGCGCAGGTTGCGATAGCCGTAGCGGCGCATCAGCGTGCGAAGGGTGTCTTCGAGCCACTCCCAGTGCGCGGACGCGGGAGGCGCGATGTCGTTCATGCCTTTGACGGCGCTCAGTTTGTCTGCCATGCAATCTCTCGTTCAGCCATGCGCCAGAGGCATCGGGTGGTCCCGATGCTCAGGACGTTGCGCCGAATTTCTTCTCGATGTAGTTTTCAACGACCTGCTGGAACTCGCGCGCGATGCCCTCGCCCCGCAGGGTCATGGCCTTCTGCCCGTCGATGAAGATCGGGGCAGCGGGCGCCTCGCCGGTGCCGGGCAGGCTGATGCCGATGTCGGCGTGCTTGCTTTCACCCGGGCCATTGACGATGCAGCCCATCACGGCCACCTTGAGGTTCTCCACCCCGGGATAGCGCGCGCGCCACAGTGGCATGGAGCTGCGCAGGTAGTCGTCGATCTGCTTCGCCAGTTCCTGAAAGGTGGTGCTGGTGGTGCGGCCACAGCCCGGGCAGGCGGTGACCGACGGCACGAAAGCGCGCATGCCCAGGGCCTGCAGGATCTCCAGCGCGATCACCACCTCCTGCGTGCGCGCTTCGCCGGGCTGCGGCGTGAGCGAGACGCGGATCGTGTCGCCAATGCCTTGCTGCAGCAGCACCGACAGCGCCGCCGCCGAGGCCACGGCGCCCTTGGTGCCCATGCCAGCCTCGGTCAGGCCCAGGTGCAGCGCGTAGTCGCAGCGCTGCGCCAAGGCCTGGTAGACCGCAATGAGGTCCTGCACGCCACTGACCTTGCAGGACAGCACGATGTTGTTGCCATTCAGGCCGATCTCTTCGGCCTTGCGGGCGGATTCGAGCGCCGAGGTGATCAGCGCCTCGTACATCACCTGCCGCGCTTCCCAGGGCACGCTGCGGTTCGCGTTTTCGTCCATCAGGCGCGCGAGCAGGTCCTGGTCCAGGCTGCCCCAGTTCACACCGATGCGGATGGCCTTGTCGTGGCGCGCCGCGATTTCCACCATCTGCGCGAACTGGCGGTCGCCCTTGTCGCCTCGGCCCACGTTGCCGGGGTTGATGCGGTACTTGGACAGTGCCTCGGCACAGGCCGGGTGGTCGGTGAGCAGGCGGTGGCCGTTGTAGTGGAAGTCCCCGATCAGCGGCACGTTCACGCCCATGCGGTCGAGCTGCTCGCGGATGTAGGGCACGGCCTTGGCGGCCTCGTCGTTGTTGACCGTGATGCGCACCAGCTCGGAGCCGGCCAGCGCCAGTTCCTTGACCTGGATCGCCGTGCCCACGGCATCGGCGGTGTCGGTGTTGGTCATGGACTGCACGCGCACCGGCGCATCGCCGCCCACCGTGACGCGGTGGTCACCCCAGGCCACCACCCCCTGGCGGGTGCGGCGCGTTCGCGCCGCCGACAGCGGAATCGGTTCACACGACGCGGCGGGGCGCACCAGGGTGTCCATGTTCATTTCACCTCGAATCGGGCGACGTTGTTGCGCGCGTAGCGCGTCACGTCGAACGGCTTGCCACGCACAGTAACCTGAGCGACCTCGGCACGGCCAAGCACCACGGTGTAAGGCGGCGCGCTGGAAAAATCGACGGCGTCACCGGCTTGCAACACGCGCTGGATGACGACACTGCCCGAGCCATTGACGACCTCCACCCAGGATTCGCCGGTGGCGGCAATGGTGAGCAGGCTGCCCGATGCGGGTGCGGCAGGCGCCGCGGCAGCCGGGGCCACGGGCGGCACCGCAGCCACGGCCGGAGCAGCCGCAGGCGACGCGGACACCGGTGCGGGTGCCGCCACAGGCGCCGCGGGTGTCGCGCCTCCTGGCGCGGGCGCCACAGGCGCACCCGCCGCAGCGGGTTCCTGAACAGGCTCGGGCTCCACCGCCGCCACCGGTTCCGCCGGTTGCTCCAGCGGCGTGACCACGTTGCCCGCCTCGGCCTGCGCAGGCTCCTGCGCGGACTCTTCCGCGCGCGGCAGGAACACGATCACCAGCGCGCCCAGCAGCAGCACGATCGCAGCCAGCAGCGCGGGGCGCGAGAGCCAGCTCAAGGGGTTGATGGGGGCCGGGTCGTGCGCGGGCTGGAAAGGGGCGTTGATCGCATGGCGCGAACCACCCAGTTCAGGGATGCCTCCCTGCGGAATCTGTTCGAGGATCGGCGCCGGATCCACCTTGAGGTGGCGGCATGCGCTGGACGCCAGCGCGCGCGCGAAGGTCAGGTCGGGCAGTTCGCTGTAGCGCCCTGCTTCCAGGGCTTCGAGTTTTTTCACCGGGACCTTGAGGGCCGCAGCGAGCGCTGCAATGTGCAAGCCCGCCGCCTCGCGCGCCGCGCGCAGCAGCACCGGGCGCGAAGCACCCTCCCCGGCCGCCGTGGCGCCCTCGTTGGCATACACCTCATTCATCAAATGCTCTCCGCTGATACGACGCCCACTCACGCGAGTCCGGATAACGCCGGCTCAGTTGCTGGGCCAGTTGGGCCATGGCTTCGGCGTTGCCCATGCGGTGCTCCACCTTGATGCCCAGCCACAGGGTTTCGGCATTGGCCAGCTCGCTGTTGTTCAGCCGGCGAATGGTGAACTGCGCCTTCGCGTTCTCGCCGCGGCGGAACTGCAAGGCCGCCAGGTTGTAGGCCGTGATGGGGTTGCCAGGATCGAGCTCGTAGGAGCGCGCCAGACTGCCCTCTGCTTCTTCAAACTGCGCCGCCCGCACCTGGCAGATGCCCTTGACCATCAGGGTCTTGGCCTGGCCGCCGTACACCGGGCTGGCCAGCGCCTGCTGGAACAGCTCGATCGCCTGCGGGTAGCGGCCTTGCTGGCACGCGAACAGGCCGTAGTGGTGCAGCACGTCCGGATCGCGCGGGCTGAGCAGTTGCGCGCGCTTGAAGCTGTCTTCCGCGAGCCGCAGTTCGTTCAGCCGCGCGTACACCAGGCCGCGCAGCGTGTAGGCCGGCGCATAGTTCGGATCAGCGGCCAACGCCAGCTTGATCTCGTCGAGCGCCACCGTGGTCTGGCCCTGCTCGAAGTAGCCCGAAGCCAGCTCCACCCGGATGCGCGCGCGCTTGCGCGCTTCGGGCTCGTCCGACTCGGTGACCGGTTCGGCACCGGCTGCCACGGCAGCGGCCGTGGTGGCGGGCAGGCCGCGCGTTTGCGCACAGCCGGCCAGCAACACCAGCAGCACACCCAGCCAGAAGCTGGCCACCATGCCACGCGAGCGCGTGCCATGCGCCCCAAAACCGGTGCGGGTCGGATGTGTCATGCCTGCCTTTCCTTTTGAACGAAACGAATGGGGCGCTCGCTGGCATTGCTGCGCCGTTGCGCCAGGCGCTTGGCCGCGTTGGTGCGGTCCAGCACATCGCCCGCGAGCTGACCGCAGGCGGCATCGATGTCGTCCCCACGCGTCTTGCGCACCGTGGTGACCACACCGGCTTCATTGAGCATCTGCCCGAAGCGCTGCACCACCGCGCGTGGAGAGCAGGTCAGCCCCGAGTCCGGGAAAGGGTTGAAAGGAATCAGGTTGATCTTGCACGGCACACCGCGCTCGCCATGCTGCTTGAGCAGGGCCAGCAATTCGCGGGCGTGCTCGGGCTGGTCGTTCACCCCGTCGAGCATGCAGTACTCGAAAGTGATGAAGTCGCGTGGCGCCGCCGGCAGGTAGCGCAGGCAGGCGTCCAGCAGTTCGGCGATGGGGTACTTGCGGTTCAAGGGCACGAGGTCGTCGCGCAGGGGGTCGTTGGGGGCGTGCAGCGACACCGCCAGGGCCACTGGACAATCCTGCGCCAGGCGATCGATCATCGGCACCACGCCCGAGGTGGACACCGTCACGCGGCGGCGCGACAGGCCGTAGCCATGGTCATCGAGCATGGCGCGCAGCGCCGGCACCAGCGCGTGGTAGTTCTGCAAGGGTTCGCCCATGCCCATCATGACCACGTTCGTGATCACGCGTTCCCCGCGTTTCAGGTGACGGCGAAGAAAATGCTCGGCATGCCACAGCTGGGCCAGGATCTCACCGGTGGTGAGGTTGCGCGAAAAGCCCTGGTGGCCGGTGGAGCAGAAGCGGCAGCCCACGGCGCAACCGGCCTGGGAGGAAATGCACAGCGTGCCGCGGTCTTCCTCGGGGATGAACACGGTTTCCACCGCGTTGCCATCGCCCACATCGAAGAGCCATTTGATGGTGCCGTCGGCCGAATCCTGGCGCGAGAGCACGGGCAGGTCGGTGATGGTGCAGACGCCGGGCAGCTTGTCGCGCAGGCTGCGCGCCAAGTCCGTCATCTGGGCGAAGTCCGAGGCCCCTTTTGATGGATCCAGCGAAACAGCTGGACGGCGCGAAAGCGCTTCTCGCCCAGCTGCTCGCAAAAGGCGGCCAAACCCTCGAGATCGAAGTCGAGCAGATTGGCCGTCATACCATGATCAACGCGAGTAGACGTTGAGGCCGGCAAAGAAGAATGCCACTTCGGCGGCAGCCGTCTCGGGCGCGTCCGAGCCGTGCACGGCGTTGGCGTCGATGCTGTCGGCGAAGTCGGCGCGGATGGTGCCGGCAGCGGCCTTCTTGGGATCGGTGGCGCCCATCAGGTCGCGGTTCTTGGCAATGGCGCCTTCGCCTTCGAGCGCCTGGATCATCACGGGGCCGGAGATCATGAAGTCGACCAGGTCCTTGAAGAAGGGACGGGCCTTGTGCACGGCGTAAAAGGCTTCGGCTTCGCCGCGCGAGAGGTGAGCCATGCGAGCGGCCACGACCTTCAGGCCAGCAGCTTCAAAGCGGGCGTAAATCTGGCCGATGACGTTCTTGGCGACGGCGTCGGGCTTGATGATCGAGAGGGTGCGTTCGATCGCCATAGGAATCCTGAAGTTTCTTGGTTGAATTTGCCGAAGCCACAAGGCCTCACAAAGCCCACGATTCTACATTGCTCGGGTGTCCGTGCCGTGGAACGTGGGCGTGGGAAGCGCCATTCAGCGCCCGCCCGAACGTCCGCCACCCCGGCGCCGGCCACCGCCCGGCGGGCCTCCGCGGCCGGCGTCCTGCTCGCGCCGGCGCTGCAGGGCGTCCTGACCGATGTAACCGAAGGAGGTTTTCATCGGGTCCGGCTGCGAACCCGCACTCCCCTGCCCCTTGCCCGGGCCCTTGGCGCCGCGCGGCTTGGCGCCACCCGGCGCCCCGCCCATGCCGTAGCCGCTGTTGGTCCGGCGATCGCCGAAACCGGGGCCGTCCGCACGGCTGCCTGGCGGTTTGCCCTCGGTGCGGCCTCCCTTGCCGCCTTGTTTGCCCCGCTGGGCAGGGTGCCGGCCGCCGGGGCGCGGGCCACGCGGCTCGTCGGCCTCCACCAGCCCTGCCGCGGCGGTCAACCGGGCGATGTCGCGGTCGTCGAGTTCCAGCCACACGCCGCGCTTGAGCCCGCGCGGCAGCATCACCGCGCCATAACGGATGCGGATCAGCCGGCTGACCGCATGGCCAACGGCTTCGAACATGCGGCGCACCTCGCGGTTGCGGCCCTCGCCGATCGTCACGCGGTACCAGCAGTTGGCGCCCTCGCCGCCGCCATCCTCGATGGAGGCGAACTGGGCCACGCCGTCGTCCAGGCGCACGCCGTCCAGCAGCCGCTGTTTCTCCTCGTTGGACAAGGCACCCAGCACGCGCACGGCGTATTCCCGCTGCAAACCGAAACGGGGGTGCATCAGCCGATTCCGCCAGTTCGCCCGAGTTGGTCAGCAACAGCAGGCCTTCGGTGTTGAGGTCGAGTCGGCCCACCGACTGCCACTTGCCCTGCATCAGCTTGGGCAGGCGGCGGAACACGGTCGGGCGGTTCTGCGGGTCGTCGTGAGAGACCACCTCCCCGGCGGGCTTGTGGTAGGCCAGCACGCGCGGCGGCGGCGGCGTCATGCGCACGCGCACCGGCTTGCCGTTGACCTTGATGACGTCCCCGAACTGGATGCGCTGCCCGATGTGGGCTGGCTCGCCGTTGACCGAGATGCGGCCTTCCAGGATGAGTTGCTCCATCTCCAGCCGCGAGCCCATGCCGGCCTGCGCCAGCACCTTGTGCAGCTTGGGCGACTCGGCCTGCGGCGCGAGCACGCGCTTGGTCGGCAGCGGCAGGGCTTGCTCCTGTTCTGCATCGAAGGCCCCGCTGACCACGTCGTCGAAACGCAGGGCTTCTGCATCGGCGGCCTCTCGAGGGCCCGCGACAGGGGCCGGTTCCATGCCCGCGGCCTGAGGCGGCACCGTGTTCTCGGCGGGCGGCAACGTCGCGTCGGGGGTCGACTCAGGCGTCGCTGGGGGGGTGTTCGCCGGGTTCATGGTGTTCCTGGGTGGAGGGATCGGCTCTCTGCAGATCGGGGGTGGGGGTCTCGGCTTCGGCCGGCAAGTCGGCGGTCGCCGTTGCTTCGGGCGCATCCGCCACGGCAATCTCGGTATCGATCGCGACCTCTGCCACTTCGGGCGACAGGTTGGACGACAGTGCTTCGAAGTCCAGCCGGTCCAGGGCCGACTCCTGGATTTCATTGCCCTCGAGCGGGGGCAACTGATCGAGCGACGACAGGCCCAGGTCGTCGAGAAACTGGCGCGTGGTGGCGAACAGCGCGGGACGGCCCACGGTTTCGCGGTGGCCGATGACCTCGACCCAACCCCGGTCCTCCAACTGCTTGATGATGAGCGAGTTGATGGTCACGCCGCGGATGTCTTCCATGTCGCCCCGCGTCACCGGCTGGCGGTAGGCAATGATGGCCAGCGTCTCCATGGTGGCGCGGCTGTAACGAGGCGGCTTTTCGGGGTGCAAACGGTCCAGGTAGGGGCGCAGTTCGGGCCGGCTCTGGAAACGCCAGCCACTCGCGACTTGCACCAGTTCGACGCCGCGGCCGGTCCATTCCAGCTGAAGGTCGGCCAGCAAGGTCTTGAGCGTGTCCGCCGAGACTTCGGCGTCGAACAGCGTGCCCAGTTCCCGCACAGACAGGGGCTGGGGCGCGCAGATCAACGCCGTCTCGAGGACGCGCTTGGCATCCGTGGTGTTCATGGTGTCAGTCTGTCAAAAACCGGCATGGACCGGGACGGTACAGGGGTGGGCACGGGGCCCGTTGCTCAAACCGGCGAGGACGGCGGTGGCCGTCGGCTCGGAACGCCGGGGAAGAACCTGTTGCCTGGCAGGGCAAAAATTGGGGGATCGTGAGGTCAGGACCTCGACACGCCGCGCAGCGGGGGTCGCACGGTAGCGCTCACTCGAGGAATCCGCTGCCCAGACCCGGCTCATTGTACCGGAGGCCGCTGCCATCGATGGCGGCCAGCAGGTCCGGCGGCGGGGCCGATTGAAACGCCAGCGGCTCGCCGGTGATCGGATGCCGCAGCGACAGGCGCGCCGCATGCAGGGCCTGGCGGCCCATGCCCCAGAGCGGGCGACCACCGTAGAGCGCATCCCCGACCAGGGGATGGCCCAACCAGGCCATGTGCACGCGAATCTGGTGCGTGCGCCCCGTGTGCAGCTTGCAGGCCACCAGGCAGGCCTGGTCAGACCCATCGAGCAGGCGAATGGTGGTCTGCGCCGTTTTCCCGATGCCGGTGTCGGCGCGCACGACGGCCATGCGCAGGCGGTTGTGCACGTCGCGCCCGATGGGCTGGTCCACGCCCTTCTCGGCCGTGCCCTGCCAGCGGCCATGGGCCAGGGCAAGGTACTGGCGATTCACCTCGCGCGCGGCGATGGCTCGCACCAGCGCCTCCACGGCCTGGCGCGATTTGCCCACGAGCATGAGGCCCGAGGTGTCCTTGTCCAGGCGGTGCACGATACCGGCGCGCGGCAACGCCGCGGCGCCGGCGTGGTGAGCCAGCAGACCGTTGAGCAACGTGCCGGTCCAGTGACCCGCCGCCGGGTGCACCACCAGGCCGGCGGGCTTCTGGATCACCAGCAGGTCGGCGTCCTCGAACACCACGTCCAGCGCCATGGCCTGCGCCACGAAGGCCTGCGCCTGCTGCGTGGGGCGCAGTTCCACCGCCAACCGGTCGCCCACGGCGATGCGGGCCGACGGCTTGCGCAGGGCTGTGCCGCGCATCACGACAGCGCCGTCGGCCATCAGTTGCTGCAGGTAGGAACGGGAGAATTCGGGAATCAGCTGCGCCAGCGCGCGATCGATGCGCCAGCCATGCATGGCAGCGGGTACTTCGCAGATCCGCGTTTCCATTTCCGCCGTGAGTTCGTCGAGCACGGCGCCCGCCTCCGATTCGAGACCCGGCATGGAACCTCCTGTCACATCCCCCGTCGATATAATTTGCGAAGCCAAGTCCATTGTTCCGTTGTAAAGGTGCACCCGTGAAGTTGACGTCCAGATTATCGGCTGTGCCCCTGTGCGCGATGGCCTCGGCGCTGGTGCTCAGCGCATGCAGCACCACGCCCGTGGATGAAACGGCCGGCTGGAGCCCGAACCGAATCTACAGCGAAGCGACCGAAGAGCGTGCCGCCGGCAACTACGAGAAGTCGGTGACGCTGTACGAAAAGCTCGAAGGCCGTGCCGCCGGCACCCCCCTGGCCCAGCAGGCCCAGCTCGACAAGGCTTACGCGCAGTACAAGGCCGGCGAACAAGCCCAGGCGCTGGCGCACCCTCGACCGCTTTCAGAAGCTCCATCCCACCAGCCCGGCGATGGACTATGCCCTGTACCTCAAGGGGCTGGTGAATTTCAACGACAACCTCGGCCTCTTCGGCTCGCTGGCGCGTCAGGATCTGTCCGAACGCGATCAGAAAGCCGCCAAGGAATCGTTCGAAGCGTTCCGCGAGCTCGTCTCGCGGTTCCCGGATTCCCGCTACAGCCCCGATGCCCGGGACCGCATGACGTACATCGTCAACTCGCTGGCGCAGTACGAGGTCCATGTCGCGCGCTACTACCACAGCCGAGGCGCCTACGTGGCGGCCATCAACCGCGCCCAGACGGCCTTGACCGACTACGTCAACGCGCCGGCCCTCGAAGAAGCCCTCTTCATCATGCTGCAGTCCTATGAGGCGCTGGGCCTGACGCAGCTGCGCGACGACACCCGCCGCGTGATGCAGGCCAGCTACCCGAACAGCGAGTACCTGAGCCAGGGTTTCAAGTCCAAAGACGATCCCTGGTGGAAGATCTGGTAAGCACCAGCGCATCGAGGCGGGCGACCATGTCCGCCTCGTCCACCAGCCGGCTCATGGCTGGCAACGCCCCCAGTAGACGGTTGCCATAAGACCGGGTGACCAGGCGCCGGTCGCCGATCACCAGAATCCCCTGGTCGGTCTCGGAGCGGATCAAACGCCCTGCCCCCTGCTTGAGCGCCATGGCGGCTTCGGGCAGAAAGGCATCGTTGAAAGCGCTCAAGCCCCGCGCCTCGAGGCGCTGGCCGCGCGCCTGCATCAAGGGATCGTCCGGTGGTGGAAAAGGCAGCTTGTCGATGACCAACAGCTGCAGTGCGTCGCCGGGCAGATCCACGCCCTCCCAGAACGACGCCGACGCCACCAGCACGGACGGTTCGCTCGCTTGGCGAAACCGCGCCAACAGCGCGCGCTTGGACAAGCGCCCCTGCGCCAACACCTGAAGCGGCGCGCAACGCCCTTGCGCCACCAGGCCCTGCAGATGGTCGGCCATGCGCGATGCGGCGCGCAAGGTGGTGGTCAACACCAGGGTGCGGCCACCCAGTCGGGATGCCCAGCGCGCCACCGCGTCGGCGAGCGCCGGCGTGTGAGAGGCGTCGGCGGGCTCGGGCAGGTCGTGGGGCACATACAGCGCCGCCTGGGCCGCGTGATCGAACGGGCTGGGCACGCGCAGGGTGCGCAAACCCGGCAGCGCATCCAGGCCGAGGCCCCGGGTGAACCAGCTCAGCCCGTCGTCGCTGCCCAAGGTCGCCGACGAGAACACCCAGCTGCGCCGGCCCGCCGATTCGTCCAGCAAGGGCTGGAACAGACGGGCGCTGTCGGACGGCGCGCACACGGCGCGCCAATGCCGGGCCTCTCCCCACTCCACCCACCGAACCATGTCGGTCGCCGGCATGTCGGTGCGCATGCCTCGCCACACCGACAGCAAAGCCTGCACCCGCGCCTGCAGGCGCTCCAGTTCCGCCGAGGCTTGCGCGGTGGCGGTCAGCGCCTCCTGGCTGGCCGTCAACGCCTGGCTCAGTTCGATGGCGCAGCGCTGCCAGGCGGCCGCGTCAACACCTTCGGGCGCCATGCCTTGCCAACGGTAGCGGCCACCACTGCCACCGGCCTGGCGGGGCAAGGCGGCCATCGCGCGCGCGGCCTGTTCGATCGCCAGTGCCAGGTGGGCCCACGGCCGCTGGCCCCGCGCCCACTGCGGCCCCTGGGTGCGCAGATCGCGCGCCAGTTCCCGCAACTGCCCCGTCCCGAGCGTGTGCCCCAGAAACGGAATGCCGGTGTCGTTCAGCTGATGCGCTTCGTCGAACACCACCACCTCGGCGGCCGGCAGCAACGAGGCCACGCCCGACTCCAGCAACAGCTGATCCGAAAAGAACAGGTGGTGGTTGATCACCACCCACTCGGCCTGCAAGGCCTCGCCGCGCGCGCGGTTGACATGGCAATCGCCGTGGCGCGGGCAGCTCGCGCCCAGGCAGTTGTCCCGGGTGGATGTGACCATCGGGCGCAGCGGCGAGCGTTCGTCCAGGGCCTCCAGTTCGGCCAGGTCGCCGCTGCGCGAGCGGTTCGCCCAGCTCAGCACCTGGGCCAACACGGCCGTGATGGCAGGGTCGCGCAGGCCGACCGACGCCGGCCCATGCAAGGCCTGCTCCAGTCGATGCAGGCAGACGTAACTCGACCGCCCCTTGAGCAGGGCCACGCGCACCGGCAGACCGAGTGCGCGAACCACGGCGGGAATGTCGCGCGTGAACAGCTGGTCCTGCAAGGCCTGGGTGGCGGTGGACAGCAGAGCACGCCGGCCACTGAGCAGCAAGGGCACGAGGTAGGCGAAGGTCTTGCCCACCCCGGTGCCCGCTTCGACGGCCAGGCCATGGCCGTCTTCGATGGCGCGGGACACGGCGGCGGCCATGTCGAGCTGCCCCTGACGCGGGCGCAGACTGCCGTGCGCGCGCGCCAAGGGTCCGTCGGCGGCAAACGCGGCTGCCACGCCGTTTTCAAGCGCGCTCAAGCCGCCTCCAGGCCCTGCCAGGCACCGTTGAGCAGGCCCACGCCGCCGGACGGCGGACCGGCGCGCAAGGGTTCACGGTTTCGGCCTTTGCCGGGCTTCGCGCAGCGCATATGTGGATACCATTGCACCCATTTCCCCACCCGCACAGACCGATCAGCACCTTCATGTCCAAAGGCTACCGCATCCAGGCCTCCACCGGCATCCACCGGGGCGACCGCGATTACCAGCAAGACCAGGTCAGCCTGCTGCACCATCCGCGCCACGGCACCTGCCTGCTCGCGGTGCTGGCCGACGGGATGGGGGGTCGCAGCGGCGGACGCAAAGCCTCCGACCAGGTGATGCTCACGGCGCGGCAGCTGTTCGAGCGCTACGACCCCGAGACGGACGATGCCGCCGCGCTGCTGCGCCAGATCGTCGAAGAGTCGCACCTGGTGATCAAGCTCACGGCTGTCTCGGCCGAACAGGAGCCGCACAGCACCATCGCCGCCTTCCTCATCAACCCGGGTGGCGACAGCCACTGGGTGCACGCAGGCGACTCGCGCATCTACCACTTCCGCAATGGCCGGATGGTCTTTCGCACGATGGACCATTCCTACGTGCAGACCCTGGTCAACCAGGGCGAGATCAGCGAGGAAGAGGCGTTGGACCACCCGCATGCCAACATCCTGATGGGCTGCCTGGGCACGGAGAACGATCCGCCAGTGGACCTGCATGTGGTGCCCCAGCTGAGCGCGGGTGACGCGATCATGGCCTGCAGCGACGGCATCTGGCACTACTTCACCCCGGAAGAACTCTCCAGCACGATCGCCATGCTCTCGCCCCGCGAGGCTTGCGAGTTCCTGATCCAGAAGGCGCGCTCGCGCGCCAAGGGCATGGGCGACAACCTGTCGCTGACGATCGTCAAACTCGACCCGCTCGGCTGAAGCGGGGTTCAAGTCAGCCCGGTGTCCACCAACCGGTGCTCCAGCGACAGGAATTCCTGCGACTGCATCTCGGTCAGGCGCGAGACGGTGCGCGGGAATTCGTGCGACATCGGCCCTTCCACGTACAGATCCTCGGGAGGCACGGCGGCGGACATCACCAGCTTGACCCGCCGGTCGTAGAGCACATCCACCAGCCAGGTGAAGCGCCGCGCTTCCGACGCCTGGCGCACCGACATCTGCGGCACGTTCGACAGCATGAGCGTGTGGAACTGGGAAGCGATCTCGAGGTAGTCGTTCTGCGAACGGGGTCCACCGCACAGGGTGCGGAAGTCGAACCAGATCACGCCGCCTGAGCGCCGCAGCGCCTGGATCTGCCGCGCTTCGATGTGCATGACCGCATCGTGGTCGCCCATCTCGGCCAACTCATTGAAGGTGGCCTCCATCGCGGCATCGGCCTGCGGCCCCAGCGGGCAGTGGTAGAGCTGGATGTGGTTGAGCGTGCGCTGGCGGTAGTCGGTGCCGTTGTCCACGCTCAGCACCTCCAGCCGCTGCTTGAGCAATTCGATCGCGGGCAGGATGCGATCGCGGTGCAGCCCGTCGGGGTACAGGTCGTCCGGGCGGAAGTTGGACGTGGTGACGAACCCCACGCCCGCCTTGAACAGCGCGTCCAGCAAACGGTGCAGGATCATCGCGTCGGTCACGTCGGCCACGTGAAACTCATCGAAGCAGATGAGCTTGTAGCGCTTGGCGATGCGCGCGCCGAGCTCGTCCAGCGGATTGACCGTGCCCTGCAACTCGCGCAGTTCGCGGTGCACCTCGCGCATGAACTCGTGGAAATGCAGCCGCGTCTTGCGACGCAGCGGCACCGCCTCGAAAAAGCACTCCATGAGGAAACTCTTGCCCCGGCCCACGCCGCCGTACATGTAGACGCCGCGCGGGATCTCGGGATTGACGAAGAGCTTCTTCAGCGAGTTCGAGCGCTTCTGCTTGTAAACCGCCCACTCGGCCGCGCACCGCTCCAGCGCGTCGATGGCGCGCTGTTGGGCGGGGTCCGTCGTGTAGCCGCGCTCCTTGAGCGCGGCCTCGTACGTGCTGCGGACGCTCAAGATCGGCGCTTAGAAGTTCAGCGTGCGCTTGTCCACCGCCAGCGCGGCTTCCTTCGTCGCTTCCGACAGCGAAGGGTGGGCGTGGCAGATGCGCGCGATGTCCTCGGCACTGGCCTTGAACTCCATCGCCACCACGGCTTCGGCGATCAGTTCGCTGGCCATGGGGCCCACGATGTGCACGCCGAGGATCTCGTCGGTGGTCGCGTCGGCCAGGAACTTCACCATGCCGGTGGTGTCGCCCAGCGCCCGCGCACGGCCGTTGGCCAGGAACGGGAAGGTGCCGGCCTTGTACTTCACGCCGTCGGCCTTGAGCTGCTGCTCGGTGCGGCCCACCCAGGCGATCTCGGGGCTGGTGTAGATCACCCAGGGGATGGTGTTGAAGTTGACGTGTCCGTGCTGGCCGGCGATGCGCTCGGCCACGGCCACGCCCTCTTCTTCCGCCTTGTGCGCCAGCATGGGGCCACGCACCACGTCGCCCACGGCCCACACACCCTTGAGGCTGGTGCGGCATTCGCCGTCCACCACGATGGCGCCGCGCTCGTCGAGCTGCAGGCCCACGGCCTCGGCATTCAGGCCGATGGTGTTGGGCACACGGCCGATGGAGACGATCAGCTTGTCGGCGTCAATGCTCTGCGCTTCGCCCTTGGCGTTCGTGTAGGCCACGCTCACGCCCTTCTTGCCGGTCTTGACCTCGCCGACCTTCACGCCCAGTTCGATCTTCAGGCCTTGCTTGTCGAAGGCCTTCTTGGCTTCCTTGGCGATCTGCTCGTCCACCGCGCCCAGGAAGGTCGGCAGACCTTCGAGGATGATCACGTCCGAGCCCAGGCGGCGCCAGACCGAGCCCATTTCCAGGCCGATCACGCCGGAGCCGATCAGCACCAGCTTCTTGGGCACGGCGCCGAGGCGCAGCGCGCCGTCGTTGGACAGCACGCTCTCTTCGTCGAACGGCACACCCGGCAGCGCGCGGGCGTTGGAGCCCGTGGCCAGGATGATCTGCTGGCCCGTGATGAGCTCTTCCTTCGCGCCGGTCACCTGGATCTCGTAGCCGGCTTCGACGGCCTTCACGAACGAGCCGCGGCCATGGAAGAAGGTGACCTTGTTCTTCTTGAACAGGTACAGGATGCCGTCGTTGTTCTGCTTCACCACCGTGTCCTTGCGGCCGATCATCTTGGCGATGTCGATCTTCACGTTGGTGGCGCTGATGCCATGGTCGGCGAAGTGGTGGTTGGCGTGATCGAAGTGTTCGGACGACTGCAGCAGCGCCTTGCTGGGAATGCAGCCGACGTTGGTGCAGGTGCCACCCGGTGCCGGGCCGCCAGCGGCGTTCTTCCACTCGTCGATGCAGGCGACCTTGAAGCCGAGCTGCGCCGCACGGATGGCGGCGATGTAGCCACCGGGGCCGCCGCCGATCACGACGACGTCAAAGGATTGGGACATGTTGTTTTCCTGAAGTCAAAGGGCCAACGCCCCTGTCGGGGCGTTGGCGAGAGGAGGATCGATCAGATGTCGAACAGGATGCGGGCCGGGTCTTCCAGCGCTTCCTTCATCGCCACCAGCCCCAGCACGGCTTCGCGGCCGTCGATGATGCGGTGGTCGTACGACATGGCGAGGTAGTTGATCGGGCGGATCACGATCTGGCCGTTCTCCACCACCGCGCGGTCCTTGGTAGCGTGCACGCCCAGGATGGCCGACTGCGGCGGGTTGATGATGGGCGTGGACAGCATGGAGCCGAAGGTGCCGCCGTTGGAGATCGAGAACGTGCCACCGGTGAGGTCGTCCAGGCCCAGCTTGCCATCCTTGGCTTTCTGGCCGAACTCGGCGATCTTCTTCTCGATGTCGGCAAAGCTCATCTGGTCGGCGTTGCGCAGGATGGGCACCACCAGGCCGCGGGGCGAACCGACAGCGATGCCGATGTCGAAGTAGCCGTGGTAGACGATGTCGCTGCCGTCCACCGAGGCATTGATGATCGGGTACTTCTTGAGCGCATGCACCGCGGCCTTCACGAAGAAGCTCATGAAGCCCAGCTTGACGCCGTGTTCCTTCTCGAACTTTTCCTGGAACTTCTTGCGCATCTCCATCACCGGCGCCATGTTCACCTCGTTGAACGTGGTCAGGATGGCGTTGGTGGATTGCGATTGCAGCAGACGCTCGGCCACGCGCGCGCGCAGGCGGGTCATCGCCACGCGCTCTTCGGGGCGGTCGCCCAGGTCGGGCGCGACCACGGGCACCTGCGGCAGCACCTTGGAAGGCGCGCCGGTGGGGATCGCCACGGGGGCGGCCACGGCGGCCTTGGGCGCGGCCACGGCCGACAGCACGTCGCCCTTGGTCACGCGGCCGTCCTTGCCGGTGCCGGCCACCGAGCCAGCGGCCAGGTTGTTGTCGGCCATCAGCTTGGCGGCGGCGGGCATGCCGACACCGGCCTTGGATTGGGATGTTGCAGCAGCAGCGGCAGCAGCCGGTGCGGCGGCGGGAGCGGCAGCGGCAGGCACCGCAGCAGCGGGTGCGGGCGCCGCGGCACCGGCGACGGCACCGGCGACGGCAGCGGTGTCGATGCGAGCGATCAGCTGGTCGGCGGCCACGGTGGCGCCGTCGCCCTGGACCAGCTCCACCAGCACGCCGGCGGCGGGCGCGGGCACTTCGAGCACGACCTTGTCGGTTTCGATCTCGATCAGGATTTCATCGGCCGCGACGGCTTCGCCGGCCTTCTTCTTCCATGCCAGCAAGGTGGCTTCGGCCACGGATTCGGACAGTTGCGGAACTTTGACTTCTACGATTGCCATGAGTGTTCTACCTGGGGGTTTTGTGGGGTGCGCCGGACGGGCCAGTCACAGGACGTCAACGTCGGGTGACCGGCTCGGGTCCGTTCAGTTCACTTGGTGAGGATGAAGCCTTTGAGCTTGCCGAAAGCGGCTTCGATCAACGTCTTCTGCTGCTCCTGGTGGAGGTGGGCATAACCCACGGCCGGCGATGCGGAGGCCGCACGCCCGGCGTAACCCAGCTTCTGGCCCTCGAGCATGTTCTCGTGGATGTAGTGCTGCACGAAGAACCAGGCGCCCTGGTTCTGCGGCTCGTCCTGGCACCACACGATGTCGGTCGCGTTGGGGTACTTGCGCAGCTCCGCGCCGAACACTTTGTGCGGGAACGGGTACAGCTGCTCCACGCGCACGATCGCCACGTCGTCCGAGCCGCGCTCTTCGCGCTTCTTGACGAGGTCGTAGTACACCTTGCCCGAGCAGCAGATGACGCGCTTGACCTTCTCGGCCTTCTTCACGACGTCGGCGTTCTGCTCCGGGATCACGGTCTGGAAACCGCCCTTGGTGAACTCGGACAGCGGCGAGGTCGCGTCCTTGTTGCGCAGCAGCGACTTGGGCGTGAAGATGATCAGCGGCTTGCGCAGGCCGCGAATCATCTGGCGGCGCAGCACGTGGAAGATCTGGCTCGCGGTGGTGGGCTGCACGACCTGCATGTTGGTGTCGGCGGCCAGCTGCATGAAGCGCTCCAGGCGCGCCGAGCTGTGCTCCGGACCCTGGCCTTCGTAGCCGTGCGGCAGCATCATCGTGATGCCGTTGACGCGGCCCCACTTCACTTCGCCGGAGGCGATGAACTGGTCGATCACGACCTGCGCGCCGTTGACGAAGTCGCCGAACTGGGCTTCCCAGATCACCAGCGTGTTCGGGTCGTTCGAGGCATAGCCGTATTCGAAACCGAGCACGGCCTCTTCGGACAGGATCGAGTCGATCACCACGAACGGGGCCTGGTTGTCGGCCACGTTCTGCAGCGGCACGTAGATGCCTTCGTCGTACTTCTCACGGTTCTGGTCGTGGATGACGGCGTGGCGGTGGGTGAACGTGCCGCGGCCGCAATCCTCACCCGAGAGGCGCACGGGGAAACCGCTGGCCACCAGCGAGGCAAAAGCCATGTGCTCGCCCATGCCCCAGTCCACCGGAATGTCGCCACGGCCCATGGCCGCGCGATCGGCGTACACCTTCTTCACCAGTTGGTGCGGGGTGACGTTGTCCGGAATCGTGGTCAGGCGATCCGACAGTCGCTTCCACTCGGCCATGGGGATGGCGGAGTCCGCGCTGTCGGTCCACTTCTTGCCCAGGTACGGGCTCCAGTCGACCGCGAACTTGCTCTTGAAGTTGGTCAGCACCGGGTCCACCGTGTGGCGACCGGCGTCCAGCGCGGCACGGTAGGCCTTGACCATGTCGTCGCCCAGCGTCTCGCCCAGGCCCTGCGCGGCCAGCTTGTCGGCGTACAGCTTGCGCGTGCCGGGGTGGGCCGCGATCTTCTTGTACATGAGCGGCTGCGTCAGGCTCGGGGTGTCCTGTTCGTTGTGGCCCAGCTTGCGGAAGCAAACAATGTCGACCACCACGTCCTTCTGGAAGGTCATGCGGAAATCGAGCGCCAGCTGGGTGGCGAACACCACCGCTTCGGGATCGTCGCCGTTCACGTGCAGCACCGGCGCCTCGATCATCTTCACGACGTCGGAGCAGTACAGCGTGGAGCGGCTGTCGCGCGGGTCGGAGGTGGTGAAGCCGATCTGGTTGTTGATCACCAGGTGCACCGTGCCGCCCGTGGAATAGCCACGGGTTTCGGCCAGCGCCAGGGTTTCCATCACCACGCCCTGGCCGGCAAAGGCGGCATCACCGTGCACCAGCACCGGCAGCACCTGCTTGCCCAGCGGGTCGCCACGGCGGTCCATGCGGGCGCGCACCGAACCTTCCACGACCGGGTTCACGATTTCCAGGTGCGAGGGGTTGAATGCCAGCGACAGGTGCACCGGGCCCCCGGGGGTGGTCACGTCGGAGCTGAAGCCCTGGTGGTACTTCACGTCACCGGCGGGCAGTTCTTCGGGCGCGGTGTGGTCGAACTCGGCAAACAGGTCCTTGGGCATCTTGCCCAGGGTGTTGACCAGCACGTTCAGGCGACCGCGGTGGGCCATGCCGATCACGATTTCCTGCACGCCGATCTGGCCGGCCTGGTTGATCAGCTCGTCCATCGAAGCGATGAAGCTCTCGCCACCTTCCAGCGAGAAGCGCTTCTGGCCCACGTACTTGGTGTGCAGGAAACGCTCCAGGCCTTCGGCGGCCGTCAGGCGGTCGAGGATGTGCTTTTTCTTCTCGGCGTTGAAGGCGGGCTTGGTGCGCGTGGCTTCCAGGCGCTCCTGCCACCAGCGCTTCTGGCTCTGGTCGGTGATGTACATGTACTCGGCACCGATGGAGCCGCAGTACGTCTCGCGCAAGGCGTTGAGCAACTCGCGCAAGGACATGGTTTCCTTGCCGAAGAACGTGTTGCTGGTGTTGAACACGGTCTCGAGGTCGGCGTCGGTGAAACCGTAGAACGAGAGTTCGAGTTCGGGAATGTGGTCGCGCTCGGCGCGCTTGAGCGGATCCAGATCGGCCCAGCGGGCACCGACGTTGCGGTAGGCGGCAATCAGCTGCTGGACGGCGGTGCGCTTGCGGGCGAGCTCGGAGTCGGCACCAGCGGCCACGACGACCTTGGTGCCACCCTGCTTGGCGCGCTCGGCGAAGGCGTTGATGACGGGCAGATGGGGTACGTCGCGGGCGTCGGTGCCATCACCGGCGGGGACGTTCTGCAGCGCGTCGAAGTAACCGCGCCAGTTGTCGGGGACGCTACCGGGATTGTCCAGGTAGTTTTCGTACATCTCTTCCACGTACGGCGCGTTGCCGCCGAAGAGGTACGAGTTGCCTTTGTAGGCAACATAGACGTTGCCCCCGTTCGATTGGGAATCGCTCATAAATCCGCTGACCTCCGTTTCCCTTCGGGAAACATAAGCTGGTTAAGACAACCTTCCGCGGCACGGCTGAACCGTTAGGCGGATGCGACAGTGACTGTGGAAGGACCTGACTGCAGCCCGCGATTGTGCCACCGCGGGAACAGCCCTGTGTAAAAAGATGCGATGCGGGGGCCGTTCGTCAGGACGCGACGCGGGGCGAGAGACGCTCGGAGGCCGGCACCGAGCTCGGTTCGTCCATCTCGATCGCGATCTGGGTGCACACCGTGCGGCACAGGGTAACGGCCTTTTCGCTCTGCACGCGGTAGATCACCTGCGTGCCGTCCTTGCGCTTGGCCAGCACGCCTGCGCGGTAGAGCAGGTTCAGGTGCTGCGACAGATTGGGCTGGGTGGTGTCGATTTCCTGCAACAGCTGGGAAACCGACTTCTCCTTGTCGCAAAGCGCACTGAGGATGCGCAGCCGCATGGGGGTGGCGAGCACGCCGAAGAGTTCGGCCGCGAGTTCAAACACGCGGACTTTTTCCACTTGGCCTTCGGACGCGATCATCTGTTCCATGGCGGTCGTTGCTCGTGTAAATATAAGCATGAATTGTACTTACAAACACCCCGAACCACCATGCCCTGCCAACGCGACCGGAACGCCGGCAGGGCCTCCCCTGCGTTTCAGGCCAGCAGATCCTTGATCTGCTGCAGCGCGGCGGGATCGTCCATGGTCGTGAGGTCGCCCGGATCGCGCCCTTCGCAGACCGCCTGGATGGCCCGGCGCAGCAGCTTGCCGCTGCGCGTCTTGGGCAGCACGGTCACGAAACGCACCCGGGCCGGGCGGGCCACGGCACCGAGCTGCTCGTCCACCCGCTTCATGATCTCGCCCTCCAGCTTGAGCTTCGAGGCCTCGTCACCGAGCGCCGAGGTGTCCTTGGCGACCACGAAGGCCATCGCCACCTGCCCCTTGAGCTGGTCGGCCACGCCCACCACCGCCACCTCCGCCACGTTGGCGTGGCTGGAGATGCTCTCCTCGATCTCCCGCGTGCCCAGCCGGTGGCCCGCCACGTTGATCACGTCGTCGGTGCGGCCCAGGATGTAGAAGTACCCGTCCTGGTCGCGGATGCCCCAGTCGAAGGTGCTGTAGACCAGCTTGCCCGGGATGCTCTTCCAGTAGGTGTTGACGAAGCGCGCGTCGTCCTTCCACACAGTCTGCATGAAGCCGGGCGGCGTCGGCCCCTCGATCACCACCACGCCCTTCTCATCGGCACCGGTGAGCTCTTCACCGGTGGACTCGTGCAGGAGCTTGACGCTGTAGCCGTACATCGGCACCCCCGGGCTGCCGAACTTGCTGGGCTTCTTCTCGACCCCGTTGGCGATGGTGAGAATGGGCCAGCCGCTCTCGGTCTGCCAGTAGTTGTCGATGATGGGCACGCCCAGACCGTCGCTGATCCAGCGCGCCGTGGGCTCGTCCAGCGGTTCGCCGGCGAGGAACAGCGCCTTGAGGCTGGAGAGGTCGTACTGCTTCAGGTAGGCCGGGTCCTGCTTCTTGAGCACGCGCACCGCGGTGGGCGCGCTGAACATCACCGTCACCTTGTACTTCTCGACCAGCCGCCACCAGATGCCGCCATCGGGCCGGATCGGCAGGCCTTCGTACAGGATGGTCGCCATGCCGGCGATCAGCGGACCGTAGACGATGTAGCTGTGGCCCACCACCCAGCCAATGTCGCTGGTGGAGAAATAGGTCTCACCGGGTTCGCCCATGAAGATGTGCTTCATGCTCGCCGCCAGCGCCACCAGGTAGCCCCCGGTATCGCGCTGCACGCCCTTGGGCTTGCCGGTGGTGCCGCTGGTGTAGATCGTGTAGCTGATGGCGGTCGACTCCATCCATTCGCAGGACACCTGCGCGTTCAGGTGCTGCTCGCGCAGAGCGGTGTAGTCGTGGTCGCGCCCGGGCACCAGGGACATCGGCGCCAGGCCCCGATTGACCAGGACCACCGACGCCGGCTTGTGGCTGGACAGGCGAAGGGCTTCGTCCAGCAGCGGCTTGTACTCGACCACCTTGCCACCGCGCGACCCTGCATCGGCGCTCACGATGGCCACGGGGGATGCATCGTCAATGCGGTTCGCCAGCGAATGGCTCGCGAAACCGCCGAACACTACCGAGTGAATGGCGCCGATGCGCGCGCAGGCCAGCATGGCGAAGGTGGCTTCGGGAATCATGGGCATGTAGATCAACACCCGATCGCCCTTCTTCACGCCCTGCCCCAGCAGCACCGCCGCCATGCGCTGCACCTCGGCGTGCAATTCGCGAAAGCTGTAGGTGCGCTCGGTGTCGGTCTCGGTCGACACGTAGATCAGCGCGTTCTGATCGGCGCGATCCCGAAGGTGGCGGTCCACCGCGTTGTGGCACAGGTTGGTCAGCCCGCCCTCGAACCAGTGCGCGAACGGCGGGTGGTCGTGGTTGCAGACCCGGTCGAAGGGCTTGTGCCAGTCCACCAGCGCGGCCTGTTCGGTCCAGAAGGCATCGCGGTCCTCGATGGAGCGGCGGTAGAACTCGGCGTAGCCCTGACTCATATGAATGTCTCCTGCAGCTGATGGACCTAAAGTCGCGCACTAAAGTGAATTCATAATTATGCTGAGCCCGCTTGCGCGAGGCTGACACGGCGCAAGGCCGCCGCCCTGCGCCGCTGCACGCTTCTCTTATTTGATCAAGGCCTGGATCTCGCGGAACGCGGGGTGCTCGGCCGTGCGCAGCCACTCGAAGGCCACCATCTCCGTGGTCACCAGCTCGGCGCCCGCGCCGGCCAGGCGGTCGAAGGCGGCGTCTCGGTTGCGCTCGGTGCGCGAGCTGCAGGCATCCGTCACCACCCAGACGTCGAACTCCTGCTCGATCAGCTCCAGCGCGGTCTGCAGCAGGCACACATGGGCCTCGCAGCCCGCCACGACGACAGTCTGGCGCTCCGAGGCTGGTGCCGCCGCCGGCTTCTGCAGGTGCTTGGGCAGGCTGCGCGCATTGCCGGACGCCTGCTGACGCGCGGGAGGGCGCAACCAGTCGGCCAGGCCATCGGAGACGGCGCCGAAGTGCATCTTGGACAGGGTCTTCTGGCACAGCTCGCGCAGCTCGGGCGGGTTGGGTCCCAGTTTTTCGGGGTTCTGCTCGGTGCCCCAGGTGGGCACCCGCAGGGCCTGGGCCATGCGCGCCAGGCGCAGGGCATTGGCCAGCACTTGAGGGCCTTCGAAGATGGCGGGCATCAGGCGGGCCTGGTAGTCCACCAGCACCAGTTGGGAATCGGAGGCGTCCAGCAGCATCGGTTTGTCTTTCACGTCTAAGGCTTCGGGGAGAAGCGGGGATTTTCGCAGGGCCGGTCGGGGTGGCCGCGAATGCCCTCAACCCCCGAACAGATCGGCCTGCCCCGGTTCACCAGCTGAAGCGCCATCGCCCGGGCTCAACCGGGCCACGAGCTGGTCCACATAGGCCTGGAACAGCGCATCAGGGGACTGCCCGAACATGCGGATGCGGCCGGTGTGCTGCAACAGCAGCAAACCCACCCCATGGGCGAAGAGCGCGGTGTTCTCGCGCAGCGCGGCTTCGGGCGAGAGCCCCATGGCCTGCAAGGCCTGTTCGCAAGGATGCAGGGCGTCGTGCAGGCGGCTGTTGAGCTGCTGGTTCAGTTCGCTGGTCAGGCCCCGTGGGGCCAGCCCCTGCACCAGGTAGAAGCCCAGATCCAGATCGCGAGGGTTGCGGGCGTAGAAGCCGAACCAGGCCTGCGCCTTGGCCGCGAGCACCGCCTGGGGTTGGGGTTTGGGCGGCTTGGCGGCAGCCACCTCCTGGTTCAGCCGCTCCAGCGATTCGGCCAGCAACGCGGCGTAGATCGCCTCCTTGCTCTCGAAGTAGCTGTAGATCGCCCCTGGTGTGTACGCCGCCCGCTTGGCGATTTCCCGGATGCTGGCGCCTTCCACGCCCTTTTCGGCGAAGACACTGCGCGCCGCTTCCAACACCAGGGCGCGGCGGGAATCCGACTGCGCCGCCTGGCGCAGCTGCCGTTGGCGTTGTTGTTCTCGCGCGGCCTCTGCCTCGGCCTCCGAGGGCACGGGGATCAGTTCATGCAAATGGACGTCCATGCGCGCAGTTTATCGCCCTGACGAACATGGATCGCTGAAATTAAACATTTGCACAAATTATTGAACATTGTTTAAATCAATGCTCGAGAGGCAAAAAATACGTCGACCGTCAATCTATCCACGAGGCATCCATCCCATGAACAACTCACTGGCTCACCCACCCACGCTCATGAGCGGCGAGGATTTCCGCGAATCCCTGCGCGAGCGCAAGCCGCGCGTGTTCGTGGACGGGCGCGCGGTGGACAGCGTGGCCGATGAACCGGGTTTGCAACCCGGGATCAACGCCATTGCCCTCACCTATGACTTGGCCCTCCAAGCCCGGTACGCGCCGCTGATGACGGCGGTCCAGCAGACCAGCGGCCGCCGGGTGAACCGCCTCAGCCACATCAACACCAGCAGCGGCGACCTGCTCAACAAGCTGGAAGCCGTGCGCCTGGTGTGCCAGGAGACCGGTTGCGCCCAGCGCTACCTCACCCACGACGCGCTCAACGCCATCGGCCAGGTCTCGGCCCGCATCGACGATGCCCGTGGGACCACCGAGCACACCCAGCGCTTCCTGAACTACCTGCACCGCGTGCAGGATCAGGACCTGACCCTGGGCGTGCGCATGACCGATGCCAAGGGCGACCGCAGCCGCCGTCCGCATGAGCAGGCCAACGTGGACAGCTACGTGCACGTGGTGGAGAGAAACGCACGCGGCATCGTCATCAGCGGCACCAAGGCCATCGTCACCGGCGCGCCCTATGTGCACGAGCTGCTGGTGATGCCGTGCCGCCACATGGGCCGCGAGGACGCCGACTTCGCCGTCTGCTGCGCCGTGCCCATCGACGCACCGGGCCTGACCATCGTCGCCCGACCCGCCGGCCGGCCCGGCGAAAAGGTCGAACATGGCGAGGCCCTGTTCAGCCGCAAGTACGGGCAGAGCACCGGCGTCTGCATCTTCGACCGGGTGTTCGTGCCCTGGGACAGCGTGTTCTACGCCGGCGAGTGGGAGCACTCCAGCCACCTCACCTACAGCTACGCCACCCACCACCGCCACACCTGCATCGGCGCGCGCGCCGGCTTTGGCGATCTGCTCATCGGCGCCGGGGCGCTCATGTGCGAAGCCAACGGCTTCGACCCGGGCCGGGAAACCCACCTGCGCGAACAAATGGTGGAACTGATCACCATCACCGAGGGCTTCTACGCCTGCGGTGTGGCGGCCAGCGTCTATGGCAAGGCCGACCCGCACAGCCAGACCTTCATGCCCGACCCCGTGTTCTCCAACATCGGCAAGCTGCTGCTGCGCAACGCAGATCTACGACATGCACCGCATCGCCCACTACGTGAGCGGCGGCCTGATCGTCACCCTGCCCGGCCCGGACGAAGACCACAACCCCGAAACCGGCGCGAAACTCTCGGACGTGCTGCGCGCCAACCCCGACGTGCCTTACGAGCAGCGGATCCAGACGGCGCGTTTCCTGGAAGACCTGACCGCCGGCTACCAGGGCGGCTGGTACAGCGTGATCAGCCTGCACGGCGGTGGTTCACCGGCCGCCATGAAGCAGGAAATCTGGCGCAACTACCCGGTGGGCAACAAGGTCGAGCTGGTCGAACGCCTGCTGGAACGCGGCGTGGCGGCCGACGGCAGCGCTGCCGCATCGCCTCACGACCCGGCACGCGCCATCACGAAAAACCGCCAACCCGGCAAGTGCTGCGACACCGGCTGCACCGCGCCCGGCCAGCCCGTGATGGTGAATCTTCCGTCGGTCACCAGCAGCCTTCCGTCGCGAGCCGCCCCGCTGGCCAGGAAGTGAATACGAAAGTGGTTGTAAATCAAGGGGTTGGCGCTCGATTCTCGCTTGACTTCCAGCAGCAGCGCCGATACCCTCACGCCCTATGTCGCGTTGGCTCCCCATTCTTCTGCTGTGCGGTTCGGCCGTGGCCCACGCCGCGCCGGGCACCACCAACGGCTATGAAGACATGGACTCGCTGCTCAACGACAAGGGCCTGATGGCCCGCATCGGCCAACAAGTGCAGCATGCCCGCGAGACGGTGAGCGACCAGGCCTCCAGCCTCGTGATCAACGCCATGGCCTTCCTCGACGTGCCGTACCGCTACGGCGGCAACAGCGCCGAAACGGGCTTCGATTGCAGCGGCTTCGTGCGCGCGGTGTACGAACAATCGCTGGGCAAGATCCTGCCCCGCCGTTCCGACGAACAGGCCGCGGCCACACAGACCATCGACCGCAGCGAACTCAAGCCGGGCGACCTGGTGTTCTTCAACACCATGCGCCGGGCCTTCAGCCACGTCGGCATCTATGTGGGCGACGGCAAGTTCATCCACTCCCCGCGCAGCGGTGCCCAGGTGCGCATGGAAGACATGCGCATGGCCTACTGGAACAAGCGCTTCAATGGCGCGCGCCGCGTGCCGGTGGCCGACAAGGCTCCCTGAGCCATCCTGGCCATCACGGCCACCGCGTCGCCGCCCCGACGCTCACTCCATCTTGATGTTCGCGCCCTTGAGCTGGCGATTGCTGCGCCATTCCTCGGCAATGCGGCGCGCGAAGGAAGGCCGGTCGCCGAGCGCGGGCAGGTTGTCCGACGCCAGCAGCCGCTCGCGAATGGGGGGCGTCTGCACCGCCGCGTTGATTTCCGCATTCAGCCGGTCCAGCACCTGCGGCGGCGTCCCACCCGGCGCGAACAGGCCGAACAGCGAAGTGACATTGGCCTGGGGCAACCCCAGCTCGGCAAACGTGGGCACCTGCGGCAAGACCCCCAGGCGCTGCGGCGCGCCCACGGCCAGGGGCTTGAAACGACCGGCCTCGATGTGGGCCAGCTGCGCCGGAGCCACGTTGGTCGACAGCAACTCGAACTGCCCGCCCAGCGCGTCGGTGAGCTGCTGGCCACCGCCCTTGTACGGAATGTGCGTGACCACCACGCTGCTGCCCAGCTGCACCTGTTCCAGCACCAGATGGCCGGCGGTGGCCAGGCCGGAGGTGGCCCAGCGCAGCGCGCCTGGATGGGCTTTGGCTTGCGCGAGCAAGTCCGCAAAGCCCCGGCCGGTGAAGGTCGGCGTGCCCACCAGCAGCACGGGCGTGTACATCACGCTGGCCACCGGCTCGATGTCTCGAAACGGGTCGTAGCCCACCGCACCGAGGTGCGGGCGCAGGGTCAAGGGGCTGACCGCCGAGAAGGCCAGCGTGTGTCCGTCGGCCGGCGCGCGCGCCAGCGCCTGCAGCCCCACGCTGCCGCCCCCACCACCCCGGTTTTCCACCCGCACCGCCACGCCGAGTTGCCACGACAGGCGCTCGGCCAGCGCACGCGCGACGCCATCGCTGAGCCCGCCCGGTGGGTACACGACGATGATGCGCAAGGGCTGAGAAGGCCACGCGGGCTGCGCATGGCTGGCCCGTGGACCGACGACGCCCGCCAGCGCCAGCAGCGCCGGGATCGCTTGCCGACGCGACAGCCCTTCTCTCATGCCACGGTGCGCCCCCGTCGCGCGCGCGCCTGGGCCTTGCGCGCCGTGTCCCGGGCGATCTTGAGGAAATGCGAGGCCGGGCCGGAGGCTTCGGCCGAGCGGTACACCAGGGTCAACGGCGCATCCAGCGGCGTGCCTTCGCGCAAGGGCAGATAGACCACCGCGTGGGGATGCAGCCCGCTCATGGAGGTCGGCACGACCGCGATGCCCGCGCCCGCGGCCACCAGGTTCAGGCTGGTCACCATGCGCTCGACCTCGGCGGCGATGCGCGGACGAAAACCATGGGCTTCGCACAGCGCCAGCAGGTTGGCGTACAGCCCCGGGGCACCGGGTTGCCGCACCAGGATGAAGCCCTCCTCGCGCAGGTCCGCCAACGCCAGCGCGCCCGACCGGCGTCGCGCCAAGGCGTGGTCGCCGGGCAGCGCCACCAGCACCGGCTCGCGCAGCAGCACCTCGAAGGTCAGGCTCTCGGGCTGCGACACCGGCACGCGGATCAGGCCGCAATGCAGCCGCCCCGCCTCCACCGCCTCGGTGATGCCGGCCGCGTGGTCTTCGCGGATCGACAGTGCGATGCCGGGCCAGGCCCGCCGGCAGGCGCGCAAGGCCTCGGGGGTGAAAGCATGCGCGGCGGCGGAGCTGGTGAAGCCGACATGGAGCACACCGAGTTCGCCGCGCGCCACGCGCGCCATGCGCTGCTCCATGGCCGCCATGTCGTCCACCAGCTGGCGCGCTTCCCGCTCGAACAGGCGCCCGGCGTCCGACAACGCCACGCCCTTGGGATGGCGGTGGAACAAGGCAACGCCCAGCTCCTTTTCCAGTGCCTTGATCTGCAGGCTCAGTGGCGGCTGCTGGATGCCCAGGCGCTCGGCCGCGCGGGTCATGTGGCCGGCCTCGGCGACGGCCAGGAAGTAGCGCAGGTGCCTGATTTCCATATCTGAAAGGTATTGAAATTCGGGTTTCAGTATATTTGACATGGGGTGGCGGCGCACCTATCGTCCGCGTGGATTCGAACAACCACAGGAGACCTTTCATGCCCCTTCGCCCCATCGCGCTGCTGGCGCTGGCGGCCCTCGCCGGCCACAGCGGCGGCGCCATCGCCCAGGTGCCCACCGACCCTCAGCCCCGCGCCTGCCCCGCCGAAGTGCCGGCCGGTGCCACCTGCCACACCGGCGAGGACGGGCTGGGCGGCTTCTACTGGATCGCCCTGCCCGCCGGGTGGAAACCTGAGACCGGCGTGCTCGTGGTGCATGCCCATGGCGGCCCCGCCGACACCGGCCCGGCCACGCTGGCGCGCGGCGAGGAAGACCTCAAACGCTGGGCCGTGACCGTCAAGGCCGGCCACGCCTGGGCGGGCGCCACCTACCGCCGGGGCGGCTTTGGCGTGAGCATGGCGGCCGAGGACACCGAGCGCGTGCGCCGCGTCTTCGTGAAGCATTTCGGCCCGCCCCGCCGCACCATCCTGCACGGGCAAAGCTACGGCGGCTCGGTCGCCGCCAAGGGCGCCGAGCTGTACGCCATGGTGGACGGCCCCAACGGACCCGTCAAAGGCCCTTACGACGGCATGCTGCTCACCAGCGGCATGCTGGGCGGCGGCACCCGCGCTTACGACTTCCGGATCGACTTGCGCGTGGTCTACCAGTACGTGTGCAAGAACCACCCGAAGGCAGACGAGCCCCAGTACGCGCTGTGGCAGGGCCTGCCCATGGACGCCAAGCTCACGCGCGCCGAACTGGCCAACCGCGTGGACGAATGCACCGGCGTGCGCAAGCCCGCCGCGCAACGCACCGAACAGCAGAAGACCAACCTCGCCAACATCGTCAACGTCATCAAGATCCCCGAGCGCTCGCTGATCGCCCACCTCAACTGGGCGACCTGGCTGTTCCGCGATCTGACGCAGCTGCGCCTGGGCAACCGCAACCCGTTCAACAACGCCAACGTGCGGTACACCGGCTCCACGGACGACGCGGCCCTGAACGCGGGCGTGCTGCGCTACACCGCCGACCCGGCGGCCGTGGCCGAGCTGGCGAAGGACAGCGACCCCGAAGGCCGGATCAACATGCCCGTGCTCTCGCTGCACGCCGTCAACGACCCGACCGCGTTCGTCGAACTCTCTTCCGCCTACCGCGAGACACTGGATCGCGCGGGCAAGGGCAACCTGCTGGTGCAGACCTTCAGCGACGAGTCCGAGCACAGCTACCTGAGCGATCCGCAGTACCCCGCGCTGTTCACCGCGCTGCTCAACTGGATCGACAAGAACGAGAAGCCCACGCCCCAGACGGTGCGCAGCACTCTGCAAGGGCTACGAGGCCGCGTATGGCGACACCTGCAAGCTGCTGCCCGACTACCGGAGCGCGCCGCTGGCCAGCCGCGTCCCGGCTCGCTGAACGCGGCCCATGAAAAAAGCCGCCGACCCGTGAGGGCTGGCGGCTTCTTCTTTGGCCGGCGTCCCGGCGCTTACTTGCGCTGCGGCGGCACGTCCGTGCAGGAGCCGTGGGCGATCTCGGCCGCCATGCCGATGCTCTCACCCAGCGTGGGGTGGGGGTGGATGGTCTTGCCGATGTCCACCGCGTCCGCGCCCATCTCGATGGCGAGGGCGATCTCGCCGATCATGTCGCCTGCATGCGTGCCCACCATGCCGCCGCCCAGGATCTTGCCGTGGCCATGGGCCTCGGGCGAGTCGTCGAACAACAGCTTGGTCACGCCTTCGTCGCGGCCATTGGCGATGGCGCGGCCCGAGGCCGTCCAGGGGAACAGGCCCTTCTTGACCTTGATGCCCTGCGCCTTGGCCTGGTCCTCGGTCAGGCCCACCCAGGCCACCTCGGGGTCGGTGTAGGCCACGCTCGGAATGACGCGCGCGTTGAACGCCGCGCTGGCCAGTTCCTTGTTGCCCTGCAGTTCACCCGCGATCACCTCGGCCGCCACGTGCGCCTCATGCACCGCCTTGTGCGCCAGCATGGGCTGGCCCACGATGTCGCCAATGGCGAAGATGTTGGGCACGTTGGTGCGCATCTGGATGTCGACGTTGATGAAGCCGCGATCCGTCACCGCCACACCGGCCTTCTCGGCGCCAATCTTCTTGCCGTTGGGCGTGCGGCCCACGGCCTGCAGCACCAGGTCGTAGGTCTGCGGCGCGGGCGCCGTGCCACCCGGCTCAGCGCTCTCGAACGTCACCTCGATGCCGGCCGGCGTGGCCTTGGCCGACACCGTCTTGGTCTTGAGCATGATGTTGTCGAAGCGCGGCGCATTCATCTTCTGCCAGATCTTCACCAGGTCGCGGTCGGCGCCCTGCATCAGGCCGTCGAGCATCTCCACCACGTCCAGGCGAGCGCCCAGGGTGCTGTAGACCGTGCCCATTTCCAGGCCGATGATGCCGCCGCCCAGGATCAGCATGCGCTTGGGCACTTCCTTGAGCGCGAGCGCACCGGTGCTGTCCACCACGCGCGGATCGTCCGGCATGAAGGGCAGGCGCACGGCCTGCGAACCGGCGGCGATGATGGCCTTCTTGAAGCCGATCACCTGCTTCTTGCCCGTCTTCTCCTGGCCGGTGGCCCCCGTGGTCTCTTCCACTTCCAGGTGGTTGGCGCCCACGAAGGAACCGACACCGCGAACGGTCGTGACCTTGCGCATCTTGGCCATGGCGGCCAGGCCACCGGTGAGCTTGCCGATCACCTTTTCCTTGTGGCCGCGCAGCTTCTCGATGTTGACCACCGGGCGGCCGAACTCCACGCCCAGCGCCGCCATGTGGCTGACCTCGTCCATCACCGCCGCCACGTGCAGCAGCGCCTTGGAAGGAATGCAGCCCACGTTCAGGCACACGCCACCCAGGGTGGCGTAGCGCTCGACGATGACGACCTTCAGGCCCAGGTCGGCCGCGCGGAAGGCCGCGCTGTAGCCGCCAGGACCACCGCCGAGCACGACCACGTCGCACTCGAGATCGGCGCTGCCGCCGAAGCTGGCGGCGGTCGGCGCAGCCACCGGGGCCGCAGCCGGCGCCGCGGCGGGTGCCGCTTGTGGCGCGGGTGCCGGTGCGCTGGCGGCGGACGCGGCGGCGGCCTCACCCGCGGCTTCCAGCGTCAGCACCACGCTGCCCTGCTTGACCTTGTCGCCCAGCTTGACCTTGAGCTCCTTGACCACGCCCGCCTGGGAAGACGGAATCTCCATCGAGGCCTTGTCGGACTCGACCGTGATCAGGCTTTGTTCGGCCTTGACCGTGTCGCCGGGCTTGACCAGCAACTCGATCACCGCCACTTCGTCGAAGTCGCCGATGTCGGGGACTTGAATATCGATGAGTGCCATCTGCGTGGTCCTTTACAGCAACACGCGACGGAAGTCGCTGAGGATCTGGCCGAGGTACACGTTGAAGCGGGCGGCGGCGGCGCCGTCGATCACGCGGTGGTCCCAGGTCAGCGAGAGCGGCAGCATCAGGCGCGGCTGGAAGGCCTTGCCGTCCCACACCGGCTCCATGGTGCTCTTGCACACGCCGAGGACTGCCACTTCGGGCGCGTTGATGATGGGCGTGAAATAACGCCCGCCAATGCCACCCAGGCTGGAGATGGTGAAGGTCGCCCCGCTCATCTCGGCCGGGCTCAGCTTGCCCTCGCGCGCCTTCTTGGCGAGTTCGCCCATTTCCTGGCTGATCTGCAGCACGCCCTTCTTGTCGGCGTCCTTGATCACCGGGACCATCAGGCCGTTGGGCGTGTCGGCCGCGAAGCCGATGTGCCAGAACTGCTTGTAGATCAGGGCATCGCCGTCGATCGAGCTGTTGAACTCGGGGAATTTCTTGAGCGCGGCCACGCAGGCCTTGATCAGGAAGGCGAGCATGGTGACTTTCACGCCGCTCTTCTCGTTTTCCTTGTTGGTGGACACGCGGAAGGCTTCGAGGTCGGTGATGTCGGCGTCGTCGTGGTTGGTGACCGCCGGGATCATGACCGCGTTGCGCAGCAGGTTGGCACCACTGATCTTCTTGATGCGGCCCATCTCCTTGCGCTCGATCGGGCCGAACTTGGCGAAGTCGACCTTGGGCCAGGGGATCAGGCCCAGGCCCGCGCCGTCGCCACCACCGCCGGCCGGGGCCTTGGCCGCCTGCGCCTTGGTCTGCATGGCGCCGGCCATCACGGCCTTGGTGAAGCCTTGCACGTCGTCCAGCACGATGCGGCCCTCGGGACCGCTGCCCTTGACCTCTTCCAGCGGCACACCGAGTTCACGGGCGAACTTGCGCACCGAGGGCGAGGCGTGGGGCAGGCCCAGCGGGGCCGTGGCGGTGGGGTTGTGGGCCGGTGCGGCGGCGGCGGGCGCCGATGCCGTGGCGGCCTGGGGTGCTGCCGCTGCGGCAGCAGGTGCCGCGGGCGCGGCCGTCGGTGCGGCGGCGGGCGCCGGCGCTGCGGCGGCAGCGGCGCCTTCCAGAATCGCCAGCAGGTCACCGATGTTCACGGTGTCGCCGATCTTGACCTTGAGCTCCTTGAGCACGCCAGCGGCCGAGGACGGGATTTCCATCGAGGCCTTGTCGGACTCGACCGTGATCAGGCTCTGCTCCACCGAGATCTTGTCGCCGGGCTTGACCAGCACCTCGATCACCGCGACGTCCTTGAAGTCGCCGATGTCGGGCACACGCACCTCCACCGGGCCGGCGGCCGCAGCGGGCGCCGCCGCAGGCGCGGCAGCCGGTGCCGCAGGGGCCGAGGCCGGTGCAGCGGCTGCCGCCGGTGCGGCCGCCGCCGGGGCCGAAGCGGCTGCGGCCTCTCCCGCCGCCTCCAGCACCAGCACCACCGAACCCTGCTTGACCTTGTCGCCCAGCGCGACCTTGAGTTCCTTGACCACGCCGGCCGTGCTGGAAGGGATCTCCATCGAGGCCTTGTCGGACTCGACCGTGATCAGCGACTGCTCGGCCTTGACCGTGTCACCCACCTTTACCAGCAGTTCGATGACCGCCACTTCATCAAAATCCCCGATGTCCGGGACCTTCACATCAATCAGTGCCATGTTCTTGTCTCCGGATTACGCGTACAGCGGGTTCACTTTGTCGGCGTTGATGCCGTACTTCTTGATCGCCTCGGCCACCTTGGCCACCGGCAGCTTGCCCTCTTCGCTCAAGGCTTTGAGCGCGGCGACCACGATGTAGTGGCGGTTGATCTCGAAGTGCTCGCGCAGCTTGCTGCGGAAATCGCTGCGGCCGAAACCGTCCGTGCCCAGCACCTTGTACGTGCGCTCCTTGGGAATGAAGGGGCGGATCTGCTCCGCGTAGTTCTTCATGTAGTCGGTGGACGCGATCACCGGGCCGGTGGTGGCGCTCAGCTGCTGCGCCACGAAGGGCACGCGCGGCGTTTCGGCCGGGTGCAGCAGGTTCCAGCGGTCGGCGTCCTGGCCGTCGCGGGCCAGTTCGTTGAAGCTCGGGCAGCTCCACACACCAGCGCTCACGCCCCAGTCCTTCTCCAGCAGTTCCTGCGCGGCGATGCTTTCGCGCAGGATGGTGCCGCTGCCCAGCAGTTGCACGCTGGGCGCGTCCTTCTTGAGGGCCGGCGCCTGCTTGCAGTAGTACATGCCCTTGATGATCTGCTCCTCCGTGCCGGGCTGCAGGCCGGGCATGGGGTAGTTCTCGTTGAGCAGCGTCAGGTAGTAGAAGACGTTGTCCTGCTTCTCCACCATGCGCTTCAAGCCGTGGTGCAGGATCACCGCCACTTCGTGCGCGAAGGTCGGGTCGTAGCTGATGCAGTTCGGGATCGTGCCGGCCAGGATGTGGCTGTGGCCGTCTTCGTGCTGCAGGCCTTCGCCGTTGAGCGTGGTGCGGCCCGAGGTGCCGCCCAGCAGGAAGCCGCGCGCCTGCATGTCGCCCGCCGCCCAGGCGAGGTCGCCGATGCGCTGGAAGCCGAACATGGAGTAGTACACGTAGAACGGCACCATGATGCGGTTGCTCGTGCTGTAGCTCGTGGCCGCCGCGATCCAGCTGCTCATGCCGCCGGCTTCGTTGATGCCTTCCTGCAGGATCTGGCCGGCCTTGTCTTCCTTGTAGTACATCACCTGGTCCTTGTCGACCGGGGTGTACTGCTGACCGTGCGGGTTGTAGATGCCGACCTGGCGGAACAGGCCTTCCATGCCGAAGGTGCGGGCTTCATCCACCAGGATGGGCACGACGCGCGGGCCCAGGGCCTGGTCGCGCAGCAGCTGGGTGAGGAAACGCACATAGGCCTGCGTGGTCGAGATCTCGCGGCCTTCGGCCGTCGGGTCGAGCACGGCCTTGAAGGTGTCGAGCGAAGGCACGGTGAAGCTTTCGTCGGCCTTCACGCGGCGCTTGGGCAGGTAGCCGCCCAGGGCCTGGCGGCGCTCGTGCAGGTACTTCATTTCCGGCGTGTCTTCGGCCGGCTTGTAGAACGGGATCTTGGAGAGTTCGCTGTCCGGGATCGGCAGGTTGAAGCGGTCGCGGAAGATCTTGATGTCCTCGTCCGTGAGCTTCTTGGTCTGGTGGACCGTGTTCTTGCCCTCGCCCGCCTTGCCCATGCCAAAACCCTTGACGGTCTTGATCAGCAGCACGGTGGGCTGGCCCTTGTGGTTGACCGCCTTGTGATAAGCCGCATAGACCTTCTGGGGGTCGTGGCCGCCACGCTTGAGGTTCCAGATGTCGTTGTCGCTCAGGTGGGCGACCATCTCCAGCGTCTTGGGATCGCGGCCGAAGAAGTGCTTGCGCACATAGGCGCCGTCGTTGGCCTTGAACGACTGGTAGTCGCCGTCGACCGTGTCCATCATGATCTTGCGCAGCGCGCCGTCCTTGTCGCGCGCCAGCAGCGAGTCCCACTCGCTGCCCCACAGCAGCTTGATCACGTTCCAGCCGGAGCCGCGGAACTCGCCTTCGAGTTCCTGGATGATCTTGCCGTTGCCGCGCACCGGGCCGTCCAGGCGCTGCAGGTTGCAGTTCACCACGAAGATCAGGTTGTCCAGGTTTTCACGGGCGGCCAGGCTGATGGCGCCAAGCGACTCGACTTCGTCCATCTCGCCGTCGCCGCAGAACACCCAGACCTTCCGGTTCTCGGTGTTGGCGATGCCACGGGCATGCAGGTACTTCAGGAAACGCGCCTGGTAGATCGCCATCAGCGGGCCCAGGCCCATGGACACCGTGGGGAACTGCCAGAACTCGGGCATGAGCTTGGGGTGCGGGTAGCTGGAGAGCCCCTTGCCGTTGACTTCCTGGCGGAAGTTGAGCAACTGCTCTTCGGTCAGGCGGCCTTCCAGGTAGGCGCGGGCGTACACACCGGGGGACACGTGGCCCTGGATGTAGAGGCAATCGCCGCCGTGGTTCTCGCTCTCGGCATGCCAGAAGTGGTTGAAGCCGGCGCCGAACATGTGGGCCAGCGAGGCGAACGAACCAATGTGACCGCCCAGGTCGCCCCCGTCCTCGGGGTTGTGGCGGTTGGCCTTGACCACCATGGCCATGGCGTTCCAGCGCATGTAGGCGCGCAGGCGTTCTTCGATCTCGATGTTGCCCGGGCAGCGCTCTTCCTGGTTGGGCTCGATGGTGTTGACGTAACCGGTGGTGGCCGAGAACGGCAGGTCGATGCTGTGCTGGCGGGCTTCTTCCAGCAGCTGTTCGAGCAGGAAGTGCGCGCGCTCGGGGCCCTCACGCTCGATGACGGCGGCCAGCGCCTCCATCCACTCACGGGTTTCCTGGGAATCCGCATCGGCGGCACCACGGGCATTGAGAGCGTCATTCGCTGACATTGTTGTCTCCTGTTGGTTTGAATCGAGCTTACGGAGGTCCATCCGCACTGTCACTGATTTTTCCACAAAAGCTTTTCATTTTCAACATATGCTTTATGTTTTTATATTGTGAAAATTTAAACGGTTGACGAGACGGGCCTTGGGCGCGACAAAACACGCGTTTCTCCAGCCCCTCCGAAGGGCGTGGAGCACCCACTCACGTAGACTCTCGGGTTCATGATTCCCCTGCCCCAAACCACGCCACCCAACAGCCCGCCTGCCCAGGCCGTCTGGTGGAAGCGCTGGTGGCGCCGCCTGCCGCCGTCCCGCCAGGATCGCTTCGCCACCCTCGGCCCCTTGCTGGCCGTGCTCCTGTTCCTCTCGGCCATCGTGGTCGCCATCACCTACCTGCGTTACGAGGAACTCGAACGCGAACAGGAGGCCGTCACGCGCGACGTGGAGTACGCCCAGCAGCGCCTGCGCCTGCGCCTGCTCGAACGGCAGGAGCAGCTCATGCGACTGGCCCGTGAAGTAGGCAACAAGGAGATCGAGAGCGAGGAGTTCGAGTTCCAGGTCGAATCCCTGGTGAGCCAGTTCCCCGAGATGCTGGCCATCAGCTGGATCGATGGCCGTCGCAACGTGCTGCGCGACCTACGCCTCGCCCAGCGCGCCTGCGGCGCTGGTGCGCCCCGTGGGCACGGTGCTCTCGGCCGGCGAAACCGACGGCTCCTTCGACCTGGCCCGGGACCTGCGCCAACCCATCTACTCGCGCCCGCTGGGCGAGGACGCGCGCAATTCCACGCTGATGCTGCACGTGCCGCTGAGCGAGCAAGGCCGCTTCTCCGGCACCATCATGGGCGAGTACTCGGTCGACGGGCTGATGCGTTTCGGCATCCCGCCGGAAATCATGGCCCGCTATGCCGTGGCCTTGGTGGACGACCGCGGCCGCGTGCTGGCCGGCAGCCTGCAGACACCCACCAGCGTGCTGCGCCTGCTGCCGTGGTCCAACCCGCCGCTGGAGCACGAGGTGCCCGTCTCGCCGGTGGGCAACGGCCTGATCCTGAAAGCCCAGGGCTACCGCACCTCGCAGGACATCGTGGGCAGTGGTTTCTTCTGGGTCATCGGCGCACTCTCCGCGCTCACGGTCTGGATGCTGCTCGGCACCTGGCGCCACACCCGCCGCCGCGTGCAGGCGCAGCAGGCGCTGGTGGCCGAGACCAACTTCCGCCGCGCGATGGAAAACTCCATGCTCACCGGCATGCGCGCCCTCGATATGCAGGGGCGCATCACCTACGTCAACCCGGCCTTCTGCTCGATGACCGGCTGGACCGAAGGCGAGCTTGTCGGCCGCACCGCGCCCTTCCCCTACTGGCCGGAAGAGGAACATGATCAACTCGCCGCGCGCCTGGAAGACGAGCTGCGTGGCCGCTCCACGCCCGGTGGCTTCGAGGTGCATGTGAAGCGCCGCGACGGCAGCATCTTCGACGCGCGCATGTACGTCTCGCCCCTGATCGACCCCAAGGGTCACCAGACCGGCTGGATGACGTCCATGACCGACATCACCGAGCCCAAGCGCATCCGGGAGGAGCTTTCGGCCTCCTACGAACGCTTCACCACGGTGCTGGAGTCTTTGGACTCCGCGGTCTCGGTCGCGCCCCTGGGCAGCGACGAGATGCTGTTCGCCAACAAGATGTACCGCCTGTGGTTCGGTACCCGCGGCCAGGGGCACCGCCACCTGGTTGATCTGGCCGGCAACCAGCCCTCCCCCAGCCCCGACGACGGGGATGCCGTGGACGCCTTCGCCGGCATGCCCACCGAAACGCTGACCGACGCTGGCGCGGAGAACGCGGAAGTGTTCGTGGAAGAACTGGACCGCTGGCTGGAGGTGCGCACGCGTTACCTCACTTGGGTCGACGGCCGGCTCGCCCAGATGGTGATCGCCAGCGACATCACGCCCCGCCGCTACGCGGAAGAACAAGCCTCTCGCCAGGCCGAGCGCGCGCAGACCGCGAGCCGCTTGATCACCATGGGAGAGATGGCATCGAGCGTGGCGCACGAACTCAACCAGCCGCTGACCGCGATCACCAACTATTGCAACGGCATGATCTCGCGCGTGACCGAGCAGCGCATCACCACCGACGAGTTGCTGGGCGCGCTGGAGAAGACCTCGCGCCAGGCCCAGCGCGCGGGGCAGATCATCCAGCGCATCCGGGCCTTCGTGAAGCGCAGCGAACCCGATCCCACGCTGTCCGACGTGGCACAGATGGTGAGCAACGCGATCGAACTCGCCGACATCGAGTTGCGCCGGCATCAGGTGCGCCTCTCACCCTACGTGGCCGCGCGCTTGCCGAATCTCATGGTCGATCCCATCCTGATTGAGCAGGTGTTGATCAATCTCCTCAAGAACGCGGGCGAAGCCATCGCCCAAGCGGGGCGCGCACCGGGCGAACGCTATGTGGAGCTGCGCGTCGGGCCACGCCGCCTGGACGACGTGGACGTGGTGGAGTTCTCGGTGCGCGACTCGGGCAATGGCGTGCCCGACGAAATGATCGAGCGCATCTACGAAGCCTTCTACAGCACCAAGAGCGAAGGCATGGGCATCGGCCTCAAACTGTGCCGCAGCATCGTCGAATCGCACCACGGCCGGATGCAGGTTCAGAACATCTACAATGGTGAAGAGGTGGTGGGCTGCTGCTTCAGCTTCTGGATCCCCGTGATCTCTCGGCTGCAGAATCTCAGCGCCGCGGCCGGGCCCGCCACAGAGCCGCTGACGGACACTGAAAGAGCGAGATGAGTTTGATCCCCAAAAAAGGCAGCGTCTACGTGGTCGATGACGACGAGGCGGTGCGCGACTCTCTGCAATGGCTGCTCGAAGGCAAGGACTTCCGGGTCCGATGTTTCGAATCGGCCGAAGCCTTTCTGAGCCGCTACGACGCACGCGAAGTGGCCTGCCTGATCGCCGACATCCGCATGGGCGGCATGACCGGCATGGAACTGCAGGAACGCCTGATCGAGCGCCAGTCGCCCCTGCCCATCGTCTTCATCACCGGCCACGGCGATGTGCCCATGGCGGTGGAATCGATGAAGCGCGGCGCGCTCGACTTCATCCAGAAACCCTTCAAGGAAGACCAGCTCGTGGCCCTGGTCGAGCGCATGCTCGAACACGCGCGCGAAGCCTTCGCCACCCACCAGCAGGCGGTCAGCCGCGATGCCCTGCTCTCCAAGCTCACCAGCCGCGAGGCGCAGGTGCTCGAACGCATCGTCGCCGGCCGGCTGAACAAGCAGATCGCCGACGACCTGGGCATCAGCATCAAGACGGTGGAGGCGCACCGCGCCAACATCATGGAAAAGCTCGGCGCCAACACCGTGGCCGACCTGCTCAAGATCGCGCTGGGGCAGACCCCGGCCAAGGCCTGAACCCCTTCATCAGCCACACCCATTCCCCCTAACGCCCGCCGCTCTCCCGGCGGGCGTTTGCATTTCAACCGTAGACACTCTCCAGCCATGACCGCCCAACTCATCGACGGCAATGCCCTCTCCCGCCAACTGCGCGCCGACGTCAGCGCCCGCGTCACCGCCCTCAAGGCCAAAGGCATCACGCCGGGCCTGGCCGTGATCCTGGTCGGCGAGAACCCGGCCTCGCAGGTCTATGTGCGCAACAAGGTCAAGGCCTGCGAAGACACCGGCATGCACTCGGTGCTGGAGCGCTGGCCCGCCACCCTCAGCGAAGCGGAGTTGCTGGCGCGGGTCGATGCGCTCAACCACGACGCGACGGTTCACGGCATCCTGGTCCAGCTGCCCCTGCCCGCCCACATCGACGCCCAGAAGGTGATTGAAGCGATCTCTCCGGCCAAGGACGTGGACGGCTTCCACATCGCCAGCGCGGGCGCTCTGATGACCGGCATGCCCGGCTTCTGGCCCTGCACGCCCTATGGCTGCATGAAGATGCTGGAGAGCATCAGCTGCGAGCTCAAGGGCAAGCACGCGGTGGTGATCGGGCGCAGCAACATCGTGGGCAAACCGATGGCCCTGATGCTGCTGCAACAGAACGCCACCGTGACCATCTGCCACAGCGGCACCAAGGACCTGAAAGCCCTGACCCTGCAGGCCGACGTGATCGTGGCGGCCGTGGGCAAGCGCAATGTGCTCACGGCCGACATGGTCAAACCCGGCGCCGTCGTGCTCGACGTGGGCATGAACCGCAACGACGAAGGCAAGCTCTGCGGTGACGTGGATTTCGACGGCGTGAAGGAAGTGGCGCAGCTGGATCACGCCCGTGCCCGGCGGGGTGGGCCCCATGACCATCACCATGCTGATGGTCAATACGCTGGAGTCGGCCGAGCGTCTGGCGGCCTGAGGCCTCAGCGAGCCGGTGCCGTGCTCAAGCGCCAGAGCACGGCACCGGCACACAGCCACTGGCCCAGCACCATGGCGGTGCCCACGCCATGCCACAGGCGCAGGTTGCCGCCGCTGGCGCGCGCGGTGACGATGTTCTGCGCCACACCGAATTCCTGCAGCAGCGCCAGCAACATGCCCAACACCACGATGCCCAGCGTGGTCATGGTGGCACCATTGGGCGGGCCACCCTGCTCATTGCCGCGCCGCAACATCACCAGCAGCGCCAGGCCCAGCAACAGGCCTGCGTAACACTGCAGGGAAAAGAGCTTGGCGGCGACCGGCCCCGCCACGGCGGGATTGCCCAATTGGGCGAACAGCGTCGGCACCGCGAGAAAACTCAGCGCCGTGATGCCACCCCACCACAGCGCGGCGATGAAGATGGAAACACGGTGCAGTGGCATGGCCTATCAGGCGTAACGCACCGCGACGATTTCGAAGCGCTTGGTGCCACCCGGCGCCTGCACTTCGGCCACATCGCCCTCTTCCTTGCCGATCAGCGCGCGCGCGATCGGGCTGCTGATGTTCACCAGGCCCAGCTTGAGATCGGCCTCGTCCTCGCCCACGATCTGGTAGGTCACGGCCGCGCCGCTGTCTTCGTCTTCCAGCTCCACCGTGGCGCCGAACACCACACGGCCGCCCGCATCGAGTGCGGCCGGGTCGATGATCTGCGCGGCCGAGAGCTTGCCTTCGATTTCGGCGATGCGGCCTTCGATGAAGCCTTGGCGGTCTTTCGCGGCGTCGTACTCGGCGTTCTCGCTCAGGTCCCCCTGCGCGCGCGCCTCGGCGATCGCGTTGATCACCCAGGGGCGATCCACGGTTTTCAAGCGCTGCAACTCTTCCTTGAGTTTTTCGGCGCCGCGTTTGGTGATCGGAATGGTGGCGCACTGTGATGTTCTCCTACTGCTTCCGGCTCTGCGCCGGCACAAAAGCAAACCGCCGGGCGTTGCCGCTCGGCGGTGTTCATGAAAGGGCATTATGCCGCGAAAGAAAGCGGTGTCCACACGCATCGGCCGAGCCGATGCGCGGGCCAGCCTCAGAGTTGCGCGTGCATCTCCTGCACCGAGATCACACCCAGCTTGTCCAGGTACTGCATGCCCTCCACCGCGGCTTCAGCGCCAGCGATGGTGGTGAACGTGGTCACGCGCGCCAGCAAGGCCGAGGTGCGGATGGCCCGTGAGTCGGCGATGGCGTTGCGGCGCTCTTCCACGGTGTTGATGACGAGCACGATGTCGCCGTTCTTGATCGCGTCGACGATGTGAGGGCGGCCCTCGGTGACCTTGTTCACCGTCTGCACCGCGACCCCAGCGGCGGCGATGGCCGCCGCCGTGCCGCGCGTGGCGACCAGCGAGAAGCCCATCTCGACGAGCTGGCGCGCGATCTCCACCGCGCGCGGCTTGTCGCTGTTCTTCACGGTCAGGAAGACCTTGCCCGAGGTCGGCAGCTTGGTGCCGGCGCCGAGCTGGCTCTTCACGAAGGCCTCGCCAAAGGTCTTGCCCACGCCCATCACCTCGCCGGTGGACTTCATCTCGGGGCCGAGGATGGTGTCCACACCGGGGAACTTCACGAACGGGAACACCGCTTCCTTGACGCTGAAGTACGGCGGCGTCACTTCGGCGCCGATGCCCTGCTGGTCGAGCGACTGGCCGGCCATGCAACGCGCCGCCACCTTGGCCAGCTGGATGCCCGTGGCCTTGGACACGAAGGGTACGGTGCGCGAGGCACGCGGGTTCACTTCGAGCACGAAGATCACGTCCTTCTTCACGCCGTTCTCTTCCACCTCCTGGATCGCGAACTGCACGTTCATCAGGCCGACCACGTTCAGGCCTTCGGCCATGGCGGCGGTCTGGCGCTTGAGCTCATCGACCGTCGCCTTGCTCAGGTAGTACGGCGGCAGCGAGCAGGCGGAGTCACCGCTGTGCACGCCGGCCTGTTCGATGTGTTCCATGACGCCGCCGATGAAGACGCGGCCGGTGGCATCGCGCACCGCGTCCACGTCGCACTCGATGGCATCGTTCAGGAAGCGGTCCAGCAGCACGGGCGAGTCGTTGCTGACCTTGACGGCCTCGCGCATGTAGCGCTCGAGGTCGCGCTGCTCGTGCACGATCTCCATGGCGCGGCCACCGAGCACATAGCTCGGGCGCACCACCAGCGGGTAGCCCAGGGCAGCCGCCTTCTCCAGCGCCTCCGGTTCGGCGCGGGCGGTGGCGTTGGGCGGCTGGCGCAGGCCCAGGGTGTGCAGCAGCTGCTGGAAGCGCTCGCGGTCTTCGGCCGCGTCGATCATGTCCGGGCTGGTGCCGATGATGGGCACACCTGCGGCCTCCAGGCCCAGCGCGAGCTTGAGCGGCGTCTGGCCACCGTACTGCACGATCACGCCCACCGGCTTCTCCTTGTCCACGATCTCCAGCACGTCTTCCAGCGTGAGGGGTTCGAAGTACAGGCGGTCGCTGGTGTCGTAGTCGGTCGACACGGTCTCGGGGTTGCAGTTGACCATGATGGTCTCGTAGCCGTCCTCGCGCATGGCGAGCGCGGCGTGCACGCAGCAGTAGTCGAACTCGATGCCCTGGCCGATGCGGTTGGGACCACCACCCAGCACCATGATCTTCTTCTTGTTGGTCGGCTCGGCCTCGCACTCACCGTCGCCATGGCCTTCGTAGGTGGAATACAGGTAGGCGGTGTCGGTCGCGAATTCGGCCGCGCAGGTGTCCACGCGCTTGTAGACCGGGCGGATGTTCTCGGCGATGCGGCGCTCGCGCACGGCCTGGTCGTTGGTCTTGAGCAGCTTGGCCAGGCGGCGGTCGGAGAAGCCCTTCTTCTTCAGGCCACGCAGCGTGTCGGCGTCGATCGCGTCGAGGCTGGTCTTTTCCAGCGCGAGTTCGATCTTCACGATCTCTTCGATCTGCACCAGGAACCAGGGATCGATCTTGGTGAACTGGTGCACTTCTTCGAGCGTCCAGCCGGCGGCGAACGCGTCGCCCACGTACCAGATGCGGTCCGGGCCGGGTTCGCCGAGTTCGCGCTCCAGCGTCTCGCGGTCCTGCGTCTTCTCGTTCATGCCGTCCACGCCCACTTCCAGGCCACGCAGGGCTTTCTGGAACGACTCCTGGAAGGTGCGGCCCATGGCCATGACCTCGCCCACGCTCTTCATCTGCGTGGTCAGGCGGCTGTCGGCGGTGGGGAATTTCTCGAACGCGAAACGTGGGATCTTGGTGACCACGTAGTCGATGCTGGGCTCGAAGCTCGCGGGCGTGGCGCCGCCCGTGATCTCGTTGCGCAGTTCGTCCAGCGTGTAGCCGATGGCCAGCTTGGCGGCCACCTTGGCGATCGGGAAGCCGGTGGCCTTGGACGCCAGCGCCGAAGACCGCGAGACGCGCGGGTTCATCTCGATGACGACCATACGGCCGTCCTTCGGGTTGATGGAGAACTGCACATTGGAGCCACCGGTGTCCACGCCGATCTCGCGCAGCACGGCCAGCGAAGCGTTGCGCAGGATCTGGTATTCCTTGTCGGTCAGCGTCTGGGCAGGCGCCACGGTGATCGAATCACCGGTGTGCACACCCATGGGGTCCAGGTTCTCGATCGAGCAGACGATGATGCAGTTGTCCGCCTTGTCGCGCACCACTTCCATCTCGTACTCTTTCCAGCCGAGCAGCGACTCTTCGATCAGCAGCTCGTTGGTGGGCGAGGCTTCCAGGCCGCGCTTGCAGATGGTCTCGAACTCTTCCGGGTTGTAGGCAATGCCGCCGCCCGTGCCGCCCAGCGTGAAGCTGGGGCGGATCACCACCGGGAAGCCGACGGTCTTCTGCACGCCCCAGGCCTCTTCCATGCTGTGCGCGATGCCCGAGCGCGCCGACCCCAGACCGATCTTGGTCATGGCGTCCTTGAACTTCAGGCGGTCTTCGGCCTTGTCGATGGCCTCGGGCGTGGCGCCGATCAGCTCCACGTCGTATTTGGCGAGCACGCCGTTGCGCCAGAGGTCGAGCGCGCAGTTCAGCGCGGTCTGACCGCCCATGGTCGGCAAGATGGCGAAGCCACCCTGGGCCAGCGGGCGTTCCTTGGCGATGATCTTCTCGACCGTCTGCCAGGTGATGGGCTCGATGTAGGTGACGTCGGCCGTGGCCGGGTCGGTCATGATGGTCGCGGGGTTGCTGTTGATCAGCACGACCCGGTAGCCCTCTTCGCGCAGGGCCTTGCAGGCCTGCACGCCAGAGTAGTCGAACTCACAGGCCTGGCCGATGATGATCGGGCCGGCGCCGATGATGAGGACGGTTTGAATGTCGGTTCTTTTGGGCATGGTTCGCTGGGGATGTGCGCCGGCTCAGGCGGTGGCGGGCACGCGGGCCTGCATCAGGTCGATGAAACGGTCGAACAGGTAACCGATGTCGTGCGGGCCGGGCGATGCCTCGGGGTGGCCCTGAAAGCAGAAGGCCGGCTGGTCGGTGCGTGCCAGGCCTTGCAGCGTGCCGTCGAACAGGCTCACGTGCGTGGCGCGCAGCGTGGCGGGCAAGGTCTTTTCGTCGACCGCGAAGCCGTGGTTCTGGCTGGTGATGCTCACGCGGCCGTTGTCGAGGTCCTTCACCGGGTGGTTGGCACCGTGGTGGCCGAACTTCATCTTGAAGGTCTTGGCCCCACTGGCCAGCGCCAGGATCTGGTGGCCCAGGCAGATGCCGAAGGTCGGCACGCCCGCTTCGATGATCTCGCGCGTGGCGGCGACGGCGTAGTCGCAAGGCTCCGGGTCGCCAGGGCCGTTGGACAGGAACACGCCGTTGGGCTTGAGCTTGAACACGTCGGAGGCTGGCGTCTGCGCCGGCACCACGGTGATCTTGCAGCCCCGCTCGCTGAGCATGCGCAGGATGTTGTACTTCACGCCGAAGTCGTAGGCCACCACGTGGAAGCGCGGCGCGATCTGCTCGCCATAGCCGAAGCCGAGTTGCCACTCGGTCTGCGTCCAGGCGTAAGGCGCCGTGGCCGAGACCACCTTGGCAAGGTCGGTGCCGGCCATGTTCGGCGCAGCCTTGGCCGCAGCCAGGGCCTGGGCGCGGTGCGCCTCGGTGATGGCTTCGCCGGCCGGCAGGGCCAGGATGCAGCCGTTCTGCGCGCCATGCGTGCGCAGGCGGCGCGTGAGCGCCCGGGTGTCGAGGTCGGCGATGGCCACGGTGCCTTCGCGCTGAAGGTACTGCGAGAGCGTTTCGTTGCTGCGGAAGTTGGAGGCCAGCAGAGGCAGGTCTTTGATGATCAGGCCAGCGGCGTGGACGCGGCTGGCTTCCACGTCTTCGGCATTGACGCCGGTATTGCCAATGTGCGGATACGTCAGCGTGACGATCTGCTGGCAGTAGCTGGGATCGGTGAGGATTTCCTGGTAGCCGGTGAGCGAGGTGTTGAACACCACCTCGCCCGTGGTCTGACCGGTGGCGCCAATGGAAACGCCTGTAAAGACCGTGCCGTCGGCGAGCGCGAGAAGGGCTTTCGGGTGGACGGGAAGCACGGAATTCTCCAGAGTGGGGCGGCAACGTCTTCGCGCCGGCGGCAGGTGCCGCGCAGGCCTCGCACCCGCCTCGCGCCGGCCGGAGCCGGGGCAGAAACGGAGCAAAAACCTGGGGTGGTGAGCCGGGGCGCGCAGGGTTGCGCTGATTGCGGGTAAACCGTGGAATTATAGCCCGGGTCGGTCAATCGACCGACGGGTCACGAAGCCAATCCGGCTGCGCTGGCGTGCAGGCAAATGGCGGCGGCGGCGGCCACGTTGAGCGACTCTTCTCCGCCGGGCTGGGCAATGCGCACGAAAGCCCCGGCACGGGCCATCAGGGCCTCGCCCACGCCCTGCCCTTCGTGACCCAGGACCCAGGCGCAGGGCCACGGCAGCCGGGCCTGATGCAGCCAGTCGCCCTGGTGGGAACTGGTCACCAGCATCGGCACGTCCAGCGCCGCGAGATCGTCCGCTGCCAGGCCTTCGATCAAGCGCAGCCCGAAATGCGCCCCCATGCCGGCACGCACCACTTTGGGCGACCACAGCGCGGCAGTGCCCTTGAGGGCCAGCACCTGACCAAAACCGAAAGCCGAGGCGCTGCGCAGGATGGAGCCCACATTGCCCGCGTCCTGCAGGCGGTCCAGCACCACGGTGGCCGTGCCGCCCTGCACCGCCAAGCCGGGCGGCAAGGACCAGACAAAGCCCACGCCGGCGGGCGACTCCAGCCCGCTGATGCCTGCCATCAGGGCGTCGGGCAGGGTGACCACGTGATCGGTGGCATCGCGCAGGTCGTGCGGGGCCTGCGGCCAGAAGGATTCGGTGAACACCGCGGTGAGCGGACGCTGCCCGCGCGCCAGCAAGGCCCGGCAAAGGTGATCCCCCTCCAGCCAGACCTGGCCTTGCTTTCGGTAGGCGGTGCCATCCTGCACCAGCAGGCGCAGGCGTTTGAGCAGAGGGTTGTCGCGCGAAGTGATGGCCAGGGGCGATGCCGTCATGGCTCACCGCCCTCGTCCGCTGCGGGCACCACCAAGGCACGCGCGACCGGCGCGAACGAGCGCCGATGCACAGCCAGGGCGCCATGCACCCGCAAGGCCTGCATGTGTTGCGCCGTTCCGTAGCCCTTGTGCTGGTCGAATCCGTACTCGGGGTGCTGCAGGTGCAGCTCGCACAACAGGCGGTCACGCGTGACCTTGGCCAGGATGGACGCGGCCGAAATCGACGGCACCAGCGCATCGCCCGACACGATGGCCTCGGCCAGCACGTCCAGTGTCGGCAGCCGGTTGCCGTCCACCAGCACCTTGGCCGGCTTCAGGCGCAGGCCCATGACCGCCCGGCGCATGGCCAGCATGGTGGCCTGGAGAATGTTGAGCTGGTCGATCTCCTCCACCGAGGCCTGCGCCACACTGCAGCACAGCGCCTTGGCGCGGATTTCGTCATACAGTTTTTCGCGGCGCAATGCGGTCAGTTGCTTGGAGTCCGCCAGACCCTTGATGGGCGAGCGGTCGTCCAGGATCACGGCGGCGGCCACCACCGGCCCGGCCAGGGGGCCGCGCCCGGCCTCGTCCACGCCCGCGAGCAGTCCGGGCACGTCCCAGATCAGCGGGGCCTGTTCAGCCTTCAAGAACTTGTTCGATCGCATCGGTGGCCAGTTGGGCGGTGTCTCGTCTCAGTGTGTGGTGCAGGTCGGTGAATCGCTGCTGGAGTGATGCGATTTTCGCAGGTGCGTCGAGCCAGTCCAGCACCGCCCGCGACAGCGCCTGGGGTGTGGCCGCGTCCTGCAGCAGCTCGGGCACCACGAATTCGCCACACAGGATGTTGGGCAGGCCCACCCAGGGCTGCAGCTGCTTGCGCCGCATGATCTGCCACGAGAGCCAGTTCATGTTGTAGGCGATCACCATGGGCCGCTTGAACAGCGCGGCCTCCAGCGTGGCGGTGCCGCTGGCGATCAGCGTCACATCGCAGGCGGCCAGCGCGGTGTGCGACTGACCTGGGATCACCGTCAACGCGCCATCCAGCCCGGCGGCACGGGCCGCGGCCTCGATGCGCTCGCGCAGCGCTGGCACCGCCGGCACCACGAATCGAATCCCCGGGCGCTCGCGCCGAAGCCGCACGGCCGCTTCAAAAAAACGGGCGACCAGGTACTGCACCTCCGACGCGCGACTGCCCGGCAGGATGGCGACCACCGCGTCCTCCTCGCGCAGGCCCAACTGGGCGCGCGCTGCCGCGCGGTCTGGCTCCATGGGGATCACATTCGCCAGCGGATGGCCGACGTAGGTCGCCGCAATGCCATGCCGCGCCAGCAGCTCGGGCTCGAACGGAAAAATACAGAGCACGTGGTCGGCGCTGCGCCGGATCTTGTCGACCCGGTCCGCGCGCCAGGCCCAGATGGACGGGCAGACGAAGTGCACGGTGCGAATGCCCCCCGACTTCAGGTTGGCTTCCAGATCCAGATTGAAATCGGGTGCGTCCACGCCGATGAACACATCGGGGCGCGTCGATGTCAGCAAGCGCTGCTGCAACTCGGCACGGATGCCCACGATCTCGCGGTAATGGCGCAGCACCTCGACATACCCACGCACCGCGAGCTTCTCGCTGGGCCACCAGGGGTCGAAGCCCTGCGCCACCATCTGCGGGCCACCGATGCCGAACGAGTGAAGATCGGGCCAGCGCTGCCGGACACCACCCAGCAACAGACCGGCGAGCAGGTCGCCCGACGTCTCACCCGCCACGAGGGCAAAACGCTTGGACGGATTCATCAAGGCCTCAGCGGACGATGCCGCGCTGGGGCGACACCTGCCCGAGGAAGTCCAGCATCATCGCCACATCGGGCGCCGCCTCGGGCGTCTTGTCGGTCAGCCCGTGAATGCGCGCCACGGCCTCTTCCAGCTTGAGATCGTCCCGGTACAACGCCTTGTGCATGGCCTTCACGGCCGAAATGCGCTCGGGCGAAAAGCCCCGGCGGCGCAGGCCTTCGAAATTCATCGAACGCGCCTGGGCGGGCTGGCCCTGGCACATCACAAACGGGGGCAAGTCGGCAAACAGCAGCGAGCACATGGCGGTCATGGCATGCGCACCGATGCGCACGAACTGATGCGCCACGGTGAAACCGCCGAGGATCACCCAGTCATCCACCACCACGTGGCCGGCGAGCTGCGAGTTGTTGGCAAAGATGGTGTGATTGCCTACCACGCAGTCGTGCGCCAAATGCACATAGGCCATGATCCAGTTGTCGTTGCCGACCTGGGTCACCGCACGGTCGCCCGGCGAGCCGATGTTGAAGGTGCAGAACTCGCGGATCGTGTTGCGGTCACCGATGACCAGTTCGCAGGGCTCGCCCGCGTACTTCTTGTCCTGTGGAATCGCCCCCAGCGAGTTGAACTGGAAGATGCGGTTGTCGCGGCCGATGGTGGTGTGACCTTCGATCACGCAGTGGGCGCCGACCGTGGTGCCGGCACCGATCTTCACGTGTGGCCCGATCACGGTGTACGGCCCCACGCTCACCGAGCTGTCGAGTTCGGCGGCAGGGTCGACCAGCGCAGTGGGATGAATCAGAGACACGAGGCGCGCTCTCCCACGTTCAGGCGATGGTGCGCATGGTGCACATCAGTTCGGCTTCACACGCAATCTGATCGCCCACGCGCGTCACACCCTTGAACTTGAAGATGCCGGCCTTGGCGCGCTCCAGGGTCACGTCCATGATGAGCTGGTCGCCGGGTTCAACGGGGCGCTTGAAACGCGCGCCATCGATGCCCGCAAAGTAGTACACCGTCTTGTCGTCGGGCGTGACGCCCATGGTGTCGAAGGACAGCAGCGCCGCGGCCTGGGCCATGGCTTCGAGCATCAGCACCCCCGGCATGACCGGGCGATGCGGAAAGTGGCCCACGAAAAACGGCTCGTTGATGGTCACGTTCTTCAGTGCCTTGATGCTCTTGCCCTTGTCCAGCTCCAGCACGCGATCCACCAGCAAAATGGGGTATCGGTGCGGCAACTGCTTGAGAATCTGGTGGATGTCCATCATGGCTTTGAATTGTTTTGAAGGGCTTGTTCGATCGCCTGCTCCGCGGCCTTGAGGCGCTCGCGCAGGCGGTTGAGCTGCTTGAGGGAGGCAGCGTTCTTTTCCCAGCTGGCATTGTCGTCGATGGGGAACATGCCGGTGTAATGTCCTGGCTTGAGCAGGGAGCGCGTGACCACCGAGGCCGCCGAGACGTGCACACCATCAGCCAGCCGGAGGTGCCCCAGCACCACCGCGCCCCCGCCAATGGTGCAATGCGCTCCGATGGTCGCACTGCCCGCCACGCCGACACAACCGGCCATGGCGGTGTGCGCTCCCACATGCACGTTGTGGCCGATCTGGATCAGGTTGTCCAGCTTCACGCCGTCCTCGATCACGGTATCGTCCAGCGCGCCACGGTCGATGCAGGTGTTCGCACCGATCTCCACGTCGTTGCCGATGCGCACCGCACCCAGTTGCTCGATCTTGATCCATTCGCCCTGATGAGGCGCGAAACCGAAACCATCGGCCCCGATCACCGCACCGGAATGCACCACACCACGCGCGCCGATGGTGCACCGCTCACCCAGGGTGACCCGCGGATGCAACCAGGTGCCTTCGCCCACGCGTGCGCCGTCACCCAGCACGGCATGGGCGCCCACCCGGACACCGCGCGACAAATGAACATCGCGCCCCACGACTGCAAACGGCCCCACGCTCACCCCCTCGTCCACACGGGCCGAAGGATGGATGCTGGCCAGTGGATCAATGCCCTGCGCAGGCGCAGCATCGTGCTGCTGCTTCCACCACTGGGTCAGCCTGGCGAAATAGAGGTAGGGGTCGTCCGTGACGATGCAGGCGCCACGGGCCATGGCCTGGTCCTGCAAGGCCGGAGGAACGATCAGCACCTCGGCCGCCGTGCTGGCAATCTGGCCTGCGTAGCGTGCCTGTGCCACGAAGGCCAGCTCGCCCGGGCCGGCCGTGGCGACGGGGGCCAGGCGGTGAATCAGCAGGTCGGGTGAGCCGTGCCGCGCGCCGCCCAGGGCTTCAACGATGTCGCCCAGTGGCCTCGACACGGGTCGCCCTGGCGTGAACTTACTTGCCGCCGTTCAAGCCGCTCAGCACCTTGTCGGTGATGTCGTGCTTGGGGTTGATGTAGACGGCTTCCTGGATCACCAGGTCGTATTTCTCGGCCTCGGCCACCTGCTTGATCACGCGGTTGGCGCGTTCGAGCACGCTTTGCAGCTCCTCGTTCTTGCGCAGGTTGAGGTCTTCCTGGAACTCGCGCTGCTTGCGCTGGAAGTCGCGGTCCTGCTCGACGAGCTGGCGCTGGCGCGCCGCGCGCTGGGCATCCGGCAACGTGGGGGACTCACGTTCGAATTTCTCCGAAGCGGTCTTGAGCTGGGCTGCCAGACCCTGGACTTCCTTCTCGCGCCGCGAGAACTCCTGCTCCAGCTTGGTCTGTGCCGCCTTGGCCAGGTTGGCCTCGCGGAAGATGCGGTCGGTGTTCACGAAGCCGATGCGGAAGTCCTGCGCCGTGGCGGCAAAGGCCAGCAGGCCCAGCCCAGCGGCCAGCAGGAGGCGTCGGTTGAAAAGTCGGGAGAAAGTCTTCATCAAAAGGAGGTTCCGATCTGAAACTGGAATTTCTGGATTCTATCGCCAGGGAATTTCCGGATGGGGTTGGCGATGGCGAAGCGCAAGGGGCCGACGGGCGAGATCCAGCTCAGGCCCACACCCACGGAAGCGCGCAAATCGGTGGCATTTGCTCGGGTGTCATTTTCGCCGTACACGTTGCCGACGTCGATGAACCCGAACATGCGCAGGGTACGGTCATTGCCCGCGCCTGGGAAAGGCGTGATGAACTCGGCGCTGAAAGCCATGCTGCGATTGCCACCGATGTTGACCAGCTCGCCGGCCTGAACGCCCGACATGATGGGCGAGGTCGGACCCAGGGTGCCTTGGTCGAAGCCGCGCACCGAACCCAGGCCCCCCCCGTAGAAGTTCTTGAACAGCGGGAACGGACGGCCGCCCAGGCCCTTGCCATAGCCCAACTCACCGTTGAACGCGAGGGTGTACTGCTTGGTCAGCGGAATGTACTGCTGGATCTGGTAGTTGGCCTTGAGGTAGCGGGTGTCGCCGCCCACCCCGATCTCGGTGTTGAAGCGCTGCAACCGGCCCTGGGTCGGCACCAGCGCGCTGTCGCGACCGTCCCGTGACCAACCGATGGTCAGGGGCACCGAGGAGCTGGTTTCCCCGAACGTGTTCGAGTACTGCTGGTAGGCCTGTGGCAGACCCGTACCGGGTTCGATCTTGGTCTGCTCGATGCCAATGCCGAAGAACACCGTGTCCTGCTCGGTGAAGGGCACGCCGAACTTCACGCTCACACCCGGCGTGATGAGGCGGTAGTCACCACCCTGCTCGGTGTACGGCTGGGTCGTGCGGTAGTAGACGTCGAAGCTGCGCGACACGCCGTCCGGCGTGAAATACGGGTCCACCGTGCTGATCACGACCTGGCGGTTGTAGTCGCTGGTGTTGACGTCCACCCCCAGGTAGTTGCCCGAGCCGAACACGTTTTCCTGGCGGATGCCGGCAATGATCGAGAGCTTGTCGGCCTGTGAGTAGCCCGCACCCAGCGTCAGGTTGCCGGTGGGTTTTTCGGCCACGGTGATGGTCATGTCCACCTGGTCGGGCGTGCCCGGCACCGGCTGGGTATCGACCTCCACGGACGTGAAGAAGCCCAACCGGTCGACCCGGTCGCGCGACAGGCGGATGCGATCGCTGTCGTACCAAGCCGATTCCAGCTGGCGGAACTCGCGACGGATGACTTCGTCGCGGGTGCGGTTGTTGCCTTCGACGTTGATGCGGCGCACGTACACGCGGCGTGCGGGCTGCGCCCGCAGCACGAAGGCCACCTGTTTGTTCACCCGATCGATGTCGCGGCTGGCCTCGACCTGGGCGAAGGCATAACCGAAGGCGCCGAAGTAGTCGGTGAAGGCCTTCACCGTGCTGGTTTCGTCTTCCGCGTTGTAGGCCTCGCCAGCGCGCAGCGTCACGAGCGACTTGAACTCCTCTTCCCGCCCCAGGTACTCGCCCTCGAGCGCCACCGACTTGACCACGTAGCGGTCGCCTTCGGTGATGTTCAGGGTGATGGACATGCTCTCCTTGTCCGGCGCGATCGCGACCTGGGTGGAGTCGATGCGGAATTCGAGGTAGCCGCGCGTGAGGTAGTAGGAACGCAGGGTTTCGATGTCGGCGTTGAGCTTGGCACGCGAATAGCGGTCGGACTTGGTGTACCAGCTCAGCCAGCCACCGGTGTCGAGGTCGAACAGGTTGCGCAGCGTCGACTCCGAGAACGCGCGGTTGCCGACGATGCGAATCTCCCGGATCTTGGCGACGTCGCCTTCGACCACGCTGAAATTGAGGTTGACGCGGTTGCGCTCGCTCGGGGTCACGGTGGTGACGATCTGCGCGGCGTACATGCTGCGGTTGATGTACTGGCGCTTGAGCTCCTGCTCGGCGCGATCCGCCAGCGCCTTGTCGAACGGCCGGCCATCGGTCAGGCCGATGTCTCGCAGGGCCTTCTTCAGCACGGTGTCGTCAAACTCCTTGATGCCAGAGAAGCTGATGTCCGCGACCGTCGGCCGCTCTTCGACGATCACCACCAGCACGTCGCCATTGACCTGCAGGCGCACGTCGCTGAACAGGCCCAGGCCGAACAGCGAACGGATGGCGGTCGAACCCCTGTCGTCGTTGTACTGGTCACCGATGCGGAACGGCAAGGAAGCGAACACCGTACCGGGCTCGACACGCTGCAGGCCTTCGACACGGATGTCGCGCAAGGTGAAGGGGTCGACAGCCCAGGCAGGCAGGGCCGCAAGAAGGGTCGTCGCGAGCGCCGAAAGGGTCAGGCCGCGAAGTCCGAAGGATTTTATTTTCATGGAAAAGAAGCGTTCAGCCAGCCAGGCGGGCCACATCATTGAACAAGGCGACGGACATGAGCGCCATGAGAACCACGACACCCCCTCGCTGCAGGCGCTCCATCCAGACATCAGACACGCTGCGCCCAGTGACACCCTCCCAAAGATAATACATCAGGTGCCCCCCATCGAGGACCGGCAGCGGCAGCAGGTTGAGCACGCCCAGACTCACGCTGATCAGAGCGAGAAACAGCAGGTAAGAGGTGATACCGAGGCTGGCCGATTTGCCGGCGTAGTCGGCAATCGTGAGCGGGCCGCTGAGGTTCTTCACAGACGCTTCGCCGATGAGCATCCGCCCCATCATCTTGAGCGTCAGCCAGGACACCTCCCAGGTCCGGACAACCCCGTTGACCAGGCCATCGACCGCGCCGTGGCGCACGGTCGTCATCTCCGGCATGGCGCCGATGTACGCCCCGACACGCCCCACCCAGATGCCGGCCTGCTGCTCGGGCATGGGTTTGACCACCAGATGCACGACCTGCCCTGCGCGCAGCACCTCCCAGCGCTGCTCGACGGGCTGCCCGGCCGGGCCGACGGCTGCCCGGATCAGGGCCCGCAGGCTTTGCCCGTCACCCAGGGCCTGGTCGTTGACCTTGCGCACGGTGTCGCCTTCCCTCAGTCCGGCAGCGGCCGCCGCCCCACCCTCCATGACCTCGCCCACCACCGGCGCGCTCCACGGGCTGGTGATGCCGATGCGCTGGAACAGCGCAGCGTCGGCTTCCCGCACGTCCAGCTCGCTCAAGGGAAGCGTCACGGGGCGCGTCGCATCGCCTTCGCGCGACGACACCCACAGGGTCAAGTCCTCGCTCGACAGAGCGGCCTGCGTCAGGCGCCAGCGCAGGTCCTCGAAAGACGCCACCGCACTGGCTTCGGCGTCGGCCACGGCGGTCTGCGCCACCCACTCACCGCCGCGCAGGCCCGCACGCTCGGCGATCGAACCCGCCACCGGACTGGCCAGCACCGGCTTGGGCTCTTCCACACCGGTCCAGTTGACGACGGCATAAATCGCGATCGCCAGCAGCAGGTTCGCCGCAGGGCCGGCCGCGACGATGGCGGCACGCGAGCGCAGCGGCTGGGTGTTGAAGGCCAGATGGCGCTCGGCCGGGTCGACCGGTGCCTCGCGCTCATCGAGCATGCGCACATAGCCGCCCAGGGGCAACGCGCAGAGCACGAACTCGGTGGGACTGCCCTTTTGCGCCAGGTCAGCAGCGGTTTGCCAAAACCGACCGAAAAACGCAGCACCTTCACGCCGCAGGCCACGGCCACCCGATAGTGGCCGTACTCGTGCACGGCGATCAGCAGACCGAGGGCCACGACGAAGGCAACGAGTGTGAGCATGGCGAATTCGGTTGAGAGGTGAACGGACGGGGTGGCGGCCGTCGGGCCGTCAAGCCGCCAACCGGTCGATCTGGACTTGCGCGATGGCGCGCGTTTCCGCGTCGATCGCCAGCAGGTCGTCCAGGCCCTGGGGCTTCGAGGGGGTCAGGGCCTGCAAAGTTGCATGGTTGACGACGTGGATCTGGTCGAACCGCAGCCGATGGTCCAGAAAGGCCGCCACGGCGACCTCGTTGGCGGCATTGAGCACCGCCGTCGTGCCCGCCGGGCCGCCCAGGGCATCCCAGGCGAGGCGCAGACCGGGAAAACGCCGGTCGTCCGGCTTTTCGAAACTCAGAGCCCCCAGTGAAGCGAAGTCCAGTGCGGCCGCACCCGAGACGATGCGCTCCGGCCAGGACAGGCCATAGGCGATGGGCCCCCCGCATGTCGGGGGTACCCAGCTGGGCCACCACGGATCTGTCGGCGTACTGCACCATCGAATGGATCACGCTTTGCGGATGGATCACCACTTCGATCCGCGAAGCGGGCAATCCAAACAGATAGCAGGCCTCGATGACTTCCAGCGCCTTGTTCATCATGGTCGCCGAGTCGACCGAGATCTTGCGGCCCATCACCCAATTGGGATGCGCACAGGCCTGCTCCGGCGTCACCTCGTGCAAGGTCTGCGGATCGCGCGTGCGGAAAGGACCACCGGAAGCCGTGAGCACGATCTTGTCGACCCGGCGCGACCAGGTCGTGGGGTCTTCGGGCAGCGACTGAAAGACCGCCGAATGTTCGCTGTCGATGGGCAGCAGCGTCGCACCGCCTTCGCGCACCGCCCGCATGAACAGCTCGCCGCCGACCACCAGCGCCTCCTTGTTCGCCAGCAGCAGCTTCTTGCCCGCCTGCGCGGCCGCCAAGCTGGGCGAAAGACCGGCGGCTCCGACGATGGCGGCCATCACGGCATCCACCTCCGGATCGCGGCTGACGTCGCACAAGGCCTGCGCGCCCGACAGCACCTCGACCGACAGGCCGAGCTCGCGCACGCGGCCGGCCAGTTGCTGCGCATGCGCCGGGCTGGCCGATGACGGCGTAGCGGGGAGCAAAGCGCTGGCATTGCGCCAGGATGGCCTCCACCTGCGTGGCGGCAGTCAGCGCAAACACGGTGTAGCGCTCAGGGTGGCGGGCGATCACGTCCAGCGTGCTGACCCCGATCGAGCCTGTGGAGCCCAGAATGGTGATGGCTTGGGGGCGGGTCATGGCAATCAGACGGTGATGAGCATCATGGCCAGCGGCAACACGGGCAGCAAGGCGTCGACGCGATCGAGCACGCCGCCATGGCCGGGGAGCAGCTGGCTGGAATCCTTGGCTCCGGCACTGCGCTTGACCAGCGACTCCACCAGATCACCGACCACGCTCATGGTGACGAGAAACACCAGCGACAGCACCGCCAGCGCCGGCCCCAGAGCCCAGAGCCGCGCATACAGGCTGGTGCCTTGCGCATCGGCCCAGAGCCAGCAGGCCGCCAACACAAAGACCCCCAGCAATCCACTGATGGCGCCCTCCCAGCTCTTGCCCGGGCTGATGGTGGGAGCGAGCTTGCGCCGCCCCAGGGCCTTGCCACCAAAATAGGCGGCGATGTCGGCCGTCCAGACCAGCAGCAGCACGGAGAGCAGAAAGCCCAGACCTTCCAGGCGCGCGTGCACCATGGCCAGCCAGGCACAGGCGATGAGTGCCAGCCCCACCCAGAGGCGCAGGCCGACCGGCCATGCGCTCCAGCCTTTCACGCCACGGCCCAGCATCACGACAGCGAGCAACACCCAGGCGGCCCCCACGGCCAGCCAGAGCGGGCGCAGCGACAGGTTCAGGCCACCGGCCCACCAGACCACCGCCATCAGGACACCCAGACCCAGACCCAGACCCAGCGAGAGCGAAGAGCCGCAGCCATTGAGGCGAGCCCATTCCCAGCCGCCCGCCACGATCAGCAGCAGGGTCAGGGCGGCAAAAGGCTCGATCGAGGGGTTAAACAGCGCGGGCAGCAGAACGGCCAGCAACAGCACAGCCGTGATGATGCGCTGCTTAAGCATGTCGCTGGCCCACCGCGACCACCTCGGGCTCGACCTCGGCCCGTTGCTCGGCGGTCTGGCCGAAGCGGCGCTCGCGCCGGGCGAATTCGGCCAATGCGCGGTCCAGTTCGGCCGCATCGAAATCGGGCCAGAGGCAGTCGGTGAACAGCAGCTCCGTGTAGGCCGACTGCCAGAGAAGGAAGTTGCTGATGCGCAGCTCACCACCGGTGCGGATCAACAGATCCGGGTCGTCCACGTGGGCCAGCGCCATCGCACCTGACAAGCTTTGCTCGGTGATCTCCACGCCTTGCTGGGCGAGGCGCCGGGCGGCCTGGGCGATGTCCCAGCGCCCGCCATAGTTGAAGCACACGTTCAAGACCAGGGTGTGGTTGTGCGCGGTCTCGCGCTCGGCCGCCTCCAGGCCTTGCACCACCCGCGTCGACAGGCCTTCCCGGTTGCCTGGGAAATGCAGTTGCACGCCACTCTTTTTCAGGCTGGGAACCTCGCGCGACAACGCCATGGCGAGCAAATCCATGAGGCCCGAGACCTCTTCCACCGGGCGGTTCCAGTTTTCGGACGAGAACGCGAAGACGGAGAGCACGGGGCACGCCTCGCTCGATGCACGCCTTGACCACCCCGCGCAGCGCGTCCACGCCCTGCTTGTGCCCGGCCGCGCGCGGCAGCCAGCGCTTCTGCGCCCAGCGGCCATTGCCGTCCATGACGATGGCCACATCGCCAGGCAGTTTCGCCGGCACGGAGGGGTGAGTTGCAGCAGATGCCATGGCCAGGGTCGATGGAAGGGGCGGATCAGACCGCCATGATGTCCTGCTCTTTGGAGGCCACCAGCCGGTCCACCTCGGCAATCATGCGGTCGGTGAGCTTCTGGATGTCTTCCTGCGAGCGGCGGTCGTCGTCTTCGGACGCCAGCTTTTCCTTGACCAGCTTCTTCACCGATTCGTTGGCGTCGCGCCGGAGGTTGCGCACCGCGATCTTGGCGGCTTCGCCCTCACCCCGGACCACCTTGGTGAGCTCCTTGCGGCGCTCCTCGGTCATGGGAGGCATGGGAACGCGGATCAGGTCGCCCTGGCTGGAAGGATTCAGGCCCAGATCCGACTCGCGAATGGCCTTCTCGATCTTGGCGCCCATGCCTTTTTCCCACGGCGACACGCCGATGGTGCGCGCGTCGAGCAACGTCAGGTTGGCGACCTGGGACAGCGGCAGCATGGAGCCGTAATACTCCACGTGCACGGTGTCCAGCAGGGCGGGGTTGGGCCGGCCGGTGCGGACCTTGGTCAAACTGTTCTTGAGCGCTTCCACCGATTGAAGCATCTTGTGCTCAGCGGTTTTGCGGATGTCGTCGGTGCTCATGAAAACTCCTCAATGCAGCAGAAAATGGAATGCCGTGTGGGCATCAGACGTGAACCAGCGTGCCCTCATCGCCTCCCAGCACCACCTTGCGCAGCGCGCCGGGCTTGAAGATCGAGAACACCTTCACGGGCAGTTTCTGGTCGCGGCACAGGGCAAAGGCGGTGGCGTCCATCACCTGCAGGTTCTTGCTCATGGCCTCGTCGAAGGAAATGGTGGTGTAGCGCGTGGCGCTGGGGTCCTTGTTCGGATCGGCGGTATAGACGCCATCGACCTTGGTGGCCTTGAGCACGATCTCGGCACCGATCTCGGCTCCGCGCAGCGCCGCGGCGGTGTCGGTGGTGAAGAAGGGGTTGCCGGTGCCGGCGGCGAAGACCACGACCTTGCCCTCTTCGAGGTATTGCAAGGCCTTGGGGCGAACGTAGGGCTCGACCACCTGCTCGATGGCAATGGCCGACATCACGCGGGCAACCAGGCCGGCCTTGTCCATGGTGTCGGCGAGAGCCAGCGAATTCATCACGGTCGCAAGCATGCCCATGTAATCGGCGGTGGCGCGGTCCATGCCGACCGAGCCCCCGGCAACGCCGCGGAAGATGTTGCCGCCACCGATGACGATCGCCACCTGGACGCCCAGGCGGGTGACTTCGGCGATTTCTTCCACCATGCGCACGATGGTGGCTCGGTTGATGCCGAAAGCGTCATCGCCCATGAGGGCCTCTCCCGACAGTTTCAACAGAATCCGTTTGTAGGCTGGCATGAGGCAACTTTCAGGAAATCGATAAACAAAGATTCAACCGGCAAGTGTAGCGAGGAGCCCGCATTCACCTGCCGCTTCGGGGCGTAAATAAGCCCCATACGGCACAACGGGCCTTGCGGCCCGTTGTCTCGTCCAGTCTCGGCAGGATCAGGCGCCCTTGGCGGCAGCCACTTGCGCGGCCACTTCCGCCGCGAAGTCGTCGACCTTCTTCTCGATGCCTTCGCCCACCACGAACAGGGTGAAGCCCTTCACGTTGGTGCCAGCGGCCTTGAGCATCGCGCCCACGGTCTGCTTGCCATCGGCGGCCTTCACGAAAACCTGGTCGAACAGCGACACTTCCTTGAGGTACTTCTGCACCGAGCCTTCCACCATCTTGGCGACGATGTCGGCAGGCTTGCCCGATTCGGCGGCCTTGGCGGCGGCCACCGAGCGCTCGCGCTCGATCAGCTCCGCAGGCACGTCGGCCGAGGTCAGCGACACCGGCTTCATCGCGGCCACGTGCATGGCGACGTCCTTGGCCGCCACGGCATCGCCTTCGAACTCCACCACCACGCCGATGCGGGTGCCGTGCAGGTAACCAGCGAGCTGGCCGCCGTTGGCCCAGTGCTTGAAGCGGCGGAACGACATGTTTTCGCCGATCTTGCCGATCAGGCCCTTGCGCACGTCTTCCAGCGTGGGGCCGAAGCCGTCCTGGCTGTAGGGCAGCGCGCCCAGGGCTTCCAGGTCGGCGGGGTTGTGTGCCGCCACCAGCTGGGCGGCCGCGTTGGCCAGCGCCAGGAAGCTGTCGTTCTTGGTGACGAAGTCGGTTTCGCAGTTGACTTCGATCAGCGCGCCGGTGGTGCCGTTGATGGAACTGGCCACGACGCCTTCGGCGGTGACGCGGCTGGCGGCCTTGCCGGCCTTGGTGCCGAGCTTGACGCGCAGCAGCTCTTCCGCCTTGGCCATGTCGCCGTCGGCTTCGGTCAGGGCTTTCTTGCACTCCATCATGGGTGCGTCGGTCTTGGCGCGCAGTTCGGCGACCATGCTTGCGGTAATTGCCATTTCAGTTTCTCCGTTCGCCGTTGTGCCCCGGCGGGCAGAACGGTCTGTTTCAATGATCGGGTGGCCTTATGAAAAAGGGGCTACAGGAGCCCCTCTTTCATGCAAGAGTCAGGCTCAGGCGGAAGCGTCTTCCTTGACTTCCACGAATTCGTCAGCGCCTTCGGCGGCCACGGCCTTGACGACATCGTTCACCGCGTTGCTGCGGCCTTCGATGATGGCGTCGGCGATGCCACGGGCGTACAGGGCCACGGCACGGGCCGAGTCGTCGTTGCCGGGGATGACGTAGTCAATGCCCACGGGCGAGTGGTTGGTGTCGACCACGCCCACCAGCGGGATGCCCAGCTTCTGGGCTTCGAGCACGGCGATCTTGTGGAAGCCCACGTCGATGACGAAGATGGCATCGGGCAGCGCATTCATGTCCTGAATGCCGCCGATGTCCTTCTCGAGCTTTTCCATTTCGCGAGCAAACATCAGCTGCTCTTTCTTGGTCATGCTGTCCAGACCGGCTTCCTTCTGGGCTTGCATGTCCTTCAGGCGCTTGATGGAGGTCTTGACCGTCTTGAAGTTGGTCAGCATGCCGCCCAGCCAGCGCTGGTCCACGAAAGGCACGCCGGCGCGGCGGGCTTCCTGGGCCACGATGTCGCGCGACTGGCGCTTGGTGCCCACCATCAGGATGGTGCCGCGGTTGGCGGAGAGCTGGCGCACGAACTTGGCGGCCTCTTCGAACAGGGGCAGCGTCTTTTCGAGGTTGACGATGTGGATTTTGTTGCGATGGCCGAAGATGTACGGTGCCATCTTGGGGTTCCAGAAGCGGGTCTGGTGTCCAAAGTGGACACCGGCTTCCAGCATTTCGCGCATGGAGATAGACATGAGTTAACTTTCCAGAGGTTGAGTCTAAAATCCAGCCCCGATCACCTGTGCATTGAACGGACCGCTGACGGTCCTGGTGCTTCAGGCAACACCCGGTTGGGCTGGTTTGCGATTTCGCCCTGCAAAGGCGGCAAGAACGGTGTTCGAGCCAGCCATCTGCAAAGCCCGTCGATTATAGCAGCCCGACCGATCCCGTCCTACTTTCGCTCTCTGGACCGCGCTCCGAATGGAATCGCGGCCGGGGTGTTTCTGCGCCACAACCCATGCCCGATGTCCCGTTGACCGTCGATTGCCCACCCCCTTCCCACCCAGGGGCGCCCTCTGCACCCGTCGGGGGCGCATCTTGAGGGTCGCGGTGGTGGGCGCGGGTGTGATCGGCACCACAACCGCGTTCGAACTGACGCGCGACGGCCATGAAGTCACGGTGTTCGAGCGCCGCAGCACCGTGGCCGAAGAAGCCAGCTTTGCCAGCGGCGCGCTCGTCGCCGCAGGTTGGACGGCCGCCTGGAACCGGCCGGAACGTAGCCTGCGCATGCCCTGGGCCTCGCGCCCGGGAGGACTGAAGCTGGCCCGGTTGCCACGCGGCGGAGAGTGGCGCTGGATCTGGCGCTGGCTGCAGGCGGGCCAAGGCCCACGCCAGGCCGAACACCACCGGCAGATGCACCAATGGGTGCAGTACAGCCAGCAGCGCCTGCTGGAAATCACCGAGGAACGGGACCTCGACCATGACCGCAGCCAGGGCATGCTGGTGCTCTGGCGCCATCCGCGGGAGGCGGAGCAAGCCCAGCCCGCCTTGCAACAGATGAAGGACCTCGGGATCGCCTGCCGTGAACTCTCGGCCGATCAGGCCCGCGCGCTCGAACCCGCCCTGAATCCTGAAACGCCGTTGCACGGTGCGGTCGAACTGGGCGGGGAAGCCGCGGCCAATTGCCGGGAATTCGCGCTGTCGATCCGCGTCGAGGCCCAGCAACTCGGTTGCCGCTTCGTGTTCAGCACGTCGGTGGACGCCATCGAAACCCTGGGCCCCACGGGTGGTGTGAACCTGCGGCTCTCGAGCGCGGGCACCCCGGATGCCAACGACGTGCAACGCTTCGACGCGGTGGTGGTGTGCGCGGGGGTGCACAGCGCGCGCCTGCTGCACCCACTCGGGCTGCGCCTGCCTTTGCAGCCCGTCTACAGCCACTCGCTCAGTGCTGCGGTGCGTGAGCCGCTGGACGCCCCGCAGTCGGCGGTGCTGGACGCCGGCCATGGCATCTCGATCGCCCGGCTGGGCCAGCGCATTCGCGTGGCCGGCGGCAGTGAGTTCGGCGCCACGCCCGGCCAGCCCTCCAAAGCCACGCTGAAACGGCTTTACGGCGTGCTGGCGGACTGGTTCCCCGGTGCTGTGCGTCTGGGTGGCCCCCGGGGCAGCGTGCAGGAATGGCAAGGCGCCCAGGCCACACTGCCCGATGGCCCTCCAGTGCTGGGTGCCACGCGCCAACCCGGCGTGTGGCTGAACCTGGGCCACGGCGGCGCCGGCTGGGCCATGGCCTGCGGCACCGCCCGGGCGCTGGCCGATCAGCTGTCAGGGCGTTCTGCCGAGATCGACATCACCGGCAGCTCGCCCCAGCGCTTCGGTCTCTGAAACCATCCGCGGGCGGTCAGCGCCTGCGCGCAAACATGTTGAAATGCGCCCATTCCTTGAGAGGAGCGAGACCTTGGACACGCGCAGCTTCAACACAGGCACCCGCCTGCACCCGGTGTCCGGCACCGGCCGCGCTGCCTTGTACGGCAGCGCCGCCACGCGGCAGATCGAGCAGCAGGCCGCTTCCACCCTCCCCCACCACACCTTGATGTCGCGCGCCGGCCTGGCGGTGGCGCGGCTCGCACGCGCGCTGCAACCGCACGCGCGGTGCATCTGGGTCGCCTGCGGGCCCGGCAACAACGGGGGCGACGGCCTGGTCGCGGCCACCCACCTGCACCAGTGGGCGCAGGAACGGGGTGGCTTTCCCGAAGTGGTCGTGACACATGCGGTGCGGGATGAGACCCGGATGCCGGCCGACGCCCGTCAGGCCCTGCAGGCCGCGCGCGCCGCCGGCGTGCCGTTCAGCGACGGGCCGCCGACGCGCTTCGATCTCGCCATCGATGCCCTGTTCGGCATCGGCCCGCAAAGGGCGTTGGAGGGAGCTCTCGCCCCATGGCTGGACCTGCTTCGCTCCTGCGCCCAGCCCGTGCTCTGCGTCGATGTCCCCAGTGGGCTGGACGCCGACACAGGCGTCCTGGCGGCCCTGAACGCCCCGTCCCTGGCACCGCCGGGGCCGCGCCACACGCTGTCGCTGCTCACCCTGAAACCCGGTTTGTTCACCGGCACCGGACGCGATGCCGCCGGCAGCGTCTGGTTCGACGACCTGGAGGTCCCGCCAGCGACCGCCGTGCCTGTGACCGCCTGGCTGGCCGGGCAGCCCCAGACCACGGGCACACGGCCGCATGCCAGTCACAAGGGCAGCTTCGGCGACGTGCTGGTGCTCGGTGGCCAAGGCATCGCCGTGCAGGGCGCGGGCATGACCGGTGCCGCCGTGCTCGCCGCTCGGGCCGCGCTGCACGCCGGCGCGGGCCGCGTGTTCGTCGGTCTGCTCGAAGGTGATGCAAGCAGCCCGACGCCTTGGGACCCCGGCTGCCCCGAACTCATGTTCCGCCGTCCGCAGCGGCTACTGGAGCCCGGCGTCCTCGAAACCGCGAGTGTCGTCTGCGGTTGCGGCGGCGGTGCCTCGGTGGCTGCTCTGCTGCCGCGCGTGCTCTCGGGCGCCCGAACGCTGGTGCTCGACGCCGACGCGCTCAATGCCATCGCCACCGACACCGCGCTGCAAACCCTGCTCGGCCGCCGCCACGGCCGGGGCAGGACAACGGTGCTCACCCCGCATCCCCTGGAAGCCGCGCGCCTGCTGGGCACCACGACCCCCGAGGTCATGGCCCATCGATTGAAGGCTGCACAGGCGCTGGCCGATCGCTTCGGCGCGTTGTGCGTGCTCAAGGGCTCGGGCTCGGTGTTGGCCTCGCCCGGCGAAGTGCCGCTCATCAACGCCAGCGGAAACGCCGCCCTGGCCACCGCCGGCACGGGCGATGTGCTCGCCGGCATGATCGGCAGCGCGATCGCGCCAGCCGGGCTTTCGGGCGAAGGGGTGCGGGACAGGGTCGCTGCGGCCGTGCATCAGCACGGCTGGCTGGCCGACCGCTGGGACGATGGCGCTGCCCCTGGGCTCACGGCCGGGCGCCTGGCGGCGCGGGTGCGGCCACCGGGCTGAAAGCCCGATCAGCCCAGCAGCATCAGGCCGACCTGCAGCAGGATGATCACCACCAGCACCGACAGGTCCACCCCGCCGATCAAGGGCACGACCCGGCGCACCGGGCGCAGGATGGGCGCGCACAGGCGGTCGAGCGTGCCCATCACCGGCGATTGCGGCTGCACCCACGACAGGATGGCGTAGCCGATCAGCAGGATCATCAAGCCCTGCAGCAAGGTGCGCACCAGCAGGCGCACCGCCATGGTGAAGACGATCGTCACCACTCCGGCGGCCGAGCCGGGGGCCGCAGACACGCTCGCCGCCAGCAACCACCACAAGACGCCGAACGCCAACGAAAGCAGCACGGCCGCACCCAGGCTGCCCCAGTCGATGCGGCTCTGTGCCAGCGAGCGTGGCAGCACCCGGCGAAGGGGTGCCACCAGCCAATCGGTCACCGCGATCGCGAAGCGCCCCGGCTGGCCCGACATGTTGATGCGCAGGTGGTTCATCCACGCCCTCAACAGCGCCGCCGCCACGAGGAAGAAGAAGAAGGTTTCGAGCAGGAAGAAAACAATGCGCATGGCGTGAGAGCAGCGGAAGACGGAGGGGACAGAGTGTAGGCTCAGGCGCCCAATCGCAAGGGCGCCCGCGGCGTGCGCGGATCGGGTTCGTGCCCGCTGGCCAGCCGCTCCAACGCGGCGGCCCGCGAGGCCTCCAGAAAGTCCAACATGATGGGCGAGCTGTCGGCCAGCGCATCGCGCCCATGGTGGAACTCGGGATGCCATTGCACGCCGCGCGCATAGGTCCCGCCGGTCCAGCGAATGGCCTCGACCATGCCGTCCAGCGTGGACACGGCCTCCACCACCACGCCCTTGCCCAGTTCCGCCACCGCCTGGTGATGGATGCTGGTCACTCGCAGCTGCGAGGCATTCGGATACAGCTTGGTCAGTGCCGTGCCCTGGAGAAAGGTCACGTCGTGCTCCAGTTGGTCGTACAGATCGGTGTCGACGTGGGCATGGGCCGCCGGGCATTGCGTCGGGATGTCCTGGTACAGCGTCCCGCCGAAGGCCACGTTGAGCAGTTGCGCGCCCCGGCAAACCCCCAGCACCGGCTTCTTCTGAGCGAGAAAGGTGCGCAGCAAGGCCAGCTCATAGCGGTCGCGCACCACGTCGCCCTGCCAGCGTGGGTCCATCGGGGTCTGCCCGTAACTCTGGGGCGCCACGTCGGCGCCACCCTGCAGCACCAGGGCATCCAGCTCCTGCACCACCTGCTCCACCTTGAGATGGCGCGCCGCGTGTTTGCTGTCGTGCGCCACGGCCGGCACCATGAAGGCCACCGCCCCGTGCTCCATGATCCAGTGGGCCAGCGACTGTTCGATGTACTGCAGGATCTTGTTTCGAAACCCCAGTTCCTGCGGCGCCTGGTGCAGCAGGCGCGCCGAGACGCCGATGCGCAAGGCCCGGTCGGTGGGCACGGCCGCAGGCTCGCGCCGGCGCACCACGGTGGCCTTGGCTGGCTTGGCCGCGGGGCTTTTGGTCAGGGCGGCGGAGTTGGGCATGGCGAAGTCGGGTAACGACCGGTTCAGCGCCGGCTCTTGCGAGACTGGCTCGCGGTGCTGCGGGCACCGCCCCGCTCGCCCTTCTTGCCCGCCGCCTTGCGCACGGCGGCCTTGACGTCCATGGCGGGCGCCTGGCGCCCCTGCGGCGCGCCCTCGCTCCGGTTGCGGCGCGACTTGCCCCCCCGGGCAGGCTGCGCCTGATGGTCGGGAGAGGAAGGCAAACCGGTCTTGTCGCGCATGGCCCGCAACACGAGGTCGTCTTCACCGCTGACCAGCCGGAAGTCGATGCGTCGGCCATCCAGGTCCACCCGGCTCACCTGCACCTGCACCCGGGTGCCCAATGCATAGCGAATGCCGGTGCGCTCGCCACGCAGCTCCTGGCGCGCCTCGTCGAACCGGAAGTACTCCCCGCCGAGTTCGGTGATGTGCACCAGCCCCTCGACGTACATCGCATCGAGCGTGACAAAGAGGCCGAAGCTCGTGACCGCGGTCACCACACCGCTGAACTCTTCGCCCAGGTGTTCGCGCATGTACTTGCACTTGAGCCAGGCCTCCACATCGCGGCTGGCCTCGTCGGCGCGGCGCTCGTTGGCGCTGCAGTGCAAGCCTGCGGCTTGCCAGGCCAGCGTGTCGGCCGACGGTTTCTTCACCACCTCGCCCGCCACCGGCGGCTTCACACGGCTCGCCAGCCGCTTGCTCAACTTGGCGTGCGCCTCGCCCGGCGTGGGCAGGTTCGGCAGCTCATAGCGCTTGCGCGCCAAGATGGCCTTGATCACGCGGTGCACCAGCAGGTCGGGGTAGCGCCGGATCGGGCTCGTGAAGTGCGTATAGGCCTCGAACGCCAGACCAAAGTGCCCGCTGTTGATGGGCGTGTAGATCGCCTGCTGCATGGAGCGCAGCAGCATGGTGTGGATCTGCTGGGCCTCGGGGCGGTCCTTGGTGGCGTTGGCGATCGCCTGGAAATCGCCCGGTTTGGGGTTGTCGCCGATCGTCTGCGACACACCCATGGCCTTGAGGTAGTTGCGCAGGATTTCCTGCTTCTCCGGCGTGGGGCCTTCGTGCACGCGGAACAGACCGGTGTGCTTGCCCTCCTGGATGAAATCGGCCGAGCACACGTTGGCCGCGAGCATGGCTTCCTCGATCAGCTTGTGCGCGTCGTTGCGCGTGCGCGGCACGATCTTCTCGATGCGGCCCGACTCGTCGCAGACGATCTGCGTCTCGGTGGTTTCGAAATCCACCGCACCGCGCTCGCCGCGCGCCATCAGCAGGGCGCGGTACACATCGTGCAGATTGAGCAGGTAAGGCACCAGCGCCTTGCGTTGCGCGGCCTCCGGCCCCCGGGTGTTCTGCAGGATCGCGGCCACCTCGGTGTAGGTGAAGCGCGCGTGGCTGAACATCACCGCCGGGTAGAACTGGTAGGCGTGCACCTCGCCCTTGGCATTGACCAGCATGTCGCACACCATGCACAGGCGTTCGACACCGGGGTTCAGCGAGCACAGGCCGTTGGAGAGCTTCTCCGGCAGCATGGGAATCACGCGGCGCGGGAAATAGACCGAGGTGGCGCGGTCATACGCATCGACGTCGATCGGTGAACCGGTCTCCACGTAGTGGCTCACGTCGGCAATCGCCACCAGCAGGCGCCAGCCCTTGCCCTTGCCGACCTTCGCCGGCTCGCAATACACGGCGTCGTCGAAGTCGCGCGCGTCTTCGCCGTCGATCGTCACCAGCGGCACGTCGCGCAGGTCGACGCGGTGCTTGTGGTCGGCGGCGCGCACGTGGTCCGGCAGCGCGCGCGCCTGGGCGAGTGCGGCATCGGAAAACTCGTGCGGCACGCCGTACTTGCGCACCGCGATCTCGATCTCCATGCCGGGGTCGTCGATCTCACCCAGCACCTCCTTCACGCGCCCCACCGGTTGACCGTACAGCGCCGGCGGCTCCGTCAGTTGCACCACCACCACCTGGCCGGGCTTGGCCGATCCGGTGGCGCCCTTGGGGATCAGCACGTCCTGCCCGTAGCGCTTGTCCTCGGGGGCGACGAGCCACACACCGCTTTCCTGCAACAGGCGCCCGATGATGGGGGAGTCGGAGCGTTCGACGATTTCGGTCACGCGCCCTTCGGGGCGCCCCTTGCGGTCCAGCCGCACGATGCGGGCCTTGACCCGGTCCTTGTGCAACACCGCGCGCATCTCGTTGGAGGGCAGGTAAATGTCGGCCTGGCCATCGTCGCGGATCACAAAACCGTGTCCATCGCGATGTCCGGAAACGACACCTTCATATTCGGCCAACAGGCTGTTTTTTTCGTTCACTTTTTGGATCGCTTTTTTTCTCTGCTATACTTCTGGTTTTCCTGAAAGCCCAGGTGGCGGAATTGGTAGACGCACTAGTTTCAGGTACTAGCGAGTAACATCGTGGAGGTTCGAGTCCTCTCCTGGGCACCAATCATAAAGGGCTTGCAAACGTGATGTTTGCAAGCCCTTTTCTTTTGCCTTATCAAGATGCAAAGCCTGCAAGCAGGCTTTGCGCATACGGTTGAGTTGCTTCACATTCTGAAGCACCCGATGTGGCCGGCGAGTGTGCAGTCCGGCCATCGCAGTCACCGTCAAACCGGGACCGCCAACAGGTCGTGTCCCTGTGCCGCGACCACACGGGCCTTGGTGAATTCGCCGACCTTCATGGTCTTGCTGATCTTCTCTGGCGGCAGCAGCCGCACCACACCATCGATCTCCGGCGCATCGGCGTAACTGCGTCCGATGCCGCCCTTCTTGCCCAGGCTCGGCGCGGAATCCACCAGCACCTGCATGGTCGCGCCCACGCGCTGCTGCAGCTTCTCGGCCGACACGGCCTCGGCCACCGCCATGAAGCGCGCCCGGCGTTCTTCCCGCACGGCATCGGGCACGGCGTCCGGCAGCTCGTTGGCCGTGGCACCCGGCACCGGCGAATAGGCGAAGCAGCCGGCGCGGTCGATGCGCGCCTCGCGCACGAACTCCAGCAAGTGGTCGAACTCGGCCTCGGTCTCGCCAGGGAAGCCGGCAATGAAGGTGCTGCGCACCACGATCTGCGGGCAGAGCTCGCGCCAGCGCGCGATGCGCTCCAGGTTCTTCTCACCACTGGCGGGCCGCTTCATGCGGCGCAGCACGTCCGGATGGCTGTGCTGCAACGGCACGTCCAGGTAAGGCAGGCACAGGCCGTCGGCCATCAGCGGAATGATCTCGTCCACGTGCGGATACGGGTACACATAGTGCAGCCGCACCCAGGCGCCATAGCCCTGGGCCAGTTCACCCAGCGAGCGCACGAGATCGAACATGCGCGTCTTCACCGGCTTGCCATCCCAGAAGCCGGTGCGGTACTTCACATCGACGCCATAGGCCGAGGTGTCCTGGCTCACCACCAACAACTCCTTCACGCCAGACTCGAACAGCTTGCGCGCTTCGGTCAGCACGTCGCCGATCGGTCGGCTCACCAGATCGCCGCGCATGGACGGGATGATGCAGAACGTGCAGCGGTGGTTGCAGCCCTCACTGATCTTCAGGTAAGCGTAATGGCGCGGCGTGAGCTTGATGCCCTGCGGCGGCACCAGGTCCACAAAGGGGTCGTGCGGCTTGGGCAGGTGCTCGTGCACCGCCGTCATCACCTCGTGCGTGGCATGCGGGCCGGTCACGGCGAGCACGCTGGGGTGCATCTGCCGCACCAAGTTGCCGCCGCCCTCGCCTTCGCGCGCGCCCAGGCACCCGGTCACGATCACCTTGCCGTTCTCGGCCAGGGCTTCGCCAATGGTGTCCAGGCTCTCACGAACGGCGTCGTCGATGAAGCCGCAGGTGTTGACGATCACCAGATCGGCACCGGCAAAGGTTTTGGAGGTTTGGTAACCCTCGGCGCTGAGTTGCGTGAGGATCAGTTCGGAGTCGGTCAGCGCCTTGGGGCAACCCAGGCTGACGAACCCGACTTTGGGTGTTTTGGCGGCGGAGGCGGTGTCGTAAGTCATTGTTTCCATTTGAATTCCGCCGGGCTACCTGGCTGAAGAGCGTGGTCCGTTATTGTAAGGCGGCGCGTCGATTTGGCTGACAGCACATTCCTTGGCCCCTCGCCGGCAGCGGTCGGCCAGACAGGCACGGGCACCGGCACGCGGATTGCCACACACCAGCGGCATGACACGGACCACACCTTCCCTCCACATCGGCACCGCAGGCTGGGGCCTACCGCGAGCGGTGGCCGAGGCATTTCCGGGCGACGGAGCGCTGCTGGAGCGCTATGCACGGGTGCTGGGCTGCACGGAAATCAACACCACCTTCAGCCGCACCCACCGCGCGGACACCTTCGAGCGCTGGGCGATGCAGACACCGACCGGTTTCCGCTTCTCGGTGAAGCTGCCCAAGGCTTTCACGCACGTGGCGCGGCTGAAGGTTCCACCCCGGGAGGTGGGCGCCTTCGTTTCGTCGCTGGCGGGACTCGGCGAGCGCCTGGCGGTGTTGCTGGTGCAACTGCCGCCGTCGTTGGGATTCGATCCCGAGGTGGCACGCGACTTCTTTCGCTCGGTGCGCGCGGAATACCCGGGTGCGGTCGTCTGCGAACCGAGGCATCCCACCTGGTTCACGGCGGTGGCCGAGCGCTTGCTGGTGGAGCAGGGCATCGGTCGCGTGGTCGCGGATCCGCCCAAACCTGCCGGCGCCGGGGAGCCAGGCGGCTGGCTCGGCGAGCGCGGAGACGGCCAGGGTGCCGTCGTCTACTGCCGTTGGCACGGCTCGCCACGCATGTATTGGTCGGCTTACGACGACGACTGGCTTGAGGCCAGGGCGCGGGAGTTGTTGAACTGGCCAGCGACCACCCAAGTCTGGTGCATCTTCGACAACACTGCGGCGGGCGCAGCAGCCGACGACGCGCTGCGGCTGGCAGCGAGAATGGCGAGACTCAGCGCTTGAGCCCCAGCGCCGCCAGCATCTGCTCACTGTTCTTCTGCATCTGCTCCTGCATCTGCGTGAAGGCGGTGCGCGACTGCTCCAGGTAGGTGCCCATCATGCCCTGCATCATGGGCGACTGCACGTTCATGAACTGCTTCCAGGCTTCCGGGTTGACGCCCGTGGACTGCTCGGCCATCTTGTGCTGCAGATCCATGAAGATCTGGACGTTCTTTTCGAGGTAGGCGCCCATGAAATCCTGCATGGCATCGCATAGAACCGAATGATGTTGGCCAGCACCTGCTCGGTGAAGATCGGCACGCCCGCCGTCTCTTCTTCCAGGATGATCTGCAGCAGGATGCTGCGCGTGAGGTCGTCGTTGGTCTTGGCGTCCCGAACCACGAAGGGCTCGTTGTCCATGACCAGCGACTTCACTTCGGCCAGCGTGATGTACGACGAGGTGTCGGTGTCGTAGAGACGCCGGTTCGGGTACTTCTTGATCACACGCACGGCGGGCGCACGTTCGCTGCCGCTACCGGCCTTGGTTTTTTGCACTGCGGGACTTTCTGGAAGGAACGGGCGAACAAGGCCCGTCGTCTGCGGGAAGGATACGGCACATTCTAAAAACCCGCCCCTGGGCCGCAAGCATGGGTTTTCCCTGTGCGGGGAGCCTTGCGAGACAGCGTCCGGCGATGCCCTGGCGCCGGACAGACGAAAAAAAAGCAGACTGCGGGGTCTGCTTTCTGTTTCCGGGGCCTGGTTGACCCCGAAGAAGTTTGGTAGGCGCGATTGGACTCGAACCAACGACCCCCACCATGTCAAGGTGGTGCTCTAACCAGCTGAGCTACGCGCCTACAAACGATTCGAAGCCTCGCAGTATAGCAGTGTTCCGGGGCACTTCTGGCCGACCCATCACATCATTTGCGGCGCACCACCCGCACACCCGGCACATCGCCCACCACGGACATGGCCCGCAGCACCTGCCGGGCGTCCGACACCTCGATGGTGAAGGTCATCCAGGCCACGTCCTTGACCGACTGGGTCTGCACCCCGATCACGTTCATCTTCTCGCGGGCGAACACGTCCGAAATGTCACGCAGCAGGCCCTGGCGGTCCTGCGCCTCGATCGCCACGTCCACCGGGTACACGGCCGCGCGGCCATCCCGATCCGGGGCGACCTGACCGCTCCACTGCACCTCGATCACGCGGTCTGGGTTCTTGCGCTGCAGGTGGGCGAAATCGCTGCAATCGGCTCGGTGGATGCTCACGCCCTTGCCGCGCGTCACGAAACCGCCAATGTCGTCCGGCGGCGCCGGCTTGCAGCACTTCGCCAGTTGCGTCATGAGCGAATCCACCCCGACCACCAGCACCCCACCGCTGGGCTGGCTGGAGGACTTGCGCGGCTTCTTGAGCCACACGGGAATTTCGGACGGCGCCTCGGGCTCGGGCGGGCGCAGGTGCATCTCGATGGCCCGCAGCGACAGTTCGTCCTTGCCCACCTGCTCGAAGAGCTCCTGCGCAGAAGCCAGTCCCATGGACACGGCAAGGTCGTCGAACTTCAGCGCGGTCTTGCCCTCGCGCTGCAGCAGTTTTTCCACCGCCTCGCGCCCGCGCGCCATGGTCTCCTCCATGGCCTGCGCGTTGAACCATGCGCGCACCTTGCTCTTGGCCCGGTGGCTGACGAGGTAGCCCAGTTCGGCATTGAGCCAGTCGCGCGACGGCCCGCCCTCTTTCGCGGCGGTGATTTCCACCGTCTGCCCGTTCTGCAGGGGCGTGTTGAGCGTGACCATGGCGCCATCGACGCGCGCCCCCCGGCAGCGGTGGCCGAGGTCGGTGTGCACGCTGTAGGCAAAGTCCACCGCCGTGGCGCCCTGGGGCAGTTCGACGATGGCCGCATCGGGCGTGAGCACGTAGATGCGATCGTCGAACAGCCCCTGCGCGGTGCCGCTCAGGTCGCGCTCCCAGGCCAGCAGCTGGCGCAGCACCGCGATCTTGGCGTCGTACTCCGAGCTGGCCGAGACGCCGGCATAACCCTTGGCTCCCGCCTCCTTGTACGCCCAATGCGCGGCCACGCCGTGTTCGGCATGGTCGTGCATGGCCTGGGTGCGGATCTGGATCTCGAAGGCCCGGCCCTGCTCATCGCGCACCACCGTGTGCAGCGACTGGTAGCCGTTCGGTTTGGGTTTGGCGATGTAGTCGTCGAATTCGTCGGCCACCGGCACATAGTTCGCATGCACATGGGCCAGCGCGGTGTAGCAATCATCGCGGCCGGGCACGATCACGCGCAGCGCGCGGATGTCGAACACCTGGTCGAAGTCCAGCGACTTGCCGCGCATCTTCTTGACGATGCTGTAGATGTGCTTGGGCCGTCCCTGCACGGAAGCGGCCACGCCCTGGCGTTGCAGCTCGGCCTCGAGCTGCTGGCGCACCTGCTCCACATGGGCTTCGCGTTCGGCGCGTTTCTCGTCCAGCAGCCGGGCCACGTGCTTGTAGGTCTGCGGCTCCAGGAAACGGAAGGCCAGGTCCTCCATTTCCCACTTGATCTGCCAGATGCCCAGGCGGTTGCGCCAGCGGCGCGAAGACGTGCAGCGACTCGCTGGCGAGCGCGTCACCAGGCTCTCCCTTGCAGGCGGCGAAGTAGCGCAGGGTCTGCAGCCGGGACGCCAGGCGCAGCATGACCACGCGCAGGTCGCGCGAGAAGGCCAGCAGCATCTTGCGCACGTTCTCGGTCTGGCTCGCGGCCAGCTCGGACACCGGCGCCTTGCCGGGCGTGCGCAACGGGCAGGGCCTGTTCCTGCGCCGCCTGGCGTTCCTCTTCCTTCTTGGCCAGCACCTCGGCCGACTTGATCCGGGCCTGGCGCTGCAACTGCACCAGCTTGGTGGTCTCCAGCGCCAGCGCCGCGAAGTTGTCGCCAAACGCCTTGGCGATCACCTCTTGCGGGCGGTTCAGGTGCTGGCAGGCGTACACCAGATACGCCGCCGCCTGCATCGCCTCGGAGCCGCCGATGTCGTGCAGCACGCCGGCCACGGCATCGGCGTGCGCCAGGGTGTTCTCGCCGGTGTCGAGCTGTTCGCTGCCCAGCAAGGGTTCCGCGAACGCGCGCGCGCGGGCCAGTGCGTTGGCCTGCTTGGGCAGGCTGTCGGAAGTGGCCGCCACGATCGCCGAGGGCACGGCCGGCGCGCGCTCGATGAGGGTGGCCGCATGGGAGGCCTCGGACGAGGTCGGGGAAATCACACGTTTCATGAATCGCTCAACAACCAACCGCTCAGTTGGACCAGAGGAAGTCCCGGACGGCGGCCACCTGATCATCGGCCACCAGCGTCGGCGCGTGGCCCACGCCCTCAAAAACCACACAGCGCGCCCTGGGACCGCGCCGCCCCATCTCGGCGGCGGTGGCCTCGGAGAGCAGGTCCGACTGCCCGCCGCGCAGCAGCAGGGTGGGCGCGGTGATGGCGTCGTACAGCTGCCAAAGGGTGGCCTCGCCGTCGCGGGCGATCTGCCGGGCCTGTGCCTCGTCGGCCATGCCGGTCAGGGCCTTGACCGGCATGGCGATGGCCGGGTCGTAGTGCAGCCACCAGCGCCCGTCGCGCTCGCGCAGCAGCGGCAGGGACAGCGCCCGCCATTGCGCCGGCGTGTGGGGACCGAAGCCGGCGGAAATCGAGGCCAGGTAATCCAGGGCCGCCTGCTCGCTGTCGAACGAGGGGTTCTGGCCCAGGTAGGTGCTGATGCGCTGCAGTGCCTCCCACTGGATGGCCGGCCCCACATCGTTGAGCACCAGGCGGCGTGGTGCCAGGGCGGGCTGGGCCGCGATCGCCATGCCGATCAGTCCGCCCATGCTGGTGCCGACCCAGTCGATCACGGCCTTCGGGTTCGCTGCGCGCACATGCATCAGCAGCGCCGCCAGGTCGGCCGCGTAGGTGGGCACTTGGTAGGCCATGGGATCGGCCAGCCAGTCGCTATGGCCGCGCCCGGTCACGTCGACCGCGATCACGCGACAGCGGCCGACCAGGGCGCGCGCCAGGGTGTCGAAGTCGCGCCCCTGGCGCGAGAGACCGTGCACGCAGACCACGACATGGCGGTGGTCGCCCGAGGCGCTGGCCCAGTCCCAATAGGCCATGCGGCGCGGTTCGCCGGTGCGGGCCACGGGCCCGGTGACGGGAAGGTATTGGAGGTTCGGTTCTTGCATGGTGTGACAGTGCGAAGCGGGCGCCTGGAGGCGTCCGTGATAATGCCTTGAGCGCTTTTCAACCCATCGTACTGGAACTGGAGTTCACTTCATGCTTGCCAACAAGACCGCCCTCGTCACCGGCTCCACCAGCGGCATCGGCCTGGGCATTGCCAAGGCCCTGGCGCGCCAGGGTGCCAACATCGTGCTCAACGGTTTCGGCGATGCCGAAGGCCCCAAGGCGGAGATCGCTGCGCTGGGGGCCAAGGTCGCCTACCACGGCGCCGACATGAGCAAACCGGCGGAGATCGAGGCCATGATGGCCTTCGCGGCCAGCACCTTCGGCCAGGTGGACATCCTGGTGAACAACGCGGGCATCCAGCACGTCGCGCGCGTGGAAGACTTTCCCGTCGAGCGCTGGGACGCGGTCATCGCCATCAACCTCAGCAGCGCCTTCCACGCCAGCCGCCTGGCCCTGCCCGCGATGCTCAAGTCCAACTGGGGCCGCATCATCAACGTGGCGTCGGTGCATGGGCTGGTGGGTTCGGCCGAGAAGTCGGCCTACGTCGCGGCCAAGCACGGCATCGTGGGCCTGACCAAGGTCACGGCGCTGGAGAACGCCACCACCGGCGTCACCTGCAACGCTATCTGCCCGGGCTGGGTGCTCACCCCGCTGGTGCAGAAACAGGTGGACGCCAAGGCCGCGGCGCAAGGCATTTCCAACGCGGACGCCACCAAACAGCTGCTGGGCGAAAAAGAGCCGTCCATGCAGTTCACCACCCCGGAAGAACTGGGCGAGCTGGCGGTGTTCTTCTGCTCGGCGGCCGGCAACAACGTGCGGGGCGTGGCCTGGAACATGGACGGCGGCTGGGCCGCCCAGTAACAGCAGCACCCCCCGCCGCGCTTCGCGCGTCCCCCTCCAGGGGGCGGCGCCAGCGGCCCGGCAAAGCCGGTTCCGCGGCACCTCTGGACCGCGCCGTCTCAGGCGCAGAAGTTGTCTATTTCAGCTGGATCGAGCCCGACACGGTGACGTTGACCGTGGACTTGCCGGCTTCCACCGGCACGGCGGCGTCCGACATCGCGGCCTTGGCTTCCATGGCCATGGCGCGCGGCTGGAACGGGCGCACTTCCTGGTCGGCCGAACTCACATTGATTTCGCGCAGGCTGTAGCCGGAGAAACCGAAGCCCTTGCTGACTTCATCGGCCCGGGCCTTGAAGCGCTCGATGCCAGCGCCTGCACATCGGACTCGAGCTTGCGGCGTGCGTCGCGCGAGAGCGAGAAGCTGGTGCCCGACATGGTCAGGGTCTGGATCTTGCCGGCCGTGGCGCTGATGAGGGCGAAGTCGCGCCCTTCGAGCACCAGTTCGGTGCTGCCCTGCCAGCCGTTGATCTTGCCGTTGCTGCTGTAGCGCGGATACAGGCTGAACTGGCCGGTACGGACCTCCAGCTGCTGCGGCTTGGCGTTGGCGCGGGCCACGGCCAGCGCGGCGTCGAGTGCCTGCTTGAGCTGGTTCTGCACCGTCACGGCGTCGCTGCCCTCGCGCGTGGTGTTCAGGCTCATGCTCAGCCAGTCCTGGGGCACCTCCAGGAAACCGCTGGCGGCGATGTTCACCACGTTGGCGGGCACGGGCACCGTGACCTGGGCCATCGCCGAAGCGCTCAAGCCCAGCCCGAGGGCCAGCACGGAGGAGAGAAGAAAGCGGGAAGAAGAAGAGGGACCGGAGAAACGACGCGAGGAAGACAGGGTCATGGTTTGAACTTGAAGTCGTGATGCGGCTGGTCGCGAAGCTGTTCGCGCAGACGCTGGCGCTCTTCCACCGAAAGTCGGTAGGGTTTGCGGCTGTCGTCCATGTCATCGAAGGGCTGTCGCAGCGCATCGCGCAAGCGCATCGTGCTGCGTGGGTCGCTTTCGTCGGCCGAGATCGGCATGACGGCCACCGGCGCATCCGAGGGCATCGGATGCACGCGCTGGTCGCCCGGCGCGGCATAGGCCGAACCCAGGGTGACTAGCAACAAACCACTCGACAGATACGATTTCATGGTGCACTCAAGTATGGTCAATTCGCCGATTGTGTGATGTGGGCGAGGTGAAGCGGCGGAGTATGCGGGCAACATCTGTAACAGCGTGTCATAAAAATAAAAAATGAGTGCTGACAAGCACTTGGCGCTGCCACAATCGAGTTTGTTACATTTAACGGAAGTTGCTCCCATGCCACAAACCACTGTCCGTCCCAACAAAGTGCTGGTCGTCGACGACGACGTCCGCATCCGCGACCTGCTGCGCCGCTACCTCATGCAGGAAGGCTTCGAGGTCATGCTGGCCGAAGACGGCAAGGCCCTCAACCGGGTTCTGCAACGCGACTCGGTCGACATCATCGTGCTCGACCTGATGATGCCCGGCGAAGACGGCCTGTCGATCTGCCGCCGCCTGCGCGCCAATGGCGACCGCACGCCCATCATCATGCTCACCGCCAAGAGTGAGGATGTGGACCGCATCGTGGGCCTGGAAGTCGGCGCCGACGATTACCTGGGCAAACCCTTCAACCCGCGCGAGCTGCTGGCCCGCATCCACGCCGTGCTGCGCCGCCGCCCGCCCACCGAGGTGCCGGGTGCACCGTCGCAGGACCAGGAAGTGGTGAAGTTCGGCCCGTTCGAGTTCGACCTGAGCCTGCGCACCCTGCGCAAGGAAGGCGCCGACCTGCCGCTGACCACCGGCGAATTCGCCATGCTCAAGGCCCTGGTGCGCCACCCGCGCCAGCCCCTGTCGCGCGAAAAACTGGCCCAGCTGGCGCGCGGCCGCGAGTTCGAGCCCTTTGACCGCAGCCTGGACGTGCAGGTCTCCCGCCTGCGCAAGCTGATCGAAGAGGACGCCGCGTCGCCGCGTTACCTGCAGACCGTCTGGGGCGTGGGTTATGTCTTCGTGCCCGATGGCAATGCCTGATGTCCGACGAGTCACGCGTTCCGTTCGAGACCCAGCCGGCCTCGCTGGAGACAGCGCCGGCCCCGCTGGACATGCGTCCTTCGCGGGGCGTGAGCCTGTTCTGGCGCACGTTTTTCTTCCTTGCCCTGCTGCTGGTCGGCTGCACCGTCGCCTGGCTGCAGACCTTCCGCGCGCTGGAGTACGAGCCGCGGGCGCTGCAGAGCGCGAACCAGCTGGCCTCGCTGGTCAACCTCAGCCGCGCCGCCCTGGTGCACTCGGACGCCATCGCCCGGGTCTCGCTGATCAAGACCCTGGCCAGCGAGGAAGGCCTGCGCATCGCGCCGCGTGAGCCCACCGACACCTTCCGCCTCTACAACACCGACGCACTGAGCCGCAACGTGGCCGAGCGCCTGCGGGGCCGGCTCGGGCCCGACACGCTGGTGGCGCGCGAAGTCAATGGCGCGCCAGGCCTGTGGATCGGCTTCACCATCGACGGCGACCCCTACTGGCTGCTCACCGACCCCTCGCGCATCGGCCCGGTGGCGGGCACCACCTGGCTGATCTGGCTGGGCACCGCCGCCCTGCTCTCGCTCACGGGCGCGGCGCTGATCGCGCGCCTGATCAACCGGCCACTGAAGAAGCTCTCGTTCGCGGCCAGCCGCGTGCGCGAAGGCGATTTCAACGCGAGCCAGCTCAACGAAGCCGTGCGCAACCAGCGAGATCCGCGAGGTCAACATCGGCTTCAACCGCATGGCCCAGCGGCTCTCCAAGATCGAGCAGGACCGGGCCCTGATGCTCGCCGGCATCTCGCACGACCTGCGCACGCCGCTGGCCCGCCTGCGCCTGGAAACCGAGATGAGCGTGGACGACGCGCAGGCGCGCGAGCACATGGCGGCCGACATCGACCAGGTCAACGCCATCATCGACAAGTTCCTCGACTACGCCCGCCCCGACCACCTCAAGCCCGAGCGCGTGAGCCTCAACCAGGTGGTGGACGCCGCGATCTTCTCGGTCGGCCAGGACCCGAACACCTACATCACCACCAACATCCCGCGCGACACCGCCGTGATGGGCGACGCGGTGGAACTGCAGCGCGTGTTCTCCAACCTGATCGAGAACGCCATGCGTTACGGGCGCGACCCGGAAACCGGCATCGCCAAGATCGACATCGCGGCCAAGGCCAAGGACGACGACGTGCTGGTCAAGCTGCGCGACCACGGGCAAGGCGTCAACCCGGAGCAGCTCGAACAGCTGACCCAGCCGTTCTACCGGGGCGACGTCTCGCGCAGCGCGGCCACCGGCACCGGCCTGGGCCTGGCCATCGTGGACCGCGCCATCGCGCGCATGGGCGGCCGTTTCGCGCTGGCCAACAGCAGCACCGGGGGCCTCGCGGCCCACATGAAACTGGTCAAGGCGCCGTCTTGACGAGCAGCGCCACCGCGCGCGCCTCGATCGACAGGCCCTGCCCCACGGGGCCGATCTTCTCGGCCGTCTTGGCCTTCACGTTGACCTGACCGGTCGCCAGCCCCAGCGTGCGGGCGATGCCTTCGCACATGGCGGCGATGTGGGGCGCGAGCTTGGGCGCCTGCGCGATCACGGTGCTGTCGATGTTGCCGATCTCGAAACCCGCCTCGCGCACCCGGCGCGCCGCCTCGGCCAGCAACACGCTGGAGTCGGCGCCTTTGAAACGTTCGTCGGTGTCGGGGAAATGGCGGCCGATGTCGCCAAGCGCCGCCGCGCCCAGCAGCGCGTCGGTGATGGCGTGCAGCAGCACGTCGGCATCGGAATGGCCGAGCAGCCCCTGGCTGTGGGGAATGCGCACGCCGCCGATGATGAGCGGCCGCCCGGGCACCAGCGCGTGCACGTCCCAGCCCTCGCCGATGCGGAACGACGGAACGGTGTTGGGGTTCATGAACGGCTCCTGAGCACGGCTTCGGCGAGCGCGAAGTCTTCGGGGTAGGTGACTTTGAAGTTCTGCGCGCTGCCACGCACCAGCAGCGGCCGGTGGCCCGCCATCTCCATGGCGCTGGCCTCGTCGGTCACACCGGCGAAGCCACCGGGCGCCGTGGCCGCCAGCGCGGCCTGCAAGGCGCCCAGGCGGAACATCTGCGGCGTCTGCGCCAGCCACTTGTCGGCGCGCTCCACCGTGGCCGCCACGCGCCCACCGGTTTCGGCCTTGAGCGTGTCCGGCAAGGGCAGCGCCAGCAGGCCACCCACGGCGTCGTTCCTGCAGGCGTCGATCAGGGCATCCACCTGGGCCGGCGTGACGAGGCAGCGCGCGGCGTCGTGCACCAGCACCCAGTCGTCCACCCCCGCGCCCTGCTCGCGCAAGGCCTGCAGGCCGTTGAACACGCTCTCCGCGCGCGTGGCCCCGCCGCAGCGCGCCAACGTGGTGCCCACGGGCTGCGAGGTCCAGAAGCTATCGTCGGGCGCGATGACGACCACGCAGCCTTGCAGGCGCGCCACGGCGCGCAAGGCCGCCAGGGTGTGCATCACCATGGGCTGGCCGGCGATCGGCTGGTACTGCTTGGGGATGTCGGTGCCGGCCCGGGTGCCGGTGCCCGCACAGGGCAGCAGCGCATGGCATCGGGGAGCGCCCGGGCGGGTCAATTCGGTGTCGGCATGGGGCATGGTGTGCCTGCATTCTAAAATCAGCCCTCACACCCCCGCCCTCCCGGTCGGGGGTGTTCGTCATGGCCGCATTGGCCCACCACGCACTCAAGTCCACCCCGCACGCCCCTCCATCTCCCATGGACTTGCCCAAACTCACCCCCGGCAAACGCCACACCGTGCCGCATCCCGGCGGCTCGGCCGATGCCCTGATGCTGGCCCAGCTGGGCGAGCGCGAAAAAGCCGCCGGCCGACTCACCGCCATCGTCACCGCCGACGCCAACGACGCGCAGCGGCTGATCGACGAGATGGCGTTCTTCGCGCCCGGCCTGCGCTGCGCCCTCTTCCCCGACTGGGAAACGCTGCCCTACGACACCTTCTCGCCGCACCAGGACCTGATCAGCGAACGCTTGGCGACGCTCTGGCGCATCTCGCAGCGCGACAAGGACACCGGCGCCGACGTGGTGCTCGTCCCCGCCACCACCGCGCTGTACCGGCTCGCGCCGCCGTCCTTTCTGGCCGGCTACACCTTCCACTTCAAGGTCAAGCAGAAGCTCGACGAAGCCAGGCTCAAGGGCCAGCTGACCCTGGCGGGTTACCAGCACGTGACGCAGGTCGTGAGCCCCGGCGAGTACGCGGTGCGCGGCGGCCTGATCGACCTCTTCCCCATGGGCAGCCTGGTGCCCTACCGGGTGGACCTGTTCGACGACGAGATCGACAGCATCCGCACCTTCGACCCCGACAGCCAGCGCAGCCTCTACCCGGTGAACGAGGTGCGGCTGCTGCCCGGGCGCGAGTTCCCGATGGACGACGCGGCGCGCGCCAAATTCCGCAGCCGCTGGCGCGAGCTGCTCGAAGGCGACCCGACCAAGAGCCGCATCTACAAGGACATCGGCAACGGCGTGCGCACCGCCGGCATCGAGTACTACCTGCCGCTGTTCTTCGACGACACCGCCACCGTGTTCGACTACCTCGGCGCGGACGCGACCGTGGTGCTGCATGGCGACCTGGAGCCCGCCTTCCAGCGCTTCTGGCAGGACACCAAGGACCGCCACCGCCTGCTGCGCGGCGACACCGAGCGGCCGGTGCTGCCGCCCGAAGCCCTGTTCCTGGGCACCGAGCAGTTCTACACCCGCGCCAACCAGCACGCGCAGTACGTGGTGCGCCCGGCGCAGCAGGAGATCGAACACGGCGCGCACGTGCAGAAGCTGGGCGACCTGTCCGTGGTGCGCGGCGCCGAAGACCCGCTCTCGCGCCTGCAGGCCCACATCCGCAACACCGCGCACCGCGTGCTGCTGCTGGCCGAAAGCGATGGCCGGCGCGAGAGCCTGCTGGACTTCCTGCGCGCCAGCGGCGTCCACCCGCCGGCCTTCGACTCGCTCGCCGAGTTCCAGGCCAGCGAAGAAAAGACCGGCATCGCCACCGCCGCGCTCGCGGTCGGCTTCTCCTGGCTGGACGACGGCATCGACTTCGTCACCGAGACCGAGCTCTTCGCCGCCGGCCCCACCACGCGCCGGCGCAAGAAGCAGGAACAGGTCAGCGACGTCGACGCGCTGATCAAGGACCTGTCCGAGCTCAACCTGGGCGACCCCGTGGTGCACAACGCGCACGGCATCGGCCGCTACCGCGGCCTGGTGAACATGGACATGGGGGAGAAAAACCCCGACGGCAGCCCCGCGCTGCAGGAATTCCTGCACCTGGAGTACGCCGACAAGGCCGTGCTCTATGTGCCGGTGAGCCAGTTGCAGCTGATCGGCCGCTACACCGGCGTGAGCGCCGACGAGGCGCCGCTGCACAAGCTGGGCAGCGGCCAGTGGGAAAAGGCCAAGCGCAAGGCGGCCGAGCAGGTGCGCGACGCCGCCGCCGAGCTGCTCAACATCTACGCCCGCCGCGCCGCGCGCCAGGGCCATGCGTTCCGCTACTCGGCGCAGGACTACGAGGTGTTCGCCAACGACTTCGGCTTCGAGGAGACCGCCGACCAGCGTGGCGCCATCCACGCCGTGATCCAGGACATGATCAGCCCGCGCCCCATGGACCGCCTGGTCTGCGGCGACGTGGGCTTCGGCAAGACCGAGGTCGCCCTGCGCGCCGCCTTCGTGGCCGTCACCGGTGGGCGCCAGGTGGCCTTCCTCGCGCCCACCACGCTGCTGGCCGAACAGCACTTCCAGACCCTGTCCGACCGCTTCTCCAAGTGGCCGGTGAAGGTGGCCGAGATGAGCCGCTTCCGCTCGGCCAAGGAAATCACCGCCGCCGCCAAGGGCCTGGCCGACGGCTCGGTGGACATCGTGGTCGGCACGCACAAGCTGCTCAGCGAAAGCGTGAAGTTCAAGGACCTGGGCCTGCTCATCATCGACGAGGAACACCGCTTCGGCGTGCGCCACAAGGAGGCGATGAAGGCCTTGCGCGCCGAGGTCGACGTGCTCACGCTCACCGCCACGCCGATCCCGCGCACGCTGGGCATGGCGCTCGAAGGCCTGCGCGATCTCTCCGTGATCGCCACCGCGCCGCAGCGCCGCCTGGCCATCAAGACCTTCGTGCGCAACGAGGGCAACGGCGTGATCCGCGAGGCCGTGCTGCGCGAACTCAAGCGCGGCGGGCAGGTCTACTTCCTGCACAACGAGGTCGAGACCATCGAGAACCGGCGCCAGAAGCTGGAGGAGATATTGCCCGAGGCGCGCATCGCCATCGCGCACGGCCAGATGCCCGAACGCGACCTGGAGCGCGTGATGCGCGACTTCGTGGCGCAGCGCTTCAACGTGCTGCTGTGCTCCACCATCATCGAGACCGGCATCGACGTGCCCACGGCCAACACCATCGTGATGAGCCGCGCCGACAAGTTCGGCCTGGCACAGCTGCACCAGCTGCGCGGCCGCGTGGGCCGCAGCCACCACCAGGCCTACGCCTACCTCATGGTCCCCGACATCGAAGGCCTGACCAAGCAGGCGGCGCAGCGACTGGACGCGATCCAGCAGATGGAGGAACTTGGCAGCGGCTTCTACCTGGCGATGCACGACCTGGAGATCCGCGGCGCGGGCGAGGTGCTGGGCGAGAACCAGAGCGGCAACATGCTGGAGGTGGGCTTCCAGCTCTACAACGAGATGCTGTCCGAAGCGGTGAGCTCGCTCAAGGCCGGGCGCGAGCCCGACCTGCTCTCGCCGCTGTCGGTCACCACCGACATCAACCTGCACGCCCCGGCCTTGCTGCCCAACGACTACTGCGGCGACGTGCACCTGCGCCTGTCGTTCTACAAGAAGCTGGCCACCGCGAAGAACACCGACCAAGTCGATGCGCTGCTCGAGGAAATCGTGGACCGCTTCGGCAAGCTGCCACCCCAGGCGCAGACGCTGATCGACGTGCACCGCCTGCGCTGCATCAGCACGCCCTACGGTGTCGTCAAGGTCGATGCGGCACCGGGCGTGACGAACATCACCTTCCGCGCCAACCCGCCGTTCGAGCCGATGCGCATCATCGAACTGATCCAGAAGAACCGCCACATCAAGCTCGCCGGCAACGACAAGCTGCGCATCGAGCGCGCCCTGCCCGAGGTGAAGGACCGCGTGCAGCTGGTGCGCGACGTGCTGCGCAGCCTGGGCCAGCCGCTGCAGGCGAAGACCCCCGCGCCGGCCCCGTAGGTCCCCACCGAGGGTGGGCCGGGCCCGATACCCAACGGCATGGTTTTTGCGTAAAACGGCATGCGCAACCTTCCCTGGTGGCCCTGTCCCTTTCACCGCACAAACACACCGATACGGAGCCCACCATGCCGACCCGACGCACCGCGCTGCACATCGCCAGCGCCCTTCTTGCGCTCGCCCTCTCTGGCCCCACGCTGGCGCAGGGCAGCTACCCGGACCACGTGGTGAAGGTCATCGTCGGCCTGCCGGCCGGCGGCAGCGCCGACATGATCGCGCGCATGCTGGGCCAGAAGCTCAACGCCCAGTTCGGCCAGCCCTTCGTGATCGAGAACCGCGCGGGCGGCTCGGGCCAGATCGGCATGCCGGCGGTTGCCAGGGCCGCGGCCGACGGCTACACCCTCACCGTGTCGCCCGCCTCCTTCCTGACCACGAACAAGAGCATCTTCAAGACCCTGCCCTACGACCCCGAGGCCGACTTCATGCCGATCTCGCGGCTGGTGAACCAGCCCATGGTGCTGGTGGTCAAGGACAGGCAGAAGTACCCGACCGCCGCCGCCTTCCTCGCCGCCGCCAAGGCCGCGCCGGGCAAGATCAGCTACGCCTCGTCGGGCGACGGCAGCCCGCAGCACCTGGGTGGGCTGATGTTCGAGACCCGCAGCCAGGCCCGCATGCTGCATGTGCCCTACAAGGGCGGCGCGCTCGCGGTCAACGACACCCTCGCCGGCAACGTGGACGCGATGTTCGCCGTGCTGCCCGAGGCCCTGCCGCACATCCAGGCCGGCAAGCTCCATGCGCTGGGCCTGATGAGCCCCCAACGCTCGCCCGTCCTGCCGGACGTGCCCACCATGGCCGAAGGCGGTCTGGCGAACCTCAACCTCTCGGCCTGGGTCGCCATCCTGGCGCCCGCCAAGACCCCGCGCCCCATCATCGACCAGCTCAACCGCGCGGTGAACACCGCCATGGACGCCGAATTCAAGGCCAAGCTGGCAGCCAGCGGCATCGAGGTGGCCCCCAGCACGCCGGAAGAATTGCAGCGCATCATCTCGGCCGACATCAAGCTGCACGCCGAACTGGTCAAGGCCGCCGGCCTCACGCCACAGTAAGGGCTTGTGCATGGCTGGGATAATCCCGGCCATGACACAAGCTCCCGCCACCGCCACCGAATTCGCCCCCGGCCTCACCGTCCAGGGCTTCACCCCTCCGCTCAAACTCAGCGACTTCAAGCTCATCGCCTTCGACATGGACTCCACGCTCATCAGCATCGAGTGCGTGGACGAGATCGCCGACGCCGTGGGCAAGAAGGCCGAGGTGGCCGCCATCACCGAGGCCGCCATGCGCGGCGAGATCACCGACTACAAGGACAGCCTGCGCAAGCGCGTGGCGCTGCTGCGCGGCGTGACCATCGCCGACATGGAGCAGATCTACACCGAGCGCCTGCGCATCAACCCCGGCGCGGCCGAGCTGGTGCGCGCCTGCAAGGCCGCCGGCTTGAAGGTGCTGCTGGTCTCGGGCGGTTTCACCTTCTTCAGCGAGCGCGTGCGCCAGACGCTGGGCATCGACTTCACGCGCGCCAACGTGCTCGAAGTGGAAAGCGGCCCGAACTGCGGCCAGCTCACGGGTTACATGGTGGACCAGCCCTGGGGCGACATCTGCGACGGTGCCGAGAAACGCCGCACGCTGCTCGAAGTGGCGTCGCTGCTGGGCATCGAGCCCTCGCAGTGCATCGCCATGGGCGACGGCGCCAACGACCTGCCCATGATGGGCGTGGCCGGCCTCTCGGTGGCGTACCACGCCAAACCCGCCGTGCGCGCGCAGGCCATGGTGGCCATCAACGAAGGCGGGCTCGACCGCCTGCTCGAAGTCCTGCGCTGAACACGCTGATGCCCATGACGTCACGCCTTGCCCGCTTCGCGCAGTCGCTGCGCCGGCGGTGGAAAAGCCACCTCGTCACCCTGGGCCTGGTGCTCGCGGTGCTGCTGGGCGTGCAGGCCTGGCAGACGCGCGATGTGCCGCGCGGCCCCGCGCCCGATCTGGCCCTCACCCTGGTTCAGCCCGACGGCAGCGAGCGCCGCACGACCCTGGCGCAATGGCGCGCTGACCACCCCGGCCAGCCCGTGGCCCTGCACGTGTGGGCAGAGTGGTGCCCCATCTGCCGCACGGAAGAACACAGCGTGACCCGGCTCTCGGCGGACTGGCCGGTGCTCACCATCGCCATGCAATCCGGTCAGGCCGGCCCCGTGGCCCGCGTGCTGGCGCAGCGGCAGTTGCCCTGGGCCACGGCGATCGATCCGCGCGGCGAGATCGCCCGCCAGCTCGGCTTCAAGGCCGTGCCGGCCTTCGTGGTGGTGGATGCCCAGGGCCGGCTGCGCACGCCCACGGCCGGCTACACCAGCGAGATCGGCATGCGGCTTCGGCTGTGGTGGGCGCGGCTGTTCTGAGCCCGGGCCTCAGCCGCCCACGCGTTTGACGGCGTGACCCTGGGATTTCAGCGCGGCCATCACCTTCTCGATGTGATCGCCCTGGATCTCGATCACGCCGTCCTTCACCGTGCCACCGGTTCCGCAGGCCGCCTTGAGCTGCTTGCCCAGCGCGGCCAAAGCCACCGCGTCCAGCGCCAGACCCTTGACCAGCGTGACCCCCTTGCCACCCCGGCCCTTGGTCTCGCGCGAGACGCGCACCACGCCATCGCCCGCCGGCACGGCGCTGGCCCGTTGCTTGCACACGCATTGCGCCACCGGCTGGCGGCAGTCGGGGCACATGCGGCCCGCATCGGTGGAGTAGACCAGGCCACCGGTCGAAAGCTTGTTCTTCATGGGGCCGCATCCTACCCGGGCCGGTACACTGCCCCGATCCATGCCATTCACCGCCCTGGGCCTCGCGCCCGCCCTCGCCCAAGCCGCCGCCGAACTCGGTTTCACCACGCCCACCCCGATCCAGCGTGAAGCCATTCCGGCCGTGCTGGCCGGCCATGACCTGCTCGCCACCGCGCAGACCGGCTCCGGCAAGACCGCGGCCTACGCCCTGCCCCTGCTGCAACGGCTCACCCAGGCCGCCACCCATTCGCCGCGCCGCGTGCGCGCGCTGGTGGTCGTGCCCACGCGCGAACTCGCGGCGCAGGCCGGCGAGGTGGTGCGCGCGCTGGCGCAGCATCTGCCGCGCCCGCCCAAGGTGGCCGTGGTGTTCGGCGGCGTGTCGATCAACCCGCAGATGATGGCGCTGCGCGGCGGCGCCGACGTGGTGGTCGCCACGCCCGGGCGCCTGCTCGACCTGGTGGAACACAACGCGCTGCGCCTGTCGGCCGTGGAGCTGCTGGTGCTCGACGAAGCCGACCGCCTGCTGGACCTGGGCTTCGCCGACGAACTCGCGCGCGTGCTCGCCTTGCTGCCCGTCCAGCGGCAGAACCTCTTCTTCTCGGCCACCTTCCCCTCGCCGGTGCAGGCACTGGCCGACGCGCTGCTGCACGACCCCTTGCGCATCGACGTGCCCGCCGCGCCGGCCGAGGCCGCGGTGATCCTGCAGCAGGCCTTTCTGGTCGACAGCACGCGCCGCACGCAGTTGCTGCGCCAGCTCATCAAGGACCAGGGCTGGCAGCGCGTGCTGGTGTTCGTGGTCACGCAGTACGCGGCCGAGCGCGTGGCCGCCAAGCTGCACCACGGTGACCTGTACGCCACCTCCTTCCACGGCGGCCTGAGCCAGGGCGCGCGCCAGCAGGCGCTGGGCGAGTTCAAGGAAAAACGCTGGGACGTGGTGGTCACCACCGACCTGGCCGCGCGCGGCATCGACATCGAGCAACTGCCGGTGGTGGTGAACTACGACCTGCCGCGCTCGGCGGTGGACTACGTGCACCGCATCGGCCGCACCGGCCGCGCCGGTGCGAGCGGCCTGGCGGTGAGCTTCGTGAGCCCGACCACCGAAGCCCACTGGCGCCTGATCGAGAAACGCCAGGGCCTCTCCCTGCCGCTCGAGGTCCTGCCCGGTTTCGAGCCCACCGAAACCGCGCCACCGCCTTCGCCGGGCGACGGTGGCATCAAGGGCAAACGGCCGAGCAAGAAGGACAAGCTGCGCGCAGCCGCTGCTGCCGCCGCCCGCAAGCCGGACTGATTCAGCCCTGAGCCCCCTTGCCCGCGCGCCGGGCGCCCCCACCGCGCTGCCGCAACAGATCGAGAAAAGTGGCCGCCGCCGGCGACAGCGACTGCCCCTTGCGCTGGTACACGAAGTACTCGCGCTGGATCGCCGGCGCGCGCAGCGGCACGAAGCGCACGCCGAAGTTGTCGGCGAACGAGCGCGCGTACTCCGGTGCGAGCAGCACGCCCATGCCGTGGCCGGCCAGCGCCATCGCCGTGGTGAGAAAGCCCACGTCGCTCGCCGTGTCCAGCGAGAAGTCGTGGCCGTGCGTGTGCAGCGCGCGCTCCACGTGGCGGCCGAACTCGTGGGAGTAACTGATCCAGCGCTCGTCGCGCAGCTCTTTCCACGACACGCTGGCGCGCTCGTAGGCCGGGTGCCCCTTCGGGCACACCAGGCGGATCGGTACGTTCATGAGGAAGCTGCGCGTCACGTCCTCGCCCGTCAGGCGCTCGGGGCCGATGCCCAGCTCCACCGCCCCGTGGCGCACGGTGTCCACCACGTCGTCGGCCACCGCGTCCTTCAGGCGCAGGCTGATGCCGGGGTGCTGCTGGCCGAACTCGGTGAGCACCGAGGCCACCCAGGTGCAGGCCATCATCTGCGAGGTGGACACGCGCAGGAAGCCCCGGCGCAAGGCGCGGATTTCGGAAGCGCCCTCGACCACCTGGCGCACGTCCTCCAGGATGCGCTGCGCCAGCGGCAGCAGGTTCTTGCCGGCCTCGGTGAGCGTGATGGCCGTGCGGCTGCGGTCGAACAGCTGCAGGTGCAGCTCCTGCTCCAGCTGCTGGACCAGCATGCTCACCGCCGACTGCGTGAGGCTGAGCTGGCGCGCCGCGCCGGTGAAGCTGCCGCTTTGCGTCACGGCCGCGAAGGCCCGCATCTGTCTCAAGCTGATGTTCATCGCGTGCACCCATCTGGTTCAGAAGCGGTGCCCGCGGGCGTGCATGCACCATCATCAGATTTCATGATGAATGTATCAAAAGAATTCGCTTGTTTGATGCATCGCACGGTTCATAGAATGCCGCGAGACACCCCACCCCTCCCCCTCACAAGAATCCGTTGATCCCATGCATATCGCCGTTGTAGGCACAGGCATCGTCGGCGCCTGCACAGCCGCCTGGCTGCAGCGCGACGGCCACCAGATCACCTTCGTCGATCCGCTGGAACCGGGCGAAGCCTGTTCGTTCGGCAACGCCGGCTCCCTCTCGCCCAGCGCCTGCCTGCCGGTGGGCATGCCCAACATGTGGAAGAAAGTGCCCAGCTGGCTGCTCGACCCGCTGGGCCCGCTGACCATCCGCACCACCTACCTGCCGCGCGTGATGCCCTGGCTGCTGCGCATGCTGCAGCACTCCACGCCGCAGGAGGTCACGCGCATCGCCACCGCGCTGCAGACCCTGCTGCGCCCGATCTTCGACTGCTACGGCCCCCTGCTCGACCACGCCGACGCGAACGCCCTGGTGCGCCGCAGCGGTTGCCTGTACGTCTACTCCTCGCGCGAGGCCGCCGACCAGTGGAAGTGGGGCATGGCCCTGCGCAAGTCCCTCGGCGTGAACCTCGTCAACGTCGAGCGCGATGAGCTGGAAGAACTCGAACCCGACCTGAAGGGGCGCTTCCGCTTCGGCATCCTCGCGCCCGACAACGGCTCCACGCTGGACCCCTCGCAACTGGTCAAGGCCCTGGTCGCGCAAAGCGTGCGCGACGGCGCCCGCCACGACCACCGCTCGGTCACCGGCTTCGAACGCGAAGGCCGGCGCGTCTCCGGCCTGCGCATGGACCGCGGCGAACCGCTCGCGGTCGATGGCGTGGTGGTGGCCGCCGGCGCCTGGTCCGGCCAGCTCGCGAAACAGCTCGGCGACCGCGTGCCACTCGAAACCCAGCGCGGCTACCACGTGACCGTGCGCAGCTCCAATCTGAAGCTGCGCCACACCGTGATGGCCTCGGAGAACAACATCATGGTCAACCCCATGGCCATGGGCCTGCGGCTGGCCGGCACGGTGGAATTCGCCGGCCTCAAGCGCGCGCCCAACTACGAGCGCGCTCAGGCGCTGCTGCGCCAGGGCCAGCTGCTGTTCCCGCACCTGGACACCTCGGAAGTGACGCAGTGGATGGGCCACCGCCCCTGCATGCCCGACAGCCTGCCGGTGATCGACCGCAGCCGCGACGCCGACAACGCCTGGCTCGCCTTCGGCCACGGCCACATGGGCATGTGCATGGGCGCCAGCACCGGCCGCGAGGTGGCCCACCTGGTGGCGGGCCGCGCCACGCAGGTGGACCTGTCGCCGTTCAGCGCGCGGCGCTTCCGCTGAAAGGCCGGCATGAGCACACCGAGCTGGGCCATCGGCATCGACATGGGTGGCACCTTCATCGACGTGGTGGCCTGCGCCTCGGACGGCACACTGCGCAGCCTCAAGCACCCGCGCGAAGCGGGCCAGCTGGTGCAGCCGATCCTGCAGGCCGTGCAGCGCATGCTCGATGAAAACGGCATCGCGCCCACCCAGGTCGCGCGCATCGTGCACGGCTCCACCGTGGTCACCAACCTGCTGCTGGAGCAGAACGACGGCCCGGTGGCCGTGATCACCAACACCGGCATGCGCGACATCCTCGCGCTGGCGCGCCAGGACCGGCGCGACCTGTACACCGCCGCCGTGCTGCCGCCCACGCCCGAGCGCCGCCTGTTTCCCGCCGCGCACCGCGTCGAGATCGCCGGGCGCGTGGACGCGCACGGCGACGAGATCGAGCCGCTGGACCGCGAACAGCTCACCGCCCTGGCCCACCGCATCGCCGCCTCGGGCCTGCGCTCGGTCGCGGTCTGCCTGCTGTTCTCGCACCTGCGACCGGCGCACGAGCAGCAGGTGCGCGCCTGGCTGCTCGAAGCGCAACCTGAACTGATGGTCTCGCTCTCCAGCGAGGTCGACCCCAAGCCGCGCGAGTTCGAGCGTTTCCTCGCCACCGCCTTCGACGCCTACAGCAAGCCCATGGTGCAGCAGTACCTGCGGTCGCTGGGCGGCGCGCTGGCCGAACGCGGCCTGCCCGCGCCCGCGCTGATGCGCTCCGAAGGCGGCATCGCGCCCTGGCAGGATGCCGTGGCGCGCCCCATCGGCCTGGCGATGTCCGGCCCCTGCGCCGCGCTGCAGGGCGTGGCCGCGAGCCTGCCCGACAGCGATGCCGCCCAGGTGGTGATGTCCATCGACGTCGGCGGCACCAGCACCGACATCGGCATCCTCGAAACCGGACGCCCCCTGTTCACCGACACCCTGCTCTGCGGCGACCTCACACTGCGGCTGCGCTGCGCCGACGTGGAATCGCTCTCCATCGGCGGCGGCAGCCTGGCCAGCGTGAACGCCGGTGGCGGTCTGCGCCTGGGCCCGCGCTCGCAAGGCGCCTGGCCCGGCCCCGCGGCCTACGGCCTGGGCGGCACGAACGCCACGCTGACCGACGCCCTGCTGCTGCTCGGCCGCCTGCCGCGCCAGCTCTCCGGCGGCGTGGCGCTGGACGTGGCGCTGGCCGAAGCGGCCGTGGCGCGCGACGTCGCGTTGCCCCTGGGCATCGCCACCATCGACGCGGCGAAAGCCATCGTCGCCACCGCCGCCACGGCCATGGCCGAGAGCGTGAAGATGCGCGCCTTCCAGCGCGACATCCACCCCGCCGACTGCCTGCTCGTCGCGGCGGGTGGCGGTGGCGCCCAGCACGTGGCCGAGGTGGCCGAGCTCGCGGGCGTGTCACAGGTGCGCGTGATCGCGCACGCCGGCGTGGTCGCCGCGCTGGGCCTGCTGGCCTCGCCGCCCACGCAGACGGTGGAGAAGGCCTGTTCGCTGCCGCTGAATGCCGATGGCCTGGCCGCGCTCACCGCCTTGCGCGGTGACTTGCATCCCTCCATCGAATGCGCGTCCATCCGCTGGAGCCTGGAGATCCTGCACCGGGGGCAAGGCAGCCCGGTGGAAGTGGCCTGGCTGCCCGAAGACAACCTGCCCGCGCTGCAGGCGCGCTTCGCCGCGCGCTACGAAGCCCTGCGTCGCCAGATGCCCGCGCGCAGCGACGCGCTGGTGGGCCTGCTGCGCGGTGTGTTCGAACAGGCCGTGCCCCAGCCCGGCGTCAACGCCCACCACCTGCGGCCCGACCCCGCGCTGTGGGCCGGCTGCGCCGCCACGGGCCAGGGCCCGCAGGCCCTGTTCGCGGCCACCACCACCGTGTGGGTGCCGGCGGGCTGGCAATGGGCGCAGGAGGCCGACGGCTCCCTGCTGCTGACGCAGGCCGAGGAGGCGCGCGCATGAACGAACACCTGATCCTGATGGAGCCCGTGCGGCTGGCGCTGCAGGGCATCGTCGACCGCATGCAAAGCCGCATGATGCGCGCGGCCTACTCGTCGATCGCGCGCGAGGGCGGCGACTGCGCCGCCGCCGTCTTCCTGCCCGACGGCCGCCTGCTCGCGCAGGCGCGCTCGCTGCCGCTGCTGCTGGGTTCGCTGATCCCCGCCGTGGCCGGCGTCCTGAAGCGTTTTCCCGCGCCGCAGATGGCCGAGGGCGACGCCTACCTCATGAACGATCCCTGGTCGGGCGGCACGCACCTGCCCGACCTGATCGTGGTGCGGCCCATCGTCCGCGAGGGCGTTACCATCGCGCTGGCCGCCGCCATCCTGCACCACCAGGACGTGGGCGGCATGGCGGCCGGCTCGATCCCGCCGAACGCCACCGACATCCACCAGGAAGGCCTGCGCATTCCGCCGGTGCGCTGGCGCGCGGCCGGCGTGGTGGACAGCAACGTCGAGACCCTGCTCACCGCCAACAGCCGCACACCGGGCAACCTGGTCGGCGACCTGAACGCGCAGTGGTCCGCCGTGAGCCTGGGCGCGCGCGAAACCGCCGCGCTGCAGGCGCGCACCGGCCCCGCCTTCAACGCCGTGTGCGATGCCCTGCTCGCGCAGTCCGAGCGCATGACGCGCGACGCCCTGCGCCAGGTGCCCGACGGCGCCTGGCAGTGGGAAGACCAGCTCGACGGCGACGGCATCGACGACGCCCCGGTGCGCATCGCGGTGAGCCTGCGCAAGCACGGCGACGCGCTCACGATCGACTTCACGGGTTCGTCGCCGCAGACGCGCGGGCCGGTGAACGCATCGCCCTCGAGCATGATGTCCGCCATCCTGTTCTTCATGCGCTCGCTCGCGCCGCAGGCGCCGAACAACGCGGGCTGCCTCGCGCCCGCCACCTGGGTGCTGCCCGAAGGCAGCGTGGTCAACCCGCGCCTGCCCGCCGCGGTGAACGCGCGCACCGCCACGCTCAAGCTGGCCTGCAATGCCATGCTCAGCGCCTGGTCGCTCGGCGCCTCGCGCGAGCCGCTGGCCTCGAACGCGGGCGTGCGCGACGGTGCTTTCGCTCGGCGGCACCGGGGCCGGCGGCCAGCGCTGGCTGCTCACCGAGATCATCGCCAGCGGCGCGGGCGCGAGCGCGCAGGCCGATGGCACCAGCGGCATTTCCACCGACGTGGGCAATGCGCGCAACACGCCGGTGGAGGTGATCGAATCCGAAGCGCCGCTGCGCGTGAGCACCTACGCGATCCGCGAAGGCTCGGGCGGCGTGGGCCGCTTCGTGGGCGGCCATGGCGTGCGGCGGGTATACCAATTGCTAGAAGGACAGGGCAGCGTCTCCTACCGGGGCGAACGCCATGTCAGCCGCGCGCGCGGCAGCCAGGGCGGTGGCGATGGTTCACCGTCGGCCGCCCGCATCGAAAGAGCCGATGGACGCATCGACGTGTTGCCCGCCCGGGCGCGCGTCGAGTGGTCGGCGGGGGACAGGCTCGTCATAGAAACGGCCGGAGGAGGCGCTTGGGGTGCACCAGACCACACACTGGTGGCACCGAAAGACCAACCCACATGAAAGTGATCTCGCCATGAACCGCATCACCACCACCTTCGCGCTCGCGGCCACGCTCGCCGTGACCGCGCTCGCGCCCTCGCTCGCTTCGGCGCAGGCCTACCCCAGCAAACTGGTGCGCATCGTCGTGCCCTTCCCGCCCGGCGGCAGCACCGACCTGCTCGCGCGCAAGCTCGGCGAGAAACTCACCGTCACCTGGAAACAGACCGTGGTGGTGGACAACCGCGCGGGCGCCGGCGGCACCGTGGGCGCGGACCACGTCTCCAAGTCCGAGCCGGACGGCCACACGCTGCTGCTGGGCGTGACCGGCAGCAACGGCATCGCCGGCGCGCTCTACCCCAACCTGCCCTACGACATGGTCAAGGGCTTCACGCCCGTCACGGCCGTGGTGAGCGCGCCGCTGCTGATCGTGAAGAACCCCAACCTGCCGGCGAAGAACCTGCAGGAGCTGATCGCGGCCGCGCGCGCCAAGCCCGCCTCGATCACCTACGGCTCGCCCGGCAGCGGCACCTCGATGCACCTGACCGGCGAGATGTTCAAGCTCGCCACCAAGGCGTCGTTCCTGCACATCCCGTACCGCGGCAGCGCCGGCGCGCTCACCGACCTCATGGGCGGCCAGATCGACCTGATGTTCGGCGACGTGCTGGTCGTCATGCCGCAGATCCAGGCCGGCAAACTGGTGCCGCTGGCCGTCACATCCAAAGAACGCCACCCGCTGTTCCCCAACGTGCCCACCGTCGCCGAGAGCGGCTACCCGGGCTTCGAGGCGCTGTCGTGGCAAGGCCTGTTCGCGCCGCCCGGCACGCCGGCGGCCATCGTCGAAAAGATCAACAAGGACGTGAACGCCGCGCTGACCAGCCCCGACATCCAGGAGTACTTCGTCTCGCGCGGCTTCAAGCTCGGCGGCAGCAGCGCCACCGAGTACAAGGCCTTCATCGAATCGGAAACGAAGAAGTGGGCCTCCATCGTCAAGGCCTCCGGTGCCAAACCCGACTGATCCCCGCATGAGCCCCAACCCCGGCATTGAACACATCGGGCCGCCCGTGGAACGGGCCGGCAAGGTCCAGCCCATCTCGCCCGCGGTGGTGGTCGAGGACCGGCTGGTCTTCGTCGCCGGCCAGGTGCCCATGTGCAACGGCCAGGCGGCCGGCGAGGACATCGCGAGCCAGACCCACTACACCCTGGACCTGATCGAGGCCATCCTGCAGCGCGCCGGCTGCACGCTGGCCGACGTGGTCAAGACCACGGTGTGGCTGGTCAACGCCAAGGACTACCCCGGCTTCAACGAGGCCTACGCCGAGCGTTTCCCCGCGGCCACGGCGCCCGCGCGTTCGACCGTCATTTCCGGCCTGATTGCCCCCGTGCTGGTGGAGATCGAGGCGGTGGCCCTGCGCCGCCCCGGCTGAGCCCGTGGCGAGGGGCTGGCCGCGCGCACCAGAATGGCGCGCCTGCTATCATGAAATCCCACTTTTCAGCGCGTCGTGGCCGGCTCCGGCCCACGCGACTCCGGACCATGACAGCTGCAGATTCCCCGGCACGGCGCGAGCCCCGCGCCGCCACCCCCACGCTTGCGCGCCCCGCACGTGCGGTGCGGGAAAGCCGACAGCGCATCCTCGCCGCCATCCGGGAAGCGGCCACCCAGGAGTTCAGCCTGCATGGCCTCAAGGGCACCTCCACCCAGGCCATCGCCGAGCGCGCCGGCCTGACCAAGCCCCAGCTGCACTACTACATCACCGGCAAGGAGGAGCTCTACAACGAGCTGCTGGACTCGGTGATGATGGCCTGGAAGATCGAGTTCGCACCGCCCGGCCTGACCGAGCCGGCCGACATCCTGAGCCACTACATCCGCCAGAAGCTGGACCATGCCTTCGACCAGCCCACGGTCTCGCGCATCTTCACGCGCGAGATCCTGGACGGTGGCCGACAACCTGGGGCGCTACTGGCCCAACGCCCGCACCTGGGTCCAGAAGGAAGTCGGCATCATCAACGGCTGGATCGCGCGCGGTCTGATGAAGCCCATGAACGCGCACCTGCTGCTCATGCACATCTGGGCCATGACGCAGCACCACGCCGATTTCGCGCTGCAGGTGCGCCACATCTGCGGGCCCCTGGACCGCGAGGCCGTGGCGAACGAGCTCATCCCGTTCATCCTGCGCGGCTGCGGCCTGCTGCGCGACTGAGCGCGCTGTGGCGCCAACGACACGCGGCGCCACCTTCCTTCCCTGAATCTGCGGGTTTTCACGGTTTCCCCGGGGATGATTCTTCTTATACTGACCAAATAGTCAAATTAAATGGTCAGAAATTGAGTTCGATCAACACGCCAGCGGGCCAACCGGTCCATGCCAGCCCCCCGAACGGCCCCGCGCCACGCGGTGACCTGACCATCCGCGTCGCCCGCGTCGTGCGCCACACCGACGAGGTCAACAGCTATGTGCTGCAGCGCATCGACGGCCTGCCCCTGCCGGCCTGCGAGGCCGGCGCGCACGTGGACGTGTACCTGCCCGGCGGCCTGGTGCGCAGCTATTCGCTCTGCGGCGATCCGACGCGCACCACGGAGTCGTACGAGATCGCGGTCAAGCGCGAAGACACCGGCCGCGGCGGCTCGCGCGCCCTGCACATGTGGGTGCGCGAAGGCGAGATCCTGCGCATCGGCCTGCCGCGCAACCAGTTCCGCCTGGCGCCGAACGCGGCCCACCACCTGCTGCTGGGCGGTGGCATCGGCGTGACGCCCCTGGTCTCCATGGCGCATGCGCTGCACGCGCTGGGCGCGCCGTTCACGCTCGCGGTGTTCGCGCGCAGTTCCAAGCACCTGGCCTTGTGCAGCACGCTCGACCACGCACCCTGGCGGCGCAACGTGCAGGTGCACTTCGACAGCGTGCCGTCGCCCACCCGCCCCTCTTCCGTGATCGCCCAGGCGCCGGCCGGTTCCCACGTCTACTTCTGTGGGCCCGAGGGCTTCATGACCCACGTGCGCGAGGCCTGCCAGAGCTGGCCGGCCGAGCGCGTGCACTTCGAGTACTTCAGCGCCCCGACCCAGCCCCAGGCCGCCCCGGCCCAGACGTCGGGTTTCGAGGTGCTGCTCGCGCGCCGCCAGCTGCGCCTGCCCGTGGCGCCGGGCAAAAGCATCGCCCACGTGCTGCAAGGCGCGGGCGTGGCGGTGGACACCGTGTGCGAACAAGGCATCTGCGGCTCCTGCCTCACGCCCTACCTCGATGGCACGCCGGACCACCAGGACGCGTGCATGACCGAGGCCGAGCGCGCCACGCACGTGGCGATCTGCTGCGCGCGCAGCCACTCGCCCACCCTGACCCTCGACCTCTGAACCCCACCCCCATGCCGCAGCCGCCCGCCGCCCCCGACTTCATCGCCAACGCGCGGCTGCCGCGCTGGCTGCTGCCGACCGACTGGCCCACCGACCGCGCCGGCCCGGCCCTGGCGCTGCTGGAACTGGCCCAGGGCCGTGTGACCCGCACCTCGCCCATCACCGGCACCGTCAGGGTCACCGGCCAAGGCTGGGACGTGCAGGGCGCGCCGGTGCTGCCCGGGATGGTCGATGCGCACACGCACCTGGACAAGGCCTTCATCCTGCCGCGCATGGGCGCCGTGAAGCCCGGCCTGCTCGGCGCGATCGACGCGGTGATCGGCGACCGCGCCCACTGGACCCACGCCGACCTGCGCGAGCGCGCCGAGCGCGGCCTGCAATGGGCCTGGGAGGCCGGAACCACGCACCTGCGCACCCACATCGACTGGTGGGACCCCAGCACCCCGCCCCTGGCGTGGGAGGTGACCGCCGAACTCGCCGCCGAATGGCGCGGCCGCGTGCGGCTCGAACAGGTCGCCCTGATCAAGCTCGGCCTGTTCCAGGACCGCGACGAGGCGCGGGCCCTGGCGCGCCGCGTCGCCGCCACCGGCCCGCACGCGCTGCTCGGCGGTTTCGTGCACTCCAGCAACTGGGACGCCAACGCCCTGCGCCACCTCGTGCACGCCGCGCAGGCGGTCGATCTGGACCTGGACCTGCACGTGGACGAGGAACTCAATCCCGGCGCGCAAGGCCTGGCCTTCATCGCGCTGCTGCTGCGCGACATCGGCTTCACCGGCCGCGTGGTCTGCGGCCACAACTGCGCGCTCGCGGCCCAGCCCGAGGACCAGGCGCTGGCGCACGCTGGACGCCGTGGCGCGCGCGCCGATCACACTGGTGTCGCTGCCCATCACCAACCTGCTGCTGCAGGACGCCGTCACCGGCCGCACGCCGCGCCTGCGCGGCCTCATGCTGGTGAAGGAAGCGCGCGAGCGCGGCATCCCGCTGCTGTTCGCCAGCGACAACGTGCAGGACCCGTTCTGCCGCGTCGGCAGCCTGGACCCGCTCGAAGCCATGCAGGCCGCCACGCTGGCCGGCCAGCTCGACACCCCTTTCGACACCTGGTCCGACGCGCTGTGCCGCGCCGACTGGCTGCAGCGCCAGCCGCTGGCCCGCGCCACGCTGGACGGCGCGAATGCCGACCTCGTGGTGTTCACCGCCTCGGACGCCCATGCCTGGCCCTCGCGCACCACGCCCCGCGTGGTGCTGCGCAACGGCCGCCCCCTCATTCCCTGACTCCCCACAAGGACCCGCCCCATGATGCACGGCTACTTCCCCCCGCACCGTTTCCTGCCCTACCTGGCCTGGACGGAAATCACCGCGCTGCCCGACCGCGAGAACACGGTCATCGTGCTGCCGGTGGGGGCCACCGAACAGCACGGGCCGCACCTGCCCTGCTCGGTCGACACCGTGATCGCCGCGGGCGTCATCGGCAAGGCCTTCGAGCGCCTGCCCGCCGAGATCCGCGCCTTCGGCCTGCCCCCCATCACCTACGGCAAGTCCGAAGAGCACCTGCACTTCGCGGGCACCATGACGCTCACCGGCACCACCCTGCTCTCGACCATGATCGAGCTGGGCGAGTCGGTCTACCGCTCGGGTTTCCGCAAGCTGGTGTTCGCCAACGGCCATGGTCGCGCAGCCGCAGGTGCTGGAGATGGCCGCTCGCGAGCTGCGCCTGCGCCATGGCGATTTCGTCGTCGTGCCCTACGGCGTCTCGCGCGTGCCCAACGTCTCGGGCAAGTTCATCAGCGACGAAGAACGCAAGCTCTCCATGCACGCTGGTCATTCGGAAACCGCGCTGATGCTCGCACTGGCGCCCGACACGGTGCACATGGAGCGCGCGGCCGCGTACTTCCCGCCACCCTTCCCGTCCAAGACGCTCTCGGCCGATGGCCGACCGGCCTGCGCCTGGGTGGCGCGCGACTTCGGCCCCAGCGGCGTCATCGGCGACCCCACCACCGCCACGCGCGAACAGGGCGAAGCCATCCTCGACAGCTTGGCCAACAGCTGGGTCCAGGCCATCACCGAACTCTTCACCATGCGCTGGGTCGTTCGCGATGAACCGACCTGGGAGCGCTGCGCACTTCACCGGTCACATCCAGCAGACGCTGGGCTGATCGATCCACCGTTCCGTTTCCCTCCCGCGCTCCTCCGTCCCACCCCCACCCTTCGACAGAAAGGCCTGCCATGTCCTCCTCCGCATCCCTGACCCGACTGTGCCGAGCCCTCGGCGCCACCGCCCTGGGCGTCCTGAGCCTGAGCGCCGCCCAGGCGCAGGAAAAGTTCACCTTCATGACCAACTGGTACGCGCAGGCCGAGCACGGCGGCTACTACCAGGCCATCGCGAACGGCATCTACAAGAAGCACGGGCTGGACGTGACCATCAAGATGGGCGGCCCGCAGATCAACATCATCCAGATCATGGCCGCCGGCCAGGCCGACTGCATCATGGGCGCGACCGACACGCAGATGATGGTGGCGCGCGGCAACGGCCTGCCCATCGTCAACGTGGCCGCCATCTTCCAGAAGGACCCACAGGTGCTGATCGCCCACGAGGACGTGAAGTCCTTCGAGGACATGAAGGGCAAGACCATCCTGATCGCGCCCACGGCGATGCGTGGCATGTGGTCCTGGCTCAAGGGCAAGTACGGCTACACCGACGCGCAGGCGCGGCCCTACACCTACAACATCCAGCCCTTCGTGGCCGACAAGAACGTCGTGCAGATGGGCTTCCTCTCGTCCGAGCCGTTCGCGATCCAGAAGGCCGGCGTGAAGGCCAACACCTTCCTGCTGGCCGACCAGGGCTACCCGCCCTACGCCAACCTGATCTCCTGCATGGACAAGACCGTGAAGGAACGCGAGAAGACCGTGGCCGCCTTCGTGAAAGCCACCGCCGAAGGCTACAAGAGCTACCTGGCCGACCCGGCACCCGCCAACGCGCTGATCAAGAAGGACAACCCCAACATGACCGACGACCAGCTCAACTACGGCATCGGCAAGCTCAAGGAGATGGGCATCATCACCAGCGGCGACGCCGCCAAGCAGGGCATCGGCATCATCACGCGCGAGCGCCTGCTCAAGACGCACGCCTTCCTGGTCGAGAACGAGATGATCGACCCGGCCAAGGTCAACATCGACCAGGCCTACCGCTTCGACATCTCCCGCGACGCCAAGGTCCTGCCCTGACGACCGCTGTGCGCCCGCCGCGGCGGGCGCGCACCACGCGCACCGATGCGGGCTCCGCGCCCGCATCGGCCCGCCCCGCCTTCACCCACAAGTACCCCATGAAGACTGACCAACCGTCCGCCACCCTGGCCATTGACATCCAGGGCGTCCAGAAAACCTACCCCAACGGCACCGTGGCCTTGCAGCCGGTGGACCTGACGGTGCGCGAAGGCGAATTCGTCACGCTGCTCGGCCCCTCGGGCTGCGGCAAGAGCACGCTGCTGAAAATGGTGGCCGGCCTGCTCGAACCCAGCAGCGGCAGCCTCAAGCTCTGGGGCCAGGGGGTCAGCCAGCTGGAGAAGTCGGGCCACCGCCTGGCCTTCGTGTTCCAGTCGCCCACGCTGATGCCCTGGGCCAGCGTGCAGACCAATGTGCGCCTGCCGCTGGACCTGGCCGGCGTGCCGCGCGCCGAGGCCGACGCCCGCGTGGCCGATGCACTGGCCCTGGTGGGCCTGTCCAGGTTCGCCAAGGCCTTGCCGCGCGCCCTCTCCGGCGGCATGCAGATGCGCGTGTCGATCGCGCGCGGACTGGTGGTCGAGCCCACGCTGCTGCTCATGGACGAGCCCTTCGGCGCGCTCGATGAAATCACCCGCCACAAGCTCGACGCCGACCTGCTCGAACTCTGGCAGAAGAAGAACCTCAGCGTCGTCTTCGTCACCCATTCCATCCACGAGGCGGTGTTCCTCTCCAGTCGCGTCGTCATGATGGCCGCGCGCCCGGGCCGCATCGTCGAGGAATTCCAGATCGACCAGCCGTACCCGCGCACGCCGGACTTCATGGTCTCCACCGAATTCAGCCACTACGCCAAGCAACTGCAGGACAGCCTGCTGCGCGCCAGCCGCGACACGACCGAAAGCGCACACGCATGAACCCCACCGTCAACACCCCCTTCCTGAAACAGCCTCGCGTGCAGCGCGTGCTGTACCCGGCCCTGGTCGCCATCGTGCTGGTCGCGCTCTGGCACGGCCTGGTGGTCGGCCTCGAACTGCCGCCCTACCTGGTGCCCTCGCCCGGCCTGATGATGGAGACGCTGGTCAAGGACTGGTCCACGCTCTTCAACTCGCTGGTGATCACCATGAAGATCACCGTGCTGTCCTTCGTGGTGGCCGTGGTCGTCGGCGTGCTGATCTCCTTCCTGTTCGTGCAGAGCCGGTTGATCGAGACCGCGCTGTTCCCGTACGCCGTGCTGCTGCAGGTCACGCCCATCGTGGCCATCGCCCCGCTGATCATCATCTGGGTCAAGCAGCCCACCGCCTCGCTGGTGGTGTGCGCGGCCCTGGTGGCCCTGTTTCCCATCATCTCCAACACCACGCTGGGCCTGCGCAGCGTCGACCCCGACCTGCAGAGCTACTTCAAGATGAACCGCGCCACGCGCGGTCAGATGCTCTGGCGCCTGCGCATCCCCAGCGCGCTGCCCTACTTCTTCGGCGGCCTGCGCATCTCCTCGGGCCTGGCGCTGATCGGTGCCGTGGTGGCCGAGTTCGTCGCCGGCACCGGCGGCACCAACACCGGCCTGGCCTACCAGATCCTGATGGCCGGCTACCAGCTCGACATCCCGCGCATGTTCGCCGCGCTGCTGCTGATCTCGCTCGCCGGCGTCTTCCTGTTCGTGCTCATGGCCTGGCTGACCAAGGTGTCGCTGGGCTCCTGGCACGCCAGCGAAATCGCGCAGGACTGAACCGCATTGAAAGAAGACCACACGCCATGACCGTTTCCAGCACCTCCATCGAACAAATCCAGCAGGAACTGCCCGGCCTCGACTGGATCACCGATCCCCTCAAGATCGGCCGCCTCTCGCAGGACTTCTCCTGGTTCAGCCCGGTGCTCAAGCGCCAGCTGCTCGGCAAGCGCGCCGACATCGTCGTCAAGCCCCGCACCGAGGACGAGATCCGACAGGTGGCCTCGGCCTGCGCGCGCCACCGCATCCCGCTCACCGTGCGCGGCAGTGGCACCGGCAACTACGGCCAGTCCACCCCGCTGCACGGCGGCGTGATCCTCGACATGAGCGGCTACAACGCCTTCCTGTGGTCGCGCCCCGGCGTGGGCCGCGCGCAGGCCGGCATCCGCCTGGCCGAGTTCGACAACGCCGCGCGCCCCACCGGCTGGGAGCTGCGCTGCATCCCCTCGACCTTCCGCAGCGCCTCGCTCGGCGGCCTGTTCAGCGGCGGCTTCGGCGGCGTGGGCTCGATCAACTACGGCCCGATCGGCGCGGCCGGCAACATCCTCGGCATCCGCGCGATGAGCATCGAGGCCGAGCCGCAGGTGGTGGAACTGCGCGGCCCCGAAGCCCTGCTGATGCACCACCTCTGGGGCACCAACGGCCTGGTGCTGGAAGTGGAGATGGCGCTGGCCCCGGCCCACGACTGGATGGAGATGATCGTCACCTTCGACGACGCCGACCGCGCGCTGGACTTCGGCAACGCGCTGGCGCACGCGCCCGGCATCGTGAAGAAGAACATCGCCCTGCTGGCCGACCCCATCCCCGCCTACATGGTGCCGCTGGCCGAATACCTGCCCAAGGGCTGCCACGCCGCGCTGCTGCTGGTGGCCGAGTTCTCGGAAGCCGCGGCCCTGCAGGTGATCACCGCCAACGGCGGCCAGGTCACCTACCGCCGCACGGCCGACGAGGTGCGGGCCCAGCACCACACGCTGGCCGAGTACTGCTGGAACCACACCACGCTCAACGCCCTCAAGGTGGACAAGGGCCTGACCTACCTGCAGACCACGTTCACGCCGGGCAAGCACCTGGACCAGGTGCGCCGCATCCGCGAGCTGTTCGGCGACGAGGTGCTGATGCACGTCGAGTTCCTGCGCAGCATGGACGGCTTCACCACCTGCACTTCGCTGCCGCTGGTGCGCTTCACGACGGAAGAACGCCTCAACGAGATCATCCAGATCTTCCGCGACAACGGCATCCGCGTGAACAACCCGCACACCTTCATCATCGAGGAAGGCAAGGTCGGAGGCGACCTGCCGCAGAACGTGATCGACATGAAAAAGCGCTTCGATCCGGCCGGCCTTCTCAACCCCGGGAAGATGCGCGCCTGGGGCCTGCCCGACTGAGCCACCCACCCTTGCACCGGAGACACCACATGAGCACAGGCAAACCCATGGCCCACTACGCCGCCGCCAAACGCGTCGGCGACTTCGTGTTCATGAGCGGCGTCGTGGCCGTGGACCCGGCCAAGCGACGCACCGTGAGCAGCTACGAGGACATCCCCACCAAGGCGCTGGCCGCCCTGCGCAAGCAGGGCTTCGTCACCGGCCAGATGTCGGTGGACGTGTTCGAGGCGCCCATCGTGTCGCAGAGCTGGTTCGTGCTGGACCGCATCCGCCAGCTCGCCGAGGAACACGGCGGGAAGATGTCCGACGTGGTCAAGCTGGTGCAGTACTTCCGCCACCTGCCCCACTACGCGCCCTACAACCGGGTGCGCGGCCTGTTCTTTCCGGGGGAGCCGCCGGTGAGCACGGTGGTCGAGGTCTCGCGCTTCCTGCCCGGCGACGAGGTGCTCGTCGAGGTGGAGGCCACGATGTACCTGCCGCAGTGATATGAAACACCCCCCTGCGCCGCTGCGCGGCTTCCCCCCTCCGTGGCGCGCCTTCGGCGCTTCGAGGGGGAACGGCATCTCGGGCCGGCGCAGCCGGACCCTTGATGCCTCTGGAGGGTGCACTTCTTTCGTTGCGGGTCGCGCTGCGACGCGTTGAGGAACTGATCCCTAGCGTCTGCTCAGCAGGCGCGGCACGTTCACCACCACCCGCACGTCGCCCGGCGGCAGGCTGGCCTTGATCTCGTGGGCCGGGTCCTGCGTGTCGCGCCAGGTCGGCTCGCCCAGCGGCATGCCCTGGCGCCCGACGATGGCGAACACCTGCGGCGCATTCGCCTTGGCGCCGCGCCGCGTCACCACGGCCACCTCGCCGCTGGCCAGGCGCACATAGCTGCCCGGCGGATAGAACCCGATGTGTTTGACGAACAGCGCGCCCAGCGCGTCGGGTTGCTGATCGGGCCCGAGGTACAGCTCGCGCGCCACCTGCTGCGAGAGCAGGCCGCCCCGGCCCATGCGCGGACTGATGCAGGCCACGTACACGTCGGCCATCTGCAGCAGGCGCTGCGCGAGGTCGGCCACGGGTTTGCCCGCCGGGTAACCGCTGCCATCGGGCCGCTCGTGCTGCTCTTCCACCAGGCGCAGCCACAGCGCGTCCGCCACACCCAGTTCGCGCAACATCGCCGCGCTGCGCAAGGGGTGCTCGCGCACCGTCTGGCGCTGGGCGTCGGTCAGGGGACCGGTCTGGCGGGCCATCGCGTCGTGCGTGCGCGTCATGCCCATGTTCATGGTCAGCGCGGCGCGGAACAGCGTGGCCTGCTCGGCGGGCGACACCCCCGTGGAGGGCGACACCAGCGCGCACAGGCCCGCGGAAAGCAGCGCGTGCGTCGCGCTGTAGCCCATGCGGGCATCGAAGAGCAATTGCACCAACACCAACAGGCAGTCGTCCGGCGTCGAGTGCCACAGGCGCTGCGCACGCGCGGCCAGCCGCTCGAGCTTGTCGTAGAACTGGGTGGCGGCCGTGCCCTGGTGCAACAGGCTGTTGAGCGACGCGTGCAGGTCGGCCCAGAGCTCCACCGGCCCGGCCTCCTCGCGTGCCTCGACATGGGGCACCTCCACCGCATGGCTCACACCCGCGATGCGGTTGAGCGGCGCGTTGTCGCGCACCATGCGGTCGAGTTCGGTGGTGTAGCTGTACGACCAGGCGCGCCAGTCGGCCTCCAGCACCACGGGCGAGTGCAGCATCAGCAGCCCCCGGTGCTGTTCCGAGGTGATCGCTTCCCCCTTGCGCAGCAACAGCACGCCCTTCGGGTCCCACACGTTCACGGGAACCGGCTGCTGCAGGGCGATGGCATCCAGAGGAAGCGACTTGTACATTCCGGTGAATCTACGCCTCGCCCGGGCCGCCAAAGCCGGGAATAAACGCAGAAAAGCCCGCAAGTTCGGGCGCTCGCCAGGGGCACCGGCGCGCCGTGGCCCTCAGCGCCGCAGACCGGCCAGGACGAATTCAACGACATGCCGGCGGCGCTCAGCCACCGCCTCTGGCGTTGAAAAATCCCGGTCGAACACCGCGCTCAGGGTGTGGTTGTTCGAGAAGAACAGAAAGATGAGCGAGGTCATCGAGATGTAGAACTGATAGGGATCCACGCCCGGGCGGAACAGGCCCGCGCGCTCGCCCCGCTCAAGCATGGCCGCGACCTTCTCGATGAGGGGCGTGTACAGCGCCCGCAGCTTGGTGGACTGCTGGATGTGGCGCCCGTTGTGCATGTTCTCGTCGGACAGCAGCCGGATGAGCTCCTGGTGTTTCTGCACATGGTCGAAGGTGCTCAAAACCAGATGCTCCACCGCCTCGAACGGCCCGCCGCTGGAGAGCTCCACGTCTTCGTCGTGCATCCGGAAGGACAGATAGGCCCGCTCCAGCACCTCGACAAACAGGGCCTCCTTCGACCCGAAATGGTGGGCGAGCATCTGCTTGCTGACGCCGGCGCGTTTGCAGATGGCGTCCACCCGGGCGCCCTGGAAACCGTTCTCGGAGAACTCCACGTAGGCAGCGTTCAGCAGATTGCTCTTGGTTCGCTCCGCGTTCCGCTTGCCATCGGAGGGTTCGCGCGACCGGCTCGCCGAGATGAGCGGCGCTGGGGACTTGTTGGGGCTCTCCATGGTTTCGATTATGCAGATTCGACATCTTGGTTTTTAACCAACCATCCGGATGGTTGACTAAATGGATTTTGTTTTCTAGACTGCGCGTGCCGCGGGTGCTGACCCGTGGCGCTGTCTGCAACTCAACGGGAAGTGTCGAATGTCCAAACGGCGGCTGGAAATCGGTGAAATGAATCAGCACTGGGTGCTGAACAAGCAGGTCAACACCTCGCGCAAGGGCATCGTGGTGGCGGCCAGCGCCCGCGCGGCGGAGATTGGCGCGACCGTGCTCGCGGAAGGCGGCAACGCGGTCGATGCGGCCGTCGCGGCCGCCTGTGCGCTGCATGTGGTCGAGCCCTGGTCCAGCGGGCTGGGCGGGGGTGGCTGCATGCTCGTCCACCAGGCCAGCGAGAACCGCTGCCACGCGATCGACTTCTCGATGAAATCGGCGTCCGACATCGATGCCCGCGACTACCCCCTCCTCCCGGGCAAGGAACGCTTCGGCACCTTCCGCTGGCCCCGGGTCGAGGGCGGCCGCAACATGTCGGGGCCCACGTCGATGCTCATCCCCGGGGCGATCGATGGGCTCGGGCAGGCGCTGGAGCGTTTCGGCACCTGGGAATGGCGCCGCGCCCTGGCGCCGGCGGTTGAACTGGCCGAGCGGGGCTGGCCGGTGAACTGGTACACGACCCTGGCCATCGGCACGGAAGCCCGTGGCCTGGCGCGCTTCCCCGGCACCCGGGACGTGTTCCTGCGCGACGGGCACTACGCACCGACGGTGGAGGAAGCCGATGGCGTCGACGCCATCCGCAACCCGCGCGACGCCGCGATGCTGCGGCGCCTGGCCGAGCGCGGCTACCGCGACTTCTACGAGGGCGAGATCGCCCGCGATCTCCTGGCCGACGTGGCCGCCTGCGGCCGGACCTGGACGGCGGCGGAACTCGCGGCCTACCGCGCGCGCGTGGCCGAACCGATGGCGCTCGACCACGCCGGCGTGCGCCTGATGGTGGTCCCAGGTCTCAATGGCGGACCGACCGCGCTGCGCTTCTTCGAACGCCATCTTCACGATCACGCGCCCGGGCTCGGCCAGCCCACGCCGGACGACTACCTGCGCATCGCCTCGGTGATGCGCGACTGCTGGGCCGAACGCTACGCCAGCCTGGGCGACACCGGCCCGCGCGACAAATGCACCACGCACCTCAACGTCGTCGACGCGCAGGGCAACATGGTCTCGCTGACCAACACCCTGGGTGCGCGATTCGGCTCGCGCGTCATGCTCGAACGCCTCGGGCTCCTGATGAACAACGGCATGTTCTGGTTCGACCCCGAACCAGGCAAGCCCAACTCCATCGGCCCGGGCAAATGGCCGCTGACCAACGCCTGTCCCATGATGGTGGCGCGCGACGGCCAGCCCTGGCTGGCACTCGGCGCCTCGGGCGGGCGGCACATTCCCCCCGCCGTGATCCAGTTGCTGTCCTTCATGGTCCACCACGGTCTGAGCCTCGCGCAGGCGTTCAACACGCCCCGGATCGATGCCTCGGACCCGGCGCAGGTGCTCTGCGACCACCGCCTCAGCCCGGCGGTGATCGAGCGCATCGCCGGGCACCACGAGGTCACCCTGCTCGAACACACCGCGTACCCCATGCCCTTCGCCGTGCCCTCGGCCGTCATGCGCGTCGACGGCCAGAACAGCGGCATGGCGTCCATCGACGTGCCCTACAGCGTGGCGATCAGCGAAGAACAGCTCGCACGCCCCTCCAACGCAGCAACCTGAAAAGGAAACCAGCCATCATGAGCCACCCCATCGTCACCCGCGAGCAGATGCTCAAACGCGTGGCCTTCTTCAACCAGCTGGTGCCGAGCACGATGCCGCTGATCGACGCGGTGCTGCCCGAGTACCAGCGGGAGAACTACAACATCATCGGCATGGGCGTGTGCGAAGACGCGTCCATGGAGATCCCGATCACCGACGTGGAGAACTTCCATGTCACCCTGGTGAAGGCCCAGCCGGGCAAAGGCTCGGGCCTGCACCTTCACCAGACCGTCGAAGTCTTCATCCCGCTCTCGGGCACCTGGACGCTCATCTGGGGCGACACCGGCGAGCACGAGATGACCCTGGGCCAATGGGATGCCGTGTCGGTGCCGCCGCACATCATGCGCGGCTTCCGCAACGACGGCGACCAGGAGGCCTACATCCTCGCGATCCTCAGTGGCACGGACCCCGGCAAGGTGGAGTGGGCCAAAAACGTGCTCGACACCGCCCGCCAGGCCGGCTTCGAGCTGGACGCGCAAGGCCACATCACCCGCACCTGACGCACAGACCCTCTTTCGTCGAAAGGACATCCCATCATGATCCAGCTGCTTCTCTCCAAGATCCTCGTGGTGGCCTTGACCGCCGCTGCCGCCCATGGCGCGGCGGCGCAGTCGGCCTACCCCAGCAAGCCCATCCGCATCGTCACGCCGATCGCCCCGGGGGGTTATGAGTGGATCGCGCGGCTTCTCGCGCCCAAGCTCATGGCCAGCCTGGGCCAGCCCATCGTCATCGAGAACCGGGTCGGCGCGAACGGCAACATCGCGATGGACCTCGTGGCCAAGGCACCCGCCGACGGCCACACCCTGCTGTTCGCCTCGACGGGCGCGCTCACGATCAACTCGTCCATCTACGAACGCATGCCGATGGACCCGATGAAGGATCTGGAGCCGGTGGCGCTCGCGGGCACGACGGCCATGCTGTGGGTCGCGAACCCCAATGGGCCGATCCGCACGCTGGGCGACTTCGTTCAACAGGCCAAGGCCGCCCCGGGCAAGCTCGATCTGTCGATGGGCGCCAGCGGATCGCTCAACCACCTGGTTTTCGAAGGCATGCGCCAGCGCCATCGCCTCGATGTGACCGTCGTCCCCCACAAGACCGCGCCCGAGGCGCAGCTGGCGGTCATCAGCGGCATGCTGCCCATCATGGTCGATGCGGTGTCCACCGGTGCGCCGCACGTCAAGTCGGGCAAGCTGCTGCCGCTGGCGGTGACCTCCGCGACCCGGGTGGAGGCCCTGCCCAACGTGCCGACCGCGAAGGAGCTGGGGCTGGACGATCGGGAGTACCTCGGCTGGTACGCGTTCATGGCGCCCCGCGGCACGCCGCCCCAGGTCATCGCGCAGCTGAACCAGGCCATCAACGAGGCCTTGAAAGCGCCCGACGTGCAGGAAAAGATGCGCGGCGCCGGCACCGAACCCACGCAGCGCACGCCCGAGGAGTTCCGCCACTTCATGGTGGACGAGCAGAAGAAATGGGGCGGCATTGCCAAGGCCGGCAACGTGAAGGTGCAATGAGTGGACGCATTCGCTCAGGGCATCAAGGGGTTCGGCGAGGCGTTGCGGCGCGGCGCGGTCACGAGTGAGCAGGCGACGCAGCAGTACCTTGCCCGCATCGCCCAAAGCCAGCCGAAACTCGCGGCATTCCGCCGCGTGAGGGCAGAGGAGGCGCTGGCGGAAGCCCGCGCCCTGGATGCGGCGCTGTCCGAGGGGGACGACCGTGGCCCCCTGATGGGCGTGCCCATCGCCATCAAGGAGATCATCGCCGTCCAGGGACTGGGCTGCAGCGTCAACTCGTCGCTAGCCGTCGCCGACCTGCTGCCGGCGGAGGGCCCTCTCGTCCGCGCGCTTCGCGCCGCGGGCTGCGTCATCCTGGGCACGACGGTCTCCACGGAATTCGCCCTGGCGACGATCAACTGGAACGACCCGGGCCCCTGGAACCCGGTGGATGCCGCCACGCGCCGCCTGTGCGGCGGGTCCAGCCATGGTTCGGCGGTGGCCGTGGCGGCGCGCCTGTGCGCCTTCGCCGTGGGCACGGACACCGGCGGATCGGTCCGGGTGCCGGCGGCGCTGTGCGGCGTGGCCGGGTACAAGAGCACCCGGGGCACCTGGTCGACCGAGGGTGTTTTTCCAGCGGCACCGTCCCTGGACTCGATGGGCGTGCTGGCCACGAGCGTGGCCGATTGCGCCACGGTGGCGAACGCGATCAAGCCTTCGCCACGCGCTCTGGCCATCCCTCTGCTCGGCTTGCGCCTGGGTCTGCTGCGCGAGCGCGATGGCGAGCCCTTGGACGCAGCGGTCCAGGAAGCGCTCGACGACACCGTCGAGTGGCTGCAGAAGGCCGGTGTGGTGGTGTCGCCCATCGAGCCTCCGGCAGCGGAGGACGTCGCGACACTGTTCTCGCGGCTCATGCCGGCGGAGTTCGCGCGGGTGTTGGGCAAAGAGCGGTTGCGCGCCGGCCTCGGTTCGCTCGACCCGGTGACCGCCGCTCGCGCCGCAGCCGAAATCGACATGGACCCGGCGGAGCTGGACGCCTTGCGGCGACACACCGCGCAATGGCGGCGCCAGGCGCAAGCACAGATGGCGGGATTCGACGCCTGGATGGGTGCCACGACCCCGATGTTGCCCGGCCCCCGCAACGCGTTGCGCTCGCTGGAGGAGGCCTTGCAATGGAACCGGCGCGTCGGGCGCCACACCCGGCCCGTCAACGTGTTCGATCAATGCGCGATCAGCATGCCCATCCCGACGCGGGAAGGCTTCCCGGCCGGCTTGCAACTGATTGGCAGGCACGGTGAAGACCCGCACTTGCTGGCCATCGCCCACGCCATCGAAAAGCTGCTCCACCCTGGCTGACAGGCAAGAAAAAAGGACTGGCGATTTCTCGCAAGTCCTTGTTTCTCCAGCGTCTTGTCTGGTGGGCGGTGCAGGGTTCGAACCTGCGACCCCTGCCGTGTGAAGGCAGTGCTCTACCACTGAGCTAACCGCCCGATTGATCTGACCGATCTCTCGGAAGCCTCAAATTATAGCCGGTTTTTGGGCCGTTTCAGGCGGCTTGCACCGAACGCCACAAGGTTTTGCCTTTGCTCGCCTTGTCCAGTTCGGCCAGCACCCCTTCGTGGGCCTGGCTTTCCTGCTCGTTGGCCAGCAGCACCGGCAGCTCGAAGCGGCTCAGGTCCAGCGCCTCGGTCTGCCCGTCCTCGCCCGGCGCATCGCCCAGGTCCATGAGCAGCGCGTCCTGGCCGCGCGTCATGTTGATGTAGACGTCGGCCAGCAGTTCGGCATCGAGCAAGGCGCCGTGCAGCGTGCGGCCCGAGTTGTCCACGCCCAGGCGGTCGCACAGGGCGTCGAGGCCGTTGCGCTTGCCAGGGAACATTTCCTTGGCCATCACCAGGCTGTCGGTCACCTGGCCCAGGATGGTGGTGATGGGCGGGTGGCCCAGGCGCTCCATCTCCTTGTTGAGGAAGCTGATGTCGAACGGTGCGTTGTGGATGATCACTTCCGCGTCGCGCAGGTAGTCCAGCAACTGGTCGGAAATGGCCGCGAACTTGGGCTTGTCGCGCAGGAACTCGTTGCTGATGCCGTGCACCTTGAGCGCGTCCTCGTGGCTGTCGCGCTCGGGGTTCACGTAGAAGTGCAGGTTGTTGCCGGTGAGCTTGCGATTGAGCAGCTCGACGCAACCGATCTCGATGATGCGGTCGCCGTTCTCGGCCGACAGGCCCGTGGTTTCCGTGTCGAGGACGATCTGGCGCATCAGTGGTTTTCCTTCGCGTGGTTGATCGAGTACTTCGGGATCTCCACCGTGAGGTCCTTCTGCGCCACGATGGCCTGGCACGACAGGCGCGAGTTGGGCTCCAGGCCCCAGGCGCGGTCGAGCAGGTCTTCCTCGGTCTCTTCCAGCTCGTTGAGGCTGTTGAAGCCTTCGCGCACGATCACGTGGCAGGTGGTGCAGGCCGCGCTCATGTCGCAGGCGTGTTCGATGTTGATCTTGTTGTCCAGCAGGGCTTCGCAGATCGAGGTGCCCGCGGGCGCCGTGATGCTGGCGCCCTGGGGACAGTATTCGGGATGGGGCAGGATCTTGATCGTGGGCATGGGGACGTTGTGTTTTCAGACTTCTTCGAGTTTCTTGCCAGACAGGGCCTGCTGGATGCCCCGGTTCATGCGCAGCGCGGCGAAGGGCTCGGTGGCCTTGGCAAGTTCGGTCGTGGCGTTCTCGATCGCGTTGGCGTCGTCGCCCTGCGCGGTGGCCGCCAGCGCCGCCATGAGGTCGTCGATCTGTTGGCGCTCGGCGGGTTGCAGCAGGTCGGCGTCGGCGGCCAGCGCGGTGCGCGTGGCGGCGATCATGCGGTCGGCGTCCACGCGGGCCTCGACCAGCGCGCGCGCCTGGATGTCCTGTTGCGCGGTGGCGAAGCTGTCCTGCAGCATGGCGGCGATCTGCTCGTCGCTCAGGCCGTAGGCGGGCTTCACGTCCACGCGGGCTTCCACGCCGCTGCCCTGCTCTTTCGCACTCACCGACAGCAGGCCATCGGCGTCCACGGTGAAGGTCACGCGGATGCGCGCGGCGCCGGCCACCATGGGCGGTATGCCGCGCAGCTCGAAGCGCGCGAGGCTGCGGCAGTCGGCCACCAGATCGCGTTCGCCCTGCACCACGTGCAATGCCAATGCGGTCTGGCCGTCCTGGTAGGTCGTGAAGTCCTGCGCCAGCGCGGTGGGGATGGCGCTGTTGCGCGGCACGATGCGCTCGACCAGGCCACCCATGGTCTCGATGCCCAGCGACAGCGGGATCACGTCCAGCAGCAGCAGGTCGCCGTCGCGGCTGTTGCCGGCAAGCGCGTTGGCCTGGATGGCGGCGCCCAGCGCCACCACTTCGTCCGGGTTGAGGTTGGTCAGCGGCTCGGTGCCGAAGAACTCGCCCACCGTGCGGCGGATCACCGGCATGCGGGTCGAACCACCGACCATCACCACACCTTGCACCTCGTCCTTGGCCGTGCCGGCGTCGCGCAACACCTTGCGCACCGCGGTCATCGTGCGCGCGGTGAGCGCGGCGGTGCAGGCCTCGAAATCGCCCGGCGTGACCGCTTGTTCGATGGCCTGGCCCGCCACGCTGGCGCGGAAGGTCTCGCTCGCGGCCGACGACAGCGCCTCTTTCACGCGACGCGCCTCGGCATGCACGGCGGCCCGCTCGGAGGCATTGAGCTCGGCACTCACGCCCTGCTGGGCCAGCACCCAGGCGGCCAGCGCCTGGTCGTAATCGTCACCGCCCAGGGCCGAATCGCCGCCGGTGCGCAATCACCTCGAACACGCCCTTGGTCAGGCGCAGGATGGAGATGTCGAAGGTGCCGCCGCCCAGGTCGTAGATGGCGTAGACGCCTTCGGAGCCGTTGTCCAGGCCATAGGCGATCGCGGCGGCGGTGGGCTCGTTGATCAGGCGCAGCACGTTGATGCCCGCGAGCTGGGCCGCGTCCTTGGTGGCCTGGCGCTGCGCATCGTCGAAGTACGCGGGCACGGTGATCACCGCGCCATACAGGTCGTCGTCGAAGCTGTCCTCGGCGCGAAAGCGCAGCGTGGCCAGGATCTCGGCGCTGACTTCCATCGGCGTCTTGCGGCCGGCCACGGTCTCCACCACGGCCATGCCGTCCTGCTCGACCACGGTGTAGGACAGCTTGTCCACGTCGGCCACCTGCGCACGGCGGCGGCCCATGAGGCGCTTGACCGAACTCACGGTGTTCGCCGGGTCCTGCACCTGCGCGGCCAGTGCCTCGAAGCCGATCTGCCGGCCCGAGCCGCCCTGCGCGGGATCGAGGTAACGCACCACGCTAGGCAGGATCACGCGGCCATCGGCCGCCGGCAGGCATTCGGAGACGCCGTGGCGCACAGCGGCCACCAGCGAATGGGTGGTGCCCAGGTCGATGCCCACCGCCACGCGCCGCTGGTGCGGGTCGAGCGACTGGCCGGGTTCGGAGATCTGCAGAAGCGCCATGGGTCAACGGTCATTCATAAGGGGGAACCGGCTATTGTCCCAGCAGATCGAGCCGGTTCTCCACATCGCTGGCAAAGCGCTCAACGAACATAAGGGCTCTGACCTGTTGGGCCAGCGCGGGCCAGTCCCGCAGGTCGTCGGCCGTGGTCTGCAGTTCCTGCAGCATCGCGCGCCGCGCGGTGGCCACGTCGTCGGCCATGCGCTCCAGATCGTCCTGGCCTTGGGCTTCGTCCAGGTCTTCGCGCCACTGCATCTGCTGCATCAGGAAGGCGGCGGGCATGGCGGTGTTGTTCTCGGCCTGGATCGGCGCGCCGTGCAGTTCGCACAGGTAGGCCGCGCGCTTGAGCGGATCCTTCAGGCGCTGGTAGGCCTCGTTGATGCGCACCGACCACTGCATCGCCTGGCGCTGGGTCTGGGCATCGGCGGTGGCGAAGCGGTCCGGATGGGCTTCGCGCTGCAGGTCTTTCCAGCGCGCGTCGAGCGAGGCGCGGTCCACCGCGAAGCGCGGGCTCAGGCCGAAGATCTCGAAGTCGTTCGATTGCAAATTCAGGTTCATCGCGTGAAAAAGCCGCCAGCACTGGACAGCACGGGCGGCTTGGTGGGGGAACGCAGCATCAGATGCGGAAACTTTCGCCGCAGCCGCAACGGTCGCGCTCGTTCGGGTTGTTGAAGCGGAAGCCCTCGTTGAGGCCTTCGCGCACGAAATCGAGCTGCGTGCCGTCGATGTAGGCCAGGGCCTTGGGATCAACCAGCACCTTCACGCCGTTGTCCTCGAACACCACGTCTTCCGGCGCGATCTCGTCGGCGTACTCCAGCTTGTAGGCCATGCCGGAGCAGCCGGTCGTCTTCACGCCCAGGCGCACACCCACGCCCTTGCCGCGTTTGGCGATGTAGCGGTTGACGTGCCTGGCGGCGGCTTCAGAAATCGAGATGGCAATGGGAACGCGGTGCTCCTCAGTTGACGTGTTTCTTGCGGTAGTCGTCCACCGCCGCCTTGATGGCGTCTTCGGCCAGGATCGAGCAGTGGATCTTCACCGGCGGCAGGGCCAGTTCTTCGGCGATCTGGCTGTTCTTGAGCGCGGCGGCCTGGTCGAGCGTCTTGCCCTTGACCCACTCGGTCACCAGCGACGACGAGGCGATCGCCGAGCCGCAGCCGTAGGTCTTGAAGCGCGCGTCCTCGATCACGCCCGTGGTCGGGTTGACCTTGATCTGCAGCTTCATCACGTCGCCGCAGGCAGGGGCCCCCACCATGCCGGTGCCCACCGAGTCGTCGCCCTTTTCGAAGGAGCCGACGTTGCGGGGGTTTTCATAGTGGTCAACAACTTTTTCTGAATAAGCCATGGTGTCTTCTCCTTCAATGCGCTGACCACTGGATGGTGGACAGGTCGATACCGTCTTTGAACATTTCCCACAGCGGGGACAACTCGCGCAGCTTGGCCACGTTTTCCTTGATGGTGGCGATCGCGTAGTCGATTTCTTCTTCGGTCGTCCAGCGGCCGATGGTCATGCGCAGGCTGCTGTGCGCCAGTTCGTCGCTGCGGCCCAGGGCGCGCAGCACGTAGCTGGGCTCCAGGCTGGCCGAGGTGCAGGCCGAGCCCGACGACACCGCCAGACCCTTGATGCCCATGATGAGCGACTCGCCTTCGACGTAGTTGAAGCTCATGTTGAGGTTGTGCGGCACACGGCGCGTTTCATGGCCGTTGATGAACACCTCTTCCACGTCCTTGAGACCCGCGACCATGCGGTCGTGCAGGGCCTTGATGCGCTGGTTCTCTTCGTGCATCTCGGCCTTGGCGATGCGGTAGGCCTCACCCATGCCCACGATCTGGTGGGTGGGCAGCGTGCCCGAGCGCATGCCGCGCTCGTGGCCCCCGCCGTGCATCTGCGCCTCGATGCGGATGCGCGGCTTGCGGCGCACGTAGAGAGCACCGATGCCCTTGGGGCCGTAGGTCTTGTGCGAGGTCAGGCTCATCAGGTCGACGGGCAGCGTCTGGAGGTCGATGTCGACCCGGCCGGTGGCCTGCGCGGCGTCCACGTGGAAGACCACGCCCTTCTCGCGGCAGATCGCGCCCAGGGCCGCGATGTCCTGGATCACGCCGATCTCGTTGTTCACGAACATGACCGAGGCCAGGATGGTGTCGGGGCGGATCGCGGCCTTGAAGGCTTCCAGGTCGACCAGGCCATCGGCCTGCACGTCGAGGTAAGTGACTTCGAAGCCCTGGCGCTCCAGCTCGCGCATGGTGTCGAGCACGGCCTTGTGCTCGGTCTTCACCGTGATGAGGTGCTTGCCCTTGGTCTTGTAGAACTGCGCCGCGCCCTTGAGCGCGAGGTTGTTGGACTCGGTCGCGCCGCTGGTCCAGACGATTTCGCGCGGGTCGGCGTTGATGAGGGCGGCGACCTGCTCGCGCGCGGTCTCCACGGCCTTCTCGGCCTCCCAGCCCCAGGCATGGCTGCGCGACGCCGGGTTGCCGAAATGTTCACGCAGCCAGGGAATCATGGCGTCCACCACCCGCGGATCGCAGGGGTTGGTGGCGCTGTAGTCCATGTAGATGGGGAAGTGCGGAGTGCTCATGGAAGGACGGTTCGTGGGCTTGTCGGTGAAAAGAGGTGGCGGCGGGGTCGAGCGCCCCGGTCAGGCCGGGTTCATTTCGAGAACGCGGCGCCTCCGAGGGCAAAGACCGAGTTGGGGGCGTTCACGCGGATCGGCTTGACCACCGGCGCGCTGGAAATCGCCCGCTTGATCAGGGGTGCGTTCTCCACCACCACGCCCTTGGCGAGCTGCTCGTCCACCAGCGACTGCAGGGACACCGAGTCGAGGAAATCGACCATCTTGGCGTTGAGCTGCGCCCACAGTTCGTGCGTCATGCAGCGGTGGCCTTCGCCCAGGCAGTTTTCCTTGCCGCCGCACTGGGTGGCGTCGATGGGCTCGTCCACGGACACGATGATGTCGGCCACGGTGATGTCGGCCGCCTTGCGGCCCAGCGTGTAGCCGCCGCCGGGGCCACGGGTGGATTCCACCAGTTCGTGGCGGCGCAGCTTGCCGAACAGCTGTTCCAGATAGGACAGCGAAATCTGTTGCCGCTGGCTGATAGCCGCGAGCGTGACGGGACCATTGTTCTGGCGCAGGGCCAGATCGATCATGGCGGTGACCGCGAAGCGGCCTTTGGTCGTGAGGCGCATATTCAAGCTCCTTGAGATGTTGGCTTGACCGTCGTGGCATGGTCCAACGGGTAAGAACCCCCCTGAACCCCTTCTCCACCCACCCCGATCCGTTGCGGATCTGTTATCGAAGGCTTTCCCGACTGTTTTCGTCGAGTATACCTCAAAAGCCTAGTGTTTTGCTCAGCATTTTACTGGTAAACCCTTCCCCCGTTCCCCGGGGGCACCAGTTCGGTGCTCAGGGAATGTTGTCGGTACCCGGGGCACCGAACACCTGGGCCTTGAGGTGGGCGAGTTGGTCGCGCACGCCGGCGGCCTTTTCGAACTCCAGGTTGCGGGCGTGTTCGAGCATGAGCTTTTCCAGCCGCTTGATCTCGCGCGCCACGTCCTTTTCGCTCATCTCCTCGACGCTGGCGCGCTGGGCGCTCTCGGCAGCCAGGCGATCGGCCTCCCGGCCCGCCTTCTCGCTGTAGACCCCGTCGATCAGGTCCTTGATGCGCTTGTTGATGCTGCGCGGCTCGATGCCCATGGCCAGGTTGTGGGCGATCTGCTTGTCGCGCCGGCGCTGGGTCTCGTCCATCGCCCGCTTCATCGAGTCGGTGATGCGGTCGGCGTACAGGATGGCCTTGCCGCCCAGGTTGCGCGCGGCGCGGCCGATGGTCTGGATCAGGCTGCGCTCCGAGCGCAGGAAACCTTCCTTGTCGGCGTCCAGGATGCCAACCAGCGACACCTCGGGAATGTCCAGCCCTTCGCGCAGCAGGTTGATGCCCACCAGCACGTCGAAGGCGCCCAGGCGCAGGTCGCGGATGATCTCCACACGCTCCACGGTATCGACATCGCTGTGCAGATAGCGAACCTTGACGCCGTTTTCCGTCAGGTAGTCGGTGAGCTGCTCGGCCATGCGCTTGGTCAGCGTGGTGATCAGCACGCGTTCGTTTTTCTCGACGCGGATGCGGATCTCCTGCAGCACGTCGTCCACCTGGTGGGTGGCCGGGCGCACCTCCAGCTCCGGGTCCACCAGACCGGTGGGGCGCACCAGTTGCTCCACCACCTGACCGGCGTGGGTTTTCTCGTAGTCGGCCGGCGTGGCGGAGACGAACACCACCTGCCGCATGCGCTGTTCGAACTCCTCCAGCTTGAGCGGGCGGTTGTCCAGCGCGCTGGGCAGGCGGAAACCGTATTCCACCAGTGTGGTCTTGCGAGCGCGGTCGCCGTTGTACATGCCGCCGAACTGGCCCATGAGCACGTGGCTCTCGTCCAGGAACATCACCGCGTCCTTGGGCAGGTAGTCGGTCAGGGTGGACGGCGGCTCGCCCGGGGCGCTGCCCGCGAGGTGGCGCGAGTAGTTCTCGATGCCCTTGCAATGGCCCACCTCGCTGAGCATCTCCACGTCGAAACGGGTGCGCTGCTCCAGCCGCTGGGCCTCCACCAGCTTGCCCTCGCCCACCAGCTGCTTGAGCCGGTCGGCCAGCTCCAGCTTGATGGCCTCTACCGCGTGCAGCACCTGCTCGCGCGGCGTCACGTAGTGGCTGCTGGGGTAGACGGTGAAGCGCGGGATCTTCTGGCGCACCTTGCCGGTGAGCGGGTCGAACAGCTGCAGCGTCTCCACCTCGTCGTCGAACAGCTCGATGCGGATCGCCATTTCCGAGTGCTCGGCGGGAAACACGTCGATGGTGTCGCCGCGCACGCGGAACTTGCCGCGCGAGAAGTCCTGCTCGTTGCGCGCGTACTGCATGCGCACCAGCTGGGCGATCAGGTCGCGCTGGCCGATCTTGTCGCCGGTGCGCAGCGTCATCACCATCTGGTGGTAGCTCTCGGGCTTGCCGATGCCGTAGATGGCCGAGACCGTGGCGACGATCACCACGTCGCGCCGCTCCAGGATGCTCTTGGTGCAGCTGAGCCGCATCTGCTCGATGTGCTCGTTGATCGCGCTGTCCTTCTCGATGAACAGGTCGCGCTGCGGCACATAGGCCTCGGGCTGGTAGTAGTCGTAGTAGCTGACGAAGTACTCCACCGCGTTCTTCGGGAAGAACTCCCGGAACTCGCTGTAGAGCTGCGCGGCCAGCGTCTTGTTGGGCGCGAACACGATCGCCGGGCGGCCCAGCCGCGCGATCACGTTGGCCATGGTGAAGGTCTTGCCCGAGCCGGTCACGCCCAGCAGGGTCTGGAACACCTCGCCGTCGTTCACCCCCTCCACCAGCTGGCGGATGGCCTCGGGCTGGTCACCCGCTGGCGGGTAGGGCAGGAAGAGCTCGAACGGGGAACCGGGAAACGTGAGGAACTCGCCCTCGGGGGGCGCGTCGCTCACCCCTTCAATCAGCGGGTCTTTCGGCGTCGGAGGCAGGGTCGTCTGGGGCATCGGACGATTGTGCCGGATGGTCGCTTTCGGCGCTGGCGCCCGGGGGGCGCGGGCGGCGCACGCCGGGTTTCGGCCAGGATTTCCACGTAGGCCTGCGCCCCACCCTCGCGCGCCACGGCGTCCAGCTGGCCGATCAGGGCGGAGAGGTGCACCACCTCGGCGGTTTCCTTGGTGGCGCCGAGGCGGCAGTCGAAGTCCAGGAAATCGGCACCCTCGGGCAACTCGCGGCGGCGCTCGCGCTTGAGGTATTTGCGGATCTCGTGCTTCACGGCTTCCAGCACGCGATCGCGGTGACGGCCTTCTTGGGTCAGGGGGAAGATTTTTCTCATGGAGGGCGCGATTATGCGCGCCGGGGTATCCTGCCCCGCGATGACCTCCCGAGAACACCACCCCACCCCCAGCAAGGACGAGATCGCCCTGCTCGCCCCGTTCGAGCAGTTGCGGCTCGACCGCATCACATTGGTGAACACCGCCGCCCAGGCCCGAGAGGCCTGCGCCGCCCTGCGCGACCACCGCGCCTGGGGCTTCGACACCGAGTCCAAGCCCACCTTCTTCAAGGACCAGGTGTCCGACGGGCCGCACATCGTGCAGCTCGCCACGATGCAGCACGCCTGGGTGTTCCAGCTGCACGAACCCGACTGCCGCGCCCAGGTGGCCGCGCTGCTGGCCGACGGCGGCCACACCAAGGCCGGCTTCGGCCTGGGCGACGACACCCGGCGCATCGTGGCCAAGCTCGGCGTGGAGCCCGGCGGCGTGCTGGAACTCAACACCGTGTTCCGCGAACGCGGCTACCGCAAGGACATGGGCGTCAAAGGCGCGATCGCGGTGCTGTTCAACCAGCGCTTCATCAAATCCAAGAAGGCGGCCACGTCCAACTGGGCCAACCCGCGGCTGACGGAAGCCCAACTCATCTACGCCGCCAACGACGCCTGGGGCGCCATGCGCGTGCACCACGCGCTGGGTCTGGGCTGAGTTTCAGCGCCGCCGCAATGGCGTGAGCAGCTCGCTCAGCCCGTTGTGGTCGATCTCCCGCATCAGCGCCAGCAGGCGGCCGATCTCGCCGGGCGGAAAGCCTTCGCGCGCGAACCAGTGCAGGTAGTTGCCCGGCAGGTCCGCGATCACGTGGCCCTTGTATTTGCCAAAGGGCATTTCCACGGTGACGAGGCGTTCGAGGTCTTCGGGTTTCATACCAGGGAAGTGGATCGGTCCAGCCAGGCGCGCACGCAGGCGTTGAATTCGGCCGGCTTCTGGCGCATCACCCAGTGGCCGGTGTCCAGCGCGAGCACCTCGCAACCCGGCGCGCGGGTGAGCTGGTCCAGCCAGCGCTCGGAATGGAACATGAAGGGCTTGCGCCGCCCATAGATGAACAGCGCGGGCATGCCCACGCCCAGCAGCTTGTCCACACGGCCCACGCCGCGCAGGCCGCCATGGGCGCCGAACCAGCCCATGGCATACGGGTAGTTCATCTGCCAGCCGATCCGGGACGGTTCGTTGCGGCAGCCGATGGTGCGCGCCATGTAGCGCGTCATGCGGTTCGCCAGCCAGGGCCACCACGGCCCGATCTTCCAGGCCACCGCGAGCCAGATCTGGTAGCCCGCGATCATCCGTTTTTCCTTGCCACTCAAGCCCCTGAGGTAGGCGCCCGAGCTGGTGTCGCCGATGTCCACGCCCACCACGCGGGCGACCCGGTCCGGGTGGCGCGCGGCGAACTCGTAGCCGAAGAAACAGCCCCAATCGTGCACCAGCAGCGTGACCGACTGGTGCGGGCTGACCGCGTCGACGATCTTGCGGATCAGGCCGGTCATGGCGTCCACCGACGCCGCCCTGGGCGGTTTGGCCAGGTCGTAGCCCGGCAGGCAGAAGCGCACACAGCGGTAGCCCTCGCGCAAGGCCACCACGGTGCTGTCCCACAGGGCCGGGGTGTCGGGCCAGCCGTGCAGCATCACCACCGTGTGCGGGCCCTCGCCTTCCACCACCACATCCACGTCATCGATCTGCAAAGCTTCCTTCATGAGCGAGAGCCTCCGGCGGTTGGGTGATGAATGGGCAGCGCGCATCGTACTGGAATGGAACACATGGCGTCAGGGAAATCCCGGGCGTGCGGGCGGCGCGGCGGGCGTTCATGATGGCCGGCGAACCTTTGCACCCCCGCACCGCCGAGACCGACATGAACCCAGCATCCGCCCCCACCTCTTCCTACGCCCAGGGCCCGCAGAGCCCGGCCCTGCACGACATCACCATCGGCGAGGCGCTGGCCCGCGCCGCCCACCAGTGGGGCGAGCGCGAAGCCCTGGTGATCCCGCACCAGAACGTGCGCTGGAGCTGGCGCGAGCTGCTGCAACGCAGCGACGCCGTGGCCGCCGGCCTGCTCGCGCTGGACCTGCAACCCGGCGACCGCGTGGGCATCTGGGCACCCAACTGCGCCGAATGGACGCTGATGCAGTTCGCCACCGCGCGCGCCGGCCTGATCCTGGTCAACATCAACCCCGCCTACCGCGCCAGCGAACTGGCCTACGCGCTCAACAAGGTCTCGTGCAAGGCCCTGGTGCTCGCGCCCGCGCTCAAGACCAGCAACTACATCGAGATCCTGCGCAGCCTCGCCCCCGAGCTCGACGCCGCCGCCCCCGGCCAGCTCCATGCCCAGGCCCTGCCGCACCTGCGCTGGGCGATCCGGCTCGGCCAGGAAAAAACCGCGGGCATGCTCAATTTCGACGACCTGCCCGCGAAAGCCGGCGACGCCCAGCGCGAGCAACTCGCGGCCATCGGCCCCCGGCTCGCGCCCACCGACCCGATCAACATCCAGTTCACCTCGGGCACCACTGGCTTCCCCAAAGGTGCCACGCTGACCCACCGCAACATCCTGAACAACGGCTTCTTCGTCGGCGAGGCCATCCGCCTCACGCCGGAAGACCGCCTGTGCATCCCCGTGCCGCTGTACCACTGCTTCGGCATGGTCATGGGCAACCTCGCCTGCGTCACGCACGGCTGCGCCATGGTCTACCCCTCCGAGGCCTTCGACCCCGCCGCCGTGCTGCAGGCCGTGCAGGCCGAGCGCTGCACCGCGCTCTATGGCGTGCCCACCATGTTCATCGCCGTGCTCGACCACCCGCAGTTCGGCGCCACCAACCTCTCCAGCCTGCGCACCGGCATCATGGCCGGCTCGCCCTGCCCCATCGAGGTCATGAAGCGCGTGCAATCGCTGATGAACATGCGCGAAGTCACCATCGCCTACGGCATGACGGAAACCTCCCCGGTCTCCACCCAGAGCGCGGTGGACGACCCGGTGGACCGCCGCGTGTCCACCGTGGGACGGGTACAGCCCCACCTGGAGGTGCAGATCGTCGACACCGACAACCGCGCCGTGGCGCGCGGCCTGGTGGGCGAACTCTGCACGCGCGGCTACTCGGTGATGCAGGGCTACTGGGACGACGCCGAAAAAACCCGCGAAGCGATCGACCCCGAGGGCTGGATGCACACCGGCGACCTCGCCACCATGGACGCCGAGGGCTACGTCAACATCGTCGGCCGCCTGAAAGACATGGTGATCCGCGGCGGCGAGAACGTGTACCCGCGCGAGATCGAGGAGTTCTACTACCGCCACCCCAAGGTGCAGGACGTGCAGGTGGTCGGCGTGCCCGACCCGCGCTTTGGCGAGGTGCTCTGTGCCTGCGTGGTGCTCAAGGCCGGCGAGAAGGCCACGGTGCAGGAACTGCAGGACTTCGCGCGCGGCCAGATCGCCCACTACAAGGTGCCGGCCTACATCGAGTTCGTCGACGCCTTCCCCATGACCATCACCGGCAAGATCCAGAAGTTCCTGCTGCGCGAGGCCATGGTCAAGAAACTCGGCCTCAAGGCGGCAGCAACGGCCTGACTAGCGCAGCAGGGTCAGCGCCAGCCCGGCCAAGGCGCACACCCCCAGCAGCGGCATCACGCCCCACTTGAGGCGGAACAGCGCCACCAGCGCCAGCAGCGTGATGACCGCCGAAGCAAGGTCGAACGGCCCGCCGAAGCCCTTGGGCCACCACACGTGGTACGCGAAGAACAGCGCGAGGTTGAGGATCACCCCCACCACGGCGGCGGTGATGGCCGAGAGCGGCGCGGTGAAGCCCAGCCTGCCGTGCGTGGCCTCCACCAGCGGGCCACCCGCCAGGATGAACACGAACGACGGCAGGAAGGTGAAGAAGGTCACCACCGTCGCCGCGAGCGCCGCGCCGAGGAACAGCGCGTCCGGCCCCAGCACGGACTTTGTCCATCCACCGACAAACCCCACGAAGGCCACCACCATGATGAGCGGGCCGGGCGTGGTCTCGCCCAGCGCCAGGCCGTCGATCATCTGAGCGCCGGTGAGCCACTGGTGCGTGTCCACCGCGCCCTGGTACACGTAGGGCAGCACCGCGTAGGCCCCGCCAAAGGTGAGCAGCGCCGCCTTGGTGAAGAACCAGGCCATCCGGGCCAGCGTGCCCTCCCAACCCTGCGTGCGCAACCAGCGCGGCCATGCCCAGCAGCCACAGCGCCAGCCCCGCGCCCAGGACGTTCGCCAGATGGCGTTTCGAGAAACGCGCGTGCGCCGGCGTGGGCGTGTGGTCGTCGATCAAGGCCGGCCCATGGCCCGCCGCCTGGGCACCATCGCCACCGCCCAGCGCGAAGACCTGGGGCCAACGCCGCGCGCCGAAGTGGCCGATCAGGCCGGCGGCCAGCACGATGGCGGGGAACGGTGTGTCGAACCCGAAGATGCGCCACGAAGGCGGCGGCGGCGATGCCCCACATCCAGGGGTTGCGCAACGCGCGCGTGCCGATGCGGTGCGCCGCGTGCAACACCAGCGCCGTCACGGCCGGCTTGATGCCGTAGAAAATGCCCGCCACCACCGGCACGTCGCCAAAGCGCAGGTACACCCAGGACAGGCCGATCAGGATGAACAGGGAGGGCAGCACGAACAGCGCGCCGGCCACGATGCCGCCCCAGGTGCGGTGCATCAGCCAGCCGATGTAGGTGGCGAGCTGCTGCGCCTCGGGGCCGGGCAGCAGCATGCAGTAGTTCAGCGCGTGCAGGAAGCGGCGTTCGCTGATCCAGCGGCGGCGCTCCACCAGCTCGGTGTGCATGATCGCGATCTGCCCGGCCGGCCCGCCGAAGCTGATGAAACCCAGCTTGAGCCAGAAGCGCAGGGCCTCGCCAAAGCCGACGGCGGCGGGGGGTTCGGGGGTGGCGGGTTCGGGCATGGGAACTGGGGTGAAGCAACCGCCCGCAATGTAGCCCATCCCCTTGAAACCGCGGTGACGGACCGCCTCTATTTCGCCAGCATCCACGCCACCGTCTGGCCCACCACCTCGGCCTCGATGCCGTTGAAGCCGTGGTGGCTCTGCGTCCGGCTCCTGGGGCGCGACCAGGCGATGACGGCCTGAACATCGACCACATGGTCAGCTAGCTGGCGAAACCCGCTCAGGTACGGAGGGCGCTGCTTCTCCGAAGGCGCGTCCACCACCGCGACCGTCACGCCCTGCTGCGCAAACAGGGCGCGAGATCGCACCAGGGAGTTGCCGCCACCCCAACCACCCGCTCGACCACCTGCGCATGCAAATCTGTGTGCCACAGAACAGCGCCAATGATCAACAAGGGGATGCGCATGAAGGGCCTCGTGCAAGTGAAGTCATATTCGCCACGGACAGGCCCGTTGTCGAGTGATATTTCACACGAAAGACCTCGCAAGCTCTGATACGCTGGCAGGGCGCCACCCAAAAGAAGAGGGAGCCCCTTGACGACCGCTGCACCCCGCGACCGAGTTCTGACCTGGATACTGCCGCTGCTGCCCGCGGTGGTGGCCTTGGTGTTGCTGGTTCTCTCGCTGCTGCTGGCCGAGATCATCGTGGCCAAGGAACTGGAACAGCGCGCGGGCACCCGTGTCGAGCAATCCGCCCAGCTGTACGCGGACCAGATTTCGCGCTCGCTGGCCCGCCGCACCGTCGAACTCCAGCTGCTCGGCGAAATGGCCCGGGCCGACATCCACACCGACACCTGGCGCGATCAGATACAGCGCCTGAAGATCAGCACCAACAGCTACGTGTGGATCGGTGTGACCAATGAGCACGGCGAAGTGGAAGTGGCGCAGCGATCGCCTGCTCGAAGGCACTTCGATCGCCCATCGCGGGGTGTTCACCAACGGCCGGGACGGCCTGTGGTTCGGCAGCCTGCATCCGCCGGTGGCGCTGCGCGACCCCCTGAGCAAACGGGGTCTGCAGGTGCCGGAAGAGCTCGCCGACATCGCCATGCCCGTCTACGACACCCAGGGGCTGACCCGTGGGGTGATCGCCGCGCACCTCGACGCCCGCTTCTTCGACCAGTTGCGCCAGCAGGTGCTGGGGCCGCCAGAGGTCCGCCGGTCCCTGAACCTGGCCCTGGTCGACGCCGACGGGCGCGTGCTGATCGGGGAGCGGCCGACGGTGACCGACAGCGAATGGAACGTTCTGCTGACCGGCCCTGAAGAAGACGCCCACACCGTGCAGGACGACAAAGGCAGGCACTACCTCCTCTCGCACGTCGCCATTCAGCCCCGGGACTCGGAACTGCGCACCCCATGGCAGGTGGTCGGCTACCAGCCGCTGAGCGCCGCGGTCGAGCCCGTGCGCCAGCTCGAGCGCAGCCTGCTGACCTGGGGCGGCATCACCACGCTGCTGCTGGGCCTGGCCGGTTTCGCGATCTCGCGCCACCTGGCGCGGCCTTACAGCCAGTCCGAGCAGCACCTGCGCGAACAGGGCGAGGTGCTGAGCGCGGTGATCAACTCCGCGAGCGATGCGGTGATCAGCGTGGATCTGCAGGGGCGCATCAGCCTCTTCAACCCCGCCGCCGCCCGCATCTTCGGCCACCCCGAGAGCAGCATGATCGGGCAGCCACTGGACGTCCTGCTGCCGGAGATGCAACGCGCCCAGCACCTCGGCCACCTGCAGCGTTTTGCGGAATCCCACACCACCACACGCCCCATGGGTGTGGGGCGCGTGACCGGCCTGCGGGCCGACGGCCAGACGCTGAATCTCGAAGCCTCGATCTCGCAGATCACCGTGCGCGGCAACAAGGTGCTCACCGCCATCCTGCGCGACGTGACCGAGCGCGTGCGCGCCGAGCGCGCCGTGGCGCAGTACCAGCTCGAGCTCTCCGAACTCACGCGCCGCCTGCTGCATCAGGAAAAACAGACCACGCGCCGGCTGGCCCAGATCCTGCACGACCAGCTCGGACAGACGCTGGGCGCGATCCGGCTGTCGTTCGACGCGCTCACGGGCATGATCCCGCTCGGCCTGCCCGACAAGGCCAAAGAGCGCGCCTTCAAGCTGGGCAACATGATCGACACCGCCAACACCGAGGTGCGCCAGGTGCTGGTGGAGCTGCGTCCACCGCTGCTGGATGAACTCGGCCTGCAGGCGGCGCTGGAAAACGAGGTGCACACGCGCACCCCCGATGCCGAGCCGGTGGCGCTGCTGCTGAAAATCTCGCCCACCGCAAGCGACGTGCGCTGGCCCGCCGACGTGGAATACGCCGCCTTCATGGTGGCCCGGGAAGCCCTGCGCCAACGCCGTGATGCACGCCAACGCGAGCCAGGTGGTGGTGCGTGTCGATGGCGAAGCCGAGTGGTTGCACCTTCAGGTGACCGACGATGGCAAAGGCCTGACGCCCAAGATGGCCGCTGGCCGGCCCGGGCACCTCGGCATCGTGGGCATGCGCGAACGCGCGCTGGCCATCGGTGCGCGCATGGAAGCCAAGGGCCTGCCCAAAGGCGGCACCGTCATCTCTCTCACCTGGGGGAACCCCACCGGCCATCCCCCCCGGAGAACCGTCACCCGCAAGACCCTGATTGCGCCACCTTGAGACTGCCATGAGCGACATATACCTGGTAGACGACCACGCGATGATGAGGGACGGCCTGCGCGCGGTGCTCGAAGGCGCCGGGCACCACGTGGTCGGCGAATCGGATCAGCCCACCCCCGCGCTCGCGGACATCGTGCGCCTGGTGCCCACCGTGCTGCTGCTCGACCTGCACCTGTCCCACCGCTCCGGCTTCGAACTGCTCGAACAGCTGCAGCGGCGCAAACTCAGCACCCGCACCATCCTGCTGACCATGTCGGCCCAGCCCAGGCACGTGGCCGAAGCGATGCGCCTGGGCGCCTTCGGCTACGTGCTCAAGGGCTCGCCTTCGCGGGACGTGATCGACGCGGTGGCGGCGGTGAGCGAGGGCCGCAAGTACCTGGGCATCGGCGTGGCCGAACTGGCGGTCGAAGGGCTCATGGGCGACGCCCCGCCCAGCAGCATCGAATCGCTCTCGGCGCGCGAACAGCAGGTCATCCTGCTCGTGGTGCGCGGCCTGACCAGCGTGGCCATCGGCGAACAGCTGCACCTCTCGCCCAAGACGGTCGAGTCCTACCGCAGCCGGCTCATGGCCAAGCTCGGCGTGAGCGACCTGCCCGCGCTCGTGCGCCTGGCCATCCGCGAAGGCCTGATCAGCGCCGAAGACGACTGAGGACTTTCGCACAGGCGCCCTGGGCTTGCGGGTGATTCCGCCCCGCACCGTCCAGTTTTCCCCGCAGGCACGCGCCCCCGATGCGCTGCACAGTCTCTGCATGGCGGCGCGGCTTCTCGCGTCCAGCCGACAGGAGCCTGAGATGACCGTTTCCCTCCCCGCGCCGCTCGACACCCAGCCCCTGCAGGTGCTGGTGGTCTGCCCGCGTGGCGAATACCTGGACACGGTGCGGGGCCTCGTCGGCGACTGGGTGCGCAGCACCCAGATCTACTGGACGGTTGACCCCGTCGCCGCCCTGCGGCGCGCGCAGCAATCGCCCCCGGCCCTGGCAGTCCTGGACGCCCGCATCGACCGCGCCAGCGGCTGCATGCTCAGCCGCGAACTCGCGCTCGCCCACACCGACTTCGACGTGTTGAGCTTCGACGACCCCGGCGCCAACTGCGTGCAGTGCCAGCCCAGCACCTGGCACTGGTCCGAACTGCCCCGCGCCATCGGCTGGTGGGTGCAACGCCACCTGGTGCTCGCGCCCCCGGCCCACTGAACCTGCGCCCGCACTAGACTCCGGTATGCACAGCGGCTACCGGGTGTTGGTGACAGGGGGATACGGCTTCTTCGGCAGCCGCCTCGTCGAGCGCCTGGCGCGGCTTGAAGGCCTGAGCATCGTGGTCGCTGGCCGGCACGCGGCCTCCGCGCAAGCCCTGGTTCAAACGCTCCAGGCCTCCGCCGCCGCGGAGCTTCATGCCGCGGCGCTGGACGTCCATACCCCCTCTCTCGAACAGACCCTGGCGCAGTGGACCCCGGATGTGGTGGTGCACACCTCGGGCCCCTTCCAGGGCCAGAACCACCACGTGGCCGAGACCTGCATCCGCCACGGCACGCACTACATCGATCTGGCCGACGGCCGTGACTTCGTCGCCGGCATCGGCGCCCTGGACGCCTCGGCCAAAGCGGCCGGTGTGCTGGTGCTCAGCGGCGCCAGCTCCGTCCCCGCGCTGTCGGCTGCGGCCGCGGACCACCTCAGCCGAGGCATGGCGCTGGTGCGCTCCATCGACATCGGCATCAGCCCGGGCAACCGCACCGAGCGTGGGCTCTCCACCGTGCAAGGCATCCTGAGCTATTGCGGGCAAACCATCGCGCACGCCGACGGCCGCAGCGAACTCGGCTGGGGGCGGTCGTACCGCCATCGGTATGGCGCACCGGTCGGGGCGCGGCTGCTCTCACCCTGTGAGGTGCCCGACCTGAGCCTCCTCCCCGCGCGCTACCCGGGCGCACCCACGGTGCGGTTCGGCGCGGGCCTGGAACTGGCCTTCCTGCACCGGGGCATGAACCTCATGGCGCTGGCCCGGCGCCTGGGCCTGGTGCGCGACTGGTCGGCCCACGCCAGGCTGCTCACCCGCGCGGCGGACCTGTTCAAGACCTGGGGCAGCGATGCCGGGGCCATGCACGTGCGGGCCAAAGGGGTGGACCACCGCGACCAACCCATCGCGCGCACCTGGGAACTGATCGCTACCGAGGGCCACGGGCCCTATGTGCCCACCCTCGCGGCCTGGGCCCTGGTGAAGAAACTGGCGGCCGGCGAGCCCTTGCCGAGCGGCGCCCGGCCGTGCACCGGCCTGCTGTCCCTGGAGGACTTTGATGAAGCCGCCACCGGCCTGCGCATCACCACGCGGGTCGAGGAGGCATGACGGCGCCGGTTTCAGCGGAACACGCTCACCGCCTCCACCAGCCGCTTCGTCTGCTGCTGCAGGCTTTGTGAGGCGGCGGCACCCTGCTCCACCAGGGCCGAGTTCTGCTGCGTCACCTGGTCGAGGTGGCCCACGGCCTGGCTCACCTGCTGGATGCCGCCGCTCTGCTCGATCGTGGCCGCGCTGATCTCGCTGATGAGGTCCGACACGCGCTGCACCTGCTGCACGATCTCGTCCATCGTCTTGCCCGCGTCGTCCACCAGTCGCGTGCCGGCCTCCACCTTGCCCGCGCTGGCGCCGATCAGCTGCTTGATTTCCTTGGCCGCCTCGGCGCTGCGCTGCGCCAGGCTGCGCACCTCACCGGCCACCACCGCGAAGCCCCGACCCTGCTCACCGGCCCGAGCGGCTTCCACCGCCGCGTTCAACGCCAGGATGTTGGTCTGGAAGGCGATGCCGTCGATCACGCCGATGATGTCGCTGATCTTGCGCGAGCTCTCGGTGATCTCGCTCATGGTGTGCACCACCTGGGACACCGCATGGCCGCCGCGCGAAGCCGCGTCGCTGGCCGTGCCCGAGAGCTGGTTGGCCTGGCTGGAGGTCTCGGCGTTCTGGCGCACGGTGGCGGTCATCTGCTCCATGGACGCCGCCGTCTGCTGCAGGCTGGACGCCGCCTGCTCGGTGCGCTGGCTCAGGTCGTTGTTGCCCTGGGCGATCTCCGTCACCGCCGTCTGCACCGTCAGCACCTGCTGGCTCACGTCGTCGATCAACCAGCGGAACATCAGGCCCAGCTGGCTGATGGTGCGCATGGTCATGCCGATTTCGTCCACCCGGTCCATATGCGCCACCTTGTGGGTGTCGCCCGTGCGCACGCGCAGGGCCTGCTCGCGCAGGTACTCCAGCGGGCCGGCCAGCTGTGATTCGAGGAACCAGCCCGCCAGGCCCACGCCCACGGCGGACAGGCCGGCGAACTGCGCCCACTCCATGCCATGCAGCCCCAGCGCCCAGGCGCCGCCAGCAAGAGCGGCCAGCAACACCGCCAGCGGCAGGCGGATGCGGCTGCGCACGCCCATGGTCTTGAACACGGTCGTCAGCCCCATCAGCCCGGTGCGCAGCAGCAGGCCCTTGTGCAGCTTCAGGTGGCGGGCGCGGCCCTCGCGCATGTCGGCGTAGAGCCGCTCGGCGCCGGCAATCTCTTCGCGGCTGGCCTTGGTGCGCACCGACATGTAGCCCACGGTCTGGCCGTTGCGGATCACCGGCGTGGCGTTGGCCCGCACCCAGTAATGGTCACCGTTCTTGCGGCGGTTCTTCACCAGGGCCGTCCAGGGCTCACCGCCCTTGAGCGTGGCCCACATGTCGGCGAACGCCTCCTTGGGCATGTCCGGGTGCCGCACCAGGTTGTGCGGCTGGCGCTGGATCTCCTCCAGCGTGAAACCGCTCACGTCCACGAACGCTGCGTTGGCGTAGGTGATGTGGCTCTGGGTGTCGGTGGTCGACATCAGCGTGGCATTGTCGGGGAACTCGTATTCACGCTGGGTAACGGGAGAGTTGACGCGCATGGCGGATACCTTGAATGTGTGGACAGATGTCTGCTGTATCGACGCCCCCGGGGCCGTCTTGTGTGGGGAAACCATGTCTTTTTTGCTCACCCCGGCCCGCCCGCTTGCGCTAAGCTCCCGTTCATCGGCCCCCCAAAGCCAGCCAGCCCAAGGAGACACCCATGAGCCCATCGAGCTTGCGCACGGTCCTGGTGTTCAGCGCGGAAGACCAGGCCTGGATCCGCCGCACCCCCATCACCGTGCCCGCCTTCTGGCAAGGCCACTCGGTGCAACCGGCCCAGGGCGACCTGGTCCGCCTGGGTGGCCGGCAATTCCTCATCCGTGGCCGCGTGTGGGAACACGACGGCGAAGGCCCCATCCTCAAGCTCTACATGGGCGACGCCCACGCCCAGAGCGACACCACCCTCGGCTAAACCACGCTCGGACCAACCGGAACGCTTCCATGCCCATCGAACTCTGGCTCGCCTTCGTCGCCGCATCGGCCGTCATGCTGATCATTCCCGGCCCGACCATCCTCACCGTCATCAGCTACTCCATGGCCCACGGCCGGCGCGCCAACGTGCCGCTGGTGGCGGCCGTGGCGCTGGGCGACTCCACCGCGCTGGCGGTCTCGCTGCTCGGCCTGGGCGCGCTGCTCGCCACCTCGGCCTTCTGGTTCACCCTCATCAAATGGGCCGGCGGCCTGTACCTCATCTACCTGGGCGTCAAGCTGCTGCGCGCGGGCATCTCGTCCACCGAACTGGCCGCCCCACCCGCGCCGCAATCGCGCTGGCGCCTGTTCGCCAACACCTACCTGGTGACCGCGCTCAACCCCAAAGGCATCGTGTTCTTCGTGGCCTTCCTGCCCCAGTTCATCAGCCCCTCGGTGCCGGTGGCCCCGCAGCTGTGGGTGCTGGCGATCACCTTCGTGGTGCTGGCGCACGCTCAACGCCACGCTGTACGCCGTGTTCGCGGCCTCGGCGCGCCGGGTGCTCACCTCGCCGCGCGCGCAGCGGCGCTTTCACCTCGCGGGCGGCTCGCTGCTGACGGCGGCGGGCGTGTGGGCCCTGATGGCCCGGCGCGCGGCCTGAATCAACGAACGAACGAACGAGCGGGCAGGCTCAGGCCGCGATGGCGATCGACTCCGTGTAGATGAAGCTGTTGCACGCCGCCACGAAGGCCCGCGGCGTCTGGCGCGCGCCAAAGCCGTAAACGCGCAGACCCTCGCGCCGCAGGCAGAAGGCCAGTGGTGTGAGGTCGCTGTCCGACGACGCGAGGCACACCCCGTCGAACTGGCCCGTGTTCGCCAGCGACATCGCGTCCAGGCTGAGCACGATGTCGGCGGCGTTCTTGCCCATGGCGTAGGGAAAGAGTTGCACCGGCTCGATCGCGTTGTGCAGCAGCACGTTCTTGCAGCGGCTCATGCCCGGCCGGGACCAGTCCGCATACGCGCGCTTGACCGCCAGCACGCCATAACTCGCGGCGCGCAGCAGGATGGGACGGGTGAGTGTGTAGGAGACGTTTTCCGCGTCAAACAAGACGGCGAGTCTCTGTTGCTTGTGCTGCAGCCGGGGCATGTGGTGGCTTCCCTGTTCGTTGGTGAACAGCCGCCGCCCTGGATAAGGGCGGCGGCCTGAACGGGGTGAGAACCGGGATCCACGGAAAACCGGTAGGCCTCGCGGCCTCCCGTCCAGGCCGCCAAAAAAACATCGGTCTGGATCGACAGAGGCCGCATTCCTTGTCGGTATTTACGGCCTCTGCCGTGGATATACAGGTTCTCACACCCGGCTCACCTTTTTCGTGAGCGGAAAAGACTTTATGCCAATCCCCGCAGGTGCAGCGGACTGTTTCATTGTCAGATCAGCTGCAACTGGACGTTCGACGAGCGGTCCGCAGCAAGCCCTTTCTTCCGGGCCGCAGACCAGGACATACGCCTGCGCAGCAACGCAAGACTCCTTCGAACACAGGCCGCCTGCATAGAATGGCCGCCATCGGCCACACCCCGGAGAACCTTTCTCCTTTCTACCCCTTCTCTACCATGCGCCTGCTTCGTGCCCTGCTGATCGCGGCCCTTTTCGCCACCTCCTTCGTGGCCCGCGCGGCCGACACCTTTCCGGTGCGCAGCGTCGCCCTCGTTCCCGCTGCCGATCCCATCGAGTACACGCTCACCAGCCGCACAGCCGCCGTCTTCATCTTCCCGATAGCCTCTGCGGGCGCATGGGCCGACTCACGCGACAAGACCCGCGCTTTCACCGCCCTCACGAAGTCTCGCCAGCCCGCTTACGGGGCCTACCTCAGCAAGCTGGTGGCCGACCGGCTGCGCGCGGCGGGCTACCAGGTTCGGCTGATCGAGCCTGAACACCGCGACCCGGCCGACCCGGATGGGGTGGACCTCGAAGCCCTGGTGTTCGATGAAGACATCGGCATGCAACTGCAGTTCGACACCATGGGCTTCTTCTCCGACATGGGGACCATGGGCTTCGCGCCCAAGGTCAACGTCGACGCGCACTCCTTTCTGCGCAGCGGTGCCGAAAACCCGTTCAGCACCACGATCTACTACGGGGTGGATGCCCGACCCAACAAGGACTGGGCGATCATGGCCCCCGACACCGCGAACATCCCCTCGTTCGAGGTCTTGATGGGCGAGCCCGAGCGTGTCGACGCGGTCTACCGCGGCGCCTTGAACCTGCTGGCCGAACGCATCGCCACCCAGTTCATGGCGTCCTCCCCGCTCAAGGCCGCTGCAGCGCCCTGACACAGGCACGCCGATTGCGCCCTGCGGCCTCCGTTTCCAGGACATGCCTGCCACAGCGGACGAGCGTGTTCGGTTTCATTCGAGCAACAGCGCAATGCCGAAGACGATGGCAGCCAAACCGGCGATACAGAAAACAATCGCCATCAGTTGCGCGAGCGATGAGCCTTGAATCAGCGCTCGGGTTCTAGCGTAGTGCTCCGCCTGCTCGGACAGATCTGGAGCACCCGGTCCGAACACCCTCTCCGCCACTTCACGTCTCGTCAACTGGCGAGTGACAAGTGACCCGAGAGCATCCCATCCAACCCATGGGAGGGAAGCGCCGAGCACGATCCAAAACCACCCCATAAACGTTCTCCACGAATGCCTGCTTATGGCAGAAAAGAGCCATCGTTGCCCCGCAGGAACGGCCTAAAAAAGCCTGTCGCCGACCAACCACTGCCATCGGAATCACTTCGCGCACTGCCTGAGTTTCTCAATCACCGCCGCGCCGCCCGTCCATTGAATGCCCATCAGCGTTTTCCCATCCAACGACAGTTTGAAGCTCTGTTGATCGCGCATGCCATCGAGCGCCGCAGCCAGCCCGGGCACAGCGAACATCACCGTGCCCACCTCCCTGGACTCCCTGTAATTGAATACCTGAAGGGTCTGGGCAGGTTCGTCGTCTTGCTGAAGGGTGATTCTCAATTTCTCGACTTTCTGGGGTTTGGGCAGCCCTGCACCCTGAAAAATCAGCCATGCATCGGTCTTGGGCTTCTGGAACCCCACGATGGTCACGACGCCACCTTCGTCGAGCTTGTATTTGGAAAACACCGCCGCGCACAGGTTGCCCTCGGGCGTGGCTTTCGTCTCCACATGCCATAGGCCTTTGGCATGCGCCCGCCGTTTTTCCTGTTGCTCTTTTTCCTGCTCCGCCAGTCCTTTTTGCAAGGCGCGGCTTTCCTCCAGCGTGAGGCCTTGAGCGGGAGGCCCCTTCGGCCCGAGGGAATCCACGTAGTCTCTTTGCTGACGGATCCAGTCGTCCATGCTGTATTGGTACGGCGGACTGCAGCCATTCCCGTTGAACTGCATACCAATCGGGCAAGCCGTTGCGGTGAGCGGCAACGAAAGTGCAAGGAAAAACAGGATCGCTGGTGTTTTCATGGGGTGTTCTCCCGCATCGGCAAGCTGGTGAAGTGCTGACTGCTCTGGCGCCTTGCATTCTGCTTCATCGTGCAGCGACGGGTGCTTTGCGAGGCGCCGCCCCGCGCAGACAATGCGCCATGGCCCACGATCCCGACCTGATCCCCACCCACACGACCACAGCCCCCTCCTCCATCGCGCGCTGGGTGGCGCGGCACCACGGGCTGGAGGTGCGGCAATGCCACCTGATCCGCCGGGGCCTGAACGACAACTACGCCCTGCGGTCCACCGACGGCAGCCGCTGCGTGGCGCGCCTCTATTCCATCCGCCCGCGCGGCGACTTCAACGTCGAATTCGAAGCCTCGCTGCTCATGCACCTGAACGCCCAAGGCGTGGGCGTGGCCGCGCCGATGCTCACGGCGGACGGGCAAACGCACATCCCGCTTCAGTTCCCGGAAGGGCCGCGCGCGCTGGCGCTGTTCCGCCATGCCGAAGGCACCGTCCCCGACACACTGGAAGACATCGAGCTGACCGGCCGCACGCTGGCCCACATCCACGGGGTGGCTCGCGAATACGCAGGCCCGCCCAGCCGCTATACGCTGGACGGCCACCACCTCGCCGGCCGAACCCTGGGCTACCTGCAGGCCTACCCGGACCTGGACGCCGGTTTGCTCGAAACCTACAGCCAGGTGGTGCACCGCCTGCTGGACGAGCTGGCCGCCGCCGAAGGCGGGCTCACGCGCGTCGTCTGCCACGGCGACACGCACGGTTTCAACAACCACGTGCACACCGACGCGGCCGGCACCCGCAAGACGGTGTTCTTCGACTTCGACGATGCCGGCCCCGGCTTCCTGGCCTACGACCTGAGCGTGCTGCCCTGGTCGCACATGGTCCGCAAAAACCTCAAGGAGCCCGACGACACCCTGCGCGAGCGCTGGACGCACTACCTGCGCGGCTACCGCGAAGGCGGCGGCGAGGTGAGCGAGGCGGACCTGGCGGCATTGCCGCTGTTCCTGCAGCTGCGGCACCTCTGGAACCTGGGCGAGGCCGCCGGGCGGCTGCACCACTGGGGAACGAATTCGATGCCGGTGGACTGGATGCAGAAGCAGGGAGAGGTGTTCGAGGCCTGACGAGGGCTGGACATGCGCACCTGATGGACTGCGCTGGTTCCGCTGGCGCAGCACCGAGGGTGTTTGGCGAAGAGAATCCGCACTTCGTCGCAAGACGCGAGACCCGTGGACGCCCCGTCCAGATAATCGCGAACGTCATTCCAACCGAGGCTCGCGCCACATGAAAACGCTCAACACAAAACGGTTCTCCGTGGTCCTCACCCTGGCGCTGACCGGTGCCTGCGCCCACGCCGCCGGTTTTCAGCATGGATTCGCCGCGGACCCGGACGGCAAGCCACTCGAAATCGGCATCTGGTACCCGAGTTCGGCCGCGGTCCTGCCCGTGGCGATGGGCCCGACAACGATGAGCGTGGCCGTCAAAGGGCCGGTGCAAGGCAAGGCACTGCCGCTGGTGTTGATCTCGCATGGCACTGGCGGCTCGTTTCTCGGGCACTTCGATACGGCCATGGCGCTGGCCGACGCCGGCTTCGTGGTGGCGGCCGTCACGCACACGGGCGACAACTACGCGGATCAGAGTCGCGCCGTCGACATCATGGACCGGCCCCGACAGATCAGCCGGGTGATCGATCACATGCTGGCGAGCTGGGATGGTCGTGCGGCGATCGACCCGGCGCGCGTCGGCATGTTTGGCTTCTCCGCCGGCGGCTTCACCACGCTCGCGAACATCGGTGGGGTGCCCGACTTTTCAAAGATCGAACCGGTGTGCCGCCAATACCCCGGCGACTTTGCATGCCAGCTCCTGGCGAAAAACGGCGGCAGCAACGTCACCCCGCCCGCCGCGTCCGCCATCGCCAACGCGGCGGACCCTCGGATCAAGGCCGCAGTGGTGGCCGCACCAGCGCTCGGCTTCAGCTTCGCACCCGATGGGCTCAAGAACGTCAAGGTCCCCGTGCAGCTCTGGCGCGCCGAGGACGATGCCATCCTTCCACATCCGCGCTACGCCGAAGCGGTGCGGCTCGCATTGCCGCAGGCACCGGAGTACCACCTTGTCCCCAAGGCCGGACACTTTGACTTCCTGGCACCGTGCAGCAGCGCGCTGGCGTCGATCGCACCCCCCATTTGCACCAGCGCTCCAGGTTTCGATCGGGTCGAGTTTCATGCCCGCTTCAATGCAGCGGTCGTCGGATTTTTCAGCATGACACTGCGGGCGCATTGATCCCGTGCGCGACGACCGCCGCGCTCAAAGCACCTGACAAGCCTGCTCGAAACTCAAGCGAGCATTGCGGTCGAACACCTTGCCATCCCCGTACCCGAGGTTGATCAGGAAGTTCGCGCGCCAGCGCCCGTCGGGGAAGAACTCGGCGTTCACCTTGGCCAGGTCCACGCCGCTCATGGGTCCGCAGTCCAGACCCAGCGCGCGCGCCGCGATGATGAAGTACGCCCCGCCCAGCGTGCTGTTGCGGGTGGCCGTGGCTTCGCTCAGCGCGGGGTTGCTCTCGAAGTTTTCCTTCGCGCCTTCACGGTGCCACACCTGGGGCATGAACTCGTGGAAGCGGGTGTCGGCACACACGATGACCGTGACCGGTGCCACGCGCGTCTTGTCGAGGTTGCCCGGCGAGAGCGCGGGCAGCAGGCGCGCGCGCGCCTCGGGCGTCTTGAGGAACACGTAGCGCGCCGGCTGCGTGTTCATCGAGGTCGGCCCCATGCGGGCAATGTCGTACACCTGCTTGAGCAGCTCGTCGGGCACGGGCTTGTCGAGGAAGGTGTTGGCGGTGCGCGCCTTGAGGAAGATCTGGTCGAGGGCTAACGCGTCGAGGGTCATGGTGTGAGGCAGAAAGTAGAAGAAGGAAAACTCAGTCCAAACTGATGTTGGCGGCCCTGATGAGGCCGGTCCAGCGCTGCACGTCCCGTGCCAGCATGGTCTTGGTGTCGGCCACGCTGATTTTCATGGGCGAACCGCCCGCCTTGCGGAAGGTTTCCTGAAGCTCGGGCGTGGCGATGATTTTCGCCAGTTCGGTGCGCAGCCGCGCCAGCACCTCGGGCGGGGTCCTGCTGGGCGCGAAGTAACCGAACCACGATTCCAGCTCCAGCTTGACGGTGCCGGACTCGTTGATGGTCTGCACCGTGGGCTGCATGGGGTTGCGTTCGGCGCTGGAGACCGCGATGGCCTTGAGCTTGCCGGTGTCCACGTGCGCGCGGGTGGTGGGCGTGAGGTCGAAGAACAGGTCCACGCGGTCGCCGAGCAGGTCGGCGTACGCCGGCTGCGCGCCCCGGTAGGGCACGTGCACGATGTCCACGCCCGCCAGGCTCCAGAGCGCGGCGGCGATGACGTGCTGGCCCGAGCCGTTGCCGGCCGAGGCGTAGGTGAGCTTGCCGGGGTTGGCCTTGGCGTAGGCCACCAGGCCGGCCAGGTTGTTGAACGGCAGGCTGTTGCGGCCGAGCAGCGTGTAGCTGTAGCTCACGGCCAGGCCCACGGGTTCGAAGTCCTTGAGGCTGTCGTACGAGAGGTTCTTGTACAGGCCCATGTTCAGGACCATGTTCGACACCGAGCCGGTGAGCAGGGTGTAGCCGTCGGGCGCGGCCTTGGCGGCGGCGTCGGTGCCCACCACGGTGCCCGAGCCGGTGCGGTTCTCCACCACCACGGGCTGGCCGAGCGGCTGGGCGAGGCGGTCGGCGAGCGCGCGGCCCACGAAGTCGAAGCCACCACCGGGCGGTTGCGGCACGATCACGCGCAGGGGCCGGTTGGGGTAGTCGGCCTGCGCCCAGGCGGCGGCCGGGGCCAGGGAAGCGAGGGCGGCGGCCGGCACGGCGGCGAGCAGTTGGCGGCGAAGCGGCGAAGCCGGTCCCCCGCACGTCGGATCGAGTGCGTTCATGTCTTGTCTCCTTGTTGTGGTGTCTGACGCGGTTGGACAGCGGCCCGCGCCCGCCGCATGAAACTCAGCCCGGGTTCACTTCGCGCTCCAGCTCGCCGCCGGCCAGCCAGCGCGCGCCACGGCGGTAGAGCTCGTCCACCTCGAGGCCCTTGAGCATGGGCATGTCCATCTTCACCGTGTAGCCGATGCGGGTCTGGATGTAGGCCAGGTGGCGGTAGCCCTCGGGCATCCTGGCCAGGGATTCCTGGTCGAGCGCGAGCACGGCGGTGGAATCGATCGGGTCGATGCGGTCTTTTTCGTAGATGGGCTGGCGGTGCAGCAGCTTCCACTCGCCTTTTTCGCGCACCACGAAGTCGTAGAAGCGGCCGGTGCAGACCACGTCGCACATCACGGGGCCGTTGGCGCCGTCGACCATGCCGCGCTGCGAGATGGTCATCTTGGTCTGCGCGATGGCGCGGTCGCCCGCCACCTCGATCGCCGAGCCGCCCAGGAAGTGCAGGATGCTCACGCCCTTGGCCCAGCCTTCCTGCGTGACGCGGATGAAGTCGGCGAACGGTCCCTGGAACCAGGTGCGCCATCATCACGCCCCGGGGGTGCCACACGGTGGCGAAGCGCTCCCAGTCGCCGGCGTCGCGCCACACGGCCCAGCGCTCCACCATCTGCCGGATCAGCAGTTCGTCTTTGAGTTGTTGTTCGATCATGGCTTGTCTCCTCGGGGGGTTGCGGTGATTCAAAGGGTTTCGAAGTCGACCTGGTGGCGCGCGGTGCGCACGCCCTCCAGTTCGTGGCGCACGCGGGTGTGCGCGGGGTGGTGGGCGTAGTCGTCGAGGGCCTGGCGCGACTCGAATTCGGCGTAGAGCACGGCGTCGCAGGCGTAGTCCACGCCGCTTTCGTCCAGGCCGATCTCCAGCCGCAGCAGGCCGGGGATCTGCTCGCGCAGGCCTTCGAAGGCGCGTTTGAGCCGCTGCGCGTTGTGCGCCTTGGCCACGGCGGTCTCGCCGTGCACGTTCCACATGACGATGTGTTTGATCATGTGGCGCGTGCGGCGGTGGCGGGCTGGGCCCGGTTGAGCACGAAGTCGAAGTCCAGCGTGTGGGTGCCATCGGGCTGCCGCACCCAGTCGGCCACCAGGGACTGGCGCACGCCGAACACCACATCCGAGTCGAGGTACTCGCCACCGTCGCGGAACACGTGCGTCACCAGCGTTTCGTAGCCGGGCGCCTGGATCATGAAATGCAGGTGCGCCGGGCGCCAGGGGTGGCGGCCGGTGGCGCGCAGCATGTCGCCCACCGGGCCGTCGTCGGGAATCGGGTACGGCTCGGCCACCACGCTCTGGAAGTGGAAACGCCCGTCGGGGCCGCTGCGCAGCACGCCCCGGCCCTGGGCCTCGGGCAGGTCGGTGCGCTGCACGTCGTACATGCCGTCGGCGTCGGCCTGCCACACGTCGATCACGGCATCGGCCACCGGCGTGCCGTCGAGCCCGCGCACGCTGCCGCGCACCAGGCAGGGCGTGCCGGCCGCGCCGTTGGCCACGTCGGCGCCGTGCTCGTAGTGCGGCGCGCCTTCCACGTGGAAGGGCCCGAACACCGTGGCCTCGGTGCAGCCGGCGGGCTTGTCGTTGTTCTGCGCCACCGTCAGCATGGACAGGCCGAGCACGTCCGAGAGCAGGATGAATTCCTGCCGCTGGTTGGTGCATTTGTGGCCGGTGGCGGTGAGGAAGTCGATGCCGGCCTTCCACTCGGCCTCGGTCAGCTTCACTTCGCGCGCGAAGGCGTGCAGGTGCTGCACCAGGCTGGTCATGATCTGTTTGAGGCGCGGGTCTGGCGTGTTCGCCATGCGCGCGAGCACCGCCTGGGTGATGTTGTACTGGTCGAGGTTTCTCAAGCGTGGTCTCCGGGAGTGCCGGCACAATGTACGGCCTTGGGAGACCCCGAAAAAGACCTGAGACAAAAATGACTTTTTCGTCAGGCGCAACAAAGAGGAGACCATGGACCGCTGGACCGAGATCGAACTGTTCGTGCAGGTGGCCGAGACCGGCAGCCTGAGCCGCGCGGCCGAGCTGCTCAATTTGTCCAACGCCAGCGCGAGCCGCCACCTGGCCGCGCTGGAGACGCGCCTGGGCGTGCGCCTGGTGGAGCGCAACACGCGCCGCCTCTACCTCACCGACACGGGGCAGGAGTTCTTCCAGCGCTCGCGCGCCATCCTGGCCGACCTGCGCGACGCCGAGTCCACCGTGAACGCGGCCGCGCTCAACCCCACCGGCGTGCTGCGCGTCACCGCCTCGCTCTCGTTCTCCATGCACCACATCGCGCCGCTGCTGCGCGAGTACACCGAGCGCTACCCCAATGTGTCGGTGCACGTGGAGGCGGCCAACCGCTACCTGGACATCATCGACAACAACATCGATGTGGCGATCCGCAACCGCGAATACGAGCCCGACTCCAACATCACCATCCGCCGGCTCGCGGGCACGCGGCGCATCCTCACGGCGTCGCCAGCCTACCTGTCGCGCCACGGCGTGCCGCGCACCATCGACGACCTGCACCGGCACAAGCTGCTGATCTACACGCACGCCAACAACCCCAACGAACTGCGCTTCACGCGCGGCGACGAGCAGCAGACCGTCAACGTGAAGGGCCTGCTGGAGAGCAACGACGGCCAGATCCTGCGCGCCGCCGCGCTCGACGGCATGGGCATCCTGGTCCAGCCCAGCTACATCGTCTACGACGACATCGTCGCCGGCCGCCTGGTGCCCATGCTCGACGACTGGGATCTGCCCCGCCTCACCGTCAACCTGGCCTACCCCAGCCGCAAGCACCTCAGCGCCAAGGTGCGCACCTTCATCGACTTCATGGCCGCGCACTTCGAGAAGATGGACTACGAGCGCAAGTGGACGGGCCGCTTCTCCGTCTACTGACCGTCTCTCAGAGCGCCATCGAACGATGAACATCCGCCCTTTCCAGCCCGGCGACGAAGCGGCCCTCTACCGCGTGCACCGCGAGGCCATCCACCGCGTGGCTTCGCGCGACTACACGCCCGAGCAGGTCCAGGCCTGGGCGCCGGACCGGCAGGACCCGGGGCCGTGGGCCATCAAGATGCGCCGCCTTCGGCCCTTCGTGGCCGAGGTCGATGGCGTGATCGCCGGCTACGCGGACCTGCAACCCAGCGGCTACATCGATCACTTCTTCGTGTCCGCCGACTTTCCTCGCCAGGGGGTGGGCCGCCGCCTCATGGAGCGCATTCACGAAGAGGCGGCCCGCCAGGGCCTCACCGAACTCACGGCGGACGTCAGCCGAACCGCGCAGCCCTTCTTCGCCCGCTTCGGGTTCGAGGTCGTGGAGCAGCGCTTTCCCGTGCGCGCGGGTGTCATCATCCCGAACGCCTTGATGCGCAAACTCCTTGCACCACCCCAGGCCGCGGCCTGACCACCCCGCCATCGCCCCCACCATGCCGAGAAACGTCGAGATCAAAGCCCGCCTGGACAACTTCAGCGCCGTCGCCGCCAAGGCCGCCGCCATGGCCGACCACGGCCCCATCGCCATCGCGCAGGACGACACTTTCTTCCGCTGCGACAACGGCCGCCTCAAGCTGCGCGTGTTTTCAGAAACGGAAGGCGAGCTGATCTTCTACCGCCGCACCGACCGGCAAGGCCCCAAGGAATCGTTCTACGTGCGCTCACCCACCGCCAGCCCGGCCAGCCTGCGCGAAGCCCTCGCGCTGGCGCACGGCGAGATCGGCCGCGTCATCAAGGACCGCACGCTGTACCTGCTGGGGCGCACCCGCATCCACCTCGACAAGGTGCAAGGCCTGGGCGACTTCCTCGAACTGGAGGTGGTGCTCGAAGACGGCGAACCGCTGGAAGCCGGCGTGCGCGAAGCGCACCGGCTGATGACCGACCTCGGCATCGCGCCCTCGCAGCTGGTGTGTGGGGCGTATGTGGATCTGCTGGCGCAGGGCCAGCGCTAGCCTCAGGAAGGCCGCGTGCCCTCGAACGCATCCTGCAGCAAGCGCCGGATCGCCCCCGCCTCCAGCGGCCTCGGGTTCGGGTACTGGTTGCTCATCGCGATCTCGCAGGCCTTGTCCAGGTCTTGTGCCTTCATGCCGATATCCTTCAGCGCCACCGGCGCGCCGTTGGCCTTGGCGAGGTCGTGCACCGCCTGCGCCGCGCTCGCGCCGCCCAGGGCGCGGCGGATGCGTTCCATGGCTTGCGGGGCCGCCGCCGCGTTGTAGGCCAGGGCGTGCGGCAGCACGATGGTGTGCGTCTCGGCGTGCGGCAGGTTGAAGCTGCCGCCCAGGGTGTGGCAGAGCTTGTGGTGCAGGGCCATGCCCACCGCGCCGAGCACGGTGCCGCAGAGCCAGGCGCCGTACAGTGCGTCGGACCGCGCCTCGGCGTCCGCCGGCTGCGCGCGGATGCGCGGCAGCGCGCGGCCCAGCGCGGCGATGCCCTCTTCGGCCATGAGGTCGATGATGGGGTTGGCGTCGGTCGCGTACAGGCCTTCGGCCGCGTGCGCGATGGCGTTGATGCCGCTGGTCACGCTCATTGCCACGGGCAGGCCCAAAGAGAGTTCGGGGTCGTAGATCACCGTGCGCGGCAGCACGCGCGGGTCCTTGCCGGTTTTCTTCAGGCCGGCTTCGGTGATGCCGTAGATGGGCGTCATCTCCGAGCCCGCGTAGGTGGTGGGGATGGCGACGATGGGCAGGCCCGAGTCGAGCGCGATGGCCTTGCCCAGGCCGGTGGTGGAGCCGCCGCCGATGGCCACGGCGCAGTCCGCGCCCAGCTGGCGCGCCACCTCGCGGGCTTCGCGCGCGGTCTCGATCGGCACGTGCATCACCGCGCGGTCGAAGATGCCGGCGGCGCGCGCGCCGAGCAGTTCGGCCACGCGTTCGGCCGAGGCGCGTTGCTCGGGCGTGCTGAGCACCAGCGCGCGCGCCGCGCCCAGGGCGTCCATTTCGCGCGGCAGCTGGGCCAGCGAGCCGGCACCGAAGACCACGCGCGCCGGCAGGTTCTGGTAGACGAATGATTTCATGCCTTTTTGTCCCTATCTTGATGCGTCGTTCCCCGCGATGATCGCAGCCTATCCGGGCCCGGGTGCCTTTCGGGTCACCTGAAAATCAGTTTTCCGCAGAGGGAAATGTGGACACGAAATGGCGGGCCTTTCGCTGACAAAATGCGCGGGCACCCCCTGAAGGAGAACTTCCGTGATCAACAAGATCGCCGCCTCGGTCGCCGAGGCGCTCACCGGCATCGAAGACGGCGCCACCGTGCTCATCGGTGGTTTCGGCACCGCTGGCATTCCCGGTGAACTCATCGACGGCCTGATCGACCAGGGCGCGCGCGAGCTCACCGTGGTCAACAACAACGCCGGCAACGGCGACACCGGCCTGGCCGCGCTGCTCAAGGCCGGGCGCGTGCGCAAGGTCATCTGCAGCTTCCCGCGCCAGGCCGACAGCCATGTGTTCGACGCGCTCTACCGCAGCGGCCAGCTCGAACTCGAGCTGGTGCCGCAAGGCAACCTGGCCGAGCGCCTGCGCGCCGCCGGCGCCGGCATCGGCGCCTTCTTCACGCCCACCGGCTTCGGCACCGAACTCGCGAAGAACGCCGACGGCAGCGCGAAGGAAACGCGCGTGATCAACGGCAAGCCCTATGTGCTGGAGTACCCGATCTTCGGCGACGTGGCGCTCATCAAGGCCGAGCGCGGCGACCGCTGGGGCAACCTCACTTACCGAAAGGCCGCGCGCAACTTCGGCCCGGTGATCGCCACCGCCGCGAAGCGCACCATCGCCAGCGTCTACGGGATCGCCGAACTCGGCAGCTTCGACCCCGAAGGGGTGGTAACGCCCGGCATCCACGTGAGCGCCATCGTGCAGATCCCCCGCGTGCGCACGCAGGCCGGTGGTTTCAAGGAGGCCGCATGAGCTACACGAGAAGAACCAAAGACGAACTCGCGCGCCGCGTGGCGCAGGACATCCACGACGGCGCCTACGTGAACCTGGGCATCGGCCAGCCCACGCTGGTCGCGAACCACCTGCCCCCGGGCATCGAGGTGGTGCTGCACAGCGAGAACGGCATCCTGGGCATGGGCCCGGCGCCGGCCGCGGGCGAGGAAGACTACGACCTGATCAACGCCGGCAAGCAGCCGGTGACGCTGCTGCCCGGCGGCGTGTTCTTCCACCACGCCGACAGCTTCGCCATGATGCGTGGCGGCCACCTGGACATCTGCGTGCTCGGCGCCTTCCAGGTCTCGGCCACCGGCGACCTCGCCAACTGGAGCACCGGCGAAGCGGGCTCCATCCCGGCCGTGGGCGGCGCGATGGACCTGGCCATCGGCGCCAAGCAGACCTGGGTGATGATGGACCTGCTCACCAAGCAGGGCGCGAGCAAGGTGGTGGCGCAGTGCAGCTACCCGCTCACCGGCATCGGCTGCGTCAAGCGCATCTACAGCGACCTCGCCACGCTGGCGTGCACGCCGCAAGGTCTGAAGCTGATCGACAAGGTCGAGGGCCTGGACCACGCCGAACTCGAAAAGCTCGTGGGCCTGCCGATCGCGGCGGCCTGAACGTCCTTCAGCGCAGCGCGGCCTTGTGCAGCGGCAGGGGCGCCGCGCGCAGGGCCTCCAGCTGCTCGCGCGCGATCTGCAGGAACGCGGTGCCCAGGCGCGAGAGCGGACGGTGCCGGTTGCGCACCGCGAAGATCGGAAACGTGGGTGAACCCGGCAGCGCCGTGAACACCAGGCCTTCGGGCCGGTGGGCGCGGGCCGAGAGGTCGTCCACGAAGGCCACGGCCGCGCCGGTGGCCGCCACCGAACACGCGGCCAGGCCCGAGCGCACCTCGGCCGCCACGTTGCGCGCCACGCCGTGCGATTCGATCCAGTGGTCGATCACCGCGCTTTGCGGTGCCTCCGGGCTGTAGACCACGAGGCGGCCGGCCAGCACCTCGGCCAACGACGGCTTGGCCCTCTTCAGCAGCGCATGGTCGGCGGGCAAGGCGCAGAGCAGCTCCCAGCGGCCGATCTCCTCGATGTCCAGCGCCGGGTGGTCCAGCGGCGCGCTGGAGATGCGCAACGTCGGCCTCCTCCGTCACCAGCAGCTTGACGATCTCGCGCGTGGGCAGCGACTCGAACAGCACGCGCGCGGTGGTGGCCTGGCCGACCAGCGCGGCGATGCAGCGCGGCACCAGCTGCAGTGCGGTGTTGGCGCTGGAGAGCACGCGCAACGTGGTGCGCGTGCCGAAGCGCAGGTGAGCCGCCACGTCGCGCACGTGCTGCACGCCCCGGTAGACCTTCTCGATTTCCTCCTGCAGCTCGCGCGCCTCGGCCGTGGGCACCAGCCGGCCGCTGCGGCGCTCGAACAGGGCCACGCCCAGCTGCAGCTCCAGGTGGCGCACCAGGCGGCTGATGCCCGGCTGCGAGACGTGCAGCAGCCGCGCGGCCTCGGTGGTGGAGCCGGTGGTCATGACGGCGCGGAACACCTCGATCTGACGCAGGTTCATGGGCCGCATTGTCGCCCACGCATAACCCCGTGTTATTCAGAACTGGCGGAAAAGTATTGGATCGTATGGAGCGGCCCTCCTAGCATCCCCCCACTCGGCCCGAACACCGGGATTCATTCAGGAGACAAGACATGTTCAAGCTTCACCGGCGCGCCCTGGCGCGCACCGCCCTCGCCACCGCGCTGTGCTCGACCGCCCTGCTGGCCCAGGCCCAGGCACCAGCGGCCTGGCCCAGCAAGCCCGTCACCCTCACCGTGGGCTTCGCCGCCGGCGGCTCGGCCGACATCCTGGCGCGCGCCATCTCGCAGAAACTCACCGGCGCGCTCGGCCAGCCCGTGGTCGTCGACAACAAGCCCGGCGCGGGCGGCACCATCGCCGCCGCCGCGGTGGCCTCGGCCACGCCCGACGGCCACACCCTGCTGCTGGTGACCAGCGGCCACGCCGGCAGCGGCGCGCTCTACCCCACGCTGCGCTACGACCCGATCAAGGCCTTCACCCCGGTGATCAAGCTCGCGGCCACGCCGGTGGTGGTCGTGGTCCCGGCCGCCCAGCCCTGGAAATCGCTCAGCGAACTGCTCGACGCCGCGCGCAAGGCGCCCGGCACGCTGAACTACGCCGCCGGCGGCGGTGGCGCGACCACCACCGCGCTGGCGGCCGAGTTCCTGAAGAAGGACACCGGCACCGACATGGTCCAGGTGCCCTACCGAGGCTCCGGCCCGGCGCTCACCGCGCTGCTCTCGGGCGAGGTGCAGGTCGGCTTCGAGATTCCCTCCAGCGCCCTGCCCCACATCCAGTCGGGCAAGCTGCGCGCGCTGGCCGTGACCACCCGCACCCGCAGCACCGCGCTGCCCGACGTGCCCACGGTGATCGAACAAGGCATCCGCGACTTCGAGGTGATCGGCTGGTTCGGCGTGCTGGCGCCGGCGGGCACCCCCGCCGCCGTGGTGGAGCGCCTGAACCGCGAGCTCAACGCCGCGCTGCAACAGCCCGAGCTGCGCGAGCGCCTGAGCGGTCTGGGCCTGGAGTCCGGCGGCGGCACGCCGGCCGAGTTCCAGAAACTGATCGGCTCGGACACGCAGCGCTACGGCGAAGCGATCCGCCGCATGGGCATCAAGGTGGAATGAGCATGGCGGTGGTGGCAGGCGGTTGGACAACGGAGGTCGCCATCGTCGGTGGTGGCCTGGGTGGGGTGTCGGCGGCGCTGGCCGCGCTGCGGCTGGGCCGGCGCGTGGTGCTGGTGGAGGCGATGCAGTGGCTCGGCGGGCAGCTCACGGCTCAGGCCGTGCCGCCCGACGAGTACCCCTGGATCGAATCGCTGCAGGCCTCGCAGAGCTACGCGCAGCTGCGCCGCGCCATCCGCGAGCACTACCGCCTGCACCTGCCCCTCACCCCCGAGGCCCGGCGCGCGCTGTGCCTCAACCCCGGTCAGGGCAATGTGAGCACCCTGTGCCACGAGCCCTGGGTGGCCGCGAAGGTGATCGACGAACTGCTCGCGCCCTGGGAACACGATGGCCGGTTGCGCGTGCTGCGCCAGCACCGCGTGCAACGCGCGCACAGCGAAGGCGACCGGCTCAGGGCGCTGGAACTGCGCGACCTGCGAACGGGCCGCGAGAGCGTGCTGCAGGCGCCGCTGTTCATCGACGCCACCGAAACCGGCGAGCTGCTGCAACAGGCCGGCGTGGAACACGTGCTGGGCGCCGAGGCGCAGTCGGCCACGCAGGAGCCCCATGCCCTGGCGCAGGCCGACCCCATGGACCAGCAGGCCGTGACCTGGTGCTTCGCCATGGAGCACCGCCCGGGCGAGCACCACGTGATCGACCAACCCGAAGGTTACGAGCGCTTCCGCACCCTGCAGCTCGACTGCTGGCCCAACGCCCAGTACAGCTGGACGCTGTCGGACTTCGTCACCCACCAGCCGCGCACCCGCGCCCTGTTCGCGGGCGACACCGACGCGCCCGGCGTGTACGACCTCTGGCACGCGCGCCGCATCGCCTGGCGCGGCCACTTCCAGCCGGGGGCCTACGAGAGCGACATCACGCTGGCCAACTGGCCGCAGATGGACTATTGGGAGAAGCCGCTGATCGGCGTGTCCGAGGCCGAGGAGCAGCACGCGCTGCGGCAGGCCAAGCAGTTCAGCCTGGGCTTCTTCTACTGGATGCAGACCGAGGCCCCGCGCCACGACGGCGGCGTGGGCTACCCGGGCCTGCGCCTGCGCGGCGACGTGCTGGGCACCGAAGACGGCATGGCCCAGCAGGTCTACTGGCGCGAAGGCCGGCGCATCCAGGCCGAGTTCACCGTGCTCGAACAGCACATCGGCGTGGCCGCGCGGCCGGGGCAGGACGGCGCGGAGCGCTTCTTCGACAGCGTGGGCATCGGTGCCTACCGCATCGACCTGCACCCCAGCACGCGCGGGCGCAACACGGTGGACATCGACGCGTACCCGTTCCAGATCCCGCTGGGCGCCCTGCTGCCGCAGCGGGTGGACAACCTGCTGCCGGCCTGCAAGAACCTCGGCACCACGCGCGTCACCAACGGCGCCTACCGCGAACACGCCACCGAATGGAGCATCGGCGAAGCCGCCGGCTCGCTCGCCGCCTTCGCCTTGCAACGGGCCGAGCCACCGCGCGCGGTGCGCGCCAAGCCGGAGCTGCTGCAGGACTTCCAGCGGCTGCTGCAAGCGCAAGGTGTGCTGCTGGAGTGGCCGCGCTTCGGCGCCCTCACCCCGCTGCTGCGCACCGGCTACCAGCACGCCGCCCGCGCGTGAGCGGCGGGCCTCAGTAGGCCAGCCGCGCGGTCGCGCGCAGCTGGTCCGCCGTCGCCGTGGGCAGGCCGAAGAATTCCAGGTAGGCCGGGATCTGCTCGAACAGCATGTCGGTGCCGATCTGCACCGGGCAGCCCCGGGCCCGCGCGGCCTGCAGCAGCGACGTCATCTCGGCTTTCATCACCACCTCGCCCACCAGCGTGTCGGGCGAGAGGCGGTCCACGTCCAGCGGCAAGGGGTCGCCCGCGTTCATGCCCAGCGGCGTGGCGTTGACCACGAGGTCGAAGCCTTGGGGGTCCTTGCTGCCCACACGCACCCGCAACGCCGGGTGGTGCTGGCGCAAGCGATCGGCCAGGGCCTGGGCCGAGGCGGCGTTCGCGTCGAACAAGGCCAGCGTGCGCAACGCCCGCGCCGGCCAGCGAGGCCGCGATGGCGCAGCCCACGCCGCCGCTGCCCACCACCAGCGCGCTCGCGCCCGCCAGCGGCAGCCCCTTGCGGCGCACGCCGCGCACGAAGCCTTCGCCGTCGAACATGTCGCCCACCAGGCGGCCGTCCTCGGTGCGTTTGACCGCGTTGCAGGAGCCCGCCACCTTCACGGCCACGCTGGCCTCGTCCAGCAGCGCCAGGGTGGCGACCTTGTGCGGCATGGTGATGAGCGCGCCGCGCGTGTTCTCCAGCGCGAACAGGCCGCGCATCAGCACGCTGAAATACTCGGGCCGGCAGTCCATGGGCATCACCAGGGCGTTGATGCCGACTGCTTCGAAATGCGGGTTGTAGATCATCGGCGACTTGACCGTGTGGGTCGGGTGGCCGATGAGGGCGATCAGCTCGGTGCGGCCATCGATGCGCACGCTCAACCGCCCACCAGGGAACCCTGCGCGACCAGGCTGGCGCGCAGCGCCGCCGCGTCCACCGCGCGCACGTCGGGCGCGCCCTCGGCCTGGCAGGCCATGGCGGCGGCGGTGCCGGCCGCCTGGCCGACCGCCATCGAGATCGTCATCACGCGGATGGCGGCCAGCGCCGCGTGCGTGGCCGAGATGCCGCGCCCCGCCACCAGCGCGTTCGACAGGCCGGTGGGGATCAGGCTGCGGTAGGGAATCTGGTATGCGTGGTCTTCGCCCAGGCCCGAATAGATCAGCTCGCCGCCCGCGGCGGGGTGGATGTCGATCGGGTAGGCGCCACAGGCGATGCCGTCGGCGAAGCTCGTGGGCTGCAGCAACTCCTCGGCGGTGAGCACGTGGTCGCCCTGCACGCGCCGCGTCTCGCGGATGCCGACCTGGGTGGCGAAGGCCTGCAGGCGGCCGCCCTCGCAGCCGGGCACGGCGCGGCGCAGGTAGGCCGCGGCCTTCCAGGCCTGGCGGCGGCCGTCGATCTCGGCGCGGCTGAGCGCGCTGGCGTCGGTGGCGTCGATGCCCCAGGCGGCTGATGTTGAACCAGCCGTCGTGGGAGTACGGGTCGCGCGACGAGTGCAGCGCGGCCCGCGCCAGCTCGCCGCTTTCATAACCCTGGCGCGCCAGGGCCTGCACCTCGGCCGGCGCCAGCGCGTCGAAGCGCGCGAAGTCGATCGGGCCAAAGCGGAACATCATGGTGGCCGGCTGCAGGGCATCGCCCGCGTCCAGCTCCAGGAAGTCCGCGCCCGCGCGGTGCAGCACGTCGATGTCGCCCGAGGTGTCGATCACCACGCGCGGGTTCACCTCGATCACGCCGCTCTTGGTGAGCAGGCGCACGGCCTGGATGCGATCGCCTTCGCGCACCACGTCGCACACCTGGGCGTGCAGCATGGGCTGCACGCCGGCTTCGGTCACGAGGTCGTCGAGCACCAGCTTGAGCACCTCGGGCGCGTACTCCACCCGGTCCATGCGGTGGCCGGTGGACATCACGAAGACCTCGTGCTCGCCGGCCGCCTGGTAGGCGCGCAACCGCTCCACCACCTCGCTGGCGCAGCCCGGCGATCACGCGGCGGCCGTTCTCGGTCTGCCAGCTGTTGAACTGGGCCACGGCCCCGCCGGTGGCGTTGCCGCCCAGGAAGCCGTAGCGCTCCACCAGCAGCACCGAAGCGCCCTGGCGCGCCGCGGCCACGGCCGCCATGGTGCCGGCGACACCGCCGCCGCACACCAGCACATCCACCGTCATCGGTGCCCGTCCGTTGGCAGGGCTCACGTTCACTCCGCCTTGATGCCACGCGCCTTGATCACGGCGGCGTAGCGCTCGGTCTCGGCCTTCATGAACTTCACGGTCTCCGCGCGGCTCTGGCTCACCGGCGACACGGCCAGCGTGGCGAAGCGGCTCTTCACCGCGTCCGAGGCCAGCGCCTGGGCCAGCAGCTTCTCGAGCTTGGTCAGGCCGTCGGCGGGGATCGAGTCCTTGGGCGCGAACAGCGCGGCCCAGCCCTGCACTTCCAGGCTGGGCTGGTTGAGCGAGCGGAAGGTGGGCACGCCCGGCAGCTCCGGCACTTCCTTCGGCGAGGACACGGCCAGCGCGCGCAGGCGGCCCGAGCGGATGTTCGCGATCACGCTGGGCAGGTTCAGGAAGCCCAGCGAGACCAGGCCGCCCATCAGGTCGGGCATGAGCGCGCTCTCACCCTTGTAGGGCACGGGGGTGATCGTGGTGCCGGTCTGGCTGGCGAAGATTTCCGAAGCCAGGTGGGCCAGCGTGCCGTTGCCGCTGTTGCCCGCCATGAGCTGGCCGGGCTTGGCCTTCGCTTCGGCGACCACGTCGGCGAAGCTCTTGAGCGGCGAGTTGGCCGGCACCACCAGCACCAGCGGCTGGGCCGAGACCATGCCCACGGCGTCGAAATCGCGCGCCACGTCGTAGCCGATGTTGGGGATCAGCGAGGGATTGATCACCATGCTGTTGCTGCCCATCAGCAGGGTGTGGCCGTCCTTGCTCTGCGCGGCGGCGTTCACGCCCACGGCGCTGCCCGCGCCGGGCTTGTTCTCCACGATCACGCCCTGGCCCAGCTGGGCGGCGAACAGCTCGGCCAGCACGCGCGCCGAGCTGTCGGCACCGCCACCGGGGGCGAAGGGCACGATGATGCGCACGGGGCGCGAAGGCCAGGCCGACTGCGCGAGCACGCCCTGTGCGCAGACGGCGGCGGCACAGCCCAGGGCGGCGGCGCCCGAGAGCAGCGTGCGGCGGCGGACGAGGGGCGAGGAAGAAGCGGAAGGCGAGGTCATGTGTTGTCTCCAGGATCGGTGTCGGAAGCCGGCATCGTAGAAACGGACCCCCTAACAGGCAAATACCAATTCGATGGCATGCAATAACATGCTGTTATCGATTGGAAGGAAGGCCATGAACCTGCGACAGATTGAGGTGTTCCGAGCCACCATGTTGACCGGATCCACCGCCGACGCGGCCCGGCTGCTGCACGTCTCGCAACCCGGCATCAGCCGCATGATCGGCCACATCGAGCTGCAGCTCGGCGTGAGCCTGTTCGAGCGCGGCAAGGGCCGGCTCAAGCCCACGCCCGAGGCCCACGCGCTGTACGCCGAGGTGGAGCAGGTCTACCGGGGCGTGCAGCGCATCGACGCGCGAGCCCAGGCCCTGAAGTCCGGCGGCGGCCTGGCCGTGCGCGTGCTGGCGACGCCCAGCCTGCTGCTGGAAATCATTCCCGAGGCGGTGTCCTCGCTCTCGGCCCGCTACCCGGACTCGCGCTTCTATGTGGAATCGCAGCTGGTGCGCGAGATGGTGCGCCTGCTCTCCATCGGCGAGGCCGACGTGGGCTTCAGCAGCCTGCCCATCGACCACCCGCCCCTGGTCACCGAAGCCATCGGTTCGTGGTCGCTCAGTTGCGTGTTCCAGAAAGGCCACCGCTTCGAGCAGGAAAGCGCGGTCTCGCTGCGCGAGATCGTGAAGGAGCCGCTGATCGCCTTCAGCCCCGACACGCCGCAGGGCCGCATGGTGGCCCAGGCCTACCCGCGCGCGATCGACCCGGGCCGTCAGCGCATCGAGGTGCGCTCGGGCCAGGTGGCCTGCGCGCTGGCGGCGGCCGGCGCGGGCGTGGCGGTGGTCGACAGCCTGACCGCGCGCGCCTGGCCGCACGACCGGCTGGCCTTCCGCCCGGTGCGCAAGGCGCCGTCGACCCAGGTCTTCATGGTGCGCAACCCCCACTTCCCGGCCTCCACGCTGGAGCAGGCCCTGGTCGAGCGCGTCCGCCAGGGCTTTCGCGCGCTCCGGCGCGGCCCGGCGGAAGGAAAAACCGGCTCAGATGTTTAAGTAATAAACAACCAAAAAACCATTCGTTCCTTATCCGTGGCTTTGAAAGGATCATCCGGCATCCCTTCAACGCATCCCCATGAGGAACGACATGACCACCCGCCGCCAACTGATCCAGGCCTTCGCCGCCACCGCCCTCACCGCCAGCGCGCTTTCCGCCGTGGCCCAGCCGGCGCCGGTGACGCTGCTCAACGTGTCGTACGACCCGACGCGCGAGCTCTACGTCGAGTACAACGCCGCCTTCGCCAAGGCCTGGAAGGCCAAGACCGGTCAGGACGTGACCATCAAGCAAAGCCACGGCGGCTCGGGCAAGCAGGCCCGCTCCATCATCGACGGCCTGGACGCCGACGTCGCCACCCTGGCCCTGGCCGGTGACACCGACGCCCTGCACGACAACGGCAACTGGATCCCCAAGGACTGGCAGAAGCGCCTGCCGCTCAACAGCTCGCCCTACACCTCCACCATCGTGCTGGTGACCCGCGCGGGCAACCCCAAGAACATCAAGGACTGGGACGACCTGATCCGCCCCGACGTCAAGGTCATCACCCCCAACCCCAAGACCTCCGGCGGCGCGCGCTGGAACTACCTGGCCGCCTGGGAATTCGCCAAGCGCAAGTACGGCAGCGACGACAAGGCCAAGGAGTTCGTGGGCAAGCTGTACGCCAACGTGCCCGTGCTCGACACCGGCGCGCGCGGCTCGTCCATCACCTTCGCGCAGCGCAACCAGGGCGACGTGTTCATCTCCTGGGAAAACGAGGCCTACCTGCTGGAGAAGGAATTCGGCAACAAGGTGGACTTCGTCTACCCCTCGCTGTCCATCCTGGCCGAGCCCGCCGTGACGGTCGTGGACAAGAACGTGGACAAGAAGGGCACGCGCGCCGTGGCCCAGGCCTACCTGGAGTTCCTGTACACCGAAGAGGCGCAGGACATCATCGGCAAGCACTTCTACCGCCCGACCTCGGCCAAGGCCCAGGCCAAGTACGCCAAGCAGCTGCCCAAGCTCAACCTGTTCAAGATCGAAGACGCCTTCGGCGGCTGGGACAAAGCGGCCAAGGTGCACTTCGCCGACGGTGGCAGCTTCGACCAGATCTACACCAAGAAGTAAGAAGAAGCCTTCGCGCTGCCACCCACAAGAACGAACGACCCTTCAGGGAAACACACCGTGTCCATTCTCTTGATCGCAGGCAGCCCGTCCGAGCACTCGCGCTCGGCGGCGCTGCTCGATGCGGTGTCCCAACGGCTGGGCCTGCGCCACGCGCTGATCGAACGCCTGCACATCCGGGACCTGTCTCCCCAGGCCCTGCTGCTGGCGGACGTGGGCCACAAGTCCATCCGCTCCGCGCTGAGCCAGGTGGAGACCGCGCGCGCCGTGGTCGTGGCGCACCCCGGTCTACAAGGCCGCCTACAGCGGCGTGCTCAAGGTCTTCCTGGACCTGCTGCCGCAATCCGCCCTCAAGGGCAAGGTGGTGCTGCCGCTGCGCCACCGGCGGCAGCCCGCACCACATGCTCGCGCTCGACTACGCGCTGCGCCCCGTGCTGCAGTCGCTCGCGGCGCGGCACATCCTCCCCGGGGTCTACGCCACCGATGCGCAGATCCCGAAGGACACCGAAGGCCAGTACCACGTCGGCACCGAAATCGGTGACCGGCTGGACGACGCCGTGAACACCCTCCTCCACGAAGGCCTGCGAATGCCGGTCACGGCCGGGTTCGCGCCCGTGCCGTTCGCCCAGGTGCGATGTAGCGTCTGAGCCGCCGCGAGCCGGGACCACCCGGCCGATCTCGCCCGCATCCCCATTCGTTTTTTTCAGCCACCGCGCGGGTGGCCTTGACGGCCGTTGCCTGCGCCTTCGTCACAGACAGAGGAATTGATCATGAGTGAACTGTTTCAACACCACCCCGAGGCCGGCGTGCCGGTCGAGCCCACGCGTTTCAGCCGCCTGAAGCAATGGGCCATCGGCTTCCTGGTCTTCGTCATCGCCGCCTTCGGCCTGGCCCTGCTGTTGCTGCCGGTGCCCGAAGCGAAAGCGCAGACCAAGGGCGAGCTGCGCATCGGCTACCAGAAGTCGGCCAGCCTGTTCGTGCTGCAGAAGGCGCAAGGCACGCTGGAGAAGAAGCTCGCCCCGCTGGGCTTCGGCGTGAAGTGGGTCGAGTTCCCGGCCGGCCCGCAGCTGCTCGAAGGCCTCAACGTCGGCGCGGTGGACGTGGGCTACGTGGGTGAAGCCCCGCCCATCTTCGCGCAGGCCGCCGGCGCGCAGTTCGTCTACTTCGGCTACGACCCGGCCGCGCCGCGCGCCGAAGCCATCCTCGTCACCAAGGACTCGCCCATCAAGTCGGTCGCCGACCTCAAGGGCAAGAAGGTCGCGCTCAACAAGGGCAGCAACGTGCACTACCTGCTGGTGAAGCAACTGGAAAAACACGGCCTGAAGATCACCGACATCACGCCGGTCTACCTCGCCCCGGCCGATGGCCGCGCCGCCTTCGAAAGCAAGAACGTGGACGCCTGGGTGATCTGGGACCCGTTCCAGGCCGCCGCCGAAAAAGCCACCGGCGCCCGCGTGCTGGCCGACGGCACGGGCAACGTGGTCAACAACTACCAGTACTACCTGGGCGCGCGCAACTTCGTCAGCAAGAACCCCAAGGTGATCGAAGCCCTGTTCGAGGACTCCGTGGCGCAAGGCATCTGGCTCAAGAAGAACCTGCGCCAGGCCGCCGAACTCATCGCGCCGCTGCAAGGCCTGCCGGTCGAAGTGGTCGAACTCGCGCTGCAGCGCTACGAGTTCAACGTCAAGCCGATCACGCCCGCCGTGGCCGCCGACCAGCAAAAGATCGCCGACACCTTCTTCGAACTCAAGCTGATCCCCAAGGCGATCAAGGTCAACGAAGCCGTCGTCGTCGCCCAGCCCTGAGACCTGCGCCATGTCCAAGCCCTTCAGTGCGGCCGACCTGCGCCGCCACATCGCCCAGCTGCTGGCCGTCACCGCGGCCTCCTGGAGCATCGCCGCCGCGAAAGCGCGCAGCGTCCTGACCCCTTCAACGAACACCACCGCCATGACCTTCGATGTCTCCAACCGCCGCCGCTTCGTCCTCTCGGGCGTGGGCGCCGCCGCCCTCGCCTCACTGCCCAGCCTGCCCGCGCAGGCCCAGCAGACCAACCGCGTGTTCCGCGTCGGCCACCAGAAAGGTTTCCTCAGCCTGCTCAAAGGCCGGGGCACGCTGGAACAGCGTCTCGCCCCCCTGGGCGTGAAGATCAGCTGGACCGAATTCACCGCCGGCCCGGTGCAGCTCGAAGCGCTCAACGTCGGCTCGATCGACTTCGGCGACGTGGGCGAAGCCCCGCCCATCTTCGCGCAGGCCGCCGGCGCGCCGCTGGCCTACGTGGCCGCCACCGTGCCGCGCCCCGCCACCGAAGCCGTGCTCGTGCCCAAGGACTCGGCCATCAAGAGCGTGGCCGATCTCAAGGGCAAGAAGGTCGCCTACAACAAGGGCTCCAACGTGCACTACTTCCTGGTCAAGCTGCTGGAGAAGAACGGCCTGAAGTACGAGGACGTGCAGTCCGTCTTCCTGCCGCCGGCCGATGCGCGCGCCGCCTTCGAGAAAGGCGCCGTGGACGCCTGGGTGATCTGGGACCCGTTCCTGGCCGCCGCCGAAGTGGGCCTGAACGGCCGCATCCTGGCCGACGCCACCGGCGTGGTGAACAACCGCGCCTACTACTTCTCCACGCTGGACTACGCGGCGAAGAACGCCGACGTGATCAAGATCGTGATCGAGGAGATCAACAAGCTCGACCAGTGGGGCAGCGCCAACCGCGACGCGCTGGCCGCCGAGTTCGCGCCGCTGTGGGGCCTGCCCAAGCCGGTGGTGGACCGCTCGGTGACCCGCCAGGTCTACGGCACCGGCCCGATCACCAAGGCCATCCTGCAGGAACAGCAGGTCATCGCCGACACCTTCTTCAACCTCAAGCTGATCCCCAAAAAGATCAACGTGCTCGAGGCTGCGGTCAACGCAAGTTAAGGAGCAACACGGTCATGGGTCTCAACATCTTCTGGTTCATCCCTACCCACGGCGACAGCCGTTACCTCGGCACGGCGCAGGGCGGGCGGCAGCTCAACCACGACTACCTCAAGCAGGTGGCGCAGGCGGCAGACAGCCTGGGCTACGAAGGCGTGTTGATTCCCACCGGCCGTTCCTGCGAAGACCCCTGGGTCGTCGCCGCCAGCCTGCTGCCGGTGACGCAGCGGCTCAAGTTCCTGGTGGCCGTGCGCCCCGGCCTGCACCAGCCGGCGCTGGCCGCGCGCATGGCCGCCAGCTTCGACCGCCTCTCCAACGGCCGCCTGCTCATCAACCTCGTCACCGGCGGCGACCGCGCCGAGCTCGAAGGCGATGGCGTGTTTCTGGACCACGCGCAGCGCTACGAGCAGTCGGCCGAGTTCATCCGCATCTGGCGCGAGATCCTCACCCGCAGCCACGAAGGCGAGACCTACGACTTCGACGGCCAGCACCTGCAGGTCAAAGGCGCCAAGCTGTTCTTCCCGCCGCTGCAGCACCCCCACCCGCCGGTGTACTTCGGCGGTTCCTCGGAAGCCGCGCACGAACTCGCGGGCGAACAGGTGGACACCTACCTCACCTGGGGCGAGCCGCCGGCCGAGGTGGCGAAGAAGGTGGCCGACGTGCGCGCCCGCGCCGCGAAACACGGCCGCACGGTGAAGTTCGGCATCCGCCTGCACGTGATCGTGCGCGAGACCGACGCCGAGGCCTGGGCCGCCGCCGATGCGCTCATCAGCAAGCTCGACGACGACGTGGTGAACCGCGCGCAGGCCGCGTTCGCCAAGATGGATTCCGAAGGCCAGCGCCGCATGGCCGCATTGCATGCCGGTGGGGCCAAGCGCACCCGCGCCGACCTGGAGATCAGCCCCAACCTGTGGGCCGGCGTAGGCCTGGTGCGCGGCGGTGCCGGCACCGCCCTGGTGGGCGACCCCGAGACCGTGGCCGCGCGCATCCAGGAGTACGCCGAGCTGGGCCTGGAGAACTTCATCTTCTCGGGCTACCCGCACCTCGAAGAAGCCTACCGCTTCGCCGAACTCGTGTTCCCGCTGCTGCCGCGCAAGCTGCGCGAGAAGCTGCCTGGCCCCGCGCTCACCGGCCCGTTCGGCGAAACCGTGGCCAACGTATTCGTTCCCACCCCTGCGGCGCTGCGCGCCACCCCCTCCAGGGGGCAACACCAGCGGCCCGGCGAAGCCGGTTCCGCGGTGTCTCTGGAAGAGACCTCTGCAAGCGTCACGGAGTTGCCATGACCATCCATTCCATCCACCACGTGCAGCTTGGCTTCCCCGCCGGCCAGCAGTCGCTGGTGCGGCACTTCTACGGCGAACTGCTGGGCTTGAAGGAATTCCGCCTGGGCGGCACCGGCAACGCGCTGCGCTTCTACGCCGCCTCGCAGCGCGTGGACCTCGTGCCCGTGCCGAACTGGGCCCCGCCGCCCTCGCCTTCGCGCCTGGCCTTCGAAGTGCAGAACCTGCCCGGCTTTCGCGCCAAGCTGCTCGACGCCGGGCTGGAGCTGGACGAAACCCGTCCGCTGCCCGGCCACCTGCGCTTCTTCGTCAACGACCCCGCGGGCAACCCGCTGGAGTTCCTCGAACCCGACCATTCGCCACAAGGGAGCGCCGCATGACGCAGGCCCAGGCCCAAACCCTCCGCGAGGCCCCGGTGACGCCGGTGCCCGACACCATCGACGCGCCCGGCTGGGGCCTGCTGCCCGGCCGTGGCGCCGGTGCCTTCCTCGGCCCGCTGCTGCGCGGCCTCTGGCAGCGCTTCCTGCCCTGGCTGGTGCCAGTGCTGCTGGTGGTGCTGTGGCAGCTCTCGTCCTCGCTGGGCTGGTTGTCCACGCGCGTGCTGCCCGCGCCGCTGGACGTGGTCGCCGCGTTCTGGACACTGGCCGTCTCGGGCGAACTCTGGACCCATGTGAAGGTGAGCGCCGGCCGCGCCCTGATCGGCCTGGCCGTCGGCGGCGGCCTGGGCCTGGCGCTGGGCCTGCTCACCGGCTCGGTGCGCTTCTTCGAAACGCTGCTGGACTCCAGCATCCAGATGGTGCGCAACATCCCGGCGCTCGCGCTGATCCCGCTGGTGATCCTGTGGTTCGGCATCGACGAGGTGCGCAAGCTCTTCCTCATCGCAGTGGCCGTGTTCTTCCCGATCTACCTCAACACTTTCCACGGCATCCGCAACGTGGACCCGGGCCTGATCGAGATGGGCCGCACCTACGGCCTCTCGCGTTGGGGCCTGTACACGCAGATCATCCTGCCCGGCGCGCTGTCCTCCATCCTGGTCGGCCTGCGCTTCTCGCTCGGCCTGATGTGGGTGATCCTGATCGTGGCCGAGACCATCTCGGCGCAGGCCGGCATCGGCTACCTCACGATGAACGCCCGCGAGTTCCTGCAGACCGACATCGTGCTCGTCGGCATCCTGCTCTACGCCGCGCTCGGCAAGCTGGCCGATGTCTTCGCGCGCGGCCTCGAACGTTACTGGCTGCGCTGGCACCCCGGTTACCAGAACCCCTGAACCCCATCCAACGAGAACGACCACCATGACGCACTCCCTCTTCAACCGCCGCGCCGCGCTGGGCGCCCTGGGTTCCCTCGCCGCCGGTGCCGCCCTGGCCCAGGGCAACGCGCCGCGCGCCGTGCGCCTGGGTTACCAGAAATCGTCCACGCTGATCGCCGTGCTGCGCCTGCAGGGCACGCTGGAACAGCGCCTGGAGCCGCTGGGCGTGAAGCTCAGCTGGCACGAGTTCACCAGCGGCCTGCCGCTGCTCGAAGCGCTCAACCTCGACAACCTGGACTTCAGCGCCGACGTGGCCGACACCGTGCCGGTGTTCGCCCAGGCCGCGGGCGCCCAGCTCACCTTCGTGGCGCAGGAAGCGCCTTCGCCCACGGCCCAGGCCATCGTGGTGCGCGCGGACTCGCCGCTCAAGAGCGTGGCCGAGCTCAAGGGCAAGCGCGTGGCCTTCGCCAAAGCCGCCGGCGCGCACTACCTGCTGATCGCCGCGCTGGAAAAAGCCGGCCTGTCCTTCGCCGACATCGAACCCGCCTACCTCACGCCGGCCGATGGCCGCGCCGCCTTCGAGAAAGGCGCGGTGGACGCCTGGGTGGTCTGGGACCCGTTCCTCTCCGCCGCTCAGAAGCAGGCCGGCGCGCGCGTGCTCGCCGACGGCACGGGCCTGGCCTCGTACCAGCGCTACTACCTGGCCAGCACCCGCTTCGCCCAGGCCCGGCCCGACGTGCTCGGCGTGATCTACGCCGAGCTGGAGAAGACCGGCCGCTGGGTCAAGCAGAACCCCAAGGACGCCGCCGCCCTGCTCGCGCCCTTCTGGGGCCTGGACGCGGCCATCGTCGAACAGGCCAACGGCCGCCGCAGCTACGCGGTGCGCCCGGTCACGCCGCAGAACATCACCGAGCAGCAGAAGATCGCCGACGCCTTCCTGGCCGAGAAGCTGCTGCCGCGCCGCGTCAACGCGGTGGACGTGGCGCTGTTCAAGCCGCAGGGGTGAACGCATGAGCGAGAAGACCGACACCCACGGCGTGCGCGTGCAGCTGCGCCACCTGAGCAAGCGCTACGGCGCGCGCGAGGTGCTGCGCGACAACCAGCTCACCATCGAACCCGGCGAGTTCGTCGCCATCGTGGGCCGCAGCGGCTGCGGCAAGAGCACGCTGCTGCGCCTCATCGCCGGCCTGGAGCCGGCCAGCGGCGGCGAGCTGCTGCTCGACGGCAAGAACGTGGACGGCCTGCACGACGACACCCGCATCATGTTCCAGGACGCGCGCCTGCTGCCCTGGAAGCGCGTGGTCGACAACGTGGCCCTGGGCCTGCCCAAGGACCGCCGGGCCGACGCCGAGGCCGTGCTCGGCCAGGTGGGCCTGGGCGACCGTCTGAACGACTGGCCGGCCAAGCTCTCGGGCGGCCAGCGCCAGCGCGTCTCGCTGGCCCGCGCGCTGGTGCACCGGCCCCAGCTGCTGCTGCTCGACGAGCCGCTGGGCGCGCTCGACGCGCTCACCCGCATCGAGATGCACGAACTCATCGAAGGCCTGTGGAAACGCCACGGCTTCACCGCCCTGCTCGTCACGCACGACGTGCAGGAGGCCGTGGCCCTGGCCGACCGCGTGATCCTGATCGAGGACGGCGCCATCGCGCTCGACGAGCGCGTGCCGCTGGCCCGCCCGCGTTCGCGCGGCGATGCCACCTTCGCCGCGATCGAGAAACGCATCCTCGACCGCGTGTTGAACACAACTCCCCCCCGCGTCGCCTACGGCGCCACCCCCCAAGGGGGGCAACGCCAGCGGCCCGGCGAAGCCGGTTCCGCGGCGTTCCCCGCCTGGCATTGGGCCATCTAAGTCATCTCCTCCACTTCAAACCAAGGAAAACACCATGTCCATCCAAGCCATCAACGTGCGCAACCAGTTCAAGGGCAAAGTCAAGGAAATCATCAAGGGCGATGTCGTCTCCGAAGTCGATGTCGAAACGCCCTGGGGCATCGTCACCTCCGTCATCACCACCCGCTCGGTGAACGACCTGGACCTGCAGATCGGCTCCGAGGTGGTCGCGCTCGTGAAGTCGACCGAAGTGTCGATCGCCAAGCTCTGAAGGCCGGCGCCGACGTGATCCTTCTCGACAACATCCACCAGACCTACCGCGGCCCGAAAGGGCCGGTGCACGCCCTGCGCGGCGTGGACCTGCAGATCCGCGGCGGTGAGGTCTTCGGCGTGATCGGGCGCAGCGGCGCGGGCAAGAGCTCGCTGGTGCGCACCATCAACCTGCTCAACCGGCCCAGCCAGGGCACGGTGACGGTCGCCGGCCGCTCCCTCACCACGCTGAACGCCGCCGGCCTGCGCGAAGCCCGGCGCGACATCGGCATGATCTTCCAGCACTTCAACCTGCTGACCTCGCGCACGGTGTTCGACAACGTGGCGTTGCCGCTCGAACTCGCCGGCCTCTCGCGCCACCAGATCCGCGCGCGCGTGAACCCGCTGCTCGAACTCGTGGGCCTGGGCGCGCTGGCCGACCGCTACCCGGCCCAGATCAGCGGCGGGCAGAAACAGCGCGTGGGCATTGCCCGCGCCCTGGCCAGCCAACCCAAGGTGCTGCTGTCGGACGAAGCCACCTCCGCGCTCGACCCCGAAACCACCCGCTCCATCCTCGCGCTGCTGCAGCAGATCAACCGCGAGCTGGGCCTGACCATCGTGCTCATCACGCACCAGATGCAGGTCATCAAACAGGTCGCCGACCGCCTCGCGGTGATGGAGGCCGGCCAGATCGTCGAACAGGGCGAGGCCCTGCAGGTGTTCAGCCACCCGGCGCACGAGGTCACGCGCAGCCTGCTCGACGATGTGGTGCCGCGCGAACTGCCGGCCAACGTGCTGGAGCGCGTGCGCGCGCTGCTCGGCGCGCCGGGCCAGCCGCCGGCCAGCCTGCTGCGCCTGGTGTTCGCCGGCGTCGAGTCCGACCAGCCCCTGCTCTCCGACCTGGTGCGCCGCTTCGGCCTCGACCTGAACATCGTGCACGGCCAGATCGACGAGGTGCAGGGCCACCCTTTCGGCACCCTCGCCGTGCTCGCCAGCGGAGCGCGCGAACAGCTCACCGCCGCCATCGGCCACCTGCGTGGCGTGGGCGTGCAGGTGCAGGAGGTGGCCTATGCTTGAACAGCTGCAAACCTGGTTCCCGCCGGCCCTGCTCGACCTCTTCGTGCTCTCCTTCTGGGAGACGCTGGTGATGGTCGGCATCTCGGGCTTCGTGGGCGCGCTCATCGGCGTGCCGCTGGGGGGTGCTGCTGCGCCTCACCGACCACGGCGGCGTGCTGCAGAACGCGGCCTTCAACCGCACCGTGGGCGGCATCGTCAACGCGGTGCGCTCCACGCCGTTCATCATCCTGCTGGTCGCGATCATCCCGTTCACGCGCCTCATCACCGGCTCGTCCATCGGCACGGCCGCCGCCGTGGTGCCGCTGACGATCGCCGCCGCGCCCTTCATCGCGCGCCTGGTGGAAACCTCGCTGCGCGAGGTGGACAGCGGGCTGGTCGAGGCCGCGCAGGCCATGGGCGCCACCACCTCGCAGATCGTCTTCAAGGTGCTGCTGCCCGAGGCCTTCCCCGGCATCGTGGCCGGTTTCACCATCACCCTCGTCAGCCTCACCGGCTACTCGGCCATGGCCGGCGCCATCGGCGGCGGCGGCCTGGGCGACCTCGGCATCCGCTACGGCTACCAGCGCTTCCTGCCCGAGGTGATGCTGGCCGTGGTGCTGCTGCTCATCGTCTTCGTGCAGGCCGTGCAAAGCCTGGGCGACTGGCTGGTGCGCCGCCTCAGCCACAAGTGATCCCCCTTTCGTTTCCTCCCCTACCCCTCACCACTTCAACTTCCCACAAGGACTTTTCATCATGACCAACAAGTTCAACAAACGGCAACTGCTGCAATCCACCCTGGCCCTCACGCTGGCCGCCGCCTTCGCCGCGCCCGCGCTCGCGCAGGACAAGCCGCTCAAGATCGGCGTCACCGCCGGGCCGCACGCGCAGATCTTCGAGCAGGTTAAGAAGATCGCCGAGAAGGACGGCCTGAAGATCCAGATCGTCGAGTTCAGCGACTACGTGCAGCCCAACGCCGCGCTCGCCGCCGGCGACCTCGACGCCAACAGCTACCAGCACAAGCCCTACCTGGACAACCAGATCAAGGACCGCGGCTACAAATTCACCGCCGTCGGCTACACGGTGAACTTCCCCATCGGCATCTACAGCAAGAAGGTCAAGAGCCTGAAAGACCTGCCCGAAGGCGGCAAGGTCGGCATTCCGAACGACCCCACCAACGGCGGGCGCGTGCTGCTGGTGCTGCAGGACCAGGGCCTCATCAAGCTCAAGCCCGAAGCCGGCCTGAAGGCCACGCCGCTGGACGTGGTGAGCAACCCCAAGAAGCTCAAGTTCGTGGAGCTCGACGCCGCGCAACTGCCGCGCTCGCTCGATGACCTCGACGCCTCGGCCATCAACACCAACTACGCGCTCTCCGCCGGCCTGAACCCGGGCAAGGACGCCATCGCCCAGGAAAACGCCAAGAGCCCGTACGTGAACCTGATCGCCGTGCGCGAAGCCGACAAGGACAAGCCCTGGGTCGCCAAACTCGTGAAGGCCTACCAGTCGGCCGAGGTCAAGGCTTTCATCCAGACCGAGTTCAAGGGCTCCGTGCTCGCCGGGTTCTGACATGACCACCCCTCGCCAGATGCACCTCGGTGCCTTCTTCTTCGGCGCCGGCCACCACCTGGCCGCCTGGCGGCACCCGGACGTGGTGCCCTCGGCCGGCGGGCAGATCGCCGCGCTCACCGAATGGACGCAGCTGGCCGAGGCGGCGAAGTTCGACGCCATCTTCTTCGCCGACAACGTGGGCCTGCCCGGCCCGCCCGACGAGGTGGTGGCGAAGAACGCGCTCTGGTACCCGCTGGACCCGCTGCTCACCCTGGCCGCGCTGTCGCAGCACACCACGCACATCGGCCTGGTGGCCACGGTCTCCAGCACCTACCTGCCCCCCTACCACCTGGCCCGCAAATACGCCTCGCTCGACCAGCTGAGCGGCGGCCGGGCGGGCTGGAACCTCGTCACCTCCGGCAGCGACTTCGAGGCCCGCAGCTTCGGGCTGGACCAGCAGATCGCCCACGCCCAGCGCTACGAGCGCGCGCGCGAGTACGTGCAGGTCGTCAAAGGCCTGTGGAACACCTGGGAAGACGACGCCTTCATCGAAGACAAGGCCCGCAACCGCTTCTTCGACCCCACCAAGCTGCACCGCGTGGCGCACGACGGCGCGCACTACAAGGTGCACGGCGGCCTGCAGACCCGGCGCTCGCCGCAAGGCCACCCGGTGCTGGTGCAGGCCGGTTCGTCCGGCGACGGGCAGGACCTCGCCGCCGCCAGCGCCGAGGTGGTGTTCACCGCGCAGCAGACGGCCGACGAGGCGCGCAAGTTCTACAACAGCCTCAAGGGCCAGCTGGCCGGGTATGGCCGCTCCACCGACGCGCTGAAGATCCTGCCCGGCATCTCGCCCTTCGTGGGCCGCAGCGAGGCCGAAGCGCGCGAGAAGTTCGAGGAACTGCAATCCCTCATCGACCCGGTGCTCGGCGTCGGCCTGCTCTCCACCTTCCTCGGCAACGTGGACCTCTCGAAGTACCCGGTGGACGGCCCCTTCCCGCAAGGCCTGCCGGTGACCGAAGGCTGGCAAAGCCGCCAGGAACTGTTCGCCGGCCTCGCGCGCCGCGAAGGCCTGAGCATCCGCCAGCTCTACGAGCGCGTGGCCGGCGCGCGCGGCCACTGGACGGTGGTGGGCACGCCCGAATCCATCGCCGACCAGCTCGAACACTGGTTCACCACCGGCGCGGCCGACGGCTTCAACGTGCTCGCGCCCACGCTGCCGCACGGCCTGAAGGATTTCGCGCAGCTCGTCGTGCCCGAGCTGCAGCGGCGCGGCCTGTTCCGCACCGAATACACCGGCCGCACCCTGCGCGACCACCTGGGCCTGCCTCGCCCCGCGCACCCGGCCACCGTGCAAGCCTCGCGCGAGCTCGCCACGGCCTGATCAACCACAACAAGGAGAAGACCCTCATGTCCGCCCACTGGAAATTCGAAACCCGCTCGGTGCACGCCGGCTACAAGCCCGACCCGACCACCAAGGCCGTGGCCGTGCCGATCTACCAGACCGCCGCCTACGCCTTCGACAACGCGCAGCACGGCGCCGACCTGTTCGACCTGAAGGTGCCGGGCAACATCTACACGCGCATCATGAACCCGACGCAGGACGTGCTGGAACAGCGCATCGCCTCGCTCGAAGGCGGCATCGCCGCGCTGGCGCTGGCGTCGGGCCAGGCTGCCGTGACCTACGCCATCCAGACCATCGCCGAGTCGGGCGACAACATCGTCTCCAGCACCGCGCTCTACGGCGGCACCTACAACCTCTTCGCGCACACGCTGCCGCAGTTCGGCATCACCACGCGCTTCGCCGACCACCGCGACCCGGCCAGCTTCGAGCCGCTGATCGACGCGCGCACCAAAGCCATCTTCGTCGAGTCCATCGGCAACCCACAGGGCAACATCACCGACATCGCGGCCGTCGCCGCCATCGCGCACAAGCACGGCGTGCCGCTGATCGTGGACAACACCGTCGCCTCGCCCTACCTGTTGCGCCCGATCGAACACGGCGCCGACATCGTGGTGCAGTCGCTCACCAAATACCTCGGCGGCCACGGCACCAGCATCGGCGGCGCCATCATCGATTCCGGCAAGTTCCCCTGGGCGGAGCACAAGGCCCGCTTCAAGCGCCTGAACGAACCCGACCCGAGCTACCACGGCGTGGTCTACACCGAGGCCCTGGGCCCGGCGGCCTACATCGGGCGGGCGCGCGTCGTGCCGCTGCGCAACACCGGCGCGGCCATCTCGCCCTTCAACGCCTTCCTGATCCTGCAAGGCATCGAAACCCTCTCTCTGCGGCTGGACCGCATCAACAGCAACACGCTGCGCGTGCGCAAGCACCTGGAGCAGCACGCCAAGGTGGGCTGGGTGAACTACGCCGGCCTGCCCAACCACCCGGACCACGCGCTCGCCCTGAAATACCTGGGCGGCCACGCCTCGGGCCTGCTCACCTTCGGCGTGAAAGCCGCCGCCGGCGAAGGTCGCGCGGCCGGCGCGCGCTTCCTCGATGCGCTGCAACTCTTCACCCGCCTGGTGAACATCGGCGACGCCAAATCGCTCGCCACCCACCCCGCCTCCACCACGCACCGCCAGCTCTCGCCCGAGGAACTGGCAAGTCCGGCGTGCCCGAAGACGCGGTGCGCCTGTCCATCGGCATCGAACACATCGACGACCTGCTGGCCGACCTCGACCAGGCCCTGGCCGCCGTCTGAACGAACGAACGAACCCATCACAACAAGAGACCACGATGAACCAGAAGAGACTCCTCGGCATCGCCGCCACCCTGATGCTGGGCGGCGCCGCGCAGGCGCAGACCGCGCCCGACCTCCAGGCCCGCGCCTGGGCCGCCTCGTGCGCGGCCTGCCACGGCACCGACGGCAAGAGCAACAGCGCGATTCCCGCCATTGCAGGGCAGGACAAGACCGTGCTGCTGCAGAAGCTGCTGGCCTACAAGCAAGGCACGCTGCCCGCCACCGTGATGCACCAGCACGCCAAGGGCTACACCGACGCCGAGCTCGAACGCCTGGCCGCCCACTTCGCGCGCCAACCCAAATAACAACAAGGAGACCTCCCATGAAGCAACTGCTGCAACGCCGCCACTTCCTCGCCGCCGCCGGCGGCACCGTGGCCGCCCTGGCCCTGCCGGGCTGCGCCTCGGTCTCGTCCGCGCCCAAGGCCCGCGTCGTCGTCATCGGCGGCGGTTTCGGTGGCGCCACCGCCGCCAAGTACATCCGCCAATGGGCGCCCGAGATCGAGGTGGTGCTGGTCGAGCGCGAAGCCGCGTTTGTCTCCTGCCCGCTGAGCAACCTCGTGCTCGGCGGCACGGAAAAGATCGAGAACCTCACCACCGGCTACGACGCGCTGCAGAAAAAGCACGGCGTGCGCGTGGTGCGCGACGAGGCCACCGCCATCGACGCGGCCAGGAAAGAAGTGCGCCTGGCGCGCGGCGACACACTGAAGTACGACCGCCTCATCGTCTCACCCGGTGTGGACTTCCAGTTCGACCAGGTGCCCGGCCTGCAAAGCGCCGAAGCGCAAAACCAGGTGCTGCACGCCTGGAAAGCCGGCCCGCAGACCGTGGCCCTGCGCAAACAGCTCGAAGCCCTGCCCGACGGCGGCGTGTACGCCCTGCACATTCCCAAGGCACCCTACCGCTGCCCGCCCGGCCCCTACGAACGCGCCGCGCAAGTGGCCTTCTACTTCAAACAGCACAAGCCGCGCAGCAAGGTGCTGGTGCTCGACGCCAACCCCGACATCACCTCCAAGAAAGCCCTCTTCCTCAAGGCCTGGAACGAGCTCTACCCCGGCATCGTCGAATACAAGCCCAACAGCGAGATCGTGCGCGTGGACGCGGCCAACCGCACCGTGGAACTGCAGTTCGAAACCGTGCGCGCGGGCGTGCTCAACGTGGTGCCGCCGCAGCAGGCCGGGCGCATCGCGCAGACCGCCGGGCTCATCACCGCCAACAACAAGTGGTGCGGCGTCAACTTCCAGACCTTCGAATCCACCGTGGCCCCGGGCATCCACGTGCTGGGCGACGCCACGCTCTCGGCACCGGGCATGCCCAAGTCCGGCTTCATGGCCAACAACCACGCCAAGGTGGCGGCCGACGCGGTGATCGCGCTCATCCAGGGCCGGCCGGTGAACACCGAACCCATCATCGCCAACACCTGCTACAGCTTCGTGAGCGACACCGACGTGGTGCACGTGGCCAGCGTGCACAAATGGAACACTGAACAGAAAACACTCGTGGCCGTGAACGGCGCGGGCGGCCTCACGCCGACCGCCAATGCGCTCGAAGGCCAGTACGCCCGGTCCTGGGCACGCAACATCTGGGCAGACGCCTTGCTTTGACGACAACGCCATGAACTTCCAGCAACTCAGATCGGTTCGAGAGACAGCGCGCAGCGGCTTCAACCTCACCGAGGTTGCCGCCATGCTCTACACCTCGCAACCCGGCGTGAGCCGGCAGATCCGCGAGCTGGAAGACGAGCTGGGCGTGACCATCTTCGCCCGCGCGGGCAAGCGCCTCACCGGCCTCACCGGGCCGGGGCAGACGCTGCTGCCCATCGTGGAACGCCTGCTGCAGGAAGCCGACAACCTCAAGCAGGCCGGCAAGGAATTCGTCTCGCGCCTCGAAGGCGGCCTCTCCATCGCTGCCACCCACTCGCAGGCGCGCTACGCCTTGCCGCACGCCGTGCGCGACTTCCGCGCGCTGTTCCCGCAAGTCACGCTCAACCTGCACCAGGGCTCACCCAAACAGGTGGCCGAGATGCTGATCGCGGGCGAAGCCGACATCGGCATCGCCACCGAAGCACTCGCCAACTACCCGCAACTCGTCACGCTGCCCTGCTACCGCTGGACGCACAGCGTCGTGGTGCCGCACGGCCACCCGCTGCTGCGCGTGGAGGGCCCGCTGTCGCTGCAACAGCTGGCCGAACACCCCATCATCACCTACGACCAGGGCTACACCGGCCGATCGCACATCGACGACGCGTTCGACAAGGAAGGCGTGCGGCCCAACGTGGTCATCACCGCCATGGACGCGGACGTGATCAAGACCTATGTGGAACTGGGCATGGGCGTGGGCATCGTCGCCAGCATCGCGGTGGACCCCGACCGCGACCGCCACCTGCACGCGCTGGACGCGCGGCACCTGTTCGAAATCAACGTGACCCGCCTCGCGGTGCGGCGCGGCACCTGGCTGCGGGGGTATGCGTACAGCTTCATCGAGAACTTCGCGCCGAGCCTCACGCGGCAGATCGTGGAAGAGGCGCTGAATGATGAGATCGTGACGGTGTAGCCGGGCGTCATCTTGCGTGAGAATGAGCGCGTGTTTCGCCAGCACCGCCACCCCACCCGAGCCCCACGCCATGAACCCGGAAGCACCGCGCCTGAACCTTGTGCAACTCTCCGACCCCCATGTGGTGGCGCGGGGCAAGCGCCTGATGGGGCGCATCGACACAGCGAAGTACCTCGCCCAGGCCGTCGAGCGGGTCAACCAGATCACACCACGCCCGAGCCATGTGCTGATCACCGGCGACCTGGTGGATCAGGGATCGCTCGGCGAATACCAGCACCTGCGCGAGTTGCTCAAGCCACTGCCGTGTCCCTACTGGCTGATGCCCGGCAACCACGACTCGGTGCCCCAACTGCGCGAAGCGTTTCCCGACCATGCGTACCTGCAAGGCAACCCCGAAGACAACGGCACGATCGCGGCGTTCGTGCTCTATGAGCTTGACCTCGGCAGCCATCGCCTGCTCTCAATCGACACGACCGTGCCGGGAAAGCCGTTCGGCACCCTGTGCGCCGCGAGGTTGAACTGGCTGAGCAAGCGCCTGGACGCCCAGCCCGAAATGCCCACCCTCGTCGCCCTGCACCACCCGCCCTTCACCACCGGCATCGCCTTCATGGACGGCATGGGTCTGCGCGAAGGCGCCGAGGAACTCGAACGCATCGTCTCGCAGCACCCACAGGTGGAGCGCTTGCTGTGCGGTCATCTGCACCGCACGATCCTGCGGCGCTTCGGCGGCACGCTGGCGATGACCGCACCATCCACCGCCCACCAGATCGCCATGGGGTTGCTGCCGCAGAGCGAACCCGCCTTCATCTTCGAGCCGCCGGGCTTCTACCTTCATGGCGTGCAAGCCGATGGCAGCCTCGTCAGCCATTTGCAGCCGATCGGCGATTTCGGATCTGCCCAGCGGTTCGGCTGAGGCCTGCCACTTGCCTCCTGACCGCGCCGGACGCGCGGAATCAGGCTGCGCGGGTATGCCTGCAGCTTCATTGAGAACTTCCACCTGGCCTCATGCGGCAGATTTTGGAAAAAGCGCTGAATGATGAGATCGTGACGGTGTGACGTGTGCCGCGCCGGCTGGTGCAGTTCACCGGCAAGGAGTCGCCATGAGGCTTGCCCCAATGAACGGCCGTTTCAGACTGCGAGCGGACGTCTAAAGTGCAGTCCGCCAAAGACTGCTTGTGCCGATAGCAGTCGTCGAGGTTGCTCGGCTTCTTCCCGTAGCGGTACCTGAAAGGCGGTTCACTCTCTGGTTCGCGCATAAGCTTCTGCAGCGGCCGTTCGAATGGGTGCTCCTCAGTACGGTCCAGCCCGGCGCGATCGCGGCGAGCGTCGCTGACTTCCTCAGCGGCCCTTCAAAACCATCATTGAAGCACGAGCGGCCTTGCTCGCAAGAGAGCGGCAGGTAGACTCCTGATTCCCCTCTTCTTAAGTATCCCGGGAGGTGCCCTACCCGAAGAAGCTTACTCCTTAAGTTGACCGGTGGCGTCCAGTTAAGGAAACGTGTCTGGGTCAGCAGAAAACTCTGCTACCACTCGTTGGCAAGCTTCACCTGTGAGCTTGCTCCCTTCGGTGCGCGCCTTATCAGCAGCAGCTTGCGCCTCAGGAGAAATCTTGCCTCCACGATTCTGCGCAACATAGTTCTCGCAGCCCTGCTTCAGGCCCAACTTGCAACTGCGATCAAAGAACGTCAACGCTCGCCGCTTGTCAGCAGGAACTCCTGGACTTCCATCCGTGTACACACCACCAAGGATATTCAGCGCTCGAGCTTTTGCTCCGCTTTCAGCGTCCGCAGACTCCGCGATCAGGCTCAACTCCGCAACCCAATTTGGCATTTGCTCTAAGCCAACGCAGCCTTGTTTGATAAGCGTAGCCTGGTTAACTTTTCCTTGAACGATGCCTGCGTCGAAAGCCTTCCCGTACCAGCGAAATGCTTCATGGACATTCTGCCGGACACCTATCCCAAGTTCATAGTACAAGCCCAACATCAGTGCGGAGCTTGCATCCCCCCCGTCCACAGCCTTGCGCGCATAGTAAAAAGCTTTTCCCACATCGGTGCGGCCTTCCGAATTGGACAGTCCTTTGACAAACAGCCAAGACAGCATCCCGTCCGCGTAAGGCGTCCCCGCCATCAGATAGAAACGTTCGGCCGATGCATAGTCACGGTCCTTCGCGGCGCCGAAGTGATGCATGCGACCCGCTTGGTTGGCGCTGTCGCTGTCGCCAGCATGTGCGCCCTTTTCGAACCAGTTCAACGCTTCCGCTTTATCCACAGGTAGGCACCGCGTCTGGCTCTCCCGTTCAAAGCCAAGTGTCCGCATCGATTCAGGGCTACCTAGCGCTGCGGCCTGAGCCATGTAACGAATTCCTAAACATTCGTCCTTAGGCACCGCCGTCCCTTGCAAGTACCGGTTCCCTAAGTAGGTTGCATGCTCAGCGCGCGTCTGACGCAGAGCGTTCTCGTTGTTGACCAACTTCACAAGATATTGATTTGCTCGAACCGGATCCTTGGGAAAGCCATTCGCACCATTCCAAAGATTGTCTCCGACAAAAATTTGACCGCCTGGTGAGCCCCTCTCGGCGGCTTGCTCAAATAACCGACGCCCCCGATTTCGGTCTTGCGCTCTTCCCCACCAGCCATTCCAATAGGACACCGCACTAACCATTGAAGCCATGGAGCTGCCCTTCTCGGCCGCGACGTCTAGCTGCTTTAGAGCATTGTCTACGTGCAACGTTCCAGTAGCTCCAGTCAACAGCATAAGAAAGGAAGAGAACTCTCGATCATTCAACAGCTGTTTGTTGAGTAGCTCGACGGAAGAAGCCGTCTCCTGCCAAGTTTGCTGATGCACTTGGGACTGACGCACAACGGGCGCACGATTGATATCCCACCCGTGATTGATGGTGAGATGTAAGTTACCTCCGACATTGTTATTGGTCACCACAGGTCCGCTGTTACCCGTGACTGCTGGCCCTCTCTCTTGCGCCACCCCCAGTGAGTGCGCGGCAAAAGCCGACAACATCACCGCGCAAAAGCGTGCGCTCCAATATTTCATTTGCTGGTGCTGTTAATGTTGAGATCTCCCTTGACCTCGTTGCCTATGACAACGGTTCCAGTGTTCCCCAACACCGAAGTGGTTGGTTTGCTCGCTAACGGCGTCTGAGGGGGGGCACTTGCGCGTGGCGCCTGGGGCTTTACAGCAGGTGCCTGTGGACGATCAGACAAGGCACTAGCTGGTCTCAGCGCACGCCCGTAGTCTGAAATCAGTCGCCCTTTTTCGCGCTCCGGCATGAAACGGTCGTCTCTCAATGCGGTACACAGGGTGTACAGATATGTCAGTTCGACTAGGGTCTTGTCTGCATTCGGCAACTTTTCCAGCAAGCTCCTCGATTGAGACTGGACTGCGCTGGTGGCGCTAGGCCCGCGTAGCTTCAGTACTTGCAGCGTAGCCACCTCAAAATCCGCACGATAGTCTCTTAAGGTCGTGCTAGGAGGCGGGCTGCACTCGATAGCCCAAGCATTCGCTGCAAATACGGCTTGCAAAAACATGGCTACATTTACCTGAGCCGACTTAGAACACATGCTTTAAACCCTCGATTCGGTTACGAACACCCCTCTGCGCTTTGCCACCATTCCTAGAGCCTCTTAATGCTGAAGCATTGTCAGATAACTTCGGCTTGGTGGTTACCCATACTCTAGGTGAGCTGTGAGCAAATTTCAAGTTCAGACATGGTGTCGTCTCTGACTTGCTGCCGGCGCCCAATGGGAGTTCGTGCGCACAAATCAGCAATGCCACCTGAATCTAAGTCAGGCAAAGATTACTAAAACATTCCAGTCGCTTCGAAGCAGATCTTGGCAGCTAGACGACGAGTCAGGCTGAGTACGGTCCGTCAACTTTGGCAAATAAAGGACGGTTGCGTAGCCCTAGCAGTCGTCCATCGCCGCCTCTAGTTCACACGGTTCTTGGTACTTTTCCTACACTGCGCAGTCCTGCAATCACTGGCATGCCGCAACACGGTTCAGGCAAGGTCGGGGAATTGGACCCTCGCTTCGAAACAGGTAGCAACCCAAGCAGTGGTTCATCATCCAGATTTGTTGAAAAAGTGGGAATGATTTAAAACTGGGGGTCTTCATGTCGCAAGCGGCATTCAATGTCTTCGATGCACTATCCGCTTGGAGCAGGACGCTCTCCAACTGGCAACGGTGCCTGCTGGTCAAACTCGTCGGCGCCGTCGATTTCCCGGACGAGGCTTTGGATGACGTCTACCGCGAGTACTTGATGGACCAGCAACTGGCCCCGGCGGAGGTGCCACGTGCGACATGGGACATAGCCTTGCCACAGATTCAGGGCGGCCCCACAACGGCCACGAGCGTAGTTACAGCTATGACCGCGCTGACCGGCGTCAACGCTCTGGCGCAGGGTGAAACACTGACTTTCGGCCGCAAGCTCACTGTGATCTATGGCCCCAACGGTGCAGGCAAGTCCGGCTATGCGCGAGTGCTGAAAGCCGCATGCTTTACCCGTTCCAAGCAAACCGCGATTCTTGGCGACGTGAAGTTGGCCAAGCACAAGCAACCCACGCCGAGCGCGACGTTTGCCTTCGACGACGGTTCCAACACGACTTTCGTCTACAAGGAGCCTTGCCAGCGGCTGCGCGACAACTTCGCGGTGTTCGACTCGACCTGCGTGCGTGTCCACCTGGATGAGCGCAATGCTTTCCAGGTCATGCCCTATTTGTTCGATGTCTTTCCCCGCATGGTGGAGGTCTTCGGAAAGCTGCAGCGCAGGCTGCGCGATGACATCGCTCTGCGTTCCCATGCAACGGACAAGTTCGCAGTTCCAAGCAGCACGTCCGAAGTCGCTACGCTGTTGCGCAGCCCTGACGGCACAGACGAACCTCATTCGCCTGAAGGCGTTGGCCGTCTTTGGCAACGAGGAGCTCGCGCGCTTGGAATCGGTTGTCCGGCAACTTGCGACACTCAGGACTACCGATCCCAAGGAGATCATTCGCCAGAATGAGCAGCGCATCACCGACCTGGACGCACTGAAGGTATCGCTCTCCGCTTTGCACCTGACTTTATCGCCTGCACTTGCGGAACAAATCATCAATGCCGTCAAGCGGATTCAGACGTTGACGGAAAAGGCAGCGGCGCTCTCAGTGGCACAGTTGGGCGAGGAGCCGGTGCAGCCTATCGGCACAGCAGCATGGCGTGACCTGCTAACTGCGGCCATCGCCTATAACACCGAAGCCTACCCTGACGAGGCGTTTCCACCGAAAGCAGATGCGGCCCGATGCGTGCTTTGCCATCAGGTTCTTGACGAAGACGGGGTGGCACGATTGACCCGCTTCTATCAGTTCGCAACTAGCGATGTGGAAGCGCAGCTGGGCCAGGCCAAGACCGCGCTCGTAGGGTATGGCATGAAGCTGTCCAAGTTCAGTCTCGCCTTTTTTGATGAGGGCAGTGTTGCGCACCGGACCTTGACCGAGGTGGATGCCGCGATGGCCGCAGCGGTTTCCAGTCATGTCGAAGGCTATCGGGAAGTCATCGGAGCATTGGTGCACGCAGTTGCCGGTGCCTTTGACCCTGGCTTGAGCATGTTGGATCATGACCCGGTTTCGATACGCATCACGGAGTTGGTTGAACGCCTGAAATCCGACAACGATGCCTTGCGACAGAAGGACCTGAAGGTACTGATGGAGTCGTTGATGGCCGAAGAGCGGTTGTTACTCGATCGCCAGGTCCTCGCCGACCAGTACGATGCTATCGCCGCGGCGGTAGCGGACCTCAAGTGGGTAGGAAAGGCAAATGCGTGTATCCGCGGCTTTTCCGCGACCCAACGCGAAGTGACGAGTAAGCAGAAAGCGCTGGCGCACGGAACTGGTCGCGCAGGGCTTCATCGCGCGATTCACGGACAATTGCGCCGCCCTGCAACTCAAACTACCGGTGCAGTTCCGCTTCGCGGGCGATGCCGGAACGACCGATCGAAAAATCGAGATTGCCAACGCCAGCGTGGCTGGCATCGACCCTTCTTCGGTGCTGAGCGAGGGCGAACAGACAGTGGCAGCGCTGGCCGACTTTCTCACTGAAGTGGAACTCAATGGCTCCTGCTTGGGCGTGGTGTTCGATGACCCCGTGACCTCAATGGACCATGTTCGCAAAGAGGCGATCGCGCAGCGTCTTGTGGACGAAGCCGCCAAGCGGCAGGTGATCGTCTTTACGCATGACATCCTGTTTACGAACTATCTGGCGACGGCTGCGGTGGACAAGGGTGTAGATTTTGCGGGCAGGACCGTGTGGCGTGGCGTGGCAGATGAGCCAGGTGTCATCGACAGCCTGGCCTTCCCACACGAACATTACGAAGGTGCTGCACACGATCGCGCACTAAATCATCTCGCCCTGGCCCGTACGCTAGACGGCGAGAAGCAGCGCGACAGCTTGGAGAAGGCGTGTGGCAGCCTGCGTACCGCTTATGAGGACTTCATCCAGCGAAAGCTGTTTGGCAATGTCGTCCGCCGCTGGCGGGAGAACATCACCTTCACGCTCAGTCAGGTGTATTTCGATGAAGGCATTGCTGCCCAGGTTCACACGCGCATGGCGATGCTGTCTCGCTACATCGATGCTCACTCCCATTCGCCAGACTTCCACGAAGTGCCGTTGACGATTGATTTCGTGGTTGACGAGTTGGCTCAAATGGACCGAATCAAGGCTGAGTACAGCGCAGCGCGCAAGGCATGGGAGAAAGCGAAACCCGAGGCGGCGACCTTTAGTTGATCGGGTCCGTCGCCCGCCAGCTGTCGATTTGCCGACCGCGCACACTGGAATGTCCGCCATGTGACGCAGATCGCCCATTCGGGGCGTGGGAGCGGCTGACGGCAATCGCTGCAGACCGGCCATCCCCTGCAACCATGCGATGGCGCAAGGCCAAACTCGGCCATTTGCCTTACATGTCCCTAGCTATACTTCGCCGGTCACGCCCAAAAAAGGCGTGATGAGGTTTGGAAGCCTGAAACGAAACCGAGAGCGCTGCAAGCCGCACCGCTCCATGTGAAACCCAACGCACGAGGCGTTGCGGCTTGCCTGTTCGTGCCCCTTTATGGCGGCCCGAATGGGGTGATCGCAAGGTCCGCCGGTTTTCCGCTTTCGGTTTCGCCGGTCTTCCAACCTGTTCGGGCCGCCGCCCCTCCACAAGAGGGGCGGCGGTTGTAGCAAACCGAATCCGGGGGAGCCCCTACATCGGCCATCAACCTTCGTCTCTCTTTCCAACACGCGCTCGCTCGCCTGCGCCCCAAGAGCTTCGCCCACGAAGTCTCCGACCTCACCGCTCAAGCCTTCCACCGGCTCAACCGGCTGGGCCTGTCCCTGGAAAGCCAGGTCGATGACGACATCGTCCATGCCGTCCACGACGAGCGACGCAAGGCGCTTCACGACGAGGCGAGCCGCCGCTATATCGACCTGTTCGACACGTTGCTGGCGCTGCAGGCGCTGGCCGACAAGAACAACGGCCGCCGCTGAAGCGCCTGCCATTCAGGCAAGCCCTCATGGCAGAACAACGCACCATCCCCACCAGAAAGCCGCGCGGCGTGCGCGTTCTTGGCGCTGCCGCATCGGCCGATGCGACCGAGGCGCGGGTCTCGTCGCTCGCGCTGCAGGCGGCCAACCAGGTGACCGAGCTGTCGATCACCTTCAAGGCCTATCAGGCGCTGGAGCGCTTCATCTCGCCGGAGTACGAGCACGAGGTGGACGACGCTGTGCCACCTTCGCGCTCGGAGCTGGGCTCGCTGCTGCACACGCTGAATGCCGAGATGCAGCGGCAGCTCGGCGCGCTGGCGGACACCACCACGGTGCTGCAGGCGCAGGTGGAGAGGAAGTCAGCGGCGGTGTCTTCTTCTTCGCCGCCGTAGCGCCACCTACAACCCGGCGGCCATGTCGATGAACCGTGCGTTCACTGCCGCGCTGCTGTCTTTGCTGGTTCTTCTGGGTGTTTCCCTGGGGAACCCGGCGGCGCGCCTGAGCGAGCACGCGCCCCACACCTACGCCCAGGGCGATGGCACGCCGTTGCGTCAGGCGGTGATGACGGCGGCGGGGCGGTCTGCGATGGCGGCCCTGCGCCCCTTTGCCAAGAAGATGGGGGCGAAGGGGGCCGATGGCGCGCTGCCGGTGGTTAGCGTCACGTTCACCACGCTCGACACCCCCGGGGGCGAGGCCCCCGACCGCCATGGCCCGAGGCTGCCCGAGCCCGCGCCCCACGGCTACCTGGCCCGCGCGCCACCTGCCGCCCTGGCGTGACGCCTGGCGCACCGGTTGGTGCGCCACCCCCCCTCTTCCTCGCCTGACGACGCCGCTGCCGCGTTGCTTCGCCGTGCCCTCCTGGCCCAGGAGGCCGCGGGGCGCGCCGCAGCCGCGCGTGCCCTTCCCTATTTCTCTATCGGACGCATCTTCATGACTTCATTGGATTACGCCTTGACCATCGGCGCCATCGCCGCCCTGCTGCTGTGGCTGGCCTGGAACGAGCGCAAGGCCGACAACGCCCGCGATGCCGGGCTGCTGTTCACGCTCGGCTCCATCGTGGGGGTGGTGGCCGGCGCGGTGGCGCTGTTTCTTCCGGCTTGAACCCGATCGGGCTCAGCGGTCCGCCGAGACCTCTGCCTCGCGCAGCACGGCGAGCAGGTTTTCGCTGGCCGCCAGGCCCATCTTCACGTAGGCGTCAGCCGTGACGCCGCCGATGTGCGGGCTGAGGATGATGCGGTCTTCGTCGCGGAACGGGTGGTCGGCCACCATGGGCTCCATGGCGAAGCTGTCCAGCCCGGCCGAGGCCACGTGGCCCGAGCGCACGGCGTCCAGCAGCGCGGCTTCGTCCACCAGGCCGCCGCGCGCGGTGTTGACGATGAGCACGCCGGGCTTGCAGCGCGCCAGGGTGTCGCGGTTGAGCAGGCCCCGGTTGTCGTCGGTCAATGGGCAGTGCAGCGAGATCGCGTCGGACTCGCGCCAGAGCGTGTCGAGGTCCACCACCTCGATGTCGGCCGGCACCTTGCTGGCGTAAGGGTCGAAGCCGATCACCCGCATGTCCAGCGCCTTGGCCGATGCGCGCGAAGCGCTGGCCGATGGCGCCCAGGCCGATGAGGCCGATGGTGCGGCCGGCCAGTTCCACGCTCTTGTGCGTGGCCTTGTCCCAGTGGCCCGAGTGCATGCGGGCGTTCAGGGCCGGCACGGACTTGGCGCAGGCCAGCAGCAGCGCCATGGCCTGCTCGGCCACGGCCGCCGCGTTGGCGCCCACGGCGGCGCGCACTTCCACGTGGCGCGCTGTCGCGGCCACCTTGTCGATGGTGTCGGTGCCGCTGCCGTGCTTGGAGATCACGCGCAGCGAGGGCGCGGCGTGGATGGCCTCTGCCCCCACCTTGCCGTAGCGCACGATGATGGCGACGGGGTCGTGTTGCTGGCAGAGCGAAACGATGTCCTGCTCGCTGGGGGTCTTGCCGGCATAGACGATGTCGAAATCGGTCAGCAGCGCGAGCGCTTGTGGGGCCAGGTCGGCGGCGGTGACGAGGATGGCGGGCCTGGTGGAGCTCACAGCCGCTCCCCTTCCTTGAGCACGCCGGCCGAGCGCAGCGCGGCGTCCAGCCATTTGGCGGCCGTGTCGCCCTGCTGGATGGCGGCGATGCGCGCGGCTTCGTCTTTCACCTTTTTCTCGGCCAGGGGCAGCAGGGCTTCGATCTTCTCGCGCTCGACGATCACCACGCCGTCGGCATCGCCGAGCACGAGGTCGCCGGGGTGCACGGTGACGCCACCGATGGAGATGGGGTGGCCGATGCGGCCGGGCACGAGCTTGGTGGGGCCGTTGGGGTTGGTGCCCACGCTGAACACGGGAAAGCCCATTTCCTCGAGTTCGAGCGAGTCGCGCACGGCGCCGTCGAGCACCACGCCGGCAATGCCGAGTTTCTGGCACGCGGTCATCATGATGGTGCCCATGAGCGCGGCGGTCTGGTCGCCTTTGCCGTCCACCACCAGCACGTCGCCGGGTTGGGCGAGCGACATGGCGGCGTGGATCATGAGGTTGTCGCCGGGACGCACTTCCACGGTGAATGCGGTGCCCACCACTTTCATGCTGGGGCGAAGGGCGGTGATGCGGCCGTGCAGCGCGCCGCGCCGGCCGGCCACGTCGGCCAGGATGGCCGCCTGGTAGGCGCCGGCCTGCTGCACGATGTGCGGGGGAACGCGCTCGAAGTCGCGGAGGATGTCGGGGGTGGTGGTCACGGTGAGGTCCTGAAGGAAGTGAATCAGTCGAGCTTGGCGCCGGAGTCCTTGACGACCTTGCCCCAGCGCACGATGTCGTCGCCGATGAGCTTGGCGAAGGCTTCGGGGGTGCTGCCGGCCACGTCAGCGCCCTGGTCGCTCAGCTGTTTCTGCAGGGCGGGCAGTTGCAGGGCCTTGTTGATCTCGGTGTTGAGGCGGGCCGTGACGTCCTTGGGCAGGTTGGCCGGGCCGAGGATGCCGAACCAGGTGACGGCCTCGAAGCCCTTGTAGCCGGACTCGGCGATGGTGGGCGTCTGCGGCAGGTCGTCCACGCGCTTGAGCGAGGTGACGGCCAGGGCGCGCATCTTGCCGTTCTTGATGTGGCCGATGAGCGTGGGGATGGACGACACATAGACCTCCACGCGCTCGCTGATCACGTCGTTGATGCCCTGGGCCGCGCCTTTGTAGGGCACGTGCATGAGCTTCACGCCGGCTTCTTTCTGGAACATCTCCATGGCCAGGTGGGCCACGGTGCCGTTGCCCGAGGTGGCGAAGTTCAGCGCGCCGGGTTTGGCCTTGGCCGCCGCGACGAGGTCGGCAAACGTCTTGTAGGGCGAGGTGGCCGAGACCACGAGCGCCAGCGGCGCGCTGGCCACCATGGAGATCGGCGTGAGGTCCTTGACGGGGTCGTAGGGCAGCTTGCTGTACAGGCTGAGGTTGATGGCGAGGTTGCTGGTCTGGCCGAGCACCAGGCTGTAGCCGTCGGCGGGCGACTTGGCCACGTTGTCGATGCCGATGTTGCCGCCCGAGCCGGGCTTGTTGTCGATGATGAAGGACCACTTGGTGGTCTCGCTGATCTTCTGCGTGACCTCGCGGCCGATCAGGTCGGTGCCGCCGCCCGCGGGAAAGGGCACGACCAGGCGCACCGGCTTGTTGGGCCAGGCCTGGGCATGGGCGGTGGTGACGAAAACGGATGCCAGCGCGAGGCCGGCGAGGATGCGGCGGGAAATGATCACGGTGCTTGTCTCCAGTTGTTCAGCCAACCACGTTGGCCGTGGGACCGGACTGTAGGGAGGAGTTGCGTTCAGTACAATGCCGTTTCACGGAACGAAACGAGGTGCATGGTGCGCAATCCTCCCAAAGACGATGATGAACCCGCTGCCGGGGGTGTCAACGCGGTGACGCGGGCACTCTCGCTGATGGAGACTTTCCAGGCCGGCGAGGCCACGCTGTCGCTCGCGGAAATGAGCCGGCGCGCGGGCATGCACAAGACCACGGCGCTGCGGCTGGCGCGCACGCTCGCGCTCTCCAGCTACATGGTGCAGGCCGAGGACGGCCAGTGGCGCCTGGGGCCGGCCACGGGCTGGCTGGGCGCGCGCTACCAGCGCGGCTTCGACGTGAACTTCGCGGTCGAGCCGGTGTTGCGCGAACTCGTGCAACTCACCGGCGAGAGCGCGACCTTCTACGTGCGCGAGGGCAACATCCGCGCCTGCATCGCCCGTGTGGAAGGCGCGCAGGCGGTGCGCCACCACGTGCGCATCGGCGAGCGCCTGCCGCTGGACAAGGGCTCGCCCGGCCGCGTGATCCTGGCGTTCAGCGGGCAGCGCGGCGAGCCCTACGAAGAGATCCGCAAGCGCGGCTACCACCTCTCGCTGGGCGAGCGCGAGCCCGAGGTGTCGAGCGTGTCGGCGCCGGTGTTCGGCCTGAACTGGCGGCTGCTGGGTTCCATGTGCATCTCGGGGCCGGGCTCGCGGCTCACGAAGCCCAAGCTGGAGAAATACGCCAAGCACGTGATCCGCGCGGCCAACGAACTGTCGTATGCGCTCGCGGGCAGCCGCTCGGCGAACACGCCACCGGTGGTGTCAAACTGGCACCCCTGATGAGCACCGAACCTTCCGCCAACACCACCGCGCCGCTGGCACGACCGGCCAACCGATTCGACCGCATGGAATGGGCCGGTGCGTTCGGCGACCTGGGCACGCTCATTCCCTTTCTGGCGGCCTACATCGGCGTGCTGAAGATGGACCCGACGGGCGTGCTGTTCGCGTTCGGCGTTGCGCATGCTGGTCTGCGGTCTGTACTACCGCACGCCGTTCCCGGTGCAGCCCATGAAGGCCATTGGCGCGGTGGCGGTGGCGCAGGCGGCGCAGACGGCGGTGATCACACCCGGCACCGTGGTGGCGGCGGCGCTGGTGACGGGCGCGGTGTGGCTCGTGCTCGGGCTCACGGGCGCGGCGCGCACCCTCTCGCGCCTGGTGCCGCCCACGGTGGTGGCGGGCATCGTGCTCGGGCTGGGCCTGGGCTTCATGCTCGAAGGCGTGCGCATGATGCAGACGGCCTGGGTGCTGGCCGCCGTGGCGGGCGCCGTCACCCTGGCGCTGATGTGCACCCGGGCCATTCCCGCCATGTTCGTGCTGCTGGCCCTGGGCGCGGCGGTGGGCCTGTACCAGAACCCGGCCCTGGGCTCGGCGCTGGCGAATGCGAGCGTGCAACTGACCACGCCCACCTTCGCACTGGGCTCGCTCTCGTGGAACGACCTGTTCATCGGCGTCGTGTTTCTCGCCTTGCCGCAGATCCCGCTGACGCTGGGCAATGCGGTGATCGCGATCAAGGAGGAGAACAACCGCCTGTTCCCTCACGCGCCGGTGACGGAGAAGAAGGTGGCGGTGTCGACCGGCCTCATGAACGTGTTCAGCTCAACCGTGGGCGGCGTGCCCATGTGCCATGGCGCGGGCGGCATGGCCGGCCACGTGGCCTTCGGCGCGCGCACCGGCGGGGCCGTGGTCATTCTGGGCGCCGTGCTGCTGGCGCTGGCGCTGTTCTTCAGCGACTCGGTGCACGTGCTGTTCCAGCTCTTCCCGCCGGCGGTGCTGGGCGTCATCCTGTTCTTCACCGGCGCGCAGCTGGCCCTGGGCGCGGGCGCGCTGGGCGCGGCCAGAAACGACCGCCTGGTGGTGCTGGCCACGGCCGGCCTGTGCCTGTGGAACGTGGCCATCGGCCTGGCCGTGGGGCTGGTGCTGCACCACCTCGCGCGGCGCGGGTGGTTGCGGTTCTGAGCGCGCAGGCTCAGTCCTCGACGCCGATCAAGCCCTCGCGCACCGCCAGGCGCACCAGGGCGGGCACGTCGTCCACGCCCAGCTTGGCCATGATGCGGGCGCGGTAGGACTCCACGGTCTTGGGCGAGAGGTCCAGCTTCGTGCTGATGACGGCGCTGGTGAGGCCCCGAACCACCATGAGGATGACCTGCCTTTCCCGCGCCGACAGGGAGAGCACGGCGGCCGATCGGGATTCGGCCATCAGGCCTTCCACCGCCAGCGTGGATGCCCGCCGGCAAAGGTACCGGTGGCCGTTGGCGACCACCTCCACGGCGTTGAGCAGCTCGAGGGATGCCGAGTCTTTCAGCACGTAGCCCAGGGCGCCGCGCCGCAAGGCTTCGACCACGTGCCGGGGGTTGGCCGACATGGTGAGCATGACCACGCGCGACGGCAGCTTGCGGCGCTGCACCTCCTCCAGCACGTCAAAGCCCGAGTCGGGCTCGAGGTGCAGATCGAGCAGCACCACCGAAGGCTGGAGGCGGGCGATGTCGGCGATGGCCGCCGCCGGGTGGCCGGCTTCGCCCACGACGCGGTGCCCGGCTTTCTCCAGCACATTGCGCAGGCCTTCACGCAACATCACGTGGTCATCGACCAGGAAGATGTCAGCCATGGTGGCAACCGGTTGAGGCGTCCATCAGACCAGTATTGGCCTGGGTGACCAGGTCGTCTGTTGGGTAGCGAACACAGCCCCAGGGGTTGGTCAGTGGGGCAACAGCGCTGCCGCGGCGGCGCGCGTGAGGTGCCGCGTGAGTTCGTCGAGCAAGGTGGAGGCCGCGCGCGCCTGCTGCCAGTGCAACGGCACATCGAGCGGGGTGCCGGGCACCAGTTCAACGAGGTGGCCGGCCTTGAGATGGGCACGCACCATCACCTCGGGCTGCAGGCCCCAGCCCATGCCCGCGAGGGCCGCCGTGACAAACGCATGCGGCGACGGCAAGGTGTGCCGGGGCAGCTCCACGTGCCGGTGGCACTGGCGGCGCGCCCAGCGCGCCTGCAGCTGGTCCTTGGTGTTGAAGACGAGGCTGGGCGCCTTGCCCAGGCTGCCGGCCCCCACGCCCTGGGGAAAGTGGCGCTGCACGAATGCGGGGCTGGCGGTGGCGAGGTAGCGCATGGTGCCCAGCGGGCGGCTGTTGCAGCCCACGGCCGGGCGCGCGGTGGCCGTGACGGCGGCGAGCACCGCGCCGCTGCGCAGCCAGTCCGAGGTGTGGTCTTCGTCGTCCACGGCCACCTGCATGAGCACGGGCGCCTGGGCCGCGAACGCGGCCACGGCGGGGGCGAACCAGGTGGCCAGGCTGTCGGCGTTCACCGCCACGGGCAGCGCCACGCGCGCGACGCCTTCGGGTGCGAGCGCGGGCAGCGTGCCTTGCAGTTCCTGTTCCAGCAGGCTCACGCGGTCCACGTGCTGGCACAGGCGCCGGCCGGTTTCGGTGGCTTCGCAGGGTTGGCCGCGCACCACCAGCGCGCAGCCCACGCGCTCTTCCAGCAGCCGGATGCGCTGCGAGACGGCCGAGGGCGTCACATGGAGCGCGCGCGCGGCGCGCTCGAAGCTGCCTTCGCGCACGACGGCGGCCAGGGCGGACAAGGAGGCGTAGTCCAGCATGATTCAGTTTTGCTTCATCGGATGTAGTGAAGACAGTTTGCCTTCACAACCCCGCACTGGCAATCTCGGGGCATGACGACAACTTTCATTCAAGGCCTGGTGCTGAGCCTGGGCCTGATCGTGGCGATTGGCGCGCAGAACGCGTTTGTGCTGCGGCAGGGCCTGCGCCGGGAGCACGTGGGCAGCGTGGTGCTGTTCTGCGCCGTGGCGGACGCGGTGCTGATCACGGCCGGTGTGCTGGGCATGGCGCAGGCGCTGGGCGAAAGCCCCGGCCTGGCGCGGGCGCTGGCGCTGGCGGGCGCGGCCTTCCTCGCGGTGTACGGCTGGCGGGCCTTGCGGCGCGCGCGCCTGCCGCAGCAGCTGACTGCCGCCGATGGGGGTGAGGGTTTGAGCCGAGGCGCGGCCGTGGCGCAGGCGGCGGCGTTCACGCTGCTCAACCCGCATGTGTACCTGGACACGGTGCTGCTGGTGGGCAGCATCGGCGCCCAGCAGCCGGCCGCGCTGCGCGGCTGGTTCGTGGCCGGGGCGAGCACGGCCAGCCTGTGCTGGTTCGGGCTGCTGGGCTTTGGCGCGCGCTGGCTGGCGCCCTGGTTCGCGCGGCCGCGCGCGTGGCAGGTGCTGGACGGGCTGATCGGCATCACCATGTGGGTGCTCGCGGCGCTGCTGGTGCGCCATGCATTCACCACTTCCTGAGGATGGACCATGTACGTTTCAAAGCACCACGCCCTCGATGACAGCGAGGCGATCTTCGGCCTGGTGGAGGCACACCCGCTGGGCGCCTGGGTGTGCCATACCGCGGGCGGCCTGGTGGCGAACCATGTGCCCTTCTTGCTGGACCGCAGCCGAGGCGAATTCGGCACGCTGGTGGGCCATGTCTCGCGGGCCAACCCGATCTGGCGCGCGCTGGGCGCGGCCGCGCCTTCGGTGGTGATGTTCCAGGGGCCGCAGGCCTACATCTCGCCCGGGTGGTACCCGGGCAAGGCGGCCCACGGCAAGGTCGTGCCCACCTGGAACTACACAGTGGCGCATGCGCACGGCGTCGCGCGCGCGGTGGACGACCGGGACTGGCTGCTGGACATGCTGAACCGGCTCACGGCCACGCACGAGGCCGACCGGCCCGCACCGTGGCGCGTGGACGATGCGCCCGCGGACTACGTCGACCGCATGCTGCGCGCCATCGTCGGGGTGGAGCTGCCCATCCAACGTCTCGAAGGCAAGCTCAAGGCCAGCCAGGACGAAGACCTGCCCGACCGGCTGGGCACCGTGTGCGCCTTGCGAGCGGACCCGAGCGACGAAGCTCAGGCCCTGGCCGGGCTGGTCGAAAAGGCCCTGGGTGGCATGTGAAAAAGACGCGGCCTGTACATTGCGGGCTTCATCCCTGCTCTCAACAACCACACGAGGAAATCACATGCCCAAGGCTTACTGGATCGCACCTACCGTTCGATCAGCGACCCCGCCGCCCTGGCGGAATACGCCAAGCTGGCCGGCCCTGCCATTCAGGCGGCGGGCGGGCGCTTCCTGGCGCGCGGCATGCCCGCGCAGGTGTACGAAGCGGCGGTCCACCAGCGCGCCGTGCTGATCGAATTCGACAGCGTGGCGCAGGCCACCGGGGCGCACGACAGCCCGCAGTACCAGCTGGCGCTCAAGGCCCTGGGCAATGGCGCGGAGCGCGACATCCGCATCGTGGAAGCGGTCGAATAAAAAGCCCTGAGCCGGTCAGTGCGTGAGTTGACGAACGCAGCTGACCGCAGTGGGAACGCCTTTGAACATCCCGGCGGAACCACCACCGGGGGGGCGCGAACGCATGGAACCAGGCGAGGGCCACCGGGCCCACGCTCCATTGCGTGGAACTCCAGCTCGTGGGAAAGCTGACATGGCCGGGCCTGTGCAGCCTCTCCTGCACCGACTCCCCGCTGGTGCATCCGGTGGAAGCGCTGTCGCTGAGCTCGCAGATGGCGGGCAGGTACCAGTCGGCATAGCCATTGATGGTGGCGCGGCAGGCGCCCGCCGCGTAACCCGTCAAGGGAACACCCACATGCTCGGGTGCCGACACGATCCGCTGCGTGTTGCAGGCGCCGTCGAACTTGCCGTTGCAGAAGGGCAGCGGCCCCGCCGAGTTGTCGGTCACGCCGGGGATTTCGAACACGGCGCCGGGCGCGACGTTGTGCTGGCTCCAGTTGTAGAGCGCGGTGCTGTCGCCGGCAATGGCAACCTTGCCGCCGATGCTCGCGCTGGGGGGCGTGGCGTCGTCGAGGGCAAAGACATGACCACCCTGGTAGACGCTGCCGTAGTCAAGCACATGGACCTGAACCGTTGGCGTGTTGGTGTTGCTGCCCCGCACGGCCATGGACACCGGAACCGGCGCCAGGGCACCGGGCGGCGCGCTGGCCACCGCACCGGGCGTGATGGTGATGGTGCACGTGGCGCCGGGTGCCAGCGTGGCGCAGTGGTTGAGGTAGGTGGTGCCCGCCGGGAACACCACCGCCGGATCGACCTCCACCAGCGTCGCGGGGTGGGCACCGGTGTTCACCACGCTGACGCTGCGCGAGGCGCCAGAGACCTTGAGCGCCAGGACGCTGAGGCTCACGCTCAGGGTGGTCGCGGCGGCGGGCGAGGTGAGAACGGGTGGTGGGGGTGGCGGGGGCACGGGCGGCGGGGCTGCCTCGGGAGAGCCTCCGGAACCACCGCCGCAAGCGGTGAGAAGTGCCAACAGATTCAGGACGCAGAATTTCCGATTCGTGATGGCAGACAGCATGGATGGCTAGGGTGATTGGATTTTGTAACTGGCAGTGGACCTTAGCAGTTTCGGTAGTCGTCCTTCGCACGATCAGGCCATGGAAAACCGGCCATTCCGTTGGTATGGCGCCCAATTCAACTTTCGTTTCTTCAAGGCGTTGTCCGGTGGTGCCACCGCCTGATGGGCGCGGTGGCTTGGTGCATCCGGGCGCCTGTGGGAAGATGGGTTAAGCCCCCCTCCCCCCCTCTCTTCACGCGGCCCGCCATGACCCGACCCTCACTGCCTATCGACGACACCACCACCTCCCCGTTGCTGCGCACCGGCGTGCCCGGCCTGGACGACGTGCTCGGTGGCGGATTGACGCCGGGCCGCCTGTACCTGGCCGAGGGTTCGCCGGGTTCGGGCAAGACCACCATCGCGATGCAGTTCCTCATGGAAGGGGTTCGCATGGGTGAGGCCGTGTTGTACGTCACCCTCTCGGAAACCGCCGACGAACTGCAGGGCGTGGCCCGCTCCCACGGCTGGGATCTCAATGGCGTGGAAATCCGCGAGATGCTGCCCGCGCAGGAATCGCTCTCGCCCGAGGAGCAGTACACGGTGTTCCACCCCTCCGAGGTGGAGCTGGGCGAGACGACCATCCGCATCCTGGAGGACGTCAAGCGCATCAACCCTTCCCGGGTGGTGTTCGACTCCCTGTCCGAACTGCGGCTGCTGGCCGGCAATTCGCTGCGGTATCGGCGACAGATCCTGGCGCTCAAGCAGTTCTTCGCGGGGCGCAACTGCACCGTGGTGCTGCTGGACGACATGACCGCCGTGGAACACGACCTGCAGGTGCAGAGCATTTCGCACGCGGTGCTGCGCCTGGAACAGCTCAACCCCGACTACGGCGACGCCCGGCGCCGGCTGGTGGTGCTCAAGTACCGGGGCCAGTCGTTCCGGGGTGGGTACCACGACTACAAGATCACGCGCGGCGGCCTGATCGTCTTTCCCCGGCTGGTGGCGGCCGAACACGTCGAACCCGTGAGCCAGACCAAGATGCCCAGCGGCCTCAAGGAGCTGGACGACCTGCTGGGCGGCGGCATCGAGCGCGGCACCAGCACGCTGCTGGTGGGCGCACCGGGCACCGGCAAGTCCAGCGTGGCGGTGCAGTTCGCCATGGCGGCGGCCGAGCGCGGCGAGTGCACGGCCCTGTTCATCTTCGACGAGAGCATCGCGACCATGCGCACGCGCTCGGAGGGCATGGGTCTGCCGGTGTCCAAACACATGGCGTCGGGCCGCATCCGCGTGCGGCAGATCGATCCGGCCGAACTCTCGCCCGGCGAGTTCGTGCACGAGATCCGGCAGGCGGTCAAAGAACACGGTGCCAGCGTGGTCGTGATCGACAGCCTCAACGGCTACCTCAACGCCATGCCGGACGAGCGTTTCCTCATCGTGCAACTGCACGAGCTGCTCACCTTCCTCGGTCAGGCCGGCGTGCGCACCTTGCTCATCGGCGCGCAGCACGGTTTGATCGGCATGCAGATGCACTCGCCGGTGGACGCGAGCTACCTGGCCGATGCCGTGGTGCTGCTGCGCTACTTCGAGGCCGAGGGCGAGGTGCGGCAGGCGATTTCCGTGATGAAAAAGCGTGGCGGCCAGCACGAGCGCAGCATCCGCAGTTTCAAGATCACTGCAGAGGGGCTGTCCCTCGGCCCGCCCTTGCGCCAGTTCCGCGGCATTCTCACGGGCGTTCCGATTCCCCTGGAAGGCGTGGTCGCACCCGACACGCCCACTGCATGACCGAGGTGTCAACGCGGTCGCACGATGTGCGTGTGCTGCTCAGGATGGTCACGGCGAAGGACGCCGCGATGACCATCCAGCTCCTGGAGCGCGCTGGCATCGCGGCCGAATCCTGCGCGGATGCCGCCGAGTTGGCGAAAGAGATGGCGGTGGGCGCCGGGGCCGTGCTGATCGCGGAGGAGGTCCTGGCCGACCAGGGCTTCGGGCGCGTCATGCTGGCCTTGCGGGCACAGCCCGCCTGGTCCGACATGCCGATCATCGTGCTGGCACGCTCGGGCCTGGATTCGGTGGCGATCACCGAGGCCCTGGAGCAGTTGGCGAACCTCACGGTGCTGGAGCGGCCGATGCGGGTGTCTTCGCTGGTGAGTTCGGTGCGCACGGCGCTGGCCGCGCGCAGGCGGCAGTACCAGCTGAGGACCACGCTGGAAGGCCTGCGCGAGGCGGACCAGCGGAAAACCGAATTCCTGGCGCACGCTCGCGCACGAGCTGCGCAACCCCCTGGCGCCGCTGCGCACGTCCTTGAGCATCCTCACGGAAAAGCAACCGGACGAAGCCACCGCCCAGCGCCTCTACGCCATGATGGACCGGCAGGTGACGCACATGGTGCGGCTGATCGACGACCTCATGGAGGTGTCGCGCATCACGCGCGGCAAGATCGAGTTGCGCCTGGCGCCCATCTCGCTGGACCGTGTGGTGCGCGATGCCGCCGAACTCAGCAAACCCCTGCTCGCGGCGGGCCGCCACGAGCTGGAGCTGGACCTGCCCCCGATGCCCTGCACCGTGCAGGGCGACGGCGTGCGACTGACCCAGGTGTTCGCCAACCTGCTCAACAACGCCGCCAAATTCACCCCGCCGCAAGGCCGCATCGTGGTGAGCCTGCGGTCGGACGGGCGCACCGCGCGCGTGCAGGTCCGCGATTCGGGCGTGGGCATTCCGCCGGCCATGCTGGGCTCGGTGTTCGACATGTTCGTGCAGATCAGCGACACGTCCCGCGTGGCGCAGGGCGGCCTGGGCATCGGTCTCACGCTGGTGCGCAGCCTGGTCGAACTGCATGGCGGGCGGGTGACGGCGAGCAGCCCTGGCGTCAACGAGGGGACCACGATGATGGTCGAACTCCCGTTGGTGTCCGATGAAGCACAGCAGGTGACCGCCGATACCCTGGCGGCCCATCGGCGCGCCGGCCAGGGCCACCGCGTCCTGGTGGTGGACGACAACCGCGACGCGGCCGACTCCCTGGCGGAGCTGCTCGGTCTGATGGGCGCGAGCACCTCGGTGGCCTATGGCGTCGACGAGGCTCTGGCCGCGATGGAGGCGTGTCCACCGACCATCGCGTTCGTCGACATCGGCATGCCCGTGCGCGACGGGTACGAGCTGGCTGGCCTGGTGCGCGCGGACAGCGCGCTGGCCGACACGGTGCTGGTCGCGCTCACCGGCTGGGGACAGGCCACGGACCGCGAACGCATCATGGCCGCGGGCTTCGACCACCACCTCATCAAACCTGCGGACCTTGAACAGCTGACCGAGCTGCTGCGCGACCCGCCGCTGAAGAGGCGGTCGGGAACGCCGCTTGCCCTGGGGGGGCATGAAACAGCCTGCCTTCACGCCATTTGGCCCTGAGCGTGCCTCCGTGGCCGCCACCGACGCGGACGACGAGCCGGGCGAGCGGCTGCTGGAGGGCAACCAGGCCGACCTCTTCGACCACACCGAAGACGTCCGGGCCGCGCTGATCGGCACGCTGGAGCGCGCGGTGGACCACATCAACCTGGACGCCGCGCTGCTGCACACACCCGGGCTGGGCGCCGACATCATCGGCTGCCTGGGCGAACAATGCCGCAAGGGCGTGCGCGTGCAGGTCATCGCGCACACGCTGGACATGGCGCGCGCGACCGACGAGCTCTCTCGCCTGTGCGAGGCGGGCATCACCCTGAACGAAGACCACCCCCGGCGCGGCTGGCGCGGCTGGCTGGACCGCCGTCTGCGCGCCACGCACCGCCAGCTGGCGGTGGTGGATGGCGAGGTAGCCTGGTGCGGGCCGGGCATCCGCTCCCCGGACCTCTGCAGTTTCGGTCCCCACGTGCGGATGCGCGGGCCGGTGGTGCAGCGCCTGCAGCGGCTCTTTCTGGAGGCCTGGCACGCCTCCAGCTCCGCCGCCCGCCTGCCCCAGGCGAACTACTTTCCGCCCTTGATCGCGGTCGGGCGCGCGCACATGGGTCTGTCGGCCGCGCCCGCCACGGGCGGTGTGCCGCTGCAGGCAGGCCACTCCCTCGTCGAGCAGATCGAGAAAGCGCGCGCCCAGGTGTTCGTGAGCATGGTCGAGCGAGCGCCCTCGCGCCGCCTGATGAAGGCCCTGCTCGCGGCGAGCGCCAGCGGCGTGGGTGTGACCGTCGTGGTGCACCGGCATGCGCTGGGTTGGCGGTGGCAGGAACGCTGCGCCGACCTTCTGAGCGTCGGGGCCCGCGTGTACCGTGTGGACGACAGCTGCCCCTTCCCCTGCCACGCCGTCGTGGATCGCCACTGGTCGAGCCTGGCGGTCGACGGGCCGCGCGCCAAGGTGGGCGAAGGCGCCGAGCTGATCGTGATGGACACCGAGTTCGCCGCGTCGCTGGAAGCGGTCTTCCACCAGGCGACGGGGCACGCGGTGCAACTGCACGAAGCGACCGTGCCCGCTTGAAGGCACGGCGCGGGTACGCGCCTTGCCCCCGCCTTTGCACACCAACGGAAAGGACCGACCATGACCCGACTCGAAGACAGCAAGCGCCCCGCCGCCGTGCGGGCCTCCTCGCGCCAGCCCCAGGGCGACTTTGGCCGGGGCCGCGACCACGCGCCGCTGGGCAGCAGCGACGCCCCCCACCTCGAACAGAACCAGCGCGGCGCCTACCGCGACGCGGAAAAGCCCGAAGAAGACCACGCGCCGGCCGAGGTGCCGTACCGCCCCGCGCCCGACAAGCCAGAGCCGAGCGGCGACTGATGCCCCCTGGCGCAACCCTTTGGAGATTTTCATGAACCCTTGGCGCTCCGCCGTGCTGACAGTGACCCTGGGCGGCGCGCTGCCCGCCCTTCTGCTGGCCCCGTCGATGGTCCACGCGCAGCTGCCACCAGGCGATGGCCCCCTCACCACGACGGTGACGGTGCTCGAGCCCAGCCCGGTGAAGTTCCAGGACGAGCTGCTCTCGCGGCTCACGGTGCCGCCGGGTTTCCGCATCACGGTTTTCGCCAAGGACCTGCAGAACGTGCGCTGGCTCCTGCCCATGCCCAATGGCGATGTGTACGCCAGCCGCCGCGAACAGGGCGACGTGCTGCTGCTGCGCGACAGCAACCGCGATGGCACGGTGGATGAGCGAAAGATCGTCGCGCAGAACCTCAAGGCCGCGCACGGCCTGGCGCTGCGGGGCAACCAGCTCTACATCACCGCCGACAAGAAGGTGCTGGTGGCCGACATCCAGCCCGACGGCTCGCTCTCGACCCCGCGCGTGCTCATCGACGACCTGCCCGACGCGGGCCAGCACCCGAACCGCACGCTGGCCTTCGGGCCGGACGGCATGCTCTACATCACCGTGGGCTCCACCTGCAACGACTGCCGCGACGCCAACCCGGAAAACGCCACACTGCTGCGCGCCCTGCCCGATGGCAGCGCGCGCGCCGTGTACGCGAGCGGCCTGCGCAACACCATCGGCTTCGGCTGGCACCCGGGCAGCGGCCTGCTTTACGGCTTCGACCACGGCTCGGACTACCACGGCGACGACACGCCGCCCGAGGAGCTCAACCAGCTGCGGGCCAACAAGCACTACGGCTGGCCGTACTGCTACGGCACCCGCCAACCCGACCCCCAGGTGTTCAACGATCCGCCGGGCACCACCAAGGCCGACTTCTGCCCGGGCACCGAAGCCCCCGTGCTCACCTACACGGCGCACGCCGCCCCGATCGGCTTCGCGTTCTACACCGGCAGCCAGTTCCCGGCGGAGTTCCGCAACGACGCCTTCGTCGCGTTTCGCGGTTCGTGGAACCGCGCCCAGCCCAGCGGCTACCGCGTCGCGCGCGTGCGCTTCGACGCGGCCGGGCGCGCCACCGCGGTGCAGGACTTCGCCACCGGCTGGCTCATGGACACGCCGCCGCCCAGCTTCACGCAAGTGGGCCCGAACGCGCCGCCTTCCGAGCAGAACCGGGCCAGGCGCCCGGCGCAGTTCGGCCGGCTGGCCGGGCTGGCCATGGCGGCCGACGGCTCGCTGCTGGTGGCGGAAGACCAGAACGGGGTGATCTACCGCATCACCCACACCGGCCGTTGAACCCTTTGAAGGATCCCTCCATGCCACGCCATTTGTCTTCCTGTGTGTCGCTCGCCGCCGTCCTTGTGCTGGGCGCCGTGGCGGGCTGCAGGACCACCCCCTCGCCCGCCGATCCGGGCGGGCCCACGCAGAGCGGGCCTGAGCGCCAACCCGCCGTGGCCCAGCTGGTCACGGCCTCGGGCCAGTCAGCGGGCCGGGCCGAGCTCGTGCAGACACCCGCCGGGGTGGAGATCGCCATCACCGTGCAGGGCCTCACACCCGGCCTGCATGGTTTCCACATCCACGCCCACGGCGCCTGCGCCCCGGGACCGGACCCGGCCACAGGCCAGACCGTGGCCTTCGGCGCGGCGGGCTGCCATTTCGACCCTGGCCAGTCGCACAACCATGGGCAGCCGGGGCAACCCGCGCACCAGGCGCACGCCGGTGAACTGCCCAACATCACCGTGGGCGCGGACGGCACGGGATCGCTGCGTTACCTGAACCCCAACGTCACCCTCTCGCGCGGGCCCGACTCGGCGTTCGGCCGCGCGCTGGTGGTGCACCAGAACCCCGACGACCACGCCACCGACCCGGCCGGCAACTCCGGCGCGCGCGTGTTGTGCGGCGTGATCCAGGCGGCCCGGCCCAGTGCCGCGACCGCTCGCACCACCTTCGATGGCGCGAGCGTGTTTCCCGAAGGCATCGCCATCGATCAGCGCACGGGCGATGCCTACGTGGGCTCGACCAACGACGGCAACATCTGGCGCCTGCCAGCGGGCGCGAACAAGGCGGAGCTGTTCCAGGCCGGTGGCGCCGTGGGGCGGCAGGCGGCGTTCGGCATGAAGGTGGACGTGGCCGGGCGCCTGTGGGTGGCGGGCGGGCCGCAGGGCAACGTGGCGGTGATCGACCTCAACACCGGCATGACCGTGGCGCAACCTCAAGAGCCCGAAGGACTCGCACACCTTCCTCAACGACCTGGTGCTCGCGCCCGACAACCATGTCTATGTGACCGACTCGTTCCGCCCCGTGCTGTTCCGCGCCCGGCAGGTGATGGACGGGCCGCCCCTGCTCGACCCCTGGCTGGACCTCTCCACCACGCCCATCCGCTACCAGCCCAACCAGATCAACCTCAACGGCATCGTCGCCTCGCCCGATGGCCGCTGGCTGATGGTGGTGCAGCTGATCACGGGACAGCTCTGGCGCATCGACATCGCCTCCAAGGCGGTCACGCCGGTGGCGGTGGACGGCGGCGACCTGCGCTACGGCGACGGCCTGGCGCTGCGGGGGGCGAATGAACTCTACGTGGTGCGCAACCAGGCCAACGAGGTCGCCCGGCTCACCCTCAGCGACGACTGGAGCCGCGCGCGCGTGACGCAGCGCATCGCCGAGCCTGGCTTCAACTTCCCCACCACCGCCGCCGTGGGCCCGCGCGGGCTGATGGTGGTGAACGCGCAGCTGGACAAGGTGAAGCAGCCGCCGCCGTTGCTGCCGTTCGACGTCCTGACGATCGGGTGGCCCTGACCCAGCGGGTTCCGGTTGCTCGCGCCCGCGCGGCGGACGCGGCGCTGCTCGCGTGGTTCGCTGCCCAGGGTTGGTCCCCCGCCCCCTTCCAGCGGCAGGTGTGGCGCCATTGGCAGCGCGGAGAGTCGGGCCTGCTCGTCACGCCCACCGGCAGCGGCAAGACCTTGGCGGCGCTGGGCGGCGCCTTGCTCGACGGCCTGCGCGAGGCGGCCCCCGCGTCCCCCACCTCGCGCCTGCGCCTGCTCTGGGTGACGCCGCTGCGCGCGCTGCGCCACCGACACCACCCAGGCCCTGAGCGCGCCACTGGAAGCCCTGGGCCTGCCCTGGACGGTGCGCCAAGCGCACGGGCGACGCCAGCTCGCGCGACCGGCGCCTGGCCCGCCAGGGCCTGGCCGAGGTGCTGGTGATCACGCCCGAGTCGCTGGCCCTGATGCTGTCCTATCCCGAGACGGTGGCCCTGCTCGCGGGGCTGCGGGGCGTGATCGTGGACGAGTGGCACGAGCTGCTGGGCAACAAGCGCGGCGTGCTGCTGCAACTCACGCTGGCGCGCATCCGCGCGCTGGCGCCCACGGCCGTGACCTGGGGCCTCTCGGCCACGCTGGGCAACCTGGACGAGGCGCGCGACGTGCTGCTGCCGCACCGGCCCGGCGCGCCGGTGGTGCGCGGCGCGCGGCGCCGGGGCCTGGTGCTCCAGACGCTGCTGCCCGAGCACGGCGAGCGCTTCGCCTGGGCCGGCCACCTGGGCCTGTCGCAGCTGGAGCGGGTGATGCAGCTGATTGCCGGCGCGCGCAGCGCCATTCTGTTCACCAACACGCGCGCGCAGGCCGAGCTGTGGCACCGCGCGCTGTCGTCGATCTGGCTGGAAGCGCCGGGCACCCTGGCCCTGCACCACGGCTCGCTGGACACGGCACTGCGCCTGGCCGCCGAGCAGGGCTTGCGCGACGGCAGCGTGCGTTGCGTGGTGCGCAACCTCCAGCCTGGACCTGGGCGTGGACTTTCCCGCCGTGGAGCTGGTGATGCAGGTGGGCAGCCCCAAGGGCCTGGCGCGCCTGCTGCAGCGCGCCGGCCGCGCCAACCACCGGCCCGGCGAGGCCGGCGTGGTCCACGGCGTGCCCACGCACGCGCTGGAACTGGCCGAGTTCGCCGCCGCACGCAAAGCCATCGCGGCCGGGGAGATCGAGGCCCGGCGGCCGCCACGCCTGTCGCTGGACGTGCTGTCGCAGCACTGCGTGACGCTGGCGCTGGGCGGCGGCTTCGAGCCGGACGCGCTGCTCGCCGAGGTGCGCGGCACACACGCCTTCGCCGCCTTGAGCGACACGCAATGGGCCGGCGTGCTGCGCTTCATCGAACGCGGCGGCCAGGCGCTGGAGAACTACCCCGACTTCCACCGCGCCGTGCGCGGCGACGACGGCGTGTACCGCGTGACGGACCGGCGCGTGGCGCTGCGCCACCGGCTCTCCATCGGCACCATCACGGCCGACGGCGCGGTGGCGGTGCGCTTTCTGCGCGGCGCCTCGCTGGGTTCGGTGGAGGAGAGCTTCATCAGCCGGCTGCGCCCGCGCGACCGTTTCCAGTTCGCCGGCCGCACGCTGGAGCTGGTGGCGGTGGACCAGATGACGGCCTACGTGCGCATGGCCAAAGGCCTGAGCGCCGCCGTGCCGCGCTGGCAGGGTGGGCGCATGCCGCTGTCCACCGAACTGGGCGCGGCCATGGAGTCGGTGCTCGACGGCCCGCGCGACAGCCCGGAACTGCGCGCCCTGGCCCCCTTGCTGGACCTGCAGGCGCGTGTCTCGGCCCTGCCCACGCCGCGGACCCTGTTGGTGGAGACGGTGCGCACGCGTGGGCGCGCGTCGCTGTTCGTCTACCCCTTCGCCGGGCGCACCGTGCACGAAGGCATGGCCGCGCTGTTTGCCCTGCGCTGGGGGCGCCTGGCGCCCAACACCTTCCTGTACGCGGTCAACGACTACGGCTTCGTGCTCAACGCCTCGCAGCCCACGCCGGTGGACCCGGACCTCATCGCCCGGCTGCTCGCACCGGCGGATCTGCTGGACGACCTGCACGAAGGCCTGAACCTCACCGAGATGGCGCGCCGCCAGTTCCGCGAGATCGCGCGCGTGGCCGGCATGCTGGTGCCTTCGCTGCCCGGCGGCGCGCAGCGCAGCGCGCGGCAACTGCAGGCTTCCAGCGGCCTGCTGTTCGACGTGCTCCAGCGCTACGACCCCGATCACCTGCTGCTGGCCCAGGCGGTGCGCGAGGTGTTCGAGGCGCAGATGGACGTGCAGGCCCTCACGGCCGCGTTCAAGCGCTGCGCGGCGCGCACGATCGATCTGCGCCAGCCCCGCACGCTGACCCCGCTGTCGTTTCCGCTGTGGGCGGAGACGGTGCGCGGCGAGCTGAGCACGGAAGACTGGTCGGCCCGGGTGCGGCGCGCGGCCGAGCAACTGCAGGCGCGCCATGGCTGAGGCCATCGACCTGGTGCTGGCCGGCGAGCCCGTTCGCCTGTTCGCCGACCGCGCGCTGTACTGGCCGGCGCGGCGGCGCCTGCTGGTGGCCGACGTGCACCTGGGCAAGGACGACGCGTTCCGCGCCGCCGGCATCGCCCTGCCCACCGGCGGCACGCGCCACGACCTGGAGCGACTGACGGCGCTCATCGAACGCAGCGGCGCGGATTCGCTGTGGGTGCTGGGCGACCTGCTGCATGGCCCGCGCGTGGATGCGCGCTGGCGCGAGGAATGGGCGCGCTTTCGCGCTCGCCACGCGGGCGTGCGCATGCTGCTGGTGGAGGGCAATCACGACCGCGCGGCGGCGCGCGCGGGGCTGGACATCGAGCACCGCCGCGAACCCGTGGACGACGGCCCGTTCGGCTTCGCGCACGCTCCGCGCCCCGCACCCGAAACCACCGGTGCCCGGTTCGTCGTCTGCGGCCATGTGCACCCGGTGGTGAGCGTGCCGGGCTTCCGGGGCCGGTTTCCGGCCTTCGCCCTGACGGAACGGCAGCTGGTGCTGCCCGCCTTCTCCCTCTTCACCGGCGGCTGGCTGGTGCGGGAGGCGCAGGCGCGCTTCGCCTGCATGGGTCCGCAGCTGCTGGACATGGGGCCCACACCCACCCGGAATCGGTAAAAACGTCGGTCAGATTCACCAGGGGGCGGCGGTTTTTCCCTCCACCGGGTGCCGATATCCGTTTTCCGCATATCGCTGCTCGATAAGGATCGTTCCCTGCGCGCGATGGGCTGCCTAGCATGGGCGGACCATGATTCTTGTAGAGCTTCCCCCGTGCGGCAGGACTTTCACATCCAGCCCCTGAGCGACGCGCTCGGCGCCGAGGTGCTGGGCCTGGACCTCGCCGCGCCCCTGTCCGACGAGGATTTCGCCCGCCTGCACCGCGCCCACCTCAGGCACCACGTGCTGGTGTTCCGCGACCAGCGCATCACCCCCGCGCAACAGGTCGCCTTCAGCGCGCGCTGGGGCCCGCTGCAGCGCCATGTGCTGCACCAGTTCGCCCACCCCGAACAGCCCGAGGTGCTGATCGTCAGCAACATCGTGGAGAACGGCAAACCCATCGGCCTGGGCGATGCGGGTGTGTTCTGGCACTCGGACCTGTCGTACAAGGAGCGGCCCAGCCTGGGCTCCTTCCTGCACGCGCAGGAACTGCCCGCCGAGGGCGGTGACACCCTGTTCGCCAACCAGCACCTGGCCTGGGACGAACTGCCCGAGCGGCTGCGCGGCGCGGTGCAGGGCGAGCGCGCCGAGCACAGCTACCTCAAGGTGTACGCCGAGCTGCAACGCCGCAGCCCCTGGCGGCCCAACCTCTCGCCCGAGCAGATCGCCGCCGTGCCCACCGTGAGCCACCCCATCGTGCGCACGCACCCGGAAACCGGCCGCCAGGCGCTGTTCGTCAGCGAACACTTCACCACCCGCGTGGTCGGCCTGCCCGACGACGAAAGCGAGGCGCTGCTGCAGGCCCTGTACGCCCACAGCACGCAGGAGCGCTACATCTACCGCCACCGCTGGCTGCCAGGCGACATGGTGTTCTGGGACAACCGCTCGGTGCTGCACCTGGCCGCGGGTTGCCCGCCCGACCAGCGCCGCCGCCTGTTCCGCACCACGATCGAAGGCCACGTGCCGTTCTAGAAGGAAACACCATGAAAAAACACACGTTCATCCACGGCCTGCTGGCCGCCGCGCTGACCGCTGGCGCGTCGTTCGCGGCCCACGCCGAAGGCCAGATCCGCATCGCCCAGCAGTTCGGCGTGGTCTACCTGCTGCTCAACGTGGCGGAAGAACAGAAACTGATCGAGAAACACGGCAAGGCCGCCGGGCTGGACGTGAAGGTGGAATTCGTGCGCCTCTCGGGCGGCAGCGCGGTCAACGACGCGCTGCTCTCGGGCCAGATCGACATCGCCGGCGCGGGCGTGGGCCCGCTGCTGACCATCTGGGACCGCACCAAGGACAAGCAGAACGTGCGCGGCGTCGCCTCGCTGGGCAACTTCCCGTATTACCTGGTGAGCAACAACCCGGCCGTGAAGACGATTGCCGACTTCAGCGACAAGGACCGCATCGCCCTGCCCGCCGTGGGCGTGTCGGTGCAGTCGCGCGTGCTGCAGCTGGCCTCGGCCCAGCGCTGGGGCAACGACCAGTACAACAAGCTCGACAAGCTGCAGGTGGCCGTGCCCCACCCGGACGCGACGGCCGCGATCATCAAGGGCGGCACCGAGATCACGGCGCACTTCGGCAACCCGCCGTTCCAGAACCAGGCGCTGGCCGGCAACCCGAACGCGCGCATCGTGCTCAACAGCTACGACGTGCTCGGCGGCCCCTCGTCGGCCACGGTGCTGTACGCGACCGAGAAATTCCGCAACGACAACCCCAAGACCTACCGCGCCTTCACCGCCGCGCTGCAGGAAGCCGCGCAGTACATCACCGCCAACCCCGAGGGCGCGGCCGACATCTACCTGCGCACCGGCCAGGGCGCGATCGACCGCCAGCTGCTGCTCTCCATCATCAAGAACCCCGAAGTGCAGTTCAAGCTCGCGCCGCAGAACACCTTCAAGCTCGCGACCTTCATGCACGGCATCGGCGCGATCAAGAACAAGCCCGCCTCGGCGAAGGACTACTTCTTCGACGACGCCCACAGCGCGGCCGCGAACTGACATGAACCCGGCCCACGTGCTGCAGCGCCACGCCATCGGCACGCCGATGCAGGACCTGCTGCGCGCCACGCGCGAGCAGGAGGGCGGCGCGGTGTTCGGCCCCGAGAAAGTGCCCACGGCCGCCCTGCCCCGGCCGCTGCTGGACTTCGATGGCGTCTCGCTGGAGTACGCGACCGACCAGCAGGTGGTGCGCGCCACGCACCGCGTGAGCCTGTCGGTGTTCGAGGCCGAGCGTTATGTGCTGCTCGGGCCTTCGGGCTGCGGCAAGAGCACGCTGCTGAAGGCGGCGGCCGGTTTCATCGCACCGCGCGAGGGCCAGATCCGGCTCGACGGCCAGGCCATCACCGGCCCGGGGCCGGACCGCATCGTGGTGTTCCAGGAATTCGACCAGTTGCCGCCCTGGAAGACGGTGCTGGGCAATGTGATGTTCCCGCTGCGCGCCACCGGGCGCCTGGCCCGCGCCGAGGCGCTGGAGCGCGCGCACGCGGTGCTCGAACAGGTGGGCCTGGCCGATTTCGCGAACGCCTACCCGCACCAGCTCTCGGGCGGCATGAAGCAGCGCGTGGCGATCGCTCGCGCCCTGGCCATGCAGCCGCGCGTGCTGCTGATGGACGAGCCCTTCGCCTCGCTGGACGCCCTCACGCGCCGCCGCATGCAGGAAGAGCTGCTCGCGCTGTGGGAGACGGTGCGCTTCACGCTGCTGTTCGTCACGCACTCCATTGAAGAAGCCCTGGTGGTGGGCAGCCGCATCGGTGTGCTCTCGCCGCACCCGGGCCGCCTGCGCGCCGAGATCCAGGCGCACGCATTCGGCCTGGGCAGCAGCGGCGGCCCCGCCTTCCAGGCCGCCACCCAACGCATCCACGGCCTGCTGTTCGGGCCCGAGACCCCCCACCCATGAGCCTGGCCGACGCCCTGCCCCCGATCCGGCCCGAGGCCGAATACCCGCTGCCCGCGCTGGGCGACACCCCGGCCGAGCGCCCCCTGCCCTGGCAGCGCCGCGTGTGGCAGCAGGCCTGGGTGCGAAAGACCCTGATCCTGCTCGCGCTGGCGCTGCTGTGGGAAGTGCTCGCGCGCTGGCAGGACAACGATCTGCTGCTGCCCACCTTCGCGCAGACCGCGCGCGCCTTCGCCGAGGGCCTGGCGGGCGGCGAGCTGCTGCTGCGCGCCCGCGCTTCCTTGGCCGTGCTGCTGCAGGGCTACCTGCTCGGCATCGTGGCCGCCTTCGTGCTCACCACGCTGGCCGTGTCCACCCAGATCGGGCGCGACCTGCTGGCCACGCTCACGTCCATGTTCAACCCGCTGCCGGCGATCGCGCTGCTGCCGCTGGCGCTGCTGTGGTTCGGTCTGGGCAACGGCAGCCTGGTCTTCGTGCTGGTGCACTCGGTGCTGTGGCCGCTGGCCCTGCGCACCTTCGCGGGCTTCCAGGCCGTGCCCGAGACCCTGCGCATGGCCGGGCGCAACTACGGGCTGCGCGGTGTGCGCTACGTGCTGCTGATCCTGGTGCCCTCGGCCCTGCCGGCCATCCTCTCGGGCCTGAAGATCGGCTGGGCCTTTGCCTGGCGCACGCTGATCGCCGCCGAGCTCGTGTTCGGCGTGTCCTCCGGCAAAGGCGGCCTGGGCTGGTACATCTTCCAGAACCGCAACGAGCTCTACACCGACAAGGTGTTCGCCGGCCTGGTGATGGTGATCCTCATCGGCCTGCTGGTGGAGAACGTGGTGTTCCAGACGGTCGAAAAACTCACCATCCGCCGCTGGGGTGTGGCGCGATGAGCGCGCCGCGCCGCATCACCATCGTCGGCGGTGGTTTCTCGGGCGTGAGCGCGGCCGTGCAGCTGGTGCGCCACAGCCCGGTGCCGCTGGCGGTCACGCTGATCGAATCGCGCGACCGCGTCGGCCCCGGCCTGGCCTATGCCACGCACGACCCCGACCACCGCCTCAACGGACCGACCTGGGTGCACGCGGTCGACCCCGTCGACGGCGAGCACTTCACGCGCTGGTGCGAAACGCACGGCGTGTTCGAGGCAGACCCGCAGGCCGTTCAGGCCAATGGCACGGCCTTCGTGCGCCGCGCGGTGCTGGGTGCCTACCTCGAAGCCATGGTGCGCGGCCACGCCACCTGGGCGGCCACGGGCTCGACCATCCGCACCCTGCAGGACCGCGCCGTGCACGCCTGGGAGGCCGACGGCGAGGTCACCACCGTCACAGAACACGGGCAGACGCTGACGGCCGACCTGCTGGTGCTCGCCACCGGCAACGCCGAGCCGCGCCTGCAGGCCCCGCTGGACCCGGCGCTGGCGCAACACCCGGGCGTGATCGAGAACCCACTGGTGACCGCTCGGCTGCTGGGCATTCCGCGCGAGGCGCGCGTGCTCATCATCGGCAGCGGCCTGACCTCGCTGGACGTGGTCTCCACGCTGCAGCGGCAAGGGCACGCGGGTGGCGTCACGGTGGTCTCGCGCCGGGGCCTGCGCCCACGCGCGCAACCGCTGGCCAGCGGCGTGGTGGCCCACCCGGTCGGGCGCCAGAACCTGGACCGCCTGCTCGGCCCCGCGCCCGCTTTCCTCACCGAGGTGAAGCCCGAGCTGCGCACCTGGATCAAGACCCTGCGCGCGCGCATCCGCGACAGCGTGGCGCGCGGCGAGAACTGGAATGTGCCCTTCGACGAGCTGCGCGACGCCGTGTGGCAACTCTGGCCCACGCTGCCGCCGGCGCAGCAGCGCCGCTTCCTGCGCAGCGTGCGCCCCTGGTACGACGTGCACCGCTTCCGTTCGCCACCGCAGACGGAAGCCATCCACCGCGAAGCCCTGGCCGCCGGCCGGGTGGTGCACCTGGCCGCGCGGCTGCGCTCGCTGGCGGTGCAGGCCGGCACGCACCGCATCGACGCCATGCTGCAGCCCTCGGGCGGCGGCGCGCCGCGCACCGAGGCCTTCGACGTGGTGGTGAACTGCACCGGCCTGGACGCCGCCGCGCGCACCGCCGGCAACCCCCTGCTGCAGGCCCTGGTGTCGCACGGCACGCTGCGCGCCGACGCCTGCGGCATCGGCTACGCGGTGGATGCGAACTGCCGCGTGATCGACAGCGAAGGCGAAGCGCTGTCGCGCATCCGCCTGATCGGCCCGCCCACGCTGGGCACCTTCGGCGACCCGGGCGGGGCCATGTTCATCGCGGCGCAGATCCACCGCATGCTGCCGGACGTGTTCGGGACGCTTCAGCGCCCGGCCTTGTCGACCGCCTTCTTGAGCAGCTCGTATTCCGCGCAGGGCTTGGCGGTGCAGAGCAATTCCAGGTAACGCAGGTTCTTGCGCGCGCCGGCCACGTCGCCCAGCGCCAGGAACAGCTCGCCCTGGTACTCCAGCGCCGGCCGGTGCTCGGGGTCGTACAGCAGGGCTTCGCGGTACCAGCGCCCCGCTTCCTCGTAGCGCTTGAGCTGGCGCAGGCTGTAGCCGAGCAGGTTGTAGACCTCGGCGTGCTGCACGGTCTCGCTCAGCGCCGTGAGCCGCTGCACCGCCTTGGTGTACTCGCCGGCGTACACCAGCGCGCGCACGGCGGAGAGGTCGGGCAGGTCGGACGACGGCGGAGTGCCCGCCGCGCCCAGCGCCAGCGGCGCGGCCGCCAGGGCGGCGGTGATGAGCCACCGCCTCATTCAGGCCTCCGCCAGTTGCGCGGCCGCGTGCGGCACCGCCTCGCCCATCGCCGACCAGGATCTCGCGCTTGAGCGCCGCGAACGCCGGGCTCACGCGGTCGCGCGGGCCGGGTGGCAGGTCCACCTTCACCTGTTTGACGATGCGGCCGGGGTTGGCGTTCATCACGATCACGGTGTCGCTCAGGAAGATGGCCTCGTCCACGTCGTGCGTCACCAGGATCATGGTCACGCCCTCGGCGCGCCAGATGCGCAGCAGCTCTTCCTGCAGGCGCACGCGCGTGAGCGCGTCCAGCGCGCCCAGGGGTTCGTCGAGCAGCAGGATCTCGGGCTGGCCGACCAGGCCGCGCGCGATCGCGCCGCGCTGCGCCATGCCGCCCGAGAGCTCGTGCGGGTAGGCCTTCTCGAAGCCCTGCAGGCCCACCAGATCGATGTGCGACTGGATGGTGCGGCGCTGCTGCTCGGGCGGGAGCGTGGAATTGGTCAGCGCCAGGCCGATGTTCTGCTCCAGCGTCATCCAGGGCAGCAGGCGGTGGTCCTGGAACACGATGCCGCGCGAGAGGCTGGTGCCGGCGATGCGCTCGCCGTGCAGCAGGATGTCGCCCTCGTAGTCCTTGTCCAGACCGAGGATGAGCCGCAGCAGCGTGGACTTGCCGCAGCCGCTGGGGCCGACCAGCGTCACGAAGGCGCCGGGCTCGACGTTGAAGCTGGCGTTGACCAGCGCGTCCAGGCGCGGGCGGCCGGGCACGGCATAGCTTTTGGAGACGGCCTTGACTTCAAGGCGACCGGGTTCTGCCATGGTGTTTATCCTTCAAAGCCTTGTTTCCAGCGCAGCACGCGGCGCTGCAGCAGGTACATGGTGCGGTCGATGCCGAAGCCCACCAGGCCGATGATCACCATGCAGACCAGCAGCTGGTCGGTGAGCAGCAGGCCCTGCGCGCGAAAGATCAGGAAGCCCAGGCCTTCGAGGCCGCTCAGGCCTTCGGCCACCACCACCAGCGCCCAGGCCAGGCCGGCCGCGTAGCGCAGCGAGACCATGATGGTCGGCGTGGCGGCCGGCAGGATGATCTTGCGCACCAGCTGCCAGCGGGTGAGCGTCATCACCTCGGCCAGCTCGATGTAGCTCTTGTCCACGCTGCGAATGCCCTGCAGCGTGTTGAGAAAGACCGGGAAGAACACGGTCTTGGCGATCACCAGGATCTTGGCCGGCGCGCCCAGGCCCAGCCACAGCACGATCAGCGGAAACCAGGCGATGCCGGGGATGTGGCGGATGGTGTCGAAGGTGGGCGAGAGGAATTGTTCGAAGCGCTTGGAGAGGCCCGCGCCCACGCCCAGCACCACGGCGGCGAAGGCGCCGTACAGGAAACCCTGCGCGACGAGGGACAGGCTGACGGCGAAGTCCCAGAGCAGCTTCTGCTCCGTCAGCATCTTGAAGAAAGCCTCCACCACCTTGATGGGGGCGGGCAGGAAGACCGGGTCGATCCATTCCAGGCTGGCCGCCGTCTGCCACAGCAGCAGCACCCCGGCCGGCAGCAGGAAGCCGATCGCGCGGCTGGGCGCCAGCCATTGCTGGAGCTTCGTCGCGAAGGACGAAGCTTCCGACGCTGGCGCCGTGGAGGGAAGGTTGTGCGTCAGCGTGTTCATGGCGCGCTCAGTGGTAGATCGAGTGCGAGCCGCCGGCGAAGAAGCGGCCGTCCACGAAGGCGTCCACCTGCGCGTCGGTCAGGCGGCGTTCGCTCAGGATGTCGTCGCCCTGCTTCACGTACCAGTCGATGAAGGTCTTGATGGAGTTGCGCGCGCGCTGGGCATTGGGCTCGCCGGCCATGAACTCCCATTGGCCCAGGTGGGTGATCTGGAACTCTGCCACTTCCACCGGCACGCGGGTTTCGCGCGAGACGATCTTGGCGGCCTCGTCCACGTTGTCCAGCGTCCAGGCCATGGCGCGTTCGCGCGAGGCCAGGAAGGCTTTGACCGCGTCGGGGTACTTGTTGACGAACTCGCGCTTGGCGAAGTAGGTCACGCGGCCTGCGTGGTTCACGTACACGCCGTCGTCCGGCACGTGGCCGATCACCTTGAGCTTGCCCGAGAGCCAGGCGCCGGTGGCGTTGCCCGCGGCCAGGTGGGTGGTGGTGGCATCGAGCGCGCCGGAGATCACCGCCGAGATCGCCACGGTGGGGTTGTCGATCGATTCGTAGCGCACGCGGCCCTTGGTCTGGCGCGTGTCCAGCGGCAGGCCCACCGAGTTCAAGGCCTCGGTGGGGGCGGACCAGTAGCAGCTGATGCGGCTGCTGCCGAACTTCTTGCCGTCCAGATCGGCCAGCGTGTTCACCGACTTGTTCGACACGGCGGCGAGCACCGGCGCGCGGTAGCGGTTGGAGGTCTCGGAGGCCCAGATGATCACGCCGTCCAGGCCGTTGGCGCGGTGCACCGTGGCCGGGTAGATCATGCGCTGCGCGATCGAGATCGCGCCCTTGCTGAGGGCGCCCGTTTCGGCGCCCACCAGCTCCGCACCGCCCGAGGCGATGAGGTTGACTTCCTTGGTGCCGACCTTGCTGAACTCTTCCTTGAAGATGCCCTTCTCGCGGGCGATCACCGTCCACGGTGTGAGCTGCAGGTTGATCGCCGGCAGCACCTCGGCGGCGGCGGTGCCGGCCTGGCCGATCAGGCCCAGGGCCAGGGCGGCGGCGCTGCTCAGGGCGCGCAAGCGGTTGCGGGGGCTTCTGTGTTTCGTCACGACGGTCATGAGGTTCTCCAAGGGTTCGTCTGTCAGGTGGTGTGAATGACGCGCCGATTCTTGGGGCGGAGCGCGCGCCGGCCAACGAAGGAAAACGGACACCGATATGCGGCCGCAAATGGCGCAGATGCTTATGCGCATTTCGAGCCACACGAACGCGGGGGCGCGCCCAGAATGCCCTTCCCATGAGTTTCCTCGACGCTTCCCCCGAACGCCCGCTGCGCCCGCTGGCCTGGCTCACCGCGCTGGGCATCGGCGCGCTGTGCGCGGCGGTGTTCATGGCGATCGAATCGCGCGCCGCCGCGGCCGCGCCCTTGCCGCTGAAGCAGCTGCGCATCGGCGTGGCGCCCACCACCCTGCCCGTGAGCACCGGCGAGCGCGACTACACCAACGCCGGCTTCGAGGCGGTCTACGCGCAGGAACTGGCGCGGCACCTGGGCGTGGACGCGCTCATCGTGCCGCTGCCGCCCGGCGCGCAGGCGCAGGCCTTGCGCCAGGGCGACGTGGACCTGGTGCTGACGCGCGCCGACGAGGCGCGCCAGAAGGAAGACGGTCTGCGCGTGCTGCGCACGGGCTACCAGTCGGGCCTGAGCGTTTCGATGCGCTCGGACACCGACGTGCGCGCCTGGACCGACCTGGCCGGGCGCGTGGTGTGCGTGACGGCCGACAATCCGCGCGCCCACGCGCAGGCGGCGCGCATCCAGGGACAACTCAAGGTCTTCGACGCGCCGGCCCAGGCCCTGGTGCAGGTGCGCACCGGCGAGTGCGCGGCGGCCATCCTCGACGGCTCGCAGCTGGAGCCGCTGCTGGCGCAGAAGGAATGGCGCAAGTTCTCCGCCACCCTGCCCGCCACGCGCGACAGCGCGCTGCAGGCCTGGCTGGCCGAGGGCCGCGACGAACTGGCCGCGCCCATCCGCGCCGCGGTGCAGGAGATCGGCTCGACGGCCGCCTGGGCGCAGCGGCGCCAGAAGTGGGCGGCCAACGTCGCGTTCGAGGTCTACTTCGACCAGACGGGGCCGGACTGCCATTGAGCCGGCGGTGGCTCACGGCGCTGGCGATCGCGCTCGGCCTGAGCGGCCCGGTGGTCGCGGGCGAGCCGCTGCGCGCCTTGTACGAGAAACCGGCCAACCAATGGCCTGCGCCCTGGGTCGATGAAGGTGTGGCCTTCGTGGAGCTGGGGGCCTTGCCGCCACCGCCCGCGCCACCCAACCACCTCGTGCAACTGGGCCAGCGCCTGTTCTTCGACGCCCGCCTCTCCGCGAGCGGCCACGTGGCCTGCGCCAGCTGCCACCGGCCCGACCAGGGCTGGACCGTGCGCACGCCCACGGCCACCGGTGTGAGGGGCGCGCCGGGCCGGCGCAACCCGCCCGGCCTGCAGGACGTGCGCAACGCGGGCGCACTGGGCCTGGGACGGCGCGGCCCGCTCGCTCGCGGAACAATCGCTGCGGCCCCTGACCGACCCGCGCGAGATCGCCAACGCCTCTCTCCACGCTGTCGGCCGGCGCATGGCCCTGTCACCCGCCCGGATCGGCGAGGCCCTCGCGGCCTTCCAGCACACGCTGCACGAACGCAGCCGCTTCGACCGCTTCGCGCAGGGCGAACACCGCGCGCTGACCGACCTGGAACTCCAGGGCCTGCACCTGTTCCGCACCAGCGCGCGCTGCGCCAACTGCCACTTCGGCCCCACCCTGAGCGACGGCCGCTTCCACAACCTCGGCATCGCCTTCGTCGGCGAGCCTTCGCAAGACCTCGGCCGTTTCGAGGTGACGCGGCGGTGCGAGGACGTGGGCCGCTTTCGCACCGCCAGCCTGCGCGGGGTCTCGCGCACCGCGCCCTACATGCACCACGGCCTGTTCGATTCGCTGCAAGGCGTATTGAACCTCTATGCTCGCGGCGGCGGCGACCCGCGCAATGGCCGCGCGGGCGTGGCGGCCGACCCGCTGTACGCCTGCGCGCAGCGCCGCTCGCCCCACCTGAAGCCGCTGCCGCTGAGCGCGGCGGACATCGTCGCGCTGCAGGCCTTTCTGCGGACCCTGTGACCCCGGCATTGGACCGGTTTCCTGAACAATGCATCCAGCCAGCACGGGCTGATCTCCCGCCTGCCGCTGCCTAGACTGGGTGTTCCTTCCATCCATCCTTCACAGGGAAACATGACCATGGCACAGCACTCCATCGACGGCAAGGTGGTCCTCATCGCCGGCGGCGCCAAGAACCTCGGCGGCCTGATCGCCCGCGACCTCGCCCAGCACGGCGCCCGCGCGGTCGCCATCCACTACAACAGCGCCGCCAGCAAGGCCGATGCCGACGCCACGGTGGGCGCCATCCGCGCCGCGGGCGCGCAGGCGGTCGCGATCCAGGCGGACCTCACCACGGCGGGCGCGGTCGAGAAACTGTTCGCCGACACCATCGCGGCCGTGGGCCGGCCCGACATCGCCATCAACACGGTGGGCAAGGTGCTCAAGAAGCCGTTCGCCGAGATCAGCGAGGCCGAGTACGACGAGATGGCCGCCGTCAATGCCAAGTCCGCCTTTTTCTTCCTCAAGGAAGCGGGCCGGCACGTCAACGACAACGGCAAGGTCTGCACCCTGGTGACCTCGCTGCTGGGGGCCTTCACGCCCTTCTACGCGGCGTACGCGGGCACCAAGGCACCGGTGGAGCACTACACCCGCGCGGCGGCCAAGGAATTCGGCGCGCGCGGCATCTCGGTGACGGCCGTGGGCCCGGGCCCGATGGACACGCCCTTCTTCTACGGCCAGGAAGGCAGCGACGCGGTGGCGTACCACAGGACCGCCGCCGCCCTCTCGCCCCGTTCGAAGACGGGCCTGACCGACATCGAGGACGTGGTGCCCTTCATCCGCCATCTCGTGAGCGACGGCTGGTGGATCACGGGCCAGACGATCCTGATCAACGGCGGCTACACCACGAAGTAATGACACCCCCCTGCGCCGCTGCGCGGCTTCCCCCCTCCGTGGCGCGCCTTCGGCGCTTCGAGGGGGGACGGCATCTCGGGCCGGCGCAGCCGGACCCTGGATGCCTCTGGACGATACCAACCCCGCTGCCGTGGGCTAAATTCGGTCCATGGACAAGCTTGAGCAGTACCGGGTGTTCGTTCAGGTCGCGGAGATGAGCAGCTTCATCAAGGCCGCGCACGCGCTGGAGCTGCCGCGCGCCTCGGTGTCGGCGGCCATCCAGCAGCTCGAGGCCACCCTGGGCACGCGCCTGCTGCACCGCACGACCCGGCAGGTGCGGCCCACGGCCGATGGCCTGCAGCTGCTGGAGCGTGCGCGAGCGCTGCTGGCCGAGGCCGAGGACATCGACCAGCTGTTCCAGGCCGGCCAGCGCAAGGTCTCGGGGCGGCTCAAGGTGGATGTGCCCAGCCGCATCGCGCGCCGGCTGGTCGCGCCGGCCCTGCCGGGCTTCCTGCGCCGCTACCCCCGGCTGCAGGTGGCGCTGGGTTCGACCGACCGCGCCATCGATCTGGTGCAGGAAGGGGTGGACTGCGCGGTGCGCTTCGGCACCCTGCAGGACAGCAGCCTCGTGGTGCGCCCGCTCGGGCAAGTGGCGCTGATCAACTGCGCCAGCCCCGACTACCTGGCCGAGCATGGCGTGCCGGCGCAGCCCGACGATCTGGCGCGAGGGCACTGGGCGGTGGGCTACGCCTCCGCCTCCAACGGGCGCGAGCTGGCCTGGGAGCTCCCGCCCTCGGCCCGGGCGCTGCAGGTGCCCAGCCGCGTGCTCGTCAACAACGCCGAGAGCTACATCGCCTGCTGCGCGGCGGGCTTGGGCCTGATCCAGATCCCGCGCTTCGACGTGCAGCACCTGCTGGACCGGGGCCAGCTGGTCGAGGTGCTGCCCGGGTTCCGCGCGGCGGCCATGCCGGTGTCGCTGGTCTACCCGCACCGGCGGCAGCGCTCGCGCCGGCTCATCGCGTTCATCGAGTGGTTCGAGGCGCTGATGCAGCCGCACCTCGACCGCTGATCAGGCCGCCAGGCGCGCGGCCGCCGCGTGGCGGCCGACCGGGCGCTCCAGACCGAGGTTCTCGCGCAGCGTGCGGCCTTCGTAGGCGGTGCGGAACAGGCCGCGGCGCTGCAGCTCGGGCACCACCAGGTCCACGAACTCGTTGAGCGAGGCGGGCAGCACCGGCGGCATCACGTTGAAGCCATCGGCCGCGCCGTTCTCGAACCATTCCTGCATGCGGTCGGCGATGGTCTGTGGCGTGCCGATCACCACCCAGTGCCCGCGCGCACCCGCCAGGTATTCGTAGAGCTGGCGCACGGTGAAGCGCTCGCGGCGCGCGAGCTCGATCACCACGTGCGCGCGGCTGTTGATGCCCTTGGGCGGCTCGGGGTAGTACGGCGGCGGCGCATCCAGGTTCCAGCGGCGCAGGTCTTCGCCGGGCCAGAACGGCACCAGGGTGGAGAGGCCCACCGAGGGGTGGATCAGCGCCTGCAGCTCGGCCCATTTGGCCTGCGCCTCGGCCTCGGTGCGGCCGATCACGGGCGAGATGCCGGGCAGCACCAGCAGCTGCTCGGGCCGGCGGCCGTACTTGGCCATGCGGCCCTTCACGTCCTGGTAGAAGGCCTGGGCTTCGGCCAGGCTGGTCCAGGCGGTGAAGATGGCCTCGGCGGTGGCGGCCGCGAGTTCCTTGCCGTCTTCGGACGAACCGGCCTGCACGATCACCGGGTGGCCCTGCGGCGAGCGCTCCAGGTTGAGCGGCCCCTTGACCTTGAGGTGCTTGCCGATGTGGTTGAGCTCGTGCAGCTTGGCCGGGTCGAAGTACACGCCGGACTCGCGGTCGCGCACGAAGGCGTCGTCCTCGAAGCTGTCCCACAGGCCCTTGACCACGTCCACGAACTCGGTGGCCTTGGCGTAGCGCTCGCCGGGCGAGGGGTGCGCGTCCAGGCCGAAGTTGCCGTGCACGCTGTCGTTGCTGGTGGTCACCACGTTCCAGGCCGCGCGGCCCTTGCTGATGTGATCCAGCGAGGCGAACTTGCGCGCGAGCAGGTAGGGGTCTTCGTAGGTGGTGGACGCGGTGGCGACGAAGCCGATGTGTTTCGTCACCGCCGAGAGCGCGGCCCACAGCGTGACCGGTTCGAAGTGCGAGATGCGGCCCTGGCGGCTGAAGGACTCGTCGTCGCCCGTGCCCCAGATGCCCGGGCTGTCGGCGACGAAGACCTGGTCGAACAGGCCGCGCTCGGCCGTCTGCGCGACCTCGATGTAGTGGTCGATGTTGGTGCCCGAGTCGATCTGCGAGCCCGGGTGGCGCCAGGCGGCGACGTGGTGGCCGGTGGCGATGATGAAGGCGCCAAGGCGCAGTTGTCGTTTGCTCATGCGGGTGTGCTCCCAGTGGATCGAGCCCGCCAATCTAGGCGCGCATGCGGCCCCGAGGAAGGAAACAAACCGCATATCCATAGCCGTTCTGATTCGTTGCGGCAACGCAGCATGCGGCCTAGCATTCATGCACCGGTGTTGGAAACGACTGGTCCGGCCGATGCGGGGATGCAGAGAACCCTGGTTGTCTCCTGGGGGGAGGATTGCATCGGCCGGTTTTTTTTTGGAGCGTGACCCTGGCTCAGATGTTTGGGCAATTAAGAAACAAAAAAACAATGGTTTGTGTGTTGAAGCGGCGCTTTTAGAGTGCATTCCAACTTCACACCAAGGGTCTCCAACATGACGGTTGCCATCGAATCCCCCACGCTGCTCGACGCCCTGGACGCCATCGGGCGCGACGCCCAGGCCCGGGGCCTGCCCTACGCGGGTGGCATCCCGCCCGAACTCGCCTGGTCGCTGGTCTCGGCCGGCGAAGCCCGGCTGGTGGATGTGCGCAGCGCGGAAGAGCGCAAGTTCGTGGGCCATGTGCCCGACAGCCTGCACGTGCCCTGGGCCACGGGCACCAGCCTCACGCGCAACCCGCGCTTCGTGCGCGAGCTCGAAGCCAAGGTCGGCAAGGAAGCGCGCGTGCTGCTGCTGTGCCGCAGCGGCAAGCGCTCGGCGCTGGCGGCCGAGGCCGCCACCAAGGCCGGCTTCACGCAGGTGTTCAACGTGCTCGAAGGTTTCGAGGGCGAGATCGACGCGCAGCAGCACCGCGGCGGTCAGGACGGTTGGCGCTTCCACCAACTCCCATGGGTGCAAGATTGAACACCCCTGCCGCGCTTCGCGCGTCCCCCTCAAGGGGGCAACGCCAGCCGACCGGCAAAGCCGGATCTGCGGCATTTCTGGTTGGGCCACGGCGCGCCAACAGGGTGGTGGTCTCATGAGCGATTCCCGGAAATCGTCTGTGGACGTGCGCTCGCACCTGTTCGACCTGCAGCAGGTCGTGCGCGACCTTGCCGACGTGCGCCAACGCTGGCGCACCGCGCAGAAGCGCTCGCGCGAACCGGGCGGGCGCGAGCTGCCGTCGCGCGACGCGCTTGGCAATATCCTCGACGGGCTGCGCGGCGCCCTGTTTCCCATGCGCCTGGGCCCGCCCGACCTGCGCCAGGAGAGCGAGGACTTCTACATCGGCCACACGCTGGATGCCACGCTGCATGCGCTGCTGGGCCAGGTGCGGCTGGAGCTGCGCTACCAGCACCGCCACGCGGGCGGCACCGACGAAGCGGCCACCGAACAGCAGGCGCGCGAACTGGTGCGCGACTTCGCGCACTCGCTGCCCCGGCTGCGCGAGCTGCTCGACAGCGACGTGGTGGCGGCCTACGAGGGCGACCCCGCCGCGCGCAGCGTGGACGAGGTGCTGCTGTGTTACCCCGGCATCCAGGCCATGATCCACCACCGTGTGGCGCACCGCTTCTACCAGCTGGGTGTGCCGCTGCTCGCGCGCATCGTGGCCGAGCTCGCGCACGGCGCGACAGGCATCGACATCCACCCCGGCGCGTCCATCGGCGCGGGCTTCTTCATCGACCACGGCACCGGCGTCGTGATCGGCGAGACCGCCGTCATCGGCCAGCGCGTGCGCGTGTACCAGGCGGTCACGCTGGGCGCCAAGCGTTTCCCCACCGATGAGAACGGCCACCTGAGCAAGGGCCTGGCGCGCCACCCCGTGGTGGAGGACGACGTGGTGATCTACGCCGGCGCCACCGTGCTCGGGCGCGTGACCATCGGCCGCGGCGCCACCATCGGCGGCAACCTGTGGGTCACGCACGACGTGGCCGCCGGCGCCAACCTGAGCCAGGCCCGATCGCGGGAGGTCACCGCCAGCCCCTGATCGACCGCCACCGAGCTTTCCCCGCCCTTCCCCCTTCGCCGCGTCGCTTCGGCCGCACGCGTGGGGCCTTCTTTTGCCTTTTTTCAACCACCGAGCCACGGAGCCTTCATGTCTGACCCAACCCCCTCGCAACTGGCGCTGAGCGACAACGCCGCGCGCCAACTGGCCAATGCCACCAAGACGGCCCCCGTGCTGTCGACCATCAGCCCGCGCTGGCTCACGCATCTGCTGCAATGGCAGCCGGTGGAGGCCGGCATCTACCGCCTCAACAAGGTGAAGAACCCGCAGGACGTGGAGGTGCTGTGCGCCAAGCGCGACGAGAGCGAGCTGCCCTCGACCTACGTGGACTACGAAGACCAGCCGCGCGAGTACTTCCTGAACGCCGTCTCCACGGTGCTGGACGTGCACACCCGCGTGTCCGACCTCTACAGCAGCCCGCACGACCAGATCAAGGAACAGCTGCGCCTGACCATCGAGACCATCAAGGAAAAGCAGGAAAGCGAGCTGATCAACAACGCCGACTACGGCCTGCTGGCCAGCGTGCACCCGGACCAGATCGTCTACCCGCTCACCGGCGCGCCCACGCCCGACGACCTGGACGAACTGCTCACCAAGGTGTGGAAGGAGCCGGCCTTCTTCCTCACGCACCCGCTGGCCATCGCCGCCTTCGGCCGCGAGTGCACGCGCCGGGGCGTGCCGCCGCCCACCGTGAGCCTGTTCGGCTCGCAGTTCCTCACCTGGCGCGGCATCCCGCTGATTCCGAGCGACAAGGTGCCCGTGGCCGATGGCAAGACCAAGATCCTGCTGCTGCGCGTGGGCGACAAGCGCCAGGGCGTGGTGGGCCTGTACCAGCCGGGTCTGGCCGGCGAGCAGAGCCCGGGCCTGTCGGTGCGCTTCATGGGCATCAACCGCAGCGCCATCGCCTCGTACCTGATCTCGCTGTACTGCTCGCTCGCGGTGCAGACCGAGGACGCACTGGCCGTGCTGGAAGACGTTGAAGTGGGCAAGTTCCATGACTATCCAGACACCTACAAGTGAGCGGCCGCCGGCCGGCCTGCCCGACCTGGCGGCGCTGAACCAGCTCGCGGGCGCGTTCTTCGCCGCCCTGCCCGGCTCGCCGCCCACGCTGCCCACCACCCCATTGGGTGGCGTGCCGGCACCGGTGAACGTGTTGCCTGGCGGCAGCTCGCTCGGGCCTTTGGCCCAGGGCCCGCAGCTGCCCGGCACGCTGGCGCCCGGCGCGAACCTGGCGCCCACCTCGCCACAGAGCGTGCTCTCGCTGGGCGCGTCCGCGCCTTCGCTGGTGCCGCACTCGACCGCGCCCAACGGCCTGCCCGACCACGCCGCGATCGTGCCGCCCGCACTCGACGGCCGCGTGGGCACGCAGGCCCTGGGCGTGCCGCCCTCGGACCGCGTGACCGCGCAGTCCTTCGGCCTGCCGGGCGCGGACGACCTGCGCGAGCTGCTCGCCACGCCACCGCGCCACAGCGCGGCACCAGGCAACGCCCCCACCGACACGGCGGGCGCGTTCTACTTCACGCAGGGCCTGCAGACGCCGCAAGGCTTCGCCACCCAGGCGCCGCAGGCCGACGCGGCGCGCCACCCGCCGTTCGACGTGAACGCGGTGCGACGTGACTTCCCCATCCTGCAGGAGCGCGTGAACGGCCGGCAGCTGGTGTGGTTCGACAACGCGGCCACCACGCACAAGCCGCAGTCGGTGATCGACCGCATCGCCCACTTCTACGAGCACGAGAACTCCAACATCCACCGCGCCGCGCACGCGCTGGCGGCCCGCGCGACCGACGCCTACGAGAGCGCGCGCGAGAAGGTGCGCGCCTTCCTGGGCGCGTCGTCGGTGGAGGAAATCATCTTCGTGCGCGGCGCCACCGAGGCCATCAACCTGGTGGCGAAAACCTGGGGGCGCGAAAAACGTGGGCGCAGGCGACGAGATCATCGTCTCGCACCTGGAGCACCACGCCAACATCGTGCCCTGGCAGCAGCTCGCGGCCGAGAAGGGCGCGGTGATCCGCGTGATCCCGGTGGACGACAGCGGCCAGGTGCGGCTGGACGAGTACCAGAAGCTGCTCAACAGCCGCACGAAGATCGTGGCCGTCACCCAGGTCTCGAACGCGCTGGGCACGGTGGTGCCGGTGCGGGAGATCGTGGCGCTGGCGCACCGCGCGGGCGCGAAAGCGCTGGTGGACGGCGCGCAGTCGGTGAGCCACCTGCGCGTGGACGTGCAGGCGATCGACGCCGACTTCTTCGTGTTCTCCGGCCACAAGGTGTTCGGCCCGACCGGCATCGGCGTGGTCTACGGCAAGCGCGAACTGCTGGACGACATGCCGCCCTGGCAAGGCGGCGGCAACATGATCGCGGACGTGACTTTCGAGCGCACCGTGTTCCAGCCGCCGCCCAACAAGTTCGAGGCCGGCACCGGCAACATCGCCGACGCGGTGGGCCTGGGCGCGGCGATCGACTACGTGCAGCGCATCGGGCTGGAGAACATCGCGCGCTACGAGCACGACCTGCTGGCCTACGCCACGCACCACCTGCAACCCATTCCGGGCGTGCGCCTGATCGGCACCGCGCGGGACAAGGCCAGCGTGCTGTCCTTCGTGCTGCAGGGCCACAGCACGGAGGAAGTGGGCCAGGCGCTGAACGAGGAAGGCATCGCGGTGCGTTCGGGCCACCACTGCGCGCAACCCATCCTGCGGCGCTTCGGCGTGGAGGCCACGGTGCGGCCCTCGCTGGCGTTCTACAACACCTGCGAAGAGGTGGACCGCTTCATCGCGGTGGTGCGGCGGCTCAGCTCGGGCCGGCGGCGGTAGCCCGAAGCCTCAGCGGCTGGCGACGATGAACAGCCGGGGGAAAGGCAGCAGCACCGTGCCATCGGCCAGCGCGGGATAGGCCTGGGTGATGGCGGCGAGGTAGCGGGCGAGGAAGGCCGCTTTCTCGCCGCCGTCCAGCGGCGCCAGGTAGGGCCGCAGGGCCGAGCCCTTGAACCACTCCACCACCGCCTCGGGGCCGCCCGAGAGCGGGTGGAAGTAGGTGGTGCGCCAGACATCGACCGCCGCGCAGCGCGGCTTGAGCAACTGGTAATAGAACGCGGCGTCGTGCCGCGCGGGGTGCTTCACGCTCCCGATCTTGCTCGCCCAGGGCCCTTGCGCCGCGACCTCGCGCGCGAGGCGGTGCGCCGGCTCTTCAAGGTTGTCGGGCGTCTGCACGGCCAGGCTGCCGCCGGGCGCCAGCCGGCTCAGCAGGCGCGGGTAGAGCGTGGCGTGGTCGGGCAGCCATTGCAGCGAGGCGTTGGCCAGGATCACGTCGAACGACTCGACCGGGTTCCAGGCCTCGATGTCGGCGAGTTCGAAGCGGATGCCGGGCAGGCGCTCGCGCGCCGCGGCCAGCATGTCGTCGGAGCTGTCCAGACCCGTCACCCGGGCCTGCGGAAACCGGTCGGCCAGCACCTCGGTGGAATTGCCCGGGCCGCAGCCCAGGTCGATCGCGACCTGCACGCCGCGCGCCGGCAAGGCGGCCACCAGGTCGCGCACCGGGCGCGTGCGCTCTTGTTCAAAGGCCGAGTAGGTGCGGGCGGACCACGTCATCGTGTGTGCTCTCCATGGGTGGGATCGGCCTCCATTGTGCGCAGGAAGCCATGCCCCTGGCGAAGACCGAGTATCGATCTGCGAAAAGCGCATTGGCGCGGATGCGGGCGCCTGCCTACGCTGCCGGGTTCGCCGTCATTCGACGGCCTTTCAACCCAAGGATGTTTGCATGAACTCGAAGGTGCTCCAAGTCACCGCCCTCTCGCTGGTTTCCCTGGTCGCCGCGGTGGCTCCCGCCCTGGCGCAGACGCCGGCCTACCCCACCAAACCCATCACCCTGGTGGTGCCCTACCCGCCCGGCGGGCCGAACGACACGATCGCCCGCGCCCTCGGGCCGGAGCTGGCCAAGGCGCTCGCGGTGCCGGTGGTGATCGAGAACAAGCCGGGCGCCGCCGGCAACATCGGCACCGGCCACACCGCCCGCGCCGCGGCGGACGGCTACACCATCGCCCTGCCCGGCTCCGCGCTGTCGATCAACACCGTGATCTTCGACAACGCGCCTTACAAGATCGGCGACTTCCGCGCGGTCGGCATGGTGGCGCAGGGCCCGGTGGTGGCCGTGGCCCACCCGTCGCTGAACATCAAGACCATCGCGCAGCTGGTGGCCCACGCCAAGGCGAACCCGGGCAAGCTGTCTTTCCCCTCGGGTGGCAAGGGCACCTCGCCCTACCTGGCGGGCGAGCTGCTCAAGAACACCGCGAACATCGACATGGTGCACGTGCCCTACAAGGGCACGGGCGAGTTCATTCCCGACCTGCTCGCGGGCCGGGTGCCGGTGGCCTTCGTGAGCCCGCTGATCGCGCGCCAGCACGTGGACACGGGCGCCCTGGTGCCACTGGCCACCACCGGCACCAAGCGCCTGCGCGGCTGGGAGACCCTGCCCACGGTCGAAGAAGCGGGCGTCGCCGGGTTCCGCGTGCTGCCCTGGTACGCCGTGGTCGTGCCCGCGGCCACGCCCACCCCCGTGGTGAACAAGCTCAACGCCGCGCTGCAGCAGGCCCTGGCCTCGGCCGAGATCCAGAAGAAGCTGGTGGACCTGGGCCTGGACGCGCTGCCCGGCACCGCCGACGACGCGCAGGCCGTGGTGGTGCAGGAAGTACAGCTCTGGAAGAACGTGAAACTCAGCGACTGACCGTCAACGCTGGACCACCTGGCCGCCCGGCAGCACCGAGAAGGTCTCGAAATGCCGGGGCAGCACCTGCGCCGCCGCGGGTGCCACCCGGCGCACCTCTTTCTGGAAGATCTCGGCGTGCGCCAGCGCGCTGCTCTGGTCCGCGCCGTAGGGGAAGGTCTGCACGTCCCAGTGCGCTGCGCACCACCACCTTGGGCAGGCCGGTGGCGCGCAGCAGGCGCTCGGTGTAGCGGAAGATCTGCAGACGCGGCCGGGCCGAGGGCACCAGCACGATGGACGGTGTGAGGCCCTGCACCTCGCGCTCGATGTAGTTCATGGAGCCGAACATCAGGATCTCGTGGTGCCGGAAGCGCACCAGGTAGCCGAAGGTGCCGCCTTCGGAAAACGCCTTCAGCGGCAGCGGCCCCTGAAGGCCCTCGGGCACGATGCCGGCGTCGAAATAGCACTTGTCGCACAGGGCGGAATGCAGGCTGGGAATGACGCGGATCGAGAGCTCGCCGAAGTCGTAGTCCTCGCCACCGCGCACCGGCACCAGCTGCGGTTCGGCCACGCCGTAGGCGCGGGCGATGTTGGTGGCGCTGTAGGAGCCGACCACGTGCGCGCCGGTTTTCTTCGCGATGTGCGGCATGTCCATGCAATGGTTGAAGTGCGCATGCGACAGCAGGATGTGCGTGGCTTCGTGGATGTGCCGGTCGATGGTCTCGGCGTCGCTGGGCACGATCTCGTCGAAGCTGTAGGCGGGGCGCTCGTCGCCCGGCGCGGCGTTCGCGGGCAGCATGCCGAAGCGGTTGCCACTGTAGCGCAGGCGGGTGAAGTACGGGTCCAGCAAGACGGTGTGTTTGCCGTCGGTGATCTTCCAGGCCGCTGATCCGTAGTGGGTCAGCTCGATTCTTCCATCCTCGAAATAGGTGCGGTCAACGCTCACGAACAATCCTCGGCTTCTTGGGTTAAACCGGCCATCATGCGAGGCCGGCCCCTCGGTGCGCAAAGAAGGTTTTCGCGATTGCTTATGCGTTCGACGGCGATGGGAAGAAGCGGTTGTCGGGCCGGGGCAGGCCCAGGTTCTCGCGCAGGGTGCTGCCTTCGTACTCGCGGCGCAGCAGGCCGCGCCGCTGCAGCTCGGGCACCACGTGGTCCACGAAGGCGTCCAGCCCGCCGGGCAGCCAGGGGAACATCACGTTGAAGCCGTCGCTGCCCTCGGTGTCCAGCCATTCCTGCATCTCGTCGGCAATGGTCTGCGCCGTGCCCACGAAGGCCAGGCCAGCGTAGCCGCCCAGCCGCTGGGCCAGCTGGCGCACCGTGAGGTTCTCGCGCCGGGCCAGCTCGATGGTGCGCTCGCGCGTGCTCTGGCTCGCGTTGGTGGGCGGCACCTCGGGCAGCGGCGCATCGAGATCAAAACCCGAGACATCGTGGCCCAGCGCGATGGACAACGAGGCGATCGCGCTGTCGGTGTGCACCAGGCCGTCGAGCCGCGCGCGGATCGCTTTCGCCTCGGCCACGGAATCGGCCACCACCACGAAGGCGCCGGGCAGCACCTTGAGGTGGTCGCGGTCGCGGCCGATCTTTTCCATGCGGCCTTTCACGTCCGCATAGAAGTGCCGCGCGTTGTCCAGCGTGCCCGGGGCGGAGAACACCACCTCGGCCGTTTCGGCCGCGAGCTGGCGCCCAGCTTCCGAGGCGCCGGCCTGCACGATCACCGGCCAGCCCTGCACCGGCCGCGCGATGTGCAGCGGGCCGCGCACCGAGAAATACGGCCCCTTGTGGTTGAGCACGTGCAGGCGCTCGGGGTCGAAGAAGCGACCACTCTGCGCATCGCGGACGAACGCGTCGTCGGCCCAGCTGTCCCACAGGCCGGTGACCACGTCGTGGAACTCGCGGGCGCGCACGTAGCGCTGGTCGTGCTCCATGTGATCTTCAAGACCGAAGTTGCGCGCCGCGTCCGGGTTGCTGGTGGTCACGATGTTCCAGCCCGCGCGGCCGTGGCTCAGGTGGTCCAGCGACGCGAAGCGCCGGGCGATGTGAAACGGTTCCTCGAACGTGGTGGAGGCCGTGGCCACCAGCCCGATGTGGCGCGTGTGCTGCGCCAGGGCCGAGAGCAGCGTGAAGGGCTCGAACGAGGTCACCGTGTGGCTGCGCTGCAGGGCCTCGATCGGCATGTTCAGCACGGCCAGGTGATCGGCCATGAAGAAGGCGTCGAAGCGCGCGGCCTCCAGGCGCTTGATGAGGTACTTCAGGCGCTCGAAGTTGAAGTTCGCGTCGGCCCAGGCGCCGGGGTAGCGCCAGGCACCGGTGTGAATGCTGACGGGGCGCATGAACGCGCCCAGCCGCAGCTGGCGCCGGCTCATGCCTCGCTGCCTTCGATGTCCTCGCCCAGCTCGTGCAGCAGGTGTTCGACGAAGGCCTCCATCGGCGGCAGACCCGGTGGCAGGGAGCGGCCGGTGTGCAGCGGAAACCAGCCGCGCCGGCCCGCGCTCAGCCGCAGGAAGACCACGTCGGGCGACTCGCCCGCGTCGAACACATGCGGCACGCCCGCCGGCAGCCACACCCAGTCCCCAGCCTCGCACAACACACCGGTGAAACCGGCCGAGGTGCGCACGCTCAGCAGCGCCGTGCCCTTCAGGAAGACGCAGGCCACGGCGTCCTCGCTGGTGAGCTCCTGAGGGCGCGGGTGCGCGCCGTCGTAACCCGGGTGGCTGAAGCGCACGCGCTCCGACACGTGCGCGCCGAGTTGCCGCCGCAACTCGACCAGCGCTTTCGCATGATCCACCACGGCATCGCCCGGCTCGGGCCCGTCCACCCAGCGCCCCCAGCGCACGCCCACCGACGCGGCGGCCGGGCAGGCAGCACCTTCGCACACCGAAGTGGACAACCAGAGACCGTCGGCATCGAACGTCGCAACAGCAGCCATGCGGTCCAGTGTCCGCGCGCTCCGCCACCCACACAACGACGCATTCGGACTTAGCTCATGCGCTCAGCGTCTATGCGCACCCATATGCCCACAAGCCATAAACAAACTACTTCATAGTCGTTTGGTTATTTGGACGGCGTCAACAGAATGCAGTTTTGCATTTGAACAACCAGGAGCCCTCTCATGAGCAACACCACCCTTCGACTCGGCGACACCGCTCCCGACTTCACGCAAGACTCCACCGCCGGCCCCATCCACTTCCACGACTGGGCGGGCGACAGCTGGGTCGTGCTCTTCTCGCACCCGGCCGACTTCACACCCGTGTGCACCACCGAACTCGGCAAGACCGCCGCGCTCTCGGGCGAATTCGCCAAGCGCAACGTCAAACCCATCGCCGTCAGCGTCGACCCGCTGGACTCGCACGGCAAATGGGTGCTCGACATCAACGAGACCCAGAACACCACGGTGAACTTCCCCATCCTCGCCGATGCGGACAAGAAAGTCGCCACGCTCTACGACATGATCCACCCCAACGCATCGGCCACCGCCACCGTGCGCAGCGTGTTCATCATCGACCCCAAGAAAGTGATCCGCACCACGCTGACCTACCCCGCCAGCACCGGCCGCAACTTCGACGAGATCCTGCGCGTCATCGACTCGCTGCAACTCACCGACAGCCACAAGGCTGCGCACGCCCGCCAACTGGAAAGACGGCGACGACGTGGTGATCGTGCCCAGCCTGCAAGACCCGGCCGAGATCGCACAACGCTTCCCCAAGGGCTTCAAGGCCGTGCGGCCCTACCTGCGCCTCACCCCGCAGCCCAACCGCTGAGGGTTCGCCGCATGTCGTCCTCACCCACCGTCATCATCATTCCCGGCTGGCGCAACTCCGGCCCGGGCCACTGGCAGACGCTGTGGTCCGACAGCCTGCCCTCGGTGCTGCGGGTGGAGCAGGACGACTGGGTGGCGCCGGTGCGCCAGTCGTGGGTGGCGCGGCTGAGCGAAACCATCGAACGCGCGCCCGGCCCGGTGGTCGTGGTCGCGCACAGCCTGGGCTGCATCACCACCACCCACCTGCCGCCCGAGATCACGCAGCGCATCCAGGGCGCGCTGCTCGTGGCCCCGGCCGACCCGGAGCGCCGAGGCGTGCTCGCCGACTTCGCGCCCGTGCCCTACCAGCGCCTGCCGTACCGCAGCATCCTCGGGCGCAGCAACAACGACCCGTATTGCCCGGTGCGCACGGCCGGCGCGTATGCCCGGGCCTGGGGCAGCGAATTCGTGCGGCTCAACGACGCGGGACACATCAACGTGGATTCGGGCCATGGGGCATGGCCGCTGGGGTTGGCGTTGCTGCAGTCGCTGGGGGCGGAGGTGCCGGTGGGGGTGCGGCAGGTGGAAGTGGTCAACTGACACTTCAAGTCAGTCGCAAACCTGACCAAAGCCAAGTGCCAAAAGATGCCGTTGGCTGGCTCAGGATGTAGTCATCGATCGTCGGTCTCAAGGCTGGTGATGGCTTGGTTCCGATACAGGCCTTGAGTGCTGGGTGCAGCCTGTTCTGGCACGTCGTGTTCAAGACGGGCGCTGGACGGAGCTTCGCCACTGCTGACCCTGAGGGTGCGCCCCTGGCCGCCGAACGACACGACGCGATGCTGCTGGACCTGTGCATGCCCGAGCTGGACGGCTACGCCACGGCCGAAAGGGTGCGCCGTGGTGCCATCCCCGGGTTGGAGAACCTGACCATCGTGGCCCATTCATCGGAGTCTCCACATGCGGCCAGGGTCAGGCTGGACCGGATCGGGGTGAAGGAATTCCTTTCGAAGGGTTGTTCGCCACTGGAGTTGATCGAGGTGCTGTGTCGCGCCCACGCCTCGTCGAAAAGCCAGGCGAAAACCATGGAGGCTTGCGCGAAGCACTCAGGCAAGACCATCCTGCTGGTCGACGACGAGGACTTCAGCCGCAAGTACGTGCGCACGGTGTTGATGACGCAGGGGTTTCAGGTGCTCGAGGCCCCCAACGGACAGATCGCCCTGAGCTTTTTGAACGATGCCTCGATGCATGTCGACGCGGTGATCACGGACATTCACATGCCCGACCTGAGCGGGATCGAGATCGCGCACACCCTGCGTGCACGCCCCCGCCCTCGGGCACCATGCCCGTGATCGCGCTGAGCGCCCGTTCCGATGAGGCCATGATGTCGGAGGCACGCGAGGCGGGCATCAACGACTTTCTCATCAAGCCGGTGCAGTCGATAAAACTCCTTGAGTCGCTGAGCCGGCAACTGGGTATCGCCATCAAGGATGTGAGGGTGGATGCCTTGCCGACCCCACAGGCGTCAGCGGCGGTGCACGCGCTCATCGATGTCGCCAGGCTGGACAGCTTGCGCCGGTTGGGCCTGATCAAGGCGGATCTCGCCCATGCGCTGGAGGACATGCGCACCAAGTTTGGCCAGTTGGCCGGCTATGTCGCGGCCAACGACATGGGGCGGGCGAAGACGCTGATGCATGCTTTGATGGGTCTGGCCGGGCATTTGGGGGCCAGGGCGTTTCACGATGAATTGCGGGCGAGGTACGCCCTGATGGTGGAGACGGGGCAGTGGCGAGCAGATGGAGACTGGCTGCTCAAGCTGCGCCAGCTGTTCACCGACACAGACCGTCTGCTGCGAGCCCGCACGGGTGTCTAAACGCGAGAAAGGCCCGAGCCTTCTTTATTCCCATCTGGAATAAAGAAACAAGAACAAAGTCGTTTGGATTCTCAGGGTGGGCACCCAGAATCTGACACATCCTGTTTCTTGCTTGGAGCTTTCCCATGAAAAACACCTTGCGCGCGGCGCTTGCCGCCGTCGCCCTGTCCACTTCTGCCCTGGCGGGCGCACAGACCACGCTGCTGAACGTCTCTTACGACGTGGCCCGTGAGTTCTACAAGGACATCAACGTGGCGTTCGCCGCGAGCTACAAGAAATCGACCGGCAAGGACATCAAGGTGGACCAGTCGCACGCCGGCTCGAGCGCTCAAGCGCGTGCCGTGGCGGATGGCCTGGAAGCCGATGTGGTGACCTTCAACACGACGACGGACGTGGACTTCCTGGCGGAAAAGGGTGTGGTGGCCAAGGACTGGCGCCAGAAATTCCCGAATGGCGCCGCCCCCACGACCTCGACCATGCTGTTCCTGGTGCGCAACGGCAACCCCAAGGGCATCAAGGACTGGGACGATCTGATCAAGCCTGGCGTGCAGGTGGTGGTGGTCAACCCCAAGACCGGTGGCAATGGCCGCCTGGCTTACCTGGCCGCCTGGGGCTATGTGCGCAGCAAGGGCGGCAGCGATGCCGACGCCGCCGAGTTCGTGGGCAAGCTTTACAAGAACGTGCCGGTGCTGGCGCGTGGTGGCCGTGACGCCACGGGCGTGTTCCTGCAACGCAATATTGGTGACGTGCTGATCACCTTCGAATCCGAGGTCGTGTCGGTGGACGCCGAGTTCGGCGCCGGCAAGGTCGATGCGATCCACCCCAGCGCGTCCATCGTGGCGGAGAACCCGGTGGCGATTGTGGAGCGCACGGTGAACAAGAAGGGCTCGGCCGCCGAGGCCAAGGCCTACCTCGATTTCCTCTACAGCCCGGAAGGCCAGGAGATCGCGGCCAAGCACAACATCCGCCCGCGCAACGAAGCGGTGCTGAAGAAGTACGCCTCGGCTTTCAAGCCGATCAAGCTGTTCAACGTGAGCGACTATTTCGGTTCGCTGGCTGAGGCGCAGAAGGTGCACTTCAACGACGGCGGTCAGTTCGACAAGCTGTACACGGTCGGCAAGTAACAAGGAAACACCCCCGCCACGCTGCGCGCGTCCCCCTCGAGGGGGCGGTGCCTGCGGCCCGGCAAAGCCGGTTCCGCGGCACCTCTTGAACAAGCCACTTCTCGCGTTGCAGCGACCTGGACCCACGACATGACCACCGCCACGCTGCCAACCGCAGCCGCTCCAACTGAAACCCGTCGCCGCACGCGCCGCCGCGTGCTGCCGGGCTTCAACATCACGCTGGGTTTCACGGTTTTCTACCTGAGCCTGATCGTGCTGATCCCGTTGTCGGCCCTGTTCTTCAAGACGTTTTCGCTGACCTGGCCGCAGTTCTGGGAAGCCGTTACCGCGCCCCGCGTGCTGGCGTCGTACAAGCTGACCTTCGGCGCTTCGCTGATCGCCGCCACGGTGAATGCCGTGTTCGGCCTGTTGGTGGCCTGGGTGCTGGTGCGCTACAGCTTCCCCGGCAAGAAGATCGTGGACGCCTTGGTGGACTTGCCGTTTGCGCTGCCCACCGCCGTGGCGGGCATCTCGCTCACCGCGATCCTGGCGGGCAACGGCTGGATCGGCCAGTACACGGAGCCGCTGGGTCTCCAACTGGCCTTCAACCCGAATGGCGTGGTGATCGCGCTGATCTTCATCGGCCTGCCCTTCGTGGTGCGCACGGTGCAGCCGGTGCTCGAAGACTCCGAAAAGGAACTCGAAGAGGCCGCCACCTGCCTGGGCGCCACGCGCTGGCAGACCTTCAGCCGCGTGATCTTCCCGAGCATCGCGCCTGCCCTGCTCACCGGTTTCGCGATGGCGTTCGCCCGCGCGGTGGGTGAGTACGGTTCGGTGATCTTCATCGCGGGCAACATGCCCATGGTGTCGGAGATCACGCCGCTGATCATCATCAGCAAGCTGGAGCAGTACGACTACGCGGGTGCCACCGCCGTGGCGCTGGTGATGCTGCTGTTCTCGTTCGTGCTGCTGTTGCTCATCAACGGCCTGCAGACTTGGCAACGCAAGCGCTCCGGGGGGAACCTGCAATGAGCACCGCCACCTCCCCGCGCACCGCGCGCAAGGGCACGACCGAAGCGGCCTGGGTGCGCCGCACGCTGATCGGCATCGCGCTGCTGTTCATGGCGCTGTTCCTGGTGTTGCCGCTGGCCGCGGTGTTCACCGAGGCGCTGCGCAAGGGCTTCGACGCGTATTGGGAAGCGCTGAAGGACCCGGACGCGTGGTCGGCCATCCGCCTCACGCTGCTCACGGCCGCGATCGCCGTGCCGCTGAACCTGGTGTTCGGCGTGGCGGCGGCCTGGGCCGTGGCGAAGTACGAGTTCCGGGGCAAGTCCTTCCTCACGACGCTGATCGACCTGCCGTTCTCGGTGTCGCCGGTGGTGGCGGGCCTGATCTACGTGCTGGTGTTCGGCGCGCAGGGCTGGCTGGGCCCCTGGCTGGCCGAGCACGACATCAAGATCGTGTTCGCCGTGCCCGGCATCATCCTGGCCACGATTTTCGTCACCTTCCCCTTCATCGCGCGCGAACTCATTCCGCTGATGCAGGCGCAGGGCAATGACGAGGAGCAGGCCGCGATCGTGCTCGGCGCCTCGGGCTGGCAGACCTTCTGGCACGTGACCCTGCCCAACATCAAGTGGGGCCTGATCTACGGCGTGATTCTCTGCAACGCGCGCGCCATGGGCGAGTTCGGCGCGGTGTCGGTGGTGTCGGGCCACATCCGGGGGCAGACCAACACCATGCCGCTGCACGTGGAGATTCTCTACAACGAGTACCAGTCCGTCGCCGCCTTCGCCGTGGCGTCGCTGCTGGCTTTGCTGGCCTTGGTCACGCTGGTGATCAAGTCGGTCGCCGAATGGCAGATGGAGCGCGAATTGAAGGCGCTGGCCGAGCTGCCCCCCGAACGGCCCACGCCCGCCCACCCAACCCTGCTGGGACAGACACCATGAGCATTGAGATCCGCGACATCAACAAGAACTTCGGCACCTTCCAGGCGCTGAAGAACGTCAACCTGGACATCCACTCGGGCGAGCTGCTGGCCCTGCTCGGCCCTTCGGGCTGCGGCAAGACCACGCTGCTGCGCATCATCGCGGGGCTGGAGACGCCGGACACGGGCAGCATCCTGTTCAGCGGCGAGGACACCACCGACGTGCACGTGCGCGAGCGCAACGTGGGCTTCGTGTTCCAGCACTACGCGCTGTTCCGCCACATGACGGTGTTCGAGAACGTGGCCTTCGGCCTGCGCGTGAAGCCGCGCGGCCAGCGCCCGAGCGACGCGCAGATCAAGACCAAGGTGCTCGATCTGCTCAAGCTGGTGCAGCTGGATTGGCTGGCGGACCGCTACCCTTCGCAGCTCTCGGGCGGCCAGCGCCAGCGCATCGCCCTGGCGCGCGCGCTCGCGGTGGAGCCCAAGGTGCTGCTGCTCGACGAGCCTTTCGGCGCGCTCGATGCCAAGGTTCGCAAGGAACTGCGCCGCTGGCTGCGCCGCCTGCACGACGAGCTGCACGTGACCAGCGTGTTCGTCACCCACGACCAGGAAGAAGCCCTGGAAGTGGCGGACCGCGTGGTGCTGATGAACCAGGGCCAGGTGGAACAGATCGGCGCGCCGCAGGAGGTGTGGGAACACCCGGCGAGCCCGTTCGTGTACGGTTTCCTGGGCGACGTGAACCTGTTCCATGGCCGCGCCAACGAAGGCCAGTTGCACCTGCAAGGCGTGTCCATCGATTCGCCCGAACACGCCGGTGCCCAAGACGCCAAGGCCTTTGCCTATGTGCGCCCGCACGACCTGGACGTGCAGCGTTACGCGGCCGGTCTGCCTGGCATCGTGGCCAAGCTGGAGCGTGCGGTGGTGGTGGGCCCGATCGCCCGGCTCGAACTGCTGCCGGTGGACGCACAGGCCCCGGGTGGGTACGACCCGCTGATCGAGGCGCGCATGTCGTCGGAGCGTTTCCGCGAACTGGGTTTCAAGGAAGGCGACACGCTGGTGGTCTCGCCGAAGAAGGCCCGGGTGTTCCTGCAGCCGCAGGCAGCCTGAAGCACAAGATTTACGCCGCTTACATCGGGTATCACAGCCCGGTGCAGGCGGCGTTTTTCATCATGCGGCGAGCTTGATCTTGCCCTCCGTCACGTAGCGCTTGAAGTCGGTCAGCGGCATGGCCGCCGAGCCGCGCACTTCCTCGTCCACCCAGCTGAGAGTGGCGTCGTTCAAACCCGTTTCCACCTTCACGGGACCGGGGCGAATGACGATGTTGGGGCCATCGCCTTCGCGGTACTCGACCTTGCCAACAATGTGTGCGGTTTGTGCCATGGCGTGCTCCTCGATATGGAGTCTTCAGGATCGCGGGCATGCGCCCAGGGGTCTGTGCGTTGACGTACAGAACTTCGCCCACGTGAGGCTTAGTCTGGACTCAGCCGCTTTTTCCGGCTGTTGTCTCCCCCCTGCCCCGTGCAGCTTTCCAAAGGACCCCATCATGAAGACTTCCAAACTCCTCACCACCTCCGTGGCCGCGCTGACCGTCGTTGGCGCTGGCCTCGTGTACGCGCAGACCACCACCCCGAGCACGCCAGCGCCCATGACGCAGGACTCGACCACCCAGGCACAGCCTGCCACGCCCACCGCGCCCGCACCGTCGACCACGATGCCTGCGACGCCCAGCCAGGACACCACGCAACGCAGCACCGTGCCGATGACCACGGATGCCCAGGCTGATCGCAACTGACCCTTGATGAAACAGGCCCCCATGAGCCCGATGAGGCTCCGGGTGCCGCCCATTTCCAGAACACGACCGTCATGCGCATCCCCTCTTCCCTCGCGCAGGACATCCGCAACGGCGTGCTGATCGGCGCGGCGGTGCTCACCTTGCTCATGCCGCCGGCCAAGCTGGTGCAGGGCCCCGACGGCCCACAGGCTGGTGCCGCCATCGCGGTGCCGCTCGCGCCCCTGTCTGCGCCGGAGCCGGACTTCGGCGGCGTCGAGGCCACCGCCAACGCGCACGAACTCGTGCAGTGGATCGCCCGCACGGGCGACAACGCGGGCATGCCTTTCGTGCTGGTGGACAAGCCAGCCGCCCGGTTGCATGTTTTCAATGCCAACGCGAGCCTGCGAGACAGCACCCCGGTGCTGCTCGGATTTGCGCCTGGCGACGACACCGTGCCAGGCATCGGCAACAGGCCGGTGGAACAAGTGAAACCGCATGAGCGCACGACACCAGCCGGCCGCTTTGTCGGGCATCTGGGCCACAACCTCACGGGCGAAGACGTGGTGTGGGTCGACTACGACGCCGCCGTGTCGATGCACCGCGTGCGGCCCACGCTGCAGCCCAAGGAACGGCGCGCCGAGCGGCTCGCGTCAGCGACCATCGACGACAACCGGATTTCCTATGGGTGCATTAATGTGCCGGCCGCGTTCTACGAAGCGCAGCTGAAGCCGGTGTTCTCGACCATGTCGGCCGTGGTGTACGTGTTGCCCGAGCACAAGAGCCTGAGCGAAGTGTTCGGCCTGACCACGGCGCCCGCACCGTTGCCGCAGGAGGCGCGGGTCAGGCGCTCTGCAGGGTCCGTTTGACGATCCGCGTGGGAAGCGAAGGTGTGCCGTGGCCGCAGGAGAGCTTGTCGTACGCGCGGCGCACCACACCGTAGCATTCGCAGCTGCGCGCTTCGAGCCCGTCGCGGTCCAGGATGGAGATATGACCCCGGTGGTACTCGATCAAACCGGCTTTCTGCAGCTTCAGCGCGCCGCTGGTGACGCCTTCGCGCCGCACGCCGAGCAGGCTGGCGATGCGCTCCTGCGTGGCCTGCATGTCGCTGTTGTCCTGCCGGTCCAGGTGCTGGAGCAGCCAGCGGCAGAGTTGCTGGTCGAGCGCGTGGTGGCGGTTGCAGGCCGACGACTGCGCCATGTGCGTGAACAGCGCCTGGGTGTAGGCCAGCAGGTGCTGCAGCAGTTCGGGCGAGCGGCGAGTGTGGTGCAGCAGCGCCTGCACACCCATGCGGCCAGCGTGGCCGGGGCGTTGCACGACGGCGTCGCACAGGGCGCTGGTGTCGCCCATGAAGGCGCACACACCCACCATGCCCTCGTTGCCGACCACCGCCACTTCGGACGATGCGCCGTCTTCCAGCGAGGACACCAGCGACACGGTGGCGCTGACGGGAAAGTACACGTGCCGCACTTCGGCGCCGGCCTGGTGCAGCAAGGCGCCGGCCCGCAGCTCTTCCCATTCGAGGTCGGGCTCCAGAAGCTCCCATTCGGCGCTCGACAGCATCGGCCAGCAAGTGGTTGCTGGGCAGCGGAGACGGATTGGTGGTCATGGCAGTTCCCTTTCAACAGGTCGTTCGATTCGCGGGCCCACCCGGGGGGTGAGCCGAGCCCAAATTAGGCCGGGGATCGCACGAACACCGTGTCAGACGAAGTGCCCTTTTCGCCGTAGGAGAACGAGAGGGATCAGGCGCCCTGAGGCTGCAGTGCGATCACCGCCATCCCGGTCAGGGCAATTACCGCTCCCGCCACGTCCCAGCGGGTGAGGGAGACGCCGTCCACCAGCCGCAGCCAGACCAGGGCCACGGCGATGTACATGCCGCCATAGGCCGCGTAGGTGCGGCCGGCGGCGGCGGGATGCAGGGTGAGCAGCCAGGCGAACAGGCCCAGCGCCAGCGCCGCCGGCAGCAGAAGCCAGGCGACTTTTTCCTGTTTGAACACCAGCCAGGTGAGGTAACAACCCACGATCTCGGCGAGCGCGGTGACGGCGAAGAGGAAGGTGATGCGCAGGGCGTCCATGGGAGTGAACCGGTAAAAAACGGCGTCAAAAGGCATCAATGGCCGGGATGGCAGGCGCAGGCTTCCCCGTGCGCGGCCGAGACCAGCTCGGTCAGGATGCCGCAGGGCGCCCCGCCCTCGTGCTCGCCGTCGCATCGCGAACGAAGTTGCAGCAATTGTTTCTCCAGCGCCCGCATGCTCTTGAGGCGGGCGCGCACGCGGCTGAGCTGTTCGTCCACCAGTTGGTCCACATTGAGGCAATGGCCTTCGGGGTCGTCCACGAAGCCGAGCAGGCGTTTCACGTCGGCCAGGGGCATGTCCAGCGCGCGGCAATGGCGGATGAACGACAGCCGCTCAAGGTGTGGCTGGTCGTAGTTGCGGTAGCCGTTGTCCAGCCGCGCGGGCTCGGGCAGCAGGCCTTCCTTCTCGTAGAAGCGGATGGTTTCCACGTCCACGCCCGTGGCACGGGCCAGTTCCTTGATCTGCATGGTTTTTCTCCTTGTTGACACTGTAGCCGCTTTAGGGTTTTCAATACAGGCATCGAAAGGAAAAACCATGTCAGCCCATTGCCATACCCACGACACCCCCAAACCCACCGAGGTCGCCAACCTGGGCCGCTACCGCCGCATTCTCTGGATCGCACTGCTGGTCAACGCGGCCATGTTCCTGGTCGAGATCGTCGCCGGCTGGCGCGCCGGCTCGCTCGCGCTGCTGGCCGACGCGATCGACTTCGCGGGCGACGCGCTGAACTACGCCATCTCGCTCGCGGTGCTCGCCTCCGCGCTGGCCTGGCGGGCCCGCGCGGCCGTGCTCAAGGCGGTGAGCATGATCGGCTTCGGCCTGTACATCCTGGGCAGCGCGGCGTGGGCGGCCTGGAACGGCCAGGTGCCCGATGCCACCACCATGGGCGTGATCGGGGTGCTGGCGCTGGTGTCCAACGTGGCCGTGGCCTGGATGCTCTACGCCTTCCGCGAGGGCGACGCCAACATGCGCAGCGTGTGGCTGTGCTCGCGCAACGATGCCATCGGCAACGTGGCCGTGATGCTGGCCGCGCTCGGCGTGTTCGGCACCGGCAGCGCCTGGCCCGACCTGATGGTGGCCAGCCTGATGGCCGCGCTGGCCCTGCACGGCGGCTGGCAGGTGCTGCGCCAGGCGCGCGGCGAGCTCGCCGGTGAAAGCGAAGCCCACGGGCACCACGACCATGCGCACTGAGCCCACCGCCGTGCCGGGCTTCGACCCGGTGATCTACGCCCGCCTGCTGTCGCGCTTGCACGCACTGCCCGCCACCGCGACCCGCGAGCGCTGGCTGCTGCTGGAGGCGGCCCATGTGGTCGGCCAGACCCGTTTCCGGCCCCACCTGGAGACCCATTGGCTGATGCTCGGCCAGGCCTGGCGCACCCGGGATGCGAGTGAGGGGGCCGGGCAGGTGCTGCGGCTGCTGCTCGTGCCCCTGGGCCACCTCACAGGGCGCCTGCCGATCGGCAACCCGGGCCGGTCGCAGGTCAGCGCCTTCCGGCCCATGGCCGTGCACGCGGACATCGCCGATGCCATCGCCCAGGCCACTCCTACAATCCCCTGATGCGTTCGTGGCTCGCCGTCCTCCTGTTGGTGCTCTTGCCGTTGCAGTTCTCCTGGGCTGCGATGGGCACGCCCGCCCCGCATGAACGCGAGCCCGTGGCGGGGGCGCACTGCCCCCATCCCCATTGCGCCACCCGCACGCCGGGGCTGGATGCCAGCACGGCGCACCACGCCGATTGCGGCACCTGCCACAACGGCTGTCCCATGGCCCTGTTCCACGAACCGCGCCGCCCCTTCGCGAGCGCACCGGCCTTCCCGCTGACGGGGGCCGCCATGGTGCCGGCGTCGAGGCCGGCCGACCTGCCCGACCGGCCTCAGTGGAGCGCCCGGGGCTGACCCCGGGCAGCGGCCTCATCCGCCTGTGGCAGCGCCGTTCGCGGCGCCGCGCCCGCGTCTCCCCCTCCTCACGCAGCGGCGAGCGGCCTTCCGGGTCGCCCGCTCTTCTCTCATTCCTGCGCTCTTCGAAGAGGTGCACCCCATGTCACTCCATTGGCTCCGCCGATCCCCCCGTTGGGCCTGGCTGGTTCTCGTCGTCGCGCTGGTGGGCGCGGACCAGGCCACCAAGGCCCACTTCGCCGCCACGATCCCGCTGGGCACGGGCATCGAACTCACCCCCTGGCTGAACCTGGTCCATGTGCTCAACACCGGCGCGGCGTTTTCGCTGCTGGCCGATGCCGACGGCTGGCAGCGCCCGTTCCTCATCGCCGTCGGCCTGATCGTGGTCGTGGCCATCAGCTTCGTGAGCATGACGCGCCACGTCGAGCCGATGGAGCGCTGGCTCGGCGCGGTGATCGTGGCCGGCGGCGCGGGCAACCTCATCGACCGCGTGCAGACCAGCGCGGTGGTGGACTTTCTCGACCTCCACTGGCGCGGCCTGCATTGGCCGGCCTTCAACCTGGCCGACGTGTTCGTCGTGACCGCCGTCGTCGCCTGGGCCCTGCTCTCGCTGCGGCGGCCTGCCGCGCCCGTCGCCACACCGGACGCCCGACCATGAAGAACCCCTGGACGCTTCTGCTCCTGGCCTGGCTGGTGGCGCTCGCCGCGACGGCCGGCGCGCTGTTCATCGGCGAGGTCATGTTGATGGTGCCCTGCCAGCTCTGCTGGTACCAGCGCATCTTCATGTTTCCCCTGGCCCTCATCCTGGGCATGGCCTGCTTCAGCGAAGACCGGCGCGGCGCGGTCTACGCGCTGCCGCTGGCGCTGGGCGGCACCGCCATGGCGGGTTACCACACGCTGCTGGTGGCCGGCCTCATCCCCAAGGCCTGGCTGCCGTGCAGCGCCGGTGTCTCGTGCGCGGACCAGCGGCTCGAGATCCTCAACGGCATCCAGATTCCCTGGCTCTCCCTGGCCGCCTTCGCGGCCATCAGCCTTCTGCTCACCCTGTTCCTTCGAAAGACCTCCCGATGACCTCCAAGAAAATCACCGTGATCGCGCTCGTCGCCGTCGTGCTCGCCGCGTTCGGCCTGGGCGCCTACCTGTACCAGCAGCGTGTGCAGAACTCGCAGATGGACAAGGTCACCCAGCAACAGGCGCGCCTCGTGCGCATGCATTCGCCGGTGTTCGGCCCGCAGGGCGCGCCGGTGACCATCGTCGAGTTCTTCGACCCGGCCTGCGAGACCTGCCGCGCCTTCCACCCCGTGGTCAAGGGCCTGCTGGCGCAGTACCCCAACGAAGTGCGTGTGGTGATCCGCTATGCGCCCTTCCACCAGGGCTCGGACCAGATCGTCCTGCTGCTGGAAGCGGCCAAGCGGCAGAACAAGTACGCGCCCGTGCTCGACGCCGTGCTGGCCGCGCAACCGCAGTGGGCCGACCACGCCCAGCCCAACTTGCGCGTGGCCTTCCAGGCCGCGGAACAGGCCGGGCTGGACATCAACCAGGCCATCGAGGACGCCCAGCGGCCCGAACTCGCGGCCGCGCTGCGGCAGGACATCGAAGACCTCACCGCGCTGGAAGTGACCAAGACGCCCACCTTCTTCGTCAATGGCCGGGGCCTGCCCAGCTTCGGGCGCGAGCAGCTCCTCGCACTGGTGGCCGAGGAAGTGGCGAAGGCCCGCAAGTGAGCCCGGGCGGCGCCCGCGTCAACCCTTGGGCACGTGGGCGCTGCACCAGCCGTTCGCCACCACCATCTTGCCGGTGAAGATGGTGCAACCCCCCACCGCGTCACCGGGCTTGCCGGTGTAGAGCTGGCAGTTGCGGCAGGTCTGCGCCGGGGTGTGCCTGGGGAACTTGCGCGGATCCACCTTCTGGGTGTCGGGCGTGTAGCCCAGGGCCAGGGCGGTGGGGTCCTTGTCGCCCACCATGGCCGGCTGGGCCACCGCCGAGGCGGCCCAGCCGGCCGCGCCGGTGGCGGCCGCTCGCAACAGAAAGACGCGACGGTTCGAATCGTTCATGGGGCACCTCGTGGGGGACGCGCTGGATCGCCGGCCCATCCTACCCGCAGGCGGTGGGCCCGGGTGCGTACACTTGGGCCCCGGATCGCACCACGCATGAGCCCTCAAGACTACGTCCAGCAAAAAGCCGCTGCCTCAGGCAGCAGCTTCTACTACGCCTTCCTGTTCCTGCCGGCCGAGCGCCGCGCGGCCATCACCGCCTTCTACGCCTTCTGCCGCGAGGTGGACGACGTGGTGGACGAGGTCAGCGACCCCGCCGTGGCCCAGACCAAGCTGGCCTGGTGGCGCCGCGAGGTGGCGCAAGCCTATGCCGGCGAGCCCAGCCACCCGGTGATGCAGGCGCTGATGCCGCTGGCCAAGACCTACGAGATCGAGATCCGCCACCTGCTGGCCGTGATCGACGGCTGCCAGATGGACCTGGAGCAGAACCGCTACCTCGACTTCGCCAACCTGCAGCGCTACTGCCACCTGGTGGCCGGCGTGGTGGGGGAAGTGGCGGCGCGCATCTTCGGCCAGACGCAGATCGCCACCACCGAATACGCCCACCGCCTGGGCCTGGCCTTCCAGCTCACCAACATCATCCGCGACGTGGGCGAGGACGCCACTCGCGGGCGCATCTACCTGCCTGTGAACGAGCTGCAGAGCTTCAACGTGCGGGCCCACGAGCTGCTGCAGCGCGGCGCCGCGCCCGGCACCGATGTGACCGACTTCCAGCGCCGCTTCCACGCGCTGATGCAGTTCCAGTGCACGCGCGCCCTGCAGACCTACGACGATGCCCTGGCCCTGTTGCCCGCGGCCGACCGCCGTGCCCAGAAACCGGGCCTGATGATGGCCAGCATCTACCGCACCCTGCTCAAGGAAATCGCGGCCGACCCGCTGCTGGTGCTGACCCAGCGCGTGAGCCTGACGCCTTTGCGCAAGTTCTGGCTGGCCTGGAAAGTCCAGGCCCTGGGCAGGCTATGAGCCCCACGCTGCGCCGCCGCGCGGGTCTTCGCGTCCTATGAGGCTCGCCGTCGTCGGTGCCGGCTGGGCCGGCATGGCCGCCGCGGTGGAAGCCGCCTCGCGCGGCATCGATGTGACGGTGTTCGAATCGGCGCGCACGCTCGGGGGCCGCGCGCGCGCCCTGCCCGCGCAGTTGCCCGACGGCACGCCGCTCACGATCGACAACGGACAACACATCCTCATCGGCGCCTACAGCGACACGCTGGCGCTGATGCAGCGCGTGGGGCTGGACCTGTCCCAGGCGCTGCTGGCCCTGCCCCTCGCCCTGCCGCACACCGACGGCTCGGGCCTGCAGACGCCGGCCTGGGCCGCGCACTGGCCCGCGCCGCTGGACGCGCTCGCCGCCATCGCCACCACGCGCAGCTGGCGCTGGCGCGAGCGGCTCGCGCTCGTCAACGCCTCGCTGCGCTGGCAGCGCCAGGGCTTCCAATGCGATCCCCAGCTCACCGTGGCCGAGCTCTGCGCCCGCCTGCCCGCGCGCGTGGTGCAGGAGCTGATCGAACCGCTGTGCGTGTCCGCGCTCAACACGCCCACGGTGGACGCGAGCGCGGCCGTGTTCCTGCGCGTGCTGCGCGATGCCCTGTTCGGCAAGGGCTTCGCGGGCTTCAGCGCGTCCAGCCTGCTGCTGCCGCGCACCGACCTCTCGCGCCTGTTCCCCGATGCGGCGGCCGAGTGGCTGCTGCGCCATGGCGGCTCGACCCAGATGCGCATCGGCACCCGCGTGAGCACCCTGCGCCCGCTGCGCAACGCAATGGATGCTGGGCCACGAAGGTGGCGAAGAGGCCTTTGACCGCGTGATCTGGGCCACCGCCGCGAGCCCCGCCGAAAAGGCCATCCGCCAGGCCGCCGACGCCTGCGACGAAAGCACCGAGCCCATCCTCAAGGCCTGGGCGCGCTCGGCCCGCGCGCTGCCCTTCACGGCCATCACGACCGTGTATGCCTGGGCATCCGGCGCGCGCCTGGCCTCGCCCATGCTGGCCCTGCGCGCCGAGCCCGACGCCCAGACCGCCCCCGCGCAGTTCGTGTTCGACCGGGGCCAGCTCAGCCCCGCGGACCCGGCCGCGCAAGGCCTGCTGGCCTTCGTGGTGAGCACCAGCGGCGAGGACCGCGACGACCTGCAGACCCAGGTGCTCGAACAAGGCCGGCGCCAGCTCGGCCTGCCCGCGCTGCAGGCCGTGCAGACCGTGGTGGAAAAGCGCGCCACCTTTGCCTGCACGCCCGGCCTGGTGCGGCCGGTGCAGGCCATCGCCCCCGGGCTCTGGGCCGCGGGCGACTACGTGGAAGGGCCCTACCCCGCCACGCTCGAAGGCGCGGTGCGCAGCGGCCTCGCGGCGGCCCGGCTCGCCACCGAAGCCCACTGATCCACGCATCTGCGGAACCTCTGGGGCGCACGGGGTTCACACCGTGTGACATTTTTTTCAACCCCGACCCGAAGGAGACCTCGCGGATGAACGCCCCCCACCCCGCCCGACACCTCATCGCCGCCGCCGGCCTGTGCCTGCTCGCGCTCAGCACGAGCGTGGCGCAGGCGCAAAGCATGGTCAGTGTGCAGGGCAGCACGCTCAACATGCGCGAAGGCCCGAGCACCAAGGCCGCCGTGCTGTGGGAACTCAAGCGGGGCTACCCGCTGCAGATCACCGAGCGCAAGGGCAGCTGGGTCAAGGTGCGCGACTTCGAGGGCGACACGGGCTGGGTCGCGCGCTCGCTCACCGGCAACACGCCGCACCATGTCGTGAAGGCGAAGGTCGCCAACATCCGCAGCGGCCCGGGCGCACAGCACCGCATCGTGGGCAAGGCGGAATACGGCGAGTTGCTGCGCACGCGCGAGAAGCGGGCCGACTGGGTGCGCGTGGAACGCGAAGAAGGCGTGGGCGGCTGGATCGCCAAACAGCTGCTCTGGGGCTTCTGAGCCCCGGCGCTCAGCCGTTCTCGCGCACCGCGAGGTAGGCCGGGCGCGCCATGCAGCGCCGGATCCATTCGTGCGTGAGCGGGTGGGCGTCCATCAGCGCCCTGGACGGGCGCGCCCAGTTCAAGACGCTGGCCACGCACAGGTCGGCCACGGTGAAGCGCGCGGCGGCGAGGTGGGCCTGGTCCGCCTCTTTCTGGCGCTGCAGGTGCCGCTCGATCACGCGCAGCGGCACCGCCAGGCGGCGCTCGGCCGCGTCGGCCAGCTCGGGCTTGCGCCGCTCCATGGGCATCACCAGCCGGTGCATCAGCACCGTGAGCGCATCGGCCTCGGTTTCGGTCATGGCCCAGAAGCTCCAGCGCAGGGCTTCGGCGTCTTCGTGCGGTGTGGCCGGCGTGATGCTTGCGCCGTCGGCCGGGCCGTGGTGGCGCGCGATGTACAGCGCGCAGGCCATGCTCTCCCACACCACCACATCGCCTTCGGGCCGGGCATCCACCACCGCCGGCACGCGGCCGTTGGGGTTGATCGCGAGGAACTCGGGCGTGCGCGTGCCGCGGTCCTGGTAGGCCAGCTCGACGTGCTTGAAATCCAGGCCCAGTTCGGTGGCGGCCCAGAGCGGGCGGACAGCGCGGGAAGCGGGAATGCCGTAGATCGTGAGGCCCATGCTCAGCCCAGCTGGCGGCACAGGGCCATCAGGTCGGCCACGGTGACATGGGGTTGCAGCGGCGCGTGCTCCCAGGCGTGGCCGGCGCGGTTGAGCCAGGCCACCTGCATGCCCGCGCCCAGCGCCCCCACCACGTCGAGCTGCGCGTCGTCACCGATGTGCAGCACCTCGGCGGCGCCCACGCCCGCGCTGCCGGCGGCCGCGTGGAAGATCCGCGCATCGGGCTTGCCCACGCCGAACTCGTGCGCGCTGAACGCCGCATGGAAATGCTGGCCCAGGCCCACCGTGTGCACGTTGGCATTGCCATTGGACAGGGCCACCACCGGGTAGCGCTTCGCCAGAAACTCCAGCGCCGGCAAGGCGTCCTCGAACAGCTCCACGCGCTGGCGCTCGGCAAAGAAGATGTCGAAGGCCGGCTCGGCCAGCGCCGGGTCGTCGCCCGCGCGCGTCAGCACCAGGCGGATCGCCTCGCGGCGCAAGGCACTCATGTCGTGCGCCAGGTCGGGCCGCAGGGCGTGCATTTCGTTGCGCACCGCGCGCAGGGCTTTGGGGTCGCCCCACTGCGCGGCGGTGGCCGGCGCGTGCTCCAGCAGCCAGGCGGCCAGCACGGCCTCGGCGCGCTCGATGATGGGCCAGATCGGCCACAGCGTGTCGTCCAGATCGATGGTGATGGCGCGGATGCGGCTGACGTCCAGCGCAGTGGGGAGGGGGGTATTCATGTCTGCGGGAGAATAGCGCATGCCCTTCCGCCCCGAACCGACGATCCCCCATGGCCAACCTGCGCGCACGGCCATCGTCTATTGCAACCTCGGCACGCCCGACGAAGCCAGCGCCCCCGCCCTGCGCCGCTACCTCGCCGAGTTCCTCGGCGACCCCCGCGTGGTGGAGATTCCCCCGCTGGTCTGGTGGCCCATCCTGCACGGCATCATCCTGCGCACGCGACCGAAGAAGTCCGCCGCCAAATACGCCAGCGTCTGGCTGCCCGAGGGCTCGCCGCTGAAGGTGTGGACCGAAAAACAGGCCACGCTGCTGCGCGGCTACCTGGGCGAGCGCGGCCACCAGGTGACGGTGCGCTATGCCATGCGCTACGGCAACCCGTCCATCGCGTCCGTGCTCGACGAGCTCAAGGCCCAGGGCGTGGCCCGCGTGCTGGTGCTGCCGGCCTATCCGCAGTACAGCGGCACCACCACCGCCAGCGTGATCGACGCGGTGACGGCCTGGAGCCAGCCCGTGCGCAGCCTGCCCGAGCTGCGCTTCGTCAACCGCTACCACGACGACCCGGGCTACATCAAGGCGCTGGCCCGGACCATCCGCGCGCACTGGACGGCGCACGGCCAGGGCGACCACCTGGTGATGAGCTTCCACGGCGTGCCCGAGCGCACCCTGCACCTGGGCGACCCCTACCACTGCGAATGCCGCAAGACCGCGCGCCTGCTGGCCGAGCAACTGGGCCTGGCGCCCGAGCGCTACACCCTCACCTTCCAGTCGCGCTTCGGCAAGGCCAAATGGCTGGAGCCCTACACCGAGCCCACGCTGGTGGCAATGGCGAAGAAGGGTTTGAAGAACGTGGACGTGGTCTGCCCCGGCTTCACCAGCGATTGCCTGGAGACGCTGGAAGAAATCAACATGGAGGCGCGCGAAGCCTTTCTGCACGCGGGCGGCCAGCAGTTCCAGTACATCCCCTGCGTGAACGACTCGCCCGAGTGGATTCGCGCACTGGCCGATCTGGCCGAGCGGCACCTGCAAGGCTGGCCCACCAAGACAGCGGACAACCCGATGGAGCTGCAGGCCAGTCGCGAACGGGCCCTGGCGCTGGGCGCGAAAGACTGATCCTGCTGGTTCACACGAGGGAAGACCATGCCCGCCCACCCCATCTTCAAGACGGCGTTTGCCAAGGTCTACCCGCTGTATGTGCAGAAAGCGGAGCGCAAGCACCGGACGAAAGCGGAAGTGGACGACGTCATCCGCTGGCTGACGGGCTACGACCAGGCGGGCCTGGAGCGGCAGATCGCGCAGGGGCACGACTTTGAAACCTTCTTCGCCCAGGCCCCGGCGATGAACCCGAAGACCTCACTGATCACCGGCGTCGTCTGTGGCGTGCGCGTCGAGGCGGTGGAAGACCCACTGATGCAGCGCATCCGCTATCTGGACAAGCTGATCGACGAGCTGGCAAGGGCAGGACGATGGAGAAGATCCTGCGGCAATAGCGCCGCCGGGAGCGGCCCGCGCGGCCATGAGGACGCGAAGTCGTCCTACATCGCCTCGTGTCCTGGCGCGATAAGGTGGAGCCTCGATCACTGTAGGAGATGCACCGTGGTGACCAGAAGAAAAACCCAAGGCTCGCTCGTCGAGCGAGCCAAAGCGCAAGACGGCGCCCGCGACAGTTTTCCCGGCGAGCACTGGCTGGTGCTGGGCGCGGGCATTGCGGCATGGGCGCTCACGCGCACGAGCCCTTCGGTGGTCGTGCGCACGGCAGGTATGCTGGCGGCCACCGCCCTCGTGGGCCGAGCCGCCAGCGGCCGCGATGGCTTGAGCAAGCTGCTGCGCTACACGCCGTTGGGCCGGCGCATCCGCTAAGGCGGGGAGGTCTTGCCGTCTGGCTCCACCGAGCCGCGCAGCACCCCATTGATCTCGGCACCGAAGATCAGCGTGGTGGCGCTGATGTACAGGAACACCAGCGTGGCCACCACGCCCGCGAAGCTGCCGTAGAGCAAGGCCAGCTTGCCCGCGGTGCGCAAGGTGTACGACAGGCTCGCGGCCGCCCCCACCCAGAGGGCCGCCCCCACCACGGCACCTGGGATCACGGTGTAGAGCCGCTGGCGAATGTCCGGCAGCCAGCCGTACATCAAGGCATACAACATCACCAGCACCAGGAACGCCGAGCCATAGCGCACGCTGTTGCGCGCCCACAAGGTCTCCCGCCCCACGCCCACGTTCTCGGCCAACAATAGCCACACATACGGCATCACCACCACCGAACTGAAAGCCAGCAGCACGCCCGAGCCCACCACCACCGTGAACAGCGTGACCTTGATGCGCGCCTTCCAGAACGGCAGCCCGCGCTCGATGCCATAGGCGCGGTTCAGCGCCGAGCGGATCGCCTGCATGCCCGACGAGGCGGTCCACAGCGTCACCAGCACGCCCACGGCCAGCAAGGCCTGGTTGCGCTGGGCCAGCACCTGCTCGATGACCGGCTGCATCACGTCGCGCACCACTTGCGGCGTGTACCCCACCACGCGGCCCACCAGCGCCGCCGCGTCGCCAGGCTTGCCAAGGTAGCCGGCCGAAGCGGACAACAGGATCAGGAGCGGAAACACTGCCAGCACCGACGAGAACGCGAGGCTGCCGGCCTGGTTGGCGCTCTGGTGCAGGACGTAATTGCGGATGGCCAGCAGGATCACGCGCAACCCTGGTGTGTTCAGCGCGGCGTGCCGAATGCGGCGCCCGGCTTCGCGAAGGCGGCTCATGGGTGCAGAAGGAAAATGCCGAACTCAAGACGCATCACGCCACTCCAAGGTTCACGGCCAAACGACAGTCGCCATGGTAGTTGAACCCCATCGATCGGGTGCGATGCCCTTTTTCTCCCTGCAGCGAGGAGCCCATGACCCACCAGACCGGATCTCCATCCATGGAATCGTTGGTGAATGAATTGTTCCAGCGCTATGAGCGCGAGTTCAACCGATCCCTCCGCGGTGATTCAGACCTCGTGGCGGTCGCGAATCTCTACGCCAAGGCATTCATCGCGGCGACCCCGTCGGGCGTGGTCACGGGGCAGAACGACGACCAGTTGAAGCGGGTGATGGCCGACGGCTTCGAGCGCTACCGGCAGATCGGCATGAGCGGCATGAAGCTCCAGCGCCTGGACATCTCCGGCATCGACGATCTTCACGCGCTGGCGCGCGTGGACTGGACGGCGACCTATGCCATCGGCAACGAGAAGAAGACCATCGACTTCACCAACGCGTACCTCGTCCGCCGGGAAGGCGACACGGCCACGGTGTTTGGCTGGATCACGGGCGACGAGGAAGCCGTGATGAAGGCGCATGGGATCGTTCCGTGAGTGCCCGGCTCAGTGCCCCGCCAGAAACCGCTGCACCAGCTCGAACTGCTCGGGCACGTTGAGCGCGGGCGCGTGTCCGCAGCCGGCAATCGTCACCACCAGCGCGCGCGGCCCGCGGTCGCGCATGGCCTCGGCCGTGTCGGCCAGCAGCAGGTCCGACTCCGCGCCGCGCAGGCACAGCACGGGCACGTCGATGCGGTCGTAGGTGGGCCAGAGGTCGTAGTCCGCGGGGTGGTGGCTGAACTGCATCACCATGGCCGGGTCGTAGTGTGGCGTGACGCGGCCATTGGCCAGTCGGCGCGCCGAGCTTTCGGTGAGCAGGCGCCACTGCGCGTCGCTCAGGTAGCCGTAGGGCTTGTAGACGGTGCGGAAGTACTGTTCCAGCTCGCTCATGGTGTGGAACGCGGCCGGGTTGCCCGCGTAGCTGCGGATGCGCTGCACCGCCGCGTCGGCCAGCTTGGGGCCGATGTCGTTGAGCACCAACCGCTCGATGCGCCCGTGCAGCGGGCCGGCGGCGCACACCATGCCGATGGCGCCGCCCATGGAGGTGCCCACCCAATGGAAGCGTTTGATGACGAGCTGGTCCACCAACGCGGTGGCGATGCGCGAATAGAAGTCCAGGCAGTACTCGGCTTCGGGCTCGGGGCTCCATTCCGAGAGGCCGCGCCCGATCGTGTCGGGGCAGATCACGCGCCAGCCCTGCGCGCTGAGGTGCGCGGCCAGCGGGTCCATGTCGCGCCCGGTGCGGGCCAGGCCGTGCCAGGCGACCACCGTCTGACCGTTGGGCGTCTCGGGCTCCCAGTCCATGAAGTGGATTTCGCGGCCTGCGCAGATGAGGTAGCGCGAGCGCGGGGTCACGGCGGTGGCCGCGGGCGCGAGGGTGGTGGCGGTGTTCATGGCCGGCCTCCTTTCAGGCGCGCGAGCGAGGCCCGCTCTCGCAGCTTGCCCACGATACCCGTGGGGAAGTAATACACCGACAGGACGAAGAGCACACCCAGCCAGAGCAGCCAGCGGTCGGGCGTGAGCAGCGCGGGCAACAGCGGCAGGCCTTCGGTGGCGCTGCCGGCCATGCGCAGCAGGTCCTGCAGGTAACTTTGCGCCACCACGAAAAGCACGCTGCCGATGAAGGCGCCGTAGAGCGTGCCCATGCCGCCGATGACGACGATGAGCAGGATGTCCAGCATGATCTCGAACGAGAGCGAGGTGTCCGGTCCGTTGTAGCGCAGCCAGAGCGCGAGCAGGCAGCCCGCGAGCGTGGCGAAGGAGGCGGAGAGCACGTTGGACAGCGTGCGGTAGACGACGGTGCGGTAGCCCAGGGCCTCGGCACGGAAGTCGTTCTCGCGGATGGCCTGCAGCACGCGGCCGAAGGGCGAGTTCACGATGCGCAGGATGGTGAGGAAGATCGCGGTGACGGCCAGGAAGATCAGGTAGTAGGTGATCAGCCGGCCGTTGAGGTCCACCTCGCCCAGCGGCGTCTGCAGCGGTTCTTCGGTCAGCGTGAAGCCGGGCGAGAGCAGCTCGGGCACGCGGAAGGTCAGGCCGTCTTCACCACCGGTGAAATCCGACAGCTGCGAGGCCAGCGTGAGAAAGGCCGAGGCCACCGCGAGCGTGATCATGGCGAAGAAGATCGCGCGCACCCGCAGCGAGAACAGGCCGATGAGCAGCGAGAGCACCAGCGAGACCAGCAGCGCGCAGAGCACACCCAGTGCAATTGCGCCCCAGGACGGTGACTCCGCCGCGTTGAGCGCGATGGCCACGCCGTAGGCCCCGATGCCGAAGAACATGGTGTGCGCGAAGCTCACGATGCCGGTGTAGCCCAGCAGCAGGTCGAAGCTGGCCACCAGCGCCACGAAGATGAGCACCTTGGCGGCCACGTTGAGCGCCTTCACGCCCGGGAACAGGAAGGGCGCGAAGGCCAGGCCCAGGAAGAGCACGATCAGCAAGGCGACCAGCCAGCGGCTGCGCGGCAGGTCGTTGGAGAGGAGACGGGACAACATGCTTCGGCTCCTTCTTATCGGTTCGTGACCGGGTACACGCCCTGGGGCCGCCACAGCAGGATGGCGACCATGAGCGCGATGTTGGAGAACAGCGCGACCTTGGGTGCCAGGAAGCCGGTGTAGTTGGCGATCAGCCCCACCAGCAGCGCGCCGATGAGCGCGCCCAGCGTGGAGCCCAGGCCGCCGATGATGATGACGATGAAGATCAGCACGTTGACCTGCGCGCCCATCTGCGGCAGCACGGTCTGCTGGTACAGGCCCCACATCACGCCGCCCAGGCCGGCGAGCGCACTGCCCACCACGAACACGCCGATGAAGAGCTGCCGGATGCGGTAGCCGAGGGACTCGACCATCTCGCGGTCCTGCACACCGGCGCGCACCAACAGGCCGACCTTGGTGCGGTTGAGCGTCCACACCATGGCCGCGAACACGGCCGCGCCCACCAGCACGGCGAGCAGGCGGTACTTCTCCACCGCGGCATCGCCGAAGATGAAGGAGCCGCGCAGGCTCTCGGGCAGCGGCAGCGCGATCTGCTCCGGGCCCCAGATGACCTTGATCATCTCCTCGCCGATGATCATGCCGCCCATGGTGATGAGGATCTGCTTGAGGTGCATGCCGTACACCGGGCGGATGATGAGCCGCTCGAACACCCAGCCCAGCGCGCCGGCCACGGCCATGGCCACCAGCATGGCGGGCAGCAAGGCCACGAGGTTGAGCCAGAGGCTGTTGGCCGTGGTGTAGCTGCCCATGCTGGCCAGCACGGTGGTCGCAACGAAAGCGCCCAGCGCGATGAACACGCCGTGGCCGAAGTTGAGCACGTCCATGAGGCCGAAGACCAGCGTGAGGCCGGAGGCGATGATGAAGACGATCATGCCCATGGCCAGGCCGGCCACGGTGAGCGTGATCCAGGTGGACGGGCTGCCCACGGCGGGCAGCGCGAGCAGCGCCAGCGCGGGCACCAGGGCCAGCGGCTTCCAGTCGAAGTCGGCGTTGAGTTTCATTGGTGTGCTCCGAGGGACAGGCCCAGCAGCTTGGATTGCAGCGATTCGTCGGCCGCGAGTTCGGCCATGGAGCCGCTGTGCACGACGCGGCCGTCGTCCATCACGGCCACGGTGTCGCCGAGCTGGCGCGCGAAGTTGAAGTTCTGCTCGACGAGCAGGATGGTGGTCTTGGCGGCCTTGAGTTCGCGGAAGGCCGCGATCATGTTCTGGATGATCGCGGGCGCCAGGCCTTTGCTGGGCTCGTCGATCAGCAGCAGCTTGCGCGGCTCGACGATGGCGCGCGAGACGGCGAGCATCTGCTTCTGCCCGCCGCTCAACTTGCCGGCCGGGTGCAGCCAGAATTTCTTCATGGCCGGGAACAGGCCGAAGATCCATTCGAGGCGGTTGGTGTCGATGTCGTCCAGGCTGCGCGCGCCGCGCGCGGCCAGCAGCATGTTCTCGCGCACCGAGAGGTCCGCGAAGATGCCCATGCTCTCGGGCACGTAGGCCACGCCGCTGCGCGCGATGTCGGGCGTGGGGCGCTGGGTGATGTCCTGGCCGTCGAGCGTCACCGTGCCCTGGCTGGCGTGCCACAGGCCCATGATGGTGCGCAGCGTGGTGGTCTTGCCCGCGCCGTTGCGGCCCAGCAGCATGGTGAGCTGGTTGGCCGGCACGGCGAGGTCCACGCCGTGGAGGATGTGGTACGCGCCGATGTGGGTGTGAACCCCTTTCAGCGTCAACAGGTCCTGGCTCATGCGCTCACCTCTTCTTCCGGGTTGATGCCAAGGTAGGCCTGCTGCACCACGGGCGAGGCAATCACGGTGGCGGGTTCGCCATCGGCCACGAGCTCACCGTTGTGCAGCACGATGATGCGGTCCGAGAGTTCGCGCACCACGTCCATCTTGTGTTCGACCAGCAGGATGGTCTTGCGCTTGTCTTCCTTGAGCTTGCGGATGAGGTTGAGGATCACGGGCACCTCGTCCACGCTCATGCCGGCCGTGGGTTCATCGAACATGAAAACCTGCGGCTCCAGCGCCATGAGGATGCCGACCTCCAGCTTGCGCTGGTCGCCGTGCGGCAGGCTGGAGGCGAGCGCGTCGCGCTTGTCGGCCAGGGCCACGGTTTCCAGCACCTCGTCGGCGCGCTGCAGCAGGTCGCGCCGGTCGCTCCAGATGCGCCACAGGTTCAGCCCCGCGCCCGCCCTCGCCTGCACCGCCAGCCGCACGTTCTCCTGCACCGTGAGGTTGGGGAACAGGTTGGTCAGCTGGAACGCCCGGCCCAGCCCGGCCTGCGCGCGCGCCGGCGCGCCCAGCGCCGAGATGTCCTTGCCACCGAGCCGCACACGGCCCGCGCTGGCCTTGATCTGGCCCGAGATGAGGTTGAAGTAGGTCGTCTTGCCCGCGCCGTTGGGGCCGACGATGGCGGTGAGCGTGCCCGGCGCGAACGCGCACGAGACGGCATTCACCGCCACGTGCCCGCCGAAGCGGACCGTGAGGTCTTGGGTTTCAAGCATGGGAGATCCGGAGAGCATGGACACCGGTCGCCGCCAGTGCGGCGACCTTCCAGAAACACGGCGGAACTGGCTTCGCCAGGCCGCACGTGTTGTCCCCCTTTTCATGGGGGAAGCCGCGTCAGCGGCGCAGGGGGTCAAGCGCTCAGCGCTTGTTCCTGATCGGAATGTCGAGATCAGAAGGTTTGATCTCGCGCACCAGCTCGGGCACACCCCAGGCAAACGCCGGGTCGGCCTTGATCTTGAAGTGGTACATGCTCTGCATGGCCTGGTGGTCTTCCTTGCGGAAGGTCATCGTGCCCTTGGGCGTGTCGAAGCTCATGCCTTCCATGGTCTTGATGAGCGTGTCGGTCTTGGTGTCGCCGTTGGTCTTCTTCAGCGCGGTCACCACGGCCATCGCGGCCGAGAAACCACCGGCGGTGAAGAAGTCCGGCGGCGTCTTGAACTGCTTGTAGTGCTCGGCCACCATCGCGTCGTTCACCGGGTTCTTGGGGATGCCGAAGTAGTAGTACAGCGCGCCCTCCATGCCCGGGAACTGCTTGTAGGCCACCATCGCGGGCAGGATGTTGCCGCCGGTGGCGAGCTTGATGCCGTAGCGCTTGTCCAGCTCCATCTCGGCGATCTTGCCGAAGGGCGTGGGCGCGCCCGACCAGCCCACCGAGATGTACTTGGTGCCCGGCTGGTCCTTGAGCTTGTCGACGATGCGCAGCAGGCCGGCGGTGAAGTCCGTCGTGCCCACAGGCAGGTATTCCTCGTGAACGATCTTGGCCTTCTTGGTGAAGTCCTTGGCGGCCTTCACGCCGTCGCGGCCGAAGGCGTTGTCGTTGGCCAGCATGGCGATCACGTTGCCCGGCTGGTCCAGCGCCACGGCGTTGGCGGCGGCGTCCTGGCTGCTGTTGCGGCCGGTGCGGAAGATGTACTTGTTCCACTTGTCGCCGGTGATCGAGTCGGCCACGGCGGGCTCGACCAGCAGGATCTTCTTGTACTCCTCGGCCACGGGCAGCATCGCCAGGGCCACGGGCGAAGCGGTCGGGCCGATGGCCAGATCCACCTTGTCGTCGGCGTAGGCGGCGGCCAGCAGGCTCTTGCCCACATCGGGCTTGCCCTGATCGTCCTTCTCGATCACGACGATCTTCTTGCCACCCACCATCATGGTGCCGCCGGTGGCGTAGCTCAGGCCCATCATCAGGCCGGCCTGGGTCTGCTTGGCATAGGCCTCGAGCGGGCCGGTCTTGCTGTGGATGTGGGCGATGCGGATCTCGCCCTTGTTGGCCTGGGCCGAAACGAGCGAGGTGCCGAGCGCCGCAGAGCAGGCGAGCGCGATGACCGCCAGGCGGCGGGTGGTGTGAGTCATGTCTTGTCTCCTGGTTGGAAGGATCGTGACAGCGCGGTGCGCCGTGCCTTCCTTATCGCAGACTTCGTGCCAGCGGTACAGGCCTTTGATTTCAAAGGGTTTTGTTCAGAACGCCCTGGCGATTGTCCAGATTTCAGACAATCTCGAATCGTGAAATTGTCTGAAATTCAGACAATCGTCTGAATTTCAGACGCATCGCCCAGGGCCGCCAAACGGTCGTACAGACTGGCACGCGAGATGCCGAGCAGCTTCGCGGCGGCGGTGCGGTTGCCACCGGTGCGGGCCAGGGCCTGCGCGATCGCGCGCTGCTCCAGCTCGGCGATCTGCTCGGGCAGCGGGCGCAGGTCGTCGCCCTCTTCCATCGCACGCGCCACGGCCTTGGGCAAGGCGACCGCCGGCGCCAGGGCGGGCAGGCCGGCTTCCTGCAGCACCGCCCCCACCTGCGCGGCGGCGATGTGGTGCGAGTCGCTGCGCAGCGCAAGCTGTTCCAGCACGTTGCGCAGTTCGCGGATGTTGCCGCGCCAGGGCTGTGCGGCCAGCAGGGCCTGGGCGTCGGCGGTCAGCTCCAGCTGTGCGCCGCCGCCGCGCGCGGCGATGTCTTCGCACAGGGCCTCGATCAGCAGCGCGATGTCGTCCTGCCGCTCGCGCAGCGGCGGCACGCGGATGGGCAACACGTTGAGGCGGTAGTAGAGGTCTTCCCTGAAGCTGCCTTCGCGCACCATCTGCTGCAGGTCGCGCGAGGTGGCGGCGACCACGCGCACGTCGAAGCGCACCAGCTTGTTCGAACCCAGCGGCTCGATCTCGCCTTCCTGCAGCGCGCGCAGCAGCTTGACCTGAACCGACATCGGCATGTCGCCGAGTTCGTCCAGGAACAGCGTGCCGCCATCGGCCAGCTTGAACTTGCCGTCGCGCCCTTTCTTGTCGGCGCCGGTGTAGGCCCCGGGGGCCACGCCGAAGAACTCGGCTTCGAGCAGCGTGTCGGGCACGGCCGCCATGTTCACGCTCACGAACGAGCGGCCCGCGCGCGGCGAGGCCGCGTGGATGGCGTGCGCGAGCAACTCCTTGCCGGTGCCGGTCTCGCCCAGCAACAGCACCGGGCTGGCCGACTGCGCGGCGCGCCGGGCCTGGCGCTTGACCTCCAGCGCGGCGGCGCTGCTGCCCACGAAGCTGGCGAAGGTGTACTTGCTGCGGCGCTGGCTCGCGAGTTCGCGCCGGGCTTCGCTCAGGTCCTGCTCCAGCCGCGCGAACTTGCTGATGAGGGGTTGCAGCGTGGTCTCGGGGTGGTCGAACAGCACGATGCCCAGCACCCCGATCACCTCCCCCGCGTCGTCGCGCAGCGGGATGCGGCTCACCACGAAGGTGCCGGCGCGGTTGGTCAGCAGGTCGATGAGGATGGGCTTGCCGGTGGCGCAGCACCTGGTGCATCTGCGTGTTCTGCACCACGCGCGAGACCGGGTGGCCGACGAAGTCTTCCTCGCGCTCGAAGCCCAGCGCGGGCAGGAAGCGGCGGTACTGGTCGTTGATCCAGACCACGCGCGCGTCGCGGTCCACCAGCATCATGCCCTCGCTGGCGTTGGCGAACAGATCGAACATCGACCTCGCGGCGAGTTCGAGGATGCTTTGCGCGTCACGCGGCAGGCGGTTGTCCCGGGTCATGGCGGGATGGTAACCCTGCACTTCTCCGCGCCTGCGCTGTCATTGAAGAGTAATAAGTAAGAACTACGATTCGCCGCGATGACGCACATGGTTCTTTCCTCTGTCCTTGGTTTTCCGACCCGCCCGCCCTCTTCCCGTAGCGAAATGAATGGGCCGACGGGCAGCCCACGCCACCACGGCCACGCGCACGCAGACGTGTGGGTGCTCAGGGACACCCCACTCGCCTCCACGGACCCGGGGCACCTGGAGGGGGCGGTGACAGCCCGACGGCTGCACTCCCAACTCGATGCCGTGTGCGGCATGGCCTACCTCACCCGTGCGCCGCAAGGCGTGGCCTCGGGGTTGAGCAAGGCGCCCCTGGAAAAAACCGGGCACGAGAACAGCGCACCGATCGGGGATGGTTTTCCTTTGGAAGCGCTGGGCGCCTTCCAGGCCCTCCAGGGTGCGGGCGGTGCCATCGAAACGGGCGCGGCGATCAAAAACCTGTCCAACACCTGCCAGGCTTTGTCGCACCGACAGGCGACCCACGCCGCATTCGCACAGGGCCAACTGGCGATGGACGAGGCCCACCGCCGGTGGGCGCATTCAGAGGCACATCCCTCTCAGGCGCGGCGACTGTGCGACGCCGCCAAGAAGGCCTGGCAGGCGCGCGCCTCCAAGGTGCAGCTGGAGACGGCCATGCGGCACGCGCCGGAGCAGATCGTGGATGTGGTTCGCTACACCGTCGTGTCGTGGACATCGCGCCTGTTTTCCGCCCTGAAGCTGGCCTTCACGGCCAGTGCGTGGCTCTCGTTGGCCGCCAGCATCGTCGGCATCGTGGGCTCGGCGTTTCAAGCCTTGGCGGGCATCTTCAAATGGCATTCGTCGAGCAAGCTGGTCGAACAGGCCAAGCGCGCGCTGCGCTTGATCGAAAGCGGCTCACCCGCCGCCAGCCCGACATCGCTGCAAGCCCATGTGATCCGACACGCCCGCAGCCAACGCAAGGACGCGCTGCAACAAGCCCGAGACAAGCGGACCAAGGCAAGGATAGAAACCATCACCGGCATCGCGGCCACCCTCTTCAGCGCCTTGGCATTCCTCTTTCCCCCGCTGGCGTTCATCGCCATCGCCACAGGCCTGGCCTATGCCGGCTACCGGGTGTACCGAGGCATCCGATCGTTTTTCTCGACGCGCGAACTGAACCGGCGAGAGACGGCCTGGCGCGTCGACTTCCATTCCCCCGCGTTCGTCGAGACCCTGAACCGCTCTGCCCGCTCGGAGGGATGGACGGCCGCCAAGCTGAAGATGGCGGCGGAAAACCCCTGCTACGCCATCCATTGCCTGATCGAACGGATTCAGCAGGATGACGCGGCATGGCTGCACGGCCTGTTGGAGCAACTCGGTGTCTCGCGACCGGATCGAGACGCCGTCTTCTTGCTGGCCCAGACCCATGACGTGCCGCAGGCCAGCCACTGCCTGGAGAGGATGCTCTTCGGGGGCGAGTGGTCCCCGTCCGAGCGAACGGGCACCACCTGAGGTCACGCCACCTGAGGCATCACAGCGTCACGGCCCTGGGCTCATCGAAACTCAGGTACGTCCACGTCCCATCGTTGTCGCCCCGGTAGGCCCCGGCGGCCCCGTCGTGCTGTGCGGCCATGGCGGCGAATTGCCAGGCCTCATCCTGCGAGCAGTTCACGACGCGCGTGACCCACCGATCAAAGCCGAGGGTGCGCACCTGCTGTGCGGCCCGTTGCAAGGCGTCGGGCACCGAAGGGTGTTCCCAACCCCAGGTGAAGCGGCTCTCCTTCGTGCAGTAGACCCCCACCACCTGCGCGGCGGCCTGCATCACGCGGCCGTCGGCGAAACTCCAGCGCAACCAGCCTTCGTCCATGTCGAGGTGCCATTGCGTTTCGCTGCCCAGGCCCCATGCCTGGCGGTGCTTCGTCGTCTGCTGCTCCAGCCAGGTCATGGCGGTGACGAGCCATTGGTCTTCGAAGGATTGGTGAGCGGACAGCGCCGCAGCCATCCTGTCCCAGGCCTGAGGCAGTCTCTCGGCGACAGACAAGGCTTCGCCTGGCGTGGATGCGGCTTCGTGGCCCTTGGGCTGGTGGCAGTCGAACTCGATGTTGAACCTGCCGTCGGGATACAGCGTGAAAGTCAGGCCCCACATGCGCTCCCCGGTGGTGCTCAAAAGATCGTCGCGCAGGAACAGCACGGCGTCTTCGGGTGCCGTGAAAGCCCCAGTCGCTGCGAGCCTTTTTCTTTCGATCTGGTTCTCGTGAACCAGATAGATGCTGATTCGGGCCATCTTGTTCAGGATGACCGCATGGCAAGTGACCGAGTCCCACGGCCGCCCACGAATGAAGGCGAGACAGGCGTCTTTCAATTCTTGATGCGCCTGTTCAACAGATCTGGAAGTGTTCATTGCAGAAACCCGAACCTCACGAAGTTGGCATGACTCAACGGGCGAAGACGGGCTCGCCGCCCCACGCTTTTCATGGGCGGCCATGCTGTCTTGGGGGAAAAGCGGCGTCCAACGCCTGTCAAGGCTGACAGGCTTGACGACTCGGGAGGACTTTGACCTCAGGGCCGGACGCGCTTCGTTGCCGCCATCCGGCTTTTCATTCCAGATACCTGCACCTGACTCCTGCGCGGGCAGGAATCGTGGTGGGCCTGCCGGGAAACTGGGTGCTTGCCGCGTTGTATGCAGGTGACAACCCAGGCCTTCCAGGCCAGGGATTCCCCCTAGCCGAGAGACGGTTTCGGATCGAGGCTAGGCCCCCGCAGGCCCTTTGAGCCGTGCCAACAGGCGCGGCAACACCAGCACCACGAGCACCACGGCCAGCAGCGTGGCCGACATGGGGCGCTGCAGGAACACCATGAAGCTGCCTTCCCCGATGGACAAGGCGTTGCGCATCTGCGCTTCGGCCATCGGGCCGAGGATGAGGCCCACGATCACGGGTGCGGTGGGGAAGTCGTAGCGGCGCATCACCACACCGAGCAGGCCCAGGCCGTACATGAGGAAAAGGTCGAACGCGCTCTGGCGCATGCCGTACACACCCACGGTGGCGAAGATCAGGATGCCGGCGTAGAGCTGCGGGCGCGGAATCTTCAGCAGCTTGACCCACAGGCCCACCATGGGCAGGTTGAGCACCAGCAGCATGACGTTGCCGATGTAGAGCGAGGCGATCAGCGCCCACACGAGCGCGGACGAGGTCTGGAACAGCTGCGGGCCGGCGTTGATGCCGTAGTTCTGCAGCGCGCTCAGCAGGATGGCGGCCGTCACCGAGGTCGGAATACCCAGCGTGAGCAGTGGCACCAGCGTGCCGGTGACGGCCGCGTTGTTCGCGGCCTCGGGCCCTGCGACGCCTTCGATGGCGCCGACGGTGCCGAAGTCGGCCTTGTGCTCGGGTGCGGCCAGTTTGCGCTCGGTGGCGTAGCTCAGGAAGGTGGGGATTTCGGTGCCGCCGGCGGGGATGGTGCCGAAGGGGAAACCGATGGCGGTGCCGCGCAGCCAGGCGGGCCAGGAGCGGCGCCATTCGCTGCGCGTCATGTGGGCCTTGTTCATCTTGTTCATGCTGGCCTCGCTGCGGCCTTCGTAGAGCGCGTTGTAGAGCGCTTCGGCCACGGCGAACAGGCCCACGGCAACCAGCACCACCTCGATGCCGTCCATGAACTCCAGGATGCCGCCGGTGTAACGCACCTGCGCGGTGATCTGGTCGATGCCGATGAGGCCCAGCGCCAGACCGAAGAACAGCGCGGTGAGGCCGCGCAAGGTGCTCTGGCCGAGCACCGCGCTCACGGTCGTGAAGGCCAGCAGCATCAGGCAGAAATACTCGGGCGGGCCGAGCTTCACGGCGAATTCGGCCAGCATGGGCGCGAACAGCGTCACCAGGATGGTGGCGATGGTGCCGGCCACGAAGGAGCCGATGGCGGCGGTGGCCAGGGCCGCGCCCGCGCGCCCGCTCTTCGCCATCTTGAAGCCTTCGAGCGCGGTGACCATGGTGCCGGTCTCGCCCGGCGTGTTGAGCAGGATGGAGGTGGTGGAGCCCCCGTACATGGCGCCGTAGTAGATGCCGGCGAAGAAGATCATGGAGGCCGTGGGTTCGACCTGGCCGGTGATGGGCAGCAGCATGGCGACCGTCACGGCCGGGCCCAGGCCGGGCAGCACGCCGATGGCGGTGCCCAGGGCACAGCCCGCGAAGGCCCACAGCAGGTTGATGGGGGTGCCGGCGGTGGCGAAGCCCGCGAGCAGTTGGTTGAGGGTGTCCATCATGTCGGTTCCGCCTTCCGATTCAGATCCAGCCGCTGGCGGTGACGCCGGGCAGGTTCACGGCCAGCAGCTTGGTGAACAGCCAGTACACGGGCGCCGCGATGACGATGCCGGTGACCGCGTCCTTCACGGTCTGGCGCAGATCGCCGATGGGCTTGCCCTCGCTGGCGCGCAGACCGCGCACGGCCAGCGCGAAGCACAGCGCACAGCTCAGGATGAAACCGATGGTGGTGATGAGTGCCGCGTTGAGCAGCACGCCGGCCGAGACCCAGGCCAGCGCGCGCCAGTCGCCGCGCGCCGCGCCCGAAGGCTCTTCCATGTGCCGGTAGCCGCCGGTGCGCACTTCCCAGATGAGCATCACGCCGCAGATGGCGAGCGCCGCGCTCACCACCCAGGGCAGAAAGTCGGGGCCGACGCCGGCGTAACCCGCGTCGGAAGGAATCGCTGCCGCGCCATAGGCAAGCACGGCGGCCACGATCAGTGCGCCGATGCCCATGGCCAGTTGGCCGGGGCGGTGGTCGGGCGCGGCGGCGGCCTGGGGAGTGGGGTTCATGACGGGTCCTTATCAAAACGAATCACCCTGGCGCGCGAACACACCAGGGTGAGGGCATGGCGCTCCCGGCGGGAGCGCACCGAGAAGGCAGGCTCAGACCATGCCGGCACGCACCATGGTCGCGCGCAAGGAGGAGAAGTCCTTGTCGACGAACTCGTCGAAAGCCTTGCCGGTCAGCAGCGCGGGCGTCCAGTTGTTTTTCTCGACGGCGGCCGCCCACGACTTGCTCTGCGTGGCCTTGACGATCATGGCGGTGAGCGCGTCGCGCTGGGCCTGGGTGATGCCGGCCGCGCCGTAGACGCCGCGCCAGTTGCCGATCTCCACGTCGATGCCCTGCTCTTTCAGCGTGGGCACATCGATGCCCTTGACGCGCTGGGCCGAGGTGATGGCGATGGCGCGCATCTTGCCGCTCTCGATGTACTGCTGGAATTCGCTGTAGCCGCTGCCACCCACGGTGACGTTGCCACCCAGGATGGCGGCCGTGGCTTCGCCACCGCCCCGGAACGGCACGTAGTTGATCTTGGATGCGGGCACGCCCACCAGCTGCGCGATCTGCGCCGCGGCGATGTGCTCGGTGGCGCCGCGCGAACCGCCGCCCCACTTGATGCTGCCCGGGTCCTTCTTGAGCTGCTCGACCACGTCCTTCATGGTCTTGAACGGCGAGTTGGAAGGCAGCACGAACACGTTGTACTCGGTACTCAGGCGCGCAATGGGCGTGAGCTGCGTGATGGACACCGGCGGCTTGCCGGTGATGATGCCGCCGAGCATGACGGCGCCCATGACCATCAGCGCGTTCGGGTCGCCCTTGCTCGCGTTGTAGAACTGGGCCAGGCCGATGGCACCGGCCGCACCGCCCTTGTTCTCGTAGGTCACCGAGGCGGCCACGCCGGCATCGCGCATGGCGTCGCCCAGCGCGCGGCCGGTGCCGTCCCAGCCACCGCCGGGGTTGGCGGGGATCATCATCTTGATGTTGGCACTGGCCCACGCGGCGTTGGGCAGCGCGCCGGCGGCGGCGAGGGCCGCAAGGGATTTGAGGAAGGTGTCGCGACGCATGGCTTGTCTCCTAGGGAATGGCTGAACCGATGTGCGTATCTTCTGCCCGCACGCTGTCAGTTCGCTGTCCTTCTGATTGGGGGAAACCCTAGGAGACAGACCGGCGCCGCGCGGGCTCAGAAGCGGTGGCGAATGCCCACCTGGATGCCGTTGGAGCTCGAACCGGCCACCGGGCTGTTGAAGCCGAGCGCCGCCGCCGTGTCGTTGGAGACGGCGGTAAGGTGGCCATAGAGCGCCGTGCGCTTGGACAGGTTGTGGGTGGCCTGCAGGGTGTAGATCTTCGCGTCGTCGCTGGCCGCGGCGGCCGAGCCGTTGACGTTCTTGGCCTGCGCCGCGCCCACCGACACCGTGGTCTCGCCGAACTTGAAGGCCGCCGCCAGGCCGAACAGCTTGAGCTTCTCCACGGCCTTGTCTTCCACGTCGTAGTAGCCGGTGAGCTTGACCGGGCCGAAGTCGTACGCCCCCACGAACAGCAGCGCGTCCTTGCCCTGCTTGCCGGCCAGCACGCCGTCGGCATCGGCCACCTGCATCAGCGACAGGCCCAGCGTCCAGGGGCCTTGCGCGTAGAGCGCGTGCGCGCTGACCTGTTTGCCGAAGTCCGCGCTGGCGTTGTTGCTGGCGCGCTCCTCACCCAGGCTGTACTGCAGCTGGAACACGGTGTTGGCGCACGGTGGGCGACACGTAGGTGATGGCGTTGTCCACACGGTTGTAGTCCCCGTTGCCGATGATGGGCACCACGCTCACCACGTCGTAGACCTTGGTGCCGATGATGCTGGCGATGTCGTCCATCGGCGTGTACTGGCGGCCCAGGCGCACCGTGCCCCAGTTGCCGCCCAGACCCACATAGCCCTGGCGCCCGAACAGCCGGCCACCCTGGCCGAGCGTGCCCACGTCGGCGTTGAAGCCGGACTCCAGCAGGAAGGTGGCCTTGAGCCCGCCGCCCAGGTCCTCCGTGCCGCGCAGGCCCCAGCGCGAACCCTGCTGCTGCCCCGAGGTCACGCGCGTGACCGAGGTGGCGCCCTTGACGCGCTCAAGCGCCACGTCCACCACACCGTACAGCGTCACGGACGACTGCGCGCTCGCGTAACCGCTGACCAGACCCAGTGCCGCCAAGGCGATGGCATGTTTTTTCATGATGACTTTCAGAAGTGAATGGGAGAGGCCATGCTCGTTTTGGCGGCTGTCAGTTCGCTGTCCAACCGATCGGGACAAACCCTAGGCCGGGCGCGGACGCGGACCGGCGGGCGTTCACCCCACGCCCATAATCGGAGGCCATGAAGCTGCTCCTGATCGAAGACAACGCCACGATGCAGACCACCTTGCGGCGCAGCTTCGAGCGGCGCGGCATGCAGGTGCTGGGTTGCGAAGACGGCGCCCGTGCCCTGGCGCTGTGGCAGGCCAGCCTGCCCGACGCGGTGCTGCTCGACCTGAGCCTGCCGGGCGTGGACGGACTGGAGGTGTTGAGCCAGGCGCGCGCCGCCGGCCTGAGCACCCCGGTGATCGTGCTGACCGCGCGTGGCACGGTGGGCGACCGCATCCTCGGCCTGAACACGGGCGCCGACGACTACATGCCCAAGCCCTTCGACCTCGACGAACTCGAAGCCCGCGTGCGGGCCCTGGTGCGGCGCTCCAGCAACGCCGACCAGGCCGCGCGCGGGCCCGTGTGGTGCGGCATGCACGTGGAGAAGGACAGCGGCGCGGTCTACTTCGATGGCCGGCCGATGGAGCTCGCCCCGCGCGAACTGGCGCTGCTGCAAGCCCTGCTGGGCAAGCCGGGCCACGCCATCGCCAAGGAGCGGCTGTTCGAGCTGGTGTTCCCGGGCGAGAGCCAGGTGCAGCCGGAGGCCATCGAGGTGGTGGCCTACCGCCTGCGCAAGAAGATCGCCCACACCGGCGCGCAACTGGTCACGCTGCGCGGCCTGGGTTATCTGCTGAAGGCCACGGCGTGAACCCCACCACCGAGACCCCACGCCCGCGCGCGGTGTCGCTGCGCCGCACACTGCTCATGGGCATCCTGCTGCCGGTGTTCGCGTTCGTGATCATCAACACCGTCGTGCTGTACCGGCAGGCCCTCGACGCCGCCGACACCGCCTACGACCGCACCCTGCTGGCCACCGCGAAGTCGCTCGGCGAACAGCTGCGGGTGACGGGCGCGGGCGACGAGGTGCGGGTCGAATCCACCCTGCTCTACTCGGCGCTCGAAGCCTTCGAGGCCGACAACCGCAGCCGCATCTTCTACCGCGTGAGCGGCCTCAAGGGCGAGATGGTCTCGGGCTTTCGCGACATGCCCGACTGGCGCCGCGACATCCCGCAGAAGAACCTCTACGCCGCCCTGGTCAACTTCTACGACGACGAATACCGCGGCGTGCCGGTGCGCATGGCGGTGCTGCTGCAACCAGTGTCCGGTGTGTACGAGCAGGGCACTGCCACCATCCAGGTGGCGGAAACGCTGGAGCTGCGCGAGACGCTGGCACGGCAGATCCTGCTCGACACGCTGTGGCGGCAGGCCGCGCTGGTGGTGGTGATTGCGCTCGTGGTGGTCTTCGTGGTGCAGCGCGCCACGCGCCCGGTGCGCGCGCTCAGCCAGGCGCTGGGCATGCGCAGCGAGAACGACCTCTCGCCGCTGTCCACCGAAGGCGCGCCGCGCGAGCTGCTGCCACTGCTGGACGCCACCAACCAGCACATGCAACGGCTCTCGCACCTGCTGGAGCACCAGAAGCGCTTCGTTCGCGACACCTCGCACCAGTTGCGCACGCCACTGGCGGTGCTCAAAACCCAGGTGCAGTCGGCGCGGCGCGGCGACGTCCCGCCCAGCAGGCGCTGGAGGAGATCGGCCACACGGTCGAGCGCGCCACGGAACTGGCGAACCAGATGCTGGCGCTGGCCAAGGTGGAGCAGTTGCGCCAGGATGGCAAGCCGCCGGTGATCGACTGGTCCCAGGTGGTGCGCGCGGTGGCGCTGGACCTCTCGGCGCTGATTGCGGAGCGTTCGATCGACTTCTCGATCGACACCCAGGCCGCGCCGGTGCAGGCACACGAATGGGCCTTGCGCGAACTCAGCCGCAACCTGCTGCACAACGCGATCAAGAACACACCCGCGGGCTCCAGCCTGTCGGTGGTGCTGGTGGTGGACCTGCAAACCGCGGCGCTCACCGTGCGCGACGAGGGCCCGGGCATCTCGCCCGCGCTGCGCGAACGCCTGTTCCAGCCCTTCGTCACCGACCAGCAGCATGCGCCCGGCGTGTCGGGCTCCGGCCTGGGCCTGGCGATCTGCCGGGAAATCGTGCTGTCCCTGGACGGCCGCATCGAACTCAACAACCGCACCCACCAGGGCCAGGTCATCGGGCTGGAAGCGATCGTGCGCCTGCCCCTGCGCAGCACCTGCCAGCCACTCATGAAACCCGACACCGACGACGCCACCGGCAAGGTCCGCCTGGACAAATGGCTCTGGGCCGCGCGCTTCTACAAGACCCGAAGCCTGAGCAGCGAAGCCATCGACAAAGGCCATGTGCGGCTCAACGGCCTGCCGGTCAAACCCTCGCGCGACGTGAAACCGGGCGACACCCTGGAGCTGCGCATCGGGCCGGACACGCGCACCGTGGTCGTGAAGGGCCTGAGCGGCGTTCGCGGCCCCGCGCCGGTGGCCGCCCTGCTCTACGAAGAAACCGCGGCCTCGCTCCTGCGGCGCAGCCAGGCCGCCGAGCAGCGGCGCCTGGCGCCCGAGCCGGCCCACAGCCAGCCGATGGGCCGCCCCACCAAACGCGACCGGCGCCAGATCGAGGACCTGCGCGACGCGCCGCCGCGAGGGGAATGGAACGAGCGCTGGAGCGCGTCGCTCGACGACGGGGAATAAGGCCTAGGCCTTGCGCAGGCCCAGCCACATCACCGTCGCCACCACCACCAGGCCGCCCACCACCTGCACGGCGGCGATGGACTGGCCCAGGATCGCCCAGGCCAGCACCAGCGCGAAGATGGGTTCGATGTTCATGATGGCCGAATTGCCCACCACCCCGAGCTTGGGCAGCACGGTGAACATGATGGTGAAAGCGGTGCCGTAGAGGAAGGTCAGGCCCAGCAAGCCCCACCAGCCCGTGGGCGCGGTGGGCAGGGACAGGCCGCCCTGCGCGGTGGCCGCGATCATCGCCATCACGGCGACGATGGCCATGGTGGTGGCCGTGCGCAGCCGGCCATCGAGTTCACTGGTTTCGTGCTGCGTCAACACCAGCGCCATGCCGAAGGTGGCGGCCGCGGCCAGCGCGAACGCCACGCCCACACCGATCTGTGCCCAATGGCCCGAAGCGCCCAGGCCCGATGCCGCGCCGAACACGTCGAGCGCGAGCGCCAGACCAAGGAGCATCACCGGCATGGCCTTCAGCACGCGCGGCTGCGGCCGCTGGCCGTAGACCAGGCGCGCCCAGAGCGCCGTCCACAAGGGGTAGGTGTTGAACGCGAGCAGCGCCAGCGCCACGGGCAGGCGCGCCACGGCGGCGTACAGGCACAGGCTTTGCACACCCACCAGCAGGCCGATCGCGGGCAAGGCCTTGCGATGCCGCGCCTGAAGGCGCATGGGCACGCGGTAGACCAGCAGGATGGCCGCGACCACCAACGCCGTCACGCTGCTGCGGAAGGCCACGGCCGTGCGCAACGCTCACGCCGTGGTCGAACGCGAGCCGCGCGGCGACGTGGTTGGCGCCCATCATGAATGCGATGAGCAACAGGGTGGCGAAGGCGGCGCGGCTCAGGGCCGCAGGGGAATGGGCGGAGGACGTCATGCCTCGATTGTCGGTCAGGCCTTGCTTGCTATCGCAACTGCTGGCCGAACAGGTAGGTCATGTTGACCCGCCGGGCTTCGTAGCGGTCCACGAAGCGAATGGTGTCGGTCTCGTGGAACAGCGCCGAGTTGAACAGCACCGCGCGGTTGCAGCGGTGCGGCACCGTCACGCAACCCGCCTTGTGTTGCGCCAGGAACTCGTAGATGCGGGCACTGTCTGCGTTGTACTGCTCGAAGGTCCAGTCGGCCGGCGCCGGCACGTCGTAGACCTTGAGGCCGCCGCTCTCGGGATCGAGGTTGTGTTCGCTCGGTGCGATCCAGAAGTTCAGGTTGACCTTGGCGAAGTCGGCGTGCACGTTGATGCCGCGCGTCACGGCCGGCTCGTACTTGAAACCCCAGAGCTGGGTCAGCAGGTAGTCCTTGAACACACGCGGCATGCGCTGCTTGAGCTCGCGCGCGAGCTGCAGGTGCAGCGGGCTGTTGAAGCCCCGGTTGGCGAAGGCCCCCAGGTAGCTGTTGGCGTACTCGCCGTGCCACACGCGCGAGGCGTGGGCAAAGTCCTGAAAGGCCTTGAGCGCCGGCTCGGACAGGAAGTGGTCGATGGTCAGGATTTCGGGCGTGCCCGCAAGGTAGGCCTCTTCCAGCGCGAGCCAGTCGTTCTCCGAGTTGAGCACGTCGGGCATGGCATCGGGCATGGCATGCAGCCAGGGCGTCGCCAGAAATTCCTGCAGGCTCGACAGCTCCTTGGCCGAGGCGCGCAGCGTGCCGCCGGGCGGCCAATCTTTCGCCTGTTGCAGCAGCGCGCTGCCGGTCTTGAGAAATGGCGCCAGGCCGGGCACAGCGTGGCCGTGCGCCTGCAGCCACTGCGCCTGCTGCACATCGTGTTTGAGGCGGAAGGCACTGAGCGCCAGACCCGCGTGCCGCAAGGCCGGCGCGCGGTACACGCTCTGAAGGAACACCTCGAGGCTCCTGCGGCCGGCGGCGATGACGCGGGGCGTGTCCACGCTGTCGCTGAGCACCGTGGCCGCCAGGTTGGTGTGCGCCTGGACCATGGCCGGATCCAGCGCGATGGCCTTCTCGCAACTGGCGACGGCCTCGGGGATGCGGCCCAGTTGCTTGAGCGCATTGCCGCGCTCCACCCAGGCCTGGGCGTGTTTCGGGTGCGCCTCGGTGGCGCGCTCGGCGCGGGCCAGGGCCTCGTCGTACCGGGCCAGTTCGTTGAGCGCGTTGCTGAGGTTGCACAGCACCACGGGGTTGTCGGACTCGACCGCCAGCGCCCGCTCGTAGCTGCTCAGCGCCTCCGGCTGGCGCCCCAGGCGTTGCAACACATTGCCCTGGTTGCACAGCAGCGCGGTGTGCGCCGGATGGGCCTGCAAGGCCCGTTCGAAGCAGGCCAGGGCCTCGGGCAACTGCTGCAGCTTCTTGTGCAACAGACCGAGGTTGATCGCGATGTCCGCATCGTCGGGCAGCAGCGCCCGCGCCTGCTCATACGTGCGCCAGCGCCTCGGTGTCACGGCCCAGCTGCTGCAGCGTGAACGCCAGGTTGTTCAGCGCATCGGCATTCTGCGGCGAGGACTGCACGGCACGGCCGAAATAGCCCGCTGCGCGTTCAGGATGGCCGGCCTGCGACTCCAGCAGGCCCAGGTGGTACAGCACCGCGAATTCGGTCGGGAACTGCTCGAGCACGCCTTCGTACAGCGAACGGGCCGCGTCCAGCAGGCCTTGCGAGTGGTAGTGCACCGCCAGCTGCATCTGCTGGGCGGGCGCGAGGGAAGCGTTCATCGCGGCTCCTTGACGATCAAAACGGCCACGGCCGCCACGCGGCGGGACGTGAAAAAGCCCCACGGCCATGGGCGGTGGGGCTTGGTGTTCAGAAGCCCGCGTCTGGGGCGCCTGGCATAACTGGCGGAGCGAGAGGGATTCGAACCCTCGATGAGGCTCTACACCCCATACTCCCTTAGCAGGGGAGCACCTTCGGCCACTCGGTCATCGCTCCGGAAGCTGCGTATTATGCCTCAACTCGGGAGGCATTTCCCTCTGGTGGAGGGTTCAACCGGTGATGGTGTCGGCGGTCTGGTCGAGATCGAACTCGCGGTGCAGCGAACGCACGGCCAGCTCCATGTATTTCTCGTCGATGACCACCGAGGTCTTGATCTCGGAGGTGGAGATCATCTGGATGTTGATGCCCTCCACGCTCAGGCACTTGAACATGCGGCTGGCGCACGCCGACGTGGCTGCGCATGCCGATGCCGACGATGCTCACCTTGCAGATGCGTGCATCGCCCACCACCTCGGCCGCACCCAGCGCGGGCACGACCTTGGTCTTGAGCAGGTCCAGCGTCTTCTGGAATTCGTTGCGGTGCACCGTGAAGCTGAAGTCGGTCTTGCCGTCCTTGCTCAGGTTCTGGATGATCACATCGACCTCGATGTTGGCATCGGCCACAGCACCCAGGATCTGGTAGGCGATGCCGGGGGTGTCGGGCACGCCGAGCACCGAAATCTTGGCTTCGTCGCGGTTGAAGGCAATGCCGGAAACGACGGCTTGTTCCATGTCTTCGTCTTCCTCAAAAGTGATCAGGGTGCCGGAGGCGGCTTCTTCATTCAGGTCGATGTCCCAGGGCGTGAAGCTGGAGAGCACGCGCAAGGGCACTTTGTACTTGCCGGCGAATTCCACCGAACGGATCTGCAGCACCTTGCTGCCCATGCTGGCCATCTCCAGCATTTCCTCGAAGCTCACGCGCTGGAGGCGACGTGCTTCGGGCACCACGCGCGGGTCGGTCGTGTACACGCCGTCCACGTCGGTGTAGATCAGGCACTCGGCCGCCTTGAGCGCCGCGGCCACGGCCACGGCAGAGGTATCGCTGCCGCCACGGCCCAGCGTGGTGATGTGGCCTTCGGGGTCCACGCCCTGGAAACCGGTGACGATGACCACCTTGCTGGCGGCCAGGTCGGCGCGGATGCGCGCGTCGTCGATCGACTCGATGCGCGCCTTGGTGAAGGAGCTGTTGGTCTTGATCGGCACCTGCCAGCCGGCGTAGCTCACCGAGCCAACGCCCTCGGCCTGCAGCGCGATCGCCAGCAGGGCCGACGAGGCCTGCTCGCCGGTGGCGGCGAGCATGTCGAGTTCGCGGTTGTAGGCGCTGTCGGTCTTGCCCGGGGCCAGCTCCTTGGCCAGACCGAGCAGGCGGTTGGTTTCACCGCTCATGGCGCTGGGCACCACGACGAGCTGGTGGCCGGCACGGTGCCATTTGGCGACGCGTCGGGCCACATTGCGGATGCGCTCGGTCGACCCCATGGAGGTGCCGCCGTACTTGTGAACTATCAAGGCCATCGGGAGGGATTGGATTGGGTTGATTGCGGCCGCGCAACCGGTGTTCCACGCGGCATGCCAGGCCCCAAAGGGCCGTTCAGGGCAACCGGGAATTATATCGGCGCCACGAAACGCAGATCCCCACCCTCGCGAGTGACCAAGCCGCTGGCCACCTTGAGGCGGATGCGGTGGCCGCGCGTGGTGCAGGCCGCGATCTGATCGAGCAGTTCGTCCAGCTGGGCCGCGCTGGCCGCCACGTTCGCTTCGGCGCGCAACCAGTGGCGAAGCACGTTGGCCTGGCGATCGCGCGACAGCGACTGCAGCCCCGCGATCGCGGGAGGCGTGCCCACCTGTGCGAGATCGATGCGGGCCAGGTCGTCGAGCAGCCGCTGCCCCTGGGCGGCGTGGGCCGCGCTGCGCGCAAGCATGGGCCGAAAGCCGGGAAAACAGGCCTCCCACGCGGGCATCAGCACCGCACGGATGCGGTTGCGCGTGAAGCGCTGGTCGGCGTTGCTGGGATCGTCCACAAAGGCGTGACCAGTGGACGCCAGCCAGGCGCGCAAGGCGGTGGACGGCACGTCGAGCAAGGGCCGGCCAAACACCTGACCATGGCGTTCGAAGCGCTCGCCCATGGCAGCCAGCCCCGGCAGGCCCGCACCGCGGCTGAGCGCGAGCAGGACGGTTTCGGCCTGGTCGTCCGCGTGCTGGCCCAGCAGCACACAGGCCGCACCGGCCTCTTCGGCCATGCGCGCCAGGGCGGTGTAACGGGCTTGGCGGGCGGCGTCTTCCGGGCTATCGCCCGGCGCATGCGCAGCCCGCACACGCTCGGCGCGCAAGACGATGCCGTGCAGAGCGCAGAACGCCTGGGCGTGGTTCTGAAAGGAGTCGGCCGCCGCCTGCAAACCGTGATTCACATGCAAGGCGATCACTTGGCCCGGCCAACGCCGATGCGCCGCAAGCAACAAGGCCGTGGAATCGGCACCGGCACTGAAGGCCACCGCCATGGGCCCGGCTGGCTGCAGGAAGCCCCAGCGCTCGCACCACGCGGCCAACGCCCGATCGCAGGGGTTGGCCGGGGTTGGCGAGGCATTCACCTCAGCGCTTGTCCTTGCTCTCGGCCTTGGTGTCGGTGAAGCGGCCGTAGCTGTTGAGGCGCGCGTAGCGCCGATCGAGCAGCTCCTTGGCCTTGAGGTCCGTCACCTGGCGCCAGGCGTCGCCCAGGGCGCGCTTGAGGAAGGCGGCCATCTGCTTGTGGTCGCGGTGCGCGCCACCCACGGGCTCGTTGACGATCTTGTCCACCAGGCCCAGCGCCTTGAGGCGGTGCGCGGTGATGCCCAGGGCATCGGCGGCATCGCTGGCGCGGTCGCTGGTCTTCCAGAGGATGGAGGCGCAACCTTCGGGGCTGATGACCGAGTACACCGAGTACTGCAGCATGAGCACCTGGTCGGCCACCGAAATGGCCAGCGCGCCGCCCGAGCCGCCTTCACCAATGATGGTGGAGATGATGGGCACTTCCAGCTGCGCCATCTCGAAGATGTTGCGGCCGATCGCTTCGGACTGGCCGCGCTCTTCGGCATCGATGCCGGGGTAGGCGCCGGGCGTGTCCACGAAGGTGAAGACCGGCAGCTTGAACTTCTCGGCCAGCTTCATCAGGCGCAGGGCCTTGCGATAGCCTTCGGGCTTGGTCATGCCGAAGTTGCGCAGGCCGCGCTCTTTCGTGTCGCGCCCCTTCTGGTGGCCCAGCACCATGCAGGGCTGGCCGTTGAAGCGCGCCAGACCGCCCACGATGCTCAGGTCGTCCGAGAAGTGCCGATCGCCATGCAACTCCTGGAAGTGCGTGAAGATCTCGCGCACGTAGTCCAGCGTATAGGGGCGGTCGGCGTGGCGGGCGATCTTGGTGATCTGCCACGGCGTGAGGTTGCTGTAGATGTCCTTGGTGAGCTGCAGGCTCTTGCCAGCCAGCTGTTCAATCTCTTCGGAGATGTCCACCGCGGATTCGGTCTGCACATAACGCAGTTCTTCGATCTTGGTTTCGAGCTCGGCAATCGGTTGCTCGAAATCGAGAAAATTCTTTTTCGGCGAAGGTGTGCTCCTTTGGTCTTGTTTGCCACGACGTCCCGGCGAAGCCGGTGCGCTCAGTAACTGACCGGCAGCGGATCGAGCGACCGCCAAATATACCAAGTTGCCACGCTGCAGAACGGTGCCCAGGAGTTCGCAACCTCCCGGATCTCGCTGCGGCTGACCGGTTCACCCGAAAAATACGCCAGGCTGATGCCATTCTGCAAACCAAGGTCGTCCAGGGGTAGTACGTTGGGCCGCATCAGGTGGAAGATCAGGAACATCTCGGCCGTCCATCGGCCAATGCCACGAATCGCCGACCAGCTCGGCAATGATGGCCTCGTCGTCCATGTCGGCCCATTGGCTGACGTGGACTTGGTCGTTGGCGAAGTGCAGGGCAAGGTCCACCAGGTACTCGACCTTGCGGGCCGACAGGCCGGCCGCGCGCATGTCGTCCACCTTCAGCTTGAGCACCTGGGCGGGCACCATCTTCCGTGGCAATTGCTCGAAACGGTCCCAGACCGACTGGGCCGCCTTCACCGAGATCTGCTGGCCGACGATGCTGCGCGCCAGCGTGACGAAGGCATCTCCGCGCGACTGCAGGCAGGCACCCCCATGCTGGGGGATCAGCTTCTTCATCACCCGGTCGCGCTTCATGAGATGGCGACAGGCATCCACCCAATAGCCGGGCGCCTCCGTGTTGAGCTCGGGCAGGACGGTGGTGGCAATCAGTTGCGCTCCCAGGTGGTGCCCGTGGGGCTGTCCTTGAGCACGATGCCCTGGTCCAGCAGCTGCTGCCGGATGCGATCGGCCCCAGCGAAATCCTTGGCCTGCTTGGCCGCGCTGCGTTGGGCGATCAGGTCCAGAATGGCCGCCTCGTCCAGCCCGCCTTCGGCCCCACCGCCCTGCAGGTAGGTGGCCGGGTCGGCCTGCAGCAGGCCCAGCGTGGCGCCCAGGGCGCGCAGCAGCCCGGCCAATGCCGCGTCCTTGCTCCGGTTGACTTCACCCGCCAGTTCGAACAACACGGCAACGGCCTCGGGCGTGCCGAAGTCCTCGTCCATGGCCGCGCGGAAGCGCTGAGCGTGCGGTTGGGACCAGTCGATCTGCGTCGAAGCCGCCGGCGGCACGTGCGACAGCGCGGTGTACAGGCGCTTGAGCGCACCCCGGGCGTCGTCCAGGTGGGCATCGCTGTAGTTCAACGCGCTGCGGTAGTGCGCCCTCAGGATGAAGAAGCGCACGGTCTCGGGGTCGTACTTCGCCAGCACCTCGCGGATGGTGAAGAAGTTGCCCAGGCTCTTGGACATCTTCTCGTTGTCGACCCGCACGAAGCCGTTGTGCACCCAGAAGCGCGCCAGCGGTTTGCCGGTGGCGCCTTCGCTCTGCGCGATCTCGTTCTCGTGGTGCGGGAACTGCAGGTCGGCACCACCGCCGTGGATGTCGAAGGTCTCGCCCAGGGTGCTGCAGCTCATGGCCGAGCACTCGATGTGCCAGCCCGGCCGGCCCGCGCCATAGGCGCTGTCCCACTTGGCTTCGGCTGGTTCGTCGGGTTTGGCCGATTTCCAGAGCACGAAGTCCAGCGGGTCGTTCTTGTCGCTGTCCACCGCCACGCGCTCGCCCGCGCGCAGGTCGTCGAGCGATTTGCCGGAGAGCTTGCCGTAGCCAGGGAACTTGCGCACCGCGTAGTTCACATCACCGTTGTCGGCCTGGTACGCCAGGCCCTTGCGTTGCAAGGTGTTGATCAGCGACAGCATCTGCGGCACGTACTCGGTGGCCCGGGGTTCGAGGCTGGGCGGTTCAATGCCCAGTGCGCCGATGTCCTGGTGCATGGCGGCGGTCATCTCGTCGGTCAACGCGCGCAGCGTGATGCCGCGCTCGAGCGCGCGCTTGATGATCTTGTCGTCGATGTCGGTGATGTTGCGCACGTAGGTGACGCGCAGGCCGCTGACCTTGAGCCAGCGCTGCACCACATCGAAGGCCATCATCATGCGGGCGTGGCCGATGTGGCACAGGTCGTAGATCGTCATGCCGCAGACGTACATGCGCACATGCCCAGGCTCAATGGGCTGGAAGTCCTCCAGTCGGCGCGACAAGGTGTTGTAGATTTTCAGGGTCATGGAACGGGAACGGGAACGGGATTCCGGAGGGCAGCCGGAGGGTGAAAAACGGGGCTTCCACAGGCCGTGCGTGGCACCATCCGAAGAGCGGGCCCGTCGGCGTTCCATGCGGTCTGGCGCAACCGTCGGAACGGGACCCCTCAGATACAATCCATCGGTGTCAGTATATCCAGCCCGGTGACACTCCACAGCACGCCGCCGGGCATTCGATCAACGTGTCACTGGCCCCTTCATGAGAGGGAGCCCAGGTTTGTTTTCGAGGTGCCATGTCTCGCCACGTTCCATCACACCCCCACTGCAGCGGCCCATCCTCCCCCATCATCACCAGAAACGGTTTTTCCATGCGACTGCGCCAACTGGCCCTCGTGGCCCTGACCGCCGCCAGCCTCGGCACCTCGCTGGCCTGGGCGCAAGGCGACGACTATGCCGAGGTCAACCGGCTGGTGCGCGCCGGCCAGCTCAACGAAGCCCTGGTCAAGGTGGACCAATACCTGGTGGGCAAGCCACGCGATCCGCAGATGCGTTTCCTCAAGGGTGTGATCCAGACCGAGAGCGGCAAGTCGACGGACGCAATTGCCACCTTCGCCAAGCTCACGGAAGACTACCCGGAGCTGCCCGAGCCCTACAACAACCTGGCGGTGCTGTACGCCGGCCAGAGCCAGTTCGACAAGGCCCGCGCCGCGCTCGAAATGGCGATCCGCACCAACCCGAGCTACGCCACCGCCCACGAAAACCTGGGCGACGTCTATGCCAAGCTGGCCAGCCAGGCCTACAGCAAGGCGCTGCAACTCGATTCGAACAACCCCGCTGTCGCACCCAAGCTGAGCCTGATCCGCAACCTGTTCGCGGCCGATCCGCGCGGTGCCCGCCCGGCCACCTCCGTCGCCGCCGCGCCCCCGACGGCCGCACCGGCTCCATCGGCTCCATCGGCTCCGGTGCGCAGCACCTCCCGCCGCGAAGCCTCCTGTCGCGGCTGCGCCGGCCCCTGCGGCCCCTGCGGCGCCCGCCGCTCCGGCAGCGCCCGCCCCGGCCGCCGCCGATGCCCAGGTTGACGTGGAAGCGGCTGTGGCAGCCTGGGCCAAGGCTTGGTCCTCGAAGAACGTGTCCGCCTACCTGGGTGCCTACGGCCCGGCGTTCACGCCACCGGGCGGCCAGTCGCGCGCCGCCTGGGAGGCCGAGCGCCGCTCGCGCATCGAACCCCGCTCGCGCATCGGCGTCGGCATCAACGACCTCAACGTCACGGTCAACGGCGACCGCGCTTCGGCGCGCTTTCGCCAGGACTACACCTCCGACAACCTGAACGTCACCAGCCGCAAGACGCTGGATCTGGTCAAGAGCGGCAACCGCTGGCTGATCGTTCGGGAATCCACGGGCTCTTGATGGTCAGTCGGCGGTTCGCGCAACGGGGCCATGCCAGCCTCACGACCGAGCTGCTGGGGCCGGGGCCGAACAACGCTCAACGCGTGACACCGAGACATCGCACGCTCGTGGTCGCCACGGCCGTGGCGGTGGCCGCCCTGCTCGCTCTGTCGCTGCACAAGCGCCAGGCGGCCGACGCCAACACCGTCGCCGAGCCGGTCAGCGAGGCCCCTGCCGTCTCACTGATCAACAGCGCCCTCACCCGCGTGCAGGATGCCGTTCAGGGAACGGCCAGTCCGCCCTCCTCGGGTCTGACGCCCGTGAGCCTCACAGGCGAACAGCTCCAGCACGTCAAGCCCATGATGGGCCGGGCCGAGGCCCGTCTGATCGAGATCTATCAGCTCATCGGGAACGCGCAACACCGGGAGGCCCTGAAACAGGCCGAGAGCCTGGTGCGCGACCACCCCAACTTCCAGCTGGCCCACCTTGTGCACGGCGACCTGCTCAGCCAGCAGACCCGCCCGGTGCGCCGGCTCGGCGACGTGCCCGACACGCAGGCCTTGGCCGCGTCGGCACAGCTCAGCGCCCTGCGCGAGGAGTCGCGCCGCCGGCTGCTGGCGCTGACCGAGCGCCCGCCCGAAGGGGCCGTGCCAACGCAGTTCCTCACCCTCGCCCCACAGAGCCGCCACGCGATCGCGATCGACGCCTCGCGCTCCCGCCTCTACCTGTTCGAAAACCTGAACCCGGCCCGTGGCAGCGCCAGCGAAGCCGATCGCGCGCCGCGCCTGAAGCTGCTGGGCGATTTCTACATCTCGGTCGGCCTCTCGGGCATCGAGAAGACCGCGGAGGGCGACAAGCGCACCCCCCTGGGCGTCTACTACATCACCAGCACCCTCAACCCGGCGGACCTGCCCGACCTGTATGGCGTGGGTGCCTTGCCGATCAACTACCCCAATGCGCTCGATGTGCAGCGCGGCAAGACCGGTAGCGGCATCTGGCTGCACGGCACGCCCACCGAGCAGTTCGTGCGCGCGCCGCAAGCGTCCGACGGCTGTGTGGTGCTGTCCAACCCCGACCTGCAGCGCCTGCTGGGCACGGTGCAGATCCGCACCACGCCGGTGGTGATCGCGCCCTCGCTGCAATGGGTGCAGCCCGAAACCCTGGCCAGCGAGCGGACGCAGTTCGAAGCCGTGCTGGAAGCCTGGCGGCAGACCCGCAGTGCGGGCCACCTCGCCGAACTCAAAACGTTTTATTCCAACCGGTTCATGAACCAGGGCCGCGATCTGGCCCAATGGTGGCCCCGCGTCGAAAGCGAGCTGCGGGCCAATGGCTCGCGCGAGCTGCAGATGAAAGACCTGTCGGTGCTGCGCTGGCGCGACCAGGACGACACCATGGTCGTCACCTTCGGTGAAGTCGCCGCAGGCCAGAGCCGGGGAGTGACCAAGCGCCAGTACTGGGTGCGCGAGCAAGACCGCTGGACCATCTTTTTTGAAGGAACGATCTGATGACACTGTCCTCTTTGCCCCTGCGCCGACGCGCGGCCCTCTGGCTCACGGCCCTGGCGGCCGGCGCCGCCCTGCTGCCTCTGGCCGCCCAGGCCCAGGCCACCGCCGCGCCCCGCGTGAAACTGGCCACATCCCAGGGCGACATCGTGGTCGAGCTGTACCCCGACAAGGCCCCGAAAACGGTGGAGAACTTCCTGCAGTACGTGCGCGACCAGCACTACGACGGCACGGTGTTCCACCGCGTGATGAGCAACTTCATGATCCAGGGCGGCGGTTTCACGCCCGACCTGCAGCAAAAGCCCACCAAGGCGCCGATTCCGCTGGAAGCCACCAACGGCCTGAAGAACGACCGCGGTGCCATCGCGATGGCACGCACCTCCAACCCCAATTCGGCCACGTCGCAGTTCTTCATCAACACCGTGAACAACCCGAACCTGAACGCCCCCAGCCCCGACGGCTACGGTTACACCGTCTTCGGCAAGGTCGTGGCGGGGCTGGATGTCGTGGACAAGATCCGCGCCGTGCCCGTCGGCGACCAGGGCATGCACCAGAACGTGCCCAAAACCCCCATCACCATCCTCAAAGCCACCCTGGAGAAATGACCATCGCCGACCCCCAAGTCGAACTGCACATTGCCGGATACGGCGTCGTCACGCTGGAACTCGACGCTGAAAAAGCACCGCTGTCCACCAGCAACTTCCTGGCCTATGTGAACAAGGGCCACTACAACAACACCGTGTTCCACCGCGTCATCCCCGGCTTCATGGTGCAAGGCGGCGGCTTCGAACCCGGCATGACCCAGAAGCCCACCGACGCCCCCATTTCCAACGAGGCCAACAACGGCCTGAAGAACGACACCTACACCGTGGCCATGGCGCGCACCAGCGACCCGCACTCGGCCACCGCGCAGTTCTTCATCAACGTGTCGAACAACGGCTTCCTGAACCACACCGCGCCCAGCGCACAGGGCTGGGGCTACGCCGTCTTCGGCAAGGTGGTCTCGGGCAGCGAGATCGTGAAGAAGATCGAGGGCACGCCCACCGGCCGCAAGGGCTTCCACGACGACGTGCCCAAGGACGACGTCGTGATCGAAAAGGCCGTCGCGCTCTGATCGCCAGGGGCGGCAACGCCCCTGCTCCGCATGACCGCCCAACCCGTCGACCGCTTCGCCGAATGCATCGCTCCCGCGAACTGGCAAGCGGTCGATGTCATTTCAGACCTGCATCTGCAGGCCGGTGAGCCCGAGACCTTCGAGGCGTGGGCCGCCTACCTGCGCCGCCCCGCGCACGAGCGCGCCGACGCGCTGTTCATCCTGGGCGATCTGTTCGAGGTGTGGGTCGGCGACGACGTGCTCTCCACCCACACATCCCCGTCGGCCGATCACGCGTTCTGGCGCGCCTGTGCCGAGGCCTTGCAGGCCTACAGCGCGCACGCACCGGTCTACTTCATGCGCGGCAACCGCGACTTCCTCCTGGGACCGGCCGGACTCGACGCCTGCGGCATGCAAGGCCTGAGCGATCCCACCGTGCTGGTCTTTCTGGACCAGCGCTGGCTGCTCAGCCATGGCGACGCCCTGTGCCTGGCCGACACCGACTACATGCGCTTTCGTGCCGAGGTGCGCGAGCCCGCCTGGCAACACCGCTTTTCTGGCACAACCCCTGGCCCAACGCGAAGCGATCGCGCGCGAGCTGCGCGCCCAGAGCGAGGCGCGCAAGCGCAGCACCGGCAACGACCCCAGCCTCTGGGCCGACGTGGACACCCAGGCCGCCAAGGCCTGGCTGCGGCACGCCGAGGCCCACACGCTGATCCATCGCCACACGCACCGGCCCGCGACCCACGACCTGGGTGACGGCCTTCAACGCGTCGTGCTCAGCGACTGGGAGCTGAGCGCGCAGCCGGCCCGCGCCGAGGTGTTGCGGCTGGACGCGAAGGGCCTGCACCGCCGGCCCTTGCGACCCTGAGCCACCGCCGCCTTCCTCCTCCATGATCCACCTGCTCCAACGCTGGCTGCCCCGCGCGCTGCGCCGCCCCACCTCCATCCCGGATGCCCTTTGGCGCCAGACCGTGGCGCACCACCCCTTTCTGGCGGCACTCGATGGGCCCGAGCTGCAGCGCCTTCGCCTGCTCTGCACGCACTTCCTGATGGAGAAGGAGTTCCACGGCGCCAACGGCCTGGCCGTGACGGACGCCATGGCGCTGGCGATCGCGGCGCAGGCCTGCCTGCCGCTGCTCCACATGCATGGCGTGTCAGGCGAACCGGTGCGCGACCCGCTCAAGCTGTTGGACTGGTACGGCGACTTCGTCGGCATCGTCGTGCAACCCGGCGCCGTGGTGGCGCGGCGCAAGACCACCGACGGCGCGGGCGTGGTGCACCATTACGACGAGGTCCTGGCCGGTGAAGCCATGGACCGGGGCCCCCTCATGCTCAGCTGGGAGGACGTCGCCCACGCTGGCGAGCGCGCGCAACACGGACACAACGTGGTGATCCACGAGTTCGTGCACAAGATGGACATGCACGACATGCAGATGGGCGAAGCGCCCGACGGGGCCCCGCCCCTCCCCTCGGGCTTCCTGGGTGCGCGCCAGCGCAGCGAGGCGCGCGCGATCTGGCAACGCACCATGCAGGACAGCTTCGAGCGTTTTCGCGAAGCGGCGCGATGGCCGAGCGCTTCGGCGGCGAGCCGCCCTGGCTGGACGACTACGCCGCGAAGGACGCGGCCGAGTTCTTCGCCGTGACCTGCGAGGCCTACTTCGTCAACCGGCCACGTTTCGAGACCGAGTTCCCCGAGCTGATGCCGCTGTACGACGGCTTCTTCCGCCCGGGGCGTTGACGCTCAACGCTTGAGGAGCGCCTTCAGCACGTTCTGCAGGCGGCGCTCTGCCGTGGCATCGAAGCTCGAGCCCAACACCGCGGCCACATCCTCCGCCCAGGTGTCGACCGGTGCGGCGGCGTGGCGGCGCGTGAGCAATTGCAGTTGCAACATGCGGCGCTCGCTCAGGTGCTCGGCCGGCGTGGGCACTTCGGCGGCCATTTCCAGGCGCAGCAAGGTTTCACCCGGCAAGGGGGCCGCCGGCTTGGACACCGCCGACGCCCACGCACCGCGCTGGGCCGTGCTCACCCGCGGGCCCAGGGCCTGCGCGGTGGGCAGTTGCTCGGCATCGCGCTGCTGCCAGGCCGTCATGAGCTGCGTGAGCACCTCGCCGTGGGCCTGGGCCGCGAGCTTGCGCAGGCTGGACTGAGCCGCCTCGATCGCCTGGCGCTGCGCGCGGAACGCCGCATCGCCCAGCCTTGGGCCGCGCGGCTCGCGCTCTTCACGCCAGGACGGTGCGCCCGGTCCACGGGCATCGCGTCCACCGCGCGCATCGGGGCGACCCGGTGCACCGTCGCGCCGCCCCTCCGGGCGATCGCCGCGGCGACCATCGCGGCCGGCCGGCTCGGCTTTCTTCATACCGGGTCGGTCGTCACCCCGCACCGCCACCAGCTTCTTCGGCGGCGCGGCGGGTTTGGCAGGTGCAGGTGCCGTCGGCGCCGAGGCCTCGGCCTCCTCGGTGGCGGAGGCCTCTTCTGCGGCATCGGCAGGCGCCGCTTCGGCAGCGGATGCGGCTGGCTCGACGGATGCCGGCGCGGCCACAGTTGCTGGCGCAGGCGCGGGGGCCTGACCCGCCAGGGCCGCTTCCAGCTCGTTCATGGCCGCGCGGATGCGCTGCGCGTCGCCACTGGCGCTCGCCGCTTCCAGCGCGCGCGAGGCGTCAAGCACGCGCTGGTCGTGTGCGTTCAGGGCCGTGGCGGCCTTCTCACGCTCGGTGCTCTTGCGGGCGAAGGCCTCGTCGATCGGCTGGCGGAAGGCTTCCCACAGTTTCTGTTCGTGCTTGCGCTCCAGCGGCACGGCATGGGCTTCGGCCTGCCAACGTTGCTGCAGGGCCTTGACCGCATCGATGCGCAGCATGGGCGCCGCGCCCAGGGCGGTGGCTTCTTCGATCAGCGCCTTGCGCCGGGCGGTGCTCTCGGCCTGCGCCGTCTCCAGGCGCTCGTGCGCCTTGTGCATGGCGTCTTTCCAGACCGGCTGGATGTCGGCAAACGCCTTCTCGCTCAGGTGGCCGGCTTCGCGCCAGCGCTCGGAGAACGCATGCAGTTCACGCACCTGGGCTTTCCAGTCGCTGCTGTCGGCGTGCGCCAGCGTCCAGGCCTTGAGTTCTTCGATGATGGCCAGGCGCTGCGCCTTGTGCGCCTCGCTCTGCTGGCGCACCTGCGCCAGCCAGGTCTCGACCACCTTGTGCGCCTCGGTGCAGGCTTCGTCGAAGCGCTTCCACAGCGCATGGTTGGGTTGGCCGCCCTGGTCGGTGGTCTTCCACTGGTCGCGCAGGCTGCGCAGGGTTTCCTGCATCTTGCGCCCGCCCAGGCGTTGACCCTCGGGGGCTTGCAGCAAGGCCTCTGCCTTGGCCAACGAGTTCTTCGCGCAGCTGGTCGGCGCGCCAGCGCTGCCAGCCTTCAAGTTCACCGGCCTGCCCCAAAGCCGCCTGGGCGCGCGCATCGAGCGCGGCCGGGACCAGCCGGCCATGGCTCTTGAGCAGGCCGCGCACGTCGGCCGCCGCCTTGGGCGTGGCCTTGCCGTGCCCTTCGGCGAGCTCGCGCTCGAGCACGCTCAGCGCCTGTTCGAGTTCGGCCGCCACGCGGGCGCGTTTTTCCTGCTGGGCCTGCGTGTCCTGCGGTGCCTTGTCGGCCAGGGCGCTCACGTCCTGGCCCCGCGCGGCGCGCAGCTCGTCGGCCCACACGGGCACGGCGGGCAATGGCGCCTGGGGGTTGGCATCGGCCGCCACGGTCTGTGTCAGCGCGGCTTCGAAGGCGTCCCACACCAGTTGCAGCTGCTGGCGCGAGGCGTCGAGCATGGGCGGGAACTTCACGTCCACGCTGGGCCATTGGGGGTCTTGCGCCAAGGCGCTCGCCTGCTGCTGCCACTGGGCCACATCGGTGCGCAGCGTCTCGGCAATCTGCTGGGCGTCGCGCCAGGGTTTGGTGGACAGCACCTCGATGCGCTGCGCGATCAGCACGGCGGCCTCACGTTCGACCTGCACCCGGTGCTGCAGATCTTCGATGGCCTTGACGCGCTCGGCCAGCGCCTGGCGCAAGGTGCGCCAGCGGCTCGCGCGACAGCGGTGCGCCTGCGCGTGCCGCATCGCGTTGCCAGGCCAGTGCGTCGGCCAGGTTCAGGCGCGGCTGGTCGATCAGGCCCTGGGCCTTCTGCGCCCACTCCACCGACATCTGTTCCTGCGACTTCTGGCGCTTGAGTTCGTCGAGCTTTTCCTTCAAGGGCTTGGCGGCTCCGCGGTCGCGGTGCGAGAGCTCCTTGAACACTTCGTTCATCTGCTCGAGCGCGGGACCGGTGGCCAGCCAGTCGCGGATGCGCGCAGCGCGCTCACCCGACGTCGGCGCGGAGAACGCACCACCGGTGACGGCATCCAGGGGGTGGGCGGCGTTGGGGCTGGCCGGCTTGGGGGAGGTGGGCGTGTTCACGGCAGACTCGGAAGCGTTGGACGAAGACGGGGCTTTGCGCAGGGAAAACAGCGACATGAAGTGGGGGGCTCAATCGATTCGGTTGTCGGCACCACGACGGCGCGACCAAGGCGTATTGTCGCCGCAGTTGGCGCGCGCCCGCCTCCCCCTGCGCGCGCACGCGGAATGCTCAGCGCGGCGCCAGCTTGAGTTCGGCCTGCGGGCGCCACTTCTCACCCTGGCGGCCCAGTTGGGGCGCGCCCAGGAACATGCGGTCTTCCGGCAACTGCCGGCCTGCAAGGTAGTCCTTGACGACCACGCCGCGCGCCACCGCGAGTTCGCGGATGGCATCCGACGTGACCGGTATGGACGCCAGCAGCAAGGCTTCCATCTCGGCCTGCGGGATGTCCTTGGCCAGGCCGACCAGGTTGCGGGGTTTCGGGATGTCGGTCCGCCGGTACACCTCCTTGAGCAGGGCCGGGTACTCGGCGGGCGTCATCGCAAGCGTGTCGCTGATGGCGGCGCCATCCCGTGCCAATTGGCGGCGTTTCTCGGCCAACACACGCTCGTCCAGCCGGGCACGCTGGTAACCGCTGCGCTCGGCCTCCAGGTCGCCATGTCCCACCACGGTGATCTGCAGAGTCGGCCGATCGGCCAGGGCCTTGGCCACAGCGTCCAGCCGCTGCCTGGCCTCACCGTCCAGTGCCTTGCTGCCCGGTGTGAAGACCACCTGGCTCATTTCCTCCCCGCCCCCGCCGAAGGCCCCGGCGATCAGGGAGAACGGTGAGGTGATGGCCTTGCCGATCAGATTGAAGATGAGCCGGAAGATGAGGGGCGCCAGCTTGAACTGCGGGTCGTTGAGCGAGCCGCTGACCGGCAGGTTGATGTCGATCACCCCGTTGCGGTCGGCCAGCAAGGCCACTGCCAGCTTCACCGGCAGGTTGGGCGCCTCGCTCCCGGCCACGCGGTCGCCGAAACTGAGCTGGTTGAGGATGATCTGGTTGCTGGCCGTCAGCTGGCCGTTGGGCTCGATCTTGTAGGCCACGTCCATGCTGAGCTTGCCGCGCTCGATGCCATAGCCGGCGTACTTCACGGTGTAAGGCGACAGCGGCGGCAACTCCAGGTTGCGCACCAGCGCGCGGATGTCGAGTGCCAGTGGCTGGGCCAGCGGGTTGAGCTTGCCATCGATCTCCAGCGCCGCCGTGCCCTCGGCGCGCCCGCGCAATGTCAGGTCGGCCATCTGTGGCGCGCCGCCCGGCGGCACGCTGGCGAAAGCGCTCAGGCTGCCGGTGAGTTCACTGAGGTTGGCGGAATAGTTGGGCTTGATGAAACGGTCGGAGAACAGCACGCGGCCATTGACCAGACTGATCGGTCCGAAACGGATGTCCGGGTCGGGCACGGCGCTCGCGTTTGCAGGAGACGGCGGTGGCGGAGTGGTGGCCGCCGGCGCGGCGGCGCCCGTGGGTGCGGGAGCCGCTTCATCGTGCTTCACGAGGCCTTGCAGGTTGATGCGCCCCGCCTCGTCGATGATCACGCGGGCAAAGTAGTCGCTGAGCACGGTCTCCTGCACCGCCACCCGGGTGACCTGTCCGGGCGCCATGGCGAGCCGCAGACCCCGCACCTGCAGGGACTTCCAGGCCAGCAGCTCTTCGGCGGGCGACAGCGTGTTGGCGGCGAAATCGTCCAGCCCCACGTTGCCGGCGACCGTCAACCGCAAACCCGCCGGGGGCAATGCCGCCTCGACCGTGCCACGGTAGCTGGTGTCCGCGCGCAGCAAGTCCAGGTTCAGGCGGTCGCCGAAATACGGCTCCAGGGCATGCAGCGGCAGCTTGTCCGCTTGCACCTTCAGCTGGGTGCGCAGGCTGTCGGCGTCGCGCTCGCCCTTGCCGGGCAGGCGCAGCGCGCCGTCGAGGGCGAGCCGGCCGGGCTCGGCGCGGTTGCCTCGCGCCGCGCCCATGCGCAGCTGCAGCGAGACCGGCATGTCGGGCTGGCTGCGAGCCATGGGCTGCAGGTTCTTGACCTGCATCTTGATCTGACTGAGGTCGAGCCTGACCGGGCGCGCCAGCGCGAGGTCTTCGAGCGCGACGGCACCCGCATCGATCTGCACGTCGGCCAGCGTCAGCTGCCACGGGGAGGGCTCGGCCGGTTTCGACGGGGGTGCTGCAGCGGGCGCCTCCGATGCCTTCATCCAGCCATCCACCATCCAGCGCCCCGCCTTGTCGCGCTGCGCGCGCACCTGTGGCCGATCAAGCACGACCTTGCCCACGGCCACGGTGCTGCTGGCCAGATCCACGCGCGCGTCCTGCACCTGGAGGCGGCGCAGGCTGACCTGTGGCTGACGAGCCGTCCCCAGGTGCACCTCGCTCAGCTCGAGCCGGGAAGCGTTGACCAGCAGCCCCATGGGCTGATCGGCCTTGGCCGCCCGCCATTCCACATCGAGGTCGGCGGCGAGCCGCCCGTCGAGTTCGTGCGTCAGCACGCCGGCGGCGTAGGGCGCGAACGTCGACAAGGGCAGTTCGCCCACCGAGACCTTCGCCTTGGCCTCGGCGTCGGTGGCCGTACCCTTGAGCGACAGCGGCGTCTGGCCCAGGCGCGCGGACACCTCGAAGGGCACCGGTGCCTGCATCGGCCAACTCAGCGCCTGGGCCTGCACGCTCAAGGCCTCCAGCGCCAGCTGAGCGGCCGGCTTGGTGCCGGCATCGCGCCATCGCACGGTACCGCCCTCCAGGTTCAGGCGCGCCACACTCACTTTCCACGGCGAGGCGGGCGCGGTGGATGCGCCCGGTGCCACGGGCGCAGGGGCGGGAGGAGATGCAGCACGTCGGGACTGGTCGGCCCAGGCTTGCGCCGCACGTTGCAAGTTGAGCAACCCAGCCGCATCGCGCGAGATCGACACTGTGGGCGACGTCCAGTCAATGGCGGCCAGATCCACCTGACCCGCCAGCGGCTCCACCCGATTGAGCGTCACGCCCAGGCGTTCCCAGGCCAGCAGTTCGGCCGTGGTGGACGGCCCGGTTCGCTCAACGACGCGCAGATCCGACAGGGCAGCCGTGCCGGAGAGGGAGAGGCGCGGCGTGTCCTGCTGTTCGAATGCCAGCTTGAGCGCGAGCTGGAGCACACCGGCTTCGGGCTTGACGGGCCAAGTCGCCGGCCAGTAGGGCAGGTAAGGCGCGAGATCCAGGGTGGGAATGTCCACGCTGGCATCGGTGTCCCGGGTCTGGGCGAACGGCGTGGTGCTGGCGCTCGAATCGAAAGCGCTCCCATTGAGCACGAAAGCCAGCTTGGGCTGGGTCACCACATCCCGTCGGGACGGCAGGTTGCTCAGGAAGGGCACGCCCACCGACAAGCCGCTCAGCTGGTGCGTAACGCCCACGCTGTCGTCGACGAACGTGAGTTCGCCCCCGGACAGGTTGATGTTGAACAGGGCGAACTGCGCTGTGTCGGACGGGGGCTCATCGTCTTTCGGGCGCAAGCGCTGCAGCACGTCGTCCACGTCGTACCGCCCTTCACCCAGGTGGCGCAGCTTCAACTTGGGCTGCTCCAGCACCAGGGCATCGAGCACCGGCGCGAGCCGAAACAGCGACTGCAGCTCGGCGTTGGCATAGAGGCGATCCAGCGTGAACTGCTCGCCCTCGCCTGTGGCATCGGCCACGCGCAACCCCTCGATCGCACTTCCAGCGACCACGGCTGGAAATCAACCCGTTCCACCGTCACCTGGCGTCCCAGCGCGGCCGTGGCCTGCTTCGCCAATTGCCATTTCAGCAAGGGCGGCATGCCCATCCAGGTCACCAGCCAGAGCAGAAGGAGCCCCAGCAGACCCAGCATCAGGCGCCGAGCCCACCGACCTTGGGACCACTGGGGAAAAAAGCTGTTCATTCGTGCGTTCGCTAACCAACGGATGCACGAGTGTCGTCGAACTGAGGGGATGCGGCAGCGCACACCTATATAGAGTCCCCCAGAAACAAGAAACCCCGGCAAGCAGGGCCTGCCGGGGTTGACGGCGGGCTAGATGCTCATGCCGTCGGTTTTGGCGGAGGGAGTTGGATGTCTCTCCAGCCTGGAAGCAACAGATTGCTCCCGTTGGAAGCTGACTTGCGGTTCGCCGCGTCGTCAGCTGATGCCAGTCTTCAGACAGGCCACTGCAGGTTACTCCCCTTGCCGCCTCGGATCAAGGCCGCATGGCCCGTTCTTCATGCAGATTTTCAATCGCGCCCGAAACGACCATTTGACGACCCCAAAATCACGTTTTGGAACATGAAAGGTGGTCACTGCCCGACAAACGGTCGTCGGCGCGACATTTACCCGCAAGCCTTGCAGGCTCAAGGCTTCCCGCTAGCAAAGCCCTTTTGCTTACGTTTACTCACACCTGTTTATATCAAAAAGTAGGCTTGAATCGATTCATAAACATTGACTCGATATTAATAAGCCCATAGGATGCGCCAGCTTTGCCCGCCGAAGGGTAAACCCGAACCGCTACCACCCAGGCTAACTCGACCGCTCCACCCTCTGGATAGGGCCGTCGATGGCGACCAATCCAGTCGGCCCAGCTCCCACGAGCGAGGCCGGCGCAGAAAGGAGCGATGACATGACCGCGCAAGACGCAACGCCACCCAAGAGCACCTCAGGTGCCGTGGCATCCTTCAAAACCGCTGTTGGCGACGCCTACCAGGGCTTCTTCGACATCACCCACAACAGCTTGGCCCTGCTGGGCACCCTGGCGGCCGTGGCACTGATCACCCTGAGTGCCCGTGCGGATCTGCGCGCCAGCGCAGAAGAGCAACTGCTCGGCTGGCTGCTGGAACGCCAGGAAGCCGCCAGCGTGGATGCGGTGTACGCCGCCGAGCCCAGCGCGGTCGACCGCGTGACCGCTGCTCAACCCGGCGACCTGCCCAAGCAGCAGGCCAATGTGACCTACTGGCTCAGCCGCAAGTACCGCGTGGCGCCCGAGCCCCTGAGCGCGCTGGTGGCGGAGGCCTTCGAGGTGGGCGAGAAAGCCAAACTCGATCCCACGCTCATCCTGGCCGTGATGGCGATCGAGTCCCGCTTCAATCCGTTTGCGCAGAGCCCGGTGGGCGCGCAAGGCCTGATGCAAGTGCTGACCCGCGTTCATACCGACAAGTACAACGACTTCGGCGGGCAGCTGGCCGCGTTCGATCCGGTGTCCAACCTCCGGGTGGGGGCGCGCGTGCTGCAGGACGCGGTCAAGCGCGCCGGCTCGGTCGAGGGTGGTTTGCGCCTGTACGTCGGTGCGGTGACCACGGACGGCAACTGGTACATCGACAAGGTGATGGCCGAGCACATGCGGATCCAGAGCGTGGCGCTGGGCAAGCCGATGCAGCGCTATGTGCCGCAAGCGCGCCCGACCACGGTGGTGGCGCCCGTCACACCGGCCCCGGTGGCCGCCCCGGCAGCCGAAATCGAGGCCGAGGGCCCGGCCGCGCCGAACGCCCTCCCCCCTGGCGCGCCGCTCACCCGTTCCTGACCTCGCCAACCGGCCTCTCGGCCTCGGCTAAACTAGCCGGGTACGCAACTGGCGATAGGCGCGCACCCCGACACATCTGCGTCGGCGGCTGCCGCTGACGTGGCCCCCCTGCCCGATCTGTGATCGTCTTCAGGGACAACCACTGGGAAGCGTACCGCCCGGCCTCAAGGGGTTCGGGTGTTCAGCCGTTCGCCTGGGCAGCCCTTGTCACCGCGCAAGGTTCCACGTCTTGAAGGACTGCCATGTACGACCGCAACATCCTCATCCAGCAAACCGACCCCGAGCTGTTTGCCGCCATCCAGGCCGAGAACGCCCGCCAGGAACACCACATCGAGCTGATCGCCAGCGAGAACTACGCCTCGCCGGCCGTGATGGCCGCACAAGGCACGCAACTCACGAACAAGTACGCCGAAGGCTATCCCGGCAAGCGCTATTACGGCGGCTGCGAGTACGTGGACGTGGCCGAGCAGCTCGCAATCGACCGCGTCAAGCAGCTCTTCGGCGCCGAAGCCGCCAACGTGCAGCCGCACTGCGGCGCCTCCGCCAACGAAGCCGTCTTTCTGGCCTTCCTCAAGCCCGGCGACACCATCATGGGCATGAGCCTGGCCGAAGGCGGCCACCTCACCCACGGCATGGCGCTCAACATGAGCGGCAAATGGTTCAACGTGGTCTCCTACGGTCTCAACGACAAGGAAGAGATCGACTACGACGCCATGGAGCGCAAGGCACACGAGACCAAGCCCAAGCTGATCATCGCGGGCGCCTCGGCCTACAGCCTGCGCATCGACTTCGAGCGCTTCGCCAATGTCGCCAGGGACGTCGGCGCCATCTTCATGGTGGACATGGCCCACTACGCCGGCCTGATCGCCGCGGGTGTCTACCCCAACCCGGTTCCCCACGCCGATGTGGTGACCTCCACCACCCACAAGAGCCTGCGCGGCCCGCGCGGCGGCATCATCCTGATGAAGGCCCAACACGAAAAGGCCCTCAACAGCGCGATCTTCCCGGGCCTGCAGGGTGGCCCGCTGATGCACGTCATCGCGGCCAAGGCCGTTGCTTTCAAGGAAGCGCTTTCACCCGATTTCACCGCCTACCAGCAACAAGTGCTGACAAATGCCAGCATCGTCGCCGAAACACTGACCTCGCGTGGCCTGCGCATCGTCAGCGGCCGCACCGAGAGCCACGTGATGCTGGTCGATCTGCGCGCCAAGGGGATCACCGGCAAGGAAGCCGAAGCGGTGCTGGGCAGCGCGCACATGACGATCAACAAGAACGCCATCCCCAACGACCCGGAAAAGCCCATGGTCACCAGCGGCGTGCGCATTGGCACGCCGGCGATGACCACCCGGGGCTTCAAGGACGACGAAGCGCGACTGACCGCCAACCTGATTGCCGACGTGCTCGACAATCCGCGCGACCCGGCCAACATCGACGCCGTGCGCGCCAAGGTCAACGCCCTGACCGCCCGCTTCCCGGTCTACAAGTGATGTTCTCAGGCCGTACAACGGGAGTGCCCTCCGCATGAAATGCCCGTTCTGCGGCCATCTTGAAACCCAGGTGGTCGAAACCCGCGTCTCGGAAGACGCGGATTTCATCCGACGCCGCCGCCAGTGTGCGCACTGCGAGAAGCGGTTCACCACCTACGAACGGCCGGAAGTGAGCTTCCCGGCCGTCGTCAAGAAGGACGGCCGCCGGGTGGACTACGTGCCGGCCAAGTTGCGGGCCTCGTTCGCGCTGGCCCTGCGCAAGCGGCCGGTCAGCACCGAACAGGTCGACGCGGCCATCGAGCGCATCGAGGAAAAGCTGCTGAACCTGGGTGCCCGCGAAGTGCCCGCCGCCCGACTGGGCGAGATGGTGATGCGGGAACTGAAGAAGCTCGACAAGGTGGCTTACATCCGGTTCGCCAGCGTGTACCGGAGCTTCGAGGACATCGACGAATTCAGGGCCTTGGTGGACGAAGTCCGGCGCTGAAAGTGCCCGACCTCACGGGGCAGAAATACCCCCGTTCCGCCCGTCGGACCATTCACTAGCCCGGTCGGCCCAGCCCGGACTCTGCGACTTCCATCGATAGAGTAAGCATATGTACATTGCTGCGGCGCCCCAGAGAGCCACGCCTGCCCCCCTGCGGGCGGAAGGCGGCTTCACGATCATCGAGCTGATGGTCGTGGTCGCGCTCATCGCCATTCTGGCGGGCCTTGCTGCACCCAGCTTCACCGACCTGTTTCGCCGATTCCGGGTGGACTCGGTGCGAGAAACATTCACCTCTTCCGTGACACTGGCCCGGGAAGAGGCGATCCGGCTGGGTACGCCCGTGGTCATCCGGCGCATCACGGGCTGTGGCCTGGCCCTCGCGGACAACCAGGACTGGAGCTGCGGCTGGCGCGTGTTCGCGGATCTCGACGGCAACAACGCCATGAACGCAGCGGAAACCCCCACCCAGGAGGTGTCCTTGACGCCCGCCGTCACGGTCCGAAAAGGCAACAACACCAACCCCGAATTCATCGTGATCAACCGGTTTGGTCAGGTCACGCAGGTGGATCAGCGGTTCGAGGTTTTCCCGACGGGCATGGCGGCGGCCAATGGCCAGTTGATCTGCTTCACGGCGGGCACCCGCTTGCGCACGGTCAAGAACGCTTCCGCCTGCCCCTGACGACGGCCGAACCATGCAATTCGCACGATGAACAACAAGGCATCCTCCCAACGCGGCGTCAGCTTGATCGAAGCCCTGGTCGCCCTTCTGGTGCTCGCCCTCGGCATCATGGGCATGGCGGGCATCCAGACCCGAACGCTGGTCGAGTCCCGCACCACGAACTCCCGCGCCCTCGCTCTGCAGATGGCGGACGATCTGCTGGATCGCATGCAGGCCAACTCAGCCCTCCGGATCAATCCCCCCGCCGTCAGCCCCTATCTGGCGGCATGGGGGGCACTCGCGGCTGCGCCGGTTAACTGCTTCACCACCGGCTGCAATGGCGCCCAGCTGGCGGCCTTCGACCTCGTCCAATGGAAGGCCTCCCTGGCCCGGGTGCTGCCGGGTGGCGACGCCCGGGTGTTCCGGTCCAACACCGACGCCACCCAGTTTGGCATCCTGATCGGCTGGACCGAGACCCAGGCGAAGAACCAGGGGGAAGCGGCTGGCGCCCAGGCCACCTTGTTCACCAATGCCATTGCCATCCGCGACGCCGCCAATGCGGTGGGGACGGGTGTGGCGGGCGTTGCCTGCCCGGCAGGGCTTATCTGCCACTTGGTCTACATCCGGCCATGAGGAAGCACGGCATGGCTGTTTCACCCCGCCCCCCTTCGCGTCGTGCACGCCGTCGCCAATCGGGCGTCAGCTTGATGGAACTGCTGATCGGCATCAGCATTGGCTTGCTGGTGGTGGTGGCCGCCATCGGCAGCCTGGTGTATACCCGCACGTCAACCATCGCGGTGGGCGACAGTTCGCGACTGCAGCAGGATGCGTCCAACGCATTCCGCACGCTGGGTCACCACATCCGCCAGAGTGGTGCGCGCCGCATCGTCAACCCGACGGTAGGCGACACCAACGTGGCATTCAACGATGCCTACCTGGGCTTTGGCACGAACTCCAACACCAGTGCGCCGCTCGTGCTGCAAGGCACCGAAGGAGCCGACAACGCGCCCGACACCTTGCAGGTCAGCTACGACACAGATCCCGTGCTGCAAAGCATGGATTGCCTGGGTGCGCCGACGCTGGTGGCCGACAACATCTCCAGCACCTTCTCGGTGGTCGGCAACGAACTGCGCTGTCTGGGTTCTGGCTCGGTCACCCCTTTCGCGCTGCTCCAGGGCGTGGAGGATTTTCAGGTTCTGTATGGTTTCAGGATCGCCGATGACAGCTTCCAGTACCGGACGGCAGCGGCGATCAATGTCATGGTTCCCGCGCCTTGGGAGCAGGTGGAAACCGTTCAGGTGTGCCTGCGCCTTGTGGGTGAAATGAGCAACAACCCGGGCGCGGACATGACGGGATGCAATGGGGAAAACGTCGTCAACGACGGGCGCATCCGCCGTGTCTTTTTCCGCGTCTTCAAGGTCCGCAATCAAGGCATATGAAACACCACTCGTCTCCATCGCGGCAACACCCGCAGCGGGGCATCTCGCTCATCGTGGTGATGGTGATGCTGCTGCTCGGAACCATCGTGGTGCTGAGCAGCACGCGCCTGGGCTGGCTCAATGAGCGACTGGTGGGCGGCGAGAGCGACTACCAGCGGGCATTCGCCGCGGCTGAAGCGCTGGTCCGCGATGCGGAGCGCGACATCCGGGGGCTGCGGATCGACAACGTCACGCCCTGCAACATCACGGCGGGTTTTCTCGGATGCCGCAACTTTGCGGGCAACCAGCCCTATTTCCCTCAGGACGACGACGATCTGGATCTGCTTCAACCACGCCTGGCAACTGGCGCCAACGGCTGCCTCCAGGGCATCTGCCTCCCCGCCACGGTGACGACCCTGAACGCAGCCAACTGGACCACCAATCTGGCCGCGATGACCGCCACGGTCGGCAATGCCTCTGTGGCCGCGCGGTACGGGGAGTTCACGGGCGCCGACCCGGCCGCCGCAGGCAACCCCCTGCTGTCGTGGTCGCGCCCCGGTGTGGCTCCGGTCGTTGCGCCGCGTGCGTGGTATTGGGTGGAGGTATTCAGATACACGCCAGGGGCTGGTGTCATCACGGCCGCAGGCAACGTACCCATCCCGGACATGAAGCACCCCTTCGTGTACCGCATCACGGCTTTTGCCCAGGGCATGAAGCCCGGCACGCGGGTTTGGTTGCGTTCCATCTTCGTGCCCCGGCCACAAAACCAGATCAAATGATTTTCAGTGAGGTCACCATGACGCTGCGTCCCCCACCTTGGTTCTCCTGCACTGCCGTGGCGCTGGCATGTCTGCACGGCCCCCTGGGTGCTGCCCAGCTCAATCTGACCCAATCCCCGCCCGGCGCCGGCCGTGAGCCTTCGCCCAACATCATCGTGTCGGTCGACGATTCCGGCAGCATGGGCGCGACGGGGATCGCGACCCTGAAAATCTGCCTTGCAGCAGACCTTTGCGGAAACCAACGTGCCAGACGACCGGATCCGCCTGGCCTGGCAGTCCATGAACCGCTGCCGCGGAATTCCCAGCAACAGCACAGCGTGTGGCAGTCTGAACGGCATGCGCCCACTCCTGGGCACACACCGCACCAACTTCATGACCTGGGTGAGCACGCTGACACCCAACAACGGCACACCTTCCCACCTGATGATCGACGAGGCCGGCAAGTACCTGAGCCGCACCGATCTGGGCGTCAACAGTCCGTGGGCGGCCAATCCCGGGACACAGGAAACACCGCTGCTGTCGTGCCGAAAATCCTTTCACATCTTCATGACCGATGGCGGCTGGAACAGCGCTGAGGCGAGCAACACCAACAACCATGTGGACACCTCGGGCCCGGACTACCAACGCATCACGCGCGGTGGCAACGCCGACGGCAGCGCCTTCACACTGCCCGACGGCGTGCAGTACGCCATCACATCGGATCAGACCCGGCTCTACAGGGACAACTGGGGCCACGCAAACCTGAGCACGCTGTCGGACCTGGCCTTCTACTACTGGTCACGCGACCTGCAGCCCGGGCTCACCAACAACGTGAGAAAGAGCCCCAAGGATCAGCTCCCCGCCGAGAACTTTGGCACCACTGCCAACCCCGCTTCGCTCGACTCTTACTGGAACCCGCGCAACAACCCGGCTACCTGGCAACACATGGTGAACTACACCATCGGCTTCAACGATGCCGCCACCTGGACGGGCGCCCCCACTTTCAGTGGCGACACCTTCGCTGGCCTGGGCCCACTGATCCGCGGTACCACCAACTGGCCATCGCCGTTCTGCGGCACAAGCAGCAACTCGGCCTGCGACGGCAGCTCCGGCTACAACGCCCGCGAGAACGAACGGAAAGTGGAACTCTGGCACGCCGCCCTCAACAGCCGCGGCCGTTTCGTGCCCGCCCCCAATGCCGCAGCACTGGTCTCCGCCTTTCAAGGCATTCTGGACGACATCCTGACGCAGACGGCCAACCCGATGGTCAGCATCGCCAGCAGTTCCAGCCGTTTGCGCACGGATGGCTTCGCCTATCTCGCGGAATTCAACTCCGAGCGCTGGAGTGGTGACCTGGGGGCGTACACGATCGCCGCGAACACCAATGTCGTGAATTCAACGCCCAGCTGGACCGTCGCCAGCCTGCTCGACGCGGCCACCTTCAACGTCACGAACCGGCTGGTGCTGACCAGCAACACGACCGAAGGCACCCCGTTCCTGTTCGCCAATCTTTCGGATGCCCAGAAAACCGCGATCCGCGGCGGCGATTCCGTCACCGTGGGAACGAACCGGGTGAACTACCTGCGGGTGATCGCACGCAAGAGGTGCAGAACGGCGGCTCCCTGCGGCGACGCGATTCCCGCCTGGGCGACATCGTCAACTCCAACATCTGGCACACGGGCCGGCCCCTGCGCATGTCGGTCGAGCACGCGGGGCATGCTGCCTTCCGCACCACCTATGCCAACCGCACGGCGGTCCTGTACGTGGGCGCCAATGACGGCATGCTGCACGCCTTCAATGCCGCGACCGGCCAGGAGCTCATGGCGTATGTGCCCCTGGGGGTCTATGCCAACCTGCGCAACTACACCCTCACGAACTACGGCCACAGGTTCTTTGTCGATGGACACCCCTTCACGGGAGATGTGGACACCAGCGGCAGCGGCACCGGCAACGGCGCCACGCCCACCTGGAAGACCATGCTGATCGGCGGCCTGGGCGGCGGCGGCAAGGGCTACTTCGTGCTGGATGTGACCAACCCCGTGGCGTTCGCGAGCAATCCATCCACGTTCACGGCGACGGGCGTGGTGATGGACAAGACGGATGGCGCCGACGCCGATGTGGGCCACATCTACGCCGTCCCCGTGGTGGACCCCGTCACAGGCGCGCGTTCAGAGCAAATCGTCAAGCTCAACAATGGGCGATGGGCCGCGGTCATGGGCAACGGGGTCAACAGCACCAACGAACGCCCCGTGCTGTTGATCCAGTACCTGGATGGCGGCAAGGAGTTGCTGAAAATCGTCGCAAATTCCACAACTGGACAATCCAACGGCCTCTCCGCTCCTCGCTTGGTGGATGTCAACGGCGATGGCACGATGGACGTCGCTTATGCGGGTGATCTGCAAGGCAACCTTTGGAAATTCAACCTGACGCAGACCACCGCTTCGCAGTGGGGCGTGAGCAACTGGTCGGGAGGCACCACGACCTGCAAGAACGCCACGAACTGCGTCCCCCTCTACGTGGCGCAGGACGGTTCGTCCACGCGGCAACCCATCACCGCCGCCCCGCTCTGGATGGCGCATCCCCTGGGTGGGGTGCAAGTGCTGTTCGGGACAGGCCGGAATCTCCAGGACGCGGACCGCACCAGCACCGCCACCCAGACCATTTATTCCGTCTGGGATAAGGGCACGTATTCGTTCCCCGATGGCGTGCTGACCGCCGCAGACAGCGGCAACATCACCACGGGGCGGTCGGCGCTGGTGCAGCAGACCGTGCTGGGCGCAGTCACCAGCACGGCCAGCGGCAGCGAGGCCGCCACGGACTACTACAACACCTCTGAGAACAGCGTGGCCTATTCCCGAGCCGACAACACCGCCAAGCGCGGCTGGTACATGGATCTCCCACTTTCTCGCGAAAGGGTGCTGCGCAACCCCCAACTCTTCGAGGGCCAGAAAGTGATCATTCCCTCGACCGCACCGAAAACGGGGGTTTCCGGAGAAACCTGCGACTTCGACGCCGTGACCGAAGACAACCTGATCAACGTCTTCAACATGATCTCGGGCTCCCCCCCGCGACCCCCGTGTTCTCCACCACGGACACGTCGATGAACATCGCCAAAGCCAGCCGCACGCGCTTTGGCAGTGGCGAGTACATCAGCATCAACAAGTCCGACGGCAACCTGGAGCTCATCTCGTTCATCAACAGTGGTGGATCAGGTGGCGGAGGTGGTGGCGGCGGAGGTGGCGGTGGTACCGCCTGCAATCCGACCACCCAGACTTGCATGGTGAACAAGACCCTGACCACGGGACGGTACCCTGGCGCCCGGGCCGACTGGCGAGAAGCCCGATAACCTCCTCAATGAACAAGGGAAACGACTTCATGAAACACGGTCACGCACGCTCCCGGACATTGGGCTTCACGCTGATCGAGGTGATGATCGTGGTCGGCGTCATCGGCATTCTTTCTGCCATCGCGTTCCCCAGCTACAACCAGTACGTGCAGCGAACACACAGGGCCAACGCGCGAGCTGCACTGCTACAAGCAGCCCAGTGGCTGGAACGTGCAGCGACCGCGCAAGGCAGCTACCCGGCCGCAGCCGCCATTCCCGCCGGCGTGCTGCAAGTGGAAGGTGGCCGCTATGCGATCACGCTTCCTGTGCTGACCGCCGGGACTTTCACCTTGCGGGCCACACCCAATGGTGCGCAAGCCACCGACCAATGCGCGATCTTCCAGATGACCCACGCCGGCGTGCGAACCCAGGTTGTCACGGCGGCCGTGCCCGCGCCCTTGACCGCGCAGGAGTGCTGGAACCGCTGATAAGCTCGGCGCATGACTGCGCCCGCCTCCAAGCATCCGCTCGATCAAGCCCTGGCCCTAGCGGGACAGGCCACGCGCTCCAGCAACCCCAACCCCCGCGTCGGCTGCGTCATCACCACGCCTGATGGCCGTGAAATCGGGGTTGGGCACACCCAACCCGTGGGCGGCCCCCATGCCGAGGTGATGGCCTTGCGCGATGCACAGGCGCGCGGCGAATCGGTGGCCGGTGCCACCGTCTACGTCACACTGGAGCCCTGCTCCCACCACGGACGCACTCCACCCTGCTGCGACGCATTGATCGCAGCGCAAGTCGGCAAGGTCGTGGTCTCCACGGGGGATCCGAACCCCCAGGTGTCTGGCCGTGGCATGGACCGCCTGCGCGCGGCCGGCATTCTGGTCGAACTGCTGCCAGACGACCACGATGCAGCCAGAGCCGCTCGCGAACTCAACATCGGATTCTTCAGCCGCATGATCCGTCGCACACCGTGGGTGCGCATGAAGGCCGCTGCGTCGCTTGACGGCATCACCGCGCTGGACAACGGTGCCAGCCAATGGATCACGGGCGAGGCCGCGCGCACGGACGGCCATGCCTGGCGCGCACGTGCCTGCGCGGTGCTCACGGGCATCGGCACGGTGCTGGAGGACGATCCCCTGCTGGACGTCCGCCTCGTGGACACCCCTCGCCAACCGCATCTGGTGGTGATCGACAGCCGCCTGCAAACGCCACCGGCCGCGCGCCTCTTCCAGACGCCCGCCAACGGCCAGGCACGTCAGATCTGGATCTATCACGCCAGCCGCGACGCCGACAAGGAAATCGCCTTGCAGCGCTTGGGCGCGGCCCTGGTCCACATGCCGGGTGCCCACGGCAAGGTGGATCTGCCCGGCATGCTCGCCGATCTGGCCCGACGCGAGGTGAATGAGCTGCACATCGAGGCCGGTCACAAGCTCAATGGCTCGTTCGTGCGCGAGGGCCTGGTCGACGAGATGCTGCTCTACCAGGCGCCTCAACTGCTTGGGCGTGGCGCCGGCCTGGCCGACTTCGGGCCGCTGCAGCAGCTGACGGAAGGCCCTCTGCTCCGCTATGTGTCGGTGGATCCGGTGGGCACCGATCTGCGCATCCTGGCACGGGTGCAAGGCCGCGATGCCTTCCTCCTGCCCTCTGCGAGCTGATCGATCACCACGAAGATACAAAAAGTCATACAAAGCAACTATCCACTGAATTCCGCCGCTCATCCATATGGTGCTTTAGTTGTATTTTTGGCTGATAGAGTGCCGCCATGCAAAAAGCGCGGCATCTCTTCATCGCTGGACCGAATAGGCCTCTGGGCGTCTCCCTGATCGAACTGCTGGTGGTGATCGCGGTGCTGGCGGTCCTGGCATCGATCGCCATTCCGTCGTTTGCCGGTATCGCCCGCCAGTACCGCGTGAATGCGGCCGTGGACGAATTCATGGCGTCGGTCCAGCTGGCCCGGGTGGACGCCATGCGCCTGGGCCAAGACATCTTGATCCAGCGCCAAACCTCGTGCGACGTGGCCTTGCCCACCACCGCCGATTGGGATTGTGGGTGGCGCGTGTTCGTCGATCTCAATGGCAATCAACTGCCGGACCCGGCCGAGGCCGAGCTGCAGTCCGTTGCGCTTCCCACCGGCATCCGCCTCGTCAAGGCGAAGGGTGGCGGCAGCCCGCAGTACATCACCATCAACCGGTACGGCCAGGTCACCGCCATAGGCCAGCGTTTCGCGGCCTTCCCCGCAGGCATGGACGAACTGAGTGGCCAGCTGATCTGCTTCTCCACGGGCACGCGCCTGCGCACGGTCAAGGGTGCAAAAACCTGCCCCGATGAAGGCAAATGATGAGGAGACCGCACCACCGCCAACGTGGCACCAGCCTGATCGAAGCGCTGGTGGCCCTGCTCGTGCTGGCCCTGGGCGTCATGGGCATGGCGGCGGTTCAGACGCGCGCCCTGACCACGGCCCGCACCACCAACCAACGGGCGGTCGCCATCCAAGCCGCCGAAGACCTGCAGGACCGCATCCAGGCCAACGCCGACCTCCGGCACAGGCCAGCCCTGGTCAACCCGTATGTGACCACCTGGGGCCCACCACCCGCCGCCGGGACCGACTGTTCCTCCACACCGTGCGGAGGAACACCACTCGCCACCTTCGATCTGATGCAGTGGAAGAAAGACCTGGCCCGAGTCCTGCCCGCGGGCGACGGACGGGTGTTTGCTTCCACGAAGGACGCCACCCAGTTGGGCATTCTGGTGAGGTGGACGGAAGCCAAGGCCAGAAACGAGGCTCAGGCCGGCAAAGAAGAGGCCGCCCTCTTCCGCCAGGCCGTCGCCGTGCGAGGTGCGGCCGATCAACCGGGCGTCGGCGTGTCGGGCGAGCTTTGCCCTGACACCTTCACCTGCCACCTGATCTTCGTCCGGCCATGACGACATCACGCCAGTCGGGCGTGAGCCTGGTCGAGCTCATGGTCGCGCTGGCCGTCGGCCTCATGGTGGTGATCACCGCCATGGGCAGCCTGGTGTACACGCGCAAACACCCGGCGGAGCTCGACGCGTACTGGAACCCGCGCAACGATCCCGCCACCTGGCAACACATGGTCACTTACACCGTCGGGTTCAAGGACGCCGCCGGATGGACGGGGCAGCCAGTCTGGAACGGCAACACCTTCAACAACCTGGGCGGCCTCATCAACGGCGACACCAGTTGGCCTTCACCGTTCTGCCTCGTCTTTTCCGACAACAACCGGCCCTGCGACAGTGCGTTCAACCTGAGTTGGCTCACCCGCGAGAACGAACGCAAGGTGGAGCTGTGGCACGCCGCTTTGAACAGCCGCGGACGCTTCGTGCCCGCGATCAACAACACAGCGCTGCTCGACGCCTTCCAGGGCATCCTGGACGACATCCTCCATCAGACGTCACAACCCCTCGTCAGCATCGCGAGCAGCTCCATGGGCAATGGCGTTAACAGCGTCAACGAGCGCCCGGTGCTGCTCATCCAGTACCTGGACGGACCACGGGAACTGCTCAGCATCGTGGCCCACGCCACCACCCACCAAGGCAATGGCCTGTCCGCGCCTCGACTGCTCGATGTCAACGGCGACGGCAGGATGGATGTGGCCTACGCCGGCGACCTGCAAGGCAACCTCTGGAAATTCAACCTGACCGATACCGACGCCACGAAATGGGGTGTCAGCGACTGGAGCGGCGGTGGCATGCCCTGCAAGAGCGCTTCCTGCACCCCCCTTTTCACGGCCCGCGACGCGGCCTCGTCCGCCAACCTCCAGCCCATCACCACGGCACCGCTGTGGATGGCCCATCCGCTGGGTGGCGTCCAAATCCTGTTCGGCACCGGCCGCAGCCTGGAAGAGGCCGATCGCGCAAGTGCGAAAGTGCAGACCATCTACTCGGTCTGGGACTTCAGCCAATACACAGTCGACAAGGGGCGGCTGTCCGAGAGCACGGACGCGCGCTCCACGATTCCCGGCCGCAGCGCACTCGTCCAGCAATCCGTCACCGGGGCCGTGACCAGCCGCACCTCGGGCACCGAGCTGCCAACCCTGTTTTTCAACAGCTCCCGCCAGCCGGTCGCGTACGCCCGAACCAACCCAAGCTCACCGCGCGGCTGGTACATGGACCTGCCCGACGCCGGTGAGCGCGTGTTGAGCAACCCCCAACCGTTCGAGGGCCAGAAGGTGATCGTGACCACCACCGTCCCTGCGCAGGGCAGCAACGAAGAAACCTGCGCGTTCGAACAGGCCCAGGAAGGGGGTGCGATCACCGTCCTCAACATGATCACGGGGCAGCCTGGCAAAGCGCCGGCATTCGCCAGCACCGATGCCACCATGTCCATGATCAACGCCTCGCGCGCGCGCTTTGGCAGCGGTGAATTCGCCAGCATCCACACATCCGGTGGTGACCTCAACCTGCTGTCGCTTTCCAATGCGTCGGGCGACCCGACCTGCGATCCCGCCAAAGCGACGTGCATCAGGAAGCTGACCTTGACAGCCGGCAAGGTCGAGGGCCGGCGCGCGGACTGGCGGGAATTCGAATGAGCACGCGGCTTTCCCCAGGCGTGCGGCGGCCGCTGGCGCAGCGGGCTTTCACGCTGATCGAAATCATGATCGTGCTGGCGATCGTCGCCGTGCTCGCCACCATCGCATTGCCGCAATACACCTCGCATGTGCAGCGAACCCACCGGGCCCACGCCCGGGCCGCCCTGCTGCAGGCCGCCCAATGGTTGGAGCGCGCGGCCACCGCGCAGGGCACCTACCCCGCACGGGCGGCCATTCCCGCCGGCGTGCTGGCGGTGGAAGGCGATCGGTACACGGTCGGCTTCAAAACGCTGAACGCCAGCGCCTTTGTGCTGCAAGCCACCCCGCGCGCCGCGCAAAGCGCGGACGAATGCGGCGTTTTCGAACTCAGCGAGGCGGGGCTGAGAACCCAGTCCGCCTCGGCGCTCGTGACGGCCCCCTTGTCGGCTCAGACCTGCTGGAACCGCTAGCGCCAGAGCCCACCAAAGAGGGCTCCAGGCCCGGTTTCCGAAACCCTGCGAAAATAGCGGGATGTTTACCGGCATCATCACCGGCGTGGGGCGCATCGCCGCCCTCCACGACCTGGGCAGCTCTTTGGACCATGGCAAGCGACTCACCCTGGAGGCGCCGCCTGGCTACCTCGACGACGTCGGTCTGGGCGACAGCATCGCCCTCAACGGCGCCTGCATGACCGTCACCTCGCTGGACCTGCCCCAGCACCGCTTCACGATCGACATTTCCGCAGAATCGCTGGCCCGCACCACCGGCCTGGCGCAAACGGGCCGTCGCATCAACCTGGAGAAGGCGCTTCGCGCCCATGACCGGCTGGGTGGGCACATCGTCGCGGGCCATGTGGACGGCGTGGGCACGGTCACCCGCTTCGCCCGGGTGGGCGAAAGCTGGGAGCTGCGCGTGATGGCGCCCGCCGAACTCGGCAAATACCTCGCCTACAAGGGCTCGATCACGGTCAACGGCGTCAGCCTCACCGTCAACGAGGTGGCCGACAGCGCCGCAGGTTGCGAATTCAGCATCAACCTCATCCCCCACACGGTGGACAACACTTCATTGGGCGAGCTGGCCGAGGCAAGCACGGTCAATCTCGAAATCGACACCGTCGCGCGCTATGTCGAGCGCATGCTCAGCGCCGGCACGCACCCCACCAAGGAACCCGCATGAACGCCCCTGAAACCCTGGCCCCGGGGCGCATTCTCGCCGGTCGAGGACATCGTTGCCGACATGCGCGCCGGGCGCATCGTCATCCTGGTCGACGAAGAAGACCGCGAAAACGAAGGTGATCTGGTGCTGGCCGCCGACCACGTCACGCCTGAAGCGATCAACTTCATGGCCCGCTTCGGCCGCGGCCTGATCTGCCTCACCCTCACGCGCGAGCGCTGCGAGCGCCTGCGCCTGCCGCCCATGGTGCCGCGCAACGGCACCAAGATGGGCACGGCCTTCACCATCTCCATCGAAGCCGCCGAAGGCGTCACCACCGGCATTTCGGCCGCCGACCGCGCGCGCACCGTGCAGGCCGCCGTGGCGCCCGACGCGCAGGCCGGCGATCTGGTTCAGCCCGGCCACATCTTTCCCCTGCAGGCGGTCGAAGGCGGCGTGCTCATGCGCGCCGGCCACACCGAAGCGGGTTGCGACCTCGCCGCCATGGCCGGTTGCAGCCCCGCGTCGGTGATCTGCGAGATCATGAAGGACGACGGCACCATGGCGCGCCTGCCCGACCTGCAGGTCTTCGCCGCCGAGCATGGTCTGAAGATCGGCACCATCGCCGACCTGATCGAACACCGCAGCCGCACCGAATGCCTGGTGAAGAAGCTGGGCACGCGCAGCATGAACACCGCCTTCGGTGAATTCCAGGTCACGGCCTTCAGCGACCAGCCCAGCGGCGCCCTGCACCTGGCTCTGGTGAAGGGCGAGTGGAAGCCCGAAGACAGCGTGGCCGTGCGCGTGCACGAACCGCTGTCGGTGCTGGACGCGCTGGAAGTCGGCCGCTCCATGCACTCCTGGAGCCTGGAAGCCAGCCTGCGCCACATCGCCCAGGCCGGCGCGGGCGTGGCCGTGCTGCTCAATTGCGGTGAAACCGCCAGCCAGCTGCTGGCCCAGTTCGAAGGCACGGCGCGCTCCGCCCAGGCGCCCGAGCGCGGTCGCATGGACCTGCGCACCTACGGCGTGGGCGCGCAGATCCTGCGCGACTGCGGCGTGCACCGCATGCAACTCATGGGCAACCCGCGCCGCATGCCCAGCATGACCGGCTACGGCCTCGAGATCACCGGCTACCTCAGCCGCAACGGCTGATCCCTTTTTCCCCCTTCCCTCCTCCATCCCAAGAAACGGACCCCCACATGTTCGGCGCAGACAAAGGCACCCCCAGCGTGCTCGACGGCAGAAAACTCAGCATCGGCATCGTCCAGGCCCGCTTCAACGAATCCATCACCGACGCCTTGTTCAACGCCTGCCTGGCCGAGCTGCTCGCCCTGGGCGTGCAGGACAAGAACATCGCCCACGTGAAGGTGCCCGGCGCGCTGGAAGTGCCGGTGGCCCTGCAGGCCATGGCCGAGCGCGACGACTTCGACGCGCTGATCGCCCTGGGCTGCATCATCCGCGGCGAGACCTACCACTTCGAACTGGTGGCGCAACGAATCGGGCGCCGGTGTCACGCGCCTCTCGCTGGACTACCAGATCCCCATTGCCAACGCCATCCTGACCACCGAAAACCTGGACCAGGCCGTGGCCCGCCAGACCGACAAGGGCCGCGATGCGGCCCGCGTGGCGGTGGAAATGGCGCACCTGCTGCAAGAGATCGGTTGAACACCATGTCCGCTGACACCCCCACCCCGGCCACCGCCAAGAGCGGCGGCACCGCGCGCAAGGCGGCCGACAAGTCCGCCCGCACCCGCGCCCGCGAATTCGCGCTGCAGGGGATCTACCAATACCTGGTGGGCCGCAACGCCGCCATCGACATCGACACCTTCACGCGCGACCTGGCCGGCTTCCACAAGGCCGACAGCGTGCACTTCGACGCCCTGCTGCACGGCTGCATCGCCGAGGCCACGGCGCTGGACGCGCTGATCACGCCGCGCCTGGACCGCCCGCTGGCGGAACTCTCGCCGATCGAACACGGTGTGCTCTGGATCGGCGCCTACGAATTCCAGCACTGCCTGGACGTGCCCTGGCGTGTGGTGCTCAACGAGTGCATCGAACTGGCGAAGTCCTTCGGCGGCACCGACGGCCACAAATACGTCAATGGTGTGATGCACCAGCTGGCCTCGCAGCTGCGCCCCGCGGAAGTGGCCGCATCACCGGCGCCGGCCGCGCGCAAGCCCGCTCCATGAGGATTGCCCAGCGCGCGCAGCGCGTCGAACCGTTCTACGTGATGGAGCTGGCCAAGGCCGCCTCCGCCATGGCGGCCCAGGCCGGCGCCGGCGACCGGTCGATGATCTACCTCAACATCGGTGAACCCGACTTCACCGCACCGCCGCTGGTCACCGCCGCCGCCGAACGCGCCATCCATGCCGGCCGCAGCCAGTACACGCAGGCCACGGGCCTGCCTCCATTGCGTGAAGCCATCAGCGGCTGGTACGCCTCGCGCTTCGGCCTGCGCATCGACCCGGCTCGCATCGTGGTCACCGCCGGCGCCTCGGCCGCGCTGCAGCTGGCCTGCCTGGCGCTCATCGAAGCCGGCGACGAAGTGCTGATGCCCGACCCGAGCTACCCGTGCAACCGGCAGTTCGTGCAGGCCGCCGAAGGCCGCGCGGTGCTGATCCCCTCCGGCCCCGAACAGCGCTTCCAGCTCAGCGCCGAACAGGTCGAAGCCGCCTGGGGCCCCGCCACGCGCGGTGTCCTGCTGGCCTCGCCCTCCAACCCCACGGGCACCAGCATCGCCCGCGAAGAGCTCGAACGCATCGCGCGCTTGGTGCGTGGCCGCGGTGGCATCACCCTGGTGGACGAGATCTACCTCGGCCTGAGCTTCGAAGACGAGTACGGCCACAGCGCGCTGGGCCTGCCCGATGGCCTCGGCGACGAGGTCATCAGCATCAACAGCTTCTCGAAGTACTTCAACATGACCGGCTGGCGCCTGGGCTGGCTGGTGCTGCCGCCCGCCCTTGTTCCGGCGGTGGAGCGCCTGGCGCAGAACCTGTTCATCTGCGCCAGCACCATCGCGCAACACGCCGCGTTGGCCTGCTTCGAGCCCGACAGCCTGGCCGAGTACGAGCGCCGCCGCGCCGCCTTCAAGGCCCGGCGCGACTTTTTCATCCCCGAACTCAACCGCCTGGGCCTGAACGTCCCCGTGATGCCCGACGGTGCCTTCTACGCCTGGGCCGACGTGCGCAGCCTGTGCGAGCGCTGGGGCATCGCGCCGCAAGGCACACGGCCCGACGAGGGCGGCAGCTGGGCGCTGGCGTTCGAACTCATGAAGCGCTGCCAGCTCGCCACCACACCGGGGCGCGATTTCGGCCAGGCCGAGCCCGGCCGCTACCTGCGCTTCTCCACCGCCAACTCGATGGCCCAGCTCCAGGAAGCCGTGGCCCGCCTGGAGCAGGCCCTGTGAGCGCGCCCCCCACCACAGCGCCGACCCCGCCGCCGGGCCGCCCCAAGGCGGGGGCAGCCCCCACGGGGGGCAGCGAACCACGCGCAGCGGGGAGCGTGGGGGCGCCATTCACCTGGCCGGTGCGCGTGTACTGGGAAGACACCGACGCGGGCGGCATCGTCTTCTACGCCAACTACCTCAAGTTCTTCGAGCGCGCGCGCACCGAGTGGCTGCGCCACCTGGGCCTGGGACAGCAGGCCTTGCGCGACGAGGTCGGCGGCATGTTCGTCGTGAGCGAAACCCAGGTGCAATACCACCGCCCGGCCCGCCTGGATGATTTGCTTCTGGTTACAGCCCGCGTGCGGGAAGCGGGCCGGGCCTCCCTGACAATCGAGCAGCGCGCGCTCCTGCAGCCCCCGCTGGCTGGCGAGGCCCCCCTGCTGCTGTGCGAGGGCACGATCCGGATCGGCTGGGTCGATGCCCAAAGCCTGCGCCCCCAGCGCATCCCGGTTCAGGTGCAGAGCGCGCTGCAAGGCCCGGCCTGAGCGGCCGCCTACCGAAACTTTTTTCCCACCTACCGCATCCGAACACCCATGACCCAAGATCTCTCCATCGTTCAATTGATGCTCAACGCGAGCTGGGTGGTCCAGGCCGTCGTGGCGCTGCTGGTGGTGGTTTCCGTGGTGAGCTGGGCCGCCATCTTCCGCAAGGTGTTCGCCCTGAGGCGCGTGCGCAGCTACAACGAAGACTTCGAACGCGAATTCTGGTCGGGCACCAACCTCAACGACCTGTATGCCTCCGCCGCCCAGAACGCCAAGCACGGCGGCCCGATGGAACGCATCTTCGCCAGCGGCATGCGCGAGTACCAGAAGCTGCGCGAGCGCCGCATCACCGACAGCGGCGCCCTGCTCGACGGCGCGCGGCGCGCCATGCGGGCCAGCTTCCAGCGCGAGCTCGATGCCCTGGAAACCAACCTCTCCTTCCTCGGCTCGGTCGGCTCGGTCTCGCCCTATGTGGGCCTGTTCGGCACCGTCTGGGGCATCATGCACGCCTTCACCGGCCTGGCCGCGCTGGCCCAGGTGACCCTGGCCACGGTGGCCCCCGGCATCGCCGAAGCCCTGGTGCGCCACCGCCATCGGCCTGTTCGCCGCCATCCCGGCGGTGGTGTTCTACAACCGCTTCTCGCACGACATCGACCGCGTGGCCAACGCCATGGAGACCTTCATGGAAGAGTTCTCCAACATCCTGCAGCGCAACCTCGGCGTGCACACCCAGACGCCGTCGGGACACTGACATGCCAGCCGTCTCCTCCCGCGGCCGGGGCCGCCGCACCATCAACGAGATCAACATGGTGCCCTTCATCGACGTGATGCTGGTGCTGCTGATCATCTTCATGGTCACCGCGCCGCTGATCACGCCGAGCCAGATCGCCCTGCCCAGCGTGGGCCAGGCGGGGCGCCAGCCCGACCGCTTCGTGGCCGTGGTGATCGACAAGGACGAGCAGATCAAGGTGCGCGAAGGCTCCTCCAGCGCCGAACCGCAACCGGTCTCCATGGGCCAATTGGTCGCGCGCGTGCAGCAGCTGCAGGCCAGCCGGGGCAGCCCGCCCGAAGGCGGCGTGCCGGTGGTGATCAGCGCCGACAAGAACGTCAAGTACGAAGCCGTTGTTCGCGTGATGGATACCTTGCAGCGCGCGGGCATTGCGCGCGTCGGCCTCTCCGTGCAAACCTCGCGCTGAGCCCCGTCCACGCCCCATGCAATCGACTGCCGACCACCTCGACCTCGCCCCGCCCCAGAATGGGCGCTGGCTCGGCCCCATGGGGCTGGCCCTGGTTGCCCATGGCCTGCTCGTGATCGCCCTGACCCTGGGCGTGCAGTGGCAGAACGACGGCGAACCGGTCACCGTGGAGGCCGAACTCTGGTCCCGCACCCCGCAGCAGGCCGCGCCGCGCGCGGTGGAACCGCCGCCACCCCCGCCCGCGCCCACCCCGGCGCCCACGCCGGCACCGGCCCCGAAACCGGCACCCGCGCCCACCCCCGCACCGCCGCCCCCGGGCCCGACCCAGGCCGAGATCGCCACCGCGCAGGCCAAGAAGAAGGCCGAGGCGGAAAAGAAGGAGCGAGAGGAAGAGGCGAAGAAAGTCGCCGCCGCGAAGGCCGCGGAAAAGGCGGCCGCCGAGAAAAAGGCCGCAGCGGACAAAGCCGCCGCCGAGAAGGAGCGCCAGCAGAAACTGGCGGCCGAGAAGCGCGAACAGGAACGCAAGGAAGCCGCCGAGGAAAAACGCCTGGCGCAGATCCGCGAAGACCAGATCAAACGCATGATGGGCCAGGCCGGCGCCAGCGGCGGGCCGCAGAGCACCGGCACGGCCCAGCAGTCCAGCGGTCCGACACCGGGCTACGCCGGGCGCGTGGCCGCGCGCATCAAGCCCAACGTGGTGTTCACCGACGTGGCACCGGGCAACCCGCGCGCCGAGGTCGAGGTTCGCACCTCGCCCGATGGCAGCATTGTCTCGCGCCGGCTCGTCAAGAGCAGCGGCAACCCGGAGTGGGACGAGGCGGTGCTGCGCGCGATCGACCGCACCGCGACCCTGCCCAAGGACACCAACGGCACCGTGCCGTCGCCGCTGGTGATCGGGCTTCGACCCCTGGACTAAGCCCCCCTGCGCCGCTGCGCGGCTTCCCCCAAGCGGACAGCGCCTACGGCCCGGCAAAGCCGGTTCCGTAGCACTCCTGGATCAAGCACGCTCGCCGGAGAGGTTTCCAGAAACGCCGAGGAACCGGCTTTGCCGGGCCTCAGGCGTTGTCCCCCTTCAGGGGGAAGCCGCACAGCGGCGCAGGGGGTCAATCGAAGACTATCTCGGCCCGCTGCTCGTGGGCCTGCGCCATCCAGCTCGCCAGCGCGGCGTCCGTGGGGAAGAACAGCGCCCGGTCGTCCAGCTGCAGCTCGCACTGCGCGCCCTCGCGCAGCAAGGCCAGCCGCACCGGCAGGCCGCGCACCAGCTCGCCCTGCTCGGTGATCTCACGCTTGGGTGGGAACTCGCGCACCAGCTCGGCGATCGATGGCGCCGTGCCGTTCACCGCCACGCGCAAATACTTGCCGAAACGGCAGCGCGCCGCCGCCAGGTCCCAGATCTGCTGGATCTTCAGCCGCACACCGCCTGAGAAACGGTCGGGCTGCGCCACCGCCTGCACGATGATGAGCTCGTCGTCCTTGAGCAGGTTGCGATGTTGGTTGATGAGGTTCTCGTCCGCGCTGGTCTCGAACACCCCGGTCTTGTCGTCCAGCTTGAACAGCGCGAGCTTGCCTCGCTGGCCGTTGATCACGCGGAAGTCGGTCACGATGCCGGCGAGGATCACCGGGTCGCGGCTCTCCACCACATCCCCCAGCGGCGTGCGCGCGAAGCGGCGCACCTCGCGCTGCACCTCGTCGAACAGGTGGCCCGAGAAGTAGAAGCCCATCGCGGTCTTCTCCAGCGTGAGCCGCTCCTTCACGCCCCAGGGCATGGGGCGCACGAGGTCGGGCTCCTGCTTGCTCGAACCGTGGTCGTCGTCGCCCATCATGTCGAACAGCCCGCCCTGGTTGGCGTTGGCCAGGGTGGCGGCGGCGAACTCGAAGGCGCGGTCCACCGAGGCCAGCATCTCGGCGCGGTTGAGGTTCAGCGAATCGAAGGCACCGGCCTTGATCAGCGCTTCCACCGTGCGTTTGTTCAGGCGCGTGCGGTCCACGCGCACGCAGAAGTCGAAGAGGCTCTTGAACGGACCCTTCTCGTCGCCGCGTGGGCCTTCGCCCCGGCCTTCACGGGCCGCCACGATGGCCTCGATCGCCTGTTGGCCCGTGCCCTTGATGGCGCCCAGGCCGTAGCGGATGGACTTGTTGGTGATCGGCTCGAAGCGGTGGAAGCCCCGGTTCACGTCCGGCGCTTCGAAAGCGATGCCCATCTTCTGCGCGTCTTCGAACAGCACCTTGAGCTTGTCGGTGTCGTCCATTTCCACCGTCATGTTGGCGCAGAAGAACTCGGCGGTGTAGTGCACCTTGAGCCAACCAGTGTGGTATGCGAGCAGCGAGTAGGCGGCGGCGTGCGACTTGTTGAAGCCGTAGCCCGCGAACTTCTCCATCAGGTCGAAGACCTCGTCGGCCTTGTCCTGGGGGATGTTGTGCGTGGCAAGCGCACCGGCGCGGAACTTCTCGCGGTGCTCGGCCATCTCCTCGGCCTTCTTCTTGCCCATGGCGCGGCGCAACAGGTCGGCACCGCCGAGTGAGTAGCCGCCCAGGATCTGCGCGGTCTGCATCACCTGTTCCTGGTAGACCATGATCCCGTAGGTCTCGGACAGCATCTCCGCCACCGCCGGGTGCGGGTACTCCACCTCCTCGCGCCCATGCTTGCGGTTCACGAAGCTGGGAATCAGGTCCATCGGGCCCGGGCGGTACAGCGCGTTGAGCGCGATCAGGTCTTCCAGGCGCGAGGGCTTGGCGTCCTTCAGCATGCCCTGCATGCCGCGGCTTTCAAACTGGAACACGGCTTCGGTCTGACCGCGCGAGAACAGCGCGTACACGCGCGCGTCGTTCAGCGGCACGTCCTCGAAACGGAAGTTCTCCTGCCCCGGGTGGCGCTTCATGATGAGCTCGCGCGCGATCTCCAGGATGGTCAGCGTGGCCAGTCCCAAGAAGTCGAACTTCACCAGGCCGATGGCCTCCACGTCGTCCTTGTCGTACTGGCTCACCGCCGATTCGCTGCCGGGCTGCGCGTACAGCGGGCAGAAGTCGGTGAGCTTGCCCGGTGCGATGAGCACGCCCCCGGCGTGCATGCCGATGTTGCGCGTCATGCCTTCGAGCTTCTGCGCCAGCTCGATCAGGGTCTTGACGTCGTCTTCCTTCTGGATGCGATCGGCCAGCACCGGCTCCATCTCGATCGCGTAGTTGTTCTTGTCGCCTTCCTTCTTCTGCGCCGGCGGGTACTGCAGCGTGACCGACATGCCCGGCTTGTTCGGGATCAGCTTGGAGATGCCGTCGCAGAAGCCGTAGGAGAAGTCGAGCACGCGGCCCACGTCGCGGATGGCCGCGCGCGCGGCCAGCGTGCCGAAGGTGGCGATCTGGCTCACCGCTTCCTTGCCGTACTTGTCCTTCACGTAGTCGATCACGCGATCGCGGTTGGTCTGGCAGAAGTCGATGTCGAAGTCGGGCATGGACACCCGCTCCGGGTTCAGGAAGCGCTCGAACAGCAGGTTGTATTGCAGCGGGTCGAGGTCGGTGATCTTCAGCGCGTAGGCCACCAGCGAGCCGGCGCCCGAGCCCCGGCCCGGTCCCACCGGGCAGCCGTTGTTCTTGGCCCAGTTGATGAAGTCGCCCACGATCAGGAAGTAGCCCGGGAACCCCATGTTCAGGATGGTGTTGATCTCGAACTCGAGGCGCTCCACGTAGCGCGGGCGCTCGGCGTCGCGCTTGGCAGTTTCGGGGTACAGGTGCGCCAGGCGCTCTTCCAGGCCTTCGAACGACGACTGCCGGAAGAAATCGGCCATCGGCATCGGCACGCCATCGATCAGCGGTGTGGGGAAGTTGGGCAGCTGCGGCTTGCCCAGCACGAGCGTGAGGTTGCAGCGTTTGGCGATCTCCACCGAGTTCGCCAGCGCGGACGGGATGTCGGCGAACAGCGCCTGCATCTGCGCCGTGCTCTTGAAATACTGCTCGCGCGTGAAGCGGCGCACGCGCCGGTTGTTGCCCAGGATCTCGCCCTCGGCGATGCAGACGCGGGCCTCGTGCGCCTCGTAGTCGTCGGGCTCGAGAAACTGCACCGGGTGCGCTGCGCACCACCGGCAGGTGCAGGCGCGCGGCCAGTTGCACGGCCTGCGCCACGTGGCGTTCATCGTCCACGCGCCCGGCGCGCTGCAGCTCGATGTAGAAACGGTGCGTGAAGATGCTGGAGAGCTGCAGCGCCACGTCGGCCGCGCGCTGCGCATCGCCCTGCATCAGCGCCTGGCCCACCGGGCCGGCCTGCGCGCCCGAGATCAGGATCAGGCCCGCATTGCATTCCTGCAGCCAGTCGCGCTGCACCAGCGCCTGGCCCCGGCCGTCGTTGCGCGTCCAGGCGCGGGCGAGCAGCTCGCTCAGGTTCAGGTAGCCCTGTTTGTCCTGCACCAGCAGCAGCGCACGCGGTACCGGCGCCTGCTGGCTGCCCGGCATGGCACCGGGCGTTTCTTCGGTGAAGCCCTGCAGCAGCACCTCGGCGCCGATGATGGGCTTGACGCCCGCGCCACGGGCTTCCTTGTAGAACTTGACGGCGCCGAACAGGTTGCTGAGATCGGTGATGGCCAGCGCGGGCTGGCCGTCGGCGGCGGCCGCGGCCACCACGTCATCGATGCGGTTGGTGCCGTCGACGACGGAGAATTCGGTGTGCAGGCGCAGATGAGTGAACATCGGGCCATTTTAGAAGGCGCGGGGCCTTCTTCCTCTCAAGCGGGCGGTGGCATTTCGTCCTTGAGGATGCTCAGCACCTCGGAGCGGAACTCCCGGCTGTAAAGAATCGCCCACCACGGCCAGCGTGGCGACCACCATCGCCACCGGAGAGATGAACCAGGCCAGCGCAGCGAACGAAAAGTAATAAGCGCGCAGGCCGTCGTTGAAGGTGTCGGCCGCGGCGCCCACCATGGCTGCGGCGCGGTCCGCGAAGGCCCGGCGGTCGTGCTTGCCGGCCTCGAAGTCCTCGGCCGGCGGCATGGCGCCGATCACCAGCGCCACGAAGGTGTACTGCCGCATGCACCAGGAAAAGCGGAAAAACGCGTAGACGAAGATCGCCACCATCACCAGGATCTTGAACTCGAAGACGATCAGCGAGGTGGTCTGGGCGAACGGGATCTCGCTCATCAACTCCGTCGCCTTGTCGGTCGTGCCGAGCAAGGCGAACAGACCACCGATGACCAGGATGGAGGTGGATGAGAAAAACGTCGGCGTGGCCGACAAGGCCTGGGTGATGAGGCCGTCGAGCATGCGCGGGTCGCGCGCCGTGGTCTGCGTCATCCAGTAGCCGCGGTAGCGGTTGGTGGTGTGGAGCAGCGAACCCATCTTGCGGCCCCATTCGCGGGCGAACCAGGCGTAGCCGACCCACAGGGCCAGAAAGCAGACCAGGGCCAGCCAGTCGGCCCAGGGGATGATGCTGAGGAACTTCATGGAGCTGGATGGTACGCCCCCACTGCGCCGCTGACGCGCCGTCCCCCCTCGGCGTGCCGTCGGCGCTGGGAGGGGGAACGGCATCTCGGGCCGGCGGAGCCGGGCCCTGGATGCCTCTGGACCGCGGCACGCTCGCCGGATCGCTCAGCCCGTGAATCGCGCCGCCACGCTGGCCACGCGCTCGCCGAAAAGGCGCGCGGTCTCCAGGTCGCCCGGCAGCATGTCCTGCGCACCGGCATCGGACGGCGACTGGGCGATCGCGCCGCTGTAGCTCACGAGGTAGTTCACGTCGTTGCGCTGGGCGCCCTTGGTGTTGCTGGGCATCAGGCCCTGGCTGACCCAGATCATGCCGTGCTGCATGGCCAGGGTGAACATCGTGTTCAGCGTGGCGAGCTTGTCGCCGTTCATGCCGGCGCTGTTGGTGAAGCCGGCGGCGATCTTGTCCTTCCATTTCTGGGCGAACCAGGGCTTGCTGGAGGCGTCCGCGAACTTCTTGAACTGCCAGCTCACGCTGCCCATGTAGGTGGGCGAGCCCATGATGATGGCATCGGCCGCATCGAGGGTGTCCCAGCCGCCGTCGGGCAGGTTGCCGTCGGCGTCGATGGCGAGCAGTTCGGCGTCGGCGCCCTGGGCGACCGCTTGCGCCATGCGCTGGGTGTGACCGTAACCGGAGTGGTAGACCACGACAACTTTGGACATCTTGTGTTCCTGAAAAAAAAGCGGCGCCCAGGCGCCGCGAAGGAGAAACCCAATGAAGCTCAGGCGGCCGGGCGGCGCGCGTCGAGGCTGAAGGCACCGGCGCCGAAGGCGGCGAAGGCGAGCAGGCCACCGGTGATGGCGATGTTCTTGAAGAACAACAGCTGCTGCATCATCTGCTGCTCGGCCGGCACGGCCCAGTAGGCGTGGAAGAAGAAGCTGGCCACCAGCGTGAACACGGCCAGGGCAATGGCGGCAACGCGGGTGCGGTAGCCGATCAGCAGCGCCAGGCCACCGAACAGCTCGATCACCAGGGCGATCGCCACGCCCACTTGCGGCGCAGGCAGGCCCATGGCCGTGGCGTAGCCGACCGTGCCGGCAAAGCCGGCGATCTTGCCAAAGCCTGCCGGCACGAAAAGGACCGCCAGCAGGATGCGGCCGATCAGGGCCAGGGGGTTTTGCAGAGCGTTCATGGTGAGTCCTTGAAAAAATGGAAGTTGAAAGGATGGAAAAAACGTTCAGGGAGCAAGATCGAACACAAGCACCTCGGCATCATCGCCGTTCGAGAGCTGCAGGCGGCTTTCGCCGGCCAGCACGGCAGCGTCCCCCGCCTTGAGGTGTTGGCCGTTCACGTCGAGCGCGCCACGCACCAGGTGCACATAGGCCTTGCGGGCCGGGTCGAGCGCCAGCTCGGCGGCTTCCTGGCCATCGAGCAGGCCGGCGTACATGGCCGCGTCGGCATGAATGGTCACCGAGCCCTCGGCCCCGTCGGGGGATGCCACCAGACGAAGTTGACCACGCTTCTCGGCCTCGGCAAACCCCTTCTGCTCATAGCCCGGCTCGATGCCCGTCACATTGGGCTCGATCCAGATCTGCAGGAAATGCGTGGTGGCGTCGGGTGCGTGGTTGAACTCGCTGTGGCGCACGCCGCTGCCCGCGCTCATGCGCTGCACGTCGCCGGGCGGAATGCCCTTGACGTTGCCCATGCTGTCCTTGTGTGCCAGGTTGCCCTGCAGCACGTAGCTGATGATTTCCATGTCGCGGTGGCCGTGCGTGCCGAAACCGGTGCCCGGGGCAATGCGGTCTTCGTTGATCACGCGCAGGTTGCCCCAGCCCATCCAGGCAGGGTCGAAGTACTCGGCGAAGGAGAACGAGTGGTGGCTCTTGAGCCAGCCGTGGTCGGCATAGCCGCGGGCATCGGAGCGTCGAATCTGAAGCATGGTGTATTCCTTTCCATCTTCCGTGGGGCCGGCCCGAATGGCTGGCATGGGGTGAATTCTGAGCGGACCAGCCCCCTTTGTGACTGCACGGTTTTGATGGCATCATTCAAATCATTTGAACGATCAGAGTCACCGCCATCGCCACTTCCAGCCCCCGGGCCGCCCTCTCTCCTGAAAACCTCGGCCTGCTCGATGCCGTCGCCCGCCTGGGTAGCATGGCGGCCGCCGCGCGCGAACTCGGCATGGTGCCCAGCGCCCTGACCTACCGCATCCGCCAGATCGAGGACGCGCTGGACGTGCTGCTGTTCGACCGCAGCGCGCGCCGCGCCGTGCTCACCCCCGCCGGGGCCGAGCTGCTGCGTTCCGGGCAATACCTGCTGAGCGAACTCGACGCCGTGGCCCAGCGCGTCAAGCGCGCTGCGCACGGGTTGGGAACCGCAACTCACCATCGCCGCCGACGCCATCATCGCGCGCGCCACCCTGTTCGAGCTCTGCGAGGCCTTCTATGCCGAAGGCGCGCCCACCCGGCTCAAGCTGCGGGCCGAAACGCTCTCGGGCACGGTGGAAGCCTTGCAGAGCGGCCAGGCCGACCTCGCCCTGGGCGTGCCCAGCGAGATGGCGCTCACCGAGTTCCAGTCCGCGCCCATGGGCACGCTGAGCTTCGTCTACGCGGTCGCACCGCACCACGCCCTGGCCGCCGCCACCCACAGCCTGTGCGACGAGGAACTGCGCGAACACCGCGCCGTGGCCGTGGCCGACAGCACGCAGCGCGGGCGCGGTGTCACGCACAACCTGCTGCCGGGGCAAGATGTGCTCACCGTGCCGACCATGCAGCACAAGCTCGAAGCGCAGTTGCGCGGCCTCGGTGGGGGTTTCCTGCCGCTGTCCCTCGCACAGCCTTTCATCAACGCCGGGCGGCTGGTGGTGAAAACCGTGCAGCGGCCCAACCGCACGCTGCGCGTCTCGTATGCCTGGCGCCAGCCCCGCAGCTCGGGCGACACCGGCCGCGCGCTGCGGTGGTGGCTGGACCGCCTGCAGCATCCCAAGACGCGCGGCGCGCTGCTGAACAACCACCATCAGATCTGATCCATGGGAAAGCGGCGCGAACGATGAAGCAACTGATACAGTCAGCCACACACCCATCACCCAACGCGCCAAGAGACATGACGAACACCAGAAGCCCACGCGCAGCCCCAGCCACGAAGAACACCCGCTCCAAGGCCCGCGGCGCGGCGGCCACGCCTCTGCACTTCGCCGTGGTCGGCGGTGGCATGGCGGGCGTGGTGTGCGCGCGCACGCTGGTGCAGGCGGGTCACCGCGTCACCCTGCTCGAGAGAAGCCGTGAGTTCGGTGGCCGCATCGCCAACGCGGCGCACCGAGTTCGGCGGTTTCGACCACGGTGCCCAGTACTTCACCGTGCGCGACGCGCGTTTCGAGACCGCGCTGCGCAGCAACGCCACCGCCGTCGTGCGCCCCTGGAGCGCCAGCACCGTGCGCGTGCTCGACGAACTCGGCCGCGTGCTGGCGCAGCGCGCCGCCCCCCACCGAACCGCATTTCGTGGCCTCGCCCGGCATGAGCGCCCTGGTCAACCTCTGGGCGCAGCCCCTGGCGCATCCCGAGCTGCACGGCGGCCTGCTGGCCCGCACGCTGCTGGACACCTGCGTGACCCGCATCGAGCGCGATGCGCTGCATCCCGAACAATGGCAGCTGCGCGCCGAAGACGCCCAGGGCGGCCAGCAGGTGCTGGGCGGCTTCGACCGCGTGGTCCTCGCCATGCCGCACCCGCAGATCCACGACCTGCTGCTGGCCTCCGGCCTCGCGCCCGAGTTGCGCAAGGCACTCACCCCCGTGCACGTGGCGCCCTGCTGGACGCTGATGGTCGCCTACCCCCAGGCCATGCAGCCCGGCCTGCCGCACCTCGGCCCGCAGTGGAACGCCGCGCGCAGCACGCACCACCGCATCAGCTGGCTGGCGCGCGAATCCAGCAAGCCCGGGCGCGACCCCATCGAGCGCTGGACCGTGCAGGCCAGCCCCGCCTGGTCCACCAAGCACCTGGAAGACGACGCCGAGCGCGCCAAGGCCAAGCTGCTCAAGGGCTTTGCCGAAATCACCGGCATCCGCGCCACGCCCACCCATGCCGTGGCGCACCGCTGGCGCTTTGCCCAGACGCAGACGCCGCTGGGCCAGAGCCACCTGCTCGACAAGGCACTGGGCATCGGCGCCTGCGGCGACTGGTGCCTGGGCCACCGCGTCGAAGACGCCTTCGTCTCCGGCCTGGAAATGGCGCTCGCCATCGCCTGAGTCTTCCGCGTCTGCGGGCCATGGCGGCCATGTACAGAGGACGTTTCGCCCCTTCGCCCACCGGCCCGCTGCATGCGGGCTCGCTGGTCGCCGCACTCGCCAGCTGGTTGGATGCGCGCGCCCACGGCGGCGTCTGGCTGGTGCGCATGGAAGACGTGGACACGCCACGCTGCGTGCCCGGTGCCGACGGCACCATCCTGAGGCAGCTTGAAACCTGCGGCCTGGTCAGCGACGAGCCCGTGCTCTGGCAATCGCAGCGCGGCGCCCATTACCAGCAGGCGCTGGACCGGCTGGTGGCCGCGGGCCGCGCCTACCCGTGCGCCTGCTCGCGCAAGGACATCGAGGCCGCGCTGCAGGCCCAGGGTGTGGTGCGCGAGCGCCACCACAGCGCCGTCTACCCCGGCACCTGCCGGCCCGAGCGTGGCGGCCTGCGCGGCAAGCCCGCCAGAGCCTGGCGATTCGCCGTGCAGCCCCTGCGCAGCGAAGTGCGCTGGACCGATCGCCAGCTCGGCCCGCAGGCGCAGGACGTGGCCACCGAGGTGGGCGACTTCGTGCTCAAGCGCGCCGACGGCCTCTGGGCCTACCAGCTCGCCGTGGTGGTGGACGACGCAGCGCAAGGCATCACCCACGTGGTGCGTGGCGAAGATCTGGTCGACAATACGGCGCGCCAGATCCTGCTGCAACAGGCACTGGACCTGCCCACGCCGGCCTACCGACACACCCCGCTGGTGCTCGGTGACCACGGTGAAAAGCTCAGCAAACAGAACGGCGCACAGGCCCTGGACCTGAGCGATCCCCCCGCCGCGCTGATGCAGGCCGCCCAAGTGCTCGGCCTGCCCACGCCAGCGCGCGACACGGTGACCAACCTGCTGGCGGCGTGGACGAAGGCCTGGCCCGCCTAAAATCCACCCCTTCCCCGACCGACCGCTCCCGATGACCGATCCCCGCCACGCCCAACCGCGCCCAGCCCCCGCCGACACCACCTTCATGCGGGAGGTGAAGAGTTATGTGCTGCGCGCGGGCCGCATGGGCCCGGGCCAGGCTCGAGCCTTCGAACAGCATGGTCCCCGCTTCCTGCTGAACTACGCCCCCGGCGCGTTCGACGCGGCTGCGGCTTTCGGGCGCGCCGCGCCGCTCATCATGGAGATCGGCTTCGGCATGGGCGGCGCCACCGCCCACATCGCCGCCGTGCGCCCGCAGGACAACTTCCTCTGCTGCGAAGTGCACGAGCCCGGCGTGGGCGCCCTGCTCAAGCTCGTGGGTGAGCAAGGCCTGGAGAACATCCGCATCTTCCGCCACGACGCGGTGGAGGTGCTGGACCACATGCTGGGCGAAGCCAGCCTCGATGGCGTGCACATTTTCTTCCCCGATCCCTGGCACAAGAGCCGCCACCACAAGCGCCGCCTGATCCAGGGCCCGTTCGTGAACCGCCTCGCGCGCCACCTCAAGCCAGGCGGCTACCTGCACCTCGCCACCGACTGGGAACCCTACGCCCAGCAGATGCTGGAGGTGCTCCAGGCCGAGCCCCTGCTGAGCAACACCGCCGAAGCGGGTGGCGACGGCTTCGTGCCCAAGCCCGACTACCGGCCGCTCACCAAGTTCGAGAACCGCGGGCTCAAGCTCGGCCACGGCGTCTGGGACCTGGTGTTCCGCCGGGTCTGACGCGCGGCCACCATGGGCCGCCCGCCGAAGAACCCCGCGATTCCCTCGCGCCACGGCGTGTCGGCCAGTTGCATCGCCCTGCCCTACGACAAGGCCGCGCCCTGGCCGAAACTGATCGACTTCCTGGCCGAGCGCCTGAGCGCCGTGAGCCGCGAGGCCTGGGGCCAGCGGCTCGCGCGCGGCGAGGTGCTTGACGACGCGGGCCAGGCCCTGCCACCCGATGCGGCTTTCACGCCGGGGGTGCGGGTCTACTACTACCGCGAACTCGACCACGAACCCGTGGTGCCGTTCGAGGAAACCGTGCTGCACCTGGACGAGCACCTGCTGGTGGCGGACAAACCGCATTTCCTGCCGGTGACACCCGGTGGGCGCTACGTGCAGCAAAGCCTGCTGGTGCGGCTGAAGAACCGGCTGGGCATCGACACGCTGAGCCCCATCCACCGCATCGACCGCGAGACAGCGGGCCTGGTGGTGTTCAGCCTGCGCCCGCAGGACCGCGACGCCTACCAGTCGCTGTTCCGCGACCGCGCGGTGCACAAGGTGTACGAAGCGCTCGCCCCCTCCGGCGATGCGTCCCAGGCCTGGCCCGTGGTGCGGCGCAGCCGCATCGAGGAAGCGCACGACGCCTTCTTCCGCATGAACGAGGCCGAAGGCGAGCCCAACAGCGAGACGCGCATCGAGCGGCTGGAGATGCACGGCCCGTGGGCGCGCTACCGCCTGGAGCCCGTCACCGGCAAGCGGCACCAGCTGCGCGTGCACATGAACGCGCTGGGCCGACCCATCGTGGGCGATCAGTTCTACCCGAGTGTGCAGCGCGGGCCACACGAAGCCGAGGATTTCTCGAACCCGCTGCGCCTGCTGGCCCGAGCCATCGCCTTCACCGACCCCGTGACAGGCGAAGCACGGGCCTTTTCCAGCCAGCAATCGCTGAGCTGGCCCGAGCCGCAGGAAACGGTCAGGCCTTGATCTCGCGCGCCGTGATCTGGTACTTGAAGTCGTCCGGCGCGTAGGAATCCAGACGCTGGCCGCCGGTCTCGCCCACGGGGTACATGAAGAAGCCCAGCTGCGGGCCCTGTGCCTGCGGCAGCTTCACGTCGTGCGCCATGTTCCAGGCCATCCAGTTGCCCTCCCAGCCGCCGAACAGCGCGCGGTTCACCGGCGTGACCACCGGGTGCTGCGTGGTCTTGATCCACTCGGGCGTCTCCAGGCGCATGACCTTGGCCACATCGGCCGGGTCCATCGCCACCCAGCCGTGGCCGGCCAGGTGCACCTCGGCGCGGCAGTGCTGCGCGCCCTTGAGGCTGGCGGAATTGCCGCTGAGCTCCTTGTAGCCGAAGGCCGAGGGCGCCAGGCGGATGCCGTACACGTCGCGCGCCGGCAGGCCGGCCGAGCGGCACAGGCCGACGAAGATGGCGTTGAGGTCGGCGCACTTGCCGCCCAGGTTGCCGGTCTCCAGCATGGTCTTGATGTCGCCTTCGCCGCAGCCGCGCACCTTGGGCTCGCGGTAGGTGTTCGCCACCACCCAGTCGTAGATCTGGCGCGCCTTCTGCGCGTCGGTGCGCGCACCGCGCGTGGCCTTGAGCGCGGTCTCGCGCACGATGCCGTCGGTGGGCAGCAGGGCCGTGGGCTGGGTCCAGAAGCGCAGGCTGGCGGCGTCTTCGGTGCTGGCCGTTTTCTGCGAAAGATCCGCCGCGCGGTTGCGCGTCTGCACGCGGCTGGTGAGTTCCACGTAAGGCGTGCCACCACCTTCGGCGAACGTCACGTGCAGCATGCGGGCACCGTAGTGCCGCTCTTCGGTCAGCTGCGCGGTGCCGTTGGTGCGGAAGTCGCTGGTGAAGGACTTCTGCCAGTCGCTCTCGACCGAGGGCAGCGGCAACCAGACCTGGGAAGCGCCCCGGGCAACTCGATGTCCACCCGGGTGGTCACATCGAAGGTGCGCCAGGCGCCGGGCTGGGGGTTGAACTCGCGCGGTGGTGCCGGGTTGGCCTGGGCCAGGGCCCCTGTGGCATGGAACAGCGGTGATGCGGCGGCCACGGAGGTGGCGGCGCGCTGCAGGAAGCGGCGGCGATCGGGGGTCATGAAGGGCACTCCGGAAGGGGGGACAGGAATTATGGGACGGGGTCAGAGCATGAGCAAACGATCCACCCAGCCCAGCGCCTCGCGGCCGCTCCAGTCGACCTCGCCCCGCACGCGCTGGCGCGCGCGGCCCTGGCGATCGATCAGCACCGTGGTCGGAAACACCCGCACGCCCCAGGCGCGCGCGTGTTCACCCAGCGGGTCCAGCCACACCGGCAGGCTCAGCTGGGTCTGCTCCACGAAACGCAGGGCGCGTTGCGGCGGCTCCTTGAAGTTGAGCGCGATCACCGCCAGGCGGTCCTCGCCAATCAGCGGGGGCAGGTCCTGCAGCATGGGCATTTCGGTGCGGCAGGGCTCGCACCAGCTGGCCCAGAAGTTGAGCAGCACGGCGCGGCCTTTGAAATCGGCGAGCTTCACGGCCCGGCCTTGCAGGTCCAGGGTCGTCAGCGCCGGCGTGGGCATGCCGCGCGGCCAGTCGCTCAGTTCGAAAGCCGGCTGTGCGCCGACCGCCACCGGCCCCAGGGCCACGGCCAGCCCGCTGGCCAGGACCTGCCGGCGGCTCAGCGTGCTCACACGCGCTCGGCCACCCAGCCCTGCACCGACTGCAGCGCCTTGCGCAGACCGCTCGCGTCGGTGCCGCCGGCCATGGCGATGTCGGGCTTGCCGCCGCCTTTGCCGCCCACCTGCTGGGCCACGAAGTTCACCAGCTCGCCGGCCTTGACCTTGCCCATGCTGTCGGCGGTGACACCGGCGGCCAGTTGCACCTTGGCGCCGTCCACGGCGGCCAGCACGATGGCGGCGGTCTTGAGCTTGTCCTTGAGCTTGTCCAGCGTGTCGCGCAGGGTCTTGGCGTCGGCGCCGTTGAGCACGGCGGCCAGCACCTTGATGCCCTTGACGTCCACCGCCTGCGCCACCAGCTCGTCGCCCTGGCTCGAAGCCAGCTTGCCCTTGAGCGCGGCCACTTCCTTCTCCAGCGCCTTGACCTGCTCCAGCGTCTGGCCGATGCGCGCGTTCAGCTCGACCGTGGGCGCCTTGAGCACGCCCGCCGCCTGCGCCACCGTGTCTTCCAGCGACTGCAGGTAGGCCAGCGCGTTCGTGCCGGTGATGGCTTCGATGCGGCGCACGCCCGCGGCCACGCCGCTTTCGCCCACCACCTTGAAGAGGCCAATGTCGCCCGTGCGCTGCACGTGCGTGCCGCCGCAGAGCTCGCGGCTGCTGCCGATGTCGAGCACGCGCACGGTCTCGCCGTACTTCTCGCCGAACAGCATCATCGCGCCGGTCTTCTGCGCCGACTCGATGTCCATCAGGCGCGCCTGCGTGGCGTGGTTGTCGAGGATCTCGGCGTTCACCTTGGCCTCGATCTGGCGGATCTGCGCGTCCGTGACGGGCGCGTTGTGCGCGAAGTCGAAGCGCGTGCGCTCGGCGTTCACCAGCGAGCCCTTCTGCTGCACGTGCTCACCCAGCACCTCGCGCAAGGCCTTGTGCATCAGGTGGGTGGCGCTGTGGTTGCGCACGGTGGCGGCGCGCAGCGCGGTGTTCACCTGGGCGTTCACGTGGTCGCCCACGTTGAGCGTGCCCTGCTCCACGCTGCCGTGGTGGCCGAACACGTCGGCCTTGATCTTCTGCGTATCGCCCACGGCGAAACGCGCCGAGCCACTGGTGATGACGCCCTCGTCGCCGACCTGGCCACCGCTCTCGGCGTAGAACGGCGTGTTGTCCAGCACCACCACACCGGTCTGGCCGGCGTTCAGCGCGGCGACCGGCGTGCCTTCGAAGTAGAGCGCGACGATCTTGCCGGGCGCTTCCAGCTGTTCGTAGCCCACGAACTGGTTGCCCGCGCCGGTGTAGTCCAGCGCCTTGTCCATCTTGAACTTGCCGGCCGCGCGACCTGCGGCCTTCTGCTTTTCCATCGCGGCGTGGAAACCCGCCTCGTCCACCGACAGGCCGCGCTCGCGGCAGACGTCGGCCGACAGGTCGAGCGGGAAGCCGTAGGTGTCGTGCAGCTTGAAGGCCACGTCGCCCGGCAGCACCTTCTCGCCGCCGGCCAGCGCCGCGTCGAGGATTTCCATGCCGTTGGCCAGCGTTTCGTAGAAGCGCTCTTCCTCGGCCTTGAGCACCTCGGTGATGCGCTGCTCCTGGCGCGCCAGGTTCGGGTAGGCCGCGCCCATCAGCTTCACCAGGTCGGGCACCAGCTTGTGGAAGAACGGCGTCTTCTGGCCCAGCTTGTAGCCGTGGCGGATGGCGCGGCGCACGATGCGGCGCTGCACATAGCCCCGGCCTTCGTTGCTGGGGATCACGCCGTCGCTCACCAGGAAGGCGGTGGCGCGGATGTGGTCGGCGATCACCTTGAGCGAGGGGTTGTCCAGGTCGCTGATGTGCGTCTCGCGCGCGGCGGCCTTGATGAGCGCGTCGAAGATGTCGATCTCGTAGTTGCTGTGCACGTGCTGCAGGATCGCGGCCAGGCGTTCCAGGCCCATGCCGGTGTCCACGCAGGGGGCGGGCAGCGGCGTGACGGCGCCAGTCTCGTCCATGTTGAACTGCATGAACACGTTGTTCCAGATCTCGATGAAGCGGTCGCCGTCTTCATCGGGACTGCCCGGAGGGCCGCCGGGGATCTCGGGGCCGTGGTCGTAGAAGATCTCGCTGCACGGACCGCAAGGGCCGGTGTCGGCCATCATCCAGAAGTTGTCGGACTTGTAGCGGCCGCCCTTGTTGTCGCCGATGCGGATCACGCGCTCGGGCGGCAGGCCGATCTCTTTCGTCCAGATGTCGTAGGCCTCGTCGTCCTCTTCGTACACCGTGCGCAGCAGGCGCTCCTTGGGCAACTGGTAGACCTCGGTCAGCAGCTCCCAGGCCCATTTCAGGCTCTCGCGCTTGAAGTAGTCGCCGAACGACCAGTTGCCCAGCATCTCGAAGAAGGTGTGGTGGCGCGCGGTGTAGCCCACGTTCTCCAGGTCGTTGTGCTTGCCGCCGGCGCGCAGGCAGGCCTGCACCGAGGCCGCGCGCACATAGGGGCGCTTGTCGGTGCCGAGGAACACGTCCTTGAACTGCACCATGCCGGAGTTGGTGAACATGAGCGTCGGGTCGTTGCCGGGCACCAGGGGGCTGGACGCGACCACGGTGTGGCCCTTGGAAGCGAAAAAGTCCAGGAAGCTCTTGCGGATGTCGGCAACGGAGGCGGGGCGGGTCATGTTGGCCTTGTGGGTGGTCGTCGTTGAATGCGGGGCAGCGCTCGCGCGCGCGGAACCCGCTATTTTCCAACATGCGGGCCGACCCCGGCGCGCGGGCGGCGAAATCGGGTGGATCGGCCCGCCGCGTCGCGGGCGGCACCGCCCCGGAAAAGACCGGGGGCTATGCTGGAACGCCTTTCGGCGGCACAATCGGCGGCGATTAATTTAACAAGTTAAATAAATCCCGATCACCCCTTCCCGCGCACCGCACCGACGGAGACAACACCCATGGACATGAAGACCTCCCCCCTGGCCCTGCTCAAGGACCCGAGCCTGCTCAAGACCGACGCCCTGATCAACGGCCAGTGGGTTGCCGGCAACCGCCGTTTCGACGTGCACGACCCGGCCACCGGCCACAAGCTGGCCGACGTCGGCGAACCTGGGCCCCGCAGATGCCGAAGCCGCGATCGCCGCCGCCAACGCCGCCTGGCCGGCCTGGAAGGCCAAGACCGCCAAGGAACGCAGCCACATCCTGCGCAAGTGGTACGACCTGCTGATGGCGAACCAGGACGACCTGGGCACCCTCATGACCGCCGAACAGGGCAAGCCCCTGGCCGAGGCCAAGGGCGAGGTGGCCTATGGTGCGAGCTTCGTGGAATGGTTCGCCGAGGAGGCCAAGCGCGTCAACGGCGAAACCCTGCCCACCTTCGACAACAACCGCCGCCTGATGGTGCTCAAGCAGCCCATCGGCGTGTGCGCGGCCATCACGCCCTGGAACTTCCCGCTGGCCATGATCACGCGCAAGGTGGCGCCCGCGCTGGCCGCCGGCTGCCCCGTGATCATCAAGCCGGCCGAACTCACGCCGCTGACCGCGCTGGCCGCGGCCGAACTGGCCATCCGCGCCGGCATCCCGGCCGGGGTGTTCAACATCCTCACCGCCGACGCCGAACAGTCCATCGCCGTGGGCAAGGTGCTGTGCGCGAGCGACGTGGTGCGCCACATCAGCTTCACCGGCTCCACCGAGGTCGGCCGCATCCTCATGGCGCAGTGCGCGCCCACGGTCAAGAAGATGTCGCTCGAACTGGGTGGCAACGCGCCCTTCATCGTGTTCGACGACGCCGACATCGACAGCGCGGTGGAAGGCGCCTTCGCCAGCAAGTACCGCAACGCCGGCCAGACCTGCGTCTGCACCAACCGCTTCTACGTGCAGGCCGGCGTCTACGACGCCTTCGTGGCCAAGTTCGCCGCCAAGGTGAAGACCGCCAAGGTCGGCAACGGCTTTGGCGAGGGCGTGAGCCAGGGCCCGCTGATCGAGGAAGCGGCTCTCGTGAAGGTGCAGCGCCACGTGGACGATGCCGTGGCCAAGGGTGGGCGCGTGGTGGCCGGTGGCCAGCGCCTCGCCAGCCTGGGCAGCGGCCAGTTCTTCGAACCCACCGTGGTGGCCGACGCGACGGCCGACATGCTGTGCGCGAAGGAGGAAACCTTCGGCCCCTTCGCGCCGGTGTTCAGGTTCCACACCGAGCAGGAAGCCATCGACGCGGCCAACGCCACCGAGTTCGGCCTGGCGAGCTACTTCTACAGCCGCGACGTCGGCCGCATCTTCCGCGTGAGCGAGGCGCTGGAGTACGGCATGGTCGGCATCAACGTCGGCATCCTGGCCACCGAACACGTGCCCTTCGGCGGCGTGAAGCAGTCCGGCCTGGGCCGAGAGGGCTCGCACCACGGCATGGACGACTACGTGGAAATCAAGTACCTCTGCGTCGGCGATATCCTCAAGTGATTCCCACCTGAGAGACCCCCACCCCATGCAGTTCGACTGGAGCCACCCCTACCCCACCATCCGCAGCCCGCTCATGGCGCGCAACGTGGTCGCCACCTCGCAGCCCCTGGCCGCGCAGGCCGGTCTGCGCATGCTGCTCAAGGGCGGCAACGCGGTGGACGCCGCGATCGCGGCCGCCGCCGCCCTCACCGTGGTGGAGCCCATCTCCAACGGCCTGGGCAGCGACAACTTCGCGATCGTCTGGGACGGTCAGCAACTGCACGGCATGAACTCCTCGGGCGTGGCGCCCGCGGGCTGGAGCAAGGCCTATTTCGAGAACAAGCACAACGGCCAGATCCCGCTGCGCGGCTTCGATGCCGTGACCGTGCCCGGCGCGGTGGCCGGCTGGGCCGCCTTGTCCGAGCGCTTCGGCGCCCTGCCCTTCGCCGACCTGATGGCGCCGGCCATCGAGCTGGCCGAAAGCGGCTTCGCGGTGGCGCCCGTCATCGCGCACAAATGGGCCCTGGCCGTGCCTCTGCTGCAGGACAAGCCCGGTTTCGCGCAGGCCTTCATGCCCCGTGGCCGTGCGCCGCTGCCCGGTGAGCGCTTCGGCTTCGCCGAGGCTGGCCGCGCGCTGCGCCGCATCGCCGAGACGCGCGGCGAAGCCTTCTACCGGGGCGAGATCGCCGCCGCCATCGATGCCTTCGCGCGCGAACACGGCGCGCAACTGCGCGCCAGCGACCTCTCCGCGCACGAGGTGCAGTGGGTCAAGCCCATCGAGATGGCGTTCGCCGGCCACACGGTGCACGAACTGCCGCCCAACGGCCAGGGCATCGCCGCGCTCATGGCGCTGGGCATGCTCGAACAGCTCGACATCGGCCGCTACGGGCCGGACAGCATCGAAGGCCAGCACCTGCAGATCGAGGCCGTCAAGCTCGCCTTCGCCGATACCTACCGCTGGGTCGCCGACGAGCGCTTCATGACCGAGGTGCGCGCCGCCGACCTGCTGGACCCGGGCTACCTGCGCGACCGCGCCAGGCTCATCGACCCGAAACGCGCCATTCACCCCGGCGCGGGCCACCCGCCGCGCGGTGGCACGGTCTACCTCACCGCCGCCGATGCGCAAGGCCGCATGGTCAGCCTGATCCAGTCCAACTACCTGGGTTTCGGCAGCGGCGTGGTCGTGCCCGGCTGGGGCATCAGCCTGCAGAACCGGGGCCACGGCTTCACGATGCAGGATGCGCGACCCCAACCAGGTCGCACCGGGCAAGCGGCCCTTCCACACCATCATCCCGGGCTTCCTCACGCGGCAGGGCCAGGGTGTGATGAGCTTTGGCGTGATGGGCGCCAACATGCAGCCGCAAGGCCATGTGCAGACGCTGGTGCGCATGCTGGTGCACGGCCAGCAGCCCCAGGCCGCGTGCGACGCACCGCGCTGGAAATGGGGCAAAGGCCTGGACGTGGATTTCGAATCCACCATGGCGCCCGCGCTGCGCGACGGCCTCAAGGCGCTGGGCCACCGCTTCGAGCCGACCGCCGACACCTACCTCGACTTCGGCAGCGGCCAGTTCATCGCGCGCCTGAGCGACGACATGGCCGACGGCTACGTGGCCGCGAGCGATGCGCGGCGCGACGGGCAGGCGGTGGGGTTCTGAGCGTCGTCCTGCGGAGGCGCCACGCGTCAGTCGGCCTTGATGCCGTTGCGCTTGACCACGTCGGTCCACATCGCGAGCTCGCTGCGGCACAGCGCCGCCAGTTGCTCGGGTGACCCCCCCACCGGCTCCGTGCCGGCCGTGAGGAGCTGCGTCTTCACCTCCGGCATGGCGAGCACCGCGGCGACTTCCCTGTTCAGCTTCGCCAGGATGGGCTTGGGTGTGCCCGCAGGCAGAAAGAGGCCGTACCAGAGTTCGCTGTGAACGCTGGAGAGGCCGGCCTCGGCAAACGTCGGCACATCGGGAATCTCGGCGAAGCGCGATTTGCCGGTTTGCGCCATCGCCTTGAGGTGGCCGCTCTTGATCAGGCGAACGGCGTTCTCCATCGGGGCGAGCACCACCGTGACGCTGTTCTGAACCACGTCCATGATGGCGCCGGGCACGCCCTTGCTCGGGACGTGCCGCATGCTGGTGCCCAGCACCTGTTGCAGCTGGGCGGTGTAGAGGTGCAGGGTCGAGGCCTGCCCCGCCGAAGCGTAGGTGGCGTTGTCGCCCTGCGCCTTCAGATAGCTCACCAACTCCTTCAGGTTGTTCGCCGGTGTCGCGGCGTTCACCACCAGCACCAGGTTCGAGCGGGCGATCTGGATGACCGGATCGAAATTCTTGATCGGGTCGTAAGGCATCTTGCGCAGCACCGAGTTGATGATGTGCGTGGGTGGCGCCAGCATCATGGTGTACCCGTCCGGCGCGGCGGCGGCGACCGCCGCGGTGCCGATCTGTCCGCTCGCACCGGGGCGGTTCTCGACGATGACCGGCTGCCCCAGGCGTTGCGACAGCCGCTCCGACACCATGCGGGCCAGGGTGTCCGTCACGGACCCCGGGCTGTAGGGCACGACCATCTTGAGGGTCTTGGCGGGATAGTTGCCCGCTGTCTCGGCCTGGGCCATCGCCCATGGGGTGGTGGCGGCGGCCAGCAGGCCGATGACCGCGGTGCGTCGGTCGAGTCGAGGGATGTTCATGGGGTTTGTCTCCTGGTTTTACCGTCCATCTGCCTGGGCTTGCGCGGGCGCCTAACGCCATCCGTAAATCGACAAGGTACTCTCTCCTCGTTGGAGCCGCTGGACGAACTCGGCTTCTTCGGCATCGCGTTGCGCCCCCGCGTCCAGGACCGCCCCGGCCATGTAATGAGGAATGGAGACGACCCCATCGCCGTCACCGACGATCAGATCGCCAGCGTTCACGACCACGTCGCCGATCAGAACCGGGTGATTGATCCAGCCGACGGCGCCGAAATCCTTGCCCGTCCCCCGGATGCAGAGACCGCGGCTGAACGTGGGCACGCCGATCTCCCGCAGCAGATCGCCATCGCGCACGCAGCCGTCGATCACCAGGCCGGCCAGGCCTCGGGCCTTGGCGATCGTCGCCATGATCTCGCCCCAATAACCATGCTCGTGGGCACCGCCCGCGAACACCACCATCACATCGCCGGGCTGGACCCGCTCGAGCGCGCGATGCAGCCAGAGGTTGTCCCCCGGCGGGGAATGCACGGTGAGGGCCGATCCCGCGCAGCGAAACCCGGGCGCGAGCGCCTGGATCTGGGAAGGCAGGGCACCGATCTTTCGCGCGGCCTCGTGCAGCGTGGCCGACGATGCGGCCTGCGCTCGCGCGAGGACGGGCGCCGGCAGCCGGACCGCGTCCCGCGTCGTGGTGGAAGGGTCGTGCCGCTGCATCACGATGCCCTCGTCTGCAACTGGTGGTACCCATGGGCCTTGCGCGCCTCGTCCAGGCGCATGCCACCCCGCACCGCCGCGCGCACGCGCGCCTCGGCCGAGTCGATGGCTTCGGCGGTGTCCAGGACCCGTGCCTCGTGCTCCTTCGGAATGATCACGACGCCATCCGCGTCGCCTTTCACGATGTCACCCGGGCTCACACGGGCATCGCCGACATTGACGGGAACGCCCGTGGCCTCGACCTGCACACGGTCCTTGCCGGTGCGCATCCAGTGGTCCTTGGAGAAGACCGGGTAGTTCAGTTCCAGACAGAGCGCGACATCGCGGCAGATGCCGTCGATCACGGTCCCGGCGATGCCCCGCCGATGCGCAATCTCGGTCAGGATGTCGCCCCACACGGTGGCGTTGTCGCGGCCGCCGTTGTCCAGCACGATCACGCTGCCAGGGGGCACATCGTCGATGTAGTCTCCGACGGTGCCAGGTGGGCTGCCCGCAGGGCCGTACAGCAGGGTCCACGCCCGGCCGGCCATGCGAAAGGAAGGGTCTCGCGGCTTGACGCGATGGCACTGGCAGACGATGCCCAGCTTGTCGAGAGCGTCACTGAGGGCGGCCGTGTCCAGCCGGGCCGCGCGTTGCACATGGGGATCGTCGTTCATCGCTTGTTCTCCAGCATCTGTTCGTAGTCGCGATTCATCACCTGGCTGATCGGGGTTCCCCCCTGGAGGGCCTTGGCCATGCCGCCCTCGCGCCGCGCGATGGCTTCGGCGGTGTCGAGCACCTCCTCGATGCTTGCCGCCGCAATGACGACCACACCACTGCGATCGGCCACCACGTAGTCACCCGGCTGGACCGAGACATTCCCCAGCGCCACCGGCAGCTGAGTGCCCAGCTCGACGACGCGCGACCGGGCCGTCAGGCAGGTCAGGCTGCGGCTGAAGATGGGGAAACCGTAGGCGATGGCCTCGTCCACGTCCCGAAGTGGGCCATCGGCAATGACGCCCTCGACGCCGCGCACCTTGGCGCCCAGCGTGAGCAGCCCGCCCCAGCAGCCGGCCTCGACGCCGGAACGCTGCTCGACCACGATCACCTGGTCCGGCCCCGAGAGTTCGATGGCGGTGCAACCCAGATGCCGTGGCTCACCCGGGGGTGGCTGGCCTGGACCGACCTTCATCGTGACAGCGACCCCGGCGATGCGCCCCTGACCACTGCGCTGCGGGATGCCGGTGACGGCGCCCGCGCGCCCCAGCTTGTCGAGGGCGTCGGACAGCGCGCAGACGTCGATGCGCCGCAGGCGCGCCACGCATGCCTTCTGGATGGTGCTCAGCGTGTTCATAGGCCTGCCGCCTCCCGGAAAGCCTGGCGGACCGACTCGGGCTGGCCATAGGCAAAGCGGAACCCTTCGTAGTGCTGCCGCCAGATGGGGTGCGCCAGAAGCACTTGCCTCGGAAGGCCCCGCAGCAGAAACTCGCGTTCCGCGATGGGCAGCTGAACCCGGACGTTTTTCGCCGGATCACGGATGACGCCTTTCGGATCCTCGCCCCGTTCAACCGCCGCGATGTCCTGCTCGAACCGCCGACGCAGCATCACGATGCCGCGGTCGCTGAGCCCGAGGGTCTCCTTCGTCCGGTCGGCGATGACCCCCTGGCCCACCCAGGCCACCATGTCCTGGTTGATCACGTGACTCGTCACCCAGCGCCCGGTGGCGTCGTCCTTGACCGGGCTGCGCCAGGTCGGCACCGAGGGCTGTGAATACGACTCGACCTCCTGCGGCAGGCGCGTGAAGATCCACGAGATGCTGAGCGTGTTCTCGTCGTCGATCGGCACCCGGTACTCGAAGTGGTCCCCGAGGAAGAACGCGTTGGGCCACAGGCACACCCGGCCGACGGTCCACATCGCATCGGCCTTCGTGGCCTCGCCGCGGATGCGCTTGTAGACCAGCCCGTGGTCGAACTCTTCGAAAGCGACTTCCTTGTGTTCCGCCGAGTAGGGGCCGGTCTGCCCGCTCAGGCGGGTGCTCCAGTTGTTGTGCATCCATTCGAAGTGCACGGGGTCGATGGAGTTCTCCTGGCACTGCAACCAGTTGCAGGGCACGTCGGATACCACGATCTGGACGAAACCGTTCTCGAAGCTGAAAGGCTCCCAGTCGGGCAGCTCCGGTGCGGGAGCGGGCCCCAGGTAGGCCCACAGAAGCCCGGCCTTCTCCTTCACCGGATAGCCCTGGATGCAAATCCGCCCGCGCTTCGTGATGTCGGGGTTGACGGTGTCCTCGTACGGGCGGCTCACGCACTTGCCCGAGGCATTGAAGGCCCATCCGTGGTAGCTGCAGCGAATGCCGTCGGCCTCGACGAAACCATAGGACAGGTCGGCGCGGCGGTGCGCACAGGCCCGCTCGACCAGGCCATGGTTGCCGCTCAGGTCGCGGTAGAGGACGAGGTCCTCGCCCATCAGCCGCAGCGGCTTGATGGGGTTCTCATCGAGTTCCGAGGCACCCGCGATCGGCATCCAGTGCCTTCGCAGCACCTCGCCCATGGGCGTTCCGCGGCCGACCTGCGTCAGCCTGCGGTTCTGTTCTTCATTCATTGCTTCTGTTTCCTTCTTTCACACTGACAAGGACCACGCCACGAAACCCATGCCGCTGCCGGTGCCGGCCGGCGTCCGGTAGCACGGCGTGTAGTCCCGCATGTCGATGCGCAGCCCCGCTTCGTTCATGGCCGCAGCCACCGCCATCCAGCTCTTGATCTCGCCGCTGTTCCCGTTGAACCAGCTCTCCGGGATCGACTGGAGCGATGCGGCATCGAATGGGCTCAGGGCCTGGAGGACTTTCTGATCCAGCGATTCGTCGACCACGAAGTGGCTCAGCCCCCCCGAGGCGATGAGCACCACACGCGAGGCATCGGGCAGATCGCGCACCGCCCGGGCCAATGCCGCGCCGAAGGCGAGCGCCCTCCCCGTTCTGACCTGGTTGGGGGCGACACCCACGTTGACAAAGACGGGCACGCTCGGCGGCGGCGCATCGTTCAGGATGCGCCGGTACACGAAACCGAACGCGTGGGGAATGCCGTGCTGTCCATCGGCGGTCGACGGCAGGCGGGCGGAGGTCGCCACATCGAAACCCGCGTCGCTCAGGCTCTCCACGATGCGCGTCGCCTGGGCCGCATGACCGGGGTACACCGCCCCCTCCGGTGGACAGTGCCCCACCTCCGCTTCGGCGATGCCGGGCGGCAGCTTGGCCAGCTGCGCCGGGGTCAGGGGAATGTTGGGAATCGACTCGCCGGTGTACACCAGCAACGCGGGTGACATGTCGTCATGGAAGACCTCTCGCTGGTCGTTGCCCACGACGATCACCCAGTCCGCCCTCATCGCCTTGAACTTGTCCGCCAGCTGGTCCAGCGACGACTGGCATTGGGCGTAGGCGCGCGCCTGATGCGCTGCCTGCACGGCCATGCCGAATCCCGGCGCTCTGGCGGCGAGCAGCTCATCGTAGTGATGGCGCCGGCCCTGATACCAGTGGTTCACATTCTTCTGATCGGCTCCCGCTCGCAGGTGCCAGATCGAAGGAGGCGTGCACAACAGGGGGCCATGGGAGACCGCAATGCCCCCAACGATGTTTGCCATGTCTGGTGTCTCCCGCAGAGGATCTACAGCTTGAAGACCTGCTTCGCGTTGCCACTGAAGATCGCCTGCTTCGCGTCTTCAGAGAGCCAGTCGAAACCCTCGATGAGCGGCTGGATGTCGTCCATCCAGCGCCCGGTCGCGGGGTCTTTCACCGTGCCGACGCCAGGGCGCTCGGCGCCGAAGATGCAGCGCTCGGGGCCGACGGTCTTGATCAGCAGGCGCAAGGCCTCTTCCGAATAGAGCACGGTGTCGAAGTAGAGGCGGCGCAGCGCATCGAGGAAGGGCTCGGGTGCCCGACCCGGGCGCAGCGATGGCGCATGGAAGCGCCCGACCTGATACGGCATCGCGCCACCGCCATGCGACACGACGATGCGCAGTCGCGGGAAATCCTTGAACACGCGCGAGTTGCACAGCGCCATGACAGCGATCGTCTCTTCGTTGATGAAGTGGACCGAGTAGCTGTTGCGCTCCGAACGAAAGCCCGCGGAGTGCAGGTAGGCGGGCACGTCGAGTTCGACCAGGCGCTCCCACAGCGGGTACCAGTATTCGCTGCCGAGATTCGGCACCGCCTGGGTGTCCAGCCCCTCGCTGGGATCGGTGTTCACCATCGCCGCCACCATGCCGAGCTCCTTGACGCAACGGTCCAGCTCCGGCAGGCAGTTCTGGATCGGCTCGCCCCAGGCCTGCGGCAGGCCACATACCCCCCGGAAGGTGCCCGGCACCAACCGGGCCTGCTGCCCGATCATGCTGTTCACCTCTTCCGTGTACCAGTGAACCAGCTTGGCCGGCCTTTCGCTGTGCATGCTCTGGTAGGGCCGGGGCGAGATCAGCTGCATGTCCGTGCCGAGCTCTTTCAACTGTTCCAGGTGGGACTTGGTGCCGAAGGTCGGCGTGTGGAGGACGGCCAGCATCTCGTCGTCACTCACCTTCGGCGATCCGCGTCCGTGGTTGCCGCGGTGCGACAGCAATCCGGCCTTCCACACATACAGCGAATCGGGCGCAGTCACGTGCGCGTGTGCATCAATGAGCATGTCTTTTTCCGTGGGCATTGCGGGCGATCGGGACCAACGCGGCACCTCGACCTCTGGCGCCGGACACCCCATGGGCGTCTCTCGGCTTGGGTCGAACTGTAATCTGTATATCTGTAATATACATTAGGGTTTTCACGATGGTGCCGGCGCAGGCGCACCAAAGAGAACGGGCGCCCAAGGCGCCCGTTCTGGCAAAAAGAAGAAAAAGCGCCCGGCGCTAGGGGGCCGGGGCTTGAGCCGCCGGCTCGGCCGTGGCGGCCGGACCCGAGCCCAGGATGCGCATCCGGATGCCGGACTCGCGCTCGCGCATCAGCTCACCTGCGGCCACCGCATCCCCATTGACGATGGCCTGAAGCAGGCGGGCGTTGGACTGGATGATCCGGCGGGTGGCCGCCGCGGTCGTGTTGGCTTCGAGCAAGGGGCCGAGCACCGATCCGAAGGCCCGGTACTGGGCGATGAGGACGCGGTTCTTGGAGGCGTTGACGATGGCCTCGCGGAACCGCATGGACGCTTCCGTGAACGCGTGCGGGTCACCCGCGGCCGCCTCGGTGGCCTGCGCCGCCTCTTCCATCCGCGCGGCATCCTCCGGGGTCACGCGGCCTGCGGCCAGCTCGGCCGAGGCGATGCTCGTGATGCTCTGCGCTTCGAGCATCTCCGCCGCGGTCAAACCGATGAGATGGAGCTGAACGGCCAGCGAATCGACCAGGCGATCGGAGTTGCCCATCGCGACCCAGGCACCACCCCGGGAACCCATGCGGACTTCCACCACGCCCATGGCGATCAGCGAACGCAGCGCATCGCGCGCCGCGATCCGGCTCACGCCGAACTGCTGAGCCAGGGTGATTTCGCTGCCGATGAACTCGCCGGCCTTGAGCTTTCCCGAGAAGAGCGCATCGCGGATCTGCCGCACGATCGACCACGAGAGGCTTTCGGCTCGCGCGGCGGGCTCCCATTGGGGGGCGGTGTGGGCTGATGGCTCGTTCATGATGAAACCGCGCCGCCACAGGCGCCGCACGCGCAGCGATGGTGCCGGTGAAGGGGGAGTCCAGAGGTGGAGCGGGTGAAGGGAATCGAACCCTCGTATGAAGCTTGGGAAGCTGCCGTTCTACCATTGAACTACACCCGCAGCAGGCCGCCATTCTAGCGCCCCGGCCGGACCGGTCAGCCGGTCATCGACGCGCCCACGCCCATCAGGGCCAGCACGCCCAGCACCGCGAAGATCAGCGCGGCGATGATGTGCACGATCTTGATCGGCACGCGCCGCGTGATCGCCTCGCCGAAGAACACCACCGGCGCGTTGGCCAGCATCATGCCGAAGGTGGTGCCGATCACCACCGCGATCAGGGGTTCGTACTGCGCGCCCAGCGCCACGGTGGCGATCTGTGTCTTGTCGCCCATCTCGGCCAGGAAGAAGGCCCACAGCGTCGCGACGAACACGCCCATCTGCCGCTTGGGCACGGCGTCTTCGTCGTCCAGTTTGTCGGGAATCAGCATCCACCCCGCCATGGCGATGAAGGAGACCCCCAGCACCCAGCGCATCACGTTCGGGCCCACGGCGGCCATGATCCAGGCGCCGGCAGCGCCCGCGAGGGCGTGGTTGAGCAGGGTGCGCAACCAGGATGCCCCAGACGATGGGCCAGGGGCGCTTGAAGCGGGCGGCGAGGACGAGGGACAACAACTGGGTCTTGTCGCCCATTTCGGCGAGGGCGACGATGCCCGTCGAGATCAGGAATGCTTCCAAGAGAATGCTCCGAGGGCCGGCAAAAGACAGAAGACCACACGGCATCCCCGGCCCATCCGGAGGCAGTGTGGTCAAAGGTCTTGCCAGGCTGGAAGCTGTCTGCGCCATGGCCGTGGGGGCCAAGTGTGTTGACGCGGACCTCTGCAGGGCGCAGAGCGGCTACTCCCCAATGACGGGTGCAGGCGGGAGTATACCCGCCAGGGGTATCAGACCAGCGTGACGCCGGTCTTGGACTGGATGAACTCGCGCGTGACGCCCGGGGCCATTTCCACCAGCTTGAGGCCTTGCGGCGTCACGTCCATCACGCCCAGGTCGGTGATGATGCGATCGACCACGCCCACGCCGGTCAGCGGCAGGGTGCAGGACGGAATGATCTTCAGGTCCTCGGTGCCATCCTTCTTCTTCGCGACGTGCTCCATCAGCACGATCACGCGCTTGACGCCGGCCACGAGGTCCATCGCGCCCCCCATGCCCTTGACCATCTTGCCCGGGATCATCCAGTTGGCCAGATCGCCCTTCTCGCTGACCTGCATCGCGCCCAGGATGGAGAGGTTGATCTTGCCCCCGCGGATCATCGCGAAGCTGTCGTGGCTGCCGAAGATGCTGGAGCCCGGGAGCGTGGTCACGGTCTGTTTGCCGGCGTTGATCAGGTCGGCGTCGACTTGGTCTTCGGTCGGGAACGGGCCGATGCCCAGCATGCCGTTCTCGCTCTGCAGCCAGACTTCCTTGGTGCCGGTGTGGTTGCGCAACCAGCGTCGGGATGCCGATGCCGAGGTTCACGTAGAAACCGTCTTCGAGTTCTTGCGCCGCGCGCGCGGCCATTTGGTCTTGGGTCCAGGGCATGGTCAGGCTCCAGCTTTCTCGGTGATGGTGCGCTTCTCGATGCGCTTCTCGGGGTGGGCGTTGTGCACGATGCGGTGCACGTAGATGCCGGGCAGGTGGATCTGGTCCGGGTCGATCGCGCCGGTCTCGACGATTTCCTCCACCTCGACCACGCAGATCTTGCCGGCCATGGCCGCGGCGGGGTTGAAGTTGCGCGCGGTCAGGCGGAACTGCAGGTTGCCGGACTTGTCGGCGCGGTGCGCCTTCACCAAGGCCACGTCGGGCACCAGCGCGCGCTCCATCACGTAGGTCTCGCCGTCGAACTCGCGCAGCTCCTTGCCCTCGGCCACCAGGGTGCCCACACCGGTCTTGGTGAAGAAGGCCGGGATGCCCGCGCCGCCGGCACGCAGCTTCTCGGCCAGCGTGCCCTGCGGCGTGAATTCGAGTTGCAGTTCACCGGCCAGGTACTGGCGCTCGAACTCCTTGTTCTCACCGACGTAGCTCGAGATCATCTTGCTGATCTGGCGCGTCTCCAGCAGCTTGCCCAGGCCGAAGCCGTCCACGCCCGCGTTGTTGGAGATCACGGTGAGGTTCTTCGCGCCGCTGTCGCGCAGCGCATCGATCAGGGCCTCGGGAATGCCGCAAAGGCCGAAGCCTCCGACGGCAAGCAACTGGCCATCGGCCACGATGCCTTTGAGCGCGGCGTCCGCGTTCGGGAAAATCTTGTTCACGTCGGTGTCTCCTGGGTTGGACCGTGGAAGCCGCTACGATACTACGTAACCACATACGTAGTATTTCGTAAAGCCAAACCCGAAGCCTGATACGCCATGGAGATCGACTACCGCCTCGCCTTCGACCTCGCCCCCGTGGGCCTGGCCCTGTCCCGGCAGCGCATCATGGTCGACTGCAACCAGGTGCTGTGCGAGATGTTCGGCGCCACGCGCGAGCAGCTCGTGGGCCAGAGCTTCCAGATCCTCTATCCCAGCGCCGACGAGTACGAGCGCATCGGCGAGCGCATGGCGCCCCTGCTGGGCCGCAGCGGCACCTACTCGGACAACCGCATCATGAAGCGCGTGGGCGGGCAGTTGCAGGGCGAGACCTTCTGGTGCCACGTGACCGGCCGCGCGCTGAACCGCGACGCGCCGCACGCCGCCGGCATCTGGAGCTTCGAAGACCTCAGCTCCACGCGCACCGTGAAGGCCGAGCTGACACCGCGCGAGCGCGAGGTGGCGGCCTTTCTCATGGATGGCCTGACCAGCAAGCAGATCGGCAAGGCGCTGGACATCAGCCACCGCACGGTGGAGATCTACCGCGCGCGGCTCATGCGCAAGTACCAGGCCCACAGCACGCCGGACCTGATGCAGCGCCTGCTGGCGGGCTAAGCCCGATCCGGCGCCAGATCACTGTGGCTGGAAGCCGCTGTCCTGGATGATCTTCGCCCACACCTTGCCATAGGCCTGCTCGCGCGCGCCCAGCTGTTCGCCGGTCATGAAACCCACGGTGAGGCCCATGGCGGTGAGCTTCTCGCGCACGTCGGGCTGGGCGATCGCCTTCTGCACCGCCTGGGCAATGCGGTCCAGCGCGGCCTTGGGTGTGCCGGCCGGCGCGAACAGACCGTAGTACGGCACGTCCTCGAAACCCTTGAGGCCGAGTTCGGAGAAGGTGGGCACCTCGGGCATGGCGGCCTGGCGCTGCGAACCCATCACCGCCACCACGCGCAGCTTGCCGGCCTTGTGGTTTTCGATGAAGTCGGGAATGGAGGCCACGCCGGCGGGGATCTGGTTGCCCAGCATGTCCGACATCATGGGCGCGCTGCCCCGGTAGGGCGCGGCCACGAGGTCCAGGCCGTTCTGCTTGGCGATCACCTGCACCAGGAACTGCGGCACCGAGGCGGGCGCGGGAATGCCCACCGAGCCCTTGCCACCCGCCGCTTTCACGCCATCCACATAGGCCTTGAACGATTGCGCGGGCGTGCCGTTGGAGACGGCGAAGGCGTTGACGAAGGTCGCGAAGCCCGCCACCGGCACGAAGTCCTTGGCCGAGTCGTAACCCGGGTTCCTGGTCACCATGGGCAGGATGGTGATGCTGTGGTCGTGGCTGAGGAACAGGGTGTGGCCGTCGGCCGGCGCGGCTTTCAGCGCCTGAGCGGCCAGCTGCCCGCCCGCGCCGGGCTTGTTGTCCACCACCACCGGGCTGCCCAGGTCCTGCTGCAGGCGCTCGCCCAGGATGCGGGCGATGGCGTCGGTGCCGCCGCCGGGCGGGAAGCCCACCAGGATGCGGGTGGTGGACTGCGCCTGGGCCAGGCCGAGGGAGCAGACCAGGCCGGCGGCCAACAGGGCGCGGCGGACCAGCGAGAGACGGTAAGCGGTCATGACGGAACTCCGTAGGGGATGGTGAAGAAACCCCCGATCGTAGCGCCGCATCGGCACTCAGGCCTTCTCGCCGTCCACCACGCTGGCCGCCGTGCGAAACGCCTCCACCGCCGCCGGCACGCCGCAGTACACGGCGGCGTGCAGCAGCACCTCCTGCAGCTCGGTGGGCGTGGCGCCGTTGTTCAGCGCGCCGCGCACATGGCCCTTGAGCTCGTGCTGCTTGCCCAGCGCCGTGAGCATGGCCACGGTGATGAGGCTGCGGGTCTTCAGATCGAGCCCCTCGCGCTGCCACACGTCCCCCCAGGCCTTGCGGGTGATGTGCTGCTGCATCGGTTCGGTGAAGGCCGTCATGTCGCCGAAGGCCTTGTCCACGAAGGCATCGCCCATGACCTGCCTGCGCGTGGCCAGGCCGCGCTCGAATTCGGAATCGGGATGAGATGGCATAGGTGCTCCATGGCAAGAAAAACAGGGTTCGTGTGAACGATAGCGCAGCGAACCGAACAAGCACCCCAATCCCCCGTTATTCGGGCCTCAAGAACATCAAGGCCCGGTCGATACTGCCCCGAGAGCAATTTCTATAGCAACAGCTCCATCATCCGCGCGGCCTGCTCGACAGACCGCAATCCATATCCATCGGCGTCCCCCGGCATGCAAGGTGTCCGGGCCGCACCGGCCCTCTCACGGTCTTCGAACCGAGGGCGACTGAAGAAGAAAACAAGACAACGCCATGAACCGCATCTACACCACCATCTGGAACCACGCCATCAACGCATGGACCGTTGTGAGCGAGGTCGCCAGCGCGCGCGGCAAGCGCGGCGCCTCCCGCGTGGCCGGCGCCCTGTTGCTCGCGCCCCTGGCCGCCGTGGCCGGCGGCCTGCCCACCGGCGGCACCGTCACCGCCGGCCAGGGCAGCCTGCAGCAGGCCGGCAACGTGCTCACCATCCAGCAGGCCAGCGACAAGCTCGCCATCGACTGGAACAGCTTCTCCATCGGCCAGGGTCACAGCGTCAACTTCGTGCAACCCGGCGCGGCCTCGGTCGCGCTCAACCGCGTGCTCGGACCCGACGTGTCGGTGATCCAGGGCGCGCTGAACGCCAATGGCCAGGTGTTCCTGGTCAACCCCAACGGCGTGCTCTTCTCGCCCACCGCGCAGGTGAACGTGGGCTCTCTGGTGGCCTCCACGCTGAACATCAGCACCGAAGACTTCCTCGCGGGCCGCTACCACTTCAGCGGCGACAGCGCCGCCGCCATCGTGAACCAGGGCCAGATCTCGGCCGCCTCGGGTGCGCACGTCGCGCTGGTCGCGGCGCGCATCGTGAACGACGGCCAACTCTCGGCCGAACGCGGCAGCGTGGTGCTCGCCGCAGGCAGCACCGTGCGGCTCGACCTGGGCGGCCCGGTGCAGGTCGAGGTCGACGGCGGCGCGCTGGGCGCGCTGATCGACAACGGCGGCGCCATCCACGCCAACGGCGGCACCGTGCTCATGACCGCGCGCGCCATCGACAGCCTCACCGCCACCGTGATCAACAGCAGCGGCCTGATCGAGGCGCGCTCGCTCGGCGTCGGCGCCGACGGCGTGGTGAGCCTGGTCGCCGAACAGGGCGGCGTGCATGTCTCGGGCCGCATCGACGTCTCCGCGCCGCAAGGCCAGGCCGGCAAGGCCATCGTCACCGGCGACACGGTCACCATCGCCGACGGCGCGGTGATCGACGCCACCGGCGCCACCGGCGGCGGCCAGATCTATGTCGGCGGCAGTTGGCAAGGCAAGGACAACCGCATCAAGCAGGCACGCCACACCGTGGTGGCTTCGGGCGCCCTGCTCGACGCCTCCGCCACGCAGAACGGCCACGGTGGCACCGTGGTCGCCTGGTCCGACATCCACGCGGCCGGCGGCCGCACCGAGGTCGCGGGCGTGCTCAAGGCGCGCGGCGGCGCGCAAGGCGGCAACGGTGGCCGCATCGAAACCAGCGGCGCCACGCTCTCGGTGAGCCGCGCGGCCGATGCCGCCGCCCCCAAGGGCAACGGCGGCCTGTGGCTGATCGACCCCACCAACGTCACCATCGCCGCCGGCGCAGGCGCGATCGGCGGCACCAACGTGGGCCTCGACGACATCGAGACCGCGCTCGCGGGCGGCACCAACGTCAGCATCCAGGCCGACGACACCATCACCTGGACCAGCGACTACATCAACACCGGCGGCAGCGGCCGCTCGCTGATCCTCAGCGCGGACCAGCTGGTGCTGCAGGGCAACATCGGCTCCACCTCGGACCTGAGCTTCATCTTCAATGGCGACGTCAAGCTCGACGGCCACATCACCATCGCCAGCCAGGGCGGCGAGATCTACTTCGCCAAGTACGTGGACTCGGCCACCGCGGGCGCGGGCAACGCCAGCCGCCTCACGCTGACCAACACCGGTACGGGCAGCATCGTCTTCGGTGACCAGGTGGGTGGCACCAACCCGCTTGCTTCGTTGTACGTCACCACCGCCCCCACCGGCGCCACGCACATCAACGGCGGCATCGTGCGCACCTTCGGCGAGCAGGTGTACGACTCGCCCGTGGTGCTGGGCGCGGCCGAGTTCCTGAACGCCGGCTTCGAGAACGGCACCACCGGCTGGAGCATCCACGACCAGCGCGTCTACATGAACGGTGGCTCCACCGTGCGCGGCCACCTCACGCCGAACGACCCGAGCGGCCCCGCCACCTCCAGCGGCGAAAACGTCAGCTCCTCCGGCACCTTCACCTCCGGCGTCTCCAACAACGGTGCCAACCGCACCCAGGGCCTGCAACTCAGCAGCACCCAGCAGTGCGCCACCGGCTACTGCATCGTGCGCGGCGGCTACGTCACCAGCGACAGCACCATCGCCCTGGCCAAGGGCGACGTGGTCAGCTTCCAGTGGAACGCGGCCGGCAGCTCGGACGCCTACGACGTGTTCGGCTACCTGCTCAACGTGAAGACCGGCGAGACGCAGGTGATTCTCAACGCCACCGGCGCCAACGCCTGGTCCTCCACCGGCTGGCAGACGGCCAGCACGACCGTGGAGACCGCCGGCACCTACGCCTTCGTCTTCGTCTCGGGCAGCTGGGATGCCAGCGGCGGCCGGGCGCTGGGCGCGACGCTGACGCTGGACAACATTTCCACCACGTCCCTGTTCAATGGCAAGACGCTCGAAGGCAGCTCGCTGAGCTTCCTCCAGGGCATGAACGCGGCCGACAACAAGCTCACGCTCAAGGCCGAAGAGGTGAACTTCGGCGGCACCGTCTCCGGCACCGGTCAGATCGGTTTCGAGGCCCTCAACCCCGGCCACGACATCCACGTCGGCGGTGGCGCGGGCACACCGGGCGACGGCGTGCTGAACGTCTCTTCCGCCACGCTGGCCTCGCTCGCCGACGGCTTCTCCTCCATCAACATCGGCGGCGCGGCCATGCAGGGCAATATCGTGGTCGTGACCGACACCCGACTGCAGGACAGCGTCGCCCTCGATGCCGGCACCGGCCACATCCGGCTCGACGCCGTGCTGGGCTCCACCGACATGGTGACGCTGCAGACCGATGGCGGCACCGTGACCCAGGCCGGCAACGCCACCCTCGAAGCCAGCACGCTCGCCCTCGTCGGCAACGGCGGCCAGTTCACGCTGGGCAACGCGGGCAACACCGTGGGCACGCTGGTCACCGACACGCAGGACGTGCACTTCGTCAACAGCGGCGCGCTCGCCATCGGCAGCGCCACGCTGGCCGACGGCAGCACCCTCAACGGCATCCACAACACGGGTCTGGTGAACGTGAGCACCGTCAGCGGCGACATCGCGCTCGGCAAGAGCGTTCAGACCAGCAGCACCGCCAGCAACGCCATCGTGCTCAACGCCGGCGCCAGCCAGTCGGCCGGCCAGGCCACGGGCGGCAACGTGACGGTGGGCGCGGGCGCGACCGTGGGCACCGGCGCGGGCGGCCGCGCGGTGATCTACACCGGCAGCGTGGCCGGCAGCACCGGCGTGACCGGCGCCGTGGGCAGTGGCTCGGGCCGCTTCCGCTACAACAGCGACGAAAGCACCAGCAACTTCACCAAGGCCCTGGGCGACAGCGGCGTGCACGCGGTCTACCGCGAACAACCCGTGCTCACCGTGAGCACCAACGGTTCGACCAAGCTCGAAGCGGACAACTCCGGTGTCAATGGCTTCGATGGCGGTGGCGCCGGGGGCTACGACGTGCAAGGCCTGCTCAACGGCGACACCAAGGCCATGCTCGGCGATCCGCGCTACACCACCGACGCGGCCGGCCCGGGCAAGCACGCCATCCGGATTTCGCTGCTCAACGAGCTGGGCTACGCCGTGGTCAACAGCACGGAGAACGCCGAGGTCGAGGTGACCCTGCCCTTCAACCCGGCTTCGGTGACCGACAGCATCCAGCGCCCCAGCCTCACGGCCGTGCCGGCGCAAGTGCATGTGCCACAGGTCAGCGAGCCGGCATCCGCGCCCGATGCGACCGGCGGCCTGCAACTGGTGCAACTGGCGGCCGAGGGTGACTCCACCACGGGTGCCGGTACCCAGAGCGCCAGCGCAACGGATGCCGCACCGGAAGACTGCGCCGCCAGCGGCTGGACCGGCAGCGGTTGCGGCGCCTCGGCCCAGGTCCTCGTCAGGGGCAGCGGCCTGCGCCTGCCCAACGGCGGCCACTGACGCGCACACCACCGCGGCTCCTTTTTTTTGATCGCTCCCGCCAGGGCCCAACGGCCCTGGCGCGGGCATCCACGAACGATTCACCTCCCATGCACAAGACCTTTCGCCTCTCGCCGCTCACGCTGGCCCTCTCCGCGCTCGCCCTGAGCAGCGCCTCTTCCGCCTTCGCCCAACAGGCCCCCGATGCCGGCCGCATCCTGCAAGACCTGCAACTGCCCCAGCAGGTGCTGCCCGAATCGCTGAACCTTCAGCTCGACGTGCCGCCGGCGGACAGCGCCGGCCGCGACGAAGGACCCGCGGTCGCGCTCAAGACCGTCCGCATCAACGGCGCCAGCCGAATCGAGACCGCGCGGTTGCAAACCCTCATCGCGCCCGCCACCGGACGCAGCCACACCCTGGCCGGCCTGCGCGGCCTGGCGGACCAGATCACGCGCTTCTACCGCGAGCAGGGCTACCCCTTCGCCCGCGCCTACGTGCCTGCCCAGCGCATGGCCGACGGCGAACTCACCATCGAAGTCATCGAAGGCCGCTACGGCCAGGTGAACGCCACCTCGCAGGACGCCGACCTGGCCACCGAAGCCGGGCGTTTCCTCGGCGACCTGCGCAGCGGCGACGTGATCGCCATGGACGCACTCGAACGCTCGGTGCTCGTGCTGTCCGATCTGCCGGGCATCCGCGTGCGCCCGGTGGTGCGCCCCGGCCAGGCCGTGGGCACGGGCGACCTCGCCGTCGAGGTCGAACGCACCAAGGCCTTGGAAGGCCGCGTCTCCGTCGACAACCACGGCAACCGCTACTCGGGCCAGCACCGCGTGCTGGTCGAAGGCGCGTGGAACAACCCGTTCAGCTTCGGCGACCGCCTCAACGCAGCCGTGATCGCCACCGACGAAGACCTGTTCTTCGGCAACCTCGCCTACTCGCGCGCCCTGGGCACCAGCGGCCTGCGCGGCGACGTCGGCTACGCCGTCTCCGACTACAGCCTCGGTGGCGAGTTCAGCAGCCTGCAGGCCTCCGGCACGGCCCGCGCTGCGCAGCCTCGGCGTGAGCTACCCGCTGGTGCGCAGCAACCGCGCGAACCTGCTGCTCACCGCGCAGGCACAACACAAGACCATGGTGGACGAATACCGCGCCACCGGCATGCGCAACGAAAAAACCAGCAACGTGCTGCCGGTCGCGGTGCAGTTCGACCTGCGAGACGCGCTGCTCGGCGGCGGCATCACCTACGGCACGCTGGGCTGGACGCACGGCAGCGTTTCGCTCAAGGGCGATGTGCAGCGCCTGCTCGACCGCCTCACCGCCAAGACCCACGGCTCGTTCAACAAGGTCAACCTCGACGTCACCCGCCTGCAGGCCCTGCCAGGCGGCTGGACGCTGTCGGCCCGCGTCGCGGCGCAATGGAGCGGCAAGAACCTGGACTCCTCCGAAGACTTCGTGCTCGGCGGCGCCAGCGGCGTGCGCGCCTACCCGCGCGGCGAAGGCGCGGGCGACGAAGGCGTGCTCGGCCAGGTGGAGCTGCGCTACGGCCAGGGCGCGGTCGTGCCCTACGCCTTCTGGGACGCCGGCCAGAGCACGCTCAACCGCCGGCCCTGGGCCGTGGGCGACAACCACCGCAGCCTCGCCGGCGGCGGCGTGGGCGTGCGCGCTCAGCACGGCAACTGGTCGGTGGACGGCACGCTGGCCTGGCGCCACGCCGGCGGCCCCTCGCAATCGGACAGCCAGCAGCGCAACCCGCGCGTCTCGGGTGACCGGGGCCTACCGCTTCTGACCCTCGGCGGGGGGCGGTACGATCGCCAGACATTCCACCACGCCGGAGACCCGCATGAGCCGCTACCCCGCCCCCGACATCAACGACCTGCCCGAGGACATCAAGGCCAAGGTGCTCGAAGTGCAGGAAAAGGCGGGCTTCGTGCCCAACGTGTTCCTGGCCCTGGCGCGCCGGCCCGCCGAGTGGCGGGCCTTCTTCGCGTACCACGACGCGCTGATGCTCAAGGAAGAAGGTTCGCTCACCAAGGGCGACCGCGAAATGATCGTCACCACCACCAGCGCGGCCAACCAGTGCCTGTACTGCGTGGTGGCGCACGGCGCCATCCTGCGCATCCACGAGAAGAAACCACTGGTGGCCGATCAGGTCGCGGTGAACTACCGCAAGGCCGACATCACGCCGCGCCAGAAGGCCATGCTGGACTTCGCCATGAAGGTCTGCCAGCGCTCGCACGAAATCAACGACGACGACTTCGCCCCCCTGCACGCCCACGGCTTCTCCGACGAGGACATCTGGGACATCGCCGCCATCACCGCCTTCTTCGGCCTGTCCAACCGGCTGGCGAGCTTCAGCAACATGTTGCCCAACCCGGAGTTCTACCTGATGGGCCGCGTGCCCAAGGCCAAGCCGCCGAAGGACTGAACGGCACAGCCGCCAAATCAGACAAGGCTTACAGCACTTTTTGTCGGCGCGCGATTCAATCGATACCGCCACACAACAACACAAGGAGTGCTTCCATGCCGATCAAACCATCCGTCAAGCGAGCCTTCCTGCTCACCGCCGTCCTCGCCCTGGGCACAGGCGCGGCCTGCGCAGAAGACATCAAGGGACGCATCACGGCCGTCGACACCACCGCGAAGACCTTCACCGTCAACAGCGAAGTGATCTATGTGACCGACAAGACCGACTACGAAAACGACTACAAGCGCTTCGAGGATCTGCGCCAGGGCCACTATGTGGAAGTCGACATCGACCGCAGAGACGGCCGCCTGTACGCAGACGACGTCGAGTACAAGAAGGACGCTCGCGAGAACAAGCAGTAAGCCGCCGCGCCGGCTTCAGCCCCCGATGCGCAGCAGCTTGCCGCTGCCGCCATCGGTGAGCAGGTAAAGCCGGCCGTCGGGGCCCTGCCGCACATCGCGGATGCGCTCGTTGCGGTTCGCCAGCAGGCGCTCGCGCCCCACCACCCGCGTGCCATCGAGCTGCAGGCGCCACAGCGCCGTGCCGGCCAACGCGCCCACGAACAGGCTGCGGTTCCAGTTCATGGGAATGGTGCCGGTGAAGAAGGCCATGCCGCTGGGCGCGATGGACGACTTCTGTCCGCCGGTCCAGGCGCTGCCGTCGATGGTCTCCCAGTACGCCACCGGTTGCTCCATGCCGGCCTTGGCCGTGCCCTCGCCCACCTGCTGCGTCGTGCCGTACTCCTGCCCATAGCTGATGATGGGCCAGCCGTAGTTGCGCCCCGCCTGCGTGAGGTTGACCTCGTCGCCACCCTGTGGGCCGTGTTCGCTGGTCCACAGCTCACCGGTCTCCGGGTGCAGCGCCGCGCCCTGCGGGTTGCGGTGGCCGTAGCTCCAGATACCGGCCTGCGCGCCCGCCAGCACAGGGTTGCCCGGTGCCGCCGCGCCCGAGGTGGTGATGCGCACCACCTTGCCGTTGCCGCGGCTCAGGTCCTGCGCGTACCCACGCTGGTCGTTGCTCTGCCGGTCGCCCAGCGTCACGAACAGGTGGCCCTCGCGGTCGAACACGAGGCGCGAACCGAAGTGCCCACTGCTCGCCACCTTGGGCAACTGCCGGTAGATCACCTGCAGGTTCACCAGCGCCATCGCGCCCGTGTCGAGCTCGGCCCGCGCCACGGCGGTGCCGTTGTTGTTCGCGTTGCCGCTGTCGGTTTCCGAGAAGCTGAAGTAGATGCGCCGGTTGCTGCCGAAGGCCGGGTCCAGCACCACGTCGAGCAGACCGCCCTGCCCGCCGGTGTCCAGCGCGGGCAGGCCGCTGATGAGGTTGAACGACTGCGCGTTCGCCGCGTACAGGCGCAGGCTGCCCGTGCGTCCCGTGATCAGCATGCGGCCATCGGGCAGGAAGGCCAGGCTCCAGGGACTGGGCAGGTTGGTCGCGAGTTCGGTGACCGCGACCGGCCCGGTCGTGGGCACGAAGCTGGGGTTGCCAGGCGCGGGCGAGCCATCGTCACCGTCACGACCACCACCGCCGCCGCACGACAACAGCAGACCCATCGATAGGGCCCCGCCGATGAGCGCAGAGAGGTGGCGCATGTCGGACATGCTAGGCACGCGCGCGCCGCCTGTGTGCAAGCATTTGTGTGTGCGCCAGCGCACACAGCGATCAGCTCAGATGCGCGCGCAGCCAGTCGGGAATCGGGGCCGACTTCTTCAGCGGGAAGTTCACCCACACGGTGGTCGCACCGCCGGCCGCGTACACGGTGTCGGGGTCGTCGCTGCGCGAGAGCGTGCACCAGCTCTCGAAGCTGCTGCGACCCACATCGCTCACGTACATGGTGGCGATCACATCGCCCGGGTATTCGAGCTGCCGGTAGAAGTTGCAGAAGGCGTTGGCGATCACCGGCCCTTCGCCGCCCGGATCGGGCGGGCAGCCGATGGAGTGCATCCAGTCGATGCGGATGATCTCCAGGTAGCGGAAATAGATCGTGTTGTTCACGTGGTTCATGCCGTCCATGTCGCCCCAGCGGATGGGGATGGTCATGCTGAACACGCGCTTCTTCTGTTCGGGGATGTCGAGTTTCATGGGGTTGGGGTGGTCGTCAGCGGTGCGCCTTGATCGACGCGAGGATGCCGAGCACGAACAGCACGCAGGCCGTCCATTGCAGGGCAGCGGGCCACTGGGCGCTCCAGGCGAAGGTGTAGATCAGGCCGAACACGGTCTCGCTCACGATGAGCTGGCCCGCCAGGCTCGGGCTCAGGCGGCGGCTGGCCATGTTCCAGAGCACCGAGGCGATCCAGGCCGAGCCGATGCCGGTGACCGCGCAGACGATCAGGAACATGCCGAAGCCCGGGCGCTGCACCAGGGTGTCCACCTCGGTCCCGGCCACGGCCCAGATGCCCAGCGCGCCCAGGCCCGCCGCCACGCCCAGCCAGTTGGCCCACACGGTGGAGTTCACTTCCGGGTGGCGGCTCAGCCAGCGCGCGTTCAGCAGACCGAACGCGGTCCACGAGGCCATGGCCAGCACGGCATAGAAGATGCCGAGCCAGAGGTTCGCACCGCCGCCCGCCTCGCCACCGCCATGCGCCGTCACCCGCATCATCAGCGCCAGGCCCGCCAGGGTCAGCAGCAGCCCCGGCACCAGCGCGCGCCAGCGCAGGCCCTGCGGCTTGCCCAGCAACATGATCCAGATCGGGATGGTGCCGATGATCAGCACCGGCAGCGCCGCGCCCGCCGCCTGGATCGCCAGCACCAGCAGCAGGTAGTAGCCGGTGTAACCCAGCAGGCTCAACCACAGCGCGGCGCCCGCCTGGCGCCAGGTCGGCAGGTGCGCCTCGCCGCGCAGCCCGGCCCACGCCAGCAGCAGCACCGACAACAGGCCGCAGGCCAGGAAACGGCCCACCGTGAGATCGATCGAGCTGAAGCCCGGCGTGAGCAGGGGCGCCAGAAAGGCCGTGCCCCAGAAAGCCCCCGCGCCCAGCCCTGCCAGAATGCCGGTCACCATGCCCGGCGGCCAGCCCGAAGGCCGGCCCAACACCGCTGCCGTCATCTAAGCCCCGAAACCGTCGTCGGCGGCAATGACCGCACCGTTCACGAAATGGCTTTCGCTCGAACACAGCATGACCAGCAGCGCGTCCAGGTCGGCCGGCGAGCCGACGCGCTTGCGCGGCAGCATGTTGATGAGTTTCTGTCCCTGCTCGGTCTGCCAGTGGTGGTGGTTGAGTTCGGTGTCGATGTAGCCCGGGCAGATCGCGTTCACGTTGATGCCGAAGCGGCCCCACTCGATCGCCATCGCCTTGGTCATCTGCACCACGGCGGCCTTGCTCATGCAGTACACGCCGATCTGTGGCAGCACCTTGAGCCCGGCCATGGACGCGATGTTGACGATGCGCCCGCCCACGTAGGTGCCCGGCGCCGCGCCGTTGGCGCGCGCCAGCATGCGCCGGCCCACTTCCTGCGCCACGAAGAACGCGCCCTTGGTGTTGGTGTCGAAGACGAAGTCGTAGTCTTCCTCCGTCACGTCCTGCAGGCGCTGCGTGGTGCTCACGCCCGAGTTGTTGACCAGGATGTCGATCGCGCCGACCTCGGTCTCGGCGTGCGCCACCGCCGCCTTGATCGACGCCGTGTCGGTCACATCCATCGCCACCACGTGCGCGTCGCCGCCGGCGGCCTCGATGTGCGCGCGCAGCGCCATCAGGCGGTCGGTGCGGCGGCTGGCCAGCACCACGGCCGCGCCCGCGCGCGCCAGCGTCTTGGCGAACTGTTCACCGAGCCCACCGGACGCCCCGGTGATCAGGGCCACGCGACCCGACAAGTCCAGGCTGTATGCCATGAGAGAACCTCCTCTAAAGTGGTTGGATTCTGCGGGCATTCGCGCACCGCGCGGGCCAACGAGGCCCTATGCGACAGGATTGTGCGCCCTGGGCCACTAAAATCGGTCTCGACCACGACACCGGCATGACTCCATGCATTGCCGTCATGAAAATCCCCGGGCGCCCGCCCGACAGAGTGAGACCCTCGACATGACCCCCGAAGAAATCCTCAGCACCTACGGCCCGCGCGAAGCCATGGAGTACGACGTGGTCGTGGTCGGTGGCGGCCCCGGCGGCCTGGCGCACGGCGATCCGGCTCAAGCAGATCGCCGCCGAAAAAGGCGGCGAGATCAACGTCTGCGTGCTCGAAAAAGGCTCGGAGCCCGGCGCGCACATCCTCAGCGGCGCGGTGATGGACCCCAAGGCCCTCAACGAGCTGCTGCCCAACTGGAAGGCCGACGGCGCGCCGCTCAACCAGCCTGTCACCGACGACAAGCTGCTCTGGCTGACCGAAAAAGGCGCCATCGACACGCCCAAGTTCCTGATCCCCAACAACTTCCACAACGAAGGCAACTACGTCGTCGGCCTGGGCAACGTGGTCAAGTGGATGGCCCAGCAGGCCGAGAACCTCGGCGTGGAGATCTTCCCCGGCTTCGCGGCCGCCGAGGTGCTGTACAACGACGACGGCTCCGTCAAGGGCGCTGCGCACCGGCAACCTGGGCGTGGGCAAGGACGGCGAGCCGACCGACAACTTCCAGCTCGGCATGGAGCTGCACGCGAAGTACACCGTCTTCGCCGAAGGCTCGCGCGGTCACCTGGGCAAGCGCCTGATCGCCCAATTCCACCTCGACGAAGGCAAGGACCCGCAGGCCTACGCCATCGGCGTGAAGGAACTGTGGGAAATCGACCCCGCCAGGCACCAGCCCGGCCTGGTGATCCACACCGCCGGCTGGCCCATGAAGGACGACACCTACGGTGGAGGCTTCATGTACCACCTGGAAGACAACAAGGTCACGCTGGGCCTGGTCACCGGCCTGAACTACAGCAACCCCTGGCTCAGCCCGTTCGAGGAAATGCAGCGCTGGAAGACGCACCCGCGCATCCGCGCCTTCCTCGAAGGCGGCAAGCGCATCAGCTACGGCGCGCGCGCCATCACCACCGGTGGCCTCATGAGCCTGCCGCAGACCACCTTCCCCGGTGGCGCCCTGGTCGGTTGTGACGCGGGCTACCTCAACGGCGCGCGCATCAAGGGCAGCCACGCCGCCATCAAGAGCGGCATGCTCTGCGCCGAAGCCGCCTTCGAGGCCGTGCAGGCCGGCCGCCAGCACGACGAACTCAAGGCCTACCCGGTCGCCTTCGGCAAGAGCTGGCTGCGCGAAGAGCTGGACGCCTCGCGCAACTTCAAGTCCTGGTTCAAGTACGGCAACATCGTCGGCGGCCTCATGGTCGGCATCGAACACTGGCTGCTGCCCCGCCTGGGCTTCAAGGCCCCGCCGTGGTCGCTGCACCGCGAGAAGGCCGACCACCTCTACCTCAAGCCGGCCGCCGAGTGCGAGCAGATCGTCTACCCCAAGCCCGATGGCAAGCTCACCTTCGACCGCCTGGGCAGCGTCTTCGTCAGCAACACCAACCACGAAGAGCACCAGCCGGCCCACCTCACGCTGAAAGACGCCAGCGTGCCGGTGAGGATCAACCTCGCCAAGTACGCCGGCCCCGAAGCCCGCTACTGCCCGGCCGGCGTGTACGAGTTCGTGAAGAACCCCGACAACACCGACCGCCTGCAGATCAACGCGCAGAACTGCGTGCACTGCAAGACCTGCGACATCAAGGACCCGACGCAGAACATCGTCTGGGTCACGCCCGAAGGCGGCGGCGGTCCGAACTACGCCGGCATGTAAGCCAGCTCACTCCAGCTTGATGCCGCGGCTCTTGACCACGTCGCCCCAGCGCGCGGTCTCGGAAGCGATGAAGTCGCGCAGTTGCGCCGGCGTGGCGATCTCGGGCGTGACGCCAAAACCCGCGAAGCGCTCGCGCACGCTTTCCTGCTGCAAGGCCGCGCGCAGTTGCGTGCCCAGGCGCTCCACCCCGGCCGCGGGCACATTGCGCGCCGCGAACAGCGCGGCCCAGCCGGTGATCACGAACTCGGGGCCCTGGGTGTTGAGGGTCTTCACACCGGGCAGCGAGGCCACCGGCTTGCTCGATGTCACGGCAATGGCGCGCAGGCGGCCGTCCTGGATCAACGGCAGCGCCACCGGCAGGTTCATCACACCCATCGAGATGGTCCCGGCCACCACGTCGGGGATCAGCTGCGCGTCGCCCTTGTAGGGCACCGCCAGCAGCTTCAGACCCAGTTTTCGGTTGAGCAGTTCGGTGGTCAGGTGCGACAGCGTGCCCACGCCGCTGTTGCCGGCCGTGAGCTCGCCACCCTTGCCACGCGCGACCAGGTCGTCCAGCGACTTCAGCGGCGAATTGGCGGGCACGGCGAACACCAGGGGCTGCGAGGAGATCATGCCCACGGGCTGCAGGTCGCGCTGCACGTCGTAGCCCAGGTCGCTGCGCAGCGCGGGCAGGATGGTCATCGTCGTGCTGCCCATCAGCAGCATGTGGTCGTCGTTGCTGTGCGTCACCACCTGCGTGCCCGGGATGCCGCCGCCACCGGCGCGGTTCTCCACCACGAGCGGCTGGCCGATCTGCGGGCCGATGATCTCCGCCAGGATGCGCACCGAGCCGTTGCCCGCGCCGCCCGGCGCAAAAGGCACGATGACGGTCACGGGCTTGGTGGGCCAGCTCGCCTGAGCCCAGGCACGGGCGGGCAGCACACCCGAGGCCACCACGGCGGCCGAGGCCGCGAGCAGCGTGCGGCGGTTGAATCGTTGGTTCATCACTTCATCTCCTGGTTGTGTTGTATCAGTCCGGCTGGCCCTGCCAGCGCGCGACAAACTCGCGCGCGCGTTGAGCGGCCTCGGCCGCCGGTGTGCCCGGCGCATAGAGCGCCGAGCCGATGCCCGCGCCGCTGGCGCCCGCAGCCTTGAAGGCCGGCAGGTTCTCCAGGTTGACGCCGCCCACGCTGAACATCGGGGTGGCGCGCGGGAACACCGCGCGCCAGGCCTTGATGACCGCAGGACCGAGCAGCTCACCCGGGAACAGCTCGAGCGCGTCGGCACCTGCATCGAGCGCGTCGAAGCCCTCGCTGACCGTGCCCACGCCCGGCATCGAATAGAGGGCGTGCGCCCGGGTGCGCCGCACCACGGGCGCGTGGAAGTTGGGCGAGAGCACGAGTTGCGCGCCCGCCGCCGCGACAGCGTCGACATCCTGTTCGCGCAGCACGGTGCCCGCGCCGATCACCGCCTCGCCCGCGAGCGCCTGGACCAGCAGGCGGATGCTCTCCAGCGGCTCGGGCGAGTTGAGCGGCACTTCGATCACGCCGATGCCCGCGGCGTGCAGCGCACGGCCGACCGCCACCGCCTCGGGCGGTGTGATGCCGCGCAGGATGGCGACCAGCGGTCGGGCCGCGAGCGCCTGTGCGACCCGTTCGCTCGCGCTGCGCGCGCTCATGGCGCGCGCTCCAGCAGACCGGCCTGCCGCGCCACGCGCCACTGGCCGCGCGTGGTCGCACCGTCGGCGGCGCGCGTGCTCGCGATGCCCGCGAGTGCAAGCGCCTTCGCATAGCGTTCGCACAGGCCGTCGTCGCCCAGCAGCACCACCTCGAGCGGGCGCTCGGTGCGCGTGGCGCTCGCGATCTCGATGCCCATGAGGATGCCCGACAGATAGTCAGGCAGGCCCTCGGGCGCGATGCGGCCCATCAGGCCAGCGGTGCGCGCGGCAAAGATCACGTGGGTGGCGTTGTCGCTCTGCGCCAGGCCGAGCCGAACGCCGGCCTCGAAAGCCTGCGGCGCGGCATGGCCGAACGCCATGAGGCGGCCCAGGATGCCGTGCTGGGTCAGCAGGCCGTAGAGCTCGCCGGTCATGTAGGTGGAAAAGCGCGTGACCTGGCCGGCCTCGCCAAGCCAGGCCCACTTGGCGTGGGTGCCAGGCAGCACGCAGCAGCTGCCGGCGGCGAGGTCGGCGCCCCACATCTGCGTCTCTTCGCCGCGCATCACGTCGTCCTGGCCGTCGGCGTTGCGGCAGGTCAGGCCCGGCACGATGTGCAGCGACACCCCCGGCAGCACGTCCACACGCGTGAGGCGTGCGGCGGCCTCGCCGATGCCCGCAGGGCAGCCGAGGTAGTCGGCCTCTTTCCAGCCCTGGCGGCTGCCGATCATGCCGCTGGCGATCAGCGCGCCCGCGCGCTGCCCGATCCAGTCGCCGCACAGCGACAGCAGGGCATCGGCGAAACGGCCGTCCTTCACGGCCATGACGCCGCCAGGCGCGGCGCGCGTCTCGATCGCTTCGCCGGCCGCATCGAGCAGGCTGGCGCGCAGGTTGGAGGTACCCCAGTCGATGGCGATGAGGGCGGAGGGGGAAGCGGTCATGAAATGGGGGCTTTCTTGCGCAGGAAGGACCAGAGCGTGGCATTGGGTTCGATGCCCAGCCCCGGCCCGTCGGGAACGATGAACGCGCCGCTTTCGCAGCGCATGGTGGTGTCGACGAACCGCAGGTTGCGATCGAACACCGAGTGCTGGTACTCGTGCATGGGCACGTTGGGCAGCGACGCCGAGGCGTGCAGGCTCGCGGCCTGGAAGATGCCCACGCCAATGCTCGCGTGCGGAATCACGCGCATGTGGAAAGCGTGCGCCATGCGGCCGATCTGCATGAACTGGCTCACGCCCGTGTGGCCCATCTCGGGCTGCACGATCGACATCGCGCGGCGCTCGAAGCGCGGCAGCGCCTCGTGCACCGAGCGCCACTCCTCGCCCAGCGCCACCGGCACGCGCACGGCGGCGGCCACACGCGCCTGGCCTTCGAGATCCTCGGCGGCGCACGGCGCCTCGACAAAGTACGGAGCGAAGGGCGCGAGCCGATCGATGAGCTGGATCGCCTCGCCCGCATCGAACTTCCAGTGCAGATCGACCATCAGCTTCGCGCGCGGCCCCAGCGCTTCGCGCAGCGCGCGCATCTCATCGACGATGCCCTCGAACGACACCGCCGCCGCGTACTTGAACGCGGTGAACCCGCGCGCCGCGAAATCGCGCGCCAGCGCCACCTTGTCGGCGAGTGTCCTGCCCGGCAGGCCTGAAACGTAGGCCGGCACGCGCACCGTGCGCTGGCCGCCCAGCAGCTTGGCGCACGGGCAGGCCAGAGAGCTTGCCGGCGAGGTCCCACAACGCGATGTCGATGCCCGCGATGGCGTCGCCCCAGAAGCCGCCCGAGGCCCCACGCACGCGCATGAGGTCGTAGAGGTCCTCGTGGATGGCGGTCGCATCGCGCGGGTCGCGCCCGAGGATCACCGGCCCGAGCACGTCGTCGATCAGGGCCGTGACCGCCTCGGGTGCGACGATGCCGTAGGTCTCGCCCCAACCCCAGGTGCCCTCCTCGGCCGTCACCTTGATCAGCACCGACATGTCGGTGCTCGGGGTAGATCGTGCGGTTGCCCTGGCGCACCAGGTAGCCGCGCGCGTTGACCTGCTCGCCCTCACCCAGCGGGCCGAGGTAGGGCGTGTCGCGCGGCAGCGAGACCACGAAAGTCTCGACCGCAGCGATGCGCGGCCCACTCATCCCGCGCGCCTCCGCAGCGGGTGCGTGGGCAACAACAGGTCCTGCAAGTCACCCAGGAAGGCGTCCACGTCGGCCTTGTCCAGCGCGTCCAGGCGCGGGCCGGCCGCGCGCTGGTGCTCGCACGGCAGCAGGCCGCGGGCACTCAGCACGTACTTGGTGAGCGACCAGCGGAACACCGCCTGCACGTTGAGGATGGGCAGCATCCGCGTGAACAGTTCGCGCACACGCGCCGCGTCGCCCGCGCGGTGGGCCTTGAACAGCGCCACATGCACTTCGGCCAGCTCGATCGCCGGCATGGTGCCGGCCGCGCCGCGCCGCAGTTCGTCGGTGATGTAGCGCCCACCCGCGCCGCCGAACACCCCCACCAGGCTGGCCGGGCCGCGCTCGCGCAGCACCGTCAGGCGCTGGCCGCTGGGCAGGGTCTCTTCCTTCACGTAGCGGATCGCCTGAACGACGGCCGCCACTTCCACGATCGCCTCGGGGTCGAGGCCGGCCCCCACTGGCTGCGGCACGTTCTGCAGCACCAGCACCGCGCCCGGCACGGCCGCCGACACCTCGCGGAAGTACTCGACCTGGGTGCGCACCGTCGGGCGGTCCGGCGGTACGGCCACCATCAGCGCGGCCGCGCCCTGCGCGATCGCGGCCCGCGCCAGCTCGATCGTGGTGGCCGCCTGGGCGCTGGACACCCCCGCCACCACCGGCACCCGGCCCGCCACTTCCTCCAGCACGGCGGCAGTCAGCGACAGGCGCTCGGGCACGCTGAGCTGCGCCAACTTCACTGCGCAACGCCCGGGTAGGTGATGCCATCCACACCCGCTTCAAGCAGGTAGCGCACCAGGCCGCGCAGGGCCTGCGCGTCCGGTTGGCCGGCGGCGTCGAAAGGCGTGGGGAGAACGGGGTAGACCCCGGCAAGCGATGCAGGTGATGTCACGTCGTGAATCCAATTTGTTCCGTTGAATGGAACTTCAATTGTAGATCTCGCGGTGTTTCACAAACAAGTTCCATTCATTGGTACTTACCCTGGGTTGACCTCCCCTAGAATTCCCGCACCCGCCATGTCAGAAACCGCTCACCCCGCCTCGACCTCCGCCACCACCGCCCCGGGCCTGGGGGTGCTGGAGAAAGCCATGGCCGTGCTCAATCTGGTGTCGGCGGCGCGCGCGCCCATGACGTTCACGCAACTGCAGCGCGCCTCGGCCCTGCCCAAAGCCACGCTGCACCGCATGCTGGGCACGCTGGTGCGCGAAGGCCTGCTGCGCCACGACAGCTACAACAAGACCTTCCTGCTCGGGTTCCGGTTGCTGGAACTGGCGCACGAGGTCTGGAGCGATTTCGATCTGCGCGTGGCGGCCCAGGACGAACTGGTGCGCCTGCGCAACGCGTTCGACGAAAGCGTGCAACTGGTGGTGCTCAGTGGCGAACAGATGGTGGTGGTGGCGCAGCGAGGACGCTGGCCGCGAACCGCAGGTCGCCTCCAAGGTGGGCATGCGCCTGCCCCTACACGCCAGCGCGGCCGGCAAGGCGATCGCGGCCTGCCTGGCGCCCGCGCAGCAGGCCCAGCTGTTGGCCGCCTCGCTGCTGGAGCGCTTCACCGAGCACACCATCGTGGACAACGAGGCGCTGCGGGCCGAGCTCGACCTCACCCGCGCACGCGGCTACGCGCTGGAAGTGGGTGAATACGACGCCGAGCGCGTGAGCGTGGCCGCGCCGGTGTTCGACTACGAGGGCCGCGCCATCGGGGCCGTGGCCGTGACGGCCAGCGCGGCGCAGCTGGATGCGCGGCGCGCGCACAGCCTGTCGGCCGAGCTGATCGGCGCGGCCCGCACCATCACGCACAGCGCGGCGGGCCAGCCGATGTCGCTGCTGGCGCACACCGAGCCCCCCGCGGCGCCCACGCCCGAGGTGCATGCCATCGGCGAGGCGCGGGCGCTGCTGGGCGAAGGCCCGGTCTGGTCGCCCCGCGACAACGCGCTGTACTGGGTGGACATCCTCGCGCCGGCCATCCACCAGCTCGACGCCGCCAGCGGGGTGCCGCGCGAAACACCGCTGGGCGCCATGGTGAGCATGGTCGTGCCCATGGCCTCCGGTGGTCTGCTGCTCGCCACGCCCTCGGGCCTGATGGCCATGGCGCCCGACTCGGGCCGCATGACCCTGTTCGCCCACCCCGAATCCGCCCGCCCGGGCAACCGCTACAACGACGGCAAGTGCGACCGGCGCGGCCGGCTGTGGGTCAGCTCCATGGACATGGGCGCCATGGCCAACCGGGGCAACCTCTTTCGCGTCGATCCGGATGGCAGCTGGGAGAAGGTCGACAGCGGCTTCACCGTGCCCAACGGCCTGGGTTTCAGCCCCGACAACACGCGGATGTATTTCACCGACACCTTCCGCAAGACCATCTACGAATACGACTTCGACCTCGCGGCCGGCCGCATCGCGAACCGCCGCCCCCTCGTGGTCTTCGGCGCGGGCGAAGGCAAACCCGACGGCCTGACGGTGGATGCCGAGGGCTGCCTCTGGGTGGCCGTGTGGGACGGCTGGGAACTGGCGCGCTTCGGCCCCGACGGCCGCGAGCTGATGCGGGTGCGCCTGCCGGTGCCACGGCCCACCAGCTGCTGCTTTGGCGGCGCCGACCTCGGCACGCTCTATGTGACCAGCGCTTCGGTGCGGCTGGGCTCGCAGGCGCTGGCCAGCGCACCGCTGTCGGGCGCGCTGTTTGCCCTGGAAGTGCCGGGCGTGCGCGGCCTGCCGGAAACCACGTTCGCCGGCTGAAACCGACCGCAGGCCGGTTACCTGCGCGGTGTTCACCGCGCCGTCACATGGGCTGTCCACAGTGCAGGCTCCGTGAACGACGCCGAGATGCCATGCTGAACAAGACCCAGAAGGGCCGCGCCGAGCTGCGACCCGGGCAACGCCAACTCGCGCAGCGCGAGCGCGCCCTGCTGCTGCTGGCCGATGGCCGCAAACCCGATGCCGAGCTGTTCGCCCTGTTCGAGGGCCAGGGCCCCACGCTCGCGGCCGACCTGATCTCGCGCGGCTACCTTGTGGACGAAGCACCACCGCCGCCCCGCACGCCGGCCAACACCCCGCCCACCGTCTCCGCCGACGCCTTTTCCGGCCCCCGCTCGCTCGCCAGCGCGCGCATGTTCCTGTTCGACCTGAGCGAGCGCATGTTCGCCCCGCGCGACAAGGCCATGGCCCAGCGCTACCGCGACGCCCTGCGCGAAGCGCGCGACGTGGGCGACATGCTGGCCGTCAGCCGGGCCATGATGGCCGACGTGGAGCGCCTGGCCGGCAGCGAACGCGCCGACGGCATCCGCGAGCGGCTGGCCCGCCTGCTGCCCGAATCGGCCCTGGAAACGCCCTGAAACACCGGCCCGCCGGACGCCGTGCGATACACTCGCCGGGTCAGGAGAGAAGCCGATCCGGTCCCCGGAGAAGGCTCGCCGAAGGCGCAGGCGGCACCGCACACCGGGTGCCCTGAACGCTCAGGCAAAAGGACTGGCAAACACGGGCCGCGAGGCCGGTGTACCCCCCTGGAGAGAGGCCGTTCCTCGAAGCGGCCCACCGAAGGAGCAAGCGCGGCATCGCCCGCGTGAATCTCTCAGGTAAAGCGGACAGTGGGGCAGCGCACGGATGAACCGTGTTTCGCCCCACCGGGGCCTGCCCCCTTGCCTGAAAGCCTCTGCCGTGCCCGCTGCCGCCGCCCCGCTTCTCCAGACCCCGCTGCACAAGCTCCACGTCGAACTGGGCGCCCGCATGGTGCCCTTCGCCGGCTACGACATGCCGGTGCAGTACCCCACCGGCCTCATGGCCGAACACCACCACACCCGCAAGGCCGCCGGCCTGTTCGACGTCTCGCACATGGGCCAGCTGCGCCTGGTCGGGCCCGACGCCCCCGCCGCCTTCGAGACGCTCATGCCGGTGGACGTGATCGACCTCGGCGTGGGCAAGCAGCGCTACGGCCTGCTGCTCAACGACGAGGGCGGCATCATCGACGACCTGATGTTCGTCAACCGCGGGCACGACCTCTTCGTCATCGTCAACGGCGCCTGCAAGGCTGGTGACATCGCGCACATCCAGGCGCGCATCGGCTCGCGCTGCGAAGTCATCCCCCTGCCCGACCGCGCCCTGCTCGCGCTGCAGGGCCCGCTGGCGGTGGACGTGCTGCAGCGCCTCGTGCCCGGCGTCGAAAAACTGATCTTCATGACCGGCTCGCCCTTCCAGTGGCACGGTGCCGACCTCTTCGTCACCCGCAGTGGCTACACCGGCGAAGACGGCTTCGAAATCTCCCTGCCCGGCGACCGCGCCGACCAGTTCGTGCGCACCCTGCTGGCCCAGCCCGAAGTGATGCCCATCGGCCTGGGCGCGCGCAACTCGCTGCGCCTCGAAGCCGGCCTGTGCCTCTACGGCAACGACATCGACACCACCACCACCCCGGTGGAAGCCGGGCTCAACTGGGCCATGCAGAAAGTGCGCCGCACCGGCGGCGCGCGCGCGGGCGGCTTCCCCGGCGCGGCGCGCGTGCTCGCGCAGCTCGACGGCAGCGAACCGCTGACCCGCAAGCGCGTGGGCCTGATCGCCCAGGAATGGGTGCCCGTGCGCGAGAACGTCGAACTGCAGAACACCAGTGGCGAGGTGATCGGCAAGACCTCCAGCGGCCTCATCGGCCCCAGCGCCAACAAGCCCATCGCCATCGGCTACGTCACACCCGAACACGCCGCCCTGGGCACGCCCGTGGTGGCGATGGTGCGCGGCAAACCCGTGCCCATGGAAGTCAGCGCCATGCCCTTCGTGCCCAACCGATACTTCCGCGGCTGATCTCACTTTTTTCGTTTCTTTTTTCAGGAGCTTTTTCATGACCACCAAGTACACCGAAGACCACGAATGGATCACCGTTGACGGCGGCATCGCCACCGTCGGCATCACCGTGCACGCGCAGGACGCGCTGGGCGACGTGGTGTTCGTCGACCTGCCCGAAGTCGGCAAGAGCTTCGCGCAAAAGGAAGTGGCCGGCGTGGTCGAGTCTGTGAAGGCCGCGGCCGACGTGTACATGCCCGTCAGCGGCGAAGTCACCGAAGTCAACGAAGCCCTGCGCGCCGACCCGTCGCTGCGCAAACACCGACCCGCTCAAGGCCGGCTGGTTCTTCAAGGTCAAGCTCTCCGACCCGGCCCAGGTCGACGCCCTGCTGGACGAGACCGCCTACAACACCTTCGCCAACGCCTGATCCGCCTCTTCTCCCGCCGGAGCCTTCCATGCTGATGCCCTCTGTCAAACCCCTCGGTGAACTCGAAAACCCGTCAGAATTCGTGGCGCGCCACATCGGCATCGGCCAGGCCGACGAGACCCACATGCTCTCGGTCATCGGCGAGGCCTCGCGCCGCGCGCTGATCGACGGCATCGTGCCGCGCAGCATCGCGCGCAGCCAGGGCATGCAGCTGCCACCGGCCGTCACCGAGGCCGCGGCGCTGGCCGAGCTCAAGGCGCTGGCGCAGAAGAACAAGGTGTTCAAGAGCTTCATCGGCCAGGGTTACCACGGCACGCTCACGCCCGGCGTGATCCTGCGCAACGTGCTGGAGAACCCCGCCTGGTACACCGCCTACACGCCCTACCAGGCCGAGATCTCGCAAGGCCGCATGGAAGCCCTGGTCAACTTCCAGACCATGGTGAGCGACCTCACCGGCATTGCCATCGCCAACGCCTCCATGCTCGACGAAGCCACCGCCGCCGCCGAGGCCATGACCCTGGCCAAACGCTCGGTGAAGAGCAAGGGCAACACCTTCATCGTCTCGGGCGACGTGCACCCGCAGATCATCGAAGTGGTGCAGACCCGCGCCAAACCCCTGGGCCTCACGGTGAAGATCGCGATGTCGGGCGAGGAATGGGCCGCCATGCTGTCGGACGGCGACTACTTCGCCGCCTTCACCCAGTACCCCGCCTCCAGCGGCTGGCTGCACGACTGGACCAAGGACGCCGCCACCGTGCACGGCAAGCAGGCCGCCTTCATCGTCGCCGCCGACCTGCTCGCGCTCACCCTGCTCAAGCCCCCGGGCGAGATGGGCGCGGACATCGTGGTCGGCACCACGCAGCGCTTCGGCATGCCCATGGGCGCGGGCGGCCCGCACGCCGGCTACATGGCCTGCCGCGACGAATTCAAGCGCTCGCTGCCGGGCCGTCTGGTCGGCGTGAGCGTGGACGTGCACGGCCAGCCCGCCTACCGCCTCGCGCTGCAGACGCGCGAGCAGCACATCCGCCGCGAAAAAGCCACCAGCAACATCTGCACCGCGCAGGTGCTGCCCGCTGTGGTTGCCAGCATGTACGCCGTGTACCACGGCCCGCAGGGCTTGAAGCGCATCGCCAACCGCGTGGCCGCCTACACCGCCATCCTTGCCAGCGGCCTGGAGCAACTCGGTCACCGCGACACCCACCACGGCGAACAAGGCGTGTTCGACACCCTCGCCCTGCACACCAAGGACCAGACCGACGCCCTCATGGCCCGCGCCGTGGCCCATGGCGCCAACCTGCGCAAGGCCTGGGGCGAGTACCTCATCGTCTCGCTCGACGAAACCACCACCCGCGACGACATCGCCCTGCTCTGGAAAATCTTCGCCAAGGACGGCCAGGCCCTGCCCGTCTTCGACACCTTCGAAAAAGGCGTGGAGCCACTCATCCCCGCCGAACTGCGCCGCACCAGCGACTTCCTCACGCACCCGGTGTTCAACACCCACCACAGCGAAACCGGCATGCTGCGCTACATCCGCGCGCTGTCCGACAAGGACCTCGCGCTCGACCGCAGCATGATCCCGCTGGGCTCCTGCACCATGAAGCTCAACGCCACCAGCGAGATGATCCCCATCACCTGGCCGGAGTTCGCCAACATGCACCCCTTCGCCCCGGCCGACCAGCTGCAGGGCTACCAGCTGCTCGACGAACAGCTGCGCGCCTGGCTCTGCCAGGCCACCGGTTACGCCGGCATCAGCCTGCAGCCCAACGCCGGCTCGCAGGGCGAATACGCCGGCCTGCTGGTGATCCAGGCCTACCACGCCTCGCGCGGTGAAAGCCACCGCAACATCTGCCTCATCCCCAGCAGCGCGCACGGCACCAACCCCGCCAGCGCGCAGATGGTGGGCATGCAGGTCGTCGTCACCAAGTGCGACGACAACGGCAACGTGGACATGGCCGACCTCCAGGCCAAGTGCGAACAGCACAGCGCCCACCTCGCCGCCGTGATGATCACCTACCCCAGCACCCACGGCGTGTTCGAGACCACCGTGAAGGAACTCTGCGCGCTGGTGCACCAGCACGGCGGGCGCGTCTACGTGGACGGCGCCAACATGAACGCCCTGGTGGGCGTGGCCGCGCCGGGTGAATTCGGCGGCGACGTGAGCCACCTCAACCTGCACAAGACCTTCTGCATTCCTCATGGCGGCGGCGGCCCCGGCGTGGGCCCGGTCTGCGTGGTGGAAGACCTCGTGCCCTTCCTGCCCGGCCATGCGGCGGGTGGTCTGCCGGTCAACGGCGTGGGCGCCATCAGCGCCGCGCCGCTGGGCAACGCCGCCGTGCTGCCGATCAGCTGGATGTACATCCGCATGATGGGCGCGGAGGGTTTGCAGCATGCCACCGAAGCCGCCATCCTCGCGGCCAACTACATCAGCAAGCGCCTGGCGCCGCACTACCCCACGCTGTACGCGAGTGCCAACGGCCACGTGGCGCACGAATGCATCCTGGACCTGCGGCCCTTGAAGGACACCAGCGGCGTGATGGCCGAAGACGTGGCCAAGCGCCTGATGGACTACGGCTTCCACGCGCCCACGCTGTCGTTCCCGGTCGCCAACACGCTGATGGTGGAACCCACCGAAAGCGAGACGCTGGACGAGCTGGACCGTTTCATAGACGCGATGATCGCCATCCGCGACGAGATCCGTCAGGTAGAGAACGGCGTCTGGCCGCAGGACGACAACCCGCTCAAGAACGCGCCGCACACCGCGCCCAGCCTCATGAAGGCCGACTGGCCACACCCCTATGCGCGCGACGTGGGCGCCGCCAGCGCCTCCACCCGGGCCCACGCCAAATACTGGCCGCCCGTGGGCCGCGTGGACAACGTGTACGGGGACCGCAACCTGTTCTGCAGCTGCGTGCCCCTGTCTGACTACGCTTGATGAAGTCCTGATCCCTCGCCTGCTGGGTGGGCGAGGTCGGGCACACCAACGGTGGTGCGCCTGCGTTGTTTCGCAGGACGGTGGCGGCGTCCGAATGCGCAGGCCCCCATTCGCGGTTGCCACAGAGGCTGCGCGCCGGCCAAGGCGTTGACGAAGGGGTGGTGGCGGACCCGGGCAGCCGCCCGCGAGCAGGGCCGGAGCAGTCGGATCCCGCCACCGGCCTGCCGCGAGGTGCAGGCCGGAAGCGAACCCAACAAACCCCGCCAAAACGAAAAAGAGGCCCCAAGCCTTAACATCGTCGCCACGCCCGAAAAAGCCATGACCACCCACGCCCCGCGCGTGCTGAGCCTCATCCCCCCGATGACCCAGCTCAACACGCCCTACCCCTCCACCGCCTACATCACCGGCTTCCTCCGCTCGCGCGGCGTCGACGCCGTGCAAGCCGACCTCGCCCTCGCGCTCGTCCTCAAACTCTTCACCCCCGCCGGCCTCGAAGCCGTGCGCGGCAAAGCACTCGCCCAACCCGAAGCCGATCGCAGCGGCAGCGTGCACGCCTTCCTCGACCAATTCGACCGCTACCGCGGCACCATCGGCCCCGTCATCGCCTACCTGCAAGGCCGCGACTCCACCCTCGCCCACCGCATCGCCGCGCGCGAACTCCTGCCCGAAGGCCCCCGCTTCAGCGCGCTCGAGGTCTACGTGGACGCCGCCCTCAGCGAAGAAGGCGGCGACCCCCTGGCCTGGGCCTTCGGCGCCCTCGGCGTGCAAGACAAAGCCCGCCACATCGCCACCCTCTACCTCAACGACCTCGCCGACGTGCTGCGCGACGCCGTGGACGAACGCTTCGCCTTCGTGCGCTACGCCGAATCCCTCGCCAGCAGCCAGCCCAGCTTCGAGCCCATGGCCGCCGCGCTCGCCGCGCCCTTCACCCTGGTCGACGAGGTGCTGCACACCCTCACCCTCGCCACCCTGGCCCAGCACAAGCCCGACGTGGTGCTGCTCTCCGTGCCCTTCCCCGGCGCGCTCTACGCCGCGCTGCGCATCGCGCAGACCATCAAGGGCCAGAACCCGCACATCACCATCGCCCTGGGCGGCGGCTTCGTCAACACCGAACTGCGCGAACTCGCCGAGCCCCGCCTGTTCGACTTCGTCGACTACGTCACCCTCGACGCCGGCGAACGCCCCCTGCTCGCGCTGCTGGAATTCCTGGACCGCAAGCGCTCCCGGCAGCGCCTGGTGCGCACCTTCGTGCGCGAGACCAGCGAAGCCGGCACGGCCACGGTGAAGTACATCAACTTCGGCGAACCCGAGGTGGCCTTCGAAGACGTGGGCACCCCCACCTGGGACGGCCTGCCGCTCGACCGCTACCTGAGCCTGCTCGACATGCTCAACCCCATGCACCGGCTGTGGAGCGATGGGCGCTGGAACAAACTCACCGTGGCCCACGGCTGCTACTGGAAGAAGTGCAGCTTCTGCGACGTGAGCCTGGACTACATCAGCCGCTACGAAACCGCGTCCGCCACCACCCTGGCCGACCGCATCGAAGCCATCGTCAACGAAACCGGGCAGACCGGCTTCCACTTCGTGGACGAGGCCGCGCCGCCCAAGGCCCTGAAAGCCCTGGCCGACGAGCTGCTGCGCCGGCAACTGCCCGTCTCGTGGTGGGGCAACATCCGCTTCGAAAAAACCTTCAGCCCCGAACTCTGCCAACTGCTCGCCGACAGCGGCTGCATCGCCATGAGCGGCGGGCTCGAAGTGGCGCAGCGACCGGCTGCTCACCCTCATGAAAAAAGGCGTGTCCGTCGAGCAGGTCGCGCGCGTCACCAAGGGGTTTTCAGACGCGGGCATCCTCGTGCACGCCTACCTCATGTACGGCTTTCCCACGCAGACCGTGCAGGACACCGTGGACTCGCTCGAGTACGTGCGCCAGCTGTTCGAGAACGGCTGCATCCAGAGCGGCTTCTTCCACCGCTTCTCGTGCACCGTGCACTCCCCCGTGGGGCTGGACCCGGCCGCGTATGGCATCGAACTGGTGCCGCTGCCCGAAGTGACCTTCGCCAAGAACGACATCGGCTTCATCGACCCCACCGGCGTGGACCACGACGCGCTCGGCATCGGCCTGCGCAAGGCGATCTACAACTACATGCACGGCATCGGGCTGGACGAAGACGTGCGCGCCTGGTTCAGCCACCTGCACGACCCGGTGCCCAGGACGCGGGTGAAGCGGCACTTCATCGAACGGGCGCTGGACAAACGGGAAAGGGCTTGATCGCGGCGGTCGCCTTCGTGGACTACCAACGCAGCCAACGCCACCCGGCCAGCGCGCCCAACAACGCGCACGCCGCCATACCCAGCACGTACCAGACGGCGAGAAAGGGTGCCTGCATCTCAGGGCAATGCAGGGCATACACCGCGGCACCCACCGCGCCCGCCAGCCAACCCGCCGCGGCCCCCGTCAGCAAGGGGCGCGTGGGCGCCAGACCCCTCAGGGCCCAGAACAGCGCGACCCCCACCGGCAAGGCCGTGGCCATCACGTTGAACACGCAGTAGCGCCAGGTCTCGCCCAGCACCAGCGCCGCCCGCGTGCCGGGAGCCGCCTGCGCCAGCACCAGCATCGCCCAGGCCCACAACAACGCCACGGGCAGCCACAGCCCCCACGCCCAGCCGCGCACGCGCGCGCCCGGGTGGCCCAGCAGGAACACCACCACCAGGCCACTGACCGCCACGGCCAGCGGCATCGCCAGCTTGACCCCGAACGCCGGCGTGGCCCAGACCTCGCCCAGGTCGCTGCGCACGCCGTACATCAGGTGCACCCAGGCCAGCGCACACACCAGCCCCAGACCCAGCGCGAGCGCAAAACGGCGCTCACCCGCATGCCGGGGCACAGGGGTGGCGCCGGTGGCCAGGAGATTCATCAGATCGTCGGTTTTCATGATTGTCCTTTCCATTGGCGCGCCAGCGCCTTGATGCCCCGGTGCACCCCCACTTTGACGGCGGACTCACTCATGCCCGTGAGCCGGGCCGCCTCGGCGACCGACAGGCCATCGAGCTTGGTGTGCTGGATGGGCAACCGCTGGTGATCCGGCAATTGCTCGAGCAAGCGGCCCAGATCGCGCCGCGCCTCACCCGCCTCGCTGTCTGACTGCGCAAACACGTCCAGCTCATCGTCCAGGGGATCGTTGAACGCCTCGTGGCGGGCGCGCCGTCGCCACAAATCCACCAGCTTGTAGCGGGCCAGTGCATGCACCCACGCCGTCAGCGGCTCGCCCCGGCGGTAGGTCTGGCGCTGGGCGTGCACGGCCATCAAGGTCTCCTGCACCAGGTCTTCCACCTCGTCCGGCAGCTGCTGCAGGCGGCGCCGGAAATAGCCGCGCAGCAACGCCGCCAGGCGCTGCAGGAAACGGTGGTAGGCGGCGCCATCGCCGTCCAGCCCCGCCACAAAGAGTCCGTGCAATTCGTGTTCTGTCGCGGTCACGTCAGCTATTCGTGTCATGGCGCGAAAAGGTTACAGACAGGCCGAAATAAAAAAGCCGATCGATTCTGCGGCGGGCCTGTAACCAGCGCAGCGGCGGCGACGAAATAGCCATCGGTACGCACCAACTGGTTGGCGCGGCCCTACACAAAGGAGCCTTTCATGAACACCTCGCAACTGACCCTCACCCTGGCCACGCTGGCCGCCCTCACCACCGGCGCCGCGCTCGCGCAGTCCAACATGCCCGACACCAAGAACGCCGCCAGCGCCAAGGAACGCTGCTATGGCGTGGCGATGGCCGGCAAGAACGATTGCGCGGCCGGCCCCGGCACCACGTGTGCGGGCACCTCCAAGATGGACTACCAGGGGAACGCCTGGAAGTATGTGCCTGCCGGCACCTGCGTGGGCATCAAGACGCCCACCGGCATGGGGGCGCTGCAACCCGTCAAGGGCTGAACACCCATGGACCTGAGCGCCGGTCTCGGCCTCAAGCCCGAGCACGTCGATGCCGCCTGCAGCACGCGGGCAGCGGGCCTGTGGTTCGAAGTGCATGCCGAAAACCACCTGGTGGACGGCGGCCCGCGCCTGGCATGGCTGGAGGCCGTGCGCGCGCACCACCCGGTGGCGCTGCACGGCGTCTCGCTCTCGCTGGCTGCGCCACGAGCCGCCCGACAGCGGCCACCTGTCGCGGCTGGCGGCACTGGTGCGCCGGCTGCAGCCGGCGCTGGTGTCCGAACACCTCGCCTGGAGCAGGCTGGGGGCCCACTACGCGCCCGACCTGCTGCCCTTCGTGCGCACCCACGAAGCGCTGCGCCAGACGGCTGCGAACATCGGGCGGGTGCAGGACGCCCTGCAGCGCCGCATCGCGATCGAGAACCCATCCCACTACCTGCACCTGAAAGGCCACGACTGGGACGAGCCCGACTTCCTGCTGGAGCTGGTGCGCCGCACCGGCTGTGGCTTGCTGGTGGACGTGAACAACCTCTTCGTCTCGGCGCACAACATCGGCACCGACCCGCTGGACGCGCTGGACCGCCTGCCGGCCGACGCCGTGATGGAAATTCACCTCGCCGGCCACCACGAAGACCCGGCGCTCGGCGCAGGCCTGCTCATCGACGGCCACGACGCGCCCGTGGCCGAACCGGTGTGGCGGCTCCATGAACACCTCATCGAACGCATCGGCCCCAGGCCCACGCTGATCGAGCGCGACGGCAACCTGCCCGCCTTCGACGTGCTGATGGCCGAGCGCGACCGCGCCCATGCCCAACTGAGCCGGTTCGGCGAGGTGATGGCATGAACCACGCCGACTTTCAGACCGCGTTCTGGCACGACCTGTGGTCGAGCGATGAGCCCGCTTCACCCGCGCTGGCCCGCCAGCCCGGCTTCATGGTCTACCGCAACACCGTGCTCAAAGCCTGCGTGGACAGCCTGCTCGCGCTCCACCCCGCCGTGCGCCAGCTGACCGGCGACAACTGGCTGGCCGCCGTGGCGCTGGCGCACGCGCGCGAACACCCGCCGCAGGCCGGTTGCCTCGCGAGCTATGGCGAAGACTTTCCGCAGCACCTGGCGCGCGCGCTCCCCGCAGGCGAATGGCCCTGGCTGCCCGAGGTGGCGCGGCTCGACGCATTGTGGAACCAGTGCCACACGGCCGCCGACGCGCCCACGCTGCCGCCTGCGGCACTGACGGCGCTGGACGCCACCACCCTGCCCCGCAGCGTGCTCGTGCCCCACCCCGCCGCGCGCTGGCACGTGTGCACCGAATGGCCCGCTCTGAGCCTCTGGCGCGCCGCACGCGAAGCCCTGCCCGACCCCAACCCACCCCACTGGCACGGCCAGCACACGCTGCTCACACGGCCCCAGGGCACGGTGCTGGCCCACGAGATCGGCCTGGGCGCCTGCGCGCTGCTCGACGCCTGCGCCCAGGGCCAACCCATCCCCGACGCTGCCGCCCGTGCCCTGGCGGCCGAACCCGGCCTGGACCTCGCCGCCACGCTGGGCCAGCTCATCACCCACGGCGCCTTCACGGCGGTTGCACCATGAACACCCTTGCACGCACGACCCACGCCACCGAAACCATTCGCCTCTGGCTTGAGCGCTGGATCTCGCACGACCTCATCGCCCTGGCCAGCCGCCTCAGCATCGCCGGCATCTTCTGGCTCTCTGGCCGCACCAAGGTCGAAGGCTGGTTCAGCCTCACCGACACCACCTTCCTGCTGTTCAGGGAAGACTACGCACTGCCCCTGATTCCCCCGGAGTGGGCGGCCTACCTCGCCACCAGCGCCGAACACCTGTTCCCCGTCCTGCTCGTGCTCGGCTTGCGCAGCCCGGCTGTCGGCCGCCGCGCTGTTGGGCATGACGGCCGTGATCCAGTTTCTGGTGTATCCAGCCGCCTGGCCCACCCACCTGACCTGGGCCGTGCCGCTGCTCTATCTGCTCGGAAGGGGCGCGGGGCGCTGGTCGCTGGATGCGCTGCTGCTGCACCGAGAGGGTGGATGAAGAGCCGGGGCATTCCGCCCGTTAGGGCGTTGTGCCGGCAGACTTCACCTCGGAAAGCTTGCAGCCCTTCTTGAGAAACAGATCGGTCAGGTGCTCGCTGCGCGCCTGCGCCAGCTCGCGGGCCTGCTCCGCGTTCACCAGGCGGGTCTGCACCTGCATCATCTTCTCCACGCTGTCCTGCATGCTCGCGCGGCGGGCGTCGGCGGCGGCCTGCATGGCGAAGCTCTGGATCTGACCACCACCCGGAATCAGGCTGAGCAGGCTGCTGCCCACCGACGACCCCACGCCACCGCCGCCCATGCCGCTGGCCTGCTTCATCATCTCGTTCTGGCTGGCCATCATGGCCGCCTGCGCCTGCTCGGCCTCGGCCCCCCGTTCCTGGCTGGTTTTTTCCAGCACCTGGGTTTCCGCATAAATCTGCGCGCAGCTGAGTTCGCCATCGCCCAGCTTCTTCACGTTTCGCGGCATCGGCATCATGGCCCCCGCGCCCATCGGCATCGGTGGCAGGCCCGCGACATCGTCGGGCTGATCGGCCAGGGCGGCGGCCCGCGCCGCCCCTATCTGCGATGCCACTTGCGCGCACACCGCCCAAGGCGCCAGCGCCAGCAAGCCATACAGGGACAGACGCGTGATCGCAGCGGCGGACGGCATGAGGATCTCTCTTTTCGGTTGAACGTGCGGGCGGCTGAAAAGCCCGGCGGGAATTTTCCGGCGCCCCGCGCGCGGCGTAAAGTGACGCGGGTCATATTCACGCAGGCCGGCGAGATGTTCTGTGACGCTTCAGCCGATGGCAGGTTGTCGAAATGGCGCGAGCTGAACCGTCGTACTGAGGCGGGCGGGTGGCTGCCCCGATCAATCCAAGGAGATCAAGATGCGATTCATAGTGATGGTGAAAGCAACGAAAGACAGCGAAGCCGGCGTGATGCCCACGCAAGAGGAATTCGCCGAGATGGGCGCGTTCAACGAGGCGCTGGTCAAGGCGGGCGTCATGGAGGCAGGTGAAGGCCTCCACCCCAGCGCTCGCGGCGCCCGGGTCGCGTTCTCGGGCAAGGAGCGGCAGGTGATTGACGGGCCGTTCCCGGAGACCAAAGAGCTGGTCGCCGGCTTCTGGATCTGGAACTGCGGCTCGCTGCAGGACGCGATCGAGTGGGTGAAAAAGTGCCCCAACCCCATGCGCACCGATTCCGAAATCGAGATCCGGCAAATCTTCTCGGCCGAGGATTTTGGCGACGCCCTGACACCCGAACTGCGTGAGCAGGAAGAGCGGCTGCGCAAAGAGGTTCAGTCGCGGGCCGGTTGATCCGTTGCCAGGCGGCCGCGTTGAGGTGGTGCATCTCGCACAATGTGGGCCCGCACAACTCTGGCCGCCGTTGAACGTGAAGCGCCGCAACGCGGGCCCGGAATGCGCCAAGCCCATCACCAGCACGACGTATGGATCAGTGCGGGGAGTCAACGTGATGCCCGGCGTGCCCTATCGGCACGGGCAGCGTGGTGACGCGGGATATTCCGGCGAATGAGTGACTTGCCGGAGGATCCGGTCGATTGCGAGCTGAATGAAGAAGGCGATGGTGACATCAGCTAGGCCGCGCCGAAAGTCTGTGTCGGCTCATTGGTATAGGAGGAATGGGGCGCGCCAACTATGCGGAAACGGCGCCCCGAACATCACTCCTACAGGTCTCTTGAACGAGAGTCGTTCGAATCGAATACTCCACTTTTTCGTTGCTCGCGGCGAATCTCCTCAGCTCTCAACCCGCTATCGAGGAAATACAGCAACGACATTCCTCCTCCCGAGCCTCCGCCGAATCGGAGCGCCCCGTCGAAGAACGTAGTCGAATCTAAGTAGTGAAGTGACAACACATTCAGGACCCTCGACAGGCTGCCCAAAGCGGTATGCATTTGCAACCGAGATGCAGATTTCAACGGTTCTCCACCTCGCTTCAATGCAAGGTCGAGATCACGATGCGCAAGGCGGCGATTTCTCCAGTCCCTACAAAAATCAGAAGCCTCCAAAGCATCCGCCACGGCTCCAGAAACGGATGCTTTCAGAACGTCATCCCTGGTCGCTTCTTCGAGCGCCCGTATAGAGAGATTCGTCTTTCCCATTGATTTGGCCGGGTCGGTCAACCTAGCGATGTGAAGGATTACGCTTTCCCATAGGGTGTCCTGCATCAAACGTGTGAGCGCAGGCGCTGCCTCGTTGAGGAGCACTACACGTGACTCTTTGGTTCCGAACAATGTGACGTACTCAGCCCATGCTCGATACAGCCATGCGAGCTCCTGCCAAAGTTGGGAATAAATTGATCCCAACTCCTCACCCATCACATCCACATTTCGAAGCCTAGCTTCTTCTGCAGTCAACTGGTTTGACGCCATATGAACAAGTAACAGCTACCGAAAGATGGGGGCGCCACTTCAAGCGATCGACAACTGCTCACGGCCTCCGCTGCAATTACTGAGGATCCTTGAGCAGTTCCCAAGCCTCCACACCCAACGCATCAGCCAAGCGTTCGATGTTGCTCAAAGACACATTCCATACGCTGCGCTCAACAGCTGAGACATAAGTCCTGTCCAGCTCGCACATATGGGCCAGCGCTTCCTGCGACCAGCCTTTCTCGGCCCTGAGCGTGCGCACATGCCACGCAAGTGTTCCTCGCAGGTCGCCCTTCGCAGGCTTTTTTTTCGGTGGAGTGGGTTTGGCAGACACCACGCGAGGATGGCAAACTGCTACATTTGCATCCACGGAGTTTGCATCTCATATGAGAAGCATCCCAAGCAAAGCGTCCATACGATTAATCACCCCGGGAGGAGCATGAAATCGCCCAGAAAAACAGCCAAGCACACGTCCGGTGAACCGCCTATCGAAGAGCGCGTTGTCTCCCTTGCTCCTCACATCCTCCTGCTGGCTCAACAAGCCACGGAGCAGCTCACAGAGTTGTCCTTGACCGTGGACGCAGGCATCTCGCTGGACACTGCCGTGGAGCCCGAGAGTGCGGAAGACGCGCTGGAAACCTTCGCGCCGGCCGAACAGATCGCCGTGATGCGCCGCTCCATCAAGGCCGAAATGCGGCGGCAGGTGAGAGCGCTGGGCTATTCCATTGAGGCTATCTGCACCTGCGCCACCGAGTTGAAGCTTCGGCGATAGCCCGTCAGCCAGGCACCCTCCACCGTCAAAGCGCGGCACCTAGATTGCGCATGTGTTGACGCCAACGGGCTGAATGCTCCCCCAATTTGAGGATTGCGGCCGGGGCAGCAGCAGCCTAGAGTACGTAACAGACCGTTACTTCGACACGGAGGGCAGACACCCATGAAGCTGTTTGACTATCTCATCAATGCGGCAGTGATTGCGGTGGTAATAGGCCTTCTGGCTTGGTGGTACCGAGGCCAGATCAGGGATGAGGTGCTGAAGGGAATTCAAGGCGAACTCACCAATCTTGAGAACCGGCTGACCAACAAAAACAAGCAAGACATCGCAGACGTCGAGCAAAAGTCGGTGAACCGCATCGTGCTCTGGAAGGCTGCGCAGGACGGTGTATTCGCGGAGCATGCCCCCCTCATCAAGACGGCGTGTCAATCTCAGGCGGCCACCTTGAAGAACTGCATCGCGGCCACGAACGCGCGGGACCAGAAACTCCACCAGCTTTCCCCAACAACCGTCGTTGCCGCCCGCTGAGGTGCCCATGAAACCACCCATTTCTTCCAGAGCGACCGCCTTGGTCATGATCTTCGCGGCCATCATGGCGGCGGGGTGCAATACCTTGATGGTGCCTGTGGCCATGTCCTGCCCGGTGCCCAGCGAATACCTCAAGGCGTGTGATGACTACACCGCACTCACATCCAAGGAGCGGACCAATGCGCTGGCCAAGGCCGGAGACGAGGGGGTGCTGGCCTTACACCTCACGCACGACCACTACTACCTTGGCTTGTCCGATTCCAGCCGGATGTGCGGCGAGCGCCATCTGGCGCTGTCCAAGATGGTGGCCGCCTGCAACCAGAATGCGGAGGACATGCGCCCCAAAATCCACAAGGTCATCAGTACCAATTGAGGTGCCCGTTCCTGGGAAACACAGCGCATCATGTTCATACGTTCACGGGAGATTGGATGATGTCGCTCCTGCACTGCACTGTCAGTCAGACGCTATCTGGTCGAGCGCAATGGACGTGCCTGGGCGCATTCGCCTTGGGGTTGGCGTTCATTGCCGAGGTCGCCTCAGCCAATGGACCACAGTGCAACACGCGAAGTGGTTTTGTCGCCAATCAGCCAGAAGAAAATCCTCTAAACGCGGCGGCGGAAGAAGTTGAATCAACTCAGCCAGTAGCACGGGTGGCGAGCCCGTCAGAGCCCCGCCAGAAGGAGACCATTCCGGTTCATCTGTCTCAGCTGGAAGGTCTTCTTGGTTTTCCCGGCCGGTACACCAATGGCGTTCCGGTGCTGGGTCTGAGGCTGGAGAACTACCCTGCGTTTGATCCGCTCAAGAACTGCAACCGCGTGGCGGTGGTGATGGTCAAACCGCGCATCGATCCTATAGGGCCCTCGCGCTGGCGCGCCTCGGTCGAGGACGGTCGTTTTGCCATCGAATTCGGTGAGGAGTTGGACAACAGGGCGCTCGTGCAGGATCCTGACGCTTCAAACCGGTTCTTTTGGGTGTTTCCGGGCAAGTTCGGACGCAAAGATCTGTCCGGCGCACCGTGGAACCTGACTCAAGCCTACGACGCGGCCTTTCGCCGAGAGGCTGCAGGGTCACCCAAACGCCGATGGATCGCCGAGGCGTATTTGAGCTTGGCGCTTCGCACGTACCGCATGCGGCAACTGGTGGCGGATTTCCCAGAAGGCGGTACGCCGCTGCGCACCGAGCTGCACCAGCGGCTGAGTGCATTGACCTCCAACGGATGCGCCAATGGAGACAAGCACCTGATCTGTGCGGCCACCGACCTGATCGAGATGAATGAAGCGGCATCCATCGGGACGGGGCTGTCTCCCGACGCGTTTCGCACAGGCGATGCGCTGTTGCAGAACTCGGGCATCAGCACGGGCTTGCGACAACTCGATTTCGCATCAACCAATGTCCAGGCGGCCCAAGTCGGCCCGAAGCTCAGCCCCACGCTGTTCGCTACGAAGCGAACGCGGGGTTACCTGAGACCTATCCGGTTGTGGGAGGTGGAAACGCTCCACGCTTGGTACAACACAACCGGGCGGCAAGCCAACCTTGAACTGTCTCGACAGGCGTCCAAAGACCTCCTGCTGCAATCGCATGTGGACTTCATTTCGGGCGCGGTGAACGACTGGAAAAAGCGCATTGACAAGCGGTATCCGCTTTGGACGGAAGCGGAACGCGTGTTCTTGACGCTTGTGAGCATCGACATGGAGAACGTGACCGGCTTCAGCTTGGTATTGCCCAGTGACGCTGCTGCGCCGTGTGAGGTGTTGCAACATAGCTCGAAGGCCGGACGATCGAATTGGTCGGTCACGAAAAGCCAGGCACGCCGGGTAAAGAATGCCGCGACGATCACCTCCAAGCGTTTCGCGGCAGTGTCAGGTCTGTCGTGCTTAGCGGCTTGACTGACCCGACCTCCACGGGCTTTGCGTTCTAAACCCGGAGCATGCTCGCATGGCAACCATCCGCCTTCGTCTGAAATCCCCCTTGGCGTTGCTGTGCATCCTCGTCGGGCTATCGCTCCCGGCCTTCGGGGCGGCGGACGAACGGGGACCGAAGATGTTCGAGAACTGGCGGGCTGCGCCACACCGCCGCCGTGGACGAGTTCACCCAGTTCCTGGACGCGCAGCGCGTGGGCCAGGTTCAACCCCTTCACGAGGTGCTTCGGACCGCATCGTCGTGGAAGCGGTGCGGCGCCGCGCCGTTTGCCGTGCCGCCTCGCCGGCAATGGGAGGCTGCCGCCAGCACGCTTCGGCTGCTCGAACAGTTGAAAGCCCGGGGCATACTGGCGAAGGAGGCGGAGATCGTGTCCGGCTACCGCCCCGAGTCGCTGGCAACTTGCGCTCAGAGCCGGGAATCGAGCGCCCACACCAAGTCGTACGCGGTGGACTTCCTGGGCTCGGCCCAGACGGCCAATGCGCTGTGCACGTTCTGGAAGAAAGAAGGGCGCGCTCTGCACATGGGCCTGAGCAAGTACGACTCGGGCCGGATCCATATCGACACTAAGCAGTACCGGACGTGGGGGTCCAACTGCACCTGCGAAACCTCGTACTGCCAGCCGTGCGCCAGAAGCTCGTCCAAGCGATGTTGACGGGCCGTCCTCAAGGTTCGCACGCTACCGTGAGATACGTCGCCCGGGGCCGGCGGTTTGGATACGACAATCGGCCTCATGTCCGCGCCACCCCCCTCTTCCCGCCCGATGCCGGCGGGACCGTCGCTGCGCGACGGAAACCACCGCCCGTGGCCCGTGGGCGGGCATGGACCCCGAACGCCGGCGCATGACGCTGGCGCTGACGTTCTCCCTGATCTTTCACGCCCTGCTGCTGAGCCTGACCTTTGGCGGCCAGGGCATGGGCTTGCCGGGTTTCGGCTTCCCCTGGCAGGAGCGGCGGGCCGAGGTGCCGGTGCTGCATGTGGTGCTGGGGCCGGCGCAGCCGGGCGGCGCGCCCACGCCGGCCACCCCCGCGCCCGTGGCGCCCCCGCAGGCGCAAGCCCCGAGCGGGCAGCCCGTGGCGGGCGGTGCCCCGGCGCGCAGCAGCACGCCCGCGCCCGCCGTGGCGCAACCGGCCGCCCCGGCGGCCGAGGCCGAGGCACCGCCACCGGCCGTGCCCGCCCCTGAAACCCTGGCCGCCGCCGCCTCCACGCCACCCGCGCCCTCCCCCGCTGCGGCGGCACCGGTAGCAGCCAAGCCCCCGCCAGCCCCACCGCCGGAGGCACCGGGCAGCGCCACCCCCGGCCCCGGTGCCGGCGCCCGCCGTGGTGGCAGCGGCCGCGCCCACGCCCCCGAGCATGGAGGCCGCGATGCCGCCGCCGCGCGACGCGGCGGAGATCGACCGCGAGCAACGGGCGCAGCGCGAACAGGCTGCCGCCGAGCGGGCCTTGCGCGAGCGCGCCGAGCAGGAAGCCCAGCAACTGCAGCAGCAGCAACGGCAGGAAGCTGGGCGCCAGGAAGCGAAGCGCTTCGAGATGGCGCGCCTGGAGGCCGAGCGCGCGGAAGCCGTTGCGCGCCAGGAGGAAGCGGCCCGGCAGGAAGCCGAGCGCGAAGCGGCGCGAGTGGAAATTGCGCGGCTGGAGGTGGAACGCCAGGAGGCCGAGCGCCAGGCCACGGCCCACGAAGAGGCCGCGCGCCGCGAAGCCGCAGCACAACAGGCCGAAGCCGCCAGGCGCGAGGCCGCCGAGCGGCAGGCGGCGGCTGCGCGGGCGGCGGCAGCGGCCCAGCAAGAGGCCGCACGGCAGGAAGCCGCTCGCCAGGAGAGCGCCCGGGCCGAGGCGGCGCGGCAGGCGGCCGAGCGACAAACCGCAGCGCAGCGGGAAGCCGCGCAGCAGCAACAACAACAGGCTGCGGCTCAGCAAGAGGCCCAGCGGCGCGAGGAGATCGCCCGCCAGGAAGCGGCGGCGCGGGCCGAGGCCGCGCGCCTGGAGGCCGAGCGGCAGGCCGCAGCCCAACGCGCAGCGGCGCAGCAGGCGGCTGCTGCAGCCCAAGCCCAGCGCGAGGCAGCAGCCCAGGCCCAGCAGGAGGCGGCTCGCCAGGAAGCCGCTCGGGTGGAAGCGGCCCGTGTGGAGGCAGCGCGACTGGAGGCCGAGCGCCAGTTGGCGGCGCAGCAGGCGGCAGCAGCGGCGGCCCAGCAAGAGGCCGCGCGGCAGGAGGCCGCCCGCCTCGAAGCTGTCCGGCTGGAGGCGGAGCGGCAGGCCGCGGCGCAGCGCGCTGCCGCGCAGCAATTGGCCGCGCAAGAAGCCGCACGCCAGGAAGCCGCCCGGGCCGAGGCCGCGCGGCTCGATGCCGAACGGCAAGCGGCGGCGGCGCAGGCGGCGGCCCAGCAAGCAGCCGCGCAACAAGCAGCGGCACAGCAGGCCGCAGCTCAACAAGCGGCAGCGCAGCAGGCAGCAGCAGCAGCAGCTGCGGCGCAAGCTGCTGCCGCGCAACAGGCGGCGGCCCAGGAAGCCGCTCGGCAGGAAGGCGCAGCTAGGGCGGCCGAGGCAGCGCGGCAGGAAGGCGAACGCCAGGCGACTGCGGCACAGGCCGCCGCGCAACAACAAGCCGCCGCCGCTCAACAGGCAGCGGCGCAGCAGGCGGCCGCTCAGGACGGCGCCCGCACCGAGGCCGCGCGCCTGGCGGCCGAGCGCGCGGAGCACGAGGCCAAGCGCGAAGAGCGGTTGCGCGCGATCGGCCGGCAGCTGGACGAGGAACGCGCCCGGCGCGACGCGGCCGATGCGGCGGCGCTGCGCGACCCGCAGGGGAGCCCGCTGCGCCGGGGCCGCCTGTTCGGGCTGGTGGACAACAACGAGGAGCTGGTGCGCTACGCCGAGGCCTGGGCGCGCAAGATCCAGCTGAACAGCAACACCTTCGAGCTGGTGCGCGAAGCGGTGAAGCAGCCGCACACCAACCCGGTGGTGACGGTGGCGATCCGCGCCGATGGCTCGGTGGAGTCGATCACCTTCGTGCGCACCAGCGGCGTGGCAGCGATCGACGAGGCGATCCCGCGCATCATCCAGAGCCTGGCGAACTACCCGGCGTTTTCACCCGCGCTGTCGCGCCAGTACGACGTGGTGGAGATCCGCCGCACCTGGCATTTCGACGTGGCGATCAGGCTGTACTGAAGCCCCGGCTCACTCGGCCGCGATCTGCCGCAGCGCCTGTTCGAACACCGCCGCCGGCTGGCCGCCGGAGATGAGGTGCTTGTCGTTGATGATGACGGCGGGCACGGAGTGGATGCCGTGGCTGGTGTAGAAGGCTTCGCGCTCGCGCACGTCTTGCGCGTATTCGTCGCTGGCGAGGATGGCTTTGGCCCGCGCTTCGTCCAGCCCGGCTTCGCGCACGCAACCGAGCAGCACGTCGTGGTGGCCCATGGCTTCGCTGCGGGTGTGGCAGGCGGCCATGAGCGCTTTCTTGAGCGCGTGTTGCTGGCCGGGCGCGCCTTCTTCGCCGGCCCAGTGCAGCAGGCGGTGGGCGTCGAAGGTGTTCCAGATGCGGCCCCGGCCTTCGGGGTTGAAGGCGAAGCCCACTTCGGCGCCACGCGCGCGGATGGTGTTGCGGATCTGCGCCTGCTGCTCGGGCGTGGAGCCGTATTTCTCGGCGAGGTGTTCGCCGATGTCCTGGCCTTCGGGGCCCATCTTGGGGTTGAGCTCGAAGGGCTGGAAGTGCAGTTCGGCCGACACGTCGCCCTGCAGTTTCTGCAGCGCTTCTTCGAGCGCGCCCAGGCCCACGGCGCACCAGGGGCACGAGACGTCGGACACGAAATCGATCTTGAGGGGGGTGGTGTTCATGGCCGCCATGGTAGGCCGGGGGCCATGCCCGTGGCCGGCCCAGGGGCTTGCGCCACAATGTTGCTTTCTCAACCCCGGCCTGCCCCACTCCCCGCTTTATGACCGACCGCTACGCCGTTCTCGGCCACCCCATTGGCCACAGCAAATCGCCGCTGATCCACACCCAGTTCGCCCAGAGCACGGGGCAGGACCTGGGCTACACCGCCATCGAGACGCCGCTGGACGGTTTCGCGGACACGGTGCTGGGCTTTCGGGCGAGCGGCGGGCGTGGGCTGAACGTGAGCCTGCCGTTCAAGCTGCAGGCGTTCGAGATCGCCACGGAGCCGAGCGAGCGCGCGCGGCTGGCGGGCGCGGCGAACTGCCTGAAGTTCGAGGGCGAGCGCATCCTGGCCGACAACTTCGACGGTGTGGGCCTGGTGAACGACCTGCAGCGCAACCTGGGCGTGCCACTCCAGGGCAAGCGCGTGCTGCTGCTGGGCGCGGGCGGCGCCACGCGGGGCGCGCTGCTGCCGATCGCGGCGGAGCTGCCGGCGCTGCTGTCGGTGGCGAACCGCACGCCCGAGAAGGCGCACGCGCTGCGGCACGATTTCGCGGCCCATGTGCCGCTGCAGACCGGCGGCTACGACACGCTGCTGGGCCAGAGTTTCGACGTGGTGATCAACGCCACGTCCACCGGGCTTTCGCAGGAGGCGCTGCCGCTGCCGGACGGCCTGTTCGCCCCGGGCGCGCTGGCCTACGACATGGTCTACGGCAAGGGCCTCACGCCTTTCCTGCGGCAGGCCAAGGCCGCGGGCGTGGAGCGCCTGGCCGATGGCGTGGGCATGCTGGTGGAGCAGGCGGCCGAAGCGTTTCTGTGGTGGCGCGGCGTGCGCCCCGACACCCAGCCCGTGGTGCGGCAGCTCACCGTGCCGCTGGTTTGAAATCCCGCCACTTCCTGCAACTGGTCGGCCTGTCGGCGCTCTGGGGAGCGTCGTTCCTGTTCATCCGCGTGGCGGTGCCCGAGATGGGGCCGCTGGTGCTGGCGGGTTGCCGCGTGGCGCTGGCCGGGCTCACGCTGGCGCTGATCATGCGGGGCCTGAAGCAGCAGTCGGCGATGGCGCTACTGGCGCGAGCTGCTGTTGATGGGCGGGCTGTCGGTGGCCGTGCCTTTCCTGCTGTACGCCTGGGCCGGGCTGCGGTTGCCGGCGGGCTACAGCGCGCTGCTCAACACCACGGCGGTGCTGTTCGGCACCCTTGCCTCGAGCTGGTTCAAGGAAGACACGCTCACGGCGCGCAAGCTGCTGGGTTGCGTGTGCGGCTTCATCGGCGTGGGCCTGATCGTGCGGCTCGGCCCGGTGCGGCCTGACGCGGCCACGATCGCGGCGGCGCTGGCCTGCGTGCTGGCGGCCGCGTGTTACGGCTGCTCCACGCCGCTCATGAAGCGCGCCACCACGCGCATGCAGCCGCTGGCGATCGCGGCGGGCATCCACGCAGGCGCGATGGTGCTGGTGTTGCCGGGCGCGCTCTGGGCCTGGCCGCAAGCCACGTTCACGCCCACGGGCATGGCGGCGGTGCTGGTGATGGGCGTGGTCACCTCGGGCCTGGCCTACTGGGCGCACCTGCGCATCATCCGCCACGTGACGCCGGTGGCGGCGATGAGCCCGGTGTTCCTGATTCCGGTGTTCGGCGTGACCTGGGGCCACCTGTTCCTGGGCGAGGAGCTTTCGTCGGGCATCTTCGTGGGCGGCGCGCTGGTGCTGCTGGCTTCGGCGCTGGTGACGGGTTTCAACCCGCTGCGGCGCAACCCGCCGGTGCCCTGAAACGCCCGCAGCAGGGGCCCTCCGGCCTATACTGCGCAAATGAACGAAACGGTACATTCCAAGCGGCGGGCCGCGCGAAGCGTGGCGCCTGCCAAGGAAACCACCCGCACCAACGACCCGGAGCGGACCATGGCCAACATCCTCGAGGTCGGCGATGGCGGAGTTTGCCGAAAAGGGCCTGGCGGGGGCGCGCATCGACGAGATCGCGGCCGCCACGCAGACCAGCAAGCGCATGATCTATTACTACTTCCAGAGCAAGGAGGGCCTGTACCTGGCCGTGCTGGAAGAGTCGTACCGGCGCATGCGGGAGATCGAGAGCCAGCAGCACCTGGAAGACCTCGAGCCCGAGGCCGCGCTGCGCAAGCTGGTGGAGTTCACCTTCGACCACCACTTCAGCCACGAGAACTACATCCGGCTGGTGATCTCGGAAAACATGAACCGGGGCCAGTTCCTGGCGCAGAGCCAGAGCATCCAGCAGCTCAATGTGCCGGCGATCTCGGCGATCCGCCGGCTCTACGAACGCGGCGTGGCCTCGGGCGTGTTCCGCCCCGGGCTCGATGCGATCGACATCCACGCCTCGATCTCGGCGCTCACCTTCTTCAATGTGTCCAACCGCCACACCTTCGGCCTGATCTTCAAGCGCGACCTGAGCGACCCGAAGATCGCCGCCGCGCGCCGCGACGCCATCGCCGAGATGGTGTTGCGCTACGTGCGCGCCTGACGCACCACCCCTCCCGGGGCCCTGTTTTTCACGACCCGACGGCCGGTGCGCCGACCTAGGGTAATCCCCGATTCGTGGAAAACTAACCAGTTCGTACATTACCAACTCGAACGGAACAAACCCAGGAGACCTGCGTGATCCAGAACCTCATCAACACCTACTGCCGGCTGCTGGCCTGGCTGATGGTGCTGTTCCTCGCCCTCATGGTGGTCATGGTGTTCGGCAACGTGCTGATGCGCTATGGCTTCAACTCGGGCATCACCCTGTCCGAAGAGCTGTCGCGCTGGCTGTTCGTGTGGATGACCTTCCTGGGCGCCGTGGTGGCGCTCAACGAGCGCGCCCACCTCGGCACCGACTCGCTGATCTCGCGCCTGCCGGTGCTGGGCCGCAAGCTGTGCCTGACCGCGAGCCTGGCGCTGATGCTGTACGTGTGCTGGCTGATCTACCAGGGCGCGTGGGAACAGGTGAAGATCAACTGGGACTCCACCAGCGCGGTGATGGAGACCTCGATGGCGTATTTCTATGCCAGTGGCATGGTGTTCGCCTTGCTGGCCGCGCCCATCCTGCTGCTGAACCTGTGGCGCCTGCTGGCGGGCCGGATGAGCGAGGACGAGCTGATCGGCATCCGCGAATCCGAAGACGTGCCGCCCCCCGGCAACCCCCAAGCCTGAACGCACCGGAAGACCGCCATGACCATCGCCATCTTCCTCGGTGCTCTGCTGGCCGCCATGGCCATCGGCATTCCCATTTCCTTCGCGCTGCTGCTCAGCGGCGTGGCCCTGATGTGGCACCTGGGCATGTTCGATGCGCAGATCCTCGCGCAGAACCTGATCGAGGGTTCCAACAGCTTCCCCCTGCTGGCCGTGCCTTTCTTCATGCTGGCCGGCGAGATCATGAACACCGGCGGCCTGTCCAAGCGCATCGTGAACTTCGCGATGGCGCTGGTGGGCCATGTGCGCGGCGGCCTGGGTTACGTGACCATCGTCGCGGCCTGCCTGCTGTCGGCGCTCTCGGGCTCGGCCGTGGCCGACGCGGCCGCGTTGACGGCCCTGCTGCTGCCGATGATGGTGAAGGCCGGCCACGACAAGGCGCGCAGCGGCGGCCTGATCGCGGCCTGTGGCGTGATCGGCCCCATCATCCCGCCCTCGATCGGTTTCGTGATCTTCGGCGTGGCGGCCAACGTGTCGATCTCCAAGCTGTTCCTGGCCGGCATCTTCCCCGGCATCCTGCTGGCCGCCGGCCTGTGGGCCACCTGGTGGTGGAGCACGCGGCGCGAAAAGCTGGAGCCGCCGCCGCGCAAGTCGGCCGGCGAGGTGCTCAGCGCCATGCGCAGCGCGGGCTGGGCGCTGATGCTGCCGCTGATCATTCTGGTGGGCCTGCGCATGGGCGTGTTCACGCCGACCGAAGCGGCCGTGGTGGCCGCCGTGTACGCCCTCTTCGTGGCCGGCGTGATCTACCGCGAACTCACGCTCAAGCAGCTCTACGAGGTGTTTCTGAACGCGGCCAAGACCACGGCGGTGATCATGTTCCTGGTGGCCGCGGCCATGGTCTCGGCCTGGCTGATCACGGTGGCGCAGCTGCCGGACCAGATCGTCACGCTGCTGCAGCCGCTGCTGGACAACCCCACGCTGCTGATGCTGGCCATCATGCTGCTGGTGATCGCGGTGGGCACGGCGATGGACATGACGCCCACCATCCTGATCCTCACGCCGGTGCTGATGCCCATCGTGAAGGCCGCCGGCATCGACCCGGTGTATTTCGGCGTGCTGTTCATCATCAACAACTCCATCGGCCTGGTGACGCCCCCGGTGGGCACCGTGCTCAACACCGTGGCCGGCGTGGGCCGCATGCGCATGGACGACGTGACGCGCGGCGTGATGCCCTTCATGCTGATGCAGTTCGCGGTGATGTTCCTGCTGGTGCTGTTCCCCTCGCTGGTCATGGTGCCGGCGCGCTGGCTGATCGGCAACTGAGCTTCCCTTTCCACACCCGGCCTGTGCGCGGTGCGCCGCGGGCCGAGGTTCCCCGGATGCCAGCGCACTGCCCTTATTTCTTTGGAGACAACATGAAACGCCTGATGCTCAAGACCCTGGTCGCCGCCCTCGCGATGACCGCCTTCGGCGCCGTGCACGCGCAGGACAAGACCATCAAGTTCGCGACCCAGAACCCCAAGGGCCACCCGATCGTGATGGGCATGGAGAAATTCGCCGAGCTGGTGGCGGCCAAGTCCGGCGGCAAGATGAAGGTCAACCTGTTCCCCGGCGGCACGCTGGGCAGTGACCAGGCCAATGTGTCGGCCATCCAGGGCGGCACGCTGGAGATGGCCTCGATGAACTCGGGCATCTTCGCCAGCCAGGTCAAGGAATTCGCGATCTACGACTTCCCCTTCATGTTCGCCAACTCGAAGGAGGCCGACGCCGTGGTCGACGGCCCCTTCGGCAAGAAGCTGCACGACAAGCTGCAGGAAAAAGGCCTGATCGGCCTGGCGTACTACGAGCTGGGTTTTCGCAACATCACCAACAGCAAGCGCCCCATCACCAAGCTGGAAGATCTGGAGGGTCTGAAGCTGCGCGTGATCCCCAACCCGATCAACGTGGACTGGGTCAAGGCCCTGGGCGCCAACCCCACGCCCCTGCCCTTCCCCGAGGTGTACGCGGCGCTGGAGCAGAAGGCGATCGACGGCCAGGAGAACCCGCTCACGGTGATCAACGCCAACAAGTTCTACGAGGTGCAGAAGCACGTGGTGCTGAGCAACCACCAGTACAACCCGCAGTCGGTGATCATCAGCAAGAAGTTCTGGGACAACCTGGACGCGGCGCAGAAGAAGATCGTCGCCGACGCGGCGCAGGAATCGGCGAAGTACCAGCGCGAGCAGGCGCGCGGCCAGGTGGCGGTGGCGCTGGACAACATGAAGAAAAGCGGCATGCAGGTGACCGAGCTGTCGGCCGCCGAGACCGACAAGCTGCGCGACAAGCTGCGCCCGGTGATCGCCAAGTTCGCGGTGACCGTGGGCCAGGACACCGTTCAGAGCCTGCAGGCCGAGCTGGCCAAGGTGCGCGGCAAATAAACGCAACGCACGCCGCTCCGTCATGAGCAAGACCCGCATCGCCGTGGCCGGCGCCGGCTACATCGGCCAGGCCCACATGGGCGTGGCGCGGGCCAGCGCGGGCTGCACCCTGAGCGCGGTGGTCGATCCTTCGCCGGCCGCGCAGGCCGTGGCGCGGCAAGCGGGCGTGCCGCTCTACCCGTCCATCGAGGCCTTGCTGGCCAGCGAGCACCGGCCCGACGGCCTGGTGCTGCGCGACGCCCAACGCGCTGCACGTGCCCCAGGCCTTGCAATGCTTGGCCGAAGGTATGCCGGTGCTGGTGGAAAAACCCATCGCCACCACGGTCGCCGAAGGCCGGCGGCTGGTGGACGCGGTGGAGAACAGCGGCGCGGCCGTGTTGATCGGCCACCACCGGGCCCACAGCCCCATCATGGCCAAGGCGCGCCAGGTGGTGGCCTCGGGCCAGCTGGGCCGGCTGGTGAGCGTGATGGGCAGCGCCCTCTTCTACAAACCCGCGGGCTATTTCGCCGACAGCCCCTGGCGCCGCGAGCCCGGCGGCGGGCCGATCCTGCTCAACATGATCCACGAGGTGCACAACCTGCGCATGCTCTGCGGCGACATCGGCGCGGTGCAGGCGTTCAAGTCGCACGCCACGCGCGGCTTCGCGGTGGAGGACACGGTGGCCATCAACCTGCGCTTCACCAACGGCGCGCTCGGCAGCTTCATGCTCTCGGACACCGCCGCCTGCCCGCGCAGCTGGGAGCAGACCTCGCAGGAGAACAAGGCCTACCCGAGCTACGCCGACGAGGACTGCTACGTGATCGCCGGCACCGACGGCAGCCTCTCGGTGCCCACCATGCGGCTCAAGACCTACCCGCGCGCCGAAGACCGCTCGTGGTGGAAGCCTTTCGAGGTGGGTACAGTGGGCCTGGTGCGCGACGATCCGCTGCAACACCAGATGGACCATTTCGGTGCCGTGGTGCGCGGCGAAATTCTTCCGCTGGTGAGCGCGCGCGACGGCCTGGACAATCTGCGCGTCACCGAAGCCATCGGCGAAGCGGCCACCACCGGCCGCGTCGTCGAACTGGCCTGACCCCTTTTCTTTTTTCAACCATCCCATCTTCTGGAGCGACGATGAAAGTTCTCATGCTGCACGGCATCAACCTCAACATGTTCGGCAAGCGCGACCCCAAGCAGTACGGCACCATCACGCTCGACCAGATCAACGAGCAGGTGAGCGAGCTGGGCAAAGAACTGGGCGTGGAGGTGGAAGCCTTCCAGACCAACTTCGAGGGCGCGATGTGCGAGCGCATCCACCAGGCCTACTTCGACCAGGTGGACGCGGTGATGATCAACGCCGGTGCGTGGACGCACTACAGCTACGGCATCCGCGACGCGCTGGCAATCCTGCCCTGCCCGATCATCGAAGTGCACATGTCCAACATCCACGCGCGCGAGACGTTCCGCCACCACTCGGTGCTGGCCGAGATCGCGCAAGGCCAGATCGCCGGTTTCGGCGTGGAAAGCTACCTGATGGGCCTGCGCTCCGCCGTGAACCACGCGCGCGCCAAGAAGGCCTGACGGACCCCCGCGACGACCATGATCAACGGCACCACCGGGCTGATCGCCCACATCGGCTACCCGACGCACACCTTCAAGTCGCCGATGATCTACAACCCCTACTTCGAGCACGTGGGGGTGAACGCGGTGGTGGTGCCCATGGGCTGCCAGACGCCCGATTACCCGGCCTTCCTGAAGTCGGTCTTCACGCTCACCAACATCCGGGGCGCGCTCATCACCATGCCGCACAAGGTGGTCACGGTGGGCCTGATGGACGAGGTCACGCCCACGGTGAAGGTGGCCGGTGCGTGCAACGCCGTCAAACGCACCGAGGACGGCCGCCTGGTGGGCGACATGTTCGACGGCGCGGGCTTCGTGCGCGGCGTGCAGCGCAAGGGCCTGAACCTGCAGGGCGCGCGCGTGCTGGTGGTGGGCAGCGGCGGCGTGGGCAGCGCCATCGCGGCCTCGCTGGCCGGCGCAGGCATCGGCGCGATCGCGCTGCACGACGTGAACGCCACCTCGGCCAGCGCCCTGGGCCTGCGCCTGAAGGCCAGCTACCCGGGCATCGAGGTGAGCACCGGCAGCAACGACCCGGCGGGCATGGACCTGGTGGTCAACGCCACGCCCATGGGCATGAACGAGGGCGACCCGCTGCCGATGGACGTGTCGCGCCTGGAGGCGCGCACCTTCGTGGGCGAGGTGGTGATGCGCACCGAGATGACGGCCTTCCTCTCGGCCGCGCGGGCGCGCGGCTGCCCGGTGCAGGTGGGCTCGGACATGCTGTTCGAGCAGATCCCGGCCTACCTGGAATTCTTCGGCCTGCCCACCACCACGGCCGAGGTGTTGCGCTCCGTGGCCCGGCTGAGCTACTGAGCCGGCGTGACGAACCCCGACACCCACTCCCCGAAACGCACCGCGCTGGGCATCGCGCTGCTGGTCTGCGCCACGCTGTGCTTCGCGCTGCTGGACACCACCTCCCAGTACGTGGGCCCCGCCGTGCCGGTGGTGATGGCGGTCTGGCTGCGTTACCTCACCCAGACCCTGATGACCACCGCCCTGCTCTGGCCGCAGCGCGGGCGCACGCTGCTGCACACCCGCGCGCCGGGCTGGCAGTTCGGCCGCGGCGTGCTGATGCTGGGCTCCAGCGTGGTGGCCTACCTGGCCCTGCGCCACGTGCCGGTGGGCGAGTTCACCGCCATCATGATGCTGGTGCCGCTGGCGGTCACGCTGCTGGCCGCGCTGATGCTGCGCGAACCGGTGTCCGCGCTCACCTGGGCGCTGGTGATCGGGGGCCTGGCCGGCGCGATGATCGTGATCCGCCCCAAGGGCAGCGATTTTCACGGCGCCATGCTGCTGCCCCTGCTGCTGGTGCTCGTGAACGCGGCCTACCAGATCCTCACCAGCCGCATGGTGCGCACCGAAGACCCGGGCACCATGCACTTCTACACCGGCCTGCTCGGCCTGGCCTGCTGCTCGCTGCTGCTGCCCTGGGGCTGGGCGCCGATGGCCGACTGGACGCTGTGGGCGCTTGCCGGCCTGCTCGGAGTGTTCGGCTCGGTGGGCCACTACCTGCTCATCCAGGCCTACCACCACGCACCGGCCTCGCGCCTCACGCCCTACCTGTACGCGCAGATCGCCTTCGCCACGCTGGCGGGCTGGGTGGTGTTCGGCTACGCGCCCGATGTCTGGACCGTGGTCGGCATCGCGCTCATCGCGCTGTGCGGCTGGCTCGGCGTGCGCCTGCGGCGAGGCTGATCACGCCTGCAGGGTCTTCAGGCGCATCTGGTTGGGCAACGGCATCGAGCGGCGCATCACGTCCTCGGCCAGCCACAGCGCCGAGCGGCGCGCGCGCTCGGCCACCACCGGCAGCGGCATCTGCTGGTAGTCGTCGTTGAACACCTCGAAGCTGTAGTCGCCTTCGTAGCCCAGCTTGTCGAGCTTGAGCACGAGTTCGGCCAGCTGCTCGCTGTGCACGCCTTCGCCGGGGAACACACGGAAGGTGCGCGCGGTGGCGATGCGCTCCTCGAAGGTCTTGGTCTCCTGCCACATGAAGTCGGCCAGCTGCACCAGGAAGATCTTGGCCGGGTCGAGGTAGTCGATCTCTTCCAGCGAGGTCTTGGCCGCGAAGATGTGGAACGAGTCGATGCCCAGGCCGAGGTTGGGGCAGTCGGCGCGGCAGACCACGTCCCACGCGGTGGTGAACTCGTTGACCGTGCGGCCCCAGGACAGGCCTTCGTAGGCGATGCGGATGCCGAAGGGAATGGCCAGCATGGCGAGCTTGCGCAGGTCGCGCGCGATGTGGTCGAGGTCCTGCGAGGCGTGCGCCGAGGTGGACGAGCAGGCCAGCAGCACCTTGCAGCCCAGCGCGGCGCACATCTCGAGCATGCTCTTGGCGATGTCCACCTTGTAGTGGTGCAGGTGGCCCGAGAGGCCTTCGAAGTCGCGCAGCACCTGGAAGCCGGTGCCGCGCAGGCCGCTGTCCTTCACGGCCTGCACGGCCGCGCCCAGGCCGCCGGGGTGGCCGACCAGGTCGTTGGCTTTGAGCATCACCTGCGAGAAGCCAGCGGCCTTCATGGCCGCCAGCTTGGCTTCGAGCGGACCGGCCAGCGTGATGGTGTCCATGCCGAAGCCGCTGATGGCCTCGATGGAAGCGCGGTTCGGGCTCATGGCCTCACTCCTTCTCACTGTGCACCAGCTCGAACACGACCGAGCCCAGGTAGGTCTTGCTGATGGCGCCGCGCTGCTCGGTGTGCGCGGCCTGGGTCTCGACGAACTCCACGCCGAGCGCGCGCAGCGCCTTCACGGCTTCGAGCACGTCGGGCACGCCCAGGCCGATGCGCTGCAGGCGCTCGTCGGCGTCCACCACGTGCAGCTCGGGCTCGATGAGCTGCAGCATGAAGCGCTGCGACGGGTCGAGCGCCGGGGTGCGCAGCAGCGTGCCCTTGGGCATGATGCCGAAGCGCTGTTCGTCGGGGATCAGCTCGGTGCCGAAGAGCTCTTCGTAGAACGCGATCCAGTCGTTGCTGCGCTCGGGGCCGATGTACTGCACGACGCCGAAGAAATGGATGCCGGCGGTGGCCGGCGGGTGCTGGTCCACCGAGGGAATGGGCACGAAGTCCACGTCGTAGATCGAGAAGTCCTTGTAGCGGTCCACGAAGTAGATGCGGCTGCCGCCCGCGCCGTGGATGGCCGGGATGTTGAGCTCCATCACCTCGGCGTGCGTGGGCACCGACCAGGCGCCGCGCTCGAGCACGTAGTGGTAGGCCGCGCGCGCGTCGCGCACGCGCAGCGCCATGGCCGAGATCGAAGGCACGTCGCTGCCGTGGCCGGCGCCCTTGGCGTCCACCGGGTTGGCGTTGACCACCACATTGAGCCCGCCCTGGCGGTACAGCAGCACCTCGCGCGAACGGTGGCGCGCCACCGGGCGGAAACCCATCATCTCCAGCACCTGGCCCAGCGCCTGCGGCTTGCTGGTGGCGTACTCGATGAACTCGATGCCGTCCAGGCCCAGCGGGTTGGCCGCGTCGCTGAAAGAGGCTTGCAGGGGCTCGCGGCCTTCCTGTGGGTTGAGCAGGAAATCACTCATGTCGACAACTCCGGGGATCAAGAAAACGGAACAGGCCAGCGGCCAGGGCCACCCCGCACTTTAGGTGTCAACCTCCGGCATGACCAGGGTTTGCGCGCACTGTATGTTCGATATTCGCACGCTTTCGTTCGATAAACGATCCATGCGAGGGTTTCTGGTTCACCCCGGCGACACCGCCGCGTTCAGCGCCCGGGCCCGCAGCGCGCAGCCCGTGGCGCACCAGCGCCAGCAGGGCCGACAGCCAGAACACGCTGGCCAGCCCGAAGGCCGAGCTGAGCAGGCCGCCGCTGATGCCCCCCACCACGCCGGGCAGGCCATAGCCCACCACGGTGTAGAGCGCCTGGCCGCGCCCGCGCAGGCGGCCGGGGAAATGGTGGGACAGCATGGCGATGCACACCGTGTGGTGCGCGGCGAAGGTGATGGCGTGCAGGGCCTGCGCCAGCAGCAGCACCGGCCACACCAGCGCGAAGCCGGCGGTCAGGCCCATGCGCAGCGACATGAGCGCGGCCGCCAGCACCAGCCAGCCCGAGAGCGACAACAGCGGCAGCCAGCGGCCCTGGGTGAAGAACCAACCGATCTCGATCACCACCGACAGCGCCCACATCAGGCCGATCACGGTCTTGCTGTAGCCCAGCGAATCCAGGTAGAGCGAGAAGAAGACGTAGATGAAGATGTGCGCGAGCACGTGGAAGAACACCGCCGCGAAGAACCAGCGCACCGGCGGCTGGCGCAGCACCGGCCACACGCCGGGCTGGGGCGCCTGCGTGGCGTGGGCGGGTTCGCGGAAGTCGGGCAGCAGCCAGGCGCTGGCGGCCACGGCGGCGAGCGTGCCCAGCGTCCAGGCCGGAAAGTGCACCAGGCCGAAGCGCTCGAACCAAAGGCCCGCGGCCACCACCGTGACCAGGAAGCCCAGCGAGCCCCACAGGCGCACGCGGCCGTAGCGCTTCGCGTCGAAGGCGCCGCTCTGGCTCACCAGGTGGGCGAGCGCGGCCTCGCTCATGGGCATCATGCCGCTGGTGTGGCTGAACATGAGCAGCAGCACCACGAACAGCACCACGCCGCCGCCGTCGAACCACAGGCCCAGCGAGAGCAGCAGCGCGGTGGTGGCGCCAAAGCGCAGCAGGCGCACGCGCTCACCGGTGCGGTCGCTCAGCGAACCCCAGAGGTAGGGCGCGAACAGGCGCGTGGCCGACTGCACCGAGGTGAGCACGCTGATGGCGATCAGGCCGAAGCCCAGCTCTTTCAGCCAGAGCGGCAGATACGGATTGAAAAACCCGATGTGCGCGAAGTAGCTCGCGGACAAAGCCGCGAAAGGGAAGAGTTGACGGCGCTCGACCACGGCAGGCCAGGCGGCCGTGGGTTCAGCCGCGCGCCTGGGCGGCGATGTCGGGCGTGGGCAATTGCACGTCGCCGCATTGCGCGCGATGCAGCAGCGCGTGGTCCATCACCACCAGGGCCAGCAAGGCCTCGGCGATGGGGGTGGCGCGGATGCCCACGCAGGGGTCGTGGCGGCCCTTGGTGATGATTTCGGTGGGCTGACCGGCCGTGTCGATGGTCTCGCGCGGGATCAGGATGGAGCTGGTGGGCTTGATCGCGATCTGCACTTCCAGGTCTTGCCCGGTGCTGATGCCGCCGAGCACGCCGCCGGCGTTGTTGCCTTTGAAGCCTTCGGGGGTGAGGCTGTCGCCGTGCGTGCTGCCCCGGTGCGCCACGCTGGCGAAGCCGGCGCCGATCTCCACGCCCTTGACGGCGTTGAGGCCGAGCATGGCGTAGGCGATGTCGGCGTCGAGCCGGTCGTACAGCGGCTGGCCCAGGCCGACCGGCATGCCCTGCGCGGTGACGCGCAGGCGCGCGCCGCAGGAGTCGCCGCTCTTGCGCAGTTCGTTCATGTAGGCCTCGATGGCCGACACATCGGCCACCGGGGCGAAGAAGGGGTTGTGGGGCACATGGTCCCAGCTCTCGAAGGGAATCGCCAGTTCGCCGACCTGCGTCATGTGGCCGCGGAAGGTGGTGCCGTAGCGTTCCTTGAGCCACTTTTTGGCGACCGCGCCGGCGGCCACGGTGGGCGCGGTGAGGCGGGCCGAGCTGCGGCCGCCGCCGCGCGGATCGCGGATGCCGTATTTCTGCCAGTAGGTGTAGTCGGCGTGGCCGGGGCGGAAGGTCTGCAGGATGTTGCCGTAGTCCTTGCTGCGCTGGTCGGTGTTGCGGATCAGCAGGGCGATGGGGGTGCCGGTGGTCTTGCCCTCGTACACGCCGCTGAGGATTTCGACGGTGTCGGGCTCGTTGCGCTGGGTGACGAATTTGCTGGTGCCGGGGCGGCGGCGGTCGAGCTCGGCCTGGATGTCGGCCTCGCTGAGTGCCATGCCCGGCGGGCAGCCGTCGATCACGCAGCCAATGGCCGGGCCGTGGGATTCACCGAAGTTGGTGACGCAAAACAGGGTGCCGAAGGTGTTGCCGCTCATAGAGGGGTGATTATCCCTGAGGCACGCTGGTGCGTCGGTGGGCCAGTCTGGTGCATGCGATCGGGCCTGGGGGACGGGAACATTTTGTGCTTTGTGCTGCGCCGCAGCAGCTGGTTGCTGTCCATCCCCAGAAAGGAGCGTCCCATGCTTGATCGAACCTCCACTTTGTTTTCTCACGTGAAGGGCGGCGAAGGCGACTATGTGAGTGGTGGCCTGCGCGATTTTTTCCTGTACCGCGACCTGGGGATCGCCCAGGCGACGCACGGCAAGGTGATTGCGCATCTGGTGAAGGCGAATCTGCCGCCGGAGGAAGGCACGGGCTGGCACCGGCACGAGGCGGATTTCCAGATCGTGATCATGCTCAAGGGTTGGGCGCGGTTCATGTACGAGGATCAGGAGACGCTGGTGGAGGCCGGTGATTGTGTGCATCAGCGCCCTGGGATCCGCCATTTCCTGTTCGACTATTCGCCCGATATGGAGTACCTGGAGATTGTTTCTCCTGCGGATTTCAAGTCGATCGATGTGGATCCGGTTTGTGAGATTCCCAAGCCGACACCTTGGGGTTGATTTCGCGCCTCCTTGGTCTTGGGGCCCCAGGGGCGGGTGATGGGCTCCGCGAATGTCCTCCGGCGGCTGGTGCCGCCTCCCCCTTTACTTCGCTGCGCCCATCACCCACCCCTGGAGCCTTGCCACCGTGAAGGCACTCCAACGGACGTGCGCCACCGCTTCTTCGGCTCGGACACCCGGGCGCTCTGCGCAGCGGGGTAAAGGAGGAGAACCGGCGAAGCCGGTTCGGGGGACACCCGCGGAGCAGAGCGCCCGGGTGTCCGAGCCCGCGAGGTACAGGAAAGAAACTTAAAACTCGGCATCCAACTCGTCGATGTCGTCGGGTTCGGCCTCCGCAGCCGCCACCCATTCCTTCATGGCCGGCAAGTCCATGATGGTGTCGCAATACGCCACACACGCAGGGCTGATCGCCACCTCGTAGGTGATGAAACGCGTCACCACCGGCGCGAACATCGCATCCGCCATGCAGGGCTTGCCGCCGAACAGATAAGGCCCCCCATACGTCTCCAGACACTCGCTCCAGATCGCCTCGATGCGATCGATGTCCGTCTGCGCGCGCGACCACAGCTTGAAATTCGGAAACGAGGCCTTGATGTTCATCGGCAGCGACGACCGCATCGCCGAAAACCCCGAATGCATCTCGCCACAGATCGCCCGGCAATGCGCCCGCGCCGCCCGGTCCGCCGGCAACAGACCCGCCTTCGGCTTCACCTCGTTCAGGTACTCGCCAATCGCCAGCGTGTCCCACACATGAATGCCATCGTGCTCCAGCGCCGGCACCCGCATCGAGGCCGACAGCAACAACATCTCGGCCTTCATCGCCGGATCGTCCGGCGAAATCACGTTCTCCGTGAACTCCAGCTTCGCCATGCGCGCCATCAGCCAGCCCCGCAAGGCCCAGGCACCGTAGTTCTTGCTGCTGATCGTGAGTACCGCTTTGGCCATGAACATGCTCCTTCAGAGGGCATCCACCGAGCAAGGCCTGTGCCATCGCTGTGCACCCACCACGCACCGCGCCGGTGCAACACCCCGCTGGCCCGCAACTTGCCTGCAATGCGACACGTTGTCCCAGGAAAGAAACCATGCTGTATCAGGCCTACCAACTCCAGTCCGACCTGATCTCGCCCCTGCGCCTGACCGCGCAGCACCTGAGCGCCGCGCTCTGGCTGCGCGAAACCGAGGGCAGCGTCATGCGCAAGCTGGCCGCCGCCTGCGACGTGATCTCGCGCCTGCGCCTGACCCACACACGCCCGCCCTACCAGATCCACAGCGTGACGGTGGGTGAACGCGAATTCCCCGTCACCGAGGAAACCGTGCTCACCCTGCCCTTCGGCACCCTGCTGCGCTTTCGCAAGGAAGGCGCCGAGCCCCAGCCCAAGGTGCTGCTCGTGGCCCCGCTCTCCGGCCACTTCGCCACCCTGCTGCGCGAGACCGCGCGCACCCTGCTGCAGGACCACGACGTCTACATCACCGACTGGCACAACGCGCGCGACGTCTCCCTGCGCCACGGCGCCTTCTCGCTGGACGACTACATCAGCTACATGATCCGCTTCACCGAGGCCGTGGGCCCGGGCAGCCACATGGTGGCGGTGTGCCAGCCCTGCGTGGCCGCGCTCGCCGCCACGGCCGTCATGGCCGAGGACGACAACCCCGCCCAGCCGCGCAGCCTCACGCTGATGGCCGGCCCGGTGGATTGCCGCGTCAACCCCACCGAGGTGAACAAGCTCGCCACCAGCAAGCCCATCGAGTGGTTCGAGAAAAACCTGATCAGCCACGTGCCGTTCCCGCACGCCGGCATGATGCGCCGCGTCTACCCCGGCTTCGTGCAGCTCACCGCCTTCATGAGCATGAACCCGGACCGCCACAAGCAGTCCTTCCGCCACATCTACGACCACCTGACGGCCGGCCGCACCGAAGAGGCCGGCGTGATCCAGGCGTTTTACGAGGAGTACCTCGCGGTCAACGACCTGCCGGCCGAGTTCTACCTGGAGACGGTGGAGAAGGTGTTCCAGACCTACGACCTGCCGCGCGGCGTGCTGACCTGGAACGGCCGCACCGTGAACCCGGCGGCCATCCGCCGCACCGCGCTGATGACGGTGGAAGGCGAACGCGACGACATCTGCTCGGTGGGCCAGACGGTGGCCGCGCAGGACCTGTGCCGCAGCGTGCGCCCCTACATGAAGACCCACCACGTGCAGACCGGCGTGGGCCACTACGGCGTGTTCAGCGGGCGGCGCTGGAACCAGCAGATCTATCCCCGCGTGCGCGACATGATCCACGCCAGCTCGGACTGAACGTTCGTTCGCACCATGAAAAACGCCCCGGCATGCGGGGCGTTTTCATTTGAAGCTCGCTCGGCGCTTCAGGGGAAGTTCGGCTCGTTCTTGCTCGACTCTTCCTCGGGCCAGTCGCGGATGTAGGCCTTGAGCATCTTGTTCTCGAAGTTCTGGCTGTCGACCACGGCCTTGGCACGTCGTAGAAGCTGATCACACCCATGAGCATCTTGTTGTCCATCACCGGCATGTAGCGCGTGTGGCGCTCCAGCATCATGGGCCGCACCTGCTCCAGTTCGGTCTGGGGCGTGCAGGTCATGGGGTGGTCGTCCATCACGGTGCGCACGGTGCGCCCGCCCAGCGAGCCGCCGTTCTTGGCCAAGGTGTGGATGACTTCGCGGAAGGTCAACATGCCGACCAGGTCGCCGTGCTCGATCACGGCCAGCGAACCGATGTCGAACTGCGACATGGTTTCGATCGCGCGTTCCAGCGTCTCCTGAGGCTGGACGGTGTACAGCGTGCCTCCCTTGACGCGCAGGATATCGCTGACTTTCATGGCTGTGCTCCTCAATTCTGGTGTGTCCCCCATGGGGCTGGGGTGCTGACAATATAGCCCACAATACAAATCAAAACCACTGCGCGCGCCTCGCCCGCCGCAACGACAGGCAACCACTGGAGACCATATGTCCGGCTACGCTGACCCCGGCTTCGACACGCTCGCGCTGCACGCGGGCGCCGCCCCCGACCCCACCACCGGCGCGCGCGCCGTGCCCATCCACCTCACGACCTCGTTCGTCTTCGAGTCCAGCGACCACGCCGCCGCGCTGTTCAACCTGGAGCGCGCGGGCCATGTGTACAGCCGCATCAGCAACCCGACCAACGCCGTCTTCGAGCAGCGCATGGCCGCGCTGGAGGGAGGCATCGGCGCCATCGCCACCGCCAGCGGCCAGGCCGCGCTGCACCTGGCCGTGGCAACGCTGATGGGCGCGGGCTCGCACATCGTGGCCAGCACCGCCCTGTACGGCGGCAGCCAGAACCTGCTGCACTACACGATGCGCCGCTTCGGCATCGAGACCACCTTCGTGAAACCGGGCGACATCGACGGCTGGCGCGCCGCCGTGCGGCCCAACACCAAGCTCTTCTTCGGCGAGACCGTGGGCAACCCGGGCCTGGACGTGCTGGACATCCCCACCGTCTCGCAGATCGCGCACGAGGCCGGCGCGCCCTTGCTGGTGGACTCGACCCTTACAACGCCTTACCTCGTCAGACCCTTCGAGCTGGGCGCCGACATCGTCTACCACTCGGCCACCAAATTCCTCAGCGGCCACGGCACGGTGATCGGGGGCGTGGTGGTCGACGCGGGCAGTTTCGACTGGGAGAAGTCGGGCAAATTCCCCGAGCTCACCGAGGCCTACGAAGGCTTTCACAACATGGTGTTCAGCGAAGAAAGCACGGTCGGTGCCTTCCTGCTGGCGCGCGCGGCGCGAGGGCCTGCGCGACTTCGGCGCCTGCATGAGCCCGCACAGCGCCTGGCTGATCCTGCAGGGCATCGAGACGCTGTCGCTGCGCATGGACCGCCACATGGGCAACACCGAGAAGGTGGTGCAATTCCTCGCCAGCCACCCGCTGGTGGGCCGCGTGGGCCACCCGCTGCTCGAGAGCCACCCCAGCCACGCGCTGGCCGAGAAGCTGCTGCGCTTCGGTGCCAAGGGTGCGGGCTCGGTGTTCAGCTTCGACATCAAGGGCAGCCGCGCGCAGGGCAAGGCCTTCATCGAAGCGCTCAAAATCTTCAGCCACCTGGCCAACGTGGGCGACTGCCGCTCGCTGGTGATCCACCCGGCGAGCACCACGCATTTCCGCATGAGCGACGAAGCGCTGGCGGCCGGTGGCATCGGCCCGGGCACGATCCGCCTGTCCATCGGCCTGGAAGACCCGGACGATCTCATTGACGATTTGAAGCGCGCGCTCAAGGCCGCAGAAAAGGCGGGGGCCTGACCATGTACCTGCAAGTCAACGGCGCCAGCACCTACTGCTACACCGGCGGCAAGCCTTTCGATGCCGCCAAGCCCACCGTGGTGTTCCTCCACGGCGTGATCAACGACCACAGCGTCTGGATCCTGCAGAGCCGCTACCTGGCCCACCACGGCTGGAACGTGCTCGCGGTGGACCTGCCCGGCCACTGCAAGAGCGAGGGCGAGGCCCCCGCCTCGGTGGAAGACGCGGCTGGCTTCGTGGCCGCCCTGCTCGACGCCGCCGGCGTGCAGAAGGCCGCGCTGGTGGGCCACAGCTGGGGCTCGCTGATCGCGCTCGAATCGGCCGCGCGCCTGAAGGAGCGCGTGAGCCACCTGGTGCTGGTGGGCACGGCCTACCCCATGAAGGTTTCGCCCGCGCTGATCGAAGCCTCGCTCAACGAGCCGGAGAAGGCGCTCACGATGGTGAACGTGTTCAGCCGCAGCACCCTGGCCGCGCCGCCCTCGGCGCTCGGCCCGGGCACCTGGGTCTACGGCTCCAGCATGGCGCTGGGTCGGCGCGTGCTGCGCAGCAACCCTCAGGTCAACGTGTTCCACCGTGGCTTCGTGGCCTGCGACCGCTATGCCCGCGGCGAAGCGGCCATCGCGCAGATCAGTTGCCCGGTGCTGTTCGTGCTCGGCGGGCTGGACCAGATGACCAACCCCAAGGCCGCGCAGGTGCTGGTGCAGGCCGCGCGCGCGGCCGGCAAGGCGGTGAGCATTGCCACGCTGCCGGTGGGCCACCACCAGATGACCGAGACGCCCGACGCCACGCTGTTCGCGATCCGCGATTTCCTCCGGGTTTAAGAACAGGCGCCCGTTTCGGCCACCGGGTCGGCAGGCGCCCCACCCAGGCACGACCGCAGAAAGCGGCCCACCTGTGCGTTGAACTCCGCAGGGCGTTCGAAGTACGGCGAATGCCCACAGGCGTTCATCTCGATGGCCCGCGCGTTCGGGAAAAGCGCCGCGATCGACCGGGCAAGTTCCGGGGGCACCAAGGGATCGTGCACCCCCGAGACCAGGAGCACGGGGCAGGCGACTTCTGCGAGGCGCTCGCATCCGATCAGGGCATCCGGGTGGTTCAAGGCCTGCAGCCGGCGCTTGAGCTCGGCCGTCATGTCGCCGGACACCAGTGGGTTGAAGGCGTTGATCTGCTGGTACAGGAAGGCCAGGGCCGCCTCCGATGCGCGGAATGCGGGCGCCAATGCGCGTTGCTCGACCTGCCGGCTGTCCGACGTGCCCAGGTAACGTTCGACGCACGCCAGCACCTCGGGCGCATCGATGCCCAGCGGCGAACCGCTCGAGACCAGGGCCCACACGCGATCGGGGTGCGCCAGCGCAAGGCGCAGCCCCACGCCCCCGCTCAACGACTGGCAGACCAGGGCCGCGCGATCGATGCGCTCGGCGTCGAGCACCGCCAGAAGATCCCTGGTGAGCGCGTCCCATGTCAGGGAGTCGGGGCGTGCCAGCGACCGGCCGAAACCGCGGCAGTCCAGGGTCAGGCAGGTGAAACGGCTCGAGAAAAAAGGAATCTGCTGCCACCAGGTCGCGGCATTGGACCCCGCGCCATGGCAGAAGACCAGCGCCGGTCCCTGACCGTGGCGCTCATGGTAGATGCGGCAACCCTGGGCCTGGACGAAGCTCATGGCAACGGACCCCCTTCAGTCTTCCAGCTTCATGCCTGGCACGATCGCCCGGTACTTGCGCTCCTCGGCATCGAGAAAACGCTGCGCCCCGGCGAAATCCAGGCCAGCGGCGGGCACCGCCATGCCGCTGGCGCGAACGAACGACTGGATCGACTCCGAGCGATGCGCCTCGCGCAGCGCCTGGTTGAGGCGCTCGGCCACCGCCTGTGGCGTGCCCTGCGGCGCAAAAAGGCCCACCCAGATCGAGAAATCGACATCACGAAGCTCGGGCATGCTCTCGGCAAAAGTGGGGACCGTCGGAGCCAGGTCCATCCTCGAAGACGAGGACACCGCCACCGCCTGCATCTGGCCGCTCGACAACTGCGGCACCGCCGTGACCGTGGGCAGCAGGATCAGGTCGATCTGGCCACCGATGAGGTCCGCGATGAAGGGCGCGCCCCCCTTGTAGGGAACGTGCAGCAAGTCCGACTTCAGCCGAGACGCCAGCGAGTGCATCACGATGTGCTGAAAGGTGCCTCGACCCGGCGTGCCATACGTCAGGCTGGCCTTGCCGGGTGCGCTGGCCTGGGCGATGTCCTTCAGCGATCGGTGCGGTTTGGATTTGCCGGTCAACAGCACGACCGGAGAGGCGCCCAGGATGCCCACGGTCTTGAAGCTGGCGGTCTTGTAGGGCGGATTTCGGTTGGTCAAGGGGCTCAGCACCACCTCGTTCACCGCCCCCAGCAAGAGCGTGTAGCCATCGGGCGCGGCCTGCGCCACCCGCTTCGCGCCGATCATGCCGCCCGCGCCCCCCATGTTCTCGACCACCACCGGTTGCCCAAGCTGTTTGGCAAGCTCTTCGCCCCACTTCCGGGCCACCGTGTCGGTGGAACCACCGGCCGGATACGCGACCAACAGGGTGACGGGCCGGTTGGGATAGCCCGGATCGGCCAGGGCAGTGACGGTTGCCCCCAGCAGGGCCGCGATGGCCAGGGTCCATCGGTGAAGGGTCTTCATGGTCGTGTCTCCATCGTTGTGCTGGAAGAATTCTGTTCTTGCGGCCCATGGCGGTAAATCGAATAATCCGCATGCACCCATTCCCTATGGAAATACCATGAGGCTGCCAGCCCTTCACTTGCTGCAAGCGTTTTCCGCCACCGCCCGCCACGGATCCATCTCGGCCGCCGCGAGGGAACTCCACCTCACGCAAGGTGCCGTGAGCAAGAAGCTCCTGGAGCTGGAGGCCTCGCTGGGGGTGGCCCTGTTCGACCGGATTCGAGGGCGCCTTCACCTTTCTCCTGCGGGGCATCGCTACCTGCCGGGGGTGGATGCGGCACTCGGACAACTGGAGCAGGCGACGCTGGGCGTCATGACGCTGCGAGGGCGCGGGGGTGTTCTGAACGTGATGAGCACCCCGACATTCGGGGCGAAATGGCTGATCCCCCGCCTGCCCCGGTTCCTGGCACAGCATCCTGAGGTATTCCTGAATTTCGTGCCCTTCAACCGAGGCGCATCCCCCGACCCCGATCTGGACTGCGCGCTTCTCTATGGCAACGGCACCTGGCCTGGAGCAAGCTCCCACTACATCGCCGGCCATGAGTACGTGGTCATCGCCCCGCCGCGCCTGCCGGCCTCGTCGCGCCTGCGCAGGCCGCGCGACATCACCCTGCACGCCCTGCTTCAGCATCCCGCCGAACCGGGTGCCTGGCCGCGGTGGTGTGAGCTGCACGGCGTCTCTCACCCGGCGCTCATGCAAGGCCCCAAGCTCGATCAGGTGACCTCCATCGTGCGCGCGGTGATGGCGGGCATGGGCCTGGGCCTGGTACCCCGTTGCGTGGTTCAGGACGACATCGACGCAGGGCTCGTGGCGGCCCCCTTTTCCAAGGACATGGTGGGCGAGGCCGGCTACTACCTCACCTACCCCGAGGGCAAGAACCGCCTGCCGCCTCTGGCGACCTTCCGCGACTGGCTGCTGCAGGAGGCCGCGGGAAAGGACGCGCCGGCTACTTGACGCACTGCAGTTGGCCGGTGTCCTTGCCGCTGCTGGGCGGCACGCTCATCACGCAGGACATGCCGCCGCAGACGCAGTGCACGAGGCGGGTGCCGCCCGCCACCACGGACGTCGGTGCCGAACACTGGCAGGCCGGCGCCTCCATGATGTTTTTGGACTGGGCCGAGGCCGGCCGCAGCGGCAGCGCCGCGAGCAGGGCAACGACCAGCACGAAGAGCAGGATCGCAGCGATCAGCACGCCGCGCAGGGGACGCTGGAACATGGCAACTCCTCAGGTGGACAAGGGCGCGACCCATGCTACGCCGCCGCCTCGCGATTGCAAGCCCATTTCGTCCATGCTTTCGCGCTGCCACAATGCGCGAACCATGACGCCTCCGATCACACCGCCCATGACCGCTGCGCGCGCGCAGGAGATCGCCGCCCACTTCGACCTGCGCGCCCTGCCCGCCGACTTTCTGGCGCAACCCCTACCCGGTCTATGCCGCGCTGCGCGAGAGCCAGCCGGTGCGCCGCATGCCCGACGGCTCGGTGTTCCTCACCCGCTGCGCCGACCTGATGGCGGTGTACCGCGATGCGCAGGCCTTCAGCTCCGACAAGCACGTGGAGTTCGCGCCCAAGTACGGCGCGAATTCGGCCCTGTTCGAGCACCACACCACCAGCCTGGTGTTCAACGACCCGCCGCTGCACACGCGCGTGCGCCGGCTCATCATGGGCGCGCTCACGCGCCGCGCCATCGCCGAGATGGAGCCGGGCCTCATCGCGCTGGTGGACCAGTTGCTCGACGAGCTGGACGCGCGCCGCGGGGGTGACCTGATCGAGGACTTCGCCTCGGCCATCCCGGTGGAGATCATCGGCAACCTGCTCGACGTGCCGCACGAAGACCGGGGCCCGCTGCGCGCCTGGTCGCTCGCCATCCTGGGCGCGCTGGAACCCACGCTCACGCCCCAGCAGCAGGCCAGCGGCAACCAGGCCGTGACCGAGATGACCGCCTACCTGCGCAGCCTGGTGGCCGCGCGCCGCCAGCGCCCGGGCGACCCGGAGCGCGACGTGCTCACCCGCCTGATCCAGGGCGAGGCCAGCGGCGAACAGCTCAGCGAGGTGGAGCTGCTGCAGAACTGCATCTTCCTGCTCAACGCCGGCCACGAAACCACCACCAACCTGATCGGCAACGGCCTGATCTCGCTGCAGGAGTTTCCCGAGGCCCGTGCCGGCCTGCTGCGCGATTTGCAGGCCACGGCGGGCGACGCCGCCGCCGAGGAAGCCGTGCTCGGCCGCGCGGTCGATGAATTCCTGCGCTTCGAGTCGTCCAACCAGCTCGGCAACCGGCGCGCGATCCAGGACACCCAGGTCGGCGGCGTGGACCTGCCGGCCGGCACGCTGGTGACGCTGTGCATCGGCGCGGCCAACCGCGACCCGGCGCAGTTCGCCGACCCCGAGGTGCTGAACCTGGCGCGCGAAGGCAACAAGCACCTGGCCTTCGGCTTCGGCATCCACCAGTGCGCCGGCCTGAGCCTGGCGCGGCTGGAGGGGCGCATCGCCATCGGCCGCTTCCTGCGGCGCTTCCCGGGCTACCGTCTCATCGAGGAGCCCACGCGCGGCGGCCGAGCACGCTTTCGCGGCTTTCTGCGCGCGCCGTTCGCCATCGATTGAGCGCGGGCGTCACCCCGACGCGACCGAAGCCTCCCCCACGGCCTCGCTCGAGCCGCCGGCCAGGGCCGGTGTGGTCGAGACGGCCTGCGCCACCGAGAGGTCCATCCAGCGGCTCTCGGACCAGAAGCGCGCGGTGTGCGGCTGGTGCGCGAGCAGCAGCCGCTCCACCAGCGGGGCCACCGGCGTCATGGCCGGGTCGATCAGCAGCACGTAGCGCTCGCCGTCCTCGTCGAGCCGGCCCAGCCAGTCCAGCTTGACCATCACGGCCACCGGCTCTTCGAGCTGCAGCGCGTCCACCCGCAGCACCTGGGCCAGGGCCTCCAGGCTCAGGCCCTTGGGCGCGCTGTCGCGCGCCGTGTGCAGCTGTTCCAGCAATTCCAGCGCGAGCTGGAAGCTCCAGCCCGGCGTGTCGCTGCGCCGCGCGATGCCCGAGAGCAGGCTGGGCAGGTAGGCCGCGACCACCGCCCCCAGCAGCACGATCACCCAGGCGACGTAGAACCACACCAGCAGGATGGGCACGGTGGCGAAGGTGCCGTAGACCACCGAGTAGGTGGGCACCTGGGCCAGGTACCAGGCCAGCACCTTCTTGGCCAGCTCCAGCCCCACGCCCACGAACAGGGCGCCCGAAAGCGCATGGCTCCAGCGCACCCGGGTGTTGGGCACGTAGCGGTAGAGCGCGGCCAGGCCGCCGGTGAGCAGCGCGAACTGCACGGCATCCAGCAGGAAACGCACGCCGCCAGGCAGGCCCGAGACCACGCCGCGCGAGGCCGTGACGGCGTAGGAGGTGGCCGCCAGGCTGCCCGCCAGCAGCAGCGGGCCCAGGGTGAGCACGGCCCAGTACACCAGCACGCGCTGGGTCAGCGAACGCGGCTGGCGCACACGCCAGATGTCGTTGAGCTTGCGGTCGATGGTCAGGATCAGGGCCAGCGCGGTCACCAGCAGCACCAGCGCGCCGGCCCAGCCCATCTGCCCGGCCTTGTTGGCGAACTGGTTGAGGTAGCTGAACACCTGCTTGGCGATGTCGGGCGGCACCAGGCTTTGCACCAGCCAGCGCTGCAGGGTGACCTGCAGGCGGTCGAACATCGGGAAGGCGCTGAAGATCGCCAGCGCGACGGTGAACAGCGGCACCAGCGAGATGGTGGTGGTGAAGGTCAGCGAACTGGCGGTGATGCCCAGCCGGTCTTCCCGGAAGCGCTCGCGCAGCGTCAGCGCCGTGGTGCGCCACGGAAAATTCAGGGCGTCGCGCCACAGCGCGCGCGCCAGGGTTTCAAGGGCCCGCAGGCGCTCTTTCAGGGTCATCCCGGTATCATGCCACCTGCCCTCCCGCCCCCGCTTTCCCACCCTCCCCCATGCCCTCATCCCCCTCGCCCTCCAGCGCCCTGGACACCCCTTCCGCCGTGCGCGGCACCCGCTGGCTCGCCGTGGGCAGCCTGCTGGGCCTGATCGTGCTCGGCCTGGCCTGGGAACTGTGGCTCGCGCCGCTGCGCGAAGGCGGCTCCTGGTGGGCCATCAAGGTGCTGCCGCTGACCGTGCCGCTGGCCGGTCTGCTGAAAAACCGCATGTACACCTACCGCTGGGTCAGCCTGCTGGTGTGGCTGTATTTCACCGAAGGCGCGGTGCGCGCCACCAGCGAGTCGGGCACCTCGATGTGGCTGGCCTGGCTGCAGGTGCTGCTGTGCATCGCCCTCTTCGCGGCCTGCGCGCTGCACGTGCGCATGCGCCTGCGCGCCGCCGGCAAGGAAGCCGTGGCCGCCGACGTGGCCAGCTCCACCGCCGCGGCCGAATCCCGCGCTGCGCAAACCATGAGCGCCGATCTGCTGCAAGCGCTGCGCGCGGCCGTGGGGCCGGCCCAGGTGCTGACCCACGAAGACCCCGCCGCCGACCTCTCCGCCTGGGAAAACGACTGGCGCAAGCGCGCGCAGGGCCGCGCGCTGGCCGTGGTGCGCCCGGGAAGCACCGCCGAGGTGGCCGCCGTGGTGCGCGCCTGCGCCCAGGCCGGGGCGGCCATCGTGCCCCAGGGCGGCAACACCGGCCTGGTGGTGGGCTCGGTGCCCGACGATTCCGGCACCCAGGTGGTGCTGAGCCTCACGCGCATGAACGCCGTGCGCGCCATCGACGGCGCCAACCTCACGATGACGGTGGAAGCCGGCTGCGTGCTGCAGTCGCTGCAGGACGCGGCCGAGAACGCCGGCTTCCTGTTTCCCCTGAGCCTGGCGGCCGAGGGCAGCTGCACGATCGGCGGCAACCTGGCCACCAACGCGGGCGGCACACAGGTGGTGCGCTACGGCAACGCGCGCGAACTCTGCCTGGGCCTGGAGGTGGTGACGGCGCAGGGCGAGGTGTGGCACGGCCTCACCGGCCTGCGCAAGGACAACACCGGCTACGACCTGCGCGACCTCTTCATCGGCAGCGAGGGCACGCTGGGCGTGATCACCGCCGCCACGCTCAAGCTCTACCCGCTGCCCGCCGCGCAGCTCACCGCCTGGGCCGCCGTGCCCACGCTGGACGCCGCCGTGGCGCTGCTGGGCCTGGCGCACCAGCACCTGGGCGCGGGCCTGACCGGCTTCGAGGTGATGGGCCAGTTCGCCCTGGGCCTGGTGGACAAGCACTTTCCCGCCCTGCGCGTGCCGCTGTGGGCGGACAGCCCCTACTGCGTGCTGCTGGAGAACAGCGACAGCGAATCGGAAGAGCATGCGCGCGGGCAGTTCGAGCGCCTGCTCGAAACCGCCTTCGAGCAAGGCCTGGTGAGCGACGCGGTGGTGGCCGAGAGCCTCTCGCAGGCGCGTGGCCTGTGGCACATCCGCGAGAGCATTCCACTGGCCCAGGCCGAAGAGGGCCTGAACATCAAACACGACATCAGCATCCCGGTTTCGCGCATTCCCGCCTTCTGCGCCGAGACCGACGCCTTGCTGCAGCGCGAGATCCCCGGCGTGCGGCTGGTGAATTTTTGGCCATCTGGGCGACGGCAACCTGCACTACAACGTGCAGGCGCCGGCCGACGGAGATGCCAAAAAGTTCCTGAATGAGCAGGAAACGCGCGTGAACACCCTGGTTTTCGATGCGGTGGCGCGCTACGATGGATCGATCAGCGCCGAACACGGCGTGGGCAGCCTCAAGGCCGCCCACCTGCCCCACTACAAGGACCCGGTTGCCCTGGGCCTGATGCGCGCCATCAAGCAGGCGCTCGATCCTCACCACCTCATGAACCCTGGCCGCGTGCTCACCCACCCATGAATCTCCGCCGTCCCGCCCGCCTCTTGCTCGTGTGCGCGCTCGCCGCCACGGGTTGGGCGCACGCGGTCGAGGCGAACCAGCGCCAGGCCTGGCGCGAGCAGGCGCTGGCGTACGAACACGGGGAAGGCGTGGCGCGCGACACCAATGCGGCGATCGCGCTCTACTGCCGCGCCGCACTCGCGGGGGACGCGGTCTCGGCCTACAACCTGGGTTGGCTCTACGCCAACGGCCGGGGCACGCCGCGCCACGACGGCTACGCCGCGCACTGGTTCGCGCGCGCGGCCCTGCTGGGCGATGCCCAGGCCGAGGCGATGTTCAAGCGACTGGACACACCGGCGGACAAACCCGAGTGCGTGCTGCAGGCCGAACGGGCCGAACAGCAGCGCGCCGAGCAGGAGCGGCTGACCGCCGAGGCCGATGCGGTGGTCACGCGCTACCGCGACTGGGTCAACACGCCCGAGCAGCAGCGCATCATGAAGATCGTCTACAAGCTCGCGCCGCAGTTCGGCATCGAGCCCGGCCTGGCCTTCGCCGTGATCAAGGCCGAGTCCAATTTCAACGTGCACGCCCTGTCGGACAAGAACGCCCAGGGCCTGATGCAACTCATTCCCGAGACCGCCGCACGCTTCCGCGTGAACAAGCCTTTCGACGCCGAGCAGAACATCCGCGGCGGCCTGTCCTACCTGCAGTGGCTGCTGGCCTACTTCAAGGGCAACGTGCCCCTGGTGCTGGCCGCCTACAACGCGGGCGAAGGCACGGTGGAGCGCTACCGTGGCGTGCCGCCGTTCCCCGAAACGCAGGGCTACATCAAGCGCATCCAGCAGATCTTCGCCCTGCAGCAGCACCCCTTCGACGAGCGCATCACCGCGCCGTCGCCGGCCATGCCCGGCATCACCTCCGTGCGCCCCTGAGCGGCGGCCCGGCAGGCCACGCGCGCGCGGCGCGCGCTCGAATCAGTAGTAACCCCATGAGGTAGTCCTACGACTATCAGGCGCAGAGGCGCGTTCCTAGAATTTTCGAATCACAAGCCATGCGCCACGGCACCCGGGCATGGTCACAGGAGACGAAGTTTCATGAACATCGCGCAGTTGCTCGTGCGTTCGGCCCGAACCTTCCCCGACCGGGATGCCGTGCTGCTGGGTGCGCGCGTGTGCTGCGACTACCGCGAACTGGCCCGCCGGGCCGGGGCGCTCGGCACCGGCCTGTCGCAGCACCTGGGCCTGCGGCCCGGCGAGCGCGTCGCCCTGCTGCTGCACAACTGCCCGCAGTACCTGGAGGTGCTGTACGGTGCCTGGTCCGCCGGGCTGGTGGTGGTGCCGATCAACCACAAGCTGCATGCGCGCGAAGTCGAGTACATCCTGGCCGACAGCGGCGCGCGGGCCCTGTTCACCTCGGCCGATCTGAGCGCGGACCTGCAGCCCGGCCCGGCTGCCGCCATCGACGTGAACGGCGCCGAATACCTGTCCCTGCTCGCCAGCGATGCGATGGCACCGGTGCACCGCGCGCCCGACGACATCGCCTGGCTGTTCTACACCTCGGGCACGACCGGGCGCCCCAAGGGGGTGATGCAGACGCACCGCAACCTGCTCTCGATGACGCTCTGCTATTTCGCCGACGTGGACACCGTGCGGCCGGGCGACGCGAGCCTCTATGCGGCGCCCATGTCGCACGGTGCCGGCCTCTACAACATCCCGCACGTGCTGGCCGGCGCGCGCCATGTGATCCCCGAGTCCGGCGGTTTCGACCCCGACGAGATCCTCGCGCTGGCCCGCGAGCTGCGCGATGTGTCGATGTTCGCGGCGCCCACCATGGTCAAGCGCCTGGTCGACAGCGCGCTCGCGCGCGGCCTGGACGGCGACGGCATCAAGACCATCGTCTATGGCGGCGGGCCCATGTACGCGGCCGACATCCAGCAGGCCATCGCCGTGATGGGGCCGCGCTTCGTGCAGATCTACGGCCAGGGTGAGTGCCCGATGGCGATCACCGCGCTGTCGCGCGAACACCTGGCCAATCTCGGCCATCCGCGCCATGCGCAGCGCATGGCTTCGGTGGGCGTGGCGCAGAGCAGCGTGGAGATCCGTATCGCGCAGCCGGACGGCACCGCGCTGCCCTGCGGCGAGACCGGGGAGATCCTGGTGCGCGGCGACCCGGTGATGCCAGGCTACTGGGGCAACACGGCAGCCACGGCCCAGACCTTGCGTGACGGCTGGCTGCACACCGGCGACATCGGCGAACTCGATGCCGATGGCTTCCTCTCGCTCAAGGACCGATCCAAGGACCTGATCATCAGCGGCGGCTCCAACATCTACCCGCGCGAGGTCGAGGAGGTGCTGCTGCGCCATCCCGGCATCCGCGAGGTGGCCGTGGTCGGCCGCCCGCATGGCGAGTGGGGCGAGGAGGTGCTGGCCTACGTGGTGCCACGCCCCGGCCACACGCTGGACACCGGCGAGCTCGATGCGCTCTGCCTCGCCAGCATCGCGCGCTTCAAGCGCCCGCGCCAGTACCTGCTGCTCGACGAATTGCCCAAGAACAGCTACGGCAAGGTGCTCAAGACCGCTCTGCGGGACCTGGGCGATTCCCCCAACGACAGGAGACACATCCCATGAAACTGGTCACATTCGATCTGCCCGGCGGCCAACGCCACATCGGCGCCATGCTCGCGGGCGAGCAGCGCCTGGTGGACTTCACCGCGTCGTCCACCTCGCCCGCCATGCGCAACATGCTCGCGCTGATCGACGGCGGCGAGGCCGCGCTCAAGGAAGCCCGGCAACTGCTGGACAAAGCCGCCGTCACCCACGCGCTGGCCGATGTGAAGCTGGCCGCGCCACTGCCCGAGCCGCGCCAGATGCGCGACTTCCTGTGCTTCGAGAAACACTTCCGCCAGGCGCGCGCGAACCGCCACCTGTTCGGCGCCACCGACGGCGAGCGCGACCCGGCCAAGGTGGAGATTCCGCCGATCTGGTACGAGGAGCCGATCTACTACAAGTGCAACCGCTTCTCGGTGGTGGGCACGGGCGCGGACATCGTCAACCCCGCGTACTGCCAGATGCTGGACTACGAACTCGAGTTCGCCGCCATCCTGGGCAAGAGCGGCAAGAACATCCGCAAGGAAGATGCGCGCTCGCACATCTTCGGCTACCTGATCTTCAACGACGTGAGCGCGCGCGACCAACAGATGCGCGAGATGGGCGGCACGCTCGGGCCCACCAAGGGCAAGGACTTCGACACCGGCAACGTGCTCGGCCCCTGGCTGGTCACGGCCGACGAGGTCGGCAACCCCTACGACCTGACCATGGTCGCTCGCGTCAACGGCGAGGAATGGTCGCGTGGCAACAGCGGCGAGATGCACCACCGTTTCGAGGACGTGCTGGTCCACGCCTCGCGCGACGAGACGCTGCACGCAGGCGAGTTCTTCGGCTCGGGAACGGTCGGCAGCGGATGCGGACTGGAACTGGGCCGCTTCCTGAAACACGGCGATGTCGTCGAGCTGGAGATTCAGAAGCTCGGCGTGCTGAAGAACCGTGTGGTGTTCCGTCACGCAAGCCAGTGACCGCGTTCTTCCCTAAAACCATCTGGAGACAAGCCATGCACACCTTTATCGCGACCCTGCGTTCCCTTGTGCGCCCCCTGGCGGTGGCGACGCTGCTGAGTGCGGCGGCGGCCCCCGTCTGGGCCCAGAAGATCGTGTTCGGTTTCTCGGCATCCACCGCGTTCGCCAACGCCTTTGTCGCGGCCAACGAAGGCCTCTTCAAGAAACATGGCCTGGACGTGGAGATGAAGCTGGTGCCCAACTCGGCCACCACGCCGGCGGCCCTGATGGCCGGCAGCCTGCAGATCGCCACACCGACCGCGCCCAACACCATGCAGGCGGTCGAGCAAGGCCTGGACCTGGTGGTGCTGGCCGGCGGCGGCTACTACACCAAGGGCATGGAAGACGCTGGCGATCATGGTCCGCCCCGACAGCCCCATCAAGACCGCCAAGGACTTCGAGGGCAAGCGAGTGTCCACCCCGGGCCTCAACGCCTTCCTGCACGTGCTGTTCCGCAAATGGATGGCCGAGAACGGCGGTGACTACAAGAAGGTGACCTTCACCGAGAACGCGTTCGCGCAATCGGTGGACGTGCTGCGCAACGGCCAGGTCGACGGCATCCTCGCGGTGCAGCCCTTCCTCTCGCGCGCCGAGGAAACCAAGGCCGGCCGCGTGGTCGCCTACTACATCGCCGCGCTGGATGGCGAGGTGCAGTCGGGCTGGCACGTCGCCAGCCGCAAGTGGGCCGACGCCAACCCCAAGCAGGTCGCCGCCTTCCGCGCCGCCATCGAGGAAGCCTCGGCCATGGCCTTGAAAGACCCGGGCGTGGTGCGCAAGGCCAACCTGGTCTACATCCCCTTCCCGCCCGAAGTGCAGGCCAAGTTCCCCGACCCCAAGTTCCGCCCGGTCATCACGCCCGAGGTGGTGCAGAACTGGAACAAGATCATGATGGACCAGGACATGCTCAAGAAGCCGATCGACCCGGCGAAGCTGATCTACAAGTGAGCCGCATGAGCCAAGCCAACGATCCCGTCCTGTCCATCACCGGGCTGGACTTCACCGTGGGTTCCCTCAACATCCTGAACGACATCTCGCTCACGGTGCATGAGAAGGAGTTCGTCTGCATCGTCGGTGCCTCGGGCTGCGGCAAGACCACGCTGCTGCGCCTGATGGGCGGCCTGCTGAGCCCCACCCAGGGCCGCGTGCTGTACCGGGGCCGCGCGATCGACGGGCCCGACCCGGAGCTCGCGGTGGTGTTCCAGGACTACGGGCGCGCCCTGCTGCCCTGGCGCACCGTGGCCGGCAACGTGGAGCTGGCGCTGGAGGCGCGCCGCGTGCCCAAGGACGAGCGCGCGCCCATCATCCGCGACATGCTGGAACGGGTGGGCCTGGCCGAGCGGGCCGACGCCTACCCGATCCAGCTCTCCGGCGGCATGCAGCAGCGCCTGCAGATCGCTCGCTGCATGGCGCAGGCGCCGCAGGTGCTGCTGATGGACGAGCCCTTCGGCGCGCTCGACGCGATGACGCGCCAGACCCTGCAGGACGAGGTGGCCCGCCTGTGCGCCGACGCCGGCGTGACGGTGGTGTTCATCACCCACGACCTGGAGGAGGCGATCTACCTGGGCGACCGGGTGATCTCCATGGACAAGCACCCGGGGCGGCTGTCGGAGACGCTGACGATCGAGCTGGAGCGGCCACGCAACCAGCTCACCACGCGGGAGGACGCGCGCTTCCTGGCCTACCGCCACCGCCTGTTCAACCTCCTGCCACCGGGGCACTGAGATGAATGCATCCATGGCGCGCGTGTTCAAGGGGGTGCTGTTCCCGGCGGCGGTCCTGATCTTCTGGGAGTTCGCGGCCCGCTCCGGGCTGCTCAAGGCCGAGAGCCTGTCGTCCCCGATCGCGATCTTCCGCGCGGCGGTGGGCGTGGTCGCCGACGGCAGCCTGTTCAAGGCCGCGCTGGAGACCTTCGGCGGCGCGGTCGGCGGGCTGGTCGTGGGGGCCACGGCGGGCATCCTGGTCGGTGTGGCCTTCGGCCTCTCGCGCCACCTGTCGCAGCTGATGCGGGTGTCCACCGAGGCGCTGCGGCCCATTCCCTCGGTGGCGCTGATTCCCCTGGCGCTGCTGATCCACGGCTACGGCTTCCAGATGGAGAGCAGCATCGTGGCCTTCTCGTGTTTCTGGCCGCTGCTGATCATCACCGAAAGCGCGGTGCGCGGCATCGAGCCGCGCCTGCTGGAGGTGGCGCACATGCTCAACTTCAGCCTGCGCGAGCGCGTGACCAAGATCGTGCTGCCGGCGGCGCTGCCGCGCATCTTCGTCGGCCTGCGGCTGGCGGCCGCGGTGTCGCTGGTGGTGGCGGTCACGGTGGAGATCACGGCCAACCCGATGGGCCTGGGCTATGCGCTCATCGTCGCGCAGGAGAGCATGCGGCCCGATCGCGTGTTCGCCTTCATCGGCTGGATCGGCCTGATCGGCTGGGCGCTCAACGCTTCGCTGTTGCGCGCGCAGCAGCGCTGGTTCGGGCGCATGGGCAACTGGGCGGAGCAATCGGCATGAAAAAACAACACGGTGTCCTGATGTGGTTCGCCAGCCTGGGCGTGCTCGCCGCGCTGGTCGGCCTGTGGCAGCTCGCCGCGCACCTGGAACTGGTGTCGCCGGTGTTCTTTCCGGCCCCGCTGCGCAGCTTCGAGTCGCTCTGGGACCAGATGGGCACGGCGGACTTCTGGCTCGCGTTTCGCGAAACCCTGCGGCGCATGGTGCTGGGCTTCGTGACCGCCTCGGTCGCGGGCGTCGCGCTGGGCGCGGCGATCGGCCTCTCGCCCCGGCTGCGCGCCTATGTGGAGCCCACGCTGGAGTTGATCCGCCCGCTGCCCGCCTCGGCCATGATCCCGGTCTTCGTGCTGCTGATCGGCCTGAACGACCGCATGATCGTGACGGCGATCGCGTTCTCCTCGCTCTGGCCGGTGCTGCTCAACACGGTGCACGGCTTCAAGACCATCGAGCCCCGGCTGCTGGAGGTGGCGCGCATCCTGCATCTCTCGCGGTTGGAGATGGTCTGGAAGATCGCCCTGCCCAACGCGCTGCCCGACATCTTCGCCGGCCTGCGGCTGGCGCTGACGGTCTCGCTCATCCTCGCGGTGGTGGCCGAGATGCTGGCCGGCACCATCGGCCTGGGCCAGAACATCACGCTGGCCGCGCGCTCCTTCCGCAGCGCCGACCTGTACGCCGGGATCATCGTGCTCGGCGCGGTCGGCTACGTGTCCAACATCCTGCTTCAACGCGCCGAACAGCACCTGCTGCGCTGGCGCACGCCCTGAACCCGGCATCCCCCACCTCAACCACAGGAGACAACCCATGAAATGGCAATACACCAAGGGACTGCACGACATCGGCAATGGCAACTACGCGTGGCTGCTGCCCGACGGCACCTGGGGCTGGAGCAACGCCGGCCTGGTGACCGACAGCGGCGAGTCGCTGCTGGTGGACACCCTGTTCGACCTCAAGCTCACGCGCGAGATGCTGCACGCCATGCGCAACGCGGTGCCCGAGGCCAAGGAGATCGCGCAGGTGGTCAACACCCACGCCAACGGCGACCACTACTTCGGCAACCAGCTGGTGGCCGACTCGGAGATCATCGTCTCGCAGGCCTGCGCCGACGAGATGCTCGCGCACCCGCCCCAGGCCCTGATCGACCGCTTCCGCAACTACAAGGAACTGGGCGACGGCGGCGAATTCCTCATGAAAGCCATGGGCCGCGTGTTCGATTTCCGCGGCATCGTCTACACCCCGCCCACCAAGACCTTCAGCGGCGAGATCGACCTCAAGGTGGGCAACAAGACCGTGAAGCTGGTCGAAGTCGGACCGGCCCACACCAAGGGCGACGTGCTCGCCTACATCCCCGAAGACAAGATCGTCTACACCGGCGACATCCTGTTCAACGGCGGCCACCCCATCGTCTGGGCGGGCCCGGTGGACAACTGGATCCGCGCCTGCGACCTCATGCTCGGCTGGGACGTGGACGTGGTGGTGCCCGGCCATGGCCCGATCACCGACAAGACGGGCGTGCGCGCGCTCAAGCACTACCTGGAGTACGTCAAGGCCGAGGCGCGCAAGCGCTACGACCAGGGCATGACGCTCGAGCAGGCGGTGGACGACATCTCGCTGCGCGAGTTCAACTCGTGGACCGACGCCGAACGCATCTACGTCACCGTCAACAACCTGTACCAGGAGTTCAGCGGCGACACCTCGCCGCCGGACACCGTGAAGCTGTTCGGCCTGATGGCGCACTACGAAGAGCGCCAGCGCAAGCTGCACGGCAACGTGATCGGCTGCGGTCCCAACTGCAACCACGCCAACCACTGAACACCCCTCAGACCACCTCAAGGAGACACACACATGGCCTGGAGAATCCGCCGCGTCGTGACCGGGCACGACGCCCAGGGTCGCTCGACCTTCATCATGGATGGCCTCGCGCCCAACATCAAGGAAATGGCGTCCATGCCGGGCGTGGCCTTGACCGACCTGTGGGAGACCACCACCGCTCCGGCCGACAACACCGGCACGGCGGACGCCGCTGCGCGCCCGGTCAAGCTGGAGCCGCCGCAGGTGGGCAGCATCCTGCGCATCGTGGAGTTTCCGCCCGACACCATGTGGCAGGGCGCCGACGCGGCCAAGGCCTTCGAGTCCATCGGTGCGGGGCACGCGCCCGACGCCCATTCGGACGACCCGATGCGGCACAAGACCAGCACCATCGACTACATCGTGGTGCTCAAGGGCGAGATCTACGCCATCCTGGACACGGGCGAAACGCTGCTCAAGGCCGGGGACATCCTGGTCCAGCGCGGGACCATGCATTCGTGGAGCGTGCGCGGCACCGAGCCCTGCATCGTGGCGGCCATCCTGATCGGCGCCACGCCGCACGCCTGAGCAACGCCCGCCTCCCGCCCGCTCAGGGCGAGGGCGGCATGCCCAGGATGCGCGCGATCAGCTCGCCGGTGGAGTTCACGTCCAGCTTGCGCATCAGGCGCATGCGGTGCGCCTCCACCGTGCGGTGGCTGACGTTGAGGTCCTTGGCGATCTGCTTGCTGGTCAGGCCGGTGATGACCCGGGCCGCGATCTCGCGTTCGCGCGCGGTGAGCGGCGCGTTCACCGGGCGGGCTTCGCTGATGTCGTCGAACACCCAGATCACCGACGCGAAGGGCGATTCCGGCGTGAAGGACCGCCCCGACACCGCGCACCAGAACATGCGCCCGTTGGCGTGCCGCATGATGCGCTGATCCCGGTGGTTGCCGTTCTGCCGCATGCTGACCACCCAGGTCTCGCCGATGTGCTCGAACTCCTCGTGCGAGGGATACAGCATCTCGGTGGATTGCCCGACCAGGGCGCTCACCGGGTAACCGAACATCTCCGACATGGCCCGGTTGCAGCGCTCGATGATGCGCTGGCGGGTCACCATCAGACCGACCGGCGCGAGCTCGAAAATCATTTCGGGCTCGGCGATGGATTCAGACAGGGTCTTGGGCGTCATCGGGCGTCGGGGTGATGGGCCATTATGGCGCAGGGGTTCGGCGCGCCGCCGCCTCGGGGCCGGGCCGAAACAGGCACAATTCCGTCCATGACCGACCGCCCCATCCGCTCACAGTACGAAGATTTCATGCGCCACGTGTTCACCACGGGCGTGCAGAAAACCGATCGCACCGGCACCGGCACCACCAGCGTGTTCGGCCACCAGATGCGCTTCGATCTCAACGAAGGTTTTCCCCTCGTGACCACCAAGAAGGTGTTCACCAAGGCCATCATCGTCGAGCTGCTGTGGTTCCTGCGCGGGGACAGCAACGTGAAGTGGCTGCAGGAGCGCGGCTGCACGATCTGGGACGAGTGGGCGCGCGAAGACGGCGACCTCGGACCGGTGTACGGCGTGCAGTGGCGCAACTGGCCGGCGCCGGACGGGCGCCACATCGACCAGATCAGCGAGGTGGTCAAGCAGCTCAAGACCAACCCCGACTCGCGCCGCATCATCGTGAGCGCCTGGAACGTGGCCGACCTCGACAAGATGGCCCTGATGCCCTGCCACGCGTTCTTCCAGTTCTACGTGGCCGACGGCAAGCTGAGCTGCCAGCTCTACCAGCGCAGCGCCGACATTTTCCTGGGCGTGCCGTTCAACATCGCCAGCTACGCGCTGCTCACCCACATGCTGGCGCAGCAGTGCGACCTGGAAGTGGGCGAATTCATCTGGACCGGCGGCGACTGCCACATCTACAGCAACCACCACGAGCAGGTGCAGACGCAGCTCGCGCGCGCCCCGCACCCCTACCCCACGCTGCGCATCAAGCGCCGCCCCGCATCGATCTTCGACTACGAGCTCGACGACTTCGAGATCCTCGACTACCAGCACCATCCCGCCATCAAGGCGCCGGTGGCGGTCTGAGCCCGCGCCCGCCGCGGACCACGTGATCACCCGCCGCCAGCTCTGGGCGCTGCTCGCCCTCACGCTCATGTGGGGCGTGAACTGGCCCATGATGAAGCTCTCGCTGCAGGAGCTCACGCCGCTGTATTTCCGCGCCAGCACCATGATGCTGGGCGCGCTCGGCCTGTTCATCTACGTCGCCCGCCGGGGCGAGCGCATGCGCCCCACGCGCGCCGAATGGGCCGCCATCGCCTGGCTCGGCCTGCCCAACGTGCTGGGCTGGCACACGCTCTCGATCTTCGGCGTGCAGGAACTCGCCTCCGGCCGCGCGGCCATCCTGGGCTTCACCATGCCGATCTTCACGGTGCTGATCGGCGCGGCCTTCTTCGGCGAGCGCATCACGCCGCGCGTGCGCACGGCCGTGGTGTGCGCGGGCATCGCCATCGCGCTGCTGCTGTGGCACGAGCTGCAAAGCCTGAGCGGCCGGCCCACCGGCATCGCGTGGATGCTGGGCGCCGCCTTCTGCTGGGGCGTGGGCACGCTGCAGTTCCGCCGCGCCCACCTCACGCTCTCGCCCATGGTGGTCACGGTCTGGATGCTGCTGCTGGGCAGCGGTGTGGTGGGGGCGCTGGCCCTCGCGCTGGAACCGGTGCCCCGGCTGGCGGGCTTTTCGGTGCCGATGTGGATCAGCCTGCTGTATGGCGTGTGCATCAACTACGGTGTGGCGCAGTTGATCTGGTTCGGCATGGCGCGCAACCTGCCGCCGGCCACCAGCGCCATGAGCGTGATGGCGATCCCGCTGGTGGGCACGCTGAGCGCGACCTTCATCGTGGGCGAGGTGCCGCACTGGCAGGACTGGGTCGCCATCGGCTTCGTGATGATGGCCATCGCCAGTGTGCTCTGGCCAGCCCGGCCTGCTCTGCCGGCGGCACAATAGGCGCATGCCCCAGCCCACCACCCGATTGCACCTCATCTTCGCGCGCGCCGCCAATGGCGTGATCGGCAAGGACAACGCCCTGCCCTGGCACCTGCCGGAGGACATGGCGCACTTCAAGCGCACCACGCTCGGCCACCCCGTGATCATGGGCCGCAAGACCTGGGATTCGCTGCCACCCAAATTCCGCCCGCTGCCGGGCCGACTCAACATCGTCGTCACGCGCGACACCGCCTGGCAGGCCGAAGGCGCTGCCCGGGCGAACTCGCTGCCCGAAGCCGTGTCGCTGTGCCCCGCAGGCTCGGACGCCTGGGTGATCGGCGGCGCACAGATCTACGCCACCGCCCTGCCGCTGGCCGACACCGCCGTGGTCACCGAGATCGCACGCGATTTCGAGGGCGATGCGCACGCACCCGTGTTCGGCCCCGAATGGCAGGAGACCGCGCGCGAAACCCACACGGCCGCCAACGGCCTGCCCTTCGCGTTCGTCAGCTACACCCGGGCCACGACGCGGTAGACGCAGCGCGATGCCCCCGCGAGCACGTGCTGCTCGCGCGTGACGCGGCCGTCGCCGCCGATGATGTCCTGGAACAGCAGCAGCTCCGAGCGGCAGAAGCCCTGGCAACTGCGCGCCGCGGCGCAGATCGGGCAGTGGTCCTCGATCAGCAGCCAGTCCTTGCCATCGCGCTCGACGCGCGCCATGTAGCCCTCTTCGCTGCGCACCACCGCGAGCTGCTCCAGGCGCTTCGCCATGGTCTTGCCGTTGCAGCGCTGCCGATACAGCGTGCGGGCATCGGCTTCGCGTTGCGAGATCAGCCGCTCCAGGCCCTGCTCGCCAAACAGCTGCCGCACCGAGCCGATCAACTGCACCGTCAGCTGCGCATGGGTGTCGGGAAAACGACGATGCCCGGCCTCGGTCAGCGCCCAGTTCTGCCGGGGCCGACCGACGCCGACCGCAGCTTCCTGCACGCCCTCGAGCACGCCCGCCGCGACCAGTTTCTGCACCTGCTGGCGCGCCGCTTCGGGCGTCAGGCCCAGCGCCTGCGCCAGCCGGGCGGTAGAGGTCGGCCCCCTGGACTTGATGAGGAACAGAAGGCGATCCGCCGTCGGCGATGCACCCGGAATATCCAGGTCTTTACTTGCATAAACCATGGCGCAATCCTAATATGCAAACAATCACTTGGATAATAACCGCGCCACCGCGCCACCGCGCCACCGCGCCACCGCGCCACCGCGCCACCGCGCCACCGCGCCACCGCGCCACCGCGCCACCGCGCACTGTCGAGAATCACGCATGTCTTCCCTGACCGCCCCTTTACCCGCAACGGCTTCCTGGGGCGATCTGCTCAAGGGCAAGAACGGCTGGCTCGCACTGGCCCTGACCGGTGGCGTGGCCCTGCACGCCATCAACGTGCACATCGTTACCACTGTGCTGCCTTCCGTGGTGCAGGACATCGGCGGACTGGACTGGTACGCCTGGAACACCACCTTGTTCGTGGTGGCCTCCATCATCGGCGCCGCACTCTCGGTGCGCGTGCTGTCCTCGCTCGGGCCCCGCGGCGCCTGCCTCGCGGCGCTGGGCCTGTTCGCCCTCGGCTCGGCCGTGTGCGCCAGCGCCGGCTCCATGGGCGGGATGCTGATCGGCCGCAGCGTGCAGGGCCTGGGCGGCGGCACCCTGGCGGCCCTGAGCTACGCCCTCATCCGCGTGGTGTTCGAGCCGGCCCTGTGGTTGCGCGCGGTGGCCCTGGTCTCCGGCATGTGGGGCATCGCCACGCTGTGCGGCCCGGCGGCGGGCGGGCTGTTCGCCGAGGCCGGCCACTGGCGCTCGGCGTTCTGGATCCTGCTGCCGATCTCGCTGCTGCAGGCGCTGGTGGTGATGGTGCAGCTGCGCCCCGCGCCCGGCGCCGCACCGAGCCGTGGGCAAAAACCAGAGGTGCCGTTGGTGCAGGTGGGGCTTCTCGCCGGCTCGGTGCTGCTGATCGCGGCGGGAAGCCTGTCGCCGCAGTTGCTGTGGCAAGGCCTGGGTGTGGCCGGTGGCCTGGCCCTGGGCGCCGCCGCCGTCGCGGTGGACCGCCAGGCGGCGGTGCGCCTGCTGCCTTCGGGGGCGACGGCACTGGGCTCGCCGCTGGGCTCGGTGTACGCCATCGTGGCGCTGCTGCTGGTGGGCATGACGACCGAGATCTACGTGCCCTACTTCCTGCAGGTGCTGCACGGCTACACGCCGCTGGCGGCGGGTTACCTCACCGCGGCCATGGCGGCCGGCTGGAGCGCGGGCTCCTTGCTGTCGTCGGGGCGCGGTGGTGCCGCTGCCGCCCGGCTGCTGCGCGTCGGTCCGCTGTTGACCACCCTCAGCCTGCTGGCCCTGGCGGTGGTGATACCGGTCGGCGCGGACCTGAGCCCCGGCGCGCGCCTGCTGCTTTGCGGCCTGCCCCTGGCCGGTGCCGGGGCCGGCGTGGGCATCGGCTGGCCCCATCTGCTGAACCGCGTGCTGAACCTCGCGCCCCCCGGGGAAGGCGGCATGGCGTCGGCCGCCATCACCACCATCCAGCTCTACGGCATGGCCGTGGGCGCGGCGGTGGCCGGTCTGGTGGCGAACGCCGCGGGCCTCAGCGACCCGGGCGGCCCGGCCGGTGCGCGCGCCGCCGCGGTCTGGCTGTTCGCGAGCTTCGCCCTGGCGCCGGCCCTGGCGACGCTGCTGGCCCGCCGCATCACGCGCGCACCGGGCAGCCACCCATGAGGAGACGCCATGCGCGAACGGCTCGAGAAAATGCTGGCCGAGGGCCGTGACAACGCCCTGTTGCGCTTCGGCCTGGGCCAGGCCTGCCTCAAGGACGAGGACGCCGAAGCCGCGGCGCTGCATCTGACGCAGGCGACGGCGCAGAACCCGCGCCACTCGGCCGCCTGGAAACTGCTCGGTGTGGCGCTCCGCCGGCTCGACCGCCTGGACGCGGCCGAAGCGGCCTGGACCCAGGGCCTGGTGGTGGCCGAACAGCAAGGCGACCACCAGTCGGTCAAGGAAATGACGGTCTTCCTCAAGCGCCTGCGGCGGCCCACACCGGGGTGACGGGCTCGCCCGGTCGGGCCGCGGTTCATCGCATACTTGGCACTTCCGGCCGCATGGCTGGCATGCACCAACACGCTGATCAACCACCACGATGGGTCCACCATGAAACTCGCCACCTGGAACATCAACTCCCTCTCCGTGCGCCTGCCTCAGGTGCTCGACTGGCTGGCCGCCAATCCCGTCGACGCGCTGGGCCTGCAGGAACTCAAACTCGTGGACGAGAAGTTCCCGCACGACGCGCTCAAGGAAGCCGGCTACCACGCCGCTGTCTTCGGCCAGAAGACCTACAACGGCGTGGCGATCCTGAGCCGCAACCCCGTCACCAACATCGTGCGCAACATCCCCCGGCACACCGACGACCAGTCGCGTGTGATCGCCGCGACGCTGGACACGCCCGAAGGCCCGCTGCGCCTGGTCAACTGCTATTTCGTCAACGGCCAGGCACCGGGCACCGACAAGTTCGCCTACAAGATGCTCTGGCTGGAGGCGCTGCACCGCTGGCTGCAGGAAGAACTGAAGGTGCACCAGCGCCTCGTGCTGCTGGGTGATTTCAACGTGGCGCCGGAAGACCGCGACTCGTTCGACCCCGTCGGCCTGAAAGACACCATCCACCACACGGTCGAAGAGCGCGCGCATTTCCAGGCCTTGCTCGACCTGGGATTGACGGACGCCTACCGCCTGTTCGAGCAACCGGAGAAAAGCTACTCGTGGTGGGACTACCGCATGCTGGGCTTCCAGAAGAACCGGGGGCTGCGCATCGACCACATTCTGGTGAGCGAGGCGCTGCGCGGCCGCGTGGCGGCCTGCCACATCGACCGCCTGCCGCGCAAGAACCCGCAGCCCAGCGACCACGCACCGGTGGTGGTCACGCTGGGCTGAGCCCGTTCACTCGAGGTTCAGTTCCTGGATCTTGCGGGTGATGGTGTTGCGGCCGATGCCGAGCTTGTGCGCGGCCTCGATGCGGCGCCCACGCGTGTTCGCCAGCGCGGTCTGGATCAGGCGCGTTTCGAAGCGGCGCGTGAGCACGTCCCACACATCGGTGCGGCCGTCTTCGAGCAAGGCCTGGGCCTCGGCCTGCAGGCCACTCTCCCAGGCCAGAGGCGCCGCCCGGGCGGTCTCCGCCTCGGGTGAGGCGACGGCCGATTCGGCGTGGGCAATGGCCGCCGAACTGCCTGCGTAGACGGGCTCGGGCACGGCAGGCGCCATGAGGCCGGTCGGCAGGGAAGACACCACCGGGGCTTCCGAGGCGGCCGGGTGGGCCACGGCGGGAGCCGTACCGCTCATGGACAACACCTCGGGCGGCAGGTCCTTGAGTTCGATCACCTGGGCCGGGGCCATCACCGTGAGCCAGTGGCAGACGTTTTCCAGCTGGCGCACATTGCCGGGGAAGTCGAAGGCGCCGAGCAGCTTCAAGGCCGCCTCGGAAATGCGCTTGGGCTCCACGCCCAGCTGTTTGGCGCTTTGCTGCAGGAAGAAGCGCGTGAGCATGGGCACGTCTTCGCGCCGCTCGCGCAGCGCGGGCAGGCGCAGGCGGATCACGTTGAGGCGGTGGAACAAGTCTTCGCGGAACACGCCTTCCTTGACGCGCTGCTCCAGGTTCTGGTGGGTGGCGGCGATCACGCGCACGTTGGCGCGCACGGCGCTGTGGCCGCCCACGCGGTAGAAGTGGCCGTCGGACAGCACGCGCAGCAGGCGCGTCTGCAGGTCGAACGGCATGTCGCCGATTTCGTCGAGGAACAGCGTACCGCCATCGGCCTGCTCGAAGCGGCCCCGGCGCATGGTCTGCGCGCCGGTGAAGGCCCCACGCTCGTGGCCGAACAGTTCCGACTCCAGCAGGTCCTTGGGGATGGCTGCGGTGTTGATGGCCACGAAGGGCCCGGCCGCGCGCGGCGAATGCTTGTGCAGCGCGCGCGCCACCAGCTCCTTGCCCGAACCCGACTCGCCGGTGATCAGCACCGTGACCTGGCTCTGGCTCAGGCGCCCGATGGCGCGGAACACGTCCTGCATCGCGGGCGCCTGGCCGAGCATTTCGGGCGCGGCGCTCATGCGCTCCTCGGCCACTTCCTCGCGCAGGCTTTCGTCCACCGCACGGCGGATCAGCTCGACCGCCTTGGGCAGATCGAAGGGCTTGGGCAGGTATTCGAAGGCACCGCCCTGGAAGGCCGAGACCGCACTGTCCAGGTCGGAGAACGCGGTCATGATGATGACCGGCAGGCCGGGCAGCTTTTCCTTGACCTTCTCCAGCAGCTCCAGCCCCGAACCGCCGGGCATGCGGATGTCGCTCACCAGGATCTGGGGGCCCTCGTGTTCGGGCGTGTCGATCAGGGCCTTGAGCACGTCCTGCGGGTTGGTGAAACTGCGCGTGGGCAGGTTCTCGCGCAGCAGCGCCTTTTCGAGCACGAAGCGAATCGATTGGTCGTCGTCCACTATCCAGATCGGCTTCATTGAGTTGTCTTCCCTTCTTGTGGCGCGGCGTTCGACGGTCGGTGACGGCTAGGGCAACGGAATCAGAATCTTGAAATCCGTCTCGTTCGGCACGCTCTCACACTCGATCAATCCATGGTGCTGCTGGACAAAGGTCTGCGCCAGCGTGAGCCCCAGGCCGGAGCCGCCATCCCGCCCCGACACGAGCGGGAAAAAGATGCGGTCCTTGATCGAGTCTGGAACGCCAGGCCCGTTGTCGATCACATGCAATTCCAGTGCCAGCCGATAGCGCTGTTTACCAAACGTCACCTGTCGGCCCACGCGCGTGCGGAACACGATGCGCGCATCGCCCGCCGCGATGCGTTCGCTCAGCGCCTGCGCGGCGTTGTGCGCGATGTTGAGCACGGCCTGGATGAGCTGCTCGCGATCGCCGCGGAACTCGGGGATGGAGGTGTCGTAGTCGCGCACGACCTTCAAGCCCTTGGGAAACTCGGCCAGGATGAGCGAGCGCACGCGCTCGCACACCTCGTGGATGTTCACGTCGCCCACCACGTGAGGCCGGCGGTGCGGCGCGAGCAGGCGGTCCACCAGCGACTGCAGCCGATCCGCCTCGTGGATGATGACCTGGGTGTACTCGATCAACTCGCGGGACTCCAGCTCCATCTGCAGCAACTGGGCCGCACCGCGAATGCCGCCGAGCGGGTTCTTGATCTCGTGCGCGAGGTTGCGGATGAGTTCCTTGTTCGCCTGCGCCTGATCGATCAGCCGCTCTTCGCGCTCCTGGCGCGCCTGCTGCTCCAGCGGCAGCAGCTCGACGATCACCTCACCCGGGTTGTCGGTCTGCGCCACCACCACGTGCACCGGCAGGGCTTCGTGGTTGAGGCGCTTGAGCCAGGCGTCGTAGCGCAGCGCGGCGAACTGGTTGCCGCTCGCGCCCTGCAAGGCGTTTTCCAGCAGCGGGGGTTCGGTGAAGCAGTCCTGCAGCAGCGCGCCCGTGATGCTGCGTCGGGACATCCCCAGCGCATCCTCCAGCGCCGCGTTGGCGTAGAGCACGCCACCGTGCTGATCCACCACGGCCACCAGGGTGCGCAGCAGGTCGAGGGACTGGAAACGGGACGACACCGAGGGGGACTTGCGTCCGGCAGCCGACCCGTCCGGGTCGGCCGGGGCCCGGCGCGGGAAAGTGGGAAGAAGGGAGGGGAAGTTGGGCTTTTTCAAGCCGGTCATTTTGCGGCAGAACCGACGGCGTTGGCGGACCCCGGCAGTCGATTCAATTCGCGCTGCAGGCCGGCGACGTCGCTCTCGGCGCGCGCCACGGCGGCCTTGAGTTCGGCCACGCGGTCGAGGTAGCGCTGGTAGTTGCGCGACTCGATGCCCTGCTTCTCGGGCTCGCCGTTGGCGTACTCCTTGCGCGCGAGCGCCAGGCGCTCTTGCGCCTTGCGCAGTTCGGCCTCGAGGATGGCGCGCGCATCGCTGTCGCGCGCGCGCTGCGCGGCCGAGTCGACGCGTTCGTTGGCGCTGCCGTTGCGTGGGGCGGCCGCTGCGGGCGTGGCGCGCGGCGGCGTGGGCCGGGTGCCTTCGATGATGGTGATGTTGCCGCCCTCCATGGGGCTGCAACCCTTGGACTTCGCACCTGCGCGTCGTTCGTGTATTCGTTGCCGCAACGGTAGATGCGCGCCTGGGCATGGGCTTCCAGGACGCACAGCGCGAGCGTCGCGCACGGCCAGCGACCGGATCGTGAGTGAAGGCATCGGATTCAAGGTGACATCAACTCCAGGAAACGGTTTGGGGTATGGGCGGGCGCACCGATATGCGTTTTTCAGTATGACCGAAAACTGTTTCAAAAGTGCCGTGCCAGCGTGTGAACGGTGGCGATTGACCGCCCGAGCAACAAAAAGGGGCCACTTGCATGGCCCCTTTCGGGATGGCCCTGGCAGCCCGGCAGAGCCGGGCAAGCCATCACAGGCTGTAGTACATGTCGAACTCGACCGGGTGCGGCGCCATGCGGAAACGCGTGACTTCGCCCATCTTGAGTTCGATGTAGGCGTCGAGCATGGAGTCGGTGAACACACCGCCCTTGGTCAGGAAGCTGCGGTCCTTGTCGAGGTACTCCAGCGCCTGGTCGAGGCTGTGGCACACGGTGGGCACCAGCTTGTCCTCTTCGGGCGGCAGGTGGTACAGGTCCTTGGTGGCGGCTTCGCCCGGGTGGATCTTGTTTTCCACGCCGTCCAGACCCGCCATCATCAGGGCCGAGAAGGCCAGGTAGGGGTTGGCCGAAGGATCTGGGAAACGCGCTTCGATGCGGCGGCCCTTGGGGTTCGCCACGTACGGGATGCGGATCGAGGCAGAACGGTTGCGGGCCGAGTAGGCCAGCTTCACCGGGGCTTCGAAGCCAGGCACCAGGCGCTTGTAGGAGTTGGTGCCAGGGTTGGTGATGGCGTTGAGCGCACGGGCGTGCTTGATGATGCCGCCCACGTAGTACAGGGCGAAATCGCTCAGGCCGGCGTAGCCGTCACCGGCGAACAGGTTCTTGCCGTCCTTCCAGATCGACTGGTGCACGTGCATGCCGCTGCCGTTGTCGCCGGCGTAGGGCTTGGGCATGAAGGTCGCGGTCTTGCCGTAGGCGTTGGCGACGTTCCACACCACGTACTTGAGCACCTGCGTCCAGTCGGCGCGCTCGACCAGCGTGCTGAACTTGGTGCCGATTTCGTTCTGGCCAGCGCCCGCCACTTCGTGGTGGAACACTTCAACCGGGATGCCCAGCGATTCGAGGATCAGGGACATCTCGGCGCGCATGTCCTGCGTGCTGTCGACCGGGGGCACGGGGAAGTAGCCGCCTTTGACGGTGGGACGGTGGCCGCGGTTGCCGCCTTCGAGCTTGGCGCCGCTGTTCCAGGGAGCTTCGTACTCCTCGATCTCGCACATCACGCGGCCGGGTTCGTTGCTCCAGCGCACGCCGTCGAAGATGAAGAATTCAGGTTCCGGTCCGAAGAAGGCGGTGTCGCCCAGGCCGGAGGCCTTGAGGTAGGCCTCGGCGCGCTTGGCGATGGAACGCGGATCGCGGTCGTAGGCCTTGCCGTCGCCCGGCTCGATCACGTCGCATTGCAGGAACAGCGTGGTTTCTTCGAAGAAGGGGTCGATGTTGGCGGTATTGGGGTCGGGCATGAGCTGCATGTCGGAGGCTTCGATGCCCTTCCAGCCAGCCACCGAAGAACCGTCGAACGCGTGGCCCGAGCTGAACTTGTCTTCGTCGAAGTGAGACACGGGCACGGTGACGTGCTGTTCTTTGCCCCGGGTGTCGGTGAAGCGGAAGTCAACGAACTTCACTTCGTTGTCTTTCACCATTTGCATCACGTCTGCGACGGTCTTGGCCATCAAATACTCCTGTAGCTGGGTGAGTGGAAAAATTGAAAACGACGCTGCTGATAAGCAGAATGTGTGCCACAAAGTGGGTCATGCGCGGGCGCTGGCTCCCCCGGCTTCACGGGACAGCGGGAATTATGGCCCAGCCATGCGCCACAAAGGGTCGGCCGGCAGGCATCGAAGCCCTGGGAAGACCGTGCGTTGCACCTTGTCGGGCGTTATCGCCCCCGGTCGCACCCATTGGGTGCACCCGTCAATTGCACCGATTTGGTGCAACTCAATTTCGCACCATTTCAGGGCCCAGCTTCGCGTCGTGCCGATGCAGGCCCGCGAGCAGCTGGGCGTAGGCCGGCGCCACCGCCTCGGTGGCGCCCTTCACCCCCAGTTCGATGTGCCGGCCGTACTCAGGGTGGTCCACGCTGGGCAGGCTGAAGACCTTCACGGCATGGGCCTGCTCGATCTGCTCCATGAGCGGGGTCAGGGTGGCCTCCATGGCGCCGAACACGATCACCGAACGCTCCTGCCAGGCGCCCTGGCGATGCCATTGCGCGTACTCGGTATCGAGCACGCCTTCGATCATGGGCCAGGCCATGACGGGGAAGCCGGGCACGAAATGCACGCTGCCGCCCCCCGCCCCGTCGCAGCTGAAACCGGGGATCTTGTTGTACGGGTTGAGGATGAGGCGAGCGCCCACGGGAAACACGCCCATGTTGTAGCGGTGCACGTTGTCCGGCCGCTCGGGATCGAAGACCTCGCCACGCTCGGCGGCCGTGTCTCGCATGCGGGACTCGATCAGTTCCTTGGCCTGCGGGTGCAGGGCCAGGTCCACGCCCAGCGCGGCGGCGGCGCACTGGCGCGTGTGGTCGTCGGGCGTGGCGCCAATGCCGCCGCAGCAGAACACGGCGTCGCTGCCCGCGAACGCGTCGCTCAGCGTGGCGGTGATGCGGTCGCGATCGTCGCCGACCAGCTTGGCCCAGGACAGGGTCAGGCCGCGCTGCGCCAGCAACTCGATGATCTTGGGAAGGTGTTTGTCGCTGCGCTTGCCGGAAAGGATCTCGTCACCAACGATGATCAGGCCGAAGGTGGGTGTCATGAAAGGGTGGGTGGCTGGTTGAATGAGGACCCTGGTTCCTGGGCAGGCAAGGTCAATGGGGCCGGTGGGCTGGGTTCGGCGTCCCGCACCTCCACCGTGGCCTGCGCGCGCTGGCGCTGCAGCACGGTCAGGCAGAAATGGGCGAACCAGAGCGAGGCGAATGCGAACACCAGGGTGTAGATCCAGATCGCCACAGGCACCAGCAAGGGGGCCAGTGCAATGAACATCGCACCCGAAGCCCACAGCAGGCTGGGCGCGGCGCCCAGGTAGCCGCTGAGCACGCCCATGACGAGCAGGCTGCCGCGGTGCTCGCGCAGGATGGCCTTGCGCTCGTCGCCGCTGGCGTGCGTGGCCAGCGCGTCGAACGCGAACACCCGGTAGGTGAGCCAGCCCCAGATCAGCGGCGGAAGAATGAGCACCAGGGGTGGCACCAGCCACAGCGGCATGGACACGATCAAGGCCAGCACCGCGAGCAGCGTGGAGCCGAGCGACCACAACACGCTCACCAGCAGAGACCCACCGTGCTTGCGCTCCAGGCTGGGAAAGCGGCGCTGGCGAACCAGCTCCACCATGGCGGGCGTCATGAACATCGCCACCAGCAACAGGCACAACAGCACGATGACGGGGGTGCGCAGCACCAGCACCAGCAGCGGCGCGAACACGGTGCGCAGCGAGCCCAGGCCCAGGCGCTCCAGCCAACCGAGGAACATCTGGATGAGGTCAAACGCCTCCAGCCACGCCGCCACCGAGGCCACGGCGTTTTCCCAGAAGAAGTAACCCAGGCCGAACGACAGCACCACCATCAGGATCAGCGGGAGAAACGACAGTGCGATCACCCGCGGATGCATGCAATAGGCGATGGCGCGCCAGAAGGAATCGAACAGCAAGGACATGCCGGCAAGAATACATCCAATCCATGTCAGGCCACCCCGCGGGCGGCCCTCGCGCCGATCACTGCGACGCTAGGATCGAGCCCCATGAAACACATCGACATCGCGGGCATTGGCCTGGAAGTGGCTCACATTCCGGGGCCGGCGGAACGTGCCCCCCTGGTCTTCCTGCATGAAGGCCTGGGCAGCGTGCCATGTGGCAGCAGCGCGGCCGGCACTGGCCCGCCGAGCTTTGCACCGCCACAGGCCGCGCGGGCTGGCTGTACTCGCGCCGGGGCTATGGCCAGTCCGACCCCGTGGCAGACGTGCGCGGCCAACCCCGGTGGCAGGGGTCCTGGCACATCGGCCGCCACGAGCCCGACTACATGCACCACGAAGCCTGGCAGGTTCTGCCTGCGCTGCTGCAAGCCCTGGGCGTGCCCGAGCCCGTGCTCGTAGGCCATTCGGATGGCGCCACCATCGCCCTGCTGCACGCCAGCCGGCACCCGGTCGCGGCCTGCGTGGCGATGGCGCCCCACGTGTTTATCGAAGACATCGCGCTGAACGCCATCGCCCAAGCCAAGACCTTGTACGAAGGCGATCCCGACGGGCTTCGCCAGCGCCTCTCGCGCTACCACGCCGACGTGGACAACGCCTTCTGGCAGTGGAACGACGTCTGGCTCAGTCCGGCCTTCCGCCAGTTCGACATCCGCGCCGAATGCCAGGCCATCACCGCCCCCTTGCTGCTGGCGCAAGGCCTGGGCGATGAGTACGGCACCCTGGCCCAGCTGGACGAGATCGCGCTGGCGGCGCCGCATGCGCAACGCATCGAGCTGCCCGATTGCGGCCACAGCCCCCACCGCGATCAGCCTGAGGCCTTGACCCGCGCCGTGGCGGATTTTCTGGCCCGCTTGGGCTGATTTCCCCGCCTGGGGGATGCACGCCCGACGCGCAGTTGGGCACAATGGAACGTTGGCCGGACGCGGGCGCCGCCGGCCTGGCGCGCCATACCGCCATTTGCATCAAACGACCTCAAAACCCCAAGAAATTCACACGAAACGCGTACACACAAGGCCACAAAGCCCCGCCGAAGGTCCGGCAAACCTCTACACTTTGATACAAATAGACGCCACCCCTCCGCCACACATGAATACTTGGAACAACCCATGGCTGCTTGCCGTGCTCGCGCCCGCTCTGCTGGCCCTGGGGGCATTCCTGCACCGCGTCTGGGTCGACAAGCAGGCGCGGGAACGGCGGCGCATTCCCAAGCATTGGCCGCTGAGCACCCGCGCGCTGGCCAACAGTGAAGAAGCCCGCGTCTGGCACTGGCTGGCGCGCGCCTTCTACGACCACCACGTCATGATCAAGCTGCCGGTCACGCGCTTCACCTTGCCGCGCGACAAGGAGCAAGGCATGGACTGGTACAAGCTGCTCGGCGGCGTGTATTGCACCTTCACCGTCTGCCGCTCGGATGGGCGCGTGCTGGGTTGCCTGGACGTACCGGGCAGCGCTGGCTTGCCGCGCAGCACCCGCACGCTCAAACACTCCCTGCTGACCCAGTGCGGCCTGCCTTATTGGGTCGTGCGCTCCAACAGCCTGCCCACGGTTGCCGAAATCCGGGCCGAGTTCCTGGGCGAGTCCTCGCTCAACCACTCCATGCGCGAGCGCGAAATGGAAGAGCGCGCCATCATCGCCGCGCAGGCCAACCTGCGCACCGCGCTCACGCGCCAGCGAAGCAACCGCAACAGCGATTTCAGCCCGCTGTCGAACTGGCCCAACAGCACCACCGGCGACCCGCGCAGCGACTTCAACTCGCAGTGGCAGGAAAACTCCTTCCTCATGCCGCTGGACAGCCGCAAGGGCGATCTGCTCTAAGCCTGGCGCGCCGCCTGCTAGGCGCTCGCCGCACCGGGGGCCTTCTGCGTGAGCGCCAGCACCTCCGCCGCGGTGAGCCACCGCCACTGACCCGCCTTGAGCTCGGGCGACAGCACCAGAGCGCCGATGGATGACCGGTGCAGGCCTTCCACCCGGTTGCCGACGGCCGCCACCATGCGCTTGACCTGGTGGTATTTGCCCTCCGTCAAGGTCAGCCGCAGGTGAAGCTCGCTGACGGCTTCACACGCCTCGGCCTTCACCGGCTGGGGATCGTCGTCCAGCACCACCCCTGCCAGCAAGCGGCCGATCTGCCGCGCATCCAGTGGATGCTTGACCTGGGCCTCGTACACCTTGGGCACGTGGTGGCGCGGCGACGTCAGCCGGTGGATGAACTTGCCATCGTCGGACAGCAGCAGCAAGCCCGTGGTGTCCTGGTCCAGCCGACCGACCGCCTGCACGCCCGCGGCAGCCCCGCCCCCGCGCTGGCGCAAGGGCCCAGGCAACAGGGTGTAGACGCTGGGGTAGGTGCTGGGCTTCTGCGAACACTCGTAGCCCGCGGGCTTGTGCAGCAGCAGGTAGGCGCGTGCGTGGTAGTGCCAGACCTCACCCTGCACGCGAAACACCAGCCCCTCCTCCTCGAAGAGAGCTGAGGGATCGGTACACGGAGAGCTGTCTTCACCCACCGACACCAGCCCTTGCTGCACCAGGCCGCTGCAGATGCGGCGGGTGCCGAAGCCCTGGGAAAAAAGAATGTCCTGCAATTGCATCATGGTGCGGGAATTGTCGCCGCTCGCCCGACTCAGACCACGACACACCAGAATGGCAGGCCGCCCTCCGTGGGCACCCTCACTTTTGCGCATGAAGCAACGGATCAAGACCTGGCTCAGCACACAGGACGGACTGCGCCACCACCGCTGGCTGCGCTGGATGGGGCCGGTGTTGCACCAGCCCAGGTTGTGGCACTTCAGTCGCAAAGGCATCGCCATGGGCGTGGCCGTGGGCATCTTCTTCGGCCTGCTCGTCCCGATCGCGCAAATGCCCCTGTCGGCCGCCGCGGCCGTGCTCCTCAGGGCGAACCTGCCGATGGCGGTGGCCAGCACCTTCGTGACGAATCCGGTGACCTTCGGGCCGGTCTACTACGGCGCCTACCGCCTCGGCAAGGTGGTGTTGGGCGAACCTCGCGTGACGGAGAGCGAGGCGATGGCCGCGCTTGAGAGGGTGCGGGCTGAAGAGGAGAAGGCCGAGGGAGCGCGCCCAACCTGGTCGCAGCGCCTCGCCCGAGGTGTCGAGCACCTGAGGACAGCCGGCAAGCCGCTGGCCGTGGGTCTGGCGATCATTGCCACCTTGAGCGGGCTCACCGTCTACGTCCTCATCAGCGGGCTGTGGATTCTCAAGACACGCTGGGAACGCAAGCGACGGCTGCGCGAGCGCTCTTCGCCGGACACCTGAAGGCCGCTAGCTTCGCAGGGCCGAAAAAAACCCACCCGGCACCGGGTGGGCTTTTCAATAGATGGTGGAGCTGGGGGGATTCGAACCCCCGTCCGCAAGCCTTCTTCGAGCAGTTCTACATGTGTAGCCGTCTGTTTTGGGTCTCGCCGCCCGAGTCGCGCAGTGGCACGCTAAACGGGAAGCCAGCATCCTTGAATCTCACCCTGCGCCAAGGTGCCCGACGCAGAGCCAGCCAATGTGAATTACCTCGCAGCCGGGAGGTCTTGCGACCCCCTTGCCCAGCCCATCGGCCTGCTGTTGCGAGGCTCACCGGTGTTTAAGCGGCGAGTGCGAAACGTTCGTCGTTTGCAGTTGGTTTTTTTCTGCGGATTAACGAGGTGACAGAACCTCGACATGCCCTGCTGCGCGTCCGAACCCACGTCGAAACCAGTGCAGCCCCAGGAAGACAGAGTTTAAGGCAGTTCCAGCAATTTCAAGAGCTGCAGGGGCGAAGAAACCTCCGCGTCCGCACCCCAGCTGGCGACGTCGGCACCATAGCCGAGGTAACCGTACCGAGCAGCCACCGTCGGCATGCCCGCCGCCTTGCCCGCCCGGATGTCGCGCTCGTCATCGCCCACGTAGATGCACTGGCTCGGCAGCAGCTGCAACCGGCGCGCCGCCTCCAGCAAGGGCTCGGGATGCGGTTTGGCATGGGGCGTGGTATCGCCGCTGATCACGACAGAAGCGGTCTCGAAGAGCGCCATGGCCCGCGAAAGAGGATTCGTGAACCGCTGCGACTTGTTGGTGACCACGCCCCAACGAAGCCCACCGTCCACGAGGCGGGCCAGCAGATCGGCCACGCCGTCGAACGGCGCCGTGCGTTGGGTCATGCAGACTTCGTACGCACCAAAGAACTCTTCCTTCAACGCAGGGTAGTCCGCGTGCTCGGGCGTGATGCCGAACGCCACATGCAGCATGCCCCGTGCCCCGGAGCCCGCATGAGGCCGGTATTGCTCCAGCGGCAGCGAGGCCATGCCCCGGCTCACCCGCATGCCATCGGCAGACGACCCAAGATCCGATGCGCTGTCGATCAACGTGCCGTCCAGGTCGAACAGGACGGCGTGCACCCCTCGAAAAACAGTCATGGTTTGCGTGTGGCGAACAGGTAGTTGACGCTGGTGTCGGCGCTGAGCCAATAGCGTTGCGTCAAGGGGTTGTATTCCATGCCCCGGGTCTGATCGAGTTCCAGACCCACGGCCCGGCAATAGCTCGCCAGCTCGCTGGGGCGGATGAATTTCGCGTACTCGTGCGTTCCCTTGGGCAACAGCTGCAGCAGGTACTCCGCCCCGAGCACCGCGAACAGGAAGGCCTTGGCGTTGCGGTTGAGGGTCGAGAAAAACACCCAGCCTCCGGGTTTCACCAGGGTGGAGCAGGCGCGCACCACCGACGCGGGGTCGGGCACATGCTCCAGCATCTCCATGCAGGTCACCACATCGAACTCGCCAGGCTGCTCCAGCGCCATGGCCTCCGCGCTGATCTCCTTGTAGCTGACGTTGGCGGTGCCCGCCTCCAGCGCGTGCAACTGCGCCACCCGCAGCGCCTTGACGGACAGGTCGATGCCCGTCACGTCGGCACCTTTGCGCGCCATGGAATCGGACAGGATGCCTCCGCCGCAGCCAATGTCCAGCACCCGTTTGCCCGCCAATCCCGCCAATCCATCGATCCACCCCAGGCGAAGCGGATTGATCTGATGCAGGGGACGGAACTCGCTGTCGGGATCCCACCAGCGATGGGCGAGATCGGAGAATTTGGCCAGCTCGGCCGGATCGGCATTGACGTTCGGATTCATGCGTTGATTATCGCCAGCACAATAAAAAAACCGCGCCGAAGCGCGGTTTTTGGACCGGAACTGAAGGGAATCAGTTCTTGCGGGTGCCGACCACTTCGACTTCCACGCGGCGGTTCTTGGCGCGGCCTTCGCGGGTGGCGTTGTCGGCCACCGGCTGGGTCAGGCCCTTGCCTTCGGTGTAGATGCGGTTGCTTTCGATGCCCTTGCTCACCAGATAGGCCTTGACGGCTTCAGCGCGGCGGTTGGACAGCTTCTGGTTGTAGCCAGCAGCGCCGGTGGAGTCGGTGTGACCCACAGCGATCACGACTTCCAGAGCAATGCCGGACACCTTGCCAGCCAGATCGTCCAGCTTGGCCTTGCCTTCGGGCTTGAGCACAGCCTTGTCGAAGTCGAAGAAGGCGTCAGCAGCGTAGGTCACCTTGGACGCCACGGGAGCCGGTGCGGGTGCGGGAGCCGGTGCGGGTGCAGGGGCTGCGGCAGGAGCCGGAGCGGGAGCCGGTGCGGGAGCCGGAGCAGCGGCAGGAACGATCGCGCCGTCGCAACCTTGTGCGGCGGTGGCGGGCGTCCAGTTGGCATCGCGCCAGCAGAGTTCATTGGTGCCGTTTTTCCAAACCAGTTCGCTGGTGCCATTGCGCCAGTTGTCGATGGTTTGGGCGCCGGCGGCCGTTGCCATGGCGGCGGTTGCCAACAGCATTGCCACTTTGTTAAGTTTTTTCATGGTTTTCCTCTATATAAGCCGCAGACAGACTGCGTGACAAGAACGACGCTTCAAGTGACCACCACTAAAAACGCTGGAATTTATTGTGCCACAAGCACGGAATGCCCGGCCCGCCGGCCAATGCGGCGTTGTCGCCGGATACAGCAGGTCACGTCATTCGTTGTGGATGTACAACAAACGACCCAAGAAGTTGTAGGAGAACGCGCCGTCTAAAATCGCAGGTTGCCCTCCGGTCCATCTACGCACCTATTCCCTCGCTCATGACACAGTTCGCCAAAGAGACCCTGCCCATCAGTCTTGAAGAGGAAATGAGGCGCAGCTACCTCGATTACGCCATGAGCGTGATCGTGGGGCGCGCCCTGCCCGACGCGCGGGATGGTCTCAAGCCGGTGCACCGGCGCGTGCTTTTCGCGATGCACGAGCTCAACAACGACTGGAACCGCCCTTACAAGAAATCGGCCCGTATCGTGGGCGACGTGATCGGTAAGTACCACCCGCACGGCGACAGCGCGGTGTACGACACCATCGTGCGCATGGCGCAGGACTTCTCGCTGCGGCACATGCTCGTGGACGGCCAGGGCAACTTCGGCTCCGTCGACGGCGACAACGCCGCCGCCATGCGCTACACGGAAATCCGCCTGTCGAAAATCGCCCATGAAATGCTGGCGGACATCGACAAGGAGACCGTCAACTTCGGTCCCAACTACGACGGTTCGGAAAAAGAGCCGCTGGTGCTCCCGTCGCGCCTGCCCAACCTGCTCGTCAACGGCTCGGCCGGCATCGCGGTCGGCATCGCCACCAACATCCCGCCGCACAACCTCAACGAGGTGGTGGACGCCTGCCTGCACCTGCTCAAGAGCCCCGAGGCCTCCATCGACGAATTGATGGAGATCATTCCCGCGCCCGACTTCCCCACGGCGGGCATCATTTACGGCATCAACGGGGTCAAGGACGGCTATCGCACGGGCCGGGGCCGCGTGGTGATGCGCGCCAAGTGCCATTTCGAGGACATCGACCGTGGCCAGCGCCAGGCCATCATCGTGGACGAACTGCCCTACCAGGTCAACAAGAAGACGTTGCAGGAGCGCATTGCCGAACTGGTGCACGAAAAGAAGATCGAGGGGATCAGCCACATCCAGGACGAGTCGGACAAGTCGGGCATGCGCCTGGTGATCGAACTCAAGCGCGGCGAAGTGCCGGAAGTGGTGCTCAACAACCTGTACAAGCAGACGCAACTGCAGGACACCTTCGGCATCAACATGGTGGCCCTGGTCGATGGCCAGCCGCGCCTGTGCAACCTGAAGGACCTGGTCCAGGTCTTCCTGGAACACCGCCGCGAGGTCGTGACCCGCCGCACGGTGTTCAACCTGCGCAAGGCGCGCGAGCGCGGCCATGTGCTCGAAGGCCTCGCCGTGGCCCTGGCGAACATCGACGAGTTCATCCGCATCATCCGCGAGTCGCCCACGCCGCCCGTGCGCCAAGGCCGAACTCATGGCGCGCCCCTGGGACAGCCAGCTGGTGCGCGAGATGCTCACCCGCACGCGCGCCGATGGCGGCGTGATCAACGCCGACGACTACCGGCCCGACGGCCTGGAACGCGAGTTCGGCATGGGTGGAGACGGCCTGTACCGGCTGTCCGAGACCCAGACCCAGGAAATCCTGCAGATGCGCCTGCAGCGCCTGACCGGCCTGGAGCAGGACAAGATCGTGGCCGAGTACAAGGAGGTCATGGGCGAGATCGACGACCTGCTGGACATCCTGGCCAAGCCCGAGCGGGTCTCGACCATCATCGGCGAAGAGCTGATCATCGTGAAGCAGGAGTTCGGCCAGACCAAGCTGGGCGCGCGCCGCAGCGAGATCGAGCACAACGCGCAAGACCTCGCCACCGAAGACCTGATCACGCCAACCGACATGGTGGTCACGCTCAGCCACAGCGGCTACATCAAGAGCCAGCCGCTGTCGGAATACCGCTCGCAAAAGCGCGGCGGCCGCGGCAAGCAGGCCACCGCCACCAAGGAAGACGACTGGATCGACCAGCTCTTCATCGCCAACACGCACGACTACATCCTGTGCTTCTCCAACCGTGGCCGGCTGTACTGGCTCAAGGTGTGGGAAGTGCCGGCCGGTTCGCGCGGTTCGCGCGGCCGCCCGATCGTCAACATGTTCCCGCTGCAGGAAGGCGAGAAGATCAACGTGGTGCTGCCGCTGACCGGCGAGATGCGCAGCTTCCCGTCCGACCGCTATGTGTTCATGCGCCACCTCCATGGGCACGGTCAAGAAGACGGCGCTCGATGAGTTCAGCAACCCGCGCAAGGCCGGCATCATCGCCGTGGACCTCGACGAGGGCGACTTCCTCATCGGCGCGGCCCTGACCGACGGGCAGCACGACGTGATGCTGTTCAGCGACGGCGGCAAGGCCGTGCGTTTCGACGAGAACGACGTGCGCCCGATGGGCCGCAACGCGCGCGGCGTGCGCGGCATGCTGATCGAAGACACGCAGAGCGTGATCGCCATGCTGGTGGCCGAGGACGAAGAGCAGAGCGTGCTGACCGCCACCATCAACGGCTATGGCAAGCGCACGCCGATCGCCGAGTACACCCGCCATGGCCGTGGCACCAAAGGCATGATCGCGATTCAACAGAGCGAGCGCAACGGCAAGGTCGTGGCGGCCACGCTGGTGCACAACGACGACGAGATCATGCTCATCACCGACAAGGGCGTGCTGGTGCGCACCCGCGTGTCCGAGATCCGCGAAATGGGTCGCGCCACGCAAGGGGTGACGCTGATTGCGCTGGACGAAGGCTCCGAACTCTCGGGCCTGCAGCGCATCGTGGAGAACGACGCCAACGTGCCTGAGCTGGGCGACGACACGAACGGAGCGGGCGCAGCCGACGACGCGGGCACCGAGCCGTGATGGCGCGGCCCTACAACTTCTCCGCCGGCCCGGCGGCCATGCCCGCCGAGGTGCTGCAGCAGGCCGCGGCCGAAATGCTCGACTGGCACGGCAGCGGCATGAGCGTGATGGAAATGAGCCACCGCGGGCAGGAGTTCGGCGCCATCCTCAAGGCCGCCGAAGCCGACCTGCGCGAGCTGCTCGCCGTGCCGGAGCACTTCCGCATCCTCTTCATGCAGGGCGGTGGTCTGGCCGAAAACGCCATCGTGCCGCTGAACCTGTCGCGCGGGCAAACGGTGAACTTCGTGGTCACCGGCAGCTGGAGCCAGAAGTCGCTGAAGGAAGCGCGCCGCTACTGCGACGCGCGCGTGGCCGCCAGCAACGAAGCCGACCACCACACCACCCTGCCCGCGCCGGCGACCTGGCAACTCGACCGCAGCGCGCGCTACGTGCACCTGTGCAGCAACGAGACCATCAACGGCGTGGAAGTGCACGAGTTGCCCGACCTGAAGGCACTCGGATCCGATGTGCCGCTGGCCATCGATTTCTCTTCCCACGTGGCCTCGCGGCCGGTGGACTGGTCGCGCGTGGGCCTGGCCTTCGGCGGCGCCCAGAAGAACCTGGGGCCGGCCGGCCTCACGCTCGTGGTGGTCCGCGAAGACCTGCTGGGCCACGCCCTGAAAACCTGCCCCAGCGCGTTCGACTACAAGACCGTGGCCGACAACCACTCCATGTACAACACGCCGCCGACCTTCGCCATCTACATGGCCGGCCTCACCTTCCAATGGCTCAAGCGCCAGACCGAAGGCAACCTGAGCGGCGTGGCGGCCATGGAGGCGCGCAACATCGCCAAGGCCGAGTTGCTGTACGGCTTCATCGACCAGTCGACCTTCTACAGCAACACGGTCGCCAAGGACTGCCGTTCCCGCATGAACGTGCCCTTCTTCCTGCGCGACGAGTCGCGCAACGAGGCCTTCCTCGCAGGCGCCAAGGCGGCCGGTCTGCTGCAGCTCAAGGGCCACAAATCCGTGGGCGGCATGCGCGCCAGCATCTACAACGCCATGCCGATCGAGGGCGTGCGCGCCCTGGTGGCCTACATGCGCCAATTCGAACAAACACAGGCCTGAACCGATGACCCTTCCCTCACAGTCCGAAGCCCTGGGCACCCTGCGCGTGCAGATCGACGCGCTGGACCAGCAGTTGCTGGCCCTGCTCAACCAACGCGCTCGCGTGGCCGAACAGGTCGGCGACATCAAGCGCGCGGAGGGCTCGCCCTTTTTCCGGCCGGACCGCGTCGCGCAAGTCATCGAGAAGATCCAGGGCGCCAACCAGGGGCCGTTGCTGAACCAGCACGTGGCCTCGATCTGGCGCGAGATCATGTCCGCCTGCCTGGCGCTGGAAGCGCCGCAGCGCGTGGCCGTGCTCGGTCCGCAGGGCACCTTCTGCGAACAGGCGGCGATCGAATTCTTCGGCGGCGCGGCCAACCTGATCTACTGCGCCAACTTCGACGAGGTGTTCCACGCCACCGCGGCCGGCACGGCGCAGTTCGGCGTCGTGGGCATGGAGAACTCCACCGAAGGCGTGGTGGCGCGTTCGCTGGACCTGTTCCTGCGCTCGCCTGTGCACGTGGTGGGCGAAGTCAGCCTGCTGATCCGCCACAACCTGCTGCGCCAGGTCAATCACCTGGATGGCATCGAAGTCGTCATGGCCCACCCGCAGGCCCTGGCCCAGTGCCAGAACTGGCTCACGCAACACCTGCCGAACGCCGAGCGCCGCGCGGTCTCCAGCAACGCCGAAGGCGCGCGGCTGGCGGCCGAGAACCCGGCCTGGGCCGGCCTGGCCAGCGAACGCGCCGCCGCCCAGTTCGGGCTGCACATCGTGGCGCACGCCATTCAGGACGAGGCCTACAACCGCACGCGCTTTGCCGTGATCTCGCTGCCGCAGACCCTGGCCATGCCGCCCGCCTCGGGACGCGATTGCACCAGCCTGGTGGTGTCGGTACCCAACCGCCCCGGTGCCGTGCACGACCTGCTGGTGCCGCTGAAGAACAACGGCGTGTCCATGACGCGCTTCGAGTCGCGCCCGGCCAAGTCGGGCCAGTGGGAGTACTACTTCTACATCGACATCGCGGGCCACCCGTCGCAGCCGCACGTGGCCGCCGCGCTGGAGGAACTCAAAGGTCTCTGCGCCTTCTACAAGGTGCTGGGCGCATACCCGGTGAGCGAATGATGTTTGAACAACTGGGACTGATCGGCTGCGGCATGATGGGCGGCTCCTTCGCGCTGGCGCTCAAGCGCGCCGGGCTGGTCAAGCGCGTCGTGGGCTACAGCAAGTCGCCCTCCACCACCGAACGCGCGCGCCAGCTGGGCGTGATCGACGTCGAGGCCCCGTCGGCGCTGCTGGCGGTCTCGGGCGCCGATCTCGTGCTGCTCGCGGTGCCGGTCTCGGCCACCGAAGCCACCTTCAAAGCCATTCGCCACCTGGTGCGCGGCAACGTGCTGATCATGGACGTGGGCTCGACCAAGCGCGAGGTGATCGACGCCGCGCGCCGTGTGCTGAAGGACCAGGTCGGTGTCTTCGTTCCCGCCCACCCGATCGCTGGCAAGGAAGTCGCCGGCGTCGAGCACGCCGACGCGGACCTGTACCACGGCCGCCAGGTCATCCTCACCCCGATCGAACGCACGCTGACCGCCCAGCTCGAGAAGGCCAGCCAGCTCTGGACCGCGCTCGGTTGCCACGTCAAGCAGATGTCGCCGGAAGCGCACGATGCGGCCTATGCCGCCGTCAGCCACCTCCCGCACATGGTGGCGTTCGCCCTGATGAACGCCATCCAGGGCCAGTCCGATGGGCCGGATTTCCTCTCGCTGGCCGGCCCGGGCTTTCGCGACTTCAGCCGCATCGCGGCCAGCGACCCGGCGATGTGGCGCGACGTGCTCATGTCCAACCGCGAAGAGCTGCTGGCGCAGTCGCGCCATTTCCAGCGCGCGCTGCACGCCCTGGAGACCGCCATCAATGCCGGCAACCCCGACGCCCTCGAAGCCTTGATCGAACAGGCCAGCAGCGCGCGCGCGCGCTGGCGCATGACCGCCGTCAAGCCCCGCAGCTGAGCGGCGCCCCGGGCGACGCTTCCTCACCTTCGCGCATGTTTGCCATTTCCCACCTCGACATCCCGCCGCTGGCGAGCGCCGGCGGCACTGTGCGCCTGCCCGGCTCCAAGAGCATTTCCAACCGCGTGCTGCTGCTCGCCGCGCTCAGCGTGGGCCACACCGACATCGCCGACCTGCTCGACTCCGACGACACGCAGGTGATGCTCAAGGCCTTGGCCGAACTGGGCTGCCGCATCGAACCGCAACCCAACGGCGCCCTGCGCGTGCATGGCCTGGGCGGCGCCCTGCCGGTGCCCCAGGCCAAATTGTTCCTGGGCAACGCCGGCACCGCGATGCGGCCCCTCACCGCCTCGCTGGCCCTGCTGGCCACCCGCCATGGCGGCACCTTCGAACTCAGCGGCGTCCCGCGCATGCACGAGCGCCCCATCGGCGACCTGGTCGATGCGCTGCGCCAGCTGGGCTGCCCCGTGGCCTGCCTCGCCAACGAAGGCTATCCCCCATTGAAACTCGGCGATGGTCGGACCCACGCCCTGCGGCTGGACCAGCCCATCCGCGTGCGTGGCGACGTGTCCAGCCAATTCCTCACCGCCCTGCTGCTCGCCCTGCCCCTGGTGGCGCAGGAGCGCGACATCGTCATCGACGTGGTGGGAGAACTCATCTCGCGGCCCTACATCGAGATCACGCTCAACCTGCTGGAGCGCTTCGGCGTGGCCGTGCGGCGCGACGGCTGGCAGCGCTTCACCATCCCCGCCGGCAGCCGCTACCAGTCGCCCGGCCGCATCGCGGTTGAAGGCGATGCCTCGTCAGCCAGCTATTTCATCGCCCTGGGCGCCCTCGCGCCCGCCACGCCGGGCACCGACGGCATCACCATCGAAGGCGTCGGCCTGTCGTCCATCCAGGGCGACATCCGCTTCGTCGAAGCCGCCCGCCTCATGGGCGCCAAGGTCTCGGGCGAAGCCAACCGCCTGCACATCCAGCGCGGGGCCTGGCCGCTCAAGGCCGTCGACCTGGACTGCAACCACATCCCCGATGCCGCCATGACGCTGGCGGCCATGGCCCTGTACGCCGACGGCACCACCACGCTGCGCAACATCGCCAGCTGGCGCGTCAAGGAAACCGACCGCATCGCCGCCATGGCCAAGGAATGCCGCAAGCTCGGCGCGACGGTGGAGGAAGGCGAGGATTTCATCCGCATCACGCCGCCCGCCCGCCCGCAGGACTGGCGTGCGGCGTCGATCCACACCTACGACGACCACCGCGTCGCCATGTGTTTTTCGCTCGCCGCATTCAACCCGGCGAAGCTGCCGGTGCGCATCGAAGACCCCAAGTGCGTCGCCAAGACCTTCCCGGACTACTTCGAGACCCTGTTCCAGGTCTGCACCACGCCCAGGGAGCACATCCCCGTGATCTGCGTGGATGGCCCCACCGCCTCCGGCAAAGGCACCCTCTCGGCCGAGGTGGCCGAACAGCTCGGGTACCACCTGCTGGATTCGGGGGTGTTGTACCGCCTGGTCGGGCTGGCGGCTGAAAGAGCCGGCCTGTCCACCGCCGAACCCGACCTGAAGGACCCCGGGCACGCGCGCCGCCTGGGCGAGCTCGCCGCCGGCCTGCAGGTGCGCTTCGAAGGCCTGCGCACCCTGTTCGAGGGCCAGGACGTGACCGACGACCTGCGCAGCGAAACCGCCGGCATGGCGGCTTCCCGGGTCTCGTCCGTGCCCGCCGTGCGGGAGGCCCTGCTGGGCCTGCAGCACGCCTTTCGCCAGCTCCCCGGTCTGGTGGCCGACGGCCGCGACATGGGCACGGTGATCTTCCCGGACGCCCCGCTGAAGGTGTTCCTCACCGCCAGCGCCGAGCAACGCGCCGCACGGCGCCATAAGCAGTTGATTTCAAAGGGAATTGCTGCTAACATCGACAGTCTTTTGGCAGACCTGAAAGCGCGTGACCTGAGGGACACCTCCCGCACACACGCCCCTCTCAAGCCCGCCGAAGACGCCCTGGAACTGGACAACTCCGGCATGGACATCGAGCAATCGGTGCAGCAGGTGTTGAACTGGTGGCAAGGCAAAACGGCGTTCTCGGGCAACTGAGCGCGCTTCTTGATGGCCCTGACGGCACAGCCGGGCGTTCCCTGCCCGCAGGCCCGAAGGTTCTTTTCACTTAACCCCGCGGTGTCACGCACCGCAACGTCAACGCCGCCCACACGTCGCATCCGTTCCAGCCGCATTTCCCGTGGTTGTTGCACCGACGCTGAGTGGTTTAGGAAATTCAATGTCTGAATCTTTTGCCGCCCTGTTTGAAGAGTCCCTGAAACGCGCTGAAATGCGCTCGGGCGAAGTCATCACCGCCGAGGTCGTGCGCATCGAGCACAACCACGTGGTGGTCAACGCTGGCCTGAAGTCGGAAGCCTACGTGCCTCTGGCCGAATTCAAGAACGACCAGGGCGAACTCGAAGTGCAGGTCGGTGACTTCGTCTCCGTCGCCATCGACTCCGTGGAAAACGGCTTCGGCGACACCCTGCTCTCGCGCGACAAGGCCAAGCGCCTGGCTTCCTGGATGTCGCTGGAAAAAGCGCTCGAATCCGGCGAATTCGTCACCGGCACGACCTCCAGCAAGGTCAAGGGCGGCCTCAAGGTCATGGTCAACGGCATCAGCGCCTTCCTGCCGGGCTCGCTGGTCGACAGCCGTCCGACCAAGGACCTGACCCCGTACGAAAACAAGACCCTGGAATTCAAGGTCATCAAGCTCGACCGCAAGCGCAACAACGTGGTGCTGAGCCGCCGCGCCGTGGTGGAAGCCTCCATGGGCGAAGAACGCGCCAAGCTGATGGACACCCTGAAGGAAGGCGCCATCGTGCACGGCGTGGTCAAGAACATCACCGAATACGGTGCGTTCGTGGACCTCGGCGGCATCGACGGCCTGCTGCACATCACCGACATGGCATGGCGCCGCGTGCGCCACCCGAGCGAAGTGGTCACGGCCGGTCAGGAAATCACCGCCAAGATCCTCAAGTTCGACACCGAGAAGCACCGCGTCTCGCTGGGCCTCAAGCAGATGGGCGACGACCCGTGGATGGGCGTTTCGCGCCGCTACCCGCAAGGCACCCGCATGTTCGGCAAGATCACCAACATCGCCGACTACGGCGCGTTCGTGGAACTCGAGCCTGGCATCGAAGGCCTGGTGCACGTCTCCGAAATGGATTGGACCAACAAGAACGTGGCCCCGTCCAAGCTGGTGTCGCTGGGCGACGAAGTCGAAGTCATGGTGCTCGACATCGACGAAGACAAGCGCCGCATCTCGCTGGGCATGAAGCAGTGCCGCGCCAACCCCTGGCACGAATTCGCCGAGCAGACCAAGCGCGGTGACCGCGTCAAGGGCCCGATCAAATCGATCACCGACTTCGGCGTGTTCGTCGGCCTGGCCGCCGGCATCGACGGCCTGGTGCACCTGTCCGACCTGTCCTGGAACGAGCCCGGCGAAGCCGCCGTGCGCAACTACAAGAAGGGCCAGGAAGTCGAAGCGATCGTGCTGGCCATCGACGTGGAGCGCGAGCGCATCTCCCTGGGCATCAAGCAGCTCGACGGCGACCCGTTCACCACCTTCGTGTCGGTGAACGACAAGGGCTCCATCGTGACCGGCAAGGTCAAGACCGTGGATGCCAAGGGTGCCGAGATCGATCTGGGCGAAGACGTGCTGGGTTACCTGCGCGCCAGCGAAATCAGCCGTGACCGCGTGGAAGATGCGCGCAACGTGCTCAAGGAAGGCGACGAAGTCAACGCCGTGGTGGTGAACGTGGATCGCAAGACCCGCAACATCCAGCTGTCGATCAAGGCCAAGGACGCCGCCGACCAGCAGGAAGCCATGGCAAACCTGAGCCAGCAGTCTTCCCGCGAAAACGCCGGCACGACCAGCCTGGGCGCCCTGCTGCGCGCCAAGCTGGACAACAACCAGAACTGAAGCGAAACCGGTTCGGCGCCGGGTGAGCCACCCGCCCGCAAGGGCGGCCACTTGCCCGGCGCTGTCCCCTCAACGCCCCCACTCCATTCGACATGACCCGAAGCGACCTCGTTGAAGCTCTGGCCAGCCGTTTCGGCCAGCTCACCCACCGCGATGCCGAGTTCGCCGTCAAGGCGATCCTGGACGCCATGGGCGAAGCCTTGGTGAAGGGCCATCGCATCGAGATCCGGGGTTTTGGCAGCTTCTCCGTCAACCGGCGTTCACCTCGCATCGGGCGCAACCCGCGCTCCGGTGAGAGCGTGATGATTCCCGAGAAACGGGTGCCGCACTTCAAGCCGGGCAAGGCCCTGCGCGAAGAGGTGGACAAGAAGACCGCCGAGATTCTGGGCCGCGAAACCCAGAAGCGGGCCTGAGACAGGGCTGCTCGCTACAATCGCCCCACCACAAAGGGGACGACGTGAAATACCTGATGTGGCTGCTCAATGCAGCCATTTTTTTTGTGCTGTTCGCCTTCGCACTCAACAACCAGGACAGCGTGACGCTGCACCTGTTCTTCGGTGCGAGCTGGCAAGCCCCCCTGGTGCTGGTGATCCTGGTGGCGCTGGTGATCGGGGTGTTCCTCGGCGTGGCCGTGATGCTGCCGCTGTGGCTGCGCGCCCGGCGCACCCGCCGCCAGCACGCGTCGGCCTCGGCGCTGCACAGCACCGCCTTTGACGGCGACACCACCCTGCTCCCTCCCGACCCGATCGACCGCCGGCATGGACTTTGATTTCACCTGGCTGCTCTGGGGCCTGCCGCTGGCGTTCGCGCTGGGCTGGGCCGCGTCGCGCTTCGACCTGCGCCAGTGGCGCATGGAAGGCCGCCAGGCGCCCAAGGCCTACTTTCGCGGCCTCAACCACCTGCTCAACGAACAGCAGGACCAGGCCATCGACGCCTTCATCGAAGCGGTGCAGGGCGACCCCGACACCGCCGAACTGCACTTCGCCCTGGGCAACCTCTTCCGCCGCCGCGGCGACTACGACCGCGCCGTGCGCGTGCATGAGCACCTGCTCTCGCGCGCCGACATCGACCGCAAGGACCGCGACCGCGCCCAGCACGCGCTGGCGCTCGACTTCCTCAAGGCCGGCCTGCTGGACCGCGCCGAAGCGGCCCTGCACAAGCTCGAAGGCTCGGCCTTCGAAGGCGAGGCCTTGCTGGCGCTGCTGGGCATCTACGAACGCTCGCGCGACTGGCCCCAGGCCAAGCGGATCGCCCAGCGCCTCGAAGACGCCGAACAAGGCAGTTTCGCCACGCGGCTGGCGCACTACCTGTGCGAAGAGGCCGACCTCGCCCAGCGCGGGGGCGACGGCGCCAAGGCCCAGCAACTGCTGAACGAGGCCGTGCAACGCGCCCCACAGCTGGCGCGCGGCTGGATGGCGCTGTCGGCCCTGAAGGCGCACACCGGCGACGCCTCGGGCGCGTTCGACGCCCTGGTGCGCATGAACCAGCACGCACCACAAAGCCTGCCGCTGGCGGCCCGTGCCCTGGCCGATCTGGCCCGGCAGACCGGCCGCGAGGCCGAGGCCATGAAGTTGCTGCAGGCCAGCCACGAGCGCGCACCGGCGATCGACGTCACGGAAGCCCTGGCCAGCCTGAGCAGCGGCACCGAGGCGGTGCGCGGCCACTACCTCAGCCACCTGGAGCGCGAACCCTCGCTGGTCATCACCACCCAGTGGATGGCGGGCGAGACGCTCTCCAGCCCCACCGCGAAGGCCAGCGTGCAGAAGGCGCTCGAACACGCCAGCGCGCCGCTGCGCCGCTACCGCTGCGCGGCCTGCGGCTTCGAGGCGCGCCAGCATTTCTGGCAGTGCCCGGGCTGCCAGGCCTGGGACAGCTACCCGGCCCGCCGAGTCGAAGAGTTGTAGACGGCTCCCCTCCCCGCGCCGCGCCTGCGGCGCGTCACCCCCCAGGGGCGACACCTGGGGCCGGCGAAGCCGGACCCGCGGTGTCCCTGGATCGTGGGCTGGCGCTCGTTACGCCTTCCCGTATCCCCCGCCACCCGGTGTGTGGATCTCGAAGACATCGCCTGCCTGCATCTCGGCCTGCCCGATGTGGGCCAGGTCCTCGGTGCGGCCATCGGCCCGCACCACGCGGTTGATGCCCAACTGCCCCGGCTGGCCGCCCGCCATGCCGAAGGCCGGGTGCACACGGCCGTTGGACAGAATGCTCGCGGTCATGTCTTCCAGGAACCGCACGCGGCGCACCCCACCGTCGCCGCCGTGCCAGCGCCCGGCCCCGCCTGAGCCAGCCCGGATCTCGTAACTCTCCAGCCGCACCGGAAAACGGAACTCCAGCACCTCGGGGTCGGTCAGGCGCGAGTTGGTCATGTGGGTCTGCACCACGCTCGTGCCATCGAAGCCATCGCCCGCGCCGCTGCCACCCGAGATCGTCTCGTAGTACTGGTGCGCCGCGTTGCCGAAGGTGAAGTTGTTCATCGTGCACTGGCTGGCCGCCATCACGCCCAGCGCGCCGTACAGCGCGTTGGTGATGCAGCTGGAGGTCTCCACGTTGCCCGCCACCACCGAGGCCGGCGGGTTGGGGTTGAGCATGGAACCGGGCGGGATGACGACCTTGAGCGGCTTGAGGCAGCCCGCGTTGAGTGGGATGTCTTCGTCCACCAGCGAGCGGAACACGTACAGCACCGCCGCCATGCACACCGCCGTGGGCGCGTTGAAGTTGTTGAGCTGCTGCGGCGAGGTGCCGGTGAAGTCGATCTCGGCGCTGCGCTCGGCCGCGTTCACCCGCACGCTCACCTGGATCTGCGCGCCGTTGTCCAGCGGCAGGGTGTACCGGCCGTCCTTCAGGCGCGTGATCACACGGCGCACCGACTCCTCCGCGTTGTCCTGCACATGGCGCATGTAGGCCTGCACCACGTCCAGGCCGAACTGCTCGACCATCTTGCGCAGCTCCTGCACGCCTTTTTCGTTGGCGGCGATCTGCGCCTTGAGGTCGGCCATGTTCTGCTGCGGGTTGCGCGAAGGGTATTCACCACTCTGCAGCAGGGCCACCATCTCGGCCTCGCGCAGCACGCCCCGGTCCACCAGCTTCACGTTGTTGATCTGCACGCCCTCTTCCTCGATGCGCGTGGAGAACGGCGGCATGGAGCCCGGCGTGGTGCCGCCGATGTCGGCGTGGTGGCCGCGCGACCCCACGTAGAACGTGGGCTGGCTGCCGAGGTAGACCGGTGTGATCACCGTCACATCGGGCAGGTGCGTGCCACCGTGGTAAGGGTCGTTGAGCACATACACGTCGCCCGGCTGCATCTTGCCGGTGTTCTCGCGGATCACCGTCTTGATGCTCTCGCCCATGGAACCCAGGTGCACCGGCATGTGCGGCGCGTTGGCGATGAGGTTGCCCTGCGCGTCGAACAGCGCGCACGAGAAATCCAGGCGCTCCTTGATGTTCACCGAGTACGCGGTGTTCTGCAGCTGCAGCCCCATCTGCTCGGCGATGTTCATGAACAGGTTGTTGAACACCTCCAGCAGCACCGGGTCCACCGTGGTGCCCACGGCGTAGCTCACCGTGCGTGGCACACGGCGGTCCAGCACCAGGTGGTCCAGCGCCGTGAGCACCGCCTCCCAGCCCGGTTCGACCACCGTGGTCGCGTTCTTCTCCGCGATGATCGCGGGCCCGGGAATCACGTCGCCCGGGCGCAGGTCCTCGCGCACCACCAGCGCGGTGTCCAGCCACTGGCCCCCCGAGTACATGCGCACCGTCTCGCGCCGCGGCACTTCGCGCGGTTCGTGCGTTTCCACGCGCGGCTCGTGCGGCGCGTCGCCCGCGACCACGGCCTCCACCGACACCGCCTCCACCACGAGGCGCTTGCCCTGCATGAGAAAGGCAAAACGCTGCCGGTAGGCGGCTTCGAAACCCGCCTCGATCTCGGCCATGTCGCCGTAGGGCACGACCAGGGCCGAGTCGCTGCCCTCGTAGCGCACATGCACGCGGCGGTGCACGGTGGATTCGCCCGCGTTCACCTGCTGGCGCTGCAGCTCGGCGCGAGCGGCCGCCGCCAGGGTCTCGAGCGCGTCCGCGATCGTGGGCAGCGACGCCGCCACCAGCGGCAGTTCCACCGCCTGCTCGCGGATCACGTTCTGGTCGGCCAGCCCCATGCCGTACGCGCTGAGCACACCCGCCAGCGGGTGCACGAAGACGCGCGTCATGCCCAGCGCATCCGCCACCAGGCAAGCGTGCTGCCCGCCCGCGCCGCCGAAGCACTGCAGGGTGTAGCGCGTCACGTCGTAGCCGCGCGCCACCGAAATCTTCTTGATCGCGTTGCCATCTGCTGCACCGCGATGTGGATGAAGCCCTCGGCCACCTCCTCGGCGGGCCGCCCGGTCTGCGCCGCCAGCTCGGCGAACTTCGACTGCACCGCGTCCAGGCTCAAGGCCTCGTCGGCGCGGGGGCCGAACACCTTGGGAAAGTGCTCCGGCTGGATCTTGCCCGTCATCACGTTGGCGTCCGTCACCGCCAGCGGGCCGCCGCGCCGGTAGCTCGCCGGGCCGGGGTTGGCGCCCGCGCTCTGCGGGCCGACGCGAAAGCGCGAACCGTCGAACGCCAGGATGGAGCCCCCCCCCGCCGCCACCGTGTGGATGCTCATCATGGGCGCGCGCATGCGCACGCCCGCCACCTGGGTCTCGAACTCGCGCTCGAACTCGCCCGCGTAGTGCGACACGTCGGTGGACGTGCCGCCCATGTCGAAGCCGATCACCTTGCCGTGGCCCGCCAGGCCCGCCGTGCGCGCCATGCCCACGATGCCGCCGGCCGGGCCGGAAAGGATGGCGTCCTTGCCCTGGAAGGCGTGGGCATCCGTGAGGCCACCCGAGGACTGCATGAAGAACAGCTTCACGCCCGGCATCTCGGCGGCCACCTGCTCCACGTAGCGGCGCAGGATGGGCGAGAGGTAGGCATCGACCACCGTGGTGTCGCCCCGGCTCACGAACTTCATCATGGGGCTGGTGCCGTGCGAGCTGCTCACCTGCGTGAAGCCCGCCTCGCGCGCCAGCCGCTCGGCCGCCGCCTCGTGCGCGGTGAAGCGGTAGCCGTGCATGAACACGATGCGCAACGCTGCGCAAGCCGCGCGCGAAGGCCGCCTGCAGGTCGGCGCGCAACGCCGCCTCGTCCAGCGGCTGCAGCACCTCGCCGTGCGCGGCCATGCGCTCCTGCGCCTCGATCACCTCGGTGTACAGCAGCTCGGGCAGCACGATGCGGCGGTCGAACAGGCGCGGCCGGTTCTGGTACGCGATGCGCAGCGCATCGCGGAAACCGCGTGTGGTCACCAGCAGCGTGGGCTCGCCCTTGCGTTCCAGCAGCGCGTTCGTCGCCACCGTGGTGCCCATCTTCACGCACTCGACCTGCTGGGGCGTCACCGGCTCGCCGGCTTTCAGCCCCAGCAGGTGGCGGATGCCGGCCACCGCCGCGTCGCGGTACTGCTCGGGGTTTTCCGAGAGCAGCTTGTGCGTGACCAGGGTGCCGTCGGGCCGCTTGCGCAACGATGTCGGTGAAGGTGCCGCCCCGGTCGATCCAGAACTGCCAGCGAAGTGCGTGCGTCGGTGTCATAGGGAATGTCAGAGCGAAGCGGCCGAACGCGCGGCCTGGTCATAGATGCCGGAGAGCACGCGCAGCAGGCGCGCGAGTTGGCCGATGTCGTGGTTGAGCGCGTCATCCGCCTTGAGCGCATCGATCAGGCAGGTTTCGCGGATCTCGCGGTAGCGCGTCACGTAGCCCTTGCCCACCTCGGTGGGCGCGTAGGTCACGTCCTTGCCGTTCTTGCTCGACTCCACCATGCCCAGGCTCTGCAGCTTCTTGAGCGAGTAGTTGACGAGGTGCGTGTCCTCCACGTTCATGATGAAGGCGATGTCGGCCAGGCGCTTGTCGCGCGCGCGGTGCGAAACGTGGTGCAGCACCAGCACGTCCAGCGCGGTGAGGTCCTTCAGGCCGGCGGCGCTCATGCAGTGCACCACCCAGCGGTGGAAGGCATTGCCGGCCACGATCAGGCCGAACTCGAACTCGCTCATCTCCGCGCTGCGCGGCGACACCAGGTGCGCGGAAGACACGATGGGCGAAGCCGGCGGCGTTGGCTTGGCACTTGCTTTGGAACGGGCCATGGCGGAAAGTCTGCGTCGTTTCGGTGCGGCGGAGTTTAGGCTTTATGTTGACGATTTGCCAACGATTTATTGACATTCAGGGAAAGTACCGATCACACTTCATCCACTCGCCGATAGAGTCCTCCGAGCCGCAACCGCTGCTCGATCCGTGTCCCACCCCCACCTGGAGCCCCAAGATGAAACGTCGCCTGTTCAGCCTTTCCGTGGCCGCTGCCACCGTGGCCATGAGCCTCCCCGCCCTGGCCCAGACCAAATGGGACCTGCCGGCGGCCTACCCCGCCACCAACTTCCACACCGTCAACCTCACGGCCTTCGCCAACGACGTGGACAAGGCCACCGGCGGCAAACTCAAGATCACGGTGCACGCGGGCGCCTCGCTGTTCAAGGCGCCCGAGATCAAGCGCGCGGTGCAGGGCGGCCAGGCGCAGATCGGCGAGATCCTGCTGGCGGCCTATCAGAACGAGTGGCAGATGTTTGGCGCCGACGGCCTGCCCTTCCTGGCCACCAGCTACGCCGATTCCATGAAGCTCTACAAGGCGCAAAAGCCCATCCTGGAAAAAAAGCTCGCCGAGCAGGGCATGACCTTGCTGTACACCGTGGCCTGGCAACCTCAGGGCATCTACAGCAAGAAGCCGGTGACCAGCGCCGCTGATCTCAAGGGCAGCAAGTGGCGCGCCTACAGCCCGGCCACCTCGCGCATCGCCGAGCTGGTCGGCGCGCAACCCGTGACCGTGCAGGCCGCAGAACTCTCCCAGGCACTGGCCACCGGTGTGGTCGAGTCCAACATGACCTCCGGTGCCACCGGCGTGGACAGCAAGCTCTACGAGCATCTGAAGTACTACTACGACGTGCAGGCCTGGTTGCCCAAGAACGCGATCATCATGAACAAGCGCGCCTTCGACGCGCTGGACAAGCCCACCCAGGATGCCGTGCTCAAGGCCGGCGCCGACGCCGAGGCGCGTGGCTGGGCTGCCTCGCAAAAGGTCAACACCGACACCCTGGCCATCCTCAAGGCCAATGGCATGGCGGTGGAAGCGCCTTCGGCCGCCCTCAAGGCCGACATGCAGAAGGTGGGCGAAACCATGGTCAAGGAATGGCTGGAGAAGGCTGGTCCCGAAGGCCAGGCCATGCTCGACGCCTACCGCAAATAAGTCCTCTCGACACTGCCCGGCCCCGCCGGGCAGTGTTTTTTTCACCCGCCCTATCCCCCATCCGCCGATGCGAAAACTCCTGGATGCCCTCTACACCGGATCGGCATGGCTGGCCGCGCTGTTCATGATCGGCGTGCTCATCATGGTGCTGCTGTCCATGCTGGGCCGCATGTTCAACTTCTACATCCCCGGCACCGATGCCTATGCCGGCTACGCCATGGCGGGCGCCGGTTTCCTGGCGCTGGCGCACACGCTCAAGAGCGGCGAACACATCCGCGTCACGCTGATCATCGGCAAGCTCACGGGCGGCATGCGGCGCGGCCTGGAGCTGTGGTCGCTCTCCGTTGCGGTGTTGCTCTCTGGCCTGCTGGCCGTGTATGCGTGGCGGCTGGCTTGGCAATCCCATGTCTTTCACGACATCTCCACCGCGAGCGACGCCACGCCGCTGTGGATTCCGCAGATCCTCATGGGCCTGGGCACCACCGTGCTGCTGATCGCCTTCATCGACGAATGGGTGCTGGAGCTTCGCCGCGAGCGCTCGCACGACAGCGTGGAGACGCGCCATGAATGAAGTCGTCGTCACCACCTTGCTGATCGTCTCGCTGTTCGCCCTGCTGGGCAGCGGTGTCTGGATCGGACTCACCCTCGCCGGCGTGGCCTGGATCGGCATGGAGCTGTTCTCATCGCGCCCGGCGGGCGATGCCATGTCCATCACGATCTGGGGCTCGGCGAGCAGCTGGACGCTGACCGCCCTGCCCCTGTTCGTGTGGATGGGCGAAATCCTCTTTCGCACCAAGCTCTCCGAAAGCATGTTCCGCGGGCTGGCCCCCTGGGTCAATGCCCTGCCGGGCCGGTTGCTGCACACCAACATCCTGGGCAGCACGATCTTCGCGGCGGTGTCCGGGTCGTCGGCCGCCACCTGCGCCACCATCGGCAAGATGAGCATCCCGGAGCTCACCAAACGCGGCTATCCGCCTGAGAAGATCGTGGGTTCGCTGGGCGGGGCGAGCACCCTGGGTCTTCTCATTCCGCCCTCGATCATCATGATCGTCTACGGTGTCGCCGCCGAGGTCTCCATCGCCAAGCTGTTCGTCGCCGGCGTGCTGCCCGGCCTGCTGCTCGCGGCGCTGTTCAGCGGCCACCTGATGATCTGGGCCCTGCTCAACCCCGACCAGGTCCCCCGCAGCGATGAGCGCATGAGCTTCAGGCAGAAGCTCGGCGAATCCCGCCACCTGATCCCCGTGATCCTGCTCATCGGCGGCGTGATCGGCACCATCTATACCGGCATCGCCACCGCCACGGAAGCCGCCGCCGTCGGCGTGGTGGGCTCGCTCATCCTCTCCGCCGCGCAAGGCTCGCTCAACTGGGTCACGTTCCGCGATTCGCTGCTGGGTGCCACGCGCCTCTATTGCATGATCGCGCTGATCCTCGCGGGTGCGGCCTTTCTCACGCTGTCCATGGGCTACATCGGGCTGCCGCGCCATCTCGCCGAGTTCGTCACCAGCCTGAACCTCTCGCCCGGCGTGCTGCTGCTCGCGCTGGCGGTGTTCTACATCGTGCTCGGCTGCTTCCTCGACGGCATCTCGATGATCGTGCTCACCATGGGCGTCATCCTGCCCACGGTCACCGCCGCCGGCATCGACCTCATCTGGTTCGGCATCTTCGTGGTCATCGTGGTGGAGATGGCGCAGATCACCCCGCCCGTAGGTTTCAATCTCTTCGTGCTCCAGGGCATGACCAAACGCGAAATCACGTGGATCGCCAAGGTCTGCCTGCCTTATTTCTTCATCATGGTCCTGGCGGTGCTGCTGCTCTGGTGGTTCCCGCAGATCGTGAGCTGGCTGCCCTCCCGTATGTAACAAAAGGCCATCCTCTAAGATATGCAGGCCCTGCACCCGCCCCGGGTGCAGGGCTTGTTTTTTTAAGGTGTTCCCCGTGTTCAAGAATGTGACGATCTACCGCATCGCGCCCGGCTGGGAAGCGACGCTGGAAGACATGGAAGCCGCGCTGGACGTGGCCCGTTTCGTGCCCTGCGGCGCCACGCAGGACAAGGCCGTCGGCTGGATCGAGCCGCGCGGCGAGGCCCACGGCCCGCTGGTGGAATCGGTGGCCGGCCAGCGCATCCTGAAACTGCAGATCGAGACCAAGGGCGTGCCCGGCTCGGTCGTCAAGAAAAAGGCCCAGGAAGAAGCCGACCACATCGAGGCCACCACCGGCCGCAAACCCGGCAAGAAGGAAACCAAGGCGCTGCGCGAAGACGCGCTGCTGGCCCTGCTGCCCCAGGCCTTCGCGCGCCAGATGACGGTGTGGGTCTGGATCGACCTGAAGAACGGCTGGCTCGTCACCGACGCCAGCAGCCAGGGCAAGCTCGACGAGGTCGTCACCGCCCTCGTGCGCGCCTTCGACGGCCTGGCCGTCACCCTGCTGCAGACCGCCGTGACGCCGCAGACCGCCATGACGCAGTGGCTCTCGGCCACCACGCCCGACGAATGGCCCGGCGGCTTCGCGGTGGAGCGCGAGTGCGAGCTCAAGTCCGGCGATGAAGAAAAGTCGGCCGTGAAATTCACGCGCCACAACCTCGCCACCGACGAGGTGCGCAAGCACATCACCGAAGGCAAGCTGCCCACCCGCCTGGCCATGAGCTGGGAAGGCCGCATCGGCTTCACGCTCACCGAATCGCTGCAGGTCAAGAAGATCAGCTTCCTGGAAGGCGTGTTCGACGGCCGGCCCGATGAAGGCGAAAACGGCTTCGACGCCGACGTGGCCCTGTCCACCGGCGAGCTGCAGAAACTCATTCCCGAGCTGATCGAGGCCCTGGGCGGCGAGATGGCCTTCGGCGCCGCCGCCGACAGCGAGCCTTCGGCGTCGGCACCCGCCGCGCGCGAGGCCGTCACCGCCGACGCGGACGACGACGGCCCGCCGTTCTGATCCTCCATCGCTGAAGCGCGGCCCCCATGCACAGCGTCATCGCCATCTCCCTCGGTGCCGTGCTCGGCGCGCTGGCGAGATGGCGGCTGAGCCTGTGGCTCAACCAGGGCGCGGCCATCCTGCCCTGGGGCACGCTGGCGGCCAACTGGATCGGCGCCTACATCGTGGGCGTGGCCGTGGTGTTCTTCCAGAGCCAGACGCAGATCGACCCGGTCTGGCGGCTCGCGGTCATCACCGGTTTTCTCGGTGCGCTGACCACCTTCTCCACCTTCTCGGCCGAAGTCATCGCCATGCTGCAGCACGGCCGCTTCGCGCTCGCCGTCGGCACGGCCGGCCTGCACCTGATGGGCTCGCTGCTGCTGACCTGGGTGGGCATGCGCAGCGCCGCGATCTGGTTCACGCCGGCCTGAACTCGTTGCGGTAGAGCCCCGGCGTCATCGCCGTGTGCTGCTTGAACTGCCGGGTGAAATGGGCCTGGTCGGCGAAGCCGCACACATAGCCCACCTGGGCCGTGGGCATGTTGTCCGCGGCCAGCAACCGGGCCGCCCCGGCGAGCCGGGCCTTGGCGAGCAACTGCGTGAAGCTCAGGCCCTGGTCCGCCAGGCGGCGCTGCAGCGTGCGCGGCGACGAGGCCGCTTCCCGCGCCAGCGCGTCCACCGTCCAGCCCCGCCCCGGGTCGGCGGCGAGCCGGGCCTGGAGGTGGGCGACCCAGCCCTCGGGGGTCGCGGGTCCGGGTTCGGTCAGCGGGCTCTCGGGCCGGGCTTGCCAGCGCAACTCCCAGCTCGACACATCGTCTGGCCAAACGGGTGAGCGCCACGCGCGTTGGCTGCGGCTCCACAGCGGTTGCCCGACTGGCCGGGCCTGCACACCGGGTGTCCGCAGGTATTCGCACAGCGCCACCAGGAAGCCGAACACCAGCAGGTCTTCGGCCGGCGTGGGCGGGCGCAGCGGATCCAGCGACAGATGCCGCAGGCGCAGCAGGCCGGGCTCGGGCTGGCTCACGCGCACGCGATGGCGCGAATGCACGAAGCGTTCCAGGCGTTGCCAGCGCTGCAGCAGGTCGGGCGGGTCGCGCGCAAGCGACAGCGCCAGCAACAGCGGCTCGTCGTCCATGCCGTGCACCGCCTCGCCCAGCCGCACGATCACGTCCGGCCCATGGGCCTGCCACAGCCGGTCCAGCCAGGTGCGCTTGTCCGCCAGCGGCACGTGCGCGCTGCGCACGGCCGGCGGGCCGTCGGCCGCCAGGCCCTGCCGCTGCAGGCCGGCGCGCACCAGGCGCAGCATGGCTTCGGAAGCAAAGTCGCTCATGTGGTCGTGGTCTGGGCCAACAGGCCGGTGTCGATCGGGAACCGCTGGATGCGCACGCCGGTGGCCTCGCGCACCGCGTTGGCGATCGCCGCCGCCGTGGCCACGATGGCGGTCTCGCCCGCCCCGCCCGGCGCGCCACCCGCCTCCACCAGCACCACCTCCAGCGGCGGAATCTGGTCCAGCGATGGTATCGGTGCTTCGGCAAAACTGCCGGGGCCGATGCGCGAATCGACCGCCGCCAGCCGGTCGCTCAGCGCCATGCCCAGGCCCCACACCAGGTTGCCCTCGCACTGCGCGCGCACCTGGTCGGGGTTGATCACCGTGCCGCAGTCGTGCGCGCAGACCAGCCTCGCCACGCGCAGCTGGCCGCGCGCGTCCACCACCACCTCGGCGACCACGGCCACGTAACTCAGCTGCTTGTAGATGCCGCAGGCCACCCCGCGCCCGCGCCGCACGCCCGACACCGCCGACGCGCCTGCACCGGCCCGTGCATCCGCCGCGCGCAGCACACGCGCCAGCCGGGGGTCTTCGGCGTGCCGCAGGCGAAACGCCAACGGCTCCACGCCCGCGCGCCGCGCGCATTCGTCGATGGCCGATTCCACGGCCAGCCCATTGGGCCCCGCGCCCAGGCCGCGCCAGGGCCCGGTGAACACCGGCAGGCGGTTCAGCGCGAACTCGGCGCGCTTGCGCGCGCAGCGGTAGGGCAGCTGCGCCCCGCGCGCCACACCCGCGTCGGTCACGAAGTCGGTCAGTCGCTGCATCCAGGCCGGCAGGCCCGCGTTGGTGAACAGGATGTGGCTGCTGCCGAACGCGTGCCACCACTGGTCCAGCTGACCGTCGCGCAGGCGCACGCGGATGCGGTGGCTCGAGGGCGGGCGGTGGAAACCCTGGCGGAACTCCTGCGCGCGCGTCCACTGCAGCTTCACCGGCTGCCGCACCGCCTGCGCGAGCACCGCGGCCTCCAGCTCCACCGTGCAGATCGTCTTGCCACCGAAGGCCCCACCCACCCGGCTGCCATGCACGCGCACGCGGTCTTCGTCCAGCCCCAGGCTTTTGCAGACCACGTCGCGCTGGTAGTACACGTCCTGCGAGCCCACCCAGAGGTCCAGCCCGCCCTCGGCATCGAAGGCGGCCACCGCCGCGCGCGGCTGGATCGGCGCGTGCGCCGCCAGCGGAATGTCGATGCGCAGGTCCACATCCCACTCGCCCTGCGCGTCGATGGCGTCCTCGTGCACCCGGTACTTGAATCCCCCGTCGGCGAGGTGGCGGTCCACGTCCACCAGGTGGTCGATCTCGGCCTGCCCGAAGCTGCCCTGCGAAAGCCAGCGCGCCTCCAGCGCCGCCTCGATGCGGTCCAGCGCCCCCGGCGTGCGCGCGACGATGCCGACGCCCTCGCTCGACGCCTGCCGCAGGCGCTCGTCGCGCACCAGGGCCACGAAGCCCTTCACCGCGCGCGCGGCGGCCTCGTTCATCGCGCCCAGTGTGGAGACGCGCTCGGCCGACACCGGCGCGCGCAGCACGCGGCCGAACAGCAGGCCCGGCAGGCGCACGTCCGCCACGTAGACCGCGGCGCCGGTCACGATGGCCGGGCCCTGTTCGATCGGCGCGGCGCGGCCCACGTGGCGGCCCCCGGGCTGGAACGCGCGCAGCTGGTCCATGGGCCGGGGCTCGGCCATGCGCTCGCCCTGGGTGTGGCCCGCCGCCAGCGCCTCGCGCAGCGTGGCACAGGCCTGGGCCAGCGGCAGGGCGAAGTCCTTCACCGATTCGCTGCCCACCGTGGCGCGCACGCGCGCCATCTCGCCGGTGTGCGGCAGGCGCAGCGTGAGCTGGTCCCAGCCGATGCCCAGCTCCTCGCACGCCACCTGCTTGAGCGCGGTGCCGATGTTCTGGCCCATCTCCACGCGCGGCAGCAGCAGCTCGTAGCGGCCCTCGCGGTGGCGCACCCAGCCCAGCGCGTCTTCGTAGCCCGCCACGGGCCGCTTGGGAATCACCGGCAAGGCGCAGCCGGCGAGAAAGGCCACGCTCAGCGCGCCGCCGGCCTGGAGCAAGGCGCGCCGCTTCACGGGCGGCCCCGCTGCAGCACCACCGCGCGCTGCACACCGGCGCGGATGCGCTGCTGCGTGCCGCAGCGGCACAGGTTGCCCGCCAGCGCTTCGTCCACGCGCGCCGGGCTGGGGGCCGGGTCCTGCCGCAGCAGGGCCACGGTGGCCATGATCTGGCCCGCCTGGCAATAACCGCACTGCGGCACGCGCTCGTCCAGCCAGGCCTGCTGCACCGGGTGCAGACCACCGTCCCGGCCCGCCAGCCCCTCGATGGTTTCCACGGCCTGGTTCTGCACCGCGCTCACCGGCAGCAGGCAGCTGCGCTGCGCCTGGCCATCGAGCAGCACCGTGCAGGCGCCGCACTGGCCCATGCCGCAGCCGAACTTGGTGCCCACCAGGCCCAGGTGTTCGCGCAGCACGGCGAGCAGGGTCTCGTCCTGCCAGTCGGGGTGGATGTGAAACCGCTGTCGGTTCACGAGGATGTTCATGGCGCTGCTCCGTTGAGGGGTGATGGCACGCCACTGTCTCAGCCGGCGCGCCGCGCGTCTTGAAGATTCGCGCCACGCCGTGCTGGGGCAGAATGCCGCCATGGGCCGCGCACAGCCGGCCCGATTCCCGCCACGGGCCCCACCCAGCCCGATGGCGCATGACTCCTGTTGAACCCGGCACGAGCAGATCACGGTCGCGCAACCGCACGGCCCCCGGCGATGTGTCCCCTCAGCCCAGGCGTTCAACCCCCATGCAGACCACGGCCTCCCCGCGCCTCTCCGTCCTCATCGCCTTGTCGGCGCTGGCGATCCTGCCGCTCAACATGTTCGTGCCCTCGCTGCCGAACATCGCGCGCGACCTCGACGCCGACTTCGCGCTCGTCAACCTCGCCGTCGCCGGCTATGCGATCGCCACCGCCGTCGCGCACCTGATCGCGGGCGCGATGTCCGACCGCTTCGGCCGCAAGCCCGTGGCGCTGGCCGCGCTGGCGATCTACACCCTCGCCTCCATCGGCTGCAGCCTGGCCACCGACATCACCACCTTCCTGGTGTGCCGCATGTTCCAGGCCACCGTCATCGCCGGCTACGCCGTGTCCCTCGCGGCCATTCGCGACACCTCGGACGAAGGCGGCGCCGCCAGCCGCATCGGCTACGTCTCCTCGGCCTGGGCCGTGGCGCCCATGATCGGACCCACCGTGGGCGGCCTGCTCGACAGCGCCTTCGGCTGGCGCGCCAACTTCGTCGCCTTCGCCGTGCTCGGGCTCGCGGGCCTGTGGCTGGTGGCCTTCCACCTGAAGGAGACCAACCACCACCGCACCGCCTCCTTCGCCCTGCAGCTCAAGGGTTATGGCGAGCTGGGCCGGTCGCCACCGTTCTGGGCCTATGCCCTGTGCATGGCCTTCGGCATCGGCACGCTGTACGCCTTCCTCGGTGGCGCGCCCCTGGTGGCGGCGCAGCTCGGCGGCTTGTCGAGCACGGCGCTGGGCGCCTACATGGGCCTGGTGCCGGCGGGCTTCATGCTGGGCAGCTACATCGTGGGGCACACCAGTTCCAGGCACGCACCGACCCGGTTGATCCTGGTCGGCCGCCTGCTCACGGCCGTGGGCCTGCTGGTGGGTCTGGTGCTGCTGGCCTCGGGCCTCACGCACCCGCTCGCCTTCTTCGGCCCGTGTGTCTTCGTGGGCCTGGGCAACGGCCTGACCATGCCGGCGGCCAATGCGCGCATCCTGTCCCTGCGCCCGCACCTGGCGGGCACGGCATCGGGCCTGGCCGCCGCGGTGACGGTGATCGGTGCCGGCATCGTCGCGTTTCTCGCGGGCCTGGTGGTCAACGCGTCCAACGCCCACCTCGCCGTGCTCGGTGTGATGTGGGCCAGTTCGCTGCTCTCGCTGCTCGTGGCCCTGTTCATCGTGCACACCGAACGCCAGCGCCCGGCCTAGGCCGTGTGCCGCTCGATGAACGCCCGGGCCTCGGAGGGCCGGGTGATCTCCGTCCATTGGAGGTGGGCGTAGCGCGGATCCTCACGAAGGCCGGCGTACTTTCGCCGGTTCGTTTCGAAGGTGCGGTACGACCACAGCAGGACGGAATCGCGCGAGAAGAACGACATGCGCAGCGACTCGCGGTTGCCTTGAAACAGTTCTTCGCGCGTCATGATGCGGCCGAGCGTTCGCCAGAGCAGGCGCGAGAACACCGTCCAGCGGCTGTAGTTCAGCCAGACGACCTGGGTGGCGCGGGGCCAGAGCACATCGCGCACGGCGCTGTAGTTGCCATCGGCCACCCAGCGCGCTCCTTCGGTGGCCGCCAGCACGGCACGCTCGAACTGTTCGTGCGGCACGGCTTCCCAACCTGGGCCCCAATAGAACCTGTCGAGTTCGATGTGCGGACACTGTGCTGCCTTGCCCAAGGCCTCGGCGAAGGTGGACTTGCCCGCGCCGCTTGTTCCTACAACCAAAAAACGCATGCGCGCGATGCTAGCCCACACGCGGTGGTTGCTCAGCCTCTCGCGCGCTCCGCTGCGTTTCAGGCCATCTGGCGGGGGCCCAACTGAGGGTGGGACAGCCGCTGATCCCGCGGCGTGTCGTCGGGCTGCTCCAGGGCCATGCGGGAGGGTCCCTGTCGCCGCGGGGCCTCGCCCTGACGCGCCTGGCGGCCCGTCCGGCCGCTTTTGCGGGGCGGATTGAAGTGGTGTTGCGGGGATGGCATGCTGGTCTCCGGATGTCTCGTGTCCGGAGTATTCGCCTGCGCCTTCTGGCCGTCTGTTGGGTAGCCCACAAACCGGGGGGCAGGCAGGCCTGCTCACCAAGCCCCGTATTGCTCGACCACCCCCCGCCACAAGGCCAGCAGCTCGGCCCGCGCCGCGCGGTCGCCCGCGGATTTCCAGACGGCCGTCTGCACCAGCACCAGGCGCAGCGCAGGGTCCACGAAGATCACCTGGCCGCGCACCCCGATGAGCGCGAACCGCGGCCGTGCACCTGGAAAGATCCAGACATGATTCCCGTAGCCAAAGTAGGAACTCGCCACAAAGGGCTGGGCATGGGGTTGTGCGACCGCGGTCGATTGCCGCACCCACGCAGCGGGAACGACCTGCCTGTCGCCCACCTGGCCTTCATTGGCCAGCAGCATCCCGAGACGGCCGTAGTCCCGAAGCGTCGCGTGCAGGAACGCGAAAGCCGCTTCCTGGCCAGCGGCATCGACCAGGAAGCTCGCATCGTCCTGAGCCCCCATGGGCTGCCAGATCCGTTCACTCAGGTAGTCGGCCGGCGCAACACCGGTGGCACCGCGCAGCACAAGACCGAGCGCCTGCGTGTCCGCGGACGAGTAGTAGAACAACTGGCCCGGCGCGATCCGGCGCTGGACATGCGGCAACAAGACGGCGGCCCCGCCCGGCGAGCGGCGCCCGATGGTGTCTTCGATGAGGGCGCCCAGGTCGTCGCGGCCGTCATACTGCTCCGAAAACCGCACGCCCGACGACATCTGGAGCAGATCGCGGATCGACGTTTCACCATAGGGGTTGCCCGCCAGCGCGGGCACGTAGACCCGCGCCAGGTCGTCCAGGGAGCGAATGCGGCCTTCCTCCAACGCGATGCCGATGAGCACGCCGACGATGGACTTGACCATCGAGGCCGACAGGAAGCGCGTGGCCGGACCCAGGCCGTACTGGTAACGCTCGAGCACCACCGTGTCGTCCTTGATCACCATGAGGCCCGTGACCCGCTGGCGATCCAGATAGTCGTTCACGCCAAGACGAAGGCCATCGTGCTGGTACACGAAAGCCGTTTCCTCGGGCGCGCGGGCGAGTGGCCTCGAATGCGCGCCCTTTCTGACGATGCGATGGGCCAGCGCCTGCTCCAAGGCCCCGCTGAAGGAGTTCAGCAGATGCTGGGGCTGCTCGTCCGCCACGAGATGCGATGCCAACGGGACGGGACCACCGGGCGGATAGCCTTGCCCTCCTCTCAACAGGGCGTCGTCCGGCGCGGCGGCATGGGCGACGCAGGCCAGCGTGAACGCCAGGCAGGCCGTTACAGCAGGTAAAGAGGTCATCAGAAGATGCTAACGCCGCCAGGTTCGCGGTCGCGGCGCTTAACGCGAGCCTCCGAAAGCGGTAAGGTGCCGGGTTCCTCTTGCTCAACGCTCAAGGAGACCCGGAATGATCCCCAAGAACACGATCTGCCTCTGGTTCGACCGCGACGCCCTGGACGCCGCGACCTTCTACGCCAAGACCTTTCCCGACAGCGCGGTCGGCGCGGTGCACCGCGCGCCGGGCGACTACCCCTCCGGCAAGGAAGGCGATGTGCTCACGGTGGAGTTCACCGTGGCCGGCATTCCCTGCATCGGGCTCAACGGCGGCCCGGTGTTCCAGCACGACGAGGCCTTCTCCTTCCAGATCGCCACCGACGATCAGGAAGAGACCGACCGCCTGTGGAACGCGATCGTGGGCAACGGCGGCCAGGAGAGCGAGTGCGGCTGGTGCAAGGACCGCTGGGGCCTGTCGTGGCAGATCACGCCGCGCACGCTCACCGAGGCTTTCACCGGCCCCGACCGCGCGGCGGCCAAACGCGCCTTCGACGCGATGATGACCATGAAGAAGATCGACGTGGCCGCCATCGACCAGGCGCGGCGGGGCTGAGGCCTCACACGCTCAGGAGACTCGCGGGGATGCCGCTGACGAATTCGGCGAAGTCCCGTCCACCGATCGCGATGTGCTCGGACATGGCCTGCCACGCGGCCGCCTCATCGCCATTCGCGATGGCGAGCGCGACCGCCTGGTGCTCCTCCACGGACCGTTGCATGCGCCCTGGCGAATCAAAGCGGTTGCGGGTGTAGCCCGCGGTTTTGGTGCGCATCTGGCGAACCTGCTCTTCCAGCAGTTCGTTGTGGGACGCGGACCAGATGGCGCGATGGAACCCGTCGTTCGCGACCTCGTACGTGCGCGCGGTGCCATCGGCCGCGATGCGGCGTCCCTGCTCCAGTGACGCCAGGATGGCTTGCCGCTCCGCGGCGGTCGCCCTTCTGGCGGCCAGCCTGGCGGCGGTCGCCTCCAGCTCGGCGATCAGCTCCAGGATGTCGCGCAAGCGCTGCAGCGACAGCTTCGGGATGGTGACGCTGCTTCGGGCTTCGTTGACCGCGAAACCCTGGGCCACCAACTGCAGGAACGCTTCGCGCACCGGTGTGCGGGACACACCGAAGCGCTCGCACAGCAGCTTTTCGTCCAGGGGTTCCCCGGGGCGGAGCGCGCCCGACGCCAAGTCTTCAAGGATCGCCAGGCGCACTTGCTCGGCGAACGTGCGCGCGCCTTTCGTGGGCTCGGCCACTTGCATGGTTGTGCTCATTTAAATATACTGAAGTCGATCGTAAATATATTAGGAGACGTTCAGTGAATATTCTAAAACAAGCGGTCGCTGCCGCCACCCTGGCGGCCGGCTTGGCCTTGCCCGGCCATGCCGTGTTCGCCGCAGGCCCTCAGTGGGTGCCGACCAAACCCATCAAACTGATCCTGGGTTACACCCCGGGCGGCGCGGCGGACGCCACCGCGCGCGAAATCGCCGGGGTCATGGAAAAAATCCTGGGGCAACCCATGGTCGTGGACTACCGTCCCGGTGCGGCGGGCTCCATCGGGGCCGAGGCCGTTGCGAACGCGGCGCCCGATGGCTACACGGTGGGCCTTATCGACAGCGCCCCACTGACCATCATCCCGACCACGCGCAAGGTGCCTTACGACCCCGTGACCGGCTTTGCCTACGTGGGCGTGGTCGCCCAATCGCCCTTGGTCATCCTGGTGAACCCCACGCTTCCCGTGCGCACGCTGCCGGAGCTGATCCAGCTGGCGCGCAAGAAGCCCGGCGCCCTGAGCTTCTCCACCTCAGGGCTGGGAAGCATCCACCAGATGTCCGCCGAACTGCTGAAGGCCGAAACCGGCACCTTCATGACCCACGTGCCCTATCGGGGTGCGGCCCCCGCCCTCAACGACCTGATGGGCGGGCAGGTGGAGGTGTCGTACGCGACGATCGCGCCCGCCATCCCGATCGTGCAGAGCGGCCGGGCGCGCGCCATCGCCGTGACCTCGGACCGCGAGGTGCCGTCGTTCCCGGGCGTCAGGCCCGTGTCTCAACAGGGTGTCCCAGGCTATGACGCCCAGGGCTGGTTCGTGATGGCCTTGCCCAAGGGCACGCCGCAACCGGTGATCGAGCGCTTGAACGCGGCGCTGAACGAAACCCTGAACACCCCCGCCGTGAAGGACAAGCTCGTCGGTTTCGGCAACGACATATCGGCCAGCACCCCCAACGCAGCCTCGCTGCTGGTGAAAGAGACTTCGAAAAATGGGCTCGCGTGGTGCGGGTGCAGCAATTGAAGTTCGAGTGAACCGCATTCCCCTCCCCTGTCTGAAAGCCTCCCTCATGTCCACCCACCTTGAATCCGCCCCCGCCGCCACCGCGCTCGCCTCTCAGCCGCCCGAGCTGAACGTGGATGGCGCGGTCGCCACCATCCGCCTGCGCCGGCCCGCCACGCACAACCGCATCGAACCCGATGACGTGGGCGTGATTTCCCGCTACCTGAGCGAGCTCAACGGCATGCCCGCGGTGCGCGTCATCGTGTTCCAGAGCGAGGGCAAAAGCTTCAGCTCGGGCTTCGATCTGACGCGGCTGGGCACGGCCGCCAGCGCCAATGGAAAGGCCGGCGAGAACCCGTTCGAACAACTCTGCGACGACATCGAAAATGCGCGGGCGGTCACCATCGCCCGGCTGCATGCGCCGGTCTATGGCGGGTCCACGGACCTCGCCCTGTCGTGCGACTTCCGCCTCGGCGCGCAAGGCATCCGCATGTTCATGCCGGCGGCCCGCCTCGGACTGCACTACTACGGCAGGGGCATTCGCCGCTGGGTCACCCGGCTGGGGCTGGGCGGCGCGAAGAAGCTGTTCCTCACCTCGCGAACGATCGACGCCGCCGAGATGCTGCGGATCGGCTACCTCGACGCCTTGGTGGCCCCCGAAGAACTGGACGCCGAGCTGCAGCGCTGGATCGGCGATCTGCTGGCCATGGCCCCCATTCCGCTGGTGTCCATGAAGAAGGTGCTCAACGAGACCGGGCGGCAGGAGTACGACGAGGCGACCGCCACCCAGGCCTTTCTGCACAGCCTGGGCACGAGCGATCTCCGGGAGGCCCTGGCGGCCTTCGCTGAAAACCGCCCACCCGTGTTCAAGGGCGCCTGACCGACATGACCCCCAAAGCCCAAGGCCCCCTGAAGGGCATGCGCGTTCTCGAACTGTCCCAGATCATGGCCGGCCCGGTGTGCGGGCTCATGCTGGCGGACATGGGCGCCGACGTCATCAAGATCGAGAAATTCCCCGCCGGGGACGACTCCCGAGGCTATGCACGGCCGGGCGACCCCGGCCTGGCGCCCAGCTTCCTGATGCTCAATCGGGGCAAGCGCTCCGTCGCCGTGGACATCCGCCTGCCACAGGGCCAGGAGGTGATCCGCCGCCTGGTCGCGCGGTGCGACGTCATGACCGAGAACTTCCGCCGCGGCAAGCTCGACGCGCTGGGCCTGGGCTACGACGACCTGCGGCGCATCCAGCCCGAGCTGATCTACTGCTCCATCAGCGGCTACGGCCCCCATGGACCGCTGAGCGACCAAGGCGGCTTCGACCTGGTGCTGCAGGCCTTTTCAGGCCTGATCAGCGCCACGGGCACGCCCGACGGGCAGATCGTCAAGCCCGCCAACTCGGTGGCCGACATCAATGCCGGCATTCTCGCGGCCGTCGGCATTCTCGCGGCCTACATCGAGCGGCTGAAGACCGGCCAGGGTTGCAAGGTGGAAACCTCGCTGCTGCAGGCGTCCATGCAGCAGATGTACTGGTTCGCGGCGGCCTACTTCAACGACGGCACCATCGCCAAGCCCATGGGGACGGCCCATCCCCTCATCGCGCCCTACCAGACCTTTCGCTGCCGCACCGGGGCCATCGCCCTGGGTGGCGGAAACCAGGCCAACTGGGAGCGCATTGCCCAGATCCTCGGGCACCCCGAATGGCTGCAGGAACCCCGGTTCAAGAATGGCCGCAGCCGGGTGGCGCACCGCGCGGAACTGGAAGCGCTGATCACACAAGCCCTGTCCAGCGACGACGCGCCGGCCTGGGTGCAGCGCTTCGACCTGGCCGGCGTGCCGGTGGGCCCGGTCAACGACGTGGGGCAGGCGCTGGAACATCCGCAGGTGCGCGCCACGTCCATGGTGGTGGACGTCGACCATGCCGACGGCGGAAAAACGCCTTCGCTGGGTTTGCCGCTCCATTTCAACGGCGCGTCTCCGCACGCCACCTCCGCCGCCCCCTACGTGGGGCAGCACACGGTGTCGGTCTTGCGCGAGCTGGACTTCGAGCCCGGGGAAATCGATTCGCTGATGACCTCGGGCGCGGTCTTTCAGCACTGAGCACGGCCCCGGGCCTGGTAGCGCGCCAGCACCGCCACCGCCTGCTGCGCCAGGCGCTCGCGCAGCGCGGGCGGTGAGAGCACCTCGATCTCGTCGCCGAAGGCGAGCAGCTGCCGCGCGCCCTGCTCCACCGATTCGACGCGGATCGTCACCTCGTCGCCCACCGGGTCGCTGAACGGCACGCGCGCGTTCGCCAGCCACTTCAGGCAGCGCGGCGTCGCGCGCGCCCGCACCTCCACCGAACGCAGCTCCGATTCGAAGCGCGCGGCCGACGCCTGCCAGGTGCGCGCGAGGTCGAACGTCTTGGGCCGGCGAAAGGCCGCGCCCGGCTTGAGTTCCAGCAGGCTCGCCAGCCGGTAGGTGCGCACGCCATCGCCTTTCGGGGGCGCCGCGTCCACCGCGCGCGCCACCAGGTACCACGCGCCCGCCTTGAGCACCAGGCCCAGCGGCTCCAGCGTCCGCCAGGCCTTGCCGCGCCAGCTTTCGTAACGCACCTCGATGCGGCGCGCGCGCCAGACGGCGTCGGCCACCTCGCGCAGGAAGTTCGGCGCGTCCTGCGCGCGGTACCAGTCCACCGGGTCGATGTGCAGGCGTTGGCCCACGCGGTCGGCCTGCTCGCGCCACTCGCCCGGCAGGCTGCGCCACCATCTTCAGCCGCGCCGAGGCGGCGGCCGCGCCCAGGCCCAGTTCGGTGGCCGGCCCGGGCAGGCCGGCGAGCAGCAGCGCCTGGGCTTCGGGCTCGGTCATGCCGGTGAGCTGGGTGCTCCAGCCCTCGCGCAGCTGAAAGCCGCCCTGGCGCCCGCGCTCGCCCCACAGCGGCACACCGGCGGCCGAGAGCTGGTCGATGTCGCGCAGCACGGTGCGCTCGGACACTTCCAGGGCCTGCGCCAGCGCGCCGGCCGTCAGGCGGCCCCGCGCCTGCAGCAGCATGAGGATGGAGAGCAGTCGGCTGGCTTGCATGCGAGAGATTTAAACATGACACACCGTGTCAGGTTATGGGGTGGATCATCACCGCATCGTCTTTCAAGGAGCTTTTGCCATGACCGAGTCCCCCCTCGTCGAGCTGCGCCGCTACACCCTGCACCCGGGCCGGCGCGACACCCTCATCGAATTGTTCGACCGCGAGTTCGTCGAGACCCAGGAGGCCCAGGGCCTGCGCGTGATCGGCCAGTTCCGCGACCTGGACGACGCCAACCGCTTCGTCTGGCTGCGCGGCTTCGCCGACATGGCGCGCCGCGCCCAGGGCCTGGCCGCGTTCTACGGCGGCCCGGTGTGGCAGGCGCACCGCGACGCGGCGAACGCCACCATGATCGATTCGGACGACGTGTTCCTGCTGCGCCCGGCCTGGCCCGGCGCGGGCATCGACGGCGAAGCCCCCCGGCGCGCCAAGCCCGGCACCACCGACACACCGCCCGGCCTGCTGGACGCGGCCGTGTTCCCGCTGCGCGCGCCCGCCGGCAGCGACCTGCTGGATCTGTGCCGCGAGGTGCTCTCGCCGGTGCTGCGCCAGGGCGGCGCGCGGCGCATCGGCTGGTACGTGACGGAGGCCAGCCCCAACAACTTCCCGCGCCTGCCGGTGCGCGAGGGCGAGCCGGTGCTGGTGGGCCTCGCGCTGTTTCACAGCCCCGCCGCCTTCGACGCCTTCGCGCGCGGCGGCGCCTGGGCGCGCGACGCGCAGCCCACGCTCGCCCCCTGGCTGGCCGGCCCCACCGAGAGCCACCGCCTCACCCCCACCGCCCGTTCCGCTTTGCACGCCTGAAGGAGCCACCCCATGAACACCAGCGACCACGACTTCGACTTCCTGCACGGCCACTGGCGCGTGGAACACCACCGCCTGCGCGAGCGCCTGAGCGGCTGCACCGACTGGGAGCGCTTCGACGGCACCTGCACCGCCTGGCCCGTGCTCGGCGGCCAGGGCAATGTGGACGACAACCTGCTGCACCTGCCCGGCGGCAGCTACCGCGCGGCCACGCTGCGCAGCCACAACCCGCACACCGGCCGCTGGTCCATCTGGTGGCTGGACGGCCGCCAGCCCCACCAGCTGGACGTGCCGGTGGTGGGCCACTTCGACCGCGGCGTGGGCACCTTCTTCGCCGAAGACGTGCTGGACGGCCGCCCGATCCGCGTGCGCTTTCGCTGGACCGACACGCAGACCGCCTCGCCGCTGTGGGAGCAGGCGTTCTCGGCCGACGCCGGTCGCAGCTGGGAAGCCAACTGGACGATGCGCTTTCACCGAGCCCCGGCCTGAAGCCAGGGTGCGGTGGCGAACAGACGCGCCCGCGGGTGGCTCCGATATTGGGTCACCCCACCCACACCACCGCACCATGACCCAGATCCGAAAAGGACAGGCGCCCGCTCCCCTGGAGCGCGCGGCATTCAGCGAGCGCTTTCGCGCCTTCTTCTTCGACCCCGCCTTCCGCACCGAGGACGCGAGCATCGAGCGGCTGGAGGCCATCGCCTGGAAGGCCTACCAGGAAGGCCGCAAGGCGCCCGTGACGCAGAAGGCCGGGCCGGGCTACGCCGACCCGGACTACGACCTGTCGTCCGAGTGGGTGGCGACCAAGGCGCGCCTGGACGCCGCGCAGGCGAGTTGGTCGCTGCCCAGCACACCGTCGCGGGTGCTGCTGGTCTGCGGCTCGGCGCGCAACGACGGCACCTGCCCCGGTGAGATCTCCAAAAGCTACCGGCTCACCCGGATCGCGCGCGAAGCGCTCGAACAGCAGCACATGCAGGTCGACGTGCTGGACCTGAGCCTGCTCACCTCCGAATACGCGCTGCACATCCACCCCTGCAAGGGCTGCGTGTCCACCGCCATGCCGCTGTGCCACTGGCCGTGCAGCTGCTACCCCAACCACGCGCTGAACCAGACGCACGACTGGATGGCCGAGATCTACGAACGCTGGGTGGCGGCGCACGCCGTGCTGCTGGTCACACCGGTCTACTGGTACCAGAGCCCGAGCCCGCTCAAGCTCATGATCGACCGCCTGGTGTGCGCCGACGGCGGCAACCCCGACCCGACCTCCACCGGCGGCAAGAAGCCCGAGAAGGCCAAGGCGCTGGAAATGGCGGGCTGGGACTACCCGCAGCACCTGGCGGGCCGCGCCTACGGCGTGGTGGTGCACGGCGACGTGGCCGGCATCGAGGGTGCGCGCCGCTCGCTGTGCGACTGGCTGGACTGGATGGGCCTGATCGACGCCGGTCCGCAGGCGCGGCTGGACCGCTTCATCGGCTACTACGAACCCTACGCCACCAGCCACGACACGCTGGACGACGACCTGGCCGTGCAGGACGAAACCCGCAACGCGGCCTTGGCGGTGAGCAAGGCGGTGGTGGAGTTGCGCAGCGGGCGGTTGCAGGCGGTGCAGCCCCACCTGTCCCGCCCTCGGCCCAAGTAGCCACCGGGTATTCTTGCCGGGCCACCGGCGGGCCCCGCGCCCGGGTGCCGAACCACCCGAACTCCGCGGCTTCGCCCGCATCCAACGCCCACATGAACAAATTCCTCGTCTGCTCGGCCCTGCTCCTGTGGTGCGTGGGCGCTTCGGCGCAGGCGCTCTGGCGCGGCGTGCCCGCCGGCGCCACGCCGGCGGAAGTGGTGGCGCTGATTCCCGAGGCGGCGGCCCCGGGCACGCTGCGCCCGGCCACCGAAGACGGCCGCGTGCTGCTGGAAATTCCCGCCCATGACGTGGTGGGCGCCGACTTCCAGGTGGCGTTCGGGTTCGAGCAGGACCGGCTGCAGAGCGTCGTGCTGCGCGCCCAGGCTGGCTCACCCGAAGAGGCGCGCGCCCTTGCCCAGCGGCTGACGGTGTCGCTGCGGTCGAGGTACGGGCTGGAGATCAGCACCAAGAGCCGCCAGGACCCCTTGACCGTGGGCATCGACCGCAAGTGGTCGTACCGCCGCACCAGCGTGCACCTGCAGGTGGTCGAGGACACGGTGGTGCGCCTGCGCTACCGCGCCGAGCTGCCCCGCTCATCCAGCCCGCAGCTCTGAGCCGGGTCGCGCAAGCCCCCTGGGCCGCGTGCGTCTCAATTTGAGAATGATTGGCGCCGGCCAGAGGATTTCAGGGTTAACCCGCAAATCACCGCCCGGGCCGCGTGCTCAACTTGTTGGTGCCCCATCACCACAACAAGGAGACAAGCATGCAGGTTCAACTCAGGGTCAACGGCAAGGCCGTGACCATCGACGCGCCGCCCCACACGCTCTTGGTCCAGGCGATCCGCGAACACCTCCGGCTCACCGGCACCCACGTGGGTTGCGACACCGCCCAGTGCGGCGCCTGCACGGTCTTGCTCGACGGGCGCGCGGTCAAGTCCTGCAACATGCTGCTGCCCCAGGCCGCCGGCTGCGAGGTGACCACCATCGAAGGCCTGGCGGCGGCCGACGGCACCATGCACCCGATGCAGGCGGCGTTCAAGGAATGCCACGGCCTGCAGTGCGGCTTCTGCACCCCGGGCATGGTGATGAGCTCGGTGAGCCTGTGCAAGTCGAACCCCGGCGCCACCGGCACCGAGATCCGCGAGCTGCTCGAAGGCAACCTGTGCCGCTGCACCGGTTACCAGAACATCGTCAAGGCCGTGCAGCAAGGTGCTGCCGCCATGAAGGCCTGAGGAGAACGACCATGGGTGCTTCCGACTTCTCCAAACTCCCCCACATCGGTGAATCGCTCAAGCGCAAGGAGGACTACCGCTTCCTCACCGGCGCCGGCCAGTACACCGACGACATCGTGCTGCCCAACATGCACCACGCGGTGTTCGTGCGCTCGCCGCACGCGCACGCCAACATCCGCAAGATCGACAAGTCCGCCGCGCTCAAGGCGCCGGGCGTGATCGGCATCCTCGACGGCGACGACGTCGCGGGCGACAAGATCGCCGGCCTGCCCTGCGGCTGGCTCATCACCGACACCGCCGGCCAGCCCATGAAGGAGCCGCCCCACCCCATCCTGGCCTTCGGCAAGGTGCGCTACGTGGGCGACCACGCGCGATGGTGGTGGCCGACACGCTGGAGAACGCGAAGAACGCCGCCGAGCTGGTGGAGGTGGACTACGAGCCGCTGGCCGCCGTGGTGGACGTGCGCGACGCCATGAAGTCCGGCGCGCCCGCGCTGCACGAGGCCGCCGCCGACAACCACTGCTACAAGTGGGCCATCGGCGACAAGGGCCAGGTGGACGCCGCGTTCAACGGCGCCGCGCACGTGACCCAGATCGACCTCGTCAACAACCGCCTGGCGCCCAACCCGATGGAGCCGCGCGCGGCCATCGCCAGTTACAACCGCGCGGGCGACGACTACACGCTCTATGTCGCGAACCAGAACCCGCACGTGGAGCGCCTGCTCATGACGGCCTTCGTGCTCGGCCTGCCCGAGCACAAGGTGCGCGTGATCGCGCCCGACGTGGGCGGCGGCTTCGGCGCCAAGATCTTCCTGTACGCCGAAGACGTGTGCCTGACCTGGGCCTCGAAGAAGCTCAACTGCGCGATCAAGTGGACCTGCGACCGCTCGGAAGCCTTCCTGAGCGACGCGCACGGCCGCGACCACGTGACGCACGCCGAGATGGCGCTGGACAAGGACGGCCACTTCCTCGCCTTCCGCGTGCACACCGACGCCAACCTCGGCGCGTATCTCTCCACCTTCTCCACCGCCGTGCCCACCATCCTGTACGCCACGCTGCTCGCGGGCCAGTACAAGACGCCGCAGGTCTACGTGGAGGTGGACGCCTGGTTCACCAACACCTCGCCGGTGGACGCCTACCGCGGCGCCGGCCGACCCGAGGCGACCTACCTGCTCGAGCGCATCGTGAGCCGCTGCGCGTGGGAGACCGGCCTGTCGCAGGACGAGATCCGCCGCCGCAACTTCATCACCGAGTTCCCCTACCAGACCCCGGTGGCGCTGCAGTACGACACCGGCGACTTCCCCGCCTGCATGGCCCAGGCCAACGAACTGGCCGAGATGGCCAGCTTCGAACAGCGCAAGGCCGCCTCCAAGGCCAAGGGCCTGCTGCGCGGCGTGGGCTACAGCAGCTACATCGAGGCCTGCGGCCTGGCGCCGTCGAACGTGGCGGGCGCGCTCGGCGCGCGCGCCGGCCTGTTCGAATGCGGCGAGGTGCGCGTGCACCCCACCGGCAGCGTGACGGTGTTCACCGGCTCGCACAGCCACGGCCAGGGCCACGAGACCACTTTCGCGCAGGTCGTGGCCTCGCGCCTGGGGCTGGACCCGTCGCAGGTGGACATCGTGCACGGCGACACCGGCCGCGTGCCCTTCGGCATGGGCACGTATGGCTCGCGCTCCATCTCGGTGGGCGGCGCGGCCATCATGCGCGCGCTGGACAAGATCGAGGCCAAGGCCAAGAAGATTGCGGCCCACCTCATGGAAACCGGCGACGCCGACGTGGACTTCGCCAACGGCGAGTTCACCGTGAAAGGCACCGACAAGAAGGTCACCTTCGGCCAGGTCGCGCTCACCGCGTACGTGCCGCACAACTACCCGCTGGACAAGCTGGAGCCGGGCCTGAACGAGACCGCGTTCTACGACCCGACCAACTTCACCTTCCCGGCCGGCACGCACATCTGCGAGGTGGAGATCGACCCCAACACCGGCGTGGTGCGCATCGACCGCTTCACCGCGGTGGACGACTTCGGCACCATCATCAACCCGATGATCGTGGAAGGCCAGGTGCACGGCGGGCTGGTGCAAGGCATCGGCCAGGCGCTGCTGGAGCACTGCGTGTACGACCGCGAGACCGGCCAGCTGGTCACCGGCTCGTTCATGGACTACGCCATGCCGCGCGCCGACGACGTGCCGGACTTCCGGCTCGGCCACGTGACCACGCCCTGCACCACCAACCCGCTGGGCACCAAGGGCTGCGGCGAGGCCGGTGCCATCGGCTCGCCGCCGGCGGTGATCAACGCCGTGCTGGACGCGCTCGCGCCGCTGGGCGTGAAGGACCTGGACATGCCCGCGAGCCCCAGCCGCGTGTGGACGGCCATCCAATCGGCCAAGGCCTGAAACGGAGGAGACACACCATGTACGCATTCACACTCGAACAACCCAAGACCCTGGCCGACGCCAAGCGCTTCAGCGGCGCGGGCGCGCAACCCCTGGCCGGTGGTCAGACCCTGATCGCTTCCATGAAACAGCGCCTGCTGCGCCCTGAGCAACTGGTGGACCTGGGCGGCGTGGCCGAGCTGCGCGGCGTCAAGGTCGAAGGCCAGACCCTGGTCATCGGCGCCATGACCTGCCACCAGGACGTGGCCGACAACGCCGACGTGCGCAAGCACATCCCCGGGCTGGCCGCGCTGGCCGAAGGCATCGGCGACCGCCAGGTGCGCGCGCGCGGCACCCTGGGCGGCTCGGTGCGCAACAACGACCCGGCCGCCTGCTACCCCAGCGCCGTGCTGGGCCTGGGCGCCACGGTGGTGACGGACCGGCGCCAGATCGCGGCCGACGACTTCTTCCAGGGCCTGTACACCACGGCGCTGGAGCCGGGCGAGATCATCACCGCGATCCGTTTCCCCATCCCCAGCAAGGCGGCGTACGCCAAGTTCCGCCAGCCGGCCTCGCGCTTCGCGCTGGTGGGCGTGTTCGTGGCGCTCACGCCCTCGGGCCCGCGCGTGGCGATCACCGGCACCGGCAACGGCGTGTTCCGCCACGCCGGGCTGGAGGCTGCGCTGGCCAAGAGCTTCACGCCCGACGCGGTGAAGGACGTGAAGATCGACGCGAGCGACATCAGCGGCGACCTGCACGCCAGCGCGGCCTACCGGGCGCACTTGGTGACGGTGCAGACGCAGGTGGCGGTGCGTCACGCCAACGGATGAGCCGGGTGCCCGACGACACCGACAGCATCGACGGCCTCACCCACGCCCTGCAGGGCGTGGGCTACCACGCTCCCCGGCGGCTGCGCCACCGCCGTGTTTCTCGCGATGCGCCTGCAGCGCCCGCTGTTGCTCGAAGGCGAGCCGGGTGTGGGCAAGACCGAGCTGGCCAAGGCGCTGGCGAAGGTGCTGGGCCGGCCCTTGTTGCGCCTGCAGTGTTACGACGGCATGGAGCAGCGCGAGGCGCTCTACGAGTGGAACCACACGGCGCAGTTGCTGCACATGCGCGCGGCGCAGGCCACGTCCACGCCCGACGAGATCGAGCGCGAGGTGTACCAGGCGCGTTACCTGATCCGCCGCCCGCTGCTGCAGGCCTTGCAGACGCCGGAGCCGGGCGCGGTGTTGTTGATCGACGAGGTGGACCGGGCCGACGAGCCGTTCGAGGCTTTTCTGCTGGAGTACCTGGGCGAGTACCAGGTGAGCATTCCCGAACTGGGCACCATCCGCGCGGTGGCGGCGCCATTGACCATTCTCACGAGCAACCGCACGCGCGATCTGAACGACGCGGTGAAGCGGCGTTGTCTGTACCAGTGGCTGGACTACCCGGAGCGGGAGCGCGAGCTGGCCATCGTGAAAAGCCAGGTGCCGGAGGCGAGTGCGGCGTTGACCGAGCAGGTGACGCGTTTTGTGTCCCGTCTGCGCAACCAGCCGTTCGCCAATGCTTTTCAGCGCAGTCCTGGCATTGCGGAGAGTGTGGAGTGGGCGAAGGCGCTGGTGGCTTTGGATACGCTGACTTTGGACCCTGAGGTGATCCAGGACACGGCGGGCATTCTCTTCAAGCAGCGGGAGGATGTGGCGGCCTTGCTGCCGATGCTGGATCAGTTGTTGGCGCCTGAGCCTGTGTGAGTTTTGTGGATACCTTGCTTGCTTGCATTGGTTCAAGGCCGCTGGGGCGTGTGCCCGTTCTCCGGCGCACTGTCGCGGGCGTCTGCCCGGGCGCGAGTGAAACCACTGCGTTAACGCCATGGTCTGGACGCTTACTCTGTGGCAACCGCGAATGGCGCCTGCGCCCGGACACCCACCCCATCGACCCCAGCCGCACCCAGGCACGCCACACGGGAGAAGACCCTTTGCGCGCCTGCATGTCACTCTCGACGGATGGTGGGGTTCGCGGGCGCAGGCGCCCATTCGCGGTTGCCACAGAGGGAGCGCGAGGGGGTCGTGTTGACGAAGTGATGGTCGTGGACCCGGGCAGACACCCGCGAGCAGCGCCGGAGAACGCGGACCCCGCCAGCCGTCAGCGCGAGGTGCATGCAACCCACCACGACGTGCCAAGCAAAAAGCAGGCAGAAAAAGAATGATCCTGGGCGACGCCAGAAGCGGGAAACTCCCCGACCACATCACCGCCTTCGGCAGGGCCCTGCGCCGAGCCGGTGTGCCGGTCGACAGCAGCCGCGCCGTGCTCGCCATCACCGCCGCACAAGCCGTGGGCGTCGAACGCAGAGACGACCTGCGCGCCGCCCTCCAAGCCGTGATGGTCAGCCGCCAACAAGACATCGGCGTCTTCAACGAAATGTTCGACGCCTTCTTCCGCAACCCCGAACTCGCCCAACAACTCCTCGCCCAGATGCTTCCCAAAGCCGCCAAAGCCCACCCGGTCCGGCGCAAAGCCCGCGTGCAGGAAGCCCTCAGCGTCGCCGGCCTCAAAGCCCGCACCCCCAACCAAGGCGAAACCGAACTCAAGTTCGACGCCGCCATGACCGCCAGCGACCAGCAGCGCCTGCGCCACGCCGACTTCGCTGGCCTCTCCGCCAGCGAATTCCGCCTCGTCGAACAACTCGTGCGCGACATCCCCCTGCCCCTGCCCCCCGTGCGCTCGCGCCGCGAACGCGCCGGCACGCGCGGCCACCGCCCCAACTGGCCGCGCGCCCTGCAACAGGCCCGCCGCCACGACGGTGAACTGCTGCAACTCCCCCTCATGAACCGCCGGCCCCAGCCCCTGCCGCTGCTCATCCTGGTCGACATCTCCGGCTCCATGGAGCGCTACGCGCGCCTGCTGCTCGCCTTCCTCCACCAAGCCACGCGCGGCACCCCGCGCGCCGCCTTCGCCTTCGGCACCGAACTCACCGACCTGCGCGCCGCCTTCCGCCACCGCGACACCGACCAGATGCTGGAGATCGCCAACGCCGCCATCGACGACTTCGCCGGCGGCACCCGCCTGGGCGCCTCGCTCGCCAGCCTGCGCACCCAGTACCCGCGCTGCCTCGTCGGCCGGCGCACCGTGGTGCTGCTCATCACCGACGGCCTGGACACCGGCGCGCCCGAACTGCTCGACCAGGAACTCACCTGGCTCGGCCGCCACAGCCGCCGCCTGCTCTGGCTCAACCCCCTGCTGCGCTACGACGGCTACGCCCCCCTGGCCACCGGCGCCAGCGTGCTGCATCGCCACGCCCACGGCATGCTGGCCGTGCACAACCTCAGCCGCCTCGAAGACCTCGCGCGGTCCATGGCCGCGCTGATGCAGCGCGGCTGATGTCATCTGTTTCATTCATCATTCCGACCTGACAGGAGAAACCAACGTGGACATGCAAGGAAGCCGGCCGCTCGCCGTGACCCAGCAACAGGCCTGGGAGGCCCTCAACGACCCGGAGATGCTCAAGGCCTGCATCCCGGGCTGCGAGAAATTCGAGCTCACCGAACCCAACACCTACGCCGTGACCACCGCCATCAAGATCGGCCCGGTCGCCGCGCGCTTCAACGGGCGCGTGACGCTCTCGGACATCGTGCCGCCCAGCTCGTACAAGATCGGCTTCGACGCGCAGGGCGGCGTGGCCGGTTTCGGCAAGGGCGAGGCCGCCGTGCAGCTCGCGCCGGCCGCCTCCGGCTGCGAACTCAGCTACACGGTGCACTCCACCGTGGGCGGCAAGATCGCGCAGCTCGGCCAGCGCCTGATCGACGGCGCGGCCAAGTCGCTGGCCGAAGACTTCTTCCGCCGTTTCGACGAGGCGCTGCAGGCCCGCTACCCGAGCGCGGCCGCGCCCGCTGCGACCGACGCCACACTCAAACCCATGCCCAAGGCCGGCGGTGGCATGCCCACCTGGGCCTGGGCCGCCATCGCCGTCGTCGTGGCGGCGGTGATCTACATGGCCACGAAGGGGTAACTTTGGAAAATCTGGATGTCACCGTCCTGCGCACGCTGCTGGGCTGGCGCAACGAAGGCCGACGCGCGCTGCTGCGCCACCGTCGTGCGCACCTGGGGTTCGTCGCCGCGCCCGGTCGGCTCGGTCATGGCGCTGTGCGAAACCGGCGCGGTGGTCGGCTCGGTCTCGGGCGGCTGCATCGAAGACGACCTGATCTACCGCTACAGCCGAGCGCACGGCGCGGTGCAAGGCAGCACGGCACCGCCCGGCATCACGCACGAGATCCCCACCGGGCCGCCCGAGCGCGTGAAGTACGGCGTGAGCGCCGACGAGGCCCACCGCTTCGGCCTGCCCTGCGGCGGCACGCTGGAGCTGGTGCTCGAATTCAACCCCGACGCCACCTCGCTGGACGAGCTGGTGCGCACGCTCACCGCCGGCCACCTGGTCGAGCGGCGCACCGAGCTGGCCACCGGCCGCGTGGAACTGCGCGCGGCCGCCACACCCGCGGCGCTGGCCGACGAGAACGGCTGGCTGAGCAACACCTTCGGCCCCGAATACCGCATGCTGCTGATCGGCGCCGGCCAGCTCACCGAGTACCTCGCCACCATGGCGCTGTTCAACGGCTTCGCGGTCACCGTGTGCGACCCGCGCGAGGAATACCGCAGCGCCTGGGCCGTGCCCGGCGTGACCCTCGTCACCGAGATGCCCGACGACGTGGTGCGCGAGTTCCGCGTGGACCGGCGCAGCTGCGTGATCGCGCTCACGCACGACCCCAAGCTGGACGACCTGGCGCTGCTCGAAGCGCTGGAGACCGAGGCCTTCTACGTCGGTGCGATCGGCTCGCGCCGCAACAACGAGGCGCGCCACGCCCGCATGATCGAGCACTTCGACCAGACCGAAGAAAGCCTGGCGCGGCTGCGCGGGCCGATCGGCATCTACATCGGCAGCAAGACGCCGGCCGAGATCGCGGTGAGCGTGATGGCCGAGGTGCTCGCGGTGAAGAACGGCGTGCCGCTGCCGCGCGACATGGAAGTGGCGAACGCGAAGAACACGCTGTCGGCCGCCGAGGCCTCCGCGCCCACCTGCTTCGTCTCGCCGTGAAGACGGGTTTCGTCATCCTCGCCGCCGGCGCCGGCCGGCGCATGGGCGGGGTCGCCAAATGCCTGCTGGAGCTGGAAGGCCGCACCCTGCTGGAGCGGCTGCTCACCCACCTGCAGCCGCTGCGCGGCCCGGCGCGGCACGACCTGGTGCTGGTGCTGGGCCACCACGCGCACGACATCCAGGCCCACGTGGCCCGTCTGCCCGACGAGCTGGCGCCGCTGTGCGTCATCAACCCCCGGCCCGAAGACGACACCGCCTCGTCGCTGCGCGCCGGCCTGCGCGCGCTGGCGCACGACGTGAAACAGGTCGTGGTGCTGCTGGCCGACCAGCCGCTGATCGACCGCGCCGACGTGCAGCTGGCGCTGGACGCCTTCACCGCGCGCGGCCCCGGCATCCACGTGCAGGTGCCCATGGTGCACGGCCAGCCCGGCCACCCGGTGATCTTCGACACCCGCGTGCGCAGCGCGCTGACCGAGCCCCTGCAGCCCAGCCTGCGCCAGTGGCGCGCGGCCCACCCCGAGGCGGTGCGCCTGTGGGCGGTGGACAACCCGCACTACACGCGCGACCTCGACACCCCGGCCGACCTGGAGGTGCTGGTGCGCGAGACCCGCTGGAGCTGGCGCTGGCCGGGTTAACCCGATCCGGGCGGGGGGTGCACGGGCGGCCAAACGCTGCTCTAATGGCAAAGACCTGTCCGCAGCCCGGCCTCGGCCCAGCCAACCCCCTGCCGATCGTGACCCCACAGCCCCAGCCTTCGATGCCCCAGCAGCAGCGCCTGGCCCTGATCGAGCAGGCGCGCAAGGCGGTGCTCGAATCGCGCGCCCCGCTCAGCCCGCCCCTGCTGGCGCCCTGGGTCGAACGCTCCTGGCGGCGCTGCCTGGACCTCGGGCTCGAACCGCGCCAGCACATCACCTTCGACACTGTCACCAGCGGCGCGGCACAGCGCGCCATCGAAGCCAACCAGCCGCTGCTGCGCGCGGCCGCACCGGTGATCCAGTCGCTCTCGCGAGCCATGGCGCACACGCGCTACTTCGCCATCCTCACCGACGCGCGCGGCCTGGTGATCGACGTCAACGGCCCGGTGGACCGCCACGACCCGCACGCCGCCAACATCGCGCGCATCGGCGTGGATCTGTCCGAACGCGCCGTGGGCACCACCGCCATCGGCACCACCCTGGCCGACCTGCAGCCGGTCTGGCTGCACCGGGGCGAACACTTCTTCGACGACACCAGCGTCTACAGCTGCGCCGGTGCGCCCATCTGGGGGCCCAACGGCCAGTGCGTGGGCATGCTTGACCTCACCGGCGTGAACGTGATCGAACAGCCCGCGCTCAAGCACCTCGTCACGCAATCGGCGCGCAGCATCGAGAACGCCCTTACCCTGAGCCAGCCGCACCGCCTGCTGCTGTGCCTGAGCTGGCCCGGCCGCATGCCGGGCGACGCCAGCGACGGCCTCGTCTGCGTGGACGCCGACGGGCAGATCACGGCGATCAACCGCCCGGCGGCCGACATGCTGGGCATGGCCGCCGGCATGGCGCCCGGCCATTGCAGCGAACTCTTCGCCGTGCCGGTGGAAACCCTGTTCGACGCCGCGCGGCACCAGCGCGGCCCGCTGGAAGTGCCACTGTGGTCGGGCCTGCGCCTGAGCGTGCTGGCCCAGCTCAACCCCGGTGGCGAACGCGGCGCCAGCCACGGCCTGCCGCTCAAGGACGTGGAGACCGCCATGATCCGCAAGGCGGTGGACGATGCGCGCGGCAACGTGAAGGAAGCGGCGCGCGCGCTGGGCATCAGCCGCGCCACCGTGTACCGCAAGCTCGGCCGCAGGAGCTGAAGCCGCTCGGCCGCACTTCAGGCGAAAGGCGCCGCGCGGAAGGCATCCAGCCCCTCCGCCTCGCTCGAAAAGCGAGCCGTTGCCGGGTAGGCCTGGGCATCCACTTCACCAGGCACCATCTCCTGCGCGAAGCGCCAGGCCACAGCGGCCGTGACCCCGGCCTGGTCGATGGAAGCCACCTCCACCGGCAGGGGCTGCGCCACCATCTCCGCCTCCAGCTGCGCGAAGGCGGCCACCAGTTGCCCCTTCACCCGAAGCATCCAAGGTTCGTGCAGCTTCTCGACCGGGCGCAGATTTCGCTCGTAGACGATCTGCACCGCCTTTTCGCAGGCCGCCAGGCCCAGACCAACGATGCGCAGCGCGCGCTGTCGCTGCGGCCCGCCCGCCGGCATCAGGCTGCGGCCCGCGACGGATTCGATGTGGTCAATGATCAACGTGGAGTCCATCAAGGTCTGGCCGTCGCTGCACACCAGCGTGGGCGCCTTGACCACCGGGTTGATGGCATGAAAGTCATCGAAAGTGCGAAACACCGAGATCGGCCGATGCACATAAGGCAGCCTGAGCAGTTGCAAGGTGACTGCCACCCGCCGCACATAAGGCGAGTCGAGCATGCCGATGAGTTCCATGTTTCCGTCCTGGGTTGAAGGGCCGTCGCGGGGTGCGAAACAGCTTCGGCCCATGCTAGACAATGGCAGCGCCGCCTCCAAGCGCGGGCCATCGGAATCCGGCCCTCAAAACCGATGGATCATCGCTGCCCACGACACACCGCCATGAAGCTGGACAAGAAAGACCTCCTCATCCTCGAAGCCCTGCAGCGCGACGCGCGGCAAAGCCTGGCCGCCATCGGCAAACGCATCGGCCTGTCGCAACCCGCGATGAGCGAGCGCGTGCGCAAGCTGGAAGACGCCGGTGTGATCGAGGGCTACAGCGCGCGCGTCAATCTGCGCGCCATCGGCATCGGGCTGCAGGCCCTCATTCGCATCCAGACCACGCACGCCGGTATTTCCCCATATGTGCAGCTGTTCGAGAACATGCCCGAGGTGCTGGAAGCGGACCGCGTGACCGGCGAAGACTGCTTCATCGTGCGCTGCGCCATCGCCGAGCCGAAGGATCTGGAACGCGTGGTCGACGCGCTCGCGGTGCACGGCAGCGTTACCACCTCGCTGGTGCTCTCCAGCCCGGTGCGCAAGACCGCCACGGTGCTCGCCACGCGGCGGGCGTAGGCCTCACCGCCCCCCGGCGCTGGCGCGCATGTGCTCATTCCGCCGCGATCGACTCGGTGTAGATGAAGCTGCTGCAGGCGGCCACGAAGGCCCGTGGCGTCTGCCGCGCGCCGAAGCCATACACACGCAGCCCCTCGCGCCGCACGCCGAACGCCAGCGGCGTGAGATCGCTGTCCGACGACACCAGGCAGACCGCATCGAACTGCCCCGTGTTCACCAGCGACATCGCCTCCACGCTGAGCATGATGTCCGCCGCGTTCTTGCCCTTGGCGTATGGGAAAAGCTGCACCGCCTCGATCGCGTTGTAGAGCAACACGTTCTTGAAGCGGCTCATGTGGGGCCGCGTCCAGTCGGCGTACGCGCGCTTGACGATGAGCGCGCCGTAACAGGCGGCGCGCAGCAGGATGGAACGGATCAGTGTGTGAGAGACGTTTTCCGCGTCGATCAACACGGCAATCTTCTGTTGCTTGTGCTGCAGCCTGGGCATGGAGTGCCTGCCTTCCCTGTTCGTTGGAGAAAGCCGCCGCCACACAACACAGAGTGGCGGCGGCCCGAACGGGCTGAGAACCGGGAACATCGTCGCGAAGAACCGGCAAGCCTCGCGGCTTCCCATTCAGGCCGCCATAAAACAAGCGTGAATGATGAAGGCCGCTGTCCTAGCGGTATGCAGCGGCCTTCGGGGCCGCGACGATCTTCCGGGTTCTCAGGCCCGGCTCACCTTTTTCGTGAGCGGCAGAGACTTTACCTCAATACGACAAAAGCATTCATGTTGTGCGCATGAAAAATTCGCCGTGGATGGCCACGGTGCGACCGCCGCCGCGTGCTTCGACTTTAGTAGCACGGACACCTGCCGATAAGTGACAGGGTAAGACTTGCCTGTCACGACATCGCCCGGGATGGAACGGGAAGGGCAGCAGGTTCCATGTGTCAACCAACCGGAGGCCCGCGCCGTCATGACCAAGAAGAACATGCCTGGGATGCGACCATCAAAACGAGCGGGACGCCATGGCGAATTTTTCCGCCACCGGCGCTCTCACCTGTCGACGGCGGTGCTGGCCCTTGCCTGCGCGACCCTTGGGCCTCGCGTCGCGCTGGGCCAGTCCGTCATCGGCGTGGGCGACGTCAACCCGGGCCCCTTGCCGGTGCCGTCGCCGAACTGGGTCGAGGCCGGGGAGATTTACGTGGGCGACACGGGCGTGGGCACCTTGACCATCCAGGACGGCGGCACGGCCACCAGCGCGACCGGCGCCCTGGGGTACACCGGGGGCACGGGCACGGTGATCGTCACGGGCAGTGACGGCAGCGGCAACGTGTCGAGCTGGACCATGCCAGGCCAGTTGAGCGTGGGCTTCGGCGGCACGGCCTCCTTGTCCATCCTCGATGGCGGCCTGGTCAGCAATGCGCACGGCAACATCGCGAAGGACGGCGGCACCGCCTCGGCCACCGTCTCGGGTGTGGACGCGCACGGCAATGTCTCCACCTGGATCAACAACAGCACGCTCACCGTGGGCAATGGAGGCGCGGGCTCGCTGCTCATCCAGAACGGCGGGCTGGTGCGCAGTGCCCAGGGGGCCATCGGCGGCACCACCGGCGCGGTTCCGGGCCTCTCCTCCGGCACGGTCACGGTCTCGGGCAGCGACGGCCATGGCAACGTCTCGACCTGGGCGCTCGGCGACAACCTGTACGTGGGTTTTACCGATCCGGGCACGCTGTCGGTGGATGCGGGCGGTGCGATCACCGGCCACACCGCCTACATCGGCTATCAGGGCACTGGCGACGGCACGGCCGTCGTCTCGGGCCGCGACGTGGTCAGCGGCCGCGCATCGAGCCTGGACTTCTCGGCTCAAATGAACGTCGGCTATGAAGGCATCGGCGCGCTGACCATCGAGGACCACGGCAGGGTGCAAACGCCGCTGACCCAGATCGCCGTGCAGGCCGGCTCCACGGGCACGCTGACCCTCCGTGGCGATGCGGTCAGCCGCGGCCTGCTGGAAACGAGCACGGTCGTCCACGGCAGTGGAACCGCCACCCTCAACCTCGATGGCGGCATCCTGCGCGCGACCTGGAACGCGTCCGATTTCCTGGAAGGCTTCACCACGCTCTCGGGCGGCGCCGAAGGCGTCTGGTTCGACACCAACGGCCATCAGGTCGGCATCCGCACCGCCTTCATCGGCGCGGCCGGTTTCAACAAGCTGGGCGCGGGCACGTTGACGATGCACGGCCTCAACACCTACGCGGGCGCCACGGCCATCAACGCCGGCACGCTGCGCGCCGGTGTGGCCGGCGCCTTCAGCGCGGCCTCCGCGCACACCGCTGCGCAACGGCGCCACGCTCGACACCGCGGGCCTGAACCAGACCGTGGCGCAGCCTGGACAACGCGGGCACCGTCTCGCTGCGGGGCGCCACCCCCGGCAGCCGGCTCACCGTCCGTGGGGCCTATGTCGGCCAGAACGGGGTGTTGAGGATCGGCACCGCGCTGGGCAACAGCATCAGCCTGAGCGACCGGCTGGTGCTCGATGGCGCCGGCGCCAGCGCCAGCGGAAGCACCACCCTGCAGGTCACCAACCTCGGCGGCCTGGGCGCGCAGACCACCGGTGACGGCATCGAAGTCATCAGCGCGCTCAACGGCGCCACCACCACGGCCCAGACCACCCGCGACGCCTTCCACCTCGCGGGCGGACACGTCGACGCCGGCGCCTACGAATACCGCCTGTACGCCGCGGACGCCAATGACGCGGGGGAAAGCTGGTTCCTGCGCTCCAGCACGCTCGCCGCCGGGCCCACCACCCCCGCCTACCGGGTGGAGGTGCCGCTGTTCGCCGCGCTGCCCGAGCAACTGCGCCTGGGCAACACGCTGATGCTGGGCAGCCTGCACCAGCGCATCGGCGATGGCGCCGGCAGTGGTGTCGAGCGCCAGACCTGGGCCCGTCTCATCAGCGCGGAACGCACCGTCGCCCAGAACGGCGACGTGAGCCCGCGCAGCCAGGGTCGGCTCCATGGCCTGCAAGCCGGCATCGACCTGTGGGCGCAGCCCGGCTGGCGCGCGGGCCTGTACGTGGGCCAGCTCAACGGCACCATGAACGTCCGCGGCTTCGCCAGCAGCGTGGCCGACCAGAACGTCGGCGGCAACCGGCTGCGCAGCCACTACCTCGGTGCCTACACCACCTACCACCACACCAACGGTTTCTATGTGGACACCGTGCTGCAAGGTGGGCAGCATCGCTACGGCGTCTCGCCGCTCACGGCGCCCGCCAGCCACGGCAAGGGCGACAGCCTGCTCGCGTCGGTGGAAGTGGGACGGGGCTACCAGCTCCCGTCGGGCTGGATGCTGGAGCCGCAACTGCAGCTCATCCAACAGCGCATCGACCTCGACGGCGTGGTGATCACGGGCGCCGACGTGCAGCAGAACACGCACAGCCGCTGGACCGTGCGCGCCGGACTGCGCTTGAAAGGCGAACTCTCCACCACCGCCGGCAAGCTGCAACCCTACGCCCGCCTGAACCTGTACCACGGCAGCAAAGGCCGGGACGTGACCCGCTTCACCGGCCCCGCCGGCGCCACCGACGTGGCCACCGGCACCGGCGGTGCCAGCACCGAACTCGCCGCCGGCGCCACGCTCGCCCTGTCAACCTCCACCAGCCTCTACGGCGAGATCGGCACCGTGTGGGCCGCCGGCGGGCATGCGCGGCACAGCGGCGGCCTCAACGGGACACTGGGCCTGCGAGTGCGCTGGTAGCCGGGCGGGTTCGCCTCAGTGGCCGGGCACCCACACCATGGCGATGCTCAGCCAGACCCCGACGCTGAAATAAGGCGTGAGCCACAGCGCATCCGCTTTCCACGCCGTCCAGCTGCCGCTGCACACCCGGCGCTGCCAGGCATCGCGCGCGCCCTGCTCGACGCACAGGTAGGTCTGCCCGTTCGACCGCCCGAGGCGGTAACGGCGCCAGTACATCGGCGCATCCACGCTCAGGACGTACGCCACGAAAGCCAGGCAACAAAGAATGCCGAAGATCGCCAGCGAGTTGACCCAGCCCGTGCTGTAGAGGGCGGTGACGCCCAGCAGGACCGCCATCCAGGAAAAGCCGGCCGCCCAGAGCAGGGACTCGACGGCCTGGGTGATGTGGTTGAGCGTGAGCACGCTGTGCCAGCAGAAGCCTTGTGCCACCACCATGAAGACCGGGACCACCCAGGCGGCGCTTTGCACCCACGGCAGGCCCGCGTGCACGCCCAGCTGATGGATCAGCAGCCCGAGCTGGATCGCGAAGCAGATCTCGGCCACCGTGGCTGCCGCGCGGCCCAGGAAGATGTTGGACAGGCGCGTGTCCACCACCACCAGCCGCTCGAGGTCCACCCGGGGGAACACCGAGCGGTAGGCGCACACCAGCACGTAGACGCCGGACAGCGTGAGCTGCAGCCCCCCGTGGAAACCGGCCACAGGCGCGAAGTGCCACACGGCCAGCCACAGGCCGACGTTCACTGCCGCCAGCGCGCACATCGCCCGCCACCACCGAAGCACCTGGGCATCGGCACCGGCAATGCCCGGCACCCTGCTGCTGAAGATCAACGACATGCCGCGCTCACCTCCATCGTTCACAAGCTCACATCGTAGGCAATCCATCGCGCCGGCGCTGTAGGACAAAAGCGATCGTTGAGGGCTTCGGCCATCTCCTTCGCCGACATGGGGCGTTCTCCTACCCGCTCCAAGGCGCCTCACTCGCATGCTGGGGCATGGATATTCCCTCCCCCAAGTTCCATGCGTGGAAAAAGGCCGAGGCCGAGCTGGCCGACATCGAGCGAACGTTCCGGGCCCTGTCCGTCGATCTCTCCCCATCCGACCGCGAAAGGGTCACCCAGCAGCTTGCCGCATTGAAAGCGGCGCGGCTGAGGGTTCGCCTGCTGTTTGAAGAGGTGATGAAGGAGAGCGCGATCGTGCTGGAGCAACTCGCCGCCAGCGAAGCGCCGCCGCCGCCGCCTCCACCGCCGAGCCACGACCCGCGTCGGCCTGACGCGGAAGACTGGTTGTCCTAGCCTTCGCGGCGGTTCAGGGCAAGGCCTGCGCGTCCAGCTCGGTCATCTCCTGCGCCGTGAACACCCGGGATCGCGTGTGGAAGGCCTTGCCTTGCGGGCCTTCGAGCGAGAAGGTGCCGCCGTGGCCGTCGATCACGTCGATGATGAGCTGCGTGTGCCGCCAGTACTCGTACTGCGCCTTGCCGATGTAGAACGGGCAGCCACCGATGTCGCCCAGGTACACGTCACCCGCGCCGGTGGTGATCTCGCCCAGCAGGTAGCAGTTGGCCGCGCTGTTGTCGCAGCAGCCGCCGCTCTGGTGGAACATGAGGCCGGGGCCATGCTGCGCCTTGAGCCGTTCGATCAATTCCACGGCGGCCGGTGTGGCGATGACTCTTTCAACCATGAGAGATCTCCTAAGGTCTTTCCGGAGCGAAGTGCCCCAGCCAGAACGCGGCGGATCCGGCTTGGCCGGTCCGCACGCGTTGCCCCCTGGGGGGTGACGCGCCGCAGGCGCGGCGCGGGGGGGATTAAAAGAACCCCAGCTTGTTCTCGCTGTAGCTCACCAGCAAGTTCTTGGTCTGCTGGTAGTGGTCCAGCATCATCTTGTGCGTCTCACGGCCAATGCCCGATTCCTTGTAGCCGCCGAAGGCGGCGTGCGCGGGGTAGGCGTGGTAGCAGTTGGTCCACACGCGGCCGGCCTTGATGGCGCGGCCCATGCGGTAGGCCACGTTGCCGTTGCGGCTCCACACGCCGGCACCCAGGCCATACAGCGTGTCGTTGGCGATCGCCAGGGCTTCGGCCTCGTCCTTGAAGGTGGTCACGGCCAGCACGGGGCCGAAGATTTCTTCCTGGAAGATGCGCATCTTGTTGTGGCCCTTGAACAGCGTGGGCTGCACGTAGTAGCCGCCTTCGAGCTCCCCCCCCAGGTTCGCCTGCGCCACCACCGGCCAGCACCTCGGCGCCTTCCTGCTTGCCCAGGTCGAGGTACGAGAGGATCTTGGTGAGCTGTTCCTTGCTGGCCTGCGCGCCCATCATGCTGTCGGTGTCCAGCGGGTTGGCGTGCTTGATCGCGGCCACGCGCTTGAGCACGCGCTCCATGAACTTGTCGTAGATGCTTTCCTGGATCAGCGCACGGCTGGGGCAGGTGCAGACCTCGCCCTGGTTGAAGGCGAACAGCACCAGGCCTTCGATCGCCTTGTCCAGAAACGCGTCGTCCTTGTCCATGATGTCGGCGAAGAACACGTTGGGCGACTTGCCGCCGAGTTCCAGCGTGGCGGGAATCAGGTTGTTCGCCGCGGCCTGCGCGATCACGCGGCCCGTGGTGGTGGAGCCGGTGAACGCGATCTTGGCGATGCGCTTGCTGGTGGCCAGCGGCATGCCCGCTTCGCGGCCGTAGCCGTTGACGATGTTGAGCACGCCCGGCGGCAGCAGGTCGGCGATGAGTTCGGCCAGGATCAGGATGCTGATGGGCGTGGACTCGGCGGGCTTGAGCACCACGGCGTTGCCGGCGCCCAGCGCGGGCGCGAGCTTCCAGGCCGCCATGAGGATGGGGAAGTTCCAGGGAATGATCTGGCCGATCACGCCCAGCGGTTCCTGGATGTGGTACGCCACGGTGTTCTCGTCGATGTTGCTCAGCGCGCCTTCCTGCGCGCGCACGCAACCCGCGAAGTAGCGGAAGTGGTCCACCGTGAGCGGGATGTCGGCGTTGAGCGTCTCGCGGATCGCCTTGCCGTTGTCCACGGTCTCGGCGTAGGCCAGCAGCTCCAGGTTCTGCTCGATGCGGTCGGCGATCTTGAGCAGCACGTTGGCGCGCTCGGCCGCCGAGGTCTTGCCCCAGGCATCGGCCGCGGCGTGCGCGGCGTCCAGCGCGAGTTCGATGTCTTCGGCGGTGGAGCGCGCGGCGCGCGTGTACACCTTGCCCGAGACGGGCGTGATCACATCGAAGTACTGGCCTTTGACCGGCGCGAGCCAGCGACCGCCGATGAAGTTGTCGTACTGGGTCTTGTAGGCGATCTTGGCGCCAGCGGCGCCGGGGGCTGCGTAAAGCATGTTGTCTTCCTCAGGATGGACGTTGATGGCAAGGCCTGTGTCTTCAGGCCCTCTGCTCTCTTCAAGTTCCATGCCATGGGCTTGGGCCCGGTGAAGCGCTGCACGAAAGCACACATGCGGGGTTCGCACTGTCCCGGAACCGTGCACAAGCGAACCGGCTGTCTCAAAGCGGCACACACGCCGGCGCCATGAAAAAAGCCACTGGTTGCGCGCGCAACCAGTGGCTGTGTTGAAGCGTCGGGCGTCAGGGCGCGGTGAGCGTGAGCCCATGTTGCTGGAAGATGGCCAGCAGCTCGCCGCTGTCGCGCATCGATTTCAAGGCCCCTTCCAGCGCCAGGCCCAGGTCCTTGTGTTCGGCCTTGATCGCCATGCCCACGGGCCAGCCGGTGTCGGGCACGCCGCCGAGCGAGAGCGTGCTCAGGCGGATGTGGCTCGGCCTCGGATCGGTGTGCGAGAGCACCGACTCGGCCTGCGCGCGCGTCACATACGCGGCGGCGGCCTTGCCCTCCACCACGGCCTGCACCGCCTGCTCGCCGCTGTTGTGGATGCCCACCTGCGCGCGCAGCAGACCGCCGCCATGGCCCATGAGCGCGCTGGCCGCGCCGGCCCCGCGCTCGGCGGCCAGCGGCAGGCCTTTGAGGTCTTCCGGCGTGCGCAACCTCGGCGACGCGGCGCGTGTCGTGCGCCAGCACCAGCTGCTGGCGCATGTAGGGCGCGAGGATCATCACCTGGCGGTTCTTCTGCATCAGGTAGCGGTCCACCGGCACCTGCAGCATCACGTCGGCAGGGCCGTAGCCCAGGTAATGGCCGCGCCAGACCATGTTGCGCAGGTCGTCGTTCATGTTCTCGCCCGCGTCGAACGGCAGCAGCGCCAGCCTCAGCTGGAGCTGGCGCGCCAGCGCGGCGGCGATCGACACGTCCAGGCCGTGGAGGTCGTTGGCCGGGCCGTCGGAGAACGGCGCGTTGTCCTTGTAGACCGCCACTTTCAGCGCGCCATTCGCGCGGATGCGTTCGAGGTCGCTCAGGTCGGCCTGCGCGCGCGCCAGTGGCACGCTCGCGGCGAGCAGGGCCGCCAGCACCTGGCGGCGGTCGGGGTGGTGGTGATGGGTGGTGGTCATGCGCGTCTCCCGTCTCAGGGCTCGCGGCGGGTTTCGAGGTAGGTCTTGATCGACCAGATCGCCTCCTGCGACAGCGTGCCCTCGAACGGCGGCATGTACACGCGCCCGTCGCGCACGCGGCCCCGGCGCACGGTGGCGATGTAGTAGTCGTCCATCTCCTTGAAGCACGCGGCCTTCTTCGCCGCGTCGGCGTAACCCGAGCATTCGCCGTCGAACTTGCGCAGGTCGGGCGAGATGCCGCCGGAGATCGCCTCCAGGCCGTGGCAGCGCGCGCAGTTCTGGTTGTAGGCCGAGGTGCCGATGCGCAGCGCCTCCTTGTTCGCGGGACCGCTGCTGTAGGGGTTGGCATCGAGCCACTTGGTGCCCAGCTGCGGCAGGGTGCTCGTGTCCACCGCCTGCGGTGTCACATCGCCATGCGCCATCACGGCGGCCACGCCGCAGGTGACGGCCAGCGCGAGCAGGCCGCGCGCGCCCCGCAAGGAAAGAGAGAAACGCGAAATCTTCATGGGTTGTCTCCGGTTCAGAAAGGGTCTTTTCCGGCATGGACAGCAAGTTGCAGGCCATGGCGCCGTGGACCGGAGCCACGCAAGGGACGGGCCCGCCCGCAGGCCCGGTCAGGCCCGTGCAAGGTGTGCCAATTTGAATCACCGGGTCGCCTGCGATCGCACCGGATGTCACAGTCCGCCGCTTCATGGGCGCCTTGTGTGTCAACTTTGCGCGCCACGGCCTGGCCCAGGTGGTGGCCGGCTCTTTGCTAACAGCGAAGGTGTGACACCCGGGACACGCTGTTGCATCTCGGGATTAACCAGTGTTGCTCACAGGGACAGATATGAAGAGAATTGCATGAACCCGCGCGACCAAGACGACAGCCCGTCTGACGACCCGGAGCACCCGCCACGATGGGTGCCCGACTACTGGGGGGGATTTCCCCCGGATCCAGGAGACAACATGAGTGCTGCCCTCTTCACGCCTCCCGGCGGAAGACACGATGCGCCCGCGCCCCCCGGCCCGGACGGCAACGCACCACCCGATCCCATCGGCCAGGCCCACCGCCGGTCGCAGGCCTATGGCATCGACTCCACGGACGCGCCCGATTTCTCCAGCCCCGGCGTGGGTCTGCTCAACGATGCACGGGAAGAGAACCGATTCCTGTTCCAGCACGCCGCCCCGGTCATGGAGACGCTCTACGACCAGATCGTGAACACCCACAGCATGGTGCTGCTCACCTCCGCCAAGGGCCTGGTGCTGCATTCGCTGGGCGACACCGACTTTCTCGAAAAGGCCTCGCGCGTCGCGCTCACGCCCGGCATGGACTGGTCCGAGAAAAACAAGGGCACGAATGCGATCGGCACCGCGCTCAGCGAACAGGAAGCGCTCACGGTGCACGGCAGCCAGCACTACATGGACGCCAACAAGTTCCTCACCTGCTCGTGCTCGCCGATCTTCGATCCCTACGGCCAGGTCATCGGCGCGCTGGACGTGACGGGTGACCACCGCAGCTACCACCAGCACACGCTGGCGCTGGTGCGCATGTCGGCGCAGATGATCGAGAACCACATGTTCGCGGACATCTTCCCCAAGGCCATCCGCATCCACTTCCACACCCGCTCCGAGTTCCTGGGCACGCTGGTCGAAGGCATCGCGGTGTTCTCGCCCGAGGGCCGCTTCCTCTCGGCCAACCGCAGCGCGCAGTTCCAGATCGGGCTGCCGTTCAGCGCGCTCAAGGCCCACACCTTCTCCTCGCTCTTCGGCATGCCGATCTCGGCCCTGTTCGAGCTGTTCAGCGGCGCCATGCCCACGCCCAAGCAGCTGTGCATGCACAACGGCGTGTCGGTCTGGTGCCGCGTGAAGATCAAGGCCGCCAACCCCTGGTCGGGCGGTGGCAAGCCCACGGGCGCCGCGCCCGACGCGGCACCCGCTTGCGCCGCCGCCGCGGCCGAGCCGCTCAGGCCCACCGGCCGCAAGATGCAGTTCTCCTCGCTGCAGTACCTCGACACGGGCGACCCCCAGGTGTCGACGGTGATCCACAAGCTGCGCCGGGTCTCGGGGCGCGACATCCCGGTGATGATCCTGGGCGAGACCGGCACCGGCAAGGACCTGCTGGCCCAGGCCATCCACGGCGATTCCACGCGCTCGGCGCAGCCCTTCGTGTCGGTGAACTGCGCCTCGATCCCGGACACGCTGATCGAGTCCGAGCTGTTCGGCTACGAAGAAGGCGCCTTCACCGGCGCACGCAAGAAGGGCTCCATCGGCAAGATCCTCCAGGCCCACGGCGGCACGCTGTTCCTCGACGAGATCGGCGACATGCCCAAGCACCTGCAGGCCCGCCTGCTGCGCGTGCTGCAGGACCGCAAGGTCAGCCCACTGGGCGCGGGCAAGGAGGTGGAAGTGGACGTGACGGTGATCAGCGCCACGCACAAGAACCTCAAGGACATGATCGCGCGCGGCGATTTCCGCGAGGACCTCTACTACCGCCTCAACGGCCTGGTGGTGCGCCTGCCGGCGCTGCGCGAGCGCACAGACTTCGAACTGGTGGTGCACAAGATCCTCAAGGCGCTGTGCGACCAGGGCCAGCAGATCGGCATCGCGCCCAATGTCATGGCGCTGTTCAAGCGCTACCAGTGGCCGGGCAATTTCCGCCAGCTGCACAACCTGCTGCGCACCGCCGTCGTGATGGTGGGCAGCGACGGCGTGATCGACGTGGCGCACCTGCCCGACGATTTCCTCGACGAACTCGAACACGCCCAGGCCGCCGATGCGGCGGAGGGCGGCCTGGCCGAGTCCTTCGGCACCGCCCCGGGCAGCGAACCGCTGCCACCGCCCGCGCCGCTGAGCGAGGTGGCACCGGGCGATCGCCAGCGCCTGCAGGACGTCACGCTCAGCGCCATGGCGCAGATGCTGCGTCTGCACAAGGGCAATGTGTCGGCGGCGGCGAAGGCGCTGGGCGTCTCGCGCAACACCATCTACCGCAAGAAGGACCAGCTACCGCCCGACCTGCTCGGCTGAAGCCGGCGGCGGCGCCTGCCGCATCCACAGCGGCTCCAGCTCGCGCCAGGCGCGCTGCACGTTGAAGTCCTGGCGCTGCGCGTGGCCGGCCCAGCCGCGCCATTCGGGCATGGGCACGGTGGCGCTCTCGCCGGCGTGGCGCCCCTGGTCCATTGCGCTCAGCACATGATCGCGCAAGGCCTGCAGGTAGCCGCGTGTGCCCGAAAGAGCCACGGGCCCTGAATCGCCCTGCGCGCTGGACACCACCGCGCCGATCACGTGGCGCGGCCCCAGTGCCTGCAAACGGTCCAGCGCGGCGAGCCAGCCGTCCACGCTGCCCTGCGCGAGTTCGGGCAGGCGCTCGCCGTACACCAGACCCCCCGCCCACAACACGCCCTGCTGCGCGTGCCAGAGCACCAGGTCGCTCTCGGTGTGCCCCTGCTCCACGCGCATCACGCGCAGGCGCTGCGCGCCCACCGCCAACACCGCGCCTTCGATCAGGCCGCGCGTGGGCCACACGATGGCCGTGCCCGCCATGGCCTGCGCGCCGGCGCGTTCGATGAGGCTTTGCAGGCAGGCCGGGCAGCGCTGCTCCATCGCCCGGCGCGTGCCCTCGGTGGCGAGCACCGTGGTCTGGCCGGTCTCGATGCGGTCGGCCCAGGCGCCATTGGCGCAGCACGTTCTCGGCGTGCGCGTGGGTGTTGACGATCCAGCGCACCTGCACCCCGAAGCGGCAGGCCAGCGAGGCGCGCACGCGCTCGCCATGCCGATGGCTCGGGCCGGGGTCCACCACCAACGCCTCGCCGCCGTCGATCAGCACCGAGGTCGGCACCACATGGCCGGCGTTGTCGGGCGAGATCTCCTGCGGCGCCGGCGGCGACCAGGCCCACACGCCCGGTGCCACAGGTTGCCAGGGCACGCCGTCCGGGCAGTCGCGGCCCTGTGCGTTCACGGAGACACACAGCGCGAACAGCAAGGCGCCCACCGCTCTCATGGCAACGAGCGCCTCACGCACGCGCGCAGACACGCCAGCATCGTCGGCTCGCCACCGAGGTGGCCGCTGGGGCGGCAGGTGCAACACCACCGGGCCACCCGCCCGCCGGCCCAACGCGGCCCAGCGGGCGCTGTTGGCCGGTGGACAGATCGCATCGAAGCGCCCATGCACCCAGTCCACCGGGATGCGCTCGCGCGCGAGCAGCGCCACCGCGCGGTCCAGCCCGCCCGGGCGCATGAAACCCCGGTGCAGCAGGTAGTGCGCCTGCACCCGGTACCGGGTCCGGGCCGCGCGGTCGCTGCGGCGCACACCGGGCTGGGGCAGGCGCGCCAGCGCGCGCCGCTGCTGGCGCTGCAGGCCGGCCCATTCACGGCGGATCGGGTTCGCCCAGGGCGAGCCGGTGTGCGCCGCGTGGCGCAGGCTGCGCCGCAGGCCATGCGCCGCGTCGGCGGTTTCGCGCAGGCCCCAGCCGCGCCACGCGCGCAGCGATGCAACACCGGGTGTGCCGTTTTGAATCAGTTGTCTCAGCCGTTGCAACGCCACCGGCACACCGTCACCCGGCCGCACCGGCCACAAAGCGGCCGGCGCCCTCAGGGTTTGCCCTCGCCTGGCCGACGGCAACAGCAGGCCGCCGATCTCGCGGCGCGTGAGCGCGAAGGCGCCGCGCAACACCAGGCGCGGCACGCGCGCGGGGTGTTGCTGCGCATACGCCAGCGCTACCACCGTGCCCCAGGAACCCGCCAGCACCGACCAGCGTTGAATGCCCAACTGCTCGCGCAAGCGCTCCAGATCGGCCACCAGCGCGAGGGTGTGGTTGCCCTGCGTGCGGCCACGCGGCCGCGAGGCGCCGGCACCGCGCTGATCGGGGGCGATCACGCGCTGGCGGCGCAGGTCGAAGGGCCGCAGCATGCCGGGCTGGCAGGCGCCGCCCGGCCCGCCGTGCAGCAACAGCCAGGGCTCGCCGCGCGCCGCGCCGAGCTCGCGCCAGGCCATGCGGTGCAGGCCACCGACGGGCAGGCGCCGGGGTGCTGGCCAGGGGGTGGCGTTCGGGGGGCTTTTGCATGGCATCGATATTGCTGTTCAGGGTCGCGGCCGGTGTGGCGATGGTGCCATCCGGCTTGCAGACATGTTCATGCCAACCCTTTCTGGAGAACGACCATGCAATGGACCACCCCGGCCTTCACCGACCTGCGTTTCGGCTTCGAGATCACGATGTACATCGCCAACCGCTGATCGATCGATCCGCCAGCGCACGTGTGAACAGCGCGTGCGCTTTTTTTGACCCTTCACCTTCCTCCATCGACCATGCGCATCCGGGTTCTGGGCTCTTCGGCCGGCGGCGGTTTCCCCCAGTGGAACTGCAATTGCCCCAACTGCGACGGCCTGCGCCGCGGAAAGCTCATGGCCCACGCGCGCACGCAGTCCTCGATCGCGGTGAGCGCCAACGAGGTGGACTGGCTGCTGGTCAACGCCTCGCCCGACATCCTCGGCCAGATCCGCGACACGCCGGAACTGCAGCCCGCGCGCGCGGTGCGCGACAGTGGCATCGCCGCCGTGCTGCTGATGGACGCGCAGATCGACCACGTCACCGGCCTGCTGATGCTGCGCGAGCGCGCAGGCGCGCTGCCGCTGCTGCGCCACGCCCGAGGTGCTGTCCGAACTGGACAGCGGCTTTCCCATCACCCGCCTGCTCTCGCACTACTGCGGCGTGGCGCCCCATCCCGTGCCCACCGACGGCCGCACGTTCACCGCGCCCGGGCTGGAGGGCATCGAGCTGCAGGCCGTGCCGCTCGCGTCCAAGCCGCCACCGTATTCGCCGTTCCGCGGCAACCCGCGCCCGGGCGACAACATCGGCCTGGTGCTGCGCAACCCGGCGACTGGCGCGCGCGTGTTCTACGCCCCCGGCCTGGGCGAGGTCACGCCCGAGCTGCTGGCGATCATCGCCACCTGCGCCATGGTGCTGGTGGACGGCACCTTCTGGACCGGCGACGAGATGCAGCGGCTGGGCCTGTCGCCCAAGGCCGCGGCCGACATGGGCCACCTGCCGCAGAGCGGGCCCGGCGGCATGATCGAACACCTGGCGCGGCTGCCGGCGACCACGCGCAAGCTGCTGATCCACGTCAACAACACCAACCCCATCCTGATCGAGGACTCGCCCGAGCGCGATGAACTCACCCGCCAGCGCATCGAGGTGGCGCGCGACGGCATGGACATCCGCTTCTGAGCGCGGGCACGCCATGGACATCGCCACCACCCCGCGCCCCCGCACCGGCCTGCCAGCCTGGACGCGCGGCGAGTTCGAGGCCCAGCTGCGCGAGAAGGGCCGCTCGTACCACATCCACCACCCGTTCAACGTGCGCATGAACAGCGGCGGCTGCACGCCCGACGAGCTGCGCTGCTGGGGTGCGCAACCGCTTCTACTACCAGATCTGCATCCCGCGCAAGGACGCGGCCATCCTCGCCAACATGCCCGACCGCGCGCACCGCCGGCTGTGGATCGAGCGCATCCTCGACCACGACGGCCATGGCGACCACGAAGGCTCGGCCGCCGGCGGCATCGAGGCCTGGACGCGGCTCGGTGAGGCCGTGGGCCTCGCGCGCGAAGACCTGTGGTCGCTGCAGGGCGTGGTGCCCGCCGTGCGTTTCGCCTGCGATGCCTACGTGAACTTCGCCGCCAGGGCGCCCTGGCAGGAGGCGGTCTGCTCCTCGCTCACCGAGATGTTCGCGCCCCAGATCCACAAGGACCGCCTGGCCACCTGGCCCACGCATTACCCCTGGATCGAGGCCGAGGGACTGGCCTACTTCCGCAACCGCATCCCCCTGGCCGGGCGCGACGTGGCACACGGCCTGCGCGTGACGCTGGAGCACTTCGACACCCGCGAGGCCCAGCACCGCGCGCTGGACATCCTGCAGTTCAAGCTGGACATCCTCTGGAACATGCTCGATGCCATCGAGAAAGCCTGCCAATGAAGACCCCCCCTGCGCCGCTTCGCGGCTTCCCCCCTGAGGGGGGACCACACCAGCGGCCTGGCAGAGCCAGTTCCGCGGTGTGTGCTGGTCCAACGATCTCTTTGCGCCGACCATGACAGCCATCTCCACCCATCCCAAGCTCTCGCGGCGTTTCCGCCTGCAGTACGAGCCCGCGCAGGAGCGCTGGGTGCTGCTCTACCCCGAAGGCATGGTGCAGCTCAACGAGAGCGCGGCCGAGATCCTGAAACGCTGCGATGGTGAGCGCACGTTGGCCGCCATCGTGGAGGATCTGGAGACCACGTTTTCCATCCAGGGCATTGGCCGCCAGGTGAAAGACCTGCTCGAAGAAGGAGGCCGCCGTGGCTGGATCGATTGAACCGCCCGGCCCGCCGCTGTGGCTGCTGGCCGAGCTCACCTACCGCTGCCCGCTGCACTGCGTGTTCTGCTACAACCCCACGCAGCACGCGCGCATCCAGCAGGAGCTGAGCACCGCGCAGTGGGTGGACGTGATGCGCCAGGCGCGCGCGCTGGGCGCGGCGCAGCTCGGTTTCTCGGGCGGTGAGCCGCTGCTGCGCGACGACCTGGAAGAGCTGGTGCAGGAGGCGCACGCGCTCGGCTACTACACCAACCTCATCACCTCGGGCGTGGGCCTGACCGACGCGCGCGCCACGCGCCTGAAGGCCGCCGGCCTCGACCACGTGCAGCTCTCGTTCCAGGACAGCACGCGCGAACTCAACGACTTCCTGAGCCACACGCGCACCTTCGAGCTCAAGCAGAAGGTCGCGCGCATCATCAAGTCGCACGACTGGCCGATGGTGATGAACTGCGTGCTGCACCGGCACAACCTGCCACACGTGGGCCCGATCATCGAGATGGCGCTGGACCTGGGCGCGGAATACCTCGAACTCGCCAACACGCAGTACTACGGCTGGGCCTGGGTCAACCGCGACCACCTCATGCCCACGCACGAGCAGCTGGTGGAGGCCGAAGCGGTGGTGAACCGCTACCGCGAGCAGATCGGCTCGCGCTGCCGGCTGCTGTTCGTGGTGCCCGACTACTTCGAGCAGCGCCCCAAGGCCTGCATGAACGGCTGGGGCTCGGTGTTCCTCTCGGTCGCGCCCGACGGCCTGGCCATGCCCTGCCACAACGCGCGCAACCTGCCCGGCCTGGCCCTGCCCAACGTGGCGCACACGCCGCTGGCCGACATCTGGCGGACCAGCCAGGCCTTCAACGCCTACCGGGGCGATGGCTGGATGAAGCCGCCCTGCCGCGACTGCGACGAGCGACACAAGGACTTCGGCGGCTGCCGCTGCCAGGCCTTCCAGATCACGGGCGACGCGGCGCAGGCCGACCCGGTGTGCGGCAAGTCTCCCCACCACGACCAGGTGGTGCAACTCGTGAAGCAGGCGCCCGCGCAGCGCCACATCCCCATCGTGTTCCGCAGCGACACCGAGTCGCGCGGCCTGCACCCCGAGGTGCCGGCATGAACACCGCCACCGGCCACCACCGCATGCTGGGCGCGGCGGTGGTCAGCCACCTGCCGGTGCTGCGGCGCGGCCCGTTCGCGCTGGAGCACGCGCCGCACGGTCTCTTCCTGCTGTGGCTCGCCTTCATGGGCCTGGTGGGTTTCGGCGCCCTGCTGCTGTGGCAGGCCGGCGCCTGGCACCGGCTGGTGCACGCCGACCCCACGGGCCTGACCGTGGTCATCGTGCTGCTGTTCATCGGCGGCTCGCTCTGGGCCGGCCGCCGCGCCTGGGTGCTGGGCGAACAGCGCCTGCGGCTGGACGCCGCGCGCGAAGACCCGCTGGACACCTGGAGCGCCGAGTACCGCGACGGCTGCGCGCGGGCCGGTGCCGACCCCACGGTCTGGCTGCAGGTGCTGGGCGAGCGCGCGCACGGCCCGCACGAAATGGCCTGGTGGCTCAATGGCATCCAGCTCAAGCTGGGCCTGCTGGGCAAGGTGATCGGCTTCTCCATCCTCGCGCTGCAGCTCGGCGAGGTGCAGAGCTTCGACGCGAGCCAGTCCACGCAATTGCTCAAGAACCTCACCGGCGGCCTGGGCATCGCGCTGCTGACCACCGTGACCGGCCTCACCGGCAACATCCTGCTGGGCCTGCAGCTCATGCGGCTGGACCGGTTCGCCGACGCGCTCATCGCCGACACGCTGGCCACCACACCGACCCCGGAGGCGCGCGATGGCGATCGGCCGAGCGGTCCGTGACACCGAGACCGACCCGTTCTACGACATGTTGTTCAACATGCTGATCGCGTTCGTCTTCTGTTTCGTCATCGCGCTGCTCGCCTTCAACCCCAAGGCGCGCAAGAGCGGCGACATCCCGGCCAAGGCCGAGTTCATCGTCACCATCTCCTGGCCCGACAACAATCCCAACGACGTGGACGCCTGGGTCAACGAGCCGGGCGGCAAGACGCTGTGGTTCCGCCAGCGCGACGCCGGCATGCTGCACCTGGACCGCGACGACCGGGGCGCGAAGAACAACAGCGTGATCGTCAACGGGCGCGAGATCCGCAGCCCGGTGCGGCAGGAGATCGTCACGCTGCGTGGCCTGGTGCCGGGCGAGTACGTGGTGAACGCGCACTACTACGACTCGCGCGACCAGCAGCCGGTGGATGTGTCGGTGGCGGTGGTGAAGGTCAACCCGCAGGCGGAGATCGTCTACACCGGCACGCAGCAGATCCCACGCAAGGGCGACGAGCGCACGCTGGTGCGCTTCACCCTCGACGAGGCCGGCAGCGTGACCGACCTCAACACCCGACCGCTCGCGATCGTGCAACGCACGGGCCTCTGAACACCGCTTCCCATGATCCCCACCGTCTCTTCCCAATTGCTGTGGCTGGTGCTGGTGTACGCGCTGCTGGCCTTCCTGTTGCTGTGCCTGCTGCTGGCCACGCGCTGGCACTGGGGCGTGAAGCTGGGCGCGGTGCTGCTGGTCAGCGGCTTCTACGCGCTGAGCCACGCCACGCTGCAGGGCATCGCGGGCTGGCCGAGCGACGCTCCCCTGCCCCCGCGCTTCGTGCTGCTCTCGGCCGTGTTCGACGAACCCAGCCCGGGCCGAGGCCACGCCGGCGCGATCTACATCTGGGTCAATCCCATGACGGACAACCAGCCGCTGGCGATGCCGCGCGTGCACCGCCTGCCTTACGAGAAGGACCTGCACCGCATCCTGGGCGACGGCCTGCGCAAGGCGCGCGACGGCAACACGCAGATGGGCAGCACCGAACCGGTGCCGGGTGCGGGCGGCTTCGCCTGGCTGCGCCCGGCCGGCAACGACCGCCTGCAGATCAAGCTGAGCGACCTGCCGCGCGCGCAGCTGCCGGAGAAATGAGCCCCCCTGCGCCGCTTCGCGTCTTCCCCCCCGAGCGGGGGACCCCACCACGGGCCCGGCAAAGCCGGATCCAGGGTGGGTCTGGAAGGGGATGCCGGCGAGCGTTGCAACCTGGGTAATGCTGACCAGCTGCAGCGGTCAGGGTGGCGGCGAAGGCTGGTTTCCGCTGATCGAGGGCGAGCGCATGGTCTACGCCGTGACGGTGGAGAGCGACGAAGCGCCACCGCCCGAGACATGGACGCTCACCGTCACCGCGCCGCAGACCGTGGCCGGCCAGCGCACCCAGGTGCGCCACCATCGGCCGGCGTGAGCTACCACCTGCTGAGCGACGAAAAAGGCATTCGCCGCGTGCGCAACGCGCACCGACATCGACCGCGAGCCCACGCCCGACAAGGAACCGCTGTGGGTGCTCAAGGCGCCCTACGAAGTGGGCACCGAATGGACCACGCCCACCGTGCCCTACCTGATCCTGCGCCGCAACGAGCACCCGCGCGAACTGCGCTACAGCCACCGCGCGCCGATGGCCTGGCGCATCGAGGCCGTGGACGACGAGGTGAAGACACCCACCGGCACGCACAAGCCGTGTCTGCGGGTCGTGGGCCGCGCCAAGCTCAACCTCTTCACCGACCCGGTGAACGGCTTCACCGACGTGCCGCTCACCAGCCGCGAGTGGTACTGCCAGGGCAAAGGCCTGGTGAAGTTCGAGCGCGAGGAGACCGTGCCGCCCGGGTTTCTGGTCGGCGGGCGGTTGACGGCGGTGTGGGTGCGGTAGGTAAAAGTATCCGCAGAAGGCTTGATGACGGACGCGGAACTTGGACTTCGGCTAATGACGCTGACCGTTGAGCTCCGATGAAGAAGTGACCGTCAGTCGACTGAAGGCTTTCTGAAGCATTTCGTCGGGATCGCTCGGAGTGCGCGCGCTGTCTATGCCCCTGCGCAATTCATCACCTGATACGAGAAGCACTTGACGTGACCTCAAGTCAGCTTCATGGGCGGCGATCTGATCCCGAGGCAGCCTGCATACAAGAACTGCTGATACCTCGGCAGAATGGCCTGTTGCTGCGAGGTGCTTCGACAAAGCTCCGCGCCGATCTACCAGTTTCCCTAGCTTTGTACCGAAATCAGAGACGCGCGTAGTGCACTCGACAATCACCAAACGACCTAAGGGCGTGGTGACGATCACATCAGGCGCATCCGTTTCAAGCTGAACGGCTGGAGAAAATCCGAAAAGAAACAACAAAGAAGCGACGCCATTCTCAAATCTCGTTGGATCGGTAGATTCAAACAACGCTTGTCGGAGCATTCGAAGTTCCCTATCGAAATGTTGAGTCGCTAGCAATCGATTGTTTCGAGCTCTTGCAGGATCGACAAACCACTGTCGTCGGACAGTCGCCTCCTCAATCATCAGCATTGCCAACACGCTATCTGTCTGTTTTACTTCAAGGTCTAGGACTCCTGTTCGAACGCCGCCACGGACTCGAGCCCATTTAATTTTTTGGGCAACTTGGATTCTTCCACTCAAAGCCACATCTGGAACCGAACGCAAAGCGAGTCCCACGCGCCCCACATCAAAGCGCGGATGTGCGTGGAGCGTCAGCTTCAACCGATCTTGCGAAAGTACACATTGGTCGAAGATGAGATCAACCGGCGGTCCAACGCGGACGGCTATCGCCGGTTGGCGCGAAGTGGCCTCGGGAGAACGCAACCCCAGCCAAGCTAGAGCGTCCGAGAGACCATCAAATGGAGGTGTTGAAGCTCGAAGTTTGTTGTCAACCTCAACCATATCAATCGAAGAGGGCGATGACAGTCCTGTACCAGACACCTGAAGATGCAGATCAGAGAACCACCGGTCGCGATTCATCATCTCCGAATAGTAGTCAAGGGACCGATCCACGGCGAGTTGCATGCTGCGCCCAGATAGGCTGACTCGCCCTCTCACCGCATCACTCAATATCTCAGTGAGCGCCTTCTTCTTTAAACGACCCGGCTGCAGGTGTCCAAGAAAATGACCGGCACCCTCGAAGTGAAAGCCGAAGCCACGCTTGCCCGGAAGCGGATTCAAGGTGATATGCGCATCCAAAAGGCAAGCACCTTGAGCGTCCGCATTTGCCAGATAGCGAATGTCGATGTTGTAGTCATCGCAGATCCAAGAATCTGCAGATCGAGTAAACACATCGATAATTTTTTCGTTGCTCACGGGTTGTACTCGTTGCTTGCAAGATTTTGAGCGAATCACCTGTGACCACGTGGGCCGCTGCCGGAATGTATCCCATTGAACGAAGGATCACCGTGCGGAACTACGCGCGTGGCGGCGCTCACACTATTCGTCAGTTTCCCCCTCTGCTTACGAACACAAACCAACCTGGCGCCGCGCCTTGGCGTGGCCCGCCCGCGCAGCACGGGTAAAGAACGCTTCGGCCCGGGCCGGGTTGCGCGGTTCACCCAGGCCTTCATCGGCCAGCACGCCGAGCATGAACAGGGCCTCGGCGTTGCCCGCCTCGGCCAGGCCATGCCAGATCTCGCGCGCCTGGGCGTACCGGGCCAGCCGGAATTCGGCATGCGCCCGGTAGCGGTCATCGCCCACGCTGGACAGCACCGCGAGGGCCGCACCCAGCAGGGTGCGGGGGTGGCACAGATCGGTCTGCGCGCTCATGGCGGGACAGGTGGGTAGACCGGCTCAGGGTTTGACCGTGAGCACCCAGGCCGAGAGGGTCTTGAGGTCGGCCGCGTTCAGGCTGGGATGCGCAGGCATGGGGATGCGGCCCCACTTGCCCTTGGAGCCGTTCTGGATCGACTGCGCGAGCGAGGCCGCGGCGTCCTTGTCGCCCGCGTATTTTTCCGCGATGGCGCTGAAGGCCGGGCCGACCACCTTGTCGGCGTTGGCGTGGCAGGTGTAGCAGCCATTGGCTTTGGCGAGTTCCACGGCGGCCAGGTCGGCGGCGGTGGCGTGCTGGGCCAGGCCGGCCAGCACAGTGGGGAGGATCAGGAGGTAACGCATGGCGGGCACCGGAGAAAGGAAGGAAAGAAGGGACAGAAAAAAGGGGTGGCATGGCCTGGGCCACGCCACCCCCAACACCACATCACTTCATGAGCTTGAAGGTCCAGACCGAACCGCCCTGTTCGAGGAAGTTGACCTTCTTCGCCACTTCACCGCCCCACAGCGGCACGGCACCGCCCCAGCCCGAGACCACGCTGACGTACTGCTCGCCGCCCTCGGTCCAGGTGATGGGGGGCGCGACCACGCCGGAGCCGGTCTGGAACTGCCACACCACCTTGCCGGTCTTGGCGTCGGCGGCCTTCAGGTAACCCTCGGGCGTGCCCCAGAACACGAGGTCGCCGGCGGTGAGCACACCGCCCCACAGCGGCGCGCTGTTCTTGACTTCCCAGGCCACCTTGCCGGTCTTGGGATCGATCGCGCGCAGCGATCCGATATGGTCGTCGAACAGCGGCTTGATGGTGAAGCCCGCGCCCAGGAAGGCCGCGCCCTTCTTGTAGGTGATGGGCTCGTTCCAGATCTCCATGCCCCATTCGTTGGTGGGCACGTAGAACAGGCCGGTCTTGGGGCTGTAGGCCATGGGCATCTGGTTCTTGCCACCCAGGAAGCCCGGCGCGGAGAACACCGCCTTGCCCTTGGCACCGTCGCCACCGGCGGCGGTCGGGTCGCCCGGGCGGTTGGTGTCGTCGAAGTTGGGGCGGCCGGTCTTGAGGTCGATGCCGGTGGCCCAGGTCACCTTCTTCACGAACGGGAAGGCGTTGACCAGCTTGCCGGTGGCCGCGTCGTTCACGTAGAAGAAACCGTTGCGGTCGGCCTTGGCGCCCATGCGCTTGCCGTCCATGTCGAAGGTGACGAATTCGTTGACGCCGTCGTAGTCCCAGCCGTCGTTGGGCGTGCTCTGGTAGTGCCAGACGATCTTGCCGGTCTTCACATCGATCGCGACGGTCGAGGCCGAGTACAGGTTGTCGCCCTTGCGCACATGGCTGTTCCAGGGGCCGGGGTTGCCGGTGCCGAAGTAGGCCAGGCCGGTCTTGGCGTCGTAGGTGCCGCCCAGCCAGGTGGCCGCGCCGCCGGTCTTCCACGTCTCGCCCGGCCAAGTGGCGTTGGTGGTGCCGGTGATGCCGTTTTCCTTGCCGTCCTTGTAGCCCATGTGGCCTTCGACGACGGGGCGCGTCCACACCATCTTGCCGGTGCGCGGGTCGCGTGCTTCCACGCGGCCGACCACACCGAACTCACCGCCCGAGACACCGGTCATCAGCAGGCCTTCGGCGATGAGGGGCGCGGCGGTGTAGCTGTAGCCGGCGGCGTAGTCGTCGATCTTCTCGCGCCACACCACCTTGCCCGTGTTCTGGTCGAGCGCGACCAGCTGCGCGTCGAGCGTGCCGAAGATCACCAGGTTGTCGTACAGCGCGGCGCCGCGGTTGATCACGTCGCAGCAGGGCATGATGCCTTCGGGCAGGCGGTGTTCGTACTTCCAGAGCTTCTCGCCGGTCTTGGTGTTGACCGCGTAGATGCGCGAGTAGGACGCGGTGACGAACATCTTGCCGTTGTGCACCAGCGGCTGCGACTGCTGGCCGCGCTGCTTCTCGCCGCCGAACGACATGGACCACACCGGCACGAGCTTGTTGATGTTGCGCTCGGTGATGCCGTTGAGCGTGGAATGGCGCTGGCCCTGGGTGCCCAGGCCCCAGCTCAACACGTTGTCGGGGGTCTTGGCGTCGTCGGCGATCATCGCGTCGGTCACGCCCTGGGCGCTCACGTGGGCGGTGGCGGCCAGAATCATCAGGCTCAATAGGGTGCGTTTCACAGTGTGTCTCCTGCTCGTTCGTGGATGTGTGATGCCTGCGACCGAGCACCATGCCCGGCCGCCCGTGAACACCCGGCCCTGCGGCCGTCGGGGTTTGCACAGACAGCAAATGGCAACATCCATGCCAGCGTTTTCGAGCGGTTTTCCGGCCTGAAATGCGCCACGCCCGGGCCTCGCGGCGGGTCGCGGCTGTGACACTGTTCAGAAACGAATCAACCCCTGCAACAGGGTTCAGCGCGCGCGCGAATCCAGCGCCCGCTGTTCGTACCGCGGGTACCACTGCACGAGGCTGCGGTGCAGCTCGGCGGGCTGCGCGGCCCAGCCGGCGAAGCGCGCGGGCACGGGCGTGCGCAGCAGCTCGCTCAGGTCCAGGCCTTGTTCGGCGCTCGCCTGCATGAGCGTGGTGAGCCAGCGCAGCCAGTCGCGCGTCTGCTGCACGCCCACCGGCCCGCTGTGCACCGGGCCGTGGCTGGGCACGACCTGCCGCACCTCGCCCGCGGTGAGCCATTGCGCCAGCGTGTCCAGGCTGGCGAGCCAGGCGGCGGGGTCGGCGTGCGGCGTGGTGGGCACGCGCTCGGCGAACACCAGGCCGCCGGCGAACAGCACCCCGGTGCGGTGGTCGATCAGCACCAGGTCATCGCCGGTGTGGCCGCTCAGGCGCCGCAGCTCCAGCGTGTGTGCGCCCAGGCTCAGCGTGCGCGGTTCGATGGCTTCGCGTGCCGGTGTGGGCTCGGTGCCTTTCATCCAGTCGCCGCACAGGCGGTAGAGGTTGTCGGCGTAGGCCGCGCCCTCGGCTTTCATGCCTGCGATGCTGCCGGCCAGGGCCTGCGTGGGGCGGTCGGCCCAGGCCTGGTTGCCGAAGAAGTAGTCGGGGTGCAGGTTGAGGTTGAACACGTGGCGCACCGGTTCGTGCGTGAGCTGTTCGATGGCGCGGCGCTGCTGCTCGCCATAGCCGCGCGAAGGACCGGTGTTGACCACCACCACGCCCTCGCCCGTGGCGATGAAGGCGGTGTTGATGATGTTGCAGCCGTTGGCGCGCGAGAAGTCGGCCACCGCGCCTTCGATCACCCAGGTGTGTTCGGCGACCTGGCGCGGCCGCAGGCCATGGTCGAGCCGCGCCACGTCGGGCTGCGGCTGCGCGTGGACCATGGCCGCGAACAGCAGGGCCGCTGAGGCCAGCGCGCCGCGCACCGTCACGCGGGCACCTCGGCATCGATGCGGTTGCCGTTGTTGTCGCGCCCGGTCAGGCGGAAACCGCCCACGTGCTGCGGCGGCAGCTCGAAGGTGAGCAGCGGGTTTTCCGACACCGGCTCGTGCAGGGCCAGGCGCCACCAGGCCTGGCCCGCGCTGTCCACCAGCTGCAGCTGCTCGATGTAGAACGCGGGGATGCCCGCGACCAGGCCGGTGTCCATCGGGTGCATCACGCGCACGCGCAGGCGACGGCTGCCCTCGATCACATTCGGGAAGAAGCGCGCCTGCACCTGGTTGAGCGTGCGGCTCCACGAGCCGTCGGCGCGCGTGGCGCCGGGCACCGTGCAGCCCCCACCGGCCGCCTGCACCCAGGTGCCGCCCACGTGCCAGCGGCCGTCCGCCGTCTGCACCATCGCGCGCACCGGCGATGCCTGTTCCATGCGGATGCGGAACGCCAGCATGGGCAGCGCGCGCAAGGGCTCGAAGGCCAACACCTCGCGCACCGGGTTGCGGTCCACCACCACCAGGATGCGCGCCACACCGCCGCCCGTGCGGGCCAGGCCGCGCGCGTCCACCAGCAGCGGCACGTTCATCGCGTCGTCCGCGAAGGCCGGGCCGCGCACCGTCACCGCCTCGGAAAACACCATGGGCGCATCGCGCAGGTACTGCCGACGCAGCGTGGGCCATTGCATGGAGCCCAGCGGGTCGCCCCCGGTGCGGTCTTCGGCGGCAGCCCACAGCGGCGGCGCGCCGAGCAGGCCGCCCCAGAGCAAGGTTCGGCGCCGCAGCATGCTCAGCCCCCGCCCTTCTGGCGGATGAAGCCGCGCTGCGGGTCGTAGCCCCAGAGCGCGAGCACGAAGAACACGGCGGTGCACCCCAGCACCACGGCCCAGGCCACGGCGTTGAACTGCCCAACCATGGCAAAGCGCATGGCCTCCACCGCGTGGGTGAAAGGGTTGAACTCCGCGATCTTCAGCAGCCAGTAGGCGCCCGATTCCTCCAGCTTCCACAGCGGGTACAGCGCAGGGCTGATGAAGAACATCGGGAAGATCACGAAGTTCATGGTGCCGGCGAAGTTCTCCAGCTGCTTCACGTACACCGAAAGCACGAGCCCCAGCGCGGCCAGCATCGCGGCGGCGCAGGCCATGGCCAGCAACAGGCCCGGCAGATGCGCCCAGGCCAGCTCGACGCCGAAGGCCAGCGCGATCAGCAGGAACACCGCCATCTGCAGCACCGAGAGCACGGTGCTGCCCAGGAGCTTGAAGGCCAGCAGCCAGCCGCGCGCCAGCGGCGCGGTGAGCAGCAGGCGCATCACGCCCATCTCGCGGTCGTACACCATGGAGAGCGAGCTCTGCATGCCGTTGAACAGCGCCACCATGCCCAGCAGGCCCGGCACCATGTAGACCTGGTACTCGATGTAGGTCTCGTAGGGCGGGATGATGGCCAACGCCGAACACGTTGTGAAAGCCGGCCGAGAACACCACGAACCACAGCAGCGGGCGCACCAGCGCCGAGCCCAGGCGCGTGGGCTGGCGCAGGAAGCGGCCCAGCTCGCGACCGACCACGGCGCGCAGCGCGCGCGCCAGGTGCAGCGGCAGCGATGGCGCGGCCAGGGGGCTCAGGGGCGTTGCCGGCATGCGGTCTCCGCTTCGTCCACGCCCAGCGTGTCCAGCACGTCCTTGGGGTGCAGCACGCCGTCGAGCGGCGCCACGCCCGCCACGCCGTCGATGTGGCTCAGGAACACGGGCTGGCGCAACTGCCCGTCCCAGGCGCGGAAGGACAGGCGCGGGCCCTTGAAGCCGTCGATGAAGACGCTGCCGCCGCGCAGCTTCTTCAACTGCTGCGCCAGCGGTGCCTTGGGGTCGTCCACCAGCACCGCCGCCACCGCGCGGCCCGCCACCCAGGCCGACCAGTCGTGCGACCGCATGGGGCGCTGCGCGAGCTTCTGGAAACGGCGCGAGAGCTGCGGCCCGCCGTTGCGCTCCCACTGCGCATGCCAGGCGCTGGCCACCAGGCCGCTGGCACCGACCACCGGGCGCGGCCACTGCGTGGCGTAGGGCAGTGTGCGCGCGAACTCGCCGTCGGCGTCCATCACGGCCACCACCTCGTGCTCGCGCTCGCCGGTGAGCAGCCGGGTGTTGGCCAGGTCGCGCTCGCGTGGGTCGCCGGTGAGCTTGAAGGGTTTGCTCTGCACGATCTTCAGGCCGTAGCGCCTGGCCGCGCGGGTGAAGGACTCGCCCATGAGCAGGTCGGCCGGCTCCGGCCCCTGCAGCAGCAACACCTTGCGCCAGTTGCGCGCGGCCAGGTACTGCGCCAGCGCGTCGCTGGCGATGTGGCGGCTGGGCAGGGTGTGCAGCAGGTGCGCGGCGCAGCCCTGCGCGCGCAGGCTGTCGTCGTCCAGCCCGGTGTTGAACACCATGGCACCACCGAGCGCGGCCGGCGCGCTCTGCACCAGCTGGCGCAGTTCGGCCAGCGGCAGGTCGGCCACGAGGTGCTGCACCTTCGCCGCCTTCAGCTCGGCCAGGGCCTTGGGCAGCGCCGCCGCATCGGGCAGCACCACCTCGCGCAGCGCGAGCTCGATGCCGGCGGCGTCCAGCTCGAACGCCGCGTCTTCCAGCGCGAGCCGCACGCCCTGCACCGCCCGGCCCTGCGGGTGGCCGGGGTAGGCGCGCTCCAGGCGGCGCGGCGCGTAGCGCGCGTCATCGGCCAGCGAGACCACAGCCACCGTCAGCTTGACCGCGGCGGCGTGCACCGACGGCGCACCGAGCAAGGCGGCCAGCGCGAGCAGCGGGGCTTTCCACATCAGGGCGCCACGATCACGCTGTGCGGCACACGGCCCACGGCCACCGTCTTCACCGCCTTGGCGCCGGCCGTGTCCACCAGGGTCATGTCGTCCGACAGGCCGTTGGTCACGTACAACGTCTTGCCGTCGGGGTGCACCGTCAGGCCCCAGGCGCGCTTGCCCACCAGCACCTGGCGGCCCACGGTGCGCGTCGCGCACGTCCACCTCGGCCACGTGGTTGGCGCGGCCCAGGCCCACCCACAGGGTCTTGCCGTCCGGGCTCAGCGCCATGCCCACGGGGGTGATGTCGGCCTCCCGCATGCCCTTCACCGCAAACTTCACCGTGCCCTTGACGCTGTGGTCCCTGGTGTCCACCACGCTCACCGTGGCGTCGAGCTCGTTGCTCACCCACAGCTCGGCGCCACCGGCGGCGAGCACGAAGCGGCGCGGTCGTTTGCCCACCTTGATGTTCTTGATCACCTTCTTCTGGCCCAGGTCGATGACGTGCACGACGTTCGCGACCTCGGAGGTGACGTAGGCGAACTTGCCGTCGGGCGTGATCAGCACGCCCTCGGGCTCGCCACCGGTCTTCACCTCGAACAGGGGCTTCTTGCTCGCCAGGTCGTAGGCGGCCATCACGTTCTCGTCCTCGATCGACACGTACACCGTCTTGCCGTCGGGGCTGAGGTCGAAGATCTCGGGACTGTCCCCCAATGGAACAGTGCCGGTCATCTTGCCGCTGGCGGTGTCGACCACGCCAAGCTGGTTGCTGTCGCCGCAGCACACGTAGAGCTGGCTGCGGCTGGCATTGAACATCATGTGGCGCGGCCGCTTGCACACGTCGATGGCCGCGAGGCGCTCGCCTTTCGCGTCGAACACATAGAGCTTGTTGTCCTTCTCACTGGACACATACACCTTGCCCTGGGCCATGGCGAGGGTGGCACAGCCCAGCAGGGTGGCAAGGGTGAGCAGGCGAAGCGGGCGGGTCATGTCGGTGTCTCCTGAAGGGGTCTTGTGGGTGGCACAGCGGTCACCCGGGTGGCGCCGCTGCCCTTGTTCCGCAAATTCGATGCCAGCGCCAGTGGGGGAATGGAAATTGCGTTGACCTGCCCCAAACACCCCGTTGGCGACCCGATCGCTACGGACAAACCCTGAGACCACACGGCTTCGCAGGCCCGCACCGCATGACCCGACTGCCCCACGGCCCTCCCGACTGTTCCAGCAAGGAACACTGTTCTGTGACACGCCGCCGCGCGCTGGCCTGGGGCCTGGCGCTGGCGGCCTCGGCGGGCCCGTCGCTGGCCAGCACGGCGGCCTGGCCCATCCGGCCCCTGCAGCTCATCGTGCCCTGGCCCGCCGGCGGCGCGACCGACCTCACGCTGCGCATCCTGTGCGAGGAAGCCGAGTCCCTGCTGGGCCAGCCCATCGTGGTCATCAACCGGCCCGGCGCGGCGGGCACGCAGGTCGCGCCGCTGCTCAAGGCCGCCGAGCCCGACGGCCACACCATCGGCCAGGTGCCCATCACTGTGTACCGGCACGCGCTCATGAACCCCGTGCCCTGGGACCCGGTGACGGATCTCAGCCCCATCGTGCAGGTCTCGGGCACCACCTTCGGCGTGCTGGTGCCCAGCACCAGCCCCTGGAGGCAATTGCCCGAGATGCTCGACTGGGCGCGCGATCACCCGGGCGAACTCATCCTGGGCTCCACCGGCATCGGCACCACCGCCCACCTGGCGATGGAAGAGATCCTGTTGCAGCGCGGCATCCGTTATGTGCACGTGCCCTACCGGGGCACCGCCGACCAGATGCTCGCGGTGCGCAGCGGCCAGCTGATGGCGGGCGTGAACTCCACCGGCTTCGCGCCCTGGGTGGACCAGGGCCGCATGCGCGTGCTCGCGATCTTCAGCGCGCAGCGCAGCCCGCGCTGGCCCGACGCGCCCACGCTGCGCGAGCTGGGTTACCCGCAATCGGTCTACACCTCGCCCTGGGGTCTGGCCGCGCCGCGCGGCACACCCGAGCCGGTGGTGCGGAAACTGCACGACGCCTTCGCCCGCGCGATGCAGAGCGAGCGCCACCTGCGCGAGCTGGCGCGCTACGACCAGACACTGGACTACCTCAACACCCGCGACTACCGGCAGGCCGTGCGCGACACGGTGGAGCGCGAGAAACGCCTGCTGCAGCGCATGAACCTGCTGGCCCGGCCGATGGGAGCGACGGGATGAACCCCACCACCCTGCTCCAGGCCGGCGGCCTGCACAAGGCCTACGCCGGCAAGCCCGCGTTGAAAGGCGTGGACGTGGCACTGCGGGCCGGCGAGGTGCTCGCGCTGCTCGGTCCCAACGGCGCGGGCAAGTCCACGCTGCTGCAACTCCTCACCGGCCTGTTCACGCCCGACCAGGGCCGCATCGAGGTGCTGGGCCACGACATGTGCCGCCACCCCAGCCGCGCGCTGGCCGGGCTGGGCGTGGTGTTCCAGCAGAGCGCGCTCGACCTGGACCTGTCGGTGATGGCCAACCTGCTGTTCCACACCGACCTGCACGGCCTCCCGCGCGCGCAGGCGCGCGAGCGCATCGCGGCGCACCTCGATGCCATGGGCCTGGGCGAACAGGCGCGCGCCGTGGTGCGCAGCCTCTCGGGCGGCACGCGGCGCAAGGTGGAGCTGGTGCGCGCGCTGCTGCACGAGCCACGCGTGCTGCTGATGGACGAAGCCACCGTGGGCCTGGACCCGGCCTCGCGCCAGCAGTTGCTCGACACCGTGCGCACGCTGTGCCGCGCACGGGGCATGGGCGTGCTGTGGGCCACCCACCTGATCGAGGAAGTGCACGGTGCCGACCGCCTGATGCTGCTGCACCAGGGCACGGTGCGCTTCGAGGGCTCGATCCCGGCCTTCATGGCGCAGGCACAAGGCGCGGACTTTCAGGCCGAGGTGCTGCGCCAGCTCGGGCCGCCATAATCAGGGCATGCCCGACAAAGACCCCGACGCCCGCTTCAAGACCGCCCTGCAGGTGGTGGGCATCCTGGGCCTCACGGGCATGCTCGCGATGATCTTCCACAAGGGCTTCGCCGACATCTCGTTGCTGTGGCAACAGCACTCCGGGGGCGACTTCTGGGTGGCGCTGGCGCGCTACTTCTTTCGCAACCTGGCGGGGTGAGATGCGTCCGCCGAACCGTCAGGACAACTGGATCTCGACCACCGTGCGACCCGGCGCGCTCTGAAGAGAGAGCACCGCGCCGATCGCGCGGGCGCGTTCCCGCATCGCCAGCAGTCCCTTGCGCCACGCCACGGTGGCGTCGAACCCTCGGCCGTTGTCCACGATGCGCAGGCGCACACCCTGCTCGGCCGCGACGGCTTCGATGCACAGCTCGGTTGCCTGCGCATGCTGCAGCACGTTCGACAAGGCCTCGAAGACCATGAACTGCAGCTGGCGCATCGCGCCGGCGTCCAGCCGCTGCAGCGGCTCGATCAGTTCCACCGCCCAGCGAAGCGCGATGTCGCTGGCCTGCAGGCGAGGCTCCAGGCGGTAGCGCAGGTTGGCCAGCAGCGCCGTCACGTCGCCCGGCGGCAGGTTCATGGCGTCGATCGACAGCTTGAGCTGATCCAGCGAGTCGCGCAGCGTCTGCAGCAGCTCCTGCTGGCTGGACCGGCCCGACTCGAGCTGCCGGATCGCCGAGCTGATGTGGGCTCCCACGCCGTCGTGCATGTCGCGCAGGATGCGGGTCCGCTCGAAGGTGCGCTCCTGCTCGCGGGCCAGTTGCTCCACCCGCCGGTAGGTCTCGGCGAGCTCGCGCTCCTTCTCGCTCACCCGCGCGGCCAGGGTGTTCAGGAGGTCGCGCACCTGGGCCGACACCCGCCGGAACCGCTCGATCACGATGTAGACCAGCCCCAGGCCGAACACCACCGACGAATACCGCATCAGGCTGCTGTCGGCGTAGGTCGGGTCGATGCGAAACACGTAGAGATCGCGAAACCCCACCGCCACGTTGAGCAGCACCGCCAGCGCCACCACCCGGTGAGGCATGCTGGCGCCACGCAGCGCCTGGCCCAGGAAAACCGCACCGAACAACAGGAAGGTCAGGCCCAGCGCCGCGTACCACGCCGTGAGCGCCAGCGGGTGACCAAAGCCCAGCGCCCAGATCGCCATGGGCCCGCTGGCCAGCATCAGGGCGGTCAGCCAGGTGGCCATCAGGCGCCCGGCCGGCCGATTCTCCCAGCGCGCCACGTTCATGCAGAACAGCCCCATGCTCCAGCTCCAGACCGCGAGCGCCACCACCGGCACAACGCCCCACCAGGGCCAGGCCAGCACCGGGTTCTCGATGAGCACATCGCCGACGCGGACCGCCCAGAACAGTTCGGCCAGGCCGGCATACAGGTACAGCGGGTCGCGCCGCTGGTGAACCGTGTTGGACAGGTCGGGCTGAGTCACCCACAGGGACAGCGAGATCAGCCCGACCAGGAGGCTGAAGCCGACCACGACCATCGAGCCCGTCACCCGCCAGCGATGGGCCTCGGCGTACTTCGCGACGACCGCCTCCCGTGGCCCGATCCAGACGGTGGAGAGCCCACCCCGGCGGCCCACGTCGGCGCGCACCCGCACCTGCAGGGTGTTGTGTCGCTGCAGCAGGCCTGCGGGCAGCGGCGCCATGCGAGGCACCTGTCCGTAGTCGGCCCCGTTGGGCCGCAGCATGTCGCCCTCGTGCTGCACCCGCATGCCGTTAAGCCAGATTTCGTAGGCGTTGCCCAGCCGGGGCAGGTAGATGCTCCAGGGCTCCTGCGGCACCTCGGGCAAGGTGAAGCTCAGGTCGAAGGTCGCCCGGCCGGCTCGGCCGGGATGGTGCCGGTCCCAGTGGTAAGGCAGGGTCAGCAGGCGCTGCTCGATGCGATCGTCCACCACCACGGTGGCCTGGGCTTCGCGCAGCTCCAATGCGGGGTGATGGGGCGTTTCCCGATCATCGGCGTGCAGCGATCCCGTCAGGCCCAGGGCCAGACTGAGGCACACCAGCCAGCGCCACCCGATGCCCTCAGTCATGCCGAGGCAACATGCCCATGCGCGTGGCTTCAAACACCGCCTCCATCTTGGAATGCACCGCCAGCTTGCTGTACAGGCTCTTGATGTGCGCCTGCACCGTGTGCACGCTCACGCCCTGCAGGACAGCGATTTCCTGGTACGAGAAGCCTCGGGCGATCAGGCTGAGCACCTCCTGCTCGCGGCGCGACAAGGGCGGGCGTTCGACCGGCGGCGGCGCGGCGGCGGGGGGCGGGACGACGGCCTGGCGGGTGGCGTACTTGCGAATACGCGGCGGGCGATCATGGGAGAGATCGGTGAGCCGCCGGCCTTCATCTCCAGGATGGTCTGGGCGATGTCTTCGGGTGCCGCGTCCTTGTGGATGTAGCCCAGCGCGCCGGCCTCGATGCTGGCCAGCACGTTGTCCTCGTCGCCGAACATGGAGATGACCAGGGTCTCGCAGGCGGGGTGGGTCAGGCGTGCCTGCTGAATGACCTCCAGACCGGACCCGTCGGGCAGGCCCAGATCGGTCAGCAGCACGTCCACGTCCAGGCCTGGACGGGTCAGGCAGTCTTTGGCGTGCGCCACGGTGCCCACACAACCGGCCAGCGTCAAGGCCGGCGAGCGGGCCACGCAGGACTCAAAAAAACCCCGCATCTCGGGGTCGTCTTCGACGATCAGCACACGCCACATCGGGATCGGTCTCCAGCGGCCCGCGGGTTGGACACATTGCGCGCGGGCTCCTTCGAGCATACCCAGAAAGCGGGCGCCGACCGTGCAAAGCGGCACGCCACGCAGGCCAGGAACGCCTCGAACCCCATGTTCATGGGATGCAATTTGTCGCCGCCAGACCTCCAATGCCGGTGCCTGGGTCCAGGGATCCCGGGCCACTGTCCCACGAACACATGGAGATTGCATGCGAAACGACTACAGACGGTATGCCCTCGCGGGCTTGTTGATGCTGGCACTGGCGGGCTGCGGCGGCGGCAGCGGCGTCAACTCGGGCGCAGGGGGCGGCGGCACCGTCACCGCCCCGGTGGGCCTCACCGTCAGCGGCGTGGCCGCCACCGGCGCGGCCTTCACAGGCGCCGTCATCACCGTCGTCGACAGCCGCGGCGTCACCGTGGGCCAGAGCCAGCCCGTCGGCGCGAACGGCACCTACAGCATCCCGCTGGACGCGGCGGCCGTGGCGCCTTTCGTGCTGGTGGCGCAACCGCACCGACGCCAACGGGGCCACCCAGACGCTGGTCAGCGTGATCGCTTCGGCCAGCGCGACCACCGCCAACATCACGCCGATCACCACGCTCATCGCCTCGCGCCTGTCGCCCTCCGGCGACCCGGGCAAGCTGGCCAGCGAACTGGCCGCGGGCAATGCGGTCATCTCGGCGCAGGCCGTGGCCGCCACCGTGACAGAGGTGCAGGCCATCCTGGCGCCGTTGCTCACGGCCACCAGCACGACCGGCTTCAATCCGCTGACAGGCACCTTCAGCACCGACGGCACCGGCTACGACCGCTTGCTGGACTCGGTCAACATCACCTTCCTGCCGGCCAGCTCGACCACCACCAACATCGAGATCTCGGTCAAGCAGGAAGTGCCCGATGGCCAGCAACCCATCAGCCTGAGCTTCAGCAGCAACACGACGACCGTCGCGCCCCTGCCCGCGATCGATCCGACCACGCTCATCGCCGAAGGCACCTCCGCGAAGATCACCCAATTCCTTCAAGCGCTGACCGCCTGCTATGCCCTGCCGGCCAACCAGCGCGCGGCGGCGCCCAGCACCGTGCTGGCGGCCGCCTGCCTCGACGTGTTCCACAACAACGACCCCGCACTCTTCAGGAACAACGGTGGCACGGTGGGCAGCAGCGGCGCTTTCGCCAGCCTCTTCAACCCCAACGCCGTCGGTGTCGTGTTCAACCAGGGCAACTACGAATTCACCCGCGACAATGCCGACAAGGACATCGTCGTGGGCTACAAGACCACCAGCCCTGACGGCAGCGAGTCCTACGACAGCTTCGTGCTGCGCACCAGCACGGTGGACGGCAAGCTGCGGCTGATCGGCAACCAGTACCGCTTCCCCGGCCGCGTCGCGGCCTACCAGCAGCGGCGCAACTTCATCAGCCTGGGCCAGGAAGCCTACGACTACTTCAGCACCGGCTACGTGCTGGACGTTGCGCAACCGCCAGCGCCCGGGCAACCAGGGTCCGCTCTTCAACCGCGTCGTCGTGACCACGCCGACCGGTTCGGTCCTCACCCTGCAACCGAGCGGCAACTCCAGTTTCCTGGGGCTGGTCAAGCCCGGGCCCGTGGTCTCCGGCACCAGCTTCGTTCGCTTGCGCAGCGAGTACGTGGATGGCAACACGTCGCGCCCCCATCCGCGCGACGTCGACCCCACGCTGTTCTTCGTGGCCGATCCGGACCGCACCGAGGCCAGCCTGGCCAGCGCCAAGTCGCAGGGCAGCTGGCGGTTCGAGTACTACCTCAACGTCAACGACCCGGCCACGCCGCAGGACGACACCCTGGTGCCCGAGGTGCAGTACTACAAGAACCGCGCCCGCGCCCTCACCATCGCCGAACTCCGCACGCAGGGCCTCGCGCAGCTGACGCCGGCCCTGATCGCCGAAATCCGGTCGGGCACCGAGCCGGCCGGCGTCCAGGACGCGGGACAGATCGTGTTCGTCGCCGGCGACCCCGGCGACATCTCCTCGGAAGGCGGCGGCAACGGCTGGAGTGTGGGCACGGGCCAGTTGCCCCCCACGCAGATCACGATGTTCGGGCGCTCGCCGCGCACGGGCAGCAACGCCAACTTCACCGATTCGGTCGAGGTGCGATCGACGGCGCGCCAGGCTGTCGTGCCCTGCTCGCAGCAGAGCGTGACGGACGACCACTGCTTCAATGGCGGCCCGACCTTCGCTGCGGGTTCGCGCCTGAGTGGCCTGCACCTCTCGGCCCGCGACGTCGCCGGGCGGGAGTACGCCAACTTCTACGCGCTGTACCAGCTCAACATCGTGCCCTGAAGCCCCCGGGCCCGGCTCCGCGGCCCCGCTTCGGCGGGGCTTTTTCATGCCCGAAACGACAACGCCCCGCAAGCGGGGCGTTTCTGCCGCACCGGTTCAGCGGATCAGCTGAACAGTTCCTTCGGCACGTTGCCGCCGTTGGCGGCGATGTGGGCCAGCACGTTCTTGTGCAGCCACATGTTCATCTTGGCCGAATCGCCCATCAGCTCGTCGGGGCAATACAGCTCCTTGGCGAGCGCCTTGCGCGCCTCGAGGCTGCTGTCGAGGTCCAGCAGCTTGAGCAGGTCGACGATGGAGGTCTTCCAGTTCAGCTTCTGCGGGTTGGCGGCCGCTTTCTTCTCCATCAAGGCCATCACGTCGACCATGGTGATCGATGCGACGGCGGGCGCGGCGGCCGGCGCGGGTGCCGGTGCGTCAGCAGGCGCCGTGGGCACGGTGGGCGGTGTGATGACCGGGGCCTCCGCGGCCTTGGACATGCCGAGCTTCTCGAGGATGTTGCTGAAAAATCCCATGGTGTTCTCCTTGTTTCCGTTGAAAAAGGCCCGCCTGGCCAGTGTGGAGGCGCGCCACGCCAGCATAGGCCATAAATGCGACAAGCCCAACCGCCGGTCTTGATGCTTTCTTGATACCGGCCCGCGCAGTCTTGCGCCCGTCTTGACGCCCCCGTTCCTAGCATCGGTGGACTGTCTTGAACGGAGAACCCCATGGACTTCATCTACCTCGGCCTGGCCGCTGCCTGCGGCCTGCTCGTCTGGGGCCTGGCATTGCTCTGCCAGCGCCTGCAACCCACCGGCGGGGGGCGCGCATGAGCGCCGCGCCGGGCCGCCCCAAGCCAGCTCGCACCGCAGCGCGTCGCGCGGAGGTACTCCTATGAGCGGTTGGACCCTGCTGGCGGCCGCGCTTTCGGGCGGGCTGCTGATCTACCTGGTGGCCGTGCTGCTGCGGCCGGAAGACTTCTCATGAGCGCGATGGCATGGCTGCAACTGGCGGTGTTCCTCGCGCTGCTGCTCGCGCTGGCCTGGCCGCTGGCGCGCGCGATCGACGCGGTGATGGCCGGCCGCTTCGCGCTCGGCCAGCGCATCGAGGCGCCGCTGTGGCGCCTGGCCGGCGTGCGACCCGAGCGCGAATCCGGCTGGCTGCGCTACGCGCTGGGCCTGCTGGTGTTCAACGGCCTGGGCCTGCTCGCGGTGTACGCGCTGCAGCGCCTGCAGGGTGTGCTGCCACTCAACCCGCAGACCTTCGGCGCGGTCACGCCCGACTCGGCCTTCAACACCGCCATCAGCTTCATCGCCAACACCAACTGGCAGGGCTATGGTGGCGAGTCCACCATGAGCTACCTCACCCAGATGCTGGGCCTCACGGTGCAGAACTTCCTGTCGGCCGCCACCGGCCTCGTGGTGGTGGTCGCGCTGGTGCGCGGCTTCTCGCGCCATTCGGCCCAGTCCATCGGCAACGTGTGGGTGGACCTGACGCGCGCCACGCTGTGGGTGCTGCTGCCGCTGTCGCTGGTGCTGGCGGTGTTCTTCGCGGGCCAGGGCGTGATCCAGAACCTCTCGCCCTACACCGAGGTGAAGACGGTCGAGACCGTCACCTGGGAAACCTCGACCCCCGGCGCCGAAGGCCAGCCGGCGCTCACCGAGGCGCACAGCAGCGCGGCGCAGACCCTGGCGATGGGGCCGGTGGCCTCGCAGCTCGCGATCAAGATGCTGGGCACCAACGGCGGCGGCTTCTTCAACGCCAACTCCGCGCACCCGTACGAGAACCCCACGGCGCTGTCCAACTTCGTGCAGATGCTGGCCATCTTCCTGATCCCGGCGGCGCTGTGCTTCGTCTTCGGCCGCATGGTCGGCGATCCGCGCCAGGGCTGGGCCGTGCTCGCCGCGATGGCGCTGCTGTTCGTGGCCTTCGTGGTCGCGGCCACCGCGTTCGAGCAGCAGGGCAACCCGGTGCTCGCCGCGCTCGGCGCCGACCAGGCCAGCAGCGCGCTGCAGTCGGGCGGCAACATGGAAGGCAAGGAAGTGCGCTTCGGCATCCACGCCTCCAGCCTGTTCGCGGTGGTCACCACCGCCGCGAGCTGCGGCGCGGTGAACGCCATGCACGACAGCTTCACGCCCCTGGGCGGCATGGTGCCGCTGGTGCTCATGCAACTGGGCGAGGTGGTGTTCGGCGGCGTCGGCGCGGGCCTCTACGGCATGCTGGTGTTCGCCATCATGGCGGTGTTCATCGCCGGTCTGATGATCGGGCGCACGCCGGCCTACCTGGGCAAGAAGATCGAGGCGCACGAGATGAAGATGGTGTCCATCGCCATCCTGGTCACGCCCCTGCTGGTGCTCGTGGGCACCGCCGTGGCCGTGATGGCCGGCGCCGGGCGCGCGGGCATCCAGGACCCGGGCGCGCACGGCTTCACCGAGGTGCTGTATGCCCTGACCTCGGCCGCCAACAACAACGGCAGCGCCTTCGCCGGCCTGTCGGCCAACACGCCGTTCTACAACGTGCTGCTGGGCCTGGCGATGGTGTTCGGCCGCTTCGGGGTGATCGTGCCGGTGCTCGCCATGGCCGGCTCGCTCGCCGCCAAGCAGCGCGCCGGCGCCACCGACGGCACCCTGCCCACCCACGGCCCGCTGTTCGTGGCCCTGCTGATCGGCACCGTGTTGCTGGTCGGCCTCTTGAACTATGTGCCCGCGCTGGCGCTCGGCCCGGTGGCCGACCACCTGCTGCTGTGGGCCCGCTGAAAGCCCCATCACCATGACCCGCACAACCCTGACCCTGTTCGACCCGGCGCTGGTGCGCCCGGCCCTGCTCGACGCGATTCGCAAGCTCGACCCCCGCGTGCAGCGCCGCAACCCCGTGATGTTCGTCGTCTACGTGGGCAGCGCGTTCACCACCGCGCTCGCCTTCGCCCGGCCCGAGGCCTTCACCATCGCGGTGGCGCTGTGGCTGTGGTTCACCGTGCTGTTCGCCAACTTCGCCGAGGCCCTGGCCGAGGGCCGCAGCAAGGCGCAGGCCGCCGCGCTGCGCGGCCTCAAGCGCCAGACCTGGGCCAAGCGGCTGGACCGCCATGTGCAGTACGACCGGCGCGTGCCCCGCACGTCCATGGCGTGGCTGCCGATCGAGGCCGACCAGCTGCGCAAGGGCGACGTGGTGCTGGTCGAGGCCGGTGACACGGTGCCGGCCGACGGCGAGGTGATCGACGGCGTGGCCTCGGTGGACGAGAGCGCCATCACCGGCGAGTCGGCCCCGGTCATCCGCGAATCGGGTGGCGACTTCTCGGCCGTGACCGGCGGCACGCGCGTGCTGTCCGACTGGGTCGTGGTGCGCGTCTCGGTCAACCCCGGCGAGACCTTCGTGGACCGCATGATCGCGATGGTGGAGAACGCCAAGCGGCAGAAGACGCCGAACGAGATCGCGCTGACCATCCTGCTGGTGGCGCTGACCATCGTGTTCCTCGGCGTGGTCGCCACGCTGCTGCCCTTCTCGTCCTTCAGCGTGCAGGCCAGTGGCGCGGGGCAGCCGGTGAGCCTGGTGGTGCTGGTCGCGCTGCTCGTGTGCCTGATCCCGACCACCATCGCCGGCCTGCTCAGCGCCATCGGCGTGGCCGGCATGAGTCGGCTGATGCAGGCCAACGTGATCGCCACCTCGGGCCGCGCGGTGGAAGCCGCCGGCGACGTGGACGTGCTGCTGCTGGACAAGACCGGCACCATCACGCTGGGCAACCGGCAGGCCAGCGCCTTCCTGCCGGCACCCGGCGTCCAGGAGGCCGCCCTGGCCGACGCCGCGCAGCTCGCCTCGCTGGCCGACGAGACGCCCGAAGGCCGCAGCATCGTGGTGCTGGCCAAGCAGAAGTTCCAGCTGCGCGAGCGCGAGGTGGAGGCCCTGGGCGCGAGCTTCGTGCACTTCACCGCGCAGACGCGCATGAGCGGGGTGGACCTGCCCCAGGGCCGCACGCTGCGCAAGGGCGCGGCCGATGCGATCCGCCGGCACGTGGCTTCGCTGGGCGGCGCCTTCCCCTCCCACGTGCAGGCCACGGTGGACGAGGTCTCGCGCCGCGGCAGCACGCCGCTGGTGGTGAGCGACCGCGACCGCGTGCTCGGCGTGGTCGAACTCAAGGACGTGGTCAAGGGCGGCATCAAGGAGCGCTTCGCCGAACTGCGCCGCATGGGCATCCAGACCGTGATGGTGACCGGCGACAACCGCCTCACCGCCGCGGCGATCGCCGCCGAGGCCGGCGTGGACGACTTCCTGGCCGAGGCCACGCCCGAGGCCAAGCTCAGGCTGATCCGCGAACACCAGGCCCAGGGCCGGCTGGTGCGATGACCGGCGACGGCACCAACGACGCGCCCGCGCTGGCCCAGGCCGACGTGGCCGTGGCCATGAACACCGGCACGCAGGCCGCCAAGGAGGCCGGCAACATGGTCGACCTCGACAGCAACCCGACCAAGCTGATCGAGATCGTGGAGACCGGCAAGCAGATGCTGATGACGCGCGGCTCGCTCACGACCTTCAGCATCGCCAACGACATCGCCAAGTACTTCGCCATCGTGCCCGCGGCCTTCGTCACCACCTACCCGCAGCTCTCGGCGCTCAACGTGATGCGGCTGACCAGCCCCGACTCGGCCATCCTCTCGGCGGTGATCTTCAATGCGCTGATCATCGTCGTGCTCATCCCGCTGGCGCTCAAGGGCGTGCGCTACCGCGCGGTCGGCGCGGCCTCGCTGCTGCGCCGCAACCTGGCCCTCTACGGCCTGGGCGGCATCGTGGTGCCCTTCATCGGCATCAAGGCCATCGACCTGCTGCTCTCGGCCATCGGCTTCGCCTGAACACCCCCAAGGATTTGTCATGAACCCCACAACGCCCTCTTCCGAATCCGATCCCGTGTGGCGCCCGGCCCTCGTGCTGTTCGTGCTGCTGAGCCTCGTCACCGGCCTGCTCTACCCCTTCTTCGTCACCGGCGTGGCGCAGGCGGTGTTCCCCCACCAGGCCAACGGCAGCCTGATCGAGCGCCAGGGCCAGGCCGTGGGCTCCGAGCTCATCGGCCAGCCCTTCACTCAGGCCGGGCACTTCTGGGGCCGCCCCTCGGCCACCGGGCCGATGGCCTACAACGCCGGCGCCTCCAGCGGCTCCAACCTCGGCCCCAACCACCCCGCGCTGGCCGAGGCCGTGAAGGCCCGCATCGACGCCTTGCGCGCGGCCGACCCGGGCAACACGGCGCCGGTGCCGGTGGACCTGGTCACCGCCTCCGCCAGCGGCCTGGACCCGCACATCAGCCTGGCCGGCGCGCGCTACCAGGTGGCGCGGGTGGCGCGCTCGCGTGGCCTCGCCCCCGAGCAGGTGAACGCGCTGGTGGACCAGCACACCGAGACCAGCCTGTTCGGCTTCCTGGGCGAGCCGCGCGTGAACGTGCTGGCGCTCAACCTCGCGCTCGACGCGCCGCGGCCATGAGCGGCGGCTGGCTGGAACCGGTGCTTGCGTTCGGGGCCATCGTGCTGCCCCTGCTGCTGGCCTGGTGGCTGGTGGCGCGCGGGGCGCAGCGCCCCCGGCAGCGCAAGCGCCGCTCGGGCGACAATGGCAGCCACCCGCGCGACCCCTCCTGACGCGCCGGCCCCGCCACCCCATGCCCGATTCCTCCCGCCCCGACCCGGATGCCCTGCTTGCGCGGGTGCAGCAGGAAGAAGCCCGCGCGCGCCGGGGCAGCCTGAAGATCTTCTTCGGCGCCTCGGCCGGCGTGGGCAAGACCTACGCCATGCTCTCGGCCGCGCGCGCGGCCCTGGCCCAGGGCACGCCGGTCACCATCGGCGTGGTGGAGACGCACGGACGGCCCGACACCGAGGCCCTCGCGCGCGGCCTGCCCCGCCTGCCGCTGCAGGCCGTGGCCTACCGGGGCCACCAGCTGCACGAGTTCGACCTCGACGCCGCGCTGGCCTTCGGCGCGCAGCACCCCGGCCAGGCCCTGGTGCTGCTCGACGAGCTGGCCCACAGCAACGTGGCCGGCACGCGCCACCTCAAGCGCTGGCAGGACGCCGAGGAGCTGCTGGTGGCCGGCATCGACGTCTGGTCGACCATGAACGTGCAGCACCTGGAGAGCCTCAACGACATCGTCAGCGGCATCACCGGCATCCGCGTCTGGGAGACCGTACCCGACCACTTCTTCGACGACGCCGACGAGGTGGTGGTGGTCGACCTCCCGCCCGACGAACTGCTGGAGCGCCTCAAGGCCGGCAAGGTCTACCTGCCGCAGGGCGACGACCAGCGCGCCGAACGCGCGGCGGCCAACTTCTTCCGCAAGGGCAACCTGCTGGCGCTGCGCGAACTCGCGCTGCGCCGCACCGCCGACCGGGTGGACGACGAGATGCGCGCCTACCGGCGCGGCGGTGCCGACAAGCCGGTGTGGCCCAACCGAGAGGCCCTGCTGGCCGGCGTGGGGCCGGGCGCGCACGCCGAGAAGGTGGTGCGCAGCACGGCGCGCATGGCCGCCCAGCTCGACGTGCCCTGGCACGCCGTGCACGTGGAGACCCCGGGGCGCCCGATGGCCGAGGCCACGCAGCGCACCCTGCGCCTGGCCGAATCGCTGGGCGCGAGCACCGCCACGCTGTCCTCCACCGACGCCGCCACCGCCCTGGTGCGCCACGCGCGCGAACACAACCTGGCGCGCCTGGTGCTCGGCCGCCGCCGCGCGCGCCGCTGGCCCTGGCAGCGCAGCCTGGCCGAGCGGGTGGCCGAGCGCGCCGACGACCTGGACCTGGTGCAGGTCGGCCTGCCCGCGGCGCCCGACGACACCCCGCCCGCCGCGCGCGCCGAACCCGGCGAGGGCCGCTGGCGCGGCTACCTCTGGGCCGCCGCCACCTGCCTGCTCATGGCCCTGCTCGCGATGCCGCTGCGCGACGTGCTGGAGCGCAGCAACATCGTCATGCTGTTCCTGCTCGTGGTGGTCGGCGTGGCCCTGGTGCTGGGCCGCGGGCCGGCCGTGCTCGCCGCCTTCCTGGGCGTGGGGCTGTTCGACTTCCTGTTCGTGCCGCCCTTCCACAACTTCGCGGTGAGCGATGTGGAATACCTCGTCACCTTCGGCGTGATGCTGGTGGTGGCGCTGGTGGTGGGCCAGCTCACGGCCGGACTCAAGCAGCAGGCCGAGGCCGCCACCCAGCGCGAACACCGCGTGCGCAGCCTGTACGACATGTCGCGCGACCTCTCGGCCGCGCTGCTGGCCACGCAGGTGGCCGAGATCGGCGCGCGTTTTCTCACCGGCGAGTTCGGCGCGCGCTCGGCGCTGCTGGTGGCCGACGACCACGACCGGCTGCAGGCCCTCGACGGCGGCAGCGCGCCGGTGGACACCGCCGTGGCGCAATGGGCCTTCGAGCGCGGCGAAGAAGCCGGGCGCGGCACCGACACCCTGCCCGCCAGCGCCAGCCTGGTGCTGCCCCTGAAAGCGCCCATGCGCGTGCGCGGCGTGCTGGTGATCGAGCCGCCCGGCGGGCGCCCCTGGGGCATCGAACAGCGCCGCCTGCTGCAGACCTGCGCCTCGCTGCTGGCGATCTCGCTCGAGCGCATCCACTACATCGAGGTGGCGCAGAGCAGCACGGTGCAGATCGAGTCCGAGCGGCTGCGCAACTCGCTGCTCTCGGCGATCTCGCACGACCTGCGCACGCCCCTGGCCTCGCTGGTGGGCCTGGCCGACGCGCTCGAACTCACACCACCCGCGCTCGGCGAGGCGCAGCGCGAGGTCGCCAGCGCGATGCGGCAATCGGCCCAGCGCATGAACGCCCTGGTGAACAACCTGCTCGACATGGCCCGCCTGCAGGCCGGCGCGGTGCAGCTCAACCGCGCCTGGCAGCCGCTGGAAGAGGTCGTGGGCAGCGCGCTCGCCGCCTGCGGGCCCTTGCTGGCCGGGCGCGACATCCGCGTGGACCTGCCCGACGGCCTGCCCCTGCTGCACCTGGACACGGTGCTGATCGAGCGCGTGCTGGTGAACCTGCTGGAGAACGCCACCAAGTACACGCCGGCGGGCAGCGCCATCCAGATCGCGGCGCGCGAGCGCAGCGACAGCGTGGTGATCCTGCTCGACGACCACGGCCCCGGCCTGCCCAAGGGACACGAGGCGCGCGTGTTCGAGAAGTTCGAACGCGGCCAGCGCGAGAGCGCCCTGCCCGGCGTCGGCCTGGGGCTGGCGATCTGCCGCGCCATCGTGCAGGCGCATGGTGGCACCATCGAGGGCCACAACCGCGAGTCGGGCGGCGCCGTGCCGGGCGCCCGCTTCGTCATCACCCTGCCCCGGGGCACACCGCCCGCCGACCTGGGCACGCACACCGAGGACGCGCCCCCGCCATGAGCACCGCCGGCAGCCAGATCCTGATCGTCGAAGACGAGGCCCACATCCGCCGCTTCGTGCGCCTGGCGCTGGAGGCCGAGGGCCACACCGTGCACGAGGCCGAGAACTACCAGCGCGGCCTGATCGAGGCCGGCACGCGCCGGCCCGATCTGGTGGTGCTGGACCTGGGCCTGCCCGATGGCGACGGCGTGGACCTCATCCGCGAACTGCGCCAGTGGTCGGCCATGCCGGTGATCGTGCTCTCGGCGCGCAGCGCCGAGGCCAGCAAGATCGCCGCGCTCGACGCGGGCGCGGACGACTACCTCGTCAAGCCCTTCGGCGCGGGTGAACTCGGCGCGCGCGTGCGCGCCCAGCTGCGCCGCCACCAGCAGCAGACGCCGGGCGGCGCGCCGCAGATCGTGTTCGGCGAGGTGCGCATCGACCTCGTGCGCCGCGTGGTGGAGCGCGCGGGCGAGGCGCTGCACCTCACCCCCATCGAATACAAGCTGCTCACGCACCTGGCCTCGCAGCCCGACCGCGTGATCACGCACGCGCAACTGCTCAAGGCCGTGTGGGGCCCCGGCCACCTGGAAGACTCGCACTACGTGCGCGTGCACATGGCGAACCTGCGCAAGAAGATCGAGGCCCAGCCTTCGATGCCGCGCCACCTGGTCACCGAGACCGGCATCGGCTACCGCTTCGTGGCCTGAGCGGTCTCGAACTCGGGCAGGAACACCGGCAGACCACCCCCCGCGTCGTCCACCTGGTGCACCCCCGCGCGGTAGAGCGCGCGCAGGCCCTCGGCCTCGATCACCGCCCCCACCGCGCCTTCGCCCAGCACCTGGCCTTCGCGCATCAGCAGTGCGCGGTCGGCGCAGCGCAGGGCCTGGTTGGGGTCGTGCGTGGTGAACAGCACCGCCAGGCCTTCGCGCGCCAGCGTGCGGATGGCGCGCATCACCAGGCCCTGGTTGCCGAAGTCCAGGCTGGCGGTGGGTTCGTCGAGCAGCACGGCCTGCGGCTGCTGCGCCAGCGCGCGGGCGATCAGCACCAGCTGGCGTTCGCCGCCGCTGACCTCGTGCACCGAGCGCGCGGCCAGGTGCGCGATGCCCAGGCGCTCCAGCGCCTGCAACGCGATGGCGCGGTCTTTCGCGCCAGGCCGCGCGATCAGGCCCAGGTGCGCGGTGCGGCCCATCAGCACCATCTCGAGCGCGGTGAAACCGAAGGTGCTGGCCTGGCCCTGGGGCACATAGGCCACCACCGCGCGCGCGCTCGGCCAAGGGCCAGGCCGCGAGCGCGCGGCCCTGCAGCCGCACCGAGCCCGCCAGCGCGGGCAGCAGGCCGAGCACGGTCTTGAGCAGCGTGGTCTTGCCGCAGCCGTTGGGGCCGAGCAGCGCGAGCACCTCGCCGCCGCGCAGCTCCAGCGACAGGCCCGCGCCCACCACGCGGCCCGGGTAGCCCACGCTCAGGCCGTCGGCGTGCAGCAGGGCCTCCGTCATGTCCAGCCCCGGGAGGCGCGCCGCAGCAGCACGATGAAGAACGGCGAACCGATCAGCGCGGTGAGGATGCCCAGCGGGATCTCCACCGGTGCCAGGGTGCGGGCCAGCGTGTCGATGAGCAGCAGCAGGCCGCCGCCGAGCACGGCCGAGGTGGGCAGCAGGCGCACGAACGAAGGCCCGACCAGAAAGCGCGCCAGGTGCGGCACGACCAGCCCGACCCAACCCACGATGCCGGCGGCCGCCACACTCGCGGCCGTGACCAGCGTGGCGGCGGCGACGATGAGCAGGCGCAGGCCGGTGGTGCGCGCGCCCAGCGAACGCGCCTCCTCCTCGGGCAGCGACATCACGTCCATGCGCCAGCGCAGCAGCAACAGCAACACCGTGCCCAGCGCCACCGGCCCGATCAGCGAAGGCAAGTCGTTGGCGTGCGCGCCGGCCAGGCTGCCGAGCAGCCAGAAGGTCATGGCGGGCAGCTGGTTGTAGGGGTCGGCCAGCACCTTGACCAGGCCGATGCCCGCGCCCAGCAGCGAGCCGATGACGATGCCCGCGAGCAGCAGCACCAGCACCGGGTCGCCGTGCCGCACGGTGGAGCCCACGCCGTACACCAGCGTCACCGCGAGCAGGCCACCCACGAACGCGGCCATCTGGATGCCGAACACGCCGAACGAGAAGAAGATGCCCAGCACCGCGCCGAGCGCCGCGCCGGCCGAGGCGCCCAGGATGTCGGGCGAGACCAGCGGGTTGCGGAACAGGCCCTGGAAGGCCGCGCCCGCCACCGCCAGCGCCGCGCCCACCGCGAGGGCGGCGAGCGCGCGCGGCCCGCGCACCTGCAGCACGATGGTCTGCACCTGGTCGTTGGGCGCGGGCGCGCCTTGCAGCAGGGCGGCCGCCCATTGCACGAGGTCGCCGAGCGGGATATCGATGCGGCCCTGCGTGAGCGCGAGCAGCAGGCCCGCGAGCAGCACCGCCCCCGCCCAGAGGCCGCCGCCTTTCATGTTCAGTCCCGGCCGGCGAGCACGCGCTGCACCCGCACTGGCGTCAACTCGACCTGGTAGAACAGCTGGTAGAACTCGCGCGTGATCGCGCCCAGGTCTTCGGGGAACAGCGCGGGAAACACCTTGCTGCCCAGCCACCACAGGCCCGGCAGCCGGTTCACGCTGGGTGGGAAGTCGATCCAGCCGAAGGGCAGCTTGGGCGAGAGGTGCACGCGCCCGTTCTTCACCGCGCTCACGCCGCGCCACAGCGGGTTGTTGTGCACGGTCTGCGCGAAGCTCTGGTCGATGGTGACGATCACCTCGGGGTCCCAGGCCAGCACCTGTTCGATCGACACCGTGGCCAGGCCCCCTTGCAGGCCGGCGGCCACGTGGCGGATGCCCATGGCCTCGAACATCTCGACGTTGATGGATCCACCCAGGCCGGTCTCCAGCCCCTCGGGGCCGCGCGCGTAGTACACGCGGGGTGGTGCGGTCGCGCGCGCCACGCGCTCGCGCACCGTGCGCAAGGTATCGGCGGTGTAGCGGGCCAGCCGCGCCGCGCGCTCGGTGCGCCCGGTGAGTTCGCCCAGCAGGGTGTAGCCCTGCGCCGTGGCCTCCAGCCGGCCGTCGAGCAGCGCGTAGGGAATGCCGGTCTGCGCCTGCATGCGGTCGGCGAGTTCGACGAAGGTCTGGCGCGTGGAGCCGGCGTCCACGATCAGGTCGGGCTTGCTCGCCAGCAGCTGTTCAAGGTTGGTGGTGTTGCCGCGCCCGGTGAGCCGCCCCACCTCGGGCCGGTTGCCGATGCCGGGCAGCAGGAACTCGAGCTCGGGGCCGCGGTTGGCGCGCGGCCAGCCGATGAGCGCATCGGGCGCGAGCGTGTAGAGCCAGATGGCCGCCGGCGGACCGGCCGGGAAGATGCGCTGCACCCGCGCCGGCACGTTGACGCGCCGGTTGGCGCCGTCGACCACGCTGCGCGTGGCCTGTGCCCCCGCCGGCAGGCAGGCGCCCAGGCCGGCTGCGATCAGCAGATCGCGCCGGCGCGGGTGGGCATGTTCAGGGTTTTCCAAAGCCATAACGCGCGAACGTGGCTTGCGCGGGCGGCGCCAACAGGGCCTTGGCGAAGGCCTCGGCCTGCGCGGGAGCCCCTTGCCGCACCGTGAGACCATACGACGCCCCCACCTGCAATTCCACCGGCACTGGCACCACCTTCAGGCGCGGGACTTCCTTCTGCGACGCCACGGCGTTGGTGCAGTACGTCAGGAACACATCGGCCTGGCTCTGGTCCATCACCCAGGCGTACGTGCCCTGGCCGGCAGGCGGCTTGGGCGAATCCGGGCCGCCGGTGAGCTTGAGGGCCTTGGCGTCGAGCGCCGCGTAGGCGCCAGCGCGCACCTGGTCGGCCTTGCGGAACAACTCCCACGCATAGTCGCCCGACGGATCGGCCTTGGGCGTGGACGTGCCCAGCTTCACCGCCGGGTTGAGCATGGTGGCGCAGCAAGGTCTGCGGCGTGGCGTTCACGTTCGCCTGCGTCAGTGCGCACAGGCTGTTGCGAACGAACACGGTGTGCGGCGCCCAGCCTCCCGCGGCGGCCAGGCGTTGGGGATGCTGGGTATCCGCCGAGGCGAACACCATCGCGCCCTCGCCTTTCTCGATGCGTTCGCGCAGCAAGCCGGAGGCGCCGAACGTCAACGCAATCTTCTGCCCGGTGCGCATCTCGTGATCGCGCGCGATCTCGGTGAGCACCTCGCGCAGGCTGCCGGCGGCGTAGACCTGAAGGGGTTCTTTCATCGGCGCAACCTCAGGCGAGGCACAACCGATCAGCGTGGCCAGGGCAACGGCCGTCAGGCTGGCGCGGTGCATCACGCTTCACTTCGCCGCGTTGGGGAAAAAGAGCTGCTCGCCGCCGATCTTGTAGCTGGCGATGGCCGCCTGACCGGCCGGGCCGGTGACCCAGTCCACGAACTTCTGGCCTTCGGCCGTCTTCACCTGCGGGTGCTTGGCCGCGCTCACCAGCATCACGCCGTACTGGTTGAACAGGCGCTTGTCGCCCTCCACCAGCACCGCGAGGTCGGCGCGGTTCTTGAAGTTGAGCCAGGTGCCGCGGTCGGACAGCACATAGCCCCCGCTGCTGGCGCCGATGTTGAGCGCCGGGCCCATGCCGCAGCCGCATTCCTTGTAGCCGCTGCCCTTGTTGGCGTCGGTGTCGGTCATCTTCCAGAAGCGCAGCTCGGCCGCGTGCGTACCACTCTTGTCGCCGCGCGAGATGAACTCGGTGTTGGTGCTGGCGATCTTCTTCAGCGCGGCCACGATGTCGTCGCCCTTGGTCTTCGCGGGGTCGGCCTTGGGGCCGATCAGCACGAAGTCGTTGTACATGACCTCCTGGCGCTTGGCCGAGAAGCCGTCGGCGACGAACTTCTCTTCGGCCACCTTGTCGTGCACGAACAGCACGTCGGCATCGCCCCGGCGCGCCATGTCGATCGCCTGCCCGGTGCCGAGCGCGACCACCTTCACGTCGATGCCGCTGGCCTTCTTGAACTCCGGCAGCAGGAAGGAGAACAGGCCCGACTGCTCGGTGGAGGTGGTGGAGGCCACCACGATGCTCTGGGCGAGCGCACCGGCGCTGGCCAGCAGGCCGGCGGTGCCCAGCACGGCGGTGAGGGTGAGGTGGCGGAAGGTGGTTTTCACAGGCTTTCTCCTTGGACAAACAAATGGGCCTGCGGGCACAGGGACCGCAGGAGATCGTGGTTGAAAAAATCGGTCACGGGCAGGTCCGCCAGCAGGCGGCCCTTTTCCAGATACACGACGCGGCTGGCCAGGCGCTTGACCTGGCCGAGGTTGTGGCTGCTGAAGACCAGCGTGGTGGGTTTGCCCGTGGGTTGGCCGGCCACGTCGCGCTGGCCGGCGGTGGTGAACTCGGCGATCAGCGCCTCCACCTCGCGCTTGGCGTGCGGGTCCAGGCTGGCGGTGGGCTCGTCGAGCAGCCACACGGCCGGGCGCAACGCCCAGGCCCGCGCGAGCGCCAGGCGCTGCTGCTGGCCGCCGGAGAGTGCGCGCCCGTTGCGCTCGGCCAGGTGGCCCATCTCCACGCGCTCCAGCGCCTGCAGGGCCAGCGCGCGCGTCTGGCGCGCGGGCACGCCCTGCAGCCACAGACCGAGCTGGATGTTGCGCCGCGCGCTCATGCGCAGCATGTGCGGCCGCTGGAACAGCACTGCGCAGCGCGCTGGTGCGCGGGCGTGTGCAACTCGCCCGCGCTGGGGCGCTGCAGCCCGTGCAGGGTGCGCAGCAGCGTGCTCTTGCCGCTGCCGTTGGCGCCGACCAGCGCCACGCGCTCGCCCTCTTCGATGCGCAGGAACACGTCCGTCAAGGCCTGCAGGCGCGCGGCCGGGCCCAGGTGCACCTGCACGCCGCGCAGCTCGAAACAGGGGGCAGGCGCCACGGCGCGGCGCGCGGTCACGGGCAAGCCGCTCATGCCGCCACCAGCGGCGGCGCGGCGCTGGCCGCACCGTCGGCGCGCTCGCGCCAGCGGCTCAGCAGCGACACGAGGGCGTTGAGCAGGAGCACCACCAGCAGCAGCACCACGCCCAGTCCCAGCGCAAGCGGCAGGTCGCCCTTGCTGGTCTCGAGCGCGATGGCCGTGGTCATGACGCGCGTGAAACCTTCGATGTTGCCGCCCACGATCATCACCGCGCCCACCTCGGACACGGCACGGCCGAAGGCGGTCAGCAGCACGGTGAGCAGCGCGTAGCGCTCGTCCCAGGCCAGCAGCAGGCTTCGGAAAGCGGCACCGGCGCCCAGCGAGGCGAGCTGCTCGCCATGGCTGCGGTCGGCGTCTTCCACCACCTGGCGCGTGAGCGCGGTCACCAGCGGCAACACCAGCACCGTCTGCGCCAGCACCATGGCCTGGAAGCTGAACAGCCAGCCCAGGAAACCCAGCGGCCCCGAACGCGAGAGCAGCAGGTAGATGACCAGGCCGACCACCACCGAGGGGATGGCCAGGAAGGTGTTGAGCACGGTGAGCACCGCGCCCCGGCCGGGGAAGCGCGCGGCCGCGAGCCAGGCGCCCAGCACCAGGCCCAGGCCGCAGGCCAGCAGGCAGGCCGTGGCACTGACCGCCAGGGAGCGCATGACCACCGCCCACAGGCCCGGGTCGCCCGAAAGAATCAGCCGCAGCGCCGTGGCCAGGCTGTCTGAAAATGTGTTCATATGTTCGATCGAGCTTACGGGTGTGCTCCTGAATCGAGAGTACGTAATGACGCGGTATGAAATTCAATGCATAGGGCGCCCGCTCGCCGGACCCGCCCGTGGTTTGGTGCAAACTCGGCGTCCATGCGAAAAATCGAGCTCTCCTACACACTGACGTCACCGACGCCGGAGCGCTCGTCCCATCCCGTGCAGTTGCGCAATCCCATGATGGACGTGCTGCACGCCGTGCGCAGCAGCGGCTCGATCTCGGGCGCGGCGCGCGAGCTGGGCCTGTCGTACCGCCACGTGTGGGGCCAGCTGAAAGACTGGGAAGCCGGCCTGGGGCAGGCGCTGATCTTCTGGGAACGCGGGCAGGCCGCGCGCCTCACGCCTTTTGGCGAACGCCTGCTGATGGCCGAGCGGCTCGCCCAGGCGCGCCTGGGCCCGCAGATGGAGAGCCTGCGCGCCGAGCTGGAGCGCGCCTTCGCCATGGCCTTCGACGAAGGCCAGCACGCCAGTGCGGCCGACGTGCTCACGCTCTACGCCAGCCACGACCACGCGCTCACCGAGCTGCAGCATCACGCGGGCAACGCCGCGCCGCCCCTGCACCTGGACATCCGCTTCTGCGGCAGCGTGGACGCGATCCGCGCGCTCAACGAAGGGCGCTGCGAGCTCGCGGGCTTCCACACCCAGCCCTTCGCCGCCGCTGGCAGCCTGAGCGCGCGCGCCTACCGGCCCCTGCTCAAGCCCGGCCTGCACAAGATCATCGGTTTCGCGCGCCGCTCACAGGGCCTGATGGTGGCGCCGGACAACCCGCTGCGCCTGCGCGACATTGCCGACGTCTCGCGCCTGCAGGCGCGCTTCGTGAACCGCGCCATCGGCACCGGCACGCGCCTGCTGCTCGACGAGCTCCTGGCCCAGGCCACGTTGCTGCCCATGGACATCGTGGGCTACCACAACGTGGAAAGCTCGCACGCGGCCGTGGCCCAGGCGGTGGCGCAGCGGCAGCGCGGACGTGGGCCTGGGCACCGAGTACGCCGCGCGCTCCCGCGGCCTGGACTTCGTGCCCCTGACCGAGGAGCGCTACCTGCTGGTGTGCCTCAAGAGCGCGCTGGAGCAGCCGGCCATGCAGCGCCTGCTGAAAAGCCTGCGCAGCCGGGCCTGGCAGGAGCGGCTGAACGCCCTGCCCGGTTATGCCACCGACCACTGCGGTGAGGTCGCGGCGATGAAGCGCCTGCTGCCCTGGTGGGATTGAAAGTGCCCCCACGCTCCGCCGCTGCGCGGGTCGCTGCCCCCCGAGGGGGCTGATCCGGCTTGGGGCGGCCCGGCGCAGGATCGTAGCCCCCACGCTCCACCGCTGCGCGGGTCGCTGCCCCCGAGGAGGCTGATCCGGCTTGGGGCGGCCCGGCGCCGGATCGCTTTTCGCCGGCTACGGCCAGTCCCGCATCACCTCGGCCGCATCGGGCTTGCTGAACTTGGGCGAACCCGCCTTGCGCGGCGTGCCCAGCACCACCCAGCCCACCAGCTGCTCCCCCGGCTCGCAGAACGCGGCCACCACCGGTGCGGCGCGCACCTTGGCACCCGAGAGCATCTTGCCGCCGTAGCCCAGCGCGTGCGCGGCGTTGAGGAAGTTGGTGAGCGCGCCCCCCACGGTCATCCACTGTTCGTGCGGCGTGCGCACCGGGTGCGCAGGGTCGATGCGCGCGATCACCGCCACCAGCAGCGGGGCATTCAGCGCACGGCCACGGTCCAGCGACGCCTCTGCCGGGTTTTTCCCGGCCAGAACAGCGGCCTGCTCGAACAGGTCGGCCAGGCGCTCGCGCGCGTCGCCCCGCACCGCCGCGAAGCGGAACGGCACCAGACCGGCGTGATCAGGCGCGCGCAGAGCGGCCTCGGTCATGCGGTGCAGCGCTTCCAGGGAAGGGGCGGGCTCTACCAGGTGCTTGGCGCCCACCGAGAAGCGGCCCAGCAAGCCCGCCAGCAACGCATCGCCCGCCGACGCATCCATCGATCGCATGGCCACCCAGCCTAGGACGACAGGCGGCGCGCGATCTCGGCCACCAGTTGGCGCGCCAGCACCAATTTGGGCGCGCGGGGCAGTTCTTTCATGCCGCGCTCGTCCACCAGCAGCAGCGCGTTGTCGTCCTGGCCGAAGGTGGCCGGGCCGATGTTGCCCACCAGCAGCGGCACGCCCTTGCGCTTGCGCTTGGCCTGGGCGTGCTCTTCCAGGTCGTGGCTTTCGGCGGCGAAGCCCACGCAATAGAGCTCGCCGCTCTTCGCGCGTGGCGAGGCCGCGATGGCGGCCAGGATGTCCGGGTTCTCGACGAACGACAGCGTGGGCACCTCGCCCGAGCCGTCCTTCTTGATCTTGTGTTCCGCCGATGTCGCGGGGCGCCAGTCGGCCACGGCCGCCGCGGAGACGAAGACCGTGGCGCCGGGCACCAGCAGGTCCAGGCTTTTCTGCATGTTCAGCGCCGACTTCACGTTCACCCGCCCCACGCCGCGCGGCGTGGGCAGCCCCACCGGGCCGGCCACCAGCGTGACCTGGGCGCCCGCCTCGTGGGCGGCGCGCGCGATGGCGAACCCCATCTTGCCGCTGGAGAGGTTGGTCAGGCCCCGCACCGGGTCGATGGCTTCAAAAGTCGGGCCGGCGCTCACCAGCACGTGCTGGCCGGCCAGCGGCTTGGGCTGGAAGAAGCGGGTGAGGTCGTAGAGCAGCTCGTCAGGCTCCAGCATGCGGCCATCGCCCGTTTCACCGCAGGCCTGCTCGCCCGCGCCCACGTCCAGCACGGTGGCGCCGTCGGCGCGCAGCTGCTTGACGTTGCGCTGGGTCGCCGGGTGGGCCCACATCTCGCGGTTCATGGCCGGCGCCAGGATCAGCGGCACCCCATCGATCGGCCGCGCCAGGCACATCAGGCTGAGCAGGTCGTCGGCCCGGCCATGCACCAGCTTGGCCGATGAAGTCCGCGCTCGCGGGCGCCACCATGATGGCGTCGGCCTCGCGGCTGAGGTTGATGTGGGCCATGTTGTTGCCCGGGCGCGCGTCCCACTGCGAGGTGAACACCGGCCGGCCCGACAGCGCCTGCATGGTCACCGCGGTGGTGAACTGTTCGGCCGCCTCGGTCATGACGACCTGCACCGTCGCGCCCTCCTTGACCAGCGCCCGGCAGAGTTCGGCGGCTTTGTAACAGGCGATGCCCCCGGAGAGGCCCAGCACGATGTGTTTTCCGGCGAGGTCGTTCATGCGCGCAATGTAGCAGTTCGGGTCTACCCCGACAGACCCCATGGATAGCCCGGGAAGAGGCGGCCTTTATAATCGCCATTTCCACCTCCTGCGAGCAACCGGCTCGCCCGAGACATGACCAAATTTGTGTTCGTCACCGGCGGTGTGGTGTCCTCCCTGGGCAAGGGCATTGCCTCCGCATCACTGGCCGCTCTCCTCGAGTCCCGCGGCCTCAAAGTCACCCTCATCAAGCTCGACCCGTACATCAACGTGGATCCGGGCACCATGTCCCCCTTCCAGCACGGCGAGGTCTTCGTCACCGACGACGGCGCCGAGACCGACCTGGACCTGGGCCACTATGAGCGTTTCATCGAAACGCGCATGAAGAAGACCAACAACTTCACCACCGGCAAGATCTACCAGTCGGTGCTGGAGAAGGAACGCCGGGGCGACTACCTCGGCAAGACGGTGCAGGTGATCCCGCACGTCACCAACGAAATCCAGGAGTTCATCCAGCGCGGCGCGGGCATCGGCACGCCCGACGCGGTGGACGTGGCCATCGTCGAGATCGGTGGCACCGTGGGCGACATTGAGTCCCTGCCCTTCCTGGAGGCCGTGCGCCAGATGAGCCTGCGCCTGGGCCCGAACAACTCGGCCTTCGTGCACCTGAGCTACGTGCCCTGGATCGCCGCCGCCGGTGAGCTCAAGACCAAGCCCACGCAGCACACCGCCAAGGAGCTGCGCGCCATCGGCATCCAGGCCGATGCGCTGCTCTGCCGCGCCGACCGCCGCATTCCCGACGACGAGCGCGCCAAGATCTCGCTGTTCTCCAACGTGCCCGAATGGGGCGTGATCTCCATGTGGGACGTGGACACCATCTACAAGGTGCCGCGCATGCTGCACGAGCAGGGCCTGGACGGCCTGATCTGCGACAAGCTGCGCATCAACACGCCCCCGGCCAAGCTCCAGCGCTGGGACGACCTGGTGCACGAGGTCGAGCACCCGAAACACATCGTGAAGATCGCCATGGTCGGCAAGTACGTCGACCTGTCGGACAGCTACAAGTCGCTCAACGAGGCGCTGCGCCACGCCGGCATGAAGAACCACGCCAAGGTGCAGATCGACTACATCGATTCGGAAACCATCTCGCCGGCCAACGTCGCCAAGACGCTGGGCGCGTTCGACGCCATCCTGGTGCCCGGCGGCTTCGGCAAGCGCGGCATCGAAGGCAAGATCTGCGCGGCCCGCTATGCGCGCGAGCAGAAGGTACCCTACCTCGGCATCTGCCTGGGCATGCAGGTCGCCACCATCGAGTACGCGCGCCACGTCGCCGGCCTCAAGAACGCCAACAGCACCGAGTTCGAACCCGACACGCCGCACCCCGTGATCGCCCTGATCACCGAGTGGAAGGACGCCGACGGCAGCATCCAGCAGCGCAGCGCCAGCTCCGACCTGGGCGGCACCATGCGCCTGGGCTCGCAAAGCTCCGACGTGGCCCCCGACACCCTGGCCCACCAGATCTACGGCCCGGTGGTCACCGAGCGCCACCGCCACCGCTACGAAGCCAACGTGAACTACCTGGACCAGCTGCGCGCGGCCGGCCTGGTGATCGCGGCGCTGACCCAGCGCGAGCAGCTCACCGAAATGGTCGAGCTGCCGCAGAAGGTGCACCCCTGGTACGTGGGCGTGCAGTTCCACCCCGAGTTCAAGTCCACCCCGTGGGACGGCCACCCGCTGTTCAACGCCTACGTGAAGGCGGCGCTGGTCCACCAGGGCCAGACGAGCACCCAAACCCCGGTCGCGGCCTGAGCACCCCACGGAGAGGCACCCCATGAAACTCTGCGACTTCGACATCGGCCTGGACCGGCCCTTCTTCCTGATCGCCGGGCCCTGCGTGATCGAGTCCGAGCAGTTGCAGATGGACGTGGCGGGCCAGCTCAAGGAGATCACGGCCAGCCTGGGCGTGCCCTTCATCTTCAAGAGCAGCTTCGACAAGGCCAACCGCAGCAGCGGCACCAGCTACCGCGGCCCGGGCCGCGACAAGGGCCTGGAGATCCTGGCCAAGGTCAAGCGCGAGCTCGGCGTGCCGGTGCTCACCGATGTGCACAGCGAGGACGACATCGCCGATGCGGCCAAGGTCTGCGACGTGCTGCAGACCCCGGCCTTTCTGTGCCGCCAGACCGATTTCATCCGCGCGGTGGCGCAGAGCGGCAAGCCGGTGAACATCAAGAAGGGCCAGTTCCTCGCGCCGCACGACATGAAGAACGTGATCGACAAGGCGCGCGCGGCCGCGAAGGAAGCCGGCCTCAACGAAGACAGCTTCATGGCCTGCGAGCGTGGCGCGAGCTTCGGCTACAACAACCTCGTCTCCGACATGCGCGGCCTGGCCATCATGCGCGAGACCGGTGCGCCGGTGGTGTTCGACGCCACGCACAGCGTGCAGTTGCCCGGCGGGCAAGGCACCAGCAGCGGCGGCCAGCGCGAGATGGTGCCGGTGCTGGCGCGCGCGGCGGTCGCCGTGGGCGTGGCCGGCCTGTTCATGGAAACCCACCCCGACCCGGCCAAGGCCCTGAGCGACGGGCCCAACGCCGTGCCGCTCAAGCACATGAAGGCGCTGCTGGAAACCCTGCTCGCGCTCGACACCGTGACCAAGAAGAACGGTTTCCTCGAAGACCGTTTCAACACCTGATTTCCCCTTCTTTCTTCTTCTTTCTGTCTCTGACCCAAAGGTAGTGAATCCATGAGTGCAATCGTTGACATCGTTGGCCGCGAAATCCTGGACAGCCGCGGCAACCCCACCGTCGAATGCGACGTGCTGCTGGAAAGCGGCGTGATGGGCCGCGCGGCCGTGCCCTCGGGCGCCTCCACCGGCAGCCGCGAAGCCATCGAGCTGCGCGACGGTGACAAGAGCCGCTACCTCGGCAAGGGCGTGCTCAAGGCGGTGGAGAACATCAACACCGAGATCAGCGAAGCCGTGCTGGGCCTGGACGCCTCCGAGCAGGCCTTCCTGGACAAGACCCTGATCGACCTCGACGGCACCGACAACAAGGGCCGCCTGGGCGCCAACGCCATGCTGGCCGTCTCGATGGCCGTGGCCCGCGCCGCCGCCGAAGAGGCCGGCCTGCCGCTGTACCGCTATTTCGGCGGCATGAGCGCGGTGCAGATGCCCGTGCCCATGATGAACGTGGTCAACGGCGGCGCGCACGCCAACAACAACCTGGACCTGCAGGAACTGATGATCATTCCCGTGGGCGCGCCGAGCTTCCGCGAGGCTGTCCGCTGGGGTGCCGAGGTGTTCCACGCGCTCAAGAAGATCATCCACGACAAGGGCATGAGCATCGCCGTGGGCGACGAAGGCGGCTTTGCCCCCAACGGGCGCAACCACGAAGCCGCGATCCAGATGATCCTGGAGGCCATCGGCAACGCCGGCTACACCGCCGGCGAGCAGATCGCCCTGGGCCTGGACTGCGCCGCGAGCGAGTTCTACAAGGACGGCCAATACCACCTGGAGGCCGAAGGCCTGGTGCTCAGCGCCGAGGACTGGACCAACATGCTGGCCACCTGGGTCGACAAGTACCCCATCATCAGCATCGAAGACGGCATGGCCGAAGGCGACTGGGACGGCTGGAAGGTGCTCACCGAACGCCTGGGCGCCAAGGTGCAGCTGGTGGGCGACGACCTGTTCGTCACCAACACCAAGATCCTCAAGGAAGGCATCGAGAAGGACATCGCCAACTCGATCCTGATCAAGATCAACCAGATCGGCACGCTGACCGAGACCTTCGCCGCCATCGAGATGGCCAAGCGCGCCGGCTACACCGCCGTGATCAGCCACCGCTCGGGCGAGACCGAGGACAGCACCATCGCCGACATCGCCGTGGGCACCAACGCCGGTCAGATCAAGACCGGTTCGCTCTCGCGCTCGGACCGCATGGCCAAGTACAACCAGCTGCTGCGCATCGAGGAAGACCTGGGTGATGTGGCCGTGTACCCCGGCCGCGACGCCTTCTACAACCTGAAGTAAGCTTCGGCTTCATGGCCCGCCGCTTCATCCCCGCCCTGCTGATCGCGCTGCTCTTCATCGTGCACGCGCAGCTCTGGTTCGGGCGGGGCAGCGTGACCCAGGTGGCGAGCATGAAGCAGCACCTGGCGACGCAGGAGCAGACCAACCGCGAGGCCCAGTTGCGCAACGACCAGTTGCTCAGCGAAGTGCGCGACCTGCAGCAGGGCCTGGACATGGTCGAGGAACTCGCCCGCCAAGAATTGGGCATGGTCAAGCCCAACGAAATCTTCGTGCAGATCGCGCAGAACAAGCGCTGATCGATGGCGGTCTGCGTCGCGCTGCTCGGCGGCGAATCCAGCGGCAAGTCCACGCTGGCCCAGGCGCTCGAACGCCACCTCAACGACATCCACGGTCTGCGCGCGGTCCGCGTGCCCGAGCACCTGCGCGCCTGGTGCGAGGCGCGTGGCCGTGCCCCCCACGCCCACGAGCAGGCCGCCATCGCGGACGAGCAGACGCGGCTCATCGACCGCGCGAAGCACGCACCCGGTGTGGACCTGGTGATCGCCGACACCACGGCCCTGATGGTCGCGGCCTACAGCGCGCTCTACTTCCAGGACGACACCCTGCTCGCGCCCTCGCTCGCCGCACAGCGGACCTGCGACCTCACCCTGCTCATGGGCCTGGACCTGCCCTGGACGCCCGACGGCCTGTTCCGCGACAGCCCGGCCGTGCGCGACGCCACCGACAGCCTGCTGCGCCACGAGTTGCAGGGCGCGGGCATCGCCTTCCAGACGGTGTACGGGCAAGGCGACGCGCGCCTGCAACAAGCCCTGCGCGCCGTGGGCACGGCGCTGGGCCGGCCGCTGGTGAAGGAAGACCCCGCCCTCGCCAACGGCCTGCGGCCCTGGTCATGCGACAACTGCAGCGACCCCGGCTGCGAGCACCGGCTGTTCACCGGCCTGCTGTCACGCCCCTGAGGGTCAATGCTTCTGGTCGCTGGCCGGCGCTTGCTGGGCCGGTTGCAGGAAGACTTGAGCGGCGTCCACCGGATCGAAGCGGTACTGGGCGCCGCAGAACTCGCAACCCACCTCCACCTGGCCCTGCTCGGCGAGGATGGATTCCACCTCGTCGCGCCCCAGGCTGCGCAGCATGCTGCCCACGCGCTCGCGCGAGCAGGTGCAGGCAAAACGCGGGCCCTGCTCGCCGGTGAGCGGTTCGAAGCGGCGCACGTCCTCTTCCCAGAACAGGCGGCGCAGGATGGTGTCGGCGTCCAGGCTCAGCAGCTCCTCGCGCTTGAGGCTGGAAGCCAGGATCGCGATGCGGTTGTAGTCCTCGTTCACGCCGATCTGGTCCTCGTCGCGCGCGCCCGACTGACCCGCGAGGTTGTCCACCCCCTGCAGCGGCAAGCGCTGGATCAGCAGGCCGGCGGCCATCTTGTCGTCGGCCGCGAGCACCAGGCGCGTGTCGAGCTGCTCGCTCTGCAGCATGTAGTGCTCGATCACCTCGCTGAGCTTTTCGAGCTTCTCGCGCCGGTCGCCGAACAGCGGCACCACGCCCTGGTAGGGCTGCTGGCCCGGCAGGCGGTCCTTGGGGTCGAGCGTGATGGCGCAGCGGCCCTGGTTGGTGACGTTGACCATGTGCGACAGCGGCGCATCGGCCGCCACCTCGCCCACCACGGTGGCGGTGGCGCGCAGGCTCAGGTCGGGCTGCACCTCGGCCACGGCCAGCTTCACCGGCCCGTCGCCCATGATCTGCATGATCAGCGCGCCGTTGAACTTGATGTTGGCCTGCATCAGCGTGGCCGCCGCCGTCATCTCGCCCAGCAGCTCGGTGACCGCCGCGGGGTAGCCCCCGGCGTCTCGGTGGCGCTGCAGGATTTCCTGCCATGCGTCGGTCAGGCGCACGAGCATGCCGCGCACCGGCAGGCCTTCAAAGACGAATTTGTGGAGTTCGGACACGCGGGGCTTTCAGGGTCAAATCAAAAAAAATCGAAGGGGAACAGGTCGGGGTCAGGCGATCTTTTTCAAGCCCTGGCGGTAGCGCGCGGCGTTCTCGATGTAATGCCCGGCGCTGCGGCGCAGGCCCTCGATCTGCTCGGGCGTGAGCGACTTCACCACCTTCGCCGGGCTGCCGATGATCATGCTGCCATCGGGGAATTCCTTGCCCTCGGTGACCAGCGAACCCGCGCCCACCAGGCAGTTTCTGCCGATCTTCGCGCCGTTGAGCACCGTGGCACCAATGCCGATGAGCGATTCGTCGCCGATGGTGCAGCCGTGCAGCATCACCTGGTGGCCCACGGTCACGTGCTTGCCCACGCTCAGCGGGAAACCCACGTCGGCGTGCATCACGCTGCCGTCCTGGATGTTGCTGCCCTCGCCGAGCGTGATGGTCTCGGTGTCGCCCCGCAGCACCGCCCCGAACCACACGCTGCTGTTTTCGCCCAGCACCACGTTGCCCATCACCTGCGCGCTGTCGGCCACCCAGGCCGAGTCGGCCATGCGGGGTGCGACACCATCGAGTTCGTAAATCGCCATGGGGGAAGTCTCCGTCGTTCCTGAAACCTAGAATTGTAGGGATGCAAGCCCCCGCGCCCCTGTCGCCACCGTCCCCGGTCTCCCTGCGCGCGCAGGCCCTGAACGCCCTGTGCCTCACCGACCCCGGCCTCAAGGTGGCAGCCACCCATGCGCTGTTCGAGGCCTGGCAGGCCGGCCAGACCGTGCTGGACATCACCGAGCACCTCACACCAGCCCTGGGTGCCTCCCTGCCCGGCCGCCCTGAGCAGCCCGTGCTGCTGCCCCCCGTGGACGTGCCCCAGCGCTCGCCCTTCACGCCACCGGGCCTGGCGATGCTGCTGCACGCCGTGACCCACATCGAGTTCAACGCGATCAACCTCGCGCTCGACGCGGTGTGGCGCTTCCCCGGCATGCCACCCGATTTCTACACCGACTGGCTGCGCGTGGCGCACGAAGAGGCCATCCATTTCAGCCTGCTGCAGACCCACCTGCAGAGCCTAGGTCACCACTACGGTGAATTCGCGGCGCATGGCAGCCTGTGGGAGATGTGCGTGCGGACCCAGGGCGACGTGACCGCCCGCATGGCGCTGGTGCCCCGCACCCTGGAAGCCCGGGGCCTGGACGCCACGCCGCCCATGCAGGCGCGCCTGCGCAAGGTGGGCACACCGGCCGCGCTGCGCGCGGTGGAGATCCTGGACGTGATCCTGCGCGACGAGATCGGCCACGTGGCGGTGGGCAACCGCTGGTACGGCTGGCTGTGCGCGCAACAGGGCATCGAGCCCCTGGGCCACTACCGCCGCCTGGCGCGCGAGCATTCGGCGCCGCGCCTGAAGCCGCCCTTCAACGACGCGGCGCGGCTGGCGGCCGGGTTCAGCCGGCCCGAGCTGGACGCGCTGCTCGGCCCCTGACAGGCGTCAATCAAGAGAGGCGGAAGTCGTCCCGCAGGGCGGTGCGCCGGTGCGTCACCGGCGCAGGCGCGCGGCCCAGCAGCTGCGGCAGCGCATTGGGCACCGGCATGTTGTCGCGCTGCAGCAGGATCCAGTGGCGATAGCTGAACGGGCTGAAGCGGAACACATCGCACAGGTGGGCCCCCATGCGGCTCACCCAGTCCGGCAGCAGGACCTGCAGCGCCGGTTTCACCGGTTGCTCGGCATGCTCCACGCCGCGCAACACCTGCAGGTAATGCCGGTAGGCGAACAGGCGTTCACCGCCCAGGTTGGCCTCGCGCTGCTGGGCCAGCGTGGGCAGGCGCGCCAACACGGCATAGGCCTCGCCCAGGTCGGTCGCCTGCAGCGCGGCGATGCGGCCAGTGGCGCCGCGCGGCACGAAATGCACCGGCCAGCTCGCCAGCATGCGCAGCCAGCTGGCGCCAAAGCCGCCCAAGCCGTCGATCAGCGAAGGGCGCACGATGCAGTGGTCCGCGCCGCTGGCCTGGATGGCCTGCTCGCCTTTGAGCTTGCTCGACAGGAAGCGGCTCTTCGCCCCTTCGTGCAGACCCAGCGCGGAGGTGTGGATCAGGCGCACGCCCGAGGCCGCGCACGCGGCGGCCAGCTCCTTGGGCATGAGGTGGTGCACCTCCTCGTAGCGCTCGCCCACCCGCTGGCGCAGGATGCCCACGCAGTTGATGACGACGTCCATGCCTTGCAGGTGCTCGCGCCAGGCGCCGGGCTCCCGCAGCGTGTGCAGTTGCAGGTGCTTCCAGGTGACGCCCCCGGACTCGCCAGCGCCCGTTGCAGGGGCCGCGCGGCGCACCCCCACCACCGCCATGCCCTGGGCGAGCAAGGCCTGCACCACATGGCGGCCGATGAAGCCATTGGCCCCCAGCACCAGGACACGCGGTGGCGCGCCCGGCGCCGCCGGGAAATCGGCGCTGGTGGTGCGCCCTTGCTCCAGAAACATGCGATTCACTCCCTGCCGGCACCGGTGCGGCCGGTGGTGCGGCGGATTCTACGGGGCGATCCCGGATAATTCGGGATGACTTCCGCACCCTCGACCGCCTTCAGCGCCCTGCCGCTCTCCCCCGCCATGCTCGCCAACCTGGAGCGGCTGGGTTACACGGCCATGACGCCCATCCAGGCCGCCGCCCTGCCGCCCGCCCTGCTCGGCAAGGACCTCATCGCCCAGGCCAAGACCGGCAGCGGCAAGACCGCCGCCTTCGCCCTCACCCTGTTGGCGCAACCTCAACCCGCGCCGCTTCGCGGTGCAGACCCTGGTGCTGTGCCCCACGCGCGAGCTGGCCGACCAGGTGACCACCGAAATCCGCCGCCTCGCGCGCGCCGAAGACAACATCAAGGTCGTCACGCTCTGCGGCGGCGTGCCGCTGCGCGGGCAGCTCGCCACGCTGGAGCACGGCGCGCACATCGTGGTCGGCACGCCCGGCCGCATCATGGACCACCTGGAGCGCGGCAGCCTGCAGCTGGACGCGCTCAACACCCTGGTGCTGGACGAAGCCGACCGAATGCTCGACATGGGCTTCTTCGACGACATCGTGACCGTCGCCAAACAATGCCCCAAGGCGCGCCAGACCCTGCTGTTTTCCGCCACCTACCCCGAAGGCATCGCCAAGCTCAGCGCACAGTTCATGCGCGAGCCGCTCACCGTGAAGGTGGAGGCCCAGCACGCCGGCGCGCAGATCGAGCAGCGCTGGTACGAGGTGACCGAGACGCAACGGCTCGACGCGGTGAGCAAGCTGCTCTTCCACTTCCGCCCGGCCAGCACGCTGGCCTTCTGCAACACCAAGGCGCAATGCCGCGACCTCGTGGCCGTGCTGCAGGCCCAGGGCATCAGCGCGCTGGCGCTGTTCGGCGAGCTGGAGCAGCGCGAGCGCGACCAGGTGCTGGTGCGCTTCGCCAACCGCAGCTGCTCGGTGCTGGTGGCGCACCGACGTGGCCGCGCGCGGGCTGGACATCGCCAGCCTGGCCGCCGTGATCAACGTGGACGTGACGCCCGACCCCGAAGTGCACATCCACCGCATCGGCCGCACCGGCCGTGCCGGTGAAAGCGGCCTGGCCCTGAACCTCGCCAGCCTCGACGAGATGGGCAGCGTCGGCAAGATCGAACACCTGCAGGGCCGCGAATCTTCATGGCACCCGCTGAGCGAACTTCAGCCCGCCAGCAAGGACCCGCTGGTGCCGCCCATGGTCACGCTTCACATCCAGGGTGGCCGCAAGGAAAAGATCCGACCCGGCGACGTGCTGGGTGCGCTCACCGCCGACCTCGGCTACACCCGCGAGCAGGTGGGCAAGATCAACGTGAACGAGTGGTCCACCTACGTGGCGGTGGACCGCGACATCGCCCAGCAGGCCGCGAGCCGGCTCAACGCCGGGCGCATCAAGGGCAAGAGCGTGAAGGTTCGCGTGCTGGAGGACTGACATGGCGCCAGGCCGAGCGCAGAGAAGATCGGTGCTGCGATCGGCATGGGGCGGACGATCGCTTCCGTTGCGGCCTCCCGCCCAGGGGGTCCATTCGGAATCAGTACCCGTCCGTGAGCTCTCAAAGTGACGTGCCCCTGGCTGCAGGGACAATGGAAGATGACCCCAATCGAAACAGAGCGTCTCGTCCTGAGAGGCTTCCTGCCTCAGGACGCAGCCCACTTGTACGAATACCTGCACCAGCCGACAGCCGACTGCTTTCTGTCTCTCGCTCTTCCCGACCTTGTTGCGGCGGCAGACGAAGCCAAGAAGCGAGCTGCCGATGAAGACTGCGTCGCGGTCTGGCTAAAGGAATCGGAAGTGCTCATTGGCGATGTGTTCGCCATCCCCGAAGAGGACACGTTCAGCATTGGTTGGAACTTCAACCCGCGCTACGCCGGCAAGGGCTACGCTTTTGAGGCAGTGGCAGCCACGGTGAATCATCTGTTCACGTCGAAGAACGCAAGGCGCCTCTATGCCTATGTGGAGACCACCAATGCCTCATCGCAGAGGCTGTGCGAAAAGCTGGGCATGCGCAAGGAAGGCGTGTTCAAGGAGTTCATCTCTTTCAAGACGGACAGGGAGGGAAAGCCTGTGTACGTAGACACCATGCAATACGCCCTTCTGCGCAAAGAATGGAAGTTGCCCGACTGAGCCGCCTTGGGCAGAGAAAGCCGAATGTCGGCTTTCTGCGGATGCTGAATTTCCGCAATGGGCCCGTCGCCGTCTGTAACTACAGGCATGTCGACGACCGCTTTGCGGCGGTCTTCCAATCTGCAGCTCTGACACGTGAGTCGGCTTTGGGGGCAAAAGCGGTCGCTAGGTTACAGGCAGACCGGAGGCCCCGGGGCAAGCGTTCAGCCACGCAATTGCGGATCTGCCCGCAGTTTCACGATTTGGCCCGAGGCTTCATGCGGAAGCTTATGCCCATGCGATTGATGGCATTCATGGCGGCAATCGTGAGAGTCAGATCAACCAAATCCTTCTCACCAAACGCGGTCAATGCGGCCGAGTAGGCCTCATCCGAGGCATGAGTCTCGCTCACCAGCGTCACCTCCTCGCACCACGCTAACGCAGCGCGCTCCTGCTCAGAGAACAGGTACTGAGCCTCGTGCCAGACAGGAACGAGTACCAACTTCTCAACCGACATCCCTTCGGCAAGCAGATCACGCGAATGAATGTCGATGCAGTGCGCACAACCGTTGATCTGTGAAACGCGTAAGAAGACCAGATGAGTCAGCAAGCTCGGTAGGCCAGTGTCTTTGGTGACGAAGTGATGCAGCGTTCCAACAGCCTTGGCGCCCTGGGGGGAGGCTTGAAACCATACAGCGCGATTCATAGATCAGATTCCTTCAGTATCAATGATGGGCGGAGGCCAAAGCCGACCTCCTGCTCACAAGACGTTTGACACGGAGGCGCTGTGACACAAGATGGAAAAAAATGACTGCGAACGTCGGCGTGCAGCACGTTTTTTGACCGCATACACACAGGAACGGAAGATCAGTGAGGATTTCGCAGTGGCAGCAAGTCGCTGCGGCGTTTTAGGCCTGCCAACTTCTCCGGATTGCGCTGTATCCGCACGTGCGAGATGCGGCCACGGTGGAACTCAAAGGCCTGGACGGACTCTAGTTCGCCTTGCAGGTAACGCAGTAGGGCCCACTCACCGTTCAAGAATGCCAGTTCAAGCCGCATGTTGCCACCATGCCGCAGGTGGTGCGCGTAATAGAGCTGGGCAATGCGCTGGGCTCCGTTCAAGGGGTGACGCAAGCTTGGACCATGCCCGCCAAAGTCGCCCACTAGGGCGGCTTCTTCTGCCAACAAAGCCCGTATCCCGCTGAAATCACCTTCCATGATGGCCTGTACCAGACGATGCAGAAGTACGTACTGCTCCGGCGACGGGGTTCGCGAGCGCTGCCCATTCAAGCCGCGCGCTGCGGACAGCCGTTGCTTTGCACGGTGCACGATCTGACGGGACGCCGCCTCGCTCTTGCCGATAGCGGCGGCAATGTGCTCATAGTCGACTTCAAAGACCTCCCGAAGCAAGAACGCAGCGCGCGCCTCTGGCGTCAGGCAATCGAGCAGCACCAAGAAGGCGACAGAAACATCATCGGCGACTTCGTGGATTTGCTCCGGTGAGGCCGGGCCGTCGCCGATCAGTGGCTCGGGAAGCCAGAGGCCCGGATAGGCTTCTCGTCGAAGCTTGGCAGAACGCAAGCGGTCAATTGCCATGCGCGTGGCGACCGTGACAAGCCAAGCCTCTGGAACGAGCACGACTTCACGTTGATTCTCGAGTTCATCATGCCAACGCAGCCAGACATCCTGCACCAGGTCTTCGGCCTCGTCGACGGAGCTAAGCATTCGATAGCCGATGGCCATCAGCCTTGGGCGCAATCGCGAAAAGACTTCTTCTGACGATGGAGACAAGGTCACCTCTAAGACATTTCTGCTGCCGCCGCTCCGGTACGCGTAGCCGCTGGCCGATTGGACGAACATCAACCGAGCACGAGAAGAAGCTGCTTGATCCTACGGTACAGCGTCTTGACAGTTGTTGACTGACTGCGATGCGGCGCTAAGTAGTCCCGTCCATGGTTCGGACTTGCCTCAACCGCCGGCGGCAGGTTTGGCCGCACAGCGGTCGCTTGTGGCGCTCCACCAGGCTTGGGGGCAACGTCAGAGCAGACTCTCGACCAAGTGGGGCAAACGGCCGCTTCTGGCCGATGGGTGCCATCGTAGCCGAGGCTCGGAACGGGCCCCTAGCGGACCGCCGCGCTGTACTGTCGGTGCTCGTTTGCAGGGTCGTCCACGAGGGGCGTTCAACCGAACACATTGTTGATTGCGAATGCAAGTGCTGCTGTGAAAACGCATGCCGAGACAAATCCCATCAACACATCGTAGATTCCTCTCGTGTTTAGGGGATCATCCTGCCTGACGAAAAGCAGCGCTGACAACTGGGCAGTGTTTCCGGCTACTCGGTCCTGAAAATACTGATGGGACCAATACGCTGGCACCAACAAGACAAACCAACCAAGCGTGTCTAGGTCAATAGCTACGACAAGAGCAATCAATGCTGCTGAACCGTACATGGCCCATTTCGCGAGCGACGCCATTCTTGAGAGGGATACTTGCCACTGGGCCTCAGACTTAATGACAGGGCCGGACCCGCAATGCGGGCAGGTCCAAGCGCCACTTGGGAACTCCTGATTGCAGGTTACGCAGTACTTGCTGTGCATGTCGTGTCGTGGGTGACGTTAGGCAGTCCAACCAAGGTCGCTAGTTCATCAAGCGCGGCGCCGCCCGTAAGCACAGATTTCATTGCATTCGGGGGTTGCGGTCGAAGGTCCGCTTCTGGCCGATGGGTGCCATCGTAGCCGCCGGCGCCTAGCGCTCCGGTACTCGTGATCGGTCTGCGGCTGGCAGGTTTAAGTGTCCTCGCCGGACACGGTGAAGAGCTTGGCCGGCGACTCATCAAGGGCCCGCGCCAGCCGATAAATGTTGAACAAACTCAGGTTTTTAAGGCCGCGTTCAATCTGGCTCACGTAGGTAACGTGCATCTCGGCCCGGTCGGCAAGCTCTTCTTGCGTCAAGTGGTGCTTGTTGCGCAACACGCGTACGGCGGCGCCGAATTCCGTTTGCACTTCAGTCTGGTTTTTGAGCTTGGTGGCTGTCTTTCGCATACCAGAAAGTCTTGACCGCATAGATTCATGAGTCCATAGACGTTGAATCCATATATGGATAAACTTCAGGTAGATTTATTGATCTATTACTCAAGCGCGAAATGGCCACCAGGAAGAAGCGATCGACGCAGGTTTCAGAAGGAGCGAACCTATGCCCACGCCCCATGCGCGATCTGCTTCGTCAGTTGCCCTGCCTTCACACGGACGGGCAAGGCAACGTCGACTACGCCAACTCGGACCAGGCCATCGTCGCCGCGACGGGGCAGAACGCGACATCCATTGCCAGTGCGCTGCACATGGGCATCGGTGCCATCGGCCACCTGCTGGCCACGTCGGCGCCGCAGATCGAGGACGGCTCGGTGGACTCGGACGCCGTTGAGGCACTGGGCTGGCTGATCGCCGAACTCGGTGATCTGGGCGCGGAGTTGGCGGTGATGGCGGTTCAGTGCCGCCGCTGCACGGGCAGCACGCCTAGAACGTGACCTTCACCGACGGCGCGCTGCGCTTCGCTTCGCCGTGGTACACGGCCTCGATGTTGTTGCCATCGGGGTCGATCACGAAAGCGGCGTAGTAGCCCGGGTGGTATTTGCGTTCGCCGGGCCCGCCGTTGTCCTTGCCGCCAGCGGCCAGCGCGGCTTTGTGGAAGGCCTCGACCATGGCCCGGTCCTGCGCCTGGAAGGCCAGGTGGTGTCGGCCGGTGAGTTCACCGTGCGCGGCCTCGCTGTCGGCCGTGGAGACAAACAGCTCGTCGGCCCAGAAGTAGTTGTCTCCCTTGCCGCTCATGGGCACCTTCAGCGCCTTGAAAACGGCTTCGTAAAAGGCCTGGCTGGCGGGCAGGTCCTTGACGACGAGCTGGATGTGGTCGATCAGGCGGCCTCGGTGCAGTTCCATGGTGCGCTCCTGTGCTTGAAAGGGTGAAACGGAGAGGGCATGCTACCGGGGCCGCCCACTAAACTCTGTGCGATGGCTCGCGTAAAAATCTGCAAACCCTGTCTCTGGACCGCACTGGCCGGCATCGGTTTCCTCTGCATCTGGTACTTCAAGGTGCTGGCCCTGGGCTACTACTGGCTCAGCACCTCCATCAACGCGGTGCAATGGGAGGGCTCCGCCCTCTGGCTGCCGGGCTACCAGGTGGCGGTGGAAGGCGCTCCCATCGAGGGCCTCTCGCGCAACGCCTCGGGGCTCACCTTCAACTCGGAGACCGGCACCCTGTTCACCGTGATCAACCGCCCGCCGCAGATCGCCGAACTCACGACCGACGGGCGCCTGCTGCGCATCCTCGAACTCGAGGGCGCGAAAGACCCCGAGGGCATCACCTACGTCCAGGGCGACACCTACGTCATCTCCGACGAGGACAGCCACAGCATGTACTGGGTGCAGATCGGGCCACAGACCTCGCGCGTCTCGGTCACCGGCAAGTCCAGCCTGGGCATCCGCATCGACAGCGTGCACAACAGCAGCTTCGAGGGGGTGTCCTGGGACAGCGTGCAGGACCGCCTGTTCGTGGTGAAGGAAAAGCTGCCCCTGCGCGTGCTGGTCATCCGCGGGCTGGACGTGTTCAATGCCTCCACCGGTTTCAACATCGACATCAGCGAATGGAAGTCGTCCAGCGCGGCCTCGCTGTTCATGAGCGACCTGTCGTCCCTCACCCTGCACGAACCCACCGGCCACCTGCTGCTGCTCAGCGACGAATCGGCCCTGGTGGTGGAGTACGCGCCCGACGGTCAGCCCATCAGCATGCTGCCGCTCTGGCGGGGGTTTAATGGGCTCCAGCGCAAGGTGCCCCAGCCCGAGGGCCTGGCCGTCGGCCCCGACAACGCGATCTACGTGCTGTCCGAACCCAACCTGTTCTACCGCTTCGAACGCACCCCAACCCCATCGGCCAGCCGCTAAGCTCGCCCATTACCGCCACCATCACCAAAGGAACACGCCATGGGCGCACAGTGGAAAGCCAAACACAAGGACCTCGCGGCGAACGCCAAGGGGCGGCTCTTCGGCAAGCTGGTCAAGGACATCGTGATCGCCGCCCGACACGGCGCCGACCCGGCCTCCAACGCGCGGTTGCGGCTGGTGATGGATCAGGCGCGCAAGGTGTCCATGCCCAAGGACACGCTGGACCGCGCGATCAAGAAAGGCGCCGGCCTCACGGGCGAGGCCGTGCACTACGAACACGTGGTCTACGAAGGCTTCGCACCGCACCGCGTGCCGGTGATGGTGGAATGCCTCACCGACAACGTGAACCGCGCGGCCTCGGAAATGCGGGTGCTGTTCCGCAAGGGGCAACTGGGCAGCTCGGGCACGGTGGCCTGGGACTTCGACCACGTCGGCATGATCGAAGCCGAAGCCACCCGCAAGGACGCCGACCCCGAAGTGGCCGCCATCGAGGCCGGCGCGCAGGACTTCCACCCCGGCCACGACGAAGGCGTGACGGTGTTCCTGACCGACCCGACCGACCTGGACCTGGTGAGCCGCGCCCTGCCGGCGCAGGGCTTCACGGTGCTGTCGTCCAAGCTGGGCTACAAGCCGAAGAACCCGATCGACCCGGCCAGCCTGAGCGCCGAGCACCTGGAAGAGGTGGAGGCCTTCCTCGCCGCGCTGGACGCGAACGAGGACGTGCAGAACGTCTTTGCCGGCCTGGGCGGTTGACCGACAATCTCCCCCATGAACGACGCAACCGCTTCCACCCCCAACCGCCCTCCCCTGCCCGACCACCTGTCCATCGACCCGCGCAGCCCGCACCACGTGGCCGCCGTGTTCGAACACGACATCGGCATCCGCTTCAACGGCAAGGAACGCTTCGACGTGACCGAGTACTGCATCAGCGCCGGCTGGGTGAAGGTGCCTTCGGGCAAGACCCTGGACCGCAAGGGCAACCCCCTGCTGATCCAGCTCAAGGGCACGGTGGAAGCCTTCTACAAATAGAGACGACTTGCCCTGAACCTGCGGCGCCCCTCGGGCTCGAACCGGTACCCATGCGACGTAGAACCCTTCTTCTCTCCCTTCCCCTGGCGCTCGGCGGCCCGGCCCTGGGCCTGGCGGCCGACACCGAAGACCGGCCCGAGCAGCCAGCGGGCTACCCGGTCTCGCTCGAGCAGATGCAACAGGCGGTGGCACAGCGCTTCCCCCGCCGCTACCCGGTGCAAGGCCTGCTCAACCTGGACCTGCAGACCCCGCGCCTGCGGCTGCTGCCCGAGCAGAACCGCCTGCGCGCCGAGATGGCCGTGGAAGCCGCCGGCCCGGCGCTCAACCGGGCACACCAGGGCCGTTTCGACGTGGAGTTCGGCCTGCGCTACGAAGCCAGCGACCGCACCCTGCGCGCCCACCAGCTGCGGCTGGCCCGGCTCGACTTCCCCACCCTGCAGCCCAAGGTGGTGGAGATGCTCAACACCTACGCGCCCGTGCTGGCGGACCAGTCGCTGCGCGAGGTGGTGCTGCACGAGCTGACCGCGAAAGACCTGGCGGCCGTGGACGCCATGGGCATGCAGCCCGGCCCCATCACCGTCACGCGCAACGGCCTGGTGATCGGCCTGGTGCTCAAGCCGCTCTGAGCTTCAACCGCGTGGGTGGTGCTGCGCCACGATGCTCTTGAGGCGCTCGCGGGCCACATGGGTGTAGATCGTGGTGGTGGAGATGTCGGCATGGCCGAGCAGCATCTGCACCGCGCGCAGGTCTGCGCCGTGGTTGAGCAAATGGGTGGCAAAGGCGTGGCGCAGCGTGTGGGGCGACAGCGGCGAGGTGATGCCGGCCTGCAGCGCGTACTTCTTCACCAGGTGCCAGAACATCGCGCGCGTCATGGCCTCGCCCGCGCGCGAGCCGCGCGAGGTGACGAACAGGTCTTCGCTCTGCTGGCCGTGGAGGATCTCGCCGCGCGCCTGGCCCAGGTAGCGCTGCAGCCATTGCCCGGCCAGCTGGCCGAAGGGCACCAGGCGCTCCTTGTTGCCCTTGCCGGTGATGCGCAACACGTGCTCGTTCATGCCCACGTGCCAGGTCTTGAGCGTGACCAGCTCGCTCACGCGCAGGCCGCTGGCGTAGATGAGTTCGAGCATGCAGCGGTCACGCAGACCCAGGGGCGTGCCCACGTCGGGCGCGTTCAGCAGCGCCTCCACCTGGGCCTCGGACATGGTCTTGGGCACGCGCAGCGGCTGGCGCGCGGGCACCAGGCGCAGCGTGGGATCGGCCTGGATGGCACGCTCGCGCAGCGCCCAGCGGAAATAGCGCTTGAACACCGTGAGCCGCCGGTTGGCGGTGGTGGCGCGGGTTTCGGCGTGGCGGTCGCTGAAGTAAGCGTTGAGGTCGGCCTCGCTGGTCTCGGGCAGGGTCTTGCCGCGCCCGGCCAGCCACTGGCCGAGCAGCACGAGGTCGCGCCGGTAGGCGTCGAGCGTGTTGCGCGAGAGGCCTTCCTCCAGCCAGAGACTGTCGATGAAGGCCCCGGCGATGCCTTCGCTGGCCGATGCCAGGGCCTGGTCCATCACTCCAGCTTGAGCTTCTGCTTGGCGACCACTTCCTTGTAGACCTCGAACTCGGCCTTGATCTGCGCGGTGAACTCGGCCGGCGTGTTGCCCACGACCAGCGAGCCGGTGTCCTCGATGCGCTTCTTCACGGCCGGGTCGGTCAGGGCCTGCTTGGTCGCGTTGTAGACCTTGTCCACCACCTCCTGCGGCAGGCCCTTCGGCCCGATCAGGCCGTAGTAGGCCATGCGGTTCACCGGCTCCAGGCCCACTTCCTTGAAGGTCGGCACATCGGGCAGCACGGCCAGGCGCTGCGGCGCGGCCACCACGATGGCCACCAGGCGACCCGACTTGATGAAGGGCAGTGCCGAGGGCAGGTTGTCGAAGATGATGGGCACGGTGCCGCCCACGGTGTCGTTGAGCGCCGGGCCCGCGCCGCGGTACGGAATGTGGGTGATGAAGGTGTTGGTCAGGCTCTTGAACAGCTCGGTCTGCAGGTGGCCGATGCCGCCGGTGCCCGAGCTGGAGTAGCTGTATTTGCCGGGGTTCTTCTTGAGTTCGGCGACGAAGGACTTGTAGTCCTTGGCCGGGAAGCTGGGGTGCACCGCGATCACGTTGGGCGTGGCGGCGATGTTGATGATGGGCGTGAAGTCCGTGAGCGTGTTGTACGGGATCTTGTCGTTGATCGCCGGGTTGGCGGCGGTGGTGGACACCGTGGCATGCCCAGGATGTAGCCGTCGGCGGGCGTGCGGGCCAGCTCGGTGGCACCGACCACCCCACCGCCACCGGCCTTGTTCTCGACCACCATGCTCTGGCCCAGGGCCTTGCCCAGGGACTCGGACATGACGCGCGCGATGATGTCCGTCGTGCCGCCCGGTGCGAAGGGCACTTGCAACTTGATGATCTTGTTGGGGTAGGCCTGTGCCCAGGCGCTGCCTGCCACGGCCACCGAGGCGGTGGCCAGACCGATCGCAACCATCTGACGACGAGAAACCATGACGTGTACTCCTTGACGTTGAAACATCGAAAAATTCCAGGGTGGTGCCCATGCTAACCGCCCGGTCCACCCTGACCAGCCCCGCACTTTAGACGGGGTGGCCCGAAGTGAACATGGGGAGACTACATACGTATTAACCCGGAAACGGCACCGGCCTGCGGCTATGCTCTGGCGGTGAATTTCGCCCAGCTTCTCTTCCCCGATTTCTCGCTGATTCTTTGCGGGTACCTCGTCTGCCGCTTCACCGCGCTCAACCGCAAGGTGTGGGAGCAGGTCGAGAGCCTGGTGTATTACTTCCTGTTCCCGGTCCTGCTGTTCCACTCGATCGTGAAGAGCCCGCTGGACCTGGGCGCGGCCTCCAGCCTGATGGGCGCGGGCGTGACGATGGGTCTGCTGGGCATCGCGCTGAGTTATTCGCTGCCGCACTGGCCCTGGCTGGGACCGAAGCTGGACGTGCGCCTGCACGCCGCGAGCGCGCAGGTGGGTTTCCGTTTCAATTCCTTCATTGCCCTGGCCCTGGCCGACAAGGTGGCCGGCCCGCAAGGGCTGCTGATGATCGCGGTGCTGATCGGTGTGTGTGTGCCGCTGTTCAACGTGGGCGCGGTCTGGCCGATGGCGCGCCACGCGAACAAGGGTTTTGGGCGCGAGCTGCTGCGCAATCCGCTGATCATCGGCACGGTCTCTGGCCTGGTCGCGAACCTATTGGGCTTCTCGATTCCGTTCTGGCTGGAGCCGACGGTGAACCGCATCGGCCAGGCGTCGCTGGCCTTGGGCCTGCTGGCGGCGGGCGCCGGCATGCAGTTCGGCATGCTGGCCTCGGCCAAGCTGTTGGGTGGGCTGGTGTTGGCCTGCAAGCACCTGGGCATGCCCTTGCTGGCTTTTGGTCTGGCGAAGCTGTTCCGCCTGGACCCGACGCAGACGACCGTGTTGCTGATGTTCTCCGCGGTGCCGACCGCGTCGAGCTGTTATGTGCTGGCGGCGCGCATGGGCTACAACGGGCCTTATGTGGCGGGGTTGGTCACGTTGTCCACTTTGTTGGGCATCGTGAGTCTTCCCTTTGCTTTGGGGGTGTTGGGGGGGATGCCTTAGTTTTCGCTCCTGCGGGTTTGCGGGGCCCCAGGGGCGGGCGTTCTGCGCAGCGGGGTAAAGGAGGAGAACCGGCGAAGCCGGTTCGGGGGACACCCGCGGAGCAGAGCGCCCGGGTGGTCGATCCCGCGAGACAGAAAAGCGAAAGGCTCAGTACCCCAAAAGGTTCTGCCGCACATGCAGCAGATGCGCCAAGGTCAACTCACGCGCCCGCACCGCATCCCGGTCCCGCAGCGCCCCCACGATCGCGCGGTGCTCGGCCTGATAGGCCAACCGGCGCTCCGAAGTCACGCTCTTCTTCTTGAGCTGCCCCCAGTCCCCCTGCGCCCGCACCGTCTTCATCAACGTGAACACATTCGCCACGAAACTGTTGTGCGCCGCATCCGCGATCGCCTGGTGCAACTCCGCGTCCCAATGCTCGAAAGCCTCCAGCGTCTCGGCCGCCTCCGCGTTGACACAGCAAGCCTCCATGCGCTGCAAATCCGCCTGGTTCGCGTTGCGGATCGCCATGTCGATGATCGCCGGCTCCATCGCCAGCCGCGCCTCCATCAGCTCCGCCGGGCTCGTGTGCTGCGACGAGTCCTGCTGCACCCGCTGCCCCAGGCGCGCGCCCACCTGCTCGGCCACATAGGTGCCACTGCCCACGGTCTGCTCGATCAGGCCCTGCTGCTTCAGATCCAGCAAGGCCTTGCGCACCGTGGTGCGGCTCACGCCGAACCGCTCCGAGAGCTCGCGCTCGGTCGGCAGCCGGTCACCCGCGCGCCAATGGCCCGAACGCAGCTGGTCCAGGATCGATTCGCGCAAAGGCGTTGACATGCTCATGGGTGACGAATGTACCAAAACAGACCAATCAGGCAACACCATACCAATTAGGTGATTTCCCCAGGTCCGAAACCGCTCTCATCGCCTACCATCATGGCTCTGGTACCAATTGGTATTTTTTGGTATCTCATCTGGATTTTCAACAAGGAGTTTGCGTGCGCCTCGCCACTTTCGTTCACCAGGGCCAACGCCAGGTCGGCCTCGTCTCGGCCGACGGCCAGACCGTCACCCCCCTCGCCCTGAACCCCGCCGATGCCCAGCGCGGCGTGCTGCCGCTGATCGAGGCCGCGGCCGCTGGCCAACCCCTGCCCGCCACCACCGGCGCGGCGCTGAAGCTGGCCGACGTGACGCTCGACGCCCCGCTGCCCCTGCCCCGCCGCAACCTCTGGTGCGTGGGCCGCAACTACCACGAGCACGCCAAGGAACTGCAGGGCTCGGTGTTCAAGAACAACAACGCCAACCCCGCCGTCTGGCCCATCGTCTTCACCAAGGTGCCCGAATGCGTGATCGCCGACGGCGCCGACGTGGTGCTGCCCGGCGACGACATCTCGCCCCAGATCGACTACGAGGCCGAGCTGGCCGTGGTCATCGGCACCGGCGGCAAGAACATCGCCAAGGCCGACGCCATGAAGCACATCTACGGCTACACCATCGTCAACGACGTGACCGCGCGCGACGTGCAGATGCGCCACCAGCAGTGGGACATGGGCAAGAGCTTCGACACCTTCTGCCCCATGGGCCCGTGGATCGTCACGGCCGACGAGCTCGACGGCCAGCACACGCGCGTGCGCTGCTGGGTCAACGGCGAGCCGCGCCAGGACGGCCGCACCGAAGACCTGATCTTCGACATCCCCACGCTGATCGAAACCATCTCGCGCGGCATCACGCTCTACCCGGGCGACGTGATCGCCACCGGCACACCGGCCGGCGTGGGCCTGGGCATGACGCCGCCCACCTTCCTGAAAAGCGGCGACGTGGTGCGCATCGAGATCGACGGCATCGGCACGCTGCAGAACCGCTTCGTCTGAGCCCCCGCGCTTTCACCGACCGACAACAACAGGAGACAAGAATGAACCGAACCGCACTCCGACTGTGCAGCCTCGCACTGGCGCTGGCCGCCACCGTGGGCCTGGCCCAGGCCCAGGACGCCTACCCCAGCAAACCCGTGACCATGGTCGTGCCCTTCCCGCCCGGCGGCGTGGCCGACGTGGTGGGCCGCCCGGTGGCCGAGGCCATGGCGCGCCACCTCAACCAGTCGGTGGTGGTGGTCAACCGCGCCGGCGCGGGCGGCGGCATCGGCATGGCGCAGGTGCGCCAAGGCCGCGCCCGATGGCTACAACGTGTTGATGGCGCTGTCCTCCATCGTGGTGCTGCCCGAGGCCGACAAGATCCTCGGCCGCGCCCCGATGTTCGAACTCTCGCAATTGATCCCCGTGGCACGCATGACGGCCGACCCCACGGTGCTGGTGGTGCGCGCCGACAGCCCCTGGAAGACGTACGCCGAGTTCATCGCGCACGCCAAGGCCAACCCGGGCCGCATCACCTTCGGTTCATCGGGCAACTACGGCACCATGCACGTGCCCATGGAGCAGCTCAAGGCGGCCACCGGCAGCTACATGCTGCACGTGCCCTACACCGGGGCGGGCCCGGCCATCCTGGGCATGCTCAGCGGCCAGGTCGACGCCGTGGCCACCGGCCCCGCCAGCGCGGTGGGCCAGATCAAGGCCGGCAAGCTGCGCGCGCTCGCGCACTGGGGCGAGGGCCGCCTGGCCCTGCTGCCCGATGTGCCGAGCTTCCGGGAGCTCGGCGTGCCCATCAACTACTCGCAGTGGGCGGGCATCTTCGTGCCGGCCGGCACGCCGCCTGCGGTGGTGAACAAGCTGCGCGAGGCCGCGCGCATGGCCGCGCAGGACCCGAAGACGGTCCAGGTGATGACCACCGCCGGCACCTCGTTCCAGTTCCAGGACGCGGCGGACTTCGACAAGTTCGTGCAGAGCGACGCCAAGGCCATGGCGGCCGTGGTGCAGAAGATCGGCAAGGTGGACTGAGGCCAGGGCCTAGGCCTTGGCCTCGCACAGGGCGCGCAGGGCCTCCAGCGCCTTGGGCCACGCGGCCTCCATCATGGGCACGTAGTCCTCCAGCATGTCCTGCGTGATGGTGAGCTGCGTGCCGCCACCCACGGCCTCGAAGCGGTAGTTCTCGTGGGCCGGGGCCCACGAGGTCACGGCCTCGCTGGTGGTGTCGTCCTTGCCGTTGCGCCACGAAGCCCAGGTGCCGGATCGAGATGAACTCGTGCAACTGGTTGCGCTCGATGGTCGCCACCATGCCTTCGCCGCTGGGCGAGAGAAAGCGGATGGTGGCGCCCTCGTCCCACGAGCCTTCGTAGTACGAGCCTTCCATGAAGGGGCGCGTCCATTCGCGGTAGCTGGCCGGGTCGAGCATGGTGTTCCACACCAGCTCGCGCGGGGCCTTGATGGTGGTGGTGAAGGTCATTTGCTGCATGGGGACTCTCCTGGTGGGGAAGAACGGGCCCCGCGCAGGCGCGCGTCAGCGCGCGGCGGTGCCCAACACGAGGTCGATGCGCCGCTGCAGGCGCGCCGCCTCCTCCGATGCGCCTGCGGCCTGGGCGCGTTGCAATTGCAGGCCGAGCCAGGCCCCGAGGGGCCGGCGCCAGCCCTGCGCCGAGGCGGTGTCCACCGCCTGCGTGAGCACGGCCGGTGTGGCGCGGCCGCTGCGCAGCAGCACGCCAGCGGCCACCAGCCGCGACAAGGGGTCTTTCACCGCGGCCAGGGCCGCGTCGGGCGAGCCAGCGCTCAGGAGCGCGCGCTGCGCCTCGGGCAGCAGGGCGGCGTCGGCCGGCATGGCGGTGCCCGCGAGGTAGCGCGCGTAGGCCTGCTCGGCCGGTGCCGCGTCCTGCGCGAGCGCCTCGAAACCGGTGCAGGGCTCGAACACCAGCGCGGCCACGCGCGTGGCGCAGCGCAGCAGCTCGGCACGCGCCAGCAGATCGGGCCGGCCGGTGCTGGTGAGTTCGCGCCGCACGCGCGCGAACTCCGCCGACTCGATGGCCGAGTCACCGCGCAACCAGGCCTCGGCCGCGCGCTCGGTGCCGTCCTTGGCATTCAACTGCCATTCGGGTACGGGCGGCTTGCTGCCGCAACCGGTCAGGGTCACCACGGCGCACGCCATCAGAATGGTTTGCAGCTTCATGGCAGCTTGATTTCTGTGTCCTTCGAGAAAGGCCACTTGCGGTTGATGTCGTTGATCATCGAGTCCACCTTGCGCAGACTGGCTTCGACCTCACCGCGCAGGTAGCCCAGGTCGCTGGTGGCCTCGCGCGTGTTGCCGGCGATGCCCTGCACCTCCACCAGCACCGCGTCCACCTTCTTGAGGCTGGTGCGCGTCTCGGCCAGCAGGCCGTTGAGCTGCTGCACCGTCGCGCGCGCGTCGCCCACCAGGCCGGCCTCGCCGGGCGCGGCTCCCTGGCCGAACACCTGGCGGTCCGCATTGGCGGCCAGGCTGTCCAGCCGCCGGGCCAGCGAGTCGGCGCGCAGCAGCAAGGCATTGGTGCGGTCGATGGTGGCGACGAGCTTCTTCGCGTCCTCGTCGTTGCCCATCAGCACGCCCAGGCCGCCGTGCGGCCCCTGGAGGCGCTCGGTGCGCACTTTCACGCCACCCAGGGTGCCGGCCACCGCGCCATCGCTGGCCGTGAGCGCGGCGAGGTTGTCGAGCACATCGCGCATGCTGGCGGCCAGCTTGGGAATCTCGGCCGCGGTGTCGCCGCGCAGCACGGTGCGCTCGGCGCCGTCGGGCAAGGCGGGGTCTTCGAGCACGCCGCTGTAGGCGCGGATGCGCGTGCCGCCCACCAGGCCCCGCTCCATGGTGAAGATGCTGGAGGTGCGCAGCCATTTCGCGTCCTTGCGCGGCACGTCGATGAGGATGCGCGCGTTGCCGTCGTCGCCCAGCTCGATGCGCGCCACGCGGCCGATGGCGAAGCCGGCGAAGGTCATGTCCATGCCCACGACCACGCCCTCGGAGTCGTCGGAGATCAGCACCAGGCGCTGCGTGGGTTCGAGCACGCCGCGTGCGAACAGGATGTAGGCCGCCGAGCCCACCAGCAGCACGGCCATGAGCATCAGCAGCAGCCCGGCCTTGAATTCCAGGTTCTTCACCGGCGGGGCTTCGGGCGGCGGTGGCGGAGGGGGCGTGGGGTTCATGGTGTCAATAGTAGTTGCCGACCAGCGACACCACCTCGATCAGCAGCACGACCGAGAACAGGCGGGCGAACTCGCTCATGTCGCTGCGCCGGCTGTAGCGGCCGTCGCGGTCGGCCTGCGCCGCCCCGGCCAGCGGCACCACGGCCACCGCGAGGCTGAAGAACACGGTCTTGAGGCCGAAGATCAGCGTGACCGCCGGCGAGAACACACCGCCCACGGCGCGCGTGTAGCCCGGCAGGCCCCAGGGCGAGAAGCCGTAGACCGTGAGGTAGGTCAGCACCAGCGCCACCACCGAGCTCAGGCCCGCGAGCAGCAGCACCGAGAACATGCTGCCCAGCGCGCGCGGCAGCAGCTGGTTGGCCAGCAGCGACTGCCGCTCGGGCAGGCTGCCCTCGCGCTGCTGCAGCGCCAGCTGCTTGCGCACCTCCTGCGCGCCCGGCATGGCGTAACGCACCGCCACGAACATGGCCACGTAGAGCGGGATGAGTTCGAGCACCAGCGTGCGCACCAGCACCTCCAGCGCGTACTGAGACAGGCCATAGCTGTAGGCCGTGCGCACCACGATGCGGATCAGCACCAGGCTCACCAGCGCCGAGAGCACCAGGAACCAGGTGAGCAAAGGCGCGGTGGCGCGGTACAGGCTGCCGAGCACCGCCTGGCGGTGCGTGGGCGCGCGGTAGCTGGCCGGCGACAGCGCCAGCACCAGGATCTGCGCGCCCACGAACAGGGTGTGCCACCAGGCGTTCCAGCTCGCGCGCAGGCCCCGGCCCCAGCGGCCCAGGGTGTCGTGTGCGGCGTTCACGGGATTCATGGGGCCATGATAGCCGTGGGTCTTCGCCACAGCGGGGGCGCGGCCACCGGCAAATGTGACAGCATGCAGCCGCTGCAACGGTCAGAATCCGTTGGCGCCCTTTCCGCCGACAGGAGACAACCATGACCGCTTCCGTGCACCCCGTGGTCCGCCGCCAGACCATCGCCGACGCCCTGCGCCGCACCGCGCAGCGACTGCCCGCCAAGTCCGCCGTCGTCTGCGGCGACACGCAGTGGACCTACGCCGAGTTCGACGCCCTGGTCAGCCGCCTGGCCGCGGGCCTGGCGCGCATCGGCGTGGCCCAGGGCGACAAGGTGGCCGTGCTGGCGCGCAACTCGCACGGCTTTGCCGCGCTGCGCTTCGCGCTGGCCCGCCGGGGCGCGGTGATGGTGCCGATCAACTTCATGCTCAAGGCCGACGAGGTGGCCTACATCCTGCGCCACGCGGGCGCGCGCACCCTGGCCACCGACAGTGGCCTGGCCGAGCTGGCGCGCGCGGCGGCGGCGCTGGAGACGCAGGTCCAGCAGTACCTCTGGCTGCCCTCGGAAGACCCGAGCGAGCCAGTGGCCGGCATGCACCGCTTCGACGAACTCGCGGCCTGCACCGACCCGCTGCCCGAGGTCACGCTGGGCAGCCACGACCTGGCGCAGATCGTCTACACCAGCGGTACCGAGTCGACGCCCAAGGGCGCCATGCTCACGCACGACGCGGTGCTGTGGCAGTACGTGAGCTGCGTGATCAACGCCGAGATCGCCGAAGACGACCACGCCCTGCACGCGCTGCCGCTCTACCACTGCGCACAGCTCGATGTGTTCTTCGGCCCGGCGGTCTACATCGGCAGCAGCAACGTGATCACGGCCAAGCCGGTGCCCGACCACCTGATCGCGCTGATCGAGAAGTACCGCATCACCAGCTTCTTCGCGCCACCCACGGTGTGGATCGCGCTGCTGCGCTCGCCGCTGTTCGACGCGGCCAAGCTCCAGAGCCTGGCCAAGGGCTACTACGGCGCGTCCATCATGCCGGTGGAGGTGCTCAAGGAACTGGCCTCGCGCCTGCCTTCGGTGCGGCTGTGGAACCTGTACGGCCAGACCGAGATCGCGCCGCTGGCGACCATGCTCGGCCCGGACGACCAGCTGCGCAAGCCCGGCTCCTGCGGCAAGGCCGTGATCAACGTGGAAACGCGCGTGGTCACGGACGACATGCGCGACGTGGCGGTGGGCGAGGTCGGCGAGATCGTGCACCGCTCGCCCCACCTCATGCTGGGCTACTTCAACGACCCCGAGCGCACGCGCAGCGCGTTCGACGGCGACTGGTTCCACAGCGGCGACCTCGCGATGATCGACGACGAGGGCTACATCACCGTGGTGGACCGCAAGAAGGACATGATCAAGACCGGCGGCGAGAACGTGGCCAGCCGCGAGGTGGAGGAAATGGTCTACCGCCTGCCGGCCGTGAGCGAGGTGGCGGTGATCGGCCTGCCCGACCCGAAGTGGGTGGAAGCCGTGACGGCGGTGATCGTGGTCAAGGCCGGGCAGGCGCTCACCGAGGCCGAGGTGATCGCGCACTGCAACCAGCACATGGCGGCCTTCAAGAGCCCGAAGCGCGTGGTGTTCAGCGACAGCCTGCCCAAGAACCCGAGCGGCAAGCTGCTCAAGCGCGAGCTGCGCCAGCGCTACACGGGCTGAGGAATGGTTTGCGGCCAACAAAGAGAACGGGGGCGACCCTGGACGGCGGCGTGCCCGGAGACATTTCGATGAACGATTTCACTGTCGTAAAGGAAGGAACGTGGTTGTACGACGGCAGCATGCCGACAGGCGTCCGTACTGTTGGTTGGACCAAGTTCTGAGGTCCGGGCGATTTCCCTGGATGACAACACGCATCGCCGCCACGATCTGTCCGCCATTTCCCAGAAAAATGTCCCAACCAAGCCAAGCAGGTCACATCTTCCTTGAAATAAACGGTGCGAGCAGACCAGTCAAGTCACATACATGGTAATTTCAATACCACTTGCAGCAAGAAAAAACCAGGGCTTCCATGTTCATTCTTCCCGCCATTTGGCGGTGACTGTCATTGGGATGTCGGACAGGTGTCGGAGCTGATCTGGGAATAGGCGCGCGCGACAATCTCGTACACGCATCCGCTCTTGCTCCGCTTAGTTGAATTCAACGCCTTAACAGAGGGTCAACAATGACAGTCGACAGCATCGCTCGCTCCGTTGCCAAGTTCATACCCTCAGCCATGCCGGTGTTGAAAGCAGGCTATCGCGCCAGCGAGCGCATGCTCAGTTCACTTGGGGAGACTTGGCCATCGATCGTGCGAGCGCGGACCGAAAGAATCACCATAGCCATCACGGCCCATTGCAACTTGCGGTGCAAGGGCTGTAGATATGGCCGGGACTTTATGCCAGGAGCGCAGCTCCCACTGAAAATCGTCGAGCAGTTGCTGGAAGATGCGGCCGCCGCCAAGGTCCCCCGCTGTCCGCCTCTATGGAGGCGAACCGTTGCTCCACCCCGATGTGGTCAAAATGGTCGAGACCGCCACCCGTCTCGGCGTTGGCTGCTACATCACGACCAATGCACTCACATTGGACAAGCGAATCAAGGAGCTGCACGCTGCAGGCCTGCGCAAAATCACGGTGGGCTACTACGGGGAAGGCAGTGCGTTTGACGAGTATGTCCAACGCCCTGGACGCTTCGAACGTCTGATCGAAAGTCTTGAAAACACACGAAAGATGTTTGGGCCAGACGAGCTGGAGATTCAGTTCAACTTCCTGCTCAGCCGCCGCTCAGCAAGCATTGAGTCCGTAGACGAGATTGTCCGATTTGCAGACCGCTTCAAGGGCCGCATTCACATCGATATCGTTCATTACTCGCTACCCTATTTCCAGGAAGGTGAGGACCGTGAGCTTCAGTTCACGCCCAGTGACGAGGTTGCGCTTGAGCAAGTTACCCGTCATCTGCTCACGCTAAAGGCCACTCGTCCTGAGTTGCTGACCGAATCCGCGGTTGCCATTGCATCTCTGGCGGATTGGGCGCTGAAGCAGGAACAGATGCGAATTCCTTGCGATGCACGCAAGCTGCTCTGGGTTGGTGCAGACGGCAGCGTCATGCTCTGCTACGTGACCTTTCCCCTTGGCAATCTGCACGAGAAGCGGCTCAGCGAGATCATCTACTCGAAAGCTCACCATGAGGCTGCGCAGGACGCCTTCAAACTCAACTGTCCCAATTGCCACTGTGAAGCCGCCTCGAGAATAGAAAAGCACGCGCCGAGCTATCGCAAGTATGCGGGTGAGGCGCGCAGTCGGCTCGGTGCTGGCGGATGAGGGCGCCCACAAGGCGGAACGTGAAAACGACCCAAGACCCGTCATGATCCGCGTCGCTCACCTGCTCCCGACCATGGAGATCGGCGGGCGTGAGCGGATCGTCTCGGACCTGTGCCGCACCGGGCCCAGCCTGGGCATCGATCCGGTCCTGATCACCTACGATCCGCCGACCGAGGGCTACTCGCTGATCGATGCGCCCGGTGTACCGGTCATCGGTCTGGATCGCCGTGATTCGGCCTTTCCCGATCGGTTGCGCACGATTCTAGAATGGCAAAAAATCCATGTGTTGCATGCACAGGGACACATATCAGCTGCACTGGCCGCGGGATCGCTAGGCCATGTGCCGATGTCGCCACCATGCACATCGCGCTCGGCTCGGGCTGGCGTTGGCTGGTTCCCATCATTCGGGGGCTTCGCGCCGCTGAGCGCCTGACTGCAGTGTCAGAGGATCTCGCTCGTCGCTACGGGTACCTTGCCCGGCGCCAGATCGAGGTGATTCCGACCGGCGTTGATCTAGGGCACTTTTCGCCTTCACCCAGATGCCGAGACACGAGCACGCCCTTCACCGTTGGCGTTGCAGCCAGGCTCCATCCAGTAAAGCGTCTGGACGATGCTGTCGCTGCGATGCGGGTTTTGAAAGGACGCGGCCTGAGTTGCCGATTGGTCATCGCAGGGGAGGGACCTTGCCGCAGGCATATCGAGACACTCGCCGTTGGCCTGGACGTTGAACTGCGAGGTGCTGTCATGGACATGCCAGAATTTCTGCGCAGCCTCGATGTGTTCCTTCTACCGTCGGACCATGAGGGCACCCCAGCTGCTTTGCTCGAAGCAATGGCTATCGGGTTGCCTTGCATCGCAACACGAGTCGGCGGCATGCCCGCATTGCTCGGTAGCGCGGGTGTGCTCGTCCCTCGTCGCGACCCGCATGCGATCGCCGATGAGGTCCAGCACTTGCTTGGCAACCCTGGTCGGCGTCTGGATCTTGGAAAGGCGGCGGCGCAGCGCGCGATGTCTCATTCCATGACGTACCAGGCGCGGGCCTACGCAGACCTCTACGCTCTGATTTGCGCATGTGGCTCCAACCCGCGAGCTATGCGTCAGCGCGACGCCTGAGGAAGCGCGGGCGGGTGTCGACGCGCTGATCAAGAACGCACGCAAGCTGCCGCAGGAGCGCCACAAGTCGCTGCCTGGGATCGAGACACCGAGTGCACGCTCACAAGCAGTTCACGGTGCGCACGGACATTCCGGTCTACTTCTGCGATCCGCAAAGCCCATGGCAACGGGAGAGCAACGAGGCAAGAGCAGCAGCGCCGTTCGCTCAACCGACCAGCGTTTCGTGGTGCCCGACGGCGCCGCGCTTCCAGTAGGCGGAGGCGCGCACGCGGCCCTTGTCCAGGCCATGCCCGTCCACCAGCGCCTGCCGCACGGCCGCGATGCTGGCGGCTTCGCCACCGGCCCAGGCAAAACCTTCACCGGCGGGCAGCTTCAATGCGGCCACCGCCTTCGCGAGCGCGTCGGTGGCGCCGGTCTGAATCCAGTGCGTCTGCAGGCGCGCGCGGCTGCTGAAGGTGCGGCGGTCGGCCGCGTCGCCGGTCTCGATCACGGTGATGGCCTGGGCCGTCTCAGGCAACTCCTCCAGGCGCCGCGCGATCGCGGGCACGGCGGACTCGTCGCCCACCAGCAGGTGCCAGTCGAAGCCCGTGGGCACCACGAAGGAGCCCCGGGGCCCGCCCAGGCCGACATCGTCGCCCGGCTGGGCCGTTTCGGCCCAGCGCGAGGCCACGCCGTCGCCGTGCAGCACGAACTCGATGTCCAGCGTGCCGGCGGCGCGGTCGAACTGGCGCGGCGTGTAGTCGCGCATCACCGGTTTTTCGACGCCCGGCGGCAGAGCCAGGCCGTCGGGGCCGGGCTGGGGCAGCACCAGCGGCTGGCCGGGCTGGGCCGGCAACATGAGCTTGGCGTGGTCGTCGAACGAGGCGCTGACGAAATCGCGCAGGGCCTCACTGAAAAAACGGATGCGAAGGAAGTGCGGGCTGACCGCGTCGATGCGCTGCACCGTCAGGCGGCGCGCCTTGATCTCGTGGCGCACGCGCTCCACGGCCAGGGGGTCGGGAATGCTTGTGTTCATGGTTCTACTTGGTTGATAATGACAACCATCATGCCTTGATTGGATGACACTGTCAACAACATGGACAACCCACGATGACAAGAAATGTGAACACCGATGTGCTGGACCGCCTGCACAGCCTCATGCACGGCCTGCGGCGCCACCTGCAGGAGGCCATGCGCCACGACGGCGAGGGCCTGGGACCGATGGAGGCGCGCTGCCTGGGTTACTTCATGCGCCACGACGGCGCCACGCAGAGCGACCTGGTGCAGCACTCGGGCCGCGACAAGGCGCAGATCGCGCGCATCGTCAAAGCCCTGCACGAGCGCGGCCTGCTGCACAGCCGCCCCGACCCCGACGACGGCCGCAGCCAGCGCGTGGGCGTGACCGCCGAAGGCCGGGCGCTGCAGCGCAAGATGCAGCAGCACCGGGTGCGCTTCGAGAAGACCATGATGGCCGGCCTCACCGACCACGAGCGCACCACCCTGCTCGCCCTGCTCGACCGCCTGGAGGAGAACGTGGGCGAGGCCTGAGCCCCTGGCTCAATGGGTGGCGGTGCGGCCTTGCGCCATCGCCCAGGCCACGTGCTCTCGCACCAGTTCGCTGGGGTGTTCGGCCCGGGCCTGCAGCGCGCGCCGCACGCCGTCGTCGGGTCCAGCGCGCAGCGCGTTGCCGAGCGAGACCGCGATGTTGCGCAGCCAGCGCTCGTGCCCGATGCGCCGGATGGGGCTTCCCTCGGTGCGGCGCAGGAACTCCGGCTCGCTCCAGGCGAACAACTCCACCAGCGTGGCCCCGCTCAGGCCCTCGCGCGCGTCGAAGTCGGGCAAGGGGCTGCGCCGGGCGAACTTGTTCCAGGGGCAGATCAGCTGGCAGTCGTCGCAGCCGTAGATGCGGTTGCCGATCAAGGGGCGCAGGGCCTCGGGAATCGGGCCGGCATGTTCGATGGTCAGGTAACTGATGCAACGGCGTGCGTCCAGCCGGTGCGGTGCGGTGATGGCCTGGGTGGGGCAGATGTCGATGCAGGCTCTGCAGGCGCCGCAGTGCGCGCTGATCGGCTCGGTGGGCGGCAGGGGCAGGTCGGTGTAGATCTCGCCCAGGAAGAACATCGAGCCGGCTTCGCGGTGCAACAGCAGCGTGTGCTTGCCGCGCCAGCCCTGGCCGCTGCGCTGCGCGAGCTCGGCCTCGAGCACCGGTGCCGAGTCGGTGAACACGCGGTGGCCCAGCGGCCCGGCGGCGGCCTGGATGCGCTCGGTCAGGGTCTGCAGCCGGTTGCGCAGCACCTTGTGGTAGTCGCGCCCCCGCGCATAGACCGACACGATGGCCTCGCCCGGGCGCTGCAGGCGCTGCAATTCCTGGGCCTGCCAGTCCTCGGGCGTGCCACGCGGCAGGTAGTCCATGCGCGCGGTGATCACGCTCAGCGTGCCCGGCACCAGCTCCGCCGGGCGGGCACGCTTCATGCCATGCGCGGCCATATAGGCCATGTCACCGTGCCATCCAGCCGACAACCAGGCCTGCAAACCCGGTTCCGCGGCCGACAAATCCACACCGGCCACGCCAATTTGGGAAAATGCAAGCTCCTGGCCCCAGGCCTGTATCTGCGAGACGAGTTGAGCGGCATCAAAAGCGAACTTCATGGAAAGCCGATTGTAGGAACCGCACCGGTTTCTGCGGGCCTTGTGCCCCCTGTCGAACGCTGGCAAGGCCAGTGGGCCACCGAAGAAGACACCCAGACCTTCGCGCGCCGCCTCGCCACCACCCCGGCCATCGCCCACGCCACGCTGACCCTGCAGGGCGACCTGGGTGCGGGCAAGACCACGCTGGTGCGCCACCTGCTGCGCGCGCTGGGCGTGCGCGGTCGCATCAAGAGCCCCACTTACGCGGTGGTCGAGCCGCACAGCGCGATCGACTGCGCGGTGATGCCCGAGGGCGAGCCGCTGCAGATCTGGCACTTCGACTTCTACCGCTTCAACGACCCGCGCGAATGGGAAGACGCGGGCTTCCGCGAACTTTTCGCCAGCCCCGGCCTCAAGCTGGTGGAATGGCCCGAGCGCGCCGGCGAGTTTCTGCCGGTGGTCGATCTCCAGATCGACATTCAACCCGACGACATGACCACACCGCAAGCCCACACCGACCCGGACCAGGACACCCAGCGCACCGTGCACGCCACGGCGCTCACCGCCACCGGCCGCCGGTTGCTGGAGGCCTTGGCATGAGCGGCAACCTCAGCCGCCGCACCCTGCTGCGCACCGGCTCGCTGGTGCTGCTGCTGGGCGCGCAGCAGATCGCGCGCGGCGCCAGCGTGGTGGCCGTGCGCATCTGGCCGGCCGAGGACTACACGCGCGTGACCATCGAGTCCGACGGCGTGCTGCAGGCCAAACAGTTCTTCGTGACCGACCCGCCCCGGCTGGCGGTGGACATCGAAGGCATCGACCTGCTGCCCGGCCTGCGCGAGCTGGTGGGCAAGCTCAAGTCGGACGACCCCAACATCGCCGGCATCCGCGCCGCGCAGAACGCGCCCAACGTGGTGCGCCTGGTGATCGACCTCAAGAAGCCGATCAAGCCGCAGGTGTTCAACCTGGAGCCCGTGGCGGCCTACCAGCACCGCCTGGTGTTCGACCTCTACCCGCTCAACCCGCCCGACCCGCTGGAGCAACTGATCGCCCAGCGCATGAAGGACATGGACGCGGCCAGCGAACGCGCCGCGCGCCTGCTGGGCCTGGAAGCCGACAAGGTCACCAAGCCGGCCACACCGGCCGACGACCCGCTGGGCGAGCTGATCGCGGGCCGCGAGCGGCCCAAGGCCCCGGCCAACCCCGACCAGGGCCCGCCGCTGCCGGCGGCCAAGCCGCCAGGCGGCAGCGACGACACCGCCGTGGCCGGTGCCAACCCCAAGGGCAGCCCGGCCAAGCAGCCGCCCGGGGGCAAGGGCAAGACTGAGCGCCTCATCATCATCGCGCTCGACCCTGGCGATGGCGGCGAAGACCCGGGTGCCATCGGCCCCAACGGCACGCAGGAAAAACGCGTGGTGCTGCAGATCGCGCACAAGCTGCGCGAGCGCATCAACGAGACCCGCGTCAACGGCAACCCCATGCGCGCCTTCATGACGCGCGACAAGGACTTCTTCGTGCCGCTGCAGGTGCGCGTGCAGAAGGCCCAGCGCGTGCAGGCCGACCTGTTCATCAGCATCCACGCCGATGCCTTCCTCACGCCCCGGCCCCAGGGCGCCAGCGTGTACGCGCTGAGCACGCGCGGCGCCAGCAGCTCGGCCGCGAAGTGGATGGCCGACAAGGAGAACGCGGCCGATCTGGTGGGTGGCCTGAACACGAAGACGGCCGACGCGCACGTGCGCCGCGCCCTGCTCGACATGAGCACCACGGCCCAGATCAACGACAGCCTGAAACTCGGCACGGCCATGCTGGGCCACGTCAAGCGCATCGGCAAGCTGCACAAGCCCCAGGTGGAGCAGGCCAACTTCGCCGTGCTGCGCGCGCCCGACATCCCCAGCGTGCTGGTGGAGACGGCCTTCATCAGCAACCCCGATGAAGAAAAGCGCCTGAACGACCCGAAGTACCAGGACGACCTGGCCGACGCACTCGTGCGCGGCATCGTCGCCTACTTCTCGAAGAACCCGCCGCTGGCGCGCAACCGCCAGATCTAGACCGGGTAAATCAGCGAGTTCAGCACCATCTCGCTGTCGTACACGCAGAGCCGGCTTTTCAGCTTCAGCCCGGCATCGGTCTGCACGAAGTCGTCGATGTAACGACCCACCTGGTACACCTCGCTCACACCGCCGGGCTTGGTGCGGAACACCGCGTAGTTCGCTTCGGCGCGGATCGGGTCGTCCGCCGTGCCCGCACCTGCGTGGGTCACGCGCGCCGGGCTCACCACGTGGCGCGTGTAGTACGGGCCGTGGTAGATGGTCTGGCTGGTGCCGTAGATGCGGTCGCGCATCATGCCCTGGCTCTCCAGCGCGATCAGCGCCAGCGGGAGCTTGCGGTCGAAGTTCTCGCGCGCCTGCACCTTGTAGCGCGCGTCTTCCACGAAGCACTCGGGCCATTCGCTGAAGCGGCGCTCGTCGAGCGAGGCCGCATAGGCCGCGTTGAAACGGTCGATGGCGTGGTGCAGCAGCAGGCTCTGCAGATCGGTGTCAATCACAGCATTCATGGATAGGCTTGTTCGGAGACAGGTGACTGGTGACCAGAGGTGCCGCGGAACCGGCTTTGCCGGGCCGCCAGCACCGCCCCCTTGAGGGGGTCGAGCGAAGCTCGGCGGGGGGTGTTTCACTAGACCCCCATCGCTTTCTTCCAGTAGGCGTACATCGAACGGATCAGGGTCTCGGTGACCATGTGCTCGGTGGGCGGCTGGCCCACGTCGTCGCCGCGGCCGCCCAGTTCCACCAGCGTGGCGCCCTCTTCGCCCCATTGTTCGAAGCCGTCCTGGCTGTACTCGATCACCTCGCCGTCGTCGGCGCTCACGAAACCGGCCGGACCGAACAGGTTGGCCTGGCGCAGGCGGCGCTGGGTCATCTCCTCCGTGTCGTCGGTGAAGCCGAAGTGCGTCCACACGAAATCGAACTCGCCCGCGCCCCGCGGCACGATGTGGCGCGTGGACAGCGAGTTCACCTGCTGCTGGATGATGAGGCTGGGGAACAGCGTGATCATGGTCACCGTGGGCGTGATGGTCGCGCCCGGGTGGGACGGGTCGTCCACCGTCCACCAGGGTTCGGGCACCACGTCGAGCAGGCGCGTGTCGTTGAGGGCCATGTCGGCCTTGAAGCTGGTCACGCCTTCGGTCACCGTCTTGTTCGCGCCGCCGTCGTTGCGGCGCGAGATCATCACGGCGTGGCGGCCTTGCGCGTCCATCACCATGCGGCTCTTCTGGTCGGCGCGCCACAGGCCGAAGGTGACGAACCAGGTGTGCAGCAGGCCGGGGTGGTACGGGTCCTTGATGTTCTCCATCATGAGCTTCCAGTTGCCTGGAATGCGCTGGCGGTTGTAGCCCAGCAGCTTGAGCTCGCGGCCCTGGAAGATGCGGTCGAGCCAGGGCATGACCTGCGGACCGATGTACTGCTCGAAGGGTTCGGCCTCTTCGCTGAAGGTGGCGAACACCAGGCCGTGCAGCACGGCCACGCGCAGCTTGGTCAGGCCGTTCTTGCCGAGGTCGAAATCGGCCGGCATGCCGCCGTTGACGCACTCGCCGTCCTTCACCCCGTCCTTGAACGGCAGGCCGGCCAGGTCGCCGTTGAGCTTGTAGGTCCACTGGTGGTAGGGGCAGACGAAGCTGCGCGCGTTGCCGGTCTGGCCGTCCATCGGCGACTGGCAGAAGCGCACGCCCCGGTGCGCGCAGCGGTTCTCCACCACGCGGATGCCGTGGTCGGTGGCGCGCTCCCTGGGCGCGACGCGGTCGCGCACCATGATCACCTGGCGCTCGCCGATCCAGCTCAGCCTGTAGTCGCCGGTGTTGGGGATTTCGATCGCCAGGCCCACGTAGCTCCAGTGCGGGCCGTAGAAGAGGCGCTCGAGTTCGCGCTGGTACAGCGTAGGGTCGGTGTAGGCCCAGAAGGGCACCCGGCTGGTGCCGGGCTCGCGCCAGCGCGACAGGGTTTGCGGTGCGTTCATGTCTCCTCGCGTGCGGGAAACGCCCCGCTTGAAGAAAATGATACGCCTACTCATCAATTCAGGCAAAACCCGGGCGTCCCCCAGGGCACAGCCCCATTCTGGCCGTCAACTGCATATCTTCAAAGTATTGAAGTTGTTGATTTCATATATTTGACGCACATCCTCCATGTCTCTATCGTCCCGCCGACCAGCGAGCCAAGCAGGCATCGCCGGCCTACAACGACGGAGACAACGGACATGAGCCATTCGCACCGCCCGGGGCAGCCTCCCAGGCTTCCCCTCCCCCACGCCCTCCTCGCCGGCACCGCGCTGTGCCTGCTGCTCGCCGCCTGCGGCGGCGGGGGCTCCGACAGCGCCGCGGGCAACAGCGACGACGACGCGGGCGGCGGCCCGCCCCCGGTGGTCGCGCCGCCCATCGACCCGGTGGCCGCCTGCGCCGCGCTCAACGGCTTCACGCTCGCGGCGGCGGACCTGTCGCTGCCCTCCGGCGGCGCTTCGGTAACGGCCGCCACCTACCTCACCGGTGGCCCCCTGGGCAACCACTGCCAGGTGCGCGGCGCGATCCGCCCGGTCGACCCGAGCGCGCCCGACATCGGCTTCGCCGTCAACCTGCCCACGGACTGGAACGGCAAGGCCATCCACTTCGGCGGCGGCGGCTTCAACGGCCGCCTGATCGACGGCACCGAGCAGATCCGCTTCGGCCCGCCGGACAAGCCGGCCCCACTGGCGCTGGGCTACGCCACCTTCGGCGACGACAGCGGCCACCAGAGCAGCAGCATCACCGACGGCTCGTTCGCCGCCAACGACGAAGCGCTGGCCAATTACGGCGGCCTCGCGCTCAAGAAGACCCACGACGTCGCCATGAAGCTGGTGCGCGCGCGCTACGGCAGCGCACCGAAGCAGGCCTACTTTCTCGGCACCTCCACCGGCGGGCGCGATGCGTTGGCCCACATCCAGCGCTGGCCCGCCGACTACAACGGCGTGATCGCCAACGAACCCGCGCTCAACTACAGCGGCACGCGCCTGAGCAACCTGGCCGTGGGCCGCGCGCTCTACCTCAACGGCGGCGCGGGCTGGCTCAACGTCGCCAAGACGCTGCTGGTGCAGCGCACCGCCATGACCACCTGCGACACGCTGGATGGCGCGGCCGACGGCATCGTCAGCAACGTGGAGAGCTGCCGCCTGCTCAACGCGCAGGTGCTCAACGCCCTGCGCTGCCCCGGGGGCGTGGACACCGGCAACACCTGCCTGTCGGACGCGCAGCTCGACACCGTGCGCGCCATCGAATCGCCGCTGGACTTCACCACCTACACCCTGGCCCATGGCGTCACGCGCGCGGGCGGCTACAACCTGCTCGAAGGCGCGCTGGTGGCCGGGCCGTACACCTCGCGCGACCTCGGCACGCGGGCGGTGCCGGGCAACCCCGCCACCTCCGCGGACGCCAACATGTACGTCACGGGCGACCAGTGGGCCAAATACTTCGTCACGCGCGTGGCCTCGTTCGACTCGCTCGGCTTCGACCCGCTGAACCCTGGCCTGTACACGGCGCGCGTGCAGGCGGCCTCGGCGCAGACCGACGCCACCAACCCCGACCTCTCGGCCTTCCTCGCGCGCGGCGGGCGCCTGATCATGCTGCACGGCCTGGCCGACGAGGTCATCAGCCCGAACTCCACCATCGACTACCACCAGCGCGTGCTCGCCACCGTGGGGCAGGCCGCCGTCGAGGCGGGCATCCGCTTCTACACCGTGCCCGGCATGGGCCACGGCACGGGCGTGTTCATCCCCAACTGGGATTCGCTGGCGGCGCTGGAAAACTGGGTCGAGCGCGGCCTTGCGCCCGCCACCGTCACCGCCTTCGACGCGGTCGCCGGCACCTACGGCCGCACGCGCCCGCTGTGCGAGTACCCGGCCTACCCGAAGTACCGGGGCAGCGGCAGCCTGGACGCAGCGGTGAATTTCAGCTGCGTCACCGAGGTGGGCGACCCGCTGGCCTGCAGCCACCTGCCCAGCGCGCTGACCAGCTACAAAGGCGGCAACACGCGCGGCGAGGAACTGACGCTGCAGGTGGACCCGGCCACGCTGGCCTACACCCTCACCATCGACGCGAGCCTGCAGCGCGCGCCGGGCACGCAGCGCAGCGGCACCCTGATCGCCCAGGGGCAGTGCAGCTACGCCAGCGCCGAAAACGGCGCGCTCTTCACCTTCAGCGCCGGCGGCCTGGTGCACGGCGGCATCGCGGCGGCCAGCGGCGGCGGCCACCTGCCCCTGCTGGCGTTCCGCGACACCTTCGTCAACACCACCGCGGGCAGCGGCTTCAACACCATCGCGGGCGACTTCAACGCCGTGGGCGCCGACTACAGCGCGGGCGGCACCCTGAGCACCTGGGCCGGCACCGGCAAGATCCGCAACGCGGGCACCTGGCAGACCTGCCAGGCCACCGGCACGCCGCCGGGCTTCATGCTCTACGAGGCCAACTGCTCACCGGCCACCAAGGGCTACCTGCAGTACAGCGCCGTGCGCAACGCCTACGAGCTCATGCTCACCTCCACCTGCGGTGGCGCGGGTTGCCCCTCGACGCCCACCTCGGGCGGCACGGTCACCGGCTCCGTGGTGGCCGGCATGGTCGGCGGCAACCCGGTGCCGCTGGTGCTGCTGCGCGCGGCCGATGCCAGCAGCTCGGGCATGCGGCTCTACGCCAGACAGGCCACCCTGTTGCCCGGCACGGGCGATGGCCGCTACGCGATGAACAGCACCGACGGCAGCGCGGTGGGCGACGCCACGGTGCTGGGCACCGCCCTCACGCGCGGCGCGCAATCCGATGTGCTGGACTTCGACACGCCGGTGGCGGGTGTCACACAGACCCGCGCGGCGCCACCGGCCCACCTGCTGTTCAGCAACGGCGTGCTCGGCCAGCTGGAGACCACCCGGCTGCTGCTGGGCGTTCGGCACTGAGAAAAACACCCCCTGCGCCGCTGCGCGGCTTCCCCCTCTCTGGCGCCTTCGGCCGGGGGGGACGGCACCTCGGGCCGGCGGGGCGGGACCCTTGTTGCCCCTGGTGGGCGGCGCGCTCCGGCGGAGTACTCAGCTCAGGCGGTGCCGGCGCGCTTGGCCTCGCGGCTGGCTTTCCAGGCGCCGAAGATGGCGATCAGGCCGGGCACGATGATCAGGGCCCAGATGATCATGCTCAGGTTCTCCTGCACCCAGGGCAGGTTGCCGAACAGGTAACCCGCCGTGGTCAGGCCCACCACCCAGATCAGCGCGCCGATCACGTTGTAGGCCGTGAACTTGACGCGCGTCATCTCGGCCACGCCGGCCACGAAGGGCGCGAAGGTGCGGATGAAGGGCATGAAGCGCGCCAGGATGATGGTGATGCCGCCGTATTTCTCGTAGAAGGCGTGCGCCTGGTTGAAGGCGTTGCGGTTGAACAGGCGCGAGTTCTCCCACTGAAACACCTTGGGGCCGAAGTAGCGGCCGATGGTGTAGTTGGTCTGGTCGCCCAGCACCGCGGCGATGACCAGCAGCACCATCGCCAGCGGCAGGCTCATCAGGCCCACGCCGCACAGCGCGCCCACCACGAACAGCAGCGAGTCCCCGGGCAGGAAGGGCATCACCACCACACCGGTCTCGGTGAAGATGATCAGGAACAGCAGGGCATAGACCCAGGCCCCGTAGTTCTGCACGAAGGTCTGAAGGTGCTGGTCCACATTCAGGATGAAGTCGATGAGGAAGGTAACGATTTCCATGGTGGGGGCATTATCCCTGCGGCCTACAATTTGCCCGTGACAAGCCTTCCCACCCCCACCGCCCTCCCCCGCCGCCCCATCCGCGAACTGCCCGATGAGCTGATCAGCCAGATCGCCGCGGGCGAAGTGGTCGAGCGGCCCGCCTCGGTGGTGCGCGAGCTGGTGGACAACGCGCTGGACGCCGGCGCGACGCAGATCACGCTGCGCCTGCAGGCCGGCGGTGTGCGGCTCATCAGCGTGGAAGACAACGGTTGCGGCATCCTGCGCAGCGAGCTGCCCCACGCGCTCAAGCGCCACGCCACCAGCAAGATCGCCAGCCTCTCCGACCTCGAGTCGGTGGGCACCATGGGTTTTCGCGGCGAGGCACTGGCCGCCATCTGCTCGATCGCGGAGGTCTCGCTGCTCACGCGCGTGGACACGCCCGACGAACCCCACGGCTGGCTGCTCGACGGCCGCAGCGGCGAGCTGCAGCCCACCGCCCGCGCGCCCGGCACCACGGTGGAAGTGCGCGAGCTGTTTTTTGCCACGCCCGCGCGGCGCAAGTTCCTCAAGACCGACGCGACCGAACTCGCCCACTGCATCGAGGCCGTGCGCCGCCACGCGCTGGCCCGGCCCGACGTGGGCTTCGCCATCTGGCACGAGGGCAAGCTGGTGGCGCAGTGGCGCGCGGTGGCCGGCGACAGCGGCATGGCCGCACTGCGCCAGCGCCTGGCCGACGTCCTGGGCGAGGACTTCGTGGCACAGGCCGTGGCGGTGGACTGGCCCATCGACCCCCCTGTCCTGGTGGCGAATGGCCAGCAGCGCCTGCGCGTGTGGGGCTTCGCCGGCGTGCCCGACGCGGCGCGCTCGCGCGCCGACTGGCAGTTCGCCTACGTGAACGGCCGCTACGTGCGCGACAAGGTCATCACCCACGCCGCGCGCAGCGCCTACGAAGACGTGCTGCACGGCCACCGCCAGCCGGTGTACGCGCTGTTCGTCTCGCTCGACCCCACGCGCGTGGACGTGAACGTGCACCCCACCAAGATCGAGGTGCGCTTTCGCGACAGCCGCGAGGTGCACCAGGGCGTGCACCATGCGGTGGAAGCCGCGCTCGCGGTGCCCCGCTCGGGCAACAGCGCAGCAGAGGCGGCCCCCCTGCCAGCGGCCGCGCCCGCCGCCCCGGCCTGGACACCCCCGGCGCGGCAGGCCCCGTTTGCGTTCGCGCCGCGCGAGCCCGAGGTGGGCCACCGCGTGAGCGACGTGGGGGCCCTGTGGGCCACCGCACCGGCCGCGGCCCCCCCGACCACGGCCAGCAGCAATGCCAACGCCTGGACCCCGCCCGCGCGCAGCGCCGACCCCGCGCCACCCCAGGCCTTGCCCGAGGGCGACTGGCCGCTGGGCCGCGCCATCGCGCAGCTGCAGGGCGTGTACATCCTTGCCGAGAACGCGCACGGCCTCGTGGTGGTGGACATGCACGCGGCCCACGAGCGCATCGTCTACGAGCGACTCAAGCAGCAGCTCGACGAGCAGCAGCTGGCCAGCCAGCCGCTGCTGATCCCGGCCACCTTCTCCGCCACGCCCGACGAGGGGCGCACCGCCGAGGACGGCGCCGACGTGCTGGCCACGCTGGGTCTGGAAATCACCGCCCTCTCGCCCAAGACGCTGGCCGTGCGCGCCGTGCCGACCACGCTGGCGCAGGGCGACCCGGTGGAGCTGGCGCGCAGCGTGCTCGCCGAGCTGGGCCAGCACGAAGCCAGCACCGTGGTGCAACGCGCCCGCAACGAACTGCTGGCCACCATGGCCTGCCACGGCGCGGTGCGCGCCAACCGGCGCCTCACGCTCGACGAGATGAACGCGCTGCTGCGCCAGATGGAAGTGACCGAGCGCTCCGACCAGTGCAACCACGGCCGGCCCACCTGGCGGCAGATGGGCATGAAGGAACTGGACGCCCTGTTTCTGCGCGGCCGCTGACTCGCGCCCGCTTTTTCGCACCAAAAACAGGCGAGACCCTCGGGTAAACGAGGAGGGCGCCGATCGTCCACCGCGCCAAAACAGGGCGTTTTGCGTCACGAAATGCAGGTTGCGCATAATCTCATGCACTTTTTTAAAGCATGAGACACATGAAATACACCTCGGCCCACCATTTCCTCGAACACGTCGCGCAGCAGAACCCCGGTCAACCCGAATTCCACCAGGCCGTCTCGGAGGTCATGGAAAGCCTCTGGCCTTTCATTGCCGCCCACCCCAAATACGCCGAACACGGCCTGCTGGACCGCCTGGTCGAGCCCGAGCGCGTGGTGATGTTCCGCATTTCCTGGGTCAACGACCACGGTGACGTGCAGGTCAACCGCGGCTACCGCATCCAGCACAGCTCGGCCATCGGCCCCTACAAGGGCGGCATGCGCTTCCACCCCTCGGTGAACCTGTCGATCCTGAAGTTCCTTGCCTTCGAGCAGACCTTCAAGAACGCGCTGACCACGCTGCCCATGGGCGGCGGCAAGGGCGGCTCCGACTTCGATCCCAAGGGCAAGAGCCCGGGCGAGGTGATGCGCTTCTGCCAGGCCCTGGTGAGCGAGCTGTTCCGCCACGTCGGCAGCGACACGGACGTGCCGGCTGGCGACATCGGCGTGGGCGGGCGCGAGGTCGGCTTCATGGCCGGCATGATGAAAAAGCTCAGCAACCGCGCCGACTGCGTCTTCACCGGCAAGGGCCTGTCCTTCGGCGGCTCGCTGATCCGCCCCGAGGCCACCGGCTACGGCACGGTGTACTTCGCCGAAGAGATGCTCAAGCAGCGCGGCATGAGCTTCCAGGGCCTGCGCGTGAGCGTGTCCGGCTCGGGCAACGTGGCGCAGTACGCGGTCGAAAAGGCCATGGCGCTGGGCGCCAAGGTGGTCACGGTCTCCGACTCCAGCGGCACCGTGATCGACGAGGACGGCTTCAGCCCCGCCAAGCTCGCCGAGCTGATGGAGGTGAAGAACCACCTCTACGGCCGCGTGAGCGACTACGCCGAGCGCACCAAGACGCGCTTCGAGCCCGGCAAGAACCCCTGGGCCGTGCCGGTGGACGTGGCCCTGCCCTGCGCCACCCAGAACGAGCTCAACGCCGAGGACGCGGCCACCCTGATCCGCAACGGCGTGATCTGCGTGGCCGAGGGCGCCAACATGCCCACCACCATGGAGGCGGTGCAGCGCTTCGAGCAAGCCGGCGTGTTGTACGCGCCCGGCAAGGCCAGCAACGCCGGCGGCGCTGCGCACTTCCGGCCTGGAGATGAGCCAGAACGCCATGCGCCTGTCCTGGCCGCGCGACGAGGTCGACGCGCGCCTGCACACCATCATGCGCGGCATCCACGAGGCCTGCCTGCAGCACGGCCGCCGCGCCGACGGCACGGTGAGCTACGTGGACGGCGCGAACATCGCCGGCTTCGTGAAGGTGGCCGACGCGATGCTGGCCCAAGGCGTCATTTAGCGCACCCCCTGCGCCGCTCACGCGGCTTCCCCCTGAAGGGGGACGACACCTGGGGCCGGCAAAGCCGGACCCTCGGTGTCTCTGGCTGCTCTGCCCGCAGGCGCAAGGCGTGATCTAAACCACGCGGGCGCCTTCGCGGTGCCCCGGCGGTGTGGCATGGAACCTGCGGAAGGAGGAAAGTACCTGAACTTTTTCCCCTTCTGGTGCATCCATCACCGCCATGAAGCGCCTCATTGTCACCCTGCTCGCCGCCCTGGCCCTGTTGGCCGGGTGCGCCACACTGGATGAGAAGCAGCGCTTCTGGATCTTCCAGCCCTCCGACCGCACCTGGGCCGGCGGCCTCAGCGCCGCCGAGGGCATGGACGACGTGTGGATCGATTTCGACTCCCCCAAGACCGGCAAGCCGGTGAAGCTGCATGGCCTGTGGGCGGCGCACGAGAACTTCGAGCGCCGCAAGGACGCGCCGGTGCTGCTCTACCTGCACGGCGCGCGCTTCAACGTCACCGGCTCGGCCTTCCGCGCCCGGCGCATGGAAGACCTGGGTTTCTCGGTGCTGGCCATCGACTACCGGGGTTTCGGCAAGAGCACGAACGAGCTGCCCTCCGAGACCACCGCCTACGAAGACGCGCGCGCGGCCTGGAACTGGCTCGGTGAAAAATACCCCGGGCGGCCGCGTTACATCTTCGGCCACTCGCTGGGCGGCGCCATCGCGATCGAACTGGCGGCCCAGGTGGACGACGAGGCCGGCACCGTGGTCGAAGGCACCTTCACCTCCATTCCCGACGTGGTCAGCACCTTCAAATGGGGCTGGCTGCCGATCTCGCTGCTGATCACGCAGCGCTTCGAGGCCGTCAAGCGCGTGCCCGAGATCGGCTCGCCGCTGCTCGTGGTGCACGGCGGGGACGACCGCCTGATCCAGCCGGAGCTGGGCCGCAGGCTGTACGAGGCCGCCCAAGGCCGAAAGGCCTTCGTGCTGGTCGAAGGCGGCTCGCACCACAACACCAACTCGGTCGGGCAGGCGCAGTACCGCGCCGCGCTCTCCAGCCTGTTCGGCATGCGCGACGAGAGCGCGGACGCGCTGAAGGTGGTCGAGCGCTAGACCCGGCTCAGTGCTGTACCGCCTGGGCCAGCGCCGCCCAGGCCTTGTGGTTCAAGGGCATGGTGGCCGCCGCCGCCGCGATCGGGTGCGAGGACAGCTTGACCACCACCATCTCGGCCTTGGGGTTGATGTGGATGAACTGGTTGTGCACGCCGGCCGCCTCCCAGGCGCCATCGGCGTTGTGCAGCGCCCACCACTGGTTGCGGTAGCTGTAGCCCGCGCGCGCCTGCTGGCCCGGTGCCTTGGCGAACTTCTCGCGGTCGCCGCCGCGCGCGGTGTCGGCGATCACCTCGCTGGCCAGGATGCGCTGGCCGTTGAACTCGCCGCCCCGGCGCAGCATCTCGCCAAAGCGCGCCAGGTCGCGCAGCGTGGCGCTCATGCCCGAGCCCTGCAGCGGCGTGCCCACCGAGTCGATCATCACGCTCGCGTCCTCCTCGGCGCCCAGCTTCTGCCAGACGCGTTCGCTCAGCAGGTCGGCGAAGTGCTGGCCGCTCGCGCGCGAGACGATCCAGCCCAGCACCTCGGAATGCACGGTGCGGTAGACGAAGGCCTCGCCGTGCTCGCCCTCCTTCTTCAAGGTTTTGAGAAAGCTGTAGATGTCCTTCGGCCCGGTGTAGGTGGCGGGCGCGGGCAGCATGCCGCTGGAGAACAGGTAGGGGAACACCTCGGTCGTGGGGTCGGTGTAGACCTCGCGGTAGCGCACCGCGCCGGTCATGTCCATCACCTGGCGCACGCTCATGTCGTCCCAGGCGCTGCCGGCCAGTTCGGGCACGTACTGCGTCACGCGCGCGGCCGGGTCGATGCGGCCTTCGTGCGCGAACTGCGCGGCCAGCAGGCCGGTGAAGCTCTTGGTGACGGAGAACAGCAGGTGCGGCGTCTCGGGCTTCATGTTGCGGTAGCGCTCGTACACCACCCGGCCGCGGTGCAGCACGATGAGGGCGTCGGTGTAGGTGTTGCGCTGCCACTCGGCGATGGTGGTGCGCCCGCCCTGCTCGTCGGCGAAGGCCCAGTCGTCCAGGTTCTTCTCGCGGCGCGGCAGCGGGGCCACCGCCGCCGGGCCGCGGCGGATGTTGCGCGTGGGCAGCAACTCGCGCACGTGCTGCAGCGACCAGGTCATCTGCGGGTAGCGGGTGCGGTTGCCGTTGTCCACCAGCTTGTCGGGGGCCGGCGGAAAGCCTTCCATGTAGCCGAGCTTGTCGAGCAGCACGCTGTCGGGTGGCGGCAGTTGCGGGGCCTGGGCCCAGGCCGTGGGCAGGGCCAGCAGCAGGCCGCAGAGGGCGGTGGTGATCGGTCGGACGCGGTGGCGCATGGGTCTTGTCTCCTGTTGTGGTTCGGGAATACCGGGGTCTCGCCACGGGCAAGTTACCGGGACAATGGCGCGCAATCTTGATGAGAACCTGATGCCCAGTCCCGCACGCGACGACGACAACGACGCGCCCACCGGCACCCACCCCGGCGGGCTGGGCTACACCGCCGCCGACGACGGCGATGTCTGCCACCACGGCCGGCCGCTCGCGCTGCCGCCCAAGGAGCGCGCGGTGCTGCACCTGCTGCTGCGGCAATGGCCGCGCACCGTGTCCAAGGAGCAGTTCGCGCGGCAGGTGTGGGCCGGCCAGCCGATGTCGGACGAAAGCCTGGCCCGCTGCATCGCACAGCTGCGCCAGGCCCTGCCGCCGGCCACCGGCCTGGCCCTGCGCGCGGTGTACCGGCGCGGCTACCGGCTGGAGGTGATCGCCTCCACCAACGAGGCCCCGTCGCCCGCGCATGGTCGGCTGGCGCATGCCGCCATGGCAGCGCCGCACCAGGTGGAGACGCTGACCCACGCGCGCCAGCTCGTGCAGCAGCGCACCGCCGAGGCGCTCGTGCGCGCCGAGCGGCTGCTGCGCGCGCTGATCGACGAAGCGCCGGACTACCTCGCGGCGCCGCTCGCGCTGGCCGAGTGCCTCGCGGCGACGGTGAGCTGCGGCCTGGCCGTGCGGCGCGAGCGCATCGACGAGGCCCTGGCGCACCTGGACCGCGTGGCCCACGGCGCGCCCCACATGCCCGGCCTGTGGGCCGAAAGCGCGCACCTGCTCGACTGCGCCTGGCGCTTCGACGAGGCCGCCGCGCTGCACGAACGCGCCCTGGCCAGTTCGCCGCTGGACGCCGCCACGCACTACTACCGGGGCTGGCACCTGCTCGCCACGGACCGGCCGCGCGAGGCCGTGGCGGCGCTGGAGCAGGCCCTGCGCTTGAACCCGTTCTCGGTCTACATGGCCATCCTGCTGGCGCGCGCGCTGGCCACCGCGGGCGACCCCGAAGCCGCGCTCGCGCGGGCCCGGCGCACGCGCGAGAACGCGCCCGAGCACCGCGCCGCCGCCTTGCACCTGCTGGGCGTGCAGGCCCTGGTGGCGCCCTCGCCCGCACTGGCCGCCCAGGCCCTCGAGCTGCTGCCCGACCCGGCCGCGTGGGTCTTCGCCGCGTCCACGCTGGGCTATGTGCTCGCGCGCTGCGGCGAGGCCGACGCGGCCGCGCGCGTGATCGCCGGCACCCAGCAGGGCAATCCGAGCGAGCAGGCCACCCACGTCGCGGCGCTCGCGCTGCTGGGCCGCCGCGATGAAGCGATGGACCGCCTGGAGCGCGCCGCCACCGAGGGCTGCGGACACCTGCCGCTGGTGCTGCTGGCCACCGAGAACCACGGCCTGCGCAGCGAACCGCGCTGGCCGGCCATCGCGGCCCGCGTCTGGCGCACCCCGCTAGCCACGCGCCGCAAGGCGTTCTGCTACCCTCGACCGGATGCCCGCCCCGCCTCCTTCGCCCTCTTCTTCCGCCATGTCGTCCGGCCTGATCGTGCTGGTGCTGTCGCTGCTGCTGGGCCTGCAGCCGATCGCCACCGACCTCTACCTGCCCGCGCTGCCCGCGCTCACCTCGGGCTTTGGCGCGCCCATGTCGCAGGCCCAGCTCACGCTCACCGCGCTGCTGCTGTGCTTCGGCCTGTCGCAGCTGGTGTGGGGCCCCCTGTCGGACCGCCACGGCCGCCGGCCCGTGCTGCTGGTGGGCATGAGCGCCTTCGTCGCGGCCTCGATCGGCAGCACCTTCGCGCCGTCGATGGAACAGCTCATCGTCTGGCGCGCGGTGCAGGGCGCGGCCATGGGCGCGGGCGTGATGTGCGCGCGCGCCATCGTGCGCGACCTGTACGCGCCCAGCGAAGGCGCGCGCGTCATGTCCAAAGGCCTCACCGGCCTGGGCGTGATCGCCTGCGCCGCGTCGCCCACCGGCGGCCTGCTGTCGGACCTGTTCGGCTGGCGCGTCTCGCTCATGGCGCTCGCGGTGTTCGGCGCCATCACCCTGCTGGTCGTGGCCTGGCGTTTCGAAGAGACCCTGGCGCAGAAGAACCCGCGCGCGCTCTCGCCCGGCACCCTGTTCGGCAACTGGGCGCAGATCGCGCGCCACCCCACGTTCTGGGCCTTCGCGCTGCTGTCCACCGCGTCCTACGGCGGCCTGTTCACCTTTCTCGCGGCCTCGTCCTTCGTGTTCATCCGCGTGCTCGGCCTGTCCACCACGGCCTATGGCGTGGTGATGTTCAGCATCTCGCTGGTCTACATCCTGGGCACCTTCCTGTGCCGACAGCTGCTGCCGCGCCTGGGCCTGCGCCGCACCGTGGCCGTCGCCGGGGTCATCACGCTCACCGCCGGTACCAGCATGGGCGTCCTGGGGCTGCTGGGCGTGCAGAGCACCTGGGCCATCCTGGTGCCGTTCTGGCTCTTCATGCTCGCGCACGGCGTGCACCAGCCCTGCGGCCAGAGCGGCGCGGTGGGCCCGTTTCCGCAGGCCGCCGGCGCGGCCTCGGCGCTCAGCGGTTTCCTGTCGATGGTCACGGCCTTCGCCATGGGCGGCTGGCTCGGCGTGAGCCTGGCCGGCATCGGTGAAGGGCGCGGCTCGGTGCTGCCGCTGACCAATGGCCTGTGGTTCTGGAGCGTGCTCATCGCCCTCGTGGCCTGGACGCTGGTGCAGCGCCATGGCGAGGCGCACACCGCGCCGCAGCGCGTGAGCGCATCGGCCCGTTGACACCCCTCACCATGCCAGTCGCTCCCCGTTGCATCGCACTCGCCGGCCCCACGGCCAGCGGCAAGAGCGCGGCCTCGCTGGCCATCGCGTTGCGCTGGCCGGTGGAAATCATCAGCGTCGACTCGGCCCTGGTCTACCGCGGCATGGACATCGGCAGCGCCAAGCCCAGCGCGGCCGAACGCGCCCAGGTGCCGCACCACCTGATCGACATCCTCGACCCGCTGCAGAGCTACAGCGCCGCCGACTTCGTGCGCGACACCACCCGCCTGGTGGACGAGATCGCCGCGCGCGGCCGCACCGCGCTGCTGGTGGGCGGCACCATGCTCTATTTCAAGGCCCTGCTGGTGGGCCTGGACGAGATGCCCCAGGCCGACGCCCGCGTGCGCGAACGCATCGAAGCACGCGCGCTCGAACTGGGCTGGCCCGCGCTGCACGCCGAACTCGCGCGCGTGGACCCGATCACCGCCGCGCGCCTGCCGCCCAACGACTCGCAGCGCATCCAGCGTGCGCTGGAGGTGCACGAGGTCTCCGGCCAACCCCTCTCCAGCTTCCAGACCGGCCGCACCCACAACCCCGACAGCCCGCTCGCGCCCGAGCACCTGATCTCGCTCGAACCGCAGGACCGCGCCTGGCTGCACGCGCGCATCGCCCAGCGCTTCGACGACATGCTCGCCGCCGGTTTTCTCGACGAGGTGCGCGCGCTGCGCGCGCGCGGCGACCTCTCCACCGAGCTGCCGTCCATGCGCTGCGTGGGCTACCGCCAGGCCTGGGACATGCTGCAGGCCCATGGCGACGCGCTCACGCGCGAACAGCTCGCCGAGCTGCGCGACCTCGGCATCTTCGCCACCCGCCAGCTCGGCAAGCGCCAGCTCACTTGGCTGCGCTCCATGCCACAGCGCCGCGTGATCGCCTGCGACGCGCCCGACGCACTGGCCCAGGTGCTGCACACCGTCGAAACCTGGCTGGGCCCGGCCGCATGAGCACGCCGGCCCTGGTGGTCCACGAACTCGGCAAGCGCTACGGCGATACGCCCGTGTTCAGCCAGGTGAGCCTGAGCGTGGCCCCGGGCGAGTTCGTCGCCATCGTGGGCGAGTCGGGCGTGGGCAAGTCCAGCCTGCTCAACTGCCTGGCCGCGCTCGACGACTGGAGCGAAGGCCACATCACCCACCAGGGCGTGGACCTCGGCACGCTCGACGAGACCCAGCGCGCGCACTGGCGGCGCGAGCACCTGGGCTTCGTGTTCCAGGCCTTCCACGTGCTGCCGCACCTGGACGTGGCGCAGAACGTGGGCCTGCCCCTGCTGCTGCTGGGCCGCCCCGACCCAGCGCGCGTGCAGCAGATGCTCGACGCCGTGGGCCTGGGCGGGCTGGGCGCGCGGCTGCCGGCCGAACTCTCGGGGGGTCAGCTGCAGCGCGTGGCGATCGCGCGCGCGCTGGTGCACCGCCCTGGTTTGCTGCTGGCCGACGAGCCCACCGGCAACCTCGACCCCAGCACCGCCACCCAGGTCATGGACGTGCTGCAGCAGCAGGCCACCGAGAGCGGCGCGGCGCTGGTGCTGGTCACGCACTCCCGCGCGGCCGCGGCGCGCGCGCAGCGCGTGCTGCACCTCACCGCCTCGGGCCTGCAGCCCGCGCTCACCACCTGACACGTTTTCCGCGTGCACGGCGCGGGGCATCGCGGTAAGGTCAGGGCATGGCCGGTGAAAAGAACCAGTCATGTAACTTGATTACAATAAAATCCAAAATCACAAGTAACTAAATTAGACCATGGTCACAACGAATCCCGCCCCCACCCCTGCCGAGCCGCTCGATCTGGTGATCTTCGGCGGCGTGGGCGACCTCTCGGTGCGCAAGCTGCTGCCCGCGCTCTACATGGCGCACCTGCACCGCAACCTGCCCGAGGCCACGCGCATCCACGCCCTGGGCCGCCAGCCCTGGGACCGCGAGACCTTCACCGCCTTCATCCACGAGAAGGTGCGCGCCTTCATCGCCCCCGAGACGCTGGACGAAACCGCCTGGCAAGGCTTCGTGGCGCGCCTGGGCTATGTGTGCCTCGACGCCACGCAGCCGGCCGACTTCACCGCCCTGGCCGGCGCGCTGCAGCCGGGTTCGGACCGCGTGTACTACCTCGCCACCGCGCCCACGCTGTTCACCGGCATCTGCGCCAACCTGCATGGCGCCGGCCTGATCGACGAGCGCTCGCGCGTGGTGCTGGAAAAGCCGCTGGGCCACGACCTGGCCTCGGCGCGCGCCATCAACGACGAGGTGGGCCGCTACTTCAGCGAGGGGCAGACCTTCCGCATCGATCACTACCTGGGCAAGGAGACGGTGCAGAACATGATGGTGCTGCGCTTTGGCAACACCATCTTCGAGCCGCTCTGGCGCAGCCCCTACATCAAGAGCGTGCAGATCACGGTGGCCGAATCGGTCGGTGTGGGCAGCCGCGCCGGCTTCTACGACGGCACCGGCGCGCTGCGCGACATGGTGCAGAACCACCTGCTGCAGCTGCTGTGCATCGTGCGATGGAGCCGCCGGTCTCGCTCGACCCCGATGCCGTGCGCGACGAAAAACTCAAGGTGCTGCGCTCGCTGCGTCCCATGACCGAGGCCGACGTGGCGCGCGACACCGTGCGCGGCCAGTACACCGCCGGCGCCTCCAACGGCGACAAGGCCGCGGGCTACCTGCAGGAGGCCAACGTGCCGGCCGACAGCACCACCGAAACCTTCGTGGCCCTGCGCGCGCACATCAACAACTGGCGCTGGGCCAACGTGCCGATCTTCCTGCGCACCGGCAAGCGCATGGCCGAGCGCCGCTCGGAGATCGTCATCGAGTTCGCCGACCTGCCGTACACCATCTTCCCCGACGCACCGCGCCAGCCGGTCAACCGGCTGATGATCCGCCTGCAACCCGAGGAACACGTGCAGCTGCAGATGATGGCCAAGGAACCCGGCAGCGGCATGCGCCTGCGCCCGGTGAGCCTGGACCTGGACCTCGAATCGGCCTTCAGCGCGCGCCGCGCCGAAGCCTACGAGCGCCTGCTCATGGACGTGATCAAGGGCCGCCTGACGCACTTCATGCGGCGCGACGAACTCGAAGCCGCCTGGACCTGGGTCGAGCCCATCCTCGACGGCTGGAGCAACCTGAGCGAGAAGCCCCGCCCCTACACCGCCGGCAGCTGGGGGCCCGCCGCCTCGTCCGCGCTGATGGCGCGCGAAGGCTCGGCCTGGGTGGAAGAAGCCTGACCCCATGAACGCGCTCGACCGCCCCCCACCCAACCCGCTGCAGGTGCACCCCGCCAGCAACGCGGCCGAACTCGCGGCGCAGCTGGCCCTGCATGCCGCGCAGCGCCTGCGCGAGGCGATCGGTGCGCGCTGCGCAACGCGGTGCTCGCGGTCTCGGGCGGCAAGTCGCCGGTGGCGATGTTCGAACGCCTGCGCGAGCAGCCGGTGGAATGGGACCATGTGAGCGTGCTGTTGGTGGACGAGCGCTGCGTGCCGCACGACCACCCCGAGAGCAACACCGCCCTGGTGCGCACCCACCTGCTGCAGGGCGCCGCCGCCGCGGCCCGCTTCGTGCCCTTCTTCGACCGCCTGCCCACCGTGCTCGACGACGCCGCGCTCGCGGCCCTGGCCGACGGCGCCAACCACCGCCTGGCCACCCAGCCCTGGCCCATGGACCTGGCCGTGCTCGGCATGGGCGAGGACGGCCACACCGCGTCGATCTTTCCGGGCGCGCCCGGCCTGGCCCGCGCGCTGCACGGCAGCGGCCCGGTGACCTGGCAGCGCCCCGCCGAAGCGTCGCGCGCGCCGCACGCGCGCCTCACCCTCACCCTGCCGGCCTTGCTCGCCACGCGCGAACTGGCCCTGTCCATCAGCGGCGCGAGCAAGCTCGCCGTGTACCAGCAGGCCCGGCTCGCCGCCGACGAAAGCCTGCCGGTGTCGCTGGTGCTCAACCAGCACCTCACGCCCGTGAGCGTCTGGCTGGCCTGAACGAGACACCCAAAATGACCACCACCACGAACGCCCCCCTGCACCCCACCCTGGCCCACGTCACGCAGCGCATCACCGAGCGCAGCGCCGCCACGCGCGCGACCTACCTCGCCGCCATGGCCGCGCAGCGCAAGAAAGGCACGCAGCGCACCGGCATGGGCTGCGCCAACATGGCCCACACCACGGCCGCGCTGCCCCTGGCCGACAAGCTCCAGATCCACGCCGAACGCGCGCCGCACCTGGGCATCGTCACCGCGTACAACGACATGCTCTCGGCGCACCAGCCCTACGAGACCTACCCGCAGAAGATCCGCGACCACGCGCACGGCCTGGGCGCCACGGTGCAGGTGGCCGGCGGCGTGCCCGCCATGTGCGACGGCATCACGCAGGGCGCGGCCGGCATGGAGCTCTCGCTGTTCTCGCGCGACGTGATCGCGCTCTCCACCGCCGTGGCGCTCTCGCACAACGTGTTCGACGCCACGCTCATGCTCGGCATCTGCGACAAGATCGTGCCCGGCCTGTTCATGGGCGCGCTGCAGTTCGGCCACCTGAGCACCGTGTTCGTGCCCGCCGGCCCCATGACCTCGGGCCTCTCGAACGACGCCAAGGCCAAGGTGCGCCAGCAGTACGCGCAAGGCCTGGTGGGCCGCGACGCGCTGCTCGAATCGGAGGCCCAGGCCTACCACAGCCCCGGCACCTGCACCTTCTACGGCACGGCCAACAGCAACCAGATGCTGATGGAGATCATGGGCCTGCACCTGCCCGGCGCCTCCTTCGTCAACCCCGGCACGCCGCTGCGCGAGGCGCTCACCCTGGGCGCGGTCAAGCGCGCGGTGGCGAACACCGGCCGCACCGGCGAACCCGCGCTGAGCCTGGCCGACATCGTGACCGAGAAGACCCTGGTCAACGGCATCGTCGGCCTGCTGCGCCACGGGCGGCTCGACCAACCACACGCTGCACCTCGTGGCGATGGCGCGCGCCGCCGGTGTGCTGATCGACTGGGACGATTTCGCCGAGCTCTCGCACGTGGTGCCGCTGCTGGCGCGCGTCTACCCCAACGGCAGCGCCGACGTGAACCACTTCCACGCGGCCGGCGGCATGGGCTACCTGATGCAGCAGCTGCTCGCCGCCGGCCTGCTGCATGCCGACGTGAACACCGTGATGGGCGCGGGCCTGGACAGCTACACGCGCGAGCCCTGGCTCGACAGCGGCCAGCTCGCCTGGCGCCCGGTGCCCGAACAGAGCGGCGACCTCTCGGTGCTGCGGCCGGTGAGCGAGCCCTTCAGCGCCGACGGTGGCCTGCGCCTGCTGCAGGGCAACCTGGGGCGCAGCGTGGTGAAGGTCTCGGCGGTCAAGCCCGAGCACCGCGTGGTGCGCGCCCAGGCCGTGGTGGTGAGCGACCAGCAGGACCTGCTGACCCTGTTCAACGAAGGCAAGCTGGAGCGCGACCTGATCGCCGTGGTGCGCTACCAGGGCCCGCGCGCCAACGGCATGCCCGAGCTGCACAAGCTCACGCCGCCGCTGGCCGTGCTGCAGGACAAGGGCTTCAAGGTGGCGCTGGTCACCGACGGCCGCATGTCCGGCGCCTCGGGCAAGGTGCCCGCGGCCATCCACCTCAGCCCCGAGGCCCTGTCCAACGGCCCGATCGCGCGCGTGCGCGACGGCGACTGGATCACGCTCGACTGCGAGCGCGGCGTGCTCGAACTCGAGGTCGATGCCCGCACCCTGGCCCGCCGCCGCATCAAACACCCCGACCTGAGCGCCAACGAACACGGCAGCGGGCGCGAACTGTTCGGCCTGTTCCGCGAAAATGCGGGCGCGGCCGAATCGGGCGCCTCGCCCCTGTTCGCCCCCGCTGGCGGTGAACCGCCCCGTGGCCCCCGTTGCAACCCCCACCGCCTGAACCCAGACACCATGACGACCACCTGCTTCACCCGCCCTGCTTTCACCGCCCGTGTCGTGCCCGTCATCGTCCTGAGCGACGAGGCCCAGGCCGTGCCGCTGGCGCATGCGCTGCTCGAAGGCGGCATCGACGTGATGGAGATCACCCTGCGCTCGGGCGTCGCGCTGCGCGCCATCGAGGCCGTGGCGCGCGCCGTGCCCAAGATGCACCTGGGCGCCGGCACCGTCACGCGCGCGGCCGAGGTGACCCAGGTGGTGAACGCGGGCGCGAAGTTCGCCCTGTCGCCGGGCTGCTCCGACGCCCTGGTGGACGCGGTGAAGGCGGCCAGGCTGCCCTTCATTCCCGGCGTGATGACGCCCAGCGAGGTGATGCGCGCGCGCGACCACGGCTTCACGCTGATGAAGCTGTTTCCCGCCGCGCAGGCCGGCGGCATCGGCATGCTCAAGGCGCTGGGTGCGCCCCTGCCCGACGTGCGCTTCTGCCCCACCGGCGGCGTGAGCCCCGAGAACCTGCGCGAGATCCTGGCCCTGCCCAACGTGGCCATGGCCGGCGGCTCCTGGCTCACGCCCTCGGACGCGCTGCGCCAGGGCGACTGGAAACGCATCGCCCGCCTCGCGCGCGAAGCCACCACCCTGGCCACCGCCGTCTGACGCCACCGCACGTCACCGACCCATGACCCTGCCCACCACCCTGCCCGCCTGGGCCCAGCTGCAATCCCTGGCCGGGGCACCGCAGCCCCACCTGCGCGAGCTGCTGCCCGCCGACACCGGCCGCGCCGAGCGCATGGCGCTGCGCGCCGCCGGCATCACGCTGGACGCGAGCCGCCAGCGCGTCTCGCCCGCCATTCAGCAGGCGCTGCTGGCGCTGGCCGAGCAGGCCGGCGTGGCGGCCCAGCGCGACGCCATGTTCCGCGGCGAGCCCATCAACACCACCGAAGGCCGACCCGTGCTGCACGTGGCGCTGCGCGGCGACCCGCTGCACACCGGGCCCTGGGGCGCGGACGTGCAGAAGGCCGTGCAGGTCGAACTGGCCCGCGTCTGCGACTTCGCCGAAGCCCTGCGCGCGGGCACGGTGCGCGGGCACAGCGGCGAAGCCATCACCGACGTGGTGAACATCGGCATCGGCGGCTCCGACCTCGGCCCGCGCATGGCGGCCGACGCGCTGGCGCACCTGGCCCACCCGGGCGTGCGGGTGCACTACGTCTCCAACCCCGATGCCTGGGCGCTGTGGAGCGTGTTGCGTGGGCTGGACGCCGCGCGCACGCTGTTCATCGTCTCCAGCAAGACCTTCACCACGCAGGAAACGCTGACCAACGCCGCGAGCGCGCGGCGCTGGCTGAGCGACCACGGCTGCCCGGCCGACGCGCTGGGCCAGCACCTGGTGGCCATCACCGCCAGCCCGGCGCAGGCCGCGAAACTGGGCTACCCGGCCGAGCGCACCTTCCTGTTCTGGGACTGGGTGGGCGGGCGCTACTCCGTGTGGTCGGCGCTGGGCCTGCCGCTGGCGATTGCCATCGGCTCCGAGCATTTCCGCCTCTTCCTGGCCGGCGCTCGCGCCATGGACGAGCACTTCCGCACCACGCCGCTGGCGCAGAACCTGCCGGTGCAGCTGGCCCTGAACGGGATCTGGAACCGCAACTTCCTGGGCCTGCCCACGCAGCTGGTCGTGCCCTACGCCTCGCGCCTGGTGCGCTTCACGCCCTTCGTGCAGCAGATGGACATGGAGTCCAACGGCAAGCGCACGCACACCGACGGCACGCCCGCCACGGTGGACACCGGCCCCATCGTCTGGGGCGGGCTGGGCATCGACGGGCAACACGCCTACTTCCAGCTGATCCACCAGGGCCGGCACACCGTGCCGGTGGACTTCATCGGCGTGCAGAACGAAGACACGCCCCTGCCCCTGGCCGCGACGCACCACGAGGTGGTCAACCTCAACCTGCGCGCCCAGGCCGAGGCCATGGCGCGCGGGCGCTCGCTGGCCGACACGCAGGCGCTGCTGCAGAAGGACGGCATGAGCGAAGCCGATGCCCGGGCCATGGCGCCGCACCGCAGTTTCGAGGGCAACATCCCGAGCCACATCCTCTGGCTGGACCGCCTGGACCCGGCGCGCCTGGGTGCCCTGATCGCGCTCTACGAACACAAGGTGTTCACCCAGGCCGCGGTCTGGCGCATCAACGCTTTCGATCAGTGGGGCGTGGAGCTGGGCAAGACCATGGCCAAGGCGATGGAGCAGGCCGCCCGCTGAGCCTGGTGGCGACAACGGGCCGCAAGCGGGCCCCAAACCGTGCTTTGTCGCGCAAAAATGCGGCAAAAAATACCGTATCGGGTATAAACGCAAAAGTTCCCGAAAGGGCAGGCGCTATTCCATCAGGTTCGGCACACACGGACAGCATCCACCAGCATGCAAAGAGTCAAGACCTTCCTCAGCAGCCTGACGTCGATCCTCACGCCGAATTCGGAGTCCGCGCCCAAGGCGCCCGACCCGAGGGCGATGGTCCTGATCCAGAAATCGATGCTCCGCCTGCTGGGTGTGCGAGGCGCCGAACTCAATCCCCAGCTGGAACACCGCATCCGCTACGCCTCCAGCATCGAGGCCCTCTGGTTCCTGCGCGCCGACCTGGCCCAGGCCCTGTGCCTGCAACGCGACGAGTCCAGCGCCCTGGCCGCCGTCTCCGACCTCACGCCCCTCTTCGAAGGCAACGTCTCCAAGGCGCAGCTGCAGTCCTTCCAGCGCGGCCAGCGCCGCTGAATGACCCGCGTGGTTGCGTCAAGCGCGACCCGTGACGCCTGAAGCAACGCCCACCAGGGGCATCGAGGGTCCGGCTCTGCCGGCCCCAGGTGCCGTCCCCTCCCAGCCGAAGGCGCCAGTGAGGGGGAAGCCACGAAGTGGCGCAGGGGGTGCCGCCTTCTTCACGCCAAGCCGCCGTTGGCGCGCAGCACCTGACCATTGACCCAACCGCCGGCCGGGCTCACCAGAAACCCCACCACCGAAGCGATGTCGCCCGGCTCGCCCAGCCGCTGCAGCGGCGGCATCTGGGCGTGCATCTGGATCTGCTCGGGCGTCTTGCCGTCGAAGAACAGCGCGGTGGCGCACCGGGCCGGGCGCCACCGCGTTGACCGTGATGCAGCGCCCGCGCAGCTCCTTGGCGAACACCTGGGTGAGCGACTCCACCGCCGCCTTGGAGGCGATGTACACGCTGTAGCCCGGCAGGTTCAGCGCCACCGTGGTGCTGGAGAAGTTGACGATGCGCCCGCCCTCGTTCAGCCGCGTGGCGGCCTCGCGCAGGGTGTTGAAGGTGCCGCGCACGTTGGTGTCGAAGGTGCGCTCGTACAGCGCATCGCTGGTCTGCGCCAGCGGCAACGTCTTGAGCACGCCGGCGTTGTTCACCAGCACGTCCACCGGGCCGAGTTCGCGCTCGGTGACGTCGAAGAGGGCCCGCACCTCCTCGGCCTTCGAGACGTCGGCCCGCACCGCGATGGCCCGGGCGCCGCCGGCGCGCAACTCGGCCACCAGGGCCTCGGCCTCGGGGGCGCTGTGGGCGTGGTTCACCACCACGGCGTATCCGTCGGCGGCCAGGCGGCGGGCCAGTTCGGCGCCGATGCCGCGCGAGGCGCCGGTGACGATGGCGACGGGGGAGGAGGCGTTGGAGCTCATGGGGTTTTTCCTGAAAGTTGAACGATGGCCCGATGATGGATCGTTCCCCCCGGAAGATCATTGCCTCGAAATTGGCAACATCATTCGAATTTCATCAACAATAACGCCCATGGACCGATTCCAGGAAATGCAGGTGTTCGTGCGCATCGCCGAGCGGGGCAGCTTCACGCAGGCGGCGGACGACCTGCAGCTGCCGCGCGCGACGGTGAGCAACCTGATCCAGCGGCTGGAGGCGCGCCTGGGCGTGCGCCTGCTGGAGCGCACCACGCGCACGGTGCGGCTCACGCCCGATGGCGAGGCCTACCGCCAGCGCTGCGTGGGCCTGCTGGCCGACCTCGAAGAAGCCGACGGCCTGTTCCGCCAGGCCGTGCCCAAGGGCCTGCTGCGCGTGAACCTGCAGGGCACGCTGGCGCGCCGCTTCGTCGTGCCCGCCCTGCCCGCCTTTCTCGCGCGGCACCCGCAGCTGGAACTGCAGATCGGCGAGGACGACCGCCTCGTCGACCTGGTGCGCGAAGGCGTGGACTGCGTGCTGCGCGCCGGCCAGCTGCGCGACTCGTCCCTGGTGGCGCGCCGGGTGGCGCTGCTGCCGCAGCTCACCTGCGCCAGCGCGAGCTATCTCGCGCAATTCGGCGAGCCTCGGACCCTGGCCGACCTGGCCGGCCACCGCGCGGTGAACTACCTCTCCAGCGCCACCGGCCAGGCCCTGCCGCTGGAGTTCACGGTGAACGGCGAAGTGCGCACGCTGAGCCTGAGCGGCCCGGTCTCGGTGACGGGGGCCGACGTCTACGCGGGCGCGGCGATCGCCGGCCTGGGCCTGGTGCAGGTGCCGCGCTACCGCGTGGCCGACGAACTGGCCTCGGGCCAGTTGCGCGAGGTGCTGGTGGACCTGCCACCGCCCCCGCTGCCGGTGTCGGTGCTGTACCCGCAGAACCGCCAGCTCTCCGTGCGCGTGCGCGCCTTCGCGCAGTGGCTGGGTGAGCTGTTCGAAACGCTCACCTGATCCCCCACTGCGTTAGCATCGCCCCCCATGAAACCCCAGGTGCAATTCCGCCTCCGCATCAAGCGCGGTGATGTCATCGCCATCGGCCCGGGCAAGGTGAGCCTGCTCGAAGCCATCGCGCGCACCGGCTCGATCTCGGCGGCCGGCCGGGAACTCAACATGTCGTACCGGCGCGCCTGGCTGTTGGTGGACGAAATCAACCGCTCGCTGACCGGGCCGGCCGTGTCCACGGCAGCCGGCGGGGCCAAGGGGGGCGGTACCTCGCTCACGCCCGTGGGCGAAGAGCTGGTGCGGCGCTACCGCGCCATCGAGGCCATCGCCCTGGCCGCGGCCTCGGCCGAGCTGCAGCAGCTCACCCGCCTGATCGCGCCCTGAAGCGGGCCGCCCTCAGGGCGCCTCGGCGCCGGGCGCCCCCTGCGCCAGCGTGAGGCTCAGGTCCTGGGCGTCCTGGGCCCCGAGCACGAAGGACAGGCTCACGTGCTCCGACAGCACCAGGGTGAGCGCCAGCTCGGTGCTGCCCGCCACGGGCTCGACCATCCATTCGCACACCCGCACGGCGCTGCGCAGTTCGGGCAGGCGGCTGAGCGCGCCGCGCACCGGCAACTCCTGCGAGACCAGGTGGCTCGGCAAGGCATTGAACACGGGCGCGCTGTGCGAGGCCTGCTGCGCGTGGGTGGGTCCGGTCATGGCGTGCTCCGAAAAAGAGGGTCAGGCTTTCGCTATATTTCTCAGTATATAACCAAGACCGCGCCCTGGCACCGGCAGGGCGTCGCCCGTATGCTCGGCCAGACAACGGAGATCCACATGAACATCGATTGGGCCCACTTCACGCCCTGGGCCTCGCTGGCCGGGGGCATTCTGATCGGCCTGGCGGCGGCCGCCTTCATCCTCATGAACGGCCGCGTGCTCGGCATCAGCGGCATCCTGGGCGGCCTGCTGCCGCCCCGGGCGGGCGACGCGGGCTGGCGCATCGCCTTCCTGCTCGGGGTCTTCAGCGCCCCCCTGCTCTACGGCTGGCTCGCGCCCGACGGCCTGCTGCGCGCGCCGCGCATCGACGCGGGCACCGGCCTGCTGGTGGCCGCGGGCTTGCTGGTGGGCCTGGGCACGCGCTACGGCTCGGGCTGCACCAGCGGCCACGGCGTGTGCGGGCTCTCGCGCCTGTCGCCGCGTTCGCTGGGGCGCAGCGCTGTGCTTCATGGCCGCGGGCTTCGCCGTCGTCTACGCCGTCCGCCACCTGCTCTGAGGAGACCCCACACCATGCAACGCATCATCGAATTTCTCGTCGGCCTGCTGTTCGGCCTGGGCCTGCTGCTCTCGGGCATGGCCGACCCGGCCAAGGTGCTGGGCTTCCTCGACCTGTTCGGCAGCTGGGACCCTTCGCTGGCCTTCGTGATGGCGGGCGCGATCGCGGTGGGCGTCTTCGCCTTCGCGCTGGCGAAGCGGCGCACCACCAGCTTCTTCGGCGACGCCATGCACCTGCCGAAAGCCACGCAGATCGACCGGCGCCTGGTGCTGGGCAGCCTGGTGTTCGGCGCGGGCTGGGGCCTGGCGGGCTTCTGCCCGGGCCCCGCGCTCGTGTCGATGGCCTCGGGCGAGTTCAAGGCCGCGGTGTTCGTCGCGGCCATGCTGGTGGGCATGCTGATGCACGGCTGGGCCGAGCGCCTGCTCGCCCGGCCGGCGGCGGCCGCCGCGCGCTGACGAACCCGGCTTACTTCGCGGCGCGCGCCTTGGCGACGGCGGCCTGCGTTTCCTTCCAAAGGTCTTCGCCCACGTTGGCGGCGATGCCCGAGTTCACGCCGGCGAGTTTTTCGCGCATGCGGTTGGCTTCGGCCGGCGAGAGCTGGTTGATCTGCATGCCCTTGCCCTTGAGGTCGGCCAGCGCCTTGTCGGCCTCGGCGCGCGTGTCCTGGCGCTCGAAGTCACGGCTCTTCCTGGCGGCGTCCAGCAGCACCTTGTGCTCGTCCTTGCTCAGGCCGTCCCAGTACTTCTTGCTCACCAGCACGATCCACGGGCTGTAGACGTGGTTGGTCACCGTGAGGTACTTCTGCACCTCGTAGAACTTGCTCGAGAGGATGGTGTTGTACGGGTTCTCCTGGCCGTCCACGGTCTTGGTCTCCAGCGCGGTGAACAGCTCGGAGAACGGCAGCGGCACGGCGTTGGCGCCCAGGGTCTTGAAGCTGTCGATGAACACGTTGTTCTGCATCACGCGCAGCTTGATGCCGTCCATGTCCTCGAGCTTGGTGACGGCGCGCTTGTTGTTGGTGAGGTTGCGGAAACCGTTCTCCCAATACACCAGGCCGACCAGGCCTTTTTCCTGCAGCTTGTCCATCACCTTCTGGCCCACCGGGCCGTCGAGCACCACGTCGGCTTCCTTGGCGTTGTCGAACAGGAAGGGCGTGTCCCAGATCGCCATTTCCTTGGTGATGCCCACCAGGGTGGCGGTGGAGCCCACCATCATTTCCTGCGCGCCGCCGATCAGCGCCTGCTGCATCTGCACGTCCGAGCCCAGCGCGGCGGCGCCGATGGCGCGGATCTTCATCTTGCCGCCCGAGGCCTTTTCGACCTCTTCGGCGAACAGCTTGGTGGCGCGGCCCTGGTTGGAGATTTCGTTGAGGCCGTAGCCGAAACGGATGATGCGCGGCTTGATGTCCTGCGCCCAGCTGGCGGCGAAGGGGGTGGCGAGCGCGGCGGCCGCGGTGGCGGCGATCAGGGTGCGGCGAAACAGGGTCATGGTTGTCTCCTTGGGGGTGGGTGAAGGGGAAGTGGCAAGGTCAGCGCATCCAGGCCACGGGCGCGGTGACGATCTGCGGGAACACGATGAACAGGCCGAGAACGATGAGGTAGGTGATCAGGAAGGGGTTCACGCCCTTGATGACCTGGTGCATGGGCAGGCGCCCGACCCCGGCCACCACGTTGAGCACGGTGCCCACCGGCGGCGTGACCAGGCCGATGGCGCCGTTGAGCACGAACATCAGCCCGAAGTACACCGGGTCGATGCCCGCCTTCACGGCGATGGGCAGCATCACCGGCGCGAAGATCAGGATGGTGGGCGTGAGGTCCAGCGCGGTGCCGATCGCCACCAGCACCAGCATCATCACCACCATCAGCACGCGCGGGTGTTCCACCAGCGGGCCCAGCCAGCCGGTGAGCGTGGATGGCAGGTCGGCCAGCGTGATCATGTAGCTGGCCACGGCGGCGCCGGCGCACAGGAACATCACCACCGAGGTGGTGCTCGCGGCGCGCACCAGCGCGCTGTACAGCTCGGGCAGGCGCATCTCGCGGTGCACGAAGAGCGCGATCACCAGCGCGTAGAACGCGGCCACCACGGCGGCCTCGGTGGGCGTGAAGATGCCGCTCTTCATGCCGCCGATGATGATCACCGGCATCACCAGCGCCCAGACCGCGCGGCCCGTGAGGCGCAGGCGCTCGGCCATGGGCACCGGCGGCGAGCTGGTCAGCGTCATCTTGCGCAGCACCACGCGCCAGGCCACCACCAGCGCCACGCCCATCACCAGGCCGGGCACGATGCCCGAGATGAACAGGGCCGAGATCGAGGTGTTGGTGGTCACGCCGTAGATCACGAAAGCCATGGACGGCGGGATGATCGGCCCGATGACGCTGCCGGCGGCGATGAGCCCGGCCGACGAGGCCACCGGGTAGCCGTGCTTGCGCATCATGGGCAGCAGGATGGCGGACATCGCCGCCGCGTCGGCCAGCGCCGAGCCCGACATGGCCGAGAGCAGCACCGCCGCACCGATCGCCACATACCCCAGCCCGCCGCGCACGTGGCCGACCCAGGCCTGCGCCATGTCGATGATGCGCTTGCTGATGCCGCCCGAGTTCATGAGCTCGCCGGCCAGGATGAAGAAGGGCACGGCCAGCAGCGGGAAGCTGTCGATGCCGGCCACCATGTTCTGCGCCAGCAGCTGGGTGTCCCAGAAATCCATCACCCAGGCCATGGCGGCCCCCGTGAGCAGCAGCGCGAAGGCCATGTTCATGCCGATGCCCATGAGCACCAGCATGCCGGCGATGAAGACCACGAAGGCCAATGCTTCAACGCTCATCGTGTCACTCCATGTCCACCGCGTGGCCCAGGTCGAGCGGCGTGCGGCGCACGATCTCGACCAGCACCATGGCGCCGATCGCCAGCGCGCACAGCAACGCCGGCAGGGGCAACAAGGCCACGGGGTAGCCCAGCACCACGGAGTGGCTGTCCATGCCCACCACCACCTGCTGCCACGCGCCCCGACCCAGCAGCACGCAGGCCAGCAGCACCAGCCCGCGGATGGCCAGCGTGGCGAAGGCGAATGCGCGCGGGCGATCGCGCAACGAGCCGACCAGGCTGGTGAAGGCCATGTGCTGGCCCAGCGGGTAGGCGGCGGTCGCGCCCAGGAACACCATCCACACGAACAGCAGGCGCGAGAGTTCTTCGGTGGCGTTGATGCCGCTGTCGAAGCCGTAGCGCAGCACCACGTTGGCGAACACGCAGACCACCATGCCCGCCAGGCACAGCGCGAGCAGGGCCTCGGCCCCGTGTTTCAAGACTTGCGATGGTTTCATGAGCGAAGCTCCAGGGAATGGGAGGTGGCGTTGCCGTGCACCCAATGCACCACGGCCTCACCGAGTTCGGCCAGCGGGCGCGTGGCGTCCAGCGGCAGCACGCCGGGTTCGCGGCGCGGGTCTTCCAGCGTGGCGAACTGGCTGGCCACGAGGCTCACCGGGAACAGGTGGGCCGGGCGCGCGGCCACGCGCTCGCGCGCCTGCTCCTGCGTGAGTTCGAGAAACACGAAGCGCAGGCCGGGCACGGCGGCGCGCAGGCGGTCGCGGTAGCGCAGCTTGAGGGCCGAACAGGTCAGCACCACGCCCTCGGCATGGGCCTGCAGCTGCTCGGCCAGGGTGTCGAGCCAGGCCGCGCGGTCGTCGTCGCTCAGGGGGATGCCGCCGCGCATCTTGGCGACGTTGCTGGCGGAGTGGAAATCGTCTCCCTCCAGCAAGGGCACGCCCAGCGTCCGGGCGCATAACTGGCCCAGGCTGGACTTGCCGCAACCCGCCACGCCCATGACGACGAGGGAGGTGTTCGGGGGCGATGCATTCATTTGGTAGCGCTGTCCCAACAAGGTGAAAAAGAAAACCGGTCCTCATGTCCGACCGTGCCCGCCTTCCTGGCTGGGACTTTGGTCGGCCTGTGGCACGATTCAGGGTAAATTCGGGTGTCCATGGCCTTGGACAGCGCTATCCTAACGCCAGGCTCACCGCCTCCAACACCGGGAAAACCCTTGGAACCGACCGAACGCAAGCGCCGCCACAGCGGCCGCACCACCCTCAGCGACGTGGCCCGCGCGGCCGACGTGAGCCCCATCACCGCCTCGCGCGCGCTGCGCGGCGAGCGCAGCGTGGCGGCCGAGCTGGTGGAGCGCGTCAAGCTCGCCGCCGAGCAGCTGGGCTATGTGCCCGACCCGGCGGCGCGCGCCCTCGCCTCCCAGCGCAGCACGCAGGTGCCGGTGCTGGTGCCGCTGCTGTCCAACGCGCTCTTCGTCGATGTGCTGGAGGCCGTGCACCGCACCCTGCTGCCACACGGCTACCAGACCCTGATCGGCGTGACGCACTACGAGCCGCGCGAGGAAGAGCAATTGCTGCGCAGCTACCTGGCGCACCGGCCGGCGGGCCTGCTGCTCACTGGCTTCGACCGCACCGAGGCCGCGCGCCAGCTCATCGCCGGCAGCGGCGTGCCCTGCGTGCACCTGATGGAATTGACGCAGGCACCGGGCGTCTACTGCGTGGGCTTCTCGCAGGTCGAGGCGGGCCACGCGATCACCGAGCACCTGGTGCAGCGCGGCCGCCGGCGCATCGCCTTCGTGGCCGCGCAGCTGGACCCACGCACCATGCAGCGCGCCGAGGGCTACCGCCGCTGCCTGCGCCAGCACGGCCTGTACGACGCGAAGCTGGAGCTGCTGAGCCCGCAGCCCTCGTCCATGCAACTGGGCGGTGAACTGCTCGAAGACCTGCTGCGCACCCGCCCCGAGGTGGACGCGGTGTTCTTCTGCAACGACGACCTGGCCCAGGGCGGCCTGCTGTGCGCGCTGCGCCTGAAGATCGAGGTGCCCGCGCGCATCGCGGTGGCGGGCTTCAACGACCTCTCGGGCAGCGACCAGATGGTGCCGCCGCTGACCACGGTGCGCACGCCGCGCCGCGCCATCGGCGAGGCCAGCGCGCAGATGCTGCTGAGCCTGATGCGCGGCGAGCTGCCGCCCAAGCCTTCGCTGGACCTGGGCTTCGAGCCCCTGATCCGCGGCAGCAGCTGAGCCCGATCAAACCGGGAAACGATCGGCGTAGTCGACCTCGAGCCGCGAGTGCAACCGCCAGTAGCGCGGCGCCTCGCGGCCCCGCATGCGCGCGACCAACAGATCGAGGTGCGCATGCCATCCGGCCGACACGCTCAGCACATCGTCGCGGCTGGGCAAACGCTGGTGCGTGATCACGAGCCGCACACCGCCCCCGACTTCACGCAGCTCGTACTGAACCTCGCCCTGCCCGCCCCAGGTGTGGGCCAACCGATGCGGTGGCTCGCACACCGTGACCTGTCCCAGCAGTTCCGCGCAGGCCGCCATGTCCGCGTATTTCGGTGGCGCGGGGTCGTCGGCATGCGTCAGCTCCTTGTGGCGGAACGTCAATGCCACCCGGCCGCCCACCTGCAGGTCCATCGCGCCGCCGGCCAGCCACTGGGCGCGCTTGTCCTCTTCGGTGATCCAGGCCCACGCCCGCTCGATGGGGCCGGGCAGCAGGCGTTCGATGCGCACCGTGTCGGGGGCGGTGAGCACGCCGTAATCGTCGTCCTTCATGGTTTTCTCCTTGGGTTGCGGGGTGCCCGCGGTTGCCGGGCCTTGTCCTCGGCTTTGAGCAAGGCTTCGAGCACATCGACGCGCTGCTGCCAGAACCGCTCGTAGTGGCGAATCCACTCGAGCCCGGCGTGCATCGGTGCGGCGTTCAACTGGCAGAGGTGGGTGCGTCCGGTGATGGTGCGCTGAATCAACCCGGCCCGTTCGAGCACCTGGATGTGCTTGGATGCCGCGGCCAGCGAAATGTCGAACGGCGCCGCGAGCTCGCCCACGGGCAGGGGCTGCGAGGACAGCGCGGCCAGCATGGCACGCCGGGTCGGATCGGCCAGGGCGCGAAACACGGCGTCGAGTTGGGGCGCTTGATATTCAACCATGAAGTTGAATATATACGCCACCCGAACAACTGTCAACCGAATGATTGAATGTTTTTTCCGCCGTCCCCTGGCGGTAAGCTCCGCGTCGAAGACACCACCCGGAGACCCCATGCCCGCCTATCTCTACGGCAACATCGACATCACCGACCCGACCCTCTACGAGGAATACCGCCGCGAGGTGCCCGCCGTGATCGCCGCGCACGGCGGCCGTTACCTGGTGCGCGGCGGCGCGGTGAAGGTGCTCGAAGGCCACGGCGTGCCGAACCGCCAGGTGATCCTCGAATTCCCCGACATGGCGCGGCTCGAGGCCTTCTACCACTCGCCCGAGTACCAGCGCCTGGTGGCGATCCGGCAGCGCGCCGCCAGCGGCACGCTGTTCGCCATCGAAGGCTACTGAGCCGGCGGGTCCTGCGCCGGGGCGGCGGCGCCCATCACGCTGTACCAGTCGACCTTGCGCGTCGCAACCATGATGGCGGCCAGCACGCCGAACAGCAGCAGCGAGCCCATCATCAGCGCGTTGTCCTCCGAGATCAGGATGCCGTAGAGCACGCCATAGAGCGCCACCAGCAGGCCGCTCATGAGCAGGCCCGGCGTCCAGCCGCCCAGCACGTGGCGCAGGTAGTGCGCCAGCAGGCCGATGCAGGCCGCGCTGGCCACGAGGTAGGCCCAGACGAAGTCCAGGTGCTCGGCGATCGACAGCAGCAGCAGGAAGAACAGCACCAGCGCGGCGCCGATCATCAGGTACTGCATGGGGTGGATGCGCCAGCGCTTCACCATCTCCAGCACGAAGAAGGCGGCGAAGGTGAGCACGATGAACATCATCCCGTACTTGGTCGCGCGCTCCGTCATGCGGTAGACGTCCACCGGGTTGCCGAGCGAGACGGAAAAGCTCTCGGGCGCGCGCCGCTGCTCGCCGCCCTGCTGTACGAACTGCTGCTGCGCCTGGGTCGAGAGCGACGGCACGCTCCACGCGGCCTCGAAGCCCGAGGCGCTCACGCTGCGCGTGCGCGGCAGGAAGTCGCCGTCGAAGCTCGGGTGCGGCCAGCTCGATTGCAGCTGCACGCGGTTCTCGTCGGCCAGCGGCACCCAGCCGATGCGGCCCGTGCCCGCGAGTTCGAGCTGCAGTTCGAAGGGCAGCACCGCGCCGGGCCGCAGCTGGGCGACGTCGAGCGAGGCAGCCAGCGGCAGGGGCAGCCGCTGCGCGGCCGGCCCGGGCGCCACGGCCAGCGGGCGGCCGTCGACCTTGAGCTGGGGCGCGTTAAGCAGGCCGCGCAAATCGCTCACGCCCATGAGCAGGCGTGGCTGGCCCAGGCTGATCTGGCCGTTCTTCTCGCGCGGTTCGACCTCGGTCCACACGAAGCGGCCGCTGCTCCGGTTCACGCTGGTGTAGACCGTGATCGGGAAGACGCCGCGCCAGCGCGTCTCGGTCGCGAGCTGGCTGCGGGTCTCCATCACCGTGGGAAAGCGGATCACCGCGTGCGACTGCGTCACACGCTCCTCGCGCGTGTGGCCGGTCTCGCCCACGCTCACGGTGCGCGTGAAGGTCTCGGTGTAGGGCACGTACAGCACCGGCCCGGTGAGGGTCTGCGCGCCGGCGTGCGCGCGCGCCACCTCCTCGGTGGCGGTTTCGCGGTTCTGGCTGCGCTCCTGGATCAGGTCGCGCACCATCAGGAGGGGAATCGAGAGCAGCAGCATCAGCAGGCCGATGACCAGGACTTTGCTCAGCAGGGGGTATTTGTTCAAGTCGGGCTCCGTGGTGAGAACCCGGCCAGTCTGGCCCCGCCGTGCGAAGCGGCCGTGCGCTGCAGCAGCGTTTTGTGCAGTGGGTGTGAAACCCTCAGGCCGGCAGGCGCCAGCGGGCGATGCAGCCGTCGGGCGAGGACACGTTCTCCACCACCACCTGGCCGCCATGCAGGTCGCTCACCTCCTTGACCAGGCACAGGCCCAGGCCCGAGCCCTTGTCCTGCCCCTCGCCGCGCGGCAGCGAATAGAAACGCTCGAACAGGCGGTCGCGCGCGTAGTCGGGAATGCCCGGCCCCTGGTCGCGCACCGACCACTCCAGCTGGCGCACCGTCCTTGTGCAGGCGCAGCCACAACTCGCCCTGCGGCGGCGAAAAGTCGATCGCGTTGTCCAGCAGGTTCTGCAAGGCCTGGCCGATGAGGAAGGCATCGCCCTGCACCACCAGGCCCTGCCCGAGTTCGTCGCGCACGCGCAGCGACTTGCGGCGCAGGCGCGGCTCGAGCCGCTGCAGCAGCTCGCGCGTGAGCGCGCTCAGGTCCACCGGCTCGCGCGTGCCCAGGCCTTGCATCTGCTCCACGTGGGCCAGTTGCAGCAGCTTGTCCACCAGCAGGTGCAGGCGCTCGGCCTGCCGTTGCACGTTGCCGGCGAAGCGCTGCCGGTCGGGCGCGGGCAGGTCTTCCTGCAGCAGCTCCGCCGCGCCCCGGATCGCGGCCAGCGGGCTCTTGAGCTCGTGCGTGAGTGTGTGCACGTAGCTCTCCACATAAGCCTTGTCCTCCAGCTTGAGCCGCATGCGCTCCAGCGCGCCCGCCAGGTCGGTGAACTCGGTGCTGCCGCTCAGGCGACCGAGCACCGGCAGCGGCACGCGCTCGCCGCGCGAGACCGCGTTCGCATAGCCGCGCAGGCGCGAGAGCGAGCTCGCGATCCACCAGCTGAACAGCAGGCCGATGAGCAGGGACAGGCCCAGCAGCGCCCAGGACCAGCGCAGGATGCGCTGCTCGCTGCGGTCGATGTAGGGCTGCAGGCGCTGGTTGGGGCGCGAGACGGTGAGCACGCCGATGACGCGGTCGCCATCGCGGATCGGCGCGGCCACGTGCATCACCGTGTTGTCGGGGTCGTCCGGACTGGCGGGGCTGGAGCGCGCGCCGTACTCGCCGCGCAGCGTGCGCACCACGTCGTTCCAGCGCGAATGGTCCTGGCCGATGGCCTCGGGCTGCGTGTCGAAGCGCACGATGCCTTCGGTATCGGTGATGGTGATGCGGTAGTCGATGCGGTCCTTGCGAAAGCCCCCGATGTTGGCGCCGGGCCGCGCGGTGTCCAGGCCCTGCAGCGAGCGGGCGAAGAAACCCTCGGCGATGGTGCCGGCCTTCATGTCGGGCGTTGCGCAGTTGCGCCAGCGTGTAGGCCGCGTCGATCAGGCTGTCCTCCATGGCCAGGCGGGTGCCGGGCTTGACCTCGTCCAGCAGCACGCGCAGCACCACGAACAGCGCCAGGCCCAGCACCAGGAAGAACCCAATGAGCAGGCGCAGGCCGATGCGCATTCAGGGCAACCGCAGCGAGTAACCCATGTGGCGGTGGGTCTGGATCACGTCCGCCACCAGGCCGCGCTCGCGCAGCTTGGCGCGCAGCAGCTTGATGTGCGCGTCCACGGTGCGGTCGGAGGTGTGCGGGGCCCCGCCCCAGACCAGGTCCATGAGCTCGGTGCGCGAGAAGATGCGCTGCGGCCGCCGCAGCAGCGTGGCCAGCAGCAGGAACTCGTAGCGCGTGAGCGCCAGCAGTTCGCCCTCGCAGGCGATGCGCTGCGCCTTCTCGTCCAGCGTGAGCAGGCCCGGGGCCACCGGGGTGGGCGCGGGCACGGCGGCCGGGGCGCCACCGGCCGCGCTGCGGCGCAGGATGGCGCGCACGCGGGCGCACACCTCGCGCGGCGAGAACGGTTTGACCACATAGTCGTCGGCCCCCAGCTCCAGGCCCAGCACGCGGTCGATCTCCTCGTGGCGCGCGGTCAGGAACACGATGGGCAGCTCGCTGGTCTTGCGGATCGCGCGGCACACGTCGAAGCCGTTGCCATCGGGCACGCCCACGTCCAGGATGGCGAGGTCCGGCGGTGCTTCTTCGAAGGCCGACAGTGCCTCGCGCGCCAGCCCCACGTGCCGCACCTCGAAGCCCTCGCTCTGCAGCGCGTACAGCAAGGTGTCGGCGATGGCCTGTTCGTCTTCCAGCAGCAGGATGCGCTTGCGCATGGTGTAGAGGGGGCTTTCGGATGGAGCGGGCCATCTTAACCAAGGCCCTGGGGGCCCCCGAAAGCCAGTCACAGCTGGTTACGAGCACGACCTTTGACCACACGCCGGCTTCACACGGGGGCGGGATAATTCCACCCCATGCTTCAGCTCACCCCACGCAGGACGGTTCTCGCCCTGGCGTTCTCCGCCGCCCTCATCGTGGCGTTCCCGGTCCCGGCGTCGACCTTCGACCTGCCCTCGCTGGATCGCATCGTCCACTACCAGCCCAAGCTGCCGCTGCAGGTCTACACCGCCGACGGCGAGGAAATCGCGCAGTTCGGCACCGAGCGGCGCGACTACGTGCCGCTCTCGCGCATGCCGATGCAGCTGCAGCAGGCCGTGCTGGCGGTGGAAGACGCGCGCTTTCGCGAACACTCGGGCGTGGACCCCAAGGGCATGGCGCGCGCGGTGCTGGCCGTGATCACCGGGGGGCGCAAGCAAGGCGCCTCCACCATCACGCAGCAGCTGGTGCGCACCATGCTGCTCACGCGCGAGTTCTCGGCCGAGCGCAAGGCCAAGGAAATCTGGCTGGCCCTCAAGCTGGAAGACGAGATCTCCAAGGACCGCATCCTGGAGATCTACATGAACGAGATCTTCCTGGGCCAGCGCGCCTACGGCTTCGCCGCCGCCTCGCAGATCTACTTCGGCAAGCCGCTGGACAAGCTTTCGCTGGCCGAGACCGCCATGCTCGCGGGCCTGCCGCAGAACCCGTACTACGCCAACCCGGTCGGCGAACTTCGAGCGCGCCACGCAGCGCCAGCGCGTGGTGCTCGAGCGCATGCGCGCCGTCGACGCGATCGACGACAAGCAGCTCGCCGCCGCGCGCGCCGAGAAGCTGGTCATCCGCACCCCGGGCACGCGCAGCGTGCACGCGGCCCACGTGGCCGAGATGGCCCGGCGCGCCGTGGTCGAGCGCTTCGGCACCGAGGCCTATTCGAGCGGGCTGCGCGTGACGACCTCGCTGCGCGCGGCCGACCAGCGCGCCGCGCACACCGCCGTGCAGCGCGGCGTGCTGGCCTTCGAACGCCGGGGCGCGTGGCGCGGCCCGGAAGACACCGAGTCGCTGCCCTCGGGCAACGGCGCCGAACTGGAGCGCGCGGCCGCCGAGGCGCTCAAGGACCACCGCGACGACGAGACCCTGCGCGTGGGCATCGTGCTCTCGGCCAGCCCGACGGCGCTGGAGGTGCAGCTGGCCAGCGGCGAACGGATCACCGTGCAGGGCGAGGGCCTGCGCTGGGCACAGAAGGCGCTCGACGCCAAGGCCAAGGCGCCCCTGAAGATCACGCGCGGCGCCATCTTGCGCGTGGTCGCCAACGGCAAGGCCAAGGACAAGAAGACCCCGCTGTGGGCCATCTCGCAATGGCCCGAGGCCGAGGCCGCGCTCGTCGCGCTGGACCCGCAGACCGGCCGCGTGCGCGCGCTGGTGGGGGGCTTCGACTTCACCAACCAGCCGTTCAACCACGTCACGCAGGGCTGGCGCCAGCCGGGCTCGGCCTTGAAGCCCCTGCTTTACTCCGCCGCGCTCGAAGCGCGTGTGATGCCGGCCACGATGGTGGACGACCTGCCCTTCACCGCCGCCAACGGCTGGAGCCCGAACAACGCCAGCGGCGAACACCTGGGCTCGATCTCGGTGCGCGAAGCGCTCAAGCGCTCGAGCAACCTGGCCAGCGTGCGCGTGCTGCAGCACACCGGCACCCAACCCGCGCGCGAGTGGACCGGGCGCTTCGGCCTGGACGTGGCGCGCCAGCCCAACGACCTCACCCTGGCCCTGGGCACCGGCAGCGCGACGCCGCTGCAGATGGCCCAGGCCTACGCCACCCTGGCCAACGGCGGCTGGCCGGTGGCGTCGGTGGTGATCGAGAAGATCACCGACGCGCAGGGCAAGGTGCTGTTCGAAGCCCCGGCCGCGCCCCCGCTGACCGAAGAGACCCGTGCCATTCCCGCGCGCAACGCCTACGTGGTCGGCAGCCTGCTCAACGACGTGGCGCGCGCCGGCACCGCCGCGCGGGCCCAGGCCCTGCTCAAGCGGCCCGACATCTACGGCAAGACCGGCACCACCAACGACGCGGTGGACGCCTGGTTCGCCGGCTACCAGCCCTCGCTGGCCGCGGCCGTGTGGGTGGGCTACGACAAGCCGCGCAGCCTGGGCGGCGGCGAGTCGGGCGGGCGCATCGCGCTGCCGATCTGGATCGACTACATGGGCGCGGCGCTCAAGGGCGTGCCGGTGGCGCAACCGCCCGCCCCGCCGGAAGGCCTGGTGCGCGATGGCGAGGACTGGCTGTACGCCGAATGGCACGACGGCGGCTGGGTGTCGCAGATCTCGGACACCAGCGGGGTGCAGTACAAGACCAACCTCGGCAGCGAGATCGGCAAGGTGTTCAACTCGTTCGGTGCCTGGCTGCGCGGCGAGTCCAGGCCCTGAGCGAAGGCCCCTGAGCGCTGCACGGCGGCGACAGCCCAGCGCGGACCGCGCACCTATCATCGGCTCACCATGAGCCCTGCCGCCCCTTCTCCCGACGCCGCCGCCCTTCCCACCGCCGTGTTCGAACAGGACGGCACCCGCTGGCAGCCCAGCGTGCTGGCCCGCGGCCCCTGGGACGCCCGCGCCCAGCACGGCGGTGCGCCTTGTGCCCTGCTGGTGCACCTGGCCGAAAGCGCCCTGCCCGACCCGGCCTGGCAGCTCTCGCGCCTGAGCATCGAGCTGATCAAGCCGGTGCCGGTGGCGCCGCTGACCTCGCGCCTGGACACCCACCCGGGTCGCTCCACCACGCGCATGACGATCGACCTGTTCGCTGACGATGTTCTGGTGGCCCGGGGCCATGCGCTCCTGGTGCGCGGGCAGCCGTTCGAGTTGCCGTCCGGCTTGCCGGGCTGGTCGCCTGAGCTGCTGCGCCCGCTGCCCGACGAATGCCATGAGCGGCTGCGCATTCCTGGCCTGCCGGATGGTGTCTCGTTCTACCAGTCCGCCATGGACCACCGCATGGCTCAGGGCGATGCCGCGCAGCCCGGCCCGGCCGCCGCCTGGTTTCGCCTGAGTGTGCCGCTGGTGCAGGGTCGGCCCAACTCCCCTGCCATGCGGGCGGCGGCCGCCGCCGATTTCGGCAATGGCCTGAGCTGGGTGCTGCCGGCCGAGCGCTACCTGTTTTCGAACGCCGACCTCAGCCTGCACCTGCACCGCCCACCCGAAGGCGAGTGGATCGGGTTGCGCTCGGAAACCCAGGCCCACGGTGGCGGCGTGGGCACCACCTTGTCACGCCTCTACGACGTGCACGGCCCCATCGGCGTCGCGACCCAGACCCTGGTGATGCGCGAACGCGCCTGAGGCGCGCTCAGCCCGCGCAGATGCGCGCCTTGGCCTCGGCGTATTCGCGCTTGAAGCGCGCCACCAGGTCGGCGGCGGGCAGCACCTCGCGGATCGCGCCGATGCCCTGGCCGCAGCCCCAGATGTCGCGCCAGGCCTTGGCCGCGTTGGCGCCCTCGCCGGTGGCGAAGTTCATCTTGCTCGGGTCGCTCTGCGGCAGGTTGTCCGGGTCCATGCCGGCGTTCTTGATGCTGCCCTTGAGGTAGTTGCCGTGGATGCCGGTGTAGAAGTTGCTGTAGACGATGTCGTCGGAGTCCGACGCGGTGATCATCTCCTTGTAGCCGTCCACCGCGCGCGCTTCCTCGGTGGCGATGAAGGCCGAGCCGATGTAGGCCAGGTCGGCGCCCATGGCCTGCGCGGCCAGGATGGCACCGCCCGAGGCGATGGCGCCCGAGAGCGCGATCGGGCCGCCGAACCATTCGCGGATTTCCTGCACCATCGCGAACGGGCTCTTCACGCTGGCGTGCGCCACCGGCACCGGCGGCCACGGGGATCAGGCCGTCGGCGCCCTTGTCAATCGCCTTGTGCGCGAACACGTTGTTGATCACGTCGTGCAGCACGATGCCACCCCAGGCGTGCACCGCCTGGTTCACGTCCTCGCGCGCGCCCAGGCTGGTGATCACGATCGGTACCTTGTACTTGGCGCACAGCTGCATGTCGTGCTCCAGCCGGTCGTTGCTCTTGTGCACGATCTGGTTGATCGCGAACGGCGCGGCCTTGTTGTCGGGGTTGGCCTTGTCGTGCGCGGCCAGGGCCTCGGTGATTTCAGCCAGCCATTCGTCGAGCTGCGAAGCCGGGCGGGCGTTGAGCGCGGGCATGGAGCCCACCACGCCGGCCTTGCATTGCGCGATCACGAGCTTGGGGTTGCTGATGATGAACAGCGGCGAGCCGATCACCGGGAACTTCAGGTTCTTCAGAACGAGCGGCAGGCTGCGGGCGGGTGCGATCATGGTGTCTCCGTTGGGGTTCGTCAGGATTCTGGGGGCAGCGCGGGGCGAGGCCCTGTCGATGCGGCGACAGGGCGCGCGAAAACCGCGATCAGAAGGCCTCGATGGCGAGCGCGGTCACGGCCTCGGCGCCGTCCACGATGCTGTCGCGCACGCCCGGGGCGCGGCTGAGGAGGTGGTCGGCGTAGAAGCGCGCGGTGGTGATCTTGGCCTGCATGAAGGCCGCGTCCTTGCCCTGGGCCAGTTGGTCCTCGGCCACCATCAGCGCGCGCGCCATCTGCCAGCCCGCCACGAGGTTGCCCGCGAGCATGAGGTAGGGCACGCTGCCGGCGAAGGCCGCGTTGGGGTTGGCGCGCGTGTTGGCGGCGATGAACTCGACCACGTCCACGAAGGCCTCGCGCGCGGCCTTCAGGCGCGCATGCACGGCCTTCGCGTTGGCGCTGCCGCGCGTCGCCAGTTCGGCTTCGGTCTTCTCGATCTGGGCCGCGATGGCCTTGGCGCCGGTGCCACCATCGCGCGCGGTCTTGCGGCCCACGAGGTCGTTGGCCTGGATGGCGGTCGTGCCTTCGTAGATGGTGAGGATCTTGGCGTCGCGGTAGTACTGCGCCGCGCCGGTCTCCTCGATGAAGCCCATGCCGCCGTGCACCTGCACGCCCAGGCTGGTGACTTCCAGGCTCATCTCGGTGCTGTAGCCCTTGACCAGGGGCACCAGGAATTCGTAGAAGGCCGCGTTCTGCTTGCGCACCTCGGCATCGGGGTGGTGGTGGGCGGCGTCGTACGCGGCGGCGGCCACGCTGGCCATGGCGCGGCAGCCTTCGGTGGACGCGCGCATGGTCATGAGCATGCGCTTGACGTCCGGGTGGTGGATGATGGGCGCGGCCGCGCTCATCGAGCCATCGACCGGGCGGCTCTGCACGCGGTCCTTCGCGTAGCCCACGGCCTTCTGGTAGGCGCGCTCGGCGATCGCGATGCCCTGCACGCCCACGGCGTAGCGCGCGGCGTTCATCATGATGAACATGTACTCCAGGCCCCGGTTTTCCTGGCCCACGAGGTAACCCACGGCACCGCCGTGGTCGCCATACTGCAGCACGGCGGTGGGGCTGGCCTTGATGCCCATCTTGTGCTCGATGCTCACGCAATGCACGTCGTTGCGCGCGCCCAGGGAGCCGTCCGGGTTCACCATGAACTTGGGCACCACGAACAGGCTGATGCCCTTCACGCCCTCGGGCGCGCCGGTCACGCGCGCGAGCACGAGGTGCACGATGTTCTCGGCCATGTCGTGCTCACCGTAGGTGATGAAGATCTTGGTGCCGAACACCTTGTAGCTGCCATCGGGCTGCGGCTCGGCGCGGCTGCGCACGGCAGCGAGATCGGAGCCGGCCTGCGGCTCGGTGAGGTTCATGGTGCCGGTCCATTGACCGCTCACCAGTTTTTCGAGGTAGGTCGCCTTGAGCTCGTCGGAGCCCGCGGTGAGCAGGGCTTCGATCGCGCCGTCGGTCAACAGCGGGCACAGCGCGAAACTCATGTTGGCGCTGTTGAGGATTTCGCCGCAGGCCGCGCCGATGGTCTTGGGCAGGCCCTGGCCGCCGAAGTCCACCGGGTGCTGCAGGCCCTGCCAGCCGCCTTCGGCGTACTGCTTGAAGGCGTCCTTGAAACCGGGTGTGGTGGTGACCACGCCGTCCTTGAACCACGAAGGGTTCTTGTCACCCTCGAAGTTCAGCGGTGCGATCACGCCTTCGTTGAGCTTGGCGCACTCCTCGAGCACGGCTTGCGCGGTTTCCAGGCCGGCTTCCTCGAAGCCGGGCATCTGCGCCACCTGGTCGATGCGGGCCAGGTGCTCGATGTCGAACAGCATGTCCTTGAGGGGGGCGGTGTAGCTCATCGTCTTGTCTCCGGGGGAAATTCAGGGGGCAGATGCGGCAAGGGCATCGCGAACGATGCCCTTGTCTTTCTCAAGCGGCTCAGAGTGCCTTGATCAACTCGGGCACGGCGGTGAACAGGTCCGCCTCCAGGCCGTAGTCGGCCACCGAGAAGATCGGGGCCTCGGGGTCCTTGTTGATCGCCACGATCACCTTGGAGTCCTTCATGCCGGCCAAATGCTGGATCGCGCCCGAGATGCCGGCGGCGATGTAGAGCTGAGGCGCGACGATCTTGCCGGTCTGGCCCACCTGCCAGTCGTTGGGCGCGTAACCCGCGTCCACGGCGGCACGGCTGGCGCCGAGGGCGGCACCGAGCTTGTCGGCCAACGGGGTCATCACCTCGTTGAACTTCTCGGCGGAGCCCAGCGCGCGGCCACCGGAGACGATGATCTTCGCGGCGGTGAGTTCGGGGCGGTCGCTCTTGGCGATCTCGCTGCCCAGGAACTTGCTCTTGCCGTCATCGGCCGCGGCCGTGGCGGTTTCCACGGCGGCGCTGCCACCGGTGGCCGCCGCCGGGTCGAAGCCGGTGGTGCGCACGGTGATCACGTGCTTGGCATCGGTGCTCTGCACGGTGGCGATCGCGTTGCCGGCGTAGATCGGGCGTTCGAAGGTGTCGGCGCTGATGACCTTGGTGATGTCGGAGACCTGGCCCACGTCCAGCGTGGCGGCCACGCGCGGCGCGACGTTCTTGCCGCTGGCGGTGGCCGGGAACAGGATGTGGCTGTAGTTGCCGGCCAGGGCCAGCACCTGGGCGGCGACGTTCTCGGCCAGGCCGTGCTCGAAGCCCGGGGCGTCGGCGTGGATCACCTTGCGCAGCGCCAGCGATGGCGGCGGCGGCCTTGGCGGCTTCACCGGCGTTGTGGCCGGCGATGAGCACGTGCACGTCACCCCCGCACTGGGCGGCGGCGGTCACGGTGTTGAGGGTCGCGCCCTTGATGGAGGCGTTGTCGTGTTCGGCAATAACGAGTGCGGTCATTTGTCAGGTCCTCAGATCACTTTGGCTTCGTTCTTCAGCTTGTCCACCAGGGCGGCCACATCGGCCACCTTGACGCCGGCACCGCGCTTGGGCGGCTCGCTGACCTTGAGGGTCTTGATGCGCGGCTTCACGTCCACACCGAGGTCTTCGGGTTTGACGATGTCCAGCTGCTTCTTCTTGGCCTTCATGATGTTGGGCAGCGTCACGTAACGCGGCTCGTTCAGGCGCAGGTCGGTCGTGATGACGGCCGGCAGCGTGATGGACAGCGTCTCCAGGCCGCCGTCCACTTCGCGCGTGACGCTGGCCTTGCCGTCGGCCACTTCGACCTTGGAGGCGAAAGTCGCTTGGGGAAGCCCTGCCAGCGCGGCCAGCATCTGGCCGGTCTGGTTGCAGTCGTCGTCGATCGCCTGCTTGCCCAGGATCACGAGCTGGGGCTGTTCCTTGTCCACCAGCGCCTTGAGCAGCTTGGCCACGGCCAGGGGCTGCAGTTCTTCGCTGGTCTCCACCAGGATGGCGCGGTCCGCGCCGATGGCCATGGCCGTGCGCAGGGTCTCCTGGCACTGCGTCACGCCGCAGGAGACGGCGATCACCTCGGTGACCACGCCCTTCTCCTTCAGGCGCACGGCTTCTTCCACCGCGATCTCGTCAAACGGGTTCATGCTCATCTTGACGTTGGCGATGTCCACGCCAGTACCGTCGCTCTTGACGCGAACCTTGACGTTGTAATCCACCACGCGCTTGACGGGGACGATGACCTTCATGATTGGGTTGCTCCTGATGATTGGAAAAATGTCGTCACGAATTGACGTGCACGTCAACTCAAGGATTGTATGCGGATGGTCAGCCGCCTCATGGGCGCTGCCCTCGTGGGCGACGCACAAACCGAGAAAAGAACGGTCGTGCTTTTTTTGCCATTGTAGGCGCTATTGCCCCTGGATGGAAGTCTCCCTAGTGAAACGGCACGTGCCTTCGGTCTCGGAATGACCGTTTGATTTCTTAATAGATTGTCAAAACGGCTGCAACACCGCAGGTCCATCGATATATTCGTGCAAACACATTCTGTTTCTTTTAATCCTTTGAAGCACCTGCCCGAGCCACATGCGCATTGCCGCCATTGATGACGATCCCGCGCAGCTGGATCTGGTCAGGGTGGTCGTCGCATCCATGGGCCACGACTGCCACCTGTTCGAGAATGCCAACGCGCTGCTGCGCGTGCTGCCCAAGGAGACGTTCGACCTCTTCATCGTCGACTGGGAACTGCCCGACATCCCCGGCCTGGACGTGATCCGCGCCATTCGCGACACCGCGATGGCACCGGTGCCCATCCTGATGATGACCAACCGCAGCGACGAGCGCGACATCATCGAAGGCCTGAACTGCGGCGCCGACGACTACATGGTCAAGTCCGCCCGCGTGGGGGAGTTGCGCGCGCGCCTGATGGCGCTGCTGCGACGGGGCGGCCACGCCCCGGCGCCGAGGGAGCTGGTCTGGGGCCGCTACCGTTTCCTGGTGCAGGACCGCGTGGTGCGCGTCGACGGCACCGAACTCTCGACCCTGACCAGCAAGGAATTCGACCTCGCTTTCCTCATGTTCCGCAACATGGGCCGCCTGCTCTCGCGCGCCCACCTGATCGAGGCCGTCTGGGGCATCGACGCGGACATCTCGTCGCGCTCGCTGGACGTCTACATGTCCCACGTGCGCAGCAAACTGAGCCTGCGCGCCGAGTCGGGCTACAAGCTGGTGTCCGTCTACAGCCACGGGTACCGGCTCGAAGACCTCGGCCCGGTGCCGGCCGCCCTGGCCCATTGAACATGCCCCGCACCGCCCCTCAACCCCCTTTGCGTTCGCCCTGGCGCCTGGTGGCCCCCGCCGCCGCCCTGCTCTGCTGGAGCGGGCTGGCGCTCGCGCAGCAGGACCGCGTGCACACCGTGCAGCCGGGCGACAACCTGTACGACCTCGCGCAGCGTTACCTGGACGACCCGAGCCAGTGGCCGCAACTGCAGCGCCTCAACCAGGTGAGCCATCCGCGCCGCCTGAGACCCGGCAGCCAGCTGGTGATTCCCGCCGCGCTCGCGCGCCCCGAGCCGGCGGTGGCCGATGTGCTGCACGTCGCGGGCCAGGCCAGCGTGCGCCAGGGGGCGTCCCAGGCCCATGCCGCGCCGCTGGTGGTCGGCGGACAGGTGAGCGAAGGCGCGCAGATCGAGGTGGGTGACGACGGCTTCGTGACCCTGCGCCTGGCCGATGGCTCGGTGGTGCGCCTCTCGGCCGGCACGCAGGTGCGCCTGCGCGAACTGCGGCATGCGCCCGCGCCCGGCCATGCGCAGTCCGGCCTCGACCTGGAGCGCGGCCGGGTCGATGCCACGGTCAAGCCACTGGCCTCTCCCCGCAGCCGCTTCGAGGTGCGCACGCCGCGCGCCGTGGGCGGCGTGCGCGGCACCACCTTCGGCGTGGCGGTGGGCAGCGGAGGTGACCTGATCAGCGATGTGCGCGAAGGCGCCATCCAGGTGCGCTCGCGCGCCACCCCCACGAATGCGGCAGGCACCCTGGTGCACGCCGGCCAGGGCGCGCGCGTGGGCAACACAACGGTGGTGGCGCCCCTGCTCGCGCCGCCCGACCTCTCCGGCGTGCCCGACGTGCTCGAGGACGCCTCGCTGATCGAACTGCCGCTCGCCCGCGAAGCCGGCGCCGCGGCCTGGCAGGTGCGCATCGCCAGCGACGACGCGGCCGAGCGCGTGGTGCGCAACGCCGTCTTCCCCTCACCCGTGGCGCGTTTCGCGGCGCTGGACGATGGGACCTACCTGCTCGCGGTCCGCGCCATGGATGGCCAGGGCATTCCGGGGACCGAGGCGGTGCGCCGCCTGGTCGTCAACGCGCACCCGACGGCCCCTTTGCTGCGCGAACCGCGCCAGGGCAGCCGGGTGGTGGGTCCCGCCATCGAACTGCTGTGCACCGAAGGCGCCACGGCCGTGGGCTACCGCTTCGAGGTGGCGCGCGACGCCAGCTTCACCGACCTGGTCGCGCAAACGCCCGACCTCGACCGCTGCCAGCACACCGTTCGCCCGCTCGCACCCGGCGCCTACGTCTGGCGGGTGGCGGCGGTCGCCCGCGATGCGCAGGGCGAGCGCGACCAAGGGCCTTTCAGCCGACCGATGCCGTTCCAGGTCGTCGCCCTGCCGCCCACCCCGTCCACCCCCACCTTGGGCGGCGCGGGAACCGACACGCTCGCGGTGAGCTGGACCACCAGCCCCGGCGGCCCCTGGCGCCATCAGCTCCAGCTCGCGCACGACGCGGCCTTCGCCCGCCTGCTGGACGACCAGTCGCTCGCCGAGGCGGTGTTCACCCGGCCCATGCCGCCGCCCGGCACGTACCACCTTCGGGTGCGCCAGATCGACGCCGACGGCCTGCCCGGCGCGTGGAGCGAACCGCAGCGCCTGGACGTGCACGCGCGCGTCGTGACCTCGGACAACCGGCCGCTCCACAGCAGCGAAGGCCGGCCGGTGCTGCGCGGCCTTCGCTGACGTTCGCTTGGACACGCGGCCCACCGAATCCACCACCTCCCAGATGCAGGAGCCGCTGGCGCGCGCGCGCCGTCCGCGCACCCGCTGGCTCGAATGGGGCCTGCTGTCGGCGGCCCTGCTGGCCGGCGTGGTCGCCCTGGGTTGCTCGCGCAGCCTGGAGCACATCGACCTGGCCCTCACCGACCAGCTCACGCGGCTGGGCCGGCAGGCGGTGTCGCCCGACATCGTGATCGTGGCCATCGACGACAAGAGCCTGAGCGAGATCGGCCTCTGGCCCTGGCGCCGCGCCTTCCATGCCGCGCTGCTCGACCGCATCACCCCCGCGGGGCCGCGTGCCGTGGGGCTGGACCTCATCCTGGTGGAACCCGGCCGCGACCACGCCGTGGACGATGCCCTGCTCGGCGAGGCCATCGCGCGCAATGGCAAGGTGGTGTTGCCCCTGTTGCTGATGGACCGGCACGGCACGGGTCAGCTGACCCGCACCGACCCGGCACCCGAGCTCGCCTCGGCGGCGGCCGCCATCGGCCACGTGCACCTGGAGATCGACAACGACGGCATCGTGCGCAGCACCTTCCTGCGCGAAGGCGACGGCACCCAGTGGTGGGATCAGTTCGCCGTGGCCTTGTTGCGCGTGGGTGGCTTCGCGCTGCCCGAGCCCCTGCCCGGCGAGCGGGCGCCGCCGCCCAAGAGCCCGGACGCCTGGCAGCGCGACCACTGGATGCAGATTCCCTTCGCCGGACCACCGGGCAGTTTCCCGCGCGTGTCCTACGTCGACGTGCTCCGGGGCCAGGTGCCGCCCGAGCAGTTCGCGGGCAAGTACGTGCTCGTGGGTGCCGTGGCCGCCGGCATGGGCGACGCCTATGCCACGCCGCGTTCGGGCCAGTCCGAGTTGATGGACGGCGTGGAGATCGCGGCCAACGTGATGAACGCGCTGCTGCTCGACCAGCGGCTGGAACGCGCCAATGCCTGGCAGAACGCGCTGTTCAGCGTGGTGCCGGTGGGGCTCGCGCTGCTGGCGGTGCTGCTGCTGGCGCCCACCGCCTCGCTGCTGGCGAGCGCCGCGCTGCTGATCGCCACCGTCGTGGCCGCCGCGCTCGCGCCGTCCGTGGCCGGCCTGCACTTCGCGCCTTCGGCCGCCCTGCTGGGCGTGTTGCTGGCCTATCCGCTGTGGGTGTGGCGGCGCCTGCGCGCGGCGCTCGGTTACCTGCTCGAGGAGTTCCGGCGCATGGAGACCCGCCGCGACCTGCCCACCATGCTGCCGGCGGCCCGTTCGGGCGATCTGCTGGACCGCCACATCAACGCGCTGCAAAACGCCTCCGAACAGTTGCGCAACCTGCACCGCTTCGTCAGCGAGACGCTCAACAGCCTGCCCGACGCCACGCTCATCGCCGACGCCTCCGGCCACGTGCTCGCGGGCAACCAGGCCGCCTACCAGTACTTCAGCCGGCAGAAGGTGGCGCGGCTGCGGGGCTACCCCCTTGGCGAGCTGCTGCGCGGCGTGCACCGCACCGGCACCCAGCAGCCGGTGTTCGACATGGAGCGCCTGCACCACGCCACCCAGCCCTGGGGGGCGGAGGCGCGCGACGCCGCCGGGCGCGATCTGCTGGTGCGCTTCGTGCCCTGCTTCAACACCGATGGGCAGACCACCAGCTGGATCACCAGCCTGGTCGACATCACCCCGATCCGCGAGGCCGAGCGCCAGCGCGACGTGGCCCTGCGCTTCATCTCGCACGACATGCGCTCGCCGCAGGCCTCCATCCTCGCGCTGCTGGAAGTGCAGCGCATGAACCCCCAGCAGCCCATGCGGCCCGAGACGCTGGGCCGCATCGAACGGCATGCGCGCCGCACCCTGGACCTGGCCGAGGAGTTCGTGCAACTGGCCCGGGCCGAATCCAGCACCTACCGCCTGGACACCGTGGACCTGGTGGACCTGCTCGACGAGGCCGTGGACGAGGTCTGGCCGCAGGCCCAGGCGCAGCGCGTGAACCTGCTGGTGGTGCGCCCCGATGCACCGGCCCTGTGCGAAGCCGACCGCGGCCTGCTCACCCGGGCCATCGCCAACCTGCTGGGCAACGCGGTGAAGTACGGCGGCGAAGGCACCGAGGTGCTGTGCGCCGTGCACGCGGCGACCGGGGGATGGCGGGTCTCCATCACCGACCAGGGCCCGGGCATGACGCCCGAGCAGCAGCAGCGGCTGTTCCAGCAGTTCGCCCGGCTCGATCCCGAGCACAGCGCCACGCGCGGCGTGGGCCTGGGGCTGGTGTTCGTGCGCACCGTGATCGAACGGCACGGCGCGCGCATCGAGGTCATCAGCCAGCCCGGCCATGGCACGACCTTCCATTTCACGCTCGCCGCCAGCCCCCACCTGCCCTAGGAGGGTGCATTCCACGCTTTACACGGTCGCTCTGTTAAGCGACTGTTAAACCGTTTGTTTGCGAAACGGGTCGAGGCTACGCTGATGTCTCGTTCCCCGATTTCCCTTTGACGACATGAGCACCCACACGATAGACCGAACAGACCGCACCGTTTCCCTGGAGACGGGCGCCGCCTCGGTTGTGCAACGCGGTGCCCGAGAAACCGTGTTCCCCCCGAGGCTGCGCTGCACGTTCTGACCCGTGACGAGTTCAGCAGCATGACCACCCCTCTCCCCGTCGACCCCCTCATCCACACCATGCGCATGCTCGGCCGCACGGTGCGCCTGCTGTTCAGCCGCCAGGAGCCTGAGCGAGCGCGTTCGCTGGCGATGGAACTGGCGCGCGCCACCTCGCCCTGCAAGGGGCTGGACGACCCCGTGCGCAGCTGGGAGGCCAACCTGCAGGTGGACCGGGGCCTGGGCCGGGCCCGGCGCCTGCAACGCCTGGTCAACAGCCCCGTCTGGCAAAGCGATCACGGCACGCCCGGCAGCGGCAAGACCCCGACCGAGAGCGCGGCCGACTACCTGTTCGCCTCGGTCATGAACCTGATCCACCAGATGCCGCTGTGCGACGAGGCCCATGTGTTCCGCCTCTGGTACCTCGCCACGCGGGCGGCCACGCCGCCGGAGAACGCCCTGCGCCTGTTCGGCGACCTGCGCTACCTGCCGGCCCACCAGCAGCTCGCCGCCGGCGCGCGCCTGCTCGAAACGCTGGGCAGCGACGCGCTGCACGCCACCCCCTCGCGGCCCCGGCTGCAGCCCGCCCACCCGGTGGAACTCCCCCCGAACGACTAGGCGACGACAGCGACTCAGGGCCATCCGGGTAAGTCTGGAGGGGGCCGCACAAGGGCTTGACCTATAGTGATTTCGCCGCCTCCGAGGGAGGCCGGTCACCCCCGAACGCGCCCAGGAGACCCCATGAAACTTCGCTGTCTTGCCACCGCCGTGCTGTCCACCACCGTGCTCGCGGGCGGCGTGGCCTCGGCCCAGACCGTCTTCACCGTCTCCAGCTGGGTGCCGCCCACGCACACGCTGAGCATGGCGCAGAAGAGCTGGTGCGACCTGCTGGAAAAAGACAGCGCGGGCCGCATGAAATGCAACATCCTGCCCAAGGGCGTGGCCGCGGCGCCCGGCACCTTCGACGCGGTGCGCGACGGCCTGGCCGACATCTCGTACACGGTGGACGGCTACACGCCCGGGCGCTTCATCAACACCCAGGTCGCCGAATTCCCCTTCCTGGGCGACAGCGCCACCGCCACCTCGCTGGCTTACCAGCGCATCTACAGCAAGTACTTCGCGCCGCTGGGCGAACACCGCGGTGTGAAGACGCTGGCGGTGTTCACGCACGGGCCCGGCATCATCTTCACCACCAAACAGGCGGTGGCCAGCGCGGCCGACGCTCGCCAAGCTCAAGTTCCGCATCGGCGGCGGCAACATCAACGAACTCTCCAAGGCCATGGGCTGGAACACCACGCTCAAGCCCGCGCCCGAGTCGTTCGAAATGTTGTCCACCGGCGTGATGGACGGCACCTTCTTCCCCGACGAGTCGGTCGCCTCGTTCAAGCTCAGCATGGTCAAGCACGCGACCACCTTCCCCGGCGGCCTGTACAACACCAGCTTCGTCTTCATGATGAACGAGGGCAAGTACAACGCCCTGTCGGCGCAGGACAAGGCCGTGATCGACAAGCTCTCGGGCGAAACCGCCGCGCGCATCTTCGGCGAGGGCTGGGACCGCGTCGACGCGGCCAGCCGCGAACTCCAGAAGACCCAGGGCGTGACCCGCATCGTGGCCGACGCGGCCTTCGTGCAGGCCGTGAAGGACAAGCAGGCGGGCCTGGAGACCAAGTGGGCCGAGGCCGCGCAGGCCAAGGGCCTGAAAGACCCGAAGGCGGTGCTCGCCGAGTTCCGCGCCGAAATCGCCAAGGTAAAGTAAGCCAGCGCACCACCTCCCACGGCCGGCCGGGCAGTCTGTTGCACACTGCCCAGCCGGCTTTTTCACATCAGGCCCCTTCATGCTCAAGACGCTGGAACGCATCCTGCGCTGGTCCACCGGCCTCATGGCCGCCATGGCGCTGTTCACCATCATGTGGCTCACGCTGGTGGACGTGACCGGCCGCCGCTTCTTCAGCCACTCCGTGCCCGGCGGGCTGGAGCTCACCGAGATCCTCATGGTGATCGTGATCTTCGGCGCCATGCCCCTGGTGTCGTGGCGCAACGAGCACGTGGTCTTCGACTCGCTCGACAGCATGCTGCCCGAGTGGGTGCGCGACATCCAGGCGCGCGTGGTCCACCTGATCTGCGCCGGCACCTTCGGTTTCCTGGCCTACCTCATGACGACGCGCGCGGACCGGCTGACCGAGTACGGCGACACCACGGTGCACCTGCAGCTCTCCATCGCCCCGGTGGCCTGGATGATGGCGGCCATGCTGGCCCTCACCGGCCTGGTGCACCTGCTGTTCGTGTTCGTCACGGTGCCCGCGCCCCACCACCCCGAACCCACCACCTTCGACGGGGGCGCGACATGATCGAAGCCAGCCTGGGTTTCCTCGCCGTCTTCGCCCTGGCGCTGCTGCGCATCCCCATCGCGCTGGCGATGGCCATCGTCGGCATCACCGGCCTGGGCCTGATGCGCGGCTGGTCCCCGGCCTTCGCCAGCACCAGCCAGGTGATCTTCGAGACCGGCTTCGCCTACGTGCTTTCGGTCATCCCGCTGTTCGTGCTGATGGGCAACCTGGTGGCCCGCGCCGGCATGGCGCGCGAGCTCTACACCGCCGCCAACGCCTTCGTCGGCCACCGCAAGGGCGGCCTGGCGATGGCCAGCGTCATCGCCTCGGGCGGCTTCAGCTGCATCTGCGGCTCGTCCATCGCCACCGCCGCGACCATGACGCGCGTGGCCTACCCCGAGATGAAGCGCCACGGCTACAAGGACACGCTGGCCACCGGCTCCATCGCGGCCGGCGGCACGCTGGGCATCCTGATCCCGCCGTCCACCATCATGGTGATCTACGGGATCATGACCGAGACCGACATCGGCAAGCTGTTCATCGCGGGTGTGCTGCCCGGCCTGGTCGCCATCGCCTGCCTGTGCGCGGCGGTGGTCTACATCAGCTGGCGCGACCCGCTGGCGGGCCCACCCGGGGAGCGCTTCAACTGGGGACAGCGGCTGGCCGCCCTGCGCAGCATCTGGGCGGTGGTGCTGTTGTTCGCGCTGGTCATCGGCGGCATCTACGGTGGCGTGTTCACCGCCACCGAAGGCGCGGGCGTGGGCGCCTCGGGCGCCTTCCTGTTCGCCCTGCTGCGTGGCGCGCTCACGCCGCGCGTGCTGATGGACATCCTGGTCGACAGCACGCGCACCACGGCCATGCTGTTCACCATCCTGATCGGCGCGATGGTCTTCACCAGCTTCGTCAACTTCACCAGCATGCCGGGCGACCTGCGCGATTTCCTGCTGCAGTTCAGCCCCAACCCCATCATGGTGGTGGTGGTGATGATGGTGATCTACGTCGCGCTCGGCCTGGTGATGGAAGAGCTGTCGATGGTGCTGCTCACCATCCCGGTGTTCTTCCCGGTGATCACCGGCCTGGGCTTCGACCCGGTGTGGTTCGGCGTGCTGATCGTCACCATTGTGGAGATCGGCATGATCTCCCCGCCGGTGGGCATGAACCTGTTCGTCATGAACTCGCTGCTGCCGCTGGTCAAGCTCAAGACGATCTTCCAGGGCGTCTGGCCCTTCGTCATGGCCGACATCGTGCGCCTGGGCATCCTGATCGCCTTCCCGGCGATCTCGCTGTGGTTACCCAGCCTGATGAACCGCTGAGTCCTTCGGGCCTTCGAGCGGTGGCATTTCCTTGATGTGCACCACGCGCTGCGGCGACGGGATGTCGATGCCGTGCTGCTGCAGCGAACGCAGGATCTGCAGGTTGATGAGGGATTTCAGTTTGAGCTGCTCGGCGCCGTCGCCCGAGTTGATCCAGTAACCCACCGTGAACTCCAGGCCATCGGCGCCGAAGGCCGAGAGCGAGGCCTGCGGGGCGGGGTCCTTCAGCGCATCGGCCTGCGCGCTCACCGCCTCCAGCAGCAGGCGGCTCACGAGGTCCACGTCGCTGTCGTAGGCGACCGACACCACCGAGGTCTGCCACACGCGCGTGAGCGCCCCCGAAAGGTTCTCCACCCGGTTGATGACCATGAGCTCGTTGGGCACGATGGACTCGCGCCCCGCCGGCGAGCGGATCACGCTGTAGCGGGTGTTGATGTCGAGGATGCGGCCTTCGAAGCTGTCCACCTTCACGTTGTCGCCGATGCGCAGGCGCCGCTCGGCCAGGATCACGAAACCGCTCACGTAGTTGGACGCCAGCTTCTGCAGGCCGAAGCCCACGCCCACGCCGATGGCGCCACTGAACACGGAGAGCGCGGTGAGGTCGATGCCCACGGCCGACAGGGCGATGATCAATCCCACGAACAGCAGCAGCGCGCGCGTCGCGTTGCTCACCGCCTTGCGCATCGACAGATCGCCCCCGGTGGCCTTGCGCAGCAGCCGGGACTCGATCGCGGAGGAGACCCACAGCGCGAGGATCATCACCGCGCCGGCTGTGATGGCGCCCTCCAGCAGGGTGCGCAGGCTCAGGGTGCTCGCGCCAATCTTCCAGGTGATGTCGTCCAGCTCGGCCAGCACCACCGGCAACAGGCCGCTGACCCACAGCACCATGGCCAGCCAGGCCACCCAGGAAATCGTGCGCTCCAGCGCCCGCACCCAGGGCGCGGTGGTGAACGCCGCCTGCAGCACCTTCACGCCCACGCGGATCACGACCAGCGACACCAGCACGGGAATGGCGCACCTTGAACGCCGCCAGGGGCAGGAACTTGGTGACGATGGCGCGCGCGATGTAGCCCAGCAGCAGCAAGGCCAGGGGGAACATCACGCCGTCGATCAGGCGGCGGCCGAACAGCACCGAGCTCTTGTCCTCCTGCATGCGCAAGGCGTTGCGCAGCGCCCAGCTGAAGCTCCAGGCCAGGGCCACGCAGATCGCCAGCGCGGCGAGTTCGACCAGCACCGTGGGTTGCGTGAAGCCGGCCAGCCACAGGCCGATGTCGTCGATGGGTTTGGGATTGGTGGAGGGATTCATGTCGGATCGGAAACGGGTGTCGGAAGCTCAGGCGCGCCAGGACGGCGGGCGCTTGTCGATGAAGGCCTGCACGCCCTCCTGCGCCACCTCGTGCGCCATGTTGCAGGCCATGCTCTGGCCGGCGAGCTGGTAGGCCGACTCCAGGCCGGTCTCCAGCTGGCGGTAGAACAAGGCCTTGCCCATGGCGAGGGCCTCGCGCGGTTTGCGCAAGATGCGCTCCAGCAGAGCCTGCAGCTCGGCGTCCAGCGCATCGGGGGGCCACCACGCGGTTGACCAGGCCGCGCACCCTGGCCTCGTCGGCCGAGATGAAGTCGCCGGTGAGCAGCATCTCCATCGCCTGCTTGGGCAGGATGTTGCGCGAGAGCGCGACCCCCGGCGTGGCGCAGAACAGGCCCACGTCGATGCCGTTGACGCCGAAGCTCGCGTTGTCGCTCGCCACCGCCAGGTCGCACTGCGCCACCAGCTGGCAGCCCGCGGCGGTCGCCAGGCCCTGCACGCGCGCGATCACCGGCACCTCCAGCTTGCGGATGGCCAGCATCAGGCGCGAGCACTGCGCGAACAGCTTCTGGTAGTAGGCCAGCTCGGGCGTGGCGCGCATCTGCTTGAGGTCGTGCCCGGCGCAGAAGGCGCGCCCGTTCGCGGCGATCACGACCAGCCGCGCCTGCGGGTCGGCGGCCACCGCGTCCAGCGCCGACTGCAGGGCAGCCAGCATGGCCTCGGACAACACATTGAAGCTGCGCGGCGTGTTCAGCGTGAGCGTGTGCACGCCACGCGCATCGCGCGAACTCAGCAGCACCGGCTCGGCGGGAGGGGAAGAAGAAGTGGGCTCGGTCATCGGAACATTATGGGACGCCCGGGCGCCGCGGAAGTTCAGACGCCCGCCAGCACCCTCAGGTGCGCTTCCACGCTGCGGCCCAGCGCGCTCAGGGCGTAGCCGCCTTCCAGGCAGCTCACGATGCGGCCCTTGGCGTGGCGCTGCGCCACTTCCTTGATGCGCTCGGTCAGCCAGGCGTAGTCCTGCTCCACCAGGCCGAGCTGCGCCATGTCGTCCTCGCGGTGCGCGTCGAAGCCGGCGCTCACGAAAAGCATCTGCGGCTTGTGGGCCTCCAGCCGGGGCAGCCACATCATGTCCACCAGCTCGCGGATGTCCATGCCCTTGGTGTAGGCCGGCACCGGCAGGTTGACGAGGTTGCTCGCCGTCGAGTGCTCGCACACCGGGTAGAACGGGTGCTGGTAGAAGCTGCACATCAGAATGCGCTCGTCGCCGGCCACGATGTCCTCGGTGCCGTTGCCGTGGTGCACGTCGAAGTCGACGATGGCCACGCGCTGCAGCCCATGGCGCTCCAGCGCGTACTTGGCGGCCACGGCCACGTTGTTCACGAAACAGAAACCCATGGCCTGGTTGCGCGTGGCGTGGTGGCCCGGCGGGCGCACCGCGCAGAAAGCGTTGGCCAGTTCACCGGCCATCACGGCATCGGTCGCGTCGATGGCGGCGCCCGCGGCCATCAGGATCGCGTCCCAGCTGTGGGCGTTGATGGAGGTGTCCGGATCGACCTGCGCATGGTCCGGGCCGCCGGCGGCCATGTCGTCGCGCAGCTGGTCGCTCAGGCCGCGCAGCGAGGCCAGGTGCATGCGGCCGTGGGCGAGTTCGAGGTCGGCGATCGCGGCGGGGGTGGCCTCGCGGCGCTCCAGCGCGACGTCCAGGCCGCTGATCAGCAGGCGGTCTTCGATGGCATCGAGCCGCTCGGGGCACTCCGGGTGCCCGGCGCCCATCTCGTGTCTCCAACAATCCTTGTGGGTGAAATACCCAGTGGCCTGGCTCATGGGGGTTTTACGGTATGGTTCGCGGCATGCAAGCCGACACAAGAATCCAACTGCTGCTGAGTCAGCTTAACACGGTGATCGTGGGCAAACCGCAGCAGGTTTCGGACTGCGTGGCCTGCCTGCTGGCCGGCGGACACCTGCTGATCGAGGACGTGCCGGGCGTCGGCAAGACGACCCTGGCGCACGCGCTGGCGCGCTCCTTCGGCCTGCAGTTCTCGCGCGTGCAGTTCACCGCCGACCTCATGCCCAGCGACCTCATCGGCGTGTCCATCTACGAGCGCGGCCGCGAGGACTTCGTCTTCCACCCCGGCCCGGTCTTTGCCCAGGTGCTGCTGGCCGACGAGATCAACCGCGCCAGCCCCAAGACCCAGAGCGCGCTGCTCGAGGCCATGGAAGAAAAGCAGGTCACGGTGGAAGGCGAGACGCGCGCCCTGCCCGAGCCCTTCTTCGTGATCGCCACGCAGAACCCGCACGACCAGCTCGGCACCTACGCCCTGCCCGAATCGCAGCTGGACCGTTTTCACATGCGGCTGTCGATCGGCTACCCCGACCGCGCGGCCGAGCGCGAGCTGCTGCGCGGCCAGGACCGGCGCGACATGCTCGACCGCCTGGCACCCGCGCTCACGCCGGCCGACCTGGCCAGCCTGCAGCACACCGTGAGCCAGGTACACACCGCCGAGCCGGTGCTGGAGTACCTGCAGGACATCGTGGGCGCCACGCGCAGCGGGCGCTGGTTCGCCCAAGGCCTGTCGCCGCGCGCCGCGCTGGCCGTGGTGCGATCGGCCAAGGCCCAGGCCTACCTGAGCGGGCGCGACTACGTGGCCCCGGACGACATCGCCGCCATCCTGCCGCAGACGGTGGCCCACCGCCTCACGCCGGTGCGCGACGCAGGGCGCGGCCCGGTGGAACAGGTGCGTGCCATGCTGGAAGCGATTCCCTTGCCGTGAAGCTCCCCCCGGTTCGCGCCCGCATCCAGTCCTGGTGGCACAACCGCCTGCCGCGGCGCGACACCCTCACGCTGACCCAGCGCAACGTCTACATCCTGCCCACGCGCGCGGGCTGGATGCTCGCGCTCACGCTGCTGCTGCTGCTCGTGGCCAGCATCAACTACCAACTCAACCTGGGCTACCTGCTCACCTTCCTGCTCGCGGGCAGCGCGGTGGTGGGCATGCACGTGTGCCACGGCAACCTGCGCGGCACCACCCTGCACCTGAACCCACCCGACCCGGTGCACGCCGGCCAGGCCGCCGCGCTGGACATCCGCCTCACCAGCGAACGCCCTCGCATCCGCTACGGCCTGGGCCTGGGTGTGATCGGCGCCGACCTGGCGCACGCGCCGCTGGCCTGGACGGACGTGCCCGCGCAGGGCAGCACCACGCTGCAGGTGGCCTGGCCGGTGCCCGGGCGCGGCCTGCATGCGCTGCCGGCCCTCACCGCGCTCACGCTGTTCCCGCTGGGCACCTTCCGCGTGTGGACGGTGTGGCGCCCGGCCGCCCCCGTGCTGGTCTACCCCGAGCCCGAAAGCCACCCGCCGCCGCTGCCGCCGGGCGAACCCCAGGCCGGCAGTTCGGGCAGCGCGCGCGTGCAGAGCACGGGCGAATTCGACGGCGTGCGCGCCTACCGCCGGGGCGACCCCATCAAGGCCGTGGTGTGGAAGAAGGCCGCCCAGACCTTCGCGGCCGGGCGCGACGAACTCGTGAGCCGCGACGCGCTCTCCACCCAGCGCCAGCAGCTCTGGCTGGACCACGCGCAATGTGGCCACAGTGAACTGGAAGCGCGCCTCTCGCGCCTGACGGCCTGGGTGCTGATGGCCGACCGCCTGGGGCTGGACTACGGCCTGCGCGTGCCGGGTCGCGAAATCGCGCCCGACCAGGGCCCGGCGCACCGCGCGCGCTGCCTGGAGGCGCTGGCGCTGTGCTGAACAAAACCCTCTCCGCCCTGCCGCGTGAGACCCGCGACACGCTGTTCCTGCTCGCCGTGGTCGGCTGGGTGGTCGCCATGCAGGTCGCCCACATCCCCTGGTGGTGCAGCGCGCTCACGGCGGGTGTGCTGGTGTGGCGCGCCACCCTCGCGCTGCGCGGCCTGCCGCTGCCCGGCTGGCCCTGGCGGCTGGGGCTGCTGGCCCTCACGCTCGCGGCCACCTGGGCCACCCACCGCACGCTCCTGGGCCAGGACGCGGGCGTCACGCTCGTCGTGGTGCTGCTCTCGCTCAAGACGCTGGAGATGCGCGCGCGGCGCGACGCCTTCGTGGTGTTCTTCCTGGCCTTCTTCACGCTGCTCACGCACTTCTTCTACTCGCAGTCGCTGCTCACGGCGGCGGGCATCCTGATCGCGCTGCTGGGCCTGCTCACCGCGCTGGTGAACGCCCACATGCCGGTGGGGCGGCCTTCGCTGGCGCAGGCCGCGCGCATCGCCTTGGGCATGGCGGCCCTGGGCGCGCCCATCATGCTGGTGCTGTTCCTGCTGTTCCCGCGCCTCTCGCCGTTGTGGGGCGTGCCCGCCGACGACCGGGGACGCAGCGGCCTGTCCAGCACGATGCGCGTGGGCCAGATCGCCGAACTGGTGCTGGACGACAGCATCGCCCTGCGCCTGCGCTTCGAGGGATCTCCACCGCCGCAAAGCCAGCTGTACTTTCGCGGCCCCGTGCTCAGCGCCTTCGATGGCGTGGAATGGCGCCCCGCGCGCGCCGAATTCCCGCCGCGCCAGGCCTTGGCAAGCGAGCTCACGGTCTCGGGCGAACCTGTGCGCTACGAAGTGACCATGGAGCCGCACCGCCGGCCCTGGCTGTTCCTGCTGGAAGCCGCCACGCAGGCGCCCGAACTGCCCGATGTGCGCGTGCGCATGACCAGCGAACTGCAATGGCTCACCGACCGCCCCATGGGCAGCCTGGTGCGTTTCAGCGCCGTGAGCCACACCACGTTCCGCCACGGCCCGCTGGCCCTCACCCCCGCCTTGCAGGAACAGATGGCGCTGCCGCCCGGCTACAACCCGCGCACGCTCGAACTCGCACAGCAGCTGCGCCGCGAACACGGCAGAGGGCCCGACGCCACACCCCGGCTCGTGGCGGCGGTGCTGGAGCGCCTGCGCACCGGCGGCTACCTCTACACGCTCGAGCCCGGCGTGTACGGCCAGCACACCGCCGACGAATTCTGGTTCGACCGCCGCCAGGGCTTCTGCGAACACATCGCCAGCAGCTTCGTCATCCTCATGCGCGCGCTCGACATTCCCGCGCGCATCGTCACCGGCTACCAGGGCGGCGAGATGAACGGCGTCGACGGCTACTGGACCGTGCGCCAGCGCGACGCCCACGCCTGGGCCGAGGTCTGGCAGGCCGGCCAGGGCTGGGTGCGCGTGGACCCCACCGCGGCGGTCGCGCCCGGGCGCGTCGGCTCGCTGCAGCGGCTGAGCGCGCCCGAAGGCGCCATCGCCGGCGCCATCCGCAACCTCAACCCCAACATCGCTGCCCGGCTGCGCGCGGCCTGGGAGGCGATGAACAACAGCTGGAACCAGTGGGTGCTGAACTACACCCAGGGCCGCCAGCTCGACCTGCTCAAGAACCTGGGCTTTCGCTCGCCCAGCTGGGCGGACCTGGCCTACGTGCTGATCGGTGTGGTGGTGCTGGTGAGCCTGATCGGCGCGGCCTGGACACTGTGGGAGCGCCAGCAGCACGACCCCTGGTTGCGCCTGCTGCAGCGCGCCCGCGCGCGCCTCAAGGCGCAAGGCCTGGACAGCAGCGACCGCACGCCCCCGCGCGAACTCGCCCAGCGCGTGCGACAGCACTGGGGCGCCTCGGACGCGGCGCGGCGCGTTGCACAATGGCTGCTGCAACTCGAAGCCCAGCGGTACGGCCGCCCGGGCGCCGCTGACACCCCCACCCTGGCACGCTGCAAACCGAATTCCGGCAGCTGGCCTGGCCCCGAAAAGACCCCCGTTGAACGCCCTCGCCTGCCTCCTCTCCTCGTCCGCCCTGGCCTTGTGCCTGAGCGCCAGCGCCCTGGCCCAGTCGCCCGCAAAAGCGCGCCCGGCCAACCCGGCCAAGGCACCCGCCTACAGCTACGCGCAAAGCGCGGCCGCCATGGCCTTCGCCACCGACCTCGCCGAGCGCCGCAACCTCGACCCGGCCTGGGTGCGCCAGCAAATCGGCGCGGCCCAGCGCATCCCCACCGTCATCCGCCTCATGCAGCCCGCGCCCAGCGGCGTGCCCAAGAACTGGGCCGCCTACCGCGCGCGCTTCATCGAGCCCGTGCGCCTGCGCGCCGGCCAGCGCTTCTGGGAAGCCAACCGCGAAACGCTGGCGCGCGCCGAGACCGAGTTCGGCGTGCCCGCCAGCCTCATCGTCGGCGTGATCGGCGTGGAGACGCTGTACGGCCAGCACACCGGCAATTTCCGCGTCATCGACGCGCTCACCACCCTGGCCTTCGACTTCCCGGCCAGCCACCCGCGCGCCGCCGCGCGCACCGAGTTCTTCCGCAGCGAACTCGAACAGTTCCTCAGCCTCACCGAGCGCACCGCCACCGACCCGCTGACGTACCTCGGCAGCTACGCCGGCGCCATGGGCTGGCCGCAGTTCATGCCCAGCAGCTGGGTGAAGTACGCGATCGACTTCGACGCCGACGGCAAGGTCGATCTCTTCAACAGCCAGGCCGACGTCATCGGCTCCGTCGCCAATTACTTCAAGGCCTTCGGCTGGCAGCCCGGCATGCCCACGCACTACCCGGTGCGCTTCGACCCGAACCAGAGCAAGGAAGATTTCGAGACCTTGCTCGCACCCGACATCCTGCCCAGCTTCGGTGTGCAGAGCTTCACCGCCAAGGGCGCGGTGCTCGACGGCCCCGCGCTGCAACACCCCGGCCAATTGGCCTTGGTGGAGTTGCAGAACGCCGGCGCGCCGTCCAGCTACATCGCCGGCACCGAGAACTTCTACGTGGTCACGCGCTACAACTGGAGCAGCTACTACGCGCTGGCGGTGATCGAGCTGGGCGAGGCGGTGAAAGCGCTGGTCGGCGAGCGCTGAGGCGTCATCAAACCCGAGGCGGGTCTGTCTCGCGCTCGGGATGGCGGTGCCTGGCGATGGCCGCGATGAAGGTCGCCACATCACCACCCTGCACCACGCCCGGATCGGCTTCGCCCGAAGGCAGCGTGGCGGACGCACCCGCCGCTTCCAGCAGCGTGACGGACGCGGGCAGCACCAGGATGGTCTTGCAGTGGCGGTACTGGTCCTTGATGAACTCCATGGTGCTGCGCATCGAGCGAGAGCGTGCGCACACCCTCGTCGCCGTCGGGCAGCACCAGCGCATCGAACAGGAAACCGGGCTCGTTCTCGAGCGAGGCATCGGCATCGATCGCGACACCGTCCGCGGTCTTCACCGGGCCGATGCGTGGCGCCACGAAGCGCGGCACCGCGCCCTGCGCGAACAGCATCGCATGCACGTCGACCGCGCTCTGGCCGTTCACGCCATCGGCCACCAGCAGCGCCACCTTGCGGCCCTTGATCGAGCCGTCTCCCGGCCGCGCGAGCAGCGAGAGCGGGGGCGAGCGACTCACCTCGGGCTTGGGCGGGTTGTCCAGCGCGCGCGGCATCGGCGCAGGCAACGCCGCCATGCCCAGGCCTTCGGCCACCTGCGCCGCCAGCGACTCCGAAGCGTTGCGCAGCGAGGCCACCATGCGCTCGCGGATCGCGGGCACCGTCACCTTGGAGAGTTCGAAACGGAACGCCGCCGCGATGTGGGCCTGCTCGACCGGGCTCTGGCTCTCGAAGAACAGCGTGGCCTGCGTGTAGTGGTCGGCGAACTTCTCGGGCTTGGCGCGGACCTTGCCCTGCTCTTCCTTGGCCTGGATGCGCGCCGGCACCGACACGAAACCCTGAGCGGCGCCGGCCTGGAAGGGACAGCCACCGGCCAGCGAATTCGGTTCGTAGTTCACGCGCCCCCGGTGGATGGCCTGGCGGTGCATGCCGTCGCGCTGGTTGTTGTGCACCGGCGCCAGCGGCGAGTTGATCGGGATCTCGTGGAAGTTGGGTCCACCCAGGCGGCTGATCTGCGTGTCCACGTACGAATGGATGCGGCCGGCGAGCAGCGGGTCGTTCGAGAAGTCGAGGCCTGGCACGATGTGCGCCGCGCAGAAGGCCACCTGCTCGGTCTCGGCGAAGAAGTTGTCGGGGTTGCGGTTGAGCACCATGCGGCCCACCGGGCGCACCGGCACCAGCTCCTCGGGCACGATCTTGGTCGGGTCCAGCACGTCGAAGCTGAAGCCATCGGCCTGCTCCTCGGTGAAGATCTGCAGGCCCAGCTCCCACTCGGGGAAGGCGCCCGCCTCGATGCGTTCCCACAGGTCGCGACGGTGGTAGTCGGGGTCGGCGCCGGAAATCTTCACCGCCTCGTCCCAGACCAGCGAGTGCGTGCCGTAGACCGGGTTCCAGTGGAACTTCACGAACACCGAATCGCCTTCGGCATTGACCATGCGGAAGGTGTGCACGCCAAAGCCCTGCATGGTGGCGTAGCTGCGCGGAATGCCGCGATCGGACATGGCCCACATCAGCATGTGGGTGGACTCGGGCATCAGGGACACGAAGTCCCAAAAGGTGTCGTGCGCGCTGGCCGCCTGCGGCATCTGGTGATGCGGCTCGGGTTTCACGGCGTGCACCAGGTCCGGGAACTTCATCGCGTCCTGGATGAAGAAGACCGGCATGTTGTTGCCCACCAGGTCCCAGTTGCCTTCGTCGGTGTAGAACTTCACCGCGAAGCCGCGCACGTCGCGGGCGGTGTCCTTGGACCCTCGCTCGCCCTGCACGGTGGAGAAGCGCACGAACACCGGCGTGACCTTGCCGGCTTCCTTGAAGGGCGCGGCCTTGGTGATGTCGGTCAGCGCGTCGTAACACTCGAAGAAGCCGTGCGCGCCCGAACCGCGTGCGTGCACGATGCGTTCGGGAATGCGCTCGTGGTCGAAGTGCGTGATCTTTTCGCGCAGGATGAAATCCTCCAGCAGCGCTGGACCACGCACGCCGTACTTCAACGAGTTCTGGTTGTCCGCGATGGGCACGCCCTGGTTGGTCGTGAGCACCTGGCCCGACGAGTCCACTCGCACGCGGTCCAACGACTCGATGGCCCAGTTGATGCCTTCGGCCGCGACGCTGCCGGTCTTGTCGGAGTGGTTCTCCTCCGACAGGGTGCTGCCCGTGGGCAGGCGGGATGGCGCATCGACCGTGATGCCGGGCTGCACCGCCAGCCCGTTGTCGAAACCGTGTTCGCCGGCCTTGTTGGCGTTGAACGGCATGCCCTCGGCCAACTGGCCGGTGTGGACCGCCTTGAGCACGGCAGGATCGTTCGCAGGCTGGACTTGGGAAGGCCCACTGTCGGTGTTGCGGGCCGCGGCCCGGGGAGCGCTGTTCGCCTCCGGGTTGGCGCGGCCGGAGTCGGGGGATTTGGATTTAGGCACAGTGGGCTTTCGAGAAAAGTTGAGCGATTGGACGGTCAGGCGACTTCAGCGCCCATGAGCGCCTCCTTGCGCGCCATCAACTGGTCGCGCATGCGCAACCAGGTCCAGCGACTTGGCCGCCCTGGCCTTGGGGAAGATCTCGTTGCGCTCTTCCTTCACGTGGTGGTCGATGTACTCGCCCAGCACCTTGACCTTGGCGTCGAACATCTCGTCGGCTTCTTCCATGGCTTCGATCTGGGCGATCAGGTCCTTGGCACCCGCGTGCTCCACCTCGGCTTCGGCCAGGATGTCGGTCTCTTTCAAGGCTTCACGCAGCGCGGGGTAGAAGATTTCTTCCTCGACGGTGGCGTGCACCGTGAGTTCCTGGCAGATCTGGTGTGCCAGCTCCAGTTTCTTCTGCGCGGCGCCACGCGCCTTGGAGCCGGCAAGCTCCTCGTAGGTCTTGAACATCTTTTTGACCGCCTTGTGGTCGGTGTCCAACAGGGTGCATGCGTCTGCTTCGGTTCGGGTGGTGGCGATGGAGGGCTCCTGATTTCGGTGTGGGGATGGATGTTTTGATCGAGAGAAGCAAAACCCCACCCGGCCCAGCTGGGCAGGGTGGGTGCACTGCATCAGCGGTTATGAAGCGTTGTTGTCACCCGGGCGGCGGGTGCCATCGTCCTGCTCCCGGGCACCGGGACGCGAACCGTCCTGCTGTTGGGACGGGTTGACTTCCTTGCGGCCTTGCTGGTCGGAGCCGCCGGGGTTGCTCTGCTCGCGCTGCCCTGCCGGGTTGCTCTGGTCGCCTTGCTGCCCGCCTTGCTGGCCCGGGCGCTGACCTGGGTTCTGGCCCTGCTGATTCTGGCCCTGCTGGCCTTGTTCCTGCTGGTTCTGGCCTTGCTGGCCCTGCTGTTGGCCTTGCTGGCCCTGGTTGTTCGATGCCATGTCGTTGCTCCTGCATGTGTTGAAAGAATTGCGGCGATCGCGATGGATCGAACGCAAATCTCTTTGGGCAAGGCGCGTGCCCGCGCCGTGTCAACCGGGCTGCCAGCGCAGGCGCTGCCAGGGGCGTGTGTCGCACTTGAGGATGTCGCGCATGTAGGCCAGCGCCGCCGCCTTCTTCTCATCCGTCTCGGCCGCCGTGCAGTCCTCGGGCGCGTGCACCTTGAGGCCGCGCAGAAAGGCATCGGCGGCCGTCAGCTGGATGCAGATGTCGGTCGCCAGCCCCGCCATCACCAGGGAGCGGGCGCCGATCTGGTCGAGCAGGATGTCCAGGGGCGTGCCGAAGAAGGCGGAGTGCATCGGTTTCAACACGGTGAGGTCGCCGCGCTGCGGGCGCAACAGCCGCGCCATGGACGCGCTGACGCCCTGGCCCTGCGCCAGGCGCTTCACCAGGGTGGGGAAATCGGAGCGCCAGCGGCCGAAGTTGTCGTTGGCATAGATCACCGGAATGCCTCGCGCGCGGGCCGCGCTGGCGAGTTGGCGAGCCGCCCTGGCTGCCAGCAACGCGGGCCCGGCGAGTTCGTCGGCTTCGGGGAAGTCCAACGGGTTGATGAAGTCGATCAGCAGCAGGGCGCGCCGGCTTCGTGGCAGTTCCGCTTCACCCATCGCCCCTCCCTTGCCCCACCTCGCCGGACGAGTCTTTCAACACGCTGATGCCGCCATCGGCCTCCAGAAAGGCGTACTTCATGTCCTTCAGGTCGCAATCGGCCTCACGCAGTGCTCGTTCCACATCCAGCATGGGCACATGGTGCTGCCTGAGGGTGCGGGAGTGAATCCGCCCATCGCGGCCAATGAGCACAGGCTCGCCCTCGGCCAGGGCTTGCAGCCTGGTACTGCGGGCGGTCACCACCGCCACCAGCATATTCAGGGCGATCAGGGTCGCGGCAGCAAGCAGTCCACCGGTCACCGACTCCTCGCCCCCACTCAGCCCCGCCGACACCGACTCGCTCAGCAGCATCACCACCAGGAGGTCGAACGGCGTGAACTGCCCCACGGTGCGCTTGCCGGAGAGGCGCACCAGCAGCAACAACACCGCATAGATGATCGCGGCCCTGGCGGGCAACTCCCACCAGGCAGTGGAAAGCTCGAACATGGACACCTCGCCTCACGATGAATGCCCAGGTCAGAGCAAATGGCATTCCCGGAACGCGCAGGTCGACCGTTGAGCAGCACCTCGGGCGCTTGCGGCAAATTTTGCTGATCCAAGACGGCGGGAGCGCTTTTTACCGCTCGAAGCTGTGTGTCATGGCGAACAGTCGGATCGGCCGCAGACAGGCACCATCACGCGCACCAACCGTCCGGAGAACCATGGATTTGCTCGACCTCATGCAATGGCCCGCCATGCTGGTAACGCTGCTGGCGTCCTGGCTGGTGGCCTCGCGCAGCGCCGGGCGGCGCCATGCCGGCTTCTGGCTGTTCCTGGCCAGCAACGCCCTGTGGGTCGCCTGGGGTTGGCATGCGAGCGCGTACGCGCTCATTGCCCTGCAGATCGGGCTGGCCGGCATGAACATCCGCGGCGCCCTGAAAACGGAAAGCCCGTCGTGATGGCATCGCGGCCGGGGATGCGGCCCGCCAGCGAAAGGCTACGCCTGCAGCACCTTGGCCAGCGCCTCGGCCGAAACGGGCTTGGTGAAGTGGTAGTCCACCAACGAAAACACTTCGGCCGCCAGCTCGTCGTCATGGTCCGAGCCGGTCACCGCGATGAGCACCAGGTTGTCGCCGCATTGCTGGCGCAGCGCACGGACCAGTTCCAGGCCGTCCATGTCCGGCATGTGCACGTCGAGCATGACGCACAGCGGCAGCGAATGCCCCACCACCTCGAGCGCCTCCTGGCCGCTGTACGCCGCCCTCGCGCGATGCCCCATGAGGGTCATCAGCGTGGTCAACGAGTCCGCGGCATCCCGCGAGTCGTCGACGATCAATATGTCCAGGTCCTGGTTTGTCATGGCTGTTGTGCCTGTGGTGACCCGACGGGCCCGCTCGCGCGACAGCATAATGCCTTTCGCCGGACGTTCGCACGCGCGGGCCGATGTGCCGGCGTCCACCCCCTCCTGCCCGGCCCGGGCCAGCGTCGTTCTTGAATGGAATCGTCCATGGAAGCTGCGAGCCCGGAACCCCCTCCATTTCTATCCGGTGGCGGAGAGCTCGCCCGGCTCATCGCCGGGTTCGACTGGGCATCGACCGGGCTTGGCCCGATCGACCAATGGCGCGACCACGTGAAAGCGGCCACGGCCTTGATGCTGCGTTCCCAGGTGCCCATCGTCATGCTCTGGGGCGAGCGGGGGGTTCATGGTCTACAACGACGCCTACTCCCACTTCTCGGGTCTGCGCCACCCTCAGTTGCTGGGCTCGGAGGTGCGCAAGGGCTGGCCAGAAGTGGCGGACTTCAACGATCACGTCATGACGGTGTGCCTGGCCGGCGGCCACCTGCGGTTCGAAGACCAGGAGTTGATCCTGCACCGCCACAACCGTGCCGAGCAGGTCTGGATGAACCTGGACTACTCGCCGCTGCTCGACCTGAGCGGCCAGCCGGTGGGCGTGATGGCCATCGTGGTCGAAACCACCGCCAAGGTGCAAGCCCTTCGCAAGGTGCACAGCGAACGGGAGCGGATGGCGCAGCTGTTCCAGCAAGCCCCGTCGTTCATGACCATGCTGCGGGGAAGCTCGCATGTCATCGAATTGGTCAACCCCAACTACCTCAAGCTGGTGGGCCACCGCGACGTGATCGGCAAGACGGTGGCACAGGCGCTGCCCGACGCGGTGGAACAGGGGTACCTCCAGCTGCTCGACGAGGTGTATGCCAGCGGGCAGGCGCATTCGGCGCGGGGCGCCCGGTACGCGGCGCAGGCCGAACCCGGCGGCCCGGTCAACACACGCTATCTCGACTTCGTGTTCCAGCCCCTGAGGAACGAGGCCGGCGAGGTCGACGGGATCTTCGTGGAAGGGATCGATGTCACGGACCGGGTGCAGGCCGAAATGAAGCGGGACTGCCTGACGGTGCTGGGGGATCGTTTGGCGGCCCTGTCAACGCCGGTGGAGCTCGCGCACGCGGCCTCCGAAATCCTTGGCGATGCGCTCAAGGCCAGCCGCGTGGGATACGGCAGCATCGACAACGCCACGGAGACACTGACGGTCGATCGCGACTGGGCCGCGCCCGGCGTGGACAGCCTGGCCGGCACGACGCGGCTGCGCGACTACGGCGCCTTCATCGACAGCCTCAAGCTGGGCGAGTTCATCGCCATCGCCGACGTGCGCCTCGATGCGCGCACCGCCTTCGCGGCCGAGGCCCTCGAATCCAAATCCGCGCGCTCGTTCGTCAACGTGCCCATCATGGAAAACGGTCGGCTGGCCGCCGTGTTCTTCGTGAACTGCGACCAGGTCCGGGAATGGGAGGCGGAGGAACTCTCCCTGATCCGCGAAGTGGGCCAGCGCACCCGCGTGTCGGTGGAGCGCGCCCGAGGGCACATCGCCTTGCAGGAAAGTGAAGCCCGCCTCAGGGAGGTGAACGAGACACTGGAGCAGAAGGTCGAGCAACGCACCGCCGAATTGATGGAGATCGAGTCCCACTTCCGCCAGGCGCAGAAGATGGAGGCCATCGGCCAGCTCACGGGCGGCCTGGCGCACGACTTCAACAACCTGCTCGGCACCATCAGCAACAGCCTGCAGATCCTGAAGATGCGGCTGACCCAGGGCACGACGGACGGGCTGGAGCGCTACATCGGCATGAGCGAGGATTCCATCCGCCGCGCCGCCGCGCTCACCCACCGGCTGCTGGCGTTCTCGCGCCGCCAGACGCTCGATCCCAAACCCATCGACGCCAACCGACTGGTGCAGGGCATGGAGGACATGATCCGCCGCACCATGGGGCCCTTGATCGACATCGAGGTGGTCGGCGCCGGCGGCCTGTGGTTCACCAAGGCCGATGCGTCCCAGCTCGAGAACTCGCTGCTGAACCTCTGCATCAATGCGCGCGATGCCATGCCCGAGGGAGGCCGTCTGACCATCGAGACGGCGAACAAGTGGCTGGACGAGCGCGCCGCCGGCGAGCGCAGCCTGCCGCGCGGGCAATACGTGTCGCTGTGCGTGACGGACACGGGCACGGGCATGTCCGCCGACGTCATCGAGCGCATCTTCGACCCTTTCTACACCACCAAGCCCCTGGGCATGGGCACCGGCATGGGCTTGTCCATGGTCTACGGTTTCGTGCGCCAGTCCGGCGGGCAGGTGCGGGTGTACTCCGAAGTGGGCATGGGCACGACGATGTGCCTCTACCTGCCCCCGCTACCTCGGCCCCGGTGTTGACGAGGAGGAAGCACCACGGCCCGCGCCCATGCAGGCGGGCGATGGCGAAACCATTTTGGTGGTCGAGGACGAATGGGGCATCCGCGTCACGATCGAGGAGGTGCTGACCGACTCGGGTTACCACGTGCTCACGGCCGATACGGGCCCCGCGGCCATGAAGATTCTGGACAGCGAGGCGCGCATCGACCTGCTCATCACCGACGTCGGCCTGCCCGGGGGCATGAACGGCCGTCAGGTGGCCGACGCGGCCCGCATCCAGCGAACGGGCCTGAAGGTGCTGTTCATCACCGGCTATGCCGACAACGCCGCGGTCGGCAATGGGCACCTCGACCCGGGCATGGCCGTGTTGACCAAGCCCTTCGAGATCTCGGTGCTGTCCAGCCGGGTCAAGGCCCTGCTGAGCCCGTGACGCGGGCGGGGAGGCCGGCGCGCACGAAGTCCACCAGCTCGGCCAGTGCGCCCTCCGTCGGCGTTCGCCACAGCAGGTGGGTCTGCAGGCAGGCGTCGTCGTGCGCCAGCGGAATCGCCACGATGCTGGCCGGCAGCTTGCCCACGATGCCGCCACCGTAGAGCGCCACGTGGGTGCTGCGCGCCACCGACTCCAGCAGGATCGGTGTGTCGTCGGGCTCGTACACCACCCGGGGCTTGAAGGCGTGGCGCTCGAACAGCGCAAACAGCAGTTCGCGGAAGGTGCCCCAGCGGCCCGGCGATCCGATGATCAGGCCCTCGTCCCGCAGGTCCTGCAAGTGCAGCTTGCGCTTGCGCGCCAGCGGATGACCCACGCGGCACAAGGCCACGATGGGCTGCGAGTCCACCAGCACCCGGTCCAGTGAAGGCGACGGCGCCAGCGATGCCGGCAGCAGCAGGAAGGCCGCGTCCAGATCACCCGCGACGATCTCGGCGAACAGGCGCTCGGACGGTGCCTGCAACAGGTTGAGCTCCACATCGGGGAAGCCCACGCCAAAGCTGAACAGCAGTTCCGGCATGGCGCTGTTGGCGGCCTGGGCCGAGTAGCCGATCAGCAGCTTGCGCTTGCTCGAACTGCCGGCCAGGCGGCGCGATTCGCGCACGGCCTGGTGCAGGCCGTCGAACACCGCATCGAGCTGTCCGAGCAGATGGGCGGCGGCCGGGGTCAGCTCCATCGACCGCGTCGTGCGCACGAAGAGCGGGAAGCCCAGCTCCTCCTCCAGCAACTTGATGGAACGGCTGAGCGCGGGCTGCGCGATGCGCAGCGCTTCGGCCGACTTGCGGAAGTTCAGCGTGGCGCTGAGGTGGCGGAACTGCTGAAGCCGCCGCAGGCTGGGGTAGGTCTTCATTGATGCCGGAATTCTATCAATGAGGGATCAAATGGTATTGGACTGGGCCGGGGGCCAAAACTAGCATTCACGCCCACCAGATCCACCACAAGAATTCATGAAAGCCTCCGTTTCCCAGTTCAAGAGCGTGCGCGACATTGAGAGCAACTTGCGCACAATACGCAGCCACATCGCGACCGCCGCCGCCAGCGGCGCCCAGCTGATCTGCTTTCCCGAAGCCAGCATGGTCGCCTACGAGTCCTCGCGCGAAGAGCTGGTCGCTTTCGCCGGGCAGCAGGCGGCCCGCTTCATCGACGAGGTAGGCGCCAGCGCCAAGGCGCACGCGATCGACGTGTTCGTCGGCCTGTACGAGCCGCTCGATCGCCACCGCACGCGCAACACCTTCGTGCACCTGGGTGCCGATGGGCAACTCAAGGGCCGCTACGAAAAGCTGCACCTCTACGATGCGTTCAGCTTCAAGGAGTCCGACAAGAACCGGCACGGCCAGCTGCTGCCTGCGCACGACGAGGTGTATGTGGCCGACGTGGGCGGCGTGCGCTTCGCCATCCTCAACTGCTACGACCTGCGCTTCCCCGAAATCTCGCGCATCGCGGTGGACAAGGGCGCCGACGTGCTGCTCTACGGCGCGGGCTGGATCGCCGGCAGCCTCAAAGAGCTGCACTGGGAGACCCTGCTGCGCGCGCGCGCCATCGAGAACACCTGCTACGTGCTGGCCTCGTGCCAGCCGCCGCCCACTTCCGTGGGCATGAGCATGGGCATCGACCCCTCGGGCCTGGTGATCGGCGGCATCGCGGCCGCCGAGGGCGTCGTGACGGTCGACGTGCTGCCCGAGCGCCTGCGCGATGTGCGCAAGGACCTGCCCTGCCTCGAACACCGCCGCTACCAGATCGCCCTCAATTCCTCCGGAGACAACAACACATGAACAACCAGCAACCGCAATCCCAGAAAAAGGTGCTCTATTCGGCATCGCTCGGCCAGTTCGTCGAGTGGTACGACTTCGTGATCTACGCCTACTCGGCCACCATCATCGCCAAGCTGTTCTTCCCCACCACCGACCCGGCCACCGCCCTGCTCTCGGCCTTCGCGGTGTACGGCGTGGGCTTCGTCATGCGCCCGCTGGGCGGCTTCATCTTCGGCAGCCTGGGCGACCGCTTCGGCCGCAAGGCGGTGCTCTCCGCCATCATCCTGATGATGGGTGGCGCCACCGTCGGCATCGGCGTGCTGCCCACCTACGCGCAGATCGGCATCGCGGCGCCCATCCTGCTCGTGGTGCTGCGCCTGATCCAGGGTCTGTCGGCGTCGGGCGAGACCATCGGCTCCAACTCCTTCGTGGCCGAACACGCGCCACCGGGGCGCCGCGGCCTGCACGTGGCCTTCACCTACGCCTTCGCCAACCTGCCGCCCGTGGCGGCCGCGCTCATCATCCTCGCCGTGACCAGCCTGCTGGGCAGCGAGGTGTACGAGAGCTGGGGCTGGCGCATTCCCTTCCTGATCAGCGGCCCGCTCGCGCTGGTGGGCCTGTACATCCGCAACCGCGTCGATGAATCGCCGGCTTTCGAGGTGGCGCGCGCCAAGCAGGAAATCTCGACCACGCCGGTGTCGGACGCCATCCGCGACCAGAAGAAGGCCATGGGCTTCAGCTTCGCGCTGGCCGCGTTCTCCAGCCTGACCTTCTACACGCTCGCGGGCTACTTCGTGTCCTACCTCACCGTCACGGTGGGCATGAGCCGCAGCGACTCGCTGATCTCCAACGGCATCGCCATGACCGTCGCCTTCCTCACGATGATCGCGAGCGGCTTCGTGTCGGACAAGGTGGGGCGCAAACCGGTGATGGTGGTCAGCCTGCTGTTCAACGCCATCGTCTGCGTCCCGGCCTACATGCTGGCCGGCGAAGGCACGCTGTTCCACGCGGCGCTCGCGCAATCGCTGCTGGCCATCGGCATGGGCTCGTTCGCCGGCCCGCTGGGCATCACGCTGCTCGAGCTGTTCCCGACCAAGACGCGCTTCAGCGCATCAGCCATCAGCTACAACCTGGCGTACACCATCTTCGGCGGCACCGCGCCCTTTGTCGGCACCTACCTGGTGCTGGCCGACGCAGTCCAAGCTGGCCCCGGCCGCCTACCTGGCCGCGGTGTCCGTCGTGGTGCTGTGCGTCACGCTCTTCCTGCCCGAGACTTACCGGCGCTCGCTGACGGACTAGCCTCCTCGATGCCCTGCGCCAGCAACTCGGTGGCGAACTCGATGTAGCCCCGCACCAGGGCATCGCTGCCCGGCCGCTCCTTGAAGAGCACCGCGAGCATGGGCTGGGCATCCATGAAGAAGGTGCACATGCCCAGAATGGCGACGTGCAGGTAGCGCGCGTCCAGTTCGCGCGCCGGCTTGTCACCGGGGATGGGGTTGAGCACGAACTGCGTCAACGCCAGCCCCCGTTTTCGCCACCGTGTTGAGGTCCCCCACCTCCATCTGGGCCTCTTCATCGGAGTAGATCTCCTTGAGCACCAGATTCATGAACTGCGGGTTGCGCTGCAGTGAATCGATCAGCATCTGCAGGCGCGTGCGGATGCGGTGGCGCAAGGGCCCCGGCTCGTCCAGCACGAGCCGGCTGCGTTCCTGGATGTCGTCCAGCAGGCCCACCGCCGCGGCCCGCAGCAGGCCCTTCTTCGTGCCGAAGTAGTAGCGGATCAGCGCCGGGTCCACCTTCGCGGCACTGCGCAACCTCCACCACCGTCAGCGCCTCCGGCGCCTTGTGGCGCAACAGCGCGAGCGCCGCTTCGACGATCTTCTCCTTGCCCACGCCGCTGCTGGAAGCGGGCCGGCCCGCTGTGCGGCGCGGCTCCTTGCGCCGTCGACGGGGCGTGGGGGTGTCGTTGTCCTTCATCACGCCATTCTAGGAACACTTCGCGCGCGGCACGCCCCGCATCGAAGGCCGGCGGCATTAATTCCCATGAAAAGGAAATATCCACACTGCATGTAGGGATTGTCATTTCGGGTTGACAGGCGTTCCGCCAGGGTCTTAGCATCCGCTCAATTCCTATTTGTAGGAATTAAAAGAACTTCAACCCTCTGCTGAATGTCCCCCCAAATGTCTGTCGTTGCGATCACCTTCAACCCCCATCTCCTCAGCGCCAGAACCGCCACGCGGTCCAAGGACGCCGGGAACGGCCTGATCTTTCAACCGGGCGAAGAGGACAACCTGCGATGGCAAAGCCGTCCCAGCGAACCGTCTGAGGAGGAACAGGCCCTGGCCGCGGCCATCGTGCAGATCTACGCCGACGACGGCCGCTCGCCCGAGGCTTTCGCCGAAGCGCTCAACGCGAGAAACCTGCTGCAACCCGATGGCAGCGCATGGACGCCCGAGACCTTGTGCGCCGTGCTCGAACGCCTGGCGGTCTGACCCCCATCGATCCGAAAGAACACCCCATGAAATCCCACGACATCACCCGGCGCGAGCTGATGCTGGCCGGCATGGCCCTGGCCGCTCCCGCCGGCGCCTTCGCGCAATCGGCCCGCCCCACGCAGCTCATCGTCGGCTTCCCCGCGGGGGGAGGCATTGACCTGCTGGCGCGCCTGATGGCGAGCCAGCTGCGCGCGCACACCCCCGAGCCCGTGGTCGTCGACAACAAGGCAGGCGTGGCCGGCCGCCTGGCGCTGGAGCACATCAAGCGCGCGCCGGCCGACGGCAGCGCCTTGCTGCTCACGCCCGACTTTCCCCTCACGATCTTTCCGCACATCTACAAGAAGCTGGCCTACCAGCCGCTGCAGGACTTCACGGCCGTGGCCGCCTGCGCGCGCTCGGAGCTGGTGCTCAGCGTGGGACCCATGGTGCCGTCGAGCGTGAACACCGTGCCCGAGCTCGTGAAATGGATGCAGGCCCACCCGGACAAGGCCGACTACGCCTCGTCGGGCCCCGGTGGGGTGCTGCACCTGCTGGGCGTGATGTTCAGCCAGGCCACGGGGGTGCAGATGACCCACGTGCCCTTCAGGGGCAGCGCGCCCGCGCTGCAGGCGCTGGTGGGCGGGCATGTGGCCGCGAGCTTCAACGCCGTGGGCGAAGCCCTGCCCTTCAAGGCCTCGGGTGGCCTGCGGCCGATCGCGACCTTCGGCGCCAAGCGCTCGCGCTACCTGCCCGAGACACCGTGCATGGTGGAGCTGGGTTATCCGAATGTGCAGGCCGACACCTGGCTGGGCGTGTTCGCGCCCCCTCGCCTGCCTCAGGCCCTGGTGGAGCAATGGAACACCCGGATCACCAGCGTCGTGAACTCCAGCGAGTACATCGCGAGCCTGGACAAGCTCTCGATGGAGCCGCTCACGCTCAAGCCCGCGGCGCTCGCCTCCCTCGTCAAGACCGACATCGAGCGCTGGGCGCCTGTCGTCAAGGCCTCCGGCTTCACCGCCGATGAATGAACACCCCCAACACCCCATGAGCATGGACGAAGCGACTTTGAAAACCGATGCCGCGCAGCGCGTGGAGCGTGGCCTGTTGAACTACTGGTACCCGGTACTGCCGAGCTACCGCCTGGCGGGCACGCCCATCGGGATCACCCGCCTGTCCGAAGAGATCGTGCTGTGGCGCGACGACGAGGGCCAGGTCCGCGCGGTGGAAGACCGCTGCCCGCACCGCGGCGCGCGGCTGTCGCTGGGCTGGAACCTCGGCGACCGGGTGGCCTGCTGGTACCACGGCGTGGAGGTGGACGGCCAGGGCAAGGTGGTCGATGTGCCGGCCATGCAGAACTGCGTGCTCACCGGGCGGACCTGCCTGAAGTCCTACCCCGTGGTGGAAGCCCACGGCGCGATCTTCCTCTGGTTCGGCGATGGCAGCCTGGACGCGCCAGCCCCGTTCGAACTGCCCGAAGAGATGACCGCCGAGGACTACTCCGGCTTCCTCTGCATGCAGAACTGGAAGTGCAACCACCGTTACGCGATCGACAACGTCATGGACCCCATGCACGGCACCTACCTGCACTCGCAGTCCCATTCCATGGCCGAGGGCGACCGGCAGGCCGAAATGACGGTGCGGCCGACGGCCACCGGCCTGATCGTCGAAAAGGTGGGCCAGCGCGGCGTGAACTTCGACTGGGTCGAGTTCGGCGAGTCGGGCCTGATGTGGATGCGCCTGGCCGTGCCGTACAGCAAGCAGCATGGAGGCTGCGCAGTTCATCATCGTGGGCTTCGTCACCCCGGTCGACGAGACCCATTGCCAAGTCTATTTCTGGCGCATCCGCAAGGCCTCCGGGTTCGACCGGCACGTCTGGCGCTTCCTCTACCGCAACCGGCTCGAAGGCCTGCACTGGGACGTGCTCGAGCAGGACCGCAAGGTGATCGAGAACCTGACCCGGTCCGCCCGCTCGCAGGAAACGCTGTACCAGCACGACGTCGGCATCGTCCGGGTCCGCCGCCTGATGGAAAAGCGCGCCCAGGAACAGGTCGCGCAGCGCCTCGCCAGCGTGGCCTGACCCGCTCCTCCTCTTCCGTTCCCCCTCTGTCCGGGGACCCGTCGGGTCCCCCGGGCATCCCTTCGCCCAAAAAATGGAGTCCCCATGAAAAAGCCCCCCTTTCTTGCCGGTTTGAGCGCGTGTGCCTGCCTGTTGGCGAGCGGCGCCGTGAGCGCGCAGAGCACGGTGTCGATCTACGGCGTCATTGACGCCTCGGTGGAACACGTCACGAAAGCGACCCCCAGCGGTGGCGGCCTGACCCGCGTGCCATCCCTGACCGGCAGCGCGCCCAGCCGCCTCGGCTTTCGCGGCACCGAAGACCTGGGCCAGGGACTCAAGACGGTCTTCACGCTGGAAACAGGGTTCTCGCCCGACACCGGCGCTGCGCAATCAGGGCGGCCGCGCCTTCGGGCGCCAGGCCTTCGTCGGGCTCTCGGGCCCATGGGGCACGGTATCCCTGGGCCGGCAATACACCATGCTGTTCTATTCCATCCTGGAGTCGGACATCCTCGGCCCCAACCTCTACAGCTCGGGCTCGCTGGACAGCTACATCCCCAACGCCCGCGCGGACAACGCCATCACCTACCGCGGCACCTTCTCCGGCCTCACGCTGGGTGCCAGCTACAGCCTGGGCCGGGACGCGGTGAACGCAGGCCCCAGCCCGGCCGGCACCAACTGCGCCGGCGAAAACCCGAACGACAGCAAGGCCTGCCGGGAATGGTCGGCCCTGGTGAAGTACGACACCGCCACCTGGGGCACCGCGCTCGCGGTGGACGAGCTGCGCGGCGGCACCGGCGCCTTCGCCGGCCTCAACTCCAGCGCCATGACGGACCGGCGCACCTCCGCCAACGGTTACGTCAAACTGGGTGGCCTCAAGCTCGCCGGGGGCCTGGTCCGCCGCGCCAACGGCGCCAGCGCCACCCAAGGCAAAAGCGATCTGTGGTACCTCGGCGCGGCGTACCAGGTCACGCCGGCCTTGCTCGTGGACGGCGAGGTCTTCAGCCTGCGTTACAAGGACTCGGTGAACCGGGCCACCCTCGCCGCCGTGCGCGCCACCTACAGCTTCTCACGGCGCACGGCGGTCTATGCAACGGCCGGGCACATCCAGAACAAGGGCACGCTGGCACTGTCGGTCAGTGGCGGGCAGCCGGGCGGCGCGCCGGTGCCCGGTGGCTCACAAAGGGGTGTGGCGTTCGGCGTGCGGCACAGCTTCTGAGCAGGCACACCTTCGCCAACCAGTGCGCGCGCTTCAGTGCGCGTGCGCGCCCACCAGCGGAAAGTCGTACTGCGCATCCACCACGCGCGCGGCCATGGTGGGCAGCATGCGGTCGATGAACACCTCACCCACCCAGCGTCGCAGGGCCGGGTTGCTCATGGGGCCGGCGGCCTGCAGCGTCATGCTGCTGAAGGTGTTGATGCCGTCTTCCATGAGCAGGCCCATGGGCACCGGCGGCAGTTTTTCGGTGGACGCGGCGCTGGTGGACTGCTGCCAGGCGCTGAGGAAACGGTCGAAGCTGCCGACGGTGCCTTTGCGCCAGACATCGGCGATGTAAAAGATCCAGGCGCCCTGGTCTTCCACCACGAAGCCCCAGGAAAACTCGTGGATGCCGTCGGGCGCCTGCGCGAACACGCCGATCTCCTGCACGTCTTCGCGTGCCTTGTACTCGGCGAACAGCGGGCCGGGGCCTGAGAGTTCGCCACGCACGAAACGCTCCAGCATGCCGGGGTCCGAGCTGAACAGGGGCAAGGGATCGGACCACGAACGCTTGGCGCGGTGGATGAGGCGCGAGGTGGCATCGGCGCTCTTCTGCGCCTGGATGCAGCGGTCCATGAAGGTCTTGCGGCCGTCGGGCGTGGAGATCAGGTCCACGGTCTCGGTGAAGGCGGCGTCGTTCTTGAGGTAACCGTCCTCGCGCAGGCGCAGCACGATGTCGAGCATGGAGCTTCGCGTGATGTGTTCGATCATGTAGGCCATGTCGCCACCCTCGAAGTCGGCCATCGACCGCTGCACCCAGGCCATGGTCTCCTCGTGGGAGAGCCCCTGGGGTGCCTTGGGCATGTCGTTGAACAGGGCGCGGAGCACCCTCACCGTATCCAGATCGCTGGCCATTCATCCTCCGTCGTTGGCATCACGGCCGGCCCGGGGAGATAAGGCCTGGACCGGCCTGACAGTCAGGATAGGCGTTTTTGGCCTTTTGCCTGACAGGGGGCCGGTGGCGAGCGTGACTTTTGCAGTCGATGGCGCGGTTTTCCGCGCAACGGTTCAGGCCTGGCGCGCCGCCCGTTGCGTGCCCACCACCACCAGGGCCACCAGCATCATGAGCACGCCAGCCAGCTGGCTGGGGCTCAGGGCCCGGCCGTACACGGCCCATTCCACCGCCACGGCCGAGGCAGGGTAGACGAACTGCAGCACGGCCACGCGCCCGGCGCTGAGGCGCGCCACGCCGGCGTACAGCACCACGTAGGCCAGGCCGGTGTGGATGGCGCCCAGCCCCGCGAGCCAGGCCCAGGCCGGCCCCGCCGGCGGCCAGCCGTGCACGAAGGGCCACCACACCAGCACCACCGCGCCCACGGCGCACTGCCACCAGGCCAGGGCCAGTGGCGTGACGCCGCGCGCCCGGTTGGCGATCAGCGTGAGGGCGGCATAGCCCACCGAGTTGAGCAGCGCCAGGCCGATGCCCCAGAGGTAGCTGGACGACCAGCCCGCGCCCGTGAGCGCGCCGTCGACCCAGCCCGAGGCCAGCGCCAGGCCGATCAGGCAGGCGAAGGTGGCGATGCCTTGCGCGCGCGTGATGCGCTCCTTCCACCACAAGGCCCCGAACGCCATCACCAGAAAGGGCTGCACGTGCACCACCACGGGTGCGCACGCCGATGGAGGTGCGCTCGATGGCCTCGAAGAACAGGATCCAGTTGACCACCGCGAGCACGCCCGCGCTCACTGCCGCCAGGCGCGCTGCACCGCTGAGCCTGAGTTCCCGCCAGCGCCGGGTGACGGCGAACCAGGCGGTGAGCGTGAGCAGACCGAAGGCGCAGCGGAACCACACCGCCGTGAGCGGGCTCTGGCCGGCCTCTTCGAGAAAGATGCCCAGCGTGCCGAGCATGAGGCCGCCCGCCACCATGAGCCACATGCCCGAGCGTTCGCGCGCGGCGGCGTGAGGGTGGGCGCCGAGGGACGTGGACAGGGAAGCCGTGGAGTTCATGCGCCGATGGTCGGCGGGCATGCCCCATCTGTACAGCGGATAAATAGAATCCAATGCATTCGACAATCGAATATTGGAGCCGACCGCCATGACCCACACCGACCTGCAACTGGACTGGCTGCGCGCCTTCGTGGCGGTGGTGGATGGCGGATCGCTTTCGGCCGCCGCGCCGCTGGTGCACCGCTCCCAGCCGGCGGTGAGCATGCAGATCCGCAAGCTGGAAGACGCGGTGGGCCGCGCCGTGCTGCTGCGCGGCCCGCGCCACCTCGAACTCACGCCCACCGGCACCGAGTTGCTGGGTTACGCGCGGCGCATGCTGGCCCTGCACGCCGAAACGCTGGAGGCCCTGCATGGGCCGGTGCTCAGCGGCCGCGTGCGCCTGGGCGTGCCCGACGACTACGCCGTGAGCTACCTCTCACCCGTGCTGCGCAGCTACGCCGCGCGGCACGCGGGCGTGGAAATCGAGCTGGACTGCGAACAGTCCACCTCGCTCATTCCCAAGGTGCAGCGCGGCGAGATCGATCTGGCGCTGATTTCGCGCGACAAGTCCACGCGCGGCACGCTGCTGTTCCAGGAACCGCTGGTGTGGGTGGGCGCACCGCAGTTCGAGGTGTGGCGCCGCGACCCCCTGCCGATCGCGGTCTACGAAGCCACCAGCCAGGCGAGGCGCGCGGTGATCGCCGCGCTCCACGCGCAGCGGCGCGCCTACCGCGTGGTCTACAACAGCTCCAGCCTCGCGGGGCAGTTGGCGGCGGTGGAAAGTGGGCTCGCCCTGGCGGTGCTCACGCGCTGCAGCGCGCCGGCCCACCTGGCCATCCTGGGCGAAAAACAGGGCCTGCCGGTCCTGGACTTCATGGACGTGGCGCTCTACCGCAGCCAGGCCTCGCGCCACCTGCCCGCGGTGGACGCGCTGTTCGAGCAGATGGTGCAGACGCTCAGTGCGAAGGCACCAAGAAGTCCTGGCTGATGCGCCCACCCAGCTCGTTCACGCGGTCCAGGAACTGCGTGAGGAAGGCGTGCAGGCCGGTGGAGAGGATCTCGTCGATGCGGGCGTACTGCAGATCGGCCTTGAGCTTGCCCGCGCGGCGCAAGGTTTCGCCGCTGTGGTCGTTGGACACCACGCTGAGGTTGTTCACCACCTCGTTGAGGCTGGCGGCCAGGCTGCGTGGCATGTCGGCGCGCAGGATCAGCAGCTCGGCCACGCGCTCGGGCGTGATCACATCGCGGTACACCTTGCGGTAGACCTCGAAGCCGCTCACGCTGCGCAGGATGGCGCTCCAGTGGTAGAAGTCGTACTCCTGATCGAGCTCGCTGGCGGCGCCGAAGAAGTCGCTGTGCACCGCGTGGAACTTCACATCCAGCAGGCGGGCGGTGTTGTCCGCGCGCTCCAGGAAGGTGCCCATGCGGTAGAAGTGGAAGGCCTCGTCCTGCAGCATGGTGCCGATGGCGCAGCACCGCGCGAGAGGTGCGAGCGGAACTTGACCCACTCGAAGAATTCACCCGGGTCGCGCTCGAAGTTCTTGCCCTTGAGCATGCGCGTGAGTTCCAGCCAGGTCTGGTTCTGCGTTTCCCAGAATTCGGTGGTGAGAGCTCCGCGCACGGCCCGCGCGTTCTCGCGCGCGGCCTTCAGACAGGTGTAGATGCTCGACGGGTTGGACTCGTCGCGCACCATGAAGTCGAGCACGTTGCGTGGCGTGATTTCCTTGCCGTACTTCTGCGTGTAGGGATACAGCAGCTCGCTGATGGCGAGCAGCCCTTCCCAGCCCACCTGCGCCACGGCTGCGGACTGCGGCAGCAGCGAGGTCTGGTAGTTCACGTCCAGCATGCGGGCGGTGTTCTCCGCGCGCTCGGTGTAGCGGGACATCCAGAAAAGGTGGTCGGCGGTGCGCGAAAGCATGGTGTGTCCCTCAGTCTTCAAGAATCCAGGTGTCCTTGGTGCCGCCGCCCTGCGAGGAGTTGACGACCAGCGAGCCCTCCTTGAGCGCCACGCGGGTGAGCCCCCCGGGCACCATCTGCACTTCCTTGCCGCTGAGCACGAAGGGGCGCAGGTCGATGTGGCGCGGCGCCACGCCGCTTTGCACATAGGTGGGGCAGGTGGAGAGCGAGAGCGTGGGCTGCGCGATGTAGCCGCCCGGGTTGGCCGCCACGGCCTTGCGGAAGTCCTCGATCTCGGCCTTCGTGGACGCGGGCCCGACCAGCATGCCGTAGCCGCCCGCGCCGTGCACCTCTTTCACCACGAGGTCCTTCATGTTGGCCATCATGTACTTGAGGTCCTCGGGCTCGCGCCCCATGAAGGTGGGCACGTTGTTGAGGATGGGTTTCTGCCCGAGGTAGAACTCGATCATCTTGGGCACGTAGGGATAGATGGACTTGTCGTCCGCCACGCCGGTGCCCACGGCGTTGCAGATGGCGACGTTGCCGCTGCGGTACACGCCCAGCAGGCCTTCGCAGCCCAGCGTGGAGGTGGGGCGGAACACCGAGGGGTCGAGGAAGTCGTCGTCCACGCGGCGGTAGATCACGTCCACGCGCTTGGGGCCGCGCGTGGTGCGCATGTAGACGAAGTTGTCCTTGACGAACAGGTCCTGCCCCTCGACCAGCTCGATGCCCATCTGCTGCGCGAGGAAGGCGTGCTCGAAGTACGCGCTGTTGTACATGCCGGGGGTGAGCACCACCACCGTGGGCTCGGCCGTGGTGGCCGGGCTGCTGGCGCGCAGGGTTTCCAGCAGCAGGTCGGGGTAATGGGCGACCGGGGCCACGCGGTTCTCGCCGAAGAGTTCGGGAACAGCCGCATCATCATCTTGCGGTCTTCGAGCATGTAGCTCACGCCGCTGGGCACGCGCAGGTTGTCTTCGAGCACGTAGTACTCGCCCACGCCCTCGGCATTCGGGGCGCGCACGATGTCGATGCCCGAGATGTGCGAGTAGATCTGGTGCGGCACGTCCACGCCCATCATCTCGGGGCGGAACTGCGCGTTCTGGAAGATCTGGTCGGCCGGCACGATGCCGGCCTTGATGACTTCCTGGCCGTGATAGACGTCGTGGATGAAGCGGTTGAGCGCGGTCACGCGCTGCACCAGGCCCTCCTCCATGCTGCGCCATTCGTGGGCGGGAATGATGCGCGGGATGAGGTCGAAGGGGATGAGGCGCTCGGTGCCGGAGCCGTCCTCGTCCTTGGCGCCGTACACCGCGAAGGTGATGCCCACGCGGCGGAAGATCATTTCGGCCTCTTCGCGCCGGGCCGCCATCACGTCTTCAGGCTGTTGGGCCAGCCAGCGCGCGTAGTTCTGATAGTGGGCCCGGACCTCGCTGGGCGAGGCGTTCATTTCGTCAAACATCGGTCTGCTCATGGGCTTTTTCTCCTGAGCACAGCATAGCAAGGACTGGGCCAGGTTTTGGCCGCCTCGCCGCCCCGCCGCGCGAAATCCCCTCAGTGTCTTCCCGGAGCCGGCGCAAGACCCCAACCCTTCCCGCCGGTGCCGGCGGGGTGCTTGCGCGCCTGCCGACGATCCTGTATTGTACGGACCATAAATTCAATTGTTCGTTCAATTAACCTGGTCTGTACGGACCATTACCTGGAGACGAGAAGCATGAGTGGGTTCATCAAGAAGGCCGTTCTGGGTCTGGGCATCGCCGCCCTGGCCGCTGCCAGCCACGCGCAGGAAACGCTGAAGATCGGTGTGCTGGGCGGCATGACCGGCCCGGGCGCGCCGTGGGGCCTGGCGATCGACGGCGGTGTGCGCGTGGCGACCGAGGAGATCAACGCCAGCGGCGGCCTGAAGGTGGCGGGCAAGACCTACAAGGTGGAGATCGTGTCCTACGACGACCACTACAAGGCGGCCGACGCCGTGACGGCGGTGAACCGCCTGATCGACCAGGACAAGGTGCAGTTCATCATCGGCCCGATCGGCTCGGCCTCCCTGCTGGCGATCAAGCCGATCACCGAAAAGAGCAAGGTGGTGCTGCTCTCCAACACCTACACCACCGAGGCCCTGAACGCCGAGACGCGCTACATGTTCCGCGTGCTGCCCACCACCAACGAATACGACGCGCAGCTGATCGGCTGGCTCAAGCAGAACCGCCCCGCGATCAAGCGCGTGGCCGTGATCTCGCCCAACGACGCCACTGGCTGGAGCACGCAGAAGGGCAAGAAGAAGGCCTATGAAGCCGCGGGCTACGAGATCGCCGACGCCAAGTTCTTCGAGCGCTCGCAGAACGACTTCCGCACCATCCTGGCGGGCATCCTGGCCAAGCGCGTCGACCTGATCGAGCTCGACGTGGTGCCGCCGGCCCAGGCCGGCCTGGTCATCCGCCAGGCGCGCGAAATGGGCTACAAGGGCCCGTTCACCAAGTTCGGCGGCAACAACGTGGCCGAAACCGTGAAGTCCGCTGGCGCGGACAACGCCGAAGGCACCCTGGTGTATTTCTCGGCCGACCCGGCCAGCGACGCCTACGCCAAGCTGAGCAAGGCCTACGCGAAGTACCACCCCAACGCCATGGACGACTTCGCCTTCTATTTCTACGACGCGGCCAAGCTGCTGTTCGGCGCGATCCAGAAGGCGGGCACCACCACCGACACCGACGCCGTGGTGAAGGCCATCGAAGCCACCAAGACGTACGACGGCATCCAGGGCAAGATCGTCTGGGGTGGCAAGGACACCTACGGCATCGACCACCAGATCGCCACGCCGGCCTACCTGGGCGTGATCGAAAACGGCAAGGGCAAGGTCGTCACCAAGTTCGACGCCCGCTGAGTCCGCGCGCCCCGCACAGCCGCCACCGAGGGGTGGCGCCGCCGGGGCGCGAGCTCCTCCTTCTTCCCTGCTGAACGCGCCCGCCTGCGGCGCCAGCCGCGGGCCTCGAGCCCGCTCTTCCCATGCAAATCGCGATACAGATATCCATCATTGCGCTGATGTCGGCGTTCGTCTACGCGCTCATCGCGCTGGGCTTCACGCTGGTGTTCGGCATCATGCGCGTCGTGAACTTCGCCCACGGCGAGTTCTACATGCTCGGCGCCTACGCCATGTACGTGCTCTACGGCCTGCTCGGCTGGCCGTACGGCTCGGCGCTGATCGCCGGCGCCCTGCTCGTCGGCCTGGCCGGTTTCGTGCTGGAGCGCGTGCTGTTCCGGCGTTTCACCGGCGACGAGATGGGCGGCATGATCATGTCGCTCGCCCTGGCCATCACGCTGCAGGCGGCGATTTCGCTGGTGTTCACGGTCGACGACCTGTCGGTCGCGCGCCCGGTGGAAGGCGCGCTGCAGATCGGCTCGGTGTTTCTCGCGCTGGACCAGCTGTACGTGGTGGGCGTCACCCTGCTCGCCCTGGCCGCGTTCTACGTGCTGATCGAGAAGACGCGGGTGGGCATCACCATCCGCGCCGTGGCGCAGGACAGCGAGGTCGCGCGCCTGCAGGGCGTGCGCTCCTGGCGCATGACGGCGCTCACCTTCGCGCTCAGCTGCCTGCTGGCGGGCCTGGCGGGCGCCCTCATGGCACCGGTCTACACCATCCACCCGCACATGGGTGAACTCGTGGTGGTGAAGGCCTTCATCATCGTCGTGCTCGGCGGCCTGGGCAGTCTGCCCGGTGCCGTCATCGCGGCGCTGATCCTGAGCTTCACCGAGGCGATCGCCTCAACCTTCTACAACTCGACCGTCGCCACGATGCTCTCGTTCCTCATCGTCATGGCGGTGTTGACCGTGCGCCCGGCCGGCCTGATGGGGAGATCCCGATGAGAAACGACCTCACCCTGGTGCGCCGCCCCGTGGGCGTGCGCGTGGCCGAACTGCTGGTGGCCGCCGCCTTGCTGGCCTGGCCGCTGGCGCTGGGCGAATCGCGCTTCGCGCTGCACGTCGGCGTCATGGTGGCGCTGTACGCCACGCTGGCCATGAGCATGAACCTGATGCTGCGCATCGGGCAACTCTCGCTCGCGCACGGCGCGCTGTTCGGCATCGGCGCCTACGTGTCGGCCATCCTCACCCGCGATGCGGGCCTGGGCTTCGTGTCCGCCTTCGTGCTGGCGGGCCTGGCCTCGGCGCTGATCGCCCTGGTGACCGCGCCGCTCTTCATGCGCATCAAAGGCGTGCACTTCGCCTTGTTGACCTTTGCCTTCGGCGAGGTGGTGGTGCTGTGCTTCGTCGAGTTCGTGGACATCTTCGGTGGCAACAACGGCTTCGGCCAGATTCCGCCGGCCCAGCTGCTCGGCCACACGCTGGACCGCTACGGCAGCTACCTGCTGGCCACCACGCTGGCCCTGGCGAGCTACTTCTCGCTGCAGGCCATGTACCGGCGCGAGCTCGGCGTGATCACCGCCTCGCTGCACCAGGACGAAGCCCTGGTCACCGCCAGCGGCTTCGAGGCGCTGCGCTTTCGCATCGCCGTGTTCGTGCTCAGCGCGGCCATGGCCGGCTGGGCCGGCAGCCTGTTCGCGCACTACCAGGGCTACATCTCGCCCGACTCGTTCGGCTTCTGGACCGCCGTGAACGCGGTGATCATCAACGTGCTCGGCGGCGTGGGCGCCCTCGCGGGCGTGGTGGTGGGCGGCTTCCTGCTGATCCCCCTGCCCGAGCTGCTGCGCGACCTGCAGCAGTACCAGCGCTTCATCTACGGCATCGTGCTGATGGCCCTGCTGTGCTTCATGCCCAAAGGCCTGGCGGGCCTGTGGGCCACATGGATCGGGCGCCTGCGCGCCGGAAAGGCCCAGCCATGAGCGCGGTGCTTCAAGTCAGGAACCTGTCGCGCGCCTTCGGCGGCATCCGCGCGGTGGACGGCGTGTCGTTCGAGGCCGGCGGGGACGGCATCACCGGGCTGATCGGCCCCAACGGCGCGGGCAAGACCACGATGTTCAACCTCATCACCGGCACCACGCGCGCCAGCGCGGGCGAGGTGGTGTTCCGGGGCGAGCGCATCGAGCGCCTGTCCGCCCCCGCCATCGCGCGCAAGGGCCTGGGCCGCACGTTCCAGATGACCCACGTGTTTCCGGGTCTGAGCGTGCTGGACAACCTGTACCGCGCGGCGCTGTTTCGCCAACTGCCCTCGCCCTGGTCGCTGGTGCGACCGGCCACGGTGCGCCAGGGGCGGCGCCAGGCGCTGGCGCAGGCCGAGCAGGCCCTGGCGATGATCGGCATGGAAAGCCTCGCCAGCGACGACGCCGGCGCGCTCGCCTACGGCCAGCAGAAGATCCTGGGCGTGGGCATGGCGCTGACCACGCAGCCCTCGATGCTGCTGATGGACGAGCCGGCGGCCGGCCTCAACGCGGTGGAAACCGATGCCATGAGCGCGCTGATCGAGCGCGTGCACCACAGCGCGGGCGTGTCCATCGTGCTGGTGGAGCACGACATGAACATGGTGATGCGCCTGTGCTCCCACCTGGTCGTGCTGGTCAACGGCCGCCTGCTGGCCAGCGGCCCGGCGGCCACCGTGCGCGACAACCCGCAAGTCATTGACGCCTACCTGGGCGCGGATCTCGAAAATGCTTGAAGCCAGAAACATCTCCGTCGCCTACGGGCCGATCGCGGCCCTGCGCGACGTGTCGTTCTCCGTGCGCCCCGGCAGCGTGTGCGCCATCGTCGGCGCCAACGGCGCGGGCAAGTCCACCCTGATGAAGGCGCTGTGCGGCCTGGTGCCGCTGCAGGCCGGCAGCTTCCATCTGGACGGCCAGGACATCACCGCGCTGCCCACCGACCAGCGCATCGCGAAGGGCCTGGCGCTCTCGCCCGAGGGCCGGCGCCTGTTCCCCGAGCTGAGCACCTACGAGAACCTGCTGATGGGCGCCTACCTGCGGCGCGACCGGCAGGCGATCCGCGAGGACATTCAAAAGGTCTACGGCTACTTTCCCCGCCTGGCCGAGCGGCAGCACAGCCAGGGCCGGCACCTCTCGGGCGGCGAGCAGCAGATGTGCGCCATCGGCCGCGCGCTGATGTCGCGCCCGCGCCTGCTGCTGCTGGACGAGCCATCGCTCGGCCTGGCGCCCAACGTCACGCTCGAAGTCGCCCGCGCGATCCGCCGCATCAGCCAGGACGGCACCACCATCGTGCTGGTGGAGCAGAACGCCCGCCTGGCGCTCAAGCTCTCGCAGCATGCGCTGGTGCTGGAGACCGGCCGGCTGGTGCTCGACGGCCCGAGCGACGAGATCATGAACAACCCCCACGTCACCGCCGCCTACCTCGGTGCGCAGCGCCCCCGCCTGATTGCCCCATGCCCAACATCTACCAAACGGCCATGTTCCACGCGCTGCGCAGCCCGCGCAGCACGGCGCTGTCGGACAGCCACACGGCCATGGACTTCGCCGCCCTCTGCGCCCGCGCCCGCGCGCTGACCGCCCACCTGCAAGGCCTGGGCGTGCGCCGGGGCGACCGCGTCGCCGTGCTCATGCACAACGCCATCGACTACCTCGCGCTGATGCACGCCACCGCCGTGGGCGGCTTCAGCCTGGTGCCGGTGAACACGCGCTACAGCGCCGCCGAGCTGGCTTTTCTCATCAGCGACTGCACGCCCCGCGTGCTGGTGCACGACGCGGAGTTCTCGCCCCTCGTCGCGGAGCTGCCGCGGCACCTCGCGCCGGACCAGCTGCCGGTCTGCCTCGACCACCTGGCCAGCGACCTGGCCGACGTGCCGGCCACCGCCGACCCGGTGGCCTGGCGCACCGGCTGCGTCGAGGACGGCGACGTCGCGATCATCATGTACACCTCGGGCACCACCTCCACGCCCAAGGGCGCGATGCTGACCCATGGCAACCTGGTGTGGAACGCGATGAACTACATCATGGAACTCGGCATCGACGCGCAGTCGCGCTCGCTGATGGCGCACGCCGCTGTTCCACATCGGCGGCTTCGGCGTCATCAACGGCCCCATCCTGTACGCCGGCGGCAGCCTGCACCTGGTGCCGCGCTTCGATGCGCAAAGCGTGGTGGAGGCCTTGCAGCAGAACCTGCCCACGCACGTGTTCCTGCTCTCGGCGATGTGGGTCGGCCTGACCGACCACCCGGGCTTCGCGCAGCTGCGCCTGCCCTCGGTGCGCTACGTGCAGACCGCCGCGGCGCCGCTGGGCGAATGGCGCCAGGAACTGATCCGCCAGGTGTTTCCCAACGCCGAGTTCGGCTGGGGCTTCGGCATGACGGAGAGCTGCGTCACCACCATCAAGAACCGCTACACGCACGAGATCCTGGACCACCCGGGCTCCATCGGCTACCTCTGGCGCCACGTGGCACACCGTCTGGTGGACGAGACCGGCCAGGTGCTGACGGACCAGCGCGGCCCCGGCGAGCTGCAGGTGAAGGGGCCCACCGTCTTCAAGGGCTACTGGAACCAGCCCGAGCTGACCGCCGCCACGCTGGACGCCGACGGCTGGCTGCACACCGGCGACCTCTTCCGCTTCGACGACGAAGGCTTCGCCTACTTCATGGGCCGCAGCAAGGACATGATCAAGACCGGGGGCGAGAACGTGGCGGCGCAGGAAGTGGAGAATTGCCTGGTCAGCCACCCCGATGTGCGCGAGGCCGCCGCCTTCGGCGTGCCGCACGAACGCTGGGGCGAAGAACTGGTGGCCGCCGTGGTGCCGATCGAAGGCCGCCAGCCGGACACCGAGGCGCTGCGCACGCACTGCCGCGAAAGCCTTTCGGGCTTCAAGGTGCCCAAGCGGATTTTTCTGGTGGACAGCCTGCCGCACTCTTCGTCCGGCAAGGTCCAGAAGTTCAAGTTGAGACAAGGATTCGACGCATGACAACGGCCCCTTCCAGCCTGTTGGACGAAGGCTACCTGCCGGCCCTGGCCCAGCGCGCGCAGGCGGACGGTTTCGTCGCGCGCCACCGCACGCTGGCCCATCTGAGAATCGGTTTTCGCCACAGCGAGACGGGCCAGCGCGCCTGGATCGCGGTGACGCCGGACACCATCGAAGCGGGCCAGGCCGGCGAGGCGCCCTTCACTTTCGTGGGCGACGAATCGGCCCTGCAGGCCCTGGCCAGCGGCTTCCCCTTCAACCGCCTGGTGCGCCAGCACCGCCTCAGCGTCGAAGGCGACCTGCGCGCCTGCGTGCAGAACTGGCTGCTGATCCACGCCGTCTTGCGCCTGTGCGCGCCCAGGAGCGAATGACATGCCCTACGTGACCACGGCCGACGGCCTGCGCGCCTACTTCGACCACGCGGGCGACCCCACGGACGGGCGCACGCCCCTCGTGATGGTGCATGGCGCCAGCCAGGACAGCCTGTCCTGGCAACACAACCTCGACTTCTTCGGCCAGCACTACGCGGTGTACGCGCTGGACCTGCCGGGCCACGGCAAGAGCGGCATGCCCGCCGGCGGCCCGCACACCGACAGCCCGAGCAACGCGCGCCATGTGCTGCAGGTGATCGACGCGCTCGGCCTGGACCGCCCGGTGCTCATGGGCCACTCCATGGGCGGCGGTGTCGTGGCCGCTGCCGCGGCGCTGGCGCCGCAGCGCGTGCGCGGCCTCGTGTTCGTCGACGGCGCTTCGGTCAACGTGGTCAAGAGCTCCGGCTACAACCCGGCCATCCTCGACATGGCGCGCATCAACCCGGGCGACTGGTTCGAGGTGAGCTTCCGCACCCTCATGGGCAGCGGCACCGACGCCGCGCGCGCCGAGGAGATCGTCATGGACGCGCGGCGCTGCATCCCCGAAGTGGCCTTCGCCGACATCCGCGCCTTTGGCGGTTTCCGCATGGAAACCCTGCTGGACCAGCTACAGTGCCCCTGCGTGATCGTTGAAGGTGCCGAAGACTGGTCCGTGCCCCCCGAATCCGCGCGGAATGTGGACGCCGCCCTGCAGGCGCGCGGCATTCCGACGGTGTACCTCGAGTGGCCCGGCGTGGGGCATTTCCCCCACAGCGAGCAGCCGGCCACCTTCAACGTCGAGACCCTTGCCGCCCTCCAACGTCTGGACCTCTGATGCCGGAAACCCCCAGCCCTCCCCGCCGCACCACGCTGCACAAGAGCCTCAGCGACGAGTTGCTGCGCATGATCAAGAACGGGGACTACCCGGTGGGCAGCAACCTGCCGACCGAGAACGAGCTGTGCGCGCGCTTCGGCGTCAGCCGGCACACCGTGCGCGAGGCCACGCGCCGCCTCTCCGACCTCGGCCTGGTGGTGCGCAAGCCGCGCACGGGCACCACCGTCGTGCGCCAGCACACCCAGCCGCAGTTCGGCCTGGCGCTGGAGAACACCGAGCAGCTCACCCAGTACCTGGAGACCACGGCGCTGAGCGTGCACCGCGTCACCACCGAACTGAGCGCGCACCCCACCGAGCTGCGGCTCGAAGGCGTGCCGGCGGACTGGCTCAAGGTCTCCACCTTCCGCTGCGTGCCTGGCACCGACCGGCCGATCTCCTGGACCGACATCTACATCCGCCGGGAGTACCAGGCCGTGGTCGAGCACATCGGCCAGCAACCCGGCGGCGTGTACCCGCTGTTCGAACGCCTGTGCGACGAAACGGTGGAGACCATCGACATGGAGATCTCGGCCGCCACCTTCCCGGCCGCCATCGCCAAGCGCCTGGGCTACACCAAGAGCGATCCCGCCCTGCTGATGGTGCGGCGCTTTCGCAACCCGGCCGGCAAGCTGCTCGAAGTGGCGGTGAGCTACTACCCGCCGTTCGGCTTTCGCTACATGTCCCGCCTCACGCGTGTGCAGGGACGCCACCAGACCGCCCCATGATCCCCAAGGAGTCCGATTTGAAACCCACGTATGGCCAGAGTGTGACGGTGACCGTCGAAGGGCCGGTGGCCCTGGTGCGCTTCGACCGCGGCGTGAACCGCAACGCCATCAACCAGGACACGCTGCTGGCCCTCACCCAGGTCGCGCGCGACCTCGGCGACGCCCTGGACATCCAGGTGGTCGTGCTCACCGGTGCCGCCGACATCTTCTCGGCCGGCATCGACCTGAAGGACCCGGCCAAGTGGAACGAGGACGACCAGGCCCTGCTGCAGCGGCGCGACATGGCGCAACGCGGCGCGCGCCTGTGCCGCGCATGGGAAAACCTGCCGCAGCTCACCATCGCGGCCATCGAAGGCATGGTGGTGGGCGGCGCGGCCGCGCTCACCCTGGCGTGCGACTGGCGCGTGGCGTCCAGCCAGGCCGCGTTCTACCTGCCCGAAGTCAAGGTTGGCCTCAACATGGGCTGGGGCGCGATCCCGCGCCTGACCAGCCTGCTCGGCGCGGCGCGCGCCAAGCGCGCCATCCTGCTGGGCGAGAAGCTGGGCGCCGCGCAGGCGCTCGACTGGGGCCTGGTGGACGTGATCAGCGAGCCCGGCCGCGCGGTCGAAGATGCCCAGGCGCTGGCCCGCAAGACCGCCGAAACGCCGGCGGCCCTGCTGCGCATGACCAAGGAATCGGTCAATGCCTGCGCCACCGCGCTGCACCACCCGAGCATCTACATGGATGCCGACCAGGCCCTGGTCTGCCGCGACAGCCAGGAAGGCCGCAGCGCGCGCCAGCAGTTCGTGCAGGCCGGCTGAACAGGTTCAGGCCGTCAGGGCCACACCGCCGCGCAGGCGCGCGGTGACCTCCTCGCGCACGTTGAGAGGTGCATCCGCGAGCAAGGCCGGCCAGTCCGCCTGCGCGGCCTGCACCAGCGCCTTGCAGTGCCGCAACACCACCGACCTGCGCAGCAGGCCGGCGCTCTCCAGCAGCGATTCGAGCTGCGCCCAGGTGAACGCGCGCAGCCTGGCGTCGATGGCGCGGTTGATGCCGTAGTCCGCCGGCGGCATGCCGGTGAAGAAGGCGCTCACGCAGACCGGGTCGTACAAGGGGGCCAGTTGAGGCTCGATGCCATCGGGGTACAGCAGCGCCCAGTTCTTGAGGTGCGCGTCGGTGTTGCCCATGAGGATGAAAGCCAGGAAGCGGCCGAGGAATTCGCGTGTGTCGCGCGCGGGCTGCACCGAATACTGGTTGAGCAGGCGCAGCATCTGGCCGTAGTCCCGCTCGATGCCCCTGCCGTACTTCTGCCTCGGGGCATAGCCCATCACCTGCGCGAACTCTTCCATGTGCACGCGCAGGCCGTGCCGACGGTCGAAGCGCTCGACCGCCAGGATGTGCGGAAAATCGACCGGCTCGGGCAACTGCGCCTGATCCCGCGTGATGATGCTCGCGCGAGCGCAGTCCAGCCCCAGCGCGGCACACAGCCGGTAGCCGGTGTACTCGTTCTCGACGAGTTCGGGGTGGCGGGTGGTCGGCAGCTTCAGGATGTGGCTGCCCGCCACGCCATGCCGCTTGACGACGTAGCGCCGTCCCTCCTGCACCGCGGAGAACTTCGTCACCATCCCGGGCAGGGACGCGGCGTCCTCGACCGGCAGCTCGACAAAGCCCGGCTCCAGCACGTCGAGCCCCAGCGCCGCGTGCCAGTGGCGAACCACCTGCGGGATGTCTTCGTCGGCGGGCACGGGCTCGACTTCCAGCGCGCCCATCAGGTCGTGCCCGGCGGCGGCCAGCAGTTCGAATTCGTCCTCGGTGGTGCAGCCTCTTTGCGCGGCCAGGCGTTCGCGGTTGTGGCCTTCGGGCAAGAGGTTCTGGAAGAAGACCGGCCAGCGGCCGTCGTTGCGCACCAGGCGCTCGTCGCGCGTGGCGCTCAGGATCTGCCGGGTGGCCGCGTCGTCCACCCCGCGCAGGCTCATGGACAGCGTGGGCCGGCGCGGGTCGTTCACGAACGGCTCGTCGAAGGACATGCGCAGGATGTCGCCGTACTGCGAGAGGTAGCCGATGGGCTGCTTCTCCCCCGCCGGCGTGTGCAGGGACAGGCGCAGGTAACGGATGAAGGTGCTCACGGCCGGCCCCTTTCAGGCCGGTGTGTCCAGCAGGTCCACCAGCGACTTCGGCGCACCCGCCCCCGCGGGCTGCCCGAGCACGCGCCCACCCGAGCGCAGGAAGCCCTCCACCTCGGCGCGCAGCGCGCGCGGCACCAGCATCAGCTCCATGCCCATGGCGCGGGCCAGTTCCTGCAGCGTGGACAGCCTGGGATCCATGCCTGCCTCGATGCGCGACACGGTCATGCGGCTGACGCCGGCGCGCTGCGCCAGTTCCTCTTGCGTCAGCGATGCGGCCTTGCGTGCGCCCTCAACGTCTTGAACAATGCTCGTCATGTTGAGCTTTCTGATGATTTTGATAATTCAATTTATCATTTTTCGCTTGACTCAGCAAACCGTTTTGATCGTTTAATTGATCATTTTAATGATTATGATCGTTAGATTGATCATTTTCCTGCTTGCCAGGATGGTGCCAGTACCGGCGACCGACCTCGCGCTGGCACACCACGCGGTCGGGCTCGGCGCTGCGCCAGGTCGCCGCGCCACACCCGGGTGAGTTCACCCAGGGAATGCCGCGCTGGGCATAGCGCTCCAGCACCACCGGCGCGGGGTGGTTGAAGCGGTTGCGGTAGCCCGACTGCACCATCACCAGGCTCGGGCGCAGGGTGTTGAGCAGCACCGGGCTGCTGGAGGTCTGGCTGCCGTGGTGGGGCGCGAGCATCACGGTCGCGCGTTGCTCGGGCCGCGCGAGCGCCAGGCGCACCTCGCGCGCGGCATCGATGTCGCCGCCCAGCCAGGCGCTCTGCGCACCGTTGGACACGAGCAACACGCAGGACATGGCGTTGCTGGAGAGCCGCCCATGGCCGGTCTCGTCGTAGTCATCGGGTTGCGGGTGCAGCACCTCGAAATCCACCCCATCCCACCGCCAGCGCTGGCCCGCCACGCAGCGGCGCGCGGCGTCGCTGTCGTAGGACGAGAGCCAGCGCGCCTGCGGCTGCGCCGCCTGCACCGAGGGCGCGCCACCGGAATGGTCGCTGTCGCTGTGACTGACCACGACCGTGTCGAGCCGCTCGCCGAGCGCGCGCAACAGCGGCAGCACCACGCGGTCGCCGGCGTCGGCGGCATCGGGCTGCGGCCCATAGCGCGGGCCGGTGTCGTAGAGCAGGCTGTGGCCGGCGGTGCGCAGCAGCACCGCGCTGCCCTGCCCCACGTCCAGCGCGATCAATTCGAACTGGCCCGGCGCTGGGCGCGGTGGCGCGTAGAGCAAGGCCGGCCAAAGCAGCATCAGGCCCGAGAGCCGCACCACCCAGGGCAGGCGCAACACGAGCAACACACCGCCCAGCACCGCCGCCAGGGCCAGCGGCCACGGCGCCACGGGCCGGAACAGGGCCGCGCCCGGCCACTGGGCCAGCCACTGCAAGGCGAGCGACAAGGCCTGCACCGCCCAGGCGGCCCCATCCCACAAGGGCGGCGCGAACACACCGAGCAAGGCCAGCGGCGTGACCAGCAGGGTCACCCAGGGAATGGCGGCGAGGTTGCGCACCAGCCCCACCACCGAGAACTGGCCGAACAGCAGCAGGGTGAGCGGCGCGAGCGCCACCGTCACCACGCCCTGCTCGCGCAGCAAGGCCAGGAAGGCCCGCGCCGCGCGCTGCGGCCAGGAGCCCTCGGGCGCGGGCGAGCGCCGGCCCGGGTCGGTGGCGAACAGGATGCCCACCGCCACGAAGCTGAGCCAGAAGCCGGCCTGCATCAAGGCCCAGGGGTCGAGCAGCAGCACCACCGCCATGGCCAGCAGCCACACATGCGGCCAGGGCCACTGTCGCACCGACAGGCGCAGACCGACCACCACGGCCAGCATGAGCACGGTGCGCTGCGCCGGCACGCCCCAGCCCGAGAACAGCGCGTACGCCGTGCGCCAGCGCCACGCCACCCAGGCCCGCCGCCCAGGGCGTGGGCAGCGCCAGCAAGGCCTTGGGCCAGCGCAGCGCCAGGCGCCGCCAGAGCGCGCCCACCAGCGCCGTGGCCAGCCAGGCGAACAGCGTCACGTGCAATCCTGAAATGCTCATCAAATGAGCGACGCCTGTGGTGCGGAAGAGGTCCCAGTCGCTGCGGTCGATGGCGGACTGGTCGCCCACCACCAGCGCGGCCAGCACGCCCGCGCTGCGCGGGTCTTCGTGCACGCGGGCCTCGATGCGCTCGGCCACGCCCTGGCGCAAGCGGTCCAGCGGGTGCCAGGGTGTGGCGCCCAGCCGCTGGGGCGCCGGGTCGCGCGGGCCGCTGCGCACATAACCGGTGGCCTGGATGCCCTGCTCCCAGAGCCAGCGTTCGCGGTCGAAGCCGTGCGGGTTGGCGTTGCCGTGCGGGCTGCGCAGGCGCACTGTGAAGCGCCAGCGGTCGCCCGCGCGCAGGCCGGGGCCGGCCCCGCCGGCCTCATCGGGCCGCAGGTACCAGCCCAGTTGCAGGCGCGGTGGCAGCGCCACCGCCTGGCCGCCGCGCGCGGCCGACTCCACCACGAACTCGAAGCGCTCACCCTGCGCGCTTCGCTGCGGCAGGGAGGCGATGCGCCCGGTCGCCTCGATGTCGATGCCTTGCAGGGCCGGGTCGAGCGCGTCGGCCGCGAAATGCACGGCGCGGGCGCCGGTGGCACCGACACCGATGAGCGCGCCCGCCACCCAGGCCAGCAGCAGCGCAGGGGCGGCACGCCGGGTCAGCCGCAAGGCCCCCAGGCCCAGCACACCGGCCAGCAGCAAAGCGCCGTAGACCTCCAGGGACCACAGCGCGGGCTGCTGCAATTGCAGCGCCACGCCCAGCACCCAGCCCAGCAGCGCCCCGAAGCCGGAATGGCGCACGATCAGACCGGGCGGCACCGCTTGGTGGAAATGTCATGTGGCCGTGGCGCAAGACTTGCTAGCATGGCTGCAAGCCGCGTCGGCCGGTTGGTGGCTCGCGGATCCATTGTTGTTCCCCTCCCAGGAAAGTCTCTCGTATGGCGATCCATGTTGCCCTGAGCCACATCACCCATTATCGGTACGACCGCCTGGTCAAGCTGGGGCCTCAGGTGGTCCGGCTGCGGCCCGCGCCGCACAGCCGCACCAAGGTGCTCTCGTATTCGCAGCGCATCGAACCCGGCGAGCATTTCATCAACTGGCAGCAGGACCCGTTCGCCAACTACCAGGCGCGCCTGGTGTTCCCCGAGCCCACCACCGAGTTCAAGGTCACGATCGACCTGGTGGTGGAAATGGCGGTCTACAACCCGTTCGATTTCTTCCTGGAGCCCTCGGCCGAGAACTTCCCGTTCACGTACGACGAGGCGCAGAAGCAGGAACTGGCCCCCTACCTGGCCACCGCGCCGCTCACGCCGCTGCTCAAGGCCTACGTGGCCGAGGTGGACCGCAGCGAGCGCCGCACGATCGACTTCCTGGTCGAGATCAACCAGCGGCTGCAACGCGACATCGCCTACACCATCCGCATGGAGCCCGGCGTGCAGACGCCCGAAGACACGCTCAAGCTCAAGAGCGGCTCGTGCCGCGACAGCGGCTGGCTGCTGGTGCAGATCCTGCGCCACATGGGCCTGGCCGCGCGCTTCGTCTCGGGCTACCTGATCCAGCTCACGTCCGACGTGAAGTCGGTCGACGGCCCCAATGGCCCCGAGAAAGACTTCACCGACCTGCACGCCTGGTGCGAAGTCTTCCTGCCCGGCGCGGGCTGGATCGGGCTGGATCCGACCTCCGGCCTGCTCGCGGGCGAAGGCCATGTGCCACTCGCCTGCACGCCGCAGCCCTCGAGCGCGGCGCCGGTGGAAGGTGGCGTGGACAAGTGCGAGGTGGAATTCAGCCACCACATGAGCGTGACGCGGGTCTACGAGTCGCCGCGCGTCACCCGCCCCTACACCGACGAACAATGGGCCGGCGTGCTGGCCCTGGGCGAAAAGGTGGACGCCGATCTGGAACAGCACGACGTGCGCCTGACCATGGGCGGAGAGCCCACCTACGTGGCCACCAGCGACCGCGACGCCGCCGAGTGGAACACCGACGCGCTGGGCCCCACCAAACGCGGTTACGCCACCGAGCTGCTGGGGCGCCTGCGCGCCGAGTACGGCGCGGGCGGCTTCGTGCACATGGGCCAGGGCAAGTGGTACCCGGGCGAGCAATTGCCACGCTGGGCGCTGTCGATGTTCTGGCGCGCCGATGGCGAGACCCTCTGGCACAACCCGGCCCTGCTGGCCGACGAGCGCGACGAAGCGCGCTGCACCAGCGACGACGCGCGCCGCTTCACGCAGGCGCTGGCGCGCAAGCTCGGCCTGTCCACCCAGTACATCACCCCGGGCTACGAGGACACCTGGTACTACCTCTGGCGCGAGCGCCGCCTGCCGGTGAACGTGGACCCGTTCGACAGCAAGCTCGACGACGAGCTCGAACGCGCCCGCCTGCGCCGCGTCTTCGGCCAGGGCCTGGACGCCACCGTGGGCTACGTGCTGCCGCTGCAGGCCTCGGGCCGCAACGGCGCGCTGTCCAACAACGGCAAGAGTGGCTACCCGCGCATCTCGGGCACGGTGTGGTCCACCGGGCCCTGGTTCTTCCGCGACGAGCGCATGTACCTGATCCCGGGCGACTCGCCCATGGGCTACCGCCTGCCGCTGGACTCGCTGCCCTGGGTCTCGGCCGGCGACTACCCGTACCACATCGAACAGGACCCGCACTCCGCGCGCGACCCGTTGCCGCGTGGCGCGGCCGTGAAGCACCAGGTGTCACCGCACCAGGTGGGTGGCGGCTTCGCCGAGGGCGGCACGGTCTCCATGCAAGGCATGGACTTCGACCCGGATGCCGAGACGGTGGAAGGCCTGCGCCCGGGCCAGCCCGGCCCCGGCGCGGCGCCCGCGCAGGCCTTGGCCGCGCGCTTCCCGCAGCGCGCCGAATCGGCCGCCTGGCTCACGCGCACCGCGCTGTGCGTGGAAGCGCGCGACCCGCACCGCGCCAACGGCCCCAAGGCCGAGAAGGCCGGCGGCGGCAAGAACCAGCACCTCTACATCTTCATGCCGCCCATGGCGCTGCTGGAGGACTACCTCGACCTGCTCGCCGCCGTGGAAGCCACGGCCGAGAAGCTGGGCATGAGCATCGTGCTCGAAGGCTACCCGCCGCCGCGCGACCCGCGCCTGAAGATGCTGCAGGTCACGCCCGACCCGGGCGTGATCGAGGTCAACATCCACCCCGCGCACAACTGGGGCGAGCTGGTGGAGCACACCGAATTCCTCTACGAAGCCGCGCACCAGACGCGCCTGTGCGCCGAGAAGTTCATGACCGATGGCCGCCACACCGGCACCGGCGGCGGCAACCACTTCGTGCTCGGCGGCGCCACGCCGGCGGACTCGCCCTTCCTGCGCCGGCCCGAGCTGCTGGGCAGCCTGCTGGCCTACTGGCACAACCATCCGTCACTGTCGTACCTGTTCAGCGGCCTGTTCATCGGCCCGACCAGCCAGGCGCCGCGCGTGGACGAGGCGCGCAACGACCAGCTCTACGAACTGGAGATCGCGCTCGCGCAGATCGGGCAGAACCGCAAGACCTACGGCGAAGACATGCCGCCGTGGATGGTGGACCGCACGCTGCGCAACATCCTGATCGACGTCACCGGCAACACGCACCGCAGCGAGTTCTGCATCGACAAGCTCTACTCGCCCGACGGCCCCACCGGGCGCCTGGGCCTGCTGGAGCTGCGCGCCTTCGAGATGCCGCCACACGCGCGCATGAGCATCGCGCAGCAGCTGCTGCTGCGCGCCATGATCGCGCGCTTCTGGAAGCAGCCCTGGCAGGGCCGCCTCACCCGCTGGGGCACCGAGCTGCACGACCGCTGCCTGCTGCCCACCTTCGTGCGCATGGACTTCGAGGACGTGCTCACCGACATGGCCGACGCCGGTTACCCCTTCGACATGGCGTGGTTCGAGCCGCACTTCGAGTTCCGTTTCCCGCTGGTGGGCGAGGTCGCCGCGCGCGGCATCGAGCTCACCCTCCGCAGCGCGCTGGAGCCCTGGCACGTGATGGGCGAAGAAGGCGCGGTCGGCGGCACCGTGCGCTACGTGGACTCCTCGCTGGAGCGCGTGGAGGTGCGCGTGAGCGGCTTCAACGACAGCCGCCACGTGATCACCTGCAACGGCCGCGCCCTGCCCCTGCAGAGCACCGGCACCGCGGGCGAGTACGTGGCCGGTGTGCGCTACAAGGCCTGGAGCCCGCCCTCGGCGCTGCACCCCTCGATCGCCGCGCACGCGCCGCTGACCTTCGACATCGTCGACACCTGGCTCAAGCGCTCCATGGGCGGCTGCCAGTACCACGTCGCCCACCCGGGCGGGCGCAACTACGACACCTTCCCCATCAACGCCTACGAGGCCGAGAGCCGCCGGCTGTCGCGCTTCTTCCAGATGGGGCACACGCCCGGCCGCATGGACGTGACGCCGGCCCAGCACAGCCGCGAGTTTCCGTTCACGCTCGACCTGCGGACCTGAACACGCGGCCCGGGCCTGCCAGAACCTGTTTGAAGGATGCCACACGGCGATTCACGTCCCCCCGGCCCGCCGATACCCCAGCGGGCATACTCTAAGCCCGTGAATCCCGACCCCACCGAATCCCTCTTGCCCAGTTGCGCCCGGACACCCCGGGGGCCTGGGCGCTCTCCCTGTCCGTGCCGGCGGACGCGGGCCACCGCGACGAGCTGCGCGCCGGCGGCGACCCCGAGGCCTCGGCGCTGTCGCGCCCCTGGGCCAGCTTCTTCGAACACATCGGCGCCGACGGCTTCAGCGACCTCAACCGCCGCGCCGAGAACCTCGAGCGCCAGATCCGCGACAACGGCGTGACCTACAACGTCTACGCCGACGCCTCCACCGGGCTCGAACGCCCCTGGTCGCTCGACCTCTTCCCCAAGCTCATCGGTCCGCAGGACTGGGCGCAGATCGAGGCCGGCGTGTTGCAGCGCACGCGATTGCTCAACGCCATGATGGCCGACCTGTACGGCGAGCGCGAACTGCTCAAGCGCGCGCTGCTGCCGGCCGCGCTGGTGCAAGGCCACCCGGGCTACCTGCGCTCCATGCAGGGCGTGCGCCCGCCGGGCGACACCTGGCTGCACATCGTGGGCTTCGACCTCGCGCAGGGGCCCGACGGCCGCTGGTGGGTGGTCGGCCAGCGCACCCAGGCGCCCTCCGGCCTCGGCTACCTGCTGGAGAACCGCATCGCCATCGGGCGCCAGTTCCCCAAAGCCTTCGCCGGCATGAAGGTGCAGCGCCTGGCCGCGAGCTACCGCGCCCTCATGGACGGCATCAAGCGCATGGCACCCGAGGGCGAGAACGCGCGCATCGCCCTGCTCACGCCCGGCCCCTACAACGAGACCTACTTCGAACACGCCTACCTCGCGCGCTACCTCGGCCTCACGCTGGTGGAAGGCAACGACCTCACGGTGCGCGACCAGCGCCTGTTCCTCAAGACGCTCAGCGGCCTGGAGCCGGTGCACGCGCTCATCAAGCGGCTGGACGACGAGTGGCTGGACCCGCTGGAACTGCGCTCCGATTCGCGCCTGGGCGTGCCCGGCCTGCTGCAGGTGCTGCGCGCGGGCAACCTGCTGCTGGCCAACGCGCCGGGCTCGGCCCCGCTGGAATCGAGCGCGCTGCTGGGCTTCCTGCCCGCCATCAGCCGCCACCTGCTGGGCGAGGAACTGAGCCTGCCTTCGCTGCGCACCTGGTGGTGCGGCGAAGACGCCGCGCTGCGCGAGGTGCTGCCGCTGCTGCGCGACAGCGTGATCAAGCCCACCTACCCGCGTTCCGGGCTGGACACCGTGATGGGCCAGAGCCTGAGCGCGCGCGAGCTCGACGAGTGGTCGGGCCGCATGGCCCGCCACGCCGACGACTACACCGTGCAGTCCTGGCTGCCGCTGTCGCAGACGCCGACCTGGAGCGGCGAGCGGCTGATGCCCCGCTCGGCCATGCTGCGCGTGTTCGCGCTGGCCGACGGCCCGAAGTCCTGGCGCGTGCTGCCCGGCGGCATGGTGCGCCTGGCACCGCGCGGCCAGCTCATCGCCGCCATGCAGCGCGGCGGCAGCAGCGCCGACTGCTGGGTGCTCACCGACGGCCCGGTGGACCACACCAGCCTGCTGCAATCCGCGCCGAGCACGCTCACGCTGGCGCAGCAGAAACGGCCCGTGACCAGCCGCGCCGCGGAAAACCTGTTCTGGCTCGGCCGCTACACCGAGCGCGCCGAAAACAGCGTGCGGCTCGCGCAGATCGTGCTCAGCCACCTGGGCGGTGAAGAACCGAACTCGCGCGCGCTGATGGCCTGGCTGACCAGCATGGCGCGCGAGAACGCCCTGGTGCTGCCCGATGTGCCGACCGCCTCGCTCTCGGCGCGCGTGTTCTCGCGCAGCCTCATCGCCGCGCTCTCGCCCGCGCCCGGCGATGCGCTGGCCGCGCAGTCCTTCAGCGTGGGCTTCAACCTGCGCGCGCTCAAGGCGGCGGCTGCGCAGGTGCGCGAGCGCCTGTCGCAGGAACACTGGAACCTGATCGAGCGCACCGAGGCCAGTTTCGCGCGCGACTGCGCCGCCCTGTCCACCGACGCCGAGTACGCCACCGCCGAAGCCATCGCGGCGCTGCAGAACGCCAGCGAGCTGCTCGCGGCCATCACCGGTTCGCAGACCGACCGCATGGTGCGCGACGACGGCTGGCGCCTGCTCTCCATGGGCCGCCACATCGAACGGCTCATCACGCTGGCGCGCGCGCTGTCGCTCGCGCTCGAACACGGCTGCGTGCACGACCAGGCCGGCTTCGAGGCCGTGGTCGCGCTGTTCGACAGCACCATCACCTTCCACGCGCAATACCAGCAGCGGCGCGACATGGTGGCGCTCATCGACCTGCTGGTGATGGACCGCGACAACCCGCGCTCGCTGGCCTGGGTGGTGCACACGCTGCGCTCGCGCCTGGCCAAGCTCTCGCACAGCGCCACGCCGCAGGACGCGGTGCTCGCGCGCGGCCTGCCCGACCCCAACACCTGGGTGCTGCCCGACCTGAGCAACTGGCAGCGCAGCCCGGACGGCCAGCGCGTCTGGAGCGACCTGGCCGCCTTGCTCGACGGCTGCGAGATCGCAGCGATCGACCTCTCCGACGAGATCACGCGCCTGCACTTCAGCCACGCGGACCAGCGCAACCAATCGCTCGGGGCCTGACATGCTGCTGCGCATCCTGCACCGCACCCGCTACCGCTACCACGGCGCCATCGACATGGCGCAGCACATGGTGCACCTGCGGCCGGTGGACACGGCCTCGCAGCGCGTGCGCTCGCACGAGCTGCGCATCGACCCCGAGCCGGCCGCGCGCAGCGAGACCACCGACGTGTTCGGCAACCCGCGCACCTTCTTCTCGCTGCAATCCATCCACAGCATGTTGACCGTGGAGGCCGACAGCCTGGTCGAGACACAAGCGCCCGAGCCCCTGCCCGAAGGCCCGCCCTGGCGCGGCATGAACTGGGAGCGCGTGCGCGAGCATTTCCGCTACCGCGCCCAGGCACCGTTCGACGCGGCCAGCGAGTTCCTCTTCGCCTCGCCCTACGTGCCGCGCGACGACGCCTTTGCCGCCTTCGCCCGCCCGGCCTTCAAGCCCGGCCTGCCGGCCCTGGAAGCGGCGCGCGCGCTGATGGAGCGCATCCACAACGAGCTGAGCTACGAGACCCACAGCACCGAGGTGAACACCCCCGCGCTCGACGCCCTGGCGCAAGGCAAGGGCGTGTGCCAGGACTTCGCCCACATCATGCTGGGCTGCCTGCGCTCGCTCGGCCTGCCCGCGCGCTACGTCAGCGGTTATCTGCTCACGCGCCCGCCGCCGGGCAAGCCGCGCCTGATCGGCGCCGATGCCTCGCACGCCTGGGTCTCGGTGTACGTGCCCCTGCCCGCCTCGGCCGATGACCCCGACGCCGCCCCCACCGGCGCGTGGTTCGACTTCGATCCCACCAACAACCGCTGCGGCTGGGGCAGCCCGGGTGAGGACTACGTGACCCTGGCGATCGGGCGCGATTTCGCGGACGTCTCGCCCATGCGCGGCGTGATCCAGAGCGGCGCGCGCCACACGCTGGCGGTGGCCGTGACGGTGGCCCCGCCAGACGAACTGGAACAGCTCCAGACAGCCGAAGACGCCTGAACCCGTCGATAGAATGGACCGCTCATTCTTCAGGAGCCTTCCATGAGCATTTACGACAAGCTGACCCAACTCGGCATCACCCTGCCGCCCGTGGCGGTGCCCGCCGCGGCCTATGTGCCCTTCGTGCAGACCGGCAAGCTGATCTTCCTGAGCGGCCACATCGCGAAGCAGGACGGCAAGCCCTGGGTCGGCCAACTCGGCCTGACCATGACCACCGACGAAGCCAAGCCCGCGGCGCGCGCCGTGGCCATCGATCTGATGGGCACGCTCGCCGCCGCCTGCCAGGCCGCTGGCACGGACCTCAATGGCGTCAAGCGCATCGTGAAGGTGCTCAGCCTGGTCAACTCCACCGCCACCTACACCGAGCAGCACCTGGTCACCAACGGCTGCAGCGAGCTGATCGGCGAGGTGTTCGGCTCGGCGGCCGGCGCGCACGCGCGCAGCGCCTTCGGCGTGGCGCAGCTGCCCCTGGGCGCCTGCGTGGAAATCGAGCTGATCGCAGAGTTGAAGTAACCCCCCGCGCGCCTTCGGCGCTCCCCCCTTGAAGGGGGGCGACACCTTGGGCCGGCAGAGCCGGACCCTGGGTGTCTCTGGACGGGCTCCCCCACTCCAGCCCGGTTACTTCTTCTTGCGTTCGTTGGCGCGCCGCACCTGGCGGCTCTGGGCGGTTTGCGGGACCGCCTTGGCCTGGCCGGCACGGCGCCTCGCAAAATACCGCGTGGCGAAGCGCGCGACGCCAAAGGCCAGCGCCGCCATCACCGCGGCGATCACGATTCCCGTCCATTCGCTGTTGTCCATCGTCAGCTCACCTGCGTCATTTCATTCGGATCCGGCGGGCGCCAGGAAGCGCTCGAACCGTTCCAGTTCCTCGTCCAGCGCGCGCCGGAAAACGGCATCTCGGGGGCGCGCCTCGGCAAACCCCAGTTCGTGCCGAAGCTGCCCGCGCTCCAGGCGCAGGTTGGCCCAGCCCACCATGCGTTCGCCCCACAGCACCGGCAGGGCGTAGTGGCCCATGGTGCGCTTGGGCGCTGGCACATAGGCTTCGAAGCGGTATGCCCAGTCCCACAGCATCTCGAACCGCCGCCGGTCCCACACCACAGGGTCGAACGGCGCAAGCAGCCGCACCCCTTCATCGGGCTGGTGGCGGCGCGAAGCGGGGTTTTCATCGGCCGGCCAGAACCAAGTGGTGCCGTCGATCACGGCATCGGCCATAGCGTTCGCGCGCGGTCTTCACCACGGCGCGTGCCTCGACCGACAAGTGATTGGCGCCGTAGCGCAGCAGGGTGACCAGGTAGCCGAGGCTGGGTGCCGGAATGGGTGCGTACAGCGCCACGATGACATCGACCAAGGCCTGGGCTCGCGCCAGACGCGCCGCCGGGCTGTCGTCCTGCTCGGTGTGCCGCATCGCCTCGTACACCCGCGTGCCCGATTCGCGGCGGCGCACGCGCAACCAGCCGTGGTGGTGCATGTCGTCGAGCAGCCGGGTGCTGGCATTGAGTTCACCACCCCAGTAGCCGGCCACGCGGCCATGGTGCACGAAGGCCTCGCCCACCTCGCGCGGGTGGACCACGCCACGCTCCTGCACGAAGGCCAGCAGCTCGCGCGCGCGGTCCGTGGTGGCCGCGTCCCAGGGCCGGCGCGGCGTGCGCGGGTGCAGCAGCGCCAGCATCTCGCGCGGCACGAAGCCGTAGTTGACGAACGCGTCCTCCTCCACACCCAGCCGCTCGTAGCGGCGCTCCAGGTCGCCGGCGCGGTAGTCGCGCACCCGCTGGTAGAGGATGAGGTCCTGCGCGCGCGCCGGCGCGCGCATGGGATCGGCCTGCACGAAACCGAGCCGGCGGATCGCGGCCGGCAGCGTCACGGGTTTGAACAGGCTGCGCGCGATCGCATAGCGGCGCAGCTCGGCCAGGGTGGGCGAGCGCGCCATGGCCGCCTTACTCCACCCGCGTGATGCGGCTGGGCTTGAAGCCGAGATCGGCCGCCTTGCCCTTGCGGGCCCGCGCGGCGCGCGCGTTGTTGAGGCTGCGGATCTCCAGCGTTTCCTCGCGCTCCTTGCCGCCGCGCCCGATGCCTTCGATCTTCACGCTGCGGGTGTAGGCGGCGGCGCCGGCCAGGGTGTCCTTGGCTTCGAGGTCGATCAGCATCAGGCCACGGCCGCCCTTCTCCATCAGCTTGAGTTCGCCGATCTCGAAGGTGAGGATGCGCCCGCCGGTGGAGGCGCAGCACACGTGCGTGGCCGGCACCAGCGGCACGCCGCCGGAGGTGAAGGCCGCGTGCGACGGCGCGCACGGCGTTTCGCCTTCGCCGAGGTTGAGGAAGGTCTTGCCGCCGCGCTGGCGCGACACCATGTTCTCCACCGTGGCCAGGAAGCCGTAGCCGCCGCTGCTGCTGAGCAGCAGCGCCGCATTGGCCGGGCCGGCGAAGTAGTGCAGCGGCTGCGTGCCGCTTTCGAGTTCGATCAGCGTGGTGATGGGCTGGCCGTCGCCGCGCGCGCCCGGCAGGCTGGCCACGGGCACCGAGTACACGCGCCCGTTGCTGCCGAAGGTGATGAGCGTGTCCACCGTGCGGCACTCGAAGGTGCCGTACAGGCCGTCGCCGGCTTTGAACGCGAAGCTGCCGGCCTCGTGGCCGTGGCCGGTGCGCGCGCGCACCCAGCCCTTGCTGGAGATCACCACCGTCACCGGCTCGTCCACCACCTTGATCTCGGCCACGGCCTTCTTCTCGGCCTGGATCAGCGTGCGGCGCTCGTCGGCGAAGGTCTTGGCGTCGGCCTCGATCTCTTTCACCATCAGGCGCTTGAGGCTGCCGGGGTTGCCCAGAATGTCTTCGAGCTTGCCCTGCTCTTCGCGCAGTTCCTTGAGCTCCTGCTCGATCTTGATGGCTTCGAGCCGCGCCAGCTGGCGCAGCCGGATTTCCAGGATGTCCTCGGCCTGGCGGTCGCTGAGCTTGAAGCGCTCGATCAGCGCGGCCTTGGGCTCGTCGCTGTGGCGGATGATGCGGATCACCTCGTCGATGTTGAGCAGCACCAGCTGCCGGCCTTCGAGGATGTGGATGCGGTCCAGCACCTTGGTGAGGCGGTGCTGCGAGCGGCGGGTGATGGTGCCCTGGCGGAATTCGATCCACTCGGTGAGCATCTGCCGCAGCGACTTCTGCGTCGGCCGGCCGTCGAGCCCCACCATGGTGAGGTTGATCGGCGCCGAGGTTTCCAGGCTGGTGTGGGCCAGCAGCGCGGTGATGAGTTCCTGCTGTTCGATGCGGCTGCTCTTGGGCTCGAACAGCAGGCGCACGGGCGCGTCCTTGCTCGACTCGTCGCGCACGCCGTCGAGCACCATGAGGATGCTGGCCTTGAGCTGCGTCTGTTCCTGCGTCAGCGCCTTCTTGCCAGCCTTCACCTTGGGGTTGGTGAGTTCCTCGATCTCTTCGAGCACGCGCTGCGTGCTCACGCCCGGCGGCAGCTCGGTCACCACGAGCTGCCACTGGCCGCGCGCGAGGTCCTCGATCTTCCAGCGCGCGCGCACCTTGAGGCTGCCGCGGCCGGTGCGGTAGGCGTCGGCGATGTCGCTGGCGGGGCTGATGATCTGGCCGCCGCCGGGGTAGTCGGGCCCGGGCAGCAGCGCGAACAGCTCGTCGTCGGCCAGCTTGGGGTTCTTCACCAGCGCCACGCAGGCGTCGGCCACCTCGCGCAGGTTGTGGCTGGGAATCTCGGTCGCCAGGCCGACGGCGATGCCGCTGGCGCCGTTGAGCAGGTTGAACGGCAGGCGCGCGGGCAGCTGCTTGGGCTCGACGGTGGAGCCGTCGTAGTTGGGCACGAAGTCCACCGTGCCCTCGTCGATCTCGTCGAGCAGCAGGGTGGTGATCTTTGCCAGGCGCGCTTCGGTGTAACGCATGGCCGCGGCACCGTCGCCATCGCGCGAGCCGAAGTTGCCCTGGCCGTCGATCAGCGGATAGCGCTGCGCGAAGTCCTGTGCCATGCGCACCAGCGCGTCGTAGGCGGCCTGGTCGCCATGCGGGTGGAAGCGGCCCAGCACGTCGCCGACCACGCGCGCGCTTTTCACCGGGCGCGCGGCCGTGTTGCGGTTGGGCCCGCTGAAGCCCAGCCCCATGCGGTCCATGCTGTAGAGAATGCGGCGCTGCACCGGCTTCTGGCCGTCGCACACGTCGGGCAGGGCGCGGCCTTTCACGACCGAAAGCGCGTATTCGAGGTAGGCGCGCTGCGCGTAGTTCGCGAGGTTCATGCCGTCGTCGTCCGGCGCGGACAGCGGCAGTTCAGGAGTTTCAGTCATGGCAAATCAGTTCTTCGTTCAAGGCGGCGATTCGGTCAAGGACACCGCAGATCCGGCTCTGCCGGTCTGCCAGTGTCGCCCCTGAGGGGTGACGCGAAGCGGCGCGGGGGGAGTTCAACTAGATATCGATTTCGACCGAGTCGCCATGCAACTCCATCAGCTCGCGGCGCGAGGCGGCTTCGCCCTTGCCCATGAGTTTGGTGATGAGGGCTTCGGTGCCGGCGAAGTCGATCGCGCCGAGCACGACCGGCATGAGGCGGCGCGTATCGGGGTTGAGGGTGGTGTCCCACAGCTGCTCGGCGCTCATTTCGCCCAGGCCTTTGAAACGGCTGATCTGGCATTTCTCGGGCGGCACGCCGTCCTTGGCGGTCTTGTCGAGGATGGCGTGCAGCTCGCCTTCGTCCAGCGCGTACTGCTTGGCCGCCGGCTTCTTGCCGCGCGCGGGGATGTCCACGCGGAACAGCGGCGGGCGCGCCACGTACACGTGGCCGGCCTCGATGAGTTTGGGGAAGTGGCGGAAGAACAGCGTGAGCAGCAGCACCTGGATGTGCGAGCCGTCGACGTCGGCGTCGGACAGGATGCAGACCTTGCCGTAGCGCAGGCCGCTGAGGTCGGGCGTGTCGTTCGGGCCGTGCGGGTCCACGCCGATGGCGACCGCGATGTCGTGGATTTCGGTGTTGGCGAACAGGCGGTCGCGCTCGACTTCCCAGGTGTTGAGCACCTTGCCGCGCAGCGGCAGCACGGCCTGGCTTTCCTTGTCGCGGCCCATCTTGGCGCTGCCGCCGGCCGAGTCGCCCTCGACCAGGAACACCTCGTTGTGCGCGAGGTCCTTGCTCTCGCAGTCGGTGAGCTTGCCGGGCAGCACGGCCACGCCGGAGCCCTTGCGTTTTTCGACTTTCTGGCCGGCCTTCTGCCGCGACTGCGCGGCCTTGATGGCGAGCTCTGCGAGCTTCTTGCCGTAGTCCACGTGCTGGTTGAGCCAGAGCTCGAGCGCGGGGCGCACGAAGCTGCCGACCAGGCGCACGGCGTCGCGCGAGTTCAGGCGCTCCTTGATCTGGCCCTGGAACTGCGGGTCGAGCACCTTGGCCGAGAGCACGTAGCTGGCACGCGCGAACACGTCTTCGGGCAGCAGCTTCACGCCCTTGGGCAGCAGCGCGTGCAGTTCGATGAAGCCCTTGACCGCCTGGAACAGGCCGTCGCGCAGGCCGCTTTCGTGCGTGCCGCCCGCGCTGGTGGGGATCAGGTTGACGTAGCTCTCGCGCACCGGCTGGCCGTCTTCGGTGAAGGCCACGCACCAGGCCGCGCCCTCGCCTTCGGCGAAGCTGTCGTGCCCGCTGTCGGCGAAGCCTTCGCCCTCGAACAGGGGAATGACCGGCTCGCCGGTGAGCGTCTGCTGCAGGTAGTCGCGCAGGCCGCCCTTGTAGAGCCAGGTCTGGGTGTCCTTGGTCTTTTCGTTCACCAGCGTCACGCTCACGCCCGGCATCAGCACCGCCTTGCTGCGCAGCAGGTGGGTGAGTTCGGCCATGGGCAGGGTGGCGGCTTCGAAGTACTTGGCGTCGGGCCAGGCGCGCACCGTGGTGCCCTGCTTGCGGTCGTCTGCGCCCTTGGGCGAGATCACCAGCGGTTCGATCACGTCGCCAGCGGAGAACGCCAGTTTTGCGCACCTGGCCCTCGCGGAAACTGGTCACTTCCAGCCGGGTGGAGAGCGCGTTGGTCACGCTCACGCCCACGCCGTGCAGGCCGCCGGAGAAGCTGTAGGCGCCGCCCTTGCCCTTGTCGAACTTGCCGCCCGCGTGCAAACGGGTGAACACGAGTTCGACCACCGGGGCCTTTTCCTCGGGGTGCAGGCCGAACGGGATGCCCCGGCCGTCGTCTTCCACGCTGACCGAATGATCGGCATGCAGCGTGACCTTGATCTTCTTGCCGTGCCCGGCCAGGGCCTCGTCGGCCGCGTTGTCCAGCACTTCCTGGATGATGTGCAGCGGGTTGTCGGTGCGGGTGTACATGCCCGGCCGCTGCTTGACCGGTTCCAGCCCCTTGAGGACGCGGATCGAGCCTTCGGAGTATTCGTTGGGTGTTTGGGTCGCCATGGGGGCGGATTGTATGCCCCGAAGACTGTATGCAAATACAGACTTTCGGCTTCAGGCCGACCAGCGATGCGCGCGATTCATCAGTGGCGCGGGAAAATATCAAGCCTTCGCGGCATGCCCGTGACAGGCAAGGCCCATCCATCTTCGCTACAGTTCCCGGATGCCCTCGACCCCCACCCTCCCGACCCCGCCCCGCCTCTCTGCCCTGCAGGTGCTGGCCTGCGGCGCCCTGATCGTCACCCTGTCCATGGGCATCCGCCACGGCTTCGGCCTGTGGCTGCAGCCCATCACCCAGGCGCAGGGCTGGTCCCGCGAGACGTTCTCGTTCGCCCTGGCGATCCAGAACCTGTCCTGGGGGATCTTCGGCATCTTCGCCGGCATGGCGGCCGACCGTTTCGGCGCCTTCCGCGTGCTGATCGGCGGTGCGGTGGCCTATGCCCTGGGTCTGGCCGGGATGGCGCTGAGCACCTCGTCTCTGGGTTTCGCGCTCACCACCGGCGTGCTGATCGGCGCGGCCCAGGCCGGCACCACGTACGCGGTGATCTACGGCGTGATCGGCCGGCAGATTCCGGCCGAGAAGCGCTCCTGGGCCATGGGCGTGGCCGCCGCGGCCGGGTCGTTCGGCCAGTTCCTGATGGTGCCGGTGGAAGGCTGGCTGATCAGCAGCTTCGGCTGGCAACAGGCCCTGCTGTTCCTCGCAGGCGCCGTGCTGCTGGTGATGCCGCTGGCCCTGGGCCTGCGCGAACCGGGCTTCGCGGGCGGCGCGCCGGTGCACCGCGAACAGACCATTGGCCAGGCCTTGCGCGAGGCCTTCCGCTACCGCAGCTTCCAGCTGCTGATGGCCGGCTATTTCGTCTGCGGTTTCCAGGTGGTGTTCATCGGCGTGCACATGCCCAGCTACCTCAAGGACCACGGCCTGTCGCCCCAGGTGGCGAGCTACGCGCTGGCGCTGATCGGCCTGTTCAACGTGATCGGCACCTACGCCGCTGGCGCGCTGGGCCAGCGCCTGGCCAAGCGCCACATCCTGGCCTTCATCTACTTCGCGCGCGCCGCGGTGATCGCCGTGTTCCTGATCGCGCCACTCTCGCCCATGAGCGTCTACGTGTTCTCCGCCGTCATGGGCCTGCTCTGGCTCTCCACCATTCCACCCACCAACGCGGTGGTGGCGCAGATCTTCGGTGTGGCCCACATGTCCATGCTGGGCGGCTTCATCTTTTTCAGCCACCAGATCGGCAGCTTCCTGGGCGTGTGGCTGGGCGGCGTGCTGTACGACAGGACCGGCAGCTACGACATCGTCTGGTACCTCGCGATCGCGCTGGGCGTGTTCGCCGGACTGGTGAACCTGCCGGTGCGCGAAGGCCCGATCGCGCGCGCCCCGCAGCGCGTGGGAGCCGCGGCGTGAAGCCTGTGGCCGTGCGCGCCCTGGCCTGGGCCGCGGCTGGCGCGGCCCTGCTGGCGACGTTCGCGCTCTACCACCGGCCCGAGTTCCTGGTGAACCTGGCCGACCAGATCTGGAGCTGCTTCTGATGCATGGCACCGAGGCGCCTTCGGCGTGGGTGCGGCGCTGGTCGCACCTGGCGCCCACCGGCGGTTCGGTGCTCGACGTGGCCTGCGGCCAGGGTCGCCACCTGCGCTGGTTCGCCCAGCGGGGCCACCCCGTCACCGGCGTGGACCGTTCGCCCGAGGCCATCGCCGCCGTGCAGCCCCTGGGCCGCGCCGTGCTGGCCGACATCGAGAACGGGCCCTGGCCGTTCGACGGCGAGCGTTTCGACGCGGTGGTCGTCACCAACTACCTCTGGCGCGCCCTGCTGCCCCGCATCGTGGACAGCGTGGCCGAAGGCGGCCTGCTGCTGTACGAGACCTTCGCAGCCGGCAACGAGAGCGTGGGCAAGCCCTCGCGGCCCGACTTTCTGCTGCAACCGGGCGAACTTTTGCAGGCCAGCCAGGGTCTGCACGTGGTGGCCTATGAAGATGGTTTCTGCGACCGCCCCGAGCGCTTTGTCCAGCGGCTGGCGGCGGTGCGAAAACGGCCCGGGACCCCCGTGCCGCCGCCCAGGTATCCGCTGGATGCCACTGGGTAGAATGCAAGATTCGCGCGCGCTGCCCGCCCCACCGGGGCGATGCAGAGTGGACGCCTCCATTTGAGCCTTTAGCCTATGAACCCCATCACCGGCAGCATCGTGGCCTTGGTCACGCCCATGCATGAAGACGGCAGCGTCGACTACCCCACGCTGCGCAAACTGATCGACTGGCACATCACCGAGGGCACGGACTGCATCGGCGTGGTCGGCACCACGGGCGAATCGCCCACGGTCAACGTCGAGGAACACTGCGAGATCATCCGCGTCTCGGTCGAGCAGGCCAAGACGCACGGCGCCAAGCGCGTGCCCATCATGGCCGGCTGCGGCGCCAACTCCACCGCCGAGGCCATCGAGCTCGCGCGCTTCGCCCAGAGCGTGGGCGCCGACTGCCAGCTGCAGGTCGTGCCCTACTACAACAAGCCCACGCAAGAGGGCCAGTACCAGCATTTCAAGGCGATTGCCGAAGCCGTGGGCGACCTGCCCACCGTGCTCTACAACGTGCCCGGCCGCACCGTGGCCGACATGGCGCACGACACCGTGCTGCGCCTGGCGCAGGTGCCCGGCATCGTCGGCATCAAGGAAGCCACCGGCAACATCGAGCGCGCGCAGTGGCTGATCCGCGACGTGCCCAAAGGTTTCTCGATCTACTCGGGCGACGACCCGACCGCCGTGGCCCTCATGCTGTGTGGCGGCCAGGGCAACATCAGCGTCACCGCCAACATCGCCCCGCGCCTGATGCACGAGCTGTGCGTGGCCGCGATCGCGGGCGACGTCAAGCGCGCCATGGCGATCCAGCTCCAGCTCATGCCGGTGCACAAGAACCTGTTCGTGGAAGCCAACCCGATCCCGCTCAAGTGGGCCATGGCCCGCATGGGCCTGTGCAACGAGGCCATGCGCCTGCCGATGACCCCCATGACGCGCTCCCTGGCGCCCGTGGTCGAAGGCGCGCTGAAGCAGGCCGGCCTCATTTCCTGACCCCTTTCGTTCCTACCGAGCCCCATTCATGTCCAACCGAACCCTGTCCTCGACCCCGCGCATCCTGACCCGCCTGGGCCTCCTGGCCGCCGCCGCCCTCGTGGTTTCGGGCTGCTCGATGCTGCAGGAAGACAAGATCGACTACAAGAGCGCCAAGCGCGGCAGCACCCTGGACGTGCCGCCCGACCTGAGCCAGCTCACCCGGGATTCGCGCTACAACGTGCCCGGCTCGGTGGTCACTGCCAGCGGCTATGAAACCGCCCAACCCGCGCAGGCCACGGCCGCCAGCACCGCCGCCGTGAGCGTGGGCGACGTGCGCATCGAGCGCGCGGGCAACCAGCGCTGGCTCGTGGTGAGCCGCCCGGCCGACAAGCTCTGGAGCCCGGTGCGCGATTTCTGGCAGGAAAACGGTTTCCTGCTCGACATCGACCAGGAAGGCCTGGGCATCATGGAAACCGATTGGGCCGAGAATCGCGCCAAGCTGCCGCAGGACTTCATCCGTTCGACCATCGGCAAGGTGTTCGAGAACCTCTACTCCACCGGCGAACGCGACCGTTTCCGCACCCGCTTCGAACGCACCGCCAACGGCGGCACCGAGATCTACATCAGCCACCGCGGCATGGTGGAGGTCTATTCCACCAAGGAAAAAGACCAGACCGTGTGGCAGCCGCGCCCGGCCGACGTGGAGCTGGAAACCGAGTTCCTGCGCCGCCTGATGGTCAAGCTCGGCGTGAGCGAGGCGCAATCCCGGGCCGTGACCGCCACCGCGCCGGTGCAGGCCGCGGCGCGTGTCGCCATGGTGAACAACGCGCCCGTGGTGCAGTTCGACGACAACTTCGACCGCGCGTGGCGCCGCGTCGGCCTGTCGCTCGATCGCACGGGCTTCACCGTGGAAGACCGCGACCGCAGCCAGGGCCTCTACTTCGTGCGCTACGTCGAACCCGTGGTCAACGCCAAGGAGCCAGGCTTCTTCGCCAAGATGTTCGGCGCTTCGAAGACCGAGGCCTCGACCGAGCGCTTCCGCGTGTCGGTCAAGAGCGTCGAGAACCAGACCACCGTCGCGGTGCTCGACAGCCAGGGTCGGCCGGACAGCTCGGCGTCCGCGCAGCGCATTGCCAAACTGCTGGCCGAAGACCTCAAGTAAGAACGCCACGCACCAAGGAAAAAGCCGCCCGAGGGCGGCTTTTTCTTTGACCGGCCCGCAGCGCGGGCCTGCCCCTCAGGGCTGGGTCACTTCACAGCGGCCTTGGCATCGGCGGCGGCTTCCTTGGCCTTGTCGGCCACTTCCTTGGCGGCGTCCGCGGTGGCAGCGCCTGCGGCCTTGGCGGCGTCGGCGGTGGCGGCACCGGCTTCCTTCGCAGCGTCCACGGTGGCAGCGGTGGCTTCCTTGGCGGCATCGACGGCGGAAGCGCCGGCTTCCTTGGCGGATTCGGCAGCGCCGGCCATGGAAGGCGCAGCAGCGGCCGGAGCGGGTTCAGCGGCAGGTGCCGGTGCGGCGACCGGTGCCTCTTCCTTCTTGCCGCAGGCGGTCAAGGCGATGGCGGCCAACAGGCTGGCGAGCAGGATGGTTTTTTTCATGATGACAGTTCCAATGGATGAGAAAGACAGGCGGTCGAACGACCGGTTCGGAAAGGTTCCACGCACCCTGGGTGTTGTGTGACGGGAGGCCATCCAGCGGAGTGGGTTGACGTGACAACCCTCCCCTGCCGCGCGGATGATACCGCCCCGTCCTGGTGCAAGAAGCGAGAGGGGTTGTTTTTACCTTTGCTCACAGCCCCAGTGTGGACGCCGGGAAAGCGGGCGTGCTCTTGAGCGCCCACTCCTGCAGCTGCTCCTGCAGGGCCACGCGGCGCTCCGCGCTGCGGCTCACCACCATGGTGCATCGCAGGGGGTCCAGCCGCTGCAGCGTCCAGGCCGGTGACCACAACACGCTGGGCAGTTCGCCCACCGAGGCACTGGCACAGGCCTGCGCCTCCACCAGGTGCCCCCAGGTGCTGCGCCACTGCACGAAACGCGGGTGCATCTGCCGCAACACGCTGTAGTCGCGCGCCAGCAGATGCAGCGAACGGCCGCGCTGCGACCACGCATTGAGCGAAGCCACCACATCGCGTTCGCCCAGCGGCCAGTCGGCGAAGTCCGCGTCGCACAGGACCATGCGCGGCCAGCCCTCTTGCGCCGCCGTGGCGAAGGCCTGCCGGATCAGGTCGATGAAGGCCACGCGGCCGGAGAGCCGGCCTTCGGGCAGCGCGGCGATCGAAGCATCCAGGGGATCGGTCATGCGGGTCTCCTGACGAGGCGCCCACAGCGCCTCAAGCGGGTTCGATGCGGTGCAGCCAGCCGGCGTCGAACCAGTCCTGCAGCAGGGCCTGCGCACCTTCGCTCGCGCGGACCACCTGCCGCTGGTCCAGCGCGCGCTGGTCGGCCAGCGCGCGCATGAGGCGGGCATCGGCACCACCGGCACGAAAGCTCTCGCCGTTGATGAAGATGTGGCGTTCGTCGTACATCATGCGCGTGCGCCGGTCCAGCCGCAAGGCGCCCGGCGCCCAGTCCCCCTCGGGTTCGTCGAACCAGATGCGCGGCTTGGGCTCGGTCATGACCTCGCCCAGCGCGCAGGCCAGCGACTCGCGTTCCGCCAGCAGGCGCTGCAAGGCGTCCACCGCGAAGGCTTCGAGCGCGGCAGGCATGGCCGCCGGGGTCGCGGTGGCGGGCTGCCCCGGGTCACGAAAGAGCGTGTCGTCGTCCAGCTCGTCGGCCATGCGCTGCAGCAGTTCACCCGCCAGGCCGCCGCGCTGCGGCGCGCGAAAACCGATGGAGTAGGTGCTGCAGTCCCCGCCCACCGCATCCCCGTCGTGCGCCCAGCGCGGCGGCAGGTACAGCATGTCGCCCGGGTTGAGCACATGCTCTTCCTCGGGCTCGAAATGGCTGAGGATCTTGAGCGGCACGTCGGGCTGCAGAGACAAATCCTTCTGCCGGCCGATGCGCCAGCGCCGCTGCCCGGTGGCCTGCAGCAGGAACACGTCGTAGCTGTCGAAGTGCGGGCCCACGCCGCCGGCGTCGCTGGCCCAGGAAATCATCAGATCGTCCAGGCGCGCGTCGGGCACGAAACGGAAGCGCTGGAGCAACTCGTGCGCGGCATCCAGGTGCTGGTCGACACCCTGCACCAGCAGGGTCCAGCCCGGTTGGCGCAGCGGCGGCAGCTGTGGGCGGGTCAAGGGGCCTTGCCTGAGCGTCCAGCCCTGGGGCTTGCGCACGATCAGGCGCGACTCGACCGCTTCATCGGCGGCCATGTCGAACAGCTGCTGCCGGCTCAACAAGGGCGTGAAACCCGGGATGGCGTTGCGGATCAGCAGCGGCTTTTTCTGCCAGTGCCGGCGCATGAACTGCGCCGGGCTGAGGCCGCCGAGCAGGTCGCAGGGCAGGTCCGGCGCGGGGGCGGACAAAGAGGGGGGGCTGGATGGGGAAGCATGGAGCATGGGACAATTGTCGGATGAAAATCAACCAACAATGCGTGGTCGCGCTGACCTGGACCCTCAAGGACACGCTGGGCGAAGAACTCGACGTGCTCGATGAGCCGGTGGAGTTCCTCGTGGGCGGCAACGACCTGTTGGCCAAGATCGAGGAAGCCCTGCTGAACCACTCGGCGGGCGACACGATCGACCTGCACCTGGAGCCGGCCGACGCCTTCGGCGACTACGACGACCGCCTGCTGTTCCTCGAACCCCGCCACCTGCTGCCCGACGAGATCGAAGAAGGCATGGGTTTCGAGGGCCTGCCCCCGGGCTGCAACCCCTCGGCCCCCAAGGACCGCCTGTACTTCATCAGCGACATCTACCCCGAGCACGTGGTGTTGGACGGCAACCACCCCCTGGCCGGCATCGCCCTGCGCATCAGCCTGAAGGTGCACGCGGTGCGCGAGGCCCGGGAAGACGAAATCGGCCAGGGCACGCTGGGCACCGGCTTCTTCCGCATGCAGGTGGACGCGCCCGACGAACTGCAGGGCCCGGGCCTCACGCCGCCCGGCCCCCACACACTCCACTGATCAGGACACACCCCCGCCGCGCTGCGCGCGTCCCCCTCAAGGGGGCGGTGCCTGTGGCCCGGCAAAGCCGGTTCCGCGGCACCTCTTGATCAAACCGCCTCGCGCGACGACGGTCTTTTATCCTCTGCCCGTGGAACCGTAACCACCGGCGCCGCGCTCGCTCGCGGTGGCGAAGTCGTTCACCACGTTGAACTCCGCCTGCACCACGGGCACGATCACCATCTGCGCAATGCGCTCCATGGGCTCGATGGTGAAGGCCACGTCGCTTCGGTTCCAGGCGCTCACCATGAGCTGGCCCTGGTAGTCGCTGTCGATCAGGCCGACCAGGTTGCCGAGCACGATGCCGTATTTGTGGCCCAGGCCGGAGCGCGGCAGGATCATGGCGGCGTAGCCGGGGTCGGCCAGGTGGATCGCCAGGCCGGTCGGCACCAGTTGCCACGCGTTGGGCGCCAGCACCAGCGGCGCGTCGAGGCAGGCCCGCAGATCGAGGCCGGCACTGCCGGGCGTGGCGTAGGAAGGCATCTGGCTGACCAAACGCGGATCCAGGATGCGGACATCAAGTTTCATAAAAACCGAGACGGTGTCAGTGGGAACGAAAAGGCCCGCTGCACGCAGCGGGCCCCTGCCCAGATACACCATGGACCCGGTCGAGCCGGACCGCAGGTGCAGCTTTCAAGATCAGATCTTCACGCCAGCCATGTACTGGTTGAACGGGAACTCCGAGAAACGGTTCCACAGAATCTGATCGCGCTGGAAGGTGCGCATGTCCTGGTGGATCTTCTTGAAGGTGGGCGACTTGGCTTCGTGCTCGGCGAACACTTCCATGCAGGCCTTGAAGCCGGCATCGATCACCGCCTTGGGGAACGCCTTGAGCTGGGTCTTCTCGGCCACCAGCTTCTTCAATGCGATCGGGTTCACGGCATCGTACTTGGCGGTCATGTCGGTCGCGGCCACGGCCATGGCGGCGTTCAGGATGGCCTTGTTTTCATCCGACAGGGCGTTGAACTTCTTCAGGTTGATGAAGAACTCCAGATCGGCGCCGCCTTCCCACCAGCCCGGGTAGTAGTAGAACGGAGCCACCTTGTGAAAGCCGAGTTTGGCGTCGTCGTGCGGACCGACAAATTCGGCCGCGTCCAGCGTGCCTTTTTCCAGCGCCTGGTACACCTCACCGGCCGGCAGGTTCTGCGACACCACACCCAGCTTGGCCATGCCCTCGCCGAACACGCCGCCGCCCATGCGCATCTTCAGGCCCTTGAGGTCGGCGGCAGTCTTGATCTCCTTGCGGTACCAGCCGCCCATCTGCGTGCCCGTGTTGCCGGCGCTGGCGGTGCGGAAGTTGTACTGAGCGAAGAATTCATCGAGCAGCTTGCCGCCATTGCCATGCTGCTTCCAAGCGGTGTTCTGCCGGGCGGTCAGGCCAAAGGGCACCGCGCAGCTGAAGGCGAAAACAGGGTCCTTGCCGGTGAAGTAATAGGCGGCCGTCTGGGCCATGTCGATGTTGTCGCCCTGAAGCGCGTCCACGACGCCAAAGGCAGGCATCAATTCGCCCGCTGGGTGAACGGAAATCTCGAACTTGCCACCCGACAGTGCCTTGACGGTCTGCGACAGCTTCTCGGCACTGCCGAAGATGGTGTCCAGCGAACGAGGGAAACTCGAAGCCAGGCGCCAGCGCACCGCAGCTTGCGCATGCACGGCCGGTGCCACACCAGCGGCCAGCACGCCGGCCAGGCCGGCACTCTTCACGATAGAACGACGATCCATTGAGATTGCTCCAGGATTGCTTGATGAAAGCTTGAAAGAAAGGCGCAGCCTCTTGCGTGGCACACACCGGGATGAAGAACGGTCTTTTGATTCTATTGATATCTGCCGTGTCTCAAGGGCAAGGCCGCCGAGGGTTTTCCCTCGACAGCCTGCGCTTCGTCACGCCGCAGGCACGCCGCTGGCAGAGCTCACTTGCGGCCGAGGGCTTCCTGCATGGCCTTCATGGGGTCGTCTTCCGTGGCGGCCTTGGCGTCGGGGCCTGCTTCGCCAGCCGCTTCCGGCTTTGCAGAGGGCTGCTCCTGACCTTCTTCTGACGGCGCGGTCTGATCGTCCGCACCGTAGCCACCTTCGGAGCCCGGGTTGAGGTCTTCCATCATCTGCTCTCCCACGGCCTTGAGGTCGTAGTCACCGACCTTGTCGAGGCTGCCCGTGACCAGCCCCGGGAAGGCGATCAGCACACCGACCATGAACAGCTGGATGATCAGGAAGGGGATCGCTCCCTTGTAGATCTGCATGGTCGTGACCGGGGCCATGACCTTGTTGGTCACCCGGTCCACATAGGGCTTGTCGGGCGCCACCGAGCGCAGGAAGAACAGCGCGAAGCCGAACGGCGGGTGCATGAACGAGGTCTGCATGTTCACCGCCAACAGCACGCCGAACCAGATCAGGTCGATGCCCAGCTTGTCGGCCACCGGCGCCAGCAGCGGCACCACGATGAACGAGAGTTCAAAATAGTCGAGGAAGAAGGCCAGGAAGAAGATCAGGATGTTGACCACGATCAGGAAACCAACCGGGCCGCCCGGCAGGTCGGCCAGCAGATGCTCCACCCAGATCGGACCATCGGCCGCCTGGAACACCAGGCCGAAGATCGTGGCCCCGATCAGGATGAACATCACGAAGCTGCCAAGCTTGGTGGTCGTGGCCAGGGCCTGTTTGAGCAGCTTCATGTCCAGCCGCTTGCGCATCAGGGCCATGATGATGGCGCCCATCGCCCCCATGGCACCGCCCTCGGTAGGGGTGGCGATGCCCAGGAAGATGGTGCCGAGCACCAGGAAGATCAGCAGCAGCGGAGGGATCAGCACGAAGGTCACCCGCTCGGCCAGGCGCGAGAGCAAGCCCAGCTTCGCGTACTTGTTCGCCAGGGCCATCACGAGAGCCACGAAGGCACCGCCAGCCATGGCCACGACGACCTTCTCGTCGGTGGGCACGGAGGTCACCTCGCGGCCCAGCCACCAGGTGTGGACTTCGGGCATGTAGCGCGCCAGCACGATGGAGACCATGAACGAGACCACCATCAGCACCAACAGCGACTGGTAGCCGCCGCTGCCATTGGGCTCGCGGTAGATGCGCGCCTCGGTCGGCAGCGCAGGCACGCTGGCGGGCTTGAAGATCGGCCAGGCAGGCGATGTAGAGCACGTAACAGCCGACCAGCATGAAGGCCGGGATGAAGGCCCCCTTGTACATGTCACCGACGCTGCGGCCCAGCTGGTCGGCCATGATGATGAGCACCAGCGAGGGCGGAATGATCTGCGCCAGCGTGCCCGAGGCCGCGATCACGCCACTGGAAAACTGGCGGTCGTAGCCATAGCGCAGCATGATGGGCAGAGAAATCAGGCCCATCGAAATGACCGAAGCCGCCACCACACCCGTGGTCGCGGCCAGCATCGCACCCACGAAAACCACCGCCAGCGCCAGGCCGCCACGCATCGGTCCGAAGACCTGGCCAACGGTGTCGAGCAGGTCCTCGGCCATGCCGCTGCGCTCCAGGATCAGGCCCATGAGCGTGAAGAAAGGCACCGCCAGCAAGGTGTCGTTGGCGATGATGCCGATCAGGCGCTGCGGCAGCCAGGCCAGCACCGAAGACGGGAACACGCCCATCTCGATGCCGACGATGCCGAAGGCCAGGCCACAGGCGCCCAGGCTGAAGGCCACCGGGAAACCCAGCAGCAGAAAGATGATGAGCCCCGCAAACATGATCGGGGCGAAGTTCGCCGCAATGAATTCCATCGTCGATTCCTTGGCCGGTTACTGCGAGACTGGCGTGCCTTTGGCGGCATCGCGCTGGCTCAGGATCTCGGCCAGTTCTTCCTCGGCAGACTTCTCGCCGGCCTTGATCGTGGGGTCGGGACCCCGCCCGGTGAGGAAGGCCACGCGCTTGATGAGTTCGGACCAGCCCTGGAGCATCAGCAGGATGAAGCCTGCCGGGATCGCCAGCCACACTGGCCAGCGGATCAGGCCACCGGGGTTGCCCGACATCTCGCCCGAGGTGTACTTCTCCATGAAGATCGGGATGCCGTAATACAGCACGAGCAGGCACACCGGTGTGAGGAAGAAAGCGAAGCCGAGGATGTCAATCCAAATCTGCGCCTTCTTGGGCAAACGGCTGTTGAGGACATCGATGCGCACATGCTCCCGGTTGAGCAGCGTGAAACCGGCCGCTATCAGGAACGACCAGGCAAAGAGATACCACTGGATCTCGAGGAAGGCGTTGGAGCTGGTGTTGAAGGTGTAGCGCACAAGCGCGTTGACGGCGCTGATGACCGTGGAACCCATGATCAGCCAGATCGCGTGTCTGCCCACCCAGGCGTTGAGCCTGTCGATGGCCCGAGAGAAGTTGAGAAGTGCACCCATCCTGATTCCCATTTCTTGTGAACATAGACCCCACACCCCATTTATCGATGGATAAAGAAACACGCAGCGAGCGAAGTACCGCAGCTGCGTGTGGGTGGTATGGAGCGGCTGATTGTAGGGGATGCCTTTTTTGCATCAAAGGGCCTGCGTGCAGGGTAAACCCGTTTTCCACGCTCCGGCGCTGCAGTTCAGCCGACCGCTTTCACCACGGGCGCGAGCAGATTGCCAAAACGCGTGCGGATGGCGCGTTCGATGCCCGTTCCATCCAGCCCCAGACCGGCCAGCAGCCGAGCCGGATCGCCGTGGTCGACGAAGGTGTCCGGCAGGCCCAGCTGCAGCACGGGCAGTGCGAAGCCCTCTGACTGCAAGGCCTCCATCACGGCGCTGCCAGCGCCACCCATCACACTGCCTTCCTCGACTGTGACCAAGGCGTCGTGCGACGAGGCCAGCTCGCGCAGCAGTTCCACATCGAGCGGCTTGACCCAGCGCATGTCGCGACGCTGGCGCCCAGCTTCTCGCCGGCGGCCAGCGCGGGCTGCAGCAAGGTGCCGAAGGCCAGAATTGCGCACGCGCCGGCCCTTGCGGCGCAGCTCGCCACGGCCAAAGGGCAGGCCTTCGAGCCCGGCGGGCTGGGCCACACCCGCACCTGCACCGCGCGGATAACGCACCGCCACAGGCTGGTTCTGCGCGAACGCGGTGCTCAGCAGCTGGCGGCACTCGGCCTCGTCGGCCGGGCAGGCCACGGCCATGTTGGGGATGCAGCGCAGGTAGGCGATGTCGTAGGCGCCCGCGTGCGTGGCGCCGTCGGCACCGACGAGGCCGGCGCGGTCCAGCGCGAACACCACCGGCAGGTTCTGCAGCGCCACGTCGTGGATGAGCTGGTCGTAGGCGCGCTGCAGGAAGGTGGAGTAGATCGCCACGACCGGTTTGAGCCCCTCGCAGGCCAGGCCGGCGGCGAAGGTCACGGCGTGCTGTTCGGCGATGCCGACATCGAAGTAGCGCGCGGGGAAGCGGCGCTCGAACTCGACCATGCCCGAGCCTTCGCGCATGGCCGGCGTGATACCGACCAGGCGCGGATCGGCCTCGGCCATGTCGCACAGCCATTGGCCGAACACCTGGGTGAAGGTGGTCTTGGACGGTGTGGCGGGCTTGGTGATGCCCACCGCGGGGTCGAAGGTGCCCGGGCCGTGGTAGGCCACGGGGTCTGCTTCGGCGAGCTTGTAGCCCTGGCCCTTCTTGGTGACCACGTGCAGGAACTGCGGGCCGCTGTCGGTGTCGAGCAGGTGGCGGATGTTCTCCAGCGTGGGAATCAGCGATTCGAGGTCGTGGCCATCGATCGGCCCGATGTAGTTGAAGCCGAATTTCTCGAACAGCGTGGCCGGCACCACCATGCCCTTGGCGTGCTCCTCGAAGCGCTTGGCCAGTTCGAACAGGGGCGGCGCCCCCTTGAGCACCTGCTTGCCCACGTTTTTCGCGGCGGCGTAGAACTGCCCGCTCATGAGCTGGGCCAGGTAGCGGTTGAGCGCCCCCACAGGCGGGGAGATCGACATGTCGTTGTCGTTGAGCACCACCAGCAGGCGGCCCTCGGCCACGCCGGCGTTGTTCAGCGCCTCGAAGGCCATGCCGGCGGTCATGGCGCCGTCGCCGATGATGGCGATGGACTTGCGCGGCTCGCCCTTGATCTTGGAGGCCAGCGCCATGCCCAGCGCGGCCGAGATGCTGGTGGACGAGTGCGCGGTGCCGAAGGTGTCGTACTCGCTCTCGTCGCGGCGCGGAAAGCCGCTGATGCCGCCGAACTGGCGCAGCGTGCCCATGCGGTCGCGCCGGCCGGTCAGGATCTTGTGCGGGTAGGTCTGGTGGCCCACGTCCCAGACCAGGCGGTCATCGGGGGTGTTGAAGACGTAATGCAATGCCACCGTGAGTTCCACCGTGCCGAGGTTGGAGCTGAGGTGACCGCCCGTCCGCGCCACGCTCTGCAGCAGAAAAGCGCGCAGTTCATCAGCCAGCGGCGAAAGTTGCGTGCGCGCGAGTTGGCGCACATCGGCGGGGGATTCGATGGTCGACAACAGGGAATTCATGGGCGGGGGCGCTTGGGTCATGGTGGATCGGCCTTGTTTCGGGCCTCAGGACGCACGCCGCCCCACCCAGTCGGCCAGGGCGTGCAGGGTGGCGGTGTGGTCGAGGCCGGAGCGGCGCAAGGTGTCGTGGGCCTGGGCCAGCACGCGGTCGGCATAGGCCTGTGCCTGGTCCAGCCCCATCAGGGAGACGAAAGTGGGTTTGTCGGCCGCGGCGTCCTTGCCGGCGGTCTTGCCCAGCGTGGCCGAGTCGGCGGTGACGTCGAGGATGTCGTCCACCACCTGGAAGGCCAGGCCCACGCAGGCGCCGTACTCGGCGAGCAGGGCCAGGGCCTGGGGCGAGGGCGTGCCGGTGGCCGCGCCCATGGTCACGCTGGCCTGCAGCAGGGCACCGGTCTTGCGGCGGTGCATGGCTTCGAGCGCGGGCTGGTCAAGTGCCACGCCCACACTGGCGAGGTCGACGGCCTGCCCGCCGGCCATGCCGTCGGCCCCGGCCGCGAGCGCCAGCAGGCGGCACAGGCGCGCGCTCATGCCATCGCTCAGGCTGCCGTCGCCCGGCACCAGCAGTTCGAAGGCCAGGGCCTGCAGCGCGTCGCCCGCCAGCAGGGCCTGGGCCTGGCCGAACTGCACGTGCACCGTGGGTTTGCCCCGCCGCAGCACGTCGTTGTCCATGCAAGGCATGTCGTCGTGCACCAGCGAGTAGGCGTGGATGAGTTCGACCGCGCAGGCCGCGCGCATCGCCGCCGCCGCGTGGCCGCCCACCGCTTCGCAGGCTGCGCAGCACCAGCAGCGGGCGCAGGCGCTTACCGCCGTCGAGCACGGCGTAGCGCATGGCGTCGCCCAGCCCGGCGGGCGCGTCGGCGGACACCCAGCGCTCCAACGCGCGTTCCACCGCGTCCTGTTGCGCTTGGCGCCAGGCCACGAAATCGTGGGTATCGGAGAGCACGGCGTTCACGGCGCGTCCCAGGGCTTGAGCGTGCCGCCTTCGAGCACCTTGATCTGGTTTTCCACGTCATCCAGCCGCGAGCGGCAGAACGCGAGCAACTCCGCGCCCCGCTGGTAACGGGTCAGCAACTGGTCCAGCGGCAGTTGTCCGGCATCGAGCTGGGCCACCAGTTGCTCCAGTTCTTCCAGCGCCGCCTCGTAGCTGGCGGGCGCATGGGGAGAAGGGGCCGCACGGGGGGCGCGGGAGGGGGAAGGTGTGGGCATGGATTCTGTGGGCTGAGGCCCTTCGCAAACCGCGGTACTTGCTTCGCCGCGCGGTGGGGCGGGCTGCATGGGCCCGGCCTTGGGGTGCTGAAGATGGCCTGGTGAAACCGGCATTTTATGCCCGGCAGGGATATTCCCCCCCGGGGTACAATCCGCTCTCTTTTTTTCTCCACACCTCTTCACTACGGACAGCCCCTGTCCGGAGGGACGCACCACCCCACCCATCCCGCGCGAATTCGTCTGACGAGCACAGCGCTTACCCTGCCCCTTCATAGGGGGAGTCTCTAGGTCAGGACCACCATGTCTGATTTAAGTCTTCAACTGCAGCAGGCCGCAAGCCAACTTCCGGTTTCCAGCTACTTCAGCGAGGCGCTGTTCCAGCGCGAAAAGGAAACGCTCTTCCAGCGCGGGCCCCGGTATGTGGGGCACCAACTCGCGGTTCCCCATGTGGGGGACTACCACGCACTGCCGCATGAGGCCGGTGGTCGCGCCCTGGTGCGCACCGACAAAGGGGTGGAGCTGGTCTCCAACGTGTGCCGCCACCGCCAGGCCGTCATGCTCAAGGGCCGGGGCAACCTCGGCGAGACCCGCAGCGGCAGCGCCGGCGGCAACATCGTCTGCCCTCTGCACCGCTGGACCTACAGTGGCACGCACGGTGAACAGGCCGGGCGCCTGCTCGGCGCGCCGCACTTCGAGCAGGACCCCTGCCTGAACCTCAACAACTACCCGCTGCGCGAGTGGAACGGTTTGCTGTTCGAGGACAACGGACGCGACGTGCAGGCCGACCTGGCGAACATGGGGCCACGCGCCGCGCTCGACTTCGAGGGCATGGTGCTCGACCACGTGGAGCTGCACGAGTGCAACTACAACTGGAAGACCTTCATCGAGGTCTATCTGGAGGACTACCACGTCGCCCCCTTCCACCCGGGCCTGGGTGGTTTCGTCACCTGCGAAGATCTGCGCTGGGAGTTCAAGCCGGCGTACTCGGTGCAGACCGTGGGCCCGGCCAACCTGCTGGGCAAGGCCGGCAGCCCGGTCTACCAGCGCTGGCACGAGCAGCTGATGCAGTACCGCCAGGGCAAGATGCCCGAACACGGCGCGATCTGGCTCACCTACTACCCGCACATCATGGTGGAGTGGTACCCGCACGTGCTCACGGTCTCGACCCTGCACCCCGTCAGCGTGGACAAGACCCTCAACATGGTCGAGTTCTACTACCCCGAGGAAATCGCGGCCTTCGAGCGCGAGTTCGTCGAGGCGCAGCGCGCGGCGTACATGGAGACCTGCATCGAGGACGACGAGATCGCCGAACGCATGGACGCCGGGCGCAAGGCCCTGCTCGCGCGTGGCGACAACGAGGTCGGCCCCTATCAGAGCCCGATGGAAGATGGCATGCAGCACTTCCACGAGTGGTACCGCCGCCACATGGCGGGCGCCATCCCGGGCTGACGCCATCGGCACCGGCATGTGCCCTTCGCCCACAGGAGCCTGATCCATGCAGGCCCTGTGGATGCTGCTCGCCTCGCTGTTCTTCGCCTCCATGGGCGTGTGCATCAAGTTCGCGTCCAGCCACTTCAACAGTTTCGAGATCGTCTTCTACCGCGGCGTGGTGGGTGCGATCTTCCTGATCGCGATGACGCGCGTGAACGGCGTGTCGCTGCGCACCAGCATGCCCATGATGCATGTCTGGCGCAGCATTGTCGGCACGATCTCGCTCACCGCCTGGTTCTTCGCCATCGCCGCCCTGCCCCTGGCCACGGCCATGACGCTGAACTACATGAGCAGCGTGTGGATCGCCACCTTCCTGCTCGGTGGCGCCCTGCTCATGCAGGGGCGCAACGCCCCCATCCGCGAGCAGGGCCCCTTGTTCCTCACGGTGCTCATGGGCTTTGGCGGCGTCGCCATGATGCTGCGCCCCACGCTGGCCGACCACCAGGTGGTGGGCGCGCTGGTGGGCCTGCTCTCGGGCATCTTCGCGGCCTTCGCCTACCTGCAGGTGGCCGCGCTCTCGCGCGCCGGGGAGCCCGAGAGCCGCACCGTCTTCTACTTCTCGATCGGCGCCGTGCTCGCCGGCGGAATCGGCATGCTGTTCGCGGGCGTGAGCCCCTGGCATTGGCCCAGCGCCCTGTGGCTGCTGCCCATCGGCCTGCTGGCGTTGTTCGGCCAGCTCTGCATGACGCGCGCCTACTCGCGCGGCGCGACCATGGTGGTGGCGCAACCTGCAGTACTCGGGCATCGTGATCGCCGGCATCTACGGCATCGTCTTCTTCGGCGACCAGCTGCCGCTGATGGGCTGGCTGGGCATGGCGCTGATCATCGTCAGCGGCATCACCGCCACCGTGCTGCGCACCCGCACCGTGCCGAATGCACCCGCGGAAGAACACTGAGGGGCATCTGCCCCACAATGCGCGCATGCACACGACCCTGATCTCCGCACCCGAACTCCAGCAACTCATCGCCCGTGGCGCCCCGTTGCGCATCTTTGACTGCAGTTACGAGCTGATGAAGCCCGAGGCAGGCCTGGCCCAGTTCGAGGCCGAGCACCTCCCGGGCTCGGTGCACGTGCACCTGGAGCACCACCTGAGCGACAAGTCCGGCCCCGACCGCGCCAGCGGCGGGCGCCACCCGCTGCCCTCGCGCGCCACCTTCGCCGCCCGCCTGGGCCAGCTGGGCCTGGACAACAGCCAGCAGGTGGTGGTACTGGACCGCCAGGCCATCACCACCAGCGGTCGCCTGTGGTGGATGCTCAAGTGGTGCGGCCACGAGGCCGTGGCCGTGCTGGACGGCGGGCTGGCGGCCTGGAAGGCGGCCGGCGGTGCCGTGGAAAGCGGTCCCGCGAACCCTCCGAAGCCAGCGGTCTTCGAACTGCGCGAGCCGCTGGTGCAGACCGTGAGCACGGCGGACATCGCCGGCGCGCTCGGGCGCCCCGCCATGACCCTGATCGACGCCCGCGCAGGTGCGCGCTTTCGCGGCGAGACCGAGCCGCTGGATCCGGTGGCCGGCCACATCCCCGGCGCGCTCAACCGCCCTTTCGGTGACAACGCGGCGCCGGACGGTCGCTTCAAGCCCGCGGCCGAACTGCGTGCCGAGTTCGACCGCCTGCTCGCCGGCCGCGACCCCGCCACCGTGGTGCACCACTGCGGCAGCGGCGTGAGCGCCGTGCCCAACCTGCTGGCCATGGAAATCGCCGGCCTGGGCCGCGCGAAGCTCTACCCGGGCAGCTGGAGCGAGTGGTGCAACACGCCGGGCCTGCCCACGGCGCAGGGCTGACAGCGGGCGCCTGCCGACCGACCCCCATGCCTCCGACCTCCTCCCGCCTTCTGGAACCGACGGACCAGACCCCTGCGCCGGACGGCCAGCGCAAGCGGGTGCTGGAGCTGCTGGCGCTGTTGACCGGCATCGCCGCGCTGATCGTGCTGGTGATCGACCTGATGTTCGCCAGCCCGGGGCAGCGCGAAGCCTGGATCGCGGCCTGCCTGGTTCTGGTGTCGGGTGTGGCCTATGCCCTGGTGCGCTGGGACCGCATGCACTACGTGGCCCCCCTGATCGTGATGGGCACACTGGCCACGGCCGTGCTCTCGGTGGTCACCTACGGCTCGGTGCGCACGGCGGTGGGCTTCCTGTTCGTCGCGGCGGTGGCCGGCGCGGGCACCTTCCTCGGGCGCACCGCGCTCATTGCCACGGTCGCGGCGAGCGTGGGCGCGCTCGGTGTGCTGACGCTGGCCGAGGTCAATGGCTGGTTCAGCGCGACGCCCTATTTCGAAGTCGGCCTGCGCGTGTGGATCACGCACTCGGCCACCGTGATCGTGGTGGGCGTGATGGTCTATCACAGCGGGCGCCAGTTGCGCGAGGCGTTCGACCGGCAGAAGGCCGAGCTGGAGCTGCGCAAGAAAACCGAGCACCAGCGCGACCTCAACCTGGAGCGTTTCGCCCGCATCTTCCGCACCAGTCCCAGCCCCATGATCGCGCAGTCGGCCCGTTCCGGGATGATCCTGGACGTCAACCCCGCTTTCGAGCGCTGCTACGGCTACACCCGCGACCAGGCCCTGGGCCGACCCGACAGCTTCCTGTGGGCGGATCCCGAACAGCGGGAGACGTACCTGGCCGCCCTGTTCGCCGCGCGGCGCGCCGAACAGTACCCCGCGCGCGGCCAGCGCGCGGACGGCAGCACCTTCGAAGGCCTGGTCTCCAGCGAGATGGGCGACGACCGCGAAGACAAGCTGGTCATCACCACCATCAGCGATGTGAGCGCCCAGAACGAGGTCATGGAGCGGCTGCGCCGCTCCGAGGAGCGCTTCGCCAAGGCCTTCCATTTCAGCCCGCTGAACATGACGATCTCGCGCCTCTCGGACGGCGCCATCATCGAGGTCAACCGCGCGCAGGACCGCGCGCAGGGCCTGCTGCCGGAAGAGATCAGGGGCAAGACCTCGGTGGAGATCGGCGCCTGGCTGACCCCCAAGGACCGGGAAGCCTTCGTGGAACAGCTGCTGTGCGAAGGCCACATCGACGGCTACGAAACCCGCATGCGCCACAAGGACGGCTCGCTGGTGGACACCCGGATCTGGGCCGAGCTGCTGGACATCGACGGCGAGCCCTGCATCCTGGCCTGCACCGTCAGCATCACCGCCGAGAAGGAGCGCGAGGCGCTGCTGCTCAACGTGGCGCGCGGCGTGGCCGCCGAGACCGGCGAAGCCTTCTTCAGCGCGCTCACGCGCCACCTCTGCGAGGCCATCGGCTCGGACATGGTGGTGGTGGGCGAATGCCGCGACGACGGCCGCGTGCGCAGCCTGGCGATCCGCCAGGACGGGCAGGCCCGGCCCAACTTCACCTTCTCCATCGAAGGCACGCCCTGCGCGCGCTCCCTGCTCCAGCAGGACATGCTCATCTGCACGGACGGCCTGGCGCAGCAGTTCCCCCAGGCCACCAGCCTCATCGAGTCGGGCTGCCAGGCCTACCTGGGCAAGGCCCTGCGCGATGCCGACGGCACCGCCATCGGCGTGATCTTCGCGCTCTGGCGCCAGCCGGTGGAACTGCGCCCGGACACGCAGGCCCTGATCGCCATCTTCGCCGGCCGGGCCAATTCGGAGCTGGTGCGCCTGCGCCGCGATCGCGAGATCCAGCGCCTCAACGAGACGCTGGAGCACCGCGTGCGCGAGCGCACCGCCGACCTGCAGCAGCTCAACGCCGAGCTCGATTCGTTCGCGTACTCCGTGTCGCACGACCTCAAGTCACCGCTGCGCGCGATCGACGGCTTCACCCGCCTGCTGGAGGAGGAGGTGGGGCCGCGCCTGAGCGCCGACGAGCGCCAGCTGCTCGACCGGGTGCTCAGTTCCACCCAGCGCATGGGCTCCTTGATCGACGACCTGCTGGCCCTGGCGCGCGTGAGCCAGGGCGTGCTGGCGCAGCAGACCGTGGACCTCAGCGCCATGGTGCAAGGCATCCTGGCGCAGGAGCAGCTCAAGCAACCCGAGCGTGTGATCGAGCAGCGCATCACGCCCGATCTGCGCGCGCATTGCGACCCCCGCCTGGCGCGCATCGTGCTGGAAAACCTGCCTGGCCAACGCGCTCAAGTACAGCCGCACGAAAGACCGCTCGGTGATCGAGTGGGGCCTGCTGCCACCGGTGGGTGGCGAACCCCGGATGTTCTATGTGCGGGACAACGGCGTGGGCTTCGACATGGCCTATGCCGACAAGCTGTTCAAGCCTTTCCAGCGCCTGCACATGCCCAGCGAGTTCGAAGGCACGGGCATCGGCCTGCGCCACGGTGCGGCGCATCATCGAGCGCCATGGCGGCCACATCACCGGCGAAGGGCAACCGGGTGCAGGAGCGCGCTTCTGCTTCTCGTTCGGGGACAGCGTCGCCGGCTAAAGCCGGCCAGTCTGTCTAGTGCGCCAAGCCGCTCACCACGGTCACCAGCGCGATCCCCACCAGCAACCACGCGATCTGCGCCACCGTGGCCGGCAGGCTCAGCCGCTTCTGCAGTTGCGGGATCAGGTCGGCCAGGGCCACGTAGACGAAGCTGCTGGACGCAGCGACCAGGAAATACGGCAGATAGTCCTGCAGCTGCGTGAGCAGGAAATAACCCAGCAGGCCGCCCAGCGCGGTGACCGTGCCCGCCAGCGAGACCTTGACCAGCGCGGCGCGCGAGTTGCGCGAGGTGTGGCGCAGCACCACCAGATCGCCCATGTGGTGCGGCACCTCGTGGGCCAGCACCGCCAGCGCGGCCACCACGCCCAGGCGCATGTCGGCCATGAAGGCCGAGGCGATCAGGATGCCGTCGCCGAAGGCGTGCACGCTGTCGCCGGCCAGCACCGTCCACCCGCCCGAGCGCGGCCCGTGGTCGTGACCGTGGTGGTGATGGCTGTGGCCAGGGTGGTGCGCGTGGTGGTCCTGAGGTTCGTGGTCGAGCAGGGCTTCCTCTTCCTGGCTGTGCTCGTGCCCGTGGTGCCACAGCTCGGCCTTGTCGAGCAGGAAGAAGAACACCAGACCGCCCAGCAGCATCGCGAACAGCTCGTGCGCGCCGGCCTCGCTCTCGAAGGCCTCGGGCAGCAGGTGCATGAAGGCCGTGGCCATCAGCGCCCCCGCCGCCAGGCTGAGCATGTGCTGGGTGTAGCGCGCCAGCATGGCAATGCTCAGCAGGGCCGCCAGCCAGACGCTGCCCACGCCCGCTGCGACGGTGCCGATGAGGATTGCCAACAGGGTCATTTGCTTGTCACCACGAAAAAAGGCCGCCCCAGGGCGGCCTTCGTTGAACGGAGGGTGGCCCGATCAGGCCACGCCGTGCTGCTTGAACCAGGCCAGCGCCCGCTTCCACCCGTCTTCCGCCGCTTCCTTGCGGAAACTCGGCCGGTAGTCGGCGTGAAAGGCGTGCGGTGCGTCCGGATACACCACGAAGGTCGATGCCTTGGCCGCCGCGTTGCCGGCCGCCAGGGCGGCTTTCATCTTATCAACCGTGTCAAGGGGGATGCCGGTGTCCGCGCCGCCGTACAGGCCCAGCACGGGGCCATTGAGCCTGGCCGCCACGTCCACGGGCTGTTTCGGGTTGAGCGGGGTCGCATCGCCCACCAGGCGGCCGTACCAGGCCACGCCGGCCTTCACGGCCGGGTTGTGCGCGGTGTACAGCCAGACCTGGCGCCCACCCCAGCAGAAACCGGTGATGCCCACCTTGCCCGCGTCTCCGCCATTGGCGGCGGCCCACTTCACGGTGGCATCCAGGTCGCCCAGCACCTGCGCATCGGGCACCTTGGAGATCACTTCCGAGATGAGCTTGGCGATTTCGCCATAGCCCTGGGCATCGCCCTGGCGCACGAACAGCTCGGGCGCGATGGCCAGGTAACCGGCCCGGGCGAAGCGGTTGGCGGTGTCGGCGATGTACTCGTGCACGCCAAAGATCTCGGACAGCACCAGCACCACCGGCAGGCCGGTCTTGCCGGCCGGCGCGGCGCGGTAGGCGGGCATCTTGAAGCCGTTGACGTCGATCGTCACCTCGCCCACGGTCAGGCCATCGGTGGGCGTCTTGATCGCCGTCTGCGCCATCAGGGGCAGCGCGGAGGCCGCATAGCCCACGCCGAGCGCGGCTTTCAGGGCGGTCCGGCGGGTGGCACCGTGTTCGGTGGACTGGCCGGGCAGCAAGGCGTCGAGGTCCTGCACGTGTTGTTCTTCGAGCATCGTCGTGTCTCCTTCTTCGGGGGTTGAAAAACTACCTGACTTCGGGGCGCGCCCGAAGTTCAACCGGCGTGAGCGCTCAATGGGCCTTGTCCCAGTTGGGGCCGACGCCGACCTCGGCCAGCAACGGTACTTTCAGCGCGGCCACGCCGGCCATCAGGTGCGGGATCTCGGTCTTCAACCAGTCGACCTCGCCCTCGGGCACCTCGAACACCAGTTCGTCGTGCACCTGCATGATCATCTTCGTGCCCCGGCGCTGTTCGTCCAGCGCCTTCTGCACCGCGACCATGCTGAGCTTGATCAGGTCGGCCGCCGTGCCCTGCATGGGGGCGTTGATGGCCTGCCGCTCCAGCGCCGACAGCTTCGCGCCCTTGGCGTTCTTGATGTCGGGCAGCACCAGGCGCCGGCCGAACACCGTCTCGATGTAACCCACGTCCTTGGCCCGCTGGCGCGTTTCGTCCATGTAGCGCCGCACCCCCTCGAAGCGCTCGAAGTAGCGCGTGATGTAGTTCTTGGCCGCCGTGTTGTCGATGCCCAAGGCCTTGGCCGAGACCGAACGAGCCCATGCCATAGATCAAGCCGAAGTTGATCACCTTGGCGTAGCGGCGCTGCTCGCTGCTGACCTGCGCCGTCTCCACGCCGAATACCTCGGCGGCGGTCGCGCGGTGCACGTCCAGCCCTTCGTGGAAGGCGCGCAGCAGGGCTTCGTCGCCGCTGATGTGGGCCATGATGCGCAGCTCGATCTGCGAGTAGTCGGCGCTGGCGATCACGCTGCCCGCGGGCGCCACGAAAGCCTCGCGCACGCGCCGGCCTTCGGGCGTGCGGATCGGGATGTTCTGCAGGTTGGGGTCGTTGCTGGAGAGCCGCCCGGTCACCGCCACGGCCTGGGCATAGTGCGTGTGCACGCGCCCGGTGCGCGGCAGCGCCATCTGGGCCAGCTTGTCGGTGTAGGTGCCCTTGAGCTTGGACAGGCTGCGGTGCTCCAGGATCTTGGCCGGCAGCGGGTAGTCTTCGGCGAGTTTCTCCAGCACCTCCTCGTCGGTGCTGCGCGCGCCGGTCGCGGTCTTCTTGATGACGGGCAGGCCGAGCTTGTCGAAGAAGATCTCGCCGAGCTGCTTGGGGCTGCCCAGGTTGAAGGGCTGGCCGGCGATGGCGTAGGCCTCCTGCTCCAGCGCCACGATGCGCTGGCCCAGCTCGTTGCTTTGCGCGGCCAGCGTGGGGGCATCGATCAGCACGCCGTTGCGCTCGATGCGGTACAGCGCCTCACTGCTGGCGATCTCGAGTTCGTAGATGAACCGGAGCTTTTCGTCCGCCTGCAGCTGCGGCCACAGCACCCGGTGCACGTCCAGCGTCTGGTCGCTGTCCTCGCACGAGTACTCGGCGGCCTTGGCCACGTCCACCTGCGCGAACGGGATCTGGTGCGCGCCCTTGCCGCACAGGTCTTCGTAGTTGATGCCCTGGCGGCCCAGGTGGCGCTCGGCCAGGCTGGCCAGGCCGTGCGGCTTGTGCACCTCCAGCACGTAGCTCTGCAGCATGGTGTCGTGCACATAGCCCCGCACCTCGATGCCGTGGTTGGCGAACACGTGGCGGTCGTACTTCACGTGCTGGCCGAGCTTGTGCTTCGCCGGGTCTTCCAGCCAGGGTTTGAGCTTGGCCAGCACCTCGTCGAACGGCAGCTGCTCGGGCGCGTCGGGCCCGGCGTGGCGCAGTGGAATGTAGGCGGCCTCGCCCGGCGTCACGCTGAAGCTGATGCCCACGATCTCGGCGCGCATCTCGTCGAGCGAGGTGGTCTCGGTGTCCAGCGCCACCAGTTCGGCCGCCAGCACGCGCTGCAGCCAGCTGTCGAACAGCGCCCAGGTGAGGATGGTGTCGTAGCGCAGGTTGGTGGTGCGCTCGGCGCTGCCGCTCAGGTCGGGTTCGTCGAACAGGCCGGGCGAGCCCTCGTCCGCCGGGCCTTTGGCCTTGGCCTTCGCCTGGCTCTTTTCGATCAGCTCCGGTGGCACGTCGTGCTGCGACAGCGACTTGACCAGACCCTTGAAGCCGTAGGTCTCGCCGAATGCCTTGAGTGCCTCGCTGTCCTGCCCGTTGATCGTGATGGCCTCCAGCGAGGGCAGGCCCTCGATGTGGTCCTTCAGATCGCAATCGGTCTTGATGGTGAGCAGTTCCCGCCCCTTGGGCAGCCACTCGAGCGCGTTGCGCAGGTTCTCGCCCGCCGCGCCCTTGATCTCGCCCGCGCGCGCCACCAGCGCCTCCAGCGAGCCGTATTCCGTCAGCCATTTCACGGCGGTCTTGGGGCCGACCTTGGGCACGCCCGGCACGTTGTCCACCTGATCCCCCACCAGCGTCTGGTAGTCCAGCATCAGGCTGGGCGGCACGCCGAACTCCGCGGTCACGCCGGCCACGTCGCGCCGGCGGTCGTTCATGGTGTCGATCACGGTGATGTGCTCGTTGACCAGCTGGCTCAGGTCCTTGTCGCCGCTGGAGATGATGCAGTCGATGCCCTGCTGCGCGGCCACGTGGGCCAGCGTGCCGATCACGTCGTCGGCCTCCACGCCCGGCACGTCCAGCACTTTCCAGCCCAGCAGCTTCACCACCTCGTGGATCGGGGCGATCTGCGCGCGCAGGTCATCGGGCATGGGCGAGCGGTTGGCCTTGTACTCGGGGTACAGCGCGTCGCGGAAGGTCGGGCCCTTGGCGTCGAAAACGCAGGCGGCGTAGTCGGCGCGCACGTCCTTGCGCAGCTTCTGCATCATGTTGATCATGATGCGGATGGCGCCGGTTTTCAGGACCGTGCCATCGGGCAAGGTGGTGCTCATGGCCTCACCGCCGGCGAAGAACGCGCGGTACAGGTAGCTGGAGCCGTCGACCAGCAGCAGGGTCTTCTGGCCGGTGGGGGTGTCGGGGGTTTGGGCGTCGGGCATGGGGCGATTGTGGCGGAGATCGCGCCCCGCCCCGCCGGTCCGCGGCCCGTATCCGACGGTAACCGGCTTCCCCCTGCCGGCAGCGCACCCGGCCCGGCTTGCCTACAATGCCGCATGAACCCGATCCACCGCCATCCCCTTGCCGCCCTCGTGGCCGGCCTGTGCATTGCCCTGCCTGCCCTGGCCCAGGTGGCCCCGGCGGAAACCCCGCGCGAGCCCGCCTCGCCGCGCGACAACATCGAGCGCATCACGCACGAGGACAAACTCACCCGCATCGACGAGCTGCGCGTGGGCGGCCAGACGCAGAGCATCGAGGTGCAGCCCAAGAACGGCGCCCCGGCCTACCAGATCCAGCCCGACAACGGCCAGACCGGCGCGGGCGACAGCGGCAAGCGCACCGGCAGCGCCGGGCGCAGCAGCTGGCGCATCCTGAATTTCTGAGCGTTCCCGCCACATGGCCGTTTACACCGAAGTCGCGTTCGACGAAGCCGCTGCCCTCCTGCACACCCTCCAACTGGGCGACCTCACGGACCTCAAGGGCATCCAGGGTGGCATTGAAAACACCAACTATTTCGTGACCAGCGAGCGCGACGGCGCCACGCTGGAGCATGTGCTCACCGTGTTCGAGCGCCTGGGCTTCGAGCAGTTGCCGTTCTACCTGCACCTCATGAAGTTCCTCGCCGAGCGGGGCATTCCGGTGCCCGCACCGGCGGCCAACGCCCAGGGCGAGATCCTGCTCAAGGTGCAGGGCAAGCCGGCCGCCGTGGTGGCCAGGCTGCGCGGCAAGAGCGATCTGGCCCCCGGCGTGGCGCAATGCGAGGCGGTGGGCGCCATGCTCGCGCGCATGCACCTGGCCGGGCGCGAGTTCTCCATGAGCCAGCCCAACCTGCGTGGCCTGCCCTGGTGGAACGAGACGGCGCCGGTGGTGCTGCCCTTCCTCACCCCCAGCCAGGCCGATCTGCTGCGCTCGGAACTGGCCTACCAGAACCACGTGGCCCAGGGCCCCGCCTACGCGGCCCTGCCGCGCGGCCCGGTGCACGCCGACCTGTTCCGCGACAACGCCCTGTTCGAGGACGGTGTGCTCACCGGCATCTTCGACTTCTATTTCGCCGGCTGCGACACCTTCCTGTTCGACATCGCCGTCTGCCTCAACGACTGGTGCGTGCTGCACGACGAGGACCACGACGGCTCGCTGGACACGCCGCGCTCGCTCGCCCTGCTCGCGGCCTACCAGGCGGTGCGCCCCCTCACGGCGGCCGAGCGCAGCCTGCTGCCCGCGCTGCTGCGCGCGGGCGCCCTGCGCTTCTGGATCTCCCGCCTGTGGGACCTGCACCTGCCGCGCGAAGCGGCGCTGCTGCAGCCCCACGACCCCGGCCACTTCGAGCGCGTGCTGCGCGCCCGGGTGCGCGACACCCCCGCCCTGGCGGCCCTGGTGCGCGACGACGCGCTGCAGTCCGCCTGAGCCCGCCCCCTGCATGAAACTCCACATCGTTCCCGCCCGCACCGGCTTCCAATGGGTCAAGCTCGGAGCGCAGACCTTCTTCCGCCAGCCTCTGGCGATGGCGGGCCTGTTCTTCATGTTCATGGCCACGGTCTCGGTGCTGTCGCTGGTGCCGGTCATCGGCACCCTGCTCTCGCTCGCGCTGGTGCCGGCGGCCACGCTGGGCCTCATGGCCGCCAGCCGCGAGGCCCAGCAGGGCCGCTTCCCGATGCCGACCACCATGGTGACGGCCTTTCGCGCCGGGCCGGCGAACACCCGGTCCATGCTCATCCTGGGCGCGATGTACGCCGCCGCCCTGATGCTGGTGTTCGGCGTGGGCGCGCTGTTCGCGCCCGACGTGGCGCCGGCGGTGGAGTTGCCCGATGGCGAGGTCACGCCCGAACGGGTGCGCGCCATGTTCAACAACCCGGGCCTGTGGGCCGCGCTGGTGCTGTACGTGCCGGTGGTCATGGCCTTCTGGCACGCGCCCGCGCTGGTGCACTGGCACAAGGTGACGCCGCTCAAGAGCCTGTTCTTCAGCCTGATGGCCTGCTGGGCCAACAAGGGCGCCATGCTGCTCTACGGCCTGGGCTGGATGGCCGTGATCATGATGGCCGGCGTGGTGATGAACCTGCTGGCCGTGCTGCTGGGCGGCACCGCCCTGCTCAACCTGGTGATCTACCCCATGGTGCTGCTGCTGGCGGCCATGTTCCACACCTCGATCTGGTTCACCGTGCGCGACAGCTTCGTCACCGAGGAAGGGCCTGCGGCCTGAGGGCGCGCAGGCTCAGCAGGCCTTCGCAGGCCAGCAGCCCGATCGCGGCCCAGATGCTGCCGTAGGTGAGCCACTGGCTCTGCGCGATGCGCTCGCCCAGCAGCAGCGACACCACCACCAGCAGCGCCGGCTCCACATAGCTCAGCAGGCCGAACAGGCCCAGCTTGAGGCGCTGGTTGGCCGTGATCATGAAGGCCAGCGCCACCGCGCTGAGCACGCCCAGCACGAGGATGCCCAGCACCGGGTGCCGCAGCGCGCCTGCGCCCTCGGGCAGCGGCGCGGCGATGAACCACAGCCCCACCGGCAGGCTCAGCACCATGTCGAACCACATGCCGCCCAGGTGGTTGGTGCGCAGCACGCGCCGCAGCGCGAAATAGCAGGGGTAGCCCAGCGCCACCACGAAGGCCGGCCAGGACACCCGGGGCGCGTACAGCAGCTCGTTCACCACCCCCAGCGCGGCCAGCGCGCAGGCCACCAGCTGCCAGCGCGTGATGCGCTCGCCGAAACACACGCGACCGGTGAGCACCAGGGTCAGCGGCAGCAGGAAATAGCCCAGCGACACGTCCAGCCCATGGCCGTTGATGGGCGCCCACATGAACAGCCACAGCTGCACGCCCAGCAGCGCGGACGACAGCAGCATGGCCAGCCAGAGCACCGGGCGCTCGCGCAGGCGTTGCCAGAGCTCGGTGATCTCCGCGCCTCGCCGCGACAGCAGGATGAAGGCGCCCAGGAAAGGCGCGGTCAGCAGGATGCGCCAACCATAGATGCCGGCACCCCCCAGCGGCGCGAGCAGCGTGGCGTGGAAGTACATCAACGCGAACAGGACCGAGGCGGTGAGGGAGTAGGCGACGCCGGATGCCGTGTCGGCGGGACTGGAGGAGGAGGTCATCGGGACAAAGCGGTATCGGCTGGAACACGAAATGCTATTTCCATTCAGCGCATTCAGATTCGATAATTCGCGCCTTCAACGCAACGTTATTGCAAGCTGGACGCACCGCCATGACCGCCCCCGCCCCGCTGGACGCCTTCGACCGCCAACTCATCGCCCTGCTTCAGGAAGACTGCCGGATGCCGCAGGCCGAACTGGGCGCGCGCGTGCACCTGTCCGCCGCCGCGGTGAACCGCCGCATCAAGCGCCTGACCGAGCAGGGCGTGATCGAACGTTTTGCCGCGCAGGTGCGGCCCGAGGCCCTGGGCTACCCGCTCACCATCGTGGTGGAGGTGCAGGTGGAGAACGAGCGCATGGACCTGCTGGACGCCATGAAGCAGGCCTTCCTGCGCTGCCCCTTCATCCAGCAGTGTTACTACGTCGCCGGTGAATGCGATTTCGTGCTGATCTTCGCGGTGCGCGACATGGGCCACTACACCGAGCTCACGCGAGAGCTGTTCTTCGAGAACCACAACGTGAAGCGCTTCAAGACCCTGGTCACCATGGGCCGGCTCAAGACCGGCACGCAGATGCCGGTCGACGGGGCCTGAGCCATGCCCCCCCACAACCTCCAACGCCCCCGGGAGACGCTGCCGGACGCCCTGCGCGCCCTCGCCCTGATCTCGGTGCTGGTGGTCAACGCCATCGGCTACGCCTCCGCGCCCTGGGGGCCGACCCTGGGCTTTCGCACCCCGCCCGACAGCGCCTGGGCCTCGGTGACCCAGGGCCTCGTGGCCGCCCTGCTGCACGGCAAGGGCTACACCACGCTGGCCTTCGTCTTCGGCATGGCGCTCTGGCTCGCCGCCCGAGGCCGCCCCAGGGCCGAAGCGCTGCAGCGCGGCCAGCGGCGCCAGCGCCGCCTGCTGCAGCTGGGCATCTTCCACGGCGCGTTCCTCTACTTCGGCGACATCCTCACGCTCTACGCCCTGGTCGGCCTGCCGTTGCTGCGCCGCCTGCACCTGCCCTGGGGCGCGTTCCGCCGCCACCTCTGGCGCGCACTGGGCTGGGCGGTGCTGGCCAAGCTGGTGTTGCTGGGGTTCATCCTGGTGGCCGCCGACAGCCCGGCCCGGGCAGACACGCCCTCGCTCTCGACCGTCCAGGGCGCCTGGGCCTTCTTCCAGCTCAACGCCGGCTTCTACGCGGTGATCCAGATCGTGGCCCTGATCGTCGGCGGGCCGGTGATGTACCTGTGCATGGTGGGCGGGGTGGCCGCGGCGCGCCTGCGGCTGCTGACCCACCGCCGATGGCGGCCGCTGTGGCGGCGCGGGCTGCGGCTGGCCGGCCCGCCCTTGCTCGTGCTGAGCATCGCCTATGGCTGGGCCTGGGCGGCGCACGACGCGGCGACGGACATCAACCCCTGGATCGAGGCGCTCGGCGACCTGATCGCGCTGCCCGTGGCCGCTTGCTACCTCGCGGTCGTGGTCCTGGCGTCCGATGGGGGCCGGGCGCGCTGGTGCGGGTGGCTCGCCCCGCTCGGGCAGCGCACCCTCACGCTGTATGTGGGCCACAGCGCCCTTTGCCTGGTGCTGCTCTCGGGCGCGGGCTGGGCGCTGGCGCCCACGACGCTGCAGACCGTGCTGGGCTGCCTGGGCCTGTGGCTGCTGGCCCTGGCGGCGGCCCGGCTCAGCGGCCGCCGGCGATGGCCGCTGGAGGCGTGGCTGGCTCACCGCTGACGCACAAAAAAAGCCCGGCAGAGCCGGGCTTTTTTCTTCAGTCGCCCGAAGGCGTCAGAGGCCGATCACGCCGCCGTCGGTGCGGGTGATGACGATGGTGGCCGAACGCGGGCGGCCCAGCGGGCCGTAAGGCGCGCTGGGCGAGTTGCCCGGCCACTGGCTCTGGAAAGCGAACGGACCGGCGCCCAGCGCGGGCGTGTTCTCGCCCGGGTGCTGGATGTTCACGAAGATCGCGCGGCCGTCGGCCGACTCGGTGATGCCCGTGACTTCCGCGCCCTTGGGCGAGACCATGAAGCGGCGCAGCTTGGCCTCCCCCAGCGCGGCGCCGATGAAGGTGTTCTGCGTGCCGTTGACACCGCCCAGGCTGTTGTTCACCGTGATCGCACTGCCATCGCCCACCGCGCCCGGAATCGCGGCCAGCAGCATGCAGTTGCTCTGGTCGGTGTAGGCGCCGTCGTCGGTCTGGATCCAGCAGATGCCGGTGGCCTTGCTGAACCACAGGCCGTCGGGCGACGAGAAGTCGTTCTTCGCGGTCAGGCCCGAGAGGTTGATGTTCGCGCCCGCATCGGCTTCCGCGCCGAACAGGAAGATGTCCCACTTGAAGGAGGTGGCCGAGGACGCGCCGGCGGTTTCCTTGAAGCGCACGATGTGGCCGTTGGGGTTGCCGGTCTGTGCGCGACCGTCGTTGTCGGCGTACGAACGCGGGTTGGCGCCGTTGGTGCCGGTCACCGGACGGCTGGCCGCGTTGCTGTTGGTCATGGTGAAGTAGATCTCGCCATTGGCCGGGTTCACCGCGCCCCACTCCGGGCGGTCCATCTTGGTGGCGCCGACGGCGTCGGCGGCGTGGCGCGCGTTGATCAGCACGTCGGCCTGGTTGGCGAAGACGTAGGTGGCGTAGCCGCTGATCAGCGGGTTGGCGATGTTGAGCTCGATCCACTCGCCGCTGCCGTTGTCGTTGAACTTCGCGACGTACAGCTTGCCTTCGTTGAGGTAGCGGTCACCGGCGGCCATGCCACCGCCCACGTCGGAAGCGCGCCACACGGCGGCGGAGACGAACTTGTAGATGTACTCGTTGCGCGAATCGCAACCCATGTAGAAGGCCAGCGGCTGGCCGACCACCGGAATGCCACAGACCGCGGCCTCGTGCGCGAAGCGGCCCAGGGCCACGCGTTTGGCGGGCGTGCCGCTGGTCAGCGGGTCGATCTCGACGATGTAGCCGAAGGTGTTGGGCTCGTTGCGGAAGTCCTGCGCGGCGGTGGCGCCGGGTGCCGACACGTCCCAGCGGCCGAAGCGGTTGTCGGTGGCGGCCGTGGCGGTGTTGGACCAGCCTTGCGAGCCGGCGGTGGCGCCGGCATTGGGCGCGCGCATCACGCCATAACGCAGGCGCGAGGCCTTGGTCTTGGCGTCCACGTCCACCGAACCACCGGGCATGAAGAAATAGGCAGCCCAGTTTTCTTCGCAAGCCAGGTAGGTGCCCCAGGGCGTCTTGCCGTGGCCGCAGTTGTTCAGCGTGCCGCGCGAGGTGGCGCCGGTGGTGTCGTAGGCCGTCACCATGAAGCTCTTGATGGCCGCCAGGTGCGCGGCCGGGCCGTCGATGCGCATGAGCGACTGGCCGGTGACGCGGCGGTTGTAGAGCGAGTCCAGCTTGTATTCCCACTGGCCAGCGCCGTTCTTGCCCACTTCCACCACCGACACGCCGTGGTGGTTGATTTCCTTGAGCACTTCCAGCTCGGGCCGCACGCCCAGGTCCCAGCTGTCGAACTGGCTGAACTTCTTGCCCGCCACGCCGCCCGAGGTCTGGCCGCTGGGGTGGAAGAAGTGCGCATCGGCCGAGCTCTCGTGGTTCATCACGAGCAGCGCGCGCGTGGTCTCTGTGGCCGAGTAGTTGCCGCTGCCGTTGACGTAGAACAGGTCCATGCCGTCGTGGTGGTCGCCCACGCGCATGGTCCATTCGTCGGTCTCGGTACCGAGGTTGGTGTAAGCCGGGATGCTGGAGACCAGGCGGTCACCGGTGGCGTGCACCACCTTGTAGGTGTAGCCGGCGGGCAGGATCACGTCGTCGAGCAGGCTCTTGTCGATGGCCGTGAAGCCCAGGCCCGGGGCCGGAGCGGGTGCGGGGGCCGGAGCGGGCGCATCGCTGCCGCCACCACACGCGGCCAGGAAGGGAATGGACGAGACGGCGGCCAGGCCCACGCCACCGCGGATCAGGTTGCGGCGGGACAGCGTGGCGCGTTCCAGCACCTGCTGGAAGTGTTCGTTCGGGGAGTCGTTGAGGTTTTCTTCGGGATCGTGGTGGGACATGGTCGCTCCGGGGTTACAAAAAAATGCATCCGCAGTGTGTGTGTCCCACATGACCCTTCCGTGACTGTCGCAATGACCGAGCAACGCGCTTCGGCAAACGCGTTGTCATCAAGCCTTCACACGGCGGGCAAGGTGTGGCGACGCGCGGCGACCACCGGGCTCGCCGGCGTGCCCAGCGTCTGCAGGAACAGCGCCTCCACCTGCAGCGCGATCTGCTGCCAGTCGAGCTGCGCCACCTGGGCGCACGCGAGCGTGCTGGCCTGCGCCAGGCGCGCGGGATCGCGCGCCAGGCCGGCGGCCAGGGCCGGGTAGGCCTCGTCGTCGCCCAGCGGCACCAGCCAGCCGTTGGCCTCGTGCCGCACCCAGTCGGCCGCGGCCGCGGTGTCGAAGGCCAGCACGGGCAGCCCGCTGGCCAGGGCCTCGATGGTCACGTTGCCGAAGGTCTCGGTGACGCTGGGGAACAGGAAGAGATCGGCCGAGGCGTAGTACGTGGCCAGTTCCTCGTGCCGCCGCATGCCCGCGAACACCGCCTGCGGACAGCGCTGGCGCAGGCTCTCGCGCAAAGGCCCGTCGCCCACGAAGACCAGCTTCACATCGGGGTGGGCCGCCTGCATCGCCTCGAAGGCGCGCAGCACCATGTCCAGGTTCTTCTCGGCGGCCAGGCGCCCCACGACCAGCAGCACCAGGCTGTTGGCGGTGGCGCCCCATTGCGCGCGCAACGCCTCGCTGCGGCGGTCGGGCCGGAACAGCTGCGTGTCCACGCCGCGCGCGACCACCTGCACGTTGTTGAAGCCCCCTGCCATGAGTTCGGCGCGCAGCGCCTGGGTGGGCACCATGGTGAGCCGCGTGAGGTTGTGGAACTTGCGCAGATAGGCCACGATGGGCTTGCGCAGCCAGCCCACGCCGTAGTGCTGGCTGTAGGCATGGAAGTTGGTGCGGAAGTCGGACGTGACCGGCAGGCGCAGGCGGCGCGCGGCCTGCAGCGCCGACCAGCCCAGCGGCCCTTCGGTGGCGATGTGCACCAGGTCGGGCCGCTTGAGCGTCCAGGCCTGGATCAGCGCGCGCTTGCCCGGCAGGCCGAGCTTGAGCTCGGGGTAACGCGGGATCGGCATGCCGCGCATCAGCAATTCCTCGAAACCGGTGTGCTGCAGCGCCTCGTCCGCCCGCGTCTGGCGCGGCCGGATCAGCTGCACCTGGTGGTTGCGCGCGCACAGGCCCTGCACCAGCTTCGAGAGCGTGAGCGAGACGCCATTGATTTCGGGCGGCCAGGTCTCGGTCACCACCGACAGGCGCATCGAGGGGCTGCTGGCCGGGTATTCCTCCACCAGGATCTGATCTAAGTGCACTTCGGTCATGCGGCCATCTTCCCGGGGCATTGCAACAGTCTGATGACAGCGCGCGGCTGTCACCGGGTTTTCACACGCGCGAACCAACATGACAGGCGTTTGACGCCACCCCTAGCAACCCTCTGGAGCCACCGTGAACGATTTTTTCAAGACCCTTGAAGTCCAGCGCTGGGACGACCACCGCTATTACCACCACAGCCGCATCAACCAGACGCTGCACTTCATCAGCGCCATGAGCTTCGTGGTGGCTTATGCCCTGCTGTGGACCGACCCCGTGCTGTCGGCGCTGATCGCCTGGCTCGTGTCCATGACCAGCCGCCAGGCCGGCCATTTCTTCTTCGAGCCCAAGGGCTACGACCACGTGAACCAGGCCACGCACGAACACAAGGAAGAGATCAAGGTCGGTTACAACCTGCGCCGCAAGGTGGTGCTGATGGCCCTGTGGGCCGGCACGCCGCTGCTGGTGTGGGCCGCTCCCGGCGTGTTCGGCCTGTTCGAGCCGCACACGGACGGCATGTCGTTCATCCGCCAGGTGGGCGCGCTGTGGCTCGCGCTGGGCGTGGGCGGCCTGCTGTTCCGCACCGTGCACCTGTTCTTCATCGCTGACGTGAAGACCGGCCTGGTGTGGATGACCAAGATCCTCACCGACCCGTTCCACGACATCAAGCTGTACTACAAGGCGCCGCTGTACCTGATGCGCGGCCAGCTGATCGACCCGGCATCGCCCAGCGCAGCTGAGCCCTCAGCGCCCCAGGTGCTGCCACATCTCGCGCAGCACCTGGCGCCGGATCGCCTTGTGCGTCAGTTCCGGCGCGCGCCACCACCAACCCTGGGTCTGCATGTCCCGCGCGGCGGCCACGAAGCGCCGCAGCACCTCCTCGAAGTCGCCGTCGTGCAGGTTCAAACCGAAGATCAGCCGCCCCGTGCCCACCCAGCTCAAGGCCAGCCCATGCCAGCGCAGGAAGTACTGGAGCATCCAGTGGTAACGACCGGGTTCGGTGTAGGTGAGCGTCCAGATGCTCTGCAGGTTCGCCGCGCGCACCGGGAAGCCCTCGGCGGCCATGGTGTCGTTGAAGCGCTTCGCGCGCGCGTCCCACTTCGTGTCCTGGTCCTCGTACAAGGCCTGGATCTCCGGCGTCTGCAGGCGGCGCAGGAAGGCGTTCATGCCACCCATCACGTAGGGGTGCGCGTTGAAGGTGCCGCGCGCGAAGCACACGTCGGCCGGGCGCTCGGGCCGAAAGCGCTTCATCAGATCGGCCCGGCCGCAGACCACGCCCACGGGGTAGCCCCCGGCCAGCGTCTTGCCGTAGGTGACCAGGTCGGCGCGCACACCGAAGTATTGCTGCGCGCCACCGGGCGCGAGGCGAAAGCCCAGGAAGACCTCATCGAAGATCAGCACGATGCCGCGCTCGGTGCAGACCTCGCGCAGTTGTTTCAGCCACGCGGTGTAGGCCGCGCGGTCGTAGCCCGCGCTGCGGCTGCCGTCCACCAGGGTGGAGTCGCCGGGCGCGTTGCGGTTCGGGTGCAGGGCTTGCAGCGGGTTGACCAGCACGCAGGCGATGTCGCGCCGCGTGCGCAGCACCTGCAGGCTTTTCTCGTCCATGTCCTTCAGGGTGTAGGTCTCGCGCGGCGGCATCGGGTTGCCGGGGCCGGGCTGCACGTCTTCCCACCAGCCGTGGTACGCGCCGCAGAAGCGCACCAGGTTCTTGCGCCGCGTGTGGTAGCGGGCCAGCCGCACGGCCTGCATCACCGCCTCGGTGCCCGACATGTGGAACGACACCTGGTCCTGGCCCGAGATCGCCTTCAGGCGCGCGATGTTGTCCGCCACGCAGGGGTGGTAGGCGCCGAGCACCGGGCCCAGCGACTCGCCGATGCGCGCGCCCTCGGCCATGCAGGCCTTGTAGAAGTCCACGCCGAACACGTTGACGCCGTAGGAGCCCGTGAGGTCGATGAAGCGGTTGCCGTCCAGGTCGGTCACGTGGCTGCCCTCGGCGGACTGCACGAAGGCGCCCACCTTGAGCCGCTCGCGCACGATGGGGCTGAACTGGAAGGGCACGCGGTAACTGCCGGTGAACTGCAGGTCGGCCAGGCCTTCGCGCGCTTCGGCGCTCAGCGCCAGGGTCTTCTCGTAGCGCTGGGCGAAGCCGGCGGCGAGCGTGTCGAACGAGGCGCGGCGCAGCTTGGCGATGTCGCCCGGCGCGCCATCGCAATCGAAGAAACGCGCCTCGTCGTAGGCGTAGCCGGGCAACCAGGTCGCCAGGCGCTTGGCGATGCGCGAATGGCCGGCCAGCGAGCGGTGTTTGGCCCGCGAAAGCTGCAGGCGCTGCCGCAGGTACGGCAGGGCCAGCACCAGCGAACCCAGGGGCAAGGCGTAAGGAAGGTAGGACATGCGGCAAGCGCTCCAGGGCGGTTGATGTGTGTCGTTTGTAGGTCTCCCACATGACGCACGTATGAATCTTTCAAGACAGCTGCAGCGCCTCGCGCTCAACGAAGACATCAACTTCCTGCTCACCAACCGCGTGCCGCGCGCGGCGCTCACGCGCTTCATGGGCTGGTTCAGCCGCATCCGCCACCCCTGGGTGCGCGACGCTTCCATGGCGGTGTGGCGCACCTTCACCGACATCGACCTGAGCGAGGCGAAGAAGACCTCGTTCCACAGCCTGCACGACTGCTTCGTGCGCGAACTCAAGCCAGGCCTGCGGCCGGTCGACCCGAGCCCCGAGGTGCTGGCCAGCCCCTGCGACGCCATCGTGGGCGCCTGCGGGCGCATCGGCGACGACCCGGGCGCCCAGGTGTTCCAGGCCAAGGGCTTCCCATACCCGCTCACCGACCTGCTGGGCCCCGATCCGCGCGCGCGCGCCATGATCGACACACTGCGCGGCGGCAGCTATGTCACCTTACGACTCACCTCCAGCATGTACCACCGCTTCCACGCGCCCGCCGCGCTGGCGCTGGAGCACGTGACCTACCACAGCGGCGACACCTGGAACGTGAACCCCATCGCGCTCCAACGCATCGAGCGCCTGTTCTGCAAGAACGAGCGCGCCGCGCTGCACGCGCGCCTGGCCGACGGCACGCCGCTGCTGCTGGTGCCGGTGGCCGCCATCTTGGTGGCCAGCATGCGGCTGCGCGCGGTGGACGTGGCGCTCAACGCGCAATACCGGGGGCCGCACGAGCTGCCCTGCGACGCGCGCTACGACAAGGGCGAGGAGATGGGCTGGTTCGAACACGGTTCGACCATCCTGGTGTTCACGCCACCGGGCTTCGCCCTGTGCGAGGGCGTGGACACGGGCCACCGCATCCGCATGGGCGAAGCCCTGCTGCGGCGCGCGGCGGCTGCCGGCTGATCAGGCCGGCGGCAGGATCTCGAGCACGGTCTCGGCCGGGCGGCACACGCGCGTGCCCAGCGGCGTGACCACGATGGGCCGGTTCAGCAGGATGGGATGCTGCTCCATGAAGTCGAGCAACTGCTCGTCGCTCCACTTCGGATCGGCCAGACCGAGTTCTTCGTAAGGCGCGGCCTTGGTGCGCACGATGGTGCGCACCGAACCGCCCGTGGCCGCCGCGAGCTGCTTCAGGGTCTGGCGGCTGGGCGGGGTCTTGAGGTACTCGATGACCTGCGGCTCCAGGCCGCGCTCGCGGATCAGGGCGAGCGTGTTGCGCGAAGTCCCGCAGGCGGGGTTGTGAAAGAGGGTGATGGGGGTGGTCGTGTTCATGGCTGTCACGGAATTTTCACACGTCTTGCACATGATGCGCCGGTACCCCCCACCCCATCAGAATCACCATGTCCCACGACCACTTCAACGACGAAGACTCCAACACCAGCAGCAACCCCGCCTTCGACAGCGTGCTGCAGGCCCGCCTGAGCCGCCGCAGCCTGCTGCGTGGCGGCGTGGGCACAGCGGGCACCGCCGCCCTGGGCGGCGCGGCGGCCCTGAGCGGCTGCGCCACCGCAGGCCCTGCCTCGCCGGTGCACAGCCTGGGCTTCACCCCCGCTGCGCAAGACCATGGCGGACCAGGTGACCGTGCCCCCGGGCTACACCGCGCGCGTCATCTACGCGCTGGGCGACCCGCTCACCGCCAGCACCCCGGCCTTCAAGAACGACGGCACCGACACCGACTTCGGCCAGCGCGCCGGTGACCACCACGACGGCATCGAATGGTTCGGCCTGGACGCGGCCGGCCAGCCCTCGGACAGCTTCGCCTCGCGCGGCCTGCTGGCCATGAACCACGAAGCCACCACCGACGAAAAGCTCAGCTCCTTCTTCATCCACGCCAACGGCGGCACGGCCACCCTGCCCCGCCCGGCGGCCGAGATCGACAAGGAACTCATGATCCACGGCCTGTCCGTGGTCGAGGTGCAGACCGACGGCAAGGCCTGGGCCACGAAGCAGGCCTCGACCTTCAACCGCCGCGTGACCACCCTGACGCCCGTCGCCATCCACGGCCCGGCGCGCGGCAGCGAACACCTGGTGACCCGCTTCAGCACCGACGGCACGCAGGCGCGCGGCACGCTCAACAACTGCGGCACCGGCCGCACGCCCTGGGGCACCTACATCTCGGGCGAAGAGAACTGGTTCGGCTACTTCTTCCGCGACGCCAAGGACGACGACGCGCGCAAGAAGGACAAGCAGGTCCAGGCCCTCAACCGCTACGGCCGCAAGGCCGGCGCGGCCAGCCGCCACGGCTGGGAAAGCGGCGGCGCCAGCGACACCTACACGCGCTGGAACAACGGCGCCGTGGGCGCCAGCGCCAAGGACGACTTCCGCAACGAGATGAACACCTTCGGCTACATCGTCGAACTCGACCCCTACAACCCGGCCAGCGTGCTGCGCAAGCGCACCGCGCTGGGCCGCCTGGGCCACGAGAACGCGACCTTCGCGCGCGTGAGCGCCGGCCAGCCGGTGGTGGCCTACATGGGCGACGACTCGCGCGGCGAGTACATCTACAAATTCGTCTCGGCCGCCAAGTGGGACCCCGCCGACGCCAAGCCCGCCAACCGCCTGGCCGCCGGCGACAAGTACCTCGACAAGGGCACGCTGTTCGTGGCGCGCTTCAAGGACGACGGCAGCGGCGAATGGCTGGAGCTCTCGATGGACAACCCGGTGATCGCCGGCAGCTCCTACTTCGAGTTCAAGAACGAGGCCGACGTCGCCATCTTCACCCGCCTCGCGGCCGACGCCGTGGGCGCCACCAAGATGGACCGCCCCGAGTGGGCCGGCGTGAACCCGAAGAACGGCGAGGTCTACATCACCCTCACCAACAACAGCAACCGCACCCCGGCCACGGCCGATGCCGCGAACCCGCGCGCCTACACCGACCTGAAAGCCGGCAAGGAACAGAAGGGCAACGTGAACGGCCACATCGTGCGCCTGGCCGAGAAGGCCCCGGCGGACGCGGCCTTCCAGTGGGACATCTACCTCTTCGCGGCCGAAGCGGATGCCGACAAGTCGACCATCAACCTCTCCAACCTGAGCGACGAGAACGACCTCTCTTCGCCCGACGGCCTGGTGTTCAGCAAGGCCACGGGCGTGTGCTGGATCCAGACCGACGACGGCGCCTACACCGACAAGACCAACTGCATGCTGCTGGCCGCCCTGCCCGGTCAGCGTGGCGACGGCGCGCGCAAGACCCTGAGCCATGGCGACCGCCAAGTGACCACGCACGTGGGCAAGGCGCAGACCCCGGCCACGCTCAAGCGTTTCCTGGTGGGCCCCAAGGGCGCGGAGATCACCGGCATCACCGAAACGCCCGACGGCCGCGCGATCTTCGTGAACATCCAGCACGCAGGCGAGAACACCAAGATGGCCGACGTGAACGACCCGACGAAGTTCGAGAGCCAGTGGCCTTCGAGCGCGGGCTACGGCGCGGGCAAGCGCCCGCGTTCCGCCACCATCGTGATCACGAAGAACGACGGCGGCGTGGTCGGCACCTGAACGGCAGGGTTCAGATCGGGGTGAGCTTGGCGACGCTGAGGGCCAGCCACTTCGTGCCGTGGCGCGTGAAGTTCACCTGCGCGCGCGCGTCGTCGCCCGCGCCCTCCACCGCCAGCACCTTGCCCTCGCCGAACTTGTTGTGGAACACGGCCAGGCCGGCGCGGATCTCGGTGCCCCGGTCGGGCTCGGGCGCGGTCTGACCCAGGCCCTTGGGATCGCCGCGCTCCTTGAAGCCCGGTGACCACGAAGGCTGGAGCGCGGCCGGTGCACCGCCGAAACCGCGCCGCCCGTTCTGCCACTGACCCCCACCACCGCCGCCCATGGGCGCGGACCAGGCCGGCTGCGGCGGCGTGAGCCACTTCAGGCATTCCTCGGGCAGCTCGTCGAAGAAGCGGCTCTTGAGGTTGTAGCGCGTCTGGCCGTGCAGCATGCGCGTCTGCGAATGGCTGAGGTACAGGCGCTTGCGCGCGCGCGTGATCGCCACATACATCAGGCGGCGCTCTTCCTCCAGGCCGTCGCGGTCGCTCATCGAGTTCTCGTGCGGGAACAGGCCTTCTTCCATGCCGGTGATGAACACGCAGTCGAACTCCAGGCCCTTGGCCGCGTGCACCGTCATGAGCTGCACCGCGTCCTGCCCGGCCTGGGCCTGGTTGTCGCCGGACTCCAGCGCGGCGTGCGTGAGGAAGGCCGCGAGCGGGCTGAGCGTCTCGCCGGTTTCGGCGTCGGGCGCCAGGGGTTCGTCCACCACCGGCAGGTTCGGGTCCAGTCCCTGGCTCACCGGGCTCTGCGTGAGGGGCTTGCCCAGCTCGTCCACCGGCAGGGCCACGGCATCGCGGCCGAAGCCTTCGATGCTCACGAAGCTCTCGGCCGCGTTCACCAGTTCCTCCAGGTTTTCCACCCGGTCCTGCCCTTCGCGCTCGCCCCGGTAGTGCTCGATCAGGCCGCTGTGGGCCAGCACCAGCTCGATGATCTCGCGCAGCGTGCGCCCTTCGGTCTGCTCGCGCATCACGTCGAGCTTGGCCACGAAGGCGCTCACGGCCACGCCGGCACGGCCGGTGACGGCACTCACCGCGTCGTGCAATGAACAGCCCGAGGCGCGCGCCACGTCCTGCAGTTGCTCGATGCTGCGCGCGCCGATGCCGCGCGGCGGGAAATTGACCACGCGCAGGAAGCTGGTGTCGTCGTGAGCGTTCTCCAGCAGCCGCAGGTAGGCCAGCGCGTGCTTGATTTCGGCGCGCTCGAAGAAGCGCAGGCCACCGTACACGCGGTACGGCACGGCGGCGTTGAACAAGGCGGTCTCCACCACGCGGCTTTGCGCGTTGCTGCGGTAGAGCACGGCCATCTCGCTGCGCGGCATGCCTTCGCGCGCGAGCTGCTTCATCTCGTCCACCATCCATTGCGCCTCGGCGAAATCGCTGGTGGCCTCGAACACGCGCACCGGCTCGCCCGCGCCCGCGTCGGTGCGCAGGTTCTTGCCCAGGCGGTGCGTGTTGTGGCTAATGAGCTGGTTGGCCGAGTCCAGGATGTTGCTCACGCTGCGGTAGTTCTGCTCCAGCTTGATCTGGTGGCGCACATTGAACTCGCGCACGAAGTCGGCCATGTTGCCCACGCGCGCGCCGCGGAAGGCGTAGATGCTCTGGTCGTCGTCGCCCACGGCGAACACCGCGTTGCCCGGGGAGGTGAGGCCTTCGAGCGGCGGCGCGCTGAACATCTTGATCCAGGCGTACTGCAGGCGGTTGGTGTCCTGGAACTCGTCGATCAGGATGTGGCGGAAGCGCCGCTGGTAGTGCTCGCGCACCGGGTCGTTGTCGCGCAGCACCTCGTAGCTGCGCAGCATGAGCTCGCCGAAGTCCACCACGCCCTCGCGCTGGCACTGCTCTTCGTAGAGCGCGTACAGCTCGATCTTCTTGCGCGTTTCCTCGTCGCGCGCGGGCACGTCGCGCGGGCGCTGGCCGTCTTCCTTGCAGCCGCTGATGAAGTACTGGATCTGCTTCGGGGGGTAGCGCTCGTCGTCCACGTTGAACTGCTTGCACAGCCGCTTGATGGCCGAGAGCTGGTCCTGCGTGTCCAGGATCTGGAAGGTGGCCGGCAGGTTCGCCAGCTTGTGGTGGGCGCGCAGGAAGCGGTTGCACAGGCCGTGGAAGGTACCGATCCACATGCCGCGCACGTTGATGGGCAGCATGGCCGAGAGGCGCGTCATCATTTCCTTGGCGGCCTTGTTGGTGAAGGTCACGGCCAGGATGCCCCCGGGCGAGACCTGGCCGCTCTGCAGCAGCCAGGCGATGCGGGTGGTGAGCACCCGCGTCTTGCCCGACCCCGCCCCCGCCAGGATGAGCGCATGCTCGGCTGGCAGCAGCACGGCGGCCGACTGCTCGGCATTGAGGCCCGCGAGCAGCGGGGAGGCGGAGGGGGCGACGGGGTCTTCGAACAGCATGGGTCGATTGTAGGAAGCGGCCCGCCCTCCGGCGGGCCATACCGGCATCCGTATACACCTCATAACAAAAGGGCTTCACCGGCGGGCCGACCCGGGTTCTCCGGGGCGTCTACAATCGGGCACCGGGCCCAAGCTTCTTGCGCCCGGTTTTTTTTGGCTCATCGCCAGAGAAGCCGGCCAGACCAAGCGCTCACCTGTTCAACAACAGCTTTCTGGAGCTTGGTTTCAAAATGGAAATCTTCGACTACGACAACGTCCTGCTTTTGCCGCGCAAGTGCCGCGTGGAGAGCCGTTCGGAATGCGACGCCGGCGTGGAGCTGGGCGGGCGCAAGTTCCGCCTGCCGGTGGTGCCAGCCAACATGAAGACGGTGGTGGACGTGCCGATCTGCACCTGGCTGGCGAAGAACGGTTACTTCTACGTGATGCACCGGTTCGACCTGGACAACGTGCAGTTCGTGCGCGACATGCGCGCCGAGGGCGTATTCGCCTCGATTTCGCTGGGCGTGAAGGCGCCCGACTACGCGACGGTGGACCGGCTGGTGGCCGAAGGCCTGGTGCCGGAGTACATCACGATCGACATCGCGCACGGCCATGCCGACAGCGTGAAGAACATGATCCGTTATCTGAAGGAGAAGCTGCCGGCGTCCTTCGTGATCGCGGGCAACGTGGCGACGCCGGAGGCGGTGATCGACCTGGAGAACTGGGGCGCGGACGCGACCAAGGTGGGCGTGGGCCCGGGCAAGGTGTGCATCACCAAGCTGAAGACGGGTTTCGGCACGGGTGGCTGGCAGTTGTCGGCGCTGAAGTGGTGCGCGCGCGTGGCGACCAAGCCGATCATTGCCGACGGCGGTATCCGCAGCCATGGCGACATTGCCAAGAGCATCCGTTTCGGGGCGTCGATGGTGATGATCGGTTCGCTGTTCGCGGGCCATGAGGAGTCGCCGGGTTTGACGGTGGAAGAGGACGGGGTGCGCTACAAGGAGTACTACGGCTCGGCCAGCGATTTCAACAAGGGCGAGTACAAGCACGTGGAGGGCAAGCGCATCCTGGAGCCGATCAAGGGCTCGCTGGCGGACACGCTGGTGGAGATGGAGCAGGACGTGCAGAGCTCGATCAGCTACGCCGGTGGCACCAAGCTCATGGATGTCCGCAAGGTCAACTACGTGATCCTGGGTGGGGACAACGCGGGTGAGCACCTCTTGATGTGATCTCTTTCGGGGCGTTTCGCGCGCCCTGCTTTCGCGGGCTCGGGAGCGTCCGGCGCTCTGCTCCGTGGGTGTCCCCCGGCGGCTGGTGCCGCCTCCTCCTTTACCCCGCTGCGCAGAACGCCCGGCACTCCTGAGCCGAAGCAATGCTGGCACGCCCACGGACCGAGTACCACGAGGTCCTCGGCGAGCGGGGTGGCCGGCGCAGCGAAGTAAAGGAGGAGAACCGGCGCAGCCGGTTCGGGGGACATGAGCGGAGCCGGCCACCCCGCTCGCCGAGGACCGGCGTCACCCGGAGAGAGAAAAAAACTCAGACGGAGAGAAGCGACCGCACCGCCTGATGCAACCGCTGCCGAGGATCGGCCAAGGCATCCACGATGCTGAAGTGGTTGAGGCCCGGAAGCGCCTCACACACCGGCACCACCCGCTCACCCCAAGCCGACTGGATCAACCGGTTGTGGCGCAGGAACTCGCTGCTCTCCAGCGCCCCCACCATGGCCGTCAACTGCCCACGCCCCTCGCGCACCAACGGCGCGGGCAGACGCGACGGACTGGCCTTGGCCGACCTGCTCCGCCGACAACCGCAAAGACGCCTGCACCGATGGCGTGTGCATCACCGGCTCCAGGTCGTACAGACCCGACATGCCCAGCGCGTTCTTCACCAAAGCCAGCGGCAGGTCGTCCCCCACCAGCGACCAGTCGCACGCCAGCATCATCGCCGCGAGATGAGCACCGGCCGAATGCCCCACCACCGTGATGCGGTGCGGGTCCCCACCATGCGCCCCGATGTGGCGGTGCACCCAGGCCAGCGCACGCACCATCTGCAAGGTGATCTCGGGAATCGTCACCGCCGGGCACAGCGCGTAGTTCGGCACCACCACACAGGCCCCGCGCTGCACGAACGGCGGCGCGATGAAAGAGTGGTCGGACTTGTCCAGGCTGCGCCACCAGCCCCCGTGGATGAACACCAGCACCGGCGCCGGTGGTTTGCCGGCCTGGCGCGGCGCGGGAAAAATGTCCAGCGTCTCGCCCGCCCCATGGCCGTAGCTCACATCGATCAAGGCACGACCACCTTCACGGGCCACCGCCGAGTCGCGCGCCCAACGCTCGAAATGCACCGGGTGTTCCGGCACCCGGGCCCGGTTGTTGTACTCGCGCTCGAGCCATTCGGCGTCGTAGGGGGCTGTGGTCTTCATCGCGCGCATTGTGTCATGGGGTTTTTGCCAAGAATGTGACCCATTGCCATGCCGGGCACGTATCCTGCCGGCACCCTTTCATCCCCATCCCCAGGCCCGCACGTGAACACCGACACCACCAGCACCCCACCCCTGCCCACCCGCATCGCCGTGCTCGGCATCGGCATGATGGGCTTTCCCATGGCGCGCCGCCTCTGCGAAGCCGGTTGCCAGGTCAGCGTGTGGAACCGCTCGCGCGCCAAGGCCGAGCGGCTCCAGCCCTTCGGCGCCACCGTGGCCGACACGCCCGCCGAGGCCGTGGCCCAGGCCGACCTCGTGATCACCCTGCTCGAACACGGCGGCGTGGTGGAGGACGTGCTGTTCCAGCAAGGCACCACCGCCGGCCTGCGGCCCGGCACGCTGGTGGTGGACATGTCGTCCATCCAGCCGCGCCAGGCGCGCGAGCACGCGGCGCGGCTCGCCAGCCAGGGCGTGCGCCACCTCGATGCGCCGGTGTCGGGTGGCACGGTCGGCGCCGAGCAGGGCACGCTGGCCATCATGGCTGGCGGCGAGGCGGCCGACTTCGAGCGCGCGCTGCCGGCGTTCGAACTGCTGGGCAAGGCCGTGCACGTGGGGCCGCACGGCGCGGGCCAGCTCGCCAAACTGGCCAACCAGATGATCGTGGGCATCACCATCGGCGCGGTGGCCGAGGCCCTGCTGCTGTGCGAGAAAGGCGGCGCCGACATGGGCAAGGTCCGGCAGGCCATCAGCGGCGGCTTCGCCGACAGCCGCATCCTGCAGGTGCACGGCCAGCGCATGGTGGAACGCGACTTCACCAAGCGCGCCGCGATCGCGGTGCAGTTGAAGGACATGCGCAACGCGCTGCGCAACGGCCGCAGAGATCGGCTTCGAGGCGCCGATCACCGGCCTGTTCGAGCAGCTCTACGCCCAGGCCGGGAACCACGGCCTGGCCGACATGGACCACGCCGCGCTGTTCGTCGAATTGGCTCGCCGCAATGGCATGAACTGAGCGTTCTTGCTACCATTTCGGCCTCTGGGGACGTAGCTCAGCTGGGAGAGCGTCGCGTTCGCAATGCGAAGGTCGGGAGTTCGATCCTCCTCGTCTCCACCACCCTCCTCTGGCCGCCTGGTTCCGTCATCGCGTCGCTGTTCAGGCTTCCAGAAAAAACTGGCTCGGTGTCTGACCGAAGTGTTTGCGGAACATGGCCGCGAAGGCGCTCGGGCTCTCGTAACCGAGTGCGAGCGCCACGTCGATGACCTTCTCGCCGGCTGCGCAATCGCTCCAGCGCGCGCAGCAGCCGCGCCTGCTGTCGCCACTGGGCGAAGGTCATGCCGGTGTCCTTGATGAAGAGCCGCTGGATGGTCTTCACGTCGATGGCCAGGCGCCGTGCCCAGTCGGCCATGGTGGACGGGTCGTCCGGCCGGCGTTGCAGCACCGCGGCGATCTGCAGCAGCCGGGGGTCGGTGGGCATCTGCAGGTACAGGGGCAGCACCGGCAGGGCCCGCAGCTCGTCGAGGATGAGGCGCATCAGGCGGCCGTCGCGCGTGCCTGGCGCGTAGGGTTGCGGCACGTCCATGGCGGCGCGGATCAGCTCGCGCAGCAGGGGCGAGATGGCGACGGCCTGCGTCCTGTCCATCAACCGGGGCGCGGCCTTCGGCGCCACCATGAGGCTGCGCATGTGCACCTCGCCGACGCAGCGGATCTCGTGCGTCATGCCCCTCTGCATCCAGATCGCGCGCGTGGGCGGCACCACCCAGCGGCCGGCCTCCGCCTGCACCACCATGACGCCGCGCACGGCATAGATCAGCTGGTGCTTGGCGTGCGCGTGCGGTTCGATGTGCCAGCCCGAGGGGTAGTCGGTCGAGCGCGCGAAGATGGGTGAGTTCTGCGCGTCGATCGCGTCCAGCACGTCGGAAAGGGCCGGGGGCCGGGGTGAGATGGCGATGTCGCTTTTGAGATGGTTGTTGGTCATTCAGCGCGAGACAGGCGTTGCCGCCTCCACCACAATTCTGACAGGCCCTTCCTGCCTGATCCTCTGCCGGACCTTCATTTCATTCACGTATGCCAACGCACCCCGCCCTCGCCTCCAGCCCTGCCCGAAATTCCATGCGCGACGCAGTGGCTGCTGAACATCGGTCACGCGATCGACCACATGTTCCTGCTGATTTTTGCCACCGCCGTGACGACGATCGCGCACGAGTTCGGCGTGGCGCGCTGGGAGGACCTGATGCCGTACAGCGTGGCGGCCTTCTTTTTCTTCGGCGTGGGCTCGCTGCCCTCGGGCAAGCTGGGCGACCAGTGGGGCCGCCGCCGCATGATGCTGGTGTTCTTCTTCGGCATGGGTGGCGCGGCCCTGCTGGTGAGCGCGACGCAGACGCCACTGCAGATGGCGCTGGCGCTGGCGCTGCTGGGCTGTTTCGCGTCGATCTACCACCCGGTGGGCATTCCCATGCTGGTGCAGGGCGCGCCGCGCCCGGGCTGGACCATCGGCATCAACGGCCTGGTGGGCAACCTGGGCGTGGCCGTGGCGGCGGTCGCCACCGGCTTCCTGGTGAAGTACTTCGGCTGGCGCATGGCGTTCGCGGTGCCGGGCGCCCTGTGCCTGCTGTTCGGCGTGGCCTTCGCGCTGCTCGCCACGCGCGAACAGGCCGCGCCCGCGAAGAAGAAGTCCGCCACCACCGTGGCGCCGGCCGATGTGTCCATGGCCAGGCTCTTCCTGGTGATGACCATCGCCGCCACCAGCGGCAGCCTGTTGTTCAACTTCTCGACCAACAGCAACTACGAGCTGCTGAGCGATCGCCTGCAGGCCCTTCTTCAGGACCCGGCGCAGATCGGCCTGCTGCTCGCCGCGATCTACGCGGTGGCCTCGTTCACGCAGTTGCTCGTGGGACACCTGATCGACCGGGTGGCGCTCAAGTCGCTGTACGTGAGCATCATCGCGGCGCAGGCCGTGCTGCTGGGCTTGTCGATGGTGCTGGACGGCTGGGCCTTCTACGCCGTGCAGTTCCTCTTCATGGCGACGATCTTCGGCGCCATCCCGTTCACCGACGCGATGATCGTGCGCTTCGTCGACGACAGCCTGCGCTCCCGCGTCTCGGGCATGCGCCTGGCGGTGTCGCTGGGCGCGAGTTCGCTGGCGGTGTGGCTGATCGGTCCGGTGGTCAAGCAGGCCGGCTTCACCGCCCTGCTCGGTGTGATGGCGGCCACCTCGGTGATCACGCTGCTGATCTTGAGCCAGCTGCCGTCCACGCCCGCCCCCACGAGCACGGGTCACGCGCCTTGATGGAGAGAGAGTGCCTCAGCCCTGTTGCACGTCCAGCGCGCCCTCGATGCCCTGCTTGCGCAGCACCGCGCGCTGCACCTTGCCGGTGGCGGTCTTGGGCAGGGCCTCCACGAACTTGACGAAGCGCGGCTTGGCAAAGCGCGGCAGTTGCCCGCTGGCGATGCGCAGGATCTCCGCACCGTCCAGCGTGGCGCCCGCCTTGGGCACGAGCGCGAGCATGACCTCGTCTTCGCCACCCGGCACGTCCGAGGGCACGGCGTAGGCGGCCACTTCCTCGATGCCCGGCAGCGCGGCCACAACCTCTTCCACTTCGGTGGCCGAGATGTTCTCGCCGCGCCGGCGGATGCAGTCCTTGATGCGGTCCACGAAGGTGACCAGGCCGTCTTCCCGCATGGTGCCGGCGTCGCCGGTGTGGAACCAGAGGTTGCGCCAGGCCTCCACGGTCTTGGCCGGGGCATTGAAGTAGCCGGCCATGAAGCCGAAGGGCACCTTGGGGCGCACGAGGATCTCGCCCATCTGGCCCGGCGGCAGGGCCTCGTCGGTCTCGGGATCGGCGATGCGCACCTCGAAGTGCTGTTCGTGCGTCCAACCCGCCGCGCCGGGCACGGAGCGGCCGATGCGGCCCCAGATGGGGATGTTGACCTCGGTCATGCCGAAGCCCGAGACGATGTCTTTCACGCCGAAGCGCTCGCGGAAGGCGGCCTCGTGCTGGGCCAGGTTCGGGGCGGTGAGCACGGCGCGCAGCGAGTGCTCGCGGTCCTGCGCCGAGGGCGGCTGGTGGATGATGAAACCGGCGGTGGCGCCCAGCAGGTTGGTCACGGTGGCCCCGTGTTCGCGCACGTCGGCCAGCCAGGCGCTGGCGCTGAAGCGGCGGCGCACGAAGGCGGGGATGCCGGCCAGCAGCGTGGCGCCCAGCTGCATGAGCAGGCCGTTGGCGTGGAACAGCGGCAGGCTGACGTAGTAGCGGTCCTGCGCCGTGAGTTCCACGCACTGGATCGTGCCGATGCCGTAGAGCGCGCAATGCGCGTGGGGCATGAGCACGCCCTTGCTCGGTCCGCTGGTGCCCGAGGTGTACATGATGCAGGCGATGTCTTCGGGCGCGGGGCCGGGGCCGTCCCAGTCGGGCTGCTGGGCCCAGTCCGGCCAGGCGAGCACCTGCCAGCGCTCGGGCAGCCTGGCGCTGGACGGCCCGCCCACCACGATGACGGTGCGCAGGTCGGGCACCTCGTCGGCGATGTCGGCGAGCGCGCCGAGCAGCTCGGCATCGACCACCACGCAACCCAGCGCGGAGTCGACGAGCTGGTGCCGCAGGAACGTGGCGCGCAGCTCGGTGTTGAGGAACACGGTGGTGGCGGCCAGGTGGGCCAGCCCCATCCATGCGGTGGCGAAGTCGCAGCCGTTGAACATGAACACGCCGACGCGGTCGGCGCGCCGCACGCCCAGGCGCTCGAAGAAGCCGGCCGCGCGCAGGCTGTGGGTGTGCGCCTGCCCGAAGCTGAGGCTCGCACCCTCGCTGTCGGTGAGCCAGGGGGCGTCGGGCGACCGGGTGGCCCGTTCCTTGAGCGCGGCGCTCAGCAGCCAGCGGCGGGGGTTGTGGATCTCGCTGTACATGTTCGGTGGTGTCGGGGTGGGTCAGGGTGGTGTCGGGAGGTCGAAGGGATGCGTGGTGACCCAGGCCATGTCTTCCGGCCGCACCATGACGGAGAGGCCGTTCCACATGCCTTCGATCTCCGCCTTGGAGAGCCGCGCCTGCGCCTGCCCGATCAGCGCGATCTGCCGCTGCGTGAGCAAACCGAGCAAGGCCTGCCCGTCGGCGGTGAGGTAGTTCTGGCGCACGCGGCGGTCTTCGGTGCTGTAGCGCTGTTCCAGCAGCCCCATGGTGGTGAGCTGGTTGGTGGTGCGCGAGAGGGCCTGGTTGCTGATGCGCAGCAGCGACATCAGCGAGCCCACGGTGATGCCGGGCGTGCGTCCCGCGAAGTGGAGCACGCGGTGGTGGGGACGGCCCAGGCCGTGGTCCATCAGCACCTGGTCGGCGATATCGGCCATCTGCAGGTGCACGAAGAACACCAGTTCCAGCGTGCGCATCGCGGCGCGCTCGGCGTCCAGCCCCGGCGCCTGGGCCTGCGTGTCGGGGGCCGCTTTGGGTGGGCGGGTCCGGCGGGTCTTGGGGGCGGTATCGGCCAGGCTCACGGGTGGGTTTCCTTCCACAGTTGTTGCAACCAGCCTACATGATGCAGCGCCTGGGCGGGCTCGGGTTCGAGGGTGGTCCGCATCAGGCTGTTCCAGCGGTTGAACCAGCCGAACAAGGCCACGATGGAGACGATCTCGATCAGCTCGTCCTCGGCGAAGTGCCGGCGCGCCTCGTCGAACGCCTGGCTGGCATCGCCCACGGGCAGCGTGGCGCCCGCGCTGGCGATGCGCAGGGCCGCGCGTTCGCGTTCGCCGAAGTGCGCGCTGTCGAGGTACTCGGGCAAGGCGGCCAAGGCCGCCCAGCCCACGCCCGCGTGCTGCGCGGCGTGCACCACATGCACGGCGCTGTAGGCGCAGCGCGCGCCCCGGCAGGCTTCGGCCCCCAGCAGAAAGCGCAGGCCGGGCTCGATCAACCCATCGCCGCGCAGCGTGGTCTGCACCAAGCCCAGCACCGCCGGCAGCACGCCGGGCTTGCGCGCCATGGTGAGCAGGGCGTGGGGCCGGTAGCCGACGAAGTTCACCAGGTCTTCGAGCTGCGGGTTCTGCGAGCGGGGATCGTCGGCGGCCAGCGGGGCGGCGCGCGCGGTGTTCGGCAGGTTCATGCGGGGATCTCGTGTTGCAGGCCGGAGAGCATGGCCTCCAGCCGGTCGTCGATCTGGTCGCGGCCGCCGCTCCACACCACGCGCCCGCTGTCGAGCAGGCAGAAGCGTTGCGCGACGCGCCGGGGCACGCGGAAGTTCTGCTCCACCAGCAGCACCGACACACCGGCGCGGCTCACGAACTCGATGGCCGCCACGATCTGCTCGATGATGACGGGCGCGAGCCCTTCGGTGGGCTCGTCCAGCAGCAGGTAACGCGGGTTGGTGAGCAGCGCGCGGCCAATGGCCAGCATCTGCTGCTCGCCGCCGGACAGCGACGTGCCCTGCGCCAGCCGCCGTTCGCGCAGGCGCGGAAACAGGGCGTACACGCGCTCGATGGTCCAATGCCCGGGCGGATGGCTCAGGCTGGCGAGCAAGAGGTTTTCCTCGGCGCTCAGGCCGCTGATGATGTCCCGGCTGTCGGGCACGAGCGCGATGCCGCGCCGGCTCGAATCGGGCAGCGACAGGCCCGTGATGTCCTGGCCATCGAGCTCGCGCTGCCCCTGCCACAGGGGAATCTGCCCCATCATCGCGCGCAGCGTGGTGGACTTGCCCGCGCCATTGCGGCCCACCAGCGCGAGCACTTCGTTGGGCGCGCAGGCGATGGAGACGCCGTGCAAGGCCTGCGCCTTGCCGTAGAACACGTCGGCGTTCTTCAACTCAAGCATGGGCCACCTCCTGGCGGTTGTCGTCGCCCAGGTAGGCACGCTTCACGCGCGGGTCGGCGCGCACTTCGGCGGGCGTGCCTCGCATGAGCACCTCGCCACCCATCATCACGACGATCTCGTCGGACAGCTTCATGACCACGTCCATGTTGTGTTCCACCAGCAGCACGGTGCGGTGCTCGCGCACGCGTTCGATCAGCTCCAGCGTGGCGGCGATCTCGTGGTGCCCCACACCGGCCAGCGGCTCGTCCAGCAGCAACACGCGCGGGTCGGCCATGAGCGCCAGGCCGAGTTCCACCGCGCGCTGGCGGCCGTGACTGAGCGTGCGCAACGGGCCGGTCCAGCACATCGGACAGGCCGACGACGGACGCGACCTCGCGCGCCCGCTCGCCCAGCTCGCCCCACCGGTCCACCGGCCGCCAGAAGGGCTGCAGGCGAAAACGCGGCGGCTGCGCGGCCACGCGCAGGTTCTCGAAGGTGGTCATCTCCTGGAAGATGTTGATGATCTGGAAGCTGCGCCCCAGGCCCCGGCGCGTGCGCGCGGCGACCGAGAGGCGCGTGATCTCATCACCCCAGAGTTCGATGCGGCCGGACTTGAGCGGCGCGCGGCCACTGATGGCATTGAGCAGCGTGGTCTTGCCCGCGCCGTTGGGGCCGATGAGGCCCACGGTCTTGCCCGTGGGCACGTCCAGCGCCACGTTGTTGAGGGCGACGAAGCCGTCGAACTCGACCGTGATGCCCGAACACGCGATGGCTGGCGCCTGGGTAGCGGTCTTCATCGTTGGCTCCACCAGTGCAGTGCGGTACCGGCCAGCCCCTTGCGCAGAAAGAGCGTGCACAGGATGAACACCAGGCCCACCAGGCCGTACCAGTAGTCGGAATAGGCCGCGAGCACTTCGCGCAGCACCTCGAAGAACGCCACGCCGACGATGGGGCCGAGCAGCGTGCCGCTGCCACCGAGCAGTGTCATGATGAGAACGTCGCCCGAGGTTTTCCAGTTCAGCATCTGCGGGCCGGTGTACATCATCAACGAGGCCAGCAGGCCGCCGGCGACGCCCGAGAGCGCACCGGAGACGGCCATGGCGGACTGGCGCAACGGCCGCACGCCAAAACCGAGCTGCTCGGCGCGCACCGGGTTCTGCCGCACCGCCTGCCAGGCCTGCCCCAGCGGCGAACGGCGCAGCACCCAGCAAGCCAGCACCACGGCCACGAACACCACGTACACGACCCAGAAGAAGTTGGCGTTGTGGAAGAAGTCGATCTCGCCCCAGGCCGGCCGCGCCACGCCGGGCAGGCCGTCCACCCCGCCGGAGAGGCCACGCAGGCGCGTGAGCATGAGGATGGACATGAGCTCGGCCAGCATCAGCGTGAGCAGTGAGAAGAACAGGCCGGTGATGCGGCTGCCGATCAGGCTCACGGCCCAGGCGCAGGCCGCGCCCAGCAGCGCGGCGGCCACCAGACCCAGGCTGAATGGCAGGCCGCCGTGCATCTGCGCCCAGGCCATGCCGTAGGCGCCCATGCCGAAGTAGGCGGCGTGGCCGAAGGAGAGGATGCCCGTGGTGCCGAACACCAGGTCGTAAGCCAGCGCGAAGATGGACCACACCATGACCAGGCAGGCGACGAAAAGAATGCCCTCGTCGCGCGTGCCGATGCGCAGTGCCACGAGGATGGCGATGGCCAGCAGGCACAGCCGGATGTCCAGGCGTTCGATACGGCTCATGCGAGTCGCTCCTTCTTGCTGAAAAGGCCCTGCGGCCGCAGCAGCAGCGTGGCGATGAGCACGGCGTAGGTCAGCGTGTCGATCCAGTCGGGCAGGTATTGCTGGCCAAAGGCGCGGGTCATGCCGATCAGCAGCGCGCCCACCATGGCGCCGCGGATGTTGCCCAGGCCACCGATGATGACCACGATGAAACAGTCCAGGATGATGGTGCCGCCCATCTGCAGCTGGATCGGCAGCATCGGCCCGGCCATGGCGCCGCCCAGGCCGGCGAGCGCCGCGCCCACGGCGAACACCGCCGTGCGCACGCGGTCCACACGCACCCCCAGGGTGGCGGCCATCAAGGGGTGCGTGCTGCACGAACGGATCACCAGCCCGATGCGCGAGCGCTCGATGCCCAGCAGCAGCACGGCCATGGTGGCCGCGCCGACGGCGATGACGAACAGGCGGTAGCGCGAGACGTCCGTGTCGAACAGCGCGACGCTGCCCGACAACCACGGCGGCACCGCGATGCTCTTGCCGCTCAGCCCCCAGGTGGCGCGCACCACTTCTTCGAGCACCAGAATGAGCCCGAAGGTGATGAGCAGCTGGAACTCGTGCGGCGCCGAGTAGATGGGCCGCAGCGTGAGCCGCTCGATCAGCACCCCCACCAGCGCCAGCAGCACCGGCACCAGGGCGATGGCCCACCAGAAACCGGCCCACCACGCGATCTGGAACGCCAGGTAGGCCCCCAGCATGTAGAGCGCGCCGTGCGCGAAGTTGATGATGCGCAGCATGCCGAAGATCAGCGTCAGCCCCGCGGCCAGCAGGAACAGCAGCATGCCGATGCTCAGACCGATGACGAAGGTGGACATGGAGGTTGCTCGCTCGCCGGTGCGGGCCCGCTCACTGGCAGGGCTTGAAGAGGTCCTGCGCGGTGAAGGTTTCGGTGACCTTCATCGTGACGGGTGGCTGGCCCGCGCCACCGGCGACGGCGGTGCCGAACAGGCCCACCTGCTCGGCCTGGTTGTCGCAGGCGCGCATGCGCTTGGCGCCCTCCACCGAGTCGTTGCGCACGCTGTTCCTGAACGCGTCGACCCACTTTTCCTTGTCCCACACGCCGGTGCTCTCGACCACGTCGAGCCACCAGCTCATGCCGTCGTAGGCCTCGCCCGCGTACTGGCTGGGCAGCTCGCCGTATTTCGCGCGGTAGGCGGCCACGAAGCGCTTGTTGCGCGGCGTGTCCTGGGTGAAGTGGTAACGCAGCGTGGAATGCACACCGAGCGCGCCGCCGGCGCCGACCGACTGGCCCTGTGTTTCGTCCATCAGCATGGTGCCCATCACCTTCATCTTGCTCGCCAGGCCCACGTCGCCGCCCTGCTTGAGCGAGGTCACGGTGTCGCCGCCCACCACGATGAGCGCCAGGCCGTCGGCGCCGGACTTCATCGCCTTGTCCAGCAGGATCGCGTAGTCCTTGGTGCCGATCGGCGTGAAGTCGATGCCCGCGATCGCGATGCCCTTGCTCTCCATGTCGGCCTTGAGCGAGGCCCACATGTCGCGGCCCACCTGGTAGTCCGACACGATGCCGTAGACCTTCTTCACGCCCTGGCGCTTGGCGAACTCGCCGATCATGCGGTTCTCCATGCGCAACGGTGTTGGAGGTGCGGAAGGCGTAGCGCGTCTTGTCGGCACCGGTGATGCGGTCGTCCGCCGAGAGCGTAATGATCTGCGGCACCTTGCGCTGCTCGGTGAGTTTCATGATCGCCAGCGTGGAGCCCGAACTCACCTCGCCGAACAGGGTGTGCGTGTCGCGCGCCAGGACCCGCGTGGTCTTCTGCACCGCCACCTGGGTGGACGTCTCGGTGTCTTCCCACACCGCCTCGATGGGCTTGCCCAGCACGCGGTTGTTGCGCTCCTCGAAGGCGATGGTGGCGCCTCGGCGCATGTTCTCTCCCACGATGCCCCAGGCGCCGCTGAGCGGCACGATGCCTGCGATGCGGAAGGCGTCCTGCGCCAGAGCGGACGCGCCGCCCAGCAGGCAGCCCGCCGCCAGCGTGACCAGGCGCACATGCGATGCGAGTGTTCGATTCATGACTTGTCTCCTGTTTGTGATGCCGTGTTCCGGTTCGACGCGTGTCGATACACCCGATATCGAGATATACCAACATTGTTGTTATATATCCGTTGGTTGGCATAAGCACCGGGGTTTTCCCGGAGCCCAGGTGATAGAGCGCCCGGACCGCCGATTAACATGGCCCTCGCCCCATCCACCTCCACTCCCCAAGGATTCGCATGGCTTCAGAGACAACTTCCAAGATCGCCCTGGTCACGGGCGCGGGCAGCGGCATCGGCCGCGCCGTGGCGCTCGGCTTGTTGAAGGACGGTTACCACGTCGTGCTCACCGGGCGCCGCCCCGAGCCGCTGGCGGCGGTGGCGCAAGCGGGTGGGCCCAACGCGGTCGCCATCCCCGCCGACGTGCGGGACGAGCACAGCGTGCAGGCGCTGTTCGATCAGATCGAACAGCGCTATGGGGCGGCTCGACGTGCTGTTCAACAACGCGGGCGTGAACGCGCCGGCCGTGCCCATGGACGAGCTGCCGGTCGAGCGCTGGAAGGACGTGATCGACACCAACGTGACCGGCGTCTACCTCTGCGCGCGCGCCGCCTTCGGCCTGATGCGCCGGCAGACCCCGCAGGGCGGGCGCATCATCAACAACGGCTCGATCTCGGCCCACGCGCCCCGCCCCTTCAGCTGCCCCTACACGGCGAGCAAGCACGCGGTGCTGGGCCTGACCAAGACCATCGCGCTGGACGGCCGGCCCTACAACATCGTGTGCGGCCAGATCGACATCGGCAACGCGCTGACCGAGCTCTCGGCCCGCATGACGCAGGGCGTGCGCCAGGCCAACGGCACCATCGCCACCGAACCCATGATGGACGTGGCGCACGTGGCCGAGGCCGTGCGCTACATGGCGGGCCTGCCGCTGTCCACCAATGTGCTCAACATGACGGTGATGGCCAGCCAGATGCCGTTCGTGGGCCGGGGCTGACGGCCCCTTCCTACACACCATACGGACGGCGCCGACACACGCCGCGCGCGGGGCGCGGACACTGGCACCATGCCCGCCCCACTCACCTACGCGCAGGACGACACCCCCGGCTGGACCCGCGTGCGCCGAGGCAAGGGCTTTGCCTATCTGAGCGCCACCGGGCGCGCGATCCGCGACGCCGCGCAGCTGGACCGCATCAAGCGCCTGGCGATTCCACCCGCCTACACCGAGGTGTGGATCTGCCCCAGCGCGCGCGGGCACCTGCAGGCCACGGGGCGCGATGCGCGGGGCCGCAAGCAGTACCGCTACCACGCCGACTGGCAGGCCAGGCGCGAACAGCAGAAGTTCGACCGCATGCGCGAATTCGGCCGCACCCTGCCGCGCATTCGCCGCGCGGTGACGCGCGACCTGCGCAGCCACGAACTGACGCTGGACACCGTGGTGGCCGCCATCGTGCGGCTGCTGGACCGCACCGCGCTGCGCGTGGGCAATGAGGCCTACGCGACGGAGAACGGTTCGTTCGGCCTGACCACCCTGCGCAACCGCCATGTGCGCACGCGCGCGGCCAGCCTGGAGATCCGATTCCGCGGCAAGAGCGGCGTGGAGCAGACCGCGCGGCTCACCGACCCGGCCACCGCCCGCATCGTGCAGCGCTGCCAGGACCTGCCAGGGCAACACCTGTTCCAGTACATCGACGACGCCGGGCGGCGCCGCCCGGTGCGCTCACAACACGTCAACCAATACCTGCGGCGCGTGAGCGGCCACGACTTCACGGCCAAGGATTTCCGCACCTGGCACGCCAGCGTGCTCGCGCTGGAGCTGACCGCCGGGCTGGCGCCCTCCGCACCCGGGGACGCGGTGGCGCCCACGCGCGCCACGGTGGTCGAAGTGGTGCGCCAGGTGGCCCGGCAGATCGGCAACACGCAGGCGGTGTGCCGCCGCTTCTACATCCACCCGGCGGTGCTGCAGGCCGTGCTCGACGGCCCGGCGAGGAAAGAAGAGAAAGCCAGCGGCACCACCGAAAGCGCGCTGTTGCGCCTGCTGTCGCGCCGCAAGAAGAAGGCGGCTCAGCCTTCGTCGCCGTCGGCCAGCAAGGCGCGCCAGATCAGCGCCCCGATGGCCGCGCCGACCAGGGGCGCGAGCCAGAACAGCCAGAGTTGATCCAGCGCGATGGCCGGGCCGAACAGCACCGGGCCGGTGCTGCGCGCCGGGTTGACCGAGGTGTTGGTGACCGGGATCGAGATCAGGTGGATCAGGGTCAGGCACAGGCCGATGGCCAGGCCGCCGAAGCCGGCGGCCGCGCGTTTCGCGGTGGCGCCGAGGATGACGAGCAGGAACACGGCGGTAAGCACCACTTCGGTCAGCAGCGCGGCCGTCATGTCGTAGCCGCCGGGCGAGTGCTCGCCAAAGCCATTGGTCGCGAAACCGCCCACTTCAAAGCCCGGCTTGCCGGTGGCGATGAGGTACAGCACGCCGGCCGCGGCCACGGCACCCAGCACCTGCGAGACCACATAGCCCGGCAGCTCGGCCGCGCGGAAGCGGCCCCCGAGCGCCAGGCCCAGCGAGACCGCCGGATTGAAGTGGCCGCCGGAGATCGGCCCGAAGGCGTAGGCGCCGGTCAGCACCGTCAGGCCGAAAGCCAGGGAGACGCCGACGAAGCCGATGCCGAGCTGCGGAAAGGCCGCCGCCAGCACCGCGCTGCCGCAGCCGCCGAACGTGAGCCAGAACGTGCCGAGGAACTCGGCGGACCATTTTTTCAGGTTGCTGTTTTTCATGCTGCTTGGAGGCGAGTCGAGAGGCAGCGAAGATAAGCAGGCGAGAGAGCCCGCGCAAGCCGATTAACAATGATTTGACACACACCCGCGCCCGGCGCTCCATCCCGCCCCTTGTTGACTTTTGAAATACCCAGGCATGGCCTTCACGCTGCACCCGTTCTCCGACATCCCGACCGAAGACTGGATGAGTCTCCTGAATCACCCGGACGTGATCCGCCACATGCCACTCGCTGATGGCCGATTGGACGCGGGACGCTGCCGCGGACTGGGCCAAGGGCAAAGACGCGCAATGGCTGGAGCGTGGCTATGGGCCGTGGTCCATCCGGGTGGACGGCCAGTTTGCAGGCTGGGGCGGTTTTCAGCGCGAAGGCGATGAGGCCGACCTCGCGCTGGTTCTGCTGCCGGCCTACTGGGGACACGGTGCCGAGATGTTTCGCGGCTTCATGAACCGCCGGGCGGAACTCGGCATTGGCGCGGTCAGCATTCTGCTGCCGCCGAGTCGTTCTCGAACCCGGGGCCTGGCCAGACTCGGCTTCGCCCCGGATGGCGAACTGACGTACGAAGGCCAGCGTTTCCTGAAATTCCGGGCCTTGGGCTGATGCGGGCCGAAGGCCGGCCGCCGCTGCGGGCCGTCGGGCGTCAGGAGGCCGGCGTCAGGTTGCCGCCCAGCACCTTCCACAGCGCCACGCGGTTGGCCTGTTCGGACTGCCGCAGGGCGATCAAGGCCTGCTGCGCGGCGTACAGGCCGCGTTGCGCGTCGAGCACGGTGAGGTAGTTGTCCACGCCCGAGGTGAAGCGCGCTTCGGAGAGTTCGAAGGCGCGCGCGTTGGCGTCCACCACGGCCTGCTGCGCCGCCAGGCGGGCCTCCCATTGCGCGCGTTCGGCCAGCGCGTCCGAGGCTTCGCGAAACGCGGTCTGGATGGCTTTTTCGTACTGGGCCACCGCGATGTCGCGGTTGGCCTGGGCCACGTCGACCGAGGCGCGCGCGGCGCCGCCGTCGAAGATCGGCCAGCGGATCTGCGGCACGAAGCTCCAGGTGTTGTTGCCGCTGCCGAACAGGTTGTCCAGCTCGCGGCTGCCGGTGCCGATGCTGGTGCTCAGGCTGATGGTGGGGAACAGCGCGGCGCGCGCCGCCGCCACGTTGGCCGACAAGGCCTGCAGGTTGTATTCGGAGGCGCGCACGTCGGGGCGCTCGAGCAGCAAGGACGACGGCAATTCGGCCGGCAGCGCCATCAGCGCGGCGGGCGCGGCCGCCGGCTCGGCACGCAGGGTCTCGGCGGTGGGCAGCCATTCGCGGCGCAGGCCGCTGCCCACCAGGGCTTCGAGGGCGTTGCGGTCCTTGGCGACCTGGGCCGTGAAGGCGGCCACGTCGCCGCGCGCGGTTTCCACGGTGATGCGGTTCTGCGCCAGCACCAGGCCCGAGGTGCCCCCCAGCTGGTGGATGCGCTCGGTGAGCTGGTAGGCCTTTTCGCGGCCGGCCAGGGTGTCGCGCGCCAGGGTCAGGCGGGCTTCGTTGGCGGCCAGGTTGAGCCAGGCGTTGGTGACGTCGGCCACCAGCGTGATGCGCACGTTGCGCTGGTTTTCCTCGGACTGCAGGAACTGCTGCAGCGCCGCCTCGTTGAGGTTGCGCACGCGGCCCCAGAAATCGAGTTCGAAGCTGGTGATGGCGAGTTGCGCGGTGTACTGCGTGGAGGTGGTGGACTGGCGATTGCTGGCGAGGTCGGCCGCGGTGCGGCTGCGGCTGCCCTGCGCGGTGGCGGCGACGGTGGGCAGCTGGGCCGCGCTGGTGATGCCGTACTGCGCGCGGGCGCGCTCGATGTTGGACAGGGCCACGCGCAGGTCGCGGTTGTGGGTGAGCGCCTGCGCGATCGACTGGCGCAGGCCCGGGTGCTGCACCCAGGCCAGGCGCTGCGAGGTCTGCACGGCGGCGGCGCTGGCGTCCACCACGGCCAGCGGCTGGCCCAGCGTGGGGGCGACCACGCCTTGCACGTCGGGCTTGGCCGGGGGTTGCACGGCGCAACCGGCCAGCAACAGGAGCAAGGCGCCGACGGTGGCGGCCCGCTGGAAGGGGGGGGTCGTCATGGGGTGCATCACGCTTCTCCTCCTTGGTGCGACAGCGCGGGCGTGGCCAGGGGCGGCACGGCGGCGGCGGCCTTCGCGCGCCTGCGCTGCACCCAGCTGCGCACCAGCAGGAAGAACACGGGCACGAAGAACAGGCCCAGCGAGGTGGACAGCACGGTGCCTCCGAGCACGGCGGTGCCGATGGCCTGGCGGCTGGCCGCGCCCGGGCCGGTGCCCAGCGCGAGCGGCAGCACGCCGAAGCCGAAGGCCAGCGAGGTCATCAGGATGGGGCGCAGGCGCCGGCGCACCGCCTCCAGCGTGGCGTCGAAGATGCTGCGGCCCTGGTCCTGCAGCTGCACCGCGAACTCCACGATCAGGATGGCGTTCTTGGACGCCAGCCCCACGGTGGTCAACAGCCCCACCTGGAAGTACACGTCGTTGGACATGCCCCGGAAGTACGTGGCGCAGCAAGGCACCGACGATGCCCAGCGGCACCGCGAGGATGACCGAGAACGGCACGCTCCAGCTTTCATAGAGCGCGGCCAGGCACAGGAACACGAAGAGGATGGAAATGGCGTACAGCAGCGGCGCCTGCGCGCCCGACTGGCGCTCCTGCAGGGACGCACCCGTCCATTCGTAGCCGATGCCCACCGGCATCTCGGCCATGATGGATTCGACCGCGCGCATCGCATCGCCCGAGCTCACGCCGGGCGCCGTGTTGGCGATCATCTCCATGGCCGGCGAGCCGTTGTAGCGCAGCAGCTGGGGCGCGCTGCTGGTCCAGGTGGTGGAGGTGAAGGCCGCGAGCGGCACCATCTCGCCGTTGCGGTTGCGCACCGTCCACTTGCCGATGTCCTGCGGCAGCATGCGGTAGGGCGCGTCGCCCTGCACGTAGACGCGCTTGACGCGGCCGTTGTGCACGAAGTCGTTGACGTAGGAGCCGCCGACGGCGCTGGAGAGCACGTTGTTGATGTCGTTGGTGGACAGGCCCAGCGCGGCGGCCTTGCGGTCGTCGATCACCACCTTGAGTTCGGAGGTGACGTCGAAGTCGGTGGTGCGCATGTTGGTCAGCGAGGGGTGCTGGCCGGCCAGCTCGACCACGCGGTCCTTGGCCGCCCGCAGCGCCTCGTTGCCCAGGCCGTTGATGTCCTTGAGCATGAAGTTCACGCCGGCGTCCGAGCCCAGGCCGCGCACGGCCGGCGGCATGGAGACGAAGATGCGCGCCGCGCGGATGCGCGAGAGGTCGCGCGTGGCCTTGCGCGAGATCGCCTCGGCGCTCTGCTCGGGGTTGGGGCGTTCGTCCCAGGGCTTGAGGCGCACGAAGATGTTGCCCGAGCTCTGGTTGCCGCTGTTGCCCGCGATGGAGTTGACGCGCAGCACATCGGGCTGGGCGTTGAAGTAGCGGGTGATGTCCTGCAGAACGGTTTCGAGCTGCGCGTCCGACGAGCCGGCCGGCAGCGTCACGCTGGCGGTGATGAAGCCCTGGTCTTCCACCGGCAGGAAGGAGGTGGGCAGCTTCTGGAACAGGAACACCACGCCGCAGACGAGCAGCGCGAACAGCAGCATCACGCGCTTGCTGCGCAGCAGCAGCTGGCGCACCGCGCCCTGGTAGCGGGTGGAGTTGCGGTCGAAGCCGGCGTTGAACCAGCGGAAGAAGCGGTCCACCCAGCCCAGCATGCCTTTGCGAGCGGGCGCGCCCTCGTGCAGGTGCTCGGTGGGTTTGAGGATGGTGGCGCACAGGGCCGGCGTGAGCGAGAGCGCCACCAGCACCGAGAACGCCATGGCCGAGACGATGGCGACCGAGAACTGCCGGTAGATCACGCCCACCGAGCCCGAGAAGAAGGCCATCGGGATGAACACCGCCGAGAGCGTGAGGCCGATGCCCACCAGCGCGGGTGTGATCTCGGCCATGGACTTGATGGTGGCCTCCTTCGCGGGCAGACCCTCCTGGTGCATCACGCGCTCGACGTTTTCCACCACCACGATCGCATCGTCCACCAGCAGGCCGATGGCCAGCACCATGGCGAACATGGTGAGCATGTTGATGGAGTACCCGAGCACCGAGAGCACGCCGAAAGTGCCCAGCAGCACCACCGGCACGGCGATGGCGGGGATCAGCGTGGCGCGCAGGTTCTGCAGGAAGATGAACATCACGATCACCACCAGCACCATGGCCTCGGCCAGGGTGACGGCCACTTCCTTGATGGAGGCGCGCACATAGGGCGTGGTGTCGGAACTGATGACGCCGGTGATGCCGTCGGGGAAGAAGGGCGCGAGTTCGGCCATCTTGGCGTTGACCGCCGTGGCCACGGCCATGGCGTTGGCGCCGTCGGCCAGCACGATGCCCAGGCCGGCGCCGGGCTGGTTGTTCAGGCGGGACTTCACCGTCAGGTTGTCGGCGTCCAGCTCGACGCGGGCCACGTCGCCCACGGTGACGAGCGAACCGTCGGCGGCGGCCTTGAGCACGATGCCGCGGAATTCGTCCACCGTCTTGAGCTTGGTGCGCGCCGTGATCGTGGCGTTGAGCATCTGGTCCTTCACCGCGGGCAGCGCGCCGAGCTGGCCGGCGGAGACCTGGGCGTTCTGCGAGTTCAGCGCCGAGACGATGTCCGAGGGCATCAGCGCGAACTGCTCCAGCTTGCCCGGGTCCATCCAGATGCGCATGGCGTAGCTGGTGCCGAACACGCTCACGTCGCCCACGCCGTCGATGCGCGAGATCACGTCGACCACGTTGCTGGTGATGTAGTCACCGATCGCCACCTGCGTGACCGTGGGGTCGGGCGAGGTGAAGACGTAGGTCATCAGGTTGTCCTGACCGCCCTTGTTCACGAACACGCCCCGGCTCTTCACCGCCTCGGGCAGCCGGTTCATGGCCGTCTGCAGCTTGTTCTGCACCTGCACCTGGGCCACGTCGATGTCGGTGCCGGGGGCGAAGGTCAGCTGCGTGCGCGAGCGGCCGGCGGAGTCGCTGGTCGAGCTCATGTAGAGCACGTTGTCGATGCCCTTGAGCTGCTGCTCGATCACCTGGGTGACGGAGTCGGCCACGGTCTCGGCCGAGGCGCCGGTGTAGATGGTGTTGATCGAGACGCGCGGGGGCGCGATGTCGGGGTACTGCTCCAGCGGCAGGGTGAAGATGGACATGAACCCCGCGAGCATGACCACGATGGACAGCACCCAGGCGAAAACGGGACGGTGAATGAAGAAGTGGGCCATGGTGCTGCGTGTGGAGTCCGGTTTGCTCGAAGGGGGCCGGGCTCACCCGGTCGGGGGTGGCCCGTGGGTCGCGCTCAGGGCTTGGGTGGGGCGGAAGCCGCCGGGATCTGGCCCGCCTGGCCGCCCTGCCCGGCGGGTCCGCCCTGCCCGGTGGACGCGGTGGGCTTGTCCTCCACCACGCGGTTGCCTTCCACGCGCATCGCCAGCGGCGTCACGGTCTGGCCGACACGGGCTTTCTGGAAGCCCTCGACCATCACGCGGTCGCCCGCCTTCAGGCCTTCGAGCACCAGCCACTGGGCGCCCAGGGCCTGGCCCAGCCGGATCGGCCGCTTCTCGATCTTGTTGTCGGCGTTGAGCAGCTGCACGCTGGGCTTGCCGGCCGGGTCGCGCTGCACCGCCTGCTGCGGCAGCACGATGGCGTCGCTGGCCTCGCCGGTGGACAGGCGCGCGCGCACGTACATGCCGGGCATCAGCAGGCGGTCGGGGTTGGGGAACACCGCGCGCAGGGTGATGGCGCCGGTGGTCTGGCTCACGGTGGCGCCGGTGAACTGCAGCTTGCCCGCGTGCGGGTAGCGGCTGCCGTCTTCCAGCGCCAGGCGCACCGGGGCGCCGCCGGCCTCGACCTTGCCGAAGGTGCCGGCCTGCCACTGGCGCCGCAGCTCGAGCAGTTCCGAGCTGGACTGCGTGATGTCCACATGAATGGGGTCGAGCTGGCTGATGGTGGTCAGCGCCTGGGCCTGGTTGGCGGTGACCAGCGAACCGGGCAGCACCGCGGAGAGGTCGATCTGGCCGCCGATGGGGGCCACGATGCGGCTGTACTGCAGGTTGATGCGGGCGTTTTCCAGCGCCGCCTGGGCCACGGCCACGTCGGCTGCCGACTGGGCCACCTGGGCCTGGCTTTCGTCGAACACCTGGCGGCTGATGGCGTCGATCTTCACCAGTTCGGCGTTGCGCTCGGCGTTGGTGCGCGCGGTCTGCGCGGAGGCGCGCGACTCTGCCAGGGCCGCCTCGGCGCTCTTGACGGTGGCTTCCAGCGTGCGCGCGTCGATCTGGTACAGCGGCTGCCCGGCCTTGACCACCGAGCCCTCGGTGAACAGCCGCTTCTGCAGGATGCCCGAGACCTGGGGCCGCACCTCCGCGCTCTGCGAGGCCCGGGTGCGGCCGGCCAGTTCGGTGGTCAGCCCCTGGGCCTGCACCACCACCGTCAGGTAGCCGACGCTGGGGGCGGCCGGGGCGGCGGCGGGCGCCTTCTTGTCACCGCAGGCGGCCAGCGCGAGCACCGCCGCCCCCACCAGGGCCAGGGTCCAGCGCCGTGCGCCGGGGCGCTGTCGAACCGGAGAGGGAGCGGTGGCGGACAGGGCGACGGGGGACACCCGGCGTGGCTCATCGGATGCAGCGAAGGTCAATGGCATGGAAGTCGGGACGGGCTGTGGGGTGGAGACGCGGTGGGGCAAGCGGCGGTTGCGACCGCAACATGCCATTGTGCGCATGCAAACATGTCTGGAATGTAAACGCACTCGAAGCGCTCCAAAAAAGCCCGGTTCCGAGAAAAACCGCAAAAACGTCAAACCCCTTTGCGGCAGATTCTTCCGCCGGCCGGCGCCGGTTCCCCGGCGGTCCGTTGGCACGCGCCCTGCCCCGCAAGGATTCGCCGAATCCTTTCAACCCCCATCGGGAGCACGCCCATGGCCAGCAGCCGCACACTCGAAAAACAGGCATCCATCCATGCAGAGCAGGACCGCCGCGACCAGCGCAAGAAACGCGCCCCCGCCGCGAAGAAGCGCCCGCCCCAGACCGGTGCGCGGGCCCAGCCCACGAAAATGCCCGAACAGCACCTCGATGCGGACGACCAGGAGTCTGATCTGGAACTTCGCCCTCGGTTCCTGGCGCCCGACTATTTGGGCAGCCAGAAGCTGCAGGGACAGGCGGCGCTGATCACCGGCGGCGACTCCGGCATCGGCCGGGCGGTGGCGGTGCTTTTCGCGCGCGAGGGCGCCGACGTGGCGATCGCCTACCTCTCGTCCTCGGAAGACGCCGAGGAAACCCGGCGCCATGTGGAGGAAGAAGGCCGGCAATGCCTGGTGCTGCAGGGCGACGTGAAGGACCCGGCCTGGTGTGAGGCAGCGGTGAACGAAACCGTGAAGGCCTTCGGCAGGCTGGACATCCTGGTGAACAACGCGGCGTTCCAGAAGCACGCCGAATCCATCGAGGACATCGACGACGAGCGGCTGAAGGAAACCTGGGACACCAACCTGGGCGGCTACTTCCGCATGACACGCGCCGCCCTGCCCCACCTGAAGGAAGGCGCCTGCATCATCAACACCGGCTCGGTCACCGGACTGCGCGGCAGCGCCCACCTGCTGGACTACGCCGCCACCAAAGGGGCCATCCACGCCTTCACCAAGTCGCTGGCGAGCAACCTGCTGCCGCGCGGCATCCGGGTCAACGCCGTCGCGCCCGGCCCGGTCTGGACCCCGCTCAACCCGCGCGATCAGCCGGCCGGGAAAGTGAAGGATTTCGGGGAAAAGACCGACTTCCAGCGCGCCGCCCAGCCCGAGGAGCTTTCGCCGGCCTACGTCTTTCTGGCCTCGCCCTGCTGCTCGGGCTACATCACCGGCGTGGTCCTGCCCGTCACCGGCAGCGTGGACGCGATCTGAGCGCGGCCGTCAGGGTGGGGCGGCCACCGGCGCTTCGGCGACGACCAGCTCTTCCCGGCGCTGGTCGATCTCGCCCTCCAGCCGCGCCCAGTCCAAGGCCCTGCTGTCCAGCCCGGGAAAGAGATGGGCCTCTTCCCATTTCATGTGCCCAAGCGCGCGCAGGCACAGGTCCGTGAACCGCTGGGCATGCTGGTCGTCGTCGGGCTTGAGCGTGCGCAAGGGATTGATCTGCGCGTGCAGTTCGGCGTGCTCGCGCTGGGCCGCCGCCAACAGCCCTGCGTCCGCCACGGCGGCTTCGCGCAGCGCGGGGTACAGCAGCTCCTGCTCCAGGGCGGCATGCACGGTCAGTTCGTCCAGCACGTGGGCCACCAGGGCGCCGCGCTCCAGGGCGGCCGTCTGCGGATCCAGCTCCTGGAACCGGCGGTGGGCCTGTTTCACGCGCAGGTGATCCCCCTTGAGCCCGTCCACGATGTGGCGGCGGGCGGCGTCCGAGATCTCGGCGGGCGTGGCATCGGATCGCATGGGCGTCTCCTTGCGGAAGGGCTTCAAAAAAGCCGGGAGGGGCGTTGGCCTCTCCCGGCTTCAGGCGCCAGCGGCGTCAGCTGTTGTCCTTGTTCTGCTTGCCCGACGGCGGTGACCCGCTCTCGTTCTTGCCCGTGCCGGCGGTCTGCTGGCGGCTGGAACGCCAGGTGGAGAACTCGTCGGAGAACTTCTTGAAGCGGTCCTGGCGCCACTGGTTGTAGTCGTCGTCCAGTGCGCGCATCTGCTCACGGCGCCATTGGCTGTAGTCCGGGTCGAACTGCTGCTCCTGCGGGTCGCCTCGACCGCTGTAGCCGGACTGCGAGCCGCTGTAGCTGCTGCCCATGCCACCGCCGTATCCTCCGGGGCCGGCGTAACCGGCACCCCGGTAGTCGCGGTCCAGGCCGCTGGGCCGGTTGAAGCGCTCGCGCTGCTCCTGGCCGTAGCGGTCGTCGTCGTTGTCGCGCAGCCCGTACTGGCCGTACCGAGGCGCGTCACCGCGGTATGGGCCGGAGCCGCCGGGGCCGTAGCGGTCGTCCTGGTCGCGCTGACCGTAGCCGCCCTGGCCGTACGACGTGTCCTCATCGCGGAAACTGCCAAGGTCGCGTTGTTGTTCGCGGCGCCAGTCGCTGCCGCCCTGCCAGGCGTCATCGCGACCCCGACCGTGGTCGCCCTGCGGTTGGCGCGGCGACTCGTACCCACCGCCTTGCTGGCGGTTTTGCGAGCTGAAAGCCTCTTGCTGGTAACCGCCCCGCTGGCGGTTCCGGTTGTCCTGTTGTGCCATGGGTGTGTCCTTTCAATGATCGGATGCATGAAACGGATGCGGGCGCCGTTCGCCGGCCCTCGGCATCCACGGCTGGTTGGGCAAAACGCGTTCCCGCTGTGGGTGCCGCGACGCGCGCGCCGGCACCGGGCACGCTGTTTGCCCCAGGCGCAGGTCGCCACCCCAAGCCCACGCCACCATGAGCCTGTCCTTCCCCGCCCCACCCGTCCCCGCGCACGTGGCCCATGCCCACGAACTGGTGCGCCGCCTGGGCGAACCCCTGCTCGGCGGCAACCACGCCGAGGTGCTCGGCGATGCGAGGGCGGCGCGCGCCGCGCTCGTGGAGACGCTGATCGGCGCGCGCGACCACATCAACCTGGACGCCGCCCTGCTCGAGGTGGGCGAAGCGCAGGACGGCCTGCTCCATCGGCTGGTGGCGCTGTGCCGGCAGGGCGTGCGTGTGCAGGTGCTGGCCGCCAACCCGCGCCAGGAAGCCGAGCTGGGCCCGCTGCGCCGGGCCGGCGCCACCGTGCGCATCCTCGAACGGCCCGGCGGCCTCAGCGGCTGGGTGGCGCAGCGCTTCCAGTCCATGCAGCGGCAGCTGGCGGTGGTGGATGGCCGCACGGCCTGGTGCGGCCCGGGCTCGCCATCCACCGGCGCGGGGGCTCAGGGCCCGCACCTGCGCGTGCGCGGCCCCATCGTCCAGCGCGTGCAGCGGCTCTTCCTGGACGGCTGGAAGACCGCCGAACCCCGCCTGCCCGCGCCGCCGCCGCAGCACTTTCCGCCCATCGCGCTCGCGGGGCGCCAGCGCATGGGCATCGCCACGCGCGCGGGATCGGCGCAGCCCGCCCCGGCCGCCGGCTGCCCGCTCATCGGTGCCGTGGAAACGGCGCGCTTCAGCGTCTTCATCGCCCTGGCGCGGCGCGCGCCCTCGCGCCGGTTGGTGCAGGCCATCGCTGGCGCGGCCGGCCGGGGCGTCAATGTGTCGGTGCTGCTGCAGCACGGCGGCGCGCCCCACGCCTGGCCCTGGCGCGCGAGCTGCGCCGAACTCATGCGGGCCGGCGCCTGGCTGTACCAGGCGGACGGCAGCCAGCCCCTGCCAGCGCACAGCACCGTGGACGGCGTGTGGTCCAGTGTGGCGATCGACGGCGGCTCGGGCTGGCACAGCGGCGACGTGATCGATGCGGCGCAGCTGCTCGTGCTCGATGCGGCGTTCGCGAGCGAACTCGACGACGTCTGCCAGGCGGCCATGGCGCACGCCCTGCTGCTCGATGCCCATTCCCTGGCCGGCCCGGCGCCCTTGCGCCGTTGGTTCGGCCCCACGGCCCCGGCGCGGGCACCGGTGGCCGATCACAGCAGCCTCACGTCGGTCGGCCGCCCCGTCGAAGGGCCGGGCCTGAGTCCTTGACGCCCTGGCGGCCCTGGGCGCCGCCGCGCCGCGCCGCGGCCTCGCTCCAGGCGTAGGCCGGCAGCGCCAGGGCGAGCGGCAGCAGGTAGTAGGCCGCGCGGTAGGCCAGCACCACCGCGAGCACCTCGGTGGCGGGCAACACGCCGCCCAGCGTGCGCACGAACACCGCCTCCAGAACCCCCAGGCCGGCCGGCACGTGCGTGATCACGCCGGCCACGGCGGCCATCAGCAGCGCACCCAGCACGAGGGCGAAATCGACCCGCCCCTCGAACAGCACCCACACGATGGTGCCCATCAGCAGCCAGTTCGCGCCGCCGGCCAGCGCCTGCACCAGGGCCAGGCGGCCGCCGGGCAGCGCCAGTTCGTGCTCGCGCCACTTCAGCGTGCGGGGCGCGAGACCGCGCACAGCACCAGGTAGGCCAACGCCAGCGCCACCATCGCCGCGCCGAGGGCGCGCAGCACGGTGTCGCCCGGCGCCCACCCACCCGGCAACGTGGGCGGCGACCACAGCAGCACACCCCCGCTCACCCACAGGTAGCCCAGCCAGTTGGTCGTCATGCTCAGCGCGATCACCTTGGCCACCGTGGCCGCGGCCACGCCCCAGCGCGTGTACAGGCGCAGCCGCATCGCGAAGCCGCCCACCAGCGCGCCGAAGTTGAGGTTGAAGGCGTAGCTGATGGCCGCCGTGCCCAGCGTGCGCGGCACCGACAGGCCGTGCCGCGTCAGGTGGCGCCCCACCAGGTCGAAGCCGGCGTAGACCCCGTAGCTCAGCGCCGCGAGGCCGGCCGCCAGCGCCAGCCGCCCCGCCGACAGCTGCCGCAGCGACACCCACACCTGCGGCCAGTCCACCGCGCGGGCCTGCTGCGCCACCAGGGCCAGCACCAGCGCGGCCAGGGCCCACGGCGCGATCCGTTTCGTCCACCGCCAGAGGCGCTGCCGTGCAGGGCTCACGGAAGCACCTTCGTCCTGCGGACCGCGGGGCGAGCTTGCCTGGGGGCGGCCCTGCGTTGCGCTCATGAAGGGTCCGGGTCGACGGTCATCGCCACCACGCGCGGCTCGCGCGCCGTGGTCTGCCGGGTCCAGTCCGGGAAGCGCCTCAGCGCGTGGAACACCACCATGCTGCGCACCGCGATCCAGGCCGACCGCAGCCGGCTCGGCGTGGGCAGCTCCACGCGCTGGCAGCAGGTCTGCAGCAGCTCGTCGATGCGCCCGCAGAGGTGGCGCGCGAAGGCCTCGTCGCGCACGATCACGTTGGCCTCCAGGTTCAGGCTCAGGCTGGTGGGGTCGAGGTTGCTGGAACCCACGGTGGCCCAGAGGTTGTCCACCACCGCCACCTTGCCGTGCAGCGGGCGTTCGTTGTACTCGTAGATGTTGATGCCCGCGCGCATCAGGTGGCGGTACAGCAGCTCGCTCGCGCGCTTGACCCACAGCATGTCGGGACGGCCCTGCAGGAAGAGATCCACCTGCACCCCGCGCCGGGCCGCGCGGCGCAGGTCGCGCAGGAAGCGGTAACCGGGGAAGAAATAGGCGTTGGCGATCAGGATGCGGTGGCGCGCGCTGCGGATCGCCGCGCGGTAGTGGCGTTCGATGTCGCTGCGGTGTTCGTTGTTGTCGCGCGTGACGAAAGCGGCGAGCGCGCCTTCGCCCGTCACCTCGGCCACGCCTTTGCGGCGCAGGCTCGAGCGCCAGCGCCGCAGCCATTGCCCCCGCGCGGGCTGGGGCGACTCGACGTTGGCGCGGCAGAAGGCCTGGATCTGGCCCACGAGCGGGCCTTCGATCTGCACCGCGTAATCCTGCTTGGAGAGTTCGCCGAACTCCATCAGATGGTCGATGGAGTAGTTGATGCCGCCGACGAAGGCGATCCTGCCATCCACCACCACGATCTTGTGGTGCATGCGGCGCAGCAGGTTGACGCGCGCGCCCAGCACGCGCTGCACCGGCTCGAAGGCGCGCAAGTGCACCCCGGCCTCGAGCAGCGGCTGCGTGAACGAGGCCGGCAGATCCGGCGAGCCCCAGCCGTCCACCAGCACATGCACCTGCGCTCCGCGCCGCGCGGCGCTCAGGAGCGCCTCGTGCAGCTGGCGGCCCACCTTGTCGTCGAACAGGATGAAGGTCTCCAGCAGCACTTCCTTTTCGGCGTTGGCGATCGCCTCGAACACGGGCGGGTAATAGCCTTCGCCGTTCTCCAGCAGCGTGATCCGGTTGCCGGGCACCCAATGCGAGTTCATGGCGCGGTCTCCAGGTGGATTTCAGCGGCCAGCGGTGCGTGGTCGGACAGCCGCGCCCAGGGACGCCGCGGCATGGGAACGGGCAAGGCGCGTGCCACCCCACGCACGTAGATGCGGTCCAGCCGCAGCACCGGAAAGCCCGACGGGAAGCTGCGCGCGTGCTGGCCATGCGCGTGGCGGAACACCTCGCGCAGGCCGCTGGGCGCCAGCAGCCCGTCGGCGCGCAGGCGCCAGTCGTTGAAGTCGCCGGCCACCACCAGCGGCGAGTCCGGCGGCACATAGCGGCTCACGATGTCGCAGATCATGCCCAGCTGCTGGCGCCGGTGCGATTCGCGCAGCCCCAGGTGCGCGCACATCACGTGCATGTCGGGCCCCAGGCCCGGCACATCGAGCACACAGTGCAGCATGCCGCGTGGCTCGAAACCGTTGATCGACAGGTCGTGGTTCTCGCTGTGCAGCACCGGAAAGCGCGACATCACCGCGTTGCCGTGGTCCAGCCCCTCGGCCACGGCGTTGCGGCCGTAGGCGTGCTGCGGCCAGATCTCGTCGGCCAGGAACTCGTACTGCGCGGCGCTGGACCCGTTGCCGCCTTTCACCTCCTGCAGAAAGACGATGTCGCTGCCCATGGCGCGCACCGCTTCCCGCAGCCCGTGCAGCACGGAACGGGTGTTGAAGACGTCATAGCCCTTGTGGATGTTCACGGTGAGTACCTGCATGAGCCATGCTAGGCAGGGCACCGCGCCGCCCTCTGTCAGACAAACGCGCATTCGCGCGCAGGCGGTCACCGCTTCGCACCAAGCCGGGGCGGCGCTGCGGCGCCGAATGCACCTGCCGGCATCGGTTCGCCCTCGTTTTGGTGCACCGCCCCGGCCGAACCCCACGCAAACCGCTGGCACGCTTTCTGCTCACACCCCAAGCGCAAGAAGAGCGATCTGGGGTCCGCCCCGAGACAGCTCGGCACTCAGGTGCACTAGGGTTCCGACCACGAGATGGCTCGTGGTGTCTGGTCCGAGAGTGTGCCGGCCTCATCGCAGGCTCCACGGAGGGACAAAAGCCCGGGAGAACGATCACAGATCGGTTCTTCCTGCGCGTCCCACCAACCCATGGAGTCCTCTGATGAACAGCACCGCCCTCCCTGCATCCCCCTCCCGGCGCCACCACTTCCTCAAGCCCGCCCTGGGCCTGGCCCTGTCGCTGGCCACCGCCGGCGCCTTCGCGCAGGCACCCGCCCCGATGAAGATCGCCACCGTGGTGTGGATCGGCTACGGCCCGTTCTACGTGGCCGAAGCGCTGGACCTCTACAAGAAATACAACCTCAAGGTCTCGCTGCAGGTCTTCAACGACCCCGCGCTGATCCCGGCGGCCATCGCCTCGGGCGCGGTGGACGGCGGCATGCTGACCTACGACCAGGTGGTGGGCCAGGTCGCCGCAGGCCGCGCCATGAAGGTGGTCATGCCCATCGACTACTCCAACGGCGGCGACGCCATCGTGGCCGACGGCAGCATCACCAAGGTGGCCGACTTCAAAGGCAAGAAGATCGGCTACAACCCGCTCTCGCCGAGCGACTTCCTGCTCTCGTACGCGCTCAAGACGGTGAACCTGAGCGAGAAGGACATCACCCCGGTAAGCATGACGCCCGAAGCCGTGCCGGCGGCGATGGCCTCGGGCCAGTTGCCCATCGGCGTGACCTACGAGCCCAGCCTGTCGCAGATCCTCGGCCAGGGCGGCGGCAAGAAGTTCAAGGTGGTGTTCTCCTCGAAGAACGCGCCGGGCCTGATCGCCGACGTGCTGGTGTTCGACGACAAGGTCATCAAGGCCAAACCGGCCGAGATCACCGGCATCATGAAGGCCTACCTGGACGGCATGGCCTACATGAAGGCCAAGCCGGCCGAGGCACACAAGATCATCGGCAAGTTCATGGGCGTGTCCGCCGCCGAGGTGAAGGAACAGCTCACCGGCGTCTACAACATCCCGCTGGCCGAGATGCCCAAGGCCTTCCTGCCCGCGAAGGAAACCACCTCGTACTACGCCAGCGGCGACATCATCGCCCAGCTGCTCAAGGCCAAGGGCCAGATCACCACGATTCCCGCCACCGAAGCCACGTTCGACGCCGGCCTCGTCAAGGCCATGGTCGCGAAGTAAGCCGCCATGACATCGGTGTTCCGCTATGAGGACGGCGTGTGGCCCAACGTGGCCGCCCTCGCCTTCACGCTGCTGGGCTGGCCCGCGGGCATCGTCCTGCTCGGCCAAGCCAACGGCTGGCTCAACGCGCTGGGCGTGCTGCTGGTGGCGCAGACCCTGGTCTGGTCGGCCTACTTCATCCACGAGTTCGCGCACTACGCGATTTTCAAGACACCCCAGGCCAACGAGCGCTGGGGCACGCTCATGAGCTGGATCAACGGCAGCTGCTTCGCCAGCTTCGCCGACCTGCGCCGCAAGCACATGCGCCACCACGTGGAGCGCGCCGACGTGATCACCTTCGACGCCCAGGCCTTCCTGCGCGCGCGCCCCGTCATACGCCGCACGGTGCTCGCGCTGGAGTGGGCGTACATCCCGGCGGTGGAGTTCGTCATGCGCGGCTTCGTGATCGCCATGCCCTTCATGGGCGAGAAGAAAAAAGCCGCGCGCGGCCGCGTCATCGGCATCGCACTGGTGCGCATCGCCGCCTGGGTGGCGCTGGGCTGGTGGTCGCTCAAGGCGCTGGCGCTGTACGCCCTGGCCTACCTGATCTTCGTCACCGTGCTGCGCTTCGCCGACTGTTTCCAGCACACCTACGACGCCTACCCCATCCTCGACGATGCGCCCATCCCCAAGGACAAGGTGCGCGACCGCGCCTACGAGCAGGCCAACACCTTCAGCGACGTGGTGAGCCTGGACGCGAAATGGCTCAACCTGGTGTGGCTGAACTTCGGCTTCCACAACGCCCACCACGAGCGCCCCACCGCGCCCTGGTACCGCCTGCCGGCCTTCCACCGCGAGCTGTACCCGTCCGATTACGCCCAGGTGGTCACGGTGCGCGAGCTGCTGCGCAGCTTCCACCTCAACCGCGTCAAGCGCGTGCTGGCCAGCAACTACGGCGCGGTGCAGCCACCGGGCACGCCGGGCCGCGCCGATGGCTTCCTCGGTGCCGTCGGTGTGTCGTTCCTGACGGCTGTTTGACATGACCGCTGTTGTCCGCTACGGCCTGGAAGGCAAGACCGTGCTCGTCACCGGCGCGGCCGGCGGCATCGGCAGCGCGCTGGCGCGGGCCTTCGCCGCGCAGGGCGCGCGGCTCATGCTGCTCGACCGGGCCGACACCGCCCTGCCCGCGCTCAGCGCCCAGCTCGACGCCAGCGCCGCCGTGTGCGACCTGGGCGACCCGGCACAGATCGCGCGCATCGCCACCCAGGTGCGCGAGCGCTGGGGCACGCTGGACGTGCTGGTGAACAACGCCGGCACCGAGTACCCCACGCCGCTGGCCGACACCTCGCCCGAGGCCATGGCGCGCTGGTCCGCGCTGCTGGACAACAACGTGGGCTCCATGGTGCGGCTCACGCAGGCCCTGCTGCCGGTGTTGCCGCGTGGCGCGAGCGTGATCAACCAGAGCTCGATCTGGGGCCGCATCGGCGTGGCCGGTTTCTCCGCCTACGCGGCGAGCAAACACGCGGTGGTCGGCCTCACACGCTCGCTCGCGCTGGAACTCGGCCCGCGCGGCATCCGCGTCAACGCGGTCTGCCCCGGCTGGGTGCGCACGGCCGCCGCGCTGCGCTCGCTCGCCACCATGGCACAGGAACAGGGCCGCAGCGAGGCCGAGGTGGAGCGCGAGATCCTCTCGAAACAGGCCCGGCCCGTGATGCTCACGCCAGACGACCTCGCTGGCGTGTTTCTCTTCCTCGCCAGCGAGGGTGCGGCCCCGCTCACCGGCCAGTGCTTGGTGGCCAGCCACGGCGAGGTGATGGCATGAAGCACGCGCTCTCCCTTCAGGGCCGGACCGCGCTGGTCACCGGCGCGGCCACCGGCATCGGCCGCGCCATCGCGATCCTGTTCGCGCAGGCCGGCGCGCGCGTGGTGGTCAACCACCTTGGGCAGGCCGAGGCCGCACTGGCCGTGGTGCAGGCGATTCAACGCGACGGCGGCGAGGCGCTCGCGATCGACGCCGACGTCAGCCGCGCCGACGCGGTGCAGCGCCTCGCGGCCGAAGCGGGCGAAGTCCACATCCTGGTCAACAACGCCGGCATCATCCAGGAGAAGCCCTTTCTCGACACCACCGAAGCCGACTGGGACCGGATGCTCGGCGTCGACCTCAAATCCGTCTTCCTCACCTCGCGCGCCGTGCTGCCGGGCATGGTCGCGCGCGGCAGCGGCGCCATCGTCAACCTCGCGTCCGACCTGGGCATCCTGGGCCGCGAACGGTACGCGCCCTACTGCGCGGCCAAGGCCGGCGTGATCGGGCTCACGCGCTCGCTGGCGCGCGAGTTCGCGCCGCTAGGCATCCGCGTCAACGCCATCGCGCCCGGCCCGGTGAACACCGCCATGGTCTCGCTCGAACACATGAGCCCGGAATGGATCGAGAAGGAACTCGCGATCCCGCAGCACCGCGTGGCCGAGCCCGAGGAGATCGCGGCCACGGCGCTGTTCCTCGCCAGCGACCTCTCTCGCTTCTACTGCGGCCAGGTGCTGGGGCCCAACGGCGGATCGGTGATGCCATGAGCGCAGCGCCATCCGACCGCCTCGCCACCGGCGTGCTGCTGTTCTCGGCCTCGCTCTGGGGCCTGTCGTGGATGCCGCTCAAGTGGTTCATCGCGCAGGGCCTGAGCGGGCCAATGGTCTCGCTGGTCTCCTACGGCGCGGTGGGCCTGTGCGCGCTGGTCTTCATCTGGCGCGAGCGCGCGGCCTGGCGCGCGCACGGGGGCTGGCTGCTCGCGCTGGCGCTGGTGGGCGGCTGGGCCAACACCTCCTTCGTCAACGCCCTCATGGTGGGCGACGTGGTGCGCGTGATGTTCCTGTTCTACCTCTCGCCGGTGTGGTCGGTGCTGGGCGGCTGGCTGTTCCTCAAGGAGCGCATCCCGCCCACGCGCTGGGCCGCGGTGGTCGCGGCCATCGTGGGCCTGTGGCTGGTGCTGGGCGGCCCGGGCGCGGTGGACCTCTCGTTCTCGCTGTCCGATGGGCTCGCGCTCTCCGCCGGCCTGGCCTTCGCGGGCAACAACCTGCTCGCGCGCGCCGCGCAAGGCGTGCCCCTGCAGAGCAAGACCTTCGCGGTCTTCGTCGGTTGCGGCGCCATCTCGCTGGCGGTCACCGCCGCGCTGGGCCAGGGCGTGCCCGCCCTGCCCGCCGGCGTGTGGCTCGCGGTGCTGGCCTACGGCTTCGTGTGGCTGCTGCTGCGCCACCGCCACCTGGCAGTTCGGCGTGACGCACCTGGAAAGCAGCCGCGCCGGCGTGATCCTGCTGGCCGAACTGGTGGTGGCCGTGCTCACCGCGCTCTGGTTCGGCGGCGAGACGCTCACGCCCATGGGCTGGGCCGGCGGCACGCTCATTGCCGTGGCCGCGCTGGTGGAAGCCCTGGACAACCGCCCAACCGACCCCCGACCCCAAACCGCCCCGACAGGAGGATGAACCGATGACCGACACCGTGTGGATGAACCAGCTCTCGTGGTTGGACTACCAGGCCCGCGTGACGCAAGACCAGCCGCCCGTGCTCCTGCCCGTGGGCGCGCTCGAACAGCACGGCCCGCACCTGCCCCTGGGCACCGATGGCCTGCTCTCCAGCGCCATCGCCGCCGACACGGCCGCCCTCGTGGGTGGCCTGGTCGCGCCCACGCTGTCGTACGGCTACAAGTCGCAGCCCAAGTGCGGCGGCGGCCAGCACTTCTGCGGCACCACCAGCGTGGACGCCGCCACCCTCATCGGCCAGGTGCGCGACGCGGTGCGCGAGTTCGCGCGCCACGGCCTCACGAAGCTCGTCATCGTCAACGGCCACTACGAGAACCAGTGGTTCCTGATCGAGGGCATCGACCTGGGCCTGCGCGACCTCGGCCTCGGCGCGAAGCTGCAGGTGATGCGCCTGGAGTACTGGGACTTCATGACGCCCGACACCCTGGGCGATGTGTTCCCCGATGGCTTCCCCGGCTTCGCGCTGGAACACGCCGCCGTGCTGGAGACCTCGATGATGCTGCACTACCACCCCAACCTCGTGCGCATGGACCTGCTGCCCGACGACGGCCCGGCCGACTTCCCGCCCTACGAGATGTACCCGCCGCGCACCGACTGGGTGCCCGCTTCTGGCGTGCTCTCCTCCGCCAAAGGCTCGGACGCGGTGAAAGGCAAGCGGCTCGCCGACGAAGTGGCCCGCCGCATGGCCGAGGCCGTGCGCACCGGTTTCGAAAGGCCCGCGCCATGAGCACCACCGCGCTCATCGTGATCGACATGCAACGCGACTTCTGCAGCCCGGGGGGCTATGCCGACACCGCCGGCATGGACGTGCAGCGCTTGCGCGAACCGATCGCCAACATCCAGCAACTGCTGGCCGCCGCGCGCGCCAAGGGCCTGCTGGTGGTGCACACGCGCGAAGGCCACCTGCCCGACCTGAGCGACTGCCCGCCCGCCAAGCTCGCGCGCAGCACCGCCGCGGGCGCGGCCATCGGCAGCCAGGGTCCGCTGGGCCGGCTGCTGGTGCGCGGCGAACAGGGCCACGATTTCGTGGACGCGCTCCAACCGGCCCCCGGCGAATTCGTGGTCGACAAACCCGGCTACGGCGCCTTCCACCAGACGCGCCTGACGCAACTGCTCGCCGCGCACGGCGTGGACCGGCTCATCCTCTGCGGCGTGACCACCGAGGTCTGCGTGCACTCCACGCTGCGCGAAGCGGTGGACCGCGGCTTTGCCTGCACCACCGTGGGCGACGCCACCGCCGCCAGCAACCCCGCGCTGCAGGCGCCCGCGCTGGCCATGATCGACGTGGAAGGCGGCATCTTCGGCCGTGTGCGCAGCACCGCCGAGGTGGTGGCCGAACTCGCCGACAGCGCGCCCGCGCGCGACCGCGTCACCACCTGGGTGCAAGCCTTCACCGGTGCCTGAGATCCCCATGAGCCCACCGACCATCCCCGACCGCTACCACGGCGTGTGGCAACGCACCCTGCTTGAAACGCCCGAGGGCCGCGACACCACCAGCTGGGTGCACTGGCTGCAGACCGGCCTGTGGCACGGCGACCTGCGCGTGCCCGCCGACGCCGAGCGCGCCACGCCCGCCGACCGCGCGCAACAGCAGGGCTTTGCCGGCACCACCGCCATCACGCGGCCCGACCCGGCGCGGCCCGAGGTCTGCACCTGGCAACGCAGCATCGATTTCCAGCCCCCGCGCAGCACGCCCGACGCGGGCCACATGGTGTTCGAGACCCCGGAGCGCGTGATCGAGACCGGCATCCACGGCAGCTACCTCGAGGTGTGGGAGCGCCTGCCCGGCTCGGTGGGGCGGCGCATCGCGCTGGCCGCACTGGACGCGGCCGGCGAACCCACCGCCGAACGCCTGCTGGTCAGTGGGCGCTACCTCATGCACCTGCGGCCGCGCGAAGCCGCCTGGCCCGCCGACACCGCGCCCGACGACACCCTGACCCAGGTGGTGCAACGCCATGCGGACGAGGCCGAGGCGCTGCTGGACTTCCAGATCACGTTCGGCACCTGGGGCAAGGGCGTGTGGGCGGTGGAGCGCGCCACACGGCCGGCGCTCGAAGGCCAGGCCTGGCCCTGCACCTTGGGCCGCGCGGGCGACGCCGAAGCGACCCTGGCCTGTGAAGGACTGCCACCGCGCTGGCGCGTGCTGGAGTGGCACGCGCCGTGAGGGCCTATTCCGATCGGGGATGGCGAGGCGGCAGCGACACGGACAACAGCTCGTGGGCCTCCACGATCGCCATCGCCACCTCTTCGGTCGTGGTCCGCTTGGCGATGGCCTGGTCGCGGATCAGGTCGTAGGCCTCGGTTTCCGAGACGTGGTGGCTCTTCATCAGGATGGCCTTGGCATCGGCGATGTGCCGCACGCCGAGCAGTTTGGCCTCCACCTTCTTGAGGCGCCGCGCCAGCGCGCGGTTCACCTTGTGGCTCTCGCGGGCCAGCACCAGCGCGGAGAGCAGGCCGAACGAGCGCACCGGCGAGGGCAGCACGGCTTTCGCTTCGAGGCCCAGCACCACCTCCACGATGGTCGGGTTCTCGTAGTTGACCACCGCGATCACCGTCGGCGCGTCCTCGGCGTGGGCCCAGTCCATGTTGAGGTTGAGGATCTCGGGGCGCACCGCGAGAAACACCACGTCCACATCCTTGCCGATGGACTGCACGGGCGGCCAGAAGGCCTGCACCTTGCAGCCGATGCGTTGCAGCTGTTGCGTGAGCTGGCGGCCGTCCGAGTCGTCCGGGTGGATGACCGCCACGGTCAGCGTGCGAAGTTCCTTGAGCTGCTGGGGCGTGGCCCGCAGCGCGCGTGGAGGCTCCGCGCGGTCGACCATCAAGACTCCAGGGTGTCCAGGCGGGCGGCCCAGTCGCCCAGCGAGTGGGTGACGAGGTAGGGATCGGGGTACACCGACCTTCTCGCCTGGCGGACGATGGTGAACTGGCTCTCGGCGTTCACGCGGCCGATGCGCGGGTACAGGCAGGTGTGGTGGTTGTTGGGGTCGATGCGCACGCGGCCCTGCGGCGCGTCGAACTCGCTGCCCAGCACGTGCGGCATGAGCTCGGCGATGTCGTCGCTGCGCGACTGGCGCATGGCATTGGCGAAGATGTGCATCTGGAAGTACGAGGCCTCCCAGCACAGGTTGGGCACGCAGCTCTCGCCCAGGCGGCGGCGCAGGCTTTGCAGGCAGCGCTGGTTGGCGGCGGATTCGATCGACTGGAAGTAAGGCGCCGAGGTGTAGTGCCCGGTGGCCAGGCCTTTCTCCATCTGCGAGATTTCCGCTTCGGAGGTCGTGAGGCTGCCGATGGGCATGGTCTTCGGATCGAAGCCGGCATCGGCATAGGCGCGGTACAGGGCGGCGGTGGAGTCCCCGACCACGGTGGAGAAGATGAAGTCGGGCCGCTTGTGGCGGATGTCGTCCATGATGTCCGCGAAGTCCTTCTCGGTGGCGTCCAGCGCCACATAGCGTTCGGCCAGCTTCTCGCTGCCCTGGCGCTGCATCACCAGCTCGCCCATGATGCGGTTGGACTCGTAGGGATAGATGTAGTCGGAGCCGATGAGGTAGACGCGCGCACCGAAATTGGCCGTCATGAATTCGGCCAGCTGCACGCTGTTCTGGTTCGGCGCCGCGCCGGTGTAGATGACGTTGGCCGAGTACTCGAAGCCCTCGTACAGCGTGGGATAGAACAGCAGCTTGTTCCACTTTTCGATGACGGGGATCACGGCCTTGCGGCTGCTGGACATGTAGCAGCCGAAGATGACGTTGACCTTGTCCTGCAGGATCAGCTGTTCGGCCAGCTGGGCGTAGCGCTGCGGGTTGGACTGGGCGTCGTGGTGCACCGGCACCAGCTCGCGGCCGTTGATGCCCCCGGCATCGTTGATTTCGTCGATGGCCAGCAAGGCGCCATGCAACTGCGACAGGCCGATGGTGGAGGTGACACCGGTCGAGGAGAACAGCACGCCGACGCGCACGGGATCGCGGTCAACCATGGCACACCCTGGATGCGGTCGGCGCCGCGATGTGGGGACGAACGGGGGTCTTCAGGGGCATGGGCAGGGCCGTGAACAGCAGGGGATGGGTGCCAGGCGGTGCGGCCGTCATCCGGCGGCCAGCCTCACATAGGCTCTCTGCAACTGTACCGGAAGGTGGCTCGGATCGGCCGCGATCCCATGGTCGCGCCAGCCGAAAATCCGGCGCACGTAATGGTCGGCCGCGGCATCGACCGCCAGGCAGAAAGTGCGGATGCCGGCTCGGTGCGCCTGCTGCACCGCCATGCGCGCGTCCTCCACCAGGTAGTCGGGTTCGAACATGTCCACGTCGGAAGGCGCGCCATCGGTGACCACCAGCAGGCCGCGATGGCGCCCGGGCTGGGTTTGCAGATGGGCCGTGGCCTGGCGCAAGGCCGCGCCCAGGCGGGTCGAGTGGCGGGCGGGCACCGAGGCCAGGCGGTCGCGGGCGGCGCCGTCGAGCGGGTCGTCCCATTCGAGCAGGCGGTAGTAGCTCACCTCGGCGCGCGTGTTGGAGTTGAAGCCATGGATCGCCGACGCGGTCCTGCGTGTGCACCGTGGCTTCGGCCAACAGGAAGGCGGCCTGCTTTTCGATGTCCAGCAGCGAGGCGCCGCGCGCGCCCGAGGGGTCGTTGGTGGACTCGGACAAATCGAGCAGCACCAGGATGCGGGAGGTGCCCGCCTCGCGGCCCGGGCGCATGAAAAGCCGAGGCTCGGGTTGCAGGTCGAGGCGGCGGTCCACCAGCACCTCGATGGCCGCGTTGAGGTCGATGTCTTCACCCTCCCACTGCCGGCGCAGGCGCTGGCGGCGGCTGAGGCGGCGCACGCGGTGCAGCGACACCGGGCTGAAGCTGTGGGACAAGGCGGGCTGCGCGCGGGCGAGCGCGGTGGGCGCCAGGGCCGGCAGCTTCTCGATCACGGTGCACCAGTCCCGTCGCCACAGCGCCAGCCGGTGGTGCCATTCGGCGTGCAGGGTGCGGCCCAGCTCCACCTCGGCCGGTTCGCGCGCGGGCTGCGTCCCGTCGCTGGCCTGTGGGGGCGGTGCGGCCGCGCGCGCCGGGGCCGAGCGGGGCGCGGCAATGGCCTGCTGTTCGTCCTGCTCGTTGTCGTCGTGCTGCCACAGGATGCTGTGGTCGTCGCGGTAGGGCGACGGCACGACGTGGTGCTGGGGATCGAAACGCACCCGCATCTGCCCCAGGTCGTTCGCCAGGATGGAGGCGATCGCGCGGAACGCCGGGGCGTCGCCCAGGCCGTGGCGGGTCTGCGTTTCCTCGAACAGCCGGCGGGCCTTGTTCACCCAGTGGTTGTCGTCCGCGTAACCCGGGTCGGCCAGCGCGCGGTCCATGCGGGCCAGCAGCGCTTCGAAGCTGAAGTTCCCGGCCTCGGGCACGGGGGCGAGGTGATCGAGGAACCAGCCGCTCACACCGGGGTAGCGCCGGGCCAGCAGCCGCTCCACGCGCGCGTCCTCGACGGCGGACACCACGGCCTGGCTCATGGGCTTGAGCAGGCGGGCGGGCTGCCGCAGCGGCGAGTACAGCAAGTGCGCCACGGCGTGGGCCACGCTGGCGCGGTAGAGCCCGCCGGCCGGCGCGGCCGCGTCCTCCAGCGCCTGTCGGCTGAGCAGCACCTGCTCGCGCGTGAGGATGGTGCGGCGCGCGCGAGGGCCGGCGCTGGCCTCGGCCACCGACAGCGGCCCGCCCAGCAGGCCCGAACCGAGCCAGGCCAGCGAGGGCAGCAGGCCGTCGATCGCGTCGACATCCGGTGGGAGCACGTGCGCCGGCAGGTCGCTCTTCATCCGAATTGCGCCTTCACGAAATCGCGGATGGCCTGCGCCATGTCGGGGTCGTCCGTCAGCGCGCGCACCAGGGTCATCTCGCAGCTCTGCGTGGGGGTGAGTCCGTCGCGCACCAGCACGCCCGCGTAGATGAGCACCCGGGTGGAGGCGCCTTCGTCCAGCCCGCGCTGCTTGAGGGCGCGCGTGCACTGCGCGATGGTGACGAGCTGGCGGGCCAGCGCGGCGTCGATGCCCGCTTCCTGCGCGACGATGGCGACCTCGGTCTCGGTGTCGGGGTAGTCGAATTCCAGGGCCGCGAAGCGCTGTCGGGTGGAGGCTTTCATGTCCTTCGCGCTGCTCTGGTAGCCCGGGTTGTAGGAGACCACCAGCTGGAAGTCCGGGTGGGCCTGGATGACCTCGCCCTTCTTGTCCAGCGGCAGGATGCGCCGCGCATCGGTGAGCGGGTGGATGACCACCGTGGTGTCCTGGCGGGCTTCCACCACCTCGTCGAGGTAGCAGATGCCGCCATGGCGCACCGCGAGGGTCAGCGGCCCGTCGTGCCAGGCGGTACCCTGGGCGTCGAGCAGGTAGCGCCCGACCAGGTCGGAGGCGGTCATGTCCTCGTTGCAGGCCAGGGTGACCAGGGGGCGCTGCAGCTTCCAGGCCATGTACTCGACGAAGCGCGTCTTGCCGCAACCGGTGGGCCCCTTGAGCATCAGCGGCAGGCGGTGCCGGTACGCCCGCTCGTAGCATTCGATCTCCTCGCCCGAAGGCTGGTAGAACGGTTCGGAGCGGATGAGATGGTCGTCCAGGGGTGACTGCATGGAACGGGGTCCTCCGGTGCGGAACAAGGCGCGGTTGGGGTGACGGGCTCAGCGGTGTTTCGTCTCTTCGTTCGGAATGCCTTCCATCGGGCACTCGGCGGTGCCGACGGTGGTGCGCGTGAACGACTCGACCATCTCGCGCGTGGCCTCGGGGTCGTTGACCCACTTGGCGTAGAAGTTGTACGGGCAGGCGGCCACGCCCTTGTCCCCGTCGCCCGAGTTGATGAGGCCGGTGTAGCCGCGGTGCACGAGCTTGAACAGATGGTTCTGCGACTGGCCGTTCTTGCGCGCGTCGCGGATCAGGCTCTTGGACAGCTCGGCGTACTGGATGCCCATTTCCTCTTCGCCGCATTCGCCCAGCGTGCGGCCGTCGAAGCCGATCACGGCGGAGTGGCCGAAGTAGGAGTACACGCCGTCGAAACCGGTGGCGTTCGCCACAGCCACGTACGAGTTGTTCATGAAGGCCATGGTCTTGGCCACCATGATCTGCTGTTCCTTCGCCGGGTACATGTAGCCCTGGCAGCGGATGATGAGTTCGGCGCCTTTCATCGCGCAGTCGCGCCAGATCTCGGGGTAGTTGCCGTCGTCGCAGATGATCAGGCTCATCTTCATGCCCTTGGGGCCTTCGCTCACGTAGGTGCAGTCGCCCGGGTACCAGCCCTCGATGGGCACCCACGGCATGATCTTGCGGTACTTCTGCACGATCTCGCCCTTGTTGTTCATCAGGATGAGCGTGTTGTAGGGCGCCTTGTTGGGGTGCTCCTCGTGGCGCTCGCCGGTGAGCGAGAAGACGCCCCAGACGTTGGCGCGGCGGCAGGCGTCGGCGAAGATCTCCGTCTCGGCACCGGGAATGGTGGAGGCGGTTTCGTACATCTCCTTGGCGTCGTACATGATCCCGTGGGTGGAGTACTCCGGGAAGATCACCAAGTCCATGCCCGGCAGGCCCTTCTTCATGCCCACCAGCATGTCGCCGATCTTGCGGGCGTTGGCCAGCACCTCGGCCTTGGTGTGCAGGCTGGGCATCTTGTAGTTGACGACGGCCACGCCGACGCAATCGTTGCTGCTGGAAATGTCACCATGTCGCATGAAAGACTCCTTGGGGGGTTGACGTCAGACGGTCAGGAAGGACTTGACCTTTTCCTGATCCAGATTGGCACGGGCTTCTTCGTGCACGATGCGCCCTCGGTCGATGACCAGGAACCGGTCGGCGAGATCGAGGGCAAAACTGAGCACCTGCTCCGACACGACGACAGCAAAGCCGCGTTCCCGCCGGAGCACGTTGAGGGTCTGGGCCAGCTCCTTGATGATGGAAGGCTGGATGCCTTCGGTGGGCTCATCGAGGATCAGCACCTTGGGCTCGGAGATGAGCGCGCGCGCGATGGCGAGCATCTGCTGCTGGCCGCCCGAGAGGTTGCCCGCCTTGCGGTGCTTCATCTCCTTGAGCACCGGGAAGAAGCGGTGGATGTAGTCGGGCACCTCGCGATGGCCCGAATGCTCGGCGCCCGAGAGGATGTTCTGCTCCACCGTGAGGAAGGGAAACACCATGCGCCCCTGGGGCACGAAGGCCAGGCCGTGCTGCACGCGGCGGTGGCTGGGCAGGCCCTGGAGGGCGCGGCCATCGAGCTGGATGTCGCCCGAGCGCGTGGGCAACAGGCCGATGAGGGACTTGAGCAGGGTGGTCTTGCCCATGCCGTTGCGCCCCATGATGCGCCACCGACTCGCGCGCCTGCACCTGGAACGAGATGTCGTGGATCACGTGCGACTCGCCGTAACACACGTTCAGCCGGGAGATGTCGAACATGGGGTGCCTCCTCAGTGGCCGAGATAGACGTCGATGACGCGGGGGTCGGCCTGCACCTGGGCGGCGCTGCCTTCGCTCAGCAGCCGGCCCTGGTGCAGCACCGTGACGCGGTGGGCGATGCGCTTGACGAAGTCCATGTCGTGCTCGATCACCACCACCGAGCGGCCGCTGGCGATGCGGCTGAGCAGGTCACCGGTCTGCTCGCGTTCGCGCGGGCTCATGCCGGCCGCCGGTTCATCCAGCAGCAACAGGGTGGGCTCCTGCATCAGCAACATGCCGATTTCCAGCCACTGCTTCTGGCCGTGGCTGAGCAGGCCGGCGCGGTGGCCCAGGCGATCGATCAGGAAGACCTGCTCGGCCATGGCCTTCACGCGCTCCACGATGGCGCCGCTGCGCCGGAACGTGAGGGACTGGAACAGGCCATGCATGCGGGGCAGGGAGATCTCCAGGTTCTCGAAGACCGTGAGGTCTTCGTAGACCGAGGGCGTCTGGAACTTGCGGCCCACGCCGAGGCGCACGATCTGGTGTTCGCTCAGGCGGGTGAGGTCCCGCCCTTCGAACAGCACGCGGCCGGCGGTGGGCCGGGTCTTGCCGCAGATCATGTCGAGCAGCGTGGTCTTGCCCGCGCCATTGGGACCGATGATGACGCGCAGCTCGTTGCGCTCCACCGCCAGGCTCAGGTCGTTCACGGCCTTGAAGCCATCGAAGGAGACGGTGAGGTTCTCGACCTGCAGCACGTGGTCGCGGGTTTGAGAGGGGGTCATGGAAGACAGGGCGTGGGTGGGAACGTGCATGGCAAGTTGGGCGCTCATCCCGCGCTCCTCGCACCGCCGCGGCGGGCCTGCCACTGGTCCTTCAGGCCCGCCAGGCCGTTGGGCATGACCCACACCACGAGGATGAACACCCCGCCCAGGAAGTACAGCCAGGCCTCGGGGAAGGTCTCCGACAGGTAGGACTTGAGAAAGCCGATGAGCAGCGCGCCCACCACGGCGCCGGGGATGGACAGGCGCCCGCCCACCGCGGCGTAGATGACCATCTCGACCGAGGCCACCACGCCGATGACGCTGGGCGAAATCAGGCCGACCTGCAGCGTGAAGAACGCGCCCCCCACCGAGGCCAGCACCGCGCCGCAGGCGAAGACGAAGGCCTTCATGTGGGCGGTGTCGTAGCCGCTGAAGCGCACGCGGTCCTCGCGGTCGCGGATGGCGATCAGGATCTTGCCGAAGCGCGTGCGCACCAGCGTGAGCGCCAGCAGCATCGCCACGGCCAGGAAGGCGACCTCGACGAAGTACAGCACCCGAAGGGCCTCGTCGCTCAGGATGTCCATGCCCAGCAGCGTCTTGAAATCGGTGATGCCGTTGGCGCCGCCGGTGTCGCCCTGCTGTCCGACCACCACCACCGTGAGGGTGAGCGCCAGCGACAGCGTGACGATCGCGAAATACACCCCGCTGACCCGGCGGCGGAAGATGGCGAACGAGAACAGGTAGGCGATCACCGCCGGCAGGACGAAGATGCCCAGCACGGTCCAGCCCAGCGAGCGGAACGGCGTCCACCAGACCGGCAAGGTCTCCACGCTGCTCCACACCATGAAGTCGGGCAACTCGGGGGCCGAGGCCTCCAGCTTGAGGAACATGGCCATCAGGTAGCCCCCCAGGCCGAAGAACACGCCCTGCCCCAGGCTGAGGATGCCGCCATAGCCCCAGGTGAGCACGATGCCGATGGCGACGAAGGCCAGCGCCAGGTACTTGCCGATGAGGTTGAGGCGGAACGGGTCGAGCAGCAGGGGCAGCGCGATGGCCAGCAGGGCGATCAGCGCGATGGCGCTGGCGAAGTCGAGTCGGTGCGTCTGGGATGACATGCTCAGCTCCTGGAACGCACGGCGAACAGGCCGTTGGGACGGAAGTAGAGAACCAGGATCACCAGCAGCAGGATGGTGGCCTTGGCCATGGAGCCGCTCATCAGGAACTCGAGCCAGGTCTGGCCCTGCGCGATGGACAGGGCCGAGAGCGCCGTGCCGATCAGGCTCTGCACGCCGCCGAAGACGACCACGATGAAGGAGTCGACGATGTAGAGCTGGCCCGTGCCCGGGTTGGTCGAGCCGATCATGGTGAACACGCAACCGGCGATGCCCGCCAGGCCCGAGCCCAGCGCGAAGGTGAGCGCGTCCACGCGGTGGGTGTCGATGCCGACGGCGCCGGCGATGGCGCGGTTCTGCGTGACAGCGCGCACCTTCAGGCCCCAGCGCGTGCGGTACAGCAGCAGGTACACGCCCACGGCCACGGCGATCGTCAGGCCGACGATGAAGATGCGGTTGATCGGCAGCTGGATGCCCTCGGTGGGCTCCCAGGCGCCCGCCAGCCACACGGGCAAGGGCACGCTGACCTCCTGCGCGCCGAACACGGTGCGGTAGGTCTGCTGCAGGATGAGGCTCAGCCCCCAGGCTGCGCAGCAGCGTGTCCAGCGGGCGGTTGTAGAAGAAGCGGATGAAGCCGCGCTCGAGCACGTAGCCAAAGGCGAACGTCACGCAGAACGCGAACGGGATGGCCGCGAACAGGTAGATGCCCATCCACTCGGGCGCCCAGTGCTCGAAGCCGCGCGCCGCGAGGTAGGTCATGTAGGCGCCCAGCGCCATCAACTCACCGTGGGCCATGTTGATCACGCCCATCAGACCGAACACGATCGGCCAGCCCGATGGCCATCAGCAGCAGGATGCTGAACAGGCTCACGCCGTTGAACACCTGCATCACCGCAATGTCGAAACCCATTGACCGACTCCTGAATCGTTGGAATCGACCGGCCGCCCACGCGGGCGACCGGCCGGCCTCCTGCCCCGCGATGTCAAATCTTGGGGAACGGGTTGGGCTCGATCAGGGACGGCGTTTCCCACACGATGTCGAACTGGCCGTCGGCGCGCGCGCGGCCCACGCGCACCTTTTTCCACACGTGGTGGTTGGTCGCGTGCATGCGCACCGTGCCCTCGGGCGCTTCCAGCTCGATGCCGCCGGAGGCGGCGATGACCTTGTCCACGTCGAAGGACTTGGCCTTCTCCACCGCCATCTTCCAGAGGTACACGCTGTTGTAGGCCACCTGCATCGGGTCGCCGATGACGCGCTCCTGGCCGTACTTGGCCTTGAAGGCCTTCACGAACTTCTCGTTCGCGGGCGACTTGATGCTCTGGAAGTAGCCCATGCAGGCGTAGTAGCCGGCGGCGTTGTCCTTGCCGATGCCCTCGACCTCGTTCTCCGACACCACGGTGGAGAGCAGCGTCTGCTTGGAGCCGTCGAGGCCCGCGGCGCGCAGCTGCTTGTAGAAGGCCACGTTGGAGCCACCGACCACCGTGCTGTAGATGCAGTCGGGCTTGACGGCCTTGATCTTGTTGATGATGGACGAGAACTCGGTGTGGCCCAGGGGCGCGTACTCCTCGCCCAGCACCTTGCCGCCGGCCTTGGTGATGGTGGGCTTGGCGATCTTGTTGCAGGTGCGGGGGTAGATGTAGTCCGAGCCCACCAGGAAGAAGCTCTTGCCCTTCTCGCGCGCCATCCACTCGACGGCGGCGATCACCGACTGGGTGGCTTCCTGCGAGGGGTAGAACACCTGCTTGTCCTGCTCCTGGCCTTCGTAGTAGGTCGGGTAGTAGAGCAGGCCCTTGGCGCGGCCGAGCGCCGGCAGGATGGCTTTGCGCGAGGCGGAGGTGTAGCAGCCGATGATGGCCGCGACCTTGTCGCGCTCCAGCAGCTTGCGGGCCTTCTCGGCGAACACCGAGTTCTCGCTGGCGCCGTCCTCGACCACGACCTCGATCTTGCGACCGAGCACGCCGCCGGCGGCGTTGATTTCGTCGATGGCCATCTTCTCGGCGTCCACCAGCGAGGCTTCGGCAATCGCGATCGTGCCCGAGAGCGAATGCAACAGACCGAGTTTCACGGTCTCCTGCGCGGATGCGATGGCAGGCAGGCCGCCTGCGGCGCCCAGAATCAGCATGGACCCACCGGTCTTCACGATGTCGCGACGATTCATCTCACTCATGGCCTTGTCTCCTAGCGTTGGTATGGACGGATTGAGAACCTGCCACCCCCGGGGTGGCTGACAAGCAGCCGGTCACATCCACGCCTTCGTGCCAGACACGCGCAGGGCTCCGCCAGCGGATGCAGGCCATGGCCTGTCCGGAACCCATGCGAACGAGCAGAACAAAAAAAAGCCCGAACCGGTGTTCAAACCGGTTCGGGCTTTCTTGCCCAACACCTGACTGGCAGCACTGGCAGTCGGCGTCGATGAATGCGTGACAACTTCTTGTCAGCGCGCATCTTCCTGTTCAGGCCATCGGGCCGCCATAGGAAATCCACCAACTAGACAAGGGGGCGCCGTCGGTGGTATTCGCGCAGCGCCCGCACGGGTGCTCACACCCGCGAGTACACCAGCCCCGAGGCCACGCCGCCGAACAGGTCGCCCTCCACCAGCGGCACCCCGGCGAACTCGGCCTGCAGCGCGAGCTGGAAAGGCCGCAGGGCCGACGAACCACCCGTGAGGTAGATCGCGTCCAGCGAGGCATCGCCCAGCCCGGCGCGCCGCACGCATTCGCGCGCGCATTGCACCGCGCGCGCCAGCAGCGCGTCCAGGTGCGCCGCCATGTCGCCCGGCGCGAGTTCGGCGGCCAGGCCGGGCTCCACGCCCGACAGGTCCACCGTGGTCGGCGCGTCCTGCAGCGAGCAGCGGATCTTGGCCTGCTCCACCTCGTGCGCGATGCGGTGCCCATCGCGCTGCCGCAGCACGCGCATCAGGCGCTCGTGCAGGCGCACGTCGGTGTAGTTCACGCGCAGCCCCTGCGCCTGGCTGAGCGCGCGCGGCAGGTACAGCCACTGGATCAGGTGCCAGGTGGACAGGTCCATGAACACGCGGTTGGGCACTTCCCGGCCCTGCGGCCCGTGGTGCCGGTAGCCCAGCAGCGGCATCACGCGCGCCAGGCTCAGGCGCTGGTCGAAGTCCGTGCCGCCGATGTGCACGCCCGCCGTGCGCCAGCACGTCGCCGCTGCGGTCGGCCCGCGCCATGCGCTGCGGGCCCAGGCGCACCACGGTGAAGTCCGACGTGCCCCCGCCCACGTCCACCACCAGCACCAGGCTCTCGCGCGTGAGGCGGCGCTCGTGGTCCAGGGCGGCGGCGATCGGCTCGAACTGGAACGACACGGCCTCGAAGCCCACGGCCAGCGCCGCCTCGTGCAGCGACTGCTGGGCCAACGCATCGCGCGCGGGATCGTCGTCCACGAAGTGCACCGGCCGGCCCATCACCACGCGCGTGGGTTCGTGGCCCAGCGTGCGCGCGGCGCGCTCGCGCAGCTCGGCCAGGAAGATCTCCACGATCTGCTGGAAGCTCACCTGCTGGTGGTTCACCTCCGTGGATTCGTTCAGCAGCGGGCTGCCGAGCAGGCTCTTGAGCGAGCGCAGCAGGCGCCCTTCGGTGCCGCTGAGGTACTGCGCCACGGCATCGCGGCCGAAGTGCGTGTGGCGGTCTTCCACATTGAAGAACACCGCCGTGGGCAGGTTCGTGGCCTCGCCCTCCAGCGGCAGCAGGCGCGAGGCGCCGCCGGACGCGGCCCAGGAGACGGCGGAGTTGGACGTGCCGAAGTCGATGCCCAGCGTGCCGGGTGGCGAAGATGTCATGGAGAGGGAGGGGAAAAAAGAGGGCGGGGCCCGCGGGAGCCATGCGCCGGCAAAGAGGCTGGATTCTGCCACCAGCCCCATTGCTTTCACGGCGCAGCGGCTTCCGACGCCTTACAGCGGTCCAAACCGGGGCGACGCGCTCTTTTTCTCTTCTTCGGCGATCTCGCTGCGGCCGATGCTGGAGTCGTGCATGGCGAGCAGTGAAATGTGAAAGGAATTGCCGTTGTGCCCCGCCTGGCTGATCGGCGTGATGGGCTGTCCGTTGTGGGGTTGCGCCAAAGCTCCAGACCGTGCCGCTGTGGCTCATCGGCGAGATGCTCAATGGGGTCACCTCGCTCGGCGGTGTCAGATCGGACCCCAGGCTGTTCAGGTTCAGATAGGAAATGCGCGCCGTTTCGAAGCTCTGGAGCAACTTCTTTTTCACCCCTTCTTCTGGGGCGCACGCGGCCACCCGCGCTTGGCCATCCTCGTCCAATGGCAGGCTGTACAAAGCCCCGAAGGCGGCCTCCTTCATCTCGATGGAAAGACCGCCCATGGACAGCACAGCCAGACAAAACCTCAGCCGATCGTCGGCATCGGCGTTCAGGGCGGCGAGCAGGGCCAGTTTGAATGCCTCGCCAAACGCTTCCGGCACCACGTGCTGGCTGCGCAGCACGTCGGAGACGTGGCGGCAAGACGGGTTCAAGGAGGGCAAATCCTCCAGCGCACCGGCCAGCAAGGGATCGTTCTGCGCCGCCTGGCGAATGCCGGTGGGCGCGTTGAGCACGTTGAAATGCTCCATGAAGCACAAGGCGGCCCATTGGGTCGCCCAATCGGCTGAGCGAAATGCTTGCAGCAAGGCGCCGTTGTCATTCACCACGAACGCGGTGCGGTTCATCTGAGACAACTTGAGGGGTGTCGAATCAAGCGATTGGGAATTCGAGCCGAGGAGGAGCGGGGAGATCATGTGGGATGTGGTCAGAACCGAGGGACGCCCTCGGCGGGCGAGCCGTTGCAACGCGGACGGCCGCTTTGAGTGGCCCCGCATGGCGGAAGGTTCGAAGGCGAGCGGATCAGATGCGCCAGAGCAGATTCAGCCGCGCCTGCGCCAGGTGGTCGAAGATCGCGCGCCGCGCGGTGTCCACGTCGCGCTGGCGCAGCGCCGCCACGATCTGGCGGTGCTCCTTCTGCAGCACGGCGCGCCGCTCGGCGGTCAGCACCTTCTGCTTCAGAAAGCCCCACTCGCCGCTTTCGCGGATCTCGGCCATCAGGCGGAACACGCTGATGAACAGCGCGTTCTGCGCTGCGCAGGGCCAGTTGCTCGTGCAACTCGCTGTCGAGCTTTTCGAATTCGTCCAGCGTCTGCGCGGCCTCGGCGCGCGCGCAGCAATCCTCCAGCCGCTCGAAGTCGGCGGTGTTGGCGTTGTTCACGATGAGGTCCACCAGCATGGGCTCGAGCAGCAGCCGGGCGTCCATCAGCTCGGCCGGGCTCACCGACGGCACGGCGAGAAAACGCCCGGTGCCGGTGGCGCCGTCGGCCTTGCCGGTGGCGCCGCTGGGTTTTTCCGCCACGTAGGTGCCGCTGCCCACCTTCTGGGTGATCAGGCCTTGTTCGCGCAACTCGGCCAGCACACGCCGCAGCCCCGAGCGGCTCACGCCGAAGGTGGCGCACAGGTCGCGCTCGGTGGGCAGGCGGCTGCCGGGCGGCCAGCTGCCGCTCTGCAAGCCCTTGAGCAGCTCCATGCGCAGGGACTCCATGGAATCCGTCTTGATCTGCAAGGTGGCGGTGTTGGTCATGGCGCGCATTCTAGATTGGCTTCAATTGGTTTGAACCAAAGGGGCGCATTTTGGCCTGAAACCTCGGGTAATCCCCGATCTTTGTGGCGCACGACCTCGTCTAAAGTTGAACCAAAGCAGATCATAAGAAACCAATTTGAACCAATTGGTGAGCAGCCTTTCCCTCAAAACCAGGAGACCAGCAGCATGAAGACCCAGGTTCTCGCGGCCGTCCTCGCGGCCGCCTCGTTCGTGGCGGCAAGCCCCGCCCACGCGGAGTACCCCGATCGGCCGATCAGCCTCATCGTGCCCTTCCCGCCCGGCGGCACGGCGGACAACATGGCGCGCGCCCTGCAGCCCGCCCTGCAGCGCGCGCTCAAGCAGACCGTGCTGGTGGTGAACAAGGCCGGCGCGGGCGGTGCCATCGGCGTGAGCCAGGTCGCCAATGCGCCGGCCGACGGCCACACCGTGCTGCTCTCGCTGCTGAGCGTGGCCAGCCTGCCCGAGCAGGCCGTGGTCAACAAGCAGAAGCCGCCGTTCACGCTTGACCAGCTCACGCCCGTGGCATTGCTCAGCGCGGAGCCGGTGGCGATGGTCGTGCCCGAGGCCAGCCCCTACAAGGGCTTTCGCGAGCTGATCGCCGCCGCCAAGGCCAGGCCCAACGCGCTCACCTTCGGCTCCACCGGTTTCTTTGGCGAGGTGCATGTGCGCTCCGAAGCCTTCGTGGACACCGCCGGCATCGATGCCCGCCACATTCCTTACCAAGGCGGCGGGCCGCTGCTCAACGCGCTGATCGCCAACGAGGTGGACTTCGCCCTGCTCTCGCGCGCGCTCACCGCCACCCAGGTGAAGGCGGGCCGGCTGCGCTACCTCGCCACGGCCGGTGACGAGCCCTGGACCGAACCCGCCGGCCTGCCGCGCATGAAAGACCAGGGCGTCAACTTCGACACCGTGGCCGGCACGGCGGTGTTCATCCCCGCCGGCACGCCCGAGGCGGTGGAGCGCAAGCTGCGCCAGGCCGTCGAGGCCGCCGCGCAGGACGCCGAGTTCAGGCAGATGGTCACGCAGACCGGCGGCGCGGTGAAGTACGTGGCGGGCGGCGAGTTCGCCAGCTTCTGGTCGGGCTACGTGAAAGCCATCGCCGTCATCACGCGGCGCATCGCCCAGAGCGAAGCGCAAGGGAAGGCCCGATGACCTCCAAGAACCCGGTGTTCATCGGCACGGAGGCCATTGAACGGCTCATGACCTGGGACGCGCTCATCCCCGCGCTGCGCGCGGCCTACGCCCAGCCTTACGACGAGCGCACCAGCCCGCCGCGCACCTTCGCCAAGGGGCCCGACGCCTCGCTGCGCGCGCTGGCGGCCGTGCCACCGGGCCAGCGCTTCATGGGCGCCAAGGTGTTCGGCCGGGGGCGCAACAAGGGCATGAACTACCTCATCTCGCTGGCCGAGCAGGAGACGGGTGAAATCCGCGCGCTGGTCGACGCGAACAAGATCACCGCCTTTCGCACCGCCGCCACCTCGGCGCTGTTCGTGGACGCGCTCGCCCCCCAGGCGCCGATGCGCCTGGGCGTGCTGGGCAGCGGTGCCGAAGCGCGCTCGCACGTGCAGGCCATGGCCTCGCTGCGCCCGGTGGAAAGCCTGCGCGTGTACAGCCCCACGCCGGCCAACCGCGAGAAGTTCGCGAGCGACTTCTCCGCCGCGCTCGGCATCCGCTGCGAAACCGCCGCCACGCCGGCCGAGGCGCTGGACGGCGCCAGCGTGGCGATCGCCGCCGCGCGCTCGCACGACGAATCGCCCATCCTGCACGCCGACGCGCTTCAGCCCGGCATGCTGCTGGTCTCGGTGGGTTCCACGCTGCCGGTGCAGCGCGAGATCGACGTGAGCGTGATCGAACGCTGCGACCTCATCGTGAGCGACATGCCCGACGAGGTGGCCCACGAGTCCGGCGACATGCGCGCCGCCACCGCCGCCGGCATCGCCTTCGAGCACAAGATGCGTTCGCTCAACGCGCTGGTGCGCGGCGAGATCGAAAACCACGGCGCGCCTGCCCATGTTCAAGTCCGTCGGCTCCGCGCTGCAGGACATCGTGGCCGCCGAACTCATCTACGAACGCGCCATCGCCGCCGGCCTGGCCGTGACGCTGCCCATCCAGTTTTCCTACAAACAGTAAACAACCCCAACCAGGACCGACACCGACATGGCACTCTACCAACGACACGAAGCACGCGAATGGGCCCACGCACACCTCAAGGGCGCTGGCGAACGTGGTCATCCCCTCCTTCACCGCCGACCTCAAAGGCCTGAACGAACAAGGCATCCGGCACGACATCCGCCACGAGATCGCGCTCGGCTTCTCGGGCACGCTGCTGGTCTCCGAAGTGGCGATGAGCCTGGCCGAGTACGAGCAGTTCTTCCAGTGGTCGAACGACGAGGCCCAGGGCCGGCTCCAGCTCATCCACCACGCCAGCTTCAACACGCTGGAAGAAAACATCGAGGCCGCGAAGATCGCGGAGCGCAACGGCGCCGCGCTCATCCTGCTGTCGTACCCGGCCAACTTCTACGCCGCCACCTCGCAGGACATCTACGACTACACCAAAGCCTTCTGCGACGCCACCAGCCTGGGCGTGATGCTGTTCCAGGTGCCGCACTGGGGCTTCGACCGCGTGCACCCCTCGGACATCGACGCCGCCCTCATCCGCCGCCTGCTCGACGACTGCCCCAACATCTGCGCGCTGAAAGCCGAAGGCGGCATGCCCAGCATCATGGGCTGGGTGGAGGCCTACCGCCTGTTCAGCAAGGAAGTGGTGGTCACCATGCCGCTGGAGCAGTTCGCGCTCGCGCTCGGCCAGCTCGTGCCCATCCAGTTCATCGGCACCAGCGACACCGAGTACTACGGCGGCATGATCCCGCGCATCTTCAAGCTCATGCAGGAACACAAATACGACGAGGCCACCGCGCTGTACTGGCAGATCAACCCGGCGCGCAAAGCCCGCGCCGCCGCCAATGCCTATTCGGCCCAGGCACAGTTCCTCAACCGCATGCTGTGGAAATACGAAGGCTGGCTCAACGGCTTCAACGGCGGCCCGCTGCGCCAGCCCACCATGCGCATCAACGAAGGCACCATGAACAGCCTGCGCCAGGCTCTGGTCAAATCGGGCATCACGCCGACGGACCTGCCCAACGGCGACTTCTTCACCGGCCGCCACCCGGTGCGCACGGTGAGCTGACCGGCCTTTTCAAGGAGACGCGCATGCACCAGCTTCCCCCCTGCCCCACGCAGCTCTACATCGACGGCGAATGGCGCGCCCCCCACAGCGGCCGCAGCTTCGACGTGGTGGACCCCGCCACCGGCGAGGTGATCGCCCAGGTGGCCGACGGTGACCTGAACGACGGCCAGGCCGCCGCCCACGCCGCCGCGGCCGCCCTGCCGGACTGGAGCGCCACGCCCCCGCGCACCCGCGCCGAGGTGCTGCGCAAGGTGCATGCGCTGATGATCGAACGCCTCGAACCCCTGGCGAAGATCATCACCCTGGAAAACGGCAAGCCCCTGGCCGACAGCCGCGCCGAGGTGCGCTACGCGGCCGAGTTCTTCCGCTGGTATTCGGAAGAAGCCTGCCGCAACCTGGGCAGCGTGAGCCATGCGCCCGCCGGCGGTTACCGCATCCTCGTGCAGCACCAGCCCATCGGCGTGGTGGTGCTGGTGACGCCCTGGAACTTCCCCGCCGCCATGGGCACACGCAAGATCGCGCCCGCGCTCGCCGCCGGCTGCACCGTGCTGGTGAAACCCGCCGGCATGACGCCGCTGAGCATGCTCGCGCTGGCCGATTTGCTGGCCGAGGCCGGTGTGCCCAAGGGCGTGGTCAACATCGTGCCCACCACCAAGTCGGGCGCGCTGGTGGACATGTGGCTGCACGACCCGCGCGTGCGCCTGGTCTCGTTCACCGGCTCCACCGAAGTGGGGCAGAAGCTCATCAAGGCCGCGGCCGACCAGGTGCTCAAGACGCCGATGGAACTTGGCGGCAACGCACCCTTCCTGGTGCTCGACGGCGCCAACGTGAAAGACGCGGTGGACGGCGCCATGATCGCCAAGATGCGCAACATGGGCGAAGCCTGCACCGCCGCCAACCGCTTCTACGCGGGCGATGCGGTCTGCGACGCCTTCACCGCCGAGTTCGTCCAACGCATGCAGGCCCTGCGCATCGGCCACGGGCTGGATGAAAACAACCAGGTCGGCAGCCTGGTGGACGAACCCACCCGCAAGAAGGTGGACGAGCTCGTGCAGGACGCCGTCTCGCGCGGCGCCAAGATCCTGTGCGGCGGCAAGAAGGTGCCCGGCCCCGGCCACTTCTACAAACCCACGGTGCTGGGCGACGTGCCGCTGGACGCGCGCATCCTGAAAGAAGAGGTGTTCGGCCCCGTCGCGCCCATCGTGCGCGTGAAGGGCGGCGTGGACGACATGGTGAAACACGCCAACGACACCGAGTACGGCCTCACCGCCTACCTCTACAGCGCCGACCTGGCGCAGGGCCTCAAGATCGCCGAACGGCTGGAGTTCGGCATGGTGGCGGTGAACCGGGGCCTGGTCTCCGACCCGGCCGCGCCGTTCGGCGGCGTGAAGCAGAGCGGCCTGGGCCGCGAAGGGGCAGCCGAGGGCATGCACGAGTACATGGAGACGAAGTACATCGCCGTCACGTGGTGACCGCGCGGCTGGACCTCGTGGCTATACTGACCCGGTCACGCCACACAAGGGTGTGATCGGGATTGGCGTCCCGTCTTCTGTTACGACGCAAGCCGTAGCTCTTCTCACCGCAGTCGCACTGCGGCTTGTTTGTTCGTGTCTCCAAGTTTTGGCGGCTCGGATGGGGAGCCGCGAGGCTCGCCGACAAAGTGCAAACGGAAGACGGTACGCCAACCTGTTCGGGCCGCCGCCCCCTACCCGGGGGCGGCGGATCGTCCAACCGTTTCGCAGGGAAGCCTCACCATCGCCACCAAGAGCAACGCGATCGCCAGCATGCGCACGCGACTGCGGCGCGCCGCCGCACCCACCCTTTCACTGACCCCATCGACCAGCCGCAAGATCCTGGGGTTCACCGCCAAGGCATCGAAGCAGATGGCCATGCTGTCCGACATGATGATGGCCTATCGCATCGCCGAGCGCCACGCCGCGCTGTGCGCCGCCAGCAAGAAGCCCGAAGACGCAACGCAAACTATCACGCGAAAAGACGTGGCCGTCCTGCTCCACGCGCTCAACGGGCAAATGCAAACCCAAATCCATCGGGTGTCGAACACCTTGTCCGACCTGGCCGCGCAGGTCGCGGACGCGACGGAAGACCCGGCTACGCGGGCTTCTTCCGGGCCAGGCGGTCCCAATCCTTGAGCGTCTGCGCCAGGCGGTTCTTCGCGTCCGCATGGGCCTTGCTGAACGTGTTGTTCAACCAGTGCCGCATCGCCTCATCCGGCGGCGGCGCGCCCAGGGCCTTGAGGCGGTCCATCACCAGCATCACGGTCTGAAAGCTGCCTGAACCCACGGCCATCGCCAGCGGCGCACGGCCATCCGACTCGGCCACGTCGAACACGTTGGCACCGTGCTCGATCATGTGCTTCACCAGACCCGCCTTGCCTTCGCGGCAAGCCCAGTGAAGCGGCACCAGGCCGCCTTCCAACCGCGCATTGAAGTCGGCATCGGGCGCGGCCAGCAGCTCGGGCACGAGCGGCCAGCCGGAGGCCTTGATCATCTGCTGGGTTTTCCAGGTGGTCACTTGAGGTGTGGGATTGTGATGAGGTGAGGGAGTGTACGCAGGCGCACGATTGAGCCAATCAACAACACCACGTACGAATTGGTGCGTACCTGCACGCGCGAACCTGGGCAAGCGCGCTCGCAGAAATTCATATCGTTTATTTCGTTTACCCGCCTACAATTGGCGCCTCCATCTGATGAGGATGTGCTCAAGTGCCCAAGTCCGATCCTGACCGCGAGCTACAAAAAGCCGCACAAATGGCGATCCGAGAGCATCGCTCTATCGAAAAGGCCGCCCATGTCGTGGGACTGAGTCCAGCTACGCTGTGGCGCGTGGCAAAGTCCGGTAGAGCAATTCCAAGGACAAGAAGCGCGCTCGAAGCGTGGCGTTCGACATCCAGCTTAAATGAAATAAATAAAACGGGCCCACTCGTCGAATTCACTGTTTCACGCGAAGAGCTTCTACAGACGAGAAGGATGCTTATGACCTTGCTGCAGGTTCTAGATCAGTGCATCAATGCGCCTCTCGAGGCAGCCGCCCCGTCCCGTGAGAACATGAAATGAGCATGGCATCGAGTTTCCGTCGGCTAATTTGTTTGATGAGTAGCTGCATCATGCCGAGCATCGCAGAGTTGCTTTCGGCGCTCGGGTCAACATCATGCTAGAGAAATCTGTTGAATTTCACTGATCTCTGACCCGAGATTTCCATCGAATACTGACCCACCCGTTGTGTGAGCAAAGAAGCTCACGGTGTGGATAAGTGCTTCGTTTTCTCCTTTGTGTGGAGCTGCAGCAAAGTGCGCCGCTGTTTGCGCGACTTTGTTGCCTCGATCGACAGCCATGTTGAAAGTTTGTCGGCGAATGGATCGAGCTTGCTGGAGCTCGCACGCCTGGCGTAGCGGGGCTCTTCATCGCCCGCCCGCAGGTACTTCTTAACGGTGTTGCGAGCCAGGCCTGTACGCCTGGAGATCTCGCGGATGGACATCTGCTCGCGCAGTGCCCAGCGTCTTATGACACTCAGTGTCGCCACGTCTATCACTCCTGAAATCTCCTGCTGCCAAAAGCAGCAGGATAGGGTTCTTACGTGGGTCAGCTTTCAATGGAAATTGATGCTCTAACTGGGTCAGTTTTCAGTGGAAGACAACAGCTAAGGCACTAAGGTCACACTTCAGTGACTGCGAAATTCGACACTGCGGCGAGATTGTGAAAGCACGGGCTCTCGACTTGCATGTACAGCTACATGACTTAGAGGAAGCAGAACATCGCGCAATCGATTCCGAAACCTGTTCATGGTGCGAGGGCCAAACTGGCAATAGGATTGTTGAAGGTCGTTACTTGCACAATGTTCTGAGCGGACTCCATGCGGAGGTTCGACTCATTGAAATCGCCTGTAGTGATGATTTACGTGAGCAAAGATGGGCGATTCGAATGAAACGCGGGCTTGGCCCAAGCGAGCTTTGCGACATGGACGCCAGTGATTTTGCCTTCGCCGCGAAGATGTATTGCGGGCAGCCCCGGCTTGAACCAGAGCTGCGGATAGACACTGACTCAGCAACCGTCGACGAGTGCGTAAAGCAGATACAAGTTTGGCTTTCACCGACTTGATGTAGTTTTCTCCACCATCTTCCAGTTGAAGCGGTTATCCACCACTGGCACCGATTTTGCTAATACCTGAACCAGAGAGGCGCTGTGCACCGCACACGCCAGCCTTGAAGACCGCTAGGGTTCCGGGCGCCGCGCAGTTGACCACCAGCTGAAAGACAACGCGGCGCCGTCTGGTCCGAGAGCGGTCGGCCACGATCGTGTGGCTCCACGGAGGGACAAAAGCCCGGGAGACGCTGCTGCGCGCAACGAAGCGCAAGCACGACGCCTCTCCGCTTTTGTGTCCCCCGTTCAGGAGCCTGCATGTCTTCCTCGCCACCCGCCATCGAGATCCGCGCGCCGCAAGCCGGCGCCCGGCGCCGCCGCGCCCACCGCCTCTGGACGGTGCGCGCGCCCATCGCGCGGCGCACCTATTGGGTGCTTGCGCTCATCGGTCTGTTCACCCCTTTGGTGCTTTGGGCCGGGCTGGCGGCCTTCGGCGGGCTGGACCCGGTGTTCCTCCCCGCCCCGCTGCAGGTGCTGACCAAGACCTGGACCTGGCTGACCGAGACCGGCCTGCTCGATGACATGGGCATCAGCATCTACCGCGTGGTCACGGGCTTTCTGCTCTCGGCGGTGATCGCGCTGCCGCTGGGTCTGTTCATCGGCTCGTACCGCGCGGTGCAGGCGCTGCTGGAGCCGCTGACGGATTTCATCCGCTACATGCCGGCGGTGGCCTTCATTCCGCTGGTGATGCTGTGGGTGGGCATTGGCGAGGGCTCCAAGATCGCCATCATCTTCATCGGCACCTTCTTCCAGATGGTGCTGATGGTGGCCGAGGACGTGCGCCGGGTGCCGGCCGCGCAGGTGGAGGCGGCGCAGACCATGGGCGCGAACCGCTCGGAGCTGATCGAGAAGGTGATCTTCCCCAGCGCCAAGCCGGCCTTGCTGGACACCTTGCGCATCACCATGGGCTGGGCCTGGACCTACCTGGTGGTGGCCGAGCTGGTGGCCGCGAACTCGGGCCTGGGCTACGCGATCCTGCGCGCGCAGCGCTTCCTGCAGACGGACACGATCTTCGCCGGGATCATCGTCATCGGCCTCATCGGCCTGGTGACGGACCAGCTCTTTCGCCTCGCGCACCGCCGCGCCTTCCCCTGGCTTTACCTGAAGGGCTGATGCGATGAGCACCCCACACCCCCACACCCACCCCGTGCCCAAGATCGCGATCCGCGATGTGTTCAAGCGCTTCGACGGCGCGCCGGTGAACGCGCTCGAAGGCATCAACCTGGACATCCGCGCCAACGAGTTCGTCACCTTCGTGGGCGCCTCGGGCTGCGGCAAGTCCACCCTGCTGCGCACCATCGGCGGGCTGGAGGTGCAGAGCAGCGGCGACCTGCTGGTGGACGGCCAGGCCGTGACCGGCCCGGGCATCGACCGCGCCATGGTGTTCCAGCACTACAGCCTGTACCCCTGGATGACGGTGTGCCAGAACATCAAGTTCTGCCGCCAGCTGCAGGCGCACACCGAGGGCCGCACCTCGTCGGACGTGGAGGCGGCCGACGGCCGGGCCGACGCGCTGCTGCGCCTGATGGGCCTGGAGGCGATGGGCCACGCCTGGCCCAACCAGCTCTCGGGCGGCATGCAGCAGCGCGTGGCGATCGCGCGCGCGCTGATGGGCCGGCCCGACATCGTGCTGATGGACGAACCCTTCGGCGCGCTGGACGCGCAGACGCGCGAGGTGATGCACGACCTGATCCGCTACGTGCACAAGCTGGAGAAAGCCACCATCGTGTTCGTGACGCACGACGTGGAAGAGGCCCTGTACCTGGGCGCTCGCGTGGTGCTGATGGCGCCGCGCCCAGGGCGCATCGACACCATCTACGAGGTGCCCTTCGGCGACCAGCGCACGCAGGACCTGAAGCACGCCCCCGAGTTCGTGCGCCTGAAGCGAGACATCCTGGACCGCATCCGCGAGACCTCCGGCATGAAGACCGACCTGGAGCAGCTCCAGCGCATGACGGGCACCCCCGTTTGAAGCACTTTTTGAAGACCCCCACATGAACCACACCCTCGACGACACCCCGGTGGACGCCCCCGCGTTCTGGCAAGGTTTTCCCGCCCCCGCGCTCGCGGGGGTGGACACCCGCCAGCTGATGTGGAGCGAGATCGTGCCCGGTGGCAACCACTGGGGCTGGCGCATGCCGCGCGGCAGCGCGATCCGCTTCGTGGCGCTGGAAGCCGGCGCGAACGTGAGCCTGGTGCTCTACAGCGCGCTGGAGAAGCTGGAGCGCTACAACATGCCCGACTCGCTCAAGGCGCAGCACACCGCGCACTACTCGCGCGGCCATGTGCTGATGAGCGACATGGGCCGCAGCATGGCCAGCTTCACGGCCGACAGCCTGGGCTGGCACGACCCGCTGGGCGCGCTGCTGGACAGCGAGCTGATGCGGCAGAAATACGGCGAGCAGCGCTACGAATCGCACCGCAACGCCATGCACCGCTCGGGCAAGGACGGGCTGCTGATCGAGATCGGCAAGCACGGCCTTTCCAAGCGCGACCTGATCGCGCCGGTGAACCTGTTCAGCAAGGTGGGCGTGGACGCGCAGGGCCGCTTCGCCTTCGTGCCGGACCACGCGAAGGCCGGCGACTTCGTGGAGCTGCGCTTCGACATGGACGTGATCGCCGCCATCAGCACCGCGCCGCACGGGCTGGACCCGGCGCCCACCTACGCGCCGAAGAAGGTCGGCCTGGTGGCCTGGCGCTGCGGCGCCGCGCCGGCCGACGACGTGTGCCGCGCCTTGCGCCCGGAGAACGCGCGCGCCCTGCACAACACCGACCTGCTCTACCTGTGAGGGAGACGATGACCATGAACACCGCCACCGCGATTCGACTTCAAGAAAGCGCGCTGGACCCCGCGCACGCCGTGCTGAACCAGCGCCACCCGGCGGGCGAACCCATCCTGTTCGAGGTGAAGCGCGGGCAGACGCTGCGCATCGTGGACCTGGAGGGCAACCAGGCCGCCGACGTGCTGTTCTACAACCGGCACGACCCGGCCGAGCACTACAGCGCCACCGACACCATGCAGCGCCAGGGCGGCATCTACCTCACCACCGGCTCGGTGATCCGCAGCAATGACGGCAACCCCATGCTCACCATCGTGGCCGACACCTGCGGCCGGCACGACACGCTGGGCGGCGCCTGCGCGGCCGAGAGCAACACGGTGCGCTACGCGCTGCAGAAGAAGTACATGCACAGCTGCCGCGACAACTACCTGATCGCCCTGCAGCACGCCGACGTGGGCCTGGGCAAGCGCGACCTGGTGCCCAACATCAACTTCTTCATGAACGTGCCGGTGACGGCCGAGGGCGCGCTGAGTTTCGAGGACGGCGTGTCCGGCCCCGGCAAGTACGTGGAGATGCGCGCCGAGATGGACGTGTGGGTGCTGATCAGCAACTGCCCGCAGCTCAACAACCCCTGCAACGCCTACAACCCGACGCCGATCCAGTTGCTGGTCTGGGACTGACCCCGCCTTCTGAACCCCATCGCCCCGGGACGGCCCGGGGCGCCAAGACAGCTTTGCAGGACGGCCTGCATCCGGAGACCCCCTCATGTTCAGCAAGGTCCTGATTGCCAACCGCGGCGCGATTGCCTGCCGCATCATCCGCACGCTGAAAACCCTGGGCGTGCGCAGCGTGGCCGTGTATTCCGAGGCCGACGCCCAGGCCCGCCACGTGCGCGAGGCCGACGAGGCCTGGCTGCTGGGCCCTGCCCCGGCGGCCGAGAGTTATTTGCGCGCGGACCGCATCCTTCAGATCGCCAAGGACTGCGGCGCGCAGGCCATTCACCCCGGCTACGGCTTCCTGTCGGAGAACCCGGCCTTCGCCGAGGCCTGCGAGGCGGCAGGCATCGCCTTCATCGGCCCCGCGCCGCAGCAGATGCGCGCCTTCGGCCTGAAGCACACGGCGCGCGACCTGGCGCAGGCGCGCGGCGTGCCGCTGCTGCCGGGCTCGGGCTTGTTGCTCGACCTGGCGCAGGCCACGGCCGAGGCCGCGCGCATCGGTTACCCGGTGATGCTCAGAGCACGGCGGGCGGCGGCGGCATCGGCATGCGGCTGGTGTGGAATGACACCGAACTGCGCGACGCGTTCGAGTCCGTGGGGCGGCTGGCGCAGGCGAACTTCAAGGACGCGGGCCTGTTCCTGGAGAAGTACGTGGAGCAGGCGCGGCACATCGAGGTGCAGGTGTTCGGCGACGGCGCGGGCGGCGTGATCGCGCTGGGCGAGCGCGACTGTTCGGTGCAGCGGCGCAACCAGAAGGTGATCGAGGAAACCCCGGCGCCCGGCCTGAGCGACGCGCAGCGCACCGAGCTGCACGCCACCGCCGTGCGGCTGGCGCAGGCGGTGAACTACCGCTCCGCCGGCACGGTGGAGTTCGTCTATGACGCGGCGAGCGGTGCCTTCTATTTCCTGGAGGTGAACACACGCCTGCAGGTGGAGCACGGCGTGACCGAGCAGGTCTGCGGCGTGGACCTGGTGGCCTGGATGCTGCAGCTCGCGGCCGGCGACCTGCCGCCGCTGGCGACGCTGCAGCCGGTGCCGCGCGGTGCGTCCATCCAGGTGCGGCTGTACGCCGAAGACCCGGCGAAGAACTTCCAGCCCAGCGCGGGCCTGTTGACCGACGTGGTGTTCCCTCCCCGCGCGCGGGTGGACAGCTGGGTGGAGCGCGGCACCGAGGTGCCCGCCTGGTACGACCCCATGCTGGCCAAGCTGATCGTGACCGCCGACACGCGCGAGCAGGCCCTGGCGCAGCTCGAAGACGCGCTGGACGCCACGCGCCTGGCCGGCATCGAGACCAACCTGGGCTACCTGCGCCAGGTGGTGCGCGACCCGGTGTTTCGCGAAGGCCGGCAGGTCACGCGCTTTCTCTCCACGTTCGAGTTCAGGCCGCGCACCATCGACGTGCTGGAGCCCGGCGTGCAGACCTCGGTGCAGGACTGGCCGGGCCGCCAGGGCTACTGGGCCGTGGGCGTGCCGCCGAGCGGGCCGATGGACGCGCACGCGCACCGCATGGCAACCAGCTGGTGGGCAACGCCAGCGATGCGGCGGCGCTGGAGATCACGCTGGCCGGCCCCATGCTGCGCTTCAACGTGCGCCACGGTGGTGGCGGTGACGGGCGCGCCCGCGAAGCTCACATTGAATGGTCAGCCCGTGGCGCATGTGGCAGTCCCTGGCCGTGCCGGCGGGCGCCACGCTGGCCGTGGGCCGCTGCAAGACCGGCGTGCGGCTCGCGCTGGCCGTGGCCGGCGGGCTGGACGTGCCGCTGTACCTGGGCAGCCGCAGCACCTTCACGCTGGGCCAGTTCGGCGGCCACGCGGGGCGGCACCTGCGCACGGGCGATGTGCTGCACCTGGCGGACGCACCGGCTTCGGTCGAGGCCCAGACCATGAGCGACTACGTGTACGCACCCGAGTACACGAACCACTGGGACATCGACGTGCTCTACGGCCCGCACGGCGCGCCGGACTTCTTCACGCCGGAGGACATCACGATGTTCTTCGGCACCGACTGGAAGGTGCACCACAACAGCAGCCGCACCGGCGTGCGCCTGATCGGCCCCAAGCCGCAGTGGGCGCGCAGCGACGGCGGCGAGGCCGGGCTGCACCCGTCGAACATCCACGACAACGCCTACGCCATCGGCGCGATCGACTTCACCGGCGACATGCCGGTGATCCTCGGGCCCGACGGCCCGAGCCTGGGCGGATTCGTGTGCCCGGCCGTGGTGCTGCACGACGAGCTGTGGAAACTGGGCCAGCTGCGGCCGGGTGACACGGTGCGTTTTCACCGGCGCGCGGGCTCGCCGGCCAGCCCCATCCTGGACGACCGCGCGGCCGAGGGCGAGCGCCCGCGCCGCGTGGTGCGGCAGGCGGGCGACCGCTACGTGCTGATCGAGTTCGGCCCGCTCACGCTGGATCTGGAGCTGCGCATGCGCGTGCAGGCCCTGCTGGAAGGCCTGAAGCGCCAGCACCTGGACGGCGTGATCGACCTCACCCCGGGCATCCGTTCGTTGCAGGTGCATTTCGACCCCACGCGCCTGCCGCGCGAGGCGCTGCTGCGCGTGATCGCCGAGGTGGACGACGCGCTGCCACCGGTGGACGAGATGGTGGTGCCCTCGCGCACCGTCGTGCTGCCGCTCTCGTGGGACGACCCGCAGACGAAGCTCGCGATCGAGAAGTACATGCAATCGGTGCGGCCGGACGCGCCCTGGTGCCCGAGCAACATCGAGTTCATCCGCCGCATCAACGGGCTGGACTCGATCGAGGACGTGTTCCAGGTCGTGTTCGACGCGCGCTACCTCGTGCTGGGCCTGGGCGACGTGTACCTGGGCGCGCCGGTGCGCACGCCGCTGGACCCGCGCCACCGGCTGGTGACCACCAAGTACAACCCCGCGCGCACCTGGACGCCGGAGAACGCCGTGGGCATCGGCGGCGCCTACCTCTGCGTGTACGGCATGGAAGGCCCCGGCGGCTACCAGTTCGTGGGCCGCACGCTGCAGATGTGGAACCGCTGGCGGCACGGCACGCCGGGCACGCCGTTCGAGCAGCCCTGGCTGCTGCGCTTCTTCGACCAGATCCGCTTCGAGCCGGTGAGCGAGGACGCGCTGAAAGACATCCGCGCGCGCTTCCCGCACGGTGGTTACGCGCTGCGCACGGAAGACGGCACGTTCAGCCTGAAGGACTACCGGCGTTTCCTGGCCGAGAACGACGCCGCCGTGGGCGCGTTCAAGGCAAGGCAGCAGGCCGCGTTCGAGGCCGAGCGCGAGCGCTGGGCCGCCGCCGGCCAGGTGGACTACGCGAGCGAGGCCGATGTGACCGCCGCTGGCGTGGAGGCCGAGATCGACCTGCCCGAGGGCGGCCGCGCGCTGCGCAACCAGCGTGCCGGGCAACGTGTGGAAGGTGGCCGTGAGCGTGGGCCAGCAGGTGCGCGCCGGCGATGTGCTGCTGGTCATCGAGTCCATGAAGATGGAGTTCAACCTGCTCGCGCCCGCGGACGCGACCGTCCACAGCCTCATGTGCGCCCAGGGCGGCGCGGTGGCCGCCGGGCAGAACGTGCTGGTGCTGATCGACGAAGCCGCCGCCTGAGCCCTTCAAGAACATCCAAGGAGTCTTTTGCCATGTCCCTGACCCCACTGTCTTTTGACCTCGCCAGCCTGCAGGCCGCCTACCGCGAAGGCAGCGCCACCGCGCGCGAGGTGATCGCCGAAGCCTTGCGCCGCAGCGCGGCCGACCCGCACCACGCCTACATCCACGTGCTGAGCGAGGCCGAGGTCGAGCCCTACCTCGCGCGCCTGGACGGCGTGGACCCGGCCAGCCTGCCGCTGTACGGCGTGCCCTTCGCGATCAAGGACAACATCGACCTCGCGCACGTGCCCACCACCGCCGCCTGCCCCGAATTCGCCTACACGCCGCAGGACAGCGCCTTCGTGGTGCGCCAACTGCTCGCGGCCGGCGCGGTGCCGGTGGGCAAGACCAACCTGGACCAGTTCGCCACCGGCCTGAACGGCACGCGCTCGCCGTACGGCGCGTGCCAGAACCCGCACCACCCTGCCTTCATCTCGGGCGGCTCCAGCTCCGGCTCGGGCGTGGCCGTGGCCAAGGGCTGTGTGACGTTCGCGCTGGGCACCGACACCGCCGGTTCGGGCCGCGTGCCGGCGTCGTTCAACGGGCTGATCGGCCTCAAGCCCACGCTGGGCCTGCTCTCGGCCTGGGGGGTGCTGCCGGCCTGCCGCTCGGTGGAGACACCCTCCATCCTCGCGCTCACGGCGGCCGACGCGCAGGCCGTGCTGGGCGTGGCGGCGGCGTTCGACGAGGCCGATGCCTACAGCCGACCCGCGCAGCCACTGGGCGTGGACTTCTCGGCCGGGCCGTTCCGCTTCGGCGTGCCGCGCCACGAGGACCTGGACTTCTTCGGCAACGAGGCGGCGGCCACGCTGTTCGCCGACGCGGTCAAGCGCCTCGAATCGCTCGGCGGCACAGCCGTCACCATCGACCTCACGCCCTTCCTGGCCGTGCGCCAAGCTGCTCTACGAAGGCCCCTGGGTGGCCGAGCGCTACGTCGCCATCCAGGGCTTCATCGACGCGCAGCCCGAGGCGGTGTTCCCGCCGGTGCGCCGCATCATCGAAGGGGGTCGCGGCAAGACCGCCGCCGAGGCCTTCGCGGGCGCCTACAAGCTCAAGGCGCTGCGCCGCGTGTGCGACCGCGTGTGGAACGAGGTGGACTGCCTGCTCACGCCCACGGCCGGCACGGTCTACCGCATCGCCGAGATGCAGGCCGACCCGATCCGCCTCAACGCCAACCTGGGCCGCTACACCAACTTCGTGAACCTGCTGGACCAATGCGCCGTGGCCGTGCCGGCCGGCGTGCTGGCCAGCGGCGACGCGAAAGGCCTGCCCTGGGGCGTGACTTTGGGCGCGCCCGCGCACAAGGACCTGGCGCTGCTGCGCCTGGCCGATCGTTTTCACCGCGCGCTCGGTGGTTCGTTGGGCGCGACGGGCACCGACGTGTCGGCCACACCGGCCTGCGTGGGCCTGCCGGGCGGCGAGGTGGGCGCGGCCGGCTCGGGCACGGTGCGCGTGGCGGTGTGCGGCGCGCACCTCTCGGGCCTGCCGTTGAACCACCAGCTCACAGCACGCGGCGCGCGGCTCGTGGACAGCCCCGTCTCCGCGCCCGAGTACCGCTTCTACGCCTTGGCCGGTGGACCGGTGCAACGGCCCGGCATGGTGCGGGTGGCCGAGGGCGGCGCGGCGATCGCGATGGAGGTGTGGGAAGTACCGTCGGCCCTCTTCGGCAGCTTCGTGGCCGGCATTCCCGCACCGCTGGGCATCGGCAAGGTGAAGCTCGCCGACGGCAGCGAGGTGCCGGGCTTCATCTGCGAAGGCCTGGGCGTCGGTGGCGCGACCGACATCACCGCCTTCGGCGGCTGGCGCGCCTGGCTCGCGGCGGGTGCACCCCGATGAACCAGCGCGACGCGGTGGTCACTAGGGTGCATGAACGCCTTTCACCCTTTGCACATCTCACACGACTCACTTGACCCGATCGCCCTTCAGCCGCAGGACACCGTGCCCTCGCTGCAGGACCTGGAAGACCAGGTGGCCCGTGCCATCCAGGCCAGGAACGATTTCATCCACTCGCGCCTGCCCAGTTCGCTCTCGCACTGTGGTTACTGGTTTCTCGCCGGTGTGTTCGCCACAGGGAGCGCCACGATGCTCGGGGCCACGGCGGTGTGGGCCGCCACGCTCGGGAAAGACATCTACCAGGCGACCACCCGAGGGAACGCCTCTCCGATGGGTCTGGCGTTCTCGCTGACGATCGGCACCGCGTCGCTGGGCGTTCCGCTGATCCCGGCCCGAGCGTTGGCGCAACTGGCGGTCCTGACGGTGAGGCAGATCACCGAGGACAACGAGGCCATCGTGCAGCAACTGGAGCGCGACATCAAGGACGCCTGCCAGCGCGTGGCGGAGGCGGCCAAGACCTTGTCGCCGGTCGAGTTCGAGCGCCTTTTGCACAGGGGGGTCGTCCCCCTGCCCTCGCTCATCGCGGCATGCACCGAGGACGTCGAGAAGGCGTCGATGCTCGCGCAGGGCCTGCTCGAAGCCGGGCAAGCGGCCCCGCTCCTCGCCCTGGCCAGCCTCGGCCTCCACCATTGCAGCGAGGTGGGCGACGTGCTTCTGGGCGCACTCGCGGCGCCTCAGGCGTTCGTCGCGCTGCTGGCGTCGTCGCCCGATGCGGCGGACGTGCTCGCCGTGTTGTGCATGGCGCGCAACGCGATGTCCGACAGCGCGCCCGAAGCGCTGGAAGCCTACCTGGAGGAGCACCCGGATGTCGCGCGCGACGCCCTGGCGCGGCTGGAGACACGGGTCGCGAACTGCGGTCTGCACGAACTGCACGATCAGATCCGCCAACGCCGGCTCGCCGGCGTGGTGATGGCGATCGCCCGCCACGCGCCATCGCTGGACGCACAACCTGTGCCGGCCTGACGCCGTCGCCCGTGCAAAAAAAGCCAGGCCCTAGGGCCTGGCTTTTTCATGGATGACCGGATCGATCAGCGCGGTGCGCGGCGCGCCATCGGGCGGGCCGGGCCGCCTTCGTTGCGGCGCGGCGCGAACTCGCCACGCATGGCGCCGCGCTCAGCGTTGCCACGGTCGCTGAAGCCACCACGTTGCTCGCCGCCCTTGTCGCTGCGGCCGAAGCTGGAGAAGCCACCGGGCTTGCCACCGGTGCGCGCCGGGGCGGCGCCCCGGTCGCCGAAGCCCCGGCTGGCCGGGCGCGTGTCGTTGCGGTAGCCGCCTTGATCACCGCGGTTCTCGAAGCGGTTTTCACCCCGGTTGTCGAAGCGATTCTCGTGGCGCGGCTGCGGCTCGGCACGGCCTTCGAAGCGCGGGTCGAAGCGCGTTTCCGGGCGGCTGTGGTCGACGCGGGGGGCGTCGAAGCGGCCTTCCGGGCGACCTTCGAAACGCGGGCCGCGCGGTGCGGGGCCACGGGCGTTGAAGTTGCTGCGGTCGGCATAGTTGCGATCACCACCACCACCGAAGCGATCACCACGGCCTGCGCCCGGACGGCCACGGCCACCGAACTCGGGCTGCGGTGCGCGCTGGCGCGGTTCGAGGCCGGGCACGGTCTCGACGTTGATGCGCTGGCGCGTGTAGGCCTCGATGTCGCCGATCTTGCGGCGGTCGCGGAACTCGGCGAAGGTGACGGCCAGGCCGTCGCGGCCGGCACGGCCGGTGCGGCCGATGCGGTGCGTGTAGTCCTCGGCCTTCATCGGCAGGCCGAAGTTGAAGACGTGGGTGATGGTGGGCACGTCGATGCCGCGCGCGGCGACGTCGGTGGCCACCAGGATCTGCACCTGACCGTTGCGCAGTGCCATCAGGCGGCGGTTGCGCATGCCCTGGTTCAGCGCACCGTGCAGCGCCACGGCGGCAAAGCCGGATTGCTGCAGGTCGTTGGCGAGGCCATCGCATTCGATCTGCGTGCTGCAGAACACCACCGCCTGGTTGATGGTGGTGTCGCGCAACCAGTGGTCGAGCAGCTTGCGCTTGTGGTCGGCGTGGTCGGCCCAGAACAGCACCTGCTTGATGTTGGCGTGTTGCTCTTGCGGCGAATCGATCTGCACCTTTTGTGCGTGCTTGCCGTTGTCGTGCATCACGCGCATGGCGAGTTGCTGGATGCGCGGCGCGAAGGTCGCGCTGAACATCATGGTCTGGCGGCGCTGGCTGGTCAGGGCGTTGACTTCGGCGAGGTCGTCGGAGAAGCCCAGGTCGAGCATGCGGTCGGCTTCGTCGACGACGAGGAACTGCACCTGGTCGAGCTTGAGCTGCTGCGAGCGCTGCAGATCCAGCAGACGGCCGGGGGTGGCGACCACGAGGTCGGCGTTCTGCAGGCGCGCGATCTGCAACTGGTAAGGCATGCCGCCCACCACGTTGGCGATGCGCAGGCCGCGGCAGTGGCGCACGAGGTCGATGGCGTCGTTGCGCAGCCTGCTGCGCGAGTTCGCGCGTGGGGCACAGGATCAGGGCGCCGGGGGTGGCGGCCTTGAAGTTGCGCGAGCTGGTGGGGTCCTTGCGCTTGGGCGCCTTGGGCGGTGCTTCGCCACGGGCCAGGGCGTCGGCCACCGCTTGTTCGCGGTCGGCGCGCTCCTTGGCGTCGGCGGCGGCGCGTTGCTGCAGCAGGGTGTGCAGCACGGGCAGCAGGAAGGCCGCGGTCTTGCCGCTGCCGGTCTGGCTGGAGACCATCAGGTCGGCAAAACGCTGCTCGCCTTCGGCCAGCAAGGCCTTGGGGATCACGTTGTTCTGCACGGTGGTGGGCTGCGTGTACCCGAGGTCCACGCAGGCTTGCACCAGCTCGGGCGCCAGGCCCAACAGCTCGAAGCCGTTGGGGCCGGTGGGCTCGATGGCCTCTGCGGCCTCAGCGATCACGGGGGTGGAAAGGTCTGCCTCGGTGTCGGCAGAGAGGATTTCGGGCGAGAAATCGCCGCGGGCTTCAAAAGAGTCGCTCATGTTCGTCCATGCGCCAGAGGGCGCAATTGATCGAATGCAAACGCTAAAGGGACGGCCTACCTTGAAAAGGTGGCAGCTCCGGGGCGTCGGATCCGTTCGTGGTTACAAAACATCAACCATCAAACGATCGACGCGCCATGGGTCACAGAGAGAAGCGTGACACCGGGAGCGAAGGCCCCATCCTGCGGTTGCGGGGGGCCTGGTGTGTGAGGCAGATGCACAAATCATCGCAGTTGCCTGCGAAGCCGCTGATTATGGCATGGATTCGGGAAAACCCCAAGTCTTTACATCCGCGCTCAATTGAGCACGGCGCGCACCACGTAGAACAGCAACGCCGCCAGCACGGCGGTGGCCGGCACGGTGACGATCCAGGCCGCCACGATGCGCATGACCACGGAGCGCTTGACGATTTCCTTCTTGTAGGCCTTCTTGAACGCCTTCTGTTCCTTCTTGGCGAACACCGCATCTTCCGGTTGCGCCAGCTCCCGCTGCTTGGCAAGCCGCTTCATGTCCGCCAGCATGCGCTTCTTCTCGCTCACCTCGGCGGCCTCGAAGCGGCTCAGGTAGGCCTCGACCACGTCGCGGTCGGCACCCTGGTGGCCTGAGCGCACCACACGTTCCATCTTCGCGTAGTTCACCTTGAGCAGTTCGCGCAGGAAGCCGACGCCGAACACCGCGCCGATGGAGATGTGCGTCGTCGACACCGGCATGCCCAGCTGCGAGGCGACGATCACCGTGAGCGTGGCGGACATCGCGATGGCGTACGCGCGCATGTTGTCCAGCTCGGTGATTTCCTTGCCCACGGTGCGGATGAGCCGCGCGCCGTACAGCGCCAGCCCCACCGCCAGGCCGAGCGCGCCCAGCACCATGATCCACAGCGGCGTACCGGCCTTGGTGGCGATGGCGCCGTCTTTCACGGCTTCGTAGATCGCGGCCAGCGGGCCGATGGCGTTGGCACGTCGTTGGCGCCGTGGGCGAAGCTCAGCAGCGCGGCCGAACAGACCAGCGGCCAGGTGAACAGGCGGTTGACACCGTTCTTGCTGTTCTCCTGCCGCCGGGCGTGCTTGGCGATGGGCTTGCGGATCAGTGCCCACACGACCACGGCCAGCACCACCCCCGCGCCCATGGCCGTCGGGACCCCGACATGCACCATCTGGCCCAGGCCCTTGAGCAGCATGTAGGTGGTATAGGCCCAGACCATGGCGGCGATCAGGATGGGCACCACGCGGCTGGCGGCGTCGATCATGTCGCTGCGGTAGGTCACGCTGCGCTTGATGATGTACAGAAAGGCGGCGGCCATCGCACCGCCGGCCAGGGGCGAGATCACCCAGCTGATCACGATCTGGACGATGGTTTCCCAGTTGACCAGGCCCCAGCCGCCGGCGGCGATGCCGGCGCCCATGACCGCGCCGATGATGGAGTGCGTGGTGGACACGGGGGCCCCCACGGCCGTGGCGAGGTTGAGCCAGAGCGCGCCGGCCAGCAGCGCGGAGAACATCACCCACGCGAACAGCGCCGGGTCCGAGATGGCATTGGGATCGATGATGCCGCCCTTGATGGTGCCGACCACGTCGCCACCGGCCACGATGGCGCCCAGGGCCTCGAAGACGGCGGCCACGACGATGGCCCAGCCCATGGTCATGGCACCCGAGCCCACCGCCGGGCCCATGTTGTTGGCCACGTCGTTGGCGCCGATGTTCATGGCAATGTAGGCCCCCACCGCCGCCGCCACGATCAGCAGCCACATCGCCGAAGTCGCCAGGCCTGCGGTGGATGCACCGGTGAGCGAGGCGTACAGCCCGACCAGGAGGAGGAACAGCACCGCGGCGCCCAGCTGGAGCACCTCCTGGTGCTTCGAAACGAAGCGGTAACGGGATTTTTTTGTCATGCAAATCTCATGTGAACGTCACAATTTTGACATGTGATCGCACACCCCAAGGCCGGCGCGCGGGGCGCCGGTGCAAGCCGCGGGGCGCGCGTTCAGCGCAGAAAGTGGGTGCGGTAGTGCTCGAGCTCGTCGATGGATTCGTGCACGTCGGCCAGCGCGGTGTGTTTCTGGTGCTTCTTGAACGACTCGTACACCTCGGGCCGCCAGCGGCGGGCCAGCTCCTTGAGCGTGCTCACGTCCAGGCAGCGGTAGTGGAAGTAGGCCTCCAGCTTGGGCATGTACTTCACCAGGAAGCGGCGGTCCTGGCTGATGGTGTTGCCGCACATCGGCGAGCCGTTCTTGGGCACGTACTGGGCGATGAAGGCCAGCAGGGTGGCCTCGGCCTCTCCCTCGCTCACCGTGCTGGCCTTGACCTTGTCGATCAGGCCGCTGCGGCCGTGCGTGCCCTTGTTCCAGGCGTCCATGGCGTTGAGCACGGCGTCGCTCTGGTGCACCACGATCACCGGCCCCTCGATGCGCGGCGTGAGCTGCGGGCCGGTGACGACCACCGCGATTTCCAGCAGGCGCTCTTTTTCGGGGTCGAGACCGCTCATCTCGCAGTCGATCCAGACCAGGTTCTGGTCGCTCTTGGCGAGGGTGGGGGTGTCGGCGGCGGTGCCCGCCGGGGCGGTGGAGGCAGAAGTCATGGCCGGCATTCTCGCCGATCCGCCGCCCGGGGCCGCCGGCCCCACGGCGCGCGCAAAGGGCCGTCTTCGATAGACTCGGCCCCATGGACACCGCTTCCTTCGCTTTCACCGCCGTTTTCTGCGCCCTGCTGCTGCTGGGCCTGCTGGTGCGCACCGTGCTCGCCAGCCGGCAGATCCGCCATGTGGCGCGGCACCGCCACACCGTGCCCGCGGCCTTCAGCGACACGATCTCGGTGGCCGCGCACCAGAAGGCGGCCGACTACACCATCGCCAAGGCGCGCTTCGGCCTGCTGGAGACCGCCATCGAGGCCGCGCTGCTGCTGGGCTGGACGCTGCTGGGCGGCCTGGACTGGCTCAACCAGCTGCTGCTGGACGCGCTGGGCGGCGGCATGCTGCAACAGCTGGCGCTGCTCGCGGCCTTCGTGCTGATCGGCGGCCTCATCACCCTGCCCCTGGGCTGGTACGCCACCTTCCGCATCGAGGAACGCTTCGGCTTCAACAAGATGACGATGTCGCTCTGGCTGGGCGACTTGGTCAAGGGCACGCTGGTGGGCGCGCTGATCGGCCTGCCGATCGCCGCGCTGGTGCTCTGGCTCATGGGCGCGGCCGGCCCGACCTGGTGGCTCTGGGCCTGGGGCGTCTGGATGGCCTTCAACCTGCTCGCGCTGGTGCTCTACCCCACCCTCATCGCGCCGCTGTTCAACAAGTTCGAACCGCTGTCGGACGAAACGCTCAAGGCGCGCGTGAACGCGCTCATGCAGCGCTGCGGCTTCGCCGCCAAGGGCCTGTTCGTGATGGACGGCAGCAAGCGCAGCGCCCACGCCAACGCCTACTTCACCGGCTTCGGCGCGGCCAAGCGCGTGGTGTTCTTCGACACCCTGCTCAAACAGCTCAGCCCCGACGAGATCGACGCCGTGCTCGCGCACGAACTCGGCCACTACAAGCGCCGCCACATCCTCAAGCGCATCGTGCTGATGTTCGCGCTGAGCCTGGCGGGCTTCGCGTTGCTGGGCTGGGTGTCGAGCCAGGCCTGGTTCTTCAGCGGTCTGGGCGTGACGCCGTCGATGGACACGCCCAACGACGCGCTGGCCCTGCTGCTGTTCATGATGGTGGTGCCGCTGTTCACCTTCTTCCTCTCGCCGCTGATGGCGCAGCTCTCGCGCCAGCACGAGTTCGAGGCCGATGCGTATGCCGTGGCCCACACCAGCGGCCCCGATCTGGCCAGCGCGCTGCTCAAGCTCTACAAGGACAATGCCAGCACGCTCACGCCCGACCCGCTGTACGCGCGCTTCTACTATTCCCACCCGCCGGCGAGCGAACGCCTCTCCCGCCTGCAAACCGCCTGACGCGAACCCGACCCATGAACCCGATCCACCAGAACCGCCGCGCCCTCTCCGCCACCGAAATCGTGACCCAGCTCACCCAGCTCAACGGCGATGCCGCCCAGGGCTGGAAGCTGATCGACGGCGCGCTGGAGAAAACCTACAGCTTCGCCAATTTCCACGAGACCATGGCCTTCGTGAACGCCCTGGCCTGGATCGCGCACCGCGAAGACCACCACCCTGACCTGGCCGTCAGCTACGGCCGCTGCACGGTGCGCTTCAACACGCACGACGTGAACGGCATCTCGGTCAGCGACATCCACTGCGCCGCCGCGGTGGACGCCCTGCAGAAGGCCTGATGGCCGATCTGCAACCCGGTCTGGTGGTGGCCGCCCACGGGCGCCACTGCCTCGTGGAAAGCGTCGACGGCGAACGCCGCATCTGCCACCCGCGCGGCAAGAAGAACGCCGTGGTCGTGGGTGACCAGGTGCAATGGCAGGTCACCGGCGACGAAGGCAGCATCGAGCGCGTGGACGAGCGGCGCAACCTGTTCTACCGGCAGGACGAGATGCGCACCAAGTCGTTTGCCGCCAACCTCGACCAGGTGCTGGTGCTGGTGGCGGCCGATCCGGAGTTTTCCGAGAGCCAGCTGACCCGGGCCCTGATCGCGGCACAGGCCGAAGGCATCGACGTGCTGATCGTGCTCAACAAGAGCGACCTGCAGCCCGCGTTCGACCGCGCCTGGGCCCGCCTGGAGCCCTACCGGCGCATGGGCTGCGCGGTATTGCCGCTGCGCCTGAAATCGGCCGAGGGCTCGGAAGCCGGCCTCGATGCCCTGCAGCAGCGGCTGGCGAACAAGCGCACCCTGGTGCTGGGCCCCTCGGGCGTGGGCAAGAGCACGCTGGTGAACCGGCTGGTGCCCGAGGCGCGCGCGCTGACGGGCGAGATTTCGCGGGCGCTCAACTCCGGCAAACACACCACGACCAGCACCACCTGGTACTGGGTGGACGCGGAACGCCGCACCGCGCTGATCGATTCACCGGGGTTCCAGGAATTCGGCCTGAACCACATCGAGCCCATGCAGCTGGCCCACCTCATGCCCGACCTGAACGCCACGCTGGGCCACTGCCGCTTCTACAACTGCACGCACCTGCACGAGCCGGGTTGCGGGGTGTTGGAACACGTGCAGACCGGGGAGCCGGACCAGCCGGCCGACGACCCGCTGGCGATCAGCGAAAACCGCTACCGCCTCTACGGCGAGCTGTTCGCGGAACTGTCCGACAAGCGCCGGTATTGATAGGCTCCCCCCGCGCCGCGCCTTCGGCGCGTCACCCCCCAGGGGCAACACCTGTGGCCTGGCGAAGCCAGTTCCACGGTGTTCTGGATGGATTGACCGCTCTCCGGCTACAGGCCTGCCAGGGTGAGCAGCGCGAGCAGCAGCATCCAGAGCACCACCGCGCGCCACACCAGCCCCACCACACTGCTCAGGTGGGCCAGTTGCGGATCCGGCCGGGCGGCGGGGTCGCCCACCACCTCGTCGTCTTCGATCGTGAGCGGATCGAGCTGCGGGGTCAGCCGCACGTTGATGGCGCCCGAGGTGGCGGCCAGCACTACGCCGTCGCTGCCCGGGGCAAAGCGCTCGGCATCGCCGCGCCAGCTGGCCACGGCCTCCTCGAAGTTGCCCACCACGGCGAAGCCCAGCGCCGTCACGCGCGCCGGCACGTGGTCGACCCAGCGCCAGGCGGTCGCGGCGGCGTGCTGCAGCGCCGGGCTGGGCGTGCCGTCCGGGCGCGCGCGCCAGTTGCGCGAGAGGTACTCGGCCAGGCGGTAGAACACCGCGCCCGAGGGGCCCAGGCCGATGGCCCAGAACACCACGAAACACACCAGCACGCCGAACACGTGGCGGTGGGCGGCCAGCACCGAGTGCTCGATCACCTGGCGCAACAGCTCGGTGCGCGGCAGGCTGGAGGCGTCCACACGCAGCCAGCGGGCCAGCTTCTCGCGCGCGGTGGCGTCGTCGCCCACATCGAGCGCCTGCCGGATTTCGCTGAAGTGGTGGCTGAACTGGCGAAAGCCCAGCGTCACGTAAAGAATGCCAATGGTCCACACGAAAGCCAGCACGGAGCTGAATTGCCACAGGCCCCAGTACACCAGCCCCGCGATGGCCGCCGGCACGCCCACCGCCAGCACCCAGGCGACCCAGCCATGGGAGGACTGGCCGGCATCGAGGTTGCGGCGCACGGTGCGCGCCCAGCCGCGCAGACCGGCGTGAACGGGGTTGTCAAAGGCGAGCGGGCGCGCCTGTTCCAGCAGCAGGGCAATGAGGATGGCGAAAAAACTCATGGCGCCATCATAGTGGCGTGAGGGGCGCGCGCCACAGAGCGCCGCACGGGCCTAGGCGCTGAGCATGCGGTAGAAGTTGCGCAGCATGCCGGCGGTGGCGCCCCAGATGAAGCGCTCGCGGTCGCCGTCCAGGTAGGGCATGGAGTACCACTCGCGCACCACGCCCTCGAAGGCCAGCGCGTGGCGCCGGTGGTGCAAGGGGTTCATGAGGTAGGCCAGCGGCACCTCGAACACGTCGTCCACCTCGTCCGGGTTGGGCACCAGCTCGAAACCCGGCCGCACCAGCCCCACGACCGGCGTGACGATGAAGGACGTGCCGGTGACGTACACCGGCAGCGTGCCCAGCACCTCCACCCGATCCGGCGCCAGGCCGATCTCTTCCTGCGCCTCGCGCAGGGCGGCGGCGGTGGCGTCGGCGTCCTCGGGGTCGAGCTTGCCGCCCGGCAGGGCGATCTGGCCCGAGTGGGTGGACAGGTGGGCCGTGCGCTGGGTCAGGATGAGCGTGAGCTCGTCGCGCATCACCAGCGGCAGCAGCACCGCCGCCTCGGCGGGCGCGCGGTCGACGAACTTGCGCTCGCGGTGAAGCTCGGGCGTCCACACCGGCGGTCGGGCGAACAGTTCGCGCAGGCCGGTGGGCGTGAGGCGCTGCGCCTGCGCGGGGCGCAGCATCTCGTCGGCCTCGTCCGCGACGATGGGCACCAGGCGCGGATCAAAAGCGGGCAGAACGTGGGTCATGTGAAGGCAAGCATAGGCCAGACGCAAAAAAGCCGCTCCGGGGAGCGGCTTTTTCTTGGGAGGGTGCATGCGACCGGGCCAGGCCCGATGCGCTTTACGCGCCCAGCTTTTCCTTGATGCGGGCCGACTTGCCGCTGCGCTCGCGCAGGTAGTACAGCTTGGCACGGCGCACGGCACCGCGGCGCTTGACTTCGATCTTGGCGATCAGCGGGCTGTACAGCGGGAAGGTGCGCTCGACGCCTTCGCCGTTGGAGATCTTGCGCACGATGAAGCTGGAGTTCAGGCCACGGTTGCGGCGGGCCACCACCACGCCTTCGTAGGCCTGCACGCGCTTGCGCGTGCCTTCGATCACGTTCACGCTGACGATCACGGTGTCGCCAGGGGCGAACGGGGGAATGACTTTGCCAAGGCGAGCAATTTCTTCTTGCTCAAGGGTTTGGATGAGGTTCATGATTTCCTGTTTTGTCGGTCATGGCCGCGCTGCACTAAAGGCCGCGAATCCGGCAGGGCCCCTGTCCAGACCCTTGCGGGTTTGCGGGGTGGCCCGGTCGCGGCGGCCGGTCAGAGGATCGAAAAGCCTTGGATTATAGCAATCCCTGAGCGCGGAGGAAAGCCTGGTCCGCCGCGTCGAGCAATCCCTGCGCCCGGGCACGGGCCAGCAGGTCGGGCCGGCGGCTGGCCGTGAGCAGCAGGCTTTGCTCGCGCCGGTGGCGGGCGATGCGCTCGTGGTGGCCGCCCAACAGCACCTCCGGTACCGCCATCGGCCCCCGCGGGCCCTGCCAGACCTCGGGGCGGGTGTGGTGCGGGCTGTCCAGCAGGCCGTCGAGCGCCGGGTTGAAGCTGTCCTGCTGGTGGCTGCCCTCGTCGGTCAGCACGCCGGGCTGCAGGCGCGCCACGGCATCCAGCAGGGCCATGGCCGCGATCTCGCCACCCGAGAGCACGAAATCGCCCAGGCTGATCTGCCGGTCCACGCAGGTGTCGATGAAGCGCTGGTCGATGCCTTCGTAGCGGCCGCACACCAGCACCGCGCCCTGGCTGCGCGACCAGCCCTCGACGCCCGCGTGGTTCAGCGCCTCGCCGATCGGGGAAAAAAGGACCACGGGGGCGCGGGCATCGTCGGCCTCCGCGCGCGCGGTGCGGATAGCCTGCAGGCACTGCCACAGGGGTTCGGCCATCATGACCATGCCCGGGCCGCCGCCAAACGGGCGGTCGTCGACCCGGCGGTAGTTGCCTTCGGCGAAATCGCGCGGATTCCACAGGTGCACGGCCACCTGGCCGGACTCGAAGGCGCGGCGGTTGATGCCGTGCTGCAGGAAAGGCGCGAACAGCTCCGGGAAAAGCGTGATGACGTCGAAGCGCATGGCGGTATTGTGAGCGTCAACGATCCGGTGCCGGGCCGCCCCAAGCGGGATCAACCCCCTCGGGGGGCAGTGACCCGCGCAGCGGCGGAGCGTGGGGGCCTAGTAATCCGGCTGCCAGTCGGCGGTGATGCGGCGCTGCGCCTTGTCGACGTCGTCGATGTAGGCCGCCACGAACGGGATCATGCGCTCGGCGGTCTGCTCGGTGCCGTCCACCGTCTCGGTGTGTTCGAGCACCAGCACCGAGGTGGGCCCGGTGGGCATGAGGTCGCGCACCACGCCCAGGTGCACGCCTTCGCGGTTGAACACGTCCAGGCCGATCAGGTCGACCCAGTAGTACTCACCTTCGGGGGTGGCCGGGAAGGCGCTGCGCGGCAGGTAGATGCGCACGCCCTTGAGGGCCTCGGCCGCATTGCGGTCGTCCACGCCGTCCAGCTGGGCGACCAGGCCGTCGGTGTGGGGTTTGACTTCCGCCACGCCCACGCCCACGCAGCCCGTGAACGCCGAGAAGCCGCGCGCGAAGCGGGCTTCGGGCGGCTGCAGGAACCAGGAAGAGGAAGCGATCAGCGCCGAGGTGTCGGCGCTGTGGGGCAGGATGCGGACCCAGCCCTTGATGCCCCACGCGTCCTGTATGCGCCCCAGCTCGACGGCGTCGTCGGGCAGGGGCAACGCCTTGAAGGCGCCGGACGCGGGGTGGCTCACCTTGCTGCGGGCAGGATCAGGCCGCGGCCTTGGCGGCGTTCTGCTTGACCAGGCGCGCCACGGTGTCCGACGGGGTGGCGCCAACGCCGGTCCAGTAGGTCAGGCGGTCCAGGGCGATGCGCAGGGGCTCTTCACCACCGCGGGCCAGGGGGTTGTAGAAACCGATGCGCTCGATGAAGCGGCCATCGCGGCGATTGCGCTTGTCGGCAACCACGATGTTGTAGAACGGACGGGCTTTTGCGCCGCCGCGGGAGAGTCGAATGACGACCATGATTTATCCTTCGGGTGGAGAGGTACCAGGATCGGTACTTCACTGGATCTTGCGACCCGCTTTATTTGCAGCGCTTGAGACACACGACTGACCACCCGGCCAGCGAAACGCCACGAAACCCGCGATTATAGCCCGTTCGCTGGTTTTGCCAGCCCCCTTCCCGAGCGACCCACCTTACCCATGCCCCTGATCCGCCCCAGCCGCGACGAAGACCTCGACGCGATCACCCGCATTTACGGCCACCACGTGCTGCACGGCACCGGCACTTTCGAAACCACCCCGCCCACCCCGGCCGAGATGACGGCGCGCCGCGCCGACGTGCTGGGCAAGGGCCTGCCCTGGCTGGTCGCCGAAGAAGGCGGCCAGGTGCTGGGCTACGCCTACGGCAACTGGTTCAAGCCGCGCCCGGCCTACCGTTTTTCGGTCGAGGACTCGATCTACATGGACCCGGCGGCCCACCGCCAGGGCCTGGGCCGCGCGCTGCTCGCCGAGCTGCTGGCCGCGCTGGAACGCGCCGGCACGCGCAAGGTGATGGCCGTGATCGGCGATTCGGCCAACGCCGGCTCCATCGGTGTGCACAAGGCGCTGGGCTTCGAGCCCGTGGGCGTGGTGCAGTCGTGCGGCTGGAAATTCGGCCGCTGGCTCGACATCGTGCTGATGCAGAAGACCCTGGGTGCCGGTGACAGTGCGCCGCCGAACGAGGGCGCATGACGATGATGCGCAAGAACAAGACGCTGGCGGTCTGGCTGGCGCTGCTGGGCGGCATGCTCGGCCTGCACCGTTTCTACCTGCGCGGCCTGGGCGACTGGGTGGGCTGGCTGCACCCGATCCCGGCGGCGCTGGGCCTGTGGGGCGTGGACCGTGTGCTGCTCTACGGGCAGGACGACAAGCTCTCGTGGGTGCTGATCCCGCTGCTGGGCGCGACCATCTCCGCCAGTTGCCTGATGGCCATCGTCTATGCCCTGACCGACCGCGAGAAGTGGAACCGCCAGTTCAACCCCCAGCTGCCGGCGGACGCCGTGTCGGGCGGCACCAACTGGCTGACCATCGGCGCCCTCGTGGCCGCGCTGCTGATGGGCACGGTCGCGCTGATGGGCAGCCTGGCCTTCGGCTTCCAGCGCTACTTCGAGTACCAGGTCGAAGAAGGCCGCAAGATCAGCCAGTGAGCGAGCACCCGGCGCTCAGTTGAGCCAGGCCATGGTGGTCATCACCAGGCTGAGCGTGAACAGCGCGAGCACGGTGGACAGTCCCATGGCCGCGGTGGTGACTTCCTGCGCCACCTCGTAGCGCTGGGCGAACAGGAACACGTTCGCCCCCACCGGCAGGGCCGCGGCCACCACCATCACGGTCAGCGGCATGCCGGTGATGCCCATGCCCCAAGCGCACAGGCCCACCAGCAGCGGCAGCACCAGGTTCTTGGACACGCTGACCCACAGGGCCTGGCGCAGGTGGCCGGCCATGGGTGTGCGCGCCAGGGTCACGCCCACCAGCACCAGCGCGATCGGGCCGAAGGCGCTGCCCAGCAATTGCAACGGCCGGTCCACCACCGTGGGCAGCGTGAGGCCGCTCTGCGCGAACAGCAGGCCGCACAGGATGGGCAGGGGAATCGGGTGGATGAGCGCGCCCTTGAAGGCCGACCACGCCGTGGCCAGCACGTGCGGCGCGCGCTGCGCGACCCGCGCGGGCTTCGCGCGCCACCGCGAGTTCGAGCACGATGGAACCGGTGGTCAGCAGGATCAGCGCATGCACCGACACCAGCGTGAGCACCGTGACCTGCGCGCTCTTGCCGTAGGCCAGTTCCACCAGCGTGATGCCCAGCATCACCATGTTGGAGAAGGTGCCGGCCAGGGCCAGCACCACGCTGCCCCGGTTGAAGCCCCGCCAGGCGATGGACACCGCCAGCAGTGACAGCGCGGCCAGGAAGTAGGCGCCGATCGGCCGCAGGTCGAGTTCCTCGAAATGCACCGAGCTCATGGTGCGGAACAGCAGGGCCGGGATGAGCAGCAGGAAGACCAGGTTGGACAGGTCCTTGACCGCGGCATCGCGGATCCATTGCAGGCGCCCGGCCAGGTAGCCGAGGCCGATCAGGATGAAGACCGGGGTGAGGGAGGCGACGACGGGGTGGCTGGCGATGTTCACCCGGCGATGGTATCGCCAGGCGTGCGCGTCACTCGACGCCGACGGCGCCGGTGATGCGGTAGTACAGGCCGTAGGGGTCGTTCTGCAGCACGTGGAAGGTGCCCTCGACGACCACCGCCTCCAGCTTGTACTTCACCGGCTTGCTGGTGCGCACCTCGACCATGCTCTCGGGCCCGCCCGGCGTGCAGAAACCGCAGGTCAGCGGCACCGAGGCGAGCAGGAAGTGGCGCTGGCTCTCGCCCGGCTCCAGCGGCATCATGAAGCCCTGCAGCCGCAGCTTCTTCTGGTTCAGCTCGGCCACCGGCGCCGGGTACACCGGCACGATGCGCTTGTTCTCCACCTTGGTGGTGATGTCGGTCAGCGTCGACCAGGCGACCACGTCGCCGCGCCTGGGCAGGGGCGCGAACGGGCTGAGCGGGCTGTGCACACCCGCACCCTGGCCGTGCGGCAGGCCCGAGGGCTGGCTCGAGGGGGTGCCGGGCGGCACCGGCGAGCTCAGGGTCTGGGCCCCGGCACCGACCAGCACGGCCCCGCCCATCACGAGCAGCGCGGCGAAACGAGAGGCTTGGAACAGGTGGCGCATGGGGAATCGTCTCGGTTGGGTTCAGGCCGTCAGTGCGCGTGGCGCATGCCGCAGTATTTTCCCAGGGCCAGACCCTTGCAGGCCACCGCGAGTTCCTGCATGCAGACTTTTTCGCCCTTGCCGGCCTCCAGGCACTTGGCCGCGCCTTCGTGCGCCACGGCCATGGCGCGGTGGCGGGCGATGTCTTCCCTGGTCTCCTTGTCGGAGTGCTGGGCCAGCGCGGCGGTGGACAGCAGGGCGGCGGCGAACAGGAACAGTGTTTTCTTCATGGTGTTACCTCGAATTCAGGAGTTGAGTGACATCGACACGGTAGGCATGGAGGGCCGGCAGGAGCGCCGCCACCACCGCCACCCCCAAGGCCAGCACGGGCACCCAGGCTTCGCCCGACACCCATTGCCAACCGGTGATCGCCAGCGAATGCCGGGCCATCAACATCTCGCCCATGAGGGCCGTGAGCGCATGCGCGGCCAGCAGGCCCAGCGCGCACGCCAGCAACGCGAGCCACAGCGCCTCGCACAGCAGCAGCGCGGCCACGCGCCGCGGCGGCGCGCCCAGCATGCGCAGCATCGCCAGGTCGGCGCGGCGCTCGCGCACCGCGCTCCAGAGCGCGATGAACACCGACAGCCCGGCCACGCCCAGAAGCACGGCCGCCAGCCCGCGCAGCACCTGCGTGCCCACACCGACCATGCTCAGCAGGCGCGTGATCTCCACCGCCGGCGCCGCGGCCTGCAGCGAGGTGGTCTGGTTGATGAAGCGCGGGAAGCTCACCGCCGCCAACGGCGTGCGGTAGCGGATCAGGGCCAGCGTGATCTCGCGCTCGGCCGCCAGCGCCTCGGCCAGTTCGGCGCGCTCGGCCTCGTCCATGTTCGCGCCGGCGTGCATGTCGTCGTGCACGCGCCAGACCGATTCGGTGGCGGTGAGCACCAGCCGGTCGAGCACGCAGCCGCAGGGCGCGAGCACGCCGGTGACGGTGTACGGCGTCTCGCCGTGCGAGCTGCCACCCACGCCCAGGCCGTGCGCGCCTTCGAAGGCCTGGCCCACCTGCAGGCCCGTGCGCGCGGCGACCTGTGCGCCCAGCACGGCCTCCAGCGGCGCCTGCCAGAGCGCGCCCTGCGCGAGCCGGGCACCGTAGTGGGCCGGGTAGTCGTGCGTGGTGCCCACGATGCGGAAGCCGCCCAGGTTGTCGCCCAGGCTCAGCGGGATGAGCTGCGCCACCTGCGGGTGTTCCGCGAGCTGGCGGGCCTCGGCCAGCGGGATGTTGCCGGGCGGCACGTCCAGGTGGAACACGCCCGCGAGGATGAGCTGCATCGGGCTGCCCTTGGCGCCCACCACCGCGTCGATGCCGGCGAGGTCGCGTTCGAAGGCGCGGTCCACCTGGTCGCGCGCGATCAGCACGAAGGCCATGGAGGCCAGGCCCAGCGCGAGCAGCAAGAGGTTGAGCGCCGTGGCCAGCGGGCGCGACCAGAGGTAGCGCCAGGACAGGGTCAATACGTTCATGCCACGCGCTCCGGGCGGGTTGCCACGAAGGTGAGCACCTGCGCGTGCGGCAGCGCGTCGCGCACGCGGGCGTCGTGGGTGGCGATCACGAGCGTGGCGTCCAGCGCCTTCGCGCTGCGGCGCAGCAGCGAGAGCGCCGTCATGCAGGCGTCGTCGTCCAGGCTCGCGGTCGGCTCATCGGCCAGGATCACGCGCGGGCGCAGCAGCACGGCGCGCGCCAGGGCCACGCGCTGGGCCTGCCCGCCCGAGAGCTGGGTGGGCCGGCGGTTCGCCAGCGCGCCGAGGTCCAGCGCCGCCAGCACCTCGGCCACGGCGGCGCGGTCCACCGGCAGGCCGGCGGCGAAGTGCGCGAGCGCGAGGTTGTCGGCGACCGTGAGCGCGTCGCTCAGGTGCAGCTGCTGCGGCAGAAAACCGATGTGGCGCGCGCGCCAGGCATCGCGGGCCGCACCGCGCAAGGCACCCACCGACTGACCGGCCACCACGATCTCGCCCGCGCCGGGCGTGAGCAGGCCGGCGGCCAGCGCCAGCCAGGTGGACTTGCCGCTGCCCGAGGGCCCGCGCAGCAGCAGGGTGCCGCCCTGCGCCACCGACACATCGGCCATGCGCAGCGGCGCCTGGCCCGCGTGGGCGTATTGCAGCCCCCGGGACTCGATCACGCGGCGGGCTCCAGGCAATCCGCGCAGGTGCCGTGCACCGCCACCTGCTCGCCCCGGTGGCCCTGGCGCGCGAGGCTGCGCAACAGGTCGCGGGCCAGCTCGCTCACGTCGGCCATCGGAAATTGCCGGTGGCAGGCGTCGCATTCGAAGCGCGGCGGTGTGCCCTCGTCGGCATTCGCATCCAGCGGCGCCAGGCTGAAGCGCCAGGTGCGCGCCTGGTCGTCGGTCTGGCGTTGCAGCACGCCGCAAGCGGCCAGGCGGTCGAGCAGGCGGTAGAGCGTGACGCGGTTGATGTCCAGCCCGCGCGCGGTGAGCGCGTTCAGCGCCTGCGCATGGGTGAGCCCGCCGTGCGGCTGCGCGAGGAACAGGCCCAGCACGGCGCGCGTGGCCAGCGTGCGGCGCAGGCCGGCGGCTTCCAGCCGGGTCTGGATGTGGGGTGGTACAGCCACCGGTTCTTTGGTCTGGCGTGGCGACATGGCTTGGGTCTCCATAAATGCAACTATGTTGCGTTAACATACGCACTATCGCAATTCAGTTGCAGTATCTTAGCTGCAATCCCCCCGTGCCCGACCTTCAAGCTTCCGCCCCATCGGCCATCGTGCTGCACGACCTCACGCTGGGCTACGAGCGCCATCCGGCCGTGCACCACCTCTCGCTCACGCTGCCACCGGGTGCGCTGGTGGCGGTGGTCGGCCCCAACGGCGCGGGCAAATCGACCCTGCTGAAGGCACTGGCCGGGCAGCTCCCACCGCTCGGCGGGCGCATCGACGGCCTGGGCACGCGCCAGCGCGTGGCCTGCCTGCCGCAACACAGCGGGATCGACCGCAGTTTTCCGATCTCGGTGCAGGAGCTGGTCCTGCTCGGCCTGTGGCACGAGGTGGGCGCGCTCGGGCGACACAGCGCCGCGCACCGCCGCGCCTGCCACGAGGCGCTGGCGGCGGTCGGCCTGCTGGGTTTCGAGCGGCGCGCGATCGACACGCTCTCCGGCGGCCAGCTGCAGCGCGCCCTGTTCGCGCGCCTGATCCTGCAGGACGCCCCGGTGGTGCTGCTCGACGAGCCCTTCGCCGCGATCGACCAGCGCACCACCCGCGACCTGCTCGTCCTGCTGCACCGCTGGCATGCGCAGGGCAAGACGGTGATCGCGGTGCTGCACGACCTGGCCCAGGTGCGCGAGCACTTTCCGCACACCCTGCTGCTGGCCCGCGAGCCGGTGGCCTGGGGCGTGACGGCGGAGGTGCTGACCGCCGACCACTGGGCCCGCGCCCTGCGGCTGCAGGAGCCGTTCGACGACGGCGCCGAGGCCTGTGGCGCCACCGCCCACGGGGTGCCGGCATGAGCAGCGCGCTGTGGCTCGACCCGTTTCTGGAGTTCGGCTTCATGCAGCGCGCGCTGCTGGGCTGCGTGCTGCTGTCGGTGAGCGCCGCACCGGTCGGTGTGTTCCTGATGCTGCGCCGCATGAGCCTGACCGGCGATGCCATGGCCCACGCGATCCTGCCCGGTGCCGCGCTGGGTTACCTGGTGGCCGGCCTGTCGCTGGGCGCGATGACGGTGGGCGGCATCGCGGCCGGCCTGGCGGTCGCCGTCGGCTCCGGCCTGGTCGCGCGCCACACCGTGCTGCGCGAAGACACCAGCCTGGCGGCCTTCTACCTGCTCTCGCTCGCGCTGGGCGTGCTGATCGTCTCGACGCGTGGCAACAGCGTGGACCTGCTGCACGTGCTGTTCGGCACCGTGCTCGCGCTGGACGACGCCGCGCTGGCGCTGCTGGGCGGCATTGCACTCGTGACGCTGCTGGCCTTGCGCGTGCTGTACCGCCCGCTGGTGCTGGAGTGCCTGGACCCGGGTTTCCTGCGCGGCACCAGCCGCTGGAGCGCGGCCGCGCATTTCGGTTTTCTGACGCTGCTGGTGATCAATCTCGTGGCCGGCTTCCATGCCCTGGGCACGCTGATGGCGGTCGGAATGATGGTGCTGCCCGCCGCCACCGCGCGTTTCTGGGTGCGCCGCCTCGTGCCGCTGCTGGCCTGCGCCGTGGCCTTCGCCCTGTTCGCCAGCGCCAGCGGCCTGCTGGTCTCGTACCACGCCGACTGGCCCACCAGCCCGGTGATCGTGCTCAGCCTGGGCGCGATGTACCTGCTCTCGATGCTGTTCGCGCCGCACGGCCTGCTGCGCCAGCGGCGCCCCGCCCTTTCCCACCTCAAAGCCTGAAACCAAGGACCTGCTCATGACACACACCACCGCCTTCCTGCCCCGCCGCCTCACCACCCTCGCCGCGCTCGCGCTGGGCCTGGCCGCGCTCACCCCGCCGCTGCACGCGCAGGCGCCGCTGCGCGCGGTCGCCAGCTTCAGCATCCTGGGCGACATCGTGAAAGAGGTCGGCGGCGACCGCGTGGCGGTCGACGTGCTGGTCGGGCCCGGTGCCGACGCCCACGTGTTCCAGCCCACGCCGGCCCATGCGCGCCTGGTCGGCCAGGCGCAGGTGGTGTTCGCCAACGGCCTGGGCTTCGAGGGCTGGCTGAGCCGCCTGCTCAAGACCTCGGCCTACAAGGGTCGGCCGGTGACCGTCAGCCAGGGCATCCCGCCGCTCAAGAGCGAGCCGGACCACGACCACGGCGAGCACAAGAAGGGCCATGACCACGGCCATGGCGAGACCGACCCGCACGCCTGGCAGAGCGTGGCGAACGTGAAGGTGTACGCGCGCAACATCGCCAAGGCCCTGTGCCAGGCCGACGCCGCCAGCTGCGACCTCTACAACCGCAATGCCCGCGCCTACGAGGTCAGGCTCAACGAGCTCGAGGCCGAGATCCGTGCCGCCTGGGCGCCGATTCCGGTGGCGCAACGCAAGGTGATCACCTCGCACGACGCCTTTGGCTACTACGCGCGCGACCACCAGGTGCGCTTTCTCGCGCCGCAGGGCGTGAGCACCGAGAGCGAGGCCTCGGCCAAGGGCGTGGCGCAGCTGGTGCGCCAGATCCGCCAGGACCAGATCAAGGCCCTGTTCGTCGAGAGCATCTCGGACCCGCGCCTGATCGAGCAGATCGCGCGCGAGACCGGCGTCAAGCCCTCGGGCGCGCTCTATTCCGATTCGCTCTCCGCGCCCGGCGGCGCGGCGCCGAGCTACATCGAGCTGATGCGCTTCAACACCCGCGCACTCACCACCGCCGTGCGCGGGCAGTGAGGACCATCCCTTTCACGATCAAGCCGAGCACCGCATGTTTCCTACCGCTTTCCGCCTTCTCCCGTGCGCGATGGCCAGCGTCTCGATGGCCGCCTGGGCCCAGACCGAGCCCGTGCCCACGCTGGAGACCGTCACCATCAGCGACACGCGCGAACGCGCCTACCGCGCCATCGTCGCGCCCACGGCCAACAAGAGCGACACCACGGTGAAGGAGACGCCCTTCTCCATCCAGACCGTCACGCGCGAGCTGATGGAAGACCGTGGCGTCACCAGCTTCGGCGAAGCCGTGCGCACCGTGCCGGGCCTGACGCCGCAGGTGGGCTGGGGCGGCAGCAACGACCGCTTCCGCCTGCGCGGCTTCGCCACTTCCGCCAACCTCAAGAACGGCTTTCGCCGCAGCGTGTTCGCCCCGGTGGACGAGCTGGTCAACATCGAACAGATCGAGGTGCTCAAAGGGCCGGCCTCGGCGCTCTACGGCCGCTTCGAACCCGGTGGCGTGGTCAACCTGGTGACCAAGCAGCCGCAGGACACCGCGCGCACACGCTACGAGCTGACCGCCGGCAGCGACCGCTTCTACCGCGCCACCGTCGACAGCACCGGCCCGATCAGCGAGACCCTGAGCTACCGGCTCACCGGCTCGTGGCAGGACAACCAGAGTTTTCGCGACTTCGTCGGCGCCGAAACGCAGTTCGTCTCGCCGGTGTTCCGCTGGCGGCCCGCGCCGCACACCACGCTGACTGCCGAACTCGAACTCGGCCGCAAGCGCGGCGCCTTCGACCGCGGCTTCGGCAACAGCCCGCTTTTCCTCGGCGTGCCCATCCACACCAACTACGCCGAAGCCGACACGCGGCTGAAAAATGACAGCGCGCTGGCCTCGCTGGTGCTCGACCACCGCCTGGACAGCGGCTGGCAGCTGCACGCGGGCCTGCAGGCCTCGTCGGCCAAGACCGACGCGCTCTGGTACCCCTTCGGCTTCAGCCCCATCACCGGCGCCGGCACCCCCAACCCGCAGGTCAACCGCCGCCAGCAGCGCAGCATCGACGACCAGACCGACCTCTCGGTCCTGGCCGAGGTCTCGCGCCGCTTCGAGACCGGTGGCGTGCGCCACCGCGTGCTGTTGGGCGCCGACGCCAATCGAGACACCTGGGACTTCCGCGCCGACGCCAACGTCGGCCCCTTCGGTTTCCCGACCAACCTGCCGATCGACTTGTACAAGCCAGTACACGGCACCACCGTGGTCGGCCCGCTCGTGCCCTACGACGCGTCGAACTACCGCAGCCGCAACGTGGGGCTGTACGCGCAGGACGAGCTGCAGCTGGGTGACCAGTGGCGCGTGCTGTTCGGCCTGCGTTACGACCGCTCGCGCACCTTCGCGCGCGCCGACTACCTGCCGGTCTCGGACACGCTGGCGCGCAGCGACGACGCGCTCTCGCCGCGCCTGGGCGTGACCTGGACGCCGAGCGACGCGGTGTCGCTGTACGCGAGTGGGTCGAAGTCGTTCCTCACCGAGCCCTTCAGCGGCATGCTGCGCAACGGCAGCCTGCCCGCGCCGTCGCGCGGCACGCAGCTGGAAGTCGGCGCCAAATTCAGCCTGCTCGACGGCCGCCTGGAGCCCACGCTGGCGGTGTTCGACATCCGCCGCCGCAACGGCCTGGTGTCGGACCCCACCGACTTCGACCACGTGCTGCAGGTCGGCGAGCAGCGCAGCCAGGGCTGGGAGCTGGACGTGCCGTTCAGCATCACGCCGCGCTGGCGCCTGCTGGCGAGCGTCACCGAGCTGAAGGCGCAGATCAGCCGCGACAGCGACGCCAGCCTGGTGGGCACCCTGCTGCGCCAATGCACCGCGCCGCAGCGCCAGCCTGTGGACCACCTTCGATTTCAGCGGCCGCGCCGCGGGGCTGAGCGCGGGCCTGGGCGCGATCTACGTGGGCGAGCGCCAGGCCAACACCGCCAACAGCTTCGTGCTGCCCTCCTACGTGCGCTGGGACGCCAATGTGGCCTACCGCTTCGGCGCCGGCCAGCGTTACAAGCTGCAGCTCGCGCTGCAGAACCTGGGGAACAAGCGCTATTACGACTCGGGCGGCGCCTTCGTGCCGACCTACCCGGGCGCACCGCGCACCGTGCTCGCCAGCTTCGCCATGGCGCTCTGATGGGCCTGAGCACCCATGGCCTGACGGTCGGCCACGGCGGCCAGGCCCTGCTCGGCCCGCTGGACCTCGCGCTGCCCGCAGGCCGCTTCGTCTGCCTGATCGGCGCCAACGGCGCCGGCAAGTCGACCCTGATCCGCACGCTGTGCGGCATGCAGCCCGCCGTCGCCGGCGAGGTGCGGCTCGGTGGGGTGGCGCTGAACCGCATCACGGCGACCGAGCGCGCGCGCCGGCTCGCGGTGGTGCTCACCGAGCGCGTCGATGTCGCGCAGATGACCGGCCACGACCTGGCCTGCCTGGGCCGCTATCCGCACCTGGGCTGGGGCGGTCGGCTCGGCGCGGCCGACCACGCCGCGGTGCAGACCGCGCTGCAACAGGCCGGCGCGCTGGCGCTGGCACACCGGCTGGTCGCCGAGATGTCGGACGGTGAACGCCAGAAGGTGCTGATCGCCCGCGCGCTGGCGCAACAACCGCGCGTGCTGGTGCTGGACGAAGCGACCGCCTTTCTCGACCTGCCACGCCGCATCGAGACCATGCACCTGCTGCTGGCGCTGGCGCGCGAACAGGGTCTGGCCGTGCTGCTGTCCACGCACGACCTCGAACTCGCGCTGCGCCACGCCGATGCGCTGTGGCTGATCGACGGCCAGCGCCGCCTGCACGCCGGCGCGCCCGAAGACCTCGCGCTGGACGGCACCCTGGCCGCCAGCTTCGCCGCCGAGGGCCTGGCCTTCGACCTGGAGCGCGCCGAGCTGCGCGTGGGCCACCATGCGCGGCGCGGCATCCGCCTCGAAGGCGAGGGCATGGCGGCGGCCTGGGCACGGCGGGCGCTGCAGCGTGCGGGCTGCGCGCACGACCCCGAGGCCACGCAGACCGTGCACGTGGTGGCACACGGCGTCTACACCCTGAGCCAGCGCGGCGAAACGCCGAGGCCCTTCACCAGCCTGGGCGCCCTGGTGGACGCGCTCGGCGGCCAAGCATGAGGCGCCTGCAGCTGATACCGCTGCTGCTGTTGTGCGGCTGCATGCAGATCGCACCGCCGCCGCGCGCGGCCTGGCCCTCGGTGGTGGTGGGCGTGGACGGCCTGAGCGACAACCTCGACGCCGCCTGCGTGGCCGAGCACCGCCCGGGCGTGGATCTCTTTCCGCACAAGACCACCTTCACCCACTCGGTGCAGTTGCAGGTGAGCTACGGCCCGCACTACAAACGCGTGCGCTTCACGCCCAGCGTGGGCACCGGCGAAACGCTGGACTACCTGCTGGTGCAGTGCGGCACACCGGTGCCCGCGCACGGGCCGCACGAGCAGGTGATTCAAGTGCCGATACAGAGGCTGGTCACCGGCAACGCCGCCATGCTGGGCGCACTCGACGAGCTGGGCCTGGTGGACCGGCTGTACGGGGCCGAAAACACGCGCAGCGCCACCGTGCCGTCGGTGCGCGAGCGCATCGCGCAAGGCCTGGTGCACGATATGTGGGGCTACGGCCACGCCTCCATCGAATCGGTGATGGCGGTGCAGGCCGATGTGTACCTGAGCTTCTACTCCGCCTACCCGCAGGGCAACATGCACCCGCGCCTGTGGGAGCTGGGTGTGCGCGCGATCGCGCAGGCCGACCACCACGAGACCCACCCGCTGGGCCGCGCCGAGTGGCTCAAGCTGCTGGCCCTGCTCACCAACCGCGAGGCCCTGGCCAACGCGCGGTTCGACCGCATCGAGGCGCAGTACCTGCGGCTGGCGGCCCTGGCGGCCACGGCGCCCGACCGCCCCCTGGTGATGGCCGGCTTCGCCGCCGGGCGAGACACCGTCGAGACCTTCGGCGGGCGCAACCAGCGCGCCCGGCTGATCCACGACGCCGGCGGGCGCTTTGCGCTCGCGGACGACGCGCGCAGCAGCAGCCTGGTGTTCGAACGCTTCGAGAAGGTCTACGCGCGAGCGGCCGATGCGCCGGTCTGGCTCGGCACGCTGGGCGGCCAGGCCAGCGCTGCGCACCCTGGTCGACGCCAACCCCTTGCACGGCTGGTTCCGCGCCGCGCGCGAAGGCCGCGTGTTCGCCTGGGACCAGGGCTACACCGGCGCCTGGGCCTACCCCTTCCAGGACCAGGGCATGACCCGGCCCCATGTGCAGCTGGCCGAAGCCATCCGGGCGCTGCACCCGGGCCTGCCCCTGCCGCCCCTCGTGACCGACACCCCTTTCCTGCGCCGACTGCCATGACCACCACCCCGCTCACCTCCGCCAGATTCGCGGCGATGACCCTGCTGATGCTGGCCTTGTTCGTGGCCGAACTCTCGCTCGGCTCGGTCGCCATCCCGCTGGCCGCGGTCTTCGACGTGTTGTCCGGCGGCGCCGCCCATCCGGTGTGGCGCGACATCGTGCTGGGCTTTCGCCTGCCGCGCGCGCTCAACGCGCTGTGCTCCGGCGCGGCGCTCGGGGTGGCCGGCCTGCTGCTGCAGACCCTGTTCCGCAACCCGCTGGCCGACCCCTTCGTGCTCGGCATCGTGCACGGCGCGCGACTAGGCAGCGCCCTGCTGGTCACGGTCGCGGGCGTGGCCGGCAACGCGCTGTTGCTGCGCTTCGGCCTGACCGGCGACATCGGCCTGGCGCTGGCCTCGGTGGCCGGCTCGGTGGCGGTGCTCGCGCTGCTGGCCGGCCTGTCGCGCCGGGTCGGCACCGTCACGCTGCTCATCATCGGCCTGATGCTGGGTTACCTCGCCATCGGCCTCATCAGCGTGTCGATGCACTTCATCGACGAGACCCAGGCGCGCGCCTTCAAGGCCTGGGACGACGCGAGCTTTGCCGGCGCCACGCGCCAGCAGCTGCAGATCCTCGTGCCCGGCGTGCTGGTCGGCCTGCTCGCGGGCGGCCTGCTGGTGAAGCCGCTCAACGGCCTGCTGCTGGGCGAGCGTTATGCCGCGTCCATGGGCATGCGCGTGACCCTGGTCAAGCGCGGCGCGCTGCTCGCCACCGCGTGGCTGAGCGGGCTGGTGACGGCCTTCTGCGGCCCGGTGGCTTTTCTCGGCCTGGTGGCCGCGCAGGTGGCGCGCGCGCTGATGCGCAGCGCCGACCACCGCGTGCTGCTGCCGGCCGCCGGTCTGGTGGGCGCGGTGCTGGGCCTGGCGGCCGACCTGGTGCTGCACCTGCCCTGGAGCCGCCACGTGTTCCACCTCAACGCGGTGATCGGCCTGGTCGGCGCGCCCGTGGCCCTGTTACTCCTCTACCGCACACGGGCATTGCACTGAGCGCGCAGGCAGGTGGCGGGCCGCTGGCTACACTGCCGGTCTCCCCGCTTCACACCACGCCGTGCCCATCACCCACCTGCTCCTCGCCCTCTCGGTGGTGTTCGTCTGGGGCACGAACTTCGTGGTGATCCGCTGGGGCCTGGACGGTCTGCCGCCCTTCCTGTTCGCCACGCTGCGCTTCGCGCTCTCGGCCCTGCCCTGGCTGCTGTTCATCCCGCGACCGACCGCGCCCTGGCGCAAGATCGCCGCCTTCGGCGTGTTGTTGGGCGTGGGCCAGTTCGGCCTGCTGTTCCTGGCGATCCGCAGCAGCATCTCGCCGGGCCTGGCGTCGCTGGTGGTGCAGCTGCAGGTGTTCTTCACCATCGGCCTGTCGCTGTGGATCATGGGCGAGCGCGTGCGCGGCTTCCAGGTCGCGGGCCTGCTGCTGGCGCTGGCCGGCCTGGGCGTGATCGCGGCCAACCTCGACGCCTCGGTCACCCTGCTGGGCATGGGCCTGGTGCTGAGCGCGGCCTTCTTCTGGTCGCTCGCCAACCTGGTGGTGAAGTCGCTCGGGCCGGTGAACATGCTGCACTTCATGGTCTGGAGCAGCGTGTTCGCGGTGCCGCCGCTGTTCGCGCTGTCGTGGTTCGTCGAAGGCCCGCAGGCCATCGCGAGCAGCCTGCAACACGCGGACGGGCTGGTGTGGGCCAGCGTGCTGTGGCAGGCGGTGGGCAATACGCTGTTCGGCTACGGCGTGTGGAACTGGCTGCTGGCGCGCCACCCGGCGGCCACGGTGACGCCGCTGGCGCTGCTGATCCCGGTGTTCGGCATGGGCGCCTCGGCCCTGTCCCTGGGCGAGTCGCTGCCCGGCTGGAAACTCGGCGCGGCCGCGCTGGTGCTGCTGGGCCTGGCGGTGATCGTCTGCTGGCCGCTGCTGCAGGCCCGGTGGGGCCGCGCGAAACCGGCCTGAGCCCATCGCCGGGTCTTTTTTGAATCCAGTGCGGGGTCGCGCTGCGTATCTCCTTCAGCCGCAGTTCCGGCTTCAACCCAAGGAGATTCCATGATCACGCAGACCCTCAGCAAGACCGTTCTGGCCCTGGCGATCGGCACCGCATCCCTCGGCGCCTTCGCGCAAGTCATGGTCGGCGGCGCGCCCATGCTGGCCAGCAAGGACATCATCGACAACGCGGTCAACTCCAAGGACCACACCACGCTGGTGGCCGCCGTGAAGGCCGCCGGCCTGGTGGACACGCTCAAATCGCCCGGCCCGTTCACCGTGTTCGCGCCCACCAATGCCGCCTTCGCCGCCCTGCCCGCCGGCACCGTGGACACCCTGCTCAAGCCCGAGAACAAGGGCATGCTCACCGGCATCCTGACCTACCACGTGGTGCCCGGCAAATGGGACGCCGCGGCCATCGCCAAGATGATCGCCGACGGCAAGGGCATGGCCTCGATCAAGACCGTGGCCGGCGGCACGCTGGTGGCCAAGTCGGCCGGCGGCAAGGTCACGGTGACGGATGAAAAAGGCGGCGTGCGCACCGTGACCATCGCCGACGTTTACCAGTCCAACGGCGTGATCCACGTCGTGGACAAGGTGCTGATGCCGAAGTGATCGGCCCCGCAGGACCTACTTCGCCAGGCGGGCGAAGGTCTTGCGGAATTTCGCCACCTTGGGCGCGGCCACGGCCATGCAATAGCCCTGGTGCGGGTTGCGCTCGAAGAAGTCCTGGTGGTAGGCCTCGGCCGGCCAGTAGTTGAGCAGGGGCTTGAGCTCGGTGACGATGGGCTTGCCGAAGGCGTTGTCTTTGGTGAGCTCGTCGATCAGCGCCTGAGCCACCCGCTGCTGCTCGGCCGTGGTGAAGTAGATGCCGCTGCGGTACTGCGTGCCCACGTCGTTGCCCTGGCGGTTGAGCGTGGTCGGGTCGTGGATCACGAAGAAGATCTCCAGGATCTCGCGCGTGGTCACCTGCGTCGGGTCGTACTCGAGCCGCACCACCTCGTTGTGGCCGGTGGTGCCGGTGCACACCATCTCGTAGCTCGGCCGCTCGACCTGGCCGTTGCTGTAGCCCGACTCGACATCGGTCACCCCGGTCACTTCCTTGTAGACGGATTCGGTGCACCAGAAGCAGCCACCGCCCAGCACCAGCACCTGTTTGTCGCTCATCGTGTTCTCCATGGGTTGACGCCTCACTGTACCGGTTGGGCAAAGGCCCGCACCGCGTCCAGGAATGCCACGAGCGCCGCCTGGTCGCGATCCGTCTTCCAGAGGCAATGGGTTTCGTAAGCCGGCGTGTCCACATCCAGCGGCACGAACACCGCGCCGGGCAGGCCGGCCTGCTGCAGCGCGGCCGGCACCAGCGCCACGCCCAGGCCTTGTGAAACCAGCGACACCACGCTGAGCCAGTGGCGCAGCTCGTAACGGATCTCGGGCGAGAAGCCCGCGTCCGCGCACAGGCCCAGGATGCGCTCGTGGTAATCGGGCGAGACCGCGCGCGACACCACCGCGAACGGCTCGCCCTGCAGCTGCACCAGCGGCAGGCGGCGCCGGCGCGCCAGCGCGTGCCCCACCGGCAGGCAGGCCACGAAGGGCTGGCTCGACACCAGGATCTGCGAGAAGCTCGCCGGCACGCGCGTGGTGTGCACGAAGCCCAGGTCCAGCCGCTCGTGCATGAGGTCGATCAACTGGTCGCTCGAACTCATTTCGCGCAGCACCAGCCGCAGGCGTGGATGGCGCGCCGCGAACCCCTGCAGGATCTGCGGCAGCCCCCGGTACAGCACCGTGCCGGCGAACCCGATCTGCAGGCTGCCCACCAGGCCCTGGGCCACCTCGCGCGCCTCGCGCGCGGCCTGGCCTGCCTGGTCGAGCAAGGCCCGCGCGGCCGGCACGAAGGCCTGGCCCGCGGCCGTGAGCTGCACGCCGCGGCTGTTGCGCGTGAACAGCTGCGCCCCGACCGAGGCCTCCAGCTGCTGGATGTTGAGCGAGAGCGGCGGCTGCGTGATGGCCAGGCGCTGGGCCGCGCGGCCGAAGTGCAGCTCTTCGGCCAGCACGAGGAAATAGCGCAGGTGGCGGAATTCCATGAATCTGAAATTTATATGGATGAATACACCAACGATATTAGACAGATATTCATCAGCCGTCGACAATCGCCGCATCGCCACCCGAACACCGGAGACAAGCATGAGCACCCCCAAAGCCCGCTTCAGCTGGGAAGACCCGTTCCAGCTCGACCAGCAACTGAGCGACGACGAGCGCCAGGTGCGCGACGCCGCCCACAGCTACTGCCAGGAAAAGCTGCTGCCGCGCGTGACCGAGGCCTTCCGCCATGAGAAGACCGACGCCGCCATCTTCCGCGAGATGGGTTCCCTCGGCCTGCTGGGTCCCACCATCCCCGAGGCCTACGGCGGCAGCGGCCTGAACTACGTCTGCTACGGCCTGGTGGCGCGCGAAGTGGAGCGCGTGGACTCGGGCTACCGCTCCATGATGAGCGTGCAGAGCTCGCTGGTGATGGTGCCGATCAACGAATTCGGCTCCGAGGCGCAGAAGCAGAAGTACCTGCCCAAGCTGGCCACCGGCGAGTGGATCGGCTGCTTCGGCCTGACCGAACCCAACCACGGCTCCGACCCCGGCAGCATGGTCACGCGCGCCAAGAAAGTGGCCGGCGGCTACAGCCTCTCCGGCGCCAAGATGTGGATCACCAACTCGCCGATCGCCGACGTGTTCGTGGTCTGGGCCAAGGACGACGAAGGCGCGATCCGCGGCTTCATCCTGGACAAGGGCATGAAGGGCCTGAGCGCCCCGGCCATCCACAGCAAGGTGGGCCTGCGCGCCTCCATCACCGGCGAGATCGTGCTGGACGAGGTGTTCTGCCCCGAAGAGAACGCCTTCCCCGAGGTGCGTGGCTTGAAGGGCCCGTTCACCTGCCTCAACAGCGCGCGCTACGGCATCGCCTGGGGTGCGCTGGGCGCGGCGGAAGACTGCTACTTCCGCGCCCGCCAGTACGTGCTGGACCGCCAGCAGTTCGGCCGCCCGCTCGCGGCCAACCAGCTGATCCAGAAAAAACTGGCCGACATGCTGACCGAGATCAGCCTGGGCCTGCAGGGCTGCCTGCGCCTGGGCCGCATGAAGGACGAGGGCACGGCCGCCGTCGAGATCACCTCCATCCTCAAGCGCAACAGCTGCGGCAAGGCGCTGGACATCGCCCGCCTGGCGCGCGACATGATGGGCGGCAACGGCATCAGCGACGAATTCGGCGTGGCGCGCCACCTGGTGAACCTGGAGGTGGTCAACACCTACGAGGGCACGCACGACATCCACGCCCTCATCCTGGGCCGCGCGATCACCGGCATCCAGGCGTTTTCCTGAGCACGGCCTCCGGGGGGCCAAGGGCCCTCCGTTGCCGTCGGATATGGGGGGTGGGGTATCTACTAACCCACCGGTCATTAAAACCCCATGTCTGCCCCCACGCCCCTGACCTCCCCCGAATCCGACGCCGAACCGCGCCAGCGCCGCGCCCGGCGCAAGGAGGCGCGCCCGGGCGAATTGCTGGACGCGGCGCTGCGCCTGTTCGTTGAAAAGGGCTTCGCCGCCACCCGGGTGGAAGAAGTCGCCGCGCTGGCCGGCGTGTCCAAGGGCACCCTGTTCCTGTACTTCCCGAGCAAGGAAGAGCTGTTCAAGGCCGTGGTGCGCGAGAACCTGGCCGGGCGCTTTCCCGAGTGGAACGAGGAACTCGACCACTTCGAGGGCGACAGCGCCGAGCTGGTGCGCTACTGCCTGCACACCTGGTGGGAGCGCGTGGGCATGACCCCGGCTTCCGGCATCACCAAGCTGGTGATGAGCGAGGCCGGCATGTTCCCCGAGATCGCGGCCTTCTACCAGAAGGAAGTGATCGAACCCGGCCACGAACTGATCCGGCGAATCCTGCAGCGCGGCATCGACCGCGGCGAGTTCCGCCCGCTCTCCATGGACTACGCCATCTACAGCCTGATCGCGCCGATGATCTTCGTGCTGATGTGGAAACATTCCATGGCGCCCTGCTGCGCCTCGAACGAGACGCTGGACCCGATCGGCTTCATCGACAACCAGGTGGACCTGCTGCTGCACGGCATGCTCGCGCCCAGCCCCACACCCTGACCTTCACGCCACCATGAACGCTCCCCGCTCGCGCTCCACCTGGATCAAATGGCTGCTGCTGGCCGTCCTGGTGCTGGGTGTCGGCCTGGGCCTGGTGCGCGCGCTGGACAAGCGCAAGACCCAGGGCGAAACCGCCCGCGCGGCCGCCGAGGCGCTCAAGACCGCGCCGGTGTACACGCTCTCCGCGCGCGACGTGGTGGCCGTGCAGGCGCTGGAGCTGACGCAGACGGTGGGCCTCTCGGGCTCGGTGCAGGCCTTGCAGACCGCCGCCATCAAGGCGCGCACCGCCGGCGAGATCCAGGGCCTGAGCAAGCGCGAAGGCGACGCGGTGAAGGCCGGTGAGGTGGTGGCGCGCATCGACAGCACCGAGGCCGACGCGCGCGTGCGCCAGGCCACGCGGCAGGCCGAGTCGGCCCAGTCGCAGGTGGCGATCGCGCGGCGCACGCTGGACAACAACCAGGCCCTGGTGCGCCAGGGCTTCATCTCGGCCACCGCGCTGGAGACGGCCAGCGCCAACCTCGCCGGCGCCGAAGCCACGCACCAGGCCGCATTGGCCGCGCTGGACATCGCGAAGAAGGCCCTGGCCGACACCACGCTGCGCTCGCCCCTGACCGGCCAGATCTCGGCCCGCCTGGTGCAGAACGGCGAACGCGTGGGCGTGGACACGCGCGTGTTCGACGTGGTGGACCTCTCGGCCTTCGAAATGGAGGCCGCCATCACCCCGGCCGACGCGGTGTCGGTCAAGGTAGGCCAGACGGCGAACCTGCGGGTCGAAGGGCTGGCCGAACCGGTGCGGGCCACGGTCTCGCGCATCAACCCCAGCGTGCAGGCGGGCAGCCGCAGCGTGCTGGTGTACCTGCGCGTGCCTGCCGCCGAAGGCATGCGCCAGGGCCTGTTCGCGCAGGGCCAGATCGTCACCGGCGCGGTCAACGCGCTGGCGGTGCCGCTGTCCTCGGTGCGCAACGACAAGCCCCAGCCCTATGTGCAGGTGGTGCGCGAGAGCAAGATCGCCCACGTGGTGCTGGACGGCGGCGCCACCGGCCTGCGCGGCAGCGAGCCCATGCGCGAGGTCAAGGGCCTGCAGGCCGGCGAGCCGGTGCTCAGCGCCCAGGCCGGCGCCATCCGCGAAGGCACGGCCGTTCGCCTGGCCACCCACTGAGCGCGCCGCACCATGTGGTTCACCCAGGTCTCGCTGCGCAACCCGGTCTTCGCCACCATGGTGATGATCGCCTTCGTGGTGCTGGGCCTGTTCTCGTTCCAGCGCCTGCAGGTGGACCAGTTCCCCAACATCGATTTCCCGGTGGTCGTGGTGCAGGTGGCCTACCCGGGCGCCTCGCCCGAGATCGTCGAGTCCGAGGTCACCAAGAAGGTCGAGGAGGCGGTCAACGCGATCGCCGGCGTCAACACCCTGACCTCGCGCAGCTACGAAGGCCAGTCCCTCGTCATCATCGAGTTCCAGCTGACGGTGGACGGGCGCAAGGCGGCCGAGGACGTGCGCGAGAAGATCGCCATCCTGCGCCCGGTGTTCCGCGACGAGGTGGAAGAGCCGCGCGTGCTGCGCTTCGACCCGGCCAGCCGCTCGATCTGGTCGGTGGCCGTGATCCCGCAGGCCGTGGACGGCAAGACACCGAGCGCGGTCGAGCTCACCACCTGGGCCGAGCAGGTCTTCAAGAAGCGGCTGGAGAACGTGCGCGGCGTGGGCTCGGTCACGCTGGTGGGCGCCACACGGCGCGCCGTCAACATCGACCTCGACCCCTCGGCCATGGAAGCGCTGGGCGTGACCACCGAGCAGGTCAACGCCGCCGTGCGCAACGAGAACCAGGACCTGCCGGTGGGCACGCTCAAGACCGGCGAGGCCGAGCGCGTGGTGCAGGTGCTCTCGCGGCTGCAGAACCCGCAGGACTTCGAGCACATCATCGTCGCGCGCCGCGGCGGCCAGGCCGTGCGCCTGGGCCAGGTGGCGCGCGTGAGCGACGGCACGCAGGAGGTGGAGAGCCTGGCGCTCTACAACGGCCAGCGCACCCTGCTGCTGCAGGTGCAGAAGGCGCAGGACGAGAACACCATCGCGGTGACCGACGGCCTGAAAGCCGCCGTGGCCTCGCTCGGCGCCGAGCTGCCGCCCGGCGTGCGGCTGGAGCAGATCGCCGACGGCTCGCGGCCGATCCGCGTCTCGGTCGAGAACGTGCGCCGCACCCTGATCGAAGGCGCGGTGCTCACCGTGCTGATCGTGTTCCTGTTCCTGAACTCCTGGCGCTCGACCGTCATCACCGGCCTCACGCTGCCGATCGCGCTGATCGGCACCTTCTTCTTCATGAACCTGTTCGGGTTCACCATCAACATGATCACGCTGATGGCGCTCACGCTCTCGGTGGGTCTGCTGATCGACGACGCCATCGTGGTGCGCGAGAACATCGTGCGCCATGTGCAGATGGGCAAGCGCCCGTTCGACGCGGCCATGGACGGCACGCAGGAGATCGGCCTGGCCGTGCTGGCCACCACGCTGTCCATCGTGGCCGTGTTCCTGCCGATCGGCTTCATGGGCGGCATCATCGGCAAGTTCTTCCACGAGTTCGGCATCACCATGGTGGCGGCCGTGCTGATCTCCATGTTCGTGAGCTTCACGCTCGACCCGATGTTGTCCTCGGTCTGGCACGACCCCGAGATCGAGAAACACGGCCACGCCGCCAGCGGCCCGAAGACCTTCTACGACCGCACCATCGGCCGCGTGACCGGCTGGTTCGACCGCTTCCAGGACGACCTGAGCCACACCTACCAGGGCACGCTGCGCTGGTCGCTCAAGCACAAGCTGGCCACGCTGGGCCTGGCCCTGGCGACCTTCGTCGGCAGCCTGTTCATCGTGCCGCTGCTGGGCACCGAGTTCGTGCCCACGGCCGACTTCTCCGAGACCTCGCTGAGCTTTCACACGCCGGTGGGCTCCTCGCTGGAGGCCACCGAGGCCAAGACGCGCGAGGTCGAGGGCATCCTGCGCGAGTTCCCCGAGGTGAAGTACACGCTGTCCACGCTGAACACCGGCAACGCGCAGGGCACCATGTACGCCAGCATCTACGTGCGCCTGACCGACCGCCACGAGCGCACGCTGAGCGCGCTCGAGATGTCGGCGCGCCTGCGCGAGCGGCTGCGCGGCGTGCCCGGCATCACCGTGACGCACGTCGGCCTGCTCGACGCCGTGGGCGGCAACAAGCAGGTGGAGTTCTCACTGCAGGGCGACGACCTGGCCGAGCTGGAGCGCCTGACGCAGACCGTGATGGAGCGCATCCGCCCCATCGTCGGCCTGGTCGATCTGGACGCCAGCGTGAAGCCCAACAAGCCCACGGTGGACGTGAAGATGAAGCGCGACCTGGCCTCCGACGTGGGCGTGAGCGTGGCCACGGTGGGCGCCAGCCTGCGCACCCTGGTGGCCGGCACCACGGTGGGCAACTGGCGCGCCGCCGACGGCCAGAGCTACGACGTGAACGTGCGCCTGGCGCCCAGCGGGCGCGAGCGCGCGAGCGACCTGGAGCAACTGCCTTTCATGGTCGGCACCGACAGCGACGGCACGGCGCGCGTGGTGCGCCTGGGCCAGGTGGCCGACGTGGTGGACGCCACCGGCCCGAACCAGATCAACCGCCGCAACCTCAACCGCGAGGTCTCGATCAACGCCAACGTCTACGGGCGCTCGCCGGGCGAGGTCTCCACCGAGATCCGCCAGGTGCTCGACACCATCGCCTTCCCGCCCGGCTACCGATACGAGTTCGGCGGCTCCACCAAGAACATGCAGGAGTCCTTCGGCTACGCGCTCTCGGCGCTGGCCCTGGCGATCATCTTCATCTACATGATCCTGGCCAGCCAGTTCCAGAGCTTCCTGCAGCCGCTGGCGCTCATGACCTCGCTGCCGCTCACACTGATCGGCGTGGTGCTGACCCTGCTCATGTTCGGCTCCAGCATGAGCATGTTCTCGGTCATCGGCATCGTGCTGCTGATGGGCCTGGTCACCAAGAACGCGATCCTGCTGGTCGATTTCGCGATCCGCGCGCGCGAAGGCCGCGCGGGTGAGCCGCCGATGGACCGCGAGTCCGCGCTGCTGCTGGCCGCGCGCGTGCGGCTGCGCCCCATCCTGATGACCACGCTGGCCATGGTGTTCGGCATGGTGCCGCTGGCGTTCGCGCTCACCGAAGGCTCTGAACAGCGCGCGCCCATGGGCCAGGCCGTCATCGGCGGCGTCATCACCTCCTCCCTGCTCACCCTGGTGGTCGTGCCGGTGGTCTATTGCTACATGGACGACCTCGGCAACTGGTTCCGCCGCCGGCTCGGCCTGGCGATACCCCACCCCGTCCCCGAAGGTCCCACTCCTTAAAATCTCGCGGTTCCCGCCGCCCTCTCTAGAAACACCGTTCCTGCGAGTCGATGCCATGACCACTTCCACCGCCCCCTCCCTCAGCCTGAGCCAGGCCCGTTTCAACATGATCGAGCAGCAGATCCGCCCCTGGGAGGTGCTCGACGCCCGGGTGCTCGCCCTGCTGGACCGCGTGCACCGCGAGCAGTTCGTGCCCGCCGCGCACCGGTCGCTGGCCTTCGCCGACATGGAACTGCCGCTGAACCACCCCGCGGTGGACGGCCAGGCGATGCTCGCGCCCAAGGTCGAGGCGCGCCTGCTGCAGGACCTCGCGCTCAAGCCCACCGACAAGGTGCTCGAAGTCGGCACCGGCAGCGGCCACATGGCGGCCCTGCTGGCCAGCTTGGCGCAGCGCGTGGTGAGCATCGAGATCGACGAGGCGCTGGCCCGCCTGGCGCGTGAGAACCTGCAGAAGGCCGGCATCACCAACGCCGAGGTGCGCTGCGCCGATGCCGCCGCCAAGGGCTTCGCGGCCTGCTCGGATGGCGCGCCGTTCGACGCCATCGTGCTCAGCGGCTCGGTCGCCGAGATCCCCTCGGCCCTGCTGGACCTGCTGGCCCCGGGCGGGCGCCTGGCCGCGATCGTCGGCTTCGAGCCCATGATGCGCGCGACCATCGTCACCCGCACCGGCGAGGCCGCCTTCCAGACCGCCCAGCCCTGGGACACCGTGGCCCCGCGCCTGCGCCACTTCCCGGAACCCTCGCGTTTCCGCTTCTGAGCCCGGAAACCTTCCCCCGCCCACGGACGCCGCCATGAACTCGATCACCCCCGCCCAACTGCCCGACTGGCTGAAGCAGGCCGCCGACCCCGCCGCACCGCAGGCTGCCCTGCCCGTCGTGCTGGACGTGCGCGAACCGTGGGAGCTGCAGACCGCTTCCGTGAAGCCCGAGGGCTTCGAGCTGCGCGCCATGCCCATGCGCACGGTGCCGGCGCGCCTGCTCGAACTCGACCGACACCAGCCCATCGCCGTGCTGTGCCACCACGGCGGCCGCAGCGCGCAGGTGGTGCAGTTCCTCGAAGGCAATGGTTTCACCCACGTCGTGAACATCGACGGCGGCATCCACGCCTGGTCGCAGCAGCGCGACCCCAGCGTGCCCGTCTACTGAAATGAAACGCCCCCCTGCGCCGCTTCGCGGCTTCCCCCCTCCGTGGCGCGCCTTCGGCGCTTCGAGGGGGGACGGCATCTCGGGCCGGCAAAGCCGGACCCTGGATGCCCCTGGGGGGCTGCCTCTCTCACGAGTCTCTCAGCACCTCCGTCCCGCTCCAAGGAACACCGCATGAAAGCCGCTTCGTCCGCTCGCAAGTCGTCAGCCCACCACCTGCTGTTTCCGCGGGCGGTCATGCTGGTGCTGGGCGCGCTCGCCACCGGTGCCCAGGCGCAGAGCCTGGTGCAGCTGTACGAGGCGGCGCGCGGGTTCGACGCCACCTACCTGGCCGCGCGCTCGCAGTACGACGCGTCCCTGGCCCAGGCCGCGCAGGCCCGCGCCGGCCTGCTGCCGCAAGCCGGCCTGGCCGCCGCGGCGAGCTGGGCGCGGCGCGAGGTGAGCAACTACGGCGCGCTCGACGGCAACAGCAACAACCAGAGCGCCACGCTCTCGGCCAGCCAGCCGCTGTACCGCCCGGCCAACCGGATCGCCAACGACCAGGCCGAGCTCAGCGTCGACATCGCCAAGGCCCGCCTCACCCTGGCCGAGCAGGACCTCATCGTGCGCACCTCGCAGGCCTACTTCGACGTGCTCGCGGCGCAGGACACGCTGGCCTTCGTGCAGGCGCAGAAGACCGCCGTGGCCGAGCAGCTGGCCGCGGCCAAGCGCAACTTCGAGGTCGGCACCACCACCATCACCGACTCGCGCGAGGCGCAGGCCCAGTACGACCTGGTGCTGGCGCGCGAAATCGCGGCCGAGAACGACCTGCGCGTGAAGAAGCTCGCGCTCAACCAGCTGGTGGGCCGCCCCTCGGTGGAGCCGCGCCCGCTGGCCGCGCCCGTGACCCTGCCCGAGGTGGTGCCGGCCGACCCGCAGGCCTGGGTGGACCGCAACCCCGGCACGCACCCGACCATCCTGCAGGCCACGCGCAACCTGGAGATCGCCCAGCTCGAAACCAGCAAGGCCGAAGCCGGGCACAAGCCCACGCTGGACCTGGTCGGCCAGTACCAGGTGGCGCGCGGCCCCATGACGACCCTGCCGATCCCCGGCAACGTGCGCACCAACACCGCCAGCGTCGGCGTGCAGTTCAACCTGCCGCTGTTCGCCGGCTTCGCAGTCCAGAACCGGGTCAAGGAAACCCTGGCGCTGGAAGAAAAGGCGCGCTCCGACCTCGAAGCCGCGCGCCGGGGGGTGGACCTGTCCACGCGCAGCGCCTACCTGGGCGTGGTCTCGGGCCAGGGCCAGGTGCGCGCGCTGCAGGCCGCCGAAGCCTCCAGCCAGAGCGCGCTGGACGCCAACCGCCTGGGTTACCAGGTGGGCGTGCGCATCAACATCGACGTGCTCAACGCGCAGAGCCAGCTGTTCCAGACCAAGCGCGACCTGGCCCAGGCGCGCTACAACGTGCTGCTGAGCAGCCTGCGCCTGCGCCAGGCCAGCGGCGCCCTGCTGCCCGAAGACCTGCTGCCCATCGATTCCCTGCTCGCGAAGTGAGCTCCGCTACACTCGACCGCCAAGTTGGCGTCAGCCAGCCAACACCCGCAGAAGAGGAAGCCATGCAGACCGTCAACGTGTTGTGCATCAAATGGGGCAAGAAGTACGGCCCCGAGTACGTCAACAAACTCCACAGCATGGTGTCGCGGCACCTGCACCGGCCCTTCCGTTTCGTCTGCCTGACCGACGACGGTGAAGGCATCAACCCCGCCGTCGAGGTCAAGCCCATCCCCGCCGTGGGTTTCGACGAATTCGACCAGCGCAAGCCCTGGAGCTTCGGCCACGGCTGGCTCAAGCTCACCAGCTTCGCCGATCCGCTCTACGACCTCACCGGCCAGACGCTGTTCCTGGACCTGGACATCGTCATCGTCGACAGCCTGGACGAGTTCTTCGACCAGCCCGGCACCTTCATCGTCATCAAGGAATGGGACAAGAAGGACGGCACGGGCAACACCTCGTGTTACCTCTACACCATCGGCGCGCACACCGACGCCCTGGAGCACCTGAAGAACGGCTACCCGGAGTCGATCGCGGACGTGCGCAACGAGCAGGAGTACATCACCGGCTACCTCAACCGGCAGGGCAAGGTCAGCTACTGGCCCGAGGCCTGGTGCCGCAGCTTCAAGCGCCACTGCATGCGCCCGGGCATCCTGGGCTGGTTCTCGCCGCCCACCATCCCGCCCGGTGCCAAGATCATCGTGTTCCACGGCAAGCCCAACCCACCCGATGTCATTGCCGGCGTGAGCGGCAAGTGGTACCGGCGCGTGTTGCCCGCCCAATGGGTCGCCGACCATTGGCGCTGAGCAGCCCGGTTTCGCTGCCCCATCGGGCGTACCGACTGCTCAGCCGCGCCCTGGCCGCTCCCCTGCTGGGCTGGTTGTGGTGGCGTGGCCGGCGTGAGCCCGGCTACCGTCAGAACCTGCGGCAGCGCCTCGGTTTCATTCCCATCGACCCCGAGCAGCTCGGCTGCATCTGGATCCATGCGGCCTCGGTGGGCGAGGTGCAGGCCATGCAACCGCTGCTGCACGCCCTGCTCGAAGAATGGCCGGCGCACGCCGTGGTCGTCAGCACCCAGACCCCCACCGGTGCGCGCGCGCTGCAGACGCACTGGGGCGACCAGATCCGCCACGTCTACGCGCCCATCGACACGCCCGGTGCCGTCGCCCGCTTCCTGAACCGGCTGCAGCCCCGGCTGCTGATCCTCGTGGAGCGCGAGCTCTGGCCCGAATGGCTGCAGCAATGCCGGGCCAACGCGATCCCGGTTGCGCTCGTCAACGCGCGCCTCTCCGAAGGCTCGGCGCGCACCTACCGGCGATGGCCGGGCCTGATGCGGCCCGTCTGGCGCACAGCTCACAGTGGCGGCCGCCGACACCGCCAGCGCCGAGCGCCTGCGCGGGCTGGGTGTGCCCGAGCCGCGCCTGCACGACACCGGCAACCTGAAATTCGATGTCGCCGTGCCCGCCGCGCGCGTGGCGCTGGCGCCCGAACTGCAGGGGCGCACGCTGCTGGTGGCGGGCAGCACGCACGAAGGCGACGAGGCCGCCTGGCTGGCGATCTGGAGCGAGCTCTCGCCCGTCAACCCGAGCTGGCTGCTGGTGCTGGTGCCACGCCATCCCCAGCGCTTCGACGAGGTCGCGGCCCACGTGCAGCACAGCGGTCTGAGTTTCGTGCGGCGCAGCAGCGGGCAGGCGGTGGCGCCGGGCACGCAGGTGCTGCTGATCGACGCCATGGGCGAGCTCATGCACTGGTACCAGCACGCCTCGCTGTGTTTCGTGGGCGGCACGCTGGCGCCCGTGGGCGGGCACAACCCGCTGGAGCCCATGTCGGTCGGCCAGCCGGTGCTGTTCGGCCCTCACGTCCACAACGCGGCGCCGCTGTTCGAGGAGATCGCGCGCAGCGGCGCCGGCGAGCGCGTGCGCGACGCGCGCGAACTGGCGGCGGCGGTGCAGCGCTGGCTGATGCAACCCGAGACCTGGCAACGCCGCGCCCACGCCGCGCGCGAGCTGATCGCCCGCAACCAGGGCGCCTCGGCGCGCACGCTGGCCGTGGTGCGGCCGCTGTGGCGGCCCGCACACACCGGCAACGTCTCGCGCGTGCGGGCCTCGGTGGATGCAGGCCGCACCGCCTGGTTCGATCCGCACCACCTGAGCCAGGTCTCCGCGCGCACCTTCGACCCGATCGCCCATGTGGGCGGCACCGCCCTGCCACCGGCAGCGGGCGCGGCCAGGCGCTGCTGGTCCACGAGGGCGGGCAAGGCTATGTGCTGCGCCACTACCGGCGCGGCGGCCTGATGGCCCGCCTGAGCCACGACCGCTTCTGGCGCGCCGCGCCGCACGACAGCCGCGCCATGCGCGAATTCACCCTGCTGCGCCTGATGCGCTCCTGGCAACTGCCGGTGCCCGAGCCGGTGGCCGCCAGCCACTGGCCCCGCGCGGGCCTGTTCTACGAAGCCGACATCCTCGTCGGCCTCATCCCGGGCAGCGCGAACGTGGTGCAACGGCTCCAGCAAAGGCCGCTCGCGCCAGCCGAATGGCAGGCCCTGGGCCGCGCGATCCGGCAACTGCATGAGCGGCAGGTGTTCCATGCCGACCTGAACGCCCACAATCTGCTGCTCGACCCGGCCGGCCAGGCCTGGATCGTGGATTTCGACAAATGCGGGGTTCGCACGGGCGGCGACTGGAAGCCGCGCAACCTGGAGCGTCTGCGGCGCTCGCTGCGCAAGGAAGCCACCCGCGTCGCCCCTTACCACTGGACCGAAGCCGACTGGGCCCCGCTGATGGCGGGCTACCAGGACCTCCCCGCTCCCCCATGACCCCCCCGTCCACCTTCCTTCAGCGGGGCGCCAAGGCTTCGCTCATCCTGGTCTTCTTCGCGTTCCCGATGTCGGTCGCGCTCGCCAATGTGGCGCTGCTGCTCACCCTGGTGTTCTGGCTGCTCGGCTGCGTCTGGGGCCATTCCCTGCGCGACACCCGCCAGGCGCTGAGCAACCCCCTGGCGGCGCCGGCGCTGGCGCTGTTCGCCTGGATCGCGCTCGCGGCCCTGTGGTCGCCAGCCGAGGGGCCGCTCATCGGCACGGCCCTGGGCAAGTACAGCAAGCTGTTGTGGGTACCGGTCTTCATCGGTCTGCTCAACGACTCGGCCACGCGCCGCCGTTGCTGGCAGGCCTTCGCGCTGGCCATGCTGTTCACGCTGGTGGTCACCTGGCTCAATGTCTGGTTCGATTTTTCCTGGACGCGCACGCACAACCAGGGCTTCGGCGAGGACCACACCGTCTTCAAGGACCGCATCGCGCAAGGCATCCTGATGTCGTTCTTCACGGTGATGGCCCTGCACCAGGCCATGCATGCGCCAACGCGGGCCCGGGCCGTGCTCGCCGCCCTGGTGGCCGCGCTGGCGGCGTTCAGCGTGCTGTTCCTGTCGTCGGGCCGCACCGGCTACCTGGCCCTGCTGCTGGCCCTGGCGGTGTTCGCGGTCTTCGCCGTCGGCCTGCACCGGCGCCGGCTGGCCATCGCGGCGCTGGCCCTGGTCGCCGTGATGGCCGTGACCTTCACCACGTCGACCCAGCTGCGGTCGCGCGTCAACGAGGCCTGGCTTGAAGCACAGAACAGCAGCATCACGGTGCCTGTCACGTCCGCAGGCGCCCGCATGGAGATGAACCGCTTCGCGCTGCAGAGCGCGCTGGAGCAGCCTGTGCTCGGCCACGGCACCGCGTCCTATCCGGTGCTGTCGCCTGCGCATTTCACCGATCCTGCGTGGTGCGCCGTGGTCTGCGTGCACCCACACAACCAGTTCACCTTCTTCCTGTTCGAACAAGGCCTGATCGGCCTGGCCCTGTTCCTGTGGTTCGTGTTCGTCATCGCACGACAGGCCTGGCGCGAAGACACGCCGCGCCGGGCGCTGATGATGGGCTTTGTGGCGGTGCTGCTGGTCGCCAACACGACGCACAGCTCGTTCTGGCTCTCGACGGAAAACCATTTCTTCATCCTGATGTCGGCGCTGCTGATGGCCGCCATCCCGATGCGCCAACGGGAGCGGGTGGCCCCATGACGAAGACCATCGCCTTTCACTCCAACCAGCTATCGATCCGGGGCACCGAGGTCGCGCTGTACGACTACGCGCTTCACAACGAGACGGTGCTGGGCCACCGCAGCCTGGTGGTCTACAACGCCGACAGCCCGCACAACAGCGCCGAGGCCCTGGCCAAGTTCAGCGCGCGCTTCGAGGTGCTGGGCTACCGCCGGATCGACGAACTCGATGCCCTGCTCGGCCGGCACCACGCGGACCTGCTGTACGCCATCAAGGCCGGCAAGAACGACGGTGTGTGGTCGCGCACGGTGCCCACGATGGTGCACGCGGTCTTCCCGACCACCCCCGCGCAGGCCCATGGCGCCTCCTACGCCTTCATCTCCGAGTGGCTGAGCCGGCATTGCGCGAACGGCAAGATCCCCAGCGTGCCGCACATCGTGGAGCTGCCCGATGTGAACGAGGACCTGCGCGGCGAACTGGGCATCCCGCCGCAGGCCAAGGTGCTGGGCTGCCACGGTGGCGCCAACAGCTTCGACGTGCCCAGCGCGATCGAGGCGGTGCGCCAGGTGCTGGCGCGCTCGCCCGACATCTGGTTCGTCTTCCTCAACATCGCGCCCTTCGTGGACCATCCGCGCGCCCTCTTCCTGCCGGGCAGCAGCGACATGGTTTACAAGACGCGTTTCATCAACACCTGCGACGCCATGCTGCACGCGCGCCTGCAGGGCGAGTCCTTCGGGCTGGCCTGTGGCGAGTTCTCGATCCGCAACAAGCCCGTGATCACCTATGCGCGCAGCAAGCACCGGCACCACATCGACGTGCTGGGCGACTCGGGCTTCTGCTACACCGATGCGCGCTCGCTGGTCGACATCATCGAGAAGCTGGACCCGCAAGACCTCAAGCGACACCACTGGGACCGGTATTCCGCGCTCTACAACCGGGACGTGGTGATGGGCCTGTTCGACCGGCACCTGATCCAGCCCGCGCTGCGCAACCCCGACCGAGCCAAACCCCAGTTGAACCTGCGTTGGGCCGACCGGCTGCCGTACTACCGGTTCAAGCTGAGCATGCGCTTCGGCCGCCGCTGACGCGGCCGGCCCTCACCACGCGTTCCACATGCGCAGCTTGAGCTTTTCCCAGGCCGACGGTTTGCCGCCAGCGGCGCGGCGTGCCGCGAGCATGGCGTCCACATTGCCCACCGGCTGGATCGCCGCCGGGGAGAACAGCTCGGGGCGCTGCGCGAACCATTGCGCCACCACCGTGTTGCCGAAATCGCCCATGTGCACGCGGCCCCAGCGCTTGGCCCGTCGGTAGATGTCCTTGCCGGCGTGGATGCGAGCGAGGTTCTTCTCCCGGTCCTTGTAGCGGGGCTTGTTGAGGTTCTGGTGCGAGAAGCGTTCGAGCTTGCGCTCGATCATGTCCATACCGCCCAGGTAGCTGAAGTGCCAGCCCGCGTCGCGGACCTCGAGGGTCGCCACCTCGGCGCGCAGGGCCGCGCTGTTGCGGATGTCTTCGGCCTCATGGGCGAGCGCGTAGGCGCCCGTGACCGCCACCGCCTTGCGCCAGAACGGTTCCGACACCATGAGGTAGTCGCAGTAGAAGTACAGCATCAGCAACTCGAAAACCTGGACGGTGCCCGGCTCGACGGGGCCGATTTTCTCGGGCCGGATGATCTCGTCCACGTCGGCGATGACCACCACGTCGTCCTCTGCCGCATCCTGGTAACCGAGGCGCAAGGCGTTGCGCTGCACGCGTTCGCGGTCCCATGCGGTCTGGCACGCCGCGAACACCTCAGCGCGCAGCGGGATGTAGCGGATCTTGGGGCGGGCCCAGGCGTATCGCTCGGCGTCGAACTGCAGGGCCTTCGCGGTGCCGGCGAAGGTGACCTCGGCCTCGACGATCACGAAGTGGTCCACGCGGTCCCACTGCGTGCGCAGACGCAGTTCCAGGCAATCCTCACCGTCGAAGGTGATGCAGTCGTAGACCTTGTAGGGAGATGGCATGGGATTCTGTCCGGGGAAACATTCGTGCGGCGCGATTCAGCCACGCAGCCTCCAGCGCACCAGGCCCATCCAGCGCCCGGCCATGCGCGCGAGCAGGCGCGGCGACCACGCGATCGCGCGCAACGGCAGGGCCACCGTGGTGCCCAGCAGCACCGACCAGCGCTGGCGCCGCGCCTTCGCGTGCGAACGGTGCTTGGCGGTGTAGATCAGCTTGGACTGGGCGTGGTGGTAACCGCGCAGGTACTCGCTCTTCCAGGGCGTCTTGCCCTTGACCGAGCCGCGCGCGCGGTGCACGGCGGCCACGGCGGGCCACACGACGATGGGCCGCTGCTGCTGGAACAGCCGCAGGCAGAGGTCGTCGTCCTCGTAGTACAGGAAGAAGCGCTCGTCGAAGAAGCCCACGCCCTCGAAACGCGAGAGCCGGAACAGCATCGCCGCGCCGACCACGAAACCCACGCAGGCAGGGCCTTCGGCGCCGGGCCCGCGCGAGGACCAGGCGGTGCTCGGCCAGCGGTAGTTCACATCGGGCCGCCCGGGCGCGCCTTCGAGCTGCGGCGCCACGATGGCGGCCTCGGGCATGCCGTTCGCGACCCGCACCAGCTCGCGCAGGCCCTCGGGCGTGACTTCGCAATCGGGGTTGACCAGCAAGGCCAGCGGCGTGCGCGTGGCGGCGAGCGCGCGGTTGTTCGCGGCACCGAAACCGAGGTTGCGGCCGTGCTCGAGCACGGTGGCCTGCGGCCAGCGCGCGCGCGCCAGCGCAGGGGTGTCGTCGGTGCTGCCGTTGTCCGAGATCACCACGTGCGGGCAGTGCGCGAGCAGCGCATCCAGCGCGTCCAGGCAATGGGCGCTGTGGTACGTGACCAGGACGACGGTGACCTGGTCGAGCAGCTCGTCGGCGTTCATCTCAATGCGCGCTGGCGCCGACCACGGCATCGGGCTTGGCCTGCTTCAGCAGCGCCAGCATGGTGGCCTCGATGCGGTGCAGCGCCTCGGTGGTCTGGCCTTCGAAGCGCAGCACCAGCACCGGCGTGGTGTTGGAGGCGCGGATCAGACCGAAGCCGTCGGGCCAGTCCACGCGCACGCCGTCGATGGTGGAGAGTTTGGCCGGCGCGTCGAACTTCGCCAGCGCGACCAGCTTGTCCACCACCGCGTGCGGCTCGCCTTCGGCGCAGGCCACGTTGAGCTCGGGCGTGCTGTGGCTGGTGGGCAGGGCGTTGAGCACGGCGCTCGCGTCGGGGCTGCGGCTGAGGATTTCCAGCAGGCGCGCGCCAGCGTAGGTGCCGTCGTCGAAACCGAACCAGCGCTCCTTGAAGAAGATGTGGCCGCTCATCTCGCCGCCCAGCGGGCTGTCCAACTCCTTCATGCGCGCCTTGATCAGCGAGTGGCCGGTCTTGTAGATGTGGGGCACGCCACCGGCCGCCTCGATCGCGGGCGCCAGGCGCTGCGAGCATTTCACGTCGAACACGATGTCGCCACCGGGCACGCGCGAGAGCACGTCCTGCGCGAACAGGATCATCTGGCGGTCGGGGTAGATGGTCTGGCCGTCCTTGGTGACGATGCCCAGGCGGTCGCCGTCGCCGTCGAAGGCCAGGCCGAGTTCGGCGTCGGTCTCGCGCAGGGTGCGGATCACGTCCTGCAGGTTCTCGGGCTTGCTCGGGTCCGGGTGGTGGTTGGGGAAGTTGCCGTCCACCTCGCTGAAGAGTTCGATCACCTCGCAGCCCAGCGCGCGGAAGATCGCCGGGGCCGAGGCGCCGGCCACGCCGTTGCCGCAGTCCACCACCAGCTTCATGGGGCGCGCGAGCTTGGCGTCGGACACGATGCGAGCCTGGTACGCGGCCTGCACGTTGATCAGGCGCACGCGCCCGCCCTCGGCGCGCCGGTGCGTCTCGGCTTCCATGGTCTTGCGCAGGGCCTGGATGTCCTCGCCGTAGATCGCGCGGCCGGCCAGCACCATCTTGAAACCGTTGTAGTCCCTGGGGTTGTGGCTGCCCGTGACCTGGATGCCGCTGGTGCACAGCGTGGCGGCGGCGAAGTACAGCATGGGCGTGGTCGCCAGACCGATGTCGATCACGTCCACCCCGGCGGCCACCAGCCCCCGGATCAGCGCGGCGGACAGGGCCGGGCCGCTCAGGCGGCCGTCGCGGCCCACGGCCACGGTCTTTTCGCCCAGTTCCAGGGCCCGGGTGCCAAAGGCCAGGCCCAATGCCTCGGCCACGCCTTCGTTCAACGCGGTGGGGGTGACGCCCCGGATGTCGTAGGCCTTGAAGATGGACGCGGCAACTTGCATGGAGTTTTTCCTCGTGACGGGCAAAACGGGCATTGTAGGAGGGGGGTACCCATCATGCCGGAGGCACATGTCCGGAAACGGCCAGTCAACCCCGTCCGAACGGCCTACCATGGCAGCCATGAACCGCTCAGACCGCATCGACGAAGACGCCTGCTACCGCGCGCTGTGCTCGCACGACGCGCGCTTCGACGGCCAGTTCTTCACCGCCGTCACCTCCACCGGCATCTACTGCCGACCGGTGTGCCGCGTGCGCACGCCCCGGCGCGAGAACTGTCGCTTCTTCGCGCACGCCGCGCAGGCCGAACAGGCGGGCTTCCGGCCCTGCCTGCGCTGCCGGCCCGAGCTGGCGCCGCGCGAGCGGCACTGGTCGACGGAAGACGCCTCCACCATCCTGGTGCAGCAGGCCACGTTGTGGCTGGACGACCCCCAGCACTGGCAGGACGACGACGGCGGCGCGATGGGCGAGCGCCTGGCGGCGCGGCTGGGCGTGAGCGACCGCCACCTGCGGCGCGTCTTCGAGGAACGCCTGGGCGTCTCGCCGCTGCAGTACCTGCTCACGCGCAAGCTGCTCACGGCCAAGCAGCTGCTGGCCGACACCGACCTGCCCGTCACCCAGATCGCCCAGGCCAGCGGCTTTGCCAGCGTGCGGCGCTTCAACGCGGCCTTTCTCGAGCACTACCGGCTCAACCCCACGCAGCTGCGGCGCGAAACCGCCACCCGCGACACCGGCCAGGGCACCGCGGTGCGGCTGGGCTACCGGCCGCCGTACGACGTGGCGGCCACGCTGGGCTTCTTCCGCCAGCGCCTGATCGACGGCGTGGCCTTCATCGACGAACAGGGCCTGCGCCTGGGGCAGACCCTGCGCATGGAGCTGGGCGGGCGCACCCACACGGGCTGGCTGGTGGCCGGCTTCGACGAGGCCCGCAGCCAGCTCGAGCTGCGCGTCAGCGACGACCTGCGCGAGGTCTTGCCCCAGGTGATTCACCGCCTGCGCGCCGCGCTCGACCTGGACGCCGACCCGACCGCCATCAACGCCGTGCTGCACGGCGCGTTCCCGGCCGGCGATGGCCTGCGGGTGCCGGGCGCGCTCGACGGCTTCGAACTCGCGGTGCGCGCGGTGCTGGGCCAGCAGATCACCGTGGCGGCCGCGCGCACCCTGGCGCAGCGGCTGGTGAACCGCTTCGGCGAGCCCATCGAGACGCCGCACGCCGGCCTCTCCCGCCTGTTCCCCACGCCCGCCGCATTGGCCCAGGCCGAAGGCGACGGCCTGGGGGAACTCGGCATCGTGCGGCAGCGCCAGGCCGCCATCGTGGCGCTGGCGCGCGGCGTGGCCGAGCAGGGCCTGGTGCTCAACGGCAGCGCCGACGTGCCCGCCACCCTCACCGCCCTCAAGGCCATGCCGGGCATCGGCGACTGGACCGCGCAGTACATCGCCATGCGCGCCCTGCGCTGGCCCGACGCCTTCCCCGCGGGTGACGTGGCACTGCACAAGGTCATGGGCGTGCGCGAAAACAAACACCCGGCCCGCGAGGCCGAAGCCGCCTCCCTCGCCTGGAAACCCTGGCGCAGCTACGCCGTCGTGCGCGCCTGGTCGGCAGGCCACGTCGTCTCATCCACAGGAGCCTCCGCATGAAACACGATCCCCTCACCGTCTTCACCACCTGGCAAGGCCCGATGGGCGCCATGACGCTGGCGGCCACGCCGCGCGGACTGAGCGGCGTCTGGTTCGACGGGCAGCGCCACGGCCCGGACCGCTCGGCCTGGCGCCACGACCCCGACCACCCGGTGCTGCGCCAGGCCATCGAGCAGCTCACGCAGTACTTCGCCGGGCAGCGCCAGCACTTCGAGCTGCCGCTGGACCTGAGCATGGGCACGCCCTTCCAGCAGCAGGTGTGGCAGGCCTTGTTGGGCATCGCGCCCGGCGCCACCACCAGCTACGGGCGACTGAGCGCGGCCATCGGCAAACCGGCCGCGGTGCGCGCGCTGGGGGCGGCGGTGGGCCGCAACCCGATGAGCGTGGTGGTGCCCTGCCACCGCGTGCTGGGCACCGACGGCTCGCTCACCGGCTACGCGGGTGGGCTGGATCGCAAGACCGCCCTGCTCTCGCTCGAAGGTGCCACCTTGGTGTGAGGCGGCGCGACGAACGGCATTGTGCCGTTCCACTCATCAATCCATGCCCCATCCGGCATCAATCGCGCGCCGTGACACCCGGGGCGCCATGCATACTTTGACGCCATGAGCCCCACCCTCGTCCTGGAATTCCTGCTGCTGGCCGCCCTGTGGGGCGCCTCCTTCCTGTTCATGCGCCTGGGAGGCGCCGAGTTCGGCGCCCTGCCCACGGCCGGCCTGCGCGTCGCGCTCGCCGCCCTCTTCCTGCTGCCGGTGTTCTTCATCAAGGGTGTGTGGGCCGACTTCCGCTCGCGCGCCCGGCCCATCCTGTTCGTCGGCCTGCTCAACTCCGGCATCCCCTTCGCCCTGTTCGCCTACGCCGTGCTGCACATCCCCACCGGCCTGACCTCCATCCTCAACGCCACCGTGCCGCTGTCGGGCGCGCTGGTGGCCTGGCTCTGGCTCAAGGACCGGCCAGGCGGCTCGCGCATGCTGGGCCTGGCGATCGGCTTCGCCGGCGTCACGCTGCTGGTGATCGGCAAGTCCGGCTTCAGCGCGGCCGGCGTGGTGAGCGACGGCCCCGTGCGCCAGCACGCTGATCGCCATGGGGGCCTGCCTGCTCGCCACCCTGTTCTACGGCATCGCCGCGAGCTTCACCAAGCGCTACCTCACGGGCGCCCACCCGCTGCGCCACCGCCACCGGCAGCCAGATCGGCGCGGCCCTGGGCCTGGCGATTCCCACCGCCTTGCTGTGGCCCAGCCAGCCGGTGAGCAGCACCGCCTGGGGCGCGGTCGCGGCCGTGGCCCTGCTGTGCACGGCCATCGCCTACATCATTTTTTTCCACCTGATCGAGAAGGCCGGCCCGAGCCGCGCGCTGACCGTCACCTTCCTGGTGCCGGTGTTCGCGCTGGTCTACGGCTCGGTCTTCCTCAACGAGGTCATCACGCCCTGGATGATCGGCTGCGGCGTGGTCATCGTCTGCGGCACCGCCCTGTCCACCGGGCTGGTGCGGCTGGGCTGGCTGGAGCGCGCGGCCTGAGGGCGCGCGGTCACTTCGCGGCCGATGCGCGTGGGAGGGCCTTGCCCGCCGAGGGCGAGCCGGGCAGCGCCAGCGCCACTTCCTCGAGGTAGCCGGCCAGCACCTGCGCCTCGTCGCTGAGGGGGCGGATCGCCGAGCGGTAGATCTCCGTCCCAAGCTCGATGCGCGGCCGGAAGGGCCGCGTCACGATGTCCGGGAAGATGCCGGTGGACAGCAGCATGGGGTTGATCAACCCGATGCCCACGTTCTGCTGCACCAGCGCGCACACCCCCATGGAGGTGCTGGCGATCGTGCCCTGCCCCACCAGCACGCCGGCTTCCTGCAGCGTGGCGCGCACCAGGATCGAGGTGGGCGACTCCTCGGGCAGCGCGATCACCTCGGCGTCCACCAGGTCCTGCGGCCGCACCAGGGCCTTGGCCACCAGGGGGTGGCGCCGGTGCACTGCGCACCACCAGCAAGTCCTCGGAGATGGTGCGGCGCTCGCACAGTTCCACGGCGCTGATGGTGTTGGGCGCGGGCGGGTTGGTGACGCCCAGGTCGACCTCGTGGTGGGCGACCAGCCGCAGCACCTCCGGCGGCCCCTCCACCCGCACCCGCACCTTGACCTCGGGGTGGCTGAGCTTGAAGCGCTGGATCGCGCCGGGCAGGATGGCGATCAAAGGGGGCGCGTGCGCCGCCACCGTCACCGTGCGGTTCGAGGCCTGGTCCAGCGTGGCGGCTTCGGCCAGCGCCCAGGCCAGGTGGTTGGCCGCCTGCTCGGCGCGCGGCAGCAGGCGGCGGGCCGCGGCGGTGGGCTCCAGCCGGCCACCCTGGCGCGTGAACAGCTCGACGCCGGTCTCGCGCTCCAGCAGGCCCAGGGTCTTGCTGACGGCGGCCTTGGAAATGCCCAGCTTGAGCGCGGCCTCGCCCAGCCCCCGGCTGCGCATCACCGCGGTGAAGATCTGGAAATGGCGGCCGTTGAGCAGCGAGGACATAGGCATGGGAAGGCGAAACGTGGGTGGTGGTCAAGGTCGAAATCGTCAACCAGAGGTTAACAAGAAAGTGCCTTGCGCTCCCGGGTGCCTCCCTAGAATTTCCCTCATCCCGTTCACCCATTCCCCCAAGAACCGAGGTAGTCCCCCGTGATCCGACAACTGCTCCCCGCCCTGATCGTTTCGGCCTTTGCCCCCTTCGCCGCGGCCCAGTCCTTCCCCTCCAAACCCGTGACCATCGTGGTCTCGGTGCCGGCCGGCGGCACCATCGACGCCATCGCGCGCATGGTGCCAAGGACATGGGCGAGGCCCTGGGACAGCCGGTGGTGATCGACAACCGCGCGGGCGCCAACGGCAACATCGCCGCCGAGTTCGTGCGCCGCGCGCCGGCCGACGGCCACACGCTGCTGATGCTGGCCTCCAGCACGCTGACGCTGGGCCCCTACGTCATGGACAAGGTGCCGTTCGACCCGATCAAGGACTTCGCGCCCGTCGCCATGACGGCAGGCCTCAACATGGCCCTGCTGGCCCACCCCAAGGTGGGCGTGAGCGACGTCAAGGGCCTGGTCGAGAAGATGAAGGCCAGCCCCGGCAAGCTGAACTACTCCTCCACCGGCAACGGTTCCTTCCCGCACGTGGCGGGCGCCCTGCTGAACCTGGAGACCGACACCCAGGCCGAGCACCTCGCCTACAAGGGCCTGGCGCCTTCGATCCAGGACCTGCTGGCCGGCGTGGTGGACTTCACCTTCGACTCGGGCAGCGCCATCCATGTGAAGGCCGGCAAGCTCAAGGCGCTGGCCGTGATCGGCCCCAAGCGCGCGGCCGCCCTGCCCGACGTGCCCACCTTCCGCGAAGTGGGCCTGCCCGAGCTGGAGAAGATCAGCGGCTGGCACGGCGTCTTCGCCCCCGCCGGCACGCCGGACGACGTGATCCGCCGCCTGAACGCCGAGATCAACAAGAGCCTGAAGAAGCCCGCCTCCATCGAGCGCGTGCAGGCCATGGGTTTCGAGAGCGTCACCACCACCCCGGCCGAGCTCGGCAACGTGCTGCGCAAGGACCACAAGACCTACGGTGAGCTGATCACGCGCACCAAGATCTCCATCAACTGACCACCCGGGCGCGCCGCGCCCCTCCCCCTCGTCTGTGAACGACATCGCCCGATCGACGGCGAGGGGCCTTGCTTCGCCTTTCATTTCCCGCTCCATGCCCAGCTTCCAATTCGAAACCCCACCCCGCATCGTCTGCGAGCGCGGCGCGGCCCTGCGACTCGCACCGCTGCTGCAAGGACGCCGGCATGCCTTCGTCGTCACCGACGCCGGCCTGGTGCGCGCAGGCCTGATCGACGCCCCGGTGGCCGCGCTGCGCAAGGCCGGGCTGCGTGTGACGGTGCACGACAAGGTGGAGGCCGACCCGCCCGAGCACGTGGTGCTCGCGGCGGTGGACGCGGCCCGCGTCGCCGGGGCCGACTGCGTCATCGGCCTGGGCGGCGGCAGCTCGCTGGACACCGCCAAGCTGGTCGCGCTGCTCGCGGCCAGCCCCCAGCCGCTGGCCGACATCTACGGGCCGCAGCGCGCGACCGGGCCGCGCCTGCCGCTGATCCAAGTGCCGACCACGGCCGGCACCGGTTCCGAGGCCACGCCCACCTCGGTGGTCTCCACGCCGGACCACCAGAAACGCGGCGTCATCAGCTCGCTGCTGTACCCCGATGTCGCCGTGCTGGACGCCCAGCTGACCCTGGCCCTGCCGCCCGCGCCCACCGCCATGACCGGCGTGGATGCGATGGTGCACGCCATCGAGGCCTACACCACCCGCCACCTGAAGAACCCGATCTCCGACGCGCTGGCGGTGCGCGCGCTCCAGCTGCTCGACCGCCACCTCGGGCGCGTGATCGCCCAGGGCGACGACATCGAAGCGCGGGAAGGCATGCTGCTGGGCTCGATGCTGGCCGGCATGGCCTTCGCCAATGCGCCGGTGGCCGCGATCCACGCCCTGGCCCACCCGCTGGGCAGCCACTTCCACGTGCCCCACGGCCTGGCCAACGCCCTGGTCATGGTGCCGGTGCTGCGCTTCAACCTGCCCGAGGCGGGCGCTCGTTACGCCGAACTCGCGCGCGCCTTGAACCCGGCGCTGCACGGGGCCAGCGACGGTGAAGCGGCCGAGGCCTTCATCGCCACCATGGCCCAGCACGTGGCGCAAGCCCCGATGCCGCAGCGGCTGCGCGAGGTGGGCATCGCCGCCAACGACCTGCCCATGCTGGCCGAGGCCGCCATGGGCGTGCAAAGGCTGCTGGCCAACAACCCGCGAGAACTGAACCAGACCCACGCCCTCGTCCTGTACACGCAGGCGCACTGACGCCGAGCCAGAGGCGCTTCTACTGGGTTTGAACACATCGCCCCAGGCCCTGGTGCCTCTGACCAAGGCACGCCCGCCTGGTCAGGGGTCCAGGCAACGCGATCGGTCGATGTCCTGTCAGTTCGACAGCAGCAGCAACTCGCTGCGCGCCTCGATGCCCAGCTTGATGTAGGCGCGTTTGCGCAGGGTCTGGACCGTGGACGGGGCCACGCCCATGCCCGCGGCGATGCCGTCCACACTGAGACCGTCCACGATGCCCACGCAGACCTCGCGCTCGCGCTCGGACAACCGGGGTGCCCGCTGCAGCAGGTTCTGCTCGACCAGGGCCTTGCGCGCCTGCGCGTGCAGGCGCTGCCGCCGGACATGCAAGGCGTTGAGGTGCACCTTGCGAAGAATGGGTGCGATGGCGGTCAGGCGGTCGATCTCCATCGGTGCAAAAGGCCCGCAGGACACATCGCGGTAGAGGTTGATGGCAAACGCGGTGCGGGCGACCGGCGCGTACAGGAAGCTCAACCGGCCCGTGAGTTTCGAATGTTCAAAAATCTCCTGCCGCCAGCAGATGTCCGGAATGTCCTCCAGGCCATAGTGCACCACGGTCACGTCCGGCGAGGGATGCACATCCTGCTGGACCCGGCCCGCCAGGTGGGTCACCTCGTCCAGCTGGCTGTACTGCCGCTTGTAGCAGGCAAAGCACTCGGCCGTGATGTTGGGCAGGTGGTCCCCGTGCGTGCATCCATCCACCTGCGAGGGCACGGCCCCCGAGTACTCGACCAGGGAGAGGTAGTCCACCTCCACGTGCGCGTTGATGAAGTTCAGCAAGCCGCGCCCGGGTGCGGTGCTCGTCGGCACATCGAGCAGCAGGTTCATGGCCGCCGCGTCCACGTGGTGGCCGGGCGGTGGCGTGAGGACATTCCAGGTGGAGCGCATGGCGCAGCCAGTTTGAAACCTCGCCGAGAGGGCACCAATAGGGCTTACCCGGTCGGCTGCCGCGCGGCCGCGGGTCGACCTGCCCGGCGCCCTCTGCTTACTGCGCCACCAGCCCGAAGTCCTTGATGCGCTTGAGGATCACCTCGGCTTCCGCGCGGTGGCTGGCCTCGAACTCCCTGGGGGTGCTGTTCATGATGTCCAGGCCCCGCTCGTTCATCAACCGGCCGACTTCGGGGTCCGCCAGAATCTTCCGGATCTCGTCCGCGAGTTTCTTCACCACGGGTTCGGGCGTCCTGGCCGGCGCGACGAAGGCGATGTAGACGGCCGCATCGAACAAGGGGTCGTCGAAACCCTGCTCCCGCATGGTCGGGACTTGCGGCAGCGCCGGCGACCGCTCTTTGCCCATGATGGCCAGTGCGGTCACCTTGCCCGCCAGCACGTGCTGCTTGGCCAGCCCGGCCGAGGTCAGGCCCACGCTGACGGTTTTCGACAGCAGATCGGCCATCACCGGCGCCTCGCCGCGCTGCGGCACATGGACCATTTCGGCACCGATGATGCGATTGAGCTGTTCACCCGCCAGATGGCCCAGGCCACCGGGCCCCCACGAGCCATAGGTCAGCTTGCCGCGCTGCTCGGCCGCGTAGCGCCTGAAGTCGGCCATGGTCTTGACGGGGAGGTCCGCATTCGCGGAAATCACCGCCGGGCTGCGAACGGCCTGCGTGATGTAGCTGAAATCCTTGAACGGGTCGTACGACAGCGTCCTGTACATCGCCACGTTGTTGATCAGGGTGTCGCCCAAGGTCACCAGCAGCGTGTACCCGTCCGGTGCGGCGCGCGCCACCTCGGAAGCGCCCAGGGCACCGTTCGCCCCCGCCTTGTTGTCCACGATGACCGGTTGGCCGAGCTGCTTGGACAAGCGCTCACCAACGGTTCTGGCGACAAAGTCCGTCGCGCCCCCAGCGGCCGCGGAGGCCACGATGCGGATGGGCTTGTTCGGGAATGCGGCGGGCGCCTGAGCGAGCACCGCGAAAGGCAGCGCGGCGGCGCCGACGAGCGCCAACAGACGGAGGATGGTTCGACGGATCATGGGGTTGTCTCCTGGATGGGGGTGTTGTTCTGTGCTAGGCCGCGACGACCGCCGGGCGAGCGGGCGCGCGCTCGCGCTCCTTCGCCAGCTCGCTGTCCACGAGGCGGCGGAACTGCACCAGCGCGTGGTCCATCGCCATGGGCAGCATGGGCGCGGCGGGGTCGAGAAGCAGGTTCCGGTACTGGGCCGTGATGATCGAGCGGTCTTCCTCGAAGGCGGCGAGCAGTCCCTGGAAGATGGTGGCCGTGGTCCCGGGAATGGGCGCGGGCGCGTGGTAGGCCTGCTGGAAGAAGTAGTGGGTGGAGCTTGCCGTCTCGGGGGTCAGCGTCTGGCAGCTGTGCAGCCGCACCGCGCCCGCCATGTCGCCCTCGGCCTGGCCCGTCGGGCGCCCGCCGGAGTCCATGATGAGGGTGCCGGGCAGCAGGAAGTCGTAGATGAACCAACGGTCGACGTTGCCTTCGAACTCGTGGAACGAGCGCCAGTACGCGGAGGGCGGCACGTCCGGCACGTGGCGCGTGACCCGGATGCCCTGCGGCACGCGCGCCACCTCGGGTTTCGACTGCGCGATCCGCGTGGAGCCCCCCAGGGTGTTCTCGTGCACGTACGACAGGTGCGAAAAGTCCAGCAGGTTGTCGCAGATGAGCATGTAGGGCGTCTCATAGTGCAGATAGCCCGGCTGGTAGTGCCACTCGGGGTGGTCGCAGGAGAAGTTGTCCGGCAGCAGCGAGACGTCCGCGACACCCGGATCGCCCATCCAGACGAACACCCACCGGTTCCGCACGGCAACGGGGTAGCTGCGCACCTTCGCCTTGATCGGGATGCGGTCGAGGCCTGGCGCTTCGACGCAGGCGCCGTCGGGCGAGAACTTCAGCCCGTGGTAACCACAGCGCACGCAGTCGCCCTCGCGCCGACCGGCGGAAAGTGGTGCGAGGCGGTGACAGCACCGGTCTTCCAGCGCGACGGTCTCGCCATTGGCCAGGCGGTACAGGAGCAGCGGCTCGCCCAGAATGACGCGGGAAAACAGGCCTTGCTCGGGGATCTCGTGCGCCCAGGCGGCGACGTACCAGCAGTTTCGAATGAACATGTCGTTGGCTTCCATCGTGGATGGATGCCAATCTAGACGAGGGTCATTCGGCCGTCTGTCCTCCGCTTGAAGGACAGCGCCGGAACATCGGGTGCCAGAAACCAAAATGGGCTACGCGATTTCTCACGTAACCCATTGATTTATTTGGCGGAGTGGACGTCTGCCCGGGTACGGGTCCATACCATCCCAGGTTGCCCCAAAATTCTGACAGAAGCCTCGGATAGCAAGCAGACCGCGTGTCATGTCGGCTCATCGAGCGCCATGGAGTCTCCATCGCGGACGGAGGTCGATTCGGGGGTTGATCGATTGGGCGGAGGGTTTCCCGTCGACCCGTTCATCAGGGGTAAACCCTGATCTGGGGACGGGGGTCGATCGCCCGCACACCATCTGGCCCAGTCCTCCATCAAGCCTCGACGCTCTTCCAGCAAATCGCTTCTGAAATAAGCCATCTCCGTCGCGGATCCAAGGCGATGCTCCAAAGCGATCTCAGCCCACTCGCGCGGATACCGGGTTTGCTCGGCAACCCAGTCGCGGAAGGTGGACCGAAAACCGTGGACCGTCACTCCGCCAACCCCCACGCGCTTGAGCACTTGGGTCATCGCCACGGACGACAGGGTCCCTTCCTCCGTGCCGCCTGGAAAGACGTACCTGCCGCTCCGCCCCGTTTGAGCAGCGAGCACCTTCAGCGCTGCCATGGACAGTGGCACCCTGTGCGCCCTCCCCGCCTTGGTCCTTTCGGCCGGAAGGGTCCACGTCCCTCGTTCCAGATCGATCTCCGCCCAGGTGGCTTTGAGAACCTCTCCCGAGCGGCAGGCCGTCAGGATGGTGAACTCCAACGCCTGCGCGGCCACCCCGCGTTGCTCGCGCAGCGCCGCCATGAACTCGCCGATCTTCTGGAACGGCAAGGCCGCGTGGTGCCGCACGCGTTTGAGTTTCGCCGGGGGAGGCAGAAGCACCTCGAGGTGTCCTTTCCAGCGCGCCGGGTTGCTCCCCTCTCGGTATTGGTGAACTGTCGCCCAGTCCAGTACCCGTTGGATCCGCTCGCGCACGCGCGTGGCGGTTTCTGTCTTGGCGGTCCAGATCGGCCGCAGGACGTGGAGGATCTCGGCCGTATCCACCCTGCGCACGTCGATCGCACCGAGGTACGGGTAGACGTAGTCGCGCATGGTGTTCTCCCACTGCTGCCGGTGTTTGTCGTTGCGCCAGCCTGCCGCGTGCTCCCTGATGTATTCCTCGGCACACGCTTTAAAGCACTTATGCTCCGGCCGGATCGATGCGCGTCTACGGTGCTGGCGCTTGCGTGCCAATGGATCGATGTTCTGGAACAGGTACTTCCTGGCTTGCTGAGCTGCATGCCTGGCCTCCACCAAGCTGACGGTATGAAGCGGGCCCAATCCCATGAAGTGTTCCCGCCCCTGGCGCCCATACCGAAATATCCAGCTCTTGTTGCCGGATGGCGTGATCTGCAGGTACAGGCCACCACCATCGCCGAGTCGGCCGGGGCGGCATGCGCGGCGAACCTTATTGGCCGTCAGTTTTTCGATTTGTTTTGCCATAGGACATCTCGCTCCTATGTTTCATCGGCCACGTTGGACATCGAAACGATGGCGTAAGTTTCTGCTCTGCGCACGAGTAGCGAACGCTTTGGACACCAGATCTGCTTGCGGCAGTGCAATGGAGTGTCAGTGCAGTGTCACTCGGCATACACCGTAGCCGAACGTTCGGATCCCGGTGTCACCCGGCTCACTCTGGAGTTGCACTCGGGTAATGATGGAGTGACAGCAATGACGAGCACCTTTGCGAGCAGCGTATGGCGTCCTAGTAGAACGAAACACGGCCGTGCTGCTTAAGATCGCCTGCCAACCAGTCAACCACGGCGCGCAGTTCGTCATCGCTGTAAATCGAAGCCCGTATTCGATCCAGGAGATCAAGAGCGACCTCGGGGGATTGCCACTGGGCCGAGCTGGTGGCAAACAGGATCGCGCTGTGTCGAACGCGCTCACTCTGGCTCTGATCGATTGCGATCGACTCCATCACTGCCGGCACATCTGCCATGGTGTCCACCAGCGCATGCACCGCCTGCCCGATGGTCCCCCGATCAATGCCGGAATCGTCGATCACCGAGAGCATGGCGAGCGCGTCCTTGCGATCAAACAACTGGCGCATTAGTCGAAGTGCTTCCTGACGGACCTCTTCCTTGATGAAGTTCTGTTGGCTCCAGAATATGTCTCCATGCGTAGGGATGTGGCAGAGACGTGCAACGAGAGGGCGCAGGACTCTGTGACCTTGGAAATTGGAGAGACACGAGATGAGGTAGTACCAGGTAGCCATCTGCTGCCTGTGGAACGCAAACAGCGCCCGTAGTCCGTCAAAGCAGCGTTCGTCGTCCGCTCGATCGGCAAAGGACTCCATGGCCCTTCCGAAGTTCTGCTCGCGGCTATATGGTTCGCGGTAGTTCAGGCAGTGCTGCCGAAACTCGGCAAACGAAGATTCCGAAATATCTTTGTCAGCATAGATGCTGAAGGGTCCCTCCTTGATCGCCGCAGGGTTGCGTCGAAGATGGTCGGTGATGTCAACCCAGGCTGCCCTGCTCGCTTCTGGGTCGACAATGATTGCAAGCACGGGCAGCGTGTGAGACGCCCAGTACTCGAAGTGGTCGCGATCGGACTGGAAGGCGTAGCGTCCACCGGCTGCGCGATATGAAGAGCCCGACTTTATTTGCAGCGCTACGCAGCAACCCGTGGCGCTTTCACCACAAACTCGACGTAGGCATCGTTTCCGAGGTCGTTCTGCAGATCGATCTCTTGGAACGTGCAGTTGTGGTGCTCAACCAGCGTACGCACGAAGTTGATCCCCTCCCGGCTTGTTGCCTGGGAGCGCTTTCTCGTGGTAGTCATATCCCACCCTGCATCAACATGTCCCTTCGCGATAAGTGCCGTGCCGCTCTAACAACTACAGGCTGTCCAGGAACTCGCCGACCACCGCCACGCAGTGATCGAAGCCTGGCGTGTAGTCCAGCGTAGCAATGGCGTCGAAGGAGGCCGGCAATCCAGCATGCGGCTGCCGAATCTGGGACAGGAATGCTTCTCGGTGGCGCAACAGGAACGGCATCGCCGTCAGGAGCTGCTGGGGCTCGCGCTCGATCACCAGCGCAAAGTCGAACAGATCGCGCGCCGTGGCTCGGTCACCACGGTGGTACATCTTCTTGGCAATGATTTCGGCGGCTGTCTCCACCTTCACGGAGCGACCGCCGATGTCCCAGGTTTCCCAGGCGTCGGCCAGCAGGTTTGGCGCGGCCACGAAGTCGACCTCGCCTTCCTCGAACTGCAGTTTGACGAACGCGCCGGGCTGCTCGGTGTAGTCCTGCGTCAGGTCTGCCGCCGTATCGCTCAACCGAGGCGTGACAAAGCCGAGGTACTGCGGATCGGGCACGAAGATGTCGATGTCCTTGCTCAACCGATGGTGGTAGCGAAACATCAGCACGGTCCCACCGCCCAAGGTCCAGAACGGATCGGCGATTCCACCGTACCGGCTGATCTCGTCAATCAGCGCCAGAGCCCGCGGGAACAGCTTTTCCCAGGGACCGCCGGGCAGTGACCCGGACTTCATGCCCACAACGCCCGCCGGTGCACGGACAAGGATTCGGCCAGCTTCGCCACGTTGCGCCAGATCTGCCGCGGCGGCAGGTGCGCGCGTGATGCCGCCTCCTCCACGGCCATCACGACGATGGGGACGGGCGCTTCGTCGAGCAAATGGGTCAGGTGCGGCGCAAATGGGAGCGGCACGTCACCGCTCGCCAGGGCCTGCTCCAGCGCATCAGGCTCCAGTTCATGCGCATAGCTGACGCTGGCTGTCTTGGCCGCCATCCACAGGCCACGCTTCTTGCGCCGCGCCAGCGTATCCGGCTTGGGGCTATCTAACCCCAACACCGCCATCACCTGCCCCACGCGGTTGACGCCCAGATCGCTCAGGGTGCCGTTTTCCAAGCCGACCAGGGTCTGACGCGACAGGCCACTCAGGTGCGCCAGTTGCGCCTGGGACAGGCCCAACTCAGCGCGCCGCACACGTACAGCATGGCCGATGTCGATCAGGTTCATGACAGGTCGCAATCGAATATTGTCCAAAATATTAGACATATTACAGCGATCCACACCTGCCCGCAACCATCATCACGCCATCGCCATTCCGCGAAACGCATTTGATGATGCACCGAATGAGGGCATTACCTCCGATTCGCTGCCAAATCGCCTCCGAGTTTGTTGCAGAATGTTTATTCAATTTACCGATCGGCGGTTTCAAAGGGGAATCAATGGCGAGACGGCGCAAGTCCAGCGCGGCGGAGGACCTCATGGACCTAGTGGCTTTGATGCCCTGGTGGGCGGGCGTGGCGTTGGCGCTCGCTAGTTATTGGGTACTGCATGCCGTTGCCTCGCGTCCCCTGCCTGCTGCGCAGTCCGCTCAACAAATCGGACAGATGGCCACGACGGCCATTTGGCAGGGCCTCGCCACGGGAGGCCAATACCTAGTGCCGATGATCTGCCTCTTTGGCGCCGTGATATCGGCGGTACGCCGCCGGCGACGGCGCGCCCTGTTCGATACCACCTCGGCGAGCAGCAGCGCGGATGCGCTACAGGACATGTCCTGGCAGCAGTTTGAACTGCTGGTCGGTGAAGGTTTCCGGCGCCGCGGCTATGTGGTCAAAGAGGTTGGTGGTGGTGGCGCCGATGGCGGCGTGGACTTGGTGCTCGCCAAGGCGGGCGAGAAGACCTTCGTGCAGTGCAAGCAGTGGAAGGCCTTCAAGGTGGGCATCTCCACGGTGCGGGAGCTGTATGGCGTGATGGCCGCGTACGGTGCTGCAGGCGGCTTCGTCGTGACCTCCGGGCGTTTTACGCAAGAGGCTGCGGCATTCGCCAACGGCCGCAACATCCAATTGATCGATGGCCCTGCCCTCATGAATCTGCTGCGCGAAGCGCGAAACAAGGATGGGGGCCGTCCATCGGCTTCCAATTTGAGTGCAGCGCAAGCCGTGGCATCACCCGACAGACATACCGAGGCGACAGAGACGACCAAAGCTATGGAGCCGACAGCGTCTGCGGAACCACCCTGTCCTCGATGCGGAAAACCGATGGTGCGGCGCGTGGCGAAGCGAGGCGCCGCAGCGGGCAAATCTTTCTGGGGATGCTCAGCGTTTTCTGAAGGATGCCGAGGCACGCGTGAGATCCAGAGCGCCTGATGGCGATACCGAAAAGAAGAAGGAGAAGAGATGGGGCGAAGAAGCGGATTTGAGGGATTCCTGCGCGCCACGGCGCGGGCAGTGGCCGCCGCGGAGCGTGAGCGTCAGCGCGGCGTCCGTGCGCAACTGACCCAGGCGCGGCAGATCGAGCGCCATCAACGCATGGCGCTGGCACAGCAGAACCGTGACGACCGTGCCGCGCAGAAACTCGCCAAGGCGCAGTACTTGGCCGACCGGCAGGGCGAAGCCGATGACCTGAACGCCGAACTGCATGATCGACTTGAAGAACTGCAAGGCATCCTGGCGCATACGCTGTCGCTGGATGACCGCATCGACTTTGATGCACTGCGGCCGGCCGCGGATTTCGAAGCCTTCAAACCACCACCGGAACTCGCACCGGGCCGCGCCCCACGCGCGCCACAGATCTCCCCACCCTCAGGCCTGCGCAAATTGATTCCGGGAGCTGCCAAAAAGCACGCTGCCGCGCTGTCCAGAGCAGCCAGCGACCATCAGTCGGACGTCGTGCGCTTCAACCAGGCCGAGGCCATCAAGCGCGAGCAGTTTGCTAAGCTCAAGGCGGACTACGACCAGAGCAAGAGCCAGTTCGAGATGGAGGTCAAGCGCCGCAACGCCGAGGTTGATGAATTCCAGACGGCCTATCACGCGAAGGAACCAGATGCTGTAGTGGCCTACAACGAGATGGTGCTGGCCCGGTCGGAGTACCCCACGGAAGGGTTCCCGCAGAAATTCCGCATCGCCTACAGCCCCGATTCATCGGAACTGATCGTTGAGTACGACCTGCCGGAAGTACAGGCAATCCCGAAGGAGGCAGAGTACCGCTACGTCAAGACCAAGGATGTCATTGAGTCCAAGGCCAGAAAGCCGGCTGAGATCAAGCAGCTCTACCAGGACATCGTCGCCTCGATCACGCTGCGCACCTTGCACGAGCTGTTTGAAGCCGATCAGGCTGATGCGCTCGCGCTGGTTACCTTCAATGGCATGGTGGACACCCACGATCCGGCCAGTGGGCGCGAAGTGCGGGTGCCGGTTGTGTCGGTCCGGGCACCTAAGATGGAATTCTTGGGCCTACGGCTGGAGAAAGTCGAAAAGGTGGCCTGTCTGAGAAATCTCGGTGCTCAGGTGTCCAACCGCCCGGACGAGTTACAGGCGGTTAAGCCAATCGTCGAATTCGACATGGTCGACAAGCGCTTCATCGAGCAGGGGGATGCCTTGTCAGGGCTCGAAACGCGCCCGAATCTGATGGACCTGACGCCGGCAGACTTCGAGGTACTCGTCTCCAATCTCTTCAGCAAGATGGGGCTTGATACCAAGCTCACGCGCAGTTCAAAGGACGGTGGCGTGGACGCTATCGCCTTCGACACGCGCCCGGTGCTCGGAGGCAAGGTGGTGATTCAGGCCAAACGTTATCGCGACACGGTGGGAGTGAGCGCTGTCCGGGATCTGTACGGAACCATGCTCAACGAGGGTGCCAACAAAGGCATTCTGGTTTGTACCAGCGGTTATGGGCCCGATGCGTATAACTTTTCCAAAGACAAGCCCATTGAACTGATTGATGGCGGCGGGCTGCTGTATCTCTTGCGTGAGCATGCGGGGACTGCAGCGCGGATTGTCGTTTGATCGTTTAGTCCAATTAGATAAGCGAAAACCTCGTGCTGATGCCTGAAATATGCAGCGGACTGGATTGCAGCGGGACCAGCCAATCGAGCGACGGCGTACGAAGACTGCTGCCAGCCTAGCGATCGCTTGGAGATTCCATGTTTCTGTCACAGCTCACGATCAAGAATTTCCGGCAATTTGGTGCTGGTGACCCGGTGTTTTCCATCGAGTTTCGCGAAGGCGTCACGGCACTCGTCGGCGAAAACGATGCAGGCAAGACGGCCGTCATCGACGCGATCCGGCATGCGCTGACGACCCGTGACATGGAATTCATGCGCGTGCAACCCGAGGACTTCCACATCCGAACCGATGGGCAGCAAGCGGCGGAGATCACGATCCGGGCCCGGTTGTCCGGGCTAACAGACAGCGAGAAAGGCGCGTTCGCCGAATACCTGACGTACGAGGGCGCGGGGGTCGCCCTCTATGTGCACTGGTTTGCACGCCGTTTGAGCGAGACACCCGGCAGCCGGCGATGGGTCGACATCACGGTGCGCAGCGGCCCCGCAGGCGAGGGCCCTCCCTTCGACGCGACGGTCCGGCAGCTGCTTGCGACTGCCTACCTGCGTCCCTTGCGCGATGCCGAGCGCGAGATGTCGCCGGGACGCGGCTCCCGTCTGTCGCAGATCCTGAACAACTTCCCGGAGATCAAGAAGGGGCAGCCGTTCGACGCGGCCTCGCCGCCGGCCGACGCGGCGCAGGCGGCCAACTTGAGTCTGTCCGGGTTGTCCGACTACTTGCGTCACTTGGTCGACCAGCATGAAGGCATCGGGGGTGCGCAGAAGGCTATCAATACCGATTACCTGGCCCGCCTGTCGCTTGCCGGCGAGGCGCTGCACGGGCGCATCAGTTTCGCGGAAGGCGGCACCGACGCAGCTCGGTTACGGCAGATCCTCGAACGCCTGGAGTTGGACCTGCTCGCGGGGCCGGATGGTCGGTCCCGCGGCACGTACGGCCTGGGTTCCAACAACCTGCTGTTCATGGCCTGCGAGCTGCTGTTGCTTGGCAAGGAACCCGATGGCCTCCCCCTGCTGCTGATCGAGGAGCCGGAAGCGCATCTGCATCCGCAGCGGCAGTTGCGCTTGATGGAGTTCCTGGAAGCCGCCGCCACGCCCTTGGTGGGAAGCACTCGGCGCCAGGTGCAAGTCATTGTCACCAGCCACAGCCCCAACCTGACGTCGAAGATCCCGTTGCAGAACCTGGTGCTGCTACATCGGCAAGGCGCCTACTCGATGGCCGAAGGCCACACGCACCTGAGCAAGAGCGACTACAGGTTCCTACAGCGCTTCCTCGACGTGACCAAGGCCAACCTGTTCTTCGCGCGCGGCCTGATCGTGGTGGAGGGCGACGGCGAGGCCCTCCTGGTACCGACGCTCGCTCGGCTGATCGACCGTGACTTGACCCAGCACGGCGTGTCGATCGTGAATGTGGGTGGCACCGGCTTGCGACGCTATGCACGAATCCTTCAACGCCAGGATCCCGCCAAGGGCGTCTTTGCGATTCCGACGGCCTGCCTGGCCGACATGGATGTGATGCCAGACTGCGCACCCCGCATCCTGGAGTTGGTCGCGGACGATGCGGACCCGAAGTGGACCAGTCCGCGTCGCAAATGGCGGGTCAAGCGCGAGTTCGGCGCCACCCCTGCCGACCGGCAAGCCGGACTCGAGGCTAGGCGGATCCGGCTCAGCGAAGGCGATGGGCAGAACATCAGGACCTTCGTCGCCAATGAATGGACACTGGAGTACGACCTGGCATTCGCCGGCCTCGCCGAAGAGGTCTACATGGCCGCCGTCCTCGCGGCCAACGACGACCCCTTGAACAACGACAAGAAGACGCATGCGGACGTCAAGGCGGCCGCGAAGCTGGACTACGCCGCGCTGGTGGTCCAGGCCGCCGGCGATCGCGAGGTGTTGTGCTCCCATGTCTATGAGATGTTCTCGAGCAAGCGGGCCTCCAAGTCCATTGCGGCACAACATCTGGCTGACCTGCTGAGCGAGCACGCGAGGACAGGCGAGATCGATGGCGCCTGGCTGTCGGCACGCCTTCCGGCCTATATCCGGGAAGCCATCGCCTTCGCCACCACCCCGCCGGCGCCTGCCGTAGCAGCCGTGGCGCCGGCGGCATGATTGCGCCGTCGGACCTGATCGGCCCCATCACCGATGACGACATCGAGTGGGCTCGCGGATTGCTCAAGCTGCAGACCCTCGATGCGCAGCGGCGAGCGTTCCTGAAGTCGTTGACCACGCTGGACGTCTCTGCCTGCCCCGGCAGCGGCAAGACCACGCTCGTCGTAGCGAAGCTGGCGATTCTCGCGCGCAAGTGGAAAAGCACGACCCGCGGCATCTGCGTCCTCTCTCACACCAACGTGGCGCGCGAGGAGATCGCGCATCGCTTGGGCAACACGGATGTCGGCCAGCGCCTGCTTGGCTATCCGCACTTCATCGACACCATTCACGGATTCGTGAATCGTTTTCTGGCGATCCCATGGTTGCTGTCGGCGGGCTACCGCGTCGCCGCGATCGACAACGATCTGACGACAAGGGTGCGCCGTCGCCATCTCAGCCCAGGGGATTATTTCACCCTGAACGGTTACCTCGAGAAGAAATTCATCAGCTTCGACAGCCTGCGCCTCGGCAGCGCCAACTTTGCGACACCGTTGGCGAACACGAGTTTTCCCAGCGGTACTCACACCAAGATGTACCAGCTCGCGGCGTCCGCGCTGCAGCATGCGGCTGTACAGGGCTACTTCTGCTACGACGAGATCTTCCTTCTCGGTGAAGCCTTGCTGGCGCAGCAGCCCAGTCTTCCCTCTATTCTCCAGAACCGGTTTCCCTTCGTCCTGGTCGACGAGATGCAGGACACCTCCGAACAGCAGAACGCATTCCTGCGGCGGCTCTTCCCGCGTGACGTGCCTGCGGTCTGCATCCAGCGCGTCGGTGATCCGAACCAGGCCATTTTCGAGGGTGGGGTCAAGCCAGTCGCCGATGCATTTCCCGACAACATACGGTGCGTCAACATCGCCGACTCCTTCCGCTTCGACGCGTCGATCGGGGCGCTTGCCAATCCCTTCGCTTACCTCCCTGTTCAACCCAGCGGCTTGAAGGGTGTGCGGCCGACCGCGGTGGCAGGTCAGGGGCTACCCCACACCATCTTTGTCTTTCCCGACAACGATCCTTCCGGCGTTCTGGACGCCTTCGGCCATCACGTGCTCGCCACGTTGCCTGCGCCCCTGATAGCCTCGTCGGCGGTCACTGCGGTCGGCGCGGTTCACAAACCCTTCCCCGACGTGGAACCCGGCCACAAGCAATACCCCGAGACCGTCCCGCACTACTGGGCGGGATATCAGCCAGGTGCCGGCCGTCCGACCTATCGGCCACGCACCCTCGTTGAGAACCTCCTCGCGGCGCAGGTGCTTGCATCGAGTGGTGGCCCTCTCCATCAATGCGTGGACAGCGTCGCTTCAGCAATCGCTCACCTCGCCAACTTGCTGGCAGGAACGACGCAAATGCGGTCAAGCAGCCGGCAACACTTGCAGATAGAAAAGCGCCTCACGGATGCCGATGAAATGCGGACCGTGTATCGCGGCTTGCTCGCCCGATTCGTAGTCGATCGAGAGCCACTTGATGCGGCACGTTGGGCACAGCTCTGCCCTGAAATCCGGAAACTTGCGGCCGCTTTGGCCGGGGGTATTGCTAACGCGCCTGCCGCCAACGACTTCATGGCTTCGCGAACTACCGAGCCCCCCACGCTGCCCGTCAATCTGAATCAAGCTCAGTCCGTGCCAGCGAACAGTTACCGCTACATCCACGGGAACACCAGTGTCGATATCCGGCTGGGCTCCATCCACATGTCGAAGGGCCAGACCCATTCGGCCACGCTCCTTCTGGAGACTTTCAACCAAACGCACTTCCTGCATGGGCTGATGCCGTGGCTCTTGGGCCAACACCAGAATGGCGCAAAGTGCGCCAGCGACAAGGCGATGCAACGGCTACTGCAGGCCTACGTGGCGATGACCCGACCTACTCACCTGCTGTGCCTAGCTTTGCGAAACAGCTCGCTGGGGGCGGAAAAGGACGTTACGGTGAATGAGGAGAGGCTGATGGCGCGCGGTTGGCAGATCCGGCATCTAGCACCGGGAGCGGCCACCGATGAAGCCGCGTGATCTTTCTGGTTGCTGGCCGTTCGGATCTCATAGCGCGTCCGCTCGGCGAGCGTGGCTCGCCTCGCCCTTCAGGCAACTAGGCGGATCGGCCTCGTAAACCGGAGAAGATATGCAGGATCATCAAGCGGCTCAGAAAACCGGAGAGGGTCGCGCCCTCATAGAGCAGATTCGGCGTTCTGAATACATGATCGGAATGACCCTCGCCCCTGACGCAGAGGCGGCGGCTGAAGGCATGCGTAGAAAGCTCAACAGCGCCCTGCGACTGCTGTCTGACGATCTGTACTCCACGAAGACCCATTTCATTCTCGAACTGGTCCAGAACGCCGACGACAACGCCTATGCCATCGGAGTCGGCCCCGAGATCCATTTGACGCTTTCCTCGGAAGCCTTGACGATCTGGAACAACGAACTGGGGTTCACGCAAGCGAACGTGCGAGCGCTGTGCAGCGTCGGCGAAAGCACCAAATCAAGGAAGGTTGGATTCATCGGCGAGAAGGGCATTGGATTCAAGTCTGTGTTTCAAGTCTCCAATGCTCCACAGATTCACTCCAACGGCTTTCATTTTCGGTTCGACATGTCGAAGCCCGAGGAGCACCTTGGCTACGTTGTGCCCCACTGGATTGAACCCAGCGCTGCGCACGCCAGCGAGGGCACAACCATCGTTCTTCCGGCAAAGCCAAGTGAAAGCTTTACAAGCACAGTACTGAGCGAACTGGACGCGAGACTTCTACTCTTCTTGCGCAAGCTCCGTCGCATTGATCTACGAACGCCCGATGAACGCGTATCCATGCGCCGGCTAGATGAAGATGGTTTCGTCGCACTGCTGACTAGTCGGCAATCGACAGACAACGAGGTGAAGAGTTCACGGCAGCGCTACCTGCGGGTCGCCGTGAACGTCTCCATGGCCGGCGCGATTGACGAAAAGCGGCCGTCCACGCCCGACAGCGAGATCGTCTTGGCCTTTCCCGTAGACGATGCTGGCAAATCGCTCTCAACATCGGAATGCGCAACCTTCGCGTTCTTGCCGATCCGCGCATTCGGATTTCGCTTCTGTATCCAGGCCGACTTCCTGCTGAGTTCTGCCCGCGAAGACATCCAGACCGCCCGGCCTTGGAACGCTGCGCTGCGCGACGCCATCGCGCCGGCGTTCGTCGCCAGCCTCCAGCATTTCCGTAACCGGCCTGCACTCGCACGGACCTTTCTGCAGTTTCTGCCGCAAGAGCAGGAACTTACCCACGGCTTCTTCGCCCCCGTCGTGCAGCAAATGTTGGAGGCGCTGGCAGGGACTGATTGCGTTCTCTGTGCAACCGGCCAATGGCGAAAGCCGGCCGAAGTCATGACTGCGCCGGCGGCATTCCAACGACTGGTGCCTGCTGATCAGGCCTGGAAGATCTTTGGAAAAGACTATCCGGCCCCCGACCTGGAGGTCGAACCAAGCACCCTGAAGAGGCTCGGCTGCGCGCCCCTCTACGTCGCTGACGTCGTCAAGGTCTTTGTCGAGCACGGAGACTGGGTACGCGAGCAAGGTCCCGGGTGGCTCGTGCAGTACTTTCGCTACCTGGCCACTCTCAATCGTCGACATCTTTTGGACGCGGGGGTCGAAGAAGCCCGTTGTCTACCAGTCAGCGATGGCACCCTGCAGTCTCCAAGCAGTGGGACCGTATTTACCCCTTTAGCTCGCGGTAAGAAATTTGGATTCGAGCAGGAGCTTCGAATTCTTGACGAGGCCTTCATTGACCTCCTTGAAGAAAAGGATGAGGCGGATATTCGGAGTTTGTTGCACGACCTTGGCGTGCGCGCGCCCGAGCCTTATACGTTGATCACGAATCACATCCTGCCAGCGCACAAGACCGACCGTTGGCGTGATTCTTCATTCTCAGCGCTTACGGGCCACGTCCGGTATGTCAAAGCCAAGCTCAGGGACTACCTTGACGCGGCCACCACGCACGGTCAGTCGGACGCCTCCGCTTTAGAAATCTTGCGTAAAGGTCTGCGCCTCAAGACAAAGAAAAATGAGGACTCGAAGTGGTGGTTTCAGCTCGCGGACGATGTATACCTTGGACGCGAGTATCAACCTGAGTTCGACATCGAAGCCTTGCTCCAGGAGAAGCTCGATTGTCTGCGGCTGGTCTCGCCTGACTATCTCCCCCCTGGACTGGACAAACTGGACCCGCAGACGCGCGCTACCGTTCTCGCTGAATGGCGAGACTTCTTCTTCCGCATCGGTGTGAACCCTTCGCCGCGTCTATCCGGCGAGGGCAACGCGGCGTGCAGCTCCGAACTAGCCATCTTGCTTGGCTCCGACAGCGCAGCCATCCGACGCCAGACGCTCGAGTGCCTGGATCGAAACTGGCACCGCTACAGTAGCCACGCGACCTATTCACAGAGCAGCAAGCCTGGGACCAGGTATTACACGAGCTTTGCTACAACGCTGCGTACGACCATTGCACCGACAAGACAGCGGCGCTCGGCCAGCCTGCAAGAAGCCTACTATCCGATCGACATTGTCAAGGATGTTTTCGGAAGTTCTCCTACCTACATCGATGCCGAACTACTCAGCGAGGACTTTCTTGACATTTGCGGGATCGTGCACCGCGTCGATGTCAGCGCGTGCATCAAACGACTGAAGCAGATCAAAGCAACAGAAAAGCCTTCTGCGGCGCATGTTCGTCCCCTCTATCGACATCTAGATCAGATTTTCGACCGCAATGCCTCCCGCGTCCGTGAAGCGTTCCAGGAACACGCACTGATCCTCACACGAAGCGACGAATCGCCATGGCGCGGCCCGGATGAAGTGGTTTGGTCGCCCCCGGGAGAATTTCTCAGCCGTCACTACCCTGCGCTGCAGGGTCAGTACGCGGACTCGCACGGCTTCTTTGTCCGCAAGCTGGGGGTGCCTCATGAAGTGTCGATCGCTGCAGCCGTCCGTGCCTTGCCCTCGTTGACGGAAGCAGGACTGACCGTCGAAGCACAAGCGGCAGAGGCGCTGCGGATCTATGCACGGGCCAGTCGCGAACTCGCATCTCCGCTCGGTAGTGCCGCACCGGCATGGCTCGCTGATTTCAAAGCCCGCCCGGTTTTCCTCAACCATCGGGGCGAAATGGTGACGCTCAGCGATGTCCTCTACGCCGATGATCAGCCTGCGACCAGCGCACTCTTCGGTGCGCACGACGATATTTCTTTCCTCGCCGTACCAGCGACTCGCCTTCCTCAAATTCGGGTGCTGCTGGATACCGCTGGCGTCCCGCTGCTGTCGAACAGTCTGGAGATAAAGCTTCAGGATCCTGGGACTGGTCGTCCGAACACCACACTTTCCGCAAAGGTACGAGAACGGTACCGCTATATTGCTCGCTTGGTCTACGCGCAGTCTCATACCGTCTTCGAACGCGCGAAAGAGGCCGGTCTCTGGCGTCGCCTGTCCCTTCTCAGGGTCCTCGACGTCGATACCCTCACCATCTGCACTTCCCTTCAAGGTATCACCGCTACGGCCCAGGGCGAAGTCGTGATCTCCGGTGAGTGCGCTTTCGTGAGATCGGGGGCCAAAGGTGTCGTAGACCGGTTGTCCCGTGAGATCTGTTTGATGCTCAAGGCGCCCATGACGCTGGTGGATGGGGTCAGCCGAGTTCTTCGGGACGAAGAGATCGGCGAGGTTGAAGAGTATCTTGATGTCCGAGAGATTCCCGCGCTACCTGACGACGAGTTGTCTCAGTTGACCCTCGAACATGCGCCGCCTGCCTCAGAGAACCCACAATCGCCGGAGCTTTCCCAGGATCAGGACGAAGGCGCACCTGTGCAAGCGCCGGCCAGGCCGTCGCAAGAGACAGCCTCACCTTCCACCGCGAATGCAGCGCAGCCACCCGCAGTCACAGTGCCCTCGACTGGCGCGCCACAGAAGCCCCTCACGTCACCCTCAGCGCAGCTATCAACGGTTGCCGATGCACTCCCGGCCTCCGCGCCGTTGGCCCCAACCAGCAATTCCGCATCAGGATCTAGCACTGCGGCGACCCCTGCCAAGCCCGAACGACCGGAGAACGCGCCCATTCATCAGGGGGCGAATCGCTCCGGATCGGCAAAAAGCACCGCGACCAAGCCGGGGTGGACTGGTAACGTCCGCCGCCGCGGGCGCCACCAGGGTACTCGCGCTCCCTCGTCGAGCGATCCAGGTCATCGACTCCTGAGCTATGTCGAGCCCGCTCCAGTGAATCGCGATTTGTCCGGCATACCAGATGAGGCCGATCGTGCGCGAGATCGCGACGTCACGGCCCAGGCGGCCGTGCAGCACTTCCTGCAGACGCAGCAGACGAAGTGGGCGACCTTGGAAGAAATGCCTCCGTACAACAAGGGATTCGATGTCCGCGGGATCGCCCACGACGGCAGCGAGCATTTCATCGAGATCAAGGGGCAGTCAGCGGCATGGACCGCAGCGGGAATCGTCCTGACGCCCTCAGAGTTGCTGTGTGCGGCCGAGAAGCGCGAGCACTACTGGCTCTGTATCGTCGAACACGCTATTCAACCGGGACGACAAATCCTTCACTTGGTGAACAACCCGTTCGGCAAGACCGATCAATTCCGATTCGATTCTGGGTGGAAGGCGACCGCGATCAGTGAAACCGGAGCGCCTCCTTTGGTCCCGGTGCCGGGACTTCGCATCGAGATCCAAGGTCTTGGGAGTGGCACCATCATCAGCGTCAAAAAAGCAGGCAACGTGTTCTGCAAGCTCCACGTCCACCTCGCTGATGGTCGACAGGTGTTCAAGGTGTTCGAGCCGGCCCGGATGAGGCTTTCTCAGGGAGACTAGCGATGGCCGATCATGCGTCCCATCCTCAGTGACGAACAGTTGCGGGCCCTGCCCTCGCAGGCCGAGGCACGGTTCTACCGCGCGTGCCGCGACCAGCTTCCGGATGATGTACTCGTCATTCACTCGGCCACTTGGACCTACCGGGACAAATTGCACCAACTGCGCGAGGGGGAAGCGGACTTCACGCTGGCTTTCGCGAACGCCGGACTCCTCACCGTGGAGGTCAAGGGCGGCGGCGTCGCGGTGGATGCAAGAACCGGTACATGGACCTCCATCGACCGTTTCGGCACCACGCACAAGATCAAAGACCCGTTCCGGCAAGCGCAATCGGAGAAATTCGCGATCCTGGACCAACTAAAGGGCCACGCCAAATGGCGCGGTTGGCCGGGCAAGCGCGTGCTCAGTGGGCATGCGGTCTTCTTCCCGGATCTGCACGACATCGGCCCTTTGGTACACACAAGCAGGGCCCGGCAAATCATCGGCGGGCAGGCCGATCTGGCCCAACTACAGGCCTGGACTGCGCAGTCCAACGCGTTCTGGCGCGATGGTCAAGAGCAGGATCTCGGCAAAAGAGGTGTCATGTTGGTCGAAGAGATACTGTGCGGCTCAGTTGAAGTCCGCGCACTCTTGCGAGCGGAACTGGCATATGCGGAAGCCGAACTCGTAAGACTAACGGAGCGACAGGCACGCATCCTGCGCATTATCGGTGGCCGTAAGCGAGCGGTCATTGCCGGAGGTGCAGGAACTGGCAAGACGCTCATCGCCATCGAGAAGGCTCGTCAGCTCGCGGCACAGGGTCAAGCGGTCCTCCTGCTCTGCTACAACCGACCGCTCGCCGATGTCCTGGCACAGGGGCTCGCGAACGTCGAAAGACTTACGGTGATGAGTTACCACCAGTTGTGCGAAAGACGCATCGCGCTGGTGCGCGAACGCACTGGACGCGACCTTCTAGCCGAAGCTGCCGCGTCCTATCCCGGGCAAGGGGAGCGGCACAAGTTCGAGATCTTGATGCCGTTCGCACTCGCCTTGGCCAACGACATCCTTGTGGGTGATTTGTTCGACAGTGTCATCGTCGACGAGGCGCAAGATTTCAGTGACGAGTACTGGTTTGGCGTCGAAACCCTCCTGAAGAATCCTGACCAGGGCGCCTTTTACCTCTTCACGGATCGCAACCAAGCGATTTACCGGCGCGACGCGAAACTTCCCATCGAAGACGAGCCATTTTTCCTGACCGCGAACTGCCGCAACACGACGCCAATTCACGCACTGGCCTATGGTTTCTACGTGGGGACGCCGGTCGACTTGCCAGAGCTGAGCGGCCCCGATGTCGACATTGTGCAGTTCGACAACGAGTCACAGCAGGCCACGGAGATCGCGCGGCGCGTGCGAGGCCTTCTACTTGACGAGAAGGTGGCTCCGGCGGACATCGTCGTATTGCTGGCCAAGCGCCCAAAAGGCGCTCTCTACGAGTTGCTGGGGCAGCACCGGCTTCCAGGCAAGACAGATTGGTCCTTCGAACGCCGCATGCCAGGCACGATCCTGGTCGATACCGTTGCCCGCTTCAAGGGACTCGAGGCTCCAGTGGTGATCCTCTGGCTCGGCGAGGAAATCGCAACTGCTGAAGAAGCGGAAACAGTGTACGTCGGGACGTCACGCGCCAAGTACCTAATGCATATCGTGGGCAGCACCAAGGCGTGTGCTGGCTTGGTACCACTCCCGAATGCTCAGATTTGACCACCATACGAGGTCCCTCTAGTTACGTCGATCCCGACGGGATCTCGGGCGGCGCACTACCCATGCGGGTAGTCAAGGGGGCTAGCCTCCAGCACCTTTCAGTTGCCAATCCAGCATTCGCCTCGCGGTCGAGATGACCTCCGAGAAGACCACCGCACTGACGTCAGGCTCGTGATTGCTCGTGGGATAGTCGGCCGACCTACTGCCGCCGATCACTAGAACTCGAATGCGCTTGGTCGTCGACTTGGCAAGCTCATGGCGATAGTCAATTGCCTGCGTATAGTCCTCTCGCTTCAAAGCATGGCTCGGTCTCTTGAACTCGATCAGCAAGTATTCGCCACCGAGGTCCTCGTTAAGCAAGAGGTCCGGCCGGCGATCGGCCTTCTCGCCAACGTACTTGCTACCGATGGATTGCTCCACTACGGCACGTAGCGTCTTATTGGAACTGAACAGCGAGAACTCATGGCCCAATACCCAAAGATTCTTCTCCAGAGCCTTGTGCATAGTCGCTTCCAGCGTGGAGGGATTCCGCAGTAGCGTTTCAAGGCTATCCAAGTACGCTTGCCGCGCTGCAGCCTGCTCCACCAAGTACGCCATCTCGGCCAGCCCGAAATCGTCCAGCGCCTCAGCGATGGCAGCAATATCCTTCCGCGACGAGTCGGCGATGTGCTCCAGCAAAGCGCCGTAGTCCGTCCGCTCGATGGCTTCCAGCAATACGAAGACGTAGGGCTCGATCTTTTCTACTGGCTCACCGAAGAACCTGTCCAACACGCGCTTGATTGCCCGGTCTGCGTACTCGCGTCGATGCTGCGGCAGCGTCGCCAAGTGATCCTGAACCTTGCGGCTCAGGCGAGCCTGGGCCAGTTGCATTTCCCGGCCATACTGAGCGCGATAGGCATCGCGAATGGCGGGCTGCGCTGCTTCACGCACCTTCGCCAGTAGCTCACTGTTCTCCAGCACCGAGTCCCATCCGGCGGTAACGTGATCTCTAAGATCATCCGCATCAAGCTCCCCGTATAGCCGCTTGAGCAACTTAGGCGGAAAGTCGTCCGACTCATCCAGCCCAAAGAACGTGGGCCGTCCAACCGCCTTGCCATCGACACGAATCTGAATTCCAGGTTGGCGAGTCACCGAATTGTTCTCGCCCACTGTCAATCGCAGCCGAACGTTAGTCATGCCCTCGACGGTCAACGTGTCATCCCGGTATGTTCCCTGCACATCATCGACGCCAAGCTTCTTGCCGTCGACCGTGACAGCCATCCCCTCTTCACGACCGTATTCCTGAAGTAGGACTTGCCTGAGCTTCGCGGGGTCCGGAAACGCAAGGCCATGATGCATGGCCGGAAAGGGTAATCCGGGTGCCATGATCAGACGCATCGCAGTCCGCATCTTGGATGTCGATGGGCAACTTTTCAATGTCATCGATTTGCGCCAAGTCCGATAGCCGGACGGTAAATGCACTCAGCCTTGAGCGTGCGCGAGTTTCGACAGTCATCTCAGCGGCTACCATCAGGCCCGCGAATTTGCCGATGCCCTTGCGACCTTTGACCCTTCTATTCTTGCCGGCTGTCCGCTCTCCCCGCGCCACGCGCCGGTCAGCAGCAATGGCGAGGTAGTGGCGGCGAACTTCCTCGGCGGTCATGCCCGTTCCGTCGTCATCGATCACGATGGGCGCATCGCTCATCGGCGCTGGCAGCGTGATGCTCACGTTCTCAGCGTCCGCGTCCCACGCGTTGTCCACCAGTTCTTTAAGCGCCTTTTCGGTGGACGAGTACTCCTGACTTAGAAGGCTGGCCAGCCGAGAACTGACCTGAAAACGCGCGCGCCTATTCTTCAAGTGCTTTCTCCTCTTGTTTTCCCGCTTCGCATATTAGGGGACATCACCGAAACGGCATTCCGGAAGCGGGGCAAGTATTGGCTGAGACAGCACGCTACCGTCCTGTCGCGGAGCAGGACAACCAGGAGAATCTGAAGCTCCGCATCGATCAGCAACGACGGCGACACCCTGGAGGCTGCTGCTCCACGGCTTCGGCAGACGGCTCATCTAGCTCGAAAACCTGAGGCGAGAACAACCGGTGGCGTACACCGCATCGGGCGTATGCAGCCTGAAATCGAGGTTGCTGAATCGCGCTTTCCTTCGTCGCAGCACTTCGAACTTCGGGATCCAGCAATCGCGCCAGGGGCTAAAAGACGAACATGTCCCTCCAAAGAGCCACTCATAGCCGGGGGTCGCTTCGGAGGATCGCCCAGAAATTCCTTCCGAATCAACACCTTAACCAACGTGTTGGCGGAGGACGTGGGAATCGAACCGGCTTCTCGACCCCGTCGGCCGTGTGAGGCGAGGTGAGACGGCATGAGACGAGGTGAAGGCAAAAGAAAAGGCCACAGCAATCTTGCTGTGACCTTTCAAATTCACCAAATGTGGGACCCGATGAGACTACATGGGACCACATGAGACTGGTGGCGGAGTGGACGGGGCTCGAACCCGCGACCCCCGGCGTGACAGGCCGGTATTCTAACCAACTGAACTACCACTCCTGGTAGATGGCGTTTGTTCTTGCGAACCAAGTGCCAACCACTTGTTGCCTACTTGCCTTGCGGCTTGTTTGGCGACCCTACGGGGATTCGAACCCCGGTACTCACCGTGAAAGGGTGATGTCCTAGGCCTCTAGACGATAGGGTCATAACCTGGACTCAAAGAGCCTTCCATTGTAGCAGCGACAGAGCTTGTTTTTTCTGCCGATGCCGCGATGAAAACCTCTTCGCGACTTCAATCCTTGGTGGAGGTAAGCGGGATCGAACCGCTGACCTCTTGCATGCCATGCAAGCGCTCTCCCAGCTGAGCTATACCCCCACAGGGTTTGCTGACCGCCCTTTGCGACTTGTCGCTCAGTGCATTTCAGCAAGCCTCAAATTATAGGCGATTTTTTCAGGCGTTCTGCAAACGGTGCAGAACAACGTCACGATTTTGCAGTTCGAGCACCGCATCGAGCGACGGCGTCTGGGCCGTGCCCATCACCAGCACGCGCACCGGCATGGCCAGTTGCGGCATCTTCAGGCCGTGCGCGGCGAGCACTTCCTTGATGGCCGCCGAGAGGCTGGCCTTGTCCCAGGCACAGGCCGCGAGCTTCTCCGCCAGCGTGCGCCAGCACGGGCCGCACGGCGTCGGTGATGTGTTGCGCGCGCTCGTCGGCGTTGGGCGTGATGTCGGCGTAGAAAGCCTTGGCCCACTGGGCCAGCGCCACGGTGGTGTCGCAGCGGTCCTTGAACAGGCCGCAGATGCGCGGCAGGCGCGCGTCCGTCGTGATGCCCTGCTGCTGCAGGTGCGCGGCCACCAGCGGCGCGAGCGCGTCGTCGGCCATGGCCTTGAGGTGCTGCGCGTTGACCCACTTGAGCTTGGCTTCGTCGAACTGCGCGGCGCTGCGGCCCAGGTGGTCGAGGTTGAACCATTCGAGGAACTGCGCGCGGCTGAAGATCTCGTCGTCGCCGTGGCTCCAGCCCAGGCGCGCGAGGTAGTTCACCATGGCGTCGGGCAGGTAGCCTTCGTCGCGGTACTGCGTGACGGGCTTGGCGCCGTTGCGCTTGCTCATCTTCTCGCCCTGCTCGTTAAGCACGGTGGGCAGGTGGGCGTACACCGGCGGCTCCTTGCCGAGCGCGCGGAAGATGTTGATCTGGCGCGGCGTGTTGTTCACGTGGTCGTCGCCGCGGATCACGTGGCTGATGGCCATGTCGATGTCGTCCACCACCACGCAGAAGTTGTAGGTGGGCGTGCCGTCGGGCCGCGCGATCACGAGGTCGTCGAGTTCGTCGTTGGCGATCTCGATGCGGCCCTTGACCTTGTCGTCCCAGGCCACCACGCCGCCCTGCGGGTTCTTGAAGCGCAACACGGGCTTCACACCTTCGGGCACGGGCGGCAGGGTCTTGCCGGGCTCGGGCCGCCAGGTGCCGTCGTAGCGCGGCTTCTCTTTCGCGGCCATCTGCTTCTCGCGCAGCGCATCGAGCTCGGCCACGCTCATATAGCAGGGGTACACCTGGCCGCCGGCCACCATCTCGGCGAGCACCGCCTTGTAGCGGTCCATGCGCTGCATCTGATAGAACGGCCCTTCGTCGTGGTCCAGGCCGAGCCACTTCATGCCTTCGATGATCACGTCCACCGCGGCTTGCGAGGAGCGCTCGAGGTCGGTGTCTTCGATGCGCAGGATGAAGGCGCCGCCAGTGGAGCGCGCGAACGCCCAGGGGTAGAGCGCGGAGCGGATGTTGCCCAGGTGGATGAAGCCGGTGGGCGACGGGGCGAAGCGGGTGCGGATGGGTGCGGACATGTCAGAAGGAAGAAAGACCACGGTCAAGATCGGCCTGGATATCGCCCAGGTGCTCCAGCCCCACCGCCACGCGGATCAGGCCTTGCACCACGCCCGCCGTCTGGCGCTGCGCTTCGGTCAGGCGGCCGTGCGAGGTGCTGGCCGGGTGGGCCACCAGGGTCTTGGTGTCGCCGAGGTTGGTGGAGAGCGACATCACCTGCAGCGAATCGAGCACGTGGAAGGCGCGCGCGCGGGCCTGCTCGGGGTCGGCGCCCTTCACCTCGAAGGACAGCACGGCACCGCCGCAACCCGACTGCTGCGCCATCGCCAGCGCGTGCTGCGGGTGGCTGGCGCAGCCCGGGGTAGTACACGCGGGCCACCGACGGGTGGGCCTCCAGCCACTGCGCGAGCGCCAGGGCGTTGGCCGACTGGGCGCGCATGCGGATGTCCAGCGTCTCCAGGCCCTTGAGCACGACCCAGGCATTGAAGGGCGCCAGCGTCATGCCCGAACTCTTGAGCACCGGCAGGAAGGTCTTGGTCACCAGCTCCTGGCTGGCGCACAGGGCGCCGGCCATCACGCGGCCCTGGCCGTCGAGGTACTTGGTGCCGGAGTGCATGACGATGTCGGCGCCCAGCGCCATGGGGCGCTGCAGGGCCGGCGTGGCGAAGCAGTTGTCCACGCACAGCAGCGCGCCGGCGGCGTGGGCGATGTCGGCCAGCGCGCGGATGTCGCAGACCTCGGTGAGCGGGTTGGTCGGCGTCTCGGCGAACAGCAGGCGCGTGTTGGGCTTGACGGCCGCCTTCCAGGCCGCGACGTCGGTCTGCGACACGAAGCTGGATTCGACGCCGAACTTGGCGAGGTCCGAGCCGATGAGCTTGATGGTGGAGCCGAACATGGAGTGTGAGCACACCACGTGGTCGCCGGCCTTGAGCAGGCCCAGGCACATCATGAGGATGGCCGACATGCCCGAGGCGGTGGAGATGCAGGCCTCGGCGCCTTCGAGCGCGGCCAGGCGCTGCTCGAAGCTGGCGCACCGTGGGGTTGCCGTAGCGGCCGTAGGTGAAGCCGTCCTCGTCGCCGGCGAAGCGGCGTGCGGCGGCTTCCGCGCTGGGTTGCACGTAGCCGCTGGTGAGGTACAGGGCTTCGGAGTTCTCGCCGTACGGGCTGCGTTCGACGGCTTCGCGCACGGCGAGCGTGTCGCGGTGCAGGTCAGGTTTCTTGGCGTTCATGAAGATGGGGTGTCAGACGACCTGGGCATTGGGCAAGGCGAGGCGCGAGGTGTCTTCCTCGCCCTCTTCGCTCTGGTCGCGGCCGGCGTTGAGGCGGGCGATGTCGGCCGGCGTGATGTCGCCGGTGACGTAGACGCCGTCGAAGCACGAGGCGTCGAAGCCGTCGAGCTTGGGATTGAGCGAGCCGATGGCCTGCTTCATCGCGTCCACGTCCTGGTAGATCAGCGCGTCGCAGCCGATGATCTCGCGCACCTCGTCGACGGTGCGGCCATGGGCCACGAGTTCGTCGGGCGTGGGCATGTCGATGCCGTAGACGTTGGGGTAGCGCACGGGCGGCGCTGCGCTGGCCAGGTAGACCTTGCGCGCACCGGCGTCGCGCGCCATCTGCACGATCTCGCGGCTGGTGGTGCCACGCACGATGGAGTCGTCCACCAGCAGCACGTTGCGGCCCTTGAATTCGCTGCCGATCACATTGAGTTTCTGGCGCACCGATTTCTTGCGCACGCCCTGCCCCGGCATGATGAAGGTGCGGCCCACGTAGCGGTTCTTCACGAAGCCTTCGCGGTACGGCAGGCCCAGCAGCTGGGCCAGCTCCATGGCGCTCGGGCGCGAGGATTCGGGAATCGGGATCACCACATCGATCTCGTTCGGCGGCACGGTGGAGACCACGCGCTTGGCCAGCGTCACGCCCAGGTTCAGCCGAGCCTGGTAGACCGAGATGCCGTCCATCACCGAGTCGGGCCGGGCCAGGTAGACGAATTCGAAGATGCAGGGGTTGTGGCTGACCTTGTCGGCGCACTGCTCGAACTGCATCTGGCCTTCGAGGTCGACGAACACCGCTTCACCGGGCTGCAGGTCGCGGTCGAACTCGAAGCCGTTGCCTTCGAGCGTGACGGACTCGCTGGCCACCATCACGCCGCCGTTCTTGTTGCGGCCCAGGCACAGCGGGCGGATGCCATGGGGATCGCGGAAGGCCAGCAGGCCGTGGCCGGCGATCAGCGCCACCACGGCGTAGGAGCCCTTCACGCGCTGGTGCACGCCGCGCACGGCGGCGAAGACGTCGGCCGGCTTGAGGGTGATGCCGCGCGTGACCTTCTCCAGCTCGTGCGCCAGCACGTTGAGCAGCACCTCGGAGTCGCTCTCGGTGTTGACGTGGCGGTGGTCGGTCTGGAACAGCTCCTGGGCCAGCGCCTTGGCGTTGGTCAGGTTGCCGTTGTGCACCAGCACCAGGCCGAAGGGCGCGTTCACGTAGAAGGGCTGCGCCTCTTCCTCGCTGAAGGCATTGCCCGCGGTGGGGTAACGCACCTGGCCCAGGCCGCACAGGCCGGGCAAGGCGCGCATGTTGCGGGTGCGGAAGATGTCGCGCACCATGCCCTTGGCCTTGTGCATGAAGAACTTGCGGCCCTGCTGGGTCACGATGCCGGCGGCATCCTGGCCCCGGTGTTGCAACAGCAACAGCGCGTCGTAGATGAGCTGATTGACTGGCGTCTTGCTGACCACGCCCACGATTCCACACATGATTGAATCCTCAGGAAAACTAACGGATATATCGGGCCACGGCCTCGGGCAACAAGGGCTTGATCTCGTGCAGCGAGGCCGACAGCACGGAAGCGGTGGCCGACTCGCGCCACCACGCGGCCCCCTCCATCTGCGTCATGCTCACCACGAGCGCCACCGCCAGCAGGATCACCCCACCGCGCAAGAGGCCGAACGCGCCTCCGAGCACCCGGTCCACCGGTCGCAGGCCGACCGAGGCCACCAATTTCTGCACCAGCCAGGCTCCCAGGCCGGCGGCGAAAGCCACCACCACGAACACCAGGACAAAACCGACCGCCACCCGCATGGGCGGCGACAGGCCGTCCATCGGCAACCAGGTCCCGGCCTCGTCGGCGAAGGCCTGGGCCAGCACGAAGGCCGCCACCCAACCCGCCACCGACAACACCTCGTACACCAGACCGCGCCACAACCCCAGCAGCACCGACAGCAGCAACACCGTGAGCAGCACCCAGTCGGTCAAGGCCATCAGCGCGTCACCCCACCCGACGTCACAGCGTCAGGACGGCGGCGGTCAGGCCCAGGGCCTTCACACGGGCGGCGGCCTTCTCGGCGTCCGCGCGGTTCTCGAACGGGCCCACGCGCACCCGGATGCGCTTGCCATCGGGCGTCTGGGCGACGTGCGTGTAGGTCTTGAGACCCGCACCTTCCAGTTTCTGGCGCACGGCGCGCGCGCCGGCCTCTTCCGAAAACGCGCCCACCTGCACCACGAGGCGCTCGGCGCCAGCGGCCGGTTTGGCGGCGGCGCTGGCCGGCGCGGCGGCCGGCTTGCCTTCGAGCAGCGCGCGTGCCCGGTCGGCCTCGGCGGGCAACGGGGCGGCGGGCTTGGCGGGTGCAGGTGCCGGCGCGGCGGCCACGGGCGCAGGCGCCGGTGTGGGCGCTGGGGCGGCAGCTGGGGCGGGTTTGGGTGCGGCTTCGACCACTTCCTCGCGGGCACCCAGGCCCTCACGCACCGGCAGCGGTGCGCCGGCGGCGGCGGCAGGCGGCTTGGTGGCGGCGGGCTTGGCGACCGGCGCGGGCGTGCCCTTGGCCGGGATCTCGATGGGAATGTCGACGGGAATCGGGCGTGGCTGCGTGTCGAACAGCAGCGGGAAGCCGACCACGCCCAGCAGCACGAGCACGCTGGCGCCGATCAGGCGGTGGCGGGCGCGGCGGCGCACGGCCTCGATGCTCTGCGGCGGGGGGGTCGAGGCGTTGCCCTGGGAACCTGAACGGGATTTGAACATCGGGGGGACCGTGGCGATAAAAGGCTAGGCGGACAGGTGTTTCGCCGACATTCGGGGCACGCCGTCCTGCAATACGCCACCCACGGTGTAGAACGATCCGAAGACCACGATTCTATCAGCGGGGTCCGCGGCGGACACCGCGGCCCGCAGGGCGTCCATGGGGTCGGTGTGCCTTCCCGCCACCCGGCCCTTGCATTGGGGATGGGCCTCCAGCTGTTCGGCCAGGGCGGCGGCCGAACTGGCGCGCGGCAGGGGCAGGTTGGTGAGGTGCCAGCGGTCGATCAGCGGCGCGATGCGGTCCAGCATGGCGCCCAGGTCCTTGTCGGCCATGGCGCCGAACACGGCGTGCGTGGTGGGGTAGAAGCCCATGGCGTCGAGGTTGGCGGCGAGCGCGGCCACCGAATGCGGGTTGTGCGCCACGTCCAGCACCAGGGTGGGCGTGCCCGGCACGATCTGGAAGCGCCCGGGCAGCTCCACCAGGGCCAGGCCGTTGCGCACCGCCTGCGCCGTCACCGGCAGCCGCCCGCGCAGGGCCTCCACCGCCGCCAGCACGCCCGAGGCGTTGACCAGCTGGTTCGCGCCGCGCAGCGCCGGGTAGGCCAGGCCGGCGTAGCGCCGCCCGCCGTGCGAGGGGTGCATGGCCCAGCCCCATTGCTGCTGGTCGCCCGCGAAATGGAAGTCCTTGCCCAGGCGCCAGAGCTCGGCGCCGATCTCCAGCGCGCGGTCCAGGATGCTCTGCGGCGGCACGGGGTCGCTCACCACCACCGGGCGGCCGGTGCGCATGATGCCGGCCTTCTCGAAGCCGATGGCCTCGCGGTCGTTGCCCAGCAGGGCCATGTGGTCGAGGGCGATGCTGGTGATGACCGCGCAATCGGCGTCGATGATGTTCACCGCATCCAGCCGGCCGCCCAGCCCCACCTCGAGAATCGCCACGTCCAGCCCGCTGCGCGAGAGCGTGCGCAGGATGGCGAGCGTGGTGATTTCGAAATAGCTCAGGCTGATCTCGCCGCCCTCGTCGCCGGCCTGGCCCTTGCGGGCCACCTCCACCTCGGCGAAGGCAGGCACCAGGTCGTTGGCGGCCACCGCCTCGCCCGCGACGCGGCAGCGCTCCTCGAAGTGCACCAGGTGGGGCGAGGTGTAGACGCCGGTGCGGTAGCCCGACTGCGTGTAGACGGCCTCCAGCATCGCGCAGGTGGAACCCTTGCCGTTGGTGCCGGCGACCGTGATCACCGGGCAGTCCAGCGCCAGGCCCATGCGCTGGGCGACGCGCTGCACACGCTCCAGCCCCATGTCGATGGTGACCGGGTGCAGGCGTTCGGCATGGGCCAGCCAGTCGGCCAGGGTGGTGGGGTGATCGGGCACGGGAATGTCAAGCATGGGCAGGATTGTCCCATCGCCGTCCCGGGCCCGGGGCCGCGGGGACATGGCGGACAATGCGGGCCATGATCACCGTTCATGGCATCCCCAACTGCGACACCGTCAAGAAGGCCCGCACCTGGCTGGCGGAACACGGCGTCGAGCACCACTTCCACGATTTCAAGAAACAGGGCGTGCCCGAGGCCGCGCTCGACCGCTGGCTGACCGCCGCCGGCTGGGAGACCGTGATCAACCGCAAGGGCACCACCTGGCGCCAGCTCGACGAGGCCACGCGCACCGGCGTGAAAGACGCCGCGAGCGCCCGCGCCGTGGCGCTGGCGAACCCGAGCGTGATCAAGCGCCCGGTCGTGCAGTGGGCCGACGGTGCCATCACCGTGGGCTTCGACGCCACCGCCTGGCAGCAGCGCCTCTGAGCCGGCGCGGCGCGCCCCGGCCCGCGGCCTAAAATCGCGGTTTCGCCTTTCGTCTTCGCTTTACTCCCCCTCCAACACCATGAGCACCACCCAATTCGACGGCGTGACCGTCAACACCCAGGCCAACGTGTACTTCGACGGCAAGTGCGTCAGCCACGGCATCACCCTGGCCGATGGCACGAAAAAGTCGGTCGGCGTGGTGCTGCCCGCCACCCTCACCTTCAACACCGGCGCGCCCGAGATCATGGAATGCGTGGCCGGCGGCTGCGAGTACTTGCTGGCGGGCACCACGGAGTGGAAGAAGTCGGGCCCTGGCGAGAAATTCAACGTGCCGGGCAACAGCAGCTTCCAGATCCGCGTGACCGAGCCCTACCACTACATCTGCCATTTCGGCTGATCGACTCCCGCCGCCGAAAGAACGAACGCCATGCGCCACCATTCTTCAGAACCTCCCCACCCAACAGAAAGTCGGCATCGCCTTCTCCGGCGGCCTGGACACCTCCGCTGCGCTGCTGTGGATGAAGCAGAAGGGCGCGATCCCCTACGCCTACACCGCCAACCTGGGCCAGCCCGACGAGCCGGACTACGACGAGATCCCGCGCAAGGCCCTGGCCTACGGTGCCGAGAAGGCGCGCCTGATCGACTGCCGCACGCAGCTGGCGCACGAAGGCATTGCCGCGCTGCAATGCGGCGCCTTCCACATCAGCACGGCCGGCGTGACCTACTTCAACACCACGCCGCTGGGCCGCGCGGTCACGGGCACCATGCTGGTGGCCGCGATGAAGGAGGACGACGTCCACATCTGGGGCGACGGCTCGACCTTCAAGGGCAACGACATCGAGCGCTTCTACCGCTACGGTCTGCTGACCAACCCGAGCCTGAAGATCTACAAGCCCTGGTTGGACCAACTGTTCATCGACGAGCTGGGCGGCCGCGCCGAGATGAGCGCGTTCATGACGGCCAACGGCTTCGGCTACAAGATGAGTGCCGAGAAGGCCTACAGCACCGACAGCAACATGCTGGGCGCCACGCACGAGGCCAAGGACCTGGAGCACCTCAACAGCGGCATCCGCATCGTCAACCCGATCATGGGCGTGCCGTTCTGGCGCGAGGACTGCGCGGTGAAGGCCGAGGAGGTGACGGTGCGTTTCGAAGAGGGCCAGCCGGTGGCGCTCAATGGCGAGACGTTCGCGAGCCCGGTGGACCTGATTCTGAAGGCCAATCAGATCGGCGGGCGCCATGGCCTGGGCATGAGCGATCAGATCGAGAACCGCATCATCGAGGCCAAGAGCCGTGGCATCTACGAGGCCCCGGGTCTGGCGCTGCTGTTCATCGCGTACGAGCGCCTGGTGACGGGCATTCACAACGAGGACACGATCGAGCAGTACCGCATCAACGGTCTGCGCCTGGGCCGGTTGCTGTACCAGGGCCGCTGGTTCGACCCGCAGGCCATCATGTTGCGCGAGACGGCGCAGCGCTGGGTGGCGCGTGCGATCACGGGCGAGGTGACGGTGGAGCTGCGCCGGGGCAACGACTATTCGATCCTGAATACCGAGAGCGCGAACCTCACGTACGCGCCGGAGCGGCTGAGCATGGAGAAGGTGGAGGACGCGCCGTTCTCGCCGCTGGACCGCATCGGCCAGCTGACCATGCGCAACCTCGACATCACCGACACGCGGGCCAAACTGGGCATCTATGCCAAGAGTGGTCTTCTGTCGCTCGGTGAGGGTTCGCAGATGCTGAAGCTCGAAGGCGAATAAGGTCTTTCTTTCAGTGACCTCGCGGGGTCGGGGCGCTCCGGCGCTCTGCTCCGCGGGTGTCCCCCGGCGGCTGGTGCCGCCTCCTCCTTTACCCCGCTGCGCAGAACGCCGGAGCACCCCGACCCGGGGAGATGCTGGCGCTCGCGCTTTTCCCTCTTGTTGGCGTGCCTATCGGCTGGCAGGTCCGACGACGTCGGGTGGTTGGCGCAGCGAAGTAAAGGAGGAGGCGGCACCAGCCGCCGGGGGACATTCGCGGAGCCGACCACCCGGCGACGGCGGACCCGAAGAAGCGCAGGCGAGAAACCTCAGACCACCACAGGCTCAGGCTCCAGCAAAATCCCGAACCGCTCATACACACTGGTCTGGATGGCCTTCGCCAGGGTCATCACCTCCCCCCCGGTCGCCCCACCCCGGTTCACCAGCACCAGCGCCTGCTTCTCGTAGACCCCGGCATTCCCCACGCCCCGGCCCTTCCAGCCACAGGCGTCGATCAGCCAACCCGCCGCCAGCTTGATGCTGCCGTCGGCCATCGGGTAGTGCACCACCTTCGGGTCGCGCGCGATGATGTCCGCACACTGCTCCACGCTCACCGTCGGGTTCTTGAAGAAACTGCCCGCGTTGCCGATCACCGCCGGGTCCGGCAGCTTCGCGCGCCGGATCGCGCAGATCCAGTCGAAGATCTGCTGCGCGTCGGGATGGGACATGCCGGTCTCGGCCATCCGGCGCTCCAGGTCCGCATAGCCCAGCACCGGCTTCCAGGGCTTGGGCAGCCAGAAACGCACCCGCGTGATCAGCGCGCGCCCCGCCAGGCCCAGACCCTTCTCGCCCGCGGGCGTGTGCTTGAACACCGAGTCCCGGTAACCGAAACCGCACTGCGCGGCGTTCAGGGTGAAACTCTGCCCGGTCTGCAGGTCGATCGCGTCCAGCTCATGAAAACGGTCCTGCAGCTCCACGCCATAGGCGCCGATGTTCTGCACCGGCGACGCACCCACACAACCCGGAATCAGGGCCAGGTTTTCCAGCCCCGGCCAGCCCTGCGCCAGCGTCCAGGCCACGGTCTCGTGCCAGTTCTCGCCCGCGCCCGCCTCCACCAGCCAGCCCCGGGCCGACTCCTCCACCAGCTGGCGCCCGCGGATCTCCACCTTGAGCACCAGCGGCTTGATGTCGCCCGTCACCACCAGGTTGCTGCCGCCGCCCAGCACGAAGGGCGGCGCCTCGCGCGTGAGCGCGGGCCAATCGGCGCCCGCCATGAGCGCGCGCAACTCCGTTTCGTCGCGCACGCGGGCCAGCCGCAGCGCGCGCGCCACGATGCCAAAACTGTTGTATGGCTGGAGCGCCACGTTGTTCTCGACTACCATCCCCGGATTGTCTCACCCACCCTCAGGATTCATCAGCCATGCCTTCTTTTGACACCGTACTCGAAGCCGATTTCGTCGAAGTGAAAAACGCGGTGGACCAGGTGACGCGCGAGATCGGCACGCGCTTCGATTTCAAGGGCACCGGTGCCGCCATCGAGCTCAAGGAAAAAGAGAAAGAAATCATCCTGCACGGCGACGCCGAGTTCCAGCTGCAGCAGATCGACGACGTGCTGCGCGGCAAACTGACCAAGCGCGGCGTGGACGCGCGCTTCCTCGATGTCGGCAAGGTCGAAAAGGCCGGCGGCGACAAGGTCAAGCAGGTCGTCAAGGTGCGCAACGGCATCAGCACCGAAGACGGCAAGAAGATCCAGCAGGTCATCAAGGGCAGCAAGCTCAAGGTGCAGGGCGCGATCCAGGGCGATGCGGTGCGCGTGACCGGGGCCAAGCGCGACGACCTGCAGGCCGCCATGGCGCTGATCCGCAGCGAGCTCAAGGACCTGCCGCTGTCCTTCAACAACTTCAGAGATTAAGTGAACACCCCCTGCGCCGCTTTCGGCGTCACCCCCCTCCAGGGGGGCGGCGCTGGCGGCCCGGCAAAGCCGGTTCCACGGCGCCTCTGGCCCAAGGCCTCCGCGCTCGTGGCGGGTCTTCTTCTGGCGCTGCCCGCCCTGTCCCAGCAGGTCGCGCTGTCGGGTGTGGCCGGTGGCAAGGCGCTGGTGAACATCGATGGCGCCGCGCCGCGTTTCATGAGCCCCGGCCAGATCCAGCAAGGTGTGAAGCTGCTGAGCCTGCAGGGCGAGGCGGCCGTGTTCGACATCAACGGCCAGCGCCTGACCCTGCGGGTGGGCGATGCACCGGTCAGCCTGGGCCGGTCTTCATCGGGCCAGGATGGCGGTGGTGCCCAGCGCATCGTGCTCACCGCCGACGCCCAGGGCCACTTCATGCCCACCGGCCAGATCAACGGGCGCACCGTGCAGTTCATGGTGGACACCGGCGCGACCACGGTGATCCTCAGCGAGTCCGATGCCAACCGCATCCAGCTGGACTACACCAAGGGCCGCAAAGTGGGTGTGCGCCACCGCCAATGGCCGCGTCGTGGGCCATCAGGTGCAACTGGACTCGGTGCGCGTGGGCGATGCCCAGGTGTACGGCGTGGCGGCCATCGTGCTGCCGCAACCCATGAACTACATCCTGCTGGGCAACAGCTTTCTCACGCGCTTCCAGATGCAGCGCCACAACGACCAGCTGACGCTGGAAAAACGCTATTGATCAGGCCGCGTTCTGCGCGGCGGTGACCACGATCTCGATGCGCCAGGCCGGGTTGCGCCAGCGCGGCCTGCACCGTGGCGCGCGGCGGCGCGGTGCCCGGCACCACCCAGGCGTCCCACACCTCGTTCATGGCCGCGATGTCGCGGATGTCGGTGAGGTAGATCTGCGCGCGCAGGATGCGCGACTTGTCACTGCCCGCTTCGAGCAGGCGCTGCTGCACCTGCTCCAGCACGTCCTGCGTCTGGCCCGCGATGTCGGTGTCGCCGCGCTCGGGCACCATGCCCGCGAGGTAGACCACGCCGTTGAACACGGCGGCCTCGCTGTAGCGCGCGGCCATGCCGATGCGGGTGATGTCCTTGTGCAGATCGCTCATTTCTTCTTCGCTCCCAGTTTGCTTTCGGTGCCGGCCAGCAGGCGGTTGATGTTTTCCGAATGCCGCCACACCAGCAGCAGGCCCATGACGGCCAGGCTCAGCACCTGCACGCCCGGTGCGTCCCAGGCCACCCGGTTGCCGAGCAGGAAGTAGGCCGGCGCGAAGACCGCCGTGACGATGGAGGCGAGCGACGAATAACGGAAGAAGATGGCGATGATCAGCCAGGTCGCGAGCGCCGCCAGCCCCAGCCAGGGCTGGAACGCGAGGATCACGCCCGCGGCCGTGCGCACGCCCTTGCCGCCCTGGAAGCGGAAGAACACCGGGTACAGGTGGCCCAGGAAGGCCGCCAGGCCCACCAGCGCCACCGTGCCGTCGCCCAGGCCATAGGCCTCGCCCCACCACTTCACCGCCATCACGGGCAGCCAGCCCTTGAAGGCATCGAGCAGCAGGGTGATGACGGCCGCCGCCTTGTTGCCCGAGCGCAGCACGTTGGTGGCGCCCGGGTTCTTGCTGCCGTAGGTGCGCGGGTCGTTCAGCCCCATGAGGCGGCTCACCAGCACGGCGAAGGACAGCGAGCCGATCAGGTAGGCGGCCAGCGTGGCGCAGCAAGGGGTAGGTCATGAAGAAAGCTCCTCGTTCTCGTGGGGCCGCCGCGTCTGTGCGCGAAGCCGTGTCTGGGCGGCTATTCTGCCAGCGCGCAGTTCACCGACTTGGCGCCCAGGGGACCGGCGAGCACCGCCGGATCGATGCCGACGAGAAAACCCCGGCGCCCGCCGTTGATCCAGATCTTTGGCAAGGTCAGCACCGTGGCCTCCACCCACACCGGCATGTCGCGCTTGAGGCCGAACGGCGAGGTGCCGCCCACGAAGTAGCCGCTGTGCCGGTTGGCGACCTCGGGCTTGCAGGGCTCGACCGACTTGGCGCCGATCTGCCGCGCGAGGTTCTTGGTGGAGACGGTGCGGTTGCCGTGCATCAGCACCGCCAGCGGCCTGGCCGCCTCGTCCTGCATGATCAGCGTCTTCACCACCGCGAAGGGGTCGAACCCGAGCACCTGCGCGCTGTGCTGCGCGCCACCGTGCTCCAGGTACTCGTAGGGGTGCTCGGTGAACACCACGCCATGCGCCTTGAGCCAGGCGGTGGCGGGCGTTTCACTCACGTGCGATTTTTTTGCCATGGAGGATTTTCAGGTCCGCAGTGGCTTCGGCCAAGGATGCCGTGGAACCGGCTTTGCCGGGCCACTGGCATCGCCCCCTTGAGGGGGTCGCGCGAAGCGCGGCGGGGGGTGTTCCGATCACTGCGCGGGGTCGCGGCTCTCCCAGCGGATCGCATCGATCGCCGCCAGCAGCTCCGGCGAGAGCTTCGTGTCCCAGGCGTCCAGGCACTCGTCGAGCTGGGCCAGCGTGGTCACACCGATGATGGTGCTGCGCGACGCGCCGGTTGGTGTAGCAGAAGGCCAGCGCGAGTTGCGAGGGCGTGAGGCCGTGTTCTCGCGCCAGCGCGTTGTAGCGGCGCGCGGTGTCCAGCGCTTCGGGCCGGCCCCAGCGCTGCTTGCGCATCGATTCGTAGATCGCCATGCGGCCCGCGTTGCCCACCAGGCCGGTCTCGTCGTACTTGCCGCTCAGCAGGCCAAAGCCCAGCGGCGAATACGCCAGCAGCGACACATCCAGCCGGTGGCAGGTTTCGTCGAGCCCGTTCTCGTAACTGCGGTTGATCAGGCAGTACGGGTTCTGCACCGTGCGCAGCGCGCGGCAGGCCGTGCTGCTCGGCCAGGCGCACGAACTCGTGCACGCCATAGGGGGTCTCGTTGGACAGGCCGATGGCCTTGACCTTGCCGGCCTTCACCAGCTCGGCCAGGGCTTCGAGCTGTTCGAGCACGGAGGGCGCGGGCTTGTCCTTGGCCGGGTCGAAGTAGATCGCGCCAAAGGCCGGCACGTTGCGCGCGGGCCAGTGGATCTGGTAAAGGTCGATCACCTCGGTCTGCAGGCGGCGCAGGCTGGCTTCGCAGGCTTCGATGATGCCGGCCTTGCTCACCTCGGGGCGCAGCCAGGGCATGCCGCGCGCCGGCCCGGCCACCTTGGTGCGCAGCACCAGCTTGTCGCGCGCGCCCGGCCGCTTGGCGAACCAGTTGCCCAGGATGGTTTCGGTGGAGCCGCTGGTGTCGGCGCGCGCCGGCACCGAGTACATCTCGGCCGCGTCGAGGAAGCTGATCTCACGCTCCAGCGCGCGATCCAGGATGCGGTGCGCGGTGGCTTCGTCCACCTGCTCGCCAAACGTCATGGTGCCCAGGCAGATCGGGGGCACGCGCAGCGCGCTGGTGCCCAGTGGTACGTTCTTCATGCAAGTATTTGTAAATAGGAACTGAAGGAGGTTTCGGCTGAAACCCGTAGGGGTATAAGTTTAGGGTGCCTTGCACGTCTCAATCGACCTTCAACCAAGCAGTGGAGAAAAACCATGTCCAACTTCAACATCCATCTGACCCGAGGCCTGACGGTCACCACACTCGCCGCGGCGCTCGCCCTGGCCGGTTGCGCCAACATGAGTGAAACGCAAAGCGGCACCGCCAAAGGCGCCGGCATCGGTGCCGTCGCGGGCGCCCTGCTCGGCGCGGCCACCGGCGGCTCCAAGGGCGCGGCCACGGGCGCCGTGCTCGGTGCAGGCGCGGGCGCGGTGGGTGGCTATGTCTGGTCCAACAAGATGCAGGAGCAGAAGAAGCAGATGGAGGCCGCCACGGCAGGCACCGGCATCGGCGTGAGCCAGACCAGCGACAACCGCCTCAAGCTCGACGTGCCGGCCGACGCCGGTTTCGCCACCGGCCGTTCGACCGTGAGCCCTACGCTGCAGAACGTGCTCAGCCAGTTCGCCGGCACGCTCAACGCCAACCCGGTGACCGCCGTGGCGATCGTGGGCCACACCGACAGCACCGGCAGCGACGCCGTGAACAACCCGCTGTCCTTCGACCGCGCCAACGCCACGCGCGACTACCTCGTGGCGCGCGGCGTCGCGGCCAGCCGCATCGCCACCGACGGCCGAGGCTCGCACCAACCGGTCGCGGACAACAGCACGGCCCAGGGCCGCGCCGCCAACCGCCGCGTAGAGATCTACGTGGCCGAACCCGCACAAACCGCAGCGCGCTAAGTCGGAGCGAGGCAGCCCCAACCAGTGACACCGAGGATCCGGCTCCGCCGGTCCCAGGTGTCGCCCCCCTTTCAGGGGGGTCGCGCGCAGCGCGGCGGGGGGTGCCTCACAGCCTCGCCATCACGTGGCGTGCGACCGTGTAGTCCTCCAGCGCGTACATCGACATGTCCTTGCCATAGCCGCTGGCCTTCATGCCACCGTGCGGCATCTCGTTGGCCAGCATGAAGTGGGTGTTGATCCAGGTGCAGCCGTACTGCAGCTTGCGCGCCACGCGCAGCGCGCGCGACACGTCCTGCGTCCACACCGATGAAGCCAGGCCGTACTCCGAATCGTTGGCCCAGGTCACGGCCTCCTCGGGGTCGGTGAAGCGCGTCACCGACACCACCGGCCCGAACACCTCGCGGCGCACGATCTCGTCGTCCTGCCGCGCCCCCCGCGATCACCGTGGGTTCGTAGAAGAAACCGCTGCCCGAGCGCATCTTGCCGCCGGCGGTGACTTCCATGTGGCCCAGCATCTGCGCGCGCTCCACGAAGCTCGCCACACGGTCGCGCTGGCGGTCGGTGATCAGCGGGCCCAGCTCCACGCCCGCCTCGTCCTGCGTGCCCATCTGGATGGTCTTGACCGCGCTGCTGAGGTCGGCCACCAGGCGGTCGTACACCTTGGCGCCTGCGTAAAGCCGGCAGGCCGCCGTGCAGTCCTGCCCCGCGTTGTAGTAACCGAAGGTGCGGATGCCCTCCACCACCGCGTCGATGTCGGCGTCGTCGAACACCAGCACCGGCGCCTTGCCGCCCAGCTCCAGGTGCGTGCGCTTGAGCGTGCCGGTGGCGGCCTGCAGGATCTTGCGGCCGGTGGACACGTCGCCGGTGAGCGAGACCATGCGCACCAGCGGGTGCTCCACCAGCGGCTGGCCCACGCTGGGGCCGCGCCCGCAGACCACGTTGAACACGCCCTTGGGCAATATCTCGGCCACCACGCGCGCGAGCATCAGCGTGGTCAGCGGCGTCTGCTCGCTGGGCTTGAGCACCACGGTGTTGCCGGCCGCCAGCGCGGGCGCGCATTTCCACGCGGCCATCATCAGCGGGTAGTTCCAGGGCGCGATCGAGCCGACCACGCCGATGGGGTCGCGCCGGATCATGCTGGTGTGGCCCGGCAGGTACTCGCCGGCCACCGAGCCCGTCATGCAGCGCGCCGCGCCCGCGAAGAAGCGGAAGCAGTCGACGATGGCCGGGATCTCGTCCTCCAGCGCGCGCAGATACGGCTTGCCGCAGTTGAGCGACTCCAGCCGAGCGAACTGCTCGGCGCGCTGTTCGATCGCGTTGCGCAACCTTGAGCAGCAGGCGCGAGCGCTCCATGGGCGTGGTCTCGCTCCAGCTGTCGAACGCGCGGCTGGCCCCCAGCACCGCCTTGTGGATTTGCTCGTATGAGGCCTCGGGCACCTGCGCGATCACGTCGCCCGTGGCCGGGTTCAGCACGCGCTCGCGCTCGCCCTCGCCGGCCACGAACTGGCCGTCGATGAACAGCTCGGTCGATATCGGGACTTGGAAATCGGGGGTCTTGCCCATGGTGGTCTCCGTCGGGGTGGAAGGGGTTCGGGCTCAGCGCCCGTTGGGTTGTTCGTCGGCGCGCGTGAGGACATACGCGGCCAGGATGGGGATGAAGGTGAGCGCGATGATGACCACCGCCACCACGTTGGTGACCGGCCGCTGGCGCGGGCGGATCAGCTCCTGCAGCATCCAGATCGGCAGCGTGGTCTGCTGCCCGGCGGTGAAGGTGGTGACGATGACCTCGTCGAAGCTCAGCGCGAACGCCAGCAGGCCACCGGCCAGCAGGGCCGAGCCGAGCTGCGGCAGGATCACGTAGCGGATCGTCTGGAAGCTGTCCGCGCCCAGGTCCATCGAGGCCTCGATCAGCGAAGGGCTGGTGCGCCGCAGCCGCGCCACCGCGTTGTTGTAGACCACCACCACGCAGAAGGTGGCGTGACCGACCACGATGGTCCAGAAGCTGAACGGGATCTCCATCGTGTGGTACGCGGTGCGCAGCGCGATGCCGGTGATGATGCCGGGCAGCGCGATCGGCAGGATCAGCAGCAGCGAGATCGCGTCGCGGCCGAAGAAGCGCGTGCGCGCCAGGCCGGCCGCCGCCAGCGTGCCCAGCACCATGGCCAGCGCGGTGGCGATCAGCGCGACGCGGAACGACAGGCCGATGGCGGCCCACACGTCCTCTCGCGCCCAGGCCGCGGCGAACCATTGCGTGGTGAGGCCCGGCGGCGGGAACACGTAGCTTTTGTCCTCGGCGCTGAAGGCGTAGAGGATGATGAGCGCGAGCGGGATGTGCAGGAACAGCACGCCGGCCCAGGTCGCGGCCTTCAGGCCCCAGCCGGCGCGGGACGGGTCAGAGCGCATCGAAAGCCCCCAGGCGTTTGGCGATCCACAGGTAGACGCCGATGACCACGATGGGCACCAGCGAGAACGCGGCGGCGAAGGGCACGTTGCCCGCCACGCCCTGCTGGCGGTACACCACCTGGCCGATGAACAGCGTGGAGTCGCCGATCACCTGCGGAATGATGTAGTCGCCCAATGTGAGCGAGAAGGTGAAGATGGAACCGGCCGCGATGCCCGGCATGGCGAGCGGAAAGATCACCTTCCAGAAGGTGGTGCCGCCGCGCGCGCCGAGGTCGCTGGAGGCTTCGAGCAGCGAGCCCGGGATGCGCTCGATGGCGGCCTGGATCGGCAGGATCATGAAAGGCAGCCACATGTAGACGAAGACGATGAAGGTGCCCAGGCGCGAGAACGAGAGCGAGTTGCCGCCGATGCCGGGTGTGGACAGCACGAGATCGAGTAGCCAGGTCATGTGCACCTCGGCCAGCACCCAGGAGATCGCGCCCTCCTTGGCCAGCAGCAGCTTCCAGGCGTAGAGCCGCACCAGGTAGCTGGACCACAGCGGCAGCATCACCGCGATGTAGAGCAGCGCCTTCTGCGGGCCGCGCGCATACCGCGCCATGTAGTAGGCGATGGGAAAGGCGATGAGCCCGCAGGCCAGCGTGACGCTGACCGCCATGGCGACGGTGCGCAGCACCACGTCCACGTTGGCGGGGTCGGTCATCTCGCGGAAGTTCTGCAGCGTGAAGCGCGTGCGGTCCACCACGCCGGAGAACTCGTCGAGCGCGAAGAAGCTGTTGGCCAGCAGCGCGAACAGCGAGCCCAGGTAGATCGCGCCGAACCACAGCAGCGGCGGCCCGAGCAATGCGGCCATCAGCAGGCCACGGCGGGTGTAGAGCAGGTCCGAAAGCCGGCGCAGCGCGCCGCCACGCGGCACCCGCGGCGGGGAGGCGGACAGGGCCAGGCTCATGGCGCCGCGCCTGGCTGCAGCGGGTGCACCGCATCGGCCTGCCAGTGCAGGTGCACCGTGTCGCCCGGCGTGGGCAGCTCGGGGTGCAGCTCGGGGTTGAGGTCCACCGAGATGGCCTCGCCGCCCCAGTCCACCCGCACGCGCGAGAACGAGCCGAAGTACTGCGCGTCGATCACCGCGCCGCTCAGGCGCGCCTGCGGCGAGGGGCCCAGGCGGATGCGCTCGGGCCGAAGCATGACGCTGTCCACCCCCGCGATCTCGCGCGCCCGCGCGCCGTCGAACACATTGGCCGCGCCCACGAACTCGGCCACGAAGCGCGTGGCCGGGCGGTTGTAGATGGCCTGCGGCGCGCCGACCTGCTCCAGCCGGCCGTTGCTGAACACGCCGATGCGGTCGCTCATGGACAGCGCCTCGTGCTGGTCGTGCGTGATGAAGAGGAAGGTGATGCCCAGCTGCCGCTGCAGGGCTTTCAGCTCGGTCTGCATCTGCTCGCGCAGCTTGAGGTCGAGCGCCCCCAGCGGCTCGTCGAGCAGCAGCACCTGTGGCTGGTTGATCAGCGCGCGCGCCAGCGCCACGCGCTGGCGCTGGCACCCGAGAGCTGGCCCGGGCGGCGCTCGCCCACGCCCGAGAGCCGCACCAGGTCCAGCATCTGCTCGGCACACGCGTGCCGCGCCGACTTGTCAACGCCCTGCACCATCAGGCCGTAGGCCACGTTGTCGCGGATGTTCATGTGCGGGAACAGCGCGTAGTCCTGGAACACCGTGTTCACCGGCCGCGCGTACGGCGGCAGGTGCGACACGTCCTGCCCGCCGATGAGGATGCGGCCCGAGGTCGGCAGCGTGAAGCCGCCGATCATGCGCAGGCAGGTCGTCTTGCCCGAGCCCGAGGGCCCGAGCAAGGTGAAGAACTCCCCGCCTTCGATGGTGAGGTCCACGCGGTCGACCGCGCGCACGGCCTGCGCGCCGCTGCCGAACACGCAGGAAACCGATTCAAGGGTGACGGCAGTGGTCATGCAACAAGGTCAGAAGAAACAGCACGAGAGAAGAGGCGCTTCATCCAGAGATGCCGAGGAACCGGCTTTGCCGGGCCTCAGGCATCGCCCCCTCGAGGGGGTGGCGCGAAGCGCCGCGGGGGTGTGCCGCGTCAGCGGCCTCCCAATACCGCGATGTAGTCCGACACCCACTTGTGGTACGGCACGCAGTTGTTGTTCTGCGTCGTGCACTTGCTCGTGGGCGTCTTCCAGAACGAGATCTTGTCGAAGCTGTTGTAGCCCTGGTTGGCACAACCCTGGTCGCCCAGCAGCTTGTTGCCCTTGCAGGCCGCCGGCACCGAGGGCACCGAGCCGAACCAGGCCGAGAGGTCGCCCTGCAGCTTGGTGTTGAGCGAGTGCTCCATCCACATATAGGCGCAGTTGGGGTGCTTGGCGTCGGCGTGCAACATGGTGGTGTCGGCCCAGCCGGTGGCGCCTTCGACCGGCACCACGGTGGCGACCGGGCGGTTCTTGCTCTTGAGGATGTTGGCCATGAACTGCCAGCTGCTGGAAGCCACCACGCCTTCGTTGGTGAAGTCGTCGATCTGCACGAAGGCGTCGTGCCAGTACTTGCCCACCAGCTTGCGCTGGCCGCGCAGCAGGTCCAGCGCGGCCTTGTACTGCGCCTCGTTGAGTTCGTACGGGTCCTTGATGCCCAGGGCCGGGTTCTTCTTCATCAGGTAGAGCGCGGCGTCGGCGATGTAGATCGGGCCGTCGAAGGCCTGCACGCGGCCCTTGTTGCTCTTGCCATCGGGCAGCGTGGTTTCCTCGAACACCACGTTCCAGCTGGTGGGTGGCTTGTCCTTGAAGACGGTGGTGTTGTACATGAGCACGTTCCAGCCCCACTGGTAGGGCGTGCCGTAGTGCGTGTTGTTCACGTAGTGCCAGGGCGCCTTCTGCAGGCGCGGGTCCACGGTCTTGTAGCTGGGGATCAGGTCGACGTTGACGGGCTGCACGCGCTTGCCGGCGATCAGGCGCATGGAGGCGTCGCCCGAGGCGGTGACGAGGTCGAAGCCGCCTTCGTTCATGAGCGCGACCATTTCGTCGGAGGTGCCGGCGGTCTTCACGTTGACCTTGCAACTGGTCTTCTTCTCGAAGTCGGTGACCCAGTCGAAGTTCTTGTCGGTCTGGCCGCGTTCGATGTAGCCCGCCCAGGCCACGATATCGACCTGGCCTTCGCCTTTGCCCAGTTTCTTGAGGGCCGATTGCGCCTGCGCGGCGGGGGCCAGGGGCTGCCAGGGTGAGGGCCGTCGTCAGCAGACCCGCGACGGTGCGGGCGAGGGGGCGTTGTGCGAGTTTCATGGATCGATCACCTATGGGTTGATAGCGGTTTCAGAAACGCAGCCCACCGCCCGGCGGGCCGACTGCAGCGCATCGTAGGAAGGCCGGCCCGGCTTTCAAAATTCAATATTGCTGCGGTAAGCTATCTCGAAAATAGAGAGCAAGGGTTTACCCATATCTTTTTTGCACCGCAACAGGGCAGCTCCCTGGCGTGGTGCGCACCAGCATGAACCGGCACATCACGCTCAAGCAGTTCCGCTACTTCCTGGCGGTGGCGGAATCGGACTCCGTGGCCGCGGCCTCGCGCATGCTGAACATCGCGCAGTCGGCGATCACCAAGAGCGTGCTGGAGCTGGAGGATGGTCTGGGCCTGGTGTTGTTCGAGCGCAGCCCCAAGGGCATGCGGCTGACGCCGGAGGGGCACCGCTTTCTGGTGAAGGCGCGGCGGGTGATCGGCGCGGTGGCGGACGCCACGCGGGGTGTGCACCAGGGGGCGACGCCCTTGGCCGGTTCGCTCACGATCGGGGTGACGAGTCTGGTGGCGGGGTATTACCTGTCGGAGGTGTTCGCGCGGTTCCGGCGCACGTGTCCGGGGGTGGATCTGCAGGTGGTGGAGGACGCGCCGCCGTTTCTGGAGCACCTGTTGATCAATGGCGAGCTGGACATCGCGATCATGGTGAGCAATGCGCTGGGTGAGCCGCAGGCTTTGGTGGCGGAGACGCTGACGCGTTCACCGAACCGGGTGTGGATGGCGGCGGACCATCCGCTGGCGTCGCAGGCGGAGGTGGGGTTGGCGGAGTGTGTGCAGCACGATCTGGTGGTGTTGCAGGCGGACCGGATCGAGTTGTTGATGCGCAGTGTGTGGGCGCGCCATCAGCTGAAGCCGCGCACGGTGTTGCGCACGTCCTCTTTGGAAGCGGTGCGTTCGTTGGTGGGGGTGGGGGCGGGGTTGGCGGTGCTGCCGGATTTTCTGTACCGGCCTTGGACGCTGGATGCGGAGCACGTGGAGGTGCGGACTTTGCGCGATGCCGTTCCTACCGTCGATGTGGGGCTGGTGTGGCGGCGGGGGTCCCAACCTCGGGCGGAGGTGTTGGAGTTCATCGAGGTGGCCCGGGATCAGTCTCGGTCTCGGCGGCCTGTGGCCTAGTTTTTTTCTTGCCTGGGTTTCTGGCCTGGACCTCGCGCTGCCGGATGGCGTGGTCCGCGTTCTCCGGCGCTGCTCGCGGACGGCTGCCCGGGTTCGCCACCGTTACCTCGTCAACTCCACCCCCTCACTCAGCCTCTGTGGCAACCGCGAATGGGCGCCTGCGCCCGCGAACCCCACCATCCGTCGAGAGGGAGGGAATGGAACGCCATTCAAGTGAAACTTGAATTCAACCACTTGAATGCCAACCATGCCACTGGGTCGATGGTGCGGGTGGCTGGGCGCAGGCGCCCATTCGCGGTTGCCACAGAGGTCGTGCGCCCACCCGGTGTTGATGAGGGGGTATGGGCATGCCCGGGAAGTCGCCCGCGAGCAGCGCCGGAGAACGGCCACCCGCACCAGCGGCCCCGCGCAAACGCACCGCTAGGAACGCAGGCGCGCCCTATCCTCCTCCAACACCCGCAAAACCCGCCGCTGCACCTTCCCCGTGGTCGTCATGGGCAAAGCATCGATGAACTCGATCTCCTTGGGGTATTCGTAGGGCGCCAACATCCCCTTCACATGCAGCTGAAGCGCCTTCACCAGCGCATCGTCCCCGGCGCACCCCGGGGCCAGCACCACAAAAGCCTTCACCAAAGCCCCCCGCTCGGCATCCGGTTTCGGCACCACCGCCGCATTCGCCACCGAAGCGTGCTTCACCAGACAGTTCTCGATCTCGCTCGGCCCGATGCGGTACCCCGCCGCCTTGAACACATCGTCCGCCCGCCCCTGGTACCAGAGATAACCCTCGGCATCGCGCGTCGCCAGATCGCCCGTGCGGCACCAGCTGTCCGCCGGATCGCCCGTGTACTTCGCGCGCGTCGCCCCCTCGTTCTTCCAATACCCCAGAAAAAACACCGGATCCGGATCGCCATGCCCATCCAGCCGGTGCACCGCCACATCCCCCGGCACCCCCACCGGGCATTCCCGGCCCTCATCGTCCAGCACCGCCACCCGGTGCCCGGGGTAAGCCTTGCCCATGCTGCCCGGCTTCGCCGGCCACAACGGCGCGCAATTGCCCACGATGTAATTGATCTCGGTCTGGCCGAACATCTCGTTCACCGTCACGCCCAGCTGATCGCGACACCACGCGAACACCGCGTCCCCCACCGCCTCGCCCGCGCTCATCAGCGCCTGCAGCTTCAACCGGTAGCGCGGCCGCACCACCGGCACCGCCTTCATCATCGCCTTCAGCGCCGTGGGAAACAGGAAACTGTGCGTCACCCCATGCCGCTGCATCAGCTCGAACGCGAGCTCGGGGGAGAAGCGGCCGTTGTGGCCCACGATGGGCCGGCCGAAGTACAGCGTGGGCAACAGCGCGTCCATCAGGCCACCGGTCCAGGCCCAGTCCGCCGGCGACCAGAACACCGCTTTCGATGCCACCGAGGCATCGAACGGGTCGAAGCCGAACCAGTTCTGGCTGCACACGAAACCGCTCAGGTTGCCGATCAGCGCGCGGTGCGGGATCAAGGCGCCTTTGGGGTTGCCCGTGGTGCCGCTGGTGTAGATCAGCACCGCGGCCTCGTCGGCGTAAGTGTTCACGGGCACGAAGTCCGTGGGCTCCTGCGCCAGCAGCTCGCTCCAGTCCAGGTCGGCGCGCATGCCCTCGGGCGTGCCGTCGCCATCGAGCCCGATCACCGCGCGCAGCAAGGGGCAGCGCTCGCGCACGCCCAGCAGCGCGGGCAGCGAAGGCTGGTCGCAGATCGCCACCACGGCCTCGCTGTCGTGCAGGCGGTACTCCAGCGCGTCGGGGCCGAACAGCTGCGACAGCGGCATGCCCACCGCGCCCAGCTGCAGCACCGCCATGTAGGCCACGGCGGTCTCGAAGCGCTGCGGCAGGCACGATCGCCGACGCGGTCGCCGCGCTGCACGCCCAGCGCGGCCAGGGCGTTGGACAGGCGGTTGGCCTGGTCCATGAGTTCGGCATATCGGTGGTGGCGCGGCTCGCGGCCCGGCGCGCTGGCGATCACCGCCGTGCGCAAGGCGGTGGCGGGCCGCTCGGCCCAGCGCCGCATGCAGACCTCGGCGATGTTGAAATGCGTCGGCACCTGCCAGGCAAAGCGCCGGTGCAGGGGGTCGTAGAGGTCCCTCGGGGGCGTGGGGGACTTGTCTCTGGCTTGACTCGATCGCATGGCCGGTCTCCGTCTCGTTCTCTATGATCGATCGAATGTACCAAGCCCGGAAACCTTCCCGCACCGAGTTCGTCCCGGTGCGCCACCTGAACTACCACGTGCGCCAATGGGGCCAGCCCGATGCCACGCAGGCCCCGCTGGTGCTCGTGCATGGCTGGATGGACGTGTCCGCCTCCTGGCAGTTCGTGGTGGACGCGATGCGCGGCGATCGCTGGATCATCGCGCCCGACTGGCGCGGCTTCGGCCTCTCCAAGGCGGACGGCCCCGCGCCCGACAACTACTGGTTCCCCGACTACCTCGCCGACCTCGACATCCTGCTCGACCACTACGCCGGCGAGCGCGCGGTGGACCTCGTGGGCCACAGCATGGGCGGCAACGTGGCCATGATCTACAGCGGCGTGCGGCCCCAGCGCATCCGCCGCCTCGTCAACCTCGAAGGCTTCGGCATGCCCGAGACGCGGCCCGCGCAGGCGCCGGGGCGTTATGCGCAGTGGATCGATGAGGTCAAGGCCCTGCACCGGGGCGAGAACGGCCTCAAGGCCTACGGCTCGGTCGACGGCGTGGCACAACGCCTCATGAAGACCAACCCGCGCCTGCCGCGCGACAAGGCCGACTGGCTGGCGCGCCAATGGGCCGCGCCGAACGCCGAGGGCGGCTGGGAGATCCTGGGCGACGCGGCCCACAAGGTGGTCGGCGCGAACCTGTACCGGCTCGACGAGGCGCTGGAGCTGTACCGCCGCATCAGCGCGCCCGTGCTCTCGGTGACCGCCAGCGACGACAGCCTGGGCCTGTGGTGGAAGGGCGCCTTCACCCTGGCCCAGTACCACGAGCGCATCCAGGCCGTGCCCCGGCTGCGCAGCGCCGAGGTGCCCGACGCCGGGCACATGATGCACCACGACCAGCCCGAAGCACTGGCCGGCCTGATCGAGGATTTCTTCCAGGCCCCGGGCTGATGTACGGATTGTTGCAGTCGCAACGCGGGTGGCGTGCATACTTGTGACCTATGGTTTTCAGCTTGCCCACGACCCCAACCCGCCCCGCTCTTTCACGGCCCCTGCGCACCTTCGCCCTGCTGGCGGCGCTGTCCTCGCCGGCCCTGGCCATCGACTGGACGCTGTGCCCCGGCATCAACGATCCCGTGGCCGAAGGTGCGACCGAACCCCGCTACGAGGGCTTTTTCTCACCCTACACGCACCACTGGTCGCACGATCCGGAGCACAAGCCGGTGTTCGCCTTCAGCCTGAGCCGCCTGCTGCCCAACGACCGCACCTGCGGCATCAGCCTGTTCCGCAACTCCTTCGGCCAGCCCTCGGCCTACGCCTTCGTGGGCAAGGCCTGGCCCGGCCTGCTGCCCAGCCAGCCCAAGGTGTATGTGTCGGTGACGGCCGGCATCCTGTACGGCTACGTGGGCCAGTACAAGGACAAGGTCCCCATGAACGTGGGCGGGTTTTCGCCCGCCATCATCCCGGCGGTGGGCTACCAGCTCTCGCCCCGGTCCGCCCTCGAAGTCCAGATCCTGGGCACCGCGGCCTTCATGGTCGGGGCGAAGTGGCGCTTCTGACATCGGACAGCGCCCGCGGCCCAGGGCCGGCCCGTGAGAAAATCGCCGTCTTTGTACACAGACAGCAGGAAACAGTCCCATGGAAGCCGAACGCAGCAACGCCATCCGAAGCCAGCTCGAAGACCTGACCACCCGAGTGGTCGAGCTCCGGAGGTATCTTTGACTACGATGCCAAGGCATCGAAGCTGAAGGAAGTCGAGTCCGCGCTCGAAGACCCGACGGTCTGGAACGACCCCAAACGCGCCCAGGACCTGGGCCGCGAGAAAAAATCCCTGGAAGACGTGGTGCTGGTGCTGGACCGCCTCACCGGCGAACTGGCCGACAACACCGAGCTGTTCGAGATGTCGAGCGAGGATGGCGACACCGCCGGCCTGGTCACCATCGAAGGCGAAGCCGCCAAGGTGGCGGCCGAGGTGGAGAAGCTCGAATTCCGCCGCATGTTCAACAACCCGGCCGATCCGCTGAACTGTTTCGTCGACATCCAGGCCGGCGCCGGCGGCACCGAAGCCTGCGACTGGGCCAGCATGCTGCTGCGCCAGTACCTGCGCTACGCCGAGCGCAAGGGCTTCAAGACCACCATCGAGGACGAGACCGAGGGCGACACCGCCGGCATCAAGAGCGCGACCATCAAGGTGGAGGGCGAGTACGCCTTCGGCCTGCTGCGCACCGAGACCGGCGTGCACCGCCTGGTGCGCAAGAGCCCGTTCGACTCCTCGGGCGGGCGCCACACCTCGTTCGCGTCCATCTTCGTCTACCCCGAGGTGGACGACTCGATCGAGATCGACATCAACCCGGCCGACGTGCGCACCGACACCTTCCGCGCCTCGGGCGCGGGCGGCCAGCACATCAACAAGACCGACTCGGCCGTGCGCCTCACGCACATCCCCACCGGCATCGTGGTGCAGTGCCAGGACGGCCGCAGCCAGCACAGCAACCGCGACGTGGCGTGGAAGCGCCTGCGCTCGCGCCTGTACGACCACGAACTGCGCAAGCGGCAGGAAGAGCAACAGAAGCTCGAAGACACCAAGACCGACGTGGGCTGGGGCCACCAGATCCGCTCGTACGTGCTGGACAACAGCCGCATCAAGGACCTGCGCACCAACGTCGAGATTTCCGCCACGCAGAAGGTGCTGGACGGCGACCTCGACCCCTTCATCGAAGCATCACTCAAACAGGGAGTTTGATCCATGAGCTCATTGCGTGAAGGCCCCACCACCGTGGTGCGCCGCGAGGACTACGCCGCCCCGGCCTACTGGATCGACACCGTCGATCTCGGCTTCGACCTGGACCCGGCCAAGACCCGCGTGCTCAACAAGATGCGCCTGCGCCGCAACCCGGACGTGCCGGCGCAGGCCTTGCGCCTGGACGGGGAAGACCTCAGCGTCGCGCGCGTGCTGGTCAACGGCGCGGGCTGCTCCTTCAAGATCGAAGGCACCCAGCTCGTGCTGGAGAGCCTGCCCGAAGGCCACGAACCCTTCGACCTGGAGATCTTCACGATCTGCGTGCCCGAGAAGAACACGCAGCTCATGGGCCTGTACGTGAGCCAGGGCACCTTCTTCACGCAATGCGAGGCCGAGGGCTTCCGCCGCATCACCTACTTCCTGGACCGCCCGGACGTGATGGCCAGCTACACCGTCACCTTGCGCGCCGACAAGGCGAAGTACCCGGTGCTGCTGTCCAACGGCAACCTGGTGGAAGAAGGCGCCCTGCCCGATGGCCGCCACTTCGCGAAGTGGGTCGATCCGCACAAGAAGCCGTGTTACCTGTTCGCCCTCGTCGCCGGCCAGCTGGTGGCGCGCGAGCAGCGCATCACCTCGCGCAGCGGTGGCAAGCACCTGCTGCAGGTCTATGTGCGTCCGGGCGACATGGACAAGACCGAGCACGCGATGAACTCGCTGATCGCCAGCGTGGCCTGGGACGAGGCCCGCTTCGGCCTGCCGCTCGACCTCGAGCGTTTCATGATCGTCGCCACCAGCGACTTCAACATGGGCGCGATGGAGAACAAAGGCCTCAACATCTTCAACACCAAGTACGTGCTGGCCAACGCCGCCACGGCCACCGACACCGATTTCGCCAACATCGAATCGGTGGTGGGCCACGAGTACTTCCACAACTGGACCGGCAACCGCGTCACCTGCCGCGACTGGTTCCAGCTCAGCCTCAAGGAAGGCCTCACCGTCTTCCGCGACCAGGAATTCAGCATGGACCTGTGCGCCGAGCCCTCGGCGCGCGCGGTCAAGCGCATCGAGGACGTGCGCGTGCTGCGCACCGCGCAATTCCCCGAGGACGCCGGCCCCATGGCCCACCCGGTGCGGCCCGACAGCTACGCCGAGATCAACAACTTCTACACCGTCACCGTCTACGAAAAAGGCGCCGAGGTGGTGCGCATGATGCAGACCCTGGTCGGCCGCGAAGGCTTCGCCAGGGGCATGAAGCTGTACTTCGAGCGGCACGACGGCCAGGCCGTCACCTGCGACGACTTCGCCCAGGCCATCGCCGACGCCAACCCCGAGAGCGACCTGCACCGCCTGCTGCCGCAGTTCAAGCGCTGGTACAGCCAGGCCGGCACGCCACACGTGCGCGCCGAAGGCGTGTACGACGCCGCCGCGCGCAGCTACACGCTCACGCTGTCGCAAAGCTGCATGCCCACGCCGGGCCAGGCCGCCAAGGAGCCGTTCGTGATCCCGGTCTCGCTCGGCCTGCTCAGCCCCGAAGGCCAGCAGTTGCCGCTGCAACTGGCGCACTGGACGCAGCCCGAGGCCGGCAGCCGCACCTTCGTGCTCACCCAGGCCAGCGAGACCTTCACCTTCGTGAACCTCGACAGCGCGCCCGTGCCCTCGCTGCTGCGCGGCTTCTCGGCGCCTGTGGTGCTGGAATGCCACTACACCGACGCGCAGCTGCTCACCCTGCTCGCGGCCGACCCCGACCCGTTCAACCGCTGGGAAGCCGGCCAGCGCCTGGCCCTGCGCCGCGCGCTCATGGCCATCCTGGCCGAAGGCCCCGCCCCCGATGCGCCGCTGGACGGCGCCTTCCTCGGCGCCATGCGCGATGTGCTGCGCCACCAGCACCTGGACGCCGCCTTCAAGGAACTGGTGCTCACGCTGCCGAGCGAAACCTACATCGCCGAACAACTGGCCGAGGTGGACCCGCAGCGCGTGCACGCGGTGCGCGAAGCCATGCGCGAACAGCTCGCCACCGCCCTGCAGGACGACTGGGCCTGGGCCTTCGAGAACCACAAGGACAACGGCGCCTACCACCCCGACCCGGTGAGCACCGGCCGCCGCGCGCTCGCGGGCCTGTCGCTCACCATGTTGTGCCTGGCCGCGCGCCACCAAGGCGACGCCGTCTGGCCGGGCAAGGCCTACCAGCACTTCAAGGACGCCGGCAACATGACCGACCGCTTCAACGCGCTGTCGGCCCTGGTGGTGAGCGAACACGCGCTCGCCCGCGACGCGCTGGCCCGCTTCCACGCCCTGTTCCGCGACGAGGCCCTGGTGCTCGACAAGTGGTTCGCCCTGCAGGCCGGTGCGCCCGACCGCGCGGGCAACGTGCTGCCGGCGGTGCGCAAGCTCATGGCGCACCCGGACTTCAACCTCAAGAACCCCAACCGCGCGCGCAGCGTGATCTTCAGCTACTGCAGCGCCAACCCGGGCGCCTTCCACCGCGCCGACGCGGCGGGCTACCTGTTCTGGAGCGAGCGCGTGGTCGAACTCGACGCCTTCAACCCGCAGGTCGCCGCCCGCCTGGCGCGCGCGCTCGACCGCTGGAAAAAACTCGCCGAGCCCTACCGCGGCGCGGCGCGCGAAGCCATCGCCCGCGTGGCCGCCAAGCCCGACCTGAGCAACGACGTGCGCGAGGTCGTCACCCGCGCCCTCGCCGACTGAAACGGAAAACCGACATGACCCAACGCATTTCCCTCACCCGCTACCTCGTCGAACAACAGCGCGTCGACGGCCTGATTCCCTCCCAGCTGCGCCTGCTGCTCGAAGTGGTGGCGCGCGCCTGCAAGAGCATCAGCCAGGCCGTGAACAAGGGCGACCTCGGCGGCGTGCTCGGCGCGGCGACCACCGAGAACGTGCAAGGCGAGGTCCAGAAGAAGCTGGACATCATCGCCAACGAGGTGCTGATCGAGGCCAACGAATGGGGCGGCCACCTCGCGGCCATGGCCAGCGAGGAAATGGACAGCATCTACGTGGTGCCCAACCGCTACCCGCAGGGCGAGTACCTGCTGCTGTTCGATCCCCTGGACGGCTCCAGCAACATCGACGTGAACGTCAGCATCGGCACCATCTTCAGCGTGCTCAGGAAGCCCGACGGCAGCGCCGGCGTGAGCGAGCAGGACTTCCTGCAGAGCGGCGCCCACCAGGTGGCCGCCGGCTACTGCGTGTACGGCCCGCAGACCACGCTGGTGCTCACGGTGGGCGACGGCGTGGCCATGTTCACCCTCGACCGCGAGCAGGGCTCCTTCGTGCTGACCCAGGAAAACGTGAAGATCCCGGCCGACACCAAGGAATTCGCGATCAACATGAGCAACATGCGCCACTGGGACGCCCCGGTGAAGCGCTACGTGGACGAGTGCCTGGCCGGCCAGGAGGGCCCGCGCGGCAAGGACTTCAACATGCGCTGGATCGCCAGCATGGTGGCCGACGTGCACCGCATCCTCACGCGCGGCGGCATCTTCATGTACCCCTGGGACAAGCGCGAACCGAACAAGCCCGGCAAGCTGCGCCTGATGTACGAGGCCAACCCCATGAGCTGGCTGATCGAACAGGCCGGCGGCGCCGCCACCAACGGCCGCGAGCGCATCCTGGACATCGTGCCCGGCAAGCTGCACGAGCGCGTCAGCGTGATCCTGGGCTCGAAGAACGAGGTCGAGCGCGTCACCGCCTACCACCGGGAAGCCTGATCCACATCGGGCTATAATCTTAGGCGTTGCCGGTGTAGCTCAGTCGGTAGAGCAGCTCATTCGTAATGAGAAGGTCGGGTGTTCGATTCATCTCTCCGGCACCAACAAACGCTGAAAGCCCGCCATGAAATCCATGGCGGGCTTTTTCTTTGGGGCGGCGCGGCCGTGCGTGCGCCCGTCGGAGTCGACCTAGAATCCGCCCACGCCCTGTGGCAACAGGCCGAACAACCCGACTTGGAGACAGCATGGAACACAGCAATCTGAAGAAGTGGTCTGCCGAATTTCTGGGGACCTTCTGGCTGACCTTGGGCGGCTGCGGCAGCGCGGTGCTGGCGGCGGCCTTTCCGCAGCTCGGCATCGGCTTCACCGGCGTCTCGCTGGCTTTCGGCCTCACGGTGCTGACCGGCGCCTACGCCTTCGGGCCCATCTCCGGCGGCCACTTCAATCCGGCGGTCTCGCTAGGCCTGGCGCTCGGGGGCCGCTTCCGCGCGGCCGAGCTGCCCGGTTATGTGATCGCCCAGGTGCTGGGCGCCGTGGTGGCGGCCGGCGTGTTGTACCTCATCGCCACGGGCAAGCCGGGCGCCAGTGTGGGCGGCTTCGCCACCAACGGCTATGGCCAGCATTCGCCCGGCGGCTACGGCCTCACGGCGGCGCTGATCACCGAGGTCGTGCTCACCGCCGTGTTCCTGCTCGTCATCCTCGGCGCCACCGCGAAACGCGCGGCCGCCGGCTTCGGCGGCTTGGCCATCGGCCTGTGCCTGACCTTGATCCACCTGATCTCGATCCCGGTGACCAACACCTCGGTCAACCCGGCGCGCAGCACCGGCCCGGCGCTGTTCGGCCCGGCCATCGCGCTGGACCAGCTCTGGCTGTTCTGGGTCGCGCCGATCGTGGGCGCCGCGCTGGGCGCGCTGATCTGGCGCTCGCTGCTGCGCAGCCGGCGACGACTGAGCCGGCCGGCCGGGCGGCCTCACTCCACGCGGATGTTGTTGGCCTTGGCGATCTTGCCCCACTTGTCGTATTCGGCGCGCGAGACCTTGGCGAACGCCTCCACCGAGGTGCCCATGGCCACGAGCCCCAGGCCTTCGAGCTTCTTCTGCACATCGGGCGTGTGCAGGATCTTCACGAGCTCGGTGTTGAGGCGGCCGATGATGTCCTTGGGCGTGCCCGCGGGCACGTAGAAGCCCTGCCAGCCATCGCCGTCGTAGCCCGGCAGGACCTCGCTCACGGCGGGAACCTCGGGCAAAGCCGAACTCCGCTTGGGGCTGGTGACAGCCAGCGCGCGCACCTTGCCCGAGCGCACCAGCGGCACGGCCGTAGTGGCCGGCTCGAACGCCAGCGGCACCTGGCCCGCCATCACGTCGGGCAGCGGGCTGCCCTTGTAGGGGATGTGGACCATGCTCACCTGCGCCATGTTGTTCATCATCTCCATCACCACGTGCGGGCCCGAGCCCACGCCCAGCGAGCCGTACTCCACGCCACCGGGTTTCGCCTTGGCCTGGGCCAGCAGATCCTGCAGGGTCTTGAAGGGCTGGTTGGGGCCGGTGATGAGCACATAGGGCACCAGCGCCACCTGGGTCACGGGGGCGAAGTCGCGGAAGGTGTCGTAGGGCAGCTTGGCGTAGACGTTGGGGTTGATGCCCATGATGGAGTTGACCGTCATGAACAGGGTGTAGCCATCGGCCGGGCTCTTGGACGCCACGTCGGCGCCGATGATGCCGGCCGCGCCCGCGCGGTTGTCGATGACGACGGGTTGCCCCAGCGCGCGGGACAGCGGCTCGCTCAGGATGCGGGCCACGACGTCGGGCGAGACGCCGGCGGCGAAGGGCACGACCACGCGGATCGGCTTCTCGGGCCACTTGCCCTGGGCGTGCAGCCGAGGGGCGACGCCGATCAGGGCGGCGGCGCCGAGGCCGGAGAGGATGTGGCGGCGGTTCGGGCCTGCGGGGAGTTGGGGGCTCATGGGGGTTTCCTGGTTCGGGGGCATGGGGCGGCAGGGCTCAGGCGAGCCAGGACCGCAGATGGGGAAGCAAGGCGTCGATCTGCTGCACATGGGGATAGTGCCCCCCGGCGGACAGCACGACGCGGTGGGCATGGGGGTAGCGCTGGCGCACCCGTTCGCGCACGGCGGGCGTGATGATGGCGTCGTCCTCGCAGTCGCAGAGCACGGTCTTCGTGGGCGTCGGCGCTGCGGGCAGGGGCGTCGACAGCGCCACCTTCAACAGCCGCTGGCGGAAGTCTTCCGCCGGCAGGCCGTGCTGGAGCATGTGCAGCTGCAGCTGGCGCAATTCGCTGTCGGGGCGGGCCAGGGTGCCGTCGCGCCAGCGCGCCACCACGTCGTCGCCACTGGCCGCGGTCAGCCAGTCGGGCGCGAACAGTGGGGACGCGGTCACGTCGGCCCCGTCGACGAAGGTGTTGCCCAGCCACAGCGCGCGCAGCGCGCCGGGGTGGCGTTGGGCGAAGGCCTGGGCCCACCACGCGCCATACGAGGAGCCCCACAGCGCCACGGGCCCGAGCGCCAGGTGGTCGATCAGGGCCAGGAGGCCATCGGCGAGCGCGTCGGGTTCCAGGCCGCTGGGGTAGTGCACCGTCAGCACCCGGGCCTCGACGTCCAGGGCTTGCGCGATGCGCCAGGCCACGTCGCCGTTGCCCAGGGCACCGGGCAAGAGCACCAGGGGCGGCGCGTCGCGCCGGTTGTCGCGAAAGCCCCAGCGGTGCCCTTGCGGGTCGGTGAAGGCGTGCAGGGGCCAGGCCTGGGTGAACGCCTTCAGGCCGGCCGGTGCGGCGAAATCCAGGCTCACGCGTACAGCCCCGCTTCGCGCAAGGTGGACTTGGCCTGCTCGGAGAAGTCCGCCTCGGGGGCGTCGCCGCTGACGACGACCAGCAGGAAATGCGATTGCTCGGGCTCGTGGTGGGTGATGTTCTCGAAGCGGCGGTTGACGCCGGGTGGGAACGACATGACGTCCCAGGGGCCGACGTCGAAATGCTCTTCACGGCCATCCAACTCCCAGGAGCAGCGCCAGGTGCCGGTGAGGGGCATGAAGGTTTCGTTGGTGTCGTGGTTGTGCATCATCGGGCCGTGGCCGGGCCGGGCTTCGCAGAAGCCCAGGTTGAAGCCCTCGCTGATGGGGATGGCCGCGTTCGCCGCCGCCTCGGCGCCCAGCGGCGAGACCACCTCCTGGCCGCCCTTGCCCTTGGGCGGCTGGAAGCCGACGGCGTTGTACAGCTTGCGGATGGCGCTGGGGTACTGGCTGTCGGGCAGGCCGCCGTCGAAGCCTTTCAAGTCCTTGAAGTAGGCCACGCGTTTGCGCATCTCTTCGCGCGTGACTCGGATCTGGGGAAGTGCCATGGGGTCTCTCTCGGTTGGGGGTGGGACACGCGGCGAAGTATGAAAGCGTGACTGCGCATGCTGCAATCGCGCAAACCGATGGCACCGATCAGCCCCCGCGATGAAGGCCATGGGTTTTCCCCTAGGCCCCTGAGCGCACCCGGTCAGGCGAATGCAGGCACCATCCCTGGCCATGAAGCTGCCGACCCTCGATCTCCCTCTGCTGCTCGCGTTCGACGCCCTGATGCGGGAGCGCCATGTCACCCGCGCGGCCGAACGGCTGGAGGTGGGCCAGTCGTCCATGAGCGCGTCGCTGGCGCAAATTGCGCGACCTGTTTCAGGACGAGTTGCTGATGCGCGCGGGCACCGGCCTGGTGCCCACCGAACGCGCCATGGCCCTGCTGCCCCGGATGCAGGAAGCGCTGGCCGCGATGGAGCGCGTGCTGGAGCCCGCCACGCCGTTCGACCCCGCCACGGCGCAGCACACCTTCCGACTGATCGTCATCGACTACATCGACCTGCTGGTGATGCCTTCGGTCATGCGCCGGCTGCGCGAGGAGGCGCCCGGCGTGAAGATCCACGTGCTGCAGACCAACCCGAAACACTTCGGCGAAATGATGGCGGCGGGCGAGCTGGACCTGGCCATCACCTACTTCCCCGACGCGCCCGACTACCTCAAGGGCCGCAACCTGTTCGCCGACCGCTTCGTCACCATCTGCGCGCGCGAGCACCCCGCGATCACCGCGTCGCTGGATGTGGCGGCTTTCTGCGCGCTGCCCCATGTGACCATCGAGCCCGACCTCGCGCAGATCTACAACGTACAGATCGACGCCGCCTTGCGCCCCCATGGCGTGAGCCGCAACGTGCACATGATCAAGCCCAGCTTCCTGGCCCTGCCCTTCGTGCTGGAGACCTCCGACATGGTGGCCTGCGTGCCAGTGCGCCTGGCCCGGCGCATGACGCAGATGGCGCGCATCGACATGTTCGACATCCCGCTGGAGCTGCCGCTGTTCGATGTGCGCATGCTGTGGCACCCGCGCACGCAGCACGCGCCCGCCAACGAGTGGCTGCGCCGCGTGGTGGTGGAGTGCGCGCAGGCGGTCGCGCGCTGAAGGCGCGAACGGCTAGCCGAACCGGGCCGGCGAAAACGGCCGCACGTCCACGCGCGGCGTGGCGCCGGTCATCATCGCCGCCAGCAGTTCCCCGTCACCGGCCCCAGCGTGAAGCCCTGGTGCCCATGGCCGAAGGCGCACCACAGGCCGGGCACCGAGGGCACGGGGCCGAAGACGGGTTTCATGTCGGGCATGCAGGGGCGCGTGCCCATCCAGGGTTCGGGGTCCACGCGCTCGCCGAGCGGGAAGCTCTGGCGCGCGATCGCTTCGGCGGCATCGATCTGCGTGGGTGTGCGCGGCGCATCGGCGTTCGCGAGTTCGGCGCCGGTGGTCAGGCGCAGGCCGTCCTTCATGGGCGCGACCACGTAGCCGTATTCGGCATCGATGACGGTGCTGTTCAGGGTCTGGCCCGGCAGGCGCGCGTAGTGCATGTGGTAGCCGCGCTTGGGAATCATGGGCGCGGTGTAGCCGAAGCGCGAGGTCAGTTGCAGGGTCCACGGGCCCAGCGCCACCACCACCTGCGGCGCCGAGAGCGTGCGCCCGTCGGCCGTGTCCACCTGCCAGCCGCCCGAGCCGCTCTGGCGCAGGCCCAGGGCGTCGCCCAGGTGCACCGCGCCACCGCGTTGTTCGAACAGGCGCGCATAGGCCTGCACCAGGTCGCCCGGGCTGCGGATCGCCAACGGGGTCGGTCCAGCGCACCGCGCCGGCGAACTCGCCCACCAGCGCGGGCTCTTCGCGCGCCACGTCCGCGCCCGTGAGCTTGAGGTGGTGCACACCGGCCTGGGCGCGCTCGTCGGCCACCTCGAAGAATTCGTGCAGTTCGCGCTCGCTGCGGTAGAGCATGAGGTAGCCCTGCCCCGCCACGAGATGCTCGGCGCCCGCGTCGCGCATCAGCGGCGCGTGTGTGTCCAGCGAGAGCGCGATCAGGGTCTCGTACTCGCGCGAGATCCGCTGGTAGGGGCCGGGCGCCGAGTGGCGGTAGTAGGACCACAGCGGGCCCAGCATGCGCGCGGCATCGCTGGCGTGGTAACGCACGTCGACGCGCTGGTTGGTGGCGCCCGACAAGAGGAAGCCGAGGTCGCGCGGCAAGGCATAGGGTGCGATGGCTTCGCGCTGGATGATGCCGGCGTTGCCGTAGGACGTTTCGAGCCCTGGCGCGCGGCGATCGAGCAAGGCGACGGACTGGCCCCGGGCCTGCAGGTGCAGCGCGCAGCCCACGCCAACCATGCCCGCGCCGAGAACGATGATGTCGTGTGTCATGGTGCAGGTCATTCTAGTTGCTGCTCTTTTTATGGCGCGGTGATGACAGCCCTGGCACATCGCAGGGCCATGTGTTGTATCTCGGGGCAAACCCTCTTGCGGGCGGCCGATGTCACAGAGTTTTCGCCGCGCTTCGATGAAATACGAAGGACTTCCTGCATGGTGCAGGGAGCAAGGGGACCTCCACGGGTCCCCCGTGCAATTTCATCGGAGCATCCACATGAAGAAGAGCCTCGTCGCTCTGGCCGTTCTGGCGCACCACGGGCGCCGCCCTGGCGCAGTCCAACGTCACGCTGTACGGCCGCATCGACACCTCGGTCGGTTCCAACAAGGTCAACGGCGTGAGCAGCACGCAGATGTTCAGCGGCAACCTGACCTCCACCCGCTGGGGCGTGCGCGGCAGCGAAGACCTGGGCGGCGGCCTCAAGGCCATCTTCGGTCTGGAGCAAGGCTTTGACAGCAGCGCCGGCACGCAAGCCGCCGGCAGCGCGTTCGACCGCATGTCCATCGTCGGCCTGAGCGGCGGCTTCGGCACGCTCAAGCTCGGCCGTCACGACACCTCGTTCGACGACATCCGCGACCTGAGCATCAGCAGCAACCTCTGGGACTCGGAATTCAGCCCGACCAAGATCGCCTACACCGCCGGTGTGGCCGACTACTCGAGCCGCGCCAGCAACCAGCTGCGCTACGAATCGCCCTCCTTCGGCGGCTTCAGCCTCGGCGCCAGCTACGGTCTGGACGAAGACTCGACCGTGAAGGCCGACACCACCGCGTTCAACCTGCGCTACCGCGCCGGCAACCTGGACGTGGGTGTGGGCTACCAGGAGCAGAAGGCCAACAACCGCGAGTACACCACCGTCGGTGGCGCGTACAACTTCGGCGTGGCCCGGCTCTCGGCCGGCTACAACCGCGCTGAAATCAAGAACGGCGCCAGGGCCAATGGCTACGCCATCGGCGTGAACGTCCCCGTGGGCAACCTGGACTTCTCGGTGGGCTACGCCTACAGCAAGGCCGAGAACACCGCAGGTGCCACGACCGCCAAGGGTTCCGCGCTGTCCGCTGGCGTGACCTACGCGCTGTCCAAGCGCACCCGCGTGTACGGCGCCTACCTCGACGGCGACGTGGAGAACGGCGCTGGTGTCACCACGACCGACCGCCGCATGTACTCGGTCGGCGTGCGCCACGACTTCTGATTTCCCGCTTTCGCGTTACTTCCTGCCTTTTCCAAGGTTTCATGCCCTCCGGTCGATTTCGGCCGGAGGGCTTTTTGCCTTGCGGTGCGTCGTGTCGGCTTACGCGGCCTGGCCGGGGTTGCCGTCCATGCCGACGATGCGCGGGGTGTTGATCTTCACGCCCTTGATGACCTTCTTGTCGCGCAGGTAGCCCGAGACCACGTCCCAGATCGGCTCGCCCTTGGCGCCTTCCTGCACCGAGGCCCAGCCCGCGACCTTGTAGGTCTTGTCGGCTTCGATCGGCTTGCCCTTGAGCATCATGTTGTTGATGCGCTGGCCCATCGCCGCCTTGGGCGAGACCGTGTACTGCATGCCACCCACGCGCACCATATCGCCGCCCTGCTGGTAGTAGGGGTCGGGATTGAAGATGTTGTCGGCCACGTCTTCGAGGATGGTCTTGATCTGCTCGCCGGTGAACTCGTTGAGCGTGGTGGCCGGGTAGGTCATGGCGATCTGGTCCATCATGCGCTCGTAGGTGATGGTGTCGCCCGGCAACAGCGAGGTGCCCCAGCGCACGCCCGGCGAGAAGGCCATGTCGGCGCCCTTGTTCTGCATCAGCGCGTCGCAGATGACCTGGTCCCACGAGCCGTTGAAGTTGCCGCGGCGGTACAACAACTCTTCGGTGACGGCGAGTTTCTCGTCGAGCTTGTCCTTGTAGGGCGCGCGCACCTTGTCGATGTAGGCCTGCATCTCGGCGTCGGCCGGCAGCAGGTTGGAGAACACCGGCATCAGCTTGTAGCGGAAGTCCTGCACCTTGCCGCCGCGCACGTCGAAGTCGAGCACGCCGACGAACTTGCTGTTGGAGCCGGCGTTGGTCACCAGGGTCTGGCCGCCACCGTTCTTCACGATGGTGGGCGCGGGCATGCCGTCGTGCGTGTGGCCGCCGAGGATGGCGTCGATGCCGCGCACGCGCGAGGCCATCTTGATGTCCACGTCCATGCCGTTGTGCGAGAGCACCACGACGACCTGCGCGCCTTTGCCGCGCGCCTCGTCCACCATCTTCTGCATGTGCTCGTCCTGGATGCCGAAGGTCCAGTCGGGCACCATGTAGCGCGGGTTGGCGATGGGGGTGTAGGGGAAGGCCTGGCCGATCACGGCCACCTGCACGCCGTTCATCTCGCGCAGCGCGTAGGGCTTGAACACCAGGTCTTCGAAGTCGGTGGTCTTGACGTTCTGCGCGAGGAATTCCATGTTCCCCTTGAAGTCCTTCTCCACGATCTCCTGCACGCGCTTGGCGCCGAAGGTGAACTCCCAGTGGGGCGTCATCATGTTCACGCCCAGCAGCTTGCAGGCGTCGACCATGTCCTGGCCGTTGGTCCACAGCGAGGTGGCCGAGCCCTGCCAGGTGTCGCCGCCGTCGAGCAGCAGCGCGTGCGGCCGGCTGGCGCGCAACTGCTTGATCAGCGTGGCCATGTGCGCGAAGCCGCCCACCTTGCCGTAGGTCTTCGCGGCCTGGCTGAAGTTGAGGTACGAGAACGCGTGCGCGCTCGCGGTGCCCGGTTTGATGTTGAAGTGCTTGAGCAGCTTCTCGCCGACGATGTGCGGCGCGCGGCCCACGGCCTCGGCCACGCCGAGGTTGACATTGGGCTCGCGGAAGTAGATCGGCTGCAGCTGGGCATGGCAGTCGGTGAAGTGCAGGAAGCTCACGTTGCCGAAGGTCGGCACGTCGTACAGCTTTTCACCCGCGCCGGGCGCGGCGGCCAGCACGTCGCGGTGGTTCAGGGCCATGCCGGTGGCACTGGCCACGGCGAGCACCTGCATGAATTCACGGCGACTGAAACTCATCTCTGTCCTTGATTGATAACTGATGACTGATATTTGAGCGAAATTTTTTTGAAGGGCCCCGGCTGCGGTGCGCAGCCGGGGCCGATCGCTCTACTTGTTGACGGGCGAGGCCGGGTCCAGCAGCAGGGCCATCACGTCCTTGAGCTGCTTCTCGTTGAGGATGGCCATGTGGCCCACGCGCGGCATCTGCGAGCAGGCGTTGTAGGCGCGCGAGTTCCAGAGCTTGCCCCAGGTGTACTCCACGATGGCCTTGCCACCGGCGCTGTTCGGGTCGGTGACGCCGCGCAGCTTGCCGTAGTTGTACAGGCTCGGGCCCAGGGTGCCGAAGGAGATCTCTTCCTTGCTGATCTGGTGGCAGTTGTAGCAGTTGCCGCCGTTGGCGTCGCCGGCCTTGTCGGTCCAGGTCATGCCCCGGCCGCTCTGGGCGATCTTCTCGCCCTCTTTCCAGTCGCCGAGGAACTTGCCGTCGCTGGGCCACTTCACGGTCTTCATGTTGGCCGCTTCGATGGCCTTGGCGACGGCCGGGTCGATGGTCTTGCCCGCCACGTCGGCGGCCGCGCACTCGCGGTTGGCGTCGTCCTGCACCAGGCGGTCCACCTTGGCGATGCCGCGGTCCTGGAAGGAGTTCTTGATGATGTCGGCCGCGGCCTTGTCGTACTCGGCGGCAGAAGGCGACACGGTGCACGCGGAGAGCGCGAGGGCCGCCACGGGCAGCAGGGCGAATGCAATGGCTTTGTTCATGGTCGGTGTCTCCGGTTCAGCGCTTGATGGCGGGCACGATGGACTCGGCGGTCTTGGCGTTCACGCCCATGTAGACACCGAGTGCAATGGTGGCGTCGCTGCCGAACTTGGGCTCGGGGAAGCGCTGCTGGCGGAAACAGTCGTTCAGGCGCAGCTGCATGCCCCACATCTGCGAGTTGGACACTCGGTAGGCCGGCCAGGCTGCGAAGCCGATGCCGTCGCCCGGGTTCTTGGTGAGGTTGGGCAGGTCCTGCAGGCGGATGCGCTTGTCGCTCTCACCGTGGCAGGAGGCGCACGAGAAGTCGTGCGTGCCGCCGCGCGTGAAGAACATGCGCTTGCCGGCTTCGTACATCAGCTTTTCCTGCGCGTGCGATTGCGGCAGGTTGAAGCGCATGCCCTTGGAGGCGGTCGCCACGTAGGCTGCGCAGGGCCGTCAGATTGGCCATCTCGCCGCGGCCGAACGGCGTCTTGGCGATCTCGGCACCGTTGAAGCCCTGCAGGGTTTCCATGCAGGTGATCAGGCGGGTCTCCAGGTCCTGCACGCGGCCGGTGTCCTTGAAGAAGCGCGGCATTTCGACGAAGGCGCCCTTGATGACACCGGGGCCCTTGCCCAGGTCGCACTGCTCCAGCGATGCGTTCTTCGGGCCCCGTTTCTGTTTCCAGAGTTCTTCCCCCTTCATCTCGAACAGTTCGGCGGGGTTGCCGTCCTGCAGCATTTCCCGGTATTTCGCGATGCCTTCGGCGGTCGCATCCTGGGCGTGCACGGCGCCAGCAGCCATCAGGCCACCGAGCACCAGCGCGGCTGAAGCAAGCTGGAATTTCATGGGGAGTCTCCTCGTTGTTATCAAAAAAGGCGGTGGGGCGACACTTCCAGAGTCACCGCGGAACCGGCTTTGCCGGGCCGCTGGTGACGCCCCCTGGAGGGGGTCGCGCGAAGCGCGGCGGGGGGTGTTATGCGATGACAGCTTCGTCGGTGCGCGTGTCGCCCTTGGTGTCGACCCACTTCACCGTGACCTTGTCGCCCTTGGCGGCGCCCTTGAACTTGAAGGACAGGAAGGGGTTCTGCGCCACCGAGCCGGTGAACAGCGAGCTCAGCACGACCTTGCCGTTGTGCGTGGCTTCCACTTCCTTGATGAAATGGGCGGGGATGAGGGCACCCGCCGCGTCGCGCCGCGTGCCGGGCTCCATGACGTGGGACATGAGGATGCGAACGGTGGTTTCGTCACCGGCGAGAGCGGCGCGGATGCGCATCGGATCGGCCATGATGGACTCCTGGGGTATCTGTGAATGGGTTGCGAGGGGAAACGTGGGGTTCGGGGGGGGCGATCAGCCGCCGCAACCACCCAGCGTGACCTTGGTTTCCTTGGTGGCCGAGTAGAGCTTGCCATCGGCCTTGACCACGGCGATCACGTTGCTGCTCTGGCCCATCTTCAGGCGGGTCTGCACGTCGGCGGCGGTGCCGGCGGGGATGATGAATCCGGCCGACAGCGGCATCGGGTTCTTCTCGACGATCAGGTAGATCTCGGTGGTGTTGGGCAGCTTGCTGGTGGCGCCCACGGGCACCACGGCGCCGTTCTCGGCGATGTCCGGTGCGACCACGGTGACCTGGTCGCTGTTGGCGGGCGTGCCGCCCACGGCCTTGAGCGCCTCGGCCAGGGTCTTCACTTCGAAGCCGGCGCGGTCCACGGCGGCCTGGGCCTGGCTTTGGGTGATGAGACCCAGCGACACGAGCGTGGCGAAGGCCCCGGTGGTCTTGAGGGCGACTCGGCGTGAGTTGTTCATGGGGAGCTCCTGGTGAGAATGAAAAAACGCGGTGAGTTTACTGGGGGGCCCCAGCAAGGATCCAGCCGGCAAGCAGTTTGAGCTCGTCGTCCTTCAGATTCGGTTGTGGGGGCATCGGCACCGGGCCGTAGGCCCCCGAACCACCCGACTTGATGCGCGCCGCCACGGCGTCGAGCGCACCCGCCTGTCCCTTGTGCTTGGCGGCCACGTCCTTGAAGGCCGGGCCCACCAGCTTCTTGTCCACCGCGTGGCAGGCCATGCAGGCGCTCTTGGTCGCCAGCGCCTTGGCGGCAGCGGCGTCCTGGGCGTGGGCACCCGCGCTCCAAAGCGCGCCGGATGCTGCCAGGCACAGCAGGATCGATTTCATGGACATAGCGTACGGTCTCCTTGTCGTGGGGGGAATGGGGTTTACGAGTAAATGCAAATATTTAGAAGCATACCTTCGCTCCCGAAGGCCAGCCCCTGCGACGGCCAATGGCCCTCACTTCGCGCCGTTGACGATCCACTGCGCGATCGAGCGCGCGTCGGCTTCGCTGAGCTGGGGCTGCGGCGGCATCGGCACCGCGCCATACACGCCCGAACTGCCGCCCTGGATCTTGCCCATCAGGTAGGCCTCGAGGTCGGCCTTGCCCTTGTGCTTGGCCAGGATCTCGGTGAAGCCCGGGCCCACGATCTTGTTGCTCATGCCGTGGCAGGCGGTGCAGCTGTTGGCGCCGAGCAGGGCCTTGGGGTCTTTCACCGCCGGGGCGGCCGCGACCACCACGGCGGCGGGCGCGGGCCCGCTGCCCACCGGCCCCTTGGGCGGCGGCTTGGTGGTGTCGGCGCCGCGCACCGGGCCGATCACGCGGTTCTGCTCCTGGATGTTGCCGTGCGCGTCGCGCGCGAAGTCGGGCAGCGAGGAGCGGATGGTCGACTCCACCGGGCAGTCCTTCATGCAGGCCACGTTCTTCACGTCGCCCTTGCCTTCGAGCTTCCACAGCGGTTCATGGAACACCATGCCGTTGCGGTTGGGCATGCGCTTCTGCACCTCGGCGATGTTCTGGTCGTTCAGCGTGAAATCGGCCGGCACCACCTCGGCCAGGCTCAGCAGGTAGGCCGTGACGGCGTAGACCTCGTCGGTCTTGAGCGTCTTGGGCGCGTTCCAGGGCATGGCGCGGTTGATGTAGTCCCACAGCGTGGAGAGCGCTGCGCACCTTCATCATGGTGGTCTTCTGCGGGAAGATGCTGCCGGGTTCGAGGTTCTTCACGCGGCCGCGCTCGATGTCGGCCTTGGTGGTGCCGCCCACGATGGGGGTGAACACCTCGTTCGATTCGCCGAAGCTGCCGTGGCAGGACGCGCACTGCGCCTCCCACACCTGCTCGCCCAGCGCCACCGAGCCCGCGCCCTTGGGCAGGCCCTTGAAGTCGGGGCGCACATCGATGTCCCAGGCCTTCACCTCGGCCTTGGTCGCATCGCGGCCCAGCTCGTGCCAGGGCTTGCCCTGTGCCACGGCAGGGCCGGAGAACCCGATGACGAGCGCAGCGAGGAAAGTTCCAGAAATACCGCGGAACCGGCTTTGCCGGGCCGCAGGTGTTGCCCCCTTGAGGGGGTCGCGCGAAGCGCGGCGGGGGGTCGTCATATCAATACACCTGGACGTTGGAGACTTCGCCGTTTTCGGCGACCCGCCATGACTGGATGGCGTTCTGGTGGTAGATCGAGCGCGTGCCGCGCACGGCGCGCAGTTGGTTGATCTTGGGCTGCACGTAACCCGTGCTGTCGATCGCGCGGCTCTGCAGCACGGCGGGCTTGCCGTCCCACACCCAGTCGATGTTGAAACGCGTCAGCGCCTTGGGCAGCAGCGGGCCTTCCAGCCGCGCGGTGCGCCAGTTGCGCCCGCCGTCGGTGCTCACGTCCACGCGCTTGACGGCACCGCGGCCCGACCAGGCCAGGCCGGTGATGTTGTAGTAACCCTTGTCCAGCAGCGTCTGGCTGCCCGAGGGCGTCGTGATCACGCTCTTGCACTCCTGGATGCCGGTGTACTGGCGGTGCGTGCCGTCGGGCATGTGGTCGATGTAGTGCACCGCCTCGTCCTTGGTGGCCCACTTCTGGTCCCCCACCTCCAGGCGGCGCAGGTACTTCACCCAGCTCACGCCCTGGATGCCCGGCACCACCAGGCGCAGCGGGTAGCCGTTCTCGGGGCGCAGCATCTCGCCGTTCATGGCCCAGGCCACGAGGCAGTCGTCCATCGCGCGGTCGATGTCGATCGTGCGCGTCATCGACGAGCCGTCGGCGCCTTCGGCCAGCACGTACTTGCCGTTCTTCTTGTCGTAGCCGCACATCTCCAGCAGCGTGGAGAGCAGCACACCGGTGAATTCGGAACAGCTCACCATGCCGTGCGTGTACTGCACCGAGGGCAGCGCCACGTTGCCCCACTCCGGCGCGGAGTTCGCGCCGCACTCGATGAAGTGGATGCGCGAGACGCTGGGCAGGCGCATCAGGTCGTCCATGGTGAAGACGCGCTCGCGCTTGACCAGGCCGTTGACCATCAGGCGGTGCTTGGAGGGATCGATGTCCCACCAGCCCTGGTGGTGGCGCTCGAAGTGCAGGCCGCTGGGCGTGATGATGCCGAACAGGCCCTGCAGCGGCGTGAAGCTCACCGAGGCCTGGGGCACGCGCGTGAGGCCCGGGCTCTGGCGGCGCTGCAGGTTGCCTTCCCACTTGCTGGGCAGGCCGTAGCCCAGCGTGCGCAACGGGCTGGCCCAGGCCGGTGCTGTGCGCGGGCAGCTTGAGGATGGCGTCTTCGCCTTCGGCGGCCAGGGCGCGCGTGGAGGCGGCGGCGCTGGTCACGGCGCCCGCGCCCATGGCGAGGGCCTTGCCCATGAAGCTGCGGCGCGCCTTGCGCGCCTGCTCCAGCTTCTCGGTGCTCAGGTGGTTTTCCGGGGCGGGCAGAACGCGCCCGATGACGTCACTCAGGTCTGTTGACACGGTGGGATTCCTTGTGGGGTGGGCGATGGCCTGTCGCCTGGGATGAGGGACTATATGAGTGATTGCTGATATTCGGATTAGTATAAACCCGTACCGCTGAGGGTTAACACCGTGAGCACGGCCCTGCCCCGCTGCTAGCATGAACCATCGAAATATGCGTACTTACGGATAGTTAGGCGCCGCAAGGCCTGTCTGCTACATTTTTGGATGCACTTACGTTTCGACACCCCACAGGAGACCACGATGGTGAAAACGATGAAATGGCTGGCGGCGGGCGTGCTCTGCGCCGCCGCCATGGGGGCTCAGGCCCAGGTCAATCAGATCAAGGTGTGGGCCGCGGCCTGCGCCAACTGCCACGGCACCGATGGCCGCGCGCAGCCCGGTGCCATCTCGCTGGCCGGCCAGGGCAAGGACGATCTGCTGCAGAAACTGCTGGACTTCAAGGCCGGCAAGCGGCCCGCGACCATCATGCACCAGCTCGCCAAGGGCTACACCGACGAGCAGCTGGCCGACATCGCCGGTTATTTCGCCGCCCAGAAGAAATAAGGAGCCCCACCATGAAACGCCGTCAATTCGTTCAAACGCTGGGGGCCGGTTCGGCCGTCGCCAGCCTGGGTCTCCTGAATGGCTGCGCCACCACCGGCAGCGGCGCCAAGGTTGTCGTGGTCGGTGGCGGCTACGGTGGCGCCACCGCCGCCAAGTACGTGCGCCTGTTCTCCGACCACTCCATCGACGTGACCCTGGTCGAGCCCAACGCGGCCTTCGTCTCCTGCCCGATCTCCAACCTGGTGCTCGGTGCGCACAAGACCATGGCCGACATCACCACGCCGTACGACAACCTGAGCAAGCGCCACGGCGTGAAGGTGGTGCGCGACATGGTCGCGCAGCATCGACCCGGCCAAGCGCACGGTCAAGCTGGCCAGCGGCGGCGAACTGCCCTACGACCGCCTGATCCTCTCGCCCGGCATCGACTTCATGTGGGACACCCTGCCCGGCATCGCCAAAACCCGGCGCCACCGACAAGGTGCTGCACGCCTGGAAGGCCGGCCCGCAGACGCTGGCGCTGCGCCAGCAGCTCGAGGCGATGCCCGATGGCGGCGTGTACGCCCTGTCCATCCCGCTGGCGCCCTACCGCTGCCCGCCCGGCCCGTATGAGCGCGCCTGCATGGTGGCGAGCTACTTCAAGAAGGCCAAGCCCAAGAGCAAGGTCGTGATCTTCGATGCCAACGACGACATCACCTCGAAGAAGGGCCTGTTCATGAAGGCCTGGGACGAGCACTACAAGGGCCTGATCGAGTACCGCCCCAAGCACAAGCTGGTGGACGTGGACGCCGCCACCAACACGCTGAAGTTCGAGTTCAACGACGACTTCAAGGCCGGCGTCGCGAACGTGCTGCCCACGCAGCGCGCGGGCGAGATCGCGGTGAAGACCGGCCTGGCCACGGCCAACGCGCGCTGGTGCGAGGTGGACTTCCTGACCTTCGAATCGAAGGCCGCGAAGAACATCCACGTGCTGGGCGACGCGATCCAGATCGCGCCGGGCATGCCCAAGTCGGGCCACATGGCCAACCAGCACGGCAAGACCTGCGCGGCCGCCGTGGTCTCGCTGCTGCAGGGCAAGGAAGCGCCCTCGCTGCCGATCTACGCCAACACCTGCTACAGCTTCGTCACCGCCACCGACGTGGTGCACGTGGCCAGCGTGCACAAGTACGACGCGGCGCAGAAGACCATGCTGACGGTGCCCGGCTCGGGCGGCCTGTCCAGCGCGGCGAGCGAACTCGAAGGCCAGTACGCCATGGCCTGGGCACGCAACATCTGGGCCGATTCGCTGGCCTGATCGACCCCGCCCTTCCGGCCCAACGCCCCGGTGCCCCCGGGGCGTTGCCGTTTGCGGGCCCTGCGCGGTGCCTCGCGAACGTATACTCCCACCCGTGCCGCAAGGCGCATCCGCTAGGGGTGTTGCCCCGGGTTTTCCGCCCGGGCGCGACTGAGAGAGTCCCTTTGAACCTGATTGAGGTAATCCTCGCGCAGGGAAGCAGGCCGGATACCCAAGCCCCGTCGCGCCGCGCCGGGAGGCACCCGGCCCAGCCCACCTGCTTCAACACTGCTTGGAGCGTTTCCATGTCGATGAACCCGTCCCCGGCCAACCAGGCCCTGACCCCCGTGCCGCAAGGCAACCGGGTCTTCCACTTCCACGAGCACGCCGCCCTCTGGTTCAGCCTGGGCACCGGCCTGCTGGTGATGCAGATCGGCGCCTACCTCGTGCCCGCCGTGGGCACGCGCGACGCGGTCATCGCCATCGTGCTGGGCTCGCTGATCGGCGCCGGCCTGCTGGCCTGGACGGCGCGCCTGGGCTGCCAGACCGGCCTGTCCAGCGCCGGCCTGATGCACGCCACCTACGGCAGCGCCTTCGCGCGCCTGCCGGTGCTGCTCAACATCGCGCAACTGGTCGGCTGGACCACCTTCGAGCTGGTCATCATGCAGGAGGGCACGGTCGCCATCTTGAAGCAGGCCTTGGGCGCCGAACCCGGCGGCCTGCTCGACGGCACCGGCGGCAAGCTGCTGGCCACCCTGCTGTGGGGCGGCGTGCTCACCGCGCTCATGGCCGGCTCCATGCTCACGCTGGTGCGCCGCTTCGTGAGCCGCTTCGGCCTGCCGCTGGTGATCGCCTCGCTGGCCTGGCTCACCTGGCAGTTCGGCACGCGCCTGCAGGCGCAGGGCTTCGACGGCTTCTGGAACCGGCCCGGCGCCGGTGGCATGGGCCTGTTCTCCGCCATGGACCTGGTGATCGCGATGCCGGTGTCCTGGCTGCCCCTGGTGGCCGACTACGCGCGCCACGGCAAGCGCACGGCCACCACGCTGGGCGGTACCTGGCTGGGTTATGCGCTGGCCAACATCTGGTGCTACGCGCTGGGTGTGCTGGTGGTCAGCACGGTGGAGCCGGGCACCAATCTGGTGGGCGCGCTGCTGCTCGCGCAAGGCGGCCTGATCGCCCTGGGCCTGATCCTGCTCGACGAAATGGACAACGCCTACGGCGACGCGCACTCGGGCGCGGTCTCGGTGCACAGCCTGCGCCCGCGCTGGAGCATCCGCGCCGCCGGCCTGGGCTTCGCCGTGGTCTGCACCGGCCTGGCGCTGCTGCTGCCCATGCACACGCTGGAGCCCTTCCTGCTGCTGCTCAGCTCGGTGTTCGTGCCGCTCTACGGCGTGATCCTGGGCCGCCTGGGCACCGGCGCTGCGCAACGGGCCCGGCGCGCACGGTGGACTGGAGCGCCGCCGCGCTGTGGGTGCTGGGCATCGCCTGCTACCACCTGCTCGCGAAGTTCGCGCCGCAACTCGGGTCGGCCCTGCCCACGCTGGCGCTGACCTTCGTGCTCGCCGCGCTCTCGCGGCCGCGCAATGCCGGCGGGCTCAGCCCGGCACGGGCCTGAACCTCATGCCGCCGCGCCGCTTCCCCCTCAGCCCCGGGGCCGCTTGTGCAGCGCGAGCGGCGCGTGGCCGTGGTTGAGCGGCCCGTGGCCGGCACCGGTGTACACATTGGCGCCCATGGCGATGGCCTGCAGGATGTAGCTGCGCGCCTTCGCCACCGCCTGGTCCAGCGGGTTGCCGAGCGCGAGGTAGGCCGCGATGGCCGACGACAGCGTGCAACCGGTGCCGTGCGTGTTGCGGCTCGCGATGCGCGGCGAGGCCAGGCGCTGCGCGGGCCCGGCGCCGCTCACCAGCAGGTCGGCGACCTCGTCGCCCGGCAGGTGACCGCCCTTGAGCAGCACCGCCTTGGCCCCCAGCGCGAGCAGATCGCGCGCGGCGGTTTCGAGTTCATCCGCATCGCCAATCGGCCGGCCCAGCAACAGCGCGGCCTCGTCCAGGTTGGGCGTGACCACCGTGGCCAGCGGGAACAGCTCGTCCACCAGCACCTGCACCGTGTCGGGCGCGATCAGGCGGTCGCCGCTGGTGGCCACCATCACCGGGTCGAGCACCACCTGCTTCACCTCGTAGTGCCGCAGCGCCCAGGCCACGGTGCGCACGATGTCGGGCGCGTGCAGCATGCCGATCTTCACCGCGTCCACCCCGATGTCGTCGAGCACCGCGCTCAGTTGCGCCTTGAGCATCTCGGGCGGCACGCCATGGATGCCGCTCACGCCCAGCGTGTTCTGCGCGGTCAGCGCGGTGATGGCCGTCATGCCGTAGCAGCCCAGGGCCGCGAAGGTCTTGAGGTCGGCCTGGATGCCGGCGCCCCCGCCGCTGTCGGAGCCGGCGATGGAGAGGACGCGGGTGTAACGTTGCGCTTCGTTGCTCATGGTCATGGCGCGCATTGTGGCAGCGCCGAAAGCCCCACATGAATCCTTCCAACCAGAAACCCGACGCGGTGGTGCTCGGCGCCGGCCTCATGGGCCGGCTGCTGGCCTGCGCGCTCGCGCAGCGCGGGCACCGCGTCGAGGTGATCGACGCCGGCGGGCCGGAGGCCGCGCACGCCGCCGCGCGCGTGGCCGCCGCCATGCTCGCGCCGCTGGCCGAATCGGCCGTCACCGAGCTCAATGTGGTGCGCATGGGCCAGCACGCGCTCGCGCGCTGGCCGCAGCTGCTGGCGATGCTCGAACAGCCCGTGTTCTTCCAGCAGAGCGGCACGCTGGTGCTCTGGCACCGGCAGGACGCGGCCGAGGCCGAGCGCTTCGCCGGCCAGCTCGCGCGCACCAGCGCCGCCCTGCCCTCGCTGCCGCAGGCGCGGCGCCTGGACGGCACGGCCCTCACCGCGCTGGAGCCGGCCCTGGCCCAGCGCTTCGCGCAAGGCCTGTACCTGCCCGACGAAGGCCAGCTCGACAACCGCGAACTGCTCACCGCGCTCGCGCACCAGATGCAGGTGCTGGGCGTCACGGTGCGCTGGCACACGGCGCGCGCCCCCGATGAGGTGGACCCGGGACCCGATGCCTGGCTGTTCGACTGCCGGGGCCTGGGCGCCCAGCCGCAATGGCCCGCCTTGCGCGGCGTGCGCGGCGAGGTCGCGCGCATCCATGCACCGGGCGTGAGCCTGTCGCGCCCCACGCGCCTGGTGCACCCGCGCTACCCGCTGTACATCGCGCCCAAGCAGGACGGCCTGTTCGTGATCGGCGCGACCGAGATCGAGTCCGACGACCTCTCGCCCGCCAGCGTGCGCTCCACGCTGGAGCTGCTGAGCGCGGCCTACACCGTGCACCCGGGCTTCGGCGAAGCGCGCATCGTCGAACTGGGCGTGCAGTTGCGCCCCACCCTGCCCGACAACCTGCCCGCGCTGCGCCTCACCGGACCGCGCAGAATGGCGATCAATGGCCTGTACCGCCATGGCTTCATGATCGCGCCGGCCGTGCTGGACGCCGCGCTCGAAGTGGTGGACCAGGGCCACTCGCCGCTGGCCGACGCCCTTGGGCTGGCGGTCATCCGCTGAACGAACGGAACCTCGCATGAATGTGATCATCAACCAGGAAACCCGCGAACTGCCCGAAGGCGCCACGCTGGCCGACGCGCTGCTCGTCTGGGAGCCGCCCGCCGTGTTCGCCGCCGCCGTCAACCTGCAGTTCGTGCCGCGCACGGGCTACGCACAGCACCGGCTCAACGACGGCGACCGCATCGAAATCATCGCCCCCATCACCGGGGGCTGAGGACACACCGCCATGGACATGAACACCCCACCGCTCACCCAGGAAGACCCGCTGGTGCTCTACGGCGAGACCTTCGCCGGCCGCCTGCTGCTGGGCACTTCGCGCTACCCCTCGCCCGCCACGCTCGAAGCCGCCGTGAAGCGCGCCCGGCCCGCCATGCTCACTGCCTCGCTGCGGCGCCAGGGCGCCGCGCAGCCCGAGGCCGGTGCGGCGTTCTGGAAGCTGCTGCAGGAACTGGCCGTGCCGGTGCTGCCCAACACCGCCGGCTGCCACACCACGCAGGAGGTGATCACCACCGCGCAGATGGCGCGCGAGGTCTTCAACACGCCCTGGATCAAGCTCGAACTCATCGGCGACGACTACAGCCTGCAGCCCGACACGCTCAACCTGGTGGACTGCGCGCGCCAGCTGATCAACGACGGCTTCAAGGTGCTGCCCTACTGCACCGAAGACCTGGTGCTGTGCCAGCGCCTGGTGGACGTGGGCTGCCAGGCCGTGATGCCCTGGGCCGCGCCCATCGGCACCGGCCAGGGCCCGGTCAACCCCTACGCCATGCGCCTGCTGCGCGAGCGCCTGAGCGTGCCGCTGATCGTGGACGCCGGCCTGGGCCTGCCCTCGCACGCCTGCACCGTGATGGAGTGGGGCTTCGACGCCGTGCTGCTCAACACCGCCGTGGCGCTCGCGCAGTCGCCGGTGGACATGGCCGGCGCCTTCGCCGACGCCGTGCGCGCCGGCCGCGCCGCCCACCGCTCGGGCGCCATGCAGCCGCAGGCCAGCGCGCAGCCGAGCACGCCCGTGATGGGCACCCCTTTCTGGCACCACGGTTCATGAGCGCAGCGCAGGGCCGCTCCCAAACAAGCTCGCACCGCAGTGCGACGCACGGAGGTTTCACATGAGCACCACGATCACCTCCACCGAAGCGATGGTCCAGGCCATCGTGGACGCCCACCGCGCCACGCTGGCCCTGCCCCTGGCCCCGCATGCCGTGCCGCCCGCGCCCGCCTCCGACGACCCGGTGTTCGTCGCCGCGCTGCAGGCCGCGCACGAACTCGGCTTCATCGACATCGACGCCGTCTGCGTGGCGCGCGCCTGGTCCACCCGTACGCGGCGCACCGGCCGCTTCGACGCCGCCCATTGGCCCGACGAACCGGCCGATTTCGACATGGCGCCCTTCCCGCGCGAGCACGCCTTCGCGGCCTGCCCGCCCGAGCTCGGCCTCTATGCCGTGATGCCCGATGCGGACTGGACGGTGCGCATGGCGCGCGCGGGCGTGCCCACGGTGCAGCTGCGCTTCAAGTCCGGCGACGCGCAGGCCATCCGCGCCGAGATCCGCGCCGCCGTGGCCGGCGTGCAGGGCACGGGCGCGCTGCTGTTCATCAACGACCACTGGCAGGAGGCCATCGAGGCCGGCGCTTATGGCGTGCATCTGGGCCAGGAAGACCTGCAGGCCATGGCCCCCGAAGACCTGGCCGCCATCCGCCGCGCCGGCCTGCGCCTGGGTCTGAGCACGCACGGCTACGCCGAGATGCTGATCGCCGACCGCCACAACCCGAGCTACATCGCCATGGGCGCGGTGTTTCCCACCACGCTCAAGCAGATCGCCACCGCGCCCCAGGGCACGGGCCGCCTGCGCGCCTACGCGCCCCTGCTGCGCGGGGTCACGCACATGGCGATCGGCGGCATCGACCTGCACAACCTGCCCGAGGTGCTGAACGCCAACGTGCGCTCGGTGGGCGTGGTGCGCGCCCTCATGGCCGCGCCCGATCTGGACGCGGCGGTGGCCGAATGGACGGCCGCGCTGGCGCGCGACACAGACGCCTGAACTAGACCGGCCGAAGCGGCACGTGCGGGACGGTGGCCCGCAGCACCCGGATGCGGTCCTGCGCGGAGACCACGCCGCCGTGCAGGACCACCGCCATCACCCCCGCCTTGCGCACCAGTTCCCCATCGGCCGTGTGGCCCAGCACCGCGGCCAGCAGGCCGGGCTGGAAACGCTCGATCTGCACGCAGGGGTTGCGCAGGCCCGTGATGCGCACCCGCGCCTCGGCCCCCAGCTGCAGTTCGGTGCCGGTGGACAGCTCCAGCAGATCGATGCCTTCGGTGGTGATGTTCTCGCCCAGGTCGCCGGGATGCACCGTGTGCCCCTGGTGGGCCAGGGCGACAAACAGCTCGGCCTGCAGCAGGTGCACCTGGCGCAGGTTGGGCTGGCTGGGATCGCGCGCCACGCGCGAGAGGTGCTGAACCGTCGCCCCGCAGTGCGCATCGCCCTGCACGCCCAGGCCCTCGAGCAGGGTGATCGCATGCACCCGCTCCTTGGAGAAGTGGTGCAGGTGGCTCCGGTGGACGGCGATCACTCGGGCGTCGTTCATGGTGCGTCCGTTTTAGCACACGGGCCGTTTTCCAGTGAGCCCAGGACCACCTCCACGTCGGTGTCCTGGCGCACAGACCCGCCCCATAGCGAGGGGCACATTGGAACGCATGAACCTGCCATCCCACAAGGAGCGACCATGAACCTCTTTCACACCCCTCTCCCTGTTTCACACCGTCATGCCCTGCTGGCGGCGGTGGCGGTGCTGGGCCTCGCCGGCTGCGGCTCCCGCCCACCCGTGAGTTCCCAGGCCTACCCCTCACCGGTGTACCAGGCGCCCGCCCCGGGCCAGCCGGTGGCGCGCGACTACCGGCGCCGCGATTCGGAAACCCTGTACGAGGTGCCGGTGAGCGCCTCGCGCGCCATCTACGGCGGTGGGCAGCGCTGCTGGATCGAGCGCGAGGAAGTCGAGCGCCGGCGCAGCGTGCCGGGCGCGATCGTCGGCGGCGTCATCGGCGGCATCCTGGGCCACCAGATCGGCGGCGGTTCCGGGCGCGACATCGCCACCGTGGGTGGCGCGGTGGCGGGCGCGGCGGTGGGCTCCAACGTGGGCCGCAACAACCCGCAGACGCAGGACGTGCAGCGCTGCACCAACGTGAACAGCGAGGGCGCGCCCGAGTACTGGGACGTGAGCTACACCTTCCGCGGCGTGCAGCACCAGGTGCAGATGACCTCGCCGCCGGGGCGCACCATCCTGGTCAACGAGAACGGCGAACCGCGCCTCTGAGTGCGGGTCGCGTCAGGCGCTGTCCGCCACATGGCGGGCGGCGCGCCGGACTTCCGTCAGCCGGGTCCGCAGGACCAGCGCGGGGCGTTCGCCTTCGAGCCATTCGTTAGGGGTCACGAACCAGAGCGCGAGTTCCGGGCCTTGCAGCACACCCCCCAGCTCCGCGCACACCATGGGCACCTCCGGGTGCAGGATGGCGCGTTCCAGGTCGACCTGGAACAGAGGCAGCACGATGCCCCAGGGACTGTCCATGGCAACGGCCATGCCCGAGACGATCCAGCGCGCCACCAGCGACACCGGCTGGGAGATCTGCAGCCGGGCGTCGCGCAGCGCCTGCTGCCGGATCAGGTCGGCCAGCTCGTCGCCGCTGACCAGTCCCCCCGTGTCGGCGAACGCCGCGGCAATCGACATCCATCGGTGGGGCTCGCTCGCGGCGGGTGGCGGCGCCGCCTGAAAGCGCTTCATCGGTGCGGCGGTGGGCAGGTAGAGGTCGGCCATGGAATTCCCCTGGTAGATGGTCCCGTGCGCGGTGGTGCGCGAGGACATCCGAGAATGCCGCAGGCCATGCGCTGGGGTCTGAAACAAGGCACGCACCGACAGGCAGGGGACACATACCGGCCGCACGCGGGCACCAAATGCGGTCAGGGCCTTGGAAGGCCCGGGCTCAGCCGCCCAGCGCCACGTAGCGGTCGGCGCGGGCGGCGTGCCGCACGGCCTGCAGCGTGGTCTGCATCGCCACGGCGGGCCGTTCGCCGTGCAGCCATTCGTTGGGGGTCACGAACCACAGCGCCAGCTCCGCGCCTTCCAGTACACCGCGCAGTTCCGCCAGCACGACGGCCACCCCGGGTTGCAGCGAAGCGCGCGGCAGATCGAACTGGAACATGGGCAGCAGGTGGCCCCACGGGCTGTCGATGGACACCACCGCCCGCGACACGATCCAGCGCGCCACGAGCGACACCGGTTCGCTCACGCGCAGGCTCGTGTCCAGCACGCAGTGTTCCCGGATGCGCGTCGCCAGTTCGTCGCCGCTGATCAGGCCGCCGGTGTCGGCAAAGGCCGCGGCGGTCGTCATCCAGTGGCACGGTGGCATGCCCTCGGGCTGCGGCGCCGCGGGCAGTTGCACCACCGTGTCGTTGAACCAGGTCGAGGCAGGCGTTTCGGTGAACGGGTGGACATCGGACATGGGGCTCCTCCAGGCAGGGTGCGCACAAGGCGCTGGGGTGCCTTCAAGGTTGGCTCACCCGATTTCCAGCGTCTGTGCGATGACACACAGTGGCTTTTGCGCCACGGCCGAGGCCGTCTTGTCGTCCAATAGGGGGATGACACCGACCCCGCACGCCCCCGGCGCCGACACCGAACAGCGCCTGACCGAACTCGAAATCAAGGCCAGCTACGCCGACGACCTGCTCGACACGCTCAACCAGCTGGTGGCGCGCCAGCAGGAGCAGATCGACCTGCTGCTGCGCGAGGTCGGCCGCCTGCGCCAGCAGGGGGACCCCCAGGCCGCGCCGGCCGTGCGCAACCCGCGCGACGAACTGCCGCCGCACTACTGAGGCGAAGGCCTGCGGGCCTCAGCCGCCGCCCACCTGCAGCGACGCGCCCGTCGCGTAGAACTGCCCCCCGGCCACGTAGTGCAGGGTGCGCAGGTGATCGGGCGCGCCATCGAAATGCCAGCGCCCCGCGCGGAACACCCGCTCGTCCGCCCAGGCACCCACCACCTCGCCGATGAACAGGTCGTAGGTGGCCTGGTTGTGCGGTTCGGGCAGCAGCCGACACACCAGCCAGGCCACGCAGCCCTCCACCAGCGGCAGGGCCTCGTGGCCGGGGGCGTGAAAGGTCTTCACCCCGTGGCGCGCGAGCTTGTCCGGCACGGTGAGCGCGCTGTCGGTGCCCACGCCGAGCGTGAGCGCGGCCAGGCCGGCCGACGGCACGCACAGCGCAAAAGTGCCGCTGCCCTCCACCAATGCGCGCGTGCGCGTGGCCTTGTCGATCACCACCGTCACCTTGGGCGGTGAAAAATCCAGCGCGCAGGCCCAGGCGGCCGACATCACGTTGACCTCGCCCGCGTGGGCCGAGGACACGAGCACGGTGGGGCCGTGGTTGATGAGGCGGTAGGCCTTGTCGAGGGGAACGGGCTGGAAGAAGCGGGGTTCGGGTGCCGGGGTGGTCATGCCCGGCATTGTGCAGAGCCCGCCTCAGGTCCGCTGGCCGCCGGGGCCGGTGACCGCGTCCGCCAAGGGGTTCAACCGCTGTTGCACGGCGGTCTCCCGCGCCAGCGACGCGTCGAAGTCGCCCAGCTGCTCGCGGTGCACCAGTTGCTTGACCTCGGCCAGCAGCGCCGGGCTGCTGCGAGCGAGCTGTTGCGCCAGCTCGCGCGCCTGGGCCTGCAGCGCGCCGTCCTCCACCACCTGCCACACCAGGCCCCAGCGCTCGGCGTCCACGGCGCCCAGCTCCTGCCCCAGCATCAGCAGGCCTTTGGCCTTCTGCAGCCCGACCAGGCGCGGCAGCAGCGCGGCCACGCCGCCGGTGCCGAAAAGGCCCACCTGCACCTCGGGCAGCGCGAAGCGCGCACCGCGCGCGGCCACGCTGAGGTCGCCGTTGAGCATGAGCTCGACGCCCGCGCCCACCACCCAGCCCTGCACCGCCGTCACCACCGGTTGGGGGCAGCGCACGAGCAACGAGGCCAGGGCCTGCAGGGTCTCGACGAAGGCGGGGGTGGGCGGGTCGTCGCGGTCCTTGCCGGCGCAGAAGGCGCGGCCTTCGCCGCTGAGCAGGATGACCCGCACCGCCGGGTCGGCCACGCCGGCCTGCACCGCCGCCAGCAGGTCGCGCGCGAGCGCGAGCGTGAGGGCATTGAGGCGTTCGGGCCGGTTCAGGCGCAGTTCGAGCACGCCCGCATCGAGGGTCTGGATCAGGTGCATGGGCGAGAGCGTACACGCGGCGCTGTCACAAGGCGACGGGGCCGAACGTCTTGTCTGCGTCAAGCCCCTCCACCCCCTCGCTCCACCCACCATGAAAATCGCCAAGTCGTACACCCTCGCCGAGTTCCTCGCCTGGACGCGCCGCAAGACCTACATCCTGCTGGTGCTGGCCGCCGTGCCGGCCACGCTGTACCAGGTCTTCGGGCTGACCTGGATCGCCGCGCCCTGGTCGGTCGCGGTGCTGCTGGGCACGGCCACCTCCTTCATCGTGGGCTTCAAGAACGCCCAGACCTACCAGCGCACGGTGGAGGCGCAGCAGGTCTGGTCCTCCATCGTCGGCACGAGCCGCTACTGGGGCCTGATCTGCCGGGATGTTTCCGACCACCGGCGGTTCGTCGCAGCTGCTCATCCACCGCCACCTGGCCTGGCTCACGGTGCTGCGCCACCAGCTGCGGCAGGGGCGCGTGTGGGAATCTGCGAACAGCCGCGCCAACGCCGAATACCGCGCCAGGCATTTCCGCGTGCCCGAGCACGACACCCCGCTGGACACCGAGCTGGCGCCCCTGCTCGGCGAAACCGAGCGGCTGCGCGTGGCGAGCACGGGCCACAAGGGCCTGCTGCTGCTCAACCTGCAGAGCGAAACCCTGCGCGAGCTGTATGCACGCCAGGAACTCGCGGTGCTGCACCACACCGAGCTGCAGAAGACCATCAAGGAACTGCTGGACCAGCAAAGCCGCGTCGAGCGCCTCAAGAACTTCCCCTACCCGCGCCAGTACGCCACCATCAACACCTTGTTCGTCTGGTGCTTCGCGGCCCTGCTGCCCTTCTGCCTGGTGCGCGAGTTCGACCGCCTCAACGACAGCGTGAGCGGCCTGCTCGCCGGCCACATGGTCTGGCTCTCGGTGCCCTTCAGCGTGCTGGTGGCCTGGATGTACCTCTCGCTGGACCAGGTGGGTGAAAGCACCGAGAACCCGTTCGAAGGCGGCGCCAACGACGTGCCCATGGCCCACCTGTGCCAGGGCATCGAGCGCGAGTTGCGCAGCCTGCTGGGCGAGAGCGATCTGCCGCCCCCGCCCACGCCCGACAACCAGATCCTGCTATGAGGCCAGCCACTGCGCCAGGGAGACCTTCCCGATGCGCGCATTGGGGCCGGGGATGAGGGCATTGCCCTCCAGCGGCGAACCGAAATACGTGGCCCCGGGGTCCGACACCACCGCGCGCGGGTCCTGGCGCGCCTGGAACAGCTGGCGGATGAGCTGGTCCAGCGGCACGGCTTCGGGCCCCGCCACTTCGCAGGTGCCGTTGAGCGGGGCCTGCACCGCCACGTCCGCCAGCGCCTCGGCCACGTCGCTCGCCGCGATGGGCTGCAGCGGCGCCGAGGGCAGGCGCACGGTCTGGCCTTCGGTCGCCACGTGGGCGATCGACATCAGGAACTCGTGGAACTGCGTGGCGCGCACGAGGGTGTAAGGCACCCGCCCTTCCTGGATCAGCGCTTCCTGCGCCACCTTGGCGCGGAAGTAACCGCTCGCGGGCACCCGCTCGGAGCCCACCACCGACAGGGCCACGTAGTGCCCCACGCCGGCGCGAGCGCTGGCGTCCAGCAGGTTGCGGGTGGAGGCGCGGAAGAAGTGCATCACCGCCTCGTCCTCGAAGGAGGGTGAGTTGCTCACGTCCACCACCACCTGCGCGCCGGCCAGGGCCTCGCTCAGGCCTTCGCCGGTGACGGCGTTGACGCCCGACGAGGGCGAGGCCGCCGTCACCGCGTGGCCGGCCTGGCGCAGCAGGGTGGCGAGTTGTCTGCCGATGAGGCCGCTGCCTCCGATGACCACGATGTTCATGCGATCTCCTTCTCGGCCACGGGGGCGTGCATGCCCACGGCCATGCGGTTCCAGGCGTTGATCTGCGCGACGGTCCAGCACAGCTCGACGATTTCCTGGTCGCTGAGCTGGGTTTGCAATTGCTCGAAATCGGCGTCGCGGCTGCCGTGGTGGTCCACCAGCCGGGTCAGGGACTCGGCCCAGTTCAGCGCGGCGCGCTCGCGCTCGCTGTACAGGCCGGTCTCGCGCCAGGTCACGAGGCTGTTGATGCGCTGCCAGCGTTCGCCGTGCTTGCGCAGGTCGCGCACGTGCATGTCCACGCAGAAGGCGCAGCCGTTGAGCTGCGAGACGCGCGTCTTCACGAGTTCGATCAGGACGGTGCCGAGCGAGGAGCCGGCGGTGGTGGCGCCGACGGCGGCCATGGCCTGGTAGGCCTTGGGCGCGATCTCGGTCCAGGGGAGTCGGGGTGATTTCATGTGGCGTCTTTCAGAGGGGTTGGGGAACACACCTCTGAAGACGGTCAGGGCCTGGGGTTTGTGACAGCCAGGTCGCGGCCCAGCGCGGCGGCGATGCGCGCGAGCTTGTCGGGGTTGCGCTGCACGTGCAGGCGCAGGATGCGCTCGCCGTCGGTCACGAACGATTGCGCCGACTCCAGCCCGCCCTGGATGAAGCGCAGCAGGCCCCACTGCCCGTTGAGCACCACGACCTCGAAGCGCACGCCCTCGCCGAAGCGCCGGTGCGTGGCGTAGAAGAGCTGCGCGATGCGCCGCCCGCCCACCAGCGGCACGCCGAAACTCGGCACCTTGCCGCCGCCATCGCCGATCAGTTGCGCGTCCTCGGCCAGCAGCGACTGCAGCCGGTCGAACTGCCCGGTGGCGGCGGCATCGGCAAAGCCGCGCAGCAGGCGCAACTGGGCCTCGCGCGGCACGATGTGGCGTGGCCGGTCGTCCTGCAGCTGCGCCTTGGCGCGGTGCACGATCTGGCGGCAGGCGCTCTCGGTCTTGCCCAGGGCCTCGGCCACCTCGCCGTAGTCGGCGTCGAACACCTCGCGCATCAGGAAGGCCGCGCGGGCTTCGGGTGCCAGCCGCTCCAGCATGGCGAGAAAAGCCACCGACACGTCGTCGGCGCGCTCCAGCAGCTGTTCGGGCGTCACCGGCGCATCGGCCAGCAGCGGCTCGGGCAGCCAGGTGCCGATGTAGTGCTCGCGCTGCACCTTGGCGCTGCGCAGGCGGTCGATCGCCAGGCGCGTGGTCACGGTCACCAGCCAGGCCTCGCTGCTGTCCAGGTCGGCGTGCGCGGCCTCGTGCCAGCGCAGCCAGGCGTCCTGCACCACCTCCTCGGCTTCGGCCGGCGAGCCCAGCATGCGGTAGGCGATGCCCTGCAGCCGGGGGCGCAGGCGGTTGAAGGTGGTGGTGGGATCGTTCATGACCAGCCAGACGGGCGAGCGCCCGGTTTTGTGACAGGCGCGATGCTAAGCGCCCTCGCCCGCCATGCGCTGCACCGAGGCGTGGAAGGCCTCGCAGGCGAACTCGTTCTCGCCGAAACACAGGGCCTGGTTCGCCCCGCTGTCCAGCCCGCGCTGCATGCTGGCCGCGAGCGCGAAGTCCTCGTCGATCGCGGTCCAGAACATGTCGAAGTTGCGCTGCCAGTAGCTGTCGCTGCGGGTGGCCAGGTGCTGGCGCGGCGCGATGAGCCAGCCGTCGACCTGCGTGGTGGCGGCGTCGGTGGGCGAGAGCGCGAAGGCGTTGACGTGGTCGCCCTCCCAGAGCAGCAGGGTGGAGGGGAACAGGAAGTAGATGGTGTTGATCGTCTTCGCGAAGCCTTCCAGCGTGGCCGGCGGCTCGCTCAGTTCCTCGAAGCTGCGCTTGGGCAGCACGATGCGCTGGTGGTCGCCCACTTGGTCGTGCACCACCACGTTGTCGTGGAACAGGTAGGCGATGGTCTCGCGGTGGGCGTAGGCGAAGTGGTAACTCTCCAGGTTGGCGTCGAGCACCAGCTTCCAGTTCGAGGCCTGGGTGAAATGGCGGTGGCGCTGCACGCGCGCGGCGGCGTCGAAGCCCAGGCCGTCGATCTCCTCGCCCAAGGGGCCGAAGTACGCGGCCCAGTCGAACGCGGGCAAGGCCGTCGCCACCACCCAGACCAGGCCGAAGCGCTGCGCGCAGGGCAGCTCGACCAGGCCGGCGCTGGCCTTGGGCGCGTGGGGAAAGTCGCGGTCGTGCGGGCGGCCGACGCAGGCGCCGTCGTTGCCGTAGGTCCAGCTGTGGTACGGGCACACGAAGCGCTCGCGTCCCTGCGCACAGGCGCCCTCGGGCACCAGCGCCGCGCCCCGGTGGCGGCACACGTTGATGAAGGCGCGCAGCTGCCCGTCGGCATGGCGGGTAAGCAGCACCGGCACCCCATGCACCGAACGCGCCAGCCAGTCGCCGCTCGCCTGCAGCGCGGCCGCGTCGGCCACCGCCTGCGGCAGCCGGCGCAGGGCGGCGAGTTCGCGCTGGTGGCGCGCGGGGTCGAGGTAGCGCGCCACGGGCGACCAGTTGCCGGGCAGGCGCTGGCGGTGTTCACCATTGAGCGCGGCCTTCACGCGGTCGAACAGTTGGGCGGCGGGGGAGGTGGGCAGGGGCGCGTTCATGCCCACCATCATCGCCAGCCGGACCGGCTTGTGCCATGGGGTTTTCAACCAGCGCCGCTACACTGGTCCGAACCCATCCCTTGGCCGCCCATGCCCGAAGTCCCCCCTTTCGATCCGGCCTCGACGCTGCACTTCGTCATCAACAGCCGCTCCGGCAGCCAGGACGGCGACGGCACGCGAGCGACCATCGAGGCCGCGCTGCGCGCTTCGGGCCGGCCCGGCCAGCTGCACGTGTGCGAACCGGCCGACCTGCCGCGCCGCACGGCCGAGCTGGCGCGGCAGGCGCGCGAAACGAACGCCGCCATCGTGGCCGTGGGTGGCGACGGCACCATCAACACCGTGGCCCAGGCCGCGCACGCCGCCGGCTGCGCCCTGGGCGTGATCCCGCGCGGCACCTTCAACTATTTCGCGCGCACGCACGGCATCGCCACCGACGTGGCCGATGCCATGGCGCAACTGCTGGGCGCGCGGCCCGAGCCGGTGCAGGTGGCCGCCGTCAACGAGCACCTGTTCCTGGTCAACGCGAGCCTGGGCCTGTACCCCGACCTGCTGGAGGACCGCGAGGTCTGGAAAAACCGTTTCGGGCGCAGTCAGTGGGTGGCGATCTGGGCGGCCTTCGCCACCCTGTTTCGCGCGCAGCGGCGGCTGAAACTGCGCATCGGCCTGGACGGCGCGCAGCGCGAGGTGAAGACCCTCACCCTGTTCGTGGGCAACAACCGCCTGCAGCTGGAGCAGGTGGGCGTGGTGCAAGGCCAGCGCCCCGATGGCGCGCGCGACAACGGCCGCGTCACGGCGGTGATGCTCAAGCCCATCGGCACCCTGGCCCTGCTGCGCCTGATGTGGCAGGGCGCCATGGGCACGCTTGGCGAGGCCGACGACATCGAGCACTTCGAGTTCCAGCAGATGGTGGTGCGCGCGCCGTCGGTGGCGGGTGCGCGGCGCCTGAAGGTCGCGGTCGATGGGGAAGTCCTGCGCATGAAGGCGCCGCTGGATGTGCGCGTGCTGCCGGTGCCCCTGTTCCTGCTCAAACCGGCACCCGCCGACCGCGAGGCCCCCGCTTGAGCGCGATCCTGCAGGTCTCGGACCCGCACTTCGGCACCGAGCGGGCGCCGGTGGTGCGGGCCCTGGTGCAGCTGGCCCAGCGGCTGCGGCCGGACCTCGTGGTGCTCTCGGGCGACATCACCCAGCGCGCCCGCGCCCCCCAGTTCGAGGCCGCGCGCCGCTTCATGGACCAGCTGGGCGCGCCCCGGCTGGTGATCCCGGGCAACCACGACATCCCGCTGTTCAACGGTTGGGCCCGGCTGGTGCGGCCCTACGCGGGCCACCGCGCGGCCTTCGGCGATGAGCTCGAACCGCAGTTCAGTTCCGCCGGGCTGTTGGTGCTGGCCGTGAACACCACGCGCGCGCACCGGCACAAGAACGGCGAGGTGTCGGCGGCGCAGGTCGCGCGCGTGGCGGCGCGGCTGGCCGAGGCCACGCCGGCCCAGTTGCGCGTGGTGGTGGTGCACCAGCCGATCGATGTGCAGCGCCCGCAGGACGAGCCGGACCGCCTGATCGGCCACACCGCCGCGCAGGACGCCTGGGCCGCCGCGGGCGCCGACCTCGTGATGGGCGGCCACATCCACCTGCCCTACGTGATGCCCCTGCCCGGCCTGGCGCGACCGATGTGGGCGGTGCAGGCCGGCACCGCCGTGTCGCACCGCGTGCGGCCCGGCGCGCCCAACTCGGTGAACCTGGTGCGCTGGCACGCGGCCGAGCGCGCCTGCGCCGTCGAGCAGTGGGACTACGCGGCCACCGAAGAAGTCTTCGTGCAGGTCCGCGTGACGCGCCTGCAACCGGCGCGCTAAGCGATCAGCCGAACATCAGGGCGCGGTGCGCGCTGGCCCCGGCCATGGCGCCCGCGCCCACCGAGATCGCCACGTTGCCGGCCGCGCGCGCGGCATCGCCGCAGGCAAACACGCCGGGCACGCTGGTGCCCTGCATCGCGTCGGTGCGGATGAAGGCGCCCGTGGGGCCTTCGTCCATGGCGCAGCCCAGCTGCGCCGCCACCGGGCTGGCGATGTGCGTGCGCGCCATGGTGAACAGACCATCCAGGGCGAAGCGGCGGCCATCGCGCAGCTCCACCGTGGCGGTGTCCACCAGGCGCGCCACCGCGCCGGCTTCCACCGCGACACCGCGCGCGGCCAGCGCGGCGCGCTGCGCCTCGTCGGGCACGAAGGCCTCGTTGAGGAACAACGTGGTCGAGCCCCAGTCCGGCAGCATCAGCGCGTGGTGCATGGACATCTCGCTGACCGCCAGCACGCCGATGCGCCCGTTGTCGAGCTCGTAGCCGTGGCAGTACGGGCAGTGGAAGACGCCCCGGCCCCAACGCTCGGCCAGGCCTTCGATGGCCGGCAGCTCGTCCACCACGCCCGTGGCGATCACGAGCGTGCGGGCCTGCTCGGTGTGCGCACCGTCGAGCGCCACGCCAAAACCCTCGCCCTGCGCTTCGGCGCGCGCGACGGTGCCGTCCAGCCAGCGCACGTTGGGGTAGGCGAGCAGCTGGGCCCGGCCCTCGGCGGCGATGTCGCCGGGCGCGCGGCCGTCCTGGCCCAGGAAGCCGTGCGAGGCGCTGGCGAAGCGGTTGCGGCGCAGGCCGGCGTCGATCACGAGCACGCGGCGGCGCGCCCGCGCGAGCTGCAGGGCGGCGGACAGGCCGGCGTAGCTGCCGCCGATCACGATGGCGTCATTCGGGGAGGTGGTGGTGGGCATGGTGGCTCCTGGCATGGGGGTGGGCGTCGAAACGGCGGTTGAAATCGGCCGCGAGGTCGGCCAGCGTCACGCGGCCCAGCCGCTGCACCAGCAGCGCCTGGGCCTCCTGCAACGCGCCCGACAGCGCCTCGTTGACCGCCTGCTCCACCAGGCACTCGGGGTTGTCCGAGCGGTGGCCGATGGCGAACACCGTGGGTGCGCCGACCGCGTCGTACACGTCGCGCAGGGTCACGGTCTTGAGGTTGCAGGCCAGCACCCAGCCGCCGCCGTGGCCCCGTTCGGAGCTCACGAAGCCGGCCTCGCGCAGGCCGGCGAGGGTGCGGCGCACCACCACCGGGCTGCTGCCCTGCAGGCAGGCGGCCAGGGCCTCGGAGGTCATGGGCCGCTCGCTCTGCGCCATGTGCAGCAGCAGGTGAAGGATGGACGAGAGTTTGCTGTCGAGTTTCATGTAACTTGAATAGTTACATGAAAACGACCTCGGTGCCACCGCGCGCCGATCAGCCCGTCAGCGCGTGTGGTTTTCGGCTTCCGGCGGCCGCACGTCGAAGGCCTCGTGGTAGCTCACCTCGCCGTGCGGCACCCGCCCGTTGAAGGCCAGGGCCTGGAAATACTCGGGCGGCACACCCGGCAACAGCAGGGTGGGCACGGCGCGAAAACCGAAGCGGCCGTAGAAGGCCGGCTCACCCACCAGCACACAGCCGTCCGCGCCCTGATCGCGCAGGCGCTGCAGGGCCGCGCGCATGAGCCCGCTGCCCACGCCCAGCCCCTGGTAACCGGGCAGCACCGAGATCGGGCCCAGGCCGAACCAGTGCCGCGTGCCATCCGACACCGTCACCGGCGACACCGCCACATGGCCCACCACGGCGCCCTGCCGCTCTTCGACCAGCGACACGGCAAGCTGCCCCGCGGCGCGCAGGGCGTCGACGATGAGGTGCTCGGTGTGGCTGGTGTGCGGCGCGCGCTGGAAGGCGGCCGCCGTCAGCGCGTGGATGGCTTCGACGTCGCCGGGCGACTCGGGCCGGATCACTTGGCGAGCTCGCGGCCGCCGTGCACCGGGCCCGCGCGCGACTCGACCACCGCCTCCACCTCGCGGCGCAGGCCCATCAGGAAGGCAAGTTCGGCCACCACGAACAGCGGGCCGATGATGAGCCCCATGACGTCGTCGACAAAGGCCGGCTTGCGGCCTTCGTAGATGTGGCCGACGAACTGGATCACCCAGCCCATCACGAACAGGCCCACGCCGAAGGTGGCCCAGGCGCCGGTGGACAGGCCCGCCGTGGCATGCGCCACCGCCAGGCAGGCCGCGAGCAGCAGGCCCATCACCACGCCGAAGCGCAGGTCCAGCCGCAGGTAGTAGAGCGTGGCGGCGATCACCGCCAGCGTGGCCGGGGACAGGGGCAGGCCCGCCACGTCGAAGGCCGGGCGCGCCAGCAGCACCACGACCGAGAGCACGATCATGGGAATGCCGATGAAGTGCGTGACGATGTTGCGGCGGTCGCGGTGGTAGGCCGCGTACTGGCTCAGGTGGTCGTTCAGGGTTTTCATCGTGGTCTCCGAGAAACAGCACAGGCACACATCATCGCCAGAGTGGCCCTGCCGCGCCAGTGGGATTTCACCGATCGGGTCACAGCAGCGACTGCGCGTCGTCCTCCGGCCGCACGGCCGGCCCGCTGCGCGCCAGCGCCATCCACACGTGGAAGGGCAGGCGTTCGACCGCGCGGCGCGGCGCCTCGCGCGCCACCACCAGGCGCTCGCCTTCGAGCTGCATCACGCCGCACTCGGGCGGCACCTCGTCGGGCGCGGCGATGGGGCGGCCCTTGGCGTCCTGCCCCAGCACGTACCAGCAGGCGCTGGCCAGGCCCAGGTAGGCGGCGCGCTTGGCGGGTTTGCGCAGGTCGCCCAGCAGGTCGGCCCGGCTCACCTTGATCTCGTGCACCACGGGCTCCAGGTAGGCCTCCACAGTGGTGTGCCGCACCGAGAACACGTCCGGAGAGGCCATGCACCAGCCGTGCTCGGGCGCAGGGGCGGCGACGGCCTCGCTCTCGAAGGCGCAGGCCTGCAGCGGGCCGCCGGTGTCCGCAGCGGGCTCACCGCCCAGCAGCGCGCGCGGCAGCGGCACGCGCAGCATCAGGCCGCGCCAGCTGAGCCGCCCGGCCTGAGCCATCGCCGTGCGCGACGCGCTCCACCAGGGCCTCGTGCGGCGTGCGCGCGGCCTTGTTCTGGCTGAACACCTCGGCCAGCCGCTGGATGCCGGCCTCGGTCACGCGCAGGCTCTCGAAACCCTCGGGCGAAGGCCGGCGCTCCAGCAGGCCGGCGGCGAGCAGCTCCACCTCCAGCATGTCGTGGCAGGGCCAGCCGGCCGAGCGGTAGATCTCGCGCAGGCGCTGGTGGTGGCGCCGCGTCAGGGCGGGGGCGATCGCAGACATTTACTGACTATATATCCAGTACCATGGTGGGTCATGTCGGCCAACCCACCGTCCATCGACACGTCCACCGCCTCGGTGGCGGTGCGCGTGCTGTGCGCCTTCGCGGCCAAGGCGGGCGACCTGGACCTGCGCTTCACGCCCTCGCCCAGCGCGCAGGACGGCATCGCCGGCCACACCACCGTCACCACGCGGCGCGCGGCGGGCTACCAGCGCGAGGTGCCGCTGAGCGCCCGCTGTGGCGAGCTGCGGGTGCAGGGCCGGGCCGACGGCTTCGACCCGGCGGTGCCGCGCCTGGAGGAAATCAAGACGCACCGGGGCGACGCCGCGCGCATCCCCGACAACCACCGCGAACTGCACTGGGCGCAGGCGCGGGTCTACGGCTGGATGCTGTGCGAACAGCACGCGCTGGAGCGCATCGAACTCGCGCTGGTCTATTTCAACATCGATACCGCGCAGGAGACGGTGCTGCCCGTGTGGCACAGCGCGGTGGAGCTCAAGGCCTTCTTCGAAACGCTTTGCGCGCGCTACGCGGGCTGGGCGCGCGCCGAGCTGGCGCACCGCGCCGCGCGCGACGAGGCGCTGCGCGCGCTGGCCTTTCCGTTCGAGGGCTTCCGGCCCGGGCAGCGCGAGCTGGCCGCCGCCGTCTACCGCTGCCACGGCGCCGGGCGCCACCTGCTCGCGCAGGCGCCCACCGGCATCGGCAAGACCATGCGCAGCGCTGTTCGGGGCCCTGCGCGCCGCGCCCGCCCAGGGCACGCACAAGCTTTTCTACCTGACCGCCAAGACACCCGGGCGCCAGCTCGCGCTGCACGCCCTGCAGCGCATGAAGGCCCAGCCACTGCGCGTGCTCGAACTGGTGGCGCGCGACAAGGCCTGCGAGCACCCGGACAAGGCCTGCCACGGCGAGTCCTGCCCAGTCGCGCGCGGCTTCTACGACCGCCTGCCGGCCGCGCGCGAGGCCGCCGCGCAGGCGGGCTGGCTCGACAAGGCCGCGCTGCGCGAGATCGCCCTGCGCCACGAGGTCTGCCCGTATTACCTGGGCCAGGACCTGCTGCGCTGGAGCGACGTGGTGGTGGGCGACTTCAACCACTTCTTCGACCTCAGCGCGCACGCCTGGTCGCTCACGGTGGGCGACGGGCTGCGCGTGGGCCTGCTGGTGGACGAGGCGCACAACCTGATCGAGCGCGCGCGGCTCATGTACAGCGCCGAGCTGCGCCCCGCCGCCTTCCAGGCCGTGCGCAAGGGCGCACCGGCCGCGCTGAAGAAAACCATGGACCGGTTGCAGCGCCCCTGGAGCGCGCTGGCGCGCCTGCAGACGCAGGACCACACGGTGCTGCCCGAACTGCCGGGTGCGTTCATCGAGGCCTTGCAACGCCACAGCGCGGCGCTGTCGGACCACCTCGCGCTCGAACCCGAGGGCGCGCACGCGGCCGGTCTGCAGGACTGGCTGTTCGAGGCGCAGCGCTTCCTGCGCGTGGCCGAGGTGTTCGACCAGCACTCGCTGGTGGACCTCACGCCCGCGCCGCGCGCGGCCGGCCGCGCGCGTCAGCCGGTGCTGAACATCCGCAACCTCGACCCCGGCCCGCTGCTGCAGCCGCGCTGGCAGGCCGCGCACAGCGCCACGCTGTTCTCGGCCACGCTCAGCCCCATGGCCTACGTGAGCGACCTGCTGGGCCTGCCGCAAGACACCGCGCGCCTGTCCGTGCCCTCGCCCTTCGATGCCTCGCAGCTGCAGGTGCGCGTGACGCCGAACCTCTCCACCCGCTACGCCGACCGCGCCGCCTCGCTCGACCAATTGGTCGAGGTCATGGCCGACCAGTACGCCCAACGGCCCGGCAACTACCTCGCCTTCTTCAGCAGCTTCGACTACCTGCAGCAGGCGCTGCAACGCCTGCAGGCCACGCACCCGGCGCTGCCGGTGTGGGCGCAGTCGCGCGGCATGGGCGAACCCGAGCGCGAGGCCTTCGTCGCGCGCTTCACCGAAGACAGCCAGGGCATCGGCTTCGCCGTGCTGGGTGGTGCGTTCGGTGAAGGCATCGACCTGCCCGGGCAGCGCCTCATCGGCGCCTTCATCGCCACCCTGGGCCTGCCGCAGCTCAACCCGGTGACCGAACAACTGCGCGCGCGGCTGCAGGCCCGTTTCGGGCAGGGCTACGACTACGCCTATTTGTTCCCGGGCCTGCAGAAGGTGGTGCAGGCCGCCGGCCGCGTCATCCGCGGACCGGACGATGAAGGCGTGGTGGTGCTGATGGACGAGCGCTTCGGCCGTCCGGAGGTGCGGCGCTGGCTTCCCGCGTGGTGGGGCTTGTGAGCGCGCGGCTCAGCCGTCGGCCTCGACCGCCGCTTCCGACTCGGGCTCGGGCAGGCGCGTGATCAGCACCTGATCGATGCGGCGCCCATCGAGCACCAGCACCTCGAAGCGCCAGCCCGCGCAGTCCACGTGCTCGCGCCGGCCCAGCAGGTCGCCCGCCACGGTCTGCATGAGGCCGGCCACGGTGTTGTAGCGCCCCTTGTCCTCGTCGGGCAGGTCGTCGATCGCCAGGCGCGACTTCAGCTCGGTCACCGGCATCGCGCCGTCCACCAGCCAGGCGCCGTCCTCGCGCTGCGTCGCCCAGGCGTCCACTGCGGTGCGCGGCGACAGCTCGCCGGTGATGGCCTCCAGCATGTCCAGCGGCGTGAGCAGGCCCTGCACCACGCCGTATTCGTCAACCACGAACACCATGCGCGTCGCGCGTTCGCGGAACTGCTCCAGCAGCTCCATGCCGCTGAGTGTCTCGGGCACGAACACGGCCGGCAGCACGTGCTGCATCAAGGGTTCGTTGTGGCCTTCGGATTGCAGCGCGAGCATGCGCGGCAGGTGGATCACACCGACCACGTCGTCCAGCCCGCCCCGGCACACCGGGTACCAGGAATGGCCGGTGGTCCAGGCCTTCTGCACGGCCGCGTCGATGCGGTCCTCGGCGTCGAGCCATTCGATTTCCGAGTGCGGCACCATGATGGAGGTGAGCTGACGGTCGTCCAGCAGGAACACGTTGCGCACCATCTGGTGCTCGTGTTCCTCGATGATGCCGGCGTCCACGCCCTCCTCCAGGCTGGCGTTGATTTCCTCTTCGGTCACGTGCTGCACGGCGTTGGTGTCGATGCGCAGCAGCTTGAGCACCCACTGCGTGGTGTGCGTGAGCAGCCACACGAAGGGCTTGGCGGCCTGGGCCACGAAGGCCATGGGGCGCGAAACCCAGCGCGCGACGGCCTCGGGGTAGAGCTGGCCGATGCGCTTGGGCACCAGCTCGCCGAACACGATGGTGATGAAGGTGATGACCACCACCACGATCGCGGTCGGCGATCACGCTGGCCGTGGCTTCCGTCAGGCCCCATGCCACGAGCTGGCGACCCAGGTCGTCGCTGAACGCAGCCTCCCCCACGATGCCGTTGAGCATGCCGATGGAGGTGATGCCGACCTGCACCGAGGAGAGGAACTGGGTGGGGTTGTCCAGCAACTGGAGCGCGGTGACCGAGCCCTTGTCGCCGGCCTCGGCCATGGCCGTGAGCCGCGCCTTGCGGCTGGATGCCAGGGCCAGCTCGGACATGGCGAACGCCCCGTTGAGCAGCGTCAGAAAAACAATGAGGAGGGTGTCCATAATCGGCCAATGGCACTTTACATGATCGGGGATGTGCAGGGCTGCGACGCGGCGCTCGGCCGCCTGCTCGACGACATCGGTTTCTCACCCAGCCGCGACACGCTGTACCTGCTGGGCGATCTCGTCAACCGCGGGCCGGCCTCGCTGGCCGTGCTGCGCCGGCTGATCGCGCTCGACGGCGCGGCGCACTGCCTGCTCGGCAACCACGACCTGCACCTGCTGGCCACGGCGCACGGCGTGCGCAAGCCACATCGCAGCGACACGGTGGGTGACATCCTTGCCGCGCCCGACCGCGAGGCCTTGCTCGACTGGCTGCGCGCGCGGCCCATGGCGCTGTTCGAACACGGCTGGCTGATGGTGCACGCGGGCGTGCTGCCGCAGTGGGACGTGGCCGGCACGCTGGCGCTGGCCGGCGAGCTGCAGGCCGTGCTGCGCAGCGCCGACTGGACCGGCTTCCTGCAGGAGATGTATGGCAACGAACCGCCGCTGTGGAGCGACTCGCTGCGCGGCGCCGCGCGCCTGCGCGTGATCGTCAATGCCTTCACGCGGCTGCGCTTCTGCACCGCGCAGGGCGTGATGGAGTTCGACACCAAGGACAGCGCGGGCGCGGCGCCCGAGGGCTTCATGCCCTGGTTCGACGTGCCGGGCCGGCGAACCGAAGGCGTGCCGATCGCGTTCGGCCACTGGTCCACGCTGGGCGCGGTGCAGCGCCACGACCTGCAGGCGCTGGACACGGGTTGTGTGTGGGGCGGTTGCCTCACCGCGGCCCGCATCACGGAGGTGCCGGGCGAGGTGGAGCGGATCTCGGTGCGCTGCGAGCAGGCCAGCAAACCCGGCAAGCGCTGAAGGAGCGGCGGCGAAAGCCGCCTGGCAGGCTCAGGCAAGGGCTTCGCCCTCAGCTTTCCTGAGCCGGCGCCGGTGCGGGGGCGCTCTTGAACAAGGCCGGCACCTTGCGGCGCGTCTTGATGTTGGGCGAGGCCGTGCGCGCGGCGGCGCGCTGCGACACTTCCCACGAGGGCGTGGCGTCGCTCGCGGCGCTGGGTTCGTAGGGCTTGTCGAACAGCGGATCGGCAGGCGCGCGCGGTGCGCGGGTCGGGCGCGAATCGGAGGCGCCTCGCGCTTCGCGCGGGGTGCGGCTCTCGCGGCTTTCGCGGATGGCCCGGCTCTCGCGGCGCTCGGCGTCCTGCCCTTCGGGCTGCTGCCAGGCGCGCTGGCCGTCGTTGAAGCGGCCCGCCGGGCGGCGGTCGGCTTCGAACTCGAGCGCTTCGAGCTCGAGCTTCTTGCCCAGCAGCTTTTCCAGGTCGCCCATGAGGCGCGTGTCGCGCCCGCTCACGAAGGACACCGCCAGGCCCGAAGCGCCCGCGCGGCCGGTGCGGCCGATGCGGTGCACGTAGTCCTCGGCGTTGAACGGGATGTCGAAGTTGAACACCGCCGGCACGTCCTTGATGTCCAGGCCGCGCGCGGCCACGTCGGTGCAGACCAGCAGGTCCACCGCGCCGGTCTTGAAGGCTTCCAGGGCCTTGAGGCGCTCGTCCTGGCTCTTGTCGCCGTGCAGGGCCGTGGTGTTGAGGCCTTCGCGCTCGAGCGAACGCGCCAGGCGCGCGCAACCGAGCTTGCTGTTGACGAACACGAAGGCTTGCTTGAGACCGCGCTCGCGCAGGATCTGCTTGAGGATGCCGCGCTTGTCGTCGTCTTCCACGCGGTAGAAATGCTGTTCCACGGTGGACGCCGTGGCGTTGGAGCGCGCCACCTCGATGGTCACCGGGTCCTGCAGGTAGCTGTTGGCCAGGCGCTTGATCTCGGGCGAGAAGGTGGCCGAGAACAGCAGCGTGGTGCGCTGCTTGGGCAGGTAGCTCAGAATGCGCTGCAGGTCGGGCAGGAAGCCGATGTCCAGCATGCGGTCGGCCTCGTCGAGCACCACGTACTCGACCTGGTTGAGCACGCAGTTCTTGGCCTCGATGTGGTCCAGCAAGCGCCCGGGCGTGCGCAACCAGCACCTCGACGCCCTTCTTGAGCTCGGCCGTCTGCGGCTTCATGTCCATGCCGCCGAACACCACTGTGCTGCGCAGGTTGGTGTACTTGGCGTACAGCTTGACCTGCTCGGCCACCTGGTCGGCCAGCTCACGCGTGGGCAGCAGCACCAGGGCGCGCACCGGGTGGCGCGCGGGCGAGGTGGAGGCGTTCTCGTGCTTGAGCATGCGCTGCAGCAGCGGCAGCGTGAACGCGGCGGTCTTGCCGGTGCCGGTCTGGGCGGCGCCCATCACGTCACGGCCTTGCAGCACCACCGGAATCGCCTGCGCCTGGATCGGCGTCATGGTCGCGTAGCCCATTTCGGCCACGGCTCGCTCAATGGCGGGCGAGAGGGAGAGTTCGGAGAAGGATTGGGTCATTGGCTTCAAAGTTAGCCACGTATTGTCGCACTTTGACCGTTTTTCGCCCAAATCCGGGCCGGCGGCCTCCGCCAGGCCTCAGACGCTGCCCGCTTTGAAGGTGTCGCAGGACTGCACGCTGCCGCTTTGCAGCCCCGTGTTGAACCAGCGCTGGCGCTGTGCGCTGGTGCCGTGGGTGAAGCTGTCGGGCACCACCTGTCCCTGGCTTTTGCGCTGCAAGGCGTCGTCGCCGATCGCGGCGGCGGCGTTCAGCGCCTCTTCCACGTCGCCCGGCTCCAGGATGGCCTTGTTCTTGTGGTTGTGGTGGGCCCAGATGCCGGCAAAACAGTCGGCCTGCAGCTCCAGCCGCACCGACAGCGCGTTGTACTCGCGCTCGCCCACGCGCCGGCGCGCCTGCTCCATCTGGTCGGTGATGCCCATGAGGTTCTGCACATGGTGGCCGACCTCGTGCGCGATCACATAGGCCTGGGCGAAGTCGCCCGGCGCGCCGAGCTGGCGGCGCAGGGTGTCGTAGAAGCTCAGGTCGATGTAGACCTTCTGGTCGCCCGGGCAGTAGAACGGGCCCATGGCCGACTGGCCGGTGCCGCAGGCCGTGGGCGTGGCGCCCCGGAACAGCACGAGGCGCGGTTTCTGGTACTGCGCGCCGGCCTGCTGGAACACCTGGCCCCACACGTCTTCCGTGCCGCCGAGCACGGCGGCCACGAACTTGCCCATGTCGTCGGTGGGCGCCTGGGTCGGGCCCTGGGTGGTCTCCACCTGGGCGGTGGGTGCGCCATCGCCCACGCCGCCGAGCACGCCGAGAATGGTCATGGGGTTGATGCCGAAGATCCAGCCCGCGACCAGCGCGACGGCAATGGTGCCCAGGCCGATGCCGCGCCCACCCACGCGCCGGCCGCCACCCAGGCCACCGAGCCCACCCCCGCCGGGGTCGGCGCGGCGGTCTTCGATCTGATCGGACTGGCGGTTGTTTTCCCACTTCATGGCATGGCTCCTCGGCGACCTCGGTACGGGTGCGGGTATCCCATTATGAAGCGGGCGTGGCCCCGCCGGGCTCAGGCGACGGCAGGTGCGCAGGCGCTGGTCGGGCGGCCCTGGAAGTCGGTCCAGCAGCGCCGGCCGAAGTCGTAGAGCTTGCAGCGGCGCGCGGTGTCGAAGTACCAGCGCCACGAGAAGCGCTGCACGATGATGCGGCCCGGCAGCGCGTCCTCCAGCAGGCGCTGCACGCCTTCGAGCTGGTAGAGCGGGATGCTCATGTCCACATGGTGCGCGGTGTGCTCCATGATGTGGTGCAGCATCGCGCCGATGCGCAGCGGAAAGGTGAGGTGCACCGTGGTCGAGACAAAGGGCGCGGCGCGGCCCCAGGCGGCCTTGTCGTCGTGCCACTGCACCGCCGTGTGCGTGTGGTGCACGTAGACCACGAAACCGATCATGGCGTTCCAGAACAGGAAGGGCACGGCAAAGCCCATGGCCAGCAGCAGCCAGACCGACTGGCCGGTGGCCGAGGCGGCGGCCACCAGGCCGCCGATCCAGGCCAGCGCGCAGGCGCTGACGAACACGCCGTCCCACACGAACTCGGCGCGCCGCGTGCCCATGTAGGTCTTGCGCGGGAAGAACATGCGGTGCCACCACATCTCCACCAGGTAGTACAGCGCCGGGCCGAAGCCGCTGCGGTACGCGCGCTCCAGGGCGCGGCGCATCGGCGAGAGCGCGGCGAACTCCTCGCGCGTGAGCGGCGCCCACACGAAGTCCACGCCCTTGAGGTTGGTGTAGCCGTGGTGCACCACGTTGTGCCCCACTTCCCACAGGCTGTAGGGCGTGAGCGAGGGCAGCATGGCGATGCGGCCCAGCACGCGGTTCAGCCCCCGGTGCGGCGTGTAGCTCTGGTGGCAGGCGTCGTGGCCGATGATGAACAGCCGCCCGATCATGAAGCCCGCCGCCAGGCCGCACAGCAGCTTGGCCCACACGGCAGCGAACCACACGGTGCCGGCCATGAGCGCGGCGAAGACCACCCAGTCGAACACCAGCAGCGCGATGGCGCGCGCGGTGCGCCGCTCGACGAGCGGGGCGAGCCAGCCCCGGATCACCTTGCGGTGCGGCAGCGGCTGGCCAGCGGGGATGGGGGCGGGAGAAGAGAAGCCGGGCGGGTTGCGTGACATGCCCGGCATGCTATCGACCGGGTTGCCCGGCCGCCTTGACCTGGGTCAAGGCGCGCGAACCGTCAAGCTTTGGGCAGGGTCACGCCGACCTGGCCCTGGTACTTGCCGCCCCGGTCCTTGTAGGAGGTCTCGCAGACCTCGTCGCTTTCGAAGAACAGCACCTGGGCGCAACCCTCGCCCGCGTAGATCTTGGCCGGCAGCGGCGTGGTGTTGCTGAACTCCAACGTCACATAACCTTCCCACTCGGGCTCGAAGGGCGTGACGTTGACGATGATGCCGCAGCGCGCATACGTGCTCTTGCCCAGGCAGATGGTGAGCACGTTGCGCGGGATGCGGAAGTACTCCATCGTGCGCGCCAGCGCGAAGCTGTTGGGCGGGATCACGCAGACGTCCTTGTTGATGTCCACGAAGCTGTTCTCGTCGAAGTTCTTCGGGTCCACCACCGTGCTGTGGATGTTGGTGAACACCTTGAATTCCGGCGCGCAACGGATGTCGTAGCCGTAGCTCGACGTGCCGTAGCTGATCACCTTCTTGCCATCCACCGCCCGCACCTGGTTGGGCTCGAACGGTTCGATCAGGCCGTGTTGTTCGGCCATGCGGCGGATCCATTTGTCGCTTTTGATGCTCATGGGGCGCGATTGTAGGTGGCGCGCCCACCGGTCCCGGATCGCGGAGAGCCCCCAGGAAATTACCGGAATTTCAGTAATTACTGAAAACTCAGGCCGAACCAGCTACATTTCCGGGCATGCCACTGCAAGACCATCTTCCGCCCCTCAACCGCGAGTTCGTTGCCCACTTCGGGGAAATGGGCAGCCGCTGGGGCATCAACCGCACCGTGGGGCAGATCTACGCCCTGCTCTTCATTTCACCCAACGCGCTCAACGCCGACGAGATCGCCGAGACGCTGGAGTTCTCGCGCTCGAACGTGAGCATGGGCCTGAAGGAATTGCAGGCTTGGCGGCTGGTGCGCCTGCGCCACCAGCCGGGCGACCGGCGCGAGTACTTCGAGGCGCCGGCCGATGTGTGGGAAATCTTCCGCGTGCTGGCCGAGGAGCGCCGCCGCCGCGAAGTGGAGCCCACCCTGTCCATGCTGCGCACCGCGCTGCTGGAAACGCCCAAGACCGACGCCGAGCGCCACGCGCAGGCCCGCATGCGCGAGATGCACGACCTGATCGACCGGCTCATGACCTGGTTCGACGACGTGCAGAAGCTGGCCCCCGAAACCGCGATGCAGCTGATGGGCATGGGCGCGACCGTCACGCGCGTGCTCGAACTCAAGGACCGCCTCACGGGCAAGGCGGCGGGCCGCAGCGCGCGCCCGGAGAAATTGCCCGACGCGGCCTGACCCCCACCAGACAAGAACCCCACGGAGAACCCCCATGGACGCCCTGCTCCTCTCGCGCATCCAGTTCGCGGCGAACATCAGCTTTCACATCCTGTTCCCGACCATCACGATCGCGATGGGCTGGTTCCTGCTGTACTTCCGCATCCGCCACATCAAGACGCGCGACCCGGCATGGGAAGAGGCCTACTACTTCTGGACCAAGGTGTTCGCGCTGAGCTTCGCGCTCGGCGTGGTCTCCGGCATCGTGATGAGCTTCCAGTTCGGCACCAACTGGCCCGGCTTCATGGAACGGGCCGGTAACATCGCGGGCCCGCTGCTGGGCTACGAGGTGCTGACCGCCTTCTTCCTGGAGGCCAGCTTCCTGGGCATCATGCTGTTCGGCCGGGGCCGCGTGAGCGAGCGCGTGCACCTGGCCGCCACCTTCCTGGTGGCCTTCGGCACCACCATGTCGGCGTTCTGGATCCTGAGCCTGAATTCGTGGATGCAGACACCCGCGGGCTTCGAGATCGTGGACGGCAAGTTCGTCGCGGTCGACTGGTTCGCCGTGGTGTTCAACCCCTCCTTCCCCTACCGCCTGGCGCACAAGCTGCTGGCCTCGGCGCTCACGGCCTCGTTCCTCATCGCCGGCCTCTGCGCCTGGCAGCTCATCAAGGGCAGCGCCACCGGCGGCACGCACAAGGCCTTGCGCACGGCCATCATCGCCGCCTCGGTGCGATGCCGCTGCAGTTCCTGGCCGGCGACATGCACGGGCTGAACACGCTGGAGCACCAGCCCGCCAAGATCGCGGCGCTCGAGGGCATCTGGCACACCGAGAAGAGCGCGCCGCTCACGCTGTTCGGCATTCCCGACGAGGCCGCCGGCACCACGCACTACGCGGTGAAGATTCCCAAGATGGCGAGCCTGATCCTGGCGCACGACGCCGACGCCGAACTCAAGGGCCTCAACGAATTCCCGAACGCCCACCCGCCGGTGGCGCCGATCTTCTGGGCCTTTCGCGTGATGGTCGGCGTGGGCACGCTGATGCTGGTCGTGGCCTGGGCCTCGGCCTGGATGCTCTGGCGCCGGCGCCGCCAGGCGCAGGGCTCGCTGGACCTGCCCAAGCCCGCGCTGTACGTGCTGGCGGGCATGACCTTCTCGGGCTGGCTGGCCAACGCTGTCGGGCTGGTACGTCACCGAGATCGGCCGCCAGCCCTTCCTCGTCTACGGCCACCTGCGCACCGCCGACGTGGTCACCAACACCCCCTCGCCCATGATCGCGGTCACGCTCACGGCCTACCTCATCGTGTACGGCCTGCTGCTCATCACCTACGTCGGCGTGCTCAAGTACATGGCCGAACACCCGTTCAAACATGCCCCCGAAGCACCCCACGGCGCCGAACTCGGCAAGGCCGGCGTCTGACCGAACGGAGAACACCCCATGAACATGACCACCTGGGCCGAAGTGCTCCCCCTGATCTTCCTGGCCGTGATGGGCCTGGCCCTGCTGGCCTACGTGATCCTCGACGGCTACGACCTCGGCGTGGGCCTGCTGCTGCCCCTGGCCGAGAGCAAGGAGCAGAAGGACACCATGATCTCCAGCATCGGCCCGTTCTGGGACGCCAACGAAACCTGGCTGGTGCTCGGTGTCGGCGTGCTGCTGGTGGCCTTTCCGATGGCGCACGGGCTGGTGCTGCAGGCGCTCTACCTGCCGGTGGCCGTGATGCTGATCGGCCTGATCCTGCGCGGCGTGGCGTTCGACTTCCGTGTGAAGGCGCCCACGAAATACGTGCCGTTCTGGAACCGCGCCTTCTTCGTCGGCTCGCTGCTCGCCAGCGCCTCGCAGGGCTGGATGCTGGGCAGCTACATCACAGGCTTCGACAAGGGCTGGCTGGGCCTGGCGTTCAGCCTGGGCATCGCGCTCACGCTGCCGGCGGCCTACATCCTGCTCGGCGCGGGCTGGCTGATCATGAAGACCGAAGGCGAGCTGCAGGCCCACGCGGTGCGCTGGGCGGCCCGCGTGCTGTGGCCCATGGGTTTTGCGCTGGTCGCGATCTCGGTGCGCAACGCCGCTGGTGAACCCCGGCGTGGTGGCGAAGTGGTTCAGCGTGCCCGAGGTGTTCGGCCTGATGCCGATCCCCCTGAGCTGCGCGATCGCCTTCTTCGCGGTGCGCTGGGTGGTCACGCACCCCAATGTGGTGAAGGCGGGTTACGGCTGGGTGGTGTTCGCGGCCACCGTGCTGATCTTCGTGCTGGCCTTCTTCGGCCTGGCGTACAGCATCTTCCCCGACATCGTGATCGGCCGCATGAACGTGTGGCAGGCGGCCGTGTCCACCGGCTCGCTCACCGTCATCTTCATCGGCGTGGCCATCACGCTGCCAGTGATCATCATCTACACCATCTACATGTACCGCGTGTTCTGGGGCAAGGCGCGGGCACTGACCTACAACTGAACCCGCGTCGCCGCTTTAACGGGCTAGGACGGTGAGGTCTTGCGCAGGGCAAAGCTCGTGAGCAAGGCCTGTTCGGATTCGAGGAAGAGCGTGTTGAACCGCGCCAGCCAGTTCGGCTCGAACGGCCAGGCGTTGCTCTCGACCACGCGCGAATGCTGCTTCGCGGTCTCGGACATGGCGTGAGCCCCCATTTCGCCACTCAGGCCGGCCAGCGAATGCAGCGCCTGGCGTGCGCTTTTCAGGTCGTTGCGCCGCACAGCGTCCTCCAGATTGGCAATGTGCCGCCGGGCCTGGGCCAGGCCATCGGGCAGCAGGTTCACCATGATGTTCATGCTCTTGAGCTGCTCGACACGTTCGTCATCCAGCAAGGGCCCATCGATGGTCGCCCCCGCCAGGCGCGCGGGCGACGGCGACGCGCCCGCCGCCTGGGCCTCACCCACCGGACGCTCGCCGATCAGGCGGGCCAGCTCCCCGCGCAAGGCCACCACGTTCACGGGCTTGGTGAGAAAGCCGTCCATGCCCGCGTCCCGCGCCGCCTGCCTGTGCTCCGGCGAGGCATGCCCGGTGAGCGCCACCACGGGAATGTTGCGCACCCCATCGGCCATCGCGCGCAGCTGCCGCGTCGTCTCCATGCCGCCGAGCACGGGCATCTCCACGTCCATCAGGATCACGGCCGGCCGCACGCCCGCCTTGAGGAACTGCAGGACGTCCTGCCCCTGCTGCGCCTCCACCACCTCCAACCCCATGTCCTTCAGGTAGCCTTTGACGATGGCGCGGTTCACGGCGTTGTCCTCCGCCAGCAGCACGGAGCTGCCCATGAAGGGCGCCGGGTCCTTGGCGCTGTGGCGCAAGGGCTGGTCCTTGAGCAGGCTCACGATCGCGCCGGCCATCTCAGGCAGGCTGCAAGGCGCGCTCAGGAACCCGTCCATGCCCGCTTCGCGGGCTTGCGCGCGGGCCTCGGTCGCCGGCTGGACACTGTGTGCCAGCACCGGCACCTGTTCATGCCCGGCGGCGGCCCCCAGGCGGATCTGGCGCACGGTGTCACAACCATCGAGCACCGGCATGTGGAGGTCCATCACGACGAGGTCATAAGGCACGTCCGAGGCCAGGCGAAGCAGGTCCAGCGCCTGAGCGCCGTTGCCGGCCTCGTCGATGCTGCTGCTGCCCACCAGGGCCAGGAGTTGGGCCAGGGTGGCGCGGCGCCGGATCGGATCGTCATCCACCAGCAGCACGCGGGCGCCGCGCAGCAACCGCGCGGCATGCCGCATGGCTTCTTCGGCGTGGGCCCGGGCCTCCGCCTGCGCCACCGCGGGAAACGACAGCGTGAACGCCGTGAACTCGCCCAACCGCGATGCGCAGGTGATCTCCCCGCCGAAGGCGCGCATGGCGCGCCGGCAAAACGCCAACCCCAAACCCGTGCCATCAGCCTTGCCGGAGGTCTGGAAGTCCTCGAACAGGTGCTCCATCTTTTCCGGTGCGATGCCCGGCCCTGTATCGCGCACCGTGATGCACTGCGCATCCACGGTCACCGTCACCATGACGTCGGGACAGGCCGGCAGGTAATACAGCGCGTTCTTGATGAGGTTGAACAGGATCAGCGTCAGGAGGGTTTCATCGCCCTTGAACGTGAAGTCGGCCACCTCCGCCAGGCGCACCCGCTCGCGCTGCGCCTCGCTCTCGTAGCCGAAATCGCTCACCGCGCGCTCGGTGCACACCGCCGCCGAGAGCCAGGTGAAACCCGAGGCATCGAAGGCCCTGCTCTTGAGCTGCTGCAGCGTCACCGTGATCGACTGCAGACCCAGCTTGATCGCGTTGCGGCCCTCGTTCATCACCCGCACCATCGCCATGACCTGCTCGCGCGTGTGGGACACCGAGGACTGGGATGACCCCAGGCGCAGGAAGTCGCGCTCCAGGGTGTCGAAGACACCCTGGATCTTCTGCATGGGCCCGCGCATCTCGTGCGCGATGGAACCCGCGAAGCTCATGTACAGGCGATGGCGCGCCAGCTCAGCCTGCCTTCTTTCGAAATGGGACAACGCACCGGCCACGAACAGCAGCGTCGGCGCGGGCAGCCAGATCCAGACGTCCGGCGTGAACGCGATGCCGGGTTGTGATGCCCAGAACGCGAGCGCCCCAAGGGCGTATCCGGCGACCAGCATCACCACGGCATTGCGCCAATCGGCGACCAGAATGACACACACCGCACCGATCACCATGTTCACGAAAGAAAAGCTGTCGCCCTGATTCTTCAGGGTCGTGAACGTCTGCAGAAACGCCAGGCAGTAGACCGACGTGAAGTAGGCATGCGCGAGGTAGAACGGCTTGGCCCTCGCGGGCCACCACGGGCGCAAAGCCAGTGCCAGGCACAACAGGGTGGCGATGGCCCTGAGCGCCAGATCGTCGTAGCGCGGCGGGAGTTGCCCCGTGAAACGCAGCAGATAGAAGAGCGGGAAGGCCAGGCTCCCCAGAGCCCCCATCCACACCAGGAACGACCTGTTCATGTCGTGATGCGAGCGGTACCTCGCGAACAAACCAGCGGCCAGTGAGCTCAAATCGCACCTCCCAAAAAATTGGCAGGGCGATGCTAAGGGGGCGTTCTGTTCACCACAACAGCCCAGCCCCCCTCGGGCAAAGGGCGGCCCCGAACAAAGTGCACTTGAATCCCAAATAACGTCGCTTCGTTTCCAAATTCAGATCATTGGAACCCGCAGACTGGGACATTCCCTAGGTCGAGAAATAAGCGCAAAAACGACACGCCCAAGCCGCGATCGAGATCAGCTGCCAGCGATGATCGTGCGCGCCACCACCCGATCGTCCCCCAGCACGATCAGCGCGAACAGCAGCTCGTCCAGGCTGTCCGCCTGCGAGGTCTTGCGCGCCAGCAGGGGGGTGGCCTGCGGGTCGAGCACCACGAAATCCGCCTCGTGGCCGGGCTGCAGGTTGCCCACCACGCCTTCGAGCCCCAGCGCGCGCGCGCCGCGCCCGCCGTGTGCTGCCACCACAGCTGCCCCGGGGTGAGGCTCAGGCCCTGCTTGGTCTGGCCCTCACGGCCCACGCAGTAGGCCGCGAGCATGGTGCGGAACGGCGAGAAGCTGGTGCCACCGCCCACGTCGCTCGCCAGGCCGTAGCCCATGCCCGCCGCGTCGGCGGCGAGGTAGTCGAAGAAGCCGCTGCCCAGGAACTGGTTGCTGGTCGGGCTCACGGCGGCGGTGGTGCCGGTGGCGGCCATCAGCACGCGGTCGGCCTGGTCGAGGTGGATGCAATGGGCGTACACCGCGCGCTGCCGCAGCAGGCCGAAGTCGCCATACACGCCCAGGTAGCTGCGCGACTTCGGGAACAGCTCGGCCGCCCAGCGCACCTCGTCGAGGTTTTCCGCCACGTGCGATTGAATCCACACGTCACCGTGCTTCGCCGCCAGCTCGCCCGCGCCGCGCAGCTGTTCGGGCGTGCTGGTGGGCGCGAAGCGCGGCGTGATCGCGTAGCCCAGGCGGTCCACGCCGTGCCAGCGCTGGATCAGCGCCTCGGTGTCGATCAGGCTCTGTTCGGTCTGGTCGCGCACGCCATCGGGGCTGTGGCGGTCCTGCAGCACCTTGCCGGTGATGAAGCGCAGGCCGCGCGAGCGCGCTGCCTCGAACATCGCGTCGACCGAGGCCGGGTGCGAGGTCGCGAAGGTGAGCGCGGTGGTCACGCCGTTGCGCGCCAGTTCGTCCAGGAAGAAGGCCGCCACCTCGCGCGCGTGCTCCGGCTCGTGAAAGCGCGACTCGTGCGGGAAGGTGTAGTTCTCCAGCCAGGGCAGCAAGCCGGCCGCGGGCGCGCCGATCACGTCCGTCTGCGGGTAGTGCACGTGCATGTCGATGAAGCCCGGCGCGATCAGTTTTCCGCTCAGGTCTTCCACCGACACGCCGGGAAAGTTGCCGATCAGCGCGGCGTGGTCGCCCGCGGCGCGCACCACGCGCCGACCCTGCGCGTCGGGGCCGACGACCAGCAGGCCATCGGCGTCGTAGACAGGGCGTTGTTGGTCGTCGAAACGCAGGAGGGCGGCACGGTAGGCGTTCATGCCGCGCAGCTTAACGCCTGGGGCTCGCCCGGGCATATCGCGCCGCCGATAAGGCCCATACCGCCGCGCCGGCGGTGGGCCCGCGCGGCTTCAGCGCTCGACCGAACCCTGCACGCCTTCGACCAGCCAGTTCATGCCCAGGATCTGCCCGTCGTCGAGCGCCTTGCCGGCTTCGATGACGGTCTTGCCCTGGTTATCGCGCACGGCGGTCTTGCGCGCCGCGAACACCGCGAGCTTGCCCGCGGCCATGTCGGCCTGGCGCGCCTGCACCTCGTCGCGCACCTTGGCTGGCACCTTGCTGCCGAAGCTGTCGACGCGGATCATGCCCTCCTTCACCCCGCCCCAGACGCTCGCGCTCTGCCAGGTGCCGTCCAGCACGGCCTGCACGCGGCGGGTGTAGTAGTCGCCCCAGAGGTGGGTCACGGCGGCGATCTGCGCATCGGGCCCGAAGCGGCGCATGTCGGAGTGGTAGGCCACGGCGAGCCTGCCGCGCTCCTGTGCGGCCACCATCACGGCGGTGGAGCCGGTGTGGAAGGCCAGCACCTCGGCGCCCTGGTTCATCAGCGTCATGGCCGCGTCGCGCTCGCGCGGCGGGTTGAACCACTCACCCAGCCACACCACTTTGACGGTGGCGCGCGGGTTGACCGAGCGCATGCCCAGGGTGAAGGCGTTGACGCCCTGGATCACCTCGGGGATCGGGAAACCGGCGATGTAGCCCGCCTGCGTCGGCGATGCGGCCCGCAGCCACACCGGCCAGGTAGCGGCCCTCGTAGTAGCGCGCGTTGGCGGTGGCGACGTTGGGCGCGGTCTTGTAGCCGGTGATGGACTCGAACTTCACGTCCGGGAACTCGCGCGCCACCTTGAGCGTGGGCTCCATGTAGCCGAAGCTGGGCGTGAAGATGATGCGGTGGCCCTGCTGCGCCAGATCGCGGATCACGCGCTCGGCGTCGGCGCCTTCGGCCACGTTCTCCACGTAGCGTGTCTCGACCTTGTTGCCCAGGGCGGCCTGCACGGCGAGCCGGGCCTGCTCGTGCTGGCGCACCCAGCCGGCTTCGGTCAGCGGCGTCACGTAGACGAACGCGGCCTTGAGCGGCGGCGTCTGTGCCTGGGCGGGGGTGGAAAAGGGAAATAAAAAGCTGGCAGCCGCCAGTGCGCACGCGCACCGGGCCACGAGGTTTTTGTACATGGTGGTCCTCTACATGGCTTCCGTGAATGAAAAAGCGAGCCGGGGAAGCACCGGGCTCGCTGGGGCGTGATTTTACCCGGGCCCGGGGCCATCAAACAGATCCAGCTGCCGGGCGGGCTGCAGCAGCCAGCTTCCGATCACGTCGTAGCGGTAGTGCTCATCGTGGTCGCCCACCCGGTGTCCTTCGACCAGGAAGAGTTCGTCGATGGTCCACTGGATCGGGCGGATCCAGTGGGTCGCTCGGGCGGATGGCGCCCAGTAACTGATGCTGTAGCGACTCGTGCCAGTTCGCCGGATCGAACATCGCGCCGTCCAGCGGGGCCTTCAGCCCCGAGATCTCGAGCGCGCTCTTCAACGCCGCCCTGTTCATTGGCGAGGGCATCGCCACGACCAGAAACCTCGGTTGGGTCATGGCACGGCCCGTTCAGCCAGCGACCGCGCCGTCCAGCAAGGCCATGAGTTCCGCGCGCCGCGCCGCGCTCACGAAGCTGGCCTCGAAACTGTTGCGAGCCAGGGTGCTCACGTCTTCGCGCGTGAGGTCCAGCGCTTGCACGGTCTGCACGAAGTTGGCGTTCATGTAGCCGCCGAAGTAGGCCGGGTCGTCGGAGTTGACGGTGGCGCACAGGCCGGCGTCGAGCAGGCGCTTCATCGGGTGGTCCTTCAGGTCGTTCACCACGCAGAGCTTGAGGTTGGAGAGTGGGCACACCGTGAGCGGGATGCGCCGCCGCGCCAGTTCGGCGACCAGGTCCGGGTCTTCCAGCGAGCGCACGCCGTGGTCGATGCGCTCGGTCTTCAGGTCGTTCAGTGCTTCCCAGATGTAGGCCGGCGGGCCCTCTTCGCCCGCGTGCGCCACCACATGGAAGCCCAGCTCGCGGCAGCGCGCGAAGACGCGCGAGAACTTGGACGGCGGGTGGCCGACCTCGCTCGAATCCAGGCCCACGCCGATGAAGTGCTGGCGGTAAGGCAAGGCGGCTTCCAGCGTCTGGAAGGCATCTTCCTCGCTCAGGTGGCGCAGGAAGCACAGGATCAGCGCCGCGCTCACGCCCAGCTCGGCCTGGGCGCGCGCGCAGGCGCTGGCCAGGCCCTGGATCACCGTGGCCATGGGCACGCCGCGCGCGGTGTGGGTCTGCGGGTCGAAGAAGAGCTCGGCGTGCGCCACGTTGTCGGCCTTGGCGCGCAGGAAGTAGGCCCAGGCCATGTCGTGGAAGTCGGCCTCGTGCAGCAGCACGCTGGCGCCGGCGTAGTAGATGTCCAGGAAACTCTGCAGGTTGGTGAAGGCGTAGGCCTCGCGCAGCGCGTCCACGCTGGCGTAGGGCAGGCTCAGGCCGTTGCGCTGGGCCAGCGCGAAGATCAGTTCGGGTTCCAGCGAACCCTCGATGTGCATGTGCAGCTCGGCCTTGGGGATGGCAGCGGCGAGTTGGGTGGGGGTCATGGTCATGTCACGTCCTTCGGTCAGCAGGTGCCCAGTGCGATGTCCAGGCGTTTCAGGTAGCGGCGGTAGGCGCTGGAGACGCGGTCGGCCGGGCCGTGCACCTCGGTCACGGGGGTGGTGCGGCCCACCGGCAGCGCGCGCGGCGACTGCGATTCCACCACCGGGCGGTCCTGCGCGAACACCGCGTCCTGGAAGGCGACCAGTTCCTGGTCGGTCGAGGCATCGCCGCGCGTCGGCCATCACGAACCAGGCGGTGCAGAGTTCGTGGCCGTCGGGCCGGATGAAGAGCGCGATCGCGTTGCTCACCGGGTCGCCCTCGGTGGCGTCCTTGCGCAGGATGGCGGCGAAGGGGTGCGGCACGTCATAGCGGTAGGCGATCCAGGCGCCCGCGTCCGCCCCGGCGTAGGCGCGCGGCTGCCAGGCCCGGGCGTCGCGCACCACCAGGCCGGCCTCGCCCTCTTCCACCGCGCCGGTCTGCACCTGCGCGTGGCCGCGTTCGCCCAGCCAGCCTTCGTGCACGAAACCGAAATGGCTCAGGTCCAGAAAGTTCTCCACCAGGCGCGGCGCGCTGGTGTTGAGTTCGTAGGGGCCGCACAGCACGGTGCGCCAGGCCGGGTCGTCGCCCGGCGCGAACGCGGGCGGGTCGGCCAGCGGCGCGGCGAGGGTCTGGGACGGTGGCTGCAGCCGCACCCACACCAGGCCGTGCTGCTCGCGCGCCTCGAACGGGGTGGCGCAGTGGCTGGCCGGCGGCACGAAGTCGGGCGCGGCGGGCACGTGCTGGCAGCGGCCCTCGCCGCCGAATTGCCAGCCGTGGTACGGGCACTCCAGGCGGGTGCCGTGCAGGCCGATCAGCACCCGGCCCAGCGAGAGCCGGGCGCCCCGGTGCGGGCAGCGGTCGGCCCAGGCATGCACGCGGTGGGTGTCGTGCGCCTGCTCGCGCCAGAGCACCAGCGCCTGCCCGAGCAGCGAACAGGCCACGGGCTGGTCGCGCACCTGGTGCGAGGCGATCACGGGGTGCCAGAGTTGTGGTTCGATCATCGTGGGTCCACTCCAACAAGAAAGCCGCCCGGAGGCGGCTTTCTTTTTCCAGGGCACGGCGGGTCCGGCTCTGCCGGCCCGCACGCGCCGCCCCCTCGAGGGGGTCGCGCGAAGCGCGGCAGGGGTGGGTCAATTCGGCACTTTGCCTTCAACGCCCTTCACGTAGAACTTGATGCCACCGAGGAACTTGTCGTCGGCGACCGCGTCCTTGGCCAGCACTTCCTTGCCGTCCGAACCCAGGATCGGGCCCTTCCAGATCGAGAAGCTGCCGTCCTTCAGGCCGGCGCGCACGGTGTCGAGCTTGGCCTTGACTTCGGCCGGCACGTCTTCGGCGACGGAGACCATGTCGATCGCGCCTTCCTTCACGCCCCACCACACGCCGCCGGTGGACCAGGTGCCTTCCAGCACGTCCTTGGTGGCCTTTATGTAGTACGGCGCCCAGTTGATCACGGCCGAACCCAGGTGGGCCTTGGGGCCGTAGGCGGTCATGTCGGAGTCCCAGCCGAAGGCGCGCTTGCCCAGCTTCTCGGCGGTCTGCAGCACGGCCGACGAATCGGTGTTCTGGAACAGGATGTCGGCGCCGCCGTTGATCAGCGAGGTCGCGGCTTCGGTTTCCTTCGGTGGGTCGAACCAGCCGTTGACCCAGACCACCTTGGTCTTGACCTTGGGGTTCACCGATTGCGCGCCCAGCGTGAAGCTGTTGATGTTGCGGATCACCTCGGGGATTGGGATGGACGCCACCACACCCAGGGTGTTGGACTTGGTCATGCTGCCCGCGATCACGCCGGCCATGTAGGCGCCTTCGTAGGTGCGGCTGTCGTAGGTGCGCAGGTTCTCGGCGGTCTTGTAGCCGGTGGCGTGCTCGAACTTCACGTCCTTGAAGTCGGGCGCGATCTTGAGCATGGGCTCCATGTAGCCGAAGGTGGTGCCGAACACCAGCTTGTTGCCCTGGCCGGCCAGGTCGCGGATCACGCGCTCGGCGTCGGCGCTCTCGGGCACGTTCTCGACGAAGCTGGTCACGATCTTGTCGCCGAATTCCTTCTCCAGCGCCTTGCGGCCGTTGTCGTGCGCGAAGGTCCAGCCGCCGTCGCCCACCGGGCCGACGTAGGCAAACGCGATCTTCAGCGGTGCGGCCTTCGGTGCCTCGGCCGCAGCGGGTGCGGGCGCGGCGGGCGCGGCGGCCTCTTCCTTCTTGCCGCAGCCGATCAGGACGGCGCTGGTCAGCGCGGTCAAGGCGGCAACCTTCATCAGGGAACGTTTGCTCAGGTCTGTCATGGGTAACCTCTTTGTTGGGAAAGGGTGGAGCGGAAACTATGCAAAAAACAGAAAAGATTATGCGCCCGGGTAAAAGGGTTTTCCGATCGAGGACGGCATGTTGATGCGGATCCACGTCGGGTTGCGCGAGATCAGGACCAGCACGACGATGGTGGCGATGTAGGGCATCATGGTCAGGAACTGGCTGGGCACGTTGACGCCGATGCCTTGCAGGTGGAACTGCAGCATGGTCACGCCACCGAACAGGTAGGCCCCCAGCAGCACGCGGGCCGGCCGCCAGGTGGCGAAGGTGGTCAGCGCCAGCGCGATCCAGCCCTTGCCGGCGATCATGCCCTCCACCCAGAGCGGTGTGTACACGGTAGACACATAGGCACCGGCCAGGCCGCAGAGCGCGCCCCCGGCCATCACCGCCACCAGGCGGATGCGGCGCACCGGGTAGCCCAGCGCGTGCGAGGACTCGGGGCTCTCGCCCACGCTGCGCAGCACCAGGCCGGCGCGCGTGCGGTACAGGAACCAGATCAGGCCGATCACCAGCGCCACGCAGATATAGACCATGGGGTGGTGGCGGAACAGCGCGGGGCCGATCAGCGGGATGTCGCCCAGCAGCGGGATCGCGTGGCGGGTCTGCTCGGGCAGTTTTTCCTGCACGTAACGGGTGCCGGCGAAGGCCGAGAAGCCCGCGCCGAACAGGCTGAGCGCCAGGCCCGTGGCGTACTGGTTGGTGTTGAGCCAGATCACGAGGCCGCCGAAGATGGCCGCGAGCAGGGCCCCGGCCGCCATGCCGGCCGCGAAGCCCAGCGTGGTGCTGCCGGTGTGGACCACGGTGGCGAAGCCGGCCAGCGCGGCGCACAGCATCATGCCCTCGGCGCCGAGGTTGACGATGCCGGCTTTTTCGTTGATGAGCAGGCCCAGCGAAGCAATGGCCAGCACGGTGCCCGCGTTGAGCGAGGCGGCGATCAGGAGTGCGATGGATTCCATGTCTTGCTCACTTTTTCCAGACGAGGCGGTAGGCGATCAGGGTGTCGCAGGCCAGCAGCGCGAACAGCAGCAGGCCCTGGAACACCCCGGTGATCGACTTGGGCAGGCCCAGGCGCGACTGCGCGAGTTCGCCGCCGATGTAGAACATGCTCATGAGAATGGCCGAGAACACGATGCCCACCGGGTGCAGCCGCCCCACGAAGGCGACGATGATGGCCGCGAAGCCGTAGCCCGCCGGCACATAGGGCGTGAGCTGGCCGATCGGGCCGGCCACCTCCAGCGCGCCGGCCAGGCCGGCCGCGCCACCCGAGGTCAGCAGCGCGATCCACAGCGCCTTGCGCGAGGAAAAGCCCGCGTAGCGCGCCGCCGCGGGCGCCAGGCCGCCCACCAGCTGGGCATAGCCCGCGTAGGTGCGAAACAGGAAGACCCACACCGCCGCCACGCCGGCCAGCGCGATCAGCAGGCCGATGGTCACGCGAGAGCCCTGCATCAGCTTCGGGATCTGCGTGACCGACTCGAAGGTCTTGGTCTGCGGGAAGTTGTAGCCCATGGGGTCCTTCCACGGGCCATAGACCAGGAAGTTGAGCACCTGCACCGCCACGTAGACCAGCATCAGGCTCACGAGGATCTCGTTGGCGTTGAAGCGGTCGCGCAGCAGCGCGGTGATGCCGGCCCAGAACATGCCGCCCAGCACGCCGGCCACCAGCACGGCGGGCACGATCCACGCGCCGGTGCTTTTGTCGGCGGTGAGCGCCACGCCGGCCGCGAAGATCGCGCCGATGATGTACTGCCCCTCGGCGCCGATGTTCCACACGTTGGAGCGGAAACACACCGCCAGCCCGAGCGCGATGACGAGCAGCGGCGTGGCCTTCACCATGAGTTCGGACAGCGCGTAGGTGCTCTTGATCGGCTCCCAGAAGAACACCTGCAGGCCGCGCACCGGGTCCTTGCCCAGCACGGCGAACAGGATGACGCCGATCACCACGGTGATCAGCAGGGCCAGCAGCGGCGAGGCGTAGCCCCAGCGCGCCGAGGGTTGGGGACGGACTTCAAGCCGCAGCATGGGCGGTCTCCTCTTTCTTGTGGTGGGTGGCGGCCGTGTCCCAGAGCCCGGACATCCATTCGCCGATGCGCTCGATGGTGGCTTCGGCCCGGTCCAGGCTGGGCGACAGGCGCCCCTTGGCGATCACGTGCAGGCGGTCGCTGATCTCGAACAGCTCGTCGAGCTCCTCGCTCACCACCAGCACCGCGCAGCCCGCGTCGCGCAGCTTGAGGATCTCGCCGCGGATCTGCGCGGACGCGCCCACGTCCACGCCCCAGGTGGGCTGGCTCACGATGAGCAGCTTGGGCCTGGCCTCGATCTCGCGGCCGACGATGAACTTCTGCAGGTTGCCGCCCGAGAGCGACTTGGCCGCCGCGTCCGGCCCGTTGGCCTTGACCTTGTAGCGCGCGATGATGTCGGCCGCCTGCGCCTTGAGCGCGCCCACGCGGATCCAGCCGCCCGAGCCCAGCGCGTCCTTGCGCGAGAGCAGCAGGTTGTGCGACAGCGAGAGCGTGGGCACGGCGCCCCGGCCCAGGCGCTCCTCGGGCACGAAGTGCTGGCCCTGGGCGCGCCGCCGGCCCGGGCCGGCGTGCGACACGTCCTGCCCACCCAGGCGGATGCTGCCGGCCGGCGCGCGGCGGTCCTCGCCCGAGAGCGCGTAGAGCAGCTCGCTCTGGCCGTTGCCCGAGACGCCCGCGATGCCCACCACCTCGCCCGCGCGCACCGTGAGCGCGATGCCATTGAGGTGCGTGCCGAACGGGTCGTCGCTCTGCAGCGTGAGGCCGTTCACCTCCAGCACCGCCGCGCCGGCGTGCAGCTCGCGCACCTCCAGCGCGGGCGGTTCGGCGCCGATCATCAGGCGCGAGAGCGAGGCGTTGCTTTCCTGGCGCGGGTCGCACACGCCCGTGACCTGGCCGCCGCGCAGCACCGTGCAGGCGGTGCACAGCTCGCGGATCTCGTGCAGCTTGTGGCTGATGTAGAGGATGCTGCAGCCCTCGGCCGCGAGCTTGCGCAGCACCACGAAGAGCTTTTCCACCGCCTGCGGCGTGAGCACCGAGGTCGGCTCGTCCAGGATCAGCAGCTGCGGGTTGGTCAGCAGCGCGCGGATGATCTCCACCCGCTGCATTTCGCCCACCGAGAGCGTGTGCACCGGGCGCGAGGGGTCGATGTCCAGCCCGTACTCGGTGGCCTTGGCGGTGATGCTCGCGCTCACCTCGGGCAGCGTGAGCGACTTGTCCAGGCCGAGCCAGACGTTCTCGGCCACGGTGAGCGTGTCGAACAGGCTGAAGTGCTGGAACACCATGCTGATGCCCAGGGCGCGCGCCTCCTGCGGGTTGCGGATGTGCACCGGCCGGCCGTTGAACATCACCGTGCCCTCGTCGGGTTTCACCGAGCCGTAGATGATCTTCATCAGCGTGGACTTGCCGGCGCCGTTCTCGCCCAGCACGGCGTGCACCTCGCCGGGCTGCACGGTGAGCGAGACGCCGCTGTTGCGCAACCACGCCCGGATATCGCTTGGTGATGCCGCTGAGTTGCAGTCGTGTCGTGGTCATGGGTCTCCTTCGTGGTCTTGTGGGGTCAGCTCTCGGCGTCGGGCCGCTTCAGCGAGGCGGCCACGCTCTTGACCTGCTCGCGCAGCCAGCGCCCGGCCTTGGAGGCGTGGGTGCGCTCGTGCCAGAGCTGGTAGTACATCATTCGCGGGAACTCCACCGGGCTGGGCAGCACCTTCACCGGCAGCACGCCGGTGAAACGGTCGCAGTACTGGCGCCCGGTGGTCAGCACCAGCAGGCTGCCGGCGACCATGGCCGGGATCAGCCCGAAATGCGGGCAGCGGGCGGTGATGTTGCGCACCAGGCCCAGGGTGCGCCAGGTGCTCGTCCACGAAACCGCGCGCGCCGGGGTGGGTGGGCGTGGGTGCGATGTGCTCGGCGCCCAGCCAGGCCTCCACGTCCCAGCCCCGGCGCGCCGCCGGGTGCTGCTGGGAGACCAGGCAGACCACCTCGTCGCCGAACAGGCGGCCCAGGTGCAGGTCGTCGGGCGGCTGCGTCCAGTTGCCGATCACCACGTCCACGTCGCCCTGGGCCAGGTGGTTGCGGTAGTCGGAGTCGCGCGAGAGCGGGTGGATGTCGATCGGGCAGTTCGGCGCCTGGCTCTTGATCTGGGTCACCAGCTGCGGCAGGAACAGCGGGTCCATGTAGTCGCTGGCGGCGATGCTGAAGCTGTGGCGCGCGGTGGCGGGCTCGAAGCTGCGCGCGTCGGAGAACAGCACCTCGGCGCTGCGCAGGATGTCGGCCGCCGGCTCGATCATGCGCAAGCCCGCCACCGTGGGCACCATGCCCGAACCCGAGCGCACCAGAAGGGGGTCGCCGGCCATTTCGCGCAGGCGTTTGAGCGCCGCACTCACCGCCGGCTGGTACATGCCCAGGCGCAGCGCCGCGCGCGACACGCTGCGCTCGGTGAGCACGGTGTGGAGCACGCGGATCAGGTGCAGGTCAATCTTGTCGAACATGGACATGTATTTCATACCCTTGTCATATGCGACTGAATGGTGTTTTGGGCATTTTGGACATATGGCCGAGCATATGTTGTGCCAAGGGGGCAGCGCTATGCTGGCACGCATGAGCACCGAAATATCCGCACAAACCCTGACCTTCCTGCGCCGCGGCCAGCCCGTGACGCTGCGCCACGTGGCCCCCGACCGCACCTTGCTGGAGGTGCTGCGCGAAGACCTGCACTGCACCGGCACCAAGGAGGGCTGCGGCGAAGGCGACTGCGGCGCCTGCACCGTGGTGCTGGGCGAGGCGGTGGACGGGAAACTGGAATACAAGGCCATCAACAGCTGCATCCGGCTGGCGCACTCGGTGAACGGCCTGGCGGTCTGGACCGTGGAGGACCTGGCCAATGAAGAAGGCGAGCTGCACCCGGCGCAGGAAGCCATGGTGCAGTGCCACGGCAGCCAGTGCGGTTTCTGCACCCCGGGTTTCGTCATGAGCCTGTTCGGCATGTACCAGAACACCCAGGGCGGCCAGGGCATCGATCGCGCCCAGGCCCAGGCCGACCTCTCCGGCAACCTCTGCCGCTGCACCGGCTACCGGCCCATCCTGGACGCCGCGCAGCAGATGGGCGGCCTGCCGCTGCCCCAGGGCTGTGGCGTGAACGAGGCCGCCACCGTGGCGGCGCTCCAGTCGCTCAGGAAGAACCAGGAAGACGGCAGCACCTACCTGCGCCCGACCCGGCTGGCCGAGCTGCTGCGGCAGCGCGCCGCCCACCCCCGGGCCCAGGTGGTCGCGGGCTGCACCGACGTCGGCCTGTGGGTCACCAAGATGCACAAGCGCTTCGCTCAGGTGCTGGACGTGACCGCCGTGCGCGAGCTGCGTCGGGTGGAAGACTATCCCCACCACATCGCCATCGGCGCGGCCGTGACGCTCACCGACGCCTACGCCGCCCTGGTGAAAGACCGCCCCCAGCTCCAGACCTTCGCCCAGCGCTTCGCCGGCCTGCCGGTGCGCAACTCGGGCACGCTGGGCGGCAACGTGGCGAACGGCTCGCCCATCGGCGACTCCATGCCGCTGCTGATCGGCCTGGGCGCCAGCGTGGTGCTGATGCGCTGGGACGCGAAACGCGGCGCCATCGCCCACCGCGAACTGCGGCTGGAAGACCTCTACACCGGCTACCGCACCAACGTGATGCGGCCCGACGAACTGCTGGCCTGGATCAAGGTGCCCCGCCCCACGGCCGGGGAAACCTTCAAGGCCTACAAGATCAGCAAGCGCTTCGACGACGACATCTCCGCCGTCTGCCTCGCGATCCAGATGACGGTGACCGACGGCGTGGTGGCGCAGGTCTCCATCGGCGCGGGTGGTGTGGCCGCCACGCCGGCGCGCGCGTGCCAGACCGAAGCCGCCCTGCGCGGCCAGCCCTGGACGCCCGAAGCGGTGAAAGCCGCCGTGGCCGCGCTGCGCGCCGAGTTCCAGCCGATCTCCGACATGCGCGCCAGCGCCGCCTACCGACAGGCCGTGCTGGGCAACCTGCTGCAGCGCTTCTGGCTGGAGAGCCAGGGCCTGCAGCACATCAACCTGGAAAACCTCAACGCGGCAACGCTGGAGGCACTGGCATGAACGCACGCGACCCCAACAACCCCAACACACCCGCGCCGGTGGTGATCTCGTCCCGCGCGGACGCCGTCGCCCCGCCCGAGGATGTGGCCGAAGCCCGCCCCGCCACCCCCGTGCCGCCCGCGAGCCCGCGCGCGGCCGGTGTCTCGCGCTTCCATGAAAGCGCGCGCGCCCAGGTGGCCGGCGGCGCCACCTACATCGACGACATCCCCGAGGTGCGCGGCACGCTGCACGCCGCCCCGGTCTGCTCCCCCGTTCCCCACGGCCGGCTGCGCGGCGTGGACGCCTCGGCCGCCCTGGCCGTGCCCGGCGTGCGCGGCGTCTTCGGCGCCAGCGACATCCCCGGCGACCCCACGCTGGCCGCCTTCGCCCACGACGAGCCCGTGTTCGCCAGCGAGACGGTGCAGTTCACCGGCCAGGTGGTGGCCGTGGTCGTGGCCGACGACGTGATGACCGCGCGCCGCGCCGCGCGCCTGGTCAAGCTCGACATCGAGCCCCTGCCCGCCGTGCTCTCGGTGCACCAGGCCCATGCCCAGGCCAGCTACGTGCTGCCCCCGGTGCACGTGAAGCGCGGCGACGCGGCCGCCGCCCTCGCGCGCGCGCCCCACCAGCTCGAAGGCACGTTCGAGGTCGGCGGCCAGGAACACTTCTACCTGGAAGGCCAGATCGCCTACGTGCTGCCGCTGGAACAGAACCAGTGGTGGGTCTACTCCAGCACCCAGCACCCGGGCGAGGTGCAGCACTGGGTGTCGCACGCGCTGGGCATCGACAACCACGCGGTGACGGTGGAATGCCGGCGCATGGGTGGCGGCTTCGGCGGCAAGGAAACGCAGGCCGGCCACCTCGCGGTGTGGGCCGCCGTGGCCTCGCGCAAGCTGCAGCGCCCGGTCAAGCTGCGGCTGGACCGCGACGACGATTTCATGGTCACCGGCAAGCGCCACCCCTTCGCCTACCACTACCGCGTGGGCTTCGACGACACCGGTCTGCTCAGCGGGCTCGACCTGGAGATGCTGGCCAACTGCGGCTTCAGCGCCGACCTCTCCGGCCCCGTGGCCGACCGCGCGATCTTCCACGCCGACAACGCCTACTTCCTGGAAGACGTGACGATCTCCAGCTACCGCTGCAAGACCAACACCCAGAGCCACACCGCCTTCCGCGGCTTCGGCGGCCCGCAGGGCGTGATCGTGATCGAGCGCATCCTCAGCGACATCGCGCAGGCGCTCGGCAGGGACCCGCTGGACGTTCGCCTGCGCAACCTCTACGGCATCGAGAGCCGCAACGTCACGCACTACCAGATGGCGGTGGAGGACAACATCCTCGAGCCGCTCATGACCACGCTGGCGCAGACCAGCCGCTACCGCGAGCGGCGCGGCCAGATCGCGGCCTGGAACGCGGACAGCCCGGTCATCAAGAAAGGCATTTCGCTCACGCCGGTGAAGTTCGGCATCAGCTTCACCGCCACGCTGTTCAACCAGGCCGGCGCGCTGGTGCACGTGTACACCGACGGCAGCGTGCAGGTGAACCACGGCGGCACCGAGATGGGCCAGGGCCTCAACACCAAGGTCGCCGCCATCGTGGCCGACGAGCTGGGCGTGCCCTTCGAGCGCGTGCTCTCCACCGCCTCCGACACCAGCAAGGTGCCCAACGCCAGCGCCACCGCCGCCTCCAGCGGCACCGACCTCAACGGCCGCGCCGCGCAGTTCGCCGCGCGCCACGTGCGCGACAACCTCGCGGCCTTCGTCGCCGGGCTGGACGGCTGCGGCGCGGGCGCGGTGCGCTTCGAAGGCGGCCAGGTGATCACGCCCAAGACCACGCGCAGCTTCGAGGAGGTGGTGCACGCGGCCTACGCCAACCGCATCCAGCTCTGGAGCGACGGCTTCTACCGCACGCCCAAGATCCACTACGACAAGACCACCCTCACCGGCCGGCCCTTCTACTACTTCGCCTACGGCGCGGCGGTCACCGAAGTGGCGATCGACACGCTCACCGGCGAGAGCCGCGTGCTCAAGGTGGACATCCTGCACGACGTGGGCCACAGCATCAACCCGGCGATCGACATCGGCCAGATCGAAGGCGGCTTCGTGCAGGGCATGGGCTGGCTCACCACCGAGCAATTGGTCTGGAACGACAAGGGCTACCTGCAGACCCACGCGCCCAGCACCTACAAGATCCCGGCCACCGGCGACATCCCCGCGCACTTCAAGGTCGAACTCTGGCCCGAGGCCAACCGCGAGGACAACGTGCACGGCAGCAAGGCCGTGGGCGAGCCGCCCTTCATGCTGGCGATCAGTGTGTTCGAGGCGCTGCGCGACGCGGTCGCCCAGGCCGGCGGCCGGCCCGGGGCAATGAACGCACCGGGCACGGCGGAAGAGGTATTGAAGGCGGTGGGCGCTTAGACAAAGGGCCGTTGCCGCTGCCCCACCTTGAAGGTGTTCAGCGGTTGAAGATTGGGCGGCGTGATGCGGTTGACCATGACGCCACCTCCGTCGTTTCCGATCCCGCCGTGCTCCTCCGCACCCACATCGAAATCATCGAGGGCTTCGTGCTGGTTGTCGTTGCCCACTGCCTGAGTTTCAGCGCCATTGTCGGCCGCGTTGTGCTCTGGCTGTTGCGCCCCGCCCCGATGGAGTTCAACCGGCTCCACGGGCAGGCGAGGCACAGAGCTGATGCCAGAGGAACTGCCCTCCCTCTCGATGGGAACCGGTGACCCGTTCCCATGGTGCCTTTGCAACCGTTGCGGCAGGGACAGGTTGCTCACGGAATGCTCGATGAACCCGGTGAGGGGTGCCTCCTCCTGCCGGTCCATACACCCAAGAATGAAGGTCATCAGCCAGAAGATGCCGATTTCGATGCCATCGAACAGGGCGACAAAATCATGGAAGCCCACAGAATCCGAACCGCGCTGGCACAGGTTGTTGGGAGACAAGCCTTGGTGCATGTGGTGCTTCCAGGCCGCCAGCAGCAGGCCTTCGCCAACGGCCTGAACGCCGTGCGTGATGCCCTTGGTGTGCAGGCCGACAAAGGGTTGGGGATCGTGCTGGTGCCAGCTTTTGAACGCGACCTGGGTGAGGTAGCCAATCGTGAGCGAGGCCAGCAGGTCGGTGACCGCGAACAGCCCGGTTTGCAGGCTGTTGCCCCAGACGTCGGGCAGTTGCCGTTGCCCGCTGCGGCGAACGGGGGGAAGCTGGCTCGACAGAAGCAGCCCCATCTGATCGAACGAGCACACCACCAGGGTCACCATGAGAATCCACAGATGGACGCGGCCAGGGGCCTTCAGGGTTCTCAGCCCCAGGCGCTGCTTGGCCACCGGAATCGCCACGTCGCGCAACGCGAACCGCACCCCATGCTGCACCGTTCGATTGACCAGCTCGGCGGCCACGCGTTTTTCGTAGGTCAGGTCGCCACCGCCATCGCAAAACGCGTGCTCCATGGCGGTTTGAACAGCGGTGCCCGCGATGTAGCCCAGGAAGTTCGCAAAGGCGATCGCCACCGCATCGCGAAAAATGGGGCCGTGTTGAGGCCCCTCCCCGAGCATCGCCAGCACCTCATCCACCCGACTGCCCAGGCGGCCAGGGTCATGCGGGCCGTGCAGGTTCTCCAGCCCGTCCAGCGCGCGGTTCAGGTGGCGAATCAACTCCTCGCCGCTTCTGAAGTCCCCGCGGAAAGAAAGAGGCTCCTTCTGATAGTGGCGCTGGAGTTGCTGCAGCAGTTCAAGGTCGGGTTGCTCTCCGAGGAGGAGAAGCCCGGCCTCTCTCTTCAACCTGGGCCAGTCTTCGGGCAGCCAGTGCTGTTCGCACATGCGGTCAAACCGTTGTGCCAGATTGACGGCCGTCAAATCGGGACGGATGGGTTGAACGCGCTGAAAAGAAGGGCTCGTCATGCTTGAGGTTGGGGTCGCATCGAGGTGCGCGCGGGCACCAACGAGGTCCTTTAGTGGCAGCGTCCCAACGACGGTTCGGCCATGGCCGGCGACCGGGGCGTTCTCGCCCCGGCCTCTTTCATCAGAACGTGTGGCGCATGCCCACCTGGATGCCGCGCAGGTCCTGGCCGAGCGCGGGCACGCGGGTGCCCATGTCCTGACTGGACGGGAACATCGCGATGCGCGAGGCGCCGCTGTTGTTCAGCAAGGCGGCCGAGGTGTAGAGCATGGTGCGCTTGGAGAGGTTGTGCGCATAGCCCACGGCGAACAGGGAGGCGTCGCCGGTGGCGCGCTGGTTCTGGATCCAGGAGGCGCGGAACTCGCCCGCGCCCACCGGCACCGTCAGGCCCAGCAGGTACCCCTTGGCCGAGGCCAGGCTGTCGACCTTGTTGTGCTGCAGGTAACCGAACAGCTTGAAGCCGTCGAAGCGGTAGGTGGCGCCCAGGCCGGTGGTCTGGCTGAACACATAACCCGCGCCCGGCGCGCCGATGGTGGCCCGGGCCACCTCGATGCGGTCGGTCGCCAGGCCGACGTACAGGCGGTCGGCCGTGTACTCGGCGCTGGCCGCGAGGTTCTTGTTCGGCGTGTCTTCGCGCATCTGGACCAGCAGCCGCATGTTCAGGCCGCCGAACAGCGTGGGCGAAAGGTACTGCACCGAGTTGGGCAGCATGGGCGTGTAGCCGCGCACCGCCGAGCCCTGCAGCATCGACAGCTGGGCGCCGGTCTGCGCGCGGGCAAAGGGATCGGTCTTGCCGGTGAGGAAGATGAAGGGGCTCCAGTGCGCGCCGAGTTCGATCGCACCGAGCTTGGCGTCGCGCAGGCCGACGTAGGACTCGCGGTTGAAGAACGCGGTGGTGCTGGACTGCATGCCGGTGTCGGCCTGGAAGCCGCTCTCGAGCTTGAAGTAGGCCGACAGGCCGCCGCCGAGCTGTTCGGTGCCGCGCAGGCCGAACAGCGAGGTGTCGCTGCTCAGGGTCTTGCGGGTGCCGGACTCGCCCTGGTATTTGATGGCGTTGACGCCCAGGTCGATGCGGCCGTACAGCTCGACGCTGGACGTCTGCGCCGACGCGATCAAAGGCAGCAGCGCGAAGGGAATGGCGCCGAGTGCGTGGAACCTCATGGGGTGTGTCTCCAAGGATGTTGTGGGTGGGTGGATCGAGGTGTGCCCGCTCAGCGCGGCGGCGGCCTCACGCCGGTGCGTTCACCACATGCGCCTGCATGTAGTGCTTGAGGCCCTGGGCGGCGTACTCGCTGCCCAGGCCCGATTGCTTGGCACCCCCGAAGGGGATCTGGGCATCGAGCCAGAGGTGCTGGTTGACGCTGGCGGTGCCGACCTCGAGCCGCGCCGCGACGCGGGCCGCGGCGGGCACATCGCGGCCCCAGACCGAGCCGGTGAGCCCGTAGGGGCTGGCGTTGGCGCGTTGCACCGCCTCGTCCACGTCGGTGAAGCTCAGCACCGGCAGCACCGGGCCGAAGGGCTCCTCGGCCACCAGGCGGCTGTCGTCCGCGAGGCCGCTGACCACGGTGGGCGCGATGAAATAGCCTTCCCGGTCCAGCGCCTGGCCACCCGCATGGAAGCGCGCACCGCGCTCGCGCGCGTCGTCGAGGATGCCGAGCACGATGCGGTGCTGCGCCGCGTTCTGCACCGGGCCGAGCACCACGCCCGGCTCGAAGCCGCCGCCCACCGCCACCGCTTTCGCCCGCTGGGCCAGGGCCTCGCACACCGCGCCATGCAGGCGCTCGTGCACGTACAGGCGCTTGATCGCCATGCAGATCTGGCCGCTGTTGGCGAAGGCGGCGTTGAACAGCGGCTGCGCGATGGCCTCGGGGTCGGCATCGGGCAGCACGATGGCGGCGTCGTTGCCGCCGAGTTCGAGCGTCAGGCGCTTGAGCGTGCCGGCGCTGCTGGCCATGACCTTCCTGCCGGTGGCCGCCGAGCCGGTGAAGCTGATCTTCTGGATGTCCGGGTGCTCCGCGAGCGCGCGGCCCAGGTCGTTGCCGCCGGAGACCATGTTGAGCGTGCCGGCGGGCAGCAAGGCCTGCGCGCGCTGCGCGAAGCGCAAGGCGCTCAGCGGCGTGTAGGGCGAGGGCTTGACCACGATGGTGTTGCCCGTGAGCAAGGCGTGCACGATCTTCGGCACGCACAGCACCAGCGGCATGTTCCAGGGCGTGATCGCGCCCACCACGCCGAGCGGGCGGTGGTGCAGCTCGACGCGGCCCTGGGCGTCCTCGCGCAGGGTTTCCACCGGCACGTCGAGCGCCACCAGGCGCTGCAGCTGCGCCGCCGCGCGGGCCACCTCGTCGCGGGCGCGCGGCAGCGGTTTGCCCTGCTCCAGCGTGATCAGCCAGGCCAGCGACTCCAGGTCCTGCAGCAGCAGGTCCGCCAGCGCCAGCAGCTTCTGGCGCCGCTCGGCCCAGGGCCGCGCGGCCCAGGCGGGCTGCGCGCGCCGCGCGGCGGCCACGGCCTCGTCGAGCTGGGCCAGCGAGGCCTCGGGGGCGGTCGCGAAAGGCTGGGCGGTGGCGGGGTCGATGACCTCGAACCGGCTTTCGCCCTCGCGCGCCTGGCCGTCGATCGACAGCATCGGGGGGTGTCGTCCAAACGCAGGGTGCGCAAGGCCTCGGCACGCATCGGATGGTGCTCCATGGAATTCCTTTCGGGGGCTCGCGCCCCGGGGTCGTGGGGTCGGCGGGCGTTACTCGCCGATGACGTTGAGCAGGGCCTGCCGGCCCTCGACCTGCACCGCGTGCAGGGCGCGCCGGAGCGCGGGCATGAGGTCTTCACGCCGTGTCACGCGCTCGCCGTGACCGCCGGAGGCCTCGGCGTAGCGCTCGAAATCGGGCACGGGCCGCAGCGAGGACAGCGGCTCCGGCCGGCGCTCCCGGGCCTGCCGCGCGGCGTGGCCCTGGGGGTACATGCCGGTGGCGGCCTTCTGCACGCCTTCCCAGCCTTCGTTGTTGAACACCACCGTGAGCACGGGCAGGCCGTGCATCGCGGCGGCGTGGTGGCAGGCCGCGGGGTTGGCGAACAGGTAGGCGCCATCGCCCACCACGCAGATCACGGTGCGCCCCGGGGCCGCCTGCTGCGCACCCAGCGCGGCGGGCAGGCCCCAGCCCAACCCGCCCGAGGACGGCAGCTGGAAGAAGCCGCCGGCTTCCTCGAAACCCATCTGCTCGCGCACGGCCGAGTACTCGTTGACCAGGATCGCGTCGCGCGGCCGCACGGCCTCGAGGCAGCGCGAGAGGAACAGCTTGCTGATGGCGCCGCCGCGCGCCTCGTCGCGCTGCGCGCGGGCCGCGATCTCGCCACGCACCGCCGCGCCGATCGCCTGCGCGCGCTGGCGGCGCCGCTCGGCCTGCGAGAGCGCGCCCACGGCTTCGAGCGCGGGGCCCAGCGCGGCCAGCAGCGCGCTGGCGTTGGTGGTGATGCAGAGGTCGGACGGGAAACTGCGCATCGGGTAGCGCTCGAAGAGCGGGTCGCTGCCCGCGAGCGCCACGAAGGCGCCCGGCCGGGGCGTGGCGACGGCGGGAATCCAGGGCACGTCCGTTTCGAGGAACAGCAGCGCGTCGGCGTGCGGCAGCACCGCGCCCATCTCGTAACCCAGGTGCAGCGGGTGCGAGGACGGAAAGCTCACGTAGCGCGGCCGGTTCTCGGCCACGCCGATGCCGAAGCGGTCCGCGAGTTCGCTGAGCTGGGCCACGGTCTGCGGGTCCGCGCCGCTGCTGGTGCAGACGATGACCGGGCATTCGGCCGCGGCCAGCGCGCGCGCCAGGGCCAGCACGGCCTCGGGATCGGGGTGGGCGGCCGAGGCCACCGGCACCTGGCAACCCACGCGGCAGGCGGCGTGCGGCTGGGCCAGCACCTCGCGCGGCAGCGTGAGGTAGACCGGGCCGCGCGGCTCGGTGCTCGCCACGCCCAGCGCACGGTCCACCACCTCGGCCACGTGGTGGCCGTCGCGCAACTCGTAGTCCCACTTGACCAGCTCGCGCACCATGGCCCCCTGGTCGAACATCTCCTGCGCCCAATGGACCTCGTGGGTGCGCGAGCCGGCGCGGCCCTGTTCGAACCAGGGCGTGCGCCCGGCCGCGAGCAGCAGCGGCACCTGCGCGCGGATCGCGTTGAACAGCCCGCACACCGCGTTGGCCGTGCCCACGCTCACGTGCAGCATCACCGCCTGCGGGCGGCGCGCCACCATGTAGAAGCCGTGCGCCATGCCGATGGCGAGGTTCTCGTGCCCGATGAGCACCGGCTCGGGCAGCACCAGGCCGGCCTCGGCGGCGCGCGCATAGGCCTCGATCACGGGCGCGGTGTCGGTGCCCGCGCCCACGTAGAAATGGTCCACACCGCGGTCCTTGAGCAGCACGAGGAAGGCCTCGGCCACGGATTCGGTGCACACGGTCCGGGCGGCGTCCGCCGGCAATGCCTGGTTCATGGTGAGGTCCTGTGTCCTGGCATCAGTCCAGCGTGATCTGCGCCGAATCGATCACCTTCTTCCAGCGCGCCGACTCCTCGCGCAGCATCGCGGCGGTGGCCTCGGGCGTGCTGCCCACCGGGTCGGCGCCCAGCGCCTCGAACTGCTTGACCACGTCGGGCATCTTCACGATGGCCGCGACTTCCCTGGCCAGGGTCTGCGCGATGGCCGGCGGCGTGCGCTCGGGCGCGACCAGCGTGACCCAGGTGCCCGACTCGAAGTTCGGCACACCGGCTTCGTGCATGGTCGGCACGTCGGGGATGAAGCCCACGCGCTCCTTGGTGGCCGAGGCCAGGATGCGCACGCGCTTGCTCTGGTGGAAGGGCAGCGTGGTCGTCACGTTGTCGAACATCAGGTCCACGGTGCCGGCCATCAGATCGGTCAGGGCCGGCGCGGAGCCCCGGTAGGGCACGTGGACCATCTTGATGCCCAGGCGGCTCTCGAAGTACAGCGCGGTCAGGTGCGAGGTGCTGCCATTGCCCTGCGAGGCGAAGCTGAGCTTGCCCGGGTTGGCCTTGGCGTAGTCGATCAGCTCCTGCAGGTTGCGCGCCTTCACCGAGGGGCCCACCACGATCACGTTGGGCATGTTGGCGATGGTGGTGATCGGCACGAACTTGCGCGCGTCGTAGTTGATGCTCTTGTAGAGGTTGAAGTTGATCGCCAGCGGCCCGGGCGGGCTGGCGAACAGGGTGTAGCCATCGGGCGCGGAGCGCGCCACGTGCGCGCCGCCGATGTTGCCGCCCGCGCCGGGCTTGTTGTCGACGATCACGCTCTGCTGGAAGCGCGCGCGCAGCTTGTCGGCCACGATGCGCGCGATCGAGTCGGTGGTGCCCGCCGCAGGAAACGGCACGACGACGGTGACGAGCTTGTTCGGGTAGGGGCCGTCCTGGGCGGCGCCCGGCAGGGCGAAGGACAGCAGCGCGGCGGCGCACAGGGCGAGGCGGGTGAAGGGGCGGCGGTTCATGGGGTTGTCTCCGGTGTTGGGTCGGGGTCGGTGGGATCGGATCGGGAAACGCGTTTACATGGCCACGTCCTGGGAAGGCGCGAAGGCGTCGCAATAGAAACGGGCCGGGTCGAGGCCGCGCTGCGCGAAGGCCTCGCGCGCCGCCGCCACCATGGCGGGCGAGCCGCAGGCGTAGACCTCGTGGCCGCTGAGGTCCGGCAGATCTTCGACCACCGCCTCGTGCACCCGGCCGGTGCGCCCGCTCCAGCCGCCGTCGGCAGCGGCGGCCGCGGAGACCACGGGCACGTAACTCGTCTTGCCCGCGTCGGCCCAGCGCTGGGCCAGCGCGTGGCGGTACAGCAGCTCGGGCGTGCGCGCGCCCACGTAGAGGTGCAGGCGGCGCTGGGTGCCTTTCTTCAGCAGTTCCTCGAGGATGGACTGCACCGGCGCGAAGCCCGTGCCACCCGCGACGAACACGATCGGGGCCTCGCTCTCGCGCAGGTAGAAATCGCCCAGGGGCAGGCGCAGCCGCACCGGGTCGCCCGGCTGCAGCTGGTGGAAGACCTGCTCGGCGAAGCGCCCGCCTTCGAGGTAGCGGATGTGCAGCTCCACGCCGTCGCTCTGCTGCGGCGGGTCTGCCATGGAGAAGCTGCGCTCCTGCCCGTCGTCGAGCAGCACCCGCAGGTACTGCCCGGCGCGGAACTTCGCGCGCACGCCGGCCGGAAAGCGCAGCTTGAGCACGGCCACCTCGGCGGCCGGGCGTTCGATGCGCAGCACCTTGGCGGTGATCACCTTCTCGCTCGCCAGGTCGCGCCGGTGCACCTCGCGCGGGGCGATGCGCAGGTCGGAGCAGGGCCGCACGCGGCACAGCTTCACCGCCGAGGCGGGGCCTTCCTGTTGCGGGCCCAGGTCCTGGCGGCCCGGCGTCACGAACGTGCCGCTGAGCACCTCGCCTTCGCAGCTGCCGCACACCCCCGCGCGGCACGACGCGGGCAAGGCCCAGCCGGCGCGCTCGGCGGCCGCGAGCACGGACTCGTGCGCGGCGCACTCGAAGTCCAGCGCCTCGTCGGCGGTGGTGATGCGGTACACGGCGGTGCTCACAGCGGGATGGCCAGCAGGGTGTCAAAGACCGAGCTGTCGCAGACCACCACGCGGCGGGCGATCTTGAGTTCGCCGTCGCCCTCGATGCGCAGTTCGTCGTGGTAGCAGCCGGTGACGAAGACCTGGCTGGTGCCGTTGCGCATCACGCGGTAGACCGCGAAGGGCGTGCGCGTGCGCACGGTCTGGCCCTCGGTGCGCAGGTGGGCCGGCACGGAGACGATGTGGCGGTAGCTGTGGCGCTCGTAGATGTTGGCTTCGCGCAGGCCCGAGACGCGGTCTTTCAGCATGCCCCGCGAGTCGGCGAAGATCAGGCCGGCGTCCCAGCCGCGCGCGTGGTTTTCCAGCGTGGTGATGCTGTAGAAGCAGTCGGGCGTGAAGAAGTCGGGCCAGGCTTCGAGCCGGTCGGCGTCGATGCAGTCGGCGTAGGCGGCGTTGAGCAGGCTCACGGCCAGGTGGAGTTCAAGGCGGTTCATCGGCTCAGATCCCCATGTGGGCCCGGTAGGCCTTCCAGAAACCGCGCACCGAGGCTTCGGTGGCGCGCGTGTCCTGCGTTTCGGTGCTGGTGCCGCCCATCTGCACGATGGCCGCGTCCTCCTGCGCCGACACCGTGCCGCGCTGCACGAAGCCGCCGACGCAGCCGTCCTCCATCGAGACCAGGCCGGCGGGCCCGATCAGGTTGCACTGCTTGAGCCGCGCGTAGCGCATCTCGGGCGTGTCGTCGACGAAACCGATGTAGGTCCAGTTCAGCGCGGTCTGGTTCACGCCCTGGGGCAGCACCTGGCGCACCACGATGCTGTTCCAGATCTGACCGAGCACGAAGCCGGGAAACACCGAGAGGATCTGCAGCGTGATGCCGTCGCCCACCTCGTCCGTGCCTTCGAGAAAGCTCGGGTCGTTCAGGCGGTACTGCTCGTTGTCCGATCGGATGCCCTGGTCGCGGTACTCCGAGCCGGCATCTTCGGTCTTGTCGATCATGGAGTAGCTCACGTGGCTGCCGCCGTCGTCCGAGACGATCAGGCCGCCGCGCTGCGTGAGGCGGTTGACCTCGAAGGTCGTGAGGAAGAGGTGCAGCAGGCTGGCGTGGTAGCTGTCCTTCACGTTCTCGAAGTACAGCTTCCAGTTGTTGGGCAGCGCCTGCGTGAAGCGGCCCAGGATCTGCAGCGGCTTGTCGCGCAGCACGCGCTGGATGCGCCCGAGCACGGCCTCGCCGATGTACTCCTCGATCGGCGGCACGTCGTCGCTGAAGCTGCCGAACACCAGGCCGCAGACGGTGGACACGCGCAGCTTGCGCGGCGAATGCGCTTCCTTGCAGAAGCCTTCGGGCATGCCGCCCTTGCCGCTCACGCCGCCTTCGAAGGCCACGCCCGTGAGGTTGCCCTGCAGGTCGTAGGACCAGGCGTGGTAGACGCAGGAGAAGTTCTCGGCATCGCCAGCGTTCTCCAGGCAGATCAGCGCGCCGCGGTGCGAGCAGCGGTTCTCGAACGCGTAGAGCTCGCCGTCGTGGTCGCGGGCCACCACCACCGGCGTCTCGCCGGCGAAGGTGCTGACGTAGTCGCCCGCCTGCTGCAGCTCGGCCTCCAGGCAGAGGTAGTTCCAGGTGGCGCCCTGGTAGATGCGGTCCTGCTCGCGCTGGCGGATCGCCTCGTCGCGGTAGATCCAGTAGGGGATGCGGGTCAGGCCGCCTTCGGGCCAGGTCCGCGGGGCCGTCAGGCCGCTGATGTCGATGGGTGCTTCTTGCATGGTCTCTGTTCAGTGCGCATTGCGCACATCGTTCGTTGGGGCGGTGTGTGGGGCAAATTATCGAAGCATCACCGACATGAATCAATGCAGCCTGGGTTAAAGTCCGCAATGCGCACTTTTTTGGAGAGACGGCATGAAACTGGAACGACGCGACTTCGTGGCCTCGCTGGAAAGCGGGCTGGCCGTGATCGAGGCCTTCGATGCGCAGCACACCCGCCTCACGCTGACCGAGGTGGCGCAGCGCACCTCGCTCACCCGCGCCGCCGCGCGGCGCTACCTGCTCACGCTGACCAAGCTGGGTTACGCCGACTACGACGGCAAACACTTCTCGCTCGACCTGCGCGTGCTGCGCCTGGGCTATGGGCTGCTGTCGGGTGCGCCGCTGCCGCGCAAGGCACAGCCCGTGCTCGACACCGTGGGCTGGCAGACCGACGAAGTGACCTCGGTGGCCGTGCTCGACGAGACCGCCGTGGTCTTCGTGGCGCGCTCGCAGAGCCGCCGCGTGTTCTCGCCCACCGTCGGGGTGGGCACGCGGCTGCCGGCCTATTGCTCCTCGGCCGGCCGCGCCCTGCTCGCGCACCGCAGCGATGCCGAGGTGCTGCTGCTGCTCGGGCACAGCCCGCTGCAGCAGTTCACGCCGCACACACGCGCCACGCCGCGCGCGGTGCTCGAGGCGGTGCACCAGGCCCGCGCGCAGGGCTATGCGATCAGCGACGAGGAGTACGAGATCGGCCTGCGCTCCATCGCGGTGCCGGTGCCCAACGCGCACGGCCGCGTGGACGTGGCGATGACCGCCAGCGTGCAGTCCGGCCGCATGACGCCCGCGCAGATGGTGGAGCAGCTGCTGCCCCCTTTGCTGGAAGGCGCGAAGTCGCTTTCCGCCTTGCTGTGAGGTGGATTGACCCGATTTGGGTCGAAATTTGATCTTGTCGGGTCGAATTCGACCGCATAGCATGCGTCTCCAGTGCCGCGCCCGACGACGGCACACCAACGGAGACACGCATCTTGAACTGGAAAGGCCTGAAAACCGGTGAGCGCACCGTGCTGGACCATGTGTTCTGGGCCAGCGGCATCTCGCGCGACGCCCTGGCCGCCGCGGCCTCGTTCTCCAAGACCCGCGCCAACGCGGCGGTGGCCGAGCTGCTCGAACAAGGCCTGCTGGAGCAGACCGGCGAGCAGGTGCCCACCGGCGGGCGCCGCGCCGACACCCTGCGCCTGAGCCGCAGCCTGGGCGTGCTCATCGGCGTGGCCGTGGGCGCCACCGGGCTGGAGGTGGGCATCCTCAGCCCCGACCTGGCCGTGATGGCCCACCACAGCGAACCGGCCGACGTGCACGACGGCCCCGGCCCGGTGCTCTCGCGCATCCGCGTGCTCATGCACGAGCTGCTGGCGCGCTGCGGCGTGGCGCCGCGCCAGGTGATCGGCATCGGCATCGGCCTGCCCGGCCCGGTGGACTTCGACAGCGGCCAGCTCGTGAGCCCGCCGTTGATGCCGCTGTGGGACGGCTACTCCATCCGCGACGACCTCGCCGCCGACTTCAGCGCGCCCGTCTTCGTGGACAACGACGTGAACGTGATGGCCCTGGGCGAGCTCTGGCGCATGCAGCGCAGCCTGCCCAACTTCCTGGTGGTGAAGGTGGGCACCGGCGTGGGCTGCGGCATCGTCTGCCAGGGCCAGGTCTACCGAGGCGCCAACGGCTCGGCCGGCGACGTGGGCCACATCTGCGTGGTGCCCGACGGCCCGCGCTGCCACTGCGGCAACCTCGGTTGCGTGGAGACGCTGGCCGCCGGGCCCGCGATCGCGCGCATGCGCAACCGAGGCGGCCCAGGCCGGCCAGAGCCCGCTGCTCGCGCGCATGCTGGCCGAGCGCGGCCCGCTGCGCCTGCAGGACGTGGCCGAGGCCAGCCGCGCGGGCGACATGGCGGCCAACCAGGTGGTGCAGCGCTCGGGCGCGCTGGTGGGGCAGATGCTCGCCTCGGTGGTGAACTTCTTCAACCCCTCGCACGTGTTCATCGGCGGCGGCGTCACGCGCGTGGGGCCGCTGTTCCTGGCCGCCGTGCGCCAGAGCGTGTACCACCGCTCGCTCGCGCTCTCCACGCGGCACCTGGAGATCCAGTACACGCCGCTGGGCGAACGCGCCGGACTCATCGGCGCGGGCGTGCTGGCCATGCAGGAAAGCCTGCGGCAGATGGAGCTGGCGTGATGGCGGCCGCTGGCGTGCGCGTCGAGCTGCGCGGCATCGTCAAGCGCTTCGGCCCGGTGCAGGTGCTGCACGGCGTGGACCTGGCCTTCGAGCCCGGCCGCGTCTACGGCCTGCTGGGCGAGAACGGCGCGGGCAAGTCCACCCTCATGAAGATCCTCGCGGGCTACGAACGGCCCAGCGAAGGCACGCTGCAGGTGAACGGCCGCGCGGTGCGCTTCGACGGCCCGCGCGCGGCCGAGGCCGAAGGCATCGTGCTGATCCACCAGGAGTTCAACCTGGCCGAAGACCTCACGGTGGCGCAGAACATCTTCCTGGGCCACGAGAAAAAGCGGCGCGGCCTCTGGCTCGACGACGGCGCCATGCGCGCCACCACGCGCCGCGTGCTCGACGACGTGGGCCTGAGCAAGGTGCACCCCGACATCCGCGTGCGCGACCTCATCGTGGCCGAGCGCCAGCTGGTGGAGATCGCCAAGGCGCTGTCGCGCCACGCGCGCGTGCTCATCATGGACGAGCCCACCGCCACGCTCACGCCGGGCGAGACCGGCCGGCTGTTCGGCCTGGTCGCGCGCCTGCAGGCCGAGGGCGTGACCATCGTCTTCATCTCGCACAAGCTCGACGAGGTGGAGCGCATCACCGAAGAGGTGGTCGTGATGCGCGACGGCCGCCTGGTGGCGCAGCAGGCCACGGCCACGCTCACGCGCGCGCAGATGGCGAACCTGATGGTGGGCCGCGAACTCGCCGACCTCTACCCGCCGCGCACCGAGGTGCCGGCCGACGCGCCCGTGCTGCTCTCGGTGCGCGCCCTGAGCGTGCCCGGCTGGGCGCAGGACGTGAGCTTCGAGGTGCGCGCGGGCGAGGTGTTCGGCTTCGCCGGCCTGGTGGGCGCGGGGCGCACCGAACTCTTCGAAGGCCTGCTGGGCCTGCGCGAGCGCAGCGCGCAGGCGGTGCAAGTGGCCGGGCGCGCGCTGCTGCCGCGCTCGCCGCGCGAGGCGGCCGACGCCGGCCTCACCTACCTGAGCGAAGACCGCAAGGGCCGCGGCCTGCACGTGCGCTTCGGCCTGCGCGAGAACCTCACGCTGATGGCGCTGCAGCGCCACGCCCGCCCCTGGCTGCAACCCGCGAGCGAAGTCGCCGCGCTGGAACAGGCGGTGCGCGACTTCGGCATCCGCACCGGCTCGCTCGATGTGCCGGCCGGCTCGCTCTCGGGCGGCAACCAGCAGAAGCTGGCGCTGGCCAAGGTGCTGCACCCGGACCCGCGCGTGGTGGTGCTCGACGAGCCTACGCGCGGCGTGGACATCGGCGCCAAGCGCGACATCTACGCCCTCATCCAGCGCCTGGCCGCCAGCGGCCGCGCGGTGGTCGTGATCTCGTCCGAGCTCATGGAACTCATCGGCCTGTGCCACCGCGTCGCGGTGATGCGCTCGGGCCGCCTGCAGGCCACGCTCTCGGCCGCCGACCTCAACGAACAGGAGCTCATCGCCCATGCCACAGGAACGCACTGACGCCACCCCGGCACCGCCCCCGGCCGCCGGCCGCGCCTGGCGCCTGCCCACCCTGGGCCCGCTGCTCGGCCTGGTGCTGCTGTGCATCGCCGGCACGCTGCTCAACCGCGAGTTCGCCACGGTGGACAACGCCATGAACGTGCTCACGCGCACCGCCTTCATCGGCATCATCGCCGTGGGCATGTGCTTCGTGATCATCTCGGGCGGCATCGACCTCTCGGTGGGCTCCATGGCCGCGCTGATCGCGGGCGTGGTGATCCTGCTCATGAACAAGATCGCCCCGCTGGGCTGGCCACCGGTGGCGGTGGTGATGGTGGGCATGGCCGCCGCCGTGCTGCTGGGCGCGCTGTTCGGCCTGGCGCACGGCCTGCTCATCACGCGCGGGCGCATCGAGCCCTTCATCGTCACGCTGGGCACGCTGGGCATCTTCCGCGCCTACCTCACCTACTTCGCCGACGGCGGCGCGCTCGCGCTCGACAACGCGCTGGCCGACGCCTACGGCCCGGTGTACTACGGCAGCCTGCTGGGCGTGCCCATCCCGGTGTGGATCTTCGCGCTGGTGGCCCTGGCCGGCGCCCTGCTGCTCAACCGCACCGCCTTCGGCCGCTACGTGCAGGCCATCGGCTCCAACGAGCAGGTGGCGCGCTACGCCGCGGTGGACGTGGACCGCATCAAGGTGCTCACCTACACCCTGCTGGGCGTGTGCGTGGGCATCGCCACCCTGCTCTACGTGCCGCGCCTGGGCTCGGCCTCGCCCACCACCGGCCTGCTGTGGGAGCTCGAAGCCATCGCCGCCGTGATCGTGGGCGGCACCGCGCTGCGCGGCGGCGCCGGCAGCATCGGCGGCACCGTGATCGGCGCCATCCTGCTCTCGGTCATCAGCAACATCCTCAACCTCACCAGCATCATCAGCGTGTACCTCAACGCGGCGGTGCAGGGTTTCGTGATCATCGCCGTCGCATTCATGCAGCGGCGGCGTCCCTGAAGGCACGCCATGCCTTCTTTCTTTCCCTGTCATCAACACATCAAGGAGACAAGCATGAAGTACCGTTCCCGTCTGCTCGCGCTGGCCGCCCTGGCCGCGCTGGGCATCGCCAGCCCGCTGCTGGCGCAGGCCCAGAACAAGGTGAACCTGGGCGTGCGCATCCCGGCCGCCACCCACAGCTTCGCCGCCGGCCTGGTGTACTGGGCCAACGAAGCCAAGAAAGAACTGGAGAAGGACCCCAACATCAAGGTCACGATCAAGACCGCCAGCGGCGCGCCCGAGCAGGCCAACCAGCTGCAGGACCTGGTCACCGCGACCAAGATCGATTCGCTGGTGATCCTGCCCTTCGAATCCGCCGCGCTCACGCGCCCGGTGCAGCAGGTCAAGGCCAAGGGCGTGTACGTGACGGTGGTGGACCGCGGCCTCACCGACACCAGCGCGCAGGACGCCTACGTCTCGGGCGACAACACCGCCTTCGGCAAGGTGCCGGCCGAGTACCTGGCCAAGGCGCTCAACGGCAAGGGCAACATCGTGGCGCTGCGCGGCATCCCGACCACCATCGACAACGAGCGCATGGACGCCTTCAACGCGGTGATGAAGAACCACCCCGGCATCAAGGTGCTGGACGCCAAGCACGGCAACTGGAACCGCGACGACGCCTTCAAGGTGATGCAGGACTACCTCACGCGCTTCAAGGAGATCGACGCCGTGTGGGCGGCCGACGACGACATGGCCTTCGGCGTGCTGCGCGCGATCGAACAGGCCAAGCGCAAGGACATCAAGATCGTGTTCGGCGGTGCCGGTGCCAAGGCCATGGTCAAGACGCTGATGGACGGCAGCAACCCGCTGATCCAGGCCAACGTGTCCTACTCGCCCAAGTTCCTCTACGACGCCATCAAGATGACCGCGCTGGCGCGCAAGAAGGGCGAGAAGCTGCCGCCGTCGACCATCGTGCCCTCGGTGCTGATCACCAAGGCGAACGCCAAGGACTTCTACTTCCCCGACTCGCCGTTCTGAGTCCGCGCGCCAGGAGGACCCCATGAAAACCATCCAGGGACCCGGGATCTTCCTGGCCCAGTTCATCGGCACGGCCGCGCCGTTCGACACGCTCGACGGCCTGGCCGGCTGGGCCGCCTCGCTGGGCTACCGGGGGGTGCAGATCCCCACCAGCGACGCGGCGATCTTCGACCTCGAGCGTGCCGCGACCAGCGACACCTATTGCGACGAGGTGAAGGGCCGGCTCGCCGCGCACGGCCTGCAGATCACCGAGCTCTCGACCCACCTGCAGGGCCAGCTGCTGTGCGTGCACCCCGCCTACGACCTGCAGTTCGACGCCTTCGCCGCCCCCCAGGTGCGCGGCAACCCCACGGCGCGCACGGCCTGGGCGCACGAGCAGCTGCTGCTGGCCGCGAAGGCCTCGCGACGCCTGGGCCTGAAAGCCCACGCCAGCTTCTCGGGCGCGCTGGCCTGGCCCTACCTCTACCCCTGGCCGCAACGCCCGCCCGGCCTGGTGGAAGCCGCGTTCGCCGAACTCGCGAAGCGCTGGCGCCCGGTGCTCGACGCCTTCGATGAAGCCGGCGTGGACGTCTGCTACGAACTGCACCCCGGCGAAGACCTGCACGACGGCATCACCTTCGAGCGTTTTCTCGACGCCGTGGGCCAGCACCCGCGCGCGAACATCCTCTACGACCCCAGCCACTTCGTGCTGCAGCAGCTCGACTACCTGGCCTTCATCGACCACTACCACGAGCGCATCCGCGCCTTCCACGTGAAGGACGCCGAGTTCCGCCCCAACGGCAAGCAGGGCGTGTACGGCGGCTTCTCCAGCTGGATCGACCGCGCGGGCCGCTTCCGCTCGCTCGGCGACGGCCAGGTGGACTTCAAGGGCATCTTCTCCAAGATGGCGCAACACGACTACGCGGGCTGGGCCGTGCTGGAGTGGGAGTGCTGCCTCAAGCACCCGGAAGACGGCGCGCGCGAAGGCGCGGCCTTCATCCGCGAGCACCTCATCCGCGTGGCCGACCGCGCCTTCGACGACTTCGCCGCCAGCGCGGGCGACCCCGCCACCCTGGCCGCCCTGCTCGGCCTGAACCGGGGCGCGGCATGAGCACGAACGACGGGCGCGCGGCGCGGCGCATCCGCCTGGGCATGGTGGGCGGTGGCGACGGCAGCTTCATCGGCGCGGCCCACCGCATCGCCGCGCGGCTGGACGACCAGTTCGAGCTGGTGGCCGGCGCGCTCTCGTCCACCGCCGAACGCGCGCACGCCAGCGCGGCCCGGTTGCACATCGCGCCCGAGCGCAGCTACGCCGACTACACCGCCATGGCGCAGGCCGAGGCGCGGCGCGAGGACGGCATCGACGCCGTGGCCATCGTCACGCCCAACCACCTGCACGTGCCGGTGGCGCGCGCCTTCGTGGAGCAAGGCATCCACGTCATCTGCGACAAGCCGCTGCGCACCTCGCTGGCCGAGGCCCAGGCGCTCGCGCAGTCGGTGCGCGAGCGCGGCCTGCTGTTCCTGCTCACCCACACCTACGCGGGCTACCCCATGGTGCGCCAGGCGCGCGAGATGGTCGCCGCCGGCGAACTCGGCGAGCTGCGCATCGTGCAGGTGGAGTACGCGCAGGACTGGCTGGGCGAACCGGTCGAGCACCAGGGCAACAAGCAGGCCGAATGGCGCGCCGACCCGAATCGCGCCGGCCCGGCCGGCGCGCTGGGCGACATCGGCACCCATGCCTACCAGCTGGCGCGTTATGTGAGCGGCCTGCAGGTGCAGGAACTCTCGGCCGAACTCACCCGCTTCGTGCCCGGGCGCGCGCTGGACGACCACGTGCAGGCCATGCTGCGCTTCGACGGCGGCGCGCGCGGCATGCTGTGGGCCAGCCAGGCTGCGCAGCGGCGCCTGCAACGCGCTGCGCCTGCGCGTCTACGGCACGCGCGCCTCGCTGCATTTCGACCAGGAGCAGCCTGAGTTCCTGAACTTCGCCCCGCTGGGCGGCCCGGTGCGGCAACTGCGCCGGGGCATGGCGCCGCAGATCGCCGCCAACCGCATTCCGGCCGGCCACCCTGAGGGTTACTTCGAGGCCTTCGCCGAGCTGTACCGCGATTTCGCGCGCGCCTGGCGCGGCGAAGCAAGCACCAACATGCCCGGCCTGCTGGACGGGCTGGACGGCATGGCCTTCATCGAGGCCGTGCTGAACAGCCACCAGCAGAACGCGCGCTGGGTGCGGCTGGAGCGTTAGCCGAGGCGCTCGATCAGCGCCATCGCGGCCGCCGGGGCGCGTTCCTTGGCGCCGCTGATGAAGTACATGAACACGTCCCGCGCCTTGGCCTTCGGGCCGGCGCCGTCGACCCGCGGCACGTCGGCCGGCTCACCGCCGGCGGCCCAGGTCCTCGCGGCCTCGGCCCAGCGGTCCAGCGCCTTGGGGGCGTAACCGGTCTTCACCTTCGGGTCGGTGCGCATCAGGCGCGCGTAGACAAAGTCGCCGGTCAGGTCGGCGAACGAGGGGTAGTCGTCGGAGTCGGTGAACACCGTGGCGCAGCGGTGCTTGCGCGCGAGCGCGAGGTAGGCCGGGTCCAGGAAGCTCGCGTGCCGCACGTCCAGCGCGTGGCGCAGCGGCAGGCCGTCCACCTCGCGCGGCAGCAGCTTCAGGAAGGCCTCGAAGTCCACCGGGTCGAACTGCTTGGTGGGCGCGAACTGCCAGACCAGCGGCCCGAGCTCGGGGCCGAGTTCGCTCAGGCCACTGCCCACGAAACGTTCGATGGACTCGCCGGCCTCGGCCAGCACGCGGCGGTTGGTGGTGAAGCGGTTGGCCTTCAGCGAGAACACGAAGCCCTCGGGCGTCTCGTCGCGCCACTTGGCGAAGGTGGGCGGCTTGAAGGTGCTGTAGTAGGTGCCGTTGACCTCGATCGCGGTCAGCTTCGTGCTGGCGTAGGCCAGCTCCTTGCTCTGCGCCAGGCCTTTGGGGTAGAAGTTGTCGCGCCAGGGCTCGTAGGTCCAGCCGCCCACGCCCGACCGGATCGCGCCCGATGTTGCCTTCTTGCTGGTGCGCATGCCGTCTCCTGCGGAAAAAACGTCTGCAACTCTACAAGATGACCGGCGCGGCAGGGCGATTTTCCCAGGCACGCCATTTGCCCCAATGGCGGGTATGGCTCAGCTCCCGCCCTCCCTCCAACACGCCGTGCTGGCCGGCGATCCCTCGATCCCGGGCCCGCAAGGCTGCGCATCCTGGTCGCGCACGGCATCGTCGGCAAAAGCGCCGTGGGTCTGCACGCCACCTTGCTGGCCCTCGGCGCCCAGCCCTGTTTCGTGGCACCCCGGATCGGCCCGGTGAAGACCGTGGACGGGGTGTTCGTCGACGCGGAGGCTTCGCTGCAGAACGAACCCGGCTTCCTGTTCGACGCGCTCGCCCTGCCCGACGGCGACGAAGGCGTGCAGGCCCTCGCGCGCGACACCCACACGCTGGACTTCATCCGCGACCAGCACCGCAGCGGCAAGGCCATCCTGGCCATGCCCGCTTCCCGCGCGCTGCTCGAAGCGGCGGGCGTGTCCCCGACCCTGCCGTCGGGGCAGGCGGACCCGGGGCTGGTCGTCGGCCACGACGCCACGGCCTTCGTGCAGGCCATCGTGCGCGACCGGCATCCCGGCCGCCACATCGAGCCGCCGTCCCCCTGACGCCCTCCCGGTGACCCGGGAGGGCCGTTACCATGGTCATCCTTTGCCGCGGGCCCGAGGCCACGCGACAAGCCATGGACGTTCACCCGCCTTCCCCCTCATCGCCATGACCGCTCCCCTCCCCCTATCCCACAGCTTCGCGCCCACCGGCCGCCTGCGCGCCTCCATCAACCTGGGCAACCCCATCCTCGCCAACCGCAACCCCGCCACCGGGCAGCCGTTCGGCGTCTCGGTGGACCTCGCGCACCGCCTGGCGCAGCGGCTCGGCGTCGGGATCGAGCTGGTGGTGTTCGACACGGCCGGCCAATCGGTCGAGGCGGTGAGGAACGGCGCGGCCGACGTCGGCTTCTTCGCCATCGACCCGCTGCGCGGCGAGGGCATCGCCTTCACCGCGCCCTACGTGCTGATCGAAGGCAGCTACCTGGTGCGCCAAGAATCCCCCCTGCAGAGCAACCACGAGGTGGACCGGCCGGGCACGCGGGTGACCGTGGGCAAGGGCAGCGCCTACGACCTGTTTCTCTCGCGCGAGCTGCGGCAGGCCGAGATCGTGCGGGTGGCCAGCTCGCAGGCCGTGGTCGACGAGTTCGTGCGCCAGGGGCTGGACGTGGCCGCCGGCGTGCGACAGCAGCTGGAACACGACCAGCAGCGCCACCCGGGCCTGCGGCTGCTGCCGGGCCGCTTCATGGTGATCCAGCAGGCCATGGGCCTGCCCAAGGACCGCGGCGCCGACGCCGCGCGTTACCTGCACGCTTTCGTGGAAGACATGAAGTCGTCGGCTTTCGTGGCCGCTTCCTTGAACCAGCACCACATCCAGGGCGCCTCGGTGGCCCCCGCCGCCACCGCCCCATGAAAGACTTTCTCCCCGCCTACGCCCACCCCTTCATCGACGTCATCACCATCGCGCTGCAGATGGCGCTGATCGTCTTCGTGGCGCTGCTGCTGCGCTCGCTGCTGCACCGCCTCATCACCCGCGTGGGGGAGGACAAGCGCCTGCCGCTGGAACTCGTGATCGGGGGCCGGCGCGTGGTCACCTTCCTGCTGTTCGGTGCCGCCCTGCTGCTGGTGCTGGACCGCGTGGGCGTCTCCGGCATGGTGATCTGGACCGCCTTCACCGGTTTCGCCGCCGTGGGCGCCATCGCCTTCTTCGCGGCCTGGAGCGTGCTCTCCAACATCTTCTGCGCGGTGCTGATCTTCACCTCGCGCCCGTTCGGCCTGCGCGACCGCATCGAGCTGCTCGAAGGCGGCGACAAGCCCGGCCTGGCCGGCGAGGTGATGGACATCAACCTGATCTACACCACGCTGCGCGAAGACACCGCCGAGGGCGCGGAGCCCTCCTACCTGCGCGTGCCCAACAGCCTGTTCTTCCAGCGCACCACGCGCCTGCGCACGCGCGAGTCGGTGGTGCGTTCGCTGCTGGACTGAGCGGCGCTCAGGGCCGGTCGGCCGCGAGCACCTCGCGCACGCGCGCGGCGTGCGGAATCGGCGCCACCGCGCCATAACCCTCGGTGGAGAGCGCGGCCACCGTGGCGGCGTAGCGCCCGGCGGTGGGCAGGTCGTCGCCGGCCACCAGCCGCGCCACGAAGGCACCGCCGAAGGCATCGCCCGCGCCGGTGGCGTCCACCGGCTGGCAGCGCGCGGGCGCGATGCGGTGGCGCTCGCTGGCCGTGGCCACGATCGCGCCCTGCTCGCCCATCTTGAGCGCCACCGTCTTCGCGCCCAGGCGCAGGCAATGGTCCACCAGCGCGTCGGGCTCGCGCAGGCCGGTGATGGCGACCACGTCGTCGTAGCTCGGCAGGCAGATGTCGCTCAGGCCGATCACGTCCGTCATGACGGCGCGCGCGCGCTCGACCGACCACAGCTTGAGCCGCAGGTTGGTGTCGAACGACACCCAGGCCCCGGCGGCGCGCGCGCATTCGATGGCGGCATAACCGGCGTCGCAGGCGCTCGGCGAAATCGCCAGCGAGATGCCCGAGAGGTGCAGCACGCGCGCCGTCGTGATCGGCGCGCGCGGCAGCGTGGCCGGCGTGAGCCGGCTCGCGGCCGAGCCGCTGCGGAAGAAGCTGAAGTGGTGGCCCTGGTCGTTGTGGGTCACGAAGTAGATGGCGCTGAAGGCCGCGGGGTCGCTGAGCACGTGGCTGTGGTCCACGCCCTCCTCGTCCCACAGGCGGCGCAGCAGGGCGCCGTAGGGGTCGTCGCCGAGCGCGCTCACGTAGGCCACGCGCGCGCCCTGGCGGGCGGCGGCGATGGCGAAGTTGGAGGTGTCGCCGCCGAAGCCCTGCAGGTAGCTGCGCCCGCCGTTCTCCCCGGTCTGGTTGAACTCGACCATGGCCTCGCCCAAGGCCACGATCTGCGCGGCCCCGGCGTGGCTGGGTGCCTCAGATGCGGCCATATTTGCGCCAGGCCCTTGCGCAGCGACTTCTCGGCCATGATGAGCTTGGCCTGCTCCAGCTCGCGTTCGTCGATCTCGCGCGAGGCGGCCAGCACCTCGGCGGCCCGCGCGCGCGGCACCACGACCACGCCGTCCACGTCGCCCACCACGATGTCGCCCGGGTGCACCACGATGCCGCCCACGCGCACCGGCACCTGCGAGGCCACCGTGCGGAAGCGGCCCAGCGTGGTGCCGGGGCTCACGTCGCGGGCGTACACGGGGAAGCCGTAGTCGCGCCGGATCTCGGTGAGGTCGCGCACGCCGCCATCGAGCACCGCGCCGGCATGGCCGTTGGCCACGGCACCGGCCGTCATGAGGCCGCCCCACACCGCCACGTCGGGCTGGCCGCCGTCGATGGAGATCACGATCACGCTGCCCGGTTCGGCTTCGTCGATCAGGTCCAGCGCGTGCTGGGGCGGCACGAACTCATCGGTCGCCGATTCGAGCACGGTGGCGGCCGGGCCGCAGAGGCGCTTGTCGTTGATGCGCGGCTTGATGGGCGTGTCCATGTAGCCGCGCTGGCCGCAGACCTTGTCCACCGCGTCGGCCACCGAGGCCACGGCCACCTGGTTGAAGCCGTCGACCAGCTCCTTCAATTCCTTGTTCATCGTTTCTCCGTTCCATCAAAAAAATCACCAGCGGTTGAGCCAGTGCAAGGGTTGTTCTCCGCGCAGGACGCGCACCGCCTCCTGCGCCGTCTTGAGCTGCAGCTCGCGCATGGCCTCTTCGCTGTACCAGCCCATGTGGTTGGTCACGACCACGTTGTCCAGGCCGAACAGCGGGTGCGCGCCCGGGGGTTCCTGCTCGAACACGTCCAGCCCCGCGCCCAGGATGCGGCGCTCGCGCAAGGCCTCGTACAGCGCCTGCGTGTCCACCAGGCCGCCGCGCGCCGTGTTCACCAGGATGGCGGTGGGCCGCATGAGCGCGATGCGCCGCGCGTCCACCATGTGTTTCGTGTGCGCGTTCAGCGGCGCGTGCAACGAGATCACGTCGGCCTCGGCGAACAAGGTGTCGAGGTCGGTGCGTTCCACGCCGGGGGGCATGTCGGTCTTGGGGTCGTGCACCAGCACGCGGCCGAAACCGAAACCCGCGAGTTTCTCCAGCGTCATGCGCGCGATGCGGCCGAAACCCACCAGGCCCAGCGTGCGCCCGCGCAGCCGGAACATGGGCTGCAGCACGCCGGTGGACCAGCGGCCCGCGCGCACCTCGGCGTCGTGCAGGCCGATGCGGCGCGAGACGGCCAGCGCCAGCGCCACGGCCTGCGAGCTGACCTCGTCGGTGCCGTAGTCCGGCACGTTGGCCACCATGATCCCGCGCTCGCGCGCGGCGGCCTGGTCGATGTTGTCCACACCGATGCCGTAGCGGATCACCGCGCGGCAGCGGGTCATGGCATCGATCACCCGGCGCGACACCGGCGACTCGCGCACCAGCACCACGTCGGCGTCCACCACCGAGGCCGCCGCCGCGTCTTCGTCGCGGCGGCAGGGGCGCACCTCGAAGCGCGCGCCCTCGGCGCCCAGCAGGGCCTCTTCCTGGTCGTAGGCGGCGTAGCCGTCGTCCAGGGCCACCACCAGGCGGTCTTGCGTCACCCCGTCGCTCACTTGGCGGCAGCGGCTTGCAGCAGCTTCTCGGTCCACTCCTTGCTCACCTCGGCCTCGAGGTAGGCGCGCACCGGCGGCTGCGCCACCTTGCGGAAGCGGTCGATCTCGGCCGGGCTGAGTTCGGTCACCGTCATGCCCTTTTCGGTCAGCACCTTCTTGGCCGAGAGGTCCTGCGCGCGCGTCATGTCGCGGTGGATCTTCTTGGCGATGTCCACGCCTTCGGTCACGGCCTTCTTCTCCGCGGCGCTCAGGCCGTTGAAGAAACGCTCGCTGACCATGTAGGCGTGCAGGCTGTAGACGTGGCCGTCCAGCGTGATGTGTTTCTGGTGCTGGAACAGGCTGGCGGCCATGATGTTGGTGACGCCGTTTTCCTGGCCATCGGCTGTGCCCTGCGCGAGCGCGGCGGGCAGTTCGCCCAGTCGATCGCGGTGGGGCTCGCGCCCAGCGACTCGACCAGCTTCACGAACACCGGGCTGGGCTGCACGCGGATCTTCAGGCCCTTCATGTCCTCGGGGGTCTTGATGGCGCGCTTGCTGTTGGTGAAGTGGCGGATGCCGTTGTCGGCGTAGGCCATGAGGCGGATGCCGGTGCGCTTGCGCATGTCCTCGGCCAGCTCCTGGCCGAACTTGCCGTCGAGCACGGCGTAGGCGTGCGCGTGGTCGTTGAACAGGAAGGGCAGGCCGAAGATGTTGAAGGTCTTGTAGACGCCGGGAATGCCGCCGTCGTGCACCACGGCGAGTTCGACCGTGCCCAGGCGCAGGCCTTCCATGACCTGCTGCGCCGGGCCCAGCTGGCCGGCGGGGTACAGCTCGACCTTGAGCGAGCCGTTGGTGGCTTTCTCCACGTGGTCCTTGAACGCGAGCGCGGCGGCGTGCTTGGGCTGGTCGTTGCCGGCCGGTTGGTAATGCGTGTACTTCAGCACCTTCTGCGCGAACGCGGGGCCGGCGCCGAGCGCCAGCAGGGAGGCGGCGGCCACGGCCGCCAGGAAGTGCTTGCGATGAATCTTCACGGGAAGTCTCCTTCTAGGGTGGTTCTGAGGGTCAGTGTTGGTAGCCGAGCACGCCGGGCAACCAGGTGGAAAACGCGGGAACGAAAGTGAGCAGCATCAGCACGCCGAACAGCGCGACCAGCATGGGCACCATCTCGCGCACCATGGGGCCCATGCGCACGCCCGAGACGGCGGAGGTGACGAACAGCAGCCCGCCCACGGGCGGCGTGACCATGCCCAGCGTGAGGTTCACGATGACCACGATGGCGAAATGCAGGGAGTTCAGCCCGGCCGCCTCGGCCAAGGGGCCGAGGATGGGCACCATGATCATCACGCCCGGCAGCGGCTCGATGAAGATGCCCACGAGCAGCAGCAGCACGTTGATGGCGATCAGCAGCTCGATCGGCGAGAGCGACATGCCGGCGATCCAGGCGGCCATGGTCTGCGGGATCTGGCCCACGGTGAGCACCCAGGCGAACACCGCCGAGGTGGCGACGATGAACAGGATGGAGGCCGTCATCAGCGCCGAGCGGAACAGGATGGCGGGCAGCATGTTCCATTGCAGCGTGCCGTAGACGAAGCGGCCCACCAGCAGCGCGTACAGCACGGCGGCGGCCGAGGCCTCGGTGGGCGTGAAGATGCCCAGGTGAATGCCGCCCAGGATGATCACCGGCAGCATCAGCGCCGGCAGCGCGCGCCAGAACAGGCGCAGCAGCGGTGCCGGGTCGAGCAGCTCGGGCGAGGAGCGGTAGCCGCGCCGCACGCTCACGATGTGGTTCACCACCATCAGCGAGAGCGCGATCAGGAAGCCCGGCACCACGCCGGCCAGGAACAGGCCGGTGATGCTCACGCTGTTGTCGGTCATCGCGTAGACGATCATGATGATCGAGGGCGGGATGATGGGGCCGACGATGGCCGTGCTCGCGGTGAGCGCGGCGGCGTAGGCGTCCTTGTAGCCGGCCTTGCGCATCATCTTGATGAGCATGGCGCCCGGGCCCGCCGCGTCGGCCAGCGCCGAGCCGCTGATGCCCGAGAAGAAGGTGAGCGTGAGGATGTTGGCGTGGCCCAGGCCGCCGCGGCGCATGCCCACCAGGCGCGCGGCGAACTTGAGCAGCACGTCGGTGAGCGCGCCGCCCGTCATGAGCTCGGCGGCGAGGATGAAGAAGGGAATCGCCATCAGCGGGAAGCTGTCGAGCCCGCTGAAGAGGTTCTGCATCACCACCAGCGAGGACAGGCCGGGCTTGAGCCAGACCGCCACCAGACCGGCGATGAGCATCGCGAAGGCAATGGGTGCGCCGATCACCATCAGCGCCAGAAAGACCAGACCGAGAACCGTCGTCATCGCAGGCTCTCCGGGTTCACAGGGCCTGCGGGTCGAAGCCTTCGACCCGGTCCCACTCGCCCAGCACGATCCACTGCCGCGCCACCATCGCCAGGTGCACCAGCATCAGCGCCGCGCCCAGCGGCAGCGCGAGGTACACCTTGCCCAGCGACCAGCCCAGCACCGGCGATTCCTGGTACCAGGCGAACTCCACGTACTCGATGCCCAGCCAGACCAGCGTCAGCAGTGTGGCCGCGACGATGGCCACGATGAGCACGCGCAGCAGCCGCGCCATGGGCAGCGGCACCGAGGCCTGCAGCGTGTCGATGGCGATGTGGCCGCCCACGCGCAGCGCGGGGCCGGCGCCGATGAAGGCGGCCCAGATCATCATGTAGCGCGTGGCCTCTTCGACCCAGGTGAAGGAGTGGCTGAAGGCATAACGCGCGAACACGTTGCCGATCACCAGCGCGGCCATCACCCCCAGCAGCACGATGAGCACCCAGCGGTTGGCGGCGAGAAAGGCGCGCGCCAGCGGGTGCGCGGGGGAAGATGGGGAAGGCGGGGAACTCACGTGAATGTCTCCGGGTTGCTCAGCTTGACGTGTCGGCCGCCATGGTATCTGATATCTCAGATGTTAAATCAGCAATAACCCTATACTCCTCGCCACACGAGACCGACCACCCCATGAACACCGCCCTGGAACTGCAACGCCCCCGACTGCTCACCGACGTGGTCGCCGAGCGGCTGCGCGAGGCCATCGTCAAAGGCGACCTCAAGCTCGGCGAGCAGGTGTCGGAAGCCCAGCTGGCCCAGCGCATGGGCGTGAGCAAGACGCCGGTGCGCGAGGCCCTGCTGCGGCTCAAGAGCGAGGGCCTGGTGGAGATCCACCCGCAGCGCGGCACCTTCGTCTTCACGCTCTCGCCGCAGGAGCTGTCGCATCTGCTGCAGTTCCGCGCGATGGTGGAGACCGAGGCGCTGCGCGAGGCCATGCAGTCCCATCCGCGCGAGCTGCTGCAGCGCATGGCGCAGTGCGTGAAGGAAATGAAGACCGCCGAGCGCGCGAAGGACCTGCCCGCGCTCGCGCGCATCGACATGAGCTTTCACCAGGCCTTCTTCGAGAGCTGCGACAACCATTACCTGCGCGCCAGCTACGAGCTGCTGCGTTACCAGCTCACCGCGCTGCGCCACCGCTCGCCCATCACCAACGCGGTCTCCAGCCACCAGGTGCTGGTGGACGCGGTGGAAGACCACGACGCCACGAAGGCCTGCGCCCTGCTGCGCGGCCACGTGCTGGAAAACGAACCGCGCTACCTGCTGGCCTGCGGCATCGCCTGAGGGGCAGCGCGGGCGGCGGGCCTTCAGTACAATCGCCGACCCCTCACCCCGCGCTTACCCCATGCAGTATTCCGTTTCGCACCACAAGCTCAAGCTCATCCTGGCCGCGCATGGCCTCAAGCCGGGCGATGCCGGCGGCATCGACGCGCTGTTCGGCGGCAAGGATGGCTACTACTGGTTCGGCACCGTGCGCGATCTCTGCCCCGAGGGCAAGACCCTGTCGTGGGAGAACCAGTACGCCATGGTCAACGCGATCCAGGCGCACGAAAACGCCACGGCCGAAGAGGACGAAATGAAGCCCCAGGTGCCCAGCGCGGCCAACATCGCGGCGCTCTCCAAGCTGCTGGCCGACCCGCTCTGAGGCCTAACGCGGCCGCTTGAAGCGCAGGCGCGCCTGCGCGGCCTGCGCGCGCATCACGCAGGCCTCGGCGTGGTCGTTGATCAGGCCCATGGCCTGCATGAAGGCGAACACCGTGGTCGGGCCGACGAAGGCCCAGCCGAGTTTCTTCAGGTCTTTCGACAGGCGCACGGAGGCGTCCGATGTGGACACGGTCTGTGGCGCGCCCAGGTCCGCCTCGTCGGGTTCGTAGCGCCAGAAGAACGCCGCCAGCGAGCCTTCGGCCTTCACCATCTCCTGCGCGCGCCGCGCGTTGTTGATGACCGCCTCGATCTTGCCGCGGTGTCGCACGATGCCCTCGTCGCCCAGCAGGCGCTCCACGTCCTGGGCCGTGAAGCGGGCGACGCGGTGAAAGTCGAACCCGTGGAAGGCGGCGCGGAAGTTCTCGCGCTTGGCAAGGATGGTGCGCCAGCTCAGGCCGGACTGGAAACTCTCCAGGCACAGCTTCTCGAACAGCCGGCGGTCGTCGCCGACGGGGAAGCCCCACTCCCGGTCGTGGTACGCGAAGAACTCGGGCGCGGCGGCGCACCAGCGGCAGCGGGGTTGCGCGATCGGGGCCGGCAACGGTGGTGTTCATGGGGGGTCTTTCTTCATTCAATCGAGGGGCCAGGGCAGGTCGCGCTGCAGGGCCGCTGGCCCGTCGGGCGCCTTCGGCGCTTCCTGGCCCGCGTCCAGCGAGCGCCACCAGGGCGTCACCACCTCGAGCGCGGCCGGCTCCACCGCCTCGCCCAGGCGGGGCATGAGCAAGGGCGTGCCCTGCCCTTGCGCCAAGGCCAGCAAGGTCTCCACCGGTTCGTCCCAGGCGTGCATGGCCAGGCTGAAGGTGCCCCAGTGCACCGGCAGCAGGGCGCCGCCGCCCAGCAGCGCGTGCGCCTTCAGGGCGTTGGCCGGCCCCAGGTGGATGTCGCCCCAGGCCGGGTGGAAGGCGCCCACCTCCAGCATCACCAGATCGAACGGCCCGAGCCTCTCGCGGATGGTGGCGTACTCCGTGGTCAGGCCGGTGTCGCCGCTGAAGAAGACGCGGTGCCGCTCGCTGGCGATCACCATCGACGACCACAGCGTGGCGTTGCGGTCCTTGAAGCTGCGGCCGGAGAAGTGCTGCGAAGGCGCCGCCGTGACCGTGATGCCGGTGCCGGGCACGCGGTGGCTGTCCCACCAGTCCAGCTCGGTGATGCGCTCGGCCGCCACGCCCCAGGCCTGCAGGTGCGCGCCCACGCCCAGCGAGGTGACGAAGGGCACGCGGCTGTGCCGCGCGAGCGCGCGGATGGTGGGGTAGTCCAGGTGGTCGTAGTGGTCGTGCGAGATCACCACCACGTCCACCTCGGGCATCTCGCGCAGCCGCAGCGGCACGGGCTGGAAGCGCTTGGGGCCGAGCAGGCGGAACGGCGAGGCGCGCGTGCCCCACACGGGGTCGGTCAGCACGCGGTGGCCGTCGATCTCGATCAGCACCGTGGAATGCCCCAGCCAGGTGGCGCGCAGGCCGCTCTGGGCCGGGCGGCCCCAGCGCTCGCGCGGGTCCAGCGAGGGCAGTGCGACGCCGGGCAGTCGCCGGTCGCCCGCGCTCAGGAACTCCTTGAGCGTGGGCCGGGGCGCGGTGGGGTCGCGCAGCCCGGGCAGCACCGGGTGCAGGTTGCGAAAGCCCGTGCCGTCCCACAGGGGCGAAGCGCGCATGCGCTCCAGGCGCTCGCCCTGCGCCCGTTTGCCAAAACTGTTCATGCCAGCGCTCCTGCGGCCGGCGCCCCCCTGCCCGCAGGGAGGATCACCGCTCGACGCAGTGTAGATCGCGGCGTCCGCGGGGTCACTCGTCCAGCCGGAACCCGAAGGTGCGCGAGACCTCGCGCCAGCCCGCGAGCTCGCTGCGGATCTTCGTGGCCAGCGCGGCGCCGTCCAGCTCGGCGGGCACCAGCGCCAGCCTGGCGAAGCTCTCCTTCACGGCCGGCGTGCGCAAGGCGGCGCGCACGACGGTGGACATGCGGTCGATGTGCGGCGCCGGGGTGCCGGGCCTGGCGAACATGCCGATCCATTCGGAACCCAGCACCTCGGGCATGCCTTGCTCCAGGAAGGTGGGCACCTCCGGCACGAAGCCGCTGCGCTCGCGCGCCGTCACCCCCAGCACGCGCAGCTTGCCCCCGCTCAGGTGCGGCAGCATGTCGGTGATGGGGTTGATGACCGCGGGGATCTGGCGACCCAGCAGGTCGGCGATGGCCGGCGCCGAGCCCCGGTAGGGCACGTGCTGCAACGGGAGGCCCGACGACTTCTGCAGCAGGTAGGTCAGGAAATGGGTGATGTTGCCCGCGGCCGGCGAACCCACGTTCAGGGCCGTGGGGTTGGCCCTGAGCCAGGCCACGAAGGCCTTCACATCGCCGACCTGCGCGGGCACGGCCGGCCCCACCGCGAGCGCCAGCGGCACGGTGGCGATCTGGGCCACCGGCACCAGGTCCTTGACCGGGTCGTAGCTGAGCCGGGTGTACACGTGGGGGTAGATGACGATCATCGACCCCGGCGTCACCAGCCACTGGCTGCCATCGGCCGGGCCGTGGCGCAGGGTGTCGATGGCGATGCGCCCGCCGGCACCGGCCTTGTTCTCCACCACCGCGGTGTCGGCGGCCACGCCGCGGACGAACTCGGCGATGCGCCGGGCCACCACGTCGATCGCGCCGCCCGCGGGAAAGCCCGCCAGCAGCTTCACGACGCCGGGCAGCCGGTCCGAGGCCCGCGCGTGGTGGACAGGAAGGGTGGTCGCGGCAAGGCCCGCGATGAAGCGCCGTCGGTTGGTGTGCATCTCGTTCATGGGGATCTTCTCGTTCGGGGTTCGATGAAAACGTGCCGTGGGTTTCAGAAGCTGTGGCGCATGCCCAGCATGAAACCGGTCTGACCGCGCCCGGCCAGCGGCGCGGCGCTGGACAGCTCGCCCGCGGAAATCGAATAGGCCGCCAGGCGGTCGTTGGACACCCGGCCCAACAGCGCATAGGCCGAGGTGCGCCGGCTCAGCGCATAGTTCCCGCGCAGCACGAGCATGCGGGCGTTCGCGTCGGGTCGCTCGTCGCGCAGCTGCAGCACCTGCGCGTCCACGCTCCAGGCGCCGGACAGGGGCACGTTGGTGCCGACGAACACGAGGTCGGTGGACAGCGGAGTCGGCGAGGCCCGCAGCCGGCGCTGGATCCAGCCGGCGCCGATCTTCGCGCTGCCCAGCTTCGCGTAGCCGGTGAGGAGGGTGCGGCGGTCCAGGTTGCCGGCGGCCGGCAGCGTGCCGGGAGGCTGCCCGAAGAAATTGCCCGCGGCGCCCCCCTTCTGCAGGTCGTGCGCCAGCGCCACACCCCAGCGGGGTGCGTCGTACTTCACCATGGCCGACCAGGCGCGGCACTCGCGCACCGTGTTCTCGCCCGCGCAGTTGGCCGGCGCCAGGGCATCGCGCCCCAGCGAATAGGTGGCACCGACCGTGAGCGCGCCGAAGCTGCCCCGGTAGGCGATCGCGTTGTCGGTGCGGGCGTTGGGCAGGTAAGGGTCCAGCGCGGCCGAGCCGAACACCGCCGGGCCCACCACGTCGGCATCGAGCATCGAATAGAAGCTCATGGTCCAGTGGCGCCCCAGGGTCAGCGTGCCCCAGGGCGCGGAGAGGCCCACGAAGGCCTGGCGGCCGAAAGCCCGCCCGCCCTGCAGGGCCGTGCCGTTGTCCACGCCGAAGCCGGACTCAAGCGTGAACACCGCCTTGAGGCCGCCGCCCAGTTCCTCGTTGCCGCGCAGCCCCCAGCGCGAGGGCAGCTGCCCACCGCTGAGCGAGGGCATGCGGGTCACGCTGGCGCCGGACGCACCCACGTTGTTGAGGTGCTCCACGCCGGTGTCGAGCACCCCGTAGAGCTGCACGCCGCCGGGCGTGGGTGTTTGCGCGTGGGCGCTGGTCAGCGCGCCCAGCAGGGCCGCCAGGGTGAGGCTGGTTTTCATGGGGTGTCTCCTCGTTGTGGGGAAAGGGTTGGACTCAGAGGTCCAGGGTGAGAAACGGGCCGCGCGCGCGCGAGACGCACAGCGCGATGCAGTCGCCTTGCGCTTTTTCGGTGTCGGTCAGGAAGCCGTCGCGGTGGTCGACCTCGCCCTCCAGCACGGGGGTGACGCAGGTGCCGCAGATGCCTTGTTCGCACGCGGTCTCGACGGCCACGCCCTGCTCGCGCAGCGCGTCCACGATGGTCATGTGCGCCGGCACGGTCACCGTGCGGGCACCGCGCGCGAGGCGGACCTCGAACGCGCTGTCGGTGGCCTCCGAGGCGGTGGTGGGCGCGGCGAAATGCTCCAGGTGCACCTGGCCGAGCGGCCAGTGGCGCGCCGCCACCGCGAGCACCGTGTCCATGAAACCGGCCGGTCCGCAAAGGTAGAGGTGGGCGCCCGCAGGCGGCCTGGACAGCGCGCGTTCCAGCTGCTCGCGCACCGCCTCGGGTGGCAGGCCGCACCAGAGCCGGCAGTGGGCCGAAAAAGGATCGGACGCCAGCAGCTCCCGGTAGGCCGCGTGCTCCGCGGCGCGCACGAAATGCAGCAGCTCGAACGGCTTGCCACCGGCCTGCAGGTGGCGCGCCATGCTCAACAGCGGCGTGATGCCGATGCCGCCGGCGACCAGCACGCTGTGCGCCGCGTCCGTCAGCAGCGGGAAGTGGTTGCGGGGCGTCCCGATGTCGAGCACGGTGCCGATGGCCACGGCCTCGTGCAGGAAGCGCGAACCGCCCCGCGAGGCGGCCTCGAGCTTGACCGCCACCGTGTAGCTCGCGCGGTCGCCGCCATCGCCACACAGCGAGTACTGGCGCACCAGGCCGGGCCGCAGGTGCAGGTCGATGTGCGCACCGGGCGTGTAAGCCGGCAGTTCACCGCCGTCGAGCGCCTCGAGCGTGAGCTCGCGCACGTCCAGCGCCACGCGCCGGGCCGAGCGCACGCGCACGCGGATGGTCTCCAGCCCCTGGCGAGCCGGTGCCTGCCGCTCGGCCACGATGAGCGCGCTCATGCCGCCGCACCGGCGTGCGAACCGGCGGTCTGGGGCGCGAACAGCGTGGCATCGGCCGCGTAGCGGGCGCAATACGCCTCCTTGGGCATCGCGTTCGGCAGCTCGCCGGTGACCACCACCATGTCCCGGAAGTCGTTCTCCTGCGCCTGCCGCACCACGCCGCGGGGGTCGCCTCCGGCCTGCACGGTGTCCACGGCTTCGTCGAGCATGCGGCGCGCGCGCACGATGGCGATGTCGGACGACGACAGGTGCTCGTCCCTTTGCTGGTGGACAACGCCCTGCGACTGGGTGATCGCAATGTCGTGCACCGAGAAGCACTGGCCCAGGCCCAGGTACTCCTCGCGCTTCATCGCCTCCCGGTTCTGCGCGTACAGGCCGTCCTTGCGCCGCCACATGCGGTCGCCCTCCTCCTTCTCCGCCTGGTACTGCTTTTCCAGCGCCGCCGTGTCCAGCGACCCACTGCGGTGGAAGATGAACTCCCAGCGCCAATGGCGCTCGTCGTCGATCGGCACGTCCCACAGCATGGTGAGGCCCCCTTCACCGAGGTAACCCTCGAAGCCGCCCACCGCGCAGGCGTTGGGCATCACGAAGTTGGTGATGCGCAGGGAGCAGCGGTCCGTGCCTTCGATCTGCCGGCGCGTGTACAGGCGAACACCAAAGCGCGTGTCCTCGATCGACAGCTCGGGGCGCGCCTGGTTGGCGAACACGCCCCAGCGCGCCTTCATCTGCTCGTCCGCCAGCTCCAGCTGGTGCAGGTACGAGGTGTGGACCGGGTCGATGTTGCCTTCGCTGGCCTGCAGCCAGTTGCACTCCCCGAGCCAGCGCGTGGTGTAGCAATGCGCCGCGCCGCCCTGCAGCGCCGGGTAGTTCGGGAACAGCGGCGGCTCTCCGGGCCCCATGTAGGCCCAGAACGCGCCCGCGGCCTGGTGCAGCGGATAGGACTTCATCTGGATGCGGTGCCTGGCCGTGGCCGAGGCCTCCGCGGGCTGATCCAGGCAACGGCCCGCCACATCGAACAACCAGCCGTGATACGGGCAGCGGATGCCCCCGTCCTCGATGCGACCCAGCGCGAGGTCGGTGCAGCGGTGCGCGCACTTGCGGTCGATCAGGCCCACGCGGTCCTGGTCGTCGCGAAAGAGCACGAGGTCTTCGCCCAGGATGCGGATCGGTTGCGGCGGCGCGCCGGCCGGCAGGGACGCCACCAGCGCCACCGGCTGCCAGTAGCGGCGCAGCAACTCGCCGGCGGGTGTGCCGGCGTTGGTCTGGGTGAGGTACTGGTGGCGGTCGGCACCCCGGGGTCTGGCGTGGAGGGTGATGGGCTTCGCGAGCTCGTTCATGGCGGTCAACTCCTGAAATCAGATACAAGTATTTCTGCTAACAGAGTTAATCTAGTTCTATGTCTCGCGCGTTTGAATGGTAGATTCACCGAAACCGGACATCACTTTTTTTCATGGCTCGCATGGACGTCAAACAACTCCAGAATTTCTGCAAGGTGGCCGAGGTGGGCAGCCTCACGGCGGCGGCCCACGGTCTGGGCCTGACCCAGGCCGCGCTCAGCCGGCAGCTCGCGATGCTGGAAGCCGAACTCCAGGTGGCGCTGTTTCGCCGCACCGGCCGGGGCCTGGACCTCACGCCCGCGGGGCGGCGGCTGCTGGAGCAGGCCCACCTGGTGCTGCAGCAGATGGCGCAGATTCCGCGCGTGGTGCGGGGCGACGGCAAGGCGGCCCGCCTGAGCCTGGCCGTGGGCCTGCCGCCCAGCCTGGCGCGCACCATCGTGGTCCCGCTGGTGGAAGCCTTTCAGAACGACATCCCCGAAGTCGCGATGCGCTCGGTGGACGGCCTCTCGGCCAACCTGATGGACCTGGTCGCGGCGGGCAAGCTGGATTGCGCGGTGGTCTACAACACCGCCCCCACCGACAAGGTGCTGCTCACACCGATCGCCGAGGAAGACCTGTACCTCGTGACGGCCCAGGCCATGGCCGGCGGCACCGAGCCCGGCAGCTCGGTCCCGCTGGCCGACATCGCTCGCCTGCCCCTGATCACCGCGGGCGAGGGCAATGCCATCCACGTCACGCTCTCGGCCGCGCTGGCCCGGCTGGGCAAGACCGCCCAGGTCGTGCACGAGATCGCCAACCTCACGGCCATCCTGGACCTGGTGCGCAACGGCCATGGCTGCTCGGTCATCCCGCTCAGCGGCGTGCACTCCTGCATCGGCGACAAGACCGTGCGCCTGCACCGCATCCGGCGCCCCGCGCTGCGCTGCTCGCTGTTCATGGCGGTGCCCGCCCGCTCCGACGACCCCCTCACCGTGAGCGAACTGGACCTGCTGCGCAAGGTCGTGGTGCGTCAGCTGCGGCAGTTCGACGACGAGGTCGAGGCCTTCATCGCCGAAGGCCGGCGGCGGCATCCAGCGGCGTCCTGAGCGGTCCGTTCGGAGGCACAGCGGCCATACTCCGGCATCGCGTCGCTCAGGACCCCTCACCATGCCTCTGTTCGCAGCCACGGTTTTCCTGTCCGCTTTCCTGCTGTTCCAGATCCAGCCCATCGTGGCCAAGATGATCCTGCCGTGGTTCGGTGGATCGTCCTCGGTCTGGACGCTGTGCATGGTGTTCTTCCAGGTGGAGCTGCTGCTGGGGTACGCCTATGTGCACCTGGTGCACGAGAAGCTCAGCGCGCGGCGCCAGCCCTGGGTGCACGGCGCGCTGCTGTTGCTCAGCCTGCGCACCCTGCCGGTGGTGGCCGATCCGTCCTGGAAGCTCGACGCCCAGGCGCACCCGACCTGGAGCGTGCTCGCCGTATTCGCCACCACCGTGGGCGTGCCCTACCTGCTGCTGTCCACCACCGGCCCGCTGATGCAGGCCTGGTACGCACGCGCCTTCGTGGCCCGGGGCGTGCAGCCCTACCGCCTGTACGCGCTGTCCAACCTGGCGTCCATGCTGGCGCTGCTGTCCTACCCGGTGCTGGTCGAGCCGGTGCTGGCGGTGAAGCCACAGGCCTGGGTGTGGTCGGCCGGCTACGCGCTGTTCGTGCTGGTCTGCGTTGCGCACGGCGGGCTACACGGTGCGGCGCCAGAACGGCGCCACGGCCCACACCGCCCAGCTCGAAGACGCGCCCCGCCCCAGCTGGCGCGAGTGCCTGCTGTGGGTGGGCCTGGCGGCCACCGCCTCCATGCTCTTGCTGGCCATCACGCGCCACCTCACGCAGGACGTGGCGCCCGTGCCCTTCCTCTGGGTGCTGCCGCTGGCGCTGTACCTGCTGAGCTTCATCCTGTGTTTCGACGCGCCGCGCTACTACGTGCGCCCGCTTTTCCTGGGCGCCCTGCCGCTGGCCTTCGTCGCGCTGGACTTCGCGATGAACGAAGGCCTGGACGTGCCGGTGCTGGTGGCCCTGCTGTGCGCGGCGGTGTTCGTGTTCTGCATGGTCTGCCACGGCGAGCTGGTGCGCCGGCGCCCGCCGCTGCGCCACCTCACGCTGTTCTACCTGATGCTCTCGGTGGGCGGCGCACTGGGCGGCCTGTTCGTGGGCCTGGTGGCACCAGCGGTCTTCAACGCCTACTTCGAACTGCCGCTGGGCCTGTTCCTGTGCGCGCTGCTGACGGTGCGGGTGCTCTGGCCCGGGCTGCGCGCACGCTGGCGCGCCGCCCTGCTGCTGGCGCTGCTGCTCTATGGCGCGCGCCTGGCCAGCATCTCGCTGGACTACGTGCAGGGCTACACCGAGGTGGTGCGCAACTTCTACAGCCAGACGCGCATCGAGCAGAGCGTGGACAAGGACGGCCTGGGCCCGGTCCGCAAGATGGTGCACGGCAGCATCACGCACGGCGAGCAGTACCTCAACCACCCGAAGCGCGCCACCGCCTATTACTGCGAGCGCACCGGCATCGGCCGCGCGCTGTTGAGCCTGCCCTCCGACCGACCGCGCAAACTCGGCGTGGTGGGCCTGGGCGCGGGCACGCTCGCGGTGTACGGCCGGGCGGGCGACGAGATGCGCCTGTACGAGATCAACGACCAGGTGCTGGACCTGGCGCGGCGGCATTTCACGTTTCTCTCGGACAGCGCCGCGCGCACCGTGCCGGTGCTGGGCGATGGCCGCCTGATGCTGGAGCGCGAGGCCCCGCAGGCCTTCGACCTGCTGGCCATGGACGCGTTTTCAGGCGACTCGATTCCCACCCACCTGCTCACGCTCGAAGCCTTTGACGCCTACCAGCGCCACCTGCGGCCGGACGGGCTGCTCGCGGTGCACATCACCAACACCTACCTGGACCTGCGCCCGGTGATGGCCTCGGCCGCGTTGCACATGGGCAAGGTGGCGCTGCTGCTGGAATTGCCGTCGGGCCATGGCGACCCGTTCTGCCGGCGCTCCTCGTGGGTGGTGTTCGTCAACCCGGCGCAGGCGGCGAACCTGCCGCCCGCCTTGCGGGATGCTCAGGTGCTGACACCGCGCCCGGGCTTCCGGCCGTGGACGGACACCTTCTCCAACCTGTTCGACATCCTGATCTGAGGGCCCGCTCGGCGCCGTTGCACTTTCTTGCAACTGCGCCGCGCCGGCTTCACGACTTCGCGTCGGGCGGTGGTGTGGTCACCACCTGGCCGTCCTTCACCGGCAGCGTCGCGCCGGGCTTGAACGAGGTGCGCACCGTGCCGTCCTTGCCATCCAGGCGGTAGGTCACCTGGTAGCCGCTGAGCTTCTGCGTCTTTTCGTTGACCGTCTTGCAGCGCCGCTCCACCGAAGCGACCGTGTCTTTCTGCTGCATGTTCTTCTGCACCTGGTTGCCGGCGTAGCCGCCAGCCGCGGCACCGGCCACGGTCGCCAGCGTCTTGCCGCTGCCGCCACCAATCGTGCTGCCCAGCAGGCCGCCGGCCACGCCGCCGATCACCGAGCCGGCGATGCGGTGCTGGTCCTTCACGGGCGCCTGCCGCTGCACCGTCACGTCCTCGCAATGCTCGCGCGGCGTGACCACCGTGGCCATGACTTCCTTCACCTCGACCACCTCGGCGACTTTGGGTTTCATGAGCGTCTGGTAGCCGGTGACGCCGCTGGCGCCGATGACGACCGTGGCGAGCCCGCCGACGACCAGGCCCTTCATCATTGATTTGTCCATGTTTGCATCCTGCCTTTCTGTGGAATCCATCTTGCGCGGCAATCTATCGCTGTTCTGTCGTGTTCTTGTGACAAAGCGTGTCCGCGTACACTCTGCCCTGCTCCGGGGTGCACGGACTCGAAAGGGTCCGGCGCTGAGACGGCTTGACGGCCGAACCCGTGAACTTGATCCGGTTAGTACCGGCGAAAGAAGAGCGCATGCCCCACGGCGGCATGCGGGCGTGGCCCTTCCCCCGGCGGAAGGGCGGCGCCCGCGCACGCGGTCACTGGGGCGGTCCTCCGGAGCATTCATCCATGCCCATCCACCGGAACCGGAGACCGCCACCATGAATGCCCCCGACAAGATCCCCCACCGCCTCGCTCGCGCTCAGCCGCGAACCCTTTCCCGCCTCCCGCAAGATCCACGTGCCCGGCCAGCTGCCCGGCGTGAGCGTGCCCATGCGCGAGATCGCGCTCACCAACGGCGAGCGCGTCGTGGTGTACGACACCTCGGGCCCTTACTCGGAACCGACGGCCGCGATCGACGTGACGCGCGGCCTGCCCGAGGTGCGCGGCGCGTGGATTGCCGCGCGCGGCGACACCGAAACCTACGAGGGCCGCGCGCGCCAGGCGCTGGACGATGGTGTGAAACACGAAGCGCGCGATGCCGAGCGCATCGAGGCCTTGCGCGCCTCCGCGATCGGCCTGCAGCGCACGCCGCGCCGCGCGCGCACCGGCTCGAACGTGACGCAGATGCACTACGCGCGCCGCGGCATCGTCACGCCCGAGATGGAGTACGTGGCCGTGCGCGAGAACGGCAAGCGCGAATGGATGGCCGAGTACCTGGGCGACGCGGCGCGCGAGGCGCGCCTGCGCGGCAACCCCATGGGCGCGCGCATCCCCGAGATCATCACGCCCGAGTTCGTGCGCGACGAGGTGGCGCGCGGCCGCGCCATCATCCCGGCCAACATCAACCACCCCGAGGTGGAGCCGATGGCGATCGGCCGCAACTTCCTGGTCAAGGTCAACGCCAACATCGGCAACTCGGCCGTCACCTCCAGCATCGAGGAAGAAGTGGACAAGCTGGTGTGGGCGATCCGCTGGGGTGCGGACAACGTGATGGACCTCTCCACCGGCCGCAACATCCACACCACGCGCGACTGGATCGTGCGCAACTCGCCCGTGCCCATCGGCACCGTGCCGATCTACCAGGCGCTGGAGAAGGTGGGCGGCGTGGCCGAGGACCTGAGCTGGGAGATCTACCGCGACACGCTGATCGAGCAGGCCGAACAGGGCGTGGACTACTTCACCATCCACGCCGGCGTGCGCCTGCCCTTCATCCACCTCACCGCGAACCGGCGCACCGGCATCGTCTCGCGCGGCGGCTCCATCATGGCCAAGTGGTGCATCACGCACCACCAGGAGAGCTTTCTCTACACGCACTTCGACGAGATCTGCGAGATCATGAAGGCCTACGACGTGAGCTTCTCGCTCGGCGACGGCCTGCGCCCCGGCAGCGCCGCCGACGCCAACGACGAAGCCCAGTTCGCCGAATTGAAAACCCTGGGCGAGCTCACGCAGACCGCGTGGAAGCACGACGTGCAGACCATGATCGAAGGGCCGGGCCACGTGCCGATGCACCTGATCCAGGCCAACATGGACGAGCAGCTCAAGCACTGCCACGAGGCGCCGTTCTACACCCTGGGCCCGCTCACCATCGACATCGCGCCCGGCTACGACCACATCGCCTCGGCCATCGGCGCGGCCATGATCGGCTGGATGGGCACGGCCATGCTCTGCTACGTCACGCCCAAGGAGCACCTGGGCCTGCCCGACCGCGACGACGTGAAGCAGGGCCTGATCGCCTACAAGATCGCCGCGCACGCGGCCGACATCGCCAAAGGCCACCCCGGCGCCCGCGCGCGCGACGACGCCATGAGCAAGGCGCGCTTCGAGTTCCGCTGGCACGACCAGTTCAACCTCGGCCTGGACCCGGACACCGCGCGCGACTTCCACGACGAGACCCTGCCCAAGGACAGCAGCAAGGAAGCCCACTTCTGCAGCATGTGCGGGCCGAAGTTCTGTTCCATGAAGATCACGCAGGACGTGCGCGACTACGCCGAACAGGGCATGGCCGGCAAGTCGGCCGAGTTCAAGGCCGCGGGCGGCGAGTTCTACGTGCCGGTGCCGTCGATCCCGATCAAGGCCGGCGCCTAAACTCCCCGCCATGACCGACGACGACCTGCCCCCGCTGAACCCCACGCCACCTGGCCTCTACCGCCACTACAAGGGCGGCTGGTACGAGGTGCTGGACACCGTGCGCTGCAGCGAAACCCTGCAGGGCATGACCCTGTACCGCGCGCTCTACGGCGGCTGGGGCCTGTGGGTGCGGCCGGCGGCCATGTTCGCGGAGGTGGGCACGTTCGAGGGGCGCGAGCAAGCGCGCTTCACGCGGCACGACCCGGCCGGCGTGCCGCTGGCCGACCTGCCCACCGCGCAGGCGCTCGTCGCCCACCTGCGCGGCCTGGCGCAGCGCCGGGGCATGGACCTGGACAGCGCCCTGCGCCCGCCACCACCCGAGCCCGCCACCTGCTGCGGGCGGGGTTGCAACGGCTGCGTCTGGGAAGGCTTCTACACCGCCCTGCACCACTGGCGGGAGGACGCGCTGGCCCGCCTTTTGTGACATTTGACCGGCCCCGGGCCCGGGCGGCGCCTCGGCCCGGGGCCCTTCCGTATACTGGCCGGGGTACAAAACCAGCGCCCCGCCTCAGCGCCCAGGGGACGCGACCGAATCAAAGAGGGAAGTCGAGTGAGTCAATCGAACATCGGCGGTTTCCGCATCGCAGGCATCAGCACGTGCCTGCCTCCGATGGTCGTGGACAACCTCGACCCGGCCCTGGGCTTCCCGCCGGAGGACGTGCGCAAGGTCGTGGCCATGGCCGGCGTGCGCGAACGCCGCGTGGTGGACCCGTCCATCACCTCGGCCGACCTGTGCCACCGCGCCGCCACGCGGCTGATGGAGCGCCTGGGCTGGGCGCCCGAGAGCGTGAGCGCGCTGATCTTCGTCACCCAGACGCCCGACCACTTCCTGCCCTCCACCAGCTGCCTGCTGCAGCAGCGCCTGGGCCTGCCCGACACCTGCGCCGCGTTCGACGTCGGCCTGGGCTGCTCCGGCTATCCCTATGGCCTGTACATCGCGGCCGCGATGCTGCGCGCCGGGGGCCACCAGCGCGTGCTGATGCTGCACGGCGAAACGCCCAGCCGCTTCGTGAGCCCCGAAGACCAGGCCACCGTGCTGCTGTTCAGCGACGCCGGCTCGGCCACCGCGCTGGAGCTCGACGACACGCCCGGGGCCGGCGGTCAGTTCGTGCTGCACACCGATGGCAGCGGCGCCAACGGGCTGATCCTGCGCGGCGGCGCCTTCCGCGACCGCGAGCCGACCAACCCGCGCCACCACTTCCTGGAAATGGACGGCGCGGCCATCTTCAACTTCACCATCAAGCGCGTGCCCCCGCTGATCGCCGAGACGCTGGCCTTCGCGGGCAAGACCGTGGCCGACGTCGACGCCTTCGTGTTCCACCAGTCCAACCGCTTCATCATGAAACACCTGATGAAGAAGAGCGGACTGCCGGACGACCGGGTGCCGATGTCCATCGAGGACAGCGGCAACTGCGGCGGCCCCTCGGTGGCCGTGGCCATGACGCGCCGGCTCACCCCGCCCGCGCCGGGGCAGCGGCTGCACTGGATGCTGCTGGGCTATGGCGTCGGACTGTCATGGGGATCGGCCATGATCCAGATCGACGACCGCGCCGTGCTGCTGCACGACGACGGTGAAGGCCTGTCATTGAATCGAGGTGCCACCGATGAGTGAGAAATCCAAGACCCAGGTGTCCGTGAGCGATGCCCTCGCCATGCTCGCCGAGTGTTTCAACCTGCCCGTGGAAGACATGCACGCCGACCTGCAACGCGACGCCATCGACGACTGGGATTCCATGGGCGCGCTCATGCTCATGGCCGAACTCGACGAGCGCTTCGGCATCGAGCTCACGGCCGAGGTGTCGCGCGAGATGACCCGCATCGGCGATGTGCTGGCCTTCCTCAAGGTGCACGGGGTGCTGAGTGAAAACGCCTGATGTGCGGCGCTCCGTGGCGCCCGCGCCCCGCCTGCCCGAGCACGAGAAGCTCGGCCGGCTGGTGGCGCGCAGCCTGGGGCTGGACGCCACGGCGCTGCAGCTCGGCCTGAACCCGGCCCTGCTCGCCGACCTGCCCGAGGTCATCGCACTGCGCCGCGAGCACCTCAACGGCGGCTGGGACGACGACACCTACCTGCGCTGGCGCTACCGGCTCGGGCGCGCCAGCGGCGGCTTTGGCGACCTGTGGTGCCTGCGCGCCAAGGGCCGGCTGCTGGCCATCATCGGCGTGGAGGAACTGCGCGTCGAGCACGACGGCCAGCTGCACGCGGGCGCCCAGGTGATGGACCTGCTGGTGCGCCCCGAGACGCAGGAGTCGGGCCTGGGCATCTGGCTCAACCAGGCCATGCTCGCGCGGTACGACTTCACCCTCGCGGTGGGCGCCAACCAGAACTCGGCCGGCATCGTGCGCCGCATGTTCGAGCCGCTGCCCTCGCGCCTGACCTTCACCCACCCGCTGGACCTCGCGCCCTTCGTGCGCCGCCGCTGGCCGGCGGTGGCCGGCCTGCCCCTGGCGATGCGCGTGCGCAACGGCGGCCTGGCCCTGCGCCGGCTCGCGCTGCGCCGCCACCGGCCGCGCGGCCTCACGCTGGAAAACACCACCCAGCTCGACCCGGCACTGGCCGTGCCCGACACCCTCGATCCGGCCAGCGTGCACCTGCGCCGCGACAGCAGCTACCTGCAGCAGCGGCTGCTGGGCAACCCCCGGCGTTCGCTCGTGGTGCGCGTGGCGCGCCGCGAAGGCAAGGTGGTGGGCCTGATCGCCTGGGCGATGGAAACCGACGACAAGGGCCGGCCCGAGCTGCACGTGATCGACTGGCACCACGACAACGACGCCACCCTGATGGGCCTGCTGCACGACGCGGTGCGCGAAGCCGCCGCCCGGCGCTGCAGCTGCGTGCGGCTGAACCTGCAGGACAGCGCCACGCAACGCGTGGCCGCGCGCGCCGGCTTCCTGCCCTCGCGCGACGACGAAGGCCGCCTGTGCGGCGTGCAGTCGCGCGACCCGGCCCTGGCCAGGCGCCTGGCCAAGGCCCGCTGGGGCCTGACCGACGCGAGCGACGACAGCGATGCGCTCTGACCCGCCACACCGCGCTGCGAGGGCCTGAACATGTGCGGCATCGCAGGCCTCTTCAGCCCCCGGCGCCCGCCCGCGCGGGCCGAGCTGGACGCCATGATCGGCACGCTGGGCCACCGCGGCCCGGACGGACGGGGCACCTGGGTCGATGGCCCGATCGGCCTGGCCCATGCGCGGCTGGCCATCATCGACCCTGAAGGCGGCGCCCAGCCCATGGGCAGCGCGGACGGCCGCGTGCAGCTGGTCTTCAACGGTGAGATCTTCAACTACATCGAGCTGCGCGAAGAGCTGCGCCAGGCCGGCCACCGCTTCGCCACCGACTCCGACACCGAGGTGCTGCTGCACGCCTATCAGGCCTGGGGCGATGCCTTTCTCTCGCGCCTGAACGGGCAGTTCGCCCTCGGCCTGTGGGACGGCCCGCGCCAGCGCCTGCTGCTGGCGCGCGACGGCGTGGGCATCCGCCCGCTGTTCTGGACGCGCGTGGGCCCGCGGCTGGCCTTCGCCTCCGAAGCCAAGGCCCTGTTCGCGCTGCCTGAGGTGCCGCGCGGGCTGGACCCCGCCGGCCTGGCCGCCAGCTTCGGCTGGTGGGCGCCGCTCGCGCCGCGCTCGGCCTTCGAAGGCATCCACTGCCTGCCGCCCGGCCACTGCCTGGTGGTGGACGCGCAGGGCGAAACGCTCACGCGCTGGTGGGACTGGGACTTCCCCGTCACCGACCCCTTCGCGCCGGTGGACGAAGACGCGCTGGCCGACGAACTGCACGCCCTGCTGGTGGACGCGGTGCGCCTGCAGCTGCGCGCCGATGTGCCGGTGGGCGCCTACCTCAGCGGCGGGCTGGACTCGTCCATCCTCACCACCATCATCCGCCGCCACACCGACACACCGCTGCGCAGCTTCTCGCTCACCTTCGACGACGCCGAGTTCGACGAAAGCGAGCACCAGCAGGCCATGGTGCGGCACCTGAACACGCAGCACTCGTCCATCGGCTGCGGCCGGCACCACATCGCCGCCGAATTCGCGCGCACCGTGTGGCACGCCGAGACCCCGCTGGTGCGCACCGCCCCCACGCCCATGCTGCGCCTGGCCGACAGCGTGCGCGCCGCCGGCTACAAGGTGGTGCTCACCGGCGAAGGGGCCGACGAGGTCTTCGGCGGCTACGACCTGTTCAAGGAAGCGAAGATCCGCCGCTTCGTCGCGCAACTGCCCGACTCGCCGCGCCGCGCCCGCGTGGTCGAGCGGCTCTACCCCTGGCTCGCGCGCTCGCCCGGCGGCTCCAACGCGATGTCGCAACGCTTCTTCACCGACAGCACCGTGCCCGGCGACGACGCGGTCTTCGCGCACCAGACCCGCCTGTCCACCACGCGGCGCGCCTGGGCCTTCTTCACGCCCGAACAGCAGCAGGCCCTGGCGCGGCACGACCCGGCCGCCCAGCTGCGCGCGCGCCTGCCGGACGGCTTCGGCCAGTGGCTGCCCATGGCGCGCGACCAGTACGTGGAAGCGCACACCCTCATGAGCGGCTACCTGCTCGCCGCGCAGGGCGACCGCATGGCCATGGCCGCGTCGATCGAAGGGCGCTACCCCTTCCTCGACCCGCGCGTGATCGCCTTCGCCAGCCGCCTGCCGCCGCGCCTGAAGATGCGCGGCCTGAGCGAGAAGCTGCTGCTGCGCGAGGCCTTCGCGCACGAGCTGCCGCCGCAGATCGGCCGCCGCACCAAGCAGCCCTACCGCTCACCCGACAGCGCCAGCTTCTTCGAGGCCGGTAAACCCCTGCCCTGGGTGGCCGAGCTGCTGAGCGAGGCCAGCGTGCGCGACGCCGGCCTGTTCGACGCGCCCGCCGTCGCGCGCCTGAGCGCCAAGTGCGCGGCCGGCCGCGCCATCGGCTTCGCCGACAACATGGCCTTCGTGGGCGTGCTCTCCACCATGCTGCTGCACGGGCAGTTCGTGCGGCCCGCCACCCCCGCGCTGGAGCTGGCATGAGCGCACTCGCCTTCCTGCCCGGCCCCTTCGTGCACAGCGCCTTCGATGCGCGCTGCCTCGAAGTGCCCGACAAGACCGCCGTGATCGTCGCCGACCGCGACGTCAGTTACCGCGAACTCAACGAGCGCGTGAACGGCGTCGCCAACGCGCTGCACGCCGCCGGCATCGGCGCGGGCGACCGCGTGGTGCTGCTGCTCGACAGCGGCGTGGACTACGTGGCCGGCCTGCACGCGGTCTGGCGCCTGGGCGCCGTGGTGGTGCCGCTGGGGCCGCAGACCAAGGCCGCCAAGCTCGCCCACGTGCTGGCCGACACCGGCGCGCGCGCCCTGCTCACCCAGGCCTCGCTGGCCACGGCGTGGGCAGCGGCCTTGGCCGACACGCCCCAGGCACCCCTGGTGTGGGCCCAGGGCGACACGAACGCCCAGCCCTGGCCGCAGCCCACCACCACGGCCACCACCCATGCCGGGCCCGGCAATCCAGGCGACCTCGCCGCGCTCATCTACACCTCTGGCACCACCGGCGTGCCCAAGGGCGTGATGCTCAGCCACGCCAACATGCTCGCGGCCTGGCGCGCGGTGCAGGCCTACCTGCACCTGGCGCACGACGACGTGATCGGCCTGGCCCTGCCGCCCACCTTCAGCTACGGCCTGTACCACGTGCTCATGGGCCTGGGCATCGGCGCCACGCTGGTGCTGGAGAACACCGCCGCCTTCCCCATGCGCTTGCTGCAGCGGCTCGCCGCGCAGCGCGTCACCGTGTTCCCCGGCGTGCCCACGCTATGGGCCAGCCTGCTCGCGCTGGACCTGAGCGCGCACAACCTGAGCGCGCTGCGCCTCATCACCAACGCCGCCGCCGCCCTGCCCGCCGCGCACACCGCGCAGCTGCGCGAGCGCCTGCCGCACGCGAGGCTGCTGCTGATGTACGGCCTCACCGAATGCATGCGCGCGAGCTACCTGCCGCACGAGGAAGTGGACACCCGGCCCGAGAGCGTGGGGCGCGGCATCCCGCACCAGGAACACTGGCTGGAAGACGAGAGCGGCCAGCGCCTGCCCCATGGCAGCACCGGCGAACTGGTGGTCTGCGGCGCGCACGTGAGCGCGGGCTACTGGAACGCGCCCGCCGGCCAGCCCAGCCGCCTCTCGCCCGGCCCGCTCCCAGGCGAGAACACCCTGCGCACCGGCGACGTCTTCCGCAGCGATGCCGACGGCTGGCTCTACTGCGTGGGCCGCACCGACGACATGTTCAAGTCGCGCGGCGAGAAGGTCTACCCGCTGGAGGTGGAACACGCCATCTGCGAGCTGCCCGGCGTGCGCGAAGCCGCGGTCACCAGCACGCCCGACGAGCGCCTGGGCCTGGCCGTGAAAGCCTTCGTGCGCCTGCGCGAGGGCGCGACGCTGAGCGAACGCGAGATCATCCGCCACTGCCTGGCCCGGCTGGAGAGCTGGATGGCGCCCAAGACCGTGGCCTTCGTCGACGAGCTGCCGCTCACCGAATCGGGCAAGCTGCGGCGGCGCGACCTGGCCTGATGTTTTCTTCTTTCAACTTGCAACCCCCAACGGAACCCCATCCATGAGCACCATCAAAGCCGACGTGCGGCGCTACATCGAAGAGAACTTCCTGCTCGGCGCAGGCGCCGTCTCGCCCGGCGACGACGACTCCTTCCTGGAACACCAGGTGCTGGACTCCACCGGTTTCCTGGAGCTGGTGGCGCACCTGGAAGAGACCTACGGCTTCAAGATCGGCGACGACGAGATGGTGCCGGAGAACCTCGATTCGCTGAACGCCATCGAGGCCTTCGTGCAGCGCAAACAGCAAGGGGCGGCCTGATGAGCGCCGTGCCCCTGGGCCCCGAGTCCCTGGCGCTGGACTGCGAGGCCGAACTCCAGCGCATCTCGCAGTGGATTCCGCAGGTGCTCACGCAGAAGCTGCGCCGGCGCGGCCTGGTGGTGCGCAATCAGCGGCGGCATCGACAGCTCGGTGTGCGCCGCGCTGTCGGTGCGCGCGCTGGGGGCGAAAAAGGTGTTCGGCCTGCTGCTGCCCGAGCGCGACTCCAGCGGCTTCAGCACCGAGCGCGGCCGCCAGCTGGCCGAGCACCTGGGCATCGAATACCAGGTGCACGACATCGCGCCCGCGCTCGAAGCCCTGGGCTGCTACCAGCAGCGCGACGAAGCCATCCGCCGCGTGGTGCCCGCGTACGGCGAAGGCTGGAAGAACAAGATCGTGATCGCCGGCGGTGTGGAAGGCGGCATCAACTTCTTCAAGCTCGTCGTGCAATCGCCCGGCGGTGAACAGCAAAGCGTGCGCCTGCCGCTGCGCGAGTATTTGCAGATCGTGGCCGCCACGAACTTCAAGCAGCGCGTGCGCAAGACCATGGACTACTACCACGCCGACCGGCTGAACTACGCCGTGGTGGGCACGCCCAACCGGCTGGAATACGACCAGGGCTTCTTCGTGAAGAACGGCGACGGCTCGGCCGACCTCAAACCCATCGCGCACCTCTACAAGACCCAGGTCTACGCCATGGCGCGCCACCTCGGCCTGCCCGACGCGATCTGCAACGCCGTGCCCACGACCGACACCTACACCCTGCCGCAAGGCCAGGACGAGTTCTACTTCGCGCTGCCCTATGCGCAGATGGACATCGCGCTGTGGGCGCTGGAACACGGCCGCTCGGCCGAAGAACTCGCGGTCGCGCTGAAGATGACACCGGCCCAGGCGCAGCGCGTGTACGACGACATCCGCGCCAAGCGCCGCGCCACGGAGTATCTGGCGGCGGCGCCGGAGTTGCTCCCGGGCTGAAAACCGACCAGCGCACGCGCCCGCACGTTCATTCGATCTCGGGAGGAGGAACGAGCAATTCCTCGGCGATGGGATGCAGAGGATGCCCGACGCCGTAATAGCCGCTCACAGCGACTCGCACATGGTCACCCGGGAAGAAATGCACGTACACCGACCCCACCCGGTCGTAGGGCAGGATGGTGGTGGTCTTCTCGTGCCTCGTGGGCTCGGCCGCGCCGGGGGCGTAGGTGTTCCAGCGCACCTTGACCTTGAGGCCCGGGCGCCATTTGAGAGGCACCGGATAACCCAGCGCCAGGACACCTCCGCAGCCGAAGGGGCCACCGACCATGCCCCGCGTGATCTGCCCGTGAGCAACCTCTTCCACTGCGAAGTTGGTCGCACCGTAGTCGCCATGGTTGAAGCAAGTCATGCTCACGCCGAGCACTTCCGTGGCCTCCAATCGCCGCTGAATGCGTTCTCTCTCCAGTTCTGCATAGAACTCCGGATCTTCCCGCTTCATCTTCTCCACGTACTCCCGCAAACCTCCGTCAACGCCTATACAACCCACGAGCGAGGCTGCGATGCAAAGAAATCCAAGCCCGTGCAACACGGCTTTCGTTCGAGAAGGCTTCATCACTCGGCCTCCTTTACTCGAACACCATGCGTGGAAGGAAGTAGCCGCCACCTTCTCGACGTCCATGCGTCAGCATTTGGAGGGCAAGCTTCTCGTTCCTGCTTTCATAGAGATCGGGAGCATCCTTATCACTCAGTACGGGGAACACACCACTCTCATCGACTACACGGTTCTCTTCCGGTTCGAAGACGCTTTTTCTTGCGTACCTGTCTTGCGCTTGCCACATCATTGATGCATAGGGGTAGCCCGTGTTTTGGATTTCGTTCCTATCGTCGATGCGCTTTTGAATAGCCTTTTTCAAAACCGCGTTCGTCTGACTCTTCTCCTCGTAGTTCTTCACGACCTTCGCCTCATACGCATTGAGCGGTTCACCCCTGACGAATTCGTAGTCGCTCTCGTTGTACTGCACCGTGTAGTCGCGCCGCGGGTAGCGCTCGATCAGGCGCTTGTCCGCCGCGAACGGGTACTCCCCCAGCACCGCCTCGATGATCTCCACCGGGCTCTGGTCCTGGAAGACCTTGCAGTCGGTGCTCAGCGTGGCCAGGTGCAGCCAGGGCCGAAGGGTGAACTCCACCAAGGCGTGGCGCCCGGACTCGCCGATGTACCGGGCTTCGGTGATCAGGCCCGAGATCTCCCGCACCCCTGCGCCCTGGTTGGCCCCGGCGCCCCCGGGCACCCCGGGCACGAAGCTGCCCTGGCCTTCGAGTTCGAGGCAGCAGGTCAGCTCTCGGCCGATGAAGCGGTTGAGGTCGAGATGATTCCCACCACCGCCTTCCGCGCTCTGCAGCACCAGCCGGTACTCGAACAGCGTGTTGAGGCCCTCCTCGCCTTCGAGCTTCAGGGGCTCCAGCAAGGGAACACCGTTCACCTCGGGAATCGCCGCGCTTCGGATCGTCAGCCCACGCCGGGGGGTCGATGGGGTCATGGCAGTCCTCCTGAATGTTCTCGTTGAGATGGCGACGCATGCTCGGCCACCCTCAACGATTCATCCAAGGTCGGACTTCACTGGATTGACGAATGACCCCAATGTGATCACCCCACCCAAACCGCAACCCATTCCGCCAACTCCGCAGTTCGATGATCGAATTCGTCGCTCCATACCGATGCGCGAATGGACACCCGCCGCGGGAAGCCCGGCAGAGGGTGCTGTGGTGTCGGAAGACCGCAACACTTCAGCGCCTCAAGCGCCGAAGCGCGCCGTGCCCCGCTAGAACAGCTCCTGCTGCGCCCGCAGCGCCTGCGGCTTGAACTGCGAGGTGTCCAGCGGCTCGCGCTCGGTGTTGAAACCCAGGCGCGCGCAGGTCTTGTTGAAGCGCTGGCGGATCAGGTCGGCCCAGATGCCGCTGCCGCGCATGCGCTGCGCGAAGTCCGCGTCGTAGTCCTTGCCGCCGCGCATTTCCTGCACGCGCGCCATCACGCGCAGGGCGCGGTCCGGGTAGTGCAGGTCCAGCCACTGGCGGAACATCGGGCTCAGTTCCCAAGGCAGGCGCAGCACGGTGTAGAAGGCGCGGCGCGCGCCGGCGTCCCACGCGGCTTCGAGCACCTGCTCCATGTCGTCGGTGATGAAGGGGATCTGCGGCGCCACGCTCACGCCCACCGGAATGCCCGCGTCGGCCAGCGTGCGCAGGATGCGCAGGCGCCGGTGCGGCGCGGCCGCGCGCGGCTCCAGCGCACGGGCGAGCTTGCCGTCGAGCGAGGTGATGGTCACGTAGACCGCCGCCAGGCCTTGCGCGGCCAGGGGCGCGAGGATGTCGATGTCGCGCTCCACGCCGCTGCCCTTGGTGACGATCGCCAGTGGGTGTTTCGCCTGCGCCAGCACCTCGAGCGCGGCCCGGGTGAGCCTGAGTTCGCGTTCGATGGGTTGGTAGGCGTCGGTCACGGTGCCGATGGCCAGCAGGCCGGGCACGTGGCGCGGGCTGGCGAGTTCGCGCCGCAGCACCTCCGCGAGGTTGCGCTTGGCGATGATCTTGGTCTCGAAGTCCAGCCCGGGCGAGAGGTTGAGGTAGCTGTGCGTGGGCCGCGCGTAGCAGTACACGCAGCCGTGCTCACAGCCTCGGTAGGGGTTGAGGCCGAGCATGAAGCCCACGTCGGGTGAGTCGTTCCTGGTGATCGCGCTCTTGCAGTTTTCCCAGGTCACCTGGGTGGCCGGGGGCGGCACCTCGCCCCGCGCGAGTGCGGCCTCGTCCAGCGCACCCCAGCCGTCGTCGAACGCCTGGCGCTCGTCGCGCAGGAAGCGGTGCGGCTGCTGGTGGCTGATGCCCCGGCCCTTGATGGCCTGAATCGGAATGTGGACGTTCGGCATGGGATGACCACTGTACACAAAAACAGTGCTAGAGTGTGGCGCTTCAGGAGGCTCCATGTCCCTTTCTTCCCAGGCGGTGAACACCGCCGACCCCATCGTGTCCGTGCGCGGCGTGAGCAAAACCTACGCGGGCGGTTTCCAGGCACTCAAGCGCGTCGATCTCGACATCCGCCGGGGCGAGATCTTCGCCCTGCTCGGCCCCAACGGCGCGGGCAAGACCACGCTCATCAGCATCGTCTGCGGCATCGCGAATGCGAGCGAGGGCGTGGTGATCGCCGACGGGCACGACACCGTGCGCGACTACCCGCGCGGCGCGCGCCGCCATCGGTCTGGTGCCGCAGGAACTGCACACCGACGCCTTCGAATCCGTCTGGGCCACGGTGAGCTTCAGCCGGGGCCTGTTCGGCAAGGCGCCCGACCCGGTCTACATCGAGAAGGTGCTGCGCGATCTCTCGCTCTGGGACAAGAAGGACAACAAGATCCTCACGCTCTCGGGTGGCATGAAGCGGCGCGTGCTGATCGCCAAGGCACTGTCGCACGAGCCCAAGATCCTGTTTCTCGACGAGCCCAGCGCGGGCGTGGACGTGGAGCTGCGGCACGACATGTGGCGCATGGTGCGCGAGCTGCGCGACCGCGGCACCACCATCATCCTGACCACGCACTACATCGAGGAAGCCGAGGACATGGCCGACCGCATCGGCGTCATCAACCAGGGCGAACTCATCGTGGTGGAAGACAAGGACGTGCTCATGCGCAAGCTCGGCAAGAAGCAGCTCACCATCACACTGCAGCAACCGCTGGAGTGCGTGCCCGAGGCGCTCGCGCGCTGGCCGCTGGAGCTTTCCGGCGCCGGCCAGACGCTCACCTACACCTTCGACACCCAGAAAGACGAAACCGGCATCGCCGAACTGCTGCGCACGCTGCACGCGCAGGGCATCGACTTCAAGGACCTGCAGTCCAGCGAAAGCTCGCTCGAAGACATCTTCGTGAGCCTCGTCCACAAGAAACAGGAGGCCCGCGCATGAGCCTGAACATCCACGGCATCAAGGCCATCTACCGCTTCGAGATGGCGCGCACCTTCCGCACCATCACGCAAAGCATCCTCGCGCCGGTGCTCACCACCTCGCTGTATTTCATCGTTTTCGGCACCGCCATCGGCTCGCGCATGGGCGACATCGACGGCGTCACCTACGGCGCCTTCATCATCCCTGGCTTGGTCATGCTCTCGCTGCTGAGCGAGAGCATCTCCAACGCCTCGTTCGGCATCTACATGCCCAAGTGGTCCGGCACCATCTACGAGCTGCTGTCCGCGCCGGTGTCGTGGATCGAGGTGCTGCTGGGGTACGTGGGCGCGGCGGCCACCAAGTCCGTGATGCTGGGCCTGCTGATCCTGCTCACGGCGCGCGTGTTCGTGCCGTACCACATCGCGCACCCGGTGTGGATGCTCGGCTTCCTGCTGCTCACTGCCGTCACCTTCAGCCTGTTCGGTTTCATCATCGGCCTGTGGGCCGACAACTTCCAGAAGCTGCAGGTGATCCCGCTGCTGGTGGTGACGCCGCTGACCTTCCTGGGCGGCGCGTTCTACTCCATCAACATGCTGCCGCCGCTGTGGCAGACGGTCTCGCTGGTCAACCCGGTGGTCTACCTCATCAGCGGTTTCCGCTGGGCCTTCTACGGCGTGGCCGACGTGCACATCGCCGTGAGCACGGGCATGACGCTGGTGTTCATGGCGCTGTGCCTGGGTTTCATCTGGTGGGTGTTCCGCACCGGCTACAAGCTGCGCCGCTGAAGGGAGCCCTGGCCATGAAGCCCCGCATCACCGTCATCACCCTCGGCGTGGACGACCTCGAACGCGCGGTGGCTTTCTACCGCGACGGCCTGGGCCTGGCCACCAAGGGCATCATCGGCGCCGAGTTCGAGAACGGCGCCGTGGCCTTCTTCAATCTGCAAAACGGCCTGAAGCTCGCGCTGTGGCCGCGCCGCAGCCTGGCGGCCGACACCGGCCTGCCGCTGCTCTCGCCCACCGCGCAGGCGTCGAGCGCGCTGGAACTCTCGCTGGGCCACAACGTGGACTCGCGCGAGGCGGTGGACGCCGTGATGCGGCAGGCCACCGAAGCCGGCGCGCGCATCGTCAAGCCCGCGCAAGAGACCTTCTACGGCGGCTATGCCGGCCACTTCCAGGACCCGGACGGGCACCTGTGGGAAGTGGTGTTCAACCCGGGGCTGGCGGAGCTGGGTTGACCGGACCGCCTCAGGGAAAGGCGTTCTCGCGAAGGCCGAGAACGTCGGAATGGTTGGGATTGGCCGTCGTGGACACGTTGGCGTTGTGGGCCGATGTCCAGGCATCGATGGGGCTGGTGCGGGCCACTTGATTGTGGTGGCCGTTGACGGTCACCTGGTTGCTGTGGCCGATGACATTCACGGTGTTGTGGTCGCCACCGACGTTCACGTTGTTCTGGTCGCCGATGACGTTCACACCACGCGAAAGATCGATCGTGCTCAGTTCGCGCCACACGTCTTCACTGGTCAGGCGCAGCGCAATCAGCTTCTGAATCCGGTCGGTGTGGGAAAGGCAGCAGGAGCCCGTCGTCTGGTGCTCTCTGAGCGCCCTGGCATACAGATGGAGTGTTTGAACGGCGGCCCACTTGTTCTGCGACAGCGCGGCGTCCATGCTTTCGCGGATGGCGCTTTCATCGCCACTGTCGATGCCCTTGAACCAATGGCCCTTGAGCGGGCCCCTGCCCAGGTTGGCGACGTGGTTCAACTGGTCGAAGAACAGCTGGTGCACGGCCAGCGTGGACCGCTTGTCCATCCGCACGTCGTCGGCGCTGAGCGAGGAGTTGCTGGGCCAGCCGACGCTGCTGGAATGCACGAAAGAATCTTGGGAACGGTTGATCATGGGCCGCTAAGTGCCCCCATCGTCCGGAAAGTTCGGAAGCCGCCTCGGGGGACACCGGCTCAGGGCCGGTGCTTCATCAGCAGGCTGTGAAGCCCCTGCGCCGCCGAGGACAGCGCGCGGTCCGCGCGGCGCACCAGGAACACCTGCCGCTTCAGCCCGGCCGACTTGATCTGGCGCGCGCCCAGGCCGGGCTGCTCGAAGTGGAACAGCGTGAGCGAGGGCACGATGGTGATGCCCAGTCCCGCGCGCACCATGCCGGCCACGGTGCTGAGCTGCTCCAGCTCCATCACCGTGCGCATGCGGTGCGGGTAGATCGCGGCCTCGACGTACTGGCGCACGCTGCTGGAACGGGCCAGCTGCACCATCGGGAAGGCATGCAACTCGGCCAGGCGCACCGCGCCCGCACCGGCCGCGAGCGCGTGGCCTTCGGGAAACACCACATGGAAATCGTCCGAGCAGAAACGCTCGGTGTGCAGCTCGGCCGCGTCGGTGCGCGATGAGGCCAGGGCGAAGTCCGCCCGGCCGGCCCGCACCCGCTCCAGGCATTCGTCGGACAGCACGTCGGCCACGTCGAGTTCGATGCCGGGGTGGGCCTGGTGGAAGCGCGCGAGCAGGGGCGGCAACCAGCCGGCCGCGAGCGAGGGCAGGATGGCGATCGCCACCCGGCCCCGGCGCCGCGCCACGTGGTCGCGCACCCCTTCGATGGCGGTGTCGGCGTCCTTGAGCAGGCGCAACGCGGCGTCCAGAAAGGCCTCGCCCTCGGCGGTGAGTTCCACGTGGCGCGTGGTGCGCTCGAACAGGCGGCCACCCAGGTTGGCTTCCAGCGACTGGATGAGCGCGGAGAACGCGGGCTGGGACAGGTGGCACAGCGAGGCCGCGCGGGTGAAGTTGCGCTGCTCGGCCAGCGCCACGAAGGCGCGCAGTTCGCGGGTGGACAGATTGATCTGCATTTCAGATCAATATATCTGAAGTTTGAGTTTCACAGGATGAGTGCCCGGCGCCTACAGTGCGCGGCATGGCAAACACAACGGTGATTCACGTGGGCTCGGCCGCCGGCTTCTCCGGCGACCGCACCGACGCCGCCGGGCCGGTGGTCGATGCGCTCATCCAGACCGGCGGCCCGGCCTGCCTGATCTTCGAAACCCTGGCCGAGCGCACGCTGGCGCTGGCGCAACTGGCGCGGCTGCAGGACCCGGACGGCGGCTTCGAGCCGATGCTGGACGAGCTGGTGCGGCCCGTGCTCGCGCGCTGCCTGGCGCACCGCATTCCCATCGTGAGCAACTTCGGCGCGGCCAACCCGCTCGGCGCGGGCCGGCGCATCCAGGCCATCGCGCGCTCCCTGGGTCTGCGCGAGCCCCGGGTGGCGGTGGTGCACGGCGACGACGTGGCCCACCGCGTGGCGGACACGCTGATGTCCGCCGACCTGGCCACGCAGCTGGCGGGCCGCGCCGTCATCAGTGCCAACGCCTACATCGGCGCGCAGCCCATCGCCGATGCGCTGCGCGCGGGCGCCGACGTGGTGGTGACCGGCCGCGTCGCCGACCCGTCCCTGGTGCTCGGACCAGCCCTGGCCCACCATGGCTGGGCCCTGGACGACTGGGACCGGATCGCGGGCGCCACCATGGCCGGCCACCTGCTGGAGTGCGGCGCGCAGGTCACGGGCGGTTATTACGCCGACCCCGGCGTAAAGGACGTGCCGGACCTGGCGCGGGTGGGCTACCCCATTGCGGCCATCGCGCAGGACGGCAGCTGCACGGTCTTCAAACCCGAGGGCACCGGTGGCATGGTGGACGGGCACACCGTCAAGGAACAGCTGCTCTACGAGGTGCACGACCCGCGCGCCTACCTCACGCCCGATGTGGTGGCCGACATCACCGAGGCCCGCGTCGAACAGGTAGGCCGGGACCGGGTGCGGCTCAGCGGCGTGCGCGGCCATGGGCGGCCGGACACGCTGAAGGTGAACGTGTGCTTCGAGAGCGGCTGGCTGGCCGAGGGCGAGATCTCCTACGCCGGCGTGCGCGCGGAGCAGCGCGCCAGGCTTGCCGCCGAGGTGCTCACCCAGCGCCTGAACGGGCTGGGCCCGCTGCGCATCGACCTGATCGGCGTGGCCAGCGTGCTGGCCGACGACCAGGGCCGCTGGCTGCAGCACACCGATCCCGGCTCGGCCACCGACGTGCGCTTGCGCGTGCGCACGCGCCACGCGGACAAGGCCATGGCGCAGCGGCTGATGCGCGAGGTGACGGCGCTCTACACCTGCGGCCCGGCGGGTGGTGGTGGCGTGCGCACCGCGCTGCGCCCCACCCTGGGCACCGCCTCCTGCCCCATGGACCGCGCGCTGGTGCCCACCGGCTTTCGCCTGCTGGACGAAGGAGACGGCGCATGAGCGCAGCGCAGGGCCGCTCCCAAGCAAGCTCGCACCGCAGCCCACAGGGCGAAGGTACTCCAGTGAGCCCCCCGGTCCTCACCGTGCCGCTCTGGCGCGCCGCCCACGGCCGCACCGGCGACAAGGGCAACCGATCCAACATCAGCGTGATCGCCTGGAGCGAGGCGCTTTACCCCTTGATCGTGGCGCAGATCACCGCCGAGCGCGTCGCCGCGCATTTCCGGCACCGCCAGCCCAGCCAGGTGGTGCGCCACCTGCTGCCCAGGCTGCACGCCATGAACTTCGTGCTGGACGACGTGCTCGACGGCGGTGTCAACGACGCCCTGAACCTGGACAGCCACGGCAAGGCCCTGTCCTTCCATCTGCTGGAACTCGAACTCGAGGTCCCCGCCCACCTGGTTTCCCAACTGCACGGCCCCTCGGGCTGAGGCGCTTCTTCCTTCACCATCCACCCCAGGAGACAGACATGAACAACAGCCCCTTCACCCGCCGCCACGCCGTGGTCGCGCTCGCCTCGTTGCTGGCCCTGTCGGCCGCCTTCGCCCAGGCTTCGCTCACCACCAAGCCCATCACCTTCATCGTGCCCTTCGCCGCCGGCAGCGCCACCGACATCCTGGCCCGCGCGCTGGGCCAATCGGTCAGCGAGCAGACCGGGCAGCCGGTGGTGGTGGACAACAAGGCCGGCGCCAGCGGCATGATCGCGGCCCAGGCCGCGGCCAACGCGCCCAAGGACGGCCACACCGTGCTCATCACCACCAACACCACGCACGCGGCCAACCAACACCTGTACAAGAAGCTCTCCTACGACCCGGTGAAGGACTTCGCCGCCATCACCGGCATCGGCAAGGGCGGCCAGATCATGATCGTGCGCGCGGACGCGCCCTACAAGAGCGTGGCCGACGTGCTGGCCGCCGCGAAGCAGGCGCCGGGCAAGCTGTCCTTCGGCAGCGGCAGTTCGTCCAGCCGCGTGGCGGGCGAGCTGTTCCAGCAGATGGCGAACGTCAACATCCTGCACGTGCCCTACCGCAGCAACCCCATGGGCATCACCGATCTGCTCGGCGGGCAGATCACCATGATGTTCACCGACGCCTCGACCGGCATGCCGCAGATCACCACCGGCAAGGTGCGCGCGCTGGGCGTCACCTCGGCCAGGCGCATGGCGTCGCTGCCCGACGTGCCCACCATCGCCGAAGCGGGCGTGAAGGGCTACGACATGGGTTACTGGTTCGCGGCCTACGCGCCGGCCGGCACCCCGGCGCCGGTGGTGACGCGGCTCAACGAGCTGTTGCACAAGGCCATCGAGAGCCCGGCGGTGCGCCAGTTCTTCGCCGGCAGCGGCGGCGAGGTGTTCCCCACCTCACCGGCCGAGCTGGTGAAGTTCCAGGCCAGCGAGACCGACATGTGGGGCCGCGTCATCAAGGCCGCCGGCATCGAGGCGGAGTGAGCCGCACCGGGCGCGCGTCAGGCGGCCTGCCGGGCCAGCGCCACCGCGTCCGCGCCCGCCGGGTAATGCAGCCGGGGTGAGGCGTCGTTCGCGGCCAGCCACACGGCCTCGGCCACGTCCGACTCCACGGTGAAGGCCGAGGCCGAGCCCAGGCTGGCGAAGACACTCTGCGCATAGGGCGCGTAGGCCTCGGGGATCAGCCCCTGCATGCGCTGCGCGCCGTTCTCGGTGAAGCGCGTGGTGGGCGCGTAACCCGGCTCGACCAGCTTCACGCGCACGTTGAAGGCCTGCAGCTCGTGCGCGAGCGAGGCGGTGAAGCCTTCGATGGCGGTCTTGCTCGCGGTGTAAGCCGCCACCAGCGGCATGGGCGCGAGCGTGGCACTGGAAGTGACGTTGACCACCCTGCCCGCGCGGCGTTCGCGGAACTGCGGCAACACGGCCTGCGTCATCGCCATGGTGCCGAAGGTGTTGGCCTCGAAGATCTCGCGCACCGTGGCCAGGGGCGTGGCCTCGAAGGCCCCGAACAGGCCCAGGCCGGCGTTGTTCACCAGCACGTCGATGGGCCCGGCGGCCTGCAGGGCGCTGGCGATGCTGGCCGGGTCGGTCACGTCCAGCGGCAGGACGGTCAGGCGCTCCGAGGCCGGCAGCAGGTCCCAGCGCGGCGTGCGCATGGTGCGCCACCACGTGCCAGCCCTGGGCGAGAAAGTGGCGCGCGGTTTCGAGGCCGTAGCCAGACGAGCAGCCGGTGATCAGAACGGTTTTCATGGAGAGGTCCTTGCAAATGAAGTGAGGAGGGTCTCCACGATATCGCGACAAAACAGGACTGACTACAATTAAAAGTCCATCAATCATTCGCCAAAGTCCAATCATGGTGGATCCCCTTGCCGACGTCATCGCCTTGCTGCGGCCCCGCGCGGTGTTCTCGAAAGTGATCAGCGGCGCCGGTGCCTGGGGCGTGCGCTACTCGGCCTTCAGGCAGCCCAGCTTCTGCACCCTGCTGGAGGGCCGCTGCCTGCTCGCCGTCCAGGGCCAGGAACCCATCACCCTGGAAGCGGGCGATTTCGTGTTGATGCCGGCCACGCCGGGCTTCACGCTCTCGGGTTTCGAGCCGGTGGAGCCGGTGGCGATCGACGCCCTGCAGGCGGCCGGCGCCCAGGGCGACCTGCGCCACGGCCGGCCCGACGGCCCGCCGGACGTGCGCATGCTCGGCGGTTACTTCGCCTTCGGCTCGCCCGACGCGGCCCTGCTGGTCTCGCTGCTGCCCGCTTTGTTGCACGTGCGCGGCATCGAGCGGCTCTCGGTGCTGGTGCGGCTGGTGCGAGAGGAATCGACCGAACAGCGCGCCGGCCGCGAGCTGGTGCTGGGCCGGCTGGTGGAGGTGCTGCTGATCGAGGCGCTGCGCTCCACCACCGGCGAAGGCGCCCCACCCGGCTTGCTGCGCGGCCTGGCCGATGCGCGGCTGGCGGCGGCGATGCGCCTCCTGCACGGCGAGCCCGCGCGCGCCTGGACGGTGGACGAACTCGCCCGGCAGGCGGCGCTGTCGCGCTCGGCCTTCTTCGACCGCTTCTCACGCGCCGTCGGTCTGCGCCCCATGGAATACCTGCTGGCCTGGCGCATGGCGCTGGCCAAGGACCTGCTGCGCCGCGACGGCATGGCGTTGGTCGAGGTGGCCGAGCGCGTGGGCTACGGCTCGGCCAGCAGCTTCAGCACCGCCTTCAGCCGCCATGTGGGCCAGGCGCCGGGCCAGTATCAGAACAGCACGCGGCAACGCAGCGTGCTCGGCACATCGAGCAGGCGGGCCAGCGCGATGTCCGAATAAGCCGCATCGACATCAATCACGACATAGCCCACCTCGCCGCGGGTCTGCAGGAACTGCCCGGCAATGTTGATGTGGTTGTCGGAGAACACCTGGTTGATGCGGGACATGACGCCTGGCACGTTCTGGTGCACATGCAGCAGTCGGTGATGCCCGGGGTGGGCCGGCAGCGCCACCTCGGGGAAGTTGACCGACGAGGTCGTGGTGCCGTTGTCGCTGTACTTCACCAGCTTGGCCGCCACCTCCACGCCGATGCTTTCCTGCGCTTCCTTCGTCGAGCCGCCGATGTGCGGCGTCAGGATCACGTTGTCCAGACCCCGCAACGGCGACTCGAAGAGGTCGTCGTTGCTGCGCGGCTCCTGGGGAAACACATCGATCGCCGCACCCAGCAGGCGCTTTTGCCGAAGGGCTTCGGCCAGGTCCTCGATCACCACCACCTGGCCGCGCGCCGCATTGATCAGCACCGCCTCGGGTTTCATCAGGGCCAGCTCGGTCGCACCGATCATCCATTGCGTCGCGGCGGTTTCCGGCACGTGCAGGCTCACCACGTCGGCCTGTCTCAACACATCGGCCAGGCTCGGCACCTGGCGCGCGTTGCCCATCGGCAGCTTGGTGCGCAGCATCGAAAAACACCACCTGCATGCCCAGCGCTTCCGCCAGCACCGACAACTGCGCGCCAATGGAGCCGTACCCCACGATGCCCAGCGTCTTGCCCCGGATCTCGTAGGAATGGCTGGCCGATTTGAGCCAGCCACCCCGGTGGGACACCGCGTTTTTCTCGGGGATGCCGCGCATCAGCAGAATCGCCTCGGCCAGCACCAGCTCGGCCACCGACCGGGTGTTGGAAAACGGCGCATTGAACACCGCCACGCCCCGCGCGCTGGCCGCGCTCAGGTCGACCTGGTTGGTGCCGATGCAGAAACACCCCACCGCCGCCAACCGCTGGGCATGGGCCAGCACCTCGGCGCTCAGCTGGGTGCGGGAACGGATGCCCAGGAAATGCACGTCGGCGATCCGGTGCTTGAGCTCGTCCTCGGGCAGCGCGCCGGGCAGGCTCTCGATCTGGCTGTAGCCAGCGGCACGCAGCACCTCCACCGCAGAGGGGTGCACGCCCTCCAGCAGCAGGAATTTGATCTTTTTCTTGTCGATCGAGGTCGGGCTGGCGACCCCGGCAATGGGCGATGCGGGCAGGTTCATGGGTGAAAAATATAGGCGGATTTGATCGGCACAGTGGGCGTAGGCTCAATCCGTCGAACCCACGCGCTCGATCTCGGCCCGGACATGCCGCACGAACGCCGCCACGCCTTCCGCGTGTTCGGCCAGATCGTCTCGCGCGTGGCCCAGGTAGGCCGAGCGCGCCTTGGCCAGGACAGGCCGATGCCTTTCGGGCAGGCGCTCGAGCGCCCAAGTGGCGGCGGCGTCCTTGGAGGCAATCCCGCCGGTGACCGCGCTGAACCAGATGCGCGCCAGGGCGAGCACCACGTTGCGTTCGTCGCCCACCCAGTCGGGCGCCTCGTTCCACTGCGCCACGGTGTCGAGCAGCGCCTGCGCGAAATCGGCGGGAGGCACGGGCTCGAACAGCTCGGCCGCGGGCGGTCCCATCAGCGCGGCGCTGTGTTGCCGCAGCTTGCTCAGCAGGATCGCCAGGTCGTGGTCCTCCATGGCGGGCTCGATGGTGCCGGCCAACAGGTCGTCGCGCAGCCATTCGCCGAACTGCATTTCGCGCCGCGCGGGATGCCGCCAGGGCACCACGTCGCCGCGCGCGAGCACCGTGACTTCGAGCGCGCGCAGCGGCCCCTCGGTGCCGGGTGGCGCGGAGACGGACAGCAGATCCACCATCAGCGCGCGACGCACCGGCTCCGCCAGGGGCGCGCTCACCGTGACCATCAGGTCCACGTCGCTGAAGATTTGCAGTCCACCGTCCAGGGCCGAGCCGAACAGGTGGATCGCCTCCAGTGTGTCGCCCAGGTGGCGCTCCAGCACGGCGCGGGTGGCCGCGAGTTGTCCGGCGATCCCGGCGGGCACGGGGTGGGTCATGGCGTTCATTTCTTCTGCCGCGCCGCCTTGGGCTTGCCGGCCGGCTGCTTGAGCTGGGCGCTCGCCTGCTCCAGCCACAGCAGGGTGTCGGCGTGCGCCATGAAACGGCGCAGGTAGTCCGGCGAGAGTTCGCGCAGCAGGCCCAGGGTGCGCAACACCAGCATGTGCGAGTTGAGCGGGCCGGCGTTTTCGGGACCGCGCTGCACGGCCTGCACCACCTCGTCTTCGGCGCACAGGCGCGACCAGGTTTCGCGAAACGCCTGCGCGCTGCGCAGTTCGGGGCGGCCCGCGGCGGTGCCCGGCGCCTGCGTGGCGGTGGCGATGTGCTGGTGGAGCCGGCCCAGCGGGGTGAGCGGCTTGGGCGGTGGCGCGCGCGGGCGCCGGGGCGGTGCGGCGGGCGCCACCGTGTCCTGGGCAAGCTCTTCGGCGGGCGCCACCACCGGCAGCTTCGCGCGCAGCAGGCGTTGCACGGCCTCGGGCGCGGCCTCCAGGCGGCGCGCCAGGGCGGCCAGGTAATGGGCGTGCACGGCGTCGGCGTCGTGGCTCATCTCAGGGCTTCGGGGTGGGCGCCGGGGCCGTCTGGGCACGGGTGCCATCTCCACGCGGCGGTTGAGCGCGCGGCCCTTCTCGCTGCCGTTGGAAGCCACGGGCTGCTCGGCGCCGAAGGCCGCGCTGAACACGCGCTGCGGCGGCATGCCTTCCTGGATCAGCGCGCGCGTGACGGTGAGCGCGCGCTGGGCCGAGAGTTCGAGGTTGTCGGCGAAGCGCTGGTTGGTGGCCTGCACCGGGCGGTCGTCGGTGAAGCCGCTGACCATCAGCATCTCGTCGCGCTCGCCCAGGTAGACCTGCAGCGGCGGCACCAGGCTCTGCAGGATCTGCCGGCCTTCGGGGCGCAGCTCGTCGGAGTTGAGCGCGAACAGCACGCTGCCGCTGATGCCGATGCGGCCGTTGTCCAGCGTCACACGGCCGTTCTGCAGCGGAATGGCCAGGGCTTTTTCCAGGGCCATGCGGCGCTGCTCTTCCTGCTGGCGCTTCTGCACCTCGGCCTGCAGGCTGGCCACCAGGTCCATCTGCACCACGAGCACGCCGACCAGGATGAGCACGAAGGCGCCCACCAGGCCGGACATGAGATCGCCGAACACGGCCCACACCGGCGCGGTGTGGTCGGTGCCGTCCTCGTCCTCGATGTGGCGGTCGTCCAGGCCGATCATCACGCGGCCTTCTTCTCGGCGGGCCGCGGCTCGCGCAGGCGGCGCAGGTTTTCCACGATGCCTTGCTGCGAGCTGATGCTGAGGTCGATCACCTCGCGCGCCTGCGCCACGTAGTAGGCCAGCTGTTCGTCGCTGCGCGCCATGGACTGCGTGACGGCGCTTTCGATGCGCTGCAGGTTCTCGATCAGCTTCTCGTTGGTGGTGCTGAAGAGCTGCACGCCGTGGCCGAAGGCCTCGCCCAGGGCGGCGAGTTCGATGGCACTGCCGTTGACCTGCGCGGCCACCTCTTCGGCGCGCACGGCCTGCACGCCCACGGTGTCGGCGAACTGGCGCCCCACCTGGTCGAGCACCGCGCCGGCGGAGGTGACGAGCGATTCGACGGCGGCGCGCTGTTCGCCCGTGGCCTGCTGCACGGACTGCAGCAGCGCGTCGATGTTGTGCATGAGCGCGGCGCGTTCCTGCAGCGCCGTGTTGTCGCGCGCGGTGAGCTGGCTCATCTCCTGGCGCAGCTGGGCGATCACCTCGGCCGCGGCCTTGGGCGCCTCGGCGGCGGTGTCCAGCAGGCGCGCCATCGGCGCTTCGAGCGCGGTGCCCAGCGTCGCGAGGTGGGTCGCCACCTGGTCGTTCAGCGAAGCCTGCAGCTCGCCCACGCGCTGCGCGCTGGCCTGGTCGCGCGCGGCTTCTTCGCGGCGCAGGCTGGCGAGTTCGTCGCGCCAGAGGGTCGCGGTCTGTTCCAGCGTCTGCGCCACGGTCTGTTGCTGGGCCAGGGTCTGCGCGCCGAGCTGTCGCCATTCGTTTTGCAGTGTGGCCGCCAGGGTCTGCAAGGTCTGCGCCCACGCGGCGTGCTGCTGCTGGTCGGCCGTGGTCTGCTCGGCGTGCGAGCGGCTCACGGTTTCCTGCACGCCGGTGATCAGCGCGGCGCAACGCTGTTCGAAGCTGGTGGTGAAGGCGGTGAGCGCGCGGTCCAGGCCCTGCGCCTGCTGTTCGCTGGTGTGGGCGTGCTGCTGCAGGGCAGCCGTCCAGCCGTCGGCCACGGTGCCCGCGGTGGCGCCGAAGCGCTCGGAGAGCTGGTTCATCTGCGCCTGCACCGCCGCGCTCACGCGCTCGTGCAGTTGCGTCGACTCCCGCGCGAGCGCGCCCATGGCGTTTTCCACCACCGGCTGCAGGCTCTCGCCGGCCGCGCGGGCGCTGGCGCTCAGGCTGTCCTTGAGCGTCTTCTCGACCGAGTTCGCCAGGCCCTGGTAGGCCTCGCTGGCCTCCCGGTGGAACTGCGTCTGCCGCGCCAGCAGCTGTTCGTCCAGTTGCTGGCCGCGCTGCTCGATCTGCGCCATCAGCGCGATGGTGCCCTTGGCGCTGTCCACCACGGGCCGCAGGCTCTCACCGGCGGCCTGGGCGCTGGCGCTCACGCTGTCCTTGAGCGACCGCTCCACGGATGTCGCCAGGCCCTGGTAGGCCTCGCTCGCCGCCTGGTGGAACTGGGTCTGGCGGGTCAGCAGCTGCTCGTCCATCTGCTGGCTGCGGCGTTCGAGCTGCGCCATGAGCGCCTGCAGCTGGTTCACCACGGCGGGCAGCGCACCGGCCTGCTGCTGCAGGGCGTCGAAGGTGGCCTGGCGCTGGTGGGCCAGCGAGAACGGGCGGAACACGGTGGCGGTGTGGGCTTCGAGCTGGCGAGCCACGTCGGCGCGCTCGCGCCGGGCGATGGCGGACATCAGGCCCAGCATGGCCGAGGTGCGCACGCCGACCACCGAGGTGCCGAAGGCCAGGCCCAGGCCCTTGATGGGCGCGGCCAGCGCCGAGCGGATGGCCTGCAGGTCGGCCGAGCCTTCGAGCGTGAACACCACGCCCTTGAAGGTGACCACCATGCCGAGGAAGGTGCCCAGCATGCCCAGCATCACCAGCAGGCCGATCAGGTAGGGCGTGAGCGCCAGGCCGGGCAGCGCGCCGCGCTCGCCCTCGATGCGCTGGCGCACGGCGTTCTGCAGGCCGGGCGGCACGCGCGCGAGCCAGTCGCCCAGCGTGGCCAGCGGCTGCGGCACGTTGGCCAGCGCCTCGGCGAGCGAGGCGGTGGTCTGCCGGTAGCGCCGGATCTCCTGCGCGCCCAGCAGGTAGACCGCGCCGATGACCGCGGTCATCGCCAGCGCGAAAAGGCTGGAGCCGACAAAACCCGCGCCCACCCAGGCGATGGCCAGCAGGCCCAGGACGAAGGCGGCGGTGAAAAACAAACGGTTCAGGAAAGGGCTGTTCATGGATTCAATTCAATGCGGCTTCGCGGGCGCCTGGGCCAGCGCTTCGATCATGCCCAGCACCGGCTGCAGCCGCAGGTCGAGCTCGGCCAGCAAGGCCTGCTGGAGGTCCTGCTCGAACAGGGGGGGCCAGGTGTCGGGGTGGGTCTGGCGCTGGTGTTCGAACCGCGCCTTGAGGAAGGCCGGCAGGCCGGCGAGCAGTCGCTGCTCGCGCCCGCCCAGCATCTGGTCCAGCGTGGCGTCCAGCGCGGCGAGCTGCGCCAGGCGGGGCGAGGTGGCGGCCAGGGTCTGGCGCAGGTGGCCGCGCAGCGCGTCGATGCCCATCTCCATGCGGCGCTGCTGGTCGAGGCAGCGCTGGTGGTGGGGGGCGAATTCGGCGTCGCTGGCGTCCACCGGCGGTTGGGGTGGCGTGGTGATGGACTGGCTGAGCGTGGCGCGCAGGCGCTGCAGCTCGGCCTGCGCATCGGCGGCGTTGTTCTTGACGGCGGCGCGCCGGGCCGTGACCGAGGGCAGGGTCTGGTGGGCCGAATGCAGGGCGATGGCGTCGGCCACGTTCAACCACTCGCCCAGGCGCTCGGCCATGTCCTGGCGCGGCACATCCGCCGACACGGGCAACCACCCGGCGAGCTGACGCACCAGGGCGGAACGGTTGAAATGGCTGCGCAAAAGACTTTCCTAGGGCGCCCTTTCGGGCGCGATCGACATCAAGCGGGTTGTGGGGGCTCCGCCGGCGGGGTTCACCGCCGGGCGGAACGCGCCGGTGTCACACCACCAGCACGGCCCGGAAGTCGTTCACGTTGGTGTGCGTGGGCCCGGTGATCACCAGGTCGCCGATCGGCTCGAAGAAGCCGTAGGCGTCGTTGCGGGCCAGGTGGTCGGTGAGCTTGAGGCCCTTTTCGCTGGCTCGGGCCAGGGTGTCGGGCGTCACCAGCGCACCCGCATTGTCCTCTACCCCGTCGATGCCGTCGGTATCGGCCGCCAGGGCCCACACGCCGGCCTGCCCGCCCAGGGCCTGCGCCAGGCCCAGGCAGAACTCGCCGGCCCGCCCGCCCCGGCCCTTGGCCTGGCCGGGCGCGCGTGGGCGCACCGTGACGGTGGTTTCGCCGCCGCTCAGGATCACGCACGGCGTCTGGAAGCTGCTGCGGCCCAGCGCGGTGGAGCGCGCCATCGCGCCGTGCACTTTGCCCACCTCGCGCGACTCGCCTTCGATCTCGTCGCTGAGGATCACCACGTTCAGGCCCAGGGCACGCGCCGCCTCGGCGGCGGCCTCCAGGCTTTGCTGCGGGGTGGCGATGAGTTCCACCGCGTGGCCCTGCAGGCGGGTGTCGCCGGGTTTGGGGGTTTCGAGCGCGCCGCTTTCCAGCTGCGCGCGCACCGCCGGCGGCACCTCGATGCCGTAGCGGCGCAGGATGTCCAGCGCCTCGGCGCAGGTGGAGGCATCGGCCACGGTGGGGCCGCTGGCGATCACGCTGACGTCGTCGCCGGGCACGTCGCTGATGGTGAGCGTGACCACGCGCGCGGGCGCGCAGGCCGCCGCCAGGCGCCCGCCCTTGATGGCCGAGAGGTGCTTGCGCACGGTGTTCATTTCGCCGATGTGCGCGCCGCTCTCCAGCAACTGGCGGTTGATGCGCTGCTTGTCTTCCAGCGTGAGGCCTTCGCAGGGCAGCGTGAGCAGGGCTGAGCCGCCGCCGGAGATCAGGCACAGCACCAGGTCGTCGGCCGTGAGGCCATCGGCGAGTTTCAGGATGCGCTGCGCGGCGTCGAGCCCGGCCGCGTCGGGCACGGGGTGGGAAGCCTCCACCACCTCGATGCGCCGCGGCAGGCCTTCAGGCCGGGGCGGCGTGTGGTGGTAGCGCGTGACGACCAGGCCCGAGAGCGGCGCGTCGGCCGGCCACAGGGCTTCCACCGCCTGCGCCATGGCCCCGCCGGCCTTGCCCGCGCCCAGCACCAGGGTGCGGCCTTTGGGCGGTTTCGGCAGGCTCGCGGCCGTGTTGTGCAAAGGCAGCGCGCGCTGCACCGCCACGTCGTACAGGTGGCGCAGCAGGTCGCGGGGGTCGTTCAGACTGGGTGGGGTGGTCGGCTCGTTCATGAGGAGGAAGTCTAGCGACCCCAGGGTACATCGGGTTACAGACTGGTAACATCCGAAACCCACCCCCGACTCACTCGCGCATGTTCGCGAATTTCACCAGGCCCGCGTACTTCTGGAGGTCGGCGCGCATGATCTGCGCCAGGTCTTCGTTGCCGGCCGGCGGAATGGCGCCGCCCGCCTCCAGGCGCTGGCGGAAACCCGGCTCCGCCAGCCCCGCCTTGAGCGCGGCCGAGAGGCGCTGCGCGATCTCCGGCGGCAGTCCGCGCGGCGCGGCGAGCGCGAACCAGCCGACCAGGTCGTAGCCCTTGAGTTGCGGGTGCTCACCCAGCGCGGGCACCTGCGGCAAGGCAGGAAAGCGCTGCGCCGAGGTGATGCCCAGCGCGGTGATGCGCCCACCCTGAAGGAAGGGAGCGGCGGCGGTGGGCGAGACGATGGCGAAGTCCAGCGTGCCGCCGGCCAGATCGCTGGTGAGCGCGCTGGTGCCGCGGTAGGGAATGTGCGTGATGAACAGGCCGGCGCGCTGCTTCACGAGTTCGCCCGCGAAGTGCAGCGTCGAGCCCACGCCCGAGCTGCCGTAGCTGTACTTGCCGGGGTTGCGCTTGACCAGCGCGATGAACTCGTCGAGGTTCTTCACCGGCATCCCGGATCCGGCCACCAGCAGCACCGGCGCCGTGGCGATGAGGCCGATGGGCGTGAGGTCCTTGATCGGGTCGTACTTCTGCGCCGGGTTCACCAGGCCGGTGGCGGCCATCTCGTTGCTCGAACCGGCCAGCAGGGTGTAGCCGTCGGCCGGGCTGTTGACCACGCGCTGCGCCGCGACGATGCCGGCCGCGCCCGAGACGTTCTCCACCACCACCGTGGTGCCGAGCTTGGCGGTGAGCACGTCGGCGACCACGCGCGCGGCCATGTCCACCGAACCACCCGGCGCGTAACCCACCACGATGCGGATCGGCTTGGTGGGGTAAGTGCCCTGGGCCAGGGCCGGGGAAGCCACACCGACGAGGGCGGTGGCACCGAGGGCGGCGATGGCCGCGCGCCGGGAGAACGAGAGGAGCGGGTGGGACATGGTGGCGGTGCCTTCGTGGGTTGCGGGACAGGAGATGCGGCGCCGCTCAGCTCGCGGGCGCCAGGAAACGGCGCGCCAGCTGCACCCAGTAGCTCGCGGCGATGGGCAGCATGGCGTCGTTGAAGTCGTAACCGGGGTTGTGCACCATGCAGCCGCCGCTGCCGTGGTGCTCGCCCACGCCGTTGCCGACGATGAGGTAGCTGCCCGGGCAGTGCTCCAGCATGAACGAGAAGTCTTCGCTGCCGGTGAGCGGCTGCAGCTCGGGCAGCAGGCCCTCGTCGCCCAGCCAGTCGCGCGCGACCTCGCGCGCGAAGCGCGTGCTCTCCACGTGGTTGACCAGCGCGGGATAGCGCCAGTGGTAGTCCACCTCGGCGCGCACGCCCAGCGTGGCGGCCTGCGCCTGCACGAGCGCGGTGATGCGCTCGCGCAGCATGGCGCGGATCTCGGGGCGGTAGGCGCGCACCGTCAGGCGCATCTGCACGCTGCCGGGGATAACGTTGGGCGCGTCGCCGCCGTGGATCGCCCCCACGGAGATCACCGCCATCTCGCGCGGGTCCACGTTGCGCGAGACGATGGTCTGCAGCGCCACGATGATGTGGGCGGCGGCCACCACCGGGTCGGCCGCGAGGTGCGGCGAGGAACCGTGCCCGCCCTGGCCCTGCACCGTCACCATGACCGAATCGGACGAGGCCATGAACGGCCCTTCCTTGAAACCGAACTGGCCGACAGGAAAGCCCGGCATGTTGTGCAGCGCGTACACCGCGTCGCACGGGAAACGCTCGAACAGGCCTTCTTCGACCATGCGGCGGGCGCCGCCCAGGCCTTCTTCGGCCGGCTGGAAGATCAGGTTCAGCGTGCCGTCGAAGCCCCCTTCCTGCGCCAGGCAGCGCGCGGCGGCGAGCAGGATGGCGGTGTGGCCGTCGTGGCCGCAGGCGTGCATCTTGCCGGCCACGGTGCTCGCGTAAGGCAGGCCCGTGGTTTCCTGGATGGGCAGCGCGTCCATGTCGGCGCGGATGCCCAGGCGGCGCGTGCCCTGCCCCCGGCGCAGCGTGCCCACCACACCGGTGCCGGCCAGGCCCCGGTGCACCTCGTAGCCCCACTCGGCCAGGCGGGCGGCCACCAAGTCGCTGGTGGCGAACTCTTCGTAGGCGAGTTCGGGGTGGGCGTGGATCTGGTGCCGCAGGGCCACCATCTCGGCAGCGGTCTCGCGCACGGCGGGCAGCACTTGGTGAATGGCGGCAGCGTTGTCGATGCAGAAGTTCATGCCAGCGAGTCTATGAACCGCCCCCCGCGCGGGGTAGACAGGTCAAACTGCTCGACGCTCGCCGCTGCCTGTCGTGGACATAATGCCGTCATATGAAAGTGCACCAGCTCCGCTACCTCGCGACGGTGGCCGCCGAAGGCAGCATCCGCGCGGCGGCGCGCTCGCTGGGGCTGAGCCAGGCCACGGTGACGCAGGGGCTGCGCGAGCTGGAGACGCACGCCGAGATCGCGCTGCTCACGCGGCACGGCCACGGCATCGCCCTCACGCCGGCGGGCCAGGATCTGCTGGTCCACGCCCAGCGCGTGACGGCCCAGCTGCGCGAGGCCGAGGAGGCGCTGGCGCGCCACCGCGACTCGGGCGCCACGCAGCGGCTGTCGGTGGGTGTCACGCCCTGGGTCGCGCAGACGCTGCTCGCGCGCGTGGTGCCGGCCTTCCGGGCGGCCCTGCCGCACGTGCAGCTCGAGTTCTTCGACGGCCTGTCCGCCCTGGCCTACCCCAAGCTGCGCGAAGGCAGCTTGGACCTCATGATCGGGCGCATCGCCCCCGACGACGCGATGCAGGGCCTACAGGCCATGCCCCTGTTCAGCTACGACATGACGGTGGTGGCGCGCCTGGGCCACCCGCGCAGCGCCGCGCGCTCGCTGGCCGAGCTGCTCGACGACGACTGGATCCTCAACTTCGCGCCGATCGAGCGCGCGATGATCCTGGACAACCTGTTCGGGCAGCACGGTATCGAGCCGCCACGCCAGCGCATCCACCTCGCGCATTCGGCCTCGCTCATGCTCACGCTGGTGCAGCAGACCGACATGCTCAGTTTCTGCCCCTGGCCGCTGGTGGAAACCGCCAGCCTGCGCGACCGCTTGGTGGCCCTGCCCCTGCGCGAACGCTTCCGCTCCCACCTGGTGGGCGTGGTGCGCCGCGCGCAGGAAACGCCCTCGCCCGCGGCGCGCAGCTTCATCGCGCTGTTCCTCGACGCGATGCGCCACTGGGCGGCCTCCCCCGACCACCCCGAGTGGCGCCATGTGCTGCGCTCGGTCGAATTGATCGACCCCGGCGCCGCCCCGGACGCCTGAGCTCAGGCCGCCGGTTCGGGGGCGATCTCGTGCTTCGCCATCAGCTCCAGGCTGCGGCACAGGGCCGAGTGGTCCAGCCCGGCCATGCCGTGGGCGGCGCAGCTTTGCATGAGCTGGGCCGCGCTCGCGGTGTGCGGCAGGCTCAGGCCCAGTTCCTTCGCGCCCTGCAGCGCGAGGTTCAGGTCCTTCTGGTGCAGCTCGATGCGAAAACCCGGGTTGAAGGTGCGCTTGACCATGCGCTCGCCATGCACCTCCAGGATGCGGCTGGCCGCGAAGCCGCCCATGAGCGCCTGGCGCACCTTGGCCGGGTCGGCGCCGGCCTTGCTCGCGAACAGCAGGGCCTCGGCCACGGCCTCGATGTTGAGCGCCACGATGATCTGGTTGCGCCACCTTGGTGGTCTGACCGTCGCCGTTGCCGCCCACCAGGGTGATGTTCCTGCCCATGGCGGCGAACAGCGGCTGGGCGCGGTCGAACGCGGCCTGCGGGCCACCCACCATGATGGTCAGGCTCGCGGCCTTGGCGCCCACCTCGCCGCCGCTGACCGGGGCGTCCAGGTAATCGCAACCCAGCGCGTTGATCTTCTGCGCGAAGGCCTTGGTCGCCATGGGGCTGATGGAGCTCATGTCGATCACCAGCTTGCCCACCCGGCCGTCCGGGCCGGTCGCGCTGTCTTTCAGGCCCTTGGCGCACGCCGGTCTCGCCGAACAGCACGTCGTCCACGTGCGGTGTGTCGGGCACCATGGTGATCACGATGTCGGCGCGCCGCGCCACCTCGGTGGCGTTGGTGCACACGGTGGCGCCGGCTTCCGCGAAGGCCGCCGGGATCTTGCCGCGGCTGGTCACGAACAGCGCATGCCCGGCCTTGAGCAGGTTGAGGGCCATGGGCGCGCCCATGATGCCCAGGCCGACGAAGCCGACCTTGAGTCCGTCCTTGGTCATGCCGGTTCTCCTTGCAGTTCGAGCGTCTGGCCGTGCGCGGCCACCCACGAGAGGCCTCTGTCCGTGCCGCCGGGGCCGGGGTCGCGTGGCTTGTATTCACAACCGATCTGGCCGGTGTAGCCCAGGTCGTCGATGGCGTCGAACAGGTAGCGGTAGTTGATTTCGCCGGTGCCCGGCTCGTGGCGGCCGGGCGTGTCGGCCAACTGCATGTGGGCGATGCGCGGCAGCAGGTCCTTGATGGTGCTGGTGAGCTCGCCCTCCATGCGCTGCGCGTGGTAGATGTCGTACTGCAGGAAGAGGTTGTCCGAGCCGACCTCGTCCATCAGGGCGATCGCCTGGCGCGGGCGGTTCACGAAGAAGCCGGGGATGTCGAAATGGTTGATGGGTTCGAGCAGCAGGCGCACCCCTTGCTGCTTCGCGGCCTCGGCCGCGAAGCGCAGGTTGCCCACCAGCGTGGCCTGCGCCTGCGCGGTGCCCGTGCCCTTGGGCGGAATGCCGGCCATGCAGTGCAGGTTCGGCGCGCCCAGTGCGGTGGCGTACTGCAGGGCGCGCGCCACGTTGGCGCGGAACTCGTCTTCGTGACCGGGCCAGCAGGCCTTGCCGCGTTCGCCGGCGGCCCAGTCGCCCGCCGGCATGTTGTGCAGCACCAGTTGCAGCTGGTGCTCGGTCAGGCGCTGCCTGATCTCGTCGGGCTGGAAGTCGTAGGGGAACAGGAACTCCACCGACTTGAAGCCCGCGCGCGCGGCGGCGGCGAAGCGGTCAAGAAAGGGCAGCTCGTTCCAGAGCATGGAGAGGTTGGCGGCGAAGGTCGGCATGGGAAGGTGTCCTTGTCTCTGTTCTCGGGTTCAGTCCAGCAGGCCCACCGTCTCCAGGCCCTGCGGGGCGCGGCAGTCGATGGCCTCGAATTCGTTGATCTTGTCGATCTCGGTGCCCATGGCGATGTTGGTGACGCGCTCCAGTATGCATTCCACCACCACCGGCACGCGGTGCAACGCGGCGAGTTGCTGCGCTTCGCGCAAGGCGCCCTGCAGCTTCTCGGGGTCGGTCACGCGCAGGGCCTTGCAGCCCAGGCCCTCGACCACGGCGACGTGGTCCACCCCGTAGCCGCGCAACTCGCCCGCGCCCTCGTCCAGGTTCTGGTTGTCGAAGGCCAGCTGCACGCAGTAGTCCATGTCGAAGCCGCGCTGGCTCTGGCGGATCAGGCCGAGGTAGGAGTTGTTCACCAGCACGTGCACGTACGGCAGGCGGAACTGCGCGCCCACCGCGAGTTCCTCGATCAGGAACTGGAAGTCGTAGTCGCCCGAGAGCGCGACCACGTTCTTCGTCGGGTCGGACGCCACCACGCCCAGCGCGGCCGGCATGGTCCAGCCCAGCGGGCCGGCCTGGCCGCAGTTGATCCACTGGCGCGGGCCGTAGACGTGCAGGAACTGCGCGCCCGCGATCTGCGACAGGCCGATGGTGCTCACGTACACCGTGTCGCGGCCGAACACCTGGTTCATCTCTTCGTAGACGCGGTGCGGCTTCATCGGGATCTGCTCGAAGTGCGTCTGGCGCAGCATGAGGCGCTTGCGCTCGGCGCAGCGGCCGGCCCAGTTGGCGTAACTCGGCCAGCGGCCGGCGGCCTTGCGCTCGCGCGCCACGTCCACGAACAGCTGCAGCGCGGCCTTGGCGTCGGACACGATGCCGTAGTCGGGATCGAACACGCGGCCGATCTGCGTGGGCTCGATGTCCACATGCACGAACTTCCGGCCCTTGGTGTAGGTCTCCACCGAACCGGTGTGGCGGTTGGCCCAGCGGTTGCCGATGCCGAGCACGAAGTCGCTCGCGAGCATGGTGGCGTTGCCGTAGCGGTGGCTGGTCTGCAGGCCCACCATGCCGGCCATGAGCGGGTGGTCGTCGGGGATCGTGCCCCAGCCCATGAGGGTGGGGATCACCGGCACGCCGGTGAGCTCGGCGAACTCCACCAGCAGGTCGGCCGCGTCGGCGTTGATGATGCCGCCGCCGGCCACGATGAGCGGCTTGGTGGACGCCGCCAGCATGTCCAGCGCCTTCTCGATCTGCCGGCGGTTCGCGGCGGGCTTGTAGACCGGCAGGGGCTCGTAGGTGTCGGGGTCGAATTCGATCTCGGCCATCTGCACGTCGAACGGCAGGTCGATCAGCACCGGCCCCGGGCGGCCCGAGCGCATGAGGTGGAAGGCCTGCTGGAACACGCGCGGCACCAGCGCGGGCTCGCGCACCGTCACGGCCCACTTGGTGACCGGCTTGGCGATGCTCTCGATGTCCACCGCCTGGAAGTCTTCCTTGTACAGCCGGGCGCGCGGCGCCTGGCCGGTGACGCAGAGGATGGGGATGCTGTCGGCCTGCGCCGAGTACAGGCCGGTGATCATGTCGGTGCCGGCCGGGCCGCTGGTGCCGATGCACAGACCGATGTTGCCGGCGCGCGCCCGGGTGTAGCCCTCGGCCATGTGCGAGGCGGCTTCCACGTGCCGCGCCAGGATGTGGCTGATGCTGCCGCGCTGGCGCATGGCGGCGTAGAACGGGTTGATGGCGGCGCCGGGCACACCGAAGGCCTGCGAGATGCCTTCCTTCTCCAGCACACAGATGGCGGCTTGCGCCGCGGTCATTCGGGCCATGATGCGATTCCTTACCTGGGTTGAGGGACTGGGTTCGATGCTAGGGAGAACCCTTCCTCTTGGGAATGGCAGCGGCGGTACGCTGATTCGATACTCCAGGTATGCAATGAGCCGCCAACGGCGTTAACATGCCGCCATGGACCGCTTCAAGGAAATCGAGGCCTTCGTGATGGCGATGGAGCACGGCAGCCTGGCCGCCGCCGCGCTGCACGCGGGCATCACGCCGGTGATGATGGGCCGGCGCATCGACGCGCTGGAGCGCCGCCTGGGCACGCAGCTGATCCACCGCTCCACCCGGCGCCTGGCGCTCACCGAGCAGGGCGCGGGTTTTCTGGACGAGTGCCGCACGCTGCTGGCGCAGTGGTCGGCCGCCGAGGCCACGGTGTCGGCGCAGAAGCACCGCGCCAGCGGCCACCTGGTGGTGTCGGCCCCGGCGGCCTTCGGGCGCCTGCACGTGGCGCCGCACGCCAGCGCCTTCCTCAAGGCCAACCCCGAGGTCAAGCTCTCGTTCAACCTCACCGACCGCGTGGTGGACCTGGTGCGCGAGGGCTACGACCTGGGCCTGCGCATCGGCGGCGCGATCGACCCCAACTTCGTCGCCGTGCACCTGGCCACCAACCAGCGCGTGGTCTGCGGCACGCCAGCCTACTTCCGCAAGCACGGCAAGCCGCGCACGCTGGACGACCTGAAGGAACACAACTGCCTGGCCTTCAACCTGCAGGGCGGCCAGCAGCGCGGCTGGTACTTCCAGCAGGGCGATCGCACGGTGACGGTGCGCGTGGAAGGCAACCTGGACTGCAACGACGGCGAGCTGCTGCACCGCTGGGTCAGCGAGGGCATGGGCCTGGGCTGGCGCTCCACCTGGGAGATCCAGGCGCAGCTGCAGCGCGGCGAGCTGGTCACGGTGCTCGACGAATTCGCCCTGCCCGCCTACGACATCCTGGCCGTCTACCCACAGCAGCGGCACCTGCCGGCCAAGGTGCGCTTCTTCATCGACCACCTCAAGAAGGTCTACGCGCGGCCCGGCTACTGGCTGCGCGAGACACCCTGAGCCGCCTCAGGCCTCGCGGTCGGCGGGCAGCTGCAGCGGGCGGTCTTCGAACTCGGTGTTGAGCACCACGGTGCTGGTGGTGCGCGCCACGCCGGGAATGGCCTTGATCTTGTAGAGCACCTCTTCCAGCGCGCGCGCGTGGGTGGTGCGGATCTTGGCCAGGAAGTCGTGTTCGCCGGCCACGCTGTGCAGCTCCAGCACCTCGGGCAGCTCGCGCAGGCGCGGCGCCACGTCGCGGCAGTGCGCGCCGCCGTCGTTGCGGATCGCCACGAAGGCGGTGAAGCGCAGGCCCACGCGGTCCGGGTCCACGCGCAAGGCGAAGCGTTCGATCACACCGCGCTCGGCCATCTTCTTCACGCGCTCGTGCACGGCGGCCGTGGACAGGCCCACCTCGGCCGCCACCTCGGCGTAGGAACGCCGGCTGTCAGCGCTCAGAACCGTAAGAATTCTGGCGTCCGTGTCGTCGATATTGATATTTGCTTGCATACGACCGATATTGTGATCAAAATGCAGTCATTAAGCGATCTGCCGAATAATTTCCGCCAATTAACTCGCGATGCCTGCCATTTTCAACCTGAATCGCCTGGACCGCCAGACCCTGCGCCTGGGTGGCGCCCTGCTGATCGTCTACCTGGTCTGGGGCACGACCTACTTCGCGCTCGACGTGGCCATGCAGTCCCTGCCGCCCGTGCTCATGAACGGCGCGCGCTTCGTGCTCGCGGGTGTGTTGATGCTCGGCATCGCGCGCTGGCAGGGCCAGGCCTGGCCGACGGCGGCGCAGTGGCGCGCGAGCGCCCTCATCGGCGGCCTGATGGCTTTCGCCGCCATGGCGCTGGTGGTGCTGGCGCAGAAGGCCGGCATCGGCTCGGGCCTGATGGCCACGGTGGTGACCACCATGCCGATGTGGCTCGCGCTGTGGACGCGCTGGGGCGGCGAGCGCGTGCCGCTGACCAGCTGGATCGGCCTCGCGCTGGGCGCGGGCGGCGCGCTGCTGCTGGCGCTGGAGGGCGATTTTTCGACCACGTTGATGGGCTCGCTGTGCGCCTTCGGCGCGCCCTTGGCCTGGAGCCTCGGTTCCTACGCCTCGCGCCGCATGGCCCTGCCACCACCGGCCATGGCCTCGGCCGCGCAGTGGCTGCTGGGTGGCCTGCTCGGGCTGGTGGTGGCCGCGCTGTGGGAGCCGGGCGCGCGCACCGTGGCCTGGCAACAGGTGTCGCTGGCCTCGGTGCTGGCCTGGTTGTACCTGGTGGTCATGGGCACCATGGTCACGCTCAACGCCTACCTCTGGCTGCTGAAGAACACCACGGCGGCGCTGGCGGGCAGCTACTCCTTCGTGAACCCCGTGGTGGCGCTGTGCGTGGGCGTGTGGCTGGGCGGCGAGCGGCTCACCGGCTGGGTGTTCGTCGCGATGCCGGTGATCGGCCTGGCGCTGGCGCTGATCCTCTACGGGCGCGACATGGCGCGCCTGGCCGGCACGCTCATGCGTCGGCCAGGACCTTCAACAACCACACGTTGAGGTCGTCCACCTCCTGCGTGCTCACGGTGTGTTCCATCGGGTAGCTGTGCCATTCCACCGCATACCCCAGGCGCTGCAGCTCGTCGCGCGAAGCGATGGCGCGGTCGATGGTGACCATGGGGTCGTCTTCGCCGTGCGCGAGGAAGATGGGTGTGTCGCGGTTGGCCTCACCGCGCTCGGCGGCGGTGGTTTCGGCGATCGGCAGGTAGCCTGAGAGCCCCGCCAGCCCGGCCAGGCGCTGCGGCGCGCGCAGGCCGGTCATGAGCGTCATCGCGCAGCCCTGCGAAAAGCCCATGAGCACGATGCGGTGGGCCGGCACGCCACGCGTGACCTCGCGGTCGATCAGGCCCTGCACCAGGCCTTGCGCGGCGCGCAGGCCGGCCTCGTCTTCGAGGCGCGGCACGGCCGGGTTCGCACTGGGCGGGTGGATGTCGTACCAGGCGCGCATGCGGTAGCCGCCGTTGAGCGTGACCGGCAGCACCGGGGCGCTGGGGAACACAAAGCGCACCGGGCCGAGCGCGCGCAGGTCGAGCTCGCGCGCGATCGGCACGAAGTCGTTGCCGTCGGCGCCCAGGCCGTGCAGCACGATGATGGAGGCGGCGGGCTGGGCGGCGGCGTCGCCGCCGCTCACCGCTTCAAGGGTTTCGAGGAAAGGGGTGTTCATGAACGGCAGCATAGCGCCACGCGGGCGCCATGCCGCTATTCAATGAACCCTGGCAGCCACAGCGACAGGGCCGGGAACGCGCACAGGATCAGCAGGCGCACCACGTCCACCGCGATGAAGGGCATGGTGCCCTTGTAGATCGCGCCCAGCGGCACGTCGCGCGCGATGGAGTTGATCACGAACACGTTCATGCCCACGGGCGGGCAGATCATGCCGAAGGTCACCGCCATCACCACGATCACGCCGAACCACACCGGGTCGAAACCCAGCTGCATCATCGCGGGGAACACGATGGGCACGGTCAGCAGGATCATCGCGAGCTCGTCCATCACCGCGCCGAGGATCAGGTAGCCCACCATGATGAGCGCGAGCACGCCATACGGCCCCACCGGCAGGTGCACCAGGAACTCCACCGCGTTCTGCGTGAACTGGGTGATGGTGAGGAAGTAGCCGAACAGGTAGGCGCCGACCACGATCATCATGATGGCCGAGGACACGCGCAGCGCACCGATGAGGGCGGCCTTGATCTGTTTCCAGCCCAGGCGCCCGCGCAGCATGCCGATGGCCAGCGTGCCGATCGCGCCCACGCCGGCCGCTTCCTGCACGGTGAAGATGCCACCGTAGATGCCGCCCAGCACGAACACAAACAGCACCACCACCGCCCAGAGCGGGCGCAGCGAGGCGAAGCGCTCGCCCCAGCCCAGGCGCTCGCCGCGGGGCATGGTGTCGGGCCTCAGGCGCGCCACGATCGCCACCACCACGCTGTAGAAACCGATCGCCATGAAGCCGGGGATGATGCCGGCGGCGAACAGCTTGGTGATGTCGGTCTCGGTCATGATGCCGTAGAGCACCATGATCACCGAGGGCGGGATCATGATGCCCAGCGTGCCACCGGCCGCGATCAGCCCGGCCGAGAAGCCCGGGTGGTAACCCGCGCGGCGCATCTCGGGCAGGGCCACCTGCGTCATGGTGGCCGCGGTGGCGACCGACGACCCGTTGATGGCCGAGAAGCCGCCGCAGGCCGCGATGGATGCCAGCGCCAGGCCGCCGCGCCGATGGCCGAGCCAAGCCCGCCCCGCCTTGAACAGCTCGGTGCTCATGCCCGAATGCGAGGCGAAAGCCCCCATCAGGATGAACATCGGGATCACGATGAGGTTGTAGTCGGTGAGCACCGACAGCGGCACGTTGGCCAACAGGTTCAGCGCGGGCGTGGTGCCCGAGAGCAGCGCGAAACCGCCCACGCCGGCGATGCCCATGGCGACGCCGATCGGCACGCGCACGGCCATGAGGGCGAACATGCCCACGAAGCCCAGCAGGGCCACCAGATCACGATCCATGGGCCGCTCCTGGCACGTCGTCGTCCACCGGCTCGGGGCTGGCCGCGCGGCCCTGCCACAGGTGCACCAGGCGCACCAGCGCCAGCACCCCCGCCACGCTGGCGCCCACGGCCGCCACGCTGTAGAACCACTGAAGCGGCAGGCGCAGGTCCATGGTGCCCTGGCTGCCGGTGCCGCCCACCTTGACCCACACCATCCACGCCAGGGGCACGAGGAAGGCGGCGCTCAGGGCGGTGGCGCAGCAGGTCCATGCGGCGCTGGCCCTTGGGGCCCAGGTGCTCCCACACGATGTCCACGCCGATGTGGGTGCCGTAGTAAGTGCGCAGGGCGATGCCCCAGAACATCGCGATGCCCTGCAGCATCTGCGTGCCGTCGAACCAGTCGGGAATCTGCATGCTGAACGCATAGCGCAGCAGCACGTTGCCGGCCGTCAGCAACGCGATCAGCAACAGGAACAGCGCGGCCACCGTCTCGATGGCCGAGAACAGGCGCTTCATCAGCTGCCGGCTTTGCGGTCCGCCAGTTCCTTGCGCAGGTCATCCAGCGCGGCCTGGCCCTTGTTGCCGGCGGCGTCGGCGGCCTTCACCCACTGGGCGTACACGGGATCCACCGCCTTCTTCCACACGTCGAGCTGCGCGGGCGAGATCTTCACGATGGTGTGGCCCGGCGTCTTCTCCAGCTTGGCCTGGCCCGAGTCTTCCTCATCGCCCCAGGCGCCGCCGACCTTGCCGGCCCATTCGTTGTTGCAGTGGTCGTCGATGACCTTCTTCTGGCCGGCCGCCAGCTTGTCGTACCAGGGCTTGTTGAGCACCCACACGAAGTCGGAGGCGTAGAAGCGCATGTCGCTGTGGAACTTGACGGCCTTGTCGATGCCGAAGGACACGATGGAGTTCCAGGGGAAGGTGATGGCATCGGCCACGCCCTTGTCGAGCGCGTCGCGCGACTCGGGGGCCGAGACCTGCACGTTGGTCGCGCCCAGCAGCGTCATGGTCTGGGCCACGGTGCCGTTGGCCGAGCGGATCTTCATGCCCTTCAACTGGCCGGGTTCGGTGATCGGCTTCTTGGCGTGGAAGGTGCCGATGTGCACGTGCGCGAAGCAGAACTTCACGTCCTTCATTTCGGTGGCGGCGTAGGAGCGGTACCACTGGTCCAGCGCGGCCGAGCCGGGGCCGGGCTTGCCGATCAGGAAGGGCAGTTCACCGGCGGCGATCATGGGGAAGCGGCCGGCCTGGTAACCCGGATTCACCCAGGTCATCTCGGCGATGCCGTCGCGCGCCATGTCGTAGTGGTCGGCGGCCTTGCCGAGCTGCTGCGCCGGGAACAGGGCGACCTTGATCGAGCCCTTGGACGCCGCTTCCACCGACTTGGCCCAGGGCTCGAAACCGAGCTTGGCCAGCGGGTGCGAGGCCGGCAGCCAGTGCGCGAACTTCAGCTCGACCGCCTTGTCCTGCGCCTGCGCGATGGCCGCGCCCAGCAGAAGGGTTGCCATGGCAACAGCGCGCAAGGAAGTCTGGATCGGGTTCTTCATCTTTGTCTCCTGGTTGTTGAGGTTTTTCAAGAAAGGTCGCATGGTGCAGGCATTCATGCGTGAGGGGTGACCGTGGTTTCCCGGGGTGGGGCCTTCGCGGCCCAGAACACGGGCTGCGCCTTGGGGCCGGGCGCGGCGCGGTGCGCCTGGTTGAGCTTGCCTTCGGGATCGGCGAGCGTGGTCCGCAGGGCCTCGCGCAAACGGGGGGCGACCTGCTCGGCGTCGGCGGTGCCACCGAGCACCGGCGCCACGTGCATGGCCCACAGGCGCGCGTAGTTCTCGCGGCCGCGCACCTGCGTGTCGCCATAGCCCTTGAGCACCTGCGGCAGGCCCGCGAGCACCAGCGCCAGCGCGGGCGACTGCCGCAGCACCTGGCGCATGGCGGCGAGCCACACGCCCAGCGTTTCGTGCTCCTGCGCGTAGCGCAGCGAACGCGGCCGCAGCGGGCGCAGCCAGGCCAGGCTGCGCAGCATGAGATAGCCCCAGAGGCTGGTGGAGCGGATGTGCAGGCCCACATGGGCCTTGCCCATCCAGCCGCGCTTCGTGGCCAGCGCCACCAGCCACTGCCCCAGCGCACGCGGCAGCACCGCCGCCACTTCGTCCACACCCGGCTTGAAGTGCTCGGTGACGCGCACGATGTCGCCCGGCTTGGCCTGGGCTTCGCTCGCCACGCGCGCGTAGCGGCTGCGCCGCGTCTTGAGGTCGGCGACGCGGATCACGTCCTCGAAGCACATCCACAGCGCGAGGTGGCGCACCGCCTCTTCCAGGGCTTCGCTGGCGGCAGGTGGCGTCGCGTCCACCAGGCCTTGCACATGGTCGAAGAAGGTCTGGGCGTAGCGGTCGTTCTGGTAGTCGCGGCAGCGCAGCGCGCCGTGCGCGGCGAGCAACTGCACGGCGGGCGGCCAGGTCTGCAGGCGCACCATCCACTCGCCCTGCAACACGGACGGCAGCTGGGCATCGGCCAGCACCTGCAGCGCGTCTTTCGACACTTCGGCGGCGGGAATCGAAGGTTGCGCGGCCTCGTCGAACGCAGCGGCAAAACCGGCCAGGCTGGCCTGCACGCCCTTGCCGGATTCGCGGATCACGTCCTCGCACACGCTGCGCGGCCAGGGCAGCACACCGGCGCCGGCGAGCGCGCCGAACATCACGGCGGAGACCACGGTGCCGGTCTTCACTGTCACGGCTTCCATGTCGAACAGCACCGCATGGCGCGCCAGCGCACGCGCGGCATCGGCCAGGCACTGCGGGTCCTGCCGGCCGTCGGCCATGTGCATCTTCTCCACCGTGGTGTAGACGCGGTGCGTGGACGCGATCAGCGTGGTGCGGCCGGTCACGAAGCCGCGCTCGACCATGCGAGCGGCTTCCAGCAGCTCGCTGGCCACCAGCACGTCCACGCGGCCGGCCACCGGTGTGAGGCCGAACACGGGATGGGCCGACCCGCTCACGGGTTCGCGCAGCAGCTCGATGTAGTAGCTGGTGGCGCCGGTGCGCTGCGCCACGCCGGGCACCGAGGTGGCCTGCACCGGCAGGCCGTGGCGGCGCGCGCACTGCACCAGCCAGTCGGCCAGCACACCGCCGCCTTCGCCGCCGAGCGCGGCGATCAGGATGCCGTAGGAGTTGTCTTGTGGGGTCATGGCTCAGGCCGGCTGCAGCAGGCCGATGAAGAAGCGGTTGAAGCGGTCGGTGAGGCGGTCCCACCAGCTGGGGTGCGTGACGATCTCGATCTTGTGGAACGAGGGGCACAACACGGCGGCGTCGGCCACCTCGCCGCACAGGCCGCAGCCCACGCAGCCGTTGGTGACGTGCGCCACGGGTTCGCGCCGCAGCGGATCGTTCGTGGGTTTGACGGTGAGCGTGGGGCAGCCCGAGAGGCGGATGCAGGAGTGGTCGCCGGTGCAGGTGTCCTCGTCCACACCGTAGCGCGTGCGCACGCTGCGCAGGCCTTCCTTGAGGCGGCGCGCGCGGATCGGCTTGAGGCGGCGCTGGCGTTCGAGCTGGCACTCGCCTTCGGCGATCACCACCTTGAGGCCCTTGAACGGCGAATTCACCGCCTCCTTCAAGACATCGCGCACCTTGGAGACGCGGTAGTTGTGCACCGTCTTGACCCACTTCACGCCCATGCCCTGCAGCGTGTTCTCGATCGTCATCTCGTCGGCCGTGGCGCTGGAGCCTTCGGCCACGCGCTTGGCTTCGGAGGCCGGCGTGGACATGGTCTCCTGCGTGCCGGTGGCCGAGGTGTAGCCGTTCTTCATGATCACCAGCACGCCGTCGCCCTGGTTGAGCAGGGTCGAGCTCACGCCCGAGAGCAGGCCGTTGTGCCAGAAACCGCCGTCGCCCATGATGGCGATCGGCCGCTTGGCCGAGAAGTTCTTCACCGCCGCGCTGGACGCCATGCTCATGCCGTAGCCGAGGATGGAGTTGCCGAACGAGAACGGTTCGAAGGTGGCGAAGGAATGGCAGCCGATGTCGGTGGAGATGTGCAGCTTGCCCACCTCGCGCTCGACCAGCTTGAGCGCGGCGAACACCGGACGCTCCGGGCAACCGGTGCAGAAATTGGGTGGGCGCGCGGGCACGCCGCCGCCGAGTTCGGCCAGCGCGCGCTCGCGCACCTCGGCCAGCTCGGTGCTGAAGGTGGTCGCCGCGGTGGTGTCCAGCGTGGGCAGGTGCTCGCCCACGAAGGCCGTGAGGCCTTTCAGCAGGATCTCGGCCGTGTACTCGCCGCCCATGGGCAGCAGGTCCTTGCCGTGCAGGCGGGTCTGCAGGTCGGCGCGGCGCAGCTGCGTGGCGATGTCCTGCTCGATGAACTCGGGCTGGCCCTCCTCGATCACCAGCACCGCGCGCTTGCCGGCGCAGAAGGCGGCGATCTGCTCGGGCACCAGCGGGTACACCACGTTGAGCACCAGCATCGGAATGTCGCTCTCGCCCGTGCCATTGGCCAGGCCGGCCTGCTGCAGCGCGCGCATGGTGGTGTTGTAGAGCCCACCCTGCACGATCAGGCCCACCTCGCCGTGGCGCCCGTCGAAGTGCTCGTTCAGGCCCGCTTCCTCGATGAACTTGCGCGCCGCCGGCATGCGCACTTCGTACTTGTGCTTCTCATGGCGGAAGGTGGACGGCGGGTGCGAGAGGCGGTCGTAGCTGAACGAGGCCGCCTCCTGTTGCAGCAGGCGGCTGGAGATGGCGGGCGCGATGTTGTCGCTGGCGCACGAAGCTGCCCTGCACGTGGCAGGCGCGGATGCGCAGCTCCATCATCACCGGCGTGTTCGAGGCCTCGGAGAGTTCGAAGCCCTTCTCGACCATGCGCACGATGGTCGGCAGGTTGGGGCGCGGGTCCATGAGCCAGAGCGCGGACTTCATCGCGAAGGCGTGCGTGCGCTCCTGGATCACGCTGGCGCCTTCGCCGTAGTCCTCGCCCACCACGATCAGCGCGCCGCCCATCACCCCCGGCGAGGCCAGGTTGGACAGCGCGTCGGACGCGACGTTGGTGCCGACCACCGATTTCCAGGTGACCGCACCGCGCACCGGGTACATGATGGACGCGGCCAGCATCGCGGCCGCCGAACTCTCGTTCGTGCAGGCCTCGACGTGCACGCCGAGTTCGTCCATGTAGGGCTTGGCCTGCACCATCACATCGAGCAGATGGGAGATGGGTGAACCCTGGTAGCCGCCGACGTAGGTGACGCCGGACTGCAGCAGTGCCTTGGTCACTGCCAGAATGCCTTCGCCGTGGAAGGTCTCGCCGTGGCCCAGCTTGAGGGCCTCGATTTCGCTGTGGAATGAACGTTCCAACCGTGGGTCTCCTGTCGTTATGCCCGGCAATGTAGGCGCCCCATTCCCATCTGACAAATGGATTGATCTGATGTGGTGTATTCACGGCATGGATAATCAGGGCCAACCCTGAGAGGCTCGCCATGAACTTCCGCCAACTCGATCTCAACCTGCTGCGCGTGCTCGGCGCGATCCACCGCACCGGTTCGGTGACGGCGGCCGGCAAGGCGCTCGCGCTCTCCCAGCCCGCCACCAGCAACGCCCTGGCGCGCCTGCGCGACTACTTCAAGGACGACCTGTTCGTGCGCTCGCCCGGCGGCCTGCAGCCCACGCGCCTGTGCGAGCGCGTGGCACCCGAGGTGCAGGCGCAGTTGCAGATGCTCGAAGCCCTGGTGAGCGTGCGCGACGACTTCGACCCCGCGCGCAGCGAGATGCGCTGGCGCCTCTCGCTGTCGGACCTGGGCGAGATGATGTTCCTGCCGCCGCTGGCGGCGGCCCTGCGCCAGCAGGCGCCGCAGGCGCACGTGACCAATGTGTCGGTGGCGGCGGAGGACGTGCCGGCCGCGCTCGAATCGCGCGACATCGACTTCGCCATCGGCATCCTGCAGCCGCGCCACCGCGGCGTGCGCGCCGAGCTGTTGTTTCGCGAGCACTACGTGGCGCTGACCTCCTCGAGCTGGCGTCCCGCCTCGGGGCCGGCGGGGCGCACGCTGAGCGCCCGCCAGTTGTCCGAGGCCTCGCTGGTCGTGGCCTCGCCCACCGCCACCTTCCACGGCAGCGTCGAAAAGATGCTGGTGCGCATGAAGCTCTCTGAGCGCATCGTGCTGCGCGCGCGGCACTTCGGCGCCCTGCCCGAGCTGGCGCTCAACACCGACCTGCTGACCATCGTGCCGCAGATGTACGCCGCCAACCTCGGCCAGCGCCACGACCTGCGCGTGTGGGAACTGCCGCGCGCGGCCGCGCCCAGCTACGAGGTGCGCCTGGTCTGGCATGCCAGCACCGCGCAGGACCCGGCGCACCAGTGGATCCGCGCCCAGGTGCACCGCCTGTTCGGGCGCGCCGACACCAGCGCCTGACTATGATGGGCCCATGAACCCGCAGACCCTGCTCGACCACCTGGACCAGGGCCGCCTCTGGCCCGCCCCGCTCAGCGCGCAAGCCGGCTTCGATCTGGACGCCGCCTACGCACAGGCCCTGGCGGTGCGCGACCTGCGCCTGGCGCGCGGCGAGCAGCCGCGCGGCTACAAGGTGGGCTTCACCAACCGCACGATCTGGGCACGCTACAACGTGTTCGCGCCGATCTGGGGCACGGTGTGGGACACCACGCTGACGTTCTGCGAGGGCGAAGGCCGTGTGTCGCTCGAGCGCAGCTGCCAGCCTCGCCTGGAGCCCGAGACCGTGTTCGGCCTGAAGGCCACGCCCGCGGCGAACGCCACACTGGACGATCTGTTCGACGCCCTCGACTGGATCGCTCCGGGCTTCGAGATCGTGCAGTCGCACCTGCCCGACTGGAAGTTCCTGCCGGTCGACACCGTGGCCGACGGCGCACTGCACGCGCATTTGCTCGTGGGCCGGCGCGTGGCCTTGAGCGGGCTCGCGAGGAACGCCGACGAACTCGATGCGCTGCTGGCCAACGCCGGTGTCACGCTGCTCAAGAACGAAGAACCGGTCGAACTGGGCCAGGGCAGCAACGTGCTCGACAGCCCCTTGCGCGCGCTCAAGCACTTCATCGACACCCTGCGTGCCTGCCCCGGCGCGCCCGATCTGCGGCCCGGCGACGTGGTCACCACCGGCACCTGGACCGACGCCTGGGCGGTGCGGCCCGGCGAGCGCTGGTCGGCGCGCTTCACACCTCCCCTGCCCTCCCTCACGGTGGATTTCACCGCTTAGGACGGCGCGTCCCAGAAGCCGGCATGCGGTGCAGCTGCCTCTTCTTCCAGCAAGGGGCCGATCACCTCGATGGCGCGCTGGCCGCGCGCGAACACCTCGCGGCAAGGCAGCGAGAAAGTGGGGTTCTCGGGGTGGTCACCGGTCAGCCCCAGCAAGGCGTGCTCGGACAGCGCGTACACCACCCGGCCGATGCCGGTCCAATAGACCGCGCCGGCGCACATGCAGCAGGGCTCGGCGCTGGTGTAGAGCGTGCATTGCGCCAGTTCCTGCGGCATCAGTTGCCGCGCGGCCAGGGCGGCGGCGGCCAGCTCGGCGTGCTGGGTCGGATCGCCTTCGGGTGGCATGGAATTGTTGCCCGCGCTGGAGACGACCCGCCCCTGGGCATCGGCCACCAGGGCCGCGAACGGGTGGCGCCCGCGCGCACGCGATTGCGCCGACAAGGCGATCGCCTGGCGCAGCAACTCGATGTCGGCTTCAGAGGGATTCGTGTTTGGGTTCATGACGCGGGACGGAAGGACAGGCCCAGCGAAGCGGGCGTGTTGAGGCGGATGCGCAGCGCATTGCTGGAGATGACCACCAGCACCACCACGGTGGCCAGGTAGGGCAGCATGGACAGCAGTTGAGACGGTATCGCCACGCCACGGCTCTGGGCGAACAGCTGCGCCACCGTGATGCCGCCGAACAGGTAGGCTCCCAGCAGGATGCGGCCCGGCCGCCAGGTGGCGAACACCACCAGCGACAGGGCGATCCAGCCCCGCCCCGCGGTCATGCCCTCGACCCACATGGGCGTGTACATGACGGCGAGAAAAGCACCCCCCAGGCCGGCCATGGCACCACCGAACAGGGTGGCGAGATAACGCACCCGGTTCACCGGCAGGCCCAGGGCATGCGCGGACGAAGGCGATTCGCCCACCGATCGCAGCTTCAGCCCGGCACGGCTGCGGTAGAGAAACCACCACACGGCAGCGAACAACATCCACGACAGGTACACCAGCGGCTGGTGCTGGAAGAACAAGGGGCCGATCACCGGCAGCGCCGCCAGGCCGGGCAGCGCCCAGACCGGCTGGGTGGGCAGGACGATGTTGACGTAGCTCAGGCCCGCGTAAGCGCTCAGGCCGACGCCGAAAATGGACAACGCCAAGCCGCAGGCCACCTGGTCGGCCATCAGCGTGAGGGTGAGAAAGGCAAACAACAGGGACAGCACCATGCCGGCGAGCACACCGGCCACGACGCCGATCCACAGGTTGCCGCTGGACGAAGCCGCCGCGAAGGCCGCGATGGCGCCCACCAGCATCATGCCTTCGACACCGAGGTTGAGCACACCCGATTTTTCGGTCACGAGCTCCCCCAGGGCCGCGAAGGCGATGGCGGTTCCCGCACCGATGGTGGCGACCACCACGGGCAACAGCAAGTCGATCATGCAGGGACTCCTTCACCCGCCGGCCGAGGCGCCGGCAGGACCGGACGGACCACACGCAGGCGGTAGTTGATGAACACATCCGTTCCCAGCAGGATGAACAACAGCATGCCCTGGAACAGACCGGTGATGGCGGCGGGCAACCCCAGGCTCATCTGCGCGGCTTCTCCACCCAGATACAGCAGGGCCATGAGCAGGCTGGCCAGCACGATGCCCACCGGGTGCAGCCGGCCGACGAAGGCCACGATGATCGCGGCGAAACCGTAACCGGGCGAGACCACGGGCAGCAGCTGCCCGATCGGCCCCGCCACCTCGCCAACGCCCGCCAGGCCGGCCGCCACGCCGCCGGCCAGCATGCCCACCCACACGGTGCGCTTCGCATCGATGCCCGCGAACAGGGCCGCGGCACCCGACAGGCCCGCCACGCGCATCTGATAGCCCAGGATGCTGCGGCTCATGAAGACCCACACCAGGCCCACCACCGCCAGCGCGACGAAGAGGCTGGCGTTGAAACGCGTGCCCTCGATCAGGATGGGAAACAGCGCGCTCTGGCCGAACATGATGGTCTGCGGGAAGTTGAAGCCGTCGGGGTCGCGCCACGGGCCATAGACCAGGAAGCTCAGCACGAGTTGCGCCACGTAGGTCAGCATGAGGCTGGTCAGGATCTCGTTGGCGTTGAAGCGGGTGCGCAACACGGCCGGGATGGCGGCCCAGAGCGCCCCGCCCACGGCGCCGGCCAGCATCATGGCCGGCAGCAGCCACACACCCTGAGCGCCATGGAAAAGAACCGCCAGCCCCCCACCCGCGATGGCGCCCATCACCAATTGGCCTTCGGCGCCGATGTTCCAGATGTTGGCGCGAAAGCCCACGGTGAGGCCGGTGGCGATCAGCATGAGCGGCGACGCCTTGAGCGCCAGCTCACCCAGGCCGCCCAGGCTGCTGACGGGTGTTACGAACAAGGCCTGGAACGCCGCCAGCGGGCTGTGCCCGAGGTACAGGAACATCAGGCTGCCGATGACCGCCGTCAGCGCCAGCGCCACCAGCGGAGAGCCATAGCGCATCACCGCCGATGGTGCCGCGCGCGATTCGAGCTTAAGCCGCATGGCGTTGCTCCTCCCATGAGGTGTTCAAGGCGGCGGGGGCCTCGGCGCCGGGCCACAGCCCGCTCATCCACAAACCCACCTCTTCCACGTCGGTCCCGTCGCGCGCACGGACGGGCGAAAGCCGGCCCCCGGCCATCACGCACAGCGTGTCGCAGATCTCGAACAGCTCGTCGAGATCGTCCGAGATCACCAGCACGCCCACACCGGCGTCGCGCAGCGCGATCAGCGAACGCCGGATGAAGGCGCAGGCCTGCACGTCCACCCCCCAGGTGGGCTGCGCCACCACCAGCAGGCGGGGCGACAGCAGGATTTCGCGGCCCACGATGAACTTCTGCAGGTTGCCGCCCGACAGGCTCTCCGCCGGGGCCTGTCCACCGCCGCACTTGACGTTGAAGTCCACGATGCAGCGCCGCGCGAACGCCGTGATCGCAGGGGTGTCCACCAGACCGTTCCGGACGAAGCCCTTGGCATGGGCGGTCAACAAGGCGTTTTCGGTCAGCGACATGGCGGGCACGGCGCCCCGCCCCAGCCGCTCCTCCGGCACGAAACCGAGGCCGGCGCGGCGGCGCTCGGCCGGTGGCAGGTGCCCGGCCGGCGTGTCCAGGATGCGGATCGCGTCGGCGCGCCGGCACAGGGCTTCGCCCGAGAGCAGGCGAAGCAACTCCTGCTGCCCGTTGCCCGAGACGCCGGCAATGCCCAGGATTTCTCCGGCGTGGACCGTCAGGCCAACGTCGCTGAGGTCGGTGCCGAAGGGGTCGTCTGCGGGCTGGCTGAGCTGGTCCACCACCAGCACGGGGGCGCCGCGCACCGCCGACCGGGTGCCAGGCTGGCACGGGCTGACGTCCTCGCCCACCATGAGGCGCGCCATCGTGACCTCGGTTTCGCGGCGGGGGTCGCACCGCCCCACCACGCGGCCGGCCCGCAGCACGGTCGCGCCATGGCACAGCGCCCGGATCTCGTGCAGCTTGTGGCTGATGTAGAGGATGCTGCAGCCGCCCTCGGCCAGCTGCCGCAGCGTCTCGAACAGCTTGTCCACCGCCTGCGGCGTGAGCACCGACGTGGGCTCGTCCATGATGAGCAGCTGCGGGTTCTGCAGCAGACAGCGGATGATCTCCACCCGCTGGCGCTCCCCGACCGAGAGCGAATGCACATGGCGCCCGGGATCGACCGCCAGCCCGTAGCGCTGCGAGATCGCTTCAATGCGCCGTGCCAGGTCCACCAGATCGGGCCGGCCGGGCAGACCGAGCGCGGCGTTTTCGGTCACGGTCAGCGTCTCGAACAGCGAAAAGTGCTGGAACACCATGCCGATGCCGAGCGAACGGGCGTGCGCCGGATGGGCGATCCGCACCTCCTCGCCGTTCCACCACAGGGTGCCGGCGTCCGGTTTCACCGCCCCGTAGATGCACTTCATGAGCGTGCTCTTGCCAGCACCGTTCTCGCCGAGCACGGCATGGATCTCACCGGGTTCGACGGTGAGATCCACCTTGTCGTTGGCGACGATGGCCGGATAGGCCTTGGTCAGGCCGCGCAGCTCCAGACGGGGCGCGCGGGCACGGACGATGGTTTCGAGTGGGGTCATGGGTCTTTGTGTCCTTGGGGCAGCGAGGCGGTCGCGTCAGCGCCGCGTGGGCAGGCGGCCCTGGATGCCGGCACCGAGCCAGTCGATCTTGCGCAGTTCGTCGTCGCTGGGCACCACGCCGGCGGCCACGCGTTCCTTGCCATCCTGGTCAAGAATCGGCCCCACGAAGGGATGGAAGCTGCCCGCCTTCATCTCCGCTTCCTTGCGCACCAGCAGCGCCTTGAGGTCGGTCGGCAACGAGGGGTTCAAGGCCACCATGCGGATCACCCCCTCCTTCGCACCCAGCCATGCATTGCCGGGCTTCCAGCTTCCGTCGATCACCGCCCTGGTGATGTCCACATAGGGATTCGACCAGTCCAGCAAGGCACAGGAGAGTTGCGCCTTCGGCCCGTACTTGGACATGTCGCTCTGCCAGGTCACCGCACCCACGCCGCGCTCTTCGGCCACCTGCACGGCGACGGGCGAAGACAGCACCGAGGTCAGGATGTCCGCCCCGTCGCTCAGCAGGGCGTTGGCCGCCTCGCGCTCGCGGCCCGGGTCGTACCAGGTGTTGAGCCAGACGATGCGCACCGTGCCTTTGGGGTTCACGCTGCGCATGCCCTGGATGAAAGCGGTCAGGCCGAGCACCACCTCGGGCACGGGCAGCGAGGCGATGTAGCCCACCACGCCGCTCTTGCTCATGTGCCCGGCCACCACGCCGTTCAGGTAGAAGCCTTCGTACACGCGCGCCGAGTAGACGCCCATGTTCTTGCTCGTCATGAAACCCTGCGCGTTCATGAAGACCGTGTCGGGGAACTGGGCGGCCACCTTGGCCATGGGGTTCATGTAGCCGAAGGACACGCCGTAGATCAGCTTGGTGCCGCTTTGCGCCAGTGTGCGCATCACACGCTCGGAGTCGGCGCCCGTGGGCACCTGCACGTACTTGGTCTTCACCTGCGCACCGAGCTTCTGCTCGATCGCCAGGCGCCCGTTTTCATGCTGCCGCACCCAGCCCACATCGCCGATGGGGTTGTCGTAGAGGAACGCGACCTCCAGGGGCGCCTTGCCCTGTGCGCGAAGAAGTCCAGGCGCGGCCGCCAGGGATGCGAGCGAGAGAACGGCCGATCTGCGGGATGGGTTCATGATGGGTCCTTGGTGTCGTTGAAGTTCCATGGGCGAGAGCGTCACCCGTCAGCACTGGGTCTCGGCGATGCGCGCGCTTGCCGCGCCCGCGTTCCGCCATCCCATCGGTTCGGGGCCGCGCGCGATCTCCTCGCGCAGGCCCAGCAGTTGAGCGGCGACCGCGACAGCGATCACACCGGGCTCCTTGCCACTCACACCGTCGATGCCGATCGGGCACCGCATGCGGCACAACATGGCGCGGTCGATGCCGCGATCGGCCAGGCGGTGCTCGAAGCTGCGGCGCTTGGTGGCCGAGCCGATGAGCCCGAAGTACCGGAAATCGGCCCGGCGCAGGAGGCGCAGACTCAGCTCGAAGTCAAGCGCGTGGCTGTGGGTCATGACCAGATGGCAAGCCCCTGGCGGCGCTTCATCCACCTCGTGCTCGCCGTCGTCCGAACACAGCACGCGCACGTTGGGCGGCACCTCGCTGGGAAATTCATCGGGCCGGCTGTCCACCCAGGTCACGCGGCAAGGCAGCAGGCCCAGCACGGCGACCAGCGCTCGGCCCACGTGGCCCGCGCCATGGACCCACACGTCCAGCCCGGGAGGTTCGATGCGCTGCACGAAGCGCCGCGGCCCGTTCTTCCGCGGGGATGGCGGCCCTTCGGGTGCCGTCAAGGCCGGCGTGGTGAGCAGGTCGCGCGCCAGGCGCCACGTGGTGGCATCCGCCTCGCCGCGTTGCCAGGCGCCCGACGAGGGCGCCAGGACCAGTCGGGTGTGGGAGACCCCATCGACCACACTGGCGATCACGGCCGCTTCGCCGCGCTGCAAGGCTTGCTGCAACACATCGATCCAGTCCAGCGCGGCGCCGACTTCGAGTTCGAACATCAACTCGACCGCGCCACCGCAGCATTGCCCCAGGCGCGCGCCGAGCGCGAAGGCCTGCCAGTGCGCCCCGGTGACAGCCAACCGCAGGTGCCTCCTCGCAATGGCGATGGCTTCGTGCTCCAGGTGCCCACCACCGATCGTCCCCTCCGTGCCCTGCGCGGTGACGAGCATGCGCGTGCCGGTCTCGCGCGGCACCGAGCCTCGCGTCTGGACCACCGTGACCAGCACGAAGGGCGTGCCGCTGTCGCGCAACCGCGCCGCGCCATGGAGCCAGCCGCTGTCCACGGTGGAGGTGCCGTTCATGCCAGGACCGCTTCTTCGAGCCGGGGCTGGAGCGCATCGGCGCGCTCCCGCAGGTCGAGCACGCTGAACAGGATGCGCTCCGCGGTGGCGGGCGCATCAAGCTGGGGCGACAGGCGATGCCCGGCCACGCTGGCGATCGCATCGCGGATCGCATGGAACACCGAGATGCCATGCAGCAGAGGAGGCTCGCCCACCGCCTTGGACCGGTGGATCGAGTCTTCCACGTTGCCGGCCGATTCGTAGAGCGCGACGCGGAAATCACGAGGCATGTCGCTGGCCACCGGGATCTTGTAGGTCGAGGGCGCATGCGTCGTGAGACGCCCTTGGGCATTCCAGCAAAGCTCTTCCATGGTGAGCCAGCCCATGCCCTGGGCAAACGCCCCTTCTACCTGGCCCCGATCGAGCGCCGGGTTGAGCGACCGCCCCACGTCGTGCAGGATGTCGGCGCGCAGCACGCGGCACTCGCCGGTCAGCGTGTCAATCACCACCTCCGTCACGGCCGCGCCATAGACGAAATAGTAGAAAGGCCGGGTACCGCTCAGCGTCGAGCCGTTCCAGTCGAGCGTGGGGGTGCGGTAAAAGCCGGTGGCCGACAGCGAGATCTGGTGGAAGTACGCGAGCTTGACCAGTTCGGTGAACGCCACCGTGCGCTCCCCCACCTGCACCGCATTGCGCACGAACCGCACCTGCTCCTGCGGCACGCCGAAATGCTTCGCCGCGAAGTCGATCAGCCGCTCGCGGATCTGCCGCGCGGCCGCCTGAGCGGCCTTGCCATTGAGGTCGCTGCCCGAGGAAGCGGCCGTGGCCGATGTGTTGGGCACCTTGCTGGTGTCCGAGGAGGTGATGCGGATGCGGTCGACATCGATCATCAGCTCCTCGGCCACCACCTGCGAGACCTTGGTGAACAGGCCCTGCCCCATCTCGGTGCCGCCGTGGTTGAGCATCACGCTGCCGTCGGTGTAGACGTGCAACAGCGCGCCCGCCTGGTTGAGGTGCGGCGAGGTGAACGAGATGCCGTACTTCAAAGGCGTCAGCGCGATGCCCTTTCGCAAGTGGGCGTGGGTGGCATTGAAGGCACGCACGCGGGCCTTGCGCTCCCGGTAGTCGGCGCTCTTCTCCAGCGTGGCGACCAGATCCTCGATCACGTTGTCCTGGAGCGTCTGGCCGTAGTGCGTGACGTTCCTCGACCCGGTGCCGTAGAAGTTGGCGCGCCGCACGTCCAGCGGCTCCTTGCCGAGGTGAAAGGCGATCTCGTCGATGACCTGCTCGATGCCCAGCGCCCCTTGAGGCCCGCCGAAACCCCGGAACGCGGTGGCCGACACGGTGTTGGTCTTGCAGCGGTAGGAGTGGATGGCCAGCGTGCTCCAGGAAATACGTGTTGTCGCTGTTGAGCACAGCGCGGTCGTTCACGCCGGCCGACAGATCGGCCGAATAACCACAGCGGCCTGCCAGGTCCATCTCCAGGCCGAGGATGCGGCCATCGCCGTCGAAACCGACGTCGAAGCAGGTCTCGAAGTCGTGGCGTTTTCCGGTCATCACCATGTCGTCGTCGCGGTCCACCCGGAGCTTCACCGGCCGGCCTGTCTTCTGGGCCAGCAGCGCGGCGTTGCAAGCGAACAGCACGGAACCGCTCTCCTTGCCGCCAAAGCCACCCCCCATGCGGCGGCATTCGGCCACCACGTCCTTTTCGTCCAGGCCCAGCGCATGCGCGACGTGGTGCTGCGTCTCGGTCGGGTGCTGGGTCGAGGTGTAGACGTGCATGCCCCCGTCGTCGCGCGGTACCGCGTAAGCCACATGGCCTTCGAGGTAAAACTGCTCCTGCCCGCCCATGCGGAACCGCTTGCTCAGCCGATGGGGGGCCTGCTCGATGGCCTGGCGCGCATCGCCACGCACGACATGGCGCGTGGGCAGCACGAAGCTCTGGTTCGCCATCGCCTGCTGCACGGTGAACACCGGCTCCAGGTCTTCGTACTCCACCACCGCCAGGCGCAGCGCCCGCCGCGCGGCCTCGATGGATTCGGCGGCCACCGAGAACAGCGCCTGCCCCACGCATTGCACGATGCCCTGCGCGAGGATGGGTTCGTCCGCCACCACCGGCCCGCAGTCGTTGGTGCCGGGGATGTCTTCGGCCACCATGGCGGCCACCACACCCGGCGCGGCGCGCACCGCGGAGAGATCGATGGAGCGGATGCGGGCGTGGGCCCGCGTGCTCTGACCCACCGCCGCGTAGAGCGTGCCGCGCAGCTCGGGCAGATCGTCCGTGTAGTTGGCCCGGCCCGTGACATGCAGCGCACCACTGTCATGCCCGATGGATTGGCCGACACCCCCGAGCGGGTTGGGCCGTGCATCCTGGTTCATGCGAACACCTCCTCGTCAAGCACACTGATCCGGGTGTCGCCCGTGGTTTCGAAATGGAATTTGCGCAGGAGGTTGCGCGCCACCAGCCGGCGGTAGGACTTGCTGGCGCGCATGTCATCGATGGGCTCGAAGTCTTGGTCGAGCGCGGCGATGGCCTGGCGCACCGCCGCCTCGTCCCAGCGGCCCTGCAACAGGGCCGCCTCGCAGCGGGGCGCGCGGCTCGGCGTGGCGGCCATGCCGCCAAAGGCCACCCGGACGCGCTGCACCGTGCCGTCATCACCACACACCAGAGAGAACGCCCCGCACACCGCGGAAATGTCCTGATCGAAGCGCTTCGAAATCTTGTAGGCACGAACCTGCAGGCGCGGGTCGCGCAGGGGGATGCGAATGCGCTCGATGAATTCGCCGGCGGCCAGCACGTTGCGCTGGTACCCGGTGTAGAACGCGTCCAGAGGTACCTCGCGGGTGTGCGGCCCGCGCCGCAGCACCAGACTGGCATCGAGCGCCATCAGCACAGGCATCGAGTCGCCAATGGGCGAACCATTGCCGATGTTGCCGCCCAGCGTGCCCGCATTCCGGATCGGCACCGAGGCAAATCGGCGCGCCCATTCGGCCAGCTCCGGGTACTGCTCGACCAGGGGCTCGAAAGCATCCGTCAACGCCACCGCCGCACCGATCTCGAGGTGGCTGGCGCTGCGCTCGACGCGGCGCAAGGCCTCCACCCGCCCGACGTACAGCAAGGCCGGCAGGTCCTGGCGCTTCTTGGTCAGCACCAGACCAAGGTCCGTCCCGCCAGCGAGGATGCGCGCATCGGGGTGGGCCATGCGAAGCGCGGCGAAATCGTCCAGTTCCACCGGTGCCCAGAACTGCCGGCCATGGGCATCCAGCGCCACGCTTTCACCCGCATCCGCCACCGATGAAACCGGGGTGAGACACGCCGCGCCCCCCTTCGCACATTGCGGGCCGGCCTTTCTTGCCGCATCGACGATGGGCCGGTAACCGGTGCACCGGCAGAGGTTGCCCGCCAACGCGCATTCGATCTCGTCGCGGCTGGCATCGGGCCTCGACGCCAGCAGCGCATGCAGCGACATCACGAAACCCGGCGTGCAGAAACCGCACTGCGAAGCGTGGACATCGACCATGGCCTGCTGCACCGGGTGGAAATCGGCACCCGGTTTTCGCCAGCCCCTCCACCGTCAGGACTTCCTTGCCGTGCAAGGTCGGCAGCAACTGGATGCAGGCATTGACCGCGCGGCGGCGCACGCCCTGACCATGCGGCTCGCTCACGACCACGGTGCAAGCGCCGCAATCGCCTTCGGCGCACCCCTCCTTGGTTCCGGTGAGCGCGAGCGCCTCGCGCAGGTGATTGAGCAAGGTGCGGTTGGGATCGGGGTTGTCCAACCGGTGGGGCTGGCCGTTCACCACGAAGTGGATGCGCGACGGCGCCGCGGGTGGCAACGATGGCTGGTTCTCGCTTGGCATGGATTCCTCGTGGCTGAAACGACAGGCGTTCGATGGCGGCAAGTCTTTCACTGTCAACAATTAATGTCAACATAGTAAAAACGCTAGTGTTAACATTTTTTGGCCGCATAAAATCCGGCACCACCCTGACGGGTGCAAGCAGCCCTCACCAGAGAACACACCATGGCAACGAGGAAGACGAGCGCTGGAGACACCACGACCGGTGGCCCGGCGACACCCCCCATCAAGAAGTCGGCCCGGACCGCCGTCGAAGCGGCGAAGCCTGCGGACAAGGCACGCGAGCCGGAGGAGTCGCCCGAGGAGCGCGTTTACAGAACCCTGTACGACGGCATCCTGGATCGACGCCTCGCCCCCGGCACCAAACTCAAGGAGATACCGCTGGCGCAGGCTTTCGGCGTCACGCGTGGCGTCGTGCGAAAGACGCTGGCACGGCTCGCCACCGCCAAGGTGGTCACCCTTCGATCGCAGCACGGCGCCAGCGCTGCGCCAGCCCTTCGCTGGAGGAAGTCGGCCAGATCTTCGCGGCCCGGCGGCTGATCGAGGGTTTCGTGATCGAGCGGCTGGCCGAGTCGATCGACGCGGACCAGCTCAGGACCTTGCGTGAGCTCATGAAACAGGAACGGGACACCTACCGCGCGGGTGACATGCGCACCGGCATCAAGTTGTCGACCGACTTTCACGTGCAACTCGCGCAATGCGCCGGCAACACGGTGCTCACCGAATTCCTGCAGCAGCTGGTGGCCCGCACGCCCTTGATCTTTCTCGCGCACGGTGACCCTGGCAAGAGCGTCTCCTGCTCGGACCAGGAGCACGCGAACATCATCGCGGCGGTGATCGCGGGCGACACCGAGCGGGCAGTCAAGGCGATGCGCGCGCACCTGGACCATCTCGAAAGCCACGTCGTGCCGGCGGAGCGCACAAAGCCATTGGACCTCGCGCAATTGCTGGGGCTGTGACTCCGCCGGGATCCGCCGGTGGCGCCCCAACAGGTGAAACCCTCTAAACAGCGTGCGGAGGGCTTGGTAGATTCCCCCTTCGCACACACACAACGGAGACACGTCACATGACCCAAGTCGCGCCCGAGCTGCTCGCCCTGCAACGCCTGTACCACTGGGAAAAGACCGATCCCAAGCGCGTTGCGCTCACACAGCCCATGGGCGCGGGCGCGGTGCAGGAATTCACCTGGGCCGAGATCGGCGACCAGGTGCGGCGCATGCGCACCCACCTGCAATCGCAAGGCTGGGCGCCGGGCTCCAAGGTCGCGATCCTCTCGAAGAACTGCGCCTGGTGGATGATGAGCGACCTCGCCATCTGGATGGCCGGCCACGTGTCGGTGCCGCTCTACCCCACGCTCGCGGCCGAGACGGTGCGCCAGATCCTCACCCACAGCGAGGCCAAGGCCTGCTTCATCGGCAAGCTCGATGGCTGGGAAGGCATGAAGCCCGGCGTGCCCGCCGGCCTGCCCTGCATCAGCTACGCGCTCTCGCCGCTGGACGCGATCCAGGCCTACGAAGGCTGGGACGCGATCTGCGGCCGCCACCAGCCGCTGCAGGGTGAGCCCACGCGCGGCGCCGACGAACTCGCGACCCTGATCTACACCTCGGGCACCACCGGCATGCCCAAGGGCGTGATGCACAGCTTCGGCAACTTCGCCTGGGCCATCGACTCCGGCGTCAAGCGCATCCCGCTCTCGGGCGAAGACCGCATGCTGTCCTACCTGCCGCTGGCCCATGTGGTCGAGCGCATGCTGGTCGAACACGGCTGGCTGCGCACCGGCATGCACGTGTACTTCGCCGAGTCGCTCGACACCTTCGCCGCCGACCTGCAGCGCGCGCGGCCCACCATCTTCTTCTCGGTGCCGCGCCTGTGGGTCAAGTTCCAGCAGGGCATCCACGCCAAGATGCCGCCGGCCAAGCTCAACCGGCTCCTGCGCATCCCCATCCTGGGTGGCATCGTGCGCCGCAAGGTGATGAAGGCCCTGGGTCTGGACCAGTGCAAGTTCGCCGCCGGTGGCGCCGCGCCCATGCCCATGGCCCTGCTGCAGTGGTACAGCCAGCTCGGCCTGAACATCAACGAGGGCTACGGCATGACCGAGAACCTCGCGCTCTCGCACATCACCGAGCCGGGCAAGAACCAGCAGGGCACCGTGGGCCCCACCTACGCCGGCGTGCAGCACCGCCTCGACCCCGAGACCGGCGAGGTGCAGATGCGCAGCCAGGCGCTGATGCAGGGCTACTACAAGGAGCCCGAGAAGAGCCGCGAGGCCTTCACCGAAGACGGCTGGCTCAAGACCGGCGACAAGGGCACGATCGACAAGCAGGGCCTGCTGCGCATCACCGGCCGTGTGAAAGACCTGTTCAAGACCGGCAAGGGCAAGTACGTGGCGCCCGCGCCGATCGAGGACAAGCTGGTGATGCACGAGGCCGTGGAAGCCTGCGTGGTGACCGGCGCCAACCTGGGCCAGCCCCTGGGCATCGTGATGCTCAACGCGGACGCGGCCGCGCGCGTGGCGAACGACGCCGCCGCGCGCACCGAGCTCGAAACCTCGCTGGCCAGCCACCTCAAGGGCATCAACGCCACGCTGGACCCGCACGAGCAGCTGCAGTGCATCGTGGTCGTCACCACCGCCTGGACGGTGGACAACGACATCATCACGCCCACCTTCAAGGTCAAGCGCAACCGCATCGAAGACCTGTACGCGCGGTACTACGAAACGTGGGAAACGTCCGGAAAACGGGTGATCTGGCAGAAAGACTGAGGCAGGCTGGCGGCTAACATACCGCCATGCACATCCTCCTGACTGGCGCGGCCGGCTTCATCGGCATGCACACCGCCCAGCGCCTGCTGGCGCGCGGCGACACGGTGCTCGGCATCGACAACCTCAACGACTACTACGCCGTCGCGCTCAAGCGCGCCCGGCTGGAGCCGCTGCAGAAGCACCCGGGTTTCGCCTTCGAACAGGTCGATGTGGCGGACCGCGAGGCCATGGCCCGGCTGTTCGCCAGCCACCGCTTCGACGCCGTGGTGCACCTGGCGGCCCAGGCCGGTGTGCGCTACTCGATCACGCACCCCAACGCCTACCTCGACAGCAACCTCACCGGCTTCGGCCACATCCTGGAAGGCTGCCGCGCGCAGAAGCCGGGCCACCTGGTCTACGCGTCCAGCTCCAGCGTGTATGGCGGCAACACCAAGATGCCGTTCGAGGAAACCGACGCCGTCGACCACCCGGTGAGCCTGTACGCGGCCACCAAGAAGGCCAACGAGCTGATGGCCCACACCTACAGCCACCTCTATGGGCTGCCCACCACCGGCCTGCGTTTCTTCACGGTGTACGGGCCCTGGGGCCGGCCCGACATGGCCTACTTCAGCTTCACCCGCGCGGTGCTCGAAGGCCGGCCGATCCAGGTCTTCAACCACGGGAAGATGAAGCGCGACTTCACCTACATCGACGACATCGTCGAAGGCGTGCTGCGCGTGCTCGACAAACCGGCCATGCCCGAGAACGCGGGTGGACCGCCCTACCGCATCTTCAACATCGGCAACCACGACCCGGTGCCGCTGATGGACTTCATCGGCTGCATCGAACAGGCGCTGGGGCGCGAGGCGATCAAGGAATTCCTGCCCATGCAGGACGGCGACGTGCCGGCGACCTACGCCAGCACCGAGGCCCTGCACCGCTGGGTGGGCTTCGCGCCCTCCACGCCTCTGAAGGACGGCATCGAACGCTTCGTGCGCTGGTACCGCGAGTACCACCAGGCCTGAAGCCGCCTCAGTCCAGCGTGCTCAGCACCCGTGCGAGCACGCCCTCGCTGCCCTGCTCGCACAGGCCCAGCACCACCTCGAAGCCCTGGGCATTGCCGTAGTAAGGGTCGGGCACTTCGCGCCGGCCCTCCACACCCGCGTACTCCAGGAACAGGTGCAATTTGTGCTGGTGCTCGGGAGGGCACTTGAAGCGCAGGTTCTCCAGGTTGTCCGCGTCCATGGCGAGGATCAGGTCGAAGTTCCGGTAGTCCTCATCGCGCACGCGGCGGGCCCGCTCGCGCTCGATCTGCGGGTAACCGCGCGCCATCGCCAGGGTGATCGCCCGGCGGTCGGGCTTTTCCCCCTGATGGCCGGCGTAGGTGCCGGCGGAATCCACCTCCACCCGCTGCGCCAGCTGGCGGCGCGCGATGGCGGCGTGCAGCACGCTGGCCGCCATGGGCGAGCGGCAGATGTTGCCCATGCAGACGACAAGTATTCGAAACATGCTTTCGAGGGTACCAAAGACAAAGCCCGCCAGAGGCGGGCCGTGTGCAAGGAGGCAGGGGAATGGATCAGATCAGGTAGCTGTCCAGACTCTTGCCCGATGCCAGCACGGCGCGAACCCATTCGGGTTTGCGGCCCGGGCCACCTGCCCAGAGTTCACCGTTCGGGCCTTTGTACTTGGCCGGTGCGGCCGATTTGGATTTGCCGGTCTTCTTGGTCGCCGAGGTGCTGCCCAGATCGGCGGTGGTGATGCCGAATTGCTTCATCTTCGCCTTGATGTCGGCGATGACCGCGGAGAGCTCGTCCTTGCGCGCCTGCTCGGCCTGTGCCATCAGGTTCTGGGCTTGCGCCATGAGTTCGGAATAACTTGCCATTGAAATCGTCCTTTTTAGGTAATGTTTGATCCATCCGGAACCGGATGTCTGCCAACGACGCAGACCATCATTCTATTCCGGGGGATCGCCATTTATATAGCTCCGGCGGCAATTCGGCCTGCAGTTCCAACGCGGATTTGGTGACAGGATGTGTCAACCTCAAACGCCAGGCATGCAGGAACATGCGTTTCAAACCAATCCGTGCCAATTGCCGATTGAGTTCGAAATCGCCGTATTTATCGTCACCCGCAATCGGATGGCCGGCGCTGGACAAATGCACGCGAATCTGATGGGTGCGGCCGGTCTTGATGGTGACCTCCAACAGGCTGAAGCCTTCGGGAACGACCGCCTCCAGCCCTGGTGGTGCGGGCACGCGCTGCGCCACCTTCACCAGCGTGACCGAGCGCATGCCGTCCGGATCGTCGGCTGTCGTCACCCTCACACGGCGTTCGCCATCAGGTAATAGGTATTTGTGCAAAGGCTGGTCCAGCACCTTCAGGCGGGCGGGCCAGGCGCCTTTGACCATCGCCAGATAGGTTTTTCCGGTTTCACGTTCGCGAAATTGGTCCTGCAATGCCTTGAGCGCGCTCTTTTTCTTGGCAATCAGCAACAGGCCGCTGGTTTCCCGGTCCAGGCGATGCACCAATTCGAGCAATCGGGCCTGCGGCCGAGCCTGGCGCATTTGTTCGATCACGCCGAAACTCACGCCGCTGCCACCATGCACCGCCACGCCGGCGGGCTTGTCAATCGCCAGAAAGGCCTCGTCCTCGAACACGACCGGGAATTCGCGCGCCGGCGCCGGATGGGCCGCCTTCTCTTCGGCGCGTTCGGACAGCCGGATCGGCGGAATGCGCAACACATCGCCAAGGGCGACGCGGTCGTCGGCCGACACCCGGCCCTTGTTCCGGCGCACCTCGCCCGAGCGGATGATGCGGTAGATGTGCGATTTGGGCACCCCTTTGAGGATGCGGATGAGGAAGTTGTCCAACCGCTGCCCCGCCGACTCTTCGTCAACCGTGATGTGTCGGATTTCCCCCGAATTCGGGTTGCTGAGCATGGGTGTGAATAAGGCCACCACGAATGGCGGGGAGCTGACTATAATGCGTCACACCCGTCGTGTGCCGTAAGTGATTGATTTACCTTGAGTTTAAGGCAGTCACCCAAGGCAAGGGACCGCAGCTTGCAAGGCAAGGCGTCCGCCGCGGGTGGGTTGCCACCCGCAGCACCCGGGTCTGGCGCCGTTGCCCGATGCATTCCCATGCGAATCCTGGCACGGCGGCGGGCCGGTCGAAGCCGCGGGCGAATCCGCTGAAGAACACGAACCCGAATACGGAATACCCCAATCACCCAGCCCGCAACACGTGGCTGGATGAGGACGAAGTGAAGCCAGAGAGACACCGGCCAGATCCATGTCAATGACAGCCATCGAGCCTTCTTCCCTGTTCACCCACCTCCACGCGCCTACGCCCTGACCTGGCGGTTCGACGCGGCACCCTGGTGCCCGCCTGTGTTGAACGCCTTCCCCGAACCGCGGGTCAACGGCTCTCCGGCAATTCCTCCCCTCGTTCGCGCTTCCGCTGGTTCACGGCAGGTTGGCGCATGGGCCGGTGGCCCCTGCGTCCTTGTATTTGAACGAAGGAACGCATCATGAAACGCATGCTGATCAACGCCACGCAGGCCGAAGAGCGCCGCCTGGCGATCGTGGACGGGCAGAAATTGCTCGACTACGAAATCGAAATCGAAGGGCGCGAACAGCGCAAGGGCAACATCTACAAAGCGGTGGTCACCCGCGTGGAGCCGTCGCTCGAAGCCTGCTTCGTCGACTACGGCGAAGAACGCCACGGCTTCCTGCCTTTCAAGGAAATCTCGCGCCAGTATTTCGCCGCCGGGGTGCCGGTCAACCAGGCCCGCATCAACGACGTGATCCGCGAAGGCCAGGAACTGCTGGTCCAGGTGGAAAAGGAAGAACGCGGCAACAAGGGCGCCGCCCTCACCACCTTCGTGAGCCTGGCCGGCCGCTACGTGGTGCTGATGCCGAACAACCCGCGCGGCGGGGGCGTGAGCCGCCGCATCGAAGGCGAAGACCGCCAGGAACTCAAGCAGGCGCTGGACCAGCTCGAATACCCCAACGGCATGAGCATCATCGCGCGCACCGCCGGCATCGGCCGCGACGCCGCCGAACTGCAGTGGGACCTGAACTACCTGCTCAAGCTCTGGAACGCCATCGACGGCGCGACCAAGGGTGGCAAGGGCGCCTTCCTGATCTACCAGGAATCGAGCCTGGTGATCCGCGCGATCCGCGACTACTTCAACAGCGACATCGGTGAGATCCTGATCGACACCGACGACATCTTCGAACAGGCTCACCAGTTCATGAGCCATGTGATGCCCGAGCACGGGCACCGCGTGAAGCGCTACCGCGACGACGCGCCGCTGTTCTCGCGCTTCCAGATCGAGCACCAGATCGAAACCGCGTACAGCCGCACGGTGAACCTGCCTTCTGGCGGCGCCATCGTGATCGACCAGACCGAAGCGCTGGTGGCGGTGGACGTGAACTCGGCCCGCGCCATCAAGGGCGGCGACATCGAGGAAACCGCGACCCGCACCAACCTGGAAGCCGCCGACGAAGTGGCCCGCCAGGCGCGCCTGCGCGACCTGGGTGGTCTGGTGGTGATCGACTTCATCGACATGGAAGAGTCGAAGAACCGCCGCGAAGTGGAAAACCGCCTGCGCGACGCGCTGCGCCAGGACCGCGCCCGCGTGCAGTTCGGCGCCATCAGCAAGTTCGGTCTGCTCGAAATGAGCCGCCAGCGCCTCAAGCCCGCGCTCAACGAAGGCGCTTCCATCCCCCTGCCCGCGTTGCGGTGGTTCCGGCCACATCCGCGACACCGAGAGCTCGGCACTGCAGATCCTGCGCATCATCCAGGAAGAGTCGCTCAAGGACAGCACGGCCGCGGTGCTGGTGCAGGTGCCGGTCGAAGTCGCGAGTTTCCTGCTGAACGAAAAGCGCACCGAGATCACCAAGATCGAACTCAAGCAGCGCATCAGCGTGCTGCTGGTGCCCAACAAGTCGCTCGACACGCCCAACTACAAGCTCGAGCGCCTCAAGCACGACGACCCGCGCCTGGACAACCTGGACGCGAGCTACAAGCTGGCCGATGAAGTGGACGACGTCGCCAGCTTCACGCGCCGCAGCCAGGAACGCACCAACAAGCAGGAACCGGTGATCAAGGGCGTGCTGCCCGACGGACCCGCGCCCGTGGCCGCACCGCGCCCCGAAACGCCGGCCCCCGCCGCCGCACCGGTGGCAGCGCCCGTGGCCGCCAAGCCCGTGCCGGCCGCGCCGGCACCGGCCGAGAAGGGTTTCTTCGGTTGGCTCAAGAGCCTGTTCGGTGCCGAGCCCGCACCGGCCAAGCCGGCGGCAACGCCTGCCGTGGCCGCACCGGCCGCCAAGGGCGGTGCCCGCGAAGAACGTGCCGACGGCGGTCGCCGCGAAGGTGGCCGTGACGGCCGCAGCCGCAGTGGCCGTGGTGGCGCCGAAGGCCGTGGTTCGCGCGAAGGCCGCGAAGGCGGTGGCCGCAACGGTGGCCGCGGTGGCGAAGGCCGTGCGGTCGAGGCGCGCGCCGAGGGCGGCCGCGTGGAAGGTCGCAGCGAACAGGCGCGTGGCGAAGGCCGTCGCGGTGAAGGCCGCGGCGAAGGCCGCAACGAGAACCGCAACGAAGGGCGCGGTGGTGAAGGCCGCCAAGGCAACCGCCGCGAAGGTGGCCGCCGGGAAGCCCCTGTGGCGGCCGAAGGCGGCAACGTCAACAACGCCCTGCCGCTGGACGCCGCGCCGAGCGACACGCCCGAAGCGGCCGAAGGCCAGCAACGCCGCGAGCGCGACCGCGATCGCCGCCCCCGCGGTGACAACCGCCGCCGCCAGCCGGGCGCCGAAGGTGCCGAGGCAACGCCCCGTCCCGACGCCGTGGAAGGTGAACAGCCGGCCACCGTCGCCGAAGGCGTGAGCGAAGCTCAAGCCCCGCGCGAGGGCGACGCCGAGAACGGCGCGCCGCGCGGCAACCGCGAACGCCGCAGCCGCGACCGCTATGGCCGCGACCGCCGCGAACGCGGCCCCCGCGAAGGCGCGGTCGAAGGTGAAGAGGCTCCGGCCGCCGCCGAGACCGTGGCACCTGCCGAGCGCAGCGAAGCGGTGAACGACTCGCCCGATGCCTCGGCCTACGAAGCCCCCGTGCGCAGCTACTTCAGCATCGCCACGCCGCCTGCCGTGAACGCGGAAACCACCGAAGCGCCGGCGGCCGAACCCGTCGCTGTGGCGCCTGCCGAAGTGGTGGTGCCGGCCCCGGTGGCCGCACCTGCGGCCGAAGTGGCGGCACCCGCGCCCGCCGTGGTGCCGCAAGCACCTCGCGCGCCGCGCGCAGCAGCCCCCGTGGCCGCCGCCGCACCGCGCGCGGTCGAAGCGCCCGGCTCCCCGAGGCCTGCCCAAGGTGCAGCCGTTCACGCTGTCCGTCGAATCCCTCGACCAGGTGGCGCAGGCCAGTGGCCTGGAATGGGTGAACTCCAACGCGGAGAAGGTGGCCCAGGTGCAGGCCGCCATCGCGGCCGAACCCAAGCCCATCCATGTGCCGCGCGAACCCAAGCCGCCCGTGGTGCTGGACGAAGGTCCGCTGGTGCTGGTGGAAACGCGCAAGGACCTGCGCGACATGAAGCTGCCGTTCGAGAACCCCTGAGTCCTCGCCACCGCCGCCCGCCTCCGGCGTGGCGGCAGGCCCCGAAGAAAAAGCCGATCGGGTTCCGATCGGCTTTTTCTTCGGGGATGCCCTGGCGCATCCCCTGGGTTCGGTTCGACTCAGTCCAGCAGCGCGGCCCGCTTCCACGCAGCTTGCGCGGCCGTTTCATCGCCCCGCTCTTCGGCCAGCTGCGCCAGGCCACGCCAGGTGCGGCGCAGCAGGGCGGGGTCGTCCAGGCTGTGGCTGGACTGGCTCAGCATCTGCGCGGCCTTGCCCCAGAGCTGGCGACGCATGCAGGCCTGGCCCGCGAGGTACTGCAGGAAGCCGTTCTGCGGCCATTGGCGCTGCAACTGCTCCAGCCGGGCCAGCCCGGCGGCGTCGAGCTCACCCAGGCCGGGTTCCAGCGCCAGCACGAGCTGGCGCTGCTGCGCCACGTCCAGCGTCCCGAACTCGGGCCACAGGGGTTCGAGCCAGGCGCGCACGCGGGCGTGGACCAGCTCGCGGTCCTGCTCGCTGGTGGCGGGGCCGGTCAATTGGTTGGCGCGGCGCGCGGCGGCCAGGGCCACCTCGGGCATGGCGCGCTCGGTGGCGTCCAGGCCGTTCCAAAACGCGTCCAGCTGCGTCATGTCGTGTGCTTCGCGCAGGGCATCGAGCGCCAGGCCACGCACGATGCTGCGGGAGGCCTCGGGCGAAAATGCGCGGTGCTTGGCCAGCACGCGCGCGGTCTCCAGCGCCTCGCCGGTTTCACCGCCCAGGCGGGCGATGCGCAGCTTCAGGCGCAGCGCCTGGATGCGCCGGCTCGCGCCCTGCGGCAGCTCGGCCAGGCGCGCACGCGCGGCGTCGGCGTCATGGTCTTCCACCGCCCAGCGCACCGCGCGCAGCAGCGCACCTTCGTGGGCTTCCGGCGCGCTTTTCGGCCAGCTTCGGGCTGAGGGCGGCCTGCAGGTTCTCGTCGCGGCGCTCGCGGTTCTGCAGCGATTGCGCGCTCTCGGCCAGCAGCAGGTGGGCGAGCAGCTGAAGCTGGTCGCGGCGGGGCCATTGCCCGGCCGGCACGCCCTTGAGCTGGTCCACCGCCTGCTGGGCCGCCGACTGCGCGCGCACGAAGCGGCCCGCCAGCTGGTGCGACAGCGCGTCCATCACCGACCCGACCACGGCGCGCTCGATCTGCTGGCTGCGCCAGCGCTGGGCCTGCGCGGGCAGGTCGCGCAACATCGAGAACGCGCGCAGCGCGGCGTACAGCAGCACGAAGCCGCCGATCAGGCAGAAGACGACGAAGTTGAAGGAGACATCGAAACGGTAGGGCGGCCAGAACAGGGTGAGCGTGGCCTCGTTGTGCCCCACCAGCAGCGCGAGCGCCACGGCCAGCGCCGCGAGGCCGAGCAGCCAGAACACGCTGCGCATGGCACCACCAAAACGGGCGGCCATCAGCGCCCCCCTGCCGCGGCGGTCAGGGCCGTCAGGGTTTCTTCGGGCCGCGGCAGGTCGCTGTCCACCAGGTCCTTGCGCAGGCGCGCCAGCGTGGCCTGGGCGGTGGTCACGCGGGGCGAGTTGGTGTCGAAGTAACGCGCGAGCGCGGCTTCCACGGCCATCAGATCGGCCTGGCTGGCCTGCATGTGACGGGCCAGCAGGCCCAGGCGCGCATTGAGCAGCTTGAGCTTGAGGTTCTCGCGCATGAACAGGGCCTGGTCGGGCGCGAGCAGCACGGCTTCGGGCCGGTCGATGCGGCTCACGCGCACCAACTCGCGGCCGTTGCGGGTGACATCGGTCCAGATGCGCGTCCACATACCGCTCCACCAACCCGACACGCGGCTCCAGCCGGTGGTGTCCGGTTCGGTCGCCGCGTCGGGCACGGCAGCGGTCTCGGGCGCGGCGTCCTTCACCGCCACGGGTTCGGGGGCGGCCTTTCGCCCGGCCTTGCCCTTGCTCAACGGCGCGGCCACCGGCTGGCCCACCTGGTTGAGCAGCGGCCAGTCGTCCACCTGCCGCGCGAGCTCATCGAGCTGCAGCGTGAGCGCGGGGATGTCGGCCAGGGACGCGCCCTGGATGCGCTGGATGTCGCGGCCGATGGCGCGCTGCACCGGGTTCAGGCGCGGCTGCGCGGCGCGCGCGATGCGCTGGTCGGCGGCCTGCAGGGCCGAGATGAGCGGTTGGGCGGTGCCGGTGAGCTGGGCCTGTTGCTGCGCCAGGCGCAGCGCGGATTCCAGGTCCTGCACCAGGTTGTCGTCGCGCGAGCGGGAGAGCGAGAGCATGAGCTCTTCGAGCTGGCTGCGCTGCAGGGTCACTTCCGACAGCCGCACCTCGGCCACGGCCAGGCGGGCCTGCAGTTCCTGCGTGAGGGCTTCGGCCTGGGCCGCCAGCGTGCGCGCCTCCACGGCCTGCGCGATGGTGTCCTGGCTGCGGCGGGCCAGCTCCTGCTGGGTGAAGCCGAGCTTCTGCCAGAGCAGGCCCGTCATCACCAGCGCCAGCGCGGCGATCAGCAGGGCCAGCCACTGAAAGACCTGGCCTGAACGCCGCGGAGCGGCCACGGGCGCCGGGGGAGGCGCAACGGCGGCGGGCGCCGGCGCGGCAACGGGGGGAATGGGGTCGGGTGTGTCGGCGCTCATGGTCGGGTCCAGCCCGATTCTAGAGCGCGCACCACATCGACCAATGCAGGACGGGTCTGACAGATCTGGCCGAACCCTGCCTGAGCGGCCGCAGCGGCGATGCGCGGGTGCGTGACCAGCGCGCTCGCTGGCGCCCACACCGGGGCTGGCCGCAGGTTCTGCAGCGGCAGCAGGGCTTCGGAACTGCTGAACAGCCACACGCTGCGCGCCGTGGCCGCCGCATCGATCACGGCGCGGTCGGTAGCTGAAAGCACGGGCGCGCGTCGCGCATACGCCACACATCCCTGCACCTGCGCACCGGCGGCGGTGCATTGGCGGATCAGCCAGTCGCGGCCGGTGCCGGCCACCCCGGCCTCCGAGGTTCCCTGGGCCGAGGTGCCGCGCACGATCAGCACCTGCCGCCCCGGGCCGACCTGGGACGAGACCACCGGCCACAAATGCTCGGAGTCGAACTGCGCGGCGTCGGGAGGCGGTGCATCGATGTGGGCCGCACCCAGGCCCAGCGGCGCGATGGCCTGCTCGAGCAGGCGCGCCGTGCCCGGTCCCGGGGCCCAGAAGCGGGTGTGCGGCGGCTGGCTGGCGGGTGCGACCCCGCCCTCGAAGAAATGGCTCACCGCCGCGCCGCTCACGAACAGGATGGCATCGGCCTGCGTCCAGTGCGCGCGCCAGTGGTGCAGCGTGGCCCGGTCGGCCTCGGCGGCGGGTGGCGCAATTTCAATCAGGGGCAGGGCCTGGGCGGGCCAGCCTTCGGCGCGCAGGGCATCCACCCAGACCTGGGCCTCGGGCGCCGGCCGCGTGACGATGAGCCGTTCCAGCCGGCGCCGGGTGCCAGGCGGGTGGGCGGCGGTGTCCACCAAGGCCTCAGGTCTCCGCGACCGGTGGCGCGGCACCGGCCGCGCGCAGCGCCTGGGCCACCTGCTGGCCCAGCGCCTCGGCCTCGTCCAGTGTGGTCACGGCCGCTTGGGTGCCGACGCGCACCAGGGGTGCCTGCCCCTGGGGGTCGCCCCAGGCCGCGTCGAGCCGCAGCGCGCCTTCGCGGCCCCAGTCGGCGTAGGCGGCCAGCGGCATGGAGCAGCTGCCACCCATGGCGCGCGAGACCGTGCGTTCGGCGGCCACGCGCAGCCAGGTGGGCTGGTGCACCAGCGGCGCCAGCGCGGCGATCAGGTCGGCGCGGTCGGCGCGCACCTCGATGCCCAAGGCGCCCTGCCCGGCCGCCGGCAAGGAATCGGTCGGGTCGAAGATGTGGCGGATGCGCGCCTCCAGCCCCAGGCGCTTGAGGCCGGCGGCGGCGAGCACGATGGCGTGGTACCGGCCTTCATCGAGCTTGCGCAGGCGCGTGTCGAGGTTGCCGCGCAAGGGTTCGATGCGCACATCGTCCCGGCCCAACTGGTCCAGTGCCGCGCGCAGCAGCACCAGGCGGCGCAGGCTGGAGGTGCCCACCACGCCGTTGGCCGGCAGGTCGGCCAGCCCGGCGCAGTGCGGCGAGACCCAGGCGTCGCGCGGGTCTTCGCGCTCCATCACGCAGGCCAGCGCGAAGCCGGGCGGCAGCTCCATCGGCACGTCCTTGAGCGAGTGCACGGCGATGTCGGCGCGGCCGTCTTCCAGCGCGAGCTCGAGTTCCTTCACGAACAGGCCCTTGCCGCCCACCTTGGACAGGCTGCGGTCCAGGATCTGGTCGCCCAGGGTGGTCATGCCCAGCAGCGTGACGCGGTGGCCCAGGCCTTCGAGCAAGGCCTTGACGTGTTCGGCCTGCCACAGGGCGAGGCGGCTTTCACGGGTGGCGATGGTGATGGCCAGAGCGGCGGAAGAGGATGGGGACATGGGTCGGGAAGGAGGGTCCGGGAAGGCCGGACGTCGCGGGCGATTTTGGTACCCGGCTGGTAACGGAAGCGGTGATTTTGAATGCTAGCATGCCCTGTTCCGTCGAGCGCCCGCCCACCCCAACCCACCATCTACCATGACGCGAAAGCCCGCCCGCCCCGCCCACAAAACCACCACCAACCAGGGCGCCGGACGGGCCGACAAGGACCAGCCGCTCATCGACGACATCCGGCTGCTCGGCCGCATCCTGGGCGACGTGATCCGCGAGCAGGAGGGCCAGGCCGCGTTCGACCTGATCGAGCAGATCCGCCAACTTTCAGTGGCGTTCCGCCGTCATGCGGATGAATCGGCGGACAAGGCGCTGAAGAAGCTGCTCAAGGGCCTGACCGGCGACCAGGCCGTGAGCGTGATCCGCGCCTTCACCTATTTCAGCCACCTGGCCAACCTGGCCGAAGACCGCCACCACATCCGCCGCCGCGCGGTGCACGAGCGCGCCGGCAACCTGCAGGAAGGCAGCCTCGCGCGCACGCTGCAGCGCCTGCACAAGGCCGGCATCGCGCCCGCCGAGGTGGTGCAGACGCTGGCCAGCGCCCACATCTCGCCCGTGCTCACCGCCCACCCCACCGAGGTGCAGCGCAAGAGCATCCTGGACGCCGAACGCGCCATCGCCCGCCTGCTGGGCGAGCGCGACGAACCACAGCGCCTGCCGAGAGAGCGCGCCGACATCGAGGCGCAGATCCGCGCCCGCGTCACGCAGCTCTGGCAGACGCGCCTGCTGCGCTTCACCAAGCTCACCGTGGCCGACGAGATCGAGAACTCGCTGAGCTACTACGAAGCGACCTTCCTCACGCAGATCCCCCGCCTCTACCGCGAACTGGAAGAAGGCCTGGGCGACAGCGGCAACGCCGCGCCGCCCATCGCCCCCTTCCTGCGCATGGGCCAGTGGATCGGCGGCGACCGCGACGGCAACCCCAACGTGACCGCGCAGACCCTGGAGCTCGCGCTGCACAGCCAGGCCGACATGGTGCTGCGCCACCACCTCACGCAGTTGCACCACCTGGGCGCGGAGCTGTCGGTCTCGGCCATGCTCAACAGCGTGAGCCCGGCCATGCAGGCCCTGGCCGAGCGCTCGCCCGACACCAACGCCCACCGCCAGGACGAGCCCTACCGCCGCGCGCTCACCGGCATGTACGCGCGCCTCGCGGCCACGCTCGGGAGGCTCACCGGCGGCGAAGCGGCGCGCCACGCCATCGCGCCGCAAGACCCCTACGCCAGCGCCGCCGAGCTGTTGGACGACCTGCGCACCATCGAGGCCTCGCTCAAGGCCCACCACGGCGAAGCCCTGGCGCGCGCGCGCCTGCTGCCGCTGATGCGCGCGGTGCAAGTGTTCGGTTTTCACCTCGCCACCGTGGACCTGCGGCAAAGCTCGGACAAGCACGAGGAAGTCGTGGCCGAGCTGCTCGCGGCCGCGCGCATCGAGCCCCAATACTCGAAGCTCGACGAAGCGGGCAAACGCGCCGTCTTGCTGCGCCAGCTGAACGACGCGCGCCCCCTGCGCGTGCCCGGCGTCGCCTACTCGGCCCATACGCTGGGCGAGCTGGCGATCTTCGACACCGCGCGCAGCGGGCGCGAGCGCTTCGGCGCGCAGGCCATCCGCCACGCCATCATCAGCCACACCGAAACGGTGAGCGACCTGCTCGAGGTGTTGCTGCTGCAGAAGGAAGCCGGCCTGATGCGCGGCACACTGGCCGAGGACGCGGTGTGCGACCTGATCGTGGTGCCGCTGTTCGAGACCATCGAAGACCTGCGCAACGCCGCGCCCATCATGCGCGAGTACCTCGCCCTGCCCGGCGTGCGCGCCATGGTGCAGCGCGGCGCGGGCGACGGCTACAGCGAGCAAGACATCATGCTCGGCTACTCCGACAGCAACAAGGACGGCGGCATCTTCACCAGCAACTGGGAGCTGTACCGCGCCGAGATCGCGCTGGTCGAGCTGTTCGACACGCTCAACAAGGGCGCCGAGAAACCGATCCAGCTGCGCATGTTCCATGGCCGCGGCGGCACCGTGGGCCGGGGCGGCGGCCCGAGCTACCAGGCCATCCTGGCGCAGCCCCCGGGCACGGTGCGCGGCCAGATCCGCCTGACCGAACAGGGCGAGGTGATCGGCTCCAAGTACGCCAACCCCGAGATCGGCCGGCGCAACCTCGAAACCCTGGTGGCCGCCACGCTGGAAGCCACGCTGCTCAAGCCCACGCGCAACGCGCCCGCCGCTTTCCTGACCGCAGCCGACGAACTCTCGCGCCAGAGCATGGCGGCCTACCGCGCGCTGGTCTACGACACCCCGCGCTTCGCCGAGTACTTCTTCGCCGCCACCCCGATCCGCGAGATCGCCGAACTCAACATCGGCTCGCGCCCGGCCTCGCGCAAGGCCACGCAGAAGATCGAGGACCTGCGCGCGATCCCCTGGGGCTTCAGCTGGGGCCAGTGCCGCCTCACCCTGCCGGGCTGGTACGGCTTCGGCTCGGCGGTGCACGCCTTCCTGCACCAGGACGGCCCCAAGGGCGTGGCCGCGCAGAAGGCGCTGCTGCAGAAGATGGTCAAGCAGTGGCCCTTCTTCAGCACCTTGCTCTCCAACATGGACATGGTGCTGGCAAGAGCGACCTCGCCCTGGCCTCGCGCTACGCCGAGCTCATGCCCGACAAGCGCCTGCGCAACCAGGTGTTCAAGGCCATCGAGGCCGAATGGCAGCGCACGGCCGACGCGCTGGCGCTCATCACCGGTGAAAAGCAACGGCTGGTGAACAACGCCGCGCTGCAGCGCTCCATGCGCCACCGTTTCCCGTACATCGACCCGCTGCACCACCTGCAGGTGGAGCTGGTGCGCCGCTACCGGGCGGGCGAGAACCAGGCCGACCGCGACGAACGCGTGCGCCGGGGCATCCACATCTCGATCAACGGCATCGCCGCCGGCCTGCGGAACACGGGCTGAACCCCTGGACGCACAGGGCCATGGCACCCCCACCTAAAATGAACGGGTGAACCCCTTGCTCAACGCCGACCTGCACTGCCACTCCGTGATCTCGGACGGCACCCTCACGCCCGAGGTGCTCGCCCAGCGCGCCAAGGCCAACGGCGTCGAACTGTGGGCGCTGACCGACCACGACGAACTGGGCGGCCAGGACCGCGCCATCGCCGCGGCGCGCGAGGCCGGCCTGCCCTACCTCACGGGCACGGAGATCTCGGTCACCTTCGCCGGCATCACCGTGCACATCGTCGGCCTGGGCATGGACCACCAGCACCCCGCCCTGCTGGCCGGCCTGCGCGCCACGCGCGGCGGCCGCGAACAACGCGCGCGCGAAATGAGCGACGACCTGGCCCGTGTGGGCATCAAGGGCGTGTACGAGGGCGCGCTGAAATACGTGGGCAACCCGGAACTGATCTCGCGTTCGCATTTCGCGCGCTACCTGGTGGAAATCGGCGTGTGCAAGGAAACCAACGAAGTGTTCCGCAAGTACATCACCGAAGGCAAGCCCGGCTACGTGCCGCACCGCTGGGCGGCGCTGGGTGACGCGGTGGGCTGGATCAAGCAGTCCGGTGGTGTGGCGGTGATCGCCCACCCGGGGCGCTACAAGCTCACGCCCAACGAAGAGTTCGCGCTGTTCACCGAATTCAAGTCCCATGGCGGCCAGGGCGTGGAAGTGATGACCGGCGCGCACGGGCAGGCCGACTACGTCAAGTACGCCGGGTTCTGCCAGGAGTTCGGCCTGGCCGCGTCGCGCGGCAGCGACTTCCACAGCCCCGAAGAAAGCCACACCGACCTGGGCCAGTTGCCCGACCTGCCGGGCAGCGTCACGCCCGTGTGGGCCTTGCTGCAGTCGCGCATCCTGCAGTGATGGCGCAGCCTCCGCGCCACACGCCCGCGCAGGCCGCGCTGGGCATCGGTTTCCTGATCCTGGCCACGGCCTGCTTCGCGGTGCTCGACACCTCGGTGAAGTACGTCGGCGCCTTCGTGCCGGTGCTGATGGCCGTGTGGTTCCGCTACGTGTTCCATGCGGTGCTCGTCACCGCCGTCATGCTGCCGGTGCGCGGCCGCGGCCTGGTGCGCACCGAGCACCCGCGATTCCAGCTGCTGCGCGGCGCGCTGCTGCTGACGGTGAGCGCGCTGTCCTTCGTCGCCCTGCAGTACATGCCGGTGGGCGAGTTCACCGCCATCGTCATGATCACGCCGCTGGTGGTCACGCTGCTGGCGGCCCTGTTCCTGCGCGAGCGCGTGCCGCCGCTGCGCTGGTTGCTGGTGGTGGGCGGCTTTGCCGGCGCGCTGCTGGTGGTGCAGCCCGGTGGCGACGTGATCGGCTGGGCCAGCCTGCTGCCCCTGGTGATGGTGTTCACCTACGCCTGGTTCCAGATCCTCACCAGCAAGATGGCGCGCACCGAAGACCCGATGACCATGCACTTCTACACCGGCTGGGTCGGTGCGCTGGTCTCCAGCCTGGTGTTGCCGGTGGTCTGGCAGACGATTCCCGACATCGCCACCTTCGCCATCCTGTGTCTGATCGGGCTCATGGGCACGGTCGGCCACTTCCTGCTGATCCTGGCGTTCCAGCGCACGCCGGCCTCCACGCTCACGCCCTACCTCTACGGCCAGATCGGCTTCGCCATGTTCTGCGGCTGGCTGGTGTTCGGCCACGTGCCAGGCCGGTGGGAGTTGATCGGCATCGCGCTGATCGTGCTGTGCGGCGCCACCGCGAGCTGGCTCACCGCGCGCGACCGGCGCCTGCCGGCCGACGCCCACCCACCCGAGTGATTCAGGCCCGCCGACGGGCCGGGGCGGTTTTCTTCGCCGTGGCGGCCTTGGGGGTGCCACCCTTGCGACCGGCCAGGCTGCGCGCCAGCAACTCGGTGAGATCGACCACGTTCGACGGTGCCGCCGCTTCGGTCGCGTCTTCCAGCGGCGTCACGGTCTTGGTGTCGCCGGCCTTCACCTTCTGCCGCACCAGGGCCTGCACCGCGCTGACAAACCGGTTCTCATAGGCCTCCGGGTCCCAGGGACCGGTCATGTCGCTGATGAGCTGCGCTGCGCATCTTGAGCTCGGCCGCCTTTACGCCCGCGGCCGACTTGCCGGCCGCCGGGAGTTTCAGGTCCTCCACCGGCCGGATCTCGCTGGCCCAGCGGATGGTGTTGAGCACCAGCGCAGGCCCCATGGGAATCAGCGCGGCCAGGTGTTCCTTGGTGTGCATCACCACGCGCGCAATGCCGATCACGCCAGCCTGGGCCATGGCCTCGCGCAACAGGGCATAGACCTTCTCGCCCTTGCCGATGGGCTCCAGGTAGTACGGCTTCTCCAGCAGCAGGAACGGGATCTCGGCCGCCTGCACGAAGGTCTCGATCTCGATGGTCTGCGTGGACACGGGGTAGGCGGCCTTGATCTGCTCGTCGCTCACGATCACGTACTCGCCATCGTCCTGCTGGACGCCCTTGACGATGTCGTCGCCCTTGATCGGCTTGCCCGTGCGCTTGTTGATGCGCTGGTAGCCCACCGGGTCCATGGAGCGCCGGTCCAACCAGTCGAAGTCGATGCCGCTGTCCTGCGAGGCGGGGTACAGCGCCACCGGCACGTGCACCAGACCGAAGCTGATGGCGCCTTTCCAGATCACGCGCGGGCTCATGACGGGTACCCCAGCAGCTTCATGGCCGGCGTGAGCGAGCGCGCGGACCGCGCATAGCCGTTCCAGGGCCGGTTGCCGATGGGTAGGCGCTCGGCGATGTTGCGCACGTGCCAGTGGTCGCTGCCGCGCAAGGCCGGCAGCTCGCTCCAGTCCAGCGGCACGGACACGCCCATGCCCGGGCGCGCGCGCGCCGACCAGGCGCTGACGGTGGTCGCCCCGCGCCCGTTGCGCAGGTAGTCGACAAAGACCTTGCCGACCCGGTTCTTCGGCCCGCTCTGCGCACGAAGCGCTGCGGAATGGTCTCGCTCATGTGCCGCACCACGGCCTGCGCGAACCCTTTCACGCTGTCCCAGTCGTGCTGCTGGCGCACCGGCACGACCACGTGCAAGCCCTTGCCACCGCTGGTCTTGAGGAAGCTCACCAGGCCCAGGTGGTCCAGCAGCGAATGCGTGAGCTGCGCCGCTTCCTGCACCTGCGCCCAGGCCACGCCTTCCCCTGGGTCGAGGTCGAACACGATGCGGTTGGGCTTCTCGAAGGTGCGCGCGAACGCGTTCTGGGTGTGGAACTCGACCACGTTCCATTGCGCCGCCGAGAGCAGCCCGCGCCGCGTGGCCACCGCCACCCAGGGGTCGTGGCCCGGGTCCAGCGCGGGATCGAGCTGCACCACGCCGGCCATCTTCATCGACGGCGGCACATGCTTCTGGAAGAACAGCTCGCCCTCGATGCCCGAAGGCGCGCGCATCAGGGCCACCGGCCGCTGCCGCAGGTGCTCGATCATCAGCGGCCCCACGGTGGCGTAGAACGTGACCAGATCGAGCTTGGACACGCCGGTGCTCGCGTCGATCACGCGCTCGGGGTGGGTCACGCGCACCGATGAAGGCGCGGGCGGCTTCTGCGCCGGCACGGGCGGGTTGCCCGGTTTGCGCACCGGCGCGGGCGAGTCGTTCGGCTTGGGCACGTCCACCTCCCGTTCCACCGCTGTTGCGGCCTTGTCTTCGCGCAGCCCCACGAACACCGCATGGCGGATGTGGCCCGCGTGTGTCCAGTCCGAGAAGGCCACCTCGGCCACCAATGAGGGCGTGACCCAGTGGGGCCGGCCCGCCAGTGTCGCCTGGGCGAACGGGCTGGTCCGCCGCTCCAGGGCTTTGAGCTTCCGGTGCAGGCTGGACAGGGTGCCGGTGTCGAAGCCGGTGCCCACGTTGCCCACATGCCGCAGCGAGCCGTCCGCCTCGTGCAGGCCCAGCAGCAGGGCGCCAAAGCCGGTGCGCGAGCCCTTGCCCTCGGTGAAACCGCCGATCACGAACTCCTGGCGCTGCCCGCACTTGAGCTTGAGCCAGTCGGTGCCGCGCGTGGACCGGTACGGGGCGTCCTTGCGCTTGGCGATCACGCCCTCCAGGCCGAGCCGGCAAGCCGACGTCAACACGCTGGCGGCGGACTCCTCGAACACCGCGCTGAAGCGCACCGCATCACCGCCGGGGTGGTCGCGCAGCAGGCGCTCCAGCACCGCGCGGCGCGCCACCAGCGGCGCGGCCCGCAGATCGTGGCCGCCCACGTAGGGCAGGTCGAACAGGTAGAACACGACGGCCGAGGTGCGCTCGTTCTCCAGCGACCGCTGCAGCGCGCCGAAGTCGGGCAGGCCACTGTCGCCGAACACGACGATCTCGCCGTCGTACCAGCCCGGCGGCAGGTGCCTGTCCTGCAGCGCCTGGTGCAGCGGCCGCAGGCGGTGCGTCCAGTCGTGGCCATTGCGGGTGAACAGCTTCACCTCGGTGCCTTCGATGCGCGCCAGCATGCGGTACCCATCGAACTTGATTTCGTAGAGCCAGTCCGCCTCGGCGGCGGGTGGGCTTTCCGAGCGCGTGGCGAGCTGCGGCGACAGGGTGGCCGGCAGCGCGGCCGGCACGGCTTGGGGCGGCCAGTCGGCCGTGTCCTTCGATGGCATGCCTTGCGAGGCCACGCTGTCCGGCGCGGCGTCGACCACGCTGAACTCGTCCGCGGGCCGGGCAAAGGCGTCGCGCTCCTTGATCAGCAGCCAGGCGGGCTTTTTCTCGTCGCGCGTCTTCATGCGCACCAGCGCCCAGCGCCCACGCAGCTTGTGGCCCAGCAACTCGAACTTCAGGTTGCCGCTGCGCAGCCCGGCGTGGGGGTCGCCCTCGGGCGCCCACACCCCCTTGTCCCAGACGATGACCTTGCCCGCCCCGTACTGCCTGGGCGGAATCGTGCCTTCGAAGGCGGCGTAGGCCAGGGGGTGGTCTTCCACCTCGACCGCCATGCGCTTGTCACCGGGGTCCAGGCTGGGGCCCTTGGGCACGGCCCAACTCTTCATCACGCCGTCCAGCTCGATGCGGAAGTCGTAGTGCAGCCGGCTCGCCCAGTGCTTCTGCACCACGAAACCCAGCGCCTTGGCCGCGCGGCCGACCTCGCCCGGTGGCTCCGGTGTGCGCGCGAAATTTCGCTTGGCTTTGTACCGCTGCAGCAGGTTGGAGGAGGAGGAGGAGGTGTTGGCCGCCATGCACGTTCCAGGGCAAATGGCGCGCCCGCTGCCCCGACAGAGGACGGCCAAGGGAGCAGGCCGCGCCGCACACCGCCTTTGCGGCAATTTCTGCTGTCTCCCCTGGTGTGTGTCGATTGCGCCGAGCGGGTCACAATGTCGGCATGTCCCAGTATTTCGAAGTCCACCCCGAGAACCCGCAGCCGCGCCTGCTCAAGCAGGCGGTGCAGTTGCTCGAACGCGGCGGCGTGCTCGCAGTGCCCACCGATTCGAGCTACGCCCTGGTCTGCCACCTCGACGACAAGGCCGCGGCCGACCGCCTGCGCCGCATCCGCCAGGTGGACGACAAGCACCACCTCACCCTGCTCTGCCGCGACCTGAGCGAGCTCGCGAGCTACGCCAAGGTGGACAACCGGCAGTACCGCCTGCTCAAGCTCGCCACGCCCGGCCCCTACACCTTCATCCTCGAAGCCAGCAAGGAGGTGCCGCGCCGCGTGAGCCACCCCTCGCGCAAGACCATCGGCCTGCGCGTGCCCGAGCACAAGACCCTGCAGGCCCTGCTGGACCTGCACAACGCCCCGCTGCTGGCGCACCACGCTGATCCTGCCCGACGAAACCGACCCGCTCAACGACGCGCAGGACATCCGCGACCGGCTCGAACACGACCTGGCCGGCGTGATCGACGCCGGCGCCTGCGCGCTGGCGCCCACCACGGTGGTCGATCTCACGCCCATGGGCACCGGCGGCGAACCCGAGGTGGTGCGCACCGGCCAGGGCGCCCTGGCCCGCCTCGGCCTCTGAGCCGTCCCCACCGGGCGGCCCGCCCAGTCTGGGACAATACCCGTTTGCCCGCCGCGCCCCACCATGGATTTCGCCCAGATCGTTCAAACCGTCGCTCTCTACGCCATCCCGGTGCTGTTCGCCATCACCCTGCACGAGGCGGCGCACGGTTACGTGGCCCGGCACTACGGCGACAACACCGCCGAGATGATGGGGCGCATCACGCTCAATCCGCTGAGCCACATCGACCCGATCGGCACCATCGCAATGCCGCTGCTGCTGTACTTCGCCACCTCCGGCGCCTTCCTGTTCGGTTACGCCAAGCCGGTGCCGGTGAATTTCGGCCGCCTGCGCAACCCCAAGCGCGACATGATCTGGGTTGCTCTGGCCGGCCCGGGCGCCAACCTGGTCCAGGCCATCGCCTGGATCGTGCTGTTCTATGTGCTGGTGGCGATCGGCGTGGAAGAGCCCTTCTTCCTCAAGATGTGCGAGGCCGGCCTGAAGGTCAACCTCGTCATGTACGCCTTCAACCTGTTCCCGCTGCCGCCGCTGGACGGCGGCCGCATCCTCGTCGGCCTGCTGCCCTGGAAACAGGCCGCCCTCGTCTCCCGCGTCGAGCCCTGGGGCTTCTTCATCGTGATGGCCCTGGTCATCACCGGCGTGGTCGGCACCTTCTGGCTGCTCCCCCTCATGTCGCTCACGCAAAGCGCCATCCAGGTGCTGCTCTCCCCCCTTCGCATGCTGCTGTTCTGATCCCGCCATGAAAACCCACCGCGTCCTCACCGGCATCACCACCTCCGGCACCCCCCACCTGGGCAACTACGTCGGCGCCATCCGCCCGACCGTGCGCGCCAGCCGCCTGGCCGAGGTGGAGAGCTTCTACTTCCTGGCCGACTACCACGCGCTCATCAAAGTGGGTGAGCCCGCCCGCGTGCAGCGCTCCACGCTGGAGATCGCCGCCACCTGGCTGGCCTGCGGGCTCGACCCGGAGAAGGTGACCTTCTACCGCCAGTCCGACATCCCCGAGATCCCCGAACTCACCTGGCTGCTCACCTGCGTGACCGGCAAGGGCATTCTCAACCGCGCCCATGCCTACAAGGCCTCGGTCGACAAGAACAACGCCGCCGGGGAAGACCCCGACGCGGGCGTGACCGCCGGCCTCTTCATGTACCCGGTGTTGATGGCGGCCGACATCCTGATGTTCAACGCGCACCAGGTGCCGGTGGGCCGCGACCAGATCCAGCACATCGAGATGGCGCGTGACATGGCGTCCAGCTTCAACCACCTCTATGGCGAGCACTTCACGCTGCCCGAGGCGGTGACCGAGGACCATGTGGCCCTGCTGCCCGGCCTGGACGGCCGCAAGATGAGCAAGAGCTACGACAACACGATTCCGCTGTTCGTGCCGCGCGAACAGCTGCGCAAGCTCATCATGGGCATCGTGACCGACTCGCGCGCGCCCGGCGAACCCAAGTCCACCGAAGGCTCGGCGCTGTTCCAGCTCTACCAGGCCTTCGCCTCGGCCGACGAAACCACCGCGCTGGCCCAGGCTTTCGCCGAGGGCATCGCCTGGGGCGACGCCAAGCAGACCCTGTTCGAGCGCCTGGATCGCGAGATCGCGCCGCTGCGCGAGGTCTACGACCAGCTCATCCAGGACTCGGCGCGCATCGAAAAAACCCTCAAGGCCGGCGCCGACAAGGCCCGCGCCATCGCCACGCCCTTCACCGCCCGGCTGCGCGAGGCCGTCGGCCTGCGCCGGCTCGACAGCGCGGTGTCGGCCACCACCACCAAAGCCGCCAAGGCGGCCGCGCCGGCGTTCAAGCAGTACCGCGAAAGCGATGGCCTGTTCTATTTCAAGCTGGTCGACGCCGGCGGGCAGCTGCTGCTGCAGAGCACCGGATTCGCTTCGGGCAAGGAAGCCGCCGGCGCCATTGCGCGCCTTCAGCAGCAAGGCAGCCAGGCCCTCGACGGGTTGCAGGCGCAACTGACCACCCGGGCCGACCCTGCGGCACTGGCCCAGGCCCTGGCCCATTTCGGCCCCGACAAGGCATAAGTGTCCGCCCTGTGTCACCCCTGTTCAAGCTTTGATACACAATCGGGGCTTGCAGTGCACCCCGAGAACGTGTTCTTCTGACCTCGATCCCCCGGCGGCGTTGAGCCCCTCGGCTCAAATACCCCCGGGTGTTGGGTTCCAAAAGTAAAAAGAACGACTGCATTGGCCCGTTATTGGCTATCGCCAAACACGTGCATTCTCGATATGCTGTCAACTCGACCTCCGTTATTACCGGCCCGCCAGACATGAGTATTTTTGTTATCGACGACCACCCGCTGATGCGCGAAGCCGTCGTCATGCTGTTGCGACGCCTGCGTGCTTCCACGCAGGTCGTTGAACTTGAACGTCTGGCGGCCGTGAGCAAGGCCATCGCCGAGCATGGCGAGCCCGAGCTGGTCTGCCTCGACCTGAAGCTGCCCGACACCAACGGCGTCTCGGGCGTGCGAGAGGTGCGCCAGATGCTGCCCGACACGTCCCTGATCGTGCTCTCGGCCTCGCCCTCCTCCGACTACGAAGACCTGGCCCGGGAAGCCGGCGCCGATGCCTACGTGGAAAAGTCCGCCGGTGCCGCCCAGATCGCCAAGGTGCTGCGCGAGTTCCTGGCCGATGAGGTGGAAGACGAAAACGCGCCCACCATCCCCGACAAGCTCTCCAAGCGCCAGAAGCAGCTGCTGGTCATGCTCGACCGGGGCCTGAGCAACCGCGACATCGCCGAACAGCTGCAGATCAGCGAACACACCGTCAAGGTGCACCTGTGGCGGCTGTTCCGCCGCCTCAACGTGAAGAGCCGTTCGCAGGCGAGCCACCTGGCCCGCACCGCCGGCCTGCTCGACCTCTGATCACCCTCCTGGCCCGCCCCAACCGGGCGGCCAGGCAACCTCCTCAGAAACCGGAGTTGACGCCCGAGGCCGTCGGGTGCGCCTCCAGCGGCTCGCGCTGGGTGAAGTCGGGCAGCATCACGCGGAACACGCTGCCCCGGTTCGCCGACCGAGTTCAAGGCGAGCTGGTAGCCCATCAGCGAGGTGAGCTTGGAGACAATGGTCAGGCCCAGGCCCAGGCTGTCCTCGGTGCCCTGGTGCTGCGACACCCGGAAGAACTCCTGGAAGATCGCCTGCTGGTGCTCGCGGGCAATACCCACCCCCGTGTCCCACACCTCGAACACCAGCATGTCCTCGCGGTGGCGCAGCCCGAGCAGCACGCCGCCGTGCTGCGTGTGGCGCAAGGCGTTGGACACCAGGTTGCCCAGGATGCGGCGCAGCACCACCGGGTCGGACCAGATCGTGCAGGGCCGGGTGTGCGTGCGCAGGCGCAGCGACTTGCCCACCGCCACTGGCTCGAACTGCAGCGACAGGTCGGCAAACAGTTTTTTCACGTCCACGTGCTGCAGGCGCACCTTGTAGTTGCCGGCGTCGATGCGGGTCAGGTCGAACAGGGAGTCGAACAGCTCATTGATCGCCCGCGTGGACTGCAGGATGCGCGGCGCGATGTCGCGCGCCATCTCCGGTTCGGTGGCCAGCCAGTCGGCGTACAGGCTGAGCGCGTGCACCGGCTGGCGCAGGTCGTGCGCGGCCGAGGCGAGGAAACGGTTCTTGGTCGCCACCGCCCGCAGCGAGGCGCGGGTCTGCAGCGTCAGCGAATCGATCAGCTCCTGGTTGGAGAACTGCAGCTCGAAGCTGGAGCGGTGCACCTCGTGCAGGCGCCGGCCCGCCATGATCAGCAAGCCCCAGAAGACGAACAGCAGCGCCATCAGCACCAGGCCGATCTGCACCGCTTCGGGCTTGTGCAGCATCCACAAGGTGTTCCAGGCCAGCCCGACGAACACCGAGAAGATCAGGGCATTGGCGTACTGGCGGAACACCGGCAGGTAGGCGCTGAAGGCCGTCAGGGTGAGCAGGCCCTGGCCCAGCACGACCAGCCCGCACACGAACTGGGTGGCCTGGGTCGATTGCTGGTAGCTCAGCATCACCGGGCCACCCCAAAGCAGCGCCATGGCCGTCCAGGACCACTGGTAGCGCTCCACGAAATTCATGCGCTGCGGGCCTTCCAGGCTGTCGTGGCGCAGCCGGTAGATGCCGATCAGGCGGTAGCGCATCACCAGCATGACGAGCGTCAAGCTTGCCCACACCGCCAGCGCGATGGTGTTCGCCTGGCCGGCCATGAGGTAGACCAGCACCGGCAGGGAGAGCACCCCCGCCAGCAGCGAGGGCCCCATGTTGTCCATCAGGACCCCGATGAGTTGGGAATTGACCCAGTGGTCGCGCACTTCGGGCGAAGCGGGCACATGCTGGTAGGTGGCGGGTTGGGTATCGACGAGCATGAAGGACCAGCGGACAGGCGATGGCGCATTGTCTCACCCGGCCTGCCCGAACCACCTGCGGCAAACCCCGCTCCGCAGCCTGCTAGAATCTGAGGCTTCGAACACGGAGAGGTGGCAGAGTGGTCGAATGCGCGGGACTCGAAATCCCGTGTACGTTTTCAACGTACCGTGGGTTCGAATCCCACCCTCTCCGCCACCCCTTGATGACGCTCAAGGGGTCGCGACCCGTTCAGACTCCCTACGAGACAGGCACGGCCTTAGCGGCCAAGGAATCTGGGCTTGCGCTTTTCCACAAAGGCGCGGCTGCCTTCGAGCCGATCTTTAGAGATGTACGGATTCGGGCCTACGTTCAAGCGCAAGGCTGCCGAGGCCGGCAGTCCGATGCTCTTGAAGCTGACGGCCTTCATGCGCTGCACCGTCAACGGTGCGTTGTCCGCGATCTGGGTTGCCAGCGCACGGGTCCGCTCGATGAGCTCGGCCTGAGGCACCACGTGGTTCACCAGGCCGATCCGCTGCGCCACCTCCATGTCGACCAGTTGCCCGGTGTACAACAGTTCCAGGGCGATACCTCGCGGGACCAGCAAGGGCAGGACCACACTACCGAAGTTGGCCCCCATCCCCACCTTGGCTTCCGGCAGGCCCATTCTTGCGCCTTGCGCCGCGATCCGGATGTCGCAAGCAAGCGCGAGTTCGCACCCGCCGCCGGCGGCGACGCCGTTGATGGCGGCGATGGTGGGCTTGGACATCTCCAGCACAAGCTCATTGAGGTTTCGCTCCCGTCCGCCCATGGGGTGCGCCATGCGGCCGGCAGCGTCGAGCTCCTTCAGGTCCACGCCCGCGGAGAACGCGCGCTCACCGGCGCCGGTGTAGACGACGACCCGAACCTGCGGATCGTCGTCCAGCCTGAGCGAGGCCTCCGCGAGCTGGGCGAACGTGGCCTTGGCGAACGCGTTCATCCGCTCGGGCCGGTTGATCGTCACCCAGGCCACATGTCCGTCGACGCGGACCTCAACGCCACCGTCGGCCATGTCAGTTCTCAGGCTCCAGGCCGGCAGCCTTCATCACGGGCAGCCAAACCTGGCGCTCGCGCTCCGCGAAGGTCGCGAACTGCTCGGCGGTCAGGTTGCTGGGCGTCACGCTCGCGTCGGCCATGCGCTTGCGGGTCGCCGGCTTCGCAGAGGCAGCGCGCAGCGTTTCATTGAGGGTCCGCACCACGTCGTTGGGCGTGTCTTTCGGCGCCCACACCGCATACCAGGCCGTGACGTCGAAGCCGGCCATGCCGGACTCGGCGATGGTTGGCACATTCGGCAGTTCGGGCATGCGCTCCTTGGTCGAGACCGCCAAGGCCCGCATCTTGCCGCCCTTGATCTGCGTGATGACACTGGGAGCGGTGGAGTACATCATGTCGACGTGTCCACCGAGCGTGCTGGTCACCGCCGGCGCGTTGCCCGAGAACGGGACATGGGTCATCTTGATCTTGGCCAGGCTCGCGACGCGCTCACCTGTGAGGTGCGGCAAGGAGCCCAGCGCGCCAGATGCGTAGGTGATGTCCTTCGTCTTGGCCGCTTCGAGCACGTCCTTGAAGCTCTTGTACGGGGACGCTTCGGCTACGACGACCAGGATCGGCGACGAGCCCAGGATGCCGACGGGCTTGAAGTCCTTCATGGCATCGAAGGACAGCTTCCGGTACATGCCCTCGTACATCACGTGCTGTGACGTGTTCGCGAGAAGCGTGTACCCATCCGGTTTGCTGGTCGCGACGTACCGCGCACCGATCGTTCCGGCGGCGCCCGCTCTCTGTTCGATGACCAGGGGCTGCCCGATGATGGCCGAGAAATCCTCGCTCAGCAGACGTGCGAAGGTCTCTGTTGCCCCGCCGGCGGCATAGGGCGAGACCAGCATGATCGGGCGGGACGGGTACTTGTCTTGCGCGTGCGCGGCCCCGATGAGGGCTAGCAGCGGAATGGCGCACAAGGCTCGGCGAATCAACATGGTGTCTCCTTCTGGGTTCAGGTGGTTTACGAGGCTGACGGCGCAGTCTCTTGCTGTGGCCGCATCAGGACGCGGCCGATGACCTCGCGAGAGGCAATCATTTCGAGGGCCTCGCGAAAATTGGCGAGAGGAAGGACAGCGTGCGCACGGGGGCGCAGCTTCTGCTCCAGGACCCACGCGAACAGTTGGGCGTAGGTGCGCCGCAGCCTGGTGTCGTTGGTGGCCGGCACCGGGTGCTTGCCCCAGCCGAAGTAGTAGCCCCAGTACACCCCGATGATGGTGATGTTCTTGACCAGCACGATGTTGGCCGGGATGGTCGGGATGGTGCCGCTGGCAAACCCCATGGGAATGATGCGCCCGTCGGGTGCGATGCATCGCAGCGAGAGGTCGAACGTCTCGCCTCCGACCGGGTCGTAGATGACGTCTGCGCCGCGGGCATGGGTGGCCGCGAGGACAGCCTCCCGCCAGTTGTCTGTCCGGTAGTTGATGGCGAGATCCGCACCATGGGCCCGCGCGATCGCCGCCTTCTCTTCCGAACCTGCCGTGGCAATCACGCGCGCCCCCAACGCCTTGGCGACCTCGATGGCCGCCAGGCCACTCCCGCCGCCTGCACCATGAACCAGCACCACTTCACCAGGCTCGACCTTCGCCCGCCAGGCCAACGCACCGAACGCGGTGCCGTAGATCGTGGGGATCTGCGCGCCCGTGTCGAAGCTCACCCCGTCAGGCAGGGCGAACACCGTCTCTTCGGGCGCAATCACTTCCTGGGCATAGGCTCCGGACTGAACCCCCGCGATGACCCGGTCGCCGATGGAAAATCGCGATGCGCCTTCTCCCACTTCGGTGATCACGCCGGCCAGTTCGGTGCCGGGAATCAGTGGCAAGGGCGCCTTGTTCTGGTGCTTGCCCTCCATGACCAGAAGGCTCGCGAAGCTCGCGCTGCAGGCTTCCACCCGGATGCGCACGCATCCCGGCCGGATCGTTGGCGAAGGCACCTCCTCCAGCCTGGCGGCGCCGAGGCCGCCGTACTCACGGCACACGACGGCTTTCATCGGGCCTCCCGGGCTGCGCCGGCAGCGATGAGCTGGTCTGCCTGCTGCGGCGAATAACCGCATTCCGCGAGGATTTCGCGCGTGTGCTCGCCCAGCCTCGGCGTCGGCCTGGTCGGTCCCGTTGGCGTGAGAGACCAGTTGCTGGTCTTTGCGACCGTCCGGATGGCGCCCTCGCTGGGGTGCTGCAGTTCCTGGAAGAACCCCGTCTTGATCAAATGCGCATGCGACATGAGGGACTGCACCGTCTCCAGCTTGGCCACCGGGATGTCGGCCTCCTGCAGCAGGGCGATCCACTCGTCCGTGGGTCGCTGCTTGAGCAGTGAGGCAACGATGTCGTAGAGCGCCTCGAGATGCCGGGTGCGGCTTGCCACCGTCGTGAAGCGCTCGTCGTCCATCATCTCGGGCTGGCCGGCGGTGTGGAAGAAGGTGCGCCACTGCTTGTCCGTCAGGACCATGAGGCAGATGGAGCCGTCGGTGGTCGGGAACGGCCGCCGGATGGACACGTACCGCTGGAAGATGGGCGGGCCCAGGGAGGGCTCGAACGTCAGTCCTGCCATGTGGTCGGCGAGGACGAGCGCTGCGATGGTCTCGAACATGGGGACTTCGACGCATTGGCCCTGACCTGTGCGCAGCTTGTGCACCATGGCACCCAGCGCGGCGTTGGCGGCGCAGATGCCGGTCACCCTGTCCGCGACGGCAATGGGCGCGTAGCGCGGCGGCTCGCCAGGCGCGTGGAGCAACGGGATGCCTGCAACGGCCTGGATCAGGTCGTCATAGGCGGGCTTGTCGGAGTCGGGCCCACCGGCCCCGTAGCCCACGATGCTCACGTAGACGAGGCCAGGCCTTTCCTTGCTGAGGCTCGCGTAGTCCAGGCCCAGGCGCGCCATGGCCTTCGGTCGCGTGTTGCACACGACGATGTCGCAAGTGCCCGCCAGGCGAACAAACGCCTCTCGTGCGGCGCCCTCCTTCAGGTCGAGAACGATGCTGCGCTTGCTGCGGTTCGTGTGCAGGAACATCGCCCCCATGCCGTCATGGCGGGCGGGGCCCATGCCGCGGATGGTGTCGCCGTCAGGCGACTCCACCTTGATGACATCGGCCCCCATGTCACCCAGGATTTGTGTCGCGACCGGCCCTGAAAGGGCCGCGGTCGCGTCCAGCACTCGAATTCCAAGCAATGGTCCAGTCATGACATCCTGCGTATGTTTTCAACATACTAACAAGTATCTTGTGAGTTTGGCAATAGGTGCATTGCTACATAGACCCATTGCATAGGAATCGATGAAGCCGTAAGATACCAATCAGTATTCATCGGCGCACGGCGCCTCAAAACACGGAGAAACAGATGTCGGTCTTATGGGAAATGCCGCTGGAGGATGAGTCGCTGCGTTGGCAGGGTCTCGCGCAGGAACTCACCGCGAAGCACTTCGCGCCGGCCGCCGATGCCATCGATCGCGAGCAGCGCTATCCGATCGAGCACCTGGACCCGCTGCGGGAGTCCGGCATCTCGGGCATGTTTCTGCCCAAGGCCTATGGGGGTGGTGGCGCGTCTCTCGTGTCGCTGGTCGCCGTGGTGGAGGCCATTGGTGCTGGCTGCGGGTCGACCGCGGCGATCATGGCGGCGCTGTCTCTTGGCGCCTTCCCGGTGCTCCTTGGCGGCAACGAAACGCAGAAGCAGGCATTGCTCGGGGGGCTGGCCCGCAAGGGGGAGGCGGTCAACTTCGCGTTGAGCGAGCGTGGCGCCGGATCGGACGCGGCGGCGGTCGTGACCACGGCCGTCCGTGAAGGTGACGGCTGGCGCATCCGGGGTGAAAAGTGCTGGCTCGGGAATGGTGGGCACTCGACGCACTTCATCGTGTTTGCCCGCACGGGCGAAGAAGGTGCGCGGAACAACATCACGGCGTTCTGGGTGCCCCGGTCAACGGCGGGCGCGGTCGTCGACTTCTACGAAGACAAGATGGGCATTCGCGGCACGACGACGACGAACCTGAAGGTGGACGTCTGGGTGCCACAAGAGAGCATGGTCGGCGAGGAAGGGCAAGGGTTGAAGCTCGCGCTGTCCACGCTCAATGTCGGACGGATCGTCGTCGCGGCGCAGGCGCTCGGCATCGCCCTGTGCAGCTACCGGGCGGCCGCCGAGTTCGCGGCGTCGCGCAAGACCTTCGGCAAGTCGATCATCGACCACCAGGGCGTTGGTTTCATGATGGCCGACGCGGCGACAAGCTTCTCTGCCGCGCGCATGATGGTTTTCGAAGCCGCGAAGGCCTACGACGCGGGCAAGGACGTCAGTGCGCTCGGCGCCATGGCCAAGCTCTTCTCCACGGAGGCTTCCCACGAGATCTGCGACACGTCGATGTCCGTGCTGGCCGGTCGAGGCTACGTGAAGCCGAATGTGGTCGAGCGCTGCTATCGTGACCAGCGAATCACGGAAATCTACGAGGGCACCTCGGAGATCCAACGGCTGGTGATCGCCCGGGCGATCAAGCGCGAAGCCTCGGCTTCCCACTCCTGACGCAACGATGAAATCCACCTCGAAGATGCCGCACGACCCTTCCATCACAGAGCAGTCCGGTGCATGGCGCGCCGTCGCTGAGCTCTATCACGCCTACTTCACGGGCATCGTGCTTTTCGCCGTGTCTCGACTTGGCACGGCCAAAGCGGAGGAGCTGGTCCATGAGATTTTCTGCCGCCAACGGCGTGAGCGGTTTCTGCCAGGGCTGAAGAAGCTCGGCATCGACCAGCTGCCGCCCGCCGTCGCTGCCGCGCAGTACCACTACCTCTCGAACCACATCGGCGGCGTCTCCGTGGAGTTCATGCCCGAGACCGAACGCAAGGCCTGGATCCGGTACGCCGCGCCGCGGTGGATCTGGGCGGACACCGCGCTGTGCGGCATTCCGCCCGAAGTCTCCAGGGCGATGCTCCTGGGCTGGCACGCCCAGAACGGCACCATGTTGAACAACCCGCGCCTGGGTTTCGTGTGCACCAAACAGACGGTCGATCGCCAATCGGGCCTCGAGGGCTACTACTTCGAGTACGACCGCGACCTGGCGCCGCACGAGCGGCTGCGCTTCGCCCGGCACGAGGATGCACCGGACTTCGATCCCCAGAAGGCGCCGAAGCTGCCGACCCAGACCTGGCCCCAAGAACGCCTGGACAAAGCGCATCGCAACTACGCGATGGAGTACGTGCGCTCCGCGTTCCCCACCGCGCTCGCCTTGTGGGGACCCGACGAGGCCTCTTCGCGCCTTCGATTGGCGGCCAAGATGATCGGCATGCAGTTCTACCACGCGACCTCGCGCCGGCTCGGCGAGGACTTCGGGACGGACGCCGCTGGCTTTGGCCGCTTCCTCCAGTCGATCGCGCTCGCTCACGGTGACAGCGCCGATCTGACCCGCACCGGCGGTGGCTGGGAGGTGAGGCAGCAAGGCTGGGCATTCCGCGAAGGGGTGGCCGAGTGGGACCCCGGCCTGGACCTCGCCTGGAATGGCCTTTTCGAAGGGGCCTTGCAAGCCCACAACCGCCGGCTCTCCCTGGGTTTCGCGCACCAGGAAATCCATGGCGGGCACGAGCTGCGCTGGAGCATCCAGGAATGACGACACACACCGAGAACACTTCGCAACCCGGATTGGGCGCGCTGGCGGGACTGAAGGTGGTCGATGCGGCGCGCGTGCTCGCCGGCCCTTTTGCGGGGCAGATCCTGGGGGACCACGGCGCGGACGTGCTCAAGATCGAGAGTCCGGAAGGCGACGAGTGCCGCGGTTTCGGCCCTCCCTTTGTCAACGGGCACTCGGCCTACTTCAACGCCGTCAACCGCAACAAGCGCAGCGTCGTGCTGGACCTGGGAAAGGCGGAGGAACGGGATCGCCTCTACGCCATGTTGGAGACGGCCGACGTCCTGCTCGAGAACTTCAAGCTCAGCACGCTGCAATCCTGGGGCATTCCCAACGTCCAATGGTTCACCGAGCGCTACCCGCGCCTGATCCACTGCCGCATCACGGGCTTCGGCGATACCGGACCCTACGGCGGGCTGCCAGGCTACGACGCCGCCGTGCAGGCGATGGCGGGGCTGCTCTCGATCAATGGCGACCAAGGCGCTGAGCCGGTGCGCATCGGCGTGCCCGTCGTCGACCTCACCACCGGCATGAATGCGGCGATGGCGGTCTTGCTGGCCCTGCAGGCCCGCGCCCGGACGGGCCGGGGCCAGATGGCGGACGTCAGTCTCTACGACTGCGCGGTGTCGGTGGCGCACCCCTTCCTGAGCAACTACCTCCATTCGGGCAAGGTGCCGGGCCCAACGGGCAACCGGCACGCCAATATCGTGCCCTACAACGTGTACAAGACGGCCTCCTACCCCCTGTTCATCGCCGTGGCGAACGACCGGCTGTTCGCGAAGCTGTGCACGCATCTGCAGACGCCCCACCTGCCCACGGACCCGCGTTTCGCGACGAACACGCTGCGGGTCGAGAACCGCGAGGCGCTCGAAGTGGCGTTGTCCCGGGCTTTTTCCAAGGTGGATGGTGACGAGTTCGGCAAGCGGTTGCTGGCGGACGGCGTGCCGGCCGCCCCGATTCTGGACATCGCCAGCGTTGCGGCCTCCGAGCACGCCCAGTACCGGCAGATGGTGGTTCGCCAACCCGACTATGTCGGTCCCGGCATTCCGATCAAGCTCTCCGACACGCCAGGGAGCATTCGCAAGGGGACGCCCCCTCTGGGAAGCACGACGCTGGAGCCCGATGCCGACCCGTTCGACCAGGCCTGATGCTGTCCGCGCCCGTAGTAGGATCGACGATCCTGCGCGCGTGGAGAGAGGGCATTTCGTGGAACTTCCGGACAACATCATGGGTTGGGTGGATACCGACTACGAGTCGATGCCGGCGACGCAACTGGCCCTTCTCGATGCGGCGGCGAGGGCCTTCACGAACTTCGGATTTGCGGCCGCGTCCATCGATGTCATCGCGGCCCAGATCGGTGCCACGAAGGGCAGCGTCTACTACCACTACCGCAGCAAGGCCGACCTGTTCTTTGCCGTGCACAAACGTGCGATGGTGCTGAACCTGCGCGCGCAGTTGCCGGTGGTGCAGGACCAGTCGCTGGACCCTGTCCAGAAGCTGCAAAGCATGTCCTATCGGCATGCGATGGTGATGATGGAGCACTTGCACTACCAGCGGGTCACCGTCCAGGGCGTGGAGCTTCACCAGTCCACCACGACCAGCGCTTCGGAGAGGGAGGCTCTGAAGGAAGTCGTTGCGATGCGCGATGCCTACGAGCACCTGTTCGAGAACGTGCTTCGGGAAGGCATCGCGGCCGGAAGTCTTGCGGCCGTGGAGCCCTCGCTGGCCTCCAAGGGCATTCTGGGTTCGCTGAACTGGATCACGGTCTGGTACCGGCCCCGAAAAGGCGACACGTTCTCTTCGCGGCACCGAATCGCCGAGCAGCTCGCCAAGCAGGTCACCCATGGCGTGTCGCGCGAGGCCCCGCCGCTGGTGGGCGCGGTGACCGCGCGACCGCACGGCCAGCAGGCCGACAGCAACGGTTGAACGGCGCCGCATCCCACCGCTCAGGTCGGCCTGGTCGGCCCCCCAACACGAACATCGGCGCAGCGAGACCGAAGACTCAGGCAGACAGCATGTCGATCAACCAAGACGTGCCAGGATCATCGGCGAACGACCGGCCCATCGCGATCTGATGCCGGAAGGGCTCCAAGGCGAATGGCACGGCCTGCAGGGACCAACGCGCTTCCTGCCGTGCGATGAGGTCTTTCGGCACGGTCAGGATCAAGTCGGTCGATGGAAGCAGGCGCAGTGCCGCCTCGAAATGAGCGGCGACAAGCCGAATGTTCCGCTCCTGCCCCAAGCGGCTCAGCGTCTGGTCGATGACCCCGAAGGACCCGGGCTGCACCAGCACCTGCAAGTGCTCCGCCGCCAGATACCGATCCAAGGTGAGTCGGCGTTTGAAGGCGGGATGGCCCGCGCGCGCGACGCAGACATAGGGAACCTCCCTCAGGGTCTTCACGGCGATGGCATCGTCGGCGCTGTTGAGCACACCCAATGCCAGATCCAGCGCCCCGGATCGGATCATGTCCGCCGCGTGCGTTCGCCCCACGTGCGTCAGTTGAATGCGCACGAAAGGCGCCTGCGCAAGGATGCGGCCAAGCACAGGTTCGAGGATCGCGACGGCGGCGTGGTCCGAGCAACCGATCTGATAGTGCCGCCGGGAGCGCGCGGGATCGAATGCGCTGGACATCGCAAACACCCGCTGAGCCCGCACCAGAATCGCCCGGACTTCCTGCTGCAAGGCCACGGCCTTGGGCGTGGGCACCATGGCGTGCCCGCGCCGGACAACGATCTGGTCGCCGCAGGCCTGGCGCAAACGCGTCAGCGCATGGCTCACCGCCGGTTGGGTCAATGCCAGGCGGTCCGCCGCGCGCGAGACGCTGCGTTCGCTGAGCACCGCATCGAATACCACCAACAGGTTGAGATCGAGCCGTCGAAGGTCCATGAATCCATTATGCATTCCATTCATTGATGAAGATGGAAAAGCATCATTGGACCGTATTCTCCGAAATATCTACATTGGCTGCACCTTCTGAAGAAGGTCTATTCATGGTGCGCATGAATATCAGACCAACACCCATCCTGGAGACAAGCAGCCATGAACCGCAAGACCCACCCTCCATCGCCAGCGGCGGCGAAAGGCAGGCGCAGCCTGGCCACCGTGTTCTGCACAGCCGTGCTGTGCGCACTGCTGGGTGCGCAACGCGCAGGCCGCCGATTGGCCCGATCGCCCCATTCGCATCGTGGTGCCGTTCGGCGCGGGCGGCAGCACCGATGCGCTCGCCCGCATCCTGGCAGAGAAGCTGGGTGGGCTCGTCGGACAGACCGTCGTCATTGAAAACCGCGCGGGCGCGGCCGGCGCCATCGGCGCACAGGCCGTGTCCAAGGCCGCGCCCGATGGCACCACGTTCCTGCTGGCGACAAGCAGCACCCATGCGGTGCTGCCCCACCTGCGCCCGCTGCCCTACGACGCGATCAAGGACTTCACCGCGATCGCGCGCATCGCCTCGGCGCCCAACGTGCTCATGGTCAGTCCTGCACTCAAGGTCGCCACCGTCAAGGATCTGGCGCAACTGGCGGCCTCCCGCGAAGGCGGACTGACCTACTCGTCCAGCGGGAGTGGCACCGTCACGCACCTCATCGCGGCGGACTTTGTCCAGCGCGCGGGCATCCGCGCTCGGCACATTCCCTACAAGACCGGCATTCAAGCCCTGCCCGAGCTCAACAGCGGACAGATCGACTTCACCTTCGACAGCATCGTCTGGGCCCTGCCCCAGGCGCAGGCCGGCAAGATCAAGGCCTTGGCCATCGGCAGCCCGGAACGATCGCCGTTGGCCCCCGATCTGCCGACGATGCGTGAGGCGGGATTCGCGGGTTTCGACGGCACGACGTGGTTCGCGCTCATGGGGCCGGCGGGGATCCCCCCGAAGATCGTGGCGGAGCTCAATCGCCACATCAACGCGGCGCTGCGCGACCCCGACCTGCGAGCCCAGTTTGAACGCCAGGGCGCCGAGGCTTTGGGCGGCACGCCGCAGGACCTGGAGAAGCTCGTTCGGGATGATGGCAGCCGATGGGCCAAGGTCATCACCACGGGCAACATCAAGATCGAACAGTGAAAAAGAAGGTACCGCTCAAGCCATGACCACACCAAGCACGTCCATGCCCCTCCACTTCCGCGATCTGGTCGCCAGCGAACGCCCGCTGGTGCTCCCCGGAGCCCACGATGCGATCTCCGCCCTGCTCATCCAGCAGGCGGGCTTCAAAGCCTACTTCATTGGCGGTTTCCCCCTGGTCGGCGCTCGATTCGGCCTGCCCGACATCGGCCTGGCGACGCTGGGGGAAATCGGTGCGGGCGTGCGCGACATCCTCGCGGTGTCCGACCTGCCCGTGCTGGTGGACGTCGACAACGGCTACGGCGACGTCAAGAACGTGGTTCATGCGGTGCACACCTACGAGAAGATGGGCGCCCAGGCCCTGTTCTTTGAAGACCAGGTCTCTCCCAAGCGGTGTGCGCGACATCGCCGGCAAGGAGCTCCTGCCCTGCGAGGAAATGGAGCGCCGCATCCGCGCCGCCGCGGAGCAACGCCGCGACCCCCGCACCTTCATCATTGCCCGCACCGATGCCCGCGAGGTCTACGGCATGGACGAGGCCTTGCGACGCGGCGAACGCTACGCCCAGGCGGGTGCCGACGGCCTGTTCATCGAAGCCCCCGAGTCGGTGGAAGAACTCGCGCTCATTGGCCGACGCCTGGCAGGCGTGCCCCTGATGGCAAACATGCTCGAAGGGGGGCGCACCCCGATCCTGCGCCCGCAGGAACTGGAAGATCTCGGGTTCCGCATCGTCATCTACGGCATTTCGCTCTTGATGCGCAGCGTGCGCGTCATGCAGGAAAGCCTTGCCGACATCCGCAGCGGCGAGCTGAGGCTGGTGGGCACCGGCGTTGGGTTCGAGGAGTACAAGACGATCGTCGGGTTCGATCGCTGGTCGAACATCGAATCCCGGTACGGCGGATAAAGAAGACGGCGGTCCACAAGCAGAAGGCGATCATGATTTTTGTTTTTCACTTGCTGGATCGGCCCGGCGCTGCGGCGCTTCGTGAGGCGATGCGGCCATCGCACAAGGCGTACCTGGCCCAGGTGGCCGATCGCATCGCATTTGCGGGCCCCCTGACAAGTGACGAGGGTGCCGCCATGGTGGGCAGCCTGCTGGCCATCGACTTCGAGAGTCGCGAGGAAGCGATGCGCTGGCAGCGCAACGAGCCGTTCACCCAGGCGGGCCTCTACGCAAGCGCATCGGTCCATGCGTTCGACAACCTGTGGCCGCAGCGGTGTGGCTATCCCCCTTTGGGTTGAACCCCTGAGGCGCGCTACCAATCGGCACGCGGCGTCTTGTGGACCAGCTGAAGGAAGTGCGCCGCCTGCTCGGACATGGGGCGGTCACTTCGCGTGACGCTGCCGTAGGAGGCCAGGCGGTTGCGCATCCTGTACTTCACGATCCCCAACATCCCCTTCTTCGAGAAGCCTTTCGCGACCGACTGCGGCAAGGCCGAAATCATCTGTGTGCGGGAGATGAGATGCACGGTGATCAACGTGGACGACGTTTCAAGAAGCCCGCGCGGAAGCGCGGCATGGTGTTCCCTGAACTCCTGAGCGACGACCTCCCTCATGGGTGAGCCTTCCTGCTGGAACACCCAGGGAAACTGGCTGATCTGTTCAAACGAGGGGTTGCGCACCTTCGCCAGCGGATGGCCCGGCGCGCACACCACGGCGATGTCCTCCTCCGCCAGCGGCCGAAAGATGTACGCACCGCCGCCGGGGGGAACACGGCCGATGACCGCATCGAGTTCCCCGTCGTCCAGCCGACCCATCAGCTCATCGCTGGTCCCAACCGCGATGTTGATGGACAGCAGCGGAAGATCGCGCATCAGCTTTTCGATGGCGCCGGTGAGGTAGGTGGGCGACGCGGCCATGATGCTGCCCACCGACACCCTGCCCGAACTCCCCAGCTTCAGCTCATGCAATTCGCGGTGGAGTTGTTCCAGCGTGCCGCGCATGCCGCGAAAACTCAGCAACGCGCACCGCCCGGCCGCGTTCATCTGAATCGTCCGTCCCACACGTTCAAAGAGCTGCTGCCCCAGAGACTGCTCCAGCTCATGGAGCATCTTGGTGGCCGCGGGTTGTGTCATCCCCAAGGAGGATGCCGCCGCACCCAAGGTCCGATGCTCATCGATGGCCAGCAGAAGGGCGAGTTGCCGCATCCGCAAGCGGTTCATCAGCAGTTCAATCTGCTTGTGGTCGGACATCTTCCTCATAGCCACCAGTTATCAGACAATCAATTATTTTCATTTTACGGGCATCAATGAGAAACCGATGATGCCCATCGAAAGAGACACACCCGAGTGGGTGAAGGAGACAAGGAATGGCTTTCATGAAAACTGGCCGGGCACACCGTCGATGCGTTCTCGCGATGGCGGTCACCCTGGTCGTCGGCACCGCGCTGGCGCAAGACAAGTACCCGTCCCGCGCGATCCGGATCGTGGTGGGCTCGGAGGCCGGCAGCGCGCCGGACACGCTGGCCCGAGCCGTGGCCAACGAGATGGCGCCGCTGCTGGGCCAGGCGGTCGTGGTGGAGAACAAGGCAGGCGCCGCAGGGACGATTGGCGCGGCCCTGGTGGCAGGCTCCCCGGCCGATCGCCAGCACCTTGCTCATGGGCACCGTGTCGAACGTCGCGCTGGCGCCCTCCTTCTACCCGGTCAAGTACGACCCGAACAAGAGCTTCACGCCCATCGGCATGGTGGCCTCCGTTCCTCTGGTGCTGGTGACGTCCCCGAACCTGGGCGCCGCCACCTTTGCGCAACTCAAGGAGAAAGCCCGGCAGAGCCCCGCCGGGCAGTTGACATACGCCTCTCCAGGCGTGGGTGGTCCGCAGCACCTGGCGGGCGTCCTGCTGCAACGATCGATGGGGGCCGAAATGCTGCACGTGCCCTACAAGAGCGGCGGCGCGGCCATGGTCGGGGTGTCCGCGGGCGACGTGAACATGGCGTTTGCCGGCATCCCCGCCGCGGCGGCATTGGCCCAATCCAAACGGGTTCATGCCCTGTTCGTGACATCCGAGAAGCGTTCATCGGCGCTGCCTGAGGTGCCGTCGGCGGCGGAGGCCGGCCTGCCCGACTTTGTCATCGACAACTGGCACGCGCTCTTCGCCCCGGCCAACCTGCCCTCGCCCATCCGCGCCGTGCTGGAAGCCGCGCTGCAGAAATCGCTGCAGGTGCCCGCGGTGGTGAGCCAGTTCCAGAAAGGCGGCGCGGAGGCGGCGCCAGGCACCGGGGCGCAGCTGGGTGCGATGGTGGCCTCGGAAACCCTGCGCTGGTCCAAAGTCGTCACCGACAACAAACTCAAGGCCGAGTGATGACCGAACCGAATTTGCTCATCATCATGGACGACGAGCACAACAAGAAGGTGCTCGGCTACAACGGCCACCCCCTGGTGAAGACCCCGAACCTGGATCGGCTCGCCAGAGGCGGAACGGTCTACGAGAACGCCTACTCCAGCTCGCCCATCTGCGTCCCCGCCCGTGCGGTGTTCGCAACCGGCCAATACGTCCACGACAACCGATGCTGGGACAACGCGATCGCCTACAACGGCGACATGCCGAGCTGGTCGCACCTGCTGCGCGATGCCGGCCATACCGTCACGTCCATCGGGAAGCTGCACTACACCGGTGACGACGTCGACGGCGGATTCACCGAGCAGATCATTCCGATGCACATCGAAGCCGGTGTGGGTGATCTGTACGGCTTGATCCGGTCCCCCTTGCCGACCCGCCATCAATCCGCCGATCTGGCGCGCAGCATCGGCCCTGGTGAAAGCAGCTACACGCGCTACGACCGGGACATCACCACCCGGACGATCGATTGGTTGCGCACCACGGGGCGCCGCGCCCACGACAAGCCGTGGGTCTTGTACGCGTCGTTCATGTCGCCTCACTCGCCCCTGATCGCGCCACCCGAGTACTTTGCGATGTACCCCGTCAGCGGGATTCAGGTACCCACCAAGCGCGTTCCACTGCACCCGTGGATCAAGGCCTGGAATGACTGCTACGGATTCGATTCGTACTTCGAAAGCGACGAGAGAAGGCGCGTGGCGATTGCGTCCTACCTGGGTCTTTGCTCCTTCCTCGATGCGAACGTCGGGAAGATCCTCCACGCACTGGAGGAAACGGGCCTGGCTCACAACACGCGCGTGGTCTTTCTTTCCGACCACGGGGACAACCTGGGTTCCCGCGCCCTGTGGGGAAAATCGACCATGTACGAGGAGTCCGCTGGCGTCCCCCTGATCTCATCGGGGCCGGGTGTCGCCGCGGGCCGCAGGGTCAAGACGCCCGTCTCCCATGTGGACTTCTTCCCCTCCATCCTGCAATGCGTGGGCCAGGAAGGCCTGGTTCCGGCGCACCTGCCCGGCCGCTCGATTTTCGACATCGCGGATGCGCCCTGCGACGCGCAGCGCATCGTGTTCAGCGAGTACCACGCGGCCGGCGGGGTGAGCGCGGCGTACATGCTGCGCCAGGGCCGATACAAGTACATCCACTACACGGGGTTTGATCCCGAGCTGTTCGATCTGGAGACCGATCCCGAAGAGGTGATGGACCTCGGGACATCGCCGTCCATGGCGGCGGTGCTCGCGGGGTTCAGGCAAGCGCTGGACGCCATCTGCGATCCGCAGGCCACGGACCTGGCGGCCAAGCGGGACCAGCAAGCGCTCATCGAGGCCCACGGTGGCGCGGAAAAGATCCTGCGCCAGAGGCGGCAGCAGCTACACGCCCATCCCCGGCGAGCCCGTGCAACTCATCGGCAACCAGGCCTGAGGTCCACGTTGGCCGCCACGGATCAGGCGCGCATCCACTGGAGGCCCGCCGAGGTGCCGTTGGCCACGGCACCTCGGCGGGGCCTGTACTCGCAACCGATCCAGCCGTCCCACTGCCCTGCCGCGACCATCTCGTCGATCAGATCGAACAGGTAGGCAAAGTTCACTTCGCCGATGTCGGGTTCATGGCGTTGCGGCACGCCGGCGATCTGCAGGTGGCCCACGCGCCCGGTCGGCAGGTACTGGCGCAGCTTCATCGCCAGATCGCCTTCGACGATCTGGCAGTGATACAGGTCCATCTGCACCTTGAGGTTCGACAGCCCGATCGTTTCGACGATCTGGTGCGCGTGATCCTGGCGGTTCAGGAAGAAGCGGGGAATGTCCCGTGGGTTGATGGGCTCGATGAGCACGTCGCGCCCCACCTGGGCCGCCTGTTCGGCGGCCCAGCGCAGGTTGCCCAGGTAGACCGACTGCACATCTTCGCGCCGTGCGCCCTCGGGCATCAGGCCGGCCATCGCATGCAACCGGGGACAGTCCAGCGCCGCCGCGTATTCGAGGGCCTGGTGCACACCCGCCCGGAACTCGGCCTGGCGGCCGGGCAGCGAGGCCAGGCCGCGCTCGCCCGCGTCCCAGTGGCCGGGCGGCATGTTGAAGAGAACCTGTTGAAGCCCGTTGGCCTTCAATCGGGCGGCCAGTTCCTGCACGGGGTAGGCATACGGGAAAAGGTACTCGACCGCCTGGAATCCGTCTTTCGCGGCGGCTTCGAATCGGTCCAGAAATTCGAGCTCTGGGTAGAGCATGGAGAGGTTGGCGGCAAAACGGGGCATGGGGTCGGACTCCTACCAGCGGGCGCCAAATTGGCGGCGCAGTTCTTCGATGTGTGAGGCGTCGAGCGGCGCCGCGTGGGCGCCAGCCAACTGAAACAGCCGGGCCGTTTCCTCCAGCTCTTCCAGCGCCGCCATGGCGGCCCCGGGCGTGTCGTGCCAGACATTGGGGCCCAGCCGGGACAGCATCACGGCGCGGATCGGCGTGCCGAGCGCGCCATAGCGCGCAATGACCCGAGCGACCTCATCGGCGGCCTCAGGTGCGCCCGGGCGGCGGTAGTCGATCACCGGCACATGGCCCACCTTCATCACGAAGTACGGTGTGAGCGCCGGCAGCAGTTCGGGCGACGGTCTGTGCAGCGTCAGGGCCACGCAGTGGGTGGAATGCGTGTGGATGACGCATTGCGTGCCGGCATCGAACACGGTGGCCGCCTGGTAGATGCTCGCATGCAGCGCGATGGTCTTGCTGGCGCGGTCGCCGCTGACTTGCCGCAGGTTCCCATCGAGCCGCGCCAGCCGCGCCGGATCCAGAAAGCCCAGGCAGGCGTCAGACGGCGTGATCAGGAACCCGTCGTCCAGGCGCACGCTGATGTTGCCGGCCGTGGCATGAACGTACCCGCGCTCGAACAGGCTGGCGCCGATGCGGCAGATCTCCTCCCGCGCGTTGGCTTCGTTCATGCCAGCACCTGGAAGGCCTTGGTGAAGAAATCCTCGCTGCCGAAGTTACCGGACTTCAGTGTGAGATGCAGGCCCACGCCGTCATCGCTTGTCGCATGGCACCAGGGCACCCCGGGGTCGATCTGCGGCCCGATCTGCATCTGGACAATGCCGAGCGCCTGCACGCAGGCGCCGGAGGTTTCGCCACCGGCCACGACCAGCTGCCGCACACCCAGCGAGACCAGCCGCCGCGCGATGCCGGCGATGCATTGTTCGACCAACGCGCCCGCCTCCATGCCGCCGAGCCTGCGCTGGGTGGTGCGCACCGAGTCGGGGGCCGCCGTGGAGTACAGCAGCACGGGCCCGGCGCCTTGCGCCAGCAGCGGCGCGGCCCAGTCGAGCGCGGCGCCTTCCACGTCTTCACCGGCCGCGATGCGCAGGGGGTCCAGCGCGAAGGCAGGTTGACCCGCCGCGATGAAATGCGCCACCTGCTGGTTGGTGGCCTGAGAGCAGCTGCCGGACACGATGGCCCGCAACCCTGCCGCCGCGGGCAGCGCACTGGCCTGGGCCGATGGCGCCAGCCCATGGTTGGGCGGCAGGCCGATCGCCACGCCGGACCCGGCGGTGAGCAGCGGCAGATCCGCCAGCGCAGGCCCCAGGCGAAGGAGATCGTCGTTGGACAAGGCGTCGACCACCGCGATGCCCACCCCGCCGCGCCTGAGCGCCTCGATCCTGGTGCGCACGGCTTCGGCGCCCGCCGCCACGGTGCGGTAGTCGATCAGCCCCACCGTGCGGCGGCACTGCGCCTGCAGCACCCGCACCAGGTTGGCATCGGTCATCGGCGTGAGCGGGTGGTTTTTCATGCCGCTGTCGCTCAGCAGCGCGTCACCGACAAACAGATGGCCTTTGAAAACCGTCCGTCCGTTGTCCGGGAACGCCGGTGTGGCGATGGTGAAATCGCAGCCCATGGCGTCCATGAGCGCGTCCGTCACCGGTCCGATGTTGCCCTCGGGTGTGCTGTCGAAGGTCGAGCAGTACTTGAAGTAGATCTGGCCCGCGCCTTGCGCATGGAGCCAGCGCCAGGCCGCCAGCGACTGCTCGATGGCCTCGCGCGCCGGAACCGTTCGGGACTTGAGCGCGATCACCACCGCATCCACCTCGGCGCCGAGCGGCCCGGCAGGCACGCCAATGGTCTGAACCACCCGCATGCCGGCGCGCACCAGGTTGTTCGCCAGATCGCTCGCCCCGGTGAAATCGTCTGCGATGCAGCCCAGCAAGAGCGTCATGACGGGCTGACCGGCAGTTCGATGCCGGGAAAGATCTTGATCACGGCGCTGTCGTCCTCTCTCGCGAAACCGGCGGTCGAGGCTTGCATGAACATCTGGTGCGCGGTCGAGGACAGCGGCAGGGGAAACTTGCTGGAGCGGGCCATGTCCAGCACCAGGCCGAGGTCCTTCACGAAGATGTCGACCGCCGACAACGGCGTGTAGTCGCCCGCGAGCACATGGGCCATGCGGTTCTCGAACATCCAGCTGTTGCCCGCGCTGTGCGTGATGACCTCGTACAGCGCGTCGGGATCCACGCCTTCCCGCAGCCCCAGCGCCATGGCTTCGGCCGCCGCGGCGATGTGCACCCCCGCCAGGAGCTGGTTGATGACCTTGACCTTGCTGCCCGCGCCGGCACGGTTCCCCAGGCGGTACACCTTGCCCGCCATCGCGTCGAGCACGGCATCCGCCTTGGCATAGGCTTCGGGCCGGGCCGAGGTCATCATGGTCATTTCGCCGCTGGCGGCCTTGGCCGCACCACCGGAGATGGGGGCGTCGATGTAAAGGATGCCGCTGCGCGCCAGACGCTCCTCGAAATCCTGCGAGACCTTGGGGTCCACGGTGGAGCACATGACAAAGACACTGCCGGCCTTCATGGTGGCCGCCACCCCGTCGGCCCCGAACAGGACGCTCTCGGTCTGCGCGGCGTTGACGACGACCGAGATCACCACGTCGCTGGCGGCCCCCAGTTCGGCCAGCGTCGCGCAAGCGGTGCCACCGTCGCTGGCGAACGCCAGCGCCACGTCCGAGCGCACATCAAACACCTGCAGCGCGAAGCCCGCGCGGCGAAGCGACTTCGCCATGCCAAGGCCCATCGCGCCCAGTCCCACCACGCCAACATGGCTCATTTCAGTTCTTTCAGAAGGGTTCAAGTCAGGAAATCGACGACGGCATCGCTGTTCGTCAACATCATCAGATGACCGCCCGGCGCCTGGATCACAGGCCATCCCGCGGCGCTCGCCACGGCGGCGTACCGGAGATAGGGCTGTGGGTTCCGGTCACTGGCCAGCAGATACCGCCCGGGAAAGGCGGTCACGTCGGCCTGGGGCACGGTGACGGGTTCCGAGAAGGTGCGAAACGGCTGCGGTGTGAGCTGGCGGGCCACCGCCTGCGCCATCTCCGGCGAGGGCAGTTGAAACTGCGCGACGTCGGGCAATGGCATCCACCAACCTTCGCCCTGCGTGGCGGCGGCCTTGACATAGCGCTCGGCCGCCTCGGGCGTGGTGAGTTCCAGCATGGCCTGGCCCGGCGTGGGAATCACGGCTTCCAGCCAGGCGATCTCGGCCAGGCGCGAACCCAGGCGGTGCAGCAGGGCCGGGCCGAGCAGGCCGGCATAGGAATGCAGCACCAGGGTCACGTGTTGCAGGTCAAGCGCTTCGATGAGCTGCGCCACATCGTTCACATGGGTGTCGGCGCTGATCTCGCGGCTGAGTTCGGCGCGCCGATGGGCCAGGCCGCTCAGCGTGGGCGCGAAGGTCCGGCGCCCACGCTGCTCCAGCTTGCGGGCGACTTCCTGCCAGCACCAGCCACCGTGCCATGCACCGTGCACCAACACCACGGGGCCTTCGTGCGTCGATTGCATGGGCGTCACGACCTCGCGATCAGACATCCTGAGCCTGCGCGGCCATGCCATCGGGGCTGAAACCCGCCCCCACGGCCTTGGCCTTCTCGGCCAGCGCGGCGTCCCACTTGACCCGGCCCGGCGTCTTGCCCCCCAGGATGGAGACCAGCATGCCACCGGTCACCGGGTCTTCACCGTCCAGGCTGCGGAACGCGCGGTGGACGAAGGGCGGTACGCTGATGGTGTCGCGTGGACCCAGCGTGACGGTATGCGTCTTGCCCGTGGCGCCATCGATCCAGTCGACCTCCCAGCGACCGGCCTGCACGACGAACACCTCTTCGCTGTCGTGCCAGTGCATGGCCGCGCCGCAGCCTTGGGGAGCCACGATGTAGTCCACGTGGAAGTTCTCGGCGGCGGCGATGCTGGGCTTGAAGTTCGGGTCGTCGGTGACACCGGACCCGATCACGCTGTACAGCGTGCGCTCGTGGCCCTTGACGTAGGTGTCGACGAAGGCGCGCGGGCTGGCGGGAATGCCGCCCCAGCGGGCCACGCGCCTGGCCATCTCTTCCGGAGAAAGGGCTTGGGAGGGAGCGACGTACTCGTCCCAGGAATCGATCAATGCTTGTCTGTCCATGGTGAGGTCCTTCAAGGTTTTTGGGCTGTCAACCTTTGACGGCGCCCGCAGTCAGACCGGTGATGATCTGTTTGGCGGCGACGAAGGTGAAGATGAGCGGAGGCAGTGCGATGAGCACGCCCGCGGCCATGATCTTTCCCCACTCCACGCCGGTGTCGGTGATGTAGTTGGAGATGGACGCTGGCAGCGTTCGCGTGATCCGGTTGGTCAGGATGAAGCTCAGGATGAACTCGTTCCAGGCCAGGCGGAAGGTGAAGATGGCCGCCGCCGCCAGACCGGGCTTGAGCAAGGGCAGGACGATCTTGTAGAACACCTTGAAGGGGCCGCAACCATCGATGGCCGCGGCCTCCTCCAGTTCGATGGGCAGCTGGTCGATGAACCCATACAGCAGCCAAATCGTGAACGGCAGGTTCAGCGCGACATACACAAGCACCACCCCGGACAGCGTGTCACCGATGCCCCAGGCGGACCAGATGACGAACACCGGCACCGCCAGCACGGCCGGCGGCAGCGTGCGCAGGATCAGCGTCGAATAGCTCAGCGGCTCGCGGCCCAGGAATCGGAAGCGGGCCATGGCGTAGGCGCACATCGTGCCCAGCATCAGCGTGATCAGCGTCGCCGCCAGGGACACCTTCAGGCTGTTGAGCATGTAGCGCTCGATGTGGTTGTCCTGAACCACCGAACGGTAGTTGTCCAGCGTGGGCGCGAACAGCCACGACCACTGGGTGTCGAAGATCTGCGCCTCGGTTTTCAATGACGTCATCGTCATGATGACCAGCGGCAGAAGACACGAGGTGCGCAGCAGCGTCAACATCAGGTAGTGCAGCGGGGAACCGCGCGGCACTGTTTCGGGATTGCTCATCGACGGGCCTTGGTTTTCAGCGGATTGGAGATCAACAGGATGGCGATGGACAAAGCCGAGACGATGACCAGCAGGAGAATCGACAACGCCGAGGAATAGCCCAGCTTCTGGCTGATGAAGGCCGCCTTGAAGATGTGCAGCGAGAACAGCTCGGTGCTCAGGCCAGGGCCGCCGAAGGTCATGACGTAGATCACCTCCAGGCCCCGGAATCCGTCGATCATTCGCGCCAGCAGCGTCACGATCAGGATGGGTTTGAGGATCGGCAGCTTCACCCGGACGATCTGTTGCCACCAGTTCGCGCCGTCGATGCGCGCCGCTTCCATGACGCTTTCATCCAGGCCCTGCAGCCCGGCCAGCACCATGATGAGCACGAAGGGCGTCCATTGCCAGATGTCGGTGACCACCATGGCCGTGAACGCCAGCACGGGATCGGCCAGCCAGGCCTGGGGCGAAAGCCCCATCCACGAGACAGCATGGTTGACGGGCCCGAAGTTGGCATCGAACAGGTAGCGCCAGATGAGGCCCACGCAGATCGGCGCGATCATCATGGGCAACACGAAGATCGTGCGGAAGAAGCGCATGCCGCGCACCGGCTTCTCCAGGAACAGCGCGAGCGCGACACCCAGCACGAGCTCCGCGGACACCGCGATCAGCACGAAGGCGACGGTGACGCCCATCGACGTCCACACCTGCTCGGACTTCAGCATCTCGACAAAGGCATCCAGGCCGACGAACCTGGCGGTCTCGAAGTCGGTGCCCAGCGACCAGTCGTAGAAGCTGAGCTGCACCGCGCTCAGGATCGGGTACATCAACCCCGCCAGCATGACCAGCACGGCCGGCAGGATGTAGATGTAAGGCGTCAGTCGCGCCAGGCGAGCGGATGTCATCGGGCGCCTGCCTCAGCTCTTGAGCCAGCCGCCCTGGCGCACGGCGTCCTCGGCCGCTTTCACGGCGGCATCCAGCGCCTGCTTGGCGGGCTTGCGGCCGGTGATGACGTCCGGCAGGGCCTGCCCGATGATCTGCTGGCTGATGTGGTCCCACTCGGGGATCAGCGGCCGCCAGTCCGGGTTGGCGATCTTCAGGGACTCGCGCAGCGCCGGCAGCTCCAGGGCGTACTTCTTGCCGACGTCCGCGTTGTCCAGCGTGCTCCAGCGGTTGATGTTGCCACCCGACATCGCGATCTTGAGATCCGCCTGCTTGCTGGTCATCCATTGCATGAAGAGGAAGGCCGCGTCCTTGTTGCGGGCGTTCTTCGGGATGGCCATGGCGAAGCCGCCGCTCTGAGCGGAATGCTGGGTGCCCTTGGGGTGCACGGCGTAGCCGACCTTGCCGGCGATGCGGCTCTTCGCCGGGTCCTGCACGGGCCCCATGATGGCGACCGAATCGAGGTACATCGCGGCCTGGCCCTGCAGGAAGGCGTTCTGCATTTCGCCGAAGCCGTAGCTCGGGATGCCGGCGGGACCGGTGTCCACGATTTCCTTGAGGATCTCGGCGGCGCGCACGCCTTGCGCGTTGTTGAACGCGGCCCGCCAGTTGCTGTCGAACACCTCACCGCCATGGGGCGTCAGGTGCAGCAGCCAGGCGGCGGTCACCTGATGCCCGGTCTGCCCGCGCGAGGTGAGACCACCGATGCCTTCCTTGTCCTTGATGACGCGGCAAGCCGCCAGCAGGTCGTTGTAGGTTTTCGGCACCGCGATCTTGTGCTTTTCCAGGATGTCCGTGCGGTACGCCAGCACGCCAGTCTCGGCCCCGAACGGAATGCCATAGGGCCGGGCACCGGGTCCGGGCAGGTACATCTTGGGCCCGCCCACCAGCGCGTTCGTTTCCCAGTACTTTCCGATGATGTCTTTCTGGTCCCAGCCGGGGTCGGCCAGGGCCTTGTTGGCGAAGTAGCCGTCCAGCGGCTCCAGCAGGTCCTTCTTGACGTATTCGGTCTTCCACATCACGACGTAGACCGCCACGTCGTAGTCGCCGTTGCCCCGCTTGCCCATCTCGAGGACCTGCTTGTCCTTCATGCGCAGGTACTGCATCTTGTCGCGCTCGACCTTGATCCCGGTCTCGGCCGTGAATTCGGCGAACAGCTTCTCGGCCTGGTCGTAATGGGGATGCGCCGGGTAGTTGACGACGATGGTCTGGCCCTTGTACTTGGCGTAGCGGTCCTGTGCCAGCGTGTGCACCCAGGGTCCCAGGGCCGCGCTTGCGGCGGCCCCTTGAAGCAGTTGACGTCTTTTCATGCTGGTGTCTCCGGTTGGTTGAATCAAAGGCCGAGGGATCGGCCGTGCTCGCCCGGTTCAAAGGCGTAGAGGCTTTCGAGCGAAACATGGACAGGAACCGTCTGACCGATGAGCCCCATGTGATTGCCCGGCGCGGTCAAGGTGACGGCCTCGTCCTGGAGCGAACCGCTGAGCACGCTCTCGGTGCCCAGGTACTCGCAGACATGGACCCGCAGGGAGAATCCCAGGCCCTGATCGCTGGCACCGAGCCGGATGGACTGGGGGCGGATGCCCAGCACGACCGGCTGGCCGACGAAGCCTTGCGCCGCGGCCACCATGGCCCCGGGCACCTCGCCGCCGAAACCGGCGCCCTCGAAGCGCAGTTGTCCGTCGATGCGCCTGACCGTGGCGTTCAGGAAGTTCATGGTCGGACTGCCGATGAAACCCGCCACGAAGCGGTTGAGCGGGCGGTTGAAGACCTCGTCGGGACTTCCCATCTGCTGGATGCACCCCTGGTCCATCACCACGATGCGATCGGCCAGCGTCATCGCCTCGATCTGGTCGTGCGTGACATACACCGTCGTCTTGCCGAGCCGGCGGTGCAACATCGCGATTTCGATGCGCATGTGACCACGCAGCTTGGCATCCAGGTTGGACAGCGGCTCGTCGAACAGAAAGACCTTGGGCTCGCGCACGATCGCGCGCCCCAGGCCAACCCGCTGGCGTTGGCCGCCGGAGAGCTCCTTGGGCTTGCGGCCCAGCAGGTGCTGGATGTTCAGCACCTGGGCCGCCGCGTCCACCCGCTGCGCGATAACGGACTTCGGCGTGCCGGCCAGCTCCAGCGCAAAGCTCATGTTCTGCGCGACGTCCATGTGCGGATACAGCGCGTAGTTCTGGAACACCATGGCGATGTCGCGGTCGGCGGGCGTGGCGGCGGTCACATCGCGGCCATCGATCAGGATGCGCCCCGACGTGGGCGACTCCAGGCCGGCAATCATGCGCAAGGTGGTCGACTTGCCACAGCCCGACGCCCCCACCAGCACGATGAATTCGCCGGCGGCGGCGCTCAGGTCCATTTCCTGGACCACCTGGACATCACCAAAACGTTTGGCGATTTTTTGAAGTTGCAAATAGGACATCAGTGCGCAGCGGGTCGGGTCGAGGGGCCGGCCAGCGTGAGCTCGGCCGAGTGAAAGGTGAGTTCGATCTTCAGCCCCACCGGGTCGTGCAGAAACACCTGGTGCAAGGGCATGCCGGGCACGGGCGCCTCCATCCAGTCGACGTCTTGCGCCGCCAGGTGCTCGCGGGTTTCCTTCAGCCCCGTGGCGCGCAACGAGACGTGATTGAGCTTGCCGGTGGGCAAGGCGCCGCAAGGTTCGGATTCACCCGGAGGCGCGTTGCCGGCGAGATGCACCAGGGCCTGCTGGTCCGCGTACAGCCAGTGCCCAGGGAACGGAAACGCCGGGCGATCGCCCTCACGCAGCCCGAGCACGCGGACGTAGAAATCCCGCAATTCCGGCAGCCGGTCCTCGTGCACGCGCAGGGTGAAATGGTCGATGTGCTGGATGTGCATGTCACACCTCGCGGGATATTGATATGGTCATCATATGACTTTGGACCGCCATCGACATCATGGTTATCCCTTAGTCGAGCTTAGGGGGACGCGTCGGGCGCCAGGCCGCTCATCAGCACCCGGGCCAACACGGCGCCCTCCTGGCGCCAGAACGCGGGGTCGGCTTCCTCGATGCGGCGGATGGCGTTGTTCATGTGGTCGAAGGCGGCCGCCCGGGCCGCGGCGGGGTCGCTGGCCTCGATGGCCGCCAGAATGGCCTGATGCTCTTCCTTCACCTGGCGCGCGAAATCGCCGCGCCGGGCCTCGTTGGCGCGTGTCACGCGCGTGGCCCCATGGAGGAACCGGCTGAGGTACTGCAGCGTGCTCAGAAGAAAGGGGTTGCTCGCCGCATCGGCGATGGCGCGGTGAAACGCGACGTCTTCCTGCACCCCGTCGCCGCCCGCCTCCACCGCCTTGTCCAGGGTCGCGATGGCCTGCCGGATCTGCCGGACGTCCGCCGCCGTGCGGCGCTGCGCCGCCAGGCCGGCCACCTCGGCTTCCAGCGCGCGTCGGACTTCGACCATCTGAATGACCGCTTCTTTCGACACCGCATAGCTCGCGTCGAAGCTCAGCGGCGGAATGGTGGCCTCCAGCACATACACACCACTGCCCTGGCGCGAATCCACCAGGCCCACCGACTTCATGCGCGACACCGCCTCACGCACGACGGTGCGACTGACGGAGAACTGCTCCGCCAGTTCGGGCTCGGTCGGCAGCTTGTCGCCGGGGCGCAGCCGCCCCGAACGGATTTCCGCCGTCAACGCATCGGCCACCCGCTCGGAAAGCCGGGCACTGGGTGCGATGGCGGGAAAGTGCGGCGTGACGGACATAATGGGCCTCCAATATTCATACTACGACTTTATCGCATGGGCCGAACTTTAACCCCCGATCTCCTCGCCGCGTTGCAATATTGGGGGCCTCGCTGGCACCTGGACATCACGGCCGGGCGGGACGCCATGTTCGAAGCGTGGGCACCGCTGCTGCGCGCCAACGCCATCGAACCCACCTTGAGGGACATGCCGTACGGGCCGCACGCGCGCCAGGTGCTCGATGTGTTCGCACCGCAGGGCGCGAGCGACCTGCCCATTCTGGTGTTCGTTCATGGCGGGGCGTTCGTGCGCGGCGACAAGGACCAGACGCCCTGGATCCATGCCAACGTCCCCGCGGAGTTCGCCAGACAGGGTTTTCTGGCGTTCAACGTCGAATACCGCCTCGCCCCGCAGGCCAGCTGGCCGGCGGGGGCGCAAGACGTCCGGGACGCGCTCCTGTGGATCGCCCGGCATGCCGGGCAGTGGGGAGGCGACCCGAAACGGATCTTCCTGATGGGGCACTCCGCGGCCTGCGCCCACTGCGCCAGCGCGGTCTGGGACGACCGGGTGCGGCCGCCGGAGGGACTGCCCGTCGCCGGCCTCGTGCTGCTGAGCCCGCGCGTGGTGGCCGACACCCGCGCCGACAACCCCAACGCCCACGGCGTGCGCGCGTACTACGGCGAGGACCCATCCCTGTACGCGGGGCGCGAGCCGATCGGCCTGGCGCGGCCGGACGCGCCGCCCACCCTGATCGCCCTGGCCCAGTACGAGAACCCGTTGCTGGATTTTTATGCGCTCGATCTGGCGCACCGCCTGGCGACGGTGGCGGACCGCCAAAAGGGCCCCATGCCCCGCGTCATCCAGCTCATGGACCACAACCACGTCAGCGCCGTGGCCCAGTTCAACACCGCCTGCAACGATCTGGGGGAGCAGATCCGCGACTGGTTCGAGCGTGTTCTTCGGGGCGACTACGGCGCGCGCAAGCCCCTCAGCGCCTGAGCGCCGGCGCTGACGGGGTGAGGCCCTCGACCGCCGTGGCCTGATCGCCCTGCCGGCGCGCATACCGCTGCGCCATCACCCCGCACACCATCAGCTGCATCTGGTGAAACACCATCAGCGGCAACACGATCGCGCCCGCCACGGGCGCGGCAAACAGCACGTTGGCCATGGGCACGCCGCTGATCAGGCTCTTGGTCGATCCGCAGAAGACGATGGCGATCTCGTCTTCCTTCGAGAAGCCCAGCCGGCGGCTGCCCCAGACCGTGAGCGTGAGCACCAGCGCCAGCAGCACCGCGCACACGGCCAGCAGGCCCAGCAGGGCCGTCAGCGGCAGTTGCGACCACAACCCGGCGATGACGGCGTGGCTGAACGCCGCGTACACCACCAGCAGGATGGAGCCCTGGTCCACCACTTTCATGATGGAGGCGCGGCGCTGCAGGAAACCCGACACCCAGGGCCGCATCAGATGGCCGGCAATGAAGGGCAGCAGGAGTTGCACGCTGATGCGGCCCACGGCCTGCAAGGGATCGCCCATGGCGGCGTTGTGCGTCAGCAGCAGACCGAGCACGAGGGGCGTGAGAACCACGCCCAGCAAGGTCGAGGCCGAGGCGCTGCAGACGGCCGCGGGAATGTTGCCGCGCGCCATGGAGGCGAACGCGATCGCCGACTGGACCGTGGCGGGCAGCGCGCACAAGTACAGGATGCCCATGTAGAGGTGGGGCGTCACCAGCGGCCGCAACAGCGGCGCCAGCACCCAGCCGAGCAAGGGAAACAGCACGAAGGTGGTGGACACCACCATCAGCTGCAGGCGCCAGTGCCCGATGCCCGCCCAGATGGCCGCTCGCGAGAGCTTCGCTCCGTGCAGAAAGAAAAGCAGGCTCACCGCCACCGTGGTGGCCCAGCTCAGCGCCTGGGCGAACCCGCCTCGGGCCGGCAACAGGCTGGCCAGAACGACGGTCGCAACGAGGTACAGCGTGAAGTTGTCGGGCAGCAGCCGGGAACGGGCCATGGCAGGGGCGCGCGGCGTCGCGCGTGTCAATCGGTGGGACGGCCATTGAACCGCAGCCGCCGACGACAGTAAAATGAATTTATCGGATCCATTGATACCAATATCAAATGAATGTCAGCTTGCGGCAGTTGCGGGTCTTCAAGGCCGTCGCCTCGCAGGGCAGCTTCACGCGGGCGGGCACCCACATCGGCCTGTCCCAACCCGCGGTCAGCCGCTGCGTGACCGAACTGGAACAGCACCTCGGGCTCAAGCTGCTCGACCGCACCACGCGCGAGGTGGTGCTGACCGATGCCGGCCGCAGCCTGGCCGTGCAACTCGAACGCGTGCTGGAAGACCTGGATGCCGTGCTGCAGGAGTCGCGAGGCCAGGCCACGCAGCGCCATGGCCGGGTTCGCGTGGCCAGCAGCCCGACCTTGTCGGCCAACCTGCTGCCCGAATGCATCGCGCGCTGCCGCAGCGAACACCCGGGGCTGGACCTGCTGCTGCTGGATCGCATCCAGCACGATGCCCTGGCCAGCGTGCTCGCGGGTGAGGTGGACTTCGGTGTGGTGATCGACACAGGCGCGCGCGACGACCTGCAGGCCGAGACCATCCTGTCCGAGCCCTTCTGCCTCGTCTGCCCGCCTTCACACCGCCTGGCCCGGCGCCGAGGCGCGAAATGGGCGGATCTGGCCGGCGAATCGCTGGTGCTGCTGGACCACGCCTCCGGCAGCCGGGGCCTGATCGACGAGGCCTTGCGCCTGCACGGCGTGGAGGCCTCCGTGGCGCAGGAAGTGGGCCACGTCACCACCATCTTCCGCATGCTGGACGCCGGCCTGGGCATCTCGGTCGTGCCCATGCTGGCCTTGCCGCCCGCGGGGCTGCAGGGCCTGGTGATGCGCCCGCTGCTGCCCCGCATCGACCGGCACATCGCGCTGGTGCGCCGCGCCCACCGGACCTTGACCCCCCCGGCGGAGCTGGCCTGGCGACTGGTTCGCCAGGTCGCCGCCGAGCGCACCGCACCCCGCAGGCGTGACAGCCATCACACCGCACCCGTCCCCGTCGCGGTGGCGTCGCCGCCGGTCCGGTCTGCCCGACAGCGCACCCGCGCAGGTGCAAGATGACCCTGGGCACGGTCCACACACGCACAGGATCCGCACAGGGGCTTTGAAGCCAATGGAACACAGCATGGTCGAACCACAGATGGAGGCAGCGCCCAACAAGGGCCACGCCGGTGACCCACCCGGGTACCAGCGCCCACCCGGCTTTCGCCTGCGGTGGCGGGTGCTCCTGCTGGTCCTCCTGATCCTGGGCGCGGTGGCCGCGCTGCTGCTGCGCCGGGAGATGCAGACCTCGCACTGGCAGGCGCGGGAACTGCACGGCTATGCGGCCACCCTGAATTCCCACGTCGCCCCCGGTCCGGCCGACCCCATCCGGTTCCCCACGCACGGCCCGTTCGACGAACGCATGGGTTACACCAGCCTTCCGGCCTTCACCACCCGCCTGCAGGAGCGCGGCTTCGAGATCGCGGAGCAGTCGCGCCAGGACGATGCCCTGCGAACCCACCTGGAGCGCGGCTGGTTCGCCCCCTACGCGGAGAAGACCCACACCGGCCTGACCGTGTTCGACTGCAGCCGGGAATCGCTGCACGCCTTCCGTTACCCCTACCGGCGCTTCGAGAGCTTCGAGAGCGTGCCCGCGGTGGTGGTGCAGGCCCTGCTCTTCATCGAGAACCGCGACCTGCTCGACCCCGAGCGCCCGCAGATGAACCCGGCGGTGGACTGGCTGCGATTCACGCGCGCGGTGCTCGCGCAACTGGGCAGCCACATCGATCCCGACATCGACGCCCACGGTGGCAGCACGCTGGCCACGCAGATCGAGAAGTACCGCCATTCGCCCGGCGGCATCACGCACGACGCGCGCGAGAAACTGCGGCAGATGGCCTCGGCCTCGGTGCGGGCCTACCAGCAAGGCACCGACACGCTGCCGGTGCGCCGCCAGCTCGTGCTGGACTACCTCAACACGGTGCCGCTGTCGGCGGCGCCCCGCCATGGCGAGGTGCATGGCCTGGGCGACGGCCTGTGGGTGTGGTTCGGCACCGACTTCGATCGCGCCATGGCCGCGCTCTCGGCCCCTGGCGACGGCGCGGCCCGTGGCCGCGTCCTGCGCCAGGCGGTGGCGCTGATGATCGCCCACCGCCGGCCCTCGTGGTACCTCGCGCAGGGCCGCCAGGAACTCGACCGCGCCACCGACGCCCACCTGCGCCTGCTGACCGAGGCCGGCATCATCGACGCCGCCTGGCGCGACGCCGCCCTGCGGCAGAAGCTGGTGTTCCGCGACATCGCCAAGAACCCGCCGCTGCTGCCGGCCGCGGCGAGCAAGGGCACGACCGCCGTGCGCACCCGGCTGGCCGGCCTGCTCGGCACCTCGCTCTACAGCCTGGACCGGCTCGACGCCCAGGCCAGCACCACGCTGAACGGCCAGCTGCAGGACGCGGTCAGCACCTACCTCGGGCGCCTGACCGAGCCGGCCTTCGCCCGCTCGCAGGAGCTGATGGGCGAGCGCCTGCTGCAGCCCGACACCCTGGGCGAGGTGCGTTACAGCTTCACCCTGCTGGAAAGCACGCCGCAAGGCAACCTGGTGCGGGTGCAGACCGACACGACGCAGCAGCCGCTGGACATCAACGAAGGCAGCAAGCTGGAGCTGGGCTCCACCGCCAAGCTGCGGGTGCTGGCGACCTACCTGGAGCTGGTCGCCGAGCTGCACGCCCGGCTCGCGCCGCTGGAACCCGCCGCGCTGAAAGCCACCGAGGTCAGCCCGCAGGACAGCCTGAGCCGCTGGGCCGTGGACTACCTGTCGGGCCCGAACGACCACGGCCTGAGCGCGATGCTGGAAGCGGCGATGGACCGGCGCTTCTCCGCCAGCCCGCACGAGCAGTTCTTCACCGGCGGCGGCCTGCACAGCTTCAACAACTTCAACAAGAAGGACGACGCGCGACAACCCAGCCTGCGCGAGGCCATGCAGGCCTCCATCAACCTGCCCTTCGTGCGCCTGCTGCGCGAGATCGTGCGCCACACCATGTACCAGGGGCCCGGCGACACCGCGCGGCTGCTGGAGGACCACCTCGATCCGCGCCGCGACACCTACCTGGCCCTGTTCGCCGACCGCGAAGGCCAGGCCTTCCTGCGCCGCTTCTGGCGCAAGACCGACAACCGCACCCCGACCGAGCTGAGCGACATGCTGCTCGACGGCCTGCGCCCCGGCGCCGACCGGCTGACCGCGGTGTTCCGCTACCTGGAGCCCACGGCATCGCCCGAAGCCCTGGGCGCCTTCCTCTCGGCCCGCCTGGGCGACAAGGCGCCCGAGGCGCCGCGCGTGGCGCAGCTGTACGAGCGCTTCGCGCTCGACGCCCTCGACCTGCCGGACCGGGGCTACGTGGCCCGCGTGCACCCGCTGGAACTCTGGCTGGTGGCCTACCGCCGGCAACACCCTCGGGCCACGCTGGACGAGGCGGTCGCCGCCAGCGCCGCCGAGCGCCAGGCGGTCTACCGCTGGCTGTTCCGCACGCGCGCGAAGGACGCGCAGGATGCCCGCATCCACACCATGCTGGAGGTGGAAGCCTTCCTGGAAATCCACCGCCGCTGGACCCGGCTGGGTTACCCCTTCGGCCATCTGGTGCCGTCGCTGCGCCACGGCCCTGGGCAGCTCCGGGGACCGGCCCGCCGCCCTGGCCGAGCTGATGGGCATCATCGTCAACGGCGGGGTGCGCCGGCCCACGCTGCGCATCGCCGACCTGCGTTTCGCGCAGGGCACGCCGTGGGAAACCGCGCTGCGGCCCACGCCGACGGAAGGTGAGCGCGTCATGGCGCCCGAGGTGGCCCAGGCCTTGAAGAAAGCCTTGTCGGAAGTGGTGGAAGCCGGCACCGCCCGCCGGCTCTCGGGCAGTTTTCAGTCGGCTTCGGGAGAAGACCTGTCGCCCGGAGGCAAGACCGGCACCGGCGACAACCGCGTGGTGGTGAACCGGCGCGGTGGCGTGGCCCTGAACCGCACGGCCACCTTCGTGTTCTACCTGGGACCACGGCACTTCGGCAGCGTGACCGCCTATGTGATCGGACCGGACGCGGCCGGCTACCGCTTCACCTCCGGCCTGCCGGTGCAGATCCTGCGCTCCATGGCGCCGGTGCTGATGCCCCACCTGGACGGCAGGCCCGGCAGCGGTTGCCCGCGCGAGCCCTGAGGCACCGGTGATCGTCGGCGCCTCAGAAGCGCCGGCCTGTGCGCGATCGCCGGGGGGCGGGCCGCTTCTCCAGCCAGTCCACGACGAACGCCCCGGACGCCTGGATGTGGGTCCGCATCGCGTCTCTGGAAGCCAGTGCGTCTCTCGCCACCAAGGCCTCGACGATGGCGGCGTGGTGCTCGATGTTCTTTCGCATCCGGGACTCGTGCATGCCCAACACGGTCATGTTGAGGATGTTCCGGGTGTAGTCCAGATGCAGATCGCGGATGCTGCGTTCCAGCGAGGCATTGCCGCAGGCGCTGTAGATCAGCGCATGAAACGCCTGGTTCTTGACCACCCAGTGGCGCATGGGCTCGGCCGCCGTCGGACAGGGCGCACCGCCCGCGGCGTTGACCGTCTCATGGAGGGCTCGAACCGACGCCACGCATTCGGCATGGACGATCTGCAACCGATGCAGGTCGGCGTCCGATATCCATCGGGCCGCCAGCTCCGTCGCCATCCCCTCGAGCTCCCCGCGCAACCAGTAGTTGGCGCCGATGTCCTTGGTGGTGGGGGCAAGCACCGTGGCGCCATAGCGCCTTTGCTGGACGACCAGCCCCTTGATCTCGAGCTGCCGAAGCGCCTCTCTCACCGGCGTGCGGCTGACGTCGTACTCCTCCGCCAGGGTCTCCTGCCGGAGCTTCTGTCCTGGCGCATAGGTGCCGTTGAAGATCTTCGCCGCGATCGACTCGACCAGCTGCTGCAACCGGTCCGTCTCGCCAGGCTCTCGCTTATCCATCCGCACGCTCCCGCCTCGTTAGCGAACGCCGAAAACGTCCTTCCATTCCGCGACCTCCTTGCGCATGCGTGTCTGAAAGGCTTCGGCGCCCGCCGGCATGGGCTGGCCGCCCTGCATGAACAGCACCTGCATGCCTTCGCTCCTGAGCACCTTGGCCATGGCCTCCTCCAGCCTCTTGACGATCGCCGGGGGGGTGCCAACGGGTGCGACCACGCCGGAAATGGACCCCACGTCAAACTCCGCGCCGAGCTGCTCGGCGACGGTCGGGATGTTCGGCAGTCTCGGCACGCGCTGGCTCGAGGTGACGCCCAGCGGGCGCATCCTGCCCGACTCGACAAAGGGCCCCACCACCACCGTCTCGACCGCCGTGACCTGCACCGCCTCCGACAGCAAGGCATTGGCGGCCTCCGCCCCACTCTTGTAGGGCACGTGCAGGAAGGTGGTGTCGGTGGCTTGCTGCAGCGACGCGAGCACCTGGTGGATCGACGTCCCCAGTCCTGAACTCGCGAACGCGACACCTTCGCGCTGCTGCCTGGCCAGCGCGACCAAAGAGCGCAGATCGCGGATGGGCGACTTCTCGGACACCACCAGCACCAGGGGCGTGTTGGCGATCATCGAGATGTAGGTGAAGTCCTTGATGGCGTCGTGATTGAGCGCCTTGTTGATCAGCGGATTGACCGCCACCATGCCATTGGTCATCACCATCAGCGTGTGGCGATCGGCCTTGGCGCGCGCGACGCTGCCGGCGGCGATGTTGCCGCCCGCGCCAGGCTTGTTGTCCACCACGACGGGCTGCCCGAGCTCTTCCTGAAGCAGCTTCGCGACCGTGCGGGCCGTGACATCGGTGATGCCACCCGCACCAAACGGCACCACGAGCGTGATGGGCCGGGTCGGCCAGTGCTCGGCAGCGTGGGTGGGACCCATCAGGTGGATCGCGAGCATGGTGCCGACCAGCACCTTTTGGAAGAAGGACATGAACACGGTTTTGCCTCTTTGGAGTTCTGAAAATGGACCGCTGCTGTGGTGCTCAGCGCTCGAGATCCGACGCGGTCAGTTCCGGGACATCACCCTGGATGTTCATGCGCCCCTCGTAGACGGGGCGCGCCCCGCTGGTGGGCCCCTGGTACTGGACGAAGAAAATCGTGCCGCCGGTCTCGGTGGTGAGCGCCTCTTCGATGTGGGGGTCCGGGTGGAAGACCACCGTGCCCGGGCCGAACAACTTGCCACCCATGTCGAACTCGCCCTCGATCACATACCAGACCTGCGCGAAATCGTGTTTGTGCAGCTTGAATCCCGCGCCAGGCTCGTAGCGCAGGAAGCCGGCATTGGGTTCTGTCGGGCACTCGGGCCGCGTGTGGAACAGGAACTTGGTCTTGTTCTTGAAACGCCCCATCTCCCACCCCATGTCTTCCGGGCGGCGGTACTGGGGCATCTGGTGGACCAGCGGGACGACGGTCGAATCAACAATGCTCATGAAGGGACTCCTGTTAAAAAGAAGCGGCATTCTAGGAACGCTCGCGAAAAATTACTGGATACAAAAATCCACTGTGGAGACACCCCATGGACCTCAGACAACTGCGCCAATTCGTCGTGCTGGCGACCGAACTCAACTACCGAAAGGCCGCCGAACGCCTGAACATGACGCAGCCCCCTCTGAGCATTGCCATCAAGCGGCTGGAGTCCGATCTGGGCGTGCAGCTCTTCGAGCGCGATCGCCTGGGCGTTCGCCTGACCATGGCGGGTGGCGTCTTTCTCGGCGAAGCCCAACGCCTCCTCGATGGCGCCGAGGCCGCGATCAAGGCCACGCGCGATGCCGACCAGGGCCGCATCGGCAGCTTGCGGGTGTGTTCCGTCCCCAGTGCATCGCTGGAACTGCTGCCCGTCCTGCTGCACCGTTTCGCGGCCAGCTTTCCTTCGGTTCGCCTGCACCTGAGCAGTGGCAGCACCGTGGGGATCCTGGGTGAGCTGCAACGGGGCGAACTCGATGCCGCTTTTCTGGTGCCGCCCTCTTCCGGTGTCCCCGGCATCGAGTGGATGGCGCTGCCCCGGCAGCACCTGGTCCTGGCGGTCCCGTCCCACCACCCTGTCGCGAACCGGAAAACCGTCAGGCTCTCCGAATTGGGCGAAGAGACGCTGGTGACCCTGGCCCATTCCGACAGCCCGGGTTTCGCGGGCGAGGTCATGGCCCTGTGCCGGCGCGACGGCTTCCACCCCAAGGCGCTCCAGGAGTCTTCGCATGCCTTGATCACCCTGCCCCTCATCGCGGCGGGCCTGGGCATTGCCATCGTGCCCCAGGCCTCGCGCCGCATCGCCATCGACCACGTGCGCTTCGTGCCGCTGACCGACTCTGAAGACCAGGCCTTGACCTACCCCCTGGCCCTGGCGACGCCCTCCAGATCGATCAACCCGGCCGTGCCCTGGTTCGTGGACACGGCCCGCGACGTGCTGGCAGCGCCACCCGGTTTCTGAAGCCGCGCGGCGCTCTCGCGCCTACCTGGCCGCCGGCTTCAGCAGCGCGGCCCACTTCGCCTGTTCATCGCGAACCCGTTTTTCGAAAGCGGCCTGCGTGGGGTCGACCGCTTCGCTGCCCTTCGAGTAGATCTTCTCCTGCACCAGGGGGCTGGCGGCGACCTTGGCGATCGCGGCATTGAGCCGCTTCACCACCTCCGCGGGGGTTCCAGCGGGTGCCGCGACGCCCGAGAGCGAGCCGCCTTCCACGCTCTTGCCCAGCGCCTCCTTGACCGTCGGGATGTCCGGCAGATGGGCCAGGCGCCTGGAGGAGGTGACCGCGAACGGGCGGATCTGCTTGGACTCGACAAAGCTGACCGCCGTCACCGCCGAAATCGCCGTGACATCCACCGTGCGGGTGATCACCGCCGTCAAGGACTCGCTGCCGCTCTTGTAGGGCACCGGCAGCAGCTGGGTGCCCGTCGCCTGCTGAAGCAACTGGAGGACCTGGTAGTTGTCCGAGCCCTCGCCCGCCGTCGAGAAACTGAGCCTGTCCTTCTCGGCCGCCGCGGCTTTCATCAGTTCGGGCAGCGAAGCGTACGGACTGTTCGGATGGACCGCGAGGATGGTGGGCGTGTTCGCCAGCATGCCAACGTACGTGAAGTCCTTCCGGGGGTCGTAGGCCAGGCTGGGATAGATCAGGGGATTGACCGCGAACATGCCATTGGTGATGACCAGCAGCGTGTGCCCATCGGGCCGGGACTTGGCGACGACACCGGCCGCAATGCCGCCCCCCGCGCCAGCGCGGTTCTCCACCACGACCGGTTGACCGAGTTCACGGGACAGCCCCTCGGCGAACACGCGCGCGGTGATGTCGGTGACACCGCCCGCACCGAAAGGCACCACCAGGCGAACCGGCTGAGTGGGGTAGTTCTGCGCGTGCGCGGTGGTCACGACCGCGGCAGCGGCCAGGCAAGATGCCGCCAGGCGGCGAAGGATGCGGGTCATCAGATGATCTCCATGGTTTCAAGAATGTCTTTCATCGCCGTGTGGAGCGCTGGCGTCAAAGGGGACAAGGGCGCACGCAGCCGCCCCGCCGGCACACCGCAGAGCTCGAGCCCGGCCGTGACGGTGCGCGGCAGCCCGTGGTCCATCAGGAAATTCAGCAGCTCGGACTGGCGGGCGAACCAGCGCTGGGCGCCGGCGACATCGCCAGCGGCCATGCAGCGATGGAAGTTGAGAATGAAGGACGCGCAGACGTTGGGCGCGGCCGTGCACCAGCCCGCCGCGCCGTCCTGGAATCCCCGCTGTGCCATGCGGTTCAGGCCGACGAAGATGCCGACGTGATCGGGACAGGCCTCCCGCAGGCGTGCGATCTTGGTCCCGTCGGGACTGGCTTCCTTGATGAGCGAGACGTTCGGCAAGGCCGTGAGCCGGCGCAGAAAATCGACCGGCAGGTCCAGGCCGGTGGTGAACGGGTTGTTGTAGACCATCACCGGGATGGAGACCGCTTCCGCGACCTGCCGGTAGTACTCGAAGATCTCCGCCTCCGTCAGCGTCCAGTACGTGCTGGGCAGCACCTGGATGGCGCTGGCCCCGGCCTCCTGCGCGAACCGGGCATGGCGAATCGTCTGGGCGGTGCCCAGGCTGGACACCCCCGCGAGCACCGGAACGCGGCCGGCCGCGGCCGCCACGGTCGTGCGGATGACGGCGTCGCGCTCGCCGTCACCCAGGTAGGGCAGACAGCCCACGCTGCCCAGCGGTGCGAGGCCGTGCACCCCCAGGTTCACGAGACGCTCGACATGTCGAGCCAGGAGAGCGTGGTCCACCTGGCCGCTTGCATCGCAAGGGGTGAGCAGGTAGCCAACGATGCCATTCATTTGCATAGGGGTTGTTCCGTTTCCAAACTGCACGCAGTCTAGAAACGGCCCCCCTGGCCGTCCAATTCAATCTTTGTGTGCGCTTGATACCTTTCGCCAGCGCGCGGCAACCGGCGTCAGCGCCGGACCAGCGCGGGACGGATGGGTTCCTTCCGCTCCTGGAACAGGACCATGGCCGTCGTGATCGCCATGAAACACACCGAGGCCCACAGGACGCCACTGGCCAGGCCTTTGTCGAGCAGGTAGCCAAACAGAACCGGGCCGATGACACCCCCCACATTGAAACCGGTGGACACGATGCCGAAGGTCTTGCCTTCGGCGCCCGCCGGTGAGGCCGCGCGAACCAGCATGTCCCGGGAGGGGGCGACGATGCCGCTCAGGAACCCGATGGCGCCATAGGCCACGGCGAGCGCCGGCGCGGAGAGCGGGACCTGGATGACCCCCACCACCAGCATCGCGGCCATCGCGAACGCGGCCGCCGCCACGTGGCCATGGCGGGCGGTGCGGTCGGCCAGCACCCCACCGGCGAGCACCCCGATCGCGCTGGCGAACAGAAACACCGTCAAGGCGAGGTTGGCCGCGCCGAGCGAGACATCGAACCCCTGCACCAGAGCCGACACCGAGAACCGCTCGATGGCACCGGTGCTCAGGCTGAGCATGGTGAACAGCAGCGTGAGCACCGCGAGGGTGCGCACCGGCGCCATCGCGGAACCCGTTCGCGGCCGTTCGGCTGCGCGCGGCGATGCGCTGGCCTGGACCACCGGCTCGCGACCGCCCAGAAGCAGGACCGCGAACCCGATGGCGCCGGCCAGGGCCGCGATGGCGAACGACCAGCGAGGCGACCAGGCCAGTGCCGCGCCGACCATGAGGGGCGGCGCCAGCGCGCCCCCCAGGAACCCGGCGAAGGTGTGAATCGAGAATGCCCGGCCCATGCGCTCGTGCGCGATGCCCCGCGAGAGCAGCGAATAGTCGGCGGGGTGGTACACACCGTTCGCCAGGCCCGCGATGGCAGTCGCCACGAGCAGCGCCGGGTAGGTGGGCACGGCGGCCACCAGCGCGAACGCGGCGGCACCCAGCACGAGCGCGGCCATCAACATCCGTCGGGCACCCCAACGATCCACGAGGAAGCCCAGGGGGGCCTGCACCACGGCCGAAACGACGTTGAACACGCCAATCGCGACACCGAGCTCCACGAAGCCCACCTGCATGGCAGCGGGCAGCAAGGGCAGCATGGCGGGCACCGCCATGATGTGCAGGTGGCTGATCAGGTGGACGATGGACACCTGCGTCAGCAGGCCGTTGGCCGATGGTTTCATTGCCTGTTCCTTTTCGATGGCGATCGCGCGCCTCGGCGGGGGCCTTGCGCTAGCGGCCCCATGTTTCGAAGACTTTCCTGAGCTTCTTCACGGCGGCGTCCAGTTCCGCCGGGGTGTGCGCGGCAAACCCCATCACGAAACCCGGGGTCTGCTGGCGGCCCACGTAAAGCCCGCTCAGGCCCAGCAGGTCCAGGCCCGCGCGGCCAGCCGCATCGACGACGTCACGCTCGGGCATCCCGCCTTTCAGCAGACAAGGCATCTGCAGCCCGCCAGCCGGTACATGAGGCTCCAGCCATCCGGCCAGGTGCCGGCCCAGCAGATCGGCCAGCCTGTCGCGGCGCCCGGCATAGATCCCTCGCATGCTGCGCACGTGCGCCCCGAAGTGCCCGCCTTCCATGAACCGGGCCAGGGTGAGCTGGGGAATCGGGGCGCTGTGCCCGTCCAACAGCGTGCGCGCGGCGGTCATGGGCTCCACGAGCGGCGCGGGCAGCACCATGTAGCCAATGCGCAGGCCCGGAAACAGCGACTTGGTGAAGGTGCCGATGTAGAGGGTCCGCTCATGGGCATCCAGCCCCTGGACGCAGGCCGTGGGTTTGCCGGCGTAGTGGAACTCGCTGTCGTAGTCGTCTTCCAGGATCCACGCCTGGTTTCGCCGAGCCCACTCGATCGCCGCCAGGCGACGGTCCAGCGCCAGCGTCGCGCCCGTGGGGAACTGATGAGAGGGCGTCAGAAAGACGGCCTTGCCGGGCACGCCCGACGCCTGCAGGTGGTCGGTCCGCATGCCCTGGGCGTCCAGGGGAACGGGAACGCATTCGAGACCCGCCGCATCGAACGCCTTGCGCGCCCCGTGGTAGACGGGGTCCTCGACGAAGATCCTGTCGCCGGCATCCAGCAGCACGTTCGCGCACAGGGTGAGCGCCTGCTGCGAACTGGTGAGGATCAGCACACGCTCAGGGCTCGCATGGGCCCCGCGCTCGAGGTTGACATGGTCGGCAATGGCCCGCCTCAAGGACTCCACGCCCTGCGCGGGCCCATGGGCCAGGGCCTGGCTGCCGTGCTCCTTCAAGACCTGCCGCTGCAGGCGCTCCCACACCTGGATGGGGAAAGACCGCGTCTCCGGCACGCCAGGTGCAAAAGGGCGCGAACCGAGGAACTCCCGCACGCCACCTTGCCGGAACATCGCGGCGCCACGTTCACTCAGGCGCGCGGCTTCCCGCTGCGTGCTCGGGCGCCGCGCGGCATGGCGGCTGGGCGACCTCCGCGCGCGCCCCGACACAAAACTGCCGCTGCCCACCCGGCGCTCGATGAAGCCCTCGGCGTGCAGTTGGCCGTAAGCGGCCTCCACGGTGTCGCGCGAAACCTCCAGGGACATCGCCAGCATCCGGGACGCAGGCAGTGGCTTGCCGGCATCCAGGACCCCATCGAGGATCAGCTGCCGGATGGCGCGCTGAATCCGCGCATGCAGCGGCAAGGCACGCTGGGCGGGGTCACCGATCCAGGCCTTCACGGATTCGAGCTGGGCATGCTTGAACAATTGGTCTGGTGGTGTTTTTGGATTCAATCGACCGGATCCTACCATTCAGGCATCGCCCAAATGGTCTGATAGATGTGTCAAAAATGGCTGGACACAACCGACCAATTTCCCCGTAAAAACCAGGCTTTCAACCGTGTCCCCGCCTTCGCCCACAGGATGTCCCGCAGACCATGTCAACCGCCGCCCCTCGCTTTCACGTCCGTGATCTCACCCACCCCGTGGTCGCGGGGGATCGTCTCGGTCATCGTCAACTACGGCGGCACGTTCATCCTGGTGTTCCAGGCGGCCAAGGTCGCCGGCCTGAGTCCGGAGATGACCGCCTCGTGGGTGTGGTCCGTTTCCATTGGCGTGGGCGTCACGGGCGTTCTGCTGAGCTGGTTCAGCCGCGAGCCCATCATCACCGCCTGGTCCACGCCAGCGGCCGCCTTCCTGGTCACGGCATTGCGCCACCACCTCGTACGCGGAGGCGGTCGGTGCGTACCTGATGTCGGCGGCGGCCTTCGTGGTGCTCGGCCTGACCGGTGGCTTCGAGAAGCTCATCCGGTGGATCCCGCCAGGGATCGCCGCGGGCCTGCTGGCGGGCATCCTGCTGCAGTTCGGCATCGGCGCCTTCGCAGGCATGAGCCTCGACCCATGGCTCGCGGGCCTTCTCATCGGCACGTACCTCACGCTCAAACGGCTGAGCGCGCGCTACGCGATCGTGGGCGTCCTCCTGCTCGGCCTGGCCTACCTGCTCGCGCAAGGGCGGGTGGACCTCGGCGGACTCGAACTCCGCGTGGCGAGCCCCGTGTTCACGCAGCCCGTCTTCAGCGTCCACGCCCTGTTGAGCCTGGCCCTGCCGCTCTTCCTCATCACGCTCACGGGGCAGTACATGCCCGGCATGTTGGTGCTGAGAAACGACGGTTTCCGCACGAGCGCCAACCCCATCGTGGCGGTCACCGGCCTGGGGTCCCTGCTCATGGCGCCCTTCGGCTCGCATGCCTTCAACGTGGCGGCCATCACGGCGGCCATCTGCACGGGCAAGGCGTCACATGAAGACCCTTCGAAGCGCTGGGTCGCCGGCATGGCGGCGGGCGTGCTCTACATCCTGGTCGGCGTCTTCGGCGTGACGCTGGCGGCCGTCTTCATGGCCTTGCCGGCCACGTTCATCGCCACCCTGGCGGGCCTGGCGTTGCTGGGCACCATTGGCGGCAGCCTGGCCACCGCGATGGCCGATGCGAAGACACGCGAAGCCTCGCTGATCACGTTTCTCGCCGCGGCCGCCAATGTCCAGATGCTGGGCATTGGTGGTGCCTTCTGGGGCTTGCTGATCGGCTTGGCCGCCTACGTGGCGCTTCACACACCGAAGATGCGCTGACCGGGTATCACCTGCCGACAGATTGCTGCCTGACCAGCAAGGTTCTGGCTTGCGGCTCCTGGCCGCTTCCATGGCATGGATCTCGCTTTGGACATTGGACGTCCAACAACCCGCCCACTTTTGGGGACGTCCAGACATCATGTCCGCAGACATTCAACTCAGAAACGTTTCACGCCGCTTCGGTCCCACCGTGGCGCTCGAATCGGTCGACCTCGACATCGCGGCCGGCGAGTTCATCGCCCTGGTCGGGCCATCGGGCTGTGGCAAGACCACGCTGTTGCGCCTGGTGGCGGACCTGGACCAGCCCAGCAGCGGTTCGGTGCGGATCGGCGGCCTGCCGCCCGCCACCGTGCGGCGCCAGCGCCAACTGGGCCTGGTGTCGCAGCGGCCCGCGGTGCTGCCGTGGAAGCGCGCCATCGAGGACGTCGAGTTCACCCAGAAGGTGACCGGTCGCGCCGGCCTGCCCGCGCGCGGCCTGCTGCGCGACTTCGGCCTGGCGGGACACGAAGAGAAGATGCCGCACCACCTCTCGGGCGGCATGCTGCAGCGCGTGAATTTCGCGTCGGCCATCGCGCACGACCCCGAGGTGCTGCTGATGGACGAGCCCTTCTCCGCGCTGGACGAAATGAAGCGCGAAGAGTTGGGCCTGTGGCTCGGCACCGAGCTCGCCACGCGCCCCAAGACCGTGCTGTTCGTCACCCACCACGTCGATGAAGCGGTGCTGCTGGCCGATCGCGTGATCGTGTTTTCGCCAGCGCCCGGCCGCATCCTGGCCGACATCCGCGTGCCCTCGCCGCGCCCGCGCACGGCGGCCTTCCGCACCGATCCGCAATTCGTGGACCTCACCGACCGCATCCGCGGCCTGCTGTTCGGCCAATGGAGGGCCGCCGCATGAACACCACCACCGTGACCCCAGCCGCCGTCACGCCGGTGCCGCCTGCCGCCGCCGCGCGCACCGCGGCGCTGCGCGCGCTGACGATCGCTTCGCGCATCGCCTTGCCCGTGATCTCCATCCTCGGCCTGTGGTACCTGGCCATCGCGTTCTCGGGGCTGCCGGAGTTCGTGATCCCGCGCCCCACGCAGGTGCTCGCGGTGCTGACCCAGGAAACCTCGTTCGTGACGCAGCACCTGATGGTCACGCTGCGCGCGGCGGCGATCGGTTTCCTGTTCGCCAACCTGGTCGGCATCGGCCTGGCGGTGCTGTTCACCTCGCTGCCGATGTTCAACCGCCTGCTCATGCCAGCGGCCATCACCATCCGCAACGTGCCCTATGTGGCGCTGGCCTCGGTGCTGGTGCTCGCGGTGGGCGACGGCCTGTGGACCAAGGTGGCGATCGTCACCATCGCCGGCTTCTTCCCCGTGCTGGTGAACACCCTGCGCGGCCTGGCGGCGGTCGACCCCGTGGTGCTGGACCGCATGCGCATCCTCGACGTGAGTCCGTGGAAGGTGTTCCTCAAGGTGCGGCTGCCGTACTCCGTGCCCTACATCCTCGCGGCACAGGAGATCACCGGCAGCGGCAGCATCATCGTCGCGGTGGCCGCCGAATGGATGATTTCCTCCGAAGGCCTGGGCTACGTGATCAACCGCGCCATGGCCCAGTACCGCGGCGACCAGGTGTATGCCGTGGCGCTGCTGGCCGCCGTGCTGTCCTACGCGATCTACATGCTGGTCCAGGTGATCGGCGCGCGCATCAACTGGAGCGAGCGCAGCCGCACCGGCGGCAAGTGATCCGCACCCTCCCAGGCCATTTCTTTTCTGCCCGTCTTGTCCGATCTTCAAGGAGCCCCACCATGCGCGCCCCCTTCATCCGCCTCGCCGCCGCCCTGGCCATGGGTCTGACCACCTGGAGCGGCGCCGCCGCGCAGGCCCCGACCGAAGATATCCGGATCGCGCTCTCGTGGCTGCGCAACGGACAGTACGCGGCACTCATGGTGGCCGACGCCAAGGGCTACTTCGCGGAAGAAGGCATCAAGGTCAGCTTCATCGACGGCGGCCCGGGCAAGAACCCCATCCCCACGGTGGGCGTGGGCCAGGCCCAGTTCGGGGTCATGGCCCATTCGTTCATCATGTCGGCGCGCCTGGCGCCGTCGCCGGTGGATGTGGTGGCGATCGGCGCGCTGATCCAGGAGCTGCCCTACGTGTACATCGGCCTGGGCAACCCCGGCGAACCGGATCCCGCGCCGAAGGACCTCGAAGGCAAGCGCGTGGGCATCCAGGCCGATGGTGAGATGTTCCTGAAGGCCCTGGCCGAACGCAACAACCTCGATCTGTCGAAGGTCAAGGTCGAGACCGTGCTGGCGAACGCCGAGCCCTTGCTGGTCGGCAAGGTCGATTACTTCACGGGCCATCTGCACAACCAGACCTACCAGGTCGAACTGGAAGCCGCCAAGGCCGACGCGCCCGCGCACCTGAAGGGCAAGACCTGGAAAGTGCTGCGCTTCTCGAAACACGGCGTGGCCTCCTACGGCGACACGCTCTTCACGAGCGGCAGGATGATCAAGGAAAAGCCCGAAACCGTGCGCAAGGTGGTGCGCGCCGTGGCCAGGGGCCTGAAGTTCACCATCGACCACCCGGCCGAGGCGGTGAAGCTGGTCGATGCCTACCCGCAGCAGATCGAGCGCGCCGACAAGCTCGCCTGGCGCATGAAGGTGCAGAACCCGCTGAACCAGAGCGCCGACACGCGCGCGCGCGGCCTGCTGTGGATGGACCCCAAGGTGTGGGAGGACACCATGGCCTTCTACAAGGAATACGACCAGATCAAGTCGGTGGCCCCCGTCACCGAGATGATGACCAACGCGTTCAACCCGGGCATCAAGGCCAATTGAGAGAGCACCCATGAGCACCACCACCGCCGCGCACGCGATCCCGACCATCGACATCTCGCCGCTCTTCGGCGACGACCCGGCCGCGCGCCAGGCCATCGCCCACGACATGGGCCGCGCCGCCGAGACCTATGGCTTCATGAAACTGGTGGGCCACGGCGTGTCGCCCGCGGTCATCGCCGAGACCTTCCGGGCCGCCGAAGCCTTCTTCGGCCAAAGCGAGGAAGCCAAGGCGCCGTACCAGGAGCGCAAGACCAACCGCGGCTTCCAGCCGATGTTCGACAACGCGAAGCCAGGCCAGAAGCCCAGCGGACAGGAGGCCTTCAGCATGGGCCATCCGATCCCGCCGATCGACCCGGCCCTGCTGCCGCTGCCGTTCTACGCGGCCACGCCCTGGCCCGACGTGCCCGGTTTCCGCGAGCGCCTCGAGACCTGCTACCACGACATGTTCCGGGTCGGCGAATCGGTGCTGCAGGCGTTTGCGCTGCACCTGGGTGCGCCGGCGGACTTCTTCGCCAACGTGTCGCGCAACACCTACTCCAACATGCGCGTGGTCCACTACCCGCCGCAGGAAGTGGTGCAGCACATCGCCGACGAAGGCGTGCGCGCGCACGAAGACCAGGGCCTGATCACGCTGCTGATCCAGGACATGAACGGAGGCCTCGAAGTGCTCGGCCCGGACAAGGACTGGCTGCCCGTGGTGCCCGACGAAGAGGCCATCGTGCTCAACGTCGCCAAGCTGCTCACGCGCTGGAGCAACGGCCGGTTGAAGTCGGCGCTGCACCGGGTGATCAACCGCTCGGGCCGCGAGCGCTATTCGATCCCGCTGTTCATCCACCCGAACTACCACCAGGTGATCGACCCGCGCGACTTCGCGCCGGCTGGCGAGGTGCCGCGCTTCGAGCCCATCGTGGCCGGCGAGCAGGTCTACAGGAACTTCGCCGGCGAGCGCAAGTCATGGGCCGAGCTGACGTCCTGACCCTGCCCGACCGACTGGCGCAGGACCTGCGCCGGCGCCTGTCGGCCGGCGAATGGTCGCCGGGCCAGGCCATCCCGGCCGAGACCGCGCTGGCCGGCACGTATGCGGTGTCGAGAAACACCATCCGCGAGGCCATCAGCCGCCTGGTGACGGAGGGCCTGCTGCGCATCCAGCGTGGCGTGGGCACCATCGTGAGCCCACCCCCGCCGCCGCCCGCGTCCATGGGCATGGGCCACTTCGAGTCTCTCACCGAGTCGATCAGGGGCCAGGGCCGCACGCCGCGCATCGTGCTGCACAGGCTGGAACGCCGCGCCGGCACGCCCGAGGAAACCCACAAGCTGGAGCTGCCCGCTGGCGCGCGCGTGCTCTACACCGAGCGCGCGATCTACAGCGACGACGAACTGCTGAGCTATGGCTACGACCGCTACGTCGACAGCCTGTTCCCCGAGGTGCTCGACGAGACCTTGTTCTCGATGTCGTTCGTGGACATCTTCGCGCGCCTGGGCGTGCGCACGGACCGCACCGAGGTGGAATACCACGCGGTCCACTCCAGTGCCATCGGCTGGGACCGCGGCAACCGCCAGCCGCAGCTCTACGTGCTGCTCGACCGGGTGCACTACGCACAGAACCGGCCGATCTTTCACGCGCAGACGTACTGCCTGGAAGGGCGCAACCGCATCTACACCAGCACGTCGCGCTGAGACCTTCACGCCTTGGTTGGTGCGCCCGGCGCCGCGGCCTTCACCGCCTCGATCCCCTGGTCCCGCGCGGCCGCCGATGAGTAGGTCTCGCTTTTTCCAAGCGGCTCACCATTGGCCGCCTTCAGCACGAAATAAGGCTTTCCCGCGGCGTCGTTCAGGCGCGCGTAGCGGGCATCGACCGGTGCATTCGCCTGGACCGACGCAATGCCACCCTGCGCGCTCTGTTTGGCGGTGTAGCGCTCGCTGGTCAAGATGATTTCGTGGTTGCCCGCCACGAGGTTGAACATCCACTGCGTGCCCGAAGGCTTGAGATGAAAGTAGGCGGCCATGATGCTCCTGTATGGTTGGGGGAAGGACACCGCCGACCATCCTCGGCGGCACCTGGACGGCTGTCAATCCTCAATATGTAGGAGAGCTTGCATGAAAAAAACACATCCGCCATGCTGTCCTGGCGGACCACAGAAAGGAAACCTCCATATGAAACGCTGGACATTCATCGCCCTCACCGCAGCCACCCTGCTGGGCCTGACGGCCTGCGCCACCTCCACCCCCCCGTCGGCCAACGCCATGAACGATTCGTCTCTCAACAAAACGCTGCAGGCCTTCCACTGGGAGCTGGAGAAGGCGGACGACCCGAGCGGCCGCGCGCTGCCCGCATTCACCGCGCTCGCGCCCCAGCGCGTCGTGCGCCTGAGCTTTGTCCCGGGCGACAAGCCGGGCGACCAGCGCGTGGTGGTGGACCGGCTTTGCAACGGCATCGGCGCGGGCTACCAGCTCAACGGCATCGACATCACGATCTCGCGCCCGGTGAGCACGATGATGGCCTGCCCCGACCCCCAGCTGATGCAGCTGGAACAGGCCGTGCGCAACGCAGATCAGCCGCGCCACCCGCGTGCACCTGGCCCAGGACGCCAACCCGCCGCGCGTGCTGCTGCAGTTCAACGACGGCAGCCGCTGGCACCTGGTGGGCAAGCCCACCGACGCCACGCGTTACGGCGGCGCGGGCGAAACCCTGTTCCTGGAAGTGGGCCCCCAGCTCCGGCCCTGCAGCCACGGCGTGGTGCGCAATGCGCAGTGCATGCAGGTGCGCGAGGTGAAGTACAACAGCGCCGGCCTCAAGACCGGCACCGGCGAATGGGGCCACTTCTACGGCAACATCGAGGGCTTCACGCACCAGGCGGGCACGCGCAACGTGCTGCGCGTCAAGCGGTACACGATCCAGAACCCGCCGGCCGACGCCTCGCGTTATGCCTATGTGCTGGACATGCGCGTGGAGTCGGAGCTGGTCGGCCCTCGATGAGCCGCGGGCGGGCCTAGACCTCCAGCAGGATCTTCCCGATGTGCTCGGAGGACTCCATCAGCGCATGCGCCTGGGAGGCCTGATCCAGCGGGAACACCTGGTGGATCACGGGCGCCACGCGCTTCGCGCTCAACAAGGGCCACACCTGCTCCACCAGCTCCTGGCCGATCCGGGTCTTGTCCGCCAGGCTGCGTGGGCGCAGGGTGGAGCCGGTGAAGGTGATGCGCTTGGCGATCAGCGGTGTCCAGTCGAGCTCGGGCCGGGACGATTCCAGGAACGAGATCTGCACCAGCCGCCCTTCGACGGCCAGGACCCTCAGGTTGCGCTCGACGTAGGAGCCACCGACCATGTCGAGCACCATGTTCACACCGGCGCCCTCGGTCGCCTTCAGCGCCACGTCCACGAAGTCCTGCTCGCGGTAGTTGATGGCGATGTCGGCCCCTGCGGCCTTGCAGGCCGCCGCCTTCTCGGCGCTACCGACCGTGCACAGCACGCGCGCGCCGAAGGCCTTGGCCAGCTGGATCGCCGTCAGGCCGATGCCCGATGAGCCGCCATGCACCAGCAGGCTTTCCCCGGCGCGCAGACCGCCGCGCTGAAAGACGTTGGCCCAGACAGTAAAGAAGTTCTCCGGCAAGGCGGCGGCCTGCCGCATCGAAATGCCCTCGGGCACGGGCAGCGCCTGGCCCTCGGGCACCACCACGCAGTCGGCGTACGCACCGCCATTGGTCAGCGCGCACACCGGGTCGCCCACCGACCAGCGCGTCACACCCGCGCCCAGCGCCACGACCTCGCCCGACACCTCCAGGCCCAGGATGGGGGAGGCACCCGGCGGCGGCGCGTAGAGCCCGCGCCGCTGCAGGGCTTCGGGGCGGTTGACGCCCGCATAGGCCACGCGCACCAGCACCTCGCCGGCCGCCGGCACCGGCGTGGGGCCGGTGCGCGGCACGAGCACCTCGGGGCCACCGCCCTGGCCGTGGTCGATGAAGCGCATCGTCGCGGGCACGGCGCTCATCGTGCGCCTCCCGCCACCATGGCCAGCGCCGGCGCGGGCCGGGCCGCCGAGCGCTTGCCCTGCATGGCTTCGCGCGCCACGGCCTCGATGCCGGGGCCGTCGAGCCGGTAGTGCGCGTACAGGTGGGTGGGCGGGGCGATCAGGCTGTACTCGTCGTGGATGCCGTGGCGCACCAGGCGCACGCCCGCGCCTTCGTCGGCCAGCACCTCGGCCACGGCAGCGCCCAGGCCGCCGAGCACGTTGTGCTCTTCCACCGTCATGAGCAGGCGCGAACGCGCTGCCGCCTGCAGCACCGCCTCGCGGTCCAGCGGCTTGATGGTGGCGATGTCGATCACGCCCACCGAGAAGCCCGCGCGGCCCAGCGCGGCCGCGGCTTCGAGCGCGCCCTTCACGGCCATGCCGCAGGCGATGAGGGTGAGGTCGGTGCCCCGGCTGTGCTCGATGGCCTTGCCGATCTCGAACGGTGTGTTCTTCTCGTACACGTCGGGCTCACGGCCACGACCGATGCGGAAGTAGATCGGCTCGGGCCACCCGATCGAGGCCTTGATCGCGCTCGCGAGTTGCGGGCCGTCGGCGGGCGAGATCACCGTAAGCCCGGCGATGGAGCGCATGGTGCCGATGTCCTCCGTCGCGTGGTGGGAGGTGCCGTAGAAGCCGAGCGAGATGCCGGTGTGGTGGCCCACCAGCCGCACCGGCAGCTTGCTGTAGGCCACGTCCATGCGGATCTGCTCGCAGCACAGCAGGCCCAGGAAGGACGCGAAGGTGGCGACGAAGGGGATCTGGCCCGTGGTCGCCAGGCCGGCGGCGGCCGTCACCATGTTCTGTTCGGAGATGCCGAACTGCACATAACGATCGGGGTAGGCCTTGGCGAACTTGTTGAGGCCGTTGGAGTACTGCAGGTCGGCCGAACCGGCCATCACGGGGTGGCCCTGCTCGGCCAGTTCGATCAGCGCGTCCGAAAAATGGTTCAGACCTGGGGTGATCTGGTTCAGGGCGCGGTACTGCCAGGAGTCGGGAGAAAGGGGTTGGGGGTTCATGGTTCAGATCTCCTTGCTCATGATTTCTTCGATGGCGCGCTGCGCGTCGGCCGGCGCCAGGTAGCCCAGGTGCCAGCCGGGTTCGGTTTCCATGTAGGAAACGCCCTTGCCCTTGATGGTCTTGGCGATCACGCACGCGGGCTTGTCGCGGCCCGTGTCGGCCTTGAGGCGCCGCAGCAGCGCGGTGAGGTCGCGCACGCTGTGGCCGTCCACCTCGTGCACCTCCCAGCCGAACGCGCGCCACTTCTCGGCCAGGGACTCGACGCCCATCACCTCGTCCACCTTGCCGTCGAGCTGGTAGCCGTTGCGGTCCACGATGGCGACCAGCCGCGAGAGCTTGTTGTGGGCCGCGAACAGCGCGGCCTCCCACACCTGCCCTTCCTGCATCTCGCCATCGCCCAGCATCACGAAGACGTGAAAGTCGCGCTGGGACATGCGCCCACCCAGCGCCATGCCGCAGCCGCCGGAGAGCGCGTGGCCGATCGAGCCCGAGCTGAAGTCGATGCCGGGCACCTTGGTCATGTCGGGGTGGTCGCCCAGCGCGCTGCCCAGGCGGGTGTAGCCGTCCAGCTCTTCCGGGCGGATGAAGCCCCATTCCGCGAGGATGGGGAACTGCCCCACGGCGGCGTGGCCCTTGCCCATCAGGAAGCGGTCGCGGTCGGGCCAGGCGGGCTCGCCATGGCGCAGCGACATCACGTCGTAGTACAGCGAGGCGAAGATCTCGGCGGCGGAGAAGACCGAGGTGTAGTGGCCGACCTTGGCGATCTCGATCAGCCGGATCGTCTCCAGCCGCACGAAGCGGGCCTTCTCCCGCAGGCGGGCGATCTCTTCGGCGGTGGGGGTGAAATCGGGAGCGTCCGCTCGGCGGACGGGACTGGGCTGCGGCATGAGGGGGTTCCTTTCGTTGCGCATTGATGCACCATATATCTTTGAAACAGGCGTGGTGCGGGAAGGGGATCGGGCCCTGCCGGGGTCGGCGGGCCCGGTGTTCAGATGCCGAGGTAGCTGGCCCTCAGCTGCGGGTTGTGCAGCAGCTCGCGGCCGGTGCCGCGCATGGCGATGGTGCCGTTCTCGATCACGAAGCCGTGGTCGGCCATGTTGAGCACCATCTGCACGTTCTGCTCGATGACCAGCACCGCGAGCTCGCTGTTGCGGATCTTGCGGATGCCTTCGAACAGGCGGTCCACCATGATGGGCGCGAGCCCGAGCGATGGTTCGTCGAGCGCGAGCACGCGCGGCAGCGCCATCAGCGCGCGGCCCACGGCGACCATCTGCTGCTGCCCGCCCGACAGGGTGCCGGCCAGCTGATGGCGGCGCTCATCGAGGATGGGGAACAGCGCGAAGATCTCGTCCATCGTCTTCGAGCGGCGCGCGCGCGCCCGGGGCGTGGACGCCCCCACCATCAGGTTCTCCATCACCGTCATCTCGGGAAAGAGCTGCTTGCCTTCGGGCGACTGCACGAAGCCCTGGTCCACGATGCGGTGCGGCGGCAGGCCGGTGAGCGAGCAGCCTTCCAGCACCGCCGAGCCCTTGGTGGTTTTCACCAGGCCCGAGACCGTGCGCAGGAAGGTCGTCTTGCCCGCGCCGTTGGCGCCGATCAGGGCGGTGATGGTGCCGGGGTGCAGGTCGAGGTGGATGCCCCGCAGCACCTGCTGCTCGCCGTAGCCGGCCCAGAGGTCTTTCACGCTAAACATCGGTGCCGACATAGCCTTCTCCAAAATACGCGGTCAGAACGCGCGGATCCTTCACCACCTTCTGCGGTTCGCCATTGGCGATCAGGCAGCCCTGGTCCATCACGATCACGCGGTCCGACAGACCCATGATCACCTTCATCACATGCTCCACGATCAGCACCGTGATGCCTCGGTCGCGCACCTTGCGCACCAGGGCCACCATCTCGGCCGCCTCGCTGGGCGTGGCGCCGGCCACCACCTCGTCCATCAGCAGCAGGCGCGGCTGCGTGGCGCAGCGCGCGGCCGAGTTCGATCTTGCGTTTGTCGAACGCGGTGAGGTCGTTCGCGTCGGCGTTGCAGCGGTCGCCGAGGTTGAGGAAGTCCAGCAGCTCCATCGCCAGCGCGCGCGCCTTGGCGGTGGACTCCAGGCGCGCGAAGGCGCCGACCATCACGTTCTCCACCGCCGAGAGCCCGCCGAAGGGTCGCGAGAGCTGGAAGGTGCGCGCGATGCCCGCGCGGCAGATGTCGCTGGGCGCCATGCCCAGCACATCGCGACCTTCGAACAGGATGCGACCCTGGTCGGCGCGGTGGAAACCGGCGATCAGGTTGAAGGCCGTGGTCTTGCCCGCGCCGTTGGGACCGAGCAGCCCGAGGATCTCGCCTTGCCGAAGGTCGAACGACACCTCGTTCACGGCTTTCAGGCCGCCGAAACGTTTGCTCAGGCCCTGCACTTGCAGCAGCGCCGTTGTCGATTCGCTCATTTTTTCGTCCCTCCTTGCTGGAGGCGTTGTTTCAGCCAGCGATCGATCGGCGCGATGATGCCCTTGGGGAAGTACAGCACCGCGACGATCAGGATCACGCCGTAGATGACCAGGTGCAGGCCGAGGAAGGTGCCGCCGAGGTAGCTGCGCGAGAACTCCGCGATCGGGTGCAGCACCAGGGCGCCCAACATGGGGCCGAGCACCGTGCCCTGCCCGCCCACGATGGCCATCAGCGCCACGTCGATCGAGAACTCGATGCCCATGTTGCGTTCCGGGTTGATGTAGCGGAAGAACTGGGCGTAGAAGGCGCCACCCAGGCCGGTCATGAAGGCGCTGGCCGCGAGCGCGATCAGCGAGCACCGCGTGGGGTTGACGCCCAGGGCCTCGGCGCCGTTGTGGTCGCCCCGGATCGCCTTGAGGTAATAACCCAGGCGCGAGCGCTCGAGCACGATGGTGGCGAGCAGCACCAGCACCAGCATCACCAGGGCGATGTAGTAGTACGGCACCTTGCCTTCGAACTGGTAGACCAGGCCGCCGAGTTCGCTCGGCGGCACCACCAAGCCCTGCGCGCCCTTGAGCGGGATGCCCAGGAAATCGTCGGTGTTCTCGAACCAGATGCGCACGATCTCGGCGAACGCGATCGTGGTGAGCGTGAAGTATGGGCCCTTGAGCTTGAACGTGGGGTAGCCGATGGCCAGCGACAGCAGGGCCGCGAACGCACCGCCGGCCAGCATGCCCAGCCAGGGCGAGAGGCCGAGCAGCGTGAACAGCAGCACCGTCACATAACCGGCCAGGCCCGCGAACACGGCGTGCCCGAGCGAGAGCTGCCCGACGTAGCCGCACACGAAGTTCCAGGCCGTGGCGATGTACGCGAAGTACAGGATCATGGTCAGGGAGTGCAGCGTGTACGAGTCGCTCACGAACAGCGGCAGCACGGCCGCGATCGCGATCATGGGCAGGCCCAGGATCAGCGTGGAGGGGGAGTTGGAAAAGGCGTTCATTCTTGACATCGCCACGCCCTCACGCCTTGCGGCCCAGCAGGCCGTTGGGACGGACCAGCAGCACCACGATGAAGATGAGGAAGGAGAACATCGCGGCCGAGGTGGCGGTGACGAACTGCGAGATCAGCGACTCGAAGACACCGAGCAGCAACCCACCCACGATGGAGCCCGGGATCGAGCCGATGCCACCGAGCACCACCACCAGGAACGACTTGACGCCGAACATCAGCCCCACGGTGGGCGTGATCGACAGGAAGGGCACCAGCAAGGCGCCGAACAGGCCCAGGATGGCGGCGCCCAGGCCGAAGGTCTGGTTGTAGACGCGGTAGACGTTCACGCCGCTCATGGCGGCCGCGTCGCGGTTCTGCGCCGTGGCGCGGATGGAGCGGCCCACGTCGGTGTGCTTGAGCCCCCACCAGAGGCCCCCGGCCACGGCGATGGCGGCGACGAAGCCGACGAAGCGTGGGATGCTGATCGGCAGGCCCGCGACCTCGAAGGTGCCACCGGCGAAGTCCACGCTGACCGAGCGCACGTCCGGGCCGTAGGTCATCAGCACCAGGTTGTCCATGACCAGGTAGACGCCCGTGGTCAGCAGCAGCGCGCCCAGCGGTTCCACCACCAGGGACGACTCGCGCCTGAACAGCGGCGAGATGATGACGCTCTGCGTGAAGTAGCCGAAGCCGAACAGCAAGGGCATGGTCACCAGCGCCGCCACGTAGGGGTGCAGGCCGAAGGTGGACCACAGCGTGTAGGCCGCGTACATGCGCCACCATGAGGAACGAGCCGTGCGCGAAGTTGATGACGCGCAGCACGCCGAAGATCAGGCTCAGGCCCAGGGCGATGCCGCCATAGATGGCGCCCTGCAGCAGCCCGTTGATGAGCGCGTAGAAAAAGATGAGGGGATCCATACCGGTTTCCGTGATGAGGGTGCCCGCCGCGCGGGGCGGCGGGCACCCGGGTTGAAGCCGTGGACCGGATCAGCGCTTGGACCAGTCGGGCAGCGGCCAGACCGGTTTGGTGCCGGCCAGCCGGTTGGCCGCCGGCCATACCGTGCGGCGCTCGCCACCGATGTTCTGGGTGATGGCGCCGTGGGCGTGCGGGTTCTGGCCCTTGTCGTCGAAGACCACGCGGCTGTAGCCCGTGATCAGCGCGGGCCCGCTCTTGATGTCGGTCGCGGCCAGGGCATCGCGGATCTTTTCCCGGTCGGTCGAGGCGGCGCGCTCCAGCACATCGCGCAGGATGTAGGCGTTGGACACGCCCTGCGCGCCGTAGGCATTCAGGCCGTAGCCCATGCGGGTCTGGAATTTCTTGTCGGCGTCCAGCGCGTTCGGGTCCTTGATGGCCTGCATGATGTCCACCTGGAAATCGTCCTGCACGAACATCAGGTCGTAGGCCTTGGGGTTGACCGACTTGTAGAACGAAGGGTCTTCCGCGCCGCCACCGACGGAGTGGATGCCATAGGGCACGTTGAGGCGGTTCTCCGCGAACTGGCGCGTGAACAGGATGTGGTCGGGCGTGTAGGCCACGACGATCAGCGCATCGGGCTTGCTCGCGCGGATCTTCAGCAGCTGCGCGGAGAAGTCGGACTGGTTGGGCGGGTAGGACTCGTCGAGTGAAATCTTGTAGCCGCGCTCCAGCGCCATCTTCTTGATATTGGCGGTGTGCGAGCGGCCCCAGTCGGTGCCTTCGTAGAACAGGCCGATGGTCTGCGGCTTGTTGCCGGTTTCCTTGGCCAGCAGGTCGATCGCGTCCATCTGCTCGCGCGCGTCGTAGATCGCCTTGTTGTTCGGGCGAAAGACGTAGCGGAAGCCGCGCTCGGTGATCTCGTCCTTCACCGAGCCCGTGACCAGCCAGGGCGTCTTGTAGCGCTCGGCCACTTCGGTGGCCGGGAAGGTGACCGCGCTGTTGTACGCGCCCACCATCACCGACACCTGCTCGCGCGTGATCAGGCGCTCGGTTTCGGCCACGCCGACATCGGGCTTGGACTGGCTGTCCGCGAAGATCGCGACCAGCTTGGCGCCACCCAGGGACTTGATGCCGCCCGCGGCGTTGATCTGCTCGATGGCGATCTCCGCGCCGACCTTGGTCTGGTTGCCGATGGTCGCGGTGCCGCCCGAGAGGGGCAGCACGAAACCGATCTTGATCTCCTTGGGCTGTGCGAACGCCGCCGCGCTCAGCCCGAACAGGCAGGCGGCGCTCAGGTGGATCAGCGCCTGGCGCCGATGGGTTGGGATGGTCTTCATGGTCTCGTCTCCAGATTGAGGAATGGGTCGGCCAGCGGTCCAGCGCACCGGCCGGGCATCGAAGGCGACGGTGCCGGGCCCGTCCGGCAGCACCTTGCTTTCGCCTTCGATCGGACGCATGATATATGATGCAACGTGCATCATGCTGCGGGTTTTCCCGGATGCGGGTGCCCGGTCCGCCGTGTTCAAGAACCCTTTTCCACCCAGGAGACAAGATGTCCACTTCCCCCGCCACCCCTTCCCTGCTGCGCGTTTTTGGCGCCCCGCTGCGCTACCTGCAGGGCCCGGGCGCCCTCGATCAACTGGGCGCGCAGGTTGCCCTGCTCGCGCCATCGGCCGTGCTGATTGCCGACCGCTTCGTGCTCGACCTGGTGGGCGCTCGCGTGGCGGCTTCGTGCCAGGCCTCGGGGGTGGCGCTGAGCACCGGCGAGTTCTCCGGCGACATCACGCCCGCCGAGGTGCAGCGCCTCACGGAGCAGCTCGCCGCGGCGAAGCCCGGCGTGGTGATCGCGGCCGGTGGTGGCAAGGGCATCGACGTGGGCAAGGCCGTGGCCCGGGCCTTGGGTGCGCAGGTCGTGACCGTGCCCACGGTGGCGTCCAACGACGCGCCCACCAGCAAGATCTTTGTGCTGTACGACGAACACCACCGCCTGCTGTCGGTGGAGCACCTGGCGCACAACCCCGCGGCCGTGGTGGTCGACACCGCGCTGATCGCGGCCGCGCCGGTCAAGCTGCTGCTCGCGGGCATCGGCGACGCGCTCTCGAAGAAGTTCGAGGTCGAACGCTGCGCGGCCGCCGGTGGCCTGAACATCTACGGCGGCCTGGGCACGCAGGCGGCGCTGGTGCTGGCCGACCTCAGCTACCGCAGCGTGCGCGAGCACGCCGAGCCGGCCATCGAGGCCGTGCGGCGCGCCACCACCGATGCGCATCTCGAATCGCTGGTCGAGGCCACGGTGCTGCTCAGCGGGCTGTGCTTCGAGAACGGCGGACTCTCGGTGTCGCATGCGATGACGCGCGGCCTGTCCGCGATCGCCGGCACCGCGAGCACCTTGCACGGCCTGCAGGTCGCCTACGGTCTGCTGGTGCAGCTCACGCTGGAAGAGCGCGACGCGGCCTTCATGGCGGAGCTGCGCGGCTTCTACCGGCGCATCGGCCTGCCGCAGGACCTGAACGAATTGGGCCTGGGGCGCGCGGCCAGCGAGGACGAGATCGAGACCATCGCGCGCCAGACCATGACCGCGCCGCATGTGCGCAACTTCCCGACCGCCCTCAGCGCCGAGCGCATCGCCGGCGCCATCCGCCAGGTGGAGGCCGCGCGCCTGGGCTGAACGCGCTCAGGCAGGCACCGGCCCGGCGAGCAGCCGCTCCCGCTCGGCCGGTGTCCAGGGCGACGCCTGCCCCGTGCGGTCTTCGCACATCACGGTGGTGACGCGCGCGGCGAAATGCGCCACCCCGTCGACCTGGATGCCGAACCGCGCTTCCAGGCTGGTGCGGCCCACGCGCGTCACGCGCAGGCACACCGAAGGCTCGGCCCCGCGGCCGACCGGTTGGCGGAAATCACAGGCCATCGCCACCACGACCTGGGAGCGGGCCCCCGTGCCCGGCAGCGGCAAACCGATGGCCTCGGCGTGCTCGTTGCGCGCGTCCTCGCACCACCTCAGGTACACGAGGTGGTGAACGTGGCCCAGCGCGTCCAGATCCGTCCAGCGCACGCGCACCGGCATCGTCCAGTGCCAGCGCCCGTCCAGGGGTTCAGGGTCGCGTTCAGTCGAGACCGACGCAGACATATTTCAGCTCGGTGTAGTCGTCCATGCCGTACTGCGAGCCCTCACGGCCCAGGCCCGACTGCTTGACGCCACCGAACGGCGCCTCGGCGGTGGAGATCAGGCCGGTGTTCACGCCCACCATGCCGTACTCCAGCCGCTCCGACACGCGCCAGCTGCGCGAGAGGTCGCGCGTGTACACGTAGGAGGCCAGGCCGTACTCGGTGTCGTTGGCCATGCGGATCACCTCGTCCTCGTTGTCGAAGGGGATCAAGGCCGCCAGCGGGCCGAAGGTTTCCTCGCGCGCGACCAGCATCTGCTGCGTCACACCGGTCATGACCGTGGGTTCGAAGAAGTTGCCCTCGAGCCGGCGCCCGCCGGCGATCACGGTGGCCCCCTGGCCCAGGGCGTCGTCGATGTGCTCCTCCACCTTGGCCAGGGCCTTGCCGTCGATCAGGGGGCCGACCACCACGCCCGCGTCGAGGCCGTTGCCCAGCTTCATCGCTTGCACGCTGGCCGCGAGCTTGACAGCGAACGCCTCGTACACCGCGCGCTGCACATAGAGGCGATTGGCGCACACGCAGGTCTGGCCGTTGTTGCGGAACTTGGCGATCATCGCGCCCTGCACCGCCGCGTCCAGGTTCGCGTCGTCGAACACGATGAAAGGGGCGTTGCCGCCCAGTTCCAGCGAGACCTTCTTGATGTGCTCCGCGCATTGCCGCATGAGCACGCGCCCGATCTCGGTGGAGCCGGTGAAGCTCAGCTTGCGCACCACCGGGTTGCCGGTGAGCTCCTTCGCGATCGCGCCGGCATCCCCCGTCACCACGTTGATCACGCCCCGGGGAATGCCGGCGCGCTCGGCCAGCACCGCGATCGCCAGGGCCGAGAACGGGGTCTGGGTGGCCGGCTTGACCACCATGGTGCAGCCCGCGGCCAGCGCGGGCGCGAGCTTGCGCGTGAGCATCGCGTTGGGGAAATTCCAGGGCGTGATCGCCGCGCAAACGCCGATGGGCTGGCGCAGCACCACGATGCGCTTGTCGGGCTGCGGCGCGGGGATCACGTCGCCGTTGTTGCGCCGCCCCTGCTCGGCGAACCATTCGATGAAGCTCGCGCCGTAGGCGATCTCGCCGCGCGACTCGGCCAGCGGCTTGCCTTGTTCGATCGTCATGATGCGCGCCAGGTCGTCCTGCGCCTCCATCATCAGCTCGTACCAGCGGCGCAGCAGCGTGGCGCGCTCCTTGGCGCTGCGCGCGGCCCAGGCCGGGAAGGCGTGGGCCGCCGCCTGCACGGCCAGGCGCGTTTCCCCCTCGCCCATGTTGGGCACCGTGCCCACCCGCTCGCCGGTGGCGGGGTTCATCACCTCGCGCACCTGGCCGTTCAGGGCGGGCTGCCAGTGGCGATCGATCAGGCACTGCTGCACAAAGAGGCCGGGGTCCTTCAGATGTTTCATGCTGTCTCCAAAAAAGGGTTGTTCGATTTTGGATGCATGATATATCATGCGTCTTCTATCAACAAGGAGACGTTTTCATGAATCAAAGGCAAAAGGTGGCGGTGGTGACGGGCGGCGGCACGGGGATCGGGCTGGCCTGCGCCCAGGAGCTGCAAGCCAAGGGCTGGCGCGTGGTGTGCGCCGGCCTGGACACCGAGCCCACGCTGCCCGACCAGCTCGAATTCACCCGCCTGGACGTGACCGACAGCGCCGCGATCGCGGCCCTGTTCGAGCGGCTCCCGCACGTCGACGGACTGGTCAATGCGGCGGGCATCATCCTGCACGAGCAGAAGGAACTCACGCCCGACGGCTTCGACAAGGTGGTGGCGATCAACCTCAACGCGGTCAACCGGCTGACGCTCGCCGCCTTGCCCGGCCTCAAGGCCGCGCGCGGCGCGGTGGTGAACGTGGCCTCCATGTGGAGCCAGTTCGGTTCGGCCCGCAACCCGGCGTACTCGGCCAGCAAGGGCGGCGTGACCTCCCTCACCCGCTCGCACGCGGTGGCCTTCGCCGCCGACGGTGTGCGGGTCAACGCGATCGCACCGGGCTGGATCGACACGCGACTGGCCTCCGGCGCCATCCACAATCCCGAGCGCAGCGCGGCGATCCTGGGCCGCATTCCGCTCGGGCGCTGGGGCCAGCCGGCGGACGTGGCCCGCGTGGTGAGCTTCCTGCTGTCGGCCGAGGCCGCCTACGTCACCGGCATCGTGATGCCCGTGGACGGCGGATTCGGCATCGCCTGAACCCGCACCGGAGCCCATGAGCGTGAACCCTCCACCGACCCCCGCCGTCAACGGCCGGACCGCCGTGGTGCCCCTGCTGGCCTACCCGAGCGAGCACGTGCGCACGCCCGGCTTCTTCAACCAGCACTGCAGCGAGCACGGCATCAACGCCGTGATGGTGCCGTGGAAGGTCTCGCCCGCGGACCTGCCCGCGGCCATCGAGGCCATCCGCCGCATCGAGAACATTCCCGGTTTCGTCATCACCATCCCGCACAAGCAGGAGGTCTGCCGGCACTGCGACACGCTGGAGGGCCTGGCCGAGGTGATGGGTGTGTGCAACGCGGTGCGCAAGAACGCCGATGGCACGCTGTCGGGCCGCATGCACGACGGCCAGGGTTTCGTGCAAGGCCTGCTGGAGCGGGGCATCCCGCTGGCCGGCCGCTCGGTGCTGCTCGCGGGCGCCGGCGGCGTGGCGACCGCCATCGCGTTCGAACTGGCCGGGTCGCAGGTGGGCCGCATCGGCATCCGGAACCGCTCGGTGGACAAGGCGCGCGAACTGGGGCAGCAGCTCTCGCGCCATTTCCCGGGCCTGGTGGTCGAACTCAATCCAGCGCGCGTGGAAGGCTACGACATCGCCGTCAACGGCACCTCGCTGGGCCTGCACCCGGAAGACCCGATGCCGTTCGACCCGACCAGCTTGCGCCAGGACACGGTGGTGGCCGAGGTCGTGATGCAGCCCGACATCACCCCCTTGCTGCAGCGAGCGTCGGAGAACGGCCAGCGCATCCACAAGGGCGTGCACATGGTCACGACGCAGATCCGGCTGCTGGTCGAGTTCACGACCGGCCAGGCCGGCTGAACGCCTAGGCGTAGATCTCTTCGACCGAGCGCCCGCTCATCCACTCGGTCAACACCCGCTCACCCCACTGGATGTCTTCCTGGATGGCCTTGGACGCCATCTCGGGGTTGCGGGCCTTCAGGCCTTCGAGCACCTTGTAGTGCGGGTGGCCGCTGTTGAAGATGTTGCGCCGGGGCACCTTGGCGTGGAAGGTGTTCAGCAGCGGCCCCATCCGCACCCACAGGGTCTCGACGACCGCGGACAGGCTGGGCAGCCGCGCGGCGGCCATCAACTCGAAATGGAAATCGCGGTTGCGCCGGGCGGCGTCCTTCGGGTTGGTGGCCGAGGCCTTGATGAACTGGTCCTGGATCTTCTCCAGGTGCTCGATTTCCTTGCGCGTGATCTGCCGCGCGGCCTGGGCGGCGGCCGCGCCTTCGAGCAGGCCCCGCATGAGCTGGATCTCGCGCACGGTGGCCAGGTCCAGCTCGGGGACCGCGATCGAGGTGGCGGCGGTCACGTCCAGCGCCTGCTCGCTGGCCAGGCGGAAGATGGCCTCGCGCACCGGTGTGATGCTGGTGCCCAGCACCTCGGCGAGTTCGGCGATGCGCAGCCTCGAACCGGGCGCGTATTGCCCGTTCATCAAGGCATTTCGAATCTCAACGTACACGCGTTGGGACAGGTTCTGCTTTTCCACTCGGCCCAGTTCAGCCATCTCCGCACCTTACTTTTTACATCATATATCCTGTCCGGAATGTAGCAGAAAAGGGCGGGATGCACGGGCGCGACAAGGCCACGCTGTCTCCTGCGGCTCAGCGTAGGAAACAGCGTGGCGTTGGAAGGCGGCGCGTGGGATCGTCAGTGGCGCGTGGCCTTCTGGCCGCGCGGCCGCAGCCGCCACAGCTCGTAGCGCTCCTCCCCGGCCTTGACCTGGCCGGCGAAGTGCTGGTTGAGTGCGCTGGCGGTGAAGACCAGGTCACCGCCCGGGTGCCAGGCCGGCGTGTCGGGCCAGCGCACCGCGCCGTTCGCGGCGATCAGCGCCAGCGCGCGCGTTGAGGGGCTGTAGCGCACGATGCCGCCTCGCGTCACGTCGGTGATGTAGAGGTCGCCCACCGGGTCGGTGACGATGCCGTCGGTGTTGCCGCCGACCACACCCAGGCTTCGGACCTCGCGCGCGATCTGCGCGTCGCTGGCGCCCGCCCGGCGCAACACGGCGGTCGGGACCGCCCAGGCCTGCGTGCCGGTCGTCACCGTCCAGTACAGCGTCTGTCCATCGGGCGAGAGCGCGATGCCGTTGACGCCGATCAGCAAGGGGTTGCCGGGCCAGACCTCGCTGCCACCGGACACCACCTTGACGCCCGGCTCGATCTGCAGGCTGGCGTGCCCGTCCAGCACACGCCGGGCCGTGCCGCTGGCGTGGTCCACCACGATCAGGCCCACCTGGTTGCGCGGCGCGCTGCGAAAGCCGCTGTCGGACACATAGGCCACGCGCCGGCGTTCGTCGACCGCGATGTCGTTGAGGAAGCTGCCCGCCCGATCGGCCACGCCGTCCAGCGCAATGGTCTTCAAGAGCTTGCCCGAGGCCAGTTCGAACACCATCACCTTCTGCGCCCCGGCGGGCGCTTCGGCCTCGCCCGCCACGAAGCCCATGTCCAGCGCCCAGAGCCAGCCGTTGCGCCGGTCCACATGGAAGCCAAGCACGTTGCGCAAGGCCAGGTGGGGCGGCGCCTTCACATCGTTGCCCTGCGTGGAAGGAAAGGCGGTCAGCCTCGCGGGGCCACCGTCGGCCGTGGTGTCGAGCCGGCTCAGGGTGGCCGGCGCGGCGGGCGAGAGCAGGCGGGGCGTGCTCACGTAGGCGCCGCCCCGGGCGTCGAAATGCAGGCCGGCGATGGGCGCGTTCACCGATTGCGCGAACGGCACAGCCGCCTGCCCGGGTGCGGCAGCCTCCCAGCTCACCCCCTGGTAGCTGCGCCAGCGTTCCAGCGGCAGCAGATCGGAAGCCTGGGCCACCCACGGAAAGGCGAGCAGCGCCGCCAGCGCGAACGCGGCGCGGCTCATGAGCGCGCTCCGAGCTGCGCGAGCAAGGCCTCGGCCGTCGCTTCGGAAGATGCCGGGTTCTGCCCCGTGATCAGCCGGCCGGACACCACCACGTGGCTCTGCCAGTCGGCCCCGCGGGTGTAGAGGCCGCCGTGGCCGGTCAACATGTCCTCCAGCGAGAAGGGCACCACGTCGGTGAGCTGGGCCACCGATTCCTCGCTGTTGCTGAAGCCGGTGACCTGGCGGCCGCGCACCAGCGGCTGCCCTTGCGCGTCCTTCACATGGCGCAGCACGGCGGGTGCGTGGCACACCGCGGCCACCGGTTTGTCCTGCGCCAGGAAGCGTTCGATCAACGCGATGGACCGGGTGTCTTCCGCCAGGTCCCACAGCGGCCCGTGCGCACCGGGGTAGAACACGGCGTCGAAGTCCTGCGCGTTCACGTCGCCCAGAGGCAGGGTGCGGGCCAGGGCGGCCTGGGCCCGCGCGTCGGCGTTGAAGCGGCGTGTCGCTTCGGTCTGGGCATCGGCTTCGTGGCTCTTGGGGTCGATCGGCGGCTGCCCGCCCAGAGGTGAGGCCAGCGTGACCTGCGCGCCCGCGTCCTTGAACCGGTAGTACGGGGCGGCGAACTCCTCCAGCCAGAAACCGGTCTTGTGCCCGGTGTCGCCCAGCCGGTCGTGGGAGGTCAGCACCATCAATATCTTCTTCATCGCGCATCCTTTCGAGGCCCGCAGGCCGTGGTTGAAATGGGTTGGACACGATGATCGGGACGCTTCTATGATTCGAAAAGTCGAAAGATTCGATCTTTGGAATTCAATAAATGAATATCGACAACAAGGACCTGAACCTGCTGCGGGTCTTCCACGTGGTCTACCAGGAGCGCAACGCCTCGCGCGCGGCCGAACGCCTGGCGCTGAGCCAGCCCGCGCTGAGCCACAAGCTGGCCAAGCTGCGCCACGAGATGGGCGACCCGCTCTTCGTGCGCGCCCCGCGTGGCCTGACGCCGACGCCCCGGGCGCATGAGCTGGCGCCGCAGGTGCAGGCGCTGGTGGGCGACATCGAGGCCTTCTACCACCGCAGCGAAGGCAGCGACTTCCTCTCGCGCAACGAGCGCCTGCACCTCTTCACCACCGACTACCTCGAACAGTCCCTGCTGCCCGGGCTGTTGCCCCGGCTGCGCGCGCAGGCGCCCGGTGTCATCCTGATCACGCACAACACGCGAGGCCAGCTGCCTCGCGAGGAACTGGAAAAAGGCAGCTGCGACCTCGCCATCGCGGGCTTCTACGACGAGCTGCCCGACACGCTGCGCCAGCAGCGCCTGTTCAGCGAAGACTTCGTGGTGCTGGCCTCGCGCCACAACCCCCACTTGAACGGAGGTGCGTTGGGGCTCGAACAATTCCTGGCCTGCGAACACCTGCTGACCACGCTCACTGGCGATCTGCATGGGCGGGTCGACCGCGCCCTGGAGGCGCGGGGCCTGCGCCGCCGCATCGCGGCGGGCCTCTCCAGCTTCCTGGCCCCGACCCGCCTGGTCCGGGACACGGCCTTTCTGCTGACCTGCCTGCGCTCGGTGGCCGAAGAGGCCGCGCAACGCGACCCCGATCTGCAGATCCACCCGCTGCCGATCGACCTGCCCCGGGTGGAGGTGAAACAGATCTGGCACGAACGCACCGACGCCGACCCCTTGCGGCGTTGGCTGCGGCAGCAGATCCAGCAGGTGTCGGGGCGCCCAGGCCGAGCCGGCGTTCAGGCCTAGGCCCGCACCTGGGCCGCCGCGGCGCGCACCGCCGCGAGGAAGTCGGCGTACACCTCGCCCTGCAGGGAGCTGGGGCGCTGCACGATGGAGATCGGGGCCGAGAACGACGACAGGGGCGTGCGCAGCACGCGCACCAGGCCATGCCGCTGGGCCAACCGGGCCGCGTCCAGGGGCACCAGGGCCAGGGTCACGAGCTCGTGGGCGAGCGCGAGGTTGCTGCTGAAAGAGGCCGATTCCATCAAGGGCCTGGGCGGTGTCACGCCGCCGCGGATGAACTCGGTGTTGAGCAGTTGCCGCGTCACCAGTTCCGGCGGCGGCAACACCCACTGGGCCTGGGCCAGCTCGTGCCAGCCCACCTGCCGCCGGCGGCGGGCCAGCGGATGGCTGGCACCGGCCACGATCGCCAGGGTCTCGTCGTACAGCCGCTCGACCCGCAGCGTGCGCATGGGCTCGCTGTCGAGCAACTCCCCCGAGAAGCGGCCGACCACACAGTCCACCTCCCCCGAATCGAGCGCGATCAGCAGGTCGTGGATGGACCCTTCCCGGAAGCGCACCAGCATGCCGGGGCGGCGCGCCAGGAAGCGCCCGAGCGCGCGCGGCAGCAGGGACAGCAGCATGATCGGCGTGGCCCCCACCCGCAACAGGCCCGCCTCGCCGGCCTCGATGGCCCGCAGTTCGTCGCGCAGGATGCCCCACTCGTTGAGCATCACTTCGGCCCGATGCAGAAAGGCGCGGCCACTGGCGGTGGGGTGGGTGCCCAGGCGCCCGCGCTCGAACAGGCGCACACCCAGCGAGGACTCCAGCTCCTGCAGCATCTTGGTGACCGCGGGCTGCGTGCGGTGCAGCAGCCGAGCCGCCCCATGCAGGGTGCCCGTGGACACCAGCGCACGGCACAACAACAGGTGCGACAGGCGAACGCCCGTGAGAGATGAGGGTGACAGGGGGTCGGTCATTTCGATTCCATTATGGAATCGTTCGATCAAAACAACTCAGTTTTTCAGAATCACCATCTGGTCCACACTGGCCGCATGGACCTCGCTGACACCCCGACCCGCCCCGACGACGCGCCCCTTGTCGCCCAACACCGCGCGGCCGGCGTCGCGTGGCTGGAGATCACCCACCCCCCGATCAACGCCCTGAACCGAGCGGTGCGCCGCGCCCTGCGCGACGCGCTGCTGGCGATCCAGGACGACGCGGCGGTGCGGGCCGTCGTGATCGCCAGCCAGGGCCGCATGTTCTCCGGCGGGGGCGACCTGCGCGAGGTCGGCCAGCCCGATCCGCCCGGCAGCACGCCACTGGGCGACCTGGCCGAGTTGGTGGAGCGCTTTCCCAAGCCCGTGGTCGCCGCGATCCAGGGCAAGGCCATGGGTGGCGGCGTGCTGCTGGCCATGGCCTGCCATGCCCGAGTGGGATCGCACGACGCCCTGCTCGCGCTGCCCGAGGTCAACCTGGGCTTCGTGCCCGGCGCGGGCGGCACGCAGCGGCTGCCGCGCCTGGTCGGCATCGAAGCCGCCCTGGAGATGGTGGCGCTCGCCCAGCCGATGAAGACCGACACCGCGCTGCGCCACCGGCTGGCTGGACGCGGTCGTGCCGCCCGACCTGGACCTGCGCGACACGGCAGCGGCCTGGGCCCTGGCGATCGCCGAGGGCGGACGGCCGTGGCGGCGCACCGCCGACCTCGGCGTGCCCGGGGGCCCGGCCACACCGTCGCTCCTCGCGCGCTACCGAGAACTCGCGGCCGAGCGGTTCGGCGAGCGCAAAGCCGTGCAGGAAGCCATCACGCTCATCGCTCGCGCCGCCGAACGTCCCTTCGCCGAAGGCGCGGCCGCCGAGCGCCAGGCCTACCTGCGCCTGGCCTCCTCCGAACAGACCCAGGGCCTGGTGGCGGCCTTCTTCGCCGCCCGCCAGAAAGACCCCAAGACAAAAAGCGCCACACCATGACCAACCTCAGCGAAACCCGCCGCTTCGGCACCGCCACGCCGCGTTCCCTGGCGGCCCTTCTCGATCCACGCTCGGTCGCCATCCTCGGCGCGTCGTCCGACGCCACCAAGATCGGCGGGCGGCCCCTGAAATTCCTGCGCACCCACGGCTTCGACGGGCCCATCTACCCCGTCAACCCGCGCGCCACCGAGGTCCAGGGCCTGCCCGCCTATGCGGCCCTGGCCGACATCCCGGCCCCCGTGGACCACGCCATCATCGCCCTGCCGGCGCACGCGGTGCTGCCCGCGGTGCGAAGCTGCGCCGAGCGCGGCGTGCGCGCGGTCACGGTGTTCAGCTCGGGCTTCGCCGAGGTCGACGAGGCCGGGCGCGCGGCACAGGCCGAACTCGGCGCCATCGCCCGCGACAGCGGCATGCGCATCCTGGGCCCCAACTGCATGGGCTTCATGAACCTGCGCACCGGCTTCCTGGGCACCTTCGCCTTCATGGTCGACCTGGGCCTGCCCCCACTGGGGCGCGTGGCGCTGGTGAGCCAGAGCGGCGCGTTCGGCGGGCAGGCGCTGGTGATGGCGCGCGAGCAGGGCCTGCCCCTGGGCGCCTGGGTCACCACCGGCAACGAATGCGACGTGGAGCTGGCGGACTGCATCGCCCACCTCGCGCAGGACCCCGGCACCGACGTGATCATGGGCTACATGGAGGGCTGCAAGACACCCGCTCGCCTGATCGAGGCGCTCGCCCTGGCGCAGGACGCGGGCAAGCCGGTGATCATGGTCAAGGCGGGCCGCTCCGACGTGGGGCGCGCCGCCGTGCAGTCGCACACCGGTGCGCTGGCCGGCGACGACCGCGTGTTCGACGCGCTGTTCAAGGAATACGGCGTGCACCGCGCGCACTCGGTGGAGGACTTCTTCGACGTGGCCCGGGCCTGCGCCACCGGCCTGCTGCCGCGCGAGGGCCGTGTCGGCGTCTTCACCGTCTCGGGCGGCATCGGCGTGCTCACCGCCGACGCGGCCGAACAGCACGGGCTCACGCTCACGCCCCTGCCGGCCCCCGCACAGGCGCGCCTGCAGGCGCTGCTGCCCCATGCCTCGGTGCGCAACCCGGTGGATGGCACGGCCCAGATCTGGGCCGACATGCGGGTGTTCGAAACCTTCGTGCGCACCCTGCTGGCCGAAGGCGACCACGAGTGCGTGCTGCTGTTTCTCACCGCCATGCCGCATGCGCCCCATCTGCAGCAGCCGCTGGCCGAGATCCTCACGCGCCTGCGGCACGAGTTTCCCCAGGTGCTGATGGTGCTGTCCATGCTGGCGCCGCCCGCGCTCGCGCAGCAGATGCAGGCGGCGGGCTACCTGCTGTTCGAGGACACGACGCGGGCCATGCGCGCGGTGGCCGCGCTCAGGTCGCTCGCCCAGGCGCGGCGGCGCGGCCCGGCGCAACGCGCAACACCCGGCCCGCTGCCCGACGTGAGCGGCCTGGCCGAAGCGCGCACCGAGCACGCGGTCAAGCAACGGCTCGCCACCTGCGGCATCACCGTCCCGGACGAACGGATGGCAACCACCGAGCAGGAGGCGATCGATGCCGCGCGCCAGGTGGGCTACCCCGTCGCGCTCAAGGTGCTGTCGCCCGACATCGTGCACAAGACCGAGGTCGGCGGCGTGGCACTGGGCCTGGCCGACGAGCACGCTGTCTCGGCCGCCTGGCGCCAGATGATGGCGCGCGTGCGCCGCGAAGCGCCCGAGGCCCGCATCGAGGGCGCGCTGGTCACGGCGATGGCCGGGCCCGGTCTCGACTTCATCGTCGGCACACAGCAGGACCCGATCTTCGGCCCGGTGGTCATGGCCGGCCTGGGCGGCGTCTTCGTCGAGCTGTTCAACGACGTGGCGCTTCGGCTCGCCCCGGTGTCGCACGAACAGGCCCACGCCATGTTGCGCGAGCTGCGCTCCCATGCGCTGCTGCAGGGCCACCGGGGCGCCCCCGCGGCCGATGTCGACGCGCTGGCCGACACCATCGTCCGGCTGTCGCAGCTGGCGGTCAGCCAGGCCGCGACGGTCGAGTCCATCGAAATCAATCCGCTGCGGGTGTTTGCTGCGGGCCAAGGCGCGGTGGCGCTCGACGCCGTGGTGCTGCCCCGCACCGACACCACGGACCAGGACGGCCAGGCATGAGCGGCAAAACCGTCACCTTCTACTTCTCGGTGCTGTCGCCATGGGTCTACCTCGGCGGCCCCCGGTTCCACGCCATCGTGCGCGACACCGGCGCCACCGTGGTCTACCGACCCATCGATCTGCTGCACGTGTTCCGCGCCACCGGCGGCACGCCGCTGGCCGCCTTGTCCCCGGCCCGGCAAGCCTTCCGGGCGCGCGAGCGGGAGCGCTGGTCGGCCTGGCTGAACATGCCGATCAGCGCCAGGCCCGCCCACCACCCCGTGGACGAATCGCTGGCCGCGCAACTGCTGATCGTGGCGCAGGAAGCCCACGGCAACGCGGTCGTCTGGCCCCTGGCACAGCGCATGCTCGCCGGCGTGTGGGTGCACGACCTCGACATCGCCGACCCGGCCACGCTCGCTCGCATGGCGCGCGACGAAGGCCTGGACGCCCAGGCGCTGCTGGCACGCGCGGCAGCCCCCGAGGCCCGGTCCTGCTTCGAGGCCCACACCGCCCAAGCCCTCGCGGCGGGCGTGTTCGGCGTGCCCAGCTTCGTGATCGACGGCGATCTGCATTTCGGGCAGGACCGTCTCGACTTCGTGGAGCGCGCGCTGCGCGCCGGATGAATGCCACACAACAAGCCATCACAGGGATGCTCTTTTTTTGAAGCCAAAGGAACCACGACCATGAACAGGCTCTTGCCCCCACTGCTGCTGACCCTCTGCGCCTTCGCCACCCTGGGCACGGCCACCGCGCAGACCTTCCCCACCAAGCCCATCCGCTGGGTGTCCCCCTGGGCGCCGGCCGGCGGCAACGACGTGCTCTCGCGCGCCATCGGCAACGAGATCGCCCGCACGCTCGGCCAGCCGGTGGTGGTGGACAACAAGCCGGGTGCCTCCGGCACCCTGGGCACGGACATGGTCGGCCAAGGCGCCCGCCGACGGCTACACGCTGACCCTGGGCAGCCCGGGCACGCACGCCACGGCGGCCAGCATGGTGCCGGGCCTGCCCTACGACCCGGTGAAGTCCTTCACCCCCATCGTGCTCGTGGGCACCGTGCCCAACGTGCTCGTGGTGCCGCCCTCGGTGCCCGCCAACTCGGTGCGCGAACTGATCGCCCACCTCAAGGCCCACCCGAACAGCTACAACTTCGCGTCGGTCGGCAATGGATCGATGCAGCACCTCGCGGGTGAACTCTTCAAGCGCATGGCCGGCGTGGAGATCACGCACGTGGCGTACAAGGGCAGCTCACCCGCCCTGCTCGACCTGACCAGCGGCCGCATCGAGATGGCGTTCGAGAGCATGCCCGTGGTGCTGCAGCTGGTCCGCTCGGGCAAGCTCAAGGCCCTGGCCGTGACGACACCCAAACGGTCGTCGCTGCTGCCGGACGTGCCCACCGTGGCTGAAGCCGGTCTGCCGGGCTTCGACGTCACCATCTGGTACGGCGTGTTCGGGCCCGCCGGCATGCCGGCGGACGTCACCACCAAGCTCAACCAGTCCATCAATGCCGCGATCCGCACGCCGGAACTCGGTCAACGCCTCTCGGACCTGGGCGCCGACGTGGCCGGCGGTTCGCCGCAGGACCTGGGCCGCTACCAGGCCGCGGAGAGCACGCGCTGGACCCGCTTCATCAAGGAAGCCGGCATCACGCCCTGAGGCGAGGCACCGCTCCCGGGGACCGGATCACGCCGGCTCGGGGGTGGGCTTCCCGACGAAGCCCAGGCCCCGGGAGATTTCGCTGGCCGCCGCGCACACGGCCGGCAACACCGCGTCTCTCACCACCTCGTCGGTGAACGCGTGCGTCATCGCCGTGGCGTTGATGCCGGCGACCACCTGGCCCGCCGCATCGAACACCGGCGCCGCGATGGAGCGCACGCCCAGGTGGAACTCCTGGTCGTTGAACACATAGCCGTCCTGGCGCGCACGCGCCAGCAGGTGCCGGAACGCCACCGGGTCGCTGGTCGAATTGGGCGTCATGGCGGGGATGGGCCCGGTCCCCAGGATGGCGTCCACGGCCTCGGGTGACAGGTAGGCCAGCAGGATCCGCCCGATCGAGGTCGCGAACGCCGGCGTGCGGGAACCCACATGGATGTTGATCGCGGTCGGCAGCGGAATCCGCGCGTTGGCCACATAGACCAGCTCCCCACCGTCCAGCAACCCCATGTGCACCGACGCATTGACCGAGGTCCGCAACTGGTTGAGCACCGGTTGCGCCAGTTCGATCAGGGACAGCCGGCTGAGGTAGGCGTAGCCGAGCGACATCGTCAGGGACGTCGGTCGGTAGCGCCGGCCCGGCTCTTCCCGGCTGAGGTAGCCCAGCCGCTCCAGCGTCTGCACATACCGGAAGGGTCGGGCGCGGTTCCAGCCCAGGCGCTGGGCGATGTCGGTCAGCGTCAGGCTGCCGTGTTCGGTCTCGAACACCCGCAGCACCGCCAGGCCCTGGGCCAGGGCCTCCACCCAATAGGGACTTTTGTCGGCCTCGCCACCGTCCGGCTCGTCGGTGGAGGGCGGTGTCAGCGGCGGCGGCGTCTCGGGTGTGGGGTTCATGGGTGATGGGCGCAACGCCACCAGGCGGGCTGCCTCGCGTTGCGCAGCGATTCTATGAAATCGACTTTTGGGCCGGCCCTCATCGGCGCCCGCCCCCATCAGGGTTTTCACCTGGTCGGTTTTGGAGCGAAAAATTTAACATGCAAAACTTGTTTTCGCATTCATAACAATTCAGACCATGACCTCTCATCGCATCGCCATCATTGGCGCGGGCATCGGCGGCCTTTCGGCGGCGCTGGCGCTCAAGCGCCTGAACCTCACCCCGGTGGTTTTCGAGCAGGCGGGCCGGTTCGGGCGCGTGGGCGCGGGCATCAACCTGACGCCCAACGCCGTCCGGGCGCTGGACGGCCTGGGCATCGGCCCGGCGCTGCGGGCCTCGGCCTTCCGGCCCACCCGCCGCATCAGCCGGACCTGGGACAGCGGGGAGGTGACCTCCAGCCTGGAGATGGGCGAAGCCGGCGAGCGCCGGTATGGCGCCCCGCAGCTCACGGTGCACCGCGCCGATCTGCTGTCGGCGCTGGAAGCGGCCGCGTCGGACATCGAGATCCACCTGGGCAGCCGGGTCCGGCGGGTGTCCCAGGGCGACGGCCACGCCACCCTGGAGCTCGACGACGGACAGACGCACCGGTTCGATGCCATCGTCGGTGCCGACGGCATCCATTCCGCCGTGCGGGAAAACCTGTTTGGCGCCGACCAGCCCACCTTCACCGGTCAGGTGGCTTTCCGCGCCATCGTCGATGCGCAACAGCTCGGCCACCTGGACCTGACGCCGACCACCAAGTGGTGGGGGCCGAACACCGCCAGCCAGGTGTTCACCTTCCTGATCCACGGCGGGCGCGAGCTGTTCGTGTTCGCCACCGCGCGGGAGGACAGCTGGCGCCACGAGTCCTGGTCGGTCAAGGGAACGCAGCAGGAGCTGCTCGCGGCCTACGCCCAGTTCCACCCCGAGGTGCAGGCCATCCTGGGCCGTTGCGAGGTGGTGCTCAAGACCGCGCTGTACGTGCGCGAGCCCATGGCGCGATGGACGCAGGGCCGCATCACGCTGCTGGGCGATGCCTGCCACCCGATGTTGCCGTTCATGGCCCAGGGCGCGGCGATGGGCATCGAGGATGCGGTGGTGCTGGCGCGCTGCCTGGCCGCCGGGCCGGATGGTGCGGCAGCGCTGCGCACGTATGAAGCGCTGCGCAAGCCGCGCGCCAGTCAGATCCAGGTGGCCTCGGGCAAGAACGACTGGCTGCGCAACGACAACAACGCCGACGGGGTGTACGGCTACGACGCCTGGGCCACACCCCTGGACGGCACCGATCAACCCCGTGCCGCCTGACGCACGTTCTTCGAGAAGGAAGCTCCCATGAAACGACGCCAACTCCTGAGCGGCTCCCTGGCCGCCGCCACGCTGGCCCTGGCGCCCGCCGCGCGCGCCCAGGCCGCCTTCCCGTCCCGGCCGATCCGGCTGCTCGTGGGCTTCGCGCCGGGCGGTGCCACCGACGCCGCGTTCCCGCGTGCTGGCCTCCAATGCCAGCAGCATCCTGGGCCAGCCGGTGGTGGTGGACAACAAACCAGGGGCGGGCATGGTGATCCCCGCCCAGCTTATGCAGACCGTGCCGGCCGACGGCTACACCATCGCCCAGGTGGCGGTCTCGGTCTTCCGCCAGCACTACCTGACGAAGACCAGCTACGACCCGGTCAAGGACCTGAAGTACATCATCGGCCTGGCCTCCTACCCCTTCGGCCTGGCCGTGCCCGCGAGCTCCGACATCAAGACGCTGGCCGACTACATCGCCTACGCCAAGGCGCACCCGGGCGAAATGACCTACGGCACGCCGGGCACCCTGTCGTCGCCCCACCTGACGATGGAAGACCTCGGCCAGCGCGCCGGCGTCAAGTTCAGCCACATCCCGTTCCCGGGCGGCGCCCAGGCGCTCACAGCGGTGCGAGGCGGCCATGTGAAATCGCTCGCCGACGGCCCGAGCTGGGCCAGCCTGGTCGAGTCGGGTTCGCTGCGCCTGCTGGCGATGGCGGGCGAGACCCGCAGCCCCCGCTTCCCCAACGTGCCCACCTTGAAGGAACTCGGCTACCCCATTGTTCAGAACGCGCCGTTCGGATTGGTCGCGCCGGGTGGCACCGATCCCGCCGTGGTCGAGCGCCTGCACAACGCGTTCAAACAGGCGATGGACCAGGAGAGCTTCCGCGACGCGCTGCGCAAATACGACATCGACCCCCAGTACATGAGCAGCCAGCAGTTCACGGCCTTCGCCCACGAGATCATGCAGTCGGAACGCCCCATCATCGACCGCATCGGCCTGCAGCGCCCCTGACGAGGAGACCCCATGCCGGCCCTTTCCCGCCTCCCCAAGCGCCTGGCCCGGGTCCTGCTGGCCGTGGCCGCCTGCACGGCGCTCGCGCAACCCGCCGCCGCCCAGCAGCCCCTTCAACCCCTGACCTTCGCCCCAGGCGTCGGCACCGTGCCCTCCACCGCCCTGGTGGAGATGGTCACCCGCGAGCAGGGGCTGTGGCAGAAGCAGGGGCTGCAGCCCACGACGCCGCCGCCCTTGGGCGGCGGGGACCGCCGCACCTGGAACCCCGAAGAAGAAAACCATTCCGACGTCCGCCTGTACGGCCTGGGCGCGGCCATCAACTACATGAGCAAAGGCGTGGACTTCGTGGTCGTCGCCGACCTGGGCCTGCACGCCGAGTGGCACATGTGGTCCTTGTCCGAGCGGCCCATCCAGGCGGCCGACATCCGCGGCAAGCGCATCGCCGTGACCCAGATGTCGGGCACGGACAAGCTCTACGCCGACCTCTTCCTCAAGTCATTGGGGGTGGCACCGAACGAGGTGAACTTCGTCCCGACCGGGGGACTGCCGCAGAACTACCAGGCCCTCAACCAGCGGCAGGCCGACATCTGGGTGACCACCGAACACGCGGCCGCCCTGATCGACAAGGACAGGCGGCTCGGCAGCGTGGTGAAACTCTCGAGCTTCCTGGGCCGTGACTGGGATCCCTACGTGATCCTTGCCAAGCGCGGCACGCTGCAGCGCGATCCGGCCCTGATCCAGCGCGCGGTCGCCGCGCTGCTGGAAGGGGCGCGTGATGTGGCACAGGCCAGCCCGGAGAAGAACCGCCAGCGCCTGATGCAACGCTTCAACGTCGATGCGGCCACGGCGGAGCGGCTGCTGGCCACCGTCTCGTTCGAGAACCCCTCCGGACGGATCCGGGTGCCCACCATCGAGAAGATGCGCCGCCACTACATCGAACAAGGGATCATCCAGGCCGACGCCCTCGCACTGCGCAGGATCTACGACGAGACCGCGCTGCCGTGAGCACGGCCGCGGGGCTCAGCCGGCGCTGGTCGTCCCGAGCTGGAACACCGACACCGTCTTCACCAGCTCGTCCGCCTGCTGGCGCAGGCTGCTGGCGGCGGCGGACATTTCCTCCACCAGCGCGGCGTTCTGCTGCGTGGTCTGGTCCAGCTGCACCACCGCTTCGCCGACCTGGCTCACGCCCGCGCTCTGTTCGCCGCTGGCGGTGCTGATGTCCGACATGAGGCGCGAGACCTTCTGGATCGAGGCAATCAGCTCCTGCATGGTCTGGCCGGCCTCGTTCACGAGCACCGTGCCGTTGCCCACGCTCTCCACGCTGGTGCCGATCAAGGCCTTGATCTCGCGCGCGGCCTGAGCCGAGCGCGTGGCGAGGCTGCGCACCTCGCCGGCCACGACCGCGAAGCCCCGGCCCTGTTCACCGGCGCGCGCCGCCTCGACGGCCGCATTGAGCGCCAGGATGTTGGTCTGGAACGCGATGCCGTCGATGACGCCGATGATGTCGGCGATCTTGCGCGAACCGGCATCGATGTCCTGCATGGTGTCCACCACGCGCTGCACGGCCGCCCCGCCCTGCTCGGCCAGCGTGGTGGCCGAGCGCGCGAGCTGGTCGGCCTCGCGCGCATGGCCCGAGTTCTGGCCCACGGCGGTGCCCAGCTGCTCCATGGAGGCCGCCGTTTCCTCCAGCGCGCTGGCCTGGTTCTCGGTGCGGCTGGACAGGTCCTGGTTGCCTTGGGAAATCTCCGCGCTGGCCGTGCGCAACGGCCTCGGCGCCGCGCCGCACGCGGCCGACCACGCTGGCCAGGTCCTTCTGCATGATCGCCAGCTGGGCCATCAGGCTCTGGGTGTCCCCGGTCCGCACCGGCACCGGCTGCCCCAGGTCGCCCCGGGCCACGCGCGCACTCACCGCCACCGCTTCGGCCGGTTCACCGCCCAGCGGGCGCAGCACGAGGCGCTGCAGGGCCCAGAGCAGGCCCAGCGACACCACCACGATCGACACCGCGCCCAGCAAGGCCGCGGTGACGTTGAGCTGGCGCACCTCGGCGAGGATGCGGTCCTGCGGCACGGTGGCCGCGAAGGCCCAGGACGAGTTGTCCCGTCCCACGCGGATCGGCACGTAGACGCTGGTCACCTCGGTGTTCAGTCCCTCGTGCAGGTAGCGCACGCGCTGCGGCCGGTTCTCGCTCAGCGCGGCGCGCAGGGCGGCCAGTTCGGCCGGCTTGGTCAGCGCCTGCCCCACATGGGCGGGGTCGCGGTCGCCGACGTACAGGGCGCCGTTGGACAACAGGCTGGCGTAGCCGGTGTCGTAGATGCGGATCGCCTGCACCTTCTCCTGCAGGCTGGACAGCGGCAGGTCGATGCCCGCCACGCCCACGAACTGGCCGTTGACCACGATGGGCACAGAGGTGGTCGCGATCAGGATTTCCTTGCCCGCGACCGTGTACTTGTAGGGCTCGATCAGCGTTTCCTTGCCGGTGCGCTTGGGCAGCTGGAAATAGTCGCCCGGACCGGGTTTGTCGTAGTCCACCAGCGGCTCCACCACAGGAGCGCCGGCGCCCCGGTTCCAGTAGGGGATGTAGCGGCCCGTGGCATCGTGGCCCGGCTTGTCCACGTACTCGGCGTCGCGGCCGTCGAACGCGTTGGGCTCCCAGGCCACCCAGACTCCCAGGAAATGGGGCGAACCCTCCAGCACGTTGCGGATCAGCGCATCGGCCTCGATGCGGTCGGCCTGCCCGGTGGCCTTCAGGCCGCCCAGCGCCTGGGCCAGCGTGCGCGCCGCCGTCATGGTGGCGTTGAGCTCGGACTCCACCTGCGCCGCGTTGCGGCTCGCCAGCTCCTCGGCGTACATGAGGGCGGTGCTTTCCTGCAGCTGGCCGGCCTGGCGGGTCAGCGAAATCACGGTGACGGCAAATCCGACCAGCACCACCCCGATGACCAGCAGCAGCAGCTTGGTGCGCAGGCTCATGGTGGCGAGAGGGGAACTCGTGGAAAGGGAGTGGGGATGAGACACGCGGCTTCTTCTTTCTTCGTCCAGTGGAAGTGAATGCCTGGCGCTGCCCGAAGGCGGGCGAAGCCAGGCGACCTGTCAGGACGGTGAATTTCCCACGCCGGCGAATCCGCAAGACCGCGAACAGACGGGGAAAGCCGGGGCAATTCCCCCTCGCGGGGTCCGTGCGCCAACCCACACAGCCGCGCCACCGTCGCGGCGTAGACTGGGGGCCGCCGCCGCCCACCCTCCCATCCCCTGGAGCGCACTTCAGTGACTGACCCCGACACGCGCGAACCGTCCACCGCCGACCGCTTCCAGCTGCTGGTGGAGGCCGTCCAGGACTACGGCATCTTCATGCTCGACCCGGCGGGCCACGTGATGTCGTGGAACGCGGGGGCCGAACGCATCAAGGGCTACCGCGCCGACGAGGTGATCGGCCGGCACTTCTCGATGTTCTACCCGGAGTCGGCACGCGCACGGCAATGGCCCGACCACGAGCTGCGGCAGGCCGCGGCGGTCGGCAAGTACGAGGAAGAAGGCTGGCGCGTCCGCAAGGACGGCACGCCGTTCTGGGCCAACGTGGTCATCACCGCGATGCGCGATGCCCACGGCACGCTCACCGGCTTCGGCAAGGTCACGCGCGACCTCACCGAACGGCGCGCCCACGAAGAAGCCCTTCGGCAAAGCGAGGAGCGCTTCCGCCTGCTGATCGAGGGTGTGCGCGACTACGCCATCTACATGCTCGACCCCGACGGCATCATCCAGAGCTGGAACGGCGGGGCCGAGGACATCAAGGGCTACGCGGCCAGCGAGGTGATCGGCAAGCACTACGGCATGTTCTTCCGGCAGGAGGACGTTCAGGCGGGCCTGCCCGTCCGGGAACTCAAGGAAGCCCTGGCCCACGGCCGGACCGAAGACGAAGGCTGGCGCGTGCGCAAGGACGGTTCGACCTTCTGGGCCAACATCATCGTCACGCCCATCCACAGCGCGGACGGTTCCCTGCTCGGCTTCGCCAAGGTCACGCGCGACATGAGCGAGCGCAGCAAGCTGCGCGAGCTGGAGCATTCTCTGAAGCGCATGAACGAGTTCCTCGCCATGCTGGCCCACGAGCTGCGCAACCCGCTCGCGCCCATCCGCAACGCGGTGTCGATCCTGCAGCTGGAGGGCTCGCCCAGCCCCACGCTGCGCACCAGCCGCGACATGATCGACCGGCAGTTGACCCACCTCACGCGGCTGATCGACGACCTGCTGGACGCCGGGCGCCTGACCAGCGGCAAGATCCGCGTCAAGCCCGAGCGCGTGTCCTTCAACCAGATCGCGACCCGGGCCATCGAGGTGGCGCGGCCCGCGATGGACGCCCGGGCCCAGGCCTTCGACGTCGACATCCCGGCCGCCAACCTCTGGGTGAACGCCGATGAAATCCGACTCGCCCAGGTGCTGCAGAACCTGCTGGGCAACGCCTCCAAGTTCACGCCCATCGGCGGCACCATCAAGCTGAGCGCCCGCGTGAACGGCACCCGCCTGCGGGTGGAGGTGGCCGACAACGGCGAGGGCATCTCGGCCACGGCCATCCACGACATCTTCGCGCTGTTCTCCCAGGGCGATGGCATTGCCGCGTCGCGGCAGTCCGGCCTGGGCATCGGGCTGGCGCTGGCGCGCTCGATCGTGGAGATGCATGGCGGCACGATCGCCGCCACCAGCCCCGGCCTGGGCCAGGGCAGCGTCTTTCACTTCGAACTGCCCGGCGCCTTCGTGGACGCGACAGCGAGCCAGCCGGAAACCCCCTGGCTCCTGGTCGTGGACGACAACCGGGACGCCGCCGACAGCCTCGCCGACCTCCTGCGCATGCTGGGTTTTCGCGTGCGCACCGCCTACGATGGCAAGGCCGCGCTCGAAGCCGCCCGCCAGGACGGCCCGCGCGTGGCCTTCCTCGACATTGGCATGCCGGACAAGAACGGCGCGCAGGTCCTGCAGGAACTGCGCGACCTGCCCGGTGGCGACACCCTCTTCGCCGCCGCCGTCACGGGTTACGGCAGCGAAGACGAAAAAGCCGGCCGCGCCGACTTCGACGGCTTTGACGCGCGCCTTCAGAAGCCGGTCAAGCTGTCCGACCTGAAAGACCTGCTAACCCGCGCCCAGCTGGGGAGTTAACCTTCATGGCCCCTTGTTCGCAAAGGACCGCCATGACATCCTCCCTCCTTCTGTTCGCGCTCGCGCTGGGCGTGGCCCACACCGCCGCCGCCCAGACCGCGCCACTGGACGCCGCGGCCAGCGACCCCGCCAGGCTGGGCTGGATGGTGGGCTCCCCGCCCCCACCGGAGCGGCAACTGCGCTTCGACGACGGGAGCTACTTCCAGTTTCCCGCGATGCGCTGGAGCGTGTCGAACTTCCGCCAGCTCATGCCCACGGTGAACGTCTCCCGCGGTGTGGGCGCGCCCACGCCGCTGCCGCGCGCGCTGCGACAGGACATCGACGCCGTGCGCTTCACCCCCCTGGGCGGCGCGGCCACGATGAGCTGGGCCGAATCGCTGGCCGCCAACTACACCGACGGCATCTTGGTGCTGCACCAGGGCCGCGTCGTCTACGAGCGCTACTTCGGGGTGCTGAACGCGCAGGGGCAGCACGGCGCCATGTCGGTGACCAAATCCGTCACCGGCACGCTGGGCGCGATGCTGGTGGCCGAAGGCCGGCTGGACGCGGACAAGCGGGTCGCGGACTACGTGCCCGAGCTGGCGCGCTCGGCCTTCGGCAACGCCACCGTGCGGCAGGTGCTCGACATGACCACGGGCCTCAAGTACAGCGAAGACTATGCCGACCCCAACGCGGAAGTCTGGGCCTTCTCGCAAGCCGGCAACCCGCTGCCCAAGCCGAAGGACTACACCGGCCCGCGCAGCTATTACGAGTACTTGCAGACCGTGCTGCCCGAAGGCCGGCACGGCGCGGCCTTCGGCTACAAGACCGTCAACTCCGATGCCCTGGGCTGGGTCATCGCGCGCGTCACCGGGCGCAACGTGGCCGAACTGCTGTCCGAGCGCATCTGGAGCCGGCTGGGCGCGGAGCAGGACGCCTACCTGACGGTGGACGCCACCGGCACCCCCTTCGCCGGCGGCGGCCTCAACACCGGCCTGCGCGACCTCGCGCGGTTTGGCGAGATGCTGCGCCAGAACGGCCGCTTCAACGGCCAGCAGATCATCCCCAAGGCCGTGGTGGACGACATCCGGCGCGGCGGCAGCCGCGAGGCCTTCGCCCAGGCCGGCTACAGCCTGCTGCCCGGCTGGAGCTACCGCAACATGTGGTGGGTCACCCACCAGCCCGACAGCGCCTTCATGGCGCGCGGCGTGCACGGCCAGCGCATCTACGTGAACCCGCAGGCCGGCGTGGTGATCGTGCGCTCGCCTCGCACCCGGTGGCGAGCAATGCCGCCAATGACCCGACCACGCTGCCGGCCTTCGACGCGGTGGCGCGGCACCTCATGCGCCAGCCGCGCTGACGCCGACCACCCTCACGAACTCAGGCCGGCACGTAGGTCAACCGAAGCACGTCCTCGCCCATCGGCTCGTGGCTCACCAGCCGCAGCGGCGGCCGGGGTCCGGCGAAATAGGGCTGGCCCTGGCCCAGCACCACGGGGTGCAGGTAGATCCGGTACTCGTCGATCAGGCCCAGCTCGGTGAGGCGCTTCGCCAGGTTCGGGCCGGCCACCTCGATCTCGCCGTCGTGCCCGGCCTTCAGCGCGCGGATCGCGCCCTCGAGGTCATCCCCCACCAGCGTGGCGTTGGGACCGACCGACTTCAGGGTGCGCGAGACCACCCACTTCGGCTGCCGGCGCCACGCCGCCGCGAAGGCGCGTTCCTCGGCGTCCCATTCCGGATGCTCGTCGTCCCAGTAGCGCATGATCTCGTACATCACGCGACCATAGACGCTCCCCGTCTGCCCCTGGGCCTGCTCGATGAAATGGCGAAAGAGCACGGGGCCGGGCGCGAAACCCGTGTGGTCGACGTAGCCGTCGAGGGACTGGTTCATGCCGAACACGAGCTTGGCGATGGCGTTTCCTTTCTGGTGCAAAGGGGCCGCCGCCAACATGGGCGCCCCACCCTCACGACGAATGGGCCAGGGCGCTTTCGACATCCCGGGGAGCGGCAGCGCCCGCCGGGTGTCTGGTCACTGCGGCGTGAGCCGCTCCAGACCGCCCAGGTAAGGCCGCAGCACCTCGGGCACGGTCACGCTGCCGTCGGCGTTCTGGAAGTTTTCCAGCACCGCCACCAGCGTGCGGCCCACCGCCAGGCCCGAGCCGTTGAGCGTGTGCACGAGTTCGTTCTTGCCCTGCGCGTTCTTGAAGCGCGCCTGCAGGCGCCGCGCCTGGAAGGCTTCGCAATTGGAGACCGAGCTGATCTCGCGGTAAGTGCCCTGCGCGGGCACCCACACCTCCAGGTCGTGCGTGCGGGTCGAGCCGAAGCCCATATCGCCGGTGCACAGCACGATCACGCGGTAGGGCAGGCCCAGCTTCTGCAGCACGGCCTCGGCGTGGCCGGTCATCGCGTCCAGCGCCTCGTAGCTCTTCTCGGGGTGCACGATCTGCACCATCTCGACCTTGTCGAACTGGTGCTGGCGGATCATGCCGCGCGTGTCGCGCCCGGCGCTGCCGGCTTCGGAGCGGAAGCACGGCGTGTGCGCGGTCAGGCGGATCGGCAGCTCGGCTTCGGCCAGCACCGTGTCGCGCACGGTGTTGGTCAGCGTGATTTCACTGGTGGAGATGAGGTAGAGCGCCTGCGTGTCCGGCACTTCCTCGCCTTCCTGCGCCACCCTTCTTCACGGCGAACATGTCGCCCTCGAACTTGGGCAGCTGCCCGGTGCCCAGCAGGGTCTCGGCGTTGACGATGTAGGGCGTGTAGCACTCGGTGTAGCCGTGCTCCTGCGTCTGCACGTCCAGCATGAACTGCGCGAGCGCGCGGTGCAGGCGGGCGATGGGGCCGCGCATGAAGGTGAAGCGCGAGCCCGCGAGCTTGGTGCCGGTCTCGAAGTCCAGCCCGAGTTTTTCGCCGATGTCGACGTGGTCGCGCAGCTCGAAGTCGAACGCGCGCGGCGTGCCCCAGCGGCGCAGCTCCACGTTGCCGTTTTCGTCCTCGCCCACCGGCACGCTCTCATGCGGCAGGTTGGGCACGGCCAGCAGCAGGTTCTGCAGCTCGGCCTGGATCACCTCCAGCCGCGCGGCCGAGGCTTCCAGCTCGGCCTTGAACGCTGCCACCTGGGCCATGGCCGCGTCGGCCTCGGCGTGCTGGCCCTTGCCCTTGAGCATGCCGATCTGCTTGGACAGCGTGTTGCGCTGGCTCTGCAAGTCCTCGGTGCGCGTCTGCAGCGCCTTGCGCTCGGACTCCAGCGCCTGGTAGGCGGGCACATCCAGGTAGGGCTGGGGCTGCTTGCGGGTCTGCAGGCGCGCCACGACCCCGTCGAGGTCTTTTCTCAGTTGAACGATGTCTAGCATGCGGCGATTGTAGTTTTGCGCCGCGGCCGGGCGCGGCGGGCGCGCCTCAGCGCAGGTGTTCCAGCGGCTTGGTGTCTTCGCCGTCGATCTTCAGGCCCTTGGGCAGCGGGAACTTGATGGTCTCGGTCAGGCCGTCCATCGTGCGCACCGAGATCGCGCCCAGCGCCTTGATGCGCTCGATCACCTGGCGCACCAGGATCTCGGGCGCCGAGGCCCCCGCCGTCAGGCCCACGCGGCTTTTGCCTTCGAACCACTCGGCCTGGATCTCGTCGGCGCTGTCCACCATGTGGCTGGGCGTGCCCAGCTTCACCGCCAGCTCGCGCAGGCGGTTGCTGTTGGAGCTGGTGGGGCTGCCCACCACGATCACGATGTCCACCTGCGGGCTCAGCAGCTTGACCGCGTCCTGCCGGTTCTGCGTGGCGTAGCAGATGTCCTGCTGCTTGGGTTCGCGCACGCTGGGAAAGCGCGCCTTCACGGCGTCGAGGATCTCCGCCGCGTCGTCCACCGACAGCGTGGTCTGCGTGACCACGGCGAGCTTCTCGGTCTGCGCGGGTGCGGCGCGGGCCACGTCGGCCACGTCTTCCACCAGGTGGATGCCGCTGTCGAGCTGGCCCATGGTGCCTTCCACCTCGGGGTGGCCCTTGTGGCCGATCATGATGAACTCGTAGCCCTCGCGGTGCAGCTCGCGACCTCCACGTGCACCTTGGTCACCAGGGGGCAGGTGGCGTCGAAGATCTGGAAGCCGCGCTGCCGGGCTTCCTCCTGGATCGCCTTGCTCACGCCGTGCGCCGAGAACACCAGCGTGGCACCGGGCGGCACATCGGAGAGTTCCTCGATGAAGATCGCGCCCTTGGACTTGAGGTCGTTGACCACGTAGGTGTTGTGCACGATCTCGTGGCGCACGTAGATCGGCCGGCCGAACTTGACCAGCGCGCGCTCGACGATCTCGATCGCGCGGTCCACCCCGGCGCAGAAGCCGCGCGGCTCGGCCATGATGATTTCGGGTGAATCGCCCATCACAGCACCCCGATCAGTTGCACTTCGAAGCGCACCGGCTGGCCCGCCAGCGGGTGGTTGAAATCGAACAGCACCGCGCCGTCCTCGCGCACCTGGACGGCCGCGCCGGCGTAGCTGCCCAGGCCGTCGGGCGTGGGGAACTGCACCACGTCGCCCGCGGCGTACTGCTCGTGCGGATCGCCCAGCTCGTTGAGCAGCTTGCGCGCCACCCACTGCACCATGTCCGGCTGGCGCTCGCCGAAGGCCTCGCCCTCGGCCAGTTCGATCACCGTGCGCGTGCCCTCCTCCAGCCCGATCAGGCGCTGCTCGATCGCGGGCGAGAGTTCGCCCGCGCCCAGGCTGAGCGTGGCGGGCTTGCCTTCGAAGGTGTCAATGATCACCTGTCCCTGCGGCCCGGACATGCGGTAGTGCAGGGTCAGGAAGGAGCCTTCTTGGACTTGGGGCATAGGTGGGGGAGTATGTCAGTAAAAAGTATGCGAAAAAGGCGGCTGGGGGCCGACACAGCCCCTATTGTAAAAACCCCACCCAATCAGGAAGGACCGCCCATGAATGGCCTGTCAATCAATGGCGTCAAGCACTGGCCGCGGGAATCACGCCCCCGCGAAAAACTGCTCGCCCGAGGCCCCACCGCGCTGAGCGATGTCGAGTTGCTCGCCCTGCTGCTGCGCACCGGCATCACCGGCAAGGACGTGCTGCAGCTGGCCCATGAACTGCTGAGCCGTTTTGGCGGCATCAGAGGTCTGCTGGACGCCGGGGCCGACTCCCTCAAGCAGATCAAGGGGCTGGGACCCGCCAAACGCGCGGAAGTGGTCGCGGTGCTGGAGATTGCGCGCCGCGCGCTGACCGAGAAGCTGGAGAAACGACCCGTCTTCGAGAGCCCCAAGGCCGCGCGGGAATACCTTCAGCTGCAGCTGGGCGCACGGCCCCATGAAGTGTTCGCCGTGATGTTCCTGGACAGTCAGAACCGCCTGATCGCGATGGAAGACATGTTCCGGGGCACGCTCTCCCAGGCGACCGTGTACCCGCGCGAGATCGTGGTGCGCGCCCTGCACCACCACGCCTCGGCCGTGGTGCTGGCGCACAACCACCCCAGCGGCAACGCCGAGCCCTCGCTGGCCGACATCGAACTGACCCGCACCGTGCTCACCGCCCTGGCCCTGGTGGATGTGCGCGTGCTGGACCATTTCGTGGTCACGCGGGAGCACGCCGTTTCCATGGCCCAGGAGGGCCTGATGTAAACCCCGCGCCGGGCAGCGGCGGTCTGGCCGGGCGACAATTCCGGCCATGAAAGTCCACACGCTGGCCGAGTTGAAGGCGTTCAAGCGGGCCATGGCCGAACGCGCGGCGGCCGAGGCCCAGCGGCGCGAGGCCGAGCGGCTGGCCGCGCTGCGCCGCGAGCGCGAACACCGGCTGTTCGAGCTCGCGGTGGGCCCGGTGCAACGCATGCCCCATCGGGGCTGCATCGAGCCGCGCCCGGTGCCGGTGGACCCGGTGCCCCTGCAGCGCCAGCGCGACGAAGCCTCGGTGATGCGCGAGGCGCTGTCGGACGAGTTCGACGTCGAGACCCTGCTGCACACCGACGAGCTGCTGAGCTACCGCCGCCCGGGCCTGGGGCCGGAGATCGTGCGCAAGCTGCGCGAGGGCCGCTGGAGCATCCAGCGCCAGATCGACCTGCATGGCCTGCGCACCGACGAAGCCCGCGAGGCCCTGGGCCGCTTCATCCGCGAGGCCCACCTGGCCGGCCTGCGCTGCGTGCGCGTGGTGCACGGCAAGGGCCTGGGCTCGCCCGGGCGCACCCCGGTGCTGAAGAACCGCGTGCTGCGCTGGCTGGTGCAGAAGAAGGAGGTGATCGCCTTCGTGCAGGCGCGCCCGGCCGAGGGCGGCGCCGGCGCGCTGGTGGTGCTGTTGCGCTCGGGCTGACGCAGGTCCATACTGCATGCCCGCTGTTGGAAAGGACCGCATATGCTGGCCAACGCTGCAGTGACCACCATGCTCCCCGTCGTCGACATGGCGCGGGCCCGCAAGTTCTACGAAGGAGGGCTCGGGCTGGTGCCCGGCGGCTCCCGACCGGATGGCAAATTCGTGTACCGGGTGGGCGGCAGCACCCTGGCGCTGTTCCCCAAGCCCGAAGGCACCAAGGCCGAGCACACGGCGATCAGCTTCCAGGTGGCGGACATCGCGGCCACCATCGCGAAGCTGAAGCAGGCCGGCGTGGTGTTCGAGGACTACGACTTCCCGGACTTCAAGACCGTGGACCACGTGTGCGTGCTCGGCGCCGAGAAGGCCGCGTGGTTCAAGGACACCGAAGGCAACTACCTGTGCCTGCACGAGGACATCCCGCAGCTGGCCGCCGCGGGTTGAGACGCTAGCCCGGCGAGTTGCGCATCCAGTCCGCGGTCTGGAAGAAGCTGGTCTTGAGCCGCTCGCGCAGCGGCGCGTCCACGCCGGTCTCGCCCATGGCCTGGTCCATGCAGGCCAGCCACTGGTCGCGCTCGATGATGCCGATGGCGAACGGCATGTGCCGCATGCGCAGCCGCGGGTGGCCGAACTGCTCGGTGTAGTGCTGCGGGCCGCCGAGCCAGCCGCAGAGGAACCAGAACAGTTTCTGGCGCGCGCTGTCCAGCGAGTTGCCGTGCGCGGCGCGCAGTTCGCGGTAGCGCGGCTCGATGTCCATGAGGTCGTAGAAGCGGTCGACGAGTGCGCGCACCTGGCCCTCGCCGCCGATCCAGTCGAAGGGCGTGGCGTGCTGCGTGGGTTCCTGGGGTTGAATCAGATCGCTCATGCCGTTGTTCAGACTGCTGCCTTGCGCAAGGTTTCCACCACCGGCGTGCGCAGCACGCTGCGCAGCCCCCACCAGCCCGCCAGCAGCGCCAGCAAGGCGCCCGCGACGGCGCCGCCCAGCGGCACCCAGGGCGAAGCCGTCCACGAGAACTGGAACACGAAGCGCGCCAGCGCCCAGCCCACCGCGACCGCCACGGCCGAGGCCAGGAAGCCCGCCAGCAGGCCCACGCCGAGCAGCTCGATGCGCTGCACCTGGCGCAGCAGCTTCGAGCCCGCGCCCACGGCGCGCAGGATGGCGAACTCGCGCTCGCGCTCGCCGCGTGTGGCCGTGACGGCCGAGAGCAGCACCACCAGACCGGCCGCGAGCGTGAAGGCGAACAGGAATTCCACCGCGCTGATGACCTGGCCCAGCACGCGCTGCACCTGGGCGATGGTCTGGCTCATGTCGACGTTGGTGATGTTGGGAAACTGGCGCACCAGCCCGTTGTCGAAACCGTTCGTGGGCTCGGGCGCGCGGAACGCGCTGATGTAGCTCAGCGGCACGTCGGGCACCTGGGCCACCGGGAACACCACGAAGAAGTTCACCCGCATCGAGCCCCAGTCCACCTTGCGCAGGCTGGTGATGCGGCCTTCGGTCACCTGACCCGCGATGTCGAAGCCCAGGCGGTCGCCGAGCTTGAGGCCGAGTTCTTCGGCCAGGCCTTCTTCCACGCTCAGCGCATCGGGCTCGTTGTCGGTCCAGCGGCCGGCGATCACGGGGTTGTGCTCAGGCACGGTGGCGGAGTTGGAGAGGTTGAACTCGCGGTCCACCAGGCGCTGCGCGCGGTCTTCGGTGAAGTCTTCGGGCACCACGGCCTTGCCGTTGATGGTGACCAGCCGGCCCCGGATCATGGGGTACCAGTCGTAGCGCTGCACCCCGGCCTGCCGCAGCGCCTGCTGGAACGCCTCGCCCTGGTCGGGCTGCACGTTGATGACGAAGCGGTTGGGCGCGTCGGGCGGCGTGGCGTTGCGCCAGCTGGAGATGAGGTCGGTGCGCAGCAGCACCAGCAGCACCAGGGCCAGCAGGCCGACGGCGAGCGCGCTGATCTGCACCACGGCATAGGCCGGGCGCGCCGAGAGCTGGCGCGTGGCGATGACGAGCGCGCGCGGCGCGGTGGCTTCGTTCACGCTGGCGCGCAGCACGCGCACCGCCGCGTAGCTGGCGGCGGCGAACAGCAGCACCGCGCCCGCGAAGCCGCCCACGGCGATGGCGCCGAGCAGCAGGTCGCGGCTGGCCGCGAGCAGCAGCGCGGCAAAACCGGCCACGCCCAGGCCCAGCACGGCCAGGGTGGCGGGCTTGAGCTGGCCCACGTCGCGGCGGATCACGCGCAGCGGCGGCACCTGGGCCAGCTGCAGCACTGGCGGCAGGCCAAAGGCCATCATGAGCGTGAGGCCCATGCCCAGGCCGAGCAGCACCGGCGCGATGCTGGGCGCGGGCAGGCTGGCTTCGACCAGCCCGGCCAGCAGCAGCACGAAGGCGTGGTGCACCGCGTAGCCGATCGCCACGCCCAGGGCGCTGGCGAACAGGCCGATGAGCGCGAATTCGAGCGTGTAGGCGCGCGCCATGGTGCCCTGCGACAGGCCGAGCACGCGCAGCATGGCGCAGTCGTCCAGGTGGCGCTGGGCGAAGCCGCGCGCGGCGATCGCCACGGCCACGGCGCACAGCAGCGCGGCCAGCAGGGCCACGAGGTTGAGGAATTTTTCGGCGCGCCCCAGCGTCTGCTGCATCTCGGGCCGGCCGCCTTCGAGCGACTCCAGCCGCATGCCGCGCACGTCGGGCTGCTCCATGGCCTTCGTGGCCCAGTGGCTGAAATCGGCCACGCGAGCCTCGTTGCCGATCACGGCCAGGCGGTAGGTCAGGCGGCTGGCGGGCTGCACCAGGCCGGTGGCGGGCAGGTCGGCCGCGTTGAGCATGACGCGCGGCGCGAAGCTCATGAAGCCGGCGCCCCGATCGGGTTCGACCGTGATGAGGCGCGCGATGGTGAGCGCCGAGTCGCCCAGCAGCAGCGTGTGGCCCATCTTCAGGTCGAGCGCGACCAGCAGGGCTTCGTCCACCCACACGGTGCCGGGGGCGGGAATCTCGCGGGTGGCGCTGTCGGGCCCGCCCTGGGCCTCGGCCACGCGCAGGCTGCCGCGCAGCGGGTAGCCCTCACCCACGGCCTTGAGCGCCACCAGGCGCGCGGCACCGCCTTCTTCTTCGCGCGCGCGGCCCATGGTGGGAAAGCCCAGCGTCTGCGTGGTGCTCAGGCCCAGTTCGCGCGCCCGGGCCTCGAACGAGGGCGGCGGCACGTGGTCGCTGCTGATCACCGCGTCGCCGCCGAGCAGCGCGCTGGCGTCACGCGTGAGGCCGCCCTGCAAGCGGTCGGCGAAGAAACCCACCGCCGTGAGCGCGGCCACCGCGAGGGTGACGGCGAGCATCAGCAGGCGCAGTTCGCCGGCGCGCCAGTCGCGGACCAGGGAGGACCAGCCCAGGGTCCAGAAGCGGATGGGCAAGGAGGGGGTGGGCGGTGTCATGGTGCGGGGTTCGAGCGCGCGCGGCCCGACTGGTTCACTTCGTCCCAAAGATTCGGTCGCCCGCGTCGCCCAGACCCGGGACGATGTAACCGTGTTCGTTCAGCCCGCGGTCCACGGCGGGGGTGTAGACCGGCACGTCGGGGTGGGCGTCGTGGAAGGTCTTGAGGCCTTCGGGGCAGGTCACCAGACAGACGAAGCGGATCGAGCGCGGGTTCGTCTTCTTGAGCCGGTCCACCGCGCTCACGGCGGAGTTGCCGGTGGCGAGCATGGGGTCGAGCACGATCACGTCGCGTTCGTGCATGTCGTGCGGCATCTTGAAGTAGTACTCCACCGCCTTGAGGGTGGCGGGGTCGCGGTACAGGCCGATGTGGCCGACGCGCGCGCCCGGGATCACCTGCAGCATGCCGTCCAGGAAACCGTTGCCCGCGCGCAGGATGGAGGCCAGAACCACCTTCTTGCCGTCGATGACGCGCGAGGTCATCTTCTCCAGCGGGGTCTCGATCTCGATCTCCTGCATCGGCATGTCGCGCGTGATCTCGTAGGCCAGCAGGGCGCTGAGCTCGTGCACGAGTTCGCGGAAGCTCTTGGTGCTGGTGTCCTTGCGGCGCATGAGGGTGAGCTTGTGCTGCACCAGGGGGTGGTCAATGACGTGGACGTCTCGGCTCATGGGAGGGGTCTCTCGGAGGGGGGTGATCCGAGTTTATGCCCGAACGCGCGGGCGCCGCCGCTTCAGGACGCGGGGGCGGCGCGCTCACGGGCCACGGGCGCGGCCGGCGGCACCGCGTCCAGCACCAGGCGCTGGGGGTTGGCGTAACACAGGAAGCGCTGGTTGGTGGCGCGGCCGATGGCGCACAGGCCCACGCGCAAGGCCACGTCCAGCCCCATCTGCGTGATGCCGCTGCGCGAGACCACCACCGCCACGCCCATCTGGGCCGACTTGATCACCATCTCGCTGGTGAGGCGGCCAGTGGTATAGAAGATCTTCTCGCCCGTGGGCGCGTCCGATTGCAGCGCCATCCAGCCCGCGATCGTGTCCACCGCGTTGTGGCGGCCCACGTCTTCCACGAACAGCTGCAGCTCCTGCCCGTGAAACAGCGCGCAGGCGTGCACCGAGCCGGCCGACTTGTAGGTGCTCTCCTTGAGCCGGATCGCGTTGACGATGGCGTAGAGCTGCGACTGCGTCAGCCCGGCCTCGTCGGGCAGCCGGATGCTGTCGATCTCGTCCATGAGGTTGCCGAACACGCTGCCCTGGCCGCAGCCGGTGGTGACCACGCGCTTGGAGGTGCGCTCCTCGATGCGGTCGATGCCGTGCCGGGTCTTGACCGACGCGGCGTTCACGTCCCAGTCCACGGTGATGGATTCGACCTCCTCCACCGAAGCGATGAGCCGCTGGTTGAGCAGGTAGCCCAGCACCAGCCACTCGGGCTGCGCGCCCAGCGTCATGAGCGTGACCAGCTCGCGCTTGTCCACGTAGACCGTGAGGTCGCGCTCGGCGGGGATGGAGATGGTCTCGCGCGCGCCGTGCTCGTTCATGACCTCGACTTCACGGGTCAGCGGCGCGCGCGCCTGGGTCAGTTGGGGCAACAGGGGCATGGGCGAAGACTACCGCATGAAAAGGGCCGCCACCCGAGGGTGCGGCCCATGGCAAGACAGGGAAAGCGGTTTATTTCTTGGCCGGCGTGGTCACCGCGGCGGGGGTGTTCGTGCTCGGTGGGCCCTTGGCGGTTTCCGCCGGTGAGTGGGCACCCGCGGCCTCGATCGGTTTCGGGGCGGTGTAGGCGAAGGGACCCGGGTCGGTGCAGGCCGGGGCATTGGCCGTCGCCGGGGGCACGCTCTTGCCGGTGGCCGCGGCGGTCTTGAAGTAGTTGGCGGCGGCCTTGTCCATGTAGGCACACAGCTTGTAGCCATCGACCTTGGCGGCCCAGGCCGTCTTGGCCGCCGCTTCGGCGGCCTTGGCCTTGGCTTCTTCCGTCGGTGGCGGGGGCGCGGGCAGCTTGGCGTGGGCCGTGGCGGCCAGCAGCAGGGTCAGGCACAGGAGGCTGCGTTTCATGGGTGGTCCTCGTTGTCTCGTTGTGTTCAAGCCTTGACGGCGCGCGAGGCCTCGGCCGCGCTGGCCGCGTCCACCGGGCCCGCCGTGCGTTGCGCGGGGATCTTGCCGGCCTTGATGTCGTCGTACCAGAGTTCGTGGTGTTCTTTGGCCCAGGTCTCGTCCACGTAGCCGGTCTTCATGGCCTTGTAGGCGCCCTTCATGCCGATCGTGCCCAGGTAGATGTGGCCCATGAACAGCGCCATCATCAGCACCGCGGCACTGGCGTGGATCATGTGCGCGATCTGCATGTTGCCGCGCGTGTAGTCCACCGAGGGCAGCAATTTGTCCAGGAACAGGCCCGAGCCCACCACGATCAGGCCGAAGAAGAACACGCCGGCCCAGAACACCACCTTCTCGCCCGCGTTGAAGCGGTGCGAAGGCACTTCCTGGCCGCTGAACAGGCCACCGCCCTTGAGCAGCCAGGTGATGTCTTCCTTGGCCGGCAGGTTGTCCTTGATGAAGGTGAGGATCACAACCACCAGCGACACCGCGAACAGCGGCCCGGCGAAGTTGTGCAGGTTCTTCAGCGCGTAGGTCAGCCAGCCGAACAGCGTGCTGCCGATGATGGGCAGCAGGAAGAACTTGCCGAAGGCCATGATGATGCCGGAGACCGCCAGCGCCACGAAGGCGATGGCGTTGACCCAGTGCGCGGCGCGCTCGAAGTAGGTGAAGCGCTCGATCACGCGGCCGGTGGGCTGACCGTGCACGGGGATCGCGCCCTTGGCGAAATAGAACAGCGCGATGGCGACCGCGACGATGAGCAGCACCGAGCCGCCGTAGGGAATGATCCACTGGTTGCGCACCTGCCGCCAGGCTTCGCCCGCGTTGGTCAGGCGCGCGCCGGGGTAGTTCACGAACGGCTGGATCAGGTTGCCGGCCTCGGGATACGGCAGGCTGGAATAGCCGGTCACGCCCTTGCCCACGTCGCGCCACATCGGCGCGTTGTTGCCGGGCTGCACCTTGCCGCGTTCGGCGTTGGTCTGCTCCGGGTACTTCGGGTCCTTGTTCGCGTCGGGTGCGATCTCGAAGATGTTGGCGCCCTTGATGCCACCCATCTGCGCCACTGGCCGGTGCGGCCGCGCCGGCGGGCGCCGGGTCTTCCTGCGGTGGCTCCACCTTGAGCGTCTGGGCATTGGCCCAGGCCGCGCTCAGCGTCAGCAGCGCCATGCACCACACCTTGGGCGACGCCAGGTGGCGCAGGCCTTGAGTCAGGAGGCTGTACATGGTGGGGGCCTCAGGGTTTGTTGCCGCCCATGCGGGTGTAGTCGTTCTGGCCGTACTGCGCGCGCGTCTTGAGCTGCTGTTCCCAGCTGGTCTTGTCGCCCGCCTTCCAGTTGGTGTTGGCGTACTGGCTGCTGCCCACGCCCTGGTACGGCGCGCTGTCCTGCTTGACGCCGGCCGCGTTCATTTCCTGCGGTTTCTCGCCGCAGGCGGTGAGCGCGAGCAAGGCGGCGGCCACGGTGGTGGTGAGTGCGAAGCGGCGCATCATGACTTGGTCCCTTGTGCGGTGCCGTAGGCGGTGCCCCAGCCCCAGACTTCGGCGCCCTTGCCGCGTTGCAGCACGCGGTTGCGGAAGATGTCGGCCACCACGTCGCCGTCACCGGCGAGCAGGGCCTTGGTCGAGCACATCTCGGCGCAGGCCGGCAGCTTGCCTTCGGCCAGGCGGTTGCGGCCGTACTTCTCGAACTCGCTCTGGCTGCCGTGGGCCTCGGGGCCGCCGGCGCAGAAGGTGCACTTGTCCATCTTGCCGCGCACGCCGAAGGTGCCCTGCGAAGGGAACTGCGGCGCGCCGAACGGGCAGGCGTAGGAGCAGTAGCCGCAGCCGATGCAGACGTCCTTGTCGTGCAGCACCACGCCCTCGTCGGTGCGGTAGAAGCAGTTGACCGGGCAGACCGCCATGCAGGGCGCGTCGCTGCAGTGCATGCAGGCCACCGAGATCGACTTCTCGCCCGGAATGCCGTCGTTGAGCGTGACCACGCGGCGGCGGTTCACGCCCCAGGGCACCTCGTGCTCGTTCTTGCAGGCGGTGACGCAGCCGTTGCATTCGATGCAGCGTTCGGCGTCACAGATGAATTTCATTCGTGCCATGTGGTGCTCCTGGTCTTATGCTTTTTCGACGTTGCAGATCGTGGTCTTGGTTTCCTGCATCATCGTGACGATGTCGTAACCGTAGGTCGTGCCGGTGTTGACGGCCTCGCCGCGCACCACGGGGAAGGCGCCGTCGGGGTAGTAGGGCTTCATGTCCACGCCCTGCCAGCGGCCCGAGAAGTGGAACGGCAGCCACACCGTGTCGGGTCCCACGCGCTCGGTCACCAGCGCCTGCACGTTCAGGCGCGCGCCGGTCGGGGTGTTGACCCACACGCGCTCGCCGTTGCGCACACCACGCTCGGCCGCCGCCTTCGGGTTGATCTCGACGAACATCTCCTGCTGCAGTTCGGCCAGCCAGGGGTTGGACCGCGTTTCCTCGCCACCGCCCTCGTACTCGACCAGGCGGCCCGAGGTCATGATGAGCGGGAATTTCTCGTGCATCTTGTCGTCCACGTTTTTCTGCTGGAGCGACTTGTAGAGGATGGGCAGGCGCCAGACGGTCTTGCGGTCGTCGTGGGTCGGGTACTTGGCGATCAGGTCCGGGCGCGTGCCGTAGATCGGCTCGCGGTGCTGCGGCACGGCGTCGGGGAAGTTCCACACCACGGCGCGCGCCTTGGCGTTGCCGAACGGGTGGCAGCCGTGGGCCACTGCCAACGCGGATGATGGCGCCGGTCGGGTCGGTCTTCCAGTTCTTGCCTTCGGCGGCCTTCTGCTCGGCTTCGCTGAGGTCGGCCCACCAGCCCAGCTTCTTGAGCAGCACGTGGTCGAACTCGGGATAGCCGGTGGTGATCTCCGAACCGACCGAGTAGGAACCGTCTTCGGCCAGCAGGGACTTGCCCTCGCGCTCCACGCCGAAGTTGGCGCGGAAGTTGCCGCCGCCTTCCATCACGTGCTTGGAGGTGTCGTACAGGTTGGGTGAGCCGGGGTGCTTGATCTGCGGCGTGCCGTAGCAGGGCCAGGGCAGGCCGAAGTAGTCGCCGGTCATGTCGTAGCCGGTTTCCTTGTCCACCACCTTGCCCTTGGCTTTGAGCGTCTTCACGTCAAAGGCGTTCATGTTGCGCATGTGGGCCTTGAGGCGCTCCGGGCTCTGGCCGGTGTAGCCGATGGTCCAGACCGACTTGTTGATCTCGCGCAGGATGTCTTCGGGCATGGGCTCGTCCAGGCCTTTGATCTTCTGCATCTTGTAGTTCTTGCTGAGCTCGGTGGCGAAGCCGAGTTTTTCAGCGAACTGGTGCATGATCATGTGGTCGCTGCGGCTCTCCCACAGCGGGTCGATGACCTTCTCGCGCCACTGCAGCGAGCGGTTGGACGCGGTGCAGGAACCGCTGGTCTCGAACTGCGTGGCCGCCGGCAGCAGGTACACCGCGCGGTTGGGGTTGAGGTCCTCGGGCTTGCCGGGCATGGCAGCCATCGAGGCGGTGGCCGAGGGGTACGGGTCCACCACCACCAGCAGGTCCAGCTTGTCCATCGCGCGCTTCATCTCCAGACCGCGGGTCTGCGAGTTGGGCGCATGGCCCCAATAGAACACGCCGCGCAGGTTCGGGCCCTGGTCGATCAGCTCGTTGTTCTCGAGCACGCCGTCGATCCAGCGCGAGACCGTGATGCCGGGCTTCTCCATCGTGCCGTCGGCGTACTGTTTCTTGATCCACTCGTAGTCCACGCCCCAGGCGTTGGCGAAGTGGCGCCACGAGCCGGCGGCCAGGCCGTAGTAGCCGGGCAGCGAGTCGGGGTTGGGGCCGACGTCGGTCGCGCCCTGCACGTTGTCGTGGCCGCGGAAGATGTTGGTGCCGCCACCGCTCTTGCCCACGTTGCCCAGCGCCAGCTGCAGGATGCACGAGGCGCGCACCATGGCGTTGCCGATGGTGTGCTGCGTCTGGCCCATGCACCAGACGATGGTGGCCGGCTTGGCTTCGGCCAGCATCTTGCGCAACCTTGAACATCTGCTCTTCCTTGACGCCGCAGGCCTCTTCCACGGCCGCCGGCGTCCACTTCGCCATCACGTCGGCCTTGACGGCTTCCATGCCGTAGACGCGGTCGTTGATGTACTGCTTGTCTTCCCAGCCGTTCTTGAAGACGTGGTACAGCACGCCGAAGAGGAAGGGGATGTCGGTGCCGGAGCGGATGCGCACGTACTCGTCGGCCTTGGCCGCGGTGCGGGTGAAGCGCGGATCCACCACGATCATCTTGCAGCCGGTTTCCTTGGCGTGCAGCATGTGCAGCATGGAGACCGGGTGCGCCTCGGCGGCGTTGGAGCCGATGTACAACGCGCACTTGCTGTTCTGCATGTCGTTGTACGAGTTGGTCATGGCGCCATAACCCCAGGTGTTCGCCACGCCGGCCACCGTGGTGGAGTGGCAGATGCGCGCCTGGTGGTCGCAGTTGTTGGTGCCCCAGAAGCTCACAAACTTGCGCATGAGGTACGCCTGTTCGTTGCTGTGCTTGGAGGAGCCGATGAAGTACACCGAGTCGGGGCCGCTGGCCTCGCGCAGTTCCTTCATCTTCGCGGTGATCTCGTTGAGCGCGGTGTCCCAGCTGATGCGCTGGTACTTGCCGTTCACCAGCTTCATCGGGTAACGCAGGCGGTACTCGCCGTGGCCGTGCTCGCGCAGCGATGCGCCCTTGGCGCAGTGCGCACCGAGGTTGATGGGGGAGTCGAACACCGGTTCCTGGCGCACCCAGACGCCGTTCTCCACGATGGCATCGGCCGCGCAGCCCACCGAGCAGTGCGTGCAGACGGTGCGCTTGACCTCGATCTTGCCGGTGCCGTCGATGGACTTGCCGCCCGACGCGGCCTCGGCCTTCTTCACCAGCGTGAGCTGGCTCGCGGCCAGGCCGACGCCCACACCCAGGCCCGAGCGGCGCAGGAAGGCGCGGCGGTCCATGGTGGGCAGGGCCGTCGACAGGCCACGCTGCAGGCGGTGCACGAAGCCGGAGGACGTGGAAGAGGATGCGCGCGAAGCGTGCGCACCCGACGGGGATTTTTTGGTCAGCAACATGGGAGGCGCTCCTGTTCGCTCAGATGCGGGTGGTCTGGTAGTACTGCTTGACGTGATCGCTCAGCGAGTAACCACCGCCCTTGGTGGGCGCCGGCTTGGGCTCGGCCACGGCGGCCGCGTCTTCAGGCGCGACGCGGGGCAACAGGGTGGCCGCGGCGGCCAGCGCGCCCACGGTGGACGCGCCCGCAAACAGAGTGCGGCGCTTGAGGTTCGGACGGCCTTCTTCGGGCGTGGATCGTGGGGACTTGTTCATGCATGTCTCCTGTGGGGTTCGGTCCCGCATCACAACATGCGGGCCTTTTGCATACGTCGAATCTAACCGGCCCCCACCCCCTATGCAAGCCATCCATAAGGGCGCCCTCCGCGTGAAATGCGATCGGTTCTCATCGCCGCATGTCGCAGCGCAGCATGCTGCCGCGCTTCCGAATTCATAGCCAGAACCGTGCCATGGTGCCGGCGTGGACCACCCCTCGCACGGACCCCGGGGGGTTGCGGGGCGATGCGCTTCACGGCCTAGGGATAACCCATGGAACGAATCCATTACGCGCTGGCGTGGACCGTCAAACTGTCCATCGTCGATGCGACAAATTGTCGCGACCGCCCTCCCGCGCGCGGGGTCGGAAATGCGCCAATACCCCAGTGATTTCGTAGGCTTACTCCGTAGAATCCTTCGGGGTGGACACCCCCTTTCTTCCCCCCTCGCCCGAAAGAACCCTGGAGGGTTGGCCCGACTGGTCGATCCTGATCGTCGACGACGAACAGGGCATGCTCAACTTCCTCGTCAAGACGCTGGCACCGCGCTGCCACTTCGTGATGAGCGCCTCCAGCGCCGAGGACGGCGCGCAGTGGCTGCGCGGCCACCACGTGGACCTGGTGATCCTCGACATCTCGCTGCCCGGCAAGAGCGGCGTGGTCTGGCTCAAGGAGTTGCGCGAACAGGGCTTCACCGGCGAGGTGATCCTGATCACCGCCTTCGCCGACCTGGACACCGCCATCGAAGCGCTGCGCGCGGGCGCGTCGGACTTCATCCTCAAACCGTTTCGCGTGCCGCAGATCCTCAACGCGGTGAAGCACTGCTACGAGCGCTCGCGCCTGCGGCGCGAGAACTTCGTGCTGCGCCGCGCGGTGGTCACCAGCGCGCCCGGGCGCGCGGCGCTGGTCGGTGCCTCGCCGGCCATGCAGCATCTGCGCGAGTCGATCGCGCGCGTGGCCCCGGTCAACAGCACCGTGCTGCTGCAGGGCGAGTCGGGCACCGGCAAGGAGCTGGTGGCGCGCGAGCTGCACGCGCTCAGCAGCCGCGCGGGCGGCCCCTTCGTGCCGGTCAACTGCGCGGCGGTCTCGCCCGAGCTGATCGAGAGCGAGCTGTTCGGCCACGCCAAGGGCGCGTTCAGCGGCGCCACGCGCGCGCGCGACGGCCTGTTCCACTACGCGCAGGGCGGCACGCTGTTCCTCGACGAGATCGCCGAGCTGCCGCTGTCCATCCAGGCCACGCTGCTGCGCGCGATCGAAGACCTCAACATCCGCCCGGTGGGCAGCGAACAGCTGGTGCCGCTGAACCTGCGCATCGTCGCCGCCACCAACCGCCAGCTCAGCGAGGAGGTGGCGGCCGGCCGCTTCCGCAAGGACCTCTACTTCCGCCTGCAGGTGGTGGACCTCACGCTGCCGCCGCTGCGCGAGCACAAGGACGACATCGCCGAACTCGTGGCGCACTTCATCGCCCAGCTCGCGCCCTCGCTCGGCGTGGAGCCCCTGGTCATCAGCGAACCCGAGATGGACTTCCTGCGCCAGTACGACTGGCCCGGCAACGTGCGCGAGCTGCGCAATCTGATCGAGCGCTCGCTGATCCTGGGCAGCCTCAACGTGTCGGCGCTGTACCCGGGCCAGACCCGCCGCCCCGAGGCCAGCAGCGCCGCGCCCACCGATCTGCACACGCTGGAGAAGATGCACATTCTCTCGGTGCTCGATTCGGTGCAGGGCGACAAGACGCGCGCGGCGCAATTGCTCGGCGTCTCGCGCCGCACACTGGAACGCCGCGTGGCCGAATGGGGCGCGACATGACACCGACACCCTGCGCATGAGCTTCTGGCGCGCCCCCCGCTGGCTGGCCGGCTCGGTCCGCAACAAGCTGCTGGCGATGGCGCTGCTGCCGCTGTTGCTGGCGTTCCCGATGCTGGTGCTGGCGCTGGCCCTGTGGGGCAACGTGGCCTACGACCGGCTGCTGATCACCAAGGTGCGCAGCGACCTGGCGGTGGCGCACGGTTACTTCGAGCAGGTGCTCAGCGAGGTCGGCTCGGGCACACAGGGCGTGGCCGGCTCACAGGCGCTCTACACCGCGCTGCGGCCCGCGAACCCCACGGACCGGCGCGACGTGAGCGAGCAACTGGCGTTGGCCCGCGAACGGCTCGGGCTGGACTTCCTGCTGCTCTACACGCCACAAGGCCAGCCGCTGGCGCGCGCGGTGCCCGCCGGGCTGAGCAACGCGGATGCGAGCGCGCCGATCCCGCTCATGCCCCCCGCGCTCGGGGGTTCGGTGAGCGACAACGGCCGCTCGGCCGCGCGCGCGCGATTGCTGGTGCTGGAGCCGGAAGAACTGGAGGCCCTGGCGCCGCACCTCTCGCCGCGCCTGCGCATTTCGCTGGTGCGCACGCGCAACGCCGCGCCCGACACGCGCGAGGCCGAGCACCGCGCCATGGTGATGCTGGCCACCCACCCGGTGCGCGACGCGGCGGGCCAGACGATCGCGCTGCTCGCGGGCGGCCTGCTGCTGAACCAGAACCTGGATTTCATCGACCACATCAACCGCATCGTGTACCCCGAAGGCTCCTTGCCGTTCGGCAGCCAGGGCACGGCCACGCTGTTCATGGACGATGTGCGCATCACCACCAACGTGCGCCTGTTCCAGGACCAGCGCGCGATCGGCACACGCGTGTCGCAGACGGTGCGCGACGCGGTGCTGGGCCGGGGCCAGACCTGGCTGGACCGCGCCTTCGTGGTGAACGACTGGTACGTCTCGGCCTACGAGCCCTTGCTGGACGCGCACGACCAGCGCATCGGCATGTTGTACGTGGGGTACCTGGAGGCGCCGTTCCGGCTGGTGCGCTACGCGATGCTGGGGGTGATGGGCCTGATCTTCCTGGGCGTGATGGCGCTCTCGGCCTGGTTCTCGCTGCGCTGGGCGCGCAGCATTTTCCAGCCGGTGCAGCGCATGAACCGCACGATGCAGCTGGTGGAGGAAGGCCAGTCGGGCGCGCGCGTGGGCGAGATTTCGGCGCGCGACGAGCTGGGCGCGTTGGCGGGCCATCTGGACGAGTTGCTGGACGTGATCGACGACAAGACGGCGGCCTTGCAGCGCTGGGGCGAGGAGCTGGACCACAAGGTGGCGGAGCGCACGGCGGAGCTGGAGGCGAGCAACGCGTCGTTGCAACTGGCGCAGCAGCAGTTGGTGAAGAGCGAGAAGCTGGCGGCGATCGGTCAGCTGACGGCGAGCATCGCGCACGAGATCAACAACCCGATCGCGGTGATGCAGGGCAATCTGGATCTGATGCGCGAGACGCTGGGGGCGGCAAGCCGGCCGGTGGTGTCGGAGCTGAAGTTGCTGGACGAGCAGGTGGAGCGCATGCGCATCATCGTGACGCAGTTGTTGCAGTACGCGCGGCCGACGGAGTATGCGGGGTATGTGGAGACGCTGGACATCAACCGGACGATGGAAGACTGTCTGGTGCTGGTGGGGCATCTGTTGGCGCAGACGCACATTCGCGTGGAGCGGGATCTGCAGGCGTCGCGGCGCGCGGGTTGCAATCGGCAGGAGTTGCAGCAGGTGGTGATCAATTTGTTGATCAACGCGATTCAGGCAATGCCGCAGGGTGGGGTGTTGCGGTTGGTGACGCGGGATTGGGTGGATGAGTTGGGGCGTGGGGGTGTGCGCTTGTGGGTGCAGGACAGTGGCCCGGGTCTTTCCGCCGAGGTGCTGGAGCGTTTGTTCCGGCCGTTTTTCACGACGAAGAACGATGGGAATGGGCTGGGGTTGTGGATCAGTCAGGGCTTGGTGGAGCGCTATGGGGGGCACATCACGGCCGAGAACCTCTCTGCTGGTTCCGGTGCTTCTTTTTGCGTGGCTTTGTTGACGGAGCCTCATGCGCCTGAGGCTGCGCCTACCCGGGATGGTCGGCCTGGGGGGCTTTGAGTTTCTTTTTGGGGTTTCGCTCGTCGACCTCGCGTCAGGCCGGTGGCGGGATCCGAATGCTCCGGCCCCATTCGCGGTTGCCACAAAAGCTTGCGCGCCCACCCGGTGTTGACGAAGTGGTGTATGCGGACCCGGGCAGTCGCCCGCGAGCGGCCGGCGCCAGCATGACCGGACCACCCGACCCTGCCAACCCGGCAGAGCGAAACGCCTAGGAGAAACTCAGGCCAACATATCGAAGCCCTGCGCCTCGACATTCACAAAAGCCCGGGTGAACCCAGCCAGAGCCGCATAGAACGAGGCCTTGGGATGCCCGGCAATCGCATCGCACATCTGCAGTACCCACGGCTGCAGATGCGTGGTGAAGAACTTCTGCTGTTGCGTGAGGTTCGCCACCTCCACCTCGTCACCCGCGATCAGATAACGCATCACTTCACAGAGGTAAGCGATGTGGTCCTCCGTCTCCGGCATCGTCTCGTCGCGCGCCAGACCCAGCGCCGCCAGATCGTTGCGCAAGGCCGCCAACGGTTTCTCGTTCAGGAAACCGCTGAGGTAGTGCGAACCGAACACGAACACATCCGGCTTGCCCACACCACCGAACAGCGCGTCGTACTCCGCCGCCACCGCCTCATCGCTCAGCGCACGCGCAGCCGCCACCACCTCGCGCCACGGCTCCTCCAGAAAACCGCCGGCCGCCGGCGCCTCGGTCACCGCCACGCGCAGCTGCGCCATCAGCTCCGCCGGCGGCGGCGCGTAATACAGCGCCGCCAGCAGGCCGTACACCTCGGCACGGGCGGTTTCTTCGTCCAGCGCGGAAGACGACGAGACGGGAATGGCGTTGTTCATGTCAGACATCGTGAATCCGGGTCTCACCCGGGTTGGAATACAGGTCCACCACGCGGCAGTCGCCGCACATCTTCAGGCGCTCCAAGGCCTCGCCCTGGAACATCGCATGGCCCGAGAGCTTGGCCAGCATCACCTCGATGCCCTTGAGCGTGCCAAAAGGCTTGGCACAGCGGATGCAGTGGTACGGCTGAGCCTCGTTGAGCACGCGCAACTGCTTGCGCTGCTCACCCAGCAGGAGACGCGGTTGCAGCGTGATCGCGTCCTCCGGGCAGGTGCTGGCGCACAGGCCGCACTGCACGCAGTTCTTTTCGATGAAGCGCAGCTGCGGGCGCTCGGTGTTGTCCTGCAAGGCGCTGGACGGGCAGGCGCTCACGCAGCTCAGGCACAGGGTGCAGGTGTCCTTGTTGACCTCGATCGAACCCAGCAAGGACGCACCGGGCAGCACGATGGTTTCCACCGGCGCGCGCTGGGCCGCGCTGTCCTGCATCAGGTGGTCGAGCGCGAGTTCCACGGTCGCGCGCTTTTCGGCCTGGATGGCGAAGGTTCCGCGGCGCTTCACGGTCTGTGCCGGTGCGTCGCCGAGCTCGGCGTCCAGCGCCTTCACGTCCTTCGCTTCGATCAGGCGGAAATGACGGCCGCCATAGCCCAGGCCGCTCACGATGGCCTGCGCCACGTCCATCTGCGCGCGCACCGCGTCGCGGTACTGCGGCGCTTCGTCGCCGGTCATCAGCACCCAGACCTGCGAGGCGCCATAGGCGAAGGCGGAGAGCCACACGTCCAGCCCGATGGAGGCGGTGTGCCACAGCGGCACCGGGATCACGCGCGCGGGCACACCGCGCGCGGGCACACCGCGCACGGCCTTCTTGTCCAGCGAGGCCGCGCGCCCGAGTTCACCGATGAGCGCGCCGCCCGCTTCCTCGCTGTGCAGCAGCACGGCAGCGTCTTTGCCGCCGGCCTTGGCGTAGGTGCGCAGCAGGGTGCGCAGCTTCACGCCCTGCTCGCTCGCTCGCGGGTAGGCGTACGACAGCGCGCCAGTGGGGCACACCGTGGTGCAGGCGCCGCAGCCCACGCAGAGGTTGGGGTTGACGACGATCTGGTTGCGCTTGATCTCGCTGCGGATCGCCAGCGCCGAGCAGATCTCCACGCAGGCGTTGCAGCCCACGGTCTCGTTGCGGCCGTGCGCGCACAGCTTCTGCTTGTAGGTGAAGAACTTGGGTTTCTCGAACTCGCCGACCAGGTCGCGCAGTTGCACGACGGGTGGCGATGGCGGCCTCGGCCTGCAGGCCGCCGCGCAGGTGGAAGTAGCCCTGCGGGTGCGCGTGCTGGGTGAAGGCGGGAGCGTCGCGCAGGTCGAGCACGATGTCGAAGCGCTCGCTGTGGGTCTGCGGCTCGCGCTGGAAGTTGATCGCACCCACGGCCTCGCAGGCCTTCACGCAGGCGCGGTGGTCCTGGCACTTGGCCAGGTCGATCTGGTAGTCCAGGCCGATGGCGCCTTCCGGGCAGGCCGCCACGCAGGCGTTGCAACGCGTGCAGAGGTCGAGGTCGATCGGGTTGTCGCTGCGCCATTGCACGTCGAACGCGCCCAGCCAGCCTTGTACCTGCTCCAGCGCGCCCGCGATCACGGGGTAACGCCGCGCCTGCATGCCCTGCCCGCCCGTGCGCCAGGAGGCTGACCTCGAGCACGTCGCCCACCAAGCCGGCGATGCGCTCGCTCTCGTCCAGCGCGCCGATGATCAGCAGGCGCCCCGCGCTGTGGTAGGTGACGGTGGGCACCGGCTCGGGATCGGGCAGGCGCGCCGCCGCCAGCAGCGCGGCCATCTTCGGCATGGCCTGCGCGCCTTCGCGGCCCCAGCCGCCGGTCTCGCGGATGTTCACGAAATGGATCGGCCGCACGTCCAGCGGCACCGCGCCCTCGGTCTGTTCCGAGAGTTCGGTGAAGAGCCGGCTTTCCTGCGTGCAGGCCACCACGAGCTCATCCTTGCTGCGGCAGGCCTTCTGGAAAGCGGGCGCGTCGCGGCGGCACAGCGTGGTGTGCAGGCTCAGGTCTTCATCCAGCGCGTCGCCCAGAACCTGGGGGTTCAGGGACATCGTCTGGTTGCAATTGCAGATCAGCGTGGTCATCGTGGGGTGCCGCGTCGTGGGCGGCAGCAGTGGGCTCGCGGGGGTCGGCGGCGACAGGGGCGTCGTCGACGGCGTCGTTGGCTTCGGCCTGTTCGGCGGCCGTTGTGTCGGGTGGTGTATCGGTGGCCGGTGTGGCGGTGGCGGCGGCGGGCTTGGGCTCGTTGGGGTCGTCCACCAGCTTGAGGAACTGCGCGCCCACCATCTTGGCCATCTCGGCGGCCGTGATGGGGCTGGGCTGGGAGTAGTCGTCGATGTAGATGTCCAGCCCGTCCATCACGTTGTAGTGCGGGTCGGTGAACAGCTTCTTCACGGCGGCGTTGCGCACGTCGGCAGGCACGTCGCGCGCGACGAAGGCCGAGTAGTCCGATTCGGGCGTGAGGCGGGCCACGTCGTCCAGCGTGAGCGCGGGTGGCGGCTCGGCAGGTGTTTCGGCGGGCGCGGTCACCAGCTCAGGCATCGGCGGCGCCACCACCGCGGCCGCGGCCGCGACCGGGGCCACGGGTGGGGCGGGCGGCTCGGGCGGCAGGGGCTCGCCACTGCGCACCTGCACCTTGCGGCGCGACCAGCGCGAGAAGAAATTGCTGCTGTCGTCTTCGGCGGCCATGCTCACTCTCCGGGCGGCCCACCGCCACGCAGCTTGCTGGTGCTGATGCGTACGGGTTGGCCGAAGCGGTCGGTCAGCGGCTTGAAGCTGTCGGGCCGCTTGCGGCGCTTGGGTTCGGGCTGGTAGGTGGTGTCCACAAAAGCGCGCAGCCAGCCCACCACCTCGTCGGGCGCGGCGACCTGGTCCACGCGCTCCTGCGCGTCGAGCCAGCGGCCGGCATCGTGGTAACTCAGCGTGACGATCTGCGGCACCGCCATGGGCTCGCCGTCGAGCAGGCGCGCTTCGTCAGCGCGCCAGAACACCCAGAAGCAGGGGTTCGGGCTGTTGAGGTTGAGGAAGTAACCCTCGGCGTCGTCGCGGAACAGTTCGACACGAAAACGCGGGAACAGCCAGTGCGTGGCCTGCGCGTCGACGCCCTGGGTGTTCACGGGCTCGACCGCCTGCGGTTCGTGGCTCTCGTGCTCGGGTGCCGGGCCGGTCTCGTCGGGATCGCTGCGCACCATCACGTCGGCCAGCACCCAGCGCCAGGCCTGCCAGCGGCTCATGGGCCCACTCACCGGCTCGCGCCGCATCACCACATCGACCTCGATGGCGGGTCGGCTGCGGGTGGGGGACGACATATGTTCGATCTGCATACGGAGACCGACTGTAAGCCATACCCCTGGGAGAAGTACCCCTTCGGGCGTTTCTCCCCGCCCCACGGTGTGACATGCGCGGGGAAACCCTGAGTGCAACGCCAGCCCGAAGGTCGGTGGTGACCGGGTGGCCCGCCGCAGCGAAGTCAAGGGGGAGGCGGCACCAGCCGCCGGAGGACATTCGCGGAGGCGGGCCACCCGGTCGCCACCGACCGCCGCCACGCCAACGCGAAACGCAACTCAGTACGTCTCGAGGTGCAGGCGTCCTTCGCGCTTCAACGCGCCGCCGATCGTTTCCCAATTCAGGCCAGCGCCCTGCGCCACATCGCGCAACGCGAGCACCACGCCCTCTTCCATGCTCTTGAGGCCGCACACATAGAAATACGTGTTCGGGTCCTGCAGCAGCACGGCCAGGTCGGCCGCGCGCTCGCGCATCACGTCCTGCACGTAGCGCTTGGGCTGACCGGGCGTGCGGCTGAACGCGAAGTTGGTGTCGATGAAATCCTTGGGCAGGCTCTGCAGCGGGCCGAAGTACGGCAGCTCTTCCTGCGTGCGCGCGCCGAAGAACAGCAGCAGCTTGCCGCCTTCGAACTTGCCCGAGGCGCGCAGGCGCCGGCGCCACTCGGTCATGGCGCGCATGGGCGCACTGCCGGTGCCGGTGCAGATCATCACGATGTTCGAGCGCGGGTGGTTGGGCATGAGGAAGCTGGTGCCGAACGGCCCGATCACCTCCACCTTGTCGCCCACCTTGAGGTCGCACATGTAATTGCTCGCCACGCCACGCACCGGTTCGCCGTCGTGGTCTTCGAGCACGCGCTTGATGGTGAGCGACAGGTTGTTGTACCCCGGGCGCTCGCCGTTGCGCGGGCTGGCGATGGAGTACTGGCGCGCGTGGTGACGGCGGCCGATGTCGTCCACGCCCGGCGGCACGACGCCGATGCTCTGGCCTTCCAGCACCGGGAAGGGCATGGCGCCGAAATCGAGCACGATGTGGTGGGTGTCGTAATCGCTGCCGGCGGTCTTGCCGACTTCGGTCACGCGCACATTGCCCACCACGGTGGCGGTCACGGTCTTCTGCGTGGCCTTGGGACCGTAGAGGTTGCTGTAGGCGTGCGCGGCCGACCAGGGCGGCAGCGTCGCGCCGAAGGCCGACGAGTTGAAGGCCTCCTCACCGCTGGGGTCTTTCGCCACCGCGGGCGCGGCGGCGGGCGGCGCGGCCACGGACACGTCGGCATCGGCATCGGCCAGGCCTTCGAGCTCTTCGGGCGGCAGCTCGGCCGGCAGCGATTCCCAGGTGAGCTGCTCGGCGGTCGTGTAGGCCCGCACGCGCGGCATCATGCGCCAGTTGTCGATCGAGCCCGTGGGGCACGGCGAGATGCAGTCCATGCACAGGTTGCACTTGGACGCGTCGACCACGTAGTTGAGGTTGTCGTGCGTGATCGCCTGCACCGGGCAGATCGCTTCGCAGGTGTTGCAGCGGATGCAGATCTCGGGGTCGATCAGGTGCTGCTTGATGACAGCGGCTTCGGCAACAGCGTTCATGATGGTGTCTCCATGCGGTCGAGACAGTGTAGGAGAGAGGGGCGCGCCGCGGGGTGCGGCGCGCAGAGGTTCAACCAAACCGGACGTATTCGAAATCCACCGGCTGGCGGTTGATGCCCATCACGGGCGGCGCGATCCAGCCGGCGAACTTGCCGGGGTCGACCACGCGGCCCATGAGCGAGGCGACGAAAGCGAAGTCTTCCGGCGTCGGCAGCCATTCGCTCTTCTTCGCGGCCCACTCGGCCTCGCTCACCACGCGGCCTTCGGGCGACATCTTGATGCCCGCGAGCGCGCCGATCTGGCGGTTGAAGGCCTTGTGCGGCACGGTCAGGCGCGTGGGGATACCGGCTTTTTCCAGCACCTTGTTCCAGCGGTTCACGCCAGCCACGGAGTCGGCGATGAAGTCGTCGCGCAGCACTTCGTTGAGCGCGTTGAGCATGGGCACGTCCTTCTCGACGAGCTGGCCGTCCTTCACTTCGAGCACCTTGTAGGTCTGGCCCTTGAGCACGTGGTCGTCGGTGCGCTTGCCTTCTTCGTAGCGGCCCTTGAGGCCCGAGCTGTAGAAGATGGCGGCGTTGCTCGACTGGTCGGCGCCGAACAGGTCGATGGTGACGCTGTAGTGGAAGTTCAGGTAACGCTGGATGGTGCCCAGGTCGATGGCGCCGGCGGCACGCACCTTCTGCGCGTCGTCGGTCTTGAGCTCGTTCATCACCTGCGCGGTGCGCGTGAGCACGCGCGAAACGCCGCTCTCGCCCACGAACATGTGGTGGGCTTCTTCGGTCAGCATGAACTTGGTCGTGCGGGCCAGCGGGTCGAACGCGGATTCGGCCAGGGCCGACAGCTGGAACTTGCCGTCGCGGTCGGTGAAGTAGGTGAACATGAAGAAGGCCAGCCAGTCGGGCGTCTTCTCGTTGAACGCGCCCAGGATGCGCGGGTTGTCCTGGCTGCCCGAGGTGCGCTGCAGCAGCGCCTCGGCCTCTTCGCGGCCGTCGCGGCCGAAGTGCTTGTGCAGCAGGTAGACCATGGCCCACAGGTGGCGGCCCTCTTCCACGTTGATCTGGAACAGGTTGCGCAGGTCGTACATGCTGGGCGCGGTCAGGCCCAGGTGGCGCTGCTGCTCGACCGACGCGGGCTCGGTGTCGCCTTGCGTGACGATGATGCGGCGCAGGTTGGCGCGGTGTTCGCCGGGCACGTCCTGCCAGGCCTTTTCACCCAGGTGGTCACCGAAAGTGCACCTTGCGCTCGGCGTCGCCCGGGTTCAGGAAGATGCCCCAACGGTAGTCGCGCATCTTCACGTGGCCGAACTGGGCCCAGCCTTGCGGGTCCACGCTGACCGCGGTGCGCAGGTAGACCTCGTGGTTGGTCGAACCCTCGGGGCCCACGTCGTCCCACCAGTTGATGAAGTTGGGCTGCCAGCCTTCGAGCGCGCGCTGCAGCGTTCGGTCTTCGCTGAGGTTGACGTTGTTGGGGATCTTCTCGCTGTAGTTGATCGAGCTCATGTCGTGCTTCCTCGGGTTCGGTGGCTGGAATGAAATCAGACGCGGTTGAAGTCGAAGGCGGCCTTGTCGCCCTTGCCGTAGACCTTGAGTGCGCCCTTTTCGCCGACGGCGTTGGGGCGGATGAAGATCCAGTTCTGCCAGGCGGTGAGGCGGCCGAAGATGCGGGGGGCGATGTTTTCCTTCTGCGCGAAACGCAGGTTGGCTTCCAGGCCGGTGAGCGCGTCGGGCGACATGGAGGCGCGCTCTTCGAGCGCCATGCGCACTTCGTCGGCCCAGTCGATGTCGTCGGGCGCGGCCGTCACCAGGCCCAGGGCCAGCGCGGCGTCGGCGTCCAGCGCCTGGCCGATGGCACCGCGCGCGGCTTCCATCGGGGCCGTTTCTTCGTAGAAGCGGCGCTGCAGGCGCGACTGCTCGTTGACCATGGGCAGGAAGCCGAAGTTGAACTCGCCCAGCTGCAGCTTGGGCGCGGCATCGGCGTCGTCGGGCAGGGCCAGCATGTAGGCGCGGTCGGCGCAGAAGGCCAGCTCGGCCAACGAGCCGGCGAAGCAGGAGCCGGACTCGATCAGCGCGAACAGGCTGCGCGAGGACACGTCCAGGCGGGCGAAGGTGCGGCGCATCAGGCCCAGGGTCTCGCGCACCAGCCAGTGGTCCTTGTTCGCGAGCATCAGCGCGTCGCTGGCGAGCACGGCGGCGGCGTCGCCTTCGGTCTTGAGCAGCCAGGTGCCGATGTCGAGTTCGTTGGTGCGCAGGCAGAGGATGGCGTCGTCGAGCTCGCGCGCCATCTGCAGCGGCCACCAGGCGGCGCCCGCAGCCTCGATGCCGGCGATGTCTTTCGGCTGCGCGCCGGTGGGCGCCTTCACGGTGAGGGTGACGTTGCGCTTGGCGCGGTCGATCGCCACGTTCACATATTGGTAGCTGATGCCGTCGGCGCTGTCGGTGCGCTCGACGCGGGTCAGGGCCACGCCCTTGCCGGCGGCCGGGCGGTCGCTCTTGGCGGCCAGCGCGGCGGCGCGCTCTTTCACGTGGGCGGCGAACTGCTGCGGCTTGGCAATGGAATCGACCAGGCGCCAGTCCACGGCCTTCTGGCCGCGCACGCCTTCGCTGGTGGTGCAGAAGATGTCGGCCAGGTCGTGGCGCACGTGGCGCTTGTCGGTCACGCGGGTCAGGCCGCCGGTGCCGGGCAGCACGCCGAGCAGCGGCACTTCGGGCAGGGACACGGCGGAGGAGCGGTCGTCCACCAGCACGATCTCGTCGCAGGCCAGGGCCAGCTCGTAGCCACCGCCGGCGCAGGCGCCGTTGAGCGCGGCGACGAACTTCAGGCCGCTGTATTGGGAGGAGTCTTCGATGCCGTTGCGGGTTTCGTTGGTGAACTTGCAGAAGTTCACCTTCCAGGCGTGGCTGGAGAGGCCGAGCATGAAGATGTTGGCGCCGGAGCAGAACACGCGGTCCTTGCCGCTGGTGACGACCACGGTGCGCACTTCAGGGTGTTCGAAGCGCACGCGGTTGAGCGCGTCGTGCAGCTCGATGTCCACGCCCAGGTCGTAGCTGTTGAGCTTGAGCTTGTAGCCGGGGCGGATGCCGGCGTCTTCGTTGATGTCGACGGCCAGGGTGGCGACATCGCCTTCAAACGACAGCTTCCAGTGGCGGTACTGGCTGGGGTCGGTGCGGTAGTCGACGGCGGGGGGCGTGGCGGTGGCGCTCATGGGGTGTCTCCGGGCAGGTGTCTGAGGTCGATGGCGGTCCGCAGGGGACTGCGGCGGGATCAGGCCCGAAGACCTGCACTCAAACGCCGGTCCGAACCTGGTGATGTGAATAATAATTCACAAAGTCAAAAACGTCAATGCACTTTCATGCATGTTTTTCTTCAAGCCCGATCGCCTCGCGCACCTGGGCCCGCAGCGCGTGGAAAGCGTCTTCCAGGTTGTAGGCGCTGGTGTCGAAGGCCATGTCGGCCTTGGAATAGAAGGCCGAACGCCCGGCCAGGATGCGCTTGAGGTCTTCCATGGCCTCGCGGCTCGCAGCCATGGGCCGCAGGTCGCCCTGGGCCGCCACGCGGCCCATGTGGTCGGCCGGGTCGGCCTGCAGCCAGACCGTGGTGCAGTGGGACAGCAGCAGGTTGAAGTTGGCCGCGTCGGACACCAGGCCACCGGGGGTAGCGATCACCACCTCGGGGTAGATCTGGATCGCCTCTTCCAGCGCGCGGCGCTCGTAGCGGCGGTAGGCCGGCGTGCCGTAGAGGGAGTGGATCTCGTTGATGCTGCAGCCGGCGAATTTCTCGATTTCGCGGCTGAGCTCGATGAAGGCAAAACCCAGGTCGTCGGCCAGCCGCTGGCCCAAGGTGGACTTGCCCGCCCCGCGCAGGCCGATGAGGGCGATGCGCGCCTTGCGCCCGGGGTCGCCGCCACTGGCCGCGCCGCCGCCCAGCAGGCTGCCGATGGCAATGCGGGCCCGGCGCAGGTCGGCTTCGTTGCGTTTTTCCAGCAGCTCACGGATCAGCAACCATTCCGGTGAGCTTGTGCTCACATCACCCAGCAGCTCGGCCAACGAGCATTGCAGCGCCTGTGCCACCTGCAGCAGCACGAGGATGGACGCGTTGCCGGTGCCGTACTCGAGGTTGCGCCAGGTGCCGCTCGGACACATCGGCCGCGATCGCCACCGCCTTGCGCGTCATGCCCCGGCGCGAGCGCAGAGTGCGCACGCGCTCGCCCAGCGCCACCAGAAACGGGTGGCGCTCTTCTTCGGCGCCGGGCTGCTTGGCCTCGCTGGCGGCCATCACGCCGGTCGCGTCGATGTCCATGGTGGGCTGACCTTTCTGTGGATCGGTTGGGCGGGAAAAACCCTTTGAGGGCTTGCCATTCGGCAAAACATGCACTTTAATGCACAATCCGCAAAACGCAAGATAGTGCATTTATAGCGCCATTCTCCCCCGCGGCCAGTGCCCCGGGGTCCGCCATCACCCACCGAGACAACCACCATGACCCCCTCTTCCCTGCTCCCCAACTTCCTCGGCGGCCAATGGCAGACCGGCACCGGCGCGGGCACGCCTTTGTTCGACCCGGTGCTGGGCACCGAACTCGCCCGTGTGAGCAGCGCCGGGCTGGACCTCGCCGCCGGTTTCCGGTTCGCCCGCGAACAGGGCGGCCAGGCCTTGCGCGCCCTGAGCTACGGGGAACGCGCCGGGCTGCTGGCGGCCATCGTCAAGGTGCTGCAAGCCAACCGCGACGCCTACGACGAGATCGCCACCGCCAACTCGGGCACCACCACCAAGGACTCGGCGGTGGACATCGACGGCGGCATCTTCACGCTGGGCTACTACGCCAAGCAGGGCGAGGCCCTGGGCGGCGCGCGCGCGCTGCTCGACGGCGAGCGCATCCGCATGGGCAAGGACCCGGTGTTCCAGACCCAGCACGTGCTGCAGCCCACGCAGGGCGTGGCGCTGTTCATCAACGCCTTCAACTTCCCGAGCTGGGGCCTGTGGGAAAAGGCCGCGCCCGCCCTGCTCTCCGGCGTGCCGGTGATCATCAAGCCCGCCACGGCCACCGCGTGGTTGACCCAGCGCATGGTCAAGGATGTGATCGACGCGAACATCCTGCCGCCGGGCGCGCTCTCGGTGGTCTGCGGCTCCTCCGCAGGCCTCATGGACCAGCTGCAACCCTTCGACGTGGTCTCGTTCACCGGCTCGGCCGACACCGCGCGCATCATCCGCAGCCACCCGGCCGTGGCCGAGCGCTCGGTGCGTTGCAACATCGAGGCCGACAGCCTCAACAGCGCCCTGCTCGACCCGGCCGCTACGGCCGACAGCGAGGCCTTCAACCTGCTGGTGAGCGAGGTGGTGCGCGAGATGACGGTGAAGGCCGGCCAGAAGTGCACCGCGATCCGCCGCGTGTTCGTGCCGCGCGCGCTGTACGACGCGGCCGCCCAGGCCATCGGCGCCAAGCTCGCCAAGACCAGCGTGGGCAACCCGCGCAACGAGGGCGTGCGCATGGGTTCGCTGGTGAGCCAGGAGCAGAAGGCCAGCGTGCTCGAAGGCATCGCCAGACTGTGCACCGAAGCCGAGGTGTTGTTCGACGGCAGCGGCGCTGCCCTGGTGGACGCCGACGCGGCCGTGGCGGCCTGCGTGGCGCCCACGCTGCTCGGCTCGCGCGAACCCGCGAAGGCGAAGGTGCTGCACGAGGTCGAGGTGTTCGGCCCGGTGGCCACGCTGATGGCCTACGACGGCATCGAACAGGCCTACGAACTCATTCGCCGCGGCGAGGGATCGCTGGTGTGTTCGGTCTACAGCGCCGACCCGGCCTTCACCGCCAGCGCCGCGCTGGAGCTGGGCTCGGCCCACGGCCGCGTGCACGCCATCTCGCCCGACGTGGCGGCCAGCCAGACCGGCCACGGCAACGTGATGCCCATGTCGCTGCACGGCGGCCCGGGCCGCGCCGGTGGCGGTGAAGAACTCGGCGGCCTGCGCGCGCTCGGCTTCTACCACCGCCGCAGCGCGGTGCAGGCCAGCAGCGCCGCGCTGGACGCCCTGGCCGCCTCGGCGGTAGCCTTGACGTATTGAGCCCGAACCCCGCGAACCGCAGAGGAGACAACCCCATGGACACCACCGTCGCGCCGCCCCCCGAGCGCTTCAACTTCGCGCGCCACCTGCTGGACCTCAACAGCGGCCGCGCGGCCAAGACCGCCCTGATCGACGACCAGGGCCAGCTGAGCTACGGCGAGCTCGCCGACCAGGTGCGGCGGTTTTCCGCCGCGCTCAGCGCCTTGGGCCTGCGCCGCGAAGAGCGCGTGCTGCTGCTCATGCACGACAGCAGCGACTGGGTGGTGGCCTTCCTCGGTGCGCTGCATGCGGGCGTGGTGCCGGTGGCGGTGAACACCCTCCTGACCGCGCAGGACTACGCGTACATGATGGCCAACAGCCGCGCCCAGGCCGCGCTGGTGTCGGCCGCGCTGCTGCCCACGCTGCAGACCGCGCTGGACCACCTGAGTGCCCAGGGCGGCCACGAGGTGAAACACGTCATCGCCTCGCGCGCCACGGGCGCCCTGCCCGAGGGCGTGCACCACTTCACCACCCTGGTGGGCAGCCACGCACCGGCGGCGCAGGCCGCCGACACGCACGGCGACGAGCCCGCGTTCTGGCTGTATTCCTCGGGCTCCACCGGTGCGCCCAAGGGCACGGTGCACACCCAGGCCAACCTGTACTGGACCGCCGAGCTGTACGGCAAGGGCGTGCTGGCGCTGCGCGAGAACGACGTGGTGTTCTCCGCCGCCAAGCTGTTCTTCGCCTACGGCCTGGGCAACGCGCTGAGCTTCCCGCTCACCGTGGGCGCCAGCGTGGTGCTGATGGCCGAGCGCCCGACGCCGCAGGCCTGCTTCAAGCGCTTCAAGGACCAGCAGCCCACGGTGTTCTACGGCGCGCCCACCGGCTACGGCGGCATGCTCGCCGCTGCCGACCTGCCGAAGAAGAGCGAGGTGGCCCTGCGCCTGTGCTCCTCGGCCGGCGAGGCCCTGCCGCAGGACATCGGCCAGCGCTGGACGAACCATTTCGGCGTCGAGATCATCGACGGCATCGGCTCCACCGAGATGCTGCACGTGTTCCTCTCCAACCGCCCTGGCGATGTGCGCTACGGCACCACCGGCAAACCCGTGCCGGGCTACCAGATCGAACTGCGTGGCGAGGACGGCCAGCCCGTGGCCGACGGCGAGATCGGCGACCTCTACATCAAGGGCCCGAGCGCCGCGCTGATGTACTGGAACAACCGCGGCAAAAGCCGCGACACCTTCCAGGGCGGCTGGACCAAGGCCGGCGACAAGTACACGCGCGACGTGGACGGCTACTGCACCTACGCGGGCCGCAACGACGACATGCTCAAGGTCAGCGGCATCTACGTGAGCCCGTTCGAGGTGGAGGCCACGCTGGTGCAGCACCCCGCCGTGCTCGAAGCCGCCGTGATCGGCAAGACCGACGCCGACGGCCTGACCAAGACCAAGGCCTTCGTGGTGCTCAAGGCCGGCGCTCAGGCCACCGAAGCCGAACTGCAGGCCTTCGTGAAGGAAAAGCTCGCGCCCTACAAGTACCCGCGCTTCATCGAGTTCCTGCCGGAACTGCCGAAGACGGCCACGGGCAAGATCCAGCGCTTCCGGTTGCGGGAGCGGGAGACGGGGACCTGACGACCTGGTCAAGCAGGCCGGCCGACAGGGGCGTACAATAATGCGTACCTGTACAAGAAGGAGTACGCATGAACACCATCAGCTACAGCGCCGCCCGAGCCAACCTGGCCACCACCATGGACCAGGTGTGCGAGGACCATGAGCCCATGATCATCACCCGGGGCGGAGAACGCTCGGTGGTGATGCTCTCGCTGGAAGACTACAAGGCGCTGGAAGAAACCGCCTACCTGCTGCGCAACCCCACCAACGCACGGCGCCTGCTGTCGTCGGTATCCCAGCTGGCCGCCGGGAAGGGAAGCGAGCGGGGGCTGGCCGAGTGAAGCGGGTGTTCTCGGACGAAGCCTGGGAAGACTACCTGTACTGGCAAAAGCAAGACCGCAAAATGGTCGAGCGCATCAACAAGCTGATCCGCGAGGTGATGCGAGAGCCTTTTGCCGGCGTGGGCAAGCCCGAACCGCTCAAGCACGCGCTGTCGGGTTTCTGGTCCCGGCGCATCACGGACGAGCACCGCATGGTGTACCGCATCGAAGGCGATGCGCTGCAACTGGCCCAGTTGCGGTACCACTACTGACGGCAGGAAGGCCTCAGGTGTCCTTCGAAATCTTGATCGAAGGGAACTTGCTGGAGAAGTCCTTGGACTTGGCCGCGATCTTGATCGCCACCTGCCGCGCCACACCCTTGTAGAGGCTGGCGATCTCGCCCTCGGGGTCGGCCACCACCGTGGGCATGCCGCTGTCGGCCTGCACACGGATGCTCATGTTCAGCGGCAGCGCGCCCAGGTAGTCCATGCCGTATTCGGCCGCCATCTTCTTGCCGCCGTCGGCGCCGAAGATGTGCTCCACGTGGCCGCACTTCTCGCACACGTGCACCGCCATGTTCTCCACGATGCCCAGGATGGGCACGCCCACCTTCTCGAACATCTTGATGCCCTTGCGCGCGTCGAGCAGCGCGATGTCCTGCGGCGTGGTCACGATCACGGCGCCGGTGAGCGGCACGCGCTGGCTCAACGTGAGCTGGATGTCGCCGGTGCCCGGCGGCATGTCGACGATGAGGTAGTCGAGGTCGCTCCAGTTGGTCTGGCGCAGCAGCTGTTCCAGCGCCTGCGTGCGCATGGGGCCGCGCCAGATCATGGCTTCGTCGCGGTCGATCAGGAAGCCGATGGAGATCACCTGCACGCCGTAGTTTTCCAGCGGGTCCATGGTCTTGCCGTCCGAACTCTCGGGCCGGCCTTCCACGCCCATCATCATGGGCTGGCTGGGGCCGTAGATGTCGGCGTCCAGGATGCCGACCTTCGCGCCCTCGGCGGCCAGCGCCAGCGCGAGGTTGACGGCGGTGGTGCTCTTGCCCACGCCGCCCTTGCCCGAGGCCACGGCGATGATGTTCTTCACGTTGGGCATGAGCTGCACACCGCGCTGCACGGCGTGCGCGACGATCCTGGTGCCCATGTTGACCGAGACGTTGTCCACGCCGGGCACGCTCTTGGCCGCCGCGATCAGCGCGCGGCGCAGCGACGGCAGCTGGCTCTTGGCCGGGTAGCCCATTTCCACCTCGAACGAGACATCGCCCTCGGCCACCTGCAGGTTCTTCACCGCCTTCGTGGAGACAAAATCCTTGCCGGTGTTCGGATCGACAACGGCTTGCAGCGCGGTCAGCAGTGCCTGGGAATCAACGGCCATGGGAAACGGTCTCCTGAGAGGGGGTGGGGTATCGGTGTTGTGAGGGGTGCGGGAGCGTGGGGAAGTCTAACGTGACCCCCGGGTCAAGGGCATACACACAGGCGCCATGAGGGCATCGGCCCGTAAAATGGCCGGTTCCCCGACAGAAAGCCCTTCCCATGAGCCAGCGACGCCTGTTCGTCACCACCGCCCTGCCCTATGCCAACGGCCATTTCCACATCGGCCACATCATGGAGTACATCCAGGCCGACATCTGGGTGCGTTTCCAGCGCATGCAGGGCCATGAGGTGAACTTCGTCTGCGCCGACGACGCGCACGGCGCCCCCATCATGATCGCCGCCGACAAGGCCGGCAAAACCCCGCAGCAGTTCGTGGCCGACATCGCCGCCGGCCGCAAGCCCTACCTGGACGGCTTCCACATCGGCTTCGACAACTGGCACAGCACCGACGGCCCGGAAAACCACGCGCTGGCCCAGGACGTGTACCGCGCGCTCAAGGCCAACGGCCTGATCGAGACGCGCACCATCGAGCAGTTCTTCGACCCCGAGAAGAACATGTTCCTGCCCGACCGCTTCATCAAGGGCGAGTGCCCGAACTGCCACGCCAAGGACCAGTACGGCGACAACTGCGAGGTCTGCAGCAAGGTCTACAGCCCGACCGACCTGATCAACCCCTACTCGGCCCTCTCGGGCGCCAAGCCGGTGCTCAAGCAGTCGGAGCACTTCTTCTTCAAGCTCTCCGACCCGCGCTGCCTGGCCTTTCTTGACCAGTGGACCCAGAGCGGCGCGGTGCAGCCCGAGGTGCTCAACAAGATCAGCGAGTGGATCGAACCCGGCGAGGACGGCAAGCCCAGGATGGGCGACTGGGACATCAGCCGCGACGCGCCCTACTTCGGCATCGAGATCCCGGACGCCCCGGGCAAGTACTTCTACGTGTGGCTGGACGCGCCGGTGGGCTACCTGGCCTCGCTGAAGAACCTGTTCGACAAGACCGGCCGCGACTTCGATGCCTTCATGGCCGACCCGAGCACCGAGCAGTACCACTTCATCGGCAAGGACATCATCACCTTCCACACCCTGTTCTGGCCCGCGATGCTGAAGTTCAGCGGCCGCAAGGTGCCCAACGCGGTGTTCGTGCACGGCTTCCTCACCATCAACAACGGCGAGAAGATGAGCAAGAGCCGGGGCACCGGCCTGGACCCGCTGAAGTACCTGCAGCTGGGCATGAACCCCGAGTGGCTGCGCTACTACCTGGCCGCCAAGCTGAGCAGCCGCAACGAAGACATCGACTTCAACCCCGAAGACTTCATGCTGCGCGTGAACAGCGACCTGGTGGGCAAGTACATCAACATCGCCTCGCGCGCGGCCGGCTTCATCGCCAAGCGCTTCGAGGGCCGCCTGGGTGAGGTCTCGGCCGACGGCGACGCGCTGCTCGACCACCTGCAGAGCGCCGCGCCCAGCGTCGCCGAGCTCTACGCCGAGCGCGAGTACGGCAAGGCGCTGCGCGAGATCATGCTGCTGGCCGACCGCGTGAATGCCTATGTGGACCAGAACAAACCCTGGGAACTCGCCAAGCAGGAGGGCATGGACGGCCGCCTGCACGACGTGTGCACCACCTGCATCGAGGCCTTCCGCCTGCTCACGCTCTACCTCAAGCCAGTGCTGCCCGCGCTCGCCGCGCAGGTGGAGGACTTCCTGCAGGCCGCGCCGCTGCAGTTCGCCCACACCACGCGCCTGCTCGGCAAGGGGCACGCGATCAAGGCCTACCAGCACCTGATGCAGCGCGTGGATGTGAAGCAGCTCGACGCCCTGTTCGAGCCGCCACCGGCGCCCGCGCAGGCCGTCACAGTGCCGGGGGGCGAGCCCATCGCCGACACGATCACCATCGACGACTTCGCCAAGATCGACCTGCGCATCGCGCAGATCGTGAACTGCGAGGCGGTGGAAGGTTCGAGCAAGCTGCTGCGCCTCACGCTCGACGTGGGCGAGGGCCGCACGCGCAACGTGTTCAGCGGCATCGCCAGCGCCTACGCGCCCGAAGACCTGGTGGGCAAGCTCACCGTGGTGGTGGCGCAACCTCGCGCCGCGCAAGATGAAGTTCGGCGTCAGCGAAGGCATGGTGCTGGCCGCCAGCCACGCCGACGAGAACGCCGAACCCGGCATCCACGTGCTCAACCCCTGGCCGGGCGCCACGCCGGGCATGCGGGTGCGCTGAACGGCGGTCCGCCCGTGTTCAAACCGATCCGGGGCTTCACCAGTCTGCAGCGCACGCCGCAGACCGATCTGAAGCTCGGCTCGGTGCTGGCCTTCGTGGCGGGGGCGGCCAACGCGGGCGGCCTGCTCGCCGTGGGCCAGTACACCTCGCACATGACGGGCATCGTGTCCTCGGTGGCCGACCACCTGGTGCTGGGCGAACTCACGCTGGCCCTGGCCGGCCTGGGCTCGGTGCTGGCCTTCCTGCTCGGGGCCATGACCACGGCCTGGCTGGTGAACTGGGGCCTGCGCCGCGAACTGCGCAGCGCCTACGGCCTGCCCCTGGTGCTGGAGGCCGCCGCGCTGCTGGTGTTCGGCCTGTTCGGTGCCGCCATGGGTTTCATGACGCCGGTCTTCCTGCCGCTCACCGTGGTGCTGCTGTGTTTCATCATGGGCCTGCAGAACGCGGTGATCACCAAGATCTCGCGCGCGACCATCCGCACCACCCACGTCACCGGCCTGGTGACCGACCTGGGCATCGAGCTGGGCAAGCTGCTCTACGTGAACCGGCAACCGGGCGCCGCGCCGGTGCGGGCCCACCGCGGCCGGCTGCGCGTGCACGGCCAGCTGATCGCCTGCTTCTTCTTCGGCGGGCTGGCCGGCGCGCTGGGCTTCAAGCACCTGGGTTTCATCAGCACCCTGCCGCTGGCGCTGATGCTCCTGCTGCTGGTGATGCGCCCGGCACTGGACGACTGGCAGCGGCTGCGGGCAGCCGCCTGACGCCGCCGCTCAGCGGTTCTTGTCCAGGTCCGGGTCGCGCACCGACATCGTGCGCACCACCTTGAGGTCGGCGTCGAACACCACGGTGAAGACCTGGGACTCGCCCACGTTCGGGCTTTCGAAGTAGCGCCAGTCGTAGTGCGTCTCGCGCTTGAGCGCGTAGGTGGTGATCTTCATGGGCTTGCCCAGCATGCGGCGCACCGCCTCCATGGGCATGCCGGGCTGCACCTGGGCAAAGGTGCGCGGGTTGAGCACCTGGCGCAGCGAGGCCATCTTGCCGTCCGGGCCGATGGTGATCATGTAGTTGGTGTGGCCCGCGGGCTGGCGGTTGTACTCGTAGATCTGCGCGCCGTCCTCGCCTTCCCACACCGCCTCGGGCGCGCCGAAGCGATCGCGCACGTCGGCCTCGGTGGACACACCCTCTTCCAGCTCGCTGATGTTCTGCGGGTCGCAGGCCGCGAGCAGGCCCGCCAGGCCGAGCCCGCCCAGCAACGCCAGCGCGCCACGCCACGTCTTGCCCATCGCCGCTGTTCGCATGTCGGTCCTTGTCCAGATCAAAAGGCCAGTCTAATGCCCGACCCCATGGCTCAAGCTTGGCGGGCGGCACGAACCGTAGCCAAAGGTAACATCGGCCCATGTTCCAAGGCCTGCCGCCCCTGGCGCCGTTCCGCCCCCGCCTGCTGAAAGACCTGCAAGGCTACAACCGCGACAAGCTCGCGCGCGACGTGGGTGCGGGTGCCACGGTGGGCATCGTGGCGCTGCCGCTGGCGATGGCCTTCGCGATCGCCAGCGGCCTCAAGCCCGAGGCCGGCCTGTGGACCGCGATCATCGCGGGCTTCCTGATCTCGGCCCTGGGCGGCACATCGATGCAGATCGGCGGCCCGGCCGGCGCCTTCATCGTCATCGTCTACGGCATCGTCGAGCGCTACGGCGTGGCCAACCTGCTGATCGCCACCGCCAGCGCGGGCGTGCTGCTGTTCCTGCTGGGCCTCTTCCGGCTCGGCACGCTGGTGCGCTACGTGCCGGTGAGTGTCGTGATCGGCTTCACCAACGGCATCGCGGTGCTGATCGCGCTGTCGCAGGTGCGCGACCTGCTCGGGCTGGAAATCGCGAAGATGCCAGGCAGCTTTTTCGGCCAGATGAAGGCCCTGGCGCTGCACCTCGACAGCTTCAACCCCTTCGCCTTCGCGCTCGGCGGCCTGTGCGTGCTGGGCCTGTTCGTCTGGCCGCGCCTGTGGGCGGTGGACTTCCAGTTCCGCCGCCAGATCGAGAAGCTGGACCGGGTGAGCGCGCTCAAGGCCACCTCGCGCCTGCCCGGCCCGGTGGTGGCCCTGGTCACGCTCACGCTGCTGGCCTGGGCCCTGAGCCTGCCGGTGGAGACCATCGGCACGCGCTTTGGCGGCATCCCGCGCGGCACGCCGGCCTTCGAGCTGCCCGACTTCTCGTGGGAGACGGTGCGCCTGCTGGTCACGCCCACGCTGACCATCGCGCTGCTGGGCGCCATCGAATCGCTGCTGTGCGCGCGCGTGGCCGACCAGCTGAGCGACGCGCCCAAACACGACCCCAACCAGGAGCTGATGGCGCAAGGCATCGCCAACGCCGTGGTGCCGTTTTTCGGCGGCATGCCCGCCACCGGCACCATCGCGCGCACCGTGACCAACATCCGCTCGGGCGCCGCCTCGCCGGTGGCCGGCATGGTGCACGCGCTCACGCTGGCCGCCGTGGTGCTGGTGGCCGCGCCCCTGGCGTACCACATCCCGCTGGCGGTGCTGGCCGGTGTGCTGCTGTTCGTGGCCTGGAACATGGGCGAGTGGCGCGAGTTCGGGCGCCTGAGGCAGTTCAGCAACCACTACCGGTTGATGCTGCTGTCCACCTTCTTCGTCACCATCGTCTTCGACCTCACGGTGGCGGTCGAGCTCGGTCTGGTGCTGGCGGTGGTGCTGTTCGTGCGCCGCCAGAGCGAGATCTTCCGCGCCGAGCCGGTGGCGCGCACCGAGCAGCAGGCCACCTACAAGCTCTACGGCTCGCTGTTCTTCGGCGCCGTCGCCAAGATCGACCCCATCGTTGCGGACGTGGAGCGCTCGCCCACGCCGATCAACGTGATGCTGGACGCCAGCCACATGATCTCGCTCGACACCACCGGGCTGGACGCGCTGGAACAGCTGCACAAGGCGGTGCACAAGCGCGGCGGCCACCTGGGCATGGTGGGCCTGCACGCCCAGCCGCGTTCGCTGATCGAACGCTCGGGCTTCGCGGGGCGGCTGAACACCTTCCAGTGAGGCCTCGGGGCGGCCCGGTAAAATCGGCCTCTTTCCCCCCGCGCACCACCGAGCCCACCATGTCCATCTTCCGCCGCCCCGACTACCAATCCGACACGACGCAGTTCATCGAACAGCTCAAGGCCGGCAAGCCGGGGCTGGAGCAGTCGCAGCGCCAGGGGCGCGCCCTGCTCTGGGACAAGCAGATCGACCGCGAATTCCAGGCCAAGGCCGAGGCCGCCCGCGTGCCCCAGCAGCCCTACGTCTACCAGACCGGTTCCGACCACGCCTGACCGGCCTCCTGAATGAGCGATCCGCACACGCTCAACGAGGCCCCTCAGGGCCTGGACGATGTCCTGCCATCGGTGGTGGACCACGTGGCGCTGGCGCGGCTCTACGGCGAACCGCTGTTCGCCATGCCGCGCGACCTGTACATCCCGCCGGACGCGCTGCAGATCTTCCTGGAGGCCTTCGAGGGCCCGCTGGACCTGCTGCTCTACCTGATCCGCAAGCAGAACTTCAACATCCTCGACATTCCGATGGCGGCGGTGACCCGCCAGTACCTCACCTACGTCGATGAGATCCGCGCCAGCAACCTGGAGCTGGCGGCCGAGTACCTGCTGATGGCGGCCATGCTGATCGAGATCAAGTCGCGCATGCTGCTGCCGCCCAAGAAGACGGCCGAGGGCGAGGAACCGGAAGACCCGCGCGCCGAGCTGGTGCGCCGCCTGCTCGAGTACGAACAAATGAAGCTGGCCGCGCACCGCCTGGCCGACAGCCCGCAGTACGGCCGCGATTTCCTGCGCGCCCAGGTCTATGTGGAACAGGCGCTGGCGCCGCGCTTCCCGGACGTGAACGCGATCGACCTGCAAAGCGCCTGGCGCGACATCCTCAAGCGCGCCAAGCTCGTGCAGCACCACAAGATCAGCCGCGAGGAGCTCTCGGTGCGCGAGCACATGAGCATCGTGCTGCGCCACCTGCAGGGCCGCAAGTTCGTCGAATTCGGCGAACTGTTCGATCCCTCGCAAGGCTCGCCGGTGCTGGTGGTCACCTTCATCGCCATGCTCGAACTCGCCAAGGAAACGCTGATCGAGCTGACCCAGGCCGAGGCTTTCGCCCCCATCTACGTGCGGCTCGCCTACACCCCTGCATGAGCACCCCCACGCTCCGCCGCTGCGCGGGTCGCTGCCCCCCGAGGGGGCTGGGCCGCCTTGGGAGCGGCCCGGCGTCGGCCCTGTCCCTCTTCCTCCTCTCTCCGCCATGACCGACCAACACCGCTTCGACGTCCTCATCATCGGCAGCGGCCTGGCCGGTCTCACCGCCGCGCTGCACCTGGCCAAGACCCACCGCGTGGCGGTGATCACCAAGCGCGCGCTCAGCGACGGCTCGAGCAACTGGGCGCAGGGCGGCATTGCCGCCGTGCTGGCCGAGGGCGACAGCGTGGCCTCGCACGTGGAAGACACCCTGGTGGCCGGCGCCGGCCTGTGCGACCTGGAAGCCACGCAGTTCACGGTGGAGAACGCCCCGGCCGCCATCGCCTGGCTGCAGGAACTCGGCGTGCCGTTCTCGCTGGAAGACGGCGAGCTGCACCTGACCCGCGAGGGCGGCCACAGCCACCGCCGCATCGTGCACGCGGCCGACGCCACCGGCGCGGCGGTGCAGGCCACGCTGATCGATCGCGTGCGCGCCACGCCCGAGATCCAGCTGTTCGAGCACCACATGCTGGTCGACCTCATCACCGACCGCAAACACCCGGGCACCGATGGCCAGCCGCGCTGCTTCGGCGCCTACGTGCTGGACACCGAGCGCGACGAGGTCCTGACCTTCAGCGCCACCCATACCGTGCTGGCGCACGGGCGGCGCGGGCAAGGTCTACCTCTACACCACCAACCCCGACACCGCGACCGGTGACGGCATCGCCGCGGCCTGGCGCGCCGGCTGCCAGGTGGGGAACATGGAATTCATCCAGTTCCACCCGACCTGCCTGTACCACCCGCACGCCAAGAGCTTCCTCATCACCGAGGCGGTGCGCGGCGAGGGCGGCCACCTCAAGCTGCCGCCCCACCTGGGCAGCCACCGTTTCATGCCCGACCACGACCCGCGCGCCGAACTCGCGCCGCGCGACGTGGTGGCGCGCGCGATCGACTTCGAGATGAAGAAGCACGGGCTGGACTGCGTGCACCTGGACATCTCGCACCAGCCGCCCGAGTTCCTGCACGAGCACTTCCCCAACATCCTCGCGCGCTGCGCCGAGCTGGGCATCGACATCACGCGCGAGCCGATTCCCGTGGTACCGGCCGCGCACTACATCTGCGGCGGCGTGGTGACCGACCTGGCCGGCCACACCGACATCGCCGGCCTGTACGCGGTGGGCGAAACCACCTGCACCGGCCTGCACGGCGCCAACCGCCTGGCCAGCAACTCGCTGGTGGAGTGCATGGTGTTCGCGCAAGGCGCGGTCAACGCGATCCGCAACGCCCCGGCGGCACCCGCCGCGCCGGCCGCGCCGCTGTGGGACGACAGCCGCGTGACCGACGCCGACGAGCAGGTGGTGATCTCGCACAACTGGGACGAGCTGCGCCGCTTCATGTGGGACTACGTGGGCATCGTGCGCACCAACAAGCGGCTGGAGCGCGCGGCGCACCGCATCGCGCTGCTGCAGCGCGAGATCCAGGAGTTCTACTCGCAGTTCCACGTCACGCGCGACCTGCTGGAGCTGCGCAACCTGGTGCAGGTGGCCGACCTGATCGTGAAGTCCGCCCTGTTGCGGCACGAGAGCCGCGGCCTGCACTTCAGCCGCGACTACCCCGGGCTGCTGCCCGAGGCAAAACCGACGATCCTCGTTCCCCCGAGCCGATAAACCGGGTTCAGGCCGCGCCGATGTTCGGGATGAGCGCGCCGGGGTTCTGACCGTTGCGCTGCGCACCGGTGAAGGCCAGCATGCGGTCGATCGGCCGGCGCGCCAGCGGGATCAGCGCCGGGTCGACGTGGATCTCGTTGAGGCCTTTTTCCAGGATCTGCGCCACGCCCGCCAGGCCGTTCATCGCCATCCAGGGGCAGTGCGCGCAGCTCTTGCAGGTGGCGCTGTTGCCGGCCGTGGGCGCCTCGATGAACACCTTGCCCGGATTCTGCTGGCGCAGCATGTGCATCATGCCGTTGTCGGTCGCGACGATGAACTCGGGCGCGTCCAGCGTGCGCGCGGCCTTCAGGATGGCCGAGGTCGAGCCCACGGCATCGGCCAGCGCGATCACGTCGGCCGGGCTTTCCGGGTGCACCAGCACCTTGGCCTTGGGGTGCTCCTTCTTGAGCGCTTCGAGCTCGAAGGCCTTGAACTCGTCGTGCACGATGCACGAGCCGGTCCACATCACCATGTCGGCGCCGGTCTCGCGCTGGATGTAGGCCCCCAGGTGCTTGTCGGGCGCCCACAGGATCTTATGGCCCTTCTCCTTGAGCGCCTGCACGATGTCGAGCGCGCAGCTGGAGGTGACCAGCCAGTCCGAGCGCGCCTTCACGGCCGCGCTGGTGTTGGCGTAGACCACCACGGTGCGGTCGGGGTGGGCATCGCAGAAGGCGTTGAACTCGTCGATCGGGCAACCCAGGTCAAGCGAGCAGTTCGCGTCGAGGTCGGGCATGAGCACGGTCTTTTCGGGGCTCAGGATCTTGGCGGTCTCGCCCATGAAGCGCACGCCCGAGACCACCAGCGTGGTGGCCGCGTGGTCGCGGCCGAAGCGCGCCATCTCCAGCGAATCGCTCACGATGCCGCCGGTCTCGATGGCGAGGTCCTGCAGGTCGGGGTGCACGTAGTAGTGCGACACCATGACCGCGTTGCGCTCCTTCAGCAACTGGCGGATGCGCTCCTTGAGCGCGGCGCGCTGCTTCGGGCCGGGCTCGACCGGCACGCGCGCCCAGGCATGCTGCGTGGGGCAGGCCGGCTGTTCGTATTCCACGTCGATGACGGAAGGGTCTGCGGTGTTCATGGGGTCGTTGTGTCTCGGAGTTCCGACGCCTCAGAGCGTCTGGAAACGCATGGAAAAGTCGGTGGCCTTGACGTCCTTGGTGAGGGCGCCGACAGAGATGCGGTCGACCCCGGTTTCTGCAAGGGCCCGCACGGTGTCCAGGTTCACGCCACCGGAGATTTCGAGAATCGCGCGGCCGGCGTTGAGCCGCACCGCCGCGTGGAGCGTGGGAATGTCCATGTTGTCGAGCAGCACCATGGTGGCGCCGCAGGCCAGGGCCTCTTCGAGCTGGGCCAGGGTCTCGACCTCGATCTCGACGAAACGCGCCTCCGGCGCGGTCTCGCGCACGCGCTGCAGCACCTGGGCCACGCCGCCGGCCGCGGCAATGTGGTTTTCCTTGATCAGCACCGCGTCGTACAGGCCGATGCGGTGGTTCACGCCGCCGCCGGCCTTCACCGCGTATTTCTGGGCCAGGCGCAGGCCCGGCAGGGTCTTGCGCGTGTCCACGATCTGCGCGCGCGTGCCGGCCACGGTGTCGACGAAGGTGGCGGTCTTGGTGCGACGGCCGAGAGCAGCTGCAGGAAGTTGAGCGCGGTGCGCTCGGCCGTGAGCAGCGCCTGCGCGCGGCCTTCGATGGCGAGCACGGTCTGGTCGGCGGCGCAGCGCTGGCCTTCGCCCACGTGCCAGGTCAGCGTGGCCTGGGGGTCGAGCGCGTGCACGGCGGCTTCCACCCAGGGCGTGCCGCAGATCACGGCCGCTTCGCGCGCCAGAATGCGCGCCTGCGCGGGGCGCTGCGCGTCCACCAGCGCGGCGGTCAGGTCACCCGCGCCCACGTCTTCGGCCAGCGCCAGCGCCACGTCGCGCCGGGCCAGCTCCTGCACGTCGGCCTGGGTGAATTCAGAGAGGTGTTTCATGGGGCGCAAGCATAGCGGTTTGGTCTATAGTGCCCGATTCTCACCCACCCCCAACCCCTGCGGGATTTCCAGATGAGCACCCCCACAAACCCCACGCCCATTGCGCACCCCCTACGGCACCCTGCCCGCGGCCTCGCCCCTGCCCCAGCGCAAGCCGGTGAGCCTGCCCCGGTTGAACGAGCTGCGCGAGCGGGGCGAGAAGATCACCATGCTCACCGCCTACGACGCGACCTTCGCCGCCGTGGCCGACGCCGCCGGCGTGGAATGCATCCTGGTCGGTGATTCGCTGGGCATGGTGTGCCAGGGCCTGGCCAGCACGGCCGGCGTGACGCTGGAGACCATGGCCTACCACGTGGAGAGCGTGGCGCGCGGCCTGCGCCGCGTGCAGGGCACGGCCTGGCTGCTCGGCGACCTGCCGTTCGGCAGCTATCACGAGTCCAAGGAACAGGCCATGCGCAGCGCGGCGCAGCTGGTGCATGCGGGCGCCCACATGATCAAACTCGAAGGCGGCGGCTGGACGGCCGAGACCGTGCGGTTCCTGGTGGAGCGCGGCATCCCCGTGTGCGCCCACCTGGGCCTGACCCCGCAGACCGTGCACGCCCTGGGCGGCTACCGCGTGCAGGGCCGTGGCGACGCGGCCGCGCTCACGCTCAAGCGCCACGCGCTGGAGCTGCAGGACGCCGGCGCCACCATGCTGGTGCTCGAGATGGTGCCGGCCGCGCTGTCGGCCGAGATCACCGGCCAGCTGCCGCACTGCCACACCATCGGCATCGGCGCGGGCAAGGGCACGGCCGGCCAGGTGCTGGTGATGCACGACATGCTCGGCGTCAACCTGGGCAAGAACCCGAAGTTCGTGCGCAACTTCATGGAAGGCGCCAGCAGCGTGCGCGACGCCATGGCCGCCTACGTGGCCGCGGTGAAGGACGGCAGCTTCCCCGACGACAGCCTGCACGCCTGGTAAATCAACGATCCACCCATGAAACTCGTTCACACCATCGAAGAGTTGCGCGCCACGCTGCGGCCCTTCAACGCGCCTGCCCTCGTGCCCACCATGGGCAACCTGCACGACGGCCACCTGGATCTGGTGCGCGCCGCCAAACCCCTGGGCGACGTGACCGTGGCGCAGCATCTTCGTCAACCGCCTGCAGTTCGCGCCGCACGAGGACTTCGATACCTACCCCCGCACCCTGCAGGCCGATTGCGACAAGCTCGCCGCCGAAGGCTGCGACGTGGTGTTCGCCCCGTCGGAAAAGGAGCTGTACCCCGAGCCCCAGGGCTTCAAGGTGCAGCCGCCCGCCGAGCTCGCCGACATCCTCGAAGGCCATTTCCGGCCCGGTTTCTTCACCGGGGTCTGCACCGTGGTGATGAAGCTGTTCCAGTGCGTGCTGACCGAGGGCAAGGGCCCGCGCCACGCGGTCTTCGGCCAGAAGGACTACCAGCAGCAGATGGTGATCCGCCGCATGGCGCAGCAGTTCGCCCTGCCGGTGACCATCGTGAGCGTGCCCACGCAGCGCGCGGCCGATGGCCTGGCGCTGAGTTCGCGCAATGGTTACCTGAGCGAGACCGAGCGCGCCGAGGCGGTGCAGCTCTCGCTGGCCTTGCGGGCGCTGGGGCGCGACGCCCTGGCCGCCGCCGATGGCCTGGCGCGGCACCTGCCGGGGCTGGAAGAACGCGCCATGAAGGCCCTGGCCGCGCGCGGCTGGCAGCCCGACTACCTCACCGTGCGCCGCCGCGCCGACCTGCAGGCGCCGCAGGCCGGCGACCCGCTGGTGGTGCTGGGCGCCGCGCGCCTGGGCAAGACGCGCCTGATCGACAACTTCGAAATCTGAGCTCCCGGAGGTCCGCCATGCTGCAACTGCGCCCCAATTGCGAATGCTGCAACCGGGACTTGCCCAACGAAAGCACCGAGGCGCGCATCTGCACCTTCGAATGCACGTTCTGCAGCGACTGCGCCGACACCCGGCTGAACCACATCTGCCCCAATTGCGGCGGTGAACTGGTGCGTCGCCCACGCCGGCCGGCGGCGGCGCTGGCGCGGCATCCGGCCTCGACCGAGCGCGTGCTCAAGCCCGAGGGCTGCGCATCTGCGGCGGCCTAGAGGCCTTCTTCTTTCGGGTCGCGCCCCATGAGCGCGGCCACGGCCTGCGCTGGCTTGAGCCGGCCTTCGATCAAGGCCACCACGCCTTCGCTGATCGGCATGTCCACGCCGAGCAGGCGCGCGCGCTGCACCGCGGTGCGGGCGCTGTACACCCCCTCGGCCACGTGGCCCAGCGAGTCCACCGCCTGCTGAAGGCTCATGCCCTGCGCCAGCAGCTGGCCGACACGGCGGTTGCGCGAGAGATCGCCGGTGGCGGTGAGCACCAGATCACCCAGGCCCGACAGGCCCATGAAGGTCTCGGCGCGCGCGCCGAGGGCCAACCCCAGGCGCGTCATTTCGGCCAGGCCGCGCGTGATCAGCGCGGCGCGCGCGTTCAGGCCCAGGTCCAGGCCGTCGCACAGGCCGGTGGCGATGGCCAGCAGGTTCTTCACCGCGCCACCCACCTCCACGCCCACGATGTCCTCGTTGGCGTACACGCGCAGCGTGGGGCTGTGGAACGCGGCCACCAGCATGTCGCGCACGCTGGCGTGTTCGCTCGCGGCCACCAAGGCGGTCGGTTGGCCCCGCGCCACTTCCTGCGCGAAGCTCGGGCCGCTGAGCACCCCGGCCTTGAGCCGTGGCGCCACCTGGGCGCGCACCTCATGGCCCAGCAGGCCATGGTGGCCCTCGCGCGGTGCCTCGAAACCCTTGCAGAGCCAGGCCACGGGCGCGGGATGCGATGCCAGCACCTGCAACATGCCGCGCAGGCCCGACATGGGCGTGCCGATGATCAGCAGGTCGGCCTCGGCCAAGGCCTTCGAGGACGCGTCCAGCGGACCGGCATCGATGCCCACCGAGGGCGGCAGGGCCACACCCGGCAGGTAGCGCCGGTTCTCGCGCTGCGCGCGCATGTCATCGGCCTGCTGCGCATCGCGCGCCCACAGCGTCACCTGGCGGAACTCGCCGCCCTGGGCGGCCGCGCCGACGGCCAGGGCGGTGCCCCAGGCGCCCGCTCCGAGCACGACGATGTTCATGGGTCCCCCGCGAGAGGACTTACTGCGTGACGATGCGCGGTGCGTCGTCGGCGGCTTGCGCCTGCTGCTGCTCGTACATGGCCTGGAAGTTGATCTCGGCCAGGTGCACCGGCGGGAAACCGCCGCGCTGGACGATGTCGGCCACGTTGCTGCGCAGGTAGGGGTAGACGATCTGCGGGCAGGCGATGCCCATGATCGGGCCCATCTGGTCCTGCGGCAGGTTGCGGATCTCGAAGATGCCAGCTTGTTTGGCCTCGACCAGGAACACGGTCTTGTCCTTGATCTTGGTGGTCACCGTGGCGGTGACGCAGACCTCGTACACGCCATCGGCCACCGGGCTGGCTTCCACGCCGAGCTGGATGTCCACCGTAGGCTGCTCCTGCTCCAGCAGGATGGCCGGGGAATTGGGTTGCTCCAGGGACGCTTCCTTGAGGTAGACGCGCTGGATCTGGAAGATGGGGTCCTGGTTTTCTGCCATGGTGGTGTCTCGAAAGATTCGGGGAGGAAAAAACAAACCCGCCGGGGATCGAAGTCCCTGCGGCGGGCACTGCCCGGGATTATGTCAGCCCGGCAAGGCGGCTTTGTGACTCAGGCCTGCAGCATCGGCACCAGGCCGCCGCGCCCATCGAGCGCGTGCAGGTCGTCGCAGCCGCCCACATGGGTGTCCCCGATGAAGATCTGCGGCACGCTGGTGCGCCCGGTGAGCTGGGTCATCTGGGCGCGCAGTTCGGGCTTGCCGTCCACGTACACCTCTTCCAGGTCGGACACGCCCCGCCGGTCGAGCAGGGCCCGGGCCCGGCTGCAATACGGACAGTACGCGCTGGTGAACATCTTGACCTTGGCCATGCGGAAATCCTGTCGAACCCGATGAAAAACAAGCCCAGATGATCAGGCTTTTTCCACGGGCAGGTTGGCGGTGCGCCAGGCACCCATGCCACCGGTCAGGGCATGCGCGTTCTCGTAACCCAGCTTCTTGGCGATGGCCACGCCCTTGTTCGCGCTCGCGCCATTGGCGCACACGAAGATCAGCGGCAGCGCCTTGTTCTTGACCGTGGTGGGCAACTTGGCCTCCAGGTCGGCCAGAGGCAGGTTTTTCGCGCCGATCACGTGGCCCGACGCAAAACCGTCGGCGTCGCGCACGTCCACCACCACCGCCTTGTCGCGGTTCATGAGCTGCACGGCCTCGGTCGTGTTGAGGGACCCCGCGCGACCGCCGGCAGAGGCCAGCGGCCAGAGCAGGAAGGCCCCCGACGTGATGGCCACGGCAATCAGAACCCAGTTTTCGATGAAGAAACTCACAGATACACCTTTCGAGTAAGCCCGGGATTTTAGAATGCTTGGCTGTGCCGCGCCGGCCACACCCCGGTGGCACGTCACCCGACAGGCCGGTTGGCCCGGCTTGTGATCCCCCCGTCCGTCCCCATTTCCGCTCTTCAACGCACGCCCTGCCCATGTACAAACTCGTCCTGATTCGCCATGGCGAATCCACCTGGAACCTGGAAAACCGCTTCACCGGCTGGACCGACGTGGACCTCACCGCCACCGGCCTGGAGCAGGCCAAGAACGCCGGCCGTCTGCTCAAGGCCGATGGTTACGACTTCGATCTGGCCTACACCAGCGTGCTCAAGCGCGCCACGCGCACCCTGTGGCACGCGCTGGACGAGATGGACCGCACCTGGTTGCCGGTGGTGCACAGCTGGCGCCTCAACGAGCGCCACTATGGTGCATTGCAGGGCCTGAACAAGGCCGACATGGCCAAAAAATACGGCGACGAGCAGGTGCTGGTCTGGCGGCGCAGCTACGACACGCCACCGCCGGCCCTGGAGGCCACGGACCCGCGCAGCGAGCGCGGCGACCGGCGCTACGACCGCCTCAAGCCCGAGGAAATCCCGCTCACCGAGTGCCTCAAGGACACGGTGGCACGTGTCTTGCCCTTCTGGAACGAAGCCATGGCGCCGGCGATCAAGGCCGGCAAACGGGTGGTGGTGGCGGCGCATGGCAACAGCATCCGCGCCCTGGTGAAGTACCTCGATGGCATTTCCGACAACGACATCGTGGGCGTGAACATCCCGAACGGCATTCCACTGGTGTACGAACTCGACGCGGATCTGAAACCGATCCGGCATTTCTACCTGGGCGATGCCGAGGCGGCGGCGAAGGCCGCGGCGGCGGTGGCCGCGCAGGGCAAGGCCTGAAACCGGCGATCCGTCACGACAACCCGGGGAATACCACTGTGGAGCCCCGGGAACCGAAGCATCTCGCCATGCTCCAAGGTGTATATTGACCCGAGAGGGTCCCGCAGGCCCTGCACGGGCTTTTTTACTGGGGTATTTCGATGGCAAAACAGGTGAGTCACAAGCTGAAGATTGCAGGCTGGGTGCGCATTGGCGTGGTCGCCGGCGCGCTGACCACGGTGCAGTTGCAGGCGGTTGCGCGCGGTGCGCTGGCCCCGCTGCCGCTGGAAGAGCTGCAGCAGCTCGCCGCCGTCTTCGGCATGGTCAAGAGCGACTATGTGGAACCGGTGGACGAGAAGAAGCTCATCTCCGAAGCCATTTCGGGCATGGTCGCGAGTCTGGACCCGCATTCGCAGTATTTCGACAAGAAGTCGTTCAAGGAATTCCGCGAAGGCACCAGCGGGCGCTTCGTCGGCGTGGGCATTGAAATCACGATGGAGGACGGCCTGGTCAAGGTGGTTTCGCCCATCGAGGACTCCCCCGCCTTCCGCGCCGGCCTCAAGACCGGCGACCTGATCACCAAGATCGACGACACCCAGGTCAAGGGCCTGAGCATCAACGACGCCGTCAAGCTCATGCGCGGCGAGCCGCGCACCAAGGTGCTGCTCAACATCTACCGCAAGGACGAGAACCGCAGTTTCCCCGTGACGATCACGCGCGAGGAAATCAAGACGCAGAGCGTGAAGTCGCGCGTGGTCGAACCCGGCTACGCCTGGGTGCGCGTGTCGCAGTTCCAGGAGCGCACGATCGAGGACTTCGCCCGCAAGATGGAAGACATCTACAAGGCGGACCCCAACCTCAAGGGCATCGTGCTTGACCTGCGCAACGACCCGGGCGGCCTGCTCGACGCGGCCGTCGCCCTGTCCGCCGCCTTCCTGCCCGACAACGTGACCGTGGTCTCCACCAACGGCCAGCTCGAGGACAGCAAGTTCACCTACAAGGCCATTCCGCAGCACTACCTGCGCCGCGGCGGCACCGACCCCATCAAGCGCCTGACCGACAACACGCAGGGTGCGCTCAAGCGCGTGCCGCTGGTGGTGCTGGTCAACGAAGGCTCGGCTTCGGCCAGCGAGATCGTGGCCGGCGCCCTGCAGGACCACAAGCGCGCCACCATCCTGGGCAGCCAGACCTTCGGCAAGGGCTCGGTGCAGACGGTGCGTCCGCTGGGCCCCGACACGGGCCTCAAGCTCACCACGGCGCGCTACTACACGCCGTCGGGCAACTCCATCCAGGCCAAGGGCATCGTGCCCGACGTGATGGTCGATGAAACGCCCGAGGGCAACGTGTTCGCCGCGCTGCGCACGCGCGAAGCCGATCTGCAGAAGCACCTGAACAACGGCACCGAGGCCGTCAAGGGCGACCAGGGCATGACCGACGCCCAGCGCGCCGCCGAGCAGCAGCGCGACGAGGCCCGCGAAGCCGCGCGCAAGCGCCTGGAAGAGGAAGCCAAGAAGAACCCGAACCAGCGCCTCGTGCCCGAGTTCGGTACCGACAAGGACTTCCAGCTGACGCAGGCGCTCAACCAGCTCAAGGGCCAGCCGGTGCTGATCAGCAAGACGCTGTCGGTGCGCACCGAAGAGAAAAAAGAAAACTGATGGATGCCGCGGGCGGTGACCGCCTGCGGCAAGACCCTTGGACGACGCCCAGCTCCTGCGCTATTCGCGCCACATCCTGCTCAACGAACTCGGGGTCGAAGGCCAGGAAGCCTTGCTGGCTTCGCACGCGCTGGTGATCGGCGCGGGCGGCCTGGGCTCTCCGGTGGCGCTCTACCTGGGCAGTGCCGGTGTCGGTCACATCACGCTGGTGGACCACGACACGGTGGACGAGACCAACCTTCAGCGGCAGATCGCGCACAACCTCGCGCGTGTGGGCCACCTCAAGGCCGAATCGGCGCGCGAGGCGATCGCCGCCATCAACCCGGACGTGCGCGTCACCACTGTCACCCAGCGGGCCGATGCGGCGCTGCTGGACCAGCTGGTGTCGCAGGCCGACGTGGTGCTGGACTGCACCGACAACTTCGCCACCCGCCACGCCATCAACCGCGCCTGCGTGAATCACCGCAAGCCGCTGGTGTCGGGCGCGGCGATCCGCATGGATCGCCAGCTCAGCGTGTTCGATCCCCGCACCCCGGGCAACCCGTGTTACGCCTGCGTGTTCCCCGAGGACGCCGGTGTGGAGGAGGCCCTGTGCGCCACCATGGGCGTGTTCGCGCCGCTGGTGGGCATCGTGGGCACCATGCAGGCGGCCGAAGCGCTCAAGCTGCTGACCGGCCTGGGCTCGCGCCTCACGGGCAAGCTGCTGATGATCGATGGGCGAGACCTGGCCTTCACGCCGATCTCGCTGCCGCAGAACCCGCAATGCGCGGTCTGCGGCCAGGCCCACTGAAGCCTTTCGTCAATCGGGCCGCGGGCAAGGCCCGTGGCGCTGGCGGAATTCGCGTGGCAACTCGGCCGAGGCATCGGCGAACAGACCCTTGCGGCCCTGCCTGGCACGCGCCTCTTCGGCCTGGAACGGCCCCAGGCTGCGGCGCCACCGGTAGGACCAGGCCTGGCCTTGCGCCACCATCCAGGCGGCGATGTCGTCGTCCTGGTGCGTGAGCCTGGCCAGCCCACGGCCGTAGTCGTCGTGATGGCGCACGCTGACCGCCACCACCTGGTTCAACACCCGCCGGGCCAGCGCATCGCGCGAGGCCGTGCCGCCGGCCTGGCAGATCTCGGGCGCGTCGATGCCATCGAGGCGCAGCTTGCGGTAACGGCCACCGTCCAGCGGCTTGACCCACAGCGTGTCGCCATCGAACACGCGGCTGACCCGGGCGGCGTACACCGTGGGTTCATCCGCCGCCGCGTGCAGCGTCCCGGCGCTCGCCAGCGCCAGGACCGCGCAGAAAAGCGCCCGCCTCAACCCTTCTTGCCGCCCAGCACCAGCAGCACCGCGCCGACCACGATGGCGCCGACACCGGCCCACACCGGCACGTTGACGGTTTCCTTCTGCTTCACCGACAGCTCCAACGGCCCCAGCTTCACGGCTTCCGTGTCCTTGGTGTAGCTGAAACTGCCATACACCAGGCCGAGCACACCGGCGACAATGAGCACGATACCGACCAGCTTGGCTGCGTTCATGGGGATTTCCTCGAAGGCTTGTGCTTCCGCCGGCCGACCCGAGTGTCGGCGGCGCAGCGCAAGCGCCCATGATGCACCAAGTGCGGGCCCGCAGAGCACGCCTTGGCTCAGTTGTGGAGGACTTCCCCGGCGATCAGGCCCGCGCCCAGCCCGCCCGCCGCGGCCCCTCCCCCGCCGCCCCCTCCACCACCTCCCGCGCCGCCACGCCCCCCCGCACCGCCGCCACCGCCGCCACCGCCTTCACCGTCCCCCCGCCCGCGCGGCGCGGCGCGCCCCGGCCCCGAGGTCGGCAACAGCAGGGTGATCGGAATGGGTTCGAGCCCCAACTGGCGGCGCAGGTCGGACCGCAGGGCTTCCACCAGGGGCTGGAAGTCCGGCGATTCGCCGCGCTTGAGCGCGGTGGCGCAGGCCGCGGCCAATTCGACCTGAGGCAGCGAGCCGAACAGCACGATCTCGGCCAGCGTTTCCTCCATCTGCGTCGCGTGCTCGACCGTGGCCGGCGAGAACGACCCCGCCAGCGCGCGGTACGCCGCCACCAGCGATTTCAGGCGCTCGGTTTCCTGGCGGTTCTCGCGCTGGCGCCGCTGCTGCACCCGCTGCATCACGAGCACGCGGATCACCAGCAGCACGATGGCGACGCCCAGCGAGGCCAGCAGGGTGAGTGGCAGGGCTCCCATGTCGGTCAGGTTCACGGTGCGGCCTCGGGCGCGGCCAGGGCTTGCTGCAGGCGCGCGCGCAGGGCCTCGTACTCGGGTCGGTGGCGGGCCTTGAGGCGCCGCAGGCCGGCCTCGACCATGTCCACCTGGGCCGCCGCGTCCTCGGCCTTGATGCGCTCGATCTCGGCCTGGATCTTCTGCAGCCGCTGGCGCGCCTCGCGGCCGGCCCGGGTGCGCGGCGGCGTCTGCGCGGCCATGTCGAGCAGCAGTTCGGTGATCAGCCCGAGCTGGCGCCCATAGGTCGCCACCTCGAAGGCCTTGCGCTCGATCACCGGATCGCCCGACGCGGTGTCGATGCCGTCAAAGAACCACTGGGTGCGGGGTTCGATACGCTGCGCCACATCGCCGCTGAAGGGCAGTTGCAGCTGCGGCGCCCACAGAAAGAGCCAAGGGTACATGGGAGTCCTCCTGAAACACGGAGGACAGCTTACCCGCTCGGGCGCTCCCTGGGGGCGGGCGCGTCAGCGCAGGCCTTTCCACCAGCGCTGGTTCTGGCGCGGGCGGCCCAGCGTCAACACCTCGCCGATCTCCGGCGTCGCCAGGGGCAGGCCTTCCCGCTCGGCGATGTCGGCCACGCGGTCCATGGGGTCGTGCCAGGTGTGGAAACCCAGGTTGAAGGTGCTGTTGTGCACCAGGTACAGCTGCTTCGCCCGCAGGTCCTTGAAGGCCTGCACGGTCTCCTCGGGCGACATGTGGGCGGACGGCCAGTAGCTGTCGTAGGCCCCGTTTTCCAGCAGGGCGATGTCGATGGGGCCCAGGCGCTCGGCAATCGCCTTGAAACCCGCGAAATAACCCGAGTCGCCGCTGAAGAAGATGCGCTCGTCGCCACTCTGGATGAACCACGAGGCCCACAGCGTGCTGTTGCGGTCCCACAGCGTGCGCCCCGAGAAGTGGTGGGCCGGCGTGGCGGTGAGCTGCACCCCCGCGTGGCGGGTGCCCTGCCACCAGTCGAACTCCTGCACGCGCTGGGGGTCCACGCCCATGCCCTGCAGGCGCTCGCGCACGCCCAGGGGCACGAAGTAGCGCTGCACGCGCTCGCGCAGCGCCTCGATGGTGGCTTGATCCAGGTGGTCGTAGTGGTCGTGCGAGAGGATCAAGCCATCGATGGGCGGCAACTCGTCCAGCGACAGCGGCGGCGCGTGGAAGCGCTTCGGGCCGAGCCACTGTACCGGAGACGCGCGTTCGCTGAACACCGGATCGATCAGCCAGTAGCGGCCCTGCAGCTTGAGCAGGTGCGACGAATGGCCCAGGCGCACGATGTGGTTGGCCGCCGGGTCCAGCGCGTCGAGCGTGGCCCGGTCCAGACGGCGAACCGGGATCGGGTCCAGCGGGACGGCGCCCACCGGGGTCTCGAACAGGAAGCGGCTCCAGATTTTCCAGCTGCCTTCGGTGGGGCGGTTGCTCGGGTCGGGCGGATTGCGGAACCGCCCGTCGTCGCCCCGCTGGGTCGAGGCCGGTGGGCGCTCGGCCTCACCGGCGCGAACGGCGGCGCAACCCGCGAACAGGCCGACAGAGGTCAGGATCAGGGAGCAGGAAACGGCCAGGTGCGACAGCAGGTGCATGAAGGGCTTCGGATGGATGAAACCCGTGCATGGTGCCTGCGCGGCGGGCCGGCGTCGAGGCCTGGCCGCGGATGTCCTCAACCCTCGCCGGGATCGCCGGATGCCATCAGCGCCGTGTAGCGGCGCTGCATCTCGTCCGTGGTCACGTCTTCGATGTGGTGGCCGATCAGCCAGCGGTGGCCGAAGGGGTCGCGCACGACGCCGGAGCGTTCGCCGTAGAACGCGTCCTGCGCCTCGCGCTCGAGCGTGGCCCCGGCCTTCAGGGCCTGCTCGATCATGCGGTCGGCGTTGTCCACGTGCAGGTGGATGGACACCGGGGTGGCGCCGATCGCCGAGGCCGAGCGGATGCCGTATTCCGGGTACTCGTCGCTGAGCATGACGGTCATCGGGCCAAAGGCCATCTCGGCGTGGCCGACGCGGCCGCTGGGCTCGGTGAGGCGGAATTTCTCGGTGGCGCCGAAGGCGTTGCGGTAGAACGCGATGGCGGCCTTCGCGTCGGACACGCAAAGGTAGGCGAACACTTCTTCGATCTTCATGGTTTCACCTCGGTGGACAGGAATGGACAGGGTTCGCATCTTCCCCAGGCACCGCGCGGGCGTATAGAAAAAAATTGACCTCAGCCACCGCCCATCGGCAGGTGGTGGATGTCGGTCCCCATGCGCTGACGGTACGCCAGCGGCGTGACACCGCTGAAGGCCAGGAACTCGCGGTTGAAATGCGACTGGTCGCTGTAGCCCAGGTCCGCCGCCAGCGCCGCCAGGGACAGCGCGGGGTCCGAGCGCAGGACCGGCAGCACGCGCTGGAAACGCAGCACGCGCAGGTAGGTCTTGGGCCCCAGGCCCACGCCCTGGCGGAACAGCTGCAGGAAGCGGCGGTGGCTGAAACCGCTGTCCTGCACGGCGGCCGCCACCGACACCCCACCCAGGAACTGCGCCAGCGCGCCGGCCACCGCGGGATGCAGGCCCTGCACGCGCGGCAGGCGCGCCGCGAGCGCGGCCTCGAACAGGGTCAATCGGTCCTGCGGCGAGCGCAGCGCCAGCAACCGCTCGCGCAGCCGATGCGCCTCAGCGCCCCACAGCGCGTCCAGCGGGGTGTGGCGTTCGGCCAGCTCGTCGGCGGTCACGCCACCGAACAGGCATTCGGCCGCACCGGGCCGCAGCACCGCGCCCACGGAGCAGGACGGCGCGAGCAACTCCCGCAGGTAGAACCGGGAGCGCATGCCGCCCACCAGCGACGGGGCCACCGTCTGCGCGCGGTCGCCGCTGCCGGCATCGGCGATGCGCAGCGGGTGGTCGGACAGCCGGATGACGAGGTGCATCGCCCCGCTGGGCAAGGCGTGCTCGCGCCACGGCGTGGCGCAGCGCGCCTCGCCCGGGTCCTCGCTCGCCCACAGCTGCGCCACGAAAGGGCGCAGGGCGGGCGAAGGCAGGCGTTGCAGCGACATGGTGAACGGCGGTTGTACCCCATCGCCCCCGCGCGCTCAAGGCGCCGGCCGTCAGGCGGCGGCGGTCGGGCTCAGCAGCGCGTCCAGGCGGCGCAGACCGGCCACGGTCTGCAGACAGGCCTGCGCGGCCTCGGTGCCCTTGACGGCGAAGTGCCGCAGGAAGTACTTGCGGTGCTCGGCGTGTTCGTGGAAGTGGTGCGGCGTGAGCACGGCCGAGATCATCGGCACGCCGGTGTCGAGCTGCACGTCCATGAGCGCCTGCACCACCGTCTGCGAGACGAAGTCGTGGCGGTAGATGCCCCCATCGACCACCAGCGCGCTGCCGACGACGGCGGCGTAGCGGCCGGAGCGGGCCAGGCGCTGGGCATGCAGCGGGATCTCGAAGGCGCCGGGCACGTCGAACACGTCGATGGCGTCGGCGCCGAAGCCGCCTTGCGCCATTTCGGCGAAGAAGGCATCGCGCGCCTGGTGCACGATGTCGGCGTGCCAGGACGCCTCGACGAACGCGAAGCGCAGGCCGGCGGGCAGGTGGAGGTGGTGGGAAGACTCGGTCTGATTCATGGTGTCCTCGGAAAAAGGAGGGGCCAACAAATCAGGGCGCACAAGCGCACGCACCACCGGCGCGCGGGCGCGCACGGGGGGTGCCTGGCTCGCGCTCTCTTTCATCCGGACTGTCAAGCGGGTCGGTCAGACCCGCTTCTTACCGTCGGTCCCGGGATCTCACCGGGTCTGCTGACCCCACGCGCCGGACGAACCGGCGCCTGGGCGCTCGCGGCACTCGTGCGGTCGTGTCGCCACGCCGCCATCACCGCCGGTGGGGAGTTTCACCCCGCCCTGAGAACGCTTGTGTCCGGCACGCGGCCGGGCCCGACGAATTCTAGGCAGTGCCGAAATCCCGCGCTGTCGCACGGGTACCAACCCGTCAGGCCGTGACGATCCAGCCTTCGAGCGGGTCGAACACCGGCAGGCCCCAGCGTGGCAGGCCGGCGCGGTGCTGCTGCTCGGCCCAGGCCGCCTGCAGCAGGCAGAGCACGGCGTCCAGCCGGTCGCCGCTGGCGTCGTCGGCCAGCGCGTCGCGCTGGGCGTGCGTGAGCCGCAGGCGCAGGCCCACGGCCTGCAGCAGCGGGGCCTGGCCGTTCTCCAGCGCGTTGATCAGCGTCTTGCGCGCGATCAGGCGCTCGGGCGTCTGCTTGGCCTTGTCGTCGCTCTTGTACGAGACCGTGCCCAGCACGCTGCGCGCGAGCAGGCCCGGGTAGGCCTCCAGCCCCACGCGGCTGCCGTCGCCCTCGAACAAGCCCGGCAGCGTGACGCCGGCGGCGATCAGGCGCGGCACGCCGGCGTGCAGCATGAAGGCCACCGGCGGGTTGACCCATTTCATGCTCGGGCTGGAGCCGGCCGGCCCGTCGGTGGCGCGGTGCGCGAACTTGCCGCCCACCGGCCGCGCATCGCAGAAGGCGGCGAAGGCCTCGCGGATCGCCTCTCGGCTCAGGCCCTCGTAGTGCGCCATGCAGGCCGCCCAGTCGGTCGGCCAGCCCAGGGTGGTGACCAGTTCGCGCGGCAGGCCGAACGGCAGGTCGAAACCGCCCACCCACCGGCCCGATGCCCCCAGGCGCTGGCTCCAGGCGTCGAGCGTCTCGAAGTGCTCCACGCCCTCGAGCACCACGCGGCCCCGGTCGGCGCGTCCCACGGCCAGCGTGATGGGTTTGCGCCGGCTCGGTGCGCTGCTGAAGTCGCAGCCCAGCAGCTGGAAGGCCGCCGTGTCGCTCACACTGCCCATTTCAACCCAGGGCCAGCGCGGTCACGCCGGCGGCGATGCACAGGGCGCCGAGGATGCGCGCCGCGCGGTCGCCCTCGCCCAGCAGGTGCGCACCGATCAGCGCCGCGAACAGCATGGACACCTCGCGCGCGGGCGCCACATGCGACAGCGGCGCCTCGCGCATGGCGTAGAGCACCAGCACATAGGCGATGGGGCTGACCACGGCCACCAGCAGCGCGTAGCGCCACTGCACGCGCCACAGCTGCCGCGCGGTGGGCAGGTCGCGCAGCACGGCGGGGGCGAGCAGGCCCAGGCGCACGAAGTTGCCCATGTAGTCGATCAGGATGGGCGACATCAGCAGCATCTTGACCGCGTAGCCGTCCACCACCGTGTAGGCCGCGATGAACACGCCCGTGAGCACGCCGTAGACCATGCCCTTGTGCACGCGGCGGCGCGCCACCGGATCGTGCGCGGCGCGCAGCAGGCCCGGGCCGCCGGCGATCAGGAACACACCGCCCACCACCCCCGCGATGCCCAGGGCGCCCAGCGCCGAAATGCGCTCGCCCAGAAACACGATCGCCACCAGCGAAGACAGCAGCGGCCCCGAGCCGCGCGCCATCGGGTAGACCACGGTGAGATCCGCCTTGCGGTAGCCGCGCAACAGGATCACGTAGTAGAAGACGTGCAGCACGCCGCTGGCGACCACGAAAACCCCATTCGGTCGCGCCCCAGCGCGGCACCTCCTCGCGGCCCAGCCACCAGCCCAGCGGCGCCCAGACCAGCATCATGAGGAAGGCGTTGAAGAAGGCGAAGCGCGCGTCGCCCGCGGCCTTCTTGGCGACGATGTTCCAGCCGGCGTGGATCAGGCCGGCCAGCACGATGAGACAGAACGCGTTCAGCGACATGCAGTGGAGAAATCAAACTCAAGGGGCGCCGAGGGTCCGGCTTCGCCGGCCCAAGGTGCCGTCCCCCCTCGAAGCGCCGAAGGCGCGCCACGGAGGGGGGAAGCCGCGCAGCGGCGCAGGGGGGAGATCCTCAAGCTCTGCCGATGATGCTGGCTGTGGCCATCAACTCTTCGAGAAGAGCCAGCGACACCCGACCCGAGACGGCGTAGGGGTCGAACTCAGGGCGTTCGGAGTACTTCAGCACGATGGAGGTGTTGAGCTTGGAGAGGTTGACCTGGCCCATGGTCCAGCCACCGAAGCGGCGCTCGGTGATCTCTTCGTAGTGCAGCAGCACCACCTCGGTGTGGCGCGGGTCGGCCACGATGTGGCTGTAGAGGCCGTTCACCGCGTTGCGGCCGCCCTCGATGGCCTGCAGGAACACGCCGCCGCCGTAGCAGAGCACACCGGTGATGCCGTTGCCCAGGTTGTGCGAGCGCGACGACTCCAGGATGGATTCGATGGCTTTGGCGCAGTCCTTGTCGACAGCGCGGCTGACGTAGAGCAGGCGTACCAGCATGATGGGCCTCAGGATTGACGGGGGATGAGGGCGAGGAATTCGCGGCGCAGGTTGGGGTCCTTGAGGAACACGCCGCGCATGACCGAGTTGATCATCTTGCTGTTCATGTCCTTCACGCCGCGCCAGGCCATGCAGTAGTGGCTGGCTTCCATCACCAGCGCCAGGCCGTCGGGCTGGGTCTTTTCCTGGATCAGGTCGGCCAGCTGCACCACGGCCTCTTCCTGGATCTGCGGGCGGCCCATGATCCACTCGGCCAGGCGCGCGTACTTGGACAGGCCGATCACGTTGGTGTGCTCGTTGGGCATCACGCCGATCCAGATCTTGCCGATGACCGGGCAAAAGTGGTGGCTGCAGGCGCTGCGCACGGTGATCGGGCCGACGATCATCAGCTCGTTGAGGTGCTCGGCGTTGGGGAACTCGGTGATGCTCGGGGCCTTCACGTAACGGCCGTTGAACACCTCCTTGAGGTACATCTTGCGCACGCGGCGCGCGGTGTCGCCGGTGTTGTGGTCGTTCTCGGTGTCGATGACCATGGCATCGAGCACGCCCTGCATCTTCTCGGTCACTTCGTCGAGCAGCTTCTCCAGCTCGCCGGGCTGGATGAACTCGGCGATGTTGTCGTTGGAGTGGAAACGCTGGCGCGCGGCCTTCACGCGCTCGCGGATCTTGACGGAAACGGGCACGCCGTGGTCGTCGTCAGGGGGGGCTGCGGGGGTCATGTCGGATGCGGTTTTCGTCAGCATTGGGGCATGCTAACACCGGACCTCCCGGGGGTACCCGGCCTGGGGGCATTGGGCGCCGGGCCTCAGCCGGCCTTGCTGGCCAGCAGTTGCTCGAGGTCTTGCAGGGTGTTGGCCTCGTGCAGCGGCTTGTCGTCGCGGATGCGCTGCATGCGCGGAAAGCGCAGCGCCACGCCGCTCTTGTGGCGCGAACTGCGTGCGATGCCCTCGAACGCCAGCTCGAACACCAGCGTGGGCCGCACGCTGCGCACCGGGCCGAACTTCTCCAGCGTGTTCTGGCGGATCACCGCATCGACCGCTTTGAACTCCTCGTCGGTCAGGCCCGAATAGGCCTTGGTGAAGGCCACCAGCTGCAGGCCCTCGGGATCGGCCGGGCGGCGCTGCGCGATCGCCTCGACCACCGCCTGCGCCTCGGCGGCGTCCACCGGGGGACGGTTCCACACCGCGAAGGTGTAGTCGGTGTAGACCGAGGCGCGGCGGCCGTGGCCGGCCTGGGCGTAGATCAGCACGCCATCGATCGTCAGCGGATCGATCTTCCATTTCCACCACGCCAGCAGACCCGGGCCGTCGCCGCGTTTCTGCCGGCCGGTGCCGTAGGCGCTGTCGCGGTGCTTGAGCATCAGGCCCTCCACGTCGAGCGTCCGCGCCTGCGCGCGCCAGCGGGCCAGCGTGGCCCAGTCCCCGCCCGGGACCCGGGGCGAGAGCCACAGGCGCGGGCCCGGCGTGGCGTTGAGCGTGGCGGCCAGGGCTTCCAGGCGCAGGCGGCGTTCGTGCTGCGGCACCTGGCGCAGGTCGTCGTGGCCGGCCTCGAGCAGGTCGTAGGCCATGAAACCGACCGGCGCCTCGGCCAGCACCTTGGGGCCCAGGGTCTTGCGGCCGATGCGCTGCTGCAGCAGGGCGAAGGGTGCGGGGCCGCCCGGTCTCTCGCTGCCGGGTAGTCGGGGCGTGACCGGGTCGCCGTCGTCCCAGACCAGGATTTCGCCGTCCAGCACGGTGCCGTCCGGCCAGCGCTGCGCGAGCGCCTGCAGCTCGGGGAAGCGCTCGCTCATCAGTTCCTCACCGCGCGACCACACCCACACCTGCCCGGCGCGTTTGACGATCTGGCCCCGGATGCCGTCGAACTTCCACTCGGCCAGCCAGTCGCTCGCGGGGCCCAGGCGGGCCTCCATGGTCTGGGCCGTGCCCGCGCTCGCGATCTCCATGGCCAGGAGATCGCCGTCCGCCTCCGCGTTCAACGGACTGGCCAGGAAGAACGGATAGGGCTGGCTCGGGTCGCGCCCGCCCCGCGCCTCGCCTGCCGGCTCGGCCGGCGCCACCAGCGCGCGGTACAGCGCGGGCGTGGGCGAGCGTTTGCTGTCGGTGAAGCCCATCATGCGCGCGGCCACCAGCTTGGCGTCCAGCCCGGCGTGCGCGGCGATCGCGCGCTGCACCAGCAGCTTGCTCACGCCGACGCGAAAGCCTCCGCCCACCAGCTTGACGAGCAGGAAACGCCCCGCGGCGTCGAGCTCGCGCCACCAGGCGCCCAGGGCCATGGCCACGGCCTCGTCCCCTTGCCCGCGCAGGGGCAGCAGCCGCTCTTCCATCCACTCGCTCAACCGGGTCTGCATGCCTTCGGCCTGTGGCGGCAGGGGCAACACCAGCGCGATGGTCTCGGCCAGATCGCCCACCGCCTGGTAGCTGGCCTCGAACAACCACTCCGGCAGGCCCGAGGCGGCGATCGCCTGCGCGCGCAATTGCGCCGTCTTGATGAGCTGGCGCGGCTTCCCGCCGGCCAGGAAGTACACCGCCCAGGCCGCGTCGGCGTCGTCCACCTCGGCCAGGTAACGGCGCAGCGCGGCGACCTTGGCGTTGGTCGCGGTGGTCGCGTCCAACTCGTTGAACAGGGCCGCGAAGCGTTTCATGCGCCGGTGGCCTCGGTCTCGTCGCCGTACTCGGTGTCGAAGCTCTCGGCCTGCAGGCCCTGCTCCTGCAGGTAACGCACCAGCACCGGCACGCTGCCGTGCGTGACGATGACCCGCTCGGCCCCGCTGGCGCCGATGGCGCTGAGCAGGCCGGGCCAGTCGGCATGGTCGCTGAGCACGAAGCCGCGGTCCAGGCCACCGCGCCGCCGCCAGCCGCGCACCTGCATCCAGCCACTGGCGAAGGCGTCGGAGAAATCGCCGAAGCGCTTGATCCAGGGCGTGCCCAGGGCGGAGCCCGGGCACAGCACCAGCGCGCGGCGGAAGGTGGCGGGGTCGCTCACGTCGCTCACCTGCAGCGTGTCGGGCAGCGCAACGCCGGCGGCGCGGTAGGCGCGGTTCAGCGGTTCGACCGCGCCATGGCACACGATGGGACCGATGGACGCGTCCACCCCGGCCAGGATGCGCTGCGCCTTGCCCAGGCTGTAGCAGGAGAGCACGCTGGCCCGGCCGGTCTCGGCGTTGTCCTGCCACCAGCGGTTGATCTCGCCGAACAGCTCGGCATCGGAGCGCCAGCGGTAGATCGGCAGGCCGAAGGTGGACTCGGTGATGAAGACGTCGCAGCGCACCGGTTCGAAGGGCGCGCAGGTGCGGTCGGGCACGGCGCCGGCCGGCGTGGTGCGGTAGTCGCCGCTGCGCACCCACACGCGCCCCTGGTGCTCCACCCTCACTTGCGCCGAACCCAGCACGTGGCCGGCCGGGTGCAGAGAGATGCGCACGCCGTGGTGCTCCACCGTCTCGCCGTAGGCAAGCCCTTGAAGGTGGATGTCAGCCCCCAGCCGCGCGCGCAGCAGGCCTTCGGACACCGCCGTGGCCAGGTAGTGCGCGTGGCCGGTGCGCGCGTGGTCGGCATGGGCGTGGGTGATGACGGCGCGCTCCACGCGGCGCCAGGGATCGATGTAGAAGTCGCCGGGCGGGCAATACAGCCCTTCGGGGCGCTGGACGATCAGGTCGTCGGGCATGTGGCTGGCTCTAGTAGCGGTGGCCCGTCACGAACAACGTGATCCGCATGACAGCGAAGGCGACTCGGTCGAGCTGCCGCTGCACCCAGGGGCGCCGATTCAGGGCGCCCGTGTCGAGCAACTGGCCGGTGTGCTGCACCAGACCATCGAGGTAGCTGTGCAGCAGGCCGGAGAAGCGGCGGTCGTTGGTCATCACGTTGGCCTCGCGCGCCAGCAGCATGGACAGCGGATCGAGGTTGGTGGAACCCACGGTGGACCAGCGCCGGTCCACCACCGCCACCTTGGCGTGCAGCGCGCTGGGCGCGTACTCGTGGATCTCGATGCCCGCGTTCACCAGCCGCTGGTACACCGGGCGCGCCGCGCGGTACTGCAGGAAATGCTCGTAGCGCCCCTGCAGCAGCAGGCGCACGCGCACGCCGCGCGCGGCGGCCATCGTGAGCGCGCGGCGCAGCTTGCGCCCGGGAATGAAATAGGCGTTGGCGATCACCACCTCCTGGCGCGCCTCGCCGATGGCCTTCAGGTAGGCGCGCTCGATGTCGTGCCGGTGGGTCACGTTGTCGCGCAGCAGCAGCGTGGCGCGCGCGCCGTCCACCCCCAGCGGCGACGGCGCGGATTCGCCGTAAGGGCCTTCCACCCTGGCATCCTCCTGGGCCTCGGCCAGGGCTTCGATCTTCTGCAGCAGACGGGAGAAATCGCCCACCGGGCGCGAGGCCCGCAGCGCGTCCCACGCGGCCTTGAACTCGCGCTGGCGCACGCGCCGCGCGGCCAGGGTGCGCCACCAGAGCTGTTCCATGGTGTCGACCATGTCCTCCACCAGCGGGCCGGCCACGCGCAGCGCGAAGTCCAGCCGGGGCGCGGTCAGGCGGCCGAGCGCCACGTCGTCCTGGTCGTCGATGATGTTGATGCCGCCGCAGAAGCCCACCACGCCGTCGACCACGCAGAGCTTGCGGTGCAGGCGGCGCCAGTTGCGCGGCACCAGCAGGCCGAGCCGGCCCAGCGGGGCGTAGATGCGCATCACCACGCCGGCTTCGGCGAAGCGGCGCTGCCACTCCTGGGCACCACGGGCGTGCCCACGCCGTCGATGAGCAGGCGCACCACCACGCCGCGCCGCGCCGCGCGCTCCAGGGCCTCGGCCACGCCCAGGGCCGAGCCGGCGAACTCGAAGATGTAGGTCTCCAGATGCACCACCATGCGCGCCGCGTCCATCGCTTCGATCAGGGCGGGGAAGAACTCCACGCCGCCCTGCAGCAACAGCAGCTGGTGGCCCCTTCGCATGGGCGCGTGCCGCGCGCTCGCGGAACGAAGGGGTGCCGCGCTCACAGTTCGAGCTCGGCGATCAGGGGCAGGTGGTCCGACATGCGCGACCACACCCGGCCGTGCGGCACGTGGGCCGAGACCGGCCGCAGGCCGCGCGCGAAGATGCGGTCCAGGTGCAGCAGCGGCAGGCGCGACGGGTATGTGGCCAGGCGGATGCCCTCGAAGGTGCGCAGATCCAGGGCCGCCATGGGCCGCAGCAGCTGCGCGCCCCAGTCGTTGAAGTCGCCCGCCACCACCAGCGGCGCGCTCGGCGGCACGGCGGTGGCGATGTACTCGCCCAGGCGCTGCACCTGGCGCTCGCGGCTGGCGTGGATCAGCCCCAGGTGCACCACCACCACGTGCACATCGACGCCCTCGACCAGCAGCTGCACGTGCAGCAGGCCGCGCTGCTCGAAACGGTGGTCCGACACGTCGGAGTGTTTGGTGTCGATCACCGGCCAGCGCGAGAGCAGCGCATTGCCGTGTTCGCCGTGGCGCGTGATCGCGTTGGTCCGGTAGACCGATTCGTAGCCTTCGGGGGAGAGGTAACCCGCCTGATCGAGCTCGGGCCAGCGGGTGAAGTGTTTTTCGAGCTTGCGGTTGTGGCGCCGCACCTCCTGCAGGCACACGATGTCGGCGTCGAACTGTTCCACCGCGTGGGCGATGTTGTGGATCTCCAGCCGGCGCCCTGGCCCGAGGCCTTGCACACCCTTGTGGATGTTGTAGGTCGCGATCCTGACGATGCTCATGGGCAAATCATGCCACCAAGGCGGGGCAGCCAGGCGATCGCTTCGGCGTTGGATGGCGAGAAGCAGCGTTCGGCAGCCTGCGCCCAGGGCAGCCACACCTGGTTGCGGTGTTCGCGTGGGCTCAGCCGCACCGGCACCGCGCGGGGAATGCACAGGCCGAACAGGTGCTCGGTGTTGTGCGTGACGCCCGGCGCGTAGCGGTGCCGCCACTGCGGGTAGATCTCGTACACGTTTTCCAGCCCCCAGTCGCTCAGCACTTGGCCGGGCGCATGGGCATCAAGGCCGGTCTCTTCCTGCACCTCGCGCGCCGCCGTGGCCTCGAAGCCCTCGGCCTCGGTGTCCTTGGAGCCGGTGACCGATTGCCAGAAACCGGGCGCATCGGCGCGCTCGATCAGCAACACCTCCAGCGCCGGGGTGTGAATCACCACCAGCACCGATTGCGGAATCTTCACGGGACGAACAGGTGGGTTCAGCGCCGTGGGGACGGCGGTTTCGCGCCGACCCCGCGAAGGCCCTGCACGAACTTCCAGGCCGACCACAGCCGCATGCCGAAGCTGGCCGCACGGCGCGGGCGCCACACGGCCAGCAGCAGGCTGCCGGCGGTGGCGATCAAGGGGTTGCCGCGCAACCACAGCAGGGCGTCCTGCAGGCGGTCCACCCAGGTCAGCGCGGGCTGCACCGCCTGCAACTCGGTGGTGATCTGCCGACGAAGCTGCTGCGAGCGCAGCACCAGCCGCTCCCGCCGCATCGCCAGCACGACCGCACGCGGGTTCAAGCGTCCTCCTTGGCGGCGCGCAGACCCTCACGGTCCTGCCTGAGTTCCTCGACGCTGGCCGAGAACAGGTAGGTGCCGGAGCGCACGCGCTCCCGCGCCAGCCAGGCGGCCACGCCGCCGGTGACGAGGAACAGCCCGGTGAAGATGCCCAGCGCCAACAGGCGGTGGGTGTCCCAAAGGGCCACGGTGATCAGCAGCGCCAGCAGCACCACGCCCAGGCTGAGGAAGGCCACGGCCACGGCGCCATAGACCAGCAGCGCGCCGACGCGCAGCACCTCTTCCTGGGCTTCGATGCTGAACAGCTCCAGCCGGATCTGCACCAGTTCCAGGACCGTGGAGGCCAGTCCCCGGAGAGACGACGAAAAACGCTGCGGCGTCGCGATGGCGCGGGCGGCCCCGATCAGCGGCGGCTGATGAGCAGGCCGACCAGCAGGCCCACACCGGCGGCGGCGCCGATCGCGGACCAGGGGTTTTCGTGCACGTAGTCGTCGGTGGCGCGGGCCATCTCCAACGTCTTTTCCTTGATGGCCTCCTCGGCATCCGCCAACTTGTGGCGGGCGTCGCGCAGGTTCTCGTTGATGCGGTCGCGCAGTTCCACCACCTTGCCTTCGGTCTGGTGGGCCGTGGCCTGCATCAGTTCTTCGGCGTCGGTGATCACGCGCTGGAGGTCGGCCACGAGCTTGTCCTTGCCATCGAGGGCGGTCGTACGAATCTTGGGCATGAGGGACTCCTTTTCAAAAGGCCATGTTACCCCGAAGGAATGGCGATGTTTGAAGGCAGATCACTGCAATCAGCGCATTGATACAAGAAAAAGGGGCGCACTCGGCGCCCCTTTCGGAGGTGTCCTACAGACAGGCTCGTCAGGCGGATTTCGCCAGGTCCACGTTGCGCAGACGGATGTGCAGCTCGCGCAGTTGCTTCTCGTCCACCGGGCTGGGGGCCTGGGTCAGCAGGCACTGGGCGCGCTGGGTCTTGGGGAAGGCGATCACGTCGCGGATGGACTCGGCACCGGTCATGAGGGTGACGATGCGGTCCAGGCCGAAGGCCAGGCCGCCGTGGGGCGGCGCGCCGTACTGCAGCGCGTCCAGCAGGAAGCCGAACTTGAGCTGGGCTTCCTCGGGCGTGATCTTGAGCGCGTCGAACACCTTCTGCTGCACGGCCGCGGTGTGGATGCGGACGGAACCGCCGCCGATCTCCCAGCCGTTGAGCACCATGTCGTAGCCCTTGGCGATGCACTTCTCGGGCGCGGTCACCATCCAGTCCTCGTGGCCGTCCTTCGGCGCGGTGAAGGGGTGGTGCACCGCGGTCCAGCGGTCGGCTTCCTCGTCGTGCTCGAACATCGGGAAGTCCACCACCCACATGGGCGCCCAGCGGTCTTCGAACAGGCCATTCTTCTTGCCCAGTTCGCTGTGACCGATCTTCAGGCGCAGCGCGCCGATGGCGTCGTTGACCACCTTGGCCTTGTCGGCGCCGAAGAAGATGATGTCGCCGTTCTGCGCGCCGGTGCGCGAGAGGATGTCGGCCACGGCCTTGTCGTGCAGGTTCTTCACGATCGGGCTCTGCAGGCCATCGCGGCCCTGGGCGGCGTCGTTGACCTTGATCCAGGCCAGGCCCTTGGCGCCGTAGATCTTCACGAACTCGGTGTAGGCGTCGATCTCGCTGCGGCTCATGTCGGCGCCGCCGCGCACGCACAGCGCGACCACGCGACCACCCTTCATGGTGGCGGGTGCCGAGAAGACCTTGAAGTCCACGTCGCCCATCACGTCGGTGAGTTCGGTGAACTCCAGCTTCACGCGCAGGTCGGGCTTGTCGGAGCCGAAGCGATGCATGGCTTCGCTGTAGGCCATGATGGGGAACTCGCCCAGGTCCACGCCCAGCGTGTTCTGGAACACCGTCTTGATCATGCCCTGGAACATGTCACGGATGTCTTCCTCGGTCAGGAACGAGGTTTCGATATCGATCTGGGTGAACTCGGGCTGGCGGTCGGCACGCAGGTCTTCGTCGCGGAAGCACTTGGTGATCTGGTAGTAGCGGTCGAAGCCGGCCACCATCAGCAGCTGTTTGAACAGCTGGGGCGATTGCGGCAACGCGAAGAAGTGGCCGTCGTGCACGCGGCTGGGCACGAGATAGTCGCGCGCGCCTTCGGGCGTGCTCTTGGTCAGCATCGGGGTTTCGATGTCGATGAAACCGTTGGCGTCGAGGAACTTGCGCACTTCCATCGCCACGCGGTAGCGCAGCATCAGGTTGTTCTGCATGTAGGGGCGGCGCAGGTCGAGCACGCGGTGCGTGAGGCGCGTGGTCTCCGACAGGTTCTCGTCGTCGAGCTGGAACGGCGGCGTCACCGAGGCGTTGAGCACCTTCAGTTCGTGGCACAGCACCTCGATCTGGCCGCTCTTGAGCTTGTCGTTGGTGGTGCCCGCGGGGCGCGCGCGCACCACGCCGGTGACCTGCACACAGAACTCGTTGCGCACGTCCTCGGCGGTCTTGAACATCTCGGCGCGATCGGGGTCGCAGACCACCTGCACATAGCCTTCGCGGTCGCGCAGGTCGATGAAGATCACGCCACCGTGGTCGCGGCGGCGGTTGACCCAGCCGCACAGCTGAACGGTTTGGCCCAGTTGGGCTTCGGTCACCAGACCGCAATAGTGGGTACGCATCGCCATTTCGACTCTTCTTTCAACAGGTTCGCGGACAGGCCCGCGGGAGAACATTCAGGAGGCTTCGGTGATGGCGCCATCGGCGGCCACCTTGAAGTGCGGGTTCTTCGGCCCGCCGGGCACGATCACGCCCATGGAGACGACGTAGGTGAGCGCTTCGTCCACGCTCATCTGCAGCTCCACGCAGGCGCTCTTGCGCACCATCACGAAGTAGCCACCCGTGGGGTTGGGCGTGGTGGGCACGTACACGCTGAAGAACTCATCGTGCTCGGCGCCGCCGGGCATGGATTGGAGGTGGGTCAGGACGTCGCCCGCAGGGGAGCCGGTGAGAAACGCGATGGTCCACATGCCTTCGTGCGGCCATTGCACCAGCATGGCCTTGCGAAAGGCGTTGCCCTTCTCGGAGAACAGCGTGTCGGAGACCTGCTTGACGCCCGAATAGATCGAGCGCACCACCGGGATGCGGTGCAGCATGGCGTGCCACCAGCTCACCAGCTTGTTGCCGATGATGTTGGACGCCAGCGCGCCGATGGACAGCACGACGACCAGGGCGAACAGCACGCCCAGGCCCGGGATGTGCACCCCCAGCAGCTGATCGGGCTGCCAGCTCGTGGGCAGGATGCGCAAGGTCTGGTCGAGCGTGCTCACCACCCACTCCAGCACCCAGAGGGTGATGATCAGGGGCACCAGGACCAGCAGGCCCGAGAGCAGCCATTTGCGCAAGGAAGGCATCAGGACAGGCTCAGGTGGAGGACGCGGGCGGGCTGGCGGGCGCCGTTGCCGGCGCGGGCGCGGCGGCCGGTGCCGGGGCGGCGGAGGCATCGGCCTTGGCCGGTGCGGGGGCCGCGGCGTCGCCGGCCGTGGCGGGCGCGGTCGTGGTGGCGGGCTTGTTGCCTTCGCGGAAGTCGGTCACGTACCAACCCGAGCCCTTGAGCTGGAAACCGGCCGCCGTCAGCTGCTTCTTGAAGCTGGCCTGGCCGCAGGCCGGGCAGACAGTGAGCGGATCGTCGGAGATTTTCTGCAGCACGTCCTTGGCATGGCCGCAGGACTCGCACTTGTAGGCATAGATAGGCATGGCGTGGACCGGAATGAGGGCTGGAGCGCCTCGGGGAATCGGACCCCGGAGGGCGCCGGACGTTCCCGTGCGGGACGTGGAACAAAACCCGTCATTATAAATTGAGGGTGTGTCCCGCGTGCGCCGGGCGTCGGCGCCCGGCGGCCCCCACCTACCAGAGCCGGACCCGCACCAGCACCTGCATGACGATCAGGCCCAGCACGAAGCCGACGCCGCCGTAGATGATGCTCTGCAGCAGGCGGTTGGTGCGGCGTTGCTCGGCCACCAGGGTGTCGAGTTCGCGCCGCAGTTCGTGTGGCTTGTGCTGCAGGTAGTCGTGCAGCAGGCGCGGCAGCGCCGGCAGCAGCTTGGCGTACTGCGGCGCCTCGGCCTTGAGTTGCTGCAGCAGCTTCTGCGGGCCGACCTGCTCCACCATCCATTTCTCCAGGAACGGCTTGGCCGTGCTCCAGAGGTCGAGTTCGGGGTCGAGCTGGCGCCCGAGGCCCTCGATGTTGAGCAGGGTTTTCTGCAGCAGCACGAGCTGGGGCTGGATTTCCACGTGGAAGCGGCGCGAGGTCTGGAACAGCCGCATCAGCACCATGCCGAGCGAGATTTCCTTCAGCGGACGGTCGAAATAGGGTTCGCACACCGCGCGGATGGCCGATTCGAGCTCGTCCACCCGCGTTTCGGCGGGCACCCAGCCCGATTCGATGTGCAGCTCGGCCACGCGCTTGTAGTCGCGCCGGAAGAAGGCGGTGAAGTTCTGCGCCAGGTATTCCTTGTCGAACTCGGTGAGCGTGCCCACGATGCCGAAATCGAGCGAGATGTAGCGCCCGAAGGTGGCCGGGGCGGTGCTGACCTGGATGTTGCCCGGGTGCATGTCGGCGTGGAAGAAGCCGTCGCGGAACACCTGGGTGAAGAAAATGGTGACACCGTCGCGCGCGAGCTTGGGAATGTCCACGCCCAGGGCCCGCAGCTCCTCGACCCGGTTGATGGGGGTGCCGTGCATGCGCTCCATCACCATCACCTCGGTGTGGCAGTAGTCCCAGAGCATTTCCGGGATCAGCACCAGGTCCAGCCCCTGCATGTTGCGGCGCAGTTGGGCTGCGTTGGCGGCTTCGCGCAGCAGGTCCAGCTCGTCGTGCAGGTATTTGTCGAACTCGGCGACCACCTCGCGCGGCTTGAGGCGCTTGCCGTCGGCCGACAGCCGCTCGACCCAGCCGGCCATCATGCGCATGAGGCTGAGGTCCTTGTCGATCACCGGGCGCATGTTCGGGCGCAGCACCTTCACCGCGACCTCGCGCCCACCGTGGCGGCCGTCCAGCAGGGTGGCGAAATGCACCTGGGCCACGGAGGCGCTGGCCACCGGCACCTGTTCGAAATGCGAGAACACCGAGGACAGCGGTTTGCCGAAGGCGCGCTCGATGCTGGCGACCGCAACTTCGCTGGGGAACGGCGGCACCCGGTCCTGCAGGCGCGCGAGTTCGTCGGCGATGTCGGGCGGCAGCAGGTCGCGCCGCGTCGACAGCACCTGGCCGAACTTCACGAAGATCGGGCCCAGGCGCTCCAGGGCCTCGCGCAGGCGGGCACCGCGCGGCGCGTCCAGGTTGCGGCCGATGGAGACGATGCGGGTGAGCAGGCGAATGGCCGGGCGCTCGAAGCTGGAGAGCACCAGCTCGTCCAGGCCGTAGCGCAACACCACCCAGACGATGAAGGCGCCGCGGAAGAGCCGGCTCATGCCGCGGTTCCGTCGGCGCGCGGAGGCACCGACGCATCGCCACCGGCGGCCGCGCGCGGCGCACGGCCGGCTGGCAGGCGCTCCACGAAGGCCTTGACGGCCTGGGCCGCCGACTGAGCGAAGCGCGCCAGCGTGTGGGCAGTGGCGTCACCGACGATGCGGGAAAGGTCTTCCTCCACGTCCCAGCGCACGTTGTCCACCAGCCAGGCCACCTCGGCGGCGAGTTGCACGTCGCCCTGGATGTCCACGCCCGGTTTCTGGCCGGCGAGCACGCTCTGGGCCAACGCCAGCGGCGAGCGCTGGGTGAGCGTGACGCTCAGTTCGGGCGTCGCATCGGGTGCACAGCGCTCCAGCAGGCCGGCGGCGCTGGGTGCGAGCGTGAGGTGGAAATCGCCCCACTGGATGCGCACGGGTTTGCCCTTCTGGCGGCGCAGGCGGTCCTGGGCCGCTTTTTCCTGCATCAGCACGTGGTTGAGGAACAGCACCACGCGGTTCTGCAATTCGTCCACCACCCATTCGGGCGGGCGGATCGCGCCGAGCAGCGATTGCAGGAAGCTCAAGGGGGCGGCGGCCGCACCGGCCCCGGAAGAAGAATCGGGTGGTTCATTTTTCATGACCACCCGATTTTGACGGATAAAGCGCGAGGCACGGCGTCAGCGTGCATCAGCCGGGCTGGCGAGGCAGCCCCTGCGGCGTCACTGCAGCGCTTGCACGCCCGCCACCAGCCAGCCACCCGGGCCGTTCTTCGGGCGGGTGATGTTCCAGACTTCGCGGAACGGGTTGGGACCGGCGGACGCTTCCTCGCGGATGAGACCGGAGAATTCGACACTGGCCATGTACTCGCCCTGCAGTTCCTCGATGCCGAGCAACTGCGCGTCCAGCATGACGACCTCGGTCTTGTTGGCGCCACTCCGGGCCTGCTCGCGCTCGGCCAGCTGGCCGCGGATCTGCTGGAGCATGTCGTCGGTCATCATCGCGCGCAGCGCGGGGATGTCGGAACGGTCCCAGGCATCCTGCAGGCTCACGAAGTTGGCTTTGGAGGCCTTGAGGAAGCCCTCGGCATCAAAACCGGCGGGAACGCCCCAGCTCTGGCTGCCGCCGAGCGCCGAACCGATCATGGAACCGCCGACGGGGCGGTGGGAGTGGTCCAGCGCGGCCGGGCCGCTGCGCTCCCAGGGCCGGGCCGAGGCGTCGTTGCCGACGTTCTGCGGGCTGTAGCTGCGCGGCGTGGCCGGGTCGTACTGCGACTGGCCGGCCGGGCCGGCGCCCTGGTAGGCCATGCCACCCGGAGCAGCCGCCGCAGGCGCGCGGCGGCGCATCACCATGCCGATCACCGCCATGACCACCATCGCCAGCAGGGCGAACAGCAGGATCTGGCGAAAGGCTTCGCCCAGGCCCAGAGAAGAGGCCAGCCAGGCCAGGCCCAGGCCGGCGGCCAGGCCCCCGAGCATGGCGCCCCAGGGGCGCTTGGGCGCCGCGGCGGCGGCGGCCGGATTGGCGGTGGCCGGACGGGCCGCCGCCGCCGCATTCTGGGCAGGCGCCTGCTGCGGCGCGGCCTGCTGGGACGGCGGCGCGCTGCTGCGCTGCGTCACGTTGCCCGACTGCTTGCCGAACGACGCGCCACCGCCCATGCGCTTGGCCCACACATCCTGGGTGCCCAGCGCCATCGCGAACACCAGCAACACCGACCACAACTTGTTCATGCTTTTGCCTCCTTCAAACAACAGAAAACCTGAAAAACCATTCAACACTTGATGCCCATGTGCAACGCCACCACCCCGGCGCTGAGGTTGTGCACGTCCACATGGCCGAATCCGGCTGTGCGCATCATCTGCCGCAACTCTTCCTGCCCCGGGTGCATGCGGATGGACTCCGCGAGGTAGCGGTAGCTGCTCTCGTCGTTGGCCACCAGCTTGCCCAACTTGGGCAGCACATTGAACGAATACCAGTCATAAGCCTTCTCGAGCGGTTTCGCCACCCGGGAAAACTCCAGCACCAGCAATTTGCCCCCCGGCTTGAGGGTCCGATGCATTTCGGCCAGTGCAAGTTCCTTGTGCGTCATGTTGCGCAGGCCGAAAGCCACTGAAACAAAATCGAACGACTCGTTGGCGAACGGCAGTTTCTCGGCGTCGCACACCATGGTGGGCAGCACCACGCCCAGGTCCAGCAGGCGCGAGCGGCCCTCGCGCAGCATGGCTTCGTTGATGTCGGTGTGCACCACGCGGCCGGTGGGGCCCACCTTGCGGGCAAACGCCAGCGAGAGGTCGCCGGTGCCACCAGCGATGTCGAGCACCTGCTGGCCCGGCTGCGGGTTGCGCCACGGTGATGGTGTAGCGCTTCCAGAGGCGGTGCAGCCCGGCCGACATGAGGTCGTTCATCACGTCGTACTTGGGCGCGACCGAGTCGAACACGCTGCGCACGCGCTGCGCCTTCTCGCCTTCGTCGACGGTCTTGAAACCGAAATGGGTGGAGGCCATGGTGGAATTTCCTCGCTTCAGTGGCTGCCGCAGGCGTGGCCGCCCTTGTCCGGCATGGGGGCGTCGCGCTCCACGCCGGCGGCCTGCAGACGTTCCAGGTACTCGGCCCACAGGTCGGCCTGCTTCGAACCCAGAAAATACAGGTAGTCCCAGGAGAAGATGCCCGAGCTGTGGCCGTCGGAGAAGGTGGGCTGCACCGCGTAGTTGCCGACCGGCTCCAGCGCCACGACGCCGACCTCGCGCTTGCCGGTCTGCAGCACCTCCTGGCCCTTGCCATGGCCCTGCACCTCGGCCGAAGGGGAATAGACCCGCATCAGCTCGAACGGGATCTTGAATTCGCGGCCGTCGGAAAAGCCGATTTCCAGCACCCGCGACTGCTGGTGCAGGGTGATCGACTGCGGCGAGGGGGTGTTCTTGTCGAGGCCAGCCATGAAAGTCTCCGTTGTCGGGCGGGTCAGACGAGCACGCGCTCGATGCCGCCTTCGTTGGCCTTCGCCACGTACTCGGGCAGCCATTCTTCGCCCAGGATCTGGCGCGCCATCTCCACCACGATGTAATCGGCTTCCAGCAGGCCGGACTTGAGGTCGTCGCCATAGCGGCTCAGGCCTTGCAGGCAGCTCGGGCACGAGGTGAGGATCTTGACGTTGTCGTTCGCGCCCACGGTGCCGGCGGCGCGCAGCGCGGCCTCGCCCTTCTGGATTTCCTCTTCCTTGCGGAAGCGGACCTGGGTGGAAATGTCGGGCCGGGTCACGCCCAACGTGCCCGATTCGCCGCAACAACGCTTGCTCTCCACCACGTTGTCGCCCACCAGCGCCTTGACCGTCTTCATCGGGTCCTGCAGCTTCATCGGCGTGTGGCAGGGGTCGTGGTACAGGTAACCGCCCTGTCCGGCCGGCAAGGTGATGCCCTTTTCCAGCAGGTATTCGTGGATGTCGATGATGCGGCAGCCCGGGAAGATCTGGTCGAACTCGTAACCCTGCAGCTGGTCGTAGCAGGTGCCGCAGCTCACCACCACGGTCTTGATGTCCAGGTAGTTGAGCGTGTTGGCGACCCGGTGGAACAGCACCCGGTTGTCGGTGATCATCTTCTCGGCCTTGTCGAACTGGCCGCTGCCGCGCTGCGGGTACCCACAGCACAGGTAGCCCGGGGGCAACACCGTCTGCACGCCGGCATGCCAGAGCATGGCCTGTGCGGCCAGGCCCACCTGCGAGAACAGGCGCTCCGAACCACAGCCCGGGAAGTAGAACACCGCCTCCGTCTCGGCCGTGGTGGCCGAGGGGTTGCGGATGATGGGCACGTAATCCTTGTCTTCGATGTCCAGCAAGGCGCGGGCGGTCTTCTTGGGCAGGCCACCCGGCATCTTCTTGTTGATGAAGTGGATCACCTGCTCCTTGATCGGCGCGGGGCCCAGGGTGGCTGGGGGCGCGCCGGTCTGCTTGCGCGCGAGGCGCTGGAGCAGGTCGTTGGCCAGGCGCTGGGCCTTGAAGCCCGCGCCCACCATGGCGCCGCGCACGAACTTGATGGTCTCGGGGTTGGTCGCGTTCAGGAAGAACATGGCCGCCGCGTTGCCGGGCCGGAAGCTCTTCTGGCCCATCTTGCGCAGCAGGTTGCGCATGTTCATGGTCACGTCGCCGAAGTCGATCTTGACCGGGCAGGGGCTCAGGCACTTGTGGCACACCGTGCAGTGGTCGGCCACGTCCTCGAACTCTTCCCAGTGCTTGATGCTGATGCCGCGGCGGGTCTGCTCTTCGTACAGGAAAGCCTCGACCAGCAGCGAGGTGGCCAGGATCTTGTTGCGCGGCGAATAGAGCAGGTTGGCGCGCGGCACGTGCGTGGCGCACACCGGCTTGCACTTGCCGCAGCGCAGGCAGTCCTTGACGCTGTCGGCGATGGCGCCGATCTCGCTGCGCTGCATGATGATCGATTCGTGCCCCATCAGGCCGAAGCTGGGCGTGTAGGCGTTGGACAGGTCGGCGCTGCGCAGGCTGGCGTCGCCCACCGGACCCTGGCGCAGCAGCTTGCCCTTGTTGAAGCGGCCCTCGGGGTCGACGCGTTGCTTGTAGTCCGCGAAGGGTTGCAGCTCCTCGTCGGTCAGGAATTCCAGCTTGGTGATGCCGATGCCGTGTTCGCCCGAGATCACGCCGTCGAGCTGGCGCGCGAGCACCATGATGCGCGCCACGGCCTCGTGCGCGGTCTGCAGCATCTCGTAGTCGTCGCTGTTGACCGGGATGTTGGTGTGCACGTTGCCGTCACCGGCATGCATGTGCAGCGCCACCCACACGCGGCCCTTGAGCACGCGCTGGTGGATGGTGGTGCATTCGGCCAGCAAGGGGCCGAACGCCGCGCCGGAGAAGATGGCCTGCAGCGGCGCGCGGATCTGCGTCTTCCAGCTCGCGCGCAGGCGGTGGTCCTGCAGCTGCGGGAACAGCGCGTCCACGTCGCTCAGCCAGCCCGCCCAGAGCGCGCGCACTTCGCGCACCAGGGCCAGGGCCTGCTGCACGCGGTCTTCCAGCAGTTCCGCGCTGGGGATGTCGCTGGCGTCGTCGGTCTTGCCCAGCGGCAGGTTGCCCTTGGCGAAGAAGGCTTCGAGCGCGTCGGCCAGCTTGATCTTGTTGCGCAGCGACAGCTCGATGTTGATGCGTTCGATGCCTTCGGTGTACTCGCCCATGCGCGGCAGCGGGATCACCACGTCTTCGTTGATCTTGAAGGCGTTGGTGTGCCGGCTGATGGCCGCCGTGCGCTTGCGGTCCAGCCAGAACTTCTTGCGCGCCTCGGCGCTGATGGCCACGAAGCCCTCGCCGCTGCGCGAATTCGCCATGCGGATCACTTCGCTGGTGGCGCGCGCCACGGCATCGGCGTCGTCGCCCACGATGTCGCCGATCAGCACCATCTTGGGCAAGGTGCCGCGCTTGCTCTTGGTGGCGTAACCCACGGCCTTGAGGTAACGGTCGTCGAGGTGCTCCAGGCCGGCCAGGATGGCGCCGCCCGGGCGCTTCATCTCGGCGAACATGAAGTCCTTGATGTCCACGATGGACGGCACGCAGTCCTTGGGATTGCCGAAGAACTCCAGGCAGACCGTGCGCACGTGGTCGGGCATGCGGTGCACCACCCAGCGCGCGCTGGTGATCAGGCCATCGCAGCCCTCCTTCTGGATGCCCGGCAGACCGCTGAGGAACTTGTCGGTCACGTCCTTGCCCAGGCCTTCCTTGCGGAAGGTCTTGCCCGGGATCACCAGCTGCTCGCTGCGCACCGGGGTCTTGCCGTCGGCCTCGAAGTACTGCAGCCCGAAGGTGGCGACCTCGGCGTCATGGATCTTGCCCAGGTTGTGGTCCAGCCGGGTGACTTCCAGCCACTGGGCCTGCGGTGTGACCATGCGCCACGACACCAGGTTGTCCAGCGCCGTGCCCCACAGCACGGCCTTCTTGCCGCCCGCGTTCATGGCGATGTTGCCGCCGATGCACGAGGCCTCGGCCGAGGTCGGGTCCACCGCGAACACGTGGCCCGCGCGGTCGGCGGCGTCGGACACGCGCTGGGTCACGACGCCGGCTTCGGTCCAGATGGTGGGCAACGGCTTGTCGTGCCCGGGCACCTTGACCCACTCCACCTCGGTCATGGCTTCGAGCTTCTCGGTGTTGATCACCGCGCTCTTCCAGGTCAGCGGAATCGCGCCGCCCGTGTAGCCGGTGCCGCCCCCTCGCGGGATGATGGTCAGCCCGAGCTCGTAGCAGCCCTTGACCAGCAAGGCCATTTCGGCTTCGGTGTCGGGCGTGAGCACCACGAAGGGGTATTCCACGCGCCAGTCGGTCGCGTCGGTCACGTGCGAGACGCGCGACAGGCCGTCGAACTTGATGTTGTCCTTGGCCGTCAGCCGGCGCAGCGCCTTGGTGGCGCGCTGGCGCAGCGCGGCCATGTCCTGGAACGAGCGGGAGAACTGATCGACCGCCGCGCGGGCCGCCGTGAGCAACTCGGCCACCAGGCCATCGCGCACCGCGTCGTCCTGTGGCGTGCGGCGCTTCTGCACCTCGGCCAGCCGGTGGTGCAGGGCGTCCACCAGCTGCTGGCGGCGCTTGGGGCTGTCGAGCAGGTCGTCCTGCAGGTAGGGGTTGCGCTGCACCACCCAGATGTCACCCAACACCTCGTACAGCATGCGGGCGGAGCGGCCCGTGCGACGCTCACCCCTCAGTTCGTCCAGCAGGCCCCAGGCGCGCTCGCCGAGCAGGCGCAGCACGATTTCACGATCCGAGAAGGAGGTGTAGTTGTAGGGAATCTCGCGCAAACGTGGCGCATCGTCGGTGGCGGTGGCGAGCAACGAAAGCGGTGTGGGTGCGTTCATGTGTGTGGCAGTCGCCAGCATGACAGTAAAGAACCCAGGATGGTACCGCAGCGCAACATTCACCCACCCCCCCTGTGGAAACCCCTGTTGTCACACCTGGGAAACGCATGTGCAATCGTTTTGACATATCGGAGCCCTACCCTACCCCCACCGGTTTCCGACCATCCATCCCAAGGAGCAACACCCATGCACAAGCGTTTTCTTCCCATGACCGGCGCCCTGGCGCTCGCCGCCCTGATGAGCGGCCCGGTCCACGCCCAGGCGCCGACCGAGATCCAGTGGTGGCACTCGATGAGCGCAGCGCTTGGCGAGTGGGTGAATGACCTGGCCAAGCAGTACAACGCCAGCCAGAGCCAGTACAAGGTCGTGCCCACGTACAAGGGCACGTACGACGAGTCCATGACGGGCGCCATTGCCGCCTTCCGCGCGGGCAATGCGCCACACATCCTGCAGGTGTTCGAGGTCGGTACCGCGACCATGATGGCCAGCAAGGGCGCCATCGTGCCCGCCGCCAAGGTGCTCAACGACGGCGGCTTCAAGTTCGACCCGACGCAGTACGTGTCGGCCGTGGCCGGCTACTACACCGCCCCCCAACGGCCAGATGCTGAGCTACCCGCTCAACAGCTCGACCACCATCTTCTATTACAACAAGGACGCCTTCAAGAAGGCCGGCCTGGACCCCGAAAAAGCGCCCAAGACCTGGCCCGAAGTGTTCGCCGCCGCCTCCAAGCTCAAAGCCAGCGGCCACGCCTGCCCGTTCACCACCAGCTGGATCAGCTGGACGCAGCTGGAGAGCTTCTCGCTCTGGCACAACACCCTGTTCGCCTCCAAGAACAACGGTTTTGACGGCAACGACGCACAGCTGATGATCAACACGCCGCTGCACGTGCGCCACTTCGAGAACCTCGCCAAGGCTTCCAAGGAAGGCAGCTTTGTCTACAAGGGTCGAGGCAACGCGCCCGACGCCTCCTTCCCCTCGGGCGAGTGCGCCATGATCACGGGCTCGTCGGGCCTGTATGCCCGCGTGTCCAAGGACGCCAAGTTCGCCTACGGCATCTCCGCCCTGCCCTACTACGCCGATGTCAAGGGCGCGCCCCAGAACACCGCCATCGGCGGCGCCAGCCTGTGGGTGATGGCCGGCAAGAAGCCCGCCGAATACAAGGGCGTGGCCGATTTTCTGAACTTCCTGAACGACACCCGGGTGCAGGCCGCCAGCCACCAGCGCACCGGTTACCTGCCGGTGACCACCGCGGCCTACAAGCTGACTGAGGCATCCGGCTTCTATGAAAAGAACCCGGGCACCGACGTGGCCGTGACGCAGATGATCCGCAAGGCCACCGACAAGTCGCGCGGCATCCGCCTGGGCAACTTCGTGCAGATCCGCACCATCATCGACGAGGAAACCGAGCAGATCTGGGCCGGCAAGAAGTCGCCCAAGGAAGCGCTGGACACCGCCGTGACACGAGGCAACGAGCAGCTCGTGCGTTTCGCCCGCGCCAACAAGTAAATTCTGGCCCGAAGCCTGACGATGCCTGCCAGTCCTTTGGTCGGCATCGATAGCCCGCCACTCTGCAGACCCCCGCGGTTTGCACAGCGGCGGGTTGTCTTTTTGAAAGACTGAGAAAGACTGGACATGGAAAAGCGCGTGCTCTTTCGCTCTGCGTGGTTGCCCTGGGTGTTGCTGGCGCCCCAGCTGGCCATCATCAGCATCTTCTTCTTCTGGCCGGCAGGTCAGGCCCTGGTGCAATCGTTCCAGGTGCAGGATTCGTTCGGCTTTTCCAAGGAGTGGGTGGGCTTCGAGAACTTCAGAAACCTCTTCGAAGACCCGAGCTACCTGGCCTCGTTCAAGACCACGGCCTTCTTCTCGGTGCTGGTCGCGGGTTTCGGCATCGCCATTTCGCTGGTGCTGCGCATCTTCGCCGACCGCATCATCAAAGGCGCGCTGGCCTACAAGACCGCGCTGCTGCTGCCCTATGCCGTGGCCCCGGCGGTGGCTGGCGTGCTCTGGATGTTCATGTTTTCGCCGTCGCTCGGCGTGGTGGCCTACATGCTGCGCCAGTCGGGCTTCAACTGGAACCACATGCTCAATTCCGACCACGCGATGACGCTGATCGTGATCGCGGCGGTGTGGAAGCAGATCTCCTACAACTTCCTGTTCTTCCTCGCAGGGCTGCAGTCGATCCCCAAGTCGCTGATCGAGGCCGCCGCCATCGACGGCGCGGGCCCCTGGCGCCGGTTCTGGAGCATCCAGTTCCCGCTGCTGTCACCCACCACCTTCTTCCTGCTGGTGATCAACGTGGTGTACGCCTTCTTCGACACCTTCGCCATCGTGGACGCGACCACGCAAGGCGGCCCGGGCCGCGACACCGCGATCCTGGTCTACAAGGTCTACCACGACGGCTTCAAGGCCATGGACATGGGCGGCTCGGCCGCGCAGTCGGTGGTGCTGATGGTGATCGTCATCGTGCTCACGGTGATCCAGTTCCGCTACGTCGAGAAGAAAGTGCAGTACTGACATGGTTGAACGCAGTCCCTATCTGACGCTGCTGTCGCACCTGATCCTGGTGCTGGGCGTGCTCATCGTCGGCTTCCCGCTGTACCTGGCGTTCGTGGCGTCCACCCACACCGCGCAGGACATCGTGCAAGCCCCCATGCCTTTGCTGCCCGGCAGCAACTTCTGGCAGACCTACCGCGACACCCTGTTCGGCGGCGGCAGCGGCCCGGGCTCCAGCGCGCCGGTGGCGCGCATGATGTGGGTAAGCCTGGTCACGGCGCTCGTCATCACCTTCGGCAAGATCGCCATCTCGCTGCTGTCGGCCTTCGCCATCGTCTACTTCCGCTTCCCGTTCAAGGGCATCTGCTTCTGGCTGATCTTCATCACGCTGATGCTGCCCGTGGAAGTGCGCATCGGCCCGACCTACCAGGTGGTATCCGACCTGGGCATGCTCAACACCTACGCGGGCCTGACCGTCCCCCTCATCGCCTCCGCCACCGCCACCTTCCTGTTCCGGCAGTTCTTCCTCACGGTGCCAGACGAACTGGTGGAAGCCGCGCGCGTGGATGGCGCAGGCCCGATGCGTTTCTTCAAGGACATCCTGGTGCCCTTGTCGCGCACCTCGATCGCCGCGCTGTTCGTGATCCAGTTCATCTACGGCTGGAACCAGTACCTGTGGCCGTTGCTCGTCACCACCTCGGAAGAGATGTACCCGGTGGTGATCGGCATCAAGCGCATGATCGCGGGCGGCGACGCCGGCAACGAGTGGAACATCGTGATGGCGACCGCGCTGCTGGCCATGCTGCCGCCCGCGCTCGTGGTGATCTTCATGCAGCGCTGGTTCGTCAAGGGACTGGTGGACACCGAAAAGTAACCCGGCAACCGACAACAACACGATCACAACAACGCCATGGCTTCTCTCTCACTTCGCAACATCGTCAAGCGCTACGGCATCGGCCCCAAGGCCAATCAGGTCATCCACGGGGTGAACGCCGAGATCCAGGATGGCGAGTTCGTCGTCATCGTCGGGCCGTCGGGCTGCGGCAAGTCCACGCTGCTGCGCATGGTCGCGGGCCTGGAGGAAATCTCCGGTGGTGAACTTCGCATCGGCGACCGCGTCGTCAACAACCTGGAACCGGCCCAGCGCGACATCGCCATGGTGTTCCAGAACTACGCGCTCTACCCGCACATGACGAACTTCGACAACATGGCCTACGGCCTGAAGATCGCCAAGGTGCCCAAGGAAGAGATCCGCGCCCGTGTGGACAAGGCCGCCAAGATCCTCGAACTCGGCCACCTGCTTGAGCGCAAGCCGCGCGAGCTCTCGGGCGGCCAGCGCCAGCGCGTGGCGATGGGCCGCGCCATCGTGCGCCAGCCACAGGTCTTCCTGTTCGACGAGCCGCTCTCCAACCTGGACGCCAAGCTGCGCGCCCAGACCCGGCTGGAAATCCAGAAGCTGCACCGCGAACTGGGCATCACCTCGCTGTTCGTCACGCACGACCAGGTCGAAGCGATGACGCTGGCCGAACGCATGATCGTGATGAACGCGGGCAACATGGAGCAGTTCGGTACGCCCGAAGAGGTCTATTCGCGCCCGGCCACGACCTTCGTGCGCCAGCTTCATCGGCTCGCCGCCCATGAACCTGCTGAAACACGCGCCCGGTGGGCGCCCCGGCAGCATCCTGGGCATCCGCCCCGAGCACCTGGACGTGGGTGACAGTGGCTGGGCGCTGCAGGTGGAAACGGTGGAGTTGCTGGGCGCCGAGCGCCTGGTGCACGCCCGCCTGGGCGACGAGATGCTGATCATCCGCACCCACGAGGACCAGGGTGCCCCGGCCATCGGCAGCACCATCCATGCCCAGCCGCGCGAGGACCGCCTGCACTGGTTCAACGCCGAGACCGGCCAGCGGCAATGAGTGGAGAGAGCAGCCGGGCCACTGGCCCTACCCGCGCTGGGTCGCCCACCGCGGCGCCGGCAGGCTGGCGCCCGAAAACACCCTCGCCGCCTTCCGCCTCGGGGCCTCGCACGGCTACCGCATGTACGAATGCGACGCCAAGCTCAGCGCCGATGGCGTGGTCTTCCTGCTGCACGACGCGACCCTGGAGCGCACCACGAACGGCAGCGGCGTGGCCGGTGAGCGCCCCTGGGGCGAGCTGAGCCAGCTCGATGCCGGTGGCTGGCACTCGCGCGCGTTCGCGGGCGAGCCCCTGGCCGCCCTGGAAGCCGTGGCCCGCCACTGCCAGGCGCAGGGCCATTGGCTCAACATCGAGATCAAACCCACCCCCGGCACGGAGCTGCGCAGCGGGGCGCGCCGTGGCGGAAGCGGCCGCGCGGCTCTGGGCCAGCAACGCCGAGCGCGCGCCCTTCCTCACCTCGTTCCAGCCCGACGCGCTGCAGGGCTCGCGGGAAAGCGCTCCCCACCTGCCGCGCGGGCTGCTGCTCGACACCCTGCGGGAAGGCTGGCGGGACATGGCGCAATCTTTGGGGTGCGTGGCGGCCGTGTGCAACCACGCCCTGTGGGACAGCAGCACCGTGGCCCAGGCCCGGGAAAGCGGCCTGCGCACCCTGGCCTACACCGTGAACGACGAATGGGCCGCGCAGCGGCTGCTGGACCTGGGCTTGGACGGCATCATCACCGACCGCATCGACCTGTTTGCGCCCGGGCGCTGAGGCGAAGCGCTCAGCGCTTGCGGTGCAGCCACCAGGCCAGCGTGCCCTGAACGAACACCAGGGCGGCGTAGGTGGCGATCTTGCCGTCACGGCCAAAGAACACCAGCCCCGCCAGCAGCACCACCACACCCGCCACGACCAGCATGAAGGCCTCCAGGCCGGCGCCCTGCGCCGCACGGCCGGCGCGGCGGAAACGGGGCACCGTCCACAGGACCAGGGCCATGAAAACGGCAGGGGCGATGAAGCCGGCGATGTGCCCGAGGAAGGCCAAAGGCGTCATTCGAAGCGGGCGGCGGCGTGCATAAGGGTTCAATTTTATAATCACCCCATGTCTGTCTGGGCCCTCGGCATCAACCACAACACGGCTCCGCTCGATCTGCGGGGCCGTTTTGCGTTTGCGCTCGACCAGATCCAGCCCACTTTGCACGGCTACCGCCAGAGTCTGGCGCGCCAGCCCGAGGCCACGCTGCTGTCCACCTGCAACCGCACCGAGCTGTACGGCGCGGGCGACCAGTCGGCGGTGGACCCCACCCTGGACTGGCTGGCGCAGACCGGCGGCGTGAGCGGCCAGGTGCTGCGCGACCACGCCTACATCCTGCGCGACGACCAGGCCGCGCGCCATGCCTTCCGCGTCGCCAGCGGCCTGGACAGCATGGTGCTGGGCGAAGCCCAGATCCTCGGCCAGATGAAGGACGCGGTGCGCGCCGCCAGCGACGCGGGCGCCCTGGGCACCACCCTGCACCAGCTGTTCCAGCGCTCGTTCGCCGTGGCCAAGGAAGTGCGCAGTTCCACCGAGATCGGCGCCCACTCCATCAGCATGACCGCCGCCGCGGTGCGCCTGGCGTCGCAGCTGTTCGAAGACCTGCGCGACATCAAGGTGCTGTTCGTCGGCGCGGGCGAGATGATCGAACTGGCCGCCACCCACTTCGCGGCCAAGACGCCCAAGGGCATGGCGATCGCCAACCGCACACTGGAGCGCGGCGAGAAGCTCGCCAGCCGCTTCGGCGCGCAGGTGATGCGGCTGGCCGACGTGCCCGACCGCCTGCACGAGTTCGACGCCGTCATCAGCTGCACCGCGAGCACGCTGCCCATCATCGGCCTGGGCGCCGTGGAACGCGCGCTCAAGAAGCGCCGCCACCGGCCCATGTTCATGGTCGATCTGGCGGTGCCGCGCGACATCGAGGCCGAGGTCAAAGCCCTGCCCGACGTCTACCTCTACACCGTGGACGACCTCGCCACCGTGGTGCAGACCGGCAAGGACCACCGCCTGGCTGCCGTGGCGCAGGCCGAGGCCATCATCGACGCGGGTGTGCTCAGCTTCATGCACTGGATGGAGCAGCGCGACCCGGCCCACGGCGTGGTGCCGCTGATCCAGCAGATCAACGCCCAGGCCGACGAATGGCGCGCCGTGGAAATGGCGCGCGCCCGCCGCCTGCTGGCCAAGGGCGAGCCGGTGGAAGCCGTGCTGGAAGCGCTCTCGCGCGGCCTCACGCAAAAAATGCTTCACGGCACCCTGGCCGAACTGCACACCGGTGACAGCACCACACGTGCCGCCACCGCGCAGACCGTTTCGCGGCTGTTCCTGCGCGACGAACCGCTCAAACCCCCGCGCAACGCGCAAAACTAGCTGACCCGGCCCGCGCACGGCGTTGCGGGCCCGCGCCCGTGTCGGCGTGCAGGGTCTCCGTGCCCCACCATGAAACCCTTCGTCCGTGACACCCTGCTGCGCCAGCGAGCCCGACTGCACGAGCTCGATGCGCTGCTGTCCGCGCCCGACGTCGTCGACCAGATGGATCGCTTCCGCGCGCTGAGCCGCGAACACGCCGAGGCCTCCACGGTGGTCGAGGTGTTCAACCGCTATCTCCAACGCGAGACCGACCTGGCGACGGCGCGGGAAATGCTCGACGACCCTGACATGGCCGAGATGGCGCAGGAGGAAATCCAGAGTGCCGAGGCCGACCTGGCGCAGCTGGACATCGATTTGCAGCAACTCTTGCTGCCCAAGGATCCGGACGACGAGCGCAACGCCTTCGTCGAGATCCGCGCCGGCACCGGCGGCGACGAGTCGGCCCTGTTCGCCGGCGACCTCGCCCGCCTGTACACGCGCTACGCCGAAAAGCAGCGCTGGCAGGTGGAGACCGTGAGCGAGTCGCCCAGCGAGCTCGGCGGCTACAAGGAAGTGGTGCTGCGCATCGCGGGCCCCGGAGCCTATGGGCGGCTGCGTTTCGAGTCCGGCGGCCACCGGGTGCAGCGCGTGCCCGCCACCGAGACCCAGGGCCGCATCCACACCAGTGCGGCCACCGTGGCGGTGATGCCCGAACCCGACGAGACCCAGGCGGTGCAGCTCAACCCGAGCGAGTTGCGCATCGACACCTTCCGCGCCAGTGGCGCGGGCGGCCAGCACATCAACAAGACCGACTCCGCCGTGCGCGTGACCCACCTGCCCACCGGCATCACCGCCGAATGCCAGGACGGCCGATCGCAGCACAGCAACAAGGCCAAGGCGCTGCAGGTGCTCACGGCGCGCCTGCAGGAAAAAGACCGCAGCGAGCGCGCAGCCGCCGAAGCCGCCACGCGCAAGGGCCTGATCGGCAGCGGCGACCGCAGCGACCGCATCCGCACCTACAACTTCCCGCAGGGCCGCCTGACCGACCACCGCATCAACCTCACGCTGTACAAGGTGCTGCAGGTGATGGAAGGTGATCTGGACGAGGTGATCCACGCCCTGCAGGTCGCGCGCGGCACCGAGCTGCTGGCCGAGCTCGAACAACGCAACGGCGCATGACCACCACGCTGCGCGAAGCCCTGACGCACCTGCAGCGCGACGGCCTGGACCGGATCGACGCGCAGATGCTGCTGCTGCTGGCCCTGCAGCGCAGCCCCCACGACCGCGCCTGGCTGCTGGCGCACGACGGCGACGCGATGGACGCCGAGGCGGCCGCCCGCCTCGCGGCCCTGGTGCAACGCCGCCGGCACGGCGAGCCCATGGCCTACCTGCGCGGCGACCAGGAATTCTTCGGCCTCACGCTCCAGGTGGACCCGCGCGTGCTCGTGCCACGGCCCGACACCGAAACCCTGGTGAGCTGGGCGCTGGATGTGCTGGATGCGCTGCCGGCAGCCGCCCGCGTGCTCGACCTGGGCACCGGCAGCGGCGCCATCGCACTGGCCCTCAAGGCCCAGCGCCCGGGCGCCGTGGTCTCGGCCACGGACGCCAGCCCCGATGCGCTGACCGTCGCCCGTGCGAACGCCGATCGGCTGGGCCTGGCGGTGGATTTCCACCTCGGGCACTGGCTCACCGCGGTGCCGGCACAGCACTTCGACCTGATCGCCAGCAACCCGCCCTACATCGCCGAAGGCGACGCCCATCTGGCGGCGCTCGGCCACGAGCCCGGCTCGGCGCTGACCGCCGGCCCCGACGGCCTGGACGACATCCGGGCCTTGGTGTCCACCGCGCCCGCCGCCCTGAACCCGGGAGGCTGGCTGCTGCTCGAGCATGGGCACGACCAGGCCGGAGCGGTGCGCAGCCTGCTCCAGGCGGCCGGCTTCACACAGGTCGGCAGCCGCGCCGACCTCCCGGGCATTGAGCGCTGCAGCGGCGGCCAGTGGCCGCAGCGGCGATAATGTGAGCCGTTTCCGGGTCTCTCCAGACCCTTCCGCAGAAGGACTTTCAGCCATGAGCGACGCGCAAACCCGAATCGACCAGCTGGTCAAATCCCACGACATCGTGTTGTTCATGAAGGGCAACGCGAGCTTCCCCATGTGCGGCTTCTCCGGCCGTGCGATCCAGATCCTCAAGGCCTGTGGCGTCGAGACGAAAACGCTGACCACCGTCAACGTGCTCGAAGACGACGGCATCCGCCAGGGCATCAAGGAATACAGCAACTGGCCCACCATCCCGCAGCTCTACGTCAAGGGTGAGTTCATCGGCGGCTCGGACATCATGATGGAGATGTACCAGTCCGGCGAACTGCAACAGGTCATCAACGGCGAAGCCTGATCCCGTTCTCCTCTCGTGCGCCAGCCAGGGCCACCTTCGGGTGGCCTTGTTGTTTCTGGTGCGCGATTTCGCACACCTCGTGCCCATCTTTCGGAATGCGGTGACTTTGCCGGGCATTTCTGCATTGAGGTCGGGCATGTTGTGTGCTTGAATGAAATCGCCACCGAACCTCAAGGAGAATCGCATGAGCTCTCGCAGCCTGGTCGCTTCACCCTCCCTCGGTCTGCCCATCGCCCAGATGCGCAGCGTGTTCAGCGCCGACGACGTCGAGCGCAAGCTGGCCCACCTGCAAGCCAGCGGCAACGAACGCGACTACGAAAGCCTTCGAAACACTTGGCAGCGCATGCTGGAGCGCGGTCCCCAGCGCTTCGCGGTCAAGCCCTCGGGCGTGCCCGACATGGCACCGCTCTACGACCTGCTGCCCAATTTTGGTGAAGTGCTCGACGATGTGAAGCGCCACGTGGCGCTGAGCCAGGACAGCCGCGACAGCCTGGAAGTCACACCCATCCTGCTGCTGGGCCCGCCCGGCGTCGGCAAGACCCACTTCGCGCGCCAGCTCGCCGACCTGCTCGGCACGAGCATGAGCCTGGTGCCCATGAGTTCCATGACGGCCGGCTGGCTGCTCTCGGGCTCGTCCTCGCAATGGAAAGGCGCCAAGCCCGGCAAGGTGTTCGAGGCCCTGGTGGATGGGCAGTACGCGAACCCGGTGATCGTGGTGGACGAGATCGACAAGGCGGCTGCGGACGCGCAGTACGACCCGCTGGGTGCGCTCTACAGCCTGCTGGAACACGACACGGCGCAGAGCTTCGTCGACGAGTTCGCGGAAGTGCCGATCGACGCCAGCCAGGTGATCTGGGTCACCACGGCCAACCACGAGCGCGGCATCCCCGAGCCCATCATGAACCGCATGAACGTGTACGAGATCTCGCCGCCCTCACCCGAGGCCGCGCGCAAGATCGCGGCCCACCTCTACCGGGGAATTCTGGGGGAGCACGACTGGGGCCAGCGTTTTGACCCCGAACCGGCCAACGACGTGCTGGATTTGCTGGCGACGCTCGCGCCGCGGGAGATGCGCCGCGCGCTCGTCACCGGCTTTGGCAATGCGCGGCTGGACAACCGCTATCGCATCGAACCCGAAGATCTGCCTCGCGCGGGCGCGGGCAAAGGCCGCATCGGCTTTCTTCAGTAAACGGCCTGGCGCGCTCAGGCGTCCGGGTGGGCCCAGTTCCTGGCCGCGGCATAGACCGCGTTCGGGTACTCGGCGCGGCCCCGGCTGCCGTTGTAGCGGCCGAGCGCCAGGAAGGTGTCACCGCGTTCGCGGTCCAGGTAGTGGCGCAGGATCACGCAGCCAAACCGCAGGTTGGTCTGCATGTTGAAGAGCCGGCTGGCATCGCCGTCGCCGATCAGGCGCGACCAGAACGGCATGATCTGCATGTAGCCCCGAGCGCCCACGCGCGAAATGGCAAACTTGCGGAACGCGCTCTCGACCTGCACCAGCCCCAGCACCAGGGTGGTGTCCAGCCCCGCGCGCCGGGTTTCGTACCAGAGGGTCTGCAGGAACTCGATGCGGGTCTGGAAATCCGGCTTGCGGCGCTGCAGCCGGTCGCTGGAAGCGCCCAGCCAGCGCAGATAGGCCAGGCGTTTTTCCAGGTCGGTGAACTCGGGCACGGGCGGCGCGCTGTTGGCGATCGCAGCGCTCAAGGCACCGCGCACCGAATCGGCCAGGGGCTCTTCCAGTTGGCCGCCGGCGTGCGCGACCGGGGACAGAGAGCCCAGGCCCAGCGCGCCGGCAGCCAGCAGGCAGTCGCGGCGCGACCAGACCAGCGGCTTCATGCGCCCAGCTTGCCCTTCAGGAGCGCCACCACCTCGCCCAACGCCACCTGGGTGGCGGCGGCATCGCGGCGGTGCTGGTATTCCACCTGCCCGGCCTTGAGGCCGCGGTCGCCGATGGTGACGCGGTGCGGCACACCGATGAGCTCCCAGTCCGCGAACATGGCGCCGGGGCGCTCGCCCCGGTCGTCCAGGATCACATCCACGCCAGCCGCCAGCAGCTCGCTGTACAGCTGTTCGGCGGCGACCTTCACCTCGGGGCTGCGGTCCATGCCGATGGGGCAGACCACCACCGTGAACGGCGCCAGCGCGTCGGGCCAGATGATGCCGCGTTCGTCGTGGTTCTGCTCAATCGCCGCGGCCGGCAGGCGCGTGATGCCGATGCCGTAGCAGCCCATCTCGAAATGCGCGGGCTTGCCGTCCTCGCCCAGGAAGGTGGCGTTCATGGCCTTGCTGTACTTCGTGCCCAGGTAGAACACGTGGCCGACCTCGATGCCACGCTCGATCGCCAGCACGCCCTGGCCGTCGGGCGAGGCATCGCCTTCGACCACGTTGCGCAGGTCCGCCACCAGGGTCGGCTCGGGCAGGTCGCGGCCCCAGTTCACACCGGTCATGTGGAAGTCCGGCTCGTTGGCCCCGCAGATCCAGTCCGCCAACACGGCCACCTCGCGGTCGACCACGAGATTCACCGGCTTCTTCAGGCCGATCGGGCCCAGGTAACCTGGCTTGCAGCCGAAGTGCGCATCGATCTCGGCGCCGGTGGCGAACCGGAAGCCGGCGTTGAGCCCCGGCACCTTGGCCACCTTGACTTCGTTCATGTCGTGGTCGCCGCGCAGCAGCAACAGCCAGACCTGGCTCTTGGCGACCTCGCCCGCCTCGTCGAGTTCGTCGGTGCGCAAACACCAGCGATTTCACCGTGGTGGCCAGAGGCACGCCCAGCAGCGTCGCCACGTCGGCGCAGGTGGCCTTGCCGGGCGTGGGCGTCTTGACCATGGGGTTGGCTGCCGCGGGGCGCGGTCCAGCCGGCGCCAGCGCCTCGGCCTTTTCCATGTTGGCGGCGTAGTCGCTCGCCGGGCAGTAGACGATCGCGTCTTCCCCGGTCGCGGCGATCACCTGGAATTCCTCGCTCAGATCGCCGCCGATGGCGCCGCTGTCGGCCGCCACGGCGCGGTAGCGCAGGCCGAACCGGTCGAAGATGCGCCGGTAGGCCGCGGCCATCACCTGGTAGCTCAGCTTGGCTGTCGACTCGTCCCGGTCGAAGCTGTAGGCGTCCTTCATGATGAATTCGCGGCCCCGCATGAGGCCGAAACGCGGGCGCCGCTCATCACGGAACTTGGTCTGGATCTGGTACAGGTTCTTGGGCAACTGCTTGTAGCTGCGGAAATCCTGGCGCGCAATGTCAGTGCGCAGCTTCCTCACTGGTGGGTTGCACCACGAAATCTCGGTCGTGCCGGTCCTTGATGCGCAGCAGCTCGGCCCCCATCTTGTCAAAGCGCCCGGTTTCCTGCCAGAACTCCGCCGGCTGGATCACCGGCATGGTGAGCTCCACCGAACCTGCCCGGTTCATTTCTTCGCGCACGATGGCCTCCACCTTGTGGATCACGCGCAAGCCCATGGGCATGTAGCTGTAGATGCCAGCGCCGAGCTTCTTGATCATGCCGGCGCGCGTCATCAGCTGGTGGCTGACGACTTCCGCGTCGGCCGGGGCTTCCTTGAGGGTGGAAATCAGGAACTGGGAGGCTTTCATGGGCGAGCTGGGTTCTGCCGCGAGGCAGTGTTGCGGTACATCGGAGGTGGGAACCGGGAGAACGGCGCATCCGGCGATCTGGACGGCCCACCTGCGCCCGGAGATGCAACAGGTGTGTGATCACTTCGCAACTTGCATGCCGCGATGCATAATGAACACAGTTTAAAAATTTGGGGTTGATTATGCTTGACAGAGAAGGCTTCAGGCCCAATGTCGGCATCATTCTGCTCAACCAGCGAAACCAGGTGTTCTGGGGCAAGCGCATCCGCTCACACTCCTGGCAGTTTCCGCAAGGTGGCATCGACAGAGGCGAGACACCTGAGCAGGCGATGTACCGCGAGTTGCACGAGGAAGTCGGGCTCATGCCCGAGCACGTGAGCATCGTCGCCCGCACGCGCGACTGGTTGCGCTACGAAGTGCCGGACCGCTTCATCCGCCGCGATGCACGCGGCCACTACAAGGGGCAGAAACAGATCTGGTACCTGCTGCGCCTCGTGGCGCAGGACTGGAACCTGAACCTGCGCGCGACCAGCCATCCGGAGTTCGACGCCTGGCGCTGGCACGACTACTGGGTACCGCTCGACGTGGTCGTGGAGTTCAAACGAGGCGTCTACGAAATGGCGCTCACCGAACTCTCGCGCTACCTGCCCAAGAACGACACCCGCAACCGCTACCTGCGCGGTGGCTCCCGCCACCGCCACGACGAAAGTCCCGAATCCTCGTCCCTGTCGGCCCCACCGCCGGGCCTGGAACTGCCCCCGGGCGCCAGTTTTGATCCCGACCCGCAGAGCGGCTCCCGCTCTGCCCACATCGAACACAAATGACTTCTGCCCGCCACCGGTTGCCGCGATGCCTGTCCGTCGCAGCGGCCCTGATTTCGTTTCTGGGTTTCAGCCCTGCATTGCAGGCCCAATTGCGAGACGACCCGGACGCCCCTGCGTGGCAGGAAGCGGCGGTCAAGCCGCCGCCCACTTTCAGCATCGACCAATTGCAGGCCTTCGAGGTCTCAGCCGGTACGGCGTTGAGCTACGGTATCGACCCCAAGACCTTGAGCGTGGGCGAGGACGGTGTGGTGCGCTATGTGCTGGTCGCCCGCAGCTCCAGCGGGGCGCTCAATGTGCTGTACCAGGGCCTGCGTTGCCAGACGGCCGAAGTCAAGACCTATGGACGCTGGAACAACAACGCGTCCAGCTGGAACGTCAACGCCAAGGAAGCATGGCAAGAGCTGTCGTTCTCCGGACCCACCCGCCCCGCCATGTTGCTGGCACGGGCGGGCATCTGCGAAGGCCGAACCATCAACGGCAGCGCGCAGAAAATCCTGCACACCCTCAAACACGGCCGCCCGGAAACGCGCTGAGCGGGCCCGGGGGCGCTGGCCTTAGCCGCGCGCCAGGACGAGGTTGTCGCGGTGGATCATTTCGGGTTCAGCCACGTAACCCAGCAAACGCTCGAAGTCCTGCGATGACTTGCGGCAGATGAGCCGGGCCTCGCTGCTCGCGTAGTTGGCGAATCCGCGCGCCACTTCGGCCCCGCGCGCATCGCGCACCGCGATCACATCCCCTCGGGAGAACTCGCCGTCGACGCCCGTCATGCCGATAGGCAGCAGGCTCTTGCCTTCGCCCACGATCTTGCCGACCGCGCCATCGTCCACCACGACGGCGCCACGCAACTGCAAATGATCGGAAATCCAGCGCTTGCGCGCCTGGTGCTTGGGTGTCTGGGCCACGAGGCAGGTGCCGATGGCTTCACCCGCCGTCAGTCGCAACAGCACGTCGGGCTCGCGGCCCCAGGCGATGACCGTGGAGGCCCCGGAACCGGCGGCGCGTTTGGCGGCCAGTATCTTGGTGATCATGCCGCCCTTGCCAATGCCGCTGCCCGCGCCGCCCGCCATGGCTTCCAGGCGTGCATCGCCAGCGCGGGCCACGTGAACAAACTGAGCGGAAGGATCGCGCCGGGGATCGGCCGTGTACAAGCCCTTCTGGTCGGTCAGGATCACGAGCACGTCGGCCTCCACCAGATTGGCCACGAGCGCGCCCAGTGTGTCGTTGTCGCCAAACTTGATTTCGTCGTTGACGACGGTGTCGTTCTCGTTGATCACCGGCACCACGCCCAGCTGGAGCAATGTCAACAGGGTCGAGCGGGCATTGAGATAACGTTCACGGTCCGCGAGGTCGGCGTGCGTCAACAGCACTTGCGCGCTGCCGACGCCACAACCGCGCAGCTTGGTCTCGTACATCTGCACCAGGCCCATCTGCCCTACGGCCGCCGCAGCTTGAAGTTCGTTGATCTCCTTGGGCCGCACGGTCCAGCCCAGGCGTTTCATGCCTTCGGCCACCGCGCCGCTGCTGACCATGATGACCTCACGCCCCTGCTGCACCAGGGCCGCCAATTGCTGACTCCATTGCCCGATGGCTTCTTCGTCAAGGCCGCGGCCCTCGTTGGTCACCAAGCTGGAACCCACCTTGACCACGATGCGGCGAGCGGTCTTGAACACGGCCGCCGGGGCCATGCCATGCACATTCATTGAATCAACAGGCGGAGAAGTCGAGGCGGTGTCCATGGGTGGGCAGAATCGAAATCAGAGGGTGTCCGGACCATTCACGAAACGGGGATCCACATCCACAGGCGCTTGCATCGACTGATGCACCTGCGCGATGTGCTGGTAGATCTTCTGCACCAGCAGTTCGCAACCCTCGCGGGTAAGCGCTGAAATTTCGAAGACGGGCCCCTTGTATTTCAGGCGTTTCACGATGTCCTTGACCCGGGCCTCCCGCTCCTCGGTGGGCACCATGTCCAGCTTATTGAGCACAAGCCAACGAGGTTTCTCGTACAGCTTCTGATCGAATTTCTTCAACTCCGCCACGATGGCCTTGGCCTGCGCGACAGGATCGACCCCTTCATCGAAGGGCGCCACATCCAGCATGTGCAGCAGCAGGCGCGTGCGTTGCAGGTGCCGCAGGAACTGGTGTCCCAGGCCAGCGCCCTCCGACGCCCCTTCGATCAGCCCGGGTACATCGGCCACCACGAAGCTCTTCTCCGGCCCGACGCGGACCACACCCAGATTGGGATGCAAAGTGGTGAAAGGGTAGTCGGCGATCTTGGGGCGCGCGTTGGAGATGGCCGCGATCAAGGTCGACTTGCCCGCGTTGGGCATGCCCAGCAAGCCCACATCGGCCAGCACCTTGAGCTCCAGCTTCAGGCTACGCTTCTCGCCGGGCCAGCCGGGCGTCTTCTGACGCGGCGCGCGGTTCGTCGAGCTCTTGTAGTGCATGTTGCCGAAGCCACCATCGCCCCCCTTGGCGATCGTCACCTGTTCACCGGGCTGCAGCAACTCGAACAGCACTTCGCCGGTCTCCGCATCCGCGATGATGGTGCCGACCGGCATCTTGAGCACGATGTCGTCGCCCTTGACGCCAAACATGTCCGAACCCTTGCCGTGTTCGCCGCGATGCGCTTCGAAGCGGCGGGTGAACCGGAAATCCACCAGGGTGTTCAGGCTGGCGTCCGCCACGGCGTACACATCGCCACCACGGCCACCGTCGCCGCCGTCGGGCCCCCCGAACTCTTTGTATTTTTCATGCCGGAAAGATGCGCAGCCATTGCCGCCATCGCCCGCAGCGACATCGATCGTGGCTTCGTCCACAAATTTCATGACATGCTTTCCAGGAAGGAACTGCTAGAGAAGGGCCAAACAAAAAGCCCGCACGGGCGGGCCTTTTGCATTCAACGTATCACATGTGCCTCATCGCACTGCACCGATTTTTCAATCTTGCAGCACGGGAGCACGCCCGCTCAGACAGGGGTGATGCTGACAACCTGACGGTTCAGCGCGCCTTTGATGGCGAAGCTCACGTGCGATCGACCGTTGCAAAAATGGTGTGGTCCTTGCCCACGCCCACGTTCATGCCGGGGTGGAATTTGGTACCGCGCTGACGCACGATGATCGAGCCAGCACTGACCAGCTCGCCACCAAACGCCTTCACGCCGAGCATCTTGGGCTTGGAATCGCGCCCGTTTCGCGTTGAGCCGCCGCCTTTTTTCTGTGCCATGTTGACTTACTCCTCAGGCTGCGATCGAAGCAATCTGCAGTTCGGTGAAATTCTGACGGTGCCCTTGGCGCTTCTGGTAGTGCTTGCGACGGCGCATCTTGAAGATGCTGACCTTGTCGTGCCTGCCGTGGGCCAACACCGTGACCGTGACCGTTGCGCCGGAAACCAAGGGAGTGCCAACCTTGATATCGGTGCCGTTGCCGACAGCGAGTACCTGGTCAAACACGATCTCTTGGCCCACATCCGCAGCAATCTGTTCTACTTTAATTTTTTCGCCAGCAGCAACACGATACTGTTTGCCACCGGTTTTTATGACCGCGTACATATGAACCTCTTTAAAAATTCCACGAATGGAAGCTCGGCGGACCCAATTCCACCAAGCCCTAGATTTTAGCATGTGCCCGGAAAACCGGCAAGCGGCTGGCATGCTACCGCCCTCGCGGCTCCCTGGCGCGGCCATTTTCAGAGGGCCTGGGGCACCGTTCCTATAATCCCAACCCGGCCCGACACCCCCTACCGATCCCGCGTTTCCACCTTGACCACCCCCATCAATTCCCCCGCCAGCCCCTTGGAGCTGATCCAGCCCGACATGCAGCGGGTGGACCAAGTCATCAGCGAACGCCTGACCACCGAGGTACCGCTGGTCCGGGAAGTTGCCCAGTACATCATCTCGGCGGGCGGCAAGCGCTTGCGCCCGGCCTTGCTGCTGCTGGTCAGCGGCGCGATCAACAGCCAGAACCCCCAGCGCCACACGCTGGCGGCCGTCGTGGAGTTCATTCACACCGCGACCCTGCTGCACGACGACGTGGTGGACGAGTCCACCTTGCGCCGGGGGCGCGAGACCGCCAACGAGCGGTTTGGCAATGCCGCCAGTGTGCTGGTGGGTGACTTTCTTTACTCCCGCGCCTTTCAGATGATGGTGGACATCAACGACATGCGCGTGATGCAGGTGCTGTCCGACGCCACCAACGTGATCGCCGAAGGCGAAGTGCTTCAACTCATGAACATGCACGACGCCACCATCGACGAGGCCGCGTACCTGCGCGTGATCCGCTCCAAAACGGCCAAGCTGTTCGAAGCCAGCGCCCGCTTGGCGCCCATCCTGGCGGGCACGGATGCCCATACCGAGGCCCTGTGCGCGGAGTACGGGCAGGCCCTGGGCACTGCCTTTCAGGTCATCGATGACGTGCTCGACTACGAGGGCAGTGCCGATGAACTGGGCAAGAACCTGGGGGATGACCTGCGCGAAGGCAAGGTCACGCTGCCCATCATTTGCGCCCTGCGTTCCGGCTCCGAGGCGCAGAAGGCGCTGCTGCGTCAGGCCATCGAACAGGGCGACGTGGCGCACCTCGATGCCATCAGGGACATCATTCTTCAAACGGGTGCCCTGGATGCGGCTCGGGTCAGTGCGCACGCGGAGGCCCAACGGGCAATCGAGGCCGCCAAGCAACTGCCGGTCAATGCCTACAGCGCAGCTTTGCTACAATTGGCGGCTGGCCTGCTTGAGCGTCGATCTTGAGCAGCCACGGAAGGCCAACGGCCTTCAGACGATCGACCATTTTCGGTCCATCGGGGTGTAGCTTAGCCAGGTAGAGCGCTACGTTCGGGACGTAGAGGCCGGAGGTTCGAATCCTCTCACCCCGACCAGTTTCCCCCTTTCAGACATTGCCGTTCAGACCGAGCCAACGACCGGCCGGTCGGATTTCGCGTCCTCGATACAACGGCCAGCGGGGGAATCCGCATTTCCGACACAAGTTGCCTCAATAATGGCGGGCAAGTCCTTGATTTACGATAAATAGAAATCTATGGCGTCCGTCGAAACCGTCCCCCAGGAGACCCCGTCCATGGCCTTGCCAGGCCTGGGCCGCGCGCTCGTGTCTGCGGGGAAGCTTGGCCAGAAGGCGGCTGAAGATCTTTATCGCAAAGCACAAAGCGGCCGCTCCAGCTTCATCGCAGAGCTGACCGGCTCAGGGGCTGTGTCCGCTTCGGATCTGGCCCACACCATGTCGGTGGCGTTTGCCGCGCCACTGCTCGATCTGGACGCGATCGACGTGCAACGCCTGCCCGCCGGCCTGCTCGATCCCAAGATCTGCAGCGACTACCGCATCGTCGTCCTGAGCAAACGCAACAACCGCTTGATGGTGCGCACGGCCGATCCAGCCGACCAACAGGCCGCCGAGAAGATCAAGTTCGCGACCCAGATGGGCGTGGACTGGGTGATTGCCGAGTACGACAAGCTCAGCAAACTGGTGGAGACCCAGACCACCAGCGTCAACGACACGATGGACAACATCATCGGTGGCGAGTTCGAGTTCGACGAGGCGGCCACTGAGACGAGCGTGAGCGACGTGACCGACAAGGCGTCGGAGGTCGACGACGCGCCCGTGGTCAAGTTCCTGCACAAGATGCTGATTGACGCATTCAACATGCGGGCATCCGACTTGCACTTTGAGCCTTACGAGCACAACTACCGGGTCCGTTTTCGGGTGGACGGCGAACTGCGTGAAATTGCGTCGCCGCCGATCGTGATCAAGGACAAGCTGGCGTCGCGGATCAAGGTGATCTCCCGCATGGACATCTCGGAGAAGCGTGTGCCCCAGGACGGGCGCATGAAACTCAAGATCGGACCGGACCGCGTGATCGACTTTCGGGTCAGCACCCTGCCCACCTTGTTCGGCGAGAAGATCGTGATCCGTATTCTGGACCCGAGCAGCGCCAAGGTCGGCATCGATGCCCTGGGCTACGAACCCGAGGAAAAAGAGCGGCTGTTGAACGCGATCAGCCGGCCATACGGCATGGTGCTGGTCACCGGCCCCACGGGGTCGGGGAAAACGGTGTCGCTGTACACCTGCCTGAACATCCTGAACAAGCCAGGCATCAACATTTCCACGGCGGAAGATCCGTCGGAAATCAACCTGCCGGGTGTCAATCAGGTCAACGTCAACGAGAAGGCGGGCCTGACCTTCGCGGCGGCCCTCAAGGCATTTCTGCGCCAGGATCCCGACGTGATCATGGTGGGTGAGATTCGCGATCTCGAAACGGCGGACATCTCGATCAAGGCCGCACAAACCGGTCACATGGTGCTGTCCACCCTGCACACGAACGACGCGCCGACCACACTGACGCGGATGATGAACATGGGCATTCCCACGTTCAACATCGCCTCCAGCGTGATCCTGATCACCGCCCAGCGGCTGGCCCGTCGCCTGTGCGCCACCTGCAAGGCGCCGCTGGACGTACCGCGCAAGGCCCTGGTGGACGCCGGATTCAAGCCGGAAGACCTTGATGGCACCTGGACGCCCTACAAGCCCGTGGGGTGCTCGGCCTGCAACAACGGCTACAAGGGCCGCGTCGGCATCTACCAGGTGATGCCCATTTCGGAAGAAATCCAACGCATCATCCTGCGTGGTGGCAGCGCGCTCGACATTGCCCAGCAGGCCGGCAAGGAGGGCGTTCGCACGCTGCGCGAATCGGGTCTGCTCAAGGTGAAGCTGGGCATGACTTCGCTGGAAGAAGTGCTCAGCGTGACCAACGAGTGATGCAGTTCCAGACACAAGGCTCAGAGGGATAGAGGGACACCATGGCAACCGCAGTATCCAAGAACGTCAAGGACGCCGTCTTCGAGTGGGAGGGCAAAGACCGCAACGGCAAGACCGTGCGTGGAGAAACACGGGCCGCGGGAGAAAACCAGGTGTTGGCTGCGCTGCGGCGCCAGGGCATCGTGCCCGGCAAGGTCAAGAAGCGCCGCATGAGTTCGGGCAAGCGCATCAAGCCCAAGGACATTGCCATCTTCACGCGCCAGCTGGCCACCATGATGAAAGCCGGTGTGCCCCTGCTCCAGGCGTTCGACATCGTCGGCCGGGGCAACGCCAACCCCAGCGTCACCAAGCTGCTCAACGACATCCGCACCGATGTGGAAACCGGCACCTCGCTGAGTTCGGCGTTTCGCAAACACCCGTTGTACTTTGACAGCCTGTACTGCAACCTCGTGGAAGCCGGTGAAGCCGCCGGTATTCTGGAGGAGTTGCTGGACCGCCTCGCCACTTACATGGAGAAGACCGAGGCGCTCAAGTCCAAGATCAAGTCGGCGCTGATGTACCCGATCGCCGTGATCATCGTGGCCTTCGTGGTGGTGACCATCATCATGATCTTCGTGATCCCCTCGTTCAAGGAGGTGTTCTCCTCCTTCGGCGCCGATCTGCCCGCGCCGACCCTGTTCGTGATCGCGATAAGCGAGTTCTTCACCGAGTACTGGTGGTTGATCTTTGGCGTCCTCGGTGGCGGCTTCTACTTTTTCATGCAGGCCTGGCGGCGCAATGAGAAGGTGCAGCGGTTCATGGACCGCCTGCTGCTCAAGCTGCCGATCTTTGGTCCATTGATCGAAAAATCGGTCATCGCCCGCTGGACGCGCACGCTGGCGACAATGTTCGCGGCGGGCGTGCCCCTGGTGGAAGCACTGGACTCGGTGGGTGGTGCATCGGGCAACTCGGTCTACGCCATCGCCACCGAACGGATCCAGCAGGAGGTGTCGACCGGCACCAGCCTGACCAACGCCATGACCAACGCCAACATCTTCCCATCCATGGTGCTGCAGATGTGCGCCATCGGTGAGGAGTCGGGCTCCATCGACCACATGCTGGGCAAGGCCGCCGACTTCTATGAAGCCGAGGTCGACGACATGGTGGCGGGCATCTCCAGCCTGATGGAGCCCATCATCATCGTTGTGCTGGGGACCGTCATTGGCGGTATCGTGGTGTCGATGTACCTTCCCATCTTCAAGCTGGGCCAGGTGGTTTGATGCTGGCGGAAGCGGGCGTGCCGGGCGCGGCGCTGCTGGGCTTGCTCGGCTTGTTGGTGGGCAGCTTTCTCAATGTGGTGATTCACCGCCTGCCCAAGATGATGGAACTGCGCTGGGCGGCCGAATGCGCGGATCTTCAGAACACGGTAGAGAATCCGGCAGCGGCCTCACCAGAAGCTGAAACATTCAACCTGATGGTGCCGCGCTCGCGCTGCCCGCATTGCGGACATCAGATCCGCTGGTTCGAGAACATCCCGGTGTTCAGCTACCTCGCGTTGCGCGGCCAATGCAGCCAGTGCAACGCGCCGATCAGCGTACGCTATCCGGCGGTAGAGTTGACGGCCGCGGTCCTGTTCGCCTGGTGCGGGTGGCAATGGGGGCTGGGCTGGGAGGCCCTGGCCTGGTGCGGCTTTTCTGCGGCGGTGCTGGCACTCGCGTGCATCGACTGGGACACCACGCTGCTGCCCGACGACATCACCCTTCCCTTGCTGTGGGCCGGCCTGTGCGCAGCAGGTCTGCGACTGACAGGCACCGCGCTCCCGGACGCTCTCTGGGGGGCTGTGGCAGGCTACCTGTCGCTCTGGCTGGTGTACTGGGCCTTCAAGCTGATCACGGGCAAGGAAGGCATGGGCTACGGTGACTTCAAGCTCTTCGCCGCCTTCGGCGCGTGGTTCGGCTGGCAAGCGTTGATCCCGGTGATCTTGATGGCCTCGGTGATCGGTGCCGTGGTGGGCATCGCCATCAAACTCAAAGGCAACCTGCGCGAGGGAGGCTATGTGCCTTTCGGCCCCTTCCTGGCATTGGCCGGCTTGACCTCGATGGTCTTTGGCCCTTCGGCCATTCTGGCCGCCATCGGCCTGTGAGCCAGACGCCTCACAGGCCGCCCCTGCGGCTGGGACTCACCGGTGGCATTGGCAGTGGCAAGAGCACGCTGGCGCGCCTGCTGCAGGCCCGTGGCGCCGGTGTGATCGATGCCGACGCCATCTCCCGCCGCAGCACCGAAGCCGGCGGCGCCGCGATGCCCGCCATCGCACACACCTTTGGCCCGGCATTCCTGGCTCCAGATGGCGCCCTCGACCGGCAGCGCATGCGCGATCACGTGTTCGCACACCCCGAAGCCCGCCACACGTTGGAGCACATCATCCATCCGCTGGTGGGCGCGGAAATCCAGCGCCAGGCCCAGGCATCGGCCTCTGCCTGTCTGGTGTTCGATGTGCCTCTGCTCGTCGAGTCCCCACGCTGGCGGCCTCAGCTGGACCGCGTGCTGGTGGTCGACTGCTCGCCCACCACGCAGATCCGCCGCGTGAACGCTCGCAGTGGATGGGACGCCACCACCACCGAAGCCGTGATGCGCAACCAGAGTCCGCGTGCCTTGCGCCTGGCCGCGGCCGACCTCGTGGTCTTCAACGACGCCGACGACCTGGCCCTGCTGGAGCGCGCCGCTGAGGCCCTGGCCAAGCGGTTCGGGCTATGATGAACCCCCACCCGCCGCTCCGTCCCGCGACCGCCCCGCTGCCGTGATCCTGTACGACTACCCCTTCAACGAACGCATTCGCACCTACCTGCGGCTTGAACAGCTGTTTCGTCGCATGGTGGAACTGGTGCCCCGCAGCCACCCGCTGGATCACCACTATGCGATCCAGACCATCTTCGAGATCATGGACGTGGCGGCCCGGGCCGACATGAAGTCGGATGTGCTCAAGGATCTGGACCGGCACAAGCAGCAACTCATCGGTTTTCGCGGCAATCCGATGATCGCGGAGCAGGCCCTGGAAGAGGTCATCCAGAAGCTGGAAGACTGCTTCACGCAACTGAGCGAAATGACCGGCAAGACCGGCCAGGCCCTGACTGAGAACGACTGGCTGATGAGCATCCGCAGCCGCATCGGCATTCCAGGCGGCACCTGCGAGTTTGATCTGCCCGGCTACTACCACTGGCAGCACCGGAGCGCGGAGGAACGCCGGGCCGATCTGCATCGCTGGTCGGTACCGCTGGCGCCCTTGGCCGAGTCCATCGTGCAGTTGCTCAAGATGCTGCGCGAATCGGGTTCGGCCCAGAAGGTGGTCGCGCCGGGTGCGCAGTTCCAGCTGACCCTGCCGCAGGGCCGCAGCTTCCAGCTGCTGCGCTTGCGCATCGACCCGTCCACGGGGCTCATCCCCGAAATCAGCGGCAACCGGCTGATGCTGTCGGTGCGCCTGATGCGCCACGGCGAAGACGACCGCCTGCATCCAGCGCAGGAGGACGCCGCGTTTGAACTGACCCTGTGCGCCTGAGGTCGGCCGTGAGCGACAAAGCCACCCACACATCCGTCAGAACCGTCCGCTGCCCGAATTGCGGCGGGCCCAGCATCTACGCGCCGAGCAACGCGTACCGTCCGTTCTGCAGCGAGCGCTGCAAGCAGATGGATCTGGGTGCCTGGGCGAACGAGGAATTCGGCCTGCCGGAAAAGGAAGGTCAGAGCGACCCCGGCTTCGAACAAAGCTGAAACCGCCTCCCGCGGTTCAGCAGACCGACCTCAAACCGTCTGTTCGGCCGCCAGCCATTCCAGCACAGGCACGGTACCGGCCAGCACAGGGGCACACGACACCGGCAGGGTTTGCCAGCCAAACTGCTGGCCTTCGCGCATCTGCAGCTCACCGGTCCAGTCGCGCACCTTGCAGAAATGCAGCCGCACCAGTCCATGCGGGTAGTCCACCATCGACACTTTCCAGATGTGCGCGGTGCCGATGGTCAGGCCGATCTCTTCCTGAAGTTCGCGCCGCAGCGCCTGCTCCACGGTTTCACCCGCCTCCAGCTTGCCGCCCGGAAACTCCCAGTACCCGGCATACACCTTGCCCGGTGGACGGGATGTCAGCAGGAAAGCACCATCGGGAGCGATCAGCACGCCAACGGCCACGTCCACCACGGGCCGGTCGGCAGGACGCGGCGCGTCCTGGTCGGCATCGACCACCAGCACTGGCGCGCTCATGCCTGGATGGCGTGGGTGCCCGCGTAGTCGCGCGCGAACTGGTAGGCCACCCGACCGCTGCGCGAACCGCGCTCCAGTGCCCAGACCAGTGCCAAGGGCCGCGCCGCCGCAATGTCAGCGGCAGGCACACCCATCGAGCTGAGCCACTGCGCGACGATGGTGAGGTACTCGTCTTGGCTAAACGGGTAGAAGCTCACCCAGAGGCCGAAGCGCTCCGACAGGGAAATCTTTTCCTCCACCACCTCGCCCGGGTGCACCTCGCCATCCGCCGTGTGCGTGTAGGTGAGGTTTTCCTTCATGTACTCGGGCAGCAGGTGGCGGCGGTTGCTGGTGGCGTAGATCAGCACGTTGGGGCTCGCGGCCGAAACCGAGCCATCCAGGATGGACTTGAGCGCCTTGTAGCCTGGCTCGCCATCCTCGAAACTGAGGTCGTCGCAGAACACGATGAAACGCTCGGGCCGCTCAGCCACCACTTCGACGATGTCGGGCAAATCCACCAGGTCGGACTTGTCCACCTCGATCAGCCGCAGGCCTTGCGGCGCGTATTCGTTGAGGCAGGCGCGCACCAGCGAGGACTTGCCGGTACCGCGGGCACCGGTCAACAACACGTTATTGGCCGGCAGCCCCTGCACGAACTGCAGGGTGTTGCGCTGGATTTTTTCCTTCTGCCCGTCGATCTCCTGCAGATCGTCCAGGCGCATCGCACCCACGTGTCGCACCGGCTCCAGCACGCCATGGCCGCTGCTGCGCTTGCGGTAACGCCAGGCCACGGCGGCGGCCCAGTCGGGCGCCGACATGGGCTGCGGCAGCACCGCCTCGATCCGGGTGATGAGCTGCTCGGCGCGCTGCAGCAGGCGTTCGAAGTGCTCGTTCATGACCGGTAGTCGGCGTTGATGGTCACGTACTCGTGGCTGAAGTCGCAGGTCCACACGGTCTCGCTCGCCGTGCCCCGGCCCAGCCCGATTCGCACCAGGATCTCGGCTTGCTTCATGACACGCTGGCCGTCCTCTTCCTTGTAGGCCGGGTGGCGCCCACCGGCGCTGACCACATGCACGTCACCAAGGTGCAGATCGATGCCGTTGACATCCAGGTCGTGAATGCCCGCGTAGCCCACCGCTGCCAGGATGCGGCCCAGGTTCGGGTCGCTGGCGAAGAACGCCGTCTTCACCAGGGGCGAGTGAGCGACCGCGTACGCGGCCAGCAGACATTCCGAGGCGTCGCGGCCACCGTCCACCTGCACGGTGATGAACTTGGTGGCGCCTTCGCCGTCGCGCACGATGGCATGCGCCAACTGCCGCGCCACCGGGGTGAGTGCCGCCAGCAGCGCACGCCCTGCGAGGCTCTCCAGATCGGTGATGGGTGTGTTGCCCGCCCGCCCGGTGCGCACCACGACAAAGGAGTCGTTGGTGCTGGTGTCGCCGTCCACGGTGACGCGGTTGAAGGAAGCATCGGCCAGGCGGCGCGCCAGCGCATTCATCAGCTCGGGCGCGACGGCGGCGTCCGTGGCCAGGAAACCCAGCATGGTGGCGATATTGGGCCGGATCATGCCCGCGCCCTTGGCAATGCCGGTGGCGCTGAGGGTCCGCCCGTCCAGCTCGAAGCGCTGGCTGAAGGCCTTGGGCAAGGTGTCGGTGGTCATGATGCCCTGAGCCGCGGAGAGCCATTGCGCGCCGCCCTCGGTCTGAGGCTGTGCCGCGTCAGCCAGCGCCAGCGGCAGGCCGGCCAGCAGACGGTCCAGCGGCAGCGGCTCCATGATCACGCCCGTCGAGAACGGCAGCACCTGTTCGTGGTGCAGACCGAGCGAGCGCGCCAGCGCGGTGCAGGTCTGGCGTGCGTTGGCCAGGCCCGGTTCACCGGTGCCGGCGTTCGCGTTTCCGGTGTTGATCACCAGCGCGCGGATCGACTGCCCGGACGCCAGGTGGTCCCGGCACACCTGAATCGGTGCGGCCGCATAGCGGTTCTGCGTGAACACCGCGCCCACGGCGCAGCCTTCATCGAGCAGGAACACCGTGAGGTCTTTGCGGTTGGCCTTGCGGATGCCCGCCTGCGCCACACCGATGCGCACACCCGCGACGGGCAGCAGATCGGTGGCGAGGGGGCGTTGAGTTGAACAGGCATGTGAACTCCGTGGATGTACCGTGATGTCCGACGGCCGCGCGACGGCGGGCACCCTGGGGGGCCGCCCTCACGCCACCGTCAGTCCAGCTTGCCGTGGCAGTGCTTGTATTTCTTGCCGCTGCCACAGGGGCAGGGATCGTTGCGCCCCACGCGCGGCACGTCGCCCGCAGGGCGCGCGGCCGCGGCAATGGCCGCATCGGCGATGGTCTCGGCCTCGCCCGTTTCGGTCGGGGCGGTGTAGGTCACGTTGGCGATCTGCTCGGCGCGCTCTTCCAGCCGCTCGGCCGCCTCGGCCATCTGTTCGGCCGATTGCACGCGCACGTTCATGAGCACGCGGGTGACGTCGTTTTTGACGCTGTCGAGCAGTTGGCCGAACAGCATGAAAGCCTCGCGCTTGTACTCCTGTTTCGGCTGCTTCTGCGCATAGCCCCGCAGGTGGATGCCCTGACGCAGGTAGTCCAGGGCCGAGAGGTGTTCGCGCCATTGGCTGTCGATGGTCTGAAGGAGCACCACGCGCTCGAACTGGGTGAAGTTCTCCTCGCCCACCAGCGCCACCTTGCCCTCGAAGACCGTCTTGGCCGCCGCCTGCACGCGCTCGACGATTTCCTCGACATCGATGGCTTCCGCATCGGCCACCCAGCTGGACACGGGCGCTTCCACGGCCCACTCCTCGCGCAGCACACGCTCGAGCGTGGGCAGGTCCCATTGCTCTTCCACACTGCCCTCGGGCACGTACTGGTGCACGAGGTCGGTGAAGCAGCCTTCACGCAGTGCATCGATCTGCGCGCGCAGCGACGTGGCGTCCAGAATGTCGTTGCGCTGCTGGTAGATCACCTTGCGCTGGTCGTTGGAAACGTCGTCGTACTCCAGCAGCTGCTTGCGGATGTCGAAGTTGCGCGCCTCGACCTTGCGCTGCGCGCTCTCGATGCTGCGTGTGACGATGCCGGCTTCGATCGCCTCGCCCTCGGGCATCTTCAGGCGGTCCATGATCGCGCGCACGCGGTCGCCCGCGAAGATGCGCATGAGCGAGTCGTCCAGGCTCAGATAGAAACGCGAGGAGCCAGGGTCGCCCTGGCGGCCCGAACGGCCGCGCAGCTGGTTGTCGATGCGGCGCGATTCGTGGCGCTCGGTCGCGATGATGCGCAGACCGCCCAGCGCCTTGACCTTCTCGTGGTCCTGTTGCCATTGCTGGCGGATCGTCTCGATGCGGGCCGCCTTGGTCGCGTCGTCGAGTGACTCGTCGTTCTGCACCGCATCGACCATCTTCTCGAGGTTGCCGCCGAGCACGATGTCGGTACCGCGACCGGCCATGTTGGTGGCGATGGTGATCGCGCCAGGCCGGCCGGCCTGGATGATGATGTCGGCCTCACGGGCGTGCTGCTTGGCGTTGAGCACCTCGTGCGGCAGCTTTTCGGCCTGCAGCAGGCTGGCGATGATCTCGGAGTTCTCGATCGACGAAGTGCCCACCAGCACCGGCTGGCCGCGCTCGTGGCACTCGCGGATGTCCTCGATCGCCGCGACGTACTTTTCCTTGGTGGTCTTGTAGACCCGGTCCAGCTGGTCGTTGCGCTTGCTCGGCCGGTTGGGCGGGATCACCACCGTCTCCAGGCCATAGATCTCCTGGAATTCGTAGGCCTCGGTGTCGGCCGTGCCGGTCATGCCCGAGAGTTTGCTGTAGAGACGGAAATAGTTCTGGAAGGTGATGGACGCCAGCGTCTGGTTCTCTGGCTGGATGGCCACGCCTTCTTTCGCTTCCACGGCCTGGTGCAGGCCGTCGCTCCAGCGACGGCCCGACATCAGACGGCCCGTGAACTCGTCGACGATGACGATCTCGCCGTTCTGGTTCACGTAGTGCTGATCGCGGTGGTAGAGGTGGTGCGCCTTCAGCGAGGTCACCAGGTGGTGCAGCAGCGCGATGTTGGCGGGGTCGTACAGCGAAGCCCCTTCGGGCAACAGGCCGGCCTGGCTCAGCAGGCGCTCGGCATTCTCATGGCCCTGCTCGGTCATGTGGATGGAATGCGCCTTCTCGTCCACGGTGAAGTCGCCGGGTTTGATCACCCCTTCACCCGTGCGCGGATCGGCCTCGCCCTCCTGTCGCACCAGGTGGGGCACCAGCTGCTTGATCGCCAGGTAGACCTGGGTCTGGTCTTCGGCCTGCGCAACTGATGATCAGGGGTGTGCGGGCCTCGTCGATCAGGATGGAATCCACCTCGTCCACGATCGCGTAGTTCAGGCCCCGTTGCACGCGGTCGGCGGCCTCGTAGACCATGTTGTCGCGCAGGTAGTCGAAGCCGTATTCGTTGTTGGTGCCGTAGGTGATGTCGGCGCGGTAGGCGGCCTGCTTGTCCTCGCGCGGCGCCTGAGGCAGGTTGATGCCCACGGTCAGGCCGAGGAAGTTGTACAGCCGGCCCATCCACTGGGCATCGCGGCTGGCCAGGTAGTCGTTGACGGTGACGACGTGAACACCCTTGCCTGTCAGTGCGTTGAGGTAGACCGGCAGCGTGGCGGTCAGCGTCTTGCCTTCGCCGGTGCGCATCTCGGCCACCTTGCCATGGTGCAGCGCCAGGCCCCCCATCAGTTGCACGTCGAAGTGGCGCATTTTCATGACGCGCTTGCTCGCTTCGCGCACCACGGCAAACGCCTCGGGCAACAAGGCCTCCAGGGCTTCGCCCTGGGCGATGCGTTGCTTGAACGCCTCTGTCTGCGCCTTCAACTCGTCGTCGCTGAGCTGCTCGAACTTCGACTCCAGTCCATTGATGCGCTCCACCGTCTTGCGATAGGTCTTCAGAAGACGGTCATTGCGGCTACCAAAGATTTTGGTGAGGAAGTTTGTGGCGATACGTGCGGGCCTGCGCCGGACACCCTGTGGATTCCGGGCAGGCAATTGGAGGTAGGAGGGCTCTCGCGAACCCGGAGAGCAAACGACGGGAAACTACCCGTGATGTGCCGACGGACGCAGGGCTTTCAAGAGCAAAGCGCGCATTTTACCCGCCGCACCTGCCCCGCGCTCAGGGCCTGCGGGGTCCGGGCCCTGTGGCCTTGGCGCACGGCCATGTTTTCGCCCGCGGCCAGGAAGCGCTGCGGATCCTGGGGCACGCCCGAGACCCAGACTTCGAAGTGCAGATGCGGCCCGGTGGAGCGTCCCGTGGAGCCCACTTCCGCGATCTTCTGGCCCCGCTTCACGATATCGCCCTTCTTGACCAGCACCTTCGAGGCGTGGGCATAGCGGGTGATGAGGTCGTTGCCATGGTCCACTTCCACCATGTTGCCGTAGGCAGGGTGGTATTCCTGCACCACCACCATCCCGCCCGCGGCGGCCAGGATGGGGGTGCCCGGATCGGACGGGAAATCCAGGCCCGTGTGCAGGGCGGAGCGCCCGGTGATGGGGTCGATGCGAAAGCCAAACGGCGACCCCACCTGCACGCCCGCCACCGGTTGCTCGGTCGGCACCATCGTGCGCTGGATCTTCTGGTCGAACAGGCGCGACTCCACCACCGTCAACCAGTCCACCCTCGAACCGCTGGTCTGGTCGATCCGCTCCAGCGCACCCATCAATTCGTCCATGCTCAGGTCACGGCCCCCCACCAGCGCGCCGCCGGCACCTGGCTTGGGCTTGAACTCCGCCGGGCTCAGGCCCGCCAGGCCTGCGACCCGTTCACCCAGCGAGTCGATCTGCACCATGCGCGCCTGCATTTCGCCCAGCTTGCGGGCCATGGCGTCGAGGTTGGCGCGCATGTAGGCGTTCTGGGTATTGGCTTCGTCCTGGTGCACCAGCCGCGCCACCGGCGCAAACCCGGGCCAGCCCTGGCGCACCCCCTCCAGAAACACCCAGTGGTACGTGGTGATCGCCCCCAGCATCAGCAGCACCGACGCGAGCACGCCGACACCGACGAGCTTGAGTCCACTGAGGTGCATGGCGCGGCTCTTGGCCAGCCAGGCGTCCGTGATAATGATGTGCACTGCTCTACCTTTCCAGGCTGCCCAGATTCAACCAGGCCACCTTCATCGCATGTCTACCGTCCCCCGATCCCACAACACCATGCTCAGCCTGGAGCAGGCCGTGGGAGCTGCGCCCACGCTCGCCGCGCTGCAGGAGCGCATCCGGGAGTCCCGTTGGTGCCTGGATCAGGTGCAACACCTGATCCCCGCCAGCTTGCGTCCGCATGTGCTGGCCGGCCCCTTGCAAGATCAGGAGTGGTGCCTGCTGGTGGCCAGTTCCGCCGCGTCGACCAAACTGCGCCATTTGCTGCCTTCGCTGCAACTGGCTTTGACCCAAAGGGGTGCGCAGGTTAACGCAATCCGCATCAAAGTCCAAACGCCGGGACGATGAGCGCGCCCTGAGCCTGCGCGGGCGGTGCCTGGTGCCGCTTGTCTGACTCGAACAGACGACCTATCGCTTACAAGGCGATTGCTCTACCAACTGAGCTAAAGCGGCGGGTTGAACGAAAAATTCTACTTGACGCGCTTGAGCTGGGGCCTGCCGCCCGGCCGACCAGGGCCTGCCGGTGGATCGGGCAGATCACCCGACGCGGGCGCGCCATCGCTGGGAACGGACCGCAGCGAGCCACGGGCGGGACCGTCGGAGGCCTCTTCGACACCCGAAGGTGCATCGGGCACCACAGCGGCGTCCACGGCGGGCCGGGAGGAAACGGCCGCCGCGGGCGGCGCTGGAAAGGCCATGCCTTGGCCGTTCTCGCGCGCATAAATGGCGATCACATGGCTGATCGGCACAATGATCTCGCGCGCCACCCCGCCGAACCGGGCCTTGAATTCGATGAATTCATTGCCCAGCTTGAGCGAGCTGGTGGCTTCCATGCTCACGTTGAGCACGATCTCACCGTTCTTCACGAACTCCATGGGCACCCGCACCGACGCATCGACCTGGACGGCGATGTAGGGCGAGAACCCATTGTCGGCACACCATTCGTGCAAGGCACGGATCAGGTACGGCCGCGTGGAGGGGATTTCCGGTTCGAAGGTACTCATGAAGTTTCTGGCTTGGTCCCCTGCGGGACCGCGTGCCGTTTACTTGCGCATCACCTTTTCGGACGGCGTGAGCGCCTCGATGTAGGCCGGGCGCGAGAAGATGCGCTCGGCGTACTTGAGCAGGGGAGCGGCGTTCTTGCTGAGTTCGATGCCGTAGAAATCCAGGCGCCACAGCAGGGGGGCGATGGCCACGTCCAGCATGGAGAAATTGTCACCCAGCATGAACTTGTTCTTCAGAAACACCGGTGCGAGCTGGGTCAGGCGATCGCGGATGTGCGAACGGGCCTTCTCCAGCGCTTTCTCGTTGCCCTTGGTGCTGCGCGATTCGAGCATCGACACGTGCGTGAACAACTCTTTCTCGAAGTTCAGCAGGAACAGGCGCACGCGCGCGCGGTCCACCGGGTCGCCGGGCATCAGCTGGGGATGCGGGAAGCGTTCGTCGATGTACTCGTTGATGATGTTCGATTCGTACAGGATGAGATCGCGTTCGACCAGGATAGGCACCTGGCCATACGGGTTCATCACGCTGATGTCTTCAGGCTTGTTGTACAGGTCGACGTCCCGGATCTCGAAATCCATGCCTTTTTCAAACAGCACGAAACGGCAGCGGTGGGAGTAAGGGCAGGTGGTGCCCGAATACAAGACCATCATGTGGGAGTCTCCTTAAAGCAAAAAACAGTGGCTTGCGAACATGCCCGTCGGGCATTGCAAACCACTGTGGAACGGTCGGGCCGGCCTCCCATGAGACCGCCCCAGCCGGATCGGATTATTTGACGTCTTTCCAGAAGGCCGCATTCAAGCGCCAGGCCACGATGGTGAAAGCCGCCAGGAACAGCATCACCCACACGCCGATGCGCACGCGGGAGTTCTGGGAAGGCTCGGCCATCCACTGCAGGTAGGCCACCAGGTCGCCAACGTTTTCTTCGTAGCGCGCATCGCTCAGGGTGCCGGGTTTGACCTGCTCCCAGCCTTTGACGCGGTCCACCTCGTGGCCGTGGCTCATCACCTTCTCGTGCACCGGACGGCGCTCGCCTTGCAGCTCCCACAGCGGGTGGGGCATGCCGATGTTCGGGAACACCAGATTGTTCCAGCCGGTCGGCTTGGTGTCGTCGCGGTAGTAGGTGCGCAGCAGGGTGTAGACGTAGTCGGCACCGGTGCCCGCGCCGCTGGAGCGCGAACGGGCGATCAGGCTGAGGTCGGGCGGGTTCACGCCGAAGAACTGCTTGGCCTGCTTCGGATCGATGGCGGCCTTCATCGTGTCACCGATCTTGTCGGTCGTGAAGGTGAGGTTCTCAGCGATCTGCTTGTCGTTCAGGCCGATGTCGCGCAGGCGGTTGTAGCGCATGAACGCCGCCGAGTGGCAGCTCAGGCAGTAGTTGACGAACAGTTTGGCGCCGTTCTGCAGGGCGGCCATGTCGTTGGTGCGCTGAGGCGCCTTGTCCAGGGGGAAGTTTCCACCAGCGGCCAGCGCCGCGCCCGACAAGCCCAGGGCCAGCATGAAGCCCAAGAGGATTTTTTTCATTTGCTTGACTCTCCGGATTGGCTCTGTGGGTTCAGTGGGGCTGGAACGTGACGCGCTGGGGCACCGGCTTGAATTCGCCGATGCGGCTCCACCAGGGCATCAGCAGGAAGAAGCCGAAGTAGAACAGCGTACCCAACTGGGACACCCGCTCGCCAATGGGCGACGGCGGTTGCACCCCGAGATAACCGAGGATCAGGAAGTTGATCACGAACACCGTGTACAGCCAGATGTTCCAGTTCGGGCGGTAGCGGATGGACTTGACCGGGCTGTGATCAAGCCAGGGCAGGAAGAACAGGATGATGACGGCGCCACCCATGGCGACCACGCCCCAGAACTTGGCATCGATGGACAGCATCAGCGCCACCAGCACCAGTGCGGCGATCACGATGCCACCCTTGATCGCGCCGGACACCTTGGCCTTGAGCGCACCCAGGACCGCCGCGATGACGACGATCGCCACCAGGGCGTACATCATTTCGGTGGTGATGGCACGCAGCATCGAGTAGAACGGCGTGAAGTACCAGACCGGCGCGATGTGCAGCGGCGTCACCAGCGGGTCGGCCGGGATGAAGTTGTTGTACTCGAGGAAGTAGCCGCCAAACTCGGGGGCGAAGAAGATGATCGCCGAGAACACCATCAGGAAGACCGAGACGCCCAGGATGTCGTGCACGGTGTAGTACGGGTGGAACGGGATGCCGTCCAGCGGCTTGCCCGATGCATCCTTGGTGGCCTTGATCTCCACACCGTCGGGGTTGTTGGAGCCCACTTCGTGCAGGGCGATCAGGTGAGCGACCACCAGACCCAGCAGCACCAACGGCACAGCGATCACGTGGAAGCTGAAGAAGCGGTTCAGCGTGGCGTCGCCCACCACGAAGTCGCCGCGGATCAGCAGCGCCAGGTCGGGACCGACGAAGGGAATGGCGGAGAACAGGTTGACGATCACCTGGGCGCCCCAGTAGGACATCTGGCCCCAGGGCAGCAGGTAGCCCATGAAGGCCTCGGCCATCAGGCACAGGAAGATCGCGCAGCCGAACACCCAGACCAGCTCGCGCGGCTTGCGGTAGCTGCCGTAGATGAGGCCGCGGAACATGTGCAGGTACACCACCACGAAGAACGCCGAGGCGCCGGTGGAGTGCATGTAGCGGATCAGCCAGCCCCAGGGCACGTCGCGCATGATGTACTCGACCGACGCGAAGGCGAGATTGGCGTCGGGCTTGTAGTGCATCACCAGAAAGATGCCGGTGACGATCTGGATCACGAGCACCAGCAGGGCCAGCGAGCCGAAGAAGTACCAGAAGTTGAAGTTCTTGGGCGCGTAGTACTCGGAGAGGTGCTCCTTGTACAGCTTGGATGCCGGGAACCGGTTGTCGATCCAGTTCAGCGCTTTCTGACCGATCGGCGCGTCGGGGGAAATTTCTTTGAATTCAGCCATGGGGATGCCTCTGTGATCCGTTGTCTGTCAGTGCCGCTCAGGCCTGCTTCTCTTCACCCACCAGCAAAGTGGTGTCGGACAGGTAGTAGTGCGGCGGCACTTCCAGGTTGTCGGGCGCCGGCTTGTTCTTGAACACGCGGCCGGCCACGTCGAAGGTGGAGCCGTGGCAGGCGCACAGGAAGCCGCCCTTCCAGTCGTCCGGCAGCGAAGGCTGCGGGCCGGGGGTGAGCTTGTCGCCGGGGGAACAACCGAGGTGGGTGCAGATGCCCACGGTCACGAGGAATTCGGGCTTGATGGAACGGTGGCGGTTCTTGGCGTAGGCCGGCGTCGGGTAGGCCGTGCGGTCCGAGTTCGGATCGGCCAGTTGACCCTCGATGGTCTCGAGCGCGGCGAGCTGCTCGGGCGTGCGACGCAAGATCCACACCGGCTTGCCGCGCCATTCGACAACGATCTTTTCTCCCGGCTGGATGCCGGAGATGTCCACTTCCACGGCGGCCCCGGCGGCCTTGGCCCGCTCGGACGGCTGGAAGGTGCTCACGAAGGGAACGGCGACGGCGGCTGCACCAGCACCACCCATGGCGCAGGAGGTGATCAGCCAGGTTCTGCGGCTGCGATCGACAGTCGCACCGGCGGTTGCTTCACTCATGGGGATCTTTCAATGGGGTCGAGACGGGACACTAGGGACAACCCGGCATTGTACTGGAGCAGTCAAGGGGCTTTACCGCTTGTCGGGGTGTGGGACTTGGCTATTGCCCGGGAGCGCTCGATACCAGCGGACGCCACGCACGACTGTGTGAGAATGCCTCTCGACTTTCCGCCATCCATTTCAATCACTCGCCAACCGGAGGACCTCATGGGCATGTTGCAAGAGTTCAAGGAATTTGCCGTCAAGGGCAACGTGATCGACCTCGCCGTGGGCGTGATCATCGGCGGGGCTTTCGGCAAGATCGTCACTTCCATGGTCGACGATGTGATCATGCCCATCGTGGGCGCCATCTTCGGCAGCCTGGATTTCACCAACCTGTACCTCGCGCTCGGCAAAGTGCCCGAGGGCACGCCCGCGACGCTGGCCGGCCTGAAAGCGGCCGGTGTGCCGACCCTGGCCTACGGCAACTTCATCACGGTGGCGCTGAACTTCACCATCATGGCGTTCATCATCTTCATCATGGTCAAGCAGATCAACCGCCTCAAGCGCGAAGCGCCCGCCGCCCCGGCCGAGCCGCCCGCAACGCCCGAAGACATCGCCCTGCTGCGCGAGATCCGCGACAGCCTGCGCAAGTAAGCGTCAGCCGCTTCCGACCACGCCGCACCCCTCACGGGGCTGCGGCGTTTTTCATGCCTCAGACGCCCGTGGCTGCCAGGGCCGCGTCGATGGCCGCCAGCAGGCTGGTGGCGCTGGCCTGGCCGGTGCCGGCGATGTCGAACGCCGTGCCGTGGTCGGGGCTGGTGCGCACGAAAGGCAGGCCCAGCGTGGTGTTCACGCCGTGCTCCAGACCCAGCAGCTTGACGGGAATGAGTCCCTGGTCGTGGTACATCGCCACCACCACGTCAAAAGCCCCCTGGCGGGCGCGCATGAACACCGTGTCGGGCGCGTGCGGCCCACTGGCCTGCACACCTTCCTGTTGCGCCTGTGCCACCGCCGGCGCAATGGTCTCGATTTCTTCCCGACCGAACAATCCCCCCTCCCCCGCGTGCGGGTTCAGCCCGGCCACCGCGATGCGTGGCGCGGCCAGCCCGGTTCGCCGGAAATGCGCGTCGGTGATGCGGATGGTCTGCAGCACCTGGGCCTGCGTCACGGCTTGCAGCGCCTGCTGCAAGGACACATGAATGCTCACCAGGACGGTGCTCAACCCGGGGCAGCTCAGCATCATGCGCACCGGTAGCGCAGAGATCGGCACGCCGGCGTGCGCCGCCGCGAGCGCCTGCAGCAACTCGGTGTGACCCGGGTGGTCGACACCGGCCGCCGCCAGCGCTTCCTTGTGGATGGGCGCGGTCACCAGGGCTCGGGCTCGTCCCGACAGGGTCGCCTGTGCGGCCCACCGAATGCAGTCGGCTGCCGCCAGCCCGGCCTCGGCGCTCACACGCCCCGTGGGCACCGGTCGGGCCAGCGAACACGCCTGCACCACCGCCATGCATCCCGGAGGCACCGCGTCAAGGTCCGACAACGCCTCGATTTCGGCCAGCATCAGCGCTTCGGCGGCCGAGCCCCGCTCCGCCGCCGTGGCGCGCAAGGCCTGGTGCATCGTCGCCACGTCGCCGGCCACCACCACCTGGCGCTGCAGCGCCGGCCGTTCACGAAACGCCTTGGCGATGATCTCGGGCCCGATGCCCGCGGGATCGCCCATGCTCAGAATCAGCGGAGGGGGTGGGAACGGCGGCATGTGGCGCTTCAGGCGGGGTTGTCGATGTCGATGAACACGTGCGCCAGCCCCAGCTGCGCGGCCACATGGGCACCGACGGCAGGCGCGCCATAGCGCTCGGACGCGTGGTGGCCGCAGGCGATGTAGGAGACGCCACATTCGCGGGCATAGTGCGCCTGCGGCTCGGAAATTTCGCCGGTGATGAACACATCCGCACCGGCCGCGATGGCCGCCTCGAAGTAGCCCTGCGCGCCGCCCGTGCACAGCGCCACATGGCGCACCGGACGATCGGGCTCGGCGACCAAGGTCACTGCACGCCCCAGGCACCGGGCCACATGATCGGCCAGTGCGGCGGCCGACTCGCTGCGGCGCTCGCCCATGAAGCCCAGGGCCTGCTCGCCGAAGCGGCCGCGCGCGTCGGCGTACACGGCCACTCCCAGCTGACGTGCAAGCTGCGCGTTGTTGCCCAGCTCGGGGTGCGCATCCAGCGGCAGGTGGTAGGCCAGCAAATTGATGTCGTGCGCCAGCAGCAGCGCCAGACGCTGCTTCATCCAGCCGGTCACGCGGCCGTCCTGGCCGCGCCAGAACAGGCCGTGGTGCACCAGGATGGCATCGGCGCCCTCCTTCACGGCGGCCTCGATCAGCGCACGGCTGGCGGTCACCCCGCTCACCAGCTTGCGCACTTCTGCCCGGCCCTCGACCTGCAACCCGTTCGGCCCATAGTCCTTGAACTGGGTTGGCTGCAGCAGCGTGTCAAGGGCATTGGTCAGGGCGGCGCGGGAAACGGCAGGGTGGTCGGTGCGCGGATCGGGCATGGGCGGTCGGCGTGGGGCAAGGCGGAGTCCTCCATTCTGACACCCCCTCCCCCACCGACCGGGTCGCCCGCGTCTTGAAGCCGTCGCCGTTCACGCCCATATGCGGGACAATATCGGCGGACGCGGCCGAGGCCGCGCCCCTCCTCAACCCGCTCGACATCCCCATGAAACGACTCTGGCTCCTGTTCGCCCAAACCGTCACTGTGCTCGTGGCGGCGTTGTTCGTGGTGGGCACCTTGCAGCCCCAATGGCTGGGCCGCCAGACTGCCGTGGTGCCCGTGTTCGAAGCCCCATCGGGCACGCCGGTAGCGACGGTCGAGGGCACCGGGAGCTTTCGCGCCGCCGCCCGCACCGCATCGCCGGCCGTGGTGAGCATCAACACCAGCAAGGCGCCAGCCCACAACCCGCAAAGCGCGGATCCCTGGTTCCGGTTTTTCTTTGGCGACCAGGCCCCCTCGCAGCAGCAAAGTGGCCTGGGATCGGGCGTGATCGTCAGTCCTGCCGGCTACGTGCTCACCAACAACCACGTCATCGAAGAAGCCGACGAGATCGAGGTCATCCTCAACGACGGCCGCAAGGCCGTGGCGGAGGTGATCGGTACCGACCCGGAAACCGATCTGGCGATCCTGAAGATCAACCTGACCGACCTGCCCGTGATCACCCTGGGCAACTCCGATGCGCTGGAAATCGGCGACCAGGTGCTGGCCATCGGCAACCCGTTTGGCGTGGGCCAGACCGTCACCAGCGGCATCGTCAGCGCGCTTGGCCGCACCCAGCTGGGCATCAACACCTTCGAGAACTTCATCCAGACCGATGCCGCCATCAACCCGGGCAATTCGGGCGGCGCACTGGTGGACGTGAGCGGTCAGCTGATGGGCATCAACACCGCGATCTACTCACGCTCCGGCGGCTCGATGGGCATCGGCTTTGCCATCCCCACCTCCACCGCGCGCAGCGTGATGGAAGCCATCGTGAAGGACGGACAGGTCACGCGCGGCTGGATCGGCGTGGAGCCCCAGGACCTGAGCCCCGAACTCGCCGAGAACTTCGGCATGCAGCCGGGCACGGGCGTCATCATCAGCGGCGTGCTGCAGAACGGGCCCGCCGCCCAGGCCGGCATTCGTCCAGGCGATGTGATCACCGCCGTGGCCGGCCGCTCGGTGAACAACGTCGCGCAGCTGCTGTCGGCCGTGGCGCAACCTGTCGCCGGGCACGCCCGCGTCGCTCGATGTGGTGCGGCGCGAGGGCAAGACGAAGATCGAGGTCACACCGGGCCGGCGCAACCTGCCGCGTCAGCAAGCCACCCCACGCTGAAGCGCGGGATCGATCAAGCCGCCGGCTTTTCTTCTTCCTTGGCTTCTTCGTCGGTCTTGGCCGACGCCTTGATGAACCACTGCGCGCCCCAGATGCCCAGCTCGTAGAGCAGGCACATGGGCACGGCCAGCGCCAGCTGGGAGATCACGTCCGGCGGCGTCACGACGGCCGCGATGACGAAGGCCACGACGATGAAGTAGCCCCGGAACTCCTTGAGCTTCTGCACCGTCACCATGTTCATCTTGACCAGCAGCACCACGACGATGGGCACCTGGAACGCCAGGCCAAAGGCGAGGTACAGCGACAGAATGGCCTCCACGTATGAGGCGATATCGGGCGTGGCGGCCACGCTCGCGGGCGTGAACTTCTGGATGAAGCCGAACATTTTGTCCAGCACGAAGAACTGCACGAACGCGATGCCGATGTAAGCCAGCAAGCTGCCCAGCACGATCAGGGGCACGGCGAAGCGCTTCTCGTGGCTGTACAGACCGGGCGCCACGAAGGCCCATACCTGGTACATCCACCAGGGCAGGGACAGCAGCAGCGCCGCCATCGCCAGCACCTTGATCGGCACGAAGAAGGGCGAGAACACGCCCACGGCGATCAGCTTGGCGTCGGGCGGCATGTGGGCCCGGATAGGCACCGCGATCAGGTCGATCAGCCCGCTGGGGCCGGGCCAGACGGCCAACAGGGCCATGCAGATGGCCAGGCCGATGATGCCGTACAGAAGCCGGTCGCGCAGCTCCATCAGGTGCTGGACAAACGGCTGCTCGGAACCGGCGAGTTCGTCGGTGGAATCTTTGGGATCGGACATCAACGGGGAGCGGAAGAGGAGCGGGGCCGGAACCGGGCCACGCGGGCCGCACCCGACTGGGTGCGGGTGCGCACGCCGGTGCGGGCCTTGAACCACTGGGGCATCGCCTTCTGCTTCAGGCGCCAGTTCTTCTTGGGGTGTTTGTAAACCGGTGGGGTTTCGAGTGAGCCGTTGGAACCATAGGTGGTGGACGTGCCATCCAGGCCAGCGGTCGCGTCCGACCACGATTTCTCGAAATCGTTGGCACCGCTCTGCACCGAGGCCTCCACGTCGCGCGCCGCCTCGGTCACCGAGTCCTTCATCTTCTTGAGCTCTTCGAGCTCCATGGAGCGGCTGACCTCGGCCTTGACGTCCGACACGTAGCGCTGCGCCTTGCCCAGCAGGGCGCCCACCGTGCGGGCGACGCGAGGCAGCTTTTCGGGGCCGATGACGATCAACGCCACCGCCCCGATGAGGGCGAGCTTGGAAATGCCCAGATCAATCATGTGTCGGCCATCCTGCGGGCAATGTTGGGCGGGAGGTCCGCCCGGAAACGGTGCTGCCTAGGGTATTCAAACCCACCGCGGGCAGCAGGAGCATCAGCTTTTGTGCTTGGCTTCGACGTCGATCGTGTTCTTGTCGGTGCGGGTGTCCTGCGTCACCTGCCCTGCGGGGGCCGCCGCCGTGTTGTCGGCGGGGGTCTGGCGACCTTCCTTGATGCCGTCCTTGAAACCCTTGACCGCACCGCCCAGATCGGAACCGATGTTCTTGAGCTTCTTGGTGCCGAACACCATCACCACGATCAGCAGCACGATCAACCAGTGCCAGATGGAAAACGAACCCATGAGTTACTCCAGATAAGGAAATAGGGAAGCGAGAGCCGCTATGCGTGGGATTCTAAGCCCCGGTGGGAGTTCAGCCGCCCTCGCGGCGCAATACCAGGGCCCGCCGGACGGCACTTATCCACGCAACCAGGGCCGGGGACCACCCATCACGTGCACGTGAAGGTGGTGCACCTCCTGCCCGCCTTCCCCACCGTTGTTGCACACGATGCGAAATCCGCCTTCGGGGTATGGATTGCAACCCTGCTCCAGCGCCAGGCGCGGGGCCAGGGTCATGATGCGGCCCATCAGCCGCTCGTGCTCAGGGCCCAACTGGGCCATGGAGGGGATGTGCGCCTTCGGTACCATGAGGAAATGCACCGGTGCCCAGGGGTGGATGTCGTGAAAGACGTAAAGGTCTTCGTCTTCGTAGACCTTTTTCGACGGGATCTGGCCGGCAATGATCTTGCAAAAGATGCAATTCGGGTCGTGAGCGCTCATGGGATCGGAGGTGTTAGTCGGGCATAGCCTGGCTGGCGTTCATGCGCACCATGCCCTTGACGATGCGGTAGAGGAACCAGATGGAGATCAGGCACCAGGCAATCCAGCCGGGCGCCAGGAACAGCAGCCACAGCGGCAGGGTCACCAGGTACAGCACGGCGGCCCAGATGACGGTGCGGATGCGCCAGGAGAAATGGCTCGCTTGCCAGGTGCCCTCGGCATCGCTTTTTTTCACGAGGTCGACGATCAAGGCGATGATGAGCAACACCGGGCTGGCCTGCGCGCCGGGCAACACCGCCGCCACGGCCACGATCAGGTGCAAGAGGTAGCTGACCCAGCCCACCGTCTTGAGAGACTGGGCCTTCTCGCTGTCGACCGCCTTGACGTCAATGATGTCGCTCATCACAAGCTCCTTTCAGCCAGCTTCCGGACCGGCTGCAGCCTCTCGCTGCAGCACTTTGCGCATCGCCTTTTCCTCCAGGCCGCTCAGGCCCTCGCGGCGCACCAGTTCGGCCACCACGTCGGCCGGGCTCAGGTTGTAGTGCGCCAGCGCGATCATGCTGTGGAACCAAAGGTCGGCGATTTCGTTGACCAGCTTCTGGGGGTCGCCGCCATGGTCGGCGTCCTTGGCCGCCATCACCGCCTCGGTGGCCTCTTCGCCGATTTTTTTCAGGAAGGTGTCGGGCCCCTTGTGCAACAGGCGAGCCACGTAGCTTTTTTCGGGATCGCCCCCGTTGGCCGGTTTGCGGCTTTCGATCACGGCGGCCAGGCGCGCCAGGTCATCGGTGGTGGACATGTCGGTTCACTTGTAGATCGATTCGGGGTCTTTAAGCACGGGCTCGACGGCGTGCCATTGGCCGCCCTCGAAACGCTGGAAGAAGCAGCTGTGGCGGCCGGTGTGACAGGCAATGCCGGGTTCGTGCCCCAGTTGCGTGACCTTGAGCAGCACCACGTCGTTGTCGCAGTCCATGCGGATGTCGTGCACGGTCTGCACGTGGCCCGACTCCTCCCCCTTGAACCACAGCCGTTCGCGTGAGCGGCTGTAATAGACCGCACGGCCCAGTTCGGCCGTCTTCTGCAGCGCCTCGCGGTTCATCCAGGCGAACATCAACACGTCGCCCGAGGCGGCTTCCTGCGCGATCACAGGCACCAGGCCTTGCGCGTCCCACTTCACTTCATCGAGCCAGTTCATGGCAGGAATCTACCATGGGGCCCGGGCTTGACGCCCCTGGCGGCCGGAATGCCGTTAGGATGGTCCAGGCACCGGTCCGAGGCACACCGCCCCGTCCCCAACCATGACAAGGAACACCATGAAACTCCGCACCCTGCTCCTGGTCCTCTTCATCCTGTTCATCGCGGGCTTCGTGGCCCTGAACTTCGAACAGATCCTGCAACCCACCGCGCTCAATTTCGGTTTCACCCAGGTGCAAGCGCCCATGGGCCTGGTGTTGCTGGGCATGCTGGCCCTGGTGCTCGTGGTGTTTCTGGTCGCGCTGGTGTACTACCAGACGCTGCATCTGATGGAGGTCCGCCGCATCACCCGCGAGGCGGCCGACCAGCGCCTGCTGGCCGACAAGGCCGAAGCTTCGCGCTTCACCGAGCTGCGGCAATACCTGCAGACCGAACTGCAGGCCACCACGGCACGCGAACAGGCGTTGTCGGAGAAGGTGCACACCAAGCTGGACCAGGTCCAGTCCGCGCTGACCCAGGTGATCGAGCAGACCGGCAACAGCGTGAGTGCGAGCGTGGGCGAGCTGGAAGACCGGCTGGAGCGCCAGCTTCCACCCCGCCACAGCGGCGACCACCTCTGAAGAAACGCCTCAGCGCCGGACCGGGATGCCGCGTTCGGCCATGCGCGCCTTGGCCTGCGCCACGGTGAACTCGCCGTAGTGGAAGATGCTGGCGGCCAGCACGGCATCCGCCCCACCCTGTTGCACGCCATCGGCCAGGTGGTCAAGGTTGCCCACGCCCCCCGAAGCGATCACCGGCACGCTCACCGCGTCGGCCACCGCGCGGGTCAGCGCCAGATCGAAGCCGGACTTGGTGCCATCGCGGTCCATGCTGGTGAGCAGGATTTCGCCGGCACCGAAGTCAGCCATCTTCGAGGCCCAGGCCACGGCGTCCAGGCCGGTGTTCTTGCGCCCACCGTGGCTGTAGACGTCCCAGCCTTCGCCGCGCTGGGCCAGGTCGTCGCCCTGGCGGCGCTTGGCGTCGATCGCGACCACGATGCACTGCGCACCGTACTTGTCCGACGCGTCGCGGATCACCTGCGGGTTGGCGATCGCAGCCGAGTTGAAGCTGGTCTTGTCGGCGCCGGCATTGAGCAGGCGGCGGACGTCTTCCACCGTGCGCACGCCACCACCCACCGTGAGCGGAATGAAGACCTGCGAAGCGACGGCCTCGATGATGTGCAGGATCAGGTCCCGGCCATCGGAGGTGGCGGTGATGTCCAGGAAAGTGAGTTCGTCGGCACCCTGCTCGTTGTAGCGGGCGGCGATTTCCACCGGGTCGCCCGCATCGCGCAATTCCACGAAGTTGACGCCCTTGACGACGCGGCCGCCGGTGACGTCCAGGCAGGGAATGATGCGCTTGGCAAGCATGGGCTGCGTTATCCGTTGAGGTCGTCGGCCAGCTGCTGCGCGGCCTCGAAGTCGAGGTCGCCGCTGTAGATCGAGCGGCCACAGATCACGCCTTCGACGCCTTCGTCTTCCACGGCGCACAGCGCGCGGATGTCTTCCAGGTTGGACAGGCCGCCCGAGGCGATCACGGGAATCGACAGCGCCTGCGCCAGCTTGACGGTGGCCTCGATGTTGATGCCCGAAAGCATGCCGTCGCGGCCGATGTCGGTGTAGATGATGCCTTCGACGCCGTAGTCCTCGAACTTCTTGCCCAGGTCCACCACCTCGTGGCCGGTGAGCTTGCTCCAGCCATCGGTGGCAACCTTGCCGTCCTTGGCGTCCAGGCCCACGATGATGTGGCCGCCGAACGCCGTGCAGGCGTCCTGCAGGAAGCCTGGGTTCTTCACCGCCGCCGTGCCGATGATCACGTAGCGCAGGCCGGCGTCCAGGTAACGCTCGATGGTGTCGAGGTCGCGGATGCCACCGCCCAGCTGCACGTCCACTTCCGAACCCACCTCCTTGAGGATGGCGCGGATCGCCTGCTCGTTCTTGGGCTTGCCAGCAAAGGCACCGTTGAGGTCCACCAGGTGCACACGGCGCGCGCCCTTGTTGACCCAGCTGCGGGCGATGGCCGCCGGGTCTTCGCCGAACACCGTGGATTGGTCCATGTCGCCCTGTTTGAGGCGAACGCACTGGCCGTCTTTCAGATCAATGGCAGGAATCAGCAGCATGATGGTGTGGGTGAAGGGCGGATGGACTCAGGGATTCCAGGACAGGAAATTGCGGTAGAGCGCCAGCCCCTGATCGGCGCTTTTTTCCGGGTGAAACTGGGTGGCAAAAATATTATCGCGGGCAATGGCCGCCGCAAAGCGCCCGCCGTAGTCCGCTTCACCCACGCTGTGCACTGCCTGGGCAGGCCGGGCGTAGAAGCTGTGCACAAAATAGAAATAGGCGCCGTCCGCGATGCCCGACCACAGCGGGTGGGCCGGGCCCCGGCCCAGTTCGTGGAACACGGGGTTCCACCCCATCTGGGGCACCTTGAAACGGCTGCCATCGGCCTGCAAACGCCCTTCCAGCTGGAAACGCACGACTTCGCCGGGGATCAGGCCCAGGCCGTCGGTCGGTCCTTCCTCGCTGCGGTCCAGCAACATCTGCATGCCCACGCAGACACCGAACAGCGGTTTGTGGGCGGCAGCGTGCAGCACGGCCTCCAGCAAACCGGACGCGGCAAGCTCACGCATGCAATCGCCCATGTGGCCCTGGCCGGGCAGCACCACGCGGTCGGCGTCCAGCACCTCCTGGGCCTGGGCGGTGACGCGCACCTCCACGTCCTGCGCGCGCGCCACGTGTTGCACCGCCTGCGATACCGAGCGCAGGTTCCCGCTGCCGTAGTCCACCACGGCGACCGTCTTGCGTTTCATCGGGGTGAAGAACTCAGAGCGAGCCTTTGGTCGAGGGAATCACGTCGCCCATGCGCGGGTCGCGCTCCAGGGCCATGCGCAGTGCACGGGCGAAAGCCTTGAACACGGTTTCGGCCTGGTGGTGGGCGTTTTCGCCGTGCAGGTTGTCGATGTGCAGGGTCACGCCGGCGTGGTTGACGAAGCCCTGGAAGAACTCGAAGGCGAGCTGCGTGTCGAAGCCACCGACCATGCCGCTCTTGAACGGCACGCGCATGTGCAGGCCCGGGCGGCCCGAGAAATCGATCACGACGCGCGACAGGGCCTCGTCCAGCGGCACGTAGGCGTGGCCGTAGCGGCGGATGCCCTTCTTGTCGCCCACGGCCTGCGCAAAGGCCTGGCCCAGCGTGATGCCCACGTCTTCCACCGTGTGGTGGCCGTCGATGTGCAGGTCGCCCTTGGCCTGCACGTCGAGGTCGATCAACCCGTGGCGGGCGATCTGGTCCAGCATGTGGTCGAAGAAACCGATGCCGGTGGACAGGCTGGCCTGTCCCGTGCCGTCGAGGTTGATGCGCACGCCGATCTGCGTCTCCGAGGTGTTGCGTTGCACTTGGGCCACGCGGTCGGACACGGCGGGGGCGGGAGGCGTCTGGGTCATAGGGCGGTCTGGAGGGCTCGGATCAGCTGGGCGTTTTCCGACGGTGTACCCACCGTCAGGCGCAGACAATGGGTCAGCAAAGGATGCATTCTAGAAACATTCTTCACCAGAATCCCCTGGGCCTTGAGCGCATCGAAGCAGCGTTGTGCATCGGGCACACGCACCAGCACCATGTTGGCCTCGCTCGGGAAGGGTGTGACGCCCGGCATGGCCGCCAGCGCGTCGATCAGCAAAGCGCGCTGTTCGCGGATCTGCGAGGCCTGGTCGGCGAAAACTTCGGCGTGCTCCAGCGCGAACAGGGCGCACTCGGCGTTGAGCACGCTCACGTTGTACGGCGGGCGCAGTTTGTCGATCTCGTGCACCAGCGCCTGCGCACCCACCATGTAGCCGATGCGCACGCCGGCCAGGCCGAACTTGGAGAGGGTGCGCATGAGCAGCACGTGCGCATGGGCCGCCGGCTGGGCGCGGATCTCGTCCAGCCAGCTGTGGCTAGAGAACGGCTGGTAGGCCTCGTCCATCACCACCAGGCCACCGAAACCGGCCGCCTCGGCGATCAGGCGGCGGATGGTGTCCGCGTTCCAGAGGTTGGCGGTGGGGTTGTTGGGGTAGGCGATGTAGGTGATGGCCGGCTTGTGCTCGCGCATCGCGGCCAGCATGGCCGGCTCGTCCAGCTCGAAATCGGCCGTGAGCGGCACGCCGACGAATTTCAGCCCCTGCAGCTGGGCGCTCATGGCGTACATGACGAAACCCGGCAGGGGGGCCAGGATGGTGGCGCCCGGCAGGTCGCAGCCCATGGCCAGCAGCGAAATCAGTTCATCCGAGCCATTGCCCAGCATAAGGCCGCAGCCCGCAGGCAGGTCCACGTGACGGGCCAGTGCCTGCCTGAGCTCGTCGATGCGGGCGCCGGGGTAGCGGTGGATCGCCACCGCGCCCAGGCGCGCGCCCAACTCGGCCTGCAGGGCGGGCGGCAGGGCGAACGGGTTCTCCATCGCATCGAGCTTGACCATGCCGGTCGAGTCCTGGATGGCGTAGGCGTGCATGGACTGCACGTCCTGGCGGATCGTGTTCAAAGGGTTCTGGCTCATGAGGCACCCCGCATCGGCGGCACGTCCTTGAGCCGCATTTCGGCCGCGCGCGCATGCGCCTGCAGGCCCTCGCCATAGGCCATTTCGGCCGCGATGGCGCCCAGGCTCTGCGCGCCGGCCTGGCTCACCTCGATCAGGCTGCTGCGTTTCTGGAAGTCGTACACGCCCAAAGGCGAGGAAAAACGCGCGGTGCCGCTGGTGGGCAACACGTGGTTGGGGCCGGCGCAGTAGTCGCCCAGGCTTTCGCTGGTGTACGCGCCGAGGAAGATGGCACCCGCGTGCCGCAGCAGCGGCTCCCAGCGGTGCGGCTCGCTGCTGGACACCTCCAGGTGCTCGGGCGCGATGCGGTTGCTGATCACGCAGGCCTCTTCCATGTCACGGGTGTGGATCAGCGCTCCCCGGTCGTTCAGGCTCTTGGCAATGATGGCCGCGCGCGGCATGCTGGGCAGCAGGCGGTCGATCTCGCGCTGCACCGCGTCGATGTAGGCCGCGTCCGGGCACAGCAGGATGCTCTGGGCCAACTCGTCGTGCTCGGCCTGGCTGAAGAGGTCCATCGCCACCCATTCGGCTGGCGTGCTGCCGTCGGCCAGCACCAGGATTTCGCTCGGGCCGGCGATCATGTCGATACCCACGGTGCCGAACACGCGCTTCTTGGCGCTGGCCACGTAGGCGTTGCCGGGGCCGGTGATCTTGTCGACCTTGGGCACGGTGGCCGTGCCGTAGGCCAGCGCGGCCACCGCCTGCGCGCCGCCGATGGTGAAGGCGCGGGTGACGCCGGCCACATAGGCCGCAGCGAGCACCAGGTCGTTGCGCTCGCCGCGCGCCGAGGTGTCCGAACCACTGCCGCCAGTGCGCAGCACTGCCGCGCACCGGCGTGGGCACCACCATGATGATTTCCTGCACGCCGGCCACGTGCGCGGGCACGGCGTTCATGATCAGGCTGGACGGGTAGGCCGCCTTGCCGCCGGGCACGTAGATGCCCACGCGGTCCAGCGGCGTCACCTTCTGGCCCAGCAAGGTGCCGTCCTCGTCGCGGTAGCTCCAGCTTTCGCCGCCGGCCTTCTTCTGCGCTTCGTGGTAGCTGCGCACGCGGCGCGTGGCGGCCTGCAAGGCCTCGCGCTGGGCCGAGGGCAGGCCATCGAACGCGGCCTTGAAGTCGGCTTGCGTCAACTCCAGGTCGGCCATGCCGTCCGCCGTCAGGCCGTCGAAGCGCGCCGTGTATTCCAGCACCGCCGCATCGCCGCGCTCGCGCACATCGGCCAGGATGTCGGCCACGCGCTGCTCGATCGCCCCGTCGGTCTCGGCCGACCAATGCAGGCGGGCCGCAAACTGCGCCTCGAAATCCGCGGCGGTGGTGGACAGGCGGGCTGGGCGGGCGGAGAGGCTCATGAGGAGACGGGATCCTTTTCGATGGCTTGCGCGAAGGCGTCGATGATGGGTCGGATGGCCGCCTGCTTGAGCTTGAGCGAGGCCTGGTTGACCACCAGGCGAGCGCTGATGTCCATGATGCGTTCGACCTCGACCAGGTGGTTGGCCTTGAGCGTGTTGCCGGTGGAGACCAGGTCGACGATGGCGTCGGCCAGGCCGGTCAGCGGCGCCAGCTCCATGCTGCCGTAGAGCTTGATCAGGTCCACGTGCACGCCCTTGCCCGCGAAGAACTCGCGCGCGATGGTGGTGTATTTGGTGGCGACCTTCAGGCGCGAACCCTGGCGCACGGCCGAGGCGTAGTCGAAGTCGGCGCGCACCGCCACGCTCACGCGGCAGCGCGAGATGTGGAGGTCCAGCGGCTGGTACAGGCCCTGCGCAACCGTGTTCGATCAGCGTGTCCTTGCCGGTCACGCCGATGTCGGCACCGCCATATTCCACATAGGTGGGCACATCGGTCGCACGCACCAGCACCACACGCACCTCGGGGTTGCTGGTCGGCAGGATGAGCTTGCGCGACTTCTCGGGGTCTTCCAGCACCTCGATGCCCGCGGCCTTGAGCAGCGGCAGGGTCTCGTCGAAGATGCGGCCTTTGGAGAGGGCGAGAGTGATCATTTGATGCGTTCGATGTCCGCGCCGATGCCGCGCAGTTTGGCTTCCATCTGGTCGTAACCGCGGTCCAGGTGGTAGATGCGGTCGACGATGGTTTCACCGTCGGCCACGAGGCCGGCGATCACCAGGCTGGCCGAAGCGCGCAGGTCGGTGGCGCATCACGGTGGCACCCGACAGGCGAGGAATGCCCTCGATGATCGCCACCTTGCCGTCCGTCTGGATGCGCGCGCCCAGCCGCACCAGCTCGTTGACGTGCATGAAGCGGTTTTCGAAGATGGTCTCGGTCACCTTGCTCGCGCCGTCGGCGATGCAGTTGAGCGTCATGAACTGGGCCTGCATGTCGGTCGGGAAGCCCGGGTACTCGGTGGTGCGAAAGCTCTGCGCCTTCAGGCGGCCGGAGGCGCGCACGCGGATGAAGTCACCACGCGCGTCTTTGCCGGCCTCGATCTGGGCCCCCGCCTCGCGCAGCTTGTCGATCACGGCGTCGAGGTGGTCGGCGCGGCCATGGCGCAGCACCACGTCGCCACCCGCGGCGGCCACGGCGCACAGGAAAGTGCCGGTCTCGATGCGGTCGGCCACCACCTGGTGCGTGCAGCCCTGCAGGCGGTCCACGCCCTGCACGTGGATGCGGCTGGTGCCGTGGCCCTCGATCTTCGCGCCCATGGCGATCAGCATTTCCGCCAGGTCACCGATCTCGGGTTCCTGCGCCGCGTTCTCCAGCACCGTCTCGCCCTGGGCGAGCGCGGCGGCCATGAGGAAGTTCTCGGTGCCGGTGACGGTCACCATGTCGGTGGCGATGCGCGCGCCGTGCAGGCGCGTCTTGCCCGCGGGCAGCTTCGCGACCATGTAGCCGTGCTCGACCACGATCTCCGCGCCCATGGCCTGCATGCCCTTGATGTGCTGGTCCACCGGCCGGGAGCCGATGGCACAGCCGCCCGGCAGCGACACGCGGGCGTGACCAAAGCGCGCCAGCAGCGGGCCAAGGACCAGCACCGACGCGCGCATGGTCTTGACCAGCTCGTACGGCGCCTCGGCCTTGATCGGGTCGGCCGCCTGCAGGGTGATGCCGCTGCGGTCCTCCTGGGTCTGCGTCTGCACGCCCATGTTGTCGAGCAGCTTGCGCATGGTGACCACATCCTGCAGACGCGGCAGGTTGTTCAGCGTCACCGGCTCGGAGGTGAGTAGCGCGGCGCACAGTTCGGGCAGCGCGGCATTCTTGGCGCCGGAGATGGTCACCTCACCCTGCAGGGTGCGGCCGCCGTTGATTCGCAGTTTGTCCATGGGGCGCGTCAGTTACGGGGTTGTGTGGCCCATTCGGCGGGCGTGAAGGTCTTCATCGACAGGGCATGCACCTCGTCGGTCTGGATGCGTCCGCCCAGCGTGCCGTAGACGGCCTGGTGGCGCTTGATCAGCCGCTGGCCCTCGAACGCGGGCGAGACGATGACCGCCGCCCAGTGGCGGCCGTCACCGGTGACTTCGAGGTGCTCGCAGGGCAGGCCGGCGGCGATGAGGGATTGCAGTTCTTCAGCGGTCATGGGGTTTCGTCAGTGCCGGATCTTGTAGCCGGTCTTGAGCAGGTGCAGCGCGATCGCGCTCACCAGGGCCAGCGCGCTGCCCACCAGGGCCAGGCTGATCCAGGGCGACACGTCGCTCACCCCGAAGAAGCCATAGCGGAAGCCGTCGATCATGTAGAAGAACGGGTTGAGGTGGCTCACGCGCTGCCAGAAAGCGGGCAGGGAATGGATGGAGTAGAACACGCCCGAGAGGAAGGTCATGGGCATGATGATGAAGTTCTGGAACGCGGCCATCTGGTCGAATTTCTCGGCCCAGAGCCCGGCGATCAGCCCCAGCGTGCCCAGCAGCGCCGCGCCCATGAAGCCGAAGGCCAGGATCCACAGCGGCGCCACCATCGAGGGCTGAGCGAACCACCAGGTGACCAGCATCACGCCCAGGCCCACGGCCAGGCCGCGCACGATGGACGAACCCACGTAGGCCACGAACCAGGCGCGGTGCGACAGCGGCGTGAGCAGCAGGAACACCAGGTTGCCCATGATCTTGCTCTGGATCAGCGAGGACGAACTGTTGGCAAAGGCGTTCTGCAGCACGCTCATCATCACCAGGCCGGGCAGCAGGAAGGCGGTGTAGCTCACCGAGTCGTAGACCTGCACCCTGTCTTCGAGCACGTGGCCGAAAATCATGAGGTAGAGGATGGCCGTGATGACGGGCGCGGCCACGGTCTGGAAGCCGACCTTCCAGAAGCGCAGCACTTCCTTGTAGAACAGGGTCTGCCAGCCGGTCATGCTGCGACCTCCGCGGGCGAGCTGGCGCGCGGTTGCGCACCAGTGAGGTCCAGGAACACGTCTTCCAGATCGGCCTTGCGGATCTCGATGTCCTCGGGCGAGACGCCCACCTCGCGCAGGCGCGCCAGGATGCGCTCGACCGCCAGCGCGTCGTTGGCCGGCAGCTGCACCACGCGGCCGGTGATGCGGGCCTGCACGGCGAGATCGATCGGCAGGGCCGCGTCGGTCTTGAAGCGCAGCACGTTGGAGGCCGCACGCGCCAGCAGCGCGGAGGTGGATTCGAGCGCCACCACCCTGCCCTGCTTGAGCATGGCGATGCGGCCGCACAGGGCCTCGGCCTCTTCCAGGTAGTGCGTGGTCAACAGCACCGTGCTGCCCAGGCGCTTGTTGAGGTCCGAGACGAACTGCCAAAGGGTCTGACGCAGCTCCACGTCCACGCCAGCGGTGGGCTCGTCAAGCACGATCACCGGCGGCTTGTGCACCAGCGCCTGCGCGATCAGCACGCGGCGCTTCATGCCGCCCGAGAGCTGGCGCATGTTGGCCGTGGCCTTGTCGGCCAGGCCCAGGCCTTCGAGCAGTTCGTCGATCCAGGCGTCGTTGCGCTGGATGCCGAAGTAACCGGACTGGATGCGCAAGGCCTCGCGCACGTTGAAGAAGGGGTCGAACACCAGTTCCTGCGGCACCACGCCGAGCTGGCGGCGGGCGGTGGCGTAGTCGGCCTGCACGTCGGCGCCGTGCACCAGCACGCGGCCCGAGGTGGCGCGCGCCAGGCCCGCGAGCACGCTGATGAGGGTGGTCTTGCCCGCACCGTTGGGGCCGAGCAGGCCGAAGAACTCGCCGGGTTCGATGTCGAAGGACACCGATTGCAGCGCGTGCAGGTCACCGCGCGGGGTCGAGTAGGTCTTGGAAACGTGCTGGAAGGAGACGGCTGGCATGCGCGGGCGGGACCCATGGGTCACCGGCCACGGGGCAGGACATCTGGCGCCCGCCGGTGAACCGGGTATTTTATGCGCGCCCCTCCCGCCGCGCTGGCGCGGGGTCGCTTGGCCGCGCCTCAGGCCGCGAGCAGTTCGTGCACGCCGTAGAGCGAGGCGAGGTCTTCCAGCCGCCGGGGCCAGCCGCTGACCTGCAAGGCCTTGCCCTGGGTCAACAGGCGGCGGCGCAGCTCCAGCAGCACCGACAGCGCCGAGGAGTCGAACACCTGCAACGGGCGGGCGTTGACCACCACCGTGGCCTCCGACTGGCCGGCCAGCTCACCGCCGAGGCGCGCCAGGGTCTGGTCCGCCTCGACCAAAGTCAGCCGCTCGGGCAATTCAAGCGTGGTAGGCATGGCGTCAGCTGGCCTTGGGGGCCGCACCGCTCTTGTTGCGCTGCGCCAGCGAAGCGATCAGGCCGTCGATGCCCTTGCTGCTGATTTCCTGGGCGAACTGGGTGCGGTAGGTTTCGACCAGCCAGACGCCAAGCACGTTCAGGTCATAGATCTTCCAGCCGGCGGGCGTCTTTTCCATGCGGTAGTCGAGCTGGATCGGATCGCCCTTGCCCCGCACCTCGGAGCGCACCACCACCTCGGTGTCCTCGGGCTTGGAGCGCATCGGGCGGAAGCTCAGGGTCTGGTCCCGGACCTCGCCCAACGCGCCCGAATAGGTGCGCACCAGCAGGGTCTTGAACTCGTCCTGCAGCTGCTTCTGCTGCTCGGGCGTGGCCTGGCGCCAGTAGCGGCCCACCACGGAAGCGGTCATGCGCGAGAAATTCACGTTGGGCATGATCTTGCTGTCCACCAGCGCGATGATGCGGTTCACGTCACCCGCCTGGATGGCCGGGTCGGCCTTGATGGTGGCCAGCACCTCGGCGGACAGGCGCTTGACCATGGCGTCCGGCGCCTCGTCCTGTGCGAGCGCGGGAAGCGAGACAACACCCGCTGCGGCAGACATCAACAGGGCGGCGAGCCAGGAGCGGCGTTTCATCATGTGGTTCCTTTCGAGGCCAGGCGGCCTTGCTGCAGACACCGCAGCGTAGTTCATCCGAGGGCCCGGATTGTGAAGCGGTTCCCCCTCAATCGTTGCGATTCGTATCCGTGTGGCCGTCCTCACTGCTCACCGTCGCCGAGCCCGATGCCCTTGTCGATCAGGTCTTCGATCTGGTTTTGCCGGCGGTTGAGGTAGAAATCGCGCATGAAGCTGTATTTGTCCAGTGCGGCGTCGTCCAGCAGGGTGCCGGCGCGCAGCAGCCCGGCGCGGGTGTCGACCACGCGCAGCGCCATCAGGGAGTTGCGCGTGGGCACATGGTCCACACCCGTCACGGGGTCGCCGACCACGTCCACGATCAAGCCCGTGCCGTCGCGCACCGACGAGGGCCCCAGGAGCGGCAGCACCAGATAAGGGCCCGACGGCGCGCCCCAGCGACCCATCGTCTCGCGAAAATCCAGGCGCGTGCGGGGGATGCCCATTTCACTGGCGATGTCGAGCAAGCCGGCCAGGCCGAACACCGTGTTCACGCTGAAACGCATGAGGTTTTCGGTCGCCTCGCGCGGGCGTAGTTGCAGGCCGGCATTCACCGAGGACCAGAGGTCGCCCAGGTTGCCGAAGAAGTTGCCCACGCCGGTGCGCACCGGGCTGGGCGTGACCTTCTGGTAGGCGGTGGCGACGGGCTTGAGCACCGCCGTGTCCACGGCATCGTTGAACTGGTAGACGCCACGGTTGAACGGTTCGAGCGGATCGCGCGGGTTGGCGTCCGGGCCCGTGGCGCAGCCGGCCATCAATGAAAACGTCAGCGCCAGCGTGGCGCCTTTGCAGACCGCCCCGATGGGGCTGTGAAGGTGTGTCATGTTGTGGGTTCCCCTGGGTTGTGCACCCGGCTGTTGTTTTTGCGAACAGCCTGCATTTTCGGCGCCCCTGGAATGCCTTCGTGAGGGGCGTTGCAAAGCCCCCACAGCGCTATTTCGCCGTTTCGGCTTCCTTGTTGTTGCTGCCATCGGCGGCGCGGCTGAAGAGAAACTGGCTGATCAGGTTCTCCAGGACGATGGCCGATTGCGTCTGGGTCACCACATCGCCGTCGGCGAAGTTGCGCTCGTCGCCACCCGGCTCGATGCCGATGTACTGCTCGCCGAGCAGGCCACTGGTGAGGATCTTGAGCGAGCTGTCCTTGGGGAAGGCGTAGCGCGATTGCAGCTCCAGCCGGATGTTGGCCTGGAAAGTCTTGTCGTCGAAGGTGATGGACTCGACACGACCGACCAACACGCCGGCGCTGCGCACGGCCGCCTTGGGCTTGAGGCCGCCGATGTTGTCGAAGCGGCCGACCACGTGGTAGGTCTTCTCGAAATTCAGGCTGAGCAGGTTGGCCGACTGCAGCGCGAGAAACAGGATGGCGGCCGCGCCGATCAGCACGAACAGCCCCACCCAGACGTCATTTTTGGAAGTTTGCATGTCCGTCCACTCCAATCAGATGCTGAACATCATGGCGGTGAGGACGAAGTCCAGCGCCAGCACGCTCAGCGAAGCCACCACCACCGTGCGGGTGGTGGCGCGAGAAACCCCTTCGGGCGTGGGATGCGCATCGAAGCCCTGCAGCAGGGCCACGAAGGTGACGGCGAAGCCGAACACCACGCTCTTGATGATGCCGTTGCCCACGTCGGCCCAGACGTCCACCCCGCCTTGCATCTGGCTCCAGAAGGCGCCGCCGTCCAGGCCGATGAGCAGCACGCCCACCACCCAGCCACCCACGATGCCCACGGCGCTGAACACCGCGGCGAGCAAGGGCATGGTGATGACGCCAGCCACGAAACGCGGCGCCAGCACGCGGCGCACCGGGTCGACGGCCATCATTTCCATGGCGCTGAGCTGCTCGCCGGCCTTCATGAGGCCGATCTCGGCCGTGAGCGAGGTGCCGGCGCGGCCCGCGAACAGCAGGGCCGTGACCACCGGGCCGAGTTCGCGCATGAGCGAGAGCGCCACCAGCAGGCCCAGCGCCTCGGTGGCGCCGTAGCGCTGCAGCGTGTAGTAACCCTGCAGGCTGAGCACGAAGCCGACGAACAGGCCGGAGACGCTGATGACGCCAGTGAGTGGTTGCCCAGGAAATGGATCTGGTCGCGCACCAGCGAGGGCCGGCGCAGCGCGGCCCCCATCAGCCACACCAGGCGCCCGAACAGGCGGGTGCCATGGCCGATGCCGGCGAGTTGCAGGCGCACCGCACGGCCCACGCGGGCGGGATGCAGGGCATTCATGGGCGTGCTCCCCGGCGGGTGGGGCCGAAATCTTCCAGGAGTTCCGGGCCCGGGTGGTGGAAACGCACCGGCCCGTCGGGCAGGGCGTTGACGAACTGGTGCACCAGCGGATCCTGACTGTGCCGCACTTCCTCGGGCGTGCCCTGGGCGGCGATCTTGCCGTTGGCCAGCACGATCACTTGGTCGGCGATATGGAAGGTTTCGTCGAGGTCGTGCGAGACCACGATGCTGGTCAGCCCCATGGCATCGTTGAGCTGGCGAATCAGGCGCGCGGCGGTGCCGAGCGAAATCGGGTCCAGGCCGGCGAAGGGCTCGTCGTACATCACGAGTTCGGGGTCCAGCGCGATCGCGCGCGCCAGCGCCACGCGCCGGGCCATGCCGCCGGAGAGCTCGCTGGGCATGAGGTCGCGTGCACCGCGCAGGCCGACCGCGTTGAGCTTCATCAACACGATGTCGCGCACCATGGCTTCGGCAACTGCGTGTGCTCGCGCAACGGGAAGGCCACGTTGTCGAACACACTCATGTCGGTGAACAAGGCGCCGAACTGGAACAGCATGCCCATGCGCCGACGCGCTTCGTACAGCGCCTTCGGGCCCATGGTGGTGACGTCCTGTCCGTCGAACAGGGTCTGGCCGGACTGGCCGCGGATCTGACCACCGATCAACTTCAGCACCGTGGTCTTGCCGCCGCCGGACGCACCCATGAGCGCCGTGACCTTGCCACGCGGCACGGTCAGCGAGATGTTGTCGAGGATGGCGCGCTCGCCGTAACCGAAGGTCAGGTTGCGCAGTTCGACCAGAGGGGAGGTGGAGTCGGTGGGCATCAAACAAAAACCGGGCAGTTCAGCGCCCGGTTTTTGGATGATACGGGATTCAGGGGTAAACCCTCGACGCCGTTTTGTTTCGATAAATGTCAGCGAGGCAGGTCGGAGAAGCCCATCAGGAATTCGTCCACCGCGCGCGCGGCCTGGCGGCCTTCGCGGATCGCCCACACCACCAGACTCTGGCGACGGCGCATGTCGCCAGCGGCGAACACCTTGGGCACGTTGGTCGCGTAGCCACCCGTGAAGTCGGTGCTGGCCTTGGCGTTGCCGCGCGCGTCCTTCTCGACACCGAAGCCGTCCAGGATGGTGGCGACCGGGTTCACGAAGCCCATGGCGAGCAGCACCATGTCGGCCTTGTAGGTCTTTTCCGTGCCGGGGATCTCGACCAGCTTGCCGTCCTTCATCTCGACGTGCACGGTCGTGAGGCCGGTGACCTTGCCTTTTTCGCCGATGAATTCCTTGGTGGAGATGGCGAACTCGCGCACGCAGCCTTCCTCGTGGCTGGAGCTGGTGCGCAGCTTGAGCGGCCAGTAGGGCCACACCAGGGGTTTGTTCTCTTCTTCCGGCGGCTGCGGCATCACCTCGAACTGCGTGACGCTGACCGCGCCGTGGCGGTTGCTGGTGCCCACGCAGTCGCTGCCGGTGTCGCCGCCGCCGATCACGATGACGTGCTTGCCGTCGGCGCGCAGCTGGCCCTTGAGCTTGTCGCCGGCGTTGACCTTGTTCTGCTGCGGCAGGAACTCCATCGCGAAATGGATGCCGTCGAGATCGCGGCCAGGCACGGGCAGGTCGCGGCTCTGCTCGGAGCCGCCGGTCAGCAGCACGGCATCGAAGTCCTTCTGCAGCTGCTCGGGCGTGACGGTTTCCTTGGCCCAGTTCGTGACCTTGCTGCCCTTGGGCAGGGTGCCGACCATGACGCCGGTGCGGAACACCACGCCTTCGGCTTCCATCTGCTTGACGCGCAGGTCGATGTGGCTCTTCTCCATCTTGAAGTCGGGAATGCCGTAGCGCAGCAGGCCACCGACGCGGTCGTTCTTCTCGAACAGGGTCACGTCATGACCGGCGCGCGCGAGCTGCTGTGCCGCGGCCATGCCGGCCGGGCCCGAACCCACCACGGCGATCTTCTTGCCGGTCTTGTGGCGCGGCGGCTGCGGCTGCACCCAGCCTTCGGCCCAGGCGCGGTCGATGATGGCGTGCTCGATCGACTTGATGCCCACGGCATCGTCGTTCACGTTCAGCGTGCAGGCAGCCTCGCAGGGCGCGGGGCAGATGCGGCCGGTGAACTCGGGGAAGTTGTTGGTGCTGTGCAGCACGGTGATGGCGTTCTGCCAATCGCCCTGGTACACGAGGTCGTTGAAGTCCGGAATGATGTTGTTGACCGGGCAGCCGCTGTTGCAGAACGGCGTGCCGCAGTCCATGCAACGCGCGGCCTGAACCTTGGATTGCGGCTCATTGAGGCCGACGACAAATTCCTTGTAGTGCTTCAGGCGCTCGGGCACGGGCTTGTAGCCCTCTTCCAGACGCTCGTATTCCATGAAGCCGGTGACTTTTCCCATGATGCGATTCCTTCGTGTTCGTGCGTGCGGCGGGCTTACTTGGCGGGCGCCGTGGCTGTTTTCGCCGTGGTCTGGGCCTTGGTGGTGACGACGGCGGCGGCCTTGCGGGCGTGGATCTCGCCCAGGGCGCGCTTGTATTCGTTCGGGAACACCTTCACGAACTTGCCGCGCGACTGCGCCCAGGTGTCGAGCAGTTCGCGCGCGCGCTTGCTGCCGGTCCAGCGGTTGTGCTCCTCCAGCAGCTTCTTCAGCTGCGCTTCGTCGCTCAGGTCGCGGTGCCAGATGGCGCGGTCCAGCGTGGCTTCCTGCTCGGTGGCGGACAGCACCTTTTCCAGGCTGACCATGGCCGTGTTGCAGCGCTTGGCGAAGTCGCCGTCCTCGTCGTACACGTAGGCAATGCCGCCGCTCATGCCGGCGGCGAAGTTGCGACCGGTCTTGCCCAGCACCACCACGGTGCCGCCGGTCATGTATTCACAACCGTGGTCGCCCGTGCCTTCCACCACCGCGGTGGCGCCCGACAGGCGCACCGCGAACCGCTCGCCGGCCACGCCGCTGAAGAAGGCTTCACCGGTGGTGGCGCCGTACATCACGGTGTTGCCCACGATGATGTTGCGCGTGGCTTCGCCGCGGAAGTCGATGCTGGGGCGCACCACCACGCGGCCGCCGGAGAGGCCCTTGCCGGTGTAGTCGTTGGCGTCGCCGATCAGGTACAGCGTGATGCCGCGCGTGAGGAAGGCGCCGAACGACTGGCCGCCCGTGCCCTCGAGCTGGATGCGGATGGTGTCGTCCGGCAGGCCTTCGGGGTGCACCTTCGTCACGGCGCCCGAGAGCATCGCGCCCACCGAGCGGTTGACGTTGCGCGCCACCTCGATGAACTGCACGCGCTCGCCCTTGTCGATCGCCGCGCGCGACTTCTGGATCAGGATGTTGTCGAGCGACTTCTCCAGCCCATGCTCCTGATTCTGGGTGTGGAAACGCGGTACGTCGGCCGGCACGATCGGCTGCGCCAGCAGGCGGCCGAAGTCCAGGCCGCGCGCCTTCCAGTGTTCGATGCCCTGCTTCATGTCCAGCAGGTCGGCGCGGCCGATCAGGTCGTCGAACTTGCGGATGCCCAGCTGCGCCATGATCTGGCGCGCTTCTTCGGCGATGAAGAAGAAGTAGTTCACCACGTGCTCGGGCTTGCCGCTGAATTTCTTGCGCAGCACCGGGTCCTGCGCTGCGCAGCGCCCACCGGGCAGGTGTTGAGGTGGCACTTGCGCATCATGATGCAGCCCTCGACCACCAGCGGCGCGGTGGCGAAGCCGAATTCGTCGGCGCCGAGCAGGGCACCGATCACCACGTCGCGGCCGGTCTTCATCTGGCCGTCGGCCTGCACGCGGATGCGGCTGCGCAGGCGGTTGAGCACCAGCGTCTGCTGCGTTTCGGCCAGGCCGATTTCCCAAGGGCTGCCGGCGTGCTTGATGGACGACCAGGGCGAGGCGCCCGTGCCGCCGTCGTGGCCCGCGATCACCACGTGGTCGGCCTTGCACTTGGCCACGCCCGCGGCGATGGTGCCCACGCCGATCTCGGACACCAGCTTGACGCTGATGCTGGAGTGCGGCGCGACGTTCTTCAGGTCGTGGATCAGCTGCGCCAGGTCCTCGATGGAGTAGATGTCGTGGTGCGGCGGCGGCGAAATCAGACCCACGCCCGGCACGCTGTGGCGCAGCTTGCCGATGTAGTCGCTCACCTTGCCACCGGGCAGTTGGCCGCCCTCGCCGGGCTTGGCGCCCTGCGCCATCTTGATCTGGATCTGATCGGCGCTGTTGAGGTACTCGGCCGTGACCCCGAAGCGGCCCGAAGCCACCTGCTTGATCTTGGAGCGCATGGAGTCGCCCGCCTGCAGCTCGTAGTCCACCTCGAAGGTGTCCTTGCCCAGCAGGTCCGACATGGTCTGGCCCTGCTTGATCGGGATGCCCTTGAGCTCGTTGCGGTAACGCAGGGCGTCCTCGCCACCTTCACCGGTGTTGCTCTTGCCGCCGATGCGGTTCATCGCCACGGCCAGCGTCGCGTGGGCCTCGGTCGAGATGGAGCCCAGCGACATCGCGCCGGTGGCGAAGCGCTTGACGATCTCCGCCGCCGGCTCGACCTCGTCGATCGAGATCGCGGTGCTGGGGTTGATCTTGAACTCGAACAGGCCACGCAGCGTCATGTGGCGGCGGCTCTGGTCGTTGATGAGCTGCGCGTACTCCTTGTACGTGTTCCAGTTGTTCGCGCGCGTGCTGTGCTGCAGCTTGGCGATGGCGTCGGGCGTCCACATGTGCTCCTCGCCCCGGGCGCGCCAGGCGTATTCGCCGCCGGTTTCCAGCATCGTGGCCAGCACCGGGTCGTCGCCGAAGGCGGCTTTGTGCATGCGAATGCCTTCTTCGGCGATCTCGAACACGCCGATGCCGCCCACGCGGCTGGCGGTGCCGGTGAAGTACTTGTCCACGGTCTCGCTGTTGAGGCCGATCGCCTCGAACAGCTGCGCGCCGCAGTAGGACATGTAGGTCGACACGCCCATCTTGGACATGATCTTGGACAGGCCCTTGCCGATCGCCTTGACGTAGTTGTAGATCGCCTTGTCCGCGCTCAGGTCGCCCGGCAGGCCCTGGCTGATCGCGGCCAGGGTTTCCATGGCCAGGTAGGGGTGCACGGCCTCGGCACCGTAGCCGGCGAGCACGGCGAAGTGGTGCACTTCGCGCGCCGTGCCGGTTTCGACCACCAGGCCGGCGGTGGTGCGCAGGCCTTCACGCACCAGGTGCTGGTGGATCGCGGACAGCGCCAGCAGCGCGGGAATGGCGATCTGCGTGGCGCTGACGGCGCGGTCGCTGATGATCAGGATGTTCTTGCCACCCTTGATCGCGTCCACCGCGCTCGCGCACAGGGAGGCCAGCTTGGCTTCCACGCCTTCGCGGCCCCAGGCCGCGGGGTAGGTGATGTCCAGCGTGTGGCTGCGGAACTTGCCCTGCGTCACGGCATCGATGTCGCGCAGCTTGGCCATGTCGGCGAAGTCGAGTACGGGCTGGCTCACTTCCAGGCGCATCGGCGGGTTGACCTGGTTGATGTCCAGCAGGTTGGGCTTGGGACCGATGAAGGACACCAGCGACATCACGATCGCTTCGCGGATCGGGTCGATCGGCGGGTTGGTCACCTGCGCGAACAGCTGCTTGAAGTAGTTGTAGAGCGGCTTGTTCTTGTCGGAGAGCACGGCCAGCGGGCTGTCGTTGCCCATGGAGCCGATGCCCTCTTCGCCGTTGGCGGCCATCGGGCTCATCAGGAACTTGATGTCTTCCTGCGTGTAGCCGAAGGCCTGCTGGCGGTCCAGCAGCTCGGGCGCCACGCGCTCGACGCCAGCGGACTGCGGCTCGGTGGCAGTGATGCGCTGCTCTTGCGCGGACTCGCCGGCCACCGGCGTTTCCACGTCATCGAGGCGGATGCGCAGGTTGTCGATCCACTGCTTGTAGGGCTTGCTGTTGGCGAGGTTGGCCTTGAGCTCCTCGTCGTCGATCATGCGACCCTGTTCCAGGTCGATCAGGAACATCTTGCCCGGCTGCAGGCGCCACTTGCGCACGATCTTGTTTTCCGGCACGGGCAGCACGCCCGACTCGGAGCCCATGATCACGAAGTCGTCGTCGGTGATGCAGTAGCGCGACGGGCGCAGGCCGTTGCGGTCCAGCGTGGCGCCGATCTGGCGGCCGTCGGTGAACACGATGGAGGCCGGGCCGTCCCAGGGCTCCATCATCGCGGCGTGGTACTCGTAGAAGGCCTTGCGGCGGCCGTCCATGGTGGTGTGCTGCTCCCAGGGCTCGGGAATCATCATCATCACGGCCTGGGCCAGCGGGTAACCCGCCATGGTGAGCAGCTCGAGGCAGTTGTCGAAGGTGGCGGTGTCGGACTGGCTGGCGAAGCTGATCGGGTACAGCTTCTGCAGGTCGGCCCCCAGCACCGGCGAGGACATCACGCCCTCGCGCGCCTTCATCCAGTTGTAGTTGCCCTTGACGGTGTTGATCTCGCCGTTGTGCGCGACATAGCGGTACGGGTGGGCGAGCGGCCATTCGGGAAAGGTGTTGGTCGAGAAACGCTGGTGCACCAGACCCAGGGCCGAAACGCAGCGCTCGTCTTCCAGATCACGGAAGTAGGTGCCCACCTGATCGGCCAGCAACAGGCCCTTGTAGACCACCGTGCGGCTGCTCATGCTGACCACGTAATACTCTTTGCTGTGGGTCAGCTTGAGGCGCTGGATGTTGGCGCTGGCCGTCTTGCGGATCACGTACAGCTTGCGCTCCAGCGCGTCCTGCACGATCACGTCGTTGCCGCGGCCGATGAAGACCTGGCGGATGATCGGCTCCTTCTCGCGCACCGTGGGCGACATGGGCATGTCGCGGTTGACCGGCACGTCGCGCCAACCCAGCAGCACCTGGCCTTCGGCGGCGATCGCACGCTCCATCTCCTGCTCGCAGGCCAGGCGGCTGGCGTGCTCCTTGGGCATGAAGATCATGCCCACGCCGTACTCCCCCGCCGGCGGCAGCGCCACGCCCTGGGCCGCCATCTCCTCGCGGTACAGCGCGTCGGGCAGCTGGATCAACAGCCCTGCCCCGTCGCCCATGAGCTTGTCGGCGCCGACCGCACCCCGGTGATCCAGGTTCTCCAGGATCTTCAGACCCTGCTTCACGATGGCGTGGCTCTTCTCGCCTTTGATGTGGGCCACGAAACCCACGCCACAAGCGTCGTGCTCGTGGGAAGGGTCGTACAGACCGTGTTGCTGGAGGTGCTGTTGTTCGGCTGCCGTGGTCATGGCGCTTCCTTCTCGGTTCGTGGGCGTAAATGCAAAAACGGGACTGCGAGCTTATTGCATTGCAACAACAATGCCAAGCAGATTAAATGGGGTCAGATTCCATTTAAATCCCGACAAATTTGATCGATGTTTTATTGGGGACAGATTAAAAACGCTTTGATGAAGCGTTCCAGGCCTTCGGAGCCTTGCGTCAGGTTTCGTTGGAGGAGGTGGACGCGGGACGGCCCGGGCGGCCGCGCGCAATCCGGCGCGGGGTGCGTTTTTGCAACTCCGCGGCAAAGTCCGCATCCCCGAGCGCCCAGCCGTGCAGCGTGGCGTCGGTGATGGCGCCCTGCTGCGCCACCGATTGCCCCGCATGCACCAACTCGGTGTACGCCGCTTCGCGCGCGAACGGGGTGTTGCCCAGCCCCCAATACACGGCGGGCGGTGTGATCCGCCGGTCCGGCGTCTGCCCGATGTAGTGGCGATGGCTTGACCAGGGATGGTTTTTCGGGTCCACCACCAGGCCAGCGCGCACGGGGTTCAAGTCCAGATAGACCATGCAAGCCAGCAGGTAGCGTTCGGTCTGAACCAGCGTGGATTTGTAGCGCCCTTCCCACAGGGTGCCAGTGCGGTGGTACAGGTCGTTGAAATAACGGACGTAGCGCCGCCCCACCGCCTGCATCATGAGCGGTACACCCTCCGCCGTTTCGGGCGTGAGCAGCAGATGGAAATGGTTGTCCATCAGCACATAGGCGTTGAGTGCCACTTGGTGCTTGCGCGCGTTGTCGCCCAACAGCTCCAGCAGGAACTCGCGGTCGGCGTCGCTGCGCACGATGTCCTGGCGGTTGTTGCCGCGCTGGATCACATGGTGCGGGTAACCGGCGACGGTCAGGCGGGGAAGACGGGCCATGGTGCGGTCAGGTGGGCGTCGCCGCGAAGCGGCTCCGAAGGGAATCCGACCCCGATTATGGTCGGGCGCGCCAGGCGGCCTGCAGCCGCCCCGCCAGCAGCACACCGAGCAAGGAGGAAGCGCCTGTCACGGTCCAGGTCCATTGCCAGCCGCCGACCAGGGTGCGCAAACCAGGCCACCAGCGGCGGCCCGAGAAATTGACCCATGGCAGAGAACTGCTGCATCCAGCCCACCGTGGTGGACACCGTCTCGTTGTCGGGAGCGAGTTTGACCGCCAGGCCAAACAGCGTCCCGGGAATCAGCCCACCCACCCCGGAGAAGACCAACACCGCAAGGTACTGCGCCACCGGGTAACCCTCGGCGCCAAAGGCCACCCAGGCCCCCACACCCATCGCGACATAGGCCAGCGCCAGCACCACACCAGGGCGCGCGCCCCTGGCGAGCCACCAGCCCCCGCCAATGTTGCCGACCATGTTGATGCCCGCGGCCAGGGCGCTGAGCACGGCCACCGTGGCGCCGGTGTACCCGGCCTGGTGGTAGATCGTCGGCAGGAAACCGACCACGGCCAGCCATTGGCCCGAATACAGGAAGAACGCCAAGGCCATCAGCCAGGGGCCGGGCGCCCGCAGGGTCCGTCGAAGCCGTGGGCCCAGGGCCGTGGCGCTGGATGCGGACTGCGCTTGTGCGTCCGGGGTCACCCATTTCGCCAGTCCGACCGCCGCCAACAGGGAAAGCAGCGCCAACAGCAACCAGGCCCAGCGCCAACCGACGGCGGAGAGCAAGGGCACGCCGAGCAGCAGGGCCAGCGAAGTGCCCAGGGGCATGTACGCCCCCCACCAGCCGAGCGAGCGGGACAGCGTGGGCGCATGGTGCACGCGTTGCCGCAGCAGGCCCGGCGCCGGCAACACGGCCGAGAGGAAGCCCATGCCCTCGATCACCCGCGTGGCCAGCAACACGTGAACGTTGGGGGCCAGCGCGCCCAGCGCACTTCCCGTGCGCAGCAACAGCAAGCCGGCCAGCATGAAGCGGCGAGGACCCAGCCGATCCGCCATCAGCCCCACCACCAAGCCCAGCGTCATGCCCGCCAGCTGCACCAGCGACAACAGGAACCCGGCTTGCACCAGACTCAATCCCAGGCTCTCGCGCAACACCGGAATCGCCGCCGGCAGTTTGCCCACGTGCAAGGCGCAGGTGACGCCTACGGCGACCACCAGGGCCGCCAGCGGCCGCGAAGCGAGGCCGGGAGACGCCGTCATGGGAACAGCACGGCGCCATAAAGGCGCTCGTGCTCACGGATGGCAAATCGGTCTGTCATGCCAGCGATGTAGTCCGCCACCGCCCTGGCCAGGTGTTGTTTGCGCCCATGCGCCTCGGGCAATTCGCCAGGCGCGTTCATGTAGCGATCGAACAAGTCACTGACCACGCGGCGCGCACGATCCGTGGTCTCCATCACCTGCGGATGGCGGTAGAGATTGCGAAACAGGAAACTTTTCAACACTTGCGAGCGTTCCCTCATGCCATCGGAGAAGGCCACCAGCGGCGGACCCGCGCGCACGGCGTCCGCGCTGTGAACCTGCGCCGTCGAGAGCCGCGCGCGCGTGGTGTCGATCACGTCATAGACCTGGTCGCTGAGCATGAGACGGATGGACTCGAACAACAGGCGGCGCCCCTGCAGCTGCGGATGCGCCTTCAAGGCCGTGCGGCGGTAGTGCTCGAACAGCTCCACGTCGGCCATCTGGTCCAGGGTCAACAAGCCCGAGCGCACACCGTCGTCGATGTCGTGCGCGTTGTAGGCGATCTCGTCGGCCAGGTTGCACAACTGCGCCTCCAGCGAGGGCGATCCCCCCTGCAGGAACCGCGATGCCACGCCGCCCGGCTCCTGTTGCTCCAGCCGCTGGGCGTTGGCCCGGGAGCAGTGTTTGAGAATGCCTTCGCGGGTCTCGAAGCAAAGGTTCAAACCGTCGAAGGCGGGGTAGCGCTCTTCCAGTTCATCGACCACGCGCAGACTCTGGAGGTTGTGTTCGAACCCCCAGCTGTCGGTATCGCCGGGCAGCGCTTGCGCGGACGCGGCCTTGAGGCACGCGTTGAGGGCATCCTGCCCGGCATCGCCAAAGGGCGTGTGGCCCAGATCGTGGGCCAGGGCAATGGCCTCGACAAGGTCTTCGTTGAGGCGCAGCGAGCGCGCGATGCTCCGACCCAGCTGAGCGACCTCCAGCGAATGGGTCAGGCGCGTGCGGAACAGGTCGCCTTCGTGGTTCAGGAACACCTGGGTCTTGTAGACCAGCCGCCTGAACGCGGTCGAATGGATCACACGGTCCCGGTCGCGTTGGAACGCGGTGCGGGTCGGCGCTTCGGGCTCAGGATGGCGACGTCCCCGACTGAGCGCCGGATCGCTGGCGAAATCCGCCAGCCCGGTGGGCAGGGGGGTGGTCGGCACGGCCATCAGGCCCGGCAACTGGCTTCGATCACCTGAGCCACCACCGCGTCGGGGGCGCTGCGCATGCTGGCGTGGCCCGGGGCATCGATCACCACGAACTTGATGGCCCCACCCTCGGACTTCTTGTCCACCCGCATCAACTCCAGGTAGCGGCCCACATTGTCCTGGGCGTCCAGCACCGGCGCCACCGTGGGCAAGCCCGCGCGCCGAACCAATGCGGTCAGGCGTTCGACAAAAGCGGTGTCCACCAGACCCAGGGCCGCCGACAGGCGCACCGCCATGACCATGCCGCAACCCACCGCTTCGCCATGCAGCCAAGCCCCATAACCCATACCCGCTTCGATGGCGTGCCCGAAGGTGTCGGCGAAAATTCAGAATCGCGCGCATGCCCGACTCGCGTTCGTCCTGGCCCACCACCCAGGCCTTGATCTCGCAGCTGCGGCGCACGGCGAAAGCAAGCGCGTCGGCGTCGCGCGCCATGAGTGCGTCCATGTTGCTTTCGATCCAATCCTGGAAAGCCATGTCGGCGATCGGTCCGTACTTGATGACCTCGGCCAACCCCGCGCTGAGCTCCCGCTCGGGCAAGGTCTTGAGCGCGTCGAGGTCGCACAGCACACGCCGAGGCTGGTAAAAGGCCCCGATCATGTTTTTGCCCAACGGGTGGTTGATGGCCGTCTTGCCCCCCACGGACGAATCCACCTGCGCGAGCAAGGTGGTTGGCACCTGCACGAAAGGGACGCCACGCATGTAGCTCGCGGCAGCGAATCCCGTCATGTCGCCGACCACCCCACCGCCCAGCGCAAAGAGCACGGTCTTGCGGTCGCAACCGTTGGACAACAAGGCATCAAAAATGAGGTTGAGCGATTCCCAGGTCTTGTACGCCTCGCCATCGGGCAGCACCACGGTGTGAATCGCCTTGTAGCGCGGCGCCAGAGAGTCGACCAGGCGGTCCCGGTACAAAGGCCCCACCGTCTGGTTTGTGACGATCATGGCGCTGGCGGCACTGGGAAGATCGGCATAACTCTCGGGCGCGTCCAGCAGGCCGGCACCAATGACGATGCCATAGCTGCGATCGCCGAGATCGATGTCCACCCGTTGGGTGCGCGGGGCCGTGTGCGATGAAGTCATGGACACCGAGTTTATTCGGTGTCCATCCCGAAGGTCTGGAAAGCGCTAAGGCGCGCCGGGGACTGGTGGGCGCGTGGAAGCGGGCGCCACCGACCCATCGAGCTCCAGCTGCATCACGATCATGTTGACCAGCGTGCGCACCGAAGGGCGACCGGTCTCGATGACGAAATGCGCGGTCTGACGGTAGAGGGGATCGCGCACGTCGAACAGGTCGCGAATGCGCTGCAACGGATCTTCCACTTGCAGCAAGGGCCGGTTGCGGTCGTACCGCAGTCGGCGGTACACCTCTTCCGGTGTGGATTTCAGGTAGAAGACCTTGCCACGCCCGTGCAGGTGCTCGCGGTTTTCGGGCCGCAAGACCGACCCGCCGCCAGTGGACACGACAGCGACCGGTCCTTGCGTCAACTCATCGATGACAGAGGCTTCGAGGTCGCGAAAACGCGCTTCGCCCTCCCGCTCGAAAAACTCCCGGATCGAACAACCCAGGCGCTGCTCGATCACGTGGTCGGAATCGAAGAAGGGGAGAGCGAGGCGTCGGGCCAGTTGCCGCCCGACCGTCGACTTGCCGGATCCCGGCAAGCCGATCAGATAGCTCGATGAAACGCTCAATTGATTGCCGCGCGCCCCAATACACGTGGTGTGATGAAGATCAGGAGTTCGGACTTGTTCGCGACGCGGTTGCGCGACTTGAACAGGTTGCCCACGGCGGGCAAGTCGCCCAGCAGGGGCACCTTGTTGACTTCATCGCGTTCGGTCTGCTCGAAGATGCCACCGATCACCACCGTTCCGCCGTTCTCCACCAGCACCTGCGTCTGCACGTGTTTGGTGTTGATCGCGATACCGTCCGGCGTCGACTCACCACGGCTGTCCTTGTTGATGTCGAGGTCGAGAATGATGTTGCCCTCGGGCGTGATCTGCGGCGTCACTTCCAGCTTCAAGTTGGCCTTGCGGAACGCAATCGCCGTGGCACCGCTGGAGGTTGCCGTCTGGTAGGGGAATTCCGTGCCCTGTTCGATCAAGGCCTTGACCTGATCGGCGGTGACCACACGCGGGCTCGACACGATACGACCCTTGCCATCCGATTCGAGCGCCGAAATTTCAAGGCTCAGGAAGCGGGACGCACTCGGGTTGAACAGCGACAGTGCAAAAGAGGCCGCCTGTGCGTTGCTGGGATTGGCGGGCAGGTTGACGAAGGGCGCCGACGTCAGCGTAGGGCCCCCGAGCGACGACGCGGCGCCGTAGTTCGAACCGAAGTTGCCCTGAATCGGGCTGCCGTTGGCCGAGCCCACACCAAAGCCGCGAACACCACCACCCAGCCGCACGCCCAGGGATTTGCCAAAAGTGTCATCGGCTTCCACGATGCGCGCCTCGATCATCACCTGACGGATCGGGATGTCGAGCTTGCGGATCAGCTCCTGCACTTGCTCAAGGCGCGACGCGATATCGGTCACGAAAAGCTGGTTGGTCCGGGGCTCGGAGATCACACTGCCGCGATCGGACAGGATGCGCGCACCGGCCGCCCCGCTCCCGGAGGAAGCGCTGCTGCTACTCGCCGTGAGTTGCGCTGCGATGTCGGCCGCCTTGGCGTAGTTCATCTGGAAGCCCTGCGTTCTCAGGGTCTCCAGGCTTTCGATCGACACCTTGGACTCCAGCTCCTGCTTCTCGCGGGCCGCGATCTCATCCTTGGGCGCGATCCACAGCACATTGCCGGACTTGCGCATGCCCAGACCTTTGGCCTGCAGGATGATGTCCAGCGCCTGATCCCAAGGCACGTCCTCCTTGAGTCGCAGCGTGACCGCGCCGGTGACCGAATCGGAGGTCACGATGTTGAAGTTGGTGAAGTCCGCGATGACTTGCAGCAGCGAACGAACCTCGATGTTCTGGAAGTTGAGCGACAGCTTCTCGCCGTTGTAACCCGGGCCCTGTGTCAGCTTGGAAGAATCGATCTTCTGTTCACGCACTTCCAGCACGAACTGGTTGTCGCTCTGGTACGCCGAATGCTCCCAGTTGCCCGTCGGGGTCACCACCATGCGCACGCGGTCACCCGCCTGCGAGGTGGTCACGCTTTGAATCGGTGTGCCGAAATCGCTGACGTCCAGGCGGCGGCGCAAGCCTTCGGGCAGCGAGGTCTTGAGAAATTCGACGACCAGGTTCTGTCCCTGCTGACGAATGTCCACACCAACCTGGTTGTTGGCCAGTTCGACCACCACACGGCCCGCATTGCCAACACCACGGCGGAAGTCGATGTCCCGCAAGGCGGCCACGTCGCGGTTGCGGTTTTCGGCAAAGGCCGAAGGTGGCGCCGTCGCGGCAGTCACCGGTTGAGCACGCTCCAACACCACCAGCAGTGTCTTGCCTTCAATCCTGGCCTCATAGGCGGCCGACTGCTTCAGGTTGATGACCACGCGGGTGCGATCACCCGCCTGCACCACGTTGGCCGAGCGAAGGTTGCCTTCATTGATGTCCACCGCATTGCGCCCAATGGCGTTGGCCACGCCGGGGAAATCCAGAGCGATGCGCGCGGGCGCCTGAATGGTGAACCCCGTGGGCAAGGCCGCCAAAGGCTGGGTGGTGTTGATGCGGATGACCTCCACGCCCCCTTGAATGCCCCCCGTGATCGATTGGATCGCGTTTTGAGCCTGCGCCCACACGGTGGTCAACGTCATGCAGGCGAGCACGGCCCCCCTGAGCACTCCTCGCCCCAATGCTGCGAATCCCGTTGCCCTGTTTGGCTTGTTCATTTAGAAGCACCCTCTTGTAATTGCAGCGCCGCAGCGCGCTCGATCCATTCCCCCGCCGAATCCTGCACGATCTCGCGCATCACCACCTCGGTCTCGGTGATGCGCGTGACGCGTCCGAAGTTCTGCCCCAGGTAGTTGCCGGGCCTGACCTGGTACAGCAGGCTGTCCACCTTTACCAGTGCCACCAGTTTTCCATCGCGGTTGAGGCTGCCCACCATGGCCATCGCGTCCAGCGGATGGGCTTCGAGGGGTTGTTTGCGGCGGTTCAGTTCGGGCTCGAGAAGCGCCGCGTTGACCACGGGCGCTGATTGGCTGCCGCGCAGCACGCTCGCCAGCTTCTCTTCGCTGAACGGCTGCATCTGGCGTTCACCCAGGTAGGCCTGCGGAACGAACTTGGTGGGCTCCGGGATGGGCTGGACAGAGGGCTTGATCGAGTTGCGCTCGGTCTGCATCCAGACCTGCAGTTCATCCTGCCCGGACGAAGTACATGCGGCCAATGTCGATGCGAGCAACACAGCAGCGACCGTTGGGATCCATCGGCGGTGCGTCACGGCTTGGCTCCCTTTGGTGCGACAGCCTTTTGCTGCGCTGCGATCTCTTGCTGGTCGAGGTAACGGAAAGTCTTGGCCGTGCAATCCAGCGTCAGGATACCCTCACGATCTTTGATGGGCGTCAGGGTCAAGTTGTTGAGGGTGACGATGCGCGAGAGGTTCGCGATGTCGGCCGCGAACAGCCCGATGTCATGGTAGGTCCCGGTGACGCGCACCGCGATCGGCAACTCCGCGTAGTACTCCTTCACGCTCACCTGGCCCGGGCGAAAAAGTTCGAACTGCAGACTTCGGCCCAGACCGGCCTGGTTGATGTCGGACAGCAGCGCGTCCATCTCGGCCTTGCTGGGCAGTTGCTTTTCAAGCTGCGTCACGTATTGCTGCACCTGCTCGAGCTGTTTTCGCAGGGCGTCCAGGTTGACGGCTTGCACGAGCTTCTTGCGATAGTCTTCGCGCAATTGCACTTCGCGCGCCTTTTCGGCAATCAACTCTTCATCCGAGTTCTTGAGCCAGGCAAACCACAGCGCGGCGACCACCGCCACGCACACCGCCACAAACAACAGGTTGCGAGGCAGACCCGGCCATTGCGAGGGGTCATTGGGATCCAGTCCGGTGAACTGGGCTTTGAGCTTGTCCTGGATTCCCTTGAAATCCACAGCGATCTTGGGCGTTCTGGCGATGTTGCGCGGACCCTTGTTCAGACTTTGCGCTGCGCAGCTGGCGCGGCGGAGGCCGGAGGCGCGGAAGGACGCTTCAGCGAAACACGGATGGTGAAATTCGAGACGCGGCGCTGATCTCGGCCTCCGGCCGCGGGTCTAGCCGCTACGATTTCAACCAGATCCGGTCGCACCAACCAGGGGCTGTTGTTCGATAGATTGCGCAGCAGATCGGAGACGCGCTCTTGCGATTGAGCCACGCCCACCAGCAACACGCTCTGGTTGTCCTGCTTCATGCTGGTGAGGTAGACCCCATCGGGCAGTTGCGCGACCAGCTCATCCAGCAAGTGCACGGGCAGATTGCGGTCACCCTGCAGGTTCTCCACCGCCGTCTGGCGAGCGCGCAAGGAGGCGATTTCGCGCTGCAGATTGGCGATGTCCTTGATCTCGGTATCCAGCTTCGTGATTTCACCCTGGAGAAAGGCATTTCGATCCTGTTGCGCCGAAATCTGCCCCTGGTACCAGGTAAAAACCGCCCCGCAGATCACCCCACCCAACAGCGCGGACAAGCCCAACTGCGTGAAGAACTGGTCCTTTTGCCGCTTGCGGGTCGCCTCACGGTGAGGCAACAGGTTGATGAGGATCATTGGTAGAACCTCCGCAGCGCCAGGCCGGTGGAGGTCAGGTACGACGGCGCTTCGCGGGACATCTTTCGCGCCTGAACGGAAGCCGCCATTTCCATGGCGTCAAAAGGATTGATCACCATGCAGGCGAACGATGTCTGGTGGGTCACGGCCTCGGTCAGACCCGGCAACGCCGCGCTGCCACCAGCGAGGAGAATGTGGTCCACCTTGTTGTACGGCGTGCTGGTGAAAAAGAACTGGAGGGCACGGCCGACTTCCTGCGCCATGCTTTCGATGAAGGGGTCGAGCACCGCGGAACGGTAGTCGTCGGGCAAGTCGCCCGAGCGCTTCTTGGCCTCGGCTTCGTCCGACGAAAAGCCGTACTGACGCACGATCAGTTGCGTCAGCTGAGCGCCGCCAAAGGCCTGATCGCGTTCGTACAGCACGTCATCGTTGCGCATCACCTGCATGCTGGTCGTCAATGCGCCTACCTCGAACAGAGCCACCAGCGAGTCCACGCCCTGGTTGGGCAGAGTTTCAATCACGCGGCCTGCGGCCATTCGGGAAGCGTAGGACTCCACGTCCATCACGACCGGCTTGAGCCCGGCCGCCTCGGCCAAACCTTGCCGGTCCGAGACCTTCTCCTTGCGCGACGCGGCAATCAGCACTTCCACATCGCCCACGGAATTGGCGCTCGGGCCGATGACGCAGAAGTCGAGGCTGACCTCGTCAAGCGAAAAGGGAATGTATTGATTGGCTTCCGATTCGACCTGGGCTTCAAGTTCCTTGTCGGAAAGGCCGCCTGGCAGAATGATCTTCTTGGTGATCACGGCCGACGCTGGCAAAGCAAGCGCCACATTCTTGGTCTTGCTGCCGCTTTTGCGGACCACGCGACGCACCGCCTCGGCCACCTCATCGAATTTCTCGATGTTGCCGTCGGTGATCCAGCCTCGCTCCAGGGGCTCCATGGCGCAACGCTCCAGCACCAGGTCGCCCGAACGGTTGCGGCTCAACTCCACCAATTTGACGCTGGATGAGCTGACATCGATGCCCAACAAGGGCGCCGGTTCCCGGCTGAATAACGACCCCAATGAGATCAAGGTGGCCCCCAAAAATGATGGCGACAGGCGTCGCCAAACTTAATAATTCACTTGAATGCTAGCAGTAAGCCCCTTGTCCAGCAAAGATTTTTTGCCTTTGAGACAAACTGAAACGTTGTCAAAAGCATACGCATCCTGGACCCGGTGTTTACCGCTTCATCGGCCGTTTGGCCGGGAAATACACAACAACTCACAATATGCTTGCCGAGCCCATCTGAGCTCGCCATCCCGATTTTTATAATCACGGGCTCCGGCTCTGAACGACTGCATGCCCAAGAACGACACTTCTTCGCCTCGCCCCTCTGACGCATCAGTATTGACTGGGCGAACCGCACTCATCTGGGCCGGTCGCTTGGTGGTGGGTCTGGCCGGACTGGCGGTGGCGGGTGTTGCGTGCGTGTTGATGGCCGTGGGCATCGCGCTCGCGGTGGCCTATCCCAATCTGCCCGAGGTGGCCGGCTTGGCCGACTACCGGCCCAAGCTGCCTTTGCGTGTGATCTCGTCCGATGGCTCGTTGATCGGCGAGTTTGGTGAAGAGCGGCGCAACCTGCTCACCATCAACGAGATCCCCGCGGTCATGAAGCACGCGGTGCTGGCCGATCGAAGACGCTCGCTTCTTTGAACACAACGGCGTCGACTACCGTGGCATGCTTCGCGCAGCCCTCGCCAATCTGCGGCAGGCCAAGAGCCAGGGGGCGTCCACCATCACCATGCAGGTGGCGCGCAACGTGTACCTGTCCGCCGAGAAGAGCTACACCCGCAAGATCTACGAGGTGCTCCTGACGTTCAAGCTGGAGCACATGCTGACCAAGGAGCAGATCCTCGAGATCTATATGAATCAGATCTTCCTGGGACAGCGGGCCTACGGTTTTTCCGCCGCATCGCAGATCTACTTTGGCAAGTCCCTGAAGGATGTGACCATTGCGGAAGCGGCCATGCTCGCCGGTCTGCCCCAGGCGCCTTCCGCCTACAACCCTGTCAAGAACCCGCGCCGCGCGCGCGCGCGCCAGTTGCACATCATCGACCGGATGGTGGAAAACGGCTTCATCACCCCCGAAGAAGCCGAAGTGGCGAAGGCCGAGCAGCTGAAGCTGCGGGCATTGAACCCCTCGAACAGACCTCACGCCGAGTTCGTGGCCGAGATGGTGCGCCAGTCCATCGTCTCTCAATATGGAGAAGAAGCCTATACACGAGGCTTGGTCGTGACGACCACCATCAAGGCGAACGAACAACTCGCGGCCTACCGTGCCGTGCGCCAGGGGGTGCTGGACTACGAGCGGCGCCAGTTCTACCGGGGGCCGGAGTTGTTCATCGACTTGCCGGAAGACAAGGCGGCGCGCGACGACGCCATCGACGAAGCGCTGACGGATCGCCCGGACAACGACGACTTGCTGTCGGCGGTCGTGCTGGAGGCCAATGCCAAGCGCGTGGTGGCCGTGCGCCAGGATGGCGAGCCGTTCGAGATCACCGGTGAAGGCCTCAAGCCCGTGCAGTCGGGCCTGTCCGACAAAGCGGGCCCCAACGTCAAGATCCGGCCGGGCGCGGTGATCCGCGTCGTGCAGACAGCCCCCAAGGTCTGGCGCATCACACAGCTGCCGGAGGTCGAGTCGGCCTTCGTGGCGCTGGACCCGCGTTCCGGCAAGGTGATTGCCCTGGTCGGCGGGTTCGACTTCCAGAAGAGCAAGTTCAACCACGTCACGCAGGCCTGGCGCCAGCCCGGTTCGAGCTTCAAGCCGTTCATCTACTCAGCGGCACTGGAAAAGGGCGTGACGCCGATGACGGTGGTCAACGACGCGCCGCTCTTCTACTCTGCGGGAGAAACCGGCGGCAAGCCCTGGGAACCGAAGAACTACGACGGTCAGTTCGAAGGCCCCATGTCGGTGCGGCGCGCGCTGGCCAAGTCGAAGAACATGGTGTCCATTCGAGTGCTGCAACTGGTCGGCACGCAGAGTGCGCAGCAGTGGGTGTCGCGTTTCGGCTTCGATGCCGACAAACACCCCCCCTACCTCACGATGGCGCTGGGCGCGGGCTCGGTCACCCCGATGCAGATGGCGCACCGGCTACGCCGTGTTTGCCAATGGTGGCTACCGCATTGCACCCACCCTCATCCTGCGGGTGAGCGACCACAAGGGCAAGCTGCTGTACGAAGCGCCGGAAGTGAGCCCCACCGAAGAGCAACGCGCGATCGAACCTCGCAATGCCTTCATCATGAACAGCCTGCTGCAGGAAATTACCCGGTCCGGCACGGCCGCGCGGGCGCAGGCCACCCTGAAGCGGACCGACCTGTACGGCAAGACCGGCACGACCAACGATTCGGTGGATGCCTGGTTCGTCGGTTACCAGCCCACGCTGGTGGCCGCGGCCTGGGTGGGCTACGACTCCCCGCGCAACCTCGGCAGCCGAGAAACCGGCGGCGGCCTGAGCCTGCCGATCTGGATTTCCTTCATGACGGAAGCCCTCAAGGGCGTTCCCGTCGCCTCCTACACAGCGCCCTCCGGCGTGATCAACGTCGGCGGCGAGTGGTACTACGAGGAGTTCGGCCCAGGACGTGGTGTGCACAGCCTGGGGTTGCAAGATCCCCTGCCGGGAGCCACCGGGGCGCCACCCGAGCTGGATGCCAACGGTGTCCCTATCAGCAAGCCCCCTGCAGGACCCACCGAAGAGCGCCGCAGCATCCTGGACCTCTTCAGGAACTGAAGCCCAGCGACTGCCCGGCCTGCTCCGAGGCGCAACGCGAGAGGTGGGCAAAGAACTCGCCCTGCCCCTTGGTGTCCATCCAGGCTCGGCCGTCGTGCTTGTAGTGGAAGCCACCGGCACGCGCAGCCATCCACACTTCGTGCAGCGGCTTCTGCAGGTTGATGATGATCTGGCTGCCGTTGGCGAAGGTCAGGGTGATCATGCCGCCCACCCGCTGGTTGTCGACGTCGGCATCGGTCTCGTCGTTGATGCGGTCGCAGGCCAGTTCAATCGTCCGAAGCAGCGCTTCTGCGCGGTCCTGGTACTCGGTGTCGGTCATTACAATGCGTCGATGTTTGGTTTGAAACGCATTCTAGGTCGGGCTGTCGGCCCCTCGCGTGGCATGCCATCGCCGTGAGCGCCTTGGTGCTCGCGGCGTGCTGCGCAAAGGGCCCCCTGTACCTGCCCGATCCCAACGCGCCCGCGCCCAAGAAGTCATCAGCCCCCGCTCCAACGGCTCCTGCCGAGACGCCCACCACCCCAGCGCAGCGTTGATCCGCCGCCCTCTTCGCTTCGCACCGCTCGCATGACCACACTCGCCGGCCTGCCCGCCACCCCGTTGCCGCCCTTCGTCACCTACCAGGACCAGCAACTCATGGTCGAGGGCGTGTCTCTGGCCGCGCTGGCTCGCGAGCATGGCACGCCGCTGTTCGTGTACAGCCGCGCCGCCATGCTGCAAGCGCTGGCCGCGTACCAGCGTGGTCTGGCCGGGCGTCGGCACCTGATCTGCTACGCCATGAAAGCCAATTCATCGCTGGCGATCCTGCAGACCCTGGTGGCCGCGGGCTGCGGGCTGGACATCGTCTCGGGCGGCGAGCTTGAACGCGCCCTGGCGGTGGGCGTCGATCCGGCCAAGGTCATCTTTTCCGGTGTGGGCAAGACGCGCGCCGAGATGCGCCAGGCGCTCTCCGTGGGCATCGGTTGTTTCAACGTGGAAAGCCGCGCCGAGCTCGACGTGCTCGATGAGGTGGCCCGGGGCATGGGCCTGCGCGCACCGGTGAGCATCCGTGTCAATCCCAACGTGGACGCACAGACTCACCCTTACATTTCCACCGGCCTCAAGGGCAACAAGTTCGGCATCGCGCACGAGGACGTGTTGTCGACCTACCAGCACGCCGCCGCGTGCGTTGGCCTGCGCGTGGTCGGCATCGACTGCCACATTGGCTCCCAGATCACGCAGACCGGCCCCTACCTCGACGCCATGGACCGCGTGCTCGACCTCGTGGAACAGATCGAAACGGCCGGCGTGCCGATCGAACACATCGACTTCGGCGGTGGCCTGGGCATCGACTACCAGGGTGACAACCCACCGGAAGCCGATGTGCTCTGGCGCGCCCTGCTGCAACGCCTGGACGCGCGGGGTTTCGGCGACCGCCAGATCTGCATCGAGCCCGGCCGCTCGCTGGTGGGCAATGCCGGCGTGTGCCTCACCGAGGTGCTGTACCTCAAGCCCGGCGAGCAGAAGAACTTCCTGATCGTGGACGCGGCCATGAACGATCTGCCGCGACCGGCGATGTACCAGGCGTTTCACCGCATCGTGCCGGTCGCACCGCGCGCCTCAGAAGACACACCGACCTGGGACGTGGTGGGCCCTGTGTGCGAGAGCGGCGACTGGATCGGCCGCGACCGCGCGCTCGCGGTGCAGGCGGGTGACTTGCTGGCCGTGCTGTCGGCGGGCGCGTACTGCATGAGCATGGCCAGCAACTACAACACGCGGGGCCGCGCGGCGGAAGTGCTGGTGGATGGTGCACACGCGCACCTGATCCGCGCGCGCGAATCCCTGGCCGACCAGACACGGCTCGAGCGCCTGCTCTGACCTCTCGCGCCGTCTCGAGCGCGACACCCTTGCATGAATGCACGCGGCGCCAAGCCGCGTGCCCGCTCATGGTGCAGCGGGCCGCCATACTCCCCTCGGTGTTTGCACCTATAGGCCGTGCAGATCGAGTCCTCCAGAATCCGTCGACATTGTGCACAGCAACATGGCCCGACGGCCTTCTGGAAGCGCCCCCATCCCATGCACGACAAGACCAGCGACACCATTCTGGAAACTCGCCAGCTCACCAAGTCCTTCAAGGGTTTCACCGCGGTCAACGACGTCAATCTGCGCGTCCAGCGCGGGGCGATTCATGCATTGATCGGACCCAATGGCGCCGGCAAAACCACGTGCTTCAACCTGCTGACCAAGTTCCTGGAGCCAACGCAAGGCCAGATCCTGTTCAACGGCCAGGACATCACGCGTGAGCAACCGGCGCAGATCGCGCGCCGCGGCATCATCCGTTCCTTCCAGATCTCAGCGGTGTTTCCTCACCTGAGCGTGCTCGAGAACGTGCGCGTCGGCCTGCAGCGCCAGCTGGGCACGGCCTATCATTTCTGGAAGAGCGAACGTTCTCTCAACCAGCTCAACGAACGGGCCCACCAGTTGCTGACCGAAGTCGGCCTGCAGGACTTCGCGCGCGAGACCACGGTCAACCTGCCCTACGGCCGCAAACGCGCGCTCGAGATCGCCACCACCCTGGCCATGGAGCCCGAGCTGATGCTGCTGGACGAACCCACCCAGGGCATGGGTCACGAAGACGTGGACCGCGTGACCCAGCTCATCAAGAAGGTGGCGACCGGCCGCACCATCCTGATGGTGGAGCACAACATGGGCGTGGTCTCGAACATCGCCGACACGATCACGGTGTTGCAACGCGGGGCCGTGCTGGCCGAGGGCTCGTACGCCCAGGTCTCTGGCAATCCCGCCGTGATGGAGGCCTACATGGGCACCACCGACGGCCAGCTCCAGGGAGCGCACTGATGACCGCACCGGCGCTCGAGATCAAGAACCTGCAGGCCTGGTACGGCGAATCGCATGTGCTGCATGGGGTGGACATGGTCGTGCAACCGGGCGAGGTCGTCACCCTGCTCGGGCGCAACGGCGCGGGGCGCACCTCCACGCTGCGCGCCATCCTGGGCCTGACCGGCTCGCGCAAGGGCTCCATCCAGAGCAACGGGCAGGAGCTCATCCACCTGCCCACCCACCGCATCGCACGCCACGGCATCGGTTACTGCCCCGAGGAACGCGGCATCTTCGCCAGCCTCTCGTGCGAGGAAAACCTCCTGCTGCCCCCCACGCTCAAGGGCTCGGGCAAGGGCATGTCGGTGGACGACATCTACGAGATGTTTCCCAACCTGGCCGAGCGCCGCCACAGCCAGGGCACGCGCCTGTCCGGCGGAGAGCAGCAGATGCTGGCCGTGGCCCGCATCCTGCGCACCGGCGCCCACCTGCTGTTGCTCGACGAGATCTCCGAAGGCCTCGCTCCCGTGATCGTGCAAGCCCTGGCCCGCATGATCAAGATGCTCAAGAGCAAGGGCTACACCGTGGTCATGGTGGAGCAGAACTTCCGCTTCGCCGCCCCGCTGGCCGACCGCTTCTACGTGATGGAGCACGGCCGCATGGTCGAGCACTTCAGCGCCTCCCAGCTGACCGAAAAGATGCCCGTTCTTCACGAGCTGCTGGGCGTCTGAGCGCCCTCACCCCGTTCACCGATCACCGCTTCCCCCCAACCGCCACCTCAACGGAGACTGACAGCATGAAACACACCGTCAAACTGCTCACCCTGGCACTGGGTGCCGCGGGGCTGTTCACCGCCGCCCACGCACAGGACAAAGTGCGCATCGGCTTCACCACCGACATGTCGAGCCTGTACTCCGACGTGGACGGCAAGAACGGCGCCATGGCGATCCAGATGGCCATCGACGACTTCGGTGGCAAGGTGCTGGGCAAGCCCATCGAGCTGCTGAGCGCCGATCACCAGAACAAGGCCGACATCGCGGCCTCCAAGGCCCGCGAATGGATCGACACTCAGGGCCTGGACGTCATGATCGGCGGCACCAACTCCGGCACCGCCCTGGCGCACGGCCAAGGTGGCCGAAGAGAAGAAGAAGCTGTACATCGTCAACGGCGCGGGCTCGTCCGCGCTCACCAACGACGCCTGCTCTCCCTACACCGTGCACTACGCCTACGACACCGTGGCCCTGGCCAAGGGCACCGGCAGTGCGATCGTCAAGCAGGGCGGCAAGGACTGGTTCTTCCTGACGGCCGACTACGCCTTCGGCCACGCGCTGGAAACCGACACCGGCAACGTCGTGAAGGCGGCCGGCGGTGCCGTGAAGGGTGCGGTGCGCGCGCCGCTCAACACCTCGGACTTCTCCTCCTTCCTGCTGCAGGCCCAGAGCTCGGGCGCCAAGATCCTCGGCCTGGCCAACGCGGGCGGCGACACCATCGCCTCGATCAAGGCCGCGAGCGAATTCGGCATCACCAAGACAATGAAGCTGGCGGGCCTGCTGATGTTCATCACCGACGTGCACAGCCTGGGCCTGAAAGACACGCAGGGCATGTACCTGACCGACAGCTGGTACTGGGACAAGGACGATGCGAGCCGTGCGTTCGCCAAGAAGTTCTTCGACAAGGCCAAGCGCATGCCGACCAGCATCCAGGCCGCCAACTACTCGGCCACCACCACCTACCTGAAAGCGGTGACAGCAGCCAAGACCACCGACAGCGACAAGGTGATGGAACAGCTCAAGAAGATGCCGATCAACGACTTCTTCGGCAAGGGCAACATCCGCCCCGATGGCCGCTACGTGCACGACATGTACCTGCTGGAGGTGAAGAAGCCCGCCGAGTCCACCAAGCCGTGGGACTACATGAAGGTGGCCGCCACGCTGCCGGGCGATTCGGTCTTCACGACCAAGGCCGACTCCAAGTGCAAGCTCTGGAAGTGATCTGAGCGGGACACCCGCGGGCCGCGGCCCGCGGGTGTCCCTGTCCACACGGCCTGACCTCACCCACCCCCAACCCACGCCCTGCCGATGGACTTCTTCGGAATACCCTTGTCCGCCCTGCTGGGCCAGTTGTTGCTGGGCCTGGTCAACGGCTCGTTCTACGCCATCCTGAGCCTGGGGCTGGCGGTCATCTTCGGCCTGCTCAACGTCATCAACTTCGCGCACGGCGCGCTGTTCATGCTGGGCGCGGTGCTGACCTGGATGGGCATGAACTACCTAGAGCTGAACTTCTGGGTGATGATCGTGCTCGCCCCGCTGGCCGTGGGCGTGGTGGGCATCGTCATCGAACGGCTTTTCCTGCGCTGGATCTACCGCCTGGACCACCTCTACGGCCTGCTGCTCACGCTGGGCCTCACGCTGATGCTGGAAGGCGTGCTTCGCTCGGCCTACGGGGTCTCGGGCCTGCCTTACAGCGCCCCCATCTCGGGCGCCACCAACCTGGGCTTCATGGTGATGCCGAACTACCGCGGCTTCGTGGTGCTGGCCTCGCTCGTGGTGTGTTTCGCCACCTGGTACGTGATCGAAAAGACCAAGCTCGGCGCCTACCTGCGCGCGGGCACCGAGAACCCCCGGCTGGTGGAAGCCTTCGGCATCAACGTGCCGCTGATGGTCACGCTGACCTACGGCTTTGGCGTGGCGCTGGCGGGCCTGGCCGGCGTGCTGGCCGCGCCCATCATGCAGGTGTCCCCGCTCATGGGGCAGAACCTCATCATCATCGTCTTTGCCGTGGTGGTGATCGGAGGCATGGGCTCCATTCTCGGCACCATCCTCACCGGCCTGGGCCTGGGCGTCATCGAAGGACTGACCAAGGTCTTCTATCCCGAGGCCTCGTCCACCGTGGTCTTCGTCATCATGGCCATCGTGCTGCTGATCCGGCCGGCCGGCCTGTTCGGCAAGGAAAAGTGAAGCCAGCCGCATGAACACGACTTCCAAGAACATCCTCTACGGCTTGCTGCTGCTGGTGCTGCTGGCCGTTCCCTTCATCGGCATCTACCCGGTGCTGGTGATGAAGCTGCTGTGCTTCGCGCTCTATGCCTCGGCCTTCAACCTGCTGCTGGGCTACACCGGCCTGCTCTCGTTCGGCCACGCGGCCTTTCTGGGCGGCTCGGCCTATGTCACCGGCCACGCGCTGAAGGTCTGGGGCGTGCCGCCCGAGCTGGGTCTGGTGATCGGCACCCTGGCGGGCGCGGTGCTGGGCTGGCTGGTGGGGTCGCTCGCGATCCGCCGCCAGGGCATCTACTTCACCATGATCACCCTGGCGCTGGCGCAGATGCTGTTCTTCTTCTGCCTGCAGATGCCCTTCACGGGGGGCGAGGATGGTCTGCAAGGTGTGCCGCGCGGCCGGCTGCTGGGCTTCATCGAGCTCGGCAACGACATGACCATGTACTACTTCACCTTGCTGATCACGGTGGCGGCGTTCCTGCTCATCATGCGCATCGTGCACTCCCCTTTCGGCCAGATCCTCAAGGCGATCAAGGAAAACGAGCCGCGCGCCATCTCGCTGGGCTACGACACGCAGCGTTTCAAGCTGCTGGTGTTCGTGTTGTCGGCCGCGTTGTCCGGCCTGGCAGGTTCGCTCAAGACCCTGGCCATGGGCTTTGCCACACTCACCGATGTGCACTGGACCATGTCCGGCTCGGTGGTGCTGATGACGCTGGTGGGGGGCCTGGGCACCCTGTCCGGTCCGCTGGTGGGTGCCGCGGTGGTGATCGCGTTGGAAAACAAGCTCGGCGAGATCGGCCATTTCCTGGCGGGCGTGACCGGCATCGACTGGTTCAATGGCCTGGGCGAGTCGGTGACGATGGTGATCGGCTTCATCTTCGTGGTGTGCGTGCTGGCCTTCCGCCGCGGCATCATGGGCGAGGCCATCGCGCTGGTGGAGCGCTGGCGCGGCAAGCAGGCCTGAACAGGCTCAGCTTTTGAGCCGGCGCCACAGGCGCCAGGCCAGCAGGCTGCCCAGGATCGCGGCGTACACGGCCACCTCCGCAAAGTCGTTCTTGCCGGCGCGCATCCAGAAAAAATGCAGCACCGCCAGGCCCGCGATCACATACACCGCGCGGTGCAGCAGTTGCCAGCGCCGCGCCCCCAGCGTGCGGATGGCGCGGTTGAACGAAGTGGCCGCCAGCGGCAGCAGCAACAGCCAGGAGAGGAAGCCCACCAGGATGAACGGGCGCTTGGCGACGTCGGCCGCGATGCCCACCACATCAAATTCCATGTCGAACCAGGCATAGGCCAGCAGGTGCATGCAGGCGTAGAAGAAAACGAACAGCCCCACCATGCGCCGCAGGCGCAGCAACGCGGGCCAGCCCAGGCTCACGCGCAGGGGCGTGATCGCCAGCACCAGCACCAGGAAACGCAGGGTCCAATCGCCCAGCGAGCGGATCAGGGCCTCGGCCGGGTTGGCCCCCAGCCGATCGGCAAAGGCCGCGAACACCAGCCAGACAAAGGGCAAGCTGGCCAGCACGAACGCCACCGGCTTGGCAGCGCCGTGGCTGAGCACGCGGTTGACCGGCCCTCCGGCAGGCGGGCGGCGCTGCATGCCGATCAATACAGCTTGCGAAGATCCATGCCGGCGTAGAGCTGGCCGACCTGGGGCGCGTAACCGTTGAACATCTGCGTCTGGCGGCGCTTGGCAAACAGGCCACCTCCCTCGCCGATGCGGCGCTCCGTGGCCTGGCTCCAGCGCGGGTGCGAGACCTCGGGGTTGACGTTCGAGTAGAAGCCGTACTCCTGCGGCGCGGCCACGTTCCACGCCGTGCGCGGTTCCTTGTCGGTGAAACGGATCTTCACCAGCGACTTCCCGCTCTTGAAGCCGTACTTCCAGGGCACCACCAGGCGCAGCGGCGCACCGTTCTGGTTGGGCAGCACCTCGCCGTACATGCCGAAGGCCAGCAGCGTCAGCGGGTGCATGGCCTCGTCCAGCCGCAGGCCCTCCACATAAGGCCAGCCCAGCACGTTGGAGCGCAGGCCGGGCATCTGTTTGGGGTCGGCCAACGTCACGAATTCGACGTACTTGGCGCTGCCCTGAGGCTGCACCTGCTTGATGAGTTCGCTCAGCGAGTAGCCCACCCAGGGAATGACCATGGACCAGCCCTCGACGCAGCGCAGCCGGTAGATGCGCTCCTCCATCGGGCTGAGCTTGAGCAGGGCGTCCAGGTCGAAGGTGCCGGGCTTGTTCACCAGACCTTCAACGGCCACCGTCCAGGGCCGGGGCTTGAGGGTCTTGGCCTGGGCCACGGGGTCGGACTTGTCGGTGCCGAACTCGTAGAAGTTGTTGTAGGAGCTGACGTCGTCGTAGGAGGTGAGTGCCTCCATCGTCATCGCACCGTCCACGGCGGAGCGCTTGCCGGGCAAGGCAGCGAGCTTGCCGGGTTTGGGCGTGACCGAAGCGGCCTGAGCCCAAGCATCGCGCGCAGCCCAGGAAGCCATGCCGCCCATCGCCGCCGCGGTCAGCAGCCATTGGCGCCGGTTCTGGTAGGCCGCCGGCGGCGTGATCTCGCTGGAGAGGGGGTGCTCGAAGCCATTGTCGCGCGTGCGAATGAGCATGGGACCATCCTTGCTGAAGACACCCGACGGCGGAAGATGCCGCGTCGCGGGTTCGTCGATCTTAGGACCGAACCGGTTCTCACAAAGTTCCGGCGCCGCCGCGCGCACCGGAACCAGGCCCAACCCGCGTCAGAGTTCGCCGTAGCTGTGCAGGCCGGAGAGGAACATGTTCACGCCGATGAAGGCGAAGGTCGTGATCGCCAGGCCCACCAGCGCCCACCAGGCCGAGACCGTGCCACGCAGGCCCTTGATGAGCCGCATGTGCAGCCAGGCGGCGTAGTTCAACCAGACGATCAGCGCCCAGGTTTCCTTCGGGTCCCAGCTCCAGTAGCCACCCCAGGCCTCGGCCGCCCACAGGGCGCCCAGCACGGTGGCGATGGTGAAGAACGCAAAGCCCACCGCGATGGCCTTGTACATCACGTCGTCGAGCACCTCGAAGCTGGGCAGGCGCTCGGCAATGCGGCGGCGGCCAAACAGGATGGTGCCCACGATCAGCGCCGAAACGCCGAAGTACACGAACCAGTAGCTGCTGCCGTTTTCCGCCGCCGACTGGCGGAACACGATGGGCTCGAAACACAGCACCACGCCCAGCAGCCACAGCGGCGCGAGCTTGTACCAGCGGCTTTCGGTGGCGCTCTGCTTGATCAGGTAGGCAAAGGCCAGCATCGCGGCAATGGCGAAGGTGCCGTAGCCGATGAAGTTGGCCGGCACATGCAGCTTCATCCACCAGCTCTTGAGGGCGGGCACCAGTGGCTGGATGGCATGCGCCTCGCGCACCAGGGTGTACCAGAGCAGGAAGCCCACCGCGGCGCTGACCACCAGCATCGCGAATGCGCCCATGCGACGCGTCTTGTACTGGTCTTCGTAATAAAGATAGAAAGCCGTCGTCATCCAGCAGAACAGCACGAACACTTCGTACAGGTTGCTCACCGGGATGTGCCCGATGTCGGGGCCGATCTGATGGCTCTCGTACCAGCGCACCATGGTGCCGATCAGGGCCAGCGTCACCGCCACCCAGGCCATGCGCGAACCCAGCAGTTCAAAGGTGTCGCCCGCGCGCTTGAACATGCCGACCCAGTAGAACGCGGTGCTCATGAAGAACAGCACGCTCATCCACAGGATGGCGGATTGGCTGGAGATGAAGTACTTCAGCAGGAAGACCTGGTCGGCCCGCGCGAGGTCGGCCGTGCCGGCGGGCGTCTGGTACAGCCAGATCGCGAGCAGCGCCGTGGCCGCCACCACGACGGTGAGCGCGCGCAGCGGGCGCCAGAACCAGCCCAGCCAGATCATGCAAGGCACGGTGCCCACGAGGATGGCCTTCTCGTAGCCGTCCATGGCCGCGTTGTAGCGTGTGAAGGCCCAGGCAGCCCCCGCGATCACGAACACGGCGAACAGCCAGTCCCAGACATTGCGGCGCGCGAAGTAACCGGGCTCCAGGCCCTGCCCGTGGTGACCCTTCTTCAGTTCGATGGTCTGCGTGGCGGCGACGGTATTCATGGATGCACCTTCAACAATTGGGTCTTCAACAGCTCGAATTCACGGTCGGCGTCCATCGTCTTGCGGTTCGACGACAGCGCCATGCGGGCCTGCGAGGATTGCTCACCCGAGGGCGAGAGCCAGACCCAGAGGCGGCGCTCGCGGACGTAGAGCATGGCAAAAACGCCCAGAATGAGCAACAGGCAGCCCAGGTAGACGATGTTCTGGCCCGGTGCGCGCGCGACCTGGAACACGCTGGCCTGCACGTGCGTGAAGTCCTTGAGCTGGAAGGTCATGGGCGCGGGGTAGAAGAAGGTGTCGCTCAGGCTGATCACCGACTGCGACATGAACTGCTGCGTGGCCTCGCTGCGCTCCAGCGGCGGCAGGCCGGCGCGCTCGCGGCTGATCTGCATCAGCTCGAACAGCGTGCCGTTGAGGATGCGCACCAGCACATCGCTCGCTCGCTCGCGTTCGGCGGCCGGCACGTTGTTTTCAAGGAAGGCCGAGACGGCCTGCAGGCCTCCGCGAATGGGCTTGTCGGTGGTGCCGTTGGCCACCACCGGTTGCACGCCGGGCGCGTTCACCGACTCGGCGCCGGCAAACAGGCCCAGGGCGCGCGTGGCCGAGGCGGCCAAGGCTTCGGCCAGCTCGGGGCGGCCGTCTTCCACCGCCGAGGCCGCGTAACGGCGCACCGCCAGATCGCGCAACTGCGGGTCGCCCAAGGCGGCGCGCAGGCGCACGAAACCGTCGAGGCCATCCTTGTCGTCCACGGGAATGCGCAGGTAGCGGAACGGTTCGGCCGGCGTCTCGCGCAGGCCCAGCAGGTACACACGCGCGCCGTCGATCTCCACCGGCAGCATGTAGTTGTGGTACTCCACCGCCTGACCCGCCGCATCGCGCAGCTTGTAAGACACGCTCGGCCCCACGTTGCGCAGCGTCTTCTCGGTCGCGGTCTTGTGGCCCGAGCCCAGGCGGCTCTCGATCGAGCCCCGCAGATCCACCTTGCGCACATCGACGCCGTCGGCGGCGTTGCTGGTGGCGAAGTTCTCCACGTTGATCACGCGCAGGCCGGTGTACTCCAGCGTGAGCTTGTCGTCGCCATTGCTCAGCGCGGTCGAGCTACCGATGGTGCCCTCGATCTCGAAGGGCCGCGTGGGCCCGTTCAGCGGCACAGCCTGCAGCTTCACACGCGAACCGCCGTCATCGAAGCTGGACTGGTAGATGTTGATGCCGCGGTGGCTGGCGGGGTGGTTCACCTCCACCCGCGCTTCCTTGCTCTCACCGGTCTCGTTGTCGTGGATCACGATCTCGCTGGCGAACAGCTTGGGCATGCCGGTGTCGTAGTACTCGACGATGAACTTCTTGAGTTCGACCGAGAACGGCAGATCCTGCAGCAGCACACCCTGGGGCTGCGCGAGAATGGCCGTGCCCGCCGTCGTGCCCTCGGTCACCAGCAGGTTGCCGCGGAAGGTGGGGTTGCCCGCCAAGAGCCGGTGCTGAGCCGGCACATCGGCGATCAAGCCGCCACCCATGAAGGGCGTCTTGCCGTTGAACCAGGTCTGCGCGCGCACCATCAGATCGCCATCGAGCAGACCGCCGATGCACACCAGCACGATGGCGCTGTGCGCGGCGAGGTAGCCAATCTTGTTGGCCGCGCCAGCCTTGGCCGCCACCATCCAGCCGGTGCCTGCCGCGGTGGTGCGCGACTGCAGCTTGACCTTCCAGCCCGAGCCCAGCAAGGCCTGGCCGATGCGGTTCGCCGCGGCTTCGGGCGTCTCGCCCAGCTCACCCTCGGCACGGTGCGGAAAAGCCTTCAGACTTTGCTCTCGGATGTTTTCCTTGTAGGCCTTGAGGTCGGCAAAGATCTTGGGCGTGTTGCGGGCGATGCACAGGCTGGTGCTGACGACCAGGAACGCCAGGATCAACAGGAACCACCACGCGCTGTAGACCGAGTACAGGTTCGCGCTGGCAAACACGTCGGCCCAGAAAGGCCCGAACTGGTTGACGTAGTTGATGAAGGGTTCGTGCTGTTTGACCACCGTGCCGATCACCGACGCGATGCAGATCACGGTGAGCAGCGAAATGGCAAACCGCATCGACGACAGCAACTCCACCAGCTCGCTGACAATGCGCGAGCCGGTGCGGATGTGCAGGCCTTGGGTGGAGACGGTCATGGAGGAATGGGGGCAGAACGGTGCAGCAAAAAGGGCGGCCCCGGAAGTCCCGGAACGCGCCCTGATGTGATGTGTTTTTTGGCTGGCGGTTCAACGCCCGGCGGGGTTTATGGCATTGTGCCGGCAAATATTATTGTTGGCTTATATCCCGGCCAGGCACGAGGGGCTTGCGCCCCTCGAAAGTCGATCAGCGCAGGCCGGCGATGTAGTCCGACACCGCCTGGATTTCGCGGTCGTTCATCTTGGCGGCCACACCGGCCATCTGCGCGTTGTTCTTGCGGGTGCCGTCGCGGAAGTGCTTGAGCTGCGTGGCGGTGTACTCCGCCTGCTGGCCCGACAGGCGCGGGTACTGCGCGGGAATGCCGGCGCCATTGGGGCTGTGGCAGCCGGCGCAGGCGGCGATCTGGCGGTCGGCGATGCCGCCGCGGTAGATGCGTTCACCCAGACGCACCAGATCCTTGTCGGTGGCGGCGCCGCCCTTGGCCTTCTGATCGGCCAGCCAGTAGGCGATGTTGCGCATGTCGGCGTCGGACAGGGCCGAAGCGAAGCCCTTCATGATGGCGTTGTCGCGCTTGCCCGATTTGTATTCCTGCAACTGCTTGACGAGGTACTCGGGGTGCTGTTGCGCCAGCTTCGGGTTGGCCGGCGTGGTCGAGTTGCCGTCCGCCGCGTGGCAGGCCACGCAGACCTGACCGTACATGGCGCTGCCCTTGGCCAGATCGGGCTTGGCCGATTGCGCCTGGGCGCTGAACGACAGGGCTGCGGCAGCAGCGGCGCAAAGGAAGGAAACAGGCAATTTCATGACGGGGCGGGCGTCGGTTGCGACGGGTTCGGTTTGTGGGAATTCTCGGTTTGTCTGGACAAAGCCAATCGATTTTACAATGTCCCACCGGGAAAACCCCCAAATGACCCACCGCCCCACTCCAGCCCCCCAGACCGCTTCGCCGTCGCACGACGCCCCGGGCCTCAAAGCCCCGATACCCCGAGCTGGAAAAACCATCGATCCCCTCAAGCCCGATCCCAAGATCGCGCACGGCTGGCTGCACACCGCCCGCTTTCTCACCACCGCCCCGCAACTCGAACACCTGCCGCCGCTGGAGGTGCCCGAGATCGCCTTCGTCGGGCGCTCCAACGCGGGCAAGTCCACCTGCATCAACACGCTGACGCAGCAGAAGCGCCTGGCCTTCGCCTCCAAGACGCCGGGCCGCACGCAAAGCATCAACCTGTTCTCGCTCGGCAAACAGGGCGTGACCGACGCGGTGCTGGCCGACCTGCCGGGCTATGGCTATGCCGCCGTGCCGCGCGAAGCCAAGTTGCGCTGGCAGCGCGTCATGGGCAACTATTTGCTCACGCGCGAAAACCTCAAGGGCGTGGTGCTGTTGATCGACCCTCGCCTGGGCCTGACCGAGCTCGACGAGATCCTGCTGGAGGTGATCCGGCCTCGGGTCGAGGAAGGCCTGAAGTTCCTGGTGCTGCTCACCAAGGCCGACAAGCTCAACCACGCCGAAGCGCAAAAGGCGCTGTCGATTGCGCGACTGCAGTCGGGCGGTGGCGAGGCGAGACTCTTCTCGGCCCTGAAGAAAAAGGGGCTGGACGAGGTGGCGCTGCTGCTCTGGCAATGGACCCATGGCGCCAACGCGCCAGCCCAAGCGGCCGACCCCGTTCCCGACGACGAGCCGCCCGCGCTGGACTGAACCGTGCGGGCTCGAGGAGAGCCCGCATGATCCAGACCTTCCAACAAGCCCTGCCCCACGGCATCACGCTGAGTTGCCGAGCCGCCGGCGAGCCCGGCCGCCCCGTGCTGCTGTTCCTGCACGGTTTTCCCGAAGCCGCCTTTGTGTGGGACGAGCTGCTTCTGCATTTCGCTCAAGTCGAACACGGCGGCTACCGCTGCGTGGCGCCCAACCTGCGCGGCTTCGAGCAGTCGAGCGCCCCCACCGACACATCGGCCTACCGCGCCAAGCCCCTGTTGCAAGACCTGGGCGCACTGGCCACGGCCATCACCGCCGACAGCCCCGCGCCAGGTCAACTGGCCGGCCTGATCGCGCACGACTGGGGCGGTGCACTGGCCTGGGGCCTCGCCGCGCAGCGGCCTGGCTTGCTTCGGCAACTGGTCATCGTCAACGCGCCGCACCCCGCCACCTTCCAGCGCGAACTGGCCCAGTCGCCCGCGCAACAGGCGGCCAGCGCCTACATGAATTTCCTGGTCCGGCCCGACGCGCCCGCGCTGCTGGCCGAGAACGACTTCGCCCGCCTCTGGCCCTTCTTCACCCACATGGCGGCCGACAGCGGGCCAATGGCCTGGCTCGACGAGCCCACGCGCGATCGCTACCGCGCGGTGTGGCGCCAGGGGCTGACGGGCCCTTGCGCGTACTACGCCGCGTCGCCCCTGCGCCCACCGACGCCCGACGACCCTGGGGCAGCAGCCGTGCAGGTGCCGCGCGAAAAGGCCATGGTGACGCGGCCGACCCTGGTGATCTGGGGACTGAACGACACCGCCCTGCCCGAAGCCCTGCTGGAAGGGCTGGACGGGTATGTGCCAGACCTGCGCATCGAGCGCGTCCCCGGCGCCACGCACTGGATCGTGCACGAGCAGCCGGCGCGCGTGGCCGCCTTGATCGGCGGCTTTCTGAACACCTGAACCGGTTCAGAGATCGGCGTAGAAAGAACGCTCATTGCCCGGGCGGGTCTTGAAGCGCTTGTGCACCCAGTAGTACTGCGCCGGCGCCTGGCGGATGTAACCCTCCAGGTAGCGGTTCATGACCGCCGTGTCGGCTTCGGGATCCGCTGTCGGGTAGTCGGGCCAGGGTGACATCACCTTCACCTCATAACCTTCGCGCGTGAGGCGGCTCACCACCGGCACCACGCAGGCACGCCCCAGGCGGGCCAACCGGGACAGCGACATGAGCGTGGCGGTCTGCACGCCGAAAAAGGGCACGAACGCCGCGTCGCGCATGCCGTGATCCATGTCGGGCAACAGGTACAGCGGCAGGCCCTGGCGCATCGCCGCGACCAGGGGTTTGATGCCCTGGCGCTTGCCCACGACATGGGGGTTGCCGAAACGCTGGCGGCCCTGTGCCATCCAGCGGTCCACGTCGGCGTTGAGCTGCTCGGCGTACAGCCCGCAGAAACGCCGCTCCAGGTGGGCCGTGAGCCCGATCCAGCCTGCGTCCATGCCCACGAAATGCGGGGCGAAGATCACGGTGGGCTCGTTCCCGGCCAGGGCCTGCAGATCGCCCGTGAGTGTCAGGCGCTGACGCACCGTGCGCAGCGGCGCCTCCCACAGCCAGCTGCGGTCCAGCCAGGCCTGCGCGAAATACACGAAATGCTGGCGCACCGCGCGGTCGCGCTCGACCTCGCTGCTCTCCGGAAAGCACAGGGCCCAGTTGATGCGCGCGATGCGCCGGCGCCGCACCGCCGCCAAGTGCAGCACCTGCCCCAGCAACCAGCCCATGCCACGCACCCAGGAGAGCGGCAATGCGGCCAGCACGCGCATGAAGGCCACCCCCAGGCGGTTGCCGAGGTTGCCGGGGGGCAGCGGAGCGTCGGAGGTGGGCGGCAAGGAAGACATCAGGGCGACGGCGGTGTCTACCGGGTCGGCGACTTGTAGCGGTTGTAGGACCAGAGGTACTGGGCCGGGCATTCTCGCACCAGCGCCTCCATGGCGCGGTTGATCTGTGCCGCGGCCTCCAGCGGGTCGTCCGACAGCGGCCCTCCGTTGAGCGGCTCGAATGGGCGCACGTGCACGCGGTAGCCCCGGCCCCAGCTCAGGCGCTCCCCCCAGCTCAACAGGATCTGCACGCGACCGGCCTGGGCCAGGCGGCCCGACAGCGTCATGGTGTAGGCGTCACGCCCGAAGAACGGCGCCCACACACCCTGCCCTTCAGGCGGCACCTGGTCCGGCAGCAGGCCCACCGCCTGCCCCGCCTTGAGCGCCTTGATGAGCTGCTTCACGCCCGCCAGGGTGGTGGGCGCGGCGAACAGGCCAGGGCGCTGGCGCGCACCGGCCACGAGATCGCGCAACCAGGGCTGGCGCGCCGGGCGGAACAGCACCGTCATGGGATGCACCGCGCCGAAGCGCTGTGCGTACGCCTGGGCCGTGATCTCGAAACAGCCCAGGTGGGGCGTCAGGAACAGCACCCCGGTGCCCTGTTGATGCGTGGATTCGATGTGCTCGGCGCCCGCCCAGGCCACGGGCACGGGCCGGCCGAGCCACAGGCGCGGCAACTCGGCCACCAGCTTGCCCGACTCACCGACCGTGCGCCAGCGCCACCTGACGGGGGTACCCCGCGAGGGCGGCGTGCGCGAACAGCCGCCGCCGGTAGCGGCCCGAGAGCGCAAAGCTCACCCAGCCCAGCAGCCAGCCCATTGCATGCAGCACGGACAGGGGCATCCAGCTCAGCACGCGGAAAAGGCCATGGATCAATAGGGTCACGGGATGGAGAAGACTGGGTGGACGGGCGGGCATTCATCTAGAATGCCGCCATCGCCGAGTTATGGAACTAATTGCGGGGCGATTCACAAATTCCGCTAAAGCGTTCGCCGAACTCTGACAGACCGGCAACGCCGGTCAACCAACGTGGAGTTTATACATGGCGAACGATTTTCTTTTCACCTCCGAATCCGTCTCCGAAGGCCACCCCGACAAGGTCGCCGACCAGATTTCCGACGCGATCCTCGACGCGATCTTTGCCCAGGATCCGCGCAGCCGCGTGGCCGCCGAGACCCTGTGCAACACCGGCCTGGTGGTGCTGGCGGGTGAAATCACCACCAACGCCCACGTCGACTACATCCAGGTCGCACGCGACACCCTCAAGCGCATCGGCTACGACAACACCGAGTACGGCATTGACTACAAGGGCTGCGCGGTCATGGTCTGCTACGACAAGCAGTCCAACGACATCGCCCAGGGCGTGGACCACGCGTCCGACGACCACCTGAACACCGGCGCCGGCGACCAGGGCCTGATGTTCGGCTACGCCTGCGACGAGACGCCCGAGCTGATGCCCGCGCCGATCTACTACGCCCACCGCCTCGTGGAGCGCCAGGCCCAGCTGCGCAAGGACGGCCGCCTGCCTTTCCTGCGTCCCGACGCCAAGAGCCAGGTGACGATGCGCTACGTGGACGGCAAGCCCCACAGCATCGACACCGTGGTGCTCTCGACCCAGCATTCGCCCGACCAGAGCGAGTCGCCCACCAAGATGAAGGCGTCTTTCAACGAAGCCATCATCGAAGAGATCATCAAGCCCGTGCTGCCCAAGGAGTGGCTCAAGGACACCAAGTACCTGATCAACCCGACCGGCCGCTTCGTCATCGGCGGCCCGCAGGGTGACTGCGGCCTGACCGGTCGCAAGATCATCGTCGACACCTACGGCGGCGCCTGCCCGCACGGCGGTGGCGCGTTCTCGGGCAAGGACCCGTCCAAGGTGGACCGCTCGGCCGCCTACGCCGCCCGTTACGTCGCGAAGAACATCGTGGCCGCCGGCCTGGCCAAGCAGTGCCAGATCCAGGTGGCCTACGCCATCGGCGTGGCCCGCCCGATGAACGTCACCGTCTACACCGAAGGCACGGGCGTGATCCCGGACGAGAAGATCGCCGCGCTGGTGCAGGAACACTTCGACCTGCGCCCCAAGGGCATCATCCAGATGCTCGACCTGCTGCGCCCGATCTACACCAAGACCGCCGCCTACGGCCACTTCGGCCGCGAAGAACCCGAGTTCGCCTGGGAGCGCACCGACAAGGCCGCCGCGCTGCGCAAGGCCGCCGGCCTGTAAATAGTCACCGAATCAACCGACAAAGCCCTGGGGCGTGAGCCTCAGGGCTTTTTTTACGTACTTTTTTCGGACAGCAGGGAAAACCACCGGTCGTAACAATTTGAATTTTCTGCGGCGGTGTCCGATATGGGAGTACAAGCCACCTTTCTGGCTTGCACTGCAACGACCCGGGAGCCTTGAACCATGGACAACTCTATCTGCCCAGACGGGATGGAAACGCCAGAGCAACAGCTCGAACGGCTGGTGGCCCTGCGCACGCAAGACCTCCAGTCCGCCCTGGACAGCGCCCGTTCCCTCGTTGACCAGGCGCCTTGCGGCCTGCTCACTTTTGACGACGCGCAGCGTTGCGTCCATCTCAATCAAGCCCTGCTGGGTTGGCTGGGCCATGGCGCACCGGGCATGCCCCTGAATGAACTGGTCGCCCCGCGCTCGCGCGACGCACTGACCGCCCACGTGGAAGCCCTGCGCCAGAGCGGGCAGAGCGAACCGGTCGATCTGGACTGGTTGCGCGTCGACGGCAGCCTGTTTCGCGCCCGCCTCGCCTCGACGCCGGTGTTTGATGCCGAGGGCCATTTCCTGCACGGCAGCGGTGTGGTCACGCCGCTCGATGCGGCCCAGATCGCCTCCGCCCAGGACAGCCTGCTGCGCAGCATCACCGACCGCATTCCCGCACGGCTGGCCTACTACGACAAGAACCTGATCTGCCGCTTCGCCAACCAAGCCCACGCCGCGCGCTACGGCAAACTGCCGAGCGACATGGTGGGTTCGCCGCTGAGCCAGGTGGTGCGGCCCGACATCCTGCCCGACATCCTGCCGCGCGTGGCGCAGGCCCTCTCCGGCCAGACGCAGACCTTCGAAGCCGCGCGCACGGCCGCCGACGGTTCGACCAACTACTTCGAGATCCACTACATCCCCGACTTCCAGAATGGCACCGTCGAGGGCATCTTCATCGAGCTGCACGACATCACGGAACGCCGCCGCACGGAAGAGTTCGTGCTGCACGCCAACCAGGATCTGGAAGAACGCGTGCGCTCGCGTTCGGCCGAGCTGTTTGCCAGCGAGCAGCGCTACCGCCTGATGGTGGATGCGATCCAGGACTACTGCATCTACTTCGTCGACGAAAACGGCGGCATCACCGAATGGACCGAGAGCGCCCAGCGCCTGCATTGGCCATACCCGCTCGCAGATCATGGGCCGCTCCTATGAGGCGCTGCTGTCCAGCGACAACGCGGGCGAGGACGAGGTCGACCCCGGCCAGGTGTTGCGCCTGGCCAAGGCCCACGGCCAATGGGAAACCCGAGGCTGGCGCCTGCGCGAGGACGGCTCGCGCTTCTGGGCGCACACCGTGCTCACTGCGCTGCGCAACGAAGCCGGCGAGTTGCAGGGCCTCTCCAGCATCACGCGCGACATGACCGCCGCCAAGAGCCTGGAGGACGTGATGAACGACCTCAACCGAGAGCTGGAAAAGCGCGTCGCCGAGCGCACGCAGCAGCTCGTGGCGGCCAACAAGGACCTGGACGTGTTCTCACACATGGTCTCGCACGACCTGCGCGCGCCGCTGCGCCACATCGCCAGCTTCGTGAGCCTGCTGCAGGAACAGATGGGCGACTCCGCCGACACGCTGGCCCTGCAGTACCAGAATTCGATCGCCAAGGCGTCCAAGCGCATGAGCCTGATGATCGAAGGCCTGCTCGAGTACGCCCGCCTGGGCCGTGTGGCCATCGACACCCAGCCGGTGCCGATCGCCCAGCTCGTGGAAGGCGTGATCGCGCACCTGAAGCAGGAAAACCCGGACCGGCGCATCGAGTGGGTGATCGAGAACGACCTGCCCGTCGTGCGGGGCGATGCCATGCTGCTCGCCCAGGCCCTGGGCAACCTGCTGGGCAACTCCGTGAAATACACCCGTCCCCGTGACCTGGCCCGCATCGAGGTGGGTTGGAAGGTCAGCCCGGTGGGGGGACGCACCTTCTACATCGCCGACAACGGCGTGGGCTTTGACCTGGAAAAGGCGCACAACCTGTTCGTGATGTTCCAGCGCCAGCACCATTCGATGGACTTCGAAGGGACAGGCACGGGCCTGGCGCTGTCGCAGCGCATCATCGAGCGCCATGGTGGGCGCATCTGGTCCGAAACCGCACCCGGCGAAGGCTGCACTTTCTACTTCACCTTGCCGTTTGACGGCATGGAGCCGGAGATGGCTTTTCCCGAGTCGTCCCTGGCCGAGCTGCCGGCCTGAGGCCGAAGGCCGGCCGATAATCGCGCGGTGAGCCCCACCACCGCACCGATTCCCTCTTCCCTGTTCTCCCTGTCAGGCCGCGTCGCCCTGGTCACGGGCGCGACCCGTGGCCTGGGCCTGTGCATGGCCCAGGCGCTGGCCGCCCACGGCGCCACCGTCTGGCTCAACGGCCGCGATGCCACCAGCCTGCGTGAAGCGGTGGACCGGGTGCGCGAAGGCGGCCAAGCCGCTGGTGGCACCGCGCACGCGCTGCCCTTCGATGTGTGCGACGAGGCCGCTGCCACGGCGGCCGTGGCCCACCTGCTGGCCGAGAGTGGCCGGATCGACATCCTGATCAACAACGTGGGCCAGCGCCGGCGCCAGCCCCTGGACGAATTGTCCGCCCAGGCCCTGCGGGAGCTGCTGGAGGCCAACCTCGTCTCGGCCTGGCACCTCTGCCGCGAGGTGGCGCGGCCCATGCGCGCCCAGGGCGCTGGCCGCATCATCAACGTCACCTCCATCGCCGGGCCGATCGCCCGCGCCGGCGACGCGGCCTACACCACCAGCAAGGGCGCGCTCGAAGCCTTCACGCGCGCGCTCGCGGCCGAACTCGGCCCGCAAGGCATCAACGTCAACGCGATCGCTCCGGGCTATTTCGCCACCGGCGCCAACACCGCCATGGTGGAGGACGCCTCCGTGGCGGCCTGGCTTGATCGGCGCAGTTCGCTGGGCCGCTGGGGCCGGCCCGAGGAGATCGGTGGCGCGGCGGTGTTCCTGGCCTCACCCGCCGCCAGCTACGTCACGGGCCAGGTGCTGGTCGTGGACGGCGGCTACCTCGCCCACTTCTGAGCCGCGCGGGCGTCAGCCCGCGTGCCGGCGAACCCAGGCTTCGTAGGTGGACACCCATTTCTGAAGGAATTCGCGGCTGTCGGCGCCGATGCCCCCGTCCTTGTCGAACAGGCCTTCCTTGGACTGGATGAACGCCTCGGGCTGGCCCAGCGTGGGCACGTCGAGGTAGGCGAGGATGTTGCGCAGGTGCTGCTGTGCGAGCGCCGTGCCGATCGCGCCAACCGACACACCGATCACCCCGGCGGGTTTGCCGGCCCAGGCGCTCTGGCCGTAGGGGCGCGAGGCATGGTCGATGGCGTTTTTCAACACCCCGGGCAGGGAGCGGTTGTACTCGGGGGTCACGAACAGCAGGCCTTGCGAAGCCGCGATCTCGGCCTTGAGCCGTTTCACCGGGGCGGCCTGGTTCGCGTCGTCGTCCTGGTTGTACAGCGGCAGGTCACCGATCTCGAGTTGCTTGAACGTGAACTCCTTGGAGGCAAGCTGGGCGAGGGCCGTCGCCAGCCGGCGGTTGAAGGAGTCGCGGCGCAGGCTGCCGACGATCACGCCGATCTGAAATCCACTCATGGCAAATCCTCTCCTGGAACGGGGTTGGGGAAACAACGAAGGTGAACGCGAGAGACTACAGGCTCAAGACAAACACTCAGGACGGTGTGGGTACCGGTGAGCCCGCCGGCAGGTGCAGCACCACCTTGCGCGGATCGTCGGCCATCTGGTCCAGCACGGCGCGGAGCCGATCGAGCAGGCTCGCGTCGTCCGCATCCTTCGCTTCGCCAGGCAGCGACAGAGAGGCCAGGCGAAAGCGCAGCGACAGGCCCGCCGGCAAGGAAGGTACCTGCTCCAGCCCTTTGGCCACGATGTGTTGTGCCAGCAGCATCAGGTCGTCGGGCTGCAGCGGCCCTTCGACCAGCACCGCAAAACGCGCATTCGCCACACGGCAGACCGTGTCCACGTCGCGCGCCACGTGCGACAGCCGCGATGCGGCCACCACCAGTGCGCGCTCGGCCACCTCCCGGCCATGGCGGGAGACGATGTCCGCATGGTTGAGCAGCTCCACCATCAGGAGGCCACTCTGATGCCCATAACGCCTGGAGCGGCGCATGGCGTCACGCAAACGCAGATGAAGCACGGGCTCGATGGTCAAACCGGTCAAGGGGTCCGTGCTCTCGATCGCGCGCAGGCGGGCATGGTTCTCGTTGAACTCCTTGGCTCGCCGATGCAGGATGTAGAGCAGGAGCGGGATCTCGATGGCCGAGCCGATGAGCACGGCGTACTGCGTGACCCAGCTGTCCGGCAACACGCCGGCCGCGCGCAGTGCGGGAAACGGGTAACTCAGATGCACCGGCAGGAACCCCAGCGCCAGCCAGCCCCCGTACTTTTCACCCAGGCGCCAGGCCCAGATGCACAGTGCGAAGCTCAACACCACCGACAACAGGCCGTACAGGTTGAGCACGACAAAGGCGAAGCGGTTCTGCAGCAGCAGGTAAACCACGGGGAACAGCAGCCCGAACCACGACCAGGCCTTCACGAAAAGGTCCACCTGCCGGTGGTGGCGCGACACCGCACAGGCCTCGCGCACGAACCAGATGCCCGCCGCGGTGAGCCACAGCATGAACACCGCCGGCGCGGCGTCGTTCCACCACGCCCAGTCGCGCCAGAAAAACACCCCGCCCACGCCGGTGAAGGCCGCCTGAAAGCCCAACATGCTCGCGACATAGCAGCAGTAGGCGATGAAAGCGCGGTCGCCATACAGGCGCGCGTGCACCCAGCCCCAGAACAACACCAGCAGACCGAAACCGAGGTAGCCCCCGATCATCAGGAAAGTCCAGTAGCGCGTTTCCTGCAGCGTGTCTTCCTCCAGCAGCAGCAGTCGCGGGCTCAGCGGTGCCGGCCGGTTTTCCAGGCGCAGCCAGACCGGGCCCGTTGACCCGGCCGGCAAGGCAAACACCGGTGTCTGGTCGGGATGGCTCCATTGCGACACCGGCAAATGATCGCCCGCTTGTTGCACCGTCCACGCTCCCTGGGGTCCGGTGGCATGAAGCGTCGCCCGGTTGGTGAAGGCCGCCGCACTCAGGGCGAGGTACCAACGCCGGCTGGCGTCCAGGGGCGGCAAGTCCAACCGCAACCACAAGGCGGCAGCCGCCAGGTCAAAGGACCGGTAGTGGCCCATGGGCTGGAAGTCCCCACCGGTCGGCGCATGGCCTCGTTGAGGGAGGCCTGACCCGAGGCATCGACCCAGAAGTGCGCTTGCAGGGTGACGTCGGACGCAGGAGGGGCCGCCTGGGCAGAACCCGGGTGCAAGCAAAGACCCAGGAGGGTGACCAGCGCCGTCAGAAAGCGAAGAAGGAGACGCTGGGCCGGCCCGTGGAAGGAGAAGATGCAGTCCATGCCGGCATCGTAAGTGTTTGTGTCTGACCAGCGCCCGGCGATCCGGTGGCTGCGGAAAGGCACTCAGCATTCTCCCGGGCACGTCGCATAACTGTTGATTTTGTTGAGGGGCCGTATCGGGCGTGCCGACAAGGTTGCTCTCATACGGCCACACACCATTCTCTTTTTCTGCTTGTCAGCCATTTAGCATTCACTTTTTCCCGCCGCGTGAGCTATCAGGAACGCTAGGGATGTGACATTTTTTTGTGAGTGTACGGCGATGTCGATTTCGTCGAGATACATGCCGGCGATCTTGATGACGTTCTCTGCATTGCACACATCACTTCACTCGAGTGAGTCCACAAGCGGTCAACCACGCGTTTGTGATGCTCGGAGGCGTACCCAAGCGGGGCATCTACGACAACATGAAGACGGCTGTGGACAAAGTCCGGACCGGCAAGGACCGCGACGTCAATGCTCGTTTCAATGCGATGGTGATCCACAGGAGACGCTTTTGTCATGGCTGGGCCTGGGCCTTGGACTCGAAGCTGTGACGCTCGATGAGTTCGGCCTCCAAGCTGGCAAAGAAGCTGTCGGTCACGACGGCTCATGCTGCAGACCAAATTGCTGTCGCGCAGGAAGTTCTGCAAGTCATGACCGGTTGAATCCGCCGCCCAAAGGCGACGTTCGATCTGCTCCATACCGGTCATTGAAGACTCAGTTGCTGTTTAGTCGAAGTGTCCGTCATACGGCCCTGCATTTCGGGCGCCGAGCGTTTCCTTCCAGCGAGCCTCAGCGACCGTCGCGTTCTCAGTGAGCTCCAGGACCGTGAAGAGGACGTTGGCGTACGCTCGGCGATTTGCTCCTGGACAACGAGAGCGCCGAGGCCTTTCGGCTTGAGTGGCTGACTGGCCCACCCCAAGTTGGCGCGCCACTTGAGGCATTGTCATTCCCTCAAGCAGGTGGGAGATGACCTGCCTCTCTCGGCCCGAGAGTACTGCCATGCTGTGACTTGACAGCTTGGCCACCACAGCGTGCCTCATCGATGGCATGTGGTTGCTGAGCTGGCGAGCGTGCGCGCAGGTCATTGGCGAGGGGGCGGTGCGCAAACGGCGGGCGACCCATCTGGGCCAACAGGTTGTACCCAATGAACTCAAATATCTCTTCTCGGATCTCGGCCCGCATCTCTGCGGTACTACCAGGCTTTCTGACCATAGCGACGGCGGTTGCCCTGCTGGCCTTGCTTCAGGTGCTGCCCCCTGCATGGCACGGGGTGCTGCGCTACGAGCGTGGTGCCGTGCTCGACGGCGAGCTCTGGCGACTGCTCACTGGGCACTTGATCCACCTGGGCCTTGCGCACTGGGCGCTCAACGCAGCCGGACTGGTGCTGTGTGCCTTGTTGGCGGACAGGGCCGATGCGCCGATCCTGCCGGGGTGGCTGCTGCTGCGCCTGGCGGCGTTGGGTGTGGGCGTGTCGCTCATGCTGCTGGCGCTGGCGCCAGAGGTGTCGCACTACGTGGGCCTTTCCGGTGTGCTCTACGGACTGTTCGTGCTGGTGCTGTGGCCCCAGGCGCGCAGAAGGGAGCCGATCGGCCTGGCGGCACTGTTCGTGCTCATCGGCTGGATGCTCTGGCAGATGTTGCACGGGCCGACGTACAGCGAAATGGAGCTGATTGGTGGGCGCATCGTCGCGCAGGCACATCTGTTCGGGGTGCTGTCGGCAGTGGCAATGCTGCTGGCTCAGGCGCTGCTGCAGGCCGCCAAGGGCAGACCCTCGCCAAACACTTGAGTTCTCGCGCAGGCGCCGTGCGCCTGGTCGTCCGCTTTTGACGCTGCGGATGCATCTGCAATAATGAGAATAATTCCTATTTGAGTCGATCGGGCTGACCCATCGATCAAGAGCGAGTTTGCGCTTAGGAAGCCTTCGACGAATGTGGATATTGCGTGGTTGCCCGCTACTACCGAGAACTGCTGAACTTCTGTGCCCGCACGGTCAGGAACCGGGACGCGGCTGCGGATGTCGTGCAGGAGAGCTACGCACGCTTTCTGCGCCTGCAGCAGTCCAGCGTGCCGATTGCGGAACCTCGGGCGCTTCTGTTCCAGACGGCGCGCCATGTGATGGTGGATCTGTACCGCCGGGAGCGGCTGCGGGAGCATGACGACCTGCATGCCCTGGAAGAATCCGAGCAGCCTGCGGCGCCCCCGCATCTGCAGCCCGATGCGGTGCTGGCTTCGGCGCAGGCGGTGCGGGCGTACGTGAGGACCATCGAAGCATTGCCACCACGCTGCCGCGAGGCGTTTATCCTGCACGTCTTCGACGACATGCCGTATGCGCAGATTGCCCGCCACATGGGCACTTCCGTCAGCATGATCGAGAAGCACATCGCGCGAGGCCGGCTGGCGTGCCGGGCCTGCGAGCGCCAGCTGCAGGGGGGGTTGTCGCCATCGGCGGTCGCGGCGGACCTGCGGTCGCCGCCGTGAGATCGACGAAGGCAAAAAAAGCCCGCCAGGAGGTGAGGGTTTGCGCACCTCATCCGACTACAACCATAAGCACCCATGAAAACGCCCGCTCCCCCCACCCCTGCCGCCGCGCCAAGAGAGGACGAGGACGCCCGCGAGTTGGAGCCCTTCGTCCGGTCGCAGGACGCGGTGGAACTCCAGGCCGCGCTGTGGGCGACGCGCCGCCATGAAGGGCTGGACCCCACGCAAGAGGCGGCGTTTGAACGGTGGCTGGCCGAAGACCCACGCCATGGCGAAGCCTATGAGGAGCTCGAGAGGAGCCTGGATCACGTGCGGGACCTGCCTGATGCCGATGTGCAGTCGCTCAAGGCCGGGCTGGACTTGCATGAGTCCATGGCCGGGACCGCCGTCGGCCCGCCCACGGATCGCCTGCATCCTGCAGGTCCCTCGCCCCGTCTGGCGTCTCCTGGCCGGCGAGCCTGGATGCTCGACCTCACCCGGCTCTTCCCGACGGTGCGCACCGCGGCTGGCGTGGCCGCGCTGGTGGGTGGAGGCTGGCTCGGCTGGGACCAGGGGAGCCGTCAGCCGACTTACGCCCGGACGTTTGCTTCCGAGCGCGGTCAGATCCTCGGCATCGATCTTCCCGATGGCAGTGCGCTGCAACTCGATACCGCGACGCAGATTCAGGTGAGTATGTACCGCCAGCGGCGGGAAGTTCGTCTCATCGAGGGGCAGGTGATGTTCTCTGTTCAGGGCGATGCGGCGGCGCCTTTCGATGTGCTGGCTGGAAGCACCCGCGTCACGGTGATCGGCACGCGGTTTTCGGTTCGCCACACCCGCGCAGGTCTGGATGCCGGAAAGACCGTGGTGGCGGTCGAAGAGGGGCGCGTCAGGGTGGGCGGCGTCCACAGGGCAGCGAGCCCGGAGGCCTCTGGCGATGGCGCGGTATTGACGGCGGGTCAAGGGGTCACGGTTCGCGGCGATGGACGGCTGGGCGCCATCGTCAGCCTCCCCGCCGATGGGGTGGGTGCATGGCGGGCGCAGCGCGTCAGTTTCAGCGACACGCCGCTGGCCGAGGCCCTGGCCGAGTTCGAGCGCTATGCGCACACCGGCCTCGTGATCCGGGATCCCTCGGTCGGTGCGCTGCGCGTGGGAGGCAGTTTCGACCTGCGGCAGGTGGGCCTTTTCGCGCAGGCCTTGCCCCACATGCTGCCGGTGCGCCTGGCGCCGCAAGGCGCGGTGACGGTCATCGCGGCCGCGAAGTAGCGCACCGCTGCCCACCCGCGCGCCAGAAAAAAACGGCGCCCTCGATGTGAGGGTTTGTGCAGGCCATGCGACTCCATAGGTAGTGATTGATGTTGCGAACACTTCCTTGGAGATTGCGTTCATGCGAAAACCCTATCCAGCGCTGGTGCCCATGGCGCTTGCTGCTGCTCTCGCCACGGGCTTGTGCGGGCCGGCGATCGCTCAGACGGCAGAGACTCAGGTCCATCAGATCTCGATCGCTGCCCAGGCTCTGGGCCCGGCGCTCAACGAGCTGGCCCGCCAGTCCGGCCTGCAATTGCTGTTTCCGCCAGAGCTGGTGGCGGGCAAGACGGCCCTGGCCGTCTCGGGCCGGTTCACCACACGCCAGGCGCTGGACCAGTTGCTGGCGGGCAGCGGTCTGGTTGCTCGCAGGGAGGGTGGTGCGGTCATGGTCCGCAGGGCGCCTCAGGCGGCGTCGCCCACACCTGCGGGCGATGCCGCTGTCGAGCTGTCGACGGTCACCGTGTTGGGCAGCGCCCCCTTGGACCAGGGCCACGCGGCGACCACGCACACCCTCCAGCGCGAGGACCTCGAACGTTTTCCGGCCACCAGTCCGGGTGATCTGTTCAAGGACATTCCCGGGGTCACGGTGGCGAACAGCCGCAACGGTTCCTCGCTGGACATCAACATCCGCGGCATGCAGGGCTTTGGCCGCGTCAAGATCCTGGTCGACGGAACCGAGTCGAGCGGCTCCACCTACAAGGGCTATGCCGGCGAGACCACGCAGTCCTATGTCGACCCCGAACTCCTGGGCGAGATCAAGGTCGAGAAGGGGCCCAATGCGGGCCCCTACGGCGCGGGGGTGGTAGGCGGCGTCGTGAGCATGAGCACGCTCACCGCCGATGACCTGATCGGGTCGGGCAAGGCCTTCGGTCTGCGGCTTCGCGGCACCGCCGTCAACCACTCGAGCGGCACGGACACCTACTCCGTGCTCGGCCCGCCCGCCAGCGGCTCATCGGACCCAGCCGATGCGATCACCCGCGATGTGTCGGTGCCGGGCCGCGCGTGGAACGGCAGCCTGGCGGGTGCCTGGCGGCTACTGGACGACAAGCTCGAGATCGTCGCCGGCCTGAGCCACCGCCAGAGTGGCAACTACGTCTCCGGACGGCGCGGCGATGTCACCTCGCGCCCCGTCAACCTGGCCAACACCGTGCGGCGCGTATCGCTCTACGAGCCTGGCCAGACGGTCTACAACACCTCGCAGGACACCGACTCGCAACTGCTCAAGGCCTCGCTCAAGCTGCCCGGCCAGCAGAAGGTCAGCGTGGGCTACAGCCGACTCCAGAGCGAATTCGGCGAGGCCCGCAGCGCGGCCTTCATCGACTACATCACGCAGCTCAATCTCAGCAGCGTCGACAGCGAGCTCTACACCGCCCAGTACGCCTGGACCCCGGCGGGCAACCCCTGGATCGACCTGCGCGTGAACCTGTGGTCCGCCCACTCCAAGGGCTATCAGGCGGCCGACTTCCGCAGTCCCGGGTTGCTGCACAACGCCACCTGGACCGACACACGAGGCCAAGGTCTGGAGGCCTGGAACACCAGCGTGCTGGGCCTGCCGGCGGGGGGTGACCTCACGCTCAAGTACGGCCTGACCTGGCTGTCCGAGAAGGCCGAGGTCACACCGCTGGATGGCGGCATCTACATGGACCCGGGTGGCGACCGCTCGCTGAACTCGACCTTCGTGCAGGCCGACCTTCAGCCCGTGAGCTGGCTGCTGCTCAACGCGGGCCTGCGGCGTGAACGTTACGAGGTGAAGGGCGATGCCGAAGTCTCGTCGGGCATTCCCGGGCAGGTCGTCCCGCTGAAGATTGCCCATGGCCAGAGCCGCACCAACGGCAGCCTGGGCGTCACGCTGCAGCCGCGCGAGTCGCTGCAGTTCTTCGCTCGCTACAGCGAAGGGTGGCGACCGCCCACCGCCAAGGAAACGATCAACAGCCTCATCGCTGCGTCCAACCCCGATCGGACGATGCTCAAACCCGAGTTCACGCAGAACACGGAGGCCGGCGTTCGTTTCGAACTGCAGGACCTGTGGTGGCCCAAGGACCGGTTCCATGCGGGATTGACCTTCTTCGACATCGCGACGAAGGACTACATCTACGGCAGCGCGGGTGAATTCAGGAACGCCGACGAAGCCCGCTTCCGGGGCAAGGAATTCAACCTGGGCTACGACAGCGGTGCCTTCTTCGCGCGATACGGCCTCACCCGCTACGACCGCGTGTCGTTCTGCGACGCCGGCGGCACGACGGCCGCCCCCTGCATCCGGATGCCGCACCTCTTCGCCAACGACCCCAGCTTCGTGGGCTACTACGTGCCGCCCCGGTCGCAGGAGAGCCTGACGCTGGGCACCCGGCTGCTGGACCGTCGCCTCACGCTGGGGTTGCGCATGACGGGGGCCAAGGCCTACTCGAAGGATGGCGCCCTCGTCAGCGGCTGGGACTCGTACCAGATCTACGACCTGTTCGGCAGCTGGCGCATCAACAAGCACCTGAACGTCGCCTTCAGCGTCGAGAACCTGCGCGACCGCTTCTACATGGAGGCCTCCACCTCCTACCTGCTCGCCATTCCCTCGCCGGGGCGCACAGCCAAGGCCACGCTCACCTACACCTTCTGATGCACGCATGAACTTCGATTGCCATCCCCCCTCCGTCGCCCGCGCCTTGGCGCTGACCCTGAGCCTGGCCGCCCTGGCCCCACCCGTGCACGCCGCGCTGCCATCGATCACGAACGTGACGAACTTCACCGCGGCCCTGCCCGCAGGCGGCAACGGTGCCCGCCCCACCAGTCCCCTCACGGAGGCGGCCGATGGCTACCTCTACAGCCGTGCGCGTTCGGGTGGCGGCACCGTCCTCAACAGCCAGCAGGGCGGGACGGACGCCGTGTTCTTCCGGATCCGGAACGACGGCAGCGGCTTCGAGCTGCTGGCCTCGGGCCCCACCACCGTGGCGCCCACCAGCACGCGCTGGATCGGCGCCAGCGACGGCTACCTCTACAGCCCGGGTCCCAGCACGGGCCTCATTCAGCGCTACCGGCACGGAACGACCACCGCCTGGGAAGATTTCTTCACGGGATCGTCCGGGTACATCCTCTCGATCCTGGAGTCGGACAACCTGTTCTTCCTCACCGCCAACACCGGCAGCGCCCTCTCCAGCCTGAGCTTGGACGGCAGCGTGGAGACGCTGTTGCGCGCCACCGGTTCGAGTTCCGCCACCGACGGTTCGAGCCCGCACTACATGATCCGTGGCAGCGATGGCCGGCTCTATGGCTTGCAGTCCTCGGGGGGCAGTGGTGGCTCAGGCACGCTGTTCAGCATGAACCGCGACGGCAGCGACTACCGGGTTCTTCAGAATTTCAACAGTCTGAGCACGGGCTACCAGAACGCCAGTGCGATCAAGCCCCTGATCGAAGCCAGCGACGGCAAGCTCTACGGCATCAACTACAACGGCAGTGGAGGCGACGTGGCCGGCGGTGCCATCTACCGCATCGACAAGGATGGCAGCAACTACGAGCTGATCTACGGTTTCGCCACCAACACGGACAGGGGCGGCTACAACCCCAACACCCTCTTTCAGGCGCAGGACGGCCACATCTACATCTCCACCATCAACGGCGGTGCCAACCGGGGGGGCACCATCCTGCGCTACCGCATCGATGAGGGCGTGCTGGAGCTGCTCTACACCTTCGAGGCCCTGACCGGGCCCGCCCAGAACAACATCTGGACCAACCCGACCACCGGGGTGACGGCGGTGGTCAACGCGGCCATCAACGGCGGCAGCAACGCGGCGGGCCGCAACCCCTATCACCTGATGCAGGCCAGCACGGGTCAGTTCTATGGTGCCGCGATGCTGGGGGGCAGCCACGGCTGGGGCACGCTGTTCCGCTTTGAGCCGGGTGACGAGGTCGCCCTGGACGCGATGCTCAACGACATTGCGCCCGAGATGCTGGGCTTTGGCGTCAACTCGGGCTACCAGGACAGCGCGACCGTGGCGGTGGGAAACAGCATCACCCTGTACTGGAACACCCGGGGCGTGGCGGGTTGCACGGCCTCCTCGAACGAACCCGGTTCGGCCTGGAGCGGCAGCAAGGCTGCGAAGGCCAACACGAGCGTCACGGCCGTGAGCGTGGCACCCGTGCAAGCCGGTACCTGGACCTACACCCTGACCTGCAGGCCCCAAAGCCCCAATCACGCGAATGTGTCGGCCTTCATCACGGTCAACGCCGCGCCTGCCGTGACGCAGCCTGAGGCGGTCGGCAACGGCGGCGGCGGTGGCGCACTGGGCTGGCTGCTGGCGCCGCTGGCGGTGCTGGGCCTGGCCTGTCGGCGGCGCCGGGCCTGCGCCTCGCTCTGAGCTTTTCCGATTTCGCCTTTCCCTCTGAACCACGAGACCTACCGATGACCACCACCCCAACGAGAACGCCTTCAACGTCCGGCCGCCGCCAACGGCTCAAGGAGAGCACGCGAACCACGCACGAAGCGCTGGACCAGCGCATCATGGCCTTCAACCCCTTTGCCAGCCAGGACCACTACGGTCGCTTCGTGCTGGCGCAGTACCTGCTGCACCGGGACGTGCAGGCGCTGTTCGACAACCCCGCGCTCAACGCCCTGTTGCCGCAGTTGAGCCAGCGCAGCCGCCTGGCGCTGGCCGAACAGGATCTCCAGGACCTGGGCGTGGCGATGCCTGAACCGCTGGAGGCGCCGCTGTTCGCCGCCGGCGCGCCGGTGGACGAGGCAACCGCACTGGGCTGGCTGTACACGGTGGAAGGCTCCAACCTGGGCGCGGCCTTCCTGCTGAAGCGGGTTGCCTCCCTGGGCCTGGACGGCGGCAACGGCGCACGCCACCTGGCGCCACACCCGGACGGGCGCGCGCAGCACTGGCGCCATTTCGTGGAGCAACTCGATGAGGTGGTGCTGGCACCCGCCTCGGAGGCACGCGTGGACGAGGGCGCGGACGCGGCGTTTGCGCGTGCCCTGCAGCACGTGCAGCGACACTGCACCTTGCTTCCCGCATCTCCATGACACGGTCTGGCGTGATCGGTGTGGCCGCCCTGCTGGTCTGCGGGCTGCTGTCCGCCAGGGCCGACACGGGATCCGAGGCCGATTGGCGCCGCGAGTTCGAGCAGGCCAGCCGGCACCACGCCGAGGGCGAGTACGCCAAGGCGGAGAAGGCCGCAGACCGTGCACTGCATCAAGCCCTTGCCGGCCAGGGGCGCACCCAGCCCCATGTCGCGAGCAGCCTGAACCTGCTGGCATTGATCCGGCAGGCGCAGGGCCAGCCAGAGGAGGCCATCGCGCTCTTGCGCGAAGCCCTGGGCGTGAACGAGCGGGCACTGGGCGTGCACCCCAACACACTGGCGGTGGCGATGAACCTGGGTGAGTCGCTGGAAGCCGCGGGGCACTTGCAGGAGGCCATGGGCCTGTACGAGCGCGGGTTGCGCATGGCCGACACGCTGCACGCGCGAACGCCTCGTGACGAGAGCGTCCATGGCTGGCGCCAGCGGGCTTTGACGGCCCTGGTGGACGTCCACACCGAGCTGGGCCAAGCCGCTCAGGCGCAGGTCTACAACCGGCGTTTGCTGGACGAAGCCGAGCCCGCATCCGATGCCGTTCGGGTGGCTGCACTCACCCGCCAGGCGCAGGCGCTGCAGGTCGAAGGTCGCCAGGAAGAGGCGATGGCCTTGCACCGTCAGGCCCTCGCGCTGCGCGAGTCGAACGACCCGAACGATCCGGCCCTGGTGCTGCACTACCACGCCTTGGCGCTGTGGCATGCCCAGAGCCGGGACGATGCGGCGGCCCAGGCCTGGTTCGAGAAGGCGCTGGCCGTGGTTCGTACCGATCGGCAAGGTGCCTCACGGCTTGCGCAGGCCCACATCCTCACCAGCCTGGCGCAGCTGGACGAGCGGCGAGGGCGGTACACCGACGCGCGGCGAGGGTACGAGGCGTCGCTGCTGGCCTACACCGGCCTGGGCGAAACGCCGGATGCCTGGCTGGGCCGCGCGCAGGTGCTGCATCAACTGGCCGGCGTGGACTTGGCGCAGCGCCGACCGGCAGACGCCGAGCAGCGGTACCTGCAGGCGCTGCAACTGCTCGAGCGTGCCTTGGGTCCGGACGATCCGCGCCTGCTGCCCGTGCTCGACAACCTGATGGCCTACTACACGAACCGGGGTCAGGCCCGCCAGGCCATGGACCACGGCCAACGCGCCAGCGAGCTTCGCCGCGCGCAGATCAAGGGGGCGCCTTGAGCGCGCTGGACGGGCGCGTGCAACGCCGCGTGGAGCCGACTGTCCCTGTGGCCTGGCTGTGGCCGGTGCTTGGTGCCGTGGCCGGTGTGGGCCTGGCGCTGATGGGATTCTTCCCGCCGCATGGGCGACCGGGTGGGTGGGCCAGGCCAGCGGCCAGCGGGTGTTGCTGGCCAACGCCGAGGGGACCCTCTGGAACGGATCGGCCGTCGTGGTGTTGACGGGCGGTGAAGGCAGCCGCGACGCGGCCGCGTTGCCCGGGCGGCTGAACTGGCGCTTGCGCCCGGGCTGGCAGCGCGCCTCGCCCGAGGGTGCGCTCGGGCCGGCCATGGTCATCCACCTCGAGCACAGCTGCTGCCTGCGCCGGCCGCTGCGGGCGGTGGCCCAGCGCGAGCACGGGGGGACCGTGCTGCGCATCGACGAACTGGATTGGCAAGGCCCGGTCGCTCTGCTGCGCGGATGGGGGACGCCCTGGAACACGCTGGGTTTCGAGGGTGGGCTGCGGCTCAAGGGCCGGGATATCCAGTGGAAACCCAGGCAGCCGGGAGACGTGGCGTTCGTGGGGAACATCGTGCTCGATGCGGAGTCGGTGAGCTCGCGCATTTCCACGGTGCGTCCGCTGGGCAGCTACCGCATGGTGCTGGACAGCCGGGAGCGCGAGGGGCTTCAACTGGCGTTGTCCACGCGGGAGGGGGCGGCCTTGCAACTGAGCGGACAAGGGCAGATCGTGGGCGGGCAGCTGCGCTTTGAGGGCAGTGCGCGGGCCGCACCAGAGCGGCGCGAGGCCCTGGGCAATGTGCTCAACCTCATCGGCAACCGCAACGGACCGGTGGCCTTGCGCATCCTGCGTTGACGAGATCGCCATGCCCGCCCACGACCACGCAGACCCCGATGCCTCTCGTCCTGTTTCGCCGCCGCAGACCCGGGGGCCTGCGCGCTGGCTGCTGGCGGCCTTCGCGCTGCTGTGTCTGGTGCTGGGGCTCATCGGCGTGGTGGTGCCCGGCATGCCCACCACGGTGTTCATTCTGCTGGCGGCGTGGGCGGCCGCGCGCAGTTCGCCCCAGCTGCACGGCTGGCTGATGGCACACAGCCTCTTCGGACCGATGCTGAAGGATTGGCAGAACGGCGGCACGGTGAGCCGGCGCGCCAAGCGCAGCGCCACACGGGTGATGGGCCTGTGCGCGCTCCTCTTGCCCCTGACGGCCGCGCCGGTCTGGGTGGTGTGTCTGTCCCTGGGGAGCATGGGGACCGTGCTGATCTGGCTGTGGCGGCGGCCCGAACCCGGGCCGGCCGGGCGGCACGAGGAAGCCAGCGCGGAGGGTGCGACCCAGGAGAAGACCTGATGTCGGGCGGGCTTCGTCTGTTTCAGCGCGCCGGCGCTGTCGCAGGACCGCTGCGTCAGTACAGGTCATGCCGAACCGAATGGTCGTAGTGCGCATTGATCTGTTCGACCTGGGCCGCGGGGATTTCGGCCGAGGCATCGCCCAGCCTGGCGAGCGAAGCCATCATGCGCCCCACCGTCGGCAGCGCGTCGCGGTCGAGCCGGGCGCTGTCTTTCCACAGCCCGGCGCGGTTGATGGCTTTGCCGCAATGCAGCAGCACCTCGTCGATCTGCACCACCGTGGCGGTCTTGGGCATCCGCTCGCCTTCGCGCAGGTCGGCGAGAAGGTCCGCAGCGGTGGAGACGCGGCCCCGGCCGTTGATGCGAAGGAAGATCTCCAGGCCGGGGAACAGGAACACCATGCCCAGCCGGTCGTCGTGCTCCAGGTTGCGCATCGACTCGATGCGGTTGTTGCCGGGCCAGTCGGCGAAGGCGACGGTGTGCGGGTCGAGCACATGGACGAAGCCGGGCGGGCCACCGCGCGGCGAAGCGTCCAGCCCGCGCTCACTGCCCGTGCGCCAGGCAAAAGAAGGTGGCGACCTTGAGGTAGTCCAGGTGGAAATCCACCAGGCGGTCCAGCACCGCTTTCTGGATCATGTCGGAGGGCGCCGCGTAGAGCGCGTCCAGGTCCGGCCTGTCCGTGAGGGTGGTGCCGTTGATGGGGACTTCGTTGGTGCTGTCCGGGAGGATGTCCTGTGCCTGCATGGGTCGATCTCCTGATGAAAGGCTCCAGCGTAAGGACCAAGCCATTGGCGGCTGTAGACTGCATCGGCCATTCAATACCTCGTATCCGCCAATCCAACATGTCCGACCCGATAGGGCAGCTGCGCGATTTCGTCGACACGTCGGCGGGACCGGTCGTGGTCGCGGCGCAGGGAAGCCAGAGCCATGAACTGGCGTCTGGCCCGCACCACCATGCGCGCGGCCAGCTGTTTGGCTCGCTGCGCGGTCTGCTGTCGGTGGGGGTCGCGGACGGGGTGTGGATCGTCCCGGCCATCCATGCCGTGTGGTTGCCGCCGCACACGGTGCATTCAGGCCGGTCGCACGGGCCTTTCCATGGCTGGAGCGTCTACGTTGCCGAACCCGCCTGCGTGGACCTGCCGCAGCGTGCCTGCACGATCCGCACCTCGGGCTTGCTGCGCGAGGCCGTGCTGCGGGCGTGCACCTGGAACGCGGACCCGTTGGCGCCGCTGGACGCCGCCCGCCTGCACGTGGCGGCGGTGATCCTGGCGGAAATCCGCAGCCTGCCGGTCGAGCCCTTCGGGTTGCCGCTGCCGCGCGATGCGCGCCTGCAGCGCATCGCGCAGGCGCTGATCGCCGACCCGGCGGACGACCGGGACCTGGAACGCTGGGCGGACTGGGCCGCCATCAGCTCGCGCACGCTGAGTCGGCGGTTCGTCGCCGAGACCGGCTTCAACTTCACGGCGTGGCGGCAGCGTGCCCGCCTGATGCGGTCGCTGGAGATGCTCGCGGCGGGCACCTCCGTGACGGCCATCGCGCTCGACCTTGGCTATTCGACCGCCAGCGCGTTCATCGGGCTGTTCCGGCGCACGTTTGGGGAGACGCCGACGGCCTACCGGGCACGGCTTTGATCCGAGGCAGGGCCGTCCCGGGCCCTGTCCAGCGCGCCCGATGGGCATGGGTTCAGGGTCCCGGGGTGGACTTCCGAGGGCGGTATTGAAGCATCGATCTCGCAAACTTGGGGTCGACCACATAGCCCACGTTGTAGCGACTCCATGCGCTGACGTGCCTTGCATCAATCCCGAAAAAGGCACCCGGGGCGAGCGCCACCTTGTCCTTCAACAGGTTCTTTGCAAGCGCCAGGGAATCCGGGGCCCACGGAAACTCCGCCCACAGGTAGAGGGTGTGCGACGGGGTGCAGAAGAGGTTGGCGCCCAGCCCCGTCAGCACCTTGGCGGCATGCCGCGTGGCGCGCTCGACCTGCTGTTGCAGCTGCACCAGCTGCCGGGGATGCTCGGGCGCGCGCAGCACCGCATCCACGGTGCGCTCGGCGTACTCCGAGGTGCTGACGTGCACCAGCATCTTCACGTCCGCGAGGCGCTCGGCGAGGCCGGCGTCGGCGGCAATGAAGCCGACCCGCAGCGCGGCCGCCACGGATTTGGTGAAGCTGCCGATGTACACCGTGCGGCGCAGCTGGTCCAGGCTGCTCAGGCGCGAGACCGCCGTCGGCTTGAGATCGGCCACCGCGTCGTTCTCGACGATGGTCACGCCGTATTTCTCCGCCACCTGCAGCAGGCGAAACGCCTTGGCCGGGGAGATGTCGGAGCCGGTCGGGTTCTGGCCCACCGACTGCGTGAAGAACACCTTGGCCTTGGTGGTTGCCACCAGTCGCTCGAAGGTCGCGACGTCGGGGCCGTCGGCCTCGCGCGGCACGCCGACCACGGTGGTGCCGTGCAGGCGCAGCTTGCCGTAGAGCGGGTAGTAGCCGGGCTCGTCCACCAGGGCGATGTCGCCCGGGCGCATCAGGCAGCGCACCACGATGTCCAGGGCCTCGTTCGCGCCGAAGGTCAGCACGATCTGGTTGGCGCGTGCCTGGATGCTGAAGCCCGCGAGCTTGCGCTCCAGCAGGTCGCGCAGGGGGCGGTAGCCGTACGGGTTACCGTACTGGAACATCGACTCCAGCGCCACGCGCGAGACCCGCTGCTGGATGCGCTCGAGCCGGTTGTCGGCCAGCCACTGCCCCGGTGGAATGCCATGGCCCACGGCGAGGTGCTGCGGGTCGTTGTTGAGTTGCTCGCGCATCATCCAGACCGAGTCCAGCGCGCGGTCCAGCGAGCTCGGCTCGTCCTCCGCCGGCGGCTCTGCGGATCGCTGGCTGACGTAGTAGCCCGAGCCGCGCCGCGCCTCCACATGTCCGCTGGCGATGAGCCGCTCGTAGGCGTCGACGATGGTGTTCTTCGAGAAGCCGTACTGCGCCACGAGGCGGCGGATCGAGGGAAGCCGTTCGCCGATCGCGCAGGTTCCGTCGGTGATCTGCTGGCGCAAGTCGCTGGCCACCTGGTTCGCATTCGAGAGAGTGGGTTGCATTGGTGTTTTCCCTGCTCTGCATGTCCCAGCCCCTGAGCTTCCTGAGGGCATCTGGTCGCCAGAATTGTCCTGAGACAGTTTTAAAAGTGTCTGCTCAAACTGTACCTATTTGGAGCCAGACGGTTTGCCTATAGTCGGCGCCACTGTATCCCAATTGCTTCAGGATTTCACGCCCATGCCGATCGATTCGACCCTTCCCGGTTTCCGTTCCCTGACGCCGTCGCAACGGCTGGAGGTCATTGCCCGGAAGGCCGGCCTGACGCCGGCCGAAGTGGCGTCCATCCACACGCCCGGCGCGCTGCCGCTGGGCACCGCGGACGGCATGATCGAAAACGTGATCGGGACCTACGAGCTGCCGCTGGCGGTGGCGGGCTACTTCCAGCTCAACGGCAAGGACGTGCTCGTGCCCATGGTGGTCGAGGAGCCTTCGGTGGTGGCGGCAGCGTCCTTCATGGCCAAACTGGTGCGCGAAGGGGGCGGCTTCCAGACCTCCAGCTCGGGGCCCTTGATGCGAGCGCAGGTGCAGGTGATCGGCGTGTCCGATCCGCTGGGTGCGCGCCAGACCATCCTGCGCCACCGCCAGGAAATCATCGAGATCGCCAACAGCCGCGACAAGGTGCTCATCGGCCTGGGCGGCGGCTGCCGCGACGTCGAGGTCCACGTGTTTCCCGACACGCCGCGCGGCCCCATGGTGGTGGCTCACCTGATCGTCGACGTGCGCGACGCAATGGGCGCGAACACGGTGAACACCATGGCCGAGGCGGTGGCCGGCCGCATCGAGCAGATCACGGGCGGTTCGGTGCGCCTGCGCATCCTGTCCAACCTGGCCGACCTGCGCGTGGCGCGTGCCAGCCTGCGGGTTTCGGCGTCCACGCTGGCGACCCGGGACTTCGCGGGTGAGCGGGTGGTGGACGGCATTCTCGACGCCTACACCTTCGCGGCGGTGGACCCCTACCGCGCGGCGACCCACAACAAGGGCATCATGAATGGCATCGATCCCGTGGTCGTGGCCACGGGCAACGACTGGCGGGCGGTGGAGGCGGGCGCGCACGCCTACGCCTGCCGCAGCGGTCGCTACACCTCGCTGACCTGCTGGGAGCGCGCCAACAACGGCGACCTGGTCGGCTCGATCGAGTTGCCGATGCCGGTGGGCCTGGTCGGTGGCGCCACCAAGACACACCCGCTGGCTCGCCTGGCGCTCAAGGTCATGAACGTGGCGAGCGCGGAAGAACTGGGCGAGGTGATCGCGGCGGTCGGACTGGCCCAGAACATGGCCGCCATGCGCGCGCCTGCCACCGAGGGCATCCAGCGTGCGCACATGGCCCTGCACGCGCGCAACATCGCGCTCGCCGCAGGCGCCACGGGCGAGGAAATCGACTGGGTGGCACAGCGCCTGGCGGCCGCCCGCGACGTTCGCATGGATCTCGCGGTCGAACTTCTCGCCGAGAAGCGGCGCTGACGCGCCGACCCCCGGGGCCGCCCAGCGGCTGCCCCCGCCTGGATTTCAACAAGCACAAGGAGACATTGGAATGAAACGTTTCACCAGATTCCTCGCGGCAGGCATCGGCCTGCTGGCGTTGGCGAGCGCGTCGTTTGCGCAGAGCGCCAAACCGGCCGAGCTCAAGCTCGGCATGAGCACCTTCATGACCGGCCCGGCCTCGGTGCTGGGCACGCCGGCGAAGGTCGCGGCAGACATGTGGATCGAGGACTTCAACGCCGCCGGCGGCATCGATGGCGTCAAGCTCAAGCCGACCTGGATCGATGAAGGGCAGGGTGCAGACAAGTTCCTCTCGGAATACCGCCGCCTGGCGCAGGAGCCCGGCGAGAAGCTGATGCTCTCGGCGATCTCCAGCGGCTACTGCAATGCACTGGCCCCGGTGGCGGAAGACCTCAAGGTCATCAACATCCTGTGGGAGTGTTCCACCGAGAAGGTGCTCGAGGAGCGCCGCTACATGTACGTGTTCCGCACCGGCCCCAACGCCACCATGGAGATGGTCGCGGCCGTGCTGCACCTGCTCAAGGTCAAGCCAGACTTCAAGACCATCGCGGTGGTGAACCAGGACTACGCATGGGGCCGAGACTCCTGGGAGATCTTCCGCCACACGCTCGCCGCGCTGCGGCCGGACGTCAAGGTCGTGGCCGAGATGTTCCCCAAGTTCGGCGCGCCCGACTTCTCCACCGAGGTCACGCGCCTGCAGGCCCTCAGGCCTGACGTGGTGCTCACCACGGCCTGGGGCGGTGATCTCGACACCTTCCTGCGCCAGGCCTCCCAGCGCGGCCTGCTCAAGACCTCGCAGTTCGTGCTGCCGCTGGCCGATTCGTCCCTGGAGCGGCTGGGCAACGCCGTGCCTCCCGGCGTCATCGTCGGCTTCGTGGGCGACGGCTACTTCGCCGATCCCGAGTTCCAGAACGACCCCGAGGCCAAGGCCTTCGTCCAGCGCTTCAAGGCGCGCACAGGGGCCTATCCCAACTTCGCCGTCTACCACATGATCCAGGCGCTGAAGGCGGCCACCAGTGCCTACCGCCAGGCCATCGCCGCCAACAAGGGCCAGTGGCCGAGCACCGAGCAGGTCGTGACGGCACTGCAGAAGCTGGAGTACCGGGGCCTGTCGCGCCCGATCCGCCTGCGCGAGGATGGGCAGGCCCTGCAGGGCCAGCTGTATGGCGTCACCCGCAACGACCCGGCATACCCCTTCCCCATCGTGGGCGAGCTCTTCTACTACCCGGCCGAGATCGCCACCGCACCGGTGGGCCAGAAATCGGTCGACTGGGTCAAGACGCTCAAGCCGTCGCTGATCGACCACCCGCAGATCAAGCGAGTGGGTCGCTGAGGAACGGGCGCTGCCGCACTGTCGATGAACCTGAATCTGTTTCTGCTGGCCGTGGTGGATGGACTGTCCTACGCGGGATTGCTGTTCCTCATTTCCCTGGGCCTGACCCTGATCTGCGGCGTCTTCGGCGTGATCAACGTGGCGCACGGCAGCCTGTACGCCATCGGTGGCTATAGCGCCGCGAGCCTGGTCGCCTGGCTCATGCCGCAGGCGCCACCCACGTGGATGCTGGTGGCTGCGCTCTTCGTGTCGTCGATCGTGGTCGGCGCGGCGCTGGGCGCCTTGCTCGAGCGCGGCCTGCTGCGGCATTTCCAGGACCGCGATCCTGTGCTGCAGCTGCTCGTGACCTTCGGCGCCTTCATGGTGCTGGAGGATGTGCAGCGCATGGTCTGGGGTGCCACGCCGGTGAACTCGGGAGAGATCGCCTCGCGCCTGGGCACTTCGGAGCTGCTGGGTGTCACCTTCATGAACTACCAGCTGATGCTGGTGCCGGCGGTGGCGCTGCTGGCCTACGGGGGGCTGCAGTTCCTGCTGCGGCACTCGGTGGCGGGCAAGCAGATCGTGGCCATCATCCACCACCGCGAGGCCGCGACGGCGCTGGGCATCAACGCGGCGCGCGTGGGCACGCTCACCTTCGCACTGGCGGGCATGCTGGGTGCGCTGGGTGGCGCGCTGTCGGTGCCCATGACCTCGTTCGTGCCGGGCCTGGGGGCCGAGATGATCGTCACCTCGTTCGCCGTGATCGCCACCGCAGGCCTGGGCCAGATCACCGGTGCCCTGGTGGCGGCGGTGCTGATCGGCCTGGCCCGATCGATGGCGGTCTACACCCTGCCCGAGCTCGAGGTCGTGATGCCCTATCTCATGATGGTGCTGGTGCTGCTGATCCGGCCCAACGGCCTGTTCACGGTCGCGGCGACGCGGAGGATCTGATGAGGTTGTCCGGTTTTTCCCTTCTGCTGGCCCTGGCGGCCGCCGGTCTGCTGATCCTCGGTGTCGCGCTGCCCTGGCTGCGTGTGCCGGTGATCACGTTCCTGAGCTACGGCATGGCGGCCCTGGGCCTGACCGTGCTGATGCGCGCTGGCCAGGTCTCGTTCGGCCATGCCATGTACGCCGCCATCGGCGGTTATGCGGTGGCCTTTGCCGCGCGCGCTCACCCCTCGGTGGACGCGGCGTTCATCGTGCTCGGAGGCGTGCTGGCGAGCGTGCTGGCTGGCACGCTGGCCGCTGCCTTCCTGTCGCGCTACCGCGGCATCTTCTTCGGCATGCTCAACCTGGGCATCTCGATGGTGCTGTTCGCCCTGGCCGGCAAGCTCTACCACTGGACCGGTGGCACCGACGGGCTGCGCTTCGAGCGCCCGCCGATCCTCGGCATGGCGCTGGACCGCAGCACCTTCGAGCTCACCGTGATGGTGCTGGCGCTGGGCCTGGCGATCGCTGTGGCCTGGCTGGTGCAGCGCTACTTCGCCTCCGCCGCCGGCCAGATGATGGCGGCCATCAAGACCAACGAAACGCGTCTGGAGTACATCGGCATATCGGCTCGCCGCTCGCTGGCCGAGGGCTATGTCATCTCGTCGGCCCTGGTCGGGCTCTCCGGCTCGCTGATGGCGCTGGTGCAGGGCCTGGTCACGCCGGAGAGCGGCTACTGGATCCGCTCGGGCGAGTACGTGTTCATCGCCATCCTGGGCGGCGCGGGCCATGCGCTGGGCGCCTTCCTGGGGGCCGGCGTGTTCGAGGTCATCAAGCTCGTGGCCGCCGCCTACTTCACCAACGCCTGGCAGATCCTGCTGGGCACCACCCTCATCGCCGTGATCTTCTTTGCTCCGCGCGGCCTGATGGGTTGGATCCAGCGCGATCGCGCGCAACGGGAGCGCAAGGAATGAGGATGAACGCCCCTTCTGGCGAGCCCCTGCTGCGCACCACGGCCCTGACGTTGAAGTTCGGCGGCGTCACGGCGGCCGATGGCATCGACTTCGAGCTGCAGCGCGGCGAGCGGCTCGCCGTGATCGGCGCCAACGGCGCCGGCAAGACCACCTTCATCAACATCTGCACCGGGTACCTCAAGCCCTCCAGCGGCCGGGTCTTCTTTGGCGGCGCCGACGTCACCGCGATGGGCCCGCGCCGCATCGCGCAGCTGGGCGTGGGCCGTTCGTTCCAGCTGCCCCAGCTGTTTCTTGAGCACACCGTGCAGGAATGCCTGCAGTCTGCGCAGCGCCGCTCGCCAGGGCCGGCTATCGCGCTTGGCGCCCCTGTCGGCCACGGTGGACCAGCGCGCGGTGGCGGCGATGCTCGAGCTGGTCGAACTCGGCCCCTTCGCCGCCGACCCCGTGACCGTGTTGCCCGAAGGGCATCGCAAGCTGCTGGATGTGGCGATCGCGCTGATGCTGCAGCCGCAACTGGTGATCATGGACGAGCCCACCAGCGGCGTGGCCTCGGAGGACAAACACGCCGTCATGGCAACCATCATGCGGGCGCTGCAGGAGCGCGAGGTCACGGCCTGGTTCGTGGAGCACGACGTCGACATCGTGCTGCAGTACGCCACCCGCGTGGCGGCGTGGATCGATGGCCGCATTGCCGCCGACGGCGCGCCGAAGGCTGTTTTCGCCGATCCCGTCATCCGGCGCGAAGTTCTGGGGGAGAGATGAAACTTGCAATCGAATCGCTGAACGTCGACCTGGCGGGCCATGCGGTGCTGCGGGGCGTGAACGTGGCCCTGGAAGCGGGGCAGACCGTGGCCGTGGTCGGGCGCAATGGTGCCGGCAAGACCACGCTGCTGCGCGCGATCATGGGGCTGGTCCGGCCCCGTTCCGGGCGCCTGCTGCTCGATGGCGTGGACATGGCAGCGCAGCCCGCGCACCAGCGCGCGACCCTGGGCTTCGGCTATGCGCCGGAAGACCGCGTGATTCTGCCGACCCTGACCGTCAGGGAGAACGTGACGCTGCCCTGCGACGTGCTGCGGGTGGCGCCCAGCGAGATCGAGCGGCGCATCGAGAGCGTGCTCGCGGTGGTGCCCCAGCTCGAACCGCTGCTCTCGCGCTCGGGCGCGGCGCTCTCCGGCGGGCAGGGAAAGATCGTCGCTCTGGGGCGCGCGCTCATGGTCGGCACGCGCTTCGTGCTGCTGGACGAGCCGTTCCAGGGCCTGGCGCCGGCGCTGGCGCGCCAGTACGGCGACGCGCTCAGGGCGCTTCGCGGCACGCGACCCGAACTGTGCGTGGTGGTGACGGAGTCGAACGCCGCGCTGCTGGAGGGGGTGCAGAGCCGCACGCTGAACATCGAGCGCGGCAGCGTGTCCCTGCTTCACCCCGACGGTATCGGCCCGTTGCACGCGACCGCGCTGACCCCAGATTCAATCGGAGAGTTTTTCCATGGCACCTGACCTGAACGCCCTGCCCACCCGCGAGGGGCCGCTGAAAGGGGTGATCGTCCTGGACCTCACCCGCGTGGTGGCCGGGCCCTACTGCACCATGATGCTGGCCGACCTCGGGGCCACGGTCATCAAGATCGAGAACCCCCATGACCCCGACTACGTGCGCACCTTTCCCCCCATGGTGCGCGCTGGCGACGAGGAGCGCAGCGGCTTCTTCGCGCAGTACAACCGGCACAAGTTCGGCATCACGCTCGATCTGAAGGCGCCTGAGGGGCGCGAGCTGTTCCTGCGGTTGGTCGAGCGCGCCGACATCCTGGTCGAGAACTTCCGGCCCGGCACCATGCACAAGCTGGGCTTGGGTTTCGAGGCGCTGCACGCGGTGAACCCGCGCATGGTGTTCACCGCCATCAGCGGTTTCGGCCAGACCGGTCCCCACGCCTCGCGGCCGGCGTTCGACAACAGCGCGCAGGCCGCGGGTGGCCTGTGGTCCATGAACGGCGCACCCGGCGAGCCGATGCGGGTGGGCACCATCATCGGGGACCTCGCCGCGTCGCTGTACGCGGCCTTCGGCACGCTGGCCGCACTGCGCCAGGCCGAGGCCCAGGGCCTGGGTCAGTTGGTCGACGTCTCGCAACAGGACTCGGTGTTCACGCTGACCGAGAATGCGGTGGTGAACTACACGGCTGCAGGCAAGGTGGCGGAGCCACTGGGCAATGACCATCCCTTCGTGCGACCCTATGGGCGGTACGCCTGCCGGGACGGTCACGTGTTCTTCGGCGCCTACACCGACAAGTTCTGGCAGGAAGCCTGCCGCGCGTTCGGTCACCCCGAGCTCGCGGCCGATCCGGAAATCGACTCGATGGAAAAACGTTTTGCGCCCGACGTGTATGAGCGGCGCGTGCGGCCGATCGTGAATGGCTGGTGCGCCAGCCGCACCAAGCAGGAACTCGAAGAGCTGGCGGCCGACCGCTTTCCCATGACACCCATCAAGGACATCGCCGAGGTGGTGGCCGATCCGCACATGGCCGCGCGAGGCATGATCCGGCCGGTGGACTATGGGGCGACGCAGGCGCAGGTGTTCGGCTCGGCGGTCCATCTGTCGGCGATGGCGCCTCAGGAAGGCGCGAGGGTTCCCCTGGTCGGCGAGCACAACGAACTGGTGTACGCGCAGTGGATGGCGCTGGAGGCCGGCCACATCGACCGGTTGCGCGCGCAAGGCGTGATCTGACCATGGGCATTGCTTACGACACCATCGACGCGACCGCCGTGATCCGGTTCGACCGGCCGGCCAAGCTCAATGCGCTCACCCTGGCGATGTACGACGACCTGGGCCGCGCGTTCGCGCAGGCGGGGCAGGACGATGCGGTGCGGGTGATCGTGCTCACCGGCGCAGGCGAGCGCGCCTTCTGCGTCGGCGCCGATCTCACCGAATCCATTCCTGCGCTGGCGCGCAACGAGATCGACATCTCGGCCTGGGACGCCGCCCACCTCAAGCACGTGCACATCGACAAGCCCATCATCGGTGCCATCAACGGGCTGTGCATGGGCGGCGGCTTCGAGATCATGCTGGCGACGGACATCCGCATCGCGGCCCACACGGCGCAGTTCAGCCTGCCCGAGGTGTCGCTGGGCATCGTGCCCGCCGGCGGCACGCTGGCCCGGCTCACGCGCCAGGTCGGCCACGCACACGCCATGGAACTGCTGTTGACCGCCGGGCGTTTTTCCGCTGCCGACCTGCTGCGCATGGGTGTGCTCAACCAAGTGGTCGAGCCCGATGAACTGATGCCCACCACGCTCGGGCTGGCTGAGCGCATCTCGCGCCTGAGCGCCAGCGCCCTGGCCGTGACCAAGCAGGCCGTGCGCGAACTGGCGGACCTGCCCCTGGACAGCGCGTTCCGGCGAGAAGCCGTGCTGGGCCAGGCCGCCTTCACCAGCAGCGACGCCCGGCGTGGGCTGGCCGCCTTCGCGCGCGGCGAGCGCGTCGACTACCGCACGCCACCACCATGAACCGTACCTCTTCATCACCCCCCGGCCGCGCCGCCATGGGCTGGCGCCGCCTCCAGCACGGGTTCACGCAGGAGCGCATCGTCCTGAGCCTGGCGGTCGCGCTGTTCGCGCTGTTCGCGGCTTTCCTGCCGGGCTTTGCGACGCAGGACAACATCCTCTCGCTGGTGCGCAGCGTCTCCGTGCTGGGGATCCTGGGGCTGGCGCATGGCGCTGGTGGTGATCGGTCGCGGCATCGATCTGTCGCTGGTGGCGACGATGGCGATCTCGGTCGCCTGGACGCTGGCGCTGGCCGGCAGTGGCATGCCCATGGGCCAGGCCATCGCCTGTGGCCTGCTCTTTGCCATCGGTGTCGGACTCGTCAACGGGGTGCTGATCGCCTATGCCGACATCCCGGCGCTGTTCTCCACGCTGGCCATGGGAACCTTCATCTATGGCCTGGGGCGGTTGAAGCTGATCCCCTCCGACGTGGTGCCCGCGCCCGAGGACGTCCTCTGGTTCACGCGGATCGGCCAGGGCGAGATGCTGGGCATACCGATGCCGGTGTGGCTGTTCCTGGCGGTGGCACTGGCGGGCCACGTGTTTCTGCGCCACACCCGCGCCGGGCGTTTCGTGTACGCCCTGGGCGACAACCACCTGGCCGCGCGCATCACCGGCATTCCCGTGCGGCCCATGGTGGTGCTGCAGTACGGCGTGGCCTCGCTGATCGGTTGCATCGGCGGGCTGGTCACGGCCGCCTCGGTCTCCGGCATGAACACGCGCATCGTCAACTCCACCCTGATCTACGACGTGATCCTGGTGGTCGTGCTCGGTGGCATCGGCCTGAGCGGCGGCAAGGGCGGTGTGCGCAACGTGATCATCGGCACCCTGCTGATCGGGGTGCTGCTCAATGGCATGACCATTATGAACGTGCAGTACACGGTGCAGAACGTCGTGAAGAGTTCGATCCTGCTGGCTGCCCTGATCTTCGACAGCCTGCTCAACCCGCGCGACGAGCAGACCGCCCAGCAGGGCGACATCTGAAGGCTCGCGCGCCGTCCTGTTCCAACCCGAAGGAGACATCACCATGAAACGCCAGATCACAATCCGCCTGTTGCTTGCCCTGGGGCTCGGTGCCGCAGTGACCACCGCCGCGTTCGCGCAGGAAACGCCCCTGAAGGGCAAGACGGTGGCCTTCGTGCCCACCTCGCTCGGCTATGACCTCACCGACGGCTGGAACGCGATGGCGGGCAAACAGCTGCAGGCGCTGGGTGCGAAATGGGTGGTGCGCGACCCCAACTGGAGCACCGACGCGGGCGCCCAGGCGATCACCTCGCTGATCTCCGAGAAGCCCGATGTGCTGCTGGTGCAGAACCCCGATATCCAGTCCTATGCCCGCCTGCTCAAGCGCGCGGAGGACGCGGGCATCGCGGTGGTGCAGGTGAACATGCGCTCCGCCACCAACACCAGCGCCTTCGTGGGTGCCGACTGGATCGGTATCGGCGAGGCCATGGCCAACGCCGTGGTCGCCCAGTGCGGCAAGGGCAGCGGCAAATCGGGCAAGGTGAGCATCGTGCAAGGCGTGCTGACGGCGGCAGCGAGCACGTTCCAGATGAAGGGCGTGCAGAACGTGTTGTCCAGGCACCCCGAGATCAAGGTGGTGTCGAACCAGGCGGCCGACTGGGATGCGTCCAAGGCGCGGGCGGTCACCGATACCGTGCTGCGCCAGCACGCCGACCTGTGCGGCGTGATCGGCTTCTGGGACGGCCACGACACCGGCACCGCCGCCGCCATCCGCGAAGCCAAGCGGCAGGGCCAGGTGTTCCTGGTGACCAACGGCGGTGCGGCCATGACGGGTTGCAGCAACGCTGCGCAACGGCAACTTCAGCGCCTATATGACCTACAACGTGAAGCAACAGTCGGACGACCTCGTCGCCGTCACGCGCGACCTGCTGACCAAGCCGCGGCCTGCCGCGATGGTCTCGCGCATCACCCCCATCACCGTGATCGACAAGGCCTCGCTGCGCCCCGATTCCTGCTGGAACCTGGCCGACGTCCGCAAGTAAGGGCAGGGAACAGGGCGGGCCGTGTGCCCGGCCTGTTCCGTTGCGCAAGACACGATGAACATTGAAAACACCCTGGCGCGATGGCGCTCACGGTACGTCCCCGACCACGTGGTCGGGGAGGTGCTGTCCAAGAACTGGATCGACAACAGCGTCCCCTTCCTCTCGCTGGTGCTGGTGCTGGCCGTGTTCGGCTCGCTGATCCCGAACTTCCTCTCGCTCGGCAGCCTGGGCGACAGCGCGCGCCAGCTCGGCGAGTTCTCGTTCATCGTCTTCGCCATGATGCTGGTGATGGTGGCCGGTGGCATCGACCTCAGCGTGGGGTCCAACTTCGCTCTCGGCAACTTCGTCGCGCTGCTGCTCATGAACGTGCACGGCTGGCCGGTGGCGGCGGTGGTGCCGGTGGTGCTGCTGGCCTGTGCCGCCGTGGGGCTGCTCAACGGGGTGCTGATCGGCTACCTGAGGCTGCGCGCCTTCCTCACCACACTGGTGACGCTCATCATCGTGCGAGCCGTGGTTGACATGCTGCTGCTGGCCTATGCGGTCGACATCGCCACGAACATCCCGACGTCTGGCGTCTGGGACTTCCTGGGAGGGGGCTCGCTCTGGGGCTTTCCGCTGAGCTTCTGCCTGGCCGCGCTCTTTGCGCTGGGCGCCCACCTCTTCCTCAGCCGCACGCGGCCGGGCTGGCACATCATGCCATCGGCGGGTCGCGCAAATCGGCCTACAACGTGGGCATTCCGGTGCGGCGCGCGGTCTGCCTGACCTATGTGGCCTCGGGTGCCCTGTGTGGCGTGGCCGGCCTGCTGTATGCCGCGCGCCTGTCCAGCGCGGGATCGGACACCGGCGTCGGCCTGGAAATCATGGCGCTGACGGCTGCCGTGGTGGGCGGCAACAGCCTGGGCGGTGGGCGTGGCTCGGTCATGAAAGCGCTGATGGGCGCGGTGATCGTGCTGGTGATCACCAACGGCCTGGTGCGCATCGGCTTCCAGAGCGGCGCCGGTTCGCTGGCCCTGGGCCTGATCCTGCTGGCGGCGATCTTCATCGACGTTCGCTGGCTGAAGAACCGCCACAAGCTGCTGGCGAAGGTGTACGTGTCGCCGGCCTATCTGGACCTGCCGGCCGCCCCCGCCACCGATGCCGACAGCGCCACGCCGTTCGCGGTCAACGACCGGCTCAAGGACGTGGAGCTGATCGGCCTGGGTCAGGTGGAGGGGCCCGAGGACGTGATCTTCGACCGGGATCGCCACCTCTACACCGGCACGCGGCACGGCGACATCGTGCGCTTCCTCGGCCCGGACCACCAGCAGATGGAGCTGTTCGCCCACGTCGGCGGCCACCCGCTGGGCCTGGCCTTCGATCGCGACGGGAACCTGCTGGTCTGCATTGCCGGCATGGGGCTCTACAGCGTGAGCCCGCAGCGCGAGGTGCGCAAGCTCACCGACGAGACCCACCGCACCGCGTGGTCGGTGATCGACGACTCCCGGCTGAAGCTGGCGGACGACCTCGACATCGCGCCCGACGGACGCGTGTTCTTCAGCGAAGCCACGGTGCGCTACGAGATGCACAACTGGGCCTACGACGCGCTGGAGAGCCGAGGCAACGGCCGCATCATCTGCTACGACCCGCGCACCGACCGCACGCGCACCGTGATCCGCAACCTTATCTTCCCCAATGGCGTGTGCATGGCGCACGATGGCGAGTCGTTCTTCTTCGCCGAAACCTGGGCGTGCCGCATCAACCGCCACTGGTTCAGCGGCCCGCGCGCGGGCACCACGGAATGCGTGATCGGCAACCTGCCCGGGTACCCCGACAACATCAACCGCGCCTCGGACGGGCACTACTGGGTCGCCCTGGTCGGCATGCGCACGCCGTCGATGGACCTCGCGCTGCGCATGCCCGGTTTCCGGCGCCGCATGGCGCGCCGCGTATCGCCTCAGGAGTTGATCTTCCCCAACATCAACACCGGCTGCGTGCTCAAGCTCAACCAACACGGCGAGGTGCTCGAGTCGCTGTGGGACCTCGGGGGCGAGAACCATCCCATGATCACCTCGATGCGCGAGCACAAGGGTTACCTGTACCTGGGCGGCCTGCTCAACAACCGGATCGGCAAGTACCGCGTGGCCGGCGCAGACCCGACATGGACCGCCGAGCGAAGCTACTGGGGGGAGCGGCCATGATGGCGCGCGTGATGGACCGACTGGTCTCGCTGGGCGATGCGCTGCTGGGGCGCGGCGAGCACGCGGTGACGGTGCCTCCCATGGACGGTGCCCTGCAGCCCAACCAGGCGCTGGAGGCCGCACGCAGCGCGCAGGCCGTGGCCGCGCCGGACAACCTCGTGCGGTGGGACGGGCATCTCTGCCACAGCAGCGGCGATGCCCTCTACCGCGTGGAGGCCGAGGGTGGCGTCGGCGTGCGGCTGAAGTCGTTTGGTGCCGAGATCACCTGCCTGGCGGCGCTGGACGGCGCGACCTTGGTGGTCGGCCTGGACGACGGTCGCCTGCTGCTCGAAGGAGGACCTTCCACCGGCCGCGAGATCGGCCAGCTGGGGGGTTACCGGGCGGCCTGCCCGACGGCGGTGCTGGCGCTGGACGAACACCGCCTGGTGGTGGCCGAAGGCTCTGCGTGCCAGCGCTGCAGCGCCTGGCGGCGCGACCTGATGGCGGGCGAGAAGAGTGGCGCGGTCTGGCTGCTGGACCTGCGGCAGGCGAGCGCGCGCTGCCTCGCCCGTGGCCTTGCCTTTCCGAACGGCCTGGCGCGCACCGCCGATGGCGGTGTCGCCGTCAGTGAGAGCTGGCGCCACCGGCTCCTGAAGCTGCCGCTGGATGGCGGCGCGCCCACGGTGCTGCTGGCCGACCTGCCGGGCTATCCGGGCCGCCTGAGCCCGGCCGCAGGCGGTCGCGACTGGCTGTGCGTGTTCGCACCGCGCAGCCAGCTGGTGGAGTTTGTGCTGCGCGAGCCGAAGTTCCTGCACCGCATGATGGCCGAGGTGCCCGAGGGTTTCTGGGTGGCGCCTGCGCTGTCCTCCGGGCGCGATTTCAGGGAGCCGCTGCAGGGCGGAGCGATCAAGTCGATGGGCATCCTCAAGCCCTGGGCGCCCACCCGTTCGTACGGGCTGGTGGTGCGGCTGGACGCTGGCTTCGCGCCGGTGTCGAGCCTGCACAGCCGGGCCGATGGGCGGCGGCACGGCATCACGAGCGCGCTGGAATGGCGCGGCGAACTCTGGCTGCGCCAGTCGCGGGGGCGATGAGCTCGTGGCGGCACCGCTCGCCTGACACCCAACGGACATTGCACATGAGCATTCTTCTGGAGTTGCGCGGCCTGTCGAAAGACTACCGGGGCGCTTTTGCGGTCAGGGACATCCACTTCACCCTGCGCAAGGGCGAGGTGCATGCCTTGCTCGGCGAGAACGGGGCCGGCAAGTCGACCCTCACCAAGATGATGGCCGGGGCCGTGCGGCCCTCCAGCGGGCAGATCCTGCTCGAGGGCGAGCCGGTGCTGTTCGAGACGCCGAACGCCGCGCTGCGCAGCGGCATCGCCATGGTGTATCAAGAGACCAGCCTGGTGCCGTCGCTGACGGTCGCGCAGAACCTCTACCTGGGCGACGAACCCTTCTTCAACCGGCTGCGCGGCCTCTACATCGCCGCGCAGCAGTTCCTGCAGTCCCTGAACTTCAACGTGGACCCGACCAAACTGGTCTCGCAACTCGGCGCGGCGCAGCGCCAGATGGTGGAGATCGCGCGGGCGGTGCACCACAAGGCCCGGCTGATCATCTTCGACGAACCCACGGCCACGCTCACGCCGGAAGAGAAACACCACTTCTTTGGCCTGGTGGAGCGCCTCAAGCGCGATGGCGTGTCCATCGTCTTCATCTCGCACGCGCTGGAAGAGGCCCTGGCGATCGCCGACCGCATCACCGTGCTGCGCGACGGCGAGCACGTGCTCACCGAAGACGCCGCCCGGCTGGACCGCGACAAGATCGTCAAGGCCATGGTGGGGCGCGATCTCTCGGACAGCCTGTATGGCAGCAAGGGCCGCGATCGCCCCTGTCGCCCGCGCGGGCGCAAGGTGCTCAGCGTCAAGAACCTGTCGATGGGCAACATCGTCAAGAACAACGCCTTCTCGCTGTACGAAGGACAGATCACCGGCTTCTTCGGCCTCATCGGCTCAGGCCGCACCGAGACCGCGAAGATCATCGCAGGCGTCGTGAAGCGCGATTTCCTGCACGGCGGCGAGATCCTGCTCGATGACCGACCGGTGCGCTACCGCACCCCGCGCCCCGCCGTGAAGGACGGCATCGTGTACGTGACCGAGGACCGCAAGCTCGAGGGCTTCTTCGAGACCATGTCCATCGCCGAGAACATCCACGCTGGCCAGCTCGCGGCCCCCTCCGGCGGGAGCGCGCTGGTGAGCTACGCGGAGATGGCCCAGCTGGCCGAGCAGTGGCGCGAATCGCTCAACATCCGCGCCATCAGCGGCGACGCGAAAGTGATCGAGCTCTCCGGCGGCAACCAGCAGAAGGTGGTGATCGCCAAGTCGCTGGTGCAAAGGCCCCGCCTGGTCATCTTCGACGAGCCGACCCGGGGCGTGGACGTGGGCGCGATCGCGGAGATCCACCAACTGATCCACCGCCTGGCCGACGACGGCCTGACCGTGATGGTGATCTCCTCCTACCTGCCCGAGATCCTGGCGCTGTCCGACCGCATCTTGGTGATGCGCCAGGGCCGCGTGGTCGAGGAGTTCACGCCCGGGACCGCGCTGGAAGAAAAGATCATGTACGCGGCCGTGCACTGATGCGGCCGGCCGCAGGAGAACAGACCGTGGAAGGTTTCGTGAGGATTGTGGAGGTCGGGCCGCGCGACGGCCTGCAGAACGAGCGCCAGCCCATCGACGTGGACGCCCGCGTGGCGCTCATCGAGCGACTGGTGGATGCCGGGGTGCAGCACATCGAGGCGGCCTCCTTCGTCTCGCCGCGCTGGGTGCCGCAGATGGCGAGCAGTGCCGAGGTGATGGCCCGTCTGCCGATGCGGCCCGGCGTGCGCTACAGCGCCCTCACGCCCAACCTGCATGGCCTGGAGGCGGCCCTGGCCAGCGGCTGTCAGGAGGTGGCCGTCTTCGGCGCCGCTTCCGAAAGCTTCTCACAGAAAAACATCAACTGCTCCATTCGCGACAGCCTGGAGCGCTTTCGCTCGGTAGTCGAGACCGCACGCGGCCACGGGGTGCGGGTCAGGGGCTATGTGTCCTGCGTGGTGGGCTGTCCCTACGAAGGGCCGATTGCGCCCGCGAAGGTCGCCGAGGTGTGCCTGCAGCTGCAGGAGATGGGATGCCAGGAAATATCGCTCGGCGACACGATCGGCGTGGGCACGCCCGCCTCGGTGACCGCCATGCTCGAGGCGTGCCTTCGCCACCTGCCGGCCGCGCAGCTGGCTGGCCATTTCCACGACACCTACGGCATGGCGGTGGCGAATGTAGCAGCGTCCCTGGCGATGGGACTGCGCACCTTCGACAGCTCCGTCTCGGGGCTGGGCGGCTGCCCCTATGCGGCGGGCGCCTCCGGCAACGTGGCGACTGAGGACCTGGTGTACCTGCTGCACGGCCAGGGCTTGCGCACGGGTATCGACCTTGACCAGTTGGTGGCCGTCTCGGACTGGATCTCCGTGGTACTCCAGCGCTCGCCTGGCTCAAGAGTCACACGTGCCCTTCTTGCCCGTAGCTTGCCGAACTGATCTGCATTCGGCAGGTGCGGGCTATGCGGGTCGGGGGCCAAGTACTCTCAGGGCGAATCGTGTATCCGGCTGGGGAACAAGAATTCAGCCCAGCTTTCTTGATCCACGCCTGTACAGCCTCCCGGGTAGCAGGTGTGATTTCAAACTGAGCTTGATCAACATGACGTATCGCGTCTGACGTTCGACCAATCGCGATCTGGCTATTGCCACTGCCAAAGACCAAGTCGCCTTCCCAATGACCAGGCACCGCCCGGTCCTCGACGCAGGCGGGGCGCTCGCTGATCGAAACGGCATCGACGATTGCCCATGAATGGCCTTCTTCTGCGTGCAGTGACGAGAGCGGCGCATTCCACGGGTACGCCTGAGGTGCGCCAACAGCTCCTTCTACAAGGCGCCACGCGCTTGCATGAACAGACTGCGGAGATGGTCTCGTGTGACACGTGAAGACTCTCGTCGCTCGGATTAGTATGCTTGAGCCAGCCTGCGATTTGTTCTGGCGACCAGAGCATGCACAGCTTGTCCGCCACGCTGCGGGCCAAGGCGCGGTTCTCACGCGGTTTGCAACGCTTGGGGCGCCGCGCTCGATCCCAGGTAGCTTCATCGGCCAAGGCTGCATGATAAGCATCGACGCCTCCATTGCGCTGAATCTCTCGGCTGATCGTCGATGGTGCTCGCCCGAGCCGCGCTGCAGTTGATCGAATCGATTCGCCTGCCACCATCGATCTAGATATCTCCTCGCGCTCAGACAGCGTCAACGCACTCAATGCGCGGGATCGCCCAGCCGGCTGGAATCCGCCGCCGGTAGCGGAAGTCTAGCCGCCGCGCACGCTGCGACCAATATTCAAGAGAAGGAAGCCGGCAGTGGATGAGTGGGGGTTGATCAAGTCGATCGGTCTTCCTGTGCAGCTCGAAGCAGACTGCCTGGTCACGTTGTGCTGGGCTGGCCGATCACGAAGGACTGGAATAGCCGGAAGCGACCGCGCGCGTCTTCCGATAGCTTAAGCGGCCAGATCCTCGATGCCATCATGTGGAAAGTTCAGGGCGCATCCGTTCCAGTGCCACTTCAGCGCCGCCAAGCTCGGCTTTTCTGCATTGGCCGACGGAGACCTCACGATCGCCCCAGAGATTGCTTTGTAGTGGTTACCCTTCACCTTCGATGAAATCTCAATCTTCATGTCATTGGGATTGATGCGTACTAGGCGCAAGTCGAACAGCGTGTGAAGATCGGATCGAAGTAGCAGGCCGTTCACCAATAGGTTTGTACGTTCGCCTAAATATGGCCGGATGTGCGCAGCTTCGAGCGTCTGCTCGACGTCGCAGCCGGTAAAAGCGCACCGTCGGTCGTAGGCTCTCAGCAGCGCCTTCCTGAACCCCGTTTGGCCTTGCCGTCTGGCGATGGCACCTAAGGTTTTTGTTCTTGCATCAGTGTCGTCGTTTGGATCGAACTCATCTTCAATTTCGAGTTCGTCTCGCAAAGCATCAAGTTCTGTTTCCGTCGGCGGAATGTCCAGACGCCGCGGCCGCAATTTCGTGTCACCTGGCACGGCGGCCAATTCCCAAACTCCATGAATTTCGGGATCGTAGAACGTGTATGTGCGAGTGCTTCGTTCCTCGACAAACAGGAGGTCGAGGGGGCTAGAGCCGTCGACGACACGTGGCTTCTGGTTTGGAGACCAGTTCGCCCGGCCAAAGGCGTTTACCGTGACCAAATCAAGGTCAGGTCGCACGTTCGTCGGCTTGAAAAGTGGATTCTGCTTTGCGAGGTACTGCTCGACCTCGTCAATTGTCGCGGTTCCACCCAAGGCCCTCACGGCATCGACAGCCATCTGCCATGTCTGCTTTTCGCCGTACTTGAACTCGCGTTTCGGTGCACTCGTGTGAGCTTCCCTCCTCGCTTCAAGGGCTGTCGCTATCGGCAGCATGTAGTAAGCATGCTTGTACATACCTCCGGCGGGACCGACGTTTCGATAGTCGTTTGGGTTGCGCTTACCTTCAGCCCAAAGCTTCCAGAACGTATCGAATCGCTCTCTATCAAACCATCTGGGCTCGCGGCCTGTTTCCTGGATGATGATTTGGTACACAGCACGTTCACCATCGCCATGGCGCTCAAGCTTGAAGGTCTTATAGCCAGGCCTGGCCGATGTCCAGCGACGCATGGCCACATTGGTCACCGTGTTGAGCCGGTTCCACGCTTCGTCAGAATTCACCTGTCTCCCTCCTGTTGATTGTCTTGAGACTGTTCAGCGATGTCGATTTCGTCTAGATCCATATCGGCCATCTTAGTGTCGTCCGCTACTTCGCACCCTCGCTCAAGGTGGCGCCCCCACTTCGGTTTTCCGTCAAAAGATGATCCATCAATGTCGTCTTTGTTGATCCGGGACATCGAGAATTTCTGAGAGTGCAATGGAGCTTGCAAGCGGTTCAAACCTGAATGGAAAAACTCCATGTCGATGGATCATTTTTGGATGAAAAACTAGCCCCGTGTTGTCTTCCACTGAAAACTGACCCAGTTAGAGCATCAATTTCCATTGAAAGCTGACCCACGTAAGAACCCTATCCTGCTGCTTTTGGCAGCAGGAGATTTCAGGAGTGATAGACGTGGCGACACTGAGTGTCATAAGACGCTGGGCACTGCGCGAGCAGATGTCCATCCGCGAGATCTCCAGGCGTACAGGCCTGGCTCGCAACACCGTTAAGAAGTACCTGCGGGCGGGCGATGAAGAGCCCCGCTACGCCAGGCGTGCGAGCTCCAGCAAGCTCGATCCATTCGCCGACAAACTTTCAACATGGCTGTCGATCGAGGCAACAAAGTCGCGCAAACAGCGGCGCACTTTGCTGCAGCTCCACACAGACCTGGTGGCTTTAGGCTACGACGGCTCCTACGGGCGAGTGGCGGCCTTCCACCGCAAGTGGCAGGCCGAACGGCAGGAAGCGCAGCGCACGGCTGGCCGCGGGACCTTTGTTCCGCTGGTCTTCGGGCCGGGCGAAGCGTTCCAGTTTGATTGGAGCGAAGACTGGGCTGTCATCGATGGGGAGCGCACCAAGCTCCAGGTAGCGCACGTCAAGCTCAGCCACAGCCGGGCCTTCAGTGTCCGTGCTTACCTGCTGCAGACGCACGAGATGCTGTTCGACGCGCACAACCACGCGTTCGTGATGTTCGGAGGCGTGCCCAAGCGCGGCATCTACGACAACATGAAGACGGCTGTGGATAAAGTCCGAAGCGGCAAAGACCGCGACGTCAATGCCCGTTTCAATGCGATGGTCAGCCACTACCTGTTCGAGGCCGAGTTCTGCAACCCGGCTTCCGGTTGGGAGAAGGGCCAGGTTGAGAAGAACGTTCGGGACGCTCGACACCGCCTCTGGCAGCCCATCCCAGCCTTCCCGTCCTTGGCTGAACTCAACGCATGGCTGGAAACCCGCTGCAAGGCACTGTGGAACGAGATTGCGCATCGCCAGTTGCCAGGCACCGTGGCGGACATCTGGGCCCAGGAAAAACCCTACCTGATGCCACCGCCGCCTGCGTTTGACGGCTTCGTGGAACATACCAAACGCGTTTCTCCGACCTGCCTAGTCACGTTCGAGCGCACTCGCTACAGCGTCCCGGCATCCTTTGCCAACCGCCCGATCAGCCTGCGGGTGTATGCCGACCGGCTGGTGGTTGTCGCGGAGGGCCAGGTCGTTTGCGAGCACAAGCGGATCATCGACCGGCGTCACGACAGCACAGGGCAGACTATCTACGACTGGCGGCACTACCTCGCTGTTCTGCAGAGAAAGCCGGGAGCACTTCGGAACGGTGCGCCCTTTGCAGAGCTGCCGACGTCATTTAAACGACTCCAGGCGATGTTGCTCAAGAAGCCAGGAGGTGACCGGGAGATGGTGGAGATCCTGGCCCTGGTCCTGCACCACGACGAGCAAGCTGTCCTTGCAGCGGTCGAGACGGCTCTGGAAGTGGGTGCTGCGCACGAAAACTCACATATTGAACGTCCTGCACCGCCTCGTGGACGGGAAGACGGCCGTTGCGGAAGTCAAGGCGCCCCAGGCGTTGAAGCTCTCGACGGAACCTCAAGCGAACGTCCAGCGGTACGACTCTTTGCGCAAGGCACGGTTCAACGAGGAGGTTCGCCATGGGACATGATCCCGCAACGACTTCCATCGTGGCTCTTCTCAAAAGCCTGAAGATGCATGGCATGGCCCATGCGGTTGCGGAGCTGGGTGACCAAGGGGCGCCTGCCTTCGAAGCGGCTCAACCCATTCTGGCAAAACTGCTGAAGGCAGAAACCGCAGAACGGGAAGTGCGTTCGATGGCGTATCAAATGAAGCTGGCCCGGTTCCCTGCCTATCGAGATCTTGCCGGATTCGACTTCGCGCAGAGCGAGGTGAACGAGGCCATGGTCCGACAGCTCCACAGAGGCGACTTCCTTGACAAGGCCTACAACGCCGTCTTCGTCGGTGGACCTGGAACTGGAAAGACCCACCTGGCCACTGCGATCGGTGTCCAGGCCATCGAGAACCAGCATCGCCGCGTTCGCTTCCTCTCGACCATTGAACTGGTCAATGCGCTGGAGGTCGAGAAGTCGAATGGAAGCACAGGGCACTTGGCAAATCGACTGATGCATGTCGATTTGGTCATCCTGGACGAGCTGGGCTACCTGCCCTTCAGCGAGTCAGGAGGGGCCCTGCTGTTCCATCTGCTGTCCAAACTCTACGAAAGAACCAGCGTCGTCATCACCACGAACCTGAGCTTCGGGGAGTGGTCCAGCGTCTTCGGTGATGCGAAGATGACGACCGCGCTCTTGGACCGGCTGACTCACCGATGCCATATCCTGGAGACTGGAAACGATAGCTATCGGTTCAAAAACAGCTCTGCGAGCCCTAGATCTGAAAAGGAGAAAACGAAGCACTTATCCACACCGTGAGCTTCTTTGCTCACACAACGGGTGGGTCAGTATTCGATGGAAATCTCGGGTCAGAGATCAGTGAAATTCAACATGCACAGCTAACGGCAAAGCGTCCCGGGCGTAACGCAGCATGTTGTACACGGCAGGTTAAACGCTGGGCTGGCGGAAGAATTCATGCTCTGGGATACCACGGGCTACCTTCAACCAGAAATCAGAGCGCGTCTCTTGCGTCAGCGGTGTCAGTTGTACTCCGGTGAAACACCTTGCGGCAATCTCGGGAGACAGGCCAGCAGTGAAGCCTGCAACCCCTTGAGTGAAGTAGACGCTGCCAGTGCTCTGCGCAACATTCAGGATTTCGCGCACTTCAAGTCCTCGCGGGTAGCGCGCGGCGCTGAGCAACGTGGAATCGAAGACATGAACCTTGTCGCCCACTCGAATCACTGCTGAGAAGTAGGGCCAGTTCGTGTCTGGACCGTCATTTGGGCTTGCCGTGCCGTCGTTTTCAGTTGGAGATGTCGAAAAGACAGCGTGACTGAATTTGGCATCCTTGAGCAAGGCGATGACCTCTGCGCACGCCTGCGTGGTGTTGCCATTGAAACGGCAGTACTCGATGAAAAACATTGGGCCCTTCTGAAGGATTGACGGAGGGAGATGGCATGTATAGCGACGTGTATTCGACCACCCTCTGCCTGAAGTGGCGCTCTAAGTCGGCTACGTTGCTTTCCGATGTCGCCGCCGGGTTTCAGGCGGCCGTCGTTGTCGCGACCGATCATATGTGGCCGCAACCGACTCTACAAGCTTCGGTAGGCCGTCGCTGCCAAAGTGGCGGTCATTGCGACGATGGAGGAATGTTGCCGTTGTGCTGGCACACCTGTCCACACCGTGAGTTGCTTCGCGCAAAAGGCAGGTGACGCAGTACTCGATAGAAATCTCGGGTCAGAGATCGATGGAATTCAACACCCTCTCCCTCAGCCGCTCCTCCCTCCGAAGAACCATACGCTGTACAGCGTATGAAGGCTTTTCAGCATATAGTCCTGCTGGCCAGGCTTCCGCTGAGAGCCAATGTTTTCAACGCCCATGAACGGGATGGAACTCGATAGGCCGGAAGTCGGAATGGCAAAGGCCTCAACTGAGAACTGCCCAGATATCCAGCTCCGCAAGCTCTAAAAAATGCTCCTCGCGCTCGGAGTCGCACATTGCTGCGATCGCCGGACTGTAAAACCCCAACAGAAAGTCGATGCCAGTGGTTCGGTCCAACGGCCCGTGAATGGTTCTCAGAAAATCCCAAAGGAATGTTTCTGAGGCTCCACGGGCGGCATAGAGCTGCCTAAGCTTCAAAAATACTGCGAGGTTCAGACGCGCATCCAGCTGAAACGCGGGGTACCCACTTCCCTGCGGCGATCTCGTGCTGATGATGAGCGGGGCCGGCAAGTCGGAGGTTACCGGACCTTGTTTTTCTCTTTCAGCCAGTAGACTCTCGAACTCTGTGGCGTCGAGCACTCGATAGGAAGTGGGTGGCGCACAGTCAAAAGGGCTGATATTCACGCGTTTGGTCATAGCTCCCCCGTCATAAGCTGCGACGGGCACCGTCTTAAACACAAACGGTTCCCCGTGAACCACAAATATGAGCTTGTAGCGCTGAAGTGCCAACGCAGCAAGTCGGCTTGAACTGGGGCATCAGAACAGCGACATCTGCGATAGCTGTCCATAGCGCCCCGTCCATTTCGTACGGCCACCCTGTCTCAGGATGTGGCTAAGGAGCGAGAGGGCGATGGATCCATCCTCAGGACACTTCGCCCTTCTCATGGCTTCATAGAGCAGCGCCAGCGTTACGGAGCGCCGACTTACTCTCAACGCAATAGGCTGCCCTTCGGAGATCCTCCGGACGAGCTCATCTGCTGCTTGAAGTACTTGTCTCGCATGAAGCAACGAGGTCTTTTTCCGAACGCGTTGACCCGTCATTCCCAAGGAGTATTCAGCCGTGCTGGCGAGAGCATAGGTGAGGGAGAGGCCAGCTCCAAGGGACAAAGGTCGTAGCAGCCTCAGCAGCCCGAATTGCCCTGCCTCAACCGCACTGCCCCGGTCTTGGTCAATGGAGGCAGGAGCAACGGCCACTGCCACCCAGCGAGCGAAGGCCAGTTCGAGCGAATGCAGGTCGACGGCAGCCGGCCTCCAACTTCGAAGATCTGACCAGCACTGACATACCATAAGGCTTGGCCTGTTCCAATCGAGCGCTCGGGCACACACAGGGCACCGGTCCTCCAATGCGCAAACATGTTGCGGACAAGCCGCCACAAGAACAAAATCCCACGCAGAACGGCAGTACCCATGCTGAACCAAACAGTGAGGACACACCCGCGGACGTCCGCGATTGAGAAAGTAGCTCCTGCCGATCTCTCGGCCAGCATAAGAGAACCCTTCTTCAGCAGCACTCCTCGAGATGCGCCCCAGGGCCTCCGCCAGATCAGCCTGCGGCGCACCGAACCACCTGGAAAGTCTCATCGCATCGCTCGCATCCAGTGTGTGAAAGCGAGACCGCCCCAATCCGCTCTTGACGGAGGGCAACCCGCGAAGCCCATTGTCCGTCGCCATCCTCAGCACATAACCCTGACCTGATTCACCAGGCCGAACTACGTCCCTGAGGGGAAACGACGGATCGCTCAGCACGTCAGTACCTCCTGTAGCATTGAGCGTATGAGTTGATTTGAGCCTGTTCTTCTTCCGTGCCCAGTCCCTGGCACGCGCGCTCTCTTTGAAGAGCTCTCTCCTTTCGGATCATCAATAGCGCTTTGGCAACTCGCACTCGCGTCCACATTGCCAGAGGCGCGCTCCATTTCTTCGACTCAACCGGTGTCCAGAAGCCTGTCGTACACGCTGGCTTGCAAGGAAGGACGTGGCGAGTAGCAAAGACAATTCTGAAGTCGGTTCCAAAAACCCTCTTACGTTCTATCTCGAGTTGGCGTTCGAGAGTCTTTCTCATCGAAAAGAGATCCCACCACTTGAGCAGCACGTAGTCACGAGGCGTGGAGAATTCTTGGATGAGATCGGCCTGCTTCTTTGCGAATGAGCCGGCATCGTAAACCGGCCACGTGGGCAACGAGTTGGACGAAGCGAGATTGAGCACCAGCGCTGAAAGCGCCGTTGGAGTTGCGGAACCGTGAGAGGCAACTAGCGCTTCCCCGCGAGTGGATAACTCAGAAAGGGCCCTCCGATTCATAACTTGGCGAAGGGAGATCATGGGATCAGGCAAACCATGGCCCGCAGACGCCAGGACTGCTGGTGGAGCAGGTTCGTGAACTCCATCGACGAGAAAGGGCATGCCACACGAGGCGCATCCAGCCAGATTCGCTGCGCCCCGTTTCCTTCCGAAACCAAGCATGTGTGCGGATGAAAGGTTCATGAAGCCATGACACCAAGAACATCGAATCGATAGCCTCGTATCGTGATACGGACATCGTTGAAGCTCTGATATGCGCCAGTACCATCGAAGATGCGGTGTTGAGTCGGCAACCAAACAAGCGGAGCACCAGCGGCTCGCAGGTTTTCTATCGACGTACAAAGGAGAGACCGGACTGTTGTGCAGCTTTTTGACCAGCCACCAGTCGTGGTCGTTCCTGTCGAAACATAAGAGGCAGCGTCCCGAATCCGCGGCAAGTGCAGCCCAACGCTTTGAATCGACTCCAAAATCCCAGTCAATTCGGAACGGATCCAGTCCCACGTACTTGCAGAATCTATTCATGGGGTAACCATGTGCACCGCAGACTCGCAAGATCCAAGAGGATCGACTCTCGTCAGGCAAGGGCTCTGGACTTGCGATGAACTTCAAGGCACGCTCCCCAAATGAACATGGACCCGAGCGGTGTGGCCGCCGCCGACGCTACGGTGAATACCGTGCGACGCGCGACAACGGTCAGGACGAAGCCTCACTTTCTGGCCTTTTCCATCACCGCGAGGAACGGATTGCCAACGCCCGACAGGCCGCCGAAGGCATCCGAGTACCCAGCGGCAAGATGCTCCAGTCTCAGCGATGGTGAGCATTCATCGATCGCACGAACGCACGAGAAGATGAGCAGCTTTTTCAGACGCCTAAGGTTTCCGTGAGTGGCTTGGTGCACCAGGCGCGACAGACCCTGTGCGCTCAGGCTGCTGAGATCAGCCGACTTCACCGTGGCTGCGATTGCGCCGAGCACCTGCCGCCAGATATCCCCAAAAGAAAACGGATTGAGAAAATAGTGCAGCGACACTCTTGAGACGAACTGAGGATTGATCTCCGATATCCCCTCCAATGTTCGGGTTCCCACCATGATCACGGGCAGGTTGTGCTTGTCCACACGAACCTTCAACCAATCGGTGAGCGTGCGTGCGGTGTTTTCCCGGTTGCCCTCACACACATGCTGCCCCTCATCGATGAAAATTGCCACAGGACTCAAACGCTCTATGGCGGTGTCAATCATGGCAGTCATGTTGGCCAGCGTCGCGCGCATGGGTAGGGCTGGGTACCCCAACGCCAACATCAGCTTCGAAGCGACCTGATGAACGTCAGCAGCACTGTCGAGGCCGATCTCCAATACCGGTCGACTCGACTTCAGTGGACTTGCGTCAGTGCGCAAACGATCGCTTGAGGATCTGCAGAAAAAGCGTCTTCCCCATTCCAGAGTCGGCCAACAGAAGAACACCGCCGGGCATCCTGACCTCCCGCATCCACTGAACGACTTTGAGGGTCCCCTGCAAAGAATTTTCAAAGTCTGGATACGGAACAACGACGTCCAAGATCTCGTTGACGCACCGCAGGGCATCTCTGGACAGCCCAGCTGGAAGTTCGTAGGTGTTCATGTGTAGTCCTCCGCCAGTGAGAACGCCTTGAATGGCATCAGGTCTTTTAGATGGGCCTCGGAGATCGCGCTGGCAACAGGTAAGTTGTCGGCCGCTCGCCTGCCGCCCGTGCAGGCGGAGCTGAGGCCTTGAAGCCTGACCAGATTTCCGTGTTTCTTCACGCGAACCCCGCGTCTCACCGCCTCTCCCCATTTGCACTTGAGTAGCTCTTGGGCCTTGACCAACTCTTCTTCCGCATTGCGTTGAGTCAAGCGCTTTCCGGCCTCTGCGCGGATGATTTCATGTTGAATCAATGAGAGGCCATCTCCGTATCCATTCGACGGCTTTTGTAGCGCCACGGGTAGCCAGCGCTTCTCAGCCACCAGGTTTACAAAGATCCGACCCAGATCATCCGGATTGATGCGGATGTCAAGCCTCAACTTTCGTCCGTTCGATCTGAGATAGTCTTGGAGCTCTACGCTGTTGAACCGCAGATATTTGAAGAACACGCCATCACCGTCTACGGTCCTCTGGGTTGACATCCCTGCGGTGATGTCAAACTGCTCGAGCCCTAGAGGGAACATCGGAATTGGACTGCTCAGGCGTCCCTCCTCCCACAATTCGAGCGGGCAAACCAAGTTCTTTTGATGAATGGACTTCGGAAATGCGTCAGCGGCCCAAAGCGTCAGCCCTACGCACAGATCATCGAAAAGGATCGCTGCTGAATCGCTTGGCGACTCTGGCCTCATGTTCTTGGTAGGCGTGTAGACCTTGCCGCAGTTTGGCAACATCCGGTTCACCTCCATCATCGTTCGTTCTATAGATGGCTTCAGCCACGGCCTTCTCACAGGGTTGAACAACACGTCGGCACGCAGGTCGAACATGATGCGAAGAAAGTCCTTTGCATGAAACTCCAGACCGTTGTCGACCACGTACTGCTCCGCGATTCCCATTGCTGTCCACGGCTGGGGCAAGTCTGGAACCAGGGAGAGCAGGTCCTCTTTAGGGAAGATGGCATTGCGCACGCAATGCGCGACGGACGCAACCGACGGACCATAGAACGAGATGTAGAAGCCTAAGATGTATCCCGAGTACCTGTCTATGGCAACAGTAATCCAAGGCCGACCGATCGGTACCCCAGTGTTTGGGTCCAGGACCCAAATATCAAGCCACGTGTGATCGATCTCGACTCTCTCCAGCACACGGGTCGAGGTGTCCCCTTTGAGGCTGTAGCGCCATTTGTTTCTTGTGTACTCAGAGCCGTACCGCTTGAGATCGCGAATGTACGGATCAATTTCATTGACCCGCCGTTGCACCGACCGCAATGAAGCCAGCTCAAGTTTCGTACCGAGCAAGCGCTCCTCTCGTGCGGCATCCTGAAGGTAGCGCCGGAATGTCTCGGCAACTGAGAGTCCGCGTTTCTGGAGGTAGTACTTGGAGATACATTTCTCCACCATCTCTTCGACACGCACGCTGAGGCGTTTGCAACGCCGCACCAATGGCCTCAAGTCGAGCAGCGCATACGGGTTTCCGCCGGACGACCGATGTCGCTTCATCCACTTGCGCAATGTATCGGCACAGGGGAGCTTGGGAGACTCAGAACCTTGTCCACCCAACAGGCAATTCTTGAAGAATTTTTCACCCTCCTGCCGCACGCTCTTTAAAAACGCTTCACACCGTTTGAGGCTTCCGTGGGTGACTCCATTCGCGATTGCCCGTTTGACGAGAAAGTTGCGGAAGACGAGTGTGCGCTCCTGCTTTTCAGTGAGCGTTGCCGAGTACGTGTAGACGCGATCCTGGACAGGTACGGTGTTGGGCTGCGCAATCGAGTGACCGTTTTGATGCACCGGGAACACGGTTTTGGCAAGGATCTGCTTGTACAGACTCGTCTTGGAGAATGTTCTCACCTCGTTGTTGTCGAGGTACCGAAACTGGATCTCGAAGCATGAAAGTTCTCGCTCGAACTGGAACGTGCGCGCACCTTCACGCAACACCAAACCATTGCCGAAAGTAAACATGGCAGTCTCCTTGATGCTGGTTGATGGACACGACCTCCTCGTCGGACAGGTTGAGGCCGGCGGGAACACGCAACTGATGCAGGGCGACCAGATTCCAGATGAGGTCCTCGTTGACTCCGGCCGCAACCAGATCGCGAACGCTGGCGCTGCCTTCACACCGCGACTCAAGTTCTTCCTTGCACTTCATCGCTTGCTCTAGCGAGAAGGACATGCGCCCGAAGCGCATCAGGAGTACGGCCCGCGAACTCAAGCCGCTTCCGTCGATCACTTTGTCGGTGAATACTTCAAACTCGCGGCCCTGGCGATTGAATGCGACCTTTGCTGCGTCGAGCTTCATCGCATGCTCGGGGACAAACTTCTCTGGCTTGACCTCCACGATGACTTCAGAGCCGTCTACCAGGCTGAGCAGAAAGTCAGGCGTGTACTTGCAGGTTTGGCCGGACGCCAACGTGAGCTCGATTTCACAGGGCTGATGTTGGATGTCCCGCACCACGGGACACGACAACGCCACCATGATGAAGCGCCGTTCTAGCGACGACTCATGATGCACGGAATGGTCGAGCAACCATCCAGGATTGACCACCCCCACCTCTCGGTGAGGCGATCGGGTAACGACGGCTCTGGGCATGTTCTTCTCCTGATTTCAAGACGTACTGATCCATGCCGTGCCCAAACTGGCGACGGCTGCGCTTGACATCGAGGGGGAGAAAGGGGGGACACTTGCGTTGCGTTGATGAGGCGTCTCTTCGCCCTTCATCCCTCAGGCCACCTTCGGGTGGCCTTTTCTTTAGGGGTCCATGGCGCACCTCCCTTCTGGACGCACTGGGAGTGCGCCCGTTGAATCCGGCAGAGCGGGGAAATAGAGAGATGGGACAGCCGACGAGTTCATCTGGCCATCTCCGACGCCTCTTAGCTGGAGGAGCCCACTGTTTCGGCGCACGCCAAATGGCCGGGCAGGAGGTTTTTGACGCTGGGGGAGTTCGGTGGCGCCTTAAGACCGAGCAGGACAGCCACTTCATGGCTTCTGCCGCGGGTGCACTGGGTCTTGCCCGACAACACGCTGTAGACCAATGATGGCGGCACGCCATGACGCTGCGCCCATTCGGAGATGCTCACTCCCGCCTGCTTGAACTCTGAGCGGGCTCTGCTGATCTGGTCGGCAGAAAAGGAAGTAGCATGCTTCTCCACAAGCGAATTCTATAAAGTTCTTTCAATTTTGAAAAGTATTGTTCAAAATTCAGTCGAACTCTCGGTGAGACTGGTCGAGCTTCGTCAGGATCTCGGTCTATCTCGAGACAATCTGGCAGCGAAGCTGGACATCAGCCACGCGACCCTATGGCGACTTGAAAATGGTCAGAGTTCTCCCACGGTCGAGCTCCTGGCCAAGATGGAAGCCGCGGGTTTGGACGTGACGTACCTTTTGTCGGGCACCAGGTCGAACTGCGTGTCCCGAGTAGACGATGACGAGGCTTGGGGTCGCGCCGCTCAAGCAGTCACGAAGGCAATCGCCAAGCACGGCTTGAGCCCTTCTCCCGCAACCTACTGGCGAATGGTTCGACTTCTCTACAACGAGGTCATCAATGAAGGTGATCTCAAGCGGGATATCGCGCAGGTTCTGGAAAAGGCTGGACAGCTGGCTGCTAAGCCTTGAGACGTTGCCTGCCAGGCAAGCGCTGGAGGACGCACGCGCCTACGCTGTGTTTTTCAACGCACTTGCGGCAAGCCAGGAGATTGGTGCCGCAGGAGATCTGATAGAGCGGTTCGACCAGGCAACCTCGCGCACCGCCCTCGACACATTCAGGGAAACCGAAGGTCCGGGATTTGCCGACTCCCGGAGATCTTCAGAAGAAAGCGAGGGCGAGTTCCTGTGTCGCTACACCGCCTCATTTCAACCTCTCTGGTGGCAATGGGTCTTCTACCCGATCCGCAGCGCCAAAATTGTCCGCCTCTCCAAGGTTGAGGTGCCCTCCAAGCACAGGGTGTGGCTGGCCGAGTCGGAAGAACCTCATCTTCGGGTTTTGGAGTTCGGAACCTTGGCCCCCAGTGAGGCCGTGACTGGCGAGTTGCGTCGGGCGATCATGTCATTGGGCATTCCGGCGCAGCACCTCAGTAAGGCGTGTCGTTCAATGGCCTTATCTGGACAGGGGTGTGACCTAAAACGCAGAGCGTCAAATCCATTGCTGGCACGCCTTTGCAGGCTGTGGCGCGATCTATTCCTGGGCGTGAGCGGACTCTGTATGGCGGCCGCGATTCAGATCATGAGCAGCGATACAGGTGGCGGGTTCATGATGTTGGTTGGATTGCTGGGAATCGCTGCTCCGACACTCCTTGCAGCATATCTTCTCCATGAAGTCGGCCCCAAATGGCTGAAATCCGATCGCTTATTGACCGAGGTGAGCAACGCCATGGGAAAGACTGATACGTTCCAAGTCCCTTAGTGCTACCGGATAAATTTGGCCCAGTTTATGTGCGGTGGACGGACAAACTGCCATCTACTACGCAGGGGCGAGCGCGGAACTCAGCTCCAAACTTGACCGAGCCATTCGCCGCCTGCTTGATCAGCCGCTTCTGCCGTAACCGCCCATTCAGTGTGCACACGAACGTTGTTTGTGCACGATCATCTGCGACACCCCGCCTATCAGGCGCAGTGCCCGGCCGATAGGACCCTGCTAGGAACTAGTCGACTGGTCGGCCGTCACGCAGGAAAACGCGCGGACACGGCCGGCCAACACCAGCATATGTCCGGCGCAGTCCACAAACAGCTTCTCGCCAGTGCGGTGCGGCTGGCTTTATGTTCATAATCTTAGATCATGCAAGTGCGGCAAACATTGAGTACCGACGGCGCCTCTGGCGCGGCGGAGCCGTTGCTGCGTTGGGCTGGTAGCAAGAAAAAGCTGTTGCCCTTGCTGCTTGCCGCGGTGCCCGAGGATGCGGATCGCTACATAGAGCCATTCGCGGGCTCGGCAGTGCTGTTCCTGCGCCTGCGAGTAGGGGACGCCATCCTTGGGGACCTGAACCGATCTCTCATCGAGACGTACCGCGTCGTTCAGCGCTACCCGCGTGCGGTGTGGGAGCGCGCGTCACAGTTTGGCAGCAACCCCGAGGACTACTACAAGCTTCGGGCGGTGAAGAGAGAGCGGTTAAATGCCTTCGACCGCGCAGCGCAGTTCGTGTACCTGAATAGGTATTGCTTTAACGGCGTCTATAGAACAAACCGCGCAGGTCAGTTCAATGTCGCCCGAGGCAAGGGCCATCTCTTCATGCCAAGTCTCGAGGCTTTTCAGGCATTCGCCAAGCTGTTAAAGGTCGCTGAACTGCGCTGCAGCGACTTTGAAGACATCCTTGAGGAGGCCGGCAACGGTGACTTTGTGTACCTAGATCCTCCTTACGCCTTGGGCGACAAGCGGGACCGTGGTGAGTACGGTTGTGACGCATTCAGAGAGAAGGACGAGAGGCGGCTGATTGCCTCGCTCCGCGCGGCAGACCGTCGCGGCGCGAAAGTGCTCCTCTCATACTCGCCTGCAGACACCGTCTTGCAAGGCCTCAAGAAATGGCGCCGTCACGATCTTACTGTGGCGCGCAACGTGGCCGGCTTTACGTCGGCGCGCCGTCACGCTGCCGAGGTGCTTCTTTCCAACTACGATTGGCAGCGCGATTAGCGATTAGTATCGCGCAGAATCAATACCAAAGGAGCGCTCGTGGAGGATGCCGATGGGCATGATGGACTAGTCGTGGAGGCGGTGTTTGCCGTTCTAGGCGATCCGCACTTTGCCCATGCGGCGGGTGCACGAACACACTTGAAGATCAAGCCTACTGGCGAATTGGCCAGCGAAAGTCCAAAGCAAAATCCCTGGGCTGGGCTGAACGACCTCGTTGCTACGCAGTCGTTGACTGCCGACGCGGTTCTTTGCCCGGGCGATATCGCATTCCAAAATGACGGTGTAACGCTTGCGGCGGGGTGGAAGCACCTGGTCGACCTAGGCAAGCGATTGCAAAGCGAGCACGTACTGTGCGCGACTGGCAATCACGATGTGACCTCTCGCAGCCAGGAAGCCAAAATTCACGAGAATGTCGTCGCGAATCTAAAGGCTGGCCTGGGACCATTCGAACCGCTGAAGGTGCTCAAGCCCCCGTATCCGTCGGTGACTCGGGACGACGACAGTGGGGCGAAGGGGCGAGATCACCGGGTGCGGTACTTCGGAGCCGGGCTTGTGCTGGTTGAAGCCGAGAAATATCAGGTGTTGATCGTCAACAGCTGCAGCGAACATGGTCACGATAAGTTCGAGCACGAGCGAGGCACGTTCCCGAAGTCAGCGGTATCGGAGCTGGAGCTGGCGTTGCAGCAATGCGATCACCGCAGGATCAGCATCGCGATCATGCATCATCCGCCCGAGCCGCACACGCAGAACGGTGAAGGCGCTCATGACTTCATCGACAACGGGCAGGAGCTCCTACGTCTGTTGTCTGAAGATGGCAATTGGCTAGTGATCCATGGCCACAAGCACGAAGCTCGGCTGGGATTCGCGTCGGGCAATGGCGAAGTGCCGTTCGTTTTCGGTGCGGCGAGCCTCGCGTTCTACATCAGCGAACTGGAGGGGACCTTCCAGAACCAGTTCTATTTGCTCACTGTCAGGCTGGATTCTCGCGGGATCAGTGGACGGTTTCGTACTTGGGACTGGGCGCAGGGGAAGGGCTGGCAGCCCGCGGTCTCCGATGGCAACAGCATCTACGACGGGGCCTCATTTGGCGCTCGAGATCCAGGAAGGGTCATTGCCGAAATCGCGAAGCTCAAGGAGCTTCCAATGCCCTGGTCAGACGTCATCAAGCATGTTCCCGAGGCTAGCTTGCTGACACCGGAGTCGCGCAACCACGTCAAGAGACAGCTCGATCGTCGGCATAGCCTGAATATCCATGCAGACAGGGACGGCCACTGGCTGACTCTAGAGAGGAAGGCCTTATGAGTCAGGGCTTCCTAGAGCCATTCAACGCCAAGGCGATGAGCTTTGCAGATGTAGCTCGCACCTTCGTGCCATCCACGAAGTTTGCGCTACTGGCAGGGCCGTGGAACTCGGTGCTGGTCGGACCTCGGGGCGGCGGCAAGACGACGCTTCTGAAGATGCTGAGCGCAGAGGGACAGGCGGCCTGGAATGGTCCGCAGGTGGGTGAAGTTAAGTCCGCGCTCGGCTATACCGGGGTCTACGTTCCCTCTGACATAGCGTGGGGCACGATGCTTGAGTCGCTGCAGCGCTCGGGTCAGAACGAACGGGTTGGCATCCTGTTCTCGCAGGCCGCGTTCGTGACGCACGTACTGCTGGCGGTTGCCAACGGGATCGAGCGGCATGTTCTTTTGAACCCCGTTCGGCGCGGCAACAACCTCGTTGATGGCGAACTACATCCAACGCAGACCGAACTGGAGGCCGCGATCAAGTCAATCGCAGCGTTGTGGCGCCTCAAGCCGATCTCGCTGTCCCCAGCCAGCTTGGTAGAAGCACTGCGCCTCCGTCTGCTGGACATCAAAAGCCAGGCGCACCTGTGCGCATCGCTTGGGCCGGAGGCGGTCGGAGAAGCAGTTGTTCGCAGCTGCGACTATCTTGGCCTCGACATGATGGAAGCGACGTCCCAGGGACTGCAGGCGTTTGACGCCATGTATGGCCGGTCAGACCATCGTTGGTGCCTGCTCCTTGACGAGTTCGAGGTGGCGCCGATGCATTTGCAGCAGACGGTACTGGCTTCTATGCGAGCGAGCGGCGGTCAGAAGCTCCTGTTAAAGGTCGCGCTGGCACCGTGCGGGCCTGATGTCCTCTACCAGCGAGACGTTGCCGCTCCAAGCCAGCTCAACGACGTCCGACAGGTTGAGCTTTGGTACGCGGACAAAGCTGAGGCCAGCGAGTTCTGCAAAAACGTGTTCCTTTCAAGAAGTCAGTCTTATGCAGGGCTGAGCGGTGAAACCCCTAACAACGTGTTCGGCACGTCAGCCTACTCTGTGGTCGACGAGGGTGAAGAGGTGGAGCAGTTGGGGTTGTTCGCACGGGCTACGCGTGCAGCGACAAAGCAGATCACAAATCACTTTGTCTCCCTCTCGGAGAAGGATGCTTCCTTCGTCAGGTTCCTCGAGCGCAAGGAAATCGACCTCACACAGGAACTGGGGATGCAGCCAAGCGACTTCAACGGCAACACTCTGCGCAAGGTTGCGCCGCTGGTTGCGTTTCGGAACGCATACCGAGGCAGGCCCGAAGGACGCAAGCGCGGCGTGAAGCCATTCAACGCCACCTATGCAGGCTGGGAGTCTCTCTCGGCGATAAGCGAGGGCAATCCACGTTGGCTTATTGGTCTGATCACACGCATCCTGTCTCAGGCTGACCTTAGCCAGCTCCCTGTGCCAGTGCCTCGGCAGACGGAGGGGGTGCTCTGGAACTGCCAGCGGTACTCTGAGATGTTGCAGGCCCTGGCCAGTGAGCAGTTCCATTCAATCAAGACTTCCGCATCGGTTTTCCAGGTGCTGGAAAAGATAGGCGACTACTTTCATGACCGCCTAGTCACCGCCGACTTTGTCGAGGATCCTCCGCTCTCCTTCATCGTAGACAACGACGTCGACGATGATGTCGAGAACGCCTTGCGGATCGCGATGAACCACGGCGCGATCGTCTGCTTTGAATCGCCCGGGACGGTCGGTGGATACCGGTCGCTTCGGGGCAAGCGCTTCAGGTTGACTTATCTCCTAGCGCCGATCTTCAAGTTGCCGATGCGCAAGTCGAAGCCAGTGTCCTTGTCAGCGATCCTCAATCCACCTCCCGTGGATCGGAAGAGAGAAGCGAAAGTTGATGAACCGCCACCGGAGCAATCCGGGGCTTGGAAGCAGGACGGGCTGTTTTGAAGCTGGCCATCAGAAACCTCACGCAGGTAAACATAGAAGGCAAGGCGACTTCTGCAGTGCTCAGCAGCGAGCCCGCATTGATCATCGTTGGAGACGGCGAAGGTCGGCGGAGACGGAATCTTCTGATGCTGCTGACGGCTGAAGGCGATCTGGACGCGCGGATGATTGCGGTCGGGTATGGAGCCCAAGGTGAAGCCCGATTCTCAAAGCGCCTCGAGGTTGAACGTCTGACATGTCGCGACACATGTGATGCCATTCGTGCCTTCTCGCGCAACGGCAGCGGCACCGCGTCGATATTTGTTGACGTGTCTTGTCTGTCGCGCCAGCAGATGGGCGCCATCTTTTCGGAGATTAAACGCCTTGCGCGCAGCGGGCCGGTGGACCTTCAAATTGGCTACAGCTTGGCGCGCTATGTGAAGCCAACTGCTCAATGGTCCTCCGCCATCCGCCGCATAGCACCGGTGAACGACGATTTTGCGGGCTGGACTGCAGCGCCGGACAACCCAATCGAGCTAATCGTGGCGTTGGGGTATGAGAAGGGCAAAGCTATCGGTGCGGCTGAGTATTTGGAGCCGGGAGACACCTGGCTGTTTGTACCGACCTCTCCTGAAGAGAAGTATCTGGAGGAGGTGCAGGAGCAGAACAAGGACTTGCTGCAGGAGTTGAATGACAAGCAGATGGAGTATGGGGTGATGGAGCCGGTCGATGCTTACCACTCGCTCCTGTCTCTAGTGCGTGGGACCCGACGCACTGCTCGTCCCATCCTGCTGCCATTCGGGCCGAAATTGTTCTTCGCACTATCTCTACTGGTAGCCATGATCATCGAGGAGGCCGCAGTCTGGTTCGTCGATGGCGAGAACACGTCCAGCACGGACCAAGGTCAGCCCTCACCCCACGCTGTCATACTCTGCTGTCGGATCGAACCGGTAGTCGACACGGACGCTGTTTGATGGGAGCATTTGGCGCTTGGCCGAGCAGCGTTAGCATGCGAGTAAAGGTCGCGTCAAAGCGCTAACGCCAAGAAGTGGGCCAAGTGGCCTCAGGTCAGCGTGGCGCGTCGGAAGTTCATTTGTGCCATAACGACACAACGGCAACAACAACGGCACCCAACCCTCCGATTGCCGCGAGCATGGTCCAGCGTGTCATCCACACAGCACGCTGTTCCGCGCGTGCTGTGTCCCTAGCGTCAAGAAACTGTTTGGCATGCTTGTACTTCCAGCCCGCGTAGCCACCGGTCAGAAGCCGCTTGCGCACGTACGTTTCGTTGGTGGCCTCCAGCTCGCGGTAGAACTCTTCGATCACATTGCGCTGCATGGCTCACTCCCCTAGTTCGCTGCGTGAGCCAATGTCGTTCACGCGCTCAACCAGTGCCGCGTACTGCTCGTCGGAAACCAGTTTCTCGCCCGTGTCATCCTTCTGCTCGCGGAGGCGCTTCATGACGTTGTACGGGTTCAGCAGCAGCACGTAGTGCATGGGGCCCTTCACCCCCTTGCGGAAGTCGATGAAGCCGATTTCTTTCAGCACTTCCATGTGCTGCCTGAACGTGGAGACATTGCGCTGACCCCCGTACCCGGCCTCGTATGCGATCTGTGCCTCGCTGGCGATCCGCACGAGGCCTTCACCATAGTGGTGAAGCCACAGGGCAAAGTACGTCTTGCCAGCCGGAACGGCCTTCCCGCACTTCCTCTTGGCGATCTCGTTGATGATGTTGATCACGATGGACAGCGTGCGCGGCACCTGGGCGAATCCGAAGCGTTTGTGCTCATTGCTCAGCAGCCAGATATCCTCATCCTTGACATCAGCCCAGTGCACCTTTCGTAAGTCGATATTTGTCTGCCTGGCCTTCTCACCTTTTTTCTGAGCCTGCTTGACGTTCGGCGCTTCGACCTTGGCGGCGAGGAGCGCACTAAGACCGTCGACACTGAGTGCGCCTGGGGGCAAGGCCGGCGGCACCGCGACGTCCACTGCGGTTTCAAGGGTTGTTGCCGGCAGTGGCACTGGCGCTGGCGCTGCCGCTGCGGGAGCTTTATCGGGCTTGGTTTTCATGTTGCACTGGGAGCAGTTCGATACCTTGAATTTTCCATGTCTGCGGCAGGAACGCAAACGCCCAGTCAATGAGCAGTCGACCTTTTCGGCATCGCGAGACAGGTGAGATATGTCAAAAAATTAGTGACTCAGATCTGAGTCACTAATTTTTTGGAAATTTTTCGCATTGCGATCAATAACTTATGAACAAAACTCGGTATCGCGCGTATCAAGCGTATCGCCTAGGGTATCGCGCGGTATCTCTGCGCTATCCGGGGTTACAAGGGAGTCGGACAGCCCTTGCGCCCACCAACTTTACATTCGACATCTGCCGTGCCGGGCACCATCGGGGCCATGGTGGTGCTCGTCTGCCAAGCAATTGACTCGTCGAACGCTATCGCTAAAGGCGAGGCTGAGGACGTACTTTCCATAGCCGCCGCTTAACAAAGTGCCGGTAGTCGAACCAACGTCAGCTTGATGGCGCTCACTCGAAGTCCACCGGTCGGCGTCGACCGACTCCTCACGCTGCACGTTGCCTCACGGCAGATCGCGGCAAACGGCCCCACTTAGTCGGGATCTAGGGCAGCGCTGGATAAAGCAATTCGCCACTCTTGAGCTAAGAGAGCGAATAACCCGCTTCTAAGCTGACTGAGGTCAAGAACTCGGAGTGACTCCGCGAGTTGTGACAACCGCGAGAGCCAACTATTTCATAATGTGGCAAATCTTGGACGAGGAGAAAGTTCAGTGGCACGGAAGCGAAGGATGAGTGGCTTTCCGCAGTGGCCAGACCCATCGCATCAGAAATAAACCCCTTCGATCTTGAAATGGGGTTCCGGCGCCCTTATGATTAGCACTCGCTGGCGTTGAGTGCTAACACCCGACGCCATGTCGATCAGCGGTATCCGCTGGCCCGTCCGGGCTGGCACCGCCGTTCTGAACAAACCCCATCTGTTCCATACCCAGGAGATGCAATGAACCTTCGTCCTCTCGCCGATCGCGTGATCGTCAAGCGCATTGACAGCGAAACCAAGACCGCCTCCGGCATCGTCATCCCCGACGCCGCCGCCGAAAAGCCCGATCAGGGCGAAGTCCTGGCGGTCGGTCCCGGCAAGAAAAACGACAAGGGCGAACTGTCCGCCATGAACGTCAAGGTCGGTGACCGCGTTCTGTTCGGCAAGTACAGCGGCCAGACCGTCAAGGTCGCTGGCGACGAACTGCTGGTCATGAAGGAAGACGACCTGTTCGCGGTCGTCGAGTCCAAGTAACTGAACACCTCAATTTTTCCGGAGAAACAACATGGCAGCAAAAGACGTCATTTTCGGCGGCGAAGCCCGCGCACGCATGGTTGAAGGCGTGAACATCCTGGCCAACGCGGTCAAGGTCACCCTGGGCCCCAAGGGCCGCAACGTGGTGCTCGAGCGCTCCTTCGGCGCCCCCACCGTGACCAAGGACGGTGTGTCCGTGGCCAAGGAAATCGAACTCAAGGACAAGCTCCAGAACATGGGCGCGCAGATGGTCAAGGAAGTTGCTTCCAAGACGTCCGACAACGCCGGTGACGGCACCACCACCGCCACCGTGCTGGCCCAGGCCATCGTGCGCGAAGGCATGAAGTACGTGGCCGCCGGCATGAACCCGATGGACCTCAAGCGCGGCATCGACAAGGCCGTGGAAGCCCTGATCGCCGAGCTGAAGAAGGCCTCCAAGGCCACCACCACCAGCAAGGAAATCGCCCAGGTCGGTTCCATCTCCGCCAACAGCGACACCAGCATCGGCGAGATCATCGCCAATGCCATGGACAAGGTCGGCAAGGAAGGCGTGATCACCGTGGAAGACGGCAAGTCGCTGCAGAACGAACTCGACGTCGTCGAAGGCATGCAGTTCGACCGCGGCTACCTGTCGCCCTACTTCATCAACAACCCCGAGAAGCAATCGGCGCTGCTGGACAACCCCTTCGTGCTGCTGTACGACAAGAAGGTTTCCAACATCCGTGACCTGCTGCCCACGCTGGAGCAAGTCGCCAAGGCTGGCCGTCCGCTGCTGATCATTGCCGAAGACGTCGAAGGCGAAGCCCTGGCGACGCTGGTGGTCAACACCATCCGCGGCATCCTGAAGGTCGTGGCTGTGAAGGCCCCTGGCTTCGGCGACCGCCGCAAGGCCATGCTGGAAGACATCGCCATCCTGACCGGCGGCAAGGTCATCGCTGAAGAAGTGGGCCTGACGCTCGAGAAGGTGACCCTGGCCGACCTGGGCCAGGCCAAGCGCGTGGAAATCGGCAAGGAAAACACCACCATCATCGACGGTGCCGGCGCTGCCGCTGACATCGAAGCCCGCGTCAAGCAAGTGCGCGTGCAGATCGAAGAAGCCACCAGCGACTACGACCGCGAGAAGCTGCAAGAGCGCGTCGCCAAGCTGGCCGGCGGCGTGGCCGTCATCAAGGTCGGTGCCGCCACCGAAGTCGAGATGAAGGAAAAGAAGGCCCGCGTGGAAGACGCCCTGCACGCCACCCGCGCTGCCGTGGAAGAAGGCATCGTGGCCGGTGGTGGCGTGGCCCTGCTGCGCGCCCGCCAAGCCGCTGGCACCATCAAGGGTGACAACGCTGATCAGGACGCCGGCATCAAGCTGGTGCTCAAGGCCATCGAAGCGCCCCTGCGCGAAATCGTGGCCAACGCCGGTGGCGAACCGTCGGTGGTGGTCAACGCCATCCTGGCCGGCAAGGGCAACTACGGCTTCAACGCCGCCAACGACACCTACGGTGACATGATCGAGATGGGCATTCTGGACCCGACGAAGGTCACCCGCACCGCGCTGCAGAACGCCGCATCGGTGTCCAGCCTGATGCTGACGACCGAAGCCATGGTCGCCGAGTCCCCGAAGGACGACGCACCTGCGATGCCGGGTGGCGGCATGGGTGGCATGGGCGACATGGGCGGCATGGGCATGTAAGCTCTCCTTGCCTGAGACGCCATGCCGGCGTTGCAAGGGCTTGCCGTGGCGCTGCCACTGTCTACGCCCTTGCGCCTTGGCCTGGCACCTCAGGCTGCGTCGGAATGCATCACTGCACACTGACGAAAGCCCAAAACAAAAAGCCCCGCGAGAAATCGCGGGGCTTTTTGTTTTGGGCTCGGCTCGAGCTACTTCATCAAGGCTTCGAGCTTGATCGTGTCCGCCACGAACGCCCGGATGCCTTCGGCCAGTTTCTCGGTCGCCATCGCATCCTCGTTCAGGGCGAAGCGGAAGCTGGCTTCGTCGTGGGTCACGAAGGGGATGTCCAACGACTGGGCGGCGCTGGCGTCCAGTGCCCGGCTCAAGGGCGCATCGCTGGCGGCCAGCTGGGCCAGCAGCTCGGGGCTGATGGTGAGCAGGTCGCAACCCGCCAGCGCCGTGATCTGACCCACGTTGCGGAAGCTCGCGCCCATCACCTCGGTGGCGATGCCGTGCTTCTTGTAGAACTCGTAGATGCTGCGCACCGAACGCACGCCCGGGTCGTTGGCACCGGCCATTGCGGCCTCGTCCCAGCCGGCGCCCGCGCTCTTTTTGTACCAGTCGTAGATGCGGCCCACGAAGGGCGAGATCAGCTGCACCTTGGCCTGCGCCACAGGCCACCGCCTGGGCGAACGAGAACAGCAGCGTCAGGTTGGTGTGGATGCCTTCGCGCTCCAGCCGCGCGGCGGCCTGAATGCCTTCCCAGGTGGAAGCGATCTTGATCAGCACACGGTCCACATGCACGCCGTCACCCTGGTAGAGCTCGATGATGCGGCGCGCGCGGGTCACGGTGGCCTCGGTGTCGAAGCTCAGCCGGGCATCCACCTCGGTCGAGACCCGGCCCGGGATCAGGCGCAGGATCTCGCCACCAAAGGCCACCAGCAAGCGGTTCATCACCTCATCCAACCCCTGGGCGCCGTGCTTCGCGACAGCGTCCTTGAGCAGATGGGCGTACTCGGGCTTCTGGACCGCCTTCAGGATGAGCGACGGATTCGTCGTGGCGTCCTGCGGGGCGTAGGCTGCAATCTGATTGAAGTCGCCCGTGTCGGCCACGACCGTGGTGAGTTGCTTGAGAGCGTCAAGTTGGTTCATCAGCGGATTATCGGCCAGGCGATGTAATAAAATTTCACCGCATCGCCCCTCAATGTAACCAACCCCAACATGCTCGACCGGATCAAAGCCTCCCTGCCCTCGCTGGCGCCTGCCGAGCAACGTGCTGCCAAGCTCGTGCTGCTGGACCCGCGCACCTTCGCCAGCCTGCCCGTGACCGAACTCGCCGAGCGCGCTCACGTGAGCAAACCCACGGTGGTGCGGTTCTGCCGCAGCATGGGTTACGACGGCCTGTCGGACTTCAAGCTCAAGCTCGCCGGCACGGTGAGCGAAGGTGTGCCGTTCATCCACCGCAGCGTGGACGTGGACGACAAGACGAGCGACGTGCTGGTCAAGGTGATCGACAACACGGTGGCGGCCTTCCTGAAGTACCGCAACGACGCCTCCAGCCACGCGATCGAAAAGGCGGTGGACGCCCTGGTGGCGACCTACAAGAACCGTGGCCGCATCGAGTTCTATGGCGCGGGCAACTCGGGCATCGTCGCGCAGGACGCGCAACACAAGTTCTTCCGCCTGGGCATCAATGCCATCGCCTACAGCGACGGCCACATGCAAGTGATGAGTGCGTCCCTGCTCGGGCCGGGCGACTGCGTGGTGATCATCTCCAACTCCGGCCGCACGCGCGATCTGATGGACGCGGCCGACATCGCGCGCAAGCACGGCGCGACGGTGATCGTCATCACCACCAGCGGCTCACCGCTGGCGCAGAGCCGCGACATCCACCTCTCGGCCGACCACCCGGAAGGCTACGACCGCTACAGCCCGATGACCTCGCGCCTGATGCACCTGATGGTGATCGACATCGTGCGCACCTGCCTGGCGCTGCGCATCGGCGGCACCAAGCTCCAGCCCCTGCTCAAGGAAATGAAGAACAACCTCCGAAGCAAGAGGTACACGTGATCGTGCGTGCCAGAAACGGCCCAGGACGGCGGGTGCTTCCCGCAGCGACGTAAAGTGGGAGGCCCGGCGAAGCCGGGCCGGAGGACATTCGCGGAGGGGAGCACCCACCGTCCGCGCCAACGCCCACCCGGTGGCGTGAAACTAGATCCGCCCTTCTTCCACCGCATGGCAGGCGATGCGAATGCCCCCAAGGTCCAGCAGATTCGGACGCTCGCTGCGGCAGCGGTCGTTGGCATGCGGACAACGCGGATTGAAAGCACACCCGCTGGGCGGGTTCAGCGGGTTGGGCACCTCACCCGAGACCGGTGTGCGCGCCTTGCCGGTGTCGTGCATCTTCGGAATCGCATCGAGCAGCATGCGCGTGTAGGGATGGCGCGGCCGGTCGAACAGCGTGTGCTTGGGCGCCAACTCCACCAGCCGCCCCAGGTACATCACCCCCACCTGGTCGCTCACGTGGCGCACCACCGCCAGGTTGTGGCTGATGAACAGGTAGGTCAGCCCGCGCTCGCGCTGCAGGTCCTTCATGATGTTGAGCACCTGCGCCTGCACGCTCACGTCCAGCGCCGAGGTGGGCTCATCGCACACCAGAAACTCCGGCTGCGTGCGCAGGGCCCGCGCGATGGAAATGCGCTGGCGCTGCCCGCCCGAGAACTGGTGCGGGTACTTCACGCGGTCCAGCGGTGACAGGCCCACCGACTTCAGCAACTCATCCACCCGTGCGCGCAAAGCCACCGGCTCGGTCTCGATCTCGTGCTCGCGCAGCGGCTCGGCAATGATGTCCTCCACGCGCCAGCGCGGGTTCAGGCTCGCGTACGGGTCCTGGAAGATCATCTGGATGCGGCGGCGCAGCTTGCGGCCTTCCGGCGTCTTGAACGCCGCATGCGCGTCCTGGCCATCGAACTCGAAACCACCCCGCGTGGGCTCGTACAAGCCCACGAGCAGGCGCGCCACCGTGCTCTTGCCGCAGCCCGACTCGCCCACCAGGGCCAGCGTCTGACCCCGTGGAATGTCGAAGGACACGCCGTCCACCGCACGCAACAGCTGGCGCGGCTGACGCTCGATCACGCGATTGAGCCAGGGCACGGACACGTCGAAGGTCTTGGCTAGGTCGGTCGCACGCACCAACGGCGCCTCGAGGGCGGCAGCAGGTACCGCGGCACGACTTGAAGCACCACGGTTTTGCGCGGCCCGCACCGCTTTTTCGATCATGTCGGCGCTCATGCCAGGGCTCCTGCTTGCGCGTGCAGCCAGCAGGCCGCCCGGGTGGCTCCGGCCGGCAGCAGATCGGGCCGGTCGACGTGGCAGCGGTCGAACACCTTCTCGCACCGCGGGTTGTAGGCACAGCCGGAGGGAATGGCGTTGAGCCGCGGCATCGCGCCGTCGATCTGGTGCAGGCGCTCGCGGTCCTGGCTCATGTCGGGAATGCAGGCCATCAGGCCGGCGGTGTAAGGGTGCGCCGGGTGGTTGATGACCTCGTGCACCGGGCCGATCTCGGCGACGCGTCCGGCGTACATCACGGCCACGCGGTCGCAGGTCTCGGCGATCACGCCCATGTCGTGCGTGATCAGCATCACCGCCGCCCCACGCTGTTTGCAGATGGTCTTGAGCAGCGTGATGATCTGCGCCTGGATCGAGACATCGAGCGCGGTGGTGGGTTCGTCGGCCACGATGAGTTGCGGCTCGGCCGCGAGTGCCAGAGCGATCACGACGCGCTGGCGCATGCCACCGGAGAACTGGTGCGGGAAGTGGTCGATGCGCTGCTCGGCGGCCGGGATGCCGGTGTCCTTGAGCAGGTCGATCGCGCGCCTGCGCGCCTCGGCCTGGCTCACCGGCAGGTGGGTGGTGATGGTCTCGATGAGCTGGCGGCCCACGGAATACAGGGGGTTGAGCGAGGTCAACGGGTCCTGGAAGATCGCGCCGATCTGGCGGCCCCGCACCTTGCGCATCTGGTCGTGCGGCAGGTTGTCGATGCGGCGGCCGTGCAGCAGGATCTCGCCCGAGGCGACACGGCCCGGCGGCTCCAGCAGGCCGATGATGGAGGCGCCCGTGAGCGACTTGCCCGCGCCGGACTCACCCACCACGCCGAGGATCTCGCCCGGGGCGATGTCGAAGGAAACGTCGTCCAGCGCGCGCAGCGTGCCGCGGCGGCCGGGGAATTCGACGACCAGGTTCTTGACTTGGAGAAGGCTCATCTTGGTCTCAGCGCAGGCGGGGGTTGAGTGCGTCGCGCAGCCAGTCGCCCAGCAGGTTCACGCTGAGTGCGATCAGCACCAGCATGGCGCCCGGAAAAATGGTGATCCACCATTCGCCGGAGAACAGGTAGTCGTTGCCCACGCGGATCAGCGTGCCCAGCGACGGTGAGGTGGGCGGAGCGCCCACGCCCAGGAAAGACAGCGTGGCCTCGGTGATGATGGCCGTGCGCACCTGGATGGTGCGCCAGCACCAGCACCGGGCCCATGACGTTGGGCAGCACATGGCTGCGCATGATGTGCAGCGGCGCCACGCCGGTCACGCGCGCGGCCTGCACGTACTCCTTGTTGCGCTCCACCAGCGTGGAACCCCGCACCGTGCGCGCGTACTGCACCCAGCCGGTGAGCGTGATCGAGATGATCAGCACGCCAAAGGCCAGCGTCTCGTGCGCATTGGGGAACAGGGCCCGGCCCACGCCGGCGATCAGCAAGGCGATGAGGATCGGCGGGAAGGACAGCATCACGTCGCACAGGCGCATGAGGAAGCCGTCCACCCAACCGCCGAGGAAGCCGGCCAGCAGGCCGAAGGTGACGCCGATCACCACCGAGAGCAGCACCGAGGCCAGACCCACCGCGAGCGAGATGCGCGCGCCGTACATCAATGCCGAGAGGATGTCGCGGCCCTGGTCGTCCGTCCCGAGCAGGAAGTTGCTGGATCCATCGGGGTGCCAGGCTGGCGGCAGCCGGGCATTCGTGAGTTCGAGCGTCGCAAGGTCAAAAGGGTCGTGCGGAGCCACCCACGGCGCGAAGACCGCGCAGAACACGCAGATGAAAGCGATCACCGCCGCGACGATGGCGGTCGGCGAGGTGCGGAAGCTGTGGCCGACATCGCTGTCGAGCCCTCTTTTGATGAGGCTGATCACGTGGGGAACCTGGTTGGGTGCGACGCCACCACAAGGCCGGGGCCTCGTGGTGGCGAGGGCCGGCTTATTTCGCCGGTTTCACCGACATGAAACGGAACGGCATGAAGTTGTCGGCCAGCTGGACCAGCTCCACGTTGTTGGCCACGCCCCAGGCCAGGGCCTGTTGGTGCAGCGGCAGGTGGCCGATGTCGTCCGAGTGCAGCTTGAAGGCTTCCTTGATCAGGGCATCGCGCTTGGCCTTGTCGGTCTCCGACTGGATCTGCACCGTCAGCTCGTCGACCTTGGGGTTGCAGTAGGCGCCCAGGTTGAACTCGCCACTGCCCTTGTCGTCCACGCAGCGCATCAAGGCATTCAGGGCGTTGTGCGCGTCGTAGGTGCCCGGGGTCCAGCCCAGCATGAAGAAGCTGGTGTCGCGGCGCAGGATCTTGGGGAAGTAGGTGCCCTTGGTTTCGGCCTGCAGGTTGATCTTCACCCCGATGCGCGCGAGGTTGGCGGCGACCGCCTGGCAGATCGCGCCGTCGTTCACGTAGCGGTCGTTGGGGCAGTTCAAGGCCACTTCAAAGCCATTGGGGTAGCCGGCATCGGCCAGCAACTTCTTGGCGGCGTCGGGGTCGTACGGCAGGCGGTTGTTCATGGCGTTGTCGAAGCCATTGATGCCGGGACCCACCATCAGCGCCATGGGCTTGGAGGCGCCGCGCATCACGGTGCGCTGGATGCCGTTGATGTCGATGGCCTGGTAGAAGGCCTGGCGCACGCGCTTGTCCTTGAAGGGGTTCTTGCCCTTGACGCTGGAGTACAGCAGCTCGTCGCGCTTCTGGTCCATACCCAGGAAGATGGTGCGCAGTTCGGGACCCTGCATCACCTTGCTCTTGCCGCTGGCGTTGATGCGCGCCACGTCCTGCAGCGGGACCGGCTCGATCACGTCCACCTGGCCCGAGAGCAGCGCCGCCACGCGGGTGGAGTCGTTGCCGATCGGCGTGTACTCCACGTTGACCACGTTGCCCTCGATCTTGCCCCAGTAGCTGCCATTGCGCACGAAGCTGGTCTTGACGTTCGGCTGGCGCTCGCGCAGGCGGAACGGGCCGGTGCCATTGGCGCGGAACGAGGCCGCATTCTCGACACCCTTTCGTCGGTCCACGGGTCGCGTGGCCTGGTTGTCCTCGGCCCACTTCTTGTTCATCATGAACAGCAGCGACAGCACGTCGGGCAGGATAGGGAACGGTCCCTTGGTCTCGATGTCGACCGTGAAGTCGTTGACCTTGCGGACTTCCTTCACGTCGTTGGTGTAGCTCTTCATGTCCGAGCCTTCGCCCGAAGCGCGCGCGAAGGTGAACAACACGTCATCGGCCGTGAAGGGTGCGCCGTCGTGGAATTTCACGCCCTTGCGCAGTTCGAAACGCCAGACGCTGGGCGAGGTCTGTTTCCAGCTCGTCGCCAGCCCGGGCACCAGCTTCAGGTTCTGGTCGCGCGCCACCAAGGGTTCGTAGACGTTGTTCGTCACGCTGAGCTGCAAGGACTCGTTGAGCGAATGCGGGTCCATGGACAGGGCATCGCCCTGGTTGCCGATGCGGATGGTCTGCGCCGAGGCGGCCCCCAGGGTGAGCATGGCGGTTGTGACCAGTGCGGCCGCCAGCGTTTTCCGGAAAATCATGCTTCGCTCCTTGATGCGTTTGTGGTTGTGGAAGGGGTTTTGCTCGACGCGTGAGCCTCATCGGCCAATGGCATGGCGTGCTCCACCAGGCTGGCGTGCAGGGCCGCTCCGAGCGGCAGAACCTCGTCGTTGAAGTCGTAGCGGCTGTTGTGCAGGAAACAGCTGCCAAGGCCGTTTTCGGCGCCTTGCCCCAGGCGCAGGTAGGCCCCGGGCTTGACCTGCAGCATGAACGAGAAGTCCTCGGCCCCCATGCTCGGGTCCATGTTGCGGTCCACGTGGTCGTGGCCGACCAGCTTCTGCGCCACATCGGCCGCGAAACGGGCTTCGTCCCGCGTGTTGATGGTGGCCGGGTAGATGCGCTCGTAGTTCACGTGCGCCGTGGCACCCAGGCCCAGCGCCACGCCGGAGCAGACCTCCTGCAGGCGTTTCTCGACCATGGCCTGCACTTCGGGGTTGAAGGTGCGCACCGTGCCCACCAGCGTGGCCTTGCCCGGCATCACGCTGAACGCGCCCATGTCGCCGGCCTGCATCGCGCACAGGCTGATGACCGCGCTGTCGATGGCGCGCACGTTGCGTGAGACGATGCTCTGCACCGCCGTGATGATGTGGGCCGACACCAGCACCGGGTCCACCGTCTGGTAAGGGTGCGCGCCGTGGCCGCCCTTGCCCGTGACTTCGATGGTGATGCGATCGGCCGAGGCCATCATGGGGCCGGGGTTCACGCCCACCATGCCAGGGCGCATCTGCGGCCAGTTGTGCATGCCGAAAACGGATTGCACCGGGAAGCGGTCGAACAGGCCGTCCTCGATCATGGCCTTGGCGCCCGCAAAACCTTCTTCACCCGGCTGGAAGATCAGCACCGCCGTGCCGTCGAACTGGCGCGTTTCGGCCAGGTAGCGCGCCGCACCCACCAGCATGGCGGTGTGGCCGTCGTGGCCGCAGCCGTGCATCATGCCGGGGCGCATGGACTTCCAGGCAAAGTCGTTGTGCTCGGTCATGGGCAGCGCGTCCATGTCGGCGCGCAGGCCGACCATGCGGCCACTGGTGTGACGGCGGCCGCGGATCACGGCCACCACCCCCGTCTTGCCGATGCCGGTGTGGATCTCGTCCACGCCACACACCTTGAGCGACTCGACCACGCGCTGCGCGGTGTAGTGCTCTTCGAAACCGATTTCCGGATGGGCGTGCAGATCACGGCGCAAGGCCGTGAGCTCGGGGTGGAAGGCCGCGATGTGGGAAAACGCGCGGCCATGGGCCTTGATGCGGGACGAGGTGGACATCAATGGCCTCCCGCCTTCTCCACGCGAAGGCGGGGGTCGACCGCGAAGTACAGCAGATCGACGATCAGGTTGATGACCACGAAGATCAGCGCGATGAGGCACAGGTAGGCGGCCATCACCGGGATGTCGGCGAAGGTCACGGCCTGGATGAACAGCAACCCCATGCCCGGCCACTGGAACACCGTCTCCGTGATGATGGCGAAGGCGATCAAGCCCCCCAGTTGCAGACCGGTGATGGTCATCACCGGCACCAGCGTGTTCTTCAGCGCGTGTCCAAAATGCACCGCGCGGTTGGTCAGGCCTCGGGCGCGCGCGAACTTGATGTAGTCGGTGCGCAGCACCTCCAGCATTTCCGCGCGCACCAGCCGCATGATCAACGTGAGCTGGAAGATCGCCAGCGTGATGGCCGGCAGGGTGATGTGGTGCCAGCCCTTCGGAGTCAACAAGCCGGTGCTCCACCAACCCAGCTGTGTCACGTCACCCCGACCGAAGCTGGGGAACCAGCCCAATGTGACGGCGAACAGCAGGATCAGCAGGATGCCGATCAGAAACGTGGGAAGGGACACACCGAGCAGCGACACAGTCATGAACACCTGGCTCATGAACGTACCGCGCCGCAACGCCGCGTACACCCCCATCGGGATGCCCACCACCAGCGCAAGCACCGCCGCCACCATAGACAGCTCCAGCGTGGCAGGGAAACGCTCGGCGATCAGGCGCGAGACCTTGGCCCCCTGCCGCAGCGACAGACCGAATTCACCTTGCACCGCGTTGGCGAGGAAATGCCAGAACTGCACGAAGAAGGGGCGGTCCAGACCGAGTTCGGTGCGCAGTTCGCGCACCTGGTCGGGGGTGGCATCCTGCCCGAGCAGGAACACCACGGGATCCCCCACATACTGAAACAACATGAACGCGATGAACGCCACGCTGACCATGACGATCACGGCTTGCGCCAGTCGCCGAAGAATGAATGCGAACATCGTTTGAAAAATAAAGAGAGGGTCGCCCCCTGCGGTGCGCGACCCTCGACTGACGCTGTGAAATCAGTTTACCTTGATGAGACGCCAGTCCAGGCGGTTGTCCGCCCGGTGCACCACGTCGACATTCTTCTTCATGGCCCAGGGAATGATCTGGTTGTGCAGGGGAATGTGGGCCACGTCCTCGTTCTGCAGCGCCAAGGCCTTGGTCAGCAGTTCCGTGCGCAGCTTGAGATCCGTTTCCTTTTTGGTGCGCTCCACCAGCGCGTCCATCTGCGGGTTGCTGTAGCGACCCACGTTGTAGTTGCCATCGCCACCCGCCCCGACTGAACGCACCAGGGACTGCAGACTGTAGAGCGCGTCAAAGGTGGGCACACCCCAACCCAGCATGTAGATGCTGGCTTCGTAGCGCTGGATCATCGGGAAGTAGGTCACCAGCGGCAAGGTGCGCAGCTTGGCCTTCACACCGATGCGCGCCCACATGGACGTCACGGCCTGGCAGATCTGCTCGTCGTTGATGTAGCGGTTGTTGGGGCAGGCGAAGTCGACTTCAAAGCCATCCTTGTAGCCCGCATCGGCCAGCAGCTTCTGGGCTGCCGCCACGTCGAAAGGATGCCGCTTGTGAACCGCCTCCGTCCAACCATTGACCTGCGGGGCCACCAGGGCGCCAGTGGGCTGTCCCAGACCACGCAGGCTCACACGCGCGATCGTGTTCATGTCGATGGCCTGGTACAACGCCTTGCGGACCCGCTGGTCCTTCAATGGGTTCTTGCCCTTGATGTTGCTGCCCGGCAGTTCATCGCGAAACTGGTCCATGCCGAAGAAGATGGTCCGGTTTTCCACGCCATCGATCACCTTGAGGTTCTGGTCGCCACGCACGCGCGCCAGATCCTGCGGGCTGGGGTCGAGCACCAGATCCACCTCACCTGAAAGCAGCGCCGCCATGCGCGTGCGCACCGCTTTGACGGGCGTGTAGACCACTTCGGTCACGTTGCCTTCCGACTTGCCCCACCAATTCGGGTTGCGCGTGACGACCAACTTCTGGTCCGGCTGCCACTCCTTCAGCACGAAGGGGCCCGTGCCATTGGCGTTGCGATGGGCGAAGTTCTCGTCCTGCGTCTTGATGTCCTTGGGCATGGTCGAGTTGTTCTTCTCCGCCCAGGCCTTGCTCATCATGCGCAACTCGGTGAGCTGGTTCAGCAACACCGGGTTGGGGTCCTTCGTGAAGATGTCGATGGTGTTGGCGTCCACCTTCACCACCCGGTCGATGCCTTGCGCATAGATGCCGAAGTTCGATGTCTTGGTCATTGCCCGTTCGATCGAGAACACCGCGTCGTCCGCCGAGAACGTCGAGCCATCGTGGAACTTGACCCCCGTGCGCAGGTTCATGCGCAACTGCGTGGGCGTCACCTGCTTCCAGGCCGTCGCCAGAACGGGCTCGGGCTTGAAGGTCTTGCTGTTGTAGTAAACCAGCGACTCATACACCGACGCATGGATGCCGTTCGCCAGGGCGTTGTTCTGGGAATGGATGTCCCACGTGGGAATGTCACTGGCGCTCGTCCATTTGAAAGTTTTGGCGTGAGCACCGCCGGCACCAACGGCCATCGCGGCGAACAGGACTGCAAGTGGGAGCTTCATTTGTTGACACCTAAATAAAGTGGACATCCCGCCACTATGCAACAAACGTTCCCGGCCAATGCACCGGAGTAACCCGAACGGACAGACGCCCTGGCGTCAATCTGAGGCGCGTTCCAGCCTCAGCGCGCCATACCACGCCGTGAGTTGGCTGTCCGTGTTGTCGGTGTCCGTCATCAGCGCCACCAGGCGCAAGGGTCCCGGTTCCTCGCCAAACGCCAGACGGAAGTCGGCGCGCACGTCGCGCACATGATCGCGCCACTGCCCCAAGTTGCGCACATCGCTGTCCACCACCAGCTTCCGGATGCGGTCCGTGCGCGGGTTCACCACAACGGTGCCCGGTGCGTGCTTGGCGCTCCAGACATAGACCAAGGAGGCATAGGGCATCTCTTCGCCCGTCAGCAAGCGACTCATCTCCGACAGGCGATGGTTTCTGGGCGTCCAGCGCGTGCGATCACCATCGAAGGCGAGGACCACCCGCACCGCCGAGTCCGCCTGACTGGACACGGCCAGATCGGCATCCGTGGGCAAAGCATCGACCCGCCACGAAAACGAAAGACGCCCCACGGATTCCAGCGAAGGCACGAACCGCTGCCTCAGGATGCTGACGGAACTCTTCGCACGCACCTGCAGTGCCGGGCGCCCCCCGACCTGAACCGGCTCGAACGCCAGGTACCGCTTGCCGGGGAAGAAGAACGGCTCCCATGGCACATCCGTCGCCGGGGTGGAAAACAGCTGGTGGGCGGCTTTCAGCACCGCCGGGCTGGCCCCATGGGGCATTCTTTGAGGTCGAGAAGGTGGACCCTCCTCAGCGAGGTCGTCCGACACCGCAGGTGATCCCGCACACCCTGCCAGCACCAACGCAAACCATCCGACGCAAGCAAGGGACGCCAGCAAACCCAATCCGCTTCCTTTTGGCGCTCGAACGGGCGCCTTCATGTTGCAAACACGCATAAAAGAGTTACTAAGAATTATAAAAATTGTATTTTTCTTTGAAAAATCAAACTTTGGAAATAAATTCATGACTCGAAGCCATCGCTGGCTTCGGGTCATGAATCGGGAAGCGCATGTTTGCAAGCCCCCCTCCATGACATGTCATCAACGTTTCAATGGAAAGGAATCCATGTTCAAGAAAATTCTGACCAGTCTGCTGGCCCTTCTCGCCGCCGCCAGTTTCGCTGCGGTGGACATCAACACCGCCACCGTGGCCGACCTCGACAGCATCAAAGGCATCGGCCCAAGCACGTCGGCCAAGATCCTGGAAGCGCGCAAGGCCTCCCCCTTCAAGAACTGGGGCGACCTGATTCAGAGGGTACCCGGCATTGGTGACAAACGCGCCGCCAAGCTGTCGTCGGAGGGACTGACCGTCAATGGGGACAGCTTCAAACCCACCGCAGCTGCGCCAGCAGACAAGAAGTCTGCTGCCCCCACAAAGTAGTCTCCCGCCAAGCCCATAAAAAAGCCACCCGGCATGCCGGGTGGCTTTTGACTGATCGGTGTTCCGAAGAACGGGGATCAGAACTTGTGCTGCAGGCCAACACCGAACACGGTGCCCTTGACGGCGGTCGTGCCAGCGACTTCTTCCTTGGCCTTGGTGAAGGCGGCGTAGGTCGAGGTGCGCTTGGACAGCGCGTACAGGGCGCCCACGGAGTAGCCGGTGCGCTTGGTGTCCGTGCCATCCTTGTCCTTGGACGAGGCGTAGCCGGTCGACAGGGTCAGAGCGGACGACAGGGGGAAGTCGGCGCCGATTTGCCAGTCGTTGGTCTTCGTGGCGAACACATTGCGGGTCTGGCCAACGCCGCCCTTCAGCACGGCCACGCCCAGGTCGTAGGCGGCGGTGAAGTAGGTGAACTTGGCGTCTTGACCAACGCCAGCAGCGTCGTTTTGCAGCTGGTATGCGAAAGCAGCCGTCAGAGGACCAGCAGCGTACTGCAGGTTGAAGTCGGTCTGGTCGCGCTTGACAGCAGCGTTCTCGTCCAGGCCGTGCGACACAGCAGCGCTGAAGCCGCCGAAGTTGGGCGAGGTGTAACGCAGGGCGTTGCGCGGCTTGTCGTTATAGGCAGCAACGCTCATGACAGCGTATGCGGGCGAGAAGGACACTGCGTCGAAGATGGAGTTGCCGATGTAGAACACATCGTCAAAAGCCGACCACACGTTACCGAACTGGACGGTACCGAAGCCGCCTTCCAGGCCAACCCACGATTGGCGGTTGAAAGCGGTGCCAGCAACGGCCGTGCCGTTGGAAGCATCAAAGCCTTGCTCCAGCTTGAAGATGGCCTTCAAACCGCCGCCCAGGTCTTCCGAACCCTGCACGCCCCAGCGGCTGGTGGCCAGACCAGCGGAGTCCAGACGGGTGGAGGACACGGAACCCACGCCAGGCACTTCCGTCTTGACGCGGCCAGCCCAAACGTCCACCAGACCGTACATGGTCACGCTGGATTGGGCTTGGGCCACACCAGCCACGGAGCCGAGAACTGCCAGGGCGATCAATGATTTTTTCATGGTTACTTCCTTAAAAATATTGCGGTGAGGACCACCACAAAGTTAGAAAACTGACTGGTGCATGTTAGGAGGAAAGCTCCTTGTCCCTAGGGTAAGCCCTGAAAAACGGTTCAAATTCGGTCCGTTTTGTTGCCTCAGTGCAACAGCGCAGGGGGGGGGGGTGACGGCCCCCAGTGACTTTCAACCACAACCAATAAAAAGCCACCTGTCCGAAGACAGGTGGCTTTCAAACATCTGAGCAAGCTGGCTTGAAGCCAGCGAGACGATCAGAAGTTGTGTTGCAGACCGAAACCGAAGCCGGTGCTGGACTTGGCACCGTTGCCGCCAGCGGCCGTCACCGTAGCCGGGACCCAAGCGGCGTTGCGGCGTGCAACGTTCACGTAGGCCTGGGTGCGCTTGCTCAGGAAGTACTTGTAGCCAGCGATGATGGTGCGGCCATCGTCGCCCACTTGCTCGTTGTTGTTGAACGAGGCGTAGATCAGGCCAGGACCCACGGGAGCCGTCAGGCCCAGAGCGTAGGAGTTGTCTTGATCAGAAGCCAGACCACCTTGATCACGGATGGTGAAGAACACCTTGACGACGCTGAAATCATACGAGACCGCGAACTGGTTCACGGCCTTGAGCGTGGTGGCAGCTGCCGTGGCGCCCGTGTAGTTCACGAACGTGGCGCTCAGAGGGCCGCCGTCGTAGCGAACACCGATGGCCTTGCCAGCCTTGTTGCCAGCAGCCGTGGACTCGGAAGGAGCGTATTCCAGCTGGACTTGCACGCCGCCGAAACGGGGCGAGTGGTACTGCACCGCGTTGGGCACATACACCGAACTCGAAGCATTCGACGTCTTGGCCGTGGCCGTGGCGTTACCGCCCAGCACGGTGTTGGCGTCATGCACGGAAACACCCTTGGTGCCGTTGGCCAGCAGGACGTTGCCGTACAGCGTGTTGACCGGACGGCCAGCGCGCAGGGTACCGAAGCCGCCGGTCAGGCCAACGAACATGCCGTTGTTGCCCAGGCCATCGACGGAGGACACGGTGCCGGTGTCACTGTTGAACGAGGTCGACACTTGGAACACAGCCTTCAGGCCGCCGCCGAGGTCTTCGGTGCCGGCCAGGGTCCAGTTGCTGGTGCCGTTGCGGTTGGCGGTCATGCGCAGGGCGTCGCCAGAGAAACGCTTCTCGAGGCCAACGTCAACGGTGCCCGACAGGGTCACGGTCGACTGTGCGAAAGCGGCGCCGGTGGCTGCCACGGCGGCCAGAGCGATCAGGGTCTTTTTCATTGAAGGGTTCTCCAAGGGTTAATAAGGGCCGGGGGTCTTTGCCACCGAGCCAACCTCCATCCAGGAAGCTGCGCTAATTGCATCAGAAAGTTTCCGATGGCGCCATGGTGGTGAGGGCTTTTCTCGCCTCATGGCGGTGCATCCGTTGCACCTGTGCCACGTTGTTAGTAGATACCCGCATATGGTTAGGCTCACAAATCATGATCCATGGCTCGCGGCGTTCAGCCCAGGAAACCGGCACAGGCGGCCGATCGCCAAAATCATCGATGAGCAATTCATGGCAGCATGTGCCCTGGCGATCCCTTCTGTCCACACCATGCCCAACACCACCGATGCCTTGCTGAATGCGGCCGACTCGGCCCTGAGGACCTTGTTCGTTTCACCGAGGGGCACGCGCGAATGCCCGACCTTGCCCGAACGGGCATCGGACGCGGAACTCGGCCCGGAAGAGCGCCAGCTCTCTGGCGCCCTGATGCGGGTGAACCATGTCGGCGAGGTTTGTGCCCAGGCGCTGTACACAGCGCAGGCCTTGGCGGCGCGCTGGCCCCGGGCTACCGGCGCCATGCCCAATGAGGCACTCGCCCTGCAATTGGAAGCCGCGGGGCGTGAAGAGACGGACCACCTCGCGTGGACCCAGGCACGCCTGGACGAGCTGGGCGCCCGACCCTCGCTGCTCAACCCGCTCTGGTATGCAGGGGCCTTTGGCCTGGGCTTGATCGCCGGACGCGTGGGGCCGGGTATGAGTCTGGGTTTCGTGGTCGAAACCGAGCGCCAGGTGGAAGCCCATCTGGCGAGCCACATGGACCGCCTGCCCGCGAAGGACCAAGCCTCCAGAGCCATCGTCGCGCAAATGAAGGACGACGAAGCCCGACACGCTCGCGAGGCTCAGCAGGCTGGCGCGGTGGAGCTTCCCGCCCCGGTCAAAGGACTGATGCGCATGGCGGCCAAGGTCATGACCACCGTGGCACACCGCATCTGAGCAGTGCACAAGCGCCGACGCTCAAGCCTCCAGCAGATCAAAGCTGGTCGTGATCTCAGCGGTCTTGCCCAGCATGATGCTGGCCGAGCAGTATTTGTCGTGGCTCATGGCAATGGCGCGCTCCACCGCCACGGCCGGAATGCCTTTCCCGGTCACCGTGAAATGCATGTGGATCTTGGTGAACACCTTGGGATCGACAGGCGCGCGCTCGGTCACCAGCTTCACGCTGCAACCGCGCACGTCGTGGCGGCCTCTTTTAAGGATCAGGACCACGTCGTAGGCGGTGCATCCGCCCGTGCCGGCCAGCACCGTTTCCATCGGGCGGGCCGCCAGGTTGGCGCCCCCGTTTTCCGGCTTCGCTTCATCCGGGGCGCCATCCATGGCGATCACGTGCGCACTGCCGGTCTCGGCCACAAAGCCCATGTTGGAGCGGGTACCGGCGGCGCCGGTCCAGGTGACGGTGCATTCCATAAGGTGTCCTGTCGTTAAATAACCAAAGGTATTGGGGTGAGCGCTCTAAAAATCATAGAAATCTGATTGGCGATGTTGCAATGCAGCATGCGAGCGTTATACTGGCGTCATTGTATTTACGGTTGTCTCCTCTACCCTCCACGGGTGGATTCAAGCCCGGTCTGGTTCTGCCAGCCCGGGCTTTTTTTCGCCCCCGATATGATGTGCGGCGAGGAACACCATGCCGCCAGCCCGCCCCAAACAACACAACAACACCCCAAAAGCCTCGTCGACCACCACCATGGGGCCGGCGGACTACCTGAAAAAAATCCTGAATGCCCGGGTGTATGACGTCGCGGTGGAATCCGCGCTGGAGCCGGCAACCAACCTGAGCCGGCGGCTGCACAACACCGTGCTGCTCAAGCGGGAAGACCAGCAGCCCGTGTTCAGCTTCAAGTTGCGGGGCGCCTACAACAAGATGGCGCACCTCTCGCCAGAGCAGTTGAAAAAGGGTGTCATCTGTGCCTCGGCGGGCAACCATGCCCAGGGGGTGGCGCTGGGCGCGCGCAAACTCGGCACGCGCGCGGTGATCGTGATGCCGACCACCACGCCCCAGGTCAAGATCGACGCGGTCCGTGGTTTTGGTGGTGAAGTGGTCCTGCATGGCGACAGCTACTCCGACGCCTATACCCACTCCCTCACCCTGCAGAAGAAGCAGGGACTCACTTTCGTGCACCCTTTCGACGACCCGGACGTGATCGCGGGTCAGGGCACGATCGCCATGGAGATCCTGCGCCAGCTCCAGAGCCTGGGCTCGGACCACCTGGATGCCGTGTTCGTGGCGATCGGCGGCGGCGGTCTCATTTCGGGCGTCGCGCAACTACATCAAGGCCGTGCGCCCCGAAATCAAGGTGATCGGTGTGCAGACGACCGACTCGGACGCGATGTTGCGCTCGGTCGAGGGAGGTGAACGCGTCACCCTGGCCGACGTGGGCCTGTTCGCCGACGGCACGGCGGTCAAGCTGGTCGGCGAAGAAACCTTCCGCATCGCACGCGATCTGGTCGACGGGTACATCACCGTCGACACGGACGCGGTGTGCGCCGCGATCAAGGACGTGTTCGTGGACACGCGCAGCATCGTCGAGCCCTCGGGGGCGCTGGCGGTGGCGGCCATCAAGCAATACGTGGCCCAGCACAAGACCCGCGGCGAAACCTATGCCGCCATCCTGTGCGGCGCCAACATGAACTTCGACCGGCTGCGCTTCGTGGCCGAGCGCGCCGAAGTGGGCGAGGAGCGTGAGGCGCTGTTTGCCGTCACCATCCCCGAGGAGCGGGGCAGCTTCCGCCGCTTCTGCGAAGCGATCGAAAAGCTGCCAGGCGGACCGCGCAACGTGACCGAGTTCAACTACCGCATCCACGACGGCAGCGCGGCCCATGTGTTCGTGGGCCTGACCACCCATGGCAAGGGCGAGTCCGGCAAGATCGCGGCCAACCTGATCAGGCACGGTTTCGAGACCCTGGACCTCACGCACGACGAACTGGCGAAGGAGCACATCCGGCACATGGTGGGTGGGCATTCGCCCCTGGCGCACGACGAGCGCCTGCTGCGCTTCGTGTTCCCGGAGCGGCCGGGTGCGCTGCTCAAATTCCTGAGCCTGATGCGCCCGGGCTGGAACATCAGCCTGTTCCACTACCGCAACCAGGGCGCCGACTACGGCCGCATCCTGGTCGGGCTTCAGGTGCCTGCAAAGGACCACAAGGCGTTCGACAAGTTTCTCGACACGTTGGGTTATCCGTACGTGGAGGAAACCAGCAATCCGGTGTACCGTCTGTTCCTCAAAAGCTGACCACCCGCCATGGCCCTCGACCCCGTCTTCGAACCGATCACCCGACGGGCACCCGAGTTGCCCGCGAACCTGAAGCTGCCCCACATCGCGGCCACGACGGACACGCTGCTGGACCACTCGGTGATGCTGCGCCTGGCGCCCGAAGGCATGCCGGAGCACTCGCTCGGCCGCATGGAAGCCCTGGTGCTGCAGCTGGCGCGCATCCAGCACGGCAGCCCCCTGCCCTTTGACCTGCTGGTTTTCGACTCCCCTCAACTGGTCGTGTTCGCGGCCGACCACGGCATTGCCGACGAGGGCATGTCGGAAATGCCGCAGTCCATGACCTGCGAGCACGTGCTGCAACTGCTGCTCGGCGCCGCACCGGTCAATGCCCTGGCCCAGATGCACGGCTTCGACCTCACGGTGGTCGACGCCGGCGTGGCCTCCCACATCACCCTGCCCGACGATGCCCGGCGCAAGGCACCACTGCTGCTGCGCAAGATCGGCTATGGCACCCGCAACCTGATGATCGGCCCGGCCATGTCACAGGCGCAGGCCGTGTCGGCCCTGCACGCGGGCATGGACGTGGTGCGCCACCTCCCCGGCAACGTGATTGCCCTGGGCGACGTGGGCGTGGCCAACAACGTCGCCGCCTCCCTGCTGCTCTCCCGGCTGTGTGGCGTGCCGCTGTCCGACGCCTGCGGACGCGACGACTTCCACGGCGCGGGCCCCCACGACGACCCGCACCCCCAGCGCATCGAAAAACTCTCGGCCGCCGCCAGCCGGCACCGCAAGGCGCTGGGGCCGCTGGACGCGCTGGCCGCGCTCGGTGGGTTCGAGATCGCCATGATGGCCGGCGCCATGTTGCAGGCGGCCGCCGAGCGGCGGGTGGTGCTGGTGGATGGGTACGTGGCGAGCGCGGCCGCCCTGGTGGCGCGGGGCCTGGTGCCAGCCGTGGCCGACTACCTGGTGTTTGCGCACCGCTCGGCAGAAAGCGGGCACCGCCTGATGCTGATCCATCTGCAGGCCCAGCCTCTGCTGGACATGGGCATGCGCATGGGCCAGGGCACCGGCGCTCTGCTGGCGTGGCCCCTGCTGCTCGCCGCCCAGGGCTTGCTCGAACGCTGAGCCCGGATTCAGGGCGGCGTGGTGGTCTCGGGCAGGGTCAGCTCCACCGAGGCCGGGGCTTCCAGCGAAGGCCCCAGATGCACCGCGCGGCGCGAGACGGATTGCAGCACCAGCCCACCCTCCAGCGAGGCCCCTAGGCGGTAAGGCCGTGGTGGCTGGCGATCCACCGCGATCAGCGCGGCACCATCTCGGGTGCCGACCGCGACCACCCCGAGCAAGTTGTACCGGGGCGGCGCTGCGCTGGCCACCGCACCCGTGGACGCGGCAGCGGGCAAGGCACCCAGCGAGCGGGCCACGGAAGCCGTATCGGCCGCCACCTGCGCTGGTGCCATGGCCGACACCGGCGTCACCGGCGACCGGCCCCAGGCCAGCAACACCCAGTAACCCGCGCTCAGGCCCGCCGCCAGCCACAGGAGGCCTGCGGCGATGGTCGGCCCTCGCCGTCCTGCCGTCTGCAGGGCGGCTGGGCTTTCCATGAGGAAGCCGGAATGGCCGAACGCGGGTGCCTTGTTCATATGGGCGCATTATGATCGACGACCACCGGTTTCCGGCCTGGCCATCGGGCCGTTCCACAGGCCCTTGTTCGCGGGAGATTGATTTGCCACACCTGACCACCCCCACCCTGCGCACGCCGGCCTTCGCGGCCCGCCTGGCCCGCACCCTGCAACGCGGCTTCACGCTCATCGAGCTCATGGTGGTGCTGGTCATCATCGGTGTGCTCGCGGCGCTGATCGTGCCCAACGTGCTGGACCGTGCAGACGATGCGCGCGTGACCGCCGCCAAGACCGACGTCAACAACCTGATGCAGGCGCTCAAGCTGTACCGGCTGGACAACCAGCGCTACCCGACGAACGAACAAGGCCTGAACGCCCTGGTGACCAAGCCGACCGCCGGCCCCGTGCCGCCGAACTGGCGCCCCTACCTCGACAAGCTGCCCGGCGACCCCTGGGGCCGCCCCTACCAGTACATCAACCCGGGCCTGAGGGGCGAGGTGGACGTGCTGTCGCTCGGTGCCGACGGCCAGGCGGGTGGCGAGGGCAAGGACGCCGACATCGGCAGTTGGCAGTGAAAAACAAGCCCCCACGCTCCGCCGCCGCGCGGGTCGCCGCCCCCCAAGGGGGCTGGCCTTGCTTGGGGTGGCCTTGCGCGGCGGCCACCATCGGCCTTCCGGCAACGCGGTTTCCCTGATCATGGCCAGCAAGGCACACGGCTTCACCCTGCTCGAACTCATGGTGGTGCTGGTGATCGTGGCCTTCGCCACCGCCGGTGTGAGCGTGGCCTTGCGCGACGACGGCGCCACCCGCCTGGAGCGCGAGGGCCTGCGGCTGACGGCCATGCTGGAGTCCGCGCGTGCCCAGTCGCGCACCAGCGGGCTGCCGGTGGTCTGGCGCAGCCTGCCGCAAGGCTTCGAATTCCTCGGCCTGTCCACCCAGGCGGGCACCGGCTCGCTCACCGGGCCGCGCCCTTGGCTCAACCAGGACACCCAGGCCCAGGTGCTGCAACCGCCGGGCGCGCAAACCCTGGTGCTCGGGCCCGAACCGCTGATCGCCGCACAGCGGGTGATGCTGGTCCAGGGGGACCGGCGCATCACCCTGGGCACCGACGGCCTTTCGCCCTTCACCGTGCTGGCCGCCACACCATGACGCGCCCGCGCGGCTTCACACTGATCGAGGTGCTCGTCGCCCTCGCGGTGGTCGCCATCACCCTGGCCGCCGGGCTGCAGGCCACCGGCGCTCTCACGCGGGCATCCGGCCGGCAGAGCGACCAATGGCTGGCCCAGCTGTGCGCCGAGAACGAACTCACCCGCCTGCGCCTGCAACGCCAGTTGCCCGGCACCGGCGACACCGACACCGTGTGCACGCAGGCGGGGCGCGAGATGCGCGTGCGCTTGTCGGTGCTGCCCACGCCCAACCCGAACTTCCGGCGCGTGGACACGGTCGTCGAAGCCGCCGTGGATGGGGTGAACGTGCGCCTGCTCAGCCTCTCCACCGTGATGGGCCGGTATTGAGCATGATGAAACACGCGCGCGGTTTCACCCTCGTCGAACTGCTGGTGGCGATCGTCGTGATGTCCATGCTCGCGCTGCTGAGTTGGCGCTCGCTGGACGGCATGACGCGCACCCAGAACATCACCCAGCAACGCGCCGACGATTTGCTGCGCATGCAGGCGGCCATGGGCCAGTGGGCCGCCGACCTGGACGCCCTGATCGACACCGGCGAAGTCAACGCGCTCGACTTCAACGGCCAAGTGTTGCGCATGACGCGGCGCGACAGTGGCGAAACCGGCCTGGACAGCCGCGGCATCCGCGTCGTGGCCTGGGCGCGGCTGACCGGCGTGGCGCTGGCCGGCCTGCCGCAGATTTCATCGAGCATCAACGCCAGCGGCCAATGGGTGCGCTGGCAGTCCGGCCCCTTGTTGCGGCGCGACGAACTGGCGCGCGCCTGGCAACGGGCCGGCGAATGGGGCCGCGGCGCCCTGCCCTCGCAGGCGGGCAACGCCAGTTCCGACAGCGCCATCGCCCTGCTCGGCATCGACAACTGGCAGCTTTTCTACCACCGGGGTGAAACCTGGGGCAACCCGCAGTCGTCCACGGGCAATGAAGAGCCCGTGGGCGGCCCCGAGGGCGCGCGCACCGGCAGCCTGCCCAATGGCGTGCGCCTGGAACTCGTGCTCGGCACCGGCGAAGGCCTGAGCGGCAGCCTGGTGCGCGACTGGGTCCGCCCCACCCTGGAAGCGGGGCGCTGATGAAGACCCTGCGGCGACACCAGCAAGGCGCAGCGCTGCTGCTCGCCATGCTCGTCGTCACGCTGGTGCGCACCCTGGCCTCGGCCGCGTTGTGGCAGCAGTGGCGCTCGGCCGAGGTCGAGCAGGCCGAGCGGCGCCGCGTGCAGGCCGGCTGGGTGTTGACCGGTGCGCTCGATTGGGCGCGCCTGATCCTGCGCGAGGACGCGCGCGACAACCAGAGCAGCGGCAACGCCGACCACCTGGGCGAACCCTGGGCCATGCCGCTGGAGGAGGCGCGCCTCTCCAGCTTTCTCGCCGCCGACAAGAACAACAACACCGACGGCATGCTGGAGGCCTTTCTCTCGGGCGAAGTGATCGACATGCAGTCGCGCATGAACTTCCTGAACGTGGTGCGCACCGTCGGCGCGGGCGCCCAGGCCAAGGTGGAACTCTCCGAAGCCGACATGCGCAGCTTCGCCAAACTCTACGAACAACTCGGGCTGCCGGTCTCGGAACTCAACGCCGCCGCCAACGAGCTGCGCACCTCCATGAGCCTGGCGCTGAGCGACCCCCTGCCCTCGCGCACCGCCCTGCTGCCCCGGAAATACGCGCAACTGGCCTGGCTCGGCATCAGCCGCAACAGCCTGGCCGTGCTCGAACCCCACGTCACCGTGCTGCCCACCCGCTCCACGCTCAACCTCAACACCGCCAGCGCACAGGCCATCTGCGCCAGTGTGCCGGGCCTGGACATGGCCCAGGCCCGGCAGATCACCAGCGCCCGCGAGCGCGAACCGTTCAAAAGCCTGGCCGACGCCAGCGCCGTGGTGCCCGCCATGACGGGCCAACTGTCTGATCTGTACCACGGTGTGCGCAGCAACCACTTCGAGGTGCGCGGGCGCCTTAGGCTCGACGACACCATCATCGAAGAGCGCTCTCTCGTCGTGCGCAACAACCTCGATGTGCGCGTGAACTGGCGCGAACGCTTTGCCCGGCGCTGAGACGGCGTGTTTTCCCGGTGCACATCAGGCCCCTGAGAGTCACCCAGGGTCTCTAGAATGAGGGGCTCGCCGCCCTGTAACACCTTCGCATGACCGCATCACCGTGCTGATCGTCACTCCCTCGGACTTCTCCGCTGCGCCCCCTGCGGGACCCACGGCCCTTTTCGACTGGGCCACGTCCAGCAATGGCCAGCAGATCACCGACCACGGTCAGTGCGCGGCCGCGTTGCTGCCGCGGGACGACGACGTGGTGCTCGTGCTGCCGCCGCGCGCCGTCTCCTGGCACCGGGTCGCCCTGCCCAAGGTCGCCACCGCGCGCCTGCGGGCCGCGCTCGAAGGCTTGCTGGAAGACCGCCTGCTGGCCGACACAGCCGACCTGCACTTCGCCCTGGAGCCCGGTGGCCGTTCGGGCCAGACGGTGTGGGTCGCCGCCTGCCACAAGGTCTGGCTGCGCGGCTGGCTGCAGATCCTGGAGGGAGCGGCCCGCCCGGCCGGGCGCATCGCGCCGGCCCTGTGGCCGCTGGTGCCCTCCGAAACCCCTGGCGCCACGCCGGGCTCATCGCGCAGTTTCGCGCTGGACGTGCCCTCCAACGTCCACTGGGCCTACAACGAGAACGGCGAGATCTGGCTGGGCAGCGCCGGCCTGCTCGGCGTGAGCTGCACACCGCTGCGAGAAACTCCCCTGGGCCATGGCACCGCGGGCGACATGGTGGTCACCGCGCTCATGCCACCCGCCAGCGACGCGCCAGGCGAGCCCGGTGAATACGACGTCTGGCTGGCCGATCCCACCGTGGCCGGGCAGGCCGAGCAGGTGCTGCAGCAGCGTTTTGAGCTCGTCGCCCTGCCCGCGTGGTTGCTGCGCTGCGCCCAGTCCGACTGGAACCTCGCACAGTTCGACCTCAGCCTCTCGGCGGGCGCGCGGCGCGGCCAACGGCTCAAGCGCAGCTTCCGGCAATGGCGCAACGCCCCGGCCTGGCGACCCGCGCGCTGGGGCCTGGCGGCGCTGGTGGGCGTGCAACTGGTGGGCCTGAACGCCGCCGCCTGGCACGAGCGCAGCGGCCTGGAAGCCAAACAGAAGGCCGTGGTGCAGACCCTGCAGAAAAGCTTCCCGCAAGTGACGCTGGTGCTCGACGCCCCGGTGCAGATGCAACGCGAAGTGGCCCGCCTGCAACAGGCCACCGGCGCCCTGTCCGAAGGCGACCTGGAAACCCTGCTCGCGGCGATCGACCAGGCCTCGGCCGGCGAAGCCCTGCTGCCCTCCACCATCGCCTACAGCACGGGCGAAGGGCGCTTCGCGGGCTGGCGCGCCACCCAGGACCAATTGCGCGCCCTGCAACAGTCGCTGCAGAACAGCGGCTGGCGGGTGCGTTTCGATGGCAATGAGCTGGCCCTGCGCCCGCCGGAACCCTGACCATCGCCACCGCCTCTTCCTCCCCCTCCCCCATCGCCAGGCTCACCCTGGCCCTCTCGGTGGCGCTGGCCCGCCTCTCGTCCCGCGAGCGCAACGCCGTGACCATCGCCGCCTGGGTGATCGGCCTGGGTCTGGTGTGGTGGGTGGCGATCGCGCCCGCCCTGGACACGCTGCGCCAGGCCCCCGCGCGCCACGCCCGGCTGGATGCCCAGCTCGGGCAGATGCAGCGCATGGCCGCCACCGCCGAAACCCTGCGCAGCCAGAACACCGCCCAACCGCCCGGGCGCGACGAGGTGTTGCGCGCCGTCGAGACCGCCACCAACGGCCTGTCCGGCACCGGCCAGCTTTCGGTGCTGGGTGAGCGCGCCACGCTGACCCTGCGCAACACCCCGCCCGAGGCCCTGGCCCAGTGGCTGGCCCAGGTGCGCATCAACGCCCGTCTGCTGCCAGTGGACAGCCAGATCCACCGCGAACCCGGCAGCCCCGGCTGGAGCGGCACCCTGGTCCTGACCGGCCCCGGCCTGGGTGGCACGCCATGAACGGCAACTGGCCCATCCGCCTGGCCTGGATCGGTGGCCTGCTCGGCCTGCTGTTCGCCATCGTCGTGTTCGCGCCCGCGCGCTGGCTTGCCAGCGGCGTGACGTCGGCCACCCAGGGCCAGCTGCAACTGGTCAATGCCCGCGGCACGGTCTGGAACGGCCAGGCCGATCTGGTGCTGACCGGCGGCGAAGGCAGCCGCACCCAGACCGCGCTGCCCCAAGGTCTGCAATGGCAGCTCGCGCCGCGCCTGGCCTCGGGATCGCCCGCGATGGCGCTGCGCCTGATGGCCCCCTGCTGCACCCCCGAGCCCCTGGCGATGACCTTCATTCCCCGCCTGGGCGGCGGCGAACTGCGCGTGCGCCAGCTCCACCAGCCTGTGGCCGGCCGAACTGCTCAGCGGCCTGGGCACGCCCTGGAACACCTTGCGCGTGGAAGGCCAACTGGCCCTGCAGACCGCCGGTCTCACTCTGCGCTGGGACGAAGGCCGCGCCAGCATGCAGGGCGAGGCCGCCATCGACGCGCTCGACCTGGCCTCGCGCCTGTCCACCCTGCGCCCGCTGGGCAGCTACCGCATGACCCTGCGCGCCGACGCCGACGGCAACACCACCACGCTGAACCTGGAAACCCTCAGCGGCGCGCTCAGGCTGCAGGGCGCGGGCCGCTGGGTCGGTGGCCGGCTGCGCTTCGAAGGCGTGGCCGAGGCCGCGCCCGAAGCCGAAGCCGCCCTGGGCAACCTGCTCAACATCATGGGCCGCCGCCAAGGCCCACGCTCGCTGCTCAACATTGGCTGACAACTGAGCGCGCTCCTTCTCCACACTTCAAGATACGATCCGACCATGAAACCGAACCCACTCCGTGTCGCCCCGGGCCGTGCAGCCCACGGCGGTGCGCTCACGGCGCTGGCACTGGTCCTGTGCCTGCTGTCGGGCAACGGCATCTCGCAGACGGCGCGCGCGCCGGCCGCGCCGAACGAGCCCGTCACCCTCAACTTCGTCGCCGCCGAAATCGAAGCGGTGGCGCGCACCATGGCCACCATCACGGGCCGCAACGTGGTGGTCGATCCGCGCGTGAAGGGCACCGTCAACCTCGTCACCGAGCGGCCCGTCACCCCCACCGCGGCGCTCAACCAGTTCGCCGCCGTGCTGCGGCTGCAGGGCTTCTCGCTGGTGGACACCGGCGGCCTCTACAAGATCGTGCCCGAGGCCGACGCCAAGCTGCAGGGCAACGTGGTGAGCGCCGGTTCGGTGTCGGCCCTGCCCGCCTCCAACACCGTGGTCACGCAGATCTTCCGGCTCAACCACGAATCGGCCAACAACCTCGTGCCGGTGCTGCGCCCGCTGATCGGCCCGAACAACACCATCAACGTCAACCCCGGCAACAACTCGCTGGTCATCACCGACTACGCGGACAACCTGCAGCGCATCGGCCGCATCATCGCCTCGCTCGACGTCGCGGGCGCGACCGACGTGGAGATCATCCCGCTGCAGCACGCCGTGGCGGCCGACATGGCCGCGCTCGTCACCCGGCTGATCGACCCCGCCACCGCCGGCGGTGGTGCGCAGGCCGACCAGTCGTACAAGACCACATTGGTGGCCGAACCGCGCAGCAACAGCCTGGTGCTGCGCGCGGCCAACCCCGCCCGCCTGGCCCTGGTGCGCTCGCTGGTGGCCCGGCTGGACCAGCCTTCGTCCGACAAGCTCAGCGGCAACATCCACGTCGTCTACCTGAAGAACGCCGACGCCACCTCGCTGCGCCACCACCCTGCGCGCCGCGCTGGCGGGTGAGTCCTCCGGTGGGCTGAGCGGCGGTTCCCTGGGCGGTGGTGCGACCTCCCCGCTCAACCGCGCGGCCCTCACGCCCACCGGCACCGCAGGCGCGAACAACAACAACGCGGCCACCGCCGCCGTCACGCCCAGCGGCTCGCCGTCGACCGGCGGCCAGATCCAGGCCGACCCGGCCACCAACTCGCTCATCATCACCGCGCCCGAACCGCAGTACCGCCAGCTGCGCGCCGTGATCGACCAGCTCGACTCGCGCCGCGCCCAGGTCTACGTGGAAAGCCTGATCGCCGAAGTGAACGCCGAGAAGGCGGCCGAGTTCGGCATCCAGTGGCAAGGCGCGCTCGGCAGCTCGGGCGACCGCGTGATCGGTCTGCTGGGCACCAACTTCGGCACTGGTGGCCGCAACATCCTGGAACTGGCCCAGGGCAACGCCACGCCATCCCCCGGCATGAACCTGGGCCTGGCGCGCCGCACCAACGGCGTGTACGTGCTGGGCTTCCTCGCGCGCTTCCTGCAGGAAAACGGCGAAGGCAACGTGCTCTCCACCCCCAACCTGCTCACGCTGGACAACGAAGAAGCCAAGATCGTGATCGGCCAGAACGTGCCCTTCGTCACCGGCCAGTTCACCAACACCGGCAGCAACGAAGGCTCGGTCAACCCGTTCCAGACCATCGAGCGCAAGGACGTGGGCCTGACGCTGCGCGTGAAGCCGCAGATCAGCGAGAACGGCACCATCAAGATGACCATCTACCAGGAGGTCAGCAACGTCGTGCCCTCTTCGGTCAACTCCACCACCGGCCTGATCACCAACAAGCGCACCATCGAATCGACCGTGCTGGTCGAGGACGGCGCGGTCGTGGTGCTGGGCGGCCTGCTGCAGGACGAGTACGCCGGCAACCAGGAGAAGGTGCCCGGCCTGGGCGACGTGCCCATCTTCGGCAACCTGTTCCGCAGCGAAACCCGCTCGCGCAAGAAGACCAACCTGATGGTGTTCCTGCGCCCCGTGGTGATGCGCGACGGGCGCGAAACCAGCAGCCTGGCACTCGACCGCTACGAACTCATGCGCTCGGTGCAGAAGGACGCCCAACCCCGGCAGAGTGGCGTGCTGGGCGTGAACGAGGCGCCGGTCATGCCACCGCAACTGCCGCCACGCGCGCCCTCGCCAGACGGCACGGCGCCGGTGCGCTCGCTGGCCGACCCGCAAACGACGCCCCCGGTGAACCCGGCGCCGCAGAACACGGCGCCCCGGCAGTGAGGCGGCGGCCGTGAAGTACCCGCTGCCCTACGCCTTCGCCCGCGAGCACCACTGGCTCATCGAGGACGACGGCGCCACGCTGACCCTGCTGGGCAGCAGCACGCCCGCCACCGATTCCGGCGCGCAGACGCGTCGCCTCTCGGCGCTGACGGAAATCCTGCGCGTGCACCCGGTCAACGACATCCGCTGGGAAAGCGGCGAGACGCTCAAGCAGCGCATCAGCGCGGCCTACGCCCAGGGCGAGTCCAGCGCCGCCGCCGTGGTCAGCGAGGTGCAGAGCGACGCCGACCTCAGCCGCATGATGCAGGAGCTGCCGGCGATCGAGGACTTGCTGGAGACCGCCGACGACGCGCCCATCATCCGCATGCTCAACGCACTGCTCACGCAGGCCGCGCGCGACGGCGCGAGCGACATCCACATCGAACCCTACGAACGGCATTCCAGCGTGCGCTTCCGCGTCGACGGCTCGCTGCGCGAAGTCGTGCAGCCCAACCGCGCGCTGCACGCGGCGCTGATCTCGCGCCTGAAGATCATGGCCGAACTCGACATCTCCGAGAAGCGCCTGCCGCAGGACGGCCGCATCTCGCTGCGCATCGGCACCCGCGCGGTGGACGTGCGCGTCTCCACCCTGCCCAGTGCCCACGGCGAACGCGCCGTGCTGCGCCTGCTGGACAAGAGCGAGAGCAAGCTCAGCCTGGAAGCCGTGGGCATGCAGGGCGATGTGCTCAACGCCTTCCGCAAGCTCATCGGCCAGCCGCACGGCATCATCCTCGTCACCGGCCCGACCGGCTCGGGCAAGACCACCACGCTGTACGCCGCGCTGCAGCGCCTGGACGCCAACGCCCAGAACATCATGACGGTGGAAGACCCGATCGAATACGAACTGCCCGGCGTGGGACAGACGCAGGTCAATGCCCGCATCGAACTGACCTTCGCCAAGGCCTTGCGCGCCATCCTCCGCCAGGACCCGGACGTGATCATGATCGGTGAGATCCGCGACTTCGAGACCGCGCAGATCGCCATCCAGGCCTCGCTCACCGGCCACCTCGTGCTCGCCACGCTGCACACCAACGACGCGCCCAGCGCCGTCACCCGCCTGACCGACATGGGCGTGGAGCCCTTCCTGCTGAGCTCCTCGCTGCTGGGCGTGCTCGCGCAGCGCCTGGTGCGCAAGCTCTGCCCGCACTGCCGCCGCGCCGACGACAAGGGCCATTGGCACCCGGTGGGTTGCGAGCAGTGCAACCACACCGGCTACAAGGGCCGCACCGGCATCTACGAACTGATGGTGGCCGACGACACGATCCGCGCGCTGATCCACAACCGCGCCGCCGAGAGCAAGGTGTATGTGGCGGCCGAAGACGCCGGCCTGCGCTCCATGCGCGCCGACGGCCAGCGCCTGATCGATTCGGGCATCACCTCGCCGGAAGAAGTGATGTCGGTCACCCGAGATTGAATATGAATCGCCCACGCGATCTCCCCGGCAAGACGTGTCTCGTGCAGGGCGCCGGAGGGTCCGGCTCTGCCGGCCCAAGGGTGCGTCCCCCCTCCCAGCGCCGAAGGCGCGTCAGCGAGGGGGGAGGCCGCGCCAGCGGCGCAGGGGGGAGTTCCTGCTGATGCCCGCCTACACCTTCGAAGCCCTGGACGCCCAGGGCGCCACGCAGAAAGGCCTGATCGACGCCGACACCGCGCGCGCCGCGCGTAGCATGTTGCGCGCGCGCGCTCTGGTGCCGCTGCTGGTCGAACCCGCCGCGGGCTCGCAGGGCACTTCGGCCGCGAAGGGCCTCAACATCACGCTCTGGGGCGGTCGCGCCTTCAGCGCCACCGCCCTCGCGGTCTGGACGCGCCAGCTCGCCGGCCTGGTGGCCGCCGGCCTGCCGCTGGAACGCGCGCTCTCGGCTCTGACCGAAGAGTCCGAAGACGAAAAACAGCGCAACCTCATGGCCTCGCTGCGTTCCGAGGTCAACGGCGGCTCCACCTTCGCCCGCGCGCTCTCGCAACACCCGCGCGAGTTCTCCCCCATCTACACCGGCGTGATCGCCGCGGGCGAACAGAGCGGCCTGCTCGGCACCGTGCTCGAACGCCTGGCCGACGACCTGGAGGCGCGCGAAGCCCTCAAGAACAAGATCGTCGCGGCCTCGCTCTACCCGGCCATCGTCACGCTGGTGGCGATCGTGATCGTGGTGTTCCTCGTCTCCTACGTGGTGCCGCAGGTCGCGAACGTGTTCGCCGGCAGCAAGCGCGCCCTGCCCTTCCTCACCGTGGTCATGCTCGGCCTGAGCGACTTCGTGCGTTCCTACGGCTGGTTCATGCTGGCCCTGCTGGCGCTGGGCATCGGTGGTGTCGTGTTCGCGCGCCGCAACGAAGCCATCCGCCTGCGCATGGACGCCGCCTGGCTGCGCCTGCCGCTGGTGGGCCGCCTGGCGCGCGGCTACAACGCGGCCCGCTTCTCGGCCACGCTGGCCATGCTGGCGGCGGCCGGCGTGCCCATCCTGCGCGCCCTGCAGACCGCCGCCGAAACCCTCTCCAACCAGGCCATGCGCGCCGACGCGCTCGACACCGTGGTGCTGGTGCGCGAAGGCGCGCCCCTGGCCTCGGCCCTGGGCAGCAAGAAGCGCTTTCCGCCGCTGGTGTCCATGTTCGCCCGGCTGGGCGAGCAGACCGGCCAGCTGCCCGCCATGCTGGACCGCGCCGCCAAACAGCTCGGCGACGAGGTGCAGCGCCGCGCCATGCACATCGCCACCATCCTGGAGCCCCTGCTGATCGTGGGCATGGGCCTGGTCGTGATGCTGATCGTGCTCGCGGTGCTGATGCCGATCATCCAGCTCAACCAACTCGTCACCTGACCATGGGCGTTTCCCTCGAAGGCAAGCTCGTCGTTGCCATCTCTTCCCGCGCCCTGTTCGACTTCGAGGAAGAAAACCGCCTCTTCGAAACCGGCGACGACCGCGCCTACATGAAGCTGCAGCTCGACCGGCTGGACCAGCCGGCCGCACCCGGCGTGGCCTTCTCGCTGGTGCACAAGCTGCTCGCCTTCAACGACGCGCAGGCGCAGCGGGTGGAGGTGGTGATCCTCTCGCGCAACGACCCGGTCTCGGGCATGCGCGTGTTCCGCTCCGCCCAACACTACGGCCTGCCGATCCAGCGCGGTAGCTTCACGCGCGGCCAGCCGCCCTGGCGCTACCTGCGCCCGCTGCGCGCCAACCTGTTCCTCTCCACCCACCTGGCCGACGTGCGCGCCGCGCTCGAGGCCGGCGTGCCCGCCGCGCAGGTCTACCCCCAGTCGGTGCACGCCAGCAGCGAGCACCCGAACGAGGTGCGCATCGCCTTCGACGGCGACGCCGTGCTGTTCTCCGACGAGGCCGAGCGCGTCTACCAGGCGCAAGGGCTCTCGGCCTTCCAGGAACACGAGGCCAGCAAGGCCGCGCTGCCGCTGGCCGGCGGCCCCTTCAAGCCGCTGCTCGAAGCCCTGCACCGCCTGCAGAGCGAGGGCACGCCGATGATGCGCGTGCGCACCGCGCTGGTCACCGCGCGCAGCGCCCCGGCGCACGAGCGCGCGATCCGCACTCTGATGAACTGGAACATCGAGGTCGATGAAGCCATGTTCCTCGGCGGCCTGCCCAAGGGCGAGTTCCTGCGCGAGTTCGAGCCCGATTTCTTCTTCGACGACCAGACCGGCCACATCGAGTCGGCCGCGCTGCACGTGCCTGCCGGGCATGCTGCGCAGCGGGGTCAGCAACGGCGCCTAAGCCCCGCCTCAGCGAGCGGGCCGGCCGACCCGCTACGATGCGCCATCACCGGGCGCCGTCCGCGCCCGACCAGCCCAGGGCCCACCCATGACGACATCCGCCGCCCCCGCCGCCCGCCGACCGCCCTCGCTGTGGCCCACGCTCAAAGGCATTGGCGCCTTTGCCATGCCGTACTTCAAGTCCGAGGAAAAATGGCGCGCGCGCGGCCTGCTGCTGGCCGTGGTGATGCTCAACCTCGGCACGGTCTACATGCTGGTGCAGATCAACGAGTGGTACCGCGTCTTCTATGACGCCCTGCAGGCCAAGGACCAGCCTGTGTTCTGGCAGCAGATCGGGCGCTTCGGCTGGCTGGCGCTGATCTACATCGTGCTCGCGGTCTACAAGTTCTACCTCACGCAGATCCTGCAGCTGCGCTGGCGCGTCTGGCTCACCGACCACTACATGGGCCGCTGGCTGGCGCAACAAGGCCTTCTACCGCATGGAGCTGGCGCGCTTCACCGCCGACGAGCACGGCAACCCCGACAACCCGGACCAGCGCATCCAGGAAGACCTCAACCTCTTCACCAGCTACACCGTCACGCTGTCCATGGGCATGTTCAACGCCCTCATCACCCTGGTGAGCTTCGTCGGCATCCTCTGGACGCTCAGCGGCTCCATCAACGTCCCGCTGCCCGGCTTCCTGGGCGGCGGCGAACTGGAAATCGTCGGCTACATGGTGTGGGCCGCCGTGCTGTACTGCGCGGTGGGCAGCGCCATCGCGCACTGGATCGGCCGGCCGCAGGTGCGGCTGAACTTCCAGCAGCAGATGCTGGAAGCCAACTTCCGCCACCACATGGTGCGCGTGCGCGAGTACAGCGAATCCATCGCACTCGACGGCGGCGAGCAGGTGGAGCGCCGCCACCTGGATGTGCGCTTCCGCGACGTGATGGGCAACTACTTCGCCCTCATCCGCAACCAGAAACAGCTCACCTGGTTCAGCAGCTTCTTCTCTCAGGCCGCCATCATCTTTCCCATGATCGTCGCCGCGCCGCGCTATTTCAGCGGCGCCATCCAGCTCGGCCAGCTGATGCAGATCAACTCCGCCTTCGGCCGCGTGCAGGACTCGCTGTCCTGGCTGGTCGATAACTACATGGCCCTGGCGGTCTGGAAAGCCACCACCGACCGCCTGGTGGGCTTCGAGGCCAGCCTGTCGCACCAGTCGCAGACGCGCGACGACCTTTCGCTCAACGAGTCGGCCGACGGCATCCACGCGCAAGACCTCACCGTGGCCCTGCCCGGCGGCAGCACGCTGCTCGCCGGCGTGGACCTGGACGTGAAGCCCGGTGACACCGTGCTGCTGCACGGCCCCTCGGGCAGCGGCAAGTCCAGCCTGTTCCGCGCCCTCGCCGGCATCTGGCCGCACGCGCTGGGCCGCGTGGGCCTGCCCAAGGACACCATGTTCATCCCGCAGCGGCCCTACTTCCCCGACGGCCGCCTGCGCGACGCCCTGGCCTACCCTGACCCGGCGGAGAACTACACCGACGAAGCCCTGCGCGATGTCCTGAACGAGGCCCTGCTGCCGGCGCTGACCGACCAGCTCGACCGCGAAGACGCCTGGAGCCAGAAACTCTCGGGCGGCGAACGGCAGCGCCTGGCGATCGCGCGCGTGATGCTCAAGAAACCGGCCTGGGTGCTGGCCGACGAAGCCACCAGCGCGCTCGACGAAGAAGCCGAAGCGACCATCTACCAGCGCCTGGTGGAACGGGTGAAGCAGGCGCACGGCGCCATCGTCTCCATCGCCCACCGCTCCACCCTGGCCGCGCACCACCGGCAGCGCTGGGCGCTGCGGGCCAACGAGCAGGCGGCGGCGGGCGGGGCGCGTTACCGGCTGGACATCAGCCGCGCCGACGGCGCCTGATCAAGCCACCGGCGCGGCGTAGGCCGCCCACCCCTTCGCGCGCAACTCACACGCCGGGCACCCGCCACACCCGTACCCCCAGGGCTGGCGGTGTTCGCGGTCGCCGAGGTAGCAGGTGTGGGTGTGTTCGACGATCAGGTCCACCAGCGAGTTGCCGCCGCCCACCAGCAGCGCGTTTTCACCCAGCTCGTGTGCCAGGCGCCAGGTGGCGGCCTTGTCGATCCACATGAGTGGGGTGTCGATCAGGAAGCGGTGGTCCATGCCGAGCGAGAGCGCGACCTGCAGCGCCTTCATGGTGTCGTCGCGGCAGTCGGGGTAGCCCGAGAAGTCGGTTTCGCACACGCCGGTGACGATGACCTGGATGCCGCGCCGGTAGGCCAGGGCGGCGGCCAGCGTGAGGAACAGCAGGTTGCGCCCGGGCACGAAGGTGTTGGGCAGGCCGTTTTCTTCCATGCGAAAGGCCATGTCGCGCGTGAGCGAGGTTTCGCTGACCTTGCCGAGCACGCCGAGGTCGAGCACGTGGTCTTCACCGAGCCGCTGCGACCACGCGGGGAAGCGTTGCCGCAGCTCGCGCAGCACGTTGAGGCGCGCGGTCATTTCCACGCTGTGGCGCTGGCCGTAATCGAAACCGATGGTTTCCACGCGCGGGTAGCGCGAGAGCGCGTGCGCCAGGCAGGTGGTGGAGTCTTGTCCACCGGAGAACAGCACGAGCGCGCTGGTGTGGTGGGGGGTGGAGGCGGGGGGCGCGGAGGTCATGATGGTCTCCATCGTAGCGCGCCGCCCGAGCCCGCTAGGTCAGTCGCTCGGACCTCGGGCTGGCGTGGTCGCGGCTGGTGGCGCAGCATGCGGATGAGCGCGCGGTTGGCGTGCTCCAGGCTGATGTCGTGGCGCTGGCACACCGCCGGCAGGCGGTGCAGCTGGGCGGGTTCGCCCAGGGCGCGCGCCACGTCGAGCAGCGGGTGGTAGGGGCCGTCGTGGCGCAGCACGGCGTCGAACACCCGGCCCGACAGGGGCAGTCGGTTGAGCAGTTCGCCCAGCGGCTGGTGCAGCAGGCGGTCGAGTTGCGAGAGCAAGGCGGTGGTGTAGACCTCGCCGCGCAGGTTGTCTTCGGAGCCGGTGGCCAGCAGGTGCTGGGCCAGACGCGAGCGCATCACCATGGCGTAGCGCACGGGGTGCAGGTCGCGGTCGGCTTCGCTGCTGGGCAGTTGCTCGGCCAGCCAGCGGCCCAGCTCGCGAAAGCCCAGCATCATCAAGGCGTGGCGCAGCGAGCCGATTTCGTGGCGCCCGCCGAAGGCGGCGGAGTTGACCATCAGCAGGATGCGGTAGACCAGCACCGGGTCTTGCCGCACCAGGCGCTCCAGGTGTTCGATGGAGCAGTCTTCGTCGCCGATGGCCATGAGGATCTGCTTGACCACGGCACCGTCGTAGTTCAGCGGCTGGTGGCGGTGCGCGTGCAGCACGTCGCTGTCGGGCCAGCCGAGCACGCCCCAGGCGCCGGCGTCGTCCAGGCACTGGCGCGCCAGGGTTTGCGTGGTGACGCCTTCGACCAGTTGGCCGATCAGACCGGCCGGCACGGATTCGGCGCCGAGTTTGAGCAGGTTGCGCGCATCGGCCGGGGCCAGGCCCTCGCCGCGCACGGCGGCCAGGTCGGTGCGGCGCAGCAGCCGGTGCCCGCGCCGGGCCCCGGCCGTGAGGCGGGCCAGGGTCTCGGGCTGTTCGAACAGGGCGGCGGGCACTTCGAGCCAGGTGTTCTGCACGGGCGCGCAGGCCAGCGCCTGCTGCAGCAGCCGAGGGCTGTCCACGCTGAGGATGAGCACCGGCGCGCTGGCGGGCCAGTCGTCGCCCAGGGCCTGCATGAGGTGGGCCGCGTCGACGGATTCGGGGTGCACGGCGCGCACGCCCATGCGCACGGCGGCGAGTTCGCGCGCGCGGTTCCACACGGGCTCGTAGCCCAGTGCGATGCTGTCCAACACGGTGTGGCTGATGATCATGAGAAGAGGGGAACGCAGGTCAATTGATCACCTGGAAGAGCGACAGGCGCTGCACCTGTGCGTAGGTCTTGATGGCGGCCTCCAGGCCGAGCTGCTGGGTCTGCAGGTCGGACAGGCCCTTGATCGGGTCGAGTTCGACCAGGCGGGCGTTCTCGGTCTTGAGGGCAATCGAGCCGTCTTCCATCTGGGAGTTGAGCGAGTCGGCGCGGTTGAGCCATTCACCGGCCCGGCCCCGAGCGGCGAGCACGCGGTCGTGCCCGGCGTCCACCTCGGTCATGGCGCGCGCCATGGCCTGGGCGTGGTACGCGCTTTCGTTGGGGCCGTTGTAGCGCAGCGCGTCCACGGCGTTCTGCACGACCGAGAAGATGTCGGTGGTGGTGGTCACGGGCCGCAGTTCCACGCGGTCGCCGGCGGCGGGTTTGCCGCGCAGCTCCAGCGACATGCCGTCGAATTCGATGGTCTTGTTGGCCACGTAGGGCTGGCCGACATGGCCAGGCACCGGCGTGCCGGTGGTGGCGTTGGTCACGGTGTACTGCATCACGCCGCCGACCTCGGCGAAGGTGATGTCGTAGTCGTCGCCGGTGAGCGCCGCGGCGTTGGTGACGTTGCCCATGGTGGTGCTCACGTTGCCGGCGTTGCTGGTGGGAACGCCGAGCGTGAAGGTGCCGTTGCCCTGGGGCACGCGCATCCAAATGGCGTCGCCGTCGAGCGCCTGCGGCAGCGAGCTGTTGCCGGCGGCGGCCTGGCCGCGCTGGCCGTCGAACTGCACGCCGCTGCCGCTGGGGCCGTAGAGGTCCACGAAGGGCGTGGAAGAACCGCCCAGGCCACCATAGAGGGTGCGGCCGGCGTTGTCCTTGCGGTTGGCCACGGCGATGAGCTGCTCGCGCAGGCCTTCGAGCTGCTTGGCCACGTCTTCGCGTTCGGCGTCGGTGAAGGTGGCGTTGCCGGCGGTCACCAGCAGGTCGCGCACGCGCTGGATCAGGTCGCCCGATTCCTTCAGGCCGCTCTCGGCCTGTTGCAGGCTGGCGCGCGAGGCTTCCAGCGCGCGCATGTCGGCCGTGGTGCGGGCCAGGCGGTTGGCGGCGGTTTCGGCCAGCGTGGCGGCCACCGGGTCGTCGCTGGCCTTCTGCACGCGCAGGCCGGTGGACACGCGCTCCTGCTGCGCGGCCAGTTCGGCCTGGCGGCGGGTCAGGATGGCGATGGTGTTGTCGTAGCTGTGGGCGGTGGAGATTCGCATGGCAGTTCCTCAAACGTTCAGGCGTCGGCGAGCCGACGAGCTTCCAGAGGCATCGAGGGTCCGGCTCCGCCGGCCCAAGATGCCGTTCCCCCTCCAAGCGCCGAAGGCGCGCCAGAGAGGGGGGAAGCCGCGCAGCGGCGCAGGGGGGTGTTCATATCTAGCGACCCACGGTCTGCAACAGGCTGTCGAAGGTGCTCTGGGCGATCTGGAGGAATTTCGCCGAGGCCTGGTAGGCCTGCTGGTACTGCAGCAGGCGCGCGGCTTCTTCGTCGAGGTTGACGCCGGCCACGTTGGCGCGCGCGGTCTCGGCGGTGTTGGCGACGTTGGCCGAGAAGTCCGCGGCGAACTTGGCGCCCTGCACGCGTGTGCCGATGTCGGAGAACAGGCTGACGTAGCCATCGGAGAGCGGCACGCCGCCGTAGGTGGGCAGGTCGCGCAGGCCCAGCATGCCGGCGCCGTTGCCCGCGTTCTGCGAGATCGCGCCAGCGGGCGCGGCGCCGATGCTGAAGGTGTCGCCCGCGCCCGGGCTGCCGCGCATGGTGAGGCTCCAGCCGTTGAGGGTGATGGACTGGCCTGGCTTGAAGTTGTAGCTCGGCGGCGGGCCGGGGTTGTCGGGCGGCGGGTTGCCCGGGCCCAGGCCGGTGGCGGTGAAGCTGCCGTCGGCCAGGAAGGTGATGGTGACCGGGTCGGTGAGGTTGGGCGAAGCCGACGAGGCGTACAGGCTCTCCACGCTCAGGCCGCCGGAGTTGCCGGTGCCGGGCGTGACCATGACCGGGCTGGCCGCGGCCAGCTTGTCGGGCGAGCCGATCGCCACCTGCAGGTCGCGCGCGGCGGCGGCGTAGGGGCGCACCAGGAAGCGGTCGCCCGGCGAGCCGGCGCCGTTGTCGAGGTTGAAGGTGAGGCCGTCGACCACGGCGGGCAGGGACGTCACGGGGGTGGAGGTGCCGTCGGACAGGCGCACCACGCTCATGCCGCCGGTCTCGAAACGCAGCTCGTAGTCGGAGGCGACGAGCGCGGTCGGGTCGGCCACGCTGGCGCTGATTTCGGCGGTGCCGTTGTTCCCCGGCCGGGGCAGGCCCACGGCCCCAGCGGGCTGGTTGAAGAAGTTCTGGCCCGGGTTGCCCTGCAGGTCCACGCCCAGCTTGTGCTGGTTGTTCACCGTGGTGGCCGTGGCCAGCGCCATGCGGCCCAGCAGGTTCTGCACGTCGACCAGGTCTTCGTTCATGAAGCGCATCAGGCCGGCGAGTTCGCCGCCACCCAGGCTGGCGTCCGGAATCGGGGTGCTCACGCCGCCCTGCACGAACGAGAGCGCCACGCGCGCGCTGTCGGTGCTGTCCTGCCCCACGGCCAGCGCGTTGGCGCGCGTGCCCAGCACCAGCGGCTGGCTGCCGGCGATGAACACGCTCACGCTGCCGTCGGCTGCGGGCACGCTGGTGGTCTGCACGTACTTGTTGATGTCGCCCAGGATCTTGTCGCGTTGGTCGAGCAGGTCGTTGGGTGTGTGGCCGTTGCCCTGGCTCTCGGTGATGCGCGCGTTGACCTTGGCCAGGTCCTGCGCCAGGCCGTTGATGATGTTGACCGCGCCACCGACCTGCTGCTTGGTGGTGTGCTGCAGCGAGTCGATCTGGCTGGCGGTGTTGCGCAGGCGGGAGGCGAGTTCTTCGCCCTTGGCGATCACGACCACGCGCGCGGTCAGGTTGCCGGGCGAGGACGAGACATCGGTCCAGGCGTTGAGCATGTCGTTGAGCGCCGTGCCCAGGCCCGCCGAGCCGGTGGGGAAGGCGCTTTCCAGCTGCTGCAGGCGCGCATAGCGCAGCGCATCGGCGGAGGCCACGGAGCCGGCCTTCTGCGCTTCGCGCGTGAGGTACTGGTTGTGCGAACGTTCGACGGTGGCGATCTCCACGCCCATGCCGAAGTAGCCGTTGCCCATCTGCTGGTAGCCCGACGACTGCTGGATCACGTTCTGGCGCGAATAGCCAGGCGTGTTGACGTTGGCGATGTTGTTGCCGATGACCTGCAGGGCCGCGAGGTTGGCATTGAGCGCGCGGGCGCCGATGTTGAGGGCGGACATGGCGTGCTCTCTTTCAGCCCTGCGCCCGCTGCAGGCTCAGGGTGGAGTTGATCGCGCGGCTGAGTTTGGCCGCGTACTGGGGGTCGGTGGCGTAACCGGCCTTCTGCAGGCCGCTGGCAAAGCCTTGCACGGAATGCAGCTGGTCCATCACGCCTTCGTAGCGTGGGCTGTTGCCGATGAGGCGCGCGTAGTCGCGGAACGAATCGGCGTAGGAGTCGTAGGCGCGGAACTTGGCCGTCACCTTGCGCGGCTCGCCGTTGATGTACTCGGTGGTCGTGATTTCGGCGACCTTGCCCTTCCAGCTGTCCGTGGCCTTGATGCCGAACAGGTTGTGCGAGGGCGTGCCGTCGGCATGCTTGATCTCGCTGCGGCCCCAGCCGGTCTCGTGGCCGGCCTGGCCGATCATGAAGCTGGCGGGAATGCCGGACTCGCGCGCCACGGTGGCCGCGGCCTCGCTGTGCTGCTCCACGAAACCGGCCTGGCGCGGGCCCGCGTTCACTCGGCCCACGGTGCTGGTGTCGCCGGTGGCGGAGAGGGCGCCGCTGCCGCCACCCCGGGTGGCGTCGGTGTTGGTCATCTGGCGACCGAGCTGGCGCTCGATCGCTTCGGACAGCCCGCCGGGCAGGCCCGAGAGCTGCACCGAGAACTGCTGGTCGAGCAGGTCCATGCCCAGGTTGCTGCCCTCGCCGTCCATCAGGCCGGACTTCTGCGTCGCCTCGCGCATGCTCTTGATGAGTTCGCGCATGAAGAGCGATTCGAACTGCTTGGCCGCTTCTTTCAGCGCGGCCTTGTCGTCGCCCTTGCCCGAGCCGTAGCGCAGCGCGTTGAGCGCTGTCGGGTCGGCGGCCAGGCCGCTGGGCGTGAGCGGACGCGTATTCACTTAGATGACCTCCAGCTCCGCGTTCATCGCGCCGGACGCCTTGATCGCCTGGAGGATGGCGAGCAGGTCCTGCGGCGTGGCGCCGAGCGAGTTCAGGGCGCGCACCACGTCGGAGAGTTGCGGCGCGGTGTCGATCTTGACGAGCGAACCCTTGTCCTGGCGGATCTGGATGTCGGCCTTCTCGGTCACCACGGTCTGCCCGCCCACGGACAGCGGGTTGGGCTGGCTGATCACCGGGGTGGAGCTGATGCTCACCGAGAGGTTGCCGTGCGAGACGGCGCAGGCGCCGAGCGTGACGGCCTGGTTCATCACGATGGAGCCGGTGCGCGAATTGATGATGACGCGCGCCATGGGGATGGTGGCGTCCAGGCGGATGTCTTCCACCTTGGCCAGGAAGCTCACGCGCTGGCTCGGATCGGCCGGCGCGCGCAGGCGCACCACGCGGCCGTCCATGGCACTGGCCACGCCGGCGCCCATCACCTTGTTGATGGCGTCGGTCACGCGGCTGGCGGTCTGGAAGTCGTTGGAGTTCAGGCCCAGGTCGATGGTGTCGCCCAGGGCGAAGGGCGCTGCGCACCGCGCGCTCCACCTGCGCGCCGCCGGGCACGCGGCCCGCGCTCAGGTGGTTGACCTGCACCTTGCTGCCGCCGGCCGAGGCGCCCGCGCCGCCGACCAGCAGGTTGCCTTGCGCGAGCGCGTAGATCTCGCCGTCGGCGCCCTTGAGCGGTGTGGTGATGAGCGTGCCGCCGCGCAGCGACTTGGCGTTGCCAACCGAGGACACGGTCACGTCGATGGCCTGGCCGGGCTGGGCGAAGGCGGGCAGTTGCGCGGTGACCATCACGGCCGCCACGTTCTTCAACTGCATGTTCGTGCCCGGCGGCAGCGAGAGACCCAGCTGCTGCAGGTAGTTGTTCAGGCTCTGCGTGGTGTAGGGCATCTGCGTGGTCTGGTCACCCGTGCCGTCCAGCCCCACCACCAGGCCATAGCCGGTCAGCTGGTTGCTGCGCACGCCTTGCACCGCCGCGATCTCCTTGATGCGGATCGCCTGGGCGGCGGCGGGCAGGCAGAGCAGCACGCCGCACAACAGCATCAAGTTTTGGAACAGTCGGTCGATAGTCATGTCATGGTTCCCACGGAGCCCCAGCAAAGGGGTGAGCCATCATGCAACGGCATCAGAACGGGAGAACGGTCAAAAAGAACCGTGCCAACCAGCCAATTGAGAGCGCTTCGCCCTGCTGGCCGCGCCCGCGCGACTCGATGCGCACATTCGCGACCTGGGTGGAGGCGACCACGTTGCCGGGGCGGATCTGTTTCGGGTCCACCGTGCCGGAGAAACGCAGCACGTCCACGTTCTGGTTCACACCGATCTGCTTCTCGCCCACCACCAGCAGGTGGCCGTTGGGCAGCACTTCCTGCACCGTGGTGGTGATGGAGCCGGTGAAGGTGTTGGCGTTCTCGGTCTCGCCGTTGCCGGCGAACTTGTTGGACGAATTCGCGCCCACGTCGAGCTTGCCCAGCAGCGAGCTGCTGGGGCTGATGAAGGGCAGCGCGGAGACGCCGGCCGACGCGTTGGCGGTGCGGTCCACCGACGACGAGGACTTCTGCGTCGCGTTGATGCGCTCGGTGATCTGCACCGTGAGGATGTCGCCTGGCATGCGCGCGCGCGGGTCTTCGAACGCGGGCCGGTAGCTCACGGCCTGGAACAGGCTGCCGCTGGGCGCGACGGTGACGGTGGGCGCGGCCATGGGGGCCTGCTGCGCGTAGCGCACCGGCTGGGCCGGCACCAGGTCCACCTGGGGCGTGCGCTGGAGGGTTTCGCAACCGGAGGCGAGCACGGCGAGCGACAGGATGAGGGCGATGCGCAACATGGCGGGTCCTTACAGCTGGCTCAGGCGCTGCAGCATCTGGTCGGATGTCTGGATCGCCTTGGAATTCATTTCATACGCGCGCTGGGTCTGGATCATGGTCACCAGTTCCTGCACCACGTTGACGTTGGAGGTTTCGACGTAGCCCTGCATCAGCGAGCCCATGCCGGCCGAGTTGGGTGCGCCGTTGATGGGGTTGCCCGACGCCAGGCTCTCGGCGTAGAGGTTCTGGCCCATGGGCTCCAGGCCGGCCGGGTTGATGAAGCTGGCCAGCTCGATGGCGCCCACCCGCTGCGGCGCGGGGTTGCCCGGCAGCTTGACGGTGACCACGCCATCGGACGAGACGGTGATGCTCTGCGCCTCGGCCGGCACGGTGATGCCGGCGGTGAGCGGGTAGCCGCTGTTGGTGACGATGCGGCCCTGCGCGTCGGCCTTGAAGCTGCCGTCGCGCGTGTAGGCGGTGGTGCCGTCGGGCATCTCGACCTGGAAGAAGCCGTTGCCGTTGACCGCGATGTCCAGCGGGTTGTCCGACTGCTGCAGGCTGCCCTGCGAGAAGTTGCGCGAGGTGGCGACGGTGCGCACACCCAGGCCCACTTGCAGGCCCGTGGGCAGCTCGGCCTGCTCGGCCGTGTTGGCGCCCACCTGGCGCAGGTTCTGGTACATCAGGTCTTCGAACACCGCGTTGGCGCGCTTGAAGCCGTTGGTGGACACGTTGGCCAGGTTGTTCGAGATCACGTCCAGCTGCATCTGCTGCGCCTGCATGCCGGTCTTGGAAATCATCAGCGAATTGATCATGGTGTGCTCCGCAAGGGGAAAGTGATTAGCCGTTCATGCTCAGCAGCTGGCTGGCGGTCTTGTCGTTGGTTTCGCCGTTCTGCAACATGCGCATCTGCACCTCGAACTGGCGGGCCACGGCGATCATGCCGACCATGGCCTCCATGGGATTGACGTTGGAGCCTTCGAGCGCGCCGTCCTGCAGGCGGGCCACGTCGCTCGCGGGCAGCGGGTCGCCCTGCGGGCCGCGGAACAGGCCGTCCTCGCTGCGGCGCAGCGGGTTGTCGGCGTCGGGCATGACCATCTTGAGGCGGCCCACGGTCTGCGAAGGCTGGTTGCCCACGCGCGTGCTCACGGTGCCGTCGGAGGCGATGTCCACGCGCGCGCCTTCGGGCACCACGATCGGTCCGCCATCGCCCAACATGGGCAGGCCCTGGCCGCTGACCAGGGTGCCGTCCTGGTTGATTTCGAGCGCGCCCGCGCGGGTGTAGGCCTCGGTGCCGTCCAGCCCCTGGACCGCGAAATAGGCGTTGCCGCGCGCGGCCACGTCCAGGTTGCGGCCGGTGGCGGCGATCGAACCGGGCAGGTCGGAATGGCCGGGCGTGGCTTCCAGGGCGAACACGCGCGTGCTCGCGCCGTCGCCGCGCACCGGCACCGCGCGGAAGGTCGAGAGTTCGGCGCGAAAGCCCGGCGTGGACACGTTGGCCAGGTTGTTGGCCAGCACCTGCTGCCGGTACTGCGCGGCGTTGGCGCCGGTCATCGCGGTGTAGATCATGCGGTCCATGCGGGGCTCCTTCGTTCAGCTCAGGCGCGGATCTGGATCAGCGCATGTTCAGGAGGGTGCTCAGCACCTGGTCCTGCGTCTTGATGGTCTGGGCGTTGGCCTGGTAGGTGCGCTGCGCGGTCATCATGTTGACCAGCTCGGCCGTGATGTCGACGTTGGAGTCTTCCAGCGCCCCCGAGCGCAGGGCGCCGAAGTTGCCCGTGCCGGGCTCGCCGTGCAGCGGGTCGCCCGAGGTGAAGGTGGCCGTCCAGTTGCCGCCGCCGGTGGGCTGCAGGCCTTGCGTGTTGCGGAAGTTGACCAGCGCGATCTGGCCCGCGGCGCGGGTTTCACCGTTGGAGTACTGGCCGCTGACCAGACCGTCCTCGCCGATCTTCAGACCCAGGAACTGGCCCGGGCGATAACCGTCCTGGTCCAGGTCGCTGACGGCGAAGTTGGTGCCGAACTGCGTCGCGGCACCAAAGTCGAGATCGACGTTGAAGGTCACCGTGGGGTCGTTGGGCGAGGTCAGCGTGAGCTGCGGAATCGTCGAGGCCGGATCGAGCGAACCGTCCGGCAGGAAGCTCACGACGAAGGGCGTGGACGCCGCGGGGTCGGCGCCGTTGACGCCGGTGTACACGTTCCACTGGTTGTTGCCGATTTTCTCGAAGCTCAGCGCCACCGGGATCTCCAGGCCCTGGGAGTCGTAGGCGACCAGGGACGTGCCGTAGGTGGACAGCGGCGTGGGCGGCGTCTGCGTGGAGGCCACCGGTGCGCGCGCGTCGAGGTTGAATTCGGCCAGGATATTGGTGGTCTGGCGCGCGGGGATCGGGCCGCCGGTGGGCAGGCGCAGCGGCTGCGTGTCGAAGCTCAGGCGCGTGCCATCGGGCGCGGTCGGGTAGCCCATGAGGTTGGCGCCGCCGTTGGTGATGATGTTGCCGCTGCTGTCGAGCTTGAACATGCCGGCGCGGCTGTAGGCGACCGTGCCATTGGGCATGTTGAGTTCGAAGAAGCCCGAGCCGTTGATGGCCACGTCCAGGTCGTTGCCCGTCACCGTGATGTTGCCCTGCGTGAAATGCTGCGACACGGTGGTCAGCGCCACGCCGATGCCGGAGTTCACGCCGCCGGCCGCGTTCACGGAGCTGGCGTAGAGCTCGCCGAACTCGCCGCGCGAGCTCTTCATGCCCACCGTGTTGGCGTTGGCGATGTTGTGCCCGATCACGTCGAGGTTGCGGCTGGCGCTGTTCAGGCCGGAGAGTCCTTGCTGGAATGCCATGGTGATGTCCTTAGGAGGGGAAAGCGGTGTGTGGGAAAAGGCTCAGGCGCTCACATGAACGCGAGCACGTCGTTGTAGGCGCGGGTGCTGCCGTCCTGCAGCAGCATGTAGATGGAGCCGCCGGAGAAGCTCACCGAGTCCACGGTCATGCGCTGCAGCGACACGGTGTCCACGGGTTCGCTGCCGTCGACCGCGCGCACCTTGAAGCCCTTGACCGTCGCAGGGTCCACGCCCTCGGCGTCCCAGTTGAAGCGGTGCAGGCCGCTGCCCAGCGCGCCCATCTCGACGGTCTTGATGACCTCGCCGTTGGTGCCCATGATGTCGACCTTCACGTCGGTGGCCTTGGTGTCGAGCGAGAACGCCGCCTTGGCCTGGCCGTCCTTGAAGGTGAGCTTGTCGCCCGGCAGCAGGGCCTCGCGGCCGATCAGCGAGGTGCCCTGCAGCGCGGTCTGCGAGGAGAACTGCGCGGCCATGTTGTTGAGCGTCGCGTTGAGTTCCTGGATGCCGCTGACCGTGTTGATCTGCGCCATCTGGGTCGTCATCTGCGCGTTGTCCATCGGGTTCAACGGGTCCTGGTTGTTGAGCTGCGCGACCAGCAGCTTGAGGAAGCGGTCCTGCGAGGCCTTCGGGTCCATGCTGTTCTGGGCCGAGGTGCCGGTCGTGCTGCCGGGCGTGTTGCCCAGCTTGCTGATGTCGATGGGGGTCATGAACATGGGTCAGGTCTTTCCAAAAGTCGGGCTCATTGCCCCATTTGCAGGGTCTTGAGCAACAGCGACTTGGCCGTGTTCATGACCTCGACGTTGTTCTGGTACGAGCGCGAGGCCGAGATCATGTTGACCATCTCCTCGACCGGGTTCACGTTGGCGTGCGTCACATAACCTTCGGCGTCGGCGCTGGGGTGCGTGGGGTTGTGCACGCGGCGGCCCGGGGCGTCGCTCTCCACGATGTTCTGCACCTTCACGCCCGCATTGCCCTCGCCGCCCATGGGCACGGTCTGGAACAGGATGTGGCGCGCCTTGTAGGTCTGGCGATCCGGGCCGGCCACCGCGTCGGCGTTGGCCAGGTTGGAGGCCACCACGTTGAGGCGCTGGGACTGCGCGCTGACCGCGCTGCCCGAGACACCGAAGATGGAGAACATCGACATGACAGGGTCCTTTCAGCTCATTGGCCGGTGATGGCGCTGAGCATGGTCTTCACGTGACCATTGATGAAACGCAGCGTGGACTCGTAGCGCACGCTGTTGTCCACGAAGTTGGCGCGCTCGCGGTCGAGGTCGACCGAGTTGCCGTCCTGGCTGGGCTGGGTCTGCACCGTGTAGGCCATGTCGGGCCGGGCCGGGCCCGCGCTGGTGGTGCCCAGGCGCATGTGCTGGGCGTTGGTCTGGGTCACGCCGGCGGTGGCGCCGGTCTGCATGCCCGAGACGTTCTTGAGCGCGCTGGCGAAATCGAAGTCGCGCGCGACGTAGCCGGGCGTGTCCGCGTTGGCGATGTTGCTGGCGATCACCTGCTGGCGCTGCGAGCGCAGCAGCAGGGCGTTGGCATGGAAGTCCAGCCGGCCGGTCATCTGTTCAAGCATCGTCCACTCCAGCAAGGTTGGGGGCCGGCTCGGGTCTCCAGAGGGAGGCCCAGATACCGGGGGTTGGACGAATTATGGAAATCTTGAGGGTCGCCAATGGCCGGAACAAGCGCCGCTTTGCAAGCCATTTCCCGCCTTTGTCCGGGCGGCCGCCGGCCTACAGTGCAGGCCGGACCACCCATCGGAGACCGCCCATGCGCCCCACCCTGCACCGCCTGCTCGCCGCCTGCGGCTGGGCCCTGGCCCTGCTGCTGCCGGGCCTGGGCACGGCCCACGCGAACAACCAGACCGACGAACTGGAGAAGACCGCGCGCGCGTGGCTGCAGCCCGCGCTGGAGGCCGCGATCCCGAAAGACGAGGCCCTGCCCCTGCGCACCGAGGTCGTGATGGGCGCGCTCGACACCCGCCTGCGCCTGGCGCCCTGCGCCAGGGTCGAGCCCCACCTGCCGGCCGGCTCGCGCCTGTGGGGCCGCAGCCGCATCGGCCTGCGCTGCGTCGAGGGCCCTTCGCGCTGGAACGTCTTCGTGCCGGTCACGGTCAAGGCCTTCGGCCCGGCCTGGGTGATCAAGCGCCCGGTGGACGCCGGTGCCACCCTCACTCAAGAAGACGCCGAACTGGCCGAAGTGGATTGGGCGGCCAGCCCCGCCACGGTGCTGGCCCGCCCCGAGATGTGGATCGGCCAGGAAACCGCCTTCGCCCTCACCCCGGGCCTGGCGATCCGCCAGAACATGGTGCGCCCGACCAAGGCCTTCGCCGCGGGCGACCAGGTGCGGGTCAACAGCAACGGCACCGGGTTCAGCATTTCCGTGACCGGCCTGGCGCTCACCGCCGGCCTGGTCGGGCAGTCCGCCCGCATCCGCCTGCCCGGCGGGCGGGTGGTCACCGGTCTGGTGCAGGAAGACCAGACCGTTGAGATGGCGCTTTGAGCCGGACGTCCGCAACGGCCCCGCCAACGTGACGGATTGCCCGAACCGGCTCCTCAAAAATGCCTAAAGTTCGTTCCACCCAGGTCGATAGTTCTCACACATCACCCTGACTACAGGGTTTGGAGCGTGAAATGAAAGTCGATTCGTCACCCGATTCCTATATAGGTTCCGTGGCCGGTGGTCCCCAGAAGGCCGCCGAAAAACCCGCAGCGGTCGCCGAACTGGCCGCCGCAGGCGCCCCCACGGCCAAGCCGCAGGGCGTGACCGTGACGCTGTCCCCCTCCACCGTCTCGGCCCTGGGCTCGGGCGGCAACGAGGTGTTCAACACGGAAAAAGTCGAAGCCATGAAAGCGGCGATCGCCAACGGGACCTTCCAGGTGAATCCCGAAGCCATCGCCGACAAGATGCTGGCCAACGCCGCCGAAATGCTCAACGGCAGCAAGGCCTGATTTCTCCACCCCCCACCGACCGCACCATGACCTCAGCCGCAACGACGACGCCCCACCAACCCTGGATCGACTCGTTGCAGGCCGAACTCGATGCGCTCGAAGCCGCCTTGCTGCGCGGCGATGCGCCCGGTGTGGAACAGGCCAGCGCGGCCATGCAGGCAGTGCTGCAGCAAGCCCCCCGCACGCCGGCTTTCGCCGACCCCGACAGCGCGCTGCGCCGCGACACCCAGAGCGCCGCGCAGCGTTTCGCCCAGCTGCGCCAGGCCGTGCTGCGCTCCAACGCCCAGAACGAACGCGCAGTCGCCAGCCTGCTGCCCCAGCAGTCGCTGCAGCGCCAGCCCACCTATGGCCGCATGGTCAAACCCTCACCGCTCGGCGGCGCGGGGCGCGGCTTCCTGACCGCCTGAGTCTCTTCTTCTCCCGTCAAAAACCGGCATCTGCCGGTTTTTTTACGTCTACAGAATCCATCCGTATCCAGAAGGTCCTTTGAGAGATCGCCTCTGATATCTCATTAGCCAATCTGATGGATATACCTTTTTAGCGGCAGCCCTTCTAAAATACGGGTTAACCCTTAGATTGATTGCCATGAACACCCTCATCACTTCCCTGTGGACCCGACTGGCTGGTGCCGTTGGCCAGCTTTTTCCGCCGCGCCGCCGCCGGCGCTTCCGACGGGCTGGAGGAATACCTCAGCACCGCCAAGAGCCTCCACCAGCTGGAGGACATGCAACGCCGTTGGGACCAGGCCCACCGAGGCCACCACCACCATGGCGCCTTCTGACCCTCATCCCGATCCCGAGACCCACACCATGATCGAATTGCTCAAATCCTATTTCCAGACGCCCCAGTTCGCTGCCGGCGCCCGTGTCAACCGCCTTCACAAAGGCAGCCTGGACCGCGTGGACGGCCGCGTGGTCGCCCAGACCGAAGAAGGCGTGCTGGTCGAATGGCCCCGCAATGGCTCCGGCTGGGAACACCCCGGCGCGCTCTGCCAGCAGGGTTGACGCCTTTTTGCGCGGGCGCCACCATGATGGACAAGTGACCCATTTTTCGCTCCAGCCATGAACGAGAACCCCACCCCCGACAGTGTGAACAGCGCAGACACGGTGGAAGCCTGGGCCTGCATCGACCGTTTCGCCACCGCCTTCAACGCCGAAGACCTGGTCGGCATGGATGCCGAGCTGAACTTCCCGCACACCATGCTCTCCGGCTCGCACCGCCTGGAATGGTTCGCGCCGGGCCAGCTCCCGAGCGACTTTTTCACCAGCCTGCGCGCCACGGGCTGGGCGCGCACACAAACCGAGTCGATCACCCCCGTGCTGGCGAGCGCCGACAAGGTGCACTTCCTGGTGGACTACACCCGGCGCACCGCGGCGGGCGAGGTGCTCAACCGGTACCACAACCTCTGGATCGTGACCCGCTCGGCCGGCCGCTGGGGCATCGCGCTGCGCTCCTACTGAACACCGACGGCCCAGGCGCACGGCGGCATCGCGATGAACATTCAACTCGATCACCTGCTCGTGCCATCTCGCGACAAGATCGCCGCCGCGCGGCAACTCGCCGAGCTGCTCGGCGTGCCCTGGTCCGCCAGCGGCATCGGGCCGTTCGCACCGGTCTACGTCAACGATGGCCTGACCCTCGACTTCGATCAGTGGGATGGGCCCGTGCCCAACATCCACTTCGCGTTTCGCGTGAGCGAGGACGCGTTCGACGCCATCCTTGCGCGCCTTCAGGCCGCCGGCATCCCCTACCGCAGCCTGGTGCACGGGCCGGTCGACTCGAAGGTGGACACGGCCCACGGCGGGCGCATCGTCTACTGGAACCAGCCCGATCGCCACCAGTGGGAAATGTTGACCGTGAGCTACGCGCGCGCGCCGGCGGCAGGCTGAGCGCCGGGCACGGCCTTCAGGCCACCACGTCCATCAACAAAAAGGTGCCGGCCTGGCGCTGGCATTGGTCGATCTGCGGCACCAGCCGGCGGAAGTGCTCGGTCTGGCAATGCGCGTCCAGCGCGGCCCGGTCGGGCCAGGCCTCCATGAAGATGAAATGCCCCGGGTCCTTCTGGTTGACGCAGAGTTCGTAGGCCAGACACAGCGGCTCCTGCCGGGTCTTCTCCACCAGTTCGCGGTACAGCGGCTCGACCTGGGCCAGGCACTCGGGCCGGATGAAATCCTGGGCGATGACCTTGAGCATGGCCGCGCGTCAGGCCACGCGGCGCTGCTCGGCGGCCAGCCGCACCGCCAGCGCGGCCAGCACACCGCCCATCACGTAACGCTGCACCGCCAGCCAGCGGCGGTTGTGCTGGAACCAGCGCGCCAGCTTCGCCGCCGACAGGGCGATGCTCAGGTTGACGCTGAAACTGAAGACGATCTGCGTCAGCCCCAGCACCACGCTCTGCACGAACACCGAGCCATGCTCGGGCGAGACGAACTGCGGAAAGATCGCGAGGTAGAACACCGCGATCTTGGGGTTGAGCAGGTTGGTGAGAAAGCCCATGGCGAACAGCTTGCGCGGCGAGTCCTGCGGCAGGTCGCGCGCCTCGAAGGGCGAGCGCGCGCCCGGCTTGACCGCCTGCCAGGCCAGGTACAGCAGGTAGGCCGCGCCGGCCCACTTCAGGATCTCGTAGGCCAGCGGCACGGCCATGAACAGCGCCGTGAGGCCCACCGCGGCGGTGAACATGTGCACCAGAAAGCCGGCCACCACGCCGAACAGCGAGATCACGCCGGCCCGTCGGCCCTGGCAGATCGAGCGCGAGATCAGATAGACCATGTTGGGGCCGGGCGTCAGCGCCATCAGCAGGGCCGCGCCGGCAAAGAGCAGCCAGTCGTTCAGGGGAACCATGAAAAAACCTCGGTGGGGGTGGGGACCCCACATCCTAGGCCAGGCCGAACAACCCCGTGTTCACCTCGCCCACCACAGCCAGCGGCCCAGGAGGGGCGCGAGCCAGCCGCCCCGCGCCGGCTGCCGCGCGGCCGGGTCCGGCGCCCCCATGGCGCGCAGCCGCGCCTCCAGCCCGCTCAGTCCGGCCTGGCGCGCCGCCTGCACCGGTGTGAGGGCCTCGAACTCGGACAGCAGCAGCGGGTTGGCACCGTGGTCCAGCAGCAGATGGGCCACCGCCTCCTGCCGGGCCAGGATGCAGGCCACCAGCGGCGTGGACAGGTACTCGGGGTGCGCGTGGTCGAGGTTCACCCGCTCCCTCACGTGGTAGCGCACCAGCTCGATGCGGCCCTCGCAGGCCGCCTGGTACAGCTCTTTCCAGTCTCCAGCGGACATCCCTCCTCCTTTCCAAACGGCCCACGCGGCCACCCGCGCGGGGCCCGGGCGCTGTGTTTCAATCGTCCGATCACCTTCCCTGAACCTTACCCGCAGGCCGCCGCCATGACCATGAAACAAACCCTTGCCGCCCTCCTGCTCACCAGCACCCTGGCCCTGTCGGCCCACGCCGCCCCGCCTTCGGACGCCTCCATCGCCACGCTGCTGTCGGTCACGCAGTCGGACAAGATGATGGACACCCTGTACGCCAACATGGAGCAGATGATCCGCCAGGGCATGCAGGCCGCCACGAAAGGCAAGGCGCTGACGGCCCAGCAGGCGCGCGTGATGGAGCTGGCGCCGGCGCGGCTGGCCAAGGTGATGCGCGAGGAGATCACCTGGGCCAAGCTGGAGCCCATGATGGTGCAGATCTACCGCGAGAACTTCGAGCAGGCCGAGGTCGACGGCCTCATCGCCTTCTACCAGAGCCCGGTCGGCCAGGCCTTCGTGGCCAAGATGCCGGTGGTGATGCAGCGCTCCATGGAGGCCTCGCAGCAACAGCTGCAGGCCTTCATGCCCAAGCTGCAGGCCGAGATGGTGGAGGTGATGAAGGAAGCCCGGCTGGCGCAGTAGGCTTCCCCATGGCCCACACCGACACCCGCACCCTCTGCTGGCAGCCCACCTGGAACCCGACCCACGAGGGCGTGGGACTGGAGCACCTGCTGCTGTCGGACACCGAGGCCAGCGCCGTGGTGCTGGCATTCGATGAAACCAGCGGCCCGTTCCGGCTCAGCTACCGACTGGCCTGGGGACGGTCGTGGCAGTTGCGCCGGGCCGACCTGCTGGTGGACACCGCCCAGGCCTCGCGCGCGCTCAGCCTGCGCACCGACGGCCAGGGCCACTGGCACGACGGCAACAACCGCGCGCTGCGCGAGCTGGAGGGCTGCCTGGACATCGACATCTGGCCCACGCCCTTCACCAACAGTTTTCCGATCCGGCGCGAGCCGATGGCCGTGGGCGAGCGCCGCGAGTTCCGCATGGCCTGGGTAAGCGCCCCCGAACTCACGGTGCAGGCCAAGCCCCAGGCCTACACGCGCCTGGCCGAGCGGCTCTACCGTTTCGAGAGCCTGGACGGCAGTGGATTCCAGGTGGATCTGCCGGTGGACGAAGACGGCATCGTTCTCGACTACCCGGGCCTCTTCAAGCGCATCTGAGGCATTACCGGCGCGCGGCACTGGTCAGAGGCAGCGAGGGTCCGGCTCCGCCGGCCCAAGCTGCCGTCCCCCCTCGAAGCGCCGAAGGCGCGCCACGGAGGGGGGAAGCCGCGTCAGCGGCGCAGGGGGGTGTTTCTATTTCCGTCAATGCGCCCGCAGCTTGGAGCGCAGCCGCGCGATGGACTGGCTGTGCAGCTGGCAGATGCGCGACTCGGTCACGCCCAGCACGGCCGCGATCTCCTTCAGGTTCATGTCGTGCTCGTAGTACATCGACATGATCTGCTGTTCGCGCTCGGGCAGCACCTTGATGGCGGCCACCAGGGCGGTGCGCATGCGGTGGTCCTGCAGCACGGCCGAGGGGTCGGCCTCGTGGTCGCCCATGTGGCGGTCCAGGAAGCCGTCTTCGTCGTCGCTGTTGCCGCTGATGTCCTCCAGGTACACGAGCTGGGTGCCGCGCACCTTGGCCAGCAGGTGCTGGTAGTCGGCCAGGCTCATGCCCATCTCGGCGGCGATCTCGCTTTCCTTGGGCACGCGGTGCAGCTTCTGCTGCAGGCGGTGCACGGCCTGCTCGATGTCTTTCTGGCTCTTGCGCGAGCCGCGCGACATCCAGTCGCCCTCGCGCAATTCGTCGATCATCGCGCCGCGGATGCGCTGGCTGGCGAAGGTCTCGAACTGCACGCCCTGGGTGGGCTCGAAGCGCGCGATGGCTTCGGTCAGGCCGATCATGCCGACCTGGATCAGGTCGTCGAGCTCCACGCTGGGCGGCAGCTTGGCGATCATGTGGTGAGCGAGGCGGCGCACCAGCGGGCTGTATTTGCGCAACTGGTCGTCCCGGTTGAGGGTGCCTTTGGCGGTGTACATCTTCAGCTCCAGAGAGAAGGGGCGGCGGCCGTGGAGCGGCCGGTGCGCGAGGCGCCGGGCACCAGGCCGTGGTAGCCGTGCGCATGGGTCGGGCGGGGTCTCTCGATCGCGCTTTCCTGCGCGCGCAGGGCCCAGGTTGCGACGGGCCAGCTGTCCAGCGACAGGCCGAGGTGGCGCTGCGCGGTGTCGATCACCGTGTGCACCACGGTCTGCAGCGCGGCGGGCGCGCCAGAGGCCAGCGGGGCGAGCACCGGCGCCAGGCCGGCCGCGTCCAGCAGCTTGACCGCGCCGTAGGCGTCGATGCTGGACTGCGGTTGTTCGATCACGGGCACCAGCGCGCGGGCACCCAGGCCGTGCAGCAAACCGGCCAGCGAGAAGGCGGGCGCGAACAGCAGCACCACCGCGCCCGAGGCGAACGGCGTCAGCAGGCGCGAGAGCGCGACCTGGCTGCCCGCGGCCTGCGCGGTTTCCTGCAAGGCCTGCAGGCCGGCGGCGCCGGGCATCACGAGCCAGTCGGCGCCATCCAGGGGGTGTTCCAGGTGAGCGATGGAGGGGTCTTGCAGCACGCGCATCAGGCCCAGGTGGGCGCCGTCGTGGCGGTCGCGGCTGCGGGCTTCGGTGGCCGTGCCATCGACGATCACCACCGCCCGGCCTTCGGCCGTGAGCGCGGTGGCCAGCGTGCAGAGCCATTCGTAGGCGCGCGCGGGCTGCGCCGGGCTGGACACCGGCACCAGCACCGGCCCGCCCACGGGCGGTTCGCCCCGCAAACCGGCGGCCTGGTCGAAGCCGGGTTCAAACATGGGCCGCCCCCAGGTCGATGCCGCGGCCGGAGGCCTGGGCAAAGAAGAAACCCATGTCGGTGGGTTGCGGGTCGTAGGCCGACTTGCCCTGCGTGCCCATGGACAGGCGCACCAGCGCGGCGGCATCGGCGTTCTGCCAGTCTTCGGGCACGCGCTGGCCGTTGGCCACGCCGCGCAGCACCACCTGGTGGCGGATCAGCGCGTCCAGCGACGGGCCGAGCTTGACGGCTTCGTCCACCTTGGAGAGCACCACACCGTGCAGCGAGCTCGCTTTGAACGAGGTCAGCACCTCGTCCAGCGTGTCACCTTGCGAGCCGGCGTTGAGCACCAGGGTCTTCTTGACCTTGGGGATGTCGAGCACGTCCAGCATGTCCTGGATGCGCTGGTCGCGCTGGCCCAGGCCGGCGGTGTCGATGATCACCAGGCGCTTGTTGCCCAGCAGGTTGAGCAGGTCCTTGAGCGCGGCGCGGTCGTGCGCCAGGTGGGCCACGACGCCCAGCATGCGGCCGAAGGCGCGCAGCTGCTCGAAGCCGGAGACGCGGTAGGTGTCCAGCGTGATCAGGCCCACGCTGCCGGCACCGTATTGTTTGACGCACTGCGCGGCCAGCTTGGCGGCGGTGGTGGTCTTGCCCACGCCGGTGGCGCCCACCAGCGAGACCACGCCGCCTTCGTCGCACAGGCCGGCGCCGGGCGTCGCGACCTTGAGGTTGCGGGTGATCACATCCATCAGCCAGCGCACCGCTTCGGCGGCATTGGCCTCGGCCGGCACGCGCTCGAGCACGGCGCGCGACATCGCGGGCGAGTAGCCGGCGCGGATCATCTTGAGCATCAGGTTGGACTGGATCGGGTTCTGCTTGGACGAGCCGAGCCAGGCCAGGGTGTTGAAGCGCTCCTCGATCATGTCCTTGAGCGCCGAGAGCTCGACCGCCATGCGGCTGTCGTCGTGGCTGGGGAAGCGCGTGGACGGCGGCTGCGAGTCTTCCCACGCCGGCTCGCTGGAGCGGGTGCGGATCGGGGCGGGCTTGCGCGCCACGATGGGTTCGGGCTGGTTGAAGCGCTGCACCGGCACCTCGATCGGCTCGGGCCGGGTCACGATCTGCGGCGCGGCGACCGGGGCCGGCGCGCGGCGCTCGATGGCGGGCGCCGCGGTTTCGGCGGCCGCGGCGGGCGTGCCGTGCAGCGACTCGCGGCGCTTGCGCAGCATGCGTTCGCGCACATAGTCCTGGAACGACAGCGTGCTCATCGCCAGCGTCTCGGTGTCGCTCTGCACCGACTGCGGCGCGGCCAGCGAACCGGTGGTGGAGGCCTTGGGACGGGCGGGCGCGGCAGCGGCAGCGGCGGCGGCCGGCGCGGCGTTCGCGTGATCGGCCAGCGAAGCCAGGCTTTCCTCGGCGGCGGCCATCACCTCGAAACCTTCAGCGGTGTTGCGGGTGGAGAGGATCACGGCGCTGTCGCCAAAGGTCTTGCGCGCCTTGTTCATGGCTTCGCGGGACGTGGGGGCAATGAAGCGTTGGATGTTCATGCTGCAAGTTCTCCAAGGATCGGGCCGATGCGGATCAGGTGGGTTTCAGGTATTTCGCTGTGCGCCAGGACCTGCAGGCGCGGCGCGGCGCGGCGCAGCAGGCGGGACATGGCATTGCGGATGGCGTCGGGCACCAGCAGGCAGGCGGGCACGCCCTTCTCTTCCTGGCGGTTGGCGATGTCGGTGGCGGATTTGCTCAGCATCTCGGCCACGCCCGGGTCCAGCGCGCCGTTGGCGCTGCCCGAGAGGGCCTGCATCAGCAGGCGCTCCAGGCCGGGCTCGATGGCGATGACCTCGAGTTCCTTCACCGGGCCGTAGATCTGCTGCACGATGGCCGGCGAGAGCGCCATGCGCACGCGGCGGGCCAGCTCGGTCGGGTCGGTGGTGTGGGGGGCGTGCTCGGCCAGCGATTCGATGATGGTGCGGATGTCGCGCACATGCACAGACTCTTCCAGCAGCAGCTGGAGGACTTTCTGGAAGGTGGCAACCGGGACCATTTTGGGCACGACTTCTTCGATCAGTTTGGGGGCCAGGCGGGTGACGTGTTCAACCAGGTCCTGGGTCTCCGTCCGGCTCAGCAACTTGGCCGCCTGGACTTGCATCAAGTGTGAAAGATGCGTGCGCCAGCACGGTCTCGGAATCAACCACGGTAAAACCGGCCATTTGCGCGTTCTCACGCTGCTTTTCGTCGATCCAGTGCGCGGGCAGGCCAAACGCCGGGTCGGTGGTGGGCGTGCCGATCAGCGGGGTGCCGATGCCACCCGGGTCGATCGCCAGGAACATGCCCGGGAACACCTCGCCCTCGCCCACCACCACGCCGCGCAGCGTGATGCGGTAGGCGCTGGGGCGCAGCTCCAGGTTGTCGCGCATGTGCACCGCGGGCGGCAGGAAACCGACCTCCTGCGCGAACTTCTTGCGCACGCCCTTGATGCGGGTGAGCAGGTCGCCCTGGCGGGTCTTGTCCACCATGGCGATCAGGCGGTAGCCCAGTTCCAGGCCCAGCAGGTCGACCGGCTGCAGGTCGTCCCAGGTGGCTTCGCCGTCGCCCTGCACGGCCGGCGCTTCCGGTTCGGGCGCGGGCTTGGCCTGCTCGCGCGCCACCCAGTAGGCCAGGCCGCCGGCGATGGCCGCGAAGCTCAGGAACACCAGGTGCGGCATGCCCGGCACGATGCCCAGCATGAACAGCACGGCGGCGGTGATGCCCAGCACCTTGGGCGAGAGGAACATCTGCTCCATCACCTGCACGCCCAGGTCTTCGTCCTTGCCCACGCGCGAGACCACCATGGCCGCGGCCACCGAGATCAGCAGCGAGGGAATCTGCGCCACCAGCGCGTCACCGACGGCCAGCAGGATGTAGTTGTCCGCCGCCTGGCCGGCCGAGAGGCCGTGCTGCAGCACGCCGATGATGAAGCCGCCGATGATGTTGATGAACAGGATCAGGATGCCGGCGATGGCGTCGCCGCGCACGAATTTGGAGGCACCGTCCATGGAGCCGAAGAACTCGGCTTCCTCGCCCACTTCGCGGCGGCGGCGCTTGGCCTCCTTGTCGTCGATCAGGCCGGCGTTCAGGTCGGCGTCGATCGCCATCTGCTTGCCGGGCATGGCGTCCAGGGTGAAGCGGGCCGAGACCTCGGCGATGCGCTCCGAGCCCTTGGTGATCACCACGAAGTTGATCACCACCAGGATCGCGAACACGATGAAACCGACCGCGAAGTTGCCGCCGATCAGGAAGTGGCCGAAGGCCTCGATCACCGCGCCGGCCGCGCCCGGGCCGGTGTGGCCTTCGAGCAGCACCACGCGGGTGGAGGCCACGTTGAGCGAGAGGCGCAGCAGCGTGGTGAGCAGCAGCACGGTGGGAAAGACCGAGAAGTCCAGCGGCCGCTTCATGTAGGCCGCCACCATCATCACCACCAGCGCCAGCGCGATGTTGAGCGTGAAGAAGGTGTCCAGCAGCCAGGGTGGCAGCGGCAGCACCATCATCGACAGGATGGTGATGACCAGCATGGGCGCGGCCAGGCCGCCGGCCCAGCTGGCGTTGCGGTTCAACCATTGCTGCAGCGTTTGCAGGTTCATTCAGAGGCCTCTTTGGCGGGTTTCTTGAAGTGCGGATCGAGCTCGGGCGGCACCAGGGGTTCGGGCTGCGCGGCGGGCATGGCGCCCTGGCCCTTCATGGCGGCCTTGAGCTGGTACACGTAGGCCAGCACCTGGGCCACGGCGGTGTAGAGCGCCGATGGGATCTCGTCGTCGATCTCGGCGTGGGCGTAGAGCGCGCGCGCCAGCATGGGCGACTGCAGCACCGGCACCTTGTGGGCCTTGGCGACGTCGCGGATCTTCATGGCCAGCAGGTCGGCGCCCTTGGCGATCACGCGCGGCGCGTTCATGCTGGCGTCGTCGTAGCGGACTGCCACGGCGTAGTGGGTCGGGTTCATGACCACCAGGTCGGCCTTGGGCACGGCGCCCACGCTGTTGCGCTGGGCCATCTCGCGCTGCATCGCGCGGCGCTTGGACTTGAAGTGCGGGTCGCCTTCGGCTTCCTTGTGTTCCTGCTTCACTTCCTGGTGCGACATGCGCATGCGCTGCGCGTGCAAAAATTTCTGCGCCGGGAAGTCGATCACGGCGACGAGCGCCACCACCATCAGCAGCAGGCCCACGCCGAGCATGAGCCAGTGGCCGAGCTGGCCCAGGCCCGATTCCAGCGGCTGCATGACCAGCATGGCGAAGTCCTGCACGTGGGACGAGAGGAACTGCCAGGCCACCAGCCCGACGATGGCGGAGATGGCGGCCAGCTTGGCGGTGTCGAAGAGCTGTTGTTTGGTGAAGAGGCGGCCGATGCCCTTGAGCGGGTTGATGCGGCTGAGGTCGGGCACGAGGGGCTTGGTGCTCAGGGCCCAGCTGCCGGAGCCGAAGGCGGCGAGCAGCACGATGGCGAGCACGGCCACGCCCAGCGGCAGGTAGAGCATGAGGCCTTGCGCGAAGCCGTCCACCAGGCGTTCGGTGGCGAGTTCGGGTTTGAGCAGGGTCTGGTGGTCGAAGCGCAGCTGGCCTTGCAGGGCGCTGCGCAGTTTTTCGAAGCCGACGGGGGCGAGCGCGACCAGGATGAGGGCGCCGCCACCGAGCACGGCGAGGTTGGACAGGTCCTTGGAACGCGGCACCTGGCCATCGTCGCGCGCCTTTTTCAGGCGCTGCGCGGTGGCTGGCAGGTTCTTGTCTTGGGCGGAGGAGTCCATGGGCGGTTCACACGATCGGTAAATCCGATTCTGGAAGCCGCCAGGAAAAACTAAAGGGCGATAAGACGCCCTTGAACGGCGCTTTTCTTTCCCGTCACCTCGCGGGCTCGGGGACGCCGGGCGTTCTGCTCCGCGGGTGTCCCCCGAACCGGCTTCGCCGGTCCTCCTCCTTTACCCCGCTGCGCAGAACGCCCGGCATCCCCGAGCCAGTGGCGCGCCAACGAGGGCTTTTCCAGAAATGCCGTGGAACCGGCTTTGCCGGGCCACTGGCATTGCCCCCTGAAAGGGGGTGGCGCGAAGCGCCGCGGGGGTCAAAACCCCAAACTCGCTAGCAGGTCGTCGACCTGCGCCTGGTCGCTCACCACGTCGGTGCGGCCTTCGGCGTTGACCACGGGGCCAGCCAGGGCGGGCTGGTCCACGATGGCATGGTCCTGGCCTGGCTGGCCGCCGGGGGCGGATTGCAGCAGCAGGCTGAGCAGCTGTTCTTCGATGGTGCCGGCGAGCTGGACCACGCGGCCGATCACCTGGCCGGTGAGGTCGTGGAAGTCCTGCGCCATCATGATGTCGGTCAGGCGCGCGTCGGACTTGTCGCTCAGCTCGACGATGTCTTTCGACCATTCCAGCAGCTCGGGCATGGCGCGGGCCAGGCCGGGGACGCGGGAGATGGTGTCGGCCAGCTGGCGACCGCGTTCGGCGATCTTCGCCTGCTCGGCCTTGCCTTCGTCCACGTGGTTGAGCACCTTTTCAGCCGCCTCGCCCGTCAGGCGCGCGATGTAGGACAGGCGGCTCTGCGCGTCGGGCAGCTGGTCCACCGTGCCTTTGAGCTTGTCGGTGTAGCCCAGCTCCTTGAGCGCATCGTGCAGCTGCCGCGTGATCGAACCGAGTTGGCGGAACATGTCGGGGTTGCCCGACGCCGCCTCTTCTTGTTGTTGATTCATGGTGCGGCCCTCTCAGATGCCGAGCTTCTTGAAGATGTTCGCGAGCTTTTCTTCCAGCGTGGCCTTGGTGAAGGGCTTGACGATGTAACCGGCGGCACCGTTCTGCGCCGCCATCACGATGTCTTCCTTGCGCGCCTCGGCGGTCACCATCAGCACCGGCAGGTGCTTGAGCTTCTCGTCCTGCTTGATCTGGGCCAGCAGCTCGAAGCCGTTCATGTTGGGCATGTTGATGTCCGACACCACGAAGTTGAAGCCGCCGTTGCGCAGCTTGCTCAGCGCGATCGCACCGTCTTCGGCCTCGTCGGCGTCGGCGTGCCCGATCTCCTTGAGCAGGTTGCGCACGATGCGGCGCATGGTGGAGAAGTCGTCAACGATCAGGAATTTCATCGGGGTGGACATGAAAGCCTCCGTGGGAGGAAAGGATCAAGGAAGAGGAGCCGGCCGCGTCAGCCACCGCTCTGTGAAGGAGATTTCGTCACTTGCCCGGAAATCTGAAGCGTGGGCAGCGCAATGACGGGGTCGGCGGTCTTCACAGGCACGGCGGGCACGTCCGGTGCGGCGCCGGCGGCGGCCGGCTGGGCGGCCACGCGGGGGGCGGTCTGGGGCTTGGCGGCCGCGGTGGGCAGCGGCGGCGGCATGGGTTCGAGCATGGGCATCACGGGCGTGGGCGACGAGCGGGGCAGCAGGCGGTCTTCGGCCTCCTGCGTCATCACCACGATGCTGATGCGGCGGTTGATCGGGTCGGTGGGCAGGTCTTCGCGCAGCAGGCGGCTTGACGCCAGGCCTTCCACCCGGCGCAGCTTGTCCTGCGGCAGGCCGCCGGCCACCAGTTCGCGGCGCGAGGCGTTGGCCCGGTCGGCCGAGAGTTCCCAGTTGCTGTAGCCGCGCTCGCCGCTGCCGTAGGGCGTGGCGTCGGTGTGGCCCGCCAGGGCGATGCGGTTCTCCACATCACCCAGCGCCGCGCCGATCTCGCGCAGGATGTCGCGCATGTAGGGCTTCACCAGCGCGCTGCCGGTGTCGAACATGGGCCGGTTCTGCTGGTCCACGATCTGGATGTGCAGGCCGTCGAGGGTTTTTTCCAGCTGGATCTGCGAACCGAACTCCGAGAGTTTGGGGTTCTTTTCGATCAGCGTGGTGATCTTGCGCTCCAGCGCGTCGATGCGCGCGGCGTCGCGGCGCATCGAGTCGGCGCGCGCCATCTGGGCGCCGATGAGCTTGGCCGCGCGCTCGGCCTCGCCGCTGTCCATCTGGCCGAAGGACTTGCTCAGGTCGCGCCCACCGCCGGGCAGGATGCTGCTGCTGTTGCCGGTGCCCGGGCCGCCCATGAGCGAGACCTTCACCGGCGACTGGAAGTAGCTCGCGATGCCCTGCAGCTCGCCCTTGGCCGTGGAGCCCAGCAGCCACATGAGCAGGAAGAAGGCCATCATCGCGGTCACGAAGTCGGCGTAGGCGATCTTCCACGCACCACCATGGGCGGCATGGCCGACCCTTCTTGATGCGCTTGATGATGATGGGCTGAAGTTTCTTGCCGTCGCCTGCCATGGTGCTCTACCCGAAGGAAATCACTTCTTCTTCACGTGGGTTTCCAGCTCGGCGAAGGTCGGCCGCACGTCGGCGAACAGCACCTTGCGGCCGAACTCGATCGCGGTCAGCGGCGCATAACCCTGCATGCTGGAGAGCAGCGTGGTCTTGACGCACAGCAGCTCCTTGCTGCCCTCTTCCATCTTCTGGTCCAGCAGGCCGCCGAGCGGTTCGAACACGCCGTACGCCAGCAAGATGCCGAGGAAGGTCCCGACCAGGGCCGAACCGATCATGGCGCCGAGCACGGCGGGCGGCTGGCCGACCGAGCCCATGGTGTTCACCACGCCCAGCACGGCGGCCACGATGCCGAAGGCCGGCAGGCCGCCGGCCAGGCGGCCGATGGCAGCCACCGGGGCATGCGCCTCCTGGTGGTGGGTTTCGATCTCGGCGTCCATCAGCGACTCGATCTCGTGCGCGTTGAGGTTGCCCGAGACCATCATGCGCAGGTAGTCGGTGATGAACTCGACCACGTGGTGGTCGGCCGAGATGGTGGGGTATTTCTTGAACAGCGCCGACTCGTGCGGGTTCTCCACGTCCTGCTCGATCGCCATCAGGCCTTCCTTGCGGGCCTTCTGCAGGATGTCGAACAGCAGCGCGAGCAGCTCCATGTAGCGCGCCTTGGTGTAGCGGCTGCCCTTGAAGCACTGCGCCAGGCCTTTGAACGAGGCCTTGACCACCTTCATCTGGTTGTTGATGAGGAAAGCCCCCAGCGCGGCGCCCAGGATGGTCGTCAGCTCGAAGGGCAGCGCCTTGAGCACGACACCGATGTTGCCTCCGTGGAATATGAATACCCCGAAGATGCAGACCATCGAAACCACGAAACCAATGATGACGAACATGTTCTTGTGCCTGGAAGAGGACGCGGCACAGGGGCGCACGCGTGACTTGGAGGAATGTGTTTTCTATCGGCCAACTCTAGGGGGGATTGAAGGGGGCCATAAACGCGAAATGGACCCGCATCGGGGTCCATTTCAGGGTTTGAGCGAAAAGGCTCGGGCTCAATGCAACCGCAGGCCACCGTTGGCGCTGCCCTTGCCGGCGCGGGCCGGCGGCTGGCACAGGCCGCAGACGAAATGGCGGTTTTCGTAGGGTTCGGTGACGAAGCCGCGCACCGCAGCAGGAGCACTTGGTCAGCGTGAGCATGCCGTTGTCGACGAACTTCACCAGGCGCCAGGCGCGGGTGACGGAGAGCAGCGGCTCGATGGCGCTGGCCTGCATCTGTTCGCTGTAGAGGCGGAAGGCCTTGATGACCGTGTCGATCTCTTCGAGTTCGCTGGTCTTGGAGAGGTACTCGTGGATGTTGAGGAACAGCGACGAGTGGATGTTGGGCTGCCAGGTCAGGAACCAGTCGGTCGAGAAGGGCAGCTGGCCTTTGGAGGGCGACTTGCCGGCGACTTCCTTGTACAGGCGCAGCAGGCGCTCGTAGGACAGGCTGGTTTCGTACTCCAGCACCTGCAGGCGGGCGCCAAGCTGGATCAGGGCGACAGCGCGCTCGATGTCACGCGACTCGTTGAGGATGCTCTTGCCTGCGGCCATGGTGGGCTCCTGGAGATGAAACGGTGAGAGAGAAGAAGAAAGAAGGAGGGAAGCGGGAGCGCGGCTCAGTGAGCGGCCATGGACTCGGCGAAACGGCCGGCCATCAGGATGCTGGCGTGCAGCTGGGTGGTGGTGCTGTTGTCCACCTTCTTCACGTTGTGGCTGGTCAGCAGGTTCCACACCAGGTCGTCGTCGACGCGGAAGCGGCACAGCAGCATGTTGCTGGAAGCGATCTTGAGCAGTTGCGCCGTGGACAGCATGCCCAGCAGGTCGGCGGCTTCTTCGGTCAGGCCCAGGCGGTACAGGGCTTCGGCGCGGTCCTTGCGGATCAGGTTCTGCGCCAGCATGAGGTAGGTCAGGTTGGCTTCGCGGATTTCTGCCAGGAGTTGTTCGCTGTCCATGATGTTTCCTTCTTTCAGTAGGAGCCGCTGTTTGTTGGCCCGATGTATGAATTGTGTCGAGCGGTAAAAAAACTTGAATCGGGAAATGTCTGTGCGTTGCGTCAGGCGCGCAGCACCCCCTTGTCATCCAAACACCTACAACCTTGGTACTCAAAACGATCCTGCCTGTGGAGCGGCGCAGGAGAGAAGCCGCCCCCTCAAGAGGCGTCAAGGGTCCGGCTCCGCCGGCCCGAGACGCCGTCCCCCCCTCGAAGCGCCGAAGGCGCGCCACAGAGGGGGGAAGCCGCAAAGCGGCGCAGGGGGGAGCCTCTTTAAGCCATGAACTGGCGCCGAACGGCCCGGTTTATCCGCCGGTTGGATTGCAGACAAACCTCAAGAATCTCCACTCATCACCGAAATTGACTCAACGAACTTCCAAATGGGTTCGTCGTCCGGCCAGCAAAGGCGGCGAGCAGCGACGGTGGAGGCCCGCAAGGGTCGACACGGCGATGGGCAGCAATGTCCATGAAGCCGGTTCACTTTCCAAGTCCATTTACAGGAGTTAGTTATGACCACCATCAACACGAACGTGATGTCGATGAATGCTCAGCGAAATCTGAGCAGCTCGGCCAGCTCGTTGCGCAACTTCCATGCAGCGCCTGTCTTCGGGCCTGCGCGTGAACAGCGCGAAAGACGATGCCGCCGGCCTCGCGATTTCCGAACGCATGAACACCCAGGTGCGTGGCCTCAACGTGGCCGCGCGCAACGCCAACGACGGCATCTCGCTGGCCCAGACCGCCGAAGGCGCGCTGGGCAAGGTCGGCGACATGCTGCAGCGCATGCGCGAACTGGCCGTGCAGTCGGCCAACGCCTCGAACAACGGCAGCGACCGCACCGCGCTCAACGCCGAGGTGCAGCAGCTGCGCCAGGAAATCGACCGCGTCGCCAAGACCACCTCGTTCAACGGCACCAAGCTGCTCGACGGCTCGTTCGCCAACGCCACCTTCCAGGTCGGCGCCAACGCCGGTGAAGGCATCTCCATCGACAGCATCGTCAACTCCAACTCCGCGGCGCTGGGCCAGACCTCGGTGCACACCACCGCCAAGATCGTGCCGCCGGCCACGCCGGTCGCGCCCGCCGTGCTGGCCGCCATCCCCGCCGGTGGCGCCACGCCGCTCTCGATCGACGACGCCAACGGCAACGCGGTCAACCTCGGCCCCATCGGTGAAGCCACCACGCTGGCGCAACGCGCCGGCCAGATGGTCGATGCGATCAACGCCAAGTCCTCCGACACCGGCGTGTTCGCCCGCCCCACTTTCACCGCTGGCGTGATGGACGGCTACGAGGTGTTCTCCGACCGCGCGCTCGTGGCCGCCGACTTCGGCAACTTCGCCGCCGGCACCACCGGCGCTGGCGCGGCCACCGCCGCCGCCGCCGATTCCTTCGTCGAAGACATCAACGTCAACTCCTTCGGCGACTCGCAGCTCGCCCTGAAGGTGATCGACAACGCCATCAACTCGATCAACAGCTCGCGCGCCGACCTCGGTGCCCTGCAAAGCCGCTTCGAGAACGCCGTGGCCAACATCCAGATCACGGGCGAGAACATCTCCGCCGCGCGCGGCCGCATCGTCGACGCCGACTTCGCCAAGGAAACGTCCAACCTCTCGCGCGCCCAGATCCTGCAACAGGCCGGCACCGCCATGGTGGCGCAGGCCAACCAGATTCCCCAGGGGGTGCTCTCGCTGCTGCGTTCCTGATCGAGCGCGCACATCCGCATGCGCCGTGCGCAAACGGCGATTGCGGGATGCACAGACCGCATGCCCTGGCGTGTGGTGCGTACATCCCGGAGGAAACAGAACATGAAGAACCGACCCGCTTCCACCCACACGCCGGCGCCCCGCGCCGGCGCGGAGACCTGACATGCCCATCACCTCCACCGGCATCGCCAGCGGCGTCCCGATCGAAACCATCGTCTCGCAGCTGGTCGCACTCGAACGCGCGCCGCTGGCGGGGCTGCAGACGCAGGCCACCAAGATCCAGAGCAAGATCTCGCTCTTCGGCACGCTGACGTCGATGATGAACTCGCTGGGCGAGCTCGGCACCAAGCTGGCCGACCCCAATGCCTTCAAGGCCGTCAAGGGGAGTTCCTCGCTGGCCGCCGCCGTCGGCGTCACCGCGGCCACGGGCACCGCGCCCACCGCGATGTCGGTCGAGGTGTCGCAGCTGGCCCGGGCGCAGTCCACGGCCACGCTGGCGGTGCCCAAAGACACGGCCATGGGCGCGGGCAGCCTGAAGATCACGCTGGGCGACTGGAGCTCGGGCTCCTTCGTGGCCGGCGACAAGGCCGCCGTGGACATCGAGATCGCCGAAGGCGAAGACACGCTCACGGCGATCGCGGCCAAGATCAACGCGGCCGACGCCGGCGTGACCGCCACCGTGCTGCGCGACGCCACGGGCGAACGCCTGCTGATGCGTTCCAAGGAAACCGGCGAAGCCATGGGCTTCGAGATGCAGGTCACCGACAGCGACGGTGCGGCGCAACACCGGTCTCTCGCGCCTGGCGGTGCAGGGCGGCGTGGCCTCGGGCGTGCAGATCACGCACGGCGCCAACGCGCTGGCCACCATCAACGGCATCGCCATCGAGTCGGCCAGCAACACCTACAAGGACGGCCTGCCCGGCATCACCCTGCAGTTCTCGCAGACGACGACGGCGCCGGTGGAGATCTCGATCACCAACGACAAGGAGGCGATGACCAAGACCATCCAGTCCTTCGTCGACGCGTACAACGCGCTCAACGACATGCTCAGCAGCACCACGGGCTACAACTCGGAGACCAAGGTGGCCGGCTCGCTGCAGGGCGACAGCACGGCCGTGGGCCTGCAGAACGCGCTGCGCGGCATGATGCGCTCGTTCACGCCGGGCGGTGAGTTCACCACGCTGGCCGACATCGGCATCGACATCAAGTCGGGCGGCAAGATGACCGTCGACAGCACCAAGCTGGGCAAGGCGCTGGACAACCCCCAGGCGGTGCAGAACCTGTTCAACGCCGACCACATCGACCCCACGGCGCAGGGCTTCGGCGAAAAGCTCAAGACCTTCGCCGAAGGTTTCGCGGGCGCCAGCGGCACGCTGACCTCGCGCTCCGAATCGCTGCGCGAAGCCGCCAAGCGCAACACCAAGGAACAGGAAAAGGTGAATGAACGCGCCGTCCGCGCCGAATCGCGTTACCTCAAGCAGTACAACGCGATGGACGCGATGGTGGGCCAGCTCAACTCGCTCAACGCCTTCGTCACGCAACAGATCGCGCAGTGGAACAAGTCCACAGGCTGAGTTGAAGGGTCCGCTCCACGGATGCCCTGGCGCTTCATGCGACCAGGGCTTTTTTTTGTGCGTTTTTCCGCAACGGCGGCAGGTCGGGTTCGATTTCCTCAAGAAAACGTGGCAGGCACCGAAATAGGTTGCAACGAACTTCTCCATGGGTTCGTGGCCCGGGCAGCCGGGCAGTCAGCCCAACCACTTCACAGGAGTTAGTTATGACCACCATCAACACCAACGTCATGTCCATGACCGCCCAGCGCAACCTGGGCACCACCTCCAGCTCGCTGCGCGACCTCCATGCAGCGCCTGTCTTCGGGCCTGCGCGTCAACAGCGCCAAGGACGACGCCGCCGGCCTCGCCATCTCCGAGCGCATGAACGCCCAGGTGCGTGGCCTCAACGTGGCGGCCCGCAACGCCAACGACGGCATCTCGCTGGCCCAGACCGCCGAAGGCGCCCTGGGCAAGGTCGGCGACATGCTGCAGCGCATGCGCGAACTGGCCGTGCAATCGGCCAACGCCTCGAACAACGGCAGCGACCGCACCGCCCTGCAGGCCGAAGTCACGCAGCTGCGCCAGGAAATCGACCGTGTCGCCAAGACCACCTCGTTCAACGGCACCAAGCTGCTGGACGGCTCGTTCGCCAACGCCACCTTCCAGGTCGGCGCCAACGCCGGTGAAGGCATCGCCATCGACTCCATCGTCAGCGCCAACTCCACCGCCCTGGGCAACACCTCGCTGCGCACCTCGACCAGCGCGATCAACGACGGCACCGCCCTGGGCGCCATCGCCGCGGGCGCGCTGACCGTGCGCGGCGTGGCCCTGGGCCCGGTCTCCGTCGCCACCACGGCCGCCGGTCGCAACACGCAGGTCGTGGACGCGATCAACGCCAAGTCGTCCGACACCGGCGTGTTCGCCCGCGTCACCTACAACGCCGGCGGCACCGCCACCGGCTTCGAGGTGTTCTCCGACACCGCCATCACGGCCGCCAGCTTCGTCGGCTTCGGTGCCACCACCACCGGCGCGGCCCCGGCCGACAGCGCCGCGGCCACGAGCCAGCTCGACGACATCAGCGTCAACAGCTTCGGTGATGCGCAAAAGGCCCTGAAGGTGATCGACACCGCGATCAACTCGATCAACAGCTCGCGCGCCGACCTCGGTGCCCTGCAGAGCCGCTTCGAGAACGCCGTGGCCAACATCCAGATCACCGGCGAGAACATCTCCGCCGCGCGCGGCCGCATCGTCGACGCCGACTTCGCCAAGGAAACGTCGAACCTGTCGCGCGCCCAGATCCTGCAACAGGCCGGCACCGCCATGGTGGCGCAAGCCAACCAGGCGCAACAGGGCGTGCTGTCCCTGCTGCGCTGATCGATCGTCCATCACCTCCATTTTTTGAACGGAAAACACCATGACCACCATCAACACGAACGTGATGTCGATGACCGCCCAGCGCAACCTGGGCACGACCTCCAGCTCGCTGCGCAACCTCCATGCAGCGCCTGTCCTCGGGCCTGCGCGTCAACAGCGCGAAAGACGACGCCGCCGGCTTGCGCAATCTCCGAGCGCATGAACGCCCAGGTGCGCGGCCTGAACGTGGCGGCCCGCAACGCCAACGACGGCATCTCGCTCGCGCAGACCGCTGAAGGCGCGCTGGGCAAGGTCGGCGACATGCTGCAGCGCATGCGCGAACTGGCTGTGCAGTCGGCCAACGCCTCCAACAACGGCAGCGACCGCACCGCCCTGCAGGCCGAAGTGACCCAGCTGCGTTCGGAAATCGACCGCGTGCGCCAAGACCACCTCGTTCAACGGCACCAAGCTGCTCGACGGCACGTTCGCCAACGCCACCTTCCAGGTCGGCGCCAACGCCGGTGAAGGCATCGCCATCGACTCCATCGTCAGCGCCAACTCCACCTCGCTGGGCAACACCTCGCTGGTCACCGGCGCGGGCACGATCACCACCACGGCCGGCGCCAACGCCGCCATCGCCGCCGGTGCGCTGACCGTCAAGGGCGTGGCCCTGGGCCCGATCTCCGCCGCCACCTCGGCGGCCGAGCGCACCACGCAGGTGGTGGACGCGATCAACGCCAAGTCGTCCGACACCGGCGTGTTCGCCCGCGCCACCTACACGGCCGGCGTCGCGACGGGCTTCGAGACCTTCTCCGAAGGCGCCATCGCCGTGGCCGATTTCGGTGGTTTCACCGCCGCCGCCACCGGCACGGTGGCCGTCGGTGCCGCCGCCGCCAGCCAGCTCGACGACATCAGCGTCAACAGCTTCGGCGACGCGCAAAAGGCCCTGAAGGTGATCGACAACGCGATCAACTCGATCAACAGCTCGCGCGCCGACCTCGGTGCCCTGCAAAGCCGCTTCGAAAACGCCGTCGGCCAACATCCAGATCACCGGCGAGAACATCTCCGCCGCGCGTGGCCGCATCGTGGACGCCGACTTCGCCAAGGAAACGTCCAACCTGTCGCGCGCCCAGATCCTGCAGCAGGCCGGCACCGCGATGGTCGCCCAAGCCAACCAGGCACAACAAGGCGTGCTGTCCCTGCTGCGTTGATTCCGGCAGGCATCGCCCCCAGGGCGGTTGCGCGGCGAAAGCCGGGCAACCGCCCTTTTCTTGACCGGTCGACGGCACCCGATGAACGGGGCTTGACACGACACACGGTGGTCACAAGGGACTAAAGATTCCTCAGGCACCACCGAAATTAGATTCAACGAACTTCTCCATGGGTTCGTGGCCCGGGCAGCCGGGCAGTCAGCCCAACCACTTCACAGGAGTTAGTTATGACCACCATCAACACCAACGTCATGTCCATGACCGCCCAGCGCAACCTGGGCACGACCTCCAGCTCGCTGCGCAACCTCCATGCAGCGCCTCTCGTCGGGCCTGCGCGTCAACAGCGCCAAGGACGATGCCGCTGGCCTGGCCATCTCCGAGCGCATGAACGCCCAGGTGCGCGGCCTGAACGTGGCGGCCCGCAATGCCAACGACGGCATCTCGCTGGCCCAGACCGCCGAAGGCGCGCTGGGCAAGGTGGGCGACATGCTGCAGCGCATGCGCGAACTGGCTGTGCAATCGGCCAACGCCTCCAACAACGGCAGCGACCGCACCGCCCTGCAGGCCGAAGTCACGCAGCTGCGCCAGGAAATCGACCGTGTCGCCAAGACCACCTCGTTCAACGGCACCAAGCTGCTCGACGGTTCGTTCGCCAACGCCACCTTCCAGGTCGGCGCCAACGCCGGTGAAGGCATCGCCATCGACAGCATCGTCTCGGCCAACTCCACCGCCCTGGGCCAGCTGAGCGCCACTGAACACTTCGTGGCAGCCGTCGCCGCGCCCTCCACCGCCGCCAACGCCGCCATCCCGGCAGGCACGACCGGCTGGAGCATCAAGAACGCCGCCGGCGTGGACGTGGCCCTGGGTGGCATCGCCGCCTCGACGACCGCCGCCCAGCGCACCACGCAGGTGGTGGACGCGATCAACGCCAAGTCGGCCGACACCGGCGTGTTCGCCCGCGAAACCGGCGCTGGCGCCTATGAAATCTTCTCGAGCCGCGACCTGACCGCCGCCACCGACTTCGGCGCCGCCTTCACCGCCGCCGCCACCGGCGCGCCTGGCGACACCGCCCCTCCCGGCACCCTGACCACGCTGTCGGCGATCAACGTCAACAGCTTCGGCGACGCGCAAAAGGCGCTGCAGGTGATCGACAAGGCGATCAACTCGATCAACAGCTCGCGCGCCGACCTCGGTGCCCTGCAAAGCCGCTTCGAGAACGCCGTGGCGAACATCCAGATCACCGGCGAGAACATCTCCGCCGCGCGCGGCCGCATCGTGGACGCCGACTTCGCCAAGGAAACGTCCAACCTCTCGCGCGCCCAGATCCTGCAACAGGCCGGCACCGCCATGGTGGCGCAGGCCAACCAGGCCCAGCAAGGCGTGCTGTCCCTGCTGCGCTGATCTCGCCAGGGCATCGCCCCCAGGGCGGTTGCATGGCGAAAGCCTGCAACCGCTTTTTTTTCGTCTGACCGGAGCACTTCATGACCACCATCAACACGAACGTGATGTCGATGACCGCCCAGCGCAACCTGGGCACGACCTCCAGCTCGCTGCGCGACCTCCATGCAGCGCCTCTCCTCGGGCCTGCGCGTCAACAGCGCCAAGGACGATGCCGCCGGCCTCGCCATCTCCGAGCGCATGAACGCCCAGGTGCGCGGCCTGAACGTCGCCGTGCGCAACGCCAACGACGGCATCTCGCTGGCGCAGACCGCCGAAGGCGCGCTGGGCAAGGTCGGCGACATGCTGCAGCGCATGCGCGAACTGGCCGTGCAGTCGGCCAACGCCTCCAACAACGGCAGCGACCGCACCGCCCTGCAGGCCGAAGTCACGCAGTTGAGCCAGGAAATCGACCGCGTCGCCAAGACCACGGCCTTCAACGGCACCAAGCTGCTCGATGGCTCGTTCGCCAACGCCACCTTCCAGGTCGGCGCCAACGCCGGCGAGGGCATCTCCATCGACTCCATCGTGTCGGTCAAGCTGGACTCGATGAGCTCCCCCAGCGCGATGGGCTACACCACGATCCAGGTCTCCACGGAGATGGCACTGGGCTCGCTCACGGACCTGACGGCGGTCGCCGCCGGTGCGCTGACCATCAACGCCATCCCGGGCGACAACACCTCCGCGGTGTCGCTGGGCGCCATCAAGGCCGCCGCCAATGCCACCGAACGCGCGGGCCAGATCGTGGACGCGGTGAACGCCCGGTCCGCCGACACCGGCGTGTTCGCCAAGCTGTCGTACAACGCGGCTGGCACGCTGACGGGTTACCACCTGTTCTCGGAAAAAACCGCCTTCAGCGCGGCCGCGGACCTCGCGGGCTTCAACACGGCGGCCACCGGCAACCTGCAGGGCGGCGCGATGTTTGCCGGCGCCTACGACATGCGGGGCATCTCCGTCGCCTCCGCGGGCGGTGCCCAGCTCTCGCTCAAGATCATCGACAAGGCCATCAACGACGTGAACAGCTCGCGCGCCACCCTGGGCGCCCTGCAAAGCCGCTTCGAGAACGCCGTGGCCAACATCCAGATCACCGGCGAGAACATCTCCGCCGCGCGCGGCCGCATCGTGGATGCCGACTTCGCCAAGGAAACCTCCAGCCTCTCGCGCGCCCAGATCCTGCAGCAGGCCGGCACCGCCATGGTGGCGCAGGCCAACCAGGCGCAACAGGGCGTGCTCTCGCTGCTGCGCTGATGGAGCCCACGGGCGACTGTTACTAAAGGATGTAAAGCATGAACTTGACCCCTCAAATGGCGCCGTTCATGCCTACAGTCAGCCCGCCCGGTGCCGATACAGAAAGGTATCAGACATCAGGAACCCAAGCCATGTTCACCTCTGTCAACACCCGCGCAGCCTCCACCTACAAACGCGTCGCCGTCGACACCGGCGTGCAGACGGCCGACCCGCACCAGCTGGTCAGCCTGCTGTTCGACGCGCTGATTCAGAGCCTGAACCTGGCTCGCGGCGCGATGGAACGCCAGGACGTGGCGAGCAAGGGCGCGGCCATCGGCAAGGCGATCCGGATCGTGGAAGAAGGCCTCAAGGCCGGCCTGAACCTGCAGGAAGGCGGCGAACTGGCCGCCAACCTCAAGGGCCTGTACGAGTACAGCGTGCAGCGCCTGACCCTGGCGAACCTGCGCAACGACGCGGCCCCGATCCACGAGGTGCTGAACCTCATCGAACCCCTGGCCGACTCCTGGAAACAGATTCGCGCTGGCGCCCTGCAGGGAGCCTGACATGGAGCACCATCTTTTGGACTACTACAAAGCCATCGAGAACACCAGCCGCCAGATGCTGGAAGCCGCGCAGACGGAGAACTGGGACCAGGTGGTACGCCTCGAAGGCGCCTGCGCGGTGCTGATCGCCCAGCTGCGCCACAAGTCGGCCACCGACCAGCTAGGCCCCGACGAGCGCAAGGAAAAGACGAAGATCATGCAGCGCATCCTGCGCATCGACGCCGAGATCCGCTGCCTGGCGGAGCCCTGGCTGAACGACTTGGCGCAGATGATCGACCGGAGCAGCCCCGCCCCGATGCATTGAACGGGTCCGGAGCGAAGTAAATGAATCCAGAGATACCGCGGAACCGGCTTTGCCGGGCCGCTGGTATCGCCCCTGGAAGGGGGATGCGGCTACACGCAGTGAGCAAGCAACGGGGTGGAACCGTTCTAGACGCTCATGTTCATGATGTCGGAATAGGCCTGGACCATCCTGTTGCGCACATGCAAGGTGGCCTGGAAACCGACCTGGGCCTTCTGCATCGCGAGCATGGTCTCTTCCAGGCTCACCTTGGGGTTGCCCAGCTGGACCTGGGTCTGCAGCTTGGAAGCGGCCTCCTGAGACGCGCTGACTTCCTTGAGCGCCGACTTGAAGTTGGCGGCAAAGCCAGACTCCACGCCACCGGCCGCGCCGGGGCGTTTCAGGGCGGATGAGCCGATGCCGTTCAAGGCCTGGCTGCTCAGGGGGGCGATGCGCATGTCCATGGCGGACTCCTTCGACGTGGTATGAGCCCAGATGCTAGAGGGCGCCCCGCCCGCACGGGACGGGAATAAGGGCACAAACCCCCGCCTTTTCATGGCTATGGCGGGGGCACCGGGACCGAATAATCGACCGCAACAGGGTGTATCTCCCTCTGCCATCGACCATCTACCCGAGCCCCGAAAGCCATGAGCACCACCGCCGTTGCCGAACTGGATGTCACACCGACCGCCGCGAAGGAGCGCAGCGCATTCGGTGACGGCTTCGCGCGCATGGACCAGGCCCAGAAAATCAAGCTCGGCCTGGGCGCCCTGGCCCTGCTGGCGATCGCCCTGGCCTTCTTCTTCATGGGCCGCCAGCCGGAATGGCGCGTGCTCTACGCCAACCTGGGCGACAAGGACGGCGGCGCGATCGTGGCCCAGCTGTCCCAGATGAACGTGCCCTACAAGCACGCCGAGGGCGGCCAGGCCATCATGGTGCCGGCCGACAAGGTGCACGACACCCGCCTGCGCCTGGCCTCGCAAGGCCTGCCCAAGGGCTCGGTCACCGGTTTCGAGCTGATGGAGGCCAACCGCTTCGGCATGACCCAGTTCCAGGAACGGCTGACCTTCCAGCGCGGTCTGGAAGGCGAACTCACCCGCTCCATCCAGTCGCTCTCCTCCGTGCAGAGCGCGCGCATCCACCTGGCCCTGCCGAACCAGAACGGCTTCTTCCGCGAACAGCAGAAACCCAGCGCCTCGGTGCTGCTCACCCTGCACCCCGGCCGCACGCTGGACCGCGCGCAGGTCGCCGGCATCGTGCACCTGGTGGCCTCCAGCGTGCCCGAGATGAACCCCAAGGCGGTCAGCATCGTGGACGACGCGGGCAACCTGCTCTCCAGCCCGCCCGATGGCCAGGCCCAGGGCGCCGACACCCAGAAGCTGCAGTACGTGCAGCAGCTCGAACAGCTCTACACACGCCGCATCATGGAGATGCTGGAGCCGCTGGTGGGCCGCAACAACGTCAAGGCCCAGGTCAGCGCCGAGGTCGATTTCTCGCAGGTCGAATCCACCAGCGAACAGCACCGCCCCAACCAGGGCCCCGAGGCCGCCGCCACGGTGCGCAGCCAGCAGACCGTGGAAGACGGCAGCGGCCCGCGCGCCCAGCCCTCGGGCGTGCCCGGCGCGGTGAGCAACCAGCCCCCGGCCACCGGCACGGCCCCCATCAACGGCGCCGCCGCCCCCGTGGGCGTGCGCCAGCGCCCAGGGCGCCGGCGGCCAGGGCGGCAACTCGCGCCGCGAGTCGGTCGTGAACTACGAGGTGGACAAGACGGTGAAGGTGGTGCGCGAGTCCAGCGGCCAGGTGCGCCGCCTCAGCGCGGCGGTGGTGATCAACCACCGCACCTCGGTGGACAAGGCCGGCAAGGAAACCAGCACCCCGATCCCGCCTCAGCAGCTCGAACAGATGACCGCCCTGGTGCGTGAAACCATCGGCTTCAACAAGGACCGCGGCGACTCGGTCAACGTGGTCAACGCGGCCTTCAACGTCGAGAAGACCAGCGAGGTGGATGCCGGCGCCTGGTGGCAGCAGTCGGACAACCAGGAACTGCTGCGCAGCCTGGCCTGGCCTCTGGGCATGGTGGGCCTGGGCCTGCTGGTGCTCATGGGCATGGTCCGCCCCGGCCTGAAGCTGATGAAGACGCCGGCCGCGCGCCGCCTGGACACCACCCCGGTGCAACCGCTCAACGCGGTGCTCAACGAATCGCCCGAGCGCCCCGGCCTGCCCATGCCGAGCAACGAAGTTACCGCCGAGGCGCAGCGCCTGGCCGATGCCAAGCGCCTGGCGCTGGAGAACCCGGCCGCCGTGGCCAACATCGTCAAGGGCTGGGTGAATGGCGAGGCCCCTGCATGAGCAGGAGCCACCCCCTGCGCCGCTTCGCGGCTTCCCCCTCTCTCGCCTGCGGCGGGAGGAGGACGGCACCTGGGGCCGGCGAAGCCGGACCCGCGGTGCCCCTGGTCAGAGGCTTCGGCACTCGACCGTATTGTGCGAATCGGGCTAAAGGAATCTGAATCATGGAAGACCAGGGAATCCAGGACGCCGCCATCTTTCTCATGTCGCTGGGCGAAGAGGAAGCGGCCGAGGTGTTCAAGCACCTCAGCCCCAAGGAAGTGCAGAAACTGGGCGAAACCATCGCCAAGACGCGCGCGGTCTCGCACGACCGCGTGGACCAGGTGATGCAGAAATTCACCAGCGCGGCCTCGTCGCAGAGCCTGCTGGTGTCCGACACCGACAACTACGTGCGCGCCGTGCTCAAGCGCGCGCTGGGCGACGACAAGGCCTCGCTGCTGATCGACCGCATCCTGCAGGGCGGCGATGTCTCGGGCATCGAAAGCCTGAAGTGGATGGACCCGCTGTCCATCGCCGAACTGCTGCGCAACGAACACCCCCAGATCGTGGCCGCCATCCTGGTGCACCTCGAATCGGACCAGACCGCCGGCGTGCTCAAGAACTTCACCGAGCGCACCCGCAACGAGGTGATGCTGCGCATCGCCACGCTCGAAGGCATCCAGCCGACCGCGCTGAAAGACCTCAACGAGGTGCTCTACAAGGTGCTGGCCGGCGGCGACAAGATCCGCAAGACCTCCATGGGTGGCGTGAAGACCGCCGCCGAGATCATCAACATGATGGGCACCCAGATCGAAACCTCGGTGATCGAATCGATCCGCGAGTTCGACGCCGACCTGGCGCAGAAGATCATGGACAAGATGTTCACCTTCGAGGACCTGCTCAAGCTCGACGGCAAGTCGGTGCAGATGGTGCTCAAGGAAGTGGCGACCGATTCGCTGGTGATCGCGCTCAAGGGCGCCACCAACGAACTGCGCGAGCTGGTGCTGGGCAACATGTCCAGCCGCGCGGCCGAGGCGCTGCGCGAAGACCTGGAGTCGCGCGGCCCGGTGCGCCTGTCGGAAGTGGAAGCGCAGCAGAAGGAAATCCTCAAGGTCGTGCGCCGGCTCTCCGACGAGGGCCAGATCGTGATCATGGGCGGCGGCGAAGACGAGGCGTTCGTCTGAGGAACAGAACACCATGGCGTCTTCCAAACCCAACCCCCATTCCCGTTTCATCCCGCGCGAGGAGATCGACGGCGTCGCCGCCTGGCACTTCTCCGCCGTGGACGGCAGCGACGACCTGCCCAAGGCCGGCCCGGCCGACGGCACCGCCAGCGAGGGCGTGACCTCCGAGGTGCTGCAGGAAGCGCGCCAGCAGGCCTATGCCGAAGGCTTTTCGCGCGGCCACGATGCCGGCGGCCAGGAAGTGCGCGACGCGCTCGAAGCCACGGTGCGCAAGACCGCCGAGGAAACCGCGGTGCGCATGGCCCAGCTGCTGCACAACACGCGCGACCACCTCAAGAAGAGCGAAGACCAGATCTCGCGCCACATCCTGGAACTGGCCTGCGACCTGGCCCGCCAGGTGGTGCGCCAGGAGCTCAAGAGCGACCCCGCCCACCTGCGGCCGGTGATCACCGAGGCCCTGGGCCAGCTGGTGGACGACGGCCAGCCCGCCACCGTGCGCCTGAACCCGGGCGACCTGGCCATGATGAAGGGCGCGCTGCAGGAAAACATGGGCAACCACCCCGCCGAGTTCGTGGCCGATGCGGCCATCAGCCCGGGCGGCTGCCTGATCGAGTCGGCCACCATGACGGTGGACGCCACCATCGAGAAACGCTGGTCGCGCGCCGTGGGCAACCTCGGCATGGAAGCGGCCTGGAACCCGGGGAACGCCGATGTCTGACAGCATTTTCGGCACTGAGAGCCGCTGGGACAACTTCATGGAAGACGTGCGCGCGAACGCCGCCGTCAAGACACCGCTGGAGGTGCGCGGCACCCTCACCCGCCTGGCCGGCCTGGTGCTCGAAGCCGTGGGCCTGAAGGTGCCTGTGGGCTCGCAGTGCCTGATCGACAACGGCCATAAGGACCCGGTGCTGGCCGAGGTGGTGGGCTTCTCCAACGACAAGGCCTACCTGATGCCGGCCGGCGACACGCATGGCCTGTCCAGCGGCGCGAGCGTGACGCCGCTCGCCCCCTTCCGCACCGTGCCGCGCGTGGGCAAGGCCAACAAGCCGCCCTCGCCCGACGATCGGGGCACGCTGCGCCTGCCGCTGGGTGCCGGCCTGCTCGGCCGCGTGGTCGATTCGCACGGCAACCCGCTGGACCACCAGGGTCCTATCACCAACGTGGACGTCGAGCCGATGGACCGCGCTCCGCTCAACGCCATGGACCGCGACCCGGTGCGCCAGCCGCTGGACACCGGCGTGCGCGCGATCAACGCCCTGCTCACCGTGGGCCGTGGCGCAGCGCATCGGCCTGTTCGCCGGCTCCGGCGTGGGCAAGAGCGTGCTGCTGGGCATGATGGCGCGCTACACCAAGGCCGATGTGATCGTGGTCGGCCTGATCGGCGAACGCGGCCGCGAGGTCAAGGAATTCATCGAGGACATCCTCGGCGCCGAAGGCCGCCAGCGCTCGGTGGTGGTGGCCGCCCCGGCCGACGCGCCGCCGCTGGTGCGCATGCAGGGCGCCGCCTACGCCACCGCGATCGCCGAACGCTTCCGCGACGACGGCCTGGACGTGCTGCTGCTCATGGACTCGCTCACCCGCTACGCCATGGCGCAGCGCGAGATCGCGCTGGCGATCGGCGAGCCGCCCGCCACCAAGGGCTACCCGCCATCGTGTTTCGCCAAGCTGCCGCAGCTGGTGGAGCGCAGCGGCAACGGCCTCAACGGCAAGGGCTCGATCACCGCCTTCTACACCGTGCTCTCCGAGGGCGACGACCAGCAGGACCCGATCGCCGACGCGGCGCGCGCCATCCTGGACGGCCACATCGTGCTCTCGCGCGCGCTCGCCGAATCCGGCCATTTCCCCGCCATCGACGTGGAGGCCTCGGCCTCGCGCGTGATGCACAACGTGGCCGGCGCGGTGCACCTGGAGCTGGCGCGCCGCTTCCGCAGCCTGTATTCGCGTTACCAGAAGAGCCGCGACCTGATCCAGCTCGGCGCCTACGTGGCCGGCAGCGACCCCGAGACCGACCGCGCCATCGTGCTCTACCCCGCCCTGCAGCGCTTCCTGATGCAGGACATGCACGAGGCCGCCACGCTGCCCGAGAGCCTGCGCCAGATGCAGGCCGCGCTGCAGGACGAGAAGGACAAGCCTTCGTCCCAGCGCCAGACCCGCCCCCACCACAACCCCTATGAAGGAAACGCCGGATGACCGCGCTGAACACCCTGAACAAAGTGGTGGAACTCGCCGAGAAACGCCGGGACGAGGCCCTGGGCGTGGTGGCCCAGATGCAGCGTGAGCTGAAGGTGGCCCAGGACCAGATGGACCAGCTGCAGGCCTACGCCCTCGAGGCCGAGGCCCGCTGGGTGACCCGCAGCGCCACCGGCGTGGACCCCGCGCTGCTCATGCACCACCGCGAATTCATGCACAAGATCTACCACGCCGTGGAATTCCAGCGCGGCGTGCTGGCCGACCGCCAGCGCCTGATCGACACCGCGCAGGAGCAGGTGCACGTCACCGAGCGCGACCTCGCCGGCCTGCGCAAGTTCACCGACCGCAAGGTGCAGGCCATCGCCCACAAGGCCCAGCGCCAGGAACAGAAGCAGACCGACGAAATGGCGCTGTCCATCCACCTGCGCCAAAGCCTGGCCCAGGCCCAGGCCCGCAACTGAAGCCCCCGACGACCCCCAGCCCGACGCCGACACCATGACCACCACGCACGCCAGCATCCAAGCGCCCAAGCCCGCCGAAGCCGCGTCCAAGCCGGCCCAGCCGGGTGGCAACGCGCGCGCCAACGCCGACAAGCCGGCCGAGGACCTGTTCGCCAGCCTGCTGAGCCTGGTGAGCGACACGCACCAGACCGCGGCCAGCAACACCCTGCCCGACGGCGAAGCCGCCAACGACGCGCAGGCCGAGGCCGACGACCCGACCGACGACAACCCCCTGGCCGCCCTGCTCGCCTGGGGCCTGCCCGGCAACACCGCGTCCACCACCGGCACCGGCGCGGCCGCCGCATCCACCTCCGGCAAGGCCGAAGGCGCCGCCCGCGAGGGTGGCATCGACGTCAGCGGCATGACCCGCGTGGACGAAGCCGCGCCCACCCTGCCCAACGCGGCCGCGCAAGCGCGCGCCGCCGCCGCCTCGCGCCCGGCCTTCAGCCCGTTGAACCCCAACGCCGCAGCCCCCGCCACCGCCGCCGCCCAGCGCGCCGGGGACAGCACCATCCAGCCAGGCGGCGCTCCCGCCATGGTCTGGCAGCGCGGCGCGGTCTCCAGCACCGAAGCCCTGCAACAACAGCAGAGCGCCCAGTTCGCGCAAGTGCGCGCCACCGTCGCCCTCAACGAGCGCCTGGGCGTGGCCTCGGCCGGCACGGACGTGGGCGCCGGCCCCACCAACCCGCGCGAATTCGCCCTGAGCGGCAGCCCCGCCGCCGGCGCCACGGCCACCGGCCCGGCGCTGGACGGCAGCCTGACCGCCGCGAGCGGCACCGCCCCCGGCGACAGCAGCGGCGGCGGCAACAGCGACGCTTCCTCCCAGTCCTTCACCGACCAGGGCAACGGCGACGGCCGCAACCCGGCCGACGCCCGCGCCGACGCCGAAGCCCCGACCGTGAGCCACTGGGGCACCCAGCACATGCGCCACGCCAGCCTGCGCGTGGGCGGCGAAGGCGCCGACGCCATCGACATCCAGCTCGCCGTGAAGGGCCAGGAGGTGCAGGTCGCCTTCCAGACCGACAACGCCGAGGCGCGCGCCACCCTGCGCGAAAGCGCCGGCGAATCGCTGGCCGACCTGCTGCAGCGCAGCGGCATCCAGCTCGGCGGCGTGTCCGTGGGCTCGCAGGGCCAGGCGCAGGGCGATGGTTCGTACCAGCCCCGCCCGGCCGGCCTGAGCACCGAGGCCCTGGGCCGCGCCAGCCAGGCGGCCGAACCGGCCGCGCGGCCGGTGCTGGCCCCCCGCACCGACGGCAGCCGTCCCCTGGACGTGTTCGCCTGATTCGGAAGCACCCCTGCGCCGCCTGCGGCGTCTCCCCCTCAAGGGGGCGCACCTGGCGGCCCGGCAAAGCCGGTTCCGCGGGTGCCCTGGCGGCGTTTGTGCAATGCGGCACACCTTGCCACCTAGCGACTGAATAACCCCCTTTTCCGGCGCTTATCTGGCGAACGGCGGAGGGAGTGGCGCCCAATAATTCTTTCAACCCCACCCGGTATGGCCGGTGGGCCACATTGAAGGAAGAACATGTCCGCTGCCGCCGCCACCGCCACCGCTGCCGCCCCCGAAGCGCCCAAGAAGAAGAGCAAGAAACTGCTGTTCATCGTGCTCGGCGTGGTCGTGCTCGCGCTGATCGGCGCCGCCGCCGCGCTGTTCATCCTCAAGAAGAACACCGCCGAAGACGATTACGAGGACGATGGGCACGCCCCCGTCGAACAGGCCGCCAAGAACCCCAAGACCGCGCCGGTCTTCCTGCCGCTGGAGAACATGGTCATCAACCTGGCCGACCCCGGCGGCAACCGCTTCATCCAGCTCGGCCTGACGCTGCAGCTGCAGGACGCCGCCACCGAGACCGCCGTCAAGGCCTACCTGCCCAGCATCCGCAGCCAGGTGCTGGTGCTGATCTCGCAGCGCACCGCCGACGAGATGCTGGCGCTCAAGGGCAAGGAAAAGCTCGCCAGCGACATCATCGCGACGATCTCGAAGGAGATGGGCTACGCCGTGTCCACCGAGGGCGAAGAGGCGACGCGCAAGAAGAAATCGAAGGCCGCCGCCAACCCCGTGCAGGCCGTGCTGTTCTCCAGCTTCATCGTTCAATAAGCAGGACGACACGCCATGGCCGATTCGTTTCTGTCCCAGGAAGAGATCGACGCCCTTCTCGAAGGCGTCACCGGCGAGAGCCAGAAACTCGCGAAAGAGGAAGTGCCCACCGGCGGTGTGCGCGACTACAGCCTCTCGAGCCAGGAGCGCATCGTGCGTGGGCGCATGCCCACCATGGAAATCGTCAACGAGCGCTTCTCGCGCAACCTGCGTCTGGGCCTGTTCAACTTCATCCGCCGCAGCCCCGAGATTTCGGTGGGCGCGGTGCAGGTGCAGAAGTACAGCGCCTTCCTGCGGGAACTGGTGGTGCCGACCAACTTCAACATCATGGCCATCCGCCCGCTGCGCGGCAACGGCCTGGTGGTCTGCGAGCCCACGCTGCTGTTCGGCGTGATCGACAGCCTGTTCGGCGGCAATGGCAAGTTCCACACCCGCATCGAGGGCCGCGACTTCTCGCCCACCGAGCAGCGCGTGATCAACCGCCTGGTGGAGGTGGTGGCCGAGGAATACAAGAAGGCCTGGCGCGGCGTGTACCCGATCGAACTGGCCTACCAGCGCTCGGAGATGCAGCCCCAGTTCGCCACCATCGCCACCCCGAGCGAAATCGTGGTCTCCACCAGCTTCACGCTGGAGATCGGCGACATCGCGGGTTCGCTGCACATCTGCATTCCCTACGCCACGCTGGAGCCGATCCGCGACGTGCTGTATTCCAGCGTGCAGGGCGATGCCATCGAGGTCGACCGCCGCTGGGTCAAGCTGCTGAGCCACGAGATCCAGGCCGCCGAGGTGACCATGGTCGCCGAGCTGGCCCAGACCGACGCCACGGTGGAACAGCTGCTGGCCGTGCAGATCGGCGACTTCATCGAACTCGATCGCCACCCTTCGATCAAGGCCCACGTGGACGGCGTGCCCGTCTTTGAATGCCAGTACGGCACCCACAAGGGCAAGTACGCCCTGCGCGTCGAGCGCAACCTGCGTGGCACCGATTTGCACTGGTTGGGAGATTCCTATGTCAACTGAGAGCACCAACACCATGAACGACGCTGTTGCCGACGAATGGGCTCAGGCCCTGGAAGAACAGGCCGCCACCACCGAAACGGTCGCCGACGGCGCGCCCGAGTTCGAGGCCAGCACCGCCCCCCGTGGCCTCGGGCACGAGCCCGATGCAGGACATCCAGATGGTGCTGGACATCCCCGTCCAGCTGTCGGTGGAACTGGGCCGCACCCCGGGTGCCGATCAAGTACATCCTGCAGCTCGCGCAGGGCTCCATCGTCGAACTCGACGCATTGGCCGGCGAACCCATGGACGTGCTGATCAACGGCTACCTGATCGCCCAGGGCGAGGTGGTGGTGGTGAACGACAAGTTCGGCATCCGCCTGACCGACATCGTGACGCCGTCCGAACGCATGCGCAGGGTGAGCAGGACATGACCATGGGTCATGTCACCCCCCGCGTCGCCTTCGGCGCCACCCCCCTGGCAGGGAGGCGACGCCAGAGGCCCGGCAAAGCCGGTTCCTCGGCATCCCTGGACTAAAAACCTCTTCTCCGATCGAGCCCCTCATGCTGCAAAACGCGATGCCCGCGCTGCTTCTGCTCGCCCTCATGGTGGGCCTGGCCTTCGCCCTGAAGTGGGCGCGCCGCCGCCTGCCCGGCGCCGTGGGCCACAGCGGCCCGCCCATGCAGGTGCTCTCCACCCTCTCGCTGGGCCCGCAGCAGCGCGTGGTGACGGTGCAGATCGGCCAGGGCGAAGACCGCGTGTGCCTGGTGCTCGGCGTGTCCGCCGGCAGCGTGAACGCCCTGCACCAGATGGCCCTGCCGGCCGATCTGGTGGACCCCGCCGGCCCCATCGTCACGCCCGCTTCCGGCTTCGCCGCGCGCCTGGCCCAACTGACCCAACCCCTCAAAGGCCCCCATGCGCCGCGTTGAACCCTTGCGCACCGGCCTGCTGCTGGCCGCGCTCGCCCTCTTCGCCACCGGCGCGGCCTGGGCCCAGGGCGCGCCCGCCGCACCCGCCGGCCCCACGCTGCCGCTGATGATCGGCCAGGGCGCGGGCGGCACCAGCTACTCGGTGCCGATCCAGACCCTGCTGTTCTTCACCGCGCTGTCCTTTCTGCCGGCCGTGCTGCTGCTCATGACGGGCTTCACCCGCATCGTGATCGTGCTCTCGCTGCTGCGCCAGGCCCTGGGCACGCAGTCGGCCCCGCCCAACCAGGTGATCGTCGGCCTCTCGCTGTTCCTCACGCTGTTCGTGATGGGCCCCACGCTGGACCGCGTGTACGCCGACGCCTACGAACCCTATTCGCGCAACGCCATCACCTTCGACCAGGCGCTCGAACGCGGCCAGGCCCCCATGCGCGAGTTCATGCTCAAGCAGACGCGCCAGTCCGACTTCGAACTCTTCGCCAAGCTGGCCAAGCTGCCCAACGACGTGACCGCGCAGAACGCCCCCTTCCGCGTGCTGGTGCCGGCCTTCGTCACCAGCGAGCTCAAGACCGCGTTCCAGATCGGCTTCATGATCTTCATCCCCTTCCTGGTGATCGACATGGTCGTCGCCAGCGTGCTGATGTCGCTGGGCATGATGATGCTCTCGCCCGTGCTGGTGGCGTTGCCGTTCAAGCTCATGCTGTTCGTGCTGGCCGATGGCTGGAACCTGCTGCTCGGCTCCCTCGCCGCCTCGTTCTCCACCTAGAGGAACACCATGGATCCCCAAGCCGCCCTCACGATGGGGCAGAACGCCCTCTTCATGCTGCTCATGGTCGCCGCGCCGGTGCTCGCCACGGTGCTCGGGGTGGGCCTGCTGGTCAGCCTGTTCCAGGCCATCACGCAGATCAACGAAGCCACGCTCGCCTTCGTGCCCAAGCTGATCGCGGCCATCGCGGTGTTCGCCATCGCGGGCCCGTGGATGATGACCACCATGGTCGAGTTCATCCGCAGCACGATCCTGTCGATCCCCAACTTCGCCATCTGATCTCGCGATCGGCCGTCGCATGCCCACGTTCACCGAAGCGCAGATCATGGCGCTGGTCTCGCCGGTGTTCTGGCCCTTCCTGCGCATCCTGGCCGTCTTCTCCAGCGCGCCCATCTTCTCCTCGCGCTCGGTGCCCATGCGCACCCGCGTGGGCCTGGCCTTCCTGGTGGCGGTGTGCGCCCAGGCCGGCCTGCCCGAGCAACCCGTGATCGGCCTCACCGACGCAGGCGCCTTCGCCGTCGTGATGCAGCAGGTGATCGTGGGCATCGCCATCGGTCTGGCGGTGCGCATCGTGTTCGCCTCCGTCGAGCTCGCCGGTGAACTCATCGGCCTGCAGATGGGCCTGAACTTCGCCGGCTTTTTCGATCCGTCCACCAACTCGCAGTCCAGCGCCGTGGGCCGCTTCTTCGGCAACACCACCATGCTGCTGTTTGTGGTGATGGGCGGCCACCTCATGCTGCTGCAGGCCGTCGTGGCCAGCTTCAACACCTTTCCGCTCAGCGGCAGCGCCTTCGAATCGATCAACCGCATGCAGTTGCACGAGCTGGGTTCGGTGGTGTTCCGCTACGGCCTGTGGATCGCCCTGCCCATGATCGGCATGCTGCTGTTCATCAACATCGTGCTCGGCTTCATCTCGCGCATCGCGCCGCAGATGAACGCCTTCGCCATCGGTTTCCCGCTCACCCTCTCGGCCGGCCTGGTGGGCATCGCCTTCACCCTGCCCATGCTGGACACGCCGGTGGCCGCGCTCATGAAGCTGGCCACCGAAATCTTCACCGGCGGTTGAGGCGGCGGCGGTGCTTGGTTCCACCACGCCAACCGCCTGTCCGGCCGCGCTACACAAGCGCGGGGGCGCGTCGAAACAGGCCTCAGGGGTCAGCGGCACCTTCGCCGCGCCATCCGCATCTCTTCCGGAGACTTCATGAAACTTCGCACCCAGATCCTCTGTCTTGGCCTGGCCGGCGCCGCGTTGGTGTCTGCCGCGGGCGGCATCGGCCTGCTCGCCGTCTCATCCATGGCCGCCAAGGTCGAGGCCTCCGCACTCTCCAGCCAGGCCCTGCAGGCCTCCCTGAGCGCGGACATGATGCACGACGCCCTGCGTGGCGACGCGCAGCGCGCGCTGCTGGCGGTGATGAAGAACGACACGGCCACCGTGACCGCCGCGCGCAAGGATCTCGATGACCACGTCGCGACACTGGACGAGGCCCTGAAGAAAATCGCCGCCTCCGGCATCGACCCCGAAGCCCGCAAGGCGCTGGACGCCACCCTGCCCGTGGTGCGGCAATACACCCAGGCCGCGCAGGCCGTCATCGGCGGCGCCGCCCAGGGCGCGGCCCAGGCCGAAGCCCAGTTGCCGGCGCTGAACCAGGCCTTCGCCCAACTCGAAGACCAGCTGGAGAAACTCTCGGGGATGATCGAGGAGGACGGTGCCACGATTTCCGAGGCCGCTGCGGCCAGCGTCGCGCAATCGCTCTGGACCATCGCCATCGCGGTGCTGGTCGCCACCGTGCTGCTGGTGCTGGGCGCGCTCTGGGTCGCCCGCCTCATCGCCATCGCCATGGACCAGGCCGTGGCCGCCGCCGGCCACCTGGCCGAAGGCGACCTCACCCGCCCGATCGCGCTGGTGGGCAACGACGACACCCGCCAGCTGCTGGGCGCCATGCGAACCATGCAGAAGCGCATCAGCGACACCGTGAGCCACGTGCAGGACAACGCCGCGCTGGTGTCGGATGCGAGCGTGCAGATCGCCCAGGGCAACACCGACCTCTCCACCCGCACCGAAGAGCAGGCCGCCGCGCTGGAAGAAACCGCTGCGTCAATGGAGGAACTGGGCACCACCGTGCGCCAGACCGCCGACCACGCCGGCAAGGCCAACGAACTGGCGAAAACCGCCTCTCAGGTCGCGGCCGAAGGCGGCGACGTGGTGGGCAAGGTCGTGGAAACCATGCGAGGCATCAACGACAGCTCCAGGCGCATCGCCGACATCATCGGCGTGATCGACGGCATCGCGTTCCAGACCAACATCCTGGCGCTGAACGCGGCGGTGGAAGCCGCGCGGGCCGGGGAACAGGGCCGTGGCTTTGCGGTGGTGGCCGGTGAAGTGCGCAACCTCGCGCAGCGCAGCGCCCAGGCGGCCAAGGAGATCAAGGGCCTGATCGACGCCAGCGTGGAACGCGTGGCCAGCGGCACGCTGCTGGCCGACCAGGCCGGCGTCACCATGCAAGGCGTGGTCGAGGCGATCCGCCGCGTCTCCGACCTGGTGGGCGAGATCAGCAGCGCCACCAGCGAACAGAGCGCGGGCGTGGGCCAGGTGGGCGAAACCATCAGCCAGATGGACCGCGTGACGCAGCAGAACGCCGCGCTGGTGGAAGAAAGCGCCGCCGCCGCAGACAGCCTGAAACATCAGGCCCTGCAGCTGGTGCAAGCCGTTGCCGTCTTCAAACTCAACCGCGATCCGCGCCTGGGCATGCCGCTCGCGGCGTGACCACCGCCACGGTCTTTCGGGCGCTCAGCAGTCCTGCACCAGTTCCCGCACACGGAAGATGCGGGAGCGGACCGTGCCGATCGGGATGCTGAGCGACTTGGCCGCCTGCTCGTAGGTCAGGCCCTCTTCGATGTAGGCCTCGAACGTCGACGACAGGGCCTCGGGCATGGCGCGCATCTTCTGATCGACAAGCCGCAGCCGCTGCTGCAGGGAAACGATGTGAAGGACATCGGGGGCGCCGCGCGTGTCGGCGGGCCCGTCTTCCATGTCCACGAAGCGCGCGCGATGAGCGACGGCCTTGGCGACGTGTTGTCGGCCGACATTCTGCGCGACGCCAAAGATCCAGGACTCCAGGCACGATCGCCCGCCGAAGTTCCGCAGCGATTTCAACACTTCCACATACACGTCCTGGACCAGATCGTCGACCAGTTGGGGATCGCGTTCAAACCGCCGCAGGAAGCTTCTGAGCTTGCCATCGGTGCGCAATGCCAGCGTCGCCAACTGGGCGTGCAAGTCCGAAAAGGTGCCGTCGCCTTCCTCTGCTCGATTGACTTCCACGGTCTCTCCTCTCGGGGCGTTGCTACAAACTTCGCTGCACTTTAGGACGCGACCCGACGCTCAAGGAATGGAAGGAACGGACAGGGAAGAACCACGATCAAGGCGCTTGAAGCCTCCCTCGAACCGCGAACCCGACCGCTTGGTCGAGATTTTTAACAACCGGCGTAACCAGTGGAAACAGACCCTGCGGACGGGTCACCGTTCTGGGTGATCGCGTAGACCTTGGCGTCGAGCGCCCGCTGGTCGTGAACGATGCGCTTTCTGGCGACACCCTCGAACTGCGCGCCGAGCTTCTCCGCCACCCGCTGGCTCGCGACGTTGTCCACCCGGATGACCAGCGCCAGCCGCTGCAGCCGCAGGACGCGGAAGCAAAAATCGATCAGGTAGCGCGCGGCCCACGCCGAAACACCCTTGCCGCGATAACGGGGCTCCACCCAATAGCCCAGATCGGCGCACCGACAGTCCCACAGGATGTTGGACACGGTCACACCGCCGATCACCGCGCCTTCCTCAGTGAAGATTCCGCAGGAAAAAGTGCGGCCGGATGTCCATTCCGACTCCAGTTTTTGAAGAAGCACATGGGCGTCCTCTTCGGACCGGATCGCGTCGGGCCATTCCTCCCACCGCAGAATGTCCGCCCTGGATCGATCGACAGCGGCAAACCAGCGCCCGGCGTGAGTGCGCATGAGAGGCCGGATGTCCAGGCCGGCTGTCGCGGCCTGCATCGGCCGCGTGCACGCCGCCTCGCGCAGCGTGCCCTGCGCGCTTTCCATGTCGATCATTGCTGATGGCCCCTCCAAAACTGGGCAGCGACGTTAGCGTCTGCTCAAGGCCTTGTGCGCCGCAAGCCACCAAACGACAGGGAGGCAATGTGTAGCAGCCACCATCTCATCGTGCGTCACCATCGTCACCTTGCTGGACGGCCTGACCGCCTCGGCCGGCGTCCAGCGGCATCTGCACGCCAAGAAGGCGCTCCAATGCGGACTGACCGAGCTGACGCGGGCTTGGGCTAACCGAGCGGACTTGAACCCGCTCGAAGCCGCCAGGATCCGGGCCCAATGCAATGAGTTGATCAAATCGGCGCTGGGCATGCCCGGGCTGGGCGAAGTCGCCACGCAGCTTGAGGCGGACGCTGCGAACGCGCTCCATGCCTTCATCCAATTCGTTGGCAATGTGCACCTCACTTCCGACATTCGAGGCATCGCCGAGCAGTTGAGCGAGCTGCTCCCGGACGACCCGGATGTTCTGTTGATCCGCGACGAGGCGGGCATGGATGAGTTCATGGCGCGCCTTGGCGAGCGGCCTTTGAATCAAGAAGTGATGAATCTCATTGAGGACCAGAAGGAGGATTTCGCCGAGAAGGAATTCTGGGCGCTGGAAAAAACGGGCTTTGGCCTGTTCACCAATGTGGTGAGCCTGGGCCGAAGCGTTTTCGAGTTGAAGCGCTTTTCCGACACACGCGGTTTCCTGCTGGAACGCAGGGACGCGTTCAAACGGGCCATCGAGAAACTGAAAGGCAAAGCCGGCTCGAAAGTCCTGACGCACCTTTTCGATTCGGTGCGCTACAAGATCAAGTCCAACATCGCGGCCCTGTTCGGCGCCTCCACCCGGCTGTGCAACGCCGTCGGCGGCATCGTCATCAAATCGCTCACCCTCGCCGGCATCAGCTCAGGGCCCGCGGCCGCCGTCATCGCCCCAATCGTCGTGGGCGTCTACGCCATCAAGAACTTCGTCGGGGCCTACTACGACCGTCTGGCCAGGCGCAACGAGTGTGAGGTCACCAACTCGATCAAGATCGCCAGCAACGACACCTCCAGCAACATGGAGAACTCCATCAAGCTGGAGCTCACGGCGGACCTGGAAGCCCTCGCGGGCGACATGGACGGCATCAAGGACTTTGTGGAGGCCATGGGCCATCCGGAACTGTTCGAACCCTTCCAGAAACGGTTCGAGGCGGCCATCAACAAGAAGGCGAAGTTCACCGAACTTCAGGCCCTGATCGACGCCTGAGCCAGCTCTTTGTTCCAAAGCAGCACGGTCACTTCATCGGGGTGCTGCTCGACCGTTTCAAGGCATACCTGGACCACGGACTCGTGATCGAAAGACTCAAATTCCGCCAGTTCCGCCACCTTCTTTTGCTCAATCAAGTCCTTCAGGCCATTGCCCTCATAGATGGGAAATTCTTGTTGATCGAGCTGGCTCAGAATGCCCGGCATCAAGCGCCCGAAAACGCCATTGCTGCTGAACTGAGCAAGGATGTTCGCCAAGTCAATCGGCCGATCATGTCCAAGCTGCTTAGTGAAAGGGTTCATTTCGAGGATCCAGAGTCAAGGTTGGTGACGTGTTTTCAACCCTTCGTTCGTGTCGAAGGCGAGCGTTGAGTGAGGGTGTTCCGCCTTAAGTTCGCGCCTTCCGTCGCTCAAGCGAAGGTGTGCGCCTTGCCACAACCACCGGTTCCCGAGCAATCCCCCAAATCAGTCATTTCGATCCCGCGCGCGATCGCCTCGTTCCAGACTGGCCGGAACGAAATACCTTGGCAAAGAAACCAGATGCGGGGCCTGCGCAGGGCCCGTGCGGGTACGTCGAGCGTGCCTACCGCTCCAGCAACCCGCGCAACATGCGCTGCGGATCGGCCAGAAAGTCCCGCGTGACGCGCACGTGTTCCGTGTCGTCGTAGGCCACCGGCGCCATGCCGTCGGCGCCGCACTGGTAGATGCAGGCGTCCGGGTAGGCCATGAGCAGCGGCGAGTGTGTGGCGATGACGAATTGCGAGCCTTCGTTCACCAGGTCGTGAATGCGCGCGAGCACGGCCAGTTGCCGCTGCGGCGAGAGCGCGGCCTCGGGTTCGTCGAGGATGTACAGGCCCTGGCCGTGGAAGCGCTCCATCAGCAGCGTCAGAAACGATTCGCCGTGCGACTGCTCGTGCAGCGAATGTCCGCCATAGGACTGAATGACCGGCGCACCCAGGCCGGGCTCGGCGTCGAGCTGCTCGATCTCGGTGGCGACGTTGAAGAAGCTCTCGGCCCTCAGGAAGAAGCCGGTGCGCGGCCGCTTGAATCCCTTGGCGATGCGCAGGTGCTCGTGCAGCACCGAGTGCGAGCGGCGCGTGCTGAATCGGAAGTTCTTGCTGCCGCCCTCGGCGTTGAAGCCGAGGGCGACGGCGATGGCTTCGAGCAGGGTGGATTTGCCGGAGCCGTTCTCGCCGATGAAGAAGGTGACCTTGGGGTGGAAGTCCAACCGGTCGAGCGTGCGCACGGCGGGCAGGTTGAAGGGATAGCGCTCGAAGCTGTCGACGGTGTCTCGGCGCAGGCTCATGCGCTGCAGGAACTGGGACGAGATCATGGCGGGCCGGGTTTCAGGTTGAGGCCAGCAGGCGCGGCACGGCGGCCACGAGCATGCGCAGCACCCGACAGGCTGAGCAAGGACAGCACGAGCTTGCGGAACGCGGCCTCGCTCAAGCCCACGTACAGGCGCGAGCCCAGCAGCACGGGCACGAGCAGCGCCACCGCGACGATGGGCAGCAGAGGCCACATGTCGCGCGTGACGGCGCCCGCGATCACGTAGCCGAGCATGGTGAAGGCCAGGGCCGCGAGGTTGAAGTTCTGGATGATGGCGCGCTGCGTGTCTTTCTCCATGCCGCGCAGCGTGCACCACAGCGTGGGCACCACGCCGGTGAAGCCGCCGATGCCGCCCATGAAGCCGCCCGCGAGGCCGGCCACGCCATCGGCCACGCGCCCGCCGCGCGAGACCTTGGGCAGGTGCGATGACATCAGCATGATGGGGCACCAGATCACGAGCACGCCGCCGAGCACCAGGCGGAACAGGTCGGGGTTGAGGTGCGGCAGCACGGCGATGCCCATGGGAATACCGAGCACGCCACCAGCGAGGAACGGGGCGAGCACCTGCAGCCGGAAGGCGCGCCGGCTGGTGACCGCGGCCACGATCTGGCCGGTGAGCGAGCCGAACACGGCCATGACGGCGGCCACGCGCGGATCGATGCCCCAGACCCAGAAGGACATGGCGACCATGCCGAAGGCAAAGCCCGAGAGGCCTTGCACGAAGCCGGCCACGGCCGCGCCCAGCACCAGCAGGGCGATTTCTGGGGTCGTCACGTTCCCATCTCCTCAAAAAAGAAGGCGGCCCACCACCGGGTGGGCCGCCTTCGATCTTGCCATGGCCGCACCGCCGGGGCGGCAGGGCCTTGGGTCTTCAGTTCTGGGTTTCGATCTTCTCGTCCTGCACGAGCTTCTGCCAGCGCGCCACTTCGGTGCGCAGGCACCTTCTGCGCTTCGGCCGGCTCGGTGCTGGTGGCGCCCAGGCCGAGCTTGCGCAGGCGCTCGATGACCTCGGGCTTGGCGATGATCCTGGTCATCTCGCGCGAGAGGCGCGCCACCACCGGCGCGGGCAGGTTCTTGGGCCCGGCCAGCGCGGTCCATCCGGTCACGTCGAAACCCGGCGAGACGGTTTCGGCCAGGGTGGGCACGTCGGGGTAGGTGGGCCAGCGCTGCGTGCCGGTGACGGCGAGCAGGCGCAGGCGGTTGCCGTTGACGAGCGGCTCCATGCTGGCGAGGTTGTCGAGCACGGCCTGGATCTCACCGCCGGCCACGGCGGTGGGCGCGAGGTTGCCGCCCTTGTAGGCCACGTCGATGAACTTCACGTGCTCGCGGCTTTGCAGCAGCACGCTGGCCAGGTGCATGCCGGTGCCCACGCCGGCATGGCCCATCGAGAGGGTGCCGGGTTTGTCCTTGGCCTGTTTCATGAGTTCGCCCATGTTGCGGATGGGTGAGCTCGCGCCCACTGCCACGCCGAAGGGGAAGCGCGTGGTCATGGTGACCATGGTGAAGTCGTTCACCGAGTCGTAGGGCAGCGACTTGTAGAGCGCGGGCGAGATGCTGTGCCCCGAGGCCATGAGGAACAGCGTGTGGCCGTCGGGTTCGGCCTTGGCCACGGCGTTGGCCGCCAGGGTGCCGCCCGCGCCGGGCCGGTTTTCCACCACCACCGGGCTGCCCAGTGCTTCGGCCAGTTGCTGGGCCACGAGCCGGGCGGTGGCGTCCACGCCGCCACCGGGCGTGAAGCCGAGCAGCAGCTTGATCGGCTGGCGCGGCCAGTCGGCCGCCTGCGCGTGCGCGATGCCGGTGGAGAAGGTGGCGAGCAGGCCCGAGCAGAGGCCGGCGAGCAGGCCACGGCGGCCGAGGCGGGGGGATTTCATGCGGTTGTCTCCAGGGGTGGGACGCCGTTGCCTCACTCGCGGAGGCTTGCGGCGGGTGGGGTTCAGTTCTGCACTTCGATCTTTTCGTCCTTGATGACCTTGGTCCAGCGCGCCACGTCGGTGCGCAGGAAGGCCTGCGCCTCGCGGGGCGAGGTGGCCCAGGCGTCGGAGGCCTGGAGGCGGAGGGTTTCAACGATGTTGGGGCGCGCCAGCGTGCTCTGCACCATCTCGTTGAGCTGCGCGACGATGGCCGGTGGCAGGCCCTTGGGGCCAGCCAGCGCGTACCAGGCGCTCACGTCGAAGTCGGGCAGCAGGGTCTCGGCCACGCTGGGGATGTTGGGGAACAGCGCGAAGCGGTTCTTCGAGGTGACCGCGAGCGGCTTGACCTTGCCGTTCTCGATGTGGGCCGCCATGCCCGCCAGCGAGGTGAAAAGCAACGGCACTTCGCCCGCGATCACGGCCAGCGCCGGCGCGCTGCCGCCCTTGTAGGGCACGTGGGTGAGCTTCACGTCCGCGCGCGACTGGAAGAGCACGGCCGCCAGGTGCATACCGCTGCCCTGCCCGCCGGTGCCGTAGTCGATCTTGCCGGGCTGGGCCTTGGCCTGCTGCACCAGTTCCTGCACCGTCTTGAACGAGGCGTTGGGGTTGGCGATGATGGCGAACGGGCTGCGCGCCACCATGGAGACCATGGTGAAGTCGTTCACCGGGTCGAACGGCAGCGATTTGTAGAGCCCCGGCGCGGCGGAGTGGCCCGAGGCCATGAGGAACAGCGTGTAGCCATCGGGCTCGGCCTTGGCCACGTAGTTGGCGCCGATGGTGCCCCCGGCGCCGGGCTTGCCTTCCACCACGGCCTGCTGGCCGAATTTCTCGGCGAACTGCGCGGCGATCAGGCGCGCGAGGTTGTCCACCGGCCCACCCGAGGTGAAGCCGTGGATGATGCGCACCGGCTTGGTGGGCCAGGCGGGCGCGTTGCCCTGGGCGTGCGCCGCGGCGCCGAAGAGGCCCAGCGTTGCCCAGGTGAGCAGTGCGGCGGTGAAAGTGTGGCGTTTCATAAGAAGAACCTCTCCGGTTGGGGTCCGCGCTCGACGGGCCGTGATTGGTAGTTGCCCTCCCCGAACATGCGCATGCGCGAGGCCATGAGCTCTTCGTTGAGCTTCTGCAGCTTCGCTTCGTCGAAGGTGAGCTTGCCGCCGCGCTTGGCGAACTGGCCCGCCACCAGAACGTTTTCGATGTCCGAGGTTTCCGCGTACATCACCACGATGTGCGCCGGGTTGCCACCGGGCAGCGCGGGGAAGATGTTCATGCCGCGCGCGTCGAACATGATGAGATCGGCCTGCTTGCCCGGCGTGATGGACCCGGTCTTCTTGTCCAGGCCGAAGGCCTTGGCGCCGCCCATGGTGGCCCAGTAGAGGGCGTCGCGCGTGAGCGTGGAGTGCTGCGTCTTCGCGGGCCACTTGCCTTCGTGCCACAGGCTGCGGTTGTCCAGTTCGCGCTGGTGCAGGAAGGCGTGGCGCATCACCGAGAGCATCGAGCTGTTGAAGTAGGGGTCGCAGTCGGTGCCGATCGAGGGCATGGCGCCGTGCTTGACGAGGCGCCCCAGCATGGCGGGTTGCTCGTAGTTCAGCATCTCGGTGAGGTTGGTGGCGGTGATGGTGCAGCCCGCGTCGAGCACGATCTTGAGTTCCTCGTCGTCGAAGCAGTTGCCGTGGCCGATGTTGTGGTCGGGCCCGAGCAGGCCTTCCTTCGCCAGGCGCGGGTAACCGTCCTCCACCACGCGCTTGCCCTTGCGGCCGTAGGTGTGGGCGGAGTTGATGAGGCCGTACTCGCGCGCCAGGCGGATGTCGTGCGCGGCCACGTCGTACTCGCCCCAGTCGGGCCCGAGGATGGCCATGGCCAGGGTGACCAGGCGGTCGTCGCTCGAGAGGCGCCCGGTGCGCAGGCGGTGGATCTCTTCGCGCGGGAAAGGCTTCTTGTGGTACGGCACCTCGCCCGGGCGCTCGGGCGGTTTCACCGTGCCGCGCGCGAACACGGCGCGGATGCCGGACTCTTCCAGCGCGTCGATGGCCACGTCGGTCATCTCCGCGTCACGCAGGATGTGGCACCAGTCGACGATGGTGGTGGTGCCGTTGCGCAGCTGGTTCAGCGAGCCCAGCAGGTTGCCCAGGTAGACGTCGCGCACACCGTATTTGGTGGCGAGGTTCTGGTGCATGTTGGCGTGGTAGTCGCGGCTGCCGACCCAGTCGGAGCCGATGCCGCGCAGCTGGAATTCCCAGGTGTGGATGTGCGCGTTGACCATGCCGGGCGTGACGATGCGGCCCTTGCCGTCGACGACTTCGGCGCCATCGGCCTGCAGGTTGGGGCCGACGGCCACGATCCTGTCGTTCTCGATCAGGATGTCGGCGTCGTCGAAGTCGCCCACGGCGGGTCCATGGAAAGAATGCAGGTGTTCTTGATGAGAAGGCGGGTCATGGGGTTCGTGGGGAGTGGGAAAGGAATCAGGCCGGGGAATCCGTCGGCGGGACGGGGCGGGTGGAGTTGCGCACGACCAGCTCGGGCCGCAGCACGACGGTGGCAGGCGACATCTGCCGCCCGTCCAGCCCGTCGAACAGCAGCTGCGCGGCGCGCCAGCCAAGCTCGCGGTGCGGCAGCCGGATGGTGGTGAGCGAGGGGTTGACCATGTCGACCAGCGGCATGTCGTTGTGGCCGGTGACGGCCACGTCGGTCGGCACGCGCAGGCCGGCGGCCTGCAGCGCGTCGTAGGCGCCCAGCGCCACCAGGTCGTTCGAGCAGACCACGGCCTCGGGCGGCTTCGCGCTCTGCGCGAGCAGCTGGGTCATGGCCAGGCGGCCAGCCTCGCGGCTGTAGGACTCGCAGGCCACCACGCCCGCGCTGCGCAGGCCGCGGTCGCGCAGCGCCTGTTCGAAGCCCTGCAGCCGGCCCAGGCCGGTGGGCAGGCTCTGCGGGCCGGCCAGGTGGGCGATGCGCTCGCAACCGGTGCGCACCACGTGGTCCACCGCGAGCTTCATGGCCAGCCGGTCGTCGCTCACCACCGAGGGCAGGCGCCCGGACTCGTCGGCGCGGTTGACCATGACGGCGTGCAGGCCGGCGCCGACGATGAAGTCCACCAGCGGGTCTTCGCGCGAGGCGATGGCGAGCACGATGCCGTCGACCTGCTGGGCCAGCATGCGCTCGACCGTGGGCCGGGCCAGCGCGCTGGCGGCCACGTTCGCCACCATCACGAACCAGCCGCGCGCGGCCGCGCAGGCTTCGATGCCTTGCAGGATGGGCGGGAACACCGGGTTGGTGATGTCGGGCACCAGCACGCCGATGGTGTGGGTGCGGCCGGTGCGCAGGGCCGAGGCCGCGCGGTTGGGCCGGTAACCCAGGCGGCGCGCGGCCTGTTCGACGGCCTCGAGCACCTCGGCGCTGACGGCGGCGCGCCGGCGCGGATCGAGCGCGCGCGAGACGGTGGACAGGTGCACGCCGGCGGCCCGGGCGACGTCGCGGATGGTGACGGGGCCGGCGGGCTCCGTGGCGGAGGGGGAACGGGGGGTTTCGGTCACTTTGAAGGTTTTCATGCAAACGTTTGCCATCATTCTGGCGGGATTCTTTCAAAACCTCAACAGAGATAATTTGGTGCAAACCCTATGCCTCGCCCCACTTTGGGGAGCGACAATAAGCAAACGTTTGCAAAAAAAACCCGCCTTTCCCGCTTTCCGAGAAACCGCCGTGAACCTGATCTCCACCCCCGAGTCCGTGTTGGCCGTGGCGCTGGCCGCCATGGAGCGCACGCCCGACCCCCGCCTGCGCGAAGTGATGGCCGCGTTGACGCGCCACCTGCATGCCTTCGCGCAGGAAGTGCGCCTGACCGAAGCCGAATTCGAGCGCGCGATCGGTTTCCTGGTCGGCATCGGCCAGGCCACCGGCCCGAAGAAGAACGAGGTGGTGCTGGCGGCCGACCTGCTGGGCGTGTCCACCCTGGTGGCCCTGCTCAACAACCCGGGCAGTGCCGGCGGCGAATCGCCCGCCGCGCTGCTCGGCCCCTTCTGGCGTGAGCGCGCGCCGCTGTGCGAGCCCGGTGAATCCATCGCGCGCGCCGGCACCCCCGGCGTGCCGCTGGAGGTGCGTGGCACGGTGCGCGACCCGCAGGGCCGGCCGGTGGCCGGCGCGGTGGTGGACGTGTGGCAGGCCTCGCCCGTGGGCCTGTACGAAAACCAGGACGACAGCCAGCCCGACATGAACCTGCGCGGGCGCTTCACCACCGACGCACAGGGTGCCTACTTCCTGCGCAGCGTGGTGCCCGCGGGCTACCCGGTGCCCACCGACGGCCCCTGCGGTGAACTGCTGCGCGCCCAGCGGCGCCACCCCAACCGCCCGGCCCATCTGCACTTCATGATCAGCCAGCCGGGCTTCAAGGTGCGCGTGTCCCAGGTGTTCGCCGACACCGACGAGAACCTCGACAGCGACCCGGTGTTCGGCGTCACGCGCTCCCTGGTGGGCCGCTTCGAGCTCGATGCCGATGGCGCCCAGGCCCGGCTGCAGCAGGACTTCACGCTGGAGCCCGGCGAGACCGTGTTCCCCAAGGCCCCGATTCCCTGACCTTCCCTCCAAGTACCCATGGCTTTTGAACCCCAGACACGACTCGACGGCAAGGTGGCCGTCATTGCCGGCGGCACCGGCGCCATCGGCCTGGCCACGGCGCGCCGCCTGGCCGCGCTCGGTGCCGCCTGCGTGCTGCTGCACCGGGGCGACGGCGCGGCCGCCGCCGAGCGGGCCGCCAGCCTGCCCGGCGCGCAGGCGCATGGCGCGGTGCGCGCCGACATCGTCGACAGCGCCTCGCTCCAGGCCGCCGCCGAGCAGGTGGCGCGGCAATGGCAGCGCTGCGACATCCTCGTCAACAGCGCCGGCTTCACCAAGCCCGTGCCCGCCGCCGACCTCGACGCGCTCGACGACGGGCTGATCGACCGGCTGATGCAGGCCAACTTCCGCGGCGTGTTCGCCACCATCCGCGCCTTCGCGCCGCTGCTCAAGGCCAGCGGCGACGGCCTGATCGTCAACGTCTCGTCCATCGCGGGCTTCACCGGCGTGGGCAGCAACCTCGCCTATGTGGCGGCCAAGGCCGGCCTGGACGTGGTGGGCGACGCGCTGGCCAAGGCGCTGGCGCCCGCGGTGCGCGTGGTCTCCGTCTCGCCCGGCGCGGTGGAGTCCACCTTCGTGCCGGGCCGGGGCGCGGAGTTCAACACCAAGACCGCCGCCACCACGCCGCTGGGCCGCGTCGGCCAGCCGGACGACGTGGCCGCGACCATCGAGGCCCTCGCCACCACCCTGCGCTTCGTCACCGGCACGCGCATCGTGGTCGATGGCGGCCGCCACCTCTGAATCCCAGCCCCGCGCCCATGAGCCTCTTCAACCCGCTGTCCCAGAAGACCCTGATCACCTGCGCCGTCACGGGCAACCTGGTCAAACCCGAGCAGACGCCGCACCTGCCCGTCACGCCCGAGCAGATCGCCCGCGAATGCCTGGCCGCCGCCGAGGCCGGTGCCGGCCAGGTGCACATCCACGTGCGCGACCCCCACACCGGCAAGCCGTCGATGGAGGTGGAGCTCTACCGCGAGGTGGTGGACCGCATCCGGCGCGAGAACCGCGAACTCATCATCAACCTCACCACCGGCCCGGGCGGGCGCTTCGTGCCGAGCGAGGACGACCCCAAGGTGTTCGCGCCTGGCACCACGCTGCTGCCGCCGGACCAGCGGGTGGAGCACATCGCGCTGATCAAGCCCGACGTGTGCTCGCTCGACTTCAACACCATGAACTCGGGGCCGGACGTGGTCATCAACACGCCGCGCAACGTGCGCCGCATGGCCGCCACCATCCGCGCCGCCGGCGTCAAGCCCGAGCTGGAGATCTTCGACTCGGGCGACATCCATCTCGCGCTCGACCTGATCGCCGACGGCAGCCTGGAAGGCCCCGGCATGTGGACCTTCGTGCTCGGCGTGAAGTACGGCTTCGCGCCCTCGCCCGCCACCGTGCTCTACGCGCGCGACATGCTGCCGCCCGGCGCGGTCTGGACGGCCTTCGGCATTGGCCGCATGGAGTTCCCCATCGTCGCCCAGGCCTGGCTCGCGGGCGGGCACGTGCGCGTGGGCATGGAAGACAACATCTACCTCGACAAGGGCGTGCTCGCCGAGAGCAACGCCCAGCTCGTCGCCCGCGCGCGGGACATCATTCAAAGCATGGGCGGCAGCATTGCCAGCGCGCGCGAGGCGCGCGCGATGCTCGGCCTGCCCCCACGATAAGGAAAGGGAGAACCCTCTTGACCGCACGCATCCACGAAGACACCGGCATCGCGCCACCACGCCCATCCACCGGCACCGGCCAGGCCCTGCGCCTGCTGCAGAAGGCCGACAGCATCGACACCCTGCGCCTGATGCTGGTGGACAGTCCCCAGCGCGTGCCCGCGCCGGGCCACGCGCTGGTGCGCGTGGGCGCGGCGGCCGTCAACCCCAGCGACGCCAAGGCCAGCCTGGGCATCATGCCGCAGGCCGTGTGGCCGCGCACCCCGGGCCGCGACTTCGCGGGCACCGTGGTCGAAGGCCCCACCGAATGGATCGGCCGCCAGGTCTATGGCTCGGGCGGTGATGTCGGCATCACGCGCGACGGCTCGCACGCGCGTTACCTCGAACTGCCGCTGGCCGCGCTGCGCGCCATGCCGGCCAACCTCTCGATGGAAGAGGCGGGCGCGGTCGGCGTGCCCTTCGTCACCGCCTACGAGGGCTTTCGCCGCAGCGGCATGCCCCGCGCCGGCCAGACCGTGATGGTGATGGGCGCCAACGGCAAGGTCGGTCAGGCCGCGGTGCAGCTGCGCCACGCAGGCCGGCGCGCGCGTGATCGCCGTGCAGCGTGGCCCCGGCCCGTTCGCCGGCTTCAGCTGCGCACCGGTGGACGTGATCGATGCGACGGCGGTTGACGTGGCCGCCACCGCCCGCGACCTCACCCAGGGGCGCGGCGCCGACACCGTGTTCAACACCGTGGGCAGCGCCTACTTCGACGCCGCCAACAAGGCCATGGCCAAGGGCGCGACGCAGATCTTCATCGCCACGCACGACCGTGCCGTGCCCTTCGACATCTTCGCGTTCTACCGGGGCATGCACACCTACGTGGGCATCGACTCGCTCGCCATGGACTGCGCCACCTCCACCGCCCAGCTCGACGCCATGCGCGAAGGCTTCGAACGCGGCACGCTCAAGCCCTTCCCCATCGCCCGCGCCTACGACCTGGCCGATGCGGCCGAGGCCTACCGCGCCGTGCTCGGTGGCAGCACGGACCGGGTCGTGCTGCGCCCCTGAACGCCCACCCGCGAGGAGCCGCCGCCATGCACGTCACCCGCTTCGACGAGGCGCCCACCTACGAGGCGCCCAACCACGTCGACATGCGCTGCCTGCGCCTGCAGGGCAAGGAGGCCGGCCCTTCCACCCAGATGTGGATGGGCATGAGCCAGCTGCTGCCCGACGGCCACACCACGCTGGACCCGTCGCCGATCGAAAAGCTCTACTTCGTCGTCGAGGGCGAGGTCACCCTGGTGGGCGCGGTGGACGGCGTGCCGCAGCGCGCCACGCTGCGCGCCCTCGACTCCTGCCGCTTCGCCCCGGGCGAGGCGCGCCAGCTCATCAACGAGAGCAACCGGCCGGCCATGGTGCTGCTGGTGATGGCCAACGCGCCACCGGCCTCCCCGGCATGAAACCCCTGCCGCCCTCTCAGTGGGCGGGACGCCAGAACATGTGCAGTTCGTCGTGCAACACCCCGTCGATCCGCAGAGCGGCGGGTTCACGGCCGAAGGTCTGGAAGCCCAGGGATTCGTACAAGGCGATGGCGGCCATGTTGCCGGCATTGACGCTCAGGTTCACCTGAAGCAGTTCGGGCACCGACCCGGCCAGCGCGAGCGCCTGCACGAGCAATCCACGGCCCACGCCCTTGCCCCGCGCCTCGGGCGCCACGTACAGGCCATAGATCATCCCCTTGTGCCGCAGCTTGCGCTTGTCTTCGCGCCGCAGCGTCACGATGCCGATCAGCCGGTCTCCCTCGAAGGCGCCGAACGCGCCCTGGTCGGGATGCACCGCGAGGCGGGCCGCCGTCGTTTCGGGAGGGAAAACCACCTCTTCCTCATGGCTGGAACCAAACGCGGTGGGTTCCTCGTGCAAGGCGGACAGGCGCAACGCGCGAAACGGGCTCGCGTCTTGAGGAGTGAGGCGGCGGATGTGCATGCGTGATGTGAGGTGGCATTGGGGGTGTGGGGGAGTTCAATGCGGGCCCGAACGGAAGCGGCTGGGCGAGGCCCCGGCCGACTTTCGCATGAGGCGCCGCAGGGCGGTCGCGTCTTCGTAGCCCACCTGGGCCGCCACCTGCTCGATCGTCAGGCGGCTGCGCTCGATCAGCATGCGCGCGCGGTTGAGCCGCACGCTCTGCACGAGCGCCAGCGTGCCCCGGCCGGTGGCGGCTTTGACGTGCCGCGCCAGGGTGCGCGGCGACATGGCGAAGGCCTCGGCCAGCGCCGCCACGTCAGGCGGGTGGGGCAAGGCGGATTCGATGTGTTGCGTCAGGCGGCCGATCAGCTCGTTGCCGTTGGACTGCATGGCGGGCAGCACGAAGGGCGCCTGCGCCTGGCGGCCGTCGATGAGCAGCACGCGGCTCACCGCGTCCGCCAGCGCCGGGCCGAAGCGGGTGCGCAGCAGGTGGAGCATGAGGTCGGTCTGCGCCAGCGCGGCACCGGCCGTGGTGATGGGGCCGTCGGCGCAGACCATGCGGTCCGCGTCCACGCGGCACAGGGGTGCCAGGCCTTGCAGGCGCGGCGCCAGCCACCACGAGGTGGTGGCCCGCCGGCCATCCAGCAGACCCGCCGCCTGCAGCAGGAACACAGCGGAACAGGACGCGGCCACCTCGCCGCCCCGCGCCGCGTGCCGCCGCAGGCCCTCGCTGGCGGCCCGCGCGTCGTCGAGCGCCAGGCGGTCGGCCAGCGCCGAGGCCTGGTCCACCCCCAGGCCAGGCACGATCCAGGTCGAGCTGTCGCGACCCGCTCGGGCCGGCAGGGCGTGCGTCTGCAATTGCAGGCCGTGGCCGAGCGCCACCGGGCCACCGTCGGGCGAGCACACGCGCCAGGTGGGCTGCGGCAAGGCGAGCCGGGGCGCGATGGCCGCCGCCGCGCTCAACACGTCCAGCGTGACGGCCACCCCACTCCCCCAGGCCCCGGGCAGCACGAGAACGGTGAAATCACGCATGGCAGGAATGGCTTGAAAGATGTCGAAACAGACACTGGCAGTGTAGCGCCGGCCTTGGTGCAATCAAGGCCCTTCCATCTCCAGAGAGCCAGGACATGCCTCACCCGAATCTGACCGAACACGACGCCCTCGACGATTTCGAGGCGCGCGAGATCATGCTGGATGGCGTCACCAAGCGCGTGCATGTGGCCGGCCATGGGCCGGCGGTGATCGTCATGACCGAGATGCCGGGCATCAGCCCGCACGTGGCCCGCTTCGCGCGCTGGGTGCGCGACGCGGGTTTCACGGTTTACATGCCGTCGCTGTTCGGGGTGGACGGCGCGGTGCCCGAGGCCGAAGCGGGCATGGCCGTGATGCAGCGCGCCTGTGTGAGCGCGGAGTTCCGCGCGTTCGCCAACCGCAAGGGGCCCAACCAAGCCAGCCCGGTGACGCGCTGGCTGAGGCTGCTGGCCCGGCACGCGCACGAGGCTTGCGGCGGCCCAGGCGTGGGCGCCATCGGCATGTGCTTCACCGGCAATTTCGCGCTCACGATGATGCTGGAGCCGTCGATGCTGGCGCCCGTGCTGTCGCAGCCTTCGCTGCCGCTGGACGACCCGGCCAGCCTGGAGATCGGGCCCGAGGACCTGGCCGAGGTGCGCTCGCGCCTGGAGCGCGAGGACCTCACGGTGATGGCCTACCGCTTCGCGGGCGACAAGTTCTGCAAGGCCGAGCGCTTCAAGGCCTACGAAGCCGCGCTGGGCCCGCGCTTCGTGGCGCGGGTGCTGCCCGACAGCGCCGCCAACCGGACGGCCCTGCCCCCGTTCTTCGAGCAGGTGGTGAACAGCCCGCACAGCGTGGTGACGGCGCACCTGATCGATGAGGCCGGCCAGCCCACCCTCGCGGCGCGCGACGAGATCCTGGCCTTCTTCACGCAGCGGCTCAGGAATCCCGGCAGTAGCCCTCGCCCGCTCGAACCGTCAGGCAGTTCTTCTTCTCGCTGAGCCACTTCATCCCGGTCTCGGCGCCGTCGGTGGCGCGCAAGGATTCCTTCACGCCGTCGCGCTCGAACTCGATGCGCGCATCACCCGCCGCCTTGCCCGGGAACGTGCGGGGGCCGTCGAGGTTGCGGATGGTCACCTCGTACTGCGCAACCGCTGCCCGCGAGCTGGAGGTAGGTGCCTTCAGGCCCGTTCCATTGGCCCAGCCAGGCATCGGTGGCCGGAGCGGGCGCAGCAGGTGTGGGCGCAGGTGCCGGCGCGGCCGGGGCACTCGCGCCGGCCGCTGGCGCGGCTGCGGGCGTGCGGTCCTGGCAGGCGGCCAGGGCGACGGCGATCGCGGCCATGCAGGCGAGGTGTGGGAACTTCATGGTGTGCCTTTCGGTGGGGCGCCGGATCAACGTTCGGCGATGTAGTGCGACATGCGCGCGCTCTCGCCCTCGGCCAGGAAGGCGCGCACCTCGGTCTCGATCGCGCGGTCGGCCACGGTGGCGCGCGCGCGCTGGTGCAGGTAATCGGCCCAGGAGGTGACGATGAAGCGCTCCACATAACGCGAGGGTTCACCCAGGTCCTTGTAGACGCGCCAGAACGTGGCGCCGTCGCGGCGGCGCGGCGCCTTCATCTGGGCGATGGTGTCGAGAAAGGCCTCGTCCACACCGGGGCGGATGCGGTAGCCCACCTCCACCGCGATCGGTCCGGACTCGGGGCTGGGCTCGGCCTCCACGAAGAGCTCGTCCCACGGCGTGCCCTGGGTCACTTCGTGGTCCGCGCCCACGCGCAAGGGGAAGGGGCGCGCCAGCAGCAGGCCCGCGGCCATGAGCACGCCGGCCGCGGCGAGCGCGGCGGTGAGGCCCGCGATGTCGGACACCGCGCCCCAGAAGGCCGAACCGATGGCGAACGCACCGAGCGCGGAGACGATGTGCAGCGCCACCGCGCGCGAGCGCACCCAGGGCGGCGCGCTGGCCTGGGTGGCGGTGTTGAAGGTGGACATGGTGGCCATCCAGGCCGCGCCGCCGAACGCCATGCGCCACGTACACCACCGCCGGCACACGCACCCAGGCAGCCACCAGCATCACGGCGGCGAACACCACGCAGGCCACGGCCACGATGGCGTCGAGCGAGAAACGCGCGCGCAGCCGGCCGATGACCAGGCCCGAAGCCACCGCCCCGGTGCCCAGGCAGCCCATGAGCAGGCCGAAGCCTTCGGCGCCGGTGCCCAGCTGGCGCTGCGCGATCACGGGCAGCAGGGCCCAGAGCGCCGAGCCGGCCGCGCTGAACGCCATCACCCGCACCAGCTGCGCCAGGATGATGCGCGAGTGCCAGGCGAAACGCAGGCCACTGAGCGTGCCACCCCACAGGCGCTCGGCCGGCAGGCTGGACGGCGGGTGCGCGCGCGGCGGCCAGCGGCGGATCGACTCCCACATCACCACCGTGGTGAACACCGTGACCACGAACACCCAGCCCGCGCCCAGGCGCGCGAACAGCAGGCCGGCCAGCGTGGGGCCGATGGCGCGCGCGGCGTTGTAGGCGATGCCGATGGCGGTGATGGCCTGCGGCCACTCGGGGCGCGGCACCGGGTCGACCACCGAGGAATTCCAGGCCGGCGTGAGCACCGCCGTGCAGCAGCCGCAGACGAAAACCAGGAACAGCACCGAGGCGGGCCCACCCCAGCCCGCCAGCACCAGCCCGGCCAGCAGCACGCTCGCGCCCACCTGGGCGATCAGCGCGCCCGAGATCAGGCGGCGGCGGTCGGTGGTGTCGGCCAGCACCCCGGCGGGCAACGCCAGCAGGAACATGGGCAGGAACACCGCCGTCTGCACCAGCGCGGCCAAGAAGGAGGAGCCGGTGAGCTCGACCATGAGCCAGGCGGCGGCCATGGTCTGCATGCCACTGCCGATGAAGAACACCGCGCCGCAGATCCAGAGCCCCCGGAAAGCGGGTTGGCGAAGCGGGCTCCAGATGGATGTGGACATGGCCCATTATTCCGCAGCCCTGCGTCCTGGGCGCCTGTCAGGTTGAGTGCCCTGCCTTTTCGACCGTGTCCATGGCGGCCAGATTCATCGACTGGTGCTCCGCGGGCAACCATTAAGTCTGCGGCCCGTACTGGAACAACTGCCGCTCCTCGGGCGTGATCTCTTCGGTCTTGACGCCCGGCCAATGGGTAAACGGCTCCAGCTCGAAGCGCTGGGTCTTGCCCACCGGCAGTGGCAGGCGCACATCGCCCTTGACCAGCCAGGCCGTGACGCGGCTGAAGTCCTCGTTCACGTTCACTTCCACCCGAGCCATGTCCGCATCGCCCGGCAGGTAGTCGTTGTCCTCCAGCGTGCGCTTCGGGAACAGCTCGTCGAACGCCGCTCGCACTTCGCTCAGGTCGGATTCGCTCACCGCCCGCTCGCGCAGGGAGAAGCTCAACCACAAATGGTGCCGCTTGCCTTGCAGATCGTGGAACCAGAACTTGGCCGTGTCAGGAATGCCGCGCATGCGGTGGATCTGGGTGTAGGTCGCCATCTCCCACTGGCCCACCGTCTCGGCTTCGGCGTTGCCCTGGTAACTCTCCAGCTCGGTCACGCGCGACACATTGCCCGTCATCGCGTGCCGCCACGGGAACTTCACGCGGATGTGCCGCATGTACCACATGGCGTCGGGACGCCAGCCGGCGTCGATGCGCGCGATGGTCTCTGGCTTGAGCCGGTCCAGCATCAGGCGGCGGTCTTCGCTCTCGGTGAGCGTGAATGTGCCCCCTGGCAGGCTGGCGTTGTAGCTCTTGCGGGTGATGCCGTGCAGCACCACGGCACGGTACTTCGCCAACTCCACCTGACTGCCCAGGCCGGCGGCCCAGAGCATCACGTGGCCGTCGGGCGCCACGCCAATGCGCACGTCGTCATAGCGCGGCCTGACCTTACCGTAGGTTACGTTCTTGGCGACGATGGGCGACAACTGGATGAACAGATCGAAGATGCGGCGCAGCGGCAACTCGGCATCGAGCTGGTAGAAGCGGTCTTCGAGATAGTCGTAGTACTTCAATCGCAGTATCTTGGGCAGGCGTGCGCCGCTTTCGCTGATGGCGCTCATGCCCCTGCTGCCCGCGCCCCAGGCTGCGCCGAAGCCGGTGTAGAACCTGGCCACGGTCTGGCCCTCGGCATCCTTCATCCAGTTGTCACCCGTCAAGGTGGTCACATCGCTCTGGCCTCGTGGCTCGATGTCGATGCCGTAGCTACAGAACGTGACGTGCCACTTCATGGTGGCGGTCTCGGGAGTGGTGTTGCGCATGAAGAGTCCTTTGAACAGTTGCCCGTACCGGTCCCAGGGGAACTGGACCTTGATGCGCCCCAGGGCATCGGTGTGCAGGTGGGATTCGGCCGTCTGATCTTCCGGACCCACCACCAGCGCGCTCTCGGGGCCTCCCGTGCGCGGCTTGCGCTGGCTCGCCTCGGGCCTGAGCGCCTCGGTGCTGGGCTGCACCTCGAAGCCGACCTGCACGCGCCACTGCCCGCTCAGGCGCTGGGCGGGCGTCAGCGCCTGGGGGATGACCGGGCTGAACGCCCCGCGCTGCGTGTCCTCCCCCACGTTCTCGATCAGCAGGTGGGTCTGCAGGGTGAGGTATTCGGTGTTGGCGCTCTCGTGCGGGTGGCCCGTGAGGTGGAAGCTGCAGCCGGGCACGATGCCGCGCACGTGGCCCAGGCCCCGCGCCCGCTGCCCGCCCTGGCGCAGCGCCTGCTGCCTCAGCCGCGCCAGGTGGGCCCCCTGCGCCTCGGTCTGGTTCGCCTCCTTCTGCGCCCCCGCGTTGGGCTGGCTGTGGTCGCTGCCGGTGATCCCGGGTTGGCCGTGCGCGGCGGCTCGATCTCCTCGCCACAGGTACACCTCCTGGTTCGCGTGCCCGGTCTGCCTGGGCCCCTGGGCGTTGACCTCGAGCAGCGCCCCGGGGCGCGTGTAGTCGAAGTCCCGGCTGGCGTAGCGCCCGCTGGTCAGGCGCTGCACCGGGCTGAAGCCGTGGATGTACTCCCGGTCGATCTTGTGGCCCAGCGGGTAATACGGGATGCGGTGGTAGGGGCTGGCTCCGGGCTCCAGCCCGGGCTGCACCGCCTGGAACGCGCCGTTGTGGTCGCTCCAGATCAGCCGGTGCACCCCGGCGCTGTGCTCGAAGTGGTGGTTGATGCCCCATTCCTGCATCAGGCGGCTGACGAATTCGTAGTCGCTCTCGTTGTACTGCACCGTGTAGTCGCGCCGCGGGTAGCGCTCGATCAGGCGCTTGTCCGCCGCGAACGGGTACTCCCCCAGCACCGCCTCGATGATCTCCACCGGGCTCTGGTCCTGGAAGACCTTGCAGTCGGTGCTCAGCGTGGCCAGGTGCAGCCAGGGCCGAAGGGTGAACTCCACCAAGGCGTGGCGCCCGGACTCGCCGATGTACCGGGCTTCGGTGATCAGGCCCGAGATCTCCCGCACCCCTGCGCCCTGGTTGGCCCCGGCGCCCCCGGGCACCCCGGGCACGAAGCTGCCCTGGCCTTCGAGTTCGAGGCAGCAGGTCAGCTCTCGGCCGATGAAGCGGTTGAGGTCGAGATGATTCCCACCACCGCCTTCCGCGCTCTGCAGCACCAGCCGGTACTCGAACAGCGTGTTGAGGCCCTCCTCGCCTTCGAGCTTCAGGGGCTCCAGCAAGGGAACACCGTTCACCTCGGGAATCGCCGCGCTTCGGATCGTCAGCCCACGCCGGGGGGTCGATGGGGTCATGGCAGTCCTCCTGAATGTTCTCGTTGAGATGGCGACGCATGCTCGGCCACCCTCAACGATTCATCCAAGGTCGGACTTCACTGGATTGACTTTCCTCCAAGCCTTGCCACCTGGAAGACACCGCGTCCTGCTCCAAAAATCCGACCACTCAATCCACCAAAACCGCACCTCATGGCAAGCCCCTTGCACCAGCCTCCTGTGGGTCGGACGCAGCAACCCCTCATCGCGTTGCGAGGAAGCGACGGATCACCAGGCAGACAGGGGAAGGCAGCGACTGAGCGCGGCGTGTGGCCGTAGGTAATGGAGAGCACCACGCCCGAGCGCAGGCGCACCGTGGCGAACAGGTTGCCGGGGCCCCGGTCGTACAGCCATTCCTCGGTGACCTGGCAGGGCAGGATGCGGCTGGCGTAGGGTTCGGGCACCGGGTAGTAGTGGGGGTTCTGGTAGAGCGGCGCGCAGTAGGTGTCGGTCAGCACGGGTTGGCCGCACTTGGCCATCAGCGAGAGTTTCGAATCGCCTTCGGCCGCGATGCCGCCGGCGCAGCGCAACGATTCCGCGCGTGCCGGGGTCGCACCAACCAGCAAGGCCACGAGCAGCCCCAGGCCCGCCAGCCACCGCCAGCCCGGCAGGGTCGAGGGCGGTCGAGCAGCTGGGGCGAACATGGCGGGCGGGCTACACGATGCCGTTGCGGATCGCGTAGACGGTGAGTTCGGCGTTGTTCGCCAGGTGCAGCTTTTCCAGCACGCGCGCGCGGTACACGCTCACGGTCTTGGGGCTGAGCATGAGTTCTTCGGCGATGTCCGAGAGCTTCTTGCCCGAGGCGATCTTCTGCAGGGTCTGCAGTTCGCGCTCGGACAGGCTGGCGTGCAGCTCCTCGCTTTCGGGGGCGTTGAGCGTGTCCACCAGCATCTGCGCCACGTCGGGCGTCACGTACTTGCGGCCCTGCATCACGGTGCGGATGGCGGCCACCAGCTCGGCCGGCTCGCCGGCCTTGTTCAGGTAGCCGCGCGCGCCCGCGCGCAGGCAGCGGATGGCGTACTGGTCTTCCGGGTACATGGAGACCACCAGGGTCTTGACGGTGGAGCCCTCTTCCTTGAGCGTGCCCAGCACCTCCAGGCCACCGCGCCCGGGCATGTTCAGATCGAGCACGAGCACGTCGCACTCGACCTTGCGCATCAGGTCGCGCAGTTCGGGGTAGCTGCCGGCCTCGCCGACCACCTGGATGTCGGTGGCTTCCGAAATGGTGTCGCGGATGCCGCGCCGCACCATGGCGTGGTCGTCACACAAAATCACCTTGATCATGGGGTTCCTCGTCGGCCTGCGCCGCATTGTCCGGGTTGCTGGAAGTCTGCAAGGGTATCGACAGAATGACCGAGGTGCCGCGGGGCGAGGAACTCACGTCGAGCCAGCCGCCCACCTTGACGGCACGCTCGCGCAGGCCCAGCAGGCCGAAGGACTTGGCCTTGCGCAGGGCCTGGGCGTCCAGGCCCTTGCCGTTGTCGGTCACTTCGAGGGTGAGCACGCCTTCGCGGTCGCTCAGGTCGATGTCGACCGAGCTGGCCTCGGCGTGCTTCTGCACGTTGGTCATGGCCTCCTGCGCGGTGCGGTAGGCCACCAGCTGGAATTCGCGCGGCACGTCCAGCGTCTCGGACGAGCGCCGCACCACCACCCGCAGGCCGGTGCGCCGCTCGAAGCCCGAGGCCAGCCAGAGCACGGCGGCGACCAGGCCCTGGTCGAGGATGGGCGGGCGCAGGTTCATCATGATGCGCTGGCTCGCGCCCAGGGCGTGCTGCAGCATCTCCATGGCCGAGCCCAGGTGGCGCTGCACGTCGCCCTGCTCCACGTGCCGGCCGACCCAGGCCAGGTCGAGCTTGACGGCGGCGAGCGCGCCGCCGATGTCGTCGTGGATCTCGCGCGCGATGTCGGCGCGTTCCTGTTCGATGCTGGTCTGCAGGTGCTCGGCCAGTTCGGCCAGGCGGCGGCGCGATTCGGCCAGTTCGGCGTCGGCCGCGGCCTTGGCGCGGCGGGTTTCGCTGATCTCGATGGCGCGCTCGATCACGTGCGACAGGCGGTGCATGCTGTCCTTGAGCAGGTAATCGCTCACGCCCCGGTGCATCACGTCGACCGCCGCCGTTTCACCAATGGCACCGGAGAGGATGACGAACGGGATCTCCAGCTTCATCGCCCGCACCTCGTCCCAGGCGTCCATGCCGGTGAAGCCGGGCAGGTGGTAGTCGGCCAGCACGATGTCGTAGTGGGCGCTCTGCAGCTCGCGGCGGAAGTCCTCCAGCGTGTCCACCAGCACCACCTCGCTGGCGAGCTGGCTGCGCTGCAGGGCGAATTTCACGAGCGCGTGGTCCACCCGCGAATCCTCCAGGTGAAGGATGCGGACAAAGCGCTTGTCCGGGGTTGGAGACGGTCCGCTCATTCTGGTGTTCTCGGGGGATGAATGCCACTTTGCACCCAGGGCTGGGCCGGCAACGCGGAAATTGGTGCTGAATTCGGCCCGTTATCTGTCGATACAGGGTCGGACAGCTGTCGAAAATTGTAATACCCACCCCAGTAGCCGAGCGCCTCACCACCCACCATGGAACTACCGACGATGCAGCAGACCCCGCCGTCTGTCTCCCTGCCCGTGAATCTGGTGGCCGACCTCCAGGATTCGCTGCTCATGGCCATGACGGACCTGCAGCGGCTCGAAGGCCTGCTCGACCACGCCACCAGCAACCTGCTGGAGCGTTTTGGTTCGGCCAACCAGGCCCTGGGCCACCTCAGCGCCGAACGGGGCGAGGAGTTCGGCCCGATCCGCCAGAGCCTGCACCAGGCCGTGACCGAATTGCAGTTCCACGACATGCCACCCAGCTGATCGTGCACACCGGCAAGGTGCTGCAGAGCTGCGCCTGGCGCCTGGCCGACCAGACCATGGAGCCCGAGGAAGGCGAGGTGCCGATGGACATCGACCCCATGCCCGAGCGCCCCAGCCCGGTGACCCAAAGCGAGATGGACGCCGGGTCCATCGACTTGTTCTGAGCACAGGCCGATTCAAGCCTTTGCCCCAATTGCCGATATTTGATTCCAAACGGAGTAAGCCATGCGATCGATTCTTGCCGTAGACGACTCGGCGTCCATGCGAAAAATGGTGTCCTTCACCCTCACCGGGGCGGGCTACCACGTGGTCGAGGCCGTGGACGGTCAGGACGCCTGGGAAAAAGCCCAGACGCACAGCATCGACCTGGTGCTGACCGACCAGAACATGCCCAACATGGACGGGCTGGGCCTCACGCGCAAGCTGCGTGAGCACCCCAAGTTCAAGTCCGTGCCCATCCTGATCCTGACCACCGAGTCCAGCGACCAGATGAAGCAGCTCGGCCGCGCGGCCGGTGCCACCGGGTGGTTGGTCAAGCCTTTCGATCCGGGCCGCCTGATCGAAGTGATCCAGAAAGTCATCCGCTGATTGAAACGCGCTGCCCAAGAAGCGGCCAAGGAGAACCCCGATGGGTGAAATGATGAACGAAGGCCAGAACCTCGGTAACGACATCGATCTGAGCCAGTTCTATTCGATCTTTTTCGAAGAAGCCGGCGAGAACCTCGACCAGATGGAGCAGATGCTGCTCGCGCTCGACCTGGAGAAGGCCGACGACGAGGAGCTCAACGCCATCTTCCGCTGCGCGCACTCGATCAAGGGCGGTGCCGCCACCTTCGGCTTTGCCGACGTGGCCGAACTCACGCACCAGATGGAGTCGCTGCTGGACAAGCTGCGCCGCCATGAACTGACGCCCACGGCCGCCATGGTGGACGTGCTGCTGGAATCCTCCGACGCGCTGCGCGGCCTGCTGGGCGCCCACCAGGGCCGGGGCGTCGAGCCCCCCGCCACGGCCGACTTGGTCGCGCGCATCAGCGTGCTGGCCCACGGCGAGGACGCCGAAGTCGAAGAAGAAGCCCCCGCGCCGGCCCCCGTGGTGGTCGCGGCGCCCGCTCCCGTGGCCGCCCCGGCGCCGGCCCCCGCACGCAAGGCCGCCAAGGTCGAGCGCGAGCTGGAAATCCACATCGGCCCGCTGGAGAACCCGGCCTCGGCCGACGGCATCGCCGAGCTGTTCCGCGACATTCCGGGCCTGGGCACGGTCGAGGCCCTGCCCTGCGACCTGAGCACGCGCCGCGTCTGGCGCGCCCGCACCTCGGCCAGCGACAGCGACCTGATGGACCTGTTCACCTTCCACGTGGGCAAGGACGACATCCGCATCGTCGAGCAACAGGCCCAACCGGCCGCACCGAACATCACCATCGGCGAAGACGGCGAGCCCATGGGCACCGGCCACCCGAACCCGACCACCGAAGGCCGCGACTACGGCTTCTTCGAAGGCGCTCCCGGCGTGCCGGTGCGCGCCGCCGCCACCGCCGAGGGTGCCACCCCGAAGGCCACCCCCAAGGTGGAGGCCCGCGCCGCCGCCGGTGCCGGCCTCGAATCGAGCACGCTGCGCGTCTCGGTGAGCAAGGTGGACCAGCTCATCAACCTGGTGGGCGAACTCGTCATCACCCAGGCCATGCTCGCGCAGAAGAGCCGCGAACTCGACGACAAGGACAACCAGCCCCTGCTGGCCGGCCTGGCCGACCTGGACCGCAACACCCGCGACCTGCAGGAAGCGGTGATGTCGATCCGCATGATCCCCATGTCCGTGGTGTTCAACCGCTTCCCGCGCATGCTGCGCGACCTCGCCACCAAGCTGGGCAAGAAGGTCGAGCTGGTCACGCAGGGCGAATCGACCGAACTCGACAAGGGCCTGGTGGAGAAGATCACCGACCCGCTGACCCACCTGATCCGCAACAGCTGCGACCACGGCATCGAGATGCCGGAGGAGCGCCGCGCCAAGGGCAAGAGCGAAAACGGCACGATCACGCTGTCGGCCACGCACGAAGGCGGCTCGATCCTGATCGAGGTGCGCGACGACGGCAAGGGCCTCTCGCGCGAGAAGCTGCTGCGCAAGGCGCGCGAGAAGGGCATCGACGCACCCGACACGCTGACCGACACCGAGGTCTGGAACCTGATCTTCGCGCCCGGTTTCTCCACCGCCGAGGAAGTAACCGACGTGTCCGGCCGAGGTGTGGGGATGGACGTGGTCAAGAAGAACATCGCCGCGCTCAACGGCACGGTGGAGATCGATTCGGCCGAAGGCTTCGGCATGCGCGTCTCGGTGCGCCTGCCGCTCACGCTGGCCATCATGGACGGCATGTCGGTGCGCGTGAGCGACGAGGTGTACATCCTGCCGCTGTCCAACGTGATCGAGTCTTTCCAGATCAAGCCGAGCGACATCAACACCATGGCGCAGGGCGCCCAGGTGGTGAAGGTGCGCGACGAATACATGCCCGTGGTCGAACTCGAGCGCGTGTTCCAGGTGCCGCGTTTCGAGTTCAACGGCACCAGCCCCATCATGGTGGTGGTGGAGGCCGAAGGCTCGCGCGTGGCGCTGATGGTCGACGAACTGCTGGGCCAGCAACAGGTGGTGATCAAGAACCTGGAGTCCAACTACCGCAAGGTGCCCAACGTCTCGGGCGCCACCATCCTGGGCGACGGCAAGGTCGCGCTGATCCTGGACACCTCCGGCCTGGTGCGCCGCTCACGCCACTGACCTGAGTCCTTTCGCCCCGCTGCCTGGCGCCCCCCGCTTTTCCTCAGTCAGGACCCCATGCTGCTGCAGACCACGCCCCCGAAGCGCTCCCCCTTGCCCACGGGCCGGGCGAGCGCGCCCGCACCCGAAGACGGCCCCCTGACCGAAGGCCGAGAATTCGTCTGGTCCAACGACGACTTCACGCGCATCAAGGCCCTGATCTACAAGAAGGCCGGCATCAGCCTGCACGACGGCAAACACGCCATGGTCTACAGCCGCGTCTCGCGCCGCCTGCGCGAGACCGGTCACGACAGTTTCAAGACCTACCTTGACTGGCTGGAGCAGCACGACGGCGCCGAGTGGCAGGAGTTCATCAACGCGCTGACCACCAACCTCACCGCGTTCTTTCGCGAATCGCACCACTTCGGCATCCTGAACGACCTGCTGGCCGCCAAACGCACGCAGGCCTGGCGCATCTGGTGCTCGGCCGCCTCCACCGGCGAGGAGCCCTACTCCATCGCCATGACGGCCACCGAGGCGCTGGGGGCTTCAGGCTCATTCCAGATCGTCAACAGCGACATCGACACCAAGGTGCTGCGCCACCGCGCAGCGCGGCATCTACAAGGCCGACGGCGTCAAGGGCCTGAGCCCCGAGCGCCTGCAGCGCTTCTTCATGCGCGGCAAGGCGGGCAACGCCGGCCTGATGCGCGTGAAGCCCGAGCTGCAGAAGCACATGGAATTCCTGAGCGTCAACCTGATCGAGAACCTGCCGTTCCGCGAACCCTTCGACGTGGTGTTCTGCCGCAACGTGATGATCTACTTCGACGCCGCCACGCAGCGCGCCGTGCTCGAGCGCATCCACCGCGTGATGAAGCCCGGCGGCATGCTGTTCGTGGGCCACGCGGAGAACTTCAGCGACGCCCGCAACCTCTTCGCCCTGCGCGGAAAGACCGTGTATGAGCGCATTTGACGCCGTGCGCGACGCGCCCGTCCGCGGGCACGACATCCCGGCTGGACGCCCTCAGAGGGCGCCCCACCAAGCCGGGCGAGGCCAGCTTCTTCTACCAGGACCACCACTTCAAGCACGACGCGGTGAAGGTCCTGCCGGGCGAGTACTACGTGACCGCCGACGACCTGGTGGTGATGACGGTGCTGGGCTCCTGCATCGCCGCCTGCATCTGGGACCCGCGCGTGCGCGTGGGCGGCATGAACCACTTCATGCTGCCCGACGGCGGCAACGATTCGAGCGGGCGCTACGGCTCCTACGCGATGGAACTGCTGATCAACGAGATGATCAAGCTCGGCGCCCGGCGCGAGAGCATGCAGGCCAAGGTATTCGGCGGCGGGCAGGTGATGCACACCTTCACCACCATGAACGTGGGTGAGCGCAACACCGCCTTCGTGCTCGACTACCTGCAGACCGAGCGCATCGCCGTGGTCTCCAAGGACGTGCTCGACATCTACCCGCGCAAGGTGTGTTACTTCCCGGCTACGGGCAAGGCCATGGTCAAGCGCCTGGCGCACTCGCACCCCGAAACCATCGAGACCCAGGAACGCAAGGGCAGCGCGGCCGTCGTGGCCAAGGCCACGGCCGGCGGCTCGGTGGATCTGTTCTAAGGGAGAAAACAACATGGCAAAAATCAAGGTCATCGTGGTCGACGACTCGGCCCTGGTGCGCAGCCTGCTCACCGAAATCATCAACCGCCAGCCCGACATGGCCTGCATCGGCGCGGCCAGCGACCCGCTGGTGGCGCGCGAGATGATCCGCGAACTCAACCCCGACGTGATCACGCTCGACGTGGAAATGCCGCGCATGGACGGCCTGGAGTTCCTCTCGCGGCTGATGCGCCTGCGCCCGATGCCGGTGGTGATGGTCTCCACCCTGACCGAGCAGGGAGCCGAGATCACGCTGCGCGCGCTGGAGATGGGCGCGGTCGATTTCGTCGGCGAAGCCGCGCATCGGCGTGAGCAGCGGCCTGAACGAACTGGCCGGCGACATCGTCGACAAGATCCGCGTGGCCGCCAAGGCCCATGTGAAGCGCCTGGCCGCCGCCCCGGGAACCGCCCAGGCCACGCCCACCGCTGCCGGCCACGCCGCCGAGCCGCCGCGCGCGCCGCTGCCGCGCCTGTCCACCGAAAAGATCATCTGCATCGGTTCGTCCACCGGCGGCACCGAGGCCATCCGCGAGGTGCTGGTGCCCATGCCGGCCGACGCACCGGGCATCGTGATCACCCAGCACATGCCGCCGGGTTTCACCACCAGTTTTGCCAACCGCCTCAACACGCTGTGCCGCATCCGCGTGGCCGAAGCGCGCGACGGCGAGCGCATCCTGCCCGGCCACGCCTACATCGCCCCGGGTGGCCGCCACCTGCGCATCGACCGCAGCGGCTCCAACTACGTGGCCGTGCTGGAAGACACCGAACCCGTGAACCGCCACCGCCCTTCGGTGGAGGTGCTGTTCAAGTCGGCCGCGCGCGTGCTCGGCCCCAACGCCCTGGGCATCATGCTCACCGGCATGGGGGGCGACGGCGCCGCCGCGATGCGCGAGATGAAGGACGCCGGCAGCTACAACTACGTGCAGGACGAGGCCAGCTGCGTGGTGTTCGGCATGCCGCGCATGGCCATCCAGCACGGCGCGGCGCACGAGGTGCTGCCGCTCAACCAGATCGCCAATGCGGTGTTGAACCGGCTGGCCAGCTCGCCCTCGGGCGTGCGGCACCGGATTTGATCGTTCAGACCCGCTCGCTGAGAAGCGTGCCGGCTTCCACCGGCGCGGCGCTGCCGTGGCCGTGTTCGTCGTAGGCCACCAGCTCGGCCATGGCCTCGGGGCCCACGCCATCACCGACCACGTCCAGTTCCACCGCCTCGGCGACCTCGCCGCCTTCGGGCATCACCGGCCAGGGCAGTTGCTCCATCGCCGGCCGGTCCGGGCGGTCCGCTGTCAGGGGCTTGCGCGGGATCATCGAGGCCGTCACCGCCGACAGGTCGGGCGCGGTATCGCTCTGGTTGCCGGGCAGTTCGCTGCCCTTCGCGGGCTCGATGCCCAGCGCGCGGTCCACCACGGCGGCGCTGGCCTCCCACATGCGGGAGAGCACGTTCTGCAGGTGCTCCACCGCCTTCTTGTCCTTGGCCTGGCGCTGTTCGGCCACCTGGGCGGCTTCCTGCTGGGCCTGCCGCTGGGCGGCCACGTCCTGCGGCGCCGCTGGCACACCGGAGGCGCTGCGCGAAGCCGGCAGCGCGGCGGCGTCATCGTCGGTCGCCGCGGCGCGCCCGTCCACGGCCGCGCGGGCGGCGGCAGCGGCCTGCGACGGCGTGGCGGTGCGGCCTTCGCGGCCAAAACCGGTCTGGGCCTTGCCGTCGTTGCCGCCCGCCTGCACGGGCTGCACGGCGGCGACCGGCGACACCGGCGCGACGGCGGTGGACACCGGCGTCGGCCAGGACACGGCAGTGGTGCTCGAAATGTTCAGCATGGGCTTCCCCTCACGGCGGCCACCGGGCGAGACAAGCCCGGTGTTCTTGCCGGGTTTTCGGCCGGGAACACACGAACTTGAGAACTTTCTTCGCCTCCCGGCGCGCGGGGCCGACAGACGGACGGGCCGATGGGCGGCCGCCTCAGACGCCGCCGGTCGGGTGCGTCGGGTCCACCCAGAGCACCTGCTCGGGTTTTTCCACCGGTTCGATGTCCAGGTTGACCGCCACCGCCTGCCCATCGCTGCGGCAGAGCACGCACTCCAGCGCCTCGGTGGGGCTGGCGTTGATTTCCTGGTGCGGCACGTAGGGTGGCACGTAGATGAAGTCGCCCGGGCCCGCCTCGGCGGTGAACTCCAGCTGTTCGCCCCAGCGCATGCGCGCCCGGCCGCGCACCACGTAGATCACGCTCTCCAGCGGGCCGTGGTGGTGGGCGCCGGTCTTGGCATCGGGGTGGATGGTGACGGTGCCGGCCCAGAGTTTCTGTGCGCCCACGCGCGCGAAGTTGATCGCGGCCTTGCGGTCCATGCCCGGGGTGGAGGGCACGTTGCCGTCGAGCTGGTTGCCCGGGATCACGCGCACGCCGTCGTGTTTCCAGTCCGGGTCGGCAGGGTGATCGGGGTCATGGGGCGCGTGGGGATGGTGCTCGTGGGCCATGGCGGGTGTCTCCGAATCGCGGGTCTTGAGTGTGCCAGTCTGCGCGCAAGGGCGCATGGCGGGAAAATGCGGGGTTCGACCCCACGTTGTCCGGAGAAACTGCCTTGCCCTTGCCCACCCCCGCTCCCCGCACGCCCATGCACACCCGGCGCGTCACCTACCAGGGCTTCCGGCGCGACGACGGCCTGTGGGAGGTGGAAGGCGAACTGCACGACAGCAAGCCGCACGACATCGAGATCCACGACGAAGGCCGTTGGCTGGCGGGCGAGCCCATCCACCACATGCGCCTGCGCGTCACCTTCGACGAGGGCATGGTGATCCGCGCGGTCGAGGTCGCGATGGACGCTTTTCCGCACGGTCCGTGTCCCGAGGCCATGCCCAACCTGCAGCGCATGGTGGGTGAGGTGCTGGGGCGCGGTTGGCGCCAGACCATCCAGCGCCACCTGGGCGACGTGCAGGGCTGCACGCATTTGCGGGAGTTGCTGTTCAACCTCGCCACGGCGGCCTTCCAGACCTGCGCGGGCGCGGGTGCGTTCGCGCCCAAGGGCGATGGCCGCCCACCCGCGCACCTGGGCCAGTGCGTGGGCTGGGATTTCAATGGACCGGTGGTGGAGCGGGTGTATCCGATGTTCTTTCGCTGGCAACCGCCGGTCTCGTCGTCTGTGACTTCCTAGCCGCTTCATTCGACTGCATCGCGGGCGCATGGGCCTTTGGCGCTCTGCTCCGCGGGTGTCCCCCGGCGGCTGGTGCCGCCTCCTCCTTTACCCCGCTGCGCAGAACGCCAAAGGCCCATGCGCCAGAAGGGATGCTGGATCGCCCATTCGCCGTGTGCCAATGAGGTCGTCGGTGCCCAGGGGGCGCGGCGCAGCGAAGTGAAGGAGGAGACCCGGCGAAGCCGGGTCGGGGACATTCGCGGAGCCGCTCCCCCTGGGCGCCGATGACCGGTGCAACGCTTTGGCCCCCACCGAAACAAGGCGTGTCACATGGCGCCCTGACTGCGTTACGCTGACCCCATGAAAGCCGCTCACGAACCCCGCCTCGCCCGCGTGGCCGCCATGGTGGCCGACCCGGCGCGCTCGCGCATGCTGTCCTACCTCATGAGCGGCGAGTTCGCCAGCGCGGGCGAGCTGGCCAAGGCGGCCTCGGTGACCCCCGCCACCGCCAGCGGCCACCTCGCCCAGCTGCTGGACGCGCGTTTCGTGGTCTGCGAGCCACGCGGGCGGCACCGCTACTACCGGCTGGCCGACGCCGACGTGGCGCACGCGCTCGAAGCGCTGGCCCTGGTGGCCGAACGCGACGTGCACGACCAGGCCTGGGCCCATCCCGAGCGCCAACGCCTGCGCTACGCCCGCTGCTGCTACGGCCACATGGCGGGGCGCCTGGGCATCCTGCTGCACGACGCCCTGCAGACCCGGGGCGCGCTGGCGGCCCAGGCCGGCGGCTACGCCCTCACCGAGGCCGGGCACACGTGGCTGTCCGACCACCTGGACCTGCAGCCCGCGCCACCCCGCGCCAGCCGGCGCTTTGCCTACCCCTGTCTGGATTGGTCGGAACGGCGCGACCACCTGGCCGGCCAGCTGGCCGACGACATCCTCCAGCACCTCACCACCCAAGGCTGGCTGCGGCGCGGCGGCGGTCGGGTGCTGGACCTCACGCCCAAGGGGCAGCGCGAACTGCTGCCCCGGCTGGAGCAGGCGGCCGGCCGCGCGGCCTGATGGGCCTCACACGCCCTGGAAAGCCATCGGGTCGCGGCCGCTGCGCGTGAGTTGCGAGCGGCGCGAGAGGTAGGTGACCGCGTTCAGAAAACCCGTGCAGCGCACGATGCCCACATCCAGGTCGGCCACACCCACGCTGAGCGGCAAGGCCTGAGCCCAGCCTTCGAAAGGGCCCGGGTACGGCGCCAGCGCGTAGAACTTCTCCGTGGCGGTGCGCCAGTCGAGCGGGCCCACGCGTTCGAGCAGGTAGAGCAACCAGGCTTCGGTGGGCGACAAGCGGTAGAGCGTGAAGCTCACGTTCGGCGCATGCGCGGGCGCGCAGGCATACCGCGGCGCCTCCTTGGGTTCGGTGCGTGTGCTGGGCCCATAGAACAGCGGCGGCGGGCGGGTGTCGACGACGGTGGCCGGGCCACCGGCGGCATCGGCCATGGCCAGCCAGTTGGCATAGATCTGGCGGCCGCGCGCTTCCAGCCGCGCCTGCGCGGCCGCGACCAGGCCCAGCGTGTCCGGGTGGTGGACCCAGGCCAGTTCCCCGTGCTGCGCCAGGTGTTGCTCGGCCGCGTGGCGATCGCGCAGCACCGAGGCCGGCGGCAGGCGGCAGCGAAACACCAGCTGCGCGCAGCCCGTGTCGGGGGGTGGCGGTTCGGCCTCGCCGACCGTCACGAACAGGTGCAGGTCCGCGCCGGTGTCGAGCCGCGCGCGCGCCACCGGTTCGTGCAGCGCCGCCTCGGACAGCCATTGCAGCGCGCCCATCGCCTGGGCGCCCCATTGCACGTCTTCGTGCACGTTGATCAGGGCGCGCACGATCGCCACCCGCTGCTGGTACGGCGGCAGCGAGAGCGCGCCGGCCTCGCCCCGGGCCTGCAGGTGTTCGAGCATGAAGCGGCGCAGCATGCTGGCCGCCGCCGCCGCGCATTCGGGCCGCTCCTGCGAGGCCTCGTGCGCGAAATGCCATTCGTTGGCGGCCCCCTGGCGCGCCACCAGGGCGCTGCCACACACCGGGCACCGGCAGCCGCAGTCGGCCCCGCGCTCGACTTCGCCGATGAAGCGAAGCGCGCCGGAGGCATCGGGGGGCGGCAAAGAGCAGGGTCACGGGCAGGGGTGTGGAACGGGAAGTAAAGCCGAAGGGGGATCGGTGAACGAGCGAAGAGCCGGCCTGGGCCGGCTCCTCGGTGCGGCGGTGCCGCCGGCGTCAGTCGGGTGCCGCGTCTTCGGGCACCTTCACCAGGGTCACGGGCACGGGCGAGCGCTGCACCATGTCCTGCGACACCGAGCCCAGCACGGCCGAGCGCAGGCCGCCGCCGCGCGTGCTCATGATGACGGCGTCGCAAGCATGGCCTTCCAGGATCTCGGCCAGCCGGTGGGCCGGGTCGCCGCTGGCGCACGGCCGACTCGACCTGCAGGCCCGCGGCGCTGAGCAAGGCGACGGCCGGGCGCACGAGGTCGCGCCCGGCGGCCTCGCTCACCTGCTGCAGGACCGCCGGGTCGTGCGCCACCACGAGCTCGTAGAGGTTGGCCGACTCCTGCACGTTCGCCACCACGAAGCGCGCCTTCAGACCGGCGCCCACGAGCCGCAGCGCGTGGTGCACGGCCAGCAGGGCGTGCGAGGAACCATCGACGGGGATGAGGATTTTCAGCATGGTCTTTCCATTCCTTGTCTTGTGGTCAGTAGGGCCGCTCGTTGAGCACGCACCAGTACAGCTCGATGCGCTCGGCCACCTCGATGAACTTGCTGAAGCTCACCGGTTTCTCGATGTACGAGCTCACCCCCAGATCGTAGGCGGACTTGAGGTCGCTGTCCTCCCGCGACGATGTCAATATCACCACGGGGATGCTGCGAAAGCGCGGATGGGCCTTGAGCTGCTGCAACACCTCCAGGCCGTTGACGCGCGGCAGGTTGAGGTCGAGCAGGATCACGGCGGGCAGGGCCTCGCCGGCTTCCCAGCGGGGCAACCAGGCCAGCGCCTCCTCGCCGTCGCGCGCGACATGGATGGTGTTGGAGAACTTCTTCTTGTTGAAAGCCCGCAGGGTGAGGTCCATGTCCATCGGGTTGTCCTCCACCAGCAGGATGGACGGCAGCGGTTTGGCGGCGCTCATGACGGAAACTCCAGATAGAACGTGGCGCCCTGGTCCGGTGCGCTCTCGGCCCACACGCGGCCACCCATGCGCTGCACCGCCTTGCGCAACCAGCGCCAGGCCCACGCCGGTGCCGGCGTAGTCCTCGGCGCGCTGCAGGCGCTGGAAGATGCCGAAGATGCGGTCGTGGTACTTCATGTCGAAGCCCACGCCGTTGTCGCGCACCCAGAGGATGCGCCGCCCCGCTTCGCTGCGCGAGCCGATCTCCACCCGGGGCGGCTGGCGCCCCTGGCTGAACTTGATGGCGTTGCCGACCAGGTTGCGCAGCACCACCGCGAGCCCCTCTCGGTCCAGCTGCAGGGTCATGGGCTCGAGCTGCAGGCGCAGCTCGGTGCGGGCGGCCGCGATGTCGGCCGCGTGGCCTTCGAGCACCAGGTCCAGCAGCGGGCGCAATTCCACCGCCTGGTGTTCCATGGTGCGGCGCTCCATGCGCGAGTAGTCCAACAGGTCCGAGATCAGCGCGCCCATCTGCTGCACGCCGCGCCGGATGCGGCCAATGAACTGCCGGCCTTCGTCGTCCAGCCGCTCGCTGTGCTCTTCCTGCAGCAACTGGCTGTAGCCGTCGATGCCACGCAGCGGCGCCTTGAGGTCGTGCGAGACGGTGTACGAGAAGGCTTCGAGTTCGCGGTTGGCCGCGCTGAGCTGCTCGGTGCGCTCGGCCACGCGCTGCTCCAGCCGGGCGTTGATGCGCTCCAGGTTCATCTGCGCCTGCTTGATCTGCGTGATGTCGAGCAGGGTGCCGCTGTAGTGGTGGCCGGCGTTTTCCGCCAGCGCGCGGCATTCGACGCCGCCCCGGAACCAGCGCTCGGGCCCGAGCGAGGGGTGGCGGCGGAACTCGGCGTGCAGGCGGCCCCGGTTGCTCGGCAGGGCGCGCATGAAACGCGCCACGCGCTCGCGGTCGTCCGGGTGCAGGCAGTCGAGGTAGTCCTTGAGGGTGGGCGGCGGGCCCTGCGCGATGTCGCGGCCGATGTTGCGGTACATCTGGCGCGACCACCAGATGTGTTTGGTGTGCGAGTCGTACAGCCAGCTGCCCAGGCCGGCCATGGCCTCGGCCTGCTCCAGCAGGCCTTTCTGGTCGCTCAGGGCCTGGCTGGTCTGCAGCCGCTCGGTGATGTCCTGCACGATGGAGAACAGGTGCTTGAGCGCGCCGTCGGGCTCGCGCACCGCGCGCACATGGATCTCGGTGTGCACGAAGCTGCCGTCCCGGCGCACGAAGCGCTTGTGCATCTGGTAGCTGTCGGTCAGGCCGGCCTTCATGCGGTCGAGCAGCGCGAGGTTGCGCTCCAGATCGGGCGCCGGGGTCATCTCGGACCAGGTCCGCTGCAGCAGCTCCTCGCGCGGATAGCCCAGGATCTGGCACAGCCGGTCGTTGACCTGCAGCCAGCTGGTGCTGTGGGGCGAGGAAATCGCCATGCCGATCAGGGGCAGCTCGTAGAACAGGCGCTGGAACTCGGCCTGCTCGCGCTGCGCGATCTGCGCTTCCTTCTGCACCGTGATGTCCAGCAGCACGCCACTGATGGCCGTGACCTGGCCTTCGGCGTTGCGGGTGAGCGCGCTGCGGTCGTCGATCCAGATCCAGCGGCCATCGGCGCAGCGCAGGCGGTATTCCTGGCGGTAGGTGTCCGGCCCGCGCTTCAGGTAGCCGTCGATCTCGGCGTTGACCTGGCCCACGTCGTCGGGGTGGATCAGGTCGTCGTAGGTCATGCGGCCCTGCAGCAGCGGCTCGGGCGCGTAGCCCCACTGGGCGATCGAGGGACTCACGTAGCGGATCGGGCAGCCGATCACGTTGTCCCACTCGATCACCACCAGCGGCGAGCGGTCCACCACGTCGTTCATGCGCTGCAGCTGCGCGTGGCTGGCCTGCAGGCGCTCGGCCATGCGGTCGGCGGCGGCGCCGATCAGCGCGAGTTCGTCGCGCCCCTGCAGCCCGGTGCGCGCCTGCAACTGGCCTTCGCCCATGGAGGTCAGGGCACGGGCCAGCTGCTCGGCGCGCCGGAACCAGACCCAGTGCAGGAGCAGCGCGAGCAGGGCCACCAGCACGAGCAGGACCAGGCTCTCGCGCAGCACCTGCGAGCGCATGCCCACGAAGCGCACGGCCATGGGCTGGCTCAGGTCGACGACGGTGAGCAACTCGTGCCCCGGCTCCAGCGCCGCCCGGCCAAACAGGAGGGATGAACCGGCCGCGCGCCCCACCTGCAGGGTGGCGCCGGCCATGGGCTCGGCCAACAGGGGTTTCACGCCCTCGAGCTCGGGGTAGAGACCCTGCAGATCGGCGAACGGCAGGCCGATGTCGGTGCGCATCAGCGACGCCAGCACCACGCCGCGCGCATCGATCAGGTAGGCGTGCTGCATGCCGCTGTACAGGCCCAGCCCGCCCACGAGCCGGCGCACCAGCAGCGTGTTGGCGTTGCCGGTCTCGGCGCTCAGCCGGCTCTGCTCCACACCCAGGCGTTCGCGCAGGCGCCGGGTCTCGCTGTCGGTCACCTGCTGATCGACCTCGCGCCACTGCATCGCCAGGTTGACGCCCGTGGTCGTGAGGGCGAAGGCGGCCAGCAGAAAAGGCGCGAGCCAGCGCGCGGGAAGGGAGAGCAGGCGGGTCACCGGCTTCATGGCAAGGGCCCCGCGGTCGGTGCGCGCAGCGCCGGTGTGGTGTCGATCAGCGCGGCCCAGTTGGGGGCCGAGCGCAGCACCCCGAGTTCCACCAGCAGGCGGGCCACGCCCTCGCCCTGCTGCGCCAGCGGGGGTGGGTTGCCGGTGAGCATGGCCAGCGACTCCTCGGGTGAATAGAAGCGCAGCCCCCGCTGCACCGCCTGGTATTGCGCGGGTGTCAGGTCGGCGCCGGGCGCCAGCGAGGTGGCCGCGCCACCCGGGTCCAGCCGCATCACGTTGAGGCCGGCGGCCCAGGCCGCCATCAGCGCGTCCACCGCCTCGGGGCGCTGGCGCAACACCTCGCCCCGCACCACCAGCACGTCGACGATCTCGCCCGGCATCTGGCGGCTGTCGAAGATGGCGCGGTAGCCCAGGGCCTGGATCGGCCCGTCGATCGGCGCGTAGCTCACCGCCGCGGCCACGCGGTCGCTCAGCAGCGCCGTCTTGTGCTGCGTGGCGTCCATGCGCAACACGGTCACGTCCTCGCGCCGCAGGTTCGCCTTGCGCAGCAGGCGTTCGAGCATCAGCGTGCCCACGGTGGCGTCTTCCACCGCGATGTGTTCACCGCGCAGTTTCTGCAGACTCGTGATGCGCGGCGCGGCCACCACCACGTCGGCACCGGCCGAGGTGTCGAGCAGCGCGACGATGCGCACGTCGAAGCCGCCGTCGACCAGGCGCAGGGCCTCGTCCATGGTGAGGCCCGCCGCGTCCAGCAAACCGTTGCGCAGATGGCGCAGGGCCTCCGCGCTGGAGATGAGCTCCACCACCTTCACCTGCTTCGCATCGGCCAGGCCCCGGTCGCGCGCGAGCACCAGCGGGTCGTAGCCGACCCAGGTGTTGAGACCGACCACCAGCGGTGGCTGGGGCGGCTCGCTGCAGGCCATCAGACCCGCCAGCGCGCCCACACAGGCCAGCCAGCCCAAGGCCGCGCGGGCGCGCAGCCACCACCCGAGGACAGCACCCTGTCCAGCGAGCCTCCCTTCGAGTCCCGAATTGCTCCGCATCCCATCTGCCATCAAAACATTCTGTCACCATCAAGGGCGGTTTCGGACCATCCCTTGGCGCACGACAGGCCGCAAAACTGAACTTTTGCCCGCTTTGCCACCCCCACTGCGCATGATCGACCTCCACGGCCTATCCCTGCACGACCTCCTGGGGCCCGCGCGCATCGACGTACTGCGCCCGATGAGCCTGTCCGTTGCCTGGGCGCCCAGATGCGCCTGAGCCCGGCGCCACTGCCGCACCGCAGGGGCTGACGCCGTGGCACGCCGGCGCGCCACGTCCACCTGGGTCAAGGCCTTCAACCGCAACCTGCGCGCGATGGCGCGCGCGGCCCGACAACTGCCGCGCGCCCCCCGGGTGGCGCGGGCCAAGGCGACGCGCGGCGTGCGCACCGGCCCGGGCGACTGGCTGCCCGGCCTGGCCCTGGGCCCCGGCGGCGCGCGGCGCTACCGGCTCTACCGCCCGCCCGACCTGCCTGCCCAAGGGAAGGTGCCGCTGCTGGTGATGCTGCACGGCTGCGGCCAGGACAGTGCGGGCTTCGCGGCCAGCACGCGCATGAACGCCCTGGCGCGCCGCGAAGGTTTTCTGGTGCTCTACCCCGAGCAGGACCGCCTGGCCCACCCCCAGCGCTGCTGGAACTGGTACGACACGCGCAGCGGCCGCGCCCAGGCCGAGGCCTCGCTCATCCTCGCGATGATCGACCAGGCCACCCTGCTCTACCCGGTGGACCCCGCGCGCATCGCGCTGGCCGGCCTCTCGGCCGGCGCTGGCATGGCGGCGCTGCTGCGCCACGCGCGAGCCCGCGCGCTTCCAGGCCGTGGTGATGCACTCGGGCGTGGCGCCCGGGGTGGCCGAATCCACCGCCACCGCGCTCGCCGCCATGCGCGGGCGCCGCCTGCCAGCGCCGCCAGGCGAAGCGCCCGCCGCCCCCGCGGCCGAGCGCTGGCGCACCACTGCTGGTCATCCAGGGCGGCAGCGACGCCGTGGTCTCGCCCAGCAACGGCGCGGCCGTGGCGCGGCTGTGGGCCGGGCAACTCGGCGCCACCGCCGGCGCGCCCCGCGAACTGCGGCGTGGCCAGCGCCACCCCATGACGGTGACCGATTTCAAGCAGCGCGGCCGCGCCCTGGTCAGCCTGGTGGAGGTGCCCCGGCTGGGCCATGCGTGGAGCGGCGGCACGGCCAGCCAGCCCTACAGCGACGCCCGGGGGCCCGATGCCTCGCGCATGGCCTGGGCCTTCGTCTCGCGCCAGTTCCGCCGGATGCCCGGCACGGAAACGCCCACGAAACCTGCCACACTGGACCGATGAGCAAACACACCCGCCACGCGCCCAAGGCCGTCGCCAAGGCCCCGGCCCCCGCCACCGCCCCCGTGCTGGTGGACCCGCTGTTCCTGGCCGCGCCCCAGGTCTCCACCTTCGTGGGCACCCAGCCGCTGACCAACGCCAGCGGCTTCTTCTTCGAGCGCGACGCGCGCCTGTACCTCGTCACCAGCCGCCACGTGCTGATCGACGAGGCCACCGACCACCGGCCCGACCGCATCGAGATCGGCCTGCACATGGACGCGGTCAACCTCACGGTCTCCACCGGCTTCTCGGTGCCCTTGTACGTGGACGGCCTCGCCGTCTGGCACCAGGGCGAGGACAGCGGTGGTGAGATCGACGTGGCGGTGATCGAACTCGACCGCGGCGCCTTCCCCGCCGAGGCCGTGGTGCGCGCCTTCACACCGGCCCACCTGCAGACCGCCTTCGACGCCGTGCCCGCCGACACCTCGCTGATGGTGGTGGGTTTTCCGCTCGGCTTCCACGACGTGGTGCACCACCTGCCGGTGCTGCGCCACGCGGCCATCGCCTCGCCCTTCGGCATCCGCTTCCAGGCCCAGGGCTTCTTCCTGACCGACGCGCGCACCCACCGGGGCACCAGCGGCGCGGCCGTGGTCATGCGCGACACCCAACCCACACCCGCCACCGCCGCCCTGCCCTGGAAGCTGCTGGGCGTGCACTCCTCGCGCATGGACATGGGCAACCGCGACCTCGTGCTCGACGAGTCGCTGGGCCTGAACTGCGCCTGGTACGCCGACATCCTGCTCACCCTGACCGAACCCGCCACCGCCGAATGAACCCGCTGCCTCCTGTCCGCCCCGCCGTCCTCGCCAGCCCCGACTACCCCTTCTCCCCGATCACGGCGCCCATCAAGCTCGACCAGAACGAATCCTTCGCCGACTTCCCCGACGAACTGAAAGGCCTCGCGCTCGAGCGCCTGCGCCAGCTGCCCTGGCACCGCTACACCGACCTCAACGCCGAAGCCCTGTGCGAAGCGATGGCGCGGCACGAAGGCTGGTCGCCCGAAGGCACCGTGGTCACCACCGGCAGCAACGTGCTGATCGCCCTGCTGATCCAGCTCAGCGCGCTGGGCGGCGGGCGCGTCGTCACCGTCAAACCCAACTTCGCGCTCTACGGCCTGGACGCGGAACTGCTCGGCGCCACCCTCACCGAAGTGCCGCTGCGCGACGACACCTCGATCGACATCGATGCCGTGATCGCCGCCCTGGGCACCTCACCGGGCCCCGCGCCGCAGGGCGTGATCTACCTGCCCCGCCCGCACGCGCCCACCGGCTCGCTGTGCGAACTCGACGAACTGGAGCGGCTCGCGCAGGCCAGCGGCCACGGCTGGCTGCTCGTCATCGACGAGGCCTACCACCACTTCACCGAACACGATGCGCGCGAACTCGCGCGCCGACACCCGCACGTGGTGCTGCTGCGCACGCTCTCCAAGGCCTGGGGCCTGGCCGGCCTGCGCATGGGCTACGCGCTGGCCTCCGACGGCGTGGTGCGCCAGTTGCGCAAGCTGGTGCCGCCGTTTGGCGTGTCGGTGCTGCAGACGGTGTGCGCGCAAGTGGCGCTGGAGCACCCCGGCTACGTGAAAGAGCGCGTGGCGCAAACCCTGCGCGAACGCGAGCGCCTGTTCACCGCCTTGCAAGGCCACCTGAGCTGGCGGCCCCTGCCCTCGCACGCCAACTTCCTGCTCGTGCGCACACCCGACGCGGCCCAGGCGCATGCGCAACTGCTCGCCGGCGGCGTGCTGGTGCGCCGGCAGGACCGCCTGCACGGCCTGCAGGGCTGCTTCCGCGTGACCGTGGGCACGGTGGAAGAGAACGATGCGTTCCTGCGCGCGGCTGGGTTGATGGCCTAGGAAGAGACTCACTTCCCTTGGTTGAACGTGAGAAGGCAGGCGTGTTCAATTCTTTTGCCTCTTTCTCAAATTTTCTAAACCGATGAGAAAAAAGGCCTCGTAGACCACCGGCACCGAGAGAATGCGCGCACCCCGAAAGGCCCATCCAGGGCCAAGGGATCTCTCGGAGAAGCCCATGATTCAGAGAAGCGCCATTCTGGAAGAACTGCAACGGAGCACAGCTCTGTACCGGCCCTCGTGCGCATGAGGAGGGGCATCCAGCGTGCGCCGGACATTGAGCGCTTTTCAAGTCGCTGCATTGCTCGTGTCGGCGAGCTACGGCATCGGATTCCTGTTGGGCTCAGGCGAAATGGCGATGACCTATGGCATGGGCGGCAGCATCTACGGCCTGGCCACCGCCTTCGGCATGCTCTTGCTCACTTTTTTTGCGGCCCGGTTGTGGCGATCCGGCATGTCCATCTGGGACTTCTTTGGGGCAGCCTTTGGGGAACGCTCCAGACAGGCTGTGGCCCTCTTGTCGGTGATCTGGATGGCCGGGGTGCTGGCGGCACAAATCCATGGTGGCGTTGCCATCCTCAACCTGCTGGGATTGAGCGCGATCGCAGCCTACGCGCTCGTGTTGCTATGCATCCTGGTTGCATCCCGGCTGAATTTGAGGACCGCCTCTGCCGTGCTCTCTGTCTTCTTGTTGGCAAGTGGCGTGGTTCTCGTCCTCGCATTGATCAATGGCAACGGTGGCGCCATCTACCTGAAAAGCCCACAGAGGTTCATCGCTGACGCGCCCTTGCTGGGCATTGGCGCCATGGTGTCCATCTCGGTCGCGGTTGCCGCGCTGGTGTGCACGGGCGCCGACTACCACCAGTTCCTTCTGGCGGCCAGGCGAGCCTCTGGCGCCGTGTGGGGTTGCCTCATTGCTGCGGGGTGTCTGATCGCCGTGAGCTTTCTTCCCGCGTCGGTCGTGCTCGGGTTCAAGGAAGGCGGCCATCTCACGAACCTCTCCGATGCGAAACAGATCATCCCGTTCATCTTGGCTCAAGAGGTCGGCCATCTCGGTGCGGCCATCGGCAGCACGCTGTTGTTGGGTTTGTCTGCCGCCGCACTGGGATCGGGGGCCGCCATCACGCGAGCCATGACCGAAGCGTTGGACTCGGCAACTCAAGGCATCGAGTTCGTCAGCGGCATCCGGGCGAGTCTTGTCGCACTGGGAATGGCAACAGCGCTGGCCGCACGCGGGCAAGGGATCGTCGCCACGATGGTTTCTGTGAACGTGATCTACATCGGCAGCATCGCGATCGTCTTCGTCGCTCTGCTTGCGAACTGGAAGCTGACCGCATCACAAGCCTCCCTCATCATGGGGACTGGCTTCGTGGCTTCTGCTGGTGTCTACCTGTTGGCGTGGGCGGGGGCTCGTTTCACGGACGGGGATCTCGCTTCGCTGCTGGCTGGATTGGTTGCATCCGCCTCCGTTTTTTGCATTGTCGCCATCGCGGGGAAGCTCAGAAAACTGCCATCCTGAGTGCCTCTATTTCGACGGTTCCTGCGCCAGCGTGGCGCGCGCGGCGTTGACAACAACGCGCGTCATCTCCTGAAAGACAGGCGGCTCGACTTCCCATCGATGCCAATAGAGAACGACCTTCATGACTTGACCCGGGGTCAGCTCGATCAACGTGGACATCTCGACATCACCCTTCGCCTGCTCTGCCGGCAGGAGGCCATAGCCCGCCCCTCTCAGGATCGCTTCGCGCAAAGTGTTCGGAGCCGGAAGATAGTGCTTCACATACCGTGCAACCTGAAAGCCGAACACCTTCTCCAGAAAGTCGTCGTGCAGCGAGTCCTTCCTGTTGAAGAGGACGGCGGGTGCATCCAGCACGGCCTGAAGGCCAAGCCCATTCGGAAAGTGTCGGGCCGAGAACTGCGGCGTGGCGTAACACCGGTACTCCATGTGTCCCAGCGGCTCGGCAACGAACCCGGGCATGGCATCCGACTTGGTGGAGATGCACCCGATCACCTCCCCCTTGATGAGCCGTTCCATGGTGTGATCCTGGTCATCGATCACCAACTCCAGCGCGATGCGTTTCGTCTCAAGAATCCGCCAAAGCGCTTGAGAGAACCACGTCGCCAAAGAATCGGCATTGACGGCGATCGCGACCGGGACCGCCTTCTTCTCGCAGCTCGTGGGCACCAGATCGGTCAACACGGCTTCCTCAATCAGTCGAAGCATCTTGACGTGGCGCATCAGTGTCTCACCGGACGACGTGGGAACCACGGGCTTGGCGCGCACCAGGAGCACGTTAGAAAGCGAGTCCTCCAGCGCCTTGATGCGCTGTGACACTGCACCCTTGGTCACGTTGAGCACCGCGGCAGCACGATCAAAGCTCCCATGCTCGACGACCGACGCAAACGTCTCCAATTGCTCTCTGTTCAGCATCAACCTCTCTCCTCGCCTGTACAGTCAACGGTCTCGCACCGGTGCACCCTCCGCGATGCCTCGCTACTCGACGGACTCGAACCGGTTTGCACCATGCAGGAAGCGGAAGGCCTGACGGCCATCGTGCCCAAGGAGCAGGCCCAGGCGCTGGGCATCGCCTTTCAATTCGAGTCCGTTTTGATCACCTTGTCCGTGCACTCCTCGCTGGCAGCCGTGGGCTTTCTCGCGCGAGTCTGCAGCGTGCTGGCGGCGGCATCGATCCCCTGCAACGTGGTCTCCGGCTTTTATCACGACCATCTGTTCGTGCCGTCCGACAAGTTGTCCGAAACGCTCGCCGCGCTGGGCCAGCTCTCGCGAAAAACCGCGCAGACCTAAGTGCCTGCGTCGCCCACCTGGGTTCGCTCGAACGGCGTCAGCGCGTTGAGCTGCTCCCACAGGTAGACGCAGGATGGTGGCCAGGCGAAGGCCCGCCGCACGGTGATGCCGATGCGGCGGTCCACTTCGTGCAACGTCACCGGCACCCGCACCAGCGCGCCACTCGCCAGGTCTTCCTGCACCTGCAATGGCGACATCAGCGCGATGTGGTCGCTCTTCATCAGCAGCGCGCGCACCAGCGGCGGGCTGTTGGCGTGGAACGAGGCCTGGGGCAAGGGCGCGCCGGCGGCGCGGAACGCACGCTCGAACGCGGCATGGGCCGGCGTGTTTTCCAGCGGCGCGATCCAGGCCTGGTGGCGCAACTGGCGCAGGGAGCGCAGCCGCCCCGCCGAGGCCAGCGCATGGCCCTGGCGCACCACCGCGATCAGCGATTCCCGGAACAGCTCGCGCTCTTCCAGCTCGGGCGCCACGAGCTCGCCGCGCAGGGGACCAAGAATCATGTCGAGGTCACCGGTCTTGAGCTGCCGGGCCATGGCGTCGTAGGTGCCGTCGCTCACGGTCACCACCACCTTGGGCATGCGCTGCAGCAGCCCGGCCAGGGCGCGCGGCGCCAGCGAGGTGCTGGCCATGGGCAGCACGCCCAGGTGCAGGCGCCCCGTGGCCTCGCCCCGGTAGGCGGACATCTGTTCCTGGAGCACGCGCAGGATGTTGAGCACGCGCTTGAGCGGCGCCAACACCCGCTCGCCGTCGCGTGTCAGGCGCAGGCCCCGCTGGGTGCGCTGCATCAAGGCGCGGCCATAGGCCTGGTGCAGGGACCGCAGCTGCTGGCTGACCGCCGGCTGCGACAGGCCGAGCGAGCGCGCGGCCAGCGTTTCGTTGGTCAGCTCGGTGCAGGCCACGAAGCAGCGCAGCATGGGCACCGTGAGCACGCGGAACAGGCTCTCCACCTGGCGCCGCAGGGGCTCCGGCCGAGGATCCTGCGGGGTGCTTTCCGAGGCGCTCAGCACCAGCTCGGCGCGCATGGCCGCGCAGCCGCGCACCACCGCCAGCCCGGCGGTCGTGCACACCATGCCCCGGGTGCCGCGCTCGAACAGGGCCACCCGCAAGGCCTGCTCGGTCTGCTGGATGGTGCGCGAGACGGTGGAGGTGGAGCAGTGCAGGGTCTGCGCGGCCACGGCCGCGCTGCCACCTTCGTGCGTGGCTTCCACGGTGCGCAGCGCGCGCAACCGGGTCAGCGGGTCGTCGTGTGGGTCCATGCTGTCATAAGCAGATTGCAATTCGGGCCAAGCATATTGCAGTTGTGGCGCCGGCGGCCAGCCGCGACACTGGGTGGCGTTTCAACCCGTTCTCCTATAAACAGAATCTCATGACCTTTTCAGTCCCCCGGATCACCCGGCGCCAACTGGTGCTGCGCCACCGCCGCCGGCCTGGCCGTCGGCCGCGCGCAGGCTCAGGCCTCCTTGCCCAAGACCATCAAGCTGGTGGTGCCCTTCCCCCCCGGCGGCTCCACCGACATCCTGGGGCGCGCGATCGGCGCGCGGCTGGCCACGCAACTGGGCATCACGGTGGTGATCGAGAACAAGGGCGGCGCGGCCGGCTCGGTGGGCGCGGGCGAGGTGGCCCGCATGGCACCGGACGGCGCCACGATCATGATGGGCCACATCGGCACGCTGGCGATCAACCCCTCGATCTACCCCAAGCTGCCCTACGACCCGGTCAAGAGCTTCGCCCCGCTGGCGCTGGTGGCCCGCGTGCCCAACGTGCTGGTGGTCAACGAGAAGTTTCCCGCCACCGACTTCAAGGCCTTCATCGCCAAGGCCAAGGCCGAGCCGGGCCGGCTCAACTACTCGTCGGGCGGCAATGGCAGCGCGGCCCACATCACTTTCGAGTACCTCAAGCAGGAAGCCGGCATCTTCATGCCGCACATCCCCTACCGGGGCGCGGCGCCGGCCGTGAGCGATGTGCTGGGCGGCCAGGTGGAGGCGATCTTCACCGGCTCGCCGGCCCTGATCGCCCACATTCGCAGCGGGCGCCTGCGGCCGCTGGCGGTCTCCAGCCCGCAGCGCATGCCGGCCCTGCCCGACGTGCCCACGGTCGCCGAGAGCGGCTACCCCGGCTTCGACGCCGACCAGTGGTACGGCATCGTGGCCCCGGCCGGCCTGCCCGCGCCGCTGATCGCGCTCTACAACAGCGAGATCAACAAGGCCCTGACCTCGCCCGAGGTGGCGCGCGCGCTGGCGATCGAAGGCGCCGTGCCCACGCCCACCACGCCGCAGGCTTTCGCGCAGCTGATCGCGCGCGAGATTCCCCGCTGGGCCAAGGTGATCCAGCGCGGCAACGTGAAGGCCGACTGACCATGACCACCTCCACCCGGCGAGATTTCCTTCTTTGGGGTGCGGCGAGTGCCACCGCGCTCGCTTTCGGCTCGGCCTGGTCGCAGGGCAGCGGCAACCTGGGCACGGCGCCCCTGCCCACCCAGGGCTGGCGGCGGTTCTCGCTCGGTTCGGCCGAGGTGCTCGCGCTCAACGACGGCGTGGTGCGCCGCCCGCTGGGCGAAGAGTTCGTGCGCAACGCGCCGCTGGAGCAGGTGAAAGCCGTGCTGGCCTCGCAGCAACTGCCCACCGAGTACATCGACGTGCCCTACAACGCCTTCCTGCTGATCGTGGGCGGCAAGCGCTGCCTCATCGACACGGGTTTCGCCGACAACGGGCCGCCCAACACCGGGCGCCTGCTGGAGAACCTGCGCGGCGCCGGCCTGGGCCCGGCGGACATCGACACGGTGTTGCTGAGCCACCTGCACGGCGACCACGTAAGCGGCCTGCGCCGCAAGGACGGCGGCCTGGTGTTCCCGAACGCCACGGTGCTGGTGCCCACGCCGGAGTTCGACTTCTGGATGGACCCGAAGCGCCTGGAAGCGGCGGCGCCGGGCGCCAAGCCGGGCTTCGTGAACGCGCGCCGCGTGCTGGACGGCTACCCGGCCGACAAGCTGCAGCGCTTCACACCCGGAGACCGGTTGCTCGGTGCGGTGGACAGCATCGCCGCCTACGGCCATTCACCGGGGCACACGCTGTTCTCGCTGCGCGGCTCGAGCGCGAACTTCACCTACCTGGCCGACGCGGCGCACTACCCCGCGCTGTTCACCCGCAACCCGGACTGGCAGGTGCAGTTCGACATGGACCCTGAACTGGCCCGCGCCTCGCGCCGCGCGGCATTGGCGCGCGCAGCGGCGGACCAGGGCATCGTGGGCGGGTACCACTTCCCCTTCCCGGCGTTCGGCCGCATCCAGGCCGAGGGCAACGGCTACGCCTTCACGTCGGCGTAGCCACCAGGGGCGGCGTCAGCCCTTGGCGACCTCGTGGTTGCCATCAGCTCCAGCGCCTTCACCAGCGCCGAGTGATCCAGGTCGGCCAGGCCGTTCGCGGCGCAGGCGCCCATGAGCTGGGCGGCGCTGGCGGTCTGCGGCAGGCCCACGCCGAGTTCCTTCGCGCCCTGCAGCGCGAGGTTCAGGTCCTTCTGGTGCAGCTTGATGCGAAAGCCCGGGTTGAAGGTGCGCTTGATCATGCGCTCGCCGTGCACCTCGAGAATGCGGCTGGCCGCGAAACCGCCCATCAGCGCCTGGCGCACCTTGGCCGGGTCGGCACCGGCCTTGCTGGCGAACACCAGGGCCTCGCTCACCGCCGCGATGTTGAGCGCCACGATGATCTGGTTGCGCGACCTTGGTGGTCTGGCCGTCGCCGTTGCCGCCCACCAGCGTGATGTTCTTGCCCATCAGTTCCAGCAGGGGGCGCACGCGCTCGAACACGGCCTCGTCGCCACCGCACATGATGGTGAGCGAGCCGGCCTTGGCGCCGACCTCGCCGCCGGACACTGGCGCATCGACGTAGTCGCAGCCCAGCGCGTTGATCTTCTTCGCGAATTCCTTGGTCGGCGATGGGCGAGATCGAGCTCATGTCGACCACCACCTTGCCCTTGCTCAGGCCTTGCGCCACGCCGTTCTCGCCGAACAGCACGGCCTCCACATCGGGCGTGTCGGGCACCATGGTGAAGATCACCTCGGCCTCTTTCGCCACGGCGGCGGCGTTCTCGCGGCGCACGCCACCGGCGGCCTGGATGGCTTCGGGCACCTGGCTGCGCGTGTGCACGTACAGCGAGTGGCCGGCGTTGACGAGGTGCAGGGCCATGGGCGTGCCCATGATGCCCAGGCCGATGAATCCGATCTTCATGAAACTTCCTTGAAAAGAGGGGTGGGGGAGGCGCTCAGTAGCCGTCGGGCGTGGCCTTGGGCTGCGAGGCGCGCAGCGTCGAGAGCACCTGCTGCGAGCCGGCGGCCATGAGGCGCGCGTCCGAACTGATGGTGACGAACTGGAAGCCCATGGCGATGCGGCGCGCGGCCGCTTCGGGCGACCCGTTGTGGATGCCGGCCACTAGGCCGTGCGCCTTGGCGCGCGCCAGGATGTGCTCCACGGCGGCGGCGGCCTTGGGGTCGAGGTCGTCGAAGGTCGGGTTGCAGCCGAGCGCGAGCGAGAGGTCGGACGGGCCGATGTAGATCGCGTCCAGCCCGGGCGTGGAAAGAATCTCTTCCAGGTTGTCCAGCGCCTGCGCGGTCTCGATCATGGCGAAGGTGACGATGGTGTCGTTCGCGTGCTTGGGGTAATCGGCACCGCCGTAGAGCAGCGCGCGCACCGGGCCGAAGCTGCGCGTGCCGCGCGGCGCGTAGTGTGTGTACGCCACCAGCTTCTCGGCGTCCGCGCGGCTGTTCACCATCGGGCAGATCACCGCGTAGGCGCCCGCATCCAGGGTCTTCATGAGGATGCCGGGCTCCAGCCAGGGCACGCGCACCACGGGCACGGTGTCGGTGGTGGAGATGGCTTGCAGCATGCCCACCATGGCCTGGTAGTCCACCACGCCGTGCTGCAGGTCGATGGTCAGCGAGTCCCAGCCCTGGTGCGCCATGGTCTCGGCGGAAAAGCTGTTGGGAATGGCCAGCCAGCCGTTGGCCACGGCGCCGCCACGGGCCCAGATTTCACGCAGACGGTTGGGTCTCATCAGGTTCCTTCTTCTTTGCAGGTGGGTCGGGGGATGGTCAGCGGTCCAGCGCCGGGCGCTTGGGGTTGAAGGTCCAGTTCGGGATCAGGAACTGCATGGCGATCGCGTCGTCGCGCGCGCCCAGGCCATGTTCCATGTAGAGCCGGTGCGCCTTCTCCACCTCGGCCATGTCGAGTTCGACGCCCAGGCCGGGCTTCTTCGGCACCTGCACATGACCGTCCACGATCTTCAGCGGTTCCTTCGTCAGGCGCTGGCGATCCTGCCAGATCCAGTGCGTGTCGATCGCGGTGACCTTGCCGGGCGCGGCCGCGCCCACGTGGGTGAACATCGCGAGCGAGACGTCGAAATGGTTGTTGGAGTGCGAGCCCCAGGTCAGGCCCCAGTCGCGGCAGGTCTGCGCCACGCGCACGCTGCCGGCCATGGTCCAGAAGTGTGGGTCGGCCAGCGGGATGTCCACGCTCTGCAGCGCCAGCGCGTGGCTGAGCTGGCGCCAGTCGGTGGCGATCATGTTGGTGGCCGTGGGCAGGCCGGTGGCGCGGCGGAACTCGGCCATCACCTCGCGGCCCGAGAAGCCCTCTTCCGCGCCGCAGGGGTCTTCGGCGTAGGCGACCACGCCGCGCATGTCGCGCATGAGGCGGATCGCGTCCTTGAGCAGCCAGCCGCCGTTGGGGTCGAGCGTGACGCGCGCCTGCGGGAAGCGCTCGTGCAGCGCGGTGACGGCTTCCACTTCCTGCTCGCCGCGCAGCACACCGCCCTTGAGCTTGAAGTCGTTGAAGCCGTAGCGCTCGCGCGCGGCCTCGGCCAGGCGCACCACGGCCTCGGGCGTCATCGCGGTCTCGTGCCGCAGGCGGCTCCAGGGGTTGTCGGCGTCGGGCTCGCTGGCATATGGCAGGTTGGTTTTTTTCCGGTCGCCGACGAAGAACAGGTAGCCCAGCATCTCCACCGCGTCGCGCTGCTGGCCTTCGCCGAGCAGCGCGGCCACGGGCACCTCCAGGTGCTGGCCGAGCAGGTCCAGCAGGGCCGATTCCACCGCCGTCACGGCGTGAATGGTGGTGCGCAGGTCGAAGGTCTGCAGCCCGCGCCCGCCCGCGTCGCGGTCGGCGAATCGGGTCTGCAGCTGCTGCAGCACCTTCTGGTGCGCCCCCAGGGGCTGACCCACCACCAGCTCGCGCGCGTCCTCCAGCGTCTGGCGGATCTTCTCGCCACCGGGCACCTCGCCCACGCCGGTGCGCCCGGCGCTGTCGGTGAGGATGAGGATGTTGCGCGTGAAGAACGGCGCGTGCGCGCCGCTCAGGTTGAGCAGCATGCCGTCGCGGCCCGCGACGGGAACGACGCGCAGCTCGGTGACGCGGGGGGTGGAGGACACGGTGGCGAGGTTCAGCATGAGCGGGTCAATCTGCCTTGATATTGCGGGCTTCGATCAGTTTTTTCCAGCGCGCGAACTCGCTGGCCTGGAAGGCGGTGAACTGCTCGGGCGTGTTGGCCACGATCTCGAAGCCCAGCTCGAGCAGCTTGGGCTTGATGGCGGGGTCGTTGAGCGCGTCCTTGATGGCGGCCTGCAGCTTGTTCTTCAGGTCGGCCGGCATGCCTTTGGGGCCAGAGACGGCCTGCCAGGAATACACGTTGGCGTCCTTGATGCCGAGCTCCTGCAGCGTGGGCACATCGGGCAGCAGGGGCGAGCGCTGGGCGCTGGTGATGGAGAGCGCGCGCAGCTTGCCGGCCTTGATCTGCGGCATGGCGGTGTTGATGTTCATGAAGGACGAGTCCACCTGGTTGCCCAGCAGGTCGGTCATCACGGGGCCGCCGCCCTTGTAGGGCACGTGCACGCCGGTGGTGTTGGTCTGCTGCCAGTAGAGCTCGGCGGTGAGGTGGTCGCTGCTGCCGTTGCCAGAGGAGGCGAAGGTCATCTTGCCGGGGTTGGCTTTCTGGAACGCGAGCACGTCGGCCATGCTCTTGTGCGGCGAGGCGGCGGGCACGACGAGCACGTTGGGCGCCTGCACGGCGACGGTGATGTAGTCCATCTCCTTGGTGGCGTCGTAGGGGACTTTGGTGAGGTGGGGCGCGATGACGTAGGGGCCGAGGGAGGCGACGAGCAGGGTGTGGCCGTCGGGTGCGGAGCGCACGACCTGCGCGGCGCCGATGGTGCCGGTGGCGCCGGCCTTGTTGTCGACCACGAAGGTGCCGCCGAATTTTTCCTGCAGTTTGGGTTGCAGGGTGCGGGCGATGAGGTCGGTGGAGCCGCCGGGGGGGAAGGGCACGATGATGGTGACGGGTTTTTCCGGCCAGGCCATGGCCGCGGTGAGGGTCATGGACGCGCCGAGCGCGCACAGCAGTTTCTTCATGGTGTCTTGTCTCCTGTCGTTGGGAATCTTGCGGCAAGGGACTCCGATTTGGTACCGGTACCAAATGGAGGTGATGCGGATGGTACCGGTACCAAATTGGGGCGTCAAACGGTTTTTTTGGTTGAGCTTTTTGGGTGGGGATTGGTTGTGAGACACCTCGCGGGCTCAGGAGCGCCGGGCGCTCTGCTCCGCGGGTGTCCCCCGGCGGCTGGTGCCGCCTCCTCCTTTACCCCGCTGCGCAGAACGCCCGGCACTCCTGAGCCGAAGCAATGCTGGCACGCCCACGGACCGAGGACCGGAGCAGCCGGAGAAAAATCAGGTGGTATCCCGCTCGACGATGGAAAACCCCACATCCACCACCCGCTGGGCCACCTCCCGCCCCTCGGCCCGGTCGATCAGACACCGCCCCGCCATGCGCCCGATGTCCGCGCCGTTGATGTGCACCGTGCTCAGCGCCGGCACCATGTCCGCCACGAAAGGCACGTCGCCGAAAACCCACGATGGCCAGACGGCCCGGGATGTCGATGCCGCGCACCCGCGCCTCCGTCACCACCCCCGAAGCCAGCAGATCCGAACTGCAGAACACCGCGTCCACCTCGGGCTCGATCTCCAGCAGGCGGGTCAATGCATCACGCCCGCTCTTGATCGTGCGCGAAGCGCCCACGTCCACCACCTCCACCTTGGCCTCGGCCAGCCCACTGCGCGCCACCTCGGCCGCAAACGCCTTGGCACGCCGGTCGGCGCGCTCGTCGTCCGCGCGAATCATCGCCAGGCGCCGCCGCCCTTTGCCGATCAGGAACTTCGCCACCTCGCGGCCGATGTCGGCGTGCGAAAAACCCACCAGCATGTCGATCGGCGCGGGCGTCAGGTCCCAGGTCTCCACCACCGGAATGCCCGAGGCCAGCAGCCGCGTGCGGCCCTTGCCCGAGTGCAACACGCCGGTGAGGAAAATGCCGTCCGGTCGGCGGCCGATGATGGCCTCCAGCAGCGACTCCTCGCGACTGGCCGAGTAGCTCGACTGGCCCAGCATCAGCTGGTAACCCGCGTCGAACAAGGTGCCGTTGAGCGACTCGATGGTCTCCATGAACACCGACATCACCGTGCTGGGCACCACCGCCGCGATCAGCCGGCTGCGCGAGGACGCCAGCCCGCCCGCCATGCGGTTGGGCACGTAACCCGTCTTCTGCACCGCGTCCAGCACCTTCTTGCGCACGTCCACCGACACCTGCTCCGGCGTGTTGAGCACACGCGAGGCGGTGATGGGCGCCACGCCCGCGAGCTTGCGCAACGTCGCGCAGGGTGATGGCCCCGCTGCCACGGCGCGAACGCCGGGTGTTGTCGGTTTCTTTCATTTGCGGCTTAAAATGGTACCGGTACCAAATTGATCACATCGTAGCCTCAAACGGCCAGCGATGCGCGCTGAATCATAGGAGATGCGCATGCCCGAGACCCTGGCTTCCCCCCCGGCCCTTGTGCCGCTGACCATCCGCATGCACGCCGCCGACAACGTGGCGATCGTGGCGAACGATGGCGGCTTGCCGGCCGGCACCGCCCTGCCCGGCGGCGCCGTGGTGTTGCGCGACCGGGTGCCGCAAGGGCACAAGGTGGCCCTGGTGGACCTGGCGCGCGGCGCGGCGGTGCTGCGCTACGGCGTGCCCATCGGCCACGCGCTGGACCACATCCCGGCCGGCAGCTGGGTGCACGAGCGCCTGCTGCAGATGCCCGAGGCGCGCGGCCTGGAGAACCTGCCCATCGCCAACGGTGAAGCCCGCGCCGCAGCCCCCGCTGGAGGGTTACACCTTCGAGGGCTACCGCAACCCGGACGGCTCGGTCGGTACGCGCAACATCCTGGCCATCACGCAGACGGTGCAGTGTGTCGCCGGCGTCACCGATTTCGCGGTGCAGCGCATCAAGGCCGAGCTGCTGCCCCAATACCCGAACGTGGACGATGTGGTGGCGCTGGAACACGGCTACGGCTGCGGCGTGGCCATCGACGCGCCCGACGCCGTCATTCCCATCCGCACCCTGCGCCACATCAGCCTGAACCCGAACTTCGGCGGCGAGGTGATGGTGGTCAGCCTGGGCTGCGAGAAGCTGCAGCCCGAGCGCCTGTTTCCCTCAGACGCGATCCCCATCCAGGACGCCCGTGGAACCGGCTTCGCCGGGCCACAGGGGGTGCCCCCCCTGCCAGGGGGGGAGCCGCGCAGCGGCGCAGGGGGGTTGGACACCATTTGCCTGCAGGACGAGGCGCACGTGGGTTTCATGTCCATGGTCCAGTCCATCCTGCGCCAGGCCGAGGAACACCTGGAGCGCCTGAACGCGCGCCGGCGCGTGACCGTGCCGGCCAGCGAACTCGTGGTGGGCGTGCAGTGCGGCGGCAGCGACGCGTTTTCCGGCGTCACGGCCAACCCGGCCGTGGGCTTCTGCACCGACCTGCTGGTGCGCGCGGGCGCGAGCGTGATGTTCTCCGAAACCACCGAGGTGCGCGACGGCATCGCCCAGCTCACCGCGCGCGCCACCACGCCCGAGGTGGCCCAGGCCATGGTGCGCGAGATGGCCTGGTACGACGCTTACCTGCAACGCGGCAGCGTGGACCGCAGCGCCAACACCACACCGGGCAACAAGAAAGGCGGCCTGTCCAACATCGTGGAAAAAGCCATGGGCTCGATCGTGAAGTCGGGCAGCGCGCCGATCAGCAACGTGCTCTCACCTGGCGAGAAGCTCAAGGCCAAGGGCCTGACCTACGCCGCCACGCCCGCGAGCGACTTCATCTGCGGCACGCTGCAGCTGGCCGCGGGCATGAATCTGCACGTGTTCACCACCGGGCGTGGCACGCCTTACGGGCTGGCGCCGGTGCCGGTGATCAAGGTCGCCACGCGCAGCGACCTGGCGCGGCGCTGGCACGACCTGATGGACATCAACGCCGGCACCATCGCCGACGGCACGGCGAGCATCGAAGACGTGGGCTGGGAGCTGTTCCACCTCATGCTCGAGGTCGCCAGCGGCCGCCAGCAGACCTGGGCCGAGCGCTGGAAGTTGCACAACGCGCTGGTGCTGTTCAATCCGGCGCCGGTGACTTGAGCACCGGCTCGGGTGCGCGTCAGAGCGTCAATGCGCGGACGCAGCGGACCGGCAATGTGGTGGATTTGTCGATTCCTGTGGAAACGGCGCCGCCCATGGTGGCAAACCGATGAACCCACGCATCGAAGTTGGGGTTGCCGTTGCGCGGCGTTGAGCTCCAGTAGTTGACGGCCGTTGGCAGGGCCGCCACGTTGACGGCACCGTTGTCAATCAGGTTGGCCTGCATGCTGGCACCGCCAGGAGCGCAACCCGCCGATGCCTGGCCGCCCAATTCGCAAACTGCGGGCAGGTACCAGTCCGAGTAGCCGCTTTGGGTAGCGCGGCAGGCACCGGCAGCGTAATAAGTGTGGTTGACGCCGGTATAGAACGTCGTGATTTCATTCGTGTTGCAGGCACCGTCGGTACCGCCATTGCAACGGCCTAGTGCAGGGGTGGACAGCTCATCCACGCCCGGCACCACGTTGTAGGCCACATCCGGGGTTGTACCGCTGTTGCCGTTGGAGCTCCAGATCACGCCCGGCGCCAGGCCCACCGCGTCGTTGAGCGCGGCCACCTTGCCGCCGACATTGCCGGTGACCGGCGTGGTGTCGTCGATGCCAAACACGTAGCCACCCTGGTACACGCTGCCATGGGTCAGCACCTGCACGGTGGGCGTCAACAGGTTGGTGTTGCTGCCGCCGACGCTCAAGGTGACCGGCACGGGGGCGGTATTGCCCTGCGCGGCCGAAGGGGCGTTGCCAGGCGTCACGGTGATCGTGCAGGTGGCGCCGGGTGCCAGCGTCGAACAAGTGGACGACAGGTTGGTGCCCGATGGCAGGGCTGGACTGGTGGTCGGCGACGGCATAGATCACCGCTTGCGCGGTCGCGGTGCCCGTGTTCGTGACCGTGAAGCGGCGTGGGGTGCCGGTGAGGCTGGGCGATGACACCGTGTGATTGACCGAGAGCACCAGCGCCGACGGGCTCACCGACAGCGTGGTGGTGGGTGTCGGCGTGGTGGGTGCACCCGCTCCTCCCCCGCTCCCGCCACAAGCCGCCAACAGCACAGCGGAACACAAGGACATCCAACGGGCGGAGGAAAGGTGATGCAACATGATGAACACTCAACAAAATGTCAATGCGTTGAACATACCATTCGTTACAACTCGCCTGCACGCCATGCCCGCCGCTGTTCACAACAAAGTCACAAAAGAGGTTCAAAGCATGTTGCACCAGCCCCACGGTTCGTGGCGAAGGGCCCAGGGCTTGACGGCGGGTCTGCTGCTCGTCTTCGGCCTGGTCGGCTGCAAAAGCCTGCCGCGGGTGGTGCCGGATCTGGACCGGCGCCCGCCCCCGGTCCGCCTCGAAGGGTCCCAGGGCCCGCTGTCGGCCGAGCGCAGCCGCGCGATTCTGGAGCGCCTGCGCGCGGGTGCCAGGGCAGCGACGTGCTCTCGCGGCACCTCGCGCTGGAAGAGGCCATCGTCGGCAGCCCCTTGACGGCCGGCAACAAGGTGGACCTGCTGGAGGACGGCCCGGCCACCTACAAGGCCATGCTCGCGGCCATCGACACGGCCAAGGACCACATCCACCTGGAGACCTACATCCTCGACGACGACGAGGTGGGGCAGCAGTTCGCCAACGCGCTGATCGCCAAGCAGCAGCAAGGCGTGCAGGTGCACCTGATCCACGACAGCGTGGGCACCATCGGCACGCCCGACGAGTTCTTCAAGCGCCTGACCGACGCCGGCATCAAGGTCATCGAGTTCAACCCGATCAACCCCGCGCTGGCGCGCAAGGAGTGGGAGCTCAACGAGCGCGACCACCGCAAGCTGCTGATCGTGGACGGCCGCATCGCCTTCCTGGGCGGCATCAACATCAGCGGCGTGTACTCCAGCGGCTCCCTGTCGATGGGGTCGGGCAGCAGCGGCAAGACGGATGGGAAAAAGAGCGACATCGACGGCATCCCCTGGCGCGACACGCATGTGCAGCTGCAGGGCCCGGTGGTGGCGGAGTTCCAGAAGCTGTTCCTGGAGACCTGGGCGGCGCAGAAGGGCGAGGCCATCGCCGCGCGCAACTACTACCCCACGCCGGTGCGCGCCGGCTCGGACGTGGTGCGCGCCATCGGCAGTTCACCCAAGGACAGCTACAGCGCGATCTACGCCACGCTGCTCTCGGCCATCGCCAGCGCGGAAACCACCGTGCACCTCACCAACGCCTACTTCGCGCCCGACCCGCAACTGCTGACGGCGCTGGAAGACGCGGCGCGGCGCGGTGTGGACGTGAAGCTCATCCTGCCGGGCAAGACCGACTCGTGGCTGATCTTCCACGCCGGGCGCAACTACTACACGCAGTTGCTCAAGGCCGGCGTGAAGATCTATGAACGCCAGGGCGTCATCCTGCACACCAAGACGGGCTCGGTCGATGGCGTGTGGTCCACCATCGGATCCACCAACCTGGACTGGCGCAGCTTCCTGCACAACTACGAGCTGAACGCGGTCGTGCTGGGCGCGGAGTTCAACGCCCAACTGCAGAAGCTGTTCGACGCCGATCTCGCGGCGTCGAAACAGGTCACGCTCGCCGAATGGCAGCGGCGCGGCCTGAACCTGCGCTTCAAGGAGTTCTTCGCGCGGATGTGGGAGTACTGGCTCTGACCTGAAGCTCAGCGCGACAGCGGCGGGGCCGTCGGTGGCAGCGGCGCGGGCGTCGGGTTCATCGAGGGCGGTGGCGAGAGCGACGGCGGTGGGGACATGGGCGCCGGTTGCAGCGGCGGCGACAACACGGGCGCCTGGGGCGGCGGTGGTGGCGGCACCGGCAGGGTCTCCTGCGTCACCAGCTCGCGGATCGTGCCGCCGCCTTGAACGGAACCGGAGACCGAGCCTTCGCCACGCGCCATGCGCTCGCAGATCGTGCGTTGTTCGCCCGTGTGCCGCTGGCAGCGTTGCAGCGCGTTGCGCTCGAGGTCTTGCGCCGATGAGCCACCCCGGATACCGGATTTCAGTGCCTGCGCGCGGTGCGCGCCCGCATCGCGCAGGCAGCTGGTGCGGTCCTGCGTGGGGCTCAGGGCCTGGCAGGCGGCGCGGTCGCGCTGGTAGGCGGCTTCGATCGCGGCCTTGTCGGGGCCCGCGGCCCAGGCCGCAGGCAGGCAGACGGCGAGTGCCGCTGCGGCCACCCAGCCGCGTGGGTGGTGACAAATGGATGCAAACATGGTGTGAACCTCCTGAGAGCCAGGCGGTGCGGGGGGCACCGCCCCTGGATTCACCATGCTAGGAAGGGGTACCCGGAGCGTCTGTAGGCCCAGTCCGACCCGGGCCTCGGACATTCACTCCCAATGCAGTTCGATCAGCTTCCATTCGCCGCCGTCCAGCCGCCATTGCAGCTGGACGGCATAGGGTTCGGCGCGCTCGGGAATGAGCCCCTGCGCGCCCGTCACCACCACCTTGGCCTCGGTGTGGCCCACCTGCGAACTGCCACTGTCGATGCGGCTGCTGCGCGTGACGGCGATGATCTTGATGTTCGCGTAGCGCATGAACATCAGTGTCATCGTGCGCTTGGCCCACTCGCGGTCCATGCCCTCGCCCGCCTGGAAACTCGGGTGCAGCTGGTCCATCACGGCCCCTGTCTTTTTTGCCTCCAGGTTGTCCTGCAGCTTCTGCACCGCCGCTTCGAGCGCGGCCTGAGGATCGGTCTTGCCGCAACCCACCAGCAAGAAGGGCACCAGCAGCAAAGTCCAGACAAATCGGCGGGCCAGCATCGAACATCCTTTCAGCGTTGAAGAAAAACGCGCGACCATAACACCGGTCGGTGACACCCGAAAAAAAGCCCGTGCTGGACGGGCTCTCTCACGCGACGCGCGGAAGCCTTCAGGCCTTGGGCTTGTACTTGTTGATCAGGTCACGCCCGCCCTGCAGCAGCTTCTTGCCGTCGAAGCCGCGCTTGTCCATGTCGGCCACCCATTCGTCGGTGATGGGCGCGGTGAGCTTGATGAACTCCTCGGTCTCGGCCTTGCCCATCACGTGCACGGTGTTGCCCCGGTCGATCGCGCCCTTGCGCACCACCGGATCGGCGTCGGCGATCACGCGACCGAACAGGCCCGAGGCCTCCAGGCCCGAATTCCGGTCGATGATCTGCTTGAGGTCGGGCGCGAGGTTTTCGTAGCGTGCCTTGTTCATCACCATGTACTGGATGCTGTTGTTGAAGCCCGGCATGCCCTTGGCGAACTCGGTGTGGAACTTGGTCAGCTCGTCGAGCTTGGCCGAAGGCACGGTGTCCCAGGGAATGATGGCGCCATCGATCACGCCCTTGGAGAGCGAGTCCGGGATCTGCGGCAAGGGCATGCCCACCGGAATCGCGCCGACCGCGCTCAGGATCTGCGTCGCCTTGCGCGAGGGGCCGCGCACCTTCAGGCCCTTGAAGTCGGCCGCCCTGGTGATCAGCTTGTTCTTCATGTGCAGCACGTTCAGGCCATGGGTGTGGAAGGTCAGCACCTTCACTTCCTTGAGCTCGTCGGCGGAATAGGTCGTCATGTACTCCCAGGCGGCCTTGGACGCGCCTTCGCCGTCGTAGGTGAAGAACGGCAGCTCGAAGACCTCGGCGCGCGGGAAGCGGTTGGGCGTGTAGCCGGCGAGCGACCACACCATGTCCACCACGCCTTCGCGCGCCTGGTCGAACAGCTGGGCGGGCGCGCCACCCATCTGCATCGCCGCATAGTGCTCGAACTTCAGGCGCCCGTTCGATTCCTTCTCGACCTTGTTCATCCATGGCACCAGCACGCGCGAGTACACGTTGGAGGTCGCCGGCACGAAGGTCTGGAAGCGCAGGGTGATGGGCGATTGCGCTCGGGCCACGATGGCCGGGGCGGCCACCAAAGCGGCGGCGGACTGGAGCAGGGTTCTGCGTTGGATCATGGTGTCTCTCTCGGGTGGATAGGTTCGGATGCTGGTGTGGTGGTGGCCTGTGGCTCAGGCCATCTCGAATCCCTGGTAATTCCGGGCGGCGACGTCTTCGATGATCCGGCGGTACAGCGGCACGCCCGCGACAAAGGCCATGAACACCCTCGGCTTGCCCGCGATGTTGGCGCCCATGTACCAGGAGTTCGCGCGCGGGTAGAGCGTCTTGTCGGCCTCCTCCGCGCAGCGGCGCACCCAGCCGTCCTCGGCTTCCTGCGTGGCCTCGATGCGGCGCACGCCGACCGCGCGGGCCTGCTGCAGCAGCCGCGCGATCCAGTCGACGTGGGTCTCGATCGAATGCACCATGTTGCTCAGCACCGAGGGACTGCCCGGCCCGGCCACCACGAACATGTTGGGAAAACCGGCGATGCCCAGGCCCAGGTAGGAGGTGGGGCCGTGCGCCCATTTGTCGCTCAGCCGCGCGCCGCGCGCACCGCGGATGTCGATCGCCTTGAGCGCGCCGCTCATGGCGTCGAAGCCGGTGGCGAAGACGATGGCGTCCACCTCGTGCTCGCGCTCATCGGTGCGCACGCCGCGGGCCGTGGCCTCGATGATCGGGTGGGCCGCCGCATCGACGATGTCCACGTGCTCGCGGTTGAAGGTCTCGTAGTAGTGCGAGTCCACGCACAGGCGCTTGCCGCCGAACGGCAGGTCGTCCTTGGGGCACAGCAGCTCGGCCTTGACCGGGTCCTTCACCACGCCGCGGATGCGGTTGCGCGCGTAGTCGGCCACCATGCGGTTGGTGTCCAGGTTGCTCATCTGGTCGGCGAAGGTGCGCAACATGCGGAAACCGCCGCCCGCGCCCCGCCAGCGGTACTCGAGCTCGGCGCGCTGTTCCTCCTCGGTCATCTCGGCGGCGGTCTTCGTGTTGGCGTTCAGGAACTGGCCGGTGATCGCTTCACGCCCCATGGCGCGGCGGTCCGGGTAACGCGCCTTCGCCGCCGCCAGCGCGGTTTCGGTGAAAGGCACGTTGTGCGCCGGCACGCTGAAATTCGCGGTGCGCTGGAACACCGTGAGCCGCGCGGCCTGCTCCGCGATCACGGGCACCATCTGCACGCCGCTGGAGCCGGTGCCGATCAGGGCCACGCGCTGGCCGGTGAAGTCCACACCCTCCTTGGGCCACTGCGCGCTGTGGTACCAGCGGCCCTGGAAGCTCTCCAGCCCGGGCAACTGCGGGCGCTGCGGGATCGACAGGCCGCCCGTGGCCATGACGAGGTAGGTGCACTCCAGCACATCGCCGGCCTCGGTGCGCACCGTCCAGAGCAGGCGCTCGTCGTCGAACACCGCGCTGGCGCACCCGCGCGTTGAGCTGGATGCCGTCGCGCAGGCCGAAGCGGTCCACCACGTGTTCGATGTAGCGCAGGATCTCGGCCTGCGGCGCATAGCGCTCGCTCCACACCCATTCTTCCTCGAGCTCGCGGCTGAACGAGTACGAGTAGTCCAGGCTCTCCACGTCGCAGCGCGCACCGGGGTAGCGGTTCCAGAACCAGGTGCCGCCCACGCCGTCGCCCGCCTCCAGCACGCGCACCGACAGCCCCATCTCCCGGGCCTTGTAGAGCTGGTAGATGCCCGCGAAACCCGCGCCCACCACCAACATGTCCAGCCGACCAACCGAATCCGCCATCGTTCCACTTTCCGTCTTGAATCACCGCCGCGGATCGCGGCACGGGTCGGACTATGATCGCATTAGGTTGACATGTCAACACAACAGATCCAAGGGTTTACCATAGGTTGACCCATCAACCTGATGCCAATTCAATCCCCGCATGCCTTCCTCTGACGCGCAACGCCCCTTTCCTGAATTCGCCGGCCGGCACGTGCTCATCACCGGCGGTGCGGGCGGCATCGGCCTGGCCTGCGCCCGGCACTTTCTGGCCTCGGGTGCCTCGGTGCACCTGATCGACGTGGACGCCGCGCGGCTGGACGGGGCGCGCCATGCGCTTCAAGGCCACGCGGCGGTGAGCTGCAGCACCTCCCGCCTGGCCGACCACACGGCCTGCGAGCGCGCCATCGACGAGGGCGGGCGCCCGCCCTTCGCGCTGGTGCACATGGCCGGCCTGTTCGAGACCGACCGGCTCGATCCCGCCGACCGCTCGGGCTGGGACCGGGCGATCGCCAGCAACCTCACCACCGCCTACGACATGGCCCTGGCCTTTCGCGCCGCGCGCGACCGGCGGACGCCTTCGCGCATGGTGCTCTGCACCTCGCGCGCCTTCCAGCGCGGCACGCCGGGCCGTGCGGCCTACGCCGCGGCCAAAGGCGGTATCGTCGGCCTGGTGCGCGCCTTCTCGCGCGATTTCGCGCCCGACATCCTGGTCAACGCGGTCTCGCCGGGCCTGATCCAGACGCGCATGACCGAAGACCTGATCGCCCACCACGGCGAACAGCGCCTGGCCGAGATCCCATTGCAGCGCTTCGGCACGCCGCAGGACGTCGCCGGCGTCGTCGGTTTTCTCTGCGGCGAGGCCTCGTCCTATGTGACGGGCCAGGTGATCACCGTCGATGGCGGCGTGATCAACGGTTGAACCTTTCTTTCCTGAACCCTGCACCCATGACCTTCGACGCCCCCACCCTCGATCTGCTCGAACGCGTTCGCACCGCCGGCCGCAAACCCTTCTCGGCCTGCACCGCCACGGAGGCGCGTGCCTTCCCCACCCTCATGAAAAGCCTGTTCGGCGAGGGCCTGCCGGTGGCCCGGGTGCAAGACCTCGCCCTGCCCACGCCCCAGGGCCACCCACTGCCCGCGCGCCTCTACGTGCCCGAAGCCTGCAACGGCGACCTGATCGTCTACTTCCACGGCGGCGGCTGGGTGCTGGGCTCGGTGGCCGACCACGACCCGTTCACCGCCACGCTGGCGGCCCGAACCCACGCGGCCGTGCTGTCGGTGGACTACCGCCTGGCCCCGGAGAGTCCCCACCCCGGCCCGGTGGACGACGCCATCGCCGCGTTGCTGCAAGGCGGCCAGGCCGGTGCGGGCTGGCTGGGCCAACCCCTGCGGCGCCTGATCGCCATGGGCGACAGCGCCGGCGCCACCCTGGCCACCGTGCGCACGCGGCGCCTGCGCGAGCTGCCCGGGGCGCGGCCGGTGGACCTGCAGGTACTGGTCTACCCGGTGACCGACGCCGGCTTCGACACCGCCAGCTACCGCGACTTCGCGCAAGGCCACCTGCTGAGCGCGGACGACATGCGCTGGTTCTGGGACCACTACTGCCCCGACACGGCGGCGCGCCGCCACCCCGACGCCTCGCCGCTGCAGGCCAGCGACCTCGCCGGCCTGCCGCCCGCGCGCATCTTCACCGCCGAATGCGACCCGCTGCGCGATGAGGGCGAGGCCTATGGCGAGCGCCTGGCGGCCGCGGGCGTGGACTGCGAAACCGTGCGCTGCCCCGGCCTGCTGCACGCCTTCCTGTCCATGATCCACTATTCTCCGAATGCCGCCCGGGCCTTCGAGCGCATCGTGCAAAGCCTGGCGGCGCCGGACGACGAACACCGCCCCTGAAAGCCCATGCAACTCGATCTCGATACCTACGTTCCCGGCCTGCTGCTGTGGTTGTCCAACCGGGTGTCCAGCAGTGCGTCCAGCCTCTACAACGAGAAGTTCGGCATCGGCGTGACCGAGTGGCGCATCCTGTCGTACTTCAAGATCTACCCCTGGTCCACCGCCTCCAAGGCGTGCGAACTGATGGGACTGGACAAGGGCGCCGTGAGCCGGTCGATCGCCTTCATGGTGGAGAACGGCTGGCTCGAGCCCCGGCCGCAGGGCCTGCGCAAGATCGAATACCACGTGACCCCGCCCGGCAACAAGCTGCACAACGCGGTGTTCCGCCTGGCGATGGCGCGCGAGGAAGCCTTGCTGGAAGGCTTCAGCACCTCGGAACGCGAGCAGGTCATCGCCCTGCTCAAGCGCATGCTGGGCAACCTCGAAGGCGTGCAGCGCGTGGGCCGCTGAAGAAAACGAAAAGCGCCGTCAGCCCTGGGGGGCGGCCGTCACCGGCAGGGTCCACCAGAAGGCCGCGCCCTCGCCGGGCGAGGACCACGCGCCGACCGTGCCGCCGTGCCGCTCCACCGCGCGCTTGACCACCGTGAGCCCCAGGCCCGTGCCGCCAGCCTGGCGCTCGTCCAGCCGGGAAAACGGCTTGAAAAGCTCGCCGCTCTTGTCGGGATCGAAGCCCGGCCCGTTGTCCGCCACCGAGAAGCGCCAGAAACCGCCCTCCTCGCGGGCATCGAGCGCGATGTGCAGGTCGCGCCGCTCGGCACCGAACTTCAGCGCATTGCCCAGCAGGTTCATCAGCACGTGGCGCATCAGGCCCGCATCGGCCTGCACCACCGGCAGGGGCGCGGCCTGCACCGCCTCGGGCGCCTGCGGGAACTGCACGGCCAGCGACTGCAGGCATTCGCGCAGCAGGGCCTGCATGTCCACCGCCTCGGGGCTGGGCGGCCCCTGGTCCACCTTGGCCAGCGTGAGCAGGTCGTTCACCATGTCGGTGGCGCGCTGCGCCTCGCGGCGGATCAGCTCCAGCGAACGCTCCGCCCCGGCGGTGTTGCCCGCGCGGTAGTCCTCCAGCGCCAGATCGGCCAGGCCGGCGGTGTTGCGCAAGGGGCCGCGCAGGTCGTGCGAGACCATGCCCGCGAACGAGCGCAGGCCCTGGATGATCTCTTCCAGCTGGCGCGTGCGGCTGCGCACGATCTCTTCCAGCGAATCGGTGAGCTGCTGCAGGGCCTGCTCGGCCCGCACGCGCTCGCGCAGCTCGCGCGCGAGGATCAGCGAGTCGCGCTGCAGGATCAGGGTCATCACGAACACGTAGGCGATGCTCACCGGCAGCGGCGTGACCTGGCGGAACTGCAGCAGGCTCATGTCGGAGAGCATGGCGACCACGAACAACACGGGGTAGCCCAGGCACAACACGGCCAGCACCAGCTGCCCGCCCCAGCCGTCGCGCGTCCACAGCCAGGCCAGCCAGCAGGCGGCGGCCGTGAAGATGAGCGCGATCGCCGCCGGCCCGGCGAAGGCCCAACCGTCCATCAGGCCGCTCATCGCCACCACCAGCACCGGGGCGCCCACCAGCACGGCGGCGAACACGCGCGAGGGCGGTGTGCCACCCGGGGTGAAGCAGGCCTGCAGGCCCGCCAGCAGGGCGGCCAGGGCGCCCAGGCCCATCGCGGAGCCCACCGGGCCGGCGACCTCGCCCGAGATCCAGCCCAGCGCGTCCGCCGACACCAGCAGCCCCTGCGTGACGCCGAACACCAGCGCCGAACCCGCCAGCCATTTCACGTACGGCCATGAGCGGGCGCTGGCGTGCGCCAGAAAGGTCATGCCCAGCATCGCGATCAGGATGGCGGACAGGATGCGGATGTCGCTGAAGAAACTCAGGACCGGGTGGGTCACGACGGCCTCCTCCGTGATGAGCTTGGGCTCGGCAAGCTTGCGCCCATGTCTGCCGGGCGCCACTTGCGCAGTGTAGGGCAGCCGGCCCGGCAGCGCGAGACCCCCATTCGGATCCTCTCGGGCGGGGCCAGTCGGTGCATGATGGTCAGGTTTCGGGGTGGAAGAAGCGGGTGATCGTAGCGCCATGACCTCCCGCGTCATGGATTTCATGTCGCTCCTCCGTCACAGTGAAACCAGTCCAATCAGAAAGGAGTTTCACATGTCAGACCTCAGCCAGCTCCCCCTCGCCGTCGGCCACATGATCGGCCTGGGCGCCCTCGGTTCCTGCATCGGCATCGGCGTGATGGCCAGCAAGTACCTGGAGGCCTCGGCCCGCCAGCCCGAGATGATGGAAGCCCTGCAGCCCAAGGTCTTCCTGCTCGCCGGCCTGCTGGACGGCGCCTTCATCATCTCGGTGGCGCTGGGCGTGTGGTTCGCCCTGGCCGCGCCGTTTGCCTGATGCGGCCCGCCCCGCCCGAGCGGCACGTGGTGGTGATCGGCGCGGGCGGCGGTGCCGGCGGCGCCGCCTTGCACGCCGCGCTGGGCGACGCCCGGTACGACCAGGTCACGGTGCTGACCACGCACCGCTTTCTGCGCATGCCCCCGCGCCTGGCCGATGCCGTGGTGACCGCAAACGACTGGGCCGCCGCCCTGCCGGCGGCGGGCCACGCCGTGATCGTGTTCGACACGGTGCGGCGCGCGCGCGAGCGGGTCTACTGGCCGCCCGCGCGGGCCGACCTGGTGCCGCTGGCCACGGCGCTGCACGCCCAGGGTGTTCGCACGCTGGAGGTGGTGATCGCCGACAGCCCGGACCCGAGCCCGGCCGAACGCCAGGCGCTGGCGTCCCTGGGCTGGGACCGGCTGGACATGCACCCGGCCGTGGTGGCCGTGCCGCCGCCCGCCCCCACCGGGCCCTGGCTCGAGCGGCTGGCGCTGTGGCTGATCCGCACCCTGGTCGCCACCCTGCAGATGGCGCAGGCCGCCTACGGCCGCCGCCCGCCGCGCTGAGCGGCGCGGGGGCCCGGTCCCTTACGCCGGCACCGATTCCTTCGCGATGTGCTCGTCGATCACGCGCCGTGCCTGCACGCCGCCCGCGTCGATGTTGAGCTTGAGCAGCTTGCGCTGCGCGAAGGCGTCCAGGTTCTGCTGCTGGCGCTCCAGCACTTCGAGGTCTTCGGAGAAGATGCCGTGCTGCCCGGCGCGGATGCGGTCGGTGAGCGCGGCGTCCTGCGGCCGGAAGCGGCGCGCCATGCCCCAGAAATACCACATCGAACCATCGACCTCGGGCGTGATGAAGTCGGTCACCACGCTGTAGACCTTCTTGTCGTCGGGCGCGTCGTAGCCGCCCTGGCCGGCCAGGGCCACACCCACCTCGATCAGCACATGGCTGGGCGGCGAGAAGCGGCAGACCTGCCAGCGGTCCACCCGGGGGTTGCCCTCCACGCCGATGGCGCGCAGCGCGTCGAGCCAGAAGGGCGGCGCCTCGATGTTCTCCATGAAACGGCTGGTCACCACCGTGGTGCCCTCGCGGCGCGTGGTGCAGGGCGTCTCGTCGATCTCCTGCTGGCCGATGCTGGTCGAGTGCACGTAGGTCTCGTGCGTGAGGTCCATCAGGTTGTCGATCATCAGGCGGTAGTCGGCCTTGATGTGGAACAGGCCGCCGCCGTAGGCCCAGGTCGGGTTGTCGTGCCATTCGAGCACCGGAATCGTCGAGGGATCGGCCTGGTCGGCCTCGCCCGCCCAGACCCAGATGAAGCCGTAGCGCTCCTCGACCGCGAAGCGCTGGATGCGCGGGAACGCCGCCACGCGCTGGCCGGGCATCGAGCGGGTCACGCCGTCGCCGCCCATCACCAGGCCGTGGTAGCCGCACACCAGCTCACCCTTGCACACGCGGCCCAGCGACAGCGCCGCGCCCCGGGTGCGGGCAGAATCCTCCACCGCCTGCACACGGCCTTGCGCGTCGCGGAAGAAGGCCATGCGGGCCCCCAACAGGCGCCGGCCCAAGGGGGCATCGCCGACTTCCACCGAGGTGGCACCCACATACCAGGCATTGCGCATCCAGCTCATGTCGTCTCCTTCATTCAGTACACTGAATCAAATGGTAGCCCAAGCCGGGGCCGGTCGTCAACCGGGTTCAGACGGGGGGTTTGCCGAGCAGCTTGTGCATCAGGCCCATGAGCACCTCGCGCTCGCCGGCGTCGAGCATGGTGAGGATGCGGTCGGCCAGCACCGCCTCGGACCGCAGCATCTCGTTGATCACCCGCTGCCCTTCGGCGGTGAGCTCCAGCCGGCGCTGGCGGCGCGCGCCCAGCTCGCGCACGATCCAGCCATCGCGCTCCAGGCGCACCGCGATCTCGGCCGTGGTGGAGGTGTCCAGCGCGATGGCCGCGGCCAGCGTGACCTGGTCGATGCCCGGGTGCTCCTGCAGCACCCGCAGCGCGGCGTACTGCAGCGGCGTGACGGCCCGCCCGAACACCGCGTTGAAGCACGACACCGAGTGCTGGTGGGCGCGCCGGAACAGGTGGCCGGGTTCGTGCAGGCCCAGCGTGGCTTCCGGGCCGCGATCGGCGGAGGCAGAGGCCAGGGTGCGGGGGGTACGGGACGGAGCGGGCATGGTGAAGCGGTGTTGGAACGCCCGGTCGGGTGGACGCACCGCCGATTGTCACCCCGGCCGCGACCGCTCATGCCGCCACCGCCACGCTTCGTGCCACCCGCGGCGCACTTGAAGCATGTGGCGATCGGCATACCCCCCATGGTACGAAGATGGCGCCATCCCACACCGGAGTGAGCCCCATGCAGCAGACCGTGGCCCTGCACCGATCCGACATGCGCACCCTGCTGGCCGAATTCTCGGCCCACGACGCGCCCCTGCTGGTGAACGAATACCTCCGCAAGGTCTGGCTGTTCGTCAGTGCGAACACCGAGTCGCGCACCAAGGACCTGCCCATCGAACGCCAGCTGGCGCTGCGCCTGCTCATGCGCCAGGCGCAGATCGGCAGCCGCTTCGCGGCGCTGTTCCTCAACGAACTGCAAGGCCCGCTCTCATCGCCCGTGCGCTCCAACAACGTGCACCGTCTGTCCAAGCGCATCTGCGCCAACACCCACGACGAGGCGGCGGCCCTGGAGCGCATCCTTCAGCAGGAAGACGCCGGTTTCCATCTGTCGCTCAGCGCATTCGATGCGGTGCGCTACGCCCACTGCCTGGAAGGCGGGCTGCAGGATGCCATCGCCCTCGCCCCGCTGGAGAAGGACATCGTCTTTCGCGCCTGGTCGGGCCTGTTCGCCGAAACCGTGCGCGAGTCCTACATCCAGTACATCCAGGTCCTGCTCAGCGGGAGCGCGCTGGCGCCCAAGGTGCAGCAGGACTTCGTGGACACCATCCCCTTCTCCATCGAGACCCGCACGGGCCCGCCGCCCACCCGCTGCGCCGGCGGAGTCAGCCCAGGGTGAAGGACTCGTTGATCGCGCTCTTCACGCCACCGCCCATCTGAGGCCCGCCACCGGCCACGATGATTTCGTCGCCGATCACCACCGCGCCCATGCCGTGGCGCGGTGTGAGCATGGGCGAGTGCGACACCCAGCGATCAGCCACCGGGTCCCAGGCCTCGTTCTGGCCGAACACGCGGTTCGTGCCCTCGCCGCCCATCACGAACACCTGGTCGCGGTACAGCACACAACCGTGGCCGCTGCGCGGCGTGGGCATGGGCGTGCGCGCGACCCAGCGGTCCGCCTGCGCGTCGTAGCTGTGGTGCAGGCTGCTGTTGGTGTGGAAGGAATCCACGCGGCCGCCGATCACGTGAATGGACGGCCCCACCACCACGATGCCGATGTGGTCCCGCGCCACCGGCAGGGGCTGGCGCTTCTCATAGCGGTCGCTCGCGGGGTCGTAGACGATGTGCCAGTCGATCGAGCGCCGCCAGTCGCTGCCGATGGCGCCGCCGATCAGGTGGATGCGCGAACCCAGCGCGATGCAGGCCATGGCCCCGCAGGCCTCCGGCAGGCGGCGCACGCGTTCCCAGCGCGCGCCGTCGAAGCGGAAGGCCTCGTCGTGCGGCGTGCGGTTCTGCTCGATGAAACCGCCGAACGCATAGAGCCGGTCGCCCAGCGTCGCCACACCCACGTGGTTCGCGCCGCGCGGCAGCTGGGGCAGTTCCTCCCAGCGATCGGTCCTGGGGTCGTAGGCGTGGTGGTACGGCTTGTCCACGCGCTGCTCGGCGTAACCGCCGACCAGGTGCACGCGGCTGCGGTACGCGGCGGCCCAGGCCATCTCGGTGCGCGGAATCGGCAGCGGCGCGCGCGCCCGCCAGGCACCGGCCTTGGCCGCGCGCGGCGCGGGGCTGTCGCTGACGGCCTGCTGCGCGTGGATCTCGGGCAGGTCGATGCGCCCGGGCTGGTTCAGGCGCTCGAACTGGCCGCTGTGGTGGCCGTGGTGCTGGGCGCGAAGCAGTGTGGGCGCGGCCAGCGCGGCGGCGGCGGTGACGAGGACGTGACGACGGAGGGCCATGCGCGTGATCTCCTGGTGACCGGGGGGTGAGACAGCGTACCTCAGCCCAGGAAGAAATCCAGTGGAATCAGCTCGACGCCCCACCCGCCCGCCTCCCCCAGCGTGGCGGCGGGGTGCATGGCCGCCAGGCGCAGGGCCTCGTCGCGGTTGTCCGCCTCGATGATGAACATCCCGCCCACCATTTCCTTGGCCTCGGTGTAGGGGCCATCGGTGATCTGCGGCTTGCCGCCGCGTGGGCGCAGCGTGACCCAGTCTTTCGGCTCGGCGAGCGACGCGGACACCAGCATCTTCCCGGTGGCGCGCATCTTCTCGTCCAGCGGCGGGCATTGGCTCACCAGGGCCTGCACCTCGGCGGGCGCCATGGCGGCGAACTTTTCGGGGTTGTAGTACGCAAGACCGAGGTACTTCATGAACGACTCCTTTGGGTTGGTGATGCCTTCACGACGAAGCAGGGGGCCCGCGATCGACAGGCCCGGCAAATGCCAGCAGTTTCATGAAGCCCGGCGGGAAGGCCCCATGGCGCTGCGTCTCCTCCGCCAGGATTCGTCTTTGTACCGTTGACATACTGACCCAACAACATGAATTCCTGCCAGTTTCGAAAAGCACTGAGCGGCTACAGGAACACGAAGTGGTTGCACGCGGCCACGAAGGCCGGTGAGGCGTCGGGCCGGCCAAAGCCGTAGACCGCGATGTCGGCTTCGCGCAGGCGCCCGGCGATGCCGGTGAAGTCGCTGTCGCACGAGGCGATGCAGATGCCATCCAAGCGAGGGCGGCGGGACCGCAGCTCCATGGCGTCCATGATGAGCGCGGCGTCCGAGGCGTTCTTCTGGTGGGCGTAGTGGAATTGCTGGATGGGGCGGATGGCTAGGGTGTGCAGCATCCGGCGCCAGGCGAGTTGTCGGGGGTTGGTCCAGTCCGCGTAAGCGCGGCGGACGATGGCCTCGCCACGGTCGGAGACGTGGGCCATGAGCCGCAGGGCCTTGCGGGCGCTCATGTTTTCGGCGTCGATGAGCAGGGCCAGGCGGGGTCGCCGTGCTGCGCACGAAGGGAGCTTGTTGCATGTGCCTTCCTGTTGCTTTGCGGGTGATGTCACCGCCACCCTTGTGAGGTGGCGGTGGCCCAAGCAGGTTGGCGTACCGTGCACTGCGGACAGTTTCGGCGAGACTCGCGTCTCCCCACTCGGGCCACCATGAAAGAGGCACGAATGTGAGAAAGCCGCAGGGCTCAAATCGAGTTGCGGCTTTCAAGCCGCAGTGCACGGGACGCCAATCCCGGTCGCATTTTTGTACGAAAGAAGCAGTATATCCACAGCACTAAGCGCCGCGCACCCGATCGATCAAGGCCAGGACATCGGCCGGCAATTCATCCCCGCGCCAGGCCACATGCTGGTCCGGCCGCGACAGCACCCACCGGTGGCGGTACAGGCCCGTGGCTTCGGCCGGGCTCAGGTCCACCACGCGCAGCGGCAGGCCGCGCTGCTTCGCGGCGTCGAGCAAGGGGCTCGCATCGGCCTGCGGGTCCAGCCGCAGCAGCGCGAAGCCGTCGCCCATCGCGTCGTAGAGCGAGCGCCCGCCGTCCAGCCACACGTGCGGCGTGCGGCAGCCCGGCACGGTGGACGGCGTGAAGGTGTCCATGGTGTAGCCGGGCGGGCTTTCGCCGTCGGGGACGATCAGGGGCGAGGCGTCGTAGAAGTAGCCGAAGTTCAGGCCCGCGCAGCAGTACTGCTTCACGTTGAGGTCGTACAGGGTCTTGCCGGCGGCGGCGCGCAAGGCTTCACCGGCCGGGCCTTCGGCCTCCAGCTCGGGCGGCACACTCTCGCGTTCCTTCTGCAGCGCGATGGAATGGTTCATCGCGAAGCGCGACACCTGCTCGGTGATGGGCAGGCGCTCGGCTTCGTAGGCATCGAGCGCGCGCGGCCCGGCCCAGCCCTGCAGGTGGCCCGCGAGCAGCCACGAGAGGTTCATGGCATCGGCGATGCCCGCGTTCATGCCGTAGCCGGCCATGGGCACCCAGAGGTGCGCGGCGTCGCCGCAGATGAAGATCCGCCGCTCGCGCAGCTTGTCGGCCACGAGGCGGCGGCCGATCCAGTCTTCCTTGGAGATCACCTCGTACTCGAAGTCGGCCCCCACGCCGAGGATGGTGCGGATCGAGGCGTCGCGGTCCACCGACTCGAAGTCGGTCTCGCCGGGGCGCAGGTAGTTGTGCAGCACGAATTTCTCGATGCCGTCGATGGCGTACACGTTGCCGCTGCGGCGCGGGTTGTACGAGAAGGTGGCCCAGGCCGGCGGGTGCTGAGCGCGCCGCAGCAGGTCGGGCGCGCGCAGGAAGGTGGACTGCACGCGCTGCACCACCTCCACGCCGTGCAGCGCGGCACCGATCTTCTTGCGGACCAGGGAGCGCCCGCCGTCGCAGCCGATGAGGTGGTCGGCGCGCAGCGTCACCGTGGCGCCGCTGCCGAGGTCCACGGCCTGGGCGCTCACGCCCATGTCGTCCTGCGCGAGGTCCTCGATGCGGGTGTGCGTGAGGATGCGCAGGCCGGGCGTGGCCAGCGCGTGCTCGAACAGCACCGGCTCCAGGTAGATCTGGTTGATGCGGTGCGGCGGCTCGGGCGTGGGCCAGCCGGTGTCCGGGCCTTGCGTGGCGGTGTAGCGGTCGCGCCGCGAGGGGATGGGGATGCGCGAGAGTTCGTCGCCGGTGAAGGTGGTGCGGTAGGCCACGTCGGCGGGGTGGTCCGCCGGCAGGCCGGTGTCGCGCAGGGTCTTGCGCAACGCCGAGGCGGCGGAAGATCTCCATGGAGCGCGCCGAGACGTGGTTGCACTTGGCCTCGGGCCGTTCGCCGCGCGGGCGCTGCTCCACCAGCAGCACGTCGATGCCGCGTTGCGCGAGGTCGATGGCGAGCGTGAGGCCGACCGGGCCGCCGCCCACGATGAGGACTTGAGCTGAATGGGTGTTCGTCATGGGGCTCGAAGGTGGGAAGGCCGCAGTTCGTCGATGCGGGTGCAGCCGAGCAGGGCCAGGCTGGTCTGGATCTCGCTCTGCAGGATGCCGATCGCCTGCTCGACCCCGGCCTGCCCGCCGACGGTGGCGGCGTAGAGCATGGGCCGGCCCACGAAGACCAGGCGCGCCCCGAGCGCGAGGGCCTTGAGCGCGTCGGTGCCGCGCCGGATGCCACCGTCCAGGCACACCGGCAGCTCGCCCGCCGCGTCCAGCACCTCGGGCAGCACGTCCAGCGGCGCGGCCGCGCCGTCGAGCTGGCGCCCGCCGTGGTTGGAGACGATGAGGCCGTCCACACCGGCCTCGCGGGCCAGGCGCGCGTCGTCGGCGCTGAGCACGCCCTTGATGAGCAGCGCCCCGCCCCACTGGCGGCGGATGAAGGCCACGTGCGCCCAGGTGAAGCGGTCGCGGTCCGAGCGCGCGGCGGCCGTGGGGGTGGCGATGATGGGTCGGCCTGTGGCCTCGCCACCGAAGTTGGGCAGGCGGGGAATGCCGTCGGCCAGCAGGGTGCGCGCGAAAGTGCCGCACAGCCAGCGCGGGTGCAGCACGCCGTCCACGGCGAGCGAGAGGCGCGGCTTGAGCGGGATGGTGAAGCCCAGGCGCCGGTCGCGGTCGCGGTTGGAGGCGATGGGCACGTCCACGGTGACCACGAGCACGCCCACCTGGGCGCTGCGCAACCGCGCGAGCAAGGCGGTGATGCGCGCTTCGTCGCCGGGAATGTAGCCCTGGTACCAGCTGCCCGGCGCGGCTTGCATCACCTGTTCCAGCGGCACGCTGGAGGCGGCGCTGAGCACGAAGGGGATGCCGCCGGCGCGCGCGCCCTGCGCGAGCGCGAGGTCCGCGCGGTGCGCGAACAGCGCGCAGCCGCCCATGGGCGCGATGCCGAAGGGCGAGGCGTAGGGGGTGCCGAACAGCGTGGTGTCCTGCCTCACCGAGGCCACGTCCACCAGCGTGCGCGGCACGAAGGACCAGCGTTCGAACGAACGCGCGTTGGCCAGCACCGAGGCGCCGCGCTCCGAGCCGTTGGCCGCGAAGCCGTAGAGCGCGCGCGGCAGGCGCGAGCGCGCGGCGGCGTCGAAGTCGTCGAGGTTGAGGACCACGGGGTCAGGCCCGCAGCGCCTGCACGGCGCCGGGGATCAGGTCGAAGCCCAGGCCCGGCGCTTCCGACATGCTGATGCGGCCACCCACGGGCTCGGGGAAGCCCTGGTAGAGGCGCTTCATCATCGCCGACCACCGGCAGGTGCCACTCGACCTTGGTGCCGTTGCCCACGCCGGCCTGCAGGTGCATGTTGTGCAGCGGGTAGGCGCCGCCGCTGGTGATGGACACGTTGAAGGCGTTGGCCAGCGCGGCGATGCGCACGCACTGCGTGAAGCCGCCGGTGATGACCACGTTGGGCTGCACGAAGTCCACGCTGCGCGCCATCAGCCAGTCGCGGAAGCGGTAGGCCAGGCCTTCGTTCTGGCCGCAGGTCAGCGGCATGCCGGTGCGCGCGCGCAGGTCGGCCATGGCCAGCACGTCGTTCTGCGTGATCGGTTCTTCGAAGAAGCCGAGGTTGCAGTCGGCGGTCAGGCGGATCAGGCGCTCGGCGTGGTACGCGTCCAGGCCGCAGTTGGCGTCGATGTAGAGCGAGACCTCGTCGCCCGCGGCCTCGCGCACCGCGTGCACGCGCTTGGCGTCTTCCTTGATGACCGACATGAGGCTGCGGCTCTCGCGGCGCGGCAACGCGCGAAAGCCCACCACCATCTTCAGATGCTCCACGCCTTCGGTGCGCAGGGACTTGACCGCGCCGCGCAGGCCGTCGATGTCGAGGAACTCGAAACCGAAGGTGGCGTAGATGTCGAGCTCCTTGCGCGCCGCGCCGAGCAGGCGCCAGATCGGCTGCTTGAGCGCCTTGCCCTTGATGTCCCACAGCGCCACGTCGATGGCGGCGATGGCGTGCTGCGCGTAGCCGGTCTGGCCGCGCGAGGCGGTGAGCCAGTACATCTGCTCCCAGCGCGCCTCGTGCGCCAGCGGGTCGGTGCCGATGAGGGCCGGCGCGAGCACGTGGGTGATGATGGACTCGGCCACCTTCTCCTGCGTGATCGCGGTCAGGCCGTGGCCGATCAGGCCTTCGTCGGTCTCGACCTCGACGACGCAGCAGCCGAGCGCCTCCTGGTGCCGGCCGCCGCCGGGCACGTCGAGCGTGAAGGGGATGTGGAGCGCGGTGGCGGTGATGCGGATGATTTTCATGGGCGAAGGGTGGAATTCAGGCCAGGGTGAACAGGCGGCCGCCGGCGGTGCGGCTGCGTGGGTCTTCGCCCGCCGCGCGCACCACGTCCCGGAAACCGCTGGGCGAGCTGCCGATGGCGGGAAGGCCGAGCTGCTCTTCCAGCGTGGCGATGGCGTCGAGCGTGAGCAGGCCGCCGCAGGACATGAAGATGCCTTGCGCGCCAGGCGCCTGGGCGTGCACCTTTCGGCTCAGCGCGACCAGGCGTTCGGTGGAGACCTCGGCCGCGCCGCCGACCGGCTCGATGCCCAGGCCTTCGATGGCGGTGACCTCGAAGCCCAGGGCGCCGAGGTAAACAACCAGGCGCTGATTGAGCTCGTCGATGTACGAGGTGGCCACCGCCACGCGCTGCACACCCAGGGCCCGCAGCGCCGAGACGACGGCGTGGCTCATGGTGGTGCAGGGCACGCCCGTGGCCTGCTGCATGGCGTCGCGCAGCTGGTCGGTGAAGGCCGGGCCCTGGTAGAAGCTGAGCGAGGTGCCCATGAGCGAGATCGCCTGCGCGCCGTCCGCTCGCAGGGCGCGGGCGTGGTCGACGATCTGGTTCACCACGGGCGCGAAGCCCCGGGGCGACACGCCGTCGATGCCCAGGCCGCGCGCGATGAAGTCGAAGCGCTCGCCGTACAGCAGGGGCGCATCGGGCGGCACGCGCCCGTGGGCCGGCGGCACGATCAGGCCGATGCGGGGGCGCGGCGCGCTCATTCGGCCGAGATGCCCTGGGCCTTGATGACCCGGCCCCACTCCGCGTACTCGCGCTTCACGTCGGCCGCCAGCGGGCCCGGCGCCAGGTAGGCGGTGGTGACGCCTTGCGCGGCGGCGGCGCTGGCCGCTTCGGGCGTGCGCCAGCAGCTCACCCACGGCCGCGCTCAGGCGGTCGATGACGGCCTGCGGCGTGCCGGCCGGCGCCAGCAGCATCTGGCGGGGCGCGACGTGAAACCCCGGCACCACCTCGGCCAGGGTGCCGATGTCGTCCGCGCCGGCCAGGCGGGTCGAGCTGAACATGGCGATGGCCTTCACGCGCCCGCTGCGAACCTGCGGCACGCCGGCCGCGGCGCTCACCACGCCGAACTGCAACTGGCGATTGATCACGTCGGTGACGAGCTGCGACGCGCCGCGGTAGGGGATGTGCAGCAGGTGCGTCTTGGTGCGCGACTTGAACAGCTCCACGCCCAGGTGGTGCACGGTGCCGATGCCCGAGGTGCCGTAGGTGAAACGGCCCGGGTTGGCCTTGACCAGCGCGAGGAACTCGGCCGGGTTGCTGGCCTTCACCTCGTTGTTCGCCACCAGCAGCAGGCGCGACTGGAACAGGCCGGCCACGGGCACGAGCGATTTGATCGGGTCCAGCGAGGAGGTCTGGTTCTGCAGCTGCGGTGCGATGAGCAGCGCGCTTTCGCCGTGCAGCAGCGTGTAGCCATCGGCCGGCGCCTTGGCCACGGTGTCGGCGGCCAGCAGGCCGGCCGAGCCGGCGCGGTTCTCCACGATGACGGACTGGCCCAGCGCGGTGGTGAGTCGCTGCGCGACGATGCGCGCCATGGTGTCCACCGCGCCACCGGCGGCGTAGCCGACGAAGATGCGGATCGGCCGGTTGGGGTAGGGGCCGGCCTGGGCGAAGGCCAGGGGCGCGGCGCCGGCGGCGAGGGCCGCGCCCACGAAGCTTCGTCGGCGGAGGTTGGGGTTCATCGTCTTGTCTCCTGGTGGTGGTTGTTCAGGCGACCCGCACTTCCACGAGCGAGGGGCCTCTCGAGGCGAGGGACGCTTTCAAGGCCGCGTGCAACTGGCCGGCGTCTTCCACGCGCTCGCCGGGCACACCATGCCCTTGCGCCAGCGCGACGAAGTCGATGCCCGGCAGGTCGGTGCCCGGCAGCACGGCGCCGGCCGGGAAACCGAGCACGCCGCCGAAGCGCTTCATCGCGCCGTAGCGGCGGTTGTTGACCACGACGAAGCTGATGTTCAGGCCGAGCTGCGCGGCGGTCCACAGCGTCTGGATCGAGTACATGCTGGAGCCGTCGCCGATGATGGCGATCACGCGGCGCTCGCGCCAGGCCAGGGCGATGCCGGCGGCGGCCGGCATGCTGTGGCCCAGGCCACCGCTGGCCATGGTGAAGAAGGAGCGCGGCTTCAGGATGGGCAGGTGCTGGTGCATCACCACGCGGGCGGTGGGCGCCTCTTCCACGATCACGTCGTCGGGCGAGCGCAGTTCCGCGATGGTCTGCAGCAGGTAGGCCACCTGGGTCGGCGCGCCCGGTTCGGCGCGGGCTTCGCGCACCCAGGCCGGCGGCGGGGTGCGCGCGCGCTGCGGTTGCGCGCCCTGCAGGGCCTGCAGCGCCAGCGCCACGTCGCCCACCACCGAGGTGCCCACCGGCGAGCGCGCGGCGGCATCGGGGTCTTCGGTGAGCTGCCACAGCGTGGCGCCGTCGGGCAGGTGCGGGCCGTCGCCTTCCACGTGGTAGGTGAACACCGGCGCGCCGATCACCACGACGAGGTCGTGGCCGGCCAGTTTCTGCACGATCTGCGCCTTGACCGCGGGCAGGAAACCGTGGAACAGCGCATGGTCCTCGGGGAAGCCCGCGCGCGCCGACATGGGCGCGTTGAACACCTTGGCGCCGTGGCGCTCGGCCAGGGCGACGATGCCGTCCCAGGCCCCGGTGCGGTCCACTTCCGCGCCGGCCACGAACACCGGCCGCTCGCAGGCCGCGAGCGCCTGCGCCAGCGCGGCGATGGCCTGCGGTTCGGGCGCCGTGCGCCGGCTCATGGCACGCTGCACCACCGGCTCGGCGGGCTGGTCCCAGTCGTCCGAGGGCACGGAGACCAGCACCGGGCCGCAAGGCGCCTGCAGCGCGCGGCGGCAGGCGGTGGCGATGGCCTGGGGCACGTCCTGCGCGCGCGCCGGTTCGATGCTCCATTTCACGTACGGCTGCGGCAGCTCGGTGGCGCGCTCCGAGGCCAGGTAGGCGTCCAGCGGCTGGATCGAGCGCGACTGCTGGCCCGCGATGACCACCAGCGGCGTGCGGTTCTTGAACGCCGTGTAGAGGTTGCCCATGCCGTGGCCCACGCCGGCGGCCGAGTGCAGGTTGACGAAGCCGACCTTGCCGGTGGCCTGGGCATACCCGTCGGCCATGCCCACGCACACGGCTTCCTGCAGGCCCAGCACGTACTGGATGTCGCTGGGGAAGTCGCGGAACATGGGCAGCTCGGTGGAGCCCGGGTTGCCGAAGATGGTGTCCACGCCGAACTGGCGCAGCACGTCGTACACGCCGTCGCGCACGGTGAAAGGGGTCGGGGAAACGGGGCTCATGCGGAATAGCTGCGGTTGACGAACTTGGTGTGGAGGTAACTGTCGAGGCCCTCTTCGCCGCTCTCGTAGCCGTAGCCGCTGTCGCGCACGCCGCCGAACGGCGCCTCGGCGACGGTGACGACGGTGCTGTTGATGGCGACGCTGCCCACCTCCAGGTCGGCGATCATCTGGCGTTGCAGGCGCGCGGAGTCGGTGAACACGTAGGAGCCCAGGCCGTAGCGCGTGGCGTTGGCCAGCTCGATGGCCTGCGCGGGCGTGTCGAAGGCGCGGATCAGCGCGACCGGGCCGAAGGGCTCCTCGCGCATGGCCTTGGCATCGGGGTTCACGTCGGCGAACACGGTGGGCTGGTGGAAGTAGCCCTGCTCGCCCACGCGCTCGCCGCCGGCCACCAGCGTGCCTTCGGTGCGTGTCGCATCGACGAGCTCGCGGATCGCGCCCAGGCGCCGGCCGTTCGGCCAGCGGCCCCATGTCGGTGCCCTCGGCCAGGCCGTCGCCCACGCGCAGTTGCGAAGCGGCGGCCGCGAAGGTGTCGACGAAGCGCGCGTAGGCGCCGCGCTGCACGAAGAAGCGCGTGGGCGCGTGGCAGAGCTGGCCGGCGTTGCGGAACTTGGCCGCGACCAGCTGGCGCGCCACGGCGTCCACGTCGGCGTCATCGAACACGATCACCGGCGAGTGGCCGCCGAGTTCCAGCGTGAGGCGCTTGAGGCCGGGCGCGGCCAGGCGGGCCAGGCCCTGCCCCACCGCCACCGAGCCGGTGAAGGACACCTTGCGGATCACGTCCGACGCGATGAGGTGCGAGGACACGAAGGCCGGCACGCCGAAGACGAGGTTGATGACGCCATCGGGCGCGCCGGCTTCGATGAAACACTCGACCATCTTCGCGACCGAGGCCGGGGTTTCCTCGGGCGGCTTGAGGATGCAGGAGCAGCCCGCCGCGAGCGCGCCGCCGAGCTTGCGCGCGGCGAGGATCACGGGCACGTTCCAGGGCGACATCAGCAGGCAGGGGCCCACCGGCTCTTTGCGCACCTCGTAGTCGGCGCCCGGCTGCGGCGCTGGCAGGATGCGGCCGTAGACGCGCTTGGCCTGCTCGGCGTACCACTGCACCATGTCGGCCGCCACATCGACTTCCATGCGCGCCTGGGCCAGGGGCTTGCCCTGCTCCAGCGTGAGCAGGCGCGCGATGGCCTCGCGCTGCGCGCGCAGGTTCTGCACGCCCTGCAGCAGCACGCGCTGGCGCGCCGCCGCGGGCGTGGCGCGCCAGACCTTGAAGCCCTGGGCCACCGCCGCGAGCGCGTCGTCGAGGTCGCGCGCCGAGGCGTGCGTCAGCTCGTCGAGCACGGCTTCGGTGGCGGGGTTGATCACCGGGCTGCGGGTCTCGGCGCTGCCCGCGCGCCACTGCCCGCCGATGAACAGGCGCGGCGCGCGGTAGGTGATCTCGCTCATGCTCACTGATCGGCCTTGATGTTGTTCTTGCGCGCGACCTCGGTCCAGGTGGGGATCTCCTGCGCGATCTGGCGGGTGAAGGCTTCCGAGGTGCTGGAGGCCGGCGTCAGGCCCAGCTGGGCCATGCTCTTGAGCGTCTCCGGGTGCTGCACCGCCTTCGCCACTTCACGCTCCAGCAGCTTCACGATGGGCGCGGGCGTGCCGGCGGGCGCGAACAGGCCGATCCAGAACTGGATGCTCAGGTCGATGCCCTGCTCCTTGAGCGTGGGGATGTCGGGGAAGGACGGGTTGCGCACGTCGGAGGACACGGCCAGGCCCCGCACCAGCTTGCCGTTGATGGCGCCGGCCGCCGGGCCGGGGTCGAGCATGCTGAAGGTGGTCTCGCCGCCGGCCACGGACTTCATCGAGTCGCCGCTGCCCTTGTAGGGCACGTGCTGCGACTGGATGCCGGTGCGCTCCTTCAGCAGCTCGGTGGCGAGCTGGAAGGTGGAGGCGCTGGAGGCGTAGTTGGAGAGCTGCGGGTTCTCCTTGGTGTACTTCACCAGGTCGGGCATGGACTTGAACGGCGAGTCCGCCTTGACCGAGACGATCAGCGGGAAGGTCGCGATCGTGGAGATCGGGATGAAGTCCTTCTGCGGCGAGTACGGCAGGTTGGCATAGGTGGCGGCGTTGATCACCAGCGGGCCGCTGGCGCCGATCATCAGCGTGTAGCCGTCGGGTGCGGCCTGCTTGGTCACCACCGCGCCCACGATGGCGCCGGTGCTGGGGCGGTTCTCCACCACCACCGGCTGGCCCAGGCTGTCGCCCAGGCGCTTGGCGACGATGCGCGCGAGGATGTCGTTGGAGCCGCCGGGCGAGTAGCCCACGACGAACTTGATGGGCTTGGACGGGTAGGTGTCCTGGGCCTGCACCGCCATGGCAATGGCGGACAGCGCGACGCAGGCCAGAAGGCTTCGGCGAATCATGGTCTTGTCTCCTGTTCTTGAAGGTGTCGAGTATTGGCCCGATGCCATGCCTCGTAAAATGGTGAATTGCTCTCATCCATAACTTTTTGAACATAGCAGGACGGCCCATGGACTGGACGAATCGACTGCGCCTGCGGCACCTGCAGATCCTGGTCAGCCTGGCGGAGACGCAGAACATCAGCCACTCCGCCGAGCGGCTGCACATGACGCAGCCCGCGCTCTCGAAATGGCTCAAGGAGCTGGAGGCCGACATTGGGCTGACGCTGTTCGAACGCCACGCGCGCGGGCTTCGCCCCACCGCCCACGGCCAGATCCTGCGCGAGTTCGCGGTGCACATCGGCAACGAGCTCGACCGCGCGCGGGAAGAGATGGCCGCGCTGCGCGACGGCGGCAGCGGCCGCGCGGTGATCGGCGCCTCGGGCGCCACCATCGCGGGCGTGGTGCCGCAGGCGGTGCTGTCGCTGCTGGCCCGCATGCCCAACGCGAGCGTGGAGCTGGTCGAGGCGCCGATGGACCGGCTGTTCCAGCAGCTCACGCAGCGCGAGATCGACATCGCGGTGGGCCGGCCGGCGGCCAAGTACCACGACCCGGGCATCGCCTCGGAGGTGCTCTACGAGGAGCGGCTGCATTTCGCGGTGCGGCCGGACCACCCGCTGGCGCAGCGCAAGTCCCTGCAGTGGTCGCACCTGCTGGCCCAGCGCTGGGTGGTCTGGACGCGCGACATCCCCGCGCGCGACCTGCTCGAATCCGCGCTCTCGGCCGCCGGCCGCACGATCCCGGGCGCGAGCGTGCAGTCGAACTCCCTGCTCGCCACCATCGCGCTGGTGGCGGAAAGCGACATGGTGGCCGTGGTCTCCGAGCGCGCCATCGAGCTGCCCGAGCGCTGGAAGATGCTCAAGCGCCTGCCGCTGTTGCTGGAGACGCCCAGCGCCATGACCATGTACTGGCGCAAGGACGCGCTCGGCTTCGCGGCGGTGGACGGCCTGCTGGACGCGCTGCGCGAGGTGGCGCGGCAACCGGCGCGCACCGTGCGCCCTCGCAAAGCCTAACCGGGCAGGCGCGAGGCCGCCTTCTTCACGGCAGACGCGAAGGCCGTGGCCGCCAGCTTGGGCTGCGTGCCGCGCAGCGACACCACGTGCAGCTCGATGTGCACCGTGGGGTTGCTGAGCATGGACACCTTGAGCCCCTGGCGCAGGCAGTCCTCCAGCGCGAAGGACGGCACGATGGCGTGGCCTCGGCCGGCGCGCACCATCGCGATCAGCGTGCCGATCAGGTTCATGCGCGGCCGCTCCTCGTGCGCGCGCCCGATGCGCGCGAGGTGTTTTTCGATCACGGCCTGGATCGGGTTGTCGACCGGCAGGCTGATGAGCGGCAGCTCCGCCAGGCTGCTCCAGGTCTGGCTGGGCCCCAGGCCGCCCGCGCCCTTGCCCGGCGGGCTGATGCGCATCAGCCGGAACTTGCACAGCGGCTGGCGCTGCAGGCCCACGGCGGGCTTGATGAAGAAGCCCAGGCCGATGTCGGCCTCACCCTCCAGGATGCGCTGGCGCACCACGCTCACGTCCACGTCCGCCAGGTGGATCTGCACCTGGGGGTGGCTCTGGTTGAAGGCGCTGATCACCTCCGGCAACAGGCTGGCCGAGACCATGGGCGTGGCCGCCACATCGATGCGCGAGCGCACGGCCGCCTCGGTGCCGCCGATCACGTCGTCGATGGCGCGCAGCTCGGCCACGATGCGCTCGGCCACCGGCTGCAGGCGGCGCCCTGCGTCGGTGAGCGTGACGGAGCGCGTGGTGCGGTCGAACAGGCGCGCGCCCACCTGGTCTTCGAGCTCCTTGACCAGCATGCTCATGCCCGAGGGCGACAGGTGCACCTGTTCGGCCGCCTTGGCGAAGCTGCGCAGGCGCGCCACCTCCAGAAAGGCCTGGAGCTGCCGGCTGCCCACATTGATCAATTTTCTTGAAGAGTTGTTCAAAATCTTCCGTTTGATGAATGTCAAAGGTGTTGCTGTAATTCTCCCTCATCAATGGAGACCGCACCATGAAAACCCCTCCCGCCTTCCTTCCCCCCTCCCCGCTGCGCCGAAGCCTCGTGCTCGGTGGCCTGGCCACGGTGGCCGCGCCTTTCGTGCGGGCCCAGGGCCCGGCCAACGGACCGGTGCGCCTGGTGGTGCCGTTCACCCCCGGCACCGGCATCGACCTGATCGCGCGCCAGATCGCGCCCCAGCTGGCCGAGCGCCTGAAACGGCCCTTCTTCGTCGAGAACAAGGCCGGCGCCTCCGGCAACATCGGCACCCAGGAAGTCGTGCGCGCCACGCCGGACGGCAGCACGCTGCTGGTGAGCGTCAACACGCTGGTGATGAACGCCGCGCTGTACCCGAACGCGGGCTTCAACCCGGTCAAGGACCTCGCGGCCGTCTCGCTCACGAGCTGGGGCCAGCTGCTGCTGGTGACCCACCCCAACACCAAGATCGATTCGCTCAAAGGCCTGCTGGAGCGCGCCCGCGCGCGCCCCGGCGCCCTCAACTACGGCTCGCCCGGCGCCGGCACGCCGCACCACCTGGCGATGGAGCTGCTGAAGAACCGCGCCAAGATTTCCATCACGCACATCGGCTACCGGGGCACGGCGCCGGCCGTGACGGACCTGCTGGGCGGACAGATCGAACTGATGTTCCTGCCGATCCACGTGGCGCTGCAGCACATCAAGGCGGGCAAGCTCAAGGCGCTGGCCATCAGCTCGAGCCAGGCGAACCCGCTGCTGCCCGACGTGCCGCCGCTCAGCAGCCTGAACCTGGGCAACCTGAACGTGGACATGTGGTACGGCGTGCTGGCGCCCGCGGCCACGCCGCGCGCGCTGATCGACCAGCTGAACAAGGAGCTGCGCGACATCCTGGCGCAGCCCGCGATCGCGACCGCGTTCGAGACCCAGGGCATGACGCCCGCCCACTCCACCCCGGAGGCGTTCCAGCAGCTGATGACCACCGACGCCCAGCGCTGGGCCAGCCTGATCAAGGCCCAGGGCATCACCGCCGAGTAAGAGAGAACAGAGAGAAGAGCCACACATGAGCAAACACAGCAACAAGGCCGACAGCACGTTCGACACCGAGGTGGTCATCGTCGGTGGCGGCCCGGTGGGCACGGGCCTGGCGATCGAGCTGGGCCAGCGCGGCGTGCGCTGCGTGGTGGTGGAGCGCTACCCGCAGCCGCAGCCGATCCCCAAGGGCCAGAACCTGACCCAGCGCACCATGGAGCACTTCCACGCCTGGGGCGCGGAGCCGGCGCTGCGCGCCGCGCGCACCATTCCGCCGGAGTACGGCATCGGCGGCCTGACGGCCTACGGCACCCTGCTGGGGCCGCACTACGACTGGCTGCAGCGCGACCTGGTCAAGCCCTATTACTTCACCGGCAACGAGCGGCTGCCGCAGTACGCCACCGAGGCCGTGCTGCGCCGCCGCGTGGCCGAGCTGCCCAGCGTGCACACCCTGTACGGCTGGGAGGCCGAGGACGTGCAGCAGGACGCCGACGGCGTGACGGTGAGCGTGGTAGAGCGCGGCGGCTCGGGCCGCCGGCAGCTGCGCGCGGCCTATGCCGTGGGCTGCGACGGCGCGCGCTCGGTGATCCGCGACAAGGCCGGCATGACCCAGACCCGCACCGACCACGACCGCATGATGGTGCTGCTGGTGTTCAAGTCCGAAGGGCTGCACGAGTTGCTCAAGCGCTACCCCGGCAAGTCCTACTACAACGTGCTGCAGCCGGGCCTCAAGGGCTACTGGAAATTCTTCGGCCGGGTGGACCTGGGCAGCACCTGGTTCTTCCACGCGCCGGTGCCGCCGGGCACCACCAAGGACAACTTCGACTTCGCGGCCTACCTGCACGAAGCCGTGGGCGCGCCGTTCGAGGTCGAGTTCGAGCACATCGGTTTCTGGGACCTGCGCTTCATGCTGGCCGACAGCTACCGCCAGGGCCGCGTCTTCATCGCGGGCGACGCCGCCCACAGCCACCCGCCTTACGGGGGTTATGGCGTGAACTCCGGCCTGGAGGACGCGCGCAACCTGGGCTGGAAGCTGGCGTCCACGCTGCAGGGCTGGGGCGGCGGGGAGCTGCTCGACTCCTACGATGCGGAACGCCGCCCGGTGTTCGGCTCCACGATCCGCGACTTCATCGCCAAGTCGATCGACACCGACCGCGAGTTCCTGGAGACGCACGACCCAGCCGTCGACCAGGCGCGGTTCGACGCCGCCTGGCAGGCGCGCGCGAAAGGCGCGGTGGGCGAGGTGCACGCCTTCGAGCCGAACTACGAAGGCTCGCCCGTGGTGCAGCCCAACGGCAGCGGACAAGGCCCGAGCTCGGTGGGCTCGCACCAGTTCGTCGCGCGGGCCGGCCACCACATCGCGCCGGCGGTCCTGTCCTCCGGGCGCAACGTGTACGAGGCCTTCGGGCCGGGCTACACCCTGATCGCGCTGGGCGCCAGCGCCGCGGAGGCGCAGGCGTTCCGCGAGGCCGCGGCCGCCCTGACGCTGCCGCTGAACGTGGTGGAAGACACCCGGACCGGCGAGGCCGCGCGCTACGAAGCCCGCCTGGTGCTGGTGCGGCCCGACAGCTTCGTCGCCTGGACCTCGGACACGCCGGGGGTGGTGGATGCGGCGCAGGCGCGCGCGGTGCTGGCGATGGCGCGCGGCGGCTGAATCAGGGGCTGCTGGCCGCCCGTTGCGGCAGCAGCAGCCGCGACGGGTGCAGCCGGTCGTGGTGGTAGGTGTCGGTGCCGACCTTCTGCCCATACCAGTGCGTCATCGGCTGGTCGATCATCGTGGAGTCGTTGTTCGTGATCTCCAGCCGCAGGCGCTCGCCGGGCTGCACGACGAAGCCCATGGGCATGAGTTCGATGCGCAGCTCCACCACCTGACCCGGCGCCACGGGCTCGACCTGGTCGTGGGTGTGGAAGGGGCGCAGCTCCTGCGTCAGCGCCGGGTCCTCGCGCCGGTGCGAGGCGCGCAGCCAACCCTGGCTCATCTTGCGCGCGGGCCCGGGGCGGCCCGGCGCGGGCAGCAGGCTCAGTTTGACGAAGACGTCGAAGTCGGTCTGATCGGACGAGGCGTGCAGCACCAGGGTGCCCTGGCCGGTGAACTCGTTTTCCTTCTCAAACGGCGCCGTGGTGAAGGTGTTGATGCGGGCCACGTGGTCGGGCACGCCGTTGACGAAGGTGGTCACCCCGGCCACCCACTGTTCGTCGGGGTAGGTCCATGCGGTGGTGGCGGTGGCCTCGGCCGGCACGGCATCCGTCAGCGAGCCGTCGTTGAGCGAGTTCACCACGCCGCTGCGCGCGCCGCTGAGGTAGAAAGCGCGCGGCGCCGCGTCGGCCGGGGGCCAGGCGTCGGTGCTCGCATAGCGCCCGCGCCCGTTGACGAAGTAACGCACCGCCGCCTGGTCCATGACGCCGTTGTCCACGCCTTTGAGGTGGTGGTCGTACCAGGGCAGCAGCTCCTCGCGGTGCAGGGCCTCTTCGGCGAAATAGTGCTGTGCCTTGTGGAAGGTGTCGGGCTCGGTGATGAGCAGGCGGCGCGGGCCGCGCACACCGGCAAAGCCGTTGACGTTGCCGCGCAGGTGCAGCGAGGCCTTGCCCCAGACGCCGATGGAGAACACCGGGATGTCGATGTTCCCGAGTTCCCAGAAGGCGGCGCGGCGGCGGTGCCACCCGTCGTCCAGCGTGTGCGACAACACGTCGGGCAGCACCTCGTGGCGCGCGCCGCCGCGCACGTCGTGCCCTTCGGCGGTGTGCTGCAGCAGCACCGAACCGATCAGCCAGGAACCCAGGAAGCCCTGGATGGGCACACCCCCGTGGTACAGGAAGTCGCGGTAGGGGTCGCACGAACCGTCGTACGGCACGATGGTGGTGAGGTGCGGCGGGCGCGTGCGCGCGGCGTTCCACTGGCTCATGGCGTAGTAGGACTGGCCGATCATGCCGATGCGCCCGCTGGACCAGGGCTGGGTGGCGATGTGTTCGATCGCGTCGTGCGTGGCCTCGCCTTCGGCCTTGGACCACGGGTCCCAGATGCCTTCGGACACGCCCGAGCCCGGCAGGTCCAGGATGACGTAGGCGTAGCCGTGGTCCAGGTACAGCTGGATGGGGCCGTATTCGATGAAGGGGAACACGCCCATGGCGGGCAGGCGGCGCAGGGACTTCTGGTACGGCGAAGCGGCCAGCAGCGTGGGGAAGGCGCCCCGCCCGCCGGGCGGCAGGTAGACGTCGGCGCGCAGCAGCAGGCCGTCGCGGGTGCGGAACTGGATCTCGAACGGGGTGACGTTCACGGTGGTCATGCGCGGGTTTCCTCAGAGGGGGTCATGTCGAAGCGGTCGCCGAAATCGAAGTAGTCGTCGTGCACGAAGCCATTCTCGTAGTACTGGATCTCCCACCAGTTGTGGTCGAGGTCTTCGAAGTAGAACGAGTACACGCCGTGCATGTCCTGGATGGGGAGCACCTGGCGGATGCCGTAGGTGTCCTTGAACCGCAGCGCCAGCGCGTGCGCGTGGTCCACCTCGTCGCGCGAGGCGACGTCCAGCCCCCAGTGGTTGAGCACGTTGCAGGGGTGGATCTGGTCGCCCACCTCCACGCACACCACATGGAAGCGCATGCCCCAGGCGGATCGACATCGCGGGCTTGGCGTGGCGCGCGCATTCGAGCCCCAGGAACTCTTCGTAGAAGCGGCGCGAGGCCGTGAGGTTGAAGCACTCCAGCGTGCCGTGGCTCAGGCACAAAGGCTTGAGCACGGAGTGGCGCGCCGGCGGTTCGACGCGGCAGTTGTCGGGGACGAATCCAGCGATCATGGCGATGGGTCTCTCTCTCGGTTGAAGGTCAGTGCGGGGCCGGGCGGCGGTCGGCCTCGGAGATGAAGGCATCGGCGAAGAACTGGTTGGCCGGCAGGCCGGCCTCGCCGAAGTCGCGGCGGGCCGCGTCCACCATGGGCGGTGCGCCGCAGGCATACACCTGGTGCCGCGACAGGTCGGGGTGGTCCTGCAGCACGGCGCGGTGCACGAAGCCGGTGCGACCGGCCCAGGCGGGGTCGTCGCCCGCTTCGCTGAGCACCGGCACGTAGCGGATGTGGGGGTGTTCGGCGGCCCATTGGCGCGCCTGCGCATCGAGGTAGAGGTCGATCCGCCGGCGGCCGCCCCAGTACACGTCGATGGGCCGGCGCAGGCCCTGGGCCAGGCTGTCTTCCACCATGGCCTGGATGGGCGCGAAGCCGGTGCCCGAGGCGAGCATGACCACGGGTTTGTCGCTCTGCGCGTCGAGGAAGAAGCTGCCCTGGGGCGCCTCCACGCGCAGCAGGTCGCGTTCGCGCAACTGCCCGAACACGTGGTCGGTGAAGCGGCCGCCGGGCATGTGGCGGATGTGCAGCTCGATCTGCCGCCGGCCACCGGCGCGCGGTGCGCTGGCCATGGAGTAGCAGCGCCGCAGTCCGTCGCCGAGCACGATCTCGAGGTACTGGCCAGCGCGCCAGTTCAACGGCTCGTTCGGTGGCGTGCCCAGCAGCAGGCGCATCACGTCGGGCGCGAGCCGCTCCATGCGCAGCACCCGCACCGGCAGCGTGCGCGCCGGCACCAGGTGGGGGTCGAAGGGTTCGATCTCGAAGCTGCAGTCCGTCAGCGGGCGCGCGCAGCACAGGTGCACATGGCCCTGCGCCTTTTCTTCGTCGGACAGGTAGTGCGGGTGCACGTCGCCGAAGTCCACCTGGCCCGACACCAGGCGGCCCCGGCAGGTGCGGCACACGCCCGAGCGGCAGCTGTAGCGCATCGCCAACGCCGCTGGCCAGGCCGGCGCGCAGGATGTCGGTGCCGGGACCACAGGCAAAGGATTGGTCGGCCGGATGCAGCGTGATGGTGAAGCTCATGCGCGAGACTTTGGCAGCGCGCCGCGAGGCCGTCCAACAAATAGTCGTGATGGGCGCCATGTCGCCGCGAAATGGCCGCCGTGGCCTTCGTGGCTTTCCCCAATGGACGCGCTCGCCAGCCTGCCTACACTGCCCCCACCCATGAACATCAACACCGTCGACCTGAACCTGTTCCTTGTCTTTCAGGCCATCTACGTCACCGGCAGCGTGACCGTCGCCGGTGAAAAGGTCTGCATGACGCAGTCGGCCGTGAGCAACGCGCTCAAGCGCCTGCGCGAGCGCTTCGACGACCCGCTGTTCGTGCGCACGCCCAAGGGCATGGTGCCCACGCCCATGGCCAAGCAGCTCATCGGCCTGGTCGAAGAAGGCCTGGCCAAGTTCAACCAGGCGCTGGACCAGGTGCGGCGTTTCGATCCCGCCACCAGCGACCGCCTGTTCCGCATCGCCATGAACGACGTCGGGCAGCTGGTGGTGCTGCCGCGCCTGATGTCGGCGGCGCGCGCGCAGGCGCCGCATGTGCAGTTCGAGATCATCGGCACCTCGCCGGAAGAAACACGCCACCTGATGGCGGACGGCGGCGTCGACCTGGCGATCGGCAGCTGGGCGCCCATGGGCGCGGGCTTCCATGCGCAGCACCTGTTCGACGAGACCTTCTTCGCGCTCATGCACGTGGACCACCACATCCGCTCCGAGCGCATGAGCTTCGACGAGTACTTCGGCGCCGAACACCTGGCCTACCGGCCCAGCGGCGCCAGCGATGCGGCCCTGCAGTCCACGCTGATGGCGGCCGACCTGCTGGCGCGGCGCAAGGTGGTTCTGACGGCCGCGCACTCCCTGGGCCTGTCGGCCTTGTTGAGCGAATCGCGCCTGGTGCTCACCGTGCCGTGCCGGCTCGGCCAGGCCATGATGGCCTCGCGCGACCAGCTGCGCTCGGCGCAACTGCCGTTCGAGGTGCCGCCGTTTTCGGTGCGCCAGCAATGGCACGACCGCGCGCACGCCGATGGCGGCAACATCTGGCTGCGCGAACTCACGCTGGCCACGCTGCACGACGGGGAGACGGCGGCATCGCCGGGCGAACCCGGCTGAAGCGCCTTCGTCAGCGCGCCGCCACCAGGGTGTTGCGCAGCGTGCCGATGCCGGAGATGGCGACCTCGATCACGTCGCCCGCCTTCATGAACACCGGGGGCTTGCGCCCGGCCCCCACGCCGGCCGGTGTGCCCGTCAGCAGCACATCGCCGGCGTTGAAGCAGTACCAGCGCGAGAAGTGCGCGATGGTCTCGGGCAGGCTGAAGATCAGGTCGCTCACGGGCGAGGACTGCATGAGCGCGCTGTTGAGGTGGGTGGTGATGTGCAGGCGCCCCACGTCGGGCACTTCGTCTGCCGTGAGCAGCACCGGCCCCAGCGGCGTGAAGCCCTCGAACTGCTTGCCCATGATGTTGACCTCCCAGGTCTGGCGCGCCTCCCAGGGCTGCGTCGCGCCCCAGACGTCGCGCACCCAGTCGCGCGCGGAGATGTCGTTGCGCACGGTGTAGCCGGCGACGCAGGCCATCGCCTGGTCCGCGCTCACGCGGTGGCAGCGCCGGCCGAAGACCACCGCGAGCTCGCCCTCGTAGTCCACGTGCGCGGGCGCGTCGGCGGGCAGCGCCACCGCGTGTTCCGGCCCGACGATGGAGGCCGCCACCTTGAGGAAACCGGTGGGCTGCCGGGGCGCGGGCGTGCCGGCCATTTCGGCCAGGTGCGACTTGTAGGCCAGGCCCGCGGCCACCACCAGGCCGGGGTTGGGCACGGGCGCGAGCAGGCGGGTGCCCGGTGGCATCAGCGCCCCACGCTGGCGCAGGCGGTCCTGCAGGCCGGGGTCGGCCTGCACACGGTCCACGAGGCCGCGCACCAGGGCCAGCGCGGCGGACCCGCCGGCCAGCAGCTCGCGCAGGCTCTCGGGCAGCCAGGCCTCCAGGCTGTCGGCCTGGGCCGCGCGCCGCAGCGCCAGCACCTCGCCCGAAGGCAACAGGGCACCGGGCTCGCCGCCGCGCACGGAATCGATGGTCACGAGTTTCATGGGGATCTCAGAAGTGGTGGCGCATGCCGAGGGCGTAACCGGTGCCGGTACGCAGGCCGGTGGCCCGGTCGTTCATCACCACGGCGTACACATCGGTGCGCTTGGACAGGCTGTGCAGGTAACCCGCGGCCAGCGTGGTGCGATCGCGCTCGGTGGTGCCGGCCTGCGTACGTTCGGTGCGCACCCACGAGGCGATGAAGCGCCCGGCGCCGAAGGGCACGGCCGCGTGCACACCGACGGTGTCCAGGTCGATCTCGGCCTGGCCGCGCGGGCGCAGCGTGGCCTTGGCCCACTGGCCGAACAGCTTGACCACCTGGAAGTCGTAGGACACGCTGCCGAGCGTGCTCGACTCGGCTTCGATCACGTAGGGCGCGCCCGCCGGGTCGGTGCGCGAACGCGGCACGTTGTACGCCGCCGCGCGGATCCTGCTGACGCTCAGCGCCGCCGCGAAAGGACCCGAGCGGTAGTTCGCCGTGCCATCGAAACGGCGCCCTTCGGGCGCGGCTTCGCCCGGTGCGACCTGCAGCGAGCCGGAGAAGTTGCCCAGCGTGGGCGTGTTGTAGACCAGCGAGTTGTTCCAGCTGCCGTCGCTGATGCCGTGCGAGGCCAGCATGGGCTGCGAGCCGACGAAGGTGTGCAGCATGAACGGGCCCAGCGTGGTGGAGTCGCCAAAGGGCGTGAAGCTCAGCGTGTTGACGAAACTGCCGGTGGGAATGCGGCCCGCGCGGAACTGCCCGAAGGCGCCGCGCACACCGACGAAGCTGTAGCGCGAGAAGAAGCGGCCGGCGGCGTTGTCGCCCGGGTGGCGGCCGACCTCGCCGGTGTCCAGGCGGAAGCTGCGCACCGAGGTCGAACAGCGCGGTGAGCCCACCGCCCAGGTCTTCGGAGCCGCGGATGCCCCAGCGCGAGGTGGTCATCATGCCGCCGTCCACGCGCGAGACGCGTGATTCGCCCGCGAGCTGTCTGGCGTAGAAGCCGCCGTCGACGGTGCCGTACAGCGTGGGGCCGGTGTTGCTCTGTGCCGTGGCGGGCAGGCCCGTGAGGGCCAGCGCCGCCGCGACGGCGATGCCGCTTTTCGTGGTGTTCAAAAGGTGTCTCCTGGTTGTTGAATACGGGCAGCGGGATGCTAGGTATTCGACTTCCGGAAAACCAATGAAAGCTCGTGATGCGGCGCATGCGTTTGCGAAATGTCGGCGGGACATTTTCAAAACGGATGGGGCGCATCACCAATCTTCGTTTGAAGCGCGCGAGCAGCCGGCCTAGCATGCGGACAGCCCAACACAAACACAGGAGACAGACCCATGCGCCTGAGCAGAAGAAGCCTTGTCGCGGCGATGGCCGCGACCTCACTCACCACCACCGCCGGCCTGGCGTTCGCGCAGGACGCGGGCCGCCCCATCCGGCTGCTGGTGCCGCTGCCGCCGGGCTCGGGTGGCGACAACATCGCGCGCATCCTCGCCACGCCCTTGCGCGATCTGCTGGGCCACCCCATCGTGGTGGAGAACCGGCCGGGCGGCGACATGATGATCGGTGCCAGCCAGGCGGCCAAGGCGCCGGCCGACGGCAACACCTTGTTGATGGCGCACATGTCGACCATGGTGATGAACCCCTTCGCCTACAGCAACATCAGCTACGACCCGGTGAAAGACTTCAGCCCCATCGGCAAGATCAGCGAGAGCACCGCCGTGGTGGTGGTGCACCCCGCCGTGCCCGCCAAGACCCTGGGCGAGTTCGTGGCCTACGTGAAGGAGCGGCCGGGCCAGGTGTCCTACGGCACGGCCATCCTCATGGTGCAGATCGCCGGCGAACAGCTGGTGCACACGCGCCAGCTCCAGATGACGCGCGTGCCGTACAAGGGCGGCGCCCAGGTGATGCAGGACACGCTGGCGCGCCACATCGACATGTCGATCGCCGACACCTCGTCCTACCTGGCGCTGATCAGGGCCGGCAAGCTGCGCCCGTTGGTCACCACCGGCGCGGAGCGCAACCCCTTGCTGCCCGACGTGCCCACCGCGCGCGAGGCGGGCTTTCCGGAAATGGAGATGCGCGGCTGGTGGGGCCTGTTCGCGCCGGCACAGACCTCCAAAGAGGTGGTGAACAGGACGGCGGCGGCGCTGCAGAAGGTGCTGGCCCTGCCGGACGTGGTGCAGCAGCTGCGCGCCATCGGCGCCGAGCCCCGGCCGCTCCCACCCGAGGCCTTCGCGCTGGAGATGAAGCAGCAGCAGGACCATTGGGGCCAGGTCATCAAGACACTGAAGATCAAGGCCAGCGAATGACGATGAAAACGTTCAGTACAGGAACACCTCGCCGCCCCGGCTGGCGAAGAGCTTTCTCGCGAGGTCCCTCGCCCTGTGTCTTTCCTGGCTGGCGATCGCGCGCACGTAGTCCAGCTTCTCGGCGCTGAGGCCGGGGAAGCGCGTGGCGATGTCGGTGTCGCCGCGCGCCGCGCAGCGCACCGCCTCGCCGTACGACCAGCGCAGGTCGTTGCACAGCTCGAGCACCTGCTTGGCCGCCACCGCGCGGGGCAGGCGCAGGCCGTGGAACTCCAGGTAACGCGCCAGCTGGGCCTCGTCCTCGGCCTCGATGAGCAGCGTGCCGTTGTCCTCATGGGACCGCGCGCGGTGGTAGAAGTCCAGCTGGGTCAGGGCCTCCACCTCGTCGGGCCGCAGGCGCACGGGTGGGTCCGGGGGAAGTTCGGTCGGCGCGCTGTGCCGGGGGTTGCTCAACGGAAACGGGATGACGGGCATGGACAGCAGAGAAGTTCAACTGCCTTCATTCTGCAGACCCTGGCTCCGGCACGGGGCGCGCGCTGGCCGGGAAGCACAGAAAGCCCTGGAAAGCGTGAATTCCGCACCGCGATGCGTGCGGCGCGGACACCACCGCGCGCCACCCTCAAGCGAGCGCCAGGACGACGACCACGCCCGCGACGGAGAGCAGGCCCAGCCACAGCACCGGCCCCACGGCCCCACCGGCGCCCAGCAGGCACACGGCCAGCGCCGCCCCCAGGCCGAGCAGGCCCACCGCCCGCCCCAGCCAGCGTGCGGCGCGCGAGGCGGGGCGCTTGCACAGCCGCTGGTGGTGGCGGTCCATGGCCAGCGCCAGGCCGGCGAAGCCGACGCAGGCCAGCGCCAACGCGAGCAGCGGCATCACGCGCCTACCCCCGTTCGCCGCGCCCGCCGGTGCAGGCGCCAGGCGATCCACGCGAAGGCGCTCCCCAGCGCCAGCGCGGTGAGATCGAATCCCGCCATCGCCCAGTCGCCCCGCGCCCAGGACGCACCGAGGTGCTGCCCGCCGGTGAGCGCGTTCAACACCGGCAACAGGCCCAGCGCCCCGGCGGCGAGCGCGCCTTGCTCCACCCAGGCGCGCGGTGGTGGCCGCAGGCAGGCGTGCAGCAGCGTGGCGCCCCAGGCGATGAAGAGGGCGTGCGCCTCCCAGCCGGCGCGGTCGGCCAGGTCGATCGGCAGCAGGCGGTTGGCCCAGAAGTAGGCGCCGATGGCCACGGGCAGGCCGAACACGGTCGCCACGTTCAGCCGCTCCACCAGGCGCAGCCCACGGTGCGGCCGGCCCTGGTCGCGCTCCAGTTTCTGGCGCCGCTTCACCGTCCACAACACCAGCCCCGTCGCCACCATGGCGGTGCCGAGCAGGCCCGACAGCGCGTAGAGCCAGCGCAGCACGGGCCCGGCGAACAGGCCCTCGTGCAGGCCCAGCAGGCCTTCGGCCACGGTCAGCGTGCCACGACGGCTGGGCGCCCGGGTCTCCAGCAGGGCGCCGCTGGCGCCATCGAACACCATCACCTCCACGTTGCGCAGCGGGCCGGTGAGCACCGGTGCGATCTGCACGCGCGCGCTGGCATCGCCGGGGTGCAGCACCTCCACGGCCTGCACGCTGCCCAGGCCCCAGCGCTGTTCGGCCTGCGCCAGCATGGGCGCCACCGGGGCCAGGGGCGCGGGTGTGCCGGAGGGCGCGGCCGGGGCCTGCCAGGCGGTGAACTCGGCGAGGAACTGGCCCTGCCCCGCCGGGCCGGCGCCGTAGTGGGCCGACACCACCCAGGGCATCAAGGTCACGGCGAAGAAGATCAGCCCCGAGTAGGTGATCATGAATTGGAAGGGCAAGGTCATCACGCCCAGCACGTTGTGGGCATCGAGCCAGGAGCGCTGCCCCTTGCCCGCGCGGAAGGTGAAGAAGTCGGCGAAGAAGCGCTTGTGCGCGACCACGCCCGAGACGAGGGACACCAGCAGGAACACCGTGGCCGCGCCCACCAGCCACAGCGCCGCGCCCGCGGGCAGGTAGTGCAGCCGCCAGTGCATGCGGTAGAGCAGCTGCCCGCCGCCCGTCTCGCGCGGCGTCGCCAGGGGCTCGCCGCTGTCGGCATCCAGCGCCTGCTCTTCCATGTGGCCGTCGTGCGGCCACGAGGCCACCAGGTGCGGCGTGTCGCGGTGGCCGGGCAGCTGGATGGCCCAGCGCTCGGCACCGGCCTCGTGCGCGTTCAGGTAGCGCAGCGCCGCGTCGGCGGCCCGCGCGCTGTCGACCGGGGCGGGTGGCGGTGGCAGCTCCGGGCGCATCCAGCGGTCGATCTCGCTGTCGAAATAGCCGGCCGTGCCGGTGAGGAAGATGAAGTACAGCAGCGAGCCGAGCAGCAGGCCCGCCCAGGTGTGCACCCAGGACGTGCTCTGGCGGAAGCCACCCGTCATGGCCAGCGCCCCAGCGCCAGCAGCAGCGCACCGCAAGGCAGGCCCACCAGCGCGAGGCCGGCGCAGGCGCGCCAGGCGCTGCGCGCGGCGAAGCACCAGAGGATGGCCGCCACGTACACCGCGAAGCTCATCAGCAGGGCCAGCGCCACGGTGTCCACGCGGTCCAGGGGCAGCGCCTCCATCAGCGCCAGGGGGAGCCACTGGGCCAGCACGTAGCCACCCGCCACGCCGGCGAGCGCGCGCGCCGGGATCTGGTTCATCAGAACTTCACGCGCAGGTTCACACCGACGCTGCGGCGCGGTCCCATCTGCGCGTAGATGGGGGTGGCATCGCGGTCGATGAAGGTGTTGTAGCGCTCGTCGAACAGGTTCTCGGCGAACAGGCTGAGTTCCCAGTTGTCGTGCCGGTAACCGACGTGCGCGTTGGCGATGAAGCGCGAGTCGATGGGGTCCTGGGGCGCGATGCCGAAGCGGCCCACGTAACCCGCCATGTACTTGGCGTCGCCGCCGACGAAGAAGCCGTTGCGCAGCTGGTAGCGCCCGCCGAAGCCCAGGGTCCATTTGGGGGCTTCGGGGAAGGGCTGGCCCGACAGGTCGCCGTAGCTGGCGTGGTTGAATTCCTTGAACCGGGTGTGCAGGTAGCCCAGCGAGGCGGACACCGAGAAGCGCCGGTTGACCTGGAAGGCCGGTTCGATCTCGAAGCCCCAGGCCCGCGAGGAAGCGGCGTTCGAGGTCTCGCGGTAGGACTGGTTGTTCGGGTCGGGCCGGATCTCGATCTGCTGGTCCTTGTAGGTGGTGAAGAACAGGTTGGCGTTGAGCGTGAGCCGCTCGTCGAGGAAGCGGCCCTTGTAATAGAGCTCGTGGTTCTGCGCGGTCTCAGGCCCGTAGTACGCGGCCCGGCCGGTGTTGTAGTTGACGTAGAAGCCGCCGGTGCGAAAGCCCTCGGAGTACGTGGCGCCCAGCAGGTGCCCCGGCGCGAGCTGTTTGCCAGGCCGAGCTTGGGCACGAAGTTGGTCTCGCTGAAGTCGGCCCGGTTCTCGTACTGGTTGGGCACCGCGCCAAAGGGGTAGGACTCCGCGTTGCGTTGCACGGTCTTCTCGCGCAGGTAGTCCCAGCGGCCGCCCACGGTCACGCTCCAGGTGGGCACGAACTCGTGCGTGGCTTCGCCGAAGAGGGCCAGGTTGGTGGTCTTGCGGTTGAAGGTCTCGCCGAGTTGCAGGAAGGGCACGGCGATCGCGCCGAAGCGGGAGTCGTAGTTCTGGTGGCTGGCGAACACGCCGCCCACCCATTTCCAGCGGTCCCGCTCGTAATTCAGCCGCACTTCCTGCGTGAGCAGGGTGTCGTTGACCTTGCCGTCGATGCCGTCGAGCAGGCCCGGTGTGCCCTGGTCCACCGAGCGGCGGCGGGTGATGCCCTTGTGCAGGCCGGTCTGCGAGGTCAGCCGCAGCTCGGGCGACAGTTCATGCGTGATCTCCATGCCACCGTTGTGCACCTTGGTCTGGCGGAACTCGGCGTAGGTGGGGATGGCGTACCAGTCGCCGCGCTCGTCGTCGAGGTCGAAACCCGGGCCGACGCCGATCAGGCGCTCGTTCGGGCGGTCGTTGGAGTACGCGTAGCTGAGCATGGCGCGCGTGCTGCCCGAGGGCTGCAGCAGCAGTTTGGCGCGCAGGTTCTGGCTGATCTCGGTGCGCAGATCGTCGTAACCCGCGAACGCCTGGTAGCCGGGATAGGCCACCGTCGTGCGCCCGCGCTCGAAGGCGCCCGACAGGCGCAGCGCCGCGGTGTTGTCCACCAGCGGCGTGTTGAGCACGAAGGCCGTGCCGGTCTGGCGGTGGTTGCCCAGCGTGGCCGAGAGCTCGGCCTCCTTGTCGAAGACCGGGTCCTTGGTCTTGATGTAGACGGCACCGGCCGTGGCCGCGCGTCCGCTGAGCGTGGACTGCGGGCCGCGGTAGACCTCGACCTGCTGCGCATCCCAGAGGTTGCGGGCCCCGAAGCGCGAGCTGTAGCGGGCCTGCAGCACGCCATCGATGTAGATCGAGCCCATGGGCGCGCCGGAGGGCACGAAGCCTTCGGTGCTCATGCCCCGGATGACGAAGCCGGAGTTGAGGAAGGCGGCGTCCTCGACGTTGCCCAGGCGCCGCAGGGAGTCCTGGAGGTTGCGGATCTGGCCTTCCTCGATGTCCTCGGCGGTGACGATGCCGACGGACGCGCTGGAGGTGTCCAGGGTCTGGGTTTCGCGCGCGCCGTAGAGCTTGGCGGTCACGGTCACCTGGGGCAGTTCGGTCGCTTCGGTGGGTGCCTGGGCGTCCGGCGCCTGGGGTGCCGCGGCGGGTGCGGGCGCGCGGCGCAGGGAAAAACCGCCAGCCGCCTCGACCAGCTCGAACCCGCTGCCCGCCAGCAAGCGCGAGAAGCCCTCACGCGGGGTGTACTGGCCCTGCAGTCCCGGGCTGTTCAGGCCGGCGAGCTGGCGCGGGTCGAAGGACAGCGGCACGCCGGCCGTGGCCGCGAACTGGGCCAGCACATCGCTGAGCTTGCCGGGCGCGAGGGCGTAGCGCTGCCCCGCCACCGCTTCGGCGGCCCGCGCCGGGGCGGGCACCAGGGCCGCCATGCCGGCCAACCCCATCAGCGCGCAGCCGATGGCCAGGCTCAGCGCCCTGAACTCGAAGACCGGGGATGCGCCCCCAGGGGGCGGCGGGTGGGAGGGAAGACCATGCGGTGAACCTTTCATCGGGTGTGCGGACGCGGAGGGGAGCGCGTGAGCGACGCGCCTTTCAACCGGTACACCGGACGAGCCCGAAAAAGGTATCAGCGGGCCTGCACCGTGATCCAGTACGGCGTGGCGCGGGCGATGCGCAAGGGCAGGGTCTGCTCCAGCAAGGCCAGGCTGGCCGGCACGTCGCCGAGCGCGAAGGCGCCGGAGACGGGCAAGGCGGCAACGGCCGGGTCGCAGCGCAGCACACCTCGGTGGTGGCGCGCGAGCTCGGCGACCAACTCGCCCAGCGGCATGTCGCGCGCCAGCAGCATGCCTTTCTCCCACAGCGTGGCCGTCGCCTCCACGGCTTGCACCGGCTGCATGGCGTGGGCCGTGAACCGCATCTGCTCGCCCGCGCGCAGCAGGACCGCCTGGTCGGACTCGGCGGGGCGCACCTCGACCGCGCCGTCGAACACGGCCACGCGGGTGGCGTCGCCCAGGTGGCGCACCATGAAGCGGGTGCCCAGCGCGCGCACGCTGCCCTGGGCGGTGCGCACGGTGAAGGGCCGCGGCGTGGGCGAGGGGTCGCGGCCGGTGGTGATCAGGATCTCGCCGGCCAGCAGCGTCAGGCGGCGGCTCTCGGCGCCGAAGGCCAGGTTCACGGCACTGGCGGTGTTGAGCACCAGGCGGGTGCCGTCGGCCAGGTCGATCGAGCGCCGCTCGCCGACGCCGGTGCGCAGATCGGCGGTCCATTCCTGCCAGGGCGCCTCGCGCCAGCTCAACCAGGCCACGGGCGCGGCCAGGGCCAGCAGGCCCAGCAGGTGCCGGCGGCCCGGGCGGCCCAGGCGCGACAGGGTGTCGCGGCCCAGCCGGGGCGGCACCCGGCGAAAGGTCTCGAGCATGCTTTCGGCGCGCCGCCAGGCGGCTTCGTGCGCGGGGCTGCGCTCGCGCCAGCGCCCCAGCTCGGCCAGTTCGCGTTCGCCGGCCTCGCCGGCCTGCAGCAGCACCATCCAGCCGGCGGCCTCGTTCAGGATCGCCGGATCGATGTCGGTCGCGGACACGGCCATGGCGGGTCAGGCCAGCGCGAGGCAGCCCGCGAAGGCCACACGCATGTGCCGTTTGACGGTGATCAGCGAGGTGCCGAGCTGCGCCGCGATCTGGCCATAGGTCAGGCCATCGAGCTGGGCGAGCAGGAAGATATCGCGCGTGCGCGGCGGCAGGCTGCGCAGCATGGCGTCGATGCGGCACAGCGCTTCCAGGATCAGCAGCCGCGTCTCGGGCGAAGGGGTTTCGGGCTCGGGCAGGTGGGTCAGGGCCTGCAGGTAGGCGCGCTCCACGTCCTGGCGGCGCCAGTGGTCCACCACCAGGCCCTTGGCGATGTGGGTCAGCAGCGCGCGAGGCTGCTCGCCGAGCTTGCCCGGCCGCCAGCTCGACACCATGAGGCGCACGAAGGTGTCGTGCGCCAGGTCGGCGGCCACGAAGGAGTCGCCCAGCTTGCCGCGCAGCCAACCCTGGAGCCAGCCGTGGTGGTCCACATACAGGGTGGTGAGCTGTTGCTGCTCAAGCGCGATCTCGGGGGTGCGCACGGTGCTTTCCTGCCGCTGGCAAGCAGGCGGCCCAATTGTCGGAATGAGAATTATTCCTAATATAGCAGCAAGAAACGTCGGTCGAGCGGCTCGGCGCGACGGGCGCGAATGGGCCCAGGCTAAGGCCCGGTCTCCCGCGCCAGCGCGCCCTGCAGTTGGGCCGCCAGCGCGGTGAGCGAGCCCGACAGCTCGCGCACCACGCGCGCCAGCGGCTCCTCGGTGGAGACGCTGAGGTTGAGCACGTGCACGCCCTCCACCGTGTTCAGCGGCATGGCCATCGCCACCACCTCGGGTTGCCAGGACGCCGCGCAGAAGCCCTGCTCGTGCACCTGCCGGATGGCCGCCAGGATGTCGGCCTGCACCTCGGGCCAGTGGCTGCCGCAGCGCCGCTGGAACACGCCGAACAAGGCCTTGCGCCGGCCGGCCGACACCGTGGACAGGTAGGCCCGGCCGAGCGAGGTGAGTTCCATCGGCACCCGCTGCCCCGAGACCACGTTGCGCAGCGCCACGCGGCGGTTGTAGCGGATGGATTCGAGGTACACCATCTCGTCGTGGTCGGGCGCTGCCAGGCCCACGTTGACGCGCTGGCTTTCGGCCAGCGCGCGCATGCGCGGCGCGGCCACCGCGAGCACCTGGGAACCGGCCCGCATGGCGTGCGCGAAGCTCAGCACCGGCGGCGCGAGCCGGTAGGCGCGGCGCCGGCGGTCGTGCTGCAGCAGGCCCGCGCCCACCAGGGTCTGCGTGAGGCGGCTGATGGTGGAGGGCGACAGGCCCGTGCGCTCCGCGAGGTCGCCGTTGCCCAGCCAGCTCGAGCCAGGGCGGAACGCCCGCAGGATCAGGATGCCGCGCTCCAGCGAACGGTTGGTGGGCGAGCTGCCGAAGCTGTCCTCGGACGGGGTCGGAACGGGGGTGGTCTTCATGTTCGTGATTCCACTGCTTGGAATTGGAGGGGTGCGGCCGGGAAGCATCGAACGTAGCATGCTTCCCTGAGAAAAACACCGTTTTCCCCATGGCCCTACCGGAGACAACCATGCCCCTTTCCCGTCGAACCGCCGTCGCGCGGATCAGCCTCTTCTTCGTGTCGGCGGCGCTCGCCACCACCGCCGCGCTGGCCCAGTTCCCCGACAAACCGATCCGCCTCGTCGTGCCCTTCGCGCCCGGCGGCGGCACCGACCTGATCGCGCGCACCCTGGGCCTGGGCATGTCCAAGGAGCTGGGCCAGACGGTGGTGATCGAGAACAAGCCCGGCGCGGGCACCATCATCGGCACCGACCTCGTCGCCAAGAGCCCGGCCGACGGCTACACGCTGGTGATCTCCACCTTCGCCCACGCGGTCAACCCCAGCCTGATGCCCAAGCTGCCCTACGACAACGACAAGGCCTTCGCGCCGGTGATCCTGATCGGCAAGGGCCCCAACGTGCTGGTGGTGCGCGCCGAGAGCCCGTACAAGTCCGTCAAGGACGTGCTGGACGCGGCCCGCGCCAACCCGGGCAAGCTCAACTACGCCTCGCAGGGCAACGGCACCTCGGCCCACCTGGCCGGCGAGATGTTCGACAACCTCGCCAAGGTGCAGATGAAGCACATCCCCTACCGCGGCGCGGGCCCGGCGCTCACCGACCTGATGGGCGGCCAGGTGGACATG